>NZ_KZ679045.1:366511-463380 GCF_003024195.1 Streptomyces dioscori
CGACCAGCCACGGACGGGTCGCGCCGTGCAAGCCGACACCAGGCCCCACCCACCCCAGGGGCGCGGGGAACTGCGCGACCAACCCCCACCGGGCCGCACCGTGCAAGCCGACACCAGGCCCCACCCACCCCAGGGGCGCGGGGAACTGCGCGGCCAACCCCCACCGGGCCGCACCGTGCAAGCCGACGCCAGGCCCCACCCACCCCAGGGGCGCGGGGAACTGCGCGGCCAGCCCCCGCCGGGCCGCGCCGGACGATTCGGCGTCAGGCCGCAGGGGTTCCAGGGCCGCAGGCCCGTCCGAGGGTGTGCGTCATGCCGGGTGACCCGTCACCACCACCGCCGAGCCCGCCGCAGGCGAAACCGCCGCGGACACCCGCACCGAAGCCGCCCGGGCCACCCTCCCCGCCCACCCCGCGGAAGCGAGCAGCAGCGGCTGGAGCTGTTCGAGGCCGGAGACCACCATCTCCTCCCCCGCGATCAGCAGCGGCCGCCCCATCCGGAAGCCGGCGGCAGCCACCTCCGTGAGGTCGGCCAGCGGCGGCACGACCGCCCGCACGACCCCCGCCCCCGCCCCCGCGGCCCGTTCCGCCAGCGCCACCTGCACCGGCAGCAGCGGAGCCACCGCGGACGTCAACGCGTCCGCGATACGCCGCAGTTCGGGCGACGAGTCCCGCAGCACCTCCGCCGCGGCCCGGATCACCGGCGCGAGCACCAGGAGCGTGCCCGCCGTCACCCCGGCCGCCGCGGGCAGCAGCGGCGACGAGGCGTCGACCAGTTCCCCCAGTGCTTCCGCCGCCTCCTCCACCGCGGGCTCGACCGCGTCGAGGAGCGGCAGCAGACTCTCCCCGAGCGCGGTGAGCAGCGCCCGGGCCGGTTCGCTGACCGGGTGGACGGCGAGCGGCGCCCCGCTCGTCCCCAGCCGGGTGAGCGTGTCGACCATCCGGTAGAACGCCTCCTGTGCCTGCGGGGACGCGCTCGCCTCGGCCAGTTCGGCGGTCGTCTCGCGCAGCACCCGCAGCGCTTCCGCCCCCGAACCGTCCCGGGGGTCGAAGGTGTTGACGGCGATGCGGGTGAGGTTGCCCGCGGTGTCCAGGAGCTGGCCGGTGATGTCGGTCGTGCTGCGCGCGATACGCGCGACGTCGTCCCTGCTGGGGAGCGACGGGATGGTTGCCATGGGCTCTCCTCGCCTCACGCACGCGTGCTGCCGGGTGCCTGCCGGGCCCGCTCGGGTTCAGTCGGATCCGGTCGGGTCCGGCCGGTTCACGGGTCCGTTCCCAGGATGCCTCCTCCGCCCTGCCCCGGGCCCGGCGTCCGCCTCATCGGTTACGGCGACGCCCCCTTGTTGCGGGAGAGGCGAACAGGTAGACCTCCCCTACCGAAGTGACCCCTGTCGGGCCCTCTCCGTGGAGGTACACGTGCGCCTGCCGAGACCCGTCCTGATCGCCACGGCCACCGCCACCGCGGCGGCCACGCTCCTGCTCACCCCGAACGGTGCCGCCGCCGATCCGACGCCCCGCCCGGGGCCGCCGGTCCGCGAGGGGTCCGGCCCCTCCGACGGCGCCGGCGTCGCGGCCAGGGCCCCCGAGAGTGCAATCGACCGCGCCCTGACCGCCCCGGTCACCGGACTCACCCCCGACGCCGGAGCCGTACGCGGCTATCCGCGTGAGCAGGTCCTCGCCCCGGACGCGGAGAACCCGGCCGACAAGTCCATCAGGCTGGGCCTCACCCCGTACCACTCGATCGCCCCGAGGCTGAACGCGCTGCAGCGTCTCGGTGACCGGGTGAGTGTGGAAGTCGCGGGCCGTTCCGCCGGTGGGCACCGGCTGTTTCTGGTCACCGTCACCGCGCCGGAGTCGGAGCGGCAGGCGCGCGCGCAGGAGCGGCTGCGCGAGATGATCGAGAACGCGCCGGTCGCCGCCGCCAAGGACCCCGCCGTCGAGCGCGACTACAAGACGCCGGTCTTCTTCAACAACAACATCCACGGCAACGAGTGGGAGGGCACGGACGCCTCCCTCACGCTGATCGAGAAGCTCGCCACGGCGAAGGACGGGACGACCGCCGACCTTCTCGCCCACCACCGCGTGTACTTCAACATCACCGCGAACCCGGACGGCCGTATCGCGGGCACCCGCGCGAACGCCAACGGCTTCGACCTGAACCGGGACTTCGTGACCGCCTCGCAGCCCGAGGTACGGGCGATGCGGCAGATCGCGATCGACAAGCAGCCCGCGCTCATGGTCGACCTGCACGGTTACGTCAACGGCACCCTGATCGAGCCGACGACTCCCCCGCACGGCGAGAACTACGAGTACGACCTCTTCCTGAAGAACACCTACGCCAACGCCCTCGGCATGGAGGCCGCCGTCAACGGCCTCGGATACACGCCGGAGAAGGACGGCGTGGAACCGGCCCAGATCCCCTTCCGGGACCAGGAGGAGGGCTGGGACGACTGGCCGCCGATCTTCACCCCGCAGTACATGCCCTTCCACGGCACGGTCGCCGCGCACACGGTCGAGTTCCCGATGGCGGTGAACAACGAGGAGTACGACGAACTGCCCGTCACCGAGCTGCGCCGCCGCGCGTCGATCAACGTGGCCGTCGCGGGCGCGGCGATGCGCGCGAGCCTCGACTACGCGCGCACGCACCGTGGTTCACTCGTCGCCGACCAGATCGAGGTCTTCCGCCGGAGCGTGACGGGCGCCGCCCAGGTGCCGGTCTCACCGGAGACGGTGCCGGGCGTCCCGGGCATCGGCCCGGAGGACGTCTACACCACCGACTTCCCCCGCGCGTACGTGATTCCGGCGGGCGCGGACTCCCAGCGCTCGGCGCCGGCCGCGGCCCGGCTCGTCGACCACCTGCTCGCCAACGACGTACAGGTCCGGCAGGCGACAAGGGACTTCAGGATCGGGGGGAAGGCGTACGCGAAGGGCTCGTACGTCGTCGATCTGCGGCAGCCCAAGCGGGGCATGGCCAATGTGATGCTGGCGGACGGGCGGGACATCAGTGACAAGGTGTCGGTGATGTACGACATCTCCGGCTGGAGCCTCGGCCGGCTGTGGGGCGCGACCGTCGACACCGTACGGACCTCGAAGCTCGACGTGCCGGACCGGGCGGTGCACGCCGCCGCGAGGGTGGGGTACGTGGCGCCCGGCGGCACGCGGCAGCCCCCGCTGCGACTGCGGCTGCGCCTTGACGACGCACGGGAGGTAGCAGCTCTCAACTCCCTGCTCGCGGAAGGGGTTTCGGTGCGACGGGCGGCCGACGGGAGTGCCATCGTGCCCGCGTCGGCCCGCGCGAAGGCCGTGGCCGCCGCGCGGACGTACGACGTTGCCTTCGACGCGACGAAGGAGAACGGCGGCGCCCCGCTGCGGCGGGTCCGGGTGGCCGCGGCGGTCACGCCGGGTGAGCTGTTCGCGCTGCGGGAGATGAACTTCGACGTGGTCCCGGTGTCCACGGCGATCCTCGACGCGGGCTTCGACTGGTCGCGGGCGGACGTCCTGTTCGCGTCCTCGGGACTCGACCCCGCGGACCTCACCCCGGCCGCGCGCGATGCACTGAACACCTTCGTGGGCCGGAGGGGGCTGGTGGGCCGCGGAACCACCGGAGCCGCTCTCAACACCTCCGCCGGGCTTCTCCCGGTCGAGGCGGTGGCGGGCAACCCGGACGCCAACGGCGTTGTACGGGTGGTCAATTCATCCGGCGGCGGCGTGATCGCGGGCGCGCCCGACCACAGTTTCGTCTACGCGCCGGTGTGGTTCACGGGCCTCGGTGCCGGGGTGCGTGTGGAACAGTCGTATGCGGGCGCGGCCGGCGGGAATCCGCTCGTCTCCGGGCACTGGCGTGCGCTGGAGGACGGCAGCGGCGGGCCCGCGCAGGCCGCGGGACGGGCGTCGGTGGTGAGCGGGCCGCACGCCGTGCTGTTCGGCACGGAGCCGCTCTTCCGCGATCATCCCAAGGGAGAGTTCGCGCAGGTCGCGCGGGCCTTGCTGACGGTGTCCTGAGCGCCGAGAGTACAGAGGGCACCGAGGGCAGGGCGCCGAGGACACCGAGGGCGTAGAGCCACGGCACCGGCACAGATCTGAGGAGAGCACGGATGGCACAGGAGATCCACGGCACCGTCGCCGAAGGCTTCGAGGCGGTGCGCGAGGAGTTCGCGTCCGTCGTCTCCGCCGAACGCCCGGACTACGCGGGCCAGTTGACTGCGTACGTACGGGGGCGGCGGGTCGTCGATCTGTGGGCCGGCGCGGACACCGACGGCGACACGCTGTTCGGTGTCTTCTCCTCCTCGAAGGGGGCGGCCCACCTGGTGGTCGCCCTGCTCGTGCAGGACGGCACGCTGGAACTGGATCGCGAAGTTGCCCATTACTGGCCGGAGTTCGCGGCGGAGGGCAAGTCGGCGGTGACCCTGCGGGAGCTGCTGGCGCACCGGGCGGGGCTGGTGGGTTCGGACGCGGGCTTCACCCTCGACGAACTGGCCGACGACCGGGTGATCGCCGAACGGCTCGCAGGGCAGCGGCCGTTCTGGCGGCCCGGCACGGCGTTCGGCTACCACGCGCTGGTGATCGGCGCCCTCACCGGCGAGGTCGTCCGGCGGGTCACCGGCCGGACGCTCCAGGAGGTGTACGAGGAGCGGATCCGGGCGCCGTACGGGCTGGGCTTCCACCTGGGGCTGCCCGAGTCGGAGGAGCACCGGTACCTGTCGGTGCAGCCGATGGCTCCGACGCCGCCGGAGCAGGCACTGCTGGACTCGACGCCCCGGGGGCCGCACACGCTGGCGTCGATCGCGTTCAACGAGCATGTGCCCGGGGCTGTGCCGCTGGTGGACTTCCCCAACTCCCGTGCCGTGCGGGCCCTCGGGCAGGCATCGGCCGGCGGGGTCGCCTCCGCGCGCGGGCTCGCCGGGATGTACGCGGCGGCGGTCGGCGGGGTGAACGGGCGCGCGGCGCTGCTCAAGCCGGACACGGTCGCGGAGGTGGGGCAGATCCACTCCGTGGGGTACGACCTGGTGGCGCGGGCGCACAAGTCGTACGGGCTGGGGTTTCAGGCCACTGCCGACATGTGGCATCCGTTCCTGGGGGCGGGGGCCTTCGGACACAGTGGGGCCGGTGGGTCGCAGGGGTTCGCTGATCCGCGGAGTGGGGTGGCGTACGGGTACACGCGGCGGCGGATCGCGTTCCCGGGCGGCGCGGCACCGGAGAACCAGCGGTTGGTTCTGGCGGTTCACTCGGCCGCGGGCCGGCGGGGGCCGAGCTAAACGATTGCGCAGTTCCCCGCGCCCCTGAAAAGAGGGGGCGCGGGCCCCTCGACATCACCTGCGGGCCGGTGGGGGTTGCTCGCGCAGTTCCTCGCGCCCCTGAAGCGGGGCTGCGCCCCATCAGGGGCGCGGGGAACTGCGCAGTCTTTTGTCTTTGGGGGCGCGGGGAACTGCGCAGTCCTTGAGGTCGGCCGACACGCGCGTCGGGGTCAGAGCGTGACGATCATCTTGCCGGTGTTGTCGCCGCGCAGGACCCCGAGGAACGCCTCCAGGTTGTTCTCGATGCCCTCGACGACCGTCTCCCGGTACTTGAGCTCGCCCGAGGCCACCCACGGCCCGACCTCCCGCACGAACTGCGGCTGCAGGTCGTAGTGGTCGCCGACGAGGAGCCCTTGGATCCGGCCGCGCGTCGCGATGAGGCGCGCGAGGTTCTTCGGCCCCGGCGCCGGCTCCGTGTTGTTGTAGACGGAGATCATTCCGCAGATGGCGATACGGCCACGCAGGTTGAGGGAGCCGATCGCGGCCTCCAGGTGATCGCCGCCGACGTTGTCGAAATAGACGTCGATCCCGTCCGGGGCGGCCTTGCGAAGCTGCTCGCTCACGGGGCCGCTCTTGTAGTTGAAGGCGGCGTCGAAGCCGTACTCCTCCACCAGCAGCCTGACCTTCTCGTCGGAGCCGGCCGAGCCGATGACCCGCGAGGCGCCCTTGAGCTTGGCGATCTGGCCGACCTGGCTGCCCACGGCGCCGGCCGCGCCCGACACGAAGACGGAGTCGCCCTCTTCGAAGGACGCGGTGCGCAGCAGGCCCGCGTACGCGGTGAGGCCGGTCATGCCGAGCACGCCGAGGTACGTGGTCAGGGGCGCGGCCCCGGGGTCCACCTTGACGGCGTGCTTGGCGTCGAAGAGGGCGTATTCGCGCCAGCCGAAGCCGTGCAGGACGTGGTCGCCGACGGAGACGCCGTCCGCGTTCGAGGCGACGACCTCGCCGACCGCGCCGCCGAGCATGGCCTTGCCCAGTTCGTAGGGGGCGACGTACGACTTCGCGGCGCTCATGCGGCCGCGCATGTACGGGTCCACGGAGAGGTGCTTGTTGCGCACCACGATCTGGTCCGGGCCGGGCTGCTTCAGGTCGGCCTCGACCAGGGCGAAGTCCTCGGGCTTCGGGACGCCGACCGGGCGGCTGACGAGATGCCATTCGCGGCTGGTGGCGGGGAGCTCGGCTGTGTCGGTCATGGAGGGCGCCTTTCCTGGTGCAACGGTTTCCACACATGAGAATGCTTCAGTATGTGAAACAACCATGCTCCTGAATATTTCATGATGTCAAGTAACCGGGTAGCCTGTCGGGCATGGCCGTACAGAAGACTCCCTCGTTCGACCCACTGACCCTTGAGGTCGTCGACCTCATCGGCACGGTCGTGGCCCGCTACCACGAGGAGTACGAGGAGGCGGCGGCGGAGCACTCGCTGACCGGGGCGCAGGCGCGGCTGCTCAGCCTGCTCTCGCTGGAGCCGCTGCCGATGCGGCGGCTGGCGCAGAAGCTGAAGTGCGAGCCGTCGAACGTCACCGGGATCGTGGACCGGCTGGAGGCGCGGGGGCTCGCGGAGCGGCGGCCGGACCCGACCGATCGCCGCGTGAAGCTGGCCGCCGTGACGGAGGAGGGGCGGGCTGTCGCCCGGAGCCTGCGGTTGTCGTTGCGGTTCGCGCGGGAGCCGTTGGCCGGGCTGTCCCGGGAGGAGCGGGTGGCTCTGCGCGGCCTGCTGCTGCGCATGCTGGACGGGTCCACCGGGGTGGCGGACGCGGGCCCCACCCCGGCCTGACCTGTCGGTCCGCGCCCACGAAGGGGTACGACCCCCTCGACGCCCACTGCGGCCCGGCGGGGCTTGCTCGCGCAGTTCCCCGCGCCCCTGAAGGGGCCCGACCCCCTCGACCTCGCCCGCGGCCCGGCGGGGGTCACCCGCGCAGTTCCCCGCGCCCCTGAAGCGGGGCTGCGCCCCATCAGGGGCGCGGGGAACTGCGCAGTCTTTTGTCTTTAGGGGCGCGGGGAACTGCGCAATCTTTTGGCTTTGCCCCCACCGGGCCGCAGCCTACGAACCGCCCCGTTTCACCGCCCGCGGCCAGCGGTTACGTGCACCACCACAAGAAGCGGTCGCACGGCTCCGTCGGGGTCGGTTCCGGGTCGGGCTCCGGCTCATCCGTCGTGGGGTCGGGATCGGGCGTACCCGGATCCGACGTCTCAGGGGCGGACGGAGCGGACGCAGGGGCCGAGGCCACCGGCCCGGTGGCCGTCGGCGACGACGACGGACCGGCCGATTCCGAGTCCTCGTCGCCCTTGTCGTCGTCGTCCTTGTCCTTGTCCTTCTTGGACTTCTCCGACTCCTTGGACTTCTTCGAATCCGAGGCGGACGGCGACGCCCCCGACCCCCCGGCACCGCCTCCCCCGGACCCCGCCGAACCGTCCGCGGAGGCCGAGGACCCGGCGGACGACTCCTTGGCCGCGGACGCCTTCGGCTCGGAGGACGGTGCCTCTATGCCCAGCTCGGCCAGGCTCAGCCCGCCGGCCGCGAGCAGCAGCCCGGCCGCCACGAGGAGCACCCGCTTGCGCCGCCGCCGGTGCAGCGCCGCCTTCCGGTCCCGCCGGTTCGCGCGCACCCCCCGGCTCCCGCCGCGTGTGCCGCGTCCGCGCCGGGCGCGGCGTCCCGCGCCGCCCTCGGGCCCGGAGTCGTCGTCCTCGTCCTCCGCGTCGTCGCGGTCGTCGGCGTCCTCGCGGTCGTCCAGGGAGGCCGCGTACTCCCGGCATGCTTCGGCCGATGTACCGCACCCCGGGCAAGCGAGGGCGCCATTGAGGTGCCGTTGGCACGGGAGGCAGTAGTCCATGACGCCGGAAGACTAAACTCCGCTCAGGTCACGTTCCCAGCCGCAGCTGTGAAAGTTCTGTGCTGAACTGCCCGTTCGGGTGTGCCAGTTGAGGACAGGCCCGACCATTCCCCGCCTTCCTTCGCCATCTCGCCGAAACCGTTCTTCGTTCGACCCATTGACACGTCCGCCGCCCAATCCTTACTGTCTGGCCAGCATTTCGAACGTGTGACGAAATATCGAACAGTCGAAACAGATTCGTCAAAGCAGCCGCAGAGCACGACAAGGGGCATTCTCCGTGCGCATCACCGGAATCAGCACACACGTGGTCGGGACGCCATGGCGCAACCTGACCTATGTCCAGGTGCACACCGACGAGGGCATCACCGGGGTCGGTGAGACCCGCATGCTGGGCCACACCGACGCGCTGATCGGCTATCTGCGGGAGGCGCAGGCCAATCACATTCTCGGTTCCGACCCCTTCGCCGTCGAGGACCTCGTCCGCCGTATGAAGTACGGCGACTACGGGCGCGCCGGCGAGATCGTCATGTCCGGTATCGCCGTGATCGAGATGGCGTGCTGGGACATCAAGGGCAAGGCCCTGGGCGTGCCCGTGTGGCAGCTGCTCGGCGGCAAGGTCACCGACCGCGTGAAGGCGTACGCGAACGGCTGGTACACCACGGAGCGCACCCCGGAGGCGTACCACAAGGCGGCCCAGGCGGTCGTCGAGCGCGGGTACAAGGCGCTGAAGATCGACCCGTTCGGGACGGGTCACTTCGAGCTGGACCACGAGCAGTCGCTGTACTCGGTCTCGCTGATCGAGGCGGTCCGCGACGCGATCGGCCCGGACACCGAGCTGATGCTGGAGATGCACGGCCGCTTCTCGCCGGCCACGGCCATCCGGCTCGCCCGTGAGCTCGCGCCCTTCAAGCCCGCGTGGCTGGAGGAGCCGGTGCCGCCGGAGAACCTGAAGGCGCTGGAGAAGGTGGCGGCGAAGGTCGACATCCCGGTCGCGACCGGTGAGCGTATTCACGATCGCATCGAGTTCCGCGAGCTGTTCGAGAGCCAGGCCGTGGACATCATCCAGCCGGACGTCGGCCACCTCGGCGGCATCTGGGAGACCCGCAAGCTGGCCGCGACCGCCGAAGCCCACTACGTGCTCGTGGCGCCGCACAACGTCGGCGGGCCGGTCCTCACCGCCGCCTCCCTCCAGGTCGGTTTCAGCTCCCCGAACTTCAAGATCCTCGAACACTTCAACGACTTCGCGGACGCGGACATCAAGAAGATCGTGAAGGGCGCCCCGCAGGTCGTCGACGGCTACTTCGAGCTGTCGCACGAGCCGGGTCTGGGCGTCGAGCTGGACACGGACGCGGCGGCGGAGTTCCCGCAGCAGCAGGCGCGCTTCGACCTGTGGGCGGACGGCTGGGAGCAGCGCAAGCCGAAGGGTGCCGGCAAGTGACGCCGCCCGGAGCCGAGTTGTACAGGGGCTTGTGGCAGGCTGTGCCCAGCCGCCGGTCGCCGCTGTCGTCGCGCCGCGCGGCGGACCGAGGGGCGTACGGCCTCTTCGGGACCCCGAGCCGTCCCACCGCCACGGAGCCGTCATGAGCGCCGCATCCCAGGCCGTCGTCATCGAGGGGCCGGGCGAGCACCGGCTGGCCCCTCACGAGCCCGAGGCACCCGCATCGGGCGAGGCCCTGGTACGGGTCCACGCGAGCGGGATCTGCGGCAGCGACCGTGAGGTGTACCAGGGCAACCGCCCCGAGGGCTACGTCCGCTATCCGCTGACCCCGGGCCACGAGTGGTCGGGGACGGTCGAGGCGGTCGGCAGCGGGGTGCCCGAGGGTCTCGTGGGCCGCAAGGTGGTGGGCGAGGGCTTCCGCAACTGCCAGGTGTGCGACCGCTGCCACGAGGGCGAGACAACGTTGTGCACGGCCGGCTACGAGGAGACGGGCTTCACCCAGCCCGGCGCCATGGCCGGCACACTCACGCTGCCCGCCCGGCTGCTGCACGTCCTGCCGGACGACGCCGACCTGACGGCCGCGGCGCTCCTGGAGCCCGCCGCCTGTATCGCGGCGGCGGCGCTGAAGGCGAACGCGCGGCCCGGCGAGCGGGTGGCGGTCGTCGGGACGGGCACGCTCGGCATGTTCGCCGTGCAGTTCCTGAAGGCGGGTTCACCCTCGGAGCTGCTGGTGGTGGGCACCCGCCCGGACCGTGCGGAGCTGTCGCGGAAGTTCGGCGCGAGCGACTTCCGTACCCGGGACCAGGAGCTGCCCGCCGACTTCGACGTGGTGATCGAGACGGCCGGTTCGGCGACCGCCGCGACCACCGCCGCCTCATTGCTCAGACGCGGCGGCCGGCTGGTGCTCACGGGCATCCCGGCGGCGGGCGCGGAGGGTCTGGACCCCACGGACCTCGTCGTACGGCAGCTGGAGGTGCACACCGTGTTCGGTGCGCCGCCGGAGGCCTGGGCGCACACGGTACGGGTCTTCGGCGCGGGTCTCCTCGATCCGCTGCCGCTGGTGACGCATGAACTTCCGTTGGACGAGTTCGCCCACGCCATCGAGCTGGTGGGGTCCGGCGATCCGAAGGTCGGCAAGGTGCTGCTGCGGCCCTGACCGTGGCACCGGACGCCGGCCCCCGATCCGTACGCCGGTGCGGAGACCTGACGCTCCGCACCGGCGTACATCCACCGACACGAACCATGTCCGACATATCGAACGCATACTTTGCCAGAGCTAAGGAAAGCTTGTGACCGACGCTTCTCCCAGAGCGGCCCGTCGACCCGGTGAGCAGGCGCTCGCCGCGCTCGGCCTGGGCGCTCCCGCCCTGTCCCCCGCCGACGCCTCCCCGCACTCCTTCCCGGGGGGCGGCAAGTGGCGTACCGAGATCCCCTCGTGCGAGGGGCCCGAGGCGCTGGCCGTGGTCCTGAAGGAGTCCTCGCGGCTCGATGTGCCGATCCACCGGATCAGCCAGGGCAGCGGCGTCTGGATGCTGACCGACGCCGAGATCACCGAGATGGTCGACGCCACCGCCGAGCGCGACATCGAGCTGTGCCTCTTCACCGGTCCGCGCGGCACCTGGGACATCGGCGGCTCGACCCGTACGGACTCGCGGGGCGGCGGTACCAGGGCACGTGGTCACGATGCGGTGGCGGGCTGTCTGGAAGACGCCGTACGCGCAACGGAGTTGGGCGTAAAGTGCCTCCTCGTGGCTGACGAGGGCGTGCTGTGGACTCTGCACAGGGCCCGTGTCGCCGGGATCATCCCGGCCGACACCACGCTCAAGGTCTCGGCGCTCATCGGTCCGGTCAACCCGGCCGCGTACGCCGTGTACGAGCAGCTCGGCGGGGACTCGATCAACGTGCCCAGCGATCTCACGCTGGACCACCTGACGGAGATCCGCAGGGTCAGCGCGGCCCCGATGGACATGTACATCGAGGCCCCCGACGATCTCGGCGGCTACGTGCGCATGTACGAGGTCGCCGAGCTGATCCGGCGCGGCGCACCGCTGTACCTGAAGTTCGGCCTGTCCAAGGCTCCCGGGATCTACCCGTACGGCCACCACATGAGGGAGCTGACGCTGTCCACGGCACGGGAGAGGGTGCGGCGCGGCCGGCTGGCCCTGGACCTGCTGGCGCGGCACGGGGCGGACGGCGACATGGCGCCGCTCGGCTCGCGGCTGCCGGGGACACTCCAACGTTTTGACATTCCCTCATAACGTTCCGACTACACCCCCTTCACAAAAGACGACGCGGCCGAACACAATCCCACACACCTCCTCTCGGTCGTTCCTCGCACCACCACCTTCAAGAACTGAACACCGAGCCTCCGTCAGAGCATCAAGGAAGATGATCATGCGCAATCGCAAGGCAGCCCTCTCCGCCATAGCCGCGGCAGCCTCCCTCGCCCTCACCCTGTCCGCCTGCGGGCAGGACAGTGACGGCGGCAGTGAGAGCGACAAGGGAGACGCGAAGGGGGGCACCGTCGGCATCGCCATGCCGACCAAGTCCTCCGAGCGCTGGATCGCCGACGGCGCCAACGTGGAGAAGAACCTGAAGGCGGCCGGCTACAAGACCAAGCTGGCCTACGGCGAGGACGACCCGGACACCCAGGTCTCGCAGATCGAGAACATGATCACGCAGGGTGTCTCCGCGCTGATCATCGCGGCGATCGACAACAAGTCGCTCGACAACGTTCTGCAGCAGGCCAAGGAAGCCGACATCCCGGTCATCTCCTACGACCGCCTGATCCTCAACTCGCCGAACGTCGACTACTACGCGTCGTTCGACAACGAGAAGGTCGGCGAGCTCCAGGGCGGCTACATCGTCGAGAAGCTCGGTCTCAAGGACGGCTCCAAGAAGGGCCCGTTCAACGTCGAGCTCTTCGCCGGCTCGAACGACGACAACAACACCCAGTACTTCTTCAAGGGCGCCATGAACGCCCTGCAGCCGTACATCGACAAGAAGCAGATCGTCGTCAAGTCCGGCCAGACCAAGCTCAACCAGGTCACCACCCTGCGCTGGGACGGCGGCACCGCCCAGAAGCGCATGGACGACCTGCTCACCTCGGCGTACAAGAGCGCCAAGGTCGACGCCGTGCTCTCGCCCTACGACGGCATCTCCATCGGCATCCTGTCCGCGCTCAAGTCGGACGACTACGGCAGCAAGAGCAAGCCGCTGCCGATCGTCACGGGCCAGGACGCCGAGGTCGCCTCGGTGAAGTCGATCATCGCGGACCAGCAGACGCAGACCGTCTACAAGGACACCCGCAAGCTCGCCGAGGTCGCCGCCAACATGGTCGACTCCGTGCTGAAGGACAAGAAGCCCGAGACGAACGACACGAAGACGTACGACAACGGCGCCAAGGTCATCCCCGCCTACCTGCTGGACCCGGTCAACGTCGACAAGTCCAACTACAAGGAAGTTGTCGTCGACTCGGGCTACATCAAGGAAAGCGACCTCAAGTAACAACCGCCGTTTTCTAAGGATTGGAAGGCACGACCATGGCGGGACCCGTCCTGGAAATGCGCTCGATCGTCAAGACCTTTCCCGGCGTCAAGGCGCTGTCGGACGTCTCTCTGAGCGTCCGGCCGGGCGAGGTCCACGCCATCTGCGGGGAGAACGGCGCCGGGAAGTCGACCCTCATGAAGGTCCTCTCCGGCGTCCACCCGCACGGGACGTACGAGGGCGACATCCTCTTCGAGGGTGAGCCCTGCACGTTCAAGGACATCAGGGCGAGCGAGCAGCACGGCATCGTGATCATCCACCAGGAGCTTGCCCTGGTGCCCTACCTCTCCATCGCGGAGAACATCTTCCTCGGCAACGAGCACGCCACGCGCGGGTTCATCAGCTGGACCGAGACGCTGAAGCACGCGACCGAGCTGCTGCGGCGGGTCGGGCTCGACGAGCACCCCGACACCCGTGTCGCCGACATCGGTGTGGGCAAGCAGCAGCTCGTCGAGATCGCGAAGGCGCTGTCGAAGAAGGTGAAGCTGCTGATCCTCGACGAGCCGACGGCGGCTCTGAACGACGAGGACAGCGGCAAGCTGCTGGACCTGATCCTCGGTCTCAAGGACCAGGGCATCACCTCGATCATCATCTCGCACAAGCTCAACGAGATCTCGACGGTCGCCGACTCGGTGACCATCCTGCGCGACGGGCGGTCCATCGAGACCCTCGACGTGAAGGCCGCGGAGACCACCGAGGACCGGATCATCAGCGGCATGGTCGGCCGCGACCTCGACCACCGCTTCCCGGAGCGCACCCCGCACGACACCGAGGTGGGCGCGGCTCCCGCCCTGGAGATCCGCAACTGGACCGTGCACCACCCGATCGACCAGCAGCGCAAGGTGGTCGACGACGTGTCGATCCAGGTGCGCCGCGGGGAGATCGTCGGTATCGCCGGGCTCATGGGCGCCGGGCGCACGGAGCTGGCGATGAGCGTCTTCGGGCGCACCTACGGCCGGTACGCGGGCGGCACCGTCCTCAAGGACGGCAAGGAGATCCGTACGAAGACCGTGTCCGACGCGGTCAAGAACGGCATCGCGTACGTGACCGAGGACCGCAAGCACTACGGCCTCAACCTCATCGACACCATCAACCGGAACATCACGCTCAGCGCGCTGGGCAAGGTCGCCAAGGGCGGTGTCGTCGACGAGCACCAGGAGCGACAGGTCTCCGAGGGCTTCCGCAAGTCGATGAACATCAAGGCGCCGACCGTCTTCGAGCCGGTGGGCAAGCTGTCGGGCGGCAACCAGCAGAAGGTCGTCCTCAGCAAGTGGATCTTCGCGGGGCCCGATGTGCTGATCCTCGACGAGCCGACCCGCGGTATCGACGTGGGCGCCAAGTTCGAGATCTACACGGTCATCGACAAACTGGCCGCCGAGGGCAAGGCGGTCGTCTTCATCTCCTCCGAGCTGCCCGAACTGCTCGGAATGTGCGACCGCATCTACACCATGTCCGCCGGGCGGCTGACCGGTGAGGTCCAGCGGGCCGAGGCCACGCAGGAAGTGCTGATGCGCCAGATGACGAAGGACAAGAGGTAAGACCGATGAGCACGAATGTGACCGCCAAGTCCCCCGCGCCGGCACCCGCCGGCAAGGGCGGCTCGACAGGCGGCGGCGACGGCCTGCTGCAGCTGATGGTGGACGGCATGCGCCGCAACATGCGGCAGTACGGCATGCTGATCGCGCTGGGCCTGATCGTGGTGCTGTTCGCGGTGTGGACCGACGGCGACCTGCTCCTGCCGCGCAACGTCTCCAACCTGGTGCTGCAGAACAGCTACATCCTGATCCTCGCGATCGGCATGATGCTCGTCATCATCGCGGGCCACATCGACCTGTCGGTCGGCTCGCTCACCGCCTTCGTGGGCGCGGTGGCGGCCGTCCTGATGGTCAAGCACGACCTCGACTGGCCGATCGCCGTGGTGCTGTGCCTGCTCCTGGGCGCCGCCGCGGGAGCCGCGCAAGGCTTCTTCATCGCGTATCTGGGCATACCATCCTTCATCGTGACCCTCGCGGGCATGCTGACCTTCCGCGGTCTCACCGAGATCTTCCTGGAGGGCCAGACGCTCGGCCCGTTCCCCGAGGGTCTGCAGAAGGTCTCCAACGGCTTCCTCCCCGAGGTCGGCCCGGACACCAACTACCACAACCTCACGCTGCTGCTCGGCTTCGCCGTGATCGCGTTCATCGTGCTGCAGGAGTTCCGTGACCGCAGGCGGCAGCAGGAGTTCGCGCTCGACGTGCCGCCCTTCAAGCTGTTCCTGCTGAAGATCGTGGCGCTGGCCGCCGCGGTGCTCACGGTCACGATGATGCTCGCCAGCTACAAGGGCGCCCCGGTCGTGCTGCTCATCCTCGGCGTCCTCGTCGTCGGCTTCGGCTACGTGATGCGCAACGCCGTCATCGGCCGCCACATCTACGCCATCGGCGGCAACCTGCCCGCGGCGAAGCTGTCCGGTGTGCGGGACAAGAAGGTCACCTTCCTGGTCTTCCTCAACATGGGCATGCTCGCGGCGCTGGCCGGTCTGGTCTTCGCGGCCCGCTTCAACGCGGCCTCGCCCAAGGCCGGTGTGAACTTCGAACTGGAGGCGATCGCCGCCTCGTTCATCGGCGGCGCGTCGATGAGCGGCGGCGTGGGCACGGTCCTCGGCGCGATCATCGGTGGTGTCGTCCTCGGTGTGCTCAACAACGGCATGAACCTCGTCGGCGTCGGCAGCGACTGGCAGCAGGTCATCAAGGGCCTGGTGCTGCTCCTGGCGGTCGGCTTCGACGTCTGGAACAAGCGCAAGGTCGGTTCGTAACGTGCAGGTGGGGCCCCGTGGACGTACGGTCCACGGGGCCCCATTTTGCTTTGTGCGCGTCAGGAACCACTTGACGTCTCGGGAAGACAGGAACCGGTGAAAGAACTGGTGAACGAACTGGTGAAGGAACTCTTCGGCGAACTCGCCGACGGCACGAAGGTCCACCGCTGGTCGCTGGAGAACGGCGGCACCCGGCTGAAGGTCCTGTCGTACGGCGGCATCGTCCAGTCCCTGGAACTTCCCGACGGGCGCGGCGGACACACCAACGTCTCGCTCGGCTTCGACACCGTCGAGGCGTACGAGACGTCCAGCCCGTACTTCGGCGCGATCATCGGCCGGTACGGCAACCGCATCGCCAAGGGCAGGTTCGCCCTCGACGGCGAGGATCACGTCCTGCCCGTCAACGACGGCGGCCACAACCTGCACGGCGGGCCCGAGGGCTTCGACCGGCGGATCTGGGACGTGGAGGAGTACGCGTCCGGCTCCGACGTGGGCCTGATCCTGCGGCGCACCAGCCCCGACGGCGAGATGGGCTACCCCGGCACGCTCACGGTGCAGGTGACCTACACCCTCACCGCGCGGGGCGACTGGCGCGTCGACTACGAGGCGACCACCGACCGGGCCACGGTCGTGAACCTCACCAACCACGTGTACTGGAACCTGGCCGGCGAGGACGGCGGCTCGGTCCACGACCATGTGCTGCTGGTCGCCGCGTCCCGCTACACCCCGGTCGACGCGGGACTCGTCCCCACCGGCGAGCTGGCCGGGGTCGCGGGCACACCCTTCGACTTCCGTACGCCGAAGACGCTCGGGGCGGATCTGCGGCGGAACGACCCACAACTGCTGTACGCCAAGGGCATCGACCACAACATGGTCCTGGACAAGGGGCTCACCGAACGGCCCGAGCACATCGCGCACCTGCGGGAGCCGGTCTCCGGCCGCACGCTGAAGATCGCGACGACCGAGCCCGGAGTGCAGCTCTACACCGGGAACTTCCTGGACGGCAGCCTCGTCGGGACCGGCGGCCGGGCCTACCGGCAGGGCGACGCGGTGTGCCTGGAGACCCAGCACTTCCCCGACTCGCCGAACCGCCCGGAGTTCCCGTCGACCGTGCTCAGGCCGGGCGCGACGTACCGTTCGACGACGGTCCATTCGTTCAACAATTAACCACCCTTCACAGGTGGTTCACAACTTCCACATCGATTCACAGTCGTTGAACAGGGACACACAGGCGCACGTACTTAGAGGCGGCCCGGGTATCCCCGCTCGGGCCGCCGCCCGCGTACCCGCTCGGGCCGCCCCTCAAGGACGGAGGGTCCATGGCCGACAATGTCACCTCGCTGTTCCGCACCGGCGCGCACAGCCCCTCGATGGCCGCGCTGGCACGAGAGAGCGGGGAGGCCGGTCCGGTGGACTTCTGTATCCCGTGCAACCCGTACTTCCCCTCGCCCAGGATGATGGACGAGCTGACCCACCGACTGCGCGACATCATCACGTACTACCCGAGCAGCGCGGACACCATCACCGCCGAGCTGTGCAATCTGCTGCAACTTCCCCCGCAGTGCGTGGCGATGGGCAACGGGTCCACCGAACTCATCACCTGGATCGACCACTTGCTGGTCCGTGAGTCGCTCGCCATCCCCGTCCCCACCTTCGGCCGCTGGACCGATCAGCCGCTGGAGACCGGCAAGCGCGTCGACATGTTCCCGCTCCAGGAGAGCAACGGCTTCGCGCTCGACCCGGCGCAGTACATCCAGTTCATCCGCTCCAGGGGCAGCCGCGCGGCCGTCATCTGCAACCCGAACAACCCCGACGGCGGCTTCCTGCCCAAGCAGACGATCCTGGCGTTCTGCGACGCGCTCGCCGACCTCGACCTGATCGTCATCGACGAGTCGTTCCTGGAGTTCGCCGACGCGGAGAACGAACCGAGCATCGTCGAGGAAGCGGTGATGCGCCCCAACGTCATCGTGCTGCGCAGCCTCGGCAAGAACTTCGGCCTGCACGGCGTGCGGTTCGGCTACATGGTCGCCAACCCGGGCCTGGCGGGACGCATCCGCTCGATGCTGCCGAAGTGGAACCTGAACGCCTTCGCGGAGACCGTGGTCTTCATGCTCAAGGACTACGGGGCCGAGTACGTGGAGAGCCTGCACATGGTGCGCCGCGACCGGCTCGACATGGCACGCCAGCTCTCCACACTGCCCGGACTCACGGTCTACCCCTCACAGGGCAACTTCCTCTTCGTGCGCCTCCCCGTGGGCGCCGAGGGCACCGTGGTCCGGGACCGACTGCTCACCGAGCACCGGATCCTGGTCCGCGAGTGCGGCAACAAGATCGGGTCGTCCAGCCGCTTCGTACGGCTCGTGGTACGCCCCCAGGAGGACGTACGCCGACTGGTGATCGGCCTGGAGTCGGTGCTCTACGGAACCACCACCAGGCGGGGAGCCGCCGTGCCCGAACTGAGCCAGGGGGCCGGCTACAGCTCGGGGACGGCGGCGGTCGACCGGCTCGTCGGCTCGACCAACGGGCAGGGGTATCCCGGGCTCGCGGGCGCGGCCAACGGGATGGTCCAGCAGCCTCAGCCTGTACCTCAACAGCCGCAGCAGTTGCCGCAGCAGCCGCAGCCGCTCGTCGCCGCGGCCAACGGGATGGTCGGGCAGCCCCAGCCGTTGACCGCGGCGCAGACGCGGGGGACCACGGGGATGCCGGGCGGGCTGACCGCGATCGCCGCGCCGGGGCAGCCGCAGGGGTTCCCCCAGCAGGGGTTCCCGCAGCAGCCTCAGGCGATGCCGCAGCCGCAGCCTGTGCCTCAGCAGCAGCCGGGCGGGTGGCCGAACACGCCGGGGGCGTCCAACGGAGCGGGCTGGCCTGCGGCCGGCGGGGTGAACCGGGTCGGCTGACCCCGGGTGGGGGCGCGCTTCAAGATTGCGCAGTTCCCCGCGCCCCTAGAAGCCCCCTCGCCGGTACGTCGACTGCGGGCCGGTGGGGGCAGGCCGCGCAGTTCCCCGCGCCCCTGAAGGGGCGCAGCCCCTCCCGAGGGGCGCGGGGAACTGCGCAATCTTGAAGCGCACCCCCACCGGCCCGCACTCTCAGGGGCGCGGGGAACTGCGCAGTCTTGTGGCGCACCCCCACCGGACCGGAGGTCACGTCGTGGTGAAGCGCCACTGTTGGCAGTTGTTGTTCAGCCACGTCCACTGGCGGACGTCCGCCCCGTCCGCCGAGGAGCAGTCGGCGACATCCGCCACCTTCCCGGACGCCTGGTTCACGATCCGCACGTAACCCCCAGAGGTGGCGAGGAACCGGAACCGCTGGCACGTGTTGTCGAGCCAGGCCCACTGCCGCAGATCCGCCCCGTCCGCCGCGGAGCAGTCCGCCGTGTCCAGCACCTTCCCGGACCCCACGTTCACGAGCCGGCTCGTATCGTCCCCCCGGTCCTCCACCCGCCACTTCTGATGGTTCCCGCCGTTGCAGGCGTACTGCTGGACGTTGGCCCCGTCGGCCGTCGAACCTCCCGCCACCTCAAGGCACTTGCCGCTGTTGCGGTTCGTGAGTGTGTACGTGGCGGACGTGCTGGAGGGCTCCCCGGAGGGCCCCGCGAGGCTCGTGCCCAGTCCGACGGGCACGCCGAGGTTCGGTGACCCGTCGGAGTTCCACGTGAACTTCTGCGCCCGCGTGGTCCGCCCGTTGTCACAGCCGTCGCTCGCGCTGTCGTTGGCGTGGTAGACGATCCAGCTCTCGCTCCCGTCAGGCGAGGTGAAGAACCCGTTGTGGCCGGGCCCGTACACGCCCGCACTGTCGTTGCGCTGGAAGACCGGCGTGGACTTCTTCGTCCAGGAGGCCGCGGCGAGCGGGTTCGAGCCGGTCAGGGTCAGCTGCCCGAGCTTGTAGTCGGGCGTCCAGCATCCGCTCGCGGAGTAGATGATCCGCGTGACCCCGCCCCGCTGGAGCACTTCGGGCCCCTCGTTCACCGTCCCTCCCGACTTCTCCCAGTCGTACGTCGGCGTGGAGATCGTCGAGAAGGACCCGCTGAGGGTGTAGGGATTGGACATCGGCGCGATGACGAGGTTCTGCGTCCCGCCGCTCGCGCTGCCCAGCAGATACAGCTGCCCGTTCACGTTCAGGACGCTCGGATCCAGCATCCAGGCGCTGTTGAGCTGGTTCCTGTACGTGTACGGGCCCAGCGGGTCGGATCCGGAGCTCTCCAGGACGTGGGTGCGCTGGGTCGGGTTGTAGTCGGAGACGTTCTGCCCGGCGACGAAGTACAGGTACCACTTGCCTCCGGAGTAGAAGAGTTCGGGCGCCCAGATGTTGCAGCAGCGCGAGGCCGCGTCGCCCTTCCACACCTGCACGCTGGGCGCGGTCGCGAGCCCGCCCAGGGTCGGCGACTTGCGCATGGTGATGACGTCGGTCCAACTCGTCGTCACCAGGTAGTAGTTGCCGTCGTGGTACGAGATCCAGGGGTCGGCGCCCTTCACGGACTTGACCGGGTTGGTGAAGGAGGCCGCGCTCGCCGAGGACTGCCCGAGCGACAGGGCGAGCACCAGCGCGGCCAGCAGGGTCAGTAGGCGACGGGCCATCCGCTGCTCCAGTTCAGGAGGTTGATGCCGAGTTTGGGGGCGCCGTTGTCCTGGCCGTCGTAGTAGTGGTAGACGATCAGGTCGCCGTCGACGTCACTCATGATCGACTGGCCGCCGGGGCCGATGTACCGCCCGTGCGACTCCAGGACGGGCGTGCCGCCGTTGTTCGTCATCGCCACACCGCTCTTGTCGTAGTACGGGCCGGTGACGCTGGTGGCCCGCCCGACCTTGACCTTGTATGTGGAGCTGGTGCCGGCGCAGCACGCGTCGTACGAGGCGAACAGGTAGTAGTAGCCGTTGCGCTTGACGATGTACGGCGCCTCGACGGCCTTGGTGCCGGTCGGGCGGGACGCGATCGAGTAGCGCGTGGTGTTTGTCGAGAGCTGCTTGCCGGTCGACGGGTTGATCTGGATCATTTTCAGCCCGGTCCACCAACTGCCGAAGGACAGCCACCACTTGCCGTCGCTGTCCACGAACAGGTTCGGGTCGATGGCGTTGTAGTCGCTGGAGGTGGTGGACGTGTAGATCGTCCCGTAGTCGCTCCAGGAGCCCGGCAGCCCGGTCGTCGAACCGGCGAGCCCGATGGCCGACCTGTTCGAGCCGAAGGTCGAGACGGCGTAGTACATCAGGTACTTGCCGCCCGCGTACGAGATGTCGGGCGCCCAGGCCTCGGTCGCGTACGACGACCACCAGCCCGGCTTGGTTCCGAAGGCGTCGGAGCCCGCGCTGAAGGCGATCCGGTTGGTCGACGTCTTGTGACCGAGGCCGCCGCCGGTCGCATACAGGAGGTACTGGCCGGACGAGGTGCGGATCATCGTCGGGTCGTGGACGACGGTCGAGCCGGTGACCGTGCCCGGGTTGGGGTACGCGGAGGCGGTCGTGGGGACCAGGGCGAGCAGGATCGCCGCGGGGAGGGCGAGGAGTGCGGTCCTGCGGCCCGTACGGCGGGGGGTCCTGCTGGAGGTGGGGCTCACGCGGATCCTCCTGTGAGTGGGGGGAGTTGACGGGAGGTGCTGAGGAGATGAGAACTCACTCGTTCGGTATCACGAACGCTGGTCATGACTTCGAACGGGATGGGATGACCGGAACGTAGAATCGAACCCCTTGCGCGTCAACGGTTCACACAGCCCCGTGCGCCCCGGTAAGCGTCGAAAGTTTTTCGGCGTCCCGGCTGTCTCACAACAGACTTGACGCTTCGTCACTTTGCCCAATCCACAGCGCTTCGACAGATTCCGTTTCTACGGTGCCGTGTTCATGACAGACACATCGATCGGACGTCGAACCGTGCTCGTCGCCACGGGCGCCACCGCCGCCACCCTGGCCGTCGGTGCCACGCTCCCCGAGGCCCCCACCACGGCCCCCACTACGGCTGCCGACCAGCAGCCGGCCGCCGCCGCGGCCGTCTGCACCCTCACGAAGGAGATGACCGAAGGCCCCTACTACCTCGACGGACAACTCGTCCGCGCGGACATCCACGAGGACAAGACCGGGATTCCGCTCAAGCTCACGCTCACCGTCGTCGACGACGACACCTGCGCACCGCTCGACAGCGCGCTGGTGGAGATCTGGCACTGCGACGCGCTCGGCGAGTACTCCGGGTTCGTCGGCGGGAACGGGCACAACGAGCCCGACAACGGGACGTTCCTGCGCGGCGGGGTCCTGACGGGCTCCGACGGCGTCGCGAAGATCACGACGGTCTATCCCGGGTGGTACCGGGGTCGGTGCATCCACATCCACATCAAGGTGCACACCGATGTCACGCTGACGTCCGACGGCTCGTTCGAGGGCGGTCAGGAGCTGCACACCGGGCAGTTGTTCTTCGACGAGGCGATCACCACGAGGGTGGCGGCGGTGCCGGTGTACGCGGCGAACACGGTGCCGCGGACCACGCTCGCGCAGGACGGCATCTACGACGACGGGGGCGCGGCGTCGGGTCTGCTGACGCTGACGGCACTCGGCAGTTCGACGACGGCGGGGTACGCGGGTTCCCTGACACTGGGCGTCGAGACGAGCTGATCGACTGCGGGCCGGTGGGGGTTGCTCGCGCAGTTCCCCGCGCCCCTGAAAAGCGGGGCTGCGCCCCAGCTTTTCGCCCTTTGGGGGCGCGGGGAACTGCGCGGCCCACCCCCACCGGCCCGCAGATGAAAGACGGGGGCGCAGCCCCATCTTTGAGGGGCGCGGGGAACTGCGCGAACGGCCCCCACCGGGCCGCAGACGACACTCAACCCCGTCCGCCACGGCTGAGCACGCGCATGCCGGACGCGTCCACCGCGCGTACCTGGAGCGAGCCGCAGGCGCAGCGGGTCCAGACGGTGTGGCCGGCGGCCGTGCCGTGCCGGGACACCACCTGGAAGGGTTCCGCACGGTCGGGCCAGCCGCAGTGCGGGCACGCGTCACGCTGTGCGCTGTTCATGTGGAGGGCTCCTCAGGTAGTGGGTCGGCTGCGGGTGTGTGAGGGCTGGTCGCGCAGTTCCCCGCGCCCCTCAGGGGCGGGGCACACCCAGGGTGTGACGCAGTGACCCTTCACGTCTACGTTGACTTTCTGGACGTGACCCTTAAGCCTGGGCTTCATGATTGATCTGCGGCGACTACACGTCCTGCGAGCCGTCGAGCACTACGGCACGGTCACCGCCGCCGCCAGAGCCCTGCACCTGACCACCTCCGCCGCCTCCCAGCAGGTCCGCCAGCTCGCCCGTGAGCTGGGCGTCGTCCTGCTGGAGCCGCAGGGCCGCGGCGTACGGCTGACCTCCGCCGCGCGCAGTCTGATCACCCACGCCGACGCGATCCAGGCCCGCTGGGACCAGGCGGAGCTGGACCTGCGCGCCGACCACGACGACCCCGCGGGACTGCTGCGGGTCGCCGGCTTCCCGATCGCCGTCTCGGTGCTGATCGCCCCGATGGCGGCCCGGCTGCGCGAACGCCATCCCCGCCTCTCCGTCCGCATCCAGGAGGCGGTCGTACCCGAGAGCTTCGACCTGCTCTTCGAGGGCGGCGCCGATCTCGCGGTCGTCGAGGCGACCTCGCGCAACCCCCCGGTCAGCGACGCCCGGTTCGACCAGCAGCCGCTGCTGGACGACCCGTTCGACCTGGTCGTACCCGACACGCACCGGCTGGCGGGACGCGAGCGGACGGATCTCGCGGAGGCGGCCCGCGAGGAGTGGATCGCGCCGTCCGCGGACAACCCCTGCCGTCTGCAGGTGCTGTCCGCGTGCGGTGCCGCCGGATTCACCCCCGACATCGTCCACCAGGCCTGGGACTGGAACGTGACGGCCCACCTCGTCGCGCACGGCCTCGGTGTCGCGCTCATCCCGCGGCTCGCCCATCTGACCCCCCATCTGCCGATCACCCGCGTCCGCTGCACGGGCGACCCGCACCGCAAACTCCTCACCTGCACCCGCGCCGGGGGCCACGAACGCCCGGCCGTCGCGGCGGCCCTGGCCGAACTCCGGGAACTGGCGCCCACAGCGGTGGCGTGAACGTCACAGGGCGGCCCACTAGGGTGCCGCCTGTCGGACGTGGACGTGTGCGGTAGGTGGACGCGGTGCCGGGAAGGTGAGTGCGGCTGTGGAGGTGCTGGGACACGGGGAAGGTGTCGAGGAACTGCTCCGGCTCGTACGGCGGCAGGGCAGCACCCCGGCGGAGGTACTGGACTGGCTCGGCCGCCGGACCGGCGCGCACGTCGCGTGGATCGGCCGCGAGGGCACGGTCGAGACGGCCACCGCCGGCTTCCCCCGGCGGATCGCGGACGCGCTGACGGAACAGGTGGAACGGCTGTCCGGCGGACGGCTGGCCGCGGCCACCACCCGGGTCGGCGAGCGGGAGGTCCGCCTGGAGGCCTTCGGCGGACGCGAGCCGCGCCCGGTGCTGGTGACGGTCAGCGCGTCGCCGCTGCCGCGGGACGCCGCCGCGCTGGCCTCGCAGGCGGGCGGCGTCGTCGACCTGCTGAGCAGGGCGTCGGACGCCGACGACGGCACGCGGGGGTACGAGGCGAAGGCGGCGCAGCTGCGGTTCGCGGTCCTGACCGCGCTGCTGGCCGGAGACGTCACCATGGCACGCCGGATGACGACCGGTGACGTACCGCCGCTGCTGAACGCGGAGCGCGTACGCGTCCATCTCCTGCACTGCCCGCCCGCCGACCGCGACCGGCTGACCAGGACGTATCTGGACCCGTCGGGCTACCACGGCCCGGGGCTGATGGTGAACTGCCCGGTGTTCAAGGAGCAGTTGATCTGCCCCGTGGCCGAGGACCCGGAACTGGGCGGCCGGTTCCGGCAGGGCGAGGTGCTGCGCCGGCTCGTCTCGGAGAACCCCGGGTACGCGCTGGGCGTCAGCAGGCCCCATCCGCTCGCCGCCACGGGCGAGGCGTACGGAGAGGCCGTGCACGCCCTGGCCGTCGCCCGCAACTCCCCCGGCCGGCTGGCCGCCTACCGGGGCCGGCCCTCGCTGGTGCACGTACTGCCGCGCCGGGCGGCCCTCGCCTGGGCGCGCGCCCATCTGGAGCCGTTGCAGGCCGTCCCCAAGCCCACCCTGGACGTCGTCCGGCTGGCCGTGACGTTCTCGCGGTCCGGTGTGGCCCGGCTGCTGCACCTCAGCCGCACCACCGTCACGGTCCACTGCCGCCGGGCGGAGGAGGCGCTGGGCGTCGACCTCGGGGAGGTCCGCACCCGCGCCACGCTCGATCTGGCCCTGTCCCTCACGGCCCTGCAGTCCGCCGATCCCGCCGACACCGCTCAGGGCGACACGGTCCAGCTGGTCGCGCCGGCGCTCGGGGAACTGCTGCGCACCTCCCCCGCCACGGCGTGGGCGGAGTCCTTCCTGCACCCACTGCGCGACACCCGGCACCGCGATCTGTTCCGCACCGTGGAGGCCTGGATCGACGCCAACACCGACGCCCAGCGGACGGCCGCGCGGGTGGGCCTGAGCCGCAACACCGTCCGCGCGCATCTGCGGGCCGCCGAGCGCCTCCTCAACCGCGATCTGCTGACCACCGGGTCGGGCGTGCACGACCTCGTGCACGCCCTGCGGGTGACGGGTGGACAGCGTGCACACCCACCGGCCGAATCTGGCCAGCGTGCACGGTGGTCGTCGGCGGACGTCGCCTCATAACGTGCACAGTGCGCGGCGAATGGCCCACGGGGGAGGTCATTCGCCGCGGTTGCGTTCCCACTTGGGGCACTGGCGTGTTGCGGGGCTGTGCCGGGTGGGGTTTCGGGTCGGGTCGGGTGCGGGTTCGGTGGGGGCTGGGCGCGCAGTTCCCCGCGCCCCTGAGGGCCCCTAGGGCCCCCTCTAGGCGCCCAGGGGCGCCAGGGGGCGCTCCCTCGCCCTCTCCTTGCGGTGGGCCTGGATCGAGTACGTCAGTGCCGCGGCCCACAGGGCGTACAGGAGCACGTACACGCAGACGCTCAGGGCGCCCGGCGCCGCGATCCAGTCGCTTCTGAGCAGCGTACGGACGTTGGTGACGACGATGATTCCGCCGACCGCCGAGCCGAGGACGCGCGGGGGCAGCAGGCGTACCAGCCAGGCCGCGACGGGCGCCGCGATCAGGCCGCCGACCAGGAACGCGGCGACCCAGCGCCAGTTCAGGCCCTGCGAGCCGAGGGAGAGGAGGAAGCCGAGGCTGGCGGCGACGGCGACGAGGAACTCGCTGGTGTCGATGGACCCGATGACCTTGCGGGGCTCCATACGGCCGCCGGCCAGCAGCGCGGGCGTACCGACCGGGCCCCAGCCGCCTCCGCCGGTCGCGTCCAGGAAGCCGGCGACCAGGCCCAGGGGCGAGAGGAACCGCTTGCGCAGCGGCTTGCCGAGGTTGCCCTCGGGCAGGCCGCGGAAGGTGAACCGGGACATGACGTAGAGGCCGAGTCCGAGCAGGATCAGGGACATCACCGGCTCGGCGACCCCGGTGGACAGCCCCGACAGGACGGTCGCGCCGAGGAACGAACCGACGGCCCCCGGTACGCCGATCCGGACGACGACCTTCCAGTCCACGTTGCCGAAGCGCCAGTGCGAGGCGCCGGACATCAGGGTCGTCCCGATCTCCGCGAGGTGGACCGTGGCGGAGGCGGCGGCCGGGTTGGTGCCCAGGGAGAGGAGCAGGGTGGTCGAGGTCACGCCATAGGCCATACCGAGGCTGCCGTCCACCAGCTGGGCGCCCAGGCCCGCCAGGGCGAGCAGTACCAGCGTGCGCATCGTGTCCGAGTCCGTCCCGTCGTGTCGCGGTGTCCCTCCGGGAAGCGCCTGCGGGAGACGGAAGGGACGGACGGGACGCTAGGTGCCCGAACTGAGGATTGCCTGAGCGTGGGATGAGGACGGCGCACAGGCGGGGCGAACGGCGCGGTACAGGGGCGGCGCCCCGGCCGGGAGGACCGGGGCGCCGCGACCCCGTGGACGGCGGGCCGGATCAGACCAGGCGGATCACGTTCCAGGAGAGGGGTTCCAGGGGGGTGGTGAGCGTGCCGTCGTGGAGGGTGGTTCCGGTGGCCGGGTGCGGGGTGACGCGCTCCGGCTCGGTGAGGGTGTTGCGGGCGTCCGGGTCCGTGTCGGACAGGACGCTGTGCTCCACCACCGTCGCCAGACCGAGAGAGCCGAGCGCCACCTCCAGCGGCAGCGCGTCCGTGCGGCTGCGGTTGACGGCGAAGACGGTCACCGAGCCGTCCTCGGCCCGTACGGCGGTCGCGTGCAGCAGGTCCGTCTCGCCGTACTTCGCCGTCTCGTACGTCGGTGAGTCCACGCGTACGTCGAGGACCTGGCCGCGTCCGTACCGCGAGGCCTGGGAGAACGGGAAGAACGTCGTCTGGCGCCAGGCCGGGCCACCCGGCTCCGTCATGATCGGCGCGATGACGTTGACGAGCTGGGCGAGGCACGCGATCGTCACCCGGTCCGCGTGCCGCAGCAGGGCGATGAGCAGGGAGCCGAAGACGACGGCGTCGGTGACGTTGTAGTTGTCCTCCAGGAGCCGGGGTGCCTCCGGCCAGTCCAGCGGGTTGCGTTCCGCCTCCTCCTGGGTCCTCGACAGGTACCAGACGTTCCACTCGTCGAAGGAGAGGTTGATCTTCTTCTTCGACTTGAGCCGCGCGCCGATGTGGTCGCAGGTGGCGACGACGTTCTCGATGAAGGACTCCATGTCCACGGCGGAGGCCAGGAAGGAGTCGACGTCGCCGTCGTGGGGTTCGTAGTAGGCGTGCAGGGAGATGTGGTCGACCAGGTCGTACGTCTCGGCCAGGACCGTCGCCTCCCATTCCGCGAAGGTCTCCATGGACTGGCCGGAGGAGCCGCAGGCGACGAGTTCGAGGCCCGGGTCGATCTGCCGCATGGCGCGGGCCGTCTCGGCGGCGACACGGCCGTACTCCTCGGCCGTCTTGTGCCCGGTCTGCCAGGGGCCGTCCATCTCGTTACCCAGGCACCACATGCGGATGGCGAAGGGGTCCTTGTCGCCGTGCGCGACACGGAGGTCGGACAAGGCCGTGCCCGACGGGTGGTTGGCGTACTCCTGGAGTTCCAGGGCCTCGGCGACGCCCCTCGTGCCGAGGTTGACCGCCATCATGGGCTCCGCCTGGGGGCCCAGCTTCTTGAGGAACGCGATGTACTCGGACAGGCCGAAGCGGTTCGTCTCCGTCGAGCGCCAGGCCAGGTCCAGGCGGCGGGGGCGGTCCTCGGCGGGGCCCACCGAGTCCTCCCACTTGTAGCCGGAGACGAAGTTGCCGCCGGGGTAGCGGATGGTCGTGACGCCCAGTTCCTTCACGAGGTCCAGGACGTCCTGGCGGAGGCCGGCCGCGTCCGCGGTGTCGTGGTCCGGCTCGTAGATGCCGGTGTAGACGCAGCGGCCCAGGTGTTCCACGAAGGAGCCGAAGAGGCGGGGGTCGACTTCGCCGATGGTGAAGGTGGGGTCCAGGGTGAAGCGGGCCTTCTCTTGCATGGTGCCTTTTCGCCTTTCGGGGTGGGTGGCTTGTGCGAGTCGGCGGGTGCGGGTGCGTGGGGGCTGGTCGCGCAGTTCCCCGCGCCCCTAAGGGCGGGTGGGTGGCTTGTGCGCGTCGGCGGGTGCGGGTTCGTTGTGGCTGGTCGCGCAGTTCCTAGGGGGCTACTGGCCCGCCAGGCCCGTGTGTGCGACGCCCGCCACTATCTGGCGCTGGAAGAAGACGAAGACGATGATCAGCGGCAGGCCCGCCATCAGGCCGCCGGCCATGAGCTGGGCCCACTGGATGCCGTAGGAGTTCATGACGGTCGCGATGCCGTTCGGCATGGTCATCAGGTCGGGGTTGTTGGTCACCATGTACGGCCACAGGAAGTTGTTCCAGGACGCGATGAAGGTGAAGATGCCGACCGCGGCCAGGGAGGGGCGGGACAGCGGGAGCACGATGGTGAAGAAGACCCGCCAGCGGCCCGCGCCGTCGATGAAGGCCGCCTCCTCCAGTTCGTGCGGGATGCCCTGGAAGAACTTGTAGAGGATGTAGACCATCGCGGCGGGCGCGCACTGCGGCAGGATCATGCCCCAGTAGGTGTCGACCATCCCCATCTGCTGGACGGTGGTGAACAGCGGGACGCCGAGGACGGCCGGGGAGACCATCAGGCCGGTCATGACCAGGCCCAGCAGGGCCTTCTTGCCGCGGAACTCCGTGCGCGCGAAACCGTATCCGGCGAGCGCGCTGACGGTGAGGACCACGAACGTCACGCACACCGAGACCACCACCGAGTTCACGAACCAGTTGGTGATGTTGCCGGTCTCGAAGATCGCCGACCAGGCCTGGGTCGTCCACTCCTTCGGCAGCCAGTGCGTCGGCACCTCGACGGCCTCGGTCTCGGACTTCAGCGAGGTGAACAGCGCCCAGACGAGCGGCGCGAGGAACACCACGGAGACGGCGGTGGCGAGCAGGGTGAGCAGGATCTGGCTGGGCGTCCAGGGCCTGCGGTCGCCGCGCCCGCCGCTTCCAACCCCGGGGGCCTTGTCACGTGTCCGCGTCTCGTCGGGGGTCTGTGCTGCGGCGGTGGTCATCGGCCGCCCTCCTCACGGTTGCGCAGCAGCCACATCCGGGCGAGGGCGACGGCCGCGATGATCACGAAGAAGATGATGGAGATCGCGGAGGCGTAGCCGACGCGGTAGCTGGTGAAGCCCTCTTCGAGGGTGTACTGCACGAAGGTGCGCGTGGAGCCCTCGGGGCCCGGCAGGAAGTCCATCATCACCACGGCCTGGTCGAAGACCTGGAGCGAGGCGAGGATCTGCAGGGCAAGGACGAGTCCGGTGATGTTCCGCAGCATCGGCAGGGTGATGTGGACCATGCGGTGCCAGGCGTTCGCGCCGTCCAGTTTCGCGGCCTCGTAGAGGTGTGCGGGGATGCCCTGGAGGGCGGCGAGGTAGAGCAGGAAGCTGAAGCCGACCGTCCACCACAGGGTGCAGATGACGACGGCGAGCATGGCGTACGACTTGTCGGTCAGCCAGGCCGTCTCGATGCCGAGGACGTGGTTGACCATGCCGGTACCGGGGTTGAACAGCCACTGCCACAGGTTGGCGGCGACGGTCGACGGCAGCAGGAACGGGGCGAAGAAGCAGAGCCGCCACAGCCATTTCCCGCGCTCGATGTGGTGGGCGAGCATCGCGAGGAGGAAGGCGAGGACGGTGATGCAGGGCACGACCAGGAGGGTGAAGTAGGCGCTGTGGCCCAGGGATTCCCACACGAGCGGGTCGTCCAGGGCCTCGCGGTAGTTGTCGAGGCCGATGAAGCTGGTGGCGTCGCCGGAGATGTTGGCGTCCGTGAAACTGAGGTAGAGGCCGCGCAGCAGCGGCCAGATCACGAACAGTGCGAACAGTGCGAGGAACGGGGCGACGAACCAGCCGCCGTGCTGGAAGCCCTGCTTGCGGCGGACGGTGACGGTGTCCGCCGCCGCTCTCGTACGCGCCGGAGTGATGACGGTCTGTGCTCCGGTCTGTGCGCTGGTCGTCGTCATGCGACCGCACCTCCCTGCGCGGCGGTCCTGCCGTCCATGGGGTTCTTCGAGGCGAGCAGCCCGGTGAGCGTGCTCTTCATGCTGCGGGCGGCGGCGTCCGGCTTGGCGGAGCCCAGCGTGGCGGAGACGACGATCGGGCCGACGCGCTGGGCGAGGATGCCGGTGGACCCGGCGAACCACACCTTCGGCTCGGTGGCCTGGTGGTCCATCGCCGAGACGTACTCGCTCTGCGGGTTCATCTTCTTGTACGCGGCCGAGGACAGGGTCGGCGTGTAGGCGGGGATGTGGCCGCCGGCCGCCCACTGCTGGGCGTGCTGGACGATGTAGGCGGCGAGTTGGTGCGCGCCCTCGTTGGCGGCTCCGCCGCGGTCGGCCTGGTGGGGCAGGACGAAGGAGTGCGACTCGGCGTGGGTCGCCTGCTTGCCGAAGACCGGGGGCAGCGGGGTGGCGCCGTACTCGATCTTCGCGCCGTCGAAGACGGGCACCGACCAGTTGCCCTCCCAGACGAAAGGGCCGCCGTTGACGAACTGTTCGGCGCCGGCGCCGCCGGCGAAGCCCGGGTTCACATAGCCGTCGGTGATGTGCCGGCGCAGGAACTCCAGTACCTGCGTGGCCTTTTCGGTGTCGAAGGTGACCTCGGTGTTGGCGTCGTCGAACCAGGTGCCGCCGAGCTGGGTGTAGAAGGCGACGAAGAACCACCACTGGAAGTTCTGGTCGGCGGACCACATGCCGATGGTCTGCAGGCCCTTCTTGGTGGCCTTCTTGGCCTCCTTCAGGACGTCGAACCACTCGTCGACGGAGGTGACCGGCACGAGGTGTCCGTCGTCGCCGAGCAGGCCCGCCTTCTTCAGCACGTCCTTGCGGTAGAAGCAGAGCTGGACGTGGATGTCGAGCGGCAGCGCGTAGAGCTTGCCGCCGATGACGGCGCGCTTCCACAGCTCGGGGTTGAAGTCGGCTTCCCGCACGCCGTACTTGGCGAGCAGGTCGAGGTCCCAGGGGTCCAGGAGCCGGCCCGGCGAGAAACCGGTGACCCGGCCCAGGTGCATGACGCCCAGGTCGGGGGCGCGGTTGCCCGCCGCCGCCATGGCCAGCTTGGTGTAGAAGGGGCTCCCCCACTGGAGGGTGGAGTCCTTGACGTCGATGTCCGGGTTCGCCTCACGGAAGGAGTCCAGCATCGCGATCATGTTGTAGCCGTCGCCGCCGCTGAAGAGGTTCCAGTAGCGCACGCGGGTGTCGGCGCCGGAGGCGAGTGCGTCGGCTCCGGTACCGAGCGCGGCGAATCCGAGGCTGCCCGCGACCGTCACGCCGCCGAGTCCCGCCAGGAGCTGCCTGCGATTCAGGCCAGGTCGTCCCATGCCCTGCCCCATCTGTTCGAGATGTCTCCGTTGGAGATTCCATTGGAGATTCCGTTCGATATTTCGATTGGTGCTCGTAACTTCGAACGGACCGTAGATAGGAAGCGCTTACTCGTCAATGGTTTGCGCAGGAATTCAGCTGTGAGTAGCTGTGGAGCCCGGGGGTCGGACGAGGGTGGAGGAGCGCCGGACGAGGCTGAGTGAGCTGTCGGACAACGTCGGACAGCCGCCGCCCGACAGCCGTGTGACGGCTGTCGGGCGGCGGCTGTCGAGTCGGAGGCTGGCGGCCGGCGGTGACTTCAGCCCGCGAAGGCGGGCTGACGCAGGCCCCGTCCCGCGCCGGGAACGACCAGGACCGAGCCCGCGAGCGGGTGCGGTGCCTCCAGGCCCGTACGGGCTGTCGTGATGTACAGGTCGGTCAGGTCGGCGCCGCCGAACGCGCAGGCCGTGGGGCGCGGTACGGGCAGTTCCACGACGTGGTCCAGCTCGCCGGACGGGGTGTAGCGGCGGATCGCGCCGCCGTCCCACAGGGCGACCCAGACACAGCCCTCGGCGTCGACGGTGAGCCCGTCGGGGAAGCCGTCCCCTTCTTCGATGACCGCCAACTGACGTCTGTTGACCACCTGTTGACCGTCGACATCGAAGACGTCGATACGTCGCGTCGGTGAGTCGATGTAGTACATGAGACGGCCGTCGGGGCTCCAGCCCGTCCCGTTGCTCACCGCCACGTCGTCGAGGACGGTCTCGGCCGAGCCGTCCGGGGCGAACCGGGAGAGTGTGCCGCCGCCCGGTGCCTCGTCGTAGCGCATGGTGCCCGCCCACAGGGAGCCGTCGGGCGCGACCGCCGCGTCGTTGGCACGGCGGCCGGGGACGACCTCGCGGTGCAGCCAGCGGAATTCCTGAGGGGCCGAGGAGGGGTCGCCGGTGGGGCTCCCGCCGGGGACCCCGTCCGCACCCGTCACCGAGTCCGGGCCGTACAGGCCGATTCCGTCGCGGAGGTTGACGACCAGGCCGCCGCCCGCCCGTGGCTTGGCGGCGCCCACGTGCTGCTCGGTGGCGAGCACCGTGCGCCGGCCGGAGACCGGGTCGTACGTGAACACCCGGGACCCGAGGATGTCGATCCAGATCAGCCGCTGGGCGTCGGCGTCCCAGGTGGGGCCTTCCCCGAGGGCCGCCTCCGCCCGGACGGCCACCTCGTACGCGTGCGTCCCCGACAGCCGGCGCCTCATCCGACGCTCCGGTGTCCGAGCCGCTCCGACAGCTCGGCCGCGCCCTTGGCGGCGAGCCCCTCCAGCTCGACCTTGCGGTCCTCGCTCCACCGGATCATCGGCACGGAGATGGAGAGTGCCGCCACGACCTGGCCCGTGCGGTCGCGCACCGGCGCGGCGATGCAGCTGACGTCGGGGTTCGACTCCCGGCTCTCCACCGCGACACCGCGGGCGCGGATCTCGACGAGGGCCTCGCGCAGGGCGGCCGGGTCGGTGATGCTGTTCGGCGTCATCCGGATCAGGTCGGCGTCGTCGGGGATCCGCGAGGTCAGCTCCGGCTCGGACAGCGAGGCGAGCAGCATCTTGCCCACGGAGGTGCAGTGCGCGGGGAGGCGGCGGCCGGCGGCGGACACCATGCGCACGGCGTGCGTGGAGTCGACCTTGGCGACGTAGATGACGTCCGTGCCCTCCAGGATCGCCACATGCACGGTCTCGTCACAGGTCTCCGCGACGGACCGGGCGACCTGCTGGCCCTCGGCGGCGAGGTCCAGCTGCTCGGAGTAACGGCTGCCGAGCTGGTACGGCCGGACACCGAGCCGATAGCGTCCGGGCTGACCCGGTACGGGCGTGATGTACGAACGTGCGGCGAGTGTCGTCACCAGTTCGTGGACGGTGGTGCGCGGCAACTGCAGCCGGCGCACGATGTCGGGGGCGGAGAGCGTGCCGTCCCCGTCGAGGAAGAGCTCAAGTATGTCGAGAGCCCTGGTTACGGCAGGTACGAGGCGTCCCACAACTGGCCCCCTCCCTTATGTTCGAAATTTCAACAGCCGATCGGCATAGCGAACACAGGCTACTCACACGGGTTGGGCGGGGCAATGGGCGCGCGCGAGCGGGGGGTGCGGGCCGGCGTGGCCCCCTGCTCCGGAGGCCCGCCGATTGACTGCCGCAAACGGTGGGTGGGTGGGAAAGAAGGGGCTGGTTCAGCGGCGGGCGCGGGGGTCGCCCAGTTCGCCCCGGAGGCGCTGCGCCCGGAGCACCAGCTCCAGCTCGAAGCGCCGGTCGGGGTCGTCGACCTCGTCCCCCCACAGCTCCCTGATCTGCCGGAGGCGATACCGTACGGTCTGCGGATGGACCCCCAGGCGCGCGGCCACCTCGGGAGCCCCGCCCCGTGTCTCCAGCCAGGCCAGCATCGTCTCGGCGAGCCGCCGCCCGTGCGTGGGACCGCAGTGGGCGAGCGGCTCCAGACAGCGCAGCGCCAGGTCGTCGATCAGCTCCTCCGGTTGCAGCAGGACCAGCGCCTCGGTGTGTTCGGTGCAGTACAGCACCTCTCCCGCGGGCAGCAGCCCGCGCTCCATCAGCCGTACCGCCGCCTCCGCCCAGCGCAGCGACTTCGCCGCGTCCCGTAGCGGCACGGGCGGGCCGATCGCGCCGGCCCAGCCGGTCAGTGCCCGGTGCAGCAGTTCGGGGCGCCCGGCGGCGTCGGGCTCGGGCACGACCATGCGGGGCTGCTCGTACTCCATGTCCAGCAGTACGCCCTGGCTCACGGCGGGGGCGACGGCCTCCCGGGCGGGCCTCAGCAGTACCCCGACCGCGACCCTGCCGGGCAGCGGCCAGCCGATCCGCGCGGCCCGTTCGGTGAGTGCCTCGGCCGGATCGCCGCGGTGGTGCTCGGCGAGCAGCAGTTCCATGAGCCGGCGCTGCAGCCTCAGGCGTTCCCCTGCCTGCCGGGCGGCGGCCTCGGCGTAACCGCGTACGGACTGGTCGACCAGCCCGTCCAGGTACTCGTATCCGGCGTCGACCAGCTCGTACATCGCGGGCGGCGGGATCTCCACGCGCGTCCCGATCTCGGCGAACCGGCGCCAGGCGAGCCGTACACCGAGCCGGTAGATGGCTTGGAGCGAGTCGAGGCTGCGGCCGTTGATGCCCTCGCCGCGGCCGAACTCCTGGAAGACCTCGGGGTGGACGCGCGGCCGGCCCTCGGCGGTCTCCAGATGCTGGACGAACACCTCGATGGCCCGGCGGATGCCGACCAGCGCCATCGGCTCGCCGGAGTCGTCGAGCACGACCGGCAGATGCGGATACTCGTGCTGTATCTCCTGGAGGATCTGCTCGGCGAGCACGGGCGCCTCGGCCATCGCGAGCGCGGCGAACTGCCGCACCTGGAGGCGCGGTACGTCGTGCCAGGCCGAGCGCACGGGGACGGGTGCCGGGCGGAGAGCCATGGTCAGCGCTCCCGGCCGGCCGTCTCATAGGTGATGAGCGGCGTGTTCGGCTGCTCCGGGGTCGCGTCGAGCAGCGCGACAGCGCCGAGGGCGGCGCCCACGGCGAGCACGGCGGCGGCCGTCACGGTCAGCAGGGCGGCGAGCAGTCTGGACATCGCGGGTCAGCCTCTCTGTCGAAAGGTCACCCCCACCTGAGCGCTCCGCTGGGAGCGCCGTCCTGGATCCGCGGGCCGATGGTGGCCGGCCGCGCAGTTCCCCCGCGCCCCCTGGCGGGGCGCGGCACAGCACCTCACCCTCGCCGTCGGGCCCACCTCGTCCCGGCCGACGAGTCCCCGGTGCCGGCAAGTCCTCAGTGTCATCAACGCATTGACACTTCGTCAAGGGTGCGCCTACGGTTCCCGGCCCATACCGCACCTGCACCCTCCCCCACCGTGCCGGCACCTGTCCGTGCCGCGTCACCAAGAGCCCTTGGAGTGCCCGGATGCGCCGTACCGCCACACCCTTTTCCCTGGTCGTACTGGGTCTGGGCGTCTTCCTGCTCGTCCTGGCCCCGCTGCTCGCCTGGTACGTCGAACCACGCGCGCAGCGCACTCCCATCGACACCGACCAGACGACCGTCTTCACCGGCACGGGCAGTTATTTCGACACCGACGAGATCGAGACCGTCGACGACAAGAAGATCACCATCACCCGGCAGGTCCGCGGGGACGTCGCGGAGAGCGAGAAGAGCGGCCGGGCGGTCTGGGACGTGTCCACGTCCGTCGACACGGACAAGTCGCTGCCCGCGGCCGACCCGCACGACTCGCTCCAGTGGACCATGGAGCGCTGGGTGACCGACCGGAAGACGAACAAGCCGGTCCACTGCTGCGAGGAGAAGCCGTACTTCGAGGGCGAGGCCTACCTCAAGTTCCCCTTCGACGTGCAGAAACGTTCGTACATCTGGTGGGACAACACCCTCGGCTCGACCGTCACGCTGAAGTACCGGGGTGAGAAGCGGATCCAGGGGTACAAGGGTCTGCGGTTCACCGGGACCGTGCCCGCCACCAAGACCGGCACCCGGCTCGTGCCGGGCACCCTCGTGGGCGTGGAGGACGCCGGCCAGGTGCTCGCCGAGGAGTGGTACTCCAACCACGGCGTCGAGCTGGTCGCCGACCAGCGCACCGGCCGGATCATCTACGCGGCGATCGGCCCCCGCAAGACGCTCCGGGCGCCCGGAGCGAAGAAGGACGCCGTCGTCCTGCTCGACAGCAAGCGGATCGCGTTCACCCCCGAGACCCAGAAGAAGCAGGTGGATCTCGCCGACACGGACAGCGGTCTGCTGCGCGCGGTGGGGCGGACGGTGCCGGTGGGAGCCGGAATTGCCGGTTTCCTCCTGGCCGCGGTCGGTGCCGTTTTGGTGGTACGAGGGCGTCCGCATCCCGATACGCCCGAGAGCTCCCAGGAACCGCTCACAATGTGATGAGACGTCAGCTCCACAAAGCCCCGAAATTGTCACTTCGGTGAGTAGCCGCAGCGAACCAGCGGGCGAAAACTGTCCACCCCACCCGAACACGGTCCACCCACACACCGTCACAGCAGGCCCCGTTCACCCCCACGGAACACACCCCACAGAAGTCCCGCAGAAACCCCCACAGAGTTCCCTCAGAAGTCCCCACCGAAGCACCGGCAGATCGGTTCCACCCCTCCATACGGACAGCCACCGCGGGACATTCAGGGTTCCCGCACCGAACGGACCGAACGCACACCGCCAGACACGCCCCCTCACACGCACTCACACCACACGCACTCACACACGCACCGGAACGCACCAACCCCCCACGCCCCACGCTGGTTCCGCACCCCGAGACGAGTTGGAGCACCCATGCCCCAGCACGTGCCTTCGTCGTTGCGCGCCGCCTTCCCCCGCTCCGCGCAGCGACACCCGGCGCTCCCCCCACAGCCGCGCCGAATCGTTTTCCTCGCCCGCCGTGACTACGGCAACGAAGCAGCGGGCGGCTCCGAACTCCTCGTCGACAGACTCGCCGAGGGGCTGACCCACCTCGGCCATCAGGTCACCCTGCTGTGCGGCGGACCCGCCTCCCCCACTCTCGGCTCCGCTCGACCGGGAGGTGCCCCCATCCGCGACTACCGAGTCGTGTCGGCGGGCGGCGACCTCGGCCACTACCTGCGCGCCAGATCGGCGTTCCAGCGTCAGGTCGGCGACTGCGACCTGCTCGTGGAGGTCTGCAACGGCATGCCGTACCTGGCGCCGCTGTGGCACCGCGGACCGACCCTGTGCCTGGTCAACCACGTGCACACCGACCTGTGGCGGATGCGGTTCGGCGGACCGCTGGCCCCCGCCGCCCGGCTCGGCCGAAGACTCGAACACTGGGCACTGGCGGGCGGGCAGCGCGGCGGCCTGCTGGTCGCCGTCTCCCCGTCGACGGCCCACGCGCTGCGCGCCATCGGCGTCGAGCGCGAACGCATCCGGGTCGTGCACAACGGTGTGGAGGAGCCGGGCGCACCGGCCCAGCGCTCACCGGAACCGCTGTTCCTGGCCGTGGGACGGCTCGTCGAGTACAAGCGCATCGAACTGCTGCTGCGCCTGTGGGAACGGGTCCGCCCGGTCACCGGCGGCCGGCTGGTGATCGTCGGCGACGGCCCCGAACGGCAGCGGCTCCAGCAACTGGCCGGTCCCGGCGTCGAGTTCACCGGCCATGTCTCCGAGGCCGAGAAGCACCGCCTGCTCTGCGCCGCCTGGCTGCTGCTGCATCCCTCCGCCGTGGAGGGCTGGGGTCTGGTGGTCACGGAGGCGGCGGCCCGCGAGACACCCGCGATCGCCTTCGACGTACCCGGCCTGCGCGACTCGATCGTGGACGGCGAGACGGGCCTGCTGGCCCGCGGCGAGTCGTCGTTCGCGGCGGCCTGGTGCACCCTCGCCCTGTCCACCCACCGTCGCACCCTCATGGGCAAGGCGGCCGGCGACCGCGCCGCCCAGTACCGCTGGCACCGCACGGTCCGCCAGTTCAGAGCCGTGGCGACGGAGGCGGTGCGGGGCTGGACACCATGACCCCCTGGCGGCGGAACTCCGGGCGGAAGGCTCCCCGGCCGAAGGCTCTTCGGCCGAGGGCTTCCCGGCTGAAGGCCCTTCGGCCGAAGGCTTCCCGGCTGAAGGCTCCTTTGCGCGAGGGCGCGAGACCGGGGCCCGGCACGGGCCTGCGGGATCCCTCCCTGCGCCGCTCCCTCGCCCTCTTCCGTGCCTTCCGCCACGAGCAGGAGGACCCCGAGGGCTGCTACGCGCTGCTCGCCCGGGACGCCGCCGACCAGGTGGAGGCGTACGACGGTCCGGTGAAGGGCCGGACCGTCGTGGACGTGGGCGGCGGGGGCGGCTACTTCACCGAGGAGTTCCGCAGGCGGGGCGCGCACGGCTACCTCTTCGAGCCGGACCCGCGCGAACTCGGTCCGAAGCCCCCCGAGGGATCGGTCGTCGCCGACGGCTATCTGCTGCCCCTCGCGGACGGCGTGGCCGACGTCTGCTTCTCCTCCAACGTCCTTGAGCACGTCGCCGACCCGCAGACCTTCCTCAGCGAGATGGTCCGCGTCACCCGGCCCGGCGGGCTGATCTACGTGTCGTTCACCAACTGGCTGTCCCCCTGGGGCGGTCACGAGTGGGCGCCCTGGCACTACCTGGGCGCCGACCGGGCCCGCGCCCGCTACCGGCGCCGTACGGGCAGGGCCGCCAAGCACACCCTCGGCGAGAACCTCTTCGCCGTACACATCGGACCCACCCTGCGGCAGGTGCGCGCCCGCGACGACGTCACGGTCGTCTCGGCGCGCTCCCGCTACTGGCCGTTCCTCGCCCAGGCCGTCGCCAGAGCGCCGGGACTGCGTGAATTCGCCACCTGGAACCTCCTCCTCATCCTCCGGCGGTGTCCATGACCAGCACGGTCCAGGCCCCTCCCCCGGCGGCGACCCGCCCCCTCGCCCCGGACCCAGGACCCGAGCAGGGGCCCCGGTCGCGGCGGTGGCTGCTGGGGTTCTGGGCCGTGGTCCTCGTGCTGTTCCTGGCCGTGGACCCGGGCCGGCAGACCTTCGACACCAAGCTCGGTGTCGCGCTCGACCCCGGGCAGTTCCTGGCCGACCTGGGTCAGCTGTGGCACGACCGGGGCGGCTTCGGCGGTATCGCGGACCAGTACGTCGGTTACGCCTTCCCGATGCTGCCCTACTACTGGCTGACCGACCTGATCAGCATGCCGGTGTGGCTGGCCGAGCGGCTGTGGATGTCTCTCATCGTGGCGGTCGCCTTCTGGGGCGCGCTGCGGCTCGCGGAGCGCCTGGACATCGGCAGTTCCGCCTCCCGGCTCCTCGGCGCGGTGGTGTACGCGCTGTGGCCGGTGTTCACCATCGTCGTCGGCTCTACCTCGGCCGCCGCCCTGCCCGGCGCGTTCCTGCCGTGGGTTCTGCTGCCGCTGACGAACGACCGCCACAGCGCCCGGGTGGCCGCCCTGCGCTCGGCGCTCTTCATCCCCTTCATGGGCGGGGTCAACGCGGCCTCCACCCTGGCCTCCCTGCTGCCCGTCGGCCTCTACCTCCTGTCCCGGCCGCGCGGTCCACGGCAGCGCAAGCTGATCGCCTGGTGGGTGCCGGGCGTGCTCCTGGCGACGGCCTGGTGGGTCGTCCCGCTGCTGGTGCTTGGCATCTACGGCGAGAACTTCCTTCCGTACGTGGAGAGTTCGCAGACCACGACGGACACCATGGCGGCGACGGAGTCGCTGCGCGGCGCCGGCAACTGGGTCGCCTATCTGCACTTCAACGAGGCCTGGCTGCCCGCGGGCTGGACCGTGACGGCCTCGGTGATCGCCGTCGTCTCCTCGGCGCTGGCGGCCGGCCTCGGCCTCGCCGGACTGGCCCGGCGTGACATCCCCGAGCGGCGCTGGCTCGTCCTGACCGTGATGACGGCCGCGCTCATCACCCTGGCCGGGTACGGCGGTTCCTTCGGCGCGCCCTTCCACGGGGTGGTGCAGGACTGGCTGGACGGCGGGCTCGCCCCCTTCCGCAACATCTACAAGTTCCAGACGGGGCTCGCCCTCGCGCTGGCCCTCGGGCTGGCCCACCTGGTCGGGGTCGCCGCGCGGGCCCAGGGCGCCCGTCCGATCCGGGGACGCCGGTACGCGCCCCTGATCGCCGCGGTCCTCGTCCTCCCCGGGCTCGCCTGGCCCTATCTCAACGGGTCGATCCTGCAGCCCGGTTCGTTCCAGGAGCTGCCCAAGTACTGGAAGTCCACGGCGAGCTGGCTGGAGAAGTACTCGCCGGACTCCCGCGCCCTCGTCGTACCCGCCACCGCGCACGGCATCTTCACCTGGGGCTCCACCATCGACCAGCCCCTCGACGTGCTCGCCGACTCCCGCTGGGCCCAGCGGGACTACGTGCCGTTCGGCACCGCGGGCAACCGGCGCGCGATGGACGCGGTCGAGCAGTCCCTGCAGACCGGCGGTCAAGTCCCGGGTCTGGCGGACTACTTGGGCCGGGCAGGCGTCCATTACATCGTCGTACGCAACGATCTCGACCCCGACCAGCTGGGCTACGTACCGACCACGACCGTGAAGCGGACGCTGGAGGAGTCGGGCTACCGGCGGCTGACCGGCTTCGGGCCGCTGATGACGGGCGGGCGCATCGCGGAGAACACGCCCATCCAGATCGAGGGGCTGTATCCGCGGCAGCGGGCCGTCGAGATCTACGAGCCGGCCGCCGACGTGCCCCGTCCTGGGCAGGCCGGACTGAAGGCCGTCGCCGACACCGCCGTCGTGTCCGGCGGGCCCGAGGCACTGCTGCCGCTGGCCGCTGACCCGGCGATGCGCGACCGGGCGACCGTCCTGACCGGCGACAACCATCCCGGCCTCGGCTCCCCCGACCTCCAGGTGGTGGGCGACGGGCTGCGGCGCGCCGACACCCGGTTCGGCCTGGTCGGCGCCAACACCTCGTACACGTACACCCGTGACGAACGCAATCACTCCGGCAGCTACCAGGACGCCGGGGACGAGCCGCACCAGATCCTGCCGTCGGACGGGATCGGGCACCAGACGGTGGCCGAACTGCGCGGGGCGCGCTCGGTGACCGCGTCGTCGAGCGGCAACTGGCTGTACTACCTGCCGCAGTACGACCCGGTGAACGCCTTCGACGGCAACCCCGACACGGCGTGGGCCGAGGGCGCGGTGGGCTCGGCGGACGGGCAGTGGCTGCGGATCGGCTTCACCGAGGAGACGGAGGTCCCGGCGTCGATCCGGGTCACCCCGCTGCCTCAGGAGAGTGTCCGCTCGGCGCCGACCCGGGTGCGCGTGGAGACCGAACGCGGCTCGGAGACGAGCACCCTGCGGGCCGACGGCTCACGTCAGCGCATCAAGTCCCCCGAAGGGCCGTCGAACTGGCTGAAGGTCACCGTCGTCGAGTCGACCGCCCGGCACTCCGGGCTGTCCGGCGCGGGCTTCTCCGAGATCAGCGTCCCGGACGTCCAGGTGACCCGCATGCTGCGGCTCCCGACGGACGCCGAGGACGCAGAGGCGTCCGCCGAGACGGTCTCCCTGCACAGGGCCACCGACCCCGGCAGCTTCTCCCCGACGGGCACGGAGGTCGGGCTGCACCGCCGCTGGACCTCGGACGCGGCCGGTACGTACGCGGTGAGGGCGAGCGCGATCCCCGTACCCGGTGACGCGCTCGACGCGCTGCTGTACGACGTGGCGCCCGAGCAGAACGACCGGATCACCGCGGCGGCCGGTTCGACGGCCCGGCTGGGCACCGGTCTGTCGCCGCGCAATCTCACCGACGGCGATCTGACCACGGCGTGGATCGCCGGGGACGACCCGACCATCCGGCTGAGCTGGCCGGACAAGCAGCCGGTGGGCGAGGTCGTCCTCGCCCCGGCCGGCGGACTGTCCACCCGGCCCACCGAGGTGAACATCAGCTCCCCGGACGGCGCGGTCGTCGCCGGTGTCGACGAGAACGGCATCGTCCGCTTCGACCCGATCACCACCGACCGGCTCGACATCACCGTCACCGAGACGGCCCCGCTGACCGTCCACAACCCCCTGGCCGACGAGGACATGCAGCTTCCGGTCGGCCTGACGGAGGCGTACATCCCCGCCCTCGACGACCGCTACCGCACCCCGAAGGCCCTCTCCTCCCGGCCCTTCGAGCTGCCCTGCGGGAAGGGTCCGACGCTCGCCGTCGACGACGAGCTGTACGAGACGAGCGCCGAGGGAACGGTCGGCGACCTCGTGGCGCGGCGGCCGGTCGAGCTGACGCTCTGCCAGGAAGGGCGCGCAGACGGCGACTTGTCGCTCGACTCGGGCGCGCACCGGGTTGAGGCGGGCGACGCGGGCCCGCTGGCCGTCACCGATGTCACGCTGACCCGCGGCACGGTCACCACCCCGACCGCGCAGAGCCGTGAACTGGGCATACGGGACTGGCTCGGCGACCGCCGCGAGGTCACCGTCGGCTCGGGCGCGGCCTCCTACCTGACGACGTACGAGAACTTCAACGACGGCTGGAAGGCCACGCTGAACGGCCGCGAACTCGACCCGGTACGCCTCGACGGCTGGCAGCAGGGCTGGCGGATCCCGGCGGGCGAGGGCGGCACGGTGAAGCTCTCGTACGAGCCGTCCACGGTGTACGAGGCCGGGCTGATCGGCGGCGGTGTCGGGATCCTCGTCCTGGCGGGGCTCGTGCTGTTCCGGCGGCGCTCGCCCAACCCGGACGCGCCCTCGCCGGAGCCGCCGCCGCCCGGCCTGATCCTGGGCACGGTCGCGCTGACCCTGGTGGGGATCGTGATCGCCGGGTTCCTCGCGCTGCTGGTGCCGGTTCTGGCGCTGCTCGCCCGGCGTCGGCACGAACTGCTCGTACCTCTCGCGTTCCTCGCGCTCGCGGGGGCCGGGCTCGTCGCCGCCACCGGGGCGGGGGAGCCGGTCGCCGAGGGCTCCGGAGCGTTCGGGCGCACCGCTCAACTGCTGGCGCTGACCGGCCTGTTCGCCGGTCTGGTGACGGTCGGCGAGGCGTCGTACGGCAGGCGGGGCGGTCCGGGTGGCGGCCGGGGCCCCGGCCGGCCCGGCACGAGCGCGCTGCCGCCTCCGCTCCCGGGCTCCGAGGCCCCGACGGCGCCTCTGCCGCAGCGGACGCGCGGGGAGCACGCTGGTCCTGGGGCGGATCCCGGGCCCGGCGCCCCCGCGCGGCACGGCGTTCCCGGCGCACCGGGTGCACCGGGTGCACCACGCACTCCGGGAGCTCCGGGAGCTCCGGGTACTCCTGGGTCACCGCCGCCGCCCTTCGTGCCGACGGAGCCGCCGCGGCTCGCCTCCGGCCCGACGGTCTCGGCGCGGGGGCCGGGGTCGCCGCGCACACCGGGGCCAGGTGGCCGCAGGGGTTCCGGGAGCCGCGGGCCCGCCGGGGAGGGGAAGGACACATGACCGCCGTGGAGCATCCCGCACGGGACGGCACGAACGGCCCCGCCGGGCCGCCCGCCCGCATCCCGTTCCCCGTGGTGGACGAGGTCGCCCGGCACTGCCTCCAGGAGGAGGAACCGGAGACCGTCCACATCGAGGTGCATCTGCCGGGCCGCCTCGACCCGGACCGGCTGCGCGGGGCGTTCGCCGGGGCCCTGCACCGCCACCCCCGCATCCTGATGCGCGAGGCGGCCCGCCCCTGGTACGGCAGGCGGTACGAGTGGGAGCTGACCCCCGAGGCCGATGTGGAGGCCGTCCTGTTCCCGGCGCCCGACCGGGACGCGCTGAAGCACGCGCGGGGCCGGGCACTGCGCGACGCCCCGCCGCTCTCGGCCGCGCCGCCGATCCGGCTTGAGGTCGTCCGGGACCCCGAAGCCGACGGCACGGTCCTGTTCCTCACCATCAACCACACCGCGCTCGACGGTCCGGCCTGTCTGCGGGTCCTGGCGACGGCGGCGGAGCTGTACGGCGGCCGGGACAACTCCCCCGCGGCGCCTCCGACCCGCACGACCGCCGAGGTTCCGCGCGCCCCGGACACCCCCTCCACGTGGGCACCGCCCGCCCGGGTGGCGCGCGGCACCCCGGAGCCTCCTCAGCACCACGGCAACGGCATGCTCGTCACCGAGCTCGCCGTCCCGCGGCGGCCCAAGGGCTCCCCTTACACCGTCAACGACCAGCTGATGGCCGCCACCGCGCTGATGATCGCGCACTGGAACCGGGAGCACGGGGCCCGGCCGCGTCCGCTGCGCATCACGATGCCGGTGGACGACCGCCCGCGCGGCACGGACATGCCCATCGGCAACGGCACCCGGCTCGTCGAGGTCCCCTTCGCCCCCGAGGAGCTGGACCCCTCCGACATGGCCGCGCTGCTGCGCCGCACGGCGGACCGCACCCGCGCCCTGAAGGCCCAGCCGCGCCCCCAACTGGGCCACGGCGCCTCCCTGTTGACGGCCCCGGTGGTGCCCGTCGCCTGGCGGGCCGCGGTCACCAGGGGGCTGCGCAGAGCCGTCGGGCCCTGGACGTCGACCACCCTGCTGAGCAATATCGGCCGGGTTCCGTACGCCCTGGACTTCGGGGAGGAGGCCGGGCGGGCGTACGCCGTCTGGTTCTCGGCGCCCGCCCGGATGCCGCGCGGGCTGACGGTGACCACGGCCGCCACGGCGGGCCGGCTGCACGTGGCGCTCCGCTGGTCCCGCTCCCTGCTGAGCCACGGCGACGGCAGCCACCTCCGCGACCTCTTCGAGCACTACCTGCACGCGACGGAACACACCACGGAAGACGCCACGGACAGCCGACCGGGGAGCACTCCATGACCACGGCCACGCCCCGCAGGCCGCCGCACGGGCCGCACGGCCTGCGGGACTTCTACGAGGACCCGGCCGTCCCGGTCGCCTCCGGCACGCCCCGCAGTCTGCGCCAGGCGCGGATGCTCGCGGACGCGCTCGGCCCGGCCACCTCAGGCCCGCGCACGGTCCTGGACATCGGCTGCGGCGACGGCACCGCCGCCGCGACCGCCGCACCGCTCCTCGCCGGTCACCGCATCGTCGGCGTCGACTGGTCCCAGGACGCGCTCAGACGCGCCCACGCCCGTCTCCCGTACGCGGTACGCGGTGAACTCACCGACGGCGGACTGCCGTTCAGGTCCGCCTCCGCCGACGCCGTCCTGTTCAGCGAGGTCGTGGAACACCTCGTCGACCCGGACGCTGCGCTCGACGAGCTCCACCGGATCCTCCGCCCCGGAGGTCATCTCATGCTCTCCACACCCAACCTGGCCGCCTGGTACAACCGGGCCCTGCTCCTCGCCGGCGTGCAGCCCGTCTTCTCGGAGGTGAGCCTGCGCGCGATCCACGGCCGCCCCGGCAAGGAGGTGGTGGGCCATCTGCGGCTCTACACGGCCCGCGCGCTGCGGGAGTTCGTGACCGCGTCGGGCTTCGAGGTCGTACGGCTGCGGGGTGCGCCCTTCCACGGCGTACCGCGGTCGTTGCGCCCGCTGGACCGGCTGGCGTGCCGGGCCCCCTCGGTGGCCTCGATCCTTCTCCTGCACGCGCGAAGGACGTAGACCATGTGGTGGGGAGTGGCCGCGGCCCTGCTGGCGAACGTGCTCTACAGCGCGGGATTCGTACTGGAGAAACGGGCGCTCGCGGCACTGCCCGAGGTGAGCGTCCGCCGGCCCGCCCGGCTGCTGCGGCTGGTCCTCGGCAGCTGGCTGTGGATCGGCGGCTCCCTCGCCCTCGCGTCGGGCTTCGCCGCGCAGCTCGTCGTCTACCGCACCCTGCCGATCGCCGCCGCGCAGGGCATCTTCGTCTCCGGGCTCGTCATCCTCGTCCTGCTCTCCTCGGTCCTGCTCGGCGAGGAGACCTCGGGCCGCGAACGGTACGCGCTCGGGGCGATCCTCCTCGCACTCCTGATGGTGGTGCTGTCCCTGAAGGAGGGCTCCGACACGGTCAGCCGCAGCGCCCCCGCCCCGCTGATCCTGCTGGTCTGCGTCCCCTCGCTCGCGCTGGGCGTCTGGCTGTACGGGTCCGCCGAGCGCCGGGCCCGCCACCGGCACCGCATGCCGACGACGGGCGTCGAGTACGGCGTGGCGGTGGGCCTGCTGTACGGGGTCAGTTCGCTGGCCATCAAGGGCGTGTCGAGCCACCTCACCGGAAGCGGGTTCGGCGGCGCGGTGCTCGGGGTGCTGCGCTCCCCGTACCCGTATCTCCTGCTGTTCACCGGGGTGTTCGGCCTCGTCATGTCGCAGGCGGCGCTGCAGCGCTGCCGGGCCTCGCTGATCGTGCCGGTCTGCACGACGGTGACCTGTCTGTTCACGGCGGTGCTCGGCACGGTCTCGTTCGGCGAGGCGCTGCCCGAGGACCCGCTGCGGCTGGCGCTGCGCATCGGCGGTACGGCCCTGGCGGTCTCCGTACTCCTCGCGATGCCCAAGCACGACCCACCGCCGAAACCCCAGTCCTTATCCCCCACAAGGGAGTTGACCAGCAATGAACCCGGACGACCCGCTGCTGAAGATACTGGCGTGCCCGCTGGACAAGGGGCCGCTGCATCTCCTCGGGAGAGAGACGGGGGGCACGGAGGCCACCGAGGGTACTGAGGCCGCTCTCTACAATCCCCGGCTGCGGCGCCGCTACCCGATCGTGGACGGTATTCCGCAGCTCCTGCCGTCCTCCGGCGAGCAGGTGACGGACGACGAGCACGAGGATCTGCTGCTGCGGATCAGCGGGGGCGGCGACCTCGGCGGCTCCCGCGGCGGGCCCCGGAAGCCGGGGCCGGTGACGCCATGACCCTGGCAGCCCGCCTGGCCCCCTTCGTGCCGGTGCGGCTGGTCGCCGCTGCCGCCCGGCTGGTCTATCCGCGCTTCGAGCCCGAGCTGGCCCGGCTCGGCGACCTCTGCCCGCCCGGCTGCCGGACGGCGGTGGACGTGGGCGGCTGGTACGGCCCCTGGACCCGCCGCCTGTCGGGCCGGGCCCGCCGCGTGGTGACCGTCGAACCGGTTCCGCACCTGGCCCGGCTGATCACCGCCGCGACCCCCGGCAACGTCCAGGTCGTCCGCGCCGCCGCGAGCGACCGCTCCGGCACGGCCCGCCTGTGGCTGCCGCCCGGCGACCAGGGCGACCGGGGCGTCTCGTCGCTGGTCAGGCGGGACATCCACGCCCGCGCCCTGGACGTCCCCTGCCTCACCCTGGACAGCCTGAACCTGCGCGACGTCGGCTTCATCAAGATCGATGTGGACGGCAGCGAACTCGCGGTGCTGCGCGGGGCGGGCACCCTCCTCACCCGTGACCGCCCGGCCCTGTTCATCGAGCTGGAGGCCCGCATCCAGCCCGTCGACACGGTCGTCTCCCACCTCGCCGAACGGGGTTACGAGGGCTGGGTGCTGCCCGGCGACACCTGGCTGCCGCTGTCCTCCTTCGACCTGGAGGCCCACCAGGCGCGCGCCTCGCACGTGGTCTCCCAGGGCCTGCTGCGCCGGGTGCTGCCCTTCCGTGGCCCGGGATACGTCCGGTACGTGAACTCGGTGCTCTTCCTCCCCGACGGCCGGTGCCCGGGCGGGCGGCACGCGCGGTACGTACGGCAGGCGGACCCCGTGGGGGACGATGGGAGGCATGCCTCCCGCCAAGCCGGCTGACGCCGGACCGTTCACCCCGCTCGACTTCCAGCTCGTGCTGCTGCGCCGCATGGCCGACCACAACGCGGACCTCGTGGAGGACGCCCGCCACACGCTGGGTGCCTCGGTCGCCGAGATGCGGGAGGCCAACCGGCGCTGGCAGGCGATGCGGCACGCGCCGCGCAGCCGGGGCGCGGTGGCGCGCTACCGCTCGATCCTCGGCGACCCGGAATCGGTGACGCCCCGGCGGATCGGTGACCTGTCCTGCGAGGCGTTGCTGTGGCCGGTCCCGCTCTGGCCCGACCTGCGCTTCGAGGTGCTGGTGGCCCCGGGCGGGGTGGCCTGGAACGAGTGGCTGGTCCGCGCGCCGGGCGCCCCGGCCCCGGAGCTTCATTCCCTGGCGGACCTGACGCCCTGGTCCTGCACGGTCGACGAGGCCGCCCGCGCCTTCGCGCCCGCCCGGCCGCTGGAGGGGTCGGCGCCGACGCGCTGGGGACTCGCTTTCACGGCACCGGACGGCAGGGAAGGCACGGACGGAACGGGCGGTACGGGCGGCCCGGAGGGCACGGAGGGTGCGCGGCGGGACTGCGTCGCCGAGTTCACGTACGGCCTGCTTCAGCGCGTCGCGGTCACCGAGCGGCGGCCTTGACGACGGCCCGGGCGACGACCGGTACGGAGTCCTCGTGCAGGAAGAGGAAGAGGTTGGGCTCGACGAGTTCCAGCTCCATGACGCGGGGCGCTTCGTCGTCGCCGTCCACCAGGTCCACGCGGGCGTAGAGCAGCTCGGGCGCACCGGGCACGGCGGCCAACGCCCGCTCGGCGACGGCGAGTTCGGCGGGGCTCGGCTCCCAGGTCTCCAGGTCGGGGTGCGGAACCTTCTTGTCGTCGAAGGCGGTGCCGGGTTCGAGGACGGCCCCCTTGCGGATGGCATGGAGGAAACGCCCGCCGAAGAACTGCAGGGCCCTCTCCCCCGCCGTGTCGATGCTCCGCACGTACGGCTGCACGATCGCCGTCAGTCCTTCGGTGTGCATGCGCTCCAGGTGCCGTACGGCGGTGTCGTGGTCCTCGGGCGTGTAGCGGGCCGCGTACCGGGCTCCGGCCCCCGAGGTCGGCTTGACGACGTACTCGCGGTCGTCCGGCAGGTCGGCCGGGTCGCCCGGAGCGAGGTAGCGGGTGTCGACGACGGGCACACCGGCGGCGGCCAGGTCGCCCAGGTACCGCTTGTCGGCGTTCCAGCGCACGACCTCCGGCGGGTTGGCCAGGGCCGTCACGGCCCCGCAGCGGTCGGCCCACGCCAGGAACTCGGCGGCCCGCCAGCTGTAGTCCCAGGTGGAACGGATGAGCACGAGGTCGAAGCCGCCCCACTCGACGCCGGGGTCGTCCCAGCGCACGACAGCGGGGTCCGCCCCCGCCTGCCGCACCGCGTCCGTGAGGACGGGCAGGTCACGGTCGTACCCGACTTCCAGCACCTCCTGGCAGGTGACCAGGGCGATACGGGGAACGGTGCGTGCCACGGCGGGCTCCTTGGACGGTGTGTCGGCGGGACGGTGTATCGGCTCACTGCGGTGATACCGGTCGCAGGTTAACAACCGCGCTTGACCTTCCCCTTCGGGGAGACCACACCATCGGTGACGGAAGGGAGGAACGCCATGAACAACGGCACGGGCACCGACATGAGCGACGGCATGAGCAACGGCATGAGCAACGGCATGAGCAACGCCTCGATGACCATCGGAGCCTTCTCGAAGGCCTGCCGGCTGTCACCGAAGGCACTGCGGCTGTACGACGAACTGGAGTTGCTGCGCCCCGCGCGGGTGGACCCGGAGACGGGCTACCGCTACTACGCGCCGGAGCAGTTGGAGCAGGCGCGCCTGGTGGTGTGGCTCCGCCGGCTCGGCATGCCGCTGGCGGAGATCCGCAAGGTCACCGCCCTCGAACCGGCGGCCGCCGCGCGGGAGATCCGGGCGTTCTGGTCCCGGATCGAGGCGGAGACGGCAACGCGCCGGGACCTGGCGTCCTTCCTCGTGACCCATCTGACACCCCAGCCCACGAGCAAGGAGCCCATCATGCCCACCCTGCTGGAACTGCGGTACGCAGCTCTCTCCGACACCGGCCGGGTCCGCCCCGCCAACCAGGACACGGCGTACGCGGGCACACGTGTCCTGGCCGTCGCGGACGGCTTCGGAGCCGGCGGCGCGCCCGCGAGCGGCGCCGCCGTGGAAGCCCTGAAGTTCCTCGACACCGAGCCGCTCACCGCCGGAAACGTCCTCAACCTCCTGGAGGACGCGGTCCAGGGCGCCACGGAGGCGGTCCGTGAGGTGGCGGGCCCGACGGACCCGCGGACCGGCACGACCCTCACCGCGATGGTGTGGACGGGCTCCCAACTGGCCCTGGTCCACATCGGTGACTCCCGCGCCTATCTCCTCCGCGACGGCGAACTCTTCCGGATCACCCACGACCACACGGTGGTCCAGTCGCTGCTCGACGAGGGCCGCCTGACCCCTGAGGAGGCCACGGCGCATCCCCAGCGCACACTGCTCGCGAAGGCCCTGACGGGCGCCGCCTCACCACGCCCCGACCTACGCCTGCACGACGCCCGCCCCGGAGACCGCTACCTCCTGTGCTCGGACGGCCTCCCGACGGCAGTCCCCGAGGACACCATCAAGGAAACGCTCACCACTGCCCCCACCCCGAGGGAGGCAGCCCACTCCCTGATCACCACGGCGAACACAGCCGGCGCCCCGGACAACGTGAGCTGTGTGGTGGCGGACGTGGTGGAAACGGCCTAGGCCCGCATCCGCAGTGCACCACCCGGCTCTGCCCTGGGCGCCGTCCCGGACAGAGCCCGGACAAGCACCTGACCAGGCCGGACGAGGAGACGGCTGTCCGGGACAGGACGCACTGTTGCTCCGCCCACCGCACACCGGCAAGGCTTCGACCACTCAAGCGGATCGAGGGGCATCGCATTCGCCGCATGCGAACGATGCCCGCACACGCTCGACCGAATCACCTGGACCACTGCCGTTGGAGCGGAAGCACCTACAAGCTGTGGCTTCAGAAGGGCTGACCGCACTCCGGAAGACCGTCCGATCCACTTCTGACGGTCTTCCGGTCCGGGACGCCCGGCGGAGCGTGGGCCCAACTCGGGGGGAGTTGGGCCCAGCCGGGGGGTTGGGCCCAGCCGGGGGGGGGTTGGGCCCAGCCGGGGGGGGTTGGGCCCAGCCGGGGGGTTGGGCCCAGCCGGGGGGGTTGGGCCTAACTCCAGGGGGTGGGCCCAGCAGGGGGTGGGCCGGCCCGGGGGGAGGGTGGGTCCAGCCCTGGGGCCTACCCGACCCCCGGCAGCCGCCGCGGCTCCAAGCGTTCCTCGACCGCCCCGTCCCCCGCCCGCGTCACCACGTACGCCCCCTTCCCCGAGACCTCGGCCACCGCTTCCACCAGTTCCGTCCCCCGGTACACCAGCCCCACGCCGTCGTCCGTGCAGTGCGTGGTGGGCAGGGTGCCGTTCGCGACGAGGTCGTGGATCAGGGGGCGGCGGCCCGGCTCGGAGTCGTAGTGGACGCCGTTGCCGTAGGGCAGGAGGCCCAACGCGTCGGTCACAGGCCGCAGTTCAGGGCCGAACGAGTCCGTCACGCCACCCTCGAACCAGCAGATCGACCCCGCGCTGACCCCGCTCAGTACGACCCCGGAACGCCAGGCCCTGCGCATGATGTCGTCGAGGCCATGCACCCGCCAGACGGCGAGAAGGTTGGCCACCGAGCCGCCCATCACCCAGATGACGTCCTGCTCCAGGACAGCGCCCTCGACGTCGTCGAAGTTGGGCCTCGGGAAGAGGTTGAGCGGAACGAGGTCGAACCCCGCCACGCGCGCCGCCTCGGCCATCCGCGCCGCGAAGTGCTCGGCGTCACCGATCGCCGTGCCGACGTACATCACCCGGGGCCGACGGCCGTGCGCACCCGACAGGTCGACCGCGTGATGCACCAGCGCGTCGAACTCCACCATCGTCCGGGCACCCCAGCCGCGGTGGCCGCCGGACGTGGCGAGGATGGTGGGCTCCCGGCCACCCGCGGGCGACGGGGACGGCTGGGCCGACGGGGACGGCCGGGGCGACGAAGACGGCTGGGGCGACGGAGATGGCTGGGGGGACGGAGGTGCGGAGGACACAGTCATGACGACCGATCCTAATCACGGCCGTCCGCGCCCCCGCCGCTCACCACCACGCCCGGCACGGCCCCTGCCGCTCACTCTCCTCCGCGTCACGGCCCCGGCCGCTCGCCCTCCTCCGGGTCCCAGTCCAGCAGCCGTACCCTCGCCACCGTCTGGACGTGCCGGCGCATCGCCGCGGCGGCCCGCCCCGGCTGCTGGGCCACGATCGCGTCGAAGATCGCGCGGTGCTGGGTCAGGGACCGGGTGGGCCGGCCCGGCTGCCGCAGCGACTCATGGCGGCTCTCGGTGATCTGGTCGGCGATCGAGCGCATGAACTCGGCGAGGATCGTGCTGTGCCCGGCGGCCGTGACCGCCGCGTGGAAGAGCCGGTCGCCCTCCACCCCGTGTCCGCCCGCCGTGATCTCGGCCCGCATGTGCGCGAGCGCGGAGTCCATGGCGGCCACGTCCTCGTCGGTGCGCCGCTCGGCGGCCAGCTCCGCGAGCTTGGTCTCCAGGGCCTCGCGGGCGTCCAGTACGTCGGGCAACCGCCGCCGCCTGTCGACGAGTTGTTCCACCGGTTCGGCGTCGAGGGTGTCACGGACCAGGTAGGTGCCACCGCCGTGGCGGACCTCGACCAGCCCCTGGACCTCCAGAACCACTATGGCCTGTTTCACGGAGGCGCGGCTGACACCGAGCCTCGCCGCCAGGTCGCGCTCGGGCGGCAGCCGGTCACCGGCACCGAGACCGCCCTCGGCGGCGTAACTGCGCAGCCGGTCGAGGACCTGCTCGTACAGGCGCGGCTTGGACCCCATGGGCCGCAGTGCGTCGGTCATGTCCGGTCTTCCCCCTTACCTCTCGATCTGGTGGATGAGTGGCTGAGCCAATTTACGTCATCTCTCTTGACGCTCTCCACCACGGCCGCCCAATGTGGTTCAGCCACTTGGCCACTCAGCCACTTCCCCAGCCGGACCACCCCCCACTCGACAAGGGACCCAAAGACGGGAGCCCGTATGTCCGCCGAACTGATATCGATCCTCGTGCTCGTCGTGGTGTTCGTGATCGCCACCACCCGCTCCATCAACATGGGCGCCCTCGCCTTCGCCGCCGCTTTCGGAGTGGGCACACTCGTCGCCGACCTCGACGCCGACAAGATCTTCGCCGGTTTCCCCGGTGACCTCTTCGTGGTGCTCGTCGGCGTGACGTACCTCTTCGCGATCGCCCGCGCCAACGGCACGACCGACTGGCTGGTGCACGCCTCGATCCGGCTCGTGCGCGGGCGGGTCGTGCTGATCCCCTGGGTGATGTTCGTGCTGACCGGCGCGCTCACCGCGATCGGCGCGGTCAGTCCGGCGGCCGTCGCCATCGTGGCGCCGATCGCCCTGAGCTTCGCCGCGCGTTACTCCATCAGCCCGCTGCTGATGGGCGCGATGGTCGTGCACGGCGCCCAGGGCGGCGGCTTCTCCCCCATCAGCATCTACGGTTCGATCGTCAACGGCATCGTCGAGCGCGAGGGCCTCCCCGGCAACGAGATCGCCCTCTTCCTCGCCTCCCTCGTCGTCAACCTCGTGATCGCCGCGATCGTGTTCGTGCTCTTCGGGGGCCTGAAACTCAGCCGCGCCGAGGAGACCGACCGCGACCGGCAGAAGACCGCGGCGGTGACCGGAGGGACGGCCGGAGGGACGGCCGGAGGAGCAGCCGACGGAGGGACGAAACAGGCGACCGGAGGCGCGGACGCGGAGGCGCTGGACACCGACGACGACACCACCCGCCTCAACCCCGCCCGGATCGCCACCCTCGCCGCACTCGTCGCCCTCGTCGTCGCCGTGCTCGTCTTCGACCTGGACGCCGGGCTCACCTCGATCACCCTCGCCGTGCTGCTCAGCACCGTCTGGGCCGAGGACAGCCGCAACGCCGTCAGCCAGATCGCCTGGCCGACGGTCCTGCTGATCTGCGGTGTGCTGACGTACGTCGGTGTCCTCGACGAGATGGGCACGATCGACTGGGCGGGCGAGGGCGTCAGCGACATCGGCGTACCCCTGCTCTCGGCCGTGCTGCTCTGCTACATCGGCGCGCTGGTCTCCGCGTTCGCCTCCTCGGTGGGCATCATGGGAGCGCTGATCCCGCTGGCGGTGCCGTTCCTGGCACAGGGCGAGATCGGCGCGATCGGCATGGTCGCGGCGCTCGCGGTGTCGGCGACCGTGGTGGACGTGAGCCCGTTCTCGACGAACGGCGCCCTGGTCCTCGCCGCGGCACCCGGTGTCGACCGGGAGCGTTTCTTCCGGCAGCTGATGATGTACGGAGGGATCGTGGTGGCCGTGGTCCCCGCCGTGGTGTGGCTCGCGCTGGTGGTACCCGACTGGGGGTGACCACCGGCACACCGGTGGTACCCGACTGGGGGTGACCACCGGCACACCCCGCCGTGTCCGGCACCCTCGTACGAACGACCGACGATCAAGGAGTACGCACGCGTGTCCTCTCTCTTCCCGGCCCTGACCGAGGCACTGGCGGACCCGGACGGCACCGCCGCGCACCGGCCGGCCCTGCGTTTCGGCGAGCGCTCCCTGACCTACGGCGAACTCGCGTCGAGTGCCGCCCCGCTGGCGGCCCGTGTCGGGGAGGCGGGCCGGATCGCCGTATGGGCCACGCCCACCCTGGAGACGGCCGTCGCCGTGGTCGCCGCGCTGCTGGCCGGTGTCCCCGCCGTGCCGCTCAACCCGAAGTCGGGCGGCAGCGAGCTGGGGCACATCGTGGCGGACAGCGCGCCGAGCCTGGTGCTGGCCGCCCCGGACGATCAACTCCCGGCAGCCCTCGCCTCCTTGGCGCGCGTCGACATCGACGTACGGGCCACCGGGCCGACCGCGTCCCCCGCCCCGGACACGCGACCCCTCGCCCCGGACACGGACCATCTCGCCGACGAGTTGCCCGCCCTCGTCGTCTACACCTCGGGCACCACCGGCCCGCCGAAGGGCGCCGTCATCCCGCGCCGGGCCGTCGCCACCACCCTGGACGCCCTCGCGGACGCCTGGCAGTGGACCGGCGACGACGTCCTCGTGCACGGCCTGCCGCTCTTCCATGTGCACGGTCTGATCCTGGGCATCCTCGGCCCGCTGCGCCGCGGCGGATCCGTACGGCACCTCGGCCGCTTCGAAACTGCGGGCGTGACACGGGAGTTGAGCGGAGGCGCCACCATGCTGTTCGGGGTGCCGACGATGTACCACCGGATCGCGGAGGCCCTGCCCGACGATCCGGCGCTCGCGAAGGCACTGGCGCGGGCCCGCCTGCTGGTGTCCGGTTCGGCGGCCCTGCCGGTGCACGACCACGAGCGGATCGCCGAGGCGACGGGGCGGCGGGTCATCGAGCGGTACGGGATGACCGAGACCCTGATGAACACCAGCGTCCGCGCCGACGGCGAGCCCCGCGCGGGCACGGTCGGCGTCCCGCTGCCGGGCGTCGAACTGCGGCTGACGGAGGAGGACGGCACGACGGCCCTGGAGGCGTACGACGGGGAGACCGTGGGCGAGATCCAGGTCAGGGGCCCGAACCTGTTCACCGAGTATCTGAACCGGCCCGACGCGACGGCGGCGGCCTTCACCGCGGACGGCTGGTTCCGCACCGGCGACATGGCCGTGCGCGACCCCGACGGATACGTACGCATCGTCGGCCGCAAGGCCACCGACCTCATCAAGAGCGGCGGCTACAAGATCGGGGCGGGCGAGATCGAGAACGCCCTCATCGAGCACCCGGGCGTACGGGAGGCCGCGGTCACCGGCGAACCGGACGCCGACCTCGGTGAGCGGATCGTGGCGTGGATCGTGCCCGCCGACAGTCAACAACCGCCATCCGCGTCCGAGTTGGCGGATCACGTGGCCGACCGTCTCGCGCCGCACAAGCGTCCCCGCGTCGTCCACTACCTCGACATCCTGCCCCGCAACGACATGGGCAAGATCATGAAGCGTGCGCTGACCCATGACTGAGGGCGCCGCGGTCCACGGCCCCCGCCGGTTCACGGCCCGCGAGGCGATCGCCCTGCTGAGCACCGACTTCACCGACCTCCCGGATCCGACCGCCCCCGCCCCACCGCGCTCGTACGGGCCGGACGGCCCTCTGGCCTGGCAGGGTTACGGCGCCTCGCGCGACCGGGCCGCCGAGCGCACCGGCGAGGAGGAGTCCGTCGTCTGCGGCACCGCCACCGTCAAGGGCGAGGACGGCGGTACGACCCGGGCCGTGCTGATCGCCTTCGAGTTCGGCTTCCTCGGCGGCTCGCTCGGCGAGCGCACGGGCGACCGTCTGGAAGCCGCGCACACCTACGCGCGCGAACACCGCCTCCCGGTCGTCTCCCTCGTCGCGACGGGCGGCAGCCGGATGCAGGAGGGCATGCGCGCACTGGTACAGCTCCAGCGCGTGGCGCGGCAGTCGGCGCTCACCCGGGCGGCCCGGCTGCCCCAGATCGCCGTGCTGCGCGACCCCACGACGGGCGGCGGCTGGGCCACCCTGGGCGCGGGCGCCGATGTGATCCTCGCGCTGCCCGGCGCACAGGTGGGCTTCGCGGGCTCGCGGGTCCGGCCGCCCGACGCGGACCCGGCCGCGTACACGGCCGAGGCTCAGCTGGCGTCGGGGGCGGTCGACGCGGTGGTGCCCGAGCGGGAGCTGCCGGAGGCGCTGGCGCTCTGGCTGCGGCTGCTGACCGACCCGTCGACGGACCCCGTGCCGCCGCCCCCTGCGCTGGGCGACGCGGGTCTCCCGGCCACCGGCTGGGAGGCCGTACGCGCCGCGCGTGCCCCGCGACGGCCGGGCGCAGAGGCCTACTTGGACGCCTCCTTCACCCGGCGCGCGGCGATCAGCGGTGACCGTTGCGGCGGTACCGACGAGGGCATGCTCTGCGGTTTCGGAACCCGGGCGCGGGACGGCCGTACGGTCGCGTACGCGGCCCAGACCGGCACCGCCACCCGCCCCGCCGGCTATCGCACCGCCGCCCGGCTGATCCGGCTCGCGGACCGGCTCCGTATCCCCGTGCTGACCCTGGTGGACACCCCGGGCGCCGCCAACGACGCGGAGGCCGAGCGGCAGGGCGCGGGGGCGGCGATCGCGGAGCTGTTCGCGGCGGTGGCGGCAGCGGAGACCCCGGTGACCACGTTGCTGATCGGGGAGGGCGGCTCGGGCGGGGCCCTGGCCCTCGCCGCCCCCGACAACACGTGGGCCACGCCGGACAGTTACTTCTCCGTCATCGCCCCCGAGCCGGCGGCCGCCATCCTCAAGCGCCCGGCGGACGAGGTGCGGGCCACGGCCGACCAACTCCGCATCCGGCCGCAGGACCTGGTGGAGCTGGGGGTCGTGCGGGGCGTTGTGGAGCGGGAGCGGTGAGTCCCGGCCACACCACACGCCCAGTGCACGCCTACCGCACGCCCACCGCCCGGATGATCTCCTGGGTCACGGAGCCGCCGCGGTCGTCGGCGGCCGAGGCCCGCAGGGACACGTACGGGGTGCCGCGTGGCACGGTGAGCGTTCCCTGCCAGGTGTGGGCGCCCGCCCTGGACACGCCTACCGTTCGCCATGACCGGCCGTCGTCGTAGGAGATTTCGAGGCTCGGGCGGCCGAAGGTGCTCGGGGACGGGTTGTCTGTCGTCGGGTGCGGGTTGTCGTGGGCCGGCCGCGCGGTTCCCCGCGCCCCTGGGGGGCCGGGGTCGGCCCCGGTGGCTGTCGCGCCCGCCACGTGCGACGCGCTGATGGAGATGGGCAGCCGGCTCCCGGCCCGCACGTTCCCGGTGAGGTCCGTGGTGATGTCGAAGCCCAGGTTGATCAGGGGGAGGGTCGTCCAGCGGTCGGCCGGGGTCGCCGCCGATCTGAAGGTCCACTCGGAGTGGCCCTTCGTGGCGAGCTTCCAGCGGTCCGCGTCCAGGGCCGTGTCCGTGACGACCTTGTACGTGTGCTCGTCGGGGGGCGCGTCCCAGACGTACGCGCCGGAGCCGGTCCGCCGGTCGACCTGTTCCCCGTCGAGGTACACCTCGGTGAACTGCGTCATGCCGCTGCTCTCGTCCCACACGTTGCCGAAGCCGGTGTGGTCGGGCCCCGAGTCGCCCCAGCCGGGGACGTTGAACTGCAGGGTCGAGCCGGAGCGCTGCTGGCCCCAGCCGAGCCCGGTGCCGAGCCAGGGGTGCCAGACCGGCCGGAACCAGTCGAGGTCCTGCCGCGTGCCCCCGTGATAGCGGACGAGTCCGCTGCGCTCCTCCAGGTCCCCCGCACCCACGTTCACGGACTCGTGCCAGAGCTGGCCGGGGCCGGTGGACACGTAGTCGGTCCGCCCGGCCGGGAAGTCGGCCCGCTCCTGGAAGCCGATCCCGACGGGGAACGCGTCATCGGTGAGCGAGTACCGGAACTCACTGCCCGGGACGGGCTTCGCCGCATGGAACTTCGTGTCCAGCACGGCGAGTTGGCGGTGTGACGGCTCGTAGGTGAGGTCACGCGCCGGGATGCCCCCCCGGTGTCCCTCCGAAAGGTCGTACGTGTAGGGCGTGTTGCGTGTCCCGTTCATCTCGGCGCGCCCCGCCGAACGGAGTCGCGCGGCGTCCGCCGCGTCGAGGGTGGCGATCTGGATCGGGCGGTCCGCGTTGTCGTCGGTGCCGAACCAGGCGTTGAGCCGGCCCGGTACGTCGTCCGTCACGAACAGCGCCTTCGCGCCCGCGTCCTGGGCCGCCTGCGCGATCTCCGAAGGCACGGCCCCCTCCTTCATCCGGACGAGCACGGCCTTGCCCCGCACGTCCTTTCCGCCGTACCCGCCGGCCCCGGATCCCGTGTCGCCGCTGCCCACGTCGACGACCGGGAGCCTGCGGCGGCCCTCGACCAAGGTCCCTCCGGGCTGGACCACGGCCTCACCGACACCCTTGACCTCCAGCATCGGCTTCCCGAGCCGCCACACCGTCCGGTACTCGAAGCTGCCCTGCGTCACCTTCGGCGTGGGCGCCGCGAAGACACTGTCGTACTCGACCGGCACCTGGACGGCCCCGAACAGGTCCGCGCCGTTCGCCGCCCGGTCGTACTCCATGAGCAGCTGCCGGGTCTCGGTACGCCGGTCGACGCGGGCCGCGACCTCCCTCAACCGGCGTCCGTCGAGCGTGACTTCGCGGTCCCGGTCGAGTGCGATCTCGGGCGCCGAAAGGAAGCCGAGCCCGAGCGAGTCGGCGCCACGACTGCCGCGTACGTCGAGGAAGGTGTTCAGGCTGTACGCGCCCGGCGGGAGCCTCAGTTCGACCGTGCCCGTGTCACCGACGTGCTCGGGGAACGGGTCGACGCCCTCGGCGAGCCGCTGCACCACGAAGTCGGCCGCGGTGGCGTCGCCTTCCCGGTCCTTGACGTGCACGGTGAGGGTGTACCGCTCCTCCTCCTTGACCAGCCCGAAGGCGGTGTGCGCGACAGGCGTGCCGTCCGCCGTCGAGGCCACGATCCGCCCACTGGTGGTGCCGACCGGGGCCTTGCCGCCGTCCCCGGTCACGGTCGTGGTGGCGGTCCCGTGCGCGGGGACGGTCAGCGTGGAATCGGCGAGTGTCGCGACCCCGCCGGGCGCACCGGACACGGACAGCCGCAACTCGGCCGGCTCATCGGCGGTGTTGGAGTACGTGAGAGTCCGTGTCACCGGCTCGTTCGACTCGTAGGGCCAGCGGTAGTGGCCCAGATCGGCGCTTCCGGTGGCCGTGATCCGGGCCTTCACCGCCGCGGGCACGCTCACGCGTCCGGCGCCCGACACATAGGCGGACGTGTCGAGTTGCTTCGACGTGGACATGAGCGCGTCCTTGAGCTGTGCGCCGGTCCAGTCCGGGTGCCGCTCGGCGAGGAGCGCGGCCACGCCCGCGACATGGGGTGTCGCCATCGACGTACCGCTCATGGCGGTGTAGTCACCGCTGCCGGCGGAGAGCCGGGAGCGGGCGGCGAGGATGTCGACGCCGGGGGCGGACAGGTCGGGCTTGAGGGCGTTGTCGCCGTGGCGGGGGCCCGCGCTCGTGAAGTACGCGGGCCGGTCCGCGGAGTCGACCGCGCCGACGGTCAGCGCGGAGTCGGCGGCGCCGGGCGAGCCGATGGACGAAGGGGCGCCGGTGTTGCCCGCGGCGACGACGAAGAGGGCGCCGGTCTCCGCGGTGAGGGTCTCGACGGCCTGGGCGATGGGGTCGGTGCCGTCGCTGGGCTCCGTCGACCCGAGGCTCATGGAGACGACCGTGGCGCCGACGTGCCGCGCGGCCCATTCCATGCCCGCGATGATCTGCGACTCGCTGCCCGAGCCCTGGTCGCCGAGCACCTTGCCGACGGCGAGCGTGGCGCCGGGTGCGACGCCTCTCTCCTCGCCCGCGGACGCGGCGCCGCTGCCGCCGACGGTCGAAGTGACGTGCGTGCCATGGCCGTTGCGGTCGGCCACCTCTTCACCCTCGATGAAACTCTTCGTCACGGAGATCCGTCCGGCGAGATCGGGATGGCCGACGTCCACCCCCGTGTCCAGGACCGCGACGGTGACGCCCTTGCCGGTCAGCCCCGCCTCCCAGGCCTCGGGCGTACCGATCTGGGCGTTGCTTTCGGCCATCTCCGCCCGGACCCGCCCGTCGAGCCAGACCTTGTCGATGCCGTCCTCGACTCTCCCGTCCTCGCCGATGCCGTCCTGCCGGGTGAGGGACCGCCAGAACGTGCGTCCCTTGTCGGCCGTGACGGCGGCCCCGCGGATGCTCGGCAGCCCGCGTGTGCGCTCGGCCCCGCGCGGAGTCACCGCCCGCGCGCCCTTCCCGTACGTGACGATCAGCGGCAGCCCGGCCGTCCTCCGGTCGGTGAGCCCCTGGCGTATCAGCTCGCTCACGTCGAACAGCCGCCGGTCGAGGGTGCCCGCCCGCAGATACGGCAGCGCCTCGTCCGGTACGACGGTCAGGGCGCCGTTCGCCGTCTGCGTACGGACCGCGCCGGTCGCCCCCTTCGCCCGCTCGACACTCACCGTCCGCCTGCCGCCGCCGAGTTCGGTGACGGTGACCCGGTCGCCGGTGACGAGGGTGACGGTGTGGGCGGCGGACACGGCGCGGGTGCGGGGCCGGTCACCGGTGTCCTGCGCGTCGGCCCCGGCCCCGTCGGCCGGAAGCAGGGCGAGCACGAGTCCGGCCGACGCGAGCGTCACCCCGTGCCTGGCGGATCCTCTGATCATCGGTGCCCCTCTTCTCGACGCTGCCGCGGTGTCAGGGTGCTGCGAAGAGTGTCGGGGGGCCGGTGTTTCGGTGATGTCGACAGAACCTGGCGGAAAGCTGCCCTGGCGGTTTTCCGCCAGCGGAACGGTGAACGACCGGTGGAAACCGCGACAGCGGCAAGTACCGTCCGTGACAATGAAGGCGGTCACCAGTGACGGACTACGGGGGTTGTGCGGTGCCATGGACGGATTAGTGGAGTTCAAGACGGACGACGGGGCCCTTGTCGTCGTCGAGGGAGCCGAGGACGAGTCGGGTTCCCGCCTGGTGGCACGCGGGGACGGAACGGTCGCCGCGACCCGCACCTTCGAGGGCTCGCTGGAGGGGGTACGGGCCGCCGCCGGCGCCGCGCTCCGCGTCTTCAGGGACGGTTCGCTGCAGCCCGACTCCGTGGAGATCGAGTTCGGCGTCAAACTCACGGCGGAGGCAGGCGCGCTGATCGCGAAGAGTGCCGTCGAGGGCCACCTCGTGGTCAAGCTCTCCTGGTCGCCCGAGAGGCCGGACGGCCCCCCGGAGACCGCCCCCGCTCCCCCCGCCCCCACGGAGACCACCCCGCGCCCATGAGCAGCGCTTCCTGGCACGCGAGAATCAGCTGCGGACGGGACACCGGTGCCGGCTTCCTCGTCACCGAGCAGCATGTGCTGACCTGCGCCCATGTCGTGGCGCGCAGTGACACCGAGACGGTCGCGGTGTCCTTCGCGCACGGTGGCTACGAGCAGGTCCCCGCCCGGGTCGTCGCGCACGGCGGCTGGGACGGCCGCGAGAGCGACCCGGGCGATCTGGCCGTACTGGAGCTGGACCGGCCGGTGCCGATGAAGCCCGCGGAGTTCGCGACACCGACCGACGCGTACGGCGATCCCCCGCGCAGGCTCCTCGCCTACGGCTTCCCCAAGCGGTACGACGAGGGGACGCTCGCCGAATACCGGGCCACCGCCCAGCAGTTGATCGCCGGTGAATGGGTCCAGCTGGAGTCGTGGGCCGCGCACGGGCAGCCGCTCGCGCCCGGGTTCAGCGGTGCCGCCGTGACCCTCGCGGACACCGGCCGGGTCGTGGGCATGGTCTCGGCCGCCGCCCGCAGCCCCGAGATCCGCAACGGCCGCATGCTCCCCACCCAGATCATGGCCCGCTACTGGCCCCGCCTGGCAGACCTGATCCCCACCCCGACCTACGACCAGCACCAAAAGGAAACCCTGAGACACCTGCTGGAGCACCTGGAACAACTGGGCTGCCCCCAAGGCTTCTCAGGGGCGCGGGGAACTGCGCGACCAGCCCCCACCGACCCGCAGACGGAGAACACCCACACCCCTGAACGCCTGTACCAGGACGCCGTGGGCCCCCTCGGCCCCCCACTCCCGCCGCACGGCTTCACCTCCCTCTGGGACGCGGCCTGGTACCTCCTCTCCGAGGTACAGGACCCGGAAGCAGTCACCCGCTTCACCACCCGCCTGGCCGACTTCGTCGACGACACCCCCACCCGCACAGCCCTACGCGCCTGGCCCGCAACCCCACAGCCCCACCACCCCGCCCCGCACGCGCACGCCCCCGCCCCCGCCCCCGCAGGGACCGCGGGACCCGCCCACTCCTGGTCCCCGATCCTCGTGGAGATCGCCCCCAGCGGCTCCGGCGACGGAGCCTTCCTCGTGGAGGTGTCCGCGTACAACGGAAGACACCGAAGGGTCGTGGGCTCGCGCCGCCTCCCCGTCGACCGCGTACGCCCCTACACACTGGAGCGGATCGACGAGGCCTACCGCGAACTGGAGTTGGGCGCACGTGAGTTGATCGCGTTCGTGCTGCCGCGCCGCTGGCTCAACACGGACGTGGCGCACTGGCAGCGCAGCGCGGACGACGACAGCCCGCTCGGCTCCTTCGCACCGCTCGTCGTGATGGACCTGGAGCGTCGGCGCAGCGGCGGCCTGCAGCACAAGCTCCGGCAGAAGTGGCAGCACCTGGATGCCCTGCCGACGGCACGGCTGCACCGGATCGACTGCTGGTCGGTCGGCCAGGACCAGGTGAAGCTGACCATCGGGCTGCGCCGCGACGCCGACATGGTGGGTTTCGCGACGCCGCCGCGCGCGGACCGGGTCCGGCGGCTGTTCCAGGCGAGCCTGAACGCGGCGGTACCGGTGATGCTGTGGCCGCGCACCGGCTGCCGGGGCGAGCACCGGTGCGGGGAGACGGCCGACTGCCGGGGCTCGGAGTTCCTGGACCGCCTCGCCGCACATCTGTCGAACCTGCCGCCCCGCGAACTGCCCCGCCACATCCATGAGCTGCGCGAAACGGCGTACGCCTCCGACGCCCCGGAGCCGCATTGGGCGTACGACCTGGCCCTGCTGTGGGAGGACCCCGAATGCCTGCCTGATCCCGCCGGCTACCTGCACAACCCGGTCGGCTAGACCCTGCCGGACAGAGCACCGAAGCCAGAACCGCATACCGGAACACGTTCGGAGAGACCATGTCCCTGTGGCCCGTCTACACGGGTGCGAGCGAGCCCCACGACGGCATCGCCGAGCTGCCCGCGCCGCCGCCCTGGCGTGACTTCGACGGCGGCCCGGAGCTGGCGACGCCCGCCGAGGACGACGACGCCTCGGCCACGTCCCCGGACCGCCGGCACCGCGCCCGCACGTACCGCGCCACGGACCGCGCCGTCCAGCTCGTCAACGCGGCGCTCTATCTGCGCCGCCCCCTGTTGGTGACGGGCCCGCCGGGCAGCGGCAAGTCGAGCCTGGCGTACGCCGTCGCGAGGGAGCTGCGGCTCGGACCCGTGCTGCGCTGGAACGTCACCAGCCGCACCACGCTGCACGACGGGCTCTACCAGTACGACCCGCTGTCCCGCCTGTACGCGGCAGCACGCGACGTCCGCCCCGGCGGCGAGGCCCCGCCCGACCCCGCACTCCCGAAGGACAACGGGCTGACGGACAACGGGCTGAAGGACAGCGAGCTGCAGGACCATCTGCGGCTCGGCCCGCTCGGCACGGCACTCCTCCCGTACGGCCGGCCGCGGGCCCTGCTGATCGACGAGATCGACAAGAGCGACCTGGACCTGCCGAACGATCTCCTCAACATCCTGGAGGAGGGCCAGTACGAGATCCCCGAGCTGGTGCGCTCCGCCCGGCACACCCCCACGGCCGAGGTCATGATCGACGGCACGGACGAACGGGTCGGGGTCGCGCGCGGCCGGGTCCGCTGCCGGGCCTTCCCCTTCGTGGTCCTCACCAGCAACGGCGAGCGCGAGTTCCCGCCCGCCTTCCTCCGCCGGTGTGTCCGCCTCGAACTCCACCAGCCCCGCGCCGCGCACCTGGAGCACATCGTCCGCGCCCACCTGGGGGAGCCCGACGCGTACGCCCGCGACCTGATCGAACGCTTCCTGTCCCGCGGGACCGAGGGCGAACTCGCCACGGACCAGCTGCTCAACGCGATCTACCTCACAGGCGTGGCGGGCCTCGACGCATCATCCCGCGACGAACTGGCCGAACAGCTGATGCCGTACCTGAGCCGCACGGCAGAGGAACCAGATGCGTTCTGACCCGGACGCGAACCCGGGCGCGGACGCGGGCGCTGACGCGGGCGCGGATGCGAACCCGGGCGAAGGCGCGGGCGGAGGCGGGAGCGCGGGCGCCGCGTTCCTCGCCGGCGTACTGGCCCAGGCATCCGGCGCCCCGCAACCGACCGCCGTGGAACTGGCCGAACTCCTCTGGCTGGCAGCCCACATGCCGCCCCCCGGACCCACGCCCTCCCTCACCACGGACGGCCCGCACCTCCCCACTCCCGCCACCCCCACCCACCCAAGGGGCGCGGGGAACGGCGCGACCAGCCACGACGAACCCGCACCCGCCCCCTCACCCCACACCACCCCAGAACCACCGGACCCACCGGACCCACCGGACCCACCGGGCACCCGCGTCCCCCTCCGCCTGCCGGGCAGGCACACTCCCGCAGCCGCCCCGCAGGGCCCGCGCCGGGACGGACGCCCGGAGGAGGCCCCGCCTCCGAACGGCCCGTACACGTCCCTCCTGGCCCCCGCACCCCCGATGCTCCCCCACCCCCTCAGACTCCAGCGAGCCCTCCGCCCCCTCAAGCGAAGCGTCCCCGCCCCGGTCGGCCAGGAGCTGGACGAGGCGGCGACCGCCCACCGGATCGCCCGGCTCGGAGCCGCGCCCCAGTGGTGGCTGCCCGTGCTGCGGCCCATGACCGAGCGCTGGCTGACGCTGCACCTCGTGCACGACACCGGCCCGACGATGCCCGTCTGGCGTCCGCTCGTGCGCGAACTGCACGCGGCACTCGCCCAGTCGGGCATCTTCCGTACGGTGGAACTGCACCGGCTGGAGGCCGACGGCACGGTACGCCGTCCCGGCTCGCAGGAGTCGTTCGCCGACGGCCGCACGGTCACCCTCCTCCTCAGCGACTGCATGGGCCCGCAGTGGCGGGACGGCCCGGCAGGCACCCGCTGGTACGGCACCCTGCGCCGCTGGTCGGCCCGGATGCCGGTCGCCCTGGTCCAGCCGCTGCCGGAACGCCTGTGGCGCACCACCGCGCTGCCGGCCACGACCGCGCGGATCACCGCGCCGGGACCGGCGGCGCCCAACTCGGCGTACGACGTGGATTCGTACGCGTTGGACTCGTACGCGCTTGGGGGCCTGCCACCCGGCATCCTCCCCATACCCGTACTCGAAGCCTCCGCTCCCTGGCTGGCGAACTGGTCGTCACTGGTGGCGGGCGGCGGCCGACTCCCGGGCTCCGTGGGCCTGTTGGGTGCCGGACCGCCGGCCGCGCCGGTCGACGAGCGGGGCCGCAGCGATGTCGAGCGGCTCTCCCCCGAGGAGCTGCTGCTGCGGTTCCGCTCCCTCGCCTCGCCGCAGGCCTTCCGGCTGGCCGGTCATCTCGCGGTGGGGCCGGTGGAGTTGCCGGTCATGCGGCTGGTGCAGGCGGCGGTCGAGAAGAACCCGCGGCCACAGCACCTGGCCGAGGTGATTCTCAGCGGCGCGCTGGTCGCGGTCCCGGGGGCGGCCGGTTCGTACGTGTTCCGGCCGGGCGTACGGGAGTTGCTGCGGCGCACCCTGCCGCGCTCCGCGTACGGCCGGACCTCCGAACTCCTGGCCCGGATCGGCGCGTTGATCGACGAGAGGGCCGGACTGTCGGCCGGTGAGTTCCGCGTGCTCGCCCCAGGCCGCGGCGGAGGCACGGGGCCCTCGGGCGAGCCGACCGCGGGCGAACCGTTCGCCGCGGTGCGGGAGGAGTCGGTACGGCGGATGGGCGGGCCGGTCTCGAAGAGCGCGGCGGGACTCGTGCTCGGCAGATACCGGCCGGTACGCCGTCCGGGGCCTGGCAAGCACGTCATGGAGGCCCAGGACACCCGGCACGACCGGCGGGTCGCGCTGCACCGCTACACCGTGGCACCGGAGCGGCGGCAGGGCTTCCTTGAGGCCGCGCGGGCCCTCGCGGGCGTGGAGCATCCGCAGGTGACGGCCGTGTACGACTACGGCTTCGAGGACGGCGCCGGCTACCTGGTCACGGAGGTCGTGGAAGGACTCACCGTCGGGGAACTCACCGCCGAGGGCGGCTTCCAGTTGCCCTTCACCCTGCTCGCTCCCCTGGCGCAACAGGTCGTGCAAGGTCTGCAGGCGATGCACGGACACGGCGTCGCACATGGCGGACTCACACCTCACTGCCTGCTGCTACGTCCGGACGGCACGGTGAAGGTCTCGTCCTTCGTGCCGGGAGCAGACCGCACGCGGGGCGAGTCGAAAGATCTGGCGGACCTCGGACACCTGCTGCGCGAGTTGGCCGAGGGGGAGCCGCACGGTGAGCTCGGCGGGGTTCCGGGCGAGTTCCGGTCGCAGTTCGACGACGCCGTCCGGCCTCTCGTCTCCACGGACCTGGCGACCCAGCGACGCGGCCGGGACCTTTTCCGGACCCCGTCCTTCTCCCGGCTGCTGGACGCCGTCAGCGCGGACGAGTACCGCTACCGGCTGCTGGGCCCCGTACGGATCAGCCAGGGAAGCCGGGCCCTGCCCGCCGGCTCCCCGCGGGAACAGGCTCTGCTGAGCATGCTGCTTCTCCGGCACGGCCGGACGGTGACGTACGACGAACTGACGGCCGGCCTGTGGGGCCGGCGCCCTCCGCAGCGCGCCGGGCGCCTCCTGGCCACGTACGCGAGGGGACTGCGCAGCATCCTCGGTCCCGGGGTCGTGGCCACGACCGCCGACGGATACGCCCTGTACGCGATTCCGCACACCATCGATGTGAACCGCTGCCAGGTACTCGTCGCCACAGCGAAGTCCCTCCGGGACGCCGGGGAGCCGACCGAGGCCCGCGACGCCGTCCAGCACGCGATCGACCTGTGGGGCGGCCACCCTGTCGACGAGGTTCCCGGGCCCGCCGCCGAGGCGACCCGCACACGCCTGCGCGCCCTGCGCCTCACCCTCTGCGTCACGCGCGCCGAACTCGACCTGGAACTCGGCCGGTTCGCGCAGGCGGCCGCCGATCTCGGCGAGCTGCTCCGCGACCACCCCGAACGCGAGGACTTCCGGCGCCTGCACATGCTCGCTCTCAAGGGCCAGGGCCGTATCGCCGAGGCCATCGACTCGTACGAGGCGTACGAGGAGCTCCAGGACCGGCAGTTCGGCGAGCCGGACCTCACCCTCCTTGAGCTGTACCGCGAGCTGCGGGCCGCCCCCGACGACAGCCGGCCGACCGTCACCATGGAGTTCACGGAATCCGGCGGCCACCGGGGAGCCCACAGCACGCTCTCCCACACCATGGCCTGGCTGCTCTCGCTGAGCGGTCTGACCTCCGACCAGTACGACATGCAGGCCGTCGACAACGGCTACCTCGTCCTCGTCGCCCCCGGCGCATCCGTACTGCACGTACTGAACGCGACCCTGCGTGATCTGCCGGACATACTCCTGGAGGTGCCGGACCCGCCCAGGATCCGGCTGACGTTCTGGCACACCGCACGCCCTCCCCGTACCACCCCTCTGCCCCTCGCTCTGGAGCAGTCGGACATCGCCGTGGTCGTCTCCCCCGTCCTCTACGAGGAGCTGACGAGCGGTGACGTGCCGGTGGGCCCGGTCCACTTCCGGCCCCTGGGCGCCGGAGCGGGCGAGGGGCCGCCGCTCGCCTGGTCCTGCCGTCTGGAGATCCCGGACCGCGTCCCGGATCCGCCGCCCGAACAGCGCGACCTGGTACGCGGCCCGTTCAGCACCCGCCGCCGGATGTCGATCCCCCTCCCCGAACCCGGGCGCACGGCCGTGGTGTTCCAGCCGCCCGACGGCGCACTCGCCCTCTTCGACCCCGACGGGTTCGCGGGCACGCCCACCTCGGGGCCCCGCCTCACGTACTACGAGGTCGACCTCACCACGCAGCGGGCCGTCCACGAGTTGTCGCTGCCCAGCTCCGGCGGGGGTGCCTTCGCCGCGGCCGTCGAGTTGTCCTGGCATGTCGAGGACCCGGTGGCCTTCGTGCACGGCGAGACCGTCAACGTGTCCGAACGCCTCCTGGAACACCTGCTGCGGGAGGCGCGCCGCATCACGCGCCGCCATCCGCTCCGCCGCGCGGGCGCGGCACAGCACGCACTGCACAACGGCCTGCGCAGGTGGCCGGTACCGGGCCTCTCGGTGGCATGCGCGATCCGCCTGACCCCGGAGGGTGAACCGAACTCGGCCTCCACCGCCTCCCGCCCGAACCCGCACCTCACCCACCAACCGGAGGCGTCGCCTCCACCCGGGACCACGTCACCGCCCGACGCCGCCTCGCCGGCCGAGCCGGCCTCCGCGGCCGAGACCGGCTCTGCGCCCGAGACCGCCTCCGCGTCCGAGACCGTTCGGCAGTCCGGGTCCGCCGACCGGTCCGGGACCACTCGGGAAGCGGAGTCCCCGCGCCGGCCGGAGACCACTCGGGGCGCCGCGACCACCCCCGCCGCGCCCGCCCGGCAACCCGCACGCACCCGGCGGGCTGCCGCCCGGCGTCCGGTAGACCCCGCCGCGGCCCTGCTGGAGAGCCCCTGCGTACTCCTCGGCTTCGACGGCCCCCTCGTCCGTCTCTATACGAGTGACGCCGAGAAGCAGGCCACCAGGGAGCTCGCCGCGCTTCTCGCCGAGCTGCGGGACCCCGGGGCCGCGCTGCGAGGCGAGCCGCTCTCCCCCCGGGGCGGGCCCGCGCAGCCGCTGGAGGGACGCTCCAACCCCCTCGACCTGCTGCGCGCCTTCGCGGACCATCCGCTGGGCGCGGATCTGCGCCGCCGGCTCAACCGGATCGAGGAGCGGGCCGTGTCGACCGCGGCGTCCACCCCGTTCTCGGACGCCCTGATCACCACGCTCAGCTCGCTCGGGCGGCGCACCGCGGTCGTCGCGGACAACGCGCCCAGTGCCGTCTGGAAGTACCTGCACTCCCACGGCCGGCTGACCGGCCTGGTGACCGGCGGAGTGCACGGCCGCGCGGACGACCTGACCCTGCTGATGCCGAACCCCGACAGCCTCCTGCGCGCCCTGGACCATCTCGGCGTACCGGCGAAGGACGCCGTGCTGGTCGGCTCGTCGGTCGCCGAAGCGACCGCGGCGCAGGCAGCCGGTCTGCGCTTCCTCGGCTACACCCGTTCCGAGGGGCACCGGCAGCGCCTGGTGCGCGCGGGCTGCGAGGTGACGACGGCCTCGTGGGCCCCCCTCCTCCGGTCCCTCCCCAACACCTGAGCCCCTACGAAGACCACCCGTCCAGCCGCACCCCGCCCGGCCCACCCCGAAAGGCGACACCCCGTCAGTTCGCGCACGATGCGAAGGAGGACCGCCGTCCGGTGGAGTCCCACGGTCTGTGCTCTCGGGAGGACCTGCCATGACCGCCAGCCTGGAGCAGTTGCGCCGCTGCCATTTCGCCGTCGACCTCGGAGCGGCGAGAACGCGTGTCTACGTGAAGGGCGCCGGGCTGATCGTCGACCAGCCCAGCGTCGCCGCGGTGAACACCAGGACCGGCGCCCTGATCGCGGTCGGCGAGTTCGCCGAGAAGATGACGGGCCGTACCCCCCACTACATCCGCGTCGTACGCCCCGTCTCCGGCGGCACGGTCGTCGACATCGAGATGGCCCAGCGCATGCTGCGCCAGCTCCTCGGCGACAAGGTCCGCCGCACCCTGCGCCGCAAGCCCCGGCTGCGGGCCGCCGCCTGCACCCCGCACGACTCCGACCCGCTGGCCCAGCGGGCGACCATGGAGACACTCGTCGGTCTCGGCGCGCGCCGCGTCGAACTGGTCGACACGCTCATCGCCGCAGGTGTCGGCTGCGGGCTGCCCGTGGAACGCCCCGAGGCCACCATGATCATGGTGTGCGGGGCCGCCGCCACCCAGGTCGCCGTACTGTCGCTGGGCTCGATCGTCACCGCCGAACGCATCCCCGTGGGCGGCGAGGCCATCGACCACGCGATCGTCCAGCACCTGCGCCACCACCACGAGTTGATGCTCCCCTCGCAGTCCGTACGCCCCCTGCAGCTCGCCCTCTCCGGGAACGGGCTCACCTCACAGGGGCCGACGTCCACCGAGATCCACGGCCGGGACGTGGCCACCGGCCTCGCCCGTTCCGTTCAGGTCGACACGGCCGCCGTGCGCGACGCCATCCAGACCCCGCTGACCGCCGTGCTCGACGGCATCGGCAAGGTGCTGCGCGTGTGCCCGCCGGACCTGGTGGCCGACCTAGTGGACCGCGGGATCATGATGGTCGGCGGCAGCGCGCTGCTGCCCGGCCTCGACCAGATGCTGCGGCAGGCGACGGGCATGCCGGTGCACATCGCCGAACGGCCCGACGTGTGCGCGGTCCTCGGCCTGGGCGCGATGCTGGAGGGCCGGATCGAGCCCCTGGTCCTCGACCCGACGGCCGGCTGAAAAGCCGCACGCGCCCACAAGCCCATACCCCCCCGAGCCGCCACCACAGCGACACCCATGACGGAATCCACGCCCACGAACCCCCCGAACCCCACGACTCCCCCGAACCCCCCGAGCCCCGCGAGCCCCGCGGAGCCCTCTTCCCCGGAGCCCCCCTCTCAAGGGCTCCCCCTCCTCCCCCTCCCCCGTCTCCTCGAAGCCGTCCTCGGCGTCGGCAGCGATCTCGAACTGCGCGCCACGCTCCAGCGCATCGTGGAGAACGCGGCGGCGCTGACCGGCGCCCGGTACGCGGCGCTTGGCGTGCTCGCGCCCGGCGACAACGGCCTGGCGGAGTTCTGCACGGCCGGACTGCCGGAGGCCGAACGGGCCCGCATCGGGCATCCGCCCAGCGGACGCCGGGGCCTGCTCGGCGCACTCGTCCACGAGGCCGCGCCGCTGCGGCTCACCGACCTGACCACCGACCCGCGCGCGTGCGGCATCCCGCCCGGACACCCGGAGATGCGCAGCTTCCTCGGCGTACCCCTGCTCGTACAGGACGAGGTGTACGGCAACCTCTACCTCACCGAGAAGCGCGGCGGCCCCTTCACCGCCGAGGACGAGCAGCTGGTACGGCTGCTGGCCGCTCAGGCGGGCATCGCGATCGGCAACGCCCGCCTGTACGAGACGGCCCGTCAGCGGGAACGCTGGATCGAAGGGGCGGCGGCCGTGACGACGGCGCTGCTCACCGGCGAGACGGCGGCCGACGCGCTGATGACGGTCGCCGAGCGCGCCCGCGTCCTCGCCGACGCGTCGGCCGGGGTGATCCTCCAGCCCACGGACGAGGGCGGCATGGAGATCGTCACGGCGTCGGCACCGGCCGGCCGGGACGGCCTGATCGGCACGACCATCGCGCCGGGCAGCGCGGTCCTGGAGCAACTCCTCGGCGGCGAGCCGGTGTTCCTGGAGGACTCGGCGACCGACGTACGTATGACGACCCCCGTTCGGGTCCGGTTCGGGCCGAGCATGATGCTGCCGCTCCAGGCCGGGGGCCGGCTCATCGGCACCCTCGCCCTCCCGCGCCGGCGCGGTGATCCCCCGTACAGCCCGGCGGAGAAACTGCTGGCCACGCAGTTCGCCTCGCAGGCCGCGCTGGCGCTGGTGCTGGCGGACGCGCGGCAGCGCCGGGAGCGGCTGGCGGTCTTCGAGGACCGCGACCGGATCGCCCGCGACCTGCACGACCTGGTCGTCCAGCGGCTCTTCGCCACCGGCATGATGCTGGAGTCGACGCAGCGCCGCGCGGCCGCGGAGGAGCGGGAGGCGGAGGTCCACGCGACGATCGGCCGGGCCCTCGACGAACTCAGGTCCACCGTCCAGGAGGTCCGTACGGCGATCTTCGCCCTCCAGCAGCCGCCCGCGGACGCCCCGACCAGCTTCCGGGGCAAGGTGCTCCGCGAGACGGCGGGCGCCGCGGCGGCTCTCGGCGTCCAGCCGTCGGTCCAGTTCACGGGGCCGGTCGACACCCGCGTCCCGGACACGGTGGCCGGCCATCTCCTCACGGCCCTGCGTGACGCCCTCGCGAAAGCGTCACGCCGCGCCGGCACGACCCGCATCGCGGTCACGATCGACGCAACGGCAAGCCTCCCGGACGGCCGCCCAGCGGTACACCTGACGGTCACGGACAACGGCACCCCGGCCGAGGAGGAAAGCACAACGACATGGCAGGCCCCTCTCTGACCGTCGACCACGTTGACCACGCGTGGCCGGACGGGTCTCGGAGTGCGCACTCCACGGCAGGCCCGGCAGACTTCCGCAGACGCAGTCGCGGACAGCCCCTATCTGCGTTCGCAGCGCAGGTCGTCAGGGGCCGTCGTACCGACGTACCGCTCCCACTCGGCCGGTGACAGATCCCGCCCGGCCGTTCGACAAGCCTCCTCGATCCAGGCCTCCGGCGTGGTGTCCCACTACTGATGGTCGGCCTCGCCTCCGATCTCTCCGTCGAACAGCCCCTCGCCCGACACTCCAACTCGGTCGCGGACATCGCGATGAACGCCGACGGTTCAGTGGTCCTGTCCACCAGCGACGTGGGCGACGCAGTCCAGTCGTCGCTGACGCAGGAGGCAAAGCTGGCCGACGTTCCAGCGGGTATCCGGTCGAGGGAAGCGCAGACCGACCTTCCCTACACATCGCTGACCGCAAGCTCCGACGGCCGTTGGCTGCTTGTCCGGCAATTCGGAGGATTCCGGATCATCGACAAGCGCAGCAGGGCCGGTTCGCTGAACAGCGGCCCGTCGACGGTGTCGGCGGTGTGGGCGGACGGACGGCGCGTCCTGTCCACTTCTTCCAGCCTTCCGGAGACGGCGGTCAATGGCCGCTACTTCGCCGTCGCCACCCCGAGCGGCACCGATACCGACGGGCCGGAGAGCGACATGACCGTCACCGTGTGGCGCTGCGACGGCTCGCGGGCCCCGAAGGTTCTGTGGCGCACGCGGACGAACGGCGGTCTGAGCAGGCTCGCCGTGAGCGACGACGGTGAGTATCTGGTCCTGGGAGACTCCGAGGACAAAGGCGAGATCGTCCGCCGATCCACACCCGACCGTCACCAGCCACTGGCGGGCGGCAACACGGTGAGCGGCATGAGCGAGTACGTCGTCGCCCGCGAACAGGGGCTCGTCGTGCAGCACACGGACAGCGTCAGGCAAGGCGCGGACGAAACCGACAGCCATAATCAGCTACTCCTCTGGGACCTCGCCACGGGACGACTGATCGGCTCGTGGAAGGAGCCGATAGCCAGTGTTCTACGAGGTCAACTGACCGATCTTGCCTTGGTGGAGGCGGGCAGACGGGTCGCGACCATCCGCCCGGACGGGAACCTCGGCCTGTGGAACATCTCGCCCGCCGACTGGCGCAAAGACCTGTGCCGCCTCGCGGGCGGGGAACCGACCGACGCGCAGAGGGCTCTCTACCTGGACGGGGTCGACGTACCCGCTCCCTGCCCAGCGTGAGGGGTGAGCCGGCCCCGCCGGGCCGTCCGCCCGCCCGTCCATCCGGTCCATGTGCGGGCCGACAGGGCGTGCGCCTCCCGCATGAACCGTGCTTGTCCGCGCCGCCGCGGGATCAGATGCACCATCCCGGCTTTGACCCCGCCCTCGCCCTCCGGGGGGCAGATGAAGCTCAGGGCCCCATGTGCCGGACGAGACCCCGTGACTTCTCCCGCAGCGCGGCCGTCCACTTCTGCGCATGGGGGTCCGAAGCCGTCTTGAGGTAATCGCTCTCGGCGCGCTCGGCCGCCTGCCAGTCCACCTCGATGTTCGCTGCCTCGGCCAAGGCCAGCACCGTGGCAACGAACCCCTCGGACAGTGTGGCCATGACGGCGTGTCTGGTTCCGCTGTGCCAGGCGAGCAGGGCGTCGACGAACGCCGCGAAGGCGATGGGGTCGATCTGGCACTCATCAGCCTCCATGGGTCCGATGCCGGACGGCAGGCTCACTTCGGCTTGATAGACGGTGATCTGGTTCATGAACAGACGGGACGCCCCGTTGGACGGGTTCCACAGGGTTCGGTCGCCCAGGTCGTAGTACTGGCTCACGTCAGCCTCTCGCTGCTGGTCACAGGCGGCCGACATTACGGTCAGTCAGCCCTCCCCCCAAGTGAACTCGTGTCTGAGACCGAGTCACCTTCTGGCCGGTCTTCGGTGCATGGAAAATTCGTTCGGGGGAACGGCCGCCCGTTCGGTGCCTTTGTGATGAATGCTGCGTGCACCCAGTGACCGAAGGGGTCACTGGGCCTACTTTTCCCTGGGGGGGGGAAATGTCGCATTCACGTGCGCACAGTCATGCCCATTTCCGGGCGAGACACAGTCTCGTGGCGGCCTTGGCGGCGCTGTCGCTCGCCGCGGGCGCCGTGCCGGCCCTGGCGGCACCGGCCGCTGAGCCGACAAGTCCCGACCCGGTCTCCGTATGGGGCAAAGAGGCCGGCAAGGCGACCATGCCGGCGGTGAAGGTCGGCGAGACGAAGCCGGCCGAGCCGGTGGCCGAGGCGCCCCTGTCGCCGGAGCGAGAGGCCTGGCGCAAGGCGCAGAAGGAGCGCGCGACCTCGCCCACCGGCAAGGGCGCACGCTCCGGCGCGGCAGGCGACACCGCTCGGGCCGCTGCCGCGGCCTATGTGCCCGAAGGGCAGGGCGATGTGTCCTGGCATCAGATCACGGACTTCCGTGTCACCGACTCCCTGGTGGCGCGCATCGACTACTCCACCGGCAACCTGATGCTGGCCGCCACCGACTTCGACGTCGCCGGGGCCGGGCAGAAGCTGCAGCTCGCCCGCACCTACAACTCGCTGGACACCCCCTGGGGCAAGGTCTCCCAGCGCTGGTGGCAGACGTACGAGCGGTACGCGCAGATCAACGCCGACGACATCGTGCTCTACGACTCCACCGGGGCGTCCTGGACGTTCACCGACAACGCCGACGGAACGTACAAGACCCCCGCGGGTCTGTCGAAGGACCTGCGGAAGAACGCGGACGGCACCCTCACCCTGACCGACCGCAAGTCGGGGTCGAAGGACACCTACAACGCGAACGGCACACTGACCAGGGTCACGGACAAGAACAAGGGCGTCATCACCGTCGACCAGCACGACGAGGGCACCGAGCACAAGGGCTTCAAGCTCACCGAGACCCGCTCCGGCCGCTCCGTCGACCTGCTGAAGACGGATGCCTCGCAGTGGCAGGCCAAGGACCACACCGGCCGCACCGCGGTCTTCGACCTCAACCCCGCCGGCGATCTCAGCAGGACGACGGACACCGAGGGCAAGGCCACCGACTTCGAGTACGACTCCTCCCGCCGCCTCACCAAGATCACCACCCCCGAAAAACGCGTCACCGTCTTCACCTACGACGCCGCCAACCGCGTCACCAGCATGCTGCGCGCCACCGCCTTCGACGGCTCCGGCCACACCGGCCCCACCTACCGCTACACCTACAGCGCCTCCGACCCGAAGGCCGCGGGGATCACGACGGTCACCGATCCCGAATCCCACGCGACGAAGTACACGCACAAGGCCGACGGCACGGTCGAGAACGTCGTGGACCCGCTGAACCACAAGCGGTCCAAGACCTACGACGCCAACAAGAACGTCGCCACGGCCGAGGACGCGATGGGCGTCGGCGGATCCGGCGGCAACGTCACGGCGTACGGGTGGGACGCCCGTAACAACGCCACCTCCGTGACCCTGCCCACCGGCGGCAACGCGACGGCCGGCTACCGGACCGTCGCGGGCGCCGACCTGCCCGACAGCTCCAAGAGCATGGACGGCGAGGAGAGCAAGTACACCTACGACGCGGCCGGCAACACCAAGTCGGTCGCGGTCCAGGGCACCGGCGGCGGCACCCGGTCCTTCGACTACAACCCCGCCACCCCAACCTGCGGCGGCTTCGAGGGCCAGACCTGCAAGGCCGTCACCAAGATGACCGCCGCGAAATCGGTCACCACCGCCTTCGCCTACGACACCAAGGGCAACCTCACCAAGGTCACCCCGCCCGCGCCGCTGAACGCGAACCCGATCGTCCACACCTATGACGCGCTCGGCCGCACCGAGACGACGACCGACGGCCGCGGCATCAAGAGCGTCTACACCTACGACCACCGAGACCGCGTCAAGCAGGTCTCCACCACCAACACGACCGTCACCTACACCTACGACGGTGACGGCAACCTCAAGCAGCGCACCGACGACATCGGCACCATCAAGTACGACTTCGACCCGCTGTCCCGCGAGACGGTCCGCACCCTGCAGGACGGCTCCCAGACCGTGCTGGCGTACACGGCGGCCGGCAACGTCGACACCTACACCGACCCGCAGGGCACCGTCGACTACACCTGGGACGAGGCCAACCGCCTCAAGTCCCTCAAGGACCCCCAGGGCCGCTCGACCACCTACAAGCACAACGAGAACGACGTGCGCACCGAGACCGCCTACCCCGGCGGCACCGTCCAGACGGTCAAGCCCGACAAGTCCGGGCGCCCCGAAAGCGTCAGGACCACCTCGTCCAAGGGCACCCTGGTCAGCCTCGCCTACACGTACGCGTACACCGACGACGCCGGCAAGACCGCGGACGGGGCGAAGATCCGCACCTCCACCGACGCAGTGTCCGGGATGAAGACCACCTACGAGTACGACAAGGCCGGCCGCTTCTCCTACGCGGAGGAGAAGAAGGGCGCCACCCTCAACTCCTCCTGGCAGTACTGCTACGACCTCGCCGGCAACCTCACCTCCCAGGGCGTCGACAAGGGCTGCCCCCGCGGCACCCTCTACACCTACAACGACGCCCAACAGCTCACCTCCAAGAACGGCTCCACGACGAACTGGTCCTACGACCAGGCCGGCAACGAGACCGCCGGCGCCTCCACCCCCGAGGGCACGCGTACGTCCGAGACGTGGTCGGACTTCTCCCAGCTGACCTCCGTCACCGTCGCCGGCAAGACCTACCCCGGTGAGTACGGCTCCACCGACTCCAGCGAACGCCACCGCCTGGGCGACACCTACTTCCACCCCGGCCCCCTCGGTCTGGCCGCGGAAACAACCGCCGGCGCGGACACGGGATTCGTTCGCGAAGCCGAGGGCACGCTCAACTCCATGACCCGTGACGGCAAGGCGTACTACTACCTCACCGACGCCCTCGGCTCCGTCGTCGGCCTCGCCGACGAGTCCGGCACGAAGGTGAACACGTACTCGTACAGCCCCCGCGGCGTCACCCGCGCCGAATCCACCGAAAAAGCCGGAGTCTCCCAGCCCTACCGGTTCGCCGGCGGTCACCAGGACCCCACCGGCATGTACCACCTCGGCGCCCGCCACTACGACCCCGACATCGGCCGCTTCACCCAACAAGACCCCTCCGGCCAGGAAAAGAACCCCTACCTCTACGCCGAAGGCGACCCCGTCAACCGCATCGACCCCAATGGGCTGTTCAGTGTGGGTGCGTTTCTCGGAGGCGTCGGGTCTGCCCTCGTGGCTGTGGGCTCTGGTATCGCCACTGTGGCCGCCGCTCCGGCGTGCGTGACCGTAGTCGGATGTGCCCCAGCGATCGTTGCCGGGGGAACTACGATCGGCGCCGTAGGGGCCTCGTACGAGTTCTTCAGCGCGGCCTTCTGATGAGCCCTGAACGCAGGAAACAGTTCGCTGCGGTGGTAGTGCTGCTGGCAGTCGTCGCCATCGGCTTCGGAATCGCCAAGGCGACCGGAGAACGGGCGAGCATCGTACTGATCGTGGTGGGTGCGGTGGCGGCAGCACTCGGCGGCATCGTTCTTCTGCTGGGACGGCGCCGCACGTAGGCCGCGGCAGCATCGCTGTCCGCCGGAGCAGGAAAGCAGCGCGGATACCCTCACCGTCCCGCCCTGGTCCGCTGCCCTGTCTGAGAGCTGCGGACCGGGGCGAGGCCGCGTCCCGCGTTCCGGAATGGCTCTGGTCACCCGGCGGAGCGGGTACCGCGGGTACACGGGAGGAAGCAGGACGGTGTGCGCAGCCTCACAGTCGACGCTCGGACGAACGCGCTGTGGGCGGCGAGTCCCTGCGCCCCGACCGGACAAGTCGTCGGGTGAACCGGCTCGTCGAGCTCTCCGGCCTCCTGCCGATCCGCCTGCTCGCGCCTCGGCCCCGGAAGCAAGATCCGGAGCAGGGCGGGCGCTCGAAGCCCCGGGGGGTCGCGCAAGGCCCCGGCAAGTGGCCTCGACGCCGGCAAGGATGGCCCGGATGAGGGAATGCGCGTCGCCGCTTGACCTCTGGCCTCGATGCGGCCTCAGGATCATGAGTCCATGATCAACCGGGCCGCCAAGATCCCCCAACTTGCCCGACCTGTCAGCGAAGTTGCTGGTCAGATCGATTCTTCCCGCGTAGCGCGTGGTGGGGCGGGTGGGACTCGAACCCACGGCCGGCGGATTATGAGTCCGCTGCTCTAACCGGCTGAGCTACCGCCCCATTACGGCGCGTCGCGCACATGTGTGCGCGCCGTCTGCCGCAGCATAGCCGCTCATACGATCTCCTGCTTCGGATGGTCGACTTCGCCTGCCCTCTAGGACCTCACCTGGGGCGCAGCGGTTCCCACGGCCATGAAAAAGGACCCCGATGGGGTCCATGGGGTCCTCGTTCGCACTGCTCTCCCGACTGGACTCGAACCAGTAACCTGCCGGTTAACAGCCGGCTGCTCTGCCAATTGAGCTACGGAAGATCGAAGCTCCCCCGACTGGACTCGAACCAGTAACCTGCCGGTTAACAGCCGGCTGCTCTGCCAATTGAGCTACAGGGGATTGCCTCGTCTGCATCGAACGTAGCTCCCTGGGTATTCGCCAGAGGGCGTGCGCTCGCTGCGACACATACATTAGCGCAAGCAGGGGGGTGCTTCGCCAATCGGTAACCCGCCTGCGACCGACGCCGTCGCAAAGGACCGACTCACAAGAGGAAGGGTGGCCCCATGCGCTACCGGCTCACGTTCGTCGTCGGACTGGCTCTGGGATACGTGCTCGGCACACGCGCCGGGCGCGAGCGCTACGAGCAACTGAGGAAGACCGCCCGGCAGGTCTCGCAGAACCCGGCGGTGCGCAACACCGCCGAATCGGCGGCCCTGCAGGGCCGTCAGTTCGCCGGGAAGGCGTTCCACGTGGTGAGCGAGAAGGTCGGTGACCGGGTCCCCGACTCGGTCTCCGAGCGGGTCCGCTCGCTGCGCGAACGCAACGCGAACGGCACCCGCACAGAGGACGACTGGGGCACGAGCAACACCTAGCGCCAGTCCTTCGGAGCAGGTCCAGCCGTCCCACCTGAAGGGGCGCGGGGAACTGCGCGACCAGCCCCGACGGCGCCGCAGACGAAGGACAACGGGCACCCCAACGACGCCCACGGCCCAAGCCAGCGCAGCGATACGGCAGAATTTCCGCCATGGGGATAGTCGCCGGGCTGGACAGTTCGCCCGATTTCACACGCATCGTCGTCTGCGACGCGGACAGCGGAGCCGTACTCCGGCAGGGGTATGCCCCGCATCCGTTGGACGGCGCGGCGGAGGGCTCCCGGCCCTCGGACGTCGACCCGCAGGCCTGGCTGCTCTCCCTGGGCGAGGCCGCGGGCGGCGGCCTCCTGGAGGGCGTCCAGGCCATCGGCGTGTCCGCTCAGCAGAACGGGCTCGTCCCGGTGGACAGCCAGGGCAACACCATCCGTCCCGCGATGGTCGGCGGGGACAAGCGCGCCCAGGTCGCCGCCGCCGATCTCGTCGACGCGCTCGGCGGGCGGGAGGCCTGGGCTCAGGCCGTGGGGTCGGTGCCCCAGGCCGCCCAGCCCGTGACGAAGCTGCGCTGGCTGGCGAGGACCGAGCCCGAGGCGGCCGCGCGGACCGCGATGCTGCTCCAGGCGCACGACTGGCTGGTGTGGCAGCTGCTCGGCAGGCCCGCCCGCCGGACCACCGACCGGGGCGGCGCCTCCAGCACCGGCTACTGGTCGGCGGCGACCGGCGCGTACCGGCCCGATCTGGTGGAGCTGGCGCTCGGCCACCAGGCGATGCTGCCCGATGTGCTCGGGCCGTGGGAGGCCGCGGGGACGACGCCCGAGGGGCTGCTGATCTCGGCGGGCACGGGCGAGACGATGGCGGCGGCCTTCGGGCTCGGCATCGGCCTCGGGGACGCGGTGGTCTCGCTCGGCGCCTCCGGCTCCGTGATGGCCGTCCACCACGAGGCGCTGGTCGACTCCTCCGGGATGATCACCTCGCTCGCGGACGCGACCGGCATGCATCTGCCGGTCGTCACGACGCTCAATGCCGTACGGGCCCTGCGCGGGGCCGCCGAGATGCTGGGCGTATCCGATCTGGAGGCCCTCTCCGACCTGGCGATGAAGTCGACCCCGGGCTCCCACGGGCTGGTCATGCTGCCGTATCTGGAGGGTGAGCGGACGCCCAATCTGCCGCACACGGCGGGGACGCTGGCCGGGCTGCGGCGCGAGTCGATGAAGCCCGAGCATCTGGCGCGGGCCGCCTTCGAGGGCATGCTGTGCGGGCTGGCCGACGCGCTCGACGTGCTGCGCAAGCGGGGCGTGGAGGTACGGCGGATCTTCCTGCTGGGCCAGGCCGCGGAGCTGGGTGCGGTGCAGGCGTGCGCGCCCGCGCTGCTCGGTACGCAGATCGTGGTGCCGCAGCCCGCGGACTACGCGGCGATCGGCGCGGCCCGGCAGGCCGCCTGGGCGCTCGGTGTCCAGCAGGGCACCATCCAGGCGGGTCTGCCGCCCGTCTGGCAGGGTGCCGCCGCGCAGGTCCTGGAGCCGGGCGAGGAGCTGGCGGTGGGGCAGGCGGTGCGCCAGCAGTACGTGTCGGTGCGCAACCAGACGCACCCGGGAGCCTTCCGGTCCTGAAGGGCCGGTCCTCAAGGTCGGGCGGCCTACGACTTCGGACCGACACCCGCTCCGCTCTTGGCCCTCTCTTGGGTTAATCAGTTGAGGTAACACGGGTGGAGTGTTCGACGATGGGGGCCAAGGGCAACCAACCGCCCCGCCGCCGACTCCGAGAGACCCAGCGTGCTCATAAGACTTCTGCGTACCTATCTCACGCCGTACAAGAAACCCATCGGCCTGCTCGTCCTTCTGCAGTTCCTGCAGACCTGCGCCACGCTCTTCCTGCCGACCCTGAACGCCGACATCATCGACAACGGTGTCGTGAAGGGCGACACGGGTTACATCCTGTCCTTCGGCGCCCTGATGATCGGCATCTCGCTGGCCCAGGTCGTCTGCAACATCGGCGCCGTCTACTACGGCGCCCGTACGGCCTCCGCGGTCGGCCGGGACCTGCGGGCCGCCGTCTTCGACCGGGTGCAGTCCTTCTCCGCGCGTGAGCTGGGCCATTTCGGGGCCCCCTCCCTGATCACCCGTACGACGAACGACGTCCAGCAGGTGCAGATGCTGGCCCTGATGACGTTCACGCTGCTGGTGTCGGCGCCGATCATGTGTGTGGGCGGCATCGTGCTGGCACTCGGCCTGGACGTCCCCCTGTCCGGCGTACTTCTGGCCGTCGTACCGGTGCTCGGCATCGCGGTCGGTCTCATCGTGCGCCGGCTGCGGCCGCTGTTCCGCACGATGCAGGTACGCCTCGACACGGTGAACCGGGTGCTGCGCGAGCAGATCACCGGCAACCGCGTCATCCGTGCCTTCGTGCGCGACACGTACGAGGAGGAGCGTTTCCGCAAGGCGAACACCGACCTCACCGAGGTGTCGCTGGGGACCGGGCGGATGCTGGCGCTGATGTTCCCGATCGTCATGACGGTGGTGAACGTCTCGTCGATCGCGGTGGTGTGGTTCGGTGCCCACCGGATCGACAGCGGCGGGATGCAGATCGGCGCGCTGACCGCGTTCCTCGCCTATCTGATGCAGATCGTGATGTCCGTGATGATGGCCACCTTCATGTTCATGATGGTGCCGCGCGCGGAGGTGTGCGCCGAGCGCATCCAGGAGGTCCTGGAGACCTCCAGCAGTGTCGTCCCGCCGAAGGCTCCGGTCCTGGAGCTGCGCCGGCACGGTCATCTGGAGCTGCGCGGGGCCGGGTTCCGGTATCCGGGCGCCGAGGAGCCCGTGCTGAAGGGCGTCGACCTGGTGGCGCTGCCCGGCGAGACGACCGCGGTGATCGGTTCGACGGGCAGCGGCAAGTCGACCCTGCTCGGGCTCGTCCCCCGGCTGTTCGACGCGACCGACGGGGAGGTGCTGGTGGACGGCGTCGACGTCCGCACGGTCGAGCCGCGGCTGCTGGCTCGCACGGTGAGCCTCGTACCGCAGAAGCCGTACCTGTTCGCGGGGACGGTGGCCACCAACCTGCGGTACGGGAATCCGGACGCGACGGACGAGGAGCTGTGGCACGCGCTGGAGGTGGCGCAGGCCAAGGGGTTCGTGGAAGGGCTTGAGAACGGCCTCGACGCCACGATCGCGCAGGGCGGCACGAACGTGTCCGGCGGTCAGCGGCAGCGGCTCGCCATCGCCCGGACCCTCGTACAGCGTCCCGAGATCTATCTCTTCGACGACTCGTTCTCCGCGCTCGACTACGCGACGGACGCGGCGCTGCGTGCCGCGCTCGCGCGGGAGACCGCCGAGGCGACCGTCGTGATCGTCGCCCAGCGGGTGTCGACCATCCGCGACGCCGACCGGATCGTGGTCCTCGACGAGGGCCGGGTCGTCGGGACCGGCCGCCACCACGAGCTGATGGCGGACAACGAGACCTATCGGGAGATCGTGCTCTCGCAGCTGACGGAAGCGGAGGCAGCCTGATGGCCGGGCCCATGGGGCGCATGATGGCCGGGTCGGGACCCGACCATCACTCGATGGATTTCAAGGGATCCGGCAAACGGCTGCTGGCACAGTTCAAACCGCAGCGCGCCACGCTGTACGTGATGCTCGCGGCCGTGGTCTGCAGTGTGGGCCTGTCGGTCCTCGGGCCGAAGATCCTGGGGCGGGCCACCGACCTGGTCTTCGCCGGGGTCGTCGGACGGGAGCTGCCCGCCGGGCAGTCGAAGGCCGAGGTCCTCGCGGCGATGCGGGAACGCGGCGACGGCGGGATGGCCGACATGCTCTCGGGCACGGACTTCACGCCGGGCCAGGGCATCGACTTCGACGCGGTCGGCGAGGTCCTCGGCATCGCGCTGGTGGCGTTCCTGCTGGCCGGTCTGCTGATGGCGATGGCGACGCGGCTGGTGAACCGGGCCGTCAACCTGACGATGTACAAGATGCGCGAGGACGTGCAGACCAAGCTGTCGCGGCTGCCGCTCTCCTACTTCGACAAGCGCCAGCGCGGTGAGGTCCTCAGCCGCGCCACGAACGACATCGACAACATAGGACAGACCCTCCAGCAGTCGATGGGCCAGCTCGTGAACTCGCTGCTGACCATCGTCGGCGTGCTGATCATGATGTTCTACGTGTCGTGGCTGCTCGCGCTCGTCGCGCTGGTCACCGTGCCGCTGTCGTTCGTCGTGGCGACCCGGGTGGGCAAGCGGTCGCAGCCGCACTTCGTGCAGCAGTGGCGCACCACCGGCAAACTCAACGCGCACATCGAGGAGATGTACACCGGGCACACCCTGGTGAAGGTCTTCGGACGGCAGGACGAGTCGGCGGCGCAGTTCGCCGAGGAGAACGACAAGCTGTACGAGGCCGGGTTCCGGGCGCAGTTCAACAGCGGGGTCATGCAGCCGCTGATGATGTTCGTGTCGAACCTGAACTATGTGCTGGTGGCGGTGGTCGGCGGGCTGCGCGTCGCGTCCGGCTCGCTGTCCATCGGTGACGTGCAGGCCTTCATCCAGTACTCCCGGCAGTTCTCCATGCCGCTCACCCAGGTCGCCTCCATGGCGAACCTCGTGCAGTCCGGGGTCGCCTCCGCGGAGCGGATCTTCGAGCTGCTGGACGCGGAGGAGCAGGAGGCCGACCCGGTGACGGGGGCGCGGCCGGAGGAACTGCGGGGCCGGGTGGCCCTCGAAGGGGTCTCCTTCCGGTACGACCCGGACAAGCCGCTCATCGAGGACCTGTCCCTGTCGGTGGAGCCGGGCCACACGGTCGCGATCGTAGGGCCCACGGGCGCCGGCAAGACGACCCTGGTGAACCTGCTGATGCGCTTCTACGAGACCACCGGCGGCCGGATCACCCTCGACGGCGTCGACATCGCCACGATGTCCCGCGACGAACTGCGGGCCGGTATCGGGATGGTGCTGCAGGACACCTGGCTGTTCGGCGGCACGATCGCGGACAACATCGCGTACGGGGCCTCGCGCGAGGTCACCCGCGGTGAGGTCGAGGAGGCGGCCCGGGCGGCCCACGCGGACCGGTTCGTGCGGACGCTGCCCGACGGGTACGACACCGTCATCGACGACGAGGGGTCCGGGGTCAGCGCCGGTGAGAAGCAGCTCATCACGATCGCTCGGGCGTTCCTGTCCGATCCGGTGATCCTCGTTCTCGACGAGGCGACGAGTTCCGTGGACACGCGGACCGAGGTGCTCATCCAGAAGGCGATGGCGAAGCTGGCGCACGGGCGTACGTCGTTCGTGATCGCTCACCGGCTGTCGACGATTCGCGATGCCGACACGATTCTCGTCATGGAGGACGGGGCGATCGTGGAGCAGGGGGCTCACGCGGATCTGCTGGCGGCGGGGGGTGCGTACGCGCGCCTGTACAAGGCGCAGTTCGCGCAGGCGGCGGTGGAGGTGGACTGAGGGTCTTTTTGCGCCCCCGCCGCCCCTACCCGTCCCGTCACTGACTCAGGGGCTCCGCCCCCGAACCCCCGGTCCTCAAACGCCGGACGGGCTGAAAATCAGCCCGTCCGGCGTTTGAGGACGAGCGCGCAGCGCGACAGGGGGGCGAGGGGGCGCAGCCCCCATACGTGGTCGGGAATGGGAAGGGGCGGCGGGGGCGAGGAAAAGCCCTAGTCCAAGTAGCCCCGCAGCTGGTCCGCGAACGCGTGGTCGCGGAGTTTGTTGAGGGTTTTGGACTCGATCTGGCGAATCCGTTCGCGGGTGACGCCGAAGATCCGCCCGATCTCCTCCAGCGTGCGAGGCCGGCCATCCGCCAGCCCGTAACGGAGTTGGACCACCTTCCGCTCACGCTCCCCGAGCGTGGACAGCACCGCCTCCAGATGCTCCCGCAGCAGCAGGAACGCCGCCGACTCGACGGGACTCGTCGCGTCGCCGTCCTCGATGAGGTCGCCGAGAGCGACATCGTCCTCCTCCCCCACCGGGGCGTGGAGGGACACCGGCTCCTGCGCCAGCCGCAGCACCTCGCTGACCCGCTCACTGGGCAGGTCGAGATGCGCCGCGACCTCCTCGGGGGTCGGCTCGTACCCCCGTTCCTGGAGCATCCGCCGCTGTACCCGCACGACGCGGTTGATGAGTTCGACCACGTGCACGGGGACCCGGATCGTGCGGGCCTGGTCGGCGAGGGCCCGGGACATGGCCTGGCGGATCCACCAGGTCGCGTACGTCGAGAACTTGTACCCGCGGGCGTAGTCGAACTTCTCGACCGCCCTGATGAGCCCCAGGTTGCCTTCCTGGACCAGGTCGAGCATGGTCAGCCCGCGTCCCACGTACCTCTTGGCGACGGAGACGACGAGCCGCAGGTTCGCCTCGATCAGGCGGCGTTTGGCCATCCGGCCCATGACCACCAGTTTGTCGAGGTCCAGGGCGAGCTGGCTGTCGAGGTCGGAGGCCAGCCGGAGTTTCTCCTCGGCGAAGAGGCCCGCTTCGACCCGGCGGGCGAGTTCGACCTCCTCGACCGCGGTGAGGAGCGGGATCCGGCCGATCTCCCGCAGGTACTGGCGGAACAGGTCGGAGGACGGCCCGCCGGTGTCCGCACGTCCGCGCGGTACTTCCACCGGTTCCGGTGTCTCGGTCTCGCTCTCCACGAGGACGGCGGCGGGCGGCTCCGGCGTACTCTCCGGCTCCGGTGCGCTCTCGGGGTGACGGGCGGCACGGTTCTGCGGTGGTACGGCCGCGAGGACATCGGCGTCCGTGTCCTTGTGCGCGGGCTGCGTGCTGTTGTCGGTCAGGGTCTGGGTCTGCACGGGGGCGACCTCCAGGAATGTCGCTGCTGAGGCGTGCGGCAGCGGTACGTCGGGGATGGGGTCGACGGCCTTGCCGCTGTCCATCCCGAAGTCATTGAGCGGAACCGCGGGGACTTCGGACCCGTCGCGTTCGGGTCGGCCGCGCTCCGAGGACTCAGGCACCGGAACCCAGTGTGGAGTACGACACATCCTCGCCACGAGGGGCGTGCGGTGACTTTTTGAGTCCTGTCCGTGACTGCCCGGTTACCCTCACGGAAAGAAGGTGTGCTCCTGTGCACCCTGATCTGGGACGTTCTCCGAGGTGTCCGGTTCCCCCTGGTCCCTGATCCCGGCCCGGGGGCCGCGCCGGCCCGCCTAGAGCGCGGCCGGGCCCTTCTCGCGCAGGGCCTGGTCGTACTGCTGGAGCACCCACAGCTCGTTCTGTACGGCGGTCAGCTGGGCCGGGTCGCCCTGTGCGCTGGCGCGCGCGAGTGCGCCCTGGACGTCGCGGACCCGGCGCTCGACCGCGCGCCGGCGGACGGTGACCAACTGCTCGCCGGCGTAGGCCTCGTCGACGGTCTTGCGCATGATGGCCTCGACGGCCAGCTCCGTGACCATGGCGCGAACCACGTCGTCCCGGGCGGCCTCGCGGACCTGTACGAGGTATTCCTGCGGGTCCTTCACGCCGTGCTCCGCGCCGCCCGCCTCCATGATCGTCTCGCGGACGGCCGCGTACGGCGGGGCGGTGAACTCGTCCACGCCGTACGCGTCGAAGGCCGGGGAGACCAGGTCGGGGCGCTGCAGGGCCAGCTTCAGCAGTTCGCGCTCGGTGGCGAACACCGGGTTGCGCAGGGTCAGGGCCGGGCCCGAAGGAGGCTTGGGAGCGCTGTTCTCGTACTGCTGCGGCCCGCGGCCGTTGCTCGCGCCCGTGCCCGTCGGCGCGGGGCCCTTGCCGCCGCGGTCGCGGGCCCAGCGGGCCATCTGGGCGACCCGCTTGACGACGAACTGCGTGTCGAGGATGCCGAGCATGCCGGCGAGCTGGACGGCGACCTCGTGCTGGGCGCCGCTGTTCTTGATACGGGCCACCACGGGCGCGGACTCGTCGAGCGCGGCGGCGCGGCCCGCCGGGGTCTCCAGGTCGTAGCGGGCGATGATCTGGCGCAGGGCGAACTCGAAGAGCGGGGTGCGCGGTTCGACGAGGTCGGCGACGGCCGCGTCACCCTTGGCGAGGCGCAGGTCGCAGGGGTCCATGCCGTCGGGGGCGATCGCGATGTACGTCTCGGCGGCGAACTTCTGGTCGTCCTCGAAGGCGCGCAGGGCGGCCTTCTGGCCGGCCGAGTCGCCGTCGAAGGTGAAGATGACCCGTGCCGAGCCGTTGTCCATCAGGAGCCGGCGCAGGATCTTGATGTGGTCGTTGCCGAAGGCCGTGCCGCAGGTCGCGATGGCGGTGGTGATGCCGGCGAGGTGGCAGGCCATGACGTCGGTGTAGCCCTCGACGACGACGGCCCGGCTGCTCTTGGCGATGTCCTTCTTGGCGAGGTCGATGCCGTACAGGACCTGGGACTTGCGGTAGATCGGCGTGTCGGGCGTGTTCAGGTACTTCGGGCCGTTGTCCGACTCGTAGAGCTTGCGGGCGCCGAAGCCGACGACCTCGCCGCCGATGTCGCGGATCGGCCACATCAGCCGGCCGCGGAAGCGGTCGATGGGGCCGCGGCGGCCCTCCTGGGCGAGGCCGGACAGGACCAGTTCCTTGTCGGTGAAGCCCTTGCCGCGCAGGAAGCGGACGAGGTGGTCCCAGCCCTGCGGGCTGTAGCCGACACCGAAGTGCGTGGCGGCCGACTGGTCGAAGCCACGCTCGGCGAGGAACGTGCGGCCGGTGTCGGCCTCGGAGCTGGTGTCGAGCTGCTCGATGTAGAACTTGGCGGCGGCCTGGTGGGCCTCGACCAGGCGGATCCGCTCGCCACGCTGGTGGGAGGGGTTGTACCCGCCCTCTTCGTAACGAAGGGTGATGCCCGCCTGGCCCGCGAGGCGCTCGACCGCCTCCGAGAAGGTGAGGTGGTCGACCTTCATCACGAACGTGATGGTGTCGCCGCCCTCCTGGCAGCCGAAGCAGTGGAAGAGCCCCTTGCTCGGGCTGACCTGGAAGGAGGGCGACTTCTCGTCGTGGAACGGGCACAGTCCCTTGAGGTTCCCGCCGCCCGCGTTGCGCAGTTGGAGGTACTCGGACACCACGGCGTCGATCGGGACCCCGTCCCGAACCGCCTTCACGTCCTCGTCGTTGATCCTGCCGGCCACGCGCCGAGTCTACGGGGACGGTGTGACAGTGGAGTCCCCCCGAGCCTCTCCGCCGGTCACGGGACCAGGCTGTCCAGCGGAACGTGCGGGTCGGCGAGCGCCTCGGTGTCCACCCGTGCCCCCGTGCGGATCAGCTGCTGGATGGGTTCTGTGACGTCCCACACATTGACGTTCATCCCGGCGAGCACCCGCCCCTCCTTCACCCAGAAGGCGATGAACTCGCGCTTGCTCGCGTCTCCCCGGATCACCACCTGGTCGTACGTCCCCGGGGGCGCCCAGCCCGAGTACTCAAGCCCCACGTCGTACTGGTCGGAGAAGAAGTAGGGCACCCTGTCGTACGTCGTTCCGCGGCCCAGCATCGCCCGGGCCGCCGCCGGGCCGCCGTTCAGCGCGTTCGCCCAGTGCTCGACGCGCAGTCGCGTGCCGAACAGGGGGTGGGGGAAGGCGGCCACGTCACCGGCCGCGTAGATGTCGGGGTCGGAGGTGCGCAGCCGCTCGTCGACCGCGATGCCGCCGCCGTGCGCCCGGTCGGCGAGCTCCAGGCCCGCCGCCTCGGCAAGGCCTGTGCGGGGTGCCGCGCCGATCGCCGCGAGGACGTCGTGCGCGGGGTGTTCCTCGCCGTCGTCGGTGCGGGCGGCCAGGACCAGGCCGTCGTGGCCGGTGATCTCGGTGAGGCGGGCGCCGAAGTGGAAGCGGACACCGTGCTCGCGGTGCAGTTCGGCGAAGATCTCGCCCAGCTCGGGGCCGAGCACTCCGTGCAGCGCGGTCTGCTCGGGCTCCACGACGGTGACCTCGGCCCCGTACTCACGGGCCGCCGCGGCGATCTCCAGGCCGATCCAGCCGGCGCCCGCGATGACCAGGTGGCCGTTGTCGCGGCCGAGGGCGGACAGGACCTGCTTGAGGCGCTCGGAGTGGGCGAGGCGCCGCAGGTGGTGGACCCCGACGAGGTCCGTGCCCGGGATGTCGAGCCGGCGCGGTTCGGCGCCGGTCACCAGCAGCAGCTTGTCGTAGTGGACGAGGGTGCCGTCGTCGCCGAAGCGGACGGTCTTCGCGCTCCGGTCGATCGCGTCGACGGTCTGGCCGAGGTGCAGCTCGACGTCGTTCTGCGCGTACCAGGCGGGTTCGTGGACGAAGACGCTGTCGCGCTCCTCCTTGCCGAGCAGGTATCCCTTGGACAGCGGCGGCCGTTCGTACGGGTGGTCCCGTTCGTCACAGATCAGTATCACCCGGCCGTTGAAGCCCTCCGCCCGAAGGGTTTCGGCCGCCTTGGCGCCGGCCAGGCCTCCTCCGACGATGACGAATGTCTGATCTGCGTCGACCACTTGATGCCTCCTCGTTACGGTGTCGCCACCTGCGAGCGTCCCGCACGCAGCGTGATGGGGGAAGAGGGAGCGGCCCCTTCAGGCCACGCAGGGTCACGTACGCCCCCTCCGGACGTCACACCTGCACCCTGAGCCTCGCATGCAGTGATCGTGCGGCGGCGTCCGTGAGCGAGGCGATCTGGTCGACGATCACCCGCTTGCGGGCGCGGTCGTCGGACGCCCCGTCGAACAAGGCTCGAAACTGCGGGTCGAGGCCTTCCGGCGCCCGCGTGGTGAGCGCCTCGGCCAGCTCGGCGACGACGATCCGCTGGTCGGCGCGGAGCAGCTCCTGCTCGGCGCGCTGCATCACGTAGCGGTCGGCGACCGCCTTGAGGACCGCGCACTCCAGGCGTGCGGAGCGCGGGACGACCAGTTCGGCGGCGTACCGCGTGAGCCTGCCCGTGCCGTGTCTCGCGCGCGTGGCGCTCTCCGCGGCGAGGCAGAACCGGCCGATGAGCTGGCTGGTGGCGTCCTTCAGCCGGGCCTGCGCGACGGCCGAGCCGTCGTAGCCGTGCGGCCACCACTCCTGGGCGAGGATCCGGTCGAGGGCCTCGGCCAGCTCGGCGGGGTCGGTGTCCGCCTCCACGTACCGCCCGATCGCGACCCGGAAGATCTCCTGCCGCTCGGGCTCCGCGTGCAGGCACTCGGGGTCGATGTGACCCGCGTGCAGGCCGTCCTCGACGTCGTGCACCGAATACGCCACGTCGTCGGCCCAGTCCATGACCTGGGCCTCGAAGGTGGCGCGGGTGCCGGGGGCGCCCTCGCGGATCCAGTCGAAGACGGGCCGGTCGTCCTCGTAGACCCCGAACTTCGGGGATTTCGGGTCGGTGGGGTGGGCGCCGCGCGGCCAGGGGTACTTCGTGGCGGCGTCGAGGGTGGCGCGGGTGAGGTTGAGGCCGACGCTGACCAGGCCGTCACCGTCCGCGAGGGCCGCCGCCGGGACGGCCGCGCCGCGCACGAAGCGCTTGGGCTCGATACGGGTGAGGAGTCTGAGCGACTGGGCGTTGCCCTCGAAGCCGCCGCAGTCCTCGGCGAACTCGTTCAGCGCCTGTTCTCCGTTGTGGCCGAACGGGGGGTGGCCCAGGTCGTGGGAGAGGCAGGCCGCCTCGACGAGGTCGGGGTCGCAGCCGAGGGCGGCGCCCAGCTCGCGGCCGACCTGCGCGCACTCCAGGGAGTGGGTCAGGCGGGTGCGGGGGCTCGCGTCCCAGACCTGACTGCGGGTGCCGGGGGTGACCACCTGGGTCTTGCCCGCGAGGCGGCGGAGGGCCGAGCTGTGCAGGACTCGGGCGCGGTCGCGTTGGAAGGCGGTGCGGCCTGGGCGTTTGTCCGGCTCGGTGGCCCAGCGGGCCACTGACGTGGGGTCGTAGGCCGGGGGGTTGGTCTTTGGCTCGGGTGCCTGTGCCTGTGCCTGTGGGGGGCGGGGGGTTTCGGTGCTCGTGCCTTCCATGTCTTGACAGTAAGCGGAGGGGCTGACAATTGGGGTGTGGGATTGCGTCTGCGCGTCTGCCGGGTGCTGGTTGTGGGCGGGTGCGGGTTCGTTGTGGCTGGTCGCGCCGTTCCCCGCGCCCCTAAAAGACTGCGCCGTTCCCCGCGCCCCTGAAGGCAAAGGATTGCGCCGTTCCCCGCGCCCCCAAAACCAAAGACTGCGCCGGTCCTCGCGCCCCTGAAAGACGAAAAGACTGCGCCGTTCCCCGCGCCCCTGGTGGGGTGTCCCCTAGGCCGTTGCGGCCAGGGTGTGGGTCAGGGTCTCGTCGTAGCGGTGCAGGGCCAGGCGGGCCATGGACGGGTGGGCGCCCAGGGGGGCCGATGCCAGGCCGGGGGCCGCTGTCGTGCACTCCGTGGCGAAGCGGCCCGGGGCCGTGAAGTAGGAGGCCAGGGCGATGTGGGGGCGGCCCCGGGCGGTGAGGGCGCGTACGGCTTCCGTGACCGTGGGGGTGGCGGCGGAGGCGTACGCGGGGACGACGGGGACGCCGAGGCGGGTCGCGAGCAGCCTCGCGGTGTGGCGGGTGTCGACGGCCGCGTCGGGGTCGCGCGAGCCCGCAGCGGCGAGCACGACCGCGCCCGTCCGGCGTCCGGCGGCGTCCGGCGTGCGCCAGCCGGCCTCGACCAGACGCTCGTACAGCGTCTCGACGAGCAGCGGGTGCGGGCCCAGCGGCCCGGCGATCCGGACGCGCGCCGGCGACGCGGCGGCGGCCTCCGGGATGTCGTGCTTGACGTGGTGGCCGCGGCTCAGCAGCAGCGGTACGAGGACCGCCTCGCCGGTGCCGAGGGCGGCGAGCGTGTCGGGCAGCAGGGGTTCGTTCAGCTCGATGTGCCCGAGGTGCACGGGCAGGCCGGGGCGCAGTTCGCGGATCCGCTCCATGAGGGTCCGTACGGTGCTCAGGGCGCGCGGGTCGCGGCTGCCGTGGCCCACCAGGACGAGCGCGGGCGGGGCAGGACGCCGGGTGCCGCGCCGACTGCTGCTGTTCCGGTTCATGAGGTGCGCCGTCATACGTCAAGGGTGCCGTAACGAGGTTGCCGAGCCGTTGCGCCGTGGTCACGGGGCTTTTCCGGGGCTTCACGGTGGGGTGCGGAGCCGTGTGAGATGCCCTGCCTCGGGCCATGCCATGACGCGGAGTGGCGCCGAGTGAACCGGGTGGCCCCGGCATGCGTCTCCTGGGGCGAGGCCGCCCGAGGCCACCCGGGGAGGGACCGTCCCATGCGTCGTCCGAGACGTCCGCGCCTGCCGCGACTGCCGGAGTTCCTGCGACCGCAGCTGCCGCGTACCCGTACCGGGCAGCGCCGCGCCGTGCAGGCCGTGATGGCCGGGTGCGTGCTGGCGCTGCTCCCGTCGGCGTGGATGTTCACGGTCACGGGCGACCGGCTGCGGACCGCGGCGGACGTGCCGCGCACCGAGGTCGCGGTCGTCTTCGGGGCCGGTCTGTGGCAGGGCGAGCCGTCCCCGTATCTCGCGCACCGGCTGGACGCGGCGGCGCAGCTGTACCGGTCGGGCCGTATCCAGGTGGTCCTGGTCACCGGCGACAACAGCCGCGAGGACTACGACGAGCCGGACGCCATGCGCGCGTATCTCACCGAGCGGGGTGTACCCGACGGGCGGATCGTCAGCGACTACGCCGGCTTCGACACGTGGGACTCCTGTGTACGGGCCAAGAAGATCTTCGGCGTGGACGAGGCCGTACTGATCAGCCAGGGCTTCCACATCCGGCGCGCGGTCGCGCTGTGCCAGGAGGCGGGCGTCGCGTCGTACGGGGTCGGGGTCGACGCCGTGCACGACACGACCTGGTACTACGGAGGGGCCCGTGAGGTGATGGCGGCCGGGAAGGCGCTCATGGACGCGGTCTTCGAGCCCGATCCCACCTTCCTGGGTCCCCAAGAGCCGGGCGTGGAGAGGGCGTTGGCGTCCGCCAAACAGTCTGCCGGGCAGTAGGGACGAGATGGATGTCACGCCGTCGGCGGGGTTTGGCGGCGGTCGCTCACCCTGCCGCGTGAAAGCGGTTCCGAAGCGTTCTGTAGTCAACTGACTACGGATAGTGTCTATTTCAGCAGCCCGGACCTTCAACCGGGCTTGAGGGAAGGACACATGATGACTGGACTTCGTACTGCTTTCGTCGCCGCCATGGCGGCCGCGCTGCTGTCGGTGCCGGGTGCCGTGGTGAGTGCCTCGGCGGACACCGACGGGGCGCTGAGGGAGCCCGGGTGCGCCAAGCTCGTCGGCTCCGGCTGGGGATGGGCCGACATCCACAACGCGTGCGGCCACACGATCTCCGCCACGGTCGAAGTCGACGGGTGGGACCCCAGCTGTATCCAGATCGGACCCGGCGGGACCGGACGCATCGGCCTGGACCCGGGCGACGAGCCGTACTACGCGTACGAGTGCTGAGCGGGGGCGCGTGAGCGGGTCGTACGAGCGGACCGTGTGAGCGGGTCGCGGGTGCGTGGCCGCGCACACGTGGCTGAGTGATCGCGGTCTTCGGGCGGGCGGCGGGGTGGGAGCACTGGCGGGTACTCCCACCCCGCCGCCCGCCCTCCCCGGTCGTCCTCTCCGCCCGCCGTCCCCAGTCGTCCTCTCCGCCCGCCGTCCCCGGTCGTCCTCTCCGCTCGCCGCCCCTCCTCGTCCGGGCGCCCTCACGGCCGGCCGGAGCGGGCGGGGAGGTCCCCGTGCCTGCCGCGTAACGGGGTGCGTCGTGCCGTGTAACACGTCCGACGCACGCTGGACGGTATGCAGACCTCCGTGACGCCCACCCACTGCCCGTACTGCGCGCTGCAGTGCGGCATGAACCTGACGCCCGTGCCGGACGGCGACGGCGGCAGCGTGGTCGAGGTGACGGAACGCACCGACTTCCCGGTGAACCAGGGCGCCCTCTGCGGCAAGGGCCGCACCGCGCCCGCGCTGCTCTCGTCCCGGGTGCGGCTGACCACCCCGCTGGTCCGCACGGACGGCGAGCTGCGCCCGGCCGGCTGGGACGAGGCGCTCGACCGGATCGCCGAAGGGCTGTCCCGCACGCGTACGGAGCATGGCCCGGACGCGTGCGGGATCTTCGGCGGGGGCGGGCTGACCAACGAGAAGGCGTACACGCTCGGCAAGTTCGCCCGCGTCGCGCTCGGCACCTCGCAGATCGACTACAACGGCCGTTTCTGCATGTCGTCCGCGGCGGCCGGCGGCATCAAGGCCTTCGGCCTGGACCGGGGGCTGCCCTTCCCGCTGGAGGACATCCCTCGGACGGGATGTGTGATCCTCGTCGGCTCGAATCTCGCCGAGACCATGCCGCCCGCGCTGCGCTACCTCACGGAGTTGAAGGAGAACGGCGGCACGTTGATCGTGATCGATCCGCGCCGCACACGTACGGCCGAGCAGGCGGATCTGCATCTGGCGCCACGGCCCGGTACGGATCTCGCGTTGGCGCTGGGGCTGTTGCACCTGGTGGTGGCTCAGGGGCGTACGGACGAGGCGTACATCCAGGAGCGTACGAGCGGGTGGGAGGAGGCGCGGGCCGCGGCGATGGCGCACTGGCCGGAGTACGTGGAACGGATCACGGGGGTGTCCGTTCCCCAACTCCGCGAGACCGTGCGGATGTTCTGCGAGCCGGAGTCCGCGATGGTGCTCACCGCGCGCGGGCCCGAGCAGCAGTCCAAGGGCACGGACACGGTCGGCGCGTGGATCAACCTGTGCCTGGCGACCGGGCGTGCGGGGCGACCGTACTCCGGGTACGGCTGTCTCACCGGGCAGGGCAACGGACAGGGCGGGCGTGAACACGGCCAGAAGGCCGACCAGTTGCCCGGCTACCGCAAGCTCGACGACCCCGCCGCACGGCAGCATGTGGCCGAGGTCTGGGGCGTCGACCCCGACTCGCTGCCGGGTCCCGGACGCAGCGCGTACGAGCTGCTCGACGCCATGGGTACGGACATCCGCTCGCTGCTGGTCATGGCCTCGAACCCGGTCGTCTCCGCACCCCGGGCCGCCCACATCGAGGAACGGCTGCGGTCGCTGGACTTCCTGGCCGTCGCCGACGTGGTGCTGTCGGAGACCGCGGAACTGGCCGATGTCGTGCTCCCCGTCACACAGTGGGCCGAGGAGACGGGCACGACGACCAACCTGGAGGGCCGGGTCCTGCTGCGCCGGCAGGCGATCACGCCGCCCGACGGCATCCGCAGCGATCTGTACGTGATGCGGGAACTGGCCGCCCGCCTGGGCGTGGAGAAGGGCTTCCCCACGGACCCGGAAGAGGTCTTCGAGGAGCTGCGGCGGGCCAGTGCGGGTGGGGCCGCCGACTACTCGGGCATCACGTATCGGCGGCTGGTGGAGGAGGGTGGGGTGTTCTGGCCCTGCCCGGCGGAGGACGGGGACGGGGACGGGGGCCGGGACGGGGTTCACCCCGGTACGCCCCGGTTGTTCCTCGACCGGTTCGCCACGCCGGACGGGCGGGCGCGGTTCGTCGTCGTGAGCCATCGGCCGCTGGCGGAGGAGCCCGACGAGGAGTACCCGGTGCTGCTGACCACCGGCCGGGTGGTCTCCCAGTACCAGTCGGGTGCGCAGACGCGCCGCGTCGACGAGCTCAACGCCGCCGCGCCCGGACCCTTCGTGGAGCTGCACCCCCGGCTGGCCGAGCGGCTCGGGGCCGTGGAGGGGGAGCCACTGGCCGTGGTGTCGCGGCGGGGGCGGGCGGTGGCGCCGGCGCGGATCACGACCGCGATTCGGGCCGACACGGTGTTCATGCCGTTTCACTGGCCGGGGGAAGGGCGGGCCAACACGTTGACCAATCCGGCGCTTGATCCGGTGTCTCGGATGCCGGAGTTCAAGGGGTGTGCGGTTCGGGTGGAGCGGGTGGGGAGTGTTGAACGGGCGGGTTGAGGTCGGGGGGATCCTGCGAGTCCGCTGTGGCTGGTCGCGCCGTTCCCCGCGCCCCTGACGGACGAAAGACTGCGCCGTTCCCCGCGCCCCTAGGTCGTTTCTGATGGCTCTTGGATGGTGTCTCGGAGCCAGATGACGATCGCGGTGACGGTGAGGGTGCCGTTGAAGATGTAGTCGCGTTTGTCGTAGCGGCTGGCCACCGAGCGGAACTGTTTCCATTTGCTGACGCAGCGCTCGACTTCGCTGCGCCGCCGGTACTGGGCCTTGTCGAAGGCGGGTGGACGGCCACCGGCTCGGCCCCGGCGCTGGCGGTTGGCCCGTTGGTCGTCCGGCTCGGCGATGGTCGCCTTGATGCCCCGCCGTCGCAGGTAGGCGCGGTTTCG
>NZ_KZ679046.1 GCF_003024195.1 Streptomyces dioscori
TGGGAGAGTAGGACGCCGCCGAACTAATATTGATGGAAAAGCCCCCGCACTTCGGTGCGGGGGCTTTTTTGCGTTCCAGGACAGGGCCGGCCGAACCCCTCCGCGCCCGGGGCGGATGGCTGAGGGTAGGGTCAGGGGGCATCGTTGGCTCGTTCCCACAGGAGGCCCCCGGGTGGAGGTCCAGGAGACCCGCGTCCAGACAGACCGGGTCCTCACCATCCCGAACATCCTCAGCATGGCGCGCCTCGCGGGCGTACCGCTCTTTCTGTGGCTGATCCTCAGGCCGGAGTTCGGTGGGCCCAACAGCGACGGCTGGGCGCTTCTGGTGCTCATGCTGAGCGGTATCAGCGACTATCTGGACGGCAAGCTCGCCCGGCGCTGGAACCAGATCAGCGGGCTCGGCCGGCTGCTCGACCCCGCGGCCGACCGTCTCTACATCCTCTCGACCCTGCTCGGGCTCACCTGGCGCGAGATCCTGCCGCTGTGGCTGACCAGTGTGCTGCTGGCGCGCGAGCTCGTTCTGCTCGTGATGGTGGGCATCCTCAGGCGGCACGGCTATCCGCCGCCACAGGTGAACTTCCTCGGGAAGGCTGCAACGTTCAACTTGATGTACGCCTTCCCGTTGTTGCTGCTCAGTGACGGAAGTGGATGGCTTGCGTCACTCGCTGCTATTTTCGGATGGGCGTTCGCCGGATGGGGTACAACTCTGTATTGGTGGGCAGGGATCCTCTACGTGGTTCAGGTCCGCCGCCTTGTTCGTGCGGACAACCATGGCCGACTGAGCCCGCCCAATGGGCGGCCGTAGAGGTCTCTGATGGCCCGCAACGAGAATGTGCGGGACAATCTGACGGGTGAAGTCGGCTAGACCGTCTCTTCAAGGAGGACGCTTCCGACATGAAGGCCGTCGTGATGGCCGGCGGCGAAGGCACACGCCTTCGCCCCATGACCTCAAGCATGCCCAAGCCGCTCCTGCCTGTGGCCAATCGCCCGATCATGGAGCACGTGCTACGGCTGCTCAAGCGGCATGGGCTCAACGAAACCGTCGTCACCGTCCAGTTCCTGGCCTCGCTGGTCAAGAACTACTTCGGTGACGGTGAAGAGCTCGGTATGGAGCTCACCTATGCCAACGAGGAGAAGCCACTCGGTACTGCCGGCAGTGTCAAGAACGCCGAAGAGGCACTGAAGGACGACACGTTCCTCGTGATCTCCGGCGATGCCCTGACCGACTTCGACCTCACCGACCTCATCAACTTCCACAAGGAAAAGGGTGGGCTCGTAACGGTCTGTTTGACCCGCGTTCCCAATCCCCTTGAATTCGGCATCACCATTGTCGACGACGAGGGAAAGGTCGAGCGCTTTCTTGAGAAGCCGACCTGGGGTCAGGTCTTCTCGGACACGGTGAACACCGGAATTTATGTCATGGAGCCCGAGGTCTTCGACTATGTCGAGGCCGATGTCTCCGTCGACTGGTCCGGCGACGTCTTCCCTCAGCTGATGAAGGAGGGCAAGCCGATCTACGGCTATGTCGCCGAGGGCTACTGGGAAGACGTCGGCACGCACGAGAGCTATGTGAAGGCACAGGCCGATGTCCTGGAGGGCAAGGTCGACGTCGAGCTGGACGGCTTCGAGATATCGCCCGGAGTCTGGGTCGCCGAGGGCGCCGAGGTCCACCCCGACGCCGTACTGCGGGGGCCGCTGTACATCGGGGACTACGCCAAGGTCGAGGCCGACGTCGAAATCCGCGAGCACACCGTGGTGGGCTCCAACGTCGTCGTGAAGACCGGCGCGTTCCTCCATAAAGCCGTACTGCACGACAACGTGTACATCGGTCAGCACAGCAATCTGCGCGGCTGTGTCATCGGCAAGAACACCGACATCATGCGCGCGGCGCGTATCGAGGACGGCGCCGTCATCGGGGACGAGTGCCTCGTCGGCGAGGAATCGATCGTCCAGGGCAACGTACGGGTGTACCCGTTCAAGACCGTCGAGGCCGGCGCCTTCGTCAACACGTCGGTCATCTGGGAGTCCCGCGGCCAGGCCCACCTCTTCGGCGCCCGTGGCGTGACCGGGATCCTCAACGTCGAGATCACGCCCGAGCTGGCCGTGCGGCTGGCGGGGGCGTACGCGACGACCCTCAAGAAGGGGTCCACCGTCACAACGGCCCGTGACCACTCCCGAGGCGCTCGCGCGCTCAAGAGGGCGGTCATCTCCGCTCTGCAGGCCAGCGCCATGGACGTACGGGACCTGGAGAACGTACCGCTGCCGGTGGCGCGGCAGCAGACCGCGCGGGGCAGCGCCGGCGGGATCATGATCCGTACGACGCCCGGAGTTCCCGACTCCGTCGACATCATGTTCTTCGACGGGAACGGGGCGGACCTGTCCCAGGGGAGTCAGCGCAAGCTCGACCGGGTGTTCGCCCGGCAGGAGTACCGGCGCGCGTTCCCCGGTGAGATCGGGGATCTGCACTTCCCGGCCAGCGTCTTCGACTCGTACACCGGCTCCCTGCTCAGGAATGTCGATACGACCGGGATCGCCGACGCCGGGCTCAAGGTGGTCGTGGACGCCTCCAACGGCAGCGCCGGGCTGGTGCTGCCCAGTCTGCTGGGCAAGCTCGGGGTCGACGCGCTGACCATCAACCCGGGGCTCGACGAGTCGCGTCCCACGGAGACGGCGGACACCCGCCGGTCCGGGATGGTGCGGCTCGGCGAGATCGTGGCGTCCGCACGGGCCGCGTTCGGCGTGCGGTTCGACCCGGTCGGCGAGCGCCTGTCGCTCGTCGACGAGAAGGGCCGGATCATCGAGGACGACCGGGCGCTGCTCGTCATGCTCGACCTGGTGGCGGCCGAACGGCGCAGCGGGCGTGTGGCGTTGCCGGTGACCACCACGAGGATCGCCGAGCAGGTGGCGGCGTACCACGGGACGCAGGTCGACTGGACGACGACGTCTCCGGACGATCTGACGCGCGTAGGGCGCGAGGAGTCGACGATCTTCGGTGGTGACGGGCGCGGCGGATTCATCATCCCCGAGTTCAGCAGCGTGTTCGACGGTACGGCGGCCTTCGTGCGGCTCATCGGTCTGGTGGCACGGACGCAGCTCACGCTCAGTCAGATCGACGCGCGGATTCCGCGGGCGCATGTCCTCAAGCGCGATCTCGCGACTCCCTGGGCGGTCAAGGGGCTGGTGATGCGGCGCGTGGTCGAAGCGGCCGGTGACCGGTTCGTCGACACGACCGACGGGGTGCGTGTCGTGGAGACCGACGGGCGCTGGGTGATGGTTCTGCCCGATCCGGCGGAAGCGGTCACCCACCTGTGGGCCGAAGGGCCCGACGACGCCTCGGCGCAGGCCCTGCTCGACGAGTGGTCGTCGGTGGTGGACAGCGCCGGTCGCTGAGCAGCACACGCGCGTGCCGGACAGTGCCCCGAACCGGGCCTGTCCGGCACGTCGGTGGGGCCGTTCGGAGGTACAGGTCGCGACGTGCGACGATGTGCGGCATGCCGCAGCAGCCCCCCGTTCGGAGCACCCCCACGCGCCCCTCGCGCCCGGACGCGTCCATGTCGCTGCTCACCAACGTGATGGACCACAGTCTTGACGAGGGGTACGCCGAGGCCGCTGCCCGGCGGAAGGCCGAAGGCACGGGCGGGATGCCCAAGAAGCTGTCGGCGAAGCTCGGTCTCGCGGCCGGTCTGGTGCTCGCGGCGCTGCTGGTGACCGTGGGCGCGGCGCAGGCGCGGATAGCGGCTCCGGTGGTCGCCAAGGAGCGCGAGGAGCTCATCGACCGCATCGACGGCGAGCAGTCTGCGGCCGAGGACCTTGAGGACGCCATCGACGAGCTCCGTGACGATGTCGGGGCCCGGCAGCGTGAGGCGTTGAAGAAGCACGGCGGTGACCAGGGCGAGCTGGTGGGGATCCTGTCCGGAGCCCTCGAAGTGCACGGTCCCGGTGTGAAGCTCGTCGTGGACGACGCGAAGGAAGCCGACCACGCCGGTGACGGGGACGCGCGGGAGACCTCGGGCTTCTCCGACACCGGGCGCGTACGCGACCGCGACATGCAGCGGGTCATCAACGGGCTGTGGGAGTCGGGCGCCGAGGCCGTCACCATCAACGGACAGCGGCTGACGGCCCTGTCCGCGATCAGGGCCGCGGGCGACGCGATACTGGTCGACAACAAGCCGCTGGTGCCCCCGTACACGGTGTTGGCCGTGGGGGACGGGGACCGGCTGCGCAGCAAGTTCCAGAACAGCGGGGACGGGCAGTATCTGCAGGCCCTGCACGAGAACTTCGGGATCAGGACCAGTATCTCCGCCGAGGACGAGGTCCGGCTGCCCGCAGCACCGAGTGTGATCGTACGAACAGCACAACCGAGCACAGAGAAAGGCACATCGTGATCGCCGTACTGGGCCTCGTCGTGGGAGTCGTGGCTGGATTGCTGGTCCGGCCCGAGGTTCCGGCGATGGTCGAGCCCTATCTTCCGATCGCCGTCGTCGCGGCGCTCGACGCCGTGTTCGGAGGTCTGCGGGCGATGCTCGACGGGATCTTCGACGACAAGGTCTTCGTGGTGTCGTTCCTGTCCAACGTCGTGGTGGCCGCGCTGATCGTCTTCCTGGGTGACAAGTTGGGCGTGGGCGCCCAGCTGTCCACGGGTGTCGTGGTCGTCCTGGGCATTCGCATCTTCTCCAACGCCGCCGCGATCCGCCGGCACGTCTTCCGGGCGTGAGGCCGATGAGCAGCAACGACGAGACGCCGGGAACCTCCGAGAACCCGCTGCGCGAAGAACTGCCCGAAGAGGTCCGGACGAAGGCTCCGGAGGCGGCGCCTGTGCCCGGCGCCGAGCGGGCCGAGCAGGAACCGGCCGGGCCGGCCGGTCCCACCGGCCGTCAGCGCCTCGTGAACGGGCTGTGGCCGCCGCGGGTGTCCCGCGCGCAACTCATCGTCGCGCTGCTGCTGTTCGGCCTCGGATTCGGCCTGGCCGTCCAGGTCGCGTCCAACAGCGACAGCGACGGCGCCCTGCGCGGCGCACGCCAGGAGGACCTCGTACGCATCCTCGATGAACTCGACGACCGTACACAGCGTCTGGAAGAGGAGAAGCAGGGGCTGGAGGATCAGCGCACCGAGCTGGAGAACAGCTCGGACCAGGCCGAGGAGGCCCGCAAGCAGACGGTCGAGAAGGAGAAACAACTCGGCATTCTGGCGGGCACCGTGGCGGCGCAGGGCCCCGGCATCACGCTGACGATCGACGACGGGAAAGGGACGGTCGAGGCCGACATGCTGCTCGACGCGGTCCAGGAGCTCCGTGCGGCGGGCGCTGAGGCGATCCAGGTCAATGGCGTGCGGATCGTCGCGGGCACCTATCTGACTGATGTGAGCGGGGGAGTCGCCGTGGACGGGAACAAGATCAGCTCCCCGTATCGTTTCAAGGTCATCGGCAAACCTCAGGACCTCGAACCGGCGCTCAACATCCCTGGCGGAGTGGTGCAGACTTTGGAGAAGGAGCAGGCCACTGTCACGGTGGAGCGCTCGGACAAGATCGTCGTGGACGCCTTGCGACCCGCCGAGCAGCCTGACTACGCTCGGTCGTCCTCCCAGTGAACCGGGGGCGCTTGGAGGTGGCTCTCCGAGGGCATGAGCTTGCGGGGGGTCGACGCACCGAATGGGTGGTGCGTGGTGGAAACTGTCTGGTGGATACGGACGTTGTGAGGGTGTCCGGCTCGACCGGTGTGTGCAATCAGGGTTCGTCCTGCCCCACGGGCGGGTCTGTTTCGGTCAAGGGGAATCGCCCGTGAAGTTGTTTGCGAAGTTGTTCGGCAAGAGCGCACGAGAGGGCAGCGACAACGCCACTGCCCGGCATCGCGCACCGCGCCCCGCTGAAGGCGAGGAGCAGGGGGACCGCCCGCTGTTCCGGGACCAGGTGGGTGGGCCGCCCGGTGACATTTCCGGTGGTCAGGGCGCGCCGTCTGTTGACCCTGCCCAGTCGGGGCGCATAGGTTTCGGGGATCCGTCAACCTCAGGTGCGGGTGGAGGTTTCGGCTCCGACCCGTACGCGTCCAATACCCCGGCGGGGCAGCCGCGGCAGGAGGATCCGTCCATGTCGGCCCTGGTGTGTACGAGGTGCGGTAACCGCAACGCGGAAGCGAGTCGCTTCTGCTCCAACTGTGGTGCGCCGTTGCGGGCCGGGGCGACCCCGGAGCGTCCGTCGGAGACCACCTCGACGATCTCCATCTCCGGTCTTGAGGCCTACGATGCCGAGGCCACCGGCCAGACGCAGATGCCGATGCTGTCTCCCGAGGCGCAGGCCGCCGTCGACGCCCTGCCCCTCGGCTCGGCGCTCCTGGTGGTGCGGCGGGGGCCCAACTCGGGCAGCCGCTTCCTGCTGGACGGCGATCTGACGACCGCCGGCCGTCATCCGCAGAGCGACATCTTCCTGGACGACGTGACCGTGTCGCGCCGCCATGTGGAGTTCCGCCGTGAGCCCGACGGTTCGTTCACGGTGGCGGACGTCGGCAGCCTCAACGGCACGTACGTCAACCGGGAGCGCATCGACCGGGTCCCCCTGTCGAACGGTGACGAGGTGCAGATCGGCAAGTACCGGCTGGTCTTCTACGCGAGCCAGCGGGGCATCTGACCCTCCCCCAGACTTTGTCCGGGGAGACCCCCAGGGAAGGTCCATGCTTCGAACACCGAGCGGCGGTGCCGGACACGGCGCCGCCGCCACGGACCACGGACTGATGAGCATCGGCACGGTGCTGAACGTGCTCCGTGATGAATTTCCCGAGGTCACCGTCTCCAAGATTCGTTTCCTGGAGTCCGAGGGCCTCATCGAGCCGCAGCGCACCCCCTCGGGATACCGCAAGTTCAGCGAGGACGACGTCGAGCGCCTCGGACACGTCCTGAGGATGCAGCGGGACCACTATCTGCCTCTGAAGGTCATCCGTGAGCACCTGGACGCCATGGGGCGCGGAGAGGCGGCTCCTCTGCCCTCCGTGGGGCGCCAGCGCGACGGTGAGGCGCTGAGCGAGCCGGAAGGGCCTGTCGTCGCCCGCATCGGGCGGGCCGAGCTGCTGGCCGCCGCCGAGATCGGTGAGCAGGAGCTCGCCGAGTGGGAGTCGTACGGGCTCATCACCCCGCTCCTGGACGGGGTGTACGACGCCGAGGCGGTGACCGTCGCCGGACTGGTCCTGGAACTGGGGCGGTTCGGGATCGAGCCGCGGCATCTGCGCGCCGTGAAAGCCGCCGCCGACCGCGAGGCCGGCCTGGTGGACCAGGTCGTGGCGCCCCTGCGGCTGCACCGCAACCCGCAGACCAGGGCACACGCGCAGGAGCGCACCAAGGAGCTGGCGGGACTCGCCGTGAAGCTGCACGCAGCCCTGGTGCAGTCGGCTCTCGGGGTACGGCTTCCCTGACCCGGCGACCCGCGCGGACGCAGGACGTGGAACGTGGGATAGGGCACCCATTCCGTGCTCGACTACCCAAAGGTGCCGGGCACGGCCTAGGGTTGCTGTGTGAACGAGCTCGACGTCGTAGGTGTCCGGGTCGAAATGCCCTCCAACCAACCGATCGTGCTCCTGCGTGAAGTGGGAGGCGACCGTTACCTCCCCATCTGGATCGGTCCGGGGGAGGCGACGGCGATCGCCTTCGCGCAGCAGGGCATGGCCCCCGCGCGACCGCTGACCCACGATCTGTTCAAGGACGTGCTGGAGGCCGTCGGCCAGGAGCTGACCGAAGTGCGCATCACCGACCTGCGGGAGGGCGTCTTCTACGCGGAGCTGGTGTTCGCCAGTGGAGTCGAGGTGAGCGCGCGGCCGTCCGACGCCATAGCGCTGGCCCTGCGCACCGGGACGCCCATTTACGGCAGCGACGGCGTCCTGGACGACGCCGGCATCGCGATCCCGGACGAGCAGGAGGACGAGGTGGAGAAGTTCCGCGAGTTCCTCGACCAGATCTCGCCCGAGGACTTCGGGACCAACAGCCAGTGACGGCCCGACAGCCGAAGGTGGCGCGAGAAGGCGCTCGGTGACCCTCCGGGGCCGTCGGACGACGGGCCGTGCGGCCACCGTCCCGAGAGCATTCGGCTAGCCTTTCCCCGCAGTGGGGCACGGGAAACCACTCTCAGGGTGATTATCACCCGGCGTGCCGAGTGTGGCGATCGTTGACGAGCCCCTGGTGACTGCCTACCGTCGAGAAGGCAGGTCAAGGACGGAGGTCGGCGTGAGAAGCAGCGGCGACGGTACGGCTGGGGGTGTTCCCGGACGCGGTCTGGGGGACAGTGGCCCGTACCCGCTTCACAGCAGCGCGGCCGATCACGTACAGCGGCCGACGGCGGTGCCGGGGGACGGCGAGGTGGCGTCCGAGGAGATCGGCTATCGCGGGCCCACGGCCTGCGCGGCCGCCGGGATCACCTATCGGCAGTTGGACTACTGGGCGCGCACCGGCCTGGTCGAGCCGAGTGTGCGGCCCGCCCACGGGTCGGGGACGCAGCGGCTCTACAGCTTCCGGGACGTGGTCGTCCTGAAGATCGTCAAGCGGTTCCTCGACACGGGGGTCTCGCTGCAGAACATCCGCACCACGGTCCAGCACCTCAAGGAGCGTGGCTCCTGCGACCTGGAGCGGATGACGCTGATGAGCGACGGCGCGACGGTCTACGAGTGTTCCTCGCCCGACGAGGTCCACGCCCTTCTCCAGGGCGGCCAGGGCATCTTCGGCATCGCCGTGGGCGTGGTGTGGCGGGACGTCGAGGGCGCGCTCTCGCAGCTGCACGGAGAGCGGGTGGACACGGGCGAGACGCTCGTCGGGACCAATCCGGCGGACGAGCTGGCCCGGCGCCGCAACCGGGCGGTCTGAGGCCGCAACAGGGCGGTCCGGGGTGGTCGTAGCGGGTGGGACGGTGGCCCCGCGGTGCTTCGTGGGGCGACGGGGCGGGGCATTGTCAGTGGCGTAGGGCAGCATCGGACATGTGAGAACCGCGCCCACGATCCTGCATCTCGACATGGATGCCTTCTTCGCTTCGGCCGAGCAGGCGTCCAAGCCGAGCCTGCGCGGGAAAGCGGTCATCGTGGGCGGCCTCGGACCGCGTGGTGTGGTCTCCACCTGTTCGTACGAGGCGCGGGTCTTCGGGGTGCATTCGGCGATGCCCATGGCGCAGGCCCGCCGGCTGGCGCCGAACGCCGCGTACCTCGTACCGCGCTTCGGTCTCTACCGGCAGATCAGCGAGCAGGTCATGGGGCTGCTGCGGGAGCTGTCGCCGCTGGTGGAGCCGCTGAGCCTGGACGAGGCGTTCGTGGATCTGGAGGCCGGGGAGACGGCCTGGGACGAGGCGTCCGCGCTGCTGGCCGCCAGGAAACTGCGCGACGACATCCGGGCCGTCACGGGGCTGACCGGGTCCGTGGGTCTCGCGGCCTGCAAGATGCTCGCGAAGATCGCCTCCGAGCAGGCCAAGCCGGACGGACTCGTGCTGATAGAACCGGGCACCGAGCGGGCGCTGCTCGCGCCGATGTCGGTACGCATCCTGCCGGGGGTGGGGCCGGCCACCGGCGATCATCTGCGGCGGGGCGGGATCAGCACGGTCGGGGAGATCGCCGAGGCGGGGGAGGACGAGCTCGTACGGCTTCTGGGGAAGGCCCACGGACTCGCCCTGTACGCCATGGCGCTGGCCCGCGACGAGCGGCCCGTGGTGGCCGAGCGGGACACCAAGTCGGTGTCCGTCGAGGACACGTACGACGTGGACATCCACGACCGGGTGCGCGTGCGCATGGAGGTGCAGCGGCTTGCGGACCGGTGCGTCCAGCGGTTGCGGGGGGCCCACCTTTCCGGGCGGACCATCGTGCTGAAGGTGCGGCGGTACGACTTCTCGACGCTGACACGGTCCGAGACGTTGCGGGGGCCTACGGACGATCCGGCCGTGGTGCGGGAGGCCGCCGCGCGGCTGCTGGAGGCGGTGGACACCACGGGGGGTGTGCGGTTGCTGGGGGTGGGTGTGACCGGGCTTGCCGATTACACGCAGGAGGATCTTTTCGCGCAGGCGCGGGCCGCTGCGGCGGGGGTGGAGGAGGGGGCCTCGGGTGAGCGGGTGGAGGAGGCCCAGGTGGGCGGGGGTGCCGGTGCCGGTGCCGGTGCCGTCGACGTCGTGGAGTCTGCGGGGGGTGAGCCCGCGGAGCGGGTGTGGTGGGCGGGGCACGATGTTCGGCATGTCGAGTTCGGGCACGGGTGGGTGCAGGGGAGTGGGCTGGGGAGGGTGACTGTGCGGTTCGAGACGCCCGGGTCCGGGCCGGGGCGGGTGAAGACGTTTCGGGTTGATGATCCTTTGTTGGAGTCGGCGGAGCCGTTGCCGTTGGTTGAGCCGTTGCCTGCGGGGCCTGCGGCGCCTGGGGAGGGGTGAGGGGGCGTAGTGAGGGTGCGGGTTCGTTGTGGCTGGCCGCGCCGTTCCCCGCGCCCCTGAAGGCAAAGGATTGCGCCGTTCCCCGTGCCGCTCGGGGGCCACGGGGGCGGGGTGTCAGGTGGGGTCTTCGCTGTTTGCCAGGTGGCCGAAGTCTTTGTCCGGGAAAGGGGGTGCGGGGGAGATGTCCAGGCCGTAGTGGTGGTAGAGCTGTAGTTCTTGTTCGGGGGAGAGGTGGCGGCCTACGCCGAAGTCGGGGGCGTCCTTGATCAGGGAGCGTTCGAACGGGACGTGCAGGGATTCGGCGATCACTTCGCTGGGCTCCAGGGGGACGAAGGCGTCCCGGCTGAACAGGCCGGTGCGGATGGCAGCCCACTCCGGTGCGCCGGTCGCGTCGTCGAGGTAGACCTCGTCGACGGTGCCGATCCTCGTGCCGTTGCGGTCGAACGCCTTGCGGCCTATCAGGTTGCGCGGATCGATGTCGGTCTGCACGGGCCCTCCAGCTGCTCGCAACTCATCCGTAAGCACTACGAAAGAGCATCTTGAGGTGGGCGGCCACTTGAGGGAACCCCGCTGGTAGGCTGGGCGACGGCTGCTGACCCCGTGCGGGAGAGTCCTCCAGGCTTCAACGGAGGCGCCGAAGGAGCAAATCCTCCCCGGAATCTCTCAGGCACACGTACCGCATGGACGAGGTCACTCTGGAAAGCAGAGGGGTGTTCGAGTATTCGACGGGCTCCGCTCTCACCGACGGTGAAAGCCGGTGCGCCTTCACGGCGAGCCGGTGAAGCTCTCAGGTTGAGATGACAGAGGGGGAGGCCGTTCGGGCACCGCACAGTGGTGCCCCTCGAAGGTCGTCAGACCAGGAGGCCTCCGCAATGACCGCCCAACGTATTCCGCTCTCCGAGCTCGAACAGGGAATCCCCTTCGAGCAGCGTCACATCGGGCCCGACTCCGAGGCCCGCGCCAAGATGCTCGCGCAGGTGGGGTACGGCTCGCTCGACGAGCTGACGGCCGCCGCGGTGCCGGATGTGATCAAGAACGCCGACGCGCTCGAACTGCCGGGCGCGCGCACCGAGGCCGAGGTGCAGGCCGAGCTGCGTTCTCTCGCGGATCGCAACCAGGTGCTGGGTTCCATGATCGGGCTCGGTTACTACGGGACGTTCACGCCGCCCGTCATCCTGCGCAACGTCATGGAGAATCCCGCCTGGTACACGGCGTACACGCCGTATCAGCCGGAGATCTCGCAGGGGCGGCTGGAGGCCCTGCTGAACTTCCAGACCGTGGTCGCCGAGCTGACCGGACTGCCGACCTCCGGGGCCTCGCTGCTCGACGAGGGCACGGCGGCCGCCGAGGCCATGGCCCTGTCGCGGCGCATGGGGAAGAACAAGAAGGGCCTCTTCCTCATCGACGCGGACACCATGCCGCAGACCATCGCGGTGATCCAGACGCGCGCCGAGCCCACCGGTGTCGAGGTGGTCGTCGCCGATCTGCGCGACGGCATCCCCGAGGGGCTCGCCGGGCGTGAGATCAACGGCGTGCTGCTGCAGTACCCCGGCGCCTCCGGTGCCGTACGCGACCTGAAGCCCGTCGTCGAGCAGGCGCACGAGCGGGGCGCGGTCGTCACCGTCGCCGCCGACCTCCTCGCCCTGACGCTGCTCACCTCGCCCGGCGAGCTGGGCGCCGACATCGCCGTCGGTACGACCCAGCGCTTCGGTGTGCCGATGGGCTTCGGCGGGCCGCACGCCGGATACATGGCCGTACGGGAGAAGTTCGCGCGCAGCCTGCCCGGTCGGCTCGTCGGCGTCTCCGTGGACGCGGACGGCAACAAGGCGTACCGCCTGGCCCTGCAGACGCGTGAGCAGCACATCCGCCGTGAGAAGGCGACCAGCAACATCTGCACGGCCCAGGTGCTGCTCGCCGTGATGGCGGGCATGTACGCCGTCTACCACGGTCCCGAGGGGCTGAAGGGCATCGCCCGGCGCACCCACCGGTACGCCACGATCCTCGCCGCCGGTCTGACGGCGGGCGGGGCCGAGGTCGTCCACGAGGCGTACTTCGACACCCTCACCGTGCGGGTGCCGGGCCGGGCCGCCGAGGTGCTCGCCGCCGCCCGGCAGGGCGGGGTCAACCTCCACCTGGTGGACGCGGACCACCTCTCCCTGTCCTGCGACGAGACGACCACGCGGGCCCAGTTGGGTGTCGTCTGGTCGGCGTTCGGCGTCGACGGCGATGTGGCCGCGCTGGACGGGACGGCCGAGGACACGCTGCCGGCCCCGCTGCTGCGCACCGACGAGTACCTCACGCACCCGGTCTTCCACCAGTACCGCTCGGAGACCGCGATGCTGCGCTACCTGCGCCGGCTCGCGGACCGCGACTACGCGCTCGACCGGGGCATGATCCCGCTCGGCTCGTGCACCATGAAGCTCAACGCGACCACCGAGATGGAGCCGGTCACCTGGCCCGAGTTCGGGCAGCTGCACCCGTTCGCGCCTGCCGAGCAGGCGCAGGGCTACCTCACGCTCATCCGTGAGCTGGAGGAGCGGCTCGCCGAGGTGACGGGCTACGACAACGTGTCGCTCCAGCCCAACGCCGGTTCGCAGGGCGAGCTGGCCGGTCTGCTGGCCGTCCGCGGCTACCACCGGGCCAACGGTGACGAGCAGCGCACCGTCTGCCTCATCCCGTCGTCCGCGCACGGCACGAACGCCGCGAGCGCGGTGATGGCCGGGATGAAGGTCGTCGTCGTGAAGACCGCCGAGGACGGCGAGATCGACGTCGAGGACCTGCGGGCCAAGATCGAGCAGCACCGTGACGAGCTGTCCGTGCTGATGATCACGTACCCCTCGACCCATGGGGTGTTCGAGGAGCACGTCGCCGACATCTGCGCGCAGGTGCACGAGGCGGGCGGGCAGGTCTACGTCGACGGCGCCAACCTCAACGCGCTGGTGGGGCTCGCCAAGCCGGGGCACTTCGGCGGCGACGTCTCGCACCTCAACCTGCACAAGACCTTCTGCATCCCGCACGGCGGCGGCGGTCCCGGCGTCGGTCCGGTCGGGGTGCGCGCGCACCTGGCGCCGTACCTGCCGAACCACCCGCTGCAGCCCGCCGCGGGGCCGGAGACGGGCGTGGGCCCGGTCTCCGCCGCTCCCTGGGGCTCCGCGGGCATCCTGCCCATCTCGTGGGCGTACGTCAGGCTCATGGGCGGGGAAGGGCTCAAGCGGGCCACGCAGGTCGCCGTGCTCAGCGCCAACTACGTGGCCAAGCGTCTGGAGCCGCACTTCCCGGTCCTCTACACCGGTCCCGGCGGGCTCGTGGCGCACGAGTGCATCATCGACCTCCGGCCCCTCACCAAGGCGACCGGTGTGAGCGTCGACGACGTCGCCAAGCGGCTCATCGACTACGGGTTCCACGCGCCGACGATGTCGTTCCCGGTGGCCGGCACGCTGATGATCGAGCCCACCGAGAGCGAGGACCTGGCCGAACTCGACCGGTTCTGCGACGCGATGATCGCCGTTCGCGCGGAGATCGAGAAGGTCGGTTCGGGCGAGTGGGCGGCGGACGACAACCCGCTGCGCAACGCCCCGCACACGGCGGGCGCGCTCGGCGACACCTGGGAGCACGCGTACAGCCGCGAGGAGGCCGTGTTCCCGGCCGGGGTCTCGGCCGCCGACAAGTACTGGCCGCCGGTGCGGCGCATCGACCAGGCGTACGGCGACCGGAACCTGGTCTGTTCCTGCCCGCCGCTGGACGCCTACGAGGAGTAGTCGCGCCCGGACATGCGTCGGGGCCGGTTCCGGGAGTGCTTCCCGGGGCCGGCCCCGCTGTCCGTTCTCGTCGTCCGTGGCGTGCTGTGCCGCTCAGGCAGCGGTCATCACATCAAGGGCCAGCGGCCGGTGCGGCGCGATGATCCGGCCGTCCGGCAGAAGCTCGCCGGTGTCCTCGAAGAGCAGGACGCCGTTGCACAGCAGGCTCCATCCCTGCTCCGGGTGGTGCGCCACGAGGAGCGCTGCCTCCCGGTCGGCGGAGTCGGCTGTCGGGCACGGTCGCTGGTGCTGGCACATTGATGGGATCTTTCGCTTCGGTGTGAGGTCGGTGCTCGATGTGTTGTCTGTTCCGCGGCTCGAACTGGCGTCCATGGCCGCCCCCCGTTTGTCAGATGGTCCGGAACCCAGTGTTGCCCTATGGGCGTCAATCCGCAGGGATTTGGCGCCAGCGCTCCTCACAGGTTGATGACGCATCACCCGTGCGGACGGTTCATCCCAACTGGGGTGTCCCTTCGGGTGGTTCGCAATGGTCGGATGGGGCTAGTCCGGATGGGCCGGGAGTGCGCTCTGTCTTGCACGTGTCACTCCGAGCAACGCCCTCCCCATGTCCCTCTCTCGCTTCTCTCGCTTCTTCATCGGTCGGCGCGCACAGCAATGTGCCCCGCGGCCGGGGTGGTGGCCGCGGGGCGGTGGGACCGAGGTGTGCTCAGGCGGGTGAGCCGAGCAGGGGAGTGGCGGCTGGTGCCAGCCGGTTGGTCAGGACGGGCAGCAGTTCGGCCACGCGGTGCGGGCGGTGGGCGGCGATACCGGGCGGGGCGGGTGCCAGTGGCACCAGCAGATCGGTGGCGGCGAGGTGCCCCTTCGTGCCGTCGGCGGTGAAGTCGCCGTGCAGCCAGAGTGTGAGCATGTAGAGCTCGGGTACCGAGAGCAGACGTGGCTGGTACGACCCCTGCATCGTCTCCGCCTGGCGCAGGGCGCGCTCGGTGGCGGTGACGTACGGGCCTTCGAAGAAGTGGGAGAAGGCCCAGCCGTCGGGGGTCAGCCTGGTGTCCGCGGCCGCCACCGCGCGTTCGTGGCAGCGGATGAGGAAGCGCCATCCGGCGAGCCGGGTGGCCGGGGTACCCGCCGGGGTGATTCGGTCGAGTACGTGGACGGGCAGCGGGAGTTCGGCGGTGAGGGGTCCCTGGGTGTCGCGGAGTGACGGGGTACGGGCTTCACGGACCGCGGTCGGGGAACCGAGGGCCGTGAGGACGGTGCGCAATGCCGGCGCGGGAGCCGGAGGGACGTGCAGCGGCATGGTGGGTCGCCTCTCATTCGACAGGCATGGTGGCGCGGGGGCGGGGGCGGACGGCGCTGTCAGCTCTCGGGGTCAAAGGGGCGGGGGCATAGGGCCTGTCGCCGAAGTGATGCCTGCCGCGCGGTGTCCGGCACGCATGCTCGCCGAGAGGCCGGAGGGCTCCGGTAGCCTCGTTCGCTACAAGATCCTTCCGGCGACTTTGCGATCGCACGCACAGGACGCCGCACGGGCCGCCCTTCGGGTTTACGCCGTCACCTCGACGACAGGCCCTGCGACCACGAGCGCCAACTCTCTGCCTCGTTCGCGGAGTTTATACGACACGTGTTCAGGCCGTGTTTCAGCTAGCTGTTCCGCGCATTAAGTGCAAGTGGCAATTAGGTCGCCGATACGTGTGTTTGGTCCTGGTTCTCGGCGGGTACCCGTCGATGACCTCGGAATACTCTTCCGAAGTGGACGGCCGGTTCTCGTCGGCGTTTTTCACGACAGAGTCGACCGTCAAGAAAAATGTGGTGCCTCATGCCTAGTGAATGTGCCCGACGAGAGCTGAGTCCAGAGTAGTGCCCGGGGGGCAGGTCCGGGGCGTTATCGATCACATTGCCTGGGCATCATCTTCCGTGACCCGGGACACCAGCGGCCGGTTCTTCGGGCGGCCCAGTCGAGGAGGGAAGCTTCGATGGGGGAGAAGGTCGTGGCGGGGACCATCGGTCTGTCCGACCGCCGACGGTACCGAGAAAAGCTGCAGCAGTGCCTGGAGGGGCTCGCGCGCCTGCTGGCGGAGGAGCGGTTCGACCGGCCCAGGAATCTGATGGGCCTGGAGGTCGAGCTGAATCTCGCGGGCCCCGACGGCATGCCGAGAATGATGAATGCGCAAGTACTCGAACGAATCGCGAGCCGTGATTTCCAAACAGAACTCGCCATGTTCAATCTGGAAGTCAACATTGCTCCCCACCGGCTCGAAGGTCGGGTATTCGACCGGCTCGCCGAGGAACTGCGCACCTCTCTCGCGTACGCCCACCGGAAGGCGAACGAGGTCGATGCCGGAATCGTGATGATCGGTATTCTGCCGACCCTCGCCCGGGACGACCTGGTCTCGGCGAACCTTTCGGACGTGGACCGCTACACGCTGCTCAACGACCAGATCGTCGCGGCCCGCGGTGAGGACTTCACCCTGGACATCGAGGGCGTGGAGCGGCTCACGTGCACCTCGGCGTCCATCGCCCCCGAAGCGGCCTGTACGTCTGTGCAGTTGCATCTGCAGGTCACCCCGGACCGGTTCGCCGACGTGTGGAACGCCGCTCAGGTCGCGGCCGCGGCGCAGATCGTCGTGGGCGCCAACTCGCCGTTCCTCTTCGGCCGTGAGCTGTGGCGCGAGTCGAGGCCGCCGCTGTTCCAGCAGTCCACCGACACCCGCCCGCCCGAGCTCCAGGCGCAGGGAGTGCGGCCGCGCACCTGGTTCGGCGAACGGTGGATCTCCTCGGCGTACGACCTCTTCGAGGAGAACCTGCGTTTCTTCCCGCCCCTGTTGCCGCTGCGGGACGAGGAGGACCCGATACGCGTCCTCGACGAGGGCGGCATCCCCAGCCTCGCCGAACTCGTGCTGCACAACGGCACCGTGTACCGCTGGAACCGTCCGGTGTACGGCATCGCCGACGGCGTCCCGCATCTGCGGGTCGAGAACCGTGTGCTGCCCGCGGGGCCCACGGTGATCGACGTCGTCGCCAACACGGTCTTCTACTACGGGCTCGTGCGCGCCCTCGCCGCGGAGGCACGGCCCATCTGGACCCGGCTGCCCTTCGAGGCCGCGGCCGCCAACTTCGACCAGGCCTGCCGGTACGGCATCGACGCGCAGCTGGAGTGGCCGCGGCACGGCAGGTACGGCGGGGTCACGCGCGTGCCCGGGGTGCAGCTGGTGCGCGACGAACTGCTGCCGCTCGCCGCGGCGGGACTGGACGCGTGGGGCGTCGAGCCCGCCGACCGGGACCTCTACCTCGGAGTGATCGAGGAACGGTGCAAGCGGGGCGTCAACGGCGCTTCCTGGCAGTCCCGTACGTTCCACAAGGCCCTGGAGGGCAACATGGGGCGGGATGAGGCGCTGGCCGCCACGACGAAGCGGTACAGCGAGCTGATGCATCTCGGTGAGCCGGTGCACACCTGGCCGGTCGGGCTGCCGGAGCCGGCCGTTCCGCTGGGCTGAGGTCCGTCGGGGTGAGGGCGGGTCAGTCCGTGTCGCCCGCCTTCACCACGGCCTTCAGGATCACCGCGTGGATCTGGGACGGGTCGGTGACCAGGTGTCCCGAGCCGCCGGTCGCCTCCGCGATCTCGTTCAGTTCCTTCTTGTCGGCGTCCGGGCCCACGGCGATCGCGATCAGGGGCACGGGGCGCTCCGGGTCGGCGATCTTGCGGAGTTCGGCGATCAGGCCGGCGCGCGAGATGCTCCCGGCATCCTGGTTCACCCCGTCGGTAAGCAGCACCACCGCGTTGAACTTGCCCTTCGTGTAGGAGTTCACGGCCTCCTTGTACGCGGCCAGCGTGGTGTCGTACAGGCCGGTCGAGCCGTCCTTGACCGGCTTGAGGTCACTGAAGGCCGCCGACAGCCGATCGCGCTGGGTGCTGCCGTCCACCTGGTCGCCGAGCCGGTCGGTCGGTACGAGGACGCGGTAGTCGCGTTTTCCGTCGATCCTTCTGGAGAACTTCCACAGCCCTATCTCGTCCTCCGGCGTGAACGTGGCCAGAGCCTGGAGCAGCGCCGCCTTGGTCACGTCCATCCGGGACTCGCTGGTGCCCGGCACCGGGTCCGACATGGACGAGGAGGCGTCGACGACCGTGGTGAGCCGGGCACTCTGCACCGTGATGGTCCACATGCCGAGGGCTTCCTCGATCTCCTTGTCCGTGGCGGGCCTCTCGGGCACCTCCCGGTACGGCTGCGGGGCCCGGCCGCCGGCCTCGGCCACCAGCTTTGCCGGGGTCTCGTCCTCATCCGTACGGAAGCCGTGCTTCTCCAGGATCCTGCGCCCGTCGCGCTCGCCCAGCAGCGTCATGAACCGCAGGGCGGCCCGGCTCTCGTCCGTGGTCAGGTTGGGCTCGTCGACCAGCGCGAACGGATGGTCGAGCCGGGGCGCGCCGTCCTTGGGATAGAAGAGGTCGAGATCGTCGCCGCTGTCCGCCGACTCGTTGTACGCGAACGCCGCCTGCTCGGAGAGGATCAGCGCCTGGTTGCGCTTCGGGTTGCCCTGCTCGGTGCCGGAGAGGTCGCGCGGCAGGGTGTCCAGGACCTGGCCATCGCTGTCGGAGGTGCGCTGCGAGAGGGCCTTGGCGGTGGCCGCAGCCAGGGTGTCGCCGCCCTTGGACTTCCCCGCCGTCTGCGCCAGTTGGGTCAGCGCGAGCAGACCCGTGGCGCTGCGCGAGGGGTCGCCCGCGCCGAGCTTGAGGCGGTCGCTCGTCATGGTGACCCCGGCCAGCTCGGTCCAGGAGTACGTCTTCCTGGGCCAGCCGAGGGACTTCGCGGCCGACGGGACCATGGCGACACCGATGGGCGAGGAGGCGACATTGCCCGCCGGTGTCACCGAGATCGACTGGTTGTCGGCCATGACCCTGTCCACCCACACGCCCGAGTCCGGCACCCACGCCTCGAACTCGGTCGCGTTCTTGCGCTTCGACCGGAGGGCGTCGGCGACCTTGTAGGTGTCCTGCGCGGTCACGCGGACGTCGAGGCAGCTGCCGTCGGACGTCACGTCGTGGTCCCGGGCGTACTGGGCCGCCTCCTTGAGCGCGGGCGCGATGCCGGGAGCCGCGGCGATCCTCAGCCGTACGGTGCTGTCCCAGCAGGACGAGCCGAAGGAGAGCAGGCCGCTGTCGATCGCGGCGACGGTACCGCCGGCGAGGATGGTCACCAGGGCCGTCGCGAGCGCCACATTGCGGTGCCGCGTGTGTGACCGGGGGCCGGTGCCGCCCCTGCGCAACCCGTCGGGCAAGCTGTGACGTCCCATGGCGGTGGTGCCCCTCCCTGATCGAGCCCGGAGCCGTTGAAACGGTGAAATGGCCGAATGGTATGGCACACGGGATGTGCACCCCACATGGCGTCCGTCCCTCGACGGCCTGTCACGCACGATCTTCGCAACTTCTTTCGAGACCCTAGCGGGGCGAAGATGGGGATGAGGCGGGATTACGCAACTGGAGGCATGAGTGCAGGTGGGGCAGGAGCCGATGGCTGATTCTTTTGCCGAGGGACAGCCCGCGCGGCGGATTCTCCGCGACGAGACGCTGCTCGTACTGGGAGTCTCGCTCGGGGCCAGCGGGGTCTCGGCGCTGATCAGCTTTGTCGGCTCGGTCACCAGACCGGGAGGCCTGAAGGACCAGGCGGCCACGCTCAACGCCTCGGCCGCCCCGGGCCGACCCTGGCTCGATCTGGCCTGGCAGCTCTTCGGGATCGCGTCCGCGCTGGTGCCGGTCGCCCTGGTCGCGCACTTCCTGATCCGCGAGGGCAAGGGGCTGCGCACTCTCGGGTTCGACCGCACGCGCCCGTGGTTCGACCTCGCCCGCGGAGCGGGGGTCGCCGCCGTCATCGGCAGTACGGGCATCGCCTTCTATCTGGCGGCACGCGGACTCGGGTTCAACCTCACCGTGGTGCCGGAGGCGCTGCCCGAGGTGTGGTGGAAGTACCCGGTGCTGATCCTCTCCGCGCTCCAGAACTCGATCCTGGAGGAGGTCATCGTCGTCGGGTACCTGCTGCGCAGACTCGGCCAGCTGGGCTGGAGCCCGCTCACCGCGCTGGTGGCCAGTTCGGTGCTGCGCGGCTCGTACCACCTCTACCAGGGCATCGGCGGGTTCATCGGCAACATGGTGATGGGGGTGGTCTTCGTCTACCTCTACCGCCGGTGGGGGCGGATCGGGCCGCTGGTGGTCGCCCACTCGCTCCTCGACATCGGGGCGTTCGTGGGGTACGCGCTGCTGGCGGGGAAGGTCGACTGGCTGCCCACCGCCTGAGCGGCGGGTGAGCCTGTTCGGCTCATGCGGGGCACGCGGAGGGGCGTACGGGTGATCCGTACGCCCCTTCGTCCGTTCCGCGGCCGGTTCGCGCTGGTCAGACGAGCAGGTCGCCCTCGATCACGGTGACCGCGCGGCCCGAGAGCAGGGTGCGGTCGCCCCGGAGTTCCGTACGGACGCGCCCGGAGCGGGCCGAGGCCTGGAGGCCGGTGAGTTCGGTCCGGCCGAGGCGCTCCGACCAGAACGGGGCGAGGGCCGTGTGGGCGCTGCCGGTGACGGGGTCCTCGTCGATGCCGATGTTCGGGAAGAAGCAGCGGGACACGAAGTCGTAGCCCCGGGAGGGGTCTTCGGCGCGGGCCGTGGCGATGACGCCGCGTTCGGAGTAGCGCCCCAGGGACACGGTGTCCGGGGTCAGGCCCAGGACTGTCTTCTCGTCGGCGAGTTCGACGAGCAGGTCACCGATGTTCGGGCCGGTGTCATGGGTGGAGAGGGGCTCGGCGCCCAGGGCCGTCGCGACGCCCGCCGGGATCTCGACCGCGGTGAGCGGGGCGGTCGGGAAGTCCAGCGTGAGGGAGCCGTCGTCCCTGGGGGTCGCGATGAGCACACCGCTTCTCGTGGCGAACCGCACGGGGCCCTGTACGGCTCCCGTGGTGACCAGCACATGGGCGGTGGCGAGTGTCGCGTGGCCGCACATCGCGACCTCGGCGGCGGGGGTGAACCAGCGCAGCGCCCAGTCGGCCTCACCTCCTTCGGGAAGGGGGTGGGCGAACGCCGTCTCGGCGTGGTTGACCTCCAGGGCCACGTTCTGCAGCCAGGCGTCGTCCGGGAAGGACGCCGAGGCGTCGAGGAGGAGGACCCCGGCCGGGTTGCCGGCGAAGGGGCGGTCGGTGAAGGCGTCGACGATACGAATCCGCATGCGCCCGACGCTAGGCGCTGCTCAGGGGCGTGGACCAAGGCCAATCCGGGACGGGCGGCCCTCTTCCGCTGGAAGGGGCTTGTCGGGCGAGCTGTTCCGATATATCGTTGACGCATCGCGACAGATCAACGATGGAATGGAGTGATGGCGATGCGTTCCCATGGAGAGGAATACGGACCGGGCTTCGGCCCCGGTCATGGGCATGGACACGGCCGTGGACGCGGCCGGGGTGGCCCTGGTGGCCCTGGCGGTCCCGGTGAAGGCGGCTTCGAAGGCAGGCGCGGGGCGTTCGGCCCCTTCGGGCCCGGCTTCGGTGGTCCCGGCTTCGGCCCGGGCCCCTGGGGCGGGCGCGGCGGCCGGGGCGGACCGCGCGGCAGGGCGCGGCGCGGCGATGTGCGCGCGTCGATCCTGGCCCTGCTCAAGGACCGGCCCATGCACGGCTACGAGATGATCCAGGAGATCGCCGAGCGCAGCGGCGGGGCGTGGAAGCCCAGCCCCGGCTCGGTGTACCCCACCCTTCAGCTGCTGGAGGACGAAGGTCTGATCAGCAGTGCGACCGACGGCGGCAAGAAGCTGTTCTCGCTGACCGAGGAGGGTCGCGCCGCGGCCGAGGAAGGCCCGGAAGCGCCCTGGGAGGACGCGGGGCGCGGGGTCGACTGGGAGGCGCTGAGCGACATCCGGCAGGCCGGCTTCGGTCTGATGGAGGCGTTCGGGCAGGTCTGGAAGACCGGCAGCAAGGAGCAGCGCGAGAAGGCGCTGGCCGTCATCAACGAATCACGCAAGAAGCTGTATCTGATCCTCGCCGACGAGGACTGATGGGGCACCCGGCCGAACGGGCCGTGACGGCGGGCCGCGCCAAGGGGGGTGCCTCGACTTCGAGGTGCCCCCCATGCGGCCGGGGGACGGAGTGGGGGCTGCGTGCGTGTGGAAATGTGTGTGGGGGTGGCGGGGAGTCCTTCAGGAGACGAGCCCGCTCAGTTTGCGCAGGGACTCGTTGAGGGCCGCCGTGGCCGAGTCCTTGAGCTTGCCCGCCATCAGTGAGACGGCGGCGCCCGTGAACTCGCCGTCGATACGGACCGTGGTGGCTTCCCCGTCCGGAATCAGGGTGTAGCGCGTGGTGACCGTGACGGACATCGGCCCCTTGCCGCGGATCGCGAGCGTACGGGCCGTCTCCAGCTCCTCGATGGTCCAGTTCACCTCGGCGGGGAAACCCATGAGCTTCATGTTCTCCTCGAAGGTGCCGCCGACTTCGAGAGTCTCCGGGCCGCCCTTGGGGAAGCTGGTGTGGGTGGAGTTCCACTCGCCGTACGAGGAGAAGTCCGTGAGCTGCGCCCAGACCTTCTCGGCGGGCGCCTCGATCCGTGCTTCCGCGCTGACTTCGGCCATGCGGCCACCCCTTTGTCTCGGGCGCTGCGCCGGGCGCAGCTGGCTACGGTGTCGCGGAACGTAGCCGTAGAACCGTGAACATTCAATACTGATGAACCGTCAGGGAGTGTGGAGGTGCGGCGGCGGGGTCAGTGCATCCGTCGTATCACCGCCGCGTCGAACACGTCCCACGCGCGCGGGAAAGGCCCTTCGTCGTGGCAGTGCCATGCCTCCCAGAACAGGTCGGCGAGCAGTGCGTCCTCGGGTGCGTAGACCCGGTACACGTACTGTCTGCCGTCCACCGACGGCAGGGCCACCAGCCAGCACCTGCTCTCCATGTCCGTGTGGACGAGCGCCGGAGCGACACGGTTGCGCAAGGGGCGCAGAGCAAAGCGGCGCGCGCTGGGTGCGGGGGAAACAGCGTGATGTCATCCGTAAGGAGGAGGAGCCGGACACCGGTGCCCACCCTGTGTCGGACGCGAGAATGCTTCCCCGCGCGGATGACGGGATGCCGACGGGCTGATGAGGTGAGAGACGTGCAACACCGTCTTTCCCACAGCCCCCACCAGCAGGCCGCCGAGCGCGGCCCGGTGGGCCCCGATGCCGAGGCCCACCTCAGTGCCGAGCTGGCGGCGATGGTCGCGAGTGCGCGCAGAAGGGCGTTGCGGGACGGTGACCGGCAGATCGACACGGCTCACCTGCTGCATACGCTCCTGGAGTCGGACCCCGAGGTGCGCGAAGCCTTCGAGAGCGGCCCGCAGGTCGCCCGGCTGCTCGGCTATCTCGTCCAGCGCAGCATCGGCTACGGGCTCCGCTGGCAGAGTTCCGTCGAGGACTCCGGTGCCGTACCGACGGTGACCGGGGACGGCTGGTCGCCGGTGGCGGCCGGCGTCATGGCGGACGCGTACGCCCGTGCCGTGCGGCGGGGTGAGCCGTTCGCGGACGGCGTCGACCTGCTCGCCGCGCTCGTCGCCGAACCCGAGTCGCGGGCCGTGGAGGTGCTGGGGCGCGCGGGGGTCGACGTACCGGAGCTGCTGGTGCGCCTGGACGGTGTGGCGGAGCGGGAGCGGGGTCTCGAAGCCTGAACCCGGGCCTCCGGGCCTCCGGGCCGCCGGGCGTTCGGCCGTCGGCGGGATCGGTGCGTACGGGCATGCGCGCGTCCATTCGCTGAGACAGGTGTCAACAGGGGTGACGCTCATGTCGTCGCCTGTCATCATGTGCCGGTGCATACGTCAGAGATCAGTCGGGGCAACCGTGGCAGAGGCGTCGGGCTGGGGCTCGCGCTCGGATCGGCGGTCGCCTTCGGCGGCTCCGGCGTCGCCGCCAAACCGTTGATCGAGGCAGGCCTCGACCCTCTGCACGTCGTCTGGCTGCGCGTCGCGGGCGCCGCACTGGTCATGCTGCCGCTGGCCGTGCGCCACCGGAGCCTCGTGCGTGAACGTCCCGCGCTGCTCGCCGGATTCGGACTGCTGGCCGTCGCCGGTGTCCAGGCCTGCTACTTCGCCTCCATCTCCCGGATACCCGTCGGCGTCGCGCTGCTCGTGGAGTACCTCGCGCCGGCGCTGGTCCTCGGGTGGGTGCGGTTCGTGCAGCGCCGGCCCGTCACCCGTGCCGCGGCCCTCGGAGTCGTCCTGGCCGTCGGCGGTCTCGCCTGTGTCGTCGAAGTGTGGGCGGGGCTGAGCTTCGACGTCCTCGGACTGCTGCTGGCGCTCGGCGCCGCGTGCTGCCAGGTCGGTTACTTCGTCCTGTCCGACCAGGGCGGCGACGCGGGGGAGGCGGCGCCGGCCCCGCTCGGCGTCATCGCGTACGGGCTGCTCGTCGGTGCGCTCGTGCTGACGCTCGTGGCGCGGCCGTGGGGCATGGACTGGTCGGTCCTCGGCGGCGATGCGGACATGGACGGGACGACCGTGGCCGCCTCACTGCTCCTGGGGTGGATCGTATTGATCGCGACGGTCGTCGCCTACGTGACCGGTGTTCTCGCGGTGCGCAGGCTCTCGCCCCAGGTGGCCGGAGTCGTGGCCTGCCTGGAGGCGGTCATCGCTACCGTGCTCGCCTGGGTCCTCCTCGGGGAGCATCTCTCGGCGCCCCAGATCATCGGCGGAGCGGTGGTGCTGTGCGGTGCGTTCATCGCGCAGACGTCCGCGCCCGCGAAGGGATCGCAGGCTCCGGTGGCACAAGGCACGGCAGGCACGGTAGGTGTGGACGGTGTGGACGGTGTGGACGGCGTCGAGGAGGAGCGGCTGTCCGGGCGGGGCAGCGCCGGCTAGGGCCGTGCCGTGTGGGCCCACCCCTGTAGGGCCCACACAGCAGACGTCGTCCGTAGCGTGATTCGCGTACGTGAAAGTCGCCCGTACACCGGTCACTTCGGCAGGTAGTCCGGGATCTCCGTGCCCGGAGCCAGGTCGTCGGCCGGCACGGGGGCTCCGTAGGTCGTGCGGACGGGGAGGACTCCGGTCCAGTGGGGCAGGCCCAGGTCCTCGGGCTCGTCGTTCGGGCCGCCGGTGCGCAGCTTGGCCGAGACCTCGTCGAGGTCCAGCCGCAGTACGGAGGTCGCCGCCAGCTCCTTGGCGTTGGCGGCCCGGGAGTCGTACGAGCGGCCCGGCACCACGTGGTCGACCAGTGCGTCCAGAGCCTGTCGCTTCTCCTGCGGGTCCGTCACCTGGTGCGCCACGCCGTGCACCACGACCGACCGGTAGTTGATCGAGTGGTGGAAGGCCGAGCGGGCCAGTACGAGCCCGTCCACGTGGGTGACGGTGAGGCAGACCGGCAGTCCCGGGTCGGTCTGCCCCGCCATCCGCAGCGGGCGCGAACCGGTCGAGCCGTGCACGTAGAGCCGCTCGCCGACCCTTCCGTACAGCGTGGGCAGCACGACGGGCGCCCCGTCGCGGACGAAACCGAGGTGGCAGACGTACCCCTCGTCGAGGATCGCGTGCACCATCTCGTGGTCGTACGCGGCGCGCTCCCGGGAACGGGTGGGGACCGTGCGGTCGGTCGGGGTGTAGGCGGCGGTGGCGGGGCGCGGGGTGGCCGTCTCCGTCATGAGGCTCTCCAGGTGGGCGTCGTGCGGGGTGGTCTGCCGGGGCGGGGTGCGTTCAGCTTGCGTCGTTTTTTGTACTAGTGCATACTCTGCTTTGTGCTAGGAGAGTATCGGATCGAAGGCAGGCGCGCAGCCGAGATTGCCGCCAGTGTCGAGCGCGCGGTGGGTTCGGGGGAGCTGGAGCCCGGCCAACTGCTGCCGCCGATGCGGGAGTTGGCGTCCCGCCTTGAGGTGAATCCCAACACCGTCGCGGCCGCCTACCGCACCCTGCGTGAACGCGGAGTCATCGAGACCGCGGGCCGGCGCGGCAGCCGCGTGCGCTCCAAGCCGGCGACGACCGCACGGGAGCTGGCCCGGCTGGACGTCCCGCCCGGTGTGCGGAACCTGTCGGACGGCAATCCGGACCCCGCCCTGCTGCCTTCTCTCCGTGAGGCGTTCGCGGCGGCCGTGGAGCTCGCGGACCGCGAACCGACGCTCTACGGAGAGGCCTCCGTGGATCCGGAACTGGCCCGGCTCGCCCGCGCCGACCTCGACGCGGACGGAGTGCCCGACGGGCCGGTCGCGGTCGCCTCGGGGTCGCTCGACGGCATCGAACGGGTGCTGGCCGCGCACCTGAGGCCGGGGGACGCGGTCGCGGTGGAGGATCCCGGCTGGCACAGCGTGCTCGACCTCGTCCCGGCCCTCGGGCTGCGGGCCGTGCCCGTCAGGGTCGACGCCGAGGGGCCGCTGCCCGATGCCGTACGAGCCGCTCTGGAAGGGGGTGCGCGGGCGCTGATCGTCACCGACCGCGCGCAGAACCCGACCGGGGCGGCGGTGAGCGCCACGCGCGCGCGTGCGCTGCGGGCCGTGCTGGAGCAGTACCCGGAGATGCTGCTCGTCGAGGACGACCACGGGCACCGGATCGTGGATCTGCCGCTCCATCCGCTGGCCGGAGTGACCCGGCACTGGGCCTTCACCCGCTCGGTCGCCAAGGCCTACGGGCCCGATCTGCGGCTGGCCGTGCTGACCGGCGATCCGGTCACCATGGACCGGGTGCGGGGGCGGCAGCGGCTGGGGCCGGGATGGGTCAGCCGGTTGCTGCAGCGGGCCGTGGTGGGGCTGTGGGTGGGTGGGGCTGTGGACACCGGGGTTGTGGCGGCGGCGTACCGGCTTCGGCGGGACGCGCTGATCGGTGCGCTCGCCGAGCGGGGGGTCGAGGCGTGGGGGCGGAGTGGGATGAACGTGTGGGTGCCCGTTCCGGATGAGACCGGGGCTGTTGCGCGGTTGCTGCACTCCGGGTGGGGTGTGGCCGCTGGGGCGCGGTTTCGGATGGACGCGCCTCCTGGGTTGAGGATCACCGTTTCTACGCTTGCGCCGGGTGAGGTGGGGGTGGTGGCGGATGCGGTTGCTTCGGCGGTGGGGGTGGGGGTGGGGCCGGGGCGGCGGTATGTCTGAGGGGGGGGTGCCGGCGACGGTTTGCGCCCCCGCCGCCCCTTCCCGTTCCCGTCCACGCATGGGGGCTGCGCCCCCTCGCCCCCCTGATCGCGCTTCGCGCTCGTCCTCAGACGCCGGACGGGCTGAGTGGGTGGCCTCTCCGGCGTTTGAGGACCGGGGGTTCGGGGGCGGAGCCCCCGAGCACGTGACGGGAATGGGTAGGGGCGCTCATGCGTCACCCTTGCGGGTGCAACCTCGTAGGACAAGCGAGACTTTTGGTTCGGTATCGCGTAGCGTCGCTTACATGTTGAATTTGGAGCGGCTGCGCACTCTCGATGCCCTCGCCCGCCACGGGTCGGTCGGTGGTGCGGCCGACGGGCTGCATGTGACGACCTCGGCGGTCTCCCAGCAGATGTCCAAGCTGGAGCGCGAAGTGGGACAGCAGCTGCTCGCGAAGAACGGGCGGGGGGTGCGCCTGACCGACGCCGGGCGGCTGCTCGCCGACCATGCCGCCCGGATCCTGTCCCAGGTCGAGCTCGCCCAGTCCGATCTGGAGGCGCAGCGCGGGCAGGTGGTGGGGGAGTTGCGGCTGTCCGCGTTCCCCACGGCGGCGCGCGGGTTGTTCCCCGCGGCCCTGGCCGCGCTGCGCGCCGGGCATCCCGGGCTGCGGGTGCGCTCGCGCGAGCTGGAGCCGGAGGACGGGGTGGCCGGGGTGCTGCGCGGCGACATCGATCTGGCGGTGGTGCTCGACTGGTACAACAGGCCATTGCCCCTGACCGAGGGACTGGTCAAGGCCTCACTGCTCGACGACCCCGCCGATGTGGCGATGCCCGCGGGGCATCGCCTCGCCGATCGTGCGGAGGTGGATCTGGAGGACTTCGCCGACGACGAGTGGATCGCCTGGGAGGAGGGCGAGTTCTGTCATGAGTGGCTGCTGTTCACCCTGCGGGGCAAGGGGATCGAGCCGGTGATCGCCCACCGCGCGGAGGAGCACCACACCCAGCTCGCCCTGGTCGCGGCGGGGCTCGGTGTGTGTGTCGCGCCCAGACTCGGGCGCGGTCCGGTGCCGGCGGGGGTGCGGACGGTCCCGGTGCGGCACCGGGTCACCAGACATGTGTACGCGGTGTGGCGGGCGGACGCCGACCGCCGCCCGTCGATCAGAGCGGTGGCGGACGCGCTGCGGACGGCGGGGGCGGCGTACGGATGACACCGCCCGCCCCGCTCACCGTCACAGATCGGCGAGTTTGCGGAAGTCCCAGGAGGCCGTCGCCTCGGGTGTCAGCCGCATCCAGGCATGTCTGCCGTCGTGCGGCATCTCGTCCAGGCCGAAGTTCTTGTGGGCGAACAGCCGCTCCACGGCGTCGAGTTCGGGGCAGGGTTCGCCCGTGCGCGGCACCTCGCCGACGAACTCGACCGAGCCCGACACCTCGACGCCCCGCAACTGGTCGTACTCCTCGCCCGTGTCGACGACCACGGCCACCCGGGGGTCGCGGCGCAGGTCGGCCCATCGCTTGCTGCGGGTGATCGAGTACAGCCAGAGCGACTTGCCGTCCCAGACGAACCAGAGCGTGCTGACATGCGGGGCGCCGTCCGCGGAGACGGTCGCGACGCGGCAGGTGCGCTGGGTGGTCAGGAACTCGTCCAGCTCCTCGGGCGTCATCATGATTCTTCGTCCCCGGCGCTGAGTGACGGCCATGCGGCTCCCTCTTCTCCGACTGCTGCGACATCTGCCACGGCATCTCCTGAGCGATGCCTGATGCCGCGTCAGGAAAGCATGGGTCGTCTTCCGTCCGTACGCAATGGTGGCTACGCTCGCCCGCCATCGCCGGTCGGACCGAACTGGTCCGGGTGGACCGGGAAGACCGTTCGCGACAGGGGAAAGCCATGCCGTCGTACGAAGCGCTCAGCGAACTCCTCGATCCCGCGACCACGGTGCTGCTGACCGTCGAGTGCCAGCAGGGTGTTGTCGGCCCGGACAGCGCGCTGCCGGAACTCGCCCGGGAGGCCCGTTCGTCGGGTGTCCTGGACCGGATCGCGCGCCTGGTGGCCGCGGCCCACGAGAGCGGCGTACAGGTGATGCACGCCATCGCCGAGCGCCGCCCGGACGGCCGCGGCGCGAACCACAACGCCCGGCTGTTCCGCGCTGCCGAACGGCTGCCGGTGCAGCAACTGGCCGGCAGTACGGCGGTCCGGGTCGCGCCGCCCGTGGAGGTCGCCGCGGAGGACCTCGTCGTACGCCGCCTGCACGGTCTGTCGCCCCTCGCGGGCACCGACGTCGACGCGCTGCTGCGCAATCTGGGGTGCCGCACGCTCGTCGTGACAGGGGTCTCCGCCAATGTGGCCGTACCCAACACGGTGTTCGACGCCGTGAACCGCGGCTACACCGCCGTGGTCCCGGGGGACGCCATCGCGGGTGTGCCCTCGGACTACACCCCCGCGATGATCCGCAACACACTCGCCCTGGTGGCCACCATCACCACCACGGACGACGTGCTGACCTGCTTCAAACGGCCCCGCCGGGTCAGGCGAGCGTGATCGAGTCCCCGCTGACCTTGATCTCGGCGGGGGTCAGTCCGCTGGTCGCGGGCCCCTTCTTGACGGCGCCGTCCGCGACACCGAACTGGCTGCCGTGGGCGGGGCAGGTGATGACGCCGTTGTCCACGCTGTTCACGCGCTGCTTCTGGTGCGGGCACACCGTCGAGAAGGCCTTGAACTCGCCCGCCGTCGGCTGGGTGACGACCACGGACTGGTCGGCGAAGACCTTCCCGCCGCCCTCCGGGATGTCGGTGGTCTTGGCGAGCGCCGCACCGCCGGCGGATCCGGTCGACGCGGCGGAGGAGTTCGAGGAGGAGTCGGACGACGTGTCGTCGGAGCCCCCGCAGGCGGTCAGCGCGGCGGCCAGCCCGGCCCCGCCCAACGCTGCCAGGACGGTGCGACGACAGAGTGCCGGAGCAGGCTGGAGCGATTCGCTGGACATAGTGGCGGTCCCTTCCACAGATGTGCAGGTGTGCAGATGTACAAGTGTGCAAATGCATGGTCGTGCGTTTGCGTGGATGTGCGTCGATCCGATCAGGAGTACGGGCACGTCACCCGCATGGTTCAGGCGCTCCGGAGATCGAGCGACTTCTTGATGAAATCGAGATCCATTCGGAGCAGGGTGTCTATCACGCCTTCCTGTGCCACCAGATGCGTCGCGCCTGCCAATGGGAGCACGGTGTGGGGCCGACCCGCCGCCAGCAGGGCCGCCGAGAACCGCACCATGTGTGCCGGGAACACATTGTCGTCGGCCATCCCATGGACGAGCATCAAGGGGCGCGTGAGCTTGTCGGCGTGCGCCACCAGTGAGCACCGGTCGTAATGATCCGGTTGTACGTCCGGGTGCCCCAGGTACCGCTCCTTCCAGTGCGTGTCGTACAGCCGCAGGTCGGTCGGTGCCGCGCCCGCCACGGCCGCATGGAACGCATCGGGCCGGTGCAGTACGGCTCCCGCCGCGAGATAGCCGCCGAAGGACCAGCCACGGATGGCCACGCGGCCCGGGTCCAGTTCCGGGAAGAGCTCCGCGGCGGCGCGTACGGCGTCGGCCTGGTCCTCGATCACCGGCATCAGCTGGTCGCCGTGGATGGCCGTCTCCCACGCACGGTCGCGCCCCGGAGTGCCACGGCCGTCGACCGACAGCACCGCGAACCCCTGGTCGGCGAACCACTGGTTGACGGCGTGGTGCCACCTGGTCGCCTTCACGACCGTCTGCCCGCCCGGCCCGGAGTACGAGTGCACGATCATCGGAAGGCAGCCCTGACGGCCCGGGGCCGGGTCCGGCTCCGGGTCCGGCACGGCCTCCGATGCCCCGGACCCGTACGACGTCGGCAGATACAGTGCCGCGCGCAGTTCGCGGGCGCCGAGTGTCAGGAAGCGGGGGCGCGGCCGGGTCACGGGCCGCTCCGCCAGCACCTCGATCCGTCCGGCCGGGACGCCGTCCCGCAGCACGGTCACCTTCTGCCCGTCGAGTGTCGAACTGTCCAGCACGACGGTGCCGCCCCCGACGGCGGCGTGGTGCACGCCCGGTTCGTCGGTCAGCCGGACGAAACCGTTCTCCGGGTCGTACGACCAGACGTGCGCCTCGGTCGGCTCCTCGGCGGCCATGAAGTACAGCCGGTCGCCCGCCGTGCCGAGCAGTTCGTGGACGTACATGCCCTCCGGTGTACGGACCCCGGTTGCGGTCATCAGCAGTCCGCGCGTGCCCTCCTGGGTGGTGAGGACGAGACCGGTGGCCGCTGTGGAGGCGGGAGTTCCGGGGACGAACTCCAGCCAGGCGGTGTCCGTCAGGTGGTGCGTTGTCGTGGTCGCTCCGGTCGCCGGGTCGATGGTCAGCACGTACGCGGAACGCTGGTCCCGGGTCTGTACGACGGCGAGGGGTCCGGCCGCGCTCCAGTCCGCCTGCGCGACGTACTCGAAGGCCGGGTCGGTCCACTCCCCGCCGGGATGCGACACGGCCTCCTTGGGAAGGTCCACGTCGACCTCCTTGGGAAGGTCCACGTCGACGCGACCGCCGTCCAGGCGCACGACGTGCAGGGACAGCCGCGCGTTGGCGGTGCCCGCGGCCGGGTAGCGGATCGCGCGCGGGGGACGCCCGGGGTGCGCCGGATCGGCGATGTACCACTGCTGGACCGGCGCGTTGTCGACCCGCACCACCAGCAGCGCGTCCCCGTCCGGCGACCACCAGAACGACCGCGCACGCTCCAGCGACTCGGCCGACACATGGTCACAGAGCCCGTAGGTGACCTCGGGGCCCTCCGGCTCGGCCAGGGCGCGATCACCGGTGCCGTCGGCGCGTACGACCCGCAGGGTGCCCCCGCTCACGTACGCGATGTGGGTGCCGTCGGGACTGGGGTGCGGGGTGACGGCCGGGCCCGCCGTGGGGATGCGGCGGGTGACGCCCTCGTCGGTGCGTACGGTCCACAGGGCGCCCGAGAGGGCGAACGCGACCAGGCGGACGGCCGCGTCGGTGGCGTACGAGACGATTCCGGCGCTGGTCTCGCGGGCCCGTTCGCGGCGGATCCGCTCGGCCTCCGGGACCTCGCCGCCGTCACCGAGGGCGAGCGGGTCGGCGAGCGTGCGTTCCCCGCCGTTCTCGTACAGCCGGAGCAGGCCCGTCGTGGAGCGGCCGTTCGCGGTGCGCAGGAAGAGCACCCGGTCGCCGTCGGGCGAGACGGTGAAACCGCGCGGCACACCGAGGGAGAAGCGTTTCGTCCGGGCGAACTGCAGAGGCAGGTCTTCGGCGGTCACGGGCACAGGGGGTTCCCTTCGGGAGGATGGATTCATGCGGTCGGGCGTCGCTCGGCCCCGGCCGGTTCCGTCCCTCAGGGCTCGCCGGGAGGGATGTCCCGGCCGCCCGCGAGTGAAGAAGTTCCCCTACGGCCGCGTCATCGTGCCGCCGTGGCGAGGATGGTGTCCGTCACCTTCTCGGATGCCGAACCCGTCGCCTCTGCGGCGTCGTGCGCGTCGACGATCGTCCAGCCGTGCGTCCTCGCGAAGTTCTCGTACTCGCGCGCGCAGTCGGTCTGGAGGTCCAGGAAGGTCTGACCGGGGTCTCCGCCGAAGGCATGATAGGTGTCGAACACCCCGATGGTCCTGGCGTTTTTCGCCGCCAGTACGCGTGCCGGGTCCTCCCGCAGGTAGATGCCCACCCGTGGCGCGAGCGCCCTGCCGAAGTAGTCCTTCACGTGATCGCGGACGGCGGTCAGGGCCGGCGCGTGCCCGGGAGCGCTGAATTCCGCCATGAACAGGCTCTTCAGCACGTTCTTGATCCCGAGCGAGTCCTGGATCACCACATGGCCCTCGTCGATGAGCGGCCGCACGACGGAGTGGTGCAGCAGGCTGTGGCCCGCCATCTCCAGCCAGCCGGTCGCCAGGGGGGAAACGGGGCGCATGCCGGTGATCCCGGACCTCTTCAGGTGTTCCACGAGGCCGCTCTCGTGGAGTTTTGCGAAGGAGCGTGGCGTCTCGACGGGGCGCCCGGCGACGGTGGCGTCCGCGAAGAAGACGGGGAACAGCTCCAGCCACAGCCGTTCCAGCTCGTTGTACGGATACTCACCGATCCGGCCGCCGGCGACGGCCGCGGCGAGTTCGCTCTGCCAGGACACCCGCCTGACCGACAGCCCGGCCGCCCGGCAGCGGCGCTCCACCACCGGCAGCAACTCCCTTTTCGCGAGGCCGTCGATGCCGAGGACCTGCACGCCGAAACCCACTGTGTCTCCCCACGCCGATGTCCGCGTCATTCTGATTCCGGCAGGAACCAGCGGTCCCACGTGTCGTCGTCCCCGTACTCCGGCAGGGCGCGGATCGCCGCCTTCATGCTGCGCAGGCTCCAGGTCGCCCACCTGCCCGGAGTCAGTTCCCCGACCGCGTCGTCGATCCCGTCCAGGTAGCGGGAGACGGGGTCCATGCCTTCCGCGGTGAGGTACTTGCCCCTGATCCGCGCGCAGATCCTTCCGGCCTCGTCGCCGGTGAGGACACGTCCCGTGCCCTGCCCCAGCACGACCAGGGTGCTGCCGTCCGCCGCCCTGCCCTTGACCAGTACGGACGCCAGGCCGTTGGCCGCGATGTTGCGGGCCTTCCGCGTCGCGGAACTCCCCTCGAAATACACCCTGTTGTCGTCCCACAGGAACCACACCGGGGCCAGGTGCGGCGTACCGTCCGGGTTCACGGAACCGATCGTGGCGTTCGTCCGCCTCCGCAACACCCGTTCCACCTCCGGCGTCAGACCGCGGTGGGCCCGGTAGGGATCGGGAATGCCCCGCGTACGGGAGACCGTCATGTGCTGCTCCTCTCTCAGACCGCGGTTCTCAGACCGCGGTGAATCCGCCGTCCACGACGAAGTGCTGACCCGTGATCCACGCCGACTCGTCGGAGGCGAGGAACACCGCCGCGTTGACGACGTCGTCGAGCGTCCCCAGCCGCCCCAGCGGATAGTTCTCCGCCGCGCCCTCCAGGTTCTCCGCAGGCGTACGGGGGCTCTTGAGGCCCGCCGTGATCTGTGCCTCCAGCGTGCGGTCCACGAGGGAGGTGGGGACGGTGCCGGGGCAGATCGTGTTGGCCCTGATGCCGTGCCGGGCGAAGTCGGCCGCGACCTGGCGGGTGAGTCCGATCGCGCCCGCCTTGGCCGCCGAGTAGGGCGCCAGGCCGGGCACCCCGACCACACCGGCCACCGACGCCTGCACGACGATCGAGCCCGACCGCTGCGCCACCATGCCGGCCAGCACGGCGCGCATGCTGAGCCATGTGCCCGTCAGCATCACCTCCAGCGCGCGGTCCCACACGCGCCGCTCGGTGACCAGGGCGGTGCCGACGGCCGGTATGCCGGCGTTGCAGTAGAGGGCGTCGATGCGGCCGTACCGGTCCACCGCAGTCGCGGCCATCGCGGTCACGTCCGTCTCGCGGCTGACGTCCGAGCGGACCGCCGTGGCGGTCCCGCCGCGTTCGGCTATGGCCGAGACGACGGCCTCGGCCCGTGCCAGGTCGCGGTCGGCGAGCAGCACGGCGGCGCCCTCCGCGGCGAAGCGCAGGCACGCGGCGGCTCCCAGCCCGGCGGCGCCACCGGTGACGACCACGGTCTTCCCGGTCAGCCTCCCGGCCATCACAGCACCCGGTAGACGCGGTAGGCGATCCCGGTGCTGGTCCTGCGGCCCACGCCCACCGCGACGGTCCGGTTCAGCCACCCGTACTTGGCGGAACCGGTCTCGAACCGCGGTGTGGTCCGGAAGTAGTACGTGGACGGCGGGACGTCCTCGCCGCCGTCCATGCGGGCCTTCACCTCGGGCGGCACGTGGTAGATGCCGCGGTAGTGGTTGTAGATCAGCTCCCCGTCGTCCGTGCTGAGGGTCGCCCGCACATCCAGTTCGGAGGTCCCGTCCGCCCCGCGGACCAGCCAGTCGCCCGCGCCGCCGAGGATCTCCCCGCGCAGCAGCGGGCCGGTGAAGGTGCCGCCGGAGACGACGTAGACGCGGCGGCGCCCGAACGCCGTGTCCCCGATATCCAGCCGGCTCTCCACCTCGGCCCGCAGCTCGAACAACAGCTCCGTACGCAGCTCCAGATCGGTCATCGTGCCCCCGTCTCCTTGAGATCGAGCTGCCTGGGACCGAGGTCCCCGAGTGCCCCGAGGTCGAGCCGGTCGGCCAGCGGGCTGCGGGCCAGGGCCGCCAGGATGCGGCGCCGGTTCTGCGCGCGGGGAACGTCCAGGACATCGACCCGCGTCCAGCCATGGATCTCCGCGAACCTCGCGAAGGCCGTCGCGGTGTGCTCCTGGAGCTGCACGAAGGAGGACTCGGCGCTCTCCCCGGAGGAGGCGAACGTCTCGAACGTGCCCAGTGCGGACTGCCGTTGCCGCCAGCGCAGCGCCGTCCTCGGGTCACCGGCCACATACACCCCCACATCGGGCTGCAGCACACGGCCGAAGTGGTCGGCCACCAGCGCGCGGCCGACCGACGCGGCCCCGGCCATGTCGGGCGACAGATGCTCGGTGTAGGCGAAGAGCTTCAGCAGATGCTTGTAGCCGTACGACTCCTGCAGCACCGCGCACCCCTCGGCGACGGCCGGTTCGATGACGGCCTGGTGCAGCAGGGTGTTCGCGGCGAGTTCGATCCAGGCCGAGGCCAGCGCGCCCTCGGGTCGCAGACCGTGGACCCGCACACCGTTCAGGTACTCGGTGCCGCCGCGCGCGTACAGGTCCGCGAAGTCGGTGGGCAGTTCGACGGGGGTGCCCTGGGCCGTGCGGGCGCCGCCGAAGTAGGCGCGGAACGACTCGACCCACAGCCGGCGCAGTTCCGCCTTCGGGAAGGAGCACCCCTCTCCTTCCTCCTCGACGACGCTGCGCCAGGAGACGGTGCGTACGGGCAGGCCCTGGCTTCGGGCGGTCTCGGCGAGTTCCCGGATCAGGGTGCTCTTGCCGACGCCGTCGATGCCCATGAGGGCCAGATGGAACCCGGGAGCGGACGTGGTCATCGCCGGTCCTCCTTCTCCGGCTTCTTCGAGAGGCCGGCGTCCTTCTCCGCCAGGGCGGCGTCCACGGTCGAGCGGAACAGCTGGAGGCCCCACTCGTTCCGGCCGAACACGACGCTCTCGTGCCCGGGGGCGCGAACCGCGCCCGGTCGGCCGAATCCGTCCTGGGCCGGTTCCAGCGCGCCGAAGTCCTCGGCCGCCGCGTCCATGAACTTGCCGATGTTGTCGTCGTGGTACGCCCGGCGGTGCAGGGTGTCCTCCCGGACGGCGTGCAGAAAGCGCACGTCGCACGCGTCGACGGCGGTGGGCCGCATCGACATGACGGTGATGTGCCGCTTCTCCAGGAACAGGACCGTACTGGGGAAGATCATGTAGGCGATCGTGGCGTGGTCGCGGATGCGCCGGTCCGCGGGGCGCAGCTCCCGGTTCTCCAGCACGGACTTCTTGGGGGCGACCAGGCGTACGTGCCTGCCGATGCCGTTCACCAGGGACAGGTCGGGCGCGAAGACGTACTTCTTCATGGCAGGGTGCAGCCAGCGGAAGTGATAGGTCTCCAGGAACGCCTCGATGCCCAGCTTCCAGTTGAACCGGCCGGGGCGGCGGGAGTGGCCGTAGACGGTGTGCGTGTCCAGGCCGAGACCGGCGAACTCGGCGTCCAGCGCGCCCAGTTGGCCCGCCACGCCCGGCTCGCCGTCCGTGTCGAGCGTGACCCACACGAACCCGTGCCGTACCTCGGTGGTCAGCCGGAGCAGTCCGCGTCGAGCCATGTCGATCTCGGGAAACCCGCGCCGCCGGTCGGTGATCCCGCACAGCCCGCCGTCCAGCCCGTACCGCCAGCCGTGCCAGGGGCAGGTGAACCCCTCCGCCACCGCCTTGCCCGCGCCGGGCGCGACCAGCCGCGTACCGCGGTGGCGGCACAGGTCGACGAAGCCGCGTATCTCGCCGTCGGCCTGTTTGACCAGCAGGAACGGGACCCCCAGGAGGTCGTCGGCCACATAGTCGCCGGGGGAGGCCAACTGCGTGACGTGGGCCACGACGAAGGGCTCGCGGCGGAAGATACGGTCCACTTCGCGCCGGTACACCTCCTCGTCCCCGTACGGGTCGCTCGACCGCAGCGAGACGTGCTCCGCGACATCGGTGGTCGCCTCGTCGACGTGTGTCAGCAGGCGCTGGACGAGCTGGGACTGGGTCGTTTCTCGCATCAGTGGAATCCTTCGGTCTGACGCCTCGTCGGTGCGGTCGGTGCGGTCGGTGCGGCGGTGTCGCGGCGCGGGTCGGCGGCCCGTCGGGCGGACAGCAGCATGGGGACGATCCGGCCCGAGCGGAACTCGTTGCGGGCGGTGCCGAGCGTCGCGCGGATCGAGTCGACCGACCGTTCGCCGTAGATGCCGTCGGCGCTGCCCCGGAAGATGCTCACCACCTTGAGCCGTTCCTCAAGGAGCGCGATGGCCCACTGCCGCAGGGGCCGTTCGGTGGTGCCGATGAATCCGGCCCGGCGCAGCTGCTCCAGCCGTTCGTCGACGGGCGTGGTGAAGAAGACGCCGGGCGGATGCCTCTCGCGGAACGCGGCGCCCGGCCCGCGGGGGCTCCGCGTCAGGCTGACCTCCTCCGTCAGCACCAGGAGCCCGCCGGGCCGCAACAGTCGCGCCGCCTCGCACAACACCTCGCCGGGGCGCGGGAAATGCGGCATCGAACCGGTGACCGTCACCACGTCGAGCGAGCCGTCGGGCAGCGGCACGTCGGTGGCGGACGCGCAGATCTCGGTCACCGCGGCCCGGCCCTGCCGTGCGCTGATCCGGCGGCTGACCGCGCAGTGCTCGGGCACCAGGTCGACGCCGTACGCCCGGCCCACGCCGACACCGTGGGCGGCCAGTCTGTCCACGGTGTAGCGCAGCGCCCCGCCGAAACCGCTGCCCAGCTCGCACAGGGCCGGTACACGGCGGGGGAACGCCTCGCGGACGACCTCGGCGACGAGATCGCACCCGTGCGGTCCGAAGTGCCCCATCTGGTCGAGGCCGAGCAGCCCGCTCGGCCGGCTGTCCTCGCTGAACTCCACGATCGCCCGCTCGGTCCGCTCCCAGTCGTAGAGAGCCGGGAACAGGCCCCGGTGATAAGCGTGTTGGGTACTGGTCTGGTCGACGTCCTGACGTTCGGATGACCGGGTCATCGGCACGCTCCATCCGGGTGCCTCGCGTTGCGGTTCAGTGGTGGTACGGGTCACCGGGGGGTACGGGTCAGTGGTCGGGGCGGCCCATCGCGGCGATCTCCGCGAAGCCGCGCCGGATGTCCTCGGCGAGATCCAGGGAATCCAGCGCCGTCAGCGCGGCGGTGACCTTCGACGACGCCAGCTCGGCCGTACGCTCCCGGCCGCCCCCCTTCTCGACCAGCTCGGTGGCCCGCGCGACCTCCGCGTCGCCGGGTCCGGGGCGCAGCAGGAACTCACGCAGCTGGTCCGCCGCCGCGCTCCTCTCCTCCAGGGCGAAGGCCACGGGCAGGGTCGCCTTGCGTGCCTTCAGGTCGAAGCCGGGCGGACGCCCGCCCGTCTCGTGCGGGGCTCCCCAGATGCCCAGCAGGTCGTCCCGCGCCTGGAAGGCGACGCCCAGGGACTCTCCGTAGACGCGCAGCTGCTCCAGCACCTGCGCGGGGGCGCCCGCGAGGACCGCGCCCATGGTGACCGCGCAGCGCATCAGCGAGGCGGTCTTCCATTCCGTCATCCGCACACACCGCTCGACGCTCACCTCGCTCGCCCCCTCCATCTCCAGGTCGAGGGCCTGACCGGCGAGCATCGTCGCGAAGGTGTCGTCGTACAGGCCCACCGCCTCGTGCCGGTGCGGCGAGTCCGAACGCAGCAGCGTCGCGTTGCCGAGGACGAACAGGGCGGTGCCGGCCAGCGTGGACATGCCCTTCCCGAAGACCACCCAGGCCGTCTCGCGCTGCCTGCGGTGGCGGTCGCCGTCCATCACGTCGTCCAGCAGGAAGGCGCAGTTGTGCAGCGCCTCCACCGCGACGGCTCCGGGGACGGCCGACGCGTCCGGTGCGTGCCCGGCTGCGGCGGTGGCGAGGAGGGCGAGCGTCGGCCGTACGCCCTTGCTGCTCTGCTTCTCGACCGGTCGGCCCTTCGCGTCGCGCCAGCCCATGTGGTAGTCGACCACCGCCCGTAACTCGGGCGAGAGCGCACCGAAGGCGGACCGCAGGGCGGGGACGATCTGGGCGTGCGCGTTCTCCAGCACGGGGGGAAGTTTCATGGAGTCCTCTCCTCTTTCCGGATCGTGTGCGTGCCGCGTGTGTCGTGGGTGCTGTGCGTGCCGTGCTTGTCGTGCGTGCCGCCGAGACTGCGGTAGGCGCGCATCCGCTCCCTGCGCTTGCGCGGGTCGTCGGTGAACCGCTGCTCCCCGAGGACGGGCCCGCGCCGGGCGTAGACGCGGTTGAGGTAGAGGAGGACCGGCATGTCCTCCAGGCGCACCTCGTCCTGCCCCAGCCACTCCGCGTCGACGAGGCACTCGGCGATCCGGCCCAGGACCGTCTGATGGGACGGCGCCGCCTGCAGGTTCAGCTCCTTGCGGCCGAGGTGCCCCACGGCGTCGCAGGCCATCACGATCGGACAGCTCTCCACGTACGGCAGCCCGGTCCCGGGCAGTTCGCGGATCTCCAGGCCCGATTCCGCGACCTTGTCGCCGCTGCGGCGCCAGGACCGGGTGCCGGTGAAGTCGGCGGCCCAAAGGTCGTTCTCCAGCGGCAGGTTCACCACGAAGCGGCCGGTGCGGCGGATGTTCTTGTAGGTGTGGCGGCGCGGTTTGATGCCCACCGCGATGATCGCGGGGTCCAGGCACACCACCCCGACCGCCGACATCGCCGACACGTCCACCTCGCCCTGTTCGCTGACCGTCGTGAGCAGGACGACGGGGGAGGGGACGTAGAAGGCGTTGGGCGGGACCGAGATCTTCGTGCCGCCGCCGCCCGTCTCAGCGGGCCGCCCGGATGATGCGTCCAACGTTCCTCACCACCTTGTGGATGCCGTCCTGGTACGCGTCGAGCAGGTCGTCGCACGGGTTGTGCAGAAGGGGGGCGGGGAAGCTCAGGCTCGACCGGTAGTACTGCTCCGCGCCCGGCAGTTCCCCCTGCCGGTAGAGCGGGCGGGGCCGGCCGGGACGGTAGTGGGGCGGTTCGAGCCGGCGGCCGGTGAACATCGCCTGCCGGTGCAGCGGCCTGTTGGAGGGGCGGCCGACGTCGAGCCCCTCGGCCCGCAGCGCGGTGACGAAGTCGTCCAGCGGCAGCCCGTCCAGCTCCTCGGGGACGTACCGCGCCTTGTAGCCGTACCAGCCCCCGCGTGTCACGTGCGGTGCCGTGCACGGGGGACGCAGCCCGGGGATGTCCGAGAGCCGTTTGCTCAGCCCTTCCAGGACCGCTGTCTTGACGGCGATCCGTTCGTCCAGGTCGCGGTACTGCTCGACGCAGATCGCGGCGGCCGGCAGCCCGATGCGGTGGTTGCCGCCTAGACCGACCGCCACGTCCGCCGCGGGCAGGGACCGGCCGGCCCGCTCATGGGTGTGGCCGAGGCGCTGCGGGGCGCGGAAGACTTCCTCGTCCGCGGTCACCAGGACGCCGCCCATGCCACCGCTGACCATCTTCCGCGCACCGAGGCTGAAGACCCCCGCGTCGCCGAAGGTGCCGACCGGACGGCCGCGGTACCGGGCGCCGTGGGCGTGCGAGCCGTCCTCGACCACCTTGAGACCGTGCCGGGCCGCCAGCCGTCCCAGCGCCGTCAGCTCCACCGGATGGCCCCACAGATGCGTCACCGCGACGGCCCTGGTCCGCTCGGTGATCCGCGACTCGGCGTCGGCGAGGTCGACGTTCCCCGTCAGCGGGTCCACGTCGCACAGCACGGGGACCGCGGAGAGCAGGAACAGCGGGGCCACCGTCGCGTGGAAGCTGTAGGACGGCACCAGCACCTCGTCGCCCGGCCCGACCCCCACCGCGAAGTACGCGCACAGCAGGGCGTCCGTGCCGCTGGACGAGGCGAGCGCGTACGGCAGGCCGTGGTAGCCGGCGACGGTCCGCTCGAACTCGGCCAGCACGGGGCCGTGGTCGTAGTCCGACAGCTCACCCGCGTCCAGCAGCCGCTCCACCCGCGCCCTGGCGGCCGGTGAGAGCTGTGGCCAGGCGGGCGGCGGGGGGACGGTGACCGCCGGCGGGCCGCCTTCCAGGGCCAGTCGTTCCATCTCAGCCCACCACCGTGTTCGCCCGGCCCGCGAGCAGCGCCCTGCTCTGGCGGAACCGGTCCTCCGCGGACCCCCGGTCCTCTGCGGAGACCCGGTCCTCCGCGGCTCCCCGGATCTCCGCGGCCCCCGGGGTCTCGGCCGCCACCCGGGTCTCCATCAGGTCCTGGTCGCGGGAGCCCTGGCGGTAGAGGGAGGTGCCCTTGCAGCCCAGCTCCCAGCTCAGCCGGTAGACCTCGGCCGCGTCCGACGCGGTCGCCGAGTACGGCAGGTTCACCGTCTTGGAGACCGCGTTGTCGACATGGCGCTGCCACCGTGCCGCGACCCGCACATGCCACGCGGGGGAGATGTGATGGGCGTACCGGTACCTGGCACGGGCGCCGGCAGCCAGGGGCAGGTCCGCAAGTGCCTTCGTCCGTACGAGGTCCAGCGCGTCCTCGGCGGCCAGCCCGGTGGAGCGGCGTACGTCGGCGAGCAGCTCCTCGTCGACGAAGGTGACCCCGTCCTCGGTCAGCACGTCCTTGTTCCACACGGCGGAGAAGCGGGGTTCGATGCCCGCCGAGCAGCCCGCGACCATGGAGATCGTCCCGGTGGGCGCGACCGTGGTGATCCCGCAGTTGCGCGCGGGCCTGCTCCAGCCGGTGTGCTCCCAGTTGGGGAACGAGCCCCGCTCCAGAGCGAGTTGACGACTGGCCTCCCGGGTCACCTCGCGGATCCGGGAACCCAGCTCGTCGATCAGGGTGAGCGTGGACTGCGAGTCGTAGGGGATGCCGAGGCCGACCAGGAGATCGGCGAAGCCCATCACGCCGAGCCCGAGCCGCCGGTTGGCATGCGCCATCCCGGTGATCCGGGGGTCCGGATAGCGGCTGGCGTCGATGGCGTTGTCGAGCAGCCGTGTCGCGTCCGCGACGGTCTGCTCCAGCGCCGGCCAGTCGATGTGGCCCCCACGGCCGAAGGCGGCGAGGTTGACCGAGCCGAGGTTGCTGGCCTCGTACGGGTAGAGGGTCTGCTCCCCGCACGGGTTGGTGGTCCGGATGGGGCCGAGGTGCCCGGCGAGCGGGTTGGCGCGGTTGACGGTGTCGGGGAACAGCACGCCGGGGTCGCCGGTGCGCCAGGCATTCTGCGCCAGCCGCTCCCAGATCTCCGCCGCGGGAACGGTGCGCACGGCCCGGCCGTCCTGGGGGCGGACAAGGGCGATCTCCTCTCCCGCGGCCAGCGCGCGCATGAACGCGTCGTCCACGGAGACGGAGATGTTGAAGTTCGACAGGTCGCCCACCCGTGCCTTGGCGTCGAGGAACGCGAAGATGTCCGGGTGGCGCACGGAGAGCGAGGCGAGGTTCGCGCCCCGCATCTTGCCGCCCTGCATCGTCACCTTCGTCTCGGTGTCGAACAGGTGCAGCCAGGAGACCGGACCACTGGCGCCGGCCGCCTCGGCGGAGCTGATGCCGGCCCCGGACTCGCGCAGCGCGCTCAGGTCGAAGCCGGTGCCGCCGCCCGTACGGTGGCAGGCCGCGGCGAGCCCCAACGTGTCGAAGATCCCGGCGAATTCGTCGGGCAGCGGGAGTACGAAGCAGCTCGCGAGCTGCCCCTGCCGGGTGCCGCAGTTGTTGAGTACGCGTCCGCTGGGCAGGAACCGGTTCTCCGCCATCATCGCCCGGAAGCGGGCCGCCCAGTGGTGGGCGGCGGACGCGCTCGTGTACCGGGACTCGACGCCGCCCAGGGTCCCGGCGACGCGGTCGAGGATCTCCTCCGCCGTCTCGGTCCGTACGGAACCGGTGCGCGTGGCCGTCCGGCGGCCCAACTTGCCTTCGAGAACGGAGATGTTCACCGTGGTCCTCGCAGACCGGGGTGTTCCCTCACATGGCTCAGGGCCGCCGAGACGGTCTCCGCGAGAGGCCGTCCGTCCACGGACAGCACGTGCCATCCCCAGTGCCCGGCCGCTTCCCGCAGCTCCGTCGCCAGTGCGCTCTGCAGCTCCACGAACGCCTCGTCCCCCGGCCGCCCGGCGACGGACAGATCCGCGCCCGGCTCAAGCCCGCCGCGCTGGGCGCGGCGCCACCGGAGGGCGAGCGCGGGGTCGGCGTCGAGCAGCAGTCCGACGTCCGGCTGCAGGACCGGTGAGGACAGTGCCGTGCGGACACCGCGCAGTGCCTGGTCGACCGCCTCACGCAGGCAGCCCTCCATGAACTGGGCCTGCCGCAGGGTCCGTACGACGTTCTTCAGGCAGAAGCTGTCGGTGAGGACGACCGCTCCGCGCTCCAGTGCGGGCTCCACGACGTCCGCCCTGATCACACAGTAGGCGGTCAGTTCCAGCAGGCCGCTGGTGAACACCGCCGACTGGGCGGGCGGTTGGCGCAGATAGAGCCGCCAGCCCTCCTCCGCGATGTGGTGCAGCGACTCCCACGGGTGTCCTTCGCCCAGGGCCGCGCGCTCGAACATCACGTCCGTGCTCGCGTCCACGACCTCGTGCCCCGCGTGTTCCAGACCCTCACGCAGTGCTGCGGCCACTGAGGACTTGCCGCCCCCGTCGATGCCGAGCAGGGCCACATAAACCCCCCGTTCCACGCGCGGCTCCTTTCGAGAAACACCTGAGGTGAAGACCGCTGTACACGGCCACCGGAAATGTCCTGTGCCGTGATGTGACCCCCGGCAATCGGGTTGCCACTTGGCGAACCAGGATAGTGAAAAAAATTAGGAAATCAATGTTGATCCGTTAACTATCCGCTGAGCAGGCATTCCTTTCGGGGAATAAAAGATTCCACAGCGCCGCTCGGGTCGGCCTTCCCGGGATACCTCTTGCGGACACGGTCGACCGCTGCCAAGAATGAGGCATCCCAGCGGGTGGGGTAAAAATCTCGTCCAGTGACCAGGTGCTTCGGTAAGGGGATATCTCGATGCGTGCAAGTGAACTCATCGCTTCGGTGGGTCCGCACCCTGAAAGCGTCGCGGCGGCATGGCGCGATCACATGGACGCGGAGCCGCCGAGGGGTTCGGGCGAGCCGCTCGTCGACTGGTCCCACGTGCTGGTGCTGGCACTGCGCCACCAGGTGTGCCGACTGCTGTGGGACGCGCTGGAGGCCGCCTCCCTCGCCGACCGGGTGCCGGTGGGCATCGCGGAGGAACTCTGCTTCCACGCGCGGACGACCGAGACCCGGCACGAGGAGCTGACCGCCGCACTGCGGGAACTGGCCGAGGCGGAACCGGAGGTCGTCGCCCGCTCGGTGCTGCTCAAGGGCGGTGCGCTGCTGGGGGAGTACGGCCACCCGGCGCACCGCCCGATGAACGACTTCGACGTGCTGTTCTCGGCCGCGGACTTCGAAGCCGTCGAGCCCCGGTTCGCCGAGCTCGGCTACTGGCGCAAGGAGAGCCTCAACGGCCCCACGTACTACCGGGACCGCGCCGGGCCCGGTGGGCCGCTGTGCATGGACGTGCACGTCGCGGGCCCCAGCAAGTACTGGCGTCCCGAGAGCGCGCTCGGCGCCTGGCTCGACGACACGGAGCCCCTGACCGGCCCCGGCGGGGTCCTGTGCAGGCGGCTGTCGCCCGAGTTCGAGCTGCTGAACGTCGTCACCCACCTCCACGAGCACCTGGGGAGCTGGATCCACACCCTGGGCGACGACGACATCGCGCTCGTCCGTGTGTGTGACGTGGAACTGCTCGCCGAGCGCCGGCCGGTGGACCTCGAACGGTGCTGGCGGCTGGCCGTCGCACAGGGCCTGCACGGTGAGTTCGCGCTCGGTCTGTGGGCCGTCGACCGGCTCCGGGGCGGGCTGCCGGGCCCGCTGTCCGCCCTCGCACCCGCCGTCGAGCGGGTCGCCGCTGTCGGGGAGTTCGTCGCCCTGCCCGGCGGTACGGCCGTGGAGTGGTCCGTGCCGCTGCGCGAGCGGGCTTTCCTGACCGACAGGACGGACCTCGTGTTCGAGGCCCTGCACAAAGGGCTGCCCGATCCGGAACGCATCCGTATGGCAGACGTGGAGAATATCGATGCCTGGCGGAACTGGTATCAGGAGCTCGGCGCGAGAAGTGGGTACCGGGAGCGCGTGGAGAATCTCGGAGCGCGTGCGCGAGACCTCCTATCCGGGCTCAGTGTGAATTAGAGAAGCAAGTTCTCGCATTCTTTACGGACGCCGACGGACAGCGTCGGATTTCATCGGACAGGACCGGACACCACCGGACGGCATGACGCGAAGGGCCGTGGAGATCGGAATTCCGCGGAATGCAGCTTCGTGGAGAGAGAACCACCAGGAATACGTGGCGTCGGAGCCCGAGGGAGAACGCACAGATGGAGAAAGCCAGGCACCTGCGTCACCTCCTGGCGTCGGGGCGATTGATCCGGGCGGCCGGCGCGCACGACGGTCTGGGCGCCGTGCTGGTGGAGGAGGCGGGGTTCGACGCGGTCTGGGCCTCCAGCTTCGAGGTCTCCGCCGCGCGCGCCCTGCCCGACGCGAGTCTGCTGACCATGACGGAGTACCTCCAGGCCGCGGTGCACCTCGACCGGGTCTGCTCCCTGCCGGTGATCGCCGACTGCGACACCGGGTTCGGCAACGCGCTGAACGTGGCGCACATGGTGACGGAGTACGAGGCCGCGGGCATCGCGGGGGTCTGCATGGAGGACAAGACCTTCCCCAAGGTGAACAGCTTCGCCGCGCGGGGCCAGGACCTCGCCGACACCGCGGAGTTCGCCCACAAGGTCCGGGTCGCACGGAACACGGCACGCGGCGACGACTTCCTCGTGATCGCCCGTACCGAGGCCTTCATCGCCGGATTCGGCGTGGAGACCGTCCTGGAGCGGGCGCACGCCTACGTCGACGCGGGGGCGGACGCCATCCTGGTGCACTCCAAGGGGACGGCCCCCGACCAGATCCTCGCCTTCCTCAAGAAGTGGCGCAGTCCCGTACCGGTCGTCGCGGTCCCCACCACGTACAGCTCCTGGCACGCCTGCGACGCCCACGCGGCGGGGGTGAGCATGCTCATCTACGCCAACCACGGCCTGCGGGCCAAGGTCGCCGCCACCCGTCATGTACTGGAGGCCATCTCCGCGCACGGCAGTTCGGCGGGTATCGAGCCGGACATCACGAGCATGAAGGAGATCTTCGCACTGCAGCGGCTGGACGAGTGGATTGCGCTGAACCCGTGATCGACGCGGAGGCGTTCTGCGCGCTGCTCGTGGCACGGGGATTCACGGGTGGCACGGGTGTGCCGTGTTCCTCCCTCGGCGGGCCCACCGCCGTACTCACCGCACAGGGCCGGTACGTGGCCGCCGCGCACGAGGGAGCCGCGCTGGCCCTGGCCGCCGGTGCCGCCCTGGCGGGGGACCGGATCGGGGTCCTCGTGCAGAACTCCGGCTTCGGCAACCTCGTCAACCCGCTGACGTCCCTGGTCATGCCGTACGGCATCGGAGTCGTGGTCTTCATGAGCCTGCGCGGCTGGCCCGACCCGCGGGGCGACGAACCCCAGCATGCCGTGATGGGGCACAGCGGCCATGCCTTGCTGGACGCGCTGGGGGTGGCGCACTGGACGTTGGACGGCGGCACTGGTGCGGGTGCGGGTGCGGGTGCGGGTGCGGGTGTGCGTGCCGGTGCCGGTGCTGATGCCGGTTCCGGCGCCGGTTCTGGTGATGCCGGTGATACCGGCGGTCTCGATGACGCGGCGCGTGTTCTCGACGCCGCCGTGGCGCGTGCGGGCGCGGGCGAGCCGGCGTTCGTGCTGGTGCCCAGGGGCACGTTCGGCTCCGCGCCCGGGATCGGCGGGGTCGGCGGGGTCGGCGGGGTCGGCGAGGGCCGGGCGGAGGGCACGGCGCGCGCGCCCGTCAGCCGTACCGAAGCCGTCCGCCTCATAGCCGCGCACCTCCCCCCGGCCACGGCTGTCGTGGCCACGACCGGCTACACGTCACGCGACCTGTGCGCGGCGGCGGACCGCGACGGCAGTTTCTACATGCAGGGCTCCATGGGACACGCGAGCGCCCTCGGCCTGGGACTGGCCGCAAGCATGCCGCGCCGCCCGGTACTCGTCCTCGACGGTGACGGAGCGGCCCTCATGCACCTGGGCACCCTGTCCACCATCGGCGCCGAGGCGCCGGAAAATCTCGTGCACGTCGTCCTGGACAACGGCGTCTACGCCTCGACCGGCGGCCAGCCGACGACCTCGGCCACCACCGACCTGGCCCAGGTCGCGGCAGCAGCCGGCTACCGCGGCACCGCCCGGTGCGCGACGCGGACGGACCTGTCGGGGGCGCTGAAGGTGGCCTTCGGCACGCCGGGACCGCACTTCCTCCATGTGGGCATCAGCGCGACCGGTCCCGTACCTCCCAGGGTCACGGACGGGATCTCGCCCACGCGGTTGAGGGAGCGGTTCGCCCACTGGGCCCGGGAGGACGCGTGACACCGCGCACGGACAGCACCGCGACGGCAGCCGCCGCGCATCCCGCGCCTCCCGCGCACCCCGCGGAGGACGCCAGGCCCCTGCGCCTTGTACTGCGCTCCGGTTGCACCGCGATGCTGCCCGAGGTGGTCGCGGACGCGGTGGTCGTACGGGACGCCGTGGTACGGGACACCGTCGTGCGGGAGGCGGTCGCACAGGGGGCAGTTGCCCAGCGGCGGCCGGCGCGCGTCGCGGTGTTCGCCACCGAACGTGCCTACGCCGAGGCGCAGTTGCCCCGGCTGCTGGAGGCGCACGCGTGCTCGCGCTTCTCCGCCATCACGCCGAACCCCACCCTGGAGACGGTCCTCGCGGGGGCCCGCACCCTGGCCGAGGCCCCTCCCGATCTGATCGTGGCGGTCGGCGGCGGCTCCACGCTCGACGTCGCCAAGGCGGCCCGCGTGCTGCCCGTACGCAGCGAAGCGGCCCGCGCCGCGCTGCACGGTGACACCGGCCTGCTGCGCGGCGACCCGCCCCCACTCGTCCTGCTGCCGACCACCGCGGGCAGCGGCAGCGAGGTGACCCGGTTCGCCACCGTCTACGTACAGGGGGACAAGCGGTCCCTCGACCACCCGTCCCTCCGGGCGGACGTGGCGCTGGTCGACCCGGACCGCACCCACGGCTGCCCGCCCTCGGTGACGTATCCGTGCGCGTTCGACGCGCTGGCACACGCCGTGGAGTCGCTGTGGAGCACCCGTGCCACCCCGCACTCACGCGCGCTGGCCGCACCCGCCCTGCGGGAACTGGCCGAGCTGACCGGGCAGCCGCTGAACCGGCCCACCGACCTGCAGCGGTACCGGCTGACCGCCGCCGCGACCACAGCGGGACGGGCCATCGACCTTTCCCGCACCACCGCGGGCCACGCCTTCTCCTACTGGCTGACCCATCACAAGAGGATCCCGCACGGACTGGCGTGCGCGCTGAACCTGTTGTGGCTCCTGCCGTACAACGACCGGTACACCGCACCGGCCGTACGTCACCGGATCCGGGAGGTGCACACCCTCCTGGGCGCATCCGACGGCGAGAGCGCGGCGCGGGCGCTGCGGGAGCGGCTGGCGCGCGCCGGCTGCCCCGTACGGCTGGCGGAGTGCGGTCTGACCCGCGGTGAACTGCCCGCGTTCATCGAGGCGGGCCTCGGCCACCGGGGGAGGGCCGGGAACAACCCGGCCGCACTCACCTTCGACGCGGTACACGAGGAAGTGATGCGCCATGTCTGAAACACCACTCGCCCGCCGCACCGCGGGAGCGGGACTGGGAACGGGAGCAGGAGTGGGAACACCCCGTGTCGGGGTCGACCGGGGACTGTCGCGCGCTCTGTTGTCGGCGGGTGACACCGCGGCCCTGTCCGCCCTCCTCCACGACGGCGCGCGCCACCCCGACGGATACGCGGTGTTCGCCCTGGAGGAGCGGTTGGACGAGTACCGGGCGCGCGACTTCGTGACCGCCGCGACCGGACTGCTCGGCGCAGCGCTGCCGCAGGACGCGCGGGGCGCGCTGCTGCGCGACGTCAGAGACCGCGGGATGCGGCTCGGCGAGGGCGCCACCGGCAGGTACTCCGACTCCCGGGACGGGGGCAATCTGCACACCGACGGCCCGCACATGCCCGGCGAGCCCCCTGACCGCTTCCTGCTGTACTGCGTCCACCAGGCCGCCGACGGCGGCGAACTCGTGCTGCTGCACCGCGACGCACTCACCGAACGGCTCTCACCGGACGCCGTACGGGTCCTCGGCGAGCCCTTCCACTTCGACCGGCGCGGCGGCGACGCGTGGGCCGAACCCACCGTCGTACGCGGCGTTCTGACTCCCGGACGCATCAGCTACCTGCGCGCATACATCACCATCGGGCACCGCCACCCCCACGTCCCGGACCTGACCGCCGAGCAGCTCGCGGCGCTGGACGAGCTGGACTCGCTGCTGGACGACCCACGGCTGTGGCGCGTGGAGCGGCTGTCCCCGGGAGAGTTCGTCGTCGTCGACAACCGTCTGCTGTGCCACGGCCGGACGGCGTTCCGGGACACCCCGGAAGAACCGCGGCGGCTGATGCTGCGGACCTGGATACGTGAGGCGGCCCGGACAGATGAGGCCCGGACCCGTGAGGCGAGGGGGGCACAGGGTGACAACGGCGCGCCACGACGCGCGAACTGAACGGTTCGCCGCGCACATCGAGGCACACGGGCTGACCCGCGCACGCGTGCTGGAACAGGTGGACGAGTCCTTCGGGGACCCGCTGCTCGTCGTCGCCGCGGGCTCCGTCATCGCGGGATTCGGCAACGACACCAGCGACCTCGACCTGTACGTCGTCGTCCAGGACGACGTGGCCAGCACGCTTCCGCTGATGTCGTACGCCAAGAGCGCGCGCATCGACGTCATCATCACCGGCGCCGACCAACTCATGGCCCGGCACGCAGAGTTGAGCGCGGGAGCCTGGCCGCCGCCGACCGTCTCCCCGGGCGACCTGGTGGAACAGCGCAAGGTCTTCGACACGCTCAGCCGCTTCGGCCTGGGGCTCCCTCTGGACGGCACCCCGCAGTGGCTGGACTGGCAGCGCCGGCTCGACGGGGAGATCACCGGGTGGCTGCGCGCCTGGTACGCGGTCGAGGCCGTCCGCATGCGCTCCGCCTCCCGCGCGCTGGCGGACCGCAAGCCGCTCGCGGCCGCGCTGCGGGCGGGCGAGGCGCTGATCGCCGCCCTGGAACGGCACGCGGTCACCAAGGGCGAGCGCTACTTCAAATGGAAGTGGGTCGGCGAGAAGCTGCGACGGCTCGGCGACCAGGACGGGATGGCGGCGTTCGAGCTTGCCATGTGCCCGCCGCTGACGGCGGACGAGGCACCCGCATACCTGCGCCGGGCCGAGGAGGTACTCGACACCTACCTGTCCGACGTGGACACGTCCGGCTGGCAGCTGTGCCTGCTGCCCGCCGCGGGCACCGCCTGGCGCCCCTTCGGCGAGGGGCACCTGGTCTCCCGCTGGGGACTGCGCGCCGCCGCCGTCTCCGAGGACAGCCCGGTGAGCGCCCCCGGAAGCTGGACCTACCACCCGGGCGAGGCGTGGCACCCCGATGTCGCCTCGCTCTTCGCCGAGGACATGCTCTGGCTGGGGATTCGGAGTGCGCCGTGACCGTACGTCCCACGCGCGATCTGCGCACCCACGTGACGCATGTCAGTCATGGGGCGGTCATCACCATGGTCGTCACCCAGGAGGCGCTGGAGGACGTCGGAGGCGGTGTCCGCGCCGGTCAGTGGCGGCTGGTGGCCGCCCAGACCCGCCATCTGGTGCAGTCCTGCCTGTATGTGCGCGGTTTGGCGTACGGCGGCGAACCGTACCTCTACGAGGACGGCGGGGCCGTCGACCCGTGCGCCCGCGTCCCGGACGACGTCCGTGTCGAGGGGCTGCGGTTCGTCCACGAGGCCAACGCCCTCGCCGCCGATCCGACGGGGGCGGAGGAGTGGCTCGGGCGGCTGCGCGACTGGGTCGCCGTCGCGCAACGGGAGCTCGGCCTGAACGCTGAACTGCCCGAACTCCGTTCCCCGAACGGCATGTTCGGCGGGCTGCGCCTCGTGCGGGGCTGGCAGGAGGCTGTCGACGAACTCGGACTGCCCGCGCTGCTGCCCAGCGAATGGATCAAGCCGCTGTGAACACACCAGGCACGATGCTCATCACCGGTGCCACCGGAGTCGTGGGAGCCGAACTCGCCGAGCAGGCACGGGCCGCCGGCTGGCAGGTCACCGGCTGCTCCGCCCGGGGCGGCACCGGCGCGACGGCCTGGCGCATGGGGGAAGCCCCGGCACCACCGGAACTCGCCGGCCCCTGGGACGTGATCGTGAACGCGGCGGCCCGGCCCCGCTGGAACCTCCCCGCGGCGCGGGCCACCGCCGCGAACGTCGCCCCCGTCGGCGCCCTCGCCCCCCTGGTCGGCCCCCGGACCCACGTCATCCACGTCTCCACCGCGTACGTCACCGGCCTGCGCGGCACCGCCGGATCGCAGAACCCGGACGACTTCCGGAACAGCTACGAGTGGTCCAAGGCCGCCGCCGAGCGGGAAGCCGTCGATCGCTACGGCGCCACGGTGGTGCGCCCGCCCCTGGTGATCGGCCGCCGCTCGGACGGGGCGGTCAGCAGGTTCACCGGCCTGTACTCGCTGATCCGCAGCTGTGTCACCGGGCTGCTGCCCGCCGTCGTCGGGGACGGGGAGGCCTTCGTGGAGACCGTGACGAGCTGCGACGTCGCCGCCTGCGTGCTGGACCTCGCGCGCGACGGTCGCGGCGGCCGCGACGGTCCAGTCGGTCCAGTCGGTCCAGTCGGTCGTGATGGGCGTGACGGGCGTGTCGGGCTCGGCGGATCGGCCGGACAGCCCGTCGTCCTGGGCACCGGCGAGGACGCCTGCTCGGTGAAGGAACTGGTCGAGGTGCAGTTCAGGACGCTCAACACCTGGCGTGCGGCGCGCGGGTGCGGCCCCCTGGAGATCCCGACGATCGTCACCCCCGAGCAGTGGGACCGCTTCTATCTGCCGTTCGCGCGCCCGCACCTGACAGCACGCCAGCTCCACGCCGTGGAACTGCTCAGCGCGTTCATCCCGTACATGTCCACGCACGAACCCATCGGGGTGACCCGGCGCGTACCGCCCGTCGGACCAGCCCTGCGGACGTGCGTAGAGGCGTGGGCCGACCGGCATCCGCGCCTGGCACAGGGCCACCCCGCACCGTGGGTCGGCGAGGAGGAGACGTGAACGACGCGGACACGAACCAGGCGGACGCATACGACTACCGGCGCGGAATCCAGGCCCTGTGGCCCGATACGGAACGGCTGCTGCCCACCTCGGTCACCGACAGGCTCGCCGGGCTCGCGGCGGAGAACGACCGTACGGGACGGCTGTCCGACCGCAGTGTCGTGGCACTGCGCGAAGCGGGCTGGTTCGGGCTGCCCGTACCGAGTGAGTTCGAGGGCGGCGGCGGTTCGATCGAGGAGTGCTGCGCCCTGCAGCGCCGGATCGGCGCGGCGGACCCGGCGCTCGCCATCGCGGTCAACATGCACCTCTTCTCGGTGGGCGTCCTCGTCGAGCACTGGCGCCGGGAGCGCGACGAGTCGTGGATGCTGCTCGAAGCGATCGCCGGCCAGCAGCGCATCGTGGGCAACGCCTTCGCCGAACCCGGGCTGGCCGGTGCGCTGACCAGATCCCACTGCACCGCCCGCCGCAACGGCAAGGGATGGACGGTGAACGGCGTCAAGGTGCCCTGTTCGCTGGCCGAACGCAGCGACCTGCTCTGTCTGCAGGTACGGGACGAGGCGGGCGGCCCGGAGAGCCTGCTGGTGGCCCTCGTCGCCACCGACAGCCCCGGCATCACCGTCGAACGCACCTGGGACACGCTGGGCATGCGCGCCTCCGAATCCGACACCGTACGGCTGCGGGACTGCGCGATCCCCGACGAACTCGTCTTCCACCGCACGCGGCCCGGCTCCCACGGCGACGAGGTCTTCGCCGCCGGACTCGGGTGGTTCTGCGTGTCGACCACGGCCTGCTATCTCGGGCTGATCTCCGCGGCGGTCGACCAGGCCCGTACCGCGCTGGAGGGTTCCCGGGTCACCCACCTCGGGGCGTCCCGCTCCGAACTGCCCTCCTTCCAGTCCGCGCTCGGCGCCGTCCTCGTCGACGTACTCCCCCTGGAGGCGGCCTGCGCGGGGCTCGCACGGCAGCTGGACGCGCGCACGGCCGACCCGCGCAGCCTCACGCCGGCGCTGCTCGCCCTCAAGTGCCGGGCCGCCGAACTGGCGACCCGGGCCGTCGAGGCGACCTCCGAACTCGTGGGCGTGGCGTCGTACGCGGCCACGGGAACGGCCTCCCGGCTGCTGCGGGACGCCCACGCGGCCCGCTTCCACCCGCCGACCCGCTTCGCCACCCGCCAACTCCTCGGCCGCTGGGCACTCGACCTCCCCTTCACCTTCGAACTGAACGAACGCCCTGGCTCCGCCCCGGACGGACACCCCGGCTACGAGCCGGACGGACGGCGTGGCGCAGGGCCGGACGAGCGGTGTAGCGCGGTACCGGACGCGCCGCCCGGTCTCGGGCGGAAGCAGCGGTCCGTGGGCGGGGCCCCATGACGGCCCTGCTCGAACTCGTCCGCGCCCATCAGTCCGCCGGGCGCGCCCTCCTCTTCCGGCTGACGGGCGCCACCGACCCCGAGGTCGGCGGGGAAGGCGCCTGGGTCACCGGCGCGAGTGGCGAGCGCTATCTCGACGTGGGCTCCTTCGCCGTGTTCCTGCTGGGCCACGGCCACGCCGGACCCGTCGAAGCCGTGGCACGGCAGCTCCGTACGCTCGCCGGATCCACCCGGACGCTCCCCAACGAGTCCCACGCGCGCGCGGCGGCGGCCCTGGCCGCCCTTGCACCGGAGCCGCTGACCAAGGTCATGCTGCTCAACTCGGGCGCCGAGGCCGTCGAAGCGGCCCTCAAGCTCGCCCGCGCCCGCACCGGACGCACCGGCCTCGCGCACCTGGCGGGCTCCTTCCACGGCAAGACGACGGGCGCACTGAGCCTCACGGACGCCGCACCCTTCCGTACCGGACTGGGACCGCTGCTCCCCGGCGTGCTCCGGCTGCCGCGCGACGACGCCGCCTCGGCCGCGCGGCTCGTACGCGAGCAGCGGCCTGCCGCGGTCTTCGCCGAACCCGTACAGGGCGAGGGCGGTGTCCACCCCCTGACCCCCGACTACGCCGAGGCGCTGCGCCGGGCGTGCGACGAGGCGGGCACGCTCCTCGTCCTCGACGAGATCCAGTGCGGCCTCGGCCGCTGCGGCACGCTGTGGGCCCACGAGCCCCTGGGAGTGCGCCCCGACATCCTGCTGTCCGGCAAGGCACTGGGCGGCGGGGTCATACCCGTATCGGCACTCGTCGCCACCGAGGACGCCTTCCGCCCCTACGACCACGACCCGCTGCTGCACACCTCGACCTTCGGGGGCAATCCGCTCGCGTCGGCCGCGCTGCTGGCCACGCTGGAGGTCGTCGCCTCCCATGACGTACCCGCGCTGGCCCGGCGGGCCGGACACGCGCTGCACACGGTCCTCAGCGGCCTGGTGCGGGACTGGCCGGAGCTGTTCACCGGCGTCACGGGCCGCGGCCTGATGCTCGGACTGCACGGGACCCGGCCGGACGTGTCGGCCGAGATGATGCGGGCCGCGCTGAGCGAGCGGCTGCTGCTGACGATGTGTCTGACCGCGCCCGGTGTCCTGCGGTTCACCCCGCCCGCGTTCATCGACGAGGACGATCTCGCGTTCCTCGAACGCGGCCTGCACGCGGCCGCGACGACGACCCGGAGGGAACTGACCACATGACGGAGGGAACTGACCACATGACGGAGGGAATTGAGCACACGACGGATGGAACCGAGCACATGACGGAGGGACCTGAGCACATGACGGAGGTTCGGACATGCCCGTGGTGACGGTCAGCGAACGCCTGCACGCCTCGGCGGCGTCGGTGTGGGAGAGGGTCTGCGACGTCGAGTCGTACCCGGCCTTCATGGAAGTGGTCATCTCGACCAAGGTCTACAACGAGACAGCGCGCGACGACGGCGGCACGGAGGCGATGACCGACTGGGAGGTGCTGCTCAAGGGCTCCGTCCTCAAGTGGACCGAGCACGAGGTACGGGATCACCGCGCCCGGCGTATCCAGTACACGCAGGTCTCGGGCGACCTGGAGGTGTTCCAGGGGTACTGGCAGGTCGTCGCCGAGACCGACACGGTCACCAGGGTCACCCTGCAGGTGGAGTTCGAGATCGGTATCGCCATGCTCAAACCCATGCTGGAACCCGTCGCCGTCCGTGCCATCGAGCGCAACTCCACCGACATGCTCCTGGCGCTCGGGGAGCGCGCCACCCGGTGACGCCCGGACCGACACCCGGACCTCTGCCCGGACCGACGCCCGGACTCAGGATCAGAGGGCTCGTCAAGTCCTTCGGAGGCAGGCGGGTCCTCGACGAGGTCGATCTCGTCGTGGAACGGGGAGAGGTGGTCTCCCTGCTCGGACCCAACGGGGCCGGGAAGACCACCCTCGTCTCCGTCGTCGCGGGCCTGCTGCGTCCCGACGCCGGCTCCGTATCGGTCCTCGGCACCGACGTCGTACGCGCCCCCCGCGCCGCCCGCGGCCGGATCGGTCTCGCCGCCCAGGACGTCGCCGTCTACCCCACCCACACCGTGGAGGAGAACCTGCGCTTCTTCGGAGCCCTGGCCGGTCTGCGCCGCGGTGAGCTGCGTACCTCCGTGGACACCCTGCTGGAGACACTCGACCTGACGCCGCTGCGCCGACGCCGGGCCCGTGAACTCTCCGGCGGCCAGCAGCGCCGGCTGCACGTGGGCTGCGCACTGGTCCACCGGCCGCGGCTGATCCTGCTCGACGAACCCACCGCGGGCGCGGACCCGCAGACCCGCCGCGGCCTTCTGCGGCAGGTCCGCGCCCTGGCCGACGACGGCGGCACCGTCCTGTACACCACGCACTATCTGCAGGAGGTGGAGGAACTGGACGCACGGGTCGTCGTGCTCGGCGACGGCCGGGTGCGGGAGGACGCCGGCGTGGACCAGCTCATCGCGCGCTACACCCGCAGCGAACTGGTGCTGAGATTCAGCGGGGAGGCCCCGGAACTGCCCTGGCCGGGCGCGAGAGTGGCCGGTGACACGGTCTTCCTGCCCACGGACCGGCCCGGCGTCGACCTGGTCAAGGCGGTGGAACTGACCGGGCAGGACCGCGAACGCCTGCGGGCGGTGGAGCTGTCCCGCGCCGGGCTCGAAGCCGCGTACCTGGAACTGCTCGGGGCGGGGCGGGACGAGTGAACCGCGCCCTGACGGTGGCCCGGCACGATCTGGTCTGGCTGCGCCGCGATCCGGCACCGGTCATCACCATGCTGCTGACGCCCGCGCTGCTGATGTTCTTCATCAAGCCCCTGTACGTCGGGGCCCTGGACCGGCTCGGCTACCGCGGCGTCAACGGCGCCGAGCTGGCGGTGCCCGGCATGACGGTGATGTTCTCCTTCTTCATGGCGGGCCTCGTCACGGAGTCCGTCTTCCGTGAGCACGGCCTCAACACCTGGGCGCGGCTGCGGGTCTCACCCTTGCGCGACACCGAGTTGATGACGGGCAAGGTGGCGCCCTGTCTGGTCCTGGTCATGGCCCAGTCCTGTGTGCTGTTCCTGCTCGGCCGGGTGGTCATGGACCTGCGGGTACGGGGGAGTCTGCTCGCCCTGCTGGCCGTCATGGCCGCGCTGTCCGCCTGTGTGGTGGCGTTCTCCTTCCTGCTGTGTGCCGTCGCCCGGACACGTCGGCAGGCCTTCGCGTACGAGCGGGTGACGACGCTGGTCTGGGTGATCCTCGGCGGCACCCTCGTCCCGACGGAGCTGATGGCGGACTGGGTCGGCTCGCTCGCCGGATTCACCCCCGTGTACTGGGCGAGCCACGGCTACCGCGAGGTGATCCTCGACGGCGAGGGGGTGGCCGGTGTGCTCCCGCACGTCGGGGTGCTGTGCGGATTCACGGTCCTGTTCGTCGCGCTGGCGGTATGGCGCTTCAACGGCGGTGCCGACAAACAGCATTGGGACTGAGGGCGCGTAGCTGAGGGGGCGTGCTCGCTCGGCCCGGTCAGGCCACGACCTGCGCGATGAGATCGTGCACGAGCTGGTTCCCCGGCGCGCAGTTCTCCTTGAGCCGGTGGACGTCGCCCGGGCCGAACCAGTGGTATGCGGAGTTCTTCGCCCACTCCAGGGCCGGACGGGACAGATCGCCGTCCACCTCGACGAGAAAGTCCGCCTCGTGCCGCAGCGGGCCCCCGTCGTCACCGGCCCACCGGGTGACCCGCAGCAGCCGGCGTACCCGGCGCAGGCGCCAGCCGGTCTCCTCCTCGACCTCGCGGGCCAGCGCTCCGAGCAGGCCCTCACCGGCTTCGACATGCCCGCCCACAACGTCCCAGGTGCCGGGGAACAGCCGCCGGTCGGGCCCGCGCTTCTGCGCGAACGCCTCACGCCGCTCGTTCAGGATCACCGCCCCGACGGTCCACACCTCGCCCTCCGCCGGACAGGGCACCTCGACACCGGGGTCGACCCGGACCGCCCTGCCCGCCTCGGCCCTGCCTGTCCCGTACCTGCCCATCTCGGACCTGTCTGCCTCGGACATGCCGTCCACCCCAGCCCAGTCACAGCGATCGGGGAGCCTCCGGAGGACGACTGCGGCAGCCCCTATAACCTGGGGAAATGCTGACAGAAGTCACCGCGACCCGCTACATCACGCCCCTGCGTGAGGGCGGCTCGCTGCCGGGACTCGTCGAGGCCGACGATCTCGGTACGTACGTCATGAAGTTCACCGGCGCCGGTCAGGGGCGCAAGACCCTCGTCGCGGAGGTCGTCTGCGGTGAACTCGCCCGGCGCCTGGGCCTGCGCGTGCCGGGACTCGTCACGATCGGGCTCGACCCGGTCATCGGACTCGGTGAACCCGACCAGCAGGTGCAGGAGTTGCTCAAGTCGAGCGGCGGGCTGAACCTCGGGATGGACTTCCTCCCCCGGGCGATCGGCTTCGACTCCCTCGCGCACGAGGTGAGCCCGGAGGAAGCCGGGAAGGTCGTCTGGTTCGACGCGCTGGTCAACAACGTCGACCGGTCGTGGCGCAACCCCAACATGCTGTTCCGGGACGGCGAGCTGTGGCTCATCGACCACGGCGCCACCATGATCTGGCACCACAACTGGCCGGGCGCGCAGGCCTCGGCGGCCAAGCCGTACGACGCGACCGACCACGCCCTCGCACCCTTCGGCCCCGACATCCCGGCCGCCGCCGCTGAGCTGGGGCCGCGCGTCACGGCGGAACTGCTCGCCGAGGTGACCGCCGCGATCCCCGAGGAGTGGCTGAAGGACGAGCCGGGCTTCGACTCGGCCGACGCGCTCCGGCAGGCGTACGCGCGCCCGCTCCTCGCCCGCGCCGCCACGATCCACGAGCGCATCCGCCTCCAGAGCGACACCGGTGGCGTCAGAGACAGCAGAGACACGAGAGGCATCAGAGACACCAACCGCACCAGCGGTACTAGCCGCACCAGTGGTGTCAGTGGCACCAGTGACATCCGGAAGGGCACGAAGTGAGCGAGCGCGACGGCCGGGAGAGCCGTGTTGCCGACGTGGTGGACGGTGCCGACCGGGTCGTCTACGAGTACGCGGTGCTGCGCGTCGTGCCGCGCGTCGAGCGGGGGGAGTACTTCAACGCGGGCGTGCTCGTGTACTGCCGCGCGCACTCCTACGTGGCCGCCCGCACCCACCTCGACGAGACCAAGCTGCTCGCGCTCGACCCGGCGGCGGACGCGCCGGGCGTACGGGCCGCGCTGCGGGCCGTCGAAGGGGTCTGCGCCGGGGGCGCGGCGGCCGGACAGGCCGCGGGCGACGACGCCGGACGCCGCTTCCGCTGGCTGATCGCGCCCCGCTCCACGGTGGTGCAGCCGGGGCCCGTCCACACCGGCCTCACCGCCGATCCCGAGGCCGAGGCGGCACGTCTGCTCGACCTGCTCGTCCGGTAGTGGATCACCTCTCGGCCGGGTAATGGATCACATGGGCGCGGCTTGCCGTTGACACTGGGTGCCAAGGCTTCTAGCGTCTCGTCCGTTGAAGGTACTAAGCGGTCGCTCACCAGTGGGGTGTACCGTTCAAGGGCTTCCCCAAGGGCGAGGAGAACCAGCAATGTCCACCACTGAGCAGCGCGTCGCCGTAGTCACCGGTGCCGCGCGTGGCATCGGCGCCGCGACCGCCGTACGACTGGCCGCCGAGGGCCGTGCCGTCGCGGTGATCGACCTCGACGAGGCCGCGTGCAAGGACACCGTCGAGAAGATCACCGCCGCAGGCGGCAGGGCGATCGCGGTGGGTGCCGACGTCTCCGACGAGGCGCAGGTCGAGGCCGCCGTGGCGCGGGTCGCCCAGGAGCTCGGGGCGCCGACGATCCTGGTGAACAACGCGGGCGTGCTCCGCGACAACCTGCTGTTCAAGATGAGCGTGTCCGACTGGGACACGGTCCTGAACGTGCACCTGCGCGGCTCCTTCCTGATGACGCGGGCCGTCCAGAAGTACATGGTGGAGGCCAAGTTCGGCCGGGTCGTCAACCTCTCCTCGTCCTCGGCGCTCGGCAACCGCGGCCAGGTCAACTACTCCGCCGCCAAGGCGGGTCTGCAGGGCTTCACCAAGACCCTCGCGTTCGAGCTCGGCAAGTTCGGTGTCACCGCGAACGCCGTGGCGCCCGGCTTCATCGTGACGGACATGACCGCCGCGACCGCCGAGCGCGTCGGTATGGGCTTCGAGGAGTTCCAGGCCGCCGCCGCCACCCAGATCCCCGTCCAGCGCGTGGGCAACCCGGACGACATCGCCAACGCGATCGCCTTCTTCACGGGCGATGCCGCCGGATTCGTCTCCGGCCAGGTGCTGTACGTCGCCGGCGGACCGCTCAACTAGGACTGGGGACAGGGACATGACCACTGTGGAACTCTCGGGCAAGGTCGCCCTCGTCACCGGCGCCAGCCGCGGCATCGGGTACGGCGTCGCGCAGGCGCTGCTCGCCCGTGGCGACCGGGTGTGCATCACCGGCCGCAACGAGGACGCGCTCAAGGAGGCCGTCGAGCGGCTCGGCGCCGACCGTGTCATCGGCGTCGCGGGCAAGGCCCACGACGAGGCCCACCAGGCCGTCGCCGTCGAGCGCACCATGGAGGCGTTCGGCCGCGTCGACTTCCTGGTCAACAACGCCGGTACGAACCCGGTGTTCGGGCCGATCGCCGACCTCGACCTCAATGTGGCGCGGAAGGTCTTCGAGACCAACGTCGTCTCCGCGCTCGGCTTCGCCCAGCAGACGTGGAAGGCGTGGCAGAGCGCGAACGGCGGCGCGATCGTCAACATCGCCTCGCTCGCGGGCGTCTCGGCCTCGCCGTTCATCGGCGCGTACGGCATGAGCAAGGCCGCGATGATCAACCTGTCCCTGCAGCTGGCGCACGAGTTCGCACCGCTGGTGCGGGTCAACTCGATCGCGCCCGCCGTGGTCAAGACCAAGTTCGCGCAGGCCCTGTACGAGGGCCGCGAGGAGGAGGCCGCCGCGGCGTACCCGCTCGGCAGGCTCGGGGTGCCCTCCGACATCGGGGGCGCCGCGGCCTTCCTCACCTCGGAGCAGTCGGACTGGATCACCGGGCAGACGCTCGTGGTCGACGGCGGGATCTTCCTCAACGCGGGCGTGTCCTGACCGGTGACGACATTAAATTCGGCGTTTTAAACCCTGCGTCGTACACGGGTTTTCCACACGGAAAATTCATGCGGAAAGCGGATATGTTCTGCACAGATTCCAAACAAGAGCCGCAGAGCCGAAAAAAATCGAACAAATGATGTTCGTGCACGTCAAGTGCCCCGCCGTCAGAGCCGTTTGACGGGCGGGGCACTGCGATATGGTCCTGCCCACTTTGGCGGGGCTCATCGAGGAGCGTGCGCGTGTTGAAGCGGAACCGGTCCCTGCGGCAGTTGTCGGTGATCGCGTCCATCACCTCCATGTCCCTGGTCGCGGGATGCGGAGTGTTCTCCTCGGACACCTCCGAGAGCGAGGGCCCGATCATCGTGGGCACGACCAGCGCACCCAGCACCCTCGACCCCGCCGCGTCCTGGGACGGGTCGTGGGAGCTGTTCCGCAACATCTACCAGACCCTCCTCAGCTACCCGTCCGGCGCGTCCGCGCCCGAGCCGGACGCCGCCGAGAGCTGCCGCTTCACCGACGACTCGAACCGCACGTACAGTTGCACGCTGCGGGAGGGGATGTCCTTCTCCGACGGGCACGCTCTCGACGCCGAGGCCGTGAAGCACTCCATCGACCGCATCCGGAAGATCGCCGTGGACGGCGGCCCCGCGGGACTGCTCGGCAGCCTGGCGCGGGTCGAGACGAAGGGGACGGACGAGGTCGTCTTCCGCCTCAACAAGCCGGACGCCACCTTCCCCTTCGTGCTCGCCACACCCGCCATGTCGATCGTCGACCCCGAGGAGTACCCGGCCGACGCCCTGCGCGAGGACAGCGAGGTCACCGGGTCGGGACCGTACGGCCTGGCGTCGTACGAGGAGGGGCAGGAGGCCCGGCTCGTCCGCAACGACAACTACAAGGGCTCCGCCGACCGCCAGAACAGCGCCGTCACCATCCGGTACTTCCAGGACTCGGACGAGATCATGGGCGCCCTGAAGGACCGCAAGATCGACGTCACCCTCCGCGGACTCGCCGCAGAGGACGTCGTCGCCCTGGAGGACCGGCGCGGCAAGGACGACATCCAGCTGGTGGAGGGCGCGGGCACGGAGATCCGCTACCTGGTCTTCAACCCGAAGGACCCGTGGGCCAGGAAGGCGGCGGTCCGCAAGGCCGTCGCGCAGGTCGTCGACCGGCCGGCCATCGCGCACGGCATCTACAAGGACACCGTCGAGCCGCTGTACTCCATGGTCCCGAGCGGACTGGCCGGCCACACCACCGGCTTCTTCGACGACTACGGCAGCCCGAGCACCTCCAAGGCCCGGCAGATCCTCCTGGAGGCGGGCATCTCCGAACGCGTACCGCTCACCCTCTGGTACACGACGGACCGGTACGGCTCCACGACCAAGCCCGAGTTCGAGGAGCTGAGGCGGCAGCTCAACGAGACCGGCCTGTTCAGCGTCACCGTCAAGGGCCGCCCCTGGAAGACGTACGAAGCCGGTTACCGCAAGGGCGAGTACCCCGTGTTCGGCCGTGGCTGGTTCCCCGACTTCCCCGACGCCGAGAACTTCATCGCCCCGTTCGTCGGCGAACAGAACGCGCTCGGTACGCCCTACAAGTCGCCCGAGATCACGGACGTGCTGCTGCCGGAGTCGCGCCGCCGGAGCGACCGCGGTGACGTCGTCGAGCAGTTCGAGAAGGCCCAGGACATCCTTGTGGACGACGTGCGGCTGCTGCCCCTGTGGCAGGGCAAGCAGTACATCGCCGCGAGTGAGGAGATCTCCGGCGTCGAGCGTTCCATCGACCCGTCGACGATCATGATGGTGTGGGAGCTGTCCCGCAAGACCAGCTGGTAGCGGGCGGGGGCGGGCCGAGTCGTCCGGGAGTCCGGCCGATTGTCAGTGGGCGGCGGTAGGTTCTGAGGACCGGAAACAACCGCACCTGTAAGGAAGTTCACGTGACCGACACCGCCATGCTGCCCGAGTCCTGGCGCGGCGTCCTGGGCGAAGAGCTGCAGAAGCCCTACTTCAAGGAGCTCACCGAGTTCGTGGAGGAGGAGCGCGAGAAGGGGCCCGTCTTCCCGCCGCGCGACGAGGTCTTCGCCGCGCTCGACGCGACTCCTTACGACCGCGTGAAGGTGCTCGTCCTCGGCCAGGACCCGTACCACGGCGAGGGCCAGGGCCACGGCCTGTGCTTCTCGGTCCGGCCCGGTGTGAGGACGCCGCCCTCCTTGCGCAACATCTACAAGGAGATGAAGGAGGAGCTGGGCCACCCGGTGCCGGACAACGGCTATCTGATGCCGTGGGCCGAGCAGGGCGTCCTGCTGCTCAACGCGGTGCTGACGGTCCGCTCCGGAGAGGCCAACTCGCACAAGGGCAAGGGCTGGGAGAAGTTCACGGACGCGGTGATCCGGGCCGTGGCCGACCGGCCCGACCCGGCGGTGTTCGTCCTGTGGGGCAACTACGCGCAGAAGAAGCTCCCGCTGATCGACGAGGCGCGGCACATCGTCGTCAAGGGCGCGCACCCCTCGCCGCTGTCCGCGAAGAAGTTCTTCGGCTCGCGCCCCTTCACCCAGATCGACGAGGCGATCGAGAAGCAGGGCCACGCCCCGATCGACTGGCGCATCCCGAACCTCGGCTGACGCCCGGCCCGGCCCGGCCCGGTCCGCTCCGATCTGGGCCGGTCCGGTCCGGGCGATCCCGGTCCGGCGGGGGCGGTCCGGGAGACTCGGGCCGGTACCGGGTGATCCGTGTCCGGCCGGGTCGGACCGGATGCCGGTCCGGCCGAGTCGGGTGGGGGCGGCCCTGGGCTGTCCGGCACCTGGTCAGGACTGCCCCCACGGGGGTGGGGCAGTCCTGACCAGGTCCGGCGGGCTGTGGCGGGCTCCGGCCCGGGGTGACGGCCCCGCCGCCCACGGGGCCGCCTCAGCTCGATTGCCGGTGCCTGCCGTTAGCGTCGGGGAGAGGTGGCGACGGCAGACGAGCGGGTGGAGGGCGACGCGGTGGCGGAGCAGCAGGAGCAGGCGGCGGCGGACGCGATGACGACCAGGATCGGGCAGGCCGTCATGCTTCTCCACGGCGGCGACCGCGAGGAGGCCCGGAGCCGCTTCCTGGACCTGTGGGCGGAGATCGGCGAGGAGGGCGACGCGCTGCACCGCTGCACACTCGCGCACTACATGGCGGACACGCAGGACGACCCCTCGGACGAACTCGCCTGGGATCTGAGGGCCTTGTCGGCGGCGGACGAGCTCACGGACAAGCTCACGGGCGACCGGGGCGCGGGCGACCGTGTCACGGACGTTCGCGGCGAGCCCCACCCGGAGCCCCACCCGTCCCTCGCCGTACGCGCCTTCTACCCGTCCCTGCATCTGAACCTCGCCGCGGACTACGTGAAGCTCGGCCGCTCCGAGGCGGCCCGGGGCCACCTGGGAGCGGCGCGGGCCGGCATGGGCGTCCTCGGCGACGACGCCTACGGAGACGGGGTCCGGGCCGGCATCGGCCGCCTGCAGTCGAGGCTTGACCGGGAGGGCCCGGACGGCGCACCCGAGCCCACGCCGAGGCGGCCGGGGCAGGGGAGGGGCCCGGGCGGGCCCGGAGGCGAGACGCTGGGGCCGCCGCGTCGGGAGCCCTAGGACGCCGCCGCACGCCTCGCCTGGGCACGCCTCGCCTGAGCACGACTCGCCTCCGGAGGCGAGTCGTGCTCAGGCGTCAACGGCCGTACATGTCCTGGCAGATCGCCGCCTGCGGGCTGTCCGCCCGCCAGCCGCCGTACGTCCGGCCCAGCGCGCACACGTCCGTGCCCGTCGACGGCACGGACGCCGGCAGTCGCGGCACGGCCAGGTGTTCGGGCCGCCGGGGCTCCGGGCGCCGCGGCGGTTCGGCGGGCACCTGCCGAGGCCGCGCCGCCGGGGCGGCGGTATCCGCGGCGGGCGTACGGGCCGGCGCGGACGCGGGCGCCGAAGGGCGGCGGGACGGGCCGATGAGTTCCAGGGCCTCGCGGGCCGGGGCCTGGACGACCCGCTGCTCGGCCCTGCCGTCCGGGCGCGGCTCCGGCACCGGGGGCGGTACGGACGGCACGGCGGGCGGATGCGTTCGCTGGACGGTCACACAGCCCGAGAGGGCTGAGACCGCCGAGACGGCCACGGTGACCAGAAGCGTTGCGGTGGTCGCGGTTCGATGCACCCGCGCAACTCTGCTGCCTCCGCCGCGCTTTGGGGAGCCGACGAGCGGAGTGTGCCCCGCACGGGTGAAAGCCCGGCGGCCGGTGCCCGCGCCCGCTCCTCGGTCGCCGGTCGCGTCGCCCCGTCAGTCGCCGGTCGCCCCGTCGACGCGCTCGCGGATCAGATCGGCGTGGCCGTTGTGGCGCGCGTACTCCTCGATCATGTGCGTGTAGATCCACCGCAGGTTGAACGGCTTGTCGGTGAACCTGCTCCGGCCCTCGGACAGGTCGTCCAGGCCGCGAAGTGCCGCGTTGCGGCGGGCGATCGCGATCTCGCCCTGCCAGGTGGCGTACGCCTCCTTCCAGGTGTCCGCCTCGGTGAGATGGAACTCGCCGTCCCGGTCCTCGTCGCTGTAGTGGATCGGCCCGGCGTCGTCGCCCACGAGGACCCTGCGGAACCAGCTGCGTTCCACGTCCGCCATGTGCCGGACGAGGCCGAGCAGGGACAGTTCGGAGGGGGGCACGGCGGCCGTCCTGAGCTGCGCGTCGTCCAGGCCCTCGCACTTCCAGGCGAGGGTCTCCCGGTGATATTCCAGCCAGCCCTCCAGCATGGCTCGCTCACCGGCGTCGGTCGCGGGTCCCCTGCGTTCGTTGGTCATGACCGCATCATCGCGGACGACCGCTGCCCCGGCCCACCCGATTGCACGCCCCTGCCTCGCTCCCGTGCCTCGCCCCCGGCCCATGCCCAATCCCTTGCCCCATCCCTCGCCCCATCCCTCGCCCCGGCCCTCAGTCGCCGGTCGCCGGCCCGCTCCTCAGCTCGGCCCAGACGGTCTTGCCCCAGCGGTGGAGTCCGGTGCCCCACCGGTCCGAGAGGGCGTCGACCAGGACGAGACCGCGGCCCCGGATCCGCTCCCCGCCGCAGTCGGTCCGCATCATCGGGAGGTCGCGGGAGCGGTCGACGACCGCGAGGAGGACGCGGTCCTCGGCGGGGCGCGTGACGACGACCCGGATCACGGAGCAGCACGCGTGGTCGACGGCGTTGGAGACCAGCTCGGTGATGACGCACAGGGCGTCCTCGGTCAGTCCGTCCTGGTGCCAGGCAGCGAGGGCCGTACGCACCAGGCTGCGCGCCGCACCCGCGCTCTCCGGTTCGCGCGCGAGCGTCTGTGAGTATCCGGGATGCCCGGTGGGACGTGGTGTTGCCGTCACAGTCATCAGGACCTCGGGGTGCGGGTGTGATGGGCCTTGACCGAGTGAACGGCTTCGGGACGCGGAGGGGCAGGAAAAATCCCCCCGCGATGGATCCGGTCCAACCGGATATTTCTCCGCGTTCTGTACTCATGGTCAGGAATCACTGCCTACCGTGCGTATGTGGACGGCAATGAGCGCTTCATGAGCGCGATGAGCGTGCGGTGCATGACCCAGGCCGAACTGGTCGACGCGGTCAACGCCCGTTTGATCTCCGCCGGACAGGAGGGAACGGTCAGCGACCGGACCGTTCGCTACTGGCGGACCGGAAGAACGAGGTGGCCGCACCCCCGTCAACGACGGGCGCTGGAGGCAGTATTCGGATGTACGGCCGAGGAACTGGGCTTCAGTCCTCCGGCCCGCAACCGTCCCGCCACCGAACCGGAGGCCCCTGTGGACCGCAGGAACTTCCTCACCGCCACCACCGGAACCGCCGCCGTGGTGACGCCTTTCGTCGGTGCGCCGCCACAGGTGGGCACCTCCGACGTCATCCGGCTGCGCTCCGGCCTGGACGCCCTGATGGCGCTCGACCGCAGCAGAGGCGGTCACGACGGCCTGGAGCGCGCCGCGTTGGCCGGCGCCGCGGAAGCACTGGGAAAACAGCGGCTCGGGGCCACCCAGCGCATCCGGTGCAGACTCTTCTCCGTGGCCGCCGACTACACCGCCACCGCCGCCTGGAGCGCGATCGACGCCCGGCGGATGGACCGCGCCACTCAACTCCTCGGCCGAGCGCTCTACTTGGCCGGTATGGCCAAGGACCCGGTGGCGGAGATGCGGGTCTGGAACGCGTACGCGATCCTCGCGCACCACCGCGACGAGTACGCGGAGGCCGTCGACGCCGGCCATGCCGCCCAGGGAACCGCCGTCGCCAGACGGCAGCCCCTGTACAGCTCGCTGGCCCACGCCAGGACGGCCATCGGCCACGCGAACCTCGGGGACCGGCAGGCCGCCCTGCGCTCCCTGGGGCACGCCCGGGACGCCCTGGGCAAGGCGCGGCCCGACGAGCCCCGGCCGTCGTGGATCGCCTTCTACGGCCCCGCCGAGCTGCTCGCCATGACCGCCATCGTGCAGGACCGGAACGGGCGCTTCGCCGAGTCCGAGGCCGCCTCCCACCAGGCCCTGCGGACGATCCCGGCGGAGTTCCGCAGGAACAGGGCCCTGGCCACGGGGCGGCTCGCGCTGGCCCAGCTCCACCAGCGTGACGTGGAGCAGGCGTGCGCGACGGCCGCCTCGGTCTTCCCCCTGATGTCGGGCCATCCGATCCCGGGCAGGATGCGCTCCCTGCTCGGTGACTACTACCGGGACCTGATCACCCTTGCGCCGGACGCCGGGATCGCCCGAGAGTGGGGAGACCGCTACCGATCCGAATGGAGCCGACTGTGAGCGCCGAGGGCCTGGACATCCGCCGCTTCGGGCACGACGACCTGCCGCGGATCCGGCAGACGATCATCGACCTGCACGCCGCGGCGGCGGGCCCCGACCGGGACGACGACTTCAAGAAGAAGTTCCCCTGGTTCGTGGACCACTGGGGCGGCAACCCGGCGTTCGCCTGCGTCATCGCGTACGAGGGCGACGAGGCGATGGGCTTCGCGTACGGCGCCCCGGCGGTCGAGGGCCGGGAGTGGTGGCGCGAGCATCTCGACGAGGCGCCCAAGAAAGCGGTGACCTTCTCCTACTCCGAGCTGGCCGTTCATCCGAGATGGCGGAAGCGGGGGGTGGCGGACCGGCTGTCCCGCGCGCTCCTGGAGGAGCGGCCCGAGGATCTCGCCGTCCTCCTGGTGGACGTCGAGCACCCGCGCGTACAGGCCCTGTACGAGGACTGGGGCTTCCGGAAGGTCGGGGAGCGCCGGCCCTTCGCGGACTCCCCGCTGTACGCGGTGATGCTCGCCGAGCTGCCCCTCGTGTAAACGTCCTGGCCATGGGGCCGCCGCGGTCGCCGTATGCTTCCGACGACGCCGGGGCGCGCGTGCCCCGGACCCGTGTCCTGTCCCGGAGGAGATCCCTGTGAAGGTCGGTTGCATCGGACTCGGCGACATCGCGCTGAAGGCGTATCTGCCGGTGCTCGCCACCCGCCCGGGACTCGAACTGCATCTGCACACACGGACACCCGCGACCCTCGCCAGGGTCGCCGACAGTCTGCACGTGCCGGCCGGGCGCCGGCACACGGACCTCGCCGGGCTGCTCGCGCAGGGCCTCGACGCGGCGTTCGTCCACGCGCCCACGCACGCCCACCCCGAGATCGTGGGCGCGCTGCTCGAAGCGGGCGTCCCCACGTACGTCGACAAGCCGATCGCGTACGAACTCGCCGACTCCGAGCGCCTGGTGAGGCTCGCGGAGGAGCGGAACACCAGCCTGGCCGTCGGCTTCAACCGGCGGTACGCGCCCGGGTACGCGCAGTGCGTCGAGCACCCGCGTGAACTGATCCTCATGCAGAAGAACCGCGTCGGCCTGCCGGAACAGCCCCGCACGATGATCCTCGACGACTTCATCCACGTCGTGGACACCCTGCGGTTCCTGGTGCCGGGACCGGTCGACGACGTGACCGTGCGGGCCCGCGTCGAGGACGGGCTGCTCCACCACGTCGTACTGCAGCTGGCGGGGGAGGGGTTCACGGCACTCGGTGTGATGAACCGGCTCAGCGGTTCCGCCGAGGAGATCCTGGAGGTGTCCGGACAGGACACCAAGCGCCAGGTGGTCAACCTCTCCGAGATCGTCGACCACAAGGGGCAGCCGACGGTCCGGCGGCGCGGCGACTGGGTGCCGGTGGCCCGTCAGCGCGGCATCGAGCAGGCCGTCCTCGCCTTCCTCGACGCCGTGCGCGCGGGCAAGGTCCTCAGCGCCCGGGACGCGCTGGAGACTCACGAACTGTGCGAGCGTGTGGTGCGTGCGGTGACGGAGCGCTCGCCCCGGGGCGCCTCGACCGCCTGACCCGCAGCTTCCGTACGCCCTCGGTGGCGCCCAGCGCGGCCAGGATCAGCAGGGCCAGATACACCGGCCACTCGCCCAGGCGCGCGTACGGGGTGACACCGTGCGCCAGCGGAACCTCGTACACGGCGGACGTGCTCGCGTCGGTGCCGAGCCAGGAGCCGACGCGCTCCCCGCCAGGACCGTAGACCGCCGAGACGCCGGTGAGCGTCGCGTGGACCATCGGCCGGCCCGTCTCGGCGGCCCGCAGTGCCGCGAGCGAGGCGTGCTGCTCGGGGGCCCAACTGCTCTGGAACGACGAGGTCGACGACTGGGCGAGCAGCACGTCGGCGCCGTCGCGGGCGAGATGCCGGCTGATGTCGGGGAACGCCGACTCGAAGCAGACCATCGGGCCCACCTTCAGTCCGTCGCCGACGGTCATCACGACCTGCTCGGTGCCGCGCATCCGGTCCTCGCCCGCCGCCTTGCCCACGGAGGTCGCCCAGCCGAGGAGGGAGCGCGCCGGTACGTACTCGCCGAACGGCACGAGCCGCATCTTGTCGTAGCGGTAACCGGTCGGGCCCTGCGGACCCACGAGCACGGAACTCTTGTAGATGCCCGGCCGGTCCGAGCGGCGCGCGTCGACGTTGACCATGATCTCGGCGTCGACCTCGCGGGAGAGCGCGGCGAGCCGGCCCGCCAGGTCGGGACGGTCGGCGAGGTCGAAACCGACACTGCTCTCGCCCCACACGACCAGATCGACGTCCTGCCCGGCCAGCTTCCGGGTGAGGGCCTCCTCGCGCGCGAACCGCTTCTCCGGGCCGCCGATGCCGTCGATCACGCCGGACTGCACGACGGCGATACGGGCCTGCTCACCGTCCTCCGCGGGCCGGGGCGACCAGACCCAGACCGCCGAGGTGGCGACAGCTGTCGCGAGGAGCCCGGCGACCGCCGGGACACGGGAGGAGCGCACGGCGACGAGGACGGCGACCGCCACGTTCACGGCGACGAGCAGGAAACTCAGCAGCCACACCCCGCCGACCGAGGCGAGCCGCAGGGCGGGCGCCACGTCCCACTGGCTCGACCCGAGCAGCCCCCAAGGGCCGCCCAACCCCTCCCAGGAGCGGACGAGTTCGACCATCAGCCAGCCGGACGGCAGCACGAACAGGGCGGCCAGTACGCGGCCCGGCGAGGGCGTACCCGCCAGGAACCGGTGCGTCAGCCAGCCCCACGGGACCCACAGCGCGCCCAGCAGCGCCGCTATCACGACGGTGAAGACATGCAGGCTCGGCAGCAGCCAGTGATGCACGGCCAGCATGAAACCGAGCCCGCCGAGCCAGCCGTCGTACGCCGCGCGCCGCCCCGTCGGAGCCGAGCGCACGAGCAGGATCCACGGCACCAGCGCCACGTACGCGAACCACCACAGGGACGGCGCGGGGAAGCTCAGCATCGGCAGCGCACCGGCGAGCGCGGCCGTCGCGCCGCGCCACCACGGAGAGCTGAGACGCGGGCCGATCCGCGAGCCGAGACCTCGGCGCCAGTCAGTGGCGGACAGGTTCATCCAGCGCCTCCCGCGGCCCGTCGAAGTGCGTGAAGTACGGTGCGTGACTCGGTGAGCCGACCGCTTCAGTGACTCCAGTGTGTCCAGTGTGCGGGCACCGAAACGATCAACATACCGGCTGCGTCCGGACGGCCGTCCCGTATCACTGAGCGGCCGGCTCCCGGCGGCGCTGCGGGGCCCGGCGCCACTTCTCGTGCACGACCACCTCACGCACCCGCCAGCCCTCGGCCGTCCGCAGCAGCCCGAAGTCGTACCGGCCGCCGCACACGAAGTCGGGCTCGGTGGATCCGCCGTCCTGCCCGGCGAAGCGCATCGGGTTGACGTAGTCGGCCTGGACCCGGGCGGTGTCACCGCTGTCCTGCTCCAGCAGGCCGAAGCGCACCCGCCGGTTGACGATCAGATGCTGGCGCATCGGGAACAGTTCCATGGTCCGCGAGAGCCATGCGGCGATCTCCCCGGCGTCCCCCTCGACACCGCCCGCGGACCGGTAGTCCGCCCGTCCGTCCGGTGCGAAGAGCTGCCGGTACGCCTCCCAGTCCCCGTCGTCGACCGCCACCGCGTACTCGGTGACCACCTCGTCGACCGCGAGCCGGTCCATCACCGTCGCCAGTTCCACACGCTGCGTCATCGGCTCAGTGTTGGCCACGCGGAGGAGCGCGCCAAGGGGCGTGCAGGGATATTCACCCGGCGTGCGCGGTACGGAGGTCCTGGTACGAGCCGGTCAGGAGCTTCGCGGTGAAGCCCGCCAGCTCCGCCCGGAGCTGTTCGCGGGAGGCCTCGTGACGGTCGACCAGATGGTCGACGAGGTCGGCGCGGACCGCGGCGAGCAGTGCGTGGGCGGCGAAGTTCCCGTCGCCGAACCCGGGAAGGTCCTCCAGGACGCCTCGCAGGGTGCCGTGCCACCAGTCGTAGTGCCCGGCGCCGTAGGGGCTGCCGCTGCCTGCCTCCTCCAGGGCGAGGGAGAGGTGGCGGTGGTCGAGCTTGAAGCACAGCAGGGCGTCCAGCAGTGCGGGCGCGCGCTCGGCCGGCGGGGTGCCGGGTCCGAGAGGGCGCGGGCCGTCCGCGACGGCCCGGCGGATCGGTTCCAGCCGGGTCTCGTGGAGCGCCCGGATCAGGCCGGTGCGGTCGCCGAAGCCGCGGAAGAGCGTGCCCTTGCCGACGCCGGCCTCGGCCGCGATGTCGGCCATGGACACGTGCTCGGGGCTGTCGCTGCGGGCGAAGAGCCGGTCGGCGGCGGCGAGTACGGCTTCCCGGTTGCGTACGGCGTCCGCACGGGGCTTGCGATCGGGCACGGGTTCCTCCGGGGGGCCGTGGGGCGCGCGGGATACGCGGACGGGTTGACGGGTTGATGGGTTGACGGGTTGCTTAAGCGGACCGCGGGTCCGTATAGTCGACTCAAGCGGACCGCTGGTCCGTATCGTATCGGAGGGAACCCCATGACCACACCTGCGACCACATCCACGAGTACGGCTGCGGCTGTGACGGCTACGACTGCGGGGCCGCCGGACCTGTTCCGCAGGAGTCTGCGGATGCTGCTCGACAAGGACATCGCGGCCTGGGTCGGTCTCTGGGACGACCAGGGCGTCCTTGAGTTCCCCTTCGCGCCCGAGGGATGGCCGAAACGGCTGGAGGGCAGGGCCGCCGTCGCCGACTACATGCGCCACTATCCCGACCACATCGACCTGCACGACTTCCCCGACCTGAAGATCCACGAGACCGGCGAGCCCGGGACGATCGTGGTGGAGATGCGCGGGGTCGGGCGGGTGGTGGAGACCGGGAAGCCGTTCGACATGACCTACATCGCCGTGGTGACGGTCACCGGCGGGCTCATCACGCACTACCGCGACTACTGGAACCCCCTCGCCGTCGCGCCGGGCGGCGCGACCGACTTCACGCGGGGCGACCGATGAGCGCGGCCACCGCACCCGGGAGCATCCTCGTCCTCGGGGCCACCGGGACGACCGGCAGCCGCGTGGCCGCCCGCCTCGCCGGACAGGGCCACCGGGTCAGGGCGGCCGGGCGCCGGGCCACGCCCGTCGACGGCGCGGAGGCCGTGCGCTTCGACTGGTACGACCCGGCGACGTACGAGGGGGCGCTCGACGGCGCGGACCGGGTGTACCTGGTCGCACCCCTGGACTCCGCCACCCCGGCCGACGTCATGCTGCCCTTCCTGGAACAGGCGCGCGCGTCCGGAGTGCGCCGGGCGGTGCTCCTCAGCTCCTCCGCGATTCCCGCCGGCGGCCCGGTTGTCGGGCAGGTGCACGAGGCTCTGCCCGGCCTGTTCGACGAGTGGGCGGTGCTGCGGCCCTCATGGTTCATGCAGAACTTCACGGGCGACCACATGCATGCGCGGAGCGTCCGCGAGGAGGGGGTCATCCTGACCGCGGCGGGCGAGGGACGGGTGGCCTTCGTCGACGCCGACGACATCGCGGCCGTCGCCGTGCACGCGCTGACCGACGTGCGGGCCCCCGACACCGATCTGGTCATCACCGGTCCGCGGGCGCTGAGCCATACCGAGATCGCGACGGTCCTCACGGAGGTGACCGGGCGCGCGGTCGTGCACCGGCCGCTGACCTACGAGGAGATGAGGGACCAGCTGGCCGCCTCGATGCCACGGGAGTACGCCGCGATGCTCGCCGCCCTGGACCGCGCGAACGCGGAGGGGGCCGAGAACCGCACCACGGACACGGTCCGCCGCGTCACCGGCCGCGAGCCACGCACCTTCCACGACCACGTACTGGCCGCGGTCGGCGGGACGGGGGTCGCGCCGCAGGCGCGAGTGTCGTGACGGTCACCCGTCATGCTCGTCGGTGAGCCGGGGGAGGGGTGCCTCGACGGGGGCCGCGCGCCCCGGAGTTCACGCCGCTTCGACGATCTCTTCGCGCACGGCCGCGGCCCACTGCACGACCAGCAGTTCGTACTCGACGCGCTCCTGGGGCGAGAGGTAACCACCCGCGCGTATCCATAACGCCCGGATCTGCTCATTCAGTGCGGCCGCTGACCGCACGGAACCAGGGGTCGGAGAATTGGTGGACATGCGCATCAGCGTAAGGCCAAGGACTGACGGTGCGCTACCAGATGACTACCCATGCCGTATGTGGTTGGTCACGCCATAAACGTTTAGCCGTCACCGAGTTGGGAAACGGGACGGCGGACGCCCCTCACGGCCGCTCCGCCCACGCGCGCGACCAGTCCAGCAGGGGACCCATCGCCGTCACCAGGTCGTCGCCCAGCGGGGTGAGGCGCCAGGCCGCCGCGTCCGTGGGCGCGGCGATCCCCGCCTCGCGGAGTTCGGCGAGCCGGGCCGACAGCACGCTGGAGGACATCGCGTCGCAGCGCCGCTGCAGATCGCGGAAACCGACCGGCGTACCGCCCCGGTGGAGTTCCCAGACCACCCGGAGCGTCCAGCGCCGGCCGAGCAGGTCCAGCGCGGCCATCACGGGACGACCGGTCCCCGAACCGCGCACCGGCCGCCCGGGACGGGGTGTCGTGCCCACAGCCTCTCCTCTTTCGAACAGGTCGGCCTTCCACGCCGGTCCACTCACCGAACCGACAACTCGCTCTGTCGTCCTGTGTGTTCCGACTCTTGCGCTTCTAAAACAGAAGCGCAAGAGTCGGGAGGCATGAAACAACGCATCGACGGCATCACGCCGCCCTACGATCCCGAGTCCGAGCGCGCCTTACGCCGCTGGATGCCACCCGGCGTCACCCAGGAACCCCTGATGCTCTTCAAGGTCCTGGAACGCCACCCCGACCTCGCCTCCCGCATGCGGGAACTCGGCGCGAGCCTGCTCGTCCACGGCCTGCTCCCCGACGCCGACCGCGAACTGGTCATCTTCCGGGTGGCGGCCCGCAGCGACTGCGCCTACGAGTGGGGCGCCCACGCGGTGGCGTACGCCGAGGCCGCGGACCTGACTGCGGAGCAGGTCCCCCTGACCGTGACCGGCGCCCCGGACGACCCGGTATGGACGCCCCGTCAGAGCGCGCTCCTGGCAGCCGTCGACCAGCTCCACGACACGGCCCGCCTGAGCGACGAGGCCTGGGCCGCGCTCCGCGACCACCTCGGAGAAAAGGAAGCCCTGGAGTTCCTGGTCCTGGCGGGCTGGTACCGCACCATCGCGTACGTGCTCAACGGACTGCGGATCGAACGCGAACCCTGGGCGAAGGCCTTCCCCGGCGGGTGAGCGGGGGAGTCGCCGGCGTCCGGAATTTAATCGGGTGCCCGCGGGAGCCGTACCCGCTACCGTCATGCACGTCCGGGTGCGAAGGCAGCGGCTACTTCTCCTCTCAAGAGAGAAACGCGGGTTCGAATCCCGTCACCGGCTCGCGCCGGTGTCGTCCAGTGGCCCAGGACACTTACGTCGCCGCCGCCGAACGAGAACTCCGGACACCGAGCACGAAGCCGCCCGCCACGGGGGAACCATGCGGGCGGCTTCGTTCTGTGCGGAGCCGGTGGATCGTGACCTCTGTCGCGAGGCCGTGGGCGTCAGCCCGACGACTCCGCCGCGTGCGGGCTCAGCGCACCCGTGGCGACCAGCACGATGATCAGGATGCCGAGCGCGATGCGGTAGTAGACGAACGGCATGAAGCTCTTCGTCGTGATGAACTTCATGAACCACGCGATGACCGCGTAACCGACCACGAAGGCGATGACCGTCGCGAAGATCGTGGGGCCCCACGAGACATGGCCGCCCTCGCTGGCGTCCTTCAGCTCGAACACGCCGGAGGCGAGCACCGCAGGGACGGCCAGCAGGAACGAGTAACGGGCCGCGGCCTCACGGGTGTAGCCCATGAGGAGACCGCCGCTGATGGTGGCGCCGGAGCGGGACACGCCCGGGACGAGGGCCATCGCCTGGCAGAACCCGTAGATCAGGCCGTCCTTCACGCTCAGGTCCTTGAGCGACTTGCGCTCGACCGCTGCCCGGTGCTTCCCGCCGGACTCGTCACGCGCCGCGAGCCGGTCGGCCACGCCCAGGATGATGCCCATCACGATCAGCGTGGTCGCGGTGATGCGGAGATCGCGGAACGGCCCCTCGATCTGGTCCTTGAGGGTGATGCCCAGCACGCCGATCGGGATCGAGCCGACGATCACGAGCCAGCCCATCTGGGCGTCGTGGTCGCTGCGCATCGACTTGTTCACGAGCGAGCGGGACCAGGCCGAGATGATCCGTGCGATGTCCTTGCGGAAGTAGATCAGCACCGCGATCTCCGTGCCGATCTGCGTGATCGCCGTGAAGGCCGCTCCCGGGTCCTCCCAGCCGGCGAACGCCGCGGTGAGCCGCAGGTGCGCGCTGGAGGAGATGGGCAGGAACTCGGTCAGCCCCTGGACGAGTCCGAGGATGAGGGATTCAAACCAAGACATGAAGTTACGTGATCCAAGTGCTGATGGCGGAAGCGCAGCGAATGGGCGGACGGACGTGCCCTGTTGTGGTCTGCGGTGATCAGGCGCGTCCGGGGCAGCGTAGCGCCCCCAGGTGACGGTGCGACGACAGGGCCTCCCCGGAGACGGTCGTACGAGGTGACGGGGGTGTTGACCCGCGACGATGCGCCGCTTACGTTTCCGCGAGGAGTGAAAGCGCTTGCTGCTGCGGGACCGTCGCACGGTCACCGTGACGGGCAGGCGTCCGCCAGATCCGCTGTCACGTCCGATGGAGTGCTGATCCCGTCCATGCGTACTGCCCGCGACGCCACCACCAGCAAGACGACCGAGCACACCCAGCACGAGCACACCGAGCACGGGGACACCACACGCGGGAGTGCGGAGCGCCGGAGCGCCCCGCACGAGCGGCGGTCCGCGGTCCCGCCCGACGGCCGCCGCATCAGGGCCGCCGTCATCGGCACCGGAGCCATCGCCTCCGGCAGCCATCTGCCCGCGCTCGCCGCCCTCGCCGCCGAGGGCGAGGTGGAGATCGTCGCCGCGGTCGACATCGACGCCGGCGCGGTCGAGCGCTTCTGCGCGGACGGCGGTGTCCCGCACGGCTACACCGATCTCGACCGGATGCTGGCGGAACAGCGCCCGGACCTCGTCTCCATCTGCACCCCGCCGACCCTGCACCGCGAGCAGACCGTCGCCGCGCTGCGCGCCGGTGCCTGGGTGTGGTGCGAGAAGCCCCCGGTGCCGAGCCTCGCCGACTTCGACGCCGTGGAGGCCCAGGAGGGCACCGACGGCGGCCCCTACGCCTCCATCGTCTTCCAGCACCGCTTCGGCTCCGGCGCGCGGCACGTACGCCGGCTGATCGCCGACCGGGCCGTGGGACGACCTCTCGTGGCCCACTGCCAGACCACCTGGTACCGCGACGCCGCCTACTACGCCGTGCCCTGGCGCGGAAAGTGGGAGACCGAGGGCGGCGGCCCCGCCATGGGCCACGGCATCCACCAGATGGACCTCCTGCTCGACCTGCTCGGACCGTGGAGCGAGGTGCGGGCCATGGCCGGACGCCTGGTGCACGACGTGCAGACGGAGGACGTCTCCACCGCCCTCGTGCGCTTCGGGAGCGGCGCCCTCGCGACCGTGGTGAACAGCGTCCTGAGCCCGGACGAGGTGAGCCGCATCCGGATCGACTGCGAGCGCGCGACGGTCGAGTTGACCCATCTCTACGGGCACAGCAACGACAACTGGCGGATCACGCCCGCGCCGGACGCGCCCGCCGAGGACGTGGCTGCCTGGCAGGACTTCGGCGCGGACGTGCCCAGTTCGCACCTGGCCCAGCTGCGTGACCTCGTCGCGAGCATGCGCGCGGGGGAGCGTCCGCGCAGCAGCGGCGCCGACGGGCGGACCAGCCTCGAACTGATCACCGCGCTCTACAAGTCGGCGTTCACGGACACCACCGTCCGCGCCGGCGAGATCGGCCCCGGCGACCCCTACTACACGGCCCTGCACGGGGGCGCGCCCGGCTGGGACCCCGCGACACCCGCGACACCCGTCACGTACGAGGAGGCATCGGCATGACCGCACGAGGCGGCCTGCGCAACGGTCTGCGCATCGTCCACGCCCACGGCGACCGCGTCACGGTCACCGAACCCACTTCCGGCGTGGAGCTGTTCAGCTATGTGTACGGTCCGGAGGCGGCCTGGGAGGCCCCGAAGCCGTATCTGCATCCGCTCAGGACACTCGCGGGCAACGTTGTCACGGACTACCGGCCCAACGACCACCGCTGGCACAAGGGCCTGCAGATGACCGCCTCGCATCTGTCCGGGGCGAACCTGTGGGGCGGCAACACATACGTTCACGGCGAGGGATATCTCGAACTCCCCGAACGCGTCGGCTCCATGGCGCACGTGACATTTGACCAGGTCGAGGCGGACAGCACCGGTTCCGGCGGGGCGGTCATCGCCGAGCGGCTCACCTGGCATCCGTACGACGGCTCGCTCTGGGCGGAGGAGGAGCGCCGCGTCGAGGTGCACGACGTGGACCCGGAGTCCGGTTCGTGGGCGCTGACCTGGACGACCTCCGTCACCAACCGCCGGGACGAGCCCCTGCGGTTCGGCAGTCCCACGACGGCCGGACGGGAGATGGCCGGCTACACCGGCCTGTTCTGGCGCGGTCCCCGCGGCTTCCGGGACGGGCGGATCATCGGCCCCGACGCGGAGGGCCCCGGCCTGATGGGGCGGCAGGCGCCGTGGCTCGCGTACTCCGCCGAACACGACGCCGCCGACGGGCACGCCACCCTCGTCTTCGCGCACGCCCCGGAGAACGACCACACGGGCGAGGGCGGCGCCCACCCCGCCCACTGGTTCGTCCGCAACGAGCCCTTCGCGGCCGTCGCGCCCTCCTTCGCCTTCTTCGACGAGCTGGAACTCGCGCCGGGCGACACGCTCACCCGCCGCTACCGCGTCGTCGTCGCGGACGGCGCCTGGGAGCGCGAGCAGATCGCCAAGTACCTGGCGGAGCACCCGTGGTGAGCCCCGCCGGACCGCGGGGAGGCTTCGCGGGCCTGCCCGGCGGGGTCGCCGTCTCGCATCTCTCGGTCTACGACTGGCCCGCCGACGACGGGGTGTGCGGCGGCACCCCCCACCTCCATCTGACCTGTTCGGAGGCGTACGTCGTCACCGGCGGCCGGGGCGCGGTGCAGACCCTGACGGTCTCCGGGTACGAGGTCACGCCGCTCGCGCCGGGCACGGTGGCCTGGTTCACGCCCGGCACGATCCACCGGCTCGTCAACGAGGACGACCTGCGCATCACCGTCCTCATGCAGAACAGCGGGCTCCCCGAGGCGGGCGACGCGGTGCTCACGCTGCCGCCGAAGTACCTGACCGACCCGAGGACGTACGCCGCCGCGACCGTGATCCCGGCGGACGCGCCCGAGGCGGAGAAGGAGCGGATCGCCGGGACCCGGCGCGACCTCGCCCTGAAGGGCTACCGCGCGCTGCGCGAGGCGGACGGCCCTGAGCCCCTCGCCGCGTTCCACCGGGCCGCCGCGGCCCTCGTACGGCCCCGGCTCGCCGAGTGGCGCGAGCGGTGGCGGCGCGGTGCCGAGGCGGCTGCGGCGGCGACGGGCGACCAGCTCGAACGGCTGGAGCGGGGGGACGCCTCCCACCTGGCCGACGCGGCGGTACGGGCCGAGCAGCCTTCGGCGTACGGGAAGTTCGGGATGTGCGGGCGGCTGGACGTGTACCCGGGGGAGTAGGTGCCCCGGTTCACCGCGCGCTGCGACCGTCGTGCTCTCGGACCGCCGCGGGCCCCGTGACCGTCCAGCCCGGGGTCTGCGGGTGGGCGGTCAGGTCGTCGTGGCGGACCTCCTCGCCGCACTCCGCGCAGGTGACGACCGGCACCAGTTCGTGGCCGGTGACGTGTCCGCCGGGGTGCGCCCTGCCGCCGAAGTGTTCCAGGACCATGGGGCGATCGCCGTCGATGAGATGGCGGTCGCCCCACGCCATGAGCGTGAGCAGCACCGGCTCCAGCTCCAGGCCGGCCCGGGTGGGCCGGTACTCGAAGCGCGGCGGCTTCTCGCTGTAGGCGACCTTCTCCAGCAGTCCCGCGTCCACGAGCCGCTTCAGCCGGGTCGTCAGCACGTCGCGCGGAGCGCCGGTGTTCCGGACCAGCTGGTCGAAGCGGGTGGCGCCCAGAGACACCTCGCGCAGCACGAGCAGGGAGTACTTCTCGCCGACGAGGGCGAGCGTGCGGGCGATCGAGCAAGGGCGGGCGTCCTTCATACGATCCAGTCTACGAGGTGGGTTGGTTCTTCCAACTTACTCGATTACCGTGGAGTCACTTAGTGGGTTGGAAATCCGAACCCACCTTCTTCGGAGCTGTCTTCTCCCAGGGGGCCAGACCATGCGTGACGCAGTCGTCGTCGAAGCCGTACGCACCCCGATCGGCAAGGGCAAGCCGAACGGTTCGCTCGCCCACGTCCATCCCGTGGAACTCCTCGCCCACACGCTCCGTACGCTCGTCGAACGGGCCGGGGTCGACCCCGCGCTCATCGACGACGTGATCGGCGGGACCGTCGACCAGGTCGGCGAGCAGGCCATGAACACCACCCGGTACGCCGCGCTGTCCGCCGGCTTCCCCGAGTCGGTGCCCGCCACGACGGTGGACCGCCAGTGCGGGTCCTCCCAGCAGGCCGTGCACTTCGCCGCGCAGGGCGTCATCTCGGGGGCGTACGACCTGGTCGTGGCCTGCGGGGTGGAGTCGATGAGCCGGGTGCCGATGTGGTCGAACGTGCCGGAGGGCAAGGACCCCTTCGGGCCGGGGGTCGCCGAGCGGTATCCCGAAGGCCTCGTCCCGCAGGGCATCAGCGCCGAACTGATCACGGCCAAGTGGTCGCTCTCCCGCGAGCAGCTGGACGCCTTCGCGGTCGAGTCCCACCGCAGGGCCGCGGCGGCCTGGGAGGGCGGGCTGTTCGACGCGGAGGTCGCGCCCCTGGACGGGGTGACGCGCGACGAGTGCGTGCGGCCGGGCACTTCACCGGAAGTGCTGGCCGGGCTCAAGTCGGCCTACTACGACCCGGGCTTCGGGGAGCGCTTCCCGCAGATCGACTGGAACGTCACCGCGGGCAACGCCAGCCCCGTCAACGACGGGGCCTCGGCCGTGCTCATCACGTCCAGCGAGACCGCGGCCCGGCTAGGGCTCCGGCCGCTGGCCCGGCTGCACAGCTTCGCCGTCACGGGGTCCGATCCCCTGCTGATGCTGACGGGGGTCGTACCCGCCACCGAGAAGGTGCTGCGCAAGGCTTCACTGAGCTTGGACGACATCGACCTCTTCGAGGTCAACGAGGCGTTCTCCAGCGTTGTCCTCGCCTGGCGGCAGGAGACGGGGGCCGACCTCTCCAAGGTCAACGTCCATGGCGGGGCGATCGCGATCGGACATCCGCTCGGGGCGAGTGGTACGCGGCTGACGACGACGCTTGTGCACGCCATGCGGGAGCGAGGGGCTCGGTTCGCGCTGCAGACCATGTGCGAGGCGGGTGGGCTCGCCAACGCGATGGTCCTGGAGGGGTTGTAGCCGCAGGCCGCGGTGACGTCGTCGGGTGCGGGCCGTCCGTGGCTGAGCGCGCAGTTCCCCGCGCCCCTGAAAAGCGGGGCTGCGCCCCTGCTTTTCATCTTTTGGGGGCGCGGGGAACTGCGCGGCCGGCCCCCACCGGCCCGCACCCGACGATCTCGCCCGACGACGTCGCCTCAGCGGGCCCGCAAATGGTGGCGCTTGCGCCAAGCCACCACCGCGCCGGCCAGCGCCGGAAGCGCGATGAAGGCCATCGCGATCAGGAACGCCGGAGACGTCGGCGCGGACGCGCGGGACCCCGCGACGGCGTACGCGGCGGTGTTGGGGATCGACCCCAGGCCCGTCGCGAGCAGGAAGGGCAGCCAGCCCATCCGCGACACGGACGCGCAGTAGTTCGCGGCCCAGAACGGCACCCCGGGAAACAGCCGCGCGGCCATCATCGAGCGGAACCCGTGCCGGCTGAGCTGCCCGTCCGCGGCCTTGAGCCAGCGGCCGCGCAGCAGGGGCCGCAGGGCGTCCTGCCCGAGCATCCGGCCGAGCCCGAAGGCGAGCCCGGCGCCGAGGACCGTACCGGCGAGCGCCGCCCCGAGCCCCAGCTGGGAGCCGAAGAGGGCACCCGCTCCGAGGTTGAGGATCGGCCGGGGCACGAACGCCACCGTGCACAGCCCGTACGCGACCGCGAAGACCAGGGCCGCCGCGGCGCCGGTCAGCTGGGGCGGCCAGCCGTCGGCGAGCAGTCTCTGTGGCTCGAACAGCAGCACCGTCCCGGCGGCCGAGAGCAGCAGCGCGACCAGCAGGGAGAGCCGGGCCCACGGCGAGAACAGGGCTCTCGTGACGCGGGCGGCCAGGCCGGTCGGCGCGGCGGTGAACTCGACGGGGACGAGTTCGGTTGCGGGAAGCGGGGGAGTGACCGTGGCGGTGCCCCCAGAGCGGGTGGTGGCATCGAGCATCCGGTGACACTAACTGACCCATGTGTGTGTTCGCCGTATGGTTCGTCTCATGGGCGTCACAGCTTCCGGAACGTCGGACGGCCGTTCGGGGCCGCCGCACAGCGTTCTCGCGGACACCTTGCTGGCGCGGCTGACCGTCTCCTACCCCGCCGCGGCCGATCCGGAACGGGCCGCGGCGGCACGCGCGTACATGAAGGACATCGCCCCTTTCCTCGGCCTGACCACGCCTGATCGCCGCGCGCTCTCCCGGGAGGTGCTGCGGGGAACGCCTGTGCCGGACGAGGCCGACTGCACGGCGGTGGCGTTGCGCTGCTGGCAGCTGCCGGAGCGCGAGTACCAGTACTTCGCCGTCGACCTTCTGCGCCGGCATGTGAGGCGTCTCTCGTCCGGATTCCTGCCCGTGGCCCGTCATCTCGTCTCCACGGCCTCTTGGTGGGACACCGTCGACCTGCTCGCCGCCCATGTGGTCGGCGGCCTCGTCGCGGCCGATCCGAAGCTGCGGTCGGACATGGACGAGTGGATCGAGGACGACGACCTGTGGGTCGTGCGTACCGCTCTGCTCCACCAGCTCCGGTACAGGGAGGCCACGGACAGCGGACGTCTCTTCGCGTACTGCGTGCGCCGGTCCGGGCACCCCGACTTCTTCGTCCGCAAGGCGATCGGCTGGAGCCTGCGCGAGTACGCCAAGACGGATTCCGACGCCGTACGGGCCTTCGTCGCCCGTGAGCGGGACCGGCTCTCGCCGCTGTCCGTGCGCGAGGCCCTCAAGAACATCGGCCCCTGACCGGACGGCGGACGGCGGGCAGCGGGCAGCGGACGCGGCGGGCCCGAGGGCACGAAAAACCATTCGACGCGGCCCGCCCCGTCGGCGATGATCGCCTCATGTTCCGGTACGCCTTCCCTCACGCAGCATCCGCGGTCGCGGATGCGCTGAAGGCTGCCGTCCCGAACACCGTGGCCGCCGCAGCAGGCACCCGAAGCTGACCCTTCCCGGATCGTCCGGCGGACCCCGCAGGGGGAGGGTCGGCAGGACCTCGGGGTCCCCGTCCCGGCCGTATCGACGCCGGGACCACCGCTCAGCTCCGCTGACACCGAAGAGGCTTCGAGGCTCTGCCATGCCCAAGACGGCTTACGTGCGCACCAAACCGCATCTGAACATCGGCACCATGGGTCATGTCGACCACGGCAAGACCACCCTGACCGCCGCTATCACCAAGGTCCTCGCCGAGCGCGGCTCCGGCACCTACGTACCGTTCGACCGGATCGACCGGGCGCCGGAGGAGGCCGCGCGCGGCATCACCATCAACATCGCGCACGTCGAGTACGAGACCGACACCCGCCACTACGCCCACGTGGACATGCCGGGCCACGCTGACTACGTCAAGAACATGGTCACGGGCGCCGCCCAGCTCGACGGGGCGATCCTCGTGGTCTCCGCGCTCGACGGGATCATGCCCCAGACCGCCGAACACGTGCTGCTCGCCCGGCAGGTGGGCGTCGACCACATCGTCGTCGCCCTCAACAAGGCCGACGCCGGCGACGAGGAGCTGACCGACCTCGTGGAGCTTGAGGTCCGCGAGCTGCTGACCTCGCACGGCTACGGGGGCGACTCCGTACCGGTCGTACGGGTCTCCGGGCTCAGGGCGCTGGAGGGCGACCCCCGGTGGACCGAGGCGATCGGCGCGCTGCTGGACGCCGTGGACACGTACGTACCCATGCCCGAGCGGTACGTGGACGCGCCGTTCCTGCTGCCGGTGGAGAACGTGCTCACCATCACCGGCCGCGGCACGGTCGTCACGGGGGCCGTCGAGCGCGGCACGATCCGGGTGGGCGACCGCGTCGAAGTGCTCGGCGCCGCCGTGGACACGGTGGTCACCGGCCTGGAGACGTTCGGCAAGCCCATGGCGGAGGCGCAGGCCGGAGACAGCGTGGCGCTCCTGCTGCGCGGCGTCCCCCGCGACGCCGTGCGCCGCGGACACATCGTCGCGGCGCCCGGCAGCGTCGTCCCCAGCCGGCGCTTCTCCGCGCAGGTCTACGTCCTGTCGGCGGGCGAGGGCGGGCGGACGACGCCGGTGTCCACCGGCTACCGGCCGCAGTTCTACATCCGCACCGCGGACGTCGTCGGCGACGTCGACCTCGGGGGGAGCGCGGTCGCGCGGCCCGGCGACACCGTCACCATGACGGTCGAGCTGGGGCGTGACGTGCCGCTGGAGCCGGGCCTGGGCTTCGCGATCCGCGAGGGCGGCCGCACGGTCGGCGCCGGCACGGTGACCGCCGTCGGCTGAACCGGCGGCCCTGGTTCGCGGCCCGGCAGGTGTCCGTCCTCCGTACGGAAGCTTCCCTTCCGTGCGGAAGCTTCCCTTCCGTGCGGAAGGCGGGCGCCCGCCCGCGCGGCGGCGGCACAATGGGTGCGTGGACGAGCCGATACCCGTGACCAGGACCGTGGACCACGGGACCGCCAAGCTGATGCCGGACATCGACCGCGAGCGCGCCTGGCTGCTGACGGTCGACGGGGCGCCCCAGTCGTACGTCGACCTCGACGAGCCGACGTACCTGGAGTTCGAGTACGCGCGACGGCTCGGGCACGTCCTCGACACGGTCGCGCGGCCGGGGCTCCCGCTGGACGCGCTGCACCTCGGCGGCGGCGCGCTCACCCTGCCCCGCTACCTCGCCGCGACCCGGCCGGGATCCCGGCAGGACGTGGTGGAGGCCGACAGGGGGCTCCTGGACCTCGTCGTCGAGAAGTTGCCCGTCCCCGAGGACGCGGGCATCGCGCTGCACGGCGCCGACGCCCGCGCCTGGCTCGAAGACGCCCCCGCCGCCTCGGCCGACGTCCTGATCGCCGACGTCTTCGGCGGCTCCCGGGTACCGGCGCACCTGACCTCGGAGGCGTACGCGCGGGAGACGGCGCGCGTCCTGCGGGGCGACGGCGTGTACCTGGCCAATCTCGCCGACGCCTCACCCTTCGTCTTCCTGCGCTCCCAGCTCGCCACGTTCTCCACCGTGTTCGAGGAGCTGGCGCTGATCGCCGAGCCGGGCGTGCTGCGCGGGCGCCGCTTCGGGAACGCGGTGCTCGTGGCCTCGCACCGGCCGCTCGACACCGCCGCCCTCATGCGCCGCACGGCCTCCGACGCCTTTCCGGCGCGCGTCGAACACGGGGACACGCTGCGGGTCTTCATCGGGGACGCGAAGCCCGTACGGGACGAGGACGCGGTGCCGTCGCCCGAGCCGCCGTCCGGGGCGTTCAGCGTCGGCTGAGCAGCCCCGTCGGCGGACGGGGGACGGCTCGCTCAGTTCTCGGAGTGCGCCGGGCTCGCCTGCTCGCTCTTCGCCGGGATCCCCTGCGCGACCTCCTTCGTACGACGCGTCAGATTGCGTACGTCGGGCACGAGGAGGACCGCCGCCGTCACCACGACGACCAGGACCGCGCAGCCCCACAGGGCCGCCGGACGTCCGAAGACGGACTCGGCCGGGCCCGCGAGGGCGGTGGCGAGCGGGACCATGGCGATCGAGCCGAACCAGTCGTACGCCGAGACGCGGGAGAGCTTGTCCTCCGGGATCTCCTGGTGCAGCGCGGTCATCCAGGAGACGCCGAACACCTCGATGGCGACGCCGGTCACGAACATCACCCCGCACAGGACGCCGACCGGGGCCGGCACGGCGAGCGCGGCGGACGGCAGGGCGAGCGGGAACACGCAGAGCGTGCCGGCGAGGAGCAGTCTGCGGGGTTTCCAGCGCATCATCAGCAGCGCGCCCCCGACGGTGCCCGCGCCGAACGCGCCGAGGGCCAGGCCCCAGGGACCGGCGCCCCCGAGGCTGTCCCGGGCCACCAGAGGGCCGTACACCGCCTCGGCGGCGCCGACGACGGCGACCACGACCGAGAACTGCGCGACGATCGCCCACAGCCAGGGCCGCCCCACGACCTCCCGCCAGCCGTCGCGGAGGTCGGTGAGCAGACCGGTGCCCGGCACCCGGGGCGGTATGTGGCCGACGTCGAGGAAGGCCCGCAGGGCGCCCGCGACCGCGAAGGCCAGCGCGTCCACGGCGAGCACCCAGCCCGGTCCGGCCAGCGCGACCATGACACCGCCGAGCGCCGCGCCGCCGAGGCCGGCGCCGTGCATCGCGAGGCGGAACACGGCGAAGGCGCGGTTCGCCTGCTTGCCGCTGACGGAGGAGAGCAGCATGCCCTCGGCGGCCGGGGCGAAGAACGCCTGGCCGGTGCCGCCGAGCGCGGTGAGGAGCATCATCTGCCAGAGCTGCGGCTCACCGGCGAGCACGAGGGCCGCGAAGGCCGCCTGGGAGAGACAGTTGAGGGTGTTGGCCGCGACCATCACGTGGTGCCGGGGCAGCCGGTCCGCGACCGCGCCGCCGATCAGCAGGAAGAGGACGAGGGGCAGGGTGCGGGCCGCCGCCACCAGGCCCACGTCGCCGCCGTCGCCGCCCTCGTCCAGGACGGCGAACGCCGCCGCGATCAACGCACCCTGGCTGCCCAGGTTCGTCACGACCGCGGCGGCGGTCAGCAGGACGTAGTTGCGGCCCGCCCAGGAGGGGCGGCGCGGTCCGGCGGCGGAACCGGTGGAGGAGTCGGCGGCGGGTTTCACCTGGCGACTATCGCCGCCGACAGGCCGACTTGCCAAACTGATTGTCGGCCTGTTCCGGGCCGTTTCCCGTGTGGCCCCGCTTCGCCGCGGCCTCAGCCGTCCGTCGGCGCGTCCTTGGTCAGCCGCACCGTGCTCAGGATCTTCTGGACGGTCGCGTCGGGGATCTCGTCCTTGACACCCTGGGCGCCGAACAGGTTCCAGGTGACGTAGTCGCCCGCGCTGTTCTTGAAGGCGAAGGTGATGGCCTTGCCCTCGCTGTCACACTTCCCGTTCTGCGGCGTGTTGCTGGAGTGCGCGTTGGCGACGCTGCCCTTGAGGCCCGACTTCGTCGTGTAGTCCTTCGCCTTGTCCCACTTCACGCTCTTCTTGTCGGGCTGCGTGTAGCCGCCGAAGATCCACCACGGTACGCGGGTCTCGGCCGCCTCGGCCGCGTCCTTGGCGCCGTTCTCGCCGCGCGTTCCGGCCGTGACCAGCGCCGTGTCCTCCTCGCGGCCGTCCTTGTCGCTGTCGCTGGTGCACCACTTGGACTTGAGGTAGGCGGGGGCGGTGACCGTGGTGCGGTCGGTCTTGCCCTTCTCCTCCCACTCGAAGCCGACGCTCGTGTCGGTGCTCTCGATCTCCCACTCGGCGGGCACGTCGAACATCGTCCCGAAGCGCGGGTTGATGACGACCTTCCAGCCCGCGACCGTCGGCTTCTCGGCGTCCGTGCCGCGCGGGTTGTCCTCCTCGGCGGACGCGGACGCGCTCGGATCCTTGGTCGCGCTCGCCGACGGCCGCTTCGCCTTGCCGTCCTTGTCGCCGCCGGCCTCGTCGTCCTTGTCGCCGCCCAGGACCAGCACGCCCGTGACACCGGCCGCGACGACGACGGCCGCGGCGGCCACGATCGCTACGATCTTCGTCCTGTTCCTGCCGCCGCCCTCGGGGGGCTGCGGCGCACCGGGCGCGGTCCAGCCGGGCTGCCCCGGCTGCGTGTACGGGCTCTGCGGCTGGGGTCCGGTCTGGTACCCGGGCTGCTGATATCCGGGCTGCTGATACGGATTCGGCTGCTGGTACCCCGGCTGCTGGTACGGGTTCTGGTTCTGGTCCTGCGGGTTCTGCTCGCCCCCGGGCGGCTGATTTCCTGGCCACATGGCCAGTAACACTAGTGCCGCACGGGACACGGTTGGGTCACTGCCCCTCATCAGGCACGTACCGGATCATCCGCGAGTGCGGACGTCATGTGTTCGAGATCCCGTCCAGGAACCTGTTCAAGATTCGCTACTCGCGGGTAACGTGCGGCCATGAGCGCAGATCAGATGTCTGTCGGCGAGATGCTCGCCGCCACCGTGCCGATGGTCCGGACCCTGAAACTGGAGTACCTCGAAACCACTCCGGAGAAGGCCGTACTCGCACTGCCCGACCAGAGCGAGTACCACAACCACGTGGGCGGACCCCACGCCGGAGCGATGTTCACCCTGGGGGAATCGGCGAGCGGGGCGGTCGTGCTGGCCGCGTTCGGGGACCAGCTCGCGCGGGCCGTACCGCTGCCCGTGACCGCCGAGATCGCGTTCAGGAAGCTGGCCAGAGGACCTGTCACGGCCACCGCCACCCTGGGGCGGCCCGCCGCCGACGTCGTCGCCGAACTCGACGCCGGCCTGCGCCCGGAGTTCCCGGTTGCCGTCGCCATCCAGCGCGAGGACGGCGCCGTCACCGGCGAGATGACGGTCGTCTGGACGCTGCGCCCCAACGGCTGAAGACGGTTCCCTGAGGGGTTTTTGATGGTTCGGTGACGATTGCCTGAGGGGTGCGGCGTCATGAGAATGACTGCGAAGCGTCGCCGCGATGCCAAACGGTTCGCCGCGATGTCCGCAAGGACCACCCCGAAAGGACGACGATGTCCAGCACCCTTTCAGGACCCCGCACCTGGCTGTCCGAGGACGACTGCGACCTCGACGGATTGCGTGAACTGGTCGAGCGGGACACCGACCCGGCCGACTACCCGTACGCCGCCGCCGTCGAGCGGAACGTCCTGCTGTACGACAGCGGGAGCCTGCGCGCCGAGGTGCGGACGCCCGAAGGTCGCCGGAACGTACAGGCGGAGCTGGTCCGGGCGCTCGCCGACGGGCCCGGCATCGTCGTCCTCAAAGGCGCCTTCCCCGACCGCGCGGTCCTCGACCGGGCGACCAGGGTCTTCGACGCGCTGATCGCCGAGCAGCGTGCCTCGGGGGCCGTCGCGGGCGACCACTTCGCGAAGCCGGGAGCCAACGACCGGGTCTGGAACGCGCTGCAGAAGGCGGCCCTGCTGGATCCGGAGGCGTTCGCCGACTACTACGCCAACGACATCCTCGCCCTGGTGTCCCTGGCCTGGCTCGGGCCCGGCTACCAGGTCACCTCACAGGTCAACGTCGTGAACCCGGGCGGGGCCGCGCAGACCGTGCACCGCGACTACCACCTGGGCTTCCTGAGCAACGAGGTCGCCGCCGCGTATCCGGCGCACGTGCACCGGCTCTCGCCCGTGCTGACGCTCCAGGGGGCGGTCGCCCACTGCGACATGCCCGTCGAGTCCGGTCCCACGATGTACCTGCCGCACTCGCAGAAGTACGAGCCCGGTTATCTGGCCTGGCGGCTGCCCGAGTTCCACGAGTACTTCGAGGCACATCACGTGCAACTGCCGCTCGCGGCGGGGGACGCGGTGTTCTTCAACCCCGCGCTCTTCCATGCCGCCGGGCACAACACGTCGGCGGACATCCGGCGGATGGCCAACCTGCTGCAGGTGTCCTCCGCGTTCGGGCGGGCGATGGAGAGCGTCGACCGGGAGGCCGTGTCGAACGCGGTCTATCCGGTGCTGGTCGCTCGGGCCGCGGCGGGGGCGGGTCCGGAGTGGCTGGAGGCGGTGGTGGCGGCCAGCGCGGAAGGGTATGCCTTTCCGACCGACCTGGACTCCGATCCACCGGTGGGTGGGCTGGCGCCGGCGTCCCAGGCGGATGTTGTGCGGCTCGCGTTGCGGGAGGGGTGGGGGGTGGGGCGGTTGCGCACGGCTTTGAGGGAGGCGGGTGAGCGGCGCTCCAGCTGAGGGGGTGGGGTGGGATGGGGCGGGGTGGTTGGGCGTGGTTCTTCGGGCGCGGGTGCGCTGTGGCTGGCCGCGCAGTTCCCCGCGCCCCTAAAGGCAAAGACAAAAGACTGCGCCGTTCCCCGCGCCCCTGAGGGTTGAGGGGGCGCGCCGCTGCCCGTGCGCCTCAAAGCGAAAAGATTGCGCCGTTCCCCGCGCCCCTAAAAGCCAAAGACGAAAAGACTGCGCCGTTCCCCGCGCCCCTGGGTGGGACGGGGCGCAGCCCCTCCCCGAGGGGCGCGGGGAACGGCGCGGCCAACCCCCACCGCCCGCAGACGAACGTCGTCTTCAGGGGCGCGGGGAACGGCGCGAGCAACCCCCACCGGCCCGCGGATGAACACGGTTTTTCAGGGGCGCGGGGAACTGCGCAATCTTTTGGGTCCGCATCCACCGGCCCGCACGGGGATCTCTGCCCGAAGGGCGTCAGGCGTAGAACGGTGGGCGTTTCGCGAGCTCCACCTCTACCCGGCCGCCCTCCTGCTGCGCACGCACCCCCGCCTCACAGACCGCCGCCGTGGCATAGCCGTCCCACGCCGAGGGGCCCGTGATCTCGCCGCGCCGCGTGGCGTCCACCCATGCCTGCATCTGCCGGTCGTACGCGTCCTCGAAGCGCTCCGTGAAGTCCTGCGCGATGGTCCCGCCCCAGCGGCCCGCCATGTTGGTGACGAGGGAGTGTCCGTCACCGATCCGGGCCGTGCCGCGCTCGCAGACCACTTCGGCCTGCACCTGGTAGCCGAAGCCGCAGTTGACATTGATCTCGACGTCCACGACCGCGCCGCCGGCGGTCTCGAAGAGGACCAGTTGCGGGTCCTGCAGCCCTTCGGGCGCGTTGCCCGAAGGGGTCGGCTTCAGCACGGTGACCGCGGTGATCTCCTGGCCGAGCAGCCAGCGGGTGATGTCCATCTCGTGCACGACGGAGTCGTTGATGAGCATCTCGCTGGTGAACCCGGGCGGGGTCGCCACATTGCGGTGCCGGTTGTGCAGCATCAGAGGGCGGCCCAGCTGGCCGGTCTCCAGCAGCGACTTGAGCTTCACGTACTCGGCGTCGTACCGGCGCATGAAGCCCACCTGCACCCTGCGGTGCCCGAGCCGCTGTTCGGCCTCCAGGACGCGCAGCGCCGAGGCGGAGCCGGGTGTGAGGGGCTTCTCGCACAGCACCGGCAGGTCGTGCTCGAACGCGGCGAGCAGGGCCGCCTCGTGGGCGGGGCCCGGCGAGGCGATCAGCACGGCGTCGACGCCGTCCGCGGCCATCGCGGCGGCCGGGTCGGTGTGCGCGGAGCAGCCCTCGATGCCGTCGGCGATCCGCTTGACCCGTTCCGCGTCGACGTCGGCGACGGCGGCCACGCGGGCCCCGCTGGTCACCTCGTGGAGCCGGCGCACATGGTCGGCCCCCATCCTGCCGGTGCCGATGACGGCCACTCCGAGCACGCCCGCCATCAGGACGTCCCCTTCGATGCCGCGCCGGAGGCCTGGAGGTCCTGCTCCTCGGGGAGCCCTGCCACGTCCACGCCGCGCACCTGCGCCAACTCGTGTTTCAAAGCGGCGAGTTCGGCGCCGCCTGCCATGTGGTTGGTGAGCTCTTCGAGGGTGACGTCCGCGCGGGACGCGGAGAGTTCCATCGTGCCGAGGCGTAGGACGCTGAAGTGGTCGCCGACCATGTAGGCGTGGTGCGGGTTGTGGGTGATGAAGATGACGCCGAGGCCGCGGTCGCGGGCGGCGGCGATGTACTTGAGCACCACGCCGGACTGCTTGACGCCCAGGGCGGCGGTGGGCTCGTCGAGGATGAGCACGCGGGCGCCGAAGTAGACGGCGCGCGCGATGGCCACGGACTGGCGCTGGCCGCCGGACAGGGTGCCGATCGGCTGGTCGAGGTCGTCCAGGACGATGCCCATGGCGCGCAGTTCGGTGTCCGCGGTCTGCTTCATCGCCGCGATGTCGAGGCGGCGCACGGGCCAGGGGCCCTTGGTCAGTTCGGAGCCGAGGAAGAAGTTCCGCCACACGGGCATCAACGGCACGGTGGCCAGGTCCTGGTAGACGGTGGCGATGCCCTTGTCGAGGGCCTCGCGCGGGGTGCTCAGGTGCACCGCCTCGCCGTCGATGAGGAACTCGCCCTCGGTGTGCTGGTGCAGGCCGGAGATGATTTTGATGAGCGTCGACTTGCCGGCGCCGTTGTCACCGAGCACACAGGTGACCTGGCCGGGGTGGACGGACAGGTCCACGCCGTGCAGGGCGCGGACGTTGCCGTACGCCTTGCCGGCCCCGCGCAGCCGCACGATCGGCCGGGCGTCGCCGGGCGCGGCCGCGGGTGTGTCCTTCGGCGCGTCCTGGACGGGGGTGGCGTCGTCGCTGGAGGTGGGGTGGTCGGTCATGGGTTACCTCCGGGTTGCCTGGCGGCGGACCCACAGATTGACGAGGGCGGCGAGCAGGAGCATGACGCCGAGGAAGGCCTTGAACCAGTCGGGGTTCCAGTTGGCGTACACGATGCCCTGGGAGACCATGCCGAAGATGAACGCGCCGATGACGGCGCCGATCGCGGAGCCGTAGCCGCCGGTGAGCAGGCAGCCGCCGATGACCGCGGCGATGATGTACAGGAACTCGTTGCCCACGCCCTCACCGGACTGGACGGTGTTGAACGAGAACAGGATGTGCATGCCGACGAACCAGGCGCCGGCGCCGACGCCCATGAACAGGGCGATCTTGGTGAAGGTGACCGGTACGCCGACCGCGCGGGCGCTCTCCTGGCTGCCGCCGGTGGCGAAGATCCAGTTGCCGAACTTGGTGCGCAGCAGCAGCCAGGTGGCGAGGGCGGCGAGGACCAGCCAGTAGAAGACGGTGATCTTGACGTCGACCCCGCCGATGGTTATCTCGGAGGCGAAGATGCTCTTGGCCTGGTCGAAGCCGTCCATGTCGCTGATGGAGTCGGTGGCGACGTTGCCGGTGAAGAGCTTGGTGATGGCGAGGTTGGCGCCCTGGAGGATCAGGAACGTGCCCAGCGTGATGAGGAACGAGGGCAGTCCGGTGCGTACCAGCATGTAGCCGTTGAACGCGCCGATCGCCAGCGCCACCACCAGGGCGACGATGACGCCGGTCCACACGTTCATGGACAGTTGGAAGCTCCACATGCTCGCTGTGAGCGCGGAGGTGGTCACGGCCACACCGGCGGAGAGGTCGAACTCGCCGCCGATCATCAGCAGGGCCACCGGCAGGGCCATGATGCCCATCACGGAGGCCTCGTAGAGCACGTTGGCCAGCGAGCTCGCCTCACGGAACGGGGAGGCGACCGCGAAGAAGAAGATGTAGACGACGATCGCCGCGATGAGGGCGCCGATCTCCGGGCGGGCCGCCAGGCGGCGGGCCAGTGACCGTTCCGAGGTCCGGCCGTCCTTGGGGGCGGCCGGCGAAGCCGGCGGCGAGGAACTCGCCGCCGGTGCCGTTGCCTGGGTCATGGGTGTCACCGAGTACCCTTCGAGGCGAACTTGGCTATGTCGTCCACGTTGTCCTTGTCGACGAACGCCGGGCCGGTGAGCACGGGCTCCTGGCCGCCTCCGCTGAAGTTGCCGTTGGTCTTGTAGAGCCACAGCGAGTCCACCGACAGGTAGCCCTGCAGGTAGGGCTGCTGGTCGACCGCGAACTCGATGTCGCCGCCCTTGACGGCGTCGACCATCTCCTTGTTGAGGTCGAAGGTCGCCACCTTCGCCTTGCTGCCCGCGTCGTCCACGGACTGCACGGCGGTCAGGGCGAACGGGGCACCGAGCGTGACCACGTAGTCGATCGACGTGTCCTGCTTGAGCTTGGCGTTGATCGTCGACTTCACGGACGGCATGTTCGTGCCGTTCACGTTGAGGGTGGTGGTCTTGCCCTTGAACGTCTTCTTCACGCCGGAGCAGCGGGCCTCCAGGGAGACGCTGCCCTGCTCGTGGATGACGCAGATGTTGTTCTTGGCGCCGAGTGCGTTGAGCTTCTCGCCGAAGGCCTCACCGGCGACGAACTCGTCCTGGCCGAAGTAGGACAGGAGTCCCTGCTCCTTCCAGTCGTCGATGCCTCCGTTGAGACCGACGACGGGGATGCCAGCCTTCTCGGCCTTGGCCACGACGTCCTTCATGGCGTCGGGCTTGGAGAGGGTGACCGCGATGCCGTCGACCTTCTGGTCGATCGCGTTCTGGACGAGGTTGGCCTGCTTGGCCGAGTCCGGGTTGTTCGAGTAGACCAGCTCGACGTTGTCCTTGGCGGCGGCGGTCTCCGCTCCCTTGCGGACGAGGTCCCAGAAGGTGTCACCGGCGGCCGCGTGGGTGATCATCGCGATCTTCATACGGGGGGTGTCGGCCTTGCCGGCCGACGCGTTGCCCGAGTCCTCCTCGGCCTTCTTGCCACCCGAGTCGCTGGAGCATCCGGTGACCATCAGGGCCGCCGCGGCGGCCGCGGCGACGAGGGCGATTCTGCGGGAACGGGGGCGAGACGTGCGGTCCATCTTTCCGGCACCTCACTGTGCGACAAGGGAGAGGAAGTTTGAAAACTCGGCAGTTCTGTTGGGAGGGGATGTAAGTCCCTCATATGCCCCGCTGTCAATACTTTGTTAAGACATCATTTCACGGTGACGTGAGAATGTAAGTACAAAGTCTTGACATGGCTCGGCCCCCGGTCTTACACCTAGGACACACCGGTCCCCCGCATCCCGCACCCCCACAAGACCGCATCCACACGAGGAGCGACGCGTATGAGCGAGTCATTCGACCTGATCACCATGGGTCGCCTCGGGGTCGACCTCTACCCTCTGCAGACCGGCGTACCGCTCGCCCGCGTCGAGACCTTCGGCAAGTTCCTCGGCGGTTCGGCGGCCAACGTGGCGGTCGCCGCGGCACGTTTGGGGCGCGCCACAGCGATCGTCAGCCGTACCGGTGATGATCCCTTCGGAGCCTATCTCCACCAGGCTCTGAAGGAATTCGGGGTCGACGACCGCTGGGTCACCCCCGTCGAGGAGTACCCGACACCGGTCACGTTCTGTGAGATCTTCCCGCCCGACGACTTCCCGCTGTACTTCTACCGGCAGCCCAAGGCGCCGGACCTGGTGATCCACACCGACGAGCTGGACTTCTTCGCGCTGCGGGCGGCGAAGATCTTCTGGATCACCGGCACCGGACTGAGCGAGGAGCCCAGCCGCTCGGCCACCCTCGCCGCCCTCAAGGCCCGCGACAAGGCCGGCACCACCGTCTTCGACCTCGACTGGCGCCCGATGTTCTGGAAGGACCCCGCCGAGGCCCGCCCGTACTACACCGAGGCCCTGCGGCACGCCACGGTCGCCGTCGGCAACCTCGACGAGTGCGAGATCGCCACCGGCGTCCGCGAACCGCGGGCCTGCGCCGAAGCCCTTCTCGAAGCCGGTGTGGAACTGGCCGTCGTCAAGCAGGGCCCCAAGGGCGTCCTGGCCGTCCACCGCGACGGCACCACCGCCGAAGTGCCGCCCGTACCCGTCGAGGTGGTCAACGGCCTCGGCGCGGGCGACGCGTTCGGCGGCTCGCTCTGCCACGGCCTGCTGGCCGGCTGGGAACTGGAGAAGACGATGCGGTACGCCAACGCCGCCGGCGCCCTGGTGGCCTCCCGCCTCGCCTGCTCCTCCGCGATGCCGACCGCCGCCGAGGTCGAGGAACTCGTCACCGCCCGCGGCTGAGAATCCAGCGGCCGACCCCGCACCACCCCGAACGGAGCCAGACCTTGAGCATCACCATCCCCGACCTCGTCAGGGTGCGTGTCCAGCACCCCGAGGCCGTGGCCGAAGCGGCCGCCCGCCGCAGCAGGCGACCCCTCGTCGGCGACAGCGGCCGCCTCATGATCGTGGCCGCCGACCACCCGGCCCGCGGTGCGCTCGGCGTCGGCGACCGCAAGCTGGCCATGGCCAACCGCGCCGACCTGCTGGAGCGCCTGTGCGCCGCGCTGTCCCGGCCGGGCGTGGACGGGGTGCTCGCCACCGCCGACATCCTGGACGACCTCCTGCTGCTCGGCGCGCTGGAGGACAAGGTCGTCATGGGCTCCATGAACCGCGGCGGCCTGGCCGGTTCGGCCTTCGAGATGGACGACCGCTTCACCGGCCACCGCGCCGAGGACATCGAGCGGCTGAACTTCGACGCGGGCAAGCTGCTGCTGCGCGTCGACTACGACGACCCGGGCTCGCTGACCACGCTGGAGTCCACCGCCCGCGCGATCGACGACATGGCCGCGCGCCGACTGCCCGTGTTCGTCGAGCCGTTCATCTCCCGCCGCGTCGACGGAAAGGTCCGCAACGACCTCTCCGCGGAGGCCGTCACCCGCTCCATCGCCATCGCCTCCGGCCTCGGCGGCACCTCCGCCTACACCTGGCTGAAACTGCCCGTCACCAGCGACCCGGAGGACATGGGCGCGGCCCTGGAGACCTCCACGCTGCCCGCCGTCCTGCTCGGCGGCGAGGTCGGCGGGGACCAGGAGGGCGCGTACGAGAAGTGGCGCAAGTGCCTGCGGCTGCCCACCGTCCAGGGTCTGGTCGTCGGCCGCTCCCTGCTCTATCCCGCCGAGGGCGACGTGGAGACCGCGGTGGACACCGCGGTCGGCCTGCTCTGACCGGGGATCAGCCCGCCGTGACCGGACACCGGAAGGATCACACCTCATGACCAGCGCACATCACCTGCCCGCGGGCAAGGCCGCGAGCGGGCCGTACGCCGTGGACGTGACGCCCGAGAGCGCGGGCTGGGACCACTCCAGCCTCCGGGTCCTCGAACTGCCGCCCGGCGGAACGCACTTGTTCACCGCGGGGGACAGCGAGTGGATCGTCACCTCGCTGGGCGGCGGCTGCACGGTCGCCGTCACCGACGACTTCGGCCAGGACGAGTTCGAACTACGGGGCCGCGTAGACGTGTTCAGCGGCGTCAGCGACTTCGTGTACGTGCCCAGGGACGCGACCGCCGCCCTCACCACCGACGAGGGCGGCCGGTTCGCCCTCACCGGGGCCCGCTGCGAACGCCGCCTGCCGGCCCGCTACGGCCCCGCCGACTCCGTGCCCGTCGAGCTGCGCGGCAGCGGCAACTGCTCCCGCCGGGTGCACAACTTCGGCGCGGCCGGGGTCTTCGAGTGCGACAAGCTCATCGCGGTCGAGGTGATCACCCCGGGCGGCAACTGGTCCTCGTACCCGCCGCACAAGCACGACGAGAACCGGCCGGGCGAGGAGTCCGAGCTGGAGGAGATCTACTACTTCGAGATCGCCGACCACGAGGGCACCCCCGGCCTCGGCTACCAGCGCGTCACGCCCTCCGGCAACGGCAGCGGCACGGACGTGCTCGCCGAGGTGCGCGGCGGCGACGTCGTCCTGATCCCGGACGGCTGGCACGGCCCCTCGATCGCCTCGCCCGGCCACGACATGTACTACCTCAACGTCATGGCGGGCCCCGGCGCCGAGCGGGCCTGGCTGATCTGCGACCACCCCGACCACGCCTGGATCCGCGACACCTGGCCGGACCAGCCGGTCGACCCCCGGCTGACCCCCTGACCCTCTCCACCCCCTCCGCGAACCAGTGAGGACCCGATGAGCCGCTCCACCCTCCGTCTGACCGTCGCCCAGGCACTCGTGCGTTTCCTGGCCGCGCAGTACACCGAACGCGACGGCGAACGGCACCGGCTGATCGCCGGCACCTGGGGGATCTTCGGCCACGGCAACGTGGCGGGCCTCGGCCAGGCGCTCCTGGAGGCCGGCGAGGACACCATGCCCTTCCACCAGGGCCGCAACGAACAGGCCATGGTGCACGCCGCCGTCGGCTACGCCCGCCAGCTCGACCGGCTCTCCGCCCAGGCCGTCACCACCTCCATCGGCCCCGGCGCCACCAACCTCGTCACCGGCGCGGCCCTCGCCACCATCAACCGCCTGCCCGTGCTGCTCCTGCCCGGCGACTACTTCGCGACCCGCGCCGCAGATCCGCTGCTCCAGCAGCTGGAGCACCCCATCGAGGCCGACCTGTCCGTCAACGACACCCTGCGCCCCGTCTCCCGCTACTTCGACCGCATCCACCGGCCCGAGGCGCTGATCCCCTCCGCCCTCAACGCGATGCGGGTCCTCGCCGACCCCGTCGACACCGGCGCCGTCACCCTCGCCCTGCCGCAGGACGTGCAGGCCGAGGCGTACGACTGGCCCGAGGAGTTCTTCGCCGACCGGGTCTGGCACGTGCGCCGCCCGGTGCCCGAACCGGCAGAGCTGGCCGCCGCGGTCGAAGCCGTACGAGGCTCCCGGCGCCCCCTGGTCGTCGCGGGCGGCGGCGTCCACCACAGCGAGGCCGAGCAGGCCCTCAAGGCGTTCGTCGAGGCCACCGGCATCCCGGTCGCCTCCACCCAGGCCGGCAAGGGCTCGCTGCGCCACGACCACCCGGCGGACGTCGGCGGCATCGGCCACACCGGCACCGCCGTCGCCGACGACCTGGCCCGCACCGCCGACCTGGTCATCGGCGTCGGCACCCGCTACTCCGACTTCACCACCGCCTCCGCGACCCTCTTCCAGGAACCGGACGTCCGGTTCGTCAACCTCAACGTGGCGGCTTTCGACGCGCACAAGCTCAGCGCGCGGACCCTCGTCGCAGACGCCCGCGCCGGTCTGGAAGCCCTCACCGAGGCGCTCGCCGGGCACCGCGTGGACGCGGCGTACGAGGCCGAGTACCGCGCGGGCAAGGAGCGCTGGGAGCAGGTCGTCGACTCCGTCTACCGGGCCGACGACGAGCACGCCGTCCCCACCCAGACGCAGGTCCTCGGCGCCCTGGACGCCGTCGTCGGCGACGACGACGTGGTGATCAACGCGGCCGGCTCGCTCCCCGGCGACCTGCACAAGCTCTGGCGGGCCCGCAGCCCTCGCCAGTACCACCTGGAGTACGGCTACTCCTGCATGGGCTACGAGATCCCGGCCGGCATCGGCGTCCAGCAGGCCGCCCCGGGCACGCCCGTCTGGTCCCTGGTCGGCGACGGCACGTACCTCATGATGCCGACCGAGATCGTCACGGCCGTCCAGGAGGGGCTGCCCGTCAACCTGGTGCTCATCCAGAACCACGGGTACGCGTCCATCGGCGGCCTCTCCGAGGCGGTGGGCGCCGAGCGCTTCGGCACCGCCTACCGCTACCGGGCCCCGGACGGCACCTTCACCGGTGACCCGCTGCCGGTCGACCTGGCCGCCAACGCCGCCAGCCTCGGCATGGACGTCCTGCGCGCCAAGACCGTCGGCGAACTGCGGGAGGCGCTGGCCACCGCCCGCGCGTCCGACCGCCCCACCTGCGTGTACGTCGAGACCGACCCGACGCCCACCTCACCCGGCGCCGAGGCCTGGTGGGACGTCCCCGTCGCCGAGGTCGCCTCCCGCGAGGCCGCGACCAGCGCCCGTACGACGTACGAGCGGCAGGTCGCCGACCGCCGCCGCCACCTCTGATCCCGCCCGCTCCCCGCCTGCCCCGCTCAGCTCACGATTAAGGACCCGCCCGCATGAAGAACATCGACCACTGGATCGGCGGGAAGCCCGTCGCGGGTGCCTCCGACCGCTTCGGCCCCGTCCACAACCCGGCCACGGGCGCCCAGGAGAAGCAGGTGCCCTTCGCCTCCGTGGACGAGGTGGACGCCGCCGTCGCCTCCGCGAAGGCCGCCTTCGAGAGCTGGGGCACCGCCTCGCTCGCCAAGCGCACCTCGGTCCTGTTCAAGTACCGCGAACTGCTCGACGCGCACCGCGACGAGATCGCCGAGCTGATCACCGCCGAGCACGGCAAGGTGCACTCCGACGCGCTCGGCGAGGTCGCCCGGGGCATGGAGATCGTCGAACTCGCCTGCTCCGTACCGCAGTTGCTCAAGGGTGAGCTGTCCACCCAGGTCTCCACCCGGGTCGACGTGGCCGCGATCCGCCAGCCCCTCGGGGTCGTCGCGGGCATCACGCCGTTCAACTTCCCGGCCATGGTGCCGATGTGGATGTTCCCGCTCGCCATCGCGTGCGGCAACACCTTCGTGCTCAAGCCCAGCGAGAAGGACCCGTCCGCCTCCTACCGGCTGGCCGAACTGGCCAGTGAGGCCGGACTGCCGGACGGTGTGCTCAACGTCGTGCACGGCGACAAGGCGGCCGTCGACCGGCTCCTGGAGCACCCGGACATCACCGCCGTCTCCTTCGTCGGCTCCACGCCCATCGCCAAGTACATCCAGATCAAGGGCATCGAGCACGGCAAGCGCGTGCAGGCTCTCGGCGGCGCCAAGAACCACATGCTGGTCCTGCCCGACGCCGACCTGGACTTCGCCGCCGACCAGGCCATCAGCGCCGCGTACGGCTCGGCCGGCGAGCGCTGCATGGCCGTCTCGGTCGTCGTCGCCGTCGGCGGCACCGGGGACGAACTGGTCGAGAAGATCGCCGAGCGCGCCAAGGGCCTGAAGATCGGCCCCGGCAGCGACCCGGCCTCCGAGATGGGCCCCCTCATCACCCGCGAGCACCGCGACAAGGTCGCCTCGTACGTCGCGGGCGCCGCCGCCCAGGGCGCCGAGGTCGTCGTGGACGGCACCGGCTTCACCGTGCCCGGCCACGAGGACGGCTTCTTCCTCGGCGTCTCGCTCCTCGACAAGGTCCCGCTCACCGCGGACGCCTACCGGGACGAGATCTTCGGCCCCGTGCTGTGCGTGGTCCGCGCCGAGACCTACGACGAGGGCATCGCGCTGATCAACGCCTCCCGCTGGGGCAACGGCACCGCGATCTTCACCCGGGACGGCGGCGCCGCCCGCCGCTTCCAGCTGGAGGTCCAGGCCGGCATGGTCGGCGTCAACGTGCCGATCCCCGTCCCCGTCGGCTACCACTCCTTCGGCGGCTGGAAGGACTCCCTCTTCGGCGGCCACCACATCTACGGCAACGACGGCGTCGCCTTCTACACCCAGGGCAAGGTCATCACCACCCGCTGGCCCGACCCGGCCGACAGCGGCGGCATCAACCTCGGCTTCCCGAGCCATTCCTGACGCTCCGACGGAGCCACCCGCGCACACACATCCGAAGGAACGCACGTACATCCGAAGGAAGGGGCACGAGTGGCAGAGACCGGAACCACACGTCCGGCCACCGCCGGGGCCTTCGACCGGCTGGAGGTCGCCCTGGACCGGGGCAGCCCGATCCCGCTCTACTACCAGCTCGCCCAGCAGCTGGAGTCCGCGATCGAGCACGGGGCGCTCGCCCCGGGCGACCTGCTGGGCAACGAGGTGGACATCGCCGCCCGCCTCGGCCTCTCCCGGCCCACCGTCCGCCAGGCCATCCAGTCCCTGGTGGACAAGGGCCTCCTGGTACGCCGCCGGGGCATCGGCACCCAGGTGGTGCACAGCCAGGTCAGACGCTCACTCGAACTGAGCAGCCTGTACGACGACCTGGCCGCCGCCGGGCAGAGCCCCGCCACCCGGGTGCTGCGCAACGAGATCGAGTCGGCCTCGGCGGAGGTCGCCGCGGCCCTCGGCATCCCCGAGGGCCGGGACGTCATCGTGCTGGAGCGGCTGCGCACCACCCACGGCGAACCCGTGGCACACCTCCGCAACCACCTGCCCGCCACCCTCCTCGACCTGGACACCGGGAGACTGGAGGCGACCGGCCTCTACCGGCTGATGAAGGCGGCCGGGATCACCCTGCACAGCGCCCACCAGACCGTGGGCGCCCGCAGCGCCACCGCGGAGGAGGGCACACTGCTCCACGAACCCGCGGGAGCGGCGCTGCTCACCATGCGCCGCACGGCCTACGACGACACCGGGCGGGCCGTGGAGTACGGGACCCATGTCTACCGGGCGGCCCGCTACACCTTCGACTTCCAGTTGCTCGTCCGCCCCTGATCGGGTGCGTTTGCCGGGCTCACCTGCCCTCCGCGGCGGTACGTTGGGCCAGTGCGGCGCGCGTGCACCGGGCGCGGCGCACGGGAAGACCACTCCCAGCGACGGAGAGGGTCAGGGTGTCGACGAGCGAGGAGAGCGGCGTGGCGGCCCGTCGGTTCGACGTGGCGGACGCCGCGGTGGTGCTGCTGGACGCCCGCCTGACGGTGTCCGGCTGGACCGCGGACGCCGAGCGGCTGTTCGGCCACCGCAGCGCCGAGGCCGTGGGCCGCTCCGTGGCCGGCCTGCTGATGCCCGAGGACGCCGCACGCCTGCCCGCCCTGGCCCGCCGCTGCGTACGGGACGGCCGCTGGACCGGGCTCCTCGCGGTGCGCCACCGGGACGGCCACCCGGTCGTCGCCACCGTACGGGTCCTGCCCGCCATGGAGGCCGTGGACGGCCCGCCCCGCTGGGTGGCCCTGGCCGCCGACACCGCGGGCACCCCGGGCTGGGGCATGAGCCGCGGGGTGCTGGAGCGGATGGCCGCCCACTCGCCGATCGGCATCGCCATCGTCGACACCGACCTGCGGTTCGTCTGGTCGAACGCCGCCCTGGAACAGTTCGGCGGCGGCCCCGGCCACGAGCGCATCGGCAAACGGCTCGCGGACATACAGCCGGGCCTCGACGCCGCCGCCCTCGAAGAGGTGATGCGCCAGGTCCTGGAGACCGGCGCAACGGTCGCGGGCTACGAACACGTCGGTACGGTCCGCTCGGCACCGCACCGCCGGACAGCCCACGCCATGTCCTTCACCCGGCTCGACGACGACCAGGGCATCCCGCTCGGCGTGTACTACACCGTCGTGGACGTCACCGAGCGCCACCGGGCCCGCGAACGCCTCACCCTCCTGGACCGGGCCGGCAAGAGCATCGGCCGCACCCTGGACGTCACCCGCACCGCCCAGGAACTGGCCGACCTCGCGGTACCGGGCCTCGCCGACCTCGTCACCGTCGACCTGCTGGAGACCGTCCTCGACGGCGGTGAACCCGCGCCCGGACCGACGGGCGGGCCCCTGAGCGGCCCGGACGCCGTCCCCCTGCGCCGGGCCGGCCACCGCTCGGTCGACGACGAGGGCCCGGAGAGCTCCGCCGGGATCGGCCAGGTGGCCCGGTACCGCGCCGACGCACCCCCGATCACCGCCCTGACCGGCGGCGGCTCCTGGATCGAGGAGCGCCTGGACCCCCTGGCCGACGCCTGGACCGCCGACCTGCCCCGGGGCGGGGCGGCCTTCCCCGGCCCCGGACCGCACACCGCGATGATCGTGCCCGTCCGGGCCCGCGGCACCACGCTCGGCATCACCACGTTCTTCCGCAGCCGCCGCGCGGAGCCCTTCGACCACGACGACCTGGGTCTCGCCGAGGAGTTCGTGGCCCGCGCCGCCCTGTGCCTCGACAACGCCCGCCGCTACACCCGCGAACGCGACGCGGCACTCGTCCTGCAACGCCACCTCCTGCCGCACCGGCTGCCCGAACAGGACGCGATGGAGGTCGCCGCCTGCTACCGGCCCGCCGACGAGCTGACGGGCCTCGGCGGGGACTGGTTCGACGTCATCCCGCTGTCGGGCGCCCGGGTCGCGCTCGTGGTGGGCGACGTCGTCGGGCACGGCATCGAGGCAGCCGCCGCCATGGGCCGGCTGCGCGCCGCCGTCCAGACCCTCGCCGACCTGGACCTGCCGCCCGAGGAGGTGCTGGCCCACCTCGACGACCTGGTCGACCGCACCGGACAGGAGACCGGCCCCGGGACGGCACCCCGCGCCGACGGCGTCCGCACGAGGGGCGCCAGCTGCCTGTACGCCGTGTACGACCCGGTCGGCGGCCGGCTGTCGATGGCCGCCGCGGGGCACGGCCTGCCCGCCGTCGTCGCCCCGGACGGCACGGTGGACTTCCCCGAACTGCCGCAGGGGCCCGAACTGGGCGTCGGCGGACCGCCCTTCGAGTCCGTCGAACTGCGGCTCGCGGAGGGCAGCGTGCTCACCCTGTGCACCGACGGCCTGCTCGCCGCCGAGGGGCCCGCGGACCGGCGGGACGCTGCCGCCGACCGGGAACGGCTGCGCCGCGTGCTCGGGCAGCCCGCTCCCGACCTCGACGAACGCTGTCTGGCCGTGGTGGACGCGCTGGTCCCGGTGCGCCCGCCCGACGACGTGGTGCTGCTGATGGCCCGCGCCCGGCGGCTGCCGGCGGACCGGACGGTGTCCTGGGAGCTGCCCGGTGACCCGGCCTCGGTCGCCGAGGTCCGCAAGCGCACCTCGCGGCAGCTGTGCGAATGGGGTCTCGACGAGCTGACCTTCACGACCGAACTCGTCGTCAGCGAGCTGTTCACCAACGCGATCCGGCACGCGGACGGTCCCATCAGGCTGCGGCTGATCATGTCGAGGACCCTGGTCTGCGAAGTGTGGGACGCCAGTCCGACGGCCCCGCACCTGCGTCATCCGAAGACGACCGACGAGGGCGGCCGGGGCCTTTTCCTGGTCTCCCAGTGCACCCAGCGCTGGGGGACCCGTTACACCCAGGACGGCAAGATCATCTGGACGGAACAGTCCCTGGCCGGCCCGACGTTCTGAGCGTGCCCGACAGTCCGGCCGACCGGTCGCCGTGAGCTGTCACGTCGGCCCCGACCGACCGGTGCGGTCATATTTTCTGTTGCGACCGTGGTGCCTAACGGTCCGTCAAGTCGCTTTTGTCGCATAGTGCGTCCGGAGGGCGAACCAGCACGGCCGCCCGCGCGCCCCGCGGTTCACCTCCTCGTGCCCGCACCCAACGAGGAGTGACGCCTCATGTCCGACCCTGTCTCCCGGCGGCCCGTGTCCCGGCCGTCCATGTCCCGGCGGTCCGTCCTGCGCCTGCTGGGCGGCGCGACCGCCGTGGCCCTCGCCGCGACCACCGGCGCTCCCGCGTCCGCCCGGGCAGCCGTACGGGAACCGGCCGCGGGCCCCCGCGTCGAGGGCCTGCTCGCCCGGCTCACCCTGGACGAGAAGATCTCCCTGCTGCACGGCGCCACCGATCCGAAGGCCCTGGGCCAGGCCGGTTACGTCCCCGGTGTGGCACGGCTCGGCATCCCGCCCCTGCGCCTCGCCGACGGACCCGCCGGAGTCCGCGTCAAACAGCGCGCCACCGCCCTGCCCGCGCCCGTCCTGCTCGCCTCCGCCTTCGACCCCGATCTCGCCCGCCGCTACGGCCGGGTCATCGGCCACGAGGGCCGCGCGCTCGGCCAGGACGTGCTGCTCTCCCCGATGGTCAACCTCGTCCGCACCCCGTACGCGGGCCGCAACTTCGAGACCTTCAGCGAGGACCCGCTGCTCTCCGCCGACCTCGTCGCCGAGGAGATCAAGGGCATCCAGGGCGAGGGGCTCATCGCGACCGTCAAGCACTACGCGATGAACAACCAGGAGAAGGACCGCGAGACCGTCGACGTCCGGGTCGACGAGCAGACCCTCAACGAGGTCGAACTACGCGGCTTCGAGGCCGCCGTCGGCGCCGGCGCCCGCGCCGCCATGGGCGCCTACAACAAGGTCAACGGCGTCTACGCCTGCGAGAACAAGGAACTCCTCACCGGGATCCTGCGCGACCGCTGGGGCTTCGAGGGCTGGGTGATGACCGACTGGTACGCCGCCCACAGCACCGTCGCCTCGCTCACCGCGGGCCTCGACATGGAGATGCCGAACAGCAGGTACTTCGGAGCCGCCCTCAAGAAGGCGGTCCAGGACGGCGGCGTCTCCGAGGAGTACGTCGACCGGTCCGTACGCCGCATCCTCACCGCGATGGACGACTTCGGCCTCCTCGACGGCAGCGCCCCGCCCCGCCCGCGCCGGGACCCCGCGGCGGGTGCGGCCGTCGCCCTGGAGGTCGCCAAGGCGGGCGCCACCCTCCTGCACAACAAGAACTCGGCCCTGCCCCTCACCGGCGAGGCCGCCCGCAGCGTCGCCGTCATCGGCCCCACCGGCTCCCTCCCGTTCGTCAGCGGCGGCGGCAGCGCCCACGTCGTCCCCGACCACGCCGACAGCCCCCTGGAGGCCATCAGGTCCCGCGCGGGCAAGGGCGCCCAGGTCTCGTACGCACTCGGCGAGGACCTGTACGGCAAACCCCTCCCGAAGAAGGCCCTCTCGGCGGGCGTCACCCCGGAGGCCCAGCACATCGCCGCCGGGAAGACGTGGACGTACGACGGCACACTCACCGTCGAGGACGCCGACGAGTGGACCTTCGTCATCCACTACTCCGGTACGCGGCCCAAGGTGCTCCTCGACGGAACTGAACTCTTCCCGGTGGTGGCCGGGCTCGCCGAGCAGTTCGCCGGCGGCCTGGTGTCGGCCGCACCCGACGGCCTGGCGGTACGGCGCAAGACACTCGACCTCACTCCTGGCCGGCACCGGGTCGAGATCACCGCGAAGGGCGGGGACGCGGGGCAGACGTTCCGGCTGCGGCGCGTCACCGGCGCGACCCGCGGCCAGGACGTCGCCGAGGCCGTGCGGGCCGCCTCCGCCGCGCACAGCGTCGTCCTCTTCGCGTACGAGGACGCCACCGAGAACCAGGACCGCACGACGCTCGCGCTCCCGGGCCACCAGCCGCACCTGATCGAGGCGGTGACCGCGGCCAACCCGCGCACCACCGTCGTCCTCAACACCTCCTCCTCGACCGCGATGCCCTGGCTGGAGCGCACCGCCGCCGTGCTGCAGATGTACTACCCCGGCCAGGAGGGCGCGGCGGCCACCGCGGCCGTCCTGTTCGGCGACTGCGACCCCGGCGGACGGCTCACGCAGTCCTTCCCGGCCGACGACGAGAGCCACCCGGTGGCCGGTGAACCGCGCCGCTACCCGGGCGTGAGCGGCGTCGAGGAGTACTCCGAGGGCATCCACGCCGGATACCGCTGGTACGACGCCAAGGGCGTACGGCCGCTGTTCCCGTTCGGGCACGGACTCTCGTACACCTCCTTCGCATACGAGGACCTGGCGGCGGAGCGGACCAGGGACGGGCTGGACGTCTCCTTCACCGTGCGCAACACCGGGCGGCGGGACGGCGTCGACATCCCGCAGGTCTACGTGGGCCCCTCGCCCGACCTGCGCGTCGAGCGCGCCGTACGCGTGCTGAGCGGCTACCGGCGGCTCACGCTGCGGGCGGGGGAGTCACGCAGGATCACCGTGCGCGTCGACACACGCACGCTGTCCTCCTGGGACCCGGCCCGGCCCGGCTGGGTGCTCGGCACCGGGCGGCGGACGGTATGGCTCGGGGCCTCGGCGCGGGACCTGCGGCTCCGTACGACGGTGGCCGTGTGAGGGATCGCCGGGCCGTCGGGCCGGGGGCGTGAACCGGTAGGCTTCCCGGCGTGCGCGCGACCGAGCGCACGCCGGGCCCGGCCCGGACCGCGTTGCAAGGGGAGGAACCGGCGTTGCACGTCCAGGAATGGCTAGAGACCGTGCCTGCGGTCAGCATCTACGCGCTGGTGGGCCTGGTCATCGGCCTGGAGAGCCTGGGCATCCCGCTGCCGGGCGAGATCATCCTCGTCTCCTCGGCTCTGCTCGCCTCCCAGCACGGTGACATCAACCCCTTCATCCTCGGCGCCTGCGCGACCGCCGGCGCGATCATCGGTGACTCCATCGGCTACGCCATCGGCCGCAAGGGCGGACGTCCGCTGCTGGCCTGGCTCGGCGCGAAGTTCCCCAAGCACTTCGGCGAAGGCCATATCGCCACCGCCGAGCGGTCCTTCGAGAAGTGGGGCATGTGGGCCGTCTTCTTCGGCCGCTTCATCGCCCTGCTGCGCATCTTCGCGGGGCCGCTCGCGGGCGTACTGCGCATGCCGTACTGGAAGTTCCTGACCGCCAACGTCCTCGGCGGCATCATCTGGGCGGGCGGCACGACCGCGGTCATCTACTACGTGGGCGTGGTGGCCGAGTCCTGGCTCAAGCGCTTCTCCTGGCTGGGCCTGGTCCTGGCCGTCCTGATCGGCGCGGCGTCCATGCTGATCATGAAGCGCAAGGCCAAGAAGATGACAGCGCAGCCCGACACGGCTCCGGCGGAGCCGGTCCCGGCGACCGACTAGCCCCCGCAAGGGGCGCGGGGAACTGCGCGCCCAGCCACGACGAATCCGCACTCGGCGTACGACCCCAGGGCTCCGGCTGTCCTCTGCGGGCCGGTGGGGGTGGGCCGCGCAGTTCCCCGCGCCCCTGAAGGGGCTACCCCTCGTGGGCGTCCCGGTGGGCCTTCGCCAGCTCCACGTAGAACACGCCGTTCAGGGAAACCCCCTCCCGCTCCTCCGCGCTCAGCTCCCGCTTCACCTTGGCGGGAACACCGGCGACCAGGGACCCGGGCGGCACCCGCATCCCCTGCGGCACCAACGCCTGCGCCGCGACGAGCGACCCCGCCCCGATCACCGCCCCGTTCAGGATCGTCGCCCCCATCCCCACCAGACAGTCGTCCTCGACAACAGCCCCGTGCACCACGGCGTTGTGCCCGATGGACACCCGTTCCCCGATGCTGATCGGAAAACCGGGGTCGACATGGAGCGTGCAGTTGTCCTGGACGTTGCTGTCGGCCCCGATCACGATCGGACCGCAGTCCGCCCGCAGCACCGCGCCGTACCAGACACTCGCGCCCGGCCCCAGGTCCACGTCCCCGATGACCACGGACGTGGGTGCCACGAACGCCTCCGGGTCCAGCCGCGGATCCTTGCCGCCGATCCCCATGACCAGCGCCTCGTGCGTCATCACTGTCTCCTCGTCGTCGGTACACCGGCACGGTAGGCGATCGGCCGCAGGCCCACCCCCGCGGGTCCGTGTCACCCGTCCCGGGCGAGGCGCGGCGGCCCGGCGGGGAAGAGGGTGACGTGCCGACAGGTTTCCGGGGGCCGGGAGGGCACGGTCATGGTGTTCACGAGGCTCGCCCGGACCGTGCCGGGCCGCATCGCGGGCCCCGTCGGCCGGCAGCTCGTCAGCGTGAGCATCCTGGACATGGCGACCCGTCTCGCGGCGCAGGCGTTCCTCGCCGCGCTGCCGATGCTCTTCGCCGTCGCGTCCTTCACCCCGCCCGCGGTCCGCCGGGAGCTGGTGGGCACCCTGCGCACCCAACTGGGCACCGAGGGGCCGGTCCTGACCCAGGTCGACGAGGTCTACCGGGGCGCCGCCGACTCGATGGAGGCCTGGGGCGCGGTCGGGGTACTGGTGGCGCTCCTGTCCGCGACCGCCTTCAGCCGGGCACTGCAACGCCTGTGCGAACGCTCCTGGCATCTGCCGCGCGCCGGGCTGCGGACCGTGGTGTGGCGGTGGGGCGTGTGGCTCCTCGTCTGGGTCACCGTGCTGGTGTCCCAGGGGACGCTGCGTGACGGGTTCGGCGCCGGGGCCGCCCTGGGGTTCCCCCTGCAGCTGATCGCCGCGGTCCTCATGTGGTGGTGGACGCAGCATCTGATGCTCGCCGGGCGGGTGGCGTGGCTGCCACTGCTGCCGGGCGCCCTGCTCACCGGCATCGGGGTGGTCCTGTACTCCGCCGTGTCCGGGCTCTGGCTGCCGCGTTCACTGGAGCTGAGCGTCGAGCGGTACGGGCCGCTCGGCTCCGTCTTCACGGTGCTGTCGTGGCTCATCTTCTTCTTCGCGATCGTCGCCGGTGGGATCGCGATCGGGTACGTACTCGCCCACGACCCCCTCCTCAGCCCCTGGCTGGGCCTGACCGGACGAGGAGAGGGCCGAACTCGGGGCGGATCCCCTGCCAGGGGTGATGCGCCCCTCCGGTCCACGAACGATCGTCACGCCATGGAACCCACTACGCGGGGGCAGCGGTGGTCGGCGCGCGGAGCGCTGGCGGCGGCCACGGCGGCGGTACTGGTGCTGGGCGTGTTCGCGGGACTGCGGACCATCGCCCTGCTGGGTGTGGGGCTGGCCGGTCTGGCGGTCACGGCGGCGGCCCTGTGGTGGGTGCTCACACGGCGGAGCGTCTGGCGGCTGCTCGCCGCCGTGCTGGCCGTCGCCGCACCCGTATGGATCGTCGTCGCGTACACCCGGGCCGAGCTGGCGTGGGTCGTCGTCGTGGCCGGGGCGCTGTTCATGGTCGCGGTCGGCGCGGGCCGCCGAGCCCTGGTCCGCACGGACGGGTCCGCCCGGACGCCGGAGCACCCCGCCCCACGGGTGCGGCACCCCGTCCTGATCATGAATCCGCGCTCGGGCGGCGGCAAGGTGGCACGGTTCGGGCTGCGGGAGAAGGCGGAGGCACTGGGCGCGCAGGTCCTCCTCCTGGAGGGGCCGGGCGAGACCGACGTGGCCGAACTGGCGCGCAAGGCCGCCACCGAGGGCGCCGATCTGCTCGGCGTCGCGGGCGGGGACGGCACCCAGGCGCTGGTGGCCGACGTCGCCGCCTCGCTCGGCCTCCCCTTCCTCGTGGTGCCGGCCGGCACCCGTAACCACTTCGCCCTCGACCTGGGGCTCGACCGCGAGGATCCGGCGAAGGCGCTCGACGCCCTGACCGACGGGGTGCTGCTCCGCGTCGACCTCGGCCGCGCGGCCGGCCATCCCTTCGTCAACAACGTGTCGTTCGGGGCGTACGCCGAGGTGGTGCAGAGCCCGGCCTACCGCGACGGCAAGACCCGTACGACCCTGGAACTCCTCCCCGACCTGCTCGTGGGCCATCGCGGCGCACGGCTCGCCGCCCGGGCTGGCGAGGCGGACTTCGAGGCACCGCAGGCGCTGCTGGTCAGCAACAACCCCTACGGCACGGGCGACATCGCCGGGCTCGGCCGCCGGCCCCGGCTGGACGGCGGCGAGTTGGGGGTCGTCGGGGTCGACGTGGCCAGCGCCACCCAGGCCGCCGGACTCCTGCGCGGACGCCGTGCCACCGGTCTGACCCGGGTCACCGCGCGGGAGGTGGTCGTCGACGCCGACCGGGAGCGGATCCCGGTCGGCGTCGACGGCGAGGCGGTGAGCCTGCCCGTTCCCGTGCGCTGCGAGGCTCGGCCGGGTGCGCTGCGCGTGCTGGTGCCGCGCGAGCGTCCGGGGATGCGCGCACCGCTGCCGCGGCTCGACTGGCCCCGGATCGCCCGGCTGGCCCTGCCGTCGGCGCGCGGCCACGCCCACCCGGAGGCGCCCCACCCGGAGGCGGCCCACCCGGAGGCGGCGCATCCGGAGACGGCCCGGCCGACGGAACCCGGCGGATGAGCCGGATGAGCCGGATGTCGGACGAGCCGGACGAGTCGGAAGCCGGACGTCGGACGAGCCGGGTCGGCCGGATGCACCCCGTGCTACATCGGCGCCCCGTAGACCTTGTGGGCCTGTGCGTGGCCGTAGCTGGCCAGGGACCAGATGATCAGCACGTCGAACGCGATGATCACGATCGACCAGAGCGGGTAGTACGGCGTGAAGAAGAAGTTCTCCATCGCGCTCAGCGCGGCGACCGTGATACCCACGACGCGCGCCCACGTCTTGCCCTTGAACACGCTGAACGCGGCGGCCACGATGACGATCCCGGAGATCAGATGGACCCAGCCCCACACATTGATGTTGAGGTCGTACGGGTAGTCGTTCGCCCGGGTGTAGAAGTTGTCCTCCATCAACGCGCCCATGCCGACGAAGACCTGGTACGCGCCCACGATGGCCATCATGCAGACGGCGAAGACGACCCCGCCGACCATCAGGGGCTTGATCCGGGGTTCCTGCGGGGGCGAACCCTGCCGGGTCTGCCCTGCCGAGGTCTGCTCAGCCATGTCGGGTACCTCCTTGTCGGGAGCAGGAGCATCCCGCTGCTTCAGGGGGCTGAGCTTCACCCGCTGTGGATGAGTGTCGGAGCCGGGCGCGGACCGGTCCGGACGGCCCGCCGCCGTCACCCCCGCTGTGTGATGTGCCCTCCGCACGGCCTGTGAGAATGGTGACGTGACCCGGCCCCGGGCAGCGGAGGTGACGCGGCATGGGAACGGCGGAGGAACGCCCTGGACCCGAGCGGGGCGAGGCGCGGCCCGTGGGCGGGGACTTCGAGATCCGGATCAAGGGCAGGGTCTCCCAGGCCTTCCGTTCCGCCTTCGCCGAGTTGACGGTCACGGTCAGTCCGCCGGAGACCGTCCTGCACGGCGCCCGGCTCGACCAAGCGGCCCTGTACGGGATCCTGGACCGCATCCAGGCCCTCGGACTGGAGCTGGTGGAAGTGCGCCGATTGCCCGAGGGGCGCGGTCCCGATACGGATCCGGCGTACCCCAACTCGCCGTAGACGCCGTCCGGCATCGGGGTGAAATGGCCCTAAGTCCTCTTTCCGTTCCAAGATCCAGCTCGCACGGTTGCTGTGTACCGCCCCCCGCTCTCTGTCGAGGAGGTGAGTCACATGCCTACCGTCCTGAAGGCCGAGCGGAGAGGAAGGCAAGCGGACTCCGACCGGCCGGATTTCGAGCGGATCTCCGTGCTGCGGGGGCAGTTACGGGCTATGGACCGGGCCGCCGAGGACGCGGACACCGTGGTGGCGGCCTGTCTGGTGTGGGTCGCCGACGCACTCATGGACATCGCCGCCGAGTCGGGCGACCCGCGCAGTACCGACCTGCTGCTGGACGAGGCGTCGGCCGCGCTGGCCGCCGTACCCTCCGGCGACGGCGACGGCGACGGCGGCGGCGACGAAGACGGTGGACGCCCGGACCCCGCGACACCGGCCTGCCTCCTGACGGAACGCGAACACGCGGTGCTCGTCAGGCTCCAGGAGGACGTGCCGCTGCGGCAGATCGGCTCGGAACTCTTCATCTCGCACAACACGGTGAAGAGCCATGTGCGGGCCGTCTACCGCAAACTCAGGGTGTCGTCGCGTACGGGCGCGGTCGCCCGCGCGAGGCAACTGGGCCTTCTCTGAGGGGCCGTGCACGGTGCGTCGCGGCCGTTAGGGTCCGCGTCACAGCAGTTCGAGTTCGCGGGCCCGCCGTACCGCGGCCGACCGCCGGGTCACGGAGAGCTTGCGGTAGACGCTCTTGAGGTGCGTCTTCACCGTGTTGACCGACACGTACAGCTCGTCGGCGATCTCCTCCGTCGTCATCATCTGCGCCAGATGACGCAGCACGTCGCGTTCGCGCGCGCTGAGCGACTCGACCGGGGCCCGGTCGTCCCGCGGCCGGGGATCCGGCGTGCCGCGCGTACCGGGCACCGGCCGGGCGGGGAGCCGGTGGGCGCGTGCCTCGCCGAGGCAGGCCGCGCACGCGTGCCGCACCGACTGCCGCAGCCCTTCGGCGAGCCAGCCGTCCGCCGTGATGTCGGGGATGGTGTCCAGGGTCTCGGGACGCGCCGTGCCGGTCTCCACCGCGGTCATGAGCTTGGCGACCAGGGAGGCGACGCCGGTGACGAAGGGGTCGGGCACCTGGCGCAAGGTGGCGCGGGCCCGGGAGAGTTCGCCGCGTGCCCGCGGCACGTCGAGGCGCGTCAGAGCGATCCAGGCCCGTACGACATGCAGCGCGGCCAGGGAGGGATCCGGCTCCGGAGAAGCCTGCGGCGCGGGGTGCCGGGCGTGCCCCGCGAACTGCTCCGCGGCCCGGAACCGTCCCCGCAGCACCTCCAGCAGCGCCAGTTCGGAGAGGCAGTCCCAGCGCAGGACGCCGTTCCCGGCGGCGCAGGCGGCCTTGAGAGCCGTGGTCAGGGACGCCTCCGCCGCCTTGAGGTCGCCCTCCCGCAGCTCGGCGCGGCCACGGATCGACAGGGTCAGCGCCACCAGTTCGGGGCGGTCCTCCAGCAGGCCGCGCGGCAGCCGCGGGAAGAGCCGCTCGGCTTCCGCGGCGGCGGCCCTCGCCGCCGTGAGGTGCCGGGGGCGGTCCCTGGCCATCCGGATCACGGAGTGCGCCAGCCGGCACCGGGCGATCCGGTCGGCGCCGCCCCTGGGCAGCTCCTCGATCAGCCGGTCGGCCAGGGCCAGGTTCTCCGTGCAGGCCGGGCCGTCGCCCCGGGCGAGCGCCGCCGCCGAGGTGACGAGCGCGGACTCCGGTCCCAGGGCCTCCCGGGGGGCCGCCGTGGGGCCGGCGGACGGCGTCCGGGTCAGCAGTTCGCCCGGCAGCCGGGTGCTCGTCAGGGCGAGGACCTGTCCGACCGCCAGCTGATGCACGACCAGACGGTCGGCGTAGCGGCGGTCGTCCGCGGCGAGCGCATGGCGTACGGCCTCGGCGAGCAGGCCGTGTGCGCCCAGCCACTCGGCCGCCCGCCCGTGCAGATCGGGCACGAGGTCCGGTGCCTCGTGGCGCAGCCGCACCCGCAGTACGTCGGCGAACATCCGGTGGCACCGGTACCACCCGTGACCGATGTGCTGGAGGAAGGAGCTCTGCGCGACGAGCGCCGCGAAGTGCCGGCCGGCCTCCTGGCCCGCGACCTGGGTGGCCAGTTCGGCGTTCAGATGGTCCAGCACGCTGGTCGTCAGCAGGAGCCGGCGCATCGCCGGGGGCTGACCGTCCAGCACCTCCTCGACGAGGTAGCTGACGATCGCCTCGTCCTCGCCCGCGAACCGTGCCACGAACCGCTCCGGGTGGGGGTGCCCCTGCATGGACATCGCGGCAAGCCGCAGGCCCGCCGCCCAGCCGTCCGCCCGCTCGCGCAGGGTCTTCACCACCGGCCGGGGCACCTCGACGCCGTGCTGGGCCAGCAGCGCCGCCGTCTCCCGGTCGTCGAAGGCGAGGTCCCCGGTACGCAGTTCGGTGAGGTCGCCGGCCAGCCGGTAGCGGTGGAGGTGCAGTGGCGGATCGCGGCGCGAGACCACGACCAGCCGCAGGGCGGGGGTGGCGTGCCGGAGCAGCCGGACCATGCCCTCGGCGACCGGGGAGCCGCTCTCCGGCTGGAAGTCGTCCAGGACGAGGACGACGGGCTCCTCGCGCGCGGCGAGACCGGCCGCGAGGGCGGCCACCAGCAGGGACTGTCCGGCTGCCGGGGCGGGGGGTACCGCCGGGGCCGGGAAGCCGTGCGGTTCGACTCCGTCGGGGGTGGTCTGACGGCTGCCGGTCGGTGGGGGCTGGTGGCGCAGTTCCCCGCGCCCCTCAAGGGGCGCCTGTGGCGCGGCCTGCGCGTGGGCGTTCTCGCCTGTGCCCTGGGGCGGGACGGCGGCGGTCGTTTGTCGGCTGTCGGTCGGTGGGGGCTGGTGGCGCAGTTCCCCGCGCCCCTGGAGGGGCGTCTGCTCGCGGCCGTTGCCCGTGCGCTGGGGCAAGCCGTTGGCGGTTGTTCGTCGGCTGTCGGTCGGTGGGGGCTGGGCGCGCCGTTCCCCGCGCCCCTCACGGGGCGCCTGTGGCGGTCCTTGCTCGCGGCCGTCCTCAGCGGCACCCTGACCGGAGCCGTGATGGCCGGTGGTGGCCTGGGCCCGGGTGTTCGGGACGGTGAAGTCCGTTGCCGGGGGCGGCGGGGCGGTGAGTGGCGGGAGGTCGACGGAGGCCTCGTGCAGGGCCGTCAGGACCCGGGGCCAGAAGACGTCGGGCTGTTCCTCCGCCCCGTCGCAGGTGACCCATGCCACCGGGCCCGGCGCACGCCGCGTGTGCGCCCACTCCACCGCGAGAGCCGACTTGCCCGCTCCCACCGGCCCCACGACCACGGTCAACGGCCCCAGTACGCCCTGCGAGAGGCGGTCCGTCAGACGGGGGCGGGGGACCAGCCACGTCGGCAGCTGGGGTACGCCGGGAAGGGCCATGCCCGGCGCTCGGGGCGGGGGCGTGACAGGCGTACCCGGCGGGCGCCGCCGTTCCGTCCGCTCGTCCATCGACGGTACCTCGCTCCCAGCGCAGTGGACGTCCGCCAGACGTGAGTGTGGCCCGCACCGGGAAGCCGCGGACCGGCGCGGGCCACATCTCACCCGGGTGAAGTTCGGCCGGGCGGTTCGGCGGCCGTCACTGCTGCAGGGTGGCGATCAGCTCCTCCTCGCGCTCCTTGGTCAGCGACGTGCGCAGCACGGTGGGACCGAACGGACGCAGCGCCTCACGCACCCGGTCGGGCGTCGAACGCCGGACGAGCGCGAAGACGGCGGCCCGGCCCGGTTCGAGCGTGCCCGCGATCTCCTTGATGAACGCGTCGTTGATGCCCACGTCCGTGAGCTTCCCGGCGAGCGCGCCCGTGCCCGCGCCGACCGCGGCACCGAACACGGGCATCAGGAACAGCATGCCGAAGAGCGTGCCCCACAGGGCGCCCTCGGCCGCTCCGTGCGCGGTGGGGCTGAAGGACTGGCGGACATGGATCTTGCCGTCCGGGGTCCGCCAGGCGAGCGCCGCGTCCTCCAGGTCGAGGAGTTCCTGCTTGGACAGGTCCTTCGAGAGGCGCAGCACGGATTCGGCCTTCTCCTTGTCGGAGAAGCCGAGCACGACGAGATCGGTCATCAGGACCTCCTGGTGTTCCGGCCGGATGCCCGGCCCTTGCGGGTCTGTTCCGAGGCCGCCTCGTCCAGTCGCGCGACGGCGTCGGTGATTTCCACGACCACCAGGCCGAGGGACTCCTCCGTGAGGAAGCCCTCCGCGACGGGCACGCCGCCCGCGTCGCGGATCGCCGCCCTCAGTTCCCTGGCCCAGGTGTGTTCCAGCAGGACGAAGCCGGCGGCGGTCCCCGGGGTCAGCTGCCCGGCCAGGCCCAGGATGTCGTCCGGGGCGAGGCCGAAGGCGTTCCCCTCGGCGAGCGACGGGAACTCCGCCTCCGCGCCCTCCAGCACGTCGCGCGAGATGCCGAGCAGCGCGGCGACGGTCTGCCCCATGCCTTCCGCCTGGTAGTCGAGCGTGACGAGACTTCCGTCGGCCTCCTTCTGTACGAAGAGCAGGTCCAGCAAGCGGACTTGGCCGCTGCGGTCGAGCGCCACGAGCTCGTCGATGATCCTTCCCTCGAACTTCGCGTCGGGTCCGAACTCGACCGTCAGCAGTTGCACAGGTCCGATCCTGACCATGACCGCTCCCTTCGATGTGGTCCGCCTCCATCCAGCCGCCTTGTGGCCCGCTGCGCGTCACCCGCCACAGGTGAGGGCGGGGCTCCCGGGCCCTCACCCGCGGCAGGTGAGGCACCGGCGGGAGGGGCCGGACAGACTGACGCAGCCCCGGTAGGCCTGTCACAGGGAGCCAGGATGAACGCGCGGACGAGCGGCCAGCGGATCGGTCCGACCGGCGACGACGGAGGCCGATGGCGTCTGTGGGGCCCCTATCTGAGTGAGCGTCAGTGGGGCACGGTCCGGGAGGACTACAGCGACGGTGGTGACGCGTGGTCCTACTTCCCGCACGATCACGCCCGCTCCCGCGCCTACCGCTGGGGCGAGGACGGACTGGGCGGGATCTGCGACGAGAAGCAGCGGCTGTGCCTGGCGCTCGCCCTGTGGAACGGCCGCGACCCGATCCTCAAGGAGCGCGCCTTCGGGCTCACCAACGGCGAGGGCAACCACGGCGAGGACGTCAAGGACTACTACTTCTACCTGGACAGCACGCCCAGCCACTCCTACATGAAGTACCTGTACAAGTACCCGCAGGCCGAGTTCCCGTACAACGACCTGGTGGCCGTCAACCGCGAACGGAGCAGGCAGGAGTACGAGTACGAACTCCTCGACACCGGTGTCTTCGACGGCAGCCGCTACTTCGATGTGACGGTGGAGTACGCCAAGGCGTCGTCCGACGACGTGCTGGCGCGGATCACCGTCGACAACCGCGGTCCCGACGAGGCGGTCCTGCACGTCCTGCCGACCCTCTGGTTCCGCAACACCTGGTCGTGGCAGGACGGGTGCGGCGATGCCCCGAAACCGCGGATGAGCGCGGCCGACGGCCCCGGCGGCACGGTGACGATCCGTGCCGAGCACCCGCAACTGGGCAGCTACGACTGCCGGTTCGGGGAGGAGGTGCCGCTGCTGTTCACGGAGAACGAGACGAACGCCGAGCGGCTCTTCGGCTCGCCCAACTCCTCCCCGTACGTCAAGGACGGCATCGGCAGGTACGTGGTCGACGGCGAGCGGGAAGCCGTCAACCCGGCGCGGGAGGGCACCAAGGCGGCGGCGCACCACACACTCACGGTTCCCGCGGGCGGTTCGGCGACCCTGCGGCTGAGGATCGCGCCCACGGACGAGCGGCCGGCCGGCGAGCACGGCTTCGACTCCCGGGACTTCGAGTCGCGGGACTTCGAGTCGCGCGGTTTCGACTCCCGCGGTTTCGAGGCCGTGTTCGAGGACCGGATCGCCGAGGCCGACGCCTTCTACCGCCAGCTGATCCCCGAGGGCGCCGACGAGGACCGGGCCCGGGTGCAGCGGCAGGCGCTCGCCGGGATGCTCTGGTCCAAGCAGTACTACTTGTTCGACCTGGAGACCTGGCTTGCCGAGCACGGCCTTGACCCGTGGAGCATGCCGCGGCCGGGTGTGCGCAACCGCGAGTGGTTCCACATGGTCAGCGACGACATCGTGTCCATGCCGGACAAGTGGGAGTACCCCTGGTTCGCCGCCTGGGACCTGGCGTTCCACACCGTGGCCTTCGCGACCGTGGACGTCCGCTTCGCCAAGGAACAGCTCGAACTGCTCCTCAAGGACACCTTCCTGCACCCCAACGGCCAGATCCCGGCCTACGAGTGGAACTTCGCCGACGTCAACCCGCCGGTGCACGCCTGGGCCGCGTACTTCGTCTATCTGATGGAGGAGCGCACCACCGGCCGCGCCGACCGCGAGTTCCTGGAGCGCGCCTTCCAGAAACTCCTGACGAACTTCACCTGGTGGGTCAACCGCAAGGACCCCGACGACCGCAACGTCTTCGAGGGCGGCTTCCTCGGCCTCGACAACATCGGCGTCTTCGACCGCAGCGCGCCCCTGCCCACCGGCGGCCGGCTCGAACAGGCCGACGGCACCGCGTGGATGGCCCTCTACTGCCAGGCGATGCTGCAGATCGCCGTGGAACTCGTCGAGCACAACCAGGCGTACGAGGATCTGGTCCTGAAGTTCTTCGAGCACTACCTGTGGATCGCCGCCTCCATGGACCGGGTCGGCGACCTCGGCGACGAACTCTGGGACGAGGAGGACGGGTTCTACTACGACGTGCTGCGGCTGCCCGGCGGCCAGGCGGTGCGGCTGAAGGTCCGCTCGATGGTCGGGCTGCTGCCGCTGTGCGCGGCCACCGTCTTCCGGCCGTCCCAGCTGACCAAGGTGTCGGGCCTCGGTGACCGGCTGCGCCGCTTCGCGGACCGCCACCCCTCGCTCTCCGTCACGCTCACCTCCGTACAGGCGGGCACGGCGGGCGGCCCCCGGCTGCTGTCCGTGGTCGACGAGAAGAAACTGCTCAGGGTGCTCTCGTACCTGCTGTCCGAGGAGGAGTTCCTCAGCCCGTACGGCATCCGGTCCCTCTCCCGCCACCACGCCGAACACCCCTACCGTTTCTGGGTGCACGGCGAGGAGTACCGGGTCGGCTATCTGCCCGCCGAGTCGGACACGGGGATGTTCGGCGGAAACTCCAACTGGCGCGGGCCCGTGTGGTTCCCGATGAACGCCCTCGTCGTCCGGGCGCTGCTCAACCTGTACGGCTTCTACGGCGACGACCTCACCGTGGAGTGCCCGACCGGCTCCGGCGTCCGCATGACCCTCTTCGAGGTCGCCCAGGAGATCTCCGAGCGGCTCACCCGGCTCTTCCTGCGCGGTCAGGACGGACGCAGGCCTGTCCACGGAGGCCAGCGGATCCTCCAGGACGACCCGCACTGGCGGGACCTGATCTCGTTCTACGAGTACTTCCACGGCGACAACGGCGCCGGGATGGGCGCGGCCCACCAGACCGGCTGGACAGGGCTGGTCGCCACACTGATGACGGTCTTCGGCACGCTCACCCCGGACGACTTCCTGACCGACCGCGCCAAGAAGGGGACGATATGAGCGGGATCCCGGCACAGCCCGTCGTCCACGAGGTCAACACCCGTGTCTGGCTCCGCGAGATCCAGCGGCGGACCGGCCGCCACGGGGGACTGGGCGATGTCCCCAAGGACGCCTGGGACGAGGTCACCCCGCACGGCATCGACGCCGTATGGCTCATGGGCGTGTGGGAGCGCAGCCCGCAGGGCCGTGCCATCGCGCTGCGCGACCCGTCCCTGCGCGCCGCCTTCACCCGGGCCGTGCCCGACCTCCAGGAGGAGGAGATCGCCGGGTCGCCGTACTGCATCCGCCGCTACGAGGTCGACGCGGACCTCGGCGGGAGCGCGGGGCTCGCCGCCGCGCGCGCCGAACTGGCGGGCCGGGACATCGGACTGCTCCTCGACTACGTACCCAACCATGTGGCGCCGGACAGCCCCTGGACGGCCGAGCACCCCGAGTACTTCGTCCGGGGGAGCGAGGACGAACTGCGCGGCGATCCGGCGGCCTACCTCTCCGTCGAGGGCCAGGTCCTCGCCCGTGGCCGCGACCCCTTCTTCCCGCCCTGGCCGGACGTGGTGCAGCTCAACGCCTTCGAGCCCGCCCTGCGCGCGGCCACCACGGACGTCCTCATGCGCATCGGCGACCTGTGCGACGGTGTCCGCTGCGACATGGCGATGCTCATGATGAACGACATCTTCGCCCGCACCTGGGGCGAGCGGGCGGGCGAGCGGCCCGCGGACGACTTCTGGCCCACCGTCATCTCCGGCGTACGCCGAGGACATCCCGGCATGATCTTCGCCGCCGAGGCCTACTGGGACCGCGAGTTCGACCTCCAGCAGCAGGGCTTCGACTTCTGCTACGACAAACGGCTCTACGACCGGCTGCTGCACGAGAGCCCCGAGTCCGTCCGCGGCCACCTCACGGCGGACGTGACCTACCAGCGCAAACTCGTACGGTTCCTGGAGAACCACGACGAGCCACGGGCCGCGTACACGATGGACCCGGCGAAGGAACGGGCCGCGGCCGTCATGATCGCGACCCTGCCCGGGGCGACCCTGTGGCACGAGGGCCAGTTCACCGGGCGCCGCACCCAGCTGCCCGTCTTCCTGGACCGGCGGCCCGACGAGACACCGGACCTCGCGCTGCGCGCCTTCCACGAGACGCTGCTCGCCGCCGTCCACCGGAGCGGGATGCGCACCGGGCAGTGGCGGCTCCTCGACTGCGAGGGCTGGCCCGACAACCCCTCCCACCGCGATCTGCTCGCCTGGAGCTGGTCGGGCGAGGCGGGCCGCTTCCTGACCGTGGTCAACCTCTCCGGACAGCGCGCCCAGGCGAGGATCCGCCTGCCGTGGCCCGAACTCGGCCCCGACGAGCGGACGCTGACCAGTCTGCTCGACGCCGCCCGCTACACGCGCTCCGGAGCCGAACTGACCGGTCCCGGACTCTTCGTCGACCTCGACGCCTGGGGCACGCACGTCCTCTCCGTCGGCTAGCCGGCCGGTTCAGTCCTGAGACGGCGGCGGCCGGTCCGTCGCCGTCCACCGGGCGCCGGTCTTCTCCCGGTAGGCGGCGACGGCCGCCTCGATAGTGGGGAAGAAGTGCGCCGGATCGATGGTGCGCGTCAGTTCGTACCGCTCGATCTTGCGCCGCACCGGGTCCTTCAGCTCGGCGAACACCAGACTGATGCCCCGTTCGTTCAGCGCCTCGTCCAGTTCCTCCAGCTCGTCGGCGGCCGTGGTGTCCACGTCGGTCACCGGCTCCGCCGCGATCAGCACCCAGACGGGCCGCGGTTCGCCGAGGGCCAGCCGCGTCACCTCGTTGCGGAAGGCCTTGGCGTTGGCGAAGAACAGCGGACCGTCGAAGCGGTGGATCACCAGTCCGGGCAGATGCTCGGCCTGCGGGTACGAGCGGACGTCGTGGTAGCCCTCAAGCCCCGGCACCCGTCCCAGGACGGTGTTGTACGGCCACCAGGCCCGCCGGAAGACATTGAGGATGGACAGGCCGACGGCGACCGCGATCCCGGGCAGCACACCGAGCAGGGCCACGCCCAGGAAGGCCGCGATCGCCAGCAGGAACTCCGTCCTGCGCTGACGCCACAGCCGTACCGTCCCCGGGAGGTCGGCCAGGGACACCGACGCCGTGATCACCACCGCGGCCAGCGCGGGCTGGGGCAGGTTGCGGAACAGCCCGGGAAGCAGCACCAGCATGAGGACGATCAGACCGGCTCCGACGACCCCGGTGAGCTGGCTCCGGGCGCCCGCCCGTTCGGCCACGGCCGTCCGCGACCCGCTCGTGCTGACGGGGAAACCCTGGAACAGTCCGGCCGCCACGTTCGCCGTGCCGATCGCGACCATCTCCTCGTTGCCGCGGATCTCCTGGCCCGTGCGGGTGGCGAACGCCGAGGCGTTGGAGATGGTGTCGGCGAGCGAGACGAGCGCGATGCCCAGCGCGCCGACGAAGAGCGGGCCGAGGTCGTCCCAGCGGATGTCGGGCCAGGTCAGCGGAGGGAAACCGCGGGGGAGTTCACCGACCAGGCCGACGCCGTGCCGGCCCAGGTCGAAGAGCGAGGTCGCGGCGATCGCCAGCAGCACCATGACGAGCACCGCGGGCACCTTCGGCAGCCGGCGCTGCAGGACCAGGATCAGCACGATCCCCGTGACACCCACCGCCACCGCGGCGGGCACCGCCTTCCCGTCGGCCAGCCCCTGGACGAACTCCCCGACCTCGGCGAGCAGTCCGTCGGCGTCCGTCCTGAACCCGAACAGTTTCGGCAGCTGCCCGATCAGGATGGTGAGCGCCAGGCCGTTCATGTAGCCGATCATCGTGGGCTTGGAGATGAGGTCGGCGATGAAGCCGAGCTTGGCCACCCCCGCCAGGAGTGTGATCGCCCCGACCATGAGCGCGAGCATCGAGGCGAGCGCCACGGCACGCCCGCTGTCCCCTCCCGCGACGATCAGGGGCAGGACCGTGGCGGCGATCATCGGGCCCAGCGAGGAGTCCGGGCCGAGCACCAGGATGCGTGACGGGCCGAAGACGGCGTAGGCGAGCAGACAGAGCACGGACGTGTACAGACCGGTGATCGCGGGCAGTCCCGCCAGCTCCGCGTACGCCATGCCCTGCGGCACGAGCAGCGTGGTGAGGACGACACCCGCGACGACGTCCTTGACGAGCCACTCCCGCCGGTAGGCCAGGAGCGTACGCAGGCCCGGCGGGACGCTCGGAGTCCTCTTCCTGTCACCTGGCATCGCGGCCCTCCGCATGGTCCCTCGCCCCTCGACATTTAGCCCGTGGCGCACGCACCCGTCGTCACCTCGCAAGGGTGATGACGGGCGATCAGCAGCCACGGACGATGTTCGCATCCGAAGGTCCGGGAGCCGACATGGCCATGCCACCGAAACCCCCTGAAACGAGGTCCCCGGGACAGACGTCGCGCCCCGCGCGACGCGTCCTGGCCCCGCTCGCGCTCGCCCAATTCATCTGCAGTTACGCCGGCTCCAACATGAACGTCATGATCAACGACATCAGCAAGGACCTGGACACCACCGTCCAGGGCGTGCAGACCGTCATCACGGTCTTCCTGCTGACGATGGCGGCGCTGATGATCCCGGGCGGCAAACTGACCGACCGCTACGGCCGCAAACGCTGCTTCCTCGCCGGCCTCACCGTCTACGGAGTCGGAGCCGCACTCAGCGCGCTCGCTCCGGGGCTGGGCGTCCTCGCCCTCGGCTACTCGATCCTCCAGGGCGTCGGCACGGCCCTGCTCATCCCGCCCGTCTACATCCTCACCACGCTCCTGTTCCCCGACGTGACCTCCCGGGCCCGCGCGTTCGGGACCGTCATGGCGCTGGGCGGCATCGGCGCCGCCGCGGGACCCCTGATCGGCGGGCTCATCACCTCGGCGATCGGCTGGCGGGCCGCCTTCGTCTTCCAGGCGGCCGTCGTCGCGCTGATCATCGTGCTGAGCCGCCACGTCCGGGACCCCCTGCCGCCCGAGCCGGACCGGCACTTCGACATCGGCGGAGCCGTCCTGTCCGCGGTCGGCCTCGTCCTCGTCGTCATGGGCATCCTGGCCGCCGACGACAACGGCTGGCTGACGGCGGGCCTGCTGGCGCTCGGCGCGCTCGTCCTGGTGTGGCTCCTGCGCTGGGTGCGCGCGAAGGAACGGTCCGGCCGGGAACCGCTCTTCTCGACGAGCCTGTTCCACGACCGCACGTCCAACCTCGGACTCGTCACCCAGCACGCCCAGTGGCTGATGCTGATGGGGGTGTCGTTCGTGGTGGCCGCGTATCTCCAGGTCGTGCGCGGGTACGACGCCATAGAGACCGGGGCGATCTTCACCGCGGCCACCCTCGGCATCCTCGCCGCCTCGCTCGCCGCCGAGCGTCTGGTGAAACGGTGGCCGCAGCGGACGCTCATCGTCGTGGGCTTCGGCGTCACGATCTGCGGGATCGGCCTGCTCATCGCGATGGCCTCCGGCTCACCGAGCGTCTGGGCCTTCACACCCGGACTGCTCCTCATCGGCCTGGGACTCGGTGTGATGCTCACCCCGTCGGTCAACGTCGTCCAGTCGAGCTTCGGCGAGGAACGGCAGGGCGAGATCTCGGGGCTGTCCCGCAGTGTGTCGAACCTCGGTTCGTCGCTCGGTACGGCGATCGCCGGCACGATCCTCGTCGCCGACCCCGCGGCCGGTCCGTACGCCGTGGCTCTGGGCGTCCTGGCCTTCGTGGGCCTGGGCGGACTCACGGCCGCCACCATGCTGCCCGAGCAACAACCCGGCGCGTAGCCACACACGACGACCCGTCACATCCTGTCGTAGCGGACGGTGGTGGCCAGGACGAGATCCTGGACCGACGCACGGCGCCTGCTCACCGGGATCCACAGCAGGCCCAGGGGGAACACCAGGCACAGCGCGGCGCGCGCGAGGGCGCGCAGGACACCTGGCAGCCCGCCCGAACGTCCGGTGACGACGCGCAGGCCCAGCAGCCGGCCGCCCACGGTGCTGCCGGTCAGGACCCAGCTGCCGGTGAGGTAGAGCAGGGCGATGGTCCAGCCGCACAGACCGGAGAGCCGGACGGAGAGGTCGGGCAGCCGGAACGGCGGCCCGGTGACGAGCAGCCGCACGCCGCCGGCCCCGAACTGCACGGCGAGCCCGAGCCCGGCGACCACGAACGCGTCCACCAGGCCCGCCAGCACGCGCGACACAAGTCCCGCGGCGTCCCCCCGCGGGCCCCCGGCCCGCTCCGCCCCCGTCACGACGCCCCCGGTCAGAGCGTCTGCTCGCGGGACGACCCAGGCGACCCAGAACCGGATACGGACACCACCACCGACCCCGTATCCGAGTCCTGCTCGTGCTCGTCCCCCTGCTCCGGGTCGGGTCTGCGCAGCAGGCGGTCGGCGATGCGGTCCACCATCCGGTCGGCCCGCACGCTCCGGGCCCGGAGCCCGTGGACGGTCTCGTCGGCCATCCCGCCGCCGGTGTCGCGGACGATACGGCCGAGGTCGATCTCCGTCAGCACGCCCTTGGTGAGGGCGGCCAGATCGATACGGTCGAGCACGGCGTCGAGATCCAGCCGGGCCGCGATCCGGTCGACGTCGACGCGCTCGGCGACCTGGTTCACATCGACGCGGGACACGAGTTCGTCCAGGTCCATCCGGTCGACGACCGCGGCCGTCAGCGCGCGGATCACCGCATCGGTGACGTCGGCGGCGGCCCCCAGCGCGAACCGTGTCAGGCGTCCGGCCGTATCGAAGGGATGAAGAGCGCGGTACCGGGTCATTGCGCCAGCGCACCCCCGACGGGACGCGGGCGCATCATCCGTTGCGGGTGAACCGCAGGTCGGTGCCGGTGGGGCGAAGATCACAGGTGTACGAGCTCTTGGGCGGACGTGCCGCTGAGTACGGTGAGCGGGTGCCCAAGAGTAAGAACACGTTCTCGTCCCGGCGGAGCCGCCTCGTCCAGCGGGCCGTCCACGCGGGCTGGGCCTGGGTGCAGCGGACCGGCGCGGTGACGGCCGAGCGGCCCGGACGGCTGCGGTTCGGCGCGATGGGGACGGGCACGAGGCTGGCCTTCCCGCAGGGCACGGTGTTCGGCGAACCGTGGATCCACCTCGGCGACCACTGCATCATCGGCGAACAGGTCACGCTGACCGCCGGGTTGATGCCCGACCTCGACCTCGGCGCGGAGCCGATACTGCGGCTGGGCAACGGTGTCGTCCTCGGCCGGGGCAGCCATGTCATCGCCGACACCACGGTCACGATCGGCAGCGACTGCTACTTCGGGCCCTATGTGTACGTGACGTCCACGAACCACTCGTACGACGATCCGCAGGTGCCCATCGGCAAGCAGTGGCCGCGGATGGAGCCGGTGGAGATCGGCCCCGGCTGCTGGATCGGCACAGGCGCGGTGATCCTGCCGGGGGCGCGGATCGGCCGGAACGTGGTGGTGGCGGCCGGTGCGGTGGTACGCGGCGTGGTCCCCGACCACGCGGTGGTGGCGGGAGCGCCGGCCCGCGTGGTCCGCCGCTGGACCCCCACCGAGGGCTGGCAGCCCCCGCTGCGCACCCCCGCCCCGACCCCGATCCCCGCGGACATCACCCCGGAACAACTACTGGCCTTGTCAGAACTGGACGAACAGAGCATCAAGGCCCTGAGAGCAATAGAGGACGCCCCCTAGGGGGCAGGGGGAAAGCGCGCTCAAGCAGGCGCCCCGTAAGGGGCGCGGGGAACGGCGCGCTCAGCCACGACGAGCCCGCGGTCAAGACCCATCCCCAGCCACCCACCCCCTAAGGGGCGCGGGGAACTGCGCGACCAGCCACAACGCACCCGCAGCCGACGCACAGCCCCTGGCGGAGCCAACCGGTCGGTTCACCCCGTCGCGAGCAACACGCTCCCCACCAACGCAAGCCCCGCCCCAGCCACCTGCACCCCCCGCAACCGCTCCCGCAGGAAACCCCGCGCGGCCACGGCGGTAACCACCGGATACAGCGAGGCGAGAACCGCGGCCACAGCCACCGGCCCAAGCCGAGCGGCCAGCGCATACGTGCCGTTGGCGGCGACATCCGCCAGCCCCACGAACGCGAACGCCGGCACCGCCCGCCAGGCCACCCGGGGCAGAGCCACCCGCCCCCGCCGCACGGACACGCACAGCGCCGCCCCACCGGCGACGACATTCGTGACGCGCTGCACGAACAGCGCCAGAAAGAGCCCGGTGAGCGTCGACGACGCCTCCGCGATCAGCGCCATGACCGCCCCGAATCCGAACGCCGCGAGCAGTGTGAGCAGCACGGCCTGCCGCTGCACGGGCGCTCCCCTGAACTGCGGCCCGCCCGCCAGCACGACCCCCGCGACGGCGACGGCGATTCCCACGAACTGCATCAGCCCGGGACGCTCCCCGAGGGCGAGTCCGACCCCCACCGGCACGGCGACCCCGATCGAGCCGAGCGGGGAGACGACCCCCATTGGCCCGAGTGCGAGTGCCTTGTAGAAGGCCAGCATGGCGACGGGCCCGACCAGCCCCGCCGCCACCGCGAACCACAACCGCGGTCCTGTCTCGCTCCAGGCGCCCGTCCCGAGGACGACCGCGCCCAGCACCACCGCGGCGATCGACTGCGAGACGACCACCACCGTCAGCGCGGGGGTACGCCGTGCCAGCAAGCCGCCGCCGAAGTCGGCCAGCCCCCACAGGAGGCTGGTGGCCAGGGCGAACAGTGCTGTCATCGAGCGCCTCGCAGTACAGTTCGGTGAACAATCCGGTGCACCCCACCGTAGTTCAGTTCATTGGACTCTGTCATCCAGAATATTGGACGGAATGTGTCGGACCTCGACCTCCTGACCCAGTCACTGGCGCGCAACGTCAAGCGCTGGCGCACCGAGCGCGGCTTCACCCTCGACGCGCTCGCCGCCCGCGCCGGGGTCAGCCGCGGCATGCTCATCCAGATCGAGCAGGCCCGCACCAACCCCAGCCTCGGTACCGTCGTGAAGATCGGCGACGCGCTCGGCATCAGCATCACCACCCTGCTCGACTACGAGCAGGGCCCGAAGGTCCGGATCGTCCCGCCGGAGCAGGCCGTACGGCTCTGGCACACGGACGCGGGCAGCTACAACCGCCTCCTCGCGGGCACCGAGGCCCCCGGTCCCCTGGAGATGTGGGACTGGCGGCTGATGCCGGGCGAGGGCAGCCCCTCGGACCCGCACCCCACGGGCACGGTCGAACTCATCCACGTCACGAAGGGCGAACTGGCGCTCACCGTGGACGGCACGGAGTACCGCGTCCCGGCCGGTTCGAGCGCCTCCTTCGAGGCCAACACCCCCCACACGTACGCCAACGCGGGCGACGTACCCGTGGAGATGGTGATGGCGGTGTCGGTGCCGGGCGTGCACTGAGGCTCGTACGGCCCCCGCGCGGAGGCATTCCTTGCCGAGGCCGAGGCCCCGGCGGGAGCCGTCCGCGTGGCTGTTAGCGTGCCGGCATGCGCGCACCCCTCGGACACTTCGACGACGCCACGCCCGCCACCGAACGCCTCGACGTGCTGACCCGCCCGGTCGCCGACGCCGTACGCGACTGGCGCGGCAGCGTCCCCGCCGAGCAGATCGTGTACGTGGACACGGAGCCGGAGTGGGCCGACACCGCCACCTTCCTGGAGCACTACGGCCCGGAACTCCTCGGGCAGTCCGCGAACTGCGTGGTCGTCGCGGGCAAGCGCGGCGGGGAGACGACGCTCGCCGCGTGCGTGGTGCTGTCGGCCACTCGCGTCGACGTGAACGGCGCGGTCCGGCGGCAACTCGGCGCGCGCAAGGCGTCGTTCGCGGCGATGGACACGGCGACCGGCGAGACCGGGATGGAGTACGGCGGCATCACCCCGCTCGGACTGCCCGCGCACTGGCCGGTGTTGGTGGACTCGGCCGTCGTCGACCTGCCGTACGTACTGGTGGGCAGCGGCCGTCGGCGCGGAAAGCTGCTCGTGCCGGGGAAGGCGTTCGCCGAGCTCCCGAACGCCGTCGTCCTGGAAGGACTCGGGAACGCCTGACCGCTCAGCCGGGCCCCGTCACGTGGTGGGCCAGCGCCAGATGAGGGTCCGACTCACCCGGCACGGGTGACGGATCGGCGTGCACGAGGGCCGCGGTGAGGCCCGGTACGGCGTGCAGCAGGGCGTGTTCGGCCGCGACCGCCACCCGGTGGGCCGCGCGGACGCTCGACTCCCCGTCGACGACGACGGCCACCTCGGCGCGCAGCCGGTGGCCGATCCAGCGCAGTCGCAGTTCGCCGACCCCACGCACGCCGGGCACCTCCCGCAGTGCCCGCTCGGCCGCGTCGAGCAGAGCCGGGTCGACCGCGTCCATGACCCGGTGGAACACCTCGCGCGCGGCGTCGCGCAGCACCACCAGCAGGGCCGCCGTGATCGCCAGCCCGACCACCGGGTCGGCGAGCTGCCAGCCGACGGCCGCGCCGCCCGCGCCCAGGAGCACGGCGAGCGAGGTGAAACCGTCCGTCCGCGCGTGGAGCCCGTCCGCGACCAGCGCCGCCGAGCCGATTTCGCGGCCGACGCGGATGCGGTAGCGGGCCACCCACTCGTTGCCCACGAAGCCGATGACGGCCGCGGCGGCGACCACCGGCAGATGCTCGACGGGGCGTGGGTCGAGCAGCCGGTCGACCGCCGTCCAGCCCGCGAAGACCGCGGAGGCCGCGATCGTCAGCACGATCACGAGTCCCGCCAGGTCCTCCGCCCGCCCGTATCCGTACGTGAACCGCCGGTCGGCGGCCCGTCGGCCCAGGACGAACGCGATGCCGAGCGGTACGGCGGTGAGCGCGTCCGCCGCGTTGTGCACGGTGTCGCCGAGCAGCGCCACCGAGCCGGAGAGGGCGACGACGACCGCCTGGGCGGCGGCGGTCGCGCCGAGGACGGCCAGCGAGATCCAGAGCGTACGGATACCGCGGGCCGAGGACTCCAGAGCGGAGTCGACCTTGTCGGCGGTGGCGTGCGAGTGCGGGGTGAGGAGATGGCTCAGCCGGTGCCGCAGCCGGTGCCCGGACCGGGCCTGGCTCTCTGAATGGTGCCCGTGGTCGTGCCCGCTTCCGTGCCCGCCTCCGGGCCCATGGCCGTCTTCATGGGCATGCCCAGGCCCCCGCTCCCGCCCGTGGTCGTGCTCGGTGCTCACATGATCCCCTTCCCGGGATGTCCATGAACGAGGTGGACGCGACCGTCCCACCGAGCCATTATGTGCGTATGAGCGCACGCATGCACCTGTCACCTGCGCACGATGAGCATCCGCGCACACCGGGCGAGGAGCAGTTCGCCCTCGCCGCCGAACTCCTCGCCCTCCTGGGCGATCGCACCCGGCTCGCCCTGCTGCACGCCCTGGCCGATGACGAGGCGGACGTCACGACCCTCACGGAGCGGTGCGGGGCCGCCCGCCCGGCGGTCAGCCAGCACCTGGCGCGGCTGCGGCTCGCGGGCCTCGTCAACACACGCAAGGAGGGGCGCCGGGTGATCTATTCGCTGCGGGACGGGCATCTGCGGCGGGTCGTCGACGAGGCGCTGAACCTGGCCGACCACCGGCTGAGGGACAGGCCGGCGCACGATTGAGTGGTCCTGGGCGCCGGTTTGTTTCGGGCCGCAGCGCCGGGTACTCGGGGCGTGGGACCCCGCCCGCCTCCGGGCGAAGGAGGCGTGGGCGGGGGATGCTGAGGAAGACGGCACCACGGCCCGGCCAGTGCTCTCGACGCTGTCGGGTGTCCGCCCACGCCCCTCGGTACGACTCAGGAACGGTACTGCCATGAACAGCGACGCAAGAGTCCGCAGCGACGTCGTCTCCAGTCACTCGGTCGCGGGAGCCCCGTGCTGGGTCAGCCTGACGGCGCGCGACCAGCAGGCCGCCGAGGACTTCTACCAGGCGGTGCTGGGGTGGCGGTTCCGGACGACCGCGCTGATGGACCGGTTCCGGATCGCCTACGCGGACGGGGTGCCGGTCGCGGGCATCGCGGCCGTGGCCACGATGTGGCAGATGGCCGTCGCCTGGACCCCGTACTTCGCCGTGGACAGCGCCGACGAGGCGGTGGCCCGGGGCCAGGAGCGCGGCGGTACGGCGGCGGTCGGGCCCATCGGCTTCCCGCCGGGCCGGGCAGCCCTGCTGGCGGACCGCGACGGAGCCGTCTTCGGCATCTGGGAGGGCCAGCTCGTCGCCGGCTGGGAGACCTGGCGCCGGGCCGCCCCCGCCTTCTTGCGACTGCACACGCGCAACGCCTTCGACGCCGCGATGTTCTACGGCGAGGTGCTGGAGTGGGCGACCTCGCGGCCCGGCTGCTGCGAGGTGCACTACGACGGGGACGAGGTCGTCCTGCGCAGCGACGGCGACGTGGTGGCCCGTATCCACTCCGGCGCGGTGGAGGCCGCCCCCGATCCCACGATCCGGCCGCACTGGCAGGTCCATTTCGCGGTCACGGACGTCGAGGCGTGCATCCGTGCCGCCCTGGAGCACGGCGGTACGGTCCGGGACGGCGCGACCACCACGGAGGCGGTGCTGCGGGATCCCGACGGGGCGCAGTTCACCGTGACGTCCAAGCCTCAGGTGTAGCGGCGCCCCAGCTGTGAAGGCGCCTCAGGTGTGAAGGCACCTCCGGTTGAAGGCGGGGGCGGGCGACCGCAATCGTGCGCCGCGCCACCAGAATGATTCCCTCCGGCCGAATGAAGACCCTTCGTGACCGGAAGTGGCCGATGTGGAATTCCGTTGGCTGCAATTGCACGAAAACCCTTGCTGCAGCCCCGTTATGGCACGTACATATGTCCCCGCAACAGTCGTATTCCGGGGGGATGTTGGCATATGCAAGGCACGGTCGACGGATTCAGTTATGGAACGGTCACCCCGCTCACAGCCTATGTCATGGCCTGTCTGGGCGCCGCTCTGGGACTGCGCTGCATCACCCGGTCCCTGCGCAACGACCAGTCCTGGAGACCGGGTTGGCTCGCGCTCGGGGCGGCGTCGATCGGCTGCGGCATCTGGACGATGCATTTCATCGCCATGATCGGATTCCAGGTCGAGGAAAGCCGTATCCGTTACGACGTCGGCCTGACGATCCTCAGCCTCGCGGTGGCGATCGCCGTGGTGGGTGTCGGTGTCTTCGCCGTCGGTTATCGCGGCGCGAACACGGCGACCCTGCTCATCGCGGGCACCTTCACCGGCCTCGGGGTCGCGGCCATGCACTACATCGGCATGGCCGCCATTCGTCTGAACGGCGACCTGCGCTACGAGATCCGTACCGTCGCGCTCTCCGTCCTGATCGCCGTCGTCGCCGCGACCGCCGCGCTCTGGGCGGCGGTCGCGATCCGCGGCTTCCTGACCAGCCTGGCGGCGAGCCTGGTCATGGGCGTCGCCGTGACCGGTATGCACTACACGGGAATGGCCGCGGTCAGCGTGCATCTGCACGGCGCGGCCGGAGCGCCGGATTCGGGCGACTCCGCCCACTCGCTGCTGCTGCCGATGCTCATCGGCCCGGTCCTCTTCCTGGCGCTCGCGGGAGTCGTCGTGATGTTCGACCCGATGCTCGTCCTCGGGGACGGCGACTGGAACCGGACCGCGTCCGGCCGGCGGACGCCCGCCCCGGGCGCGGAACCGCCCGCCTGGTCGGGCTCGGCGTTCGAGGCTCCGCGGAGGACGGGCCGGCGGGCGTACGAACCCGGGGGAACGGGGCGCCGCGACGGATGAGCCAGGTGCTTGTTCCGGTGTCGCGCCGCCGCTACAGGGCCGTCGGCCGAGCATCGCCGGTTCAGCCCCGCCGGTTCAGCGCGGCTGGTGGAGCATCGCCGGTTCGGCCCGGGTGGGGATCAGCCCAGGCGGGGGATCTCGATCGCCGGGCAGCGGTCCATGACCATGTCGAGACCGGCCGCGCGGGTGCGCTCGAAGGCGGCCTCGTCGATCACGCCGAGCTGGAACCAGACGGCCTTGGCACCGATGGCGACGGCCTCGTCGGCGACGGGGCCGGCCAGGTCGCTGTTGACGAACACGTCGACCACGTCGACCTCGAAGGGGATGTCCTCCAGGGAGGCGTACCCCTTCTCCCCGTGGACCGTCTCGGCCTTCGGGTGGACGGGGATCACGCGCTTGCCGTAGCGCTTGAGCACGTCCGCGACGCCGTACGCGGCACGTCGTTCGTTCGACGACAGGCCTACGACGGCCCAGGTGTCGCCGGTCTCGGTGAGGATCTTGCGGATCGTTGCCTGGTCGCCGTACACGGTTCGCCTCCTGCGGGGGTGAGTGAGGGTGTCGCGCGGGACAACGCCGGGCGCGGGCCGGGGATTCCCGAGGTCGCGCCCGGCGCAGCCGCCGCGGCAGGGGGTGGGGCTGCGGGTCCCTGGGCGGGTGCGGCCCGGTGGGGGCCGTTCGCGCAGTTCCCCGCGCCCCTGGAAGCGGGCGGGCTGCTGTCCGCGCGCCCCTGGAGGCGGGTCGGGAGTCCGCTCTGCCGCAGGGCCCTGAGAGCCGCCGTGATAGCTTGCGAATGCCAGTCGAACCCATGTACGTGGGTCAGGGAATCCGGTGGAAATCCGGAGCTGACGCGCAGCGGTGAGGGTGACGGGCGGGGCATCGGCCACTGGACCGGATGGACGGTCCGGGAAGGCGCCTCGTCCGGGTGAACCCGAGTCCGAAGACCTGCTGGCGGCCTCCGCGGTCCCGAGACGGCGGGGGAGCACCGTACGACCGGGCTCCGCGTTCGAGCCCTCGACGTCTGAGGAACTTCCGTGCCCATCGCACGCCCCACCCGTCCTGCCGCCCTGCTCGTTTCCGGGGTCATTCTGCTGACCGGCTGCGGCGGCGCCGACTCGTCCGGCTCGTCCGGCTCGGCCGCCAAGGGCTCCGCGGCGGCCGTCACCCTGGACAACTGCGGCCACACCGTCCGCGTGGAGTCCCCGCCGCGCAAGGCCGTCTCCCTCAACCAGGGCACCACCGAGATCATGTTCTCGCTGGGCCTCGCCGACCGGATGGTGGGCACCGCCACCTGGACCGACCCGGTGATGAAGGGCCTGGAGAAGGCCGACGCGAAGGTGAAGCGGATCGCCGACAACAACCCGTCCTTCGAACGGGTGCTGGACGCCGACCCCGACTTCGTCGCCGCCTCGTTCGTGTCCACGCTCGGCAAGGGAGGCGTGGCCACCCGCGAGCAGTTCGAGAAGCTGGGCGTACCCGCGTACGTCTCGCCCTCCGACTGCGCGGGCAAGGACAACACCGGAGACGGCGACGGCGCCCGCAAGAAGCCCCTCGGCATCGACGCGATCTACGGCGAGATACGTGACCTGGCCGAGGTGTTCGGCGTGCGGGAGCGGGGCGAGAAGCTGGTCGCCGAGCTCCAGCAGCGGATGAAGAAGGCCACCGCCGGCATCGACGCCTCGGACGTCTCCCTCCTGTACTGGTTCGCCAACTCCGAGTCTCCGTACATGGCGGGCTGCTGCGGCGCCCCCGGCATCATCACGCGGGCGTTCGGCGCGAAGAACGTCTTCGACGACACCCACGAGGAATGGCCCCAGATCAACTGGGAGACGGTCGCCGACCGCGACCCCGACGTCCTCGTCATCGGCGACCTGACCCGCAAGTCGCAGACCGCCGAGTCGGCGAAGAAGAAGATCGAGTTCCTGGAGTCCGACCCGGTCACCAAGAACATGACCGCCGTGAAGAAGAAGCGGTACGTCCTGCTCAGCGGACAGGCCATGAACCCGACCATCCGTACCGTCGAGGGCGTCGAACAAGTGGCCGCCGCCCTGCGGGAGTTCGGGCTCACGGGGTGACCCGCAGGACGGCACGGCCGCGCGTGGGACTGCTCTGCGCGGCCGGCACCGCACTGCTCGTCGCCTCCGTCGCCGTCGCGATCACCATCGGCCCGGCCGACATCCGTGTCGCCGACGTCTGGTCCGTGGTCGCGTCCCATCTCGGCTGGGGGAGTGCGGAGCTGAGTCCCATCCGGGACGGCATCGTCTGGCAGCTGCGGCTGCCCCGCACCCTGCTGGCCGCCGTCTGCGGAGCCGGACTCGCCGTGTGCGGCGCGGTCATGCAGTCCCTGCTGCGCAACCCGCTCGCCGACCCCTTCGTCCTCGGAGTGTCCTCCGGAGCCTCGACCGGCGCGGTCGTCGTGGTCGTCCTCGGCGCGGGCGGCGGACTGGTGTCGGTCTCTGCGGGCGCGTTCCTCGGGGCGCTGCTGTCGTTCGGGCTCGTCCTGCTGCTCAGCCACACGCTCGGCGGGACGACGGACCGCGTGGTGCTCAGCGGTGTCGCCGCGATGCAGCTCTTCTCCGCGCTCACCTCCTTCGTGGTGATGACCGCCGCCGACGCCGAGACCACCCGAGGAGTGCTGTTCTGGCTGCTCGGCTCACTGGGCGGGGTCGGCTGGACGGACGTCTGGGTCTGCCTCGCGGTCCTGGTGGTCGCGCTGGCGGTCTGTCTGGCGTACGCGCGCACGCTGGACGCGTTCGCCTTCGGCCAGGACGCCGCCGCGACCCTCGGGGTGTCCGTGGCCCGCACCCGGCTGGTGCTGCTGTGCGTGACGGCGCTGCTGACGGCCGCGCTCGTCAGCTCGGCGGGCGCGATCGGCTTCGTCGGCCTCGTCCTGCCGCACGCGGCCCGCGCGTTGGTGGGTTCCGGCCACGCCCGGCTGCTGCCGGTCGCCGCCCTGGCCGGCGCGGTGTTCCTGGTGTGGGTCGACACCCTGGCCCGTACCGTGCTCGACCCCCAGGAGGTGCCCGTGGGCGTGGTCACCTCACTCATCGGCGTACCGGTGTTCGTGCTGGTGCTGTACCGGACGCGGAGGACACGATGACGGCGGAGCACATCGGGACGACCGAGCACATCGGGACGGGTGAGCAAGTCGGGGCAGCCGAGGGCGCCGCGGGCACCGCAGGTGCCGGGAAGGGTGAGGCCGTGCCGGACGTCGGCCTCCGGGCCGGCCGCGTCTCCCGTACCGCCGACGGACGCGTCATCCTGGACGGCGTCAGCATCAGCCCCGCCCCCGGCAGCACCGTCGGACTCCTCGGTCCCAACGGTTCCGGCAAGTCCACCCTCCTGCGACTGCTCTCCGGCGTCCTCACCCCGGCCTCCGGCGTGGTCACCCTCGACGGCAGTCCGCTCGGCGAACTGGGCCGCCGCGACATCGCCCGCCGCATCGCGGTCGTCGAGCAACAGGCCGACACCCAGGTCGAGTTGAGCGTCCTGGACGTCGTACGCCTCGGCCGCACCCCGCACCGCCGCGCCTGGACACCCCCGTCGCAGGCCGACGAGGAGGCCGTACGCGACGCCCTGACCCGCACCGGCCTCACCGACCGCGCCCAACAGTCCTGGCACACCCTGTCCGGCGGTGAACGCCAGCGCGTGCAGATCGCCCGCGCCCTCGCCCAGGAACCCCGCGAACTCCTCCTGGACGAGCCCACCAACCACCTCGACATCCAGCACCAGCTCGACCTGCTGAACCTCGTCACCTCGCTGCCGGTCACCAGCGTCGTCGCCCTGCACGACCTCAACCTCGCCGCGATGTACTGCGACCGGCTCGTCGTCCTGCGCGAGGGACGCGTGGTGGCCACCGGGACGCCGGCCGACGTGCTCACCGAAGAACTCATCGCCGAGGTGTACGGCGTACGGACCGCCGTCACCCGCGACTCCGAGGGACCCGACGGCAGGCCGCACGTGCGTTTCCTGGGCACCGTGAGCCGCTCCGAACCCCGGGAATCCGCGCACACGTGTCCGGAATGATGTCGGCATCCCTGCGCGCGGCCCCTCGCACGCCTACGCTCAGCCCGTGCTGCGTATCACCGACGCCCGAACAGGCGACCCCGTCACCGCCACCCCGGCCCGCCGGGGCCTGACCCGCGTCGAGGCGCGGGTGGAGCGCCCCGACGCCACCGGCCTGCGCGTGCTCCTGACCGCCGACGTGCTCGTACGGGCCCTGGAGATCGGCGGGACACCCGTGTGGACCGTGCTGACCGGCACGGAGGGGCGCGCTGAACTCCGGGCCCGGGCCAGGTCGCTGGGCATTCGGCCGTTCGAGGACGAACGCGACAGCGGCCCCGGCCTCGGCGAGGCCCAGGTGCTGAGCGTGCGCGCCCGGACCGACGAGCCGGCCGACGGCGCGACCCCCGCCGGTGGGGCGGCGGGCGCGGGCGGGCTGCGCGTCGAGGTCGCCCCTGCCGACATCGAGCCCGCGGTGGCGCAGGACGACGAGAGCGCCGCCGCCCTGCGGCTCGCTCTGCTCGCCCGCCCCCGGGGCGAGGAGCTACGGCTCGACGCGGCCGATCTCATCGACGCCGAGAACCAGTTGAAGCACTGGCGGGGCGCCGTCGCCGCCTGGGCCACCCGGCCCTCGGGCCCCATCCCCGACCCCGTACGGGAACAGCTGCGCGCCGCCTGGGAGGACGACCTCGACGTGCCCGCCGTCCTGGGCGTCCTCCGGAAGGTGGAGACGTCGGGAACCGTTCCGGACGGGGCCCGCTTCGAGACGTACGCCTACGCGGACCGGCTGCTCGGCCTCGAACTGACCCGGGACATCGGCCGCGGGGCGCCGGCGTGATCGCGCGCGCCGGAGCGGGTCCGCTGCGCCGCCTCGTCGTGCTGCGGCACGCCAAGTCCGCCTGGCCGGACGGTGTCCCCGACCACGAGCGGCCGCTCGCGTCGCGCGGGCGCCGGGACGCCCCGGCCGCCGGGCGCGCCCTCGCCGACGCCGACTGCCTGCCCGACCTCGCGCTCTGCTCCACCGCCGTACGGGCCCGGGAGACCTGGGACCTGGCCGCCGCACAGTGGGGCACGCCCCCGCCGGTGCGGCATGACGCGCGGCTGTACGGGGCGGAGGTGCCCGAGCTGCTCGACGTGGTGCGGGAGGCTCCGGCGGAGGCCGAGACGCTGCTGCTCATCGGGCACAATCCCGGGCTGGAGGAACTGGTTCTCACGCTGGCGGGTGACAGCCTCGACTCCGCGCTGGACGACGTCCGTATGAAGTTCCCCACCTCGGCGATCGCGATCCTCGCGTGGCACGGGTTTGGGTGGGAGTCCCTGGGCCCCGGTGCGGCGCTGCTCACGGATGTGATCGTGGCGCGCGGGAAGAAGGCGCGGGGTGAGAAGGGGCGTCGTGGGCGGGGCCGGTAGGCCGGCCATGCCCTGCGCCCCTGGGGGCGGGTTCTTGGGTGCGGCGTCGCTGCGGCGGGTGTACGCGATTGCGCAGTTCCCCGCGCCCCCTAGAAGGTGCGGCGTTGTTGTGGCGGGTGTACGCGATTGCGCAGTTCCCCGCGCCCCTGAAAGGTGTGTGTGCACGCGCCCTTAAAAGGTGCGGGGGCACGATTGTGCAGGTCCCCGCGGCCCTGAAGCCGGTGTGGGTGTGTGGCGCGCATACGCTGGGGGGATGCCGGACCAGTACCGCACCGTGGCTCGTGCAGGGGTGCACGAGATCGAGATCAGCCGTTCCCGGTTTCTCTGCGCGCTGGCGCCGGTGGCCACCGAGCGGGAGGCTCAGGACTTCGTCGCGGCCGTCCGCAAGGAGCACGCGGACGCCTCGCACAACTGCTTCGCGTACGTCATCGGCGCCGACGCCTCCGTACAGAGGGCGAGCGACGACGGCGAACCGGGCGGCACCGCGGGCGTCCCGATGCTCCAGATGCTGCTGCGCCGCGACATGCGGTACGTCGTCGCCGTCGTCACCCGCTACTACGGAGGCGTGAAACTCGGCGCGGGCGGACTCATCCGGGCCTACGGCGGCTCGGTGGGAGAGGCACTGGACACCGTCGGCACCCTCACCCGCAGACGGTTCCGCCTCGCGACCGTGACCGTCGACCACCAGCGGGCGGGCAAGGTGCAGAACGACCTGCGCTCCACCGGCCGCGAGGTGCGTGACGTCCGCTACGGGGAGGCCGTCACCATCGAGATCGGCCTCCCGGACGCCGACGTGGAGGCCTTCCGGAGCTGGCTGGCCGACAGCACGGCCGGGACCGCGGGGTTCGAGCTCGGGGGAGAGGCGTACGGGGACGCATAGGCCGTATATCGGGCTGATACGGGAGTAGCCGCCCGTGATGTCAGAACCGGCCGTTAGTCTCGGGGATCATGAGGCTCCTGCACACTTCCGACTGGCACCTGGGCCGGGCGTTCCACCGCGTGAACATGCTCGGGGCCCAGGCCGACTTCATCGGTCACCTCGTCGCGACCGTGCGCGAGCGCGAGGTCGACGCCGTGGTCGTGTCGGGGGACGTGTACGACCGGGCGGTGCCCCCGCTGGCCGCGGTCGAGCTCTTCGACGACGTGCTGCACCGCCTCGCCGACCTCGGGGTGCCGACGGTGATGATCTCCGGGAACCACGACTCCGCCCGCCGGCTCGGCGTCGGCGCCGGTCTCATCGGCCGCGCGGGCATCCACCTGCGGACCGAAGCCTCGGCCTGCGGCACACCCGTGCTGCTGAAGGACGCCTTCGGGGACGTGGCCTTCTACGGGCTGCCGTATCTCGAACCGGCCCTGGTGAAAGATGAGTTCGGCGTGGAGAAGGCGGGGCACGAGCACGTGCTCGCCGCCGCCATGGACCGGGTGCGCGCCGACCTCGCCACGCGCGCGCCGGGCACCCGTTCCGTCGTCCTCGCCCATGCCTTCGTGACGGGCGGCGAGGCCAGTGACAGTGAGCGGGACATCACCGTGGGCGGGGTCGCCGCCGTCCCCGCCGGGGTGTTCGACGGGGTCGACTACGTGGCGCTCGGCCATCTCCACGGCAGCCAGCGGATCACCGAGCGCGTGCGCTACTCCGGCTCCCCGCTGCCGTACTCCTTCTCGGAGACCGACCACCGCAAGAGCATGTGGCTGGTCGACCTGGCAGCCGACGGCTCGGTGGCGGCAGAGCGCCTCGACTGCCCCGTACCGCGCGCGCTGGCCCGTATCCGCGGCGGGCTGGAGGAACTGCTCGCCGATCCGGAGCTGGCGCGCCACGAGGAGGCGTGGGTCGAGGCGACCCTCACCGACCCGGTGCGCCCCGCCGACCCCATGGCCCGGCTCACCGAGCGCTTCCCACACACGCTCAGCCTCGTCTTCGAACCGGAACGGGCACCCGACGACCCCGACGTCTCGTACGCCCGGCGGCTCGCGGGCCGCAGCGACCAGCAGATCGCGGAGGACTTCGTGGCCCATGTGCGCGGCGCAGGTCCCGACGAGCGCGAACAGGCCGTGCTCCAGGACGCGTTCGACACCGTCCGTGCCGACGACACGGTCCGCGAGGTCGCCCGGTGACATCCGTGACCGACGAGACCGCCGTGACCGACGAGACCGCCGGGATCGCCGTGCCATCCGTGGCCGACGTGGCCGACGTGGCCGACCGGAACGGTCCGGTCCGCGCGTTCCGCATCGAGAGGACCCGATGAGGCTGCACCGGCTGCACATCACCGCCTTCGGGCCCTTCGGCGGCGCCCAGGAGGTCGACTTCGACGACCTGTCGACCGCCGGGCTCTTCCTGCTGCACGGGCCGACCGGCGCGGGCAAGACCTCCGTCCTGGACGCCGTCTGCTTCGCGCTGTACGGGTCCGTGCCGGGCGCCCGCCAGGGAGGCTCGCTGCGCAGCGACCACGCCCTCCCCGACGTCCGCACCGAGGTGACGCTCGAACTCACCGTGTCCGGGCGGCGATTGGAGATCACCCGGCAGCCGCCCTTCGCCCGTCCCAAGAAGCGCGGCACGGGCACCACGACGGAGAAGGCACAGAGCTGGCTGCGCGAGTACGACGCGCCCGCGGCCTCCTGGAAGGACCTCAGCCGCTCCCACCAGGAGATCGGCGAGGAGATCACCCAGCTCCTGGGTATGAGCCGCGAGCAGTTCTGCCAGGTCGTGCTGCTTCCCCAGGGCGACTTCGCGCGCTTCCTGCGCGCCGACGCCGAGGCCCGCGGCAGGCTCCTCGGCCGCCTCTTCGACACCCAGCGCTTCGCGGCCGTCGAGCAGCGCCTGGCCGAGCGCAGGCGCACGGCCGAGACTCAAGTACGCGCCGGGGACGCCGAGTTGCTCGCCGGTGCCCACCGGATGCAGCAGGCGGTCGGCGACCTCGTCGAACTGCCGCTGCCCGAACTCGCCCCGGGCGACCCGGGACTGGCCGAAGCCGTGCTGGAGTGGGCGGCCGTCAACAGGAGTGCGGCCCGCGAGTGGTTCACGATCGCCCATCGCGCCCAGGCGGCCACCGAGTCGGCGCAGGCCGCCGCGGCCCGCGCACTGGACGACGTACGCGAAGTGGCTCGGCTGCAGCGGCGGTTCGCCGAGGCCGGGGAGCGGGCCGCCCGGCTGGAGGAGCGCTCGGGGGCCCATCGCGAGGCCCAGGCGCGGATGGAGCGGGGCCGCAAGGCCGAGGCGGTGGCGCCCGCGCTCGGGCTGCGCGAGGCGACCGAGGCCGAGCACCGGCGGGCGACGGGCGCCGAGGCACGCGCGCGTGCACGGCTCTCCGAGGCTTTCTCCGAGGCCTTCTCCGAGGCAGGGGCCGCGGGTCTCGCTTCGGCCGCCCGCAAGGCCGCCGAAGAGCTGGGCGGACTGGAGTCGGCCCGCCGGAGCGAGCAGCGGCTCACCGAACTCGCCATCGAACGCGCCGCGTTGGACCGCCAGGAGCGCGCCGACGACGACGTGCTGCACGACGCCGAGCAGTGGCTCTCCGGGTGGGAGACGACCAGGGCCGGGCTCCAGACGCGTATCGAGACGGCCCAGGAGGCCGCCACCCGCGCCGAACAGCTCTCCGTGCAGCGTGAGCCGGCCCAGGCCCGGCTCGGCGCGGCCCGGCTGCGCGACCAGCTCGCCGGGGACACCGACGACGCCCACGCGCGCGTGCTCGCCGCGCGCGAAGAGGCGGCGGACGCGCGTACCCACTGGCTGGACCTCAAGGAACAGCGGCTCCAGGGCATCGCCGCGGAACTCGCCGCGAACCTCGTGGACGGTGCCGCCTGCGCCGTCTGCGGCGCCACCGAACATCCCGCTCCCGCCCGGAAGGTCGACGGACACATCGACCAGCGGGCCGAGGACGCCGCGCTCGCCGCGTACCAGAGCGCCGACGAGCGGCGGGCGGAGGAGGAGAGCCGGCTCGCAACGGTGCGCGAGGCGCTGGCCGCCGCGACCGCGGAGGCGGGCGACACCCCCACCGGCCGACTCGCCGAGCAGGCCGAGGAGTTGGAGCGTCGACACGCCGAGGCGCGGGGCGCCGCCTCCGGGCTGCACGCGGCCGGTGAAGCGCTCCGGCGGGCCGAGTACGAGCACGAACGCCGGGTCGCCGCGCACCAGGAGGCCGCGGTGCGCGGCGCGTCACGCAGCGCGCGCCGGGACGCCCTCGCCCGTGAAACGGCCACCTTGGAAGAGGAGTTGACGCAGGCCAGAGGGTTGGCGAGCAGTGTCGCCGAGCGGGCCGCCCAGCTGGAGCGGCAGGTCTCGACGCTCACAGAGGCCGCGGACACCGCGCGCGTCGCGGCGGACACCGCCCAGCGGCTCAAGGACGCCGACGCGCGACTCGCCGACGCGGCCTTCCGCGCCGGGTTCGACACGCCGCAGGCCGCCGCCGCGGCCCTCCTCGACGACGTGGCCCACCGGGAGCTGCAACGACGGCTCGACGCCTGGCAGCAGGAGGAGGCGACGGTCCGCGCGGTTCTCGCGGAGACCGAGACGGCCGCCGCCGCGGACCGGCCGCCCGCCGACGTCCACACCGCGGAACAGACCGCCGCCGTGGCCGTGCGGCGCATGCGCGAAGCCGCCTCCGCACGCGACGCGGCGGCCCGCCGCTGCACCGAACTGGACCGGCTCAGCCACCGGGCCACCGCGTCCGTGCGCCGGCTGGGGCCGCTGCGCGAGGAGTACGACCGCGTGGCCCGCCTCGCGACCCTCGCGGCCGGTACCTCCGCGGACAACGAACGCAGGATGCGCCTGGAGTCGTACGTCCTCGCCGCCCGTCTCGAACAGGTCGCGGCGGCGGCCAGCGCACGGCTGCAGCGCATGTCCGCCGGGCGCTACACGCTTGTCCACTCCGACGACCGGGCCGGGCGGGGCCGCAGCGGGCTCGGACTGCATGTCGTCGACGCCTGGACCGGGCGCGAGCGCGACACGGCGACGCTCTCCGGCGGCGAGACGTTCTTCGCCTCCCTCGCGCTCGCGCTGGGCCTCGCGGACGTGGTCACGGACGAGGCGGGCGGCGTCCGGCTCGACACGCTCTTCATCGACGAGGGCTTCGGCAGCCTCGACGACCAGACGCTCGACGAGGTCCTGGACGTACTGGACTCGCTGCGGGAGCGGGACCGCAGCGTCGGCATCGTCAGCCATGTCGCGGACCTGCGGCGCCGTATCCACGCGCAGCTGGAGGTCGTGAAGGGGCGCTCGGGGTCGGTGGTCCGGCAGCGGGGCGGCGACGGCGGCTGACGTATGCGGGCGTTGGGTGGCCGACGGACGGCGACGGCGGCTGGTGAACGCCGCGACGGGAGGTCTCAGCGGCCGAGGGGGCGTCGTGGGAGGGGTGAGGAGTACACGACGCTCGTCGTCACCGAGCCGAGTGTGCCGATCCGGCCCGACACCTCCTCAAGGTGGCTCATCGAACGGGTCGCGACCTTGATCACGAAGCAGTCGTCGCCCGTCACGTGGTGCGCCTCCAGGATCTCGGGGGTGGCCGCGATCAGGTCGTGGAACGGCTTGTAGTTTCCGTTCGGGTAGCGCAGCCGCACGAACGCGAGAATCGGCAGACCGAGGCTCTCCGGGTCCACGACCGCCGCGTAGCCCTGGATGACGCCCGCCTCCTCCAGGCGCCGCACCCGCTCGGTGACCGCGCTCGCCGACATGGAGACGGCACGGGCCAGCTCGGCGAAACCGGTGCGGCCCTCGCGCTGGAGGACTTCGAGGATGCGCCAGTCGGTGGCGTCCGGGGAATACGCGGTCATGACCGAGGAATAGCAGCACGATCCCCGGCCGATCAAGCCGGAGGCCGGGGATTGTACCTTCAGCGGGCGCGTCCGCGGCCGTAGATTCGGCCCATGAAGAGCAGCGCCGTCACCCGGAACACCCGTAACCCCGTTCTGCGCGTCGCCCCCGCCTCGCCCGCGGCGGCCGTCGCCCACTTCTCGGCGAGCCTCGCTTTCCATGCCGACGTGTCCGACGTCGCCGCCGCGCTGGCGGCCGGCGGCGGTGACAGCGACGGCGGGGACGACCCCGGTTTCGTCGTCGTCGACTCCCGGTCCACGGAGTCCTGGGACCAGGGGCATGTGCCCGGCGCGATCCACCTGCCCACCGTCCTGATCCCCGAACAGGCCGGACAGCTGCTGGACAAGGCGGTCCCGGTCGTCACCTACTGCTGGGGCCCCGGCTGCAACGGCGGAACCCGGGCCGCCCTCGCCCTCGCCGAACTCGGCTATCAGGTCAAGGAGATGCTCGGCGGATTCGAGTACTGGGTGCGCGAGGGCTTCGAGTTCGAGACCTGGCAGGGGCGCGAGCGGCGTGCCACGGACCCGTTGACGGCTCCGGTCGGAGCCGAGGACTGCGGCTGCTGAGGAGCGTACGGACTCAGTCGCGTATCGGCTCGGCGCCGGGCAAAGGAATCGTCAATTACGGTCTCTCCGGGCGTGTAGTTTCTGCCCATGGCGAGTTATGCGGACCCCAGTTCGGACGAGCGGGTCGAACAGGTGGAGTGGGCCGAGTCCGGCGGTGGGCCGCTCATAGCGATCCCGGAAGTGGTGCTGCCGTTCTGGTCGGGGGCCGACGGCGACGAGCTGGCCTCCGACTACGACCGGGCCTGCGAGGTGGACGGCCTGATCGGCCTGCTGCCCGTCGGCAACACCACAGCCCTCGTCCTCGGCGACGAACCGGCCGCCACCGCCTACCTGCCCGAACACGGCACGTTCGTACGGTGGTCCGCGGGCGAGTCGGAGCGTGAGCTGCCGGCCGGGGTGCCGGCCGCCCTCGCGACGGCGGCGTGGGGGCGCGAGGTGCACTGGCAGGTTCCCGGGACCGTCGTGCTGTTCGACGCGGCGTGGCCGGGGAGCGGGGCCACGAGGGCGGGGCATCTGCGGATCGCCCTCGAACCGGGCCGGTACGCGGTCCGCGCGGCGCACGGCGAACCGGGCCCCGAGACATGGATCGGACTCGTCCAACTCAGGCCGCTCGGGCGCTGATCCGGGGGGCGGGCGCTGTCGGCGAACCGGCCGACGAGCCGCGCCGCGGAAAAGGGCGGCAGGGCGCGGTCCCGGGGCCGGTGCGGGCCCCGGATAGGATCGGGCGCATGGTCCGATCGTCCCGAGGTGACGCGAGCCCCGGGATGTGGCGGCGTGAGTCCGGCACCGTGGTGCTTCGGGTTCCGCCGTTTCCGGAGCAGGCGGTGGCCCCCTTCGCCATCATCGCCGGACTGCAGGTCCCCAGTGTCCCCACCGAGTGGGCGCCGCACGCACACCCCCGGCACGAACTGGTCTGGGTGCGCGGCGGAACGCTGACCTCCCGGGTGGCCGACCGCGTCTTCACCGTGTCCGAGGGGCACGGGCTGTGGATGCCCGCCGGAGTGGTGCACGGAGGCCGGGCGACCGCGGGCGCGAAGTTCTACGAGGCTTTCTTCGCCCCCGACCGCGCGCCGCTGGCGTTCGCCTCCGCCTTCGCGGTCGAGGAGCCTACGGCGATCGCGATGACGCCGTTGCTGGAGTCACTGCTGACCCATCTGTCCCGTACGGATCTCGACGCGGCGGCCAGGGCGCGCGCCGAGTCGGTCGTGTTCGACGTGCTCCAGCCGTCGGAACACCGGTTCGCGCTGCAGCTCCCCGGCGACGCGCGGATCGACGCGATCGCCGAAGCCCTGCTGGACGATCCCGCCGACAACCGTTCCCTGGAGGAGTGGGCGCGGTGTCTGCGGATCAGCGACCGCACGGTCACCCGCGCGTTCCGCCAGGCGACAGGCCTGTCCTTCGCGCAGTGGCGGCAGGTCCTGCGCGTCCACCGGGCGCTGACGCTCCTCGCCGAGGGGCTCGACGTGGCAACCGTCTCCGAGACGCTCGGCTACGCGCAGCCCAGCACCTTCATCGCCTCGTTCCGACGCGTCATGGGCACCACGCCGGGCGCGTTCTTCGACGCGGCCCACGGCACCCCCGCCCCGGCCGAAGGTGTCCGGAATCCCGTATCGCCTGTCCAGAACTCCTGATTGCCGACACCGGAAGCGGAACATACTCTTCTCGGAGTTAGGCAACCCTTAGTTCGGCGAATGCCGGACCGGGGAGCTGCCGCATTCCCTGCCTCTCCGAGCGTCCGGACCCACTGATGTTCACAAGCCCCCTCCGGCGCGCCGGTCGTCCCGTGGCCGGCCCCGCCCTGCCGGTGGCCGCCCTCAACGGACACGACCTGGTCCTGCGGTACGGCGGCACACCGGTCGTCCACGGTGTCTCGCTGTCCCTGGCACCCGGCCGCGCGACCGCGCTGGTGGGGCCGAACGGGAGCGGGAAGTCCACGCTGCTGCGCGCCCTCTCCCGACTGCACCGCGTGGACGGCGGCCGGCTGACGCTCGGCGCCCCCGACGGGCCGCACGAGCGTGACGCGGCCCTGCTCAGCGCCCGGCGGTTCGCCCGCGAGGTCACGCTGTTCTCGCAGTCGCGGCCCGCGCCCCAGGGCCTGACGGTCGCGGAGGTCGTCGCGTTCGGACGGCACCCGTACCGGCGCGGCTTCGCCGGACCGACCGCCGAGGACCGCACCGCCATCGACCACGCCATGGGCGTCACCGGCGTACGGGACATGGCGGACCGGCCGGTCGGGGAACTCTCCGGCGGGGAGATGCAGCGGGTCTGGCTCGCCGCCTGCCTGGCGCAGGACACCGGTGTGGTGCTGCTGGACGAACCGACCAACCACCTGGACCTGCGCTACCAGATCGAGACCCTCGACCTGATACGCGATCTCGTCGAGGAGCACGGCATCGCGGTCGGGGTCGTCCTGCACGACCTCGACCAGGCGTCCCGCGTCGCGGACACGCTGGTCCTGATGCGCTCCGGCCGCGTCCACGCGGCGGGAAAACCCGCCGATGTCCTCACCGCCGAGAACATCGGAGAGGTCTACGACATCCGTGTCGAGGTCGGCGTGGACCCGCGCACGGGCCGTCTCCGTATCGACCCGCTCGGCCGCCATCCCGCCTGAGCCCGTCGCCTGAACCCCAGTAGGACAGCCCACCACGGCGGCACGTCTGCCGCCCCACCGCACGCCGTACCGCAGCGCGTCTCAGCGCGCCGCAGCACACCCATGCCACGACGCGCCCCGTCGCGAGCGACGAGAAACCCGCCGCGAGCGACAAGAAACCCGTCGTGAACAACAAGAAAGAGGACCCCTCATGAACCGTGCCCGTCTCCTGGCGGCATCGGCCTCCACAGGACTCATCGTCCTCGCCGCAACGGCCTGCGGCACGACCGACGTCGACGACAAGGCCGACGCCGGGAGCAGCGCGAGCGCGTCGCCCGCGTCGCAGAGCTGCGCCGACGACACCACGGCCACCTCGACCGGGCCGGTCTCCTTCAAGGACGGCGTCGGCCGACAGGTGAAGCTCGACAAGCCCGCCAAGCGGATCGCGGTCCTGGAATGGCAGCAGGTCGAGGACGCGCTCACCCTGTGCGTCACCCCCACCGCGGTCTCCGACGCGAAGGGGTACAGCACCTGGGTCAGCGCCGAGAAGCTGCCCAGCGGCGTGACCGACATCGGCACGCGTGAGGAGCCCGACCTCGACACCCTCTACGCGGCGAAGCCCGATCTCATCGTCGTGGAGGCGTTCGACGCCGACGACGAGACCCTCAAGAAGCTGGAGAAGCGCGGCGTCCCCGTGATGGCCACGCGCGGCGCGTACCCGAAGGACCCGATCGGGAACATGCGTGACGTGTTCAGCATGATCGGCGAGGCGACGGGCCGCACCGAGCGGGCCGACCAGGTCCTCAAGGAGTTCGACGACCATCTCGCGACGGCGAAGAAGCAGGTCACCGACGCCGACCTGCCGACCAAGGACTTCCTGTTCTTCGACGGCTGGCTGGAGGGCGGCAACCTCACCGTCCGCCCCTACAGCGACGGCGCCCTCTTCACCGAGATAGGCAAGGAGCTCGGCATGAACCCCGTGTGGACCGCCGACGTCAACAAGGCCCACGGGGACGGCGGCGTCGACAAGTCCTACGGCCTCGCGCAGACCGACGTCGAAGGCCTCACCTCGGTGGGCGACGCCAACCTCTTCTACGCCAATGACGAGGGCGCCGGCGGATACGTCGCCGCGCTGGAGAATAACCCGCTCTGGAAGTCCATGCCCGCAGTCAAGGAAGGCCGCGCGCACGCGTTCCCGGCCCGGGTGTGGGGCGCCGGCGGCCCGCGTTCCTGCGCGCAGGCGATCGACGCCTACGTCGACGTACTCGACAAGAAGTGAGCACTCGACAAGAAGTGAGCACGACGCAGACAACGGCACCCATGAAGGAAGCAGCGCCGCCGCGCGTCGAGCGCGGCGGCGGCCCCTCCGGGGTGGCCGTCCTGGCACTCCTGCTCGCCGTGACCGTCCTGGTCGGCATGTGGCATCTGACGCAGGGCACGTCGGGCGTCGGCGTCACCGACCTCGTGCGGTACTTCGCCGGGGAACGGGCGGACACCGGCGGGACCGCGGTCAGCGAGATCCTCATCGGCTCGCGCCTGCCGCGTCTGTTCGCGGGCGTGGCGGTGGGCTTCGCCCTCGGCTGCGCCGGCGCGCTGCTGCAGTCCGTCACGCACAACACGCTCGCCTCACCCGACACCCTCGCGGTCACGGCGGGCGCCTACTTCACGCTCACGCTCGCTGCGGCCTTCGGGCTCACCGTCCCGCTCTGGGCGTCGGGCGCCGTCGCCTTCGCCGGCGGTCTGGTCGCGGCGGCGCTCGTCCTGCTCCTCGCGGGCAAGGCAGCGGGCACCACCGGTACCCGTCTCGTCCTCGCCGGATCGGCGACGGCGATGGCCCTGGACGCGGCGAGCGGGATGCTCCTCATCCTGTTCAAGCAGAACACCACCGGCCTCTTCGCCTGGGGGAGCGGTTCGCTCGCCCAGCTGAACATCGACGCGTCGGTACGCGCCCTGCCCGTGGTGGTCCTGGTGCTGTGCGTCGCCCTGGCACTGTCCCGGCGGCTCGACGTGATGCACCTCGGCGACGACGCCGCGGCCACCCTCGGCGTGCCGATCCGCACCACCCGAGTCACCGCCGTGCTCTGCGCGGTGCTTCTGACCGGCACGGCAGTCACCCTCGCGGGCCCGATCGGATTCGTCGGCCTCGGCGCCCCCGTCCTGGCCCGCCTGATCGCCGGACGGGTCAGGGCGCTGCGCCCGCACCTCCTCCTCGTGCCCGCCGCCGGGCTGCTCGGCGCCCTGCTCATCCTGCTCGCGGACGCGACCCTGCGCGCCGTCCAGGGCGCGGAGGGCGCCGCCTCCATTCCCACCGGCGTGCCCACCGCGCTCCTCGGCGCCGTGGTGATCGTGGTCCTCGCGCTCCGCCTGCGCGACACGGGCGCGCTCCGGCAGCCACCGCACGCCCGGGTCGCCGCACGCTCGCGCCGCGCGTACCTCCTCGTGGTGCTCGGCGCGGTGACACTCCTGGCGGCGACGGCCCTCGTGGCGGTCCTGGCGGGAAGCCTCTGGCTGCGTACGGGGGACCTCGTGCTCTGGGTCCAGGGCGCCGCCCCCGACCTGATCGGGCAGGCGCTCGACGACCGGGTCCCGCGTGTGCTCGCCGCGATCCTCGCCGGCGCGGCCCTCGGGCTGGCCGGCTGCGTCGTACAGAGCGCGGTGCGCAACCCGCTCGCGGAACCGGGCGTACTCGGCATCACGGCCGGTGCCGGGCTCGGTGCTGCGGCCGTCGTCACCTCGGGCCTGTCCGGCGGACGGCCGCTGCTCATCGTGGTCGCGGTCACGGCGGGGCTCGCCACGTTCGCGGTGATCGCCCTGCTGTCCTGGCGGGGCGGCTTCCTGCCCGACCGGTTCGTACTGATCGGCATCGGCTGCGGGTACGGCCTCAGCGCCGTCACCACGTTCCTGCTGCTGCGCGCCGACCCGTACAACACGCCCCGGATCTTCACCTGGCTCTCCGGTACGACGTACGGGCGCACGTTCCCCGACGTCGTACCGGTCGCCGTGGCCCTGGCGATCGCGCTCCCCGTGCTGCTCGCCATGCGGGACCGGCTCGACCTGCTCGCCGTCGACGAGGACACCCCGCGCATCGTCGGCGTCAGGCCGGTCCGTACCCGTTTCGCCGCCCTGGCGATCGCCGCGGTGCTCGCGGCGCTCAGCGTGATCGCCGTCGGAGTCGTCGGCTTCGTGGGGCTCGTCGCCCCGCACCTCGCCCGGTCACTGGTGGGCGCCCGGCACGGCCGCGCGATCCCGGTCGCGATGCTCCTCGGCGGACTGCTGGTCTGCGTGGCCGACGCCCTCGGCCGCACGGTCGTCGCACCCGCCCAGGTGCCGGCGGGCCTCATGATCGCCCTGGTCGGCGGCCCGTACTTCGTCTGGGTGCTCCGGAAGTCCCGCGCGTGACGCCGGGCCGACTCCGGACCACCGCCGTGACGCAACAGCAGGAGATGTACGTGAAGAGTGTCGTCGTCCCGTTCGAGTACGACATCCCGAGCCCGCTGCTCGGACAGCTGGACGTGCCGGAGCGCTGGCACACGGTCGACCGTGCCGGCCACGCCCCTCACATCGTGGCGGTGCCGGGCGCCGATGCCGATGCCGACGCCGACGGCGGTGCCGAGGGTGCGGCCTGGGCCGCCGCCCTCGTGACGGCCCGCCCCGGCACGGCGTATCTGAAGATCGTCGACGCCGTCGGCGACGTACCGACAGCGGTCCGGGCCGTCCTCGCCCACGCGCGTGGGCGAGGTCTCGCGCAGGTCAAGTGGGAAGGGTGGACGGCGACACCGGAGGCCGCCGCTGCCGCCGGGTTCACGCCGTTGCGGCCTCCGCTCGCGCAGTCGGAGGGCGCGGCGGGCCCCGCGGCCGGTTACGTCCGCTGGCTGCACGACGACGACCCGGTGGCCGACCCCGCGCCGCACGACGACGGGTACCTCGCCCCTCCGTACTACGGGCAGTCCACGCACTTCACGTGCGGTGCCGTCACCGCCCTGGTCGCGCAGGCACACGCGGGGACGTTGGCGCGGGAGGCGTTCGACCGCGAGGCGGAGCTGACGCTGTGGCGCGGCGCGACCAACTTCCCCGCGTGCGAACCCGTCGGGCTCGGCGTCGCCGTACGCCGGACGTGGCCGTCGTCCCCCGTCACGGTCCACCTCGACACGGACCGGCCCGTCCTGCTGGATCACCTAGCGGAGAACGAGCAGGAGTGGCGTGCCCTGCTCCAACGCGCCTCGCGTACGGAGGCCGGGCGGACCGGTGTGCCGATCGACCCGGACCGCCTCTCGCTGACCGCGATCCGGGACGCGCTCGGACGACGGGAACATGTGCTGCTGCTCGTCTCGCTCGCCGCGATGCAGGGGTTCGACGTACCGCACTGGGTGCTGTGCCACGGCGTCGTACCCGGCGCCGTCGTGATCGACGACCCGTGGGCCAACGCGGCGACGGGGGACACCTGGGTGGACGCCCACCTGCTGCCGGTCCCCGACGGGTCGCTCGACACGATGTCGAACTTGGCGACGGCTTCGACGACTTCGAAGGCTTCGGCGGTCTCGATGGCTTCGGCGGTCTCGACGACTTCGACGGCTTCGGCGGAGCAGGTGGCGGACGGCTTTCGCGGGGCTGTGGTCATCGGCCGCCGACCCTGACCTTCGCGGGGCGTGCGGACAGCGGGCGAACCGCCCGCTGTCCGCACGCCCCGCGTCACCTGTCCCCTCCTGTCCCCTCCCGCCCTGTCCTGTCAGAGCCGGGACAGTTCGTCCACCAGGTCGTCCAGGCCCAGCGAACCCTGGGACAGCGCCGCCATGTGCCACGCCTTCGCGTCGAAGGCGTCGCCGTGGCGCTTGCGCGCGTTCTCCCGGCCCAGCAGCCAGGCGCGCTCGCCTAGCTTGTAGCCGATGGCCTGGCCCGGGATGGACAGGTAGCGGGTCAGCTCGCTCTCCACGAAGTCCGCGGGGCGGCTGCTGTGCGCGCCGAAGAACTCCTGGGCCAGGTCGGGAGTCCAGCGCTCACCCGGATGGAAGGGCGACTCCGCCGGAATCTCCAGCTCCAGGTGCATGCCGATGTCGACGATGACACGGGCCGCGCGCATCATCTGCGCGTCCAGGTAACCGAGCCGCTCCTCGGCGTCCTTGAGATAGCCGAGTTCGTCCATGAGCCGCTCCGCGTACAGGGCCCAGCCCTCGGCGTTGGCGCTGACGCCGCCGATGGTCGCCTGGTAGCGGGAGAGGTTCTCGGCGACGTGCACCCACTGGGCGAGCTGGAGATGATGGCCGGGCACGCCCTCGTGGTACCAGGTCGACACCAGGTCGTACACCGGGAAACGGGTCTGCCCCATCGTCGGCAGCCACGTACGGCCGGGGCGTGAGAAGTCCTCCGACGGTGCCGAGTAGTACGGGGCGGCGGCGCCGCCCGGCGGGGCGATGCGGGACTCCACCTTCCGTACCCGCTCGGCGAGGTCGAAGTGGGTGCCGTCCAGTTCCTCGATCGCCTGGTCCATCAGGCTCTGCAGCCACTCGCGGACCTCGTCGACCCCTTCGATGTGCCGGCCGTGCTCGTCGAGATGGGCGAGCGCCACCCACGGAGTCGCGGCGCCCGGCAGTACCTTCTCGGCCTCCTTCTCCATCTCGGCGAACAGCCGGTGGTATTCGGCCCAGCCGTACGCGTACGCCTCGTCCAGGTCGAGATCCGTACCGTTGAAGTAGCGCGACCAGCGCGCGTACCGCTCGCGGCCCACCGTGTCCGGCGCGCCCTCGATCGCGGGCGCGTACACGTCACGCATCCAGTCGCGCAGCGCGACCACGGCCGCGGTCGCCGTCCGGGCGGCCTCGTCGAGCTCCGCGCGCAGGGACTCCGGGCCCGCCGACGCGAAGTCCTCGAACCAGCCGCGGCCCGAACCGTCCGTGTCCGACCACTCGGTGAGCTGCCCGACGAAGGTCGCGGTCGGGCGCGGGCCCGCGTACAGCTTGCGCTCCAGGCCGAGGGAGAGGCACTCCCGATAGCCGGCGAGGGCCGTCGGCACCGCGCGCAGCCGCTCGGCGATCGCGACCCAGTCCTCGTCGGTGTCCGCCGGCGTCACGGTGAACACCTCGCGCACCGCGTGCACGGCCGTGTGCATGTTGCCGACGGCCCGCAGGCTCTCCTCGGCTTCGTGCACGCCCAGTTCGGCGGTGAGGCGCTCGCGCAGCAGGCGCGCGCACCGGCGCTCGATGTCACTGTCCGCGCCCGGCTGCCGCTCCGCCTCGTCGAGCCGGGCCAGCGTCGTCCTCGCCAGCTGCGCGAGCGCCTCCTGCCCGCCGGGCGAGGTGTCGGGCAGCCTGCTGGAACTCTCCTTCACTCCGAGGTACGTACCGGTGACCGGGTCGAGGGCGATGAGCTCGTCGACATAGGTGTCGGCGACCTCACGGGGCAGCGGGTTCTTCGTCTGTGACATACAGCCATCCTCATACGCGGACGGCCGTCGCGTCAGCCCCGTTTTTGAGGCCTTTTGCCTTGTCAGCCCGATTTCGCCGAGGGCGTGACACCCGAAGTCGCGGTACTCGGAGTCGCGGCACCCGGAGTCGCGGTACCCGAAGTCGATGCGCCCTGCGGGTCGGGCGGCAGGAGCGGCCCGCAGTCCCACTGCTGGAAGATCAACCGGGTCTCGACGCGCGCCACCTCGCGGTGCGCGGTGAAACCGTCGAGCACCAGCCGTTGCAGATCCGCCATGTCGGCGACCGCGACATGCACCAGATAGTCGTCGGGTCCGGTGAGATGGAAGACCGTACGCGACTCGGGCAGCGACCTGATCCGCTCCACGAACGGCCCGACCAACTCCCGCCGGTGCGGCCTGACCTGCACGGACAGGAGTGCCTCCAGGCCTCGTCCGAGCTTCGCCGGATCGAGCCGCAGCTGATGGCCGAGGATGACGCCCGAGCGCCGCAGCCGGGTGACCCGGTCCAGGCAGGTCGAGGGCGCCACCCCGATCTGTGCGGCGAGATCCCGGTAGGTGGTCCGGGCGTCGTTCTGCAGAAGCCGCAGAAGATGCAGGTCCACCGGGTCCAGTACGACGGATTCGCCCATGCGGCGAACGTAACACGGTGTTTCGCCCCGACGCCCCGGTTGTTGTTCAGGCTGCCGTGCATGGATCTCGGCAGCACTGACATACGCGACGACATACGCCAAGTGTGCGACGACATGGCGGCGGACGCGGCAGACACGGTGGGCGCAGCGGACACCGCAGACGCAGCGGACACGGCAGACCGGGCGGACACGGCAGACGGGGCGGGCGAGGTGTCGGGGCTCGGCGTACGGGCCCTGGACACCGAAGCCGTGCACGCGGGGCGCGACGATCTCGCCCGGCAGGGACTGCACGCCGTGCCGATCGACCTGTCCACGACCTATCCCTCGTACGACAGCCGCGGCGAGGCGGCCCGCATCGACGCCTTCGCCATCGACGGGGCCCAGCCGGACGGCCCGCCGGTCTACGGCCGGCTCGGCAACCCGACCGTCGCCCGCTTCGAGACGGCGCTCGCCCGGCTGGAGGGCACGCAGAGCGCCGTTGCCTTCGCGAGCGGCATGGCCGCGCTGAGCGCGGTGCTCCTCGTACGCAACTCCATGGGACTGCGCCATGTCGTGGCCGTACGGCCCCTCTACGGCTGCAGCGATCACCTGCTGACGGCCGGCCTCCTCGGCTCCGACGTGACGTGGGTCGACCCCGCCGGGATCCAGGACGCCCTGCGGCCGGACACCGGTCTGGTCCTGGTCGAGTCACCAGCCAACCCGACGCTCGCCGAACTCGATCTGCGGGCGATCGCCCACGCCTGCGGGAGCGTTCCGCTGCTCGCCGACAACACCTTCGCCACTCCCGTGCTGCAACGGCCCGCCGAACAGGGGGCACGGCTCGTGCTCCACAGCGCCACCAAGTACCTGGGCGGGCACGGCGACGTGATGGCCGGAGTGGTGGCCTGCGACGAGGAGTTCGCCGGACGGCTGCGGCAGATCCGCTTCGCCACGGGCGGCGTGCTGCATCCGCTCGCCGGCTATCTGCTGCTGCGCGGACTGTCGACGCTGCCCGTACGGGTACGCGCCGCCTCCGCGAACGCCGCGGAACTGGCCCGGCGCCTGTCCGCCGATCCGCGGATCGCCCGCGTCCACTATCCGCGGATCGGCGGTGCCATGATCGCGTTCGAGGTCCACGGCGACCCGCACGACGTGATCGCCGCGGTCCGGCTGGTCACCCCTGCGGTGAGCCTCGGCAGCGTCGACACGCTGATCCAGCATCCCGCCTCGATCAGTCATCGCGTCGTGGACGCGGAGGACCGGCGGGGCAGCGGCGTCAGCGACCGACTGCTGCGGCTTTCAGTGGGCCTGGAGGACGTGGACGACCTCTGGCGGGACCTGGACGGGGCGTTGGGGACGAACGTCTTGACGTGAGTCCCAGCGGTTGAGGTGTATCCCAGCGGTTGACGTGAGTCCCAGCGGTTGAGGTGAGCCCGAGCGGTTGAGGTGAGCCCGCGGCGGTGACGGACCCGGCAACCGTGCTGGGCCCGCCACCACCACGGGCTCACCTCAACCGCCACCGGCACCGCCACCACCCGTCACGGGCTCGTGCTCGTCGGCTGTCCTGACCCGTCAGTCGCGCACGGAGTGCTCGCGTTCGTGCCCGGCGGTCTCCGTGTGCGGCGACGCCGTCTCCAGCCGGGCCGTGATGACGAGCGTGCCCTCCTCGATCTGGTAGTCGAGGGGCAGGTCGAGGCCGCGCATCGCGGCGACCATGCCGGTGTTGGCGGCCTGCGTGACCGCGTACACGCTGTCGCAGCCGGCCTCGACGGCCATCGCCACCAGGCGGTTGAGCAGTTCACCGCCGATCCCGCGCCGCTGCCAGTCGTCCTCCACCAGCAGGGCGATCTCCGTCTCGTCGCCGTCCCACAGGAGATGTCCGAGCCCGACGACGCGCCCCGACGCGGTCTGCACGGCGAGCGTGCGCCCGAAGTGCGGGCTGAGAAGGTGCTTGAGGTACTTGTCCGCGTCGCCGACGGGCCCGTGGTACCGCATGCTCAACGTCCGCTGCGAGCACCGCTCGTGCATGGCCTTCGCCGCCTCGACGTCAGCGGCGTCGGCACGGCGCACGATGATGTCCTTGCCCTGCGGCAGCGTCAGTACGTCCCGGCTGCGCGGCACCCGCGGGCCCAGCCGCGCGTCCAGTTCGACCAGCGCCCTGGCCCGCGCGAACTCCGTCGGCGTGAACGGCAGATACGGCCGCTCCACAGTGATCACTCCACCCTCCGGTGCGCGCAACCGCATCACCGTGTCCTCCAGCGCCCCTTCGACGGGCGCCCCCGCCTCCGCACGATCCCCGCGCACCGACGTGGCGGGCAGCGAACGGATCGTGCACCGCCCCAGCAACTGCCTCAGCGCCAAGGGTAGTTCAGCCGCGTCCAGCGCCGTGCGGGTGGCCAGGCCCAGCACACGCGTGGGCGCGTCCACCAGGTCGTGCGCATCGGCCCGCTCGATCCAGGTCCCGAAACCGCCCGACAGCGACACGGCTCGCGTGACCTCGGACGCCGCCACCGGTGCGGGGGCGCGCAGCAGGAACTCGTCCACCGTGCCCTCGGCCAGCGGATGCGTCTGCAGGCTCAGGATGTCGACCCGCAGCTCCGCCAGCGCCGTGCACAGCGCGGCCAGCGAACCGGGCTCGTCCCGCACGGTGGTCCGCATCCGCCACAGCACGGTCTGGCCCGAGCCCGAGCCGGAGTCCGGCCCGGAGCCGCCGTCGGCACCGGTCTCCGGCGTGCTCGGGTCGCCCTCGACCGTCCCGGCCCGCCGCGCGGATGTGGTCGGCCGGGCGCCGGTATCGCCTGTCGGCGGCGCGTGACCGTGGCGGCGTGACCACCATGTGTGGAAGCCCGCCGTGGCGATCAGCGCGACCGCCGAGATGGCGAGGAGGGCGGGGCCGTCGGGGCCGTGCCCGAGCAGGTTGGCCACGGCGTCGGCGACCGCCACCGCCGTGAACAGAGCGGCCAGTTCGACGAGGTCCCTGCGCCAGTGGTGGACCGGCCGGCCGTTTTTCGCACGCGTCACATCACACATGTCTTGAGTCATACAGTCACTGTGAAGTACGGGTGTTGCGTGATCGCGAACGCTTTGTGACTGATCGGTTAAGTGTGTATCTGTCTTTTTTGTTGCATTTTTTACGATTCCCCTACGCAACTCGCCCACCCGGCTGAACGACCTGGTCGGCCCCGGTGATCCGGGTCAGGCGGCCACCCCCTGCTCCAGCGTGGCACGCAGCCGACGGGCCTGTGCCACGAGCCGCGACGAACCGCTCCGCTCCGCCACCTGCGCGAGATGCTCCACCTCGCCTTGCGCGCCGGTCCGCTCGGCGCACTCGGCGCCGACCGCCAGCAGTTCGCCCATCCCGCGGGCGGCCGGAACCGCGCCGTCCGCGGCAAGGCCCGCGAGCAGGGCGGGCAGCGCGGCCCCGAGTATCGACCAGACGGTTGCGTACGCTCCGGTCGTCGCCGCGGTCCGTACGGACTCGGCGAGCCGCAGCGGCTTCACCGCTCCCTTCCGTACCAGCTGTCCCAGATCCCCGCCTAGCCTCCCGGCATCCAACTGCCCTCGCGCGGCGAGCACCAGCAGGGCGTCCACCGCGCTGAGCCGGTCCTCCGGGTGACGCGCGCCCAGCCCGTACGCCACGCACAGGTGCACGGCCTCACCCGCTTCGCCCTCCGCCTCGGCGAGCAGCGGCAGGACCGCGGCCCCACCCCGGACGTCCTCCACCGCGACCGCGGAGACCTCGCGCACCAGACGCGCGGCCACCACCTCCCGCAGCCCGGGCACCACGGCCAGCCAGTGCTGCCGCTCGACCTGGGTCCAGTAATGGGGGCAGTACCTGCGCGCCTCGAAGCCGCTCATGGGCATGCCGAGCCGACGGAACGCCAGAGGGAGTTCCTCCGGGAGCCCGTCGAGCTCGCCGAGTTCGAGCACGATGCGCTCCGCCGAGACGCGGCGGCTGCTCGTGGGTGTCGTCGGGCCCTCGCTCAGGAGCCGGCGTGCCAGCCGCTCACCCTCCACCGTGCCCAGCGCGGCGGCCCGTCCGGCTGCGGCCCCGCTCACCGCCCGGTCGTCGCGGCGCACCCGGAGCAGCGCCTGCGTGAAGTCGGCCTCGCCGGGCCGGGCCCCGAGCCGGTGGTACTCGGCGAGTCGGTCCACCAGCTCGTCCGGCTCCAGGAACCCCGACGACCAGGTGGGCGTGGCCAGAAGGAACGGCATCGGGTCGGTCCGCACCCGGTAGGCCGCCTCCCACAGCCGTGCGTTGAAGACGGCGGACAGCGCGCTGTGCACACAGGGGTCCGACTGCGGACCGTGCTGATGGGCCTTGAGCAGCGTGGACGTGCGCACCCGGTCCAGCAGGGCCGCGAGCACCACCTCAAGGCCGTACGGTTCGCGCCGGAAGTATTCGTCCGACGAGTGGTGAGGACGATCGGTGCCCATCCACCAGCTGCGGGCGAGCGTCGGCTTCAGAGCCTCGGTCAGCTCCTCCCGACGCAGGTACGTGTGCCGCACCAGGCCGTCCAGAGTGCGCTCGAACACCGCCATGTCGGTGTCGGCGGACACCATCAGGGCTCCGACCTCCTCGGCCAGCTCGACCACGGAGTCCGGCGCGGGCGCGAGCCGTACGGGCTCGGGCGCGGGCGGCAGCAGCTCAAGGTGCGGCTGCGGCGCCAGCTCGTCCGCGTCCAGCCCCAGGGCCGCGATCGCACGTACCCGCAGACCGGCGCTCAACTGGGCCGCGCCATCCGCCACTTCGTCACGCGCCCGCGGGTTCGCCGTACCGATCCCGCCGATGTGTCGTTCCACCAGCTTCAGAGCCCGCTCCTGGACGTCCATGTCCTCGTGCCCGAAAGCGTGCGCCACCGCGGGCAACAGCTCCGCCGCGCTCGCCGGGTCGCGCCGGAGCACTTTTCCGAGGAGCACGAGCTGGGCGCGCACCAGCTTCTTCTCCGTGCGGAACAGCACGACCGCGGACATCTCGGCGAGCTGCCGATGCGTGATCGCGCCGGCCAGCGCCAGCGAACCCAGCACCTCCCGCGCGTGCGACGCCACGGTGGAGGCCGGGTGGGAGGCGAGCGCCAGCCAGTCCGCCACGCGCTCCCGCTCCTCGTCCCCGGTCGGCTCAAGCGCGGTCAACAGCCTGAGGAAGACCCGGCAGTCGGACGCGACGACCCCGCGCAGCAGCCGGGCGACACAGGCGTCGACCATGGCCTCACGGTCGAGGAGGCCTTCCTCGGTGAGTTTCGCCAGAGCGCTGATCCAGCTCTCGGGGCCGTCACCGAACAGCCAGTCAAGATGGCTGCCGATCTCCGGGATCTCGAAGAGGGCGGCCACGAGCCGCGCCGTGTACGGATCCTGCCGCAGCCGGTCCAGGACGGAGTCACCCCGCTGCCAGAGGCTGCCGATCTGTTCGACCCAGCCGATCACATAGGTCTCCGTCGTCGGCACCGGGCAACCGGACAGCCGTACCAGCCCCGCCATCAGCTCGTAGGGCACCTGGGAGGTCGACGGACGGTCCGCGAGTCGCTGCGCGAGGTCGCCCAGCCAGTCCCGCTCCCGGTCGCCCAGCACATGGAGCAGGACCGCGGGGGACGCCTGGGACCAGCGCATGTCGGCTGCGGCGAGCCAGGTCGCCGTACCGGCCGCTCCGGTGTGGCAGGCCGCCCCCGCCGCGTGCAGTGTGGGGTACGCCTTGCGGGACGTGGAGTTCCAGGGCTCGGTGCGCAGCTCCTTGCGCAGTTCCTTGAGCGCCGGCAGACAGAGCCGCCGCTCGGGGTCCGTCATCCCGTCGAGCAGGCCCGCGGCCTCACCCGTCCGGCCCGCCCGCACGGCCCTCAGCAACGCGTCGCTCACCGACACCACCTCGTTCACCGCAACCACCCCGTTCACCGTCACCACCCCGTTCCTCGAAGCCGACCCACCCACCGGCCTGTTCACCCGCACCACCGCGTCACGCACCACCGACATCGCACCGCTCATCGCGCACCCCCGTCGACCAGAACCTCGGCCTGTCCGGACACCGCGCCGCGGCGGACCATCCGTACCGCCAGCGCGTGCTTGCACGGGCCGCGTCCGCCGCGGTACTTGGCCCACCACAGGCAGGTGCAGCTCAGCACTCCCGCGTCGTCGCGCACCCGGTGCGCGTGCCCGTCCTGCGCGGTCACCGTGCCGAGGGTGCCGTCCAGGACCACCGCGCCCGCGCCCACGAGGTCCCGGGCGGCCCGCAGCCGGGGGTTGTGCCGCTCCACGCGATCGGCGTCGTAGGGCAGTTCACGGTGGAAGTAGGCGGCCTCCGCGGTGTCGTAGCCCACGCGCCCCGAGGTGCCCAGCCGTACGAGGGCCGCCCGCACCCGCTCGGCGGGCAGTCCCGAGGAGGCGGACAGATCACCGACGTCGATCCTGGGTTCCCACGCCAGCAGCACCGAGATCAGCTCCGCGTCCTCGGCGGCCTCGTCCGTGGCCAGCGCGTCGAGGACCCCGCCCTCACCGGAGAAGCCCCGGGAGACCTCGGGCGACAGTGTCAGCGTGAGCCGCATCCCGGGCAGGACGACCTCCCAGGCACTGGCCGCCGCGGCGGTCCCGGTGAGCGCGGGACCGTACACCCGCAGGGCCGACGCGTGCCGGAGCACCCTCTGGAGCGCGACCAGGCGCTCCGGGCCCGGGAGACAGACCGCCCCGGGCACCGGCCGGGTCGTCGGCCGCAGGACGCGACCCGCGGGCACCACCCACTGCACACCCCGGGAGGAGCCGCGCGCACCGGAGCGGGGCAGTGATCGCAGGAACCGCACAGCCTCGGCCGCGGGCAGCTCGGCACGCAGATCGAAGCCCGCGGCCGTCACCTGTGCCTCGGCGAAACCCCGCAGCCAACGGTCCGGCAGGGGCACCTTCTTCTCCACGACCGGACCGTCCAGGGTGGTCACGGCCATCTCGTCCGGACCGACGCGCATGTGCAGCGGGTCGTCCGAGCCGATCCTCGACAGCGCGTCGCGCAGGGGGTTGTTGACGTCGACGTTCGTCGTGCCGTGTCCCACCTCGCCGCCGTCGAGGCCCGCCGTCAGCACGTCCAGCCTTGCGTACACCCCGCCGCAGCCGGAGAAGGACTCGAAGCGCAACCGGTCGCCGTTGCCCGTGACCACCGGGTCCAGGGACGACCGCAGCTGCTGCTGGTAATAACGCGCCCCCGCCACATCGGCCACCGCGAGCAGCCCGGCGGACGCCACCTGAGGCGACGTCAGGAAACCGGCGAAGAAACGGGGATGGTCCTCGACACCACGGGGCGTCGTACCCCGTGAGGTCTCAAGTCCCAGGCGCCGGCCGTCCGGTGCGGACTCCAGCGTGGAGGATCGGGTGTAGGCCACGGCCTGCAGAGATCGCGTCATGGAAAAACCGTAGAGGCGACCACTGACAATCGCTCTGACCTGCGAAGACGCGGGGATTGCAGGGAGCTCGGGCAATCCGACGTGCCGCGTACCGGGGGATGACGCCGGTACGCGGCACGAGGCAGAAGATTACGGGAGCCGGAGCCCTTCACGTGACCCCGGTGAAACTACCGCCCCTCGGTGAACTACTGCCCCACGCGCCCCGGTTGCAGCACCTTCGTGAACAGCACCGCCCCGCCGGTCGCCCGCAGACGGACCGTCAGCTCGCCGCTCTGCCCGTCGATGTCGACCTCGCCGAAATACTGGGGCGACTCCATGGGCGAGACGTTCGCCCTGTCGGGTGCCTGGACGAAGACCCGGTCCGGACCGAACGTGCCGTCCAGCGCGTTCGCCTGGAAACCGCCCGCGGCGAGCGGACCGGACACGAACTCCCAGAACGGCGCGAAGTCCTTGAAGGCCGCCCGCGACGGGTCGTAGTGCTGCGCCGAGGTGTAGTGCACGTCCGCCGTCAGCCACACCGTGCCGGTGATCCGGCGGTGTTTGACGAACCGCAGCAGCTCCGCGATCTGCAGCTCGCGGCCCAGCGGCGCGCCCGGGTCTCCCTGCGCGACGGCCTCGATGTCCGTCGCGCCGTCCGGTACGACCAGGCCGAGCGGCATGTCGGAGGCGATCACCTTCCACACCGCCCGCGAACGCGCCAGCTCCCTCTTCAGCCAGACGAGCTGCTCCGCGCCCAGGATGCCGACGGTGTCGTCGGGCTGCCGGTCGGGGGAGTTGGCGTTGCGGAACGTCCGCATGTCGAGCACGAAGACGTCCAGCAGCGGACCGTGGCGTACGACCCGGTGCACCCGGCCGTCCTCGCCCGTGGCGGGCAGGGTGGAGATCGGGAAGTACTCGCTGAAGGCCTTGCGCGCGCGGCCGGCGAGCGTGTCGACGTCCTTCACCGTGTAGCGGGCGTCGGTGAGGATCTCGCCCGGGTACCAGTTGTTGGTGACCTCGTGGTCGTCCCACTGGGTGATCGTGGGGACCTGTGCGTTGAAGCGGCGTACGTTCTCGTCGAGCAGCGAGTAGCGGAAGTTGCCGCGGTACTCGGCCAGGGTCTCCGCGACTTTGGACTTCTCCTCGGTGGTGACGTTCCGCCAGGCCCGGCCGTCCGGCAGCGTCACGGACGACGACAGCGGGCCGTCCGCGTAGATGGTGTCGCCGCTGCACAGGAAGAAGTCCGGGTTCCGGCGGCGCATCTCCTCGTACGCGTAGAGGCCGCCGATGTCCGGATTGATGCCCCAGCCCTGGCCCACGATGTCGCCGGACCACAGGAAACGGACGTCCTGGCGCCGCTTGGCGGGCGCGGTCCTGAAGGTGCCCGCCACGGGTTCGCCGGTACGGCGGTGGTCGTCCGGGTCGGCCAGCGTCACCCGGTAGTGGATCTGCTCCCCGGACGGCAGACCGCGCAACGGGACCCTGCCCGTGAAGTCCGTGTCGGCGCCCAGGAGAGGGCCGTGCCATGTTCGGGACCTGCGGAAGGACTCGGTCGCGGAGGTCTCCACGATCATGCGGGCGGGGCGGTCGGCGCGGACCCACACCAGGCCGGAGTCCGTGGTCACGTCGCCGGCCTGGACACCCCAGCGCGCCTGGGGCCGCCCGGACAGGGCGAACGCCGGGGCCGCGCCGGCCGCGCCGAGGGCGGAGGGCAGGGCGAGTGCCGCCGACGCGGCGAGCGAGCCGCGCAGGACGCTGCGGCGGCCGGGGAGCGGGCGGCTCGGCGGGCTGGGTGACATGGGGCGCCTCCTGGGGCGGGTTCGGCGGGTGTGCATGGCTACACCTACTGGTGTGCCGCAGCGCACGCGCAAACCACAAGTGAACAACGCGCATCGCTGGAAGCGGTGCGTCTGGCCCGTGGGGCGTGCGCGGGCCGGTGGGGGGGGCGAAAAGATTGCGCCGTTCCCCGCACCCCTAGGTACCTAGGGGCGCGGGGAACGGCGCGGGCCACCCCCACCGGGGCCGCAGACGACGTCCGGAGCGGTTCAAGCCCAGGCGCGCTGTGCCGCGGGGGACGGCGTACGGCGGCTGCCGTCGAGGAGGACGCGCGCGACCAGCGCGGGATCGTCGTTCATCGGGACGTGCCCGCAGCCGGGGAGCCGCACGAGCCGGGCCCGGGGGATGATCCGCTTGGCGCGGACTCCCTGGCGGCGGACCAGGATGCGGTCCCGGGTGCCCCAGGCGACGGTCACGGGAAGGCCGGGGACGTCGTCCGTGAAGCGGACCGAGGTGCCCGCCCTGAGGGTCTCGGTGAATCCCCGGGCACCGGCCAGCGCGAGGGTCTCGGCGACCACCGCCTCCGGTGAACGGCGGGCGGGACGTGCGTAGATGCTGCTGGTCAGCACCGCGCGCCCGGCCGCCGACCGGGACAGCCGCTCGACCAGCGGGAGCGGCATGCTCCGCGCGGCCTGCCGCATCGCCTGCAGCAGGCCGAACGCGTACCGCCGCTCCGCGGGCGACCAGAACCCGGCGGGCGACAGCGCCGTGACGGACCGTACGAGCTTCTCGCGGCCCAGTTCCAGGGCCAGCAGGCCGCCCAGGGAGTTGCCCGCCACATGCGGCCGGTCGAGCTCCAGCGTCTCGCACAGCGCGGCGAGCGCCGCGTTCATCGTCGCCAGGTCGTGGGTGAGGCCCTCGGGCAGCGCGGGGGACTCGCCGAAGCCGGGCAGGTCCACCGCGATCACGTCCCGTTCGGTCGCCAGGAGGTCGACGACCGGGTCCCACGCCTGCCGGTGATGGCCTATCCCGTGCAGCAGCAGAAGCGGTTCGCCGCTGCCCACGCGCGTGTACGCGAGGGTCACGGTCCGCGGGCCGTGCGGAGAGGTGACGCTGAAGGAGACCGTGGCGGCCATGTGGCTTGCTCCTCGGCTGTGACTCGCTGACTGGGCACCGGCGGGCGCGGCAGGGGCGGCCGACTCGGACCGGACCGCCGACTCCTAGACAGCTTGTCAGCAATTACTACCGGCGGGTAGCCCCCTGTTGGCCCCCGCCGGTCCCTCTCCTCATATCGTCTGGACACGGCCCGACACGGCGGGTTGGGATGGCCTTGTGGCTACCGACACCGTGACCGAGGTCTTCGAAGAGCACCGTCCCGTCCTGATGGGCGTCGCCTACCGCATGCTCGGCCGGGTGGCCGACGCGGAGGACGTCGTCCAGGAGGCGTGGCTGCGCTGGTCCGGGGCCGACCGCTCCGACGTCCGCGAGCCGCGCGCCTATCTCGTAAGGGTCACCACCCGGCTGGCCCTCGACCGGCTGCGGCAGACGCGGGCCCGTAACGAGGCCTATGTGGGGCCCTGGCTGCCCGAGCCGTACGTCACCGACTTCGGGGACACCGTCGCCGACACGGCGGAACGGGCCGTCCTCGCGGACTCGGTCTCGCTCGCCGTCCTCGTGGTCCTGGAGTCCCTGTCGCCACTGGAGCGCGCGGTGTTCGTGCTCCGGGAGGCGTTCGGCTACCCCTACGCCGAGATCGCCGTCACGCTCGACCGCAGTGAGCCCGCCGTGCGGCAGCTCGCCGGACGGGCCCGCCGGCACGTCGAGGAGCGGCGGCCGCGCTACGAGGTCGACCCCGTGGAGCGGCGCGACCTCACCGAGCGGTTCCTCGCGGCGGCGACGGAGGGGGACCTCGACGGGCTGATGTCCCTGCTGGCCCCGGACGTGCGCCTGATCGGCGACAGCGGCGGGCTGGCCCAGGCGCCGGTGCGGGTCATCGAGTCGGCCGACAAGGTGGGCCGCTTCCTCGGCGGAGTCATGCGCAAGGGCGTGTCGGACGTGACGTTCCGCTTCCTGGAGGTCAACGGCGGGCCGGCGTTCCTGGTGCTGTCCGGCGACAAGCCCGACAGCGTCTTCCAGCTGGACATCGCCGACGGCCGCATCCAGTGCGTCTACATCGTCCGCAACCCGGAGAAGCTGCTTTCCCTCGCCGTCGACTGACGGCCGTCGGCGGGCAGAGCCCCGCCGGTCGTATGCCAGAGCCCCCGTCCGGACGACGGGGGCTTTGCCGTTGTGTCACGTATGCGGCGTATCGCGAACGCCGTATGAACGCTCTGCGGCAACACGCCTGTGCGAGCTGTAACGGATCGAGGATTGGTCTTGACCAAGGGTGGGGGTCGCCATATGGTCGCTGGGATAGTGCAGGAACCTTTAATAAACAAGGGCGTTAAAAGCCGCCGGGACACGGCGATTGCGGAGGACACGGTGGGGACCACGCAGTTGGATACGGTGCCGGAGCCCAAGTACTGGCATCTGAAGACCGTGCTCAGCGAAGCACTGGACTCCGAGTTCTCGGTGGGTGAGATCCTTCCCAACGAGCGCGACCTGGCGGCCCGGTTCGGCGTCGCGAGGGCCACGCTCCGCCAGGCCCTCGAACAGCTGGAGCTGGAAGGGCGACTGCAGCGCCGCCGCGGTGTCGGCACGACCGTGGCACCGCCGCGCATGGGCGTGGCCGTCGCCTCCGAGCAGCACACCTGGCCCGGCGCCGCCGGTGACGCCTGGCAGCCCGCCGACTGCGTGACGGCGGCCCCGCCCTCGGCGGTGGCCCAGATCCTGGAGAGCGACCCCGAGGACGGTGTGCACATCGTGCGCCGTTCCCGCGTCACACACGGCCAGCCCGTGGCCGCCGAGCTTCTCTACATCCCCGCCTCGTCGGTGCCCGACCTGTCCGGCATCGACGCTCCCTCGGGTACCGCACGCGCGCGTGCCGTCCTGCGGGAGCTCGCGCGTCTGGACCTGGAGGGCGAGGACCGCGCCGTGGAGCTGGGCTCGGCGCGCGCGGACGACGCCAAGGAACTGGACCGGCTCCCCGGTGCGCCCGTCCTCGTCGTCACGACCCGCTACTTCGCCGAGGGGCGCACGGCGGCGGTCTCCGTCGCCACCTACCGCGCCGACACCTGCCGGCTGACCTTCGGCGACTCCGGCGGTGTGGAGATCCACCACGACCCGGAGCGCCGCGCTTCCTGACCGGCGTCCACTGACGGCGACCGGCGACGGCAACCGATGACCGACGTCAGACGGCGACACCCGCGCGTGTACGTCGCGTTCCGACCTCCGGAGCGCGACGTTCCGCTGTCCGGCCACCGCGGCCGCCGCCGTCAGCGGCGGGCCGTCACCGTGCTCTCCACCGCGAAGAGCTGCTCCTCCACATGGTCGAGAGCCAGTCGCAGCGCACCCGTCGCCACGGCCGCCTCGCCCAGGAGCGACAGGGTCACCCGGGGCGGCCGCAGGCAGTAGCGGGCCAGCTCCTCGCGCAGCGGCTCCAGTACGCCGTCTAGACCGGCCGCCCAGCCGCCGATCACGACCAGCTCGGGGTCGAGGGCCAGGACCAGCGCGGCGACGTCGTGCACCAGCCGCTGTATGAAGCGCTCGACGGCCGCCCGTGCCCGCTCGTCGCCCGCGCGCGCGTGCCGGAAGACCTCCGCCACCGCCTGCTCGTCGAGCGGATGCAGCGGCTCGTCGGTCGTGGACAGCAGCGTCTCCGGAGTGACCTCCCGGCCCAGCAGATGGAGCGCCCCGATCTCGCCGGCCGCCCCTCCGAAGCCCCGGTGCAGCCGTCCGCCGATGAGAGAACCGGCGCCGGGGCTCAGCCCGGCCAGCACGAACACCATGTCGTCGGATTCGGTGGCGGCGCCCTTCCAGTGCTCGGCGACCGCCGCCGCGTTCGCGTCGTTCTCCACGATCACCGGGCACTTGAAGGAGCGGCGCAGCCGTTCGCCCAGCGCCAGCCCCGTCCACTCCGGCAGCGCCGTGCACAGGCGTACGGTGCCGTCGGCCTCGACGATGCCGGGTGAGGTCGCTCCGACGGCCCGCAGGGAGCCGCGTGCGACCCCGGCACGGCGCAGCAGCTCCGCGACGGCCGTCCGCAGCCGTTCGAGCCGTTCGTCCGCCGACGCCGTCTCGCAGACGTCCTTGGCGAGCGAACCCAGTATCCGGCCGTCCAGGTCCGACAGGAGCACGGCCACCCGGTGCGGGCCGATCTCCAGGCCCAGCAGATGGCCCGCCTCCGCCCGGAAGCGGAACCGGCGCGCGGGCCGGCCCTGGCGTCGTGCGGCGCTCTCGTCGGCCGCGGTCTCGACGACGAGCCCGCCGTCCATGAGCCCTTCGACGACGCCCTCGACGGTGGGCCGGGACAGGCCGGTCACCCGCGTGATCTCGGTGAGTGTCGCGAAGTCCGTGGCCCGCAGCGCGTGCAGCACCACCGCGGAGTTGATCCTCCGCAGCAGAGAGGGATCCCCGCCGGTCAACTGCCCCAACGTCCGTCCTCCCAGCTCGTGCGCGTGTTGGTTGGCCGGATCGTACTCGGCGCGGCGGGTCCCGGCGAGTGCCGGGGATCACCTGCTCGCCCCGGACCCTGCCACGGACCGGAATCAGCCGGGTGCCGCAAACCGGAATCAGCCGGGTGCCACGAACCCGGACTCGTATGCCGCGATCACCGCCTGGGTGCGATCCCGGGCCCCCAGTTTCGCCAGTACGGCGCTGACGTGGGACTTCACCGTCTCGGTGCCGACAATCAGCCGTGCGGCGATCTCCGCGTTCGACAGGCCCCGTGCCATCAGCCGCAGTACCTCCTCCTCGCGCTCGGTCAGCGCCGCCCGCTTCAGCGCGGCCCGCGCCGCGGGATTCCCGTCGCTGTCCCCGTACTCGGCGGCCAACTGCCGTACGGAGGCCGGGAACAGCAGCGACTCGCCCTCGGCGACCAGCCGCACGGCGTGCACGATCTCGGCCGGCCGGGCCCGCTTCAGCAGAAATCCGTCGGCACCCGCGCGCAGCGCCTCGTACACGTACTCGTCGTTCTCGAACGTCGTGATCACGAGGATCTTCGGCGGCCGGTCGACGGTCCGCAGCACCGCGCGGGTGGCCTCGATGCCGTCCATCAGCGGCATCCGGACGTCCATCGCGACGACATCGGGCCGCAGCCGCCGCACCAGCGGAATGACCGCGGCACCGTCCGCCGCCTCCCCGACGACCTCGATGTCGGACTGTGCCTCCAGAACGGCACGCAGACCGGCTCGTACGAGGGGTTCGTCGTCGACGAGCAGAACGGTGACCGGCATCCGGCCAGCGTAGATCAGCGCAGCGGCAGTTCGACGTGCACCTGCCAGTCACCGTCGTCCGGGCCGGTTCCCGCCCGGCCGCCGAGCAGCGCGGCCCGCTCCCGGATGCCCCGCAGCCCACTGCCCCGCATACCCCCGGCCGGTCCTGGCCCCGGTATCTCCGCCGTGAGCGGATTGCGCACCTCCAGGGAGAGCGTCCCTTCCTCGACGGCGACACGGACGCGTACGGGCACGGAACCCGCGTGCCGCAGCACGTTGGTGAGGCACTCCTGGAGGATGCGGTAGCCCTCGCGGGAGACCGGGCCCGGCACGGTCTCCAGGGGGCCCGTCAGCTCGGCGTCGATCTTCGCCCCGGAGATGCGGGCCGACTCCAGGAGCCGGTCCGCCTCCACCAGGGTCGGCCGGCCGCTCGCGGGCCTGCGCGACTCGCGCAGCACACCGAGCACCCGCTCCAGGTCCTCCAGCGCGGCCCGGCCGGTGTCCTCGATGGCGAGCAGCGCCCGGTCGGTGAACTCCGGGTCTCCCGCGGCCCGCGCGGCACCCGCCTGCACCACGGCCACCGTCAGCGCGTGACCGATCGAGTCGTGCAGCTCACGGGCGATACGGGTGCGCTCCAGGAGCTGCTCGGTGCGCTCCTCCAGCGCGGCGACCCGCTCGGCCGCCGACGGCCCCAGGAGACGGCACGCGAGGCCGGTGATCAGCTTCCCGAGGCCGATGAACGCTCCGTAGAAGGCGATCAGCGGCAGCGGCGCGAGCAGGGCGTACGCCCAGTGCGCGTGCGGCACCGGCAGGAACGGATTGTCGTCCGGTACGTAACCGGTCGAGATCCGGATCAGATCCACCGTGATCAGCGGGAGCCAGACGCTGACTCCCGACGCCACCCAGCCGAGCACCATGCGCGCCTGCAGCCACAGCACTGTCCGCAGCCGGTCCCGCCAAGTGGCGGACGGAGCGACCGAGATGGCCGAGATCGCCGGGCCCCGACCGTCCCGCATCAGCATGAACTGCGCCTGCACACCCTCGCCGCGCCGCACGGCGGGGATCAGCCCCAGCAGCGGCAGCACCAGCGAGGGCGCCCACGGCGTCTCGGGGTCGATGAGTATCCATACGCTGCTGACCAGCATGGGAACCCACAGATGGATGAAACGGGTATAGGTCGTCCAACGGGTCAGCGGGCGCAGCAGGCGGGCCATTGCGTCATCGTGCCAGCAGGCACCGACAACGAGCCTCCCCCGAGCGGGGGAGACGCCCTCCCCGGGCGGGGGAGGACCACGAGCCCTCCCGGCGGCCAGCCTTGGGCCATGACCAGCATCGACGTCCAAGAACTCACCAAGGAGTACGGCACCACCCGCGCCGTGGACCGGCTGACCTTCCGCGTCGAGCCGGGCCGGGTCACCGGATTCCTCGGCCCCAACGGCGCGGGCAAGTCCACCACCATGCGGCTCGTGCTCGGCCTCGACCGGCCCACCTCCGGCACCGCCACCGTCGGCGGGCAGGCGTACGCGACGCTGGAGGAGCCGTTGCGTCACGTAGGCGCCCTGCTCGAAGCGCAGGCCGCGCACGGTTCGCGGACCGCGCGGGACCATCTGCGGGCGCTCGCGGCGAGCAACCGCCTGCCCGAGACCCGCGTGGACGAGGTTCTGGCGGAGGCCGGCCTCGCCTCGGTCGCCCGCCGCCGCGTCAAGACGTACTCCCTGGGCATGCGGCAGCGCCTGGGCATCGCCGCGGCCCTCCTGGGCGACCCGCCGGTGGTCCTGCTCGACGAGCCGTCCAACGGGCTCGATCCCGAAGGCATCATCTGGATCAGGGAGTTGCTGCGCCGGCTCGCCCGCGAGGGCCGCACCGTGCTCGTCTCCAGCCACCTGATGCACGAGACCGCGTCGTTCGCCGACCACCTCGTCGTGCTGGGCCGCGGCCGGCTGCTCGCCGACATGCCGATGCGGGAGTTCGTCGAGGCGCGCGTGGACCCCCGGGTACGGGTACGCACCACGGACGGCGCGGCCCTTCGCGATCTGCTCGCACGGCACGGGTACGAGGCCGCGCGCAACGAAGGAGCAGGCGAAGGCGAAGGAGGGGGACGCGAAGGGGGACGTGGAGGCGAAGGGGGAAGCGCCGGAGGAGGCGGCGGAGGCGGCGGGGGCGAACGGTGGATCGTGCACCACGCGCGCGTGGACGACATCGGCCGCCTTGTCTCGGGGGCCGGCCTGCCCCTCCTCGAACTGGCGGCGGAGGAAGGCACGCTGGAACAGGCCTACCTCGATCTGACGGCCACGGAGGCCGAGTTCGCCGCCCTGCCCGCCACCCCGTCCCCGACCCAGCCGCAGGAGGCCTGACCGTGTCGTTCGCACCCGTACTCCACTCGGAGTGGCTCAAGATCCGCACCCTGCGGTCGCTCGTCGTGGGACTGGCCGCCGTCGTCCTCGCCACCGCGGCCTTCACCGCGCTGGCCGGGGCGGACAGTTCGGGGGACGCGGACGGGGACTTCGACCCGCTGTTCACCGCGTTCTTCGGCGTCAACTTCGGGCAGATCGCGGCGATCACGTTCGGCGCGCAGGCCATGTCGTCCGAGTTCCAGGGAGGTGCCCTGCGGGTCTCGCTGACCGCCGTGCCCCGCCGCGGACGGTGGTTCGCGGCGAAGATGACGGCCGTCGGTGTCCCCGCCCTGGCCGTCGGCCTCCTCACCGGATGCGTGGCCCTCGCCGTGGGCAAGGCCCTCCTCGGTGACCGGGCCGACGGGTTGAGCTGGGGCGAAGGGCTGCGCGCGGTCGTGGGCTGCGGGATCTATCTGGCCCTCATGGCACTGTTCGCGGCCGGCCTGACCGCGTTGCTGCGCAGCGGCGTCACCACACTCAGCATCCTCATCCCCTTCCTCCTGCTGGTCTCCTTCGTGGTCGGCGACATGTCGGGGAACGCCGCCGACCTCCTGCCCGACCGGGCGGGGCAGGTGGTCCTGCACGAGACCTGGGACGGCCTGCTCGGGCCGTGGGCGGGGCTCGCGGTGACAGCGGTGTGGACGTCGGCCGCGCTTCTGGCCGGATGGTGGGGTGTTCGGCGTCGGGACGCGTGAGTCCGGACCGTCGCGTGAGTCCGGACCGGCGTTGTCACCTGACGAGCCGCCACATGTCAGTGGTGACCGCTTTACTGGACTTCATGACCACTGAGCGACACCTCGCCACGATCGACGAGCTGTGCGTCCGCGACTTCCCCGCGGCGCACGGCTGGTCGGAGGTCGGCGCGGGGGGACCCGGCTACCACCTGGTGGTACTGGAGGCGACGCACGGTTTCGGGACGGGTGACCGGGGCGGGCGGGAGGAGATCGCGGACCAGTTCACCGCCTACAGAGAGGGCGTCTCGCAGCGGTTGGGGGAGCGGTGGGGTTCGGCGGAGCCGCGGAGTCTGGCGGGTGTCTTTCTGCGCTCCGAGGATCCGGAGGAGCGGATACCCAAGCCGTGGGCCTACCTCAGTGCCTACGTGGGGTGGGTGGACCTGTGGGAGGCCGACGGCACGGGGCGGTGGGTGGCTGTGGGGGTCGCCGAGCCGGTGGATGGGTCGGAGTTTCAACTCCTGGCCCTGGTGACGGAGTTGCCTCCGCCCTGACCGGACTGCTGGCCGCGATGGGAGCGTGATGATTCGTCTGCGGGCCGGTGGGGGCTGGTCGCGCAGTTCCCCGCGCCCCTGAAGGGCGCCGGCACCGCGCCCCTAGCCGGCGCTGGCCTCCCGCAAGCGCCCGTACTCCTCCGCCATCGTCTTCGCCGTCCAGTGGGCGTTCAGGCCGCTGGGGTTGGGCAGGGCCCATACGCGCGTGGTGCCGAACGTCCGCTCCTGCGGGCCGATCATGGCCTTGCGGTCGTCGAAGGCCGCACGGTAGGCGGTCACGCCCACCACCGCGAGCCATCGTGGCCGCAGCCGTTCGACCTTGGCGGCGAGCAGCCGCCCGCCCTCCCGGTACTCGGCGGCGCTCAGCTCGTCCGCCCGGGCGCTGGCCCGCGCCACCACATTGGTGATGCCGAGCCCGTACGACAGCAACTCGTCCTGTTCCGAGGGCTTCAGCTGCCGCGGGGTGAAGCCGGACAGGTGCAGGACCGGCCAGAAGCGGTTGCCGGGGCGTGCGAAGTGGTGGCCCGTCGCGGCCGTCATCAGCCCGGGGTTGATACCGCAGAACAGCACCTGGAGACCGTCCGCGACGACATCCGGCACGAGCCGGTCGCGGGCGGCCTCCAGTTCGGCGGGGGTGAACCGCGTCAGAGGATCGCCCCCGGCGTGTAGCCCGCGGCCTCCGGGTGCTGCTTCAGGATCTCCTCGACGCGGGCGACGACCGCGGCCACCTGGTCGGCGGCGGCGCCCGTGAAGGACAGCTTGTCGGCCATCAGCGCGTCGAGCTGGGCGCGGTCGAGCGGGATGCGCTCGTCCGCGGCGAGCTTGTCGAGCAGTTCGTTGCGCTCGGTGCCCTGCTCGCGCATGGCGAGGGCGGAGGCGACGGCGTTCTCCTTGATGGCCTCGTGCGCGACCTCACGGCCGACACCCGCGCGCACGGCGCCCATCAGGACCTTCGTCGTCGCGAGGAACGGCAGGTAGCGGTCCAGCTCGCGCGCGACCACGGCCGGGAACGCGCCGAACTCGTCGAGGACGGTGAGGAAGGTCTCCAGCAGGCCGTCAAGGGCGAAGAACGCGTCGGGCAGCGCGACCCGGCGCACCACGGAGCAGGACACGTCGCCCTCGTTCCACTGGTCGCCCGCCAGCTCGCCCGTCATCGAGGCGTAGCCGCGCAGGATCACCATCAGGCCGTTGACGCGCTCGCAGGAGCGGGTGTTCATCTTGTGCGGCATCGCCGAGGAGCCGACCTGGCCCGGCTTGAAGCCCTCGGTCACCAGCTCGTGCCCGGCCATCAGCCGGATCGTCTTGGCGGTCGACGAAGGGGCCGCGGCGATCTGCACCAGCGAGGTCACCACCTCGTAGTCCAGCGAGCGCGGGTAGACCTGGCCCACCGAGGTGAACGCCTGCGAGAAGCCGAGGTGCCCGGCGATCCGCTGCTCCAGGTCGGCGAGCTTCGCCGCGTCCCCGCCCAGCAGGTCGAGCATGTCCTGCGCCGTGCCCACCGGGCCCTTGATGCCGCGCAGCGGGTAGCGGGCGAGCAGTTCCTCGACCCGGCCGTGCGCGACGAGCAGTTCGTCGGCGGCGGTCGCGAACCGCTTGCCGAGGGTGGTCGCCTGCGCGGCCACGTTGTGCGAGCGGCCCGCGATGACCAGCTCCCCGTACTCGCCCGCGAGCCGGCCGAGGCGCGCGAGGACGGCCACCGTGCGGTCACGTACCAGCTCAAGGGAGAGCCGGATCTGCAGCTGCTCGACGTTCTCGGTGAGGTCGCGGGACGTCATGCCCTTGTGGACGTGCTCGTGCCCGGCGAGGTCGTTGAACTCCTCGATCCGCGCCTTCACGTCGTGCCGCGTGACCTTCTCGCGCTCGGCGATCGAGGCCAGGTCGACCTGGTCGAGGACCCGCTCGTAGTCGGCGAGCGCGGCGTCGGGCACCTCGATCCCGAGGTCCTTCTGGGCCCGCAGCACGGCGAGCCACAGCTGACGCTCCAGCTTCACCTTCTGCTCGGGGGACCACAGGGTGGCGAGCTCGGCCGAGGCATAGCGGCCGGCGAGGACGTTCGGGATACGGGGCTTTGCGGGCGCAGTCACGTAAACGGATTCTACTGGCGGTTCCTGCAGGCCAGTGCCACGGGCCGCTTTGTCGGAACCTACGAAACCCTCAGGCCCCCGGCCGGTGCCCCCGCTCCACCGCCCCCTTGTACTCCTCGTACGGCAGCAGTTCCGGGCGTTTGGGCGCACGGCCGTCGCCCGACGAGCGGCCGGTCAGCCTGCGGCCGATCCACGGCAGTAGGTACTGGCGGGCGAAGCGCGCGTCGGCGGCCCGGCGGGCGACCCAGCCGGGCGGGACCGAGGGCGGCATCGGGGTGCCCCACTCGGCGTCCTCCGCCGCGTGCCCGAGCGCCTGCCACACCGCTTCGGCGACCCGGCGGTGCCCCTCGCCCGTCAGATGCAGCCGGTCCACGTCCCACATGCGGGGGTCGCCCAGCGACTGCGCTCCGTAGAGGTCGACCACGAGCGCGCCGTGGCGGGACGCGAGCTCGTCGATGCAGACGAACAGCTCCTCCATCCGGGGGCGGAACCGCTCCATGACCGGGCCCTGGCGGCCGGGGCTGCGCATCAGGACGAGCTGCTTGCAGGCCGGGGCCAGCCGCTCCACGGCCTCCTCCAGGAGCCCGCGCACGCGCACCATGTCGACCTTGGGCCGCAGGGTGTCGTTGAGGCCGCCGACCAGCGTGATCACGTCGGGCTGCATCGCCACCGCGGCGTCCACCTGCTCGGCGACGATCTGTCCGATGAGCTTGCCGCGCACTGCCAGGTTGGCGTAGCGGAAGCCGGGCGTCTGCGCGGCCATCCGGGCCGCGAGGAGATCGGCCCAGCCCCGGTACGTACCGTCGGGAAGGCGGTCCGACATGCCCTCGGTGAAGGAGTCGCCGACCGCGACAAGGCTGGTGAAAGTGGCATTCGTCTGCATGGCGGAAGAAATGATAGCGCGTGCACATACCCACTGGTCTGCCGTGCGCCATGACCCCACGCCCCGCGCCACCGCCGGGGACCGGCACCGGCACCGACACCGGCACCGACACCGGCACCGACACCGGCACCGGGACCGGGACCGGCACCCGCGCCCGGCAGCGCCGTGTTCACGCCGACTGGCCGAACAGCTCCCTCAGTACGTCCTCCATCGTCACCATCCCGGCCAGCCGCCCGTCCTCGCCGAGGACCGCCGCCAGATGCGTACGGCCGCGCCGCATCGCCGTCAGGACGTCGTCGAGCGGCGTGTTCTCCCGGACCCGGGCGATGGAACGCATGTCCCGCACCTGGAACGGCAGGTCGCGGGGCATCGCGTCCAGGGCGTCCTTGACGTGGAGGTAGCCGACGATTCGCAGCCCGTCGTCGACGACGGGGAAGCGGGAGAACCCGGACTCGGCGGACAGGGCCTCCAGCTGCTCGGGAGTGACGCCCACGCGCGCGTAGACCACACTTTCCCGCGGCAGCACCACGTCCCGTACCGGCCGCCGCCCCAGTTCCAGGGCGTCGTGCAGTCGCTCCTGGGCGCGGTCGTCGATGAGCCCCGCCTCACTGGAGTCCTTCACCAGGCGGGCCAGCTCCGTGTCGGAGAAGGTCGCGGACACCTCGTCCCGGATCTCCACGCGCAGCAGCTTCAGCAGCCAGTTGGCGAACGCGTTCACCGTGAAGATCACCGGCCGCAGCGCCCGGGACAGGGCGACCAGCGGCGGCCCGAGGAGCAGGGCCGTGCGCACCGGTTCGGCCAGCGCGATGTTCTTCGGCACCATCTCGCCGAGCAGCATGTGCAGATACGTGGCCGCGGCGAGCGCGATCACGAACGAGATCGCGTGCCCCGTGCCGGTCGACAGCCCCATCGCGTGGAAGGCCGGCTCCAGCAGATGCGCGATCGCGGGTTCGGCGACCACGCCCAGGACCAGCGTGCACAGCGTGATGCCGAGCTGCGCGGCGGCCATCAGCGCGGACACGTGCTCAAGCCCCCAGATCACCCCACGCGCCCGCCGGTCCCCGGCCTCGGCGTACGGTTCGATCTGGCTGCGACGTACCGAGATCAGCGCGAACTCGGCCGCCACGAAGAAGGCGTTCACGACGAGGGTCGCCAGACCGATCAGCAGTTGTACGGCCGTCATCGACCCAGCCCTCCTTCGGTTCCGGCCTCTTCGGTTCCGGCTTCTCCCGGTCCGGCCTCTTCCGGTCCGGATGTCCGGGGCCCGGTTCCCTCGGTGCGGGTGTCCCCGCCGCCCGGCGCGTGCATCAGCACCCGCGCGGCCCGCCGCCCCGTCGCGTCCACCACGTCGAGCCGCCATCCGGCGACCTCGGCCGTGTCCCCCTCGACGGGGATGCGGCCCAGCTCCGTCGCCATGAGGCCCGCGAGCGTCTCGTACGGGCCGTCGGGCGCGCGCAGTCCGACGCGGGCGAGCCGGTCGGTGCGTACGGACCCGTCGGCGGAGTACAGCGTGCGGCCCTCCTCATCCGTACCGGCCGGGGCCAGGTCGGGTGTCTCGTGCGGGTCGTGCTCGTCGCGCACCTCACCGACGACCTCCTCGACGATGTCCTCCAGGGTGGCGACCCCGGCGGTGCCCCCGTACTCGTCGATGACGACGGCCATCGTGCGCCTGCCGGACAGCCGGTCGAGGAGCCGTTCGACGGTCAGCGTCTCCGGTACGAGCAGAGGCTCGCGCATGACCTGTGACACGGTCGTACGGGCCCTGCGGTCGGCCGGCACGCCGATGACGTCCTTGATGTGCGCGACCCCCACGACCGAGTCGAGGTTGCCGCGGTGGACGGGGAAGCGCGAGAGACCGGTCGCCCGGGTCGCGTTCGCCACGTCCTCGCAGGTCGCCTGGACGTCCAGGGAGACGACCTGGACCCGCGGTGTCATGACGTTCTCCGCGGTGAGGTCGGCGAGGTTCAGTGTGCGGACGAACAGTTCGGCGGTGTCCGCCTCCAGGGCGCCCAGTTTCGCGGAGTGCCGGGCCAGGGCGACCAGTTCCTGCGGTCCGCGCGCGGAGGCCAGCTCCTCGGCGGGCTCGATGCCGAAGCGGCGTACGACCCGGTTGGCGGTGTTGTTGAGGTGGGAGATGAACGGCCGGAACACCGCGCTGAACCAGCGCTGCGGGGTCGCCACCCGTTTCGCCACGGCGAGCGGCGAGGAGATCGCCCAGTTCTTGGGCACCAGCTCGCCGACGACCATCAGGAAGACGGTCGACAGGGCCGTACCGATCACCAGCGCGACCGACGGGGTCGCCGAACCCGGCACCCCGGCCGCTTCGAGGGGCCCGGCGATCAGCTTCGCGACGGACGACTCGGCGAGCATGCCGACGACCAGGTTGGTGACGGTGATGCCGAGCTGGGCGCCGGAGAGCTGGAAGGTGAGGTTCTTGACGGCCCTGAGGGCGCCCGCCGCGCCGACCTCGCCGCGCTCGACGGCCCGTTCCAGCTGACTGCGTTCGACGGTGGTCAGTGAGAACTCGGCCGCGACGAAGGCGCCGCAGGCCAGCGAGAGCAGTACGGCCACGGCCAGCAGGAGCACTTCTGTCATCGGGTCACCTCCGTCCCATGATCAGGCAGGTACGGAGGAAGCGCGCGATGTCGACGCGGTGGGACGCCGGGGCGCCGGATGTCGGGGGACTCGCGCATGGGCGGACGCTCACACCTTTCCTGGGGGTTTCCTGGGGGGCGTGTCACTCGACCAGCGGCTTGACCCAACGCCGCCAGTGCTCTTCGGGCGCATACCCCGCGGCGCGCCAGGCATGGTGCGCGGTTTCGTTGCGTGCCAGCACCATCGCGTCGCCGCGGCGCCCGCCGAGCCGTACGAACCGTTCCTCGGCCGCGGTCAGGAGCGCCGAGCCGATGCCCTGGCGGCGCCGGGCCGGGTCCACCGCGAGCCGGTACAGATGGCAGCGCCAGCCGTCGAAACCGGCGATGACCGTGCCCACCAGTTCCCCGTCCCGCTCGGCGAGGATCAGCGCCTCGGGGTCGCGGACGACCAGCCGCTCCACACCGTCCCGGTCGTCGCTGATGCTGGTGCCCTCGGCGGCGGTCCGCCAGAAGGCGAGGACGGCGTCGAGGTCGTCGGGCACGGCGGCCCGTATCCGAAGATCACTCATACGCCGATCCCATCACGGGCGCCGCACATGGACACCGAATTCCACGATCCGGACACCTTGATCCCGACACCGTGATCCCGACACAGTGATCCGGACACATCGATCCGGATGCGTCGATCCGGCGACATCGATCCGACCGCGTCGATCCGGACAGATTCCGGGACGGGGTCACCCGCCCCGGGCCGGTCACTCGTGCGCGATGGCTGCGAGCACGTTCATGCGGGACGCGCGCAGCGCCGGGAGCAGGGCCGCCACGATGCCCACGACGGCCGAGCCCACCACGACCGCGACCAGCGTGGTCCACGGGACCGCGAACGCCTCCATCCCCTGCAGGGCGAGCACCTGCTGCACGCACACGCCCCACACGAGACCGAGCGCGAGCCCCAGGACCGCGCCGAACACGGCGATCACCACCGACTCCAGCCGGATCATCCGGCGCAGCTGCCGGCGGCCGAGACCGATCGCGCGCAGCAGCCCGATCTCGCGGGTGCGCTCCACGACGGACAGGGCGAGGGTGTTGACCACGCCGAGCACCGCGATGACGATCGCGAGCCCCAGCAGCGCGTACACGAGGTACAGCAGCACGGCGATCTGGTCGTGGATCAGCTTCTTGTAGTCCGCCAGGTCACGTACCTGCACCTGCGGATACGGGTCGAGCGTCTTGTCCAGGGCGGCGCGCAGGGCGCCGTCGGAGGTGCCGGAGGCCGCGTTCACGTACAGCGCGGAGTCCTGGCCGCCCGGCACGAACTTCTCGACGGTGGCGAAGCCCAGGAAGAGCCCGCCCTGTGTGCCGAAGCCCTCCGCGGCGTCCTGGTCGGTCAGCGCGGCGACCTTCAGCTCCGTCTTCCGTCCGCCGGGGAACTCGACGGGGATCGTGCTGCCGACCCGCACGTCGTGGTCCTCGGCGAAGCCGGCGTCCATCGCGATGTTCCCGTCCGCGAGCGCCGCGGCCGTGTCCCCCTCGGCGTAGGTGATGCGGGCGACGTCGTCGAGGTCCGGGTCGTAGCCGGACGCGGTCGTCTCGACGCGCTTGCCGTCCGGCAGCCGGACGGCGACCGGCGCGAACCGCTGCCGTACGACGAGCCCCGCACCCTCCGTGGCCATCACCTTCTCGGTGATCTCCTGCGGGAACGGCATGAAGTTGGCGTTCTGCACCACGAAGTCGGCGCCCAGCGTCTTGTCGATCTGCTCGTCGAAGGACTTGGTCATGGACGCGCTCGCCACGGACATTCCGCCGACGAGGGCGAGGCCCACCATCAGGGCGGCGGCGGTGGCGCCCGTGCGACGCGGGTTGCGCAGCGCGTTGCGCTGGCTCATCCGGCCGACCGAACCGAACACGGCGGGGAAGAATCCGCCGAGGACCCGGATCACCGGACGGACGAGCAGCGGCCCCGCGATCACCGTCGCGACGAGGGTGAGGACGACACCGAGGCCCAGCAGCGAGGCGGCGGACGAGGTCTCCGTGGAGGTCGCGCAGCCCACGAGGGCGGCGGCGCCCAGTGCGCCGACGATCGCGCCCACGACGGCCCGTACCCGCAACGGCCGCCCCACGCCGGCGATCTCGGCGTCCGCCAGCGCGGCCATCGGCGACACCGTGGCCGCCCGGCGGGCCGGCAGGTACGCCGCGACGAATGTGACGCCCACCCCGACGACGTACGCCGCCACGGGCGTCCCCCACCCGACGACCATCTCGGTGGTCTTCAGGTTCATGCCGAACACACTCATGAGCTTGATCAGCCCGTAGGCGAGGGCGATGCCGGTGGCAAGGCCGAGCGTCGAGCCCACCAGGCCGAGCAGGACCGCCTCCGTGAGCACGGACCGGCGCACCTGCCGCCGGTCGGCGCCGAGCGCGCGCAACAGGCCCAGTTCGCGGGTGCGTTGAGCGATCAGCATGGAGAAGGTGTTGACGATCAGGAAGACCCCGACCAGCACCGCGATACCCGCGAAGCCGAGCATCACGTACTTGATCACGTCGAGGAATCCGCCGAGCTGGGAAGCGGCCGAATCGGCCTGCTCGTCCGCGGTCTCCAACTCGTACCTGCCCGAACCGAGTTCGGTGGCGATACGCCGCTTGAGCTGGGCGTCGGTCACTCCCTGGTCCGCGTCCACCTGGATGCTGGTGGCGACCCCGTCCCGGCCCAGCAGCTTGTCCGGCGCGACGGCCGGGTCGACGAAGACGAGTGCGGCGCCCGGGTTGGTGGTCTTGAAGGTCGCGATGCCGACGACCTCCACCTTGAACGACCCCGGCTGCGCGATCACCGTCAGCGGATCACCGATGCCCACGTTCTTCTTGTCGGCGGTGTCCGCGTCGATGAGTGCCTCGCCGGGGCCGCGGGGGGCGTGCCCCGAGGTCAGTTTCACGGGGCTGCGGTCGGTGACGTACCAGTCGGCGGCGATGGTGGGCGCGCCCGTGGTCGGGCCCACCGACTCGTTGTCCTTGTCGACGACGGTGACGTTCTCGACGGAGACGTCCGGCCGGGCGAGGGCGACCCCGTCGATCTTCGAGATGCGGTCCACGAGGCTCGTGGGCACCGTCTCGACGGCCCCGGAGGGTATCTGGGACTCCAGATCCTCCTTAGGGCTCAGGGTGACGTCGGCCGAGGTGGACGCGAAGAGCCGGTCGAAGGTCCGGCTGACGGTGTCCGAGAAGATGAGGCTGCCCGCGACGAACGCCACGGACAGGACGACGGCCAGCGCCGAGAGCAGCAGCCGGCCCTTGTGGGCGAGGAAACTCCGGAGTGTCGCCTTCAGCACGACGGCCTGCCTCAGTCCCTGTCGGGGGCGATGCCCTGGTCTGGAACGCTCTTGTGGTCGCTGCTCTGGTCGCCGCCCTGTTCGGGGACGCTCGTACGGTCGGATCCGGAGGAGGGGTCGGATACGCGCTCGGGCTCGGACCTACGCTCGGGCTCGGACCTACGCTCGGGCTCGGACCCGCGCTCGGGCTCGGACCCGCGCCCGGAATCGGACCCGCGCTCGGGCTCCGACCCGCGCCCGGAATCGAGGCCGGGCCCGGAGTCCCCCTCGGACTCCGAGGCCCCGCGGATCGTGTCGAACCTCTTCATGCGCTCCAGTACCGCGTCCGCCGTCGGCCGGGCCATCTCGTCCACGATCCGCCCGTCCCCGAGGAAGAGGACCAGGTCGGCGTGGGCCGCCGCGCCGGGATCGTGGGTGACCATGACCACGGTCTGGCCCAGCTCGTCGACGGCGTCCCGCAGGAAGCCGAGCACCTCCAGGCCGGCGCGCGAGTCGAGGTTCCCGGTCGGCTCGTCCGCGAAGATCAGCTCGGGACGCGAGGCGAGCGCCCTGGCGCAGGCCACCCGCTGCTGCTGACCGCCGGAGAGTTGCGCGGGCCGGTGCTTGAGGCGGTCGCGCAGACCCAGCTGGTCGATGACCTGGTTCAGCCACTTCTCGTCGGGCTTCTGGCCCGCGATGTCCATCGGCAGGGTGATGTTCTCCGCCGCGTTCAGCGTCGGGATCAGGTTGAACGACTGGAACATGAAGCCGATACGGTCCCGCCGCAGCCGGGTCAGCTCGCGGTCCTTGAGCCCGGTGATCTCGGTGTCGCCCAGCCACACCTGGCCGGCCGAGACGGAGTCCAGCCCCGCCAGGCAGTGCATCAGGGTGGACTTCCCGGATCCCGAGGGACCCATGACCGCCGTGAAGCGGCCCCGCGCGATGTCCACGTCGACCGAGTCGAGGGCGAGCACGGCCGTCTCACCCGACCCGTACGCCTTCGTCAGACCTCGGGCACGGGCCGCCGACTCCTCGGCGCCCGTGCGCCCGAGGGCGTGCTCCGCAGCTGCTGTGGACAAGGCCGCCTCCCCGTGGTCGGACTCCGGTGTCCGCGGGCGAGCCTAGTGTGATACGGGGCACACCCGGTATCCCCCCGAAGTGCCGGGTGTTCTCCGCCGCAGGTCGGTCCTCTCAGGGTCCATGTAAGGGGCACCCTTAAGGGGTGCCCGGAGGATCGGCCACCCTCGGCCCCTCTTGCCCTTGCTAGCGTTTCGGCGCTAGCTTCGAAGCATGGCTAAGACCCAGCTGAACGTGCGCGTGGACGAGGGCACCGCCCGGGCCGCGCGTGAACGCGCCCTGGCCCGCGGGGTGAGCGTCAACCGCTACATCGAGGAATTGGTCAGACAGGACACCGGGGAAGCCGGCCACACCTTCGTCGAGGCCGCCGCCGACTTCATGAAGCAGTACGAGTCCGTCTTCACCGAGGAGTTCGGCACGGACCGGGCGGCGGACCGGAGCGCGAACCGGGGTACGGACCGGGGTGCGGACCGGGAAGGTCATCGCTGAGCCCTTGAACGAACCACTGAACATCAGAGTCGACCTCGCCTGGCTCCTCATGGTCGCCGAGCACAAGACACCGGGGGACCCGCAGGTCGTCGACTGGGGTGCCCTCGTCGCCGCGGTCGGCCGCCACGAGGCCGAGATCTTCGGCGTCCCCGTGTACGACAGCCCGCACGCCCGTGCCGCCGCACTGCTCCAGGTGCTGCTGCACGTCCCGGCGCTGGAGCGCTCCAACGCGATGTACGCGATGGCCGTCGCGTACGCCTACCTCGTCGCCAGCGGCCTGAAGGTCGTCACCTCGCCCGAGCAGGTCCGCGACCTGGCCAGACTGGTCAAGACGGGCGAGGCCACGGTCCAGGACATCGCGCGCGAGCTGCGCCAGTGGACTCTTTGAGCCCTATCCGCCGGGACATGGTTTCAGGAGGCGGACGGGCGGCGAGCGGTGCCCAGCACGCAGTACGAGCTGGGCGTGCGCGGCCCCCTCTCGGGCACCAGCAGCCGCCGGTGAGGGCCGAGTTCGTACCCCGCGTCCCGGATCGCGCCGACCGGGTCCCGGCCCACATGGCAGCCGCCGAACAGCGGGGGCCACACCGTACGGTCGAGGAGGCGCTGGCCGGCCGCCATCGCCCGGCCACCGCCACTGCCGTGCTCGAAGAAGCGCAGCTCACCGCCCGGACGCAGCACGCGGTGGATCTCGGCCAGGGCCCGCGGCAGATCTCGTACGCTGCACAGCACCAGGGAGACCACGGCCCCGTCGAACGCCTCGCTCTTGACCGGCAGGGCCTCCGCGACCCCCGGCACCACGTCGACGGGTACGTCGGAACGGAGCGCCGCGGTCACGGCCAGCTGCCGCAGCCGGCGCTCGGGTTCGATCGCGACGACCTCCGAGACCGTGCTCGGATAGTGGGCGAAGTTCAGTCCGTTGCCCGCGCCGATCTCGATGACCCGGCCGGAGAGTCCGGCGAGCAGTTCCTCGCGGTGGACACCGATCGTCGGCTCCGCAGCCACGCTGAGCCGGGCGTAGAAGCGGGCGAACAGCGGATGGTGCACCGGAGTCGTGGACAGCGCGCCGGTCTGGGCGGTGCTGGAGCCGCGCGATCGCATGAGGCCTCCCCCTGGGGCGTGGACCTACCGCGATTGTCCCCCCGAAGGACCGCGCTCACCCGTCCGTCACCGCGCATTGCCGCCGCGGCCCGCCCCGCGGACGCCCGGTGCCTGCCCCGCGGCCCCGGTCGGGCGGGGCCACGGGACGGACGCGGACGCACGCGTGGGACGTCAGGCGATGAAGTCCCGCACCTGCTCATAGACGCCGTAGTCGTTGTTCATGTCGGTGTGCGAGACGCATCCGACCTCTACATTGGTGGCGCCGCTGAGGATCGCGCTGGTGTCGGGGGTCAGGGCGTCGTCGCAGTTCGACCAGTAACTGGCGTAGGAGACACCGCCGGGTGTCTCGTCCCCCGTGTTGAGCGACGTCAGGAACGAACTGCCCGTGTACATCTCAGCGGTGGCCAGTTGCTGGGCGGTCGTGACGTTCGACCGGCCCCAGTCGTACGACCAGGAGTGGAGCTCGGCACTCGTGTAGCCGTCGGCCTCGAAGTCGGCGACCCAGTCGTCCCAGCTGCTCGACGAACTGCTGAGTCCGTGTACGAAGACGACGGGATTGTGGGTGCCGCGTGGGCCGGGGAAGCGGGCAGGAACAGGAACATGAGCAGCGACGCGAGCGCGGCTGCGAAGACCGTGCCGGCAGTGCGAATGCGGCGGGTCATGACGCCTCCTGACGGGGGTGGGTTCGGCAGGAGTGTCCGGTGGGGTCTACGCGCGCCGCATCGGTGTAATCGCCGGTCTTTACGCACCACTTAACTCGCCAGTAACGTAACTGGCGTGGTGACCTCGGTGAACCCCCCGCCTCTCCCGCACCCTTCGCCACCGCCCCTGATGAACGTCCCGCAACAACCGGACAACGCCTCGCGGCCCCCCACGCGAACGCCGTTGTCCGAGGGCGTCCGGGTCAGGGTGCTGTGCGCCGCGCACGGTGATCCCCTCGCCGCGGCGGAACTCGCGGCCGTCCTCGGCGAGCGCCAACGCGCCGGTCTGGACCCGCTTCCGGCGGACCTCGTCGGTGCGGTACCGGGCCTGCTGCGCGCCCGCCGCCCCGAACTCCGCTCGCTCGCCCCGGCCACCCGGCGCCTGCTCCTGATCGCCGCCGCCGACCAGCACCCGTTCGCCGCGCGCGCCTACCAACGGGCGCTCGCCGCCGCCCGGTTGGACACCGGTCCCCTCGACGACGCAGAGGCGGCCGGGCTCGCCCGTACGACCTCCGAGGGTGTCGTGTTCCGGGACCCCTGGACCCGTATCGCCGCCTACGAGACGGCGTCCGCCGTCGACCGGCGCGAGACGCACCGCCTGCTCGCCCGGGTCCTGCGCGGCGAGGGCGAGGCGCCCCGGCGGTCCTGGCACCGGGCCGCCGCCGCGCTCGGCCCCAGCCGGCGCCTCGCGGCGGAACTGCGCGCCTCGGCCCACGAAGCGCGCGCCGCCGGCGAACACGCCCTGGCCTGCGGGCTCCTCGAACGGGCGGCAGCCCTGACCCCGGACCCGCGCGAACGCCCGCGCCTGCTGGCCCGGGCCGCCGCCGACGCCTGGCGCTCCGGCGACGGCGACCGGGCCCGCCGCCTGGCCGCCCACGGAGACGTCGACGTCGACGGCCTGAGCGGAGTGCTCGCTCTACGCGCGGAGAACGCCACGGAGGCGTTCGACGCGCTGCTCACGGCGGCGGAGCGGGGCGCGGCGCGCGGCGGGGAACGTGACGGGACGGGCGGCGGGCAACGTGACGGGACGCGCGGTGGACAACGTGACGGGGAACGGGACGCCGGCACTGCAGCGCACCTGGTGGCACGTGCCACCGAAGCCGCCATCTACACCGGTGACCTGCGCCGCTGCCGGGAGGCCGCCGCCGTCGCCGCCCGGCTCGGCATCGCCGTGCCCGGCACGCTCGGCGGACTGACCGCGGCGTTCGAAGGCCGGTACGAGGACGCCCGCGACCTGCTGCGAGCGGCCGCCGGACGCTGCGGACCCGGCGGCGACCCCACCGCGCTGATCCACTCCTCCATCGCCGCGCTGCTCCTCGGCGACCACACCCGCGCGGCGTCCGCGGCCGTCCGGGCCGCCGCCTCGGCCCGCGCCCTGGGCGAGCCCGCGACCGTTCCGCAGGCCATGGAGTTCCGGGCGTACGCCGAGTTCTGGACGGGACGCCCGCGATCCGCCGGGGCCGCCACGCTGGAGGCCCTGCGACAGGCGTACGCCACCGGGCAGGACAACGGCGCCTGCCACCTCCAGGCGGCCCTCGCCATGTTCGCGGCCGTCGCCGGGGACGAGGAACTCTGCCGGGCGCGCGCCGAGATGGCCCGCGCGCACGCCCTGGAGCACGGCCTCGGGCTGCCCGCCGCGCTGGCCCTGTGGGCGCTCGCCTTCCTCGACCTCGGCACGGGCCGTTACGCGGCAGCCGCGTCCCGGCTGCGCGCGCTCGCCGGATTCGGCCCCGGGCACGGGCACCGGGCCGTCCGCCATCTCGCCACCCCGCACTACGTGGAGGCCGCCGTCCGCACCGGCGACACGCGCGTCGCGCGCAGCGCCCACGCCGACTACGACCGCTGGGCCCATGTCGTGCGCAGCGCGGACGACCTCGCGCTGAGCGCCCGCTGCCGGGCCCTGCTGACGACCGGGCACGAGGCCGCCGACCACTACCGGACGGCTCTCGACCTCCACGCGGGCGGCACCCGGGACTTCGAACGGGCCCGTACGGAGCTGCTGTTCGGCGGTGCGCTGCGGCGGCTGCGGCGGCGGACGGAGGCGCGGGACCGGCTGCACAGTGCGCTGGAGGCCTTCGAACACTTCGGGGCGCCGCACTGTGCGGCTCAGGCGCGGGCGGAGTTGCGGGCGCTGGGTGCGCCTGTCCGGTCTTCGGCCGGCTCAGCGGGCATGGCCGGTCTGCTGACCGCGCAGCAGCTCACGGTGGCGCGGATGGCGGCGGAGGGGGCGACCAACCGGGAGATCGCTGCTCGGCTGCTGCTCAGTCCGCGGACCATCGACCATCACCTGCGCGGGGTCTTCAACCGCCTGGGCATACGATCCCGGATCGAACTGGTGAGACTCCTGACCCCGGAGGAGTGAACGCACCGACCGCGGGCCGGTGGGGCCGTTCGCGCAGTTCCCCGCGCCCCTGAAGACGTCGTTCGTCCGCGGGCCGGTGGGGGTTGCTCGCGCCGTTCCCCGCGCCCCTGAAAACCGCGTTCGTCTGCGGGCCGGTGGGGGTTGCTCGCGCCGTTCCCCGCGCCCCTGAAAACCGCGTTCGTCTGCGGGCCGGTGGGGGTGGGCCGCGCAGTTCCCCGCGCCCCTCGGGGAGGGGCTGCGCCCCGTCCCACTCAGGGGCGCGGGGAACGGCGCAGTCTTTTCGTCTTTGGCTTTTAGGGGCGCGGGGAACGGCGCGATCTTTTGTCTTTGCTCTTAGGGGCGCGGGGAACGGCGCAATCTTTTGGCTTTGGGCCGCACAGGAACGTGGCGCCCAGCCCGGTCCTTCAGGGGCGCGGGGAACTGCGCGGTCGGCCACACACGGCCCGCACCCCACCACCGGCCCGAGCCCATCCCGCTCAGACGGCCCCCGCGTGCGCGGCCGCGAACACGTCCGCGTCCCACGTACCGCCCAGCCCCGGCCCCAGCCAACTCCCCACCGCCCCGGGGAACTCCGCAGCCGGCCCCCGCCCAACCCCCTCCGGCAACGCGCCCAGCAACGGCGCACCCGCCACGACAGGAAGATCGAGGACGTTGCATCGCGACGCCAGATCCGGTTCGTCCGGCCAGCTGCCGATGACCACACCGAGCAGATCGAGCCCCCGGGAACGAAGTTCCCGCGCGGTCAGCTCCGTCGTGTTGAGCGTTCCGAGCCCGGCGGAGGCAACCACCACCACAGGGGCCCCCAACAGCCGCGCGGCGTCCGCGAGCGTCCCGCCCGCGTCGTCGAACCGGACGAGCAGCCCGCCCGCCCCTTCCACCAGCACGAGGTCGTGCTCGGTGGCCAGCTCGGCCGCGGCCTCCGCCACCTGTTCGGGCCGCACCGGCGCGAGACCGGCCCGCCGGGCGGCCGTTCCGGGCGCCAACGGCTCGGGATAGCGGGCGAGTTCGACGGCCGTGACCGCACCGGCGAGCCGCGCCACTTCCTCGGCATCGCCGGGTTCGCCCGGCAGCACACCTGTCTGCGCGGGCTTGAGTACGGCCACCGACCGCCCGGCCGCGACGGCCGCCGCGGCCACCGCGGCCGTGGCGACGGTCTTCCCGACCTCCGTGCCGGTCCCCGTGATCACCAGTACCGTCATCTCAGCCCTCTCGCGCCGCCGCGCACGCGGCGGCCGTGATCCGCGCCAGATCGGCGTCACCGGTGACGTACGGCGGCATCGTGTAGACGAGGTCCCGGAAGGGACGCAGCCACACGCCTTCGCGCACCGCCGCCCGGGTCGCCGCCGCCATGTCGATCTCGTGGTCCAGCTGCACGACCCCGATGGCACCGAGGACGCGTACGTCCCGGACGCCGGGCAGTTCCGCCGCCGGCGCCAGCCCGTCCCGCAGCCCCGTCTCGATCCGTTTGACCTCGGTCTGCCAGTCCTGGCCGAGGAGGAGGTCGATCGAGGCACACGCCACGGCGGCGGCGAGGGGGTTGCCCATGAAGGTCGGGCCGTGGGCGAGTACCGGCACCTCGCCCCGCGAGATGCCTTCCGCGACCCGCGAGGTGCACAGCGTCGCCGCCATCGTCAGATACCCGCCGGTCAGCGCCTTGCCGACGCACATCACGTCCGGCGTCACGCCCGCGTGGTCCGCCGCGAACAGCGCCCCGGTGCGCCCGAAGCCCGTCGCGATCTCGTCGAACACGAGCAGCACGTCGTGGGCGTCGCACGCCTCGCGCAGCACCCGCAGATACGCGGGGGAGTGGAACCGCATCCCGCCCGCGCCCTGCACCACCGGCTCGACGATCACCGCTGCCAGCTCGTCCGCGTGCCGTTCGATCAGCGCACGCAAGTGATCGGCGTACGCCTCCTCGTACGCGACCGGTGGCGCGTCGGCGAAGACCTGGCGCTGGAGCACGCCCTGCCACAGCTCGTGCATCCCGCCCTCGGGGTCGCACACCGACATCGGCTGCCAGGTGTCGCCGTGATAGCCGCCGCGCCAGGTCAGCAGTCGCTGCTTGCCGGGGCGGCCGAGCGAACGCCAGTGCTGGAGGCACATCTTGACGGCGACCTCGACGGACACGGAGCCGGAGTCGGCCAGGAAGACGTGCTCAAGTCCTTCCGGAGACATGTCGACAAGGCGCTTCGCCAGTCGCACGGCCGGTTCGTGCGTGAGCCCGCCGAACATCACATGGCTCATCCGGCCGAGCTGGTCGCGGGCCGCCTCGTTGAGGGCCGGGTGGTTGTAGCCGTGGATCGCGGACCACCAGGACGACATGCCGTCGATCAGCTCGTCGCCACCCCCACCGCCACCGTCGTCGGCCAACCGCAGCCGCACCCCGCTCGCCGACTCCACGACGAGCGGTTCCTGCCGACCGGGCATCGGTCCGTACGGGTGCCAGACGTGCCGCCGGTCGAGTTCGAGCAGCTCACGCACGGCAGGGCCGGGGGACGGGGGCAGATCAGGCATTGGGTGCGAGATCCGTTCCGGCGCCCCGACGGCGTACCGAGACCAGGTCCGTACGCGCCTCGGAGTTCCGCACGGCCTCCTGGACCAGCTCCTCGGGAGCCGTCTCCTGTGCGGTCGAGCCGCAGGGTCCGCAACCGCCGCCCCCGTGCGAACCGCACCCCGTACCGGCCTCGGTGTCAGTGTGCGAGCCGCAGCCGGCGTGCGCGGTGGCCCGGTGCTCCGGGAGCGTCACCTCGCCCGTGCCCTCCACCTCGAAACCGGCGTCCGCGATCATGTCCAGGTCCGCCTTGCCCGCCTGGCCCTCACTGGTGAGGTAGTCGCCGAGGAAGATCGAGTTGGCGAGGTGCAGGGCGAGGGGCTGCATCGTACGGAGATGGACCTCGCGCCCGCCCGCGATGCGCACCTCGACGTCCGGGCAGACGAACCGGACCATCGCGAGGATGCGCAGACACCGCTGCGGGGTGAGGTTCCACTCCTTGGCGAGCGGGGTGCCCTCGAAGGGGATCAGGAAGTTGACCGGGACCGAGTCCGGGTCGAGGGCCCGCAGCGCGTAGACGACGTCGACGAGGTCCTCGTCGCTCTCGCCCATGCCCGCGATCAGACCGGAGCAGGCGGACAGACCCGCCGCGTGCGCCCTGCGGACCGTGTCCACGCGGTCGGCGTACGTGTGGGTGGTGGTGATGTCCCCGTACGTCCCCTCGGACGTGTTGAGGTTGTGGTTGTAGGCGTCCGCCCCCGCGTCGCGCAGCCGCTCGGCCTGGCCGTCCGAGAGGAGTCCGAGGCACGCGCACACCTCGACGCCCTCGTTCTGGTCCTTGATCGCCTTGATGGTGTCCGAGACCCGGTCGACGTCACGGTCGGTGGGACCGCGTCCGCTCGCCACCAGGCACACCCGCTTGGCGCCGCCCGCCAGCCCGGCCGCCGCGGCCTCGGAGGCCTGGTCGGGCTTCAGCCAGGTGTACTTGAGGATCTCGGCCTTCGAGCCGAGCCGCTGCGAGCAGTAGGAGCAGTCCTCGGGGCACAGACCCGACTTGAGGTTGACGAGGTAGTTGAGCTTCACCCGTCGGCCGAACCACTGGCGGCGTACCTTGCCGGCCGCGGCCACCACATCGAGGAGTTCGTCGTCGGAGGTGGCCAGCACGGCCAGGGCCTCGTCGCGGGTCGGCAGCTCGCGCCGAAGCCCCTTGTCCAGCAGCGTGTTCAGCAGGTCCATGAGATCCGATCCTGGCCTATCCGACCGTGCCGGGCCAAGGAGGGACCGGACAACAGAGACGGTTCGACGTGTGGGTATTGCCACATCATGGGCGGCTGGTGATCCCGCTAGGGTCTGTGCGTTGCCTACAAAAGGCAGCTGTGCGTTGTCTGCACAGGACAGTGGGGACGGCCGGGCGGAAAGTCGTGTGTCGGGGCCCCATGGGACACCCGCACCCACACCCCATCTCATGGCCGGAGGGCACATGGCGCGATCGCCGTTCGAGTGGATCGACGAGCAGGCGCGAGCGCGCTCCAAGGCCGGACTCGTCCGCACCCTGCGCCCGCGCCCCGCGGACTCCGCGCTCCTCGACCTCGCCGGGAACGACTATCTGGGCCTGGCCCGGCACCCCGAGGTCACGGAGGGCGCCGCGCGGGCCGCCCGGACCTGGGGCGGCGGTGCCACCGGCTCCCGGCTCGTCAGCGGCTCCACGGAGCTGCACGCGGAACTCGAACACGAACTGGCCGAGTTCTGCGGCTTCGAGTCCGCCCTCGTCTTCTCCTCCGGCTACGCGGCCAACCTCGCCGCCGTCACCGCGCTGGCGCCGCACGGCTCGCTCATCGTCTCCGACGCGGGCAACCACGCCTCGCTGATCGACGGCTGCCGGCTCGCGCGCGGCACCACGCAGGTCGTCGCCCACGCCGACCCGGACGCCGTCCGCAAGGCGCTGGACACGCGGACCGGGCCCGCGATCGTCGTCTCCGACACGGTCTTCTCGGTGGACGGCGACGCGGCCCCGCTGACGGCCCTGGCCGCGGCCTGCCGGGACGCGGGGGAAGCGGGGCAGTCCGGCAGGCCGGGCGCGGCGCTGGTGCTGGACGACGCGCACGGTCTCGGCGTCATCGGCGACGGCGGGCGGGGCGCCGCGTGGGCGGCGGGACTCGCGGGCGCGCCCGACGTCGTCACCACCGTCACCCTGTCGAAGTCGCTCGGCAGCCAGGGCGGCGCCGTCCTCGGACCGGCCCACGTCATCGAGCATCTGGTGAACGCGGCCCGCACCTTCATCTTCGACACGGGACTGGCCCCCGCGGCGGCGGGCGCGGCCCTGGCGGCCCTGCGTCTGCTGCGCGGGGAACCGGAAAGGGCCGCACGCGCGCGTGCCGTCGCCACCGCCCTCTACGAGCGCCTGACGGCCGAGGGTCTCGAAGCCGTACGGCCCGACGCCGCCGTCGTCTCCGTACGCGCCCCCTCCCCGGAGCAGGCGCTGCGCTGGGCCGCGGAGTGCCGTGCGGCGGGTCTGGCCGTCGGCTGCTTCCGTCCCCCGTCGGTGCCGGACGGCATCTCACGGCTGCGGCTCACGGCCCGCGCGGATCTCACCGACGGGCAGGTCGACCGGGCTGTCGGCGTGATCATCGAAGCGCGCCGATAAAGCCTTCCCAGGCGGCGGGGGCGAAGAGGAGGGCGGGCCCCGACGCGTTCTTGGAGTCGCGCACCGCGAGCAGCCCGGCCCACGGGCCGAAGTCCGGCCGGGCCGTCTCGACGCAGTTGTTCATTCCTGTGCTGCGGCTGCTGCGCTGCCACCGCACACCGTGCAGATGAGCGCTGGGATGGGTGCTGGAAGGTACGTACCGAGGCGTGGCGGGCATGGTGCCTCCTTATGCGCCGTCAGCTACACCGGCGATGAAATCCAACGTGTCCTCGGGCGAAAGGGCCTGGCCCTGAAGGGAGTTGAAGGCCTCCTCGTACGACTGGAGGTCCTCTCTCTGTTCGAGATAAAGGCTACTCGTCAAGTGGTCGAGAACAACCACATCCAGATCAGATCTGTTCGTAAACGAAAAAATAACAAAGGGGCCTGTGACTCCGATGTGAGCCCCAACTCCGAAGGGCAGCACCTGAATCCGCACGTGAGGGAGGTGCGCGGCCTCCCGCAGCCGGTCCAACTGCCGTGCCATGACCTCCGGTCCACCGACGGTCCGCCGCAGCACCGCCTCATCCAGAACGGCACTCAGCCGGAGCGGTTTGTTCGAACGCAGCACCGCCTGGCGCGCGAGACGCACCTTCACCAGCATCTCGACCAGGGCGTCGATCTTGCCGTCGGGCACCCCGTCCAGGGCGGCCCGTGTCACCGCGCGGGCGTACTCCGGTGTCTGCAGGAGGCCCGGAACCACGGAGTTCTCCAGCGTGCGCATCGCGCCCGCCTGCGCCTCAAGGCTGATGAAATCGCTGTACGTCGACGGCAGAAGGCCCCGGTAGGCGTGCCACCAGTGGTGCCGGCCGTCGCCGTCCGCGCCCGCCAGCACGACCAGCAACTCGTACAGCTCCGGGTCCCGGACGTCGTACGCGTCCAGGAGCCGCCGTACGTCCGCGGGCTTGACCCCGCTGCGGCCGGTCTCGATCCGGCTCACCTTCGACTGGTGCCAGCCCACGAGGCGCGCCGCCTCACCGCTCGTGAGGCCCGCGCGGGCACGCAGGGCACGCAGTTCGGCGCCGAGCTTACGTCGGCGCACCGCGGGGCCGTACTGCATGGCCGTCTCCTTCCGACCGTCGCGCAAGCGCTATAGCGCCCGGCGTCACGCCGACGGTAGAGGACAAACCAGCCGCCCGCCCAAATACGGTCGACGGTCGCAGAGTTCACCGCTTCGAGCGACAGATATATGCATATCTTGGTGGATCGGCACCACGAACGCCGAGGTAGTGGCACTCTGGCGCAAGCACCAGTCCGGGACCGACTCGAAGTCATCCGCTTCGGTCGGACCCCGGTCCCGTGGGAAAGGGACGACGTCGCATGGCAGACCACCAGGAAGCATCCGTCACTCTGCCGAGCGATCCCGCCTCGGTCTCCGCCGCCCGTACGTATGTCACCGACGTACTGGCGGAATGGGGACTACCGGCCGACTCGGAGACCGCCGACACGGTTCGGCTCATCGTCTCCGAACTCACCACGAACGCGGTACAGCACACCTTCGGACTGTCACCCACCTTTACGGTGGACATCGAACTCGACCGTGACGAACAACTGCGCATCGGTGTGACCGACAGCCACCCGCGCTTCCCGAAACGGCTGCCGGCGGCTGTTCAGCAGGACAACGGCCGGGGCATGGTGATCATCCGCTGGCTGACCGCGGAGTCCGGCGGCAAGCTCACGGTCCGCCCCACCAGCGAGGGCGGAAAGACGGTGTCGATCATGCTCCCCTGGACGGCCCCCGCACAGCCGGTGCGCGCCGAGTAGGGCCCTGAAGGGGCGCGGGGAACTGCGCGCCCAGCCGCGGCGAGCCCGCACGCAGACAACGTTCCCAATGTTCGGAGGAGCGCCCGTCCGGAGAAGCCCTTTAGTCGTCCGGAGCCTTGTCCGCGGCCCGCTTCAGCAGATACGGCAGGACCTCCCACAGCCCGACGCACAGGAGCAGCGTGGTCGCCCCGGCCACGATCCCCTCGGTCCGGTCCACCGCAACGTCCACGACGAGCAGTACGGAGCCGGTGAGAGCGAGCGCGAGGGCGGCCAGACCGAGCTGCGCGAGCCGGGACGAGGCATTGACCACCAGGGGCTTGGCGCCCTGCTGGAAGAGCCTGCGGTGCAGGGCGGCGGGGGCCGTGAAGAGCGCGGCCGCCAAGACCGAGAGCAGCAGGGTGACGACGTACGTGGTGCGCTGCACGGTGTCGAGGGACGGGAACCGCGGGGTGAAGGCGAGGGTCAGCAGGAAGGCGAAGAGGATCTGGATGCCTGTCTGGGTGACCCGGAGCTCCTGAAGGAGTTCGAGGAAGTTCCGGTCGGCGCGCTCAAGACGGGTCTCGTTGCGCTCCTCGTGGTGGTGCGGAGCGGTCATGAGTGAACGAGTAACCATTCGACGGCCGAAATCACGCGTGAGGCCCTGGCCACTCACGGGTGTCGGGCCGGATCCCGTACGGGCGTCGGGTCGGATCCCCTCACGGGCGTCGGGCGGATCCCTCACAGGTGTCGGGCCGGGTCCCTCACGGGGTGGCCGTGGCGATCGCCACGGCCACCCCGTGGGCGGATCACCTGACCCGGCCGTACCAGACGCTCTTGGTCCAGATCTTCTGGAGCTTCACCACGTCCCCGGTCTTCGGGGAGTGCCAGATCCGTCCCTTCCCGGCGTAGATGCCCACGTGGTAGACGTTCCGGCCCGAGTGGAAGAAGACCAGGTCCCCCTGCTTGCGGTTCGAGGAGGAGACGTGGTTCGTCTTGTTGTACTGGGCCGCAGCCGTGCGGGGCAGCTTCTTGCCCGCCTTCTTGAACGAGTACAGCGTGAGGCCGGAGCAGTCGAAGCGCTTGGGCCCCGTGGCCCCGTACTTGTACGGGGAACCCTTCTTGGAGGCCGCCACCTTGAGTGCCTTCGTCGCGGGGGTGGCCGCTTCCGCGTCGGACGCGAAGCCAGGGGCCACTATGCCGCCGCCTACGGCGGCAATGGTGAGGACCGATGCGGTACCGGCCCTGCTGAACAGCGACGGGACACGATTGAGCGCAGTCATGCGCAACCCTTCGTCAGCCGCCTGTGAAGGATGACCTGTCGGATTCGGGCTGGCGAAGTTGCCCGGCCGCAGCTGCGGCTTCACCCCAAGGGCCACTCGGATCTCTCCGGCGGCCCGTCATGCTTGGGTCCTCCACTCCTGCCGATGCACTTCTGTCGACCGGTCATCCGGGCAGCGGCAGGACTCGGCGTCCGCCCGGACCGCCCCGCCGCTTCTGGCGGGGGCTTGTCGTCGCAGGGATCTTGACGCACTGATGTCCCAAAAGCCGAGCGGAATCGGCGATTTGTGGGCTTACTCACCACTCACCCGTTCGGGTGGACAGCCCTTTCTACGGGTGGGCGTCGAGGGCCTCAAGGACCCCCGCACCAGCACCGGAATGGTTGATTCCGCCTCGGACGTACGCACGTTGCGCAACTCCCGGGGGCCTGCGGGAGCAGCCCCGACTACGCCAACCGGGGGTACTTCTTCTGGTCCGTTTCAACTCTGGTGCGGACGCCTCGTCAAATGCCTGAGTGAGCCCGGACCGATGGGTGTACGTCAGGTGTCGGAGCCGGGCGGCAGGGCGATCCGGCCCGCCCTGCGCTCACCGTCGAGGACGCGCAGGGCCCGGGCAAGGGTTGCGGCATGCAGTTCGTGTTCGCCCCGCTGGTGCATCAGGGTCAGGGCGTCGCGCAGCGCGGTGGCCCTGCCGACCAGGGCCTGGGCCGCGCGCAGTCCGCGGTAGGTGTCGCCGGAGCGGGCCGGGTTGATCCGGCCGAGCAGGTCGACCACCTCCAGATAGCGGTCGATCAGCTCGGCCTCGGCCCGCGTCAGGGCCGGCAGCGGGGGCAACTCGGGTGGGAGCATCGACGGATCACCCCACGCCGGGGGTGCCGGACGTGCCTGATACGTCGTCGGACGCGCCGAGGGCTGCCTTGCGGCTCGGGACGATCCTGTCGATCAGCCCGTACTCCAGCGCCTGGCGGGCGTCGAGGATCTTGTCCCGCTCGATGTCCGCGCCGATACGCTCCCGGCTCCGCCCCGTGTGCAGGGCGAGCATTTCCTCCATCCGGGCGCGGGTGCGCAGCAGTTCGTCCGCCTGGATGGCCAGGTCGGACGCCTGCCCCTGGACCGGCTCGGACAGGTACGGCTGATGGATGAGGACGCGGGCGCCCGGCAGCGCGTACCGCTTGCCCGGTGTGCCCGCGGCCAGCAGTACCGCGGCGGCCGACGCGGCCTGCCCGAGGCAGATCGTCTCCACCTCGCAGCTGACGAACCGCATCGTGTCGTAGACGGCGGCCATCGCGCTGAAGGAGCCGCCGGGGGAGTTGATGTAGAGCGAGATGTCCCGGTCGGGTGCCTGGTACTCAAGGTGCATGAACTGGGCCATCACGTCGTTCGCGGACGTGTCGTCGATCGGCGTCCCGAGAAACACGATCCGCTCTTCGAGGAGCTTGGAGTACGGGTCCATGGTCCGCGTCCCCGAACTGGTGCGCTCGGTGAACTCGGGCAGGACGTGGCGGGCGGACGGTCGGGCGGACGGTCGGGGTGTTGAGCGGGTCACGACACACGCCTCCTCCGGGAGAGGTCCTGTAAAAAATGTACAGGACGTACATGACGTTATGATGGGGAGCATGGCCTACGAGATTCCGGTGACGCAAGCCAGGGCTGAACTCGCCGACCTGATCAACCGCGTGGTGTACGGCGCGGAACGCGTCGTCGTGACGCGGCACGGAAAGCCGCTCGTCGCGCTGGTCTCGGCGGCTGACCTGGAACGACTTGAGAAGCTCGACGCGGTGGGGGACGAGCAGGTGATCAGCGCGGTGTCCGGGGTCCGGCCCGCGCCCGCGCCCGGGTCCGGCGACCGACAGCGATTCGGGATCACGGCGGAGCATCGGGGGCCGGGGGTGTCGTAGGCGGGACGTTGGGGTGCGCGGGTCCCTGACGGGGTGTCCGGGGTCCGTCGTCGGGTGCGGGCCCGGTGGGGGCTGGTCGCGCAGTTCCCCGCGCCCCTGAGGTGGGTGGGGGCTGGCGGCGGATGTCGAGTCCGCCGGCCTCTGGCCGACGGGACGCTCCGGCCGTCACTCCGCCGGCTATGCCGCCGCGGTCGACGGACTGCCCGCACCGTCACTACCCCAGGGGCGCGGGGAACTGCGCCACCAGCCCCCACGGGCCCGCACCCGGCATCGAAGCGCAAGCGGCCGAACTTGTCCGGCTGCCTGGCCGTGACTCGCCCAGGGGCGCGGGGAACTGCGCGGCCGGCCCCCACGGGCCCGCACCCGGCGTTGGAGGGTCAGGCGGGTGAAGTTGTCGGGCTGCCTGGCCGTGACTCGCCCGGGGGCGCGGGGAACTGCGCGGCCGGCCCCCACGGGCCCGCACCCGGCGTCGGAGGGTCAGGCGGGTGAAGTTGTCGGGCTGCCTGGCCGTGACTCGCCCGGGGGCGCGGGGAACTGCGCGGCCGGCCCCCACGGGCCCGCACCCGGCGTTGGAGGGTCAGGCGGGCGAGCTTGTCGGGCTGCCCAGGCCCTCACTCGCCCAGGGGCGCGGGGAACTGCGCCACCAGCCCCCACCGGTCCGCACTCGAAGCAAAAGACCGTGCACCCCCGTCCGCTACTGCGGGGGTGCACGGTCGGTTCGTGGGGTGGGGCGTCAAGGCGTCCGCGCCGACCCCCGCCCAGACACCGCGCGGCGCTTCAGCGCGCTGCCCAGCAGCACCGCCCCCAGCCCCAGCGCCGCCCACCACGCCAACGTCAGCGCCGGCCCGGCCGCCGCCGCCCCGTCGAAGAAGGAGACCGAGCGCAGCAGCGAGGCCCCGGCCCCCGGCGGCAGCCACTGGCCGATCACGCCGGCCGGCGCGGGCAGCATCTCGGGCGCCGAACTCGCCCCGGAGAACGGATTGCCGATCATCATCACCACGAACGCGCCAAGCCCGATCCCCGGCGTGCCGAGCAACGCCGCGAGCCCCGCCACCGCGCCGCTCACGGCCAGTGTCGAGAGCGCCAGCGCGCCCGCCTCGGGCCACCAGCTCCCGGTGAACGCCCCGAGCCAGCTGCCCGCGATGAGCGCGGCCACCGTACCCACCACCGCGGCCGCGCCGACCAGCGCGGCGACCGCGCGCCGGCCGCGCAGACCCAGCAGGGTCACCACCGCTCCCGCGGCGATACCGGCGAGCGTCATGGGCATCACGCTGGACGTCAGGACCGAGCCTCGCGGGTCGTCCGCCGAGCCGGGAACGACGTCGACGGTCTGCATCGGGGCGCCGTCCGCCCGTTGGGCCACGGCCTGCTGGAGCGACTGCGCCACGAGCGGGCTTGCCGCCGAGGCCGTGAGCAGCTTGGGGCCCTGCTCGGTGACGACGACCGCGCCGTATACGGTCCGGGCCTCGATGGCGTCGCGGGCGGCGGCCTCGTCCGCGTAGCGGTGGATCTCGAACGCGCCCTCGTGAGCTTCGAGTTGCTTCTGCACCTGGGCGGTAGCGGTCGCCGGGCCCGCCACGCCGAGCGGCAGATCGTGGGGAGCCGTACGCGCCGCTGGCCAGGCGAAGGCCCACAGGGCGAGGGCCGCCAGGACCGGGATCAGCAGGACGACGGCAGCGATGTGCCGGCGGCGCGAGGGCTGCGGGGTGGGGTGGGGTGCCGACGCGTCCGGCGTCGGCGTCACCGGTGCGGTGGGTGTGGGCGTGGGCGTGGGTGTCGGTCCAGATGCGGACGTAGCGGACGTGGCGGACATGATTCTTCCCTCGATTCGGGTGGGGTGAGTTAAAAAGAAGGATCGTTCGTTTTAGCTGTGGGTTCACTGTCTCGCCGGTGCTCGGGCTTGTCAAGAAGGAATGTTCGTTTTAGTTTTTGGTCATGGCTCGCGTATCCCAGGAACACCTCGACGCCCGTCGCCGCCAGATCCTCGACGGCGCGGCCCGCTGCTTCGCCCGCAACGGGTTCCACGCCACGTCGATGCAGGACGTGCTGAAGGAGGTGAACCTCTCGGCCGGGGCCGTCTACCGCTACTTCAGCGGGAAGGACGAGCTGATCGCGGCGATCGTCACCGAAGTCCTCGGGGGCGTCCGTGAGGCCTTCGAGGAAGCCGCCCGGCACACGCCGCCGCCGATGCCCGACGTACTGGTGGGGCTGGTCATGACCCAGGTGCTCGGCCTGGGCGGTCCGGGAAAGCACGGTCTGACCTGGGACGGGGAGGCATCCTTCCCCCGGCTGATGGTGCAGGTCTGGACGGAGACCCTCCGCGACGGTGAGCTGTCGGCGTTGCTGCGGGAGGGGTTCGGGTCGGTGCGTGATGCGTGGGTGAAGGTGGTGGAGGGGTATCAGGAGGCGGGGGTGATGCGGGCGGATATTCCTGCGGAGCATGTTGCGCGGACGCTCATTGCTGCGGCGCAGGGGTTTGCTGCGCAGCAGGCGCTGTTCGGTACCGCGCCTGCGGAGGTTTTGCAGGATGGGTTGCGGGCGTTGATGAGTGTGCGGGCGCCGGGGTAGTCGCGCCGTTCCCCGCGCCCCTGAAAGATTGCGCCGTTCCCCGCGCCCCTGAAGACAAAAGACTGCGCCGTTCCCCGCGCCCCTGAAGACAAAAGACTGCGCCGTTCCTCGCGCCCCCAAAGGCAAGAGACTGCGGCGTTCCCCGCGCCCCAGGGACGCGCCCCAGGGACGCGGGGCCGGGTGCGCGTGGCGGTTAACGTGTTTGAAACTCTGCGGAACTAGCCTGCACCACCATGTCACCTGGGGTTTTGGTGGCTGCGGCAGTCGGGCCCCGCACGGTCCGGCGTGAGGACTGTGAGGTGGGAAGCCGTGCAACTGACGCCGCACGAGCAGGAGAGGCTGCTCATTCATGTGGCCGCCGACGTGGCCGAGAAGCGCCGGGCCCGGGGGTTGAAGCTGAACCATCCCGAGTCCGTCGCGTTGATCACCTCGCACATCCTCGAAGGAGCCAGGGACGGCCGTACCGTGGCCGAACTCATGGCCTCCGGACGCAAGATCCTCACCCGCGAGGACGTCATGGAGGGCATCCCCGAGATGATCCACGACGTACAGGTCGAGGCGACCTTCCCCGACGGCACCAAACTCGTCACCGTCCATGACCCGATCGTCTGACGGGGGAGCAGCGGCAGCCATGATTCCCGGAGAGTTCTTGTTCGCCGAGGGCCCCGTCGCCTTCAACGAAGGCCTCGCGGTCACCCGGCTCACCGTCCTGAACGCCGCCGACCGGCCCGTCCAGGTCGGTTCCCACTACCACTTCGCCGAGGCCAACCCCGGTCTCGACTTCGACCGCGCCGCCGCGCACGGCAAGCGGCTCAACGTCGCCGCCGGCACCGCCGTGCGCTTCGAGCCCGGCATCCCCGTCGAGGTCGAACTCGTGCCGATCGCCGGCGCCCGTGTCGTGCCGGGTCTGCGCGGCGAGACCGGAGGAGCCCTCGATGCCTGAGATCTCGCGTGCCGCCTACTCCGACCTGTTCGGGCCCACCACGGGCGACCGGATCCGGCTCGCCGACACCGACCTCCTGATCGAGATCGAGGAGGACCGTTCCGGCGGGCCCGGACGCGCGGGCGACGAGGCCGTGTTCGGCGGCGGCAAGGTCATCCGGGAGTCCATGGGGCAGGCACGCGCGACGCGCGCCGAAGGCACCCCGGACACCGTCGTCACGGGCGCGGTGATCGTCGACCACTGGGGGATCGTCAAGGCCGACGTGGGCATCCGCGACGGCCGGATCACCGGCATCGGCAAGGCCGGCAACCCCGACACCATGGACGGGGTGCACCCGGACCTGGTCATCGGCCCGGAGACCGAGATCATCGCGGGCAACGGCCGTATTCTCACGGCCGGTGCCATCGACGCCCATGTGCACCTGATCTGCCCGCAGATCGCCGACGAGGCGCTGGCCTCCGGCATCACGACCCTCGTCGGCGGCGGCACCGGGCCCGCCGAGGGGTCCAAGGCCACCACCGTCACCCCCGGGCCCTGGCACCTCGCCCGGATGCTGGCGGCGATGGAGCAGTACCCGCTCAACTTCGGACTGCTGGGGAAAGGCAACACCGTTTCCGAGGAGGCGATGCTGTCCCAGCTGCGGGGCGGCGCGCTCGGCCTCAAGCTCCATGAGGACTGGGGCTCCACGCCCGCCGTCATCGACGCCGCGCTCACCGTCGCGGACCGCACCGGCGCGCAGATCGCCATCCACACGGACACCCTCAACGAGGCCGGGTTCGTCGCCGACACGCTCGCCGCCATCGCGGGGCGCACGATCCACGCGTACCACACGGAGGGCGCCGGAGGCGGGCACGCGCCGGACATCATGACCGTGGTCTCCGAGGCGCACGTGCTGCCCAGTTCGACCAACCCGACCCGGCCCTACACCGTCAACACCGCCGAGGAACACCTCGACATGCTGATGGTCTGCCACCACCTGAACGCCGCCGTCCCGGAGGACCTGGCGTTCGCGGAGTCCCGTATCCGGCCCACCACGATCGGCGCCGAGGACATCCTGCACGACCTCGGCGCGATCTCGATCATCTCCTCCGACGCCCAGGCCATGGGGCGCGTCGGCGAGGTCATCATGCGGACCTGGCAGACCGCCCACGTCATGAAACGGCGCCGGGGCGCACTGCCGGGGGACGGGCGCGCGGACAACCACCGCGTACGTCGCTATGTCGCCAAGTACACGATCAACCCGGCCGTCGCCCAGGGTCTCGCCCGCGAGATCGGCTCCGTCGAGACCGGCAAGCTCGCCGACCTCGTGCTGTGGGAGCCCGCGTTCTTCGGCGTCAAGCCGCATCTCGTCGTCAAGGGCGGGCAGATCGCGTACGCGCAGATGGGCGACGCCAACGCGTCCATCCCCACGCCTCAGCCGATCCTGCCGCGGCCCATGTTCGGCGCGATCGGCCGGGCTCCCGCGGCCAACTCGTTCAACTTCGTGGCGCCGATCGCCATCGAGGACGGGCTGCCCGAGCGGCTCGGACTCGGCAAGCGGTTCGTGCCGATCGAGTCGACGCGCGGGGTGACCAAGGCGGACATGCGCGAGAACGATGCCCGGCCGCAGGTGCGGGTCGATCCCGACAGCTTCGCCGTCACCATCGACGGGGAGCTGGTGGAGGCGACGCCCGCGGCCGAACTGCCGATGGCTCAGCGGTATTTCCTGTTCTGAGGCTCAGTTCTGAGGCTCAGTTCTGAGGTCAAGTTCTGAGGTCGTGTCCTGAGGCCATGGTGCACCAGGGCCGGTTCCACCTTTTGGTGATCTAGCGATCCGAGGCTCGTCATGTCGCGTGCTGCGTTGCTCGTCCTGGCCGACGGCCGGTTTCCCGCCGGAGGGCATGCCCACTCCGGCGGGGCCGAGGCGGCGGTCAAGGCGGGCCGGATCACCGGGGCCGCGGACCTGGAGGAGTTCTGCCGGGGGCGATTGCACACGGCCGGGCTGGTGTCCGCCTCGCTCGCCGCGGCTGCGGCGCTCGGGGTCGACCCGGTGGAACTCGACGGGGCCGCGGACGCTCGTACGCCGTCGCCCGCGTTGAGGATCGCCGCGCGCAAGCTCGGGCGGCAGCTGATGCGGGCCGGGCGGGCGACCTGGCCGTCCGCCGAACTCGACGCGCTGGCCGGGCGGTTCCCCAAGGGCGCCCATCAGCCGGTGGTGCTCGGGGTGGTCGCGCGGGCCGCCGGGCTCGGGGCGGACGACGCGGCGTACTGCTCCTTGTACGAGTGTGTCAGTGGGCCGGCGAGTGCGGTGGTGCGGTTGTTGAGTCTTGATCCGTTCGATGCGACGGGGGTGTTGGCGGGGTTGGCTCCTGAGCTCGATGTGGTGGCCCAGCGGGCCGTCGAGGGGGCGCGGTGTGCGGTTGAGGGTGGGGTGGGGGTGTTGCCGGCGGGGGGTGCTCCGCTGTTGGAGATCGGGGCGGAGGCGCATGCTGCTTGGGCTGTGCGGTTGTTCGCGTCCTAGGGGGTTTCGCCCCCGCCGCCCCTACCCTTCCCGTCACTGCATGGGGGCTGCGCCCCCTCGCCCCCCCCGTATCGCGCTTCGCGCTCGTCCTCAAACGCCGGACGGGCTGGAAGGGGCGCGGACGGGCTGGAAGGGTCGCGGACGGGCGAAGGGTCGCGGCGTGCTGAAAGGGGCGGGAGGGGCTGAAAGATCAGTGAGTGGGTTGGTGGGCAATAAATGGAGTTGGAGTCGTAGTCATGCATCTTGATCAAGGTCATACCCATGACGGGCCCGTCGCCGTCAGTGCCGATGCTCATCGGGCCGATGGGCGGCGGCGGGCTCTGCGGATCGGGCTCGGGGGGCCCGTGGGGTCCGGGAAGACCGCTACCGTGGCCGCGTTGTGCCGGGCCCTGCGCGACGAGTGGTCCTTGGCCGTGGTCACGAACGACATCTATACGCGGGAGGATGCCGAGTTCCTGTTGCGGGAAGCCGTGCTGCCGCCCGAGCGGATCACCGCCGTCGAGACCGGGGCCTGCCCGCACACGGCGATCCGGGACGACATCTCCGCGAACCTCGAAGCCGTCGAGGACCTGGAGGACGAGGTCGGGCCGCTGGAGCTGATCCTCGTGGAGTCGGGGGGCGACAATCTGACGGCGACCTTCTCCAAGGGGCTCGTCGACGCGCAGATCTTCGTGATCGATGTCGCGGGCGGGGACGACATCCCGCGCAAGGGCGGGCCCGGGGTCACCACGGCCGACCTGCTCGTGGTGAACAAGACCGATCTCGCCCCGTACGTCGGATCGGATCTCGGACGGATGGCCGCCGACGCCAAGGCTCAGCGGGGCGAACTGCCCGTCGTCTTCCAGTCGTTGCGCGCCGAGGGCGGGGACGGGGTCGAGGCCGTCGCCGACTGGGTGCGGGCGCGGCTCGCCGCGTGGGCGGCGTGACCTCCGGGGCGTCCGGGGTGCGGGCCGCCGCGCGGATCGGTGCCCGGCCGGACGGGCGGGGCGGGACCGCGCTGCCCACCCTGGAGAGCGGGGGCCCGCTCGCCCTGCGGCGGACGCGGGCGAGCGGTTCCGAGGCCCGCGTCATGCTGGTCGGCGCGATGAGCGGGCCGCTGGGCGGTGACCACTTCACCGTGACGGCCGAGGTCGCCGAAGGGGCACGCCTGCACGTCGGGTCGGCCGCCGCCACCATCGCACTGCCGGGGCAGGCGAAGGGGGAAGCGCGGTACGACGTACGCCTGAAGGTGGACGACGGGGGTGAACTGCGCTGGCTGCCCGAGCAGTTGATCTCCGCCAACGGGAGTGATCTGCGCGTCGCCACCCGGGTCGAGCTTGCGGCCGGGGCTCGGCTCACTCTGCGCGAGGAGCAGGTGCTCGGGCGGGCCGGTGAGGAGCCCGGACGGCTCAGCAGTCGGCTCACCGTCCTGCTCGACGGACGGCCGCTGTTCGACCAGGAGCTCTCCTGCGGACCCGGCGCGCCCGGCGGATGGGACGGGCCCGCCGTGCTCGGGGGGCATCGCGCACTCGGCCAGCTGCTCGTCGTACGGCCGGAGTATGTGACGCGGCCGGTCGAGCCGCGGTCGCTGGGGGAGTACGCCGCGCTCACCCCGCTCGCCGGGCCGGGCGCCCTGGTGACCGCCGTCGCCGCCGACGCGCTCCAGCTGCGCCGCACCCTCGACGAGGCCCTGCGTGAACTGGACCGCGGCACGGGCTGAAGCACCGGCGAAACGAACGTCACCGCTCAACGGACAGAGTTGTTCCGGTTATCGGATTGGCAAAAAAGACACATTGCCCCTGTTCTCAGGTACCTCACAGCCGAAAGGATCCCCCGTACTGACCACGACGACAGTAGGGGGAGAACTCTCTTGAGAGGTATGAGAAAGGTGACGGCGTTCGGCTCGGCCGGAGCGCTCGTCACCGCGACACTCATAGCCGGCGCCGTCGCGGCTCCGACGGCCAACGCGGAATCCCGCCACGGTCAGAACAGCCACGTCAGCCAGACGCGCGGCGCCGAGATCGCCGCCGCCCGCGCCGCGAAGGCCGGCATCGACTGGCAGGACTGTCCGGCGGACTGGGGCATCGCGAAGCCCATCCAGTGCGGCTGGGTCACCGTGCCGCTCGACTACGCGAAGCCCAACGGCAAGAAGATCAAGCTCGCCCTCGACCGCATCGGCAACACGGGCACCAAGGCGGAGCGCCAGGGCGCCCTCGTCTACAACCCGGGCGGCCCCGGCGGCTCCGGACTGCGCTTCCCGACCCGCGTCACCAACAAGAACCCGCTGTGGGTGAACACCTCGAAGGCGTACGACTTCGTGGGCTTCGACCCGCGCGGAGTCGGCCACTCGGCGCCCATCTCCTGCATCGACCCGCAGGAGTTCGTGAAAGCGCCCAAGGCGGACCCGGTGCCCGACTCCGAGGCCGACAAGCGCGCCCAGCGCAAGCTCGCCGCCGAGTACGCGGACGGCTGCGCCGAGCGCAGCGGCGAGATGCTGCCGCAGATGACGACCCCGAACACCGTCCGCGACCTGGACGTCATCCGGGCCGCGCTCGGCGAGAAGAAGCTCAACTTCCTGGGCGTCTCGTACGGCACGTACATCGCCGCCGTCTACGGCACGCTCTACCCGAACCACGTGCGCCGCATGATCGCGGACAGCGTCGTCAACCCGTCGCGCGAGAAGATCTGGTACGAGGCCAACCTCGACCAGGACGTCGCCTTCGAGATGCGCTGGAAGGACTGGCAGGACTGGGTCGCCAAGAACGACGCGGCCTTCCACCTCGGCGACACGCGCGCCGAGGTCCAGGACCAGTGGCTGAAGCTGCGCGCCACCGCCAAGAAGAACCCCATCGGCGGGGTCGTCGGCCCGGCCGAGCTCATCGGCTTCTTCCAGAGCGCGCCCTACTACGACTCGTCGTGGGTGCCGGTCGCGACCGTCTTCAGCAAGTACGTCGCCGGTGACACCCAGGCGCTCGTCGACGCCGCCGCGCCGGACCTGACCGACACCGCCGGCAACATCGCGTCGGAGAACGGCAACGCCGTCTACACGGCCGTCGAGTGCACCGACGCCAAGTGGCCCACCAGCTGGAAGAAGTGGGACCGCGACAACAGCAAGCTGCACAAGAACTACCCGTTCATGACGTGGGCCAACGCCTGGCTGAACCTGCCGTGCGCGACCTGGCCCGCCAAGCAGCAGACCCCGGTGAACGTGAAGACCGGCAAGGGCCTGCCGCCCGTCCTGATCGTGCAGTCCACGCGTGACGCCGCCACTCCGTACGAGGGCGCCGTCGAGCTGCACAAGCGCTTCAAGGGTTCCCGTCTGATCACCGAGAAGGACGCGGGCTCGCACGGCGTGACGGGGCTGGCCAACCCGTGCATCAACGAGAAGGTGGACACCTACCTGCTCACCGGCAAGGTCGGCGCGGCCGACGTGACGTGCACCCCGCACGCCACACCCAAGCCGTAGCGGCCGGTAACGACACAGATGGAGGGGGGCGGCCGTGTTCACCGGCCGCGCCCCTTCCACGTCCTGGGCCTCCACGTCCTGGGCCTCAGGCGGACCGTCCCGCCAGCCAGGCGTCCTCGGCCGCGTAGTCGAAGAGGTCGCCGTACGTCGCGTACATCTTCGGGTACGCCTCCCGCCAGTCCCCGCCGTTCCTCCGGTGTCCGGCCAGCCGGCGCTCGATCCAGGCGACCGTCTCCGGCAGCCGGTCGGCATACCGCGTCACGGGCCGGTACCCCAGCTCCCGCTCCGCCGCCGTCATGTCACAGATCACCGGATGCGGCACCGACCACGGGGTGTCGCCCACGCCCGGGACGGGAGGCGGCCCGTCGACCAGGACGGTCTCGGGCGCGGCCCCCATCACGGCGTCGATCGCCCCGGCGATCTCCGCCACCGTGGGCGCGTCGGGGTCCACGGCGTTCAGGACGCGGGTGCCCGGACGCGCGGCGGCCAGCCGGACCAGCTCCGCGACGGTGCGGACGCTGACGGGATGGAAGCGGCTCGCGCCCCCGAAGGCGAGGACCCGCCGGTCACGGCCGTCCAGATTGCGTTTGACGAAGTACAGCTCACGCGGCGTACGGCAGTGCGGCCCGTGCACGGCGCCCGCCCGCAGCAGCGTGGCGGGCAACCGGTCCGCGACGGCGAGGAGCGCGCGCTCAAGCCCCGCCTTGCGGGTGCTGTACGAGGACTCGCCGAGCGTGACCGTGCGCTGGTCCTCCGGCAGGGGCACCGGGTAGCGGGGGAAGCCGTCCGGTTCGGCCTGCGAGTCGAAGCCACGGCCCTTGTCGTCCTCGTACACCGACACGCTGGAGATGACCACGGCCGATCCGACGCGAGGGGCCAGCGCGGTCAACTGCCGTGCGTGCTCCGGCCCGTAGGCCACCATGTCCACCAGTACGTCGCAGCCGTCGCCGACCGCGGCGGCCAGGGCCGAGTCGTCGGAGCGGTCGACTCGGGCGGTGTGTACCTCGTCCGGCCAGTCCTCGTCGCGTCCGCCGCCCCGAGAGAGAGCCGTCACCTCCCAGCCGTCCCCGGCCAGCGCGCCCACGGCGGCCCGCCCGATCTGTCCCGTCGCCCCGATCACCACAGCTCGTCGTGTCATGGGGCGACCGTAGGGCGCACGCCGCGCTGGTACCCAGTCGATTAGCTGGCGGCAGAGCGCCGGGCCGGCCATCGGCGGAGCAGGTGCGGGTGCGTCGTGGCTGGCGGCGCAGTTCCCCGCGCCCCTGGAGGCTCGCTGCGTCCTCGCCCCCTCAGGGGCACCGGCACCCGCACCCGCTACCCGTCAACGCTGCGGCAGGCGCGGGAACTTGCGGGACTTCGCCTTCTCGGCGGCCTCCTCCGCCTTCACGTCGGCCGCGTACCGGTCCACGTACTCCTGCTCGGAGAGGGTGAGGATCGCGTACATGATCTCGTCGGTGATGGCGCGCAGGATCGCCTTCTCGTTCTCCATGCCCGCGTAACGGGAGAAGTCGAGGGGTTCCCCGAAGCGGATCGCCACCGGGTGGACCTTGGGGATCTTCCGGCCGGGGGGCTGGGCCTCGAAAGTGCCGATCATCGCGCACGGGATGACGGGGACCTCGGCCCTGAGCGCCATCACCGCGACGCCCACCTTGCCCTTGTAGAGGCGGCCGTCGTGCGAGCGGGTCCCCTCCGGGTAGATGCCGAGCAGTTCGTCCTTGCTCAGGACGCCGAGCCCCTCACGGATCGCCGCCTTGCCCGCCTCCTTGCCGGAGCGGTCCACCGGGATCTGCCCGGCGCTGCGGAAGAAGAACGCCGTCAGCCGTCCCTTGATGCCGGGGCCCGTGAAGTACTCGGCCTTGGCGAGGAACGTGATGCGCCGCTTGAGGATCGCGGGCATCAGGAAATGGTCCGAGAACGACAGGTGATTGCCCGCGACGATGGCCGCGCCCGTCGCCGGTACGTGCTCCAGACCCTCGATCCGGGGCCGGAAGACCAGCCGCAACAGCGGGCCCAGGATCACGTACTTGAGAACGTAGTAGAACAACGGGTCGCTCCTCGCTTCGCCGGATCGACCGGACAGGTCCTGGCTGGTCAAACAGGTGTGCTGCGGGACGCCAGTGTAAGTGCAGGCCTCGGCCCGTGTAACCGTCCCTGATCGGACTCATGCTGGACCGGTGTGCCCCAGCCGCACCACCCGCCGACGCGGCGGGTGGCTCGTTCCCGACGGATCCCGCGCCCTCAGCGCCGGCCCGCCCACCGGCCGCCCCCTGAGGTGTCGCCCCGTGAGGTGCCGCTCCGTGAGGCGTCAGTCCCTGAGGTGTCAGTCCTTGAGGTGTCGCTCCGTGGGGTGTCGGTCCGTGCGGACTCGTCGTCCCATGAGCCGACCACCGTGGTCAGGTCGTCCAGCAGCCGCTCGGTGTCCGCGGTCAGAGCACCGAGTGCGGGCGCCGCGGCCCGGCGGCCGTCCGAGAGGGCCGAGGCCAGCCGGTCGTGGGCCGCGACGGCCGCCTTGAGTGCCTCGCGGGCCCGGCGGTGTGCGTCGGCCGTGCCGTCCCGGCAGTCGAGGACGTCACCGGCCGCCCGCAGCACCGGCGACAGGATCCCCGGTACGCCGAGTGCGGACTCCGGGAGTGCGGCCGCCTCGGACAGCGACCGCGTGATCGCCCTGATGTGCTCGGTGATCCGGTCCCAGGTGAAGTCCCACTCGACGGGCGGCGGCGGTACGGCGGCCGAACGGCGCAGTCTGCGCCCCGGGTTGAAGCGGTGGCTCTCGTCCGACCACCGGCGCGCGGTCCGCAGCTCCGTCACCACGTCGGCCAGCCGCACCGCGCTGTCGTACCAGGAGCGGGCCCGTTCCTGGTCGTACGACGTCTCGACGCCGTCGGCGACCTCGTGCAGCAAGTCGGCGCAGTCCCGCGGCAGTCGGGCGCGCAGGTGGTGGACGCGGCCGGAGTGGACCGGCGGCAGGACACTCGCGTTCACGGCGATCCCGATGGCCGCTCCGAGCAGGGTCTCCAGCAGGCGATGCAGTATGTCGAAGCCGCTGTAGGAGCCGTAGGCGAGGACGAACAGCGCGGCCGTCGGCGCGTAGAGGCCCTGGGTGCCGAGCCGCGCGTAATTGCCGAGCAGCACGGTCAACGGCAGGGCCAGCGCCATCGCGGCCATCGTGTCATGGGTCAGCGCGAGGGCGCCGGTGGCGAGCAGGGTGCCGGTCACGACCACCACGACCTGCTGCACGGCGTTCAGCAGCGACCGGTAGACGGTGCTCTGCACCAGGAACAGCGCGGTCCACGGTGCCAGAAGTGCCATCGGCGCGTTCCACCACCAGCCGGCGAGGGCCCAGGCCAGCAGAGCGGCGCCCGCCGCCTTCAGGGACTGGACCGCCGTGTCGCGCTCGGGCCCGGACTCGGTGAAGCATCTGCGCACCGAACGCCCTACGGCGGTGGCCTCCCTGGCGAGGGCGTTCCCCACGTGACGTTCCCTTTCGTTCACCGCGTCCCGGCGCCGGCCGTTCGAAAAGCGGAGGCCGCGCCCGGCCCGGGTACCCGCACCGGGGAACAGTCACTCTCCCCGCGCCCGGTGTGTCGGAGTGTCGGAATGCGGAGAAAGGGGACTCGGGCGGTGGCAGCGGACCACGATCACGATCGCTGGAGGAGCCATACCATGCGCGCACTGACCTGGCAGGGCAAGCGGGACGTCCGGGTGGAGACCGTCCCGGATCCGCGCATCGAGAAGCCCGACGACATCATCGTCAGGATCACCTCCACCGGCCTCTGTGGTTCCGACCTCCACCTGTACGAACTCTTCGGGCCCTTCATCGACTCCGGCGACATCCTCGGCCACGAGCCGATGGGCATCGTGGAGGAGGTCGGACCGGACGTCACCGCCTTCGCCCCCGGTGACCGGGTGGTCATCCCCTTCAACGTCTCCTGCCGCGACTGCTACATGTGCGACCAGGGGCTCCAGTCGCAGTGCGAGACGACCCAGGTCCGCGAGCGCGGCAGCGGCGCCTCCCTGTTCGGATACACCAAGCTGTACGGGCAGGTGCCGGGCGGGCAGGCGGAGTTCCTGCGGGTGCCGTTCGGCAACAAGCTGCCCATCAAGGTGCCGGAGGGGCCGCCGGACGACCGGTTCGTCTATCTGTCGGACGTCCTGCCCACGGCCTGGCAGGCGGTGGAGTACGCGGCGATCCCGCCGGGCGGCAGTGTCACCGTGCTGGGGCTCGGGCCCATCGGCGACATGACCACGCGGATCGCCCAGCAGCGCGGCGCCGGTCTGGTCATCGGGGTGGACCTGGTCAAGGAGCGCCTCACCCGTGCCAGTGCCCACGGGGTCACGTGCTTCGACGCCCGCATGGACGGCAAGGACCTGACGGCGGCCGTCCGGGACCTCACCGACGGGCGCGGGACCGACGCGGTCATCGACGCCGTCGGTATGGAGGCGCACGGTACGCCGTTCGCCAAGGCGGCCCAATGGGTCACCGGGCTGCTGCCCGACGTGGTGGCGCAGCCGATGATGGAGAAGGCCGGGATCGACCGGCTGGGCGCGCTGTACGCCGGCATCGAGCTGGTGCGGCGGGGCGGCACGCTGTCCATCTCCGGGGTCTATGGCGGCGCCGTCAGCCCGATGCCGCTGCTGACGATGTTCGACAAGCAGATCCAGGTGCGGATGGGGCAGGCGAACGTGTGGCGCTGGGTGGACGAGATCCTGCCGTTGCTGACGGACGCGGATCCGCTCGGCGTGGACACGTTCAAGACGCACTCCATGCCGCTGGAGGACGCGCCTAAGGCGTACGCGATGTTCCAGGCGAAGGAGGACGGAATGGTCAAGACCCTCCTGAAGCCCTGACCCCGCTTCGTGGGCGCCTCTAGAGCCCCGGCCCACCACGGCCCCGACAGGGGCGTCTGAGGTCCCGGCCCGCCACCGGCCCCGTTAGGGGCGCGGGGAACTGCGCGAACGGCCCCCACCGGGCCGCACCGGGCATTCGACCCGCGGTCCCCCATCCCAGGGGGCGGGGCGGGGCGGTCGTGCGTCGGCTGCGGGCCGGTGGGGGCTGGCCGCGCAGTTCCCCGCGCCCCTAAAAGCGGAAAGACCGCGCCGTTCCCGCGCCCCCAGGGAGCCTGCGGCTCAGGCGCCCTTCCTGAGGACCTCCTCCAGGGTGCTCAGGGCCCCGCGCAGGTCCTCGTCCGTGATGGTGAGCGGCGGTGCCAGCCGGATCGTGGAGCCGTGGGTGTCCTTCACCAGGATTCCCTCGCGCATCAGCGACTCGCTGATCTCGCGGCCCGTCCCGATGGCGGGGTCGATGTCGACGCCCGCCCACAGACCCCGCGCCCGGAACCCCCGGACCCCCTTGCCCACGAGGGCCGCAAGGCCGTCCCGCAGGAGCACGCCCGCCTCCTGTGCCCGGCGCTGGAACTCGCCCGTCTCCAGCAGTTCCACCATGGCGGAGCCGACCGCCGCGGCCAGCGGGTTGCCACCGAACGTCGAGCCGTGCTCGCCCGGCCGCAGTACCCCCAGCACCTCGCGCCGCGCGACCACCGCGGAGACCGGCACGATGCCGCCGCCGAGCGCCTTGCCGAGCAGCACCACGTCCGGGACGACGTCCTCGTGCTCGACGGCCAGCGTGCGGCCCGTACGGCCGAGGCCCGACTGGATCTCGTCGGCGATGAAGAGGCACCCGGCCCGCGTGGTCAGCTCGCGCACACCCCGCAGATAGCCGTCGTCCGGAATGACGACCCCCGCCTCGCCCTGGATCGGCTCGATCAGCACGGCCGCGGTCGTCTCGTCGATCGCCGCTTCGAGTGCGGCGAGGTCGTTGTACGGGACCACCCGGAAGCCGGGTGTGAAGGGGCCGAACCCGGAGCGGGCGCTCTCGTCGGTGGAGAAGCTGACGATGGTCGTCGTACGGCCGTGGAAGTTGTCGGCGGCCACGATGATCGTCGCCCGGTCGGCGGGGACGCCCTTGACCTCGTACGCCCATTTGCGGGCCACTTTGACGGCGCTCTCCACGGCCTCGGCGCCCGTGTTCATCGGCAGCACCATGTCCAGGCCGGTCAGCGCGGCCAGCGACTCGGCGAAGCCGGCCAGCCGGTCGTTGTGGAAGGCCCGCGAGGTCAGCGTCAGCTGGTCGAGCTGGCGGTGCGCGGCCTCGATCAGGGCCGGGTGGCGGTGCCCGAAGTTGAGCGCCGAGTAACCGGCCAGCATGTCGAGGTAGCGGCGGCCCTCCACGTCCTCGACCCAGGCACCCTCGGCGCGGGCGACGACCACGGGCAGCGGGTGGTAGTTGTGCGCGAGGACGGGCTCCTCGGCGCTGATCAGCTCGGCGGACGAGCGCAGGGAACGGCTGGGCGCGACAGTCATGAGCGGATCTCCTGTGTGCAGCACTTGATGCCGCCGCCGGCCTTCTGGAACTCCGACAGGTCGACGGGGACGGGGACATAGCCGTGGCGGTCCAGTTCGCCCGCCAGGGCCTCGGCGCGCGGCGCGATGAAGACGTGGCGGCCGTCCGAGACGGAGTTCAGGCCGAACACCATGGCGTCCTCGCGGGTGGCGACCACCGCGTCCGGGAAGAGCAGGCGGAGTACTTCACGGCTGCCCGCGGAGAAGGCTTCCGGGTAGTACGCGATGTTCGCCTCGGGGCCGTCGTCGAGCACGAACAGCGCGGTGTCGAGGTGGTAGAAGCGAGGGTCGACCAGCGTGAGGCTGACCGTGGGGACGCCGAAGTACTCCTGCACCTCGTGATGGGCGGACCGTGCCGTACGGAACCCGGTGCCGGCCAGCAGATGGCGGCCGGCGAACACCAGGTCGCCCTCGCCCTCGCACACCGATTCGGGCCGGTGGACGTCGAAGCCCGCGCTCTTGAACCACGTCTCGTACGCGCTCGACTCCGGGCGGCGCTGCGGCGCGTGGAAGAGCGAGCCGAAGACCCGGCCCGCGACGACGAGCGCCGAGTTCGCGGCGAAGACCATGTCCGGCAGACCGGCGACCGGCTCCACGCTGTCGACGGTGTGGCCGTGGGCGCGGTAGGCGGAGATCAGCTCCGACCACTGGCCCCGGGCCAGATCGACGTCGACCTGCGTGTCCTCACGCATCCAGGGATTGATGGCGTACTGCACGGCGAAGTGTCTGGGTTCGCAGACCAGGAACCGCCTGGGGCGCGGCACACGACTCATGGGCACAGAGGGGTTCCTCCGCTTTCCTGAGGTGTCGGGTGGGATGCCTCAACGGTAGAAAGCGGGGGAGCGGCGCGACAAGAATCGGGAATTGCGCGCTGCCGAAGAAACGCTGCGTCTTGGGGCCGTTCGGCGCACGATCGGTGCGTGATTGACCCGAACGGGTGGAGGAACGGCGGATTCAGGCTTCCGGGGCCGGCTGGCTCGCCCCCGCCTCGGGGCTCTCCGGCAGCAGATGCGACAGCACCATGAAGCTGACCGTCTTGCGGATGAACGGCTCCACCCGGATCCGCTCAAGCACCTCCTCGAAGTGCTCCACGTCCCGGGCCCGTACATGCAGCAGCGCGTCCGCCCCACCGGTCACCGTCATCGCGGCCGTGATCTCCGGATGGTTGCGCACCACTTCCGCGAGCCGCCGCGGCGGCGCCGCGCCCTCGCAGTACACCTCTACGTACGCCTCCGTGCGCCAGCCCAGCGCGGCCGGTTTCACCGTCGCCGTGAACCCCGTGATCACGCCCGTCTCGCGCAGCCGGTCGGCCCGGCGCTTGACCGCGGTGGCGGACAGCCCGATCGCCGCGCCGATCTCGGCGAAACTCGTGCGGGCGTTCGCCATCAGAGCCGTGACGATCTTCCGGTCGAGATCGTCGAAGGGCGCGGACACGGGTCTCATGCGGGCACTGTATCCAGCGGCGATGCGGCAGTGACGCGGTGGCGGTGCAGCGGCGATCCGGCCGAGGTTCCAGCGCCGACGCCCGTGCCCGCCGCATGTGCAGGCGCGCGGATTGCTCCTACACTCCGGGTTCATGCTGCGCGCCCTCGCCGTCGACGACGAACCGCCCTCCCTCGAAGAGCTGCTCTATCTGCTGGACGCCGATCCACGGGTGAGCAGCGTCGAGGGCGCGAGCGACGCCACGGCCGCGCTGCGGCGGATCAACCGGGCCCTGGACAGCGGCCCGGACGGCGACGAGGGCATCGACGTCGTCTTCCTCGACATCCATATGCCCGGTCTCGACGGACTCGACATGGCACGGCTGCTCGCCGGGTTCGCCAAGCCGCCGCTCGTGGTGTTCGTCACCGCGCACGAGGGGTTCGCCGTCCAGGCCTTCGACCTCAAGGCCGTCGACTACGTCCTGAAACCGGTCCGCAGGGAACGCCTCGCCGAGGCCGTGCGCCGGGCCGTGGAGCAGATGGACGCGGCCCCGCTGATACCCGTGCACGAGCCCGACCCGGACCACATATCGGTCGAGCTCGGCGGGGTCACCCGGTTCGTCGCCGTCGAGGACATCACGCATGTCGAGGCCCACGGCGACTACGCGCGACTGCACACCGACCAGGGCAGCCACCTCGTCCGCATCCCCCTGTCCACCCTTGAGGAACGCTGGCGCTCACGCGGTTTCGTCCGTATCCACCGCCGCCATCTCGTCGCTCTCGGTCACATCAGCGAACTCCGCCTGGACGCGGGTACGGTGAGCGTCCTGGTCGAGTCGGTCGAACTCCAGGTCAGCCGCCGCCACGCACGGGAACTGCGGGACCTGCTGATGCGCCGGACCGCGAGCTGAGGAGGCGCAGGTGCCCCACGACCCCACCGACCGGCGTGTCCCGACCGACCGCCGGGTCGTCGTCACCGGCCCGCCGCGCCGTACGCGTCCGCTGTCCCGCTCCCGGCCGCGGACCGAGATCGACGAGCAGACCACGCTCGGCCACACCTACGTCCGCTCCCTGATGCGCAGCCAGCTGCGGGCCGCGCTCACCGTCTTCGCCGTACTCATCCTCTTCGTGGGCCCGCTGCCGCTGGTGTTCACCGTGCTGGGAGACAGTTCGAGCCTCGAATGGATCGTGCTCGGCTTCTGCGTCTACCCGCCGCTGGTGCTCCTCGCCGGCTGGTACGTGCGCCGCGCCGACCGCAACGAGAAGGACTTCGTCCGTCTCGTGGAGGACCGCTGAGCACGTGAACGAGAACTACGCCGTTCCGGCGGTCGCCCTCGTGGTCGTCGCGACCGTCTTCGTCGGCGCCTTCGGACTGCGCATCTCCCGCACCACCTCCGACTTCTACGTGGCCTCCCGCACGGTCGGCCCCGGCCTGAACGCGGCGGCCATCAGCGGCGAGTACCTCTCGGCCGCCTCCTTCCTCGGCATCGCGGGCCTCGTCCTCGTCCAGGGCCCGGACATGCTCTGGTACCCGGTCGGCTACACCGCCGGCTATCTCGTCCTGCTGATCTTCGTCGCGGCCCCGCTGCGCCGCTCGGGCGCGTACACGCTGCCGGACTTCGCCGAGGCGCGGCTCGCCTCGCAGGGCATGCGCCGGCTGGCCGGAGCCTTCGTCGTCGGGGTCGGCTGGCTGTACCTGCTGCCCCAGCTCCAGGGCGCGGGGCTGACGCTGAACGTGCTCACCGGCGCGTCCAAGTCCCTCGGCGGTGTCATCGTCGCGGTCGTCGTGGTGGCGACCGTCGCCGCGGGCGGTATGCGCAGCATCACCTTCGTCCAGGCCTTCCAGTACTGGCTCAAGCTCACCGCCCTGCTCGTCCCCGCGCTCTTCCTCGTCCTCGCCTGGCAGGACGACGGGGCACCGCGCCACGCCTTCGACGAACCGGCCACGTTCCGCGAACACCGGGTCGTACGCATCGACGCCGGACTCGACCTGAAGCTCGCCGGGCCGCTGACCGTCACCGCGGACGGCACGGTCGACGGCGTGCGGTACGAGGACCGGCAGGTCAGGCTGCCCGCGGGCGTCCACCGCATCGAGCGGGGCACCCGGCTGTCCTTCAGCAAGGGCGACCCCGTGCCCGTCGCCGACCGCGGCGACAACGGCGGCATGTCCACCTCGCTCGCCGCGGGCCGCGAGGAACGGCCGCTGTACGCCACGTACGGGCTGATCCTCGCCACCTTCCTCGGCACCATGGGGCTGCCGCACGTCGTCGTGCGCTTCTACACCAGCCCGCACGGCGTGGCCGCCCGCCGTACCACCGTCGTCGTGCTCATGATGATCGGCTTCTTCTACCTCATCCCACCGCTCTACGGCGCCCTGGGCCGCCTGTACGCCCCCGAGCTGACCCTGACAGGGGACGCGGACGCCGCCGTGCTGCTGCTGCCCGACCGGGTCGTCGGCGGACTCGGCGGGGACCTGCTCGGCGCACTGGTGGCCGGCGGGGCCTTCGCCGCGTTCCTGTCCACCGCGTCCGGTCTGACCATGGCCGTGGCGGGCGTGCTCACCCAGGACGTGCTGCCCTCCCGGGGCGTACGGCACTTCCGGCTCGGCACGGTCCTGTCCATGATCGTGCCGCTCGCGGCGAGCATGCTCGTGGGCGGACTGCCCGTCGCCGACGCCGTGGGGCTCGCCTTCGCGGTCTCCGCCTCGTCGTTCTGCCCGCTGCTCGTCCTCGGCATCTGGTGGCACCGGCTCACCCCGCCCGGCGCGGCGGCCGGGATGCTCGTCGGCGGCGGCTCGGCGCTCCTCGCGGTCGCGGCCACCATGGCCGGTTTCCCCGGGACGGGCTCACTGCACGCGCTGCTCGCCTGGCCCGCGCTGTGGTCGGTGCCCCTGGGCTTCCTCACCATGGTGCTGGTGTCGCTGGCGACGCCCCGGCGCGTCCCGGCCGGGACGGCGGCCATCCTCGCCCGCTTCCATCTGCCGGAGGAACTCGCCGGGGGCCAGGTGCGCACGGAGGCGAAGGGGAGCCCGGAGATCAAGGGGAGCACGGAGAGCAAGGAGATCAAGGCGTGAGCGGATTCCTGGCGGGCCTCTGCGTGGCCGTGCTGCCGCTGCTGGCGGCCGGATTCTGGTTCGGCCGGCGCACCGCGCACTCGCCGAGCCCCGGCGGCCTCGGCACCCCCGTCGAGCACGCCACCTTCGAGACCCTGCACACCGCGTCCCTCGCCGCGCCCCCGCTGCGCGCGGGCCTCACCGGTGAGACGGCCCGCAAATCCGCGCGACGGCTGCGCACCCTGCTCGGCACCGACGCGCTCTGCCTCACCGACCAGGAGACCGTGCTGGCCTGGGAGGGCGCCGGCGAGCACCACCGGGAACAGATCATGGAACGGATCGGCGGCCCCCTGGAGACCGGCCGCGGGGAGGCCTTCCGCCTCGTCTGCGACGAGCCCTACTGCCCGCTGCGCTGGGCCGTCGTCGCCCCGCTCACCGTCGACGACCGGGTGTACGGCGCACTCGTCGCCTGCGCGCCCCGCGAGTCCGCCGTGCTCGTACGGGCCACCGGGGAGGTCGCCCGCTGGGTGTCGGTCCAGCTGGAACTCGCCGACCTCGACCAGTCCCGTACCCGGCTGATCGAGGCCGAGATCAAGGCGCTGCGGGCCCAGATATCCCCGCACTTCATCTTCAACTCGCTCGCCGTGATCGCCTCGTTCGTCCGCACCGACCCCGAGCGGGCCCGCGAACTGCTCCTCGAATTCGCCGACTTCACCCGCTACTCGTTCCGCAGGCACGGCGACTTCACCACCCTCGCCGACGAACTGCACGCCATCGACCACTACCTGGCACTGGTCCGGGCGCGCTTCGGCGACCGGCTCTCGGTCACCCTGCAGATCGCGCCCGAGGTGCTGCCGGTGACCCTGCCCTTCCTCTGCCTCCAGCCGCTGGTCGAGAACGCCGTGAAGCACGGCCTGGAGGGCGGCACGGTCAAGGTCGACAAGAGCCGTATCAGCATCACCGCGCAGGACGCCGGCGCCGAGGCGCTCGTCGTCATCGAGGACGACGGGCCGGGCATGGACCCCGGCCGGCTGCGTCGCATCCTGGCGGGGGAGACCGACCCGTCGGACGGCATCGGTCTGTCGAACGTCGACGACCGGCTGCGTCAGGTCTACGGGGACGACTACGGCCTCGTCATCGAGACCGCTCCGGGCGCGGGCATGAAAATCACCGCCCGGTTGCCGAAGTACCAGCCGGGCGTGCACTCGGCGGGGCTGCTGGCCCGCGAATGACCCGCGAACGAGCCCCCCGGGAAAGAGCTACAGGGCTTCCCGGGAGACCGGTCTCGCCATACTCGTCGCGCGGTGCCTCAGGTGGGCCGGGAGGCCACCATCGCCAGGGTGATCAGACCGAGCACCACCCAGCCGAACCACAGCCAGCCGCTGCTGCCGAGCGCCACCGTGTAGGCCGTGACCATCACCAGGCCGCCGACGGTGAGCACTCCCATGGTCTTCGTGGAACCGGGCATCGCAACACCCTCCTCATGGTTCGTTCTTCTCCATGGTGCCCCCGTCTTGGCGAATTGCAGTGCAGACCACGATATGAGTGCCGGAGTTCCAGGCGCTCCTGCCCACCCAGGACGAGCTCGTGTAGATGCTCGGGTCATAGCCGTGGTCGTTGGGCGGTACCTCCTCCTGGCAGGCCGCGGTCGCCCGCCGCCTGGCCTGGGGGAGGGTCGTGTCCGGGCTCATCCGGTGGAAATCGAGGACCTGCTCCTGGTGCGGGCCCTGGCACGAGACGAGTTTGGCGGTGTTGTCGTTGACGCGGTCCAGGCAGTCCCGCTTCTGCATGGTGGCCGTGTCGATGAATCGCATCCCGGCGGGACGACGGTTCCCGATCGGCCCGAACAGTGGCTTGCCGCGCGCGTCGAGCACCAGACAGGCCACACGGCGATCAGCCCTCTCGAAGCCGTCGGAGGTCGGCACGGCGGCGTACGAGCGGACGTCCGCGAGCTTCCTGCGGGTCTCCTCGGTGCGCTGCTCGCACCGGGTGGCGCCGGCCGAGCGGGCGTCCTGCGCGGACGCCGCCTCGAACACGGCCATCACCTGCCCGTACGTCTCCTCGCTGAGGCATTTCACGACCTGCAGTTCCGGGTCCCCGACGAAGGGGGTACTGGTCCACTGCGTTGCGACGCAGTCCCCGTCGGCGAGCGGCTTCGACAGCCCGATCGCGTCCCCGTACGGCTTGGCGTTCTTGTCCCCCGGCGGGTTCGCCAGGGCGTACCAGGCTCCGCCGCCCGCGAGGGCCAGCCCGAGCGCGGTCGCCAGTACGGCCCTCAGGACGTGGTTGCGCTCGCGGCGGCGTCGGCCGGTGGCCGCCGGGGGAGGGCCGTAGCCCTGCCCGGTGGACCACGGGGCCGGAGCCTGGCCCGGGGGCCATGGGAGGGGGGTCTCCTGCGGGGGCGGCCAGCCGGCCGGGCTCACCTGGCGGGGAGGGACCGATGACGACTCCTGGCCGGCGGACGGCGCGTACGACTGCGGGCCGCTTCCGTAGCTCCGCGGGGGCTCGGGCGCCGGGGGAGTGCGGGGCGCGGCCGTATGGGTCATCCCGTTCGCCCACGGAGGTTCCGAGCCGGGGTCGAGCTGGGTGCGGGGATGCGGCTGGGGCGTCAGGATCGCGGACAGCGCGGCCTCGGTCTCCTCGGCGGTGATCCGGCGGACCGGGTCCTTGGTGAGCATCGCCGAGAGCAGCGGCTCCAGGGCGCCCGCGTGCAGCACGGGCCGCGGTTCCTCCAGGACGACGGCGGTGAGCGCCGCGAGGCCCGACTCACGCTCGAAGGGCCCGTACCCCTCGACCGCGTAGTAGAGCGTGCAGCCCAGCGAGAACAGGTCCGCGGCCGCGGTGGGCGGTCCGCCCTGGGCCCGCTCGGGCGCCAGATAGCCGGCGGTGCCCACCAGCGCGGAGGTCAGTGTCCACCGGGTCTCGTCGCCGTCGGGCTGCACGGAGATGCCGTAGTCGGTGAGCAGGACCCGGGCGTACGGCGATCCGGTGCGGTCCGGGGCCAGGAGGATGTTGGCGGGCTTCACGTCCCGGTGCATGACCCCGCGCTCGTGCCCGGCGGTCAGCGCGTCCAGCACGGCGAGCCCGATGCGGGCGCACTCGGCGGGGGCCACCGCCCCGCGCCGGTCGACCAGGGCGCTCAGGTCCAGTGCCCCGGCCACGTACTCCATCACGATCCAGGGCAGGCCCTCGTGCTCCAGGACGTCGTGCACGGTCACGACGTGCGGGTGGCCGCGCAGACCCGCCGCGTGCCGGGCCTCGGCACGGGCCCTGGCCACCCGGGCCGATCGGTCGTGGTCCGCCTCGGCCGGATCGCGGAACACGATCTCCTTGAGCGCGACCTCGCAGGCCAGCCGCTGGTCGTACGCGAGCCAGACATGGCCCATGCCGCCACTGCCCAGCTGGTTCAGCAGGAGGTAGCGGCCGGCGATGACCCGGCCGACTCCCGACTGCGGTGATCCTGATGCCATCCGGTCACTCCCGGGGTTCTGCTCCTCGTGGGTCTACGCCGGGCCCTGGGCCGCCTCGCCGGTGCCCGGCCCGCCGGACGACGGGGCGGGCCCGCTGGACGCGGGCTCGCTCGCCGGTTCGCCGAGCGTGGGCTCCACCGAGGTGGGGCCGGGGCCGGTGGACGACGGGGCCGTGGACGTGGGACCGGCCGTGGTCGGCGTACTGGTCGCGGTCGGGGTCGGGGCCGAGGTCGACGAGGCCGGGGGCGGCGGTGGTTCCTCGACCGGCGAGGACCCGGTCGCGGTGGGTGTGCCGCCGCCGGGCGAGGAGGCCGTCCCGCCACCGGGCGTCGACCGCGTCTCGGACGGTGTGCCACCACCGGGCGACGTCGAACCCGTACCCGACGAGGTTCCGCCACCGGGCTTGGACGTCTTGCCCGACGGAGTCCCCTTGCCCGGAGCCGACCCGCTGCCCTTGCCCGAAGGTGAGGCCGACGTGTCCGAGGGCGACTTCGGCCCGTCCGACGGCGACCTGGGCCCGTCCGACCCGGACGGTGGGGCCGGGCCGGACGTTCCGCCGGAGTCCGTGTCCACGCTCAGCGCCACGGCCTCCCCGAACGCCAGCGGTGTCCCGGCCCCGGGCGTCGAGCCGGTCACCGCCGCGTCACCCGGCGGGAGTTCGTCCCCGTCGTACGCCACGGCCAGGCCCAGCCGGGCCAGCGCCTGCCCTGCCTGGTCGAAGGTCAGCCCCGTCACGGCGGGCACGTCGTGCTCCTTCGTCGCGTCGAAGGTGCTGTCCTGCCCGCCGGTGGTGCCGACGGGCCGGTTGATGGCCGTGTCGGGATCGTCCACGTCGAGGAGGGCGATCCGCTCCAGGGGCTGTGGCGAGGGCTTGACGGTCACCACGCCGGACTTCTCGTAGCCCGCCCACTTCTTGTTGCCGTCCTCGAACTTGACCGAGATCTTCTCGGGATCCTTGTCGAAGGCCTTCAGCGGATTTCCGCAGGAGCACTTCACGGCGGGAAGTCCCTGGTCGTTCACCAGAACCGCGACCCCTGCCTCAAGCAGCGAGTCGTAGGGGACCGCCTTGCCTTTCTTGTAGTCGTGGTTCTTCACGAGAGTGTCGTGACGCAGCAGGACCGGTGTGAGGTCGTCGAGGTACTCCTCGATCCGATCAGGTGTAATACCCGCGATCCGCGCCCATTCCCGGGCTTTCTGTCGATTCTCGGGATCGGTGAGGAAATCCTTGAGCCGCTCGATGTCACAGACCTGCTGGTCGCGGGTGCCCCCGTACAGACCAGGGGTGTTGCCCTGCTGCAGCCCGCTGTGCGCCTCTTCCGGCGCGAGACCCTTACGGTCCCTGCCCAGCGATCCGTCCTCCTCGAAAAAAGGTGCGAGTGACGGTATTCCGGCTGCGACAGCCCGTACCGCGAACAGACGCTGTTCGGTGCATCCGCTGAGGATCAGCGCAGCGGCCAGCAGTACGGCGAGCCTTCGGACCACCGTTTTCCCGGTCCTCAGCAAGCATGCGTGAATTGTCATGACCGCTCCCCCCGGCGGCGGTTCCCCCGAACCCTGCAGAACGGAAGCAGGGCGTCACGCGCCATGCTACTGAATGGCAAAGCCTTTCAGTCAAGGGAAATTGGCAAAGTGCGCGGAGTGGCCGAAAGGCAGAAAGAGATGAGAAGAAACTCAGTGACCGCGTGCGTCGAGTGAGGCCAGATAGGCGTTGTACGCCTCAAGTTCCTTGTCGCCGTCACGGTCCGCGGCCCGGTCCGAACGCCGTGCCTGCCGCTGCTCGGAGCGATACCACTGGAAGAGCAGGGCCAGCAGCACGAGCACGGACGGGATCTCGCTGAACGCCCAGGCGATACCGCCCGCCGCGGTCTGGTCGGAGAGCGCGTCGATGCCCAGCGAGGCCGCCGGATTCTTGTACGTCTCGACCATCGGCTCGGACGCCATCATCAACGCGATACCGAAGAACGCGTGGAACGGCATCCCGGCGAACAGCTCCAGCATCCGCATCAGATAGCCGGGCCGGTGCGGGCCGGGGTCGACACCCATGATCGGCCAGAAGAACACCAGGCCGACGGCGAGGAAGTGGCACATCATCGCGACGTGCCCGGTCTTCGACCCCATCAGGAAGTCGAAGATCGGCGAGAAGTAGAGCGCGTACAGGCTGGCGATGAAGAGCGGGATCGTGAAGGCCGGATGCGTGACGACCCGCATGAACCTGCTGTGCAGCAGCATCAGGAGCAGCTCGCGCGGCCCCTTGCGCCCGCGTCCCGCAGTCGGCAGCGCGCGCAGCGCCAGGGTGATCGGCGCGCCGAGCAGGATCAGGATGGGCGACAGCATGCTGATCACCATGTGCTGCACCATGTGCACGCTGAACATGACCATGCCGTAGTCGTTCAGCCCGGTGCACAGGACGAGCATGACGGTCAGGACACCGACGACGAACGCCACGGTCCGCCCGACCGGCCACGCGTCACCGCGCCGCACCAGCCGCGCCACGCCCCACCCGTAGAGCGCGAGCCCCACGAGGCAGGCGACGAGGAAGAACGGGTCCGGGGACCATTCGAGCCCCCGCCCCAGCGTGAACGGCGGCAGGTCCATGGACGTGCCGTGCCCGCTGTGATCCATCCGCCGGCTCCTGTTTCGTACGGGTTGAGCGCTGTCTGTCCCCCACAGACTAGAACCGCCCCCGGTCGGGCCTACGACCGGGGGCGGTTCCGGGGCGCCCCGTCAGGGGCGCGGGGCTGTATCGATTTGCGGCTCCGCCGCGTGGGCGCGCTCAGCCACGTGCGACCCGCAGCCTACGAACCACCCGCGCCCCCCAGCTCTTCCGGCTGCGCGTCAGAGCACGGTCTCCGCTTCCGCGTACCGCGAATCCGGCACGGTCTTCAGCGTCTCGACCGCCTCCGCGAGCGACACCATCACGATGTCAGTGCCGCGCAGAGCGGTCATGTGCCCGAACTCACCCCGGTGCACCGCCTCCACCGCATGCCACCCGAACCGCGTCGCGAGCACCCGGTCGTACGCGGTCGGCGTCCCCCCGCGCTGGACGTGCCCGAGGATCACCGGCCGGGCCTCCTTGCCGAGACGCTCCTCCAGCTCGATGGAGAGCTGCCGGGCGATGCCCGCGAACCGCTCGTGCCCGTAGACGTCCTTACGGCCCTCGTCGTACGTCATCGTGCCCTCGCGGGGCTTCGCACCCTCCGCGGCGACGACGATGGCGAACTTCTTGCCCGCGGAGAAGCGTTCACCGACCTTGGCGGCCAACTCCGCGATGTCGAAGGGCCGTTCCGGTACGACGATCGCGTGGGCGCCCGCGGCCATACCGGAGTGCAGCGCGATCCAGCCGGTGTTGCGGCCCATGACCTCGACGATCAGGACGCGCTGATGGGACTCGGCGGTGGTCTTCAGCCGGTCCAGGGCCTCGGTAGCGACGCCCACGGCCGTGTCGAAGCCGAAGGTGACGTCCGTGACGGCGATGTCGTTGTCGATGGTCTTCGGCACGCCGACGATCGGCAGACCGCTGTCCGACAGCAGGCGGGCGGCCTTGAGCGTGCCCTCGCCGCCGATCGGGATGATCGCGTCGAGTCCCAGCTCCTCGACATGGCCCCTGGCCCGCTCCACACCGTCGCGCAGATGCGCGGGCTGGACCCGGGAGGAACCGAGGATCGTGCCGCCGCGAGCCAGGATGCCGCTCACCGCGTCGAGGTCGAGCTTGAGGTAGTCGCCTTCGAGGAGGCCCTTCCAGCCGTCCCGGAAGCCGATGACCTCGTCGCCGTGGTCGACGACGGCGCGGTGTACGACGGACCGGATGACGGCGTTCAGACCGGGGCAGTCGCCACCGGACGTGAGGACACCAATGCGCATAGTCCGGAATACCTTCTCAACGTGGACCGGGAACCGGACCACGCTGTCCGGCAGGACGCCGCCACCCTACCGGCGGCAGGGGGCGGCTCCGCACTGTGCGTCCGCCTGCTGGACGTGCCCGCTCACCTGTGCGGGCACGTCACCGGATGGGCTGTCCCGGCAGGCTCAGGCAGGCTGCTGAGCAGCCGAGATGCGCTCGTTCCGCAGCGCCTCGTACCACCGGTCGTCGATCGGCGGCAGCGCGTTCACATCGAGCGCCAGCTTGAGCAGCAGATCCGCGATCAGCGGGTTACGGGCCAGCACGGGCCCGTGCATGTACGTCCCGAAGACCGTGTCGTTGTACGCGCCCTCCGTGCCGTCGCCCGTCCCGTTGCCCTTGCCCAGGCGCACGTTCGCGAAGGGGCGGGCGGTGGGGCCCAGGTGCGTGATGCCCTGGTGGTTCTCGAAGCCGGTCAGCGGCGGCAGACCGAGGCGCGCGTCGATGTCGCCCAGTACGTCACCGACGCACCGCTCGCCCTCGCCGCGCGTGGAGTGCACGTCGAGCAGACCGAGGCCGGGCTCGCGCTGGCCCAGGTCGTTGATGAACTCGTGGCCGAGGATCTGGTAGCCCGCGCACACCGAGAACACGATCGCGCCGTTGCCGACCGCGCGGTGCAGACCGCCGTCGCGGCGCAGCCGCTCCGCCGCGAGCCGCTGCGGCCGGTCCTCGCCGCCACCGATGAGGTAGATGTCGCCGGAGGTGGGGATCGGCTGGTCGCTGCGTACGTCGAGACGGGCCACGTCCAGACCGCGCTGGCGCGCCCGGCGCTCGACCACGAGCGCGTTGCCCTGGTCGCCGTACGTGCTCAGCAGGTCCGGGTAGATCCACACCAGCCGAAGGCTGTTGTCACTCATTCTCTTCGTCCTCCGGGGTTCAGTTGCCGACACGACGCCTCAGGTCCTGGAAAGCGGTGTAGTTCGCGATGACCTCGATACGGCCGGGCGGCGCCTGCTGCACGGCCTGGTCGAGGTTCTCGCAGACCTGGAACTGCTGGTTCGCGACCTCCAGACGAACGGCGAGGTCCAGCTTGCGGTCGCCCAGCACGAAGATCGGGTGACCGGTGAGCCGGGTGTAGTCGACGTCCCACAGCCAGGAGGTGTCGGTACCGTCGGCGCCGCGCGCGTTCACCGACAGGATCACCGGGGTCGGCGGCGGGTCGATCAGGGAGAACGTCTCCAGCCAGCCCGCCGGGTTCTTGGCGAGCAGTAGACGCAGGTCGCGCTGCATGAACTGCACGACGTCGTAGCGTCCGGCCACGGCCTGTACCTGGTACATGCGTTCCAGGGCGACCTGCGGCGGTACGCCGAAGACGGCGGCGACGGCGGCCGACGAGGCGGCGTTCGCCTTGTTGGCGCGGCCCGGCAGCTGGAGGTGGATCGGCCAGGCCGAACCGTGCGGGTCCAGGACGTGGTCCCCGGAGAGCGCCCAGCTGGGCGTGGGACGGCGGAAACCGCAGTCGCCGCAGAACCAGTCGTCGCCGGGGCGCTGCATCACGCCGCCGCACGACGGGCAGGACCAGGCGTCGTCCTTCCACATCTGGCCGGCGGCCACCCACACCACGTTCGGCGAGGAGGACGCGGCCCAGACGACCAGCGGGTCGTCCGCGTTGGCGACCACGACCGCCTTGGAGCCGGCCAGGCCCTCACGCCAGTGCTCGGCCATCATGCGGGTCTCGGCCGCGCGGTCGAGCTGGTCGCGCGAGAGGTTGAGCAGGGCGATGCACTTGGGATCCGTGTCCCGCGCCACCCCGGACAGATACTTCTCGTCGACCTCGATGACGGCGAACCGCGAGTCGGAGCCGCCTGCCAGCGCCGAGGTGATGCCCGCGGGCATGTTCGCGCCCAGCGCGTTCGAGACGACGGGACCCGCCGCCCGCAGCGCCTCGGCGATCAGCCGCGTCGTGGTGGTCTTGCCGTTGGTCGCCGACACCAGGATGACGTCCAGGTGCTGGGCGAGCCTCGCCAGCAGGTCGGGGTCGAGTTTGAGCGCGACCCGGCCGCCGATCACCGATCCGCTGCCGCGGCCCGCGGCACGTGATGCCGCCGCGACCGCTTTGCCCGCTGTCACGGCGAGCTTGGCCCGCGGCGACAGCGGGTCCGAGTTGCCTGCCATCAGTTCCCGATCCTCCTTGCGTACGGCGCCGCGCACTGCCCCCGGCAACGTCTGGCCCTCAGCCTATCGAGATCCACTCGCAGGCCCGAACCGCGGCACCACTCCGTCGGGGGCGCGGCATTGAGGACCGTACCCTTGCCGCCATGCGACACGGCTCGATCCCCGGCGCCCGAGGGCGCGTCCTACCTCTGTCTTTGCTCGGCGACCCCGTGTTGCACACACGGTGTGAAGACATTGAGGAGTTCGGTCCTCAACTGGCGCGACTCGTCGAGGACATGTTCGCGACGATGTACGCGGCGCAGGGGGTGGGGCTGGCCGCGAACCAGGTCGGGGAGTCGTTGCGGGTCTTCGTGTACGACTGTCCCGATGACGACGACGTCCGGCATGTGGGACATGTGGTGAACCCGCGGCTGGTCGCGGCGGACGGGGTGGTGCTGCGGGGGCCCGAGGGGTGTCTGTCGCTGCCGGGGCTTGAGGCGGGTACCGAGCGGTTCGACCATGCGGTGGTGGAGGGGGTGTCCCTGGACGGGACGCCTGTGCGGGTGCATGGGAGTGGGTGGTTCGCCCGGTGCCTTCAGCATGAGTGCGATCACCTTGACGGTGGGTTGTATGTGGACCGGGTCACGGGGTGGCGTCGGCGGAAGGTGCTTTGGCAAGCGGGGCGGGCCGGTTGGGGGCGCTGAGGGTGCGTTGTCGGGTGCGGGTCCGTCGTGGCTGGTCGCGCAGTTCCCCGCGCCCCTAAGGGCAAAAGACTGCGCCGTTCCCCGCGCCCCTTAAGGGCAAAGGATTGCGCCGTTTCCCGCGGCCCTGAAGGGTAAAGCCGGGGCGGAGCCCCGCTTTTCAGGGGCGCGGGGAACGGCGCGAGCAACCCCCACCGGCCCGCGCCTCTGAACGGCCCGCGGTCCCCGAGAAACGAACGTCGGTCAGAAACCCGGGCCGCCCGCCTTGTCGCCCGCTGCTGCCAGGCGGCCCCACAGGAGGTCGGCCAGGGCCTGGACCAGCTCCGCGCGGGCGCAGGGGCGTTCGCCGAGCCACCAGTCGCCGGCCGCGTGCATCATGCCGACGATGCCGTGGCCCCAGACGCGGGCCAACTGTTGGCTGTTCGGGCCGAGATCGACGCGCTCCTCGATGACGTCGGCCAACTCCTCGCCCATGCGGCGCAGGAGGGGGAACGAGTACGCGCCCATGTCGAAGCCCTGGTCGTTCTGCGGGCCGCCCTCGGAGGGGTGCATCAGGAAGCGGTACACCTGCGGGCGGGCCTCGATCGCCGCGAGGTACGTGTCGAGCGTGGCCTCCACCCGCTCCCGGCGCTCGGCGGGCGCGTCCAGCGCGGCGCGTAGCGCTCCGAGGAGGGCGTCGGTGTGCCGTTTGGCGAGGGCCGCGTAGAGTCCGCCCTTGTCGCCGAAGTGGCGGTACAGGATCGGCTTGGTGATGCCCGCCTCCGCCGCGATGGCGTTCATGGAGGCGCCCGGGCCGTCTCGGAGCACCACCCGGTCGGCGGCCTCCAACAGCTCGCGCCGTCGGCGGTCGGCGGACCTCTGCTGATCGGTCCGCTGTGTGGTGTCCATGATCTCTCCCCACCCGTGCTGATTCGGTGACGCCTGCGCAACGTAACACCATGCGCCGACCCCGCCTCGAACGGGCTGCCGACCTGGAACGGGGAGTTGACTTTTACTACTGACCAGTAACAGGCTACCGTTACCGCAAGTAACACGTGAGTGCAGCGCTGGAGGGGACATGGCCGAGTTCACCATGGAGCTCAACGACGAACAGAAGGAGGTGCGGGACTGGATCCACGGCTTCGCCGCCGACGTGATCCGCCCCGCGGCCGCCGAATGGGACGAGCGGGAAGAGACTCCCTGGCCGGTCATCCAGGAGGCCGCGAAGGTCGGCATCTACTCCCTGGACTTCTACGCCCAGCAGTACTTCGACCCCACCGGCCTCGGCATCCCCATGGCCATGGAGGAACTGTTCTGGGGCGACGCGGGCATCGCCCTGTCGATCGTCGGCACCGGCCTTGCCGCGGTGGGCGTCCTCGCCAACGGCACCGAGGAGCAGATCGGCACCTGGATCCCCCAGATGTACGGCGACGCCAACGACGTCAAGGTCGCCGCCTTCTGCTCCTCCGAGCCCGACGCCGGCTCCGACGTCGCCTCGATGCGCACACGCGCCGTGTACGACGAGGCCAAGGACGAGTGGGTCCTCAACGGTACGAAGACCTGGGCGACCAACGGCGGCATCGCCAACGTCCACGTGGTCGTCGCGGTCGTGGACTCCGAGCTGGGCTCCAAGGGCCACGCGTCCTTCATCGTCCCGCTGGGCACGCCCGGTCTGTCGCAGGGGCAGAAGTTCAAGAAGCACGGCATCCGCGCCTCGCACACCGCCGAGGTCGTCCTGGAGAACGTCCGCGTTCCCGGCTCCTGCCTCCTCGGCGGCAAGGAGAAGCTCGACGAGCGCCTCGCCCGGGCCCGTGAGCGAGCGAAGGCGGGGGGTGGCGAGCGCCTGAAGAACGCGGCGATGGCCACGTTCGAGGCCTCCCGCCCGGCGGTCGGCGCCATGGCGGTCGGCACCGCGCGGGCCGCGTACGAGGTGGCCCTCGACTACGCCAAGACCCGCGAGCAGTTCGGGCGGCCGATCATCGACAACCAGGGTGTCGCCTTCCAGCTCGCCGACATGCGTACGTCGATCGACGCGGCGCGGCTGCTGGTGTGGCGGGCGTCCTGGATGGCCGTGAGCGGGAAGCAGTTCACGTCGGCCGAGGGGTCGATGTCGAAGCTGTTCGCCAGCGAGACGGCGAAGAAGGTGACCGGGCAGGCGATCCAGATCCTCGGCGGGAACGGGTACACCCGGGAGTACCCGGTCGAGCGGATGCATCGGGATGCGGCGATCTACACGATCTTCGAGGGCACGAGTGAGATTCAGCGGCTGGTGATCGCCCGCACGCTGTCCGGCATGCCGATCCGGTGATTCGTCGGGTGCGGCGCCGTCGTGGCCGGTCGCGCAGTTCCCCGCGCCCCTAGGTACCTAGGGGCGCGGGGAACTGCGCGGGCGACCCCCACCGGCCTGCACCGTGCCGGCGAGCGGACGCTCATCCGTGGCGCAACGGCGTCAGTTGCTCGATGTCGTAGCGCGACCGCAGCTCGGCGATCGCCGCCACGTCCGGCGAACCCCCCGCGTCAAGAATGCGGAGCAGCTCGTCGAAGTAGCGTTCGTGATCCGGTGGCGGCGACGCCTGGAAGAACATCTTCGCCGGGCTGTCCGTAGGGTTCGCGAACGCGTGCGGACACCCCGGCGGCACGACGATCACCGTCCCCGGCGTCGCCCGCACCACCCGGTTGCCCGACCCCGACTCCCACCGCTGCCAGTTGTCCCGCGTCCGCACCAGCGGCTCGAAGGCGAGCACGTCCAGCTCCCCTTCGAGGACGTAGAACAGCTCCTCGCTGCGCGCGTGGACGTGCGCGCCGACGTCGAAGCCCGGCGGCACGACGACCTCGAAGCTGGACGCCGCCCGGGAGTGCGTACCGGTCACCTTGAAGGTCACGTGCTGGGCCGGAGTCCGTACCGTACGGCCGTGCCCCGGTGGCACCAGCAGACCCTCGGGCGGCGTGAGCGCGGTCACCAGGTGACGGGCAGGGCCTCGGGCCCGCGGATCAGCGCGCCGCGCCGCCACGGCACCTCGTCCGCCGAGACGGACAGCCGCAGCGTCGGAATCCGGTCCAGGAGCGTGTTCACCATCAGCTCCGACTCCAGGCGGGCGAGCATGCCGCCCACGCAGTAGTGCGGACCGTGCCCGAACGCCACATGCGGGTTGGCGGCCCGGTCGAAGTCGATCCGGTCGGGGTCGGGGAAGACGTCCGGGTCCCGGTTGGCGGCCAGGTAGGACACGTAGATCGGGTCGTCCTTCCTGATCCGTACGCCGTGCAGGACGACGTCCTCCGTGGCGATCCGGGAGAGCCCGACGGCGTTGCGGTGCGGGATGTACCGCAGCAGCTCGTCGAGGGCCTGCGGGCGCAGTCCCGGCTCGTCGCGCAGCCGGTCGAACAGCGCCGGCCTGGTCAGCAGGATGTACAGCATCTGCCCGGTGTTGTTGGTGACGGCCTCGCCGCCGATCTGGATCGGACCCGCGAGCGCCACCGCCTCCTCCTCGGTGATGTCGCCCCGGCCGACCGCCGCGCCGAGCAGCGAGGTGACGTCCTCGCCGGTGGCGCCGCGACGCTCGGCGATCAGCTTGGCGAAGTACACCTCCATGTCCCGCTTGGCCCGTTCGCTGGCCTGGGCGCCCTGGCTGGAGGAGAGGATCGACTGCGTCCAGGTGTGCAGGGTCTGCCGGTCGTCGGCCGGGACCCCCATCAGCTCGCAGATGACGGTCATGGGGAAGGGGGCCAGGACCCGGTCGATCAGATCGGCCGGAGGGCCGTCCCTGAGCATCTCGTCGACCATGGTGTCGAGGGTCTGCTGGGCGTTCGCGCGCAGACGCTCCACACCCCGCGAGGTGAACGCCGCGTTCACCGCCCTGCGCAGCCGGGCGTGGTCGGGCTTGTCGACGAAGCTCATCGCGCCCGGCGCGGGGATGAAGTGCGGCGCCAGCCGGGTGACCTGCCGGCCGAGGACCTTCGCCCGGCTGAACCGGGGGTCGTTCGTCACCAGCCGTACGTCGTCGTAGCGCGTGACCAGCCAGGCCCAGCCCTCGCCGTTGGGCAGCTGGATGCGGTTGATGGGGCCCTCGCGCATCAGCTCGGACAGGACGGGGTCGAAGTCGACCCCGGTCAGGTCCAGGGCGGGCCAGTGCCGTACCGGGGGCGCTGCCGCGGTCTCTTGGTTCAGGGTCAGGTCAGAGGTCATGTCACGCCGTCATTTCGCTCGTGCGGTGCCAGCGGCCCAGCGCCATCTCGGCGGTGATCCCCGGCCCGAAGCCGGCGAGCAGGCCGCGCGCCTTGTGATGGGAGCCCCCCTCGTCGAACAGCCTGCGCAGTGCGTCCAGGACGACGGCGCTGGCGATGTTCCCGTACTCGGTGAGCGTCGCCCGGCTGAACCGGAAGGCCTCCGGTGCCACTTGGAGGAACTTGCTGAGGTCGTCGAGGATCCGCGGACCCCCGGCGTGGATGATGTAGAAGTCCAGGTCGGAGGCGTCCCAGCCGTGCAGCCCAGCCAGGTTGTGCAGGGCGGGAGCGAGCGGTTCCATGGTGGCCGGCACCCGCTTGTCCAGCAGGAAGTGGAAGCCGGTGGCCCGCACGTCGTACATGATCCAGTCCTCGGTCTTGGGGATCAGGTACGAACCGTTGCGCTCCAGCCGGATGCCCTCGCCGCCCTGTCCGCGGACCACCGCGGCGGCGATGCCGTCGCCGAAGAGCCCGTTGCACAGCAGGGAGCCGACGCCGAGGTCGGTCGGCTGGTAGCACAGCGAGCAGAACTCGCAGGCCACGATGAGCGCGTTGGCCTCGGGGTAGGCCGTGCAGAAGTCGTGTGCCCGGTTGATCGCGGCGCCCCCGGCGGCGCAGCCCAGCTGCGCTATGGGTATCTGCCGGGTGTCGCTGCTGAACCCCATGGAGTTGATCAGCCAGGCCGTCATCGACGGCATCATGAAGCCCGTGCACGAGACGTAGATGATCACGTCGATGTCGGTGGCCAGCACCTCCGCGTCGTCGAGCGCGCGCTGGACGACGGCCGGCACACGGGCCTTCGCCTCGGCCGTGTACACCTTGTTGCGTTCCTCGAAGCCGGGGTGCTTCAGGGTCTCCTCGATGGGCTGCACGATGTGCCGGGTGCGTACACCGGTGTTCTCGATCAGCCGCAGCGCGAGCGGCAGTTGGGGGTGATCGGGGTGGCGGGAGCGCGCCAGCTCAAGCGTCTCCTCCATCGTGATCACGTATTCCGGAACAGAGACCGCGGGTCTGCACAAAGTCGCCATGTGCCTGCGCCTTCTCTCGCCCGCCGGGAACTCCCTCTCCCGGACGGAAGGGTGGTCCCACCACAATCACCCGAGAAGTCCCGTTTATCGCGCCGGACTACTCCAGACCGGGGACACACACGATCAGGGGCGCGGGGAACGGCGCAGTCTTTTCGCTTTTTGGGGGGCGCGGGGAACGGCGCAATCTTCTGCCTTCAAGGGGCGCGGGGAACGGCGCAGTCTTTCCGCCCTGAAGGGGCGCGGGGAACTGCGCGGCCAGCCCCCACGCACCCGCAGCGTGCCGACGACCTGAAGACCCCCCTCAGCCGGAGGCACCCCCACTGCTGTGCGCAATGCACGCCACATCAATGCGATCAGCAAGCTTCGCCAGCTCGATGGTCAGCGCAGCAACCGTGTCCTCGTCGAGCCCGTCCTCCCCGGCCTCGACGAGATGCAGCCACCGCCCCCCCATCGTGCGCAGCAGCTTGCTCACATCGGCGGCAGCCACCTGCAGGGTCCCGCGGTCGTCGACGATCAGAGGCAGGGTCACTTCGCGGTTCACACCGGGAATCGTAGCCGCGGAAGGCTCACGCCCCGTGCCATACGGTGGTGATGTTGCAGAACTCTCGGATTCCGTGGCCCGACAGCTCACGCCCGTAGCCGGACCGCTTGACCCCGCCGAACGGGAACGCCGGGTGGGACGCGGTCATCCCGTTGAAGAAGACACCGCCGGCCTCCAGATCCCGTACGAAACGGTCGGTCTCGGCCTCGTCGCGGGTCCAGACGTTGGAACTCAGCCCGAACGGCGTGTCGTTGGCGATGGCCACCGCCTCGTCGAGGTCGGCGGCGCGGTAGAGCGTGGCGACCGGGCCGAACGCCTCCTCGTGGTGGATACGCATCTCGGGCGTGATGTCGGCGAGGACGGTCGGCGGGTAGTACCAGCCGTCCCCGTCGGGCCGCTCACCGCCGCACAGCACGGTCGCGCCGCTCTCGACGGCGTCGTCGACGAGTTCCGTGAGGTCGTCACGGCCCTGCTCGGTGGCGATCGGGCCGACGTCGGAGTCCTCGTCCAGCGGGTCGCCCACCGTGAGGGCCTTCATGGCCTCGGTGAAGCGTTCGGCGAAGGCGTCGAAGACGTCGGTGTGGACGATGAACCGCTTGGCGGCGATGCAGGACTGGCCGTTGTTCTGCACCCGGGCCGTCACCGCCGTCTTCGCCGCCTTGTCGATGTCGGCCGACGGCATCACCACGTACGGGTCGCTGCCGCCCAGCTCCAGGACGGTCTTCTTGACCTCGTCGCCGGCGACCGAGGCGACCGCGCGGCCCGCAGGTTCGCTGCCGGTCAGGGTGGCCGCCTTGATCCGCGGGTCGCGCAGGATGTCCTCGATGGCGCCCGAGCCGACGAGCAGCGTCTGGAAGCAGCCCTCCGCGAAGCCCGCCCGGCGGAACAGGTCCTCCAGGTAGAGGGCGGTCTGCGGAACGTTCGAGGCGTGCTTGAGCAGTCCGACGTTGCCCGCCATCAGCGCGGGCGCGGCGAAGCGGACGACCTGCCAGAGCGGGAAGTTCCAGGGCATGACGGCGAGGACCGGGCCGAGCGGGCGGTAGCGCACGAGGACGCGGGAGGCGCCGGAGTCCTCCGCGTCGTTCTTCGCGCCCTCCTCGTCGGCGAGGAGTTCCTCGGCGTGGTCGGCGTACCAGCGCATCGCCTTCGCGCACTTCGCCGCTTCGGCGCGGGCCTGCTTGACCGGCTTGCCCATCTCGGTGGTCATCGTCCGGCCGATGTCCGGTGCGTCGGCCTCCAGGAGGTCCGCCGCGCGGTGCATCAGCCGGGAGCGCTCCTCGAACGAGGTGGTGCGGTGCGTCTTGAACGCGGCCTCCGCGGTGGCGAGGCGGTGTTCGATCTCTTCCTCGCCGAGGGCGTCGTAGGTTTTCAGGGTTTCGCCTGTTGCCGGGTTCACTGTTGCGATGGGCATCGTGCTGGCCTCCTGAAGTCGTATGTCGGGTGCGGGTCCGTCGTGGCTGAGCGCGCCCCGCGGCGGAGCCGCATATCGATGCAGCCCCGCGCCCCCATCGGGGCGCCCCCGCAGGGACGCGTGCCCCTCTCGTCAGCGCATATGTGCTTCCAGGCGGTCCAGGAACTCCGTCTGGGCCTTGATCAGGACCGCTCTGGCTCGGGCAGGGTCCAGCCATTCCACGCGGTCCAGTTCCGGGAACTCCTGGATGTGGCCCGAGCCGCGGGGCCACTCCATCGAGAAGGTGCCGGGGACCATGGCCGCCGGGTCGAGGTCCGCCTCGACGGCCCAGACCGTGACGATCTTGCCGTTCGTCTGGGTGACCTCGCCGAGGGGGACGGGCTCGCCGTCGGGCGGGGGCAGGCCCAGTTCCTCCTGGAACTCGCGGCGGGCGGCGTCCCAGGCCGGCTCGTCGGGCTCGTACTCGCCCTTCGGTACGGTCCACGCCCCGGCGTCGCGCCGCGCGAAGAACGGGCCGCCCATGTGACCCAGCAGCACCTCGATGCCGTGGTCGCCTTGTTCGGTACTGCCGGTACTGCCGGTACTGCCGGTACTGCCGGTACGGCGGAACAGGAGCAGGCCCGCGCTGCGTTTCGCGGCGGCGCCGGCCCGGGTCATGCGGCGACCCCCGGATGCGCGGCGAGCACCGTTTCGACGGTGTCCGCCTCCGCGGGTGTCTTGTCCTCGCGGTAGCGCACGACCCGGGCGAACCGCAGGGCGACGCCCGCCGGGTAGCGCGTGGAGCGCTGCAGACCGTCGTACGCGATCTCCACGACCAGTTCCGGGCGGACGGTCACCACGTAGCCGGTCTCCTCCACGGGGGCGACGGCGAGTTCCTGGAGGCGCTCGGTCTGCCAGGCCAGCATCACGTCGGTGAGGCCCTTGAACGTCTTGCCCAGCATGGCGAAGGTGCCGTCCGGTCTGCGGGCGCCCAGATGCAGGTTGGAGAGCTTGCCGGTGCGCCGCCCGCTGCCCCACTCGGCGGCCAGCACGACCAGGTCGAGGGTGTGGACGGGCTTGACCTTCAGCCAGGAGGCGCCGCGCCGGCCCGCGCTGTAGGGGGCGTCCAGGGACTTGAGGACGACACCCTCGTGGCCGCGCGCGAGCGTGTCCGTGCTGAACCGCTCGGCGGCGGCCCGCGCCGGCTCGTCGGTGGGATCCGGCACGAGGAGACGGCGCACGCGCATCGGCTCGGGGACCAGCCGGGCCAGCTCCGCGTGGCGGTCGGTGAACGGCAGGTCCAGCAGATCCTGGCCGTCCACGGACAGGGCGTCGAAGTAGACGGGGGAGACGGGCACGGCCTCGGCGGCGGTCGCCACGTCCACCCGGGAGCCCACGCGGCCCGCGGTCTCCTGGAAGGGCCGGGGCCGCCCGTTCTCGTCGAGCGCGATCACCTCACCGTCCAGGATGAAGCGATCGACCTTCAACTCCCTTGCGGAGCGTGTGATTTCGGGCAGCCGGTCGGTGATGTCGTCGAGGGTGCGGGTGTAGACGCGTACCTCGTCGCCGTCGCGGTGGACCTGGACGCGGATGCCGTCGAGCTTCTCCTCCACCACGCAGGCGCCGAGCTTGTCGAGCGCCTCGGCGACGGAGGGGGCGCTGTGCGCCAGCATCGGCAGGACGGGACGGCCGACGGTGAGCCGGAACGCCTCCAGGGCCTCCGGACCGTCGGCGAGCAGCCGCTCGGCCACGGTCTGCAGCGAACCCGCCAGCATCACGGCCCTGCGTACGTCCGCTGAGGGCGCGTCCGTCGCCCGGGCGAGCCCTTCGACCGCGACGGCGTCGAGGGCGCCCTGCCGCACCTCGCCGCCGATCAGCGCGCGCAGGAACCTCTGCTCGGGCTCGGTGGCCGCGCCCATCAACTCCCCGACGAGTCGCGCCCGTTCCGCCTGCGAGCCGGTGCCGGAGACGGCGCCGAGAGCCGTCAGCCGGCCGTCCACCTCCCGTACGGTCAGGCTCGGCTCCCCGGCCGGCGGGACGGACGCGCCGAGGAGTTTCCAGCCGACACCGAGCCGCCCCTGGGGCAGGCGGCCCGCCAGATAGGGGATGACGATCGGTACGTCGTCCGCCTCCGCGTCCCGGAACAGCTCCGCGAGCAGAGCGACCTTCCGGGACCGCGCCGAGGTGGCGGCGACCTCCTGGGACACGTTGGCGAGCCGGGACAGCAGCATGAAGTCATCGTGCTACGGAGACGCCCGCTCTACACCTGGGCGGAGCCGGTCCGCCACGCCCGGGCGGGCACCGACGGGCTCGTACCGGCATGCTCGGGCGGCTCGTACCGGCATGCTCGGGCGTGCCGCCGCTACACCCGTACCGCCGCGTCCAGGTCCGCGAACAGCAGTTCCCCGTTGATCGTGGCCCCGGCGCGGTAGCCGCCGCTCGCCGCGTTCACCACCTGCTCGCCGAAGCCGATCGCGTTGCCCGCCGCCCAGACGCCCGGCACGCTGGTCAGGCCCGTCGGGTCGACCGCGGCGTACGAGCCGAACGGGGTCTCCTGGAGGTCGGCGCCCAGCTGTTCCAGCAGGCCGGTGCGGGGGACCGGGCGGGGTGCCACGAACAGCACCGAGCGCTCGTGGGCCGTGCCGTCCGCCAGCCGGACCGCCGTGAGCCGGTCCTCGACGACGTCGAGCCCCGCGACCTCACCCGGCACCACGGCGACCCCGGCCGCCGCGAGCCTGCGCAGATCGTCGTCCGTCAGCTCCTCCTCCGCGACCGTGTGCAGGAACAGGGTCACGTCCTTGGACCACTGGGAGACCATCAGTGCCTGGTGTACGCCCATCGGGGTCGTCGCCAGCACGCCGAAGGCCTGGTCCCGCACCTCCCAGCCGTGGCAGTACGGACAGTGCAGGACGTCCCGGCCGAAGCGCTCGGCGACTCCCGGCACGGCCGGCAGCTCGTCCGCGAGGCCGGTGGCGACGACCAGCCGGCGCCCGTGCACGCGGCGCCCGCCGCCGAGCGTCACGTCGAACTCGCCGTCCGCGTCCCGTGCCACGTCCACCGCCAGGTCCCGGACGAGCTCGACGCCGTACCGCGCGATCTCCTCGCGTCCCACGGCCAGGAACTCGGCCGGTGACATGCCGTCCCGGGTCAGATAGCCCTGCATATGGGCGGCGGGCGCGTTGCGCGGCTCGCCCCCGTCGATCACGAGCACGCTCCGGCGTGCGCGCCCCAGGACGAGCGCCGCCGACAGTCCGGCCGCGCCCCCGCCGACGACGACCACTTCGTATGTATCGGTCACGGTGACCACCTCCACCGAGAAGGTCGCCCCACAGCACCCGTATTGACAAATGGCTTTGCTGAAACTGCAATAAGGGCATGAGTGAGCACAAGGACCACGCAGATCCCGGGGAGCCGGGCGACCGTGACACGGAGGGCGTCCTCGCGGAGGTCGGGCCCCGGCTGCGCCGCGTGCGCAAGGAGCGTGGTGCCACCCTCGCGGGCCTGTCCACCGCCACCGGCATCTCCGTGAGCACCCTCTCCCGCCTGGAGTCCGGCCTGCGCAAACCCAGCCTGGAACTGCTGCTGCCCATCGCCCGTGCCCACCAGGTGCCCCTGGACGAGCTCGTCGGGGCGCCGCAGGTCGGCGACCCGCGCGTCCGGGCGGCCAAGCCGATCGTCATGCACGGCCGTACGCACTGGCCGCTCACCCGCCAGCCCGGCGGCCTGCAGGCCTACAAGGTTCTGGAGCCGAAACGCAAGGACGAGCCGGAGCCGCGTACGCACGAGGGCTACGAGTGGCTGTACGTGCTCTCGGGGCGGCTGCGGCTCGTGCTCGGCGAGCACGACGTCGTCCTCGGGGCCGGGGAGGCGGCCGAGTTCGACACCCGTGTGCCGCACTGGTTCGGGTCGACGGGGGAGGGGCCGGTGGAGTTCCTGAGCCTCTTCGGCCGGCAGGGGGAGCGGATGCATGTGCGGGCGCGGCCGAAGCGGGGTGGCGGCGGGCAGGGCGGCTGATGTCGGTTGCGCCGTTCCCCGCGCCCCTTGGGGGGTTGGGGGTGCGGTGGGTTTGAAGGTGTGGGGCCAGTTGGTGTGGGCGTGCGCCGTTCCCCGCGCCCCTTGGGGGTGGGGGTGTCGTGGGTTTGAAGGGGTGGGGTCGGCTGGTGTGGGTGTGCGCGGTTTCCCTCGGCCCTGGAATGCGCGGCCCCACCTGTTCCCTGTACGGCAAGCGACCGCTTAGTATGCGGTTGACCCCGAGGCGCGAACAGAACAGACACAGTCCCGTGGAGGCCCCGCATGCAGGCATGGCAAGTGCACGAGATCGGCGAGCCCGGCGAGGTGATGCGGCTCGCGGAGGTGGAGCGGCCCGTACCCGGTGACGGCCAGGTCCTGCTCAAGGTGCGCGCGGCGAACATCAACTTCCCGGACGCCCTGATGTGCCGCGGGCAGTACCAGGTCAGGCCGCCGCTGCCGTTCACGCCCGGGGTGGAGATCTGCGGCGAGATCGAGGACGGCCGACGGGTCATGGCCAACCCCGCGCTGCCGTACGGCGGCTTCGCCGAGTACGCCGTCGCGGACGCCGCGGCCCTGCTGCCCGCGCCCGAGGCGCTGGACGACGCCGAGGCCGCCGCCCTGCACATCGGCTACCAGACCGGCTGGTTCGGCCTGCACCGCCGGGCCCGGCTCGAAGCCGGCGAGACGCTGCTCGTCCACGCTGCCGCAGGAGGGGTCGGCAGCGCGGCGGTGCAGCTCGGGAAGGCGGCGGGGGCGACCGTCATCGGTGTCGTGGGCGGCGCGGACAAGGCCGCCGTCGCCCGCGAGCTGGGTTGCGACCTCGTCGTGGACCGGCGTGCCGAGGACGTCGTCGCCGCCGTCAAGGAGGCCACCGGCGGCCGGGGCGCCGACGTGATCTACGACCCCGTCGGCGGGGACGCCTACACGCAGTCCGCCAAGCTCGTCGCCTTCGAGGGCCGGATCGTGGTCGTCGGCTTCGCGAGCGGCACGATCCCCAGCCCGGGCCTCAACCACGCCCTGGTGAAGAACTACTCGATCCTCGGCCTGCACTGGGGCCTCTACAACACCAAGGACCCGAAACTGGTCCTGCGCTGCCACGAGCAGCTCACCGAGCTGGCCGCCCGCGGGGCGATCAGGCCGCTCGTCAGCGAGCGCGTACCGCTGGCCGGTGCCGCCGACGCCGTCCAGCGGGTCGCCGACGGCGTCACCACGGGCCGCGTCACCGTGCTGCCCGCCCTCGGAACCGCCCTTGAGGGCACGAACGGGAACGGAGCCGTCGCATGACCGACACCGTGAGCGGGGGCGGAGCGGTCGACGCCGCCGAACTGCGCCGCCGCACCCAGGAGTTGCTGGCCGCGTACCCGGTCGGGAGCACGGACCGGGTGGACTTCCTCAAGGCGCGCTTCGACGCCGGACTCGCCTGGGTGCACTACCCGGAGGGTCTCGGCGGCCTCGGCGCGCCGCGCTCCCTCCAGGCCGTCGTGGACACCGAGCTGGAGGCCGCGGGGGCTCCCGACAACGACCCGCGGCGCATCGGCATCGGCCTCGGCATGGCCGCGCCGACGGTCCTCGGTTACGGCACCGAGGAGCAGAAGAACCGCTTCCTGCGGCCCCTGTGGGTCGGCGAGGAGGTCTGGTGCCAGCTGTTCAGCGAGCCGGGCGCGGGCTCCGACCTGGCGGCCCTCGGCACGCGCGCCGTACGGGACGGCGACGACTGGGTGGTCAACGGCCAGAAGGTGTGGACGTCCAGCGCCCACCTCGCCCGCTGGGCCATCCTCATCGCCCGCACCGACCCGGACGCGCCCAAGCACCGCGGCATCACGTACTTCGTCTGCGACATGACCGACCCCGGCGTCGAGGTGCGGCCACTGCGCCAGATCACCGGCGAGGCCGAGTTCAACGAGGTGTTCCTCACCGACGTCCGCATCCCCGACGCACACCGCCTCGGCGAGGTCGGCGACGGCTGGCGGGTCGCGCAGACCACCCTCATGAACGAGCGGGTCTCCATCGGCGGCATGCGCATCCCCCGCGAGGGCGGGATGATCGGCCCGGTCTCCAGGACCTGGCGCGAACGCCCCGACCTGCGCACCCACGACCTCCACCAGCGCCTGCTGAAGCTGTGGGTCGAGGCCGAGGTGGCCAGGCTCACCGGCGAACGCCTGCGCCAGCAGATGGTCGCGGGACAGCCGGGCCCCGAGGGCTCCGGCATGAAACTCGCGTTCGCCCGCCTCAACCAGGAGATCAGCGGCCTGGAGGTCGAACTCCTCGGCGAGGAAGGCCTGCTGTACGAGGACTGGACGATGCGCCGGCCCGACAAGGTCGACTTCACCGGCCGTGACGCCGGCTACCGCTACCTCCGCTCCAAGGGCAACAGCATCGAGGGCGGGACCAGCGAGGTCCTGCTGAACATCGTCGCCGAACGCGTGCTGGGGCTGCCCTCCGAGCCGCGCACCGACAAGGACGTCGCCTGGAAGGACCTCGCCCGATGACCCCGACGACCACGCAGCGCGCACAGCCCGACCTGCTGTACTCGGAGGAGGAAGAGGCGCTGCGCGCCGCCGTCCGTGACCTGCTCGCCGACCACTGCGACCCGGCGGGCGTGATCGCCCGTACGGAGTCCGGTGCCCCGCACGACCGCGAGGCGTGGAAGGCCCTGGCCGAGGGCATGGGCCTCGCGGGTCTGCTGGTGCCCGAGGCGCTGGGCGGCCAGGGCGCCACGCACCGCGAAGCCGCCGTCGTCCTGGAGGAGCTGGGCCGTGCGGTCGCTCCCGTGCCGTATCTGACGAGCGCGGTCGTCGCCACCGAGGCGCTGCTGGCGTGCGGCGCCGACGACCTCCTCACCGAGCTGGCGTCCGGCCGCCGTATCGGCGCCCTCGCCGTCGCCCTGAACATCGCTCCTGGCGGCGCCCACCGGACCGTACGGATCGAGAACGGCGCCCTGCACGGGGAGTTGACCGGCATCGCGGACGCGACCGCCGCCGACGTACTGCTCGTGCCCGCCGAGGACGGCGGCCTGTACGCGGTCGACTCGGACGCCGTGACCGTCACCGCGCAGGTGTCCCTGGACCTGACCAGGCCGGTCGCGACGGTCGTCCTGGACGGAGTGCCCGCCCGCCGGATCGGCGACGCCGCCCCCGCCGTACGGCGTGCCCTGCGGGCCGGGGCCGGACTGCTCGCCTCCGAGCAACTGGGCCTCGCCGAATGGTCGTTGACGGAGACGGTCCGCTATCTGAAGGAGCGCAAGCAGTTCAACCGCCCGGTCGGCGGCTTCCAGGCGCTCAAGCACCGGCTCGCCCAGCTCTGGCTGGAGACCGTCCACACGCGCGCCGCGGCACGCAACGCGGCCGACGCGCTGGCCGGCGGCAGCGGGGACAGCACGGAGGTGGACGTGGCGGTGGCCCTCGCACAGGCGTACGCGGCGCCCGTCGCCGTCCATGCCGCCGAGGAGGCCCTCCAGTTGCATGCCGGTATCGGCATGACCTGGGAGCACCCGGTGCACCTCTACCTGAAGAGGGCCAAGGCCGACTCGATCGCGTACGGCACGGCGGGCAGCCACCGGGAGGCACTGGCCGGGCTGGTGGACCTCCAGGCTCCCTGACCGACCCGCCGACTCACCTGCACGCAGTGCGCGAAGGCCCGCTTCTGTCCCCTGGGATGCCTCATGGGGACGGGAGCGGGCCTTCGTGTGCAGGTGTCGGCCGGTGAAGTGAACGCACCACGGCAGTCCGGCCAACTCCCCGCACGGCTCTGCTCCTTGGGCATGTCCACGCCGCATACTCTCCCCAGTCCCGACTTCGTCGGCCCGGGGCGTCCGTGGCCCCGTACGGCATTCCCAGGGAGGCAGACATGGCCCTCACCACCCGTCGCAGAGCCCTCACCACCCTCGCCGCCGGACTCGCGGGCGGTATCGCCCTGCCCGCGTACGCACAGGCGAGCGAGGACAGGCACCGCCCGCGCCCGCTGTGGCGTGCCCACGCCCACAACGACTACCTCCATCCCCGGCCCCTGTTCGACGCGCTCGGCCACCGCTTCGGCAGCGTCGAGGCCGACATCTACCTCGTCGACGGCCAACTCCTCGTCGCCCACGACCCGGTGGAGCTGGACCCGGCCCGCACCCTTGAATCCCTCTACCTGAAGCCCCTCGCCGCCCGCGTGAAGGCCAACGGCGGCTCGGTGTACCGGGGACACCGCAAGCCGCTCCAGCTGCTGATCGACATCAAGACCGAGGGCTCGGCCACGTACCTCGAACTGGACCGCCGACTGCGCCGCTACCGGCACCTCTTCACGACGTACGCCAAGGGCCGTGTCCAGCCCGGCGCGGTGACGGCCGTGATCTCCGGCGACCGGGCCGCCCGGGTACCCATGGAGGCCCAGACCGTACGGCACGCCTTCTACGACGGCCGCCTCCTCGACCTGCTGGCCCCCGTCCCGGCCCCGGCCTCCTTCATCCCGCTGATCAGCGACAACTGGACGCTCAACTTCACCTGGCAGGGCGTCGGCACGTTCCCCGAGGCCGAGCGGCAGAAGCTGCGCGGGATCATCCTGGCCGCGCACTCGCGGGGGCAGAAGGTCCGCTTCTGGGCCACCCCCGACCTGGCGGGCCCCGCCCGTGACGCGGTCTGGAGCGAACTGCTCGCCGCGGACGCCGACCACCTCAACACCGACGACCTCGCGGGCCTGGAAGCCTTCCTGGACGCCCACCGGCGGGCGTGACCGGGGCGCGGGTCCGGGCCGGCGCCGTCACGCGCAGTCAACACACGTTCGGCGGACACGTCAGCCGCACGGACGAACCCTCCGCTACGCCACACTTGCGGCCGAAAGCCGCGGAGTGGCGTGGCGTGGCGGAGGAGGTTGACGGTGGCTATTTCCATCTCTGTGGTGCTGCTGCTCGTGATTCTGACGGTGGTCTTCCTGCGCAACGGCGCGCTGAAGCTGTCGCACGCGGTGGTCTGCGTCCTGCTCGGCTTCTATCTCGCGAGCACGAGCATGGCGCCGACCATCCACGACGGGATGACGGCGACGGCCGACATCGTCAGCAGCCTCAGGCCCTGACGGACCTCAAGCCTTGGAGAAGACGCCGATCCCGTTCGGCACCGGGCGTTCGGCGCCGCCGCTGGGGTGGTTGCGTACGGTCGCGGAGGTCGAGCCGGGCTGCCGGGCAGCCAGTGTGGTGGAACCGCCGCCGTCCAGACTGAACGCGTCCACCGAACCCAACTTCTTCATCTCGACGGCGACTTCTGCGATGGTGAGACCGCTGCGGAACTCCGCCGCCCCGTCGAGCGCCAGCAACAGCAGCCGGTGCCCGCCGTCGGAGACGCCCGCCGCGGTCCGAACCGCCGCCGTCGTGTCGTCGAGCCCCGTGAGCGGCTGCCCGCCGCGCAGGACCGGATACCCACCGATCGCGAAGCGGTACGGGGTCTTCGACGCGGCCGCCACCAGCCGGTGCCGCACCACGACCTGCTCGCCCACGGACAGCTTGCGCAACTGCTGGGCCCCCGCCTCCCGGCCGACCAGGACCGTGGTGTCAGAAGCGATGGTTCCGCTGCCGGGAGTGTCGGCCGACGACACGACCCGGCCGTCCTGGACGGTCACCTCGAAGGTGTCCGTGCTGCAGGGCGCGGCCCGGTCGGTGTCCGTCCCGCAGATGGCCCGCACCCGGGAGACCTGACCCCAGTCCGAGGTGAACGCGCCGACGGAGCCCACCGGCAGCGCGTACTGGTTGAGGCCGCCGAGCGGCAGGGTGGCCCCGGTGGTCTCCACCGAACCGTCGAGCGCCAGGCTGTCCAGGCGGGCCTTGCGGTCCGTGCCGACCCCGAGCACGTCCTCGGTGCTCGTGCCGGGCGGCAGGGCCGGTCCGAAGCGCTGGCCGTTCGGGACCGCCGCCTTGAAAGTGTGTCCGTTCGCGATCGCCGGGCCGACGGACGCGCCGGTCGCCTCGACCCCCGGGTGCTGGGTCTCGGTGATGTTGAAGAAGTCCCCGTTGACGCCGGCGACGGCGCCCTGGGCGTCGGTCAGCCGGGAGACCGTCGCGCGGGCCGCGACCACGCCCGGGTGCAGCAGATCGACGCTCACCTTGGGGTTGGCGAGATCGACGCTGAGCACATGCGCGTGCGTCACGCCCTTGGCGGCCTGGATGTCGAACTCCGTGTAGCGCACGCCCGGCGCGATCCGGCTGAAGGCGGGTGCGCCGCCGGTCCGTGCGCCGTTCGCCTGTGCGCCGCTGGCCGGTGCCGCCCCGGACAGGGCGGCGCCGGCCAGCGCGCTCCACGTGGCGAAGACCGCCAGTGCGGTTCTGAGTCGTCCGGTGCGAGGTGTCACTGGTGTCACGGTGCCCCTGCTCTCTCCGCTGTCTCCTCAAATGGCCCAGGACACAGGGGAGTTCACCACAGAGAGGGTGCCCTGACGATGACTACGTGCCGACGAGGCGCGAACGCGTCAGGAAACGTACCCCTTCGGGTGCCTCCAGGGAGAAGCCGCTGCCCCGGCCCGGCACCACGTCGACGATGAGCCGGGTGTGGCTCCACACCTCGTGCTGGCTCCGTGACATCCAGAACGTCACCGGTTCCTCGACGCCGTCGACGGCCAGGGAGGCGAGCAGGATGTCGGAGTCGCCTGTCCTGAACTCGCCCTCCGGGTAGCACATGGGCGCGCTGCCGTCGCAGCAGCCGCCCGACTGATGGAACATCAGCGGGCCGTGCGCGTCGCGCAGTCTGCGCAGCAGGTCGGCTGCGGCGGGGGTGAGTTCCACGCGTGGGGCGGAGTCGGGGTCGGTGGTCGAGGACACCGGGCATCACTCCTCATCGCTTCGGAGGTACTGCCGCGGACCCTACATCCGGCTGCGGACCGGTGGGGGTGACCCGCGCAGTTCCCCGCGCCCCTTGAGGGGCGGGGCTGCGCCCCGGCCCGCCGGTCGGGTACATCCTTGGCTGCGGGCCCGGTGGGGGTGGGCCGCGCAGTTCCCCGCGCCCCTGCCCGCGCGGGCGGGCGCATCTTTGGCTGCCGACCCCCACCGGGCCCGCAGTCGAAGATGTACCCAACCGCTCACGCCCGCGCAGCGACCCCCTCCAGAGGAAAGTGGCACAGCGCGCTGTGGGAGCCCCCTTCAACCACCGGCGGAGCCTCCAGCGCGCACAGATCCTCCGCCCGAGGGCACCGCGTGCGGAACCGGCACCCCGACGGGATGTCGAAGGGGGAGGGGATCTCTCCCGTCAGCTGGATCTCCCGGTCCCCGGACGCGCCGGACGCGTCCAGCACAGGCGCCGCAGACATCAGCGCACCGGTGTACGGATGCCGAGGCCGTTCGAAGACATCCTCCGTGGCACCGTGCTCGATGACCTTGCCGAGGTACATCACGGTCACCCGGTCGGAGATGTACCGCACCACGGACAGGTCGTGGGAGATGAAGACGTAGGCGACGCCGAGGCGTTCCCGGAGTTCCGACAGGACGTTCAGGACCTGGGCCTGCACCGACAGGTCGAGCGCGGAGACCGGCTCGTCGCAGACGATGAGGTCGGGGTCGAGGGCCAGCGCGCGGGCGATGCCGATGCGCTGGCGCTGTCCGCCGGAGAACTCGTTCGGGTAGCGGTGGGCGTCGCTCGCACGCAGTCCGACCAGGGAGAGGAGTTCGCGCACGCGCTTCTCCCGGGCCTTGGCGTCCGGTACGACGTCCCGGTGCGTGCGCCAGGGCTCACCGATCAGGTCGGCGGCCGACATCCGCGCGTTGAGCGAGGCGAAGGGGTCCTGGAAGACCATCTGGACACGGCGGCGCCAGGCCAGCAGTTCCTTGCCGCGCAGGGCGAACGGGTCGGTGCCGTCGAACCGTACGGTGCCCGCGTCGGGCCGTTCCAGGCCGAGCAGCACCCGGGCGAGGGTGGACTTCCCGCAGCCCGACTCGCCGACGAGCCCGAGGGTCTCGCCCCGGCCGAGCCGGATGTCCACCCCGTCGAGGGCGGTCAGCCGGCGGCGGCCGTGGCCGAAGGTCTTGGTGACGCCCTTGACCTCCAGCAGGGGCCCGGACTCCTCCGGAACGTCAGGGCGCTGTCCTTCGACGGCGGTGATGGCGCGGCTCTCAGACACGGTCGAGCTCCTCGGAGAAGTGGCAGGCGGCCGTACGTCCGTCGCCCGACGCGCGCAGGACCGGCCGTTCCTGGACGCAGCGCTCGCGCACCAGCGGACAGCGGTCCTGGAAGACGCAGCCGGCCGGCACGGCGCTGAGTTCGGGCGGGCTGCCGGGCACGGCGGGCAGCGGACGTCCGCGTACGGCGTGTTCCGGCACCGAGTCGAGCAGTCCCCGGGTGTAGGGGTGGCGTGGGGCGGCGAAGACCTCGCGCACCGGGCCGTTCTCGACGACCGTGCCCGCGTACATGACGACCACGTCGTCCGCGCGCTGGGCGACCACGGCCAGGTCGTGCGTGATCAGTACGAGCGCCATCTCGCGCTCGTCCTGGAGGTCCCGCAGCAGCCGCATGATCTGCGCCTGCACGGTCACGTCGAGCGCGGTGGTGGGTTCGTCGGCGATCAGGACGTCGGGGTCGAGGGCGACGGCCATCGCGATCAGCAGCCGTTGCCGCATACCGCCGGAGAACTGGTGCGGATAGGAGCGGGCCCGCTGCCGCGGCTCCGGGATGCCCACCCGGGTCATCAGCTCGACGGCCTTCTCGTGCGCCTCACGCCGGGAGAGTCCGCGGTGGATACGGAACGGCTCGCCGATCTGCCGGCCGACCGGCTGGACCGGATTGAGGGCGGTCAGGGCGTCCTGGAACACGATCGACAGCACTGGACCGGCCAGCTTGCGGCGTTCCGCCGGGGTCATGCGGAGCGTGTCGTCGCCCCTGACCCGGACGGCGCCGCCGGTCACCTCGGCCGCGGGGTCGAGGAGCCCCACGACCGACAGCGCGGTCATCGACTTGCCGCAGCCCGACTCGCCGAGGAGGGCGAGGGTACGCCCGCGGCGGACGCTGAAACTGACGCCGTCGACGGCACGTACCCGCCCGGAGGGTGTGCTCAGGTCGACGCGGAGCCCCTCGACGTCGAGGGCGGGGGTGTCGTCGGGGAGGCCGGCGGCGGACGGTGAGGGCGCGGCGGTGGTCGTCACGGGATCAGCTCCGGGGGTACGGCGGCGGAGGCTCCGCGGCGCTTGGTGGGCAGTGTCAGTCGCCAGCGCTGGGCGGGGTCGGTGGCCATGCGGACCCACGCGGCGAGCACGGTGGCGGACACGGTCGTGAACACGATGGCGAGACCCGGCAGCACGGTGATCCACCAGGCGGTCTGGAGGTACTGCCGGCCCTGGGCGACCATCAGGCCCCAGCTGACGTCCGGCGGCTGGATGCCGATGCCGAGGAAACTGAGCGAGGACTCGGTGAGCATGACGAAGCAGAAGTCGAGGGTGGCGACCGTCAGCAGCGTCGGCAGGGCGATCGGCAGGATGTGCCGGTGGATGATGTGCCGGGCGGGGGTGCCGAAGGTGCGGGCCGCGTCCACGAACAGGCGGCTGCGCAGTTCGGCCGCCTCCGCCCGCGCGGTGCGCAGATAGACCGGGATGCGGGCCACCGCGAGGATCAGCACGATGTTCAGCGCGCTCGGCGAGAACACGTACAGCACGACCACCGCGATCAGCAGGGAGGGGAAGCTGAGGATCACGTCGGCGACGCGCAGGGCGACGCTCTCGCGGCGGCCCCCGTGGTAACCGGCCCACAGGCCGAGCGCCGAGCCGATCAGCAGCGAGCACAGTACGGCGGGGACGGCCACGGACAGGGTCGTCGCGGCGGCGTCGACCAGCCGGGCCAGCACGCTGCGCCCGAGGACGTCGGTGCCGAACAGTCCGTACACCCCGTCGCCCAGGGACGGTGGCCGCAGGGAGGCGTCCAGGTCCTGGCGCTGCGCGCGGTCGCCGATGACGAGCCGCCCGAAGACCGCCACGAGGACGACCAGCGAGAGGACGACGGCGGCGACGGCCGCCGCGCGGTCGCGGCCCAGCATGCGCCACCAGTTCGCCCGGTGGGGCGCGCGTCCGGCACCGGTGGCGGTGCCGGACGCGGCCGTCTCCGCGGTGCCGGCAGCGGTCATGCCCGCGGTGTCGGCCGCAGGGTCGTCCAGGGCGCCGGCGGCGGAGGTGCCCGGGGTGTCGGCCGCGGCGACGTCCGCTGTGGTGTCCGCGGAGGCGCCCGCAGTGGTGTCCGCGGTCGTGGGTTCTTCTCGGGGCATGGTGCTTCCTTCGCTCACGCCGGCACCGCCAGTCGCACACGGGGGTCGGTCAGCGCGTGACAGACGTCGACCAGGATGTTGAGCGCGAAGATCGTCACGGCGGTGAGGAGCACGGCCGCCTGGAGGACCGCGAAGTCGCGCTGGAGGATGGAGTCGATCATGAGTTTGCCGATGCCCGGCCAGCCGAAGATCGTCTCGACGATCACCGCGCCGTTGACCAGACCGACCGCGAGGTCGCCGGCCACGGTCAGCACCGGCGTCACCGCGTTGCGCAGGGCGTGCCCGAAGATCACCCGCTGAGGCGTGGCGCCCTTGCTGCGGGCGATCTTCACGTAGGGGGCGGAGAGCGCGGTGACCATGCTGCCGCGTACCACCTGGACCAGTACGCCGAAGGGGCGGATCAGCAGGGTGGCGACGGGCAGGATCCAGATCTCGGGTCCGCCGAGGGTGCCGGAGGTCGGCAGCCAGCCGAGGCTCACCCCGAAGACGAGGACGCCCATGATGGCGAACCAGAAGTCGGGGATGCTGGCGGCCGTCATCGACAGCAGGCTGGCGATCCGGTCGACGAGCGAGTTGGGGCGGTAGGCGGCGAGGCTGCCGACCAGCAGCGCTCCGGTGATCGCGAGCAGCATGGTCACCCCGGCGAGCTGCAGGGTGACGGGGAAGGCGTCGAGCACCATCTCGGTCGCGGGCTGCCCGGTCCGCAGCGAGGTGCCGAAGTCCAGGTGGGCCGCGTCGACGAGGTAGTTCCACAGCTGCGCCGGGATCGACAGGTCGAAGCCCTGGGCGGCGGAGAACTCGGCGCGCTGCTCGGCGGTGGCGCTCAGGGGGAGGTAGAGGTCGACCGGATTGCCGGTCATCCGGGCCAGGAAGAAGACGCCCAGCACCACACAGAAGAGCGGGATGGCGCTGGAGATCATGCGTTTGCGCAGGAAGGGGATCATGTCAGTCCTTCGCCCCCTCGGCGGGACCGACCTCGGCCAGCCGCATTTCGTCGCCGGTGGCGGAGTTCGGTTCGTACCGGATCGACGGTGACAGCCCGAGCAGTCCGCTCATGTGGGCGATGTGGGTGTACTGGACGACGGTGTCGTTCTGGTCGGCGAGCAGCTCGGCGAAGGCCTGCTGGCGCTTGTCGCCGGACAGCAGGCCCGCGTCGGCGATGCGCCGGTCGAGTTCCTTGCTTCCGAAGGTGGACTGCGGGCCGTCGCTGAGCAGGTACTGGCTGGCGGTGAAGGCCGCGTCACCGGCCTGGTTGCCGTGCATGATCAGCAGGGCGATGGGTCCGACGTTCTTCGGCAGCGGCCTCAGCTGGTACTGGAGCTGGGTGGCGGTGTCGGCCATACGCACCTTGACGCTCAGCCCGATCTCCTTCATCTGGTACTGCAGGGCCTCCGCGGTCTCCGAGACCCCGGAGAACATGCCGTTGCGGGCGACCAGGGTGATGGTGCGGCCGGTGGGTACGCCGTCGGCCTTCGCCTCCTTCACCAGGGCGCGGGCCTCGTCCACGTTCTGGCGGGTCGGCTCGATCGCGTCGCTGTGTCCGACCACTCCGGGCGGTACGAGCTGGCCCGCGGGTTCGGCCAGTCCGCCGAGCAGCGCGTCGATGATGCCCTGGCGGTCGACGGCCAGGTCGATGGCCCGGCGCACGCGCACATCGTCGAGCGGCGCCTCGCGGCCGTCCAGCCGCAGCGCGGTCGTCTCGTTGTTGGGATAGGAGGCGGTCGTGTCCTTCTCCGCCTCCATCGAGTCGAGCGCGACGGCGATCTCCGCCTCGTCCTTGTCGATCATCGCGGCCCGGACACTCGCGTCGCTGCGCCAGACGTAACGGGCCCGGGGAAAGGCGGGAGCCTTGCCCCAGTAGTCGTCGTAGCGGCTGAGGGAGATCGCGGTACCGGCCTGCCACGAGCGCACGGCGTACGGGCCGGTCCCGATCGGGACACGCACCTTCGCCTCGGTGCTGGTGGAGCGCGGCACGATCTCCACGAAGCTCAGGCGCAGCGGCAGGATCGGGTCGGGCTCGGGCGTGGTGACGGTCAGCCGGTTGTCGTCGACCGCCTTCACCTTCAGGTCGTCGTCGCCGAAGACATAGCCCTCGACGTTGCAGGCGAGGTCGGAGTTGACCGCCCGGTCGATGGAGAACGCGGCGTCCTTCGCGGTGAACGGTTCACCGTTCTGGAAGGTCACCCCGCTGCGGGTGTCGAAGGTCCAGGTGCGTGGCCCGGTCTGCTTCCAGCCGGTCGCGAGCAGCGGGTGCAGTTCGCCGGAGTCGGGGTCGCGTTCGACGAGCGGTTCGGTGATGTTGGACCGGACGACGACGCCGGTACTGGTCAGGGATGCCTCACAGGGCTCCAGCGTCGGTGGTTCCTGGGTGAGCACCACGCGCAGGGTGCGGCCGTCGGCCTCGCCGGCGTCACCGCCGGCGCTGTTGGCCACGGCACAGCCACTGGACACCAGCACCGTGCCCGCCAGCAGCAGGGCGGTCGTCGTGCGGGGCCGCCGTCGGCCGGGCGGAAGGGAGGAAACGGGGGACTTCATCGTCGGCGTATCTCCGGGGGAGTGCTGATGTGTCACGTTCCGAGTTCGGGCCGACCTCCTGAGCTGTTTACACTTACGTACTCGGTCCGCATCTGTGAACGCCGAAGCTAAACCGGTGCCGTGGCAGCGTCAAGGGATGCGCGTCGACGGATCTGCGACCGTCACCGCCCGCTGCCGGGCGATCACCGTCCGGCCCGACCGCTCCGGTGTCCTGGACCTCGCACGTCACCGAACCTTCTGCTCTGACGGGAGTACCACCATGTCCCACCCCGCCGCCCCCGACGACCTGGCCGCTCCGGCCGCCCCCGGCACCGTCCTCCAGGTGTCCCCGCTGCTCCCCGCCCTGGAGAAGGCGCTGGCCGAGCGGCACCGCACCGTGCGGCTGCACGAACTGCCCGACCCCGCGGCCTACCTGCGCGAGGAGGCCGGCGAGGTGGTGGCCGCGGTCACCAGCGCGCGGTTCGGCGTCGCCAACTCCCTCATTGACGCGCTGCCGAGGCTGGGCGCGATCGTCCACTTCGGCGTCGGCTACGAGACCACGGACGTGGCCCACGCCAGGGCGCGCGGCATCGACGTCAGCAACACCCCCGACGTGCTGAACGACTGCGTGGCCGACCTCGCCGTCGGCGGCCTGATCGACGTCATGCGCGAACTGTCGGCCGCCGACCGGTACGTACGGGCCGGTAAGTGGAGCGCGGCGCCCTACCCGCTGACCTCCCGGGTGAGCGGGAAGCGTGTGGGCATCCTCGGCCTCGGCCGGATCGGCCGGGCCGTCGCGCGCCGCCTCGAAGGCTTCGGCACGGACATCGCGTACTGCTCGCGGACCCCGGTCGCCGACGTCCCCTACCGCCACCTCCCGAGCGCGCGGGAGCTGGCCGCCGCGTGCGACGCGCTCGTCGTCACGGTCGCGGGCGGGGCCGGTACCCGGGGCCTGGTCTCGGCGGAGGTGCTCGACGCGCTCGGCCCCCGGGGTTTCCTGGTCAACGTCGCGCGCGGCAGCGTCGTCGACGAACCCGCCCTGGTCGCGGCGGTGCGCGAGGGGCGGATCGCCGGTGCGGCGCTCGACGTCTTCGCCGACGAGCCGAACGTGCCGCGGGCGCTGCTGGAGTCGGACCGGGTGCTCCTGCTGCCTCACGTGGCCAGCGGGACGCACGAGACACGGCAGGCGATGGCCGACCTGGTTCTGGACAACGTCGGGCGGTTCATGGCGGAGGGGGTCCTGCTCACCCCGGTTCCGTGATCAGCCATTGACAGCGATGAGGATGGCTGTCTACAAATGAGAACGCGGACTACATATGAGGACGGCATTCATGGCTAGGAACGCAGCACGCATCGCCGACGTCACCGTGACCCCCGTGGCCTTCAAGGACTACCCACTGCTCAACACGGTCGGGGTGCACGAGCCCTACGCGCTGCGCACGATCGTCGAGCTGACCACCGAGTCCGGTGTCACCGGCATCGGCGAGACCTACGGCGGCACGGTCCACCTGGAACGGCTGCGCCGCGCCGCCGACGAACTGACCGGCCTGGACGTCTGGAACCTCAACGACCTGATCGCCCGCACCACACGCGCGCTGGGGGAGGACACCTCCGGCGGCGACGGCATGTCCGGGATGGTCACCGGCAGCAGCGCCGTGGACCGGGTCATGTCACCCTTCGACGTCGCCTGTCTGGACATCCAGGGCAAGCTGCTCGGCAGGCCGGTCAGTGACCTGCTGGGCGGCGCCGTCCGCCCCTCGGTGCCCTACAGCGCCTACCTCTTCTACAAGTGGGCCGCACACCCCGGACAGCCCGACGACGACTGGGGCGCCGCCCTCGACCCGGCGGGCCTCGTCGACCAGGCCCGCCGCATGATCGACGCGTACGGCTTCTCCTCCATCAAGCTCAAGGGCGGCGTCTTCCCGCCGGACGAGGAGATCGCGGCGGTCAAGGCCCTGCGCAAGGCCTTCCCCGACCTGCCGCTGCGCCTCGACCCCAACGCGGCCTGGAGCACGGAGACCTCGCTGCACGTCGCCCGCGAGCTGGACGGCGACCTGCAGTACCTGGAGGACCCCACCGAGGGCATCGACGGCATGGCGGCCGTCGCCGCGGGGACACAAACACCCCTGGCGACCAACATGTGCGTCGTCTCCTTCGACGACCTCGCCCCGGCCGTGGCCCGCGGCTCCGTGGGCATCGTCCTGTCCGACCACCACTTCTGGGGCGGGCTGCGGCGCGGCCTCCAGCTCTCCGCGATCTGCGACACCTTCGGCCTCGGCCTGTCGATGCACTCCAACTCGCACCTCGGCATCAGCCTCGCCGCGATGACCCATCTCGCGGCGGCCACCCCGCGCCTCACCTACGCCTGCGACACGCACACGCCCTGGAAGCAGCCGGACGAGGACGTCGTGGACACCGGGGTCCTGAAGTTCACCGAGGGCCGCGTCACCGTACCCACCGCTCCGGGCCTCGGTGTGGAGCTGGACCGGGACGCGCTCGCCAGGCTCCACCGGCAGTACCTCGACTGCGGACTGCGCGACCGCGACGACACCGGCTACATGCGCACCGTGGACCCCTCCTTCTCGACCAAGACCCCCCGGTGGTGACCCGCCCGTGCACATCATGCTCAACCACCGCATCCTGAGCCGCTTCCACGAACCCCTCAAGGCCCGCGCGCAGGGCCCGCACACCTGGCTGGAGTCCTTCGACTGGACCCCGGAACGGATCTCCGAAGCCATCACCGGAGTCGAGGTGTTCGTCGGTTCCCACCTGCGCGCCGAGGACGCCCGGCGCGCCGGACGGCTGCGGCTCGTCCATGTCGTCGGCGCCGGCTACGACGGCATCGCGCTGGACGCGCTCGGCCCGCAGGTGTCGGTCACCACCACCCACCACCACGGCCGTTCCATCGCCGAGCACGTCCTCATGTCCGTCATGATGCTGTCCCGCGACGTCCTGGGCGCCGACCGCGCACTGCGGGCCGGACAGTGGCGCAACGTGGCCGTCGACCCGCAGCTACCGTTCGGGACGACGCTGGAGGGCCGCCGGGTCGGCATCATCGGCTTCGGCGAGACCGGCACCGAGGTCGCCCGCCTCTGCCAGGCGGTCGGAATGCGCGTACGTGCCGTGCGGCGCGACCCCTCAGCGCCGGTCCCGCAGGACCTCCGGACCGACTGGATCGGCGGCAACGACCGGCTGCCCGACCTGCTGGCCGAGTCCGACGTCGTCGTGGTCACCGTTCCCCTCGGCCCCGCCACCCGCGGGCTGATCGGCCCCGCCGAACTGGCGGCCATGGGACCGGGAGCCCTGCTGGTCAACGTGGCCCGCGGACCGGTCGTCCAGGAGGACGCGCTGTACGAGGCCCTCGACACGGGTGTCATCGCCGGTGCCGCACTGGACGTGTGGTGGTCGGGCCCGCCCCAGGCGCCCAGCAGGCTGCCGTTCCACGACCTGCCCAACGTGCTGATGACCCCGCACCACTCGGGCCACACCACCGACACCTTCGCCGCCCGCGCGCTGGAGATCGCCGACAACATCAACCGCCTGGAGCAGGGCCGCCCGCTCACCAACGTGGTGCGCGCGGGCGCCGCCACGGCCACCTGACCCGGCACCCGCGCCCTCACCCCCGGCCGTCCCACCCCCGCCCTCTCGCCCCACTGCCCCAGGAGTTGAAGACCCCCATGCTCGAAGGTGTCCTCTTTTTCCCCGTCACCCCCTTCACCGATGCCGGTGAGGTCGACCTGACCGCCCTGCACCAGCACGTCTCGGCAGGAGCCGCCGCCGGCCCCGGCGGCGTGTTCGTCGCCTGCGGCACCGGCGAGTTCCACGCCCTGGACGTCGAGGAGTTCACCGCCGTCGTACGGACCGCCGTCGACGCGGTGGCCGGACGGGTCCCCGTGTACGCCGGGGCCGGCGGCGCGCTCGGACTGGCCCGCCGCTTCGCCCGTGCCGCCGCAGAGGCCGGCGCGGACGGCCTGCTGCTCATGCCTCCCTACCTCGTCGACTCGCCCGCCGAGGGCCTGGTCGCGTACGTCCGCGCGGTCGCCGAGGAGACCGCCCTGCCGGTGATCGTCTACAACCGGGGCAACGCGCGCTTCGACGAGCGCACCGCCTCGGACGTGGCCCGACTGCCCACGGTGACCGGCTTCAAGGACGGCACCGGCGACCTCGATCTCGTCGCCCGGATCATTCCCGCCGTACGTGAGTCGCTGAGCGCGTCCGGCAAGGAGTTCCAGTTCTTCAACGGCATGCCCACCGCCGAGGCGAGCCAGCCCGCCTACCGCGCCCTGGGCGTGAAGCTGTACTCCTCGGCCGCGTTCGCCTTCGCCCCCGACATCTCCCTCGCCTTCCACCGCGCGGTGGAAGAGGACGACACCCAGCGCGTCGACGCACTGCAGCGGGCCTTCTTCCACCCCCTCGTCAGGCTCCGCAAGAGGGTCCCCGGCTACGCGGTGGCCCTGGTGAAGGCAGGCGTGACCCTGGAGGGCAACAAGGCGGGACCGGTCCGCCCGCCCCTGACCTCCCTCGGCGCGGCGGAGATCGAGGAGCTGGCGGCCATCATCGCCGAGGGGCGCGCCGTACTCGCCTCCTGAGATGTTCATACGAGGTCCATGGGAGGGCCGTAGGAGGTCCGTCGGGCGGGGTCACTCGCCCGACGGCACGGTCTGGGCGGCGCCGAGAGCCACCGGGGTGCCGATGTTCGGCGTGCCGTCGGCGTTCCAGGTGAACTTCTGCGCCCTGGTGCTCCGGTTCATGTCGCAGCCGCCGGAGGCGGAACTGTTGGCGTGGTAGACGATCCAGTCCTCCGTCCCGTCGGGCGACTTGAAGAAGCCGTTGTGCCCGGGCCCGTACACACCAGTGGCGTTGGACCGCTGGAATACGGGGTTCGGCGACTTGACCCAGGACGACGAACTGAGCGGATCACCGCCGTTCCAGGTGAGCATGCCCAGCTTGTAGTCGGGTGTGGAACAGTGGCTGGCGGAGTACACGATGAAGGTCTTTCCGCCGCGCTGGAGGACCTCGGCGCCCTCGTTGACCGCGCCGCCCACCGTCTCCCAGCTGTACGTCGGCGTGGACAGGACACGGCGGGTGCCGCTCGCGGTCCAGGGGTTCGACAGCGGCCGGATGAACATCGGCTGCGAGCCGTTGTAGAAGGTCCCCAACAGGTAGAGATTGCCGTTCAGTTGCAGGATGCCCGGGTCCAGTTCCCAGGTGTTGTCCTGGGTCGGGTCGAGCAGGTCGGCCTTGAAGCTGTAGGGCCCCATCGGGTCGAGCCCGGCGCTCTCCAGCACATGGATCCGCTGGGTGCCCAGGTCGTACGGCTCCTGCCCGGCCGTGTAGTAGAAGTACCACCGCTTGCCGTTGGGGCCGTCGAGCAGATGGAACTCGGGGGCCCACATCGTGCCCGCCCCGTTCGGCCGGGTCAGGTTGAAGACCACCTGCTCGGCGGCCGTGGCGAGACCACCCAGGGTGGCCGACCTGCGCATGGTGACCGTCGAGTTCCAGGTCGTCGTGGCGAGGTAGTAGTAGCCGTCGTAGTAGGTCAGCCAGGGGTCGGGCCCGCGCTGGGCGAGCGGGTTGGTGAACGTGCCCGGGCTCGTACCGCCGCCGCTGAAGCCGGGCAGCCGCCACACCCTGCCGTTCGCCGCGGAGCACGGCAGCTGCACCAGGTTGGTGTTCGAGGCCGACGAACCACCGCTCGGCGCCACGCACCTGCCGGAGCCGACGGACACCAGGTTGAAGGTCCGGTCCGTGCCCGGCACCGTCACCGGGACGAGCCGCCACTGCTGGTTCGTCGCGCTGTGGCAGGGCCACTGGATGACCGCCGCGTTGTCCGCCGTCGACGCGCCGGAGACGTCGACGCACTGACCGGACTGCGTGGTGACCGTGTACGTGTCGGTCGTCCCCGCGACCAGGGTGTAACCGAAGCTCTGGTTGGCGCCGGAGCTGCAGGTGAAGGCGCGCAGCTGAGTGCCGTTGGTCGACGAACCGTTGGGCAGGTCCAGGCAGTTGTTGCCGTTCTGGTTCACCCCGGCCGAGGTGAACGCGACGGCGGCGGAGGCGGGCGGCGCCACGAGGAAGGCGACCGCCAGGGTGAACAGGGCGACGAGCGCGGAGAGACATCGGGAACGGGTCACGGGCCGTACACCTTCGCTTCCAGGAGGCCGACGGAGTTCGTGCCGTTGCCCGTCAGCAGCACCCGGAGCCGCGTGGTGCTCGTGGGCGTGAAACTGACGGAGTTGTACTGGTTCCTGACCACCGGATAGGTCCCGGCGCCCGGCACATCGACATAGGCGCTGCCGTTCCAGTACTGGAGCTTCCACGAGGCGGGCATGTCGATGCCCTGGTCGTCGTCGAAGAAGTAGACCTCGGCCCTGGCCAGGTTCTTCGCCGAGGACCACGTCAGGTCGACCCACTGCTGACCCGTCTCGGGCCAGCACCCCCAGCGCGGGTTCACCGTGTCGTTGGACGACGGCGGATCGATCCCGTCGTTGACCGCGGCGACGCTCTCCCAGGACGAGGTGGCCGACGCGGACGCCGTCGCCGACCCGGCGAGGTTGGCGGGCGGCTGGACCCCGCCCCGGTTGAACACCTTGACCTCGGTGAGTCCCGTCTTCGCCCCGGAGGCGTTGGTGGCCAGGACCCGGATGCGCTGCGCGCCGACCGCCGGGAACCGTACCAGGTTGTAGTTGGCGCGCGGCACGGCCGGACTCTGCGTCTGGTCGGCCACGTTCACCCACGAACTGCCGTTGTAGTACTGGATGGTGTACGCGGACGGCGCCCGGTAGGTGGTGCTCGCCGGCCGGCTGTCCTTGAAGTACAGCCGCACCTCGTCGAGTGTGCGCGTGGCGCCCAGATTCAGCTCGTACCAGTCCTGGCTGTTGGGGGAGCCGCCCGCGCCCCAGAAGGGTTCGTTGGTGGGATAGCCGTCGACCGCCCCGGAGACGGCGGAGCCGGAGCCGGTGTGGGACGCGGACACGGTCGCGCCGGAGGCGAGGTTGGGCAGGTCGGCGGTGAGGTCGACGCCGGCCTTGGCGAGCATGTCGACCATCCGGGGGCTGCTCTGCACGACCTGGTTCGGGGCCTTCAGCCCGGCCACGGACGCGTGGTGGGTGACCGTGCCGCTCGTGGTGACGTCACCGGTGGCCGGGTCCCAGGTGAAGGGCACCAGAGAGCTGACGGTCGCGGCCCGGCTGCCGTTGACGTAGATCGAGTAGCCCTCCGGGACACCGGGATAGCGGACCACGCCGTCGGCGGGGTCGTCCCAGACGATGGTCAGGTCGGCGCCCCGGTAGCGGAGGTTGTTGACGGTGAAGTGGCTCCAGCCGATGTTGATCGGGGACAGCTCGACCTTCGCGTCGCTGCGCGGGCGCAGTCCGGCGACGTCCTCGATCACGGTCCAGTTGCTGCTGCCCAGGATGTTGTGGTGGATCCAGGAGCGGTAGTCGATGCCGGTGCCGTTCCAGTCCGCCCAGAACTCGTTGGCGTCCGGCCACTGGGTGTTGCCGCCGACGTACTGCGCCCAGGTGTTCCAGTACAGGAGCTTCTTGTAGTCGGTCGCGTTCATCCAGGAGTTGGAGTAGTTGCGCAGCACGGAGGAGTAGAGGCGGAACTGCACGGTGGAGTTGATGGTGGAGAAGTTGTTGGAGCCGGGGTTGCCGGCGTCGGCCGCCGCCTTCTTGTCGACCTGGTTGGCCGTGTAGAAGGGGAACACGGGATACTGGGCGGGGTCGTCGTACAGGCGCAGGGCCTGCTTGTACGTTGCGGTGTCGGGGACCGCGCCGACCGAGAACGGGTAGTAGTTGTTGATCTCCTTCCAGGGCACCCATTCGTTGGTCGACTTCAGCCGGTGCTCGAAGAGTTGCCGGTTCGGGTTCCAGAGCACGTTGACGATCGCGTCCTTGATCTGGGTCGCGAGCGTGCGCATCTCGGTGGCCTTGGCCGTGTTGCCGGTCGCCTCGTAGGCCTGCGCGGCGGCGAGCGCGCCGCTGTGCTGGTAGGCGGACTCGGCGCGGTCCATGTTCCCGGGCTTCCAGTGGAAGGAGACCGCGTCGGCGTCGTTGCCGGTCAGCGCGCCCCAGTCGTACTCGATGAGCTTGTTGTCGTCGTGGTCGTAGTAGGCGAGTTGCCCCTTGACGTCTCCCTCGGCGTAGCGGGCCAGGTTGGCGGCGATGCCCGGCTGGCCGCCGTGGATCTGGTAGCTCTTCCAGGCCGCCTCGGCGATGTACTGGGTGTAGCTGTTGGACCAGTTCTCGGGGTCACCCGGATTGTCGAGGAACCGGGCCCCCTTGGAGGTCTGGCCGACACTGAGCCAGTCCCCGTACGCGTAGGACGGATCGCGCAGGTACTTGAGGTCGTCGATGTGCATGGGCTGGGTGAGTGCGATCGCGTTGTTGTAGCCGAGGACGCCCTCCGTCGAGGTCGGGAACTGGAAGGTCTGCCCGGGGATGTCGGCGTCGAGGCTGTTGAAGCGCATCAGCCACCAGCGGTAGTAGATGTTCTTCTTGATGGCGCCCTCGGGCACGTCGATGTAGGGCACGTTCTGCGCCCACCACAGGTTGTAGGCCCTGACATGGGTGGCGAACGCGGTGGCGGCCGAGTGGCCCGCGTAGGCGTTGTACTCCGTGAGGGACGCGGGGATCTCGTCGGTGACGAAGCCCATCACCACCTTGGTGGTCACGGTGGCTCCGGCCGCGATCGTCACGGACCGGTTGAGCCCGCCACTGGAGACGGCGAAACCGTCACCGGTCAGGCGCGGGCGCACGGTGGTGAGGTTGTTGTACGCGTTGACCTGCCCGGTCAGCTCGCTGCCGCTGCCGGAGGTGGCGTACGGGGAGGTCGCGCGCAGTTGCAGTGTGGTGGCGGCGCTGCCGTTGTTCCTGATCGACAGGTTGGTCACCGCGACGTTGTTGTCGGTGATGAACTTGGTCTGCTCGACGCTGACCGACCCGGCGGTGTGCACACTCTTCCAGTGGCTCGGGGTCTGCCGGCGCTGGGCGACCTGTTCGGTGAAGGTGCCGGGCGAGATCGCGACCGCGTAGGCGTTGTTGTCGTTGACGCTCTCCCAGTAGGCGACGTGCCCGCCGAAGCCGAGCACCGCGGGATCGTGGGTCTTCATGAAGAGGGCGCGGCCCCGGCTCATCAGCCAGGGCCCGGCCGGGTCGTTGCCGGTACGGGCCAGCAGCCGGTCCATCCAGAAGTCGGTGCCCGAGCTCTCCGCGTCGTAGATGCTCCGCATCATGTCGCCGGTCGTGTGGGCGACGGGCGGGGCGGGGATCGCGGGGCCGCTGAAGGTGGGGAAGCCGATGGTCTGCGCGGCGTGGGCGGGGGTCGCGGTGACCACCGAGCAGCCGATGAGCGCCAGGGCGACGAGGAGGCGCTTCACGGCAGAGCGGTAGGAAGTGCTGTTGGTTCTGGACGGTCTTCTCATCGGAGCTCCCTGTCCAGTTATGTTGTGCTCATGACATTCAGTAAGGCGTATCTGTGCACGTCGAAGCGCTGGAGCGCGAAACTGAAGAGCAGGAATGAAACGACCTAAAAGGTTTTCGCAACGTAGGTCCGTGCCGTGGAAGTGTCAAGAGGGGTGCGCGCGACCTGGGTTCACGCACCGGCCGTCACGACAGGGCCGCCGTGGACCCCCTGATCACCACCCGGCCGGGCTGGATCTCCACGCCCGACCGCCGTGTCCCGGCGATCGCGCCGAACAGGGCCTGCGCCGCCGCCCGCCCGACCTGTTCGAGGTTCATGTCGACGCTGGTGAGCGGCGGACGCGAGGCCGAGGTCAGCACCTGCCAGTTGTCGAAGCCCATGACCGCCACGTCCTCCGGCACCCGGTGCCCGCGCTCCCGCAGTACGTCCATCACGCCCCGGGCGATCTGGTCGCTGCCGCACAGCACCGCGTCCACGTCCGGATGCCGGTCGAGCAGCATCGCGGTGGCGGCCCGCCCCCAGCCCTCCGACCACTCCCCGAACCGCGGTTCGCCGATCAGGGTGAGCCCGGCGTCGTCGAGCGCGGCCCCGGCGCCCTCGGCCCGCTCCCGCGCAGCGAGATACCCGGGGTCGCCGGTGATGTGCGCGATCCGCGTCCGGCCGCAGGCGAGCAGATGGTCCACCGCGAGCCGGCCGGCGCCCACGCTGTCGGGGACGATGGACAGATCCGCCGGGTCCTCCGAGGGCGCGTACGCGTAGACCACGGGGACGGGCAGTTCGCTGCCCAGGGAAGGCCGCGGGTCGGTCCGGCTGCCCACCACGATCAGACCGTCGACCCGGCGGCCGAGCAGCGCGCGGACATGGTGCTGCTCGCGGATCGCGTCGCCCCGCGCGTCACAGAGGAACACCGCGACCGCGCCCGCCCCGAACGCGTCCTCGGCGCCCATCAGGATCGGGATGCTGAATCTGCCCTCCAGGTCGCTGGTGAGCAGGCCGACGGTGCCCGTGCGGCCGGCGAGCAGACCACGGGCCAGCTGGTTGGGCCTGAACGACAGCCGCTCGGCCGCGTCGACCACCCGCTGCCGTGTCTCCGCCCGCACCTGGGCGCGGCCGTTGAGCGCCTTGGAGGCGGTGGCGAGGGACACGCCCGCCAGCCGGGCGACATCGCTCAGCGTGGCGGGCCCCGAACGAGCGGGGTCGGTGGCCTGGGCCATGGGTGTTCTCCTGTCTCGCGGCGCGTGGGTAAACCGTACGCGAGAGGGTTTCGGCCGCGGTGCCTTCAGGATGTTCTCCCGGGGACCGCCTGGTCCCGGACTTCCCCATTGTGCAAGGGGATTGACGGGCGATGAGCCGCGTCCTAGCTTTCAGAAAGGCTTTTCGGTTTCTTTCCGGCGCAGAACCCACACGAGGGGGATCGTTATGGGGAGCACGACCGGACCACCTGGACGTCGACGCCGACGCGTCACCGTCGCCGTAGCCCTGCTGGCCGCCGCGAGCCTGGTCACGGCATGCGGCTCGGGGGACGACGGCTCAGGCGACGGGGGCGGTGGCGAGGCCGGGGCCGGGGCCGCGAAAGGTACCGACGACGGGGCCACCCTCACGATGTGGACGCGCGCGGCGACCCGGCCGCAGAGCGAGGCACTCGTCAAGGCGTACAACGCGAGCCACGAGAACAAGGTGGAGCTGACCGTCGTCCCCACCGACGACTACCAGGCCAAGGTCGGCGCGGCAGCCGGGTCGAAGGACCTGCCCGACCTGTTCGCCTCCGACGTCGTGTTCGTCCCCAACTACACCTCCAGCGGCCTCTTCGCCGACCTCACCGAACGCATCGACGCGCTGCCCTTCGCCGACGACCTCGCCCAGTCGCACATCAAGGCCGGTACGTACGAGGACAAGAAGTACGTCGTCCCGCACACCCTCGACCTGTCGGTCCTCTTCTACAACAAGGACCTGTACCGCAAGGCGAAACTGGACCCCGAGAAGCCGCCCGCCAGCCTGGCCGAATGGGACGCGCAGGCACGGGCCGTGGACAAGCTGGGCGGGGGAGTCGACGGCACCTTCTTCGGCGGCAACTGCGGCGGCTGCGGCGTCTTCACCTGGTGGCCGTCGATCTGGGCGGCCGGCGACGAGGTGCTGAACGAGGAAGGCACCGCGGCGACACTCGACTCCGCCACCGCCGAGCAGGTCTACGCCGCCTACCGGGGGTGGGTGCGGGACGACATCGTGGCACCCGGCGCACGCGACGAGACGGGCACCACTTGGACCGGCGTCTTCCCGAAGGGGAAGGTCGGCGTCATGCCGATGCCGTCGACCACCCTGGGACTGATGCCCAAGGACCTCGACCTCGGGGTCGCGCCCATCCCAGGACCCGACGGCGGCAGGTCCACCTTCGTCGGCGGCGACGCCATCGGCATCTCCGCCACCAGCAAGTCGGCCGACCAGGCCTGGAACTTCCTCGCCTGGTCCCTGGACGACACGGCGCAGATCGACGTGGTCGCCGCCCACAAGGACGTGGTGGCCCGCACCGACCTGGCGTCCAACAAACACTCGAAGGCGGACCCGCGCCTGGTGACGATCAACCAGCTCGTCGCCGACGGCCGCACCCCGTACGCCCTGAAGTTCGGCCAGACCTTCAACGACCCCAACGGCCCCTGGCTGACCCTGATGCGCGACGCGGTCTTCGGCGACGCCTCGAAGGTGAAGAAGGACAACGAGGCGGTCAGCGCGTCACTGGCGGACTGAGCGCCGACCTTTTGGAGGACAGGGGCGCAGCCCTGTCCTCCAGGGGCGCGGGGAACTGCGCGCCCAGCCCCCACGCACCCGCACCCGCACCCGCACGCCACCCACGCACCCGCCCCCACACCACACGCCGAAGGAGCCACATGCAGGGGTTGAGCCCGCGCGCGGTACGGGGCCTCGCCTATGCCACCCCCACGGCGGTCCTGGTCACCGTCTTCTTCCTCCTGCCCCTCCTCCTCGTGGGTCAAATGTCCCTCAGCGACTGGCCGCTCCTCGCGGGCGACCGAGGCATCAACACCCCCGAGAACTTCACCGATGCCACCGACAGCACCCTGTTCTGGCCCGCGGTCCGCTTCACCCTCCTCTACACGGTGATCGTCACGGTCGTCCTCCTCGGCCTGGCCCTGCTTCTCGCCCTGCTGGTGCAGGAGTCCCGCCCCGGAGCCGGCTTCTTCCGCACGGTGTACTTCCTGCCCGGCGCCCTGGGGCTGGCCTCCGCTTCCCTGCTGTTCTGGGGCCTCTACAGCCCCGCCACCGGCCCCCTGAGCCGCATCCTCGAAAAGCTCGGCCTCGTGGACGACCCGGTGTCCTTCCTGGGCACCCCGACCTCGGCCCTCCTCTCGACGGTCTTCCTCATCGTGTGGAAGTTCGCCGGTTTCTACATGCTGATCCTGCTCGTCGGCCTCCAGGGCATCCCCCACGAGGTGTACGAGGCGGCCCGCATGGACGGTGCGAGCCGTGCCCAGATCTTCCGCCGCATCACCCTGCCGCTGCTGCGGCCCTCCATCGCCCTGACCCTGCTGCTGTGCGTCACCGGATCCCTGCTGGCCTTCGACCAGTTCTTCATCCTCACCAAGGGCGGCCCGGACAACAGCACGGTCACCGTCGTCCAGTTGATCTACCGCGAGGCCTTCCAGCGGCTGAACCTCGGCACCGCCGCGGCCCTGTCGATCATCGTGCTCGCCGTACTGCTCCTGCTCAATGCCCTCCAGTTCCGCGGGCTGCGCCGCGCCGACGAGTCATGAGCCGCGCCCTGGGCCGTACGCCCTACTACGTCGTCGCCGGCGGACTGGCCGTCATCTTCCTCTTCCCCCTGCTGTGGAACGCCTGGGCCTCCGTCAGCGGACAGCCCGGCACCGCACAGGAGTCCGGCCACGGGTTCGGCAACTACCGCACACTGCTCCACTACGACGCGGGCCTGTGGCGCTACCTCCTCAACAGCACGGTCGTCTCCGCGCTGACCGTCGCCCTGACCCTCGGGGTGTCCCTGCTGGGCGGCTACGCCTTCGCCCGCTTCGACTTCCCCGGAAAGAACCTGCTGTTCCTGCTCACCCTGGCCATCCTCATGGTCCCGTACGCCACCCTCCTCATCCCCCTCTACGTCCTGCTCGGCAGACTCCACCTGCAGAACTCGCTCGTCGGGCTGAGTCTGGTGCTGGCCATGTTCCAACTGCCGTTCGCCACCTTCATGATGCGGATCTCCTTCGAGGCGGTGCCGCGCGAGCTGGAGGAGTCGGCGTTCGTCGACGGGTGCGGCACGGCGGGCGCGCTGCGCCGGGTGCTGCTCCCGGCGGTGCGACCGGGGCTGATCACGGTCGGGCTGTTCGCGTTCCTCGCCGCCTGGAACGACTTCATCGCCCCGCTGATCCTGATCTCGGACAGCGAGAAGGCGCCCCTGCCGCTGGCCGTCGCGAACCTGCGGCAGCAGAGCATGGGCGCCGTCGACTACGGAGCCACCGAGGCGGGTGTGGTGGTCCTTGCCGTGCCCTGCCTCCTGCTGTTCCTGCTGCTGCAACGGCACTACATGCGGGGCTTCATGTCGGGCGCGCTCAAGGGCTGAGGCCCTGACCGGCCTCGACGACCGACCTCGACTCGACGGACAACCGAAGGGACGAACCGAAGGCATGAAGTGGTGAAGGAGAACGAGGAGACCAAGGCCGGCAGGCCAAGCAGCCAGAACCCGGCGCCGTCAGCCGTCCTCCCGGTGTCGCCGACCCGCGGCAGACTGCGGCCGCTCGGGCTCGACGAGGTCAGCATCACCGGCGGATTCTGGGCCCGCCGCAGGCACACCAACGAGACCGCCACCCTCGGCCACTGTCACGACCGGATGGAACGCTCCGGCTGGACCGGCAACTTCCGCGCCGCCGCCGAGGGACGCGTGCAACAGGACCGGCAGGGACGGGAGTTCGCCGACTCCGAGATCTACAAACTCCTCGAAGCCACGGCCTGGCAGAGCGCCACAGGTACCGCGCCGGACGTGGACGTCACCGCACTCGTCGGGGCCGTCGCCGCCGCCCAGGAACCGGACGGCTATCTGAACACCGCCTTCGGCCGCCCCGGACAGCACCCCCGTTACAGCGACCTGGAATGGGGCCACGAGCTGTACTGCTACGGGCATCTGATCCAGGCGGGCGTCGCCTGGGCCAGGGCGCGGGGCGAGAGCGAGGGCGAGCTGACGAAGGTCGCCCGACGGGCCGCCGACCACATCTGCGCCACCTTCGGCCGGGGCGGCATCGAGCGCGTCTGCGGCCACCCGCTGATCGAGACGGCCCTGGTGGAACTGGCCCGGCTGACAGGGGAGGAGCGCTATCTGGCCCAGGCCGCGCTCTTCGTCGACCGCCGGGGCCACGGCACGCTCGCCGACGGCGAGTTCGGCCGCGTCTACTACCAGGACGACCTTCCCGTACGGGAGGCTCAGACGCTGCGCGGTCACGCCGTACGCGCCCTCTATCTCGCGGCAGGCGCCGTCGACGTGGCCGTGGAGACCGGTGACGAGGAACTGCTCGCCGCCGTCGTACGGCAGTGGGAGGCGGGGGTCGCCCGGCGCACCTATGTCACCGGCGGCATGGGCTCCCACCACCGGGACGAGTCCTTCGGCGACGACTTCGTCCTGCCGCCGGACCGCGCCTACTCGGAGACCTGCGCGGGTGTCGCCTCCGTACAGCTCAGCTGGCGGCTGCTCCTGGCCACCGGAGAACCGCGCTTCGCCGACCTCGCGGAACGGACCCTGTTCAACGTGGTCGCGACCTCACCGGCGGAACACGGCAGGGCCTTCTTCTACGCCAACACGCTGCACCGGCGCCACCGGAGTGCCGTGCCCGCCGCCGACACGGTGAGTCCGGGCGCCGATCCCGGTCCGCGCGCGCCCTGGTTCGCGGTGTCCTGCTGCCCCACCAACGTGGCACGGACGCTGGCCCAGCTGCCCGCGCACCTGGCCACGGCGGACGACCACGGCATCCAGCTGCACCAGTACGCCGACGCGCGCATCGCCACCTTCCTCACCCCCGGTCACGGTGTCGCCCTGCGGATCCGCACCGACTACCCGGCCGACGGGACCGTGGTCGTGCACGTCGAGCGGTCGCCTTCGGACCGCCCCTGGACCGTGTCGCTGCGCGTCCCCGCGTGGACGGCGGGGGCCACGGCACGGCTGACCGAACCGGACGGCACCCGTCGCACGGTCGCCCCGGGCACGGTCGAGGTCACCCGCGTCTTCCGGCCCGGCGACGAGATACGGCTCGAACTGCCCGTACGGCCGCGCTGGATCGACGCCGATCCACGCGTCGACGCGGTGCGCGGCACCGTGGCCGTCCAGCGCGGGCCGCGGGTGTACTGCGCCGAGTCCGTGGACCTGCCCGGCGGCCTCGACGTCGACGCGATCCGGGTGGACCCGGCCGTCGATCCGCGCGACGGCCCGGACGCGGCGGGAGACACCGTGGTCGTCGACGGCCGGATCACCGCGTACGACCCACGGTCATCCGCGTACGACCCACGGTCCACCGCGTACGACGCGCGACGCGACGAGCCCTGGCCCTACCGGCCGCTCGACGCCCCCACCGCCCCGCCCGAGGCAGACCGGGTGGAGATCACCCTGGTCCCGTACCACTCCTGGGCGAACCGGGGCCCCTCGACGATGCGGGTGTGGCTGCCCGCGGACGACCGATGAACGGAGACCGGGCATGTCCCAACCCCCCACACGCCGAGGCCTGTTGCGGCTCGCCGCCGGGACGGCGGCCGCCGTCCCCCTCGCACAGGCGATCACGCCCGCGCATGCCGTGACCGGCGCGGCCCCGGACGCGCCGGGCATCGCGGGAACGGTGAGAACGGCGGGTGCGGCTCCCGGCCGGACCGCCGTGGCCGCCGCGCCGGCCCTGCCGGTACAGCCGTTCCCCCTGGGCCAAGTCGCCATCGGCGACGGCGTGTTCCGCCGCAAGCGCGATCTGATGCTCGACCACGCCAGGGCCTACCCCGCCGACCGGATCCTGGCCGTCTTCCGGGCCAACGCCGGACTGGACACCCGCGGGGCCCGCCCGCCCGGCGGCTGGGAGACCGCCGACGGCAATCTGCGCGGGCACTACGGCGGCCACTTCCTCACGCTCGTCGCGCAGGCGTACGCCGACACCCGCGAGGCGGCGCTCAAGACCAAACTCGACCATCTGGTCGGCGCGTTGGGCGAGTGCCGGCAGGCCCTGGCCGACCACGGCTCCCCGAGACCGAGCCACCCCGGCTATCTGGCGGCGTACCCGGAGACGCAGTTCGTCCTGCTGGAGAGCTATACGACCTACCCCACCATCTGGGCGCCGTACTACACCTGTCACAAGATCATGCGGGGGCTCCTGGACGCGTACACCCTCGGTGGGAACGCCCAGGCCCTCACGCTCGCCTCCGGGATGGGCGACTGGGTGCACAGCCGGCTCGGCGCGCTGCCGAAGGCGCAGCTGGAGCGCATGTGGTCGATCTACATCGCGGGCGAGTACGGCGGGATGAACGAGGTCCTGGCGGACCTGCACGCCCTCACCGGACGGCCCGAACACCTCGCCGCCGCCCGCTGCTTCGACAACACCGCGCTGCTCGACGCCTGCGCAGAGGACCGCGACATCCTGGAGGGCAGACACGCCAACCAGCACATCCCGCAGTTCACCGGCTACCTGCGGCTGTACGACCACACGGGGGAGGAGCGGTACGCCGCCGCGGCCCGCAACTTCTGGGACATGGTCACCGAGTCCCGGACGTACAGCCTGGGCGGTACGGGACAGGGGGAGATGTTCCGGGCCCGGGGCGCGATCGCGGCGACCCTCGACGACAAGAACGCCGAGACCTGCGCCACGTACAACATGCTCAAGCTGAGCAGGCAGCTCTTCTTCCACACGCCGGACCCCGTGTACATGGACCACTACGAGCGCGGCCTGACCAACCACATCCTCGCCTCCCGCCGGGACACGGGCGGCGCGCCGAGCACAAGCAGTCCGGAGGTCACCTACTTCGTCGGCATGGGGCCCGGAGTCGTGCGCGAGTACGGCAACATCGGCACCTGCTGCGGCGGCACCGGCATGGAGAACCACACCAAGTACCAGGACTCGGTGTACTTCCGCTCCGCCGACGGCAACGCGCTGTACGTCAACCTCTACCTCGCCTCGACCCTGCGGTGGCCCGAGAAGGGGCTCGTCGTCGAGCAGACGAGCGGCTACCCGGCGGAGGGCGTCCGCACGCTGGTCTTCCGTGAGGGCGGTGGCACGCTCGATCTGAGACTGCGGGTGCCGTCCTGGGCCATCAGAGGTTTCACCGTCACGGTCAACGGGGTGCCGCAGCGGGCCGAGGCCGTGCCCGGCAGCTATCTCACGCTGAGCAGGAACTGGCGGCGCGGCGACCGGGTCAGTGTGTCGGCGCCCTACCGGCTGCGGATCGAGAGGGCCCTGGACGATCCGGCAGTCCAGTCGCTGTTCCACGGGCCGGTGCTGCTGGTCGCGCGGAGTCAGCAGACGGGGTTCCGCGCGTTCTCCTTCTACAAGGACTTCACGCTCCGCGGGGATCTCGCCGACGCGATCGACCCCGAGGGCCGCCCCTCGCACTTCACCACCCACGGTCTGACGCTGGCGCCGTTCCACCTCGCGGACGACGCCCGCTACCACGCCTACTTCAGACGGGCCGAACCCGTCGTCGTGTTCGGCACGGCCGACTCCGGCGTACCGAACCGTGCCCGCGGGGACGGGCTGACCTTCCTCGACGTCCTCTGGGCCCAGGCCCCCTTCGCGGCCTCCGACGATTTCGTACGGGCGGTGGGCGCCCTCGCCGAGCTCTGGCTGTCCGAGGGACGCCTCACGCGGGCCGAGCGGGACCGTGTCGTGGCGGCGGCCCCGGGCGTCTCTCAGGTAAGGCATGCCTAACGACGTCGGATAATGTTCTGCGTGCAACTACTTGTACCCGCCGGACGCACGCATGTTTGGAGTCGGCCTTGCCGCACACGATCGACACCGCCGGAACAGGGCCGGACGCCGTGACCGAGGAAGGCCGGGACGGCCGGGACAGCCAGGACAGCCGGGAAGGGTGGGTCGGGCTGGGGTCGAGTGCCGAGCTGCGCGAGCTGCTCGGTGAGCCCTGGCCCATCGTGATCGAGAAGGTCCACGACCGGCTCGCCGACCAGGACCGGGACATCATCGCCCGCTCGCCCTTCTGCCTGCTGGCCACCTCCGACTCGCGCGGCAACTGCGACGTCTCCCCGCGCGGGGACACCGCGGGCTTCACCCACGTCATCGACTCCGGCACGCTCGCCCTGCCCGACCGGCCGGGGAACCGGCGGGGCGACAGCTTCCACAACATCCTCGACAACCCGCACGCCGGCCTGCTCTACCTGATACCCGGCAGCAAAGAGGTGCTGCGGGTCAACGGCCGGGCCCGCATCCTCTCCGACGCCCCGTTCTTCGACGCCATGACGGTGAAGGGCCAGCGTCCCGCGCTGGCCCTGGTCCTGGAGATCGACGAGATATATCTGCACTGCCCGGCATCGCTGCGGCGCTCGGGCGTGTGGAATCCGGAGTCGTGGCCGACCGACTGACCGACGAGCCGGCCGACTGACCGACAGGCCGACCACTGACCGACGGGTCGGCCGACTCGCGGGCACCCCCTGTCCAGCACAAATAAGGGTAGGCTAACCTTCGTCAGGTGAGATCTGGTGAAGAAACAGCCGACACCCCGCGTCTTCGCGGTCACCAACTGTCGGCCACGAGCGTGACCGTCGCGTACGACGGCGTCGACGTCGTGCACGACGCGGCGGTCGCCCTGCGGCCCGGTGAGGTGACCGTCCTGGTCGGCCCCAACGGCAGCGGCAAGTCGACGCTCCTGCGGACGATCGCCCGTCTGCAGCGGGCCCGCCACGCCACGCTCAGGATCGACACCGAGACCGACGGCCTCGCCCTGAGCGCCCGTGAGTTCTCACGGCACGTCGCCCTGTTGACCCAGGGCCGCCCCACCCCCAGCGGACTGACCGTGCGGGACGTCGTCGAGTTCGGCCGCTACCCCTACCGAGGCCGCTTCGGCCGGCCCGACCCGGACGCGTCGGCCGCCATCGACCGCGCGCTCGCGTTGACAGGTGTCACGGACCTTGCCGAGCGCGGCGCCGACCACCTGTCCGGCGGGCAGCTGCAGCGGGTGTGGCTCGCGAGCTGCCTCGCCCAGGAGACCGGCGTGCTGCTACTGGACGAGCCGACGACCTACCTCGACCTCCGCTACCAGATCGAACTCCTCGACCTCATCCGCGACCTGGCGGACGACCACGGCATCGCCGCCGGCGTCGTCCTGCACGACCTCGACCAGGCGGCGGCCATCGCCGACCGGATCACCCTGCTCGAAGCGGGCCGCATCGTCGCCGACGGCCTGCCCGAGGACGTCCTCACCCCGGAACGCCTCACCGCCGTCTACGGCATCCGCATCGACGTGGACCACGACCCCCTCACCGGCCGGCTGCGCACCCGCCCGATCGGCCGACACCACACCCGGCACACCCGCCACACTCGACCCGAAAGGCTCGGCACCACCTCATGAGACGCCTCCTGCTCACCGCGGCAGCCACCACCGCCGCGGCGCTCACCCTCGCCGCGTGCGGCACCACCGAGCCCGCCGCCGACAAGACCGAGAAGAAGACGTCCGAGGCCATCACCCTCACTGACGGCGGCGGCAAGAAGCTCAAGCTCGACGGCCCGGCCACCAAGGTCGTCGCCACCGAGTGGAACGAGGTCGAGAACCTCATCACGCTCGGCGTCGACCCGGTCGGCGTCTCCGACGTCAAGGGCTACAACACCTGGGACTCCGCCGTCCCGCTGAAGAACGAGCCGAAGGACATCGGCACGCGCGGCGAGCCCAGCATGGACACCGTCGCCGCTCTCGCGCCCGACCTCATCCTGGCCTCCTCGGACCTGGCGCCCGCGGCCGTGAAGCAACTGCGCGAGGTCGCCCCGGTACTGGAGATCAAGTCCGCCGACGGCTCCGACCAGATCGGTCAGATGCTGGAGAACCTCGACCTGATCGCCAAGGCCACCGGCACCACCGACAAGGCGGAGACGGCCCGCAAGGACTTCGAGGCCAAGCTCACCGAGGGCAAGAAGGCCCTCGCCGACGCCGACCTCGCGGGCACACAGATCGCCTTCGCCGACGGCTACGTCACCTCCAACCAGGTCACCCTGCGCCCGTACACCGACGGTTCCCTCATCGGCTCCGTCAACAAGCGCCTAGGCCTGAAGAACGCCTGGAAGGTCAAGGGCGACGCCGCCTACGGTCTCGGGTCCACCGACGTCGAAGGCCTCACCGACCTGCCGAAGGACACGCAGTTCGCCTACATCGGCAACGAGGACGACAAGACCGCCACCCCCTTCACCGGCGTGCTCACGAAGAACGCCGTGTGGAAGTCCCTGCCGTTCGTGAAGTCCGGTGACGTGCACCGACTGGACGACGGCATCTGGATGTTCGGCGGCCCCGGCTCGATGTCGGCGTACATCGACGCCCTCGTCGCCGCGCTGACGAAGTAGCAACAGAGACACAAGCAGGCGAAGCAGAAGCAACGGAGCCATGGCCGTCACCGCAACCTCCCCCGTCACCCGCCCCCCGACGGCCACGTCCCGGGCGGGCGCGGTCGCGGTGACGGCCGCGCTCGTCCTCCTGGTCGTGGCCCTCGGGACCGTCGACATCGCGCAGGGCACCGCCGACGTCGGCGCGGCCGAGGTGTTCAAGGCCCTGACCGGACAGGCGGACGCGTCCGACGCGTCCGTGGTGATCGCCTCCCGGCTGCCGCGGATGGTCGCCGGCATCCTGGTCGGTGTCATCCTCGGCGTGGCCGGCGCCGTACTGCAGGCCGTCAGCCGCAACGTCCTCGCCTCACCCGACACCCTCGCGGTGAACGCCGGTTCGTATCTGGCGCTCGGCCTGGTCGGAGCCACCGGCGTCTCGCTGCCGCTGCTCGCCTCCTCCTCGGTCGCCTTCGTCGGCGGACTCCTCGCCGCGGCCGTCGTACTCGCCCTGTCCGGTCTCGGCACGGGCACCGTACGGCTGGTCCTCGCGGGCACCGCGCTGGCCCTGGGCCTGAACTCCGTGACGGAGGGCCTGCTCCTGCTGTTCCCGGAGCAGACCGAGGGCCTCTACCAGTGGAACCAGGGCAGCATCAGCCAGAACGGCTTCGACGGCGTCCTCCAGATGCTGCCCATCGCCCTGCTCGGGATCGCCGGGCTGCTGCTGGTCGCCCGCCGCGTCGACGCGCTCGCCCTCGGCGACGACGCCGCGCGCGGCCTCGGCGTCCCCGTCCGTGCCACCCGCGTCACGGTGGTCGTCCTGGCCTCGCTGCTGTCCGCGGCAGCCGTCACACTCGCCGGACCCATCGGCTTCGTCGGCCTGTGCGCACCGGCCCTGGTGCGTCCGCTCGCCCGCAGGCTCAAGGGCTTCGCCCGCGCCCGTACGGCCCTGCCCGTGGCGGGACTCGTCGGCGCGGTGCTGGTCCTCGGCTCCGACGTGCTGCTCCGGGCCCTCGTCCCCTCGGACCGGGCGGTCGCCGTGCCCACCGGCGTCGTCACCAGCCTGGTCGGCGCCGTCTTCCTGGTGGCGATGGCCCTGCGGCTGCGGGACACCTCCTCGGCCGAGGCCCCGGACCGGATACGCATCCCCAGCCGGACCGTGTTCCTGGTGACCCTGGCCGGGCTCGTCGCCGTGGTCGTCGGGGTCACGATCGCCGGCGCCCTGCTCGGCGACAGCAAACTCCTGCTCGGCGATGTCGTGAACTGGGCGCAGGGGAGGGCCGGCCGCGGTGTGTCCTTCGTCCTCGAAACCCGCGTCCCCCGCGTGCTCGCGGCCCTGTGCGCGGGAGCTGCCCTCGCCCTGGCCGGCACGCTCGTACAGGCCGTGACCCGCAACCCGCTGGCGGAGCCGGGCGTCCTGGGCGTGTCCGGCGGCGCCGCGCTGGGCGCCGTACTCCTCGTCACCACCGCGCCCGTCGCCGGTACCTGGGGTGTCGCGGGTGCCGCGTTCGCGGGCGCCGCGCTGACCTCCGTCCTCGTCTTCGGGCTCGCCGCCCGCGGCGGCTACCAGCAGAACAGGCTGGTCCTCGTCGGCATCGGCGTCGCCGCCGGTACCGCGGCGCTGATCAGCCTGCTCATCGTGCTCACGGACCCGTTCAACGCCACGAAGGCGCTGACCTGGCTGTCCGGTTCGACGTACGGCCGGACCATGCCGGACGTGCTGCCCGTCGCACTCGTACTGGTCCTCGGCCTGATCGTCGCCTTCGCCCGGCGCACCGAACTGGACCTCGTCTCCCTCGACGAGGACACCCCGCGCCTCCTCGGCCTGCCGCTGTCCCGGGCCAGGCTCGGCTTCCTGGTGGTGGGCGTCCTGCTCAGCGCGACCGCCGTCGCCTCGGCCGGCACCATCGGCTTCGTGGGTCTGGTCGCACCGCACGCGGCCCGCGCCCTCGTGGGCCGACGGCACGTGCGGGTGGTACCGGTGGCCGTCCTGCTGGGCGCCGCGCTCGTCTGCACGGCCGACCTCCTCGGCCGCACGGTCATCGCCCCCGCCCAGCTGGGCGCGGGCCTGATGACGGCCGTGATCGGCACACCGTACTTCCTGTACCTGCTGGTACGAAGCCGCCGCTGAACCGTCGAAGCCCGGGCCCGGCGCCGGCTCTGAGAAGGGGGTAGGGGGCTGCGCGCCCGGCTCACCAGCTCGCCCGGCAGGCCGGCGGGTCCCGCCGGCCGGTGACGGCGTCGTCCCCCGCTCGGGGGACGATGTCATCGCCCGCTGGAGGGATGATCCCGAACAGTCACGACTGCCATACTGACCGGCGTGCCCCGTGCGACGGCTTGGTGTGACACCTGGATCGCGACGCGACGGCGGGTGTCCGAACTCCCGCACGCGGGTGCGCTGTTCGGGACCCTGCTCGGCCTGATCGCCGTCGTGGAATCCCTCGCCGAGTTCGTCGGCGCCCATGGGTCGATACCCCGGCTGTTCGCCGACTCCACCGCGCAGGCCGGCCCGCACGGCAGCGCGGCAGGCGTGCAGTTCGCCATGGTGGTCGGGCTGTTGTGCCTGTCGACCGCCCTGCCCCTGGCGTTCCTGCGCCCCTTGGCGGCCGGGGTCACCGTCACCACGGCGAGCGTCGGCTCGCTCCTGATCTTCGAGACGCTGACCCTGGCGGGCCTGGCCGCCCAGCTCGTCGCCCAGTACCGGCTCGGCCGCGGCGGCGCCGTCCTGTCAGCGGCACTTCTCGGCACGCCCTTCCTCGTCCTGGCCCTCACCGGGCCCGACGGCGCCGACCACCGCGTGCGGGTGGTGCTCGTCGCGGCACTGGCCCCGCTGGCCGCCTTCGCCGGACTGGCCGCCCGTTCCCACGAGCAGAACCGGCGGCACAGTGCCATCCGCGAGGTCATCGACGGCACCCGGTGGGAGAACGCGGCACGTGGTGAACGCGTGCGCATCGTCCGTGAGTTGCACGACGTCGTGGGCCACCACATCTCCATGATCGCCGTGCAGGCGGAGACGGCCCGGATCGCCACCGCGGGCATGCCGGCCGAGGGCGCCGAACGGCTGCTCGGCATCGGGGACACCGCCCGCGCGGCCCTGACCGAGATGCGCCGGCTGCTCGGCGTGCTCCGCGAGGACGCCGAGTCCGTCACCGGCGGCGACCGCCGGCCGCAGCCCGATCTGGGACAGCTGCACGAACTGCTCGAAGAGGCACGCAAGGCGTCCGCCACGTCCATCCGCCTCATCCTCAGCGGCTCACCGAGCGCCCTGGACCCCGGCGTCGAACTAGCCGCCTACCGCATCGTCCAGGAATCCCTCACCAACGCCCGCAAGCACGCTACCGGCGCCGCCGTCGACGTGGAACTCGGCTACGCCGGCGACGCCCTGCACCTGCGCGTCCGCGACAACGGCCCCGGACCGCCGCACGACCGGCCCACCGGCGGACACGGCCTGCTCGGCATGCGGGAACGCGCGTCCGCGGTCGGCGGCGACGTCCGCACCGGTCCGGGGTTCGGCGGCGGCGGTTTCGTCGTCGAGGCGCGCTTCCCCATCAGGACGCCAGAGCCCACCACGCCAGAGCCCCACCACGCCAGATCCGATGACGCCAGAGCCCATGACGCCAGTTCCCACGAGGCCAGAGCCCTCATGACGGAAGAGAATTCATGACCAGTCCGTCCTCGCTGATCCGGGTTGTCGTCGCCGACGACCACGTCGTGGTCCGCACCGGTTTCGCCGCGATGCTGGACAGCCGGCCGGAGTTCACCGTCGTACGGACCGCGTCCTCCGGAGCGGAAGCGGTGAGGGTCTGCCGCGAGGTGTCCCCGGACGTGGTCCTCATGGACATCCGCATGCCCGAGATGGACGGCATCGAGGCCACCAGACAGCTCGTGGGCTCTCCGCCCGACGGCGTCGACGCACCGCGCGTGCTGATCCTGACGACGTTCGACCTCGACGAGTACGTGTACGACGCGCTGCGCGCCGGAGCCAGCGGCTTCCTCCTCAAGGAGGTGACCGCGGAACGGCTCTTCGACGCCGTACGTGTCGTCGCCGCCGGGGACGCCCTGCTCGCGCCGGGCATCACCCGCAGGCTCATCAGCGAGTTCGCGCGGATGCCAGCCAGGACCGACGCCACGCCGCCGCCCGGCATGAAGGCGCTCACCGCACGCGAGCGGGAGGTCCTGCTGCTCGTCGCCGAAGGGCTCTCCAACCCGGAGATCGGCGCCAGGCTGACCGTCAGCGAGGAGACGGTGAAGACCCATGTCAGCCGCATCCTCGGGAAACTCGCGCTGCGCGACCGCACCCAGGCCGTGATCGCCGCGTACGAGACGGGACTTGTCGTACCCGGCTCCCGCAAGCCGCAGTAGCGTGACCGGCGTTCGTACGCCGGCCTCACTCGCAGACAGCGCTCGGTCCGTCCCTCCTGTGAGGGACGGACCGAGCGCTGCCTGGCTCTTGTGGGTGGCGCGGAACATGGCTCCGGTCCGTGACGACCTGGCCGCTCCTCTCTCCCTAGTCTGCGGACATGGAGAAAGCGATCGATGAGGCGGACGCGAGGATCGAGGTCCGGGGCGTGCACAAGCACTTCGGACGCACCCGGGCACTGGACGGAATGACGTTCGACGTCCGGCCGGGCCAGGTCACCGGCTTCGTCGGTCCGAACGGCGCCGGCAAGTCCACGACCCTGCGCGTCATCCTCGGCCTGGACAGACCCGACAGGGGAACCGCACTGGTCGGCGGGCGCCGCTACCAGGACTTACGGACCCCGCTCACCCACATCGGGGCGCTGCTGGACGCCGCAGCCGTGCAGCCGAGCCGTACCGCCCGCCATCATCTGCTGTGGCTGGCCCACTCCCAGGGGCTGGGCGCCGGGCGGGTCGACGAGGTGATCCGGCAGGTCGGCCTCCAGGACGTGGCCCGGCGCAGGGCGGGCGGCTTCTCCCTGGGCATGAGACAGCGTCTCGGTATCGCGGCCGCCCTTCTCGGCGACCCCCCGGTGGTCATGCTCGACGAACCCTTCAACGGCCTGGACCCCGAAGGGTTCGGGTGGATGCGCGGCTTCCTCGCCTCGCTGGCCGGGCAGGGCAGGGCCGTACTGGTCTCCAGCCACCTGATGAGCGAACTGCAGGACAGCGCCGACCATGTGGTGGTCGTCGGACGCGGCAGGGTCGTCGCCGACATGAGCGTGCGCGAGCTGCTGGCGTCGATGTCCCGGGGCAGGGTGACCCTGCGGACGTCCGCGCTCGCCCGCGCCATGACGGTGCTGGCCCGCTCGGGTGCCACCGTGAGCTCCACCGGGGCCGACACGATCAGCGTGACGGGGCTGCCCGCGGAGGACGCGGTGTCGCTCCTCGGCCGGGACGGGGTGCCGTTCTCGGAGATCTCCGAGCACCGCGCCTCGCTGGAGGAGGCGTACATGGAGCTGACCCGGGACGCCGTGCAGTACCGCGGTGCCGTCCCCGAGGAGGCCGGCCGATGACCGCCACGCTGACACCGCCGCGCACGACCGCGCGACCGGGCCGGGGCGGCTTCGGACAGCTCCTGCACGCGGAATGGACCAAGTTCCGTACGGTACGGGGCTGGGTGTGGAGCACGGTCGGTGCGGTGCTGGTCATCTGCCTGGTGGGCCTGCTCGCCACGGCGGCCGGCAACACGGCCGACCCGCAGGGCAGTTCCGCGCTCCCCGTCGGCCCCGGCGGCGAGGCGGTCAACGACAGTTTCTACTTCGTCCACCAGAAGCTCCGGGGGGACGGCAGCATCACCGTCTCGGTGTCCTCGCTGTCCGGCGTCGTCCAGAGGGGCCCGGACGACAGCGGAAGCGGCCTCGCGCCGTGGGCGAAGGCCGGCGTCGTCGTGAAGGACAGCCTCGACCAGGGGTCGTCGTACGCGGCGGTGATGGTCACCGGCCGACATGGCGTGCGGATGCAGTACGACTACACGCACGACATCGCCGGGGCGAGCGGGGCGGTCTCCCAGGAGGCGCCGCAATGGCTGCGTCTTCAGCGCACGGGCGACACGCTCACCGGCTACGAGTCCGCCGACGGTTCGTCATGGACCGAGGTGGGCCGCGCGAACCTGTCCGGTCTGTCGGCGGCACCGGAGGTCGGACTGTTCGTGACCTCCCCGTCCGTCGAGGACGAGACCGGCACCGGAACGGGCTTCGCCCCGGCCGTCGCCACCGGCACCTTCGACGAGGTCGCCCTCGGCGGCGGGTGGACCGGCGGCTCCTGGGCGAGCGATCAGGTCGGCAGGGACGCGGGCACCTCCGCCAGCTACAGCCAGGACACCCATGGCGGAGCCACCCCCTCCGGCGGCGGCTTCGAGGTGACCGGCGCCGGTGACATCGCCCCCGTCGTCGGCGGCCCCGCCGGCAGCGGCGTACGGACCGTCGAGAACTTCCTTGTCGGCGCGTTCGCCGGACTGGTCGTCATGGCCGTCGTGGGCGCCGGCTGCGTCACCGTCGAGTACCGGCGGGGCATGATCGGCCTGACCCTGGCGGCCAGTCCGCGCCGGGGCCGCGTCCTGGTGGCGAAGGGACTGGTGGTCGGCACCGTGGCCTTCCTCGTCGGCGTGGTCTCCGCCGCGGTGATGGTCCCTCTCGGGGGACAGCGGTCGCAGGCCGGCGGCTTCCCCGTGCTGACGGTCCCGGCGGCCACCGAACTGCGCGTCGTCGCCGGTACGGGCCTGCTGCTCGCCGCCGCGAGCGTCCTCGCCCTCGCCGTCGGCGCGCTCCTGCGGCGCGCCGCCGTGGCCGTCACCGTGGTCGTCGTCGGCATGGTGCTGCCCTACCTCCTCGCGACCGCGTCCGTTCTGCCCGACGGGGCCTCGCGGTGGCTGCTGAGGGTCACTCCCGCAGCCGGCTTCGCCATCCAGCAGAGCGTCGGGCGCTACGACCAGGTCGTCACCGTCTACGCGCCCTCGTCCGGATACTTCCCGCTGGCCCCCTGGACCGGTCTCGCGGTCCTGTGCGCCTACGCGGGGGTCTCGTTCGCCGCCGCCGTGGTGCTGCTCCGCCGGAGGGACGCGTGAGAACCGCCGGACGTGCCGAATGGACGAAGCTGCGGACGGATGCGACCAACGGGTGGCTGATGCTCGGCATGGTCGTGCTGACCCTCGCGGCCGGTGCCGCCGTGGCCATGACGTCCCGGTGCGACGCCACGGGCTGCGGCGGGGATCCGGCGCGGCTCAGCCTCACCGGCGTGCTGGTCGGCCAGGTCGTCGTCGCGATCGTGGCGGTGCTGATGGTCGGCGACGAGTACAGCACCGGCATGATCCAGGCGACCCTCGCCGCCGTGCCGCGCCGGCTGACGGTCCTCTTCTCGAAGTCCGCCGTGCTCACCGCGGTGACGCTGGTGGCGGGAACGGTCTCCGTCCTCGGTTCCCTGCTCATCGGCGGCCTCGTGCAGCCGGGGCGCGGCTTCACGGAGGACCACGGCTTCGCGCCCCTGTCCCTGACCGACGGGGCGACGCTGCGGGCCGCCGTGGGCTCGGTCCTCTACCTCGTGCTGATCGGCCTGCTCGGCCTCGGCATCGCCCTGGTCGTCCGGAACTCGGCGACCGCCGTCGGGATCGTCCTCGCCCTGCTGTTCGTCCTGCCGATCCTGACGCAGGTGGTCGCCGACCCCGACTGCCAGCGCCACCTGCGGCAGATCTCCCCGATGACGGCGGGCCTCGCCGTGCAGACGACCGTGCACGTCGACGAGCTGCCGATAGGGCCCTGGCAGGGTCTGGGCGTCCTGGCCCTGTGGGCGGCCGGCGCGCTGGCCGCCGGTGGCCGGCTGCTGGGAGCCCGGGACGCGTAGGGGAAAGGGCGCACTCACAGCGGGCGCACAGCGGGCGCACCCTTTTAGCTCATATGAACTGTTTCGCATCCTGGTGCCGGGTACCCGGCACCAGGGCGGAACACGAGGTTCCGTCTGGGTCCGCCCTCCCTCGTCGTTCTGGAGATGTCATGTCAGGCCAGCACAAGAGCTCGTTCGCGACCGTGAACCCGTATACCGGGGAGACGCTCAAGGAGTTCCCGGTCATCGAAGGCGGACAGGTCGATGCGGCGCTCGGCACGGCGGATCAGGCGTTCCACGCATGGCGGAGCCGGCCGATCGAGGAGCGCGCCGCCGTCGTGGGACGCGCGGGCGAACTGATGAAGGAACGCAAGGAGGAGCTGGCCCAGCTCATCACCCTGGAGATGGGGAAGCTGATCTCCGAGGCACGAGGCGAGGTCGATCTCGCCGCGTCGATCCTCGGGTACTACGCCCAGCACGGCCCGGACTTCGCCGCCGCCGAACCGCTCGACGTGGCGGAGGGGGAGGCGTACCTCGTCAACGAGCCCCTCGGAGTCCTGCTGGGCGTCATGCCCTGGAACTTCCCGCTCTACCAGGTGGTCCGTTTCGCGGGCCCGAACCTGGTGCTGGGCAACACCGTGCTGGTCAAGCACGCCGGCATCTGCCCGCAGTCGGCGCTCGCGCTGGAGACACTGTTCCGCGACGCACAGGCCCCCGAGGGTGTGTACACGAACCTGTTCGTGAGCCACGACGAGATCTCCCGCATCATCGACAGCCCGGTCGTGCGCGGAGCCTCCCTGACCGGCAGCGAGGGAGCGGGCGCCCAGGTGGCCGAGCGCGCCGGCCGGAATCTCAAGCCCAGTCTGCTGGAGCTCGGCGGCAGTGACGTGTTCATCGTCCTCGACGGCGAGAACCTGGAGCGCACGGTCGGCGCCGCGGTGGCGGGCCGGATGGCGAACACCGGCCAGAGCTGTGTGGCCTCGAAGCGGTTCATCGTGCTGGCGGACGTGTACGACGACTTCGTGGACGGGCTGCGCCGCGGCTTCGAGGAGCTGCGGCCCGGGGACCCCGCCGACGAGGCGACCACCGTCGGGCCGCTCTCCTCGGAGTGGGCGGCCTCCGACCTGGCCGACCAGATCCGCGAGACGGTCGACCAGGGCGCGGAACTCGTCACCGGCGGCCACCGGATCGACCGGCCGGGCGCCTTCGTCGAACCCACGATCATCACCGGCGTCAAGCCGGGCATGCGCGCCTACGCCGAAGAGCTCTTCGGGCCGGTAGCGGTGGTGTACCGCGTCGCCGACGAGGACGAGGCCGTCGCTCTGGCCAACGACAGCCGGTACGGGCTCGGCGGATCCGTGTTCTGCGCCGACGTGGAGCGGGGCCGCAGGGTGGCCGAGCGCGTCGAGACCGGCATGGTCTGGGTGAACCACCCCACCTCGACCCAGCCCGACCTGCCGTTCGGCGGCATCAAGCGCTCCGGCTACGGACGCGAGCTCTCGAAGCTCGGCATGCAGGAATTCGTGAACCGCAAGCTGGTACGGATCCTGCCGCCGGACGCGGAGCTGACCGGCATCGCGGGCTGACCGGGCCCCGGCCCCGCTGCTCACCGCCCGCCGGGGGCCTCATCCCCTCTGCCCTTGCAACTTTCGAAACCCCGACCACAGGAGTCACCGTGACCGCAGTACCCTCCCTCACCCTCAACAACGCCGTGCAGATCCCGCAGCTCGGCTTCGGCACCTTCCAGATCCCGCCGGAGGACACGCGCGAGACGACGCTGGCGGCGCTGGAAGCCGGCTACCGGCACATCGACACGGCGCAGATGTACGGCAACGAGAAGGAGGTCGGCCAGGCGGTCCGGGACTCCGGGCTCGATCGCGCCGACGTCTTCGTGACCAGCAAGCTCAACAACGACGCCCACGGGCACGACAACGCGCTCCGGGCGTTCGACCGCACGCTGGAGGCCGTGGGCCTCGACTATCTGGACCTCTTCCTCATCCACTGGCCGCTGCCCGCCAAGGGTGAATTCGTGGAGACCTGGAAGGCTCTGGAGGAGGTCTACCGTTCCGGCCGGGCCAAGGCCATCGGCGTCTCCAACTTCCAGCCGCGTCATCTGCGCCGACTGCTGGAAGGCAGCGACGTGGTGCCCGCGGTGAACCAGATCGAGGTGCACCCCTACCTCACCCAGGACGAGGTCAGGGCCTTCGGTGCCGAGCACCAGATCGCCACCGAGGCCTGGTCGCCCATCGCGCAGGGCAAGGTGCTCGACGATCCGACCATCAACCGCATCGCGGAGCGGGTCGGCAAGTCACCGGCCCAGGTCACCCTGCGCTGGCACATCCAGCGCGGGGACATCGTCTTCCCGAAGTCGGTGACCCGGAAGCGGATCGAGGAGAACTTCGACCTCTTCGACTTCGAGCTGAGCGAGGGCGACATCGGCGAGATCAGCGCCCTGAACCGGAACGAGCGCACCGGCTTCGACCCGGACCGCTTCAACGGATAGGCGACGCGCGACCAATCCGGCCATCCCGTTGCTCCGGATCACCTGTGGAAGAGAGGTGAGGGCGATGACTGACGAAGAGTTCGACGCATTGGTGGCCGAAGCCCGCCGGGAGATCCGTCAGCAGCACCTCGCTCCGCCCTCGCCGCAGGACCAGCGGGACAACGACGCGTACGCCACAAGGGCCCGCCACACGGAGTTCGGCGCCTGCGCGCACTGACTCCGTCCCGGACGGCCACGCCTGTCAGGCGCCCGCCCCGTCACCAGGTGACGGGCAGGGCGTGGAGGCCGTAGATGACGGCGTCGTACTTGAAGGGGATCGTGTCGAGGCCGTCGACGGCGCGCAGTGTGGGGATGCGGCGGAACAGGGTCGGGTAGATGACCTGGAGTTCCATACGGGCCAGGGGCTGGCCGACGCAGTGATGGGCTCCGGCGCCGAACGCCTGGTGCCGGCGGGCGTCGCGGGTCAGATCGAGGTGGTCGGGGTCGGGGAAGACCGAGGGGTCCCGGTTGGCGAGTTCGCCGAGGAGGATCACACCGTCCCCGGCGCGGATGGTGTGGCCGGCGACCTCGATGTCCTCCATGGCGGTGCGGCGGCGGCCGAGGTGCACGATGGAGAGGTAGCGCAGAAGCTCCTCCACGGCGGCGCGGATGACGGCGGGGTCGTCCGTGTCGCGGATCAGGGCGAGCTGTTCGGGGTGCTGCAGCAGCAGGAGCGTACCCAGGCTGATCATGTTCGCCGTGGTCTCGTGGCCGCCGAGCAGCAGCAGTACGCCCATCGTGGCGGCCTCGCGGCGCGTGAGTTCGCCCTTCTCGATCTGCGCGCAGAGGCTGGAGAGGAGGTCGTCGCCGGGTTCGGTGAGTTTGCGGCCGACCAGCTCGTCGAGGTACGTGGCGAGGTTGGTGTGGGCCGCCCCGCGTTCCTGGGGGGAGGCGACGGCGGAGACGATGGTCCTGCTGTTGCTCTGGAAGAACGCGTGGTCCTCGTAGGGGACTCCGAGCAGGTCGGAGATGACCAGGGACGGGATCGGCAGGGCGAGATCCTGGACGAGGTCGGCGGGCCGGGGTCCCGCCAGCATGGCGTCGATGAAGTCGTCGGTCATCTCCTGCACGCGCGGCCGCATCGCTTCGACGCGTTTGATGGTGAAGGTGCCGCCGATCATGCGGCGCAGCCGGGCGTGTTCGGGGTCGTCCATGCCGACGAAGCTCAGGTCGGTGCCGCCGGCGTGGGCGTGGGCCGGGTCCACGGGGCTGGGGAAGCCCGGCCGGGTGAACTCCGCACTCAGGCGCGGGTCGGACAGCAGCGCCTTCTGCTCGGCGTGCCCGGTCACGGCCCAGGGGGTGCTGTCGCCCCAGGAGCGGACCCGGGTGAGCGGTCCGTACCCGGACAGCGCCCGCATACCGGGGGAGGGGGCGAAGGGGCACTCGGAGGAACGCGGCGCCGGGAAGTCGGGGATGTCACGGCCCCGTGCGTCGGGGGTGGTGGGCGTGCTGGTCATGGTGTCCTCCAGTGGGGGCCGCCTCCGTGCGGAGAGGCGTAAGAGGCGTATGGGGGTGGGAGGCGTACGGCGGGTCACCGCGGGGCGGCGGCCGGTGCGGACCGGGACGCGGGGGCGTAACGGTCGAGGAGGTGCTGCCGGTGCAGGCGCGCCTGCTTGGGCATGTTCCAGCCGAGTACGGCGACCGGGCGGCCTTCGCCGTCGAGGTACCGTGCGACGAACCGGCCCTGTCCGACGGCACCTTCGGCGATGTGCACGGTGGCGCCGGGCGCGGGCAGCCCGTACACCTGGAGCTTGACGCCGAGCTGGTCGGTCCAGAAGTAGGGGACGGGGCTGTACGGGCGGTCCTCGCCCAGGATGTTCGCCGCGACCAGCACGGCCTGCTCGGTGGCGTTCGTGCGGTTCTCAAGCCGCAGTGACCGGCCGAGGCCCTCGTGGTGGAAGCGGGCCACGTCGCCCGCGGCGTAGATGTCCTCGGCGGCGCGGCAGCGGGAGTCGCACACGACACCGTCCCGCAGTACCAGTCCGCTGCCGGTCAGCCAGTCGGTGGCGGGGACGCCGCCGACCGCCGCGACGACGAGATCCGCGGGAAGGACTTCGCCGCCGGCCGTGCGGACACCGGTGACGCGTCCGTCGGCCGTCTCCAGACCGTCCACGAGCGAGCCGGGGCGCAGCCGCACCCCGTGCTCGCCGTGCAGCCCTGCGAGGAGTTGGGCGATGTCGTCGCCCAACTGCGCCTGCATCGGCGCCTTTTGGGGCCCGGCCAGGGTCACGTCGACGCCCATGAGGCGGGCCGTGGCGGCGATCTCGGCGCCGAGCACGCCGTCGCCGACGACCACGACCCGCTCGGCCTTCAGCAGTTCCTCGCGCAGCCGGCCGGCGTCGTCGAGGGTCCGCAGCACATGCACGCCCGCCGCACCCGAGAGACCGGGCAGCCTGCGGGCGTGCAGGCCCGTGGCCAGCACGACCGCCTCCGCCCGCAGCTCCGTCCCGCTCTCGGTGCGCACCGTGCGCGCGGCGGCGTCGAGGGCCACCGCGCGCTGACCGAGGACGAGTTCGGCGTCCAGGGCATCCAGGACGTCACGGGTACGCAGCTGGGCGCGCTCGGCCTCCCAGGTGCCGGCCAGTACCTGCTTGGACAGCGGCGGGCGGTCGTACGGCGCACCGGCCTCCTCGCCGAGCAGGGTGATCCGACCGCCGTAACCCTTGCGGCGCAGACTCTCCGTGACGGCCAGACCCGCGGCGCTCGCCCCGACGACGAGCACGTCGGACGGCGCGCTCACGCGTCCTCGTGCAGGTGGATGGCGGCGGCCGGGCAGACGCCCGCGGACTCGCGGGCTCCCTCGTACTGGTCGGCGGCGGGCGCGGCGTCGAGCAGGACCACGATCCCGTCCTCGTCCCGCTGGTCGAACACCTCGGGCGCGATCACGACGCACTGGCCGGCACCGCAGCACTTCTCCTCGTCGACGGTGATCCTCATGCTGTCTCCTCTGCTGGGTGTGTCCCTCGGTCGGCTCTGCCGGACGGACCGGCCCCGGAGGGCCGGTTCAGTGGGGTGTGGTGGGCGCGGCGAGCAGTCCCACCAGCGCGTCCTCCAGGGCGTCCGCGGTGCGTTCCCAGGTCGTGCCGGGCTCGGCCGCGGCCTCGGCCAGGGTGCGTTCGCGCTCCGCGCAGACATGGGTGATCAGATGGCGGGCCATCTCGGCGCGCAGGGGGCGCATCTCGGGCGGCACGATGTCGTACAGGCAGCGGCCCAGTCCCTGAAGGGTGCGGCGCAGGCTGTCGCGGGTGAGCGACTCGTCCTCCACCAGCGTCCGCATCAGCGGGTCGGTCATCACCTGCGCGGCGAACCGCGCGTGCCAGGAGGGGACACCGAGGGCCGCATGGTGCTCGGTCACCGGACGCAGCAGGCAGCGCACCCAGTCCCGTAGGTCGGAACTGTCTCCGGCCGCCTCCACATAGTGCGTGCGGAGCGTGTCGACCTGGCTGCCGTGCCGGGTCATGATGGCCCGTACGAGCGTCGCCTTGCTGCCGAAGTGATAGCTGACGGCGGTGGTGTTCCCCTGCCCGGCCGCCTCGCCGATCTGCCGGTTGGAGACGTTCGACAGTCCGTGCTCGGCGTAGAGCCGCTCGGCCGCCGCCATGATGGCCTCGCGGGTGTCGGCGCCGCGGCCGGTGCGGGACTGGACGCTGTCCACCGTGCCACCGGCGCCGCCCGCCGCGGCCGGTCGCGTCCTGTGCGTGTCACCCATGTCAGCCTCCTCGAACCGGCGTTCCCGATCACTAGACATCGGCTCGTCGATTAAGTCAACCGACTGACTTAAATGAGGCGGGTGCATTGTCCGGTACCAGCGGAGGCAATGTCGGAGGTATCGCGAAATACGGTCCGTAGTCATATGCCGTCGGTAATCTGCGGGTCTCCTGCTGCCGAGTGGATGGGATGAGGGGGATCCGCTCCGGCGGGTTCCGAACCGATGGTCTCCTTGCCGGAGCAGAAGAGCACCCGTGGTCCGGAACGGAAGAGCACCCGTGGTCCGGAGCAGAAGAGCACCCGTGGTGTGGTCCCTGCCGCGCGGGGCTGCGAACCGTTTCCAGCGGTCACGGTGGACGCGTCCGGCATCGTGCTGTCCCACAACGCGCAGGCCGCCGCTCTGCTGGCACGGGTCGCCGTCGGTGTGGCGCTGGGCGAGGCCGCGCCCGCCTGGCTGACCGAGGCCCACCTGCGGCGGGCCGGCGGCGCGGGGGAGGAGCCGCCGGCGTGGGCGGAGGGCCGGATCGGCGCGCACCGGGTGACGGCACTCGCCGTACCGGGCGCGGACGGTGCGGTGACCTGGTGGCTGGTCGGCGGGAACGCTCCGGCGAGTACCGCGCGGGAGCCGGCGCGTGAGCGGGTGCGAGCCGGACTGCTGCAGGAGCTCTCCTCCGAACTGCTCGCCTCGCCGGACGTCGACCGCTGCACGGCGATGACCGCGCAACGGGCCGCCCGGCATCTGGCGGACGCGGCGGTCGTCGTCGGGACGGGCGACGGACGCACCTTCCCCGTGACGCGGTGCACCGCCGACGGTCCCGTGGCGCAGCAGAGGATCGCCCTGGATCCCGGGCAACTGCCGGGTCTGGAAGAGGCGTTGCAGGGGCTGCCCGCGGTGTCCTCCCGCTGGATCGATCCCCGCCAGGTGCCGTCCTGGGCGGTACCCGAGGGCTTCGTGGGCGGCGTCGCCGACATCGGTTCGGTCGTCGTGGTGCCCTTGCCGGGCCACGGTGTGCCGACCGGCTGCCTCGTCCTGCTGCGCCGCCGCCGGGACGCCGGATTCACCCCCGCCGAGGAGTCCTTCGCCCAGCTCTTCGCCGCACGCGCGGGAGCCGCCCTGTCCGTGGCCCGCGACCACACCCGCCGGGCGCGCAGCACCGAGGTGCTGACGCGCGACCTGCTGCCGCCCGCACTCGGCCGGGTGCACGGCATCTGCTTCTCCGGCGGCTACCGCGCCTCGGTGGCGGGCGAACTCGTCGGCGGCGACTTCTACGACCTGTACCCGGCCGGCACACCGGAGGCCGAGACCGTCGCGGTCCTGGGTGACGTGTGTGGCAAAGGGCTGGAAGCCGCGGTCGTGGCCGGCCGGGTTCGCAACGTACTGCAGGCGCTCCTTCCCTTCGCCGCCGACCACACCCGCCTGCTGACCCTCCTCAACGGCGCACTGCTGTCCTCGTGCCGGACCCCTTTCGTGACCCTGGTCCTGGTCACCGCCGTGCGCCAGGACGCGCGGGTGCGACTGCGCATCTCCAGCGCGGGCCATCCCGCCCCGCTCCTCGTGCGCCTCACCGGCCGGGTGGAGGAGGTCCGCGCCTGCGGCTCGCTGATCGGCGTGTTCGCCGACATCGAGTTCAGGACCGCCGAAGTCGCTCTGCAGCCCGGTGAGACCTGCCTGCTGTACTCCGACGGAATAACCGAAGCGCGCGGCGGGCCGCTGGGTGACGTGATGTTCAGCGAGGAAAGGCTGCGCGCCGTACTGGCCCAGTGCGCCGGAATGCCGGCCGAAGCGGTCACCGAACGCGTGCAGATGATCGTCGCCCAGTGGGTGGGGCAGGGCCCGCACGACGACATGGCCGTCCTGGCGATCGGCGCGCCCCGCGACCGCCGTCCGACGACCGTGCACGAACCCACCGGAGGAAGGTGAACCACGTGACCGACGGCAAGGACGTCCGCTCTCTCGCCGAGCCGCGTGCGCAACTGTGGCAGGCACTCGGCGAGTGCGACGAGACGCGCGCCGTCGCCGTCGTGCGTGGCGCGCTCCACACGGCGGGGCGCGCTCCGGCGGCGGCGGAACACCAACAGGTGCCGGCGGGCGTGCACTTGACCGCCCAGGACACCGCGGCTGCCGGTCGGCTGCGTGCGGCGGGCGAGCGGGTGCTGCTCGAACTGATCGCGCCGGCGCAGGAACGGGTGGGTCTGGCCTGGGCGGCTGACGACATCACGGTGGCGCAGGAACACGCTGCGACGGCGATCAGCGAACGGTGCGTCGCGGCCGTCGCCGACGCCACCGCTCCCGCCCTGGCAGGCAGGTCCGTGGGAAGGGTTGTGGTGTCGTGCGTCGACGGCGAGTGGCACTCCCTGCCCGCCCGTCTGGTCGGCGAGGTACTGCGGTTACGGGGCTGGCGGGTCGACCAACTCGGGGCGCAGGTCCCCACCGAGCACCTGGTCGCGTATGCGCGCCGCACCCGTGCACAGGCGGTACTGCTGTCCTCGTCCATCCCCACCCTGCTGCCCGGCGCCCACAACGCGATCAGCTCGTGCCAGGCTGCCGGCATCCCGGTACTCGCCGGGGGCGCCGCGTTCGGCCCGCAGGGCCGCTACGCCCGGCTCATGCGGGCCGAATGGGCCAAGGACGCACCTGACGCGGCCACCCTGCTCGGCAGACGCCCGACGCCGCCCGGCGCACACGCGGCCCGCCTGCCCGATCTGGACCTGCCGCATTTGGCCGACCAGGAGTACACGATGGTCCGCCGCACCAGGCTCCAGCTGGTCAAGCAGACCCTCGCCGACGTCGAGGAGGGGTTTCCCGAGACGCGCCACTACAGCGAGCGCCAACTGGAGCGCACCGTCGAGGACATCGACTTCATCGTCAGCCACCTCGCCACCGCCCTCTACGTCGACGACCCCGACCTGTTCACGACGTTCATCACGTGGACCGCGGACATCCTGGCAGCCCGCGACATCCCGCCGCGGTGCCTGCTCCCGGCACTGGACTCGCTGCGGACCCAGCTCAAGGACTTCCCCCGCGCGGTCGGCATCCTCACCGCGGCCCGCGGCGTCCTCACCCCTCCACCCGCACCTCCCGGCTGACCACATCGTGCCTACGGCTGGTCGAGCACCGTCCCCGTCAGCACCGGCCGGCCGGGCAGCGGCTCGGCGTTGCCGTCGGTCAGGGCGAGGCGCATCGACTCGGTCGGCTCGGCCACCTGGTCCCGCAGGACCGGCACGACGAAGTCCACGCCGGTGCTCCCGGGCGGAATGTTCAGCCACGCCCACAGACTCGCGTCGGACAGCCGCCGCTCCGGGTCGGGCACTTCACCGGACCATTCCTTGAGCCACTGCGGGTCCACGTCCTTGGTGGACAGTTCGGCGCCGTCGGTGACCGGAAGCACCCGTACCGGCTGCCAGATGTCCACCGCCGCGGGCGCGTCCACGGACAGCCGCCAGGCCAGCGACTCTCCCTCGGTCACCCGGTCCGCGACCGGCGTCAGGGTGACCACCGGCTCGGGGTCGTCGTTCCCGACGGTGATCCCGCCCCGGTACTTGCCGACGACGGCGTGGTCGACGGCCTTGACGGCGATGTCGTGCTCCACGTCGTAGCCGTAGACCGTGTCGCCCTTCACCTCGACCGGCACGTCGATCGCGTGGCTGCCGGGCCGTACGGTCACGAGGCGGTTCTCGGCCCGGCCGCTGTCCGGGTCGAGGACGTACACGCGGACCTGCCCGCTGCCGTCCCCGGATATCTCGACCGGGATCCGGTAGGTGCGGGTGCCCGAGTCGCCCTCCTGCACGATCGTGCGGCCCACGTCGACACGCGGCACCGCGGCCGCCCGCACCGCCGACATGCCGGGCGCCCAGCCCCAGGCGTCCATCAGCCAGGCCCGCCCGGACCGCGAACGGGGCGTCAGCTCAAGGGAGGTGACATGTCCCAGATCGAGCCCGGCCCGGGTCGCGGCCGACAGCGGGACACGCAGCTCCTGAGCCCAGTGGGAGGCGGTGTTCGCGGAACCGGGCAGACCGTCCACGCGGACCTGGCCCAGCGTCACCCGACGGCCGGAGGAGTCGGTGACGGACACGTCGAACTTCGTGCCGGTCGTGTTCGGCGGTACGAAGACCCGCAGCGCGAGCTTCCGGGAGCCGCTCAGGGAGAGCGGCTCGGCCGGAGTGACACGCGCGGCCGTACCCGGCGCGGACCACTTCACATCCACCGCGCCGCGGCCCAGCTCCCGATCCGTCTCCCACGACGCGAAGTGCGGTGACGATCCCGGCGTCCCCGGGTCCAGACAGGCCGCGGCCGGGTCGGGGTCGACCGCCGCACACAGCCGGGCGCCGGTCACCTTCACCCCGCCGCCGTCCGGCAGGAAACCACCGCTGCGGCGCCCGCCGACCGCGTGCGTCAGCACCCGGGCCGGGTCCGCGGACGGGGCCCGCCTGCCGGAGCCGTCGAGCAGCGGCCGCACCCGGTCGTCCCCGGCGAGGAAGAGCCGGGCCGCGGCGGCGATGTACGTGGCGCCCGCCCTGTGCTGCTGGGCGGCGGTCAGCCGGGTCGCGGCACCCGGCGTGCACACCGGGTCCGGTTCCTCCTCCGGGTCGGTCCGGAAGTCGTCCTCGGCCGGTGCGGCTGCCTCGCCGGGGGTCCACTCGCTGTTGAAGAAGTTGTGGTTGGCGCCGACCATGTAGACCGCGCTGTGCAGTGCCGTGCCCCGGCCGGTCCCGCGCGTCCCGTCGACGAAGTTCTCGCCCTGCAGGTCGGACACATCGCCGTCGCAGCCCGGCAGCAGCGTCACGGACGGCACGTCGGCGACCGGATTCTGGCCGAAGATCGTCGGCCCGATGAGCATGGTCCCGCGCACCTTCCAGCGCACCGGGCCCCGGTAGCCGTCCTCGGCGGCCGGTGGCGGGTAGAGGCTGTCCATGGCGGCCCGGTTGACGCCCTCGCCACCGCGCGAGTGGCCCACGAGCAGGACACGGGAGAGGTCCGCCTTCGCCGCCTCGCGTACGACGGCCGGGGCGGCGGAGCGACGGGCGGCCCACCCGGCCCAGCGGGCGAGATGCTGCCGCACCAGCGAGGAACGCGCCTGCGCGCCGGCGTCCTCGGCCGCCCAGTCCTGGGCGTTGATGCCGTTCGCCGAGATCGACACCGTCACATAGCCCTGTGAGGCGAGCAGTTGCTGGTCGCGCAGATAGCCCAGGTGGCTCGGGATCGGCTTGTAGCCGTCCTCGCAGGGCCAGTCGCCGGTCACGTCGTCCTCGGAGCCCGGCTTGTAGCAGGTTTCGTGGCGGCCGTGCAGGAACAGCGCGAGCGGCCGGCTGCCGGTGACACCCTTCGGCGCCACCACCTCGGCGGTCATCTCCACCGGGGTGTCGAACCCGGGCAGGCGCACCGGGTCGAGGTCGTACGCCCCGGTGACCGTGCGGTACGAGCCGGGTCTGCCCGGATCGACGCCGTTCGCGGGTGACTGCGCGGGCATCCGTGGCACGCGCGGGCCGGATCTGCGCCTGTCATCGGGCACCGCGTCCAGCCGGCGCCCCGCGGCCGTCACCCGAAGGTCCGACAGCTGCTCGGGCGGCGTCCCACCGAGGTTGAGCCGGAAGGTCCGCCCGTCCTTCGCCGGCTCCGGCACCCCGAGCAGCCGCTCCCCGCTACGGAACTCGACCCGCGCGTCCCCCATGGGCACGGCCTTCGGCGCCCGCCAGACCAGCTCGGGCGCCCCGCGGCCCTCGCCGATCCGCCACCCCGGCGGAAGCGGCGTGCCGTCCGTCGCGCCGGTCGCGCCGAACACCCCTGCTCGCTGCGGCTGTCCGGCCTGTGCCGGTCCGGGCGAGCCCGCCAGGGCCGTCGCCAGTACCGCCACGGCGGTCACACATATTCGCCGGGCACGGATCAATGATCCACTCCTCAACACCCCGAGCGCAGACGTCCCGTCGGTCCCGGGCGCCTCCCGCGTCACCTAGCGCCACTTAGGACGGGAGCGGGGGGTCTGTGGGTTGTCCGTGCGGACACACGGGCGGAGGGCGGGCGATGCGATCAAGCCAGGGCGCCGGTCGGCGCCCTCGGCATGGTCGGGCGTCCCTGTCGTGGCGGCGCGGTCCGGGGTCCTTGTCGTGGCGCGACTTGGCGCCTCGGCATCCACTGGACGCCGGGGCGCCAAGTCCGGTCCGCCGGTCCGGCTACCACCAGTCCGTGCACTGCACCGCCTGGCCGCCCCCGCCACCGCAGGCACGGAACCGGTAGTTCGGGCTGTTGTCCGTCAGTTTCGCGGCGCTCGTCAGCTGAAAGCCGTCACGGCTCGCTCTGAACGGTCCGCACTGGAGGTGGACGGTCCTGCCGTCCAGGGTCCAGTCCATCCATACGTCGTCTCCGGTACGCGGGACCGTGAGCGCGGCGAATCCGTAGACCTTGTTGTCGATGCTGACACCTGTCAGGGTGCGCGCCCCGGACGAACGCGCGCACACTCGCCTTGGCCTTGGCCTCGGATGAAACCCCGGCCCGCCCGGCTTCCCGGCAGAGCGCGTTCCGGCCGGTGCAGCGCGTACGTGCGGGTCCATCCACCACATCCGGTCGCCGTCCGGTTGCGAATACCTCATGGCAACGACGTTCGCCGCAACCCGGTTCGGAACCAGCCCGACCCATCCGCACAGGAGGTCAGCCAGTGACTCTTCATGCCCGCCCGCGCCCGCTCAAGCCCACACTCACCCTGCTGGCCTGCGCCGCGTTGACGGTGGCCGTTCCTGCGGGGGTGGCCACGCCCGCGCAGGCCGCGGGCCGGTGCAACACCGCCGGCCACGCCTACCTGACCCAGCCCGGCAAGGTCTACTTCTCCGGCTACAACGGGGACCAGAGCCTCGGCGTCCCTACCTTCAACACCTTCCGCGGCGACACCTTCCGCCTGGGCGGGAACGGCATTCTGCCCGGCACGACGATCCGGTTCCAGGCCGTGAACGTCGACACCGGCGCGCAGATCAACTTCTACCGCGGCCAGCCGGTGTACACCACGCGGGGAGCCGGGGGCAACTGTGTCGTCAACGAAGAAGGCCCGCTGACGGTCACCGCACCCTCCGGCACCTACCGGGTCACGGCACTCTACGACCCGGGGAACACCCCGCCCGTCACCCCCGGAGACATCGTCGACCAAGTGGTCGACGTCGTGGTCTCCTGACTCCGCAGCGCGTGCGGCCGCCCAGGGCGGCCGCACGCTGCCGGACTCGCACTCACCGCCGGTGCCCCGCCGGATCCCGACGTCCACTCGGGACGTTTGTGGGCCGTCGCCTCCTACGGCACACGCGGCTGAGACTGAGCCCACCTGTACCGGCCTCCTCGCCGCCGGCGAGTCCGGAGGGAGAAGACCAAGCTCAGGGCGAGCACCACGGCGTGCGGCGCGCGTCTGAATGCCGCCTTGTCCGCACAGGTGCAGTCGGTCACTGTCGTAGCGATCATCTCGTCCCGTCCGATGACCGACCACCATCGGAGACCTCATGCTGCGGGTCCACTTCACCGCTGACGACCTCGCACGCGTACGCGTCGCGGCCGCCCCCGATCCCCTGTGGGAGATCACCAACAGTTTCCAGGCGCTCATCAGCAAGGACGCACCGCTGCTGTTCGGGCAGTGGCGTTCCCTCGTGCGCCCGCGGATGGGACGGGCGCACAGCCTGCTGGCCGCGCTGCTGCCCACCAGGGGGTACTCCCCGGACTTCCTCACCCCTGATCTGCGCGGCTCCTCCGGCCTGGCGAGTGCGGTCGAGACCGTGCTCGGGACACCCCGGCTTCGGTTGCGTCGCGATCTGGCCCTGCTTGCCGCCTCCGCCCACCGCCCCCACCCGATGCCGCCCCTGACCCGAGGGCTGGCAGAGGGCGAGCCCACGGCGCTGCGCCGCCTCGGTTCCGCTCTGCAGGCTCAGCACCACAGCGCGCTCGCCCCGTTCTGGGGTCGGATCGAGGCCCAGGTGGATGCCGACCGGGCGCTACGTGCCCGCTCGGTGCTGGACGGGGGCACCGACGGTCTGCTGGCCGGATTCCGTCCCGTGCTGCGTTGGTGTCCGCCCGTGCTGGAGGCGGACTACCCGGTCGAGCGCACCGTGTACCTGGGCGGGCGGGGGCTGCTGCTCCAGCCGTCCTTCTTCTGCCTGCGCAGACCCGTCACGGTCGCCGACGAAACGCAGACGCCCGTCCTGGTGTACCCGATCCAGCACACGCTCGGCTGGGCCCTGGAGGGCGCCGGCGCCGAAGGCAAGGCATCCCTGGCGGCGCTCATCGGCCGGACCCGGGCGGCCATCCTGGAGAACGTTGTCATGGGGGCGACGACGGGTGAACTCGCCGGCCGCCTGGGCATCTCCGGCGCGGCGGTCAGCCAGCACACGGCCGTCCTGCGCCACGGCGGCCTGCTGGTGAGCGTGCGCCGCGGCAGGCATGTCCTGCACACCAGCACGCCCACGGGTCTCGCCCTCCTCAACGGTGTGCGGCCTTCCGTTTAAGGCACTGCTTCAACGTGTGGCGCAGCAGAAGCCGGCAGGAACAGCCTGGGAGCACGCACCAACGACCAGGGGGTTCAACGCATGCGCACAGCACGTGCCCGACGTTCCGTCCTCGGCGTCCTCGGCGCCCTGATCCTGGCCCTGGCGGCCGTGTTCGCCGCCGGACCCGCCCAGGCCGCATCGCCCTCGCCCGGCGCCGCGGCCGACCAGCGTTTCTTCGCCCCGCCCGCGCCGTCGGACGCCCAGGCAGGTGCGTCTCTCGCCGCCGCGTCCCCGGGCATCTCACCGGCGGTCAACACCCAGCACGTACCGGCGGGCGGCTCGTTCAGCTGCGGTAACGGCAACTTCTGCGCCGCGGTATGGGACCCGACCACAAGCGACTGGAAGATCTTCTTCCTCTTCGCCTGCCAGCGGTACTCCGTGTCCAACTGGCTCGGCGGCGGCGCCTACTACAACCAGCAGACCGGCAACGCCACCGCAAGCATCTACGGTCAGAGCGGCAACGTCCTGGTCAGCGCTCCGGCTGACGGCGGCATCCTCCACGACATCAACTGGGACGCAGTCTGGTCCATCCGCAACTGCTGACCCACCGCCACACCAGACATGGGGCCCGGAGCGTTGACCGCTCCGGGCCCCACGTCGCTGGTCTGGCCGTGCCTGCTTGAGATCTAGAAGAACCCGAGCTTCTGAGGGCTGTACGAAGCGAGGATGTTCTTCGTCTGCTGGTAGTGCTCCAGCATCATCTTGTGGTTCTCCCGGCCGATGCCCGACTGCTTGTAGCCACCAAACGCAGCATGCGCCGGATACGCGTGATAGCAGTTCGTCCACACCCGGCCCGCCTGGATCGCACGCCCCGCGCGGTACGCCGTGTTCATGTCCCGCGTCCACACACCCGCGCCGAGTCCGTACAGCGTGTCGTTGGCGAGTTTGATGGCGTCGTCGAAGTCCGCGAACGACGTGACGGACACGACGGGACCGAAGATCTCCTCCTGGAAGATCCGCATCCTGTTGTCGCCCTGGAAGATCGTCGGCTGTACGTAGTACCCGCCCGCCAACTCGCCGTCGTACTCGATACGGTGGCCGCCCGTGAGTACCTTGGCGCCCTCCTGCTGGCCGATGTCCAGGTAGGAGAGGATCTTCTCCAGCTGGTCGTTGGAGGCCTGAGCGCCGATCATCGTCTCGGTGTCGAGCGGATGACCGGGTTTGATCAGCTCGGTACGGGCGACCGCCGCGTCGAGGAACTCGCTGTAGTGGCCCTGCTGGACGAGCGCCCGGGAGGGACAGGTGCACACCTCGCCCTGGTTCAGCGCGAACATCGTGAAACCTTCGAGCGCCTTGTCCCGGAAGTCGTCGTCCTTCGCCCATACGTCGTCGAAGAAGATGTTCGGCGACTTGCCGCCCAGTTCGAGCGTGACCGGTTTGATGTTCTCCGAGGCGTACTGCATGATCAACCGCCCCGTCGTCGTCTCGCCGGTGAACGCGACCTTCGCCACCCGCGCGCTGGACGCCAGCGGCTTGCCCGCCTCGACACCGAAGCCGTTGACGATGTTCACGACGCCCGGCGGCAGCAGGTCCGAGACCAGACTCATCAGGTAGTGGATGGACGCCGGGGTCTGCTCGGCGGGCTTGATCACGACGGCGTTGCCCGCCGCGAGCGCCGGCGCCAGCTTCCACACCGCCATCAGGATCGGGAAGTTCCACGGAATGATCTGCGCCACGACGCCCAGCGGCTCATGGAAGTGGTACGCCACCGTGTCGTCGTCGATCTCGCTGAGCGACCCCTCCTGCGCCCGGACAGCCCCCGCGAAGTAGCGGAAGTGGTCGATGGCGAGCGGGATGTCGGCGGCCAGGGTTTCCCGGACCGGCTTGCCGTTCTCCCAGCTCTCCGCGACCGCGAGCTTCTCCAGGTTCGCCTCCATCCGGTCGGCTACCTTGAGCAGGATGTCGGCCCGCGCCGTCACCGACGTGCGGCCCCACGCGGGTGCGGCGGCGTGCGCCGCGTCCAGGGCCCGTTCCACGTCCTCGGCCGTGCCCCGCGCGATCTCCGTGAACGGCTGCCCGTTCACCGGACTCGGGTTCTCGAAGTACTGCCCACGGGCGGGCTCCACGTACTCGCCGCCGATGAAGTGGTCGTACCGCGACTGGTAGGAGACGATCGCGCCTTCGGTGCCGGGCGCCGCGTAACGGGTCATGTGCTCTGCCTCCCGAGGAAGGGCCGCCCGCCGTTGGACGGCTCTCGCGGCGAGCGTAGGGACGGGGAGGTTGCAGATACGTTGCGTGGCGGATCCGGTCGTGCCCGTCAGCGCCGTGCCCGCCACGGGGACGCCGACTGCTCCGCCTCCAGCTCCGCCAGCCGCGCCCGTATCGGAGCCGTCGGGCGCACGGCGGCCAGCGCCCTCCACACTTCGAGGTCGTCCTCACCCCAGGACGCCTGGGCCCAGCATGCCAGCAGGTCGGGGTCACCCCCGCAGACGAGGGCCGCGCGCAGCCCGTCCGCGAGCCGTCGGCGCAGCCGCACCACCGCCGGTGCCTGGGAACCTGGCAGCAACGGCCCGGCGTACGCGGTCACAGCCGCCGTGATCGCCCCGGCGGCGAGTCTGCGTTCGACGACCGCGACATCGGACTCGACCGGAACCGCGAGCCGGTAGGGCCGCGAACCCAGGACTCCGGCCCCGAGCAGCCGACGCAGGCGGGCCAGTTCCGCGCGCAGCGTCACCGGTGTCACCGACTCGTCCTCGTACAGCGAGCACTGCAGTTCGTCGCCCGTCAGGCCGTCCGGATTCCTGGACAGCAGGATCAGCAGTTCGCTGTGCCGACGGCTCAGGCGCAGTGTGCGGCCGCCCGCCACGAGGAGGGCCTCGTCCCGGCCCAGAGCGGTCAGCTGCAGGGCGTCGGTGGCGGCCGGTATCGGAGCGAGCAGCGCCAGCTGGGACTCGGCGGCGCGCGCCACGGCCTGTACGAACCCCAGACTGTGCGGATGCGCCAGCCCGTCCCCGCCGGTGATGTCGACGGCGCCGAGCAGCCGTCCCGTGCGCGGATCGTGTACCGGAGCCGCCGCGCACGTCCACGGCTGGACGCGCCGGATGAAGTGCTCCGCCGCGAACACCTGCACCGGCCGGTCGAGCGCGACCGCCGTACCCGGTGCGTTCGTGCCCATGGCGGACTCCGCCCACCGCGCGCCCGGCACGAAGTTCATACCGTCCGCCTTCTGCCGGGTGGCTGGATGGCCTTCCACCCACAGGAGTCTGCCCTGTGCGTCGCAGACCGCGAGGAGGTGCTCGCCGTCCGACGCGAACGTGCCCATGAGTTCACGGAACAGTGGCATCACCGGCGCCAACGGGTGCTCCGCCCGGTACGCGCCGAGGTCTCCGTCGGTGAGTTCCACGTGCGCGGAGCCGTCCGGTCCGACCCCGGCCCGCGCCGAACGCCGCCACGAGTCGGCGACCACGGACCGCACCGGCCGCGAGACCGTACCCGCCTCGGTGAACGTCTCGTGGGCGCGGCGCAGTACGCGAACCCGCTCGACGGGGTCGGCGCCCGGATTCAGGGCCACCCATGGATCGGTCAACCCGGCCTCCCGCGAAGCGATGGGACTGGACGTGATGCGGATCGGACGTGACGAGGATCGGACGTGCTGGGAACTCGACGTGATACGGCTCCGGACATCGTCACTCGGGCGGCGGACGCGGACAAGCGTCCGTGACACTCCGTCCTCGGCCGGTCAGGCGAAGTTGACGAGTCTGATGTAGCGCGTCCAGTCCCAGTTCGGGCCCGGGTCGGTGTGGTCGCTGCCCGGTACTTCGTAGTGGGCGATGATGTGGGAGCGGTCCTTGGGGATCGCGTACTTGGTGCAGATCGCCGCGGTGAGTTTCGCCGACTCCTCGTACAGGGCGTTGGTGAAGTACTGCGGTTTGTCCACCCAGCCCTCGTGCTCGATGCCGATGCTGCGGGTGTTGTAGTCCCAGTTCCCCGCGTGCCAGCCGATGTCGCGCTCGCGCACCATCTGGGCGATGTGGCCGTCGGCGGACCTGACGACGTAGTGCGCGGACACCTGTTTCTTCGGGTTCTGGAAGATGGCGAGGGTGTCCGCGTACGTCGCCTGTGTCACATGGATGACGACGAAGTCGACGGGGTGGCTCGTCGGACGGTCGGCCACCGTGTAGTTGGACGTGCTTGCCGGGGACCACTCGGACTGCGGGTAGTCGAGGCCCCGCGGCGCGGCGCCCGCCCGCACGGTGGGGAGCAGAGCGGTGGACAGCGTGGCGAGGGCCGCGCTCTGGAGCAGGCGCCGCCGGCTGGGCAGGGTGGCTGGCAGGTACTTGGCTCGGTCCACAGGTTTCCTCTCGGCGGGTGCGGTTCAGGTCGTGGAGACAGGGGCTCAACGAGTCGGCGCCGCGCGGGTTTCGTGCCTGAACTCGTGGTCGCGCCGTCCTCACGTGAAACACGGTACGGCTCTTGCCGGTTGGGGAGGAGAGGCCTGCCCGGGTCCGTGGACAGCACTGTGACTGTGGACAACTCGGCCACCCGAAAGGGTGATTGCCGCCCCCGCGACCCGCTCAGGTGCCCCCACGCAGGCGCCCTCGCTCAGGCCTCAGGCCGACGCCCCGCCACCCACCGCCGCCGGATCGTCGAGCACGGCGCGCACGACGGAATGCGCGGCGCCCAGCAGCGGGCCCTCCGGGCCGAGCCGGGAGACCGACACCGCGCAGGCGGGCCCCGCCGTCCTGCGGGCCAGTTCCCGCTCCAGCGAGGGCAGCAACCAGGGCGCCAGCCCGGACAGTGCCCCGCCCAGCACGACGGCCTCCGGATCCAGCAGATTGACCGCGCCAGTCAGCGCGATGCCCAGCGCGGTACCGGCGTCGCGCAGGGCCCGCCGTACGTTCTTGTCGCCTTCCGCGGCGCGCGCGGCCAGCAGTCCGACCCGGTCCTCGCCCGGTTCCAGGCCTGCCGCGCGCAACACGGCCTCCTCACCGGCGTACTGCTCCAGACAGCCGCGCCCGCCGCAGGCGCAGGCGGGTCCCTCGGGCCGTACCGGCACATGTCCCAACTCGCCCGCGAAACCACGGGTCCCGCGCAGCAGCCGCCCGTCCACGACCACGGCCCCGCCGATGCCGATCTCCGCGGAGACGTGCAGGAAGTCGCGCGGCGCCTCCTCGTTCAGCCAGAGTTCGGCCAGCCCGCCGAAGTTCGCCTCGTTGTCGACGGTCAGCGGCAGGACGTCCGGCAGCAGGGGAGCGAGGTCGGTGTCGAGCCAGCCGAGGTTCGGAGCGCGCACCACGGTCCGGGCGTCGCGCGCCACCAGACCGGGCACGGCGACGGCGAGACCCGCGGGCCACAGCCCCTCCTGGTCCGCCTCGGCGACGATCTGGCGTACCAGCGCGGTCAGTTCACCCAGGACGGGCACGGGCGCACGGCCGCGGTTGGTGCCGTGCCGCACGACCCGAGCGCGCACCTTGCCGCGCAGGTCGACCGCGCACACGGCGAGGTGGTCGACGCCGATCTCCGCGCCGATCCCCGCAGGGCCGCGTCCGCTCAGGGCCAGCGCCGAACCGGGCCGCCCCACCCGCCCCGGCCGCTCGGGGCCCAGTTCGTCGAGGAGCCCGGAGCGGATCAGCTCGTCCACGAGGGTCGACACGGCCGCCCGTGTCAATCCGATGCGTGAGGCGACGGCGGCGCGGGACAGCGGCCCTTCGGCGTTCACGGTGTGCAGGACCCGTGCGAGATTGCGGCGGCGCATGCCCTGTTGCGTATCGGGCAGTCGTCGGCCGGGGCTGCTGGGGTGGGCCTCGTGGAGCGGTGCGGTCATCTGCCTGAGTCGGTCCTCGTCCGGCCGGTCCCCTGAGGGCTGTCCTGTCCGTGCTGGCGCCCCGGGGAGCCGGCGGCGACCGGCCCCGCTCCCCGGAGGCGAAGCCGTCAGCGCTGATCGGCCTCCCGCTCCAGCAGCGGGGCCGCGTCGGAGATTACCCCGGCGATCCGCGCGAGCGCCGCCTCGTCCCGTTCCCCGACTTCGAGGACCGGCCCGCGCGCCGTGTTCCAGCGCCGGGCCACCGCCGCCGGATCCTCGCCGGTCAGCACTCCCGCGGCCTGCGCGGCGGCACCGAGCGCGACCAGTTCCTTGGCCTCGGGCACCTGGACGGCACGCCCCGAGAGCCGTCGTACGGTCTGCTGCCAGGCCCTGCCCCGGGCGCCCCCGCCGATGAGCAGGAGCGGCGCCGAACGGTCCGCGTCCTCGTCGAGCACCAGGTCGAGCGCGCCGAGCAGGGAGTGGACCGCCCCGTCGTACGCGGCCTGGAGCAGTTGCCCCGCCGTCGTGTCGTGCCGCAGCCCGTGCAGCAGGCCCGAGGCATGGGGCAGGGCCGGGGTGCGCTCTCCGTCCAGGTACGGGAGCAGCGTCACGCTCGCACCGGGCTCGACGGCCTCGCGGTCGATGCCGAGGAGGGCGGCGACGCGGTCCACGGCGAGCGTGCAGTTGAGGGTGCAGGCCAGCGGCAGCCAGTCGCCGCGCGCGTCGGCGAAGCCCGCGACGGTTCCGGTGGGATCGGCGGGCCGCCGCGTCGACACCGCGTACACCGTGCCGGACGTGCCGAGGCTGAGCACCGCGGTGCCCGGACGCAGGCCCAGGCCCAGCGCGGCGGCTGCGTTGTCACCGGTGCCGGGAGCGACCAGCGTTCCCTTGGCGAAGGGCAGACCGGCGGAGTCGCGGACGGTGCCGACGACCTCGCCGGGCCTGACCACCCGGGGCAGCAGGGTGGGGTCGAGCCCCACGTGACCGAGGACCTCCTCGTCGTACGCCTCCGTCCCGGACGCCCACCAGCCCGTACCGGAGGCGTCGCCGCGGTCGGTCGTGCCCTGCCCGGTGAGGAGCTCGGTGAGGTAGTCGTGAGGCAGTCGCACGGCCGTGGTGGCGCGGACGGACTCGGGCTCGTGCTCGGCGAGCCACGCCCATTTGGTGACGGTGATGGACGGACCCGGCACGCTGCCGGTGCGCTCCGCCCAGGCCTTGGGCCCGCCCAGTTCCTCCACGAGGCGGCGGGCCTGCGGCGCCGACCGTACGTCGTTCCACAGGAGCGCGGGACGCACCGGGGCGCCCTGCGCGTCGAGGGTGACGAGCCCGTGCTGCTGACCGGCGACGGACACCGCCGCGGCCTCGCGTGCCGCGTCCCCGCACTGGTGCAGCGCCTCGCGCAGCGCGTCCCACCACTGGCGCGGATCGCTCTCGCGGCCCGCTCCGGAGGACACGGTGTGCGGCGCCTGGCCGCTCGCCACCACCTCGCCGGTGGCCACATCCACGACCAGGGCCTTGGTGGATTGGGTGGACGTGTCCACGCCAACGACGAGCGGACCCTCGGCTGCTGACATCGGGCTCTCCCTCTTCCGCGGCTCCGCGGGGTCTGACCTGGTGTTTTCGGGTTCCGTCCGGGGCGTCACCGCCCTGATTTCGCCCGCCGTCCCTCTTCCGGGACATCTTCTCCCTTCCCAGGGATGCCTCCGCATACTAATTTGTTAAGCGCCATGACGAAATAGTCGGAGCAAGCAAGGAGCCGCGGCATGAACTACCAGCCCACCCCCGAGGACAGGTTCACCTTCGGCCTGTGGACCGTCGGCTGGCAGGGAAGGGACCCGTTCGGCGATGCCACCCGGGCCGCCCTCGACCCGGTCGAATCGGTGCAGCGTCTGTCGGAACTCGGCGCCCACGGAGTGACCTTCCATGACGACGACCTGATCCCCTTCGGGTCCTCGGAGACCGAGCGCGAGTCGCACATCAAGCGCTTCCGGCAGGCTCTCGACACGACCGGTATGACCGTGCCGATGGCCACCACGAACCTGTTCACGCACCCCGTCTTCAAGGACGGCGCCTTCACCGCCAACGACCGGGACGTGCGCCGCTACGCGCTGCGCAAGACGATCCGCAACATCGACCTGGCGGCCGAACTGGGCGCGCAGATCTACGTGGCGTGGGGCGGCCGTGAGGGCGCCGAGTCCGGCGCAGCCAAGGACGTACGCGTCGCACTCGACCGCATGAAGGAGGCCTTCGACCTCCTCGGCGAGTACGTGACCTCCCAGGGTTACGATCTGCGCTTCGCGATCGAGCCCAAGCCGAACGAGCCCCGCGGCGACATCCTCCTGCCGACGGTCGGCCACGCGCTGGCCTTCATCGAGCGCCTGGAACGCCCGGAGCTGTACGGCGTCAACCCCGAAGTGGGCCACGAGCAGATGGCGGGGCTGAACTTCACGCACGGCATCGCCCAGGCCCTGTGGGCGGGCAAGCTCTTCCACATCGACCTCAACGGCCAGTCCGGCATCAAGTACGACCAGGACCTGCGCTTCGGAGCGGGCGATCTGCGTTCCGCCTTCTGGCTGGTCGACCTCCTGGAGACGGCCGGTTACGCCGGCCCGAGGCACTTCGACTTCAAGCCGCCGCGGACCGAGGACTACGACGGCGTCTGGGCCTCGGCCGCGGGCTGCATGCGCAACTACCTGATCCTCAAGGAGCGGGCCGAGGCCTTCCGGGCCGACCCCGAGGTCCAGGAAGCCCTGCGGGCCTCGCGCCTGGACGAACTGGCGCAGCCCACCGCCGCGGACGGCCTCCAGGCGCTGCTCGCGGACAGCGCCTCCTTCGAGGGCTTCGACACCGACGCGGCCGCCGCGCGCGGGATGGCGTTCGAGCGTCTCGACCAGCTGGCCATGGACCACCTGCTGGGTGCCCGCGGCTGATCGCGCACAGAGCCGACGAACGATCTCTGCGCGGAAGCGTCCGGATTCATGCGGTCCCCGCCGTGGATCCGTACCGAGTTACGTAGCAAGTTCCGCGCAGGGGTCGCTTCGTGACCGGTTCGAGGCGACTCTTGATGGTATGGCCACGCCGCCCTTACCGCCCGAGCCTCCTCGGCCGCCGGACAACACGCCGCCCTACGGTGGTGGCGGGTACGGCCCACCGCCGGGAGGCTTCGGCCCTCCTCCTGACGGTTACGGCCCACCGCCAGGTGGTGGCGATCCGCCGTGGAACGACGGGGGAGGCGGCGGCTGGCAACCGCCTCCGCCGTCGTCGCAACCCGGACCGCCGGGCGGCCCCGGCGGGCGCCGCAGGACGCTCCTGATCCTGCTGGCCGTGCTCCTGGGGATCGGCGCGGTGTCCGCGGTCGCCCTGGTCGTCACCAGTGGTGACGGGTCGTCGGACAACAAGCCGCCGACGGAGAGCAGTTCCAGCAAGGGGCGGCTGCCGTCACCCTCACTGAGTATTCCGTCGCAGCTCCCGAGCGAACTCCCGTCGTCCCTGCCCTCCGGTGTGCCGTCCGAACTGCCCAGCGGCGTGGAGTCGCTCCTCCCGTCCTTCGCGAGCGACGAAGTGCCCTACTACATGCTGCGGACCGGTGACTGCTTCGACATCGACGGCAGCCGGCCGGGCCAGGCGGTGAAGCGCCCGTGCGACAGGAAGCACGACGCCGAGGTCGTGACGGTGACCGAACTGGAAGGCGCGTACGCGACCGATGCCGCCCTCAAGAAGGCGGCATCGGGCCTGTGCCAGGACCCCTTGGACAGCAAGGCGGCCAAGCAGCCCGCCGGCACCGTCCGCGGCACGCTGGTGCAGTACCCCGACCCGGCGGGATTCAAGATCGGCATCGACAACGTCGCGTGCAGCCTGGCCGCCGACGGCGCCGAGGGCAACCGCAAGCTCACCAAGCCGCTGAGGTGAGCCACGCGCGCGTGCACGATCGCCCACACCGCGCCTACGCGATCCCCCCACACACACCGAGTGGCCGGAGTGCTGCACGCACGCGTGGAGAGCGAAAACGCCGGGCGGAGCCGTCCGTTCAGATCCCGTGCGGCAGGCGTACGTACGTCACGGTGGTCTCGATCCCGCTGTCCACGAGGCGTCCCTGCGCGTCGAAGGCCCCTGTCCCGTCCGTCATCCCGAAGTCGTTGTCGTTGATCAGCGCGAGCGTGTCACGGTTCACGCGCGCGACGCCCTCGATCTTCCCAGGCACCCCCTCCACCTTTCCGAGGTCGACGACAAGACGCTTGCGCAGCACGGGGACACCCGACGCGGCGGGGTCCTCCAACTGCTCAAGGGACGGTGACGTCGTGCTGTCGTCCCACTTGTCCCCGAGGATGTCCGCACCGCGGCTCAGCCTCACGACCTGCAACCGGGCCGCCTTGTCGGTGCGCTCCTCCACCAGCAGTTCGTCGCGGCCCACGGCCACCACGGACGAGATCTTCAGCTCGGAGGTGTCGTCCTCGCCCGGGTCGACCGTGCCCACCGGGTCGAACCGGTACGCGTACTCGGCGGTGACGGCCCGCTTCTTCGGTGAGAAGCGCAGCAGACGCGCGGTCAGGGACTCCTCACCCGCATCCGTGTCCGGCAGGGACAACGGGCTCTGCACGGCCAGCACCAGGTCGCCGCCCGGGAGCAGGGCGAGCCCTTCGAAGCCGCGGTTGATCTTCCGGTGCAGCAGGACCGCGGGCAGGGCCTCGACCACCGGATAGCCGGCGCCGGTCAGGTTCAGCCCCTTCGGGACGTACCGGGTGAGTACCTTCCCGCGCGCGGAGACGTGGACCAACGAGGGCCCGTACTCGTCGACGAGCCAGAAACTGTCGTCCTTGGAGCGCACGATCCCTTCGGTGTCCAGACCGTTCGGGTCGTACGAGAGCGGGGTCTGCGCGTCGTAGGAGTACGGGGCCTCGTCGCGTGCCCGCTGGTTCGGCAGGCCGGTGACGGCCCTGCCCGAACCGGTGGTTATCGGTATCGCGTCCAATACCTTCACCGAGTCGCCGGACACCCGGATCCTCACGATCGCCGGGTCGAAGCCGGGCACGGGAAACGTGCGGCGCTTGACGCCGTCCACCTTGATCTGGCCGTTGGGCCCGCGGTCGGTGACGGTCCAGAACTCTCCCTTGCGGCCCGCGGGGTAGATGTCGCTCCCGATGCCGCCGAGGTCCACATCCCGGTCGTCGGCCACCGTGCCAGGCAGCAGCCCGTTGCTGAACGTGCCAAGAGGGAGGTCACCGAGCGTCGCGGAGCCCGTGACCCGCGCGTCCCCCGAGGACGCGCCGACCGCGGGCCCCGCCACCACGAGAGCGGCCAGCACGGCGAACGGCACGCCCGTGGCGACGGAACGATGGACACGGCGCCGGCCTGCGGCGTGCGGGGACATGGGGCCTCCTGATGCACAAGTTCGATGACTGTCGCCAGATTTCGCCCTCTCGTCGAACGCCGTACGGCCGCCGGATGAACGCGAGGCGTCCAGCGCTCATCCGGTGAACGCGGAAGACGTCCGGCCTGTCCCGCGCCCCTGCGCCCCGCCTGTCCCGCCCGCGCTTCTGCCCTGCCGGTCCCGCACTTCTGTGCCTGCCTGTCCCGGGACCCGGTGTCCACTTCCGGCCACAGGCCAACTGCTACTCCAGCCCGTAAGCCTGGGCCAGCGCTGTCGCCGGGTCCTGGGAGGCCGGGCCGACGGGAGCCCAGCGGCCCCGTTCCTTGCGGTACGGCCACCACCGGCCGTCCGGCCCCAGCCGGAGCTGGGCCTGTCCGCCGTCGACGGTCCAGCGGCTGCGGGTCGCGCGCAGGACGGGCCGTTCGTGCTCCTCCCAAGCAGACTCCAGGGCGGCACGCGCGCGTGCGAGCGTTTCCGCCTCGGCCTGCCGGTCCGTCTCCAGTACGTCGAGTGCGGCGACACCCCCGTACTCCCAGGAGCGGACCGCGAGCGCCAGGCCCTCGCGGTCGCGCCCCGACCCTTCGGCGAGCCTGGCGGCCACCGGGACCTCGGGCCCGCCCGAAGCCAGCCGTACGGCATCCTGCGCAGGCGTCAGCCCAGCCTCCGCGACGCGCTGTTCATGGCCCGCCCTGAGCGCGTCGACAAGCATCCGGTGCGCGTCACGGGCGGCCTGCGCCGCCAGGAACTCCAGGGCGGACGGATCGACCCCGGGCGCCGGGTCGGTCTCGGTGTCCAGCGACGGCGGCAGCCCCGGTTCCCCGGGCACGGCAGGCGCCTCGGGCAGCGGCGGCAGAATCTCCCCCGCCGCGTACGCCTCGGCGGCGTCCACGCCCGCGTGCGCCTCCTGCCGCGCCGTCTCCTGCCGCGCCGCGGTGGTTTCGGATGCGGAGACGCTGCGCAACTGCAACTCGTCGAGGAGTTCGCGCTCGCCGCGGCCGCGCAGAAGGAGCAACACGAAAGGATCCTGGTCGAGCAGGCGCGCCACCTGGTAGCAGAGCGCGGCGGTGTGACCGCAGTGGTCCCACGCGTCGCAGTCGCACTCCGCCTCCAGATCGCCCATGCCCGGCAAAAGTTCGACACCGGCGGTCGCCGCGTCCTCGACCAGATGCGGCGGCATCTCACGGTCGAGCAGTGCCGCGATGTGCCCCGCCCGCTCGACCGCCATGCCCAGGAACCGGTCCCACTGCTCCTCGGACAGCTCCGGGAGCAGGACGTCCGCACGATGAGCCGTGTGGTCACGGTCGTTGACCACGGCGGTGACACGCCCGGGGCGGACCGACACGGCGCCCACGGCTCCCGCGCGCGCGAGCCGGCGGCCCGTCTTCAGCTGCTTCAGGTCCAGCGTGGCGTCCTCCAGCGCCTTGAGCCAGGCCTGCCCCCACCAGCTCCGGGCGAAGCCCCCGCCCTGCGAGGGCGGCAGGGCGGCGAAAACGCGCTCCGGAGTGTTCTCGTACGGATCGCTCATCGGGCGCCTCCTCGCAGTTCCACCAGGTCGGCCAGTTGCGCGTCGGTGAGCTCGGTGAGGGCCGACTCCCCGGATCCGAGCACCGCGTCCGCCAGCTCCCGCTTGCGCAGCAGCATGTCCGCGATGCGGTCCTCGATCGTCCCCTCGGCGATCAGCCGGTGCACCTGCACCGGCCGCGTCTGGCCGATGCGGTACGCGCGGTCGGTGGCCTGTGCCTCGACGGCCGGGTTCCACCAGCGGTCGTAGTGCACGACATGCTCGGCCCGCGTCAGGTTCAGGCCCGTGCCCGCGGCCTTCAACGACAACAGGAAGACGGGCACTTCGCCCCCCTGGAAGCGCTCGACCATGGCCTCGCGCTCGGGGACGGGCGTACCTCCGTGCAGGAACTGCGAGTGCACACCGCGCGCGTGCAGATGGCGCTCGATCAGACGGGCCATGCGCACGTACTGCGTGAAGACCAGAACGCATGCCCCCTCGGAGAGGATGGTGTCGAGCAGTTCGTCCAGCAGCTCCAGCTTTCCGGAGCGCCCGGCGATCTTCGGCCGGTCCTCCTTGAGGTACTGCGCCGGGTGGTTGCAGATCTGCTTCAGACCGGTGAGCAGCTTCACGATCAGTCCGCGGCGCGCCATGCTGTCGGCGCCCGCGATCTCCGCGAGGGTCTCGCGGACCACGGCCTCGTACAGACCCGCCTGTTCCCTGGAGAGGGACACCGCGCGGTCGGTCTCCGTCTTCGGCGGCAGCTCCGGTGCGATACCGGGATCGGATTTGCGGCGCCGCAGGAGGAAAGGCCGCACGAGCTGGGCGAGCCGGTCCGCCGCCCCCGGGTCCTGCCCTCCCTCGACGGCCTTCGCGTACTGGTTGCGGAACGTGCCGAGCCGGCCCAGCAGACCCGGTGTCGTCCAGTCGAGGATCGCCCACAGCTCGGAGAGGTTGTTCTCCACCGGCGTGCCGGTGAGCGCCACACGCGCGCGTGCGTCGATCGTCCGCAACTGCCGGGCCGTGTCCGAGTACGGGTTCTTCACGTGCTGCGCCTCGTCCGCGACGACCATGCCCCAGGAAGCGTCCGCAAGTCGTGCCGTGTCGAGGCGCATGGTGCCGTAGGTCGTGAGGACGAACTCGCCGTCGGCCAGGTCCTCCAGGCTGCGCCGGGCCCCGTGGAAGCGGCGGACGGGAGTGCCGGGGGCGAACCTCTCGATCTCGCGCTGCCAGTTGCCCATCAGGGACGTCGGACAGACGACGAGTGTGGGTCCCGCCGCCGACTCGTCGGTCTGCCGGTGCAGATGCAGCGCGATGAGCGTGATCGTCTTGCCGAGGCCCATGTCGTCCGCGAGACAGCCGCCCAGCCCCAGGGACGTCATACGGGCCAGCCAGTTGAGCCCGCGGAGCTGGTAGTCGCGCAGGGTCGCGGCCAGCGCGGGCGGTTGCCCGACCGGCTCTTGCCCCTCCGGGTCCGACAAATGGTCCCGCAGCGTCGCCAGCCACCCTGTGGGCCGTACGTCGACCCTGCGGCCGTCTACCTCCGTGGAGCCCGTGAGAACGGCGCTCAGCGCGTCGACGGGCGTCAGCTTGCGGTCCTGCTGGGTACGGGCGTGACGCACTTCCTGCGGATCGATGAGGACCCACTGGTCACGCAACCGCACCATCGGGCGGTTCGCCTCGGCGAGCTGGTCCAGTTCCTGGCGCGTCAACTGCTGGTCACCCAGAGCGAACCACCAGGAGAACGTCAGAAGTGCGTCGGCCGACAGGAAGGAGGGCGTGTCCGAGGCCGCTCCGCCACCGGCCCGCTCGTCGTCCGGGGGGCCGATGACCGCGCGAGCGGTCAGCTTGTGTGCCAGTTCCCTGGGCCAGTGCACCTCCACACCGGCGGCCGTGAGTGATCGCGCCCCCTCGCCCAGGAGTTCGGTGACCTCCTCGTCGGCGAGTTCGATCGAGTCGGGCACGGTCGCCGACAGCAGGGGCGCGAGCGGTGCCCAGGCCCTGGCCGCGCGGCGCAGCGCGAGCAGGGCGTCCATCCGCGCGCGCGGGCCGAAGGCCGGACTCGACCCGCTCCACACCTCGGCCGCGTCCGCCAGCAGGGCCGGGTCGCTGACACTGTGCAGTTGCAGCACCGCACGGAACGGCAACCGGTTCTCGTCCGACACGGCCGACGCGAGCCCCGGCACCTCGACGCGCAACGAGATCCGTACGCCGGCGTCGTGGCCCGCCGCGACATCGGCCGCCCACGCGCGATGCTCGGGCACATGCTGCGGTTCGGTGGCGGCGAAGGCAGGGCCGCCCGCGGCGAGCGCCGCCGCGGGGGAGCGGGGGAGGGTGTCGGCGACGGCGTCCAGGAAGGCGCGCAGCAGCCATTCCGGATCGGGCAGTCGCAGCGGTTCGGTCGTGTCGACGGGCACCGCGTGGGCGTGCGGCGGCATCGCGGCGGCCAGCTCACGGATCCGCTCCAGGTCCCGCGAGCCCAGAGGGCCCGCGCGCCACGCGTCATGGTCACCGGAGCTCAGGCCGGGCAGCAGCAGCCCGCGCGCGGCGAACTGCAGCGCCAGTACGGCCGCGGCACCCCAGAAAGCGGTCGAACCGTGTGTGTGCGCGGCGGCACGCGCGCGCGTGAGGACCGGGAGCGCCATCCGCACCGGCAGGACGACGGCCGACACCCGCACCAACTCGACCCCGTCCTCGCCGGGAAGGACGACGGACAGCTCCTCCACGGAGCCCGGCCCAGAGCCTGGACCGAAGTCGGAACCGGAACCTGAACAGGAATCGCTGTCCTGATCGGATCCGGAGTCGGATCCGTGACCAGTGCCGAAAACGTGACTGCCGGAACCGATGGCCGGGGGCTCCTCGCCGTCGGGCAGCCAGAAGGCGACGCTGCCCGTACGGGCCGGGTCGGCGGGAACGAAGACGGCGCAGCAGCGCGCCAGTTCGGAGATCTCGGAGGGGGTGGGGGCAGGAATCCTCTGCACAGGGATGAGTGTGTTCCTCAATTTTGACTACTGGGGGTTGAGCTCGCCGAGGGTACAGCGCGACACGGGAGGAACCAAGTCCTCGACCTGTGAGGCCGGTCACTTCTCGCCCAGGGTGGTGAGGCGGGGCTCGTGGACTCCTACCGGCAGGCCCTGACGCGCCTGTACGAGGCCGGAGAGCCCCTCAGGGTCGAATAGGGGGCGCACCTCAGGGTCGTATCAGGGTCGAGCCCGGAACCGTCGGGAGCGCGGGGCCGTTCTCAGAACAGAGAGCGGCAGCGGCCGCTAAGGAGGCTACGCACATGTCAAGGAACGCGAAGATAGCCGTAGGCGGTGTCGCGGTCGGCATCGTCCTGCTCTTCTGGCTGCCCTGGTGGGCCGCCCTGCTGATCGTCCTGGGAGTTCCCGCGGCGGCGTATCTGACGCTGGACCCCTCGCAGCGGCGCAGGCTGCGCCGTGTCGGCCGCAAGGAACTCGGCCGCTGAGACAGACACCACCTGCTCGATCAGTTCCTCGTCAGGCACTCCCTCTTCGATCAGTTCCTCTCCGGGCACTTCCTCTTGGGCGGCTCTCCGGAGAGAGGCAAGAGTCGACCTCGTCGCCGCTCGCAGGCCTGCCGATGGCGTGGCCCGCGGGTGGCGTCGGCACTGCCTGCGCACCACTGAGGTCCGCCGGGTTCAGTTCGGGCGTACGGCCATCTTGTCCAGTGCCTCAAGAAGGCCGGGCAATTCGGGTCCGCGGCCGACCGGAAGGATCTCGCCGGGCTTCTCGTCGAGCAGTACGAAGGCGATGTCGTCGGTCCGCGCCACCAACGACCAGCCGGGACCGTCGGCGCGCAGCGTCCGCGCGTCCCCCGGAGCGAAGGACGAGCGCACACGGCCGAGCGGCGGAGGAGCGTCCACGTAGGAGTGCGCTTCGGAGAGGACGCGCTGGACGCCGGTGAGCGGCGCCCGCCCGCCGTCCCTGTCGCCACCGTCCCCGTCGCCAGGGTCGCCACCGTCTTCGTCCGCACGGTCCCCGCCGGTCCGGGCGGTGCCATCACTCGGAGCGGGCCCCTCGTCCGGCGAAACGGCGAACTCGGTCTCGTCGATCTGTTCACGCCAGGCGGCCCACTGCAGCGCGATCTCGTCCGCGCCGAGGCGCCGTTGGGCCGCACCCCAGGCGGACGCGTCCGGCGGGCACAGCGGCGCCTGCTCCGCGATCTCGGGGGCGGGATCGTGCGGGGCGGGCACACCGGGCGCCGCGACCGCCACGGCCAGCGGCCACCCGGGCAGCGCGGCCACCATCGAGCGATCGTCCGGCGACAGGTCGTACTCCATGCCGCAGTCCCAGGAAGCGATGGCGACGGCCACCAGCGAGACGTCGTCGATGACGACGGTCCACCGCGCGCCGTCGCCGTCCTGCCCCAGCACCAGCCCGTACCCGTCGGCGAGGGGTGCGAGGCCGAGCGCGGCGCAGGCCTCCGGGTAGTCGTCGCCCAGCACGCTGGGGAACTGCGCCGGCGTCAAGAGCACCGCCGTCAGTACATACAGTGCGTCGTCGTCCCCGGTGGCGACGGTCTCGTCCTGCGTCCCGGCCATCCCAGCCTCCCCTCGCTACATCCGTCGGCGCACCCTAATGCGCGCCGGGGCCGTTGTCACGGGGCCGGAACACGCGGGGACCTGCTCTCATGCTGCAGAACGCGACCGAAGCGACCACCCGCGGTCGCACTGATTCCGCTTCCGCTCCCGTCAGGCGACCGGCAGGCCGAGGAGCGTCCGGGCCACCGCCGTGGGCGACTCGTCGCGTTCTCGCGCGAGCGCGATGACGGCCCGGCACGCCAGCTCGTTCACACCGAACGAGAGAGCTTCCGGCGACACCCAGGCCGCGGCCTCGTCGACCCCGTCCTGGTCGTCCTCGACGCCCGCCGCCACGTAGGCCGCCGCTGCTTCGAACAAGTTGTGCGTCTGCTTCTTGGGACGAGGCCCGGCCGAAGGCACAGGGTGCCCGGACCCAGCCGGCCGTGGGCGTGAAAAAAGCTTCCGTAGTCGAGCCATCGAGCCGGACATTCGGGCCACCTTCCCCCGCATACTGCGTCTTCGGTCATCGCCCATCTGTCTCTGCTCAACGTAGAGTTGAAACTTCGACACCAGAAGGGGGCGGTGTCGTGAACCCTTGCCGAACGCCCTCGTCGGATCGGCGAACAGGGCGGTCCCGGGCGGCGTTTCAGGGGTGCCGCACGGCAAGGGCGAGGAAACGGGCGTCCTCGTCCACATACGACGTCATGCGCCAGCCGGAGGCGGACAGGAGCGGGCCGAGGCTGCCCTCCGCCCGCAGGTCGTCCGGGGTGATCCGCCGTCCCTGGCGCGCGGCGAGCGCGGCCCGGCCGATCGGGTGGAAGAGCGCCAGGACCCCGCCGGGCCGTACGACCCGTGCCAATTCCCGCAGATTCTCGGCGGGGTTCGGAAGATGCGCGATGAGCCCGGCCGCGAAGACGGCATGGAGTGACTCCGCGCGCAGCGGCAGGCGCGACACGTCGGCGAGGAGCAACTGCCCCGCCCGGTCGCGTCGTGCCCGCACCGCCGCCTCCAGCATGGCCGGCGTCAGATCCGCGCCGAGGACCGTCCCGGAGGGCCCCACGGCGTCTCTGAGGGTCGGCAGAGCCCGTCCCGTGCCGCAACCCGCGTCGAGCACGTGATCGCCCTCCCGCAGCCCCAGTTCGGAGACTGCTGCCGCGTACGCCGGGCCGTCGTCGGGAAAACGGTCGTCCCAGCCGGCCGCGCGGGCCGAGAAGAACTCCTGGACATGCGTGTGGTCGTCGCTCATGCACCGCATGATCTCGCATCGCACGATGAGCGACACGATCGAACAGCGACGCGAAACACGAGGCGGTGCACACGTTCGAGCGTGCCGCGATCGTTCCCCCGCATCGCTACGCCATATTCCAGCAGTTTTCGAAACTCGCCCCCTGCTCGCGCCCCGGGCCGGACTAGCGTCCCGGAGCCATGGGACACCTGGACCACGCCACCTTCGGCTGGCTGACCCCCGTGCTGTCGTACGCCATGGCGTGCATCGGCGCCGGGCTCGGACTGCGCTGCACGGTCCGCGCGCTCGGCGCCCGTGGCCGCTCGCGCCGCAACTGGCTGCTCACCGCGGCCTCCGCGATCGGCACGGGCATCTGGACCATGCACTTCGTGGCGATGCTCGGCTTCGGCGTCAGCGGCACCGAGATCCGTTACAACGTGCCGCTCACCGTGCTCAGCCTCCTCGTCGCGATCCTCGTCGTCGGTGCGGGCGTCTTCGCCGTGGGCTACGGCCGGTACCGCGGCCGCGCGCTCGTCCTCGGCGGCCTGACCACCGGGCTGGGCGTGGCTAGCATGCACTACCTGGGCATGGCCGCGCTGCGGCTGCACGGCGAGGTGAGCTACGACCCGCTGCTCGTCGGAGTCTCCGTCGTCATCGCCGTGGTCGCGGCGACCGCCGCACTGTGGGCGGCACTCAACATCAGCTCGCCGGTCGCGGTCGCCGTCGCCTCGCTCGTCATGGGCGGGGCGGTCAGCAGCATGCACTACACCGGGATGTTCGCGGTCGGCGTCCACGTCACACCCTCCGGACAGGCCCTGCCCGGGGCAACGGCGATGCAGTTCGTGTTCCCCCTCGCCGTCGGCCTCGGGTCCTATCTCTTCCTGACGTCGGCGTTCGTCGCGCTCTCCCCGACAGCGGACGAGCGCGAGGCCTCCGCGTCGGCCCAGCGGCCCGTCGAAAGCGACCGCTTCTTGACATCGCCCAGGAGTACCTAACGGCGATCCCGGACCGGCGACCCGACAGGGCGTGCCCACCGAACCACCCCGAGCGAGAAGGCCATGCGTACATCCCGAAGGACCCCGACAGACGGTGCACAGCCGTCGACGGCCCGGACACGGGGCCGTCGCGCGCATGCCGGACCGCCGGCCGACGAAGACTCCGGCCCCGAGGAAACCGACGACACGGAACCGGGAAACGCGCCCACACGCGCGGGGAGATGGAGTCCGAGGCCCCGTACCGTGCGAGCGAAGATCGTCTGCCTGCTGATGGTCCCGGTCGTCTCCCTGCTCGCCCTGTGGGCACACGCCACCGTCACCACGGCCCAGGACGTCGCACGGCTGCGCCAGTTGCAGCGGGTGGACGCCGAGGTGCGTACCCCGGTCGCAGCTGCCGTCATCGCGCTCCAGGACGAACGCGTGGCAGCCGTCCGCCACGCCACGCGCCCCTCGGCCGACCGGGAGCGCGACCTCAAGAAGCTGGCGGCGCGCACCGACCGGACCGTGTCGGAACTCCGCCTCGGAGAAGGCGGCACCGTCGCCGACAGCGGGGAACTTCCCGCCGGGGTGGCCGCACGTCTCGAAACCTTCGTGACCGGCGCGGAGCAGCTCCGCGCCGTGCGGACCGCCGTACTCGACCGCAGGACCGGCTGGGACGAGACATACAGGCGGTACACCGGGACCATCGTGACGGCCTTCGGGGTGGGCGGAGCGCTCACCGGCATCCAGGAGGCGGAGATCGGATCCGACGCGCGCGTACTGCTTGAGTTCTCCCGCGCGGGAGAGGCGTTGGCACAGGAGGACGCGGTACTCGCAGGCGTCCGCCGCACAGAGCCCCTCGACGGCCAGCGGCTGCGGCTGTTCACCGGCGCCGTCGACACGCGCAGGCTGCTCACCGACTCCGCTGTCGTCGACCTCCGCGGACCTGAACGAGCCGCCTGGCGGAATCTCACGGAGGGCGCCGCGTACGCCGACATGACGGCCGCCGAGGACAGGGTTCTCACCGCCCCGCCCGGTGCCACGCCCCTCCAGGCCTCGCCCGGGGAGACCTGGAACGCCGCCCACGCGCGCGTGCGGGACGACATGCGGACCATCGAGGCGGACGCCGGCCGTGACGTCGCGGACCGGACGGATCCCCTCCGGCGCGGCCTGCTCTCGCCTGCGGGTGCCGCGGTCCTCCTGGGGCTCGCAGCCGTCGCCGCCTCGCTGCTCATCTCCGTACGCATCGGACGCGGCCTGGTCGTCGAACTCGTGACCCTGCGCAACAGCGCCCTGGAGATCGCCCGGCACAAACTGCCCGACGCCATGCGGAAACTGCGGGCCGGAGAGGAGATCGACGTCCGTTCCGAGGCTCCGCCGGGGCCGCCCGCCGAGGACGAGGCGGGGCAGGTCGCGGAAGCCCTGACCACCGTGCACCGCGCCGCCCTGCACGCGGCCGTCGAACGAGCGGAACTCGCCGGCGGGATCTCCGGTGTCTTCGTCAATCTCGCCCGCCGCAGCCAGGTTCTCGTCCACCGTCAACTCAGGCTGCTGGACAGCATGGAGAGGCGCTCCGAGGACCCGAACGAGCTGAGCGACCTCTTCCGGCTCGACCACCTCACGACCCGGATGCGACGTCACGCGGAGAGTCTGATCATCCTCTCGGGAGCAGCCCCCGGCCGGGCGTGGCGCATGCCGGTCTCCCTGACGAACGTAGTGCGCGCCGCAGTCTCCGAAGTCGAGGACTACGCGCGCGTGGAGGTACGACAGCTTTCGGAGACCCTGGTCGTCGGAGCGGCGATCGCCGACCTCACGCATCTGCTGGCGGAGATCGTCGAGAACGCCGCCCAGTTCTCCCCGCCCCACACCAGAGTGCGGATCACCGGCGAGCCGGTCGGCAACGGATACGCCGTGGAGGTCGAGGACCGGGGACTGGGCATGGGCAAGGAGACCCTCGCCGAGGCCAATCGCCGCATCGAGCAGTCCCAGGCACTCGATCTGTTCGACAGCGACCGGCTCGGCCTCTTCGTGGTGAGCAGGCTCGCCGCCCGGCACGGCATCAAGGTGCACCTGCGGACCTCGCCCTACGGAGGCACCACGGCGGTGATCCTCCTGCCCACCGCGCTGTTGCACACGAGCACGGAGGAACGTTCCGGTGCTCGTCGCGGCAGGGCCGGGCGACCTGCTGGACCGCCTCCCGGACGATCTGCCGCACGGCCGACGGAACAGCCCGCCGAACCAACCACAGGACAGGGCGTCGGACGCCAGTACGCGCGCGTGCCCGGTCCCGCGCGGCGACAGGACCACGAGGGGCCCGCGCCTCGACAGGACTCCGTGGGCTCCGTGGGGCCCGCGCCTCGACAAAACTCTGTGAGGCCGGCTCCGCGGCAGGACTCCGTGGAGGCCCACATCGAACGACCCGCACTCGTCCCGCCCGTAGCCGCCCCGGCGGAGGCGACGGCGGACGGCTCGCACGCCGGACCACCGCCCGAGGTGATCACCCTGCGCCTGCACCGTTCCCTCGACGATGCCGAGCCGTCCGACGCGTCCGGCGCGTCCGACGGACTCCCGCGGCGCGTTCGTCAGGCCAGCCTCGCCCCGCAACTGCGCGAAGAGCGCGCCGCAGAGCCCGTGGACCCGGCACGTCATCAGGACGACGCCGAGCGCACCCCCGAAGCGGTACGGGACCGGATGGCGGCCTACCGCGCGGGGTGGGCCCGCGGCGGCGGCCGTTCCCCCGGTCCCCGCGCCACGCCCGGCCCCGCAGAGGACGGCGACAGCAGCGAAGGAGACCTCGCATGATCCAGGATCCGGATACCGGCACAGCGGCACGGTCCGGCGAACTCGGCTGGCTGCTGGACGACTTGGTGCTGCAGGTCGCCGAGGTGAGGCATGCTGTCGTGCTCTCCGACGACGGGCTCGCGGTGGGCGCGTCCACCGGCCTCGGACGCGAGGACGCGGAGCACCTCGCTGCGGTCTCCTCCGGTTTCCACAGTCTGGCCAAGGGCGCGGGCCGCCACTTCGGCGCCGGCGGAGTACGCCAGACCATGGTGGAGATGGATGACGGCTTCCTGTTCGTGGTGGCCGCCGGAGACGGGTCCTGCCTCGCCGTCCTGAGCGGTGTGACGGCCGACATCGGCCTGATCGCCTACGAGATGGCGCGTCTGGTCAGACGGGTGGGCGAGCATCTCCACTCGGCTCCTCGCGCCGGCGTCCGTCCGCCCGCGGCCGGGTGAGCGGGGGGCTGAGCGCATGACCGAGGACCGGGCAGCCGCCCCCGAGCAGCCGGGCAGCCAGTGGTACGACAGTGAGGCCGGGCCGCTCGTCCGTCCGTACGCCATGACGGGTGGACGCACCGAATCGGGACCCGCAGGGGTGCGCTTCGACCTGATAGCGCTCGTCACACTCGACGCCGGGGTACCCGAGGCCGACGCGCACACCGCACTCGGTCCGGAACACCGGGCCCTCGTCGAACTCTGCCGGGCCGAGACCCAGTCCGTCGCCGAACTGGCAGCGGACACCGATCTGCCCGTGGGCGTGGTGCGCGTGCTCCTGGGCGATCTGCTGGAACTGGGCTGCGTGACGGTCAGCCGCCCTGTGCCGCCCGCGCGCCTGCCCGACGAACGCATCCTGCGCGAGGTCATCGACGGACTGAGAGCCCTGTAGACGTCGACCGATTACCTGCGAATCCGAGAGAAGTGATCGATGGTCCATGAACACTCCGATGCCACCAGCGGTGAGACGGCCGCCCTGGCATTGAAGATCCTCGTCGCCGGCGGCTTCGGCGTCGGCAAGACCACCCTGGTGGGCGCGGTCAGCGAGATCAGACCGCTGCGCACGGAGGAACTGCTCAGCGAGGCCGGCCGGTCGGCGGACGACACCGGCGGCGTGGACCGGAAGGTGACGACGACCGTCGCCATGGATTTCGGGCGCATCACCATCAGGTCCGGCCTGTCGCTCTACCTGTTCGGAACGCCGGGCCAGGACAGGTTCTGGTTCCTGTGGGACGAACTGGCGCAAGGAGCCCTCGGCGCTGTCGTCCTTGCGGACACCCGCCGGCTTGAGGACTGCTTTCCGGCGGTGGACTACTTCGAACACCGGCACATCCCCTTCGTGGTGGCGGTCAACTGCTTCACGGACGCACGCACGTACGGCGCCCACGAAGTAGCACGGGCCCTCGATCTCGACCGGGGAACCCCCGTGGTGCTCTGCGACGCCCGTGACCGCGACTCGGGAAAGGAGGTGCTGGTACGTCTCGTCGAGTACGCCGGGCGGATGCACACCGCCCGGCTCCTCGACTCGGTCGGCTGACGGACTCGGCCGACGCGCGGCCGACCGAGCGCTCTGCCTGCGCGACGCAACCTGTCCCGGAGGTCAGTCGGCGACCGATCCCTCCGCGAGAACCTTCTCGATACGCACGCGTACGACGAGTTCGCCGGGTACGCCGTTCCGGGCCGCGAACTCCTCGGCGCGCTCCTCGCCCATGTACCGGCTGCCGATCCGGCCCGCCCAGAGCCGGACGTCGTCGAGGTCCTCCGAGATCCGGGCCTGCCCCTGTACGACGACGTACGCGAACGGCGGCCGGTCGTCGTCCACGCACAGGGCCACCCGGCCGTCCCGCGTCAGATTCCGCCCCTTGACGGTGTCCTTCCCCGTGTTGAAGACCAGGTCGTCGCCGTCGAGCACGAACCAGATCGGTGCCACGTGCGGGCGCCCGTCGGCCCGGACGGTCGACAACTTGCCAGTGCGGGTTCCGTGCGAGACGAACGCCCGCCATTCCTCATCGGTCATCTTGTGTGCCATGCCCCTATCCTCCTTGCCCGGACGGCGACGGTGGGGAAGGCTGGTCGATCGGATCCTCCAGCCCGGGGGAGCCACCATCACGGGGAGACGGATCATGGCGGAGAACCGGGGACTTGACTGGCTGCTCGACGACCTGACCCAGCGTGTCGAGCACATACGCCACGCGCTCGTGCTGTCCAACGACGGGCTGGTGACCGGGGCGAGCACAGGTCTGCGGCGGGAGGACGCCGAACATCTCGCCGCCGTCTCCTCCGGCCTGCACAGCCTTGCCAAGGGCTCGGGCCGGCACTTCGGCGCGGGCCGGGTCCGCCAGACCATGATCGAATTCGATGACGCGGTCCTCTTCGTCACGGCGGCCGGCACCGGTAGTTGTCTGTGCGTGCTCAGTGCGGCCGAAGCCGACATCGGCCAGGTCGCGTACGAGATGACTCTGCTCGTCAATCGCGTCGGTGAGCATCTTCACGTCGATGCCCGACATCCGGAACATTCGCCCTCCATAGACATCTGACCTGCACAGACGTTGTCGCGATCGAAGTTATCCACAGGCTCGGCGCGAGGCGCGGTGAACCGGCTACGGTTTTTCTCGAAGCAAGCGCACGCACAGCGCACACCGCTGCACGGGGGAGAACCACCATGTCCGGCAACACCGTCACGCAGTCCGTCATGCCTGTCGCCACGCAGGCCGCTACACAGGCCGTCACGCAGGCGGCCGCGCAGTCCGTCACGCAGTTCGTCGTCTCCGGTCCGAACGGGCCTGCCGGGTCGACGCCGACACAGGCCTCGACACTCGCGCAGAGCCGCGCCGCGCGGGAGCTGGGGTTCAAGCGGGGCGAGTTCGACCTCGCCGTACGGCTCGGGCGCATCCGCACAGTTCCCGACGAGGGCGGTGGAGGCCATCGCGTCACCCGCGCGGAGATCGACAGGGTGCGGGCCGAGGACGGCTTCCCCGAGGCCCTGCGGGAACGGGTCAAAGCAGTCGGCACCTCGGAGGGCGCGGCCCTCATGGGCGTCACGACCGCCCGGTTCACGCGCTTCGCGCGCCTGGGTCTTGTCGTGCCTGTGAAGTTCTATTTGAATCGCTACCGCGCCGTGGTGTGGCTGTATCTGGCCGAGGAGCTGCGGCAGTTCGCCGACGACAAGAAGCACGCGCCGCTGCTGAACGGCCGTGTGCCCGAGAGCCTGCGTGACCAGCTGAAGACGGGACTGGACCTGCGGGCCCGGAACTGGCGAGGCCGGCACCTCGGGTTCCTGCTTCGGCAGAACGAGGACCCATGGGCACGAGCCGCGGTCGTGGCCTCGCTGCTCGACCCCGTCCAGGTCGCCGAGATCGTCCCCGATCCGTACGAGCGGGCCTACCTGGACCGGTTCCGGCCCGAACAGATCACTCACGGTGCGCCCGACTCGCCCGCCGCCCACACCACGGCCCGGATCGTGACAGCGGCGGATCCGGACGAGATCAGCTGGCTCCGCGCCGATCTGGCGAACGGGCTGGAGGAGGCGCGCGACCGCCGGGCCGCCCCGCGGCCGACGACGGAGACCGAGACGACGGAGACCGGGACGACGGAGACCGGGACGACGGAGACCGGGACGCCGGAGACCGGGACGCCGGAGATGGGGCACGACCGGTCGGCGCCTCTCGGAGAACGCCGCACGCCGTTCGACCACCGGCAGCCCGTCGAGCTGCGAGAGGCCACCGAGCTGCGGCGCCGGACCGAAGCGCGTCGTCCGGCCGGAGTACGACGTCCGGCCGGGCCGCGACGTCCGGGAGAGCAGCGGGGCCCGGCCGAAGTACGGCTTCATCCGGCCGGAGGGCATCGGGTCCAGGGGCGGCACCCGGCCCGAGCGCTGCTCCCAGCGGTAGCGCCACATACAGCCGTAGAGCCGCACCCAGCCGTGGCGCCATCACCGGCCGCAGCGCCACACCCGGCCGTAGTACGACGGTCGGCCGAGGTGCGACCCGTCATCGATGAACCGGGGCGACCCGGGCGCCTCCTAGGTTGGCTGCGGCGCAGAAACCTCTGACCCGGCCCGGTGCCCGGTCAGTCCTCCAGCTTGCGGAACAGCCCTTCCTGGACGACGGAAACGAGCAGGCGTCCCTCCTGGTCGTAGATCCGCCCCCGGGCCAGCCCTCGGCCACCCGTCGCGATCGGGGACTCCTGGTCGTACAGGAACCACTCGTCGGCGCGGAACGGCCGGTGGAACCACATGGCGTGGTCCAGGGAGGCCATGTCGAAACCGCGCCGGCCCCACAGGGGTTCCACCGGGATACGGACGGCGTCCAGGAGGGTCATGTCGCTCGCATAGGTGAGCGCGCAGGTGTGGACCAGCGGATCGTCGCCCAGCGGTCCGACGGCGCGCATCCATACGGCGCTGCGCGGCTCGGCGTTCTCGATCTCCTCCGGTGTCCAGCGCAACCGGTCCGCGTAGCGGATGTCGAAGGGCTGACGCCGGGCCATGCGCTCCAGCGTCTCGGGGAGCGCGCCCAGATGTTCCTTGATCTCCTGAGTGACGCTCGGGAGCGACTCGGGGTCCGGGACCTCGCGGGCCGGCGGCAGCTGGTGCTCGAAGCTCCCTTCCTCAGGCTTGTGAAAGGAGGCGGTCAGATTGAAGATCGTGCGGCCCTGCTGCACGGCGGTGACGCGGCGCGTGGTGAACGACCGCCCGTCCCGCACGCGCTCCACCTGGTACACGATGGGCACGCCCGGCCGGCCCGGACGCAGGAAGTACGCGTGCAGTGAGTGCACGGGCCGTTCCGGGTCCGTGGTGCGGCCGGCGGCCACGAGGGCCTGGCCCGCGACCTGTCCGCCGAAGACCCGCTGCAAGGATTCCTGCGGGCTGGGGCCACGGAAGATGTTGACCTCGATCTGCTCCAGATCGAGCAGGTCGACGAGTCGTTCCGCTGGGTTCGTCATGTGTCGCGTTCTCCTGTGCTCACAGCTGGCCGACGGCGGTGACCTTGACGATGGCACGTCCCTCGGCGTCGGAGGCCACGAGGTCGATCTCCGCACTGATGCCCCAGTCGTGGTCGCCGTTCGGGTCGGCGAACGTCTGCCGCACCCGCCACAGACCGTTCTCCGGCTGCTCGTCGATGAGCAGGAGCTTGGGACCGCGTGCGTCGGGGCCGGTGCCGAGGTCGTCGTACTCGTCCCAGTAGTCGTCCATGGCCTCGCCCCAGGCATCGGCGTCCCAGCCCGCCTCGGAGTCGAGCTCTCCGAGCTCGGCGACGTTGTCGAGGGCGGCGAGTTCGACCCGCCGGAACATGGCGTTGCGGACGAGGACCCGGAAAGCGCGCCCGTTGGCCGTGACCGGCTTGACCTGGTCGGCCTTCTCCTGGGCCTCCTCGGCGGTCATCACCTCGGGGTTGGCCAGCTGCTCCCACTCGTCGAGGAGGCTGGAGTCGACCTGACGCACCATCTCGCCGAGCCAGGCGATCAGGTCCTCCAGGTCCTCGGACTTCAGGTCGTCCGGGACGGTGTGGTCAAGGGCCTTGTAGGCGCTCGCCAGGTAGCGGAGCACGATGCCCTCGGTGCGGGCGAGCTCGTAGTGGGACACGAACTCGGTGAACGTCATGGCCCGTTCGTACATGTCGCGGATGACGGACTTCGGGGAGAGCGGATGGTCGCCCACCCACGGGTGACTCTTGCGGTAGGTGTCGTACCCGTGGAAGAGCAGCTCCTCCAGCGGTTTGGGGTACGACACGTCCTGGAGCCGCTCCATGCGCTCCTCGTACTCGATGCCTTCCGCCTTCATCGCTCCCACGGCCTCGCCGCGGGCCTTGTTCTGCTGGGCGGCGAGGATCTGTCGCGGGTCGTCCAGCGTGGACTCCACGACGGACACCATGTCCAGGGCGTACGAGGGCGATTCCGGGTCCAGGAGGTCGAACGCGGCAAGAGCGAAGGTCGACAACGGCTGGTTGAGGGCGAAGTTCTGCTGCAGGTCGACGGTGAGGCGCACGATGCGCCCTTCCGCGTCCGGCGTGTCGAGCTTCTCGACCACTCCGCCGTCGAGGAGGGAGCGGTAGATCGCGATCGCCCGCCTGATGTGCCGCAGTTGCTGCTTGCGCGGCTCGTGGTTGTCCTCCAGCAGATGACGCATAGCGGCGAAGGCGTTGCCGGGCCGCGCGATCACGGACAGGAGCATCGTGTGAGTGACCCGGAAGCGCGAGGTCAGCGGCTCGGGATCGGACGAGATCAGTTTTTCGAACGTGCCCTCCGTCCAGCCCACAAAGCCTTCCGGGGCCTTCTTGCGTACCACCTTGCGGCGCTTCTTCGGGTCGTCGCCGGCCTTGGCAAGGGCCTTCTCGTTCTCCACGACGTGCTCGGGGGCCTGCGCCACGACGAAGCCCGCCGTGTCGAAGCCGGCCCGGCCGGCCCGGCCCGCGATCTGGTGGAACTCGCGTGCGCGCAGAGTCCGTACGCGCGTGCCGTCGTACTTCGCCAGAGCGGTGAACAGCACGGTGCGGATGGGCACGTTGACGCCGACGCCGAGGGTGTCCGTGCCGCAGATGACCTTCAGAAGACCGGCCTGCGCCAGCTTCTCGACCAGGCGGCGGTACTTGGGCAGCATGCCGGCGTGGTGCACACCGATGCCGTGCCGTACGTACCGGGAGAGGTTGCGGCCGAACTTGGTGGTGAAGCGGAAGTTGCCGATCAGCGCGGCGATCTGGTCCTTCTCCTCGCGCGTGCACATGTTGATGCTCATCAGCGCCTGTGCCCGCTCCACGGCCTGCGCCTGGGTGAAGTGGACGATGTAGACGGGCGCCTGCCTCGTCTCCAGAAGCTCGGTGAGCGTCTCGGTGAGCGGAGTCAGCTTGTACTCGTAGGAGAGAGGGACGGGACGCGTCGCCGAACGGACCACCGAGGTGGGTCGGCCGGTCCGCCGGGTCAGGTCTTCCTCGAACATGGAGACGTCGCCGAGCGTCGCCGACATCAGGATGAACTGCGCCTGCGGCAGTTCGAGGATCGGGATCTGCCAGGCCCAGCCGCGGTCGGCCTCGGCGTAGAAGTGGAACTCGTCCATCACGACCTGGCCGACGTCGGCACGCTTGCCGTCGCGCAGCGCGATCGAGGCGAGGACCTCGGCGGTGCAGCAGATGACCGGGGCGTCGGAGTTCACGGACGCGTCGCCGGTCAGCATGCCGACGTTCTCGGTGCCGAACATCTTGCACAGCTCGAAGAACTTCTCCGAGACGAGAGCCTTGATCGGCGCGGTGTAGAAGGTGACCTCGTCACGGGCGAGCGCCGCGAAGTGCGCACCCGCGGCGATCATGCTCTTGCCGGACCCGGTGGGGGTCGACACGATCACGTTGGCACCCGAGACCACCTCGATCAGCGCCTCCTCCTGGTGGGGATAGAGCGTGAGACCGCGTTCCCCGGCCCACGACTCGAAGGCTTCGTAGAGAGCGTCGGGATCTGCGGTCTGCGGCAGCTGATCGATAAGGGTCACACACCCATCTTGCCTGTCATCCCACCCGATGAGGGAATCGGATGCGAGGCCGAAGATCACGAACGCTACGCTGTGTCGCCGACCAGGTGTCAGCTCACCGGGGCAACTGGCAGTCAGTACAAGAGGAATGGGGCGGGGCACGGCCATGATGGGACCAGCACACTCACTGTCGGGGGCGGCGGCCTGGCTGGGCGTCGGGGCGGCGGCAGCCGCCGCCGGCCACACGATGCCCTGGCCGGTCCTGGTGGCCGGCGCGCTGATCTGCGCGGGTGCCGCGCTCGCCCCGGATCTGGATCACAAGGCCGCCACGATCTCGCGGGCTTTCGGACCCGTGTCCCGGGGCCTGTGCGAGATCGTCGACAAGCTCTCGTACGCCGTCTACAAGGCGACGAAGAAGCCCGGCGACCCGAGCCGTTCCGGCGGCCACCGGACTCTCACGCACACCTGGCTGTGGGCGGTGCTGATCGGCGCGGGAGCGTCGGTCCTCGCGATCACGGGAGGCCGCTGGGCGGTGCTGGCGCTGCTGGCCGTCCACATGGTGCTCGCCATCGAGGGGCTGCTGTGGCGGGCGACGCGTGGCTCCAGCTCCGACGTCCTGGTCTGGCTGCTGGCGGCGGCGAGCGCGTGGATCATCGCGGGAGTGCTGGACAAGCCGGGCAACGGAGCCGACTGGCTCTTCACGGAGCCGGGCCAGGAGTACCTGTGGCTCGGGCTGCCGATCGTCCTGGGGGCACTGGTCCACGACATCGGGGACGCGCTGACGGTGTCGGGCTGCCCGATACTGTGGCCGATCCCGATCGGCCGCAAGCGCTGGTACCCGATCGGGCCGCCCAAGGTGCTGCGGTTCCGGGCGGGCAGCTGGGTGGAGCTGAAGGTGCTGATGCCGGCGTTCATGCTGCTGGGCGGAGTGGGGGGCGCGGCCGCGCTCAACTTCATCTGAGGCCGACGCATCCGAATGACCTCGCCACCGGGACGCGGGGCGCGGCTGTCGGACGGGGTACGGCCGGCGGACGGGGTGCGGCCGTCACCCGGCGCCGTGAGGCACCCGTTCCGGTCGGGTCAGGACGATTCGCCCTCGCCCGACGCCTTGTCCTGGCCCGCGCCGCCGTACCGCTTCTCGAAGCGGGCGACCCGTCCCTCGGTGTCCACGGTCCTGGCCGTACCCGTGTAGAAGGGGTGGCTCTCCGAGGAGATCTCCACATCCACGACGGGGTACGTCCGGCCGTCGTCCCACTCGATGGTCTGGTCACTGGCAGCGGTGGACCGGGTCAGGAAGGCGTATCCGGCGGCGCGGTCGCGGAAGACGACGGAGTGGTAGTCGGGGTGCGTGTCCTGCTGCATGAGTGCTCCTTGCGTGGGGGAGAGGTGCGCGGACCGGGCAGCGGGGGAGAGGCGGTCAGCCGGACAGGGAGTCCTCGTCGACGATGTGCATGGCGGCCTCCTCCGCCGAGGCGGCGGCTCCGTCTATGCCCACGTCGGTGGCGATCAGGCCGCTCTCCGAGTCCTCGTGCGCTCCTTCTCCGGGGGACACGAGACGTCCGGAGCGGAGGGTGCCCACTTCGTTGTCCAGGGGTTCGCCGTCCGAGTCGGGGCAGTCTCCGATGCCGTCGCCGTCGGGTGCCGCTATGTCCGGGAGCTCTTCGGCGAGGCGTTCGTCGAGGGTTTCGCCGCGGTGACGCCCGGCCGCTGTCACGTCTTTGCGTTCCACCGCCCAGGGGCGTTCCGGAGGTGACCAGCCGCGGTCCAGAGGGTCGCTCACACCGTCGGTTTCGAGTGTGTCCTCGGCGTCGAGCAGTCCGGCGTCGTCCTGAACCTCGGATCCGTCGGGCTGGTAGACATCGTCTCCCCAACCGTCGGCGCTGTCCACGGGTACCTCCAGGTGGTGCGGGCCGGCCTGCTGTCGCCGACCTCCACACTTCCACCCACCTGCGACACCGCGCAACGTCACGGAGCCCGACGGGGCGCGTGGGGCCGCTCGGGGAGTGCGGGGGTGGGCCGGTCGCGGGGTGCGGCGCCGCGACGGACCGGCCCGGTCACGAGCGGGCCTCCCACGAGGCCCGGGCCTGCCGATTCAGGCCCGCCGGACCGCGGCCCGCCCGAGCCCCGCACGCCCGGCACGCCCGGCTCCGGCCCGTCGGGGTCCGCCGGTCGGCCAGGCCCGACCGGCACCGACCCGCTGGCCCGGCCGGACCGCCTGGTGGCAGCCTGTCCACGGCCGGACCACTCGGGGCGACCGACCCGCGGCCGGACCGCCCGTGGGCAGCCGGCCACGGCCGTGTCGCCCGTGGACGGCCCCCCTGGGGCAACCCGCCCGCGGTCGGTCCGCCCGCGGCCGGACCACTCGGTGGCAGCGTGCCTACTGCCGGACCGCCCGCAGCCGGTCACCTGAGGCAACCCAACCCTGGCTGGTCCGCCCCCCAGCTGGCCCGCCCCCGGCCGGTCCGCGGCGGGTCTGCGGCCGGTAGGTCCGCGGCCGAATCGCCCCGGCCGACCCGCCCACGCCCGCGCACCCCTTCACCCGTGCCAAGACCGCCACAGTGCCGCGTACGCGCCGTCGGCGGTGACCAGTTGATCGTGGCTGCCGAGTTCGCTGATGCGGCCGTTCTCGACGACGGCGATGACGTCCGCGTCGTGGGCGGTGTGCAGCCGGTGGGCGATGGCGACCACGGTGCGGCCGTCCAGGACCCGGGCCAGGGAACGTTCCAGGTGCCGGGCCGCCCGCGGGTCGAGGAGCGAGGTGGCCTCGTCCAGGACCAGCGTGTGCGGGTCCGCGAGCACCAGGCGGGCGAGCGCGATCTGCTGGGCCTGGGCCGGTGTGAGCGCGACACCGCCCGAGCCGACCTCGGTGTCGAGGCCGTCGTCGAGCGCCCGCGCCCACCCGTCGGCGTCGACCGCGCCGAGGGCGGCCCACAGCTCGGCGTCGACGGCACCCGTGCGGGCGAGGAGCAGGTTGTCGCGCAGGGCGCCGACGAACACGTGGTGTTCCTGGTTGACCAGGGCGACGTGGGAGCGGACCCGTTCCGCGGACATGCGGGACAGTTCGGCGCCGCCCAGGGTGACGTGGCCTGTGCGGGGCGCGTAGATCCCGGCGAGCAGCCTGCCCAGGGTGGACTTGCCCGCGCCGGACGGGCCGACCAGGGCCAGCCGGGTGCCGGGCGCGACCGCAAGGGAGACCTCGCGCAGCACGTCGACGCCCGCCCGGTAGCCGAAGTGCACCTCGTCGGCGTGCACGTCACGGCCGTCGGGGGCCAGCGCCCCGTCACCCGCGTCCGGCTCGATCTCGCGGACGCCCACCAGCCGTGCCAGCGACACATGGGCCACCTGCAGCTCGTCGTACCAGCGCAGGATCAGACCCACCGGGTCGACGAGCATCTGAGCGATCAGGGCGCCCGTGGTCAGCTGGCCCACGTCGATCCAGCCCTGGAGGACGAAGTAGCCGCCGATCATGAGGACCGAGCCGAGGACCGTGGTGTGGGTGGCGTTGACGACCGGGAAGAGCACCGACCGCAGCCAGAGGGTGTACCGCTCCCAGGCCGTCCACTCCTTGACCCGCTGGTCCGACAGCGCGATCCGGCGCTCGCCCAGGCGGTGTGCCTCGACGGTGCGCCCGGCGTCCACGGTCTCGGCGAGCACGGCGGCCACGGCCGCGTAACCGGCGGCCTCGGAGCGGTAGCCGGACGCGGCGCGCTTGAAGTACCAGCGGCAGCCGACCACCAGGATCGGGACGGCGACCAGTACCGCGGGCGCGAGCGGCGGCGCGGTCACGACGAGCCCGCCGAGCAGCAGCGCCACCCACACCACGGCGATGGCCAGCTGGGGCACGGCCTCGCGCATGGCGTTGGCCAGCCGGTCGATGTCCGTGGTGATGCGGGAGAGCAGATCGCCCGTACCGGCCCGCTCCAGGACGCCGGGCGGCAGCCCCACGGCCCGTACGAGGAAGTCCTCGCGCAGGTCGGCCAGCATCCGCTCGCCGAGCATGGCCCCGCGCAGTTGCACCTGGTGCACGAACACGGCCTGGACGACCAGGGCGAGGGCGAACAGCGCGGCGGTGCGCTCCAGGTGCAGTTCGCGGGCGGCGGTCGTGCCTTCGGAGACGTGCTGGACCAGGGAGCCCAGCAGATAGGGGCCCACCATCGAGGAGACGACGGCGACCGTGTTGACGGTGACGAGCACCAGGAAGGTCCGGCGATGCCGTCGGAACAGTTCGGCCACGTAGGCGCGTACGGTCGTGGGGGCTCCGACGGGCAGGGTCTCCGCGGTCGTCGGGGCCGCCGGATCGTAGGCCGGGGGCGCTACGCCGATCATGCCGTCTCCTCGATCTCTTCCAGTTCCTGCAGCTGGTTCAGTTCCTGTTCGGCGGCCTCGTCGTCCGTCTCGCGGGTCACCACGGCGCGGTATCGCACGTCGCTGTGCAGCAGCTCGCGGTGCACGCCGACCGCCGCCACCTCGCCCTCGTGGACGAGTACGACCCGGTCCGCGTGGTCGAGGAGCAGCGGCGAGGAGGTGAAGACCACCGTCGTGCGTCCCTGCCGCAGGGAGCGGATCCCGTCGGCGATGCGCGCCTCGGTGTGCGAGTCGACCGCGGACGTCGGTTCGTCCAGGACCAGTACGCCCGGGGCCGTGACCAGCGACCGGGCCAGGGCGAGACGCTGGCGCTGGCCGCCGGACAGGGACCGGCCGCGTTCGGTGATCCGGGCGTCCATCGGGTCGTCGGCGTCCAGCGAACCCTGGACGAGCGCGTCCAGGACATCGCCGCACTGGGCCGCGGACAGCGCCTCCGCGGGGCTGACGTCTCCCGAGGAGGGCACGTCGAGCAGTTCGCGCAGCGTGCCGGAGAGCAGGACCGGATCCTTGTCCTGGACGAGGACGGCCCTGCGGGCGAAGTCGAGGGGCAGTTCGTCGAGCGGTACGCCTCCGACCAGCGCGGACGGCAGTTCCGAGGACTCGGCCGTATGACCGCCGAGCCGTTCGGCCAGTTCACCCGCGGCGTCCGGGTCGCCGCACACCACGGCGGTGAGCCGTCCCTCAGGCGCGAGCAGACCGGTCGCGGGGTCGTACAGGTCCCCGGTCGGCACGAGGGCCTCGCGCGATCCCTCGCCGTCCGTGGCCCGTTCGAGGGACAGCACCCGCGCCGCACGCCTGGCGGACGGCCGGGAGAAGGAGTACGCCATCGCGATCTCGGTGAAGTGCCGCAAAGGGTAGGTGAGGATCATGACCGCGCTGTAGACGGTGACCATCTCACCGACGGTGATCCGGCCCTCGCGGGCCAGGTGCACGCCCTGCCAGACGACCACGATCAGCAGCAGACCGGGCAGGAAGACCTGGATAGCGTGGATCAGTGCCCACATGCGGGCACTGCGCACGGCGGCGTGCCGGACCTCCTGCGAGGCACGGCGGTAGCGGTCGAGGAAGAGTTCCTCGCCGCCGATCCCGCGCAGCACGCGCAGGCCTGCGACGGTGTCCGAGGCCAGTTCGGTGGCGCGTCCCGCCTTCTCGCGCTGGAAGTCGGCGCGGCGGGTGGCACGGGGCAGCAGCGGCAGCACCGACAGCGCCAGGACGGGCAGGCCCACGGCGACGACGACGCCGAGTGCCGGCTGGTAGACGACGAGGGCGACGCAGACGAGCACGACGGTCACCGCGGCCGCGGTGAACCGCGACACGGCTTCCACGAACCAACCGATCTTCTCGACGTCGCCCGTCGAGACCGCCACGATCTCGCCGGCCGCGACGCGGCGGGTCAGCGCGGAGCCCAGCAGGGCGGTCCTGCGGGCCAGCAGCTGCTGCACGCGCGCGGCCGCGGTGATCCAGTTGGTGACCGCGGCCCGGTGCAGCATGGTGTCGCCGAGCGCGATACCGAAGCCGCACAGGGCGAGCAGCCCGCCCGCCAGGGCCAGCCGCGCTCCGGAGCGGTCCACGACGGCCTGGACGGCGAAGCCGACGCAGAAGGGCAGGGCGGACACGGACAGGAAGTGCAGCAGCCCCCAGACCAGGGCCTTCAGCTGTCCGCCGAGCTGATTCCGGCCGAGCCATACCAGGAATCGGGGCCCCGAGCGTGCGTCCGGCACACCCGGGTCGGGATACGGAAGGTCTTGAATCTGCATGACGTCCCAAAGGGCTCGTAGTACGGAGGTGGAGAGGCAACACGTGGGGAGGCAACAAACCGTGTCAGGTTCGCGTCGCAGCGTGTCCGCAGGCAAACGCTTTTCCGTCGTGAGGCAAAGATTCGGCCCGGACCGCCCGGATATGACCGCCAGGTCGAAAGGGTTTACACGGTCGCCCGCGTCGTGGTGCGACGATGGACGGATGCACGAGAACGGACGGATGCACAAGAACGGACGGATACGCACGACGGCCGTGGCCGCGGTCCTGGGCGCCCTGGTCATGCCACTGGCGGCCTGCGGCGGTTCGGACGACGGCAGCGGGAAGAAGAGCAACGGGCAGGCGGGCGGCGGGTCACGGCCCGGACAGGCGCGCACGGTCGACCTCAAGCGCATCCCCGACGTGGGGGACAAGCTGCAGAAGCAGATCCCCGCGAACTCCCGGCAGGTCGTCGCGGTCTACGGACAGGGCAAGGACTCGGCGAAGTCCACGATCGTCCTCTACACCAAGTCCGGCTCCACCTGGGACAAGACGCGTAGCTGGGAAGGGCACAACGGCAAGAAGGGCTGGACGACCGACCACAACGAGGGCGACAAGCGCAGCCCCGTCGGAGTGTTCACGCTCAGCGACTCGGGCGGTGTCCTCGCCGACCCCGGCGCCAAGCTCCCGTACACGCAATCCTCGGGCTTCCAGGCCCCGCACTACTGGGCCAAGTCGCACTGGCACGACTTCGACCACGTCATCGCCATCGACTACAACCGCGTCAAGGGCACCTCGCCGAACGACCCGACCCGTCCCCAGGGCCAGTCCAAGGGCGGCAGCATCTGGCTGCACATGGACCACGGCAGCGGTACGTCGGCCTGCGTGAGCCTGTCCAAGTCGGGCATGCAGTACCTGCTGCGCACCCTCGACCCCGACCGGCACCCGGTCGTGGTGATGGGCGACAAGGCGGACCTCAAGGCCTGACAGCCCCTCACCACCGGGCCCCGCCCCCACCGCCCTCAGTAGTAGTGGCGCAGCGAAGGCCACAACCGGGACCACGGCTTCGTGGTCCCCGAGCACAACAGCACCGCCGCGCCCTGCTCCTCGTTCTCCACCTCGTCGTTCTCCGCCCCTTCGCCGTCCGGAGCGCCGTCTCCGTTGTCCACGCGGGCGACCTGCCGGCAGTCGGTGAAGTACCGCTCCGCACCGTCCGCGTCCTCCTGCTGGACGACGAGCACCGGTCCGTCCATCGAGTCGGGCGGCGGACCCCAGTCGGCGTAGCTCATATGGCCGGAGTAGGGGCGAGGCAGCCCGCGCGCGGGCCCGTAGCGGTCCAGGGCGCCCGCCTCGCCGTAGTTCCGCGTGAAGACCACGGCCCGTGCCCGCTTGGGTGCGGGAATCGTGGACCACCCCTCCTCGGCCGCGTCGGCCAGTTCCGGCCAGCCGATCTGCTCGCCCTGCTCCTTGTTGAGCGCCAGCGGCACGGTGAGCGCGCTCCGCGGCAGCACGGGCAGGGTCACCGCCGCGTTGATCGCGACGACGGCCGCCACGGGCCAGGTGCGGCCGTGCCGCCGCACCCAGCCGACAGCGGGTTCGCAGCCCGCCACGAGCAGCACGAGCAGCAGCGGAACGACGTAGTACCCCTTGCCGCCCAGCGCCAGGACCAGCACGCACAACACCGGGTACGCCACCGCCGTCGCCCGGGCCCAGCGCAGCGGCGGATCGTGCCACAGCCGCAGCCAGCCGATCACCCACACGGGCACGAACAGCGGGGAGAGGTAGATGAGTTGCTGCGGTAGGAACAGGGTCCGGTTTTCGGCCCCGTCGTCCGTGCCGATCCCCTCCGCCACGGTCAGCTGCGGCCAGTCGTGCTCGGCCTGCCACCACAGGTTGGGTGCCGCGACAAGGAGGGCCGCTGCCGCGCCGACGGGCAGCCACGGGCTGCGCAGCACCCGCCGCGGGCCGACGGCGAGCACGGCCGCGAGCAGGGCGAGAACAAGCAGCGCCACCAGGTACTTGTTCAGCAGGCCGACCCCGACGCACAGGCCGATCGGCAGCCACCACCGCCCGTCACCCGTGCGCAGCAGCCGCAGCGTCAGCCAGCAGATCACCAGCCACGCCAGCAGATCGAAGCCGGCGGTCGACAGCAGGTGTCCGACCGCCAGCGGCTGTGCGGACACGCCCGCGAGCCCGGCGGCGAGCACCTGCGTCCGCCGGTCGCCGCCCAACTCCCGCGCGACGAGGGCGACCACGACGACGGATGCGACGAAGGCGAGCGTCGCCGGTACGCGCAGCCCGGCAACCGAGTTCCCGAACAGTTCGGTGGCGGCCCGTGCGATCAGTGGTGTGAGCGGCGGCTGGTCGACGTATCCCCACGCCGGGTGATCGCCTGCCGCAAGGAAGTACAACTCGTCCCGGTGGTAGCCGTACCGGCCCGACAGCGCGGTCAGCGCCACGGCCAGGACAGCTGCCAGGGCCGCCACGGGGCCGAGGGTGAACCGGGGTAACCCGCGCGGTGCGTCGTCCCGTTCCCGATCCACAGTGCCCCCTCGCCAACCGGTCGGACCACGGTACTGACGAGGCCCGATCCGGTCGAGGGTTACCGTCGGAGCCCGAGGCAGCATTGCGGGCCGGCAGGACGCCAGGAGCACGCACGTCACCGGGAAGCTCGCCGCCCACAGGACCGGCGACCTCGCGAACTCCTCCACGTTCACGCCCGGTTCCGTGCACCGCTGGACCGACGGTGAGAACACGGACGAGCTCGACGGGGCCTGGACCGACGACGAGAAGGTCACCGTGGAAGGGCGCGGGCCCGCCGCGACGACCCGCACGGACACCATGGACGGCGCCCCCTGCGCTCGGTGCGGGTGACCGGCGGCGGACCGCGCTGTCCCCGGGGGACCGGGCGTCCGTCGTGGACAGACCTCAGCCGTTCCGTCGGAGGTCGTCCTGCGGTTTCGGCGAGTCCATGCCCTGTCGTTCCTTCTTCCACAGGCCTCGGGTGAAGTCCGGGATCGCCTGCGGTGCCCCGTTCGCCTTGATGGAGGCGTGGCTCAGCGGCACCGGGGCGGTCCAGGTGGCGGCGTCGTAGACGTCGAAGTCCGGTACCAGCCCGAGGCGGATGGACTGCATCAGACGGAACAGCATGATGTAGTCCATCCCGCCGTGTCCGCCGGGCGGGTCGGAGTGCTCCTTCCACAGCCAGTGGTCCCACTCCGCGTACGCCGAGAAGTCGCCCCAGGCGTCGTCCGTGTGGTCCGGCTCTATATAGATCCGCTCGGGGTAGTCCTCGAACACACCCTTCGTGCCGCCGAGGCTGTTGATCCGCGAGTAGGGGTGTGGCGTCGACACATCATGTTCGAGCCGGATCACCCGCCCCTTGGCGGTCTGCACGAGGCTGATGGTCCGGTCGCTCTCGATGTACGTCTCCTTCCAGCTCGGGTCGCCCGGCGGCATGTGCTCCGCGCGGTACTCGGCGAGGCCGAGCGAGGGGGTGCCGAAGCTGGAGATGTGGGTGACGCGGTCACCGCGGTTGACGTCCATGTAGTTGGCGACCGGGCCGAAGCCGTGGTTCGGGTAGAGGTCGCCGCGCAGCCGGGTGTGCCACAGCCGCCGCCAGGGCCCTTCGTAGTAGTCCGGGTCGAACATCAGGCCGCGCAGATCGTGGTTGTAGGCCCCGGCGCCGTGCAGGAGTCGGCCGAACTTCCCCGCGTGCGCCATGCGCAGGACCCGCATCTCGTTGCGGCCGTAGCAGCAGTTCTCCAGCTGCATGCAGTGTCTGCGGGTGCGTTCGGAGAGGTCGACCAGTTCCCAGAGCTGGTCGAGCCGCATCGCGACCGGACACTCCACGCCGACGTGCTTGCCGTTGAGCATGGCCGTGCGCGCCATCTCGAAGTGCAGGTCCCAGGGCGTCGCCACGTACACGAAGTCGAGGTCACCGCGTGCGCAGAGGGCGACGAAGTCGTGCTCGCCCTTCGTGTACGTCGCCGGGGCGGGCTGGCCCGCGGCCACCACCTTGGCCGCGGCTCCCGCGGCCTTGTCCTTGACCGGATCGCACAGTGCGACGACACGGACGCCGTCGAGGGCCAGGAAGAGGTCGATCATGCCGCCGCCGCGGTTGCCGAGTCCGATGATCCCGACCCGTACGGTCTTACGCCGTTCGAACGGCACGCCGATCATGGTTCTGCCCTGCGCGGCGGGTGCGGCGGGTTCGCCGTCCGCGGCGGCTTCCGCCGACGCCCCGGATGCGGCGGCGTGCGCCGTGCCGCCGCCCGCCGCGAGGGCGCCGAGGCCCAGCCCCAGGCCCAGTCCCGTTCCGGTGACGCCCGCCGTGCGCAGTACGGAGCGCCGGGAGTGGCCCTCGGGGTTCTCGTCGGCTTCGGCTCTGGATTCCGGTGTCGCGTTCTCGTCGTGCATCGGACCTCCTCGGTGGGGGAGCGCGGGTTCACCGCGCTGTCACCCTCCTAGGGGGCCGGCCGGGGGGCAAGGGACGGAACTGGCCGGGGAGTTGGACTTTCCGCGCCGGGCCGTCAGCAGTCGTGTCCGGCCCCTCGGGTGGCGGCATCGGCGGCGGCATGGGCGCCGGCAGCGGTTTCGCCCCCGTCGGCCGAGACGGAAGTACCGTCGACCAGCGTGTCCAGCAGCCCGCCCAGTACCGCGCGCTGGTCGTCCGTGAGGGGCGCGAGGATGTCCTCCGCGGCCTCCCGGCGCGCGCCGTGCAGCTCCCGCAGCACCCGCCCGCCGTCCTCCGTGAGCTCGATGCGGATGACCCGCCGGTTGGTGGGGTCGGGTACACGTCGTACCTTGCCGCTCGCCTCCAGGCCGTCGACCAGCGTCGTCACGGCCCGCGGCACCACCTCAAGCCGTTCTGCCAGATCGGCCATGCGCGGCGGTGAGCCGTAGTGGGCGAGGGTGCGCAGCAACCGGGACTGCGCCGGGGTGATGCCGAGCCCCCGCGACTGGAGATGGCGTTTCTGGATGCGGTGCACACGGCGGGTCAACCGCAGCAGCTGCTCGGCGAGCAGGCCGTCGGCGTCGGGGGTGTCCATGCCGGGAACAATATCAGGACCTAGTTCATTGTGAGTATAGGTAACAATGAGCTATGCTCCGTCAATCCGTTTCTTCTCACCACCGTAGGAGCCCATTGCCCCGCGACGACATCAACTGGACGCCGCCACCCGTCGAGCCAGGACAGCCCCGGCAGGTGCGCCGTATCCTCACCCTCTTCCGTCCCTACCGCGGCCGGCTGGCCGTCGTCGGCCTGCTCGTCGGCGCCGCGTCCCTGGTCTCGGTCGCCACGCCCTTCCTGCTCAAGGAGATCCTGGACACCGCGATCCCGCAGGGCCGCACCGGCCTGCTGAGCCTGCTCGCGCTGGGCATGATCCTCAGCGCCGTGCTCGGCGGTGTCTTCGGAGTCCTGCAGACCCTGATCTCCACCACGGTCGGCCAGCGTGTCATGCACGACCTGCGCACGGCCGTCTACGACCGGCTGCAGCGCATGTCGCTCGCCTTCTTCACCAGGACACGTACCGGCGAGGTCCAGTCGCGCATCGCGAACGACATCGGCGGGATGCAGGCGACGGTCACCTCGACCGCCACCTCCCTGGTCTCCAACCTCACGAGCGTCGTCGCCACGATCGTCGCGATGGTCGCCCTCGACTGGCGGCTGACCGTCGTCTCGCTGCTCCTGCTGCCGGTGTTCGTGTGGATCAGCCGCCGCGTCGGCAACGAGCGCAAGAAGATCACCACCCAGCGTCAGAAGCAGATGGCGGTCATGGCCGCCACGGTCACCGAGTCGCTCTCCGTGAGCGGCATCGTGCTGGGCCGCACGATGGGCCGCTCCGACTCCCTCACCCGCTCCTTCGCGCAGGAGTCCGAGAGCCTCGTCGACCTGGAGGTCCGGTCGAACATGGCGGGGCGCTGGCGGATGGCCGTCATCGGCATCGTCATGTCCGCCATGCCCGCCGTCATCTACTGGGCCGCGGGAATGGCCCTCCAGCTCGGCGGCCCCTCGGTCTCCATCGGCACCCTGGTGGCGTTCGTCTCGCTCCAGCAGGGGCTGTTCCGACCGGCCGTCAGCCTGCTGTCCACCGGCGTCCAGATCCAGGCCTCGCTCGCCCTGTTCCAGCGCATCTTCGAGTACCTCGACCTGCCCGTCGACATCACGGAGCCCGAGCGGCCGGTTCACCTCGACCAGGTCAAGGGTGAAGTGCGCTTCGAGGGCGTCGAATTCCGGTACGACGACAAGAGCGGCCCGATCCTCGACGGCATCGACGTCACCGTGCCCGCCGGCAGCAGTCTCGCCGTCGTCGGCCAGACCGGCGCCGGCAAGTCCACCCTCAGCCACCTCGTCCCGCGGCTGTACGACGTCACGGGCGGCCGTGTCACCCTCGACGGGGTGGACGTGCGCGACCTCGACTTCGACACCCTCGCGCGGGGGATAGGCGTCGTCTCGCAGGAGACGTACCTCTTCCACGCCACGGTCGCCGACAACCTGCGGTTCGCCAAGCCGGACGCCACCGACGACGAGCTGCGCGCCGCCGCGAAGGCCGCGCAGATCGACGACCACATCGCGTCCCTGCCCGACGGGTACGACACGGTGGTGGGGGAGCGCGGACACCGGTTCTCCGGCGGGGAGAAGCAGCGTCTCGCCATCGCCCGCACGATCCTGCGCGATCCGCCCGTCCTGATCCTCGACGAGGCCACCAGCGCGCTGGACACCCGTACCGAGCGAGCCGTCCAGGAGGCCATCGACGCACTGTCGGCCAACCGGACGACCATCACCATCGCGCACCGGCTGTCCACCATTAGGGGCGCCGACCAGATCGTGGTCCTCGACCGCGGGCGCACCGCCGAACGGGGCACGCACGAGGAGCTGTTGGAGCGGGACGGGCCTTACGCCGCTCTGGTCCGCAGGGACGCCCAACTGGAGCCAACAAGATGAAGATATGTCGAGTTTGGAACGATATGCGGGTTAACGTGCCCGCATGCAGAACTACACTCCGCCCACTCCGCCACGGAGAACGATCCGACTGACGCGCCGGGGCCGGACCGCCCTCATCGCGACCGGCGCCGTCGTGGCGGCCACCGCCGTGGCGGTGCCGCTGCTGAGCACGGACGACAGGAACGAACCCCGGACCCTGGTGATCCCGGAGGGCTGGCGCACCGGCCAGGTCTACGCCGCCATGGACAAGGCCCTCGCCCTGCCCGCCGGCTCCAGCAAGAAGTCCCTGGACAAGGCCCGCCTCAAACTGCCCAACGACGCGAGCGGCAACCCCGAGGGCTACCTCTTCCCCGCGACCTATCCCCTCGACAAGAAGTCGACCCCCGTCTCCCTGCTCACGTACATGGTCGACACGGCGAACAAGAAGTTCGGCGGGGGCACGGTCACGGCCGGGGCCGAACGCAACGCGATGAACGTCTACCAGACCGTCACCGTCGCGAGCATCGTGCAGGCGGAGGCGGCCACCAAGGCGGACATGGGCAGGGTGGCCCGGGTGATCTACAACCGGCTCGACCGGGGCATGCCGCTGCAGATGGACTCCACCATCAACTACGCGCTCAACCGCAGCACCCTGCGGACCAGCGAGAACGACACACAGCTCGAAAGCCCGTACAACACGTACGCGCGGATGGGGCTGCCGCCGACGCCGATCGCGAATCCCGGTGAGGAGGCGATGCGTGCCGCGGTCACGCCGACCCAGGGCGACTGGCTGTACTTCGTCACGGTCAAGCGGGGCGACACGCGCTTCACGGCCGACTACGAGGAGCACAAGAGGAACGTCGCCGAGTTCAACCGCGCCGGCAAGGGTGCCTCGGCGTCGTCGGGCTGAGCCGGGCCGCGACCACGGCGTGGCAGGTGCGCCAGGGGCCCGCCGCGCCCCTCCGGGGGCGCGGGAAGTCATCGCGGAGATCCCTCACGTCGTCGCTCGGGCGCCGCCGACCCACGTACACATCGTGCGGATCAGCCGGTGGCCTCCACCGCGGCAGGGGCGACCGGAGCGACCGGAGTATCCGCAAGCAGCCGTCTGATGTCCCGCACCGCCGCCCGCCCGGCACGGTTGGCCCCGATGGTGCTCGCGGACGGCCCGTACCCGACGAGATGGATCCGTGGATCGACGGCCGCACGGGTCCCTTCGATACGGATGCCTCCGCCGGGCTCGCGCAGCCGCAGCGGCGCCAGATGGTCGACCGCCGCGCGGAAACCGGTCGCCCACAGGATGACGTCCGCCGCCACGCGCCGCCCGTCGTCCCACTCCACACCGTCCGGAACGATCCGGTCGAACATCGGCAGCCGGTCCAGGACCCCGTCCGCGAGGCCCTGCCGGATCGCGTCGTTGAGCGGCAGCCCGGTCACCGACACGACACTCCTCGGCGGCAGCCCCTGCCGGACCCGCTCCTCCACCATGGCGACCGCCTCCCGGCCCACGTCCTCGCTGAACGGCCCCTCCCGGAACACCGGTGGCCGTCGCGTCACCCAGGTGGTCCCGGCCGCGTACGGGGCGATCTCCAGCAGATGCTGCGTGCCGGACGCGCCCCCGCCCACCACGACGACGCGCTGTCCGGCGAAGTCCTGCGGGCCGGCGTACTGGGCGGTGTGCAGCTGACGTCCGCGGAAGGTCTCCTGACCGGGATAGCGCGGCCAGAACGGCCGGTCCCAGGTGCCCGTCGCGTTGATCAGCGCCCGCGTGGACCACGTACCGTCCGACGTCTCGACGAGCAGCCGTCCCGCGTCGCCCTCGCGGACGGCCTTCACGTCGACCGGTCGCCGTACGCGCAGGTCGAAGGCGTGCTCATAGGTGTCGAAGTACTCGGCGACGACCTCGGCGGACGGCCGGTCCGGATCCGCGTCCGTCAGCTCCATGTCCGGCAGCGAGTGCATGCCGTGCACCTTGCCGTACGTCAGGGACGGCCACCGGAACTGCCAGGCTCCGCCCGGCCGCGGCGCGTGGTCCAGGACCACGAAGTCCCGCTCGGGCTCGAAGCCGGTGCGCCGCAGGTGATAGCCGCTGGACAGACCGGCCTGGCCGGCGCCCACGACGACGACATCGACTTCCCGTACCCGGTCCCGTACCTCGTCCCGCGCCTGTTCCCGTACCTGCGCTCCGGTGTTGTTCACGCTTCTACCAACTGTGCGGGCGGCGCGGATCTTCCCGGGCGGGCGGGTTCAGGCGGCCGGTTCGGCACCCAGGCGCTCCCGCAGTCCGGCGCACAGCTCCGTGAACCGTGGGTCGGTGCGGTCGCGCGGCCGGTCCAGCCCGACCGCGGCCCCGTACGCGATGACCCCGTCCTTCATCACGAGAACACGGTCGGCGAGCAGCACGGCCTCCTCCACGTCGGGTGTGGCCAGGAGCACGGCACAGCCGCGGCGCCGCCACAGGTCGCCGACGAGCCGCTGGGCCTTGGCCCGGGCCCGCGCGTCCAGAGCGCCGAACGGATCGTCCAGCAGCAGAAGATCGGGTTCATGCGCCAACGCGCGGTCCAGCGAGGCCCGTTTCGTTCTCCATGGTCTCGGCACCGGCCGCGGTTCGAGGAGGGCGAGAGCCTTGCGGCGTGGTACGAGCACGGTGCCCCGGAGGTCATGGTCGAGTCCGGCGAGGATGCGCAGCAGGGTGGACTTGCCGCATCCACGACGACCCACCAGCGCCACGAACTCGCCCTGTCCGATGTCCAGCCGGAGACCGTCGATGACGACGCGGCCGTCGAAGGCGCGCGTCAGCCCTTCGACGCGTACCACCTGTGGGGCATGGCTGATGCTCACGGGATTCCATGGCTGGAGAGCGTCGGGGAGGAGCCGTGGCGCGGTGGGGCGCGCGGGCGGGTGCGCGTCAGCGGCCCGGTTTCGGCCCGCGGACGGGCAGGCGCACGGAAACGGGCGGATGCTGCGGCGCGGAGCGCGGAGCGGAGTGAGGGAACGGCTGAGAAGGCGTCAGCGGCCGGTGCGACACGCGGCGGAGGCCACCCGCAGCAGGTCGATGTGACCGCGCGTGGTGAGCAGAACTGAACGCAACATGCCGCCGAACGTAGTCAGGTCGGTCGGCTACGGTCAATGCCGTCTCGCGGAGTGGCACCGCGTCCCAAGGCGGGAGCCGCCCGGTCTGCGGAGGCGTCGCAGGCGTGGACCTGCGCCCATGGGTGAGGATTGGTTCATGTCCGATGCCTTCACCACCCGTGTCCTGAACATCACCTCCGGCTCCACGGAGACGGTCGTCGACCTCACCCGTGAGTGCGAGGCCTTCCTCCGGGAGGCGGCGGGCGGCCGTGACGGCCTGCTCAATGTCTTTGTGCCCCACGCGACCGCCGGCGTGGCCGTCCTGGAGACGGGAGCGGGCAGTGACGAGGACCTGCTCGCCGCCCTCCACACCCTCCTCCCCGCGGACGACCGCTGGCAGCACCGCCACGGGAGCCCCGGTCACGGCCGGGACCACGTCCTCCCGGCGCTCGTCCCTCCGCACGCCACGCTGCCGGTACTCGCAGGGCGACTGGAACTGGGGACGTGGCAGTCGGTGTGCCTGGTCGACACCAACAAGGACAACCCCGACCGCACGGTCCGGCTGAGCTTCCTGGGCTGAGCTTCCAGGACCCCGCGCGCCGGGCTCAGTGTCAAGGTCGCGTCGCGAGTGATCGCAGGCCGTCTCAGGAATGTCTCAGGCCTGTCATGGGGTGAGGTGTGCCGTGGGGGCAGTCCGTGTTGTGGGTGACGGACCGCGAAACAGCCGCGGTCGCAGCACGGGGAAGGGCTCAACTGCCATGAAGAGCAAGCGCTTTGCAATGATCGCCGTATCCGCTGTCACGGGTGCGCTTCTGCTGACCGCCTGCAACGGGGAAGACGGTGTGACCGGCGCCGGCTCCGCCGCGAGCAGCCCGGCCGGCGGTGGGCACGCGTCATCCGGTACGGGGCACGACGGTGCGCAGGGCGTCGGCAAGTGGGAGAAGAACGCGGCGGACGCGGCCTTCTTCGGTTCGGTGATGACCGGTGCCGACGAGGTCCCCGTCGAGGGCGGTCCCGCGGTGGGGGACAAGGACGGGCACGCGCTCGCCCTGATGCGGATCCAGGGCGACCAGGTTTCCTACGCGTTCACCTTCACCGGTGTTCAGACGCCGACCCTCGGCCACCTCCACAAGGGCGTCAAGGGTGTCAACGGCGATGTGAAGATCCCCTTCTTCACCAAGAAGCTGGAGGACGGCAAGAAGTTCGTCTTCGGTACGGTCACCGTCGACGACAAGGACTTGCTGGAGGGCATCAAGGCCAACCCCGGGAACTGGTACTTCAACATCCACACCGGTGAGTTCCCGGGCGGGGCCGTCCGCGGCCAGGCCTACAAGCTCCCCTCCGGTGTCGACGTACCCGACACCATGAACGAGGACACCCTCACCGCCGTCATCAAGGACGCCTAGCAGGGGGGAGGGCCCGGGAGCCTTGCGGGGTTCCGGGCCCTTACCGACCGCGCGCGGTGTGCGTCCCGCAGGGCCGGGCAGGGGAGAATGGGTCGGCACGCAGCGGACTCATGGGCCGGTACGCAACGGACCCATGAGCCGGTACGCAACGGACCCAAGGGTCGACCTTGCTGAAGGCTTAAGGAGCGGGACATGCAGGACGCGCGAGCAGGGCAGGTCGCCGGACCCGGTGACCTCGTCGATGTGGCCCGCCTGGTCACGGCGTACTACGCGCTGCACCCCGACCCGGCCGAGCCCGGGCAGCGGGTCGCGTTCGGCACCTCGGGGCACCGCGGCTCATCGCTGGCGACGGCGTTCAACGAGGACCACATCGCGGCCACCAGCCAGGCCATCTGCGAGTACCGCACCGCGCAGGGCACCGACGGCCCCCTCTTCCTGGGCGCCGACACCCATGCCCTGTCCGAGCCCGCGCGGGTCACGGCCCTTGAGGTGTTCGCCGCCAACGACGTGATCGTCCTCATCGACCAGGGCGACGGCTACACGCCCACCCCCGCCGTCTCGCACGCCATCCTCACCCACAACCGGGGCCGCACCTCCGGCCTCGCCGACGGTGTCGTGGTCACCCCCTCGCACAACCCGCCCGCCGACGGCGGCTTCAAGTACAACCCCCCGAACGGCGGCCCGGCCGGCTCCGAGGCGACCTCCTGGATCCAGGACCGCGCCAACGACATCATCACCGCGGGCATGAAGGACGTACGCCGCATCCCCTACACCCGCGCCCTGGCTGCACCCGGCACCGGCCGCCACGACTTCCTCGGGACCTACGTCGCCGACCTGCCGAACGTGCTCGACCTGGACGCGATCCGGGCCGCCGGCGTGCGCATCGGCGCCGATCCGCTGGGCGGCGCCTCGGTCGCCTACTGGGGCCGGATCGCCGAGCAGCACCGGCTCGACCTGACGGTGGTCAACCCGCTCGCCGACCCCACCTGGCGTTTCATGACGCTGGACTGGGACGGCAAGATCCGGATGGACTGCTCCTCGCCGTACGCCATGGCCTCGCTCATCGAGCAGCGCGACCGGTTCGACATCGCCACCGGCAACGACGCCGACGCCGACCGGCACGGCATCGTCACCCCGGACGGCGGCCTGCTCAACCCCAACCACTATCTGGCCGTGGCGATCTCCTATCTGTTCTCGCACCGCAAGGAGTGGCCCGCCGAGGCCGGGATCGGCAAGACCCTCGTGTCGTCCGGGATGATCGACCGGGTCGCGGCGGACGTCGGCCGGACACTGGTCGAGGTCCCGGTCGGATTCAAGTGGTTCGTGGACGGCCTGTCCGACGGGACGCTCGGCTTCGGCGGCGAGGAATCGGCGGGCGCGTCCTTCCTGCGCCGCGACGGCTCCGTGTGGACCACCGACAAGGACGGCATCATCCTGGCCCTGCTCGCCTCCGAGATCACGGCCGTCACCGGCGAGACACCCTCCCAGCACTACGCACGGCTCACCGAGCGCTTCGGCGCCCCCGCCTACGCGCGCATCGACGCCCCGGCCTCCCGCGAGGAGAAGGCGCTGCTCGCGAAGCTGTCCCCGCGCCAGGTCACCGCCGACACCCTCGCGGGCGAGCCGGTCACCTCGGTGCTCACCGAGGCCCCCGGCAACGGCGCCGCCCTCGGCGGGGTCAAGGTGTCCACCGCCAACGCCTGGTTCGCGGCCCGCCCCTCGGGCACCGAGGACGTCTACAAGATCTACGCGGAGTCGTTCTCGGGCCCGGAACACCTGCAGCAGATCCAGGAGGAGGCCAGGTCCATGGTGCTGGCGGCCCTGAACACCTGACACCTGACACCTGGCACCTGCTAGGGGGCACCTGACACCTGCTCGGGCTCCGGCCGCCCGACTTCTCGTGATGCGCTCACTCCCACACCACGATGTTCCGCCGCACCGGCACGGACGACGCGTCCGTGGCGAACAGTTCGGGGGAGTGGGCGCGGATGCGCTCGATGTCGTCGAAGACGGCTCGCAGATGTGTGCGCATGGCCGTGCGGGCGAGTGGGACGTTCCCGCCGGTGATCGCGTCGAAGATCTCGCGGTGCTGGGCGACGAACACGGCCGGTGACACGTTCTCGTGAAGGCCGAGGCGGCGGGCCCGGTCCAGGTGGCCCTTGGCGGCTGCGACGGTCGTCCAGACGTTCCCGTGCCCGCTCAGCCGCATCAGGCCCTGGTGGAACGCCTCGTCCAGACCGAAGAACTCCTCCAGGCCGAGGTCCGCCCGCCGCTGCCGGTCGAGGTTGGCCCGCAGCTCCCCGACGATCGCGGGGTCGAGCGCCGCGGGCAGATCGTCCAACGAGGCGAGTTCCACCGCCTCCCGCAGGAACTGCGCGTCGGCGACCTGCCCCGGGTCGACGCGGGACACGAACGACCCGATCTTGGGGAAGACCTGCACCAGGCCCTCCTGGGCCAGCAGGATCAGGCTCTCCCGCACCGGCGTACGGCTGACGCCCATCGACGCGGCGAGTTCGTTCTCCGAGAGGGCCGCGCCCGGGGCGAGTTCGAGGGTCAGGACCATCTGGCGCAGTTTCAGATAGATGTCGCGCCGGTTCGTCCGCCCGTTCGTTTGAGCCATGCGCCCATCGTACGTAGAACCACGGCACAAGTATTGCCGTGCTGCGCGACAGATGCTTGTATACAAGTACTTCGCGACCGATCGCGACCAAGGAGTGCCTGTGAGCAGGATCGAAAGCGTCGAGGTCTTCGTCGCCTCCCCCGGCCGGACCTTCGTCACGCTCCGGATCACCACCACGGACGGGGTGACCGGCCTCGGCGACGCCACGCTCAACGGCCGGGAACTGGCCGTCGCCAGCTATCTGCGCGACCACGTGGTCCCGCTGCTGATCGGCAGGGACCCGTCGCGCATCGAGGACATGTGGCAGTACCTCTACAAGGGCGCCTACTGGCGGCGCGGACCCGTCACGATGACCGCGATCGCCGCCGTCGACACCGCCCTGTGGGACATCCTGGGCAAGACCGCGGGCCTGCCCGTCCACAAGCTCCTCGGCGGCCGGTCGCGCGACGGCGTACTCGTCTACTCGCACGCCAGCGGCACCGACGTGCCCTCGCTCCTCGACGACGTCCAGCGCTATCTGGAGCTCGGCTACAAGGCCGTACGCGCCCAGGCCGCCGTGCCCGACGTCGGGGGCACGTACGGGGTGCGCAAGGGCAAGGTCTACGAACCCGCCGCGACCGAACTGCCCGACGAACAGCCCTGGGACACCGAGGCCTATCTCGACTTCGCGCCCAGGTACCTGGAAGCGGTACGGGAGCGCTTCGGCTTCGGCTTCCACCTCCTGCACGACGTGCACCACCGGCTCACCCCGAACGAGGCGGCCCGGTTCGGCAGGAGTGTCGAGGCCTCCCGGCTGTTCTGGATGGAGGACCCGACCCCGGCCGAGAACCAGGAGTCCTTCCGGCTGATCCGGCAGCACACCACGACGCCGATCGCGGTCGGCGAGGTGATGAACTCGATCTGGGACGTCCAGCACCTCATCACCGAGCAGCTCATCGACTACGTACGCACCACCGTCGTCCACGCGGGCGGCATCACGCATCTGCGCCGGATCTTCGACCTCGCCGCGCTCCACCAGGTGCGGACCGGCTCCCACGGGGCGACCGACCTCTCGCCGGTGAGCATGGCCGCCGCCGTGCACCTCGACATCGCCGTGCCGAACTTCGGCATCCAGGAGCACATGGGCCACCCCGACGAGACCGCCGAGGTGTTCCGTACGGGGGTGACGTTCGCCGACGGCATGCTGTACCCCTCCGACGAGCCCGGCCTCGGCGTCGAGTACGACGAGAAGGCCGCCGAGCGCTTCCCCTACCAGCGGCGCTACCTCCCGGTCGCCCGCAGGCTCGACGGGTCGGTGCACGACTGGTGAGCACCGACGACCAGTTGAGCCGCGAGGCACTGCCCCGGCTCGCGCCCGGACTGCGGCCCGCCGTCGACCCGGCCGAACTGCGCACCCGTGTCGTCCACTTCGGTCTCGGCGCCTTCCACCGGGCTCACCAGGCCGTGTACACCGAACAGGCCGCCGCCCGCTCCGGTGAGCCCTGGGGCATCACCGCGGTCGCGCCCCGCTCGGCCGGAACCGTACGCGCCCTGCGGGACCAGGACTGTCTGTACTCGCTCACCGAACGCCGTCCGGACGGACACCGCACCCGGGTCGTGGGCTCGGTCGTCGGCGCGCTGGCCATGGGGCCCGACGCCGAGGCCGTCGACGCCTTGCTCGCCGACCCCGAGGTGACGGTCGTGACGCTGACCGTGACGGAGAAGGGCTATCACCGGTCGGCGGCGACCGGCGGTCTCGACCTCACCGCCGGGCGCGTCGCCGCCGACCTCGCCGCCGCCCCCGACGGGCCGCTCACCACGGTGACCGGGCGCCTCGCCGCCGGCCTCGCCGCCCGGATGCGGGCCGGGGCGCCCCCGGTCGCCGTCGTGTCCTGCGACAACATGGCGGGCAACGGCGCCGTACTGGCCCGGGTCGTCCACGACTTCGTCCGCGCGTCGGCCTGGCCCGACCGCTCGGAGATCCTGGACCGGATGGCCGGGGCCGTCACCTTTCCCGCGACCGTCGTGGACCGGATCGTGCCGGCCACCGGCGAGGCCGACCTGGCGAGCGCCGCCGCCGCGCTCGGCGTACGGGACGCGCTCGCCGTGACGGGGGAGCCGTACCGCCAGTGGGTCCTTGAGGACTCCTTCCGCGCGCCCCGGCCGCCCTGGGAGCTCGACGGCGCCCTGTTCGTCCCGGACGCGGCGCCCTACCAGCTCACCAAACTGCGACTGCTGAACGGCTCCCACTCCGCCCTCGCCCACCTCGGCCTGGCCGCCGGACTCACCACGATCGCCGAGACCATGGCGACGGACTGGGGCGAGGGTCTCGTCCGGGCGCTGTCCGCGGAGGTGGCACCCACACTGCCCGCGGGCGGCCCGGATCCCGTCGCGTACGCCGACGATCTCGTCGTACGTTTCCGCAATCCCGCCATGCGTCATCTGCTGCGGCAGATCGGCTCCGACGGATCGTTGAAGATCACGGAACGCTGGCTGCCCGCGCTGCGGGAACTGCGCGCCCGGACCGCGACCACCCCTGGCGGCCGGGTGACCCCGGTACTCGAACTCGCCCTCGCCGGCTGGGCGCACGGCACCCGCCGGGCCGCCGCGGACGCCTCCTCCGGTACCGGTGACACCCCTCGGTCCAGTGCCCCCTCGGATCCCGCCGCCGAGGCACTCGCCGCCTGCTGGGCGCCCGCGACCCGCCCCGCCGAGACCGTACGCGCGCTGCTGGGCGTCCTGGGCGCCACGGATCTGGCGGACGACGACGCCCTCACGTCGGCCGTCGCGGACCGCCTCCCCGCCCTGGCCGCCGGACGCGTCGAGATCTGACCCCGTAGCCACCCCCGTACCCGCCCCCCCGTACCGGCCCCCCGTACCAGCCCCTCGGGGGGTCTCCCTCGTCCCCAACAGCTTCTTCGGTCACGAACAACGGAGTTCACGATGAAGGACAGCGTCATAGCCGCTCAGCAGACGCCTTCCGCCCAGCGCAGCACCCGCGATCTCACCCGCGCCGCCGTCTCGGGCTGGCTCGGTACGGCCATGGAGTTCATGGACTTCCAGCTCTACTCGCTGGCCGCCGCGATCGTCTTCAACAAGATCTTCTTCCCGGACGTCAGTCCGGCCGTCGGACTCATCGCCGCGATGGCCACCTACGGCGTCGGATACGTAGCCCGGCTCGCCGGAGCCGTCTACTTCGGGCGGATGGGCGACCGGCTCGGCCGCAAGAAGGTCCTGTACATCACCATCCTGCTGATGGGCGCCTCCACCACCCTGATCGGCGCCCTGCCCACGTACGCCACCATCGGCATCCTCGCGCCGATCCTGCTCGTCGCCCTGCGGCTGGTGCAGGGCTTCGGCGCGGGCGCCGAGATCGCCGGGGCGACCGTCATGCTGGCCGAGTACGCGCCCGTCAGGCGGCGCGGCGTGATCTCCTCACTGGTGTCGCTCGGCACGAACTCCGGGACGCTCGCCGCGTCGGGCCTGTGGGCGATCCTGCTCGCCGTGCTCAGTGAGGACCAACTGCTCTCCTGGGGCTGGCGGTTGCCCTTCCTGCTGAGCTTCGGCCTGATGATCTTCGCGGTCTGGGTCCGGCGCAGCCTCAAGGAGAGCCCGGTCTTCGAGGAGCGCCCCGACGTCGTCGACGGGGTGGCGCTGGCCCGTGACGAGGTCGAGTCCGTCATCGCCACGGCCGACGAGCACCAGGGCGGTGTCCTGGCGGCGGGCATCCGGCAGCGCAAGGGCAAGGCGTTCTTCCTCGCGCTGGGCCTGCGCTTCGGCCAGGCGGGCAACTCCGGGCTGATGCAGACATTCCTCGTCGGCTACATCGCCACCAACCTCGCGGTCGGCCGGTCCGTACCGACGGACGCGATCGTGTACGGCTCACTGGCGGGCTTCGCCACCGTGCCGCTGGTCGGCCTGCTGGGCGACCGCTTCGGACGCCGCCCGGTCTACCTCGCGCTCTCCGCCCTCACCGTCGTCCTCGCCTTCCCGGTGATGCTGCTCGTCACCTCCGGATCGACGCCGGGCGTGATGCTCGGCATGGTCCTCGGCCTGAACGTCGGAGTCCTCGGACTGTTCTCCCTCGAAAGCGTCACGATGGCCGAACTCTTCGGCTCCCGCACCCGGTTCACCCAGCTCGCGCTCTCCAAGGAGGTCGGCGGCATCCTCGCCACCGCGATCGGCCCGGTCCTCGCGGCCACACTCACCGCCGTCACCGACAGCTGGTGGCCCATCGCCGCCATGCTCATCGTCTACTCGCTCATCACCTTCGTCAGCGCGTACCTCGCCCCCGAGACACGCGGACGCGACCTGGTCCGGCTGGAGGACGCCGTATGAAGACGATCACCCCCCACATGAGGGCGGTCGTGGTGCACGGCCCCGGCGACGTACGCGTCGACGAGCGGGCCCGGCCCGCACCGGGCGCGGGCGAGGTGCTGCTGGCCGTGGAGTGGGGCGGCATCTGCGGATCCGACATCGCGTACTGGAAGAGGGGGGCGTCCGGCACCGCCTCGCTCGCCCATCCGCTGGTGCTCGGGCACGAGTTCGCGGGCCGGATCGCCGCACTCGGCGACGGCGTCACCGGCCTCGACGTGGGACAGGCGGCCACCGTCCACCCGGCGAGCCTCGTCGGCGACGGCGTCCTGCCCGAACGGCTCGCCGGACGGACGAACCTCTACCCCCGCGTCCGCTACTTCGGCTCGGCGGCCTTCGACCCGCACACCGACGGCGGGTTCAGCGAGTACCGCACGGTCGACGCGGCCCAGATCCGGCCGCTGCCGGCCGGTGTGGGCACCGAACAGGGCGCCCTCGCCGAGCCGTTGGCCGTCGCGCTGCACGCCGTCGGCCGGGTCCCCGAGCTGCGCGGCCGTACGGTCCTGGTCAACGGCTGCGGTCCGATCGGCTCGCTGGTCGTCGCCGCGGCCCGGTACCGAGGAGCGGGCCGGGTGATCGCCGCGGACCTGTCGCCGTCCTCGCTCGCCGTCGCCCGCGCCATGGGCGCCGACGACACCCGCGACCTCTCCGCGGGCGAGAGGCTGCCCGAGGACGTCGACGTGGTCTTCGAGGCGTCCGGTGCCCCGGCCGCGCTCGGCCCCGTACTGCGGGCCACCGCCCGGGGCGGCACCCTCGTCCAGGTCGGCAACCTGCCCGGTACGGCCGTGGCGGCGGCCCTCGGCGACCTGGTGACCCGGGAGATCACCTGGATCGGCTCGTACCGCTTCGTCGAGGAGATCGACGACGCGCTGCGCGCTCTCGGGGACGGTCTGGACGTGACTCCGCTGATCACCCACCGCTTCCCGCTGGAACGGGCCGAGGAGGCGCTCGCCGTCGCCGCGGACCCGGACAGCGGCAGCAGCAAGGTCATGCTGCGGATGGGCTCCGCCTGAACCGCCGTCCGCCGAACTGCTCAACCACGGGCGCCGTCCGTCGCGGCCGCCCCCTCCTCCTCCCCACCATGTCCGCCATCCGCCATCCGCCAGGAGAAGCTCGTGTCCCTGCCGCCCCCTCCCCGCGCCGCCGAGAGTCATGAGCGGGCGGCCGACGTCGTGTGCGTCGGCGAGACGATGGCCGTTCTCGGCCCGCCGGACACCGGCCCGCTCGCCGAGCAGTCCCTGCTGAGCATGGCCATCGGCGGTGCCGAGTCCAACGTCGCCTGCGGGCTCGCCGGACTCGGGCGCCGGGCCGCCTGGCTGAGCCGGCTGGGCGACGACCCCTTCGGCCGCCGCATCCTGGCCGAGCTGACCGCGCGCGGCGTGGACGTGAGCGCCGTGGAGACCGACCCGGACCGCCCGACCGGCGTCTACTTCAAGGACCCGGCCCCGGACCCGGACCACGGTCCCGGCCACACCCGTACGTACTACTACCGGGGCGGTTCCGCGGCGTCCGCGATGGGGCCGGACCTGGCGTGGCACCCCGCGCTCCGCAGGGCCCGGATCCTGCATCTGTCGGGGGTCGCCGCGGCCCTCTCCGACAGCTGCGCGCGTCTCCTGGAGACACTGCTCGTCGGCCGGGACGGCCGTGCCACGCCCGGTCCGCTCGTGTCCTTCGACGTGAACCACCGCCCCGCCCTCTGGCGCCAGGGAGGTCACGAGGCCGCGGACGCCGCCCGCAGTCTGCTGGCGCTCGCCCGCGCCGCGGACATCGTGTTCGTCGGCCGGGACGAGGCCGAGGAGCTGTGGGGCACCGCCCGCCCGGACGACATCGCGGAACTGCTCGCGCCCGCGCCCACCGTGGTCGTCAAGGACGCCGAGCACGGGGCGACGTCGTATGGCGCAGACTCGGCTGTCGCCGACGTGCCCGTCGCCGATGTGCCTGTCGCCGACGTGCCCGTCGCGACCTCGCCCATCGCGACCTCGGCCGCCGCGACGCCGTACGCCGCCCGTCGGCGGACCTTCGTGCCCTCGCTGCCCACCAAGGTGGTCGAACCGGTCGGCGCGGGTGACGCGTTCGCGGCCGGCTATCTGACGGGAGTGCTGGAGGACCGCGACGAACGCTCCCGGCTGCGCCTCGGTCACCTGGCGGCCGCTGCCGCGCTGCGGACCAGGGACGACGTGCCCGACATGCCGTCCCGTACGGAGACCGGCCGCTGCCTCGCCCTGCACGAGGACGAGTGGGCCGCCACCGCGCGCCGCTGAGAAGACACCGAATGAGCCAACGAGTGGCCGAACAGGGTGCGTTGGGGGCCGGTGGTGCACATGGGCCGAGGGGTGAGGAATAACGTGGGCGCCCACGACCGGCGTCCGACGGTTCCGTGGTCCGCACCCACCCACGCATACGTACGCACAGGAGCGTCCATGACTGACGAGGCAGAGAACCCTGAGCCGGAGGCGCTCGCCAGGATCGACACCTCCGTGCCGCAGTCGGCCCGGATCTGGAACTACTGGCTGGGCGGCAAGGACAACTACGAAGTCGACCGGGTGGCCGGCGACGCGTTCCGCGCCGTCTTCCCCGGTATCGAGACCGGAGCGCGTGCCGCCCGGTACTTCCTCGCCCGCGCCGTCCGTCATCTGGCCGCCGAGGAGGGCATCCGGCAGTTCCTGGACATCGGCACCGGGCTGCCCAACGTGGACAACACCCACCAGATCGCTCAGCGGGTGGCGCCCGAGAGCCGGATCGTCTACGTCGACAACGACAAGCTGGTGCTCGCGCACGCCCGCGCGCTGCTCACCAGCACACCGGAGGGTGTCACCAACTACGTCGACGCCGATCTGCGCGATCCGGGCACGATCGTGCGGGAAGCAGCCAAGACGCTCGACTTCGACCGGCCGGTCGCGCTGATGCTGATGGGCATCCTGGGCCACATCGAGGACTACGACGAGGCACGCTCGATCGTTCGGCAGCTGGTGGACGCGCTGCCGCCCGGCAGCTACCTCGTGCAGTACGACAGCACCGACACCAGCGAGGCGTACGTCGAGGCCATCAAGGGGTACAACGAGGGCGGCTCGATCCCGTACATCCTGCGCAGCCCCGAGCAGATCGAGGGCTTCTTCGACGGTCTGGAGCTGCTCGAACCGGGTGTGGCGTCGTGCTCGCGCTGGCGTCCCGACACCGAGGCCCTGGGCCTGCCCGCCGAGGTGCACCAGTACGGCGGGGTCGGCCTCAAACGCTGAGGCGCTGAAGCGCTGGGGAGGCGGGCCCGTCGGCGGCCGGCGCGCGCCCGCTCGTGCGCGCGCCGGCCGACGGCTCACCGGCGAGGTCAGGTCTCCTGGAGGATGCGGTGGAGGATCGTGGGTGTCTCCTCCGGCGGCTCGGCTTCGAGCCCCAGGCGGTTCATGACGTCCCAGTAGCGCTCGATCTCGGCCGGCTTGTCGGGATAGAGGGCGGTGGCCAGCTGTTCGAGGCAGACCACGTCGGGCAGTTGACCGCCGGGCAGGCGCAGGACGGTGACCGGACCGCTCTCGGCCGCGTAACCACCGGCGAGGAACGGGATGATCTGCAGGGTGATCTGCGGGAGCCGGCAGATGTCGATGAGATGCCTGAGCTGGGCGCGCATCGTGTCGAGGCCGCCCACCGGACGCCGGAGCGCCGCCTCGTCGATCACGGCCCACAGCCTGGCGGGCGGGTCCCGGTGCAGAACCCGCCGGCGCTCCATGCGCAGCGTGACGCGTCGCTCGGTCTCCTGCGCGTCGGCGTCAGGGTGCCCGAGCCGGATGGAGGCGCGCGCGTAGGCGGGGGTCTGCAGGAGGGCTGGTACGCGCTGGACCTCGAAGCAGCGGATGACGCTCGCCGCCTGTTCGGCCCCCAGGTAGGTCTGCATCCACGGGGGCACCACATCGCTGTAGTACTGCCACCAGCCAGGGGTGTTGGCCTCCTTGGCCAACGCCAGCAAGGCGGCGCGCTCGGCCTCGTCCGTGACTCCGTAGTGCGTGAGCAGATCGGTCACGTCACGCGGTTTGTTCCCGTGCCGACCGGCCTCCAGGCGGCTGACCTTGGACCGGGAGGCGCGGATGGCGTGCCCCGCGTCCTCACGGGAGATCCCCGACTCCTCCCGCAGCGCGCGCAACTGCGCGCCCAGCAGCAGACGTGGCAGCACGGGACCGGCCGGCCGGCCGTCCGGAACTCTGCGGTCGGAGACACCGCTGTCGAAAGGTGAACCTACGGCCTCTGTGGTGCCCATGGGCAGTCTCCTTGCGGTGAACGCAACTCCGCGCGCATCCCGAACTCTGTGCCCGCCCATCCTAGGGGCTGTCCTGTACATGATCTTGAACTCATGAGCCGGCCCCTGTTCCGCGCGCACCGGCCAGGGGGTCCGGTCCGACGGTGTGGCCGAGCAGGTGCAGGGGGCCCGCCGTCACGCCCGCGCGTTCGGTGGCTCGCCAGTAGGCGAGTGCCGCCGACTCCTCCACCAGGCCGTGCACGAGCGGCAGTTGGGGGTCCGCTGCGTGCAGGAGGGATTCCGTGCGGCAGGAGGCGAGGGTTCCTGCCAGCCATGGCTGGGCGAGGTATCCGGCCGCCGCCGCTGCCGGCAGCCCTTCGGCGGTCTCCCGGGTGAGCTCGCCGAGGTGGAGGAGTCCGCCGCCCAGGACGAGTACGTCCCGGCGTTCCCGCATCCGGGCCAGCGCCCGCCCGGTGTCGAAGCAGTGCGGGAAGGAGTCGTCGACCACGATGGTGCCGGGTGTCAGCCGGTCGACATCGAGGAGCGGGTGGGTGCTGCTCACGGCTGTCACCACCAGGTCGGCCCCGTACACGGCAACGGGCAGCGCGGGCCGGGACTCCGCGACCTCCACCGCGTCGGCCAGGCCGCGCTGCTTCAACTGCTCTGCCAGGTGCCGCAGCCGTGGTGCGCTGCCGGGCGCGTCGCACAGGAGCAGCCGCCGTGGCGGGCGGGTGGCCCGGGTGAGCAGCAGGTCCAGGGAGGCCGTGCCGATCGATCCGAGCCCGACGAAGGCGATGTCGAGGTCCGCGAGGTCCTTTCCGGTGACGTCGAGTGCCGCGTGCACGGTCCGGACGACCGAGACGACGGTCGCCGCGTGTCCGGTCGTCACGGCGGCCGATCCCGGGCCCGGGTTCGCGGACCGCAGTACGTCGAAGCCGTATCCGGTCAGGGAAGGGATCATGCCGGCCAGGGACACGCACCGGGCTCCGAGCGAGGAGGCGAGCGATGCCGCGCGGGCGGTGTGGGCGACGAGGGCCGGGTCGTGGGCGAGTTCGTCGGAGAAGACGGGTACGCAGACGAAGCCCGAACTGCCGAGCGGGGTGTGGACCGTCTCCAGCAGGTGTGGGGCGCCGTCGGGGAAAAGCAGCGCGCGCAGGTCTTCCCGGGGCACGGCGTCCTCGGGCAGGCCTGCCAGCCGGGCCAGATGGGCGGGGGCGGGCAGGTAACCGACCAGGGCGGCGTCCATCGATCCCGAGGGCCCGGAGGGGCGGGTCGAGGTGCGTGGCTCCGGGGCATGCGGGTTCACGGCGCTGATGAGCCGTTCCCGGAGCGCCCCTGCGAAGTCCTCCAGCGTCGACTGGGAGAAGGCCGCGGCGGCCCCTCGTACGGTCACGCGCAGTCCGGTGCCTTCCGGGCGTGCGGCCAGGAACACGTCCGTCACCGACGACGGCGGCGCGAACGCGCTGTCCCCGTCGTCCCACGACGCGGTGAGCGTCTGCCCGTGTGGAGCGGCGAGGACGGAGAAGTCGAGATAGGTGAAGAAGAACTGCGAGGTCAGGGGGAGTCCGTCGGCGTTGCGGGGCACGATGTCCTCGTGCCTGCGGGCCTGTTCGGCCTCGGCGACGATCCGCCGCAGGGCGCCACCGAAGTCATCCGCCTGAGCAACCGTGGGCCGTACGGGGACGGCGGTGGCGAACGGGCCGAAGATCCGGTGCGCGTCGAGCGTCAGGCCCCGGTCGCGACCGCTCACCGCCAGGCCGACGATCAGGTCCGCCTGCCCCGTGAGCCGCCTCAACTGCTGGTGGTACGCGGTCAGCAGCGGCGCGTACGAGGTGGCCCCCGCCTCCGCCGCGAGCGCCCGCAGCGACGCGGTGCGGACGGCGTCGAGTACGAATCCCGCTGACACGAAGTCTGTGCCGTCGTCCTTGTCGGTGGTGCGCAGGGCGGGCTGCCGATAGGGGGCGTCGAGCCGGGCCCTGCGCTCCGCCGCACCCGGCGCGGTGCCGGGCTCCGCCTCGGCCGACAGCAGGGCGTGGTCGCGGAAGGTGGCGCGGGGCGCGGGCGGTTCGGGGGAATGGCCCGCGGCCAACCGGTCGTAGAACGACGTGAGTTCCTGTACGAGGAGTGCGGCGCTGTATCCGTCGCCGATGAGGTGGTGTGCGTGGACGAGGAGGACGTGTTCGTGCTCGGTGAGGGTGAGGACCCGGAGCCGGAGCAGCGGCCAGGCCCACGGTTCGAAGCGCCGCTGCGCCTCGGCTGCCGCGCGTTCGTCCACCTCGGTGGGGTCGGTGAGGGTTTCGAAGGTGACCGGGAGGCGCAGGGAGGGCGGGAGTTCCTGCTGGACGGGCGGCCGGGCATTGGCGGGGAAGACGGTACGCAGCATGCCGTGGCGTTCCACCAGCAGGTCGACCGCCGACTGGAAGACCTCCGGGTCGAGCGGGCCGGACAGCCGCAGCCGTGCGGGCCAGGAACCGCTTCTTCCCGGTGAGAGGGCTTCCGCGAGGAGGAATCCGCGCTGGGCGGGTGTGACGGGGAAGGGCGCTGCGTGGTCGGTGGGCGCGGTTGCCGCCGGTGCTGGATGCCCTTGCGTGGCGGTCGCGTCCACCGCGGCGGCCAGCTTCGCGAGGGTGCGGGTGTCGTAGATCACCGTTGGGCGGGGCAGGTGGGGCCTGACCTCGCCGAGCCGGGCGAACACCTGGAGGATGAGCAGTGAGTCGCCGCCCAGGTCGAAGAAGTCGTCCTCGCGGGATACGGAGTCGAGCTGCAACAACTCGGTCCAGATGGCGGCCAGTTGCACTTCGGTGGGCGTGGTTAGGGGAGTGTTCCGGCCGGTGTTCGCCACCGGCGCCGAGGGGGCACTGCCCAGCGCACGGCGATCGATCTTGCCGGTGCCGCTGAGTGGGAGTCGGTCCATCACCGTGATCCGTGCCGGGATCATGTACGGCGGCAGGAGCCCGGCCAAGTAGCGGCGCACGTCCGGTGGTTCGGGTTCCCCGGCCCCCGGTCGGGCGGTGACGAACGCCAGCAGCCGCCCCTCGCGCGCGACCACCGACGCCTGTGCGATCCCGGGATGCGTCTGGAGGGCCGCCTCGACCTCTCCCGTCTCCACCCGGTTGCCGCGGATCTTCACCTGGTCGTCGGTCCGTCCGAGGAACTCCAGAACTCCGTCCGCACGCAGCCGGACCCGGTCGCCGCTGCGATACCAGCGGCGACCGTCCCGCACGGTGAAGGCCTCAGCGGTCAGCTCGGGTTGCCCCAGATAGCCGGGGGTCAGCCCGATCCCCGCGATGAGCAGTTCACCCGACTGCTTCGGGCGGCAGGGCGTGCCGTCGGCGTCGACCACCGCCACATGGGTGCCGGTGACCGGCCGTCCGATCGGCAGGGTCTGCACGTCGTCGGCGGGACGCGTGGTGATGAGGTGGCAGGTGGCGTTGATGGTCGTCTCGGTGGGCCCGTAGAGATTGGCGATGCGCTGGCCGTCGCCGAACAGGTCGAACCACCGGCGTACGTGCGCGGCGGGAAGGGCCTCCCCGCCCACGTGCACCCACCGCAGCGCCGACAGGTCCGGCCGTGCCGCTCCCCGCCGTACCCGCTCCTCGGCGGCCGACAGCAGCTGCTCCCACAGGGTCGGTACGGAGCTCCACACGGTGATCCGTGTCCGCTCCGCGTACGCCAGCAGCAGTTCGGGGTCGCGCAGCAGCTCCCGCGGTACGGTCACGACGGTGCCGCCGACCAGCAGGGGTGCGAGCAGCTGGCGTACCGAGGCGTCGAAGCACGGCGACGCGGTCTGCGCCAAGCGGTCTTCGGGGCCGTAGCCGAAGGTCCCGATGGCCCAGTCGAGGTAGTTCTCCATTGCCTCGTGGGTGATGGGCACGGCTTTGGGCCGGCCGGTGGAGCCCGAGGTGAAGATGACGTACGCGATCGCCTCGGAGGACGAGGTGGGTGTGGGGACGGGCGGTGTGGTGTCGGTCCGCGGGTCCGGCGCGTTGTCGGCGCGCACCGCACGCACCCCGTTGCCGCCCAGCAACCGCGCGACTCGCACGGTCGGTTCATGGCACACCAGGGTGGAGACGTCGGCGCGCTCCAGCTGGTCCGCGAGCCGGGCGGTGGGGTACGTCGCGTCCAGCGGAACCCAGCCCGCCCCGGCGCGCAGGATGCCGACCACGCCGATCACGGTGTCCGGGCCGGGCTCGGTGAGCAGCCCGACCAGGTCACCCGCACGAACACCGTCGGCGTGCAGGCGGGCCGCCAGGAGCTGGGAGGCGCGGTCGAGTGCCGCGTAGGTGAGGGCCGTACCGTCGGCTTCCACGGCGGTGGCGTCGGGCGTGGCACGGAACTGGCGGAGGAGTCGGCCGGTGACACCGTGCGGTGCCTCGGCCACCCGGCGCGGTTCGGTGAACGGCGAGCACAGGGAGGCCAGTTCGTCGCGGTACTCCCTGTCCAGTCGCGCCACCGTGCTCGGCTCGAACAGGGGCAGCGGGAAGTTCCACGACAGGCGCAGCGCCGACTCGTCCGCCCAGCACAGCAGGCTCAGCCGGGTCGCGGCCGAGCCGGTGCCGGCCGCGTCGGCCCGTACCTCGACCGGGCAGTCGGGGGCCATGTGTGCCGGGAAGCGGGCGAAGCTGAAGCCGGCCGGGCTCACCGTGCGGGGGCCGCCGCCGGGCAGGAGCGCGGCCAGGTCGAAGCTGCTCAGCCCGGAGTGCTGTTCGCTCTCCAGCCAGATCCGGCGCAGGCGTTGTGCCAGCGCGACGACCGGTTCGCCGGGGGTCGTGTCGCAGAGCAGGGGGAGGGTGTCGGCGAGCGGGCCGATGAGCCGGTCGACGTCGGGGAAGCGTTCCTCGCGGCGGGCGCGGGCCACGTTGACCGCGATGTCCCGCTGTCCGGACCAGCGCGACAGACAGCGCACGTACGCGGCGAGCAGCAGGTGGAACAGGGACACGTCGTGCGTGGCGGCCAGCCGTTCCAGGCCGGCGGCGAGGGGCGCGTCGAGTGAGCCGTGGTGCTGCACGAGCGGGCCCGACGGGGGTGCGTCGGGATCGCCGTCGTAGGGCAGCCGCAGCCGGTCCCCACGCGAGGCGAGACGTTCGGTCCAGTAGCGGCGGTCGGCGTCCGAGATGGTGGTGTCGGAGGAGCGGGTGGTGCGGGCGTACTGCGCGAAGCTCGGCGCGTCCGGGGTCGGTTGCGGGTGTTCTCCTCGCCACAGCGCGGTGTACGACGCCCACAGTTCCTCGGCCAGGACGTTGAGGCTGTAGCCGTCCGCCGCCGCGTGGTGGACCACCAGCAGCAGGTGAGCGACGGCCGTGTCCTGCCGGAGCAGCACAGCCCGTACCGGTGGTTCGGACGTCAGGTCGAAGGGCCTGTTGCAGAGGGCCGGTTCGAGGTCGTTCACCTGCTCGGCGGCGCAGTCGCGGACCTCGTACCAGGTCGAGAGCGGAGCGGCCGGGGCCAGTCGCTGTACGGGACCTGCGGATCCCGTGCCCGGATCGTCGATGCGCAGGCGCAGCATGCCGTGCCGGTCGGCCAGGCCGGCCAGTGCCTGACCCAGTACATGGGTGTCCAGGGGGCCGCGGACCGTCATCCGCAGATGCCCGCGGGCCGGGACACCGGGATGCAGCCGGCTGCTGGTGTGCAGGGCCAGCTGTACGGGTGTCAGCGGGAAGGGGTTCGGGTCCGCCGTGGGTACGGGAGCGGATGCCGGTGTCTCCGCTGCCGCGGGGGCGCTGTCCGTGTCCAGGTGGGCGGCCAGTTCCCGTACGGTCCGGTACTCGAAGAAGAGCGTGGCGGGCAGGGATCGCCCCGTCCTGCGTTCGAGGCGCTTGACCAGGTCGACCGCGCCGAGCGAGTCCAGTCCCAGGGAGAGGAACGGCGCGTCGTCGTCGACGGTCGACGCCGGGACGCTCAGCGACTGTGCCAGCAGCTCCCGCAGCGTTGCGGCGGTGCCGGACAGGGGCGTGGTCGTGTCGGCCGCGGGAGGTGGCTCGCGCGGCGGTTCGTCCGTACGTGGCAGATGGGTGCTGGGCCGTTTCGGCCGGTCTGCCGGCCGGTCGGCGAGGACCAGTCGGGCCTGGCCGGTGCCGCACGCGGTCCGTAGTGCCGCCAACGCCGGTGCGGTCGCCAGGAGTCGGCCTCCCTCGTCGGGGAGGGCGTCGGCGGCGAACGCGGCTGCCAGACCCGTCTCGGCGAACGGCCCGAAGTTCACCGACAGCCACGGCCGCCCCGCCTGCCGTTCGGCCCCTGCGAATGAGTCGAGGAAGGCGTTGGCGGCAGCGTAGGCGCCGAGCGCCCCGGCCAGTCCCGGCAGTACCGAGGAGACGGAGGAGAACGCCACGCACACCTGAGGGGTGCGGCCGTGTCTGCCGAGGGCTTCGGACAGCAGCACCGTGCCGAGCGTCTTCGCGCCCAGCGCCTCCATGGTCTCCTCCACCTTGGTTCCGCGCAGACTTCCGGGGCGTACGACTCCCGCCGCGTGGAAGACGGCGTCCGGCGCGGGTAGTGCGGCGACCAGTGCCTCGACGTCGTCCCGTGAGGTGAGGTCGGCCCGGTGGTAGCGGGCTTCGGCGCCGAGTTCGGTGAGTTCCGCCAGCAGACCCGCGGGCGGTTGCGGGGAACGGCCCGTGAGCCAGATCTCCGGTCGGCCCCGCCCGGCGAGTTCCCGGGACAGGGCGGAGCCGAGACCTCCGGCGCCACCGGTGATCAGATACGTGCCGTCAGCCGGCAGCCGGTCAGGAACGCTCAGCAGGTCCGCGGCTGCCGGTGTGACGGCCCGCACCAGCCGCTGTCCGTCCCGCCAGGCGACGGCACCGGCCGCCTGGGGTGCCGTCACCTCGGTGAGGACAGCGTCCAACCGCTGCTCGGCGTCGTCGAGGGAGGACAGGTCGACCCAGTGGGCGACCGCTCCGGTGGACTCCGACGGCACGGCCGACGTCAGGCCGCCCAGTACCGCCTGGACCGGATTCGGCCGTTCGCTGCCGTGCCCGGTGGCGTGCGCTTCCTCGGTCACCACGAGCAGACGGCCGGCCCCGGTCAGGTCGAACAGAGTCAGCGCCTCGTGGAACGCCGTCACCAGCTCGCGCTGGATCCGCTCGATGTCGGCGGACGTGCTGTGCGCGGCGGGCCCGGCCAGCAGGATCACCGCTTGCGTGCGGACTTCGGGGGCCACGGTCGTCCGCACGCCATGCTCCGCGAGGCGCTGGCTGAGGTCGTACACGGCTGTGGAGTCCGGGCCGGTCACCAGCACCGGTCCGCATGCGTTCGGCGACAGGGGTGTCTTCTGCCAGGTGACGTGGTGCAGCAGGCCGGGTTGCGCCGCCCTGGGCCAGTGGCGGCTTCGCTGGTAGGGGTAGGGCGGCAGCGGGACTCGCCGAAGGCTCGCGGCGCTGTTGAGCAGTTCCGTACGGTCCAGTGACGCGCCGCGTGCCCACAGGTGTGCCACGGTCTCCAGCAACTGGCGGGCCCCGCCCGGGACGTTGTCACGTGGAGTCTCGGCACGGTCCGGGCCGGGGGGAGCGGAGACCACGAGGACGTCCCTGGCAGCGGCGCCCGCCGCGGCTTGCCGCACGGTGGCGGCTGCCCGTACGAGACCTGCGAGGTTCTCCGGCGACCCCAGTTCCACGAACGTGTCGTAGCCCTCGTCCAGCAGCCGGGTCACTGCCTGCCCGAACAGCACCGGTCGCAGGGCGTGTTCGCGCAGGTGGACCGGGTCCAGACGCGGCTGCCATTCGGAGCTGAGCGTGCTCAGCACCGGAAGGCCGGGATCAGTGACCTTTAACAGGGCCGCTGCGGCTGCCAGTTCGTCGGCGATCGGCTGCATCAGCGGTGAGTGGAAGGCGCGTGACACGTCAAGCGCGCGTACGGACGCGCCTCTCACGGAGAGTTCCCGTGCGGCCCGTTCGACCGCGTGGGGGCTGCCGGAGAGGACCAGCCTGCCGGGGCCGTTGTACGCGGCGACGGCAAGCTCGCCCGGGTCCGCCGCGATCAGCGCCGCCACCTGCTCCTCGTCGGCTCCGCGCACCGCCGCCATCGCGCCCGGCGGGGTCGCCGTGCCCATGAGGCGTCCGCGTTCCGCCGCGAAGGTGAGTGTGTCGGCGAACGACATCGCTCCACTGACACAGGCGGCGGTCAGCTCCCCGACGCTGTGTCCGACGAGCGCGTCCGGGCGTACGCCCCAGGCCCGCAACTGCCGCGCGAGCGCGACCCCGTGGGCCACCAGCAGTGGTTGGGCCACCTCTGTGGCGGCCCGGGCGCTTGCGTCCACCTCGGGGTCGACGCACCAGGCCGTCAGCTCCCGCCCGTGTACGGGGCCGACGTGGGCCGACGCCTCGTCGAGCGTGGCGCGGTACACCGATGCGGTCGCGTACAGCGCACGGCCCTGACCCGGTCGCAGCGAGCCCTGGCCGGGGAACATGAAGACGGTTCGCGGCCGACCGATCACTGTCCCGCCGACCACACCCGGCATCCGGTCGCCACCGGGACCCGTGGCAGCGGCCAGACGCTCCCGCAGGTCACCCTCGGCCACGACGGCGAGGCGATGAGCGCCCTCGTCGCGGGCCATGGCCGCCGCCCGGCACACGTCACCCTCGTCCAGCTCCGGGTGCGCGTGCAGATGGTCCAGCAGGCGGGATGCCCAGGCGTCCAGCCCGGCCGCACTGTTCGCCGACAGGGTCAGCAGGTGTGGGCCGCTGCTGTCGCCGGTCGGTTCGTCCGCCGTGCGGGGCGGTGCCTGTTCCAGTACGGCGTGCGCGTTCGTGCCGCCGAAGCCGAAGGCGTTGACACCGGCCCTGCGAGGACCGGACGGGTCGGCCGAACGCCACGTGTCTGCCTCGGTGACCAGCGCGAATCCCGACCGCGCGACGGCGGGCGAGGGCGGCGTGTGGTGCAGGGAGGCGGGGAGGCTGCCGTGCCGCAGCGCCAGTACGACCTTGACCAGTGAGGGCAGGGCGGCCGCGTTCAGCAGGTGCCCGACGTTCGTCTTCACCGAGCCGAGCAGCCGTGGCAGTCCGTCCGTGCGTGGCGGGAAGGCGTGGGCCAGGGATCGCAGTTCGATGGGGTCGCCGACGGCCGTGCCCGTGCCGTGCGCCTCGACATACGTCACCGTTGCCGGATCGACGCCGCAGACCTCGTACGCGCGGGTGATGACCTCGCGCTGGCGCAGGGGGTTGGGTGCCATCAGGCTCAGGGAGGTGCCGTCGTTGTTGACGGCGGTGCCGCGTACGAGGGCGAGGACGTCGTCGCCGGCTTGGTGGGCGTCCTGCGGCCGGCGCAGGACGAGGGCCGCGCCTCCCTCGCCGGGTACGAACCCGTCGGCGGCCGTGCTGAAGGCGCGGCTGCGTCCGGTGGGGGACAGGGCCCGCGCGGCTTCCAGGGCCTCGTATCCGTCGGGGGTGAGGTGCAGGTTGACTCCGCCGACCACGGCGAGGTCGCACTCGCCGTCCGCGAGGCTGCGGCGGGCCAGATGCAGCGCGACCAGGCCTGACGAGCAGGCGGTGTCCACGGCGAGGGCGGGGCCGTCGAGGTCGAGGCAGTGCGAGACGCGGGCGGCGACCAGGTTGGGGAGGTTGCCCGTCAGCGCTGTCGCGGACGAGGCGAGGTCGGGGGAGGTGTCGGCGAGGACCTTGCGGTAGCCGCTGTCCCCGGCCGCGGCGAAGACGCCGACTCGCAGGCCGCGTCGGCGGGGTCCGGCGTAACCGGCGCGTTCCAGGGCCTCGTGGGCGAGTTCGAGGAAGATCCGGGCCTGCGGGTCGAGCGTACGGGCTTCCTCGCCGCCGATGCCGAAGTGGTCGGCGTCGAAGGCGGCCGGGTCGTCGAGGAAGGCACCCCAGCGGCCGGGTCGTGCGGTGTCAGCGGTGTCAGCGGTGTCAGCGGTGTCAGTGGTGCTAGCGGGGCCATCTGCGCGCCAACGGTCCTGTGGCACCTCCGTGACGGTGTCGCGGCCGGCCGTCAGCAGCTCCCAGAACTCCTCCGGCGTGCTCGCGCCGGGAAAGCGGCAGGCCATCGCCACGATCGCCGTCGGCCCCACGACCGCTGTCGCTGTCGCCTTCGCCGATGACGCGTCGTCCGGCGAGGGCGGAACCGGCGGTCCGTCCACAGCGGGTGTGCGCGGTGCCGTGGCCTCCTCCACCGAGGCCAGCAGGTGGTCGGTGAGTGCGGCAACGGTGTCGTTGCGCATCACGGCGGGCCCCAGTGTGACCCCCAGGGACTCCTCCAGCTGGGCGAGCGTCTCCATGGCCTTGAGCGAGGTGCCGCCCAGCTCGCGGAACCGGTCACGGTCGCCGAGGGACTCCTCGGGCAGTCCCAGCACACCGGCCCAGACGCCGCGCACGACCAGTCGCACGGCAGCGTGCGAGCGGGGTACGGCGGACCTTCCCGCGTCCGGCTCGCCCGGCTCGCCCGGCGTGGTCGGCGTGGTCGGTACGGTCGGCCGGGTCGGCTCGGTCGGAGAGGCCGGGTTCGCGGCCCGACCGCGCGGTGGACCCGATGCGGCGGAGTCCGCAGCCGTTCCGGACGCCGCGGCGGGCCGGTACGCGCCCTCCTCGAACCGGGCCCGCATCCGCCGCCGTTGCAGCTTGCCGCTCGTGGTGCGCGGGAACGCCGACGGTGGCAGCGCGAGCACGCGCACGTCGTCGTGCCCCAGCGCGGTACGGACCCGGCGCGCGACCCCGTCCAGCACCTCGGCCGCAGCGCGTGGCGGCCGGGCCCAGGGCACGAAGACCACCACGCGCTCGCCGCCGGTCACCGGGTCCGTCGAGCCGATCACCGCCGGACTGCCAGGTGGCAGCCCGGGGCTCGCGCTCACGACCTCCTCCATGTCGGGGGCGTGGAAGGTACGGCCGTTGAGGAAGAGGACATCCTTGTGGCGGCCGGTGACGCACAGGCGGCCGTCCCGCAGGAACCCGAGGTCCCCGGTCCGCAGCCACCCGTCCTCGGCGAAGGACAGCGCCGTCGTCTCCGGCAGCCGGTGGTAGCCACGGGCGGTCTGCGGGCCCCGCACCTCGATGTGACCCACCCGCCGGTCATCCAGCGGTCGGCGGGAGTCGTCGGTGATCCGGACCGAGCAGCCCGGCACCGGCGGGCCGACGTCCATCACCTCCACGACGTCCATCGCTTTCACGAGGTCCAACGCTTCCACGACGTCCAGCGTTGCCGAGGGGTCCGTCCCCGGCAGGCTCTTCCCGCTCGCCGCGCGTTCCACGACCACGCCCCGCGCGAGTGCGGCCCGCTCCAGGGCGACGGGAACCGCCACTTCGCCCAGCGGCGGGAACGTGACGGCCAAGGTCGCCTCGGCCAGCCCGTACACGGGCGTCGCGGCCCGCGGGTCCAGCCGGGCGGGACGCATCCTGGCGGCGAAGTCCCGCCACACCGTCGCGGAGATCGGTTCGGCTCCGACCAGGATCAGCCGTACCGGACTCAGGTCGAGTCCGGCCAGTACGTCCTCCGGTACCCGCCGGACGGTCAGCGCGAGCGCGAAGTTGGCGGCCGACAGGACCGTGCCCCGGTGCCGGGCGGCCACCTCAAGCCACAGACGCGGGTTCTTCGCGAACGACAGCGGGCCGATCTTCACCTGCTTCGTCCGCGACGCCAGCGGTGCCAGATGGGTGCCGATGAGACCCATGTCGTGGAAGTACGGCATCCAGCTGACCAGGACGTCCTGCTCGGACAGGGCCGAGACGGCGACTATTTGGCGGAGATTGGCCACCACGGCGGCATGGGTCAGCTCCACGCCCTTGGGCGCGCCGGTGCTGCCGGACGAGAACTGCAGAAACGCCAGGTCGTCGGGTGCGGGCGTCGCGGGTGCGGCCGGAGTGGGGCACTGTCGCAGGGCCTCCAGCCGCAACACCTCGACAGGGCCTGGCAGTTCTTCGGCCACCTCCGTGCAGGCCGCGTCCACCATGATGTGCGGGCGGCCCAGGTGCTCCCACACAGGACCGACCCGCCGCGTGTCGGGCGCGAGCGGCACCGGTACCAGACCGGCCGCCAGCGCACCCCAGAACATCGGCTGGAAATCCTCGCTGCGGTCCGCGAGCAGCGGCACACAGGTACCCGGGGCGATGCCTGCCGCACGGAGACCGCCTGCCACCCGCAGGGACTCTTCGAGGAGCTGCCGGAAGGTGACGGCCACCTCGCTGCCGTCCCCGCGGACGTGGACGACGACCTGTCCAGGTGCCCGGTGGGCCGCGTCCAGCAGCACGTCCAGGAGCGTTTCAGGAGGAGTCATGAGTCCGTTCGTTCGTGCGTGGGCGGGTCGCGGGCGTGTGGGGGTTCCCCAGTATGAGGAAGCCGCAGGCCCCTGGTCCGTTCCCGAATTCGGGAACGGACCAGGGGCCTGGTGGGTCGTGCGACGGGCCGCGCGGGTCAGGTCGACCAGATGACTCCGCCGTTGTGGAGGATGACCACCTTCGCGTCGGCACGGAGGATCAGCTGGGCGTTCGCGTGACCGTGGCTCTTGGAGGCCCAGATGGGACGGTCGTCACCGTTGTGGATGACGAGGTTGCCGTCCTCCTGGAAGATCGCCCGGTGGTTGCTGCCGAAGGTCATGGACGCCCAGATCGGCTTGTTCTTCTCGTTGTAGACGACGAGGTTGCCGTCGCCCTGCATGACCATGCGGATGCGGTTGGTGCTCCAGGACTGGCCCGACTGCAGCACGGTGGTCGCGTAGACCGTCTTGGTGCCCCAGTTCGGCTTCGGGTCCGCCTTCGGCTTGTCCTTGGCCGGGGACTTCGACTTCTTCGCCGCCGGGCTGCTCGTCTTCGCCTCCGGCGAGGGCGCGACGGCCTTGGGAACGACCTGCGGAGCCTCGACCTTCTTCGGCTTCTCCTTGCGCGGGGACGAACTGGGCGTCTCGGCCACGTAGTCGTCGAGGCCGGCAGGGGCGGAAGTCGCGTTCAGGACGGTGTCGGAACCCTCCGCGGCCAACCCCTTGGTGTCGGGGCGTCCGTCGTCCTGCGCGCTCCCGGCCAGCAGCAGCGGTATGGCGATCAGGACGGCACCGGCGATCGCGGCTCCCGCGAGGACCGGCTTGCGGGGGCGTCCGCTGTTGACCCCGGTGTTGGTCTTCGTGCCCGGCGGGGTCGTCGCGACGGCCGCCGCCACGGCGACGCCCTCCGCGCGCGACTCCGGTGCCTCGGCGGTCTCCGCCGTGGACGAGGGCGCCGAAGGGGTGGTGGGGGTGGGGGGAGCGGCGGGGGTGGACGGCGTGGCAGGCGTGCCTGCGGCCTCCCCGGCCGGCTGGGTGGCGCTCTTGCCGGCCGGGTCGGCGCCGGTCTCCGCGGCCGGGGTGGTGCCCCGCCTCCCGGCCGGAGCTGTGCCTGACTTCACCTCGGAGGACTCGGAGGACTCCGAGGGCTTGGAGGACTGGGAGGGTTCGGAGGCCGCTGAAGTCTTGGACGACTCGGAGGCCGCGGAGGTCTCAGAGACCTCGGAGACCTCAGAGGTCTCAGGAGCCTCGGCAGAGGCCGGTGCTCGCTCGTCCGGTGCCGACGACGACGCGGGTGGGGACGCGGATGTGGACTCGGCCTCCTCCGCGCCGGCGGCGGCCCCCTCCGCGTTCGCGCCGGGGGTGTGGTGCTGGGGGGACATGCGGTACTCCTCCTCGGTGGCGGAGCTGTCGGTGGTGGGCACCGGCCCGAACAACGGCTGGGCCGATCCGATGCCCTCCTGAGCTGCGAGGCCTTCCCGTACGGCCCTGGCGTGGACGTCCGGATGGAAGGCACGTGTACAAGGCGGTACAGGGCACTTGTACATGGACGGGTCCGATGGCGAACCCAACCTAGCCCGTCGCAGGGGTGACAGCAGCACCCTCAGCCCCAACCGCCCCTTCGCTTTGTCCACCCACGCCTCACTGCTCCCGGAAAGTTCCCCATCCGGGCAGCGAACGGGCACGCGGTCGCCCGATACGGGTCTGCCCCAACGCCCCACGCGTGGGGCACGTGTGGCATCCTGTTGGCTCCCCGATCTGATCGATATCGGCATCGGCGTGCGCGCGTGAGGTGCGGCACCCAGGAATCCGTACGGACCGAAGAGTTCAGGTGAAGATGCGGCCCGGAGAACGGCAGGAGGGCAGGCACGACGCCTTGCCCGCGGTGCCCGACGGCTCCGGTGGGACCGCCGTCACCGAGCCACCTGCCACCGAGCCACCTGCCACCGGCATCACGGACGTACCGGCCACCGCGGACACCGTCAGCACCCTGGATGACACCGACGGCCCCGACAGCCACGACATACCCGAGGCCGTACGGGCCGCTGCCCGCCGGGCTCCCGGTCACTGGATCGGGGTGGTCGACCCGGAGTGGACCGAGGAACGGACCCCGCCGGAGTGGGCGGTCCTGGGCGAGTGGCAGTCGGACGAGAGCGGGGGCGTGGGCGAGTACCGCGCCAACCCGGCATACCGGCCCTCCGCCCAGGTGCTCGGCTGGCCGGAGCCCACCGACCCGGTGGACGCGGCGGCGCAACGGGCCGCCACCGGTTACGGCACGGTGGACGAGGCACTCGCGGCACTGGCCGAGGCGGAGGTGACCGTGGTGCGCGCGCCGGACGGCGGACCGCTCACGGCCACCGGGCAGGACGGGGCACCGGTGGTGCTGTTGTTCACCTCACCGGCACACGAGTTCATGTCCCCGGTACTTCGCCATGGCAGGCTTCCGGCGCGGCAGCTGGCCCGGTCACTGAGCGGCTCGGGCACCCAGCTGATGGTCAACGCCGCAGCCGCGGCCCCCTTGTTGGTCCCGGCGGACAGCATTCTCGGTCCCGTACGTGGACCGGGCGTCGAGGAGACCGCCGCGGCGGACCGTACAGGCGCGGGTACAGGCATCGACACCAGTACTGGCACCGGCACTGCGAGCGCGCCGCCACCTGTCGACAGTTCTCCTGAACTCCATCCTCACAGCCCCCACATCGCAGGGAGGACCCCGTGACATCTTCGGCCCAGCAGCCCCCTGCCTCCCCGAGTGCGTCCGCTGATTCCGGTTCCGATTCCGGTAGCGGCTCCGGTTCCGGTTCCGTCGGCGAGGAGACGGCCACGACTGCCACCTCCAGCACAGCCTCCGCTTCCGCCCCTGCCTCCGGCCCCACCGCCGCTGTCGCCGAGACCAAGCCCGGGTCCGAGCCGGAGCGCACGCTCCAACCCGAACCCGAACCCGTGCAGGAAGCCGAGGCCGGGACCAAGTCCGAAGTCGCCGCGGACGCCGACGGCGACTCCGAGAGCGGAGAGACAGAGGCAGAGGCCGAGGCCGAACCGGGTGCCGCCGCCGAGGCCAAGAGCCGGCTCCCCGCGCTCGTACGGACCATGACGGCGACCGCGATCGACCGGCCGCAGCAGCAGACCGGGCCCGTGGGCCGGCCGGGCAAGGCCGTGCTGGCCGGGGCCGCCGTAGCGGGTGCGCTGCTGGTGTCCGTGCCGTTGCTGATGCTCGGCGGGGACGACGACGAGAACCGCAGGGGACCGGCCTCGGCCGGAACCGTGCTGGGTGGCAACGCCCAGGAAGTACCCGGCGAGTTCGCGGAGACCTCGCCCGACACGGGTTCCGCGCCCGACGGCAAGAAGGACCCCGTCCAGCAGGGCAAATCGGCCCAGAACGCCGCCACGTCCGCCCCGGCGAAGAGCGAGGGCAAAGACAAGGGCAAGGGCGAGGAGGACGGCGGGGCCGGGAAGGACGCCGCCGGGAAGGACTCCGGCCAGAAGGAAGAACCGGCGAAGCAGAGCGGCGGGAAGACGACGTCCGGTGGGGGCAAGAGCCAGGGCACGAAGGCCGGTTCGGGGGTGACTCTCAGCGCCCCCGTCTCCCTGCGCAGTCACCTCTCGGGCAAGTGCATCGACGTACCGGGCAGCGATTTCGGCGACGGCAAGAAGCTGTTCGTGTGGGACTGCAACGGCGGGGCCGCCCAGAAATGGCAGTTCGCCTCCGACGGCACCGTCCGGATCAAGGGCCTCTGCCTGGACGTGGCCAATGCGAATTACAACGACGGCACTCCCATCCAGATCGCCCGGTGCAGTGGCAACGCCGCCCAGAAGTTCGTGCTGAACGCCAGCCACGACCTGGTCAACACCGTCGTCGGCAAGTGCGTCGACATCAAGGACAACAACCGGGGCAGCGGTGCCTGGCTGCAGCTGTGGAGCTGCGCGGGGACCGACAACCAGAAGTGGAGCGTCTGAGACAAGGCGCCCGCAGCCCGAGAGGGTCCCGGACCGCCCGAGAAGGGTCCGGACAGCCCGGGAGCACCCCTCTCGGCACCCGCCCGCCCCAGGGCGAGGCATGATGGCACCGTCGGTTTCACCGACACGCGCCCCCGGTGAGGGGGCGCCCGTAGAGGAAGCCCCCGTGGCAAGGAGGTTGGTGCGTGTCGCGCCAGGTACTGACGGTCGGTCCGGGGGACCGGGATCGCTACCGGACGATCGGTGAGGCACTCTCGGCTGCCCGTACCGGCGCGCTCATCAGCGTCCGGCCCGGGACGTACGCGGAGAACCTGGTGATCAACACCAGGGTCACCCTCACTGCCGAAGAGGGCCGGGGCACCGTGGAGATCCGGCCGCGCTCGGGCGTCGTGCTCGCGCTGCGCGCCGACGCCGTGATGCTCTCCGAACTCACCCTGCGCGGCGGCGACGCCGAGCAGCCCGCCGTGGATGTGCGGCGCGGACAGGCCGCGCTGGACGGCTGCGAGATCATCGGCTCCGCCTGGACCGCGCTGCTGGCCGGGGGCACCGGCTCGATCGCGCTGCGCGAGTGCCGGGTGAGCAACTCGCAGGGCGCGGGCATCGTGGTCACCTCGACCACGCCCACCACCGTGGAGTCCTGCACCTTCGAGCACCTCGGCACCAGCGGCCTGGTCCTCGCGGAGCAGGGCGAGGCACGGGTCCGCGGCTGCACGGTCCGCGACGCCCGCGGCAACGGCCTGCTCGCCAACGGCGAATCCCGCGGCACGGTCGAGGACTGCGACATCTCCTCCACCGACAAGCCCTCCATCGCCCTGGAGGAGAACAGCTCCCTCTCGGTGATCCGCACGGTGGTGCACGACACCAGTACCGGTGTGCACCTGAGCAGCGGGGGCCGAACGACGCTGGAGGACGTCCGCGTCACCGGCTCGTCCGGGAACGGGATCGTCCTGGCCAAGGGCACCGACCCGGTGCTGCGCCGCTGCCGCGTCTCGCGCACCCGCGGACACGGCGTGCTGGTCACCGACCGGTCACGTGGCACCTTCGAGGACTGCTGGGTGGACGGCGCGCAGGGCGCCGCCCTGCGGGTCGCCGGGGCGGCCTCCCCGGCCCTGACCGGTCTGACGGTCCGCGACTGCGACCAGACGGGGCTGCTCCTGGAGGAGGACTCGGCGGCGGAGCTCGACCACCTGGAGGTGATCGGCGGCTCGCCCGCCATCGCGGTGCGCGGCGGCGCCAACCCGCTGCTGCGCCGGGCCAGACTGGTGGAGCCTTCCGGCGACGGCATCGTGCTCTCCAAGGACGCCCGGGGCCGCGCGGAGGACTGTGAGATCGTCCGGCCGAAGGGCGCGGGCGTACGCGTGGCCTCCGGCAGCACCCTCTACCTGGCCGGCGGCGGAGTCTCCGACACCACCACCAACGGCCTGGTCGTCGACGACGGCGGCAACGTCACCGTCCGCGACTTCCGCATCGAGATATCCGGCGAGGAGGGCGTGGTCGTCGCCGCGGGCGGCGAACTGACCGCCAACCGCACCTCGGTGCACGCCCCCCGGGGTCACGGTTTCCTGCTCCGAGAGGGCGCGCTCGCCTCGCTCAGCGGCTGCGAGGTCTCCGGCGGCGCCCAGGACGGCTTCCGGATCGAGTCCACCGCGCCGGTCTCCCTGGTGAACTGCCTCGCCCGGGAGAACGAGGGCGGCGGCCTGGTGCAGACCGCCCCAGGCGAGCGGCTGGCCGTGGAGGGCCTGAACAGCAACGGCAACGGCAAGCGGGACGCGTGGGGTTCCGGCAGCGCCGAGAACACCGACCCGGCCGGCTCCGGCGCCGCGGACGCGCCCGCGGCGGACCGTCCGGAAGGCCCGCTCGGCGCCCTGAACGCGCTGATCGGCCTGGAGAACGTCAAGCAACAGGTACGTACGCTGGTCAATCTGACCCAGCTCGCCCAGCGCCGCGAGCAGCTCGGCATGTCGGCCCCGCCGATGAGCCGCCACCTGATCTTCGCGGGCCCGCCCGGCACCGGCAAGACCACCGTCGCCCGCCTCTACGGGGCGATCCTCGCCGAACTGGGCTCCCTGCGCAGCGGGCACCTGGTGGAGGTCTCCCGCGCCGACCTGGTCGCGCAGGTCGTCGGCGGAACCGCCATAAAGACCACCGAGACCTTCCAGCGGGCACTCGGCGGCGTGCTGTTCGTCGACGAGGCGTACACGCTGACCTCGGACAGCAACAACGGCGGCGCCGACTTCGGCCGCGAGGCGGTGGACACCCTGCTCAAGCTGATGGAGGACCACCGCGACGACGTGGTGGTGGTCGCCGCCGGCTACTCACGCGAGATGGACTCCTTCCTCGCCTCCAACCCGGGCCTCGCCTCGCGCTTCTCGCGGACCGTCGAGTTCGAGAACTACTCGGTGCCCGAACTGGTCGCGATCATGGAGAACATGTGCGCCCAGCACCAGTACGAACTGGGTGAGGGCACCGAGGCGGCGCTCGCCGCGCACTTCGAGGCCATGCCGCGGGACGAGGGCTTCGGCAACGGCCGTGCCGCGCGCGGCGTGTTCGAGGAGATGGTGGACAGACAGGCGGTCCGGCTCGCCTCCCAGCAGCAGGTCGGCGAGCGCGACCTGCGGCTGCTGCTGCCCGACGACGTCTCCGCGACCGCCGTCACCGACGCGGCCGGGACCGCGGTCCCGACCGACGACCCGCTGACCCGCCTCGGCGACATGATCGGACTTTCCGAGGTGAAGCGCGAGGTCGCGGACCTGGTCAACCTCATCACCACGGCCCGCCACCGGGCCGCCGCCGGGCTGCCGGTACCGTCGCTCAGCAACCACCTCGTCTTCACCGGTCCGCCGGGTACGGGCAAGACGACCGTCGCCCGCCTATACGGGGAGATCCTCACCCAGCTAGGCGTCCTCCAGCGGGGCCAGCTGATCGAAGCGGCCCGCGCCGACCTCGTCGGCCGCTACATCGGCCACACCGCCCAGCTCACCCGCGAGGTCTTCGAGAAGGCCCGCGGCGGTGTGCTGTTCATCGACGAGGCGTACACCCTCACCCCGCGCGGCAACGGCGCCGACTTCGGGCAGGAGGCGGTGGACACCCTGCTCAAGCTGATGGAGGACCACCGCGACGAGGTCGTCGTCATCGTCGCCGGCTACACCGACGAGATGGAGCGCTTCCTCGCCTCCAACCCGGGCCTGTCCTCGCGCTTCCCGCGCAGGATCGCCTTCGCCGACTACTCCTCGGAGGAACTGGTCACCATCGTCCGCACCCAGGCCGCGAACATGGGCTACGAGTGCGGGCCCGGCACCGGCCCGCTGCTCAAGGAGTACTTCGAGTCGCTGCCCCGGGACCGGTCCTTCGGCAACGCCCGCCTGGCCCGCCAGGTGGTCGAGTCGATGGTCACCCGGCAGGCGGGGCGGCTCAGTTCGCTGGCCGCGCCCACCCTGGACGACCTGCGCATCCTCCTGCCCGGCGACGTCGTGGCCGTGACCCCGAAGGCGGCTCCCCGATGAAGACGTCCGCCCGCGGGGCCGCCCGCATGCTGTCCGGGGTCGGCTGCGTCGCCGCCCTGCTGCTGCCCACGGCCGTCACGGCCCAGGCGGCGCCCCTGGCGCGCGTTCCGGCGGCCGACGGCAAGAAGGGCCAGGAACTGCCCGGCATGCCGTCCTCGCTCGACTCGGACGCGCCCTGCACCCCCGCCTCCCGTGAGAAGGCGAAGAAGCAGGACTGGTCGCGTCAGCGCCTCGACCTGGACCGGCTGCACGGGTACAGCAGCGGTACGGGGGTGACCGTCGCCCTCATCGACACCGGTGTCGACACCGGGGCCGAAGGTCTCGACGGCCGGGTCACCGCCCAGGGCACGGCCGCTGACGACTGTGTCGGGCACGGGACCTTCCTGGCCGGACTGATCGCCGGGGCCGGCGGAGGCGGTGCGCAACTGACCGGTGTCGCCCCCGGTGCGAAAATCCTTGCCCTGCGCGGCACCGACCAGCGCGGGCAGGCGAGTTCCGCGCTGGTCGTGGCGGCGGTGCGCGCGGCGACCGAGGCCGACGCCGACGTCATCGCGGTGTCGGTGGCCCTGCCACGCCGTGACGCGGAGCTGACGCGTGCGGTCGCTGACGCGCGGCGGGCGGGGGCGGTCGTGGTGGCCGCGGCCACGCCGGATCCGCCGCGAGGGGCCGCGGCCTCCGACGAGATCCCGCCCCGCAGCTACTGGCCTGCCGCCGAACCCGGTGTCCTGTCGGTCGCCGACATGCTTCCCGCCGGGGTCCGGCCTGACAACGCGCTGGCCACCAGCGGTGTCGACCTGGTCGCCCCTGGCGCGGGGGTCGTCTCCGGCGGTCCGCGCGGGGACGGGCACTACCTCGGCGCGGGCGCGTCGGTGGCCGCCGCCTACGCGGCCGGGGCCGCCGCGGCGGTGCGGGCCGCCCGGCCCGACGACTCGGCCGACGACGTCGCCCGCCGGCTGACCGCGACCGCGTACCCGGCGGACATCCCGCAGCTCGACGCCTACGCCGCCGTCACCACGGTCCTCAGTGACTCCGCCGCGGCCGGTGGGGCTGAGCGGGCCGCCGATCCCGTGACCGTGCGCGACACGGCCTCGGCGGATCGGGCCACCGATCGGGCGACGCTCTTCGTGGTCCTCGGCACGGGTGGCGTTCTTGCCGTTCTGTGGGGCGCCTTCGCCCTTCCCCGGGCCCGGGCACGGGGGTGGCGGCCGGCCGCTGCTTCCGCCTCCGCGCGACCGGTCGCCGCTGAAGCGGACGGGGACTGACGGCCGCTCGTCGCCTGCGGGCCGGCGGGGGCCGGCCGCGCAGTTCCCCGCGCCCCTTGAGGCGGTGGGCCTGCGGGTTGCTTGGTGGGTGCGGCTCGGTGGGGGCTGGTCGCGCAGTTCCCCGCGCCCCTTGCGGGTAAAAGATTGCGCCGTTCCCCGCGCCCCTGAAAAGGGGCGCGGGGAACGGCGCAATCTTTTACCTTCAGTCCGTCTGGGGCGCAGGCTCGTCCACCAGTGCCGTCTGCATCAGACGCTCGCGGCGGCGGGCGATGTGCAGGGCCCTGCCAGGCGGCAGATTCCGCGGCTTCGCGTTGCCGAAGAGGCGGCCCTCCGTGGGCGGGCAGGACAGCAGCACCGCCGGGTTGTTGGCCTCGTCCAGGCGGCGGATGAGACCGTCGCTGAGCCCGCGCCCCGCGCCCATGGCGCTGCGCGCGACCACCAGGTGCAGACCCATCTCGAAGCCGAGCGTCAGATACTCGAAGAGCGGCTCCATCGGGCTCTGGAAGGAGCTGCCGGACACCATGTCGTAGTCGTCGACGAGGATGAACAGGCGGGGGCCGGTCCACCAGTCGCACTTGCGCATCCGCCCGGGGGCGATGTCGGCCCCCGGGACGCGGGTCTTCATGGCCCGCGCCGCGCCCTCGATGGTCTCCTTGAGGTTGTCCAGGGAGATGACGTGCCCGATGCGGTACTCCGCAGGGACGGTGTCGATCAGGGTGCGCCGGTAGTCGACCACGATGATCTTCGCCTCGGTGGGCGAGTACCGCGTGGTGATGCCCTCCACGATGCGGCGCAGCAGGTTGGTCTTGCCGCTCTCGGTGTCGCCGACCACCACCAGGTGCGGGGTGCGGCTGAAGTCGTGCCAGACCGGTTCCAGGGCGTCCTGGTCGATACCGAGAGGCAGCCGCATGCCGTCACCCTCGGTGGACTCGGGCGCGGGCAGTTCGGCGAGCGGAAGCCGGTGCGGCAGCATCCGGACCTGCGGGGCCACCGCGCCGGGCCAGTGCTTGGCGACCTCCGCGACGAGGTGCCCGACGCCGTCCCCGAGGTCTTCGAGGGAGCCGCTGCCGTCCAGGCGGGGCAGCCCGGCCAGGAAGTGCATCTTGGTGTCCGCGGTGATGCCGCGACCACCGCTGCGCGGCACCGAACGGGCCTTGCGCGTGTCGATCTCGGAGTCCATCGGGTCACCCATCCGCAGTTCGAGGCGGGTGGCGGCCTGGTCGCGGACCTGCGCGGACAGCTCCACCCAGCGGGTGGTGGTGATGAGCAGGTGGATGCCGTAGTTGAGCCCGCGGGCGGCCAGCTCGTTGAACTTCTGGATCAGGTCGTCGTAGTCCTGGCGGACCGTCGACCAGCCGTCGACGACCATGAACACATCGCCGAACGGCTCGTCGGGGAACTCCCCGGCGGCCCGGCGCCGGCGGTAGGACTGCATGGAGTCGATGGTGTGGTCGACGAAGAACTGCTCGCGCCGGGCGAGCAGCGTCATGACCTCGGCGACCGCCCGGTGCACCCGCTCCGGGTTGAGCCGCGCCGCGACACCGCCGACGTGCGGCAGCGCGGCGAGCTGCGAGAGACCGCCGCCGCCGAAGTCGAGGCAGTAGAACTGGATCTCGGCGGGCGTGTGGGTGAGGGCGAGCGCACCGATCAGGGTGCGCATGAGGGTGGACTTGCCGCTCTGCGAGCCACCCGCGATGGCGACATGGCCGCCGGCCCCGGAGAGGTCCACGACGAGAGGGTCGCGGCGCTGGTCGAAGGGCTTGTCCACCAGGCCGACCGGAACCCGCAGCTTGCCCGTGCCGGACCAGTTGACGGCGGTGAGGCCGCGTACCGGGTCGGGGGCGAGGCCGGACAGCAGTACGTCCAGCGGAGTGGGCTCGTCCAGCGGCGGCAGCCACACCTGGTGGGCGGCGGGACCGGAGTCGCGCAGCCGGTCGAGGGCCACCGCGAGCAGGGTCTCCTCGTCCTCCTCGCTCTCCTCGGTCTCCGGTTCCGGTTCGGGCGCGGCCTCCAGCGTGCGGGGCACCACCCAGCCACTGGTCCACGGCACCACCTGGCTGGCCACCCGGGCCTGCACCACGGCGCCGGTACGACGCCGGTAGGTGCCCGAGGAGTAGCCGGCCCGGAACCGGGTCAGCGCCTCCACACCGGACTTCAGGTAGCCGTTGCCGGGCGAGGCCGGGAGCTGGTAGGCGTCCGGTACACCGAGCACACCGCGGCTCTCCATCGCGGAGAACGTACGCAGACCGATGCGGTACGAGAGATGGCTCTCCAACTGGTGCATACGGCCCTCGTCCAGACGCTGCGAGGCGAGCAGCAGATGGACTCCGAGTGAACGGCCGAGGCGGCCGATCATCACGAACAGGTCCATGAACTCGCGGTGCGTCGAGAGCAGTTCACTGAACTCGTCGACCACCACGAACAGGCTGGGCAGCGGTGCGAGGTCGGTCCCGGCGGCGCGGGCGCGCTCGTACTCCAGGGCCGAGGTGTAGTTGCCCGCGGAGCGCAGCAGCTCCTGGCGGCGCATGAGTTCACCGTGCAGGGCGTCCTGCATACGCTCCACCAGGGCGACCTCGTCGGCGAGGTTGGTGATGACTGCGGAGGTGTGCGGCAGTTCCTCCAGGCCGAGGAAGGTGGCGCCGCCCTTGAAGTCGACCAGGACGAAGTTGAGGGTCTCGGAGGAGTTGGTCAGGGCGAGGCCGAGGACCAGGGTGCGCAGCAGTTCGCTCTTGCCGGAGCCGGTGGCGCCGATGAGCATGCCGTGCGGGCCCATGCCGCCCTGCGCGGACTCCTTGATGTCCAGCTCCACCGGGCGGCCGTCCACGCCGACGGCCACCGGCACCCGCAGCCGGGCGGAGCCGATGTGCTTGCTGAAGAGGGTCTGCGGGTCGTGCCGGTGCAGGTCGGGGATGCCGAGCAGAGTGGTCAGCTCGACATCGGTCTCCAGCGGCTGCGAGATGTCGGTGCCCAGGCTGATCCGGCGGGCCGTGAGCAGACGGGCCAGCGACTCCGCGCCGAGCGGCCCGAGCCGGTCGGGGCGGCCGAGCGCCACGGAACGCTCCTTGCGGCTGCGGTCGGTGCGCACCAGGTTCACCTGCTCCGGCCCGACGGTCAGCCGCAGCGTGTTGCGGCCGGGCTTCCAGCGCAGCGACCCGGAGACGTCGAGGACCACGGCGTTGCGGTAGCCCTGCCCCTCCCAGCGATGGCCCTCGGGGACACTGACACCGTCCAGGACGACCACGGTGTACGGCTCGTCACGGCCGGGGCGGGCATCCGCGTCGAAGCCGGGCCGCTCGGCGAACTCTGCGCCGAGCAGGTCGTCCAGCTCGGTGAGTTCGGCGGTGATCCGGCGGACCTGGCCCGCGCCGTCCTCCTCGTGCGGGTGCAGCGCGTGCGGCAGCCACTTGACCCACTCCCAGTCGGGCCGCCGATCGTCACTGACACAGACCGCGATCCACAGCTCCTCCGGTGCGTGGAACACCGCGAGCTGGGCGAGCGCGGCCCGCACGAGAGCACGTACGGCCTCGGCGCCGGGGCCCTCGGCCGGGACGCCGCTCTCGGCCGTGCCGCTCTCCCCCTGCGGGGGCACGCCCGGTTCGGTGGGCGCCGGCTGGCCGGGAGCCTCCGCCGGGCGCACCAGCACACGGGCCGAGGAGCGCAGATAGAGACCGAGGGGCTGTTCGGGGATGGTGGAGTACGCGCGGATGAAACGGCGCAGGGCGTGCGCGCACAGCGGTTCGAGGTCCTCCACCGGGCGGGTGGAGACCGGCTGCAGGGTCAGCGCGAGCTGCTGCTCACCGACCGCGAGCCGCGCCTCGCCGAAGTCCTCGTCGGCCGGGCGGCGTTCCCACAGCCGGGACGTGCGGGCCAGTGAGCGCAGCGAGGCCGGGTCGGGGTGACGCCAGGCGAGCGCGCGCTGCTGCTCCGTGATGGTGGACCGGACCCGCTTGCGGGTCTGCGCCAGATACCGGAGGTAGTCGCGGCGCTCGCCCTTCAGGCGCTGCTTGCGCTCGCTGGAGCGGCGCATCAGCTGCCCCAGCAGCATCGCACCGGCGGAGAGCGCCATGACGCCCATCGCCAGATACATGAAGACGCCGTTCCCGCCGCCGGGGCGCAGGAACATCAGCATCATCGACACCGACATCAGCGCCATCGGCAAATAGGTCCATATCGCCGAGGTGTCGGGGACGGTCTCGGCGAGGACCGGTGGCTCCTGAAGGGTCAATTGCCCCTCGGGCATCTGCGGTCCGCGTCTGCGGGCCGGCCGGCGAAACAGCACGACACTCAAGGAACAGAACCTCCGGGTTTACTGGCTTTCCGGCCCGCACCCAATACCGGCACATCCGGCAGCGGGAAAGACCACGCCGAGTCCATTCTCCGGTACCGCGTCACGCGCGGAACGCCGGGTGAATGTTTCGAGCGGATAGCGGGGACGGTCAACTCCCGTGTTGGACAACTCCATACCGGACAATGAGTCCGGTCCGCAGCACGATCCGGCGGGCGTAGGCAGTAGTCTGCATTCACGGAACGCGACCTGTCCACGCGGGAGGGGCGGTCGCCGTCCGCGCGGACGAAATTCACCGGCCCGGCACCCCCGTTCCCGACCGCGCGCGGGCCTTCCGTACTCTTCGCACATCCCTCTCCCGGGGAGGCCCTCCCACTGCCCCGGGGAAGTCCTCCTGTCAAAGCCCCCACGGAAGACGAGAGTTACGCTGATGACCGACAGCGCTGTGGCCGAACTGTGCCGCCTGACCGTACGTGCGCCGAGCGTCTCCGTCGATCTGGCCGTGCCGGCCGACGTACCGGTCGCCGATCTGCTGCCCACGCTGCTGCGTTACGTCGGCGAAGAGGCGGAAGAAGCCGGTCTCGACCACGCAGGCTGGGTCCTCCAGCAGCTCGGCGACGCACCGCTCGACGAGGAGACCACCCTCGCCCACGCGGGCCTCTCCGACGGCGCCGTGCTCTATCTGCGCCCGCACACCGAAGCCCTGCCCGAGGCCCGCCTCGACGACCTCGTGGACGGCATAGCCGACACCGCCGGCCGGCGCCTGAACACCTGGCACCCCGAAGCGGCCCGCGCGCTCCTGGTGGGCACCACCGCGGCCACCGTGGTGGCCGCCCTCGCGCTGGTCCTGTGGCCCGGCACGCCCAACTCCGGGTTCTCCCGGGTCGCCTACGCGGCCGTGACCGGCCTGCTGCTGCTCGCGGGCGCCGGCTCGGCCAGCCGCGCCGTCGGCGACCGCCTCTCCGCGACCGCGCTCGGCCTGCTGGTCGCGCCCTGCCTGGCGCTGGCCGGCTGGCTGCTGCCCGGCGGCGACCTGACCGGCGCGGACGCACGGCAGGTCATCGGCGCCCGGCTGCTCGCCGCGGGCGCCGCCGGCGCGGGCGGCGCGGTCCTCGCGCTCGCCGCCACCGCGGTCGGCGCCCCGGCCCTGTTCGCGACCGCGCTGGTCTCGGTGGCCACCGCGATCGCCGGCGGACTCATCGGCTACACCGGCCTCGCCGTGCAGGCCTCGGTGGCGCTGGTGGCCACCGTGGTCGCGCTCGCCGCCGGAGCGGTCGCGCCGTTCGCCTTCAAACTGGCCGGGATGCGACTGCCCTCGCTGCCGTCCTCCGCCGCCCAGCTCCAGGAAGGCATCGAGCCCTACGCGGGCGACGAGGTCGCCGAGCGCACCATGCTCGCCGGACGCTGGGTCACCGCGCTCTTCGCCGCCACCGGCGTCATCGCCCTGGCCGCCCTGGTCGTCCTCACCGAGCAGCCGAACCTGCCCGAGACGCTCACGGCCCTCGCACTGACCCTGCTGCTGCTCCTGCACTGCCGCGGACTGGTGCACATCTCGCAGCGCCTGACCCTGGCCGTGCCCGGCGTCCTCGGCCTGCTGCTGCTCGCCCGCGCCTGGGCGGCGGACCACGAGGGCACCGGACGTGCGGTCGTCTTCGCGGTGCTCCTCGGCGCCGCCGCCGCCCTCGTGATCGCCGCCTGGACGGTGCCCGGCCGCCGGGTGCTGCCGTACTGGGGCCGCGCGGCCGAACTGGCGCACACCGGCCTCGCCGTGGCGCTGCTGCCGTTCGCCCTCTGGGCCGCGGGGCTCTTCGGCTGGCTGCGCGGCCTGTTCGGCTGAGCACACCCGCTGAACACCCCCGCACGCCCGGCACGCAGAAGGAGTTGAGGAGAGGCCGTGCAGTCCAAAAGAGACCAGGTACACGCCCACAGTTTCATGATGGGCAGGCTCAGCTCGGGCCTGCTGATGGCCGACCCGGACGCCCCGGAGAGCCCGCTGGGCCGCACCACCCGCGGAGTGGTCTTCGGCGTCCTGGTGACCGTCCTGATCGGTGCGGGCGCCACCGTGTACGGTCTGCTGCGCCCCGGCGGGAACGACGGCTGGCGCGACGGTGAACACCTGGTGGTCAACCGCGACACCGGCGCCCGGTACCTGTGGACCGGCACCGACGGCGTACTGCACCCGGTACGCAACTACGCCTCGGCGAAACTGATCGGCGGCAACGACCTGGCGACCGCCGACGTGCACACCCCCTCCCTGCAGGGCGTCCCGGTGGGCTCCCCGGTCGGCATCCCCGGCGCCCCCGACGCCGTACCGGCCGCCGGGCAGCTCGACGACGGCGCCTGGCACATGTGCGTCACCGGGCCCGACGGCGCACTGGCCAACACCTCAGGCGTCGTGGCCACCACCGGCGTCGACAAGCCCGGAGCCACCACCGTGGCCGCCGGGATGCCGCTGGACTCGCGCGGCATCGGCCGCGACCGCGGGGTGCTCGTGAGTGGCCCGGACGACACCGAGTACCTGGTGTGGCGGGGCAGCAGGCTGCCGCTCGACCGCGCCTCCGACGCCCGCACCGCCCTCGGCTACGGCTCCGAGGAGCCGATGCCCGTCTCCGCGGCCTTCCTCGACGCGCTGGCCCCCGGCCCCGCCCTGAAGCCGCCCGCGGTGCCGGGACGCGGCGAGAAAGGTCCCGAACTGGGCGGTGAGGCAAGCCGCGTCGGCCAGCTGTTCAAGGTCAGCGTGGTCGGCGGCGGCAGCACCTACCACCTGCTGCGCAAGGACGGCCTGGTACCGCTGACCCGGCTCGGCGCCGCCCTCGTACTGGGCGACCCGGCCACCCAGAAGGACGCCTACGAGGGACAGTCGCCCGACGTGCGCACGGTCGGCGCGGACGCGCTGCGCGAGCACGCGGCGAAGGACGCGGCCGACGCCGCCTCCGCCGAACTGCCGGACACTCCGCCCCTTCCGCAGTCCGCGGAGCGCGGCAGCGCGCTCTGCGCCCAGGTGGACGGCGACAACGGCGGCGTACGCATCAGGTCGGTCCTGGTCCCGCTGACCGAGCTGAGCCCGGTCGCCGTGTCGGCGGGCACCGCGCAGCCGCTGGAACCGGCCTGTGTGCCCACGGAGGCCACGGTCGTACGTCCAGGGCACGGCGCCCTGGTCCGGGCCCTGCACGCGAGCGGCGCCGCGCACGCCGGGACCACCTACCTGGTGGCGGAGAACGGCGTGAAGTACCGCGTCTCCGCCAAGGAATCGCTGGCGGCACTCGGCTACGAGGCCTCCGACATCGGCTCGGTCCCGGCGCCGCTGCTCGCGGCCTTCCCGACCGGCGCGGACCTCGATCCGGCCGCCGCCGCGGGTGCCACGGAACCCAGGACCACCGCCCCCGCGTGCGGAGCCGCCAAGGAGCCCGAGAAGCGTGAGAGCGGCGGCAAGGCGGACGTGGTGGGCACGGTGGGCGCCGCGTCACGAGGCTGACGCCGCCCGTCGATTGCGGCAGGGAACCTGTGTCGCGCAGGGGAAAAGGAAAAGAAAAAGGACGAGCACAAGGAAAAATTCGGGCCGAACTCGGCACCGATGACGCGGGGCGGGGAGGCCCAGGGCGTTCGGATACGAATGGGTAACCTCAAAAGAAGCTCAAAAATTTCGGCGGACCGCCCCCGGAGAATCTCGTGGGAACGTGCACAATGCCGAACGCGACGCTTCTCCATGACCGTTCGGACTCCTCGCGTGCCCGCTTTCCGCCCGCTTCGCAGGTGTCCGGGGGGCTGTTCACGCGCTGTATCCCCGGAACTACGCGCGTCCCGTTCATCCAGCTGCAACGTTCGCACAACTCCGTTGCCATACAGGCGAATTCTACCGAACCGGCTGTTACTCACATCTTGCCTGCACGCGTTGCGCGGAACCCTGTTTTCTCTTTAGCCTCAGCGGGCAACGGTGCGTGAGACGCGCCTGAACGAAGGGAGCGTGACATGGCGGACAGCGCCGCAAGGAAAGCGGACTATGCCAAGGGCTTGGGGGGCGTCTCCTCTCTGGAGTCGGCCCGCAACGCGGTCGAGAAGACCCAGAACAACGTCGCCGAGATCGCGGCGCGTTCCGGAGTCGGCGGTGACGAGGGCCAGGCACTGCTGAAGCTCTTCCGCAGCTGGAACACCGAGGCGCAGAAGGTCGTCGTCCAGATCAGCACGATGATCGACGCGCTGCAGGAGAACGTGACCTCCGCCAACCGCCTGGCGAAGGAGAACCAGGACCTGACCGAGGTTCTCAACAGCAAGACCAGCCAGGGCGTCTTCGAAGCACTGAGCTGACCCACCCGCGGTACCGGCTTCCTTCGGTGGAGCCGGACTTCGTGAGCTTCCCGGGCCAGGCGCCCGGCCTTCGAGAGGAGACGTCATGGCCGACGGCATCATCGATGTGCAATACCCCAAGGTCCAGCAGGCCATCGAGGAACTGCTGGAGCAGACCCAGGTGATCATCAACACCCTCAACAACCTGGAGGACGAGCTGAAGCCGCTCGTCAGCACCTGGGAGGGCGCGGACCAGGAGCAGTACCGCGTGGTCCAGGCGGAGTGGGACAACGCCACCAAGAACATGGCCAGGCTCCTCGGCGACAACGGCGAGCTGATCCGCACCATCCACGACAACCACTCCCGTGACGAGCGCAAGAGCGCCGACAACTGGGGCAACGTCCGGGCCCGCTAGGGTCCGAGCCGTGTCCGGCCCGAGCCTGTCCCCCGCCAGTTCCGAGGGGTGCGGGCAAGGGCCAGACGCCGTAGGTGTGTGATCGGCGGCCGGTCCGGCGGACCCGGGCTCCGGGCCCGCCGGACCGGCCGCCGTCCGCACCCACCGCCCCACCCGGCCCACCGGGCCGCCCGTACCCCCGTCCGGCACCCAGCAGCAGGAGATCGTCCCATGGCCGGTGAAAAGGCCGACGTCAAGCATTTCGACCTCAAGCAGATGGAGAACTTCCGGGACAACGAGGTACAGCCGGTCTACACGGCGGCCAAGAAGCACCGCGAAGAGGGCGACGGGTCCACCATCCGCCCGCTCGGCCACCTCGTCGACGGGCACACCACCCCGGACAACCTCGACCAGAACCAGCAGCTCCTGCGCATCGGCAAGATGGCCACCGAGCCCCTGGTCTCGGGACCGAAGCTGATCGAGGGCGTCCGCACCACCGCAGAGGCCATCGACAAGCTGCTGGGCGACCAGATGGAGCTCTTCAAAGAGCTGAAGGAAGCCCTCTCGGACACCATCGAGGAGGCCAACAAGACCAAGAACAAGAACCTGGACGCGATCGACGCGCAGACCCTGCTGCAGACGTTCGAAGAGGTCGACACCCTCACGGCCGGCGGCACGGAAGAAGAAGACGAGGACTGACCCCGCCCGTGCCGGCGGTGGCCACGACCGGCCGGCGCGCTCCGTAAGACCCCCACGCCCGCGCACCCGTACGAAGACACGGTGTGCCGGTGCGGACGACAACCGACCAGAAAGGGCGCCCGGTGGCCGATCGCTACGACCCCAACTCCGGCACCAACCTCGACAAGTTCGACAACGCCGGCGACCCGTCGAGTGACGTCTGGGCCACCCTGGTCAAACACATCACCGGTTATCCGGTGCCGGACCGCAGCACCATTTTCGACACGCTCCGCTCCGACCACGGCGGCAAGCTCTTCCGGATGGACATCAAGGAGCGCAGCCTCAGCCTGATGGTCAAGGACTCCGGGTTCCTGACCAACACCGGCGAGGACTACGACATCTTCTTCTTCGACGGCGGCAAGAAGACGAAGATCATGCAGGCCCGGATCGTGTTCGAGGGCCGCGTGAAGGCCGGCGAGGAGATCATCTTCGCCGGTCCCGGCTCCGACAACGTCAATGACGCGCAGGTCCGTGAGGGCAACGAGTTCACGGACTACAACAAGGACAAGATGTCCACCATCCCGCTCGCCCGGTACATGAACGGGCCGCGGACGGCGCTCCTGGAGCTGCTGAGGGGCGGCACCCAGAACGCCCGGTTCAGCAATCTGAGCGTGGGCGGCAGCGAAGCGGTGGACCTGAACTCCTTCAACCGGACGGGCGAGTCCTTCGACTACGCCGCCAAGTTCTTCCGGGACCACCAGGTGGTCCTGAAGGACTGGGAGGACCGTTTCAGCAAGGACGACGCCAGCTGGAAGGGCGAAGCCGCGGAAGTCTTCCGCAGCCTGCTGAAGAAGATCCGCGAGAACTACGACGCCTACATCGAGACCTTCGACTCCTCGGCCGGCACCGGCGACGAGACCGGCACCGGCAACACGGTGTACTCGCGCGCCCTGTCGCTCGGCCGCAAGTACCTGGAGGACTCCGCCAGCAAGCTGCTGGAGGCCTGGCTGGCCTGGGCGAAGTCCCCGTACTACGACCCGCACCAGGTGCTGCGCTACGTCCTGGACGACCTCGCCCAGTGGGTGGACGCGAACAACGTCGCCAAGACGAACATCACGTCCACCAGCAACCGCTACACCACCACCGTCCGGCACAGCCCGCAGGGCGGCTTCACCCAGACGCACCCCGAGTACGGCGACCTGACCGACATCGCCAACTGGGCCAAGGTCGGTGACAAGGCGGTCAAGGTCTGGAGCCAGGGCGTCGAGGACTACCTGAGCAAGCCCGCCGCCACGGTGCAGTCGAACCTGAACAACCACTTCCTCGAACTCGGCGAGGACTTCGCGGACAACGTGCCCAAGCCGAAGTCGACCAGCACGGCCTCGGAGGAGTACGAGGAGAAGAAGGCCGAGGAGGAGAAGGAGGAGATCAAGAGGCAGAACGAGGAGAACAAGAAGTACCAGGACGAGCTGCGGGAGGAGCAGAACCGGCAGCGCGAGGAGGACAAGAAGTACCAGGAGGAACTCCGTAAGGAGCAGGAGGAGCAGCGCGAGGAGGACAAGAAGTACCAGGACGAGCTGCGGGAGGAGGCGAACAAGCAGCGCGAGGAGGACAAGAAGTACCAGGAGGAACTCCGCAACGAGCAGAAGGCGGAGCAGGAGGAGGCCAAGCGCGAGGCCGAGGAACTGCGCAACGAGCAGAACCAGCAGCGCGACGAGGACAAGAAGTACGCGGACGAACTCCGCGAGGAGCAGAAGCGCGAGCAGGAAGAGGCCAAACGCGAGGCCGAGGAGCAGGCCAAGGAGGTGCAGGAGAGCCTCGGAGGCATCAACGACCCCAACAATCCGGCCAACCAGCAGAACCTCGACAGCCTCGACGACCTGCTGAACCAGAACAATCCGGTCACCACGGAGAGCCTCGGCGACCTCGACGGAATCAACGGCAACGGGAACGGCGAGGGCAACGGCAACGGCGAGACCGACCTGGGGCCGATCACCTCGAACCTCGGCAACCTCGGCTCGCTGAACTCCCTGAAGACCCCGACCGGCGGCAACACCCAGGCCGACGGCGGCAAGCTCACCACCGACTTCCCGGACGGCACCACCACCTCGTTCGACCCCGACACCGGGACGCTGACCACCACGTCACCGGACGGCAATGTCACCACGCAGGATCTGGGTGACGGTCTGAAGGTGACGAACCCGGACGGTTCGGTGACGTCGATGGGTGACGACGGGAAACTGACGACCACGTTCCCGGACGGCACCACCCAGACCGTCGACCCCACGACCGGGCAGGCGATCACCACCAACCCGGACGGCACGACCACGACGACCGACCTGGGCAGCCTCACCGACCTCAACGGCAGCGCCAACGGCGACGGGGTGCTCGACGGCCCGACCGGCTCCAACACCCAGCTGAACAACGCGGGTGACCTGACGACCGACTTCCCGGACGGCAGCAGCACCTCGTTCGACCCCGACACCGGGACGCTGACCACCACGTCGCCGGACGGCAATGTCACCACGCAGGATCTGGGTGACGGTCTGAAGGTGACGAACCCGGACGGTTCGGTGACGTCGATGGGTGACGACGGGAAACTGACGACCACGTTCCCGGACGGCACCACCCAGACCGTCGACCCCACGACCGGCCAGGCGACCACCGTCGACCCGGACGGCAAGACGACCACCGAGAACCTCGGCAACCTGGGCGACCTCAACAGCCAGAACAGCCTGAACGACCTGAACGACCTGAGCGACCTGAACGACATCACCACCGAGTCGATCGACGACCTGGGCAACCTCGGGGACCTCAACGGCGATCAGAACGGGCTGGAGACCCCGACCGGTGGCAACGTCGAACTCGACGACGCGGGCGACTTCACCACCACGTTCGCGGACGGCAGCGAGAGCTCGTTCGACCCGGACAACGGGCTGCTGACCACCACGAACGCGGACGGCACCACCACGACCACCGACCTGACCCACGGTGCGAGCTTCACCAACCCGGACGGCTCCGTCACCAGTCTGGACAACGGTCAGCTGACCACCACCTTCCCGGACGGCAGCAAGCAGGTCATCGACCCGGACACCGGCATCGCCACCGTCACCGACGCGCAGGGCAACACCGAGCGGGTCGACCTGCACGACCTCAACACGAACGGGAACAACGACAGGTCGAGCGTCCTCGACGGCCTCGGAGACCTCAACGGCCTCGGAGACCTCGACGGCATCGGGGGCGGGGGCGGCGGCACCACCTCCCGGGACGTGCCGCTCTCCGAGCTGAACCTCGGCGGCGGCAGTACGGGCCTCGGGTCGACCGGCGGCGGCCTCAACGGGTCGGACGGCCTGTCCTCGGACTTCAGCTCGTCCGGGGTCGCCCCCCTCTCGGACAGCGCGGCCTCCCCGCTCGCCGCCACCACCGCGGCGGCCTCGGCCGGGACCCCCGGCGCCCCCGGGACACCGGGCAGCCCCGGTATGCCGATGGGCGGCGCGGGCGGCATGGGCGGCGGCGCCGAGAAGGGCAACGGCGAGCGGGTGCGTTCCGTCCTGGTCGACGCGGCCGAGGAGAGCGAGCGCCGCAACCGCCGCAGGCGCAACCCGTGGAACCGGCAGGAGGACAGCGACACCTTCCTGGCCCCGGCCTCCCGGGTCAACACCACCGGCGGCGCCGGCGAGTCCTCCGAGGAGGAGTCGGAGCCGGGCCGCAGGGCCACCAGCTCCGACTACCTGGAGGAGGACGCGGACGTGTGGGGCACCGAGGAGGGCGGCACACCGGCCGTGATCGGGCGGTGAGCACGGTGGGGGTCCGGCGCGGCCACGGCGGGGCCCGGTCCGGCCACGGCGGGAACAGGGGAGAGACGAATCCCACCCCTCCCGGACTTCCGCGAAGCGGCCCTCACCAGGCAAGATCAGCAGGGCAGTTGCCGACGAGAAGGGCGGGGCGGTCGTGACGGAACCGCTGGAGAAGCGGCTGGAGAAGGCCATGGCCGAACTCCAGGCTGCCCAGGAGGCGGTCGCGCGCACCGAGCGCGAGCTGCGCCAGGCGTCGTTCGCCGTGCTCTCCTCCGACCGCGCGGTGCGCGCCACCGTGGGCCCGCAGGGTGAACTGACCGGGATCGAGTTCCTGGAGAACAAGTACCGGGACATGTCCCACCAGGAGCTGTCCGCGAGCGTCCTCGAAGCGGCGAACGCGGCACGCCTGAAGATGAACAAGCACGTGATGAAGGCGATGGCACCCTTCGCCGAGCCCAGCAGTGACGTGCCGGAGCTGAAGGGCTTCGAGCTGGACTGGGAGAAGATCTTCGGTCCCGCGGTGCTGCAGGAGGACGACGAGGACACGGCGCGCGACGGCCAGGCCACCCCTGCCTGGCGGGACGCGCTCGGCGACGACGGGGAGGACTGACGATGGGACAGCGGTACTACGTAGACCCGCAGCGCATCGAGGCCCTCGCGGGGCAGCTGGAGGAGATCGGCACCCTGGCGAGGAGCATGACCGAGGAGTTCCTCGACGAGCTGGCCCCCACCGTCAAGTGGCCCGGCACGGAGGGCGACTTCGCCGAGAAGGCCAAGCCGCAGGAGCAGAAGGAGCGGCAGACCACCAAGGAGACCATGATGTCCATCCGTGACGCCCTGGTGGGCATCACGGACGCCACGGTGAGCCAGGTCCGGCTGATGAAGACCACCCGTGACGGCAACATCGAGGCGATCGAGCAGAACAACCGTGAGCTCGACACCAACGGGCTGGACGGCAACGGCCCGGGCGGGCATGGCCGCCGCTGATCCGCGCGCCGTCGGCCGCTCCCGCCTCGTGCCGGGAGCGGCCGTCCCGTCATGCCCGCATGACGTCCGGGGTGGCGCCCGATGAGCATGATGGCCTCGCCCGAGGTCAACGCGATGCTCTTCATCCTCACCGGTGAGAAGCTCATCGACGCCGACGAGGACCTCGCCTTCGAGAGCCGCCAGCCGTACTCAGGCCTGGGCCGCAAGCTCAACAGGATGTCCTCGCTGATCGAGAAGTCGATCCACGACATCGCCCAGGTCATGCCCGACGACCTCTCGAAGTCGTACGCCAAGGCGATGGGCATGCTCATCGACGACGGCGGCAAGAACTATCTGCGCGAGTTCTCCGAGCAGCTCGACAAGATCGCCGAGGGCCGGCGCAAGACCTCCATGGACATCATGGAGTCCAAGTGGCAGGTCATCGCCGAGGTCATCCGGCTGCTCATCGAGATCGCCATCTATCTGGCGATGTCCTTCTTCACCGGCGGCGCCTCCGCCAGCCAGATCATGATGGCCAAGCTGCGCAGCCGGTTCATGATCCTCACCACGCTCACGCACCTGCTCCAGCGGCTGCACCTGGCGCCCTCGCTGACCGAGGCGTTCGCCGAGGCGTTCACCACCTTCGCGGTGCGCCTCGCGATGATGAACTTCGCCCCGAACGGCCGCCGCCCCGACGGCTTCGACTGGAACGACATCCTCAAGTCCGCCGCGTTCGGCGCCGCGGCGGGCTTTTTCACCAGCATCTTCGACAAGTTCGCGAAGGACATCGTCAAGGCCTTCGACAGCAACTTCCTGAAGAAAGGACCGGATCTCGACTTCAAGAACGGTCCCAACTTCAAGAACCCCCCGAAGCTCGACTACAACAACAACGGGCCGAACCCCAAGCCGAACCCCGACCCCGGTCCCGGCCCCGGCTCCAAGAACGACCCTCCGCCGACCAACAGCCCAGGTCCCAACCCGAACCTGAACAGTCCCAACCTCGCGAACAAGAACTCGTTCTCGTTCCGGTTCAACCCGAACTCCTTCAAGAACAACACCAGCCTGTGGCGCAACAACCAGATCCTGAAGCACAACGCCGACCGGCCGGGCGCGCTCGCCGGGCACTACGGCCTCAAGGGCACCGCCGACTTCCTGGCCGCCGGCGCCGGTGAGGGCCTCGCGGAGATCCTGATCAAGGGCGCCTTCGACGGCGACTGGTCCACCAGCTGGTCGACGTTCGTCGGCGCGGGCGTCAGCAGCCTGGCCGAGGGCGGTCTGTCGTCCACCGCCATCAACAGCGGCGCCGAACTGCGCAACACCATCGAGAAGTTGCGCAACCAGCCGCCCACCGTCTCCGGCGGCAGCGCGGACACCGACACCCGGGACTCCGACGGCTCCACGCGCACCCGTGGCGACTCCGACAGCGCCGACGGCCCCTCGAACACGGACACGTCGGGTTCCTCGGGGTCGAACTCCACGAACTCGTCGAGCTCTTCGGGCGGCGGGTCCACGCGCAACGCGCCCCCGGTGGTCTCCCAACAGAACACCGGCACGGGCGACTTCACCGGGGACTACACCGGGACCGACCTGCCTCCGCCCTACTCGGTCGGCGAGCCGCCCCCGTACGTCGGCGTGAACCCGCCGGCGTACACGCCGGGTCCGATGCCCGTGACCGCGGCGGAGAACGAGCTGTGGCAGCAGGTCCACAACGGGCCCGCCGAGGTCCGCGAGCAGGCCCTGCGCGATCTGGCCGAACTGCGCGGCTCCCAGCAGCCCGGCAGCACCGAGATCGGCGTCCGCGACAACCTGCACAGCAACCTCTCGCAGCTGCCCGAGGTCCGGGTGGTCCCGGCCGGGAACAGCCCCGCCGCCCAGATCGACGCCGACGAGGTCCGCCGCGCACTCGACAGCTTCGGCACACCCGTCACGGTGGACAACCCGCTCACGACGGACGGGTTCGGCAACGACTCCTCGGTCAACTCCGTTCCCGAGCCCGGTGGTTCCGAGGTCGCGCAGGGCAATCCGGACGTGGGCTCCGAGCAGACGAACGGCGGCCCTGTCCCGTCCAACGGCCTGACCAACTCGGCTGCGACGAACACCGGCACGGGTACGAACACGGGCACGGGCACGAACACCGGCACCGGCACCGGCACGAACACCGGCACGGGCACGGGTACGAACACCGGCACGAACACAGGTGCTCGGCCGGGTGGCGCCCCCGCCGCCGGAACCAACCAGTCCTCCTCGAATTCCTCGACCTCCTCGGAGACGCAGTCCCAGGACTCCAGCGACCTGGACCTCACGAACCCGGCGGACGGTTCGCAGACCACGACCGATGACACCGCGCAGACCTCGGAGACCTCGTCGTCGGAGACGACGACAGAGCCGCAGACCACTGTCTCCCCGGACAGCACCATCTCCCTGGAGACAGTCGACTCCGCTGAGAATGCCGTCACGTCGGACTCCGTCGACAGCACTTCCGTGCCGGACACGGACACCGGCGCAGCGCCCCCGAAGGTGAACACCACCGGCTCGTACGCCGATACGGGCGACGTACGTGACATCGCCGATGTACGTGACGCGGCCGACGTACGTGACACCGCCGACGTACGTGACACCGGCGGCCCGAGCGACGTGAAGGCGGGGCCCGCCGCCGTCACGAATCCCGAGGTCACCAAGGCGCCGCCGCTGACGATCGTGGTCTCGGAGGTGCCGCCGCCGGGGGAGGGGTCCCCGGAGGCGGCCGAGCTGCTGGACGGTGCCGGGGTCGACCGGGCCGTGGTGCTCGGTCCCGCGGTCGCGCCGGACGGATCGGGCCGTCCGGTACGCGCCGCCGTCGAGCTGACCCGGGAGGGGCCGGGCGCCCCGGTCCGGGCCCGCCCGCTCGCCGGGCCACCGCCCGCCATGACGACGGACGGCACCGCGGACACCGCCGTCACCTCGGACACCGACTTCCCCGGTGCGAACGTGCTGCTGCCGCTTGCCGACGCCTTCGGCCATACCCCCGCCACGACCTCCGGCCCCGCCCCGCAGGCCGAGGTGAAGACCGACAGCGACCCGGCCCCCGCCCCGCGCCCGAAACTGGTCTCGGACGTGACGACGGGCCTGAACGGCACCGGAGTCGGTCCGACCCCCACGGACACCGCCGCCCCCGTCACGGCCAAGCTGGCCACCCTCTCCCGTCCCTGGAGCGAGACGGCCACCGACCTGCACCTGGAGTCGGGCGACAGCGACGCGACCGGGGGCCGGACCTCCGACCTCGGCGGCGGACGCGGGCCCGGCGACGGCGGCACCCCGCCGCCTTCCCCCACCACGCCGGCCGACCTGTCACCCGACACATCGGACAGCACCCCCGCGACACCCCCGGTGGCGCTGCCCGTGACGCCCTCCGCGACACCCCCGCCCACCGGGCGGATCGTCGTCCGGCCCACGAGCGGGCAGGCCGTCACCACCCTGGACGGCCACACCGTCCCCGTCGCACAGCTGCGCCGCCTGGTGCCGAACTCGACGGTGAAGCCGCAACCGGGCCGTGCCGTACAGACGTTGACCATCTCGCAGGGCCCTGCCGAGGACGGCACGGCGCACAGTGCGGCGCGTCGCGAGCTGCTCGGCCAGGACACCTTCCGGGGTGTGCGCACCACCTCCGTCTCCCCGACTCCGGAGACCGCCGGGGACCCGCCGGTCCGCCGTACCGTGTTCACCGGCCCGCCGACCGCGCTGCCCGGCTCGGGCACCGAGCGCGGCGCCGACTACTTCGTGGGACACGCCACCCCTCGTACCGTCACCCTCGGTACCGACGACGCGGCCCACCCCACCGTGAAGGTCAGCGGTGTGCAGTTCGGTGAGGTGCTCAACTCCTGGGCGCAGGACGGCGATGAGGACCGGCCGCTGGTGCTGTACTCCTGCGAGACCGGGCGCCAGCCCGAGATCGCGGGACTGCCCGTGGCGCAGCACGTGGCGAACCGCACCGGGCGCCAGGTGTACGCGCCGACCACCGAGGTGGGCACCGCCCGGGACGCCGACGGCAACGTCCGCGCCGTGCTCACCGAGGGCCCCGACGGACCGGGAGCGTGGCGGCTCTTCACCCCGGAGCCCAGCGGCACCGACCTGGACGACCTGGCCCGTGACGCCGGACTGCACGCGGGCCCGGGACCGGCCGACGCCTTCGCCAGGGCCCGTACCCTGCAGCAGATCCGCACTCTGCGCGGCGCGCTCGGCCCGGACGCCGAACAGCGGCCGGAGAACCGGGAGTTGCTCGCCGGACTCGCCTTCGTGGACAACCTGCGCTGGGCCGGCCCGGACACCGCCGCCCGCTACGGTGACGGCCGCATGACTCCGGACCTGCTGCGCCGGATGACCGTCGACCGGCGCGGTGCCACAGGTGACACCGGTGCCGGTGCCTCAGCCGACACCGGCGCCGATCCCGCGGCCGACCCCACCGTCGAGCAGTACACCGAATTCCTGCGTGCCGCGGCCGAGTTGCGTGCCAACGCCGGGCCCGACACCACGCTCGACACCCTGCTGCCCCCGCCGCCGCCCGCTCTCCCGCCCACCACCATGGTCTCGCCGGAGGACGTACGCGGACTGTCCTACGCGCCCGCCGCGCAGATCACCTGGTCGCTCGCCGGCACCCCGCTGCCGCTGTCCGAGCTGAACCTGAGTGCCGAGGACACCGCCGAACTCGCCCGCCGCAGACCCGATCTGGCGCCCACGCCGAGCCGCCCGGAGAGCCTCGCCGAGGACCTGGCCCTCCTCAGCAAGAACAAGACCGGTTCGGTGGGCATCGTGCGCGCGAGCGGCCTCGCCTTCCGGCGGCTGGCCACCCCGGGCGGCGGGAACTGCCTCTTCCGGGCGGCGCTCGACAGCGCGCGCAGCCAGACCGTCCCGCCCGCGTGGGCCGCACGGAACGTCGCCGGGCTGCGCACCCGGTTGCGTGACCGGATCACCGGTACCGAACTGGGCGACAACATGACCCGCGCGATCCCGGACCCGGTGTTCTCCGTGGTGGACGACCTGCGGATGCGCGCCCTCGCCGGGGTGCAGAACACAGCGGAACGCGACCGCATCACCCAGCGGTGGAACCGGGTCGCGCAGGACGTCGTCACCGGCGCCGACACCGCCGAGTGGCAGCGGATCATCGCCGAGAGCGACTACCCGCAGCTCGCCGCCGTGGCGCCCACCCCCGCCGACGCGCGCCGCCTCGGCGCCAGGGGGCTGGTCGCCGCGGCGGCCGAACTCTCCGACCTGTGGGCCTCGCCCTTCGCCGACCTGCTTCCGGAAGCGCTGGCCCACACCCTCGACCTGGACCTGCGGCTCGTCCAGCCCGACCCGCGGTTGCCGGGGACCACCTTCGTCAACCCCCTCAACCCGGGAGGCCAGGGCGGCACCCTGCACCTGTCCTACAACGGCACCGACCACTTCGACGCGCTGGTCCCGGCCTCGGCGCCGCTCACCCCCGTACCGGATTCGGCCACCCCCGAACCGGACGCGGACGCGACCAAGGACCTGGCCACGCAGGACCCTGTCACCGAGGACCTGGGCGCCGACGGGGTCTTCGGGGAGTGGCTGCGCAGCATGGGCGGGGTCACCGACCTCGACAGTCCCGCGCCCGAGACCCCGGACCGGGGCGACCCGGTGCCGCTGGAGACCCAGCTCGAACGGCACCGTCCGGCACGGCTGCTGACGGGCCCGGACGCCTGGTTGCCCGGCCCGGCGCCGCAGACCGTCACCTTCGAGGACGGCAGCCGCCTGCCCACGGTCCTGATCGACCCGGGTGCGGACCCCGGCGACGGCACGCCGCCCGGCGGCAAGACCGGCAGGACCGGCAGGACCGGCAAGAGCGGGAAGACCCCGCCCCGTCCCCGGACCGGACTCTTCACCGGCCTGGGCAAGACCACCCTCCGCTCGCCCGAGCAGGTCGCCGAGGAGATCCTGAGCAAGCTTCCGGCGAAGCTGCGCTCCCAGTTCGACGAGGCGGAGCTGCTGCGGCTGCTGACCCAGCAGCCCGACGCCTTCACCGCCCCGCGCGGAGCGCGCTTCGTCGGCCGCGAGAAGTCCGGGGTCGGCCACGAGATGACGGTCGAGGCCATCCCGTACCACCGCTGGGAGCGCTTCTCCAACGTGGGCGACGCCACCGTCAGGGTGGACACCATGCGGCGTGGCCAGGCCGGTACGGGCGGCGGGCGCAGCGTCGGCTTCGGGCGCCGGATCGCCGGCGGTCTGAGCATGGGGCCTCCGCTCAACTGGCTGCTGAAGATCGGTTTCTCGCTGGGCTGGACGCGCCGGACCGACTACGCGCAGGGCACCCAGGCGTACAACCAGTCCGAGTGGCGCAACTGGGAGGGCTCGCACCTGCATCTGGACGACGTCCACTACCGGGTACGGGTGGACCGCGTCACCGAGGGGCCGAAGACGCCCCCGCCCCCCACCGCCCCGACGACGACCGCCACCCCGAGCACCACCACCACGACCGCCACCCCGAGCACCACCACCTCGACCGCCACCCCGGCCACTCCGCTGCCGACATCGAGTTGGCAGCGCACCCAGGTCCACAGCGCGCAGTTCGCGATGCGCGACGGGCTGAGCTGGCGGCTGCCGGACGACCTCACCGTGCCCTACACGGGGCCGCAGCGGGCACCGAAGACGCTCACGTTCCCGGACGGGATCGAGCCGCGGATGACCGACACCACCGCCCTGCACCTGACGGACTCCCCGGAGGACATGGCGATCGCCATCTCCGGCGCCCGGCCCGGGAGTTCGGCGCACCGCACCCTGGTCTCGTACGTCCGGCCGGGGCGTCTCCTCGCGCTGTTCGGCCGGTTCTCCGGACCGGTCACGGGGCCCGAGCTGACCCGGGGCAGCGGACAGCACCCGCTGGGGCACCTGATCGTGGAGCGTTCGGTGCCGCACCGGGCCACCCTGGTCACCGAGTCGGTCAAGGCGGAACTGCGCGACCTCACCCAGACCACGTACCAGAACGAGCGCGGGCACGTCCGCGACACCCGGCTGGGCGTCCAGATCACCGCGGGGCCCAACTACACCCTCGCCGGCCCGGAGACCGACGTACGCCTCCAGGGCGGCCCCCTCGTCCGCGCGGACCTGTCCACCGGGCGTGGCCACTACCTCGGCGTCGACGCGGCGCGGAAGACCACCGGCCGGGTCCGTAACCACCCGGTCGCGCTCTACCGGGTGGAGCGCACCCTGATGGTGCGCAAGCCCGGCGAACCGGCGTCCGCCGCCCGGCCGGTGCGGGTGGTCAGCCTGGACTGGATCTCCACCCAGGACGCGCGCCGCCTCGCGGGCTGGGACAGCCGTACGCCCGGCCAGGCGGGCCCCAACCCGGACGCCGAGCCGCCGGTGCCGTGGTACCTCACCCGGGAGGACCCGGTCCACCTCAGCGGGCAGGTCCGTGCCGAGGGCTTCCGCCCCGTCGCGCCCCCGCAGACCCAGACGCAGTCGCAGACCCCGCCTCCGCCGCCGGTCCAGACCCAGTCCCAGCCCCTGACCCAAGTACAGCCGTCCGGTCAGACCCAGACCCAGTCCCAGCAGCCGACCCAGAACCAGACACCGCCGCCGCCCGCCCCCCAGGACCCCATGCACGCGTTCACGGACGCGGTCCTGGACACGCTGCACCAGTCGTACCCGTCGCTGTTCGTGCCACCGTTCATGCTGCGGCATCCGCGGCTGGCCAAGTTCTGGTACGGCGACGGGCGCATGCGGACCGCGCTGCACAACGACCGCCAGGTGCGCGAGGCGCTGAACCGGCCCAGCCTGTCGCAGAGCCTGGACGACCTGTCCACCACGGGTGTGCCCGTCACCCTCACCGAGGACGGCAAGGTACGCCGCGGCCACCACACCCTCGTACTCAAGGCGCGGCTGACCGACCGGCGGTTCGAGACCACCATGAGCGAGCGCTCGCTGCGCAACGCGGTGATCGGCACCGAGGTCTCCGGCCAGGGGGAGCAGGCGTCCGTCACCCTGTCCGGCGGTGTCGAGATGGGCGTCGGACCGCGCGACCACGACAAGGTGCCCGAGGTGGGGCTGCCGCGCCAGGCAGGCAGCGTGGCCGTCGGCCTGCGGCACGGACGGACCGACCAGAAGGCCACCAGGAACACGGTCGCGGTCGTCCACGACCACCTGATGTTCCAGACCGGCGCCGACCTCTACAGCTACCAGGTGGAACTGGGCGCCACCTTCGAGGGCCACCGCCGCCCGCGCGGCTGGGCGAGGCTCGCCTCGGTCGGCCTGCTCGGCGCGGGCGTCTTCGTCAGCAAGGTCGAGGAACGGCCCCTGTTCACCCGGGGCAGCGAGACCGTCGGCCGGGTGGAGTTGGCCGTACCCGCGGCACACGGCTCCGACCGTTACGCCCCGGCCGACCCACCCCCGACCGGTACGGCATCGACCGGTACGGCACCCGCCGCCACGACCGCGACCACGCCCGCCCCGACACAGCTCTCCGCCGACGCGGCGGACCAACTCATCGACGGCACACGCCCGTTGCCCGCTGCGGAGTCCGCCGACCAGCAGCTCACCAAGAAACTGCTGCGCGCCCCGCACGTGGTGCTCAGCGCCGAAGGCGGCCCGCAGCGCCAGCAGCTCATGCAGGACACCGCCGACCGCGCCTCCGGCACCTCCTGGCACGTCAGCGCGCCCGGCGCCCCGGTACGCACCGCACTGCGCCGCGCGATGGCCAACCTCAGCGTGGCCGGCCAACTCGGCCAGTACCTCGGCCCGTTCGGCTCCCGTGTCGCGGGACTGAACGGCGCCGGACCGTTCAGCACCCACTACCTCAAGGGCGTGGTCCGCGGCGAGCTGAGCAACTTCCGGGTCAGGAGCGACCCCAAGCCGGCCAGCTCCGAGACGACCGTCGGCAACGAACACCGCGTCAACGGCAGCGCCAGCACCGTCTCGCGCACCACCCTCGGCCTCCAGGGCGGCGACACACCCCTGCAGCAGGCCCCCGGCGGCCCCGCGGTGGTCGGCTCCTACTCGGCCGCCCTGCAGTACGCCTGGGGCAAGGGCCGCAGCGTCTCGCAGACCCTCACCAGGGGACGCAACACCACCTTCTCCTACGCCGGCCGGATGTACCTGGTGGTCGCCGACACAGCCGAGACCATCGCCGTACGGGACCGGTGGACGGCCGCGATGGGCGCGATCGGCACCCGCGCCGGGGCCGGCCTCAGCTCCGCGGCCGGACGCGTATCCGACCGCCTGGGCAACAGCCTCGCCCCGCGCAGGGCAGCCGCCGCCCTCCAGCGCATCCGCGACGCGGTCATGTTCCACCTGCCGATGCAGGACGTCATCGAGGCGGGCCTCGCCCCGGACGGCCTGGGCGACAAGACCCCGCACAACCTCGGCCGCGGCTACCGGGTGCCCCCCTACCTGCGGTTCCGCCGCTTCCCCACCCACCCCAGCGGCCAGCTCGACGCAAGTCCCGCGGCACGACCCCTGATCCAGCAGCTGACGCGGATCGGGGTGCCCTCGCACGACCGGGAACAGGTCCTCCAACGCCTCTCCCCGGACTTCCTCGCCGCGCACCTGCACGAGCTGACGACCGACGGCATGACCCTGCCGGTCCGCTACCGCACCTGGTCGAACATGTTCCACCTGCCCGTCAACGGCAGCCCCGGACAACTGCAGTTCAAACTGACACCGATCACCACCACCGTGGACCGGCTGCGCACCGGTTACGAGCTGGAGGACTACCGCACCACCGCCCGCGACGACGCCGCCGGCACCTCACAGGACCGCGGCGCCGACGTGACGCTCAGCGGCGGCCAGCGCGCCGCCGAGGACGGCGTCCTCATCGCCAACCCCTCGCTCCAGGGCACCGCCGCCAAGCAGCGGAACAGCGTCAGGACCCAGACCGCCGGCACCACCGCGATGCCGAACATCGCCACCACCCAGGCGCACGCCGAGATCATCACCGGCTACGCCCTCACCGTCACCATGACGGACTCGACCGGCGACGCGCTCACCCCCGGCGTCTCCAACGTCGACGTCGGCACGCTCAGCGAGGTGCTCCCCGCCAGCCTGCTCACCCCGGACGGCGACGGGTCCGACGGCGCGCTCACCGAGCAGGACATACCGGAACCCGAGCGCGCGGTACGCGTACTGACCGCCGCCCAGGCCCGCCCCGAGGGCATCGCCGCCTGGCGCACCTCCGCCGCCGGGAACCCCGGCGGCAGCCCCGACCCGGACGTGCTGCCCTTCGACGACACCATCGGCTCCGGCATCCTGGCCGTGGACATCCGCGGCGCCGGCAACGTGCACGACGCCCTGACCATCGCCACCGCCCGCGCCGACGGCCTCGGCGACGGCGACCTCGGCAGCCGGCACACCGGCGCCCACCTCGCGAGCCGCGTACGCATGGCCCACCAGACCTCCCTCACCGGCGTCGGCACCGCCCCCGGCCAGGCCCAGCAGGAGGCCACCACACAGGTCGGTCTGACCGGCGGATTCCGTGAGGCGCTCGGCGCGGGCGGCGCGGCACTGCCCACCCAGTCGTCCTCCCACCTCCTCGGCCAGTCGCACACCGCCGACTCCCGTCTCTACGCGAAGATGCACCGCCGCGGCGCGCGGCTGCTCGCCGTGGAGAACAAGCCCCGCATGGAGGCCATGCAGCGGGCGAAGACCTCCGACGCGCTGGAAGCCGGCATCACCGACAACGTCGAGGGCGCCGTGGGCACCGCGCCGCTGGCCGGCACCAGCAACGCCGGTGTCACCAACCCGGGCGCCACGGTCCCGATCGGCGGCACGAACGACGGCACCACCCTCAAGGGCACCGCGGACACCACCCTCGGCACCCACCTCAAGGTCGTCACCGACCGGAGCATGCTCTTCGCGATCCCGGTGAGCTGGCTCTCCGTGGCCGAGGTGGACCACCGCTACACCGACAGCCGCCCGCTGCGCGCGCTCGGCAAGGCCAGGCGCGGACCGCGTGCCGCCGAGGCCGAGACCACCGCGCTGGTCTGGCTGCGCGAGGACCTCGCCCGCGACTACGGGCTCCTCGACGAGACCTCGTTCACCGACGACGTCGTCGCGGCCTGGGACGCCCAGGCCAAGGCCGCCGCCGACCTCGCCACGGCCGAGAAGAGCTACTACGACGCCCGGGCGCGCTCCCGGGAGACCTGGCTCGACCTGAGCGACGAGGACCGGGCCGCGCTCGGCGACGACAACTCCGGCGAGCCGACCGACCTGCCGCCGGACCTCTTCTACTCCCCGGCCGTCATCGCCTGGCAGGCCGCCCGCGAGGAGGTCCACCGCTGGCAGCTGCGCACCGACGCCGCCGCCGCGGACCACCACCGGCTGCACCTCGCCGCCTCCCGCCTCACCGCCCACCACCAGGGCTCGGCCAACGTCAAGGTGCCGGACGCGCCGCAGACGTACACCGCGCCGGACTGGCGTTCCGAGGCACCCGCGCCGTACACCGTCACCGACGCCACCGACTCCGCGCCGCGCACCCTCACCTCGCCGGACGGCGCCACCGTGCGCGAGGTCCACGACATGCCGCACGACGGCGCCTCGTTCTTCCACGCGCTGCTCGCCACCGCCGGCACACAGGGCCGTCTGCCGTACCTGCTCGGCGACGACCTCGCCGCCCGGTTCACCGGCGCGCCCGGCGATCCGGCGGTCACCGCCGAGGCCGTCGGCGCCGCCCGTGACCGCCTCGCCTGGGCACTGGGCGAGGACGGCAACCAGGACCTGCTCGACGCCCTCGCCCTGGACGCCGCGGACACCTTCACCCAGGCCGAACTCGACACGGCGGGCGTGGTGTTCACCCCCGCGCAACAGGCCGAGTTCGACGCCTTCGGCCGCCTCCCGCAGACCTACTGGCCGACCCCCGACCAGCGGGTGGCGCTCGCCACGGTGGCCCTGTCCCGCCCGTTCGCTGCCGAGCCGCCGCAGGACGCCGGCACGGGGCCCGCCGACGGCACACCGAAACCGCCCGAGCGCCGCGCGGGGGACCACGGCGGAGCCGACCTGCTGCCCGCGCTCGCCGCCCGTGTCCTGGGCACCCCGCTCACGGTGGTGACCGGAGAGGGCCGCGACCAGCTGTTCCTCCCGCACGGCGGCGACCCCGCCTCCGTCGACCCGGCCGCCGACCCCGTCCTCTTCACCACCGACGGCTTCTTCCACGCCGCGCTCCCGACCGGCACCCCGGCCCCGGTGGCCACCGCGCTGCCACCGACCACGACCGCTCCGGGTACGACGACCGGGACCACCCCCGTCGGCACCACGCGCCCCACCCCCGAGCAGCCGCCCGCGCACCGCAGCCACAGCATCGCGCCCTGGCTGCCGCCCGCCGACACCACCGGCCCGCGCTACCGCCTCGACCGCGACGGCGTCCTCACCGCGCCCGACGGCGCCACCTACACCCAGGGCACGCCCACCGGCCGCGGCAACGGCTTCTTCGGCGCGCTCTCCACGGCCGTGCTCCAGGCCTCGCAACAGCCCGGAGTCGTCGGCCCGGAGGTGGCGCGCCTGCGCAGGCGCGCGGCGGCACCGCCCATGGAGCTGATGCGCCGGTACGGCCTGCCCGGCGACCGGACGACGCACGACACCCTCTTCACACCCCCGCCGCTCCCCGCCGGCCGCCCCGGCGATCCGGCGCCGAGCCAGTTCATGCGCGACGCCAATCTGCGCCGCCACCTCGCCGAGGCCCCGTGGGGTCCCGCGGCCGACAGCGCGTTGGCCGAGTGGGCCGCCACGGCGACCGGCGCCACGGTCACCCTGATCGAGGAGAACGGCACCGCCCACACCTACGCGGGCCCGTCCGGCGACAGCGGCCCGCACATCCGGCTCCGCCGCCGGGGCGGGGACTTCGTCCCGCTGACCCTGCACACGCCGGCGCCGGCGCCGGCGCCGAAGACGCCGGATCCGAAGGATTCGAAGACGTCCGAGTCCAAGGACTCGAAGGCTCCCGCACCCAAGGACACGAAGGACCCGAAGGGCACGAAGGATTCGAAGGGTACGAAGGGTACGAAGGCGGAGGTCCTCAAGGGGGCCGACGTGGAGGGCTCGACGCCCGTCGACACGGTGCCGCCGATTCCACCGGTTGCTCTGGTGCCGCCCGTTCCGGATCCGGCACTGCAGGAACCGGTCCCGCAGGATGCGATCACCGCTCCGCTGCCCCCGTCACCGACCGGCAGCGACCTCCCGGGTGTCGTGGAGGAGGAGGCGTACGAGCTGAGCACGTTGTCCGGCAACGACGACGGCAACGCCAACGCCAACGGCAACGACGACGCCAACGACGACGGCACCGACGTGCCCACGGCTCCGGCTTCGACCCCGGACCCGGCGCCTGCGCCTGCGCCTGCCCTTCGCCCCTTCAAGCTGGGGAACTTCGAGTTCACCAACCTCAATCAGACGGACAGGTACGTCGACAAGGCGGTCCGGATCATCGAGCTGCTCGACGAGCACCGCACGATCAAGACCTACGTCGGCGATCGTCCCGTACGGATCACCCTGCACCTGCGCACGACGGAAACCCCTGCCGACGTACGTGACCTGGGTGACGCCGGTGTCCAGATCAACCTCGCCAGCTACTACTTCGAGAAGTACGACACCGGCTACATCATGGGGATGCTGTCCCACGAGATCGGCCTGCACCCCCTCGCCTCCCGCGACGCGGAGATTCCCGAGCAGGAGGCGGCGTACCGGGGGATGCCCCTGACCGTGCCGGGGCTGAGCGACCTGAAGACTCCGCGCACCATGAACACCGAGGGCGCGGGTCAGGCCGACCACATCATGGCCGCCTACCCGAGGACCATCCGGTACCGCACCTACCGCGACATCGTCACAGAGATGGCGAGGGTGCTCGCGCAGCGCGCACGGGTCGGCGTGCCGGGAGCCAAGCAACAGGACGTCACCGACCTGTTCGAGACCTACCTGATGGACCTCGCCTCCATCGCGGTCACCAACGACTACCGGATCAACGCGGTCAAGGAGCCCAACTACACGGCGAGGGTCTACAACGCCTACAAGGAGCTGCTGCACGCCGAGTTGGCGGGGAACACCGAGCTTCAGGGACTGCTGCCCTCGAACAAGACGCTGTTCGGTGTCGCGCGGTCCTTCACCCAACTCGCCAGCAGCATCGCGACCAACAATCGCGGCGACAGCATCCAGCAGCCCGTTGCCACCGCTCCGGCGCAGGCCGCGGACAACAACACCGGCGAGGCACGCCCGAGACTTCCTCAGGCCGACACCGCCACCGCCACCGCCACCGACACCGGCAGCGACATCGACACCAGCACCGGCACGGGCATCGGCACCGGTACAGCGCGGCCCAAGGGCTCCCGCGACACCCGTCCCCGGTTCGTGGTGCGTTCCGGCTTCGACGCCCGGCGGTTCTCGTACCAGGGCGAGCCGGTCACCGAGCTGACCGTCCGCGTCGCGCTGCGCGGCACGAACGAGCAGGCCAACGAGGTGTTCGACCAGCTCAAGGCGGGCGTGGACGAGTTCCTGAACGCCCCGGCCCACCGCCTCCCCAACGGCGACCGGCTGCACGTGACCGTCGAGCACGTCGACGTCCCGGAGGTCTCGCGTGCCCCGGGCGCCACGGATGCTCCGCACCTGACCGTGAATCTGGCGGGCCGGGACCAGGCGATGGACCAGATCACCTGGTGGGCCGACGCGGCCCCGGTGCAGTTGGTGCACGAGCTGACCCATCAGCTCGGCCTGCGGGACGAGTACCGGGATGCCGATTCCCCGCACCGCCCGCACATCCTCGGCAGCCTGCTGGGCGACCTCGACGCGGCGCCGGAGGACTCCTCGCTCGCCCCCGCCGGCTTGCGCGACCGGCACCTGGCCCTGCTCGGAGCGCTCATCGGCGAGGTGACTCCGGCGCCCGGGCAGAACGGCGACGAGTCGAACCCGGTCGACCAGAGCTGGGCGGAGGCCCGCGAGGGTGCCACCGCGGAACCGCGCGAGGCCATCTGGGTCGACCCGGTCTCCCTGCCCCGACCGTCGACCGGCGGCACGGCGGTGACCGGGGTTCCGGCTCACATGCAGCAGGACCCGGACGCGAGTACGGCGCCCGTCGTGGCGGAGCCGGTTCTTCGTCCGTTCAAGTTGGGGAATTTCGAGTTCACGAACTTGAATCAGACGGACCGGTACGTCG
>NZ_KZ679047.1:0-234596 GCF_003024195.1 Streptomyces dioscori
CGTCCGCTTCCCCGCCATCGGCGAACTCCCCTACCTCCTCACCCTCGCCGGCCACGGCTTCTACTGGTTCCGCCTCCACAAGGACGTCACTCCGCTCACCAGTCGCCGATTGACGGTGTGCTCCTGAAAGGACGGGTCGACATGTGCAAGGTCGTAGCACCCCGCCCCAGCGGCCACAGTCCGGCCCACCTGCTGACATCGCTCGCCGACCTGCTTCAGGCATGGCTGCCCGAACAACGGTGGTTCGCGGGCAAGGGCCGGCGGGTCACGGACCTCTCCCTGCTCTCGGTGACCGAACTGCATCCGGCGTGCCTGCACCTCCTGATCAGCACCGGGGACGGCTCCTCCCCGTCCCGCCCCGGGGACTGCTACCAGCTGCTCCTCGGGGTCGGCGAGGTCCTGCCTCCCCGGCTCGCTCACGCCCGCATCGGGCGGGCGAGCCAGGGGCCACTGGCCGGCCTGACCGTGTACGACGCCCTTCAGGAACCGCGGTCGGCCGACCTGCTCCTGGAGCGGCTGCGCACACCGGGAACGGCGGGCCCACTGCGGTTCGAGCGGGACGCGAAGGTGACCGTCCCCGCCGGCCTGACACCGCGGCTGCTCGATGTGGAGCAGTCCAACACCAGCCATGTGTACGGGAACGCGTACATCCTCAAGATCTTCCGGCGGGTCCGCCCCGGCATCAATCCGGACCTGGAGGTGCCCTGGGCCCTGGCCCGCCAGGGGTGCACCCGGGTACCGGCCCCCGTGGCGTGGTTCCGTACCTCGGAGCCGCTGCCCGCGACGCTCGGTGTGCTCCAGCCGTTCCTGCCGGACGCCGTCGACGGCTGGACCCTGGCGCTCGAATCGCTCACCGCGGGACGGGACTTCCGGGAGGAGGCGTACGAACTAGGGCGCGCGACCGCCGAGGTGCATCTCGCGCTGGCAGCGGCGTTCGCCCTCGGCGCGCCGACCGCGGACGGGAACAGACGGCTCGCGGCCGCGATGATCGAACGCCTCGACACGACGAGCCGTTCGGTGCCGGAACTGCTGCCCCACGTGGACGGACTGCGGGGTGCCTTCGACGAGCTGGCCGCCCTCGACTCGGGCCGCCCGGTGCAGCGGATCCACGGCGATCTGCATCTCGGTCAGGTGCTGTGGGCCGGGGAGCGCTGGTCCGTCATCGACTTCGAGGGCGAACCGGCCCGCCCCATCGCCGAACGCCGGCAGCCGCAGTCCCCCGTACGCGATGTCGCGGGCATGCTGCGGTCCTTCGACTACGCCGCCCGCAGCCGCCACCCGTGGCGTCCCGAGTGGGCCCGGCGCTGCCGTGACGCCTACTGCGCGGGATACGCCGTACAGGCACGGTGGGACCCGCGTGCTCAGGGCGCGTTGCTGCGGGCGCACGAGACCGACCGGGCCGTGTACGAGGCCCTGTACGAGGCACGGCACCGGCCCGACTGGCTGCCCGTGCCGATGGCGGCGATCGCCCGGCTCGCCGAGCACGCCCCGTCCTCCTCCGGCGGTCCGCACACGCCGGTCCCTTCCTTCCACTCCTTCCACAGCGCTCAAGGAGGCTGAAAACCGTGACAGCCCGCGATATCTCCGTACCCGTGACCCCGCCGCCGTCCGAGGACGTCCGGTCCGCCGAGGCCGGTCCGTGCGAACCCGGGCCGGGGGGACCCGGCGGGCGACCGCCGGTGTCCTCGATGGAGGTGACGGACCGGGAGCGGCTGCTGTCGGGCACCCATCACGATCCGCACGCGCTGCTCGGGGCGCATCCTGTGGCGGAGGGTGTCATCGTCCGTGCGCTGCGGCCGTTCGCCGAGTCCGTGGCGGTGGCGCTGCCGGACGGGCTGCGGATGCTGCTGGACAGCGAGGGCGACGGTCTCTTCTCCGGGGTGCTGCCGCTCGACGCCGTTCCTGAGTACACGCTGGTGGTCAGATACGCGGGCGGGGTCGAACTGGAGGTGGAGGACCCGTACCGCTTCCTGCCCGCGCTCGGTGAGCTGGATCTTCATCTGGTCCGCGAGGGGCGTCACGAGCAGTTGTGGCGGGCGCTGGGGGCCGAGCCGATGGAGCACCAGGGCGTGGCGGGCACCCGCTTCACGGTGTGGGCGCCGAACGCGCAAGGGGTGCGGGTCGCCGGGGACTTCACGTTCTGGGACGGTACGCAGTTCCCGATGCGCTCGCTGGGCGCGGCCGGGGTGTGGGAGCTGTTCCTGCCCGGTGTCGGCGAGGGCGCTCGGTACAAGTTCGAGATCACGTCCCGGAACGGCGACCGGTTCCTCAAGGCGGACCCGATGGCCCGCCGCGCCGAGGTGCCGCCCGACACGGCGTCCGTCGTCACCACCTCGCACTACGAGTGGAACGACGCGCGGTGGCTGGCGCACCGCGGGGACACGCCGGTGCACGAGGCGCCGTTCTCCGTGTACGAGGTCCATCTCGCCTCCTGGCGACCAGGCCTGACATACCGTCAGCTGGCGGACGAGCTGCCCGCGTACGTCAACGACCTCGGCTTCACCCATGTCGAGCTGATGCCGGTCGCCGAGCACCCCTTCGGCGGCTCCTGGGGCTACCAGGTCACCGGCTTCTACGCACCCACCTCACGGCTCGGCACCCCCGACGACTTCAAGTACCTCGTCGACGCGCTGCACCGGGCCGGCATCGGCGTGATCATGGACTGGGTGCCCGCGCACTTCCCGAAGGACGACTGGGCGCTGGGCCGCTTCGACGGGGAGCCGCTGTACGAGCCCGGGGACGACCGGCGGGCCGAGCACCCCGACTGGGGCACGTACGAGTTCGACTACAGCCGCGTGGAGGTGCGCAACTTCCTCGTCGCCAACGCCGTGTACTGGTGCGAGGAGTTCCACATCGACGGACTGCGCGTCGACGCGGTCGCCTCCATGCTCTACCTCGACTACTCCCGCGACTCCGGTCAGTGGACCCCGAACGTCTTCGGCGGCCGGGAGGACCTCGACGCGATGGCGTTCCTCCAGGAGATGAACGCGACGCTGTACCGGCGGGTGCCGGGGATCGTGACCATCGCCGAGGAGTCGACCGCCTGGAACGGCGTCACCCGGCCCACCACCGACGGCGGCCTCGGCTTCGGCCTGAAGTGGAACATGGGCTGGATGCACGACTCCCTGGAGTACATCAAGCACGAGCCCGTGCACCGCAAGTACCACCACGACGAGATGACGTTCTCGATGGTGTACGCGTACAGCGAGAACTACGTCCTGCCCATCTCCCACGACGAGGTCGTCCACGGCAAGCAGGCGCTGGTGTCGAAGATGCCCGGCGACTGGTGGCAGCAGCGCGCCAACCACCGCGCCTACCTCGGCTTCATGTGGGCCCACCCCGGCAAGCAGCTCCTCTTCATGGGACAGGAGTTCGCCCAGGGCGCCGAATGGTCCGAGGCGCACGGGCCCGACTGGAAGCTGCTGGATCCCGCGTACGGCGCGGAGGCTGACCACCGGGGGGTGCGTGACCTCGTCCGCGAGCTGAACCGTCAGTACCGGGCGGCCGGTGCGCTGTGGGAGCGGGACACCGAACCCGCCGGGTTCGCCTGGGTCGCCGGGGACGCCGCCGAGGACAACGTCTTCGCGTTCCTGCGCTTCGGGACGGACGGGGTGCCGCTGCTCGCGGTCTCCAACTTCTCCCCCGTCGTGCGGCACGAATACCGGCTCGGGGTGCCGGACGACGTGCCTGCGTGGCACGAGGTGCTGAACACGGACGCGCTGTGCTTCGGCGGGGGTGGGGTCGCGAACAGCGATCCCGTGAAGCCGGACGCGCTGGCCTGGCACGGCCGCGCGACCAGCATCCGCGCGACGCTGCCGCCGCTCTCCACGATCTGGCTGCGCCCGGCATAGCCCCGGATTCCTCGCCCCCGCCGCCCCTACCCTTCCCGTCACTGACTCGGGGGCGCTGCCCCCGAACCCCCGGTCCTCAAACGCCGGACAGGCTGAGATGACTACGGGCGGGCCGAAAGTAGGGGCGCAGCCCCACTTCCAGGGGCGCGGGGAACGGTTTAGGGGCGCGGGGAACGGCGCAATCTTTTGTCTCTAGGGGCGCGGGGAACTGCGCGGCCAGCCCCCACCGGGCCCGCAGACTCCGTTCGTTGCTACGGTCGCCACTCCCCCGCAAAGATCCCGCAACGCAGATTGGACACCCGTGGCCGACAACACCTCCCCCTGGCCCCACTCCCCCGTCAAGGTCGGCCTGGTCGGCGCCGGCCCCTGGGCACGGGGAGTGCACGCGCCCGTGCTCGCCGCCGGACCCGAGACGGAGCTGACGGCGGTGTGGGCGCGGCGCCCCGAGGCGGCACAGGAGACCGCCGAGCCGTACGGGGCCGTCGCGGTGGCACGTTTCGAGGAGCTGCTCGACCGGTGCGAGGCGGTGGCGTTCGCGGTGCCGCCGGACATCCAGGCGGACCTCGCCGGGCGTGCGGCCAAGGCGGGCAAGGCCCTGCTGCTGGAGAAGCCGATCGGCCTCGACGTACCGTCCGCGCGGCGGCTCGTCGACGCGATCGACGAGGCCGGGGTGGTCTCGCAGGTGGTCCTGACCAACCGCTACCACCCCGCCGCGCAGGAGTTCGTGCGGACCGCGCAGGACATCGAGGTGTCGGGCGCCCGCTCGGCCGGTCTGAGCGGCGCCTTCCTCGGCGGCGACTTCGCGACCCCCTGGCGTCTTGAGCACGGCGCGCTGCTGGACATCGGGCCGCACATCCTGGACCTCCTGGACGCCGCCGTCGGCCCCGTCGTGCGGGTCCGCGGCACCGGGGACCCCCGCCGCTGGATCGAGCTGACCTGCGAGCACGAAAGTGGTGCGGTCAGTCAGGCCTCGCTGTCCGGGTCGGTCGACGTGGAGCCCGGCATCATGCGGGTCGAGCTCTTCGGCCCCCGGCACGGGCTCGTGTACGACAGTGCGGACCTCGACCACGACGAGTGCTGGCCGGTACTGCGGCAGGCCTTCGCCTCGGCGGTACGGACCGGGGTGTCCGGCGAGCTCGACGCCCGCCGCGGCCTCTACCTTCAGGAACTCATCGCGCAGGCCGCGGAGGGCGTCCAGGGCTGAGCCCCAGTTCTCAGCCCTTCAGCCGCTCGTCCAGTTCCTCGGCGTCGGCGACGAACCACGTCTGCCGCCCGCGGTTGCATTCCCGTACGAAGTCGCGCAGCGCGGAACTGTCGGCCGTGTGACGGGAGATGTCCCCGAGGACCACGAGTCCGAGACGGTAGTTCGCGAACTTCTGGACGATGTCCCCGGCGACGCGCGTGCTGAGGCGGAAGAACGTCTCGTCCAGCCGCTCGGCGGGGACGACGGCCCACCGCGCGCCCTGGTAGGAGGCCTCGCCGATGACGTCCAGGGCATCCCGTTCGCTGCCGATGGGCTCGCCCTCGGCGGCGCACAGGAAGACGGGCACGTCATGGATCGTCCGCAAGGTGTTCATGAACGGCGAGGCTAGTTCGCCGCGCGCACGGAAGCCACGTAATTCATGGGCGCGGGATTCATGGCCGGGGGCTCAGGTGCTCGCGCTGTAGCGGCGCAGCGCGGGCATGGTCGCCGCCAGGATCAGCATGGAGACGACGACCAGCAGGCCGCCGCCCGCGACCGCCGTCCGGGCACCCAGCGCGGACCCTGCCGTGCCGTGCAGCACGTCGGCCAGTCGCGGGCCGCCCGCCACCACGACCGTGAAGACGCCCTGCATCCGGCCGCGGAGTTCGTCGGTGACGGCCGAGAGGAGGATGGCGCCGCGGAAGACCATGGACACCATGTCGGCGACTCCGGCGGCGGCGAGGAACGCCACGGCGATCCAGAGGTTGGCGCTCAGCCCGAACCCGGTGATGGCCACTCCCCAGGCGACCACCGCGACGATGACCATGAGGCCGTGCCGGCGCGCCCGCGAGAAGGTGCCCGACATGAGTCCGCCGAGCACCGCGCCGATGGGGACCGCCGCGAAGAGCAGTCCGAGCGCCAGGCCCTCCCCGTACGGCGCGTACGTCTGCGAGGCGAGCTGCGGGAAGAGCGCGCGCGGCATCCCGAAGACCATCGCGATGATGTCGGCGAGGAAGGACAGCAGCAGCACCTGGTTGAGCGAGATGTAGCGGAAGCCCTCCGCGATGCCCTTCAGGCCCGCCCGGCCGGCCTTCGCCGTGGCGGTGGCCAGGGGTGGCAGCGCGGGCAGCCGGTAGACGGCCCACACCGTGGCGCACAGGGCCACTGCGTCGATCAGATAGAGCTCGGCGAGGCCTACGACGGGTATGAGCGCTCCGGCCAGCAGCGGTCCCGCGACCAGGCCGGTCTGCATGACGGTCGAGCCGAGCGCGTTGGCCGCGGCCAGCTCCTCCTTCGGTACGAGCCGGGCGATGGAGGCCTGGCGGGCCGGGGAGTTGAGGCCGAAGAACGCCTGCTGGACGGCGAGCAGCACCATCAGGACGGCCACCGAGCCGAGTCCGGTGACGGCCTGGATCCAGAAGAGCAGGGAGGTGACGGCTATGCCGGTGTTGGTGACGAGCAGGAGTTTGCGCCGGTCCACGGTGTCCGCGATCGCGCCTCCCCAGAGCGCGAAGACCACGAGCGGCAGCAGCCCGGCGAAGCTCGCGTAGCCGACCCAGGCGGAGGATCCGGTGATGTCGTAGATCTGCTTGGGTACGGCGACGGCGGTGAGCTGGCTGCCCACGGCGGTGACGATGGTCGAGGACCACAGGCGGCGGTACGCCGGGCGGCGCAGCGGCCGGGTGTCCATGGCCCAGCGGCGCCACCCGCTCCGCGGCCCGTTCGCCGGGTCCGCGGGTCGCGACGGCCCGTGGGTTCCGGTCCGTGCTTCCGCGCTGTCGTCCGCACTGCTCTTACTGGTGTCCACACCCGTCCTGCTTGCTCTGCTCGCTCTGATTGCCCTGATTGCTAGATACATCTTTCGATCAGAAGTTCACTATCGCCGATGCGGAGCGATCTTCGCGCGGCGGGTCGGTCCGTGGACGGACGGGCCTGCCGGTCAGCAGGTGTCCGGTCAACGGGTATCCGTTCAACGGGTCAGGAGAGCCGCCGCCTGCTCGCGGGCGTGCTCCAGCGCCCCGGGGAAGATGCGCAGGCCGAAGGCGACGAGCGCACCCTCGTGGAGCAGCATCAGGCTCCGGCCCAGGGATTCGGCGGCGTCGGGCGCGAGCGGGCGTACGAGATCGGTGAACAGGCCGAGCATCCACAGCTTCTGGCCGGTGATGATCGTGTACGCCGGGTGGGCCGGATCGTCGATCTCAGCATGGGCGTTGACCATGCTGCAGCCCCTCGGGCTGTTGGCGTCCATCCACTCGCGGGACACGTCGAAGACGGTCAGGACGCTGTCCAGCGGCGACACGCAGACGTCCAGCCGGGCGGCGAGGCAGGCCCGCCAGCGTTCGTCGCGGTCGGCGAGGTACTCGACGACGATCTGCTCCTTGGAGCCGAACCGGTCGTAGAGCGTCTTCTTCGTGACGCCGGCCTCGGCGGCGATCAGATCGACGCCGACGGCGTGGATCCCCCGCTCGTAGAACAGCCGCCCGGCCGCGGCCAGGGCGCGGCGGGCGGCGGGGGTCAGCGGTACTCGGCGGGGCGTGTCCGTGCTGCTCATCCACTCATTGTAGACCGATCTGTATACTCGACCGAAACGGGTATACAGATCTGTTTACTCCTGGAGGTGTGCGGTGCTGTGAACGTTCTTCTGTCGATCGCGTTCGTGGGGGCCTGGAGCTCCGGCTTCATCGGGGCGAAGCTCGGGGCGGGCAGCGCCTCGACGGTCACGCTTCTCATGTGGCGCTTCCTGCCGCTGGCCCTCGTCCTCGGCCTCGCCGCCCTGACCACCGCCCGGTCCCGGTCCTCCTGGCGCGGCCTCGGCCCCCGTGACCTCCTCCGGTCGGCCGGCGTCGGACTGCTCTCGCAGAGCGGCTATCTGCTGACCGTCTACTACGCGATAGAGCTGGGCGTCTCCAGCGGGACCACGGCTCTCATCGACGGTACGCAGCCACTGGTGGCCGGAGCCCTGGCCGGGCCGCTGCTGGGGGTGATGGTGTCCCGTACGCAGTGGCTCGGTCTCGGGCTGGGCGTGGCCGGGGTCGCCGTCGTCACCACGGCCGACGCGGGTGCCGCGACGGGCGTCGCCTGGTGGGCGTACCTCATCCCGTTCCTCGGCATGCTCAGCCTGGTCGCGGCGACCTTCCTGGACCGGAGGTCCCGCGCGGACGTCCCCCCGATGGTGTCGATGACGGTGCACGCCGTCACCAGTGCCGTGGTGTTCACGGCGCTCGCCGCCGTCAGCGGGGGCCTGACTCCCCCGGCGGACGGTTCCTTCTGGACCGCGGTGGTGTGGCTGGTGACGCTCTCGACGTTCGGCGGGTACGGGCTGTACTGGCTGATCCTCCGGCGCTCCGGCGTGACCAAGGTCAACACGCTCATGTTCCTGATGGCCCCCGTCACGGCCGTGTGGGGTGCGCTGATGTTCGGCGAACCCTTCGGGGCGCAGACGGCGGCGGGGCTCGCGCTCGGTCTGCTGGCCGTCGCCGTCGTGCATCGGGGCGACCGGGGTGGCCGAGGCGGTCGGAGCGGCCGGAGCGATCAAGCGCACCCGCGTGCGAGGGCCGCCCGGCAGCGGCTCGCGGTGACCAGCCCACTCACACCCCGGCGATCAGCGTCGCCCCGAGCACGATCATCGTCACGGCGATCAGGGCGTCCAGTACCCGCCACGCCGACGGCCGGGCCAGGAGAGGGCTGAGGAGCCGGGCGCCGAAGCCGAGGGCCGCGAACCAGACCAGGCTGGCGAGCACCGCGCCGAGTCCGAAGGTCCAGCGCCAGGGCCCGCGGTCGGCCGCGATGGAGCCGAGCAGGAAGACGGTGTCCAGGTAGACGTGCGGGTTCAGCCAGGTCATCGCCAGACAGGTGAGCACGGCCCGGCGGCGCGAGGCCGCCGTACCCACGGCAGCCGCCACCCTCGTGACGCCTGCCGGCGAGGCCCCACCCGCCCCCACCACTGTTCGCCCCGCCTCCTCGGTCTCAGCTCCCGCTTCGACGGTCAGCGCCGCGGGCTTCAGGACCCGGCGTGCGGCCAGGCAGCCGTACCCGATCAGGAACAGGCCGCCGATCAGCCCGACCGCGGCGAGCACCGAAGGCCAGGCGACCACGACAGCGCCGACACCGCCGACGCCCAGCGTGATGAGTGCCGCGTCGGAGAGGGCGCAGATGGCCACCACGGCGAGTACCGCGTCCCGTCGGACGCCCTGGCGCAGGACGAAGGCGTTCTGGGCGCCGATGGCGACGATCAGGGAGAGGCCGGTGCCGAACCCGGCGGCCGTGGCGGTCAGAGCGCTGTTCACACCGTCCACGCTAGGAAGCCGACCGGGGAAAAGTACAGCTAAAGATTCTTACGTATCCTTAGCGTTCGTGATGACAGACCTTCCCCTCGACCAGGTGCGGACGCTGCTGACCGTGGTGGACGAGGGCACCTTCGACGCCGCGGCGGCCGTGCTCCATGTGACGCCGTCCGCGGTGAGCCAACGGGTCAAGGCCCTCGAACAGCGCACAGGGCGCGTGCTGTTGATGCGTACGAAGCCGGTCCGGCCGACCGAGTCCGGTGAGGCCGTCGTGCGCTTCGCCCGGCAGCTGGCCCGGCTGGAGCGCGACACGCGGGCCGAACTGGGCATGTCGGGGACCGAGGAACCGGCACGGCTGTCGATCGCGGTGAACGCCGACTCGCTGGCGACCTGGTTCCTGCCCGCGCTCTCCCGCGTGTCCGAGGACCTGCCCGTCTGCTACGAACTGCGCCGCGAGGACCAGGACCACACGGCCGCGCTGCTGAGGGAGGGCCTGGTGATGGCGGCCGTCACCTCGTCGCCCGACGCGGTGACCGGCTGTTCGGTCCGCAGTCTGGGACGGATGCGGTACGTCCCGGTGGCCGCCCCCGCTTTCGCCGCGCGGTGGTTCGAGGAGCGGCCGGGCCCCGCGCTGCGGGACGCGTTCGCCGTCGCGCCCGTGGTGACATTCGACCGGCGGGACGACATCCAGGACGCCTTCGTCCGCACGCTCGCCCGCGGCTCGGACGGGGCACGGAACGCCCACGGCCCCCGGGGCGCGAGTGCGGTACGCCATCTCGTGCCGACCTCCGAGGGTTTCGTGGAAGCCGTCGCCGCCGGGATGGGCTGGGGCATGGTCCCCGAGGTGCAGGCGGCACCCCTGCTCGGCGCGGGGCGGCTCGTCCGGCTCGCGGCGGACCGGCAGATCGACGTGCCGCTGTTCTGGCAGCAGTGGAAGCTCGACTTCCCGGCACTGGCGGCCGTCGCCGAGGCCGTCTCCGCGGAGGCCGCCGAGGCCTTGGACGCCGGCCCGGCCGCTTGAACACCCACGGGGCGGGGCCGGTCGGAAGGATCGCGCCGCCCGCCCGGGGCCGGTCGAAAGGATCGCGCCGCTCGCCCGGGACCGGTCGGAAGGATCGGGCGGCCCGCCCAGGGCCGGTCGAAGCGCTCAGGCGGCCGGCCCGGACCCCGCTTCCCTCTCCAGGTAACTGATCACCTGCGCGGCGAGGCTGTCCTGCGCGGAGTCGGTGCGGGCGCCCACTCCCACGGACGGCTCCTGCGGGCCGATGCCGCCCGACCACAGGTACCGCTCGGTCCACTCGTCGTCGACCTTCAACTGCACCTGGATGTCCACCAATGACACACAGCTCTCCGGGGCGGCGGCGTACAGCACGGAGGTGACCCGGCGCAGCGGGTAGACGTCGAAGCCCTCGATGAACTGGGAGTTGCGCCAGTCGAGGAACGCGCTCTCGCCGTCGGTCCCGACCCGCACGTCGAGTTGGCCGTCCTCCAGATGAATACCGAAGTGCACGGTCGTACGGTTCTCGACGGTCACCCGGAACCGGAAGTAGACCAGCCCCTCGGCCGCGTCGTCACGCCCCCGCGGCGGCTCGGCCTTCTCCAGACCGTGCACGCGAACGCGCAGGCCGGCCTGCCCGTCGTCGTACTCCTGCCAGTCACCGACCACATTCGGCTCGTACACGCTCCACCTCTCGACCCCAGAGGGCTGCTTCCTATCCGGGCGGACGACGGGGTGTCAAATGAGCGGAATGGGCGTTGGCCAGGGATTTCACCCCACTTGATCACTGATCAAGCCGTGCGCAGCCAGAACCCTCGCCCCAGGTGTCCCGGGCGCCCTCCCGACGTGCTGCACATCACGTCCCGCGCCCTGCGCCGTCAGACCGCCGCCGGCCCCGGGTGCGGAACGGCCGGACCCCTCCCACCTGCTGACAAATCGGACTGTCGTGTTGACGAAGGGGCCGTCCGGGTGCGGAGATGCTCCTGCGACATGACGACCGACCGTGAGGCAGGGCGAGCGAGCGATGGCATTGCAGATCAGCGCCACCAACCCGGAGCATCCCGCGCTCCTGCTCGACCTGCCGTGGGACATCCCTCTGGAGGAGTGGCCCGAGCACCACCTGGTGCCGTTGCCGCGGGGCATCTCGCGGCACGTGGTCCGGTACGCGCGCGCCGGCACGGAGGTCGTGGCGGTGAAGGAGCTGGCGGAACGGCCCGCGCTGCGCGAGTACGAGCTGCTGCGCGGCCTCGACCGGCTCAACATCCCCTCGGTGGACCCCCTGGCCGTGGTCACCGGCCGTACCGACAAGGCCGGCGATCCGCTGGAGTCCGTCCTCATCACCCGGCACCTGGGTGGCTCGATGCCCTACCGGTCGATGTTCGAGACGACCATGCGGCCCGCCACCATGCACCGCCTCATGGACGCGCTGGCCGTCCTGCTGGTCCGGCTGCATCTCGCGGGGTTCGCCTGGGGCGACTGCTCGCTGTCCAACACGCTGTTCCGCCGGGACGCGGGAGCGTACGCCGCGTATCTCGTCGACGCCGAGACGGGTGAGGTGCATCCGCAACTGAGCCCGGGGCAGCGGGAGTACGACCTCGATCTGGCACGTGTCAACATCAGCGGGGAGCTGCTTGACCTGGAGGCTTCGGGGGCGCTGCACCCCTCGGTGGACCCGATCGAGTTCGGCATGGAGATCTGCAAGCGCTACGACGGGCTGTGGCGGGAGCTCACCCGCACGTCCGTGTACCCGGCGGGCAAGCACCACTACATCGACCGCCGGATCCGGCGCCTGAACGAACTCGGCTTCGACGTCGCCGAGATGCAGATCGCGCACTCCTCGAACGGCGACACCGTCACGTTCGTGCCGAAGGTCGTCGACGCCGGTCATCATCAGCGCCAGTTGCTGCGGCTGACCGGCCTGGACACCGAGGAGAACCAGGCACGGCGGCTGCTGAACGACCTGGAGAGCTGGATGGCCACCCAGGACGACTACGCGCCGGGCGACCCCCTGGCCGCCCGGCCCGAGGTATTGGCCCACCGGTGGGTCCGGGACGTCTTCCGGCCCACCGTGCGGGCCATACCGCTGGACCTGCGCGGCTCCATGGATCCCGCCGAGCTGTACCACGAGCTGCTCGAACACCGCTGGTACCTGTCCGAGCGCTCGCAGCACGACATCGACCTGGACACGGTCGTCCGGGACTACGTCACGAACATCCTGCCCGGGATGCGGGACTCGCTGTCGCCCCCGGCGGGCGGCGGGACAAACGCTCAGGCCGGCGGGACGACCGCCACCGGCGAGGGCGCGTGATGGACGACCGCGTGGGCCACCGAACCGATCCGTGAGCCCACGGCCGAGCGGTGCGCCCGCCGGCCGACCACCGTCAGCTGCGCCCGGGCCGCCGCGGAGAGCAGTACCTCGCCCGCGCTGCCCATCTCGACGTGCTGGGTCACCTTCACGTCGGGGAAGCGTTCCAGCCACGGCCGCAGCGCTTCCGCGAGGGCCTTCTTCTCGTACTGCTCCAGACCGCCGGCCTCGTCGGCGAGTGCCAGTGAGGCGGGGCTGTAGGTGAAGACGGTGGGCAGCGCCCAGGCCCGCACCACGCGCAGGTCGGCGCCGCGGGTCGCCGCCGCCTCGAAGGCGAAGCCCAGCGCGGCGGCGCTGTCGTCGGGACCGCCCTGCTGGCCGACGACGATCTCGCGGCCCGCCGCCTCCGACTCGGGCCGGTCGCCGGCGCGTACGAGGACGACGGGCCGCGTCGACTCGGCGATGACCTGCTGGCCGACGGAGCCGAGCAGGAAGCCGACGATCGCGCCGTGGCCGCGGGAGCCGAGCACGAGCGTCTCGGCCTCGGCGCCGGCGACGAGGAGCGCCTGGACCGGGACGCCGTCGACGAGGTCGGTGGTCACCGACAGCCCGGAGTGGTGTCCGGTGACGTCGCCCGCGGTCCGCGTCAGGGCATCGAGGGCGTCCGCCTCCTGGGTGTCCGCCGTCCGCTCGTCGCTGTCGGTCTTCGGCCGGGCGTGCACGATGCGCAGCGGAAGGTCCCGGCGTACCGCTTCCCTGGCCGCCCAGTGCACGGCGGCCAGAGATTCGGCGGTACCGTCTGCTCCCACGGTGATCGGGCGGGTCATGTGATGGCCTCCGTAGCGTCGGTCGAGGTGCCCACGCTACCCAGGGCCGGCCGGACGGTTCCCGTCAGCCCGCCAGGAGCGCGAGTTCGGTCCCGGCCAGCAGGAACGCGCCGACACCGAAGTCCGAGGTGGTGTCGTAGGTGATCGGCTGGCTGGACTCCGGGCGGTCGCCCACGTTCTGGACGTACCCGAGGAATCCGTCGGGGTGTACGGCGGTGGTGATCAGGCCCTGCCAGGCCCGCGCCGCCACCGGCAGGAACGCGGCCCGGTCCACGAGGCGGGCACGGATCGCGTAGGCCGTGCCGTGGACGAAGAAGGACGTGCCGCTCGTCTCGGGTCCCGGCAGATGCGCGGCGTCGGCGAGGTTGACGTTCCAGAAGCCGTCCGCGCGCTGTACGCCCGCCAGCGCGGTGACCAGCTTCGTCAGGGTCTCCCGGTACTCGCCGGTGTGCCGCTCGCTGCCCGGCAGGGCCTTGAGGGTCTTGACGTGTCCGCCCGCCACCCAGCCGTTGCCGCGCGACCAGACCACCGGCTTGCCGGCGGGGGACAGGATCCCGCCGGGCAGGAACCGCTTGTCGCGGTACCAGAGGCCGGTGGCGGCGTCGTACAGGCCGGGGCCGCCCTCGGTGCGCTTGGTGTGGCTGTAGAGGGCGTACACCTTCTCCCAGTACTGGGGGTCCTTGCGCAGGACGCCGAGGCGGGCGAACGGGGGCATGGCCATGTGGAGGGCGTCGTCCCACCACCAGTCGTCGTTCTTCGCCGGCTGGTCCGTGTACACCATGCGGTGCAGGGACTCCTCGATCGCGGCGATCTTCTGCGCCTCCGGCTCGATCTCGTAGAGGTCGAGGTAGGCCTGTCCGGCGTTGTGGTTGTCGGCGTGCCGGGTCGTCACACCGCTGCGCAGCCCGTACGCGTGCTTCTCGGCCCAGCCGCGTGCGTACGCGAGGTAGCGGGCGCTGCCGGTGAGCCGGTGCAGGGCGAGCAGGCCGCTGAAGAAGGTGGCGTTGGCCCAGCCGTTGTCGCCGGGGTCGGTGTGCGCGCCGATCCAGTGGTCGGCGACCCGGCGCAGGTCGCGGATGATCGCCGCTCGCGACGGGAGGGTCGGTGCTGGGGGCGGTGCGAGGTGCGGGGCGGGGGGTGCGGGAGCTTCGGCGGCGGACGCGGACGTGGGGAGCAGAGCGGCGGAGGCCGAGAGAGCGGCACCGCCGGCCAACAACTGGCGTCTATCCATGTGAACGACTCCTCTCCATGTGAAATCCATGTGAGGCACATCCTGAACTCCCGCCCCAGCGGTGTCCACGGCCCGGACTCGATTTGGTCAACTTGGCCTGAACCAAGTCGAGTTCACGGCACCGGCCGACGTTCACATCAAGGGACGTCCGCGGTGGACGTCCGGTCGCAGCGCAGACTGTCGAGGTCGACCGCGTCGGCCATCGCCTGCATGCCCTTGTCGTTGGGATGCAGCCGGTCACCGCCGTCGAAGACCGGCATGATGCGCTCGTGGTCGTAGGGGCTGCGCAGGATGCGGTCGAAGTCGGTGACGGCGTCGAACTCCCCGCTGCCCCTGATGAATTGATTGACCTCCTGCCGTACGGACTCGGCGGCCGTGTCCCATTCGGACCAGCCCTTGAAGGGCGCGACGGTGGCGCCGACGACACATTTCCCCGCCCGATGGGCGCGGGTGATGATCTCGCGGTATCCCGCGATCAGGTCGGCGCCCGTGACACCGGTGTGCGCCTTGATGTCGTTGACACCCTCGAAGAGGAACACCGTTCGGACGCCGGGGTGGGACAGGACGTCACGGTCCAGCCGGTTGAGCGCGCTCTGTCCGGCGCCGTCCGCGAGGACCTTGTTGCCGGAGATCCCCTCGTTGGCAACTCCCTTGACTGGCCCGTCGGTTGCTCCCAGGCGCCGGGCGAGATAGTCGGGCCAGCGGCGGTTCAGGTCGCCGCTGGACTGCCAGCCGTCCGTGATGGAGTCCCCGAGCGCGACGACCGCGCCGACGGCGGCGCTCGTGCGCACGGTGACCGCGTCGAGGTAGAACCAGGAGCCGGTGCGTTCGGTCCAGTTGGCCGCCCCGTCCTCCCCGGTGTGGTCGCCGGTGGCGGCGTACGACGTCTGCATGGCCATGCCGTGGCCGGTCGCCGGGCCGCCCGCCGTCCGTGTGTGCACGCTGACGACGAGGTCGGCCGCGGCGGGTAGCCTGCCGGGCAGCGGGTCGCTGTACGCGGTGGCCCCCGCCGGGACGGTGACGGAGTGCGTACCGCCGAAGGTCAGCCGCTTGTTGGTGCCCGGGACCAGCTCCGCACCGGACTTCCGGAGGCCGGCGTAGGCGCTGTCGAAGGTCAGCGGCCGGTCCCCGAGGGCGTTGGAGAGCCGGATGCGCAGGTTGTCCCCGGCCACGCTGGTGCGCACGATCAGGCGGTGGCTGCGGTCGGCGACGGCGTCTCCCACCCGGTCCGCGCTCGCACCCCAGGTGACCACGTCGTGCCGGCCCGCGGGGGCCGGCGGCGCGGCGGTCGCGGGAGTGACCTGGACGGCGGCGGCGACCACCAGCAGTGCCGACAGGCCGCCCACCCGGGAGAGACCGGCCCTCATCGGGTGAAGTCCCGCAGCGTGACGGAGGCTCCGGGCTTCAGGGTCACCGTGCGGGACGACCTGCCGTACGCGACCGTGGTCGTCCGGCCGCCGACGCTGCGGATATATGCCTCGGTCGGCCTGCCGTCACGCCAGCGCAGGTCGACGACGAACCCGCCCCGCGCGCCGACTCCTGTGACGGAACCGGACTTCGCCCATGCGTCGGGCAGTGCGGGAAGCAGTTCCAAATGCCCCGGGCGGGAGTACAGGAGCATCTCGATCATCGCTGCGGGAGTGCCGAAGTTGGCGTCGATCTGGAAGATGCCACGGCCCTTCTCGACCTCGTAGATGTCGAACAGGTTCGGCGCGGAACCGTTGCCGCCGTCCGTCGAGGGGCGGAGGTTGTTGACGATCAGCTGGTAGGCGTTCTCGGCGTTCTTGAGCCGGGCCCAGCACAGGCTGCGCCAGGCGTTCGCCCAGCCGAAGCTCTCCATGCCGCGCGCGGTCAGCAGGGCCGTCGCGCCCTTGACGATCTCGGGCGGGGTGGACTCGTCGGGCCGGATGCGGTCGCCCGGGAAGAGCCCGATGAGCGGGGACAGATGCCGGTGGGTGGTCTCGCCGAGGTTGTCGGGCGACATCCACTCCTCCAGCCAGCCCGTCCTCTCGCTCACCTTCGGCAGATAGAGCCGGTCCTGGAGACCGCCGATGGTCTTCGCATAGGCGGAGTCCTTCTTCAACTCCCGCGCCGCCGTGCGGTAGTTGTCGAAGAGCGCCCACACCAGTTCCTGCGCGTAGGTGATGCCCTTGGCGTCCTGCGGGCCGTGCTCGGGCGACCAGTCGCTGTCGTCGACGAGCACTTCCTTCGAGGTGCCGGGGAGTGTCGTGGTGATCAGCCGCGCCTCCCAGAACTCGCAGGCGCTCTTCAGGAGCGGGTAGATCCTCGTCAGATGGGAGCGCGACCGGGTGAACTCGTAGTGCTCCCACAGGCTCGCGCACAGCCAGGCGTTGCCCGCCGGATGCCACCACCAGCCGCTGCCGCCATGGATGTTGGTGGAGAACGCGACGGCCCAGCCGGCGACCTTCCCGGTGGAGTTGCGGTAGCGGTTGCGCGGGTCGTTGAAGAGGTCGTGGGTGAGCTTCCGCCACGACGGGAACTGGGCGAGGCAGTAGTCGGTGAGCGCGTCGAAGCTCTGCGACAGGCCCGCCCGGTCGGCCATCCAGTAGTTCATCTGGATGTTGATGTCGGTGTGGTAGTCGCCCATCCAGTCCGGGTCGTTGCCGTCCAGCCACAGCCCCTGGAGGTTCAACGGCAGACTCCCCCGTGACCCGGAGATCATCAGATAGCGGCCGAACTGCAGGTAGGCGGCCTCCAGTTCGGGATCGGGCACGTCGTCGCGGGCACGCGCCCTGATCCGCTCCCAGGTGTCCAGGGAGCGCTGCTCGGCGGACGAGGTGCCGAGCGAGAGGTCCAGCTGCTCGAACAGCGCCTTGTGGTCGGCCACATGGGTGCGCAGGAGCGTGTCCGCCGGGTGGGCCGCCGCGGCGGCGACCTTGGTGCGGGCCAGCTTCTCCGGGTCGAGGGACGGATCGCGGTAGTGGGAGGCGGCGTCCGGAGCGTAGTTGGTGCCGCCGCTCACCACCACGGTGAGGTCCTTGCACCCGCTGAACTCGATCAGCGCGCCCTTCACCCGGACGCTGCCGCCGGTCCCGTACGCCTTCACGGCCGCCCCGTACCGCAGCCCGTTCGGGAAAGCGGCGCCGAAGGAGGTGCCCTGGACGGTCTCCTCGTGCGTGCCGTCCAGGGTCACGGTGCCGGTGTAACGGCCGCCGCCGCTCTGGGTGAAGTGCAGGACGATCGCGTCGTCGGGGCGGCTGGCGAACACCTGCCGCTCGTAGGTGACTCCGGAACGGACGTACGACGTGCCGATCACGCCCTGGGCCAGGTCCAAGGTGCGGCGGTAGCCGGAGACGGCGGACAGGTCATGGTCCGGGATGTCGACGGTGAGCCGGGCCAGCAGCGTGAAGGAGCCGAAGTCGTCGCGGCCGTAGGGGAACTGGCCATCGGAGTCGAGGGTGTCGTTGAGGCCGCCGGTCCACATCGTGGCATCGGTGATGAGCAGCAGTTCCCGGCCGGGGTCGTTGCTCGCGAGGGCGCCGAGCCGGCCGTTGCCGACGGGCAGGCCCTGTTCGATCATCGAGTGCTCGTCGGCGGGCGCCTGCCACCACAGCCGGTTGCGTGAACTCCCCTTCAGGGGCGTCGAGTCGGTGGGGCGTTGCGGTGCGGCGGTCGCGGTGAAGGCGGGCAGGCCGCCGAGGGCGGTGGCGACGCCGGTCGCGGCGGCGAGGGAGAGGAGTCTTCGTCTGCTGGGCGCGGCGGGGCGGCTCTTGTCCATGGTGCGGCTCCAGGGGAAGAGAGGTGAGGAGGACAGCGGTCAGGACGACTTCGGTACGTCGATGCGGTCGATGTCCGGGGCGTAGCCGGAGCCGCTGTCGAAGGTGATGGTGTTGGCGCCGGCCTTGAGCGAGACAGGCACGCTGACGGTCTCGGCGGTCCCCCAGTCCCCGGTGGAGGGGAACTTGTGACTCGTCGGGCCGTTGCCGTTCGCGGAGACCTCGACGGAGCGGGGGTCACCGCTGACGTAGGCGACCTTCACCTGGTACGTGCCGGCCTTGGCGACGACGACGTCGTTGAAGCGGAGCGAGCCGCCGACGTAGAGGTTGCCGACCTTCTTGCCGCCCGAGCAGGCCGGGCAGTCGGCCACGGAGGCGTTCCCGCCGAGGGTGTTGGCGGCGGCTTCGGCCTCGTAACCGGTCGTGGTGAGCGCGGTGCCGCGCGGGGTCACGGTGAACAGCCGGGAGCCGTGCGCGGGCAGGGCCTGGGTCACCTTGTCCTTGTAGGTGCCGAGGTTCTCGCGGTTCCACAGGTCCCGTACGGCGGCCTTGCCGGTGAAGCCGAGGGCGGCCCAGTCGGCGGAGACGGCGGCGGGCCTGTCGGCGAGGTTGAACAGGGCGACGGTGTAGCTGCCGTCGGCGTTCTTGGCGGCCCACACCTGCTGCGGGTCGGACGGGGTGATCGGCCGGGCGGGCGGCATGCTGCCCTGGTTGAGGGCGATGACCTCGCGGTTGGTCAGCAGCGACACACCGTAGGAGTCCAGCTTGGTCAGGTCGTCACCGGTGTAGAGCGGGGACTTGGCGATGGCCCACAGGGTCGCGTAGCTCTGGCGCTCCGCCTTGGTGAGTCCGTCCATGTCGCCGTTGCCGACGTCCAGGGAGTCCAGGTCGTTCCAGCCGCCGGGGCCCGCGTGGCGGGTCCAGCCGGGGAGGTCGTCCCAGCGGTCGTCGACCGAGTTCTCCCAGCTGACGAGGGTGTTGCAGTAGCACTCGACGTCGGTGTCGATGCGCCAGCCGTTGGAGTACTTCTTCCAGTCGGCGATCCGGCCTATGTCCAGCGACCAGGAGACCTCAAGGTGGATGGGGCGGCCGGTGGCGGCGATGGCCTTGTTCCAGGCGGCGACGTCGGCAACGTTGTCGTACTGGTCGCCGTTCTTGCCGGAACCCGGTCCGACGCCGTCCAGTTTGAGGAAGTCGTAGCCCCAGTCGGCGAAGAGCCGCGCCTGCGAGTCGACGTACTTCTGCGCGCAGGGGTCGGAGAAGTCGAGCTTGTAGGCGCTGTCCCAGCCGTTGGTGGTGCGCAGGTCGCCGTACACGACGTCGGCGGTCGTGCAGTCACCGGCGTTCCAGATCGGGACCTTGCCCTCTCCGTACGCCTCCTTCTGCAGACCGACGGGCAGGTAGATGCCCGCTTTGAGGCCCTTGCCGTGGATGTGGTCGGCGACGGGCTTCATCCCGCGCGGGAAGCGTCCCGGGTCCGCCTTCTGGCGCCCGTACGCGTCGAAGCCGGGCTTCCAGGCCTGGTCCATCCACCATCCCGCGTCGAGGTTGACGTACTCGTAGCCGAACGGCTTGAGCTTGGCGGCCAGGGCGTCCGCCTGCTTGAGGACGTTCTTCTCGGTGAGGTAGCTGTAGTCGCCGTCGGGGTTGAGCCCCGGGTACTTCGAGGACTGCATGCTCCAACTCGACCAGCCCATGTACGGCTTGGCCGCGAGGGCCGACGTACTGGCGGCCGACGTGGCGGCGGCCGTGGTGGGGGTCGGGGTGGCCGCCTGTGCCGACGGGAGGGCGGCGGCCGTCGCGGCGGTCAGCGCCAGGACGAGGAGGGCTCTGAGGGAACGGCGGGCGGGGGCTGTGGGGGCGTACGAGGATGACCGCATGGGTCGGAACCTCCTGTGAGGGGTCGGGCTGTGCGGGGGTGTGGTGCTGCGGCTCAGCGACCGCGTCGGGGTGTACGGCGTAAGCAGCTGGGCCGTAGGGGGCGGCGGCTCATCCCGTGCCGTGGGGCGGGCCGCCGATGAAGGACTGGATCGCGGTGGCCGCGGCGCCGCGCGCCCACTCATCGAAGGCCAACGGGCGGGTCAGCAGGTCGCAGCGGGCGGCGGTGCCGAAGGCGGAGGCGGCGAAGGCGTCGCGGATCTGCTCGGCGAACAGGTCGTACGCCGCCAGCCCCTCACCCGAGATGATCACGCGTTCGGGCCCCATGAGGTTGGCGACGGTCGCGATGGCCCGGCCGATCGCGTCCCCGGCCCGTGCGTAGACCTCGCGGGCGCCGGGGTCGCCCCGCCGGGCCAGTTCGACGGCCTGTGCCGCGTCGGCCACCGGAAGGCCGGTCGCGTCGCGCACCGCGGCGACGATCGCGGGGTCGGCGGCGATCGCCTCGGCGCAGCCCCGGTTCCCGCAGTGGCAGAGCGGACCGGTGGGGTCGATGACCACGTGCCCGATCTCACCGGCGACGCCGTGGGCCCCCGAGACGACCTTGCCGTGCACGACCAGGCCGCAGCCGATGCCCGCTCCCACCGTGACCACGGCGAAGTCGGACAGGCCGACGCCCGCGCCGAACCACTGCTCGGCGACGGTCAGGGCCCGCACGTCGTTGTCGACGGTGACCGGCAGTCCGGTCGTCATCTCCACCAGTTCGCCGAGCGGCAGATCGCGCCACTCCAGGAAGGGCGACAGACGCACCTCGCCCGCGGCCCGGTCCACGTCGCCGGAGACGGCGACACCGATCCCCTGCACCTGGACGCCGAACCCGTCGGCCTCCGCGAGGAGTTCCTGTACGAGGTCGGCGACGGCGGTCAGCACGGGCTGCGGTTCACGGCCACGCAGGGGCACATGGCGGGCGACCCGGATCCGGCAGCACAGGTCCGTCAGTAAGGCGATGATCTCGTCGCCGGTCACCTTGACACCGATGAACAGGGCCCGGCCGCCGTCCACCCGCACGGAGTTGGCGGGCCGCCCCAGCGCGGGACGTGCCTCGTCCCCGGCCTCCTCCACCAGGTATCCGGCCTCGATCAGGGGCCGGACCGCCTTGGTGACGGCGGCGGCCGACAGTCCCGCCCGGCCGGCCATGTCGGACCGGGTGAGCGGGCCGTGGGACAGCACGGTGGTGAAGATCTGGGCAGCGGCCGGCGTGTGGGCCGGGAACGCCTCGGTGCGAGGAGTCGAGCGCATGCCCGGAACCTAGGGTGATTCTTTTCCGTCGTCAATGAAAGAAACAAAGATCGTTTTAAGTGAGGTAACGAAGGTATTTTGGCGCGCAATTATGAAGGCAGATCGTCGAGTTGCCGCTGAAACGAAGGTGATGATGGCGTCGCCCTCCGAGATCTGTCCGGCGTCGGTGTCCCCCTGGCATGCTGCCCCCATGCCGACGACACCGACAGGACTCCGCATTCAGGCGCGCCGGCTCACCCAGCGGGTGCGCGGAGCGGGGCGCGTGCTGCACGACGTGTCGGTCGACATCGCCCCCGGACGGATCGTCGTGATCGCGGGCAGCAGCGGGGCGGGCAAGACGGTCCTGCTGGAATCACTGGCGGGACTGCGTGCCGCCGACGAAGGAGTGGTACTGCACGACGGCGTCCGACCGGGCGCGCCGGGACCGGAGTTCGGGTTCGTCCCGCAGGAGGACACCCTGCACCGGGACCTGCCGCTCCACCGGACCCTGGTGTACGCCGCCGGTCTGCGGATGCCCGCCGGGACCACCGCCGGGTCGGTCACCGCGGCCGTGGACCGGGTCCTGGCCGCCCTGGGACTGTCTCACCGCGCCGGCACCCCGGTGCGCGCGCTCAGCGGTGGGGAGCGCAAACGGGCCGGTATCGCCGCCGAGTTGCTCACCGGCCCGCGGGCGCTCCTCCTCGACGAACCGACCTCCGGGCTCGATCCGGTGACCGGCGCCGCCCTGCTGCGGACCCTGCGTTCGCTGGCCGAGGGCGGCACCACCGTCGTACTGACCACCCACGTCCTCGCCGACCTCCTCCGCGGCGACCACGTCGTGTTCCTCTCCCCCGGCGGGCAGGTCGCGTACGCGGGTGATCCGGGCGGCCTGTGCGGGGCGTTCGGGGTGGACACGGTGGAGGACGTGTACGGCGTGGTGGCCGGAGGTGCCGTACCCGTCGGCGCCTTGGCCGTCGGTGGCGTATCCGCCGGTGGCCTGCCCGATGGAGCTGTCTCCAGAGGCGCCGCCTCCGATGACGCTGTCTCCGATGGTGTGCGGGTCGGACCGGTACCGGACGAGCCGGTCGCGCCCCGCACCGGCCCGGCGACGCGGCCCGTCCCACGACGGCGCGTCGGTGCCCTACGGCAGTGGTCCCTGCTCACCCGGCGCGGCACCGCCCTGCTGCTGCACAGCCGGCTCTCGGTCGCCGTGCTGGCGGGCTCGCCCGTGATGATCGTGGCGATGTTCGCGGTGCTGTTCCGGGCGGGGGCGTTCGACCCGGCCGACCCGGATCCGGGATCGACCGCGATGATCATGTTCTGGATAGCGTTCGGCGCCTTCTTCTTCGGGCTGACGTACGGGCTGCTGCAGATCTGCACGGAACTGCCCGTGCTGCGCCGCGAATGGCTGGCGGGCCTGCGGATCGGCCCGTACGTCGCCTCGAAGCTCACGATCATGCTGCCGGTGCTCGCCGCCGCGGACGCCCTGCTGCTCGCCGTGCTGCGCGCCCTGGACCGGCTGCCCGCGGCGGGCTGGGACACCTACCTCTCCCTGTTCGTGTCGAGCGTGCTGGCGTCCGCCGCCGCACTCGCGCTGGGCCTGCTCGCCTCGGCGGCGGTGACCGATCCCGGGCAGGCGACGCTGATGCTGCCCCTGCTGTGCTTCCCGCAGGTGCTCTTCTCCGGCGCCTTCGTGCCGGTTCCCCGGATGACGGCGGCCGGGGAGGCGATCAGCTGGGCCATGACGAACCGCTGGGCGTTCGAGGCACTCGGAGCCGGCGTCGGTCTGGAAGCACTGTGGCGCGACGGGGCCTCCCGGCTGGGCCCGCCGCTCCTCGACTCGTACGGTGACTCGTTCGCCGGGCCCGCAGGCCGCGGCTGGCTGATCCTGACGGGGTGCACGCTGGTGTTCCTGGCCGCGACCTGGGCGGTGCTGGCGCGCAGGTGCCGGGGCGGTGTGGTGCGCGACCGGGCGGGCAGCTGAGAAACCCCGTCCCCCTCACGTCGTCCGCCGCCCGCCCGTCTGTCAGCAGCCTGCCCTCGCCTCCAGACCGGTCGCGCCCGGCACCCGGTCCCGGTAGGTCTCCCGTACGAACTCCAGGAACACGTCGATGTCCCTGGGCTGCGACGACAGGCCGAGCGAGACACGGACCGCGCCCGCCGACGGCAGGTGCAGCAGCTCCAAGTACTCCTCCAGGGAGGTGAGTCGGCGGCGGGCGGCCGAGCGCAGCAGGCGGGGCGGCAGGGCGAAGGCCGCCTCGCCCGCGCCCGGGTTGCAGAAACAGCCCGTGCGCAGCGAGATGCCCCGCGAGGCGCTGTCGCGGGTGACGATCCGTTCGTCGATGACCTTGCCGTCGGCGTCCAGCAGATTGAGCGCGACGGTCCCGCCGCGGGCCACGAGGTCGCGCGGGCCGTACACCCGGACCAGCGGGGAGCCGTCGCTGTGCCGCAACGCCGCCAGTCCGGCCAGGAGTCGGGCGGTCAGCGCGGTCACATGCGCGTGCACCCGTTCCATGCCGATCGCGTCGATCCACTCCAGCCCGGCCGTCACGTCGGGGATGGAGAGGAAGTTGACCGTGCCGTCCTCGAAGGCCGCCTCGTCGTCGGCGAGGACGTGCCACTGCGCCTGCGCGCTGACCGCGTAGATCGTGCCGCCGGAGAACCAGGGCCGGCGCAGCCGGGCGAGCGCGTCCCGGCGGGCGATCAGACTGCCGACTCCGGTGGGATGGCCGAAGACCTTGTACCAGCTGACGACGGTGAAGTCGGGGTGGTAGCGGCTCAGGTCGAGGGTGTTGACGGGGACGAAGGCGGCCGCGTCGAGCAGGACGTCGTAGCCGCGCGCCTGGGCCGTCTCGATCCAGGCGAGCGGATGCTGGACGCCGGTGAAGTTGCTCTGCGCCGGATAGGCGAGCAGCCCCTGTCTGCGCTCACCGGTCCGTGACGGTCGCCGGCCGACACCGCGTCCACGTCCGCGTCCACGTCCGCGCTCGGGCAGAGCGGCCCGCAGCCGCCGTTCGTCCACGCGGAGACCGGGACCGTCCACGGGTACGTACGTCGTGCGCGCACCGCGTGAACGCGCGTACTCCCGCAGGCCGTTGACCGAGTTGTGGTTGTCGAGCGGCATGACCAGTCTGCTGCGGCGGTGGAACGGGTACGCCTCACCGACCAGGCGCAGGGCGCCCGTCGCGTTCGGGGTGAAGATGACGGCGTATTCGGCCGGGTCGGCACGGAAGTGGCGGAGCACCGCCCGGCGTGCCCGGGCCAGCAGGAGTCCCGAGGCGCGGGAGGCCGGGCTCTCGGAATGGGGGTTCCCGAAGACTCCGCCGGTGATCCGTGTGGCGCTCCCCCGGACGAGTGAGGCCGGTGCGAGGCCGGCTCCCGTGTGGTCGAGGTAGGTGTGGCCGTCGGCGTCGAGGTAGCCGAACTCCTGGCTTCTCAGTTCCGCGAGATCCACGAGATCCCCGCGACCAGCCTGCTTCGCGGGACCTGCGTGGTCCGCCGGTCCCGCGCCGTTCACCGTGCGGGCGTCGCCGTCGGGTATGTGGCCGGTAGTCCCTGTCCTGTCCACGGTTCCTCCCCCATGAGGCCGGGCCCTCCCCGTGTGCCGGGGCGGGGCACGGTTCTCCTCACATGATGCTGAGATCCGCCCGGACAGGAAGGGGTTGCCGATGATCGGCGCGTCCACCCCCGCACGGGCGCCCGGCGGGAGCGCCCGGTCGCGGGGTCCCGCGGCCTGCGCGACGATGCGTGGAGGGCAGGGGAAGGGCCGGACGAAGGAGTGAGCGGCGATGACCGACCTTCTGGGCTCCCTGCCCGAGGACCAGGCGCGGCTGCTCCGTGACGCGGTGCCCGGCGTCGAGCTGGCGTCCGGGCCGATGCTCGCCACGCTCAGCGACCGGCGCGACTTCCCCGGCGACTGGGTCTTCGAGCGGAAGCTCGACGGCGTCCGCGTGCTGGCGGTACGCGAGGGGGAACAGGTCCGGCTCCTCTCGCGCGCCGGCAACCGCCTCAACGAGACGTACCCGGAGGTGGTGGCCGCGCTCGCCGCCCAGTCCTGCGCGGACTTCACCGTGGACGGGGAGATCGTCGCGTTCACGCGCGGCCGCACGGACTTCGGCCGCCTTCAGCAACGCATGGGGCTCACGCGCCGCCGGGACGTCGAGGCGAGCACGGTCGCCGTGACGTACTGCCTCTTCGATCTGCTGAGGCTGGAGGGGGCGGACACGACACGGCTGCCGTTGCGCGTACGCAAGTCCCTGCTGCGTCGCGCCCTGACCTACCGCGCGCCGCTGCGCCTGACGACCCATCGCAACGAGGGAGGGACCGGTCTTCTGGCCGACGCCTGCGCCCGGGGCTGGGAGGGGCTCATCGCCAAGCGCGCCGACAGCCCCTACCTGCCGCGTCGTTCACCGGACTGGCTGAAGCTGAAGTGCTCCCTGGAGCAGGAGTTCGTGATCGGCGGGTTCACCGAACCGGGCGGCAGCCGCGCCGGGTTCGGTGCCCTGCTCCTGGGTCACCACGAGGGCGAGGGCCTGCGGTACGCGGGCAAGGTGGGTACGGGGTTCGACCGCCGTACGCTCCTCGCGCTGCGCGGTGCCCTCGACGAACTCGCCCTGTCCGCCTCGCCGTTCACCGGCCGGGTGCGCGAGGCGGGCGCCCACTGGGCCGAACCGGTACTGGTCGCGCAGATCGCGTTCACCGAGTGGACACGCGACGGCATGCTCCGCCACCCGCGCTTCCTCGGACTGCGCTACGACAAGCCGCCACGGGACGTCGTCCGCGAAAGGCCGTCGTAGGGCGGGGCTGTCGCGGTCAGCTGGTCCGTTCGGCCCTGATGATCACCAGCTCCTCGTTCTCCTCGCGCACCGCGATCCGGCCGGACTCTCTCAGCCACGGCAGACGCGAGCGGAGTACGGGCCCGAACGGGATGTACGCCCGGTCGCCGACCGTGGCCCGCAGTCCCGATTCGGCCAGCCGGTCCAGGGTCTCGTCGGTACCGCTCAGCCCCGACTGGGCGATGAGCAGGACACCTCCGGGCCGCAGGACGCGCGGCACGTCGGCGCAGATGCGGTCCAGGATCGCGCGCCCGTCGAGACCTGCGTTCCAGGCCCGCTCACGGCCCCGGCCGACGGACGGTTCCGACGGGGGCGTGGGCACGTACGGCGGATTGCTGATGATCAGGTCGAAGGACCGTCCCCGTACCGGTTCCAGGAGGTCGCCGTGGTGGACCGTGAGGCGCTGCCGCGACCGCAGGGCGTTGAGCCGGGCGGTGAGCACGGCCCGCCAGGCGATGTCGACCGCTGTGACGCGGGCGCCCTTGCGGGCGGCGCAGATCGCCAGGGTGCCGGTACCGGTTCCGAGATCGAGGACGTCCATGCCGGGGGCGGGGCCCTCGCGGTAGAGGGCCCGGGCCAGAAGGAAGGTGTCGGCCTGCGGCGCGTAGACACCCGGAGGTGCCATCAAGGGGCCGGGTGGGCGTGTCGGGTCGACGAGAAAAGCCATGAGGGGATTCCTCCGTCCGGGCGCCCCTTACGGGTGCGGGAGGTGGGTGCACACGGCCGCTGAACGCCTGGTCGGGCACGTCTTTTCAGCAGCCGAGTGCCCATGGATCACTTCTCCACACCTCTTCCGCCACGGGTGCCCCGCAGGTGGCGGGCGGTCGCGTCCTGTTGTGCAGGCGTCCCGTCGTACGGACGCGGGAACGCCCCCGAACGGTCACTGCTGGAACCGGTGACCATGCGAGGGCGTACGCGCGCGTGGGCAGGCAGGTACTCGGGAGCCTGCCCGGCAGGCGGGAATGTGACGACAGGGCTTAGCGGCCGGACTTCTTCATGTGGCCCGCGGCCCGGTCCTTGAGGTCCTCGGCCTTGCCCGCCATCTGCTCGCCCCGGCCCTCCCCCTCCATGGACTTGTCGTCCATGGCCCTGCCGGTGGCCTCCTTCATCTTGCCCTTCATCTGCTTGGCCTTGCTCTTCGCCTTGCTCATGGTGTTCCGCCTTCGTACGAGGGTTGGACTGCCGTCTTCACCCTGCGCCCGACGGGCGGCCTTCGCAATCCGTGAGATGTCGTCACTCTGGGTCACATTTGCTCGGGGTGGGTGGTCGGCGTACTGGCACGCGCCCGGTCGAGTGGGGACGATGGACCGCGACAGCGATGTGCCGCGACCCCGGAGGGGACGAATGACGCCAGACGCCGGTTCGGGCGCCGACCAGCCCGGCGGCGGCCGGCCGGGCCGCGCCCCGTCCGAGGAGGAGACACCCCGGATCGTCGAACTGGAGGAGGAGATCGGCCAGCTCAAGGAGGCCGTGACCTCGCACGCCGTCGTGGACCAGGCGATCGGCATGATGGTGGCTCTCGGCCGGGTGACACCCCGTCAGGGCTGGTGCGTGCTGCGGGAGGTGTCGCAGCACACGAACCTCAAGCTGCGGAACGTGGCCGAGCTGATCGTCGTATGGGGACAGCGGGGCGATCTGCCGCCCGACGTCCTGGCCGCCCTGGAGGAGACGCTCGACCGGTACGGGCCCGCCCTGCGGCCGGGATACGACCCACCGCCGTGACAAGGGTGTTTTATCCAGGCCCTGTTGGTTACTTCGGTGAATGGCAGTCCGCTGGCAAACCGCTCCCGGGAGGGTTCGGCAGTGAGCTCGCCACGCAGCCGCCCGCCCCGGGAGCACCCCGCGGCGGGCGGCTGGGTCCGTTGGGCCCGGCCGTCCTGCCGCGCCCCCGGTCGGACTCGTCGTCGTGCTCGTGGTCGGCGAGGGCCTCGTCGCGCACCCTGGCGCAGCAGCCGCTGAGCAGTCGCGAGACGTGCATCTGCGAGATACCCAGGTGTTCGGCGATGCGCCCCTGGGTCATCCCTCCGAAGAACCGCAGATAGAGGATGGTCCGCTCGCGCTCGGGGAGCGCGGCGATGCATGGCTTCACCGCTTCGCGGTCGATGACCAGGTCGAACCCGGTGTCGGACTCACCGAGGGCGTCCCCCAGCGCGTACCCGTCGTCGCTGCCGGGAAGTTCGGCGTCGAGGGACAGGGCGGTGAAGCTGTCGAGGGCTTCGAATCCGGCCCGTACGTCGTCCTCGGTCATCTGGGCGTGTGCGGCGATCTCGGCGACGGTCGGCCTGCGGCCCGGGATGGTCTGCGACAGCTCCTTCGCGGCGGCGCGGACCCGGTTGCGCAGGTCCTGGACGCGTCGCGGTACGTGCAGAACCCACATGTGGTCGCGGAAGTGGCGCTTGATCTCACCGGTGATGGTCGGGATGGCGTAGCTCTCGAACGCGTTGCCGCGCTCGGGGTCGTAGCGGTCGACCGCTTTGACGAGGCCGAGTGCCGCCACCTGGGCGAGATCCTCGGTGGACTCGCCCCTCCCCCGGTACCGCAGGGCGATCCGGTTCGCCATGGGCAGCCAGTCCCGCACCAGATCGTCGCGCAGGGCCTGCCGGTCGGCTCCCTCGGGCAGGGCGGCCAGCCGTACGAAGGCCGCTGCCGTGTCGGGGGCGTCGTCATGGGGATGCTGCTTCGTCCTGACGGTGATTGGCATGCTGCGTCGCATCTCCCTCAGAGGGTGCTCACGGAAACAGTCACCGTGGGAGGGCGCACAAACGGGCCCGGCCGGGACACAACCGAGGTCTGGCTCACCAGCTCCCGCGGACGTGCCTCCAGTCCGAAGCACTATGAATGATTTCCCCCGAAGCAGACATCTCCAAACTTTTCATTTCATAACATGACTTTAGGATTATCGCTGGTCATGCGGAGTAAGGAGTGACAACGGCCCATATCGAACCCTGCGGCGCGGTAGTGGTCAGGGATTCGGGGAACTCAGCCACCCAGGAGGTGGAGGCCATGGTTCCGATTCTCTTGGTCCTGCTGCTGGTCCTGATTCTCTTCGGGGCCGGATTCGCCGTGAAAATACTCTGGTGGATCGCCATCGCGGTGCTCGTCATCTGGTTGCTCGGCTTCCTGATGCGCGGCACGACGGGCACGGGAGGCAGGTCACGCTGGTACAAATGGTGAGAGAGCCTCGACGGACCGGCTCCTGGGCGCACGCCGCCCGGGAGCCGTTTCGCGTGCCGGCCCGGAGCGACGAGGGGGCCGTCACGGGAAACCCCTGTTTCGGCTGGTGGGACAGGGTACTCGGGGGAAATGGACTTCAACCCGACATCCCTGGCCGCTTCCGGCGCCGCCGTGGGCGGAATCGTGCCGTTCCTGATCGGCGTCATCCTCGTCGGCGGCCTGATCTGGGCCGTGGTGTGGGGCCGTCGGCAGCGCGCCCGCCAGCCCGCACCGCCCCGCCCCGAGGAGCAGCCCCGCCTTCCCGACTCCGGACCCGTCGGACCGGTAACCGAGCGGCGCGAGCCCGACGGGATCGCCGAGGGCCAGGACCGCCTCACCCCGCACCAGATGGGCGGCGACTCCTCGCACCGCGCGGCCGACCAGGAGCGCCCGACCTGGAACGACAACGACAGTGGCGGCTTCGGCAGCGGCGGCCCCGGGCGCACCTCCTGACCCGCGCCCCCGCCCGCCTGCCCACTTGTCCGTCCGCCCGCCGGTGCGCGCTGCGCCGGACGTCGGAAAAGGCCACCCGGATTACGCGGACATCTGCTTCACTCGGCGCATGCTGAAGATCGGATCCGTCGTCCTGGGTGTGTCGGACGTCCGGCGCGCCGCCGCGTTCTGGACGCGGGCACTCGGCTACGAGCCGCGCGAGGCGGCCGAGGACGACTGGGTGGTGCTGGTCCCCGCCGACGGCACCGGCCCCCAGGTGGCCCTCGGCCTGAGCGACACACCGGTGCAGGAACACCCCCGCGTCCACCTCGACCTGTACGCCGGCGACACCGCCGACCAGGCCGCCGAGGTCGAGCGGCTCGTGTCCCTCGGCGCCCGGCGGGTCGACTGGGACCTGTATCCCGAGGATCCCGACTTCGTCGTCCTCGCGGACCCCGACGGCAACCGCTTCTGCGTCATCGACACAGGACGCGAGTGAGCCCTGCCGTCGTCACCGACGTGCGGCTTTGCGTGCGTCCGACCCGGGCCGCGGTGATCCGCGCAGGTGAGGGGTGCTCGATCACGGGTACCCGGCACGCATGGAACCAGCAGCCAAGCGCCCGTACGCGGAACCGGAACTCCCGCCGAGCCGAGGAGAGATCTCCGCGGCGCTCATCGAGTATCTGCGCGGCACGGGCCCGCTGCCCGGCGATGCGGCTCTCGCAGGTGCCGACCCGCTCGGCGACGACCTCCAGCTGGCGCTCTACGTCTGCTACGAGCTGCACTACCGCGGCTTCGCCGGTGTCGACGGCGCCCGCGAGTGGGACCCCGAACTGCTGCGGGTCCGCGCGGCGCTGGAAAGGCCGTTCCTGGCGGCCCTGCGCGCCGGAGCGACCCGGCACAGCCGCGCGGACGAGGCGCTGGACGAGCTGCTCGTGGAACCCGCCGACGGTGAGGGTGTCTCCCATTTCCTGCAGGACAAGGGCGAGTTGTGGCAGCTGCGCGAGTACGCCGCCCAGCGCTCGGTCTACCACCTCAAGGAAGCCGATCCGCATGCCTGGGTCCTGCCGCGGCTGTGGGGACGCGCCAAGGCGGGCATGGCGGCGGTGGAGTTCGACGAGTGGGGAGGGGGGCGTGCCGAGCGCGTGCACGCCCAGCTGTTCGCCGACCTCATGACCGACCTCGGCCTGGACCCGTCGTACGGGCGCTATCTGGACGCGAGCGGCGCCGAGGCGCTGGCCGTCGTCAACCTGATGTCCCTCTTCGGTCTGCACCGCGAGCTGCGCGGCGCGCTGGTCGGCCACTTCGCCGCGGTGGAGACCACCTCCTCCCCCGGGTCCCGGCGGCTGGCGAAGGCGATGCGGCGCACCGGGGCGGGCCCGGCGGCCGAGCACTTCTACGCCGAGCACGTAGAGGCGGACGCGGTGCACGAGCAGGTGGTACGCCGTGAGGTCGTCGCCGGCCTGCTGGAGGAGGAACCGCATCTGGACGCCGACATCGCGTTCGGTGTCGAGGCCACCGGATGGGTCGAGGACCGGCTGGCGGACCGCCTGCTGGAGGCCTGGCGGTCCGGCCGGTCCTCGTTGCGCGCCGCCGTATGACCACCGCGTGACAACCTTCGCAGCGCTCGCGGAAGGCCGTCCAGAGAGTCGAGAGAAAGGCGGTGAACGGCCGTGCCGAACAGCCCCGCCGAACGCCCGCGCCGGATCGTCGCCCACCGTGAGGGCCCCATGCTCGTCGAGGGGCCGGTCGAGATCGTCCTGGAGGACGGCACGACCGTGTCGTCCGACCGCTTCTGCGTCGCCCTGTGCACGTGCCGGCGCAGCCGTGTCTTCCCCTGGTGCGACACCAGCCACCGCCGCCGTTCGCCGGCGGCGCGCCCCGGCGCCGACCACTGAGCGAGACGCGTGGCCCGGGGCCCGGTCAGACCCCAGACACGTGATTAGCACACGTATTCGAATCACGGGGTAGCCTGGAGGCATGTCCACGCACCTTCAGGGATCACTGTTCGACCAGAGCGACGCCGTCCGCCTCGGGCCGCTCACCGGGCTGCGCCGGACGGTGCTCGGCGACGGGGCGTGGATCGACCTGCTGCCGGGCTGGCTCCACGGGGCGGATCCGCTCTTCGGCCGCCTCGCCGAGGAGGTCCCCTGGCGGGCGGAGCGACGGCAGATGTACGAGCAGGTGGTGGACGTACCGCGACTGCTGGCGTTCTACCGCGCGGAGCATCCGCTGCCGCATCCCGTTCTGGACGAGGCGCGGGACGCGCTGTCCGGTCACTACGCGGACGAGCTGGGGGAACCGTTCACCACGGCCGGGCTCTGCTACTACCGGGACGGCCGGGACAGTGTGGCCTGGCACGGGGACCGGACGGGGCGCGGCGCGCACCGGGACACGATGGTCGCGATCGTCTCCGTGGGCGCCCCTCGTGATCTGCTCCTGCGGCCCCGGCGCGGCGGCGGCACGGTACGGCGTCCGCTCGGGCACGGCGACCTGATCGTGATGGGCGGCTCCTGCCAGCGCACCTGGGAGCACGCGATCCCCAAGAGCGCGCGGGCGGCGGGCCCCCGCGTGAGCATCCAGTTCCGGCCGCACGGCGTGCAGTAGGCAGGAGAGTGCCGGGCCCGTGGGGGCGCCGCCCCGGCGGGCGCCCCCGACGCGTCACGGACGGCCCGCCGACTCCATCGGCTGTGCCGATTTCACGGGCCCCCGGTCGCGGCGGAACCACCTGCGGGGACGGCGCGGCTCCTGGTCCGGCAGCCAGCCGAAGGCGAGGCAGCTGCCGACGACACCGAGGAGGAGGCCGATGAGGAATCCGCCCAGGTTCGAGGTGATCCAGGAGCCCAGGGAGAACAGGACGCCGAGGATCGAGTAGAAGAGCCGCTGTGCGGGGTTGAAGAGGATCAGCAGTCCGCAGATCACCATCAGGACCGGCAGGAGGTAGCCGGCCAGGCCCTGCATGCCGATGTGCATGACGACCTTCAGCGACGCCTTCTGCGTGAGGAGGATCTCCGCTCCGCCCAGGGTGAGCAGCAGCCCGCCCAGGAACGGGCGGTCCGCCCGCCAGCGCCGGAAGGCTGCCATCAGCAGCCCTTGTCGCTGAAGCTCAGCTTCAGCCCGGGCAGTTTGAACACCGCCGCCGTGGTGGCGTAGTTGGTCTGCCGCAGGTTGCCGATGTGGACGGTGTCGGCCTGCTGGCTGAAGACGCCCTTGGGGCCGCGTGTGTGGGACTTGTCGAGTGTGCTGGCGTCGTTGCCGATCTCGATGTTGTCGAAGGACGCGTTGCCCGACAGCTCGGTGGAGTCGGTGGTGAGGTTGGTCGCGGAGACCTTCTGCGCCCCCTCCCCGGCCCTGATGAGCAGGTTGGTGCCGCCGAGGTCGACGCTCTGGCAGAGCTTCTCCAGGGTCGCCTTCTTGATCGCGGAGACCACCACCAGGACCTGGCCGCCGGTGTCGCCCTCGTTCGGGCTGCCCTCGGCCATCTGGTCGAGACCGCCGAACTGTGCGAAGCCCTCCCCGTCGAGGTTGGTCGCGGTGACCGTGAACGGCATGCCGGAGATCGCGAACTGCACACCCAGGGCCCCCTGGGCGGTGAGGATCATGAGGCCCGCGGCGATCAGGGTGGCGGGAACCGCCATCACCGCGGCGCGGCGCGGACGGACCCGCCCACGTCTTGCGGTGCCTACGGGGCTTACGGGGCTTACGGGCGTCTCCGTCGTGGAATCGCTTTCCGGCACTTCGGGGGACTCGGGGGTGGAACCGGCTGACGAGCTGGCGTCCGAGGACGAGGCCATATCTCTGCTCCCAAGGGCATGGTCAACGCTGGGCGGGGCTTCGGGCGGCACGTTGTCCTGGCACGGACAGCGGATGCGGCGCACGTCTCCCCACAACTCCCGGCGGGTGCAAGGGCTTTCACGTTACGCAGCAGTAGCCGCGACGGAAGTTACCCGCGGTAAGTGGCGAGGGTCAAGCACCTTGTGCAAAAAGGAAGTCGGAGATGTGGCGAAGCGATGGAGGCCACCTGATTGAACGTCAACTTCCCTACTGCGTCTTGACGTTGAACATCGTTCAGGTCTACAACTCTCCCTGGCTGCGCATGGATCCGTGGCGCCGGATCCGATCGACGGCGTACGCCGTTCCCGGGCTCCATCCCGTCGCACGGCACCGCATCGCATCCCGTCGCACGGGCCCGCATCCCCTTGCACGGCACTCCGGACCGCCACTCGGCCGCACGAGCGCCTTTCGCGGACCGACCACCTGCGCGCTCCGCGTTCACTCCTCGACGGCACCGGCACGGCCGCTTCCCCCCCTGGGCCGCGCCCGGTCGCCTTGAACCGCCGGCCGTGCCGGAGGTTGTCCTTCGACGCCTCCGGCCGGCCTCCCGGCAGCCGCCGTCGGCCCGTCGCGTTCGGAGAAGGCGCGGCGGGCCGGCGGCGGCCACCTCTTCCACCCCCACTCCCGAAAACGAGGCACCCGCATGCGTACTCGGACTTCCCTCACCCTGGCCGCCGCCGTCACGACCCTCGCCCTTTCGGCGGCCGGCCCGGCCTCCGCGGCCGACGGCTCGGTCCTGACCACCGGCGGCCCCGGCGGAACGGCGGTGGCCGTCGGCGACGTGCTCAGCGCCTCGCTGGCCACCGGCACGAACGCCACGCTGTACTCCAGCGCCACCGGTACGAGCGGCATCTCCTGCTCGTCGTCGGCCTTCGTCGCCACGGTGGTCGACAACCCGGCCGCGCCCGGCACGGCCACCGAGTCCGTCACCAGCCACACCTTCGACAACGCGAGTTGCAGCAGCAACGTGATCGGTGTCCTCGGTGTCACCAGCATCAAGGTCGACAACCTGCCCTACACCACGACCGTGACCTCGGACGGCGCTCTCACCATCACCCCGGCCGCCGGTTCGTCCATCCAGACAACCGCCGTGCTGCGTACGCTTCTTGGCAGCATCACCTGTGTCTACCGGGCGCCCAGCCTGTCGGGCACGGCCAACAACGCCGACAACAGCATCTCGTTCGCGAACCAGCAGTTCACGAAGTTCTCGGGCTCGTCGCTGTGCTTCAGCAACGGCTACTTCACCGCCAAGTACGCCCCGGTGACCGACACCACGCAGGCGGGCAGCCCGGCCGTCCACGTCAACTGACACCACTCGGCGCCCCCCACGCACGGGTGCGGGGCAGGGAGACCACATCTCCCTGCCCCGCACCCGTGCGCGAACTGCTCGGGCGGCCTACTTCAGGTCGCTCTTCTTGATGTAGCCCGAGTCGACGAGCACCTGCTGGTAGTTGGCCTTGTCCACGCCCACCGGCTCCAGGAGGTACGCCGGCACGACCTTCTTGCCGTTGTTGTACGTCCTGGTGTCGTTGAGCGCCGGCTTCTTGCCGTGGACCACGGAGTTGACCATGTACGCGGTGACCAGCGCCAGCTCACGGGTGTCCTTGTAGACGGTCTGCGACTGCTCGCCGTCCATCATCGACTTGATCGAGGGCACCTCGGCGTCCTGGCCCGTGACGAGGGGCAGCGGCTTGGCGGCGGTCCCGTAGCCGTGCGCCTTGAGCGCCTTGATGATGCCGAGCGACATGCCGTCGTACGGGGAGAGGACCGCGTCGATGCTCTGGTCGGAGTACTCGGCGTCGAGCAGCTTGTTCATGCGCTTCTCCGCCGTGGGGCCGTCCCAGCGCAGGGTGGTGACCTCCTTGAGCTCGGTCTCCCCGGATCTCACGATCAGGTCACCGCTCTGGATGTACGGCTCCAGGACCTCCATCGCGGCCTCGTAGAAGTACTTGGTGTTGTTGTCGTCGGGGGATCCCGCGAAGAGCTCGACGGTGAACGGGCCCTTGCCGCTGCCGTTGACGAGCCCGAGGCCCTCCGTGATGTAGTCGGCCTGCAGGGTGCCGACCTTCACGTTGTCGAAGGTCGCGTAGTAGTCGACGTTCGGGCTGCCGAGGATCAGCCGGTCGTAGGAGATCACCGGCACGTTGGCCGAGTTCGCCTTCTCCAGGACGTCGGTGAACACCTTGCCGTCGACCGAGGCTATGACCAGCGCGTCGACGCCGCTGTCGATCATGGCCTCGACCTGGGCGACCTGGTTCTTCGGGTCGTTGTCGGCGTACTTGAGGGTGGTCGTGTAGCCGAACCCCTTGAGCTCGTCGACCATGTTCTGGCCGTCGTTGATCCACCGCTGGGACGTCTTCGTGGGCATGGCGATACCCACGGACGCGGCCTTTCCGTCGCTCCCGCTGTCGGATCCCTCGCCACAGCCGGCGAGAGAGAGGGACAGGACCGTCGAAAGGGCCGCAGCTACGGTGGTGCGGGCGCGCATGCTCATTGTTCCTCACTGGATGAAAGGCAGTCGGCGGAACTCGGCGGCCGGCTGTGCACCTGAGGGCGTCCGATCCCGGCCGGACCGGCAGGTCCTGGTGGAGCCGTCCGCGGCGCACGGTTCCTGGCGGAGTCCGTGGTGCGTTCTTTTCGGTGCCGAGTTCGAGCCGAGGCTGCCCTGACGGGGGTTCGGGACGCCCTGCCTGAAGGACCGCACTGCGTGTACGGACCGACGGGGGACGCCAAGGTTGATCGGTGCCCGGCTGCGTGGAGCCTTCCGGGGGTGGACTGGTTCACCGGGTCGCGGTGAGGGGTGGAGCGTCAGACCGGACGGTATGTCTCTCGCGTTGGGGCTCTGCTGAACCCGCACACGAGCAGGCCGGGATGACCGGCCCCCCACGTGCGCGGACTCGAACGTGGGGTGCGCGGGGCAGCGTATCCCGGTACGGGGTCACTGTGGCGCTCTTTGGTCACATTAGTTGCGCCGGCGCACGATCGGTGCTGTCAAGGCGCGTGACGCTTGGTGCGTTTTGCGGACGATCCCGTCCCAACCTCCGCGCCACAGCTACGCGTTGTCTGATCATCCGGACGCCACGTGTCCGGATGTTGCCGCGAAGGCGCACGCGCACGCGGGGGCGCGCACCCGAGCCGGCACCGAGCGCGGGCATCACAACTCGTTCGAACAGCTTGGCCTGCCGTTCGACACAGAGCGGGACAGGCGGACCGATGACGGACATTCACCTCGGACCGCGGTCCTGAAGTGCGGGGCCGATCTCAGAAACCCGCGTCGCAGCAGCCCTCGCGTCGCATCAGCCGTCCCGCCTCCAGCCAGTCGACCTCTCGCACCGCACCACGGCTCGCGGGCGTGGACACGGGCTCGTACGCGGCCACGAGGTCGTCGGTCGTGTACGGGACCCCGCCCCGGAGCACGGCGACCGTACGGACGAGGGTGTCGAAGTCGGTGAAGGGATCGCCGTCCACCACGGTCAGGTCGGCGAGCCTGCCCGGCCGGACCGTGCCGAGGTCGCCCTCCAGGCCGAAGAGCCGGGCGGGCAGCACGGTCACGGTCCGCAGGGCCTCGGCCGGGGACAGGCCTCCCCGGTGCAGGGCGCGCAGGCCGAGGTGGAGGGAGAGTCCGACGGGGACGAGTGGCTGGTCGGTGCCGAGGGCGACGAGTCCGCCCGCGGCCAGGATCCGCTGGTAGATGTCCGTCTCCGTGCGCAGGGTGGCGAGTTGGGCCGCGGTGGGTGGCACGGTCGCCCCCTGCTGGACGAGGGCGCTGTCCCAGGGCGGCATCACGGCGGTCACCCGGGGATCGTCCGCCAGCCCCGGGTCCGCGCCGAGCAGGGGCGCGGAGCTGAAGGGGGTGGCGATGAGTCCGAAGTCGACGCCCCGCGCGGTGTAGATCTCCAGCAGGTCCTGGTAGGCACGTCCTGTCGGGGTGGTCGCATGGCCGAACTCGTAGCGCTGGGTGGCCTGCAGATGGGTCGTCAGGTCCTGGCCGAGCTGGACGCCCGGCGAGAGCAGATGGCTGCCCGAGCGCACGCCGAGCCGCTCGTGTCCGAATCTCGCCGCTTCTTCCATCACCCAACTCGGCGCCCGTACGTAGGTCTTGACGAAGTCCCAGTCCAGCGCGGCGCCCCGCTCCAGTGAGCGCCGCAGCCCGTCCCTCGTACGGTGGGCGCGTCCCATGCTGTAGGCGACCCGGGAGCCGTCGAGGAGTTCACCGGTGGTCAGCAGTCGTGGTCCGGCGAGCTGACCGGCCGTCACGGCCTCGCGAATGCGCGCCTGTTCGTAGGCGAAGCCGCCGAGGGACACGGCTGTGGTGATGCCATAGGTGAGCTGGCCGACTGTCTGACGGCCTCCGTAGGTGGCCTGCCAGGGGTGGGTGTGCGTGTCCCACAGTCCGGGGACGACGGTCTTGTCCGAGGCGTCGACGACGGTCACCGCCGCGCGTCCGCGGTGCGGTTCGACGGCGGTGACGCGTCCGCCGCGTACGACGATGTCGACGTCCTCCCGCACGGACTCGCCCGTGCCGTCCCAGAGCCGCCCCGCGTGCACCACGGTGTCGGCGGGCACGGGCCTGCGCCGGTCCAGCGGCACGCGGACGGTGCGGGCCGGTCCGCCGCCGACGCCGATCAGCCGCAGCGCGGCTCCGGAGAGGTACAGCAGGGTCCGCGAGTCGCCGGACCAGGAGGGGTGGTCGGCCGGTTCGGTGGTGAGGGTGCGCAGGGCGCCGCGCGGGGTGCCGTCGGGCGTGACGGGCAGCAGGCAGAGCGCGGATTCGACGATCACCGCCATCCAGCGGCCGTCCGGTGACCAGACGGGCCCCGAGTCGTACCGGTCGGCGATCGACACATGCGGAGCCACCGCGTGCAGCCGGTCCTGCCCGGTCGTGGTGTCGACGACCCGGACGAGGTTGTAGCCCTCCCGGAAGCGGAGGTTGAGGCGGTTGCGGTCGCAGAAGGCCACGTACCGGCCGTCGGGCGACCAGCTGGGCCGCCCGGGCAGCCCTCCCGCGCCGAGCGGGTTCGCGAGCACCTTCTCCGTGCCGCTTCCGAGGTCGCGGACGACGAGCCGCCCGGTCAGGTCGAGGCAGGCGAGCTGTGTCCCGTCGGGCGAGAGCGCGGGGTGGACCCGTCCGCCGGTCGCGAGGGCGCTCTCCTCGCCGGTGGCCGGATCCAGCCGGTACACACCGAGCAGGCCGTCCCGGTCGTCCGCGTACAGCAGCGCACGTCCGTCGCGCGACCACGAGGGCCCGAGCAGATACTCCGTGGCCGCCGCCCGGCGCAGCCGCTTCGGCGCCGCGCCGCCCGAACTGCTCGCCAGCCACAGCGAGTTGAGCGCGGCGAAGGCGATGTGCCGCCCGTCGGGCGAGAGCGCGGGCAGATGGATCCCCCGCACCGGCCGGGCCCGTCCCTCCCCCAGGTCGTACTCCTTGACCTCGTAGCGCGGCCGGTCCACGGGCAGCACGCCCTCGAAGGGGATGGCGTCCGCCTCCGACGGCTTCTCCGGCCGTACGAGGGTGAAGTCGCCGTCGACGGTGAGCAGCAGCTCGCCCTCGGGCGTCCAGCGGGGCGGTACCGGTGCGAGGTCCCCGGCGAGCGGCACGGGACGGCCGTCGACGACGAGTGTGCAGGAGCCGTTGGGGGCGGCAGTGGTCCGCAGATACGCGAGGCGGCGGCCGTCCGGTGCGAGGGCGGGGGTCATGAGCTGGGCGGTCGTGGTGTCGGTGTGCTCCACGACGACCGGCCCTGCACCGGAGGCGGGGACGGCGGCGACGGTCCGGGCGTCGAGTCCCACGCCGTTCGCGGTGGTGACACCCTTCGCGCGCACGAACAGGATGCGCTCCCCGTCCGGCGACCAGGTGGGGTCGAAGTCCTCCCAGGCCCCGTCCTGCACGGGACCTGTCTGACCCGGCAGACCGGTCACCCGGCGGATGCCGCCGGTGCGCAGGTCCAGCACGTGGATGCGGTACGGGCTGCCGGCCACCGGGTCGCCGCCGCGCTCGGAGGCGAAGGCGATCCGGGTGCCGTCGGGCGACCAGGCGGGGCCTCGGTCGTCGAAGGGCCCGTCGGTGCGTCTGCGTACGTCGGACCCGTCGGGCCGCATCGTCCAGAGGTGGAAGCCGCCGCCCCGGTAGGCGCAGAAGGCGACGAGGCCGCCGTCGGGCGCGTACACGGGCCGGTTCGGTTCGAGGCCCGCCGGGGTGAGGGGGACGGCCCTGCCTCCCGTGCGCGGCAGCGACCACAGGACGTTCTGGATCTCGACGATCAGCCGGTCCCCGCCGGGCGCGAGCGTCGCCGCGCCGTTGGTGGCCCCGGTGAAGGACAGGGAGAGCCCGGTGCGCGGCTGCGCGGCGGCGGGTGCGAGGCCGATGGCGGTGACGGCACCGGCGGCGCCCGCGGCCGCGAGGAGCCGGCGGCGGGAGAGGGAGAGGGCGGCGTCGCCCCGGTCTCGGTCCATGACTCAGCACGCTCGCGCATCATCAGGCCCGTGGGCAACACCGCCATTCCCGCCAACAGAGTGCTGTGTTGACGAGGTGTCAGCCCTTGGTGGCGCTGCCGTGCAGGGTGCGTGCCAGCTTCGGGCCCAGCCAGCGCTTGAGCCTGCGCAGGGATTCGAGGCGCCCCGCCGCCCGGTCGAGCCGGTAGTAGAGCTGCGGCGGCACGTACGGCAGCAGGGGCGAGTGCCGCTGGCCGAGGAGCGCGAACATCTGCGCCGGGGGCAGGTCGATGTACCGCGGCAGGTTCTCGTACCACTGGGCGCTGTGGCGGGCCGCGCTCTGCACGGACAGCAGCTCCGCCTTGCGCACCTTCTCGTACGCGGCCAGGGCCGGGGCGAGTCCGGCCTGCCCGGACCCCGACCCGGTCTCGCTCGCGGGGCGCCTGCCCAGGGCGTCGGCCAGGGCGATGGCGTCCTCCAGGGCGAGGGTGGTGCCCGCGCCGATGGAGTAGTGGGTGGTGTGGGCGGCGTCGCCGAGCAGGACGACGTTGCCGTGGGACCAGGTGCGGTTGGTGAGGGTGCGGAAGTTCAGCCACTGCGCGCTGCCGCCCGCGGTCGCCCGTCCGATGAGCCGGTGGCCGTCCAGCAGCTTGACGAAGAGCTCTTCGAGACGGGCGAGCCCTTCGGCCTCGTCGGCCCGGTCGAGGCCGAGGCCCGTCCAGGTCTCGGGCGCGCACTCGACGACACAGGTGCTGCGGTCGTCCCCGAACCCGTAGGCGTAGCACCAGATCCAGCCGTGCGGTGTCTCCACGAAGGCGAAGGTGAACGCCTCGAAGACCTTCGTGGTGCCCAGCCAGATGTACCGGTTACGGCCGAGTGCGGTCTCGGTGCCGAAGTGGGCGGCATGGCGCTCGCGCACCCCGCTGCGCACACCGTCGCAGGCGACGACCAGGTCGGCGTCGGGCAGTGCGGCCCCGTCGGCGACCTCGTCCTCGAACTCGACGCGTACGCCCAGGGAGCGGGCCCGCTCGGTGAGGATGTCCAGCAGCCGTCCGCGTCCGATGCCGAAGCCCTCGTCGCCGTGGTGCGTGGTCGTACGGTCGCCGACGTGCGCGACGCCGTCGCTCCAGCGGACCGAGTTCTCCCGCACGGCCCGCGCCGACTCGGGATCACCCACCTCCAGTTTGTCGAGCAGGCTCGCCCAGTAGGTCACCCCCCAGCCGTAGGTCGAACCCGCCGGGTTCCGTTCGTGGACGGTGATCTCGTGGCCCGGGTCCTGGCGCTTCAGCAGGATCGAGAGGTACAAGCCGGCGGGCCCACCGCCGACGCAGGCGATCTTCACGCGCGCATCCCACATTCATCAGTCGAGTGTCACTCAAGGTAGTCGATCGACAGCAAAGAGTAGGGGTGCGGCGGGCGGGCCCGGGACGCACCGCGCCGCGTGTCGGACCGGCCCGGCTGTGATGACAGAGTGAACCTGGGCATCCGGACATCAGCACCGGACGCGCCTGGGAAGGGCTCATGGACACCAACTTGTGGATTCTGGTCATCGTCGCCGCGGTCGTACTGGCGGCGGCGCTCGCGGGTGCGGTCGTCCTGACCGTCCGCCTGGTCCGCACGCGGCGGAACCTGCGCCGCGCCGGGCTGCCGACAGGCCCCCGCTGGGTCTTCTGGGGTGCGATCGCCTATGTCGTGCTGCCGACCGACCTGATGCCCGACCCGGCCTATTTCGACGACATCGCCGTACTGCTGCTGGCGCTGAGGTCGATGCGCGCTTCGTCCGCCCCGCTGCGCCGCGGCGACCGCGAGTCTGCTTGGCTGGCCCCGTCAGACAAGGACCTCTAGGTTCGGGACGATCATGCAGGCAGACATCCGTCAGGTCGCCGACGGCATCCATCTCGTGCACGGCAGCAACACCAACTGGGTGATCCTCACCGAGGGGGACGCCGTCACCCTCGTGGACACCGGCTATCCCGGCGACCGCGAGAAGGTGCTCGCGTCCCTGGCCGCCGTGGGCAGTTCACCCGAGGCCGTCACCGCCGTTCTCGTGACGCACGCCCACAACGACCACCTCGGGTCGGCCGAGTACCTCAGCAGCACCTACGGCACGCCCGTCTACACCCACGAGGCCGAAGTCCCGCACGCGCGCCGGGACTTCCTCCACCAGGTGACCGTCGGGGAGGTTCTCAAGAACGCCTGGCGGCCCGGTGTGGTGCCGTGGGCCGTGCACGCGCTGCGGTCCGGCGGCACCGCCCACGTGCCGGTCGCCCGGCCGCAGGCGTTCCCGGCCGAGGGGGCGCTCGACCTGCCCGGCCGTCCCGTGCCCGTGCACACCCCCGGGCACACGGCCGGCCACTGCGCCTTCCATCTGCCCGAGGCAGGCGTGGTGATATCGGGCGACGGGCTGGTCAACGGCCACCCCACCTCACGCGTGGCCGGACCGCAGCTGCTGCCCGTCATGTTCCATCACGACCGGGGCGGAGCGCTGGCCTCACTCGACGCGTTCGAGGCACTGCCGGGCGACATCCTGCTGCCCGGACACGGGCCCGTGCACCACGGCTCGGTACGGAAAGCGGCGGCGCGGGCGCGGGAACTCGGGGCCTGACCCGGTCCGGCTCAGGCCCCGAGTTCCCTTCGCATCAGGCCTGTTCGGTGGCCGGCGGGATGTCGCCGCGTACCGTCGCGAGGTACGCGGCGATGGCATCCCGGTTACGCGCGAGGCAGTCGATACGCCGGGTCATCCGGTCGAGTTCGCACGCGAGGGTGGCCAGCATCTCCGGGGTCGGATCCGGGAAATGGATGGTGCTGGGCTTGTCGAGACAGGGCAGGATCTGCTTGATGATGCGGGTCGGCAGACCGGCGTCGAGCAGGCCCCGGATCTGCTGCACGCGGTCCACGAGGCGTTCGTCGTAGGAGCGGTAGCCGTTCGTGCAGCGTTCGGGGGTGATCAGCCCCTGCTCCTCGTAGTAGCGCAGCAGCCGCGGGGGCGTGCCCGTGCGCTTCGACAGCTCTCCGATCCGCATCCGGCCGACCTCGCAGTTCGCCACTTGACCTTCACACCGATGTGAGGGTTCGAGCATACGCGGCATGACTTCTCGAACCACCGGAACCGGACCCGTAACCACTCCGAACCGACCGCTTCCCCGACGGAGGACGCTCATGGCGGTCTGCCGCTGGGCGCTCTTCTGGCCCTGGCCACCGCTGTGTTCGTCACCAGCCTCACCGAGACACTGCCCGCGGGGGTGCTGCCCGCTATGAGCGCCGACCTCGGGGTCGGCGAGTCCGCCATGGGGCAGTCGGTGACCGTCTACGCGGCCGGGACCGCGCTCACCGCGATCCCGCTGTCCGCGGCCACCGCCGGATGGCGCCGCAAGCGCCTGCTGCTGACCGCGATGGCCGGCTTCGCCGTCGCCAACACGGTGACCGCCGTGTCCGCGGACTATCCCCTGACCATGGTGGCGCGGTTCGTCGCCGGGGTGGCCGCGGGGGTGGCCTGGGCGCTGCTCGCGGGCTATGCGCGGCGGCTGGTGCCGGTGGCTCTGCAGGGGCGGGCCGTCGCCGTGGTGATGACCGGGATACCCGTCGCGCTGTCGCTGGGGGTGCCGGCGGGGACGTATCTCGGTGAGACGCTCGGCTGGCGGGTGACGTTCTCGCTCATGACCGTGCTCGCCGTCGTCCTGCTCGGGTGGATCGGCGTGGCCGTGCCGGATCTGCCGGGCCGGCGGCGGCGTGACGGGCGGGCGCCGATGCTGGTCGTGTTGCGGGTTCCCGGGGTCTCGCCGGTGCTGTTCGTCACGCTGGCCTTCGTGCTGGCCCACACGATTTTGTACACGTACATCGCGACGTTGCTCGACCGGCTGGGCATGGGTGGGTCGACGGATGTCGTGCTGCTGGTGTTCGGTGCGGCGTCCCTGCTGAGCATCTGGTTCGTGGGGGCACGGATCGACCGGTGGCTGCGGGCTCTGACGCTGGCGGGCGCGCTGCTGGTCGCGGCGGCGGCGGCTCTGCTGGCGGTGCCGGCCGACAGCGCGGCCCTCGTCCACGCGGCGGCGGCGCTGTGGGGGCTCGGGTGGGGCGGCGCGCCCACGCTGCTGCAGACGGCGGCGGCGGACGCGGCTGACGCGGGCGGGGAGTCCGCGGATGCGGCGCAGGCTCTGCTGGTCACGTTGTGGAACACGGCGATGGCGGGGGGCGGGGTGGTGGGGGGTGTCCTGCTGGCCCGCTTCGGCGCGGGGGCGGTTCCCTGGAGTGCGGGGGTGTTGCTGGTGCCGGTGGTTGTGGCGGTGGGGGTGGCTCGGAGGCACGGGTTCCCGTCCCGGGGGTGACGGTGGTTCTGCGCGCGGGGTCCGGCGGGGGTTGACCGCGCCGTTCCCCGCGCCCCTGAGGGGTTCGCACCTGGCTGCGGGCCCACCGTCCCTGACGGGGCGGGCAGGCTCGTACTCGGCCTCTTACGGGGCGGGAGGCTCGTGTTCGACTGCAGGCGCGTCGTGGCTGAGCGCGCAGTTCCCCGCGCCCCTAAAAACAGCGGCATGCGCGCGCCCCGTGCCTTGAGGGGCGCGGGGAACTGCGCGACCAGCCACAACGGACCCACAGCCGAACACAAACCCAGCGGACCCCGCCCCCCAGGGGCGCGGGGAACTGCGCGGCCAGCCACAACCGGGCCGCAGACGGACACGATCCCGGTGGGCCCCGCCCCCCCCAGGGGCGCGGGGAACTGCGCGACCGGCCGCAACCGGGGTGCAGACGGGTACGAGACGGCCGGGCCCCGGTATGAAGGGGCGCGGGGAACTGCGCGACGGGTGGGGCTACCAGCGCGATTCGACCTGGGGCTTGATCCGGCGGTCGTACAGCGCCGAGATCGCCGACAGCGTCTCCCCCGGCAGCGGCGAAAGCTTCCCCGCCGCCGCATTCGCCCGCGCCTGCTCAGGCGTGCGCGCGCCGGGGATGACCGAGGTCACGCCCGGCTGCTGGACGATCCACGCCAGCGCGAGCTGCGCCGGGGTGACACCCTCCGGGGCGAGTGCGGAGAACTCCGCCGCCGCCTCGACACCGGTGGCGTAGTCGACACCGGAGAAGGTCTCCCCCTGGTCGAACGCCTCCCCGTGCCGGTTGAACGTCCGGTGGTCGTTCGCCGCGAACACCGTGTCCTTCGTGTACTTGCCGGACAGCAGCCCGGAGGCGAGCGGCACGCGGGCGATGATGCCGACCCCGGCCTCCCGCGCCGCCGGCAGCACCCGCTGCAGCGGCTTCATCCGGAACGGGTTGAGGATGATCTGGACGCTGGCCACGCCCGGCCGGGCGATCGCCGTGAGCGCCTCGTCGACGGTCTCCACGCTCACGCCGTACGCTGCGACGCGCTCCTCCTCGACCAGCGTGTCGAGCGCGTCGAACACCTCGTCCGACGAATACACCGGGGTCGGCGGGCAGTGCAGCTGTACCAGGTCGATCCGGTCGACACCGAGGTTGCGGCGCGAACGGTCGTTCCACGCACGGAAGTTGTCGAGGACGTAGTTCTCCGGGATCTGGTCGACGCGGCGGCCCATCTTCGTCGCGACCAGCACATGCAGGTCGGGCCGGCCGCTGAGGAACGCGGCGATGGTCTCCTCGCTGCGCCCGTCCCCGTACACGTCCGCCGTGTCGAAGAACGTCACCCCCGCCTCCGCGGCGGCCTCCAGGACCGCCAGGGCGTCCTTGTCGTCCACGTCGCCCCAGTCGGCACCGAGTTGCCAGGTGCCGAGTCCGACGACCGATGCGTGCTGTCCTGACCTGCTGAATTCGCGCTCGTCCATGGGGTCAGTCTGGCACCCGGCCGGCGCCGCGCCGGACGCCGCCCCCGTGCGACGGGGCCGTTCAGGCGACGGCGGCGGGCAGGGCCACGCCGGTCAGCCGCTCGGACTCGGCCCACAGCCTGCGGTTGGCGTCGGCGTCGAGGGCGCGGCGGGTGACCCGCGTGCCGGCGGTCGGGCCGACCAGCCCGAACCTGCGGCCGGGCCCGTAGTAGCCGCCGGCCGTCGCGTCGGGGCTGGTGGCCGCGTACAGGAGCGGTTCGGTGCCCTCCTCGACCTGCTGTTTGGGCAGGAGGAGGCCGAGCCGGAGCATCAGCGTGCGCTCGGGCCTGTCGCGGCCGAGGGTGGCGCCCGCCGTCTGGAGGTTGGTCACGGTGTAGCCGGGGTGGGCGGCGGTGCTGAGGAGGTTCCAGCCCCGCTCGGCCGCGACGTCCGCCAGGTGTCCGGCCATCATCAGGTCGGCCAGTTTGGACTGGGCGTACGACCGGTTGGGGTTGTAGCGGCGGCGCTCCCACTGGAGGTCGTCGAAGTGGATGCGGCCGAAGTTCGCCATTCCGCTGCTCATGGTCGTCACGCGCGGCGCCGGTGCGGCGAGCAGGGCGGGCAGCAGGCGCAGGGTGAGGGCGAACGGGCCGAGGTAGTTGCTGCCCATCTGGAGCTCGAAGCCGTCGGCGGTGGTCAGGCGGGTGGGCGGGGCCATCACGCCCGCGTTGTTCACCAGCAGGTCGAGCGGGGCGCCGTCGGCGAGGATCCCGTCGGCGAACGCGGCGACGGAGGCCAGGTCGGCGAGGTCGACGCGCCGCACCTCCAGTTGGGCCTGCGGATGCCGGGCGAGGATCTCGGCGCGGGCCTGCTCTCCCTTGGCGACGGTGCGCACGGCCAGCACCACGCGCGCCCCGGCTTCCGCGAGACGCCGCGCGGCTTCCTTGCCCGTGCCGCTGTTGGCACCGGTGACGACGGCGAGCTTTCCCGTCCGATCAGGGACGACGTATGACGTGGGCACGGGGACTCCTTCGGTATGCACGGCCCGCCCAGGATTAGGAGACCGGTGGTCTGTTGTGATTCCAAGCTAGCAGACCGCCAGTCTCATAACAACAGACCGGGGGTCTGCTGTCCGGCGCGCAGAGATCGCCGGTCGGTAGACTGCGGCCATGGCAGACACCTTCCAACGCGCCCGCAGCGAGGAGCAGCGCGCCGTTCGCCGCAGGGCGATCCTCGACACCACGGCCGCGATGCTCGGTGAGATGCCCGTCGCGCAGGTGAGCCTGAACGAGCTGAGCCGCCGGGTGGGACTCGCGAAGTCGAACGTGCTGCGCTACTTCGAGTCCCGCGAGGCCGTCCTGCTGGAGCTGCTCGCCACCGCCACGCAGGAACTGCTCGACCACCTCGACACCGCGCTCCCCGACACGGTCGACGCGGACGCCCCCGTCTCCGAGCGCGCGGACCGGGTCGCGGCGACACTGGCGGAGTCCCTCGCCGCGCGCCCGGTGCTGTGCGACCTGATCAGCGCCCAGGCCGCGGTCCTGGAGCGGAACGTGTCGACGCAGGTGGCCGCAGAGCACAAACGCTCCTCCATCGGCCACGCGTTCGCCCTGGCGCACCAGGTCCGCCTGCACGTGCCCGAACTGGACGAGCGGGACGCCGTACGGTTCATCGCCGGGGCACTCATGGTGGCCACGGCGGCCTGGCCGCACGCGCATCCCTCGCCCGCCGTGCTCGCGGTCTACGAGTCCGAACCCGAACTGGCCGTTATGCGCATCGACTTCACCACGGCCCTGCGCGAGTCGCTCGAAGTGCTGCTGTCCGGACTGCTGGCACGCGCGTCGCACTGAGGGCCGACACGATCGTCACACCGACCGGCGGCACGGACGTCACGCCGACCGGCGGAAATTCACTCCCGCCGATGCAACCCGCAGGCGGGTCCTGCGCGTAGAGATGATGACGGCACCGTGATCCGCGGTGCCGCCTGCACGTGTACCGCATTGCGGACGACTACGGGGAGAACCACACAGATGGTCTCAAGAATGATGGGCCGGGGTACGGCGAGGAGCACGGCGGCACTGGGAGCGGTCCTGCTCTCCGTGCTGGCGGTCCCGGCGACCGACGCGGCCGCGGCACCCGCCGACGCCGGCGACCGTGCCGTGAACGGCAGCCGGGCGACGACCGAGAACCTCGCGGCGCCCGACGTGGCGGGGCTGCGCGAAGTGCTGCGGACGGCGCTCACGCAGGGGGCGCCCGGTGCCATGGCGCGGATCGACGACAACGGCACGGTCCACAAGGTCGCCGAGGGCGTCGCGGACCGGACCACCGGACGGGCCATCGACAACGCCGACCGCTTCCGCGTCGGCAGCGTCACGAAGAGCTTCACGGCCGTGGTCCTGCTGCAGCTGGTCGACGAGGGCGTGCTCGACCTGGACACCTCGGTCAACGCCTACCTCCCGGGCCTGCTGCCCGACGACGGCATCACGGTGCGTCATGTGCTGAGCCACCGCAGCGGTCTGTACGACTACACCAACGACATGTTCGCGAACACGGTCCCGGGCTTCGAGGCCGTACGCAACAAGGTCTTCAGCTACCAGGAGCTGGTGGACCTGTCCCTGAAGCAGCCTCTCGGCAACGCGCCGGGCGCGGCCTACTCGTACTCCAACACCAACTTCGTGGTGGGGGGCATGCTCATCGAGAAGCTCACCGGGAAGTCCGTGCGGTCGGCGTACAAGACCCGCATCATCAAGCCCCTCGGGCTGAAGGACACCTCCTACGTGCACCCGACGACGGCGATCGCCGGCCGGCACACCAAGGGCTACCTGCCGCCCGACGTGGCCGACGGGACGCTCGTCGACTCGACCGAGCAGACCGTGTCGTGGGCGCAGAGCGCGGGTGCCGTCATCTCCAGCACCCGGGACCTGGACACCTTCTTCTCGGCCCTGCTGCGCGGCAGGCTGACCTCGGCCGCGCAGCTCGCGCAGATGCAGCAGTGGACGACCGTCAACGCCACCCAGGGGTACGGACTCGGTCTCCGCCGGCGTGACCTGTCGTGCGGGGTCTCGGTGTACGGCCACACGGGCACCGTGCAGGGCTACTACACGTACTCGTTCACGTCGAAGGACGGCGCGCGCACGGTCACGGCGCTCGCCAACACGTCCAACAACGGGACCGTGCTCAACACCATGGCCCGCACCCTGGAGTCCGCCTTCTGCGGCAAGCCGGCCAAGGCCGCGACGGCCCGCAGCCAGGCGCCCGTGGAGCGGCACGAGGACATCGCCCCCGGGGTCGCCCTCGACTGAACGGTGACCTGACAGGTGATCTGACAGGTTCCTGGTGCGCGGGTTCCTGGTGCCGGGCGCCCGGCACCAGGAACCCGCGCACCATCGTGGGGCGTTGTCCTGTCGACGCCCCACGGGGGCGCGCACAGTGATCCGGCACCTGGACGGGCGGCACGATGGACGAGTTGGTACCCGGCGGCAATCTGCCCCTGCCCGGCGGCGCCCTGACCCTCACGGTGCCCGGCCCGTTCGACGTGTCGGCGCTCGTCACCGACGACGGCGGCAAGGTGCGCGGGGACGGCGACTTCGTCTTCTACAACCAGCCCGCCGCCCCCGGCGCGCGGCTGAGCGGGCAGACCCTCACGGTCGATCCGGCCGCGCTGCGGGCGGGGGCGAGCCGCGTCACCGTCGTCGTCAGTCCCGCTGAACCGGGCACCCCGCTGGGACGGCTGCCCGCCCCGACCCTGCGGGTCACCGGACCCGGCGGCCGGCTCCTCGCCCGTTTCACACCGTCGCGTCCGCAGCGGGAGACCGTGCTGCTGCTCGCGGAGATCTACCGCCGCGGGACCACCTGGAAGCTGCGCGCACTGGGCCAGGGATACGCCGACGGTCTGGCCGGAATCGCCCGGGACTTCGGCGTAGAAGTCGCCGAGGACACCGACACGGGTCCGGGCCCGGGCCCGGGCCTCGGCACGGGAGCCGGCACCGGTTCCGGAGCCCTCCATGGCCCCGGCTCCACGCACCGCCCCCGTGCCGGCCACGGATCGGCCCCCGACCCCAGGACCTCCGGACTCACAGCCGCCGGGACGGCGGTCGGCCGTCCCGGGGCCGGTGGTCCCGCGGCTGGTGGTCCCGCGGCTGGTCGGCGGCCCACCGGCGCCGGTTCCCCGGGCGCCGGGGCCACCGGGGCCACCGGGACCACCGGGGCCACCGGGGCCACCGGGGCCAGTCCCCTCGCGGACGGCTTCCTCGCGCTCGTGAACTCCGCCCGCGCCGCCGTGGGTTCCCCGGCCGTCGTGCTCGACTCGCGGCTGACCGCCGCGGCGCGGGCGCATGCCGCGGACATGGCGGCGCGTGGGCGTCTCGGGTCGGAGGGGGCGGACGGGCTGTCCGTGCACCAGCGCGTGACCTCCGCGGGCTACGCGTATCTGACCGTCGGCGAGCATCTCGTCTCCGGGCCGCGCGACGCGGCGGAGTTCGTGGAGTACTGCCTCTCGGGCGACCGGACCCGGCGGACGGTCCAGGACCCGGCGTTCACCGGGGCCGGGGTGGCCTGCGTGCCCGACAGCCGGTCCGGCACGCTCTACTGGACGGCGCTGTGGGCCAGTCCCCTGACCCCGGGCACGCTGGCGCGGACCGCCGCCGAGGTCCGCGCGCTCACCAATGCCGAGCGGGCCGCGGCCGGTCTGCCTCCGCTGGCCGAGGACCCCCTGCTCACTCGGGCGGCGCAGGCGCACAGCGCGGACATGGTGGCGCGCGCGTTCTACTCCCACACGGCCCCCGACGGCAGCGAGCCCTGGGACCGGGCCGCCGCCGCGGGCAGCCCCCGCCGCACCATCGGCGAGAACATCGCCTGCGGCCAGCGCTCCCCCGCCGAGGTCGTACGCGGCTGGATGGACAGCCCCGGCCATCGCGCCAACATCCTCAAGCCCGCCTTCACCCATCTGGGCGTCGGTTTCGCGGGCGGCGGCCCGGCGGGCACGTACTGGACGCAGCTCTTCGGCGCCTGACCCCGGCCATCCGGCCACCTCCTCATCCGCGTTACATCGCCGCAGGTCAGCGGCGTACTAACGATGATGACAACGGTCACCGATGCAGCCTTTGCCGATCTCCGCGAGGTGCGCTTCACTGCGGGTGTCGGACACCCGTCGGACACCGCAACGAGGGGGACTCTCATGAGCGCGCACCACGGCCACGAGCACGGGTCGGGCGGGCACGCGGGGCACTCGCACGGGGTGACCGCGGACGCGGACCGCCGCTGGCTCGCGATCGCGCTGACACTGATCGCGACGTTCATGGCGGTCGAGGTCGTCATCGGTGTCGTCGCCCAGTCGCTCGCGCTCATCTCCGACGCCGCGCACATGCTCACCGACGCCGTCTCCATCGTGCTGGCCCTGATCGCGATGCGGCTCGCCGAGCGGCCGGCCCGCGGCGGCTTCACGTACGGCCTGAAGCGGGCCGAGATCCTCTCCGCCCAGGCCAACGGGCTGACGCTGCTGCTGCTCGGGGCCTGGCTCGCGTACGAGGCGGTGCGGCGGCTGTTCGATCCGCCGGCGGTCGAGGGCGGGCTGATGTTCTACACGGCGCTCGCGGGCATCGCGGTGAACGTCGCCGCGGCCTGGTGCATCTCGAAGGCCAACCGCACCTCGCTGAACGTCGAGGGCGCCTACCAGCACATACTCAACGACCTGTTCGCGTTCATCGGTACCGCGATCGCGGGCCTGGTGGTCCTGCTGACCGGCTTCGCCCGCGCCGACGCCATCGCCACCCTGGTCGTGGTGGCCCTGATGTTCAAGGCGGGCTACGCGCTCGTACGGGAGTCGGGGCGGATCTTCCTGGAGGCGGCGCCCGCGCATCTCGACCCGGACGTCATCGGGGACCGGCTGGCCGCGCACTCCTCGGTCGCCGAGGTGCACGACCTGCACGTATGGACGATCACGTCGGGGACGCCCGCACTGTCCGCGCACGTCCTGGTGGAACCCGTCGCGGACTGCCACACCGTGCGCCGGGACCTGGAGAAGATCCTGCAGTGCGACTACGGCGTCAGCCACACCACCCTCCAGGTCGACCACGCCCCCGAGAACGTCCTCGACGTCCGCACCGGCGGCGGCCCCGCCGACGACACGCACTGCGAGGCCGCGCACGGCCCGGTGCACCGGGACGAACCACACCTGCACTGAGGCCCCGGGGAAGTGATTCGCCGAGGGCAGAACGCGGCGGGGTGCCCGAAACGGGCCGGACTTCCTAGGGTGGAGACGTGAGCAGCCACGCGTCGAACCGAGCCCGCGTCATTCCCCTGCGACCCGTCCCGGCCGAGCCGATCGAGTCGGCGGCGCCTTCGGAGCCGGCCGGACCGGCGCCCAGGGAGCCGTTGTGGCGGGACGTCGTGGGTGAGGTCCTGCGGCGGGAGCGGCTCGCGCAGGAGCGGACGCTCAAGGAGGTCGCCGAGGCGGCCCGGATCTCGATGCCGTACCTCTCCGAGCTGGAGCGCGGCCGCAAGGAGGCCTCGTCCGAGGTCCTCGCGGCCGCCGCGCACGCCCTCGGACTCGGCCTCGCCGATCTGCTCGCCCTGTCGCACCGCCGCCTCGTGCGCCAGGAGCGGCCCACTCCCCTCAGGTCACGTACGGCGCCCCGTCGCACGGAGGCGACCTCCCGGTACGGCGAGGTCCGTCTCGCCGCCTGACGCGCGGAACGGGCCTGCGTCTCCCTCAGGCCCTCAGGCGGCGACCGCGGTCAGCCGCCGGCTCAGCACCTCGTCGGCGAGCCCGTACGCCACCGCCTCGTGCGCGGTGAAGACCTTGTCGCGGTCCATGTCGGCGCGCAGGGTCTCGACGGAGTGGTGGGTGTGCAGGGAGAGGACCTCCTCCACCTGGGAGCGGATCCGGATCATCTCCTTGGCCTGGAGGCCCAGGTCGGAGACGGTGCCCCGCGCACCGCCGCTCGCGGGCTGCCCGAGCAGCACCCGCGCGTGCTCCAGGATGAAGCGCCGCCCGGGGTCCCCGCCCGCCAGGAGCACCGCCGCGGTCGAGGCGGCCTGGCCGACGCAGAACGTCGAGACGGGCGCGCCGACGAAGCTCATCGTGTCGTAGATCGCCATCAGCGAGGTGAACGAGCCACCCGGTGAGTTGAGGTAGATGGCGATCTCCTGTTCGGGGGCCGCCGACTCCAGGTGGAGCAGTTGGGCGATGACGACGTTGGCCACGCCGTCGTCGATCTCGGTGCCGAGGAAGATGATCCGCTCGGAGAGCAGCTTGCTGTAGACGTCGTACGCGCGCTCGCCCTGCGGGGTGCGCTCGACGACGTTCGGGATCGTGTACGAGCTCATGTCAGAGTCCCATCCGTCGCTTCGAGGAGGCCGGGCGGACGTCGTCGAGCGACTCCACGACCCGGTCGACCATGCCGTACTCCCTGGCCTGTTCGGCCGTGAACCAGCGGTCGCGGTCACCGTCGCGGGAGATCGTCTCCGCGCTCTGGCCGGTGTGCTCGGCGGTGATGCGCTCGATGGTCTCCTTGGTGAACTGGAGGTTCTCGGCCTGGATGGCGATGTCGGCGGTGGTGCCGCCGATGCCCGCCGAGGGCTGGTGCATCATGATGCGCGCGTTCGGGAGCGCGTAGCGCTTGCCGGGGGTGCCCACGGTGAGCAGGAACTGCCCCATGCTCGCGGCGAAGCCCATGGCCAGGGTCGCCACGTCGTTGGGGATGAGCCGCATGGTGTCGTAGATCGCGAGTCCCGCGTGGACGGAGCCGCCGGGGCTGTTGACGTAGAGGCCGATGTCGGTGCGGGGGTCCTCGGCGGAGAGCAGGAGCAGTTGCGCGCAGATCCGGTTGGCGGAGACCTCGTCGACCTGGGTGCCGAGGAAGATGATGCGCTGGTTGAGGAGTTGGGCGGCGAGGTGGTCGTCGAACCGTGACGGAGGGGTGTCCCCCTCCTCGGCCCGCGGCCCTCGGTGGAATCCGGTGCTGCTGAGTGCCATCGCTCCTCCTGGTGGTGGCGCGGCCCGGTGTGCCGCGGTGCCTCCACCCTCGGTCCGCCGTCGGCGGCGCGGAAGGAATCTCGGCCCTCAGCAGATTCGCCGACGGCAGAGCGCAGCGGGAGAACGCACCGGGTCGCACGGCGGAGCGTGGGCCGTCACTTGGTCACGGTGGGCGTCACTTGGTCACCACCAGCGAGAACTCGTACAGGTCGCCCCGGCACAGCGATTCGCCGTACTCGACGACGTGGCCCGTCCCGTCGAACGCCGTGCGCCTGACCAGCAGCGCGGCGGAGCCCTCCTTGACGCCGAGCAGCCGGGCCTGGCGGCCGGTGACGTTCACCGCGCGGATCTGCTGGGTGGCCCTGACGACCCGGACGCCCTGGGTGTTCTGCAAGGCTTCCGAGAGTGAGCCCGTGAGCAGGGACTCGTCGAGGTCGGGGAAGCGTTCGGCGGAGAGGTGGACGGTCTCCAGGCAGATGGGGAAGCCGTCGCCGAGACGCAGGCGTTCGATGCGGTGGAGCGTGGTGCCGGGGTCGACGCCCAGGGCCGTGGCGTGGTGCAGGTCGGCCTCCACCAGTTCCGCGGCGAGGAGTTCGGCGCTGGGCCGGTAGCCGCGCGAGCGCAGGTCCTCGGAGAACGAGGTGAGCGTCGACGTCTTGGTGACGTGGGGGTGGGAGACGAACGTTCCCACCCCCCGCACGCTGCGGATGAGGCCGTCCTCGCGGAGGGCCTGGAGCGCGCGCCGGGCGGTCGCCCGGCTGACGTCGTACCGCTCGGCGAGCCGCCGTTCGGTGGGCAGCGCCTCGTCCGGGCGCATCCGGGCGATGTCGGCCTGGAGCCGCCGCCGCAGCGCCTCGTGCTTGAAGGAGTCCGCCTCGAAGGAGCCCGTGCCGAAGGGATCCGTTTCGGGGGAGTCCGTCTTGAGGGAGTCCGTCTCCGGGCCGTCGTCCGAGCGCCTGTCCTCGACCGTCACATTCACTCCGCGGTTCGCGCCTGTCCGCCATCTCCGCCCCCTCGAAGGACGCGGTAGCGGGGCATCAGAGTACGCACCACGTCAAGGGTCGTTCCCGCGGTGTCCGCCTCCGGTGGCGTCGGCCCGCTCCGGCCGGCCACCCACCGCTCCTCCTGAGCGAGCAGGGAAGCCTCGAACTCCTTTGCCCGGTAAGGGTTTCCGGTCTCCAGCGCCCGCGCGATGTGCTCGTACCAGCTGCGCCAGCGGGGCAGGTGGAACGTGCCGACCAGGCCGGCCCAGTGGCGGCCCGAGTAGTCGTGCAGCTTGCTGTGGGGGTGACCCCAGAGGGTGAGCAGGCGGCGCGCGTCGGTCTCGTACAGGTCGGCCTCGGCCGGGGTGGTGGCCCAGGCGCGGGCGTCGGCCAGCCAGGCGTCGAGCCGGTGTTCGGGGCGGGTGGCCAGCAGGGTGTCCAGGTCCTCGATGGTGGTGAGCAGTGCGCGGGCGGCCCGGTGGAAGCCTTCGGCGTCCCGTGCGAGGGCCGCGTCCGCCGCCCGCCACTGCCGCTCGCACGCCGCGTGGGTGAGCACCTGCGCGGTGACGTCGCACAGGTCCCGGCCGAGCGGCCCGGCGCTGTCCTCCTGGCTCGTTTCGTCGGCCAGGAGCTCCCAGGCCTCGGCCAGCGCCGGTGGTACGTCGGGCGACGGGGGGTCGGCCAGGTGCACCGGCAGTTCGTGCCGCAGATCGCCCTCCAGCGTGGGCCGGCCGATGATCACCGAGCCGGGCGGCCCTGGCCCGTCGGACGCGTAGACACTGTCGTGCAGCAGGTCCCAGGCCCGCAGCAGCCCGGGAGTCGTCCGCCCGTACCGGGCCCGCGTCCAGGTCTCCAGCCATGCCTGTACGTCGTCGACGGCGCCCTGCCAGGCGACGTCGGCCAGCAGCTCGTACAGGACCGGGTCGGCGCCGAAGGCTTCCATGCTCGCGCCGATGCCGGACAGTGAGCCGCCGCGTGCGTCGGCGTGCGCGCGGGCGGGGCCTGTGGCGATCTCGTCCAGTTTTCCGTAGAGGCCGGGCCGGCCGCCGAGGCTGTGGAGCATGCACCACACCCAGGGCTTCTTGCGGTAGCCGTCGGTGCGCCGCCAGACCGGCCGGTGTTCGGCCCACAGGTCGAGGATCAGCATGCCGTCGTCGGGGATGGCGTCCAGGAAAGCCGCGGTGCGCTCCGGTGTCCAGTAGCGGGCGCGGTAGGAGAACGGCCAGGCCTGGAGCACCCAGGTGGCCCGCTCGTCCACCGCGGTCATCACGCCGTGCACCGCCCGTGCGACCTGGGCGAGGGCGGCGGGGTCGGTCACCGGTGGGGTCGTCTCGATGAACGGGTCGGCGGCGTAGAGGTGGTCGGTGCCGAACAGCCGGGTCTGCTCGGTCAGGAGGGTGGTGCCGAACTCCTCGAAGAGCGGGTCGCGCGGGTCCAGCATGCCGACCTCGAAGTCCCACCAGGGCAGGGTCGTCGACCGGGCGCCCCGGCTCGCGATCAGCTCCTTGGGGACGTGCCCGGAGAAGCCCTGGAGGACGGGCCGCATGCCGAGGGCGCGTTCCCGGTCGAGGATGCGGCGGCCGAGGTCGATGTGTCCGTCGATCCAGCTCTGCGGGAGCGGACCGGGCCAGCCGTCGAGGGACGCGAGCCAGTTCCACGGCAGGTAGGCCGGTCCGCCGAGGAAGCTCCGCGCGGTCTCGTCGTCGAGGCCGGTGTTCATGAGGGCGCGTTGCCAGGCCGCTTCCAGGCCGGTCATCGCGAGCGGGGTGGTCACGCCGTGCAGCGCCATCCAGTCGATGTGGCGCTCCCAGCGCGCCCAGTCCCAGTACGCGGTGGTGTAGCCGAAGGTGCAGACGTTGAAGTGGTAGCGGTGCGGGTGGGGGGAGGTCGTGCGGGGTGTCGTGCCGGTGCGCGGCAGCCGGTCGGGGAGGCGGGGAACAGGGGCGTCCCAGGTGATCTGCGTGCCGCACACGGTCCGCAGGTACCAGCGCAGCGCCGAGGCGACCGCGACCCCGCTGGACCCGCGCAGGGCCACTCCCCCGGGCCCGGCGTCGACCTCGTACCAGTCGGGGCCGGCGCCCCCGGGGATCACTTCGGCGGTGAACTCCGCGGCCCGGTCCCCCAGGAGGCGGCGCAGCAGTTGCCGGGCTGCCGGGGTTCCCGTGCCCGCTTCCTCGGGAGGTGTCATCGTCCGGACCACTCCTGTGAGTCGTGGTACGTACCACAGAACTCTCGAAGCTAGCCGTGCCACTCGGGGCGGTCAAGGAAGTCGACCGGAAAGAGGGCCGGTTGGTCGCAGGGCTGGGCATCAACCTGCCCCTCTGGTACGGTCCACAGCCACATCAGCGGCTCCGTTCGACACCTCAGGTGGCCTCGACACGATGAACGCCGATCTCGTCTACTTCGCCGCTCTGCAGGAGAAGCTCACCGCGATGGCCACCGCCGAGCGGCCCGCGATCGAGCGTGCCGCCCGGGCCGTCGCGGACAGCATCGCGGCCGGAGGTGTCGTCCACTACTTCGGCAGCGGCCACTCCCAACTCGTGGCCGTCGAACCGCTGCAGCGCGCCGGCGGACTCGCGCCGGTCAACGTCATCGCCGACCCGGCGCTGTCCCCCGTCGCCCCGCGCCACGCCGGCGCGGCCGAACGCGTCAGCGGCTACGCGGCAGCCGTCCTCCGTACGGCTGACATCAGGGCGGGTGAAGTGGTGATCGTGGTCTCCAACTCGGGGATCAACGCCGTGCCCGTCGAATTCGCCCTTGGTGCCCGGGAGTTGGGTGCGACCGTCGTCGCCGTCACCAGCCGGGCGCACTCCCTGGCCGCCGAGTCACGGCACATCGGCGGCCGGCGGCTGCTCGACGTCGCCGACATCGTCATCGACACCCACGGCAACCCGGGTGACACGGTGGTGCCGCTGGGCGGTCCGGCCGTGGGAGCCCTGTCGACCGTGCTGGGGGCGGCCCTCGTCAACGCGCTGACCTGCCGGGCGGCCGAACTGCTCGTCGAACACCACGGGCAGGCACCGCCGTTGATCGTCAGCCAGAACACCGACGGCGACGCCCAGCGGCGCAACGACGAACTGCTGGAGCGGTACAGGGACCGCTGCCCGCGAGACTGACGTACCGATCCGACCGACGAGGCCACGCAAGGAGGCCGATGATGGACAGCACACACCGGGTGCGCCGCCGCATCGCCGCGACGGTCTGCGCCGTCGCCCTCGTGATCCCGCTCGCGGCGTGCGACGCGCTCACCCCGGGCAGCGCGACGGCGGTGCCGGGCCCGACCAGCGTGCCGTCGTCGACCGCCGTGCCGGGCGGGGACGTCACGTTGCATCTGCAGTTCGCCGACGCCCCGTTGATGGTCGACGCGCTGATCGCCGCGTTCGAGAAGGACCACCCGGACATCGACGTGGAGCCGCAGTACAAGACGTTCTCGGACTACGTGCAGAACCTGAAGCTGACCATGACCTCCGACACCGCTCCCGACATCGCGCAGTACGCGGTCGGCATGACGGACCTCGCGGCGGACGGCCACATCCTCGATCTGGCGCCCTACCGGGAGGCGTACGGCTGGGACAAGGCGATTCCCCCGGTCAGTCTCGACCAGCTCACGGCCGGGCAGACCAGCGAGGCGACCGGCGGGCGTGCCCTCTTCGGGGTCCCGGCCGGACTGTCCATGACCGGCATCTACTACAACAAGGAACTCGCCGCGAAGGCCGGGATGGACGCTCCCCCGAAGACGCTGGAGGAGTTCGAGAAGCAGCTCGCCGCGGCCAAGGACGCGGACCTCACCCCGCTCGGGGTCGGCGCGCTCGACTCCGGAGGACTGCATCTGTGGGCCGCCCTGCTCAACCAGCTGATGCCCACGGACGAGTACTGGGACTGGGTCAACGGCCAGAAGGGCGCCACGATAGAGAATCCGGCCGCGGTCGAGGCCAGCGAGGACATGATCGACTGGGGTCGCAAGGGCTACTACAACGAGTCCGCGAACGGCACCGCGCAGGTCGACTCGACCGCCCAGTTCACCAAGGGCGACAGCGTCTTCCTGATCAACGGCAACTGGGCGGCCGGGCAGCTCGCCACCGTCATGGGGGACAACGTCGGGTTCTTCCCGATGCCCGGCGTACAGCCCGGTTCCCCCACGGTGGCCTCGGGGTTCAGCGTGTCGTACGCCGTGTCGGCCAAGACCGAACACCCCGAGGCGGCGGGCGCGTTCCTCGACTTCCTGACCTCTCCCGAGGCGGGCCAGATCATCAGCGACAACGGCTTCATGCCGCCCAACCCCGACGCCGTGAAGAAGCCGACGGGTGTGCTCGCGGACATCGCGGAGGGGCACCGGCGGGCCGTCGCCGACGACGGCATCACGACCTTCCCCGACTTCGCCGCGCCCGCGATGCTCGACCGGCTGCGCTCCGGTGTCCAGAAGCTCATCTCGGACCGCGTGACGCCTGCCGACTACCTCGACTCTCTTCAGGACGAGTGGGAGGACCATCATGGGGAGTAGGCCGCCCGTCCGCAGCCGGGAGGCACGCAGGCGGTGGCGCGGGTACGTGTACGTGCTGCCCGCGTTCGCCTTCTACGTCGCCTTCGCGGTGCTGCCCGCCCTGCACACGGCGTATCTGTCGCTGTTCGAGTGGGACGGGGTCACGCTCGGCGAATGGGTCGGGCTCGGCAACTACGCGGAGATCTTCCAGGACCCGATCCTGCGCCGCACGGTGTTCAACGCCCTGGTGCTGGTGGTGTTCTTCTCCCTCGTGCCGATCGTGCTCGGCCTGCTGTCGGCGGGCCTGCTGGCCCGGTACCGGCGGCCCGGCATGGGCGCGTACCGCTTCCTGTTCATGCTGCCGCAGGTCGTGCCGCTCGTCGCGGTCGGCGTGACCTGGCGGTGGCTGTACGGGGACGACGGCGTGGTCAACCAGGCGCTGCGCGCGGTGGGCCTGGACGGTGTGGCGCGGGCGTGGCTGGGCGACTTCGACTTCGCGCTCATCGCCGTGGGGCTCGTCGGCACCTGGGTGCTGAGCGGGCTGTGCATGATGCTCTTCCTCAGCGGTGTGCAGAAGGTGGACCCCAGCCTGTACGAGGCGGCCCGGATCGACGGGGCGGGCCCGGTCCGGGAGTTCGTGTCCGTGACGCTGCCGCATCTGCGCGGTGAACTGGCCGTCGCCATGACCGTGACGACGGTGGCCGCGCTGGCCAGCTTCGACATCGTGTACGTGACGACGAACGGCGGTCCCGGCGAGCAGACGACGGTTCCCGGTCTCCTTGTGTACCGGCTGGCGTTCTCGGAGGGCAAGGTGGGGCTCGCCGCCGCCCTGGCCGTCGTCCTGGGCGTCCTGATACTCGCGATCGTCTACCTCATCAACCGACTGTCGAGGGATCGGACATGAACACCGTCGCGCGCTCGGAACGCTGGTCCGGCTATGCGCTGCTGACCGTCATGGCGATCGTCGTCGTGATCCCGTTCCTCAGTGTCTTCCTCGCCTCGCTCCAGCCCGCGGGCACGCCGGTGGTGGGGCTGACCTGGCCGGAGCGGTGGAGCTGGGACAACTACGAGACGGCGTGGTCGGTGGCCGGGTTCTCCGACCTCATCCGGCACAGTCTGATCATCGCCGTCGGTGTCGTACCGGCCTGTCTGGTCCTCTCCGCACTGGCCGGGTACGCGCTGGGCACGATGAAGCTCCCCGGGGGCAACGCGATGGCGGCGTTCTTCATCGCCGGCCTCACGATCCCGGTCGAACTGATCGTGGTGCCCCTCTACTTCGACCTGCGCAACCTCGGGCTGACCAACTCGTACCTGGGTGTGATCCTGGTGGAGATCGCGCTGTTCATGCCGTTCAGCGTGTTCTGGATGCGTACGCATTTCCTGTCGACGCCCATGTCACTGGTGGAGGCGGCGCGGATGGACGGGGCCTCGTCGGCGACGATCCTGGTACGGATCCTGCTGCCGCTGGCCCGGCCGTCCCTGATGACGCTCGGGCTGCTGGTCTTCATGTGGTCGTGGAACCAGTTCCTGCTGGTGCTGGTCCTCATCCAGGACACCACGAAGCACACGGCGCCCGCGGGTCTCGGGTTCTTCGTCGGTCAGAACAGCACGGACATCCCCACCTTGGCGGCGGGGACGATCATCGTGATGCTGCCGATCCTGATCCTCTTCGTCGTCTTCCAGCGCAGCTTCATCGCGGGACTGCTGCAGGGGGCGATGAAGGGCTGACAGGACCGTCGGTCAGGCCACCTGCGCGTCGGGCCGGGGGGCTGCCGCCGCCCATTCCAGAACCAGTCGTTGGTAGTCCCGCCGCTGCTCACCGCTCAGTGTTCCGCCGGCCCGGAGCCACAGGGCCCGGATCTCTTCGTTGACCTCGGCGGCTGATCTTTGCGTGGCTCCCGGCGCACGACGGTGAGTGGTGGACATAGCGTGAATCATACGGGGCTGAGCGTGAAGACCATGTGAGTAGAGACTGTGATCCTTACCGCCTTCCGGCGGCTGTGACAAGGGCCACGGCGTCAAGTTCCCGTACCTGAGCCCAGGACCAGCGTCTGGATGGCCAGTACGGCGCCGCCGCGCGCCCAGTCGTGGAAGTCGGACACCTTGGTCTCCAGGTTGACCGGGTCGGCCTGCGGATGGCGGTTGGCCAGGACCGCCTGCTCGACCACCGGACCGGCCACGTCGACCAGGCCCACCCCCTCACCGGCGAGGAGGATCTTCTGCGGCATCGCGAAGTTGGCGATCTGCGCGACGAGGGTGCCCAGGGCGCGCGCCGCCTCGTCGACGACCCGGGCGGCCAGGGGTTCGCCCCCGGCGGCCAGTGCGAGGACCTCGTCGTACGTGACGTCGCGGCCGGTGGCGGCCCGCACCTGGTAGCGGATACTCGGGATGGTCAGCAGGGAGATGGCGCTGCCGCGCTCGCCCTCGGGGGTGAGCGGGCCGTTCGGGTTCACCATCCAGAAGCGGCCGACCCCGCGTCCGTCCTCGGCGGTCACCACCCGCTTGCCGCCGCTGACCAGGCCGTAGCCGAGGCCCGCGCCGATGGTGAGGACCGCGAACCGGTCGAGGCCGCGGCCCGCGCCGAACCAGCTCTCGGCCTCGACGAGCGCGTTCACGTCGTTCTCGACGACCACCGGCAGTCCGGTGCGCTCCTCCAGGAGCCGCGCGAGCGGGACGTCGTGCCAGCCGAGGAAGGCCGACTCGTCGACGACGGAGCGGTCCGAGGCGCGCCCGCCCAGTCCGATGCCGATCCCGGCGAGGCCGGGGAACTCCCTGGCGAACTCATCGGTGACCGCCCGCAGCACGTCCACCACGTGCTGCGGGTCGTGGCCGGTCAGGGGCAGGTCGTGGCGGGCGACGATGTCGCTCCTGAGGGTCGTGACGACCCCGTAGACCATGTCTTCGGTGATCTTGAAGCCGATGAAGGTGCGGGACTCGGCGACGATGTCGAGGGGCTGGGAGGGCCGGCCCTGGCGCACCTCGGTGTCGGGGAGCGTGCTGCCCTCGGGGACCTCGACCAGCAGGCCCGACTCGATGAGCGGCTTGGTGAGCCGGGTCAGGCTGCCCGCGGACAGGTCGAGCCGGCGGGCGATGTCGCTGCGCGACAGGGGGCCGCGGGTGAGGACCTCGATCGCCACGGAGCGTTCACCGGGACTGAGCGGCAGCCAGCTGGCGGCGCGTGCGGTCATGACCGACCCCCTCGTCGTTTCTTTCGGTGCAGAAGTAATCATGCCACCATCGGCCACGTAAGCCCATCGGATCCTGGAAGAAAAAGTTATGCGCAGACCTCTTGACGGCTGGATTCTTTCGGCCCAAAAGTAAGTGGGGCCCGAGGACGAGCCGCAGACGAGGGAGTCTCCCGATGACCGTCGCCTCAAGCAGCCCACCGTCGCGTCTGTCACCGCGCGGCGTCGAGGGGACAGCTCCGCAGCCGAGGAGCGGCAGGAAGCGAGAACGTGACGGCGGTGGCCGCGGTGACGGGGCCCTGGCGGCACTGTTCATCGCGCCGGCCATGCTCGGTTTCCTGGTCTTCCTGTTCTGGCCGACCCTGCGCGGCATCTATCTGAGCTTCACCCGCTTCAATCTGCTGACCCCGGCCGAGTGGGTCGGCCTCGACAACTACCGGCGCATGGTCAAGGACCCCATCTTCTGGGACTCGCTGAAGGTCACCGTCGAGTACGTGTTCATCAACATCGGCATCCAGACGGTCTCCGCGCTGGCCATCGCCGTCCTCCTGCAGCGCCTCACCCAGTCCGCGGTGCTGCGCGGGGTCGTGCTCACGCCGTACCTGATGTCGAACGTCGTCGCGGGCATCGTCTGGCTGTGGATGCTCGACACCCAGCTCGGCATCGGCAACGAGATCATCGCGGGCCTGGGCTTCGACCGCATCCCGTTCCTGGCGGACGAGACATGGGCGATCCCGACGATCGCGCTGATCAACGTGTGGCGGCACGTCGGCTACACCGCGCTGCTGCTCTTTGCCGGACTGCAGGCCATCCCGAACGACATGTACGAGGCCGCGAAGGTCGACGGCGCGAGCGAGTGGCGGATGTTCTGGCGCATCACCATGCCGCTGCTGCGACCGGTGCTGGCGGTGGTGCTGATCATGACCGTGATCGGCTCGTTCCAGGTCTTCGACACGGTGGCGGTGACGACCAACGGCGGTCCCGCGAACGCCACCAACGTGCTCCAGTTCTACATCTACGGCTCGGCGTTCGGCCGCTTCCAGTTCGGCTACGCCTCGGCGATGTCCGTGGCGCTCCTGGTCGTGCTCAGCGCGATCACCATCCTCCAGTACCGGCTCACCCGGGCCGGTCAGACCGACCTCGGCTGACGAAGGGAGCGACCGACATGACCGCCGTGACGGCAACGACGACGAAGGTACGGCCACAGCGCCGAAGGCTCTCTCCCGGGAAGGTCCTGGCCTGGACGGTGATGGCCGCGATGGTCCTCATCACCCTGCTGCCGTTCTACTGGATCCTGCGCACCGCGCTGTCCTCGAACACGGCGCTCGCGGCCCACCCCGGTGACGTGCTGCCCGTGGACCCGACGACCGGTGGTTTCGAGCGGGCGCTGGGCCTGCAGTCCACCGAGGAGGCGATCGCCCAGGGCGGTTCGGGCGGCGGGCTGAAGTTCTGGCGCTATCTGCTCAACTCGGTGATCGTGTCCACCCTGATCACCGTCTGCCAGATCCTCTTCTCCGCCATGGCCGCGTACGCCTTCGCCCGGCTGCGGTGGCGCGGCCGGGACAAGGTGTTCGGGCTGTTCCTGGCCGGGCTGATGGTGCCCACCATCTTCACGCTGCTGCCGAACTTCGTCCTCATCAAACAACTCGGCCTGGTGGACAGCCTGCTGGGCATCTCCCTGCCGACGATGTTCATGACCCCGTTCGCGGTGTTCTTCATGCGGCAGTTCTTCATGAACGTGCCCCGGGAGGTGGAGGAGGCGGCACTGCTCGACGGGGCCGGGAAGATCCGGATCTTCTTCCGCGTCATGCTGCCGATGGCGTCCTCGCCCGTCCTCACCCTGGGCGTGCTGACGTACATCACCTCCTGGAACGACTACTTCTGGCCGCTGATGGTCTCCTACAGCGACAGTTCGCGGGTGCTCACCGTCGCCCTGGCCATCTTCCGGGCGCAGACACCGCAGACCGGTTACGACTGGTCCGGTCTGATGGCGGCGACGCTCATCGCCGCTCTCCCGATGCTCGTGCTCTTCGGCTTCTTCGCGCGCCGCATCGTCAGCACCATCAGCTTCACCGGCATCAAGTAAGGGGACGGGCATGCGAATGCGTACGCGTACGGCCGTGGCACTGACCGGGGCACTCGCGCTGTCCCTGATGACGGGCTGCGCACAGGGCGGAGCCGCCGGGGCAGGCTCGGACACGGTGACGTACTGGCTGTGGGACTCCAACCAGCTGCCCGCCTACCAGGCCTGCGCCAAGGACTTCGAGAAGCGGAACCCGGGCCTGGACGTGAAGATCACACAGATGGGCTGGGCCGACTACTGGACCAAGCTCACCGCGAGCTTCATCGCGGGCACCGAGCCGGACGTGTTCACCGACCACATCCAGAAGTTCGGGCAGTTCGCCGACCTGAACGTGCTCGAACCGCTGGACGACCTGGGCATCGACGAGTCCGCCTACCAGCCGGGGCTCGCCGCCAACTGGACCGGCCGGAACGGTCACCGTTACGGCGCCCCGAAGGACTGGGACACCGTCGCCCTCTTCTACAACAAGAAGCTGACCGAGAAGGCCGGGCTGGCCGCCGAGGAGATGGGCGGCCTCGCCTGGAACCCCGAGGACGGCGGCACCTTCGAGAAGGCCATCGCGCATCTGACCGTCGACAGGAACGGCAAGCGCGGCGACGAGGAGGGCTTCGACAAGAACAACGTGAAGGTGTACGGACTCGCCACCGGCGGCGCCGGCGACAGCGACGGGCAGACCACCTGGAGCCCGTTCGCCGCCTCGGCGGGCTGGAAGTACACGGACAAGGTGCGCTGGGGCACCGAGTACCAGTACGACAGCAAGACCTTCCAGGAGGTGGTCGACTGGTACTTCGGCCTCGCGGAGAAGGGGTACCTCGCCCCGTTCACCGACTACACCGACGGCGCCAACCCGCCCAACGCCCAGGTCGCCTCCGGCAGGGCGGCGACCGCCTTCGACGGCGCCTGGATGATCTCCACGTACTACGGCACCAAGGGACTCGACGTCGGCACGGCCGTCACCCCGGCCGGTCCGACCGGCAAGCGGGCCACCATGATGAACGGCCTCGCCGACTCCATCACCAAGAACGCCCACAACAAGGCGGGCGCGAAGAAGTGGGTGCGCTACCTGGCCTCCGACGAGTGCCAGAAGACCGTCGGCGGCTACGGCATCGTCTTCCCCGCGACCCCGGGCGGTACCGCGGCGGCCGTGGCCGCGTACAAGAAGAAGGACATCGACGTGTCCGCGTTCACCGGGCCGGTCGCGGACAAGAAGGACTTCACCACGTTCTCCTTCCCCGTCACCGACTACGCGGCGGACGTGTACGCCCTGATGCGCCCCGCGATGCAGGACGTCTTCGCCAACAACGCCCCGGTGAAGGGCCTGACCAAGACCAACGACCAGATCAACTTCATCCTCGGCCAGTGACCCGGACAGAGACACGGCCGCCGGATCAATCAGTGACCCGGACAGTGACACGGACAGTGAAAGGCACACACTCCATGACGTTCTCCCTCGGCATCGTCGGCGCCGGCCAGTTCTCCGGCCAGTTCGCGAAGCTGTTCCTCGCCCACCCGGGTGTCGGCGACGTGTACGTCACCGATCTGCTGCCGGAGCGCGCCGAGCAGCTGGCCGCCGCCGAAGGGCTGGCGGGCACCTTCCCCTCGTACCAGGCGATGCTGGAGTCGGAGGCGGTGGACGCCGTCGCGATCTTCACCCAGCGCTGGACCCACGGCCCGCTGGTGATCCAGGGCCTGAACGCGGGCAAGCACGTCTACTCGGCGGTGCCGATGGCGATCACCCAGGAGGAGATCGCCTCGATCATCGACACGGTACGGGCCACCGGGCTCACCTACATGATGGGTGAGACCAGCCAGTACAACCCGGCGACCGTCCATGCCCGCAACCAGATCGCGGACGGCTCCTTCGGCCGGCTCTTCTACGCCGAGGGCGACTACGTGCACGACATGGACCTCGGGTTCTACGAGGCCTACCAGTACAGCGGCGGCGAGAACTGGAAGGCGACCGCCAGCTATCCCCCGCTGCTGTACCCCACGCACTCGGTGGGCGGGGTCCTCGGGGCGTGGCAGACGCACGCGGTGAGCGTGTCCGCGATCGGGGTCAGGGACGACCGCGGGGACGGGGTCTTCGACGAGGAGATCAGCCAGTTCGGCAACGACTTCTCGAACGCCACCGCGCTGTTCGAGGTCGCGGGCGGCGGCTCGTTCCGCACCAACGAGTTCCGGCGGGTGGGCTATCCCTCGCACATCCGGGAGTCCCGTTTCCGGTTCTTCGGGACGGACGCCAGCATGGAGCAGCTCGCCACGGTGGCCTTCTGGCAGGACAAGAAGGGGGTCAAGGACATCAGCGAGCTCCTGGAGCCCAAGCCCACCATGTCCCCCGACGACCCCTCGCTGCAGCACATCGCGCCGGAGCTGCGGGCCGCCTTCACCTCCGGGTCGGCTCCGGTGCACGACCGGTCGCGGCTGCCGAAGGAGTTCGAGAACCTGCACAACGGCCACGAGGGCAGCCACCACTTCCTGGTGGACGACTTCGTGACCGCCGTCAACACCCGGACCCTGCCGTCGGTCAACGCGTGGGTGGCCGCCCGCTACACCCTGCCGGGCATCGTCGCGCACGAGTCGGCGCGGCAGGGCGGGGCCCGCCTTGAGATCCCGGACTTCGGGGACGCGCCTCAGGCGTGACGTTTCCGTACGGTCCGGCCGTTCCCGGGAACGGCCGGACCGGGCCGGTCAGGTGCCCGGCTTGCGGCCGTACACGTAGACGTCGTCGTTCTTCTTCAGGAGCGACCAGTACTTCTTGGCGGTCGTCTTCGTCATGTTGACGCAGCCGTGCGAGCCGGGCGGGTTCCACATGCTCACGCCGACCGAGTGGAAGGCCTGGCCGCCGTCGAAGAACTGGCTGTAGGGCATGGGCACGTCGTAGATCGACGAGACGTGGTCGATGTGCCGCCAGTAGATCTTCGTCAGGCCGGTACGGGTCTCGTAGCCGTTGCGGCCCGTGCGCACCGGCACCGGTCCGTACACGAGGGTCTTGCCGTCCTGGATCCAGCTGAGCTGGAGCGTCAGGTTCACACAGGCGATCCGGCCCTTGTTGACCGGGCATTTGCCGTCTTTGTTGGGGTTCGTCCCGACGGCCTTCTGCTTGTTCATCAGGTTCATCACGCCCCAGGTGACGGAGCCCGCGTAGCCGATGTTCGGGGTGATGCCGTGCTTGGTCTGGAAGGCCTTGATCGCCTTGCAGTCGGCGGTGGACTGCTTGCCGTCGACCGGCCGGCCGAGGAACTTCTCGACCTGCTTCTGATACGGGCCGCTCGACGTGGTGCAACTCGCCGCCTGCGCGGGCGCCGCGCCCAGTGCGACGGTCAGCGGCACCACCATCCCGGTGATCCCCAGTGCGACGGCTGTCCGTCTGCGAATGTCCCCCATGACCAGGCCTTTCCTCTTCGGTTCTGCTTCGATCCGGTCGATCTCTGCCAGCTAGACACGCACCGGGGGAGATCGGTTGTGGTGGCGGACCGGCTGGAACGAAACGGTGACATGATCTTGAACCGGGTCATTCGGTACGGCAGCGGTTCCCGAGGTGGCGACAGGGCCAGTTCTCCGCGATTGGCCCCTGCTCGCCCCTCGGCCTCCCGCCTACGCTGCCGCCATGCATCCCGTACTCGCCGACGATCTCTCCCGGCTCCCCGAACTTCTCCAGTCCGCCCGTGACTTCGCCGCCCGCGAGGTGGCGGAGATCGAGGCACGGCCCGTGGTCCAGCGGGACAAGGCGCCGGATCCGCGGCCCCTTCCGACCGAGGGTGCGGGTGCGCAGGGCGCCCTCAGCCGGTTCGCCGCATCGTGGGCGCCCGGCTTCGCCGCCACCGCGGGACCCCGCTATCTCGGTTTCGTGACCGGCGGCGCGACCCCGGCCGCGGTCACCGGGGACTGGCTGACCAGCGCCTACGACCAGAACGCCGCCGGCGGGGACGGTTCCTCGGCGGCGGCTCTGGAACGGGAGACGCTGGGCTGGCTGCGGGAGCTGTTCGGGCTCGGCGAGGCGCACAGCGGCGCCTTCGTGACCGGCGCGACCATGTCGAACACCGTCGGTCTCGCCCTGGCGCGCGAGTGGCTGGGCGACCGCAGGGGAATCCGCGTGTCCGAGGCGGGCGCCGCCGCGCTCGGCCCGGTCGACGTGCTCTCCGGCAGCCCGCACTCCAGCATCCCCAAGGCCCTGTCCGTCGTGGGCATCGGCCGCGACCGGCTGCGTACGGTGCCGGTGCTGCCCAGCGGCCGGGAGGCGGTCGACGTGGCACGGCTGGCCGAGGCACTCGAAGCGCTGGACGGACGCCCTGCCGTGGTCGTGGCCAACGCGGGCACGGTGAACACGGTCGACTTCGACGATCTGCGGGCGATCGCGGCACTCAAGGAACGGTACGACTTCTGGCTGCACGTGGACGCCGCCTTCGGCGGGTTCGCCGCGCTGTCCCCCGAGCACGCGCACCTGACCGACGGCATCGACGCCGCCGACTCGGTCTGCGTGGATCTGCACAAGTGGCTCAACGTCCCGTACGACGCGGCCGTGCAGTTCACCCGTCACCGGGAGCTGCAGGTGCGGGTCTTCCACAACGCGTCGCCGTACCTCGGACTGCCCACGGGGGAGCCCGACTTCGTGCATCTCACGCCCGAGAACTCGCGTCGGCTGCGCGCGCTTCCGGCCTGGTTCTCGCTCGCCGCGTACGGCCGCGAGGGGCATCGCGAGATCGTCGAGCGGAACGTGGCCGAGGCCCGGCGGCTCGGCGAGGGGATCGCCCGCGTGCCGGGCCTGCGCCTGCTCGCGCCGGTGCGGCTGAACGTCGTCTGCTTCACCCTCGCCGGGTCCGCCACCGAGGAGCGGGTGCACGCGCTGGGCCGGGCGGTCGCCGAGTCCGGCGAGGCGTTCCTGACACCGACCTTCCTGGACGGGACCCATGCGCTGCGGGCCGCGTTCAGCAACTGGCGGACGTCCGGGGCCGACACGGACCGGGTGCTCGCGGCCGTGACGCGGGCGGCCGGGGAATCGGAGGCCTGAACAGCCGGTCCCGGCAGGTGCCGGACGCCTCAGCTCTTCCGCCTTGCGGCCCGCTGTGCTTGTCTGGGGGCCGTTTTCGGTGGCTGGGGCGGGAGTTGCCGTATGAGCAGGCCGTGGATCGGCGGAGTGCTGGCGGGACTACTGCTGCTCACCGCGTGCGGGGATCCCTCGTCGGAGCCCGGGACCGCGTCCACGCCCTCGTCCCCGAGAACGGCCTCGACCACGCATCAGCGCCCGGCCGCCACACCCGGGGCGAGCGCAGGAGCCGACACCGGTGGAGCCGACACCGGTGGAGCGGACACCGATGGAGCCGGCTCTGAAGGAGCTCCCGCCGAGCGCCCCACCGTCCTCTACCTCGGTGACTCCCTCGCCATGGAGAACCAGAAGGTCCTCGGCGGACTCCTGCGGGACGAGGCCGGGGCGCGCTACACCAGCGCCCCCTACTCCGGCACCACTCTGTGCGACTACCTGGAAGGCACCGGCGAGGACTCCCTCGTACCGCCGAAGGACAAGGCCGCCGCCCTGGTGCGCCGGCTGCGGCCGGACTTCGTGGTGCTCCAGTTCTGGGGCAACGCCTGGGGTTACACGCCCTGCATGGACGGCATCACGTACGACAAGAAGCGGGCCGAGTACTTCGCGCGCTACAGCGCCGACGCCGGGCGGCTGACGGACCAGATCGAGGGCGCCGCGGGCGGAGCGAAGGTCGTCTGGGTGCTGCAGGGGCCGGACCCGATGACGCCCGACCGCGTCCGCCGCGTCAACGCGGTCTACGAGAAGCAGGCCGCCGCCTCCGGGGACCTGCTTGCGGACGCCGGCAAAGCGGTGAGCGCACCCTCCGCCCGCTACACGTGGACGCAGTACCTGCCGTGCACCGCGTACGAACGCGAGCACGGGCCGTACTGCACGCAACCGGGCAGTGACCGCACCGCCCTGCACCGCGACGACGACTACCTGCACTTCTGCCTGGCACCCACCACGTCGACGCCCAAGCCCTGCCCGGTCCGCTCCCCCGGCATCCTGCGCATCACCCGGGCGATCACCGGTGCCGTGCTCTCGGCGGCGGACTGAAGTCATCGTCCGCCGGTCCCCAGCTCCGTCTCCACCAGCCGGTACATGTGCCGGCGCGCGTCCTCCGTGCTCAGCGGCGGCGCCTGGCGCAGCCGCTGCAGGGCCAGGCCGTCGGAGAGGGCGGCGAAACGGACGGTGAACCCGGCCGGGTCGGCGCAGACGAACTCGCCGTCGGCTACGCCCCGTTCGACCAGCGCGCGGATCTGGCCGTGCCAGTCCTCGTACCGCTTGGCCTGACCGCCCGCGAAGGCCTGTTCGGGGTCCTGGTCACGGTCGCCCGCGCTCCAGTAGTCGAACCACATCCGCCAGTGCCGGTCGGTGTCCTCGGTGAACAGCGCGTCGATCAGCAGCCGCAGTGCCTCGGCACCGCCGGACGCCTCCTCGGCGGCCTCGTTCAGGGCCGCGTAGTAGCGCTCGATGTTCAGCACCATGGCCTCGGAGAGGATCTCCTGGACCGAGCCGAAGTGGTAGGTGACCGTGCCCACCGACACCCCGGCCGCGGCGGCGACGTCCCGTACGCCCACGGACGCGTAGCCGCGCTCGGCGATGAGCGGCACGGCCGCCTCCACGATGAGCCGGCGGCGGACCTCGGTGGGCTGGCGCGTGCGGTCGGCCGCGGCAACCGCACGGCGGGGCGTCTTCGCGGCCTTCACGCGGACGTCCTCGGGGTGGTGCGGTGCCATGCGCGCTTGACCACTGTCTCTCCGTCCGACCGTGCTTCCATCCGGCTGTCCATGATGAACTCCGTGGCCGTGGCCCGCAGCTCCGTACGCGTGATGATCTCAGCGTCCCAGTCGTCGCCGCGCCGCAGCCGGATCGTCCACTCGGAGACCGCCCGCGCGGACAAGGGGTCGTCGGAGCGGATCCGGTACGTCTCGCGGGCACTCTCCTCGTACCGCAGTCCGTCGGGGTAGACCCGTGAGCCGCCGTAGTTGGGGTCGACCTCCAGCGTCCACTCCCCCTCGGCCACGTCATGCGTGACCAGCCGCTCCGGCCCCGGGTCGGCGGCCCGCTCGTGCTCGACGGCCAGCGGCACGGCCTGCTCGGGCTCCTCGAAACGGATCGGCGCGCGGCCCGCGTCGGACGCGGGATCCCGTACGGGGAGGAGTACGGCGCTCTCGGCGGGCAGCACGGTCAGCTCACCGCGTTCGCCGTGCGGCCACACCCAGGGCCAGTAGGTGTCGGAGACGGCGACCCTGACGCGATGCCCCGGCGGAAAGGCGTACCCCACACCGTTCAGCTCGAACTCCACCGTCTCGTACGTCCCCGGGGTCCACTCCACGGCCCGGTCGCGCCCGTGCCTGCTGAGCAGGTTGAGGACACCGCGGGTGACGAGCGTGGACGAGCCGTCGGGGGCCACGTCACAGATCCGGGCGATGACATGGGCGCGGGGCGCGGCACTGTCGAGGCGGAGCCGGACGCGGGGTCGGCCGAGAATCTCCACCCTCTCCACCAACGGCTCGGAGTCGAAGCACACCGAACGGCCGTCCTCCTCCCGCTGGTCGGGCGGCAGATCGCTCGCGTTGCCGAACGGGAAGAACCGGCCGGCGTCGAGACCGGTGTGCTGGGGTGAGCGCACGAGGACGGGGGTGGCTGCCCGGCTGAGGGGCCGCTCGTCCCAACTGATCGCCGGGGACGGCCAGTTCTGCTCACCGACCCACCTGCCCGGCAGCACGTCGTACGAAGTGGACGGCGGAACCGGGTCGTTCAGCCAGGCGCGCAGCAGTGGCTCACGCATGATGCCCGTGTCCTCGCCCTTCAGGTGCTGGTCCCACCAGCGCAGCGTCTCCTGGAGGAAGCCGATCGCGGGGCCGGGCGGCAGGCCGCGGTCCGGGTACTGGTGCGACCAGGGTCCGACGAGTCCGCGTACACGGTCGTCGGGCAGGTGCTCCACGAGGCGCAGCACGGTGTCCCGGTACGGGTCGTTCCAGCCGCCGACGGCGAGGACCGCCGCGCCGATCGCCGCATAGTCCTCGCAGACGCTGCCGTGCCGCCAGTAGTCGTCGCGCCGCTGGTGGGCCAGCCAGGTGTGCAGGAAGGGTTCGAGGGCTTCGAGGCGCTCGCGCCACATCGGCAGCCAGCGGTCCGCGCCCACGCTCGTGGGGTCCGGCGGGCGGGAGGCGAACGCGAGCATCGTGCCCGCCCAGGCGAGCATGTCCACGCCGAGGACTGCGCCGCCCATGTAGTGCACGTCGTTGTCGTAGCGGTCGTCCGTCGAGCAGACGGTGACGATCGCCTTCAGCGGTTCGGGGGCGAGGGCGGCGACCTGGAGGGCGTTGAAGCCGCCCCAGGAGATGCCGAACATACCGACCTTGCCGGTGCACCAGGGCTGCTGCGCCAGCCAGTTGACCACGTCCACGCCGTCCGCGAGTTCCTGGGCGTCGTACTCGTCGCCGGGGGTGCCCTCGCTGTCGCCGTGGCCGCGGATGTCGACACGGACGGAGGCGTAGCCGTGGCCCGCGTACCAGGGGTGGCGTTGGGCGTCCCTGGGGGCCGTCCAGTCGGTCTTGCGGTAGGGGAGGTATTCGAGGAGGGCGGGGACGGGGGCCGTTTCGGCGTCCGTGGGGCGCCAGATGCGGGCGTGCAGGTGGGTGTGCGTGTCGCGGGTGGGGATCCAGACGTCCTCGACGGTGACCTGCCGGTCGAAGTGCTCGCGGTAGTGCAACGTGGCTCCTTGCGTAGGTGGGTGGGGGTGGGGGTGAGTGTTTTCGCCCCCGCCGCCCCTACCCGTTCCCGTCCACGACTCGGGGGCGCTGCCCCCGAACCCCCGCTCCTCAAACGCCGGAGGGGCTATCTCCCAGCCCGTCCGGCGTTTGAGGACAAAGGGAGGCGAGGGGGCGCAGCCCCCGTGCGTGGACGGGAACGGGTAGGGGCGGCGGGGCGAAAAGGGTCCCTCACCCCACCGCCCGCCACCGCCGCACACGGTGCCCCTCGGACCGCCCTGCCTCGTCGGCCCACAGGTCACCGGCCGTCGCCGCATCCACCCACTCCACCACCGGCCCCACAACGAACCGCGCCTCCGGATCCGGCTCAAGCACGGCCGCCATCAGCTGCCGCGTGTACGGATGCCCGGGCAAGGAGAAGACCGAGTCCGTCGGCCCCTCCTCCACCACGACCCCCCGCCACAGCACGACCACCCGATCCGCGATGCCCCGTACGACGGCCAGGTCGTGGCTGATGAACAGGCACGCCAGCTCCCGTTCCCTCCGCAGATCGTCGAGCAGGCGCAGCACGTCGGCCTGCACGGACACGTCCAGCGCGGTCGTGATCTCGTCCGCGACGAGAACGTCCGGTTCACCCGCCAGCGCCCGCGCGATCCCGATCCGCTGCCGCTGCCCGCCGGAGAGCTGCGCGGGCAGCCGTTCGGCGAGGGCGGGGTCGAGGCGCACGTCGGAGATGAGCTGCCGGGCCCGTGTCGCGGTCTCCGCTCGCGAGTCCGTCGTGCCGAAGAACCGCAGGGGCCGCCGCACCGCGTCCCCGACGGTCCGGCGCGGGTTGAGGGAGGTGTCGGCGTTCTGGAAGACGAGCTGCACCCGCCGCCGCAACGCCGCGGGCCGCTTCCCCGCGGGCCGGCCGAGATCACCGGACCCGGAGCCAGAGCCGGGGCCGCGGCCGGAATCGGCCCCGGGGCCGGAACCGGGGCCGGAACCGGAACCGGAGCCGGAACCGGAACCGGAGCCGGGGCCGGGGCCGCGGCCGGACCCGGACCCGGGGCCAGAACCGGACCCGGAGCCGGACCCGGACCCGGACCCGGAGCCGGAATTGGACCCGGAGCCGGAATTGGACCCGGAGCCGTGCGTCATCGTGCCGCCGGACGGCGTCCGCAGACCCGCCAGCGCCCACGCCAGTGTGGACTTCCCACTCCCCGACTCCCCCACCAGCGCGAGGACTTCCCCCCGCCGGACGTCGAAGGAGACGCCGTCCACGGCACGACTCGACCCGTAGTCGATCGTGACGTCCCTGGCGGCGACGGCGACGGGAGCGTCCTCGGGGATCACCGCCCGGGGCCGCACCTCCCGCTCGCCTCCCTCACCCACCCGCGCGAGCCCCTCGTCGTCGAGGCGCGGGACACTCGCCAGCAGGCGTCTGGTGTACGGGTCCTGCGGCATCGCGAAGAGCCGGCCCGTCGGGGCCGTCTCCACGATCCGGCCGGAGCGCAGCACCACCACCTCGTCGGCCATGTGCGCGACGACGCCGAGGTCGTGGCTCACCAGGACGGCGGACAGGCCGAGTTCGTCGCGCAGTGTGCCGATCAGGTCGAGGACACCGCGCTGGGTGACGACGTCGAGTCCGGTCGTCGGTTCGTCGAGGACGAGGACCTTGGGGCGGGCGGCGACGGCCATGGCGATGGCGACGCGCTGCTGCTGGCCGCCGGAGAGCTCGTGCGGGTAGCGGCGGGCGAGTTCGGCTGGGCGGGGCAGCCTGACCTGTTCGAGGAGGTCCACGACGGGTACGTCACCGCCGGCCTCCGCGATCTGGCGTCCGATGCGCATGGAGGGGGTCAGGGCGTGGCCCGCGTTCTGCGCGACCATGGCGACCGTGCCGCCCCGCAGCCGCCTCAACTCCCGTGCGGGCAGGGCGAACACGTCGGCGCCGTCGACCCGTACCGAGCCGCTTGTCACCCGCGAGCCGTGCCTCAGGTGCCCGAGCAGCGTGGCCGCGACGGTCGACTTGCCGCTGCCCGACTCGCCGACCAGGGCGAGGGTCCGGCCCGGCAGCACCTCCAGGGACACCTCGCTCACCACGGGGACGTCTCGGCCGCCCGAACGGTAGGCCACGGAGAGTGAGTTCACGGACACCAGCGATGTCACCGAAGCGACGGCGGCGGCGGCGGTCATCAGGACCCCTCCCTGATCCGGTCGACGCCCCATGCCTTGGAGAGGCCGTCGGCCGCGAGGTTGAGCCCGACCACGAGTGTGGCCAGGGCGATGATCGGTGCGAGGCTCGCCATCGGGACGACGGTGATGGCGGTGCGGTTCTCGGCCACCATCAGGCCCCAGTCGGGGGTGGGCGGGTCGGCGCCGAAGCCGAGGAAGGACAGCGACGAGATCAGCAGGACGACCCAGGAGGCCCGCATGGCGAACTCGACGCACACCACGTCTGTGATGTTCGGCAGGATCTCGCGGCGCAGGATCGCCCAGGTGCTCTCGCCCCGGGCCCTTGCGGCGGTCACGTAGTCGGCGGGTGCGACCGCGAGGGCGGCGCCCCGGACGACGCGTACGACCTGGGGCACGTACACGACGGCGATGGCGAGGACGATGACGGAGGGGCCCGTGCCCAGTGCGGTGACGACGACCAGCAGGGCGAGCACCGACGGGATGGAGAGCACCGCGTCGAGCACCCGGCCCAGCACGTCGTCGAACCAGCCGCCCCGCAGCGCCGCGGCGCAGCCGACGACCGTGCCGACGAGGAGGGTGACGAGGGTCGCGGCGACGGAGACACCGATCGCGTACCGGCCGCCGTACAGGACGCGGGCCAGGACGTCACGACCGTACTGGTCCGTGCCCGCCCAGTGGCTCCCGCTGGGGCCGAGCAGCGCCTGGTCGGCGTTGTTGGCGATCGGGTCGTACGAGGTGAGGACCGGTGCGAGCAGGGCGATCAGGACGTGGACGGCGACGATCGCGAGGCCGATGGCCGCCGCCCGTGAGGAGCGCACGGTGCGCCAGGCGCGGGCCGCAGCCGAGGGTGGTGCGGCGGGGGCCGCCGGCGCGTCCGCCGGGGTGTCGAGGGTGGTCATCGGGTCCTCCCGCGCGTACGGAGCTTGGGGTTGAGGGCCATGGCGCCGAGGTCGGCGGCCAGGTTGCAGACGACGTACACGACCGCGCTGATCAGGGCGATGGCCTGGATGACGGGCAGGTCCCGGTTCTGGACGGAGGAGAGCATCAGCTTTCCGATTCCGGGGTAGTTGAAGACGTTCTCGACGACGGCGACTCCGCCCGCGAGCCAGGCGACGTTCAGGGCGATGACGTGCAGGGTCGGCAGCAGGGCGCTCGGCAGTGCGTGCCGGGTGACGACCCGCCAGGTCGACAGGCCCTTGAGGCGGGCCGTGGTGACGTACTCGCTCGCCATGACGTCGATGACCGAGGTGCGGGCCATCCGGACGATGTAGGCGGCCATGACGATCGCGAGGGCGAGGGCGGGCAGCCAGACGGCGGGCATGAGCCGGCCGACACTCGCCTCGGGGCCGTACAGGACGACCGCGGGGAACCAGGGGAGGGCGACCGAGAAGCACAGGACCAGCACGGTGGCGACGACGAACTCGGGGACGCTCATCCCGATCAGGCTGACCGTGGAGATGAGGTGGTCCGGCCAGCGGTCGCGGTAGAGGCCGGCGAGGATGCCGAGGACGATCGAGCCGGTGACGGCGAACAGGACGGTCACCAGGGCGATGAGCGCGGAGTTGCTGAGGTACATGCCGACTTCGCCGCCGACCGTCTTGCCGGAGACGAGGGAGGACCCGAAGTCGCCGTGCAGGGCGCCGCCGATCCAGTCGGCGTACCGCTCCCAGGCGGGCTGGTCGAGTGCGAGTTTCTCGCGCAGGGCGGCGACCGCGTCGGGGGTGGCGTCCTTGCCGAGGACCTGGGTGGCCACGTCGCCTGGCAGGGCCTGGACGGCGAGGAAGACGAGGACGGAGGAGAGGACGAGGGTGCCGAGGGCGGCGAGGACGCGGCGGGCGATGAACGAGAGCATGGTCAGGCTCCCTTCAGGCCGATGCCGAGGTAGTCGAACTCGAAGCCGTGCTCGGCGTATCCGCGTACCTTCCGCGAGATGCCGACGAGCCGGTCGGCGAACATCGGGGTCATCGCCCCGCCCTTCTCGACGACGAAGGTCTGTGCCTCGCCGTACAGTTCGCGGCGCCGCTCGTCGTCGGTCTCCTGCCGGGCCCGGTCGAGCAGCGCGTCGAACGCCTTGTCCGACCAGGCGGTCTCGTTGTAGGAGGAACCGCCGCGGAAGACCTGCGTGAACAGCTGGTCGACGGGTCTGCCGGTGTACCAGTAGGTGGCCATGAGCGGCTTCTTCATCCAGATCTGCGTGTAGTACGAGTCCGCCGAAGCCGTCTTCACCCGTACGCGGATCCCGGCCCGCCTGGCCGAGTCCTGGTAGGCGAGCGCCATGGGCGTGAAGACCGGGTCGTAGGAGGACGTGTAGAGGTCGACCGTCAGGCCCTCGTGGCCCGCCTTCTTCAGCAGGTGGCGGGCCTGTTCCGGGTCGTGCTCCGGGTGGGCGCCGAGGTGGCCGGGGTCGCTCGGCGGTACGGGGTTGTCCCAGCCGGGCGTGCCCGCGCCCTGGAGGGCGACCTTCACCACGTGCTCGGGGTCGTAGGCCAGTTTCATCGCCTGCCGGACCCGTACGTCGGTGAAGGGCTTCTCCGTGGTGAGCATCGGCAGCACGTACCACTGGGCGTTCTCGACGCGGGCGATCGTCGCGCGGTCGGACGCGGCGACGACGCGGGCGGTCGCGAAGTCCAGGTTGGTCTGCGAGAGGAGGTCGACCTGGCCCGCGAGGAGGGCGTTCGAGCGGGCCGACATGTCGGCGACGGAGTAGAAGTCGATGGCGTCCAGGACCGGGCGGCCCGCCCAGTGGTCCGTCAACGCGGTGATCCGGCCGGGCCCCGCGGGTGCGAAGGACTCCAGCTTGAAGGGGCCCGTGCCGATGCCGGTGCGGCCGATACCGCGGGCGCTGCCGTCGGGGATGACGTAACAGTTGTAGTGCGTGAGCAGGCTCGGGAACTCCGCGTTGGGGGTCTTCAGCGGTACCACGAGCGTGTGGGCGTCGGGGGTTCGCAGCTTCGCCGGGTCGATGAGCGGGGCGAGGACGGCGGCCTGCGGCGACGCCGTCGCCTTGTCGAGGATGTGGCGCAGGGTGTACGCGGCGTCGGCGGAGGTGAGTGCACGGCCGTCGTGGAAGGTGACGCCCTTGCGGAGGCGGAAGGTCCAGGTGCGGGCCTTGGCGTCCGGCTCCCAGGACTCGGCGAGGTCGGGTGCGAGGTCGCCGTCCGCGCCGATGCGGACCAGCCGGTTGTAGAGGGCGCCGAGGTATTCGTACGCCGACAGGGCGCTCGCCGGGTCCAGGGTCTCGGCCTCGGAGGCGGGCGGCCTGGCGATGCGGAGGGTTCCGCCGCGGTCGGGGGTGCCCGCCTTCGCGCCTTTGGGCAGAGCGGGGGCGGCCGAGGCGCCCGTGCAGCCGGTGAGCAGCCAGGACGCACCGAGCGACGCGCTGCCCGCGGCTGCCGCGGCAAGGACGGAACGCCGTCCGGGGCGATGGATGTCGGGCATGGGCCGACCGTCCCTCTCGCTATGCGTTCGCTATTCGTTCAGCGGAACGATTGAGTGAAGTGCGTGAACGATAACCAGCCGGCCGTGGTCCGCCAACCCTCGGAACGCGGAAATTTACGTCGGAAACCGAGCCGTTACGTGGCCGACGGCGGCCGGACGCGGCCCGGGGAAACCGGCCGCGGCCAAGGACAGGTGATCGCGGGGCGGCGGGTGTAGGTGATCGAGGGATGGGGAGAAAGCGCTTGCCCCATCTGTTCACGACTCCCTGGGAGGGACGGCCGACATGGCCTCGTGGGAGAAACCGCTCGACCACCGCTACCGCGGCGAGCACCCGATCCGCACCCTCGTCTATCTGTTCCGGGCCGACCGGTGGAAGCTCGCCGCCGCCTTCGCCGTCTTCACTGTCAAGCACAGTCCGGTCTGGCTGCTGCCCCTGATCACCGCGACCATCATCGACACGGTCGTACGGCACGGACCGATCGCCGACCTCTGGGTGAGCGCCGGGGTCATCCTGGCGATCCTGGTCGTCAACATGCCGCTGCACCTGCTGTACGTGCGGCTGCTCTACGGCAGCGTGCGCCGCATGGGCACGGCCCTGCGCTCCGCGCTGTGCACACGCATGCAGCACCTGTCCATCGGCTACCACTCACGCGTCAGCGCGGGCGTCCTCCAGGCGAAGGTCGTCCGGGACGTGGAGACGGTCGAGCAGATGGTCCAGCAAACCGCCGAGACGGGGCTCGGCGCGGTCACCGTGCTCACCGGCGGGCTGATCATCATCGCCGTGCGCACACCCGAGTTCGTCCCCGTGTTCTTGTGCGTGGTGCCGGTCGCGGCGCTGCTCGTGGCGCGGCTGCGGGGCCGACTGCGCGTCCACAACGAGGACTTCCGGCACGAGGTCGAGCAGCTGTCCTCACGGGTCACGGAGATGACACGGCTCATCTCGGTCACCCGCGCGCACGGCCTGGAGGGCAAGGCCCTGCGGCGCATGGACGGCACGCTGCACAAGGTCCTGACGTCGGGGCTGCGGCTCGACCTCCTCAACGGCCGCTTCGCCTCGCTGGCCTGGGTGTTCCTGAACATGATCGGGGTCGTCTTCCTCACCGCGGCCGCGCTCGTCGCGTACTACGGCGTGTGGGCCGTCTCCCCCGGTGACGTCGTCATGCTCAGCGCGTTCCTCACCACACTCACCAACTCCACGACCACCCTGGCCGGGCTGACCCCGGTCATCACCAAGGGCCTGGAGTCCGTACGGTCCGTCGGCGAGGTGCTGCAGGCGCCCGAGCTGGAGGACAACGAGGGCCGGGCGCGGCTCGAATCGGTGCGCGGGGCGGTCGAGTTCGAGGGCGTGGGATACGCGTACGAGGACGCGGACCGGCCCGCCGTACGGGACTTCAGCCTCTCCGTCGCGCCGGGCGAGACGATCGCGCTCGTCGGCGCGTCGGGGGCGGGCAAGTCCACGGTGCTCAGTCTCGTCATCGGGTTCATCCGGCCGACCTCGGGCCGGGTGCTGCTCGACGGGGCCGACATGAACACCCTGGACCTGCGGACCTACCGGCGCTTCGTGTCGGTGGTGCCGCAGGAGTCGATCCTGTTCGACGGGACCGTGCGGGAGAACGTCGCGTACGGCATGGACGACGCGGACGCCGACGAGGCGACCGTGCGCGCGGCGCTGCGGGACGCCAACGCGCTGGAGTTCGTGGACCGGCTGCCGCGGGGGCTCGACACGGTGGTGGGCGAGCACGGGGCGCGGCTGTCCGGCGGTCAGCGGCAGCGCCTCGCCATCGCGCGGGCCCTCATCCGCAATCCGCGCGTCCTGATCCTCGACGAGGCGACGTCCGCGCTGGACACGCGGTCCGAGGCACTGGTGCAGCAGGCCCTGGCCCGCCTGGTGCACGGCCGCACGACCTTCGTGGTGGCACACCGCCTGTCGACGATCCGGGGTGCGGACCGGATCGTGGTGATGGGGGACGGCACGGTCCGGGAGATCGGCTCGCACGAGGAACTGATGTCCCGGGCGGGCGCGTACACGGCACTGCACGGCGGGGGCCTGCCGGCCTGAACGGGGTGAGGGCAGCGGCCGCCCTGACCGGGTAAGGGCAGCGGCCGGCCTGAGCTGGGGGGGGCCGGCTGGCTCCGCCCCCTCGGTCCGGGCCCGCGACTGCGCACGCCCGGGGGTGGGCGGCGGCCGGGGGCGGGCGACGGCCGGGGCACGGTACGTACCGCACGTGCCGGACGGCGGCCGTCGCGCCGGACCCACCGGACGGCGACCGCCCCCTCCCCTTGGCCGGGGCCCGCGGAGGACCCCAGCGGGCCCCGGGGGCGGGAGGCAGGCGTCACGTGTACCTGCCGCGCGTGCCGCACGGCTGTGGTCGCGCGATGCCGGGAGGCCGCCGTCACGCCGAACGTGCCGGACTGTGACCGCCGCGCCACACCTGCCCGAAGGCGGCCGTCGCGCCGGACGTGTCGGGCGTGATGGCGCCGCCCCGCACGTCCCGGGCTGCGACCACCGCACCGCGCCTGCCGGACGGCCACCTGGCCGGACGCGCCGAGCGCGGCTGTCGCACCGCACCTGGCGGAGGCCGCCGTCGTGCAGTGCCTCCCGGCCGGCGGCAGGCACTGCGCCCGTACCGGGTGGCCACCGCCTGCCGGACAGGCCGGACGGCCGCCCCGTCGTACCGGACAGTGACCGTCGTGCGGTGGCGGGCCCCCGGCGGGGGCGCCCCACCCCCTGAAGGGCGCCGCCCCCAGACCGGCGCCTCACTCCCCGGCGTACGCCTTCTCCAGGGCCGCGAGGTCGAGCTTGTGCATCTTGAGCATGGCCGCGGTGGCGCGGCCCGCCTTCCGCTGGTCCGGGTCGCTGATCATCTCGATCAGCCGGGTCGGCACGACCTGCCAGGAGAGGCCGAATTTGTCCTTCACCCAGCCGCAGGGGCCCTGTTCGCCGCCGCCCTCGACGAGCGCGTTCGAGTAGAAGTCGACCTCGGTCTGGTCCGCGCAGTCGATCGTGAAGGAGATGGCCTCGGTGAACTTGAACTGCGGTCCGCCGTTCAGCCCGACGAACCTCTGGCCGTTGGCCACGAAGTCGACGGTGACGACGGAACCGGCGGGGCCCGGTCCGGCCTCCGTGGCACGGACCGTCTTGCCCAGCTCGGAGTTCTTGAAAAGCGACACGTAGAAGTTCGCGGCCTCCTCGGCCCTGCCGTCGAACCACAGACACGTGGTGAATCCGTCGGTGCTCATGAGTGCCTCCTGGAGCGGAGCGGGAACGCTGTCGTCTGTACCGACCGATCCCCGACGGAAAACTCATCGGTGGCGCGACGGCTTTCCGGCCGCTTTCATGGACGGGGCCGATGTCCAGGCCGGAACTAACATGGGCCGTCATGATCTCCCCGCACGGCGACACCGTTCAGCCCGGCAGCCCGCTCCGTCCCTTCCGTCCCTTCCGTATCGACATCCCCCAGGCCGACCTCGACGATCTGCACGCACGCCTGGACCTCACGCGGTGGCCGGACGAGCTGCCGGGGGTGGGCTGGGCCTACGGGGTCCCGCGCGCCTACCTCAAGGAGCTCGCGGAGTACTGGCGGCACTCCTACGACTGGCGCGCGGCGGAGGCCCGGCTCAACGAATGGCCGCAGTTCACCACGGTCGTCGACGGCGCGGACCTGCACTTCGCGCACATCCGCTCGCCGGAGCCCGACGCGACCCCGCTGATCGTCACCCACGGCTGGCCGGGCTCGATCGCGGAGTTCCTGGACATCGTGGGCCCGTTGACCGATCCGCGCGCCCATGGCGGTGACCCCGCCGACGCCTTCCATCTGGTGGTGCCGAGCATCCCCGGGTTCGGCCTGTCGGGGCCCACGCGCGACACCGGCTGGGAGTACCGCCGTATCGCCGCCGCGTTCGCCGTACTGATGGACCGGCTCGGCTACCCGCGGTTCGGTGCGCAGGGCGGCGACTGGGGCGCGGCGATCTCCCGCGAGCTGGGCCGCACCCACCCGGACCGGGTGATCGGCGTCCATCTGAACCTGCTGCCCGGCGCCCACGCCACCTCCGAGCCGTCCCCGGAGGAGCTGGCGGCGCTGCACCCCCGGGAACGCGAACGCGCCCTCGCCTCCTGGCGGCGCCACCAGGAGTGGTCCCGCGAACGGCAGGGTTACGCCGACATCCAGTCGACCCGGCCGCAGACCCTCGCCTACGGGCTCACGGACTCACCCGTCGGCCAACTCGCTTGGATCGTCGAGAAGTTCAAGGAGTGGACGGACTCGGACACGTATCCCGAGGACGCGGTCGACCGGGACCAGCTGCTCACGAACGTGATGCTGTACTGGCTCACGGGCACGGCGGGTTCGTCCGCGCGGGTCTACTACGAGCGCGCGCACGCCGACAACGGGAACGCGCTCGCGCAGCCGTCGACCGCACCGACCGCGCTCGCCGTCTTCCCCCGGGACAACTTCATCCCGCTGCGGCACCACGCGGACCGTACGAACTCCGTCGTGCGCTGGACGGAGTTCGACCGGGGCGGCCACTTCGCGGCGATGGAGCAGCCGGACCTGCTCGTCGGGGACGTACGGGCGTTCTTCCGCCAGTTGCGGGACCGCGGCGGCAGCGGAAGGTGACGGGGCCGGGCGGAGTCGCCCGCTCGGCAGCGCCCGGCCCGTCACGGCGGCGGTGAACGTCGTCGGAATTCCCGTACAACCCTTGGGCCCCATGCGATGTCAAACAGGGCGCCGGACAAGGAACGGGCCCTTTCCGGACACCCCCGCGCTGCCCAGCCGTTCTTCCTGACAGGAGCCGACTCATGCGCAAGAACCGTTCCACAGCACTCGCCGCGGCATCATTTCTTCTGCTGGCGGGACTGGGCATCGCATCCGCGCCCTCCGCGTACGCGGGCACTCCGGGCGGTACGCGGGCCGCCGACCGCAACAGCGACTTCAACGGCGACGGTTATGAGGACGTACTGGTGGGCGCCCCGGGCGCGACCGTCAGCGGCAAGAAGGGCGCGGGACTCGTGACCGTGCAGTACGGCTCGTCGAGGGGCATCGGGACGACCGGTGCCGCCCTCTTCAGCCAGTCCACCGCGGGCGTCGCGGGGGCCGCGGAGACGGGCGACGGCTTCGGCAAGGCGGTCGGCACCGGTGACCTGGACGGGGACGGGTACGACGACGCGATCGTCGGTATCCCCGGCGAGGACCTCGGTACGGTCGCGGACGCGGGCGGGGTCGCGATCCTGTGGGGCTCGAAGGCGGGCCTGACCGGGGCGGCCAGCGACTGGCTGGAGACCCAGGAGCCCGTCACGGGCGAGCAGTTCGGTGCGGGTGTCGCCGCGGGGCACTTCACGAACGAGACGCCGGCCGACCTGCTGGCCGTCATGGACCACAACGGTCTGGAGCTGTTCGCCTACGACGCCGCCGCGCCCGGTTCGCTGGAGCGGCGCTCGTCCGCGCCGCTCTCCGCGCGGGCGCAGGAGCGGCACATCCTGCCCAGGTCGCTGACCACGGGCGACTACGACAGGAACGGGTTCGCGGACCTCGTCGTCTCGGGCGTGACGGCCGGCGACGAGCCCGGCCACGGCTGGTCCACGTACCTCTCCGGGCAGGCGGACGGGCTGACGTACGAGCGCGATGTGCGCGGCGGCCCGGTCACCGCGTCCGGGGACATCGACAACGACGGCTACGACGACCTGGTGACCGGCGAGCCGAACTCCCCCGACGACGGCGGCGAGACCATGACCGGCGGTCTGGTGGGCGTGCGCTACGGCGGCGAGAACGGACCGGCGGACGAGGTCCAGTGGTGGACGCAGGACTCCCCCGGCGTTCCCGGCACGGCCGAGCGGGGCGACGGCTGGGGTACGGACCTGTCCGTCGCGGACACGGACGGGGACGGGTACGCGGACGTGGCGATCGGCGCCGCGGGCGAGGACATCGGCACGGTCGCCGACGCGGGCGCGGTGTGGGTGCTGCGCGGGGCGTCCGCCGGCCTGACCGCGACGGGCGCCAAGTCGTGGGACCAGGACTCCGCGGATGTGTCCGGGGTGCCCGAGAAGGGCGACAAGTGGGGCGGCCAGGTCCGTCTCACCGACCCCAACGCGGACGGCCGCTTCGGGCTGCTGGCCTCCGCGCCGGGCGAGAACGCGGGCGACGGCTTCGTCTGGGTGCTGTCGGCAGGGACGGGCGGCATCACGGCCGCGGGATCGTGGACGTACGGGGCCGAGACCCTCGGCGCGCCCCACCTGGGCGCCGCGTTCGGCGCCGCGATCGACGAGTAGCCCCCGGCAGGCTCCTCACAGTCCCGGAGAGGTCGCGGCCGACTCCGGGACGCCACGACTCGCGGCCGACTCCGTCGTCGTACCGGACCCGTCGTCGGGCCCCGGCTCGGAGGAGTCCGGCGCCGGCGGTTCGGACGACGGCGACCCGGACTCCTCGGAGGGCGACGACGGCGTGTCCGTGGAGGTCGAGGTCGAGGGGCACGGGCTCGCCGACCCGCCCGGTGGCACGGTGGCGCCGTCCCCCACGGACACGCAGGGCTCCGGCGAGTCCGACGAGGGCGGCGGGGAACTCGTCGACGGGGACGGCTGGTTCGCCGGAGGATCCGTCTTCCTGTCCTTGCCGCCGGTGTCGCCCTTGTGCCGGGTGAACCAGTCGCCGCTGTCCGGGTCGAAGATCACGAAGATGTTGACGACCTGGGTGGCGGGCGAGACGACCACGACGTCGGAGGGCCGGTACGACGGCCAGGAGTCACCGGTCCTCTTCGGTGTGGTCCTCAGCGCCACCGGCGGCAGCAACGGGTTGCCGCAGGCGCAGCGGACCCGGGGAACCCCGCGGTCGTCGACGAGGACCGCCGTACCGGCCTGCAGGACCGCCTGATAGCTCGTGGCCTTGCCCTCGCGGTAGCCGTGGTTGGTGACACGGGTGTCCATCCGCAGCTGTACGGGGGTGAGCGAGCGCAGATACGCGGGCACCGCGGAGGTCTTCAGGTCCAACACCGAGGCGAACGCCTGCTTCTTGTCCGGAGCCCGGTCCAGGGCCGAGATCTGCTTCTCGACGTCGCAGCTGGCCACGTCCTGGGTTCCGCCGTAGAGGCCGGGCGCCGCACCGTCCACGCCCCGCGTCACGTTGGCCGACCCGGAGGTGTCCGTGGGCGAGGGCGTCACGGGTGCGGCGGAGCCGTCCCGGGCCGTGGACGCGGTGAACGGATCGGGCCCCGCCTTGCCTGCCGCCTGGAGGAAGACCTCGCCGTCCGAGTCCGTGGCGGTGGTCTTTCCGTCGGGCCGGGTGAGGACCACGGCCAGGACCACGGCGACGACGACCGCGGCGGCGATGAGGGCGACGCGCGGCACGGACTTCCACCAGGGCCGTTCGGGTCCGTTGCCCGAGCTCGAACCGGACGGTCCGGAGGGACTGGTGGGGCCGCCGCCCGACCCGCCCCCTCCTCCGGCTCCCGCTCCGGCTCCTGCCCCCTCGCCCGGACCGCCGATCGACGAGCCCGTGGGACCGCGTCCGTCCGGTGGGGGTACGGGGTTCGGCCGGGTCGGCCCCGACAGGGGGCCGGAGGGCGGTCCTGTGGGGCGGCCTGAGGACGGCGGTTCGACGCTCACGAGTTCTTCTTCCCGGCGTAGGGACCCTGCGGCACCGAAGGCACTGCACGTACTTTGCGGCGCTTCGCCACATTTTCCAGCGATTTATTGCCCTTCATTGCTTAACGAGGCCATTGTGTGCTCCGGTCCCGTGCCGCCCGCAAGCCGACGCGGTCGGCCCTCCCGGCAGGCGCGCCGCCACAGGCCTGCCTAGCGTGACAAAGGTGAGCCTCTCTGCAGCCCCTGACCTGGCAGTGTCCCGGCACGGCTGGGTCCAGGCCCTGGCGACGGTCCTCGCCGGGCTGATCGCCATGCTCGTGGTCGCCGCGCTCGGACTCTGGGCGGCGGGGGCCGCCGACCTGCCCGACGGAGCGTTCCCGCGGGTCGTCGCCGCGACGGTGGTGACCGCGGTCGGCGGTTCGGTGAAGTTCGCCGGGAACGCCGGAGCGCTCGCCGAGACCCGGGCGGGCCTGACGGTGATGCCGCTCTCGGTGACGCTGACCGGAGCCCTGGTCGTCGCCGCCGGTTTCCTGCGGCCGTTGCGCCACCGGGCCGTCGCGGGCCTGCCCGAACTGGCGGGCTGGGCCGGCCGTATCGCGGTCCTGTGGCTGCTCGCCCTGACCGCGCTCGCGCTGTCGGCGCGCCGGACCTTCGCGGTCTCCCTCGGCGAGGGCAGGCTCTCCGACCTCGGTGATCTGTTCGGCGCCTCGTCGCCTCGCGTCGGGTTCGAGACCGATGTGCCGGTGACGCTGCCCTTCGGCCTCCTGTGGCTGGCCGGCGTCCTCGTCCTCGCGCTGCTCGTCTCCCCCAGGGCGCCGCTCCCGCCCCGGCTGCTGCGCTTCCAGGAGTCGGTACGGCCGGCCGCGTACGCCATGGTCGTGCTGCTGCTCGCGTACGTGGTCCTGGGCGTGGTCGTCGCGCTGGTCGTGGCGGTGACGCGGGGGCATGCCGCCCAGACGCTCGCCGTAATGCTCCTCGGGCTGCCGAACCTCGTCTGGCCCGTCTTCACGATCGGTCTGGGCGCGACCTGGGACGGGCGGGTCGAGGGCCCGTTCGGGCTGCCGATGCCGCAGATGCTGGACCGCGTGCTGCGTACGCCGGACCTTTCGACCCTGAATCTGAGCACGCTCTCCGAGCAGGACGGCAGGGTGTGGTGGCTGGTGGTCGTCGACGCGGTGCTCCTGCTCGCCGTCGCCTTCCTGATGGCCTCGCGCTCACCGGCCCGGATGCGGGCCTGGCGGCACGGCCTGCACATGGCGGTCGCCCTCGCGCTCACGGTGCTCGCCGTCTGCCTGCTCGGCCGGATCGACGCACACTACGGGCTGTCGCTGTTCGGTATCGGGGACCTCGGCGGCGGCCTGTCCGGCGAGCTCTTCCTGCGACCGCGGCTGTGGGGCGCGCTCGGTCTCGCCCTGCTCTGGGGCCTGGTCACCGGTTTCGTGGGCGCGCTGCTCGCCTCCCGGACGCGTCACCACGGCGAGTTGGAGAATCCGAAGGACTGAGGGCCGCGGTCCGTACTACCGTACGCATCCATGATCGAGCCGGACTTCCTTCACACCACCCGAACGGCCTACGACACATGGGCCGCCCGTTACGCCGAGCTCTTCGCCAACGGGCTGGAGGACTTCCCGCTGGACCGGGCGATGATCGGGGCGTTCGCCGCGTTCGTGCACGCGGAGGGCGGCGGTCCGGTGGCCGACCTCGGCTGCGGTCCCGGGCATGTGACCTCTCTGCTGGACTCGCTCGGCCTGGACGTGTCCGGCATCGACCTGTCCCCGGAGATGATCGCCATCGCGCGGGCGGCCCGGCCGGACCTGCGATTCGATGTCGGCTCGATGACCGCGCTGGATCTCGCGGACGGCAAGCTGGCGGGTGCGATGGCCCGTTACTCGATCATCCACACCCCGCCGGAGCAACTTCCGGCAGTCTGCGCGGAGTTCCGTCGCGTACTGGCGCCGGGAGGCCATCTGCTGGTCGCGTTCCAGGCCCACGACGACCCGTCGGCGCTCACCGAGTCCTTCGACCACAAGGTGGCCCTCGCCTACCGCTGGTCCCCCGACCGCGTGGCCGCCCTGCTGACAGAGACAGGCTTCACGGAGAAGGCCCGCCTGGTCAGGGCCCCCTTGACGGACGAACGCCCCTTCCCCCACGCCCACTTGCTGCTGACCAAAACCTGACCGACGGCCCCGAAAGGGGCGCGGGGAACTGCGCGACCAGCCACGACGGACCCGCACCCGACTCCACCCCCTACGGCAATCGTTCACGCCCCTCCGGCTCCGGCCCGCCGGGAAACACGGGCCGAGCCCAAGCCGGAGGCAAGGGCGGAGCCCAAGCCCGTTCAGGCTCCCCCACCACCGCCGCCCGCAACGCCGCGACAAACGCGAGACACGACCCGTACCGGTCGTCGGGACTCTTGGCGAGAGCCTTCGCCAGGACACCGTCGACGCCCGGGGCGAGATCGGGCCGCTGCCCGGACACCGCCGGCGGCACGTCGTACTGGTGCGCCCACAACAGCGCCATGTCGTCGTCGCGCTGGAACGGCGGCCCGCCCGCGAGGGTCTCGTACACGACGCAGGCGAGGCTGTAGACGTCACAGCGGCCGTCGACCGGACGCCCGGAGATCTGCTCGGGCGCCACGTAGTCGAGCGTGCCGACGAACTGGCCGACGGTCGTGAACCCGGTCAGGGACAGCGACTTCTTCGTCAGCCCGAAGTCGGTGAGGTAGACGTGTTCGGGGTGATCGCTGTCCGTGCCCGCCGCGACCAGGATGTTGCCGGGTTTGACGTCCCGGTGGACCAGCCCGTGGTCGTGGGCGGCGTCTAGTGCGGACGCCACCTGCGCGGCGATGCGGGTGGCCGTCGTGATGGCCAACGGCCCTTCCTTGTCGAGGAGATGACGCAGGTCACGGCCCGCCACGTACCGCATGGCGATGTAGAGGACGCCGTCCGTCTCGCCCGCCTCGAAGACGGGCACGATGTGGGGGTGGTCGATCGCGGCGGCCACCCGTGACTCGTAGGTGAAGCGTTTGCGGAACGTGTCGTTGCGGGCGAGTTCCGGGGCGAGCAGTTTCAGGGCGACCGTGCGGTCCAGGCGCAGGTCCTTGGCACGGTAGACGACGGCCATGCCGCCCCGGCCGACCTCGCGCTCGATCCGGTAGCCCGCGACCTGCTTGCCGACCAGTCCGGAGGGCCGCGCCGCGTGCGGACCGGTGTCGTGCGCCATCACCGGTCACCGTGACCGGCACTGCCGCCGTCCCCCGCGACGAACCGGGTCGGTGCGTGCCGGATGCCTTCTCGGCCCCCGGGTGCTTCGGGCCCCACGTCTGCCGCACCCGGGGCGGGCCCCGGCTCACCGCCCGGCACGGCTTGAGCCGACTCCGGCACGGCATGCCGCACGTCGCCTGCCGGCTCCGGTTCGGCGTTCCGCGCGGCCGGTGAGGGTTCCGGTCCCACGCCCGGCACGACCTGCGTGGGCGCGTGCCCTGCCGCGGCGGGCGGCGCGGAGCCGGGTGCCGCGGGGCCGGAAGGGGACGCGGCACCGGACGGGCCGGGACCCCGCACAACCTGCGTGGGCGCATGACCCCCCGCGGCGGGCGGCTCGCCGCCGGACGCCGCGGGATCGGGTGGAGGCGTGGTGTCGGCCGGGGCGGGGGTGGGCCCGGTGGGTGGGTCGGGTGGGAGGTCGGCAGTCGGTGGGTCCGGGCCGTCCGTCGTCGCGGACGGCGGCTCCCGTGTCGCGTACGTGGTCGCATGGGTGCCGTCGCAGTACACCCACCGCTCGTGCTCGGCCTCGTACAGCCAGACGGCCTCCCCCTCCAGGACGATCCCGGCCCGTATCCCCTTCGTCAGGTCGTGGAACGCCTGCAGGTCGAGGCGTCCGGCCGCCAGTTCCTCGACGTGCCGCCGGTAGCGGCGCAGCGTCTCCTCGGCGCGGGCCAGCAGCGGACGCGGATCGGCGGTGCGGGCCGGCGGCTGTCCGGCGGCGGGCGGGTCCTGCGGGACGGCGACCAGCAGCCGGCCGTCGACCCACGCGGACCAGCCGTTGGCGCACAGGACGTGCCCCCAGTCGCCGCGCCGCTCGACGAGCCGCACCGGCAGGAGGGCGTCGAGGGGCACGGTGGGCCGGACCGGGTCGGGGGCGTCCCAGGCAGCCATGCCGTCCCGCGGCACCACATGGGTGGGGCGGAATCCGGGAGTGGTCGTCGTCATCGCGTCCGGCTCCCCCTCCTACTTCCGCATGACCGCGGGTTCGTGCCGTCTGAGCAGCCGGGCCACGAGACAGCCGAAGACGGCCGAGAGGACGATGAGCATGCCCATGTTGAGCAGCCACACCCCGGCCGAGTGCCGGAACAGCGGGTCGGCGGTCAGGTCGCCCGGGACGAGCCGGGCCAGGCCGACCGTGCCGGCCATGGCGCCGAGCGCCCAGCGCGACGGCACCAGCCACGACAGCTGTTCGACGCCGGGGACGCCGTCGAGTTTCAGCAGCGCGCCGCAGAACACGACCTGCACGATGGCGAGGAGCACGAGCAGCGGCATCGTGACCTCTTCCTTGCGTACCAGCGCGGAGACGAGGAGCCCGAGCATCATCGCGGTGAAGGCGAGCAGGGCCACGGCGACCGTGATCTCGACGAGGGGCGGCAGCAGGACACCCTCACCACCGGGCGCGTTCAGGTCGACGCCGAACAGGGCCACCAGCGTCAGGACGACGGCCTGGAGCACGGTGACCGTGCCGAGGACGACGACCTTGGACATCAGGTACGCCGATCTGGACAGCCCGACGGCCCGTTCCCGCTGGTAGATCACCCGTTCCTTGACGAGTTCGCGCACGGCGTTGGCCGCGCCCGTCAGGACTCCGCCGACGCAGAGGATGAGCAGCGCGTTCATCGCGGTCTCCTGCGTGAGCCTGCTGCCCGCCAGGGCCCGGGCCATCGCTCCCATGACGAAGGGCAGGGCGATCATGATGGCGAGGAAGGTGCGGTCGGCGCCGAGCGCGGCGGCGTACCGGCGTACGAGGGTGCCCAGCTGCGAGCCCCAGCTCTGCGCCTTGGGCGGCCGGGGGAACGTACCGGGTGCGGGCGCGGCCTGTGGGAGGTGCGGCTGGGTGGAGGCGTTCACGATGTACTGGCGGTGCTGGACCGACGCGCGGTAGTCGCCGGCCCAGTCCCTCTCCCGGTCCCGTTCGAACGCTTCGAACGCTTCCGGCCACTGCTCGTACCCGAAGAAGGCGAGCGTCTCGTCGGGCGGCCCGTAGTAGGCGACCTTCCCGCCCGGCGCGAGGACGAGCAGCCGGTCGCAGACGTCGAGGCTGAGCACACTGTGGGTGACGACCACGACGGTCCGCCCGTCGTCGGCGAGGCCGCGCAGCATGTGCATCACGGAGCGGTCCATGCCGGGGTCGAGACCCGAGGTCGGTTCGTCGAGGAAGAGCAGGGACGGCTTGGTGAGCAGTTCGAGGGCCACGCTGACGCGTTTGCGCTGGCCGCCGGAGAGGCTGTGGATGGGCTGCCGGGCACGCTGTTCGAGACCGAGCTCGCGGATGACCTCGTCGACGCGGGCCTCGCGCTCAGCCCTGGCGGTGTCCTGGGGGAAGCGCAGCTCGGCGGCGTACGTGAGGGCGCGCCGCACGGTGAGCTGGGCGTGCAGGATGTCCTCCTGCGGTACGAGGCCGATGCGGCGGCGCAGCTCGGCGTAGTCGCGGTAGAGGTCGCGGCCGTCGTACAGGACCGTGCCCCGGTCGGCGGGGCGCAGTCCGGTCAGGGCGTTGAGGAGGGTGGACTTGCCCGCGCCGCTGGGTCCGACGACGGCCAGCAGGCATTTCTCGCCGACGGGGAAGGAGATCCCGTCGAGGAGCGTCCTGCGGCCCCGGTCGACGGCGACGACGAGGTCCTGGACGTCGAGCGAGACCTCGCCGGTGTCGACGTACTCCTGGAGTTGGTCGCCGACCAGGCAGAACGCCGAGTGTCCGATGCCGACGATGTCGCCCGCGTCGATCCGGGCGCGGGTGACGGGCCGGCCGTTGAGGAACGTGCCGTTGTGGCTGCCCAGGTCGGCGATCTCGTACGTCCCGTCCGGCAGCGCGCGCAGCTCCGCGTGGCGCCGGGAGACGCCGAGGTCGTCGACGACGAGGTCGTTGTCGCCGCCGCGGCCGATACGGACGGTGCGGGCGGGCAGCGGTCGCACGGTGGTGGGCTGCCGGAAGGTGCCGGTCGCGGCGGGCACGGAGACGACCGAGGGCCGCTCGGGGGCGGGCGGGGGCCGGTCGGCGAGCACGGCGCGCGGGCCGTCGGCGAGGGCGCCGAAGCGGATGACGCTGCCGGCTCCGACGTCCCACTCGTGGACACGGCGGCCGTCGGCGTACGTGCCGTTCGTGCTGTTCTCGTCCTCCAGCGTCCAATGGTCGGTGCCCGGCCGCAGCACAGCGTGGTGCCAGGAGACCCGGGCGTCCTCGATGACGATGTCGCAGAGCGGGTCCCGGCCGACGTGGTACTCGTGGTCCGGGATCATCACCGTGGAGCCCGTCTCCGTTTCGAGGACGAGTTCGGGCACCGCCGACCGCTCTCCCATGCCTGAATTCTAGCTATTCACCCACATATGCGCCTGCTGCGGGCATGGAGGCCGGCTCACCGGGCACGGGGGTCGATTCAGGCGGCCGGGACGGACAGGAAGGGCAGGGTCCGCTGCATCCGCAGGGCGTCGACCGACTCCGCGAGCAGTTCGTACTCCGTGGTCTCGTCGCTCGTGGCGATGCGCACCAGATGCCCGGCGGCCAACTCCTCGGCGGTCAGCTCCTGTTGGGCGTCGTCGCCGCACCACCCGCGCAGCAGGCCGGGCACATCGGGGGTCGAGCCCGCGACGGGCGCCATCGAGTTCGGCGGGAAGTAGGGGGCGTCGGGATCGGGGTCGAGGCGCTCGGCGATCCAGGACGCGCGGTCCCGTAACCACCACATGGCCAGAGCCAGGGTGGGCGCCCGGTAGGTGCCGAGCGGTACACCGACCCACATTCCGCCACAGACTCCGTACGCGGTGACGTGGCACAGGAATTCATCGTGCACGATCACTCCCCCATCGCATCCGCTCGCCGCCTGTCGGCCTCTCTTTCCGGTCTTTCTCGCGGCTCGTTCCGGCGTGCACCGTGGCGCTGTTCCGAGGAGTGGTGAAGGGTGAATTGCCCTAGCCTTCGAGTATCGCCACTCCTGACACAGTGTCACCATGGCTTTCTGGCCAGTCTCTTGGCATATTCGGGCTCTGGTCTGGCCGAAACGGCTCGGCCCGTGCCTGTCGGTACGGCGAAAGGTATTCGGCTTCCTGGGCCGAGTACCGCCGCCCCTTCAGGGGCGCGGGGAACGGCGCGGCCAGCCCCCACACACCCGCAGCCGACCAACCACACCCACCCCCACAAGGGGCGCGGGGAACTGCGCGACCGACCCCCACCACCGGCCCACAGCCGACCGACCACGCCCACCCCCACAAGGGGCGCGGGGAACTGCGCGACCGGCCCCCACCGGCCCGCAGCCAAACACCCACGCCCCACACCCCCACACCCCAAGCGGAGCGCTACCGCTGGACGAGCGCGTCGATCCGGTCCAGCTCCTCCTGCGAGAACTCCAGATTCCCCGTGGCGGCCACACTGTCCTCCAGCTGCTGCGGACTGCTCGCACCGATGAGCGCGGAAGTGACCCGCCCACCCCGCAGCACCCACGCCAGCGCCATCTGCGCGAGGGACTGCCCACGCGACTTCGCGATGTCGTTCAGCGCGCGCAGATCGGCGACCAGCTCCTCGGTCAGCTTGTCCGCGCTCAGGAAGGGGCTGTCGCTCGCGGCCCGCGACCCCTCCGGGATCCCGTCGAGGTAGCGGCCGGTGAGCAGGCCCTGCTCCAGCGGCGAGTAGGCGATGGACCCGATCCGCAGCTCGTCGAGCGCGTCCAGGAGTCCCTCCTCCTCGGGGCGCCGGTCGAGGATCGAGTAGCGCGGCTGGTGGATGAGGAGCGGGGTGCCCAGCTCGCCCAGGATGCGGGCGGCCTCCCGGGTCTGCTCCGGAGAGTAGTTCGAGACACCGACGTACAGCGCCTTGCCCTGTTGGACGGCCGAGTGCAGCGCGCCCATCGTCTCCTCAAGGGGAGTCTCCGGGTCGGGGCGGTGCGAGTAGAAGATGTCGACGTAGTCGAGGCCCATGCGGGTCAGGCTCTGGTCGAGCGAGGACAGCAGGTACTTGCGCGAGCCCCACTCCCCGTACGGACCCGGCCACATCAGGTAGCCGGCCTTGGAGGAGATGACCAGTTCGTCACGGTACGGCCCGAAGTCCGCCTTCAGTGCCTCGCCGAGGGCGGACTCGGCGGCGCCGGGCGGCGGCCCGTAGTTGTTGGCGAGGTCGAAGTGGGTGACACCCAGGTCGAACGCTCGCCGCAGGATCGCGCGCTGGGTGTCCACCGGCCGGTCGGGGCCGAAGTTGTGCCACAGGCCCAGGGAGAGGGCGGGCAGCTTCAGGCCGCTGCGTCCGGTGCGCCGGTAGGGCATGTCCGCGTAGCGGTCGGTGTGTGCGGTGTACAACGCGTTCTCCAGAGGGGTCGGTACGGAGTGGACCGCTGTCCACTCTCGCCTGCCCCACCGGCAGTGGTCCAACAGGAGAATCGGATGGGATTCAGCGGATACGCTTCTCAATCATGGAATTGCGCCATCTTCAGCACTTCGTCGCGGTCGCCGAGGACCAGCACTTCACCCGGGCGGCCGAACGCCTCATGGTGTCGCAGTCCGGCCTGTCCGCCTCCATCCGGGCCCTGGAGCGCGAGCTGCGCGCCCCGCTGTTCGTCCGCACCACCCGCCGCGTCACGCTCACCGAGGCCGGGCGGGCCCTGCTGACCGAGGCGGAGCGGATCCTGGCGCAGGTCCGCGCGGCCCACGACGCGGTGGCCGCCGTGCAGGGCGTACTGCGCGGCACACTCTCGCTGGGCACCGAGCAGTGCATCGCGGGCGTGCACGTGGCCCCCTTGCTGGCCGAGTTCCGCAGACGGCATCCGGACGTCGAGATCCGGCTGCGGCAGGCCGGCTCGGGCGCGCTCGCGGAGGACGTCGCCGCGGGCCGGCTGGACCTGGCGTTCGCCGTGACGACCCGCGCCGACACGGAGCAGCTGCGCAGCCTGCCGCTGACGCGCGAGCCCATGACCGTCGTCTGCCATCCCTCGCACCGGCTGGCGGGCGGCGGCCCCGTCACCCCGTACGAGCTGGGCGGCGAGGCCTTCGTCGACTTCCATCCCGACTGGGGTCCGCGGCGCACCACCGACGCGGCCTTCGCGGCGGCCCGGGTGCAGCGCACCGTCACCCTGGAGGTGAACGACGTGCACAGCCTGCTCGACCTCGTCGAGGAGGGCCTCGGCATCGCCGTCGTGCCGCGCCACTTCGCCCACAAGCGTCCTGCCCTCCCGGCCCTCCCGCTGAAGGCCGACACCGAGACGCCGTACGAGACGGTCGCGATGCTGCCGCCGCCGGAGGCGACCAGCCCGGCGGCGCGGGCGTTCATGTCCCTGCTCGACACGGAGGTTCTGGCCGTCGAGACGGTCGGCTCATCGGCCAGGATCAGCGGTTAGTTGGCCGAAAATGCACCCCACTGATCGATGCTGACGAAGTTTCGAACAGGGATCGCGGGCGGCAAAGCACATGAAAATGCCGACCGCCGCATGTCGGCGCGGAGTTGACGGCAACTCAGTTCATCTACCACAGAGTCGTTTCCAGGTAGCCATTTCCCGACGATGTGAAGTCATCGGGGGGATCGGACCCCTGCCGGGCCCGAGAGCCAGGTCCGGTGACTAGCATGAGCGACGCGCTCGATCCGGAAGGCGGTCTGCCACCTTCCGTGTTCTCAGCGCCGTTTCACCTGTGGACGTACTCCTGCTCGCACGGACCGAGGGACCGCGGAATGCCAGTGCCTGCTCGCCCCCGTCAGCGCCGATCTGCGCAGAAGACGGGTTCCACTCCGGTCGTGTTCCCCGCGGTCCTGGTCGTCACGGCCGCGGGTGCCGGAGCGGCCGTCGGCCTCGCCCCCGAGGGAGCCCGCCCCTGGGTGGCGGGCACGGCGATCGCCGCCTGGGGCTGCATAGCGGCCGTCGTCGCCTTCACCTCCGCCCGGTTGCGCAAGGCCCACCGCCAGACGGTGTCGCGCACCGGCGAACTGGAGATGACCAAGAACAACTGGAGCCAGCACGGCGCCGAGACGGACCAGCTGGTCAACGTGACCCTGCCGGCGGTGGCCGAGCAGCTGAAGAACGGCGTCGGCGCCGACAAGGTCCTGGCCGGGCTCCCCACCCCCTCCGACCCGTATCTGCGCCGGATGCTGCACGTCTTCACCACCGAGGTCGCCCAGTCCGTACGGCGGACCACCGACGCACAGTCGGACCTCGACATGATGCGGCGCGAACTGGCCCTGGGGACGCAGGAACTCGAACGCCTGACCAACGACACGCTGCCCGCCGCGGTGTCCCTGCTGCGCGAGGGCAGTTCGGCCGACACCGTGCTCGCCAAGCTCGACTGGCCGAGCAACCCGCTGCTGCGCTCGCCCGCGGAATCGTTCATCCGTGAACTGGCGTACAGCGAGCGCCGGTCCGCCGCCGCCCAGGCCGCCTCCGCGAAGGCGCTCAGCCGGGTCCAGGCCAAGACCGTCGGCATGCTCGCCGACCTCCGCGACATGCAGGACCGTCACGGCGGCGAGATCTTCGGCGATCTGCTGCGCCTGGACCACAGCACCTCCCAGCTCGGTCTCATGACCGACCGGCTCGCCCTGCTGATGGGCGGTCGCTCCAGCCGCGTGTGGAACAAGCCGATCGTCATGGAGAGCATCCTGCGCGGCTCCGTCGGCCGGATCGCGGCGTACCGGCGGGTGCGGCTGCACAACTCCAGCAAGGCCTCCATCGCGGGCTTCGCCGCCGAGGGCGTGATGCACCTGCTGGCCGAACTCATGGACAACGCCGCCAACTTCTCGCCGCCGATCGACGAGGTCCACGTGTACGTGGAGGAGCGCAGCGCCGGTCTCGTCATCACCATCGAGGACAGCGGACTGAAGATGTCCGACGCCTCCATGCGCCGGGCCGAGGAGTCGGTGTCGGGGCAGGTCACCGACCTCGCCTCGCTCCAGGGCACCCGGCTGGGCCTGAGCGTGGTCGGACGGCTCGCCGCCAAGCACGGCATCAGCGTCAACTACCGGCCCTCCTCGCGCGGCGGCACCGGTGTCGTCGTCCTGCTGCCGCCCCAGCTGGTGGCCCAGCAGCGCGAGCCGGTCGGCCCCGAGCGTCCGCGCCCCGGCGCGGACCTCCCCACCGCCCCTCCGGCCGCCGCACCGGTCGCGCCCCCGGCCCCCGCGCCGGTCCCCGCCGCCGAGGAATCGTTTCCGGTACGCACTCCGCAGGCGACCGCGCCCGTGGACGAGGCTCCCCCGGTGGACATCCCCCGCCGGCGCGGCGCGGCCACTCCGGGCGGGCTGCCCGTCCGGGCTCCCGGCCGCACCATGGCCGAGGCGGAACGGGGCCGGACGAAGAACGCTCCCGAGCCGTCCAGGGCGGAGCCCGACGCGAACGCTCCGGCGCGCGACGCCGGAAGCCGGTTCGGCGCCTTCCACCGCGGCCGGCACGCCGCCGGGACCACCGATGCCTCCCCCGCCGCTCCCGGCGAGGACACCGGACCCGGGACCGGACCCGAGGCGGCCGGCTAGATCGCCCGGCCCTTCGCACAGCTCAGAGCTTCGCAAGCCCACCCCGCACTGATTCGCCGCACCCCGTTGGATTGGAGGAACGGGCCGGGTGACCACCGACTGGTCATCACCCGCCCCGCCCATCATGGAGACCACTGACAACAGCCTCACCTGGCTCTTGATGAACCTCTTGGAGCGCACGCCGGGCACCCGCCACGCACTCGTCCTGTCCCGGGACGGTCTGAAGCTGTGCTGGACGGAACACCTGACCCTGGACCAGGCCGACCAGCTGTCGGCGATCTGCTCCGGCATCCAGGCTCTCGCCCAGGGCGCGTCCGTGGAGTTCGGCGACGGAACCGGCGGTGTCCGGCACTCCATGACCGAGTTCCACGGAGGCCTCCTGTTCATCGTGGAGGCCGGCCAGGGCGCGCACCTCGCGCTCGTCGCCGAGGAGAGCGCCGACCCGGGCGTCGTCGGCCATCAGATGACCGAGCTGGTGGAGCAGATCGGTGACCATCTGCGGGCCGAACCCCGTACACCCGTCACCACCAGGGGTGCCTCGGCGTGAGCCGCAAACCCGTGGACATCGGCGACCCGGACCGGCTCTACACGGTCACGGGCGGACGCAGCGAAGCCGATGACGCCTTCGACCTGGTCACGCTGATCGTCAGCGAGTGCGAGCCGGCCGCCGGCATGCAGTCCGAGCACGTCCGGATCCTTGAGCTGTGCCGGCACCCCACGGCGCTGGTCGAGGTCTCGGCCGAGCTCAAGCTGCCCATCACCGTCGTACGGATCCTCCTCGGCGACCTCCATGCCATGGGCAAGGTGAGCGCCCGTCACCCCCGCGCGGCCGACTCCGTCGCGGCCCTCCCCGAAACCGCACTGCTGCAGGAGGTGCTCCATGGGCTCCGCAACCTCTGAGCTGCCCGCCCAGCGCACGCCGCTGGCCGATGCCGCCGAAACCGGACTGAAGATCGTCGTGGTGGGCGGCTTCGGCGCCGGCAAGACCACCCTGGTCCGCTCGGTCAGCGAGATACGTCCGCTGAACACCGAAGAGGTGATGACGCAGGCGGGGCAGGGCGTCGACGAGACGGCGGGGGTGGAACGCAAGACCACGACCACCGTCGCCTTCGACTTCGGGCGCATCAGCCTCAACCAGCGGATGGTGCTCTACCTGTTCGGCGCGCCGGGCCAGGAGCGCTTCTGGTTCCTGTGGGACCGGCTGTTCTCCGGCACCCTCGGCGCGATCGTCCTCGTCGACACCCGGCGCATGGAGGACTCCTGGTACGCGATCGACCGGCTCGAACACCACAAGACGCCGTTCGTGGTGGCCGTCAACCGCTTCGACGACGACGAGCAGCGGTTCTCGCTCGACGAGATCCGGCAGGCCCTCGCGCTGGGCGACCATGTGCCCATGGTCGACTGCGACGCGCGCGTCAGGTCGTCGGGCAAGGAAGTCCTGATCACTCTCGTGGACCATCTCTACGCACTGGCCCTGTCCCAGGAAGGGACGTCGTGAGCGACACCACCGGCTCCACTTCGTCGAAGACCCCTCCACCGGGCTGCCCGGCGCACGGTTCCGCCGTGCAGCTGGGCGGGCTTGAGTACCAGCAGACGCCCTCGCAGCTGTACCGCACGATGCGCAGGGACCACGGTGCGGTGGCTCCGGTCCTCCTCGACGGCGACATCCCGGCCTGGCTCGTCCTCGGTTATCCCGAGGTCAGCTATGTGACCAGCCATGACGAGCTGTTCGCGCGGGACTCCCGGCGCTGGAACCAGTGGCCGAACATTCCGGCGGACTGGCCCCTGATGCCGTTCGTCGGCCACCAGCCGTCCGTGCTGTTCACCGAGGGCCCGGAGCACCAGCGCCGGGCCGGTGTCATCACGCAGGCGCTGGAGGGGGTCGACCAGTTCGAACTGGCCCGTGAGTGCCAGTCGATCGCCGAGTCGCTGATCGCCTCGTTCGGCGGCAGCGGGCAGACCGAGCTGATGAGCACGTACGCGCACGCCCTGCCGGCCCGCGCGGTGCTGTGGATGTGCGGTATGCCGCAGGGCAGCGCGGACACCGAGCAGCTCGTCGACGATCTGCGGATCTCGCTCGACGCCGGCGAGGGCGACGACCCGGTGGCGGCGTACATGCGCGTCGGGGAGCGCATCATGCAGCTCGTGAAGGAGAAGCGGGACCGGCCGGGTCCCGACGTCACCTCCCGGATGCTGCAGGACCCGGCGGGGCTCAGCGACGAGGAGATCGTGCAGGACCTGATCTCCGTCATCGCCGCGGCCCAGCAGCCGACCGCCAACTGGATCTGCAACACCCTGCGGCTGCTGCTGACCGACGAGCGGTTCGCCGTCAACGTCTCCGGCGGGCGGGTCAGTGTCGGCGACGCGCTCAACGAGGTGCTGTGGCTGGACACGCCGACCCAGAACTTCATCGGCCGCTGGGCCGTGCGCGACACCCAGCTCGGCGGGCGGCTCATCCGTGAGGGCGACTGCCTCGTCCTCGGTCTCGCGGCGGCCAACACGGACCCGCAGATCTGGCCCGAGTCGCATGTCGGCGCGGAGAACTCCTCGCACCTGTCGTTCAGCAACGGCGAGCACCGGTGCCCGTATCCGGCGCCGCTCCTCGCGGACGTGATGGCCCGTACGGCGGTGGAGACGCTGCTGGAGCGGCTGCCCGACCTGGTGCTGGGCGTGGACCCCTCCGAGCTGACGTGGCGGCCGTCGATCTGGATGCGGGGGCTGAACTCGCTGCCGGTGCAGTTCACTCCGGCCGTGCATTAGCGCTCCGCTGGGTTCAGTTGATTGTCTGCGGGTGCGTTGTGTGCCTGCGGGTGCTTCGTGGCTGAGCGCGCCGTTCCCCGCGCCCCTTTAGGGGCGCTGCCCTGGGGGTGCGTTGTTTTGCTGCGGGTACGTTGGGGCTGAGCGCGCCGTTCCCCGCGCCCCTTCGGGGGCGCTGCCCTGCGGGTGCGTTGCTTTTCTGCGGGTGCGTCGTGGCTGGGCGCGCAGTTCCCCGCGCCCCTTCGGGGCGCCTGGTCCTCCGCATGCCCTGTGTGGCATGCGGAGGACCAGGGGTGTCAGGCGCCGACCGGGGTGAAACGTACCGGCAGGGACTGGGGGCCTCGGGTGAAGACTCCCTGTTCCACCGGGTCGAAGCCGTCCGCGAGGCGCAGGTCCGGCATCGCGTCGAGCAGTTGGTTCATGCCGATCTCGACCTCCGCCTTGGCGAGCAGCGCGCCGACGCAGAAGTGCCGGCCCAGCGCGAACGCGAGGTGGTCCGCCGCGGCCGAGAACGCCGAGGTCGTGGTGAGGTCGTCCCGGAATATGTCGAACCGGTCGGGGTCGCCGTAGCGGCGCTCGTCGCGGTTGGCGGCTCCGATGAGGCACGTCACCGTGGCCCCCTGCGGGATGGTGCCGCCGGAGACCTCGACGTCGGTGGCCGACTGCCGCATGATCATGTGGACCGGCGGGGTGTAGCGCAGCGTCTCCGCGAAGGCCGCGGGAATCAGGCTGCGGTCCTCGTAGACCGCCGCCAACTGCTCGGGGTTCATCAGCAGGTTGGCGAGAATGCTGGCGATCGCCTTGTCGGTGGTCTCGCCGCCGGCGGCGAGCAGCAGGCTGCAGAACGCCTTGATGTCCTCGTCGCTCATCCGGACACCGTCGACCTCGGCGGCACAGAGCGTCGACAGCAGGTCGTCGCCCAGGTTGTCGCGCCGGTCGCGGATGATCGGGATCATGTACTCGGCGAACTCCCGGCGGGTGCGCTCACCGGCGGCGGTCACCTCGGCGTCACCGGAGAGGTTGCCGAGGAAGGCGATGACGGCGGTGTACCAGCCGTGGAAGCGGGCGTGGTCGGCCTTGTCCAGGCCCAGCATGTCCGCGATGACGTTGACCGGGAACCGGGTCGCGTAGTCGGTGACGATGTCGGCCGAGCCGGTCGCGCGGAAGGCGTCGATGAGCGCGAGCGAGTTGCGTTCGATGACCGGCAGGAACTTCTCCTGGAGGTCGCTGCCGCGGAACGCGGGGGCGACGAGTGCGCGCCGCACCGCGTGCTCACGGCCGCTGAGCTGGAGGATCGTCTTGCCGTGGACCGGCTCCAGCTGCCAGTCGTAGTTGCCGGTCGTGAACTCGGACTTCTTGTCCTTGAAGACCCGTTCGACGTCGTCGTAACGGGAGATGATGTAGCTCTGGGTGGCCTCGTGCCAGATCAGGGGATTTTTCTCTCGCATCGCCGCGTACGCGGGGTAGGGATCCGCGGCGAACTCGGGAGAGAGGATGTCGGGCGCCTGCTGGGCAGTGGACACGGAACTCCTCGTGTTGGATGCGTGCCGTCGAGGAACAGGTTAATGATCTTTCGATGGCTCAAACAGTCCAGTCCTGGCCGAAGTTGAACGCCCTGCCTTTGCGTGCCGCGAGTGCCTCACGATCACGCTTTATGGCGGATTCACTCCCATGATCCGGGGTTTTCGTGCTGTTATGCCGGAGTCCTGTGATCGTCCTGTCGCCGGGAGAACGGCGGTCCGCCGCGTGGCGAACAGCTGCTCCCGGAGCCGGCGAACACTTTCGGCCACGACTCATTCGACACGTGTCAGCGCGTCCCGAGGTCGTACCCCGGCAGGACCACGTCCCGGATCAGCGCGTTGCGCTCGTCGAAGGGGATGAACGCGCTCTTGAGGGCGTTGACCGTGACCGTGCGGAGGTCGCCGAGGGTCCAGCCCGCCTTCTCGACGAGCAGGGACATCTCCCGGGTCATGGTCGTGCCGGACACGAGGCGGTTGTCGGTGTTGAGGGTGACGCGGAAGCCCAGGTCGCGCAGCCGGGTGATCGGGTGGTCCGCGATCGAGGTGGCCGCGCCGGTCTGGAGGTTGGAGGTGGGGCACATCTCCAGGGCGATGCGGCGGTCGCGTATCCACTCGGCGACGCGGCCGAGCTTGCCGTCCACGATGTCGTCGGTGATCCGGACGCCGTGGCCTATGCGCTGGGCGCCGCAGACCTGGAGCGCCTGGTGGATGCTGGGCAGGCCGTGGGCCTCACCGGCGTGGATGGTGAACGGGACGTTCTCGGCGCGCAGGTGCGCGAACGCGTCGAGGTGGTCGGCGGGCGGGAAGCCGTCCTCGGCGCCCGCGATGTCGAAACCGACGACGCCCGCGTCCCGGAACGCCACCGCCAGATCCGCGATCTCCCGGCTGCGGTCGAACATCCGCATCCCGCACAGCAGCGTGCCGACCCGGACGGGCGTACCGGCCGCGGCGCCCTTCGCCATGCCGGCGGCCAGGCCCTCCTGCACGGTCTCGACGACCTCGGGCAGGGTGAGCCCGCCGTTCAGCATCAGCTCGGGCGCGTAGCGGACCTCGCCGTAGACGACACCGTCCGCGGCGAGGTCGAGCACGTACTCCTCGGCGGTGCGCAGCAGGCCCTCCCGGGTCTGCATGACGGCCAGGGTGTGCTCGAAGGTGGCGATGTAGCGGACGAGGTCGCCCGAGTTGGCCGCCTCGTAGTACCAGGCGGCGAGTGCGTCCGGGTCGGTGGTGGGGAGGGTGTGGCCGACCGCGCCGGCGAGTTCGACGAGCGTCGCGGGGCGCAGTCCGCCGTCGAGATGGTCGTGCAGGACGGCTTTGGGGAGCCGGCGGATGGTGTCCGTGTCGGGACGGACGTCGTTACGGGCGTCGGTGCGGGGCGCGGTCATGCGGTGTTCCTCGACAGGTTCTCGGGAGGGGGCGGGACGGGTTCGGCCGGACTACTGGGCGGTCGCGTCGGGGGCGGCCGGCTGCAACAGGTCCCACCGGTTCCCGTACAGGTCCTGGAAGACGGCGACCGAGCCGTACGTCTCGTGCCGCGGCTCCTCCAGGAAGGTCACGCCGGCGGCGGTCATCCGGGCGTGGTCGCGGGCGAAGTCGTCGGTGTGCAGGAAGAAGCCGACCCGGCCGCCGGTCTGGTCGCCGATCCGCTCGCGCTGCGCCTCGTCCTTGGCGCGGGCCAGCAGGAGACCGGTGCCGGATCCGGCGGTGTCCGGCTCCACGACGACCCAGCGGGACCCGTCGGGCCTCGGGGTGTCCTCGGCGAGCCGGAATCCGAGCGCCTCGGTGTAGAAGCGGATCGCGTCGTCGTAGTCGTCGACGACGAGGGTGACCAGGGCGACGCGTCGCATCGGGGCCTCTCCGGGGGTCGCGGCAGCAAGGGCCGGCGGTGGGTACGGGCAGCGGGGTCGAGCAGGAGGGATGAGCACTGGGGATGGACAGCGGGGGTTATACGTAACACGCGAGGATACGCCATCGCCGGGGGGTCGCCTGCCCGCGCGGCACCCGCCTCCTGCATGCTGGGGGAAGGATCAAGTGACAGGAGTGACACACCATGTCCGAGACGCCCAGGTCGACCGGCGCACCCGCCCACCAGAACGTCACCTTCCCGAGCGGCGGCACCACCGCGCACGGTTACCTGGCACTGCCACCGGCCGGACGAGGGCCCGGTGTCATCGTCATCCAGGAGTGGTGGGGGCTGACCGACCACATCGCCGACGTCACCGAGCGGCTGGCGAAGGAGGGCTTCGTGGCACTGGCCCCGGACCTCTACGGCGGCAACGTCGCCCATGAGAGCTCCGAGGCGTACCGCATGATGCAGGAACTGCCCGTGCCGCGCGGTGTCGAGCTGCTGTCCGGCGCCGTCGACCATCTGCTGGCCATGCCGGAGGTCACCTCCGGGACCGTCGGCTCGGTCGGCTTCTGCATGGGCGGCGGTTTCGTCCTCTACCAGGCGGCCACCGACCCCCGCGTCCGCGCCGCCGTCCCGTTCTACGGCGTCATCCAGGGCGAGGCCCCGGACTTCTCCGGCCTCAAGGCGCAGGTCCTCGGGCACTACGGCGAGCGCGACTCCGCCATCCCCGTGGACTCCCTCACCACGCTCGCCGAGACGATCCGCGAGCAGTCCGGCATCACCCCGGACTTCCGCGTCTACCCGGCCGACCACGCCTTCTTCAACGACGGCCGCCCGGAGGTCCACGACCCCGAGGCGTCGGCGCAGGCCTGGCGGAGCACGGTCGAGTTCCTGCACGCGCAGCTGGGCTGAGCAACCGCTGCCCCCGGTCCCGCCGGGGGCAGCGGCGCACGTTGGTGCGTGGGGATCAGTACGTGTACGTGTTCAGCGTCGCCACCGCCGAGGCCGGCGAGCCCAGGTCGTACCGGTCCACCGCGAGGAAGTTGGGCTTCTTGCGGGCGGCGGGCTGGCAGAACCGCTGCGCCCGGTCGGTGAGTTTGGTGTTGTCGGTGGTCGCGGTCGAGGCGATCGCCGCGTCCCGGAAGTGGTTCATCACGAAGAGCGGGCGGAAGGGCGAAGCAGTCGCCGTGAGGGGGACGTTCGTGTTGGCGTCGTACCAGCGGCTGTAGCAGGACCAGTCGGAACTGCCGAGGCCCGAGCCCATCGACCAGTAGTTCTCCACGGTCCACTCACGCTGGTACATGACGCCGAAGCTGTCCCGGGTGAGCCCGGCGGACTCGTCGGCGGAGCGGCTGTGGTCGGTGAAGAGGAGCAGCCGGTCGTTGGCGGCGATCAGGTCCGCCACCTTCGGCCAGCCGTTGGCCCGTACGCCGGTCCGGTCCGGGCGGTAGAGGACGTCGGACAGGCCGTTCACCTTGGCCAGTTCACTGCGCAGGACCCCCGGGTCGACGTAGTCCTCCAGGAACACCGTGACGACGTCGTTCGGGTTCTGCCGCAGGAAGTCGACCATGCGCTGGAGGTCCACATTCAGGGCCACCGGCCTGCTGACGAGGGTGCAGCTGTTGTGGCAGAGGATCGCGCCGTCCGGGGTCTGGTGGATGTCCAGCATGAATCCGCGGACACCGTCGGTGAGTTGCTGGTTGATGCCCCGGCTCTGGTTCGGGACGAGGTTGACGAAGGGCGGGGCGAAACCGCCGTCGACGCCGTTCGCGTAGGCGTTGTGGGAGGTGAGGAACGTGACCTGGTCCAGGGTGCGCTGGCCCGCGGCGGGCATCGGGGAGGTCGGTGACGTCACCGGGGTGAGGTACCAGGCGGCCGGGTCGCCCGCCGCGCCGACGACGAGCTGCGCGGGGTAGTTGGCGCCGGAGGCCTTGGCGCCGACGGTCAGGTACTGGTCGGCGCCGGGCACCTTGAGCCGGTAGCGGTCGGTGCCCGTCGACGTGATCTCCCACGAGGCGTCGGCGCTCGCGCAGGCCACGGTCCTCGCCTGGCCCCCGGACCGGCCCAGGCAGCTGCCCGCCGTGTCGGTGCTCTCCAGGACGTGCGACGTGCCGGTGGCCCGGAGTGTCCACTGCTGGCGGTCCTCGTTGCCCTTGGGGTTGCGCTGGACGACCGCTCCCCCGCTGTCGGCGGCGTTCAGGCCGGTGACCGCGCTCTGCACGTAGAACACGCCCGCCGCCGGCGCCTCCGCGGCGTGCGAGGGAACGGCCAGTGCGGTGGTCAGTGCCGCTCCGGCGGCGGTGAGGGCGAGCAGGGGGCGGTGTCTCCGCATGGCGGTGAGGTCCCTTCGGCAGCGCGGCGGCGCCCGGTAGGCGGCCGGGAAAGTGGGGGGTCTGCGCGGGACACTCAATCGGGTTGGTATGTACCGGTCAATAGCACGGTGTTTCGCGGGGCCGATGCCGGGCACCGCGTTACTCCTACGGGGAAAGAAATGATCACCGCGCCGGGAGGCCGAACATGAGCGACGACAACATGGCCGACGACGTCTACCAGCCCACGGGGACCAACGAGGAGCAGGCGGACGCGGCGCCGCTGGATCTCCAGGACGCGGTGGACGAACGTACGTACGACGATGTGCTCGACGAGGGCTATTCACCGCCCGAGAAGCCCCTGGGGGTCACCAAGACCGGCGTCACCGCGGCCGAGCAGCACGAGGGCGAGAGCCTCGACGAGCGGCTGCGCCAGGAGGTCCCCGACGAGGAGGTCCCGGCCGGTGACGGCATCGGTGACCTGCCCTGCGGAGAGGGTGAGGCGACCGACCCCGAGGCCGGTGACGAGCGCGCGGGCCGTCTTGTGGCGCCCGACGAGGGCGCCCACGAGGACAGGACGAAGGAAGCGGTCGCCTCGGACATCGGCATCGACGGCGGAGCCGCGGGCGCCGAGGAGGCCGCGGTGCATCTCATCCCCGAGGAGGAGGAACTGCCGCCGACGCCCCTGCGCCGCGACTGACCCGGCGGTCCGCCCGCCCGGGACCCTCGGGGCACGGGCGGGGCATGTGCGGTCGGGTCAGTGCTGGAAGGCGCCGGCCCGCACATGCTGCATGACGGCGCTGGCCACCCGGTACCGGCCGTTGGGCAGGTCCGGTGACCGGGTGACGTGCACGGTCAGCGGGCCGGCCCACTCATAGCCCTGCTTCTCGCCGTGGCGCAGCAGGCTGTCGGTGAGCACCTGGTCTATGCGCCCGCCGTTGCGCTCCAGTTCCTCGTGGGCGAACTCGGCCAGCTCGACGTCGTAGGCGTTGGGTACGACGGTCCGGCTCTCGCTGCACACCACGATGTGGTCGTCGCACTCCTTGTGCAGGGCCTCGATCAGTTCGACCGGTTCCTTGTGGCGAAAACGCGCGAGCAGGGACCCTCCGAAGCGTTCCATGGCTCGTTCCAGACCGGTGAGTGTGCTCACGCGTCAACTTCTCCTCGATGGTGTCGTGGCATTCCGTGTCGTGGTGTGCCGTCTCGTCATGTGCCTGTGCGGCGCTGCGTCTCCTCCTCCGGGTGCCCGGCCGGCGGAGAAAGACGCGTCCGGTCGTCTACAGCAGGTCCCGTGGCACAGTCTCGTTCCAGGTGCGCGAGAAGACCCGGCGCCCGCCCTCGTAGCCGTCCAGCGTGGCGTCCACGAAGAAGTCCGTCGCGTCGCAGGTCAGCCGTGTGTGCGTCTCCACACGGACATCCCAGTCGTCCCGCTTGAACCGCATGGTCCAGGTCGACTCGCCGGTCGCGGAGGTGAAGTCGTCGGCGACTGAGGTGTAGCGCTCGTAGGCGCGGCGGCCCACGTCGAGGTCGATCTCGTCGAAGTGGACGAGGCCCTGGTCCTTCACGATCTCCAGTTCGGCGCGGTAGTCGACCATGTCGCGCTTCACCTCCCAGCGTGCGTCCGGGGCGGTCAGCCGGGTGACGGACAGCGGGGGTGCGCCCTCGGGCTCCTCGAACGGGTTCGCCGGCATCCCGTCCGGCTCCTCCGTGGGGCGGACGGGGAGCGTGAGCGTGCTGGCACCCTCGTACACGCTGAGCAGCGCCGGCTCGGGGGGCGGCCAGGCGAGCGGCCAGTACGACGTGGACAGCGAGAGGCGGACCCGGTGGCCGGGCGGGAACGCCTGCGCCACTCCGTTGAGCTGGACGGTCGCGCGGTAGCGCGTTCCCGGCTGCAGGGGTTCGGGGTGCTCGGTGCTCTCGCGCCGGGTGATGTTGAGCAGACCGTAGGTGACGCGGGTGGCGGCGCCGTCGGGGCTCACGTCGGACAGGCGCGCGGCCACCATGGCGACCGGCCGGTCCGCCGCGAGGTCGAGTTCCACGGTCGGTGAGCCGAGGATCTCCAGCTGCTCCGTGAGCGGCTCGGTCTCGAAGACGAGGGAACCGCCGTCCTCCTCGCGCTGGTCGTACGGCAGGTCCGGGGGCGCGTTGTAGGAGGCCCACTTGCCCGCGAACTGCCCTACGGACAGCGGCGACCGTACGGTCATCTCGGCGCCGCCCACAGGGGCATCGGCGCCGGCACGGGTGTCGGCGCCGGTGTCGGCGCCGGCCTCGACCGGGGTGTTGATCCGGTGCCGGGTCAGCGGGTACCTGACGGGGTTGATCTGCGGGGACGGCCAGGTCGGCTCGGCGACCCAGCGGCCCGGACGCTCCTCGTACGAGGTGGACGGGGGCACGCTGTCCTGCATCCAGGTGCGCAGCATGGGACCGTCCATGACGCCGTTGTCGGCGCCCTTGAGCCAGTGGTCCCACCAGCGCACCACTTCCTGGAGGTAGCCGATGGCGGGGCCTGGCTCCCCGAGGTGGGGGAACTTGTGCGACCAGGGGCCGATCAGTCCCTTGCGGGGCACGTCCAGGTTGCCGAGCAGCCGGGTCACGGCGTTGGAGTAGCCGTCCGCCCAGCCGCTGGAGGCGAGGACGGGGCACTGTACGGCCTTGTAGTCCTCGGCGACCGAGGCGTGCCGCCAGTAGTCGTCCCGGCGCTGGTGGCGCAGCCAGGGCAGGACCCAGGGGCCGGAGTTCTCCAGGCGTTCGTGCCACATCTCACGCCAGCGGTCGCCGACCACGGCGGGGTCGGGCGGCAGGGTCGCGTAGGCGAACATGGTGCCGGCCTCGGCGAGGTTGTCCGACAGCATGGCGCCGCCCATGTAGTGCATGTCGTCGGCGTGCCGGTCGTCCGTGAAGGACGCGATGACGACGGCGCGCAGGCTCGGCGGCTGCCGGGCGGCCACCTGGAGGGCGGCGAAGGCACCCCAGGACAGGCCCATCATGCCGGTGTTGCCGTCGCACCAGGACTGGTCGGCGAGCCAGGCGAGGACCGCCTCGGCGTCGGCCTGTTCCTGTTCCAGGTACTCGTCCCTCAGCACCCCCTCCGAGTCACCGGTGCCGCGGAGGTCGACGCGCACACAGGCGTATCCGTGACCGGCGATGTAGGGGTGGTGCATGGAGTCGCGCACCGAGGTGAGGTCGCGTTTGCGGTAGGGGATGTACTCCAGCACCGCGGGCACGGGCTCGTTGTCGGAAGAGGTGGGGCGCCAGACACGGGCCGACAGCTGGACGCCGTCGGGCATCGGGATACGGACGTCCTCCTCTTCCTTCGTCGCGTACGGCAGATTGCTCACGTAGCGCATGAGGCGGACTTGCTCCTTTTCGTGCGGACATAGTGCGGGCGGACGTGGTGCGGGCGGACGTGGTGCGTGCGGCCTTTGTGGGGGCGGCCGTTACGCGTCCGGACGTTCCTGGGGGCTCTCGTCGAAACTGAGTCCCAGCGCGGCCACGCAGTGGTCGTACTTCGCCCTCAGCTCCTCCTCACTGTTCCCGCCGGTGAATATGTGCGCCAGTTCGTAGCTGTAGGAGTCCTGCTGGGAGAGGTCGGAGAGGACCTGTCCCTCCTCGGTGGTGACGTCCACGCGCACACCGTCGGCCTCGCGCTCGATGCGGGCCAGGTCGTCGGCCGAGGGCACGTCGCGCACAACGCCGTCGGTGAACCAGCGGTAGTACCACTTCGCGGCCATCGCGTACGGGCCCTTGCGCTGCGGCATGGCCGGATCGTCGTCCAGGGCGAGGCCGAGCATGGCGTGGTGGTTGGGCACGCCGTCGACGTACTCGAACAGCTCGGCGTGGGACTGGGAGTGCCTGGGGTTGATCTCCAGCAGGCTGATCTCCTGGGTCTTCGGATCGAAGAAGTACTCCACGCTGAAGGTGGCCGACTCGAAGCCGATCCGGCGCATGACGCGCTCGGTGACGTCGTGCAGCTCGGCGATGACCGCCGGCGGCAGCGTCGAGGGGTACTGGTGCCGCTGGAAGCTGGAGGTGTCGGGGTAGTTGATGGAGTCGAGCACACCGTAGACGGTGACCTCGCCCCGGTGGACGTACCCCTCGACGGCGACCTGGAGGCCCGTCATGGTCTCCTCGGCGAGGCAGACCTGGGCGCCGACGCCCTTCATCTCGGGCGGCAGGTCGATCCGGTCGAGGATGTCCTCGAAGGGGCGGCCCACCCGGGAGATTCCTTCGCGTATCTGCCGTACGGCGTCCTGGAACTCGTCCATGTCCGCGACGCCGAAGGCGAGTTCGGAGGAATACGAGAGGGCGGGCTTGACCCACATCGGGAACCGTACGTTCTCCGGCGGTTGCGGGTCGTCGGTGTCCAGGTCGACCCGGCCGAACCGCGGGTGCCGGTCGGTGACCTTCTGCTGCTCCAGCCGGCTCCAGTACTTGTGCTCGCACTTGACCACGGACTCCAGGCTGGTGCTGCGGGTCCCGTAGTGCTCGGCGAGGATCGGCACGAGGGTGCTCACGGGGAAGTCCCAGTAGCCGACGATCGCGTCGATCCTGCCGTCGAAGGCGTCCAGTACGGCCCGTGCCTTGTCGATGAGTTCCGGGACGGACACCTCGCCGCTCTGCAGTTCCCCGATCGTCAGCAGCGGGTGGTAGCGCAGCGACCTGGCCGCCGCGGCCGCTTCGAGGGTGGGCAGGTTGGCGTCGTCGAGGCCTATCACGAAGACGTTCTTCACGTCGTCGTGCTTCACGTCGTCGCGCACATCGGTCGGGGTCTTTTCGGGCACCGGCAGCCTTTCTGTTCTGCGAGTTCGCACAGTTCGCCCTCGGATCGGGCGAAGTCCGTGGGGTACCCCTGAGTGGCGGGGCGAATCTTCGCCACCGGCCGGAAGTGTTCGCAGGTGTGATGTCGGGCCGCCGGGACACCCGTATCCGCATGTTCATGAAGAGGCGATCCACAGCCTTGCCTTCGCCCTCGCAACTGCCCTTGTCCCCGCACGAACGGGGGCAGACGTGATCTTCCTTGTCGTGGCCGTCCTGGTGCTGGCCGTCCTGCTCGGCTCGGCCGCCTATCTCCCCCTGCCCGTGACCGTGCTGGCCGCGGTGGCCATCGCCGCGTGGCTGGCCGTGTTCGCGGTGCGCGAGCGGCGCAAGCACGGCAGCCGGACCGGAAGGGCGTGACGTGATGCGGCTGACAGAGTCCCGGCGACGGGAGAACGGTGAGCGGGAGACCGGTGAGCGGGAGAGCGGCGGGCGTCGGACCGGCAGGCGGGACACCGAGGGAATGGCCGTGGCCTCCTTCGTCCTCGGCCTCGTCGGACTCCTCGTCCTCAACTTCTTCCTCGGCCCCGTCGCCATCGTGCTGGCCGTGCTGGCCCTGCGGCGGGGCACGCCCCGGCGTTTCAGGGCGCTGCTCGGGCTGTGGCTCGGCATCGCGGACATCGTGCTGCTCGCCGTGCTCATGGCTGCGAACGGCGGCACGTCGTGGAGCATTCTCGGCTGACGGCGTACATGTGAAAGCACTGTGGGGCGGCCGGTGGTGAACCGGCCGCCCCACAGCGCTGAAGCGGTCTGTCAGCTGAAGCTGTCTGTCAGCAGTACAGGTTGTTGCCCGCCGTCGTGCCGAGGATCCCCACGAACCGCTGGTAGCTGTCCACCCGGCTCTGCACCTGGGCCGGGTTCTTGCCGTCGCATTCCAGCGAACCGTTGATGGAGCGGATGGTCTGGCCGAAGCCCGCGCCGTTGACCATCGCGTTGTGGCCGGTCATGGAGCCGGGGCCGGACTGGGTGTTCCAGTACCAGAGGCCGGTCTTCCAGGCCACCGCCGAGTCGTTCTGCACGAGCCAGGGGTTGTTCAGGAGGTCGATGCCGAGCGCGTCGCCCGCGGCCTTGTAGTTGAAGTTCCAGCTGAGCTGGATGGGGCCGCGGCCGTAGTACGCGGCCTGGCCGGCCGGGCAGCCGTAGGGCTGGCCCCAGTCGCAGTAGTGCGGGTAGTTGGCGGTGTTCTGCTCGACGATGTGGACCAGGCCGCCGGTCTCGTGGTTGACGTTGGCGAGGAAGGCCGCGGCCTCCTGCTTCTTCACCGTGTCGCTGCCGGTGTTGGCGAAGGCCGGGTAGGCGCTCATCGCGGCCTTGAGCCCGCTGTAGCTGTAGAAGGAGTTCCGGTTCGGGAACATCTGGTTGAACTGGGCCTCGCTGACGACGAACCCGGAGGGGTTGGTGGGTCCGTTGTCGCAGGCGTACGGCTCCCAGTACCAGGTGCTGATCGTGGGGTCGTAGCCCGGGTTGTCGTGCTCGGCTATGTACGCCTTGCCGTCGGTGTAGCGGACGATGTTGCCGGTCACGTAGGACTTGCCGGCCACCCAGCTCGGGTAGCTCGAACAGGCCGCGGCGGACGCGCCCGAGGCCGGCAACAGCACCGGTGCGGCGGTTCCGAGGACGATCGCGGCCACGAACGCGGAGATACGGCGCCTGGACACAGGGGCAACTCCTTCACGGAGCACGGCCGCGGACCCGTACGGGGGCAGCGCGGGGCGGACCTTGTACGCAGGTGCCGACGGGGCCGGCCGCGGCGTACGGGGCAGCCGTGGTGGGGGGTGGTGAGGCACACTTCACCACCTTGGTCTGGACCAGTCAAGGGTGTAGACCAGTCAACTCGCCCCGGCGCCGCGTCGCTTCAGGTCGATGGCGTCTGCCCGTCGGCCGGCTCAGCTCAGCGGCTTCTCCAGTACCGCCTTGCGGTGGCTGAACGTCTCGATCGAGTAGCGGCCGTGGTAGTTGCCCATGCCGCTCTCCCCCACTCCGCCGAAGGGGAGGTCGGAGACGGTGAGATGGGCGAGCGGCAGACCGAGGCCGAGGCCGCCGGACGAGGTCTCGGCGGCGAGCCGCCGCCGGGTGGTGTCCGACTCGGTGAAGGCGTACAGGGCGAGGGGCTTGTCGCGGTCGTTGATGAAGTCGATGGCCTCGTCGAGACCGGGGACGGTGACGATCGGCAGGACCGGGCCGAAGATCTCCTCGCGCATGACGGGCGCGTCGGGGTCGACGTCGGCCAGGACGGTCGGCGCGATGTACTTCGTGGCACGGTCGGTGGCGCCGCCGACGACGGTCCGGCCGGAGTCGAGCAGCCCGCTGAGCCGGTCGAAGTGCCGTTCGTTGATGATCCGCCCGTACTCGGCGGAGGTGGACGCGTCGGACCCGTACAGCTTCTCGACGGCCTCGGTCAGTACGGGCTCCAGGGCGCGGGCGGTCTCGGGGTCGGTCAGGACGTAGTCGGGCGCGACGCAGGTCTGTCCGGCGTTGAGGAACTTGCCGCGGGCCAGGCGCTCGGCGACGACGGTCAGGTCGGCGCCGCGGTCGACGAAGGCCGGGGACTTGCCGCCGAGTTCGAGGGTGACCGGGGTGAGGTGCCGGGCGGCGGCGGTCATCACGATGCGGCCGACCGTGCCGTTGCCGGTGTAGAAGATGTGGTCGAAGCGCTCGGCGAGCAGGGCCGTGGTCTCGGGGATGCCGCCCTCGACGACGGCGACGGCGTCGGTGTCGAGGTGGCGGGGCAGCAGCCGGGCCAGTTCGGCGGAGGTGGCGGGGGCCAGCTCGCTGGGTTTGACGACCACCGCGTTGCCCGCGGCGAGCGCGCCGAGCATCGGGGCGAGCAGGAGCTGCGCCGGATAGTTCCAGGGGGCGATGACCAGGACGACACCGAGCGCGTCGTAGCGCGTCCAGCCCGTCGCGTCGGCGCCGAGGTGCGCGGGGACCGGGGCGGGCTCGGGGCGCAGCCACTCTTCGAGGTGTTCGAGGGTGTGGTCGATCTCGCGGACGACGAAGTCGATCTCGGTACGGAAGGCTTCGGTGGAGCTCTTGCCCAGGTCGGCGTGGAGGGCGGCGGCGAGCGCGGCACCGTCCGTGGTGAGCATCTCGCGCAGGCGGCTCAGCTGGCCGGTGCGCCACTCGACGGGCTTGGTGCGGCCGGAGCGGAAGGTGGCGCGCAGCCGGGCCACGACGTCGGCGGGCTGCTCGGGGGTGGGCTGGTTCACGGTGCCTCGCTGGTCGGGGCGGGTTCGTGACCCGCACTCGGTATGTCGAGCGGCAAGCTCGATGTATATGCCAACCATTTATACGGCATCGTCATTCCTCCCCGGCCGAGGACACCGACCGTGATCGAGAGGTCACACCAAGGGGGCCGGTGGCCGGCTCAGACGGACGATTCCGCCGCAGCTCCGTCGAGCTCGTCCACCAGCCGGAGCAGCAGCCCGCGCAGCAGTTCCTCGTCGCCTTCGCCGCCGCTACGGGCGGGCCACCGCGTGCGCACCTCGCGGTCGACGCGCCGCCAGTACGTCTCACCGCGCGGGGTGAGGTGGGCGAGGATGCGCCGCCGGTCGAGGGGGTCGACCCGCCGGTGGACCAGGTTCTGGTCGACGAGGTGGTCGACCAGTTTGGTGAGGGTCGCGGGCGGCAGGAAGGCCTCTTCGGCGACCGCCGTCATGGGGTGCCCCTCGCCGTCGGAGAGGAGGGAGAGCACGCGCCAGGCGTCCAGGGTGCAGCCGTGTTCCTCCAGGGCGCCCCGGAGGAGGCGCGCCGCCAGCCGTTCGGCCCGCGTCAGGAGGTGCGCGAGGTCCTTGGACCGGCGTGCAGGAGGGGTCGGCATCCTGCTCCTCACTCCCGAGATCGACGTCCGAGGGGGCCCGGTAAGGGGTCCTCACATCGTACAAGTCCCCCTTTCCCCAGGGTCTCCCGCGCGCGGCGGGTGCGGGGCCGACCGTACCCCGAGACGGACTGGAGTTCACCGGACGTTCCCGCAATCATGCCCTCATGGTCCGGCCCGACCCGCTCCCACTCGCCGCCTCCCCGCTCGGCCCGCCTCCGCCCGACTGGTTCACGGCCGACGACTCGGTCGTCGGTGTGGCGCTGGTCTTCCCCCTGCAGGGCGCGGCCGGAATCTTCGGACCCACCTGCGAGTTGTGCGCGCGGCTCGGCGCGGAGCAGGTCAACCGCTCCGGCGGAGTGCTCGGCAAGGAGCTGCGGCTGGTGCCGGTGGACGGCGGCGCGGAACCGCGGCGCGTCGCCGAGAACGTCGAGGCGCTGGTGAACCTCGGCGTCGTGCAGGGCGTCACCGGCTGGCACATCTCCTCCGTGCGCCAGGCACTCGCGCCGCGGATCGCCCACCGGGTTCCCTATGTGTATACGGCGCTCTACGAGGGCGGGGAGCACACCGCGGGCGTGTTCCTCACGAGCGAGACACCGGACGCCCAACTCCGGCCCGCCATGCACCTGTTGGCCCGCGAGCACCGGGTGCGCCGCTGGTTCGTCGTGGGCAACGACTATGTGTGGCCGCGCCGTACGGCCAGGGCCTCGCACCACTACGCCCGCGAGTCGGGCGGCGCCGTCCGCGCGGAGGCGTATCTGCCGCTGGGCACCCATGACTTCGACGCGGTGCTGCGGCGTATCGAGCGGTCGGAGGCGGACGGGGTGCTGATGCTGCTGGTGGGCAGCGACGCGGTGCGCTTCAACCGGGCGTTCGCCGCGGCGGGGCTCGACGAGCGATGCCTTCGCCTGAGCACGCTGATGGACGAGAACATGCTGATGGCGAGCGGCCCGACGGCCACCGCCGGCCTCTACAGCACGGCCGGTTTCTTCGCCTCCCTCGCCAACCAGGACACGCTGGACTTCCACGGCCAGTACGCCGGGCGGTACGGAGTGGAGGCACCGGCGCTCGGCAGTCTCGGTGAATCCTGTTACGAGGGCGTGCTGTTGCTCGCCGCGCTCATCGACCGGGCCGGGACCCTGGACGTCACCGCGATCGGCGCCGCCGCGGACACCGTCTCCTACGAGGGCCCGCGCGGGCTGCTGAGGCTGCGCGGCGGCCATGTGAGCCAGCGGATCTACCTGGCGCGGGCGGACGGCGTGGACTTCGACGTGGTGGCCCAGCTGAATCCGCACGCGTCCCGGTCTTGACATGTCCTCGCTTGCGCGAAGATACTTCCCACAGGAAGTAATGAGAATGCCTCGGGCGAACTGTGAATTCATTTCATGGATTCGGTCCGGGGTATTTTTGTTTTCTCTCCGAGAACCGGATGAGAGTCGGAAGATACCGCCGGGAAAGTAATGCGAAACACCGTGGAAACAGGGTGACTTGAGGCTGTGGACCGCACGCCAGGAGGAGGTTGTCCTCCCAGCCCGAGGGGGTCCATTTGTCCAGCGAGTCCTATCGTTCCAGCGGTTTCCGTCCGCAGCGGCGCCGGGTGATCGCGGGCGCCGCCGCGCTCGCCGCCGTCGTCGCGCTCACCGCGTGCGGCGCCAAGACCGACGCCGCGGGCGGCTCGTCCGACCAGGCCGCGAAGGCCGACACGAGCGGCGACACCGTCAGGGTCGGCCTGCTCAACTCGCTCTCCGGCACCATGGCGATCAGCGAGGTGACCGTACGCGACTCGCTGAGACTGGCGATCGAGGAGATCAACGCCTCGGGCGGAGTGCTCGGCAAGCAGATCAAACCGGTCAGCGAGGACGGCGCGTCCGACTGGCCCACGTTCGCCGAGAAGGCGGCCAAGCTCATCAAGGAGGACCGGGTCGCGGCCACCTTCGGCTGCTGGACCTCCGCGAGCCGCAAAGCGGTGAAACCCGTCTTCGAGAAGAACAAGTCCCTGCTGTTCTATCCCGTGCAGTACGAGGGCCTTGAGGAGTCCCCGTACATTTTCTACACGGGGGCGACGACGAATCAGCAGATCGTCCCGGCGCTCGACTATCTGAAGAGCCGGGGCGAGAAGAGCATTTATCTCGTCGGCAGCGACTATGTCTTCCCGCGCACCGCGAACAAGATCATCAAGGCGTACGCGAAGGCCAACGGCATGAAGGTGCTCGGCGAGGACTACGCGCCGCTGGGCTCAACGGAGTTCAGCACGATCGCCAACAAGGTGAAGGCGTCGAAGGCCGACGCGGTCTTCAACACCCTCAACGGCGACTCGAACGTGGCCTTCTTCAAGGAGTACAAGTCGGCCGGCCTGACCGCGAGGAGCATGCCGGTCGTCTCGGTGTCGATCGCCGAGGAAGAGGTCAAGTCGATCGGATCGCAGTACCTGGCAGGGCAGTTGACGGCCTGGAACTATTACCAGACGACACCCGGCGCGGCGAACACGAAGTTCGTGAAGGCGTACAAGGCGAAGTACGGCCAGGACAAGCCGACCAGTGACCCGATGGAGGCCGCGTACACCTCGGTGTATCTGTGGAAGGCCATGGTCGAGAAGGCCAAGTCCTTCGACCCGGAGAAGGTCAAGGCCGCCTCGGACGGCATCACCTTCGACGCCCCCGAGGGCACGGTCACCGTGGACGGCGCGAGCCAGCACATCCACAAGACCGCCCGGATCGGGAGGATCGGCACCGACGGGCTGATCGAGCAGGTGTGGGACTCCGGCGAGCCGATCGAGCCCGACCCGTTCCTCAAGGGCTACGACTGGGCCTCCGGCCTCTCCTGACCGACCGAGCGTGGGGCCTTCCCGCGAGGCCCCCGCGTCCTGCCTCCTCGGAGCCGCCGTATGACCGTGATCCTCGGTCAGACCTTCACCGGCATCAGCATCGGTGCCGTCCTGCTGCTCATCGCGCTCGGGCTCTCGCTCACCTTCGGCCAGATGAACGTCATCAACATGGCCCACGGCGAGTTCATCATGGCCGGCGCCTACACCACGTACGTCCTCCAGAAGTCCATCTCCGGCGCCGGCCTGTCCCTCCTCGTGGCGCTGCCCGTCGCCTTCCTGGTGGCGGGCGCGCTCGGCGCGCTGCTCGAATGGGTACTCATCCGCCGCCTCTATCTGCGCCCCCTCGACACGCTGCTCGTCACCTGGGGTGTGTCGCTGATGCTCCAGCAGCTCGCCCGGGACCTCTTCGGCGCTCCCAACGTGCAGACCCGCGCGCCCGACTGGCTGACGGGGAACATCACCGTCCTCGGCGGCTCCGACCCACTGACGTTCGCCAACAGCCGCCTGTTCATCCTCGGTCTCGCGGTCACGGCCGTCGTCGCGCTGTCGCTGACACTGCGGCTGACCTCACTCGGCCGCCGGATCCGCGGGGTCGTGCAGAACAGGGACCTGGCCGAGGTGTCCGGCATCTCCACCTCGCGGGTGGACCGGACCGCGTTCTTCCTCGGGTCCGGGCTCGCCGGGGTCGCGGGTGTCGCGCTGACACTGGTCGGCCCGATCGGACCCACGATGGGCACCAACATCATCATCGACGCGTTCCTGGTGATCGTCGTCGGCGGCATCGGACAGCTCAAGGGCACGGTGATCGTCGCGTTCGCCCTCGGAGTCATGCAGTCCGTCCTGGAGTACTCCACCACCGTCAGCGTGGCGAAGGTGCTCGTCCTCGTGGCCATCGTCGCCTTCCTCCAGTGGCGGCCCCAGGGGCTGTACACGCTGCGTACGAGGAGTCTCGTATGACCCTGTTCAAAGGTGCCCCGGCGGCCCCGGCGGGCAAGAGCCCGTCGGTCCTCGCGGGCCGCCCGGCCCGCGCGTGGGCCGGATTCGCCGCCGCGGCCGTCGCGCTCTTCGCCCTCGCGCCGCTGGCGCTCTCCGACTTCCGGCTCGGGCTGCTCGCCAAGTACCTGTGCACCGCGATGGTGGCCGTCGGCATCTGTCTGGCCTGGGGCCGCGGCGGCCTGCTCACGCTCGGCCAGGGTGTGTTCTTCGGGCTCGGCGGCTACGCCATGGCGATGCATCTGAAGATCGCGGACGCGGGTCCCGGCAACCTCCCCGACTTCATGCAGCTGTACGGCACGGCCAGCGAACTCCCCTGGTGGTGGCGGCCGTTCGGGAATCCCCTGGTCGCCCTCGCGGCCACCGTGCTGCTGCCCATGGCCGTCGCCGCGGTCCTCGGTTCGTTCATCTTCCGCCGCCGGGTCAAGGGCGCGTACTTCGCGATCCTGAGCCAGGCGCTCGCCGCGGCCTTCGCGATCTGGCTGATCGGCCAGCAGGCGACGACCGGCGGCACCAACGGACTCACCGACATCCAGGGCTTCTTCGGCTACGACCTCGACGACCCGGTCAACCAGCGGATGGTGTACTTCGTCATCGCCGCCGTCCTGCTGCTCCTGATCGCCCTGGTCCGGCAACTGATCCACAGCCGGTACGGCGAACTCCTCGTCGCCGTACGGGACTCGGAGGAACGGGTGCGCTTCCTCGGCTACGACCCGGCGAACGTGAAGCTCGTCGCGTACGTCGTGGCGGCCGGCACCGCCGGGCTCGCGGGGGCGCTCTTCGTGCCCGCGGTCGGCATCATCTCCCCCGCGATGATCGGCATCGTGCCGTCGATCGAGTTCGTCATCGGCGCCGCGGTCGGCGGCCGGGCGAGCCTCGCCGGGGCGGTGCTGGGCGCGATCGGGGTGGCGTGGGCGAAGACGGCCCTGTCGGAGGAGTTCCCGGCGGCCTGGACGTACTTCCAGGGGCTGTTGTTCATCGTGGCCCTGGCGTTCCTGCCGGGCGGTCTCGTCTCCCTGGCCGGGATCGTGCGGCGACGCAGGGCGGCGGCCACCGCCCTCCCCTCAGGAGGAGCAGCATGAGTCAGCTCTCAGGTCTTGAGATACGCGGACTGCGGGTGTCATTCGACGGGTTCACCGCGGTCGACGGGGTGGACCTCGACGTGGCGCCGGGCGACCTCCGCTTCCTGATCGGACCGAACGGCGCGGGCAAGACCACGCTCGTCGACGCCGTCACCGGACTGGTGAAGGCTCAGGGCTCGGTCCTCTTCGGAGGCGCGGAACTGCTCGGCCGGAGTGTGCACCGGATCGCCCGGTCGGGCATCGGCCGGACCTTCCAGACCGCCACCGTCTTCGAGGGGCTGACCGTCCTGCAGAACCTCGACATAGCGGCCGGTGCCGGGCGCGGCATGCTCACGATGCTGCGGCGCCGCAAGGGCGTACCGGAGCCCGTCGCCCGCGCGCTGGAGACGGTCGGGCTCACGGACCTGGCCCACAGCCCGGCCGGCACGCTCGCCCACGGCCAGAAGCAGTGGCTGGAGATCGGCATGCTGCTCGTGCAGGACGTACGGCTGCTGCTGCTCGACGAGCCCGTCGCCGGGATGAGCCACGACGAACGGCAGGCCACGGGCGAGTTGCTGGAGCACATCAGCGAGGAGCGGACCGTGGTCGTCATCGAGCACGACATGGACTTCATGCGGTCCTTCGCGCGCAGCGTCAGCGTGCTGCACGCGGGCAGGGTGCTCAGCGAGGGGACCGTGGCGGAGGTACAGGCCGATCCCCGGGTGCAGGAGGTGTACCTCGGTCACGCGGCGGCCGGGGACGCGGCCCTCGGCTCCGCCGGACCGACGCTGCCGGACGAGCCGGAACCGTCCGGCGGGACCGCGTCCGGCCGGACCGGCGCCGCCGTGCAGGAGGTGTGAGCGCATGAAACTGGAGATCGACGGCGTACGGGTCGGCTACCACCGCAGTCTCGTCCTGCACGGCGTCTCCGTGGACGTGCCGGACGACGGCGTCGCGGCGGTGCTCGGGCACAACGGCGCCGGCAAGAGCACCCTGCTGCGGGCGGCCGTCGGACTGCTCACCCCGTCGAGCGGGGCGATCAGGCTCGACGGGGAGGACATCACCCGCCGCAAGCCGCACGAGCGCGTGGCGCGCGGGATGGCGTACGTGCCGCAGGGGCAGCAGGCCTTCCCCCACCTGACGACGGCGGAGAACCTCCAGCTCGTCGCCGACGGCCGCAGACGCGGCAAGACGGCGATCGCGGAGGCGCTGGACCTGTTCCCGGTGCTGCGCACCCTGTCGACGCGGCGGGCGGGCCTGCTCTCGGGTGGACAGAGACAGCAACTCGCCATCGCCCGGGCCCTGGTGACGGACCCTCGGATCCTGCTGCTCGACGAGCCGACCGAGGGCATCCAGCCCTCGGTCGTGGCGGAGATCGAGGAGACGGTCCTCGCCCTGGCCGCGCGCGGCGGACTCTCCGTGCTCCTCGTCGAGCAGCACGTCGGTTTCGCGATGCGGGCGGCCCAGCGGTACTACGTTCTGGAGGCGGGGCGGGTCACGTCGTCGGGCGAGGGCGGTTCGGCGGCCGAGCGGTCGGTGCGGGAGGCGCTGAGCGTGTGAGCGCGGCCTGTCACGGTCCGGACCGCGTGTAGTACGCGGCCCGGACCCGGCGCAGCCACGCCTCGGCGGGGGCCTCGTCGGCCTGGTCCGGCAGTGCGCTGCGGGTCTCGTCGAAGGCCGCCTCGTACCGCTGGAGCAGGGGCAGCGCGACCATCGCGTCGGCCGCCACCTCCTCGCCGAAGCGGTGGTAGTCGTCCGGGTCCTCGACGCGGATGGTCAGGGCGCCGGTGGCGTACAGCTCGAAGCCCTGGTGGCACAGGCGTCGCAGATGCCGGGCGTGCTTGGCGGTGCGTCTGCGGGTGTCCGCGGAGGCGGAGGCGTCCCCGCGGTCGTAGAGCCGCTTGAACTGCTGGGTGGCGTAACCGAGGTAGGCGTCGCGGACCCGTTTCGCGGAGAGCAGGGTCGTGCGGATGCCGATCAGCTCGTCACCGAGCGGGGTGCGGACCTCGTACAACTCGTCGGGCAGCCACACCAGTTCGGTCACGGTCGGGTTGCCGCCCAGGGCGAGCCTGCACCACTTGGCCGCTTCGTGGAGGGTGTTGTCGGGCTTGGTCGTGACGTGGGTCTCCTTCGGCCCGTGCAGGCCGTGGAAGTCCTCGGTGGGGGCGGCGAACATGCCGAGCCGGTCCACGTCGGACCCCTCGCGGGCCAGTCCGTACGCGGTCGAGCCGACGATGCCGGACAGCAGGATGTTCTCGGTGGCCACGGCCGTCCCCCTTCTCCCCCGCCGCCCCGCTGCCTTGTGCGAGCCGGGCGGCTCGCACAAGGTCATCACCTCCAGGACGGTCACGTACAGCGATTTTCTCGGGCTGCGGCAGACCGGCGAAGTACGGGAGACGGGCGGGGTACGGGGGTCGGGGAGCGGCTCAGCTCGCGAACGGGACCTGGGCCGAGGGAACCGGCCGGGCGGCGAACGGGTGCTGCCACAGGCCCTGCGCGGCGAGCCGGGGCAGGACGCCCTCGCCGAACCAGTACGCCTCCTCCAGGTGCGGGTAGCCGGAGAGCACGAACTCGTCGATGCCGAGGCGGTGGTACTCGGTGATGCGTTCGGCGACCTCGTCGTGGCTGCCGACCAGGGCGGTGCCCGCGCCGCCACGCACCAGGCCGATGCCCGCCCAGAGATTGGGGTGGATCTCCAGGCCGTCCCGGTTGCCGCCGCCGTGCAGGGCGAGCATGCGCTGCTGGCCCTCGGACTCGCTGCGGGCGAGGCCGGCCTGTACGGACTTCACCGTCTCCGGGTCGAACCCGGCGAGCAGCCGGTCCGCCTCCGCCCACGCCTGCTCGGAGGTGTCCCGGGTGATGACGTGCAGCCGGATGCCGAACCGGACGGTACGGCCCTCCTTCTCGGCCAGCGCCCGCACCCGGGCGATCTTCTCGGCGACCTGCGCGGGCGGCTCGCCCCAGGTGAGGTAGACGTCCACGTGCTTGGCGGCGACCTCACCGGCGATGGGCGAGGAGCCGCCGAAGTAGACCTCGGGGACCGGATCGGGCACACGGGCCAGCCTGGCGTCCTCGACCTTGAGGAACTCGCCGTCCAGGTCGACGGTCCTGCCCTCCCAGAGACCCCGGACGATCTCCAGGAACTCGCCGGTACGGCGGTAGCGGGCGTCCTTGTCGAGGAAGTCGCCGTACGCGCGCTGCTCGTGGCTCTCGCCGCCGGTGACGACGTTGAGGAGGAGGCGTCCGCCGGACTGGCGCTGGAAGGTGGACGCCATCTGCGCGGCGAGCGTCGGCGAGACGAACCCGGGCCGGAAGGCGACCAGGAACTTCAGCCGCTCGGTGTTCTGGCTGACCATCGCGGTGGTCAGCCAGGCGTCCTCGCACCAGGCGCCGGTGGGCGTGAGCGCGCCGACGAAGCCGAGGTCCTCGGCGGCGCGGGCGATCTGGCTCAGATACGCGACCGTCGGCGGCCGGTCCCGGCCGGACACCGTGGCCGGGGTGCCGTGGCCGCCCCCGACGACATGGCGGCTGTCGCCGTTGGTGGGCAGGAACCAGTGAAAGGTGAGGGACACGGGTGCGTTCTCCGATCGGGCGCGGGGTGGTGTGCGGGGGCGGCTCAGCGGTTTCGGCTCTGCGTTCTCGGCTCGCTTCGGCTCAGAGGAGTCCGTGGCGTGGCGGCGGGGTGCCGTTCAGTACGTACCGGCCGATGTGCTGGATCTTCCAGCGGGCCGGGTCGTGCAGCGTGTGGGTGCGCGCGTCACGCCAGTGCCGGTGCAGGTTCAGGGAGTTGAGGGCCGACCGGGTGCCGGACACCTCGAAGAGCGCGCCCGACACCTCGACGGCGGTCGCCGCCGCGTGCGCCTTGGCGGCGGCCACCGCGACGGACGCCTCGGCGGCCGAGTCCCCCGTAAGGCCGGCGCGGGCCGTGTCGACCGCGCGGGCCGCCGCGCCGAGCAGCGCCTCGGTGGCCCGCACCTGTACGGCCAGTTCCCCGAAGCGCTGGATGAGCAGCGGGTCCTCGGCCGCGGTCTCGAATCCGCTCTCGAACCACGGGCGGCTCTTGGTGCGGACGAAGTCCACGGCCTCCGAGAGCGCGCCCGCGGCGATCCCGGCGTCGATGGCCGCATGGAGCAACTGGGCTACGGCGCCATGCAGTTGCGGCCCCTGGAAGGTGAGGTGGTGCGGGAGGACCCGGTCGGCGGGCACGGACACGGCGTCGAGGCGGACCGTACCGCTGGCGGTGGTGCGCTGCCCCATGCCGTCCCAGTCGTCGACGACCGTCAGGCCCTCGGCGTCCCTGGGGACGTACGCGACGTGCAGGGTGTCGTCCTCGGTGCGGGCCAGGACGGGGATCCAGTCGGCGAACAGGGCACCCGTGGAGTACTGCTTGACGCCGGTGAGGACGTACGAGCCGTCCGGCTGCCGTGCCAGCCGGGTGCGGATGTCCTGGACGTGTTTCGTCCCGGCCTCCGACTGGGCGTTGCCGAAGCGGCGCCCGGCCAGCACCTCGCCGAAGAAGAACGCCTGCTGCTCCGCCGTCCCCTGGCGGCGGATCACGTTGACGTAGACGAAGTGGCTCTGCGGGATCTGGGCGAGGCTGGCGTCGGCGGACGCGAGCAGCCGGAAGATCTCGGCGAGCGTCTCCTGGGTCACGTCGGCGCCCCCGTGCCCGGCGGGCACGGTGACGGCGAGCAGACCGGAGCCGGAGAGCCGGTCCAGCTCCGCGCGCGGGAGCCTGCGTTCGGCGTCCCGGTCGGCTGCTCCGGCCCGGAACTCGTCGGCGAGGGCGGTGGCCACGGCGAGGGCCTCGGCGTCGTCGGCGATGACCTTGGCGGCGCCCCGACCGGGAGCGGTTTCGGTAGCGCCCCGTTCGGCAGCGGTCTCGGTGGCGGTGTCCGCTGACATGGTCAGCTCGCCGCGGCCAGGACCGGTCGACGGCCCAGCGCCTCGGAGAACTGGTCGAGCACCTGGGTCAGCGCCTCGGTGGCCGCGGGCGCCACGGTGAGTCCGCCGTCCTCACCGACGACTATGTCCTTGTCGAGGGTGAACCAGCCCTGAACTATGTGTTGAGCACCCATGGAGCTGAGCACCGGGCGCAGCGCGTAGTCGATGGCGAGCACATGTGCCGTCGACCCACCCGTGGCCAGGGGCAGCACGGTCTTGCCGGTGAGCGCGTACTGCGGAAGCAGGTCGAGCAGCGCCTTGAGCACTCCGGAGTAGGCGGCCTTGTAGACGGGCGTGCCGATGACGACGCCGTCGGCCCGTGCGACGAGGGCGGTGGCCTCGACGATCGCCGGATGCCGGAAGTCGGCGCCGAGCAGCGCTTCGGCGGGGATCGTGCGGACGTCGAGCGGGATCACCTCGTGGCCCTGTGCGGTCAGCCGGTTGTCCAGGTGGCGCAGCAGGCGGTTGGTGCGGGAGGAGGCGGAGGGGCTGCCGGAGACGGACAGGACGGTGGCCATGGGTCCTCTTTTCGGGACGGGGCGGGTTCGGGCAGCTGCATTTCGGGGAGAAGCCGCCCTTCTTCGAGGAGGCGGCGGAGGCGGATCTGCTCAGACGCGGAGGGGTGCGGCAGGCGTGGATCCGGTTCGGGCGTCCGGGAGTCGGGCCTCCAGTTCACGCACGAGGGGCAGGACGCGGCGGCCGAAGTACTCGACCTCCTCGTGGTAGTGCAGGAAGCCCAGGAGCAGGAGGTCGACGCCGAGGCTCTTGTAGGCGACGATCCGCTCGGCGATCTGCTCCGGGGTGCCGATGAGCCCCGTACGGAAGCCGTCGTTGTACTGGACCAGGTCCTCGAAGGAGGAGTCCTGCCACATGCCCTTGCCGTCGCCGGTGGACTGTCCGGCCTGCTTGACCGCGGCGCCGAAGCCCTCGACGGCCTCGCGGTCGGCGTGCGCGACGATCTCGCGGAGGGTCTCGCGGGCCTCGGCCTCGGTGTCGCGGGCGATCAGGAAGCCGTTGAGGCCGAACTTCGGTGGCGTACGGCCGACTTGGGCCGCCGACGCCCGTACGTCCGCGAGCTGTTCGACGACCCCGTCGAAGTCCTTGCCGTTGGAGAAGTACCAGTCGGAGACCCGGCCCGCCATGGCGCGCGCGGCGCTGGAGTTGCCGCCCTGGAAGATCTCCGGGTGCGGGCGTTCGGGGGTGTTGAGGGGCTTGGGTTTGAGGGAGAAGTCGCGCAGCCGGTAGAAGTCTCCGGCGAGTTCGGTGTGGTCCTCGGTCCAGATCTGGCGCAGGGCCTGGATGAACTCCTCGGAGCGGCGATACCGCTCGTCGTGCTCCAGCCAGGGTTCGCCGAGGGCGGTGAACTCGCCCTTGAACCAGCCGGACACGACGTTGACCGCGAAACGGCCGTTCGACAGGTGGTCGGCGGTGGCGCCGAGTTTGGCGAGGACACCGGGGTGCCACAGTCCGGGGTGGACCGCGGCGATGACCTTCAGACGCTGGGTGGCGAGCAGCAGGGCGAGGCTGAAGCTGGTCGACTCGTGCTGGAACTCGGCGCCGTAACTGGCCATGTAGCGGACCTGGCTGAGGGCGTAGTCGAAGCCGTTGTTCTCGGCGAGGACGGCGAGTTCACGGTTGTAGTCGTAGCCCCAGTCGGTGCGCTGTTCGATCGTGCTGGTCACCAGGCCGCCGCTGACATTGGGCACCCAGTAGGCGAAGCGGACGGGGTCTGCGGAAAGGTTCTCGGCAGGCATGGGGAACTCCTGTCGCGGGAATTCGGGCAGGCCGAATTCAGGGGGTCGATTCAGCGGCGTACGCGGAGCCGGCGGCGTTCGGTGAATCGTCGAATTCGGGCGGCGGAATACGTCGCACGGCGGTCGACGGCTCTCGGTCGCGTTCGATGGCGGTCGGTCGCGGTCGGTCGCGGTCGAGGCCGTGAAAGGAACGTGGTGGTGCGCGGCGGAACCGGGGGATCGGGCCGGAGATCCGGTGGATCAGGCCACGAGATCAGACCACGGAGCAACAGGCGGCACTGGAGACACGCGCGAGGTCGACATGGCGTCGCCGCGTGAGGTCCAGTCGCATCATCATGTGCTCGATCGTGGCAGCCTGTGGTCCGGACCGTCAAGGAATACCCGATCGGTCTCGTATCCCGGACCGGCGAATTTCACGAAGGCGTGACAGGGAAACCCTTGAACAGGCCGGTACGGACCCGCATTCTGACCGGGTGCGAATAGAGCAGCTGGAATACATCACGGCGGTCACCCGGCTCGGCTCGCTGCGCCGGGCCGCCGAGGAACTCCACCTCTCGCAGCCCGCGTTGAGCGAGACCGTCCGCAATCTCGAACGGGAACTCGGCGTCGACCTCCTGGAGCGCAAACGGTCCGGGGCGAAGATGAGCGCGGAGGGGCGGGAGCTGCTGCCCCACATCATCAATGTCCTGGAGGCGGTGGACCGGCTGCGGGGCGCGGCGGGCGAACAGCACCGCATCAGCCGCATGGTGCGCGTCGGCACGGTGAACGCGGCGACGGTCCCGCTCCTGTTCCCGGCCGTGAGCGAGTTCCGGGCCTCGCATCCGGAGACACAGGTGGAGGTGGTCGGCGCCCAGCAGTCCGACATCCACCGGACCCTCCTGGAGGGCGGCTTCGACCTGGGTCTGGTGAACCACCTGGAGGGCGACGACGTGGCCGCCGACTTCGAGTACACGGAACTGCTGTGGGGGCGGCCGGTGGTGTGCGTCCGGCCCGACAGTCCCCTGGCGTCGCTGTCCGTGGTGACCGTGCCGGACCTGCTCGCGCAGCCGCTCATCGCGATGCGCTCGGGCTATGTGATGAACCGGTTCGTGCACCGGCTCCTGGGCGACCGTGAACCGTCCTTCTCCTACTCCACCGACGGCGCGGAGATGGGCAAGCTGATGGTCGCGGAGGGGCTGGGTGCCACGGTGCTGCCCGACTTCAGCGTGATCGACGATCCGCTGACCCGGCAGGGAGCGATCACCTGCCGCCCGCTGGCCGGCGACCCGACCCGGGTGCTCCTGATGCTCCAGCGGCGCCGGGCGGACTCGGTGCCGCGGGCCGCGCACGATCTGCACGAGGTGTTCGTGCGCCGGGCGGCGGCGCTCGGCGGCACGATGACCCGGCCCACCTGACGGTGCCCTGACGGCCGCGGGGACGGCGCCGGGCGCTCAGTCCCCGTCGTGCGCCGGGACCACCACGAGGAACGCGTCCGACTCCAGATCCATCACCACGGCCGCGGGCTCGCCCTCGGCACGGCGACGCGCCGCGTACTCCTCCGCGGGCCACGATCCACGCGGGGCTCCTGCGGGAAACTGCTCCAGCACCTTCGCACCCATGACGGCCGCCTTCCGTAAGAACCGACGCCTCTGTGCAAACCCGTCTGCCCCCGATCTCGCCGCACATGTAACCCAAATGGCCCACACGGCGCATCCGCGGAAGGCCGGCACGGGGAAGAGATCACGAGGAGGACACCGAACAGAGCCGATCAGAGTCGGACAGAGCCGAAGAGAAGGGCCGGAACACCATGAGCGGTGACGACACCGGAGCCGGGCTGCGCTGCCTGGTGACGGGCGCGACGGGGTACATCGGGGGCCGTCTGGTCCCGGAGCTCCTCGCCGAGGGGCACCGGGTGCGCTGTGTGGCCCGCTCCCCCGGCGCGCTACGGGACCATCCGTGGGCCAGTGACGTCGAGGTGGTGCGCGGAGACGTCACGGACGCCGAGTCGGTCGCCGCCGCGATGCGCGACATCGATGTCGCGTACTACCTGGTGCACGCGCTGGGCACGGGCAAGGGCTTCGAGGAGACCGACCGCAGGGCGGCGCGGATCTTCGGCGAGCAGGCCCGCGCGGCGGGCGTGCGCCGGATCGTCTATCTGGGCGGGCTCACCCCCGCCGGGGTGCCGGAGAGGGAACTCTCGCCGCATCTGCGCTCCCGTGCCGAGGTCGGCCGCGTCCTGCTGGACTCCGGTGTCCCGACGACCGTGCTGCGGGCGGCCGTCATCATCGGTTCGGGCTCGGCCTCCTTCGAGATGCTGCGCTATCTCACCGAGCGGCTGCCGGTGATGGTCACGCCCAACTGGGTCCACACCCGGATCCAGCCGATCGCCGTACGGGACGTCCTGCGCACGCTCGTGGGCAGCGCGCGGATGCCGGACGACGTCAGCAGGGCCTTCGACATCGGCGGCCCGGAGATCCTGACGTACCGCCAGATGATGGTGCGGTACGCGGCCTTGGCCGGACTCCCCCGGCGGCTCATCGTGCCCGTGCCCGTGCTGACGCCGCGGCTCTCCAGTCACTGGGTCGGCCTGGTCACGCCCGTGCCGCGGTCCATCGCACGCCCGCTGACCGAGTCGCTGCGCCACGAGGTGGTCTGCCACGAGCACGACATCGCCCGGTACGTGCCGGACCCGCCGGGCCGGCCGATCCCCTTCGACGAGGCGGTCCGCCTGGCCCTGCAGCGCATCCAGGACGCCCGGGTCACCACCCGCTGGTCGTCCGCCTCGCTGCCCGGCGCCCCCAGCGACCCCCTGCCCACGGACCCCGACTGGGCGGGCGGCAGTCTCTACACGGACCGGCGCGAACGGGTCGTCGACGCCTCGCCCGAGGCGCTGTGGCGGGTGATCGAGGGCATCGGCGGCGACAACGGCTGGTACTCCTTCCCCCTCGCCTGGGCGGCCCGCGGGCTCCTCGACCGGCTGGTCGGGGGCGTGGGCCTGCGCCGGGGTCGCCGTGACGCGGCACGGCTGCGGGTGGGCGACTCGCTCGACTTCTGGCGCGTCGAGGAGATCGAACCGGGCCGGCTGCTGCGGCTGCGCGCCGAGATGCGGCTGCCGGGCCTGGCGTGGCTGGAGATGTACGCGGAGACGGACGACGACGGCCGCGTCCGCTACCGCCAGCGCGCCCTCTTCCATCCGCACGGGCTGCTCGGCCACGCCTACTGGTGGAGCGTGTCGCCGTTCCACGCCGTCGTGTTCGGCGGCATGGCCCGCAACATCGCGCGGACCGCCGAGAAGACGGGTCCTCCGGCGTCGGCTCCGTCGCGCACGCCCGCCGGCTGACGCGGGTCCGCCGTCCGCGGCCTTCCTCCGACCACCGCATCCGTCGGGCGTCCCGGTCCGGAAGTACTTGACGGCCCCAGGCACCACGGTCCCGGCTCGCCCCTTCCCCTCTCCCCTCACCCCCGCTCCTCTGCCCCCCTCTTCCCGCCCCGGAGTTCCGGAGTCCCGTCATGAACGTCTCGGTCGTCCTGTTCACCTCCGACCTGCGACTGCACGACCATCCGCCGCTGCGCGCGGCGCTCGACGGCTCGCGCACGGTGGTGCCCCTCTTCGTGCGGGACCGGGCCGTCGACCGGGCCGGTTTCGCCGCCCCCAACCGGCTGGCGTTCCTCGCCGACTGTCTGCGGGACCTGGACGCGGGGCTGCGCGAGCGGGGCGGCCGGCTCGTGTACCGCTCGGGCGATCTCGTCGACGAGGTGTGCAAGGTGGTCACCGAGACGGACGCCGACGAGGTCCACATGGCGGGCGGGGTCTCCGCCCACGCCCACCGGCGCGAGGAACGGCTGCGCGCCGCGCTGGAGGGCGACGGGCGCCGGCTGCACGTCCACGACGAGGTGGTCACCGCGCTGGCCCCGGGCGCGGTCACCCCGGCCTCCTCGGACCATTTCGCCGTGTTCACCCCGTACTTCCGGCACTGGGACCGGCACCACCAGCGTCAGGTGCTCGGCGTGCCCCGCGTCGTGCGCGTACCGGAGGACATCGGTTCGGAGCGACTGCCCACGCGCGGGGAGCTGTCCGGCCTGTCCGCGGGACTCGCCACGGGCGGCGAACGGGAGGGCCGCAAGCTGCTCACGGCCTGGCTGCGGAGCGGGATCCACGCGTACGTGGACGGCCACGACGATCTCGCCGGGGACGCCACCTCGCGCCTGTCGCCGCACCTCCACTTCGGCACGGTGTCCGCCGTGGAAGTGGCGCACCGGGCCCGTAAGGCGGGCGGTCCGGGCGCCGACGCCTTCGTACGGCAGCTCGCGTGGCGGGACTTCCACCACCAGGTGCTCGCCGCGCGGCCCGCCGCCTCCAGGAAGGACCTCCGTACCCGCAACGACCTGTGGCGCTCACCCGACGCGGCCGCACAGGAGATCGAGGACTGGAAGGAGGGGCGGACCGGCTATCCCGTCGTCGACGCGGCCATGCGGCAGCTGCGGCACGAGGGCTGGATGCACAACCGCGGACGCCTGCTGACCGCGAGCTTCCTCGCCAAGACGCTGTACGTCGACTGGCGGGTGGGCGCCGAACACTTTCTGAGCCTTCTCGTCGACGGCGACATCGCCAACAACCAGCTCAACTGGCAGTGGGTGGCGGGAACGGGCACCGACAGCCGCCCCAACCGGGTCCTCAACCCCGTCGTCCAGGGCAAGCGGTACGACCCCGAGGGCGCGTACGTACGGCGCTGGGTGCCCGAACTCGAAGGGCTCGGCGGTGCCGCCGTGCACGAGCCGTGGAAGCTCAAGGGGCCCGAACGGGCCGCCTACGACTACCCGGAGCCCATCGTCGACCTCTCCGAGGCGCTGGCGCGCTTCAAGCACGCCCGTGGACGTGACTGAGCGGACGTGACGATCGGGCGTGACGATAGGGCGTGACGGGGACGGCCGTCAGCCAACCGACGTGCCGGCCCACCGACGTGCCCGCCCACCGGTGTGTCAGCCCACCGGCGTGCCGCTCTCGTAGCCGGCCGTCAGAACGGACAGGGCCTCGTTCAGGCCCGGCGGGCGCAGCATGCCCTGGGCCGAACGGCCCGCCCACCCGGGGCCGCCTAGCACGACCATCGGATGCCTGCGCGCCCCTCGCACGCCCCACTGCGTGGCGGCGACGTGCCGGGCCAGGGGCAGGCTCGCCGTGGAACGGGCCTGGGCCCACAGGACGACGGCCGCGGGCCCGAGGCGCCGTACCGCCGCGGTGAGTGCTTCCGCCGGTACCGCCGCGCCGAACATCCTGGTGGGTATGCCGTGTTCCGTGAGGCCTGCGTTGAGGGCCTCCAGGGGCAGGGTGTGCTGCTCGCCGGGTACGCAGGCCAGGACCACGGGCCCCGGCGCGCCGTCCGGGACGGCCGTGCGCGAGACCGGCGTGACCCGGCGGAGCACGGTGGAGATGTGCCAGGACAGCATGTGTTCGACCTCTACGTAGCGGTCGCCCGACGACGCCCATTTGCGGCCGACGGCGTGCAGGGTCGGCACCATCACCTCCTCCCAGGCGACGGCGAGACCGTACCGCTGGACGGCGGAGGTCAGCTGGCCGTCCACGGCGGGGGCGTCGAGGCGTACGGCCGCCCTGGCCAGTCCACGGCACTCCTGGCGCACATCGCCGAGCGGCAGGGTGGCCGCCGCCTCCGAGCGCCGGCCGCCCCCGGACGGCAGGTCGTCGGCCCGAGAGGCTGCCGAGGACGCCGTCGGGGACACCGCCGAGAGCGGCGGGCCCTCCGCCGCCGGGGCCGTCCGGCGCTCGTGGACCGTCGCTTCGGCGCCTGCGTCGCGCGCGGCGCGTGCCGCCTCGGCTGGCGGCACCCCGGCCGACGTGAGCCGGCACATCGCCTCAAGCACCGCCACGTCCTGGGGGGTCCAGCGGCGGTGCCGTCCGTCGGCGCGGACCGCGGGGCCCAGTCCGTACCGGCGGTCCCACGAGCGCAGCGTGGTCGGCGACACCCCGAGACGGCGCGCGAGGCCCCCGGTCGTCATCCCCGTACCGACCGCCGCGGTCTCCTTCGTATCGGGCTCCGAGAGACCCGGCTCAGCCGTCGGCTCATCCATGGAGCGACTATACGACGCAGAATCGACGCGGTTTGAAGCCTTCGCCCCTTCGCTCCCAGGATGACCGCACCGAGCCGCCCCGCGCGGCCGGGACGCCGACGTCCGAGGCGAGGAGCCGTGAGCCATGACCGGACAACCGATGCCCGCGCAGCTGTCCCGCCCCCGGCGGGTGCTTCTGGAGGAACCCCTCACCGACGAAGAGGTGGCCCGCGGCCTGGTGCGGGGCGACGAGGCCTGTCTCGCCGCCGCCCATGACAGGTGGTCCCCCCTGGTGCACACGCTCGCCCGGCGGGCGCTGGGCGACGACAGGGAGGCCGAGGACGTCACCCAGCAGGTGTTCCTGGGCATGTGGCGCGGCCGGCACGGCTACCGGCCCGAGCGCGGCGCGATCGCCGGCTGGATCGTCGGCATCACCAAGCGCAAGATCGCCGACGCGCTCGCGGCCCGCACGCGCCGCGCCGAGCTGGTCGCCTCCGCGGGGGCCGTCCTGGTGCTCGCCGACCCTGTGGCGGAGCGGCCCGAGGCCGTGCTCGACCGGGTACTGGTGGGACGCGAGATGGCCAAGCTGCCCACCTCCCAGCAGCGGGTCCTGCGGCTCGCCTTCTACGAGGACCTCACCCAGACCCAGATCGCCCGGCGCACCGGCCTGCCGCTGGGGACCGTCAAGAGCCATGCCCGCCGTGGACTGCACCAGCTGAAACACGGACTGCGCCGCGAAGCGAGCGGCTGAGGCGGGCGGCCGACATGACGGCCGTCGAACGGGTACACGGATGTCGTGATCCAGTTCGACGCAAAAACGATGCAGCTTTTTTCACGCCTTCACAAACCGGACCAACTTCGCTTCACTTCACGTCGCTTTCGTTTCGATCCACGCCTCTTTCGTTTCAGAACGTACCGATGTCGGTCCGGTGCATCCGTCCGCCACGCGGCGCCGGAAGAGCTGAGGACAAGGGGTGGCACGGTCCGGCACTTCGGGCCGCGGGCACGGGCAGCCGTGACGCCGCTCCTTCGGACCCTCCTCCCGGGGCAGTCGGCTGTCCCGGGAGGGGAGGCCGCCCCGGCGTTCGGCCCGCCGGAGCGGCCCAGCAGTCCGGGGCGCCGTCCAGGACCATCGACGGCGCCCCGGACTCGGGCTTCGGCCGACACGCCCCGGCGGACGGGCCGACGGGCGAGGACTGACGGGCGAGGGGGCGGACAGAAGATCCGCTCCTGACCAATCCGCCGGCGCCCCGGCAACGGATTCCAGCCGTACGAAGCTCGCCTCCCGGAGGACCCTCTCGTGAAAGAAGCCGTGCACATCGGCAAGAACCCCTCGGCGGAACCGGATCTGCAGGAGCTGATGGGCAGTGTCGCCCTCGGTGACCAGCAGGCCTTCGCCGGGCTCTACGACGTCGTGGCGGGTCCCGTCATCGGCGTCGTGCGCGGCGTGCTGCGCGACCAGGCGCAGTCGGAGGAAGTGGCCCAGGAAGTACTGGTCGAGGTGTGGCGGTCCGCCGCCCGCTACCGGAGCGAACGCGGTTCGGTGATCAACTGGGTGCTCACGCTCGCCCACCAGCGAGCCGTCGACCGGGTCCGCTCGGTCGAGGCGTCCGCCGCACGTGAGCACAGGGCGGCCCTGCTCGACCACGCCCCCGAGTACGACGAGGTGACGGAACAGGTGGAAGCCCGGCTGGAGCGCGAACAGGTTCGACGCTGTCTGCGCACACTGACGGAACTGCAGCGCCAGTCGGTGACGCTCGCGTACTACCGCGGCATGACCTACCGCGAGGTGGCCGAGTCACTGGCACTGCCGCTCGGCACGGTGAAGACCCGGCTGCGCGACGGCCTCATCCGCATGCGTGACTGCCTGGGGGTGACCGCGTGAGCACGGTCGATCTGCACACATTGACGGGCGCGTACGCGTTGCACGCGCTCTCCGACGACGAGCGCGGCGAGTTCGAACGGCACGCCGCGGACTGCGAGGCCTGCACGCAGGAGGCCCTCGAACTGAGCGAGACCGCGGCCCGGCTCGGTCTGGCGGTCTCCGCCGCCTCGCCCGCCGCGCTCAAGAGCAAGGTCATGCGGCGGATCACGACGGTCCGCCAGGACAGCCCGCGCGTCGTGCCCCTGACCCGGCCCCCGGGCAGCGGCAGCCGGTCCCGCCGGCTCTCCCGGTGGGCGCTCGCCGCCTGTGTCGCCGGGGTGGCCGCGTTCGGCGGCACGACCGTGTGGCAGTACGACCGGGCGCAGGACGCGAACGAGCAGGCACGGCAGTCGGAGCAGCGTACGGACGCGATCGCGTCGGTGCTGGCCGCCTCCGACGCCAGGACGAAGAGCGCCGAACTGGCGGACGGGGCCCGCGGCACGGTCGTGGTCTCCAAGAGCCGTGACGAGGCGGTCTTCATCGCCGCGGGCATGGCGGCCCCGCCGAGCGGCAAGGTCTATCAGCTGTGGTTCAACGACGCGGGCACCATGCGGTCCGCCGGGCTGATGGACTCCCACCGGACGGCCGAGGCGGTCCTCCTGGAGGGGGCCGTGGACGAGGCGTCCGGCATGGGTATCACCGTCGAACCGGCCGGCGGCTCGGCCGAGCCGACCTCGGATCCCATCGCCCTCATGACGTTCCCCGCCTGACCGGAAGTCTCCCCGGAACCGACTGTGCCGTTCTCTCCCCGGCGGGGGAGGGAACGGCACAGTCAGTTGTGGACAGGTCCTCTGGAGGACATCAGGCGGGCATCAGGCGGGTGTCAGGCCCGCTTCTTCGGCGGTCGCGGGAAGAACCCGCTGGTCCTCGCCCGGTACTCGGCGAATCCCGGACGCTCCGACATGTGCCGCTCCAGCATGGGCTTCCCGCTGCCGTTCATGAGCAGGAAGCTCATCACGAGGGGGGACACCACGGTCACCGCGGCGGCCACGCCCGAGTCGCAGACCAGCAGGAACAGGCCCCACCACACACAGAAGTCGCCGAAGTAGTTGGGGTGCCGGGTCCAGCTCCACAGACCGCGGTCCATGATCTTTCCCCGGTTCGCGGGATCGGCCTTGAAGCGGGCGAGCTGGAAGTCGCCGACCGTCTCGAAGAACATCCCGAGCGCCCACAGCGCGACCCCGGCCCATACGAATCCGCTCAGCGATCCGGACACGTACTGCGCGGCCTGGACCGGCAGCGACACCAGCCAGACCAGGGCGCCCTGCAGCAGGTAGACCATGCGCAGCGCGTAGAGGTCGCGGTTGCCGGGAGCCTTGGCGAGCATCTTGTCGTAGCGCGGGTCCTCGCCGTGGCCCCGGCCGCGCCAGGCGATGTGCCCGGCGAGGCGCAGCCCCCACACCGCGGTCAGTACAGTGACCAGGAGGCGCCGCCCGTCGTCCCCCTCACCGGCGGACGCGAGGAACGACACGAGGGCGACGGCGGTGAAGCCGAGCCCCCAGGCCACGTCCACCACGCGGTGCATGCCCTTGCGGACGGCGACGGCGAACGTGACGAGCATGACGGTCAGCGCGGCCCCGGCCGCGAAGGCGAGGTTCTGGGCGAAGGCCGCCCAGGGGAACCCGTTCATCGTGCGTCCAGGGCGGTGTACCAGGAGCGTTGCGAGGGCGGCATTCCACTGTCCCCGCCCGGTGCGGGACGGGTGCTGAGGATCTGGTCGACGCCCATGCGCCCCTCCTCGAACGCGAGGGCGGCGCCGACCATGTACAACCGCCACACCCGGGCGGTCTCCACGCCGACGAGGCGGACGAACGCGTCCCAGTTCTCCTCAAGGGTGCGGTGCCAGCCCTCGATCGTGCGGACGTAGTGCTCGCGCATCGACTCCACGGACCGCACTTCGAGTCCGGCGTCCTCCAGCAGGCCGACCGTCTGCCCCATGGGCCGCATGTGCATGTCGGGCGCGATGTACGCCTCGATGAACTCGCCGCCGCCCGGGGCGTTGCTGCCACGCGACATCTGCTGGACGAGGACACGGCCGCGCGGTCGCACCATGCGGTGCAGGGCGGCGGCGAAGGCCGGGTACTCGGCGTCTCCCACGTGCTCGCCCATCTCGACGGTGGCGACCGCGTCGTAGGCGCCGCCCGTGATGTCGCGGTAGTCCTGGCACACCACGTCGACCTGGTGCTCCAGACCGCGCTCGCGGACCTGCTCCCTGATGTACGCGGCCTGTTCGCGGGCCAGGGTGACGGCGGTGACCTGCGCCTTGTGCTGTTCGGCGGCGTACAGGGTGAGGGAGCCCCAACCGCAGCCGATGTCGAGCAGCCGGGCGCCCGGGACGAGATCCAGCTTGCGGCAGATCAGTTCCAGCTTGGCCCGCTGGGCGTCGGCGTCGGTGAAGTCGGGCTCGTCGCTGCTCCAGTAGCCGCACGAGTACGCCATGGTCTCGTCGAGGAGCAGCCGGTAGAAGTCGTTCGACAGGTCGTAGTGGTGGCTGATGGCGGCCCGGTCGCGGGCCTTGCTGTGCAGTCCGCCCCGCAGACGTGCCTGGGAGGCGGGCGTGGCGGGCCGCGGGCCGACGGCTCCCAGCCGTACGGCGGTACCGGCCGCCCTGACCAGGTCGGCCGGGGTGAACCGGGGCGCGTCCACGCCCCGTTCACGTACGGCTGCCCAGATGGCCCGCAGGCCCTGGGCGAGGTCGCCCTCGACGTCGAGTTCGCCGGTGACGTAGGCCTGGGCCAGGCCCAGTTCGCCGGGCTGCCACAGCAGTCTGCGCAGGGCGCGCCGGGAGCGTACGACGACGACGGGGGCGTCGGCGGGACCGGTCTCGCTGCCGTCCCAGGCGCGCAGCCGGACCGGGAGACGGCCGCCGAGCGCGTCCTCGGCCAGCGCGGCGAGCCGGTGGGCGGCCCCGGGGCGGGCGGGGCGGGCGGTACTCATCGGGACGGGTTCTCCTTCGTGAACAGGTAGTGCTGGACGTCGAGGTAGCCGGAGCGGAACCCGGCTTCCGAGTAGGACAGGTAGAAGGTCCACATCCGGCGGAAGGTCTCGTCGAAGCCGAGGGCCTCGACCTCGTCGGCGCGTTCGGTGAAGCGTTCGCGCCACAGGCGGAGGGTCTCGGCGTAGTGGGCGCCGTGCGCGTCGCGCCGGGTGACGGCCAGTTGTGTGTGGTCGCGGACGGTCTGCTCCACCGCTTCGACGGAGGGCACCTGGCCGCCGGGGAAGATGTACTTCTGGATCCAGGTGAAGGTGTGCCGGGCCGCCAGCATCCGCTCGTGCGGCATGGTGATGGCCTGCAGTACGGCGCGTCCGCCGGGGGCCAGGCGGGCGTCGAGCGTACGGAAGTAGACGGGCCAGAACTCGACGCCGACCGCCTCGATCATCTCGACGCTCACCACGGCGTCGTACGTCCCCGTGGCCTCGCGGTAGTCGCACAGCTCGACGGAGACCCGGTCGGCGTGCCCGGCCTCGCGGATGCGCTCGCGGGCCAGGTCGCGCTGTTCGCGGGAGAGGGTGAGGGAGGTGACGTGGGCTCCGCGGGCGGCGGCGCGCAGGGCCAGTTCGCCCCAGCCGGTGCCGATCTCAAGGAGCCGGGTGCCCTCGCCGACCTCGGCCAGGTCGAGCAGCCGGTCGATCTTGCGGTGCTGTGCGGTGGCCAGCAGCGGCCAGGTGGCGGGGAAGCCCCGGAAGAGGGCCGCCGAGTAGCTGAGGGTGTCGTCCAGGAAGAGCGCGAACAGGTCGTTGGACAGGTCGTAGTGGCGGCTGATGTTGTCGCGGGCGCCGCCGGGTGTGTTGCGCTGGGCGCCCGGCTGTTTGGGGGCCCACAGTCCGCGCAGTCTCTGGAGCGGCGCCGGGATCAGCTCCGCCAGGCTGCCGGCGAGCACGGTCAGGGCGGCGACCAGGTCGGGCGCGTCCCACTCCCCCGCCATGTAGGACTCGCCGAAGCCGATCAGTCCCCGGGTGCCGATACGGCGGTGGAACGCGTCCGGGTCGTGGATCTCGACGAGCGGTCCGCCCAGGCCCAACTGGGTCCCGTCGGGGAACCGCACGCGCAGCGGCAGGCGTTCGAGCGCTCGGCGCACCAGGGCCCGGGTGAGCGCGGTCCGGGCGCGCGAGGCGCCCGGCCGGTCGACCACGTCCGGCCAGAGCTCGGGGTTCACGTCCATGCGCCGTCCGGCGATGGAGCCGGGCTCCGCTGTCCTCATTCGGCACTCTCCTGGGATCGATGACGGGGGCGGGGCTGGACGGGCAGTCCCCGCAGGAAAAGGCGTATGCCGTGGAAGCGGATGGCGGCCGAGACGACCGCGGTGGACCACGGGTGGCGCAGGGCCTCGCGCACCAGCGCGGCCCGGGTGGCGGGGCGGCGGGTGCCGCGGACGGTCGCGGTGAACGGCCGGCCGCCCTCGCGCTCCAGCCGCACGCTCAGGTCGAGGCGGTCGTCCGGCGCGGGCAGGCGCATGCGGTAGGCGCCGTCGACGGGGAAGAACGGCGAGACGTAGAACTCCTTGTCGGTGCGCGCCACTCCGGCCTCGTCCGGGGTCAGCAGATAGCTGTGCCGCTCCCCGTAGGTGTTGTGGACCTCGGCGACGACACAGCGCAGTTCGCCCTGGGGGTCGTGGCACCAGTAGAGGCTGAGCGGGTTGAAGACATGCCCCAGTACGCGGGCGTGGGCGAGCATCACCACGGGCCCGCCGGCGAGGTGGACGCCGCGCGAGGCGAGGAAGCGGTCCAGGCCCGCGCGGATCGTCGGCGCGCCGCCGCCGAAGTGGTCGCGGGCGTCGAACCTGGCCAACGGACGCACATACCACGGCAGTTCGGGCGGCCGGTCGGGGTCGATGAGCCACAGATAGGTACGGTGGCGCATGGAGTACCGGGTCGGGGCCGTACGGACGTGGGTGACCGTGCACCGGTAGAGGGCGGGCGTGGCCGTGCCCGGATGGGCGGCGGGTATGCCGGGGTGCTGGGCCGGTTTGCCGGTGCCGGGGTGCGGGGCCGATGCGCCGGTGCCGGGTCGCGGGGCGGATGCGTGGGTCACCACGTCACCCCCAGTGCCTCGGCCGCCGTGACGCCGGAGCGGCAGCCGTCCTCGTGGAAACCCCAGCCGTGGTAGGCGCCGGCGTACGCGGTGACGGCGGTGTTCAGGGCGGGGAGCCGCCGCTGGGCGGCCACCGACTCGGGCGTGTAGACGGGGTGTTCGTACACCATGCGGGCGAGGACCTGGTCCGGGTCGACGCGGTCGAGACCGCCCAGGGTGACGACGTACGTCTCGGGTGCGTCGAGGCGCTGGAGCCGGCTCATGTCGTAGCTGACCCTGACCCGGTCGGCGCCCGCCGCGCACGACGGCATCAGGTAGTTCCAGGAGGCGCGCGCCCCACGGGCGCGCGGCAGCGGTGCGGTGTCGGTGTGCAGGAGAGTGGTGTTGCGGGAGTAGCGGAACGCGCCGAGCACCTCCCGCTCCTCGCCGGTGGGATCGGCCAGCAGGCGCAGGGCCTGGTCGGGGTGGACGGCCAGCACCACCGAGTCGTACGTGTCGGTGGTGCCGTCCTCGGCGGTGATCTCGACGCGGTCGAGGTGTCGGCGGACCGCGCGGACCGGCGTCGAGGTGTGCACCGAGTCGATGTGTTTCGCGACCCGGTCGACGTACTCGCGCGAGCCGCCGGTCACGGTGCGCCAGGCCGGCGAGCCGCCGATCGACAGCAGCCCGTGGTTCGCCAGGAACCGGAACAGATAGGCGGCCGGATAGCGCTGGGCCGTCTCGGCGTCGCAGGACCACACCGCCGACACCATGGGCGTCATGAAGTGCGCGACGAAATAGGCGGAGAAGCGCTGCTGGGCCAGGAACTCGCCCAGGGTGAGGGTGTCGCCCTCTGTCCCGGTGCCCGCGTCCGCGTCGGCCAGCAGGCGCCGCGCGGCCCGGTGGAAGCGCGGCACCTCGGCGAGCATGCGCAGGTACGGGCCGCGCAGCGCGTTCCGGGGCTGGGCGAAGAGTCCCGCCGGGCCGCGCGCACCCGCGTATTCGAGGCCGCAGCCGTCGCAGCGGACGGACATGCTCATCTCCGACTCCTGCGTGGCGACGCCGAGTTCGGCGAAGAGCCGGAGCAGGTTCGGATAGGTGCGGCGGTTGTGCACGATGAAGCCGGAGTCGACCCGGCGGGCCCGGCCGTCCGACGAGGTCAGCTCATGGGTGTGGGCGTGTCCGCCGAGCCGCTCGTCGGCCTCGTACAGGGACACCCTGCGCGTACGTCCGAGGATGTACGCGGCGGTGAGCCCGGCGACGCCCGAGCCGATGACGGCCGTACGCCCGGTCCGCCCCGGTATGCCCTCCCCGTCGCTCGCCGTGGCGTCCCGTGACGCTGCTGCCATCGTGCTTCCTCCCAGCCGTCTCCACTCGGAGTCGTCGTGGGTATTCCGAAGCTGAGGCGGCCATGGATTGGCCCGGCGGCCTGCAGATATATCACCAGATCTCTACACATAAGGGATAAATAAGAGCAGACTGGATCCAAGTGGCGTCCACCGCAGATCAGACGGTCGCGGCAGGGACCCGTAGGGACAGCAGAGACAAAGGAGTCGAGTCATGGCCAACGTCTCGAACACCAGAGGTGACATCACCCGTCACCCCGATGTGCCCGAGATGCGGGATCGCTATGCCCGCATGCTCGGTGGTCGCGATGTGGCGCTCATGGACGGACCGGTGTTCCTGCTCGGTCTGTACTGCGCCGCTTCCCCCTGGATCCTCCATTACACGACGAGCCAGCCGGCCATGGTGACGCACAACCTCATCATGGGCATCGCCATCGGTCTGCTGGCCCTCGGATTCACCGTCGCCCCGGCACGGATGTACGGCCTGAGCTGGGCCATGTGCGCCATGGGTGTGTGGATGATCGTCGCACCCTGGATCGTCGGCAGCAGCCCCGACGCGGGTGTGGTGCTCAACAACATCGTCATCGGCGTCCTGGCCGTGGTGATGGGATTCCTGTGCGCGACCACCGCGGCGAAGAGCTCACCGCAGACCTAGAGGACAGGACGGATGGGAGCGGTCGGCCGGTCCGCGCGCCAGGCGCCGCGGACCGGCCGACACACGGCCCTCACTTCGCCCCCGCGGTCAGTGCTCGGGCACCAGCCACGGCTCCTGCGGCAGCGGCTTTCCGGTTTCCAGGAGCGACTTCAGGTTGGCCAGGACGGCCGACCAGCCGAGGGAGACCTGCTTGACCGCGGTCTCGTCGGCCAGGTCCTCATGGGTGACGGTGAGCCGGACGATGTCGCCGTGCGGCCTGATGTCGTAGGTGACCCTTGAATGCTTGTCCTCCTGCCCCTCCTCCTCGGGCGAGGCCCAGGTGGCCACCAGACGGGTGGGCCGCTCGCTCTCCACGACGGTGCCGACCACGTCGGCGACGCCGGTTCCGTCCGTGCGCCGGTGCTCCCACCGCGAGCCGGGGCGCCAGTCCTCGGACACATTGCTGTGGCCCCAGTAGGCGGCGGTCAGTTCGGCGTCGGTGAGCGCGTCCCAGACCTTCTCCGGCGTGCTGGCGATGTAGGTGACGTACACGAATGTCGGCTTGTCGGTCATGTCTTCCTCGGCTCGTCGCTTGAGTGCGCTCAGCGCGCGAAGGCGCGGACGCTCGAACTTGTCGATCCACCGCTCCTGGATCTCGTGGAGCGGTACGGGATTGAGGTAGTGCAGCTTTTCCCGTCCTCGTCGCACGGTGGCGACCAGGTTGGCCGCCTCCAGTACGGACAGGTGCTGGGTCACCGACTGGCGGGTCATGTCGATGTGCTCGCAGAGCTCCCCCAGCGTCTGCCCACCGTGTTCGTGCAGCCTGTCGAGCAGGCGTCTGCGTGTTCCGTCAGCCAGCGCCTTGAAGACCTGGTCCACCTCCGGACCCCTGCTCGGGCCCGGCTCACTCTCCGCCTCTGTTCCCTCATCCGATCGCACACTCAACGTTATGCAGGTGATTGCCTGCATGTCAATCGGAGGAGGTCGTTAGGAGGTGCGGAGCGGCGGCTCGGAATGCCGCCGGTCGCGCTCGGCTTCGCCGACGCACACGGGGCAACCCGGTCCTCGACGGTCCGCGCCCGCGCTCCTTCCCGCCCGAGCCGGTGCGCTTCGGCGGCGCGCGCCTCTGGGCCGACGCGTGGCGGGAGCGAGTTCCGGACAGTGATCCGGCCCGCGCCCCGGGCGTCGCGGAACCACTCACACCCCTCACGTCCGCGGTGCGCCACCAGGAGTTCCCGGACGGTGTCGAGCCGCCGGAAAAGGCCTGCCACCAGGGCGGTCCCGTGTCCGCGAGCCGCGAGGCGGTACACGGTGCGGCCGCTCCCGACCCCTGCCTCGCGGGCCCGGGGCGCACCAGGGCGGGGCGGGCGTGAGCCACGCGCCCTTGGCCGCCCGCCCGCGCGCGAGGCAGGATCGCCTCATGGACAGTCCGCTGACACTCGACGCCCCCTCGCAACTCCGCCTCCAAGGGGAGGGAGTTCACCTGCGCGAATGGTCCGAGGACGACCTGGACGCGCTGATCGCGCTGTACGACGACCCCGAGATAGCCCGCTGGACGCCGGTGGCCTCGCCGTTCGACCTGCCCGCGGCGCGGGTCTATCGCGCCGAGGCGCGAGCGGCCCGCGCGCAGGGACGCAAGGTGCAGCTGGCGATCACCACGGACGGTGGTCCGCCGCGGGGCGAGGTACTGCTGTTCCCCAGCAAGGCCGACGAGCGGGACGCCGAGATCGCCTACGGGGTGGGCGCCGCCCATCGCGGCCGAGGCCTGGCCTCCCGGGCCGTCCGGCTGCTCGCCGCCTACGCCCTGGGCCGCACGGGAGCCCGCCGCGTGGTGCTGTGCATCGAGGAGGCCAACGCGGCGAGTGCGGCCGTCGCCCTGCGCGCCGGATTCGTCCTCACCGACGACGAGCCTCTTCTGCGGATGTCACGAGGACGCGAGACCGCCCTGCGGACATGGAGCCTCACCAGCACTCCCCTGAGCGCCCGGTTCAGCGCATCGGCGGGCGAGCCGGCGAGTTGAGCGACGGCTCGCACTGCACTCGGCTGCGTACACCCTCGCGGTGCGCGGGGCACCGCGCCGCGTGTACGGCCTCGCGATGCATACGGCCTCGCCGTGCGCGTACGGCCTCGCGCCACGCATACGACCTCGCCGCGCGCAGCGCGTCACGTGCGTACCGTTCCCGGGCCCGCCGGCACGTCTTCCCCTCCGCGTCGGCGGGCCCAACGGCCTCGACCGTGCGCCCGGCGCGGGAGAGACGTGGCGGCGCGGGAGGCCGGTCCCGGGACGGTGGGCGCCCATCCCCCGCAGGGTGCCACGGTCCCGTTCCCGCCGCCCGGGGCCGACCGGCCCTCGCGGAAGGGCTGTTCGGCCCCTCCTGCCGAGGAGTTACGGCGCCGCGTGGACGTACGGGACGGTCGTGGTGAGCGGGGCGAAACCCAGCCGCCGGAGAATGGGGCGGCTCTGGTCGGAGGCGTCGACCTGGAGGTAGGGGTAGCCGCGCTCGGCGGCGATCCGGGCGCGGTGCACGATCAGGGCACGGTAGATGCCGCGGCCCCGCCAGGCCTCGACGGTGCCGCCGCCCCACAGACCGGCGAATCGCGTGCCGGGGACGAGTTCCATCCGGGCCGAGCTGACCGGGATGTCACCGGCGAGGGCCACGACCGCGACGACGGTGTCCGGGGCTTCGTCGAGCAGGGCGAGCAGTTGGTGGCGCAGCCCGGTGCCGGGCGTGCCGAAGGCCTGCTCGTGGACGTCGACCATGAGGTCGACCCCGGCGGCGTCGGTGACGGGCCGCAGTTCGACGCCCGGCGGTGGCTCGGCGTCGAGCTCCAGTTCCCCGGCCTCGACGACCATCAAGGTTTCCGCGGGTTCGGGGGTGAAGCCGGCGGCCAGCAGGCGCCGCCCCAGGTCGTGCGGCCGGTCGTGCCCGTACAGCTTCCACTCGAACGCGCGGCCGAGCCGTGCGAAGTGGCGGCGCTGCTCGGCGATCGCCGCGTCCGCGTCGGCCTCCGTGAGGTCCGACCAGAGCACTCCGTTCCAGCCCTGCTCCGATCCCACGTGCCGGACCACCCCGTCGACGCGTTCCACGACGGAGTCGGGGCCGAAGGGGCGCGCGTTCTCCCGCATGTCCCGGTCGAACAGTGCCAGTACCGCTGCGTGATCCATCCCGCCACTCCAGCATCCGCGGACCGGCCGGGCAACGGAGTTTCGGGGCCGCCGGGTCCAAGGAGGGCGGCCCGCAGGGATCCGTCCGCGCCGATCGCCCGGAGCCCGACGCCTTGCCTTCACACTGATGTGAGTGTTCCAGCCTGGCCCGATGACGACCGCCTCTGTCTCCGGTGGCGCCGGTACGCCCGCCGCCACCGCGCCCCGGCTGCCGCTCTCCGGGCTGCTCGCGCTGTCCACGGCCGCCTTCACCGCCGTTCTGACGGAACTGCTGCCGGCGGGTCTGCTGCCCCGGATGGCCCCGGATCTCGGTGTCTCCGAGGCGCGGGTGGGCTTCCTGGTCACCGGGTACGCCCTCGCGTCGTTCCTCGCCGCGATCCCGCTCACGGCCGCGCTGCGGGGGCTGCCCCGGCGTCCCGTACTCATCGGCGCGCTCCTCGGCTTCGCGGCGGCCAACACCGTCACCGCCCTGTCCTCGTCGTACGGGCTGACGTTCGCGGCGCGGCTGACCGCCGGGGTCATGGGCGGCACGCTGTGGGCCATGCTCGTCGGGTACGCGGCCCGGATGGTGCCCGCGGAGCGGCGCGGCCGGGCCATCGCCGTCGTACTGGCGGGCATCACGCTCGCCCTCTCCCTGGGTCTTCCGGCGGGTACGGCACTGGCCGACGCGCTCGGCTGGCGCGCCGCGTTCGCCGCGCCCGCGGTGTCGGCCGCGCTGCTCGTGGTGTGGATACGGCGCCGGGTGCCGGGCTTTCCCGGCGAACGGCCCGGAGAGCGCGTGCCGTTGCTGCGCGTCGCCGCGCTGCCCGGGATCGGCACGGTGCTCTCCGTCACGCTGACGCTGCTCGTCGGCCACCAGGTGATGTACACGTACGTCGCGCCCTTCGCGCAGGACGCCGGTTTCGGCCGGACGGGGCTCGTGCTGCTGGTGTTCGGGGTGGCGACCGTCGCCGGGATCTGGCTCACCGGCGTCCTGGTCGACCGTCAGCTGCGGCGGACCCTGCTGGGCGCGCTGGCCCTGCTCGCGGCGGCGATGCTCGCGCTGGGCGCCTGGGCCGGACAGGCCGCCGTCCTGCTGATCGCGGTCGCGCTGTGGGGCGTCGCCTTCGGCGGGGCGCCGACGCTGATCCAGACCGCTCTCGTCGACGCCTCGGGGACCGCGAACGCCGATGTGGCCACCTCGCTGCAGACCACCGTCTACAACGCGGGCATCGCGGCCGGTTCCCTCACCGGCGGCCTGGTCCTGGAGAGTTACGGCTCGGCGGCGCTGCCCTGGACGACGCTCCTGCTGGTCACCGTGACCCTCGCGACCGTCGCCGCGGGCCGCCGCCGCGCCTTTCCGCGCGCACGCCCCTCGGATGTACGAGCGAACGCGGGGGACGACTGAGCCGTACATGAGGGGGCAGGCGGGAGAGATCGGCTCACCGCCACCGAGGCCAGGAGATGTGGTGTCGCACGACCTGTCAGCCCCCGCGCCGACCGCGCCACGGGAAGGCCTCACCGCGGCCCCGGCGACCGAGCCGGCGTCCGCCCGCAGGGATCCGTACTTCGACAACGCGAAGTACCTCACCATCGTGCTGGTGGCCTGCGGTCACGCCTGGGAACCCCTGACCCACGGGAGCCGGTTCGCGACCGCCGCGTATCTGACCGTCTACGCCTTCCACATGCCCGCGTTCGCCCTCGTCTCCGGCTATTTCTCACGGAGTTTCGACATGGCGCCGGGCCGGGTGCGGCGCCTCCTGACGAGCGTCGTCGTGCCGTACTTGGTCTTCGAGACCGCGTACACACTGTTCTACCGCTGGGCGCAGGACGATCCCGGTTATCCGCTGAGTCTGCTGGACCCCTGGTACGTGATGTGGTTCCTGCTCGCTCTGTTCATCTGGCGGATCACCACTCCTCTCTGGCTGACACTCCGTCACCCGGTGCCGGTCGCACTGGCGTTGGCCGTGCTGGCCGCCGTCTCACCGGAGCTGGGCGGGGACATCTCCATCCAGCGGGTCCTGGGGTTCCTGCCGTTCTTCGTGCTCGGTCTGACGCTGCGCGCCGAGCACTTCACACGGCTGCGGACCTGGCGCGTACGGCTGTACGCGCTGCCGGTGGGAGCCGCGGCACTGATCACGGCGTACCTGGTGGCGCCCTGGTTCAGCGCCGGCTGGCTCTACCACCGGGGCAGTGTCACGGGCCAGGGCGCACCGAACTGGGTGGGCCTGTTCACCACTCCGGCGCTGTTCTGTCTCGCGCTGGTCCTGACGGCCTGCTTCCTGTCCTGGGTCCCCGGGCGGCGCCTTTGGTGCACGGCGCTGGGCGCGGGCACGATGTACGGCTATCTGCTGCACGGTTTCGTCATCAAGGCGTCCCGCTTCTGGGACTGGTACGACCACCCCTGGCTGCACACCGCGCTCGGCGAACTGGCCGTCACCGCGGCCGCCGTGGGCCTCATCACCGCGCTGTGCTCCGCCCCGGTCCGCAGGGTGTTCCGGTTCGCCGTCGAGCCGCGCATGGAGTGGATGTTCCGCCGCCGCGACGAGATCCCGCCTGGGCGAGCCCCCAAGGACGCCTGACAGCCGGCTCTTCACGAGGCACGGGTCCGGGCTCGTGCCCGGACCCGTGCGTGCCGACGACTTCAGGTCAGCGCGCGTTCAGGTCAGTGCTCGTCCCGGCGCCCCGACCGCTGTGCGGGGGCGGGCCGGAAGCGGCGGTGCAGCGCGACTCCGCCCAGCAGCAGTGCCGCGCTCGCGGCGGCCGTCGGGCCCAGCAGGTCCGTACCGGTCCGGGCGAGGGCGGCCCTGGGGACGGCCTGCGGCAGGATCTGCGGCCCCTCGGCCTCCACCGGGTCTGCCGGGTCGGCGGGGTCGGCCGGGTCCACGGGCGGCTCCGACGGCTGGGCGGGCTTCGGACCGGACGGCGTCTCCGGGAGCTGCGGCCCCTGGCCCGAGGTGTTCGTGGATTCGTTGCCGACGGCGGGGTTGCCGATGCCGACCACGCTCACCGAGTTGCCGGAGACGTTCACGGGGAGCTGGACCGGGAGGTGCACACCGTTGCCGGAGATCAGGCCCGGCGAGTCCTTCCCGGCCCCCTGGGCGACCGCACCGGCGGAGCCGTCGTGGCCGCCTCCCTCGCCGTCGCCGCCCTCGTTGGCGCAGCTGTTGCCCGCCGCGGGGTTGAGGAGCCCGACCACGTTCACGGTGTTCCCGCACGCGTTCACCGGTACGTCCACCGGGAGCTGAATGGTGTTGCCGGAGATGACCCCGGGCGAGTGGGCCGTGCCGCCGTCGGCCGCGGAGTCCGCGTACGCCGGCATGGTCACGGCCACGGCGCCGGATGCGGCGGCCACGATGATCAAACCACTTCGGGCAACCCGTTTCATTGCTTGTCTGCCTTCCAGGACATGGTCGCGAGCAGGCGCCCGCACCGTTTAAACGCGGGCAAACCACGCAGGTTATGGCTCATCCGGCAAACGCCCCCTTCGAGCGGACGATCGAACGGGCGGCGACGGAGCGGACCGTGGCCGGTCGGACAACGGCTCGGCGGACGGCGGCCGAGCACGCGTCGGCCGCACGGGCGGCGCACGATAAGGCCTGTTCCCGCGCCCCGCTCGCCGGGAGGCGTGGCCGCGGGTGCCCCCTTATCGTGATCGAGGGGGAAATCCCGGCCGTGGTGCCGGGGCGTCCCGGGAGGCCTGATGCTGTCAACGCGCCAACGCCGTGCCTTCACCTGCGCCATGACGCTGGCCCTGCTGGGAGCAGGGCTGCCGTCGGTGGCCGCGGCCGCCGCCGACGGACCCGACCTGTCCCGCTTCCACGACCAGACCATCAAGTGGTCGGCCTGCCCGGGCGACGGACTGCCCGACGGACTGCAGTGCGGGAAGGTGACCGTCCCCGTCGACTACGCGCACCCCGCCGACGGCACGCTCGACCTGGCCATGGCCAGGTTCCGGGCGACCGGCAAGTCCAGAGGCTCGGTGCTGCTGAACTTCGGCGGCCCCGGCGGCCCGGGGGTGGGCGAACTCGCTGACGGCGGTGAGGACTTCATGGGTCTCACGAACGGCTACGACGTGGTGACCTTCGATCCGCGCGGCGTCGGCCGGAGCTCTCCGGTCAGCTGCGGCGAGGGCATGGACGACGGAACAACGGCCCCCGACCCCGACACGGAGACCGGGGCGGAGACGGAGGCGGACGAGAGCGAGGACCCGCGGGCCGCTCTCGAAGTGCTGCGCGAGCTCGCCGCGGACTGCGCCGAGCACTCCGGGCCCGTGCTGGGGCACATCGGCACGGTCGACGCGTCGCGTGACCTCGACGTGATGCGCGCGGCCCTCGGCGACGAGAAGCTCAACTACCTCGGCTTCTCGTACGGAACGCGGCTGGGCGCGGTGTACGCGGCCCAGTTCCCCGACAGGACCGGCCGTATGGTCCTCGACGGCGTGGACACCCTCACCGAACCGCTGAGCGAGCAGGGCGTCACCGGCGCCCAGGGCCAGCAGACCGCCCTGGAGGACTTCATCGACTGGTGCACCGAGGACGTCAACTGCGCGTTCGGCCAGGACTCGCGCTCGGCCCGGGAGGAGGTGCTGCGGCTGATCGGCTCGCTGGACGCGGACCCGGTGCCGTCGGACTTCGGCATACCGTTCTCCGGCCAGGACCTGGTGGGGGCCATAGGACAGGCCCTCTACAGCAAGGAGCTGTGGCCGGCCCTCTCGCACGCACTCACCTCACTGGTCCAGGACGGCGACACGCGGGGCATCATGGGGTTCTTCGTCGGCGGCAGCTCGCGCCCCCGTGCGGGCCATCCCCGCCAGGTCTCCCCCCGTGCGGACGGCGGTCTCGTCGACGAGGGAGAGATCCCGCTCGACAACCTCCCGGCCGCGCTCATGGCCGTCAACTGCGCCGACGACCCCGACCGCCCGACCGCCGACCAGGTCGTCGGGAACCTCGGCAGGCTGCGTGCCGCGTACGAGCAGGCGTCACCGGTCTTCGGCCGGTACCGGCTCGCCCAGGCCCTGATGTGCTACGGCCGCCCCAAGGGCACCTCGTACATCCGCGACGAGGTACGGGACGTCGACACCCCGAAGATGCTCCTCGTCGGCACCCGCGGCGACCCCGCCACGCCGTACCGCTGGACCACCGAGACCGCGGACCGGCTCGGCCCGTCGGCCGTCGTCCTCGACAACAAGGGCGAGGGCCACACCGGTTACTCCTCCTCGAAGTGCGTGCACCGGAAGATCGACGACTTCCTGCTGTACGGGCGACTGCCGGCCGACGGCAGCTCGTGCGGCTCGGAGGAGTGAGCCACGTACGACACGCGCGGGAGGGGCGGGTCCGGAAGCCGACCCGGCTCCACAGGTCGCCCCGGCTTCAGAAGTCGACCGGGTCGCGCACGATCGGGCATGTCATGCAGTGCCCGCCGCCCCTCCCCCGCCCCAGCTCGGCGCCGACGATGGTGATGACCTCGACGCCCGCCTCACGCAGCAGGGCGTTGGTCTGGGTGTTGCGGTCGTAGGTGAACACCACGCCGGGCTCCAGGGCCACCGCGTTGTTGCCGCTGTCCCACTGCTGGCGCTCGGAGGCGTAGACGTCGCCGCCCGTCTCGACGACCCGCAGTGCGGGGAGCCCGAGGGCCCTGGCGACGACGTCCACGAAGGGGCGGGAGCCCTCGTCGGTGAGTTCGATCCCGGGTGCCTTGTCGGCGGGCCGCAGGGAGAAGGTGTGGACCTTGTCCATGATGGTCGGGTACAGCGTCACGAGGTCGCGGTCGGCGAAGGTGAACACGGTGTCGAGGTGCATCGCGGCACGCAGTTTGGGCATGCCCGCGACGATCACGTGCTCGGCGGCCCCGTTGGCGAAGAGGGCCGCCGCGACCTGGGTGATGGCCTGGCGGGAGGTGCGCTCGCTCATGCCCATGAGGACCACGCCGTTGCCGACGGGCATGATGTCGCCGCCCTCGAACGTGGCCTGCCCCCAGTCGAGTTCGGGATCCCCCCACCACACCGTGGAACCCCGGTAGTCCGGGTGGAAGGTGTAGACCGCCTTCATGAGGAGCGTCTCGTCGTGCCGGGCCGGCCAGTACAGCGGGTTGAATGTGAGGCCGCCGTAGAGCCAGCAGGTGGTGTCCCGGGTGTAGAGGGTGTTGGGCAGCGGCGGCATCAAGTACTCGCGTACGCCGGTCGATTCACGCGCCAGGGACACGTAACCGTCACGGAACTCGTCGGGCAGGTCGACGGTGGACAGGCCGCCGATCAGGTACTCGGCGAGCCTGCGGGGCTCCAGTGACTCCAGGAAGGCGCGGGTGTCGTCGAGGAGTCCGAGGCCGACCTCGTTCGCGGTGATCTTGCGGTCCAGCAGCCAGGAGCGGGCCTGCGGGTCGGCCACGGTCTGTGCGAGCAGGTCGTGCAGCTCGACGACGTCGACGTCCCGTTCGCGCATCCTGGCGACGAAGTCCGCGTGGTCGCGCTGGGCGTTCTCCACCCACATGACGTCGTCGAAGAGCAGGTCGTCGGAGTTGCTGGGGGTGAGCCTGCGGTGGGCGAGGCCGGGTGCGCAGACCAGTACCTTGCGCAGCTTGCCGACCTCGGAGTGGACGCCGTACGCGGGCCGGGTCGGGGTGTCCTGTGGGGTCACGGTCTGCCTTTCGCGGAGCGGGGCGGTGGCTGCGGGGTCAGAGGCTGATCCAGCCGCGCGCGAGCGCGACGACGCCCACGACGGCCCCGGCCACCGAGACGGCGAGGATGACGAGTTCGCGGGGTGAGAAGAGCCGTCGGCCCTGTTCGCGGCGGGCCATGACGAACAGGACCGTGGCGGGCGCGTAGATGATGAGGGACACGAGGAGGTACTTGAGGCCGGCGGCGTAGATGAGGAACGCGGTGTAGACCGTGGCCAGGGCCGCGACGGGCAGGTCCCACCGGCCCGCGCCGCCGGACCGCGCGACCATGACGGCGAACCCGGCGGCCAGCAGGAACGGGATGAGGGTCAGGGCGCTGGTCAGGTCGAGCGCGAAGTTGAACGCGTCGTCCGAGAAGAGCGTGACGACGAGCACGATCTGGGTCAGCACGGTGGTGATCAGCAGGGCGGGCAGCGGCACGTCGGCCGCCGTGGAACGCCCGAGGAAGCGGGGCATGTCCTCGTCCTTCGCGGCGACGAAGAGCACTTCGGCGGCCATCAGCGTCCAGGCGAGGTAGGCGCCGAGGACGGAGACGATCAGGCCGACGCTGACGAACACCTTGCCCCAGGTGCCGACCGCCTCCTCCAGGACGCCCGCCATGGACGGCTGCCGCAGTTCGGCGATCTCGCTCATCGGCAGGATGCCGTACGACACGATGGTGACCGAGGCGAAGATCGCGAAGACGCTCAGGAAGCCCAGGACGGTCGCGCGTCCGACGTCCTCCCGGCGCTTGGCGTGCCGGGAGTAGACGCTGGCGCCCTCCACCCCCAGGAACACGAAGACTGTGGCCAGCATGGTGCCCTTGACCTGCTGGAACAGGGAGCCTGCGTAGTCGGCTCCGGCGAAGTTCTCGGCGAAGACGCTGGGCTTGAGGCAGAACAGCGCGATGAGGACGAAGACCAGGATGGGTACGACCTTGGCGACCGTGACGATCCGGTTGATGGCCGCGGCCTCCTTGACCCCGCGGCTGATGAGCAGGAAGAACGCCCACAGACCCGCGGAGGAGAGCAGCATGGCGAGGACCGTGTCGCCGTCGCCGAGCGCCGGGGCGATCGCTCCGACCGTCGACATGATGAGGACCCAGTACGTCACGTTGCCGACGCAGGCGCTCGCCCAGTAGCCGAAGGCGGCGAAGAAGCCCAGGTACTCGCCGAAGCCCGCCTTCGCGTAGGCGTAGACACCGGCGTCGAGGTCGGGTCTGCGCAGCGCGAGCCGCTGGAAGACGAAGGCCAGCATGAGCATGCCGGTGCCGGCCACCGCCCACGCGATGAGCGCGCCGGCCACGCCGGTCTCCTGGCCGAAGCGGCGGGGCAGCGAGAAGACGCCCGCGCCGACCATGGAGCCGACGACCATCGTGGTCAGCGTGGGCAGGGTCAGTTTGGCTGCGGGCGACCGGGACTCGCTCCCGGTTCCGGTCTCGGCCTGGCTCATGGGTGTCCTCGGGCGTGGCAGGGAGACGCGAGACGACTGCCCGGCGACGTTAACAGCGAATTGCCCCTTTTGCCTGGCCGGATTCCTCCGAATGACTCGCCGCCGTTTCAGTCATATGGTGCATCTATGGAGCATCTTCTGAGCCCCGCCACCCTCACCGAGCTGCGTCGCCCGCGGCCCTACCCGGCGGTGTCGGTGCTGACGCCGACCCACCGCAGGGAGCCCGACAAGGCGCAGGATCCCGTCCGGCTGCGCAATGTGCTGGCCGAGGCGAAGAAGCAGCTGGAAGCCGATCCCGCCGTTACCCGTGAGCGGCGGACGGATGTCGTCCAGCAGCTCGAACAGGCGCTGGCGGAGGTCGATCTGAGCCACTCCGAGGACGGCCTCGCGATCTTCGCGGCTCCCGGGGAGCACCAGGTGTGGTCGCTGGCCCGGACCGTTCCGGAGCGCGTGGTCCTCTCGGACACGTTCCTCACCCGCAATCTCGTCGCCGCGCAGGCCGCCGAGAGCCCGTTCTGGGTACTGACGGTCTCCGCCGACCGGATCTCGCTGTGGAGCGGCGGCGGAGAACGGGTGGCCGAGGCGGCCGTGGCGGGGTTCCCGCTGACTCGGAGCCTCGAACCGCAGGACGTCGAGCGCGAGGAACGGGTCGGCGATGTGCCGAGCACGTTCCGCGACGAGGAGACACGGCACTTCATGCGGGACGCGGACACCGTCCTCGCCGCCGTCCTGCGCTCCGACCCGCGGCCCGTGTACGTCGCCGGTGAACAGGCCGCGCTCTCGCTCCTCGGCGAGGTCGGCAACGTCACCAGGGAAGCCGTCCACGTGCCGCACGGCGGTCTCGGGCATGCCGGGGCCGAGGCGGTGTGGCAGGCGGTCCGTCCGCTGGTCACGGCCGAGGACCTGAGGAGCATCGACGCCGTGACGACCGAGCTGGAGAGCGCCAAGGGCCGCCGGGCCTACGCGGCGGGCGTCGACGAGGTCTGGCAGAACGCGACCGCCGGCCGCGTGGGCCTGCTGGCCGTCGAGGAGAACTACCGCGTGACGGTACGCGACGACGGGGGTGACCATCTCGTCCCGGCCGACGGCGACGATCTCGACGCCCGGCACGACATCGTGGACGAGATCGTCGAACAGTGCCTGGACACCGGCGCGCAGGTCCGCTTCGTCCCGGACGGGACGCTGGCGGAGGCGCAGGGCATCGCGGGAGTGCTCCGGTACTGAATCCGACCGGGTACCGACTCCGACCGGGTCGGGCCTGCTCGGTCGCGTTCGGACCGGCTCAGTCGCGTTCCGCGTTGAGCCGGTCCACCGCGGCCTTCGCGTCTCCGACGGTCAGGTAGTCGATGGCGACGAAGTTGACCGGCGCACCCCGCACCCGTTCACACTTGTGCGCCCGGTCCAGCACGGCCTGGCGGGTGTTGATCGCGCCCGCGTCGAGGCGGCTGCCGCCGTCGGCGGTGATGAAGTGGTTGAGCAGGAACAGCCGCTTGCCCGTGCCACCGCGGTGCGGGACACAGCTCAGTTCGGCGGGGGAACGGAAGGCGAACGGCGTCTCCATGGCGTACCGGTAGAAGTTGCGGTACCAGGGCGCCGGCCCGTCGGCCCGCTCGGCGAAGACCACGAGGCGACGGCCGCTGTCGATCATCTCGCCGAGCGTCGGCCAGGGCCGGTCAGGGTCCTCGTCCGGGGTGAACACCAGGTCCCGCAGCCCCGCTTCACCGAACGCCGCCTCCGTGTCCTCGGCGCTGAGAGCGTCCTGGACGATCAGCGTGAGGACGTCACTCGGGTTGGCCCGCAGCCAGTCGCCGATCTGCCGCAGCGTCGGCACCAGTTCGATCGCGCCCGCGCGGCAGACGGAGTGACAGAGCCACAGGCCCGGCCTCGGCGGGTTGAGCCCCTGGACGGCAGCGGTGATCTGGCGGCGCAGCTCGGGCGGGAAGTCCGACTCGTCGAGCCGGTCGGTGACTTCCTCGGGGCGCTCCCAGCGGTAGGTGTCGAGCTGCAGGCCCCGTACGCCGGCGTCGAGCTGGTCGGCGATGAGGGGGTCCTGGAGGGGGCCGATGAACTTGTCGGCGGTGGTGGACATGGCGTTGTGCGAGGTGAGGTGGGCGACCTCGTCGTACCGCCGGTCGCACAGGTGCGGGCTGCCCTGGCAGCTGCGCGGGGTGTCGTCGGAGAAGGCGATCGGCACGAGTGCGACGCCCACGAGGGCGAGGGCCGTCGCGCCCGCCGCGGGCCAGAGTCCCGGCCGCCATCCGCGTACCGGCGTCTCGCGCCGCTCCGCCGCCCACGCCAGGCCGATCAGGAGGGCGCCCGCCACCACCGGCACGAGGGCGGCGGTCAGCATGCCCGCGAGGAAGCGGTCGACGGCGGTGGCCTGCAGGTCGTCGAGCAGCCGGGCCGCCGACTCCGGCCAGCCCGCGGAGATCTCGACCGGCCTGCGGCCCACGGTCCACAGGATCACGAGCGCGACGAGCGCCGTGCACAGTCCGCCGGCGGCGAGCGCCCAGCCGAGGTGCCTCAGCCGCCGGGACCGGGAGTCGGGGCCGGTGAACCAGAGTACGGCGAGGGCCGCGACGCCGAGGGCGGCGGCCAGGGGTTCGACGACGTCGAGCGTGAGGTGGGTGGCCGCGCGGACCTGCCGCACCTCGTCGAGTTCGAGGTCGGCGGCGACGTCCCAGGTCCCGCCGTCCGCGACCGTACGCAGCCGGGCGGCGGCGGCGCGGGTGCGCTCCGAGAAGGCCGCCGGTCCGACGGCGGCGAGGGCGGTGGCGATGTCGCCGTTCTGCAGGGCGACCGTGACCTCCGGGCGCAGCGTGCCGCGTACGTCCTCGGGGGCGGCCCGCAGCAGGGCGTCGGCGGCGGTGGCCGCCTGGGCCTTCGTCAGGGCGAGCGTCGGCAGGCCCTCCGGGGGCCGTCCGGCGCCTACCTCTCCCACCGCGTCCCTCAGGTCGGCGAGGAACGCCGGAAAGTCCGGTTCCTGCTGTTCCTGGAGCGAGGCGACCATGTCGCCGAAGTACGCCCTGGTCAGGCCGGTGATGTTGGCGATGACGGGCCGCAGGTCGACGGAGAGCCGCAGGTCGTCCCTGTCGCCGCGCAGGTAGTCGACGAGGTGCCCGATCTGCTGGTCCGTCAGCGTGCGCAGGGTCTCGGGCGGGAGGACCGTCTTGAGGTTGGAGGTCAGCACGGCCTCGGGCACCGGCAGCCGTCCCAGCAGGTCGCGGGTGACCGGCGTGATCCGCGGGTCGACCAGCACCTGGTTGTAGAGCCGGTCGTACGCGTGCTCGTCGGCCAGTACCGACCGGTGGAAGCCCGCGCTCAGTACGGTGCTGCGCGCGGTGGCCGTCAGCGCGACGACCGCGACGCACAGGACCGCGCAGATCCAGGCCGCGCAGCGCAGCGCTCGTATCCGGGTCGACCCGACCATGCCCTCATGCTGCGCCAAGGATCACGTGCTGGCGAGCCGTGCGGCAGAACGGGTGAGGCATTTTCGGACGGACCCCCGGCCTGCGGGCCCGCACGGCATGCCTCAGTGGTATTCACGTCATAAAGTGCATTTCGACCCCCCGGCCTCTCCGGCTCATCGCCAGCGACAGCGACAGCGACAGCGACAGCGACAGCGAGGACAGCATTCGATGAACACACCACCGCCCCTCAGGCCCCGCGGGCCCCGCCCACCGGGCCGCACGCGTTCGACCGTCGTCGCGGTGGCCGCCCTGGCCGCGGTCGCGAGCGCCGTCACGTCGTGCAGCACCGACAGCGGCTCGGACTCCTCCACCCCCTCGTTCAGTGAACGCCCCTCGCCTCCCGACACCGCGTCCTTCTCGGGGACGGCCCCCTCCATGAAGGAGTCGGTCGTCGAGTCGGCGCGCGCCGCGGCCTCCGCGGCGGCGTCGTCCGCCTCGGCCGCGGCCTCCTCCTTCGAGGCGTCCGTGTCGGCGGAGGCGGAGCGGGCCAACCAGGCCGCGCAGAAGGCGCTCAAGGACGTCGACGGTCAGGGAAACGCCATGTCGGACGTCTCCATGACCGGCAAGCCCCGGTCCGGGACCGGGGGCCTGCTCGTCGTCCTGGTGAACATCACCAACAAGACCGACAGCAAGGCCTCGTACGCCGCGCGGGTCGATTTCCTCGACTCCTCCGGCAAGACGGTGGAGACCAGGTACGTCGGCGCGGAGGACCTCGCTCCCGGCGAACGCGCCCAGCCGCTCGCCGTGAGCCGCAAGCCCGCCGAACCGGCCCTGACGTCGAAACTGTCCCAGGCCCAGCGGTACTGACCTGCCACGCACCGGCGGGCGTCGAGCCCGGCACGGGCATTGCCCGCACCGCGCGGAGCGGCTAGGAAGACCGGATGACTCGCTCCCCACTCCCGGTCTGCGGCCCCGAGGGCCCCTTGCGCGCCACGCCCTCCACGCAGGGCCCGTCCCCCGTCCGGGCGGTGCTGTTCGACTTCGGCGGCACGCTCTTCCAGATGGGCTCGTACGCGGACCGGATCCGTGCCGCGCTCCGACGCCCGGTCGGCGAGCGGGAGATGGACGAGTTTTTGAACGGGCTGGAGACGGGGCTGACCGACCCGGACGTCGTCGAGGCGCAGCGCGGGCGCGATGTGTCCTCGCGCGCGCACCGGCACGCGTTCACCACCTGGTACGCGTCGGTACGGGACCTCGCCCCGCACGCGGAAGCGCTCTACGCGCAGTTGCAGGCACCCGAGCACTGGGTGCCGTACGCGGACACACGGTCCACGCTCGCACGGCTGACCGACGAGGGGATCGCGCTCGGCGTGGTCAGCGACGTGGGCTGGGACCTGCGGGCGACGTTCGCGCACCACGGGCTCGACCGGCATTTCACGTCGTGGGTGCACTCCTACGCGTACGGCACGGAGAAGCCCGACCCGGCGCTCTTCGGGCACGCCTGCCGCGAACTGGGGGTCGCGCCGGCCGAGACGCTGATGGTGGGCGACCATCCGGCGAAGGACGGCGGGGCGGCGGGCGCCGGGCTCCGCGCCTATGTGCTGCCCGCCGGAGCCGCTCCGGGCGCGTCCCGGGGTCTCGATGCCGTGCTGCGGCTGGCGGGGGTGGGTCAGGCGTGCAGCGCACAGGAGTCGCGCGTGAGTCGCACGTGAGTCGCACCCCTTCGGCTCGCCCGTGTTGAGTACGGGCCGACCGTCGATCCGCGTACCGGATTCGTCCCGGTCAGCTCCCCCAGCAGGACGGTGGCACGTGCCCGGGGCACCACCCTGTCGTGTGTTGCCGAATCCCTTACAGCGCGTCGCAGGCTGTGCAACAGTCGTAACGGTCCTTCCCTCTGCCTTGGTCGTACCGTGCCTGTATCGGAGTACGTCATGCCGTCCCATCTCTCGGCGGACCACCCTGCCGCCCAGCCGCCTCCGCGCGGCCCGGTCGACGCGCTCATCTCGCAGACGCGCCGGCTCCGGGGCGACATGGACGCCGTACGACGCGACGCGCCCGCCGACCGCACGGACCCGGAGGGGCGCTGGCAGCGCGCCCTGTGCGACCTGGCCGTACATCAGCTCGACGACCTCGACGCGCACTTGTCCCAGTTGAGGGACGGCCCCGCGACCGCGCCCGCCGAGCAGGCAGCGGCACCCCCCGTCACCCGGACCGTGCCGCCCGCGTCCCCCGGGCGCGGCTCGCTGATCAGCCGGGTCGGCAGCGCCGAGTGGAACCTGCTGACGGACGAGGCGACCTGGTCGGGTGAGCTGTACCAGATCCTCGGCAGGGACCCCGCCGCTCCCCCGCTCACCCTCGACGAGCTGCCCTCGGTCGTCCTCGACGACGACCGGCCGAGGCTGACCTCGATGGTCACGGACTGTCTGATCGACGGCAAGCCGATCGACGGGGAGTTCCGCATGGTCCGGCCCGACGGCGGCGTACGGACCGTGCACATGATGGGCGAGCCCGTGCTGGACACGGACGGCAGCACCGCCTCGATGTGGGCCGTCCTGCGGGACGTCAGCGAACTGCGCCGCAGCCAGCGGACCGTCAGCGAGACCCATGACTCGCTGCAGCGTGAACGGCAGACCGCACAGACCGAACGCCGCCTCGCGGTCGAGCTGCAGGAAGCCGTCCTGCCGCCGTGGCGCGGATCCCCGACCCTCCCACGACAGGGCCCGGGGACACTGGACCTGGCCGCGCGCTATCTGCCCGCCACGACCAGCTCACTGATCGGCGGCAACTGGTACGACGCCCTCGACATGCCCGACGGACAGACGCTGTTGAGCGTCGGCGACCTCACCGGGCACGGGGTCGCCGTCACCTCGGGCATGGCGATGCTGCTCGGCGCGCTGCGCGGCATGGCCGTGGCGGGCACCGAACCCGGCCAGCTCATGGCCTGGCTCAACCAGTTACTCGACGCGTCCGTCCAGCCCGCCCTGGGCAGCGCGGTGTGCTGCCGCTACCGGCCGCAGAGCCGGACCCTCGTCTGGGCGCAGGCAGGACACCCCGCCCCGCTGCTGTTCCGCAACGGGACGGGGCGCATGCTGGCTCCGCCCGACGGCGTCCTGCTCGGCGCCACCTCGGGTGCCGTCTACGGGCAGGCCGAAGTGCCCCTCGAACCGGGCGACCTGCTCCTCCTGCACACCGACGGACTGGTCCCCGCACGGTGGGGATGCGCCCGCCCGGACGCGACCGGGACGGTGGAGAGCACCGCGGACGTCAGCCGCCTCCTCGATCTGGCCCCCCGCTTCCAGGAGGCCCGCAGCGCACAGGACTGCGTACGGACCGTGGTGGAGGAGTTCGGGGAGACGGAACGCGAGGACGACGCCTGCGTACTCGTCGCCCGGGTCACCACCTGAGGAAGCCTGAGGCGGGCGGCCCGGGTCGTCGGTGTTGGTAACGGTGTCGGTGTCGCTTTCCGTGCACAAACCCCTTATGCGCGCGCGGTGTTGTTGCCTTTCGGCTTCAACGAGCCCTTGGGCAGCGACAGTTTGATCTCCTCACGCAGCTCGTGGATCTTCGGATAGCTGGAGTACTGCCCCGTCAGCCGGTACATCTCCCGGAGCCGGTCCCACGTGCGATGGGACGAGTTCGACCCCATCGACGTCAGGGCCAGGCGTGCGTACCGGTCGGCCTGTTCGGGGTCGTCGGCGATGAAGCAGGCGGAGGCGAGCGAGAGATGGTCGAAGATCTTCGACCGGTCCCGGCCCTTCTCCCGCAGCGCCAGGGCCTCCTTGGCGTGGCGCTGCGCGACGGCGGCCGCGGCCGGGTCGTGCTCCGCCAGCGTCCGGTACGCCAGGGCCTGCATCCCGTGCATGTCCGCCTCGTCGAAGAGCTGCATCCAGCTCGGCGGCGGCACGTCGCCCTTGTCCGAGACGAAGAGGTCCTCCGCCTCGCCCAGGGTGCGCCGCATGGCCTGGCCCTTGCCCAGTGACGCCTGCGCCCAGGCCTCGATGGTGTAGAGCATGGCCTGCGTACGCGGCAGGACCTCGTCGCCCGATCCCGACTTGGCGAGATTCATGAGGTCGAGCGCGTCGTCGGGCCGGCCCAGGTGCACCATCTGGCGGGCCGCCCGGGAGAGCGCCTCGCCCGCACGGGGCCGGTCACCGCCTTCCCGGGCCGCGTGCGCGGCGATGATGAAGTACTTCTGAGCCGTGGGCTCCAGGCCGACGTCGTGCGACATCCAGCCCGCGAGCACCGCGAGGTTGGCGGCGACGCCCCACAGGCGCCGCTGCAGATGGTCGGGGTGCCGGTAGGAGAGCATGCCTCCCACTTCGTTGAGCTGTCCTACGACAGCCTTTCTCTGCAGGCCGCCACCGCGGGCCGCGTCCCAGGCCCGGAACACCTCGACCGAGCGCTCCAGTTCCTCGATCTCCTGCGACCCGATGGGGGCGGCCTCGTAACGGTCGAACCCGGCGGGGTCGGCGTGCAGGGGATTGTCGGTTTCAGGGGCGTCGGCCACCAGGGCCGGGTCGGTGTGCAGCCACTCGTGCATGGAACTGCTGATTGCGGATCCTGCGGCGAGCGCGGCGCCCGCGCCCACCAAGCCGCGTCGGTTGAGCATGAGGTCCATTCCCGTGAATTCGGTGAGGACCGCGGCAGTCCGCTCGGGCGCCCACGGCACACCGTCGGGATGTTCAGCACTCCCGCCGCCCGGCCGTTTTCCCGTACGCCCGTGCCGGACCAGACCGAGATCCTCGATGGTCACGACACGGCCGAGACGCTCGGTGAACAGTGCTGCCAGTACCCGCGGCACCGGATCGCGCGGGATCTCTCCCGTGTCGATCCACCGCCGCACCCGTGAGGTGTCCGTCGCCAGCTGGGGGTGGCCCATGGCCGCCGCCTGCCGGTTGACCAGCCTCGCGAGTTCTCCCTTGGACCAGCCGGCCAGGCCGAACAGGTCCGAAAGTCGGGTGTTGGGTTGTCCGCTCACGTCAAGCCCCCAGGTTCTCGGCTGAGTTGACAGTAACCGTCTGTCAGTTGCTGAGCGACTATTCGCCAGGGTTCGCCAGGGCACGCCAGATGGTGTGCCAGTGGGCGCCGGGTGTCAGGTAGGAACGCGCCACCCCGACCCGGTCACCGAGGGACATTCCCCAGGGTGTACCGGCGCGACCGGGGCGGGTAGCGCGGCAACTCGCCGGCACACGAAGGGATCTGTTTCGCCCATGTACACAGCATCGTCCTCCGTGTCCGCCCCACCCCGGTCGCTGCACGCCCGCCCGGTCGGCGGCGGCCCCTACCTCGACCCCGCGCGTCCCGCGGCGGCTCCCGTGCTCGGCGGCGGCCGGTCGCGGCGCATTCCGGGGCTCGGGACGCCACCGCTCAGCGGGAGACTCGACTTGTCCGGCCCCCAGGGCGCCCAGCTGCGCACGGCGATCGCGTCGGTGCACCGGATCTGCCCGGAGTTCGCTCCGGTGCAGGTGCTGCGCCGCAGCGGACGCTCCGTGCTCCTTGTCGGTACGACAGGGCGCAGCACCGCGGTCGCCAAGTGTTTACTGGACCACTCCCCCGTGTGGACCGAGCGGATCCGGCACGAGATAGCGGCATACCGCTCGTTCGTGCGGCACCGGCCACCCGTGCGGGTGCCCCGGCTGATCGCGGCGGACCCGGACAACTGCACCCTGGTGATCGAGCGGATGCCGGGACGGGTGGCCGCGCTGAACCGGCATCCGGTGGAGGCCCCGCCCCGCGCGGACATCAGGGCGGCGCTCGGCGCGATCTGCCGGCTGAACGCGTGGCGGCCGCCGGCGGGGACGTTCGACGCCCCGCTGGACTACGCGGCGCGGATCTCCCGGTATCACGAGCTGGGTCTGCTCACCGACCGCGATATGGGTGACCTGCAGAAACTGGTGCACGGCATCGCGCACTCGGCCGGCCGCCAGGGTATGGGCCAGTTCTGTCACGGCGATTCCCTCCTGTCGAACATGCTCCTGTCACCGGCCGGTCCAGTGCTGGTGGACTGGGAGCACGCGGGTTGGTATCTGCCGGGGTACGACCTGGCGACGCTGTGGGCGGTCCTCGGGGAGGCGCCCGTCGCCCGCCGGCAGATCAGCCAGCTGGCCCAGTCGGCGGGACCCGCGGCGCGTGACGCGTTCCTGGTGAACCTGATGCTCGTCCTGACCAGGGAGATCCGTACGTACGAGACGGCCGTGCAGCGGTCGATGCACGAGGCCACCCCGGCGGCACCGGGACCGGCCCACCCGGGCGCCGCACCGTCCGGTGAGGAACAGCGGCTGCTGCTGAGGCGGCTGCACGACGACTGCCAGATGGCCCGCAAGGCCGTTCGCGCGGCGGTCGGTACTCGCTGACGGGGACGAAGGCCCGCGGTACGCCCAGGGACAGGGCGCACCGCGGGCCTTCTTCGTGTCCGCGGATCGTGTCCGCGGACTTTTCCGCTGCCATTTTTCGCAGCCCTTCCCACCGCCTCGGCACCAGAGGTCCACTCCACTGACGCCTCGCAGGCCGGGTCGCCACCGCACCGAAATCGGTGAACTCCCACCGCTGACGTGGGAAATCGTCCGCCTCTGGGAATGATTGACGGATCGTCGGACAGCCGGTACCACTGACGCACACCCGCCCCCGTACGCACCGTCACGCCCGATCGTCCCAGGAGGCCTGCTTTGCGAGGATCCCCCACCGACCCCAGCCCTTCCGCCCGGCACAGACGTGCCCGCCGGACCGCGGGTGCCGTCGCCTCGGCCGCGCTGCTGCTGCCTCTGCTCGGTGCCGCCCCGTACGACGGCGGCGTCGACGGCGACGGCGGCTGGACGCCCGCGTCCTCCGCGCAGCCGTCCTCCCTGCCCTCCGCGCATCTGCAGAATGCTTTCGCCAACGCCGCCGACGCGTACGACGTACCGCAGAGCGTGCTCCTGGCCGTCTCGTACCTGCAGTCCCGGTGGGACGCGCACGAGGGGGCTCCGAGCGTGACGGGCGGCTACGGCCCGATGCATCTGACCGACGCCCGGACGGCGATCGCCCGGACGGCGGCCTCGCACCACGGCGACGGTACGGAGGACCCGCGGGGCGACGACTCACGCGGCGCCCGCCTGCCCGACTCGGAGGTTCCCGACCCGCAGGGTGCGGACACTCGGGTGCCGGAGAACGCCGAGCTCCCGGCCCGCCTCAAGACGCTGACGACGGCCGCCGAGCTGAGCGGCATCCCCGCGGAGCGGCTGCGGACGGACGCCGCCGCGAACGTGGCGGGCGGCGCCGCGCTGCTGGCGGCGGCCCAGAAGCAGCTCGGCGAGCCGCTCAGCGACGACGCGGCCGACTGGTACGGAGCGGTGGCGCGCTACTCGGGTGCCGATGACACGGCGACGGCGGCGACGTACGCCGACGACGTCTTCGACGTGATCCGCCGCGGTGAGGAGCGCACGACGGACGGCGGGCAGCGGATGACGCTGGCCGCGCAGCCGCGGTTGCGCCCGGCGACGGCCCAGCTGAGGGCCGCGGGGCTGCGGGCGCCGGCCGCGGGTACCACCGAGTGTCCGTCGACCGTGTCCTGCGAGTGGATCCCGGCGCCGTACGAGGAGTTCGGGGACGGTGACTACGGCAACCACGATCTGGGCGACCGGCCGAAGTCCCAGAGCATCAAGTACATCGTCGTCCACGACACCGAGGGCGCCTGGGACGGCGTCCTCGACATGGTGCAGGACCCGACGTATGTGTCGTGGCAGTACACCCTGCGCTCCACCGACGGGCACATCGCCCAGCATGTGAAGGCCAAGGACGTGGCCTGGCACGCGGGCAACTGGTACATCAACGCGAAGTCGATCGGCCTGGAGCACGAGGGTTTCCTGACCGCGCCCGACACCTGGTACACGGAGGCGATGTACCGGTCGTCGGCGCGACTGGTGACGTACCTCGCCAAGAAGTACGGCATCCCGCTCGACCGGCAGCACATCCTCGGCCACGACACCGTGCCCGGCACGACGACCGCGACGATCCCGGGGATGCACACGGACCCGGGCCCGTACTGGGACTGGCAGCACTACTTCGCGCTGCTCGGCAAGCCGCTGCGTGCCACGGCCGGGCCGAAGGGCGGGCTGGTGACGATCGCGCCGAAGTTCTCCACGAACAAACCGGTGTTCACCGGCTGCGTCTCGGCGACGGAGCCCTGCGCGGCCCATGGATCCAGTGCCGTACGCCTCTACACCGAGCCGCGCGAGGACGCCCCGCTGATCAAGGACATCGGTCTGCGGCCCGGCGGTGGCGACTCCACGACCGGCGTGAACGACCTGGGCTCACGGGTGTCCACCGGGCAGCGGTACGCGGTCGCCGGGCGCGACGGCGACTGGACCGCGATCTGGTACCTCGGTCAGAAGGCCTGGTTCAGGAATCCGGCGAAGCAGCCGACGGCGGTGGACGCGGCCGGTGCCGTCCTCACCCCGAAGGCCGGGGCGGCGGACATCCCCGTGTACGGGCGCGCGTACCCGGAGAAGGAGGCGTACCCGGCGGGTGTGCCCGTCCAGGCGGTCTCGCCGCTGCCGTACAAGCTGCTCGCGGGGCAGAAGTACGCGGTCGGTGACAAGGTGCCGGGCGAGTACTTCTACGCGCCGACCTTCGACACGACACCGCACCGGGTGGTGCGGGGTTCGGACATGTACTACGAGATCCAGTTCGGGCACCGGGTGGCGTTCGTACGGGCCGCCGATGTGCGGGTGATGCCGTCCCCCTGAGCCGGAGCGGGGAGGCTGCGCCGGGTCTCAGGACTCGATCCGGCGCAGCCGCTCGGCGTCGCAGGTGCGCGGGCAGGTGGCGCATGCCTCGGCGGGGCGGATCGTGTAGTAGAGGCAGCAGCCCAGCCGGGTGCGGGTCGGGTGCTGCCGGCCGTCGCCGCCGGTGAGGTGGCGGAAGTCCGCGCCGCCGGGGAAGGGCGTGACGGCGGAGGGCAGGAGTGCGGTGGCGGCCCGCACGGAGTCCGGTTCGCGGCCCAGCATGCGGCCCAGGTACCAGATGCCGGAGACGAGGTCGTCGGTGACCAGGCCCCACAGCGCGCGTGGTCCGCGGCGGATGTAGGGGCCGATGGCGGAGAGCAGCGGCTCCATGTGGTCGGCGACGGCGACCCTCAACTCCGCGCGCAGTGCTTCCTCGTGAGGGACGGTCAGGACGCCGGGGAGCGTGCCTGCCGAATCGTCCGGCAGACAGGCCAGGTCCGGTCCGGGGGTGATCTCGAACGTGCCGGACGACAGGTCGATCCGTACGTCCTCGGGGCGGACGCGCGGCACCCGGCCGGTGAGGTACCAGACGCCGCTCATCAGCAGGCCGACCGACCACGCGTAGTCGTGCAGGGCACGGGAGGCGGCGACATCGCGGCGCGGGACGTGGTCGTAACGCTCCCGGATACGGGAGTCCTCGGCCGACAGGAACGCCTCCAGGGCCCCCTGATCTTTCGTCAACTCCGCCCCGCTGAAGCCCGTTCGGGTGAAGTCCGCCGCCGGGTCCGCCACACGCGCCGTCAACGCCGGGCACACCTGGACCAGTTGCCGGTACGCGTCGCCGAGCAGGCCGGACACGGTCGTGGGCGCACCGGTCGACACGGTCTCCAGGGCCACGGTCATCGGTACTCCTGTGCGCAAGGGGGAAAGCAAGAAAAGCAGGTAAGCCTTACCTTAGTATAGAGATCGCTAACAGCAGTGCGTGACGACACCCCCTGAGCAACGATCAAGGGAGGCGCACGTCACAGCACCTCCATGGCCGGTAGAGAAACAGAACATGCCCACCGTGAATTCACTTAATGTGACTGCGACCGAACAGGCCGCGCCTGCGCGGGCAGAGCCCTGCCTCACCACGGCTCACCGGTCGGCCGCTCGTCCTCACCCGCCCACCCACGAGCGGAAGTTGCTCCCCGCGTGCGTATGTATCTGCTTGCCCGCAACCCCACCGATTCCGTCACGGAGGGGTTTCTGCCCGCCGCCGCACGGCTCGGTCTCGACGTGACCGTGCTCACCGATCAGCCGGACGCCCATCGGCGCGTATATCCGCAGACCAGGATCGTGGAGTGCGACGTCCGCGACTTCCGTTCCGTCATCACCTGTATCTCGACGCTCGGCCGCCCCGACGCGGTCTTCTCCAACAGTGATCATCTGCAGACCCAGACCGCACTGGCCGCCGACTACTTCGGTCTGCCGGGCAAGGACTGGCGGGTTGCCCTGCGCACCAAGGACAAGGCGGAGATGCGACGCCGTCTCGCGTCCGCCGGCGCGGACCCGGTGTGGTCGGCGGAGGTCGCCGAGGACACGGACGTGGCCGCTCTCGACGTGCCGTACCCGTGTGTCGTCAAGCCGCGTGAGGGTGTGGCCAGCGAGGACGTCGTACGCGTCGAGGACCCCGGGGAACTGGTGGCCCGGTGCGCGGAGATCCGGGGCCGGCGCCCCGGGGCCGCCCTGGTAGTCGAGGAGTTTCTGCCGGGCGAGCTGTACACCCTGGAGACGCTCGGCGACGGTCGCGTCCGTCACGTCCTGGGCGGCTTCCACACCGTGCTGTCCCCGCCGCCGTACTTCATAGAGGAGCGGCTGACCTTCGTCGCGGCCCACCCCGAAGCGGTCGTCGCCCAGGTGCTCGCCCAACTCGACGCTCTCGGCGTGGGTTTCGGCGCCTGTCACACCGAGTTCGTGGTGCACGAGGGACGGGCGAGGATCATCGAGGTCAACTACCGTGCCATAGGCGACCAGTGCGATCTGCTGCTGGCCCGTCTGCTGGAGATCCCGCTCTTCGAGCACATTCTGCGTACTCATCTGGGTGAGCCCCTGCCCGCCTCGCTCGGTGAGCGGCGCGACGGCGTGGCCCGGCTGGACTACCCGTGCGCACAGAGCGCGGGAACGCTGACGGCGGCTCCCGCCGCGACCGAACTCGACGCGGACGGGGTGCGGTTGACCTATCGGCCGCTGCGCGCGATCGGTGAGCGGCACGAGGTGTACCGCACCAACCGCGACTTCCTCGGCGTGGTGAGGGCGACCGGGACCGTCCAGGCGGACGTGGACAGGGCGGTGGCCGGGTTCCTGGCCGGGCAGCGGTGGGAGATCCAGCCGTGATCGGTGCGCTCCCCGGTACCGGCGCCGGTGGCGCGGAGGCCGACGCCTCGCAGGGCGCGCTGGTGATCCGGGTACTCGGCGCCCTGCTGCGCGAGGACGTCGTCGGCCTGCGCTCGTCCGGCAGGCTCGTGCACCGGCCGGACGGCGCCTGGCTGCGACGGGACACCGGCGAGGGGCAGTCCCTTCTGCTGCCGGTCACCGAGGACGGCTTCCAGTGCGAGTACACGGCCCGACTTCCCCTGGTTGTTGGGGAGTTCAGTGCCTCCGAGGAGTCCGTCTCCTACCGGTCGTGCGACACGATCCTCGCCGCCCTGCGCGACCTCGCGGATCCCCTCGACCGGGACGGCTTCGACGTGTTCGCCGAGGAGTGCCGTCAGACACTGGCCACCATGCGGCTGCACACGGCGGTCCGCGACGAGGTGACCAAAGAGCTGACCGACCGTCATGGGCCTGCGCCCGCACGTTGGTCGGGCATGTCCGCAGCGCTGGCGTACGACACCCTCGCCGCCCACCTGGACCACCCCGTCTACCCCACCGCACGCGGCCGCTCCGGCTTGGACGAGCGGCAACTGCGCGCGTACGCGCCGGAGTTGGCGCCACGTTTCGCCCTGCGCTGGATCGCGCTGCCACGGGACGCGGTCACCGGGACTCCGCCGGACGGCTGGCCCACCCCCGCACGACTCGGACTGACGGGACTCGACAGCACGCATGTGGCCCTGCCCGTACACCCGTTGACTGTCGGGCCCGCACTGGAAGGGGCCCTGCGCGCCACCGGGCTGTCCGAGCGGTCCGTGCTCGCCGACCGGGCTTACCTCGAAGCCGTGCCGACCCTGTCGATGCGTACCGTGGCCCTGTCCGCGCAGCCGTTCCTGCACATCAAACTCCCTCTGGCCACCGCCACACTGGGCCTGCGCAACCGGCGGACCATCAAACCCGGCACCCTCCTCGACGGGGCCGCGGGACAACGTCTGATCGAGCGGATCATCGACCGCGAACCGCGCTTCGCGAGCACGATCCTGCACGCCGACGAGACCGTGTACGCGCATGCCGGGCACGAACTGCTCGGCGCGCTGTTCCGGCGGTACCCCGACGGCCTCCAGGACTCCGTCGTCGTACCCATGGCCGCGCTCCTGGCCGAAGCACCCGGCGGACTGCTGGTCGTCGACCATCTGGCCGACCGTTTCTACGCCGGTGACGTCCTCGGACTGCTGGACGCATGCCTCACCCTGCTCTTCGACTGGCAGACCACCCTGTTCGGGTACGGGATAGCGCTTGAGTCGCACCAGCAGAACATCTCACTGGTGCTGGACCGGCGGCAGGACGGCCGTACCCGGCTGCGGCTGCTGCTGAAGGACAACGACGGGCCGCGCATCAACACCGTACGGCTGCGCGAGCGGCTGGGGACCGAGGCGCCGGGACCCGCCGGCTTCGACGACGTCAGGACCTTCACCGAGGGAGACGGGCCGGTTGTCGACCTGTTCACCACCATTACGGTCCATCTGTGCGCGGGGGCCTACGCCTTCGGGCTGGCGGGGCACGGTCGGGCACCCCTTCCGGTGCTGTTGAGGCTCGTGCGCGACCGGCTCGCCGAGGCGATCGAACGGCTCGGTACGGGAGCGGGCGAGCCCGGTGCCGTGCTGCGGGCCCAGGTGCTCGACGCGCCGCGCCTGCCGGTCAAGGCCATGGTCACCGCCGGAACGCTCCTCACCAAGGAACGCTCGGGCGCGGCGGACATCAACAAGCACTACACCAGCGGACCCAACTACCTGCGCAGCGTCGGGACTTCGTCATGAGGGGTGAGGCCCGACGCTGCCGGCCCCCTCCGCCGCCCACGCCAGGATCTTTCGACGCGCGACCGTTCTTCGCTCTCTTCGCACTTGCTGGAGCCGCACATGCCCTCGCTGACCGAGACCCTCGGTAGCACCTCCCTCGACGCACCCCGCCGCACCACCGGCCCCGCTCCCGATCCCGCGCCACAGGGTCAACTCCCCAGCGCGGACGAGGTCGTGGCGCACACGCTCCTCAACTGCCTGGTGCGCGAGGTGTCGGCCCCCGAACACCAGACCGCCCTCACCGACCGCCATCTGCTGCTGCGGCTGCCCCGCCGCGGTGTGCTGCTGCGGGTCGCGTTGCGCCGCACGTCGATGCTCGGCGCACATCGCTTCAGCGGACCGGTGAGTGAGCGGACGGCCGACGGCGACTGGAGCGAGATCGACTGGCGGCGACTGGCGGAGCACACACAGGACGAACTGTCCCTGCGGACCGGCGTGCGCAACGAGGAGTTCCTCGACCAGATCGACTCCAGCCACCGGAGCATCGCCGCGTCCTTCGCCGTACGGACCGGGGCTCAGCGCGTTCGGCGCGGGACCGGCCCGGCAGCGGCGGACACGCCCGTCGCCGCCTATCTCGACTCCGAGCAGTCGCTGCTGTTCGGGCACCGCTTCCACCCCACGCCCAAGGCCCGCACCGGGGACGCCGACTCCTGGCCCGCCTACGCGCCTGAGGCCGCCGCGGCCTTCCCGCTGCGGCACCTCGCCGTGCGCGCACACCTGATCGCGGAGGAGTCCGCGGAGCCCGGCGCCCTGGACGCACTCGACCGGCTGACCGCACCCGCCTCCCTCCCCGAGGGCTACCGGCTGCTGCCCGCGCACCCCTGGCAGTACGACATGCTGCGCGAGCACCCGGCGCTGCGCGCGGCTCTCGGGCGCGGGGACGTCCTCGACCTCGGGCAGGCCGGCAGGCCGTTCGCCGCCACCGCCTCCGTCCGGACCCTGTACGACGGTGAGTCGTTCCTGAAGTTCAGCCTGAACATCAGGATCACCAACTGCCTGCGCAAGAACGCCAGTTACGAACTGTCCGGCGCCGTCGCGCTCACCCGGGTGCTGGGTCCGGTACTGGCCGACCTGGCCGAACGGTTCCCCGGCAGCGCGGTGCTCCGCGAGCCCGCCTACCGCAGTCTCGCCCTGGCGGGCCCCGACGGGACACCGGACCGCGACCTGCTCGAAGGCTTCGGCGTCATCGTCCGCGAGGGCCTGGCCCACCGGCTCCTGCCCGGCACCACCCCGCTGCTCGCGGGCGCCGTGGCGGACGAGTACCCCACCGGTGCCGCGCACATCTCCCGGCTCCTCGACGGGGCCGGGCCTCGGGCCGCACTCGACTGGTGGGCCGCCTACCTGCGGCTCCTCGTGCCGCCCGTACTCGCCGCCTACTTCGACCACGGCCTCGTACTGGAACCCCATCTGCAGAACGTGCTGATCTGCGTCGACGGCGACGGCATGCCCGCCCAGGTCCTCTTCCGTGACCTGGAGGGCACCAAGCTGCTGCCCGAGCGGCACGCCGGGACCCTCGCCTCGCTGCCGCCCGAGGTCGCGGGCCCGATGACGTACGACGCGCAGCGCGGCTGGGACCGGATCGTCTACTGCCTGCTCGTGAACCACGTCGCCGAGCTGCTCGCGGCCCTCGCCGATCTGCACCCCCGTGCCGAGGCCGCGTTGTGGGCCGAGGTCCGGGGCGCCCTGAGGACGTACGCCGACCGCTACGGCTGCCCGCCGCCGCTGGCCGCGCTGCTCGCGGGCGTGCCCCTGCCCGCCAAGGCGAACCTGCTGACCCGCTGGGAGCGCAAGGCCGACCGCGAGGCCGGATACGTCCGGCTGCCCTCGCCCCTCGGCGAGCCGATCACTGCATCAACCGATGCCGCTGCCGCTACCGGGGGCACCCGATGACCGATCCCACCGACGCCGTACGGAACCGGGTGCTCTCCCTGCCCTCCGGCGAACTCCCCGCCTACCTCTACGACTTGGCGGCGCTGCGCGCGCACGCGGCGGCCGTGCGAGCCTCACTGCCCGAGCGCGTCGAGCTGTACTACGCGGCGAAGGCCAACCCGGAGCCGGAGATCCTGGCCGCGCTGAGTGCGTACGTGGACGGCTACGAGGTCGCCTCGGGCGGTGAACTCGCCCATGTCGCCCAGGCGGTGCCGGGCCGCCCGCTGGCCTTCGGCGGGCCCGGCAAGACCCCCGCCGAGATCGTCGCCGCGCTGGAGCTGGGCGTGGAGCGTTTCCATGTGGAGAGCGAGTACGAGCTGCACATGCTGGCCGAACTGGCCCGGCGGGTGCTGCCCGCCGGCCGGGTGGGCGTGCTGCCGCGCTTCAACCTCCCGGTGGCCGCGGGCTCGTTGGCGGCGAGTTCCCTCGCCATGGGCGGGCGTCCCTCCCCCTTCGGCCTGGACCCGGCCCAGGCGGACACGGTCATGGGTCTGCTCACCGATGACACATACCCGCAGCTCGAACTCAAGGGTGTGCACGCCCATCTGGCGAGCGGACTCCGGGCTCCCGAGCAGTTCGCGGTGGCCGAGTCCGTCGTGGAGTGGGCCGTCCGGCTCTCGGAGCGGCACGGGGTCCGGCCGGCGGAGGTCAACGTCGGCGGGGGCATGACGGTCGACTACACGGCCCCCGACGAGCGCTTCGACTGGGTCGCGTACGGTGCCGGGCTCGCCCGGCTCCTGTCGCGGCACCCGGATCTGGTGGTGCGTGTCGAACCCGGGCGGGCCCTGACGGCGTACTGCGGCTGGTACGCCACCGAAGTCCTGGACGTGAAGCCGAGTCACGGCGAGGAGTTCGCGGTGGTGCGCGGCGGCACGCACCACCTGCGCACTCCGGCGACCAAGGGGCACGACCAGCCCTGCACCCTGCTGACGGTGGAGGACTGGCCGCATCCGTGGGTCCGGCCGGCCGCCCGAGGCGAACTGGTCACGCTGACCGGCCAGTTGTGCACGCCGAAGGACGTCCTGGCCAGGAACGTCCCCGCGGCGGCGTTGCGCGCGGGCGACCGGGTGGCGTTCGGGCTGGCGGGTGCCTACGCGTGGAACATCTCCCACCACGACTTCCTCATGCACCCGCGCCCCGGCTTCCACTTCATCGACGCACCGGGCGGGTGACCGAAAGGGCATGACCCCTGGCGAGAAGGTTCAGCCCTGCTGGAACAGCTCCGCGGGCAGCGGCTTCAGCAGCGCGTACAGGTCGTCGGTGATGGGGCGGTCCCAGGCGGCGATCGTCACGAGGACCTTGTCGCTGCGGTCGAACTGCACACAGGAGATCCGCGTCTCGGAGAGCTTCAGGCGGCGCACGATGAGGAGGTTGTCACCCTGCATGACCGGCATGTCCTCGGCTCCGGTGACGACGACCTCTTCGTCGTTCTCCAGCGCCTGCAGCAGCTGGGCCACCTCGAACGGGACCTCTCCCTCGGCGACCTCCCGGGCCGGTGAGCCCTCCGGCAGATTGCCGATGATCATCGCCGGACCGCGGCCGCCGAACAGGTCGTAACGCAGGAACACACCCTGGCAGCTGCCATCGGGGGCGGGCAGCAGGCCCGCGCCGAGATTGCCCGGCCAGTCGCCCGGATCCATGGCCAGAACGTCGAAGTCTGGCCCGGCGGGAGTGGCGCTACGGCGGCGGAGGAAGGACATGCCGCAATGGTACGTGCATCGGAGGGCGTACGGCCGGGGGGTCGGCGGCCACGGACCCGGAGACGCACGGATCCCCGGGAGGGATCGCCGAGCGGCCCCCTATGCGCCGGGGCTCTCCCTCCTCGCCGTCCCCAGCGCCGCTCCGAGCCCCGTGCGCTCCGTTCCCACCTTCCGGTACACCGCCGACAGCAGCCGTACCACCGTCGTCTCCTCCGTGTGGAGCTGTTCGGCGATGGCCGCCGTGGTGAGGCCCCGCACGGCCAGTTCCGCGACCGCGCACTCCCGGGCGGTGAGCGTGTCCGTCTCCGCGCTGTGCAGGCGGCGGGGCCGCAGCCCGGCGGCCTGCAGTTCGTCGCGTGCCGCCTCGGCCAGTCCGTCGGCGCCGCACTGCACGGCCGCGTCGAGCCCCCGGTAGAGGTGCTCGGCGGCCTCTCCGGGACGGCTGCCGCGGCGCAGCTCGGCGCCGAGGGCGACCAGCGCGCAGGCCAGTTCGTACGCTGCCGGGGAGCGCTCCAGATGGTCGACGGCCTCCTCCAGGAGGTTGACGCGGGCCAGTCCCGAGGAGACGTCGGCCGCCGCGCGCAGCGCCTGGCCGACCGCCGACGGCGCTCCGTACAGCCGGGCCCGCCGCACCGCGTCGGCCGCCGTGGCCACGGCCCGTTCCGGGGCGTCGTGGCTCTCGGCGCGGGCCAGGTGCAGCTGCCACGGGCACCAGGCGGGGTTGCGCATGCCGCGCGGGTTGAGGCGGCGCCCGGCCGCGGCGAGTTCGGCGGCGGCGTCCTTCGCCAGGCCCCTGGCCAGCAGCAGCTCACCGTGCACGGTCTGGGAGTCGGGGAAGACCACGGCGGCGGGGAACGGCTCCTCGAAGGCGTGGTCCTCGGCGAGCTGCGTGGCCTCGGTGAGCCGGCCGCGGGCGAGGAGGACCTCGACGAGGATGCCGACCGCGTACCAGTGGGCCGGGGTGCCGGGGCCGACCCGCTCGGCGAGCCTGAGCCCCGCGCGGACGAAGTCCTCGGCCTCGGCGAGCCGGCCCCGGCGGAAGCGTACGTACGCCAGCAGGGTGTAGCCGAAGGAGAGGTGGGCGCCGTGCCAGCCCTGCCGTTCGAAGTCGGCGATCCCGGCGGCGAACAGTTCCTCGGTGCGCCCCGGCCGGTCGGCGTACATGAAAGTGAGGGCGACGAGGACGGGCACCTCGAATCCGCGGTCGGCCTCGGCCCAGCCGAAGCCGCCGGCCAGGGCGCGCTCCGCGTGGTGGACGGCGATGTGGGCGGGTTCGCCGCGCAGGGTGGCGTCCCAGGCGCGCAGGCCGATCACATAGCGTTCGGTGAGGTCGCGGCCGGTGAGGCGGTCGGCGAGCCGGGCCAGCCGGCGGGAGCGGGCCGGTGATTCGGGTTCGTCGGCGCGGAAGGCGTCCCACATGAACTGTTCCGACTGCATCCGCAGTCGTACGCGTACGTCCCCGGTCACCTTGATCTCGCGGGCGAGGGTGTCGGAGGCCTCGCCGAGCCGGTCGCTGTGGGCGAGGACCTGGGAGAGCCGGTAGACGATGTTGTGGCGCAGTCCGGGGTCGTCGATCGGCTCTTCGAGGGCGGCCCGCAGATGGTTGACGGTGGTCGCCGGTTCGGTGAGCAGGGAGGCGCAGCCGAGTTCGTAGAGGACGGCTGCGCGTTCCGCGAGGGGCGGGGGTTCCCGCAGGGCGCGGGCCAGGTGGCGGCGCGCGGCGTCGGGTGCTCCGGCGCGCAGGGTCTCGCGGGCGGCGGCCCGCAGTTGCTGGACGACCCAGGTGTCACCGTCGGGGTGGGTCTCCATGAGGTGGCGGGCGGCGGCGGACGGGCCGAGCCCCGCGTCGATGACGCACCAGGCGGCCTGTCCGTGCAGGGCGACCCGGAAGCTGCCGGGGATGGCCCGGTAGACGGCGGTGGCGATGAGCGGGTGGACGAATTCGAGAGGGCCCTCGCCCGTCCCGGCGCCGGTGAGGATACGGGCGTCGCGCAGGGCGTCCGCCGCGTCGGCCGCCTCCTCGGAGCCGAGGCCCGCCACGGCCGTGGCGAGCGTCGGGGAGATCTCGGTGCCGAGGAGGGCGCAGGCCCAGGCGAAGCGGACGGTGGAGGTGCCCAGGCGTTCGAGGCGGGCGACGAGGCCACTGCCCTTGACCGCGGCGGCCAGGTCGCGCAGCAGGTGCGCGCCGGGTTCGGTCGGGGTCAGGCCGCGGTCGCGTACCTTCGCGGTGAGTTCGACGGTCTCGAACGGGTTGCCCGCGGTGACGGCCCAGCACTCACGGCAGAACGCGTCGTCGGCCCGCGTGCCGAGGCTCTCGCGGACCAGGCGGGCGACGGCGTCGGCGCTCAGCGGTTCCAGGTCGAGGGGGCGCCCGCCCGCACGGCCGGGCAGACCTCTGAACGCCTCGGCGTGGTCCGGGAGTTCGTCGGGACGGTAGGCGACGACGAGGAGCAGGGGCAGTTGTTCGGCGCGGGGCGCGAACGCGGCGAGCCACTGCAGCGACTCGGGGTCGGCCCAGTGCGCGTCGTCGAGGACGAGCACCATCGGGGCCCGGCGCACGGCGAGATGGGTGAGGACCCAGTCGAGGCCGTCGCGCAGGCCCTGCTGGTCGGGCGGCGAGCCCTCCGTGGTAGCGCACAGGCCGAGCGCGGGTCCGACGATGGCGTACCAACTGCCCAGCGAGGTACGGAGTTCGGCCTCCGGGACGCCCGCGAGCTGGGGTTGGAGGAGTTGGCGTGCGACGTGGAAGGCGACGCGCTGTTCCTGGTCGCCGCCTCGTGCGGACAGGACCGTGCAGCCCATGGCCTCGGCGCGCCTGCGCACTTCGGCGAGGAGGCTCGTCTTGCCGATACCGGCCCGTCCGGCGAAGGCGAGCAGCCCGCCCCGGGGCCGGTCGGGCGGCTCGGCGCCGTCTCTGAGAGGGGCGGTGCTCCTGGGAGGGGTGGTGCTCCCGGGAGAGGTGGTGTTCCTGGGAGAGGTGGTGTCCCGTTGCGGCGCGGCGCCTTTTCGACGGGGCCACATGCCTTTGCGGTGCGGCTCGGCGCCTGGCCGGTGACGTTCGGTGCCTGGCCGGTGCGCCTCGGCGCCTTCGCGGTGCGGCTCGGTGCCGGGCCGGTGCGCTTCGGTGCCTTCGCGGTGACGTTCGGTGGCTTCGCGGTGCGGTTCATGAGCCGTTCGCTGCGGCTGAGGGGGCTCGGGGGTGTCCGGGTGAGCCCCGGTGGCGGTCGCACGGAGTCCGAGGGGGTCCGGGCCAAGTCCGTAGGTGCCCGTGCGCAGCCCGGTCACCTCGCCCAACGCCTCGTCCACCGCGGCGAGTTCCATCTCGCGCTCGAAGAGCGTTCCGCTGCTCCGCATGCCCTGCCGCCCCATGACGCACCCCCTGCCACGGTGGTGCGGCCGACGCGGGGAGACGGTGCGCACCGTGGCTTACAGGCACCTCAGCGTACGCCGGGGGCGAGTGCCACGGGCCGGTCCGGCCGTTACCGACCGGAGCGTTCGGCCAGCTGTTCCAGCAGGGTCACGGCCTCGGCGGCCCGCTCGTGCGGGACGAAGAGGTGGTCGTGGTGGAAGCCCGCGACGACGTTGCAGCTCAGACCCTCTGCGGCGAGTGCCTGGGCGACGGCGGCCGTGAGCCCGACGGCGTCCAGCGCCGAGTGGATGCGCAGAGTGATCCACCCGGCCACGTAGTCGTAGGTCAGACGTGCCCTGTCGGCGTCCTCCTGTTCGACGACGAGGGTGAGGCCCTCGTCCTCGACGACGGTGACGACGGGTGAGAGACCAGGGGGTGCCGTGCTGCCGGGGACGGCGGTGAAGACGTAGCGGCCGGGGTGCAGGGCGGGTTCCATACCGCTCAGCAGCCGACCGAGGTCACGTTCCGCGCCCGTTCCACCGCTCGCTCCGCTCATGCCAGGAGGTTATGCCGTTTTCTTGTGCCGCTCGTGGTGGCGGGCGACACGGGCACGGTTTCCGTACGAGGGTTCGCACCACTCCTGGCGCGGGTGGTCCTTGAGGAAGTAGCGCACACAGCGCGGTGCGTGGCAGGCGCGCAACCGCTGCCGGTCGGTGCTCGCGAGAAAGGCGATGGCGGCGCGGGCAAGGGTCGGCGCGAGGGTCGACCCGTCATATGCGGGCCCCTGACCTGCGGAGGGGTCTTGGCGTACGAACGGTTCCTGCCGCCGCATTGATTCGTGCCGTACGAGCGGTTCCTGCCGTACGAGCAGTTCCTGGCGTACGAACGGTTCCTGGCGTACGACGGGTTCGGCGCCCTCGGTCCACGACAGCACCTGGACGGTCGGAACCTGGGCGGCCCGTGCGTTGAGCCGTTCGACGGCGTCCCGTGGGTGTTCATGGGAATCTCGCCTCCGGAACGTCTTCTTCCGCTTCCTGTGGCCGGCCTCGCTCAGGCAGGACCCCAGGAAGGGGTCGAAGATCGCGTGTCCGGAAAAAGGGACGGGAAACTCCCCCTCCTCAGCCGGCGACCGGAGCTCACACCGGGCCGATTCCCTCAGGGGGTCGACTCGTGAGTCAGGTCGGATCCCGGCCGAGGCCGGATCTCAGGTGAGGTCGAACTCCCCCTCCCGCGCCCCCGACACGAACGCGCCCCACTCCGCGGGCGTGAAGATCAAGGACGGGCTTTCCGGGCGGCCGCTGTTGCGCATCGCGATGAAACCCTCGACAAAGGCGATCTGGACATCCCCCCGCCCACGGCTGCTCGAATGCCAGTCGGCGCTGCTGAGGTCAAGCTCCGGCTTGTCCCAGCCCGCGAGCGGGTGCTGCTGGATGGTGCTCTCGGCCACGTCCGTGCTCCTCCCGGTTCGTCGTCCGCGGCCAGCCTAGCTTTCGGCACCTGCCGCGCACAGGCCACGTAAGAAGGACAGTTCAGGAGGTGGGCGGCTCGGCTCCGACCAGCCACATCGAGAAGAACTGGGAGCCGCCGCCGTAGGCGTGCCCGAGGACCCGGCGGGCGCCGTCGACCTGGTGTTCTCCGGCCTGGCCACGCACCTGGAGTGCGGCTTCGGCGAAGCGGATCATCCCGGAGGCCCCGATGGGGTTGGTGGAGAGCACCCCGCCCGACATGTTCACCGGAAGGTCGCCGTCCAGTTCCGTGACCCCGGACTCGGTGAGCTTCCAGCCCTCGCCCTCGTCGGCGAAGCCCAGATTCTCCAGCCACATCGGCTCGTACCAGGAGAACGGGACGTACATCTCGACCGCGTCGATGTCCCGGCGGGGGTCCGCGATGCCCGCCTGCCGGTACACGTCGGCCGCGCAGTCCTTGCCGGCCTGTGGCGAGACGAAGTCCTTGCCCGCGAAGAGCGTCGGTTCGCTGCGCATCGCACCGCCGTGCATCCAGGCGGCCGGCCGCGGCGAACGGGCCGCGCCCGCCCGGTCGGTGAGGACCATCGCGCAGGCGCCGTCGGAGGACGGGCAGGTCTCCGAGTAGCGGATCGGGTCCCAGAGCATCGGCGAGGCCTGGACCTTCTCCAGCGTGATGTCGTGCTCGTGCAGATGCGCGTACGGGTTCTTGAGCGCGTTGCGGCGGTCCTTGTACGCGACCAGGGAGCCGACCGTGTCGGGCGCGCCGGTGCGCCGCATGTAGGCGCGCACGTGCGGGGCGAAGAAACCGCCCGCTCCGGCGAGCAGGGGTTGCTGGAAGGGGATCGGCAGGGACAGGCCCCACATGGCGTTCGACTCGGACTGCTTCTCGTAGGCGAGGGTCAGTACGGTGCCGTGGACGCGGCCCGCGATCAGGTTCGTGGCGACGAGCGCGGTCGAACCGCCGACGGAGCCCGCGGTGTGGACGCGCAGCATGGGTTTGCCGACCGCGCCGAGGGCGTCGGCGAGGTACAGCTCGGGCATCATGACGCCCTCGAAGAAGTCGGGCGCCTTGCCGATGACGACGGCGTCGATGTCGGCCCAGGTCAACTCGGCGTCTTCGAGCGCCCGTCGGGCTGCCTCGCGGACGAGTCCCGCGATCGACACGTCCCGTCGGGCCGCCACGTGCTTGGTCTGGCCGATCCCGACGACGGCCACGGGCTCCTTGCCCGTCGCGGGGGTCGTTGCCTGACTCGACGCCGGGCTCGATGCCCGACTCGACGCCGGGCGGGTTGCGGGGCTCATCGCGGGTCTCCTTCCAGTACGGCGACCAGGTTCTGTTGCAGGCAGGGACCCGAAGTGGCGTGTGCCAGCGCCCGGTCGGAGTCACCGCGCCCGATCCGGGCGGCGGCCTCGCCGATCCGGATGAGCCCCGCGGCCATGATGGGATTGGCGGCGAGCGCTCCCCCGGACGGATTGACGTCGACACCTTCACCCAGCCGCAGGGCTTTGCGCAGCACCACTTCCTGGGAGGTGAAAGGCGCGTGCAACTCAGCGGTGTCCACCGGCCGTTCGAAGGCACCCGCCCGTTCCGCCGCCAGCCGCGCGGAGGGTGAGTCGGTCAGATCGCGTACCCCCAGGCCGTGCGCCTCGATGCGGTGGTCGATGCCCCGTATCCAGGCGGGCCGCTCGCACAGTTCACGGGCCCGCTCCCCCGCTGCGAGGATCACGGCGGCGGCCCCGTCCCCGATGGGGGGACAGTCTCCGGTGCGCAGAGGGCGTACGGCGTGCTCGCCCCGTGGCACCGAACCCCGCAGCTGCGCATGGGAGTTGCCGGTGGCGGAGGCCCGGCTGCGAGTGGCGACGGCGGCGAGCGCCGGCTCGTCCGTGTCGCCCGCGTCGATGAGCGCCTGCGCCTGGAGGGCGGCCAGCGCGACGGAGTCGGGCCACAGGGGGGCCACGTAGTACGGATCGAGCTGTCGCGTCAGCACATCGCGTACGGAGCCGGGGGACGACTTGCCGTACGCGTACACCAGCGCGGTGTCCACGTCGCCGGTGAGGAGCTTCGTCCAGGCCTCGTACAGCGCCCACGCCCCGTCCATCTCCACATGCGACTCGGAGATCGGCGGCCAGGCGCCCACGCCGTCCAGGGCCATGGTGAAGGAGAAGGCCCGGCCCGCGAGATAGTCCGTGGAGCCGGAGCAGGTGAAGCCGATGTCGCTGGTCCTCAGCCCGGTCTGCGCCAGCACCCGGTGCAGGACCGGCATGAGCATCTCCACCTCGGAGAGCTCGTCGCTGGTGCGCCGGTGGTCGGTCTGCGCGAAGGCGACGACGGCGATGTCCCTGAGCGGGCGGGGGGCGGACCTCGGTGCGGGCATCTACAACAGCTCCTTGTACGTCTCGTAGTCCGCGTCGGGTTCGCCGGTGGGCCGGTAGTGGTCGGGATGGCCGCCCCCGTCCGACCACACCGGCTCGACCCGCAGCCCCATGCGCACCTGGTCGTAGGGGATGCCGCCGATCCGGCCGTGCAGGGCGAGGTCGGCGCCGTCGAGAGCGATGTGCGCGTAGACGTACGGCACCTCGATGTCGAGGTTCTTCGCCTTGATGTTGACGATGCAGTAGGTCGTCACTGTGCCGCGCGGACCCACTTCGACCCGTTCCGATGTGGCCACCCCACATGTGGGACACGCACCCCTCGGTGGGACGTACACCTTGCGGCACGACGGGCAGCGCTCCCCGACGACCCGCCGCTCGGCGAGCGCGTGGATGTAGGCGCTCTGGGCACGGCCCGGCGAGTACGTGTAGTCGAGCCGGGCGGGCGCGACGATGCCGGTCACCGGGTTCTCGAACCGCCCGTCACTGCCGGTGAGTTCGGCGATGCCGTCGTCGTGGGGCTCGAAGCAGGCGATGTCCGTGATGGCACCGGAGCGTTCACCTGCCCAGCGGACCCGGACGCGCATACCGGTGTGCACGGAGTCGGGCCCGCCGGGGGCGTCGAGAGCGTGCAGCAGCCCGGTGTCGGCCCCGTCGAGACGTACCAGCACCCAGGCGAAGGGCCGGTCCAGCGGCTGCCCCCGACGGGACTCATGATTCCAGGCCCAGGTGGTGACGGTCCCGGTCCCGGCGACCTCGACGAGCTCGCTCAGCTCTTCGGAGGTGACGGGGTCGTACTCGACGGGCGGCACCAGCGTGCGCCCGTCGACGGTCCTCACCCCCAGGACGACCCGCTCACGCAGCCCGGTCAGAAACGCGCTCTGAACGGGCCCGAGGGACCGCGTAAAAGGAAACTCGACGACAAGCGGAGCTTTGAGCACTTCAGGCACGGCATCTCCTCACACACAGGGGGCTCTCGGCCCCTTCAGGGGCAGCACCCCGCCAGGGGTGGCGCCCGTCAGGGGCGCGGGGAACTGCGCGCCCAGCCACATCGGACCCGCAGCAACAGACCGTCCCGCTGACGGCACGTCACTCCCGCCGATAGACCGGAGGTCGCCGCTCGGCGAAGGCCCGAGCCCCTTCCTTCGCATCGGCGGTGTCGAACACCGGCCACCCCCGCTTCAGCTCGGCAGCCAGCCCCTCCGGCTCGCTCATCTCGGCGGTCTCGTACACGGACGCCTTCACCGCCTCGACGGCGAGCGGCCCGCACGCGTTGACCTGCTCGGCAATACCGAGGGCCTTCTCCAGCGCGGTCCCGTCGGGCACGACATGCCCGATCAGCCCGATGCCGGCGGCCTCCCGCGCCGAGTACGGCCGCCCGGTCAGCAGCATCTCCAGCGCGTGCGTACGCGGGATCTGCCGCTGGAGCCGCACCGTCGAGCCCCCGATCGGAAACAGCCCGCGCCGCACCTCGAAGAGCCCGAACGTGGCGGACTCCCCCGCGACCCGGATGTCGGTCCCCTGGAGGATCTCGGTGCCGCCGGCCACACAGTGGCCCTCGACCGCGGCGATCACGGGTTTACGCGGCCGGTGATGACGCAGCATCGCCTTCCAGTGCAGATCGGGGTCGGCCGTCAGGCGCTCCCGGTGCTCCTGCCCCTCCATCCCCTTGCCCGCGAGGGCCTTGAGGTCCATGCCCGCGCAGAACGCGCCGCCCGCGCCGGTCAGGACGATCGAGCGGATGGCGTCGTCCTCGTCGGCCTCGACCCAGCCGTCGTACAGGCCGACCAGCATCGGCAGCGAGAGCGCGTTCTTGGCCTCGGGCCTGTTGAGCGTGAGCACCAGTGTGGCGCCTTCGCGCTGCACGGTGAGGTGTTCCGTCCCACCCATAGCCGTCCTCCCGTCTCAGGAACGAGAACAGGTTGCAGGAGGCGCCGAAGCAGTTCAAGGGTTTTCTGACAGGCAGTCAGATTTCTTCTGCGCGGACCCTTCACAGTTGAGGCGGGCTTTGCTCTGATGACCGGCGAAGCGATGACGCACGTCGAAGTCCGTCGATGCTTGCCGGGGTCTGGAGGAGCGGTGGAGTACAACCTTGCCGACCTGTTCGAGTCGGTGGTCGACGTGGTCCCCGACCGTGAGGCACTGGTCCACATCGACCATCCCGGTACGGGGGCCGAGCGCCGCCGCACCTACGCGGAGCTGGACGCGGCGGCCAACCGCATCGCCCACCAGCTGATCGACAGCGGCATCCGCCCCGGTGAGCACCTCGGACTGCACCTCTACAACGGCATCGAGTACCTGCAGACCGTCCTCGGGTGCCTGAAGGCGCGGATCGTACCGGTCAACGTCAACTACCGGTACGTCGAGGAGGAGTTGATCTACCTCTACCGGGACGCCGACCTGGTCGCGCTGGTCTTCGACGCGGAGTTCACCGAGCGGGTGGCCGCGGCCCTGCCGCGCACCCCGGCGCTGCGCCTCCTCATGCGGGTGGGGGTTCCGGCCCTGGACGCACCCCCGCTGCCGGCCCTGGACTTCACCGCCGCCGAGGCCACCGGGTCCCCCGGGCGGGGCTTCCCGCCACGGTCGGCCGACGACCAGTTCATCATCTACACCGGCGGCACGACCGGAATGCCGAAGGGGGTGATGTGGCGTCAGGAGGACCTGTTCTTCTCGGGGTTGGGCGGCGGCGCTCCGACCGGTGACCCGGTGAAGAAGCCGGAGGAGCTGGCCGAGCGGGTCGCGGCCGGCGGCGACGGGATCACCTTCTTCCCCACGGCTCCACTGATGCACGGCACCTCGACCCTCACCGCCTTCATCGGCTTCCACTTCGGTCAACGCATCGTGATCCACAGCAAGTTCGTGCCCGACCAGGTGCTGCGGACCATCGAGAAGGAGAAGGTGACGAGCGTGTCGCTGGTCGGCGACGCGATGCTCCGGCCACTGATCGACGCGCTGAACGGATCGATGAAGGGCACCGACTGCTCCTCCCTGTTCAGCGTCTCCTCGTCCGGCGCGATCATGTCGGAGACGGTGCGCGCCCAGTTCCAGACCCTCGTGCCGAACGTGATGCTGCTCAACAACTTCGGCTCCTCGGAGTCCGGCTTCAACGGCACGGCGACCGCCGACTCGGGCCCAGGGCGCGGCTTCCGCATCCAGGTCAACTCCCGTACGCGGGTGGTGGACCCGGCGACGTACGAACCGGTCGCCGTCGGCGAGCCCGGACGCATCGCGCAGCGCGGACACGTGCCTCTCGGCTACTACAACGACCCGAGGAAGACCGCCGAGACCTTCTTCGAGAAGGACGGCGAGCGCTGGGTGCTGCTCGGCGACATGGCGACCGTGGACGAGGAGGGCATCGTCACCGTGCTGGGCCGCGGCTCGCAGTGCATCAACACCGGTGGCGAGAAGGTGTATCCGGAGGAGGTCGAACAGGCGCTCAAGTCGCACCCCGATGTGTACGACGCGCTGGTGGCAGGAGTGCCCGACGAGACGTGGGGCAACCATGTGGCGGCCGTGGTGCAACTGCGGGAAGGCGGGGGCCGGCCCTCCCTGGACGAGATCCAGACCCACTGCCGTACCCATCTGGCGGGTTACAAGATCCCGCGGCAGCTGGTGATCACCGACTCCATCCAGCGGTCCCCGAGCGGCAAGGCGGACTACCGGTGGGCACGATCGGTGGCCGCGGAGGCGGCGGAGACGCCCCGCTGAAAGACCGGTTCACGCGCTGAAGGGCCGGCAGTCGGTTCATGTATCGAAGGGCCGGTAGTGGACGAGGGCGCGGCCGTCACCCTCGTCCCGTACCGTCACCTCCACCGCCACGGCACCCCCTTCGGCGTACGGGTCCAGGGTCAGGGTCCCGCAGCGGTCGGCATCCTCCTGGACACAGCCCGTACGCAACTCCAGGCCGGGATACACCTCGCCCAGCCAGGCGCCGAGGCCGGTTCGGGCGATACGGAACCGGATGTCGTACAGCGTGTCGATGCCGTGGTGCATGACGCAGGCCGCGTCCTTCGCTCCGGACGGCAGCCGCACCTGGTCAGCGAACCGCAACGCCTCCCGGCACGGCACCTTCACCCCGGCGGAGCGCGGGTCCCCGGTCCGCGCACCCTCGCCCTCGTCCAGCCCTGCGGAGGCCGTCGCCCACACCGCCCAGCCGAGACAGACCAGCGCCAGTGCGGCGACCAGCCCGCCCACCCCGGCGGCCCTTCCCCCAGTACGTGACACCCGCGCCCCTCCGTCCCCTGCTGCCGCACACCGGTCGTCCGTCCGTCCGCTCGGCAGGGAAGAGGGGTGATCGGCGGACCCGGTTCCCGCCGCACGCCTTGACGGCCGCCCGTACGGCTGGATTACTTGATCCGCAAAGGACACGACCGAATGATCGGTCGCCCGAAATGGTCCAGAGGTGAGGGAGAAGGCCTGTGGCGGATGTGACGGACGTGCTGGACGCGGGCGAGCGGCTCGACGCCGACGGCCTGCGCGCGCTCCAGCTGGAGCGGCTGCGGACCACCCTGCGGCACGCGTACGAGAACGTGCCGTTCTATCGCGACTCCTTCGACAAGGCGGGGCTGCGGCCGGAGGACTGCCGCTCGCTCGCCGACCTGGCCCGCTTCCCCTTCACCACGAAGGCGGACCTGCGCGACAACTACCCGTACGGGATGTTCGCCGTGCCCAGGGACCGTGTTCGCCGCATCCATGCCTCCAGTGGCACGACGGGGCTCCCCACGGTCGTCGGCTACACGGAGAACGACCTCTCCATGTGGTCCGACATGGTGGCCCGTTCGATCCGCGCGGCGGGCGGCCGACCTGGAGACATCGCACATGTGGCCTACGGCTATGGCCTGTTCACAGGTGGGCTCGGCGCCCACTACGGCGCCGAACGGCTCGGCTGTACGGTCATTCCCGCGTCCGGCGGCATGACCGCGCGCCAGGTCCAGCTGATCCAGGACCTGAAGCCCGGGATCATCATGGTGACGCCCTCCTACATGCTGACGATTCTCGACGAGTTCGAGCGGCAGGGTGTGGATCCGCGCCACACCTCGCTCCGCGTGGGCATCTTCGGTGCCGAGCCGTGGACCGAGGAGATGCGCCAGGAGATCGAGGAGCGGTTCGCCATCGACGCGGTCGACATATACGGGCTGTCGGAGGTGATCGGTCCCGGGGTGGCCCAGGAGTGCGTGGAGACGAAGGACGGACTGCACATCTGGGAGGACCACTTCTACCCGGAGGTGGTCGATCCGCTGACGGGCGAGGTGCTGCCGGACGGCGAGGAGGGCGAGCTGGTGTTCACCTCCCTCACCAAGGAGGCCATGCCCGTGATCCGCTACCGGACCAGGGACCTGACCACGCTCATGCCGGGCACGGCCCGGGTCTTCCGCCGGATGCGGAAGATCACCGGCCGCAGCGACGACCTGGTCATCGTGCGCGGGGTGAACCTCTTCCCCACCCAGGTCGAGGAGATCGTCCTGCGCACCCCGGGCGTCGCCCCGCACTTCCAGTTGCGGCTGACCCGCGAGGGCCGCCTCGACTCGCTCACCGTCCGGGCCGAGGCGCGCGCGGGCGCCACCCCGGAGATCCGCGACGCGGCCGCGCGCTCCATCGCGGCGGCCGTGAAGGACGGTATCGGCGTCTCGGCGCGGGTCGAGATCGTCGAACCGGAGTCGCTGGAACGGTCGGTGGGCAAGATCAGGCGCATCGTGGACCTGCGCCCGCGATAGCCCCGCACCGAGTGGCATATGGGTCCGAACCATATGGGTCCGGACCATATGCGTGTGGGCTACGGGTGGGGCGTCGAGCCGTATGCCGTCAGGAAGCGGTCGCGGAAAGAGTCCATCCGCCAGACCGGGGCCGTGTCGTCGGGCTTGAGGCCCTCGGTCCAGTTCCAGTCGTCGATCTTGTCGAGTACGGACTTGTCGTGGGCGACGATCGACACGGGCACGTCCCGGTTGGCATGGTCGCCGCTCACCCTGGCCAGAGGCTGGTGGTCGCCCAGGAAGACCAGCACGGTGTTCTTGTCGCCGTACTTGACCACGTAGTCGATGAGGCTGGTCACGGAGTACTCGATGGACCTGCCGTACTCCTCCTTGACCTTGGTGGAGTCGTAGAAGACGTCCGATGCTTTCTTGCCGTCCTTCTGGATGTCCTTGTAGACCGAGCCGTCGCCGACCTCGTCCCAGGGGATCGTCTTGGGGATCGGCGCCCACGGCTGGTGGCTGGAGGTCAGGATGATCTCCGACATCAGCGGCTTGTCGCGCTTCTTGCCGTGCTCAAGGCGCTGGTAGGCGCTCAGGGCGTACTGGTCGGGCATGGTCGACCAGCTGAACTTGGGACCCCTGTAGCCGAGTTCCCGGGAGTCGTAGACGTTGTCGAGGCCGTAGAACGAACCCTCGGGCCAGTTCTTCTGGACACCCGGCATGATGCCCACGGTCCGCCAGTCCCCCGTGCGCTGGAAGGCGCCGGTGAGCGTCAGGTGGTCGCCCGCGGTGACGGTGCGGTAGCGGGCCTGGTTGCTGATCCACAGCCCGGACAGGAAGGTGGAGTGGCCGAGCCAGCTGCTGCCGCCGTACGTCGCCGAGGTGAGCCAGCCGCTCTTGGCCGCGTACCCGGCCTCGGTCAGCTCCGCCGTCTTGTCGTCGAGCACGGCGTCGACCCCGGGTGCCGTGACCGGGTCCTCGATGGCGCTGCGGCCGTAGCTCTCGATGAAGGCGAAGATGACGTCCTTGCCTCGCAGATCGGGGACGAGCTGGGCCGGCGGCGTCTTCGCGAACTTGTCCTTCTTGGCGATCTTGGCGAACTCCGCCTCGTCCTTGAGGGTCGCCTGGACCCGGTCCACGCGGTTCTGGACGGCCCCCGCGGTGCTGCGGGCCGCGAACTGCACCCCGGCGAACTGCACGCCGAGCGCCGAGCAGGCCACCCAGACCGTCCCGGCGACCAGCGTGGCACGGGTCGCACGGCCGCTCTGGCGGGCCAGCAGGTTGGCGAGCCGGACGACGGAGAGGGCCATCAGCGCGAACACGGCGATGACGAGCACGATGACCGCGACCACGACGGCGACCGCGCCGGTCCTGCCCATCGAGTCCTCAAGGTACGTCCGGGCGTCGTCGAACAGGACCCAGTCGAGTACGAGGTTGAAGCCGCGTCCGAGGAATTCGTTGAAGCCGAGGTCGAGGAGGTTCAGGACGGTCATCGCGCCCAGGCTCAGACCGGCGAGGACGGCCGTGATCAGCCGGAGTGTCTTCGGCAGGACCATGAGGACGGCCGCGCCGAAGATCGCCTCCACCGGCAGCCGGAGGAACACGGCAGGCCGGAAGCGGTCGGGCTCGTTCGGCATGAGCAGCGCGAAGAGCACCAGCAGGGCGGCGAGGGTGGTGATCGTGTACGTCACGGTCCGGGCTGCGCCGGGATGCTTGGCTCGCCGGCCGCGGGGGGTGGGGGGCGCCTCGACCGTCTTATCTGAGCCTCCGGAGGCGTCCTCGGCGCTGCTGGAGGCCTCATCGGCGGCGTCGGGGACGGCGGACGCATCCGCGTCGGCGGATATGTCCACGTCGGCGGGTTCGGTCTCGTCGGTGGCCGAGTCCGTCTGTTCGGCCTGCTCGGCCTGCTCGGCGGGCGTGGCCGCCCTCTCGGCGGGCGTCCCCGCCTTCTCGGTGGGCGTGCTGTCCGCCGGAGGCGCTGCCTCGGGCATCTCGGGTTCCTTCGGGGTTGTCCGGTCCAGGTCCGGCAACTGGTGAGAGTTCGTGGTGCTAGACAACCCGAAGGTCCTTCCGTGCGAAACCCTGTGGTGGCTGGGCGGACCAGGCTCGGGTGGTCGGACCGCCGTAACGTAAGTGGTACGGCCCACCGGCGGGTTCAGTTCAGTGGGGCGGGGGTTCGCCCGGCAAAGAATCGGTCACCGGAGGGTCAAGGTCACCGGTGTCACCGGTGAGCGCCACCGGGGAGCTCTCCCCGAACCGGTCCCGCAACTGCCGCTTGAGGATCTTCCCGCTCGCGTTGCGCGGCAGCTCGTCCACGAACACCACCCGCTTCGGCGCCTTGAAGTGGGCGAGCTTCTCGCGGGCGTGGGCGAGCAGTTCGTCCTCCGTGACCTCGCCGCGGCGTACGACGACCGCGGTGACGGCCTCGATCCACCGCTCGTCGGGCAGCCCGACCACCGCGGCCTCGGCCACCTCGGGGTGGGTGTAGAGCGCGTCCTCGACCTGCCGTGAAGCGACCAGTACGCCCCCGGAGTTGATGACGTCCTTGACCCGGTCGACGACCGTGAAGTACCCCTCGGCGTCCCGCACCACGAGATCACCGGAGTGGAACCAGCCGTCCCGGAAGGCCTCGGCGCTCTCCTCGGGCTTGTCCCAGTAGCCCTCGCAGAGCTGCGGCGACCGGTAGACGACCTCACCGGAGGTGCCGTCGGGCACGTCCTTGCCGTCCTCGTCGACCACCCGCGCGTCCACGAACAGCACCGGACGCCCGCAGGAGTCCAACCGCTTCTTCCTGTGCTCGTGCGGCCCGAGAACCATGGCCAGCGGACCGATCTCGCTCTGGCCGAAGCAGTTGTAGAAGGCCAGCTTCGGCAGCCGGGCCCGCAGCCGTTCCAGCACGGGCACCGGCATGATCGACGCCCCGTAGTACGCCTTGCGCAGTCCGCTCAGGTCGCGGGTCGCGAAGTCCGGGCGGTTCGACAGACCGATCCACACGGTGGGCGGCGCGAAGAGGCTGTCCGCCCGGCCGGCCTCGACCAGGTCGAACAGCTGGTCCCCGTCGGGGGCGTCGACGATGGTGTTGGAGGCGCCGACCGCGAGGTAGGGCAGCAGGAACACGTGCATCTGCGCCGAGTGGTAGAGCGGCAGCGAGTGCACGGGCAGATCGCCCGCGCTCAGGTCGAGGGCGGTGATCGCGCTCAGATACTCGTGCACCAGCGCGCGGTGGGTCAGCATCGCGCCCTTGGGCAGGGCCGTCGTGCCCGAGGTGTAGAGCAGCTGCACCAGGTCCTCGGTACGCGGCTCGGGGCCGTCGTAGGGAGGCGTCGACCTCAGCCGGGCGAGCAGCGAGTCCTCGGCGTCGCGCAGCGGCAGCACCCGCACGCCGTCGGGAAGCCGGTCCGCGAGGTCCGGGTCGGCCAGGACCAGTGTGCTGCCCGACTGGCCGACGATGTACGCGAGATCGTCGCCGGTGAGGTTCTGGTTCACCGGCACATGGACGAGTCCGGCGCGGGCGCAGGCCAGGAAGCCGATGAGGTACGCGTCGGAGTTGTGCCCGTAGGCGCCGACGCGGTCGCCCGGGGCGAGCTGCGAGGAGCGCAGTACCCCGGCCGCGCGGGAGACGGCCTCGTCGAGTTCGGCGTAGGTCCAGGTGCGTTCGCGGTAGGTGACCGCGACGCGGGCCGGGGTGCGCCGGGCGCTGCGACGCAGCACCCCGTCAACCGTGCTGCCGTGTCCAGGCGTCATGGGACTTGATCCTGGTTCCGTCCAGGTCGCAGGTCAAGCCGGGCGGCACGGGCTGCGGAACGGGCGGTGCGGACGGTTACTTGTGGCATGGGACCACATAGGGCCGAAGAACATGCTGGCCGGATCCACATGGATCCGGACCACACGGGCCCGACCCACACAGGTCCAACCCCCACAGGCCCGACCCACACAGGCTCGACCCACACAGGCTCGGACCACACAGGTCCGGACCACACGGGCTCGACCGGACCGCATCCGCGCCGAGGCCTCACACCGGTCGCGTACGCCCCTCCCAGTACGGGTCCCGAAGCCGTCGCTTGTACAGCTTCCCGTTCGGGTCGCGTGGCATCGTCTCGATGAAGTCGACGCTCCCGGGGCGCTTGTACCCGGCCAGTTGCTGGGCGCAGTGTTCGAGGATCCGCGCGGCCAGTGCCTCGCCCGGTTCGAAGCCGGGAGCGGGTTCGACGACCGCCTTCACCGCCTCGCCCCAGTCGTCGTGCGGGATCCCGAAGGCGGCCGCGTCGGCGACGGCGGGGTGGGTGAGCAGCGCGGCCTCGATCTCGGCGGGATAGATGTTGACCCCGCCCGAGATGATCATGTCGATCTTGCGGTCGCGGAGGAAGAGGTAGCCGTCCTCGTCGATGTACCCCAGGTCGCCGACGGTGAAGAAGTCCCCGATGCGGTTCTTCCTCGTCTTGGTCTCGTCCTTGTGGTACGAGAATCCGCCGGTGCTCATCTTCATGTAGACGGTGCCGAGTTCGCCGGGCGGCAGCCTGTTCCCGTCGTCGTCGAAGACGGCGAGTTCACTGATCGGCCAGGCCTTGCCGACCGTGCCTGGTTTCTTCAGCCAGTCCTCGGCGGTGGCGAAGGCCCCACCGCCCTCGCTCGCCGCGTAGTACTCCTCGACGCTGTGGCCCCACCACTCGATCATGGCCCGTTTCACATGGTCGGGGCAGGGGGCGGCGCCATGGATGGCGTGCCGCATGGACGACACGTCGTACGCCTCCCTGGTGTGTTGCGGCAACGCCAGCAGGCGGTGGAACTGGGTCGGCACCATATGGGTGTGGGTGCACTGCTGGGTGTCGATGAGCCGGAGCATCTCCTCGGGCGTCCACTTGTCCATCAGCACCAGCCGGTGCCCGATGTGCAGGGACGCGCCCGCGAACTGCAGAACCGCCGTGTGGTAGAGCGGCGAGCACACCAGATGCACGTTGCCGTCGAACGGCCTGATACCGAAGATGCCGAGGAAGCCGCCGAGGTACGTCTCCTCGGGGAGCTTGCCGGGCAGCGGGCGGCGGATGCCGCGGGGCCGACCCGTGGTGCCGGAGGTGTAGTTCATGACCCAGCCGAGCGTCCGGTCCGCGGGCACGGTCCCGGGCTGCCCGTCGAGCAGGTCACCGTACGGCCGGAACCCCTCGATCGCACCGGCCGTGCCAGCCACACCGCCTGCACCGCCTGCACCGACCGCACCGACCGCGTACCGCCGGTCCGCGGGGAGTTTCGCCTCGTCGGCCGCGTGGCGTGCCGCGTCGCCGAACCGCTCGTGCGCGATGAGCGCCTTGGCCCCGGAGTCGGCGACGATCCAGGCGATCTCGGGGCCGACCAGATGGTGGTTGACGGGCACGAGGTAGAAGCCGGCCTGGGAGGCGGCGAGGTGGACGGTGAGGAACTCGACGCTGTTGGGCAGCACGACGGCGAAGGAGTCGCCGCGTTCCAGCCCGGCGGCGCGCAGTCCGTGGACCAGGCGGTTGGCCTCGGCGTGCAGCCGTCCCGCGGTCCACTCCTCGCCGTCGGTCGCGACGAGCACGACGCGTTCGGGGTCGGCGGTGGCCTGGGACCAGAAACCGTTGGGGGGCTGGCTCACTCGTGGCTCCTTCCGGCGATGCGGTCGAGTCGGTCCACGGCCTCCTCGAAACCGCGGGTGAGGTCGTCGACGACCTCCTGGACGGGGCGTTCACTGTTCATGCGGCCGACGATCTGTCCGACGGGTGTGCCGAGCAGCGGTTCGACCTCGTGCTTCTGGATCCGCGAGAGCGCCTCGGCGACCAGGAGTCCCTGGAGGGGCATGGGCAGCGTGCCGGGTCCGTTCGGGTCGTCCCAGGCGTCGGTCCACTCGGTACGCAGCTGCCGTGCGGGTTTACCGGTCAGCGCGCGCGAGCGGACCGTGTCGCCGGACCCGGCGGCGAGGAGTTTCCGTGTCACGGCGCGCGAGTGCATGTCGGCCTCTGTGGTGGTCAGCCATATGGAGCCGAGCCACACACCCTGGGCACCGAGAGTGAGTGCGGCAGCCATCTGCTGTCCGCTGCCGATGCCCCCGGCGGCGAGCACCGGCAGGGGCGCGACGGCTTCGACGACCTCGGGGGTGAGCACCATGGAGCCGATCTCACCGGTGTGGCCGCCGCCCTCGTAGCCCTGGGCGACGACGATGTCGATGCCCGCCTCGGCGTGCTTGCGCGCGTGCCGGGCGCTGCCCGCGAGGGCTGCCACGAGTACGCCCTTCTCGTGGGCGCGCTCGATGACGTCGGCGGGCGGCGAACCGAGCGCGTTGGCCAGCAGCTTGATCGGGTAGTCGAAGGCGACGTCCAGCTGGGTGCGGGCGACCTGTTCCATCCAGCCGGTGATGCGCCAGCCGGAGGCCTCGCCCTCGTCGAGTTCGGGGACCGCGTACTTGGCCAGGGTGTCCCGGACGTACTGGCGGTGGCCCTCGGGGATCATCGCCTCGACGTCGGCCTCGGTGACGCCCTCGACCTTCTTGGCGGGCATGACGACATCCAGCCCGTACGGCATCGAGTCGACGTGTGCCTCGATCCAGTCGAGGTCCCGTTTGAGCTCGTCTGGGTCGGTGTAGCGGACCGCGCCGAGCACACCGAATCCACCGGCCCGGCTGATGGCAGCGGCGACGGCGGGGAACGGCGTGAAGCCGAAGAGGGCGTGCTCGACGCCGAGTTTCTTGCTCAGCTCCGTCTGCATGGGCGCAGGATGCCGCAGTCCTGTGGACGAGGGAAGACCTTTTCTGATGACCCGTCAGTTTTTTGGACCGTGGAGGAGTCGGGGCGCCACCGTTGACACCGCCCTCCTCTGACATAAAAGTTTCACCGGGCACAGTGCGGGCGGAAAGATACTTTCAGGCGGCGCGACGGCGTGACGGGAGGCTCTTCAATGGCATCGATGTCATCGGCGGGGGACAGAGCGGGTGGCGGGCCGACCCGTCGGCAAGTGGGGCGGGGCCTCACGGCGTTGGGAGGCGCACTGGTCCTGGCTCCCCTGCCCGCGGCGTCGGCGGCGCCCGGCCAGGCCAGGAGCGACGCGGCAGGCCACAAGCACCCGACCCTGCGCCGCGGCTCCGCCGAACGCGCCGGTCTGCTTCCCGCTCCGCTGCGCCGACTCGTCACCGACGCCGAGACGTTCCTCGCCCCCTCCCCCAAGTACCCCTGGTACGCGGGTGCCGTGCTGCTCGCGGGCCGCGGCGGTACCGTCGCCCTGCACGAGCCGATCGGCAAGGCGGTGCGTTACTCGGCGTACGACGAGAAGACCGACACCGCCGTGGAGTTCCCCCCGGAGCGGCAGATCGCGATGGCCGAGGACACGGTCTTCGACCTGGCCTCGGTGTCCAAACTGTTCACATCGATCCTCGCCGTGCAGCAGATCGAGCGCGGCACGCTGGAGCTGGAGGGCAAGGTCGCCTCGTACCTCCCCGACTTCGGCGGCGCGGGCAAGCAGGACATCACGATCCGCCAACTGCTCACCCACACCTCGGGGTTCCGTGCCTGGATCCCGCTCTACAGCGCGCCTGCGTACGAGGAGAAGCTCCAGCTCATCTGGAAGTAGGCGCCTCTGAACCCGCCGGGCACCAAGTACCTCTACTCGGACCTGAACCTGATCTCGCTGCAGCTGGTCCTGGAGAAGGTCACCGGTCGGGCCCTGGACGTCCTGCTCCGCACCGAGATCACCGCGCCGCTCGGTATGCACCGCACCCGCTACAACCCGCCGGCTTCCTGGCAGCCGCGCATCGCCGCCACCGAGGACGCCCGCAAGCCGTGGTCGGGGCTCGACCGGGGGCTCGTGTGGGGCGAGGTGCACGACGAGAACGCGTACAGCCTGGGTGGTGTCGCGGGGCACGCCGGTGTCTTCTCCACCGCGTGGGACCTCGCGGTCCTCGGCCGGACGCTGCTCAACGGCGGGGTGTACGGCAGGGCGCGCATCCTGGAGCCGGAGTCCGTGGACCTGATGTTCACCGACTTCAACACGGCCTTCCCCGGCGACGAGCACGGTCTCGGTTTCGAGCTCTACCAGCACTGGTACATGGGCGCGATGGCCACTCCGCGCACCGCGGGGCACACGGGTTTCACGGGGACCTCGCTCGTCCTCGACCCGACGACCGACTCGTTCCTGGTCCTGCTCGGCAACTCGGTGCATCCGGTGCGCAGTTGGCGCTCCGGTTCCGCTCCCCGGGTCGCCGCCGCCGACAACCTGGCCCGCGCTGTTCCGGTGCGGCCCGCGCGGGGGCGTACGGCCTGGTTCTCCGGCATGGCGACCGCTGCCTCCGCGACGCTGACGCTGCCCGCGCTTGACGTGGGCGCCGGCGGGCGGCTGCGGTGCGCGCTGTGGTGGGACACCGAGCCGCAGGCCGACGCGCTCTTCCTGGAGTCGTCGGAGGACGGTGGGGAGACGTGGCAGGCGGTGCCGTTCACGACCGTCCGCGCCGGGGAGGCGCCGGCCGGGCATCCCGCCGGGTCCGTGACCGGCTGGTCGGGCCGGGTGTGGCATCGGGTCGGCGCGGACCTTCCCGTTGCCGCGCGGCTCGTGCTGCGGTGGCGGTACGCGACGGATCGGCTGTATGTGGGGCGGGGCGCGTACGTGGACGCGCTGCGGGTCGGTGACGCCGGGGGTGTCCTGTTCGACGACGGCCGTCCGGCGGACTCCGCGCGCGTCGAGGCCGTGGGGTGGGTGGCGTCCTCGGACTGAGGGCCCGGCCCCACGACCTGCCACGCCCGCCGCTGGACCTGCCCTAGCGGATGCGACTGCGGATCGTGGAGGTCGCCCGCGCCGTTCCCCGCGCCCCTGGAAGCCCCTACGGGGCTTCCAGGAGGGCCATGGCGGCGTTGTGGCCGGGTACGCCGCTCACTCCTCCGCCCCGCACCGCGCCCGCGCCGCAGAGGAGGATGTTGGGGTGGGTGGTCTCTACGCCCCAGCGGCCGGTCTCCTCCTGGGTGTGGGGGAAAGCGAGGTCGCGGTGGAAGATGTTGCCGCCGGGGAGCCTGAGGTCGCGTTCCAGGTCGAGGGGGGTCCTGGCCTCGATGCACAGGCGGCCGTCCCCGTCGGTCGCCAGGCAGTCGACGATCGGTTCGACGAGGTGTGCGTCCAGTTGCGCGAGGGTCGACTTCAGCAGTTCGCGGCGTACGCCGTCGTTGTCCTCGGCGAAGAGCCGGGCCGGAGTGTGCAGCCCGAAGAGGGTGAGCGTGTGGTAGCCCTGCTGGACCAGGTCGGGCCCCAGGATCGTGGGGTCGGTCAGCGAGTGGCAGTAGATCTCGGAGGGCGGCGCCTCGGGCAGCACACCGGACGAGGCCTGCGCGTGGGCGGTCGCCAGTTGCTCGTACCCCTCGGCGATGTGGAAGGTCCCGGCGAACGCCTCGCGCGGGTCGACGGAGGTGTCGCGCAGCCGGGGCAGCCGCTTCAGCAGCATGTTGACCTTGAGCTGGGCGCCCTCGGCGGGGGTGGGAGGCTCGTCACCGGTCAGCCGTGCGAGTTCCTGCGGGGAGGCGTTGACGAGCACGTGCCGGGCGGCGACGGTTCCCTCGCCGTCCGCGGTCCGGTACGTGACCTCGGCGGCGCGTCCGTCGGTCTCCACCCGGAGCACCTCGTGGCCGGTGGCGAGGACCGCGCCGGCGTTGCGCGCGGCGGTGGCCAGCGCGTGGGTGAGGGCGCCCATGCCGCCGACCGGGACGTCCCAGGCTCCGGTGCCGCCGCCGATCACGTGGTACAGGAAGCAGCGGTTCTGCCGCAGGGTCGGGTCGTGGGCGTCGGCGAAGGTGCCGATGAGGGCGTCGGTGAGGACGACGCCTCGGACGAGGTCGTCGGCGAAGGTGTCCTCGACGGCGATCCCGAGCGGCTCCTCGAAGAGGATGCGCCAGGCGTCCTCGTCGTCGATGCGGCGGCGCAGTTCGTCGCGGGTGGGGAGCGGTTCGGTGAGGGTCGGGAAGACCTTCTTGGCGAGGCGGCCGGTCATGCCGTAGAAGCGCTGCCAGGCCTGGTACTCGGTGCCCGAGCCGGTGAGCTTGGCGAAGGCCTCCCGGGTGCGCCGCTCGCCGCCCCCGACGAGCAGTCCGGCGGGCCGGCCGCCGCGCTCGGTGGGGGTGTACGAGGACACGTTGCGGCCGCGGACCCGGAAGTCGAGGCCCAGGTCCCGGACGATCTTCCGGGGCAGCAGACTGACCAGATAGGAGTAGCGCGACAGCCGGGCGTCGACCCCGGCGAACGGCCGCGTCGACACGGCGGCGCCGCCGGTGTTCGCCAGCCGCTCCAGAACGAGCACGGACTTCCCCGCGCGGGCCAGGTAGGCGGCGGCCACCAGCCCGTTGTGCCCTCCGCCGACAATGACGACGTCGTGTTCCCGGTATCCCTCGTGAGCACCCATCCCCCTAGGTAACACGCAAAGATCCACACCGACCACCCCCACACGCACCCGGCGGCCCCCCATATGAACCTATTGGCAGCACAGGCAACAGCACGCCCACCCCCACCCCCTGAGGGGCGCGAGGAACGGCGCGACCAGCCACGGCCGGCCCGCACCCCGAAGAACGGCCCACCCCCGCCCCTCAGGGGCGCGGGGAACTGCGCGACCAGCCACGAAGAGCCCGCACCCACCGAACCCGCCCGGCCCCCACCCACCCAGGAGCGCGGGGAACTGCGCGACCAGCCCCCACCGGCCTGCACCCCAAGAACGACCGGGGGCCGAGGGGCGCAGCCCCCGTTCACCGAAGGGCAGCGCGGTACGTCAGTACGCCCCGGAAACCCCCTGCCGCAGAGCAGCGACCTTCCGGTACAACGACGCCGCCTCCCCCGCCCGCCCCAACTGCTCCAGACAGTGCGCCTCGTCGTTCCGGCTGGCCAGCGCATCGGGATGGTCGGCGCCGAGCACCCGCTCACGGGCCCCGGCCACCTGCCGGTACTCCGCGAGCGCGTCCCCCCACCGCCCCAGCCAGCCGAGCCCGACGGCGACCTCGCGGCGGCTCACCAGGGTGTCGGGGTGGTCGGGCCCGAGGATCCGCTCCCGGATGGCGCACACGTCACGGGATTCGGCGAGCGCCTCCTCCCACCGGCCGAGCCGCCCGAGGTTGACTCCGAGGCCGTGCCGGGCGCGCAGGGTCTCGGGATGGGCGGGCCCGTGCACCCGGGTCCGGTCGTCGATCAGCCCCCGGTACAGCTCCAGGGCCTGCGCGCTGTGCCCGAGCCGGCCGAGGCTGATGCCGACCTCGTAGCGGGCGGCGAGCGTGTCCGGATGGTCGGGGCCGAGCGCCTGTGCCCGCGCCCCGGCGACCTCCTGGTAGGTGCCCAGCGCCTCGGTCCAGCGTCCCAGCTGGCCCAGTGCGTAAGCGACTTCGTACCGGGTGACGAGGGTGTCGGGATGGTTCGGGCCGAGCACCCGGGCGCGGGCCGCGGCCACCTCGCTCGCCATCCGGTACGAGTCGTCGAGGCGCCCGAGCCTGCTGAGGTTGAAGGCGAGGTTGTGGCGGCAGCGCAGGGTGTCCGGATGGTCGGGTCCCATGGCGCGTTCCCGGGTGGCGAGTACGCCCGTGTAGACCTGGTGGGCGTCGAAGTGGCGCCCCAACTGGCCGAGTACGTAGGCCATTTCCTGGCGGGCGGCCAGGGTGTCCGGGTGCTCGGGGCCGAGTACGTGCTCCCTGGTGCGGGCCACGTGCGTGTATTCGCGCAGCGCGTCGGCGGGGCGGCCCGTGCGGCTGAGGGTGAAGCCGACCTCGTAGCGGCTGGCCAGGGTGTCGGGGTGGTCCGGCCCCAGGGCGTGCTCGCGTTCGGCGGCGACGGCGCGGTGCACTTCGCCTGCCTCCGCCCAGCGGCTCAGCCGTCCCAGGCTCAGCCCCGCGTTGTGGCGGCCGGTGAGTGCGGTGAGCAACTCCGGTGCCGGGACGGGTCGTTCGGCGGGCAGGGGGTCCGGGGCGCCGCGGGTGTCGGTGCGGGCGATCCAGTCACCTGTGAGGCCCGCGGCGGCGTCGGGCGGTGTGGCGCGCAGTCCCGCGCCGGTCCCGGTCGCCTTGTGTCCTGTGGTCATGCCGCGGGTCCAGGACGGCATCCGCGCCTCGCGGGAGACGGGCCGCCCGGCCACCACAGGGCCTTCCGCGGCGTCGGGGCCGCCCGCCGCTTCAGGACGCGCTGTCGCCCCAGGGCGTCCCGCCGCCTCGGGCCACTCCCGCACCTCGGGCCACCTCACCTCCTCGGGCCGCACGGGCGCCGACACCATGGTCGGCACGTACGCCGGTGTGGTGCGGCCCGCGCCGATCCGGCGGCCCAGCTCGCGGGCGTCGTGCGGTCGCCGTCCGGGCTCCTTGGCCAGCAGGTCGAGGATGATCCGGTCGAGGAACTCGGGGAGTTCGGCGCGGTGGCTGCGCGGCGGCTCGGGTGCCGTGTCGCGGTGTCCGACGAGGACCGCCCACGCGTCGTCGAGGTCGAACGGCGGGGCGCCGGTGGCGATCTCGTACAGGACGCAGCCGAAGGAGTAGAGGTCGCTGCGCTGGTCGACCTCGGTGCCGCCGATCTGCTCGGGTGACATGTAGTGCGGGGTGCCCATGGCGATGCCGGTGCCGGTGAGGCGTGAGGTGAAGCCGATGTCGTGGCCGAGGCGGGCGATGCCGAAGTCGCAGATCTTCACCGTGCCGTCGTCGAGCCGCATGATGTTGGCGGGCTTCAGATCGCGGTGCACGATGCCCTGCTGGTGGGTGTAGGCGAGGGCGGCGGCGACCTGTTCGGCGACGTCCACGATGTCGCCGACCGGCAGGGGATGCTGCCTGTTGTCCTCCAGGAGCTGGCTCAGATTGCGGCCGTCGAGCAGTTCCATCACCAGGTACAGGACGCCGTCGGACTCGCCGAAGTCGTGGACGACGGTCACGCCGCGGTGCTGGAGGGCCGCCGCCACCCGCGCCTCGCGCCGGAAGCGCTCCCGCAGCACACGGGTGAACGCGTTCTCGTGATGATGGCCCAGCGGTTTGAGGCACTTGACGGCGACCTGTCTGCCCAGCGACTCGTCCCGCGCCCGCCACACCTCTCCCATGCCGCCTCGACCGATCAGGTCGAGCAATCGGTACCGGCCCTGGATGAGCCTGGTCTCCCCCATCTGCCGCGATCGCCCCCGTCGTCCGGACCCGCCCTCCCCTGGCCCGCCCAGTATGACGAGCTATGGTCCGACTTTGTACGGTGCGGGGCGCGAGCCGGGGCCGAGCCGTGACATGGCGCGGATAATGTGTTTGGGCGGCAGTTGCCAGCGCAGACGTGCGGGAACGCAGCGCAGCACGGTGCCTGTGAGGCGCAGCCGCCGGGTCACCGCCCGGGGCGACCGTACGGATCTTCCGTACAACTCATGGGCGTGGGGCGGCAGTGAGGCGTACGCGGTCTGCGCCACCCAGCGCCACAGCAGGGCCCGCGCCGGGACCAGCAGCGGGTGGACGGGCGGCCTGCACAGGAAGTCGTCGACGTCCCGCGCCTCCGGACCGGCGGTCAGTTCGGGGCGGACCTTCTCGAAGTACGCGGCCAGTTCCCGCTGGTCGGACGGTACGCCGGCGGGGGCGAGGCCCACCAGGCGTGCGCTGACGCGGTGTTCGTCGATGTACCGGTCGGCCTGCGCGTCCGTGAGCGGGAGGCCGGAGCGGCGCAGGACGTGCAGATAGGAGTCGATCTCGGCGCAGTGGACCCACAGCAGCAGCGCGGGTTCGTCGACGCCGTAGCGCTCCCCCGTGCCGGGGTCGGTCGCCGTGAGCATCGTGTGGATCCTCCGCACGCGCGCCCCGGCCTTCTCCGCCGCCTCCTTCGTCCCGTACGTGGTGGTGCCGACGAAGTGGGCCGTCCGCATCAGCCGGCCCCAGGCGTCCTTGCGGAAGTCGGAGTTCTGCATGACGCCACGGACCGCGCGCGGGTGCAGGGCCTGGAGGTAGAGCGCGCGGACACCGGCGATCCACATCATGGGATCACTGTGGAGCTGCCAGGTCACTGAGCTCGGACCGAACAGCCCCGGATCGCCTGTGTGCTCCACACCTGTGTGCTCCACACCTGTGTGCTCCACATCCATATGTTCACCGTAACTGCCGTATGCACCTATTGACTTGCATATGGCGCGGGCACCGTCCCGGTGATAGCCATGAGGGGACGTCACCGATCGGCACAGGCCGGTGGTACGAGCCGGCACTCCGTATGAAGGGAGACGGCACATGCCGCGTCTTGCCCGTTCCGAGTGGTACGACCTGACCCGTGACATGAACTGGTCCCTGTCCTACGTCAAGGAGGAGGAGGTCTGGCCGGCCGAGCTCTCCAACGGCTTCGGGCTGCCGGCCGAGGCGTGGTGGGTGTGGGACGAGCCGTACAAGGTCACGTACCCCGAGTACGTGCACAACCAGTACGGCAAGGACGCCGGTGTCTACGCGGTCAACGCCGTCATCGGGCGGTCGAAGGTCTACGAGCAGCTGGACCCGGGGTGGAAGTCGGCGATCATCGCGCACTACGGAGTGATCGCGATCCCGGAGTACCTGGCGAGTCTCGCGGAGTCCCGGATGGGCCGGTTCGGGCGCGCGGCGGCGTGGCGGAACATGGCGACGTTCGGCACCCTCGACGAGATGCGCCACGGCCAGATCCAGACCTACTTCCCGTACGGGCTGCTGGCCAAGGAGCCGCGGGCGGACTGGGCGCACAAGGCCCTGCACACGAACGAGTGGGGCGCGCTCGCCGCCCGCAGTCTCTTCGACGACATGTTCACCGCGAACGACGCGGTGTCCACGGCCGTCCAGCTGACCTTCACGTTCGAGACCGGCTTCACCAATCTGCAGTTCCTCGGGATGGCCGCGGACGCCATGAAGGTCGGGGACGTGGACTTCGGGGCGCTGATCTCCTCGATCCAGACCGACGAGGCGCGCCACTCCCAGCAGGGGGAACCGACCATCAAGCTCCTGGTGGAGCACGGCCGCAAGGATGTCGCGCAGCAGTTGGTGGACCACATGTTCTGGCGGTCGTGGCGGCTCTTCGCCCTGCTGACCGGCCTGTCGATGGACTACTACACGCCGCTGGAGCACCGCGGCCACTCCTTCAAGGAGTTCATGCGGGAGTGGATCTGCAAGCAGTTCCTGGACCAGTTCCGCGACTTCGGGCTGGAGAAGCCCTGGTACTGGGACGAGCACTTCCTGCCCGAACTCGACTGGTACCACCACGCCCTGCAGCTCGGCATCTGGTACTGGCGCCCGACCGTCTGGTGGAACCCCGACGCGGGTGTCGCCCCCGAAGAGCGGGAGTGGCTCGAAGAGAAGTACCCGGGCTGGCACGACACCTTCGGCGGGCACTGGGACGTCATCGACCGGTTCCTCGGCGGGCAGATACAGCCGCCGACGATGGAGGGCGCGCTGGCCTGGATGGGGCTGTCGCCCGACGAGATGGGCCGGGACGCCACCGACTACGCCTGGGCGCAGGCCGCACCGCACGACCGCAGCGCCGCCCGCGGCTGACCCCCGGGCCGCGACGACGCGAACGACCCGGATGGAAGGGGAGGCTCGGCGATGGCGCTGTTTCCTCTGCAGGCCCTGTTCGACGGGGACCTGGTGGTGCTGCTGTTGCCGGTGGACGACGGGGACCCGATGACCGTGGTCGCCGACAAGGTGGCCCACCATGTGGTCGACCACCGTGTGGCCGCGCAGGACCGGCCGCTGCGGGTGCGGCACGACGGGAGGACGCTGCCCGACGACGCCACCGTGGTGAGCGCGGGGGTGCGGCCACTGGACGTGGTGGTCGTGGGGTACGCGTCATGAGCGACGCTCCGGTGCGGTGGTTCGACGTGCCGGAGGCCGAGGGGTTGTGGGAGGGCGATCTCGTCGAGGCGGAGGTCGCCGGTGAGCGGGTGCTCGTGGTCCACCACCTCGACGGGTCCTTCGCCGCGTACCAGGGGGTGTGCCCGCACCAGGAGTTCCCGCTGGCCTACGGCAAGTGGGACGAGGAGGAGAACATTCTCACCTGCGCCGGACACGGCTGGGAGTTCGACCTGGACTCCGGCGCGGGCGTCAACCCGTCGGGCTGCCGGCTCTACCGGTACGCGATCCGGGCCACCGACACGGGCGCCGTACGGATCGGCGTCCCGCAGGACGGCGAGGCCCATCACCACAGCTCCCGAGAAGTGTGAGGACACGACGATGACCGTATCCGGCACCAGCGCCGACAAGCGGGTGGGACCCGTGATCCGCGGCATCGACGGCGACCTCGCCGAGGCGGTGGCCGCCGCGGTCGAGCAGGACAATCCCGGCGCCGAGGTGGTCGTCGACGATCAGGGCGGATACGTACGGATCAGCGTTCCCCGGCGGTGCGTGCTGACCCGCGCCGGCCTGGAGGAGGAGCTGGGCCGGGCGTTCCGGCTGAGTGAACTGGAGCCCGCGCTGGCGGCGTTCGCCGGGCGCCTCCGGCAGACCGAGGAGCAGTGGGTCTGGTACCTGGAGAGGCAGGACTGAACCATGACCGGTGCAGCGAACAGGCGGCAGCAGAAGACCTGGAGCATGTTCGGCGACGTCCGGCGCAGGCCGACGCCCTACGAGGTGGTCACCGGCAGGTTCCACTACCACTTCCGGCGCGATCCGGTCCCCTTCGAGATGGACCCCGAGTGGAGCCTGAACCAGTGGTACCTCGCGCACCGGGAGGGATCGCCCTTCCAGGTGGACGACTGGGAGGGCTTCCGCGACCCCGCGAAGCTGACGTACCGCGACTATGTGGCGCTCCAGCACGACCGCGAGATCTACCTGGACGCCCTCGTGGACCGGTACGAGGGGAACGGGACGGCGGCGACGCCGAGGTCCGGACAGGCGAACCCCGGACAGGCCGCCCCCGGACGGCCCGGCCCCGGTTGGGTGGACACGTTGCGCACGCTGTTCGTCCCCTTGCGTTTCCCGCTGCACGTCCTGCAGATGGTCGGCCTGTACGTCGGACAGATGGCGCCCTCGTCGTACATCACCAACTGCGCGCACTTCCAGGCCGCCGACGAGATGCGCCGGATCCAGCGGATCGCCTACTGGACCAGGGTGCTGGCCGACGCGCACGGCGACGACCTCGCGCGGACCGCCACCGCCCGCCGGGCCTGGGAGGACGGCCCCGCCTGGCAGCCGCTGCGGCAGACCCTGGAGCACCTCCTGATCGCGTACGACTGGGGTGAGGCCTTCACCGGGCTCAACCTCGTGGTCAAACCCGCGGTGGACACCCTCGTCAACGAGATGTTCGGGCAGCTCGCCGAGGCCAACGGGGACCGGTTCCTCGCCGAGCTGTGCACCGAGTTCGCCAGGGACGCCCGCCGCAGCCAGGACTGGACCCAGGCCCTGACGGGCTACGCGATCGAGCGGCGGCCGGAGCTGGCCGGGGTGCTCGACGACTGGGTGACGACGTGGCGGCCCCGCGCCGACGAGGGCGTCGAAGGCCTGGCGGAGCTGTTCACGACCGCGCCCCGGCCGCTCGCCGCCGACGTCACCGCGCGCGTCCGCGAGGTGCACGACGAATTCCTCGTCGGTACCTCCATCTGAGTCGGTACCTCCATTTGACGGCAGGGCGGCTCGCACCGGCTGGGGACGACGGACTGCCGCAGGGTGGCTCCACCGGCGTAGTGTTTTTGTCGCGATGCAGAGCGGGCACGCGCGCTGCGCGATGGGGGGGGAAGACGATGATCTACCTGTTATTGGCTGTGACAGCAGTCGTGTCCATCGGGGTGTCCGCCACGGTGGTGTTGGTACGCCGGCAGCGGCGCCGGACAGGTTCCGGTTCGGAGGCACAGCGAATCGAAGCGGCGGCCACGAGCCGCCGACGCGATGCGCGTCGCCAGGCTCATGCCCATCAGTACTTCAACGACGGCGCCGGCCTCAGCGCCGTACGAAACCGTGACTCTCGTATGTAGCGGCCGACGGGCCGGCGCGACTGATCCAACGTCGCGACACTGCAACGCGATGCGATCCTCGCTGCAGCCCGCTAGCGCCGCACCCTGGGCATGCCCAGTCCGATCCACGAGATGATCTCCCGTTGGATCTCGTTGTTGCCGCCGCCGAAGGTGAAGATGACGGCCGAGCGGTAGCCGCGCTCCAGGTCTCCGTGCAGGACCGCGCCCGCCGACCCGTCCTTCAGGGCACCCGCGGCGGCGACGATCTCCATGAGACAGGCGTACGCGTCACGGCGGGCCTCGGACCCGTACACCTTGACCGCGGAGGCGTCCTGCGGGGTGAGGGTGCCCTCCTGGACGGCGTTCACCATCTGCCAGTTGAGGAGTTTCATCGCGTCGAGCCTGAGGTGGGTCCGGGCGAGGGTCCGGCGCACCCAGGGCAGGTCGACGACGCGGCGTCCGTCGGCGAGTTTGGTCTCCATGGCCCAGCGCTGTACGTCGTGCAGGGCGCGGATGGCCATGGTGCCGTGCGCGGCGAGCGTGACGCGCTCGTGGTTGAGCTGGTTGGTGATCAGCCGCCAGCCCTTGTTCTCCTCGCCGACGCGGCGGGAGGCCGGGACGCGGATGTTCTCGTAATAGCTGGCTGTGGTGTCGTGCGAGGCAAGGGTGTTGATGAGCGTGCAGGAGTAGCCGGGGTCGGAGGTCGGCACGAGGAGCATGGTGATGCCCTTGTGCGGCGGCGCTTCGGGGTCGGTGCGGACGGCGAGCCAGACCCAGTCGGCCGTGTCGCCGTTCGTCGTCCAGATCTTCTGGCCGTCGACCGTGTAGTGGCCGGTCTCGACGTCTCCCTCCCTGACCGCCCGCGTCTTGAGGGCGGCCAGGTCCGTGCCCGCGTCGGGTTCGCTGTAGCCGATCGCGAAGTCGATCTCGCCGGAGAGGATCCGCGGCAGGAAGTGGGCCTTCTGCTCGTCCGTGCCGAACCTCATGATGGTCGGGCCGACCGTGTTCAGCGCCATCAGCGGCAGCGGTACGCCGGCCTGGGCGGCCTCGTCGAAGAAGATGAACTGCTCCATCGGCGTCAGCCCGCGCCCGCCGTACTCCTTCGGCCAGCCGACGCCCAGCCAGCCGTCGGAGCCCAGCCGGCGGATGGTGTCACGGTAGAAGCGCTTCTGCGCGGGCGGGTCGGCGTACCGGGCGTGCACGTCGTCCGGTACGAGTTCGGCGAAATAGGCGCGCAGTTCGGTGCGCAACCGCTGCTGCTCCGGCGTGTATTCGAGATGCACGGCGCCTCCCTGGTTCCCCGACCCGCTGCGGCGGGCACCCGGACCTGACGGCGCACACCGTAGAACGCGTTCCAGAAATAGGGAATGCCGGTGACAGGCCCGGCTGGGTCACCGCAGCTGGGCGAGGAATTCCGTACAGGCACGGGCACAGTCGCGGCAGGCCTGGGCGCTCTCCCCGGAACCGGAACCGGTGCCGGTGTCGGTGCCTGTGTCGGCGTCGAAGACCTGGGCGGTTTCGAGGCAGACAGTGCGGCACCACTCGACCTGGGAGCGCATGGTGTCCTCGGACTGGGTGACCTGCTCCGCCAGGAGACGGCAGGTCGCGTCGCAGACCTCCGTGCACAGCATGCCCTTGCGCCGGATCAGTTGCTGGCCCTCGGGACCGTCGATGTCGGCGAGGCTCGCACGCAGGGCACACACCCTCGCGCACTCGGTGCAGGCCTGCGCACAGGCGAACCGGTCCTCAAGGAAACGAACGAGTTCCTGAAGCTCTGTCACTGACACATGGTTCGGGTAGCCGGACGCCGCCGCGCCAAACCTGGCGAGAACAAGCGCACCCCGAGTGACCGCACATGTCCGACGGGTCGGGCGCGCTGAAGTTATTGACGTGGTCACGACCGCGCCCTACGTTCTGACCGGCTCGCCGAACCTTGTTCGACATATCGGCCCATCCCTTCCTCGGCAACCAACCCGGTGCGGGCGACCACTGATCCGCGACAACGTACGGATCGGCAGACAAGGAGACCTCGTGCGCACTGCGGGCATGCTCACAGGGACGGCGCTGGGTGCCGTGCTGACGACGATGGCGACCCCGGCGCCGGCGACGGCCGCAACGGCCGCGCCCACCGCCGCGACGATCGTGGTGGCGGTCGACGGTGACGACTCAGCCGCGGGCACCCTCGGACAACCGCTGCGGACCATCCAGAAGGCCGTCGACAGGGCGAGGCCGGGTGACGTCATCGCCGTGCGCGGCGGCACCTACGTCCTGACCGACAACATCACCGTCACCACCTCGGGAACGGCGTCGCAGCCGATCTCCCTCGGCGCCCACGAGGGCGAACGGGTCGTCATCGACGGCGAACAGCTGCCCGCCAGTCACACACCGGTCGGCGGCAGCATCCCGCGCGCCGAGCGTGGCGCCGTCCACCAGGAGGCCTCGTACTGGAAGGTCTCGGGTCTGGAGATCGTCAACGGGCCCTACGGCTACTACTGCGACGGCTGCAACAACAACGTGTTCTCCCGCCTCACCACGCACGACAACTACGAGTCCGGCTTCCAGCTCCAGGGCGCCTCGGCGGGCAACCAGATCCTGAACCTGGACAGTTACGGCAACCGCGACCCGCGCAAGAACGGCGAGAGCGCCGACGGGCTGGCCATCAAGGAGGGCAGCGGGAGCGGCAACATCGTGCGGGGCGCGCGGCTGTGGAACAACGTGGACGACGGTTACGACGCCTGGAAGTTCACCTCGCCGGTCGCGGTGGAGAGCACTGTCGCGTACGGCAACGGCTACAACCGCTGGAACTTCCCCGACTTCGCGGGCGACGGCAACGGCTTCAAACTGGGCGGCGGGAGTCCGGCCCCGGCGGTGGCCCACACGCTGCGCAACTCGGTCGCGTACCGGAACGCGGCGCACGGCGTCACCGACAACGGCAATCCCGGCGCGCTCGCCCTGAGCCGCAACACGACGTTCCGCAACGCGGGAACGGGTTTCGACGCGGACGGCTCGGGCGGGACGGCGGTCCTCACCGCCAACCTCTCCGTCGCGGACTCCCGGGCCGCCGCCCTCGGCCCCACGACCACGTCCTCGGGCAACTCCTGGGAGCTGGGCGGCGCCTGGGGCGAGTCGTCGGTCGTGAGCACGGACCCGGGCGCCGTCACCGGCCCACGCTCGTCCGACGGCGCACTGCCGCCCGCCCGGGACTTCCTGGTCCCGCGGGACGGCACGCCGATCGGCGCCAGGTTCTGAACCACCCGTCTCAACCGGCCCGCCGAGCCGGACACCTGACCACTGAGCCGGACACCAACCGCCGCACCCGAACCGCCGGCCCCACGGTCCACCGCACCACGGTCCACCGCACCACGAACGGCAGGCACGCGTCCCCTAGGAGAGCCGCACATGATCACGCCAGACAGACCCGCCGGGTTCACCGGATCCGCCCCCACGCCGGACGCGACCGGTACGCCCCGACCCTTCGCCCCCTCGCGCCGGAGCCTGTTGCGGGCCATGGCCGCCGTGCCGGTCCCGGCCCTCGCCGTGGGCGGGCTGCCGGGCCTGCTCGGTCCGGCCGCGGCGGCGGCACCGCCCAGCGGCTCCGCCACCCGCTACACCATCGTGCCGTTCCTCAACAGCAACGACGGCACGGTGAACGTCTACCAGTCGGACGACGCGACGGACTTCCGGCTCCTCAAGTCCTCCGCGTACACCCCGCCGGCGAACCGGATCCGGGACGCCAGCATCCTCAAGCACACCGACGGCTACTACTACATCACCTACACCACCCACACCTGGCAGGACACCAGCACCACCATCGGCTTCGCCCGCAGCTCGGACCGCAGCAACTGGACGTTCCTGTACGACTACACGGTCCCCATCACCAATTTGTCGCGCGCCTGGGCGCCGGAGTGGTTCGTCGACAGCGACGGCAGTGTGAACATCCTGGTGTCCTGCTCGACCACCAACGACGAGTGGATCTTCACCCCGTACCGGCTGCGGGCCACCAACTCGGCACTCACTGGGTGGAGTTCGCCGGTCGCCCTGTCCGGTATCGGCACCAACCACATCGACACGTTCGTGGTGCGGACCGGCTCGACCTATCACGCCTTCACGAAGAACGAGACGTCGAAGTACATCGAGTACGCCACGGCCGGCGCGCTCACCGGGCCGTACACCATCAGCCGGACCGGCAACTGGGCGGGCTGGGGCGGCACGCGTGAGGGTGCCGCGCTGATCCAGCTCGACAACGGCGCATGGCGCATCTTCTTCGACGGGTACGGCGACGGCAGTTACTACTGCAGCGACAGCTACGACGGCTTCACCACCTGGAGCGCGCCCCGGGCGCTGCCCGGCATCTCCGGTACCGCGCGCCACTTCACCGTGCTCAAGGAGACGGTGTCCGGCGGGGTGAGCCTGCCGACGGGGGTGACCCGTTCGCTCCGGTCGGGCAACTACACCACCCGTTACTGGCAGGACCAGTCCGCCCTGCTCAACCTCCCCGTGGTGACCGCGTCCAGCACGGCCGCGGAGAAGCAGGCGTCCACGTTCACCATCGTGGCGGGCCTCGCCGACGCGAACGGCTACTCCTTCCGCAACGCGGCCGGCAACTACCTGCGGCACTGGGACTTCCGGGGCCGTTTCGACGCGAACGACGGCTCGTCCACGTTCGCCGGGGACGCCACGTTCATCGCCCGTACGGGCACCGCCAGTGGTTCGGTCCGGCTGGAGTCGTACAACTATCCCGGCCGCTACCTCCGCCACTACAGCTACCAACTGCGGGTGGACGTGCCGGACGGCACCGACCTCTTCCGGCAGGACAGTTCGTTCGTCGCCACCACCGCCTGGGCCTAGGGCCTGTCTGACAATTCCCGTCTGCCGGACACGCGTCCGGCGGCCGGGCGAACCTCCATGGGGGAAGAGAGGTCCGTCCGGCCGCCGGATGTCAGCGTGTCCCGGGGTGGTGTCCGGGCCGGCGCTTCCGGGTGGGGCCGGGAGCGCCGTCCGGGGCGGAGCTTCTTGCAGCGGAGCTGGGTGGCGCGTCTCGCGTTCGCGGTGCCGGATGCAGGTCACGCTGATGAACCGGAACGTATTCGGTAAGCGCTTTCTAGTCAACGCCTCCCGCAGTTCGCATCCGGCCAACTCCGTCGACACGTGGCCAGACGCAGCCAGACGTGGCCACACGCGGCCGGACACCCCGTGGGCCCTGCCGCACCCCGCCCGCCCGTACCGGAACCCAGCGTCCGGCGAGTGGCACCGGCCGGGGTGTAATGGGGGCCGGAGACCGAACCACCGGGAGTGTCCATGGCCGCCGACCGGCCCAGACTGCTGTTCGTGACCGATCTGGCCTACCCCGCCAAGGGCCGCCGGTACTGCGACGAGGACATCTTCCTGACCTCCCGGCTCCGCGAGGACTTCGACCTCGCGCTGTGCCACCCGCTCGACGCGCCCGCGCTGATGGACTCGCCCGGCTTCGACGCCGTGGTGGTCCGCAACAGCGGGCCCGTCCTGCACCACCAGGCCGCGTACGACGCCTTCCGCGAGCGGGCGACGAGCCACGGGGTGCCGGTCTGCACCCAGCTGACGGGCAAGGGCGACCAGGCCGGGAAGCAGTATCTCGTCGACCTCACCGCCCAGGGCTTTCCGGTGATCCCGACCGTCGACCGGCCGGAGGATCTCGGGCTGCTCCCGCACGCGGCCGCATACGTGGTGAAACCGAAGCTCGGCGCGGACTCGATAGGCCTGGAGTTCGTCCCCCGGGAGCGGCTGCGGACCCTGTCGTTCGACGACGGCCCGGGCCTCCTCGTCCAGCCGCGCATCGACTTCCGGTACGAGGTGTCGTTCTACTACGTCGACCACACCTTCCAGTACGCCCTGTACGCGCCCCGCCCCGACCGCCGCTGGCACCTCGAACGCTACGAACCGACGCCCGCCGACCTGGACTTCGCGGCGCGGTTCATCGACTGGAACGACATCGACCACGGGATCCAGCGCGTCGACGCCTGCCGCGCGCCGGACGGCGCGCTGCTGCTGGTCGAACTGGAGGATCTCAACCCCTATCTGTCCCTGGACCTCCTCGACGACGCGACCCGTGACTCCTTCGTGGCGGCCTTCAAGGCGTCGCTGCACCGTCTGCTCGACCGCGCCTGATCTTCACCGTTCGCCGCCGTTCGCCGCCCTTGCCCACCGACTGTCGCCGCTCGCCGCCGTACGCGCACCGGCGCGGGCCCGTGACCTGGCGCGACGCGGGACAGCACAGTCCGTCACGGGCAATGCGGGTCCGCCCGACGGCTCTTGACACGCCCGGACCAGGTCGCTTTACTCCATCCAACGCCAGCCGAGCACCTGGCGCGAGAGGGACGCCCAGCCGGTAGACGGTCCACGCACCGTGAGCCCGGACAAAGTCGCCAGGACGGCCGCACAGCGGCGGATTCCGAGGCGGGGACGTACCCCCCGGTCCCTGGAGCTCATCATGTTCCTCCCCCTCCCCCACCGGACGATCCCGTTCGGCCGCCACGTGAGCGTGGCCGGGTGCCAGGAGCCGACCTCCCCGCGAGTGCGACACCGTACGCGCTGATCGTCCCGGCGCTGCCCACGCACAGCGCGCATGCGCATCGCGCACTCCGCGTCCTCGGGCAGCCCGCGCTGCCGACCACCCCGGCACCACCGTCGCCGCCGGCGGCAGCGCGCGTCACCCCACCTCACCGACCCGCACCGCCGGCCGTGTCGTGGCGCCCCGCACCACCTTCCCGTAACCGCCTCACGCACGTACTCCTGGGGGCTCATATGGCCGCAGCACATCGCCCGAGCGGCACTTCCGGACGACCGACCCGCCGCACGGTGCTGCGGCGCAGCGCGGCCGTGGTGGGAGGGGCCGCGGCCTCGGCGGCCCTGTCGGCATGCGCGGGTCCCGGCAGCGGTGTCGACGCCGACGGCCGGGTCAGGATCGAGGTGTGGCACGGGCAGACCGACACCGGCCGCGCCGCGATCGAGGACCTGACGGCCGAGTTCAACCGGACCCATCCGCGGATCCGGGTCGACCTCGGCGGCGGTGTCCTCTCGGACGCGATGCTGCAGAAGATCACCGCCGCCCTCGCCTCCGGTTCGTTCCCGGACATCGCCTACATCTTCGGTTCCGACCTGGCGAGTGTCGCCCGCAGTCCCTCCGTGGTGGACCTGACGGACACGTTCCACTCCGGTCCCGTCCCGTGGAAGGACTTCTGGGCGCCGGCCCGCGAGGCGGTCACCCTCAACGGCCAGGTGCGGGCCGCGCCCGCGCTCATCGATTCCCTGGCGGTCGTGTGCAACAAGAAGCTCTTCCGTGACGCCGGTCTGCCGCTGCCCCGGCCCGGCTGGAGCTGGGACGACTTCACCAGGACGGCGGCCAGGCTCACCGACCGTGCGCGCGGCGTGTTCGGCACGGGCTGGCCCGGCGTGGGCGACGAGGACACCGTGTGGCGGCTGTGGCCGATGATCTGGGACCTCGGAGGTGACGTCACCAGCCGGGACGGACGGCGGATCGGCTTCGAGGACACCGGCCTGCGCGCCCTGCGGACCGTGGAGGACCTGGTGAAGACGCGGAGCGTCTACGTCGACGCCAAGCCCGGCAGCGAACAGATGTACCGGGTCTTCCTCTCGGGCCGGATGGGCATGGCCGTCACCGGCCCGTGGCAACTCCCCGACATCCGGCAGGCGAAGGTCGACTACCACGTCGTACCGCTGCCCAGCTACAGCGGAAAGCCCATCACCATCTCAGGGCCCGACACCTGGACCGTCTTCGACAACGGCTCCGCGCGCGTCGAAGCCGCCCGCACCTTCGTGACCTGGCTGTCGCGGCCCGCCCAGGACGTGCAGTGGGACATCAACGCCGGCAGTCTGCCCATGAGCCGGGGCACCCAGGCGCTGCCGGCCTGGCAGAAGCAGGAGGCCGGCACGCCGGGGCTGCGGGTGTTCACCAAGTCCCTGGAGTCGGCGCGGGTGCGGCCGGTGCATCCGGCGTATCCGCAGATCTCGCAGTCCCTCGGCCAGGCGATCACCGCCGTGCTCCTCGGCCGCAGCTCCCCCGCCGAGGCCCTGCGCGACTGCGTGGACGAAGCCAACGCCGCCCTGCTCATCCCGCGTTGAGAGGACCTGTCATGCCCCGCCTGCCCACCCCCGTGACGCTCCCGGACCGGGGGGAGAAGCGCAGTCCCCGTACGCGAACCCGACCCTTCCTCGCCCTCGGCAAGGGCGGGACGGCCCCGGACAACCCGGCGGGCCGCAACCGGCCGGGACGGCGCATACGCCAGGAGACGGCGACCGCCTGGGCGTTCGTCGCGCCGTCCGTGCTCGTCATCCTCGGACTGAGTGTCGTCCCCGTGGTCTGGTCGCTCCTGCTGTCCTTCCAGGCCGACGACCTGGTGACACCGAGCCGGTGGGTCGGCCTCGACAACTACCGGGCCCTCGCCCAGGATCCCCACTTCGACCAGGCGGTCCGCAACACCCTCGTGTACACGCTGCTGTACGTACCGCTGAGCATCGGCTTCGGGCTGCTGCTCGCCCTCGCCCTGAACCGGCGCATCCGGCTCGTCGGGCTCTACCGGACCCTCATCTTCGTGCCGTTCGTCATCTCGGCCGCCGCGCAGGGCGTGCTGTTCTCCTTCATCCTCGACCCGGAGTTCGGAGCGGCCAACGCCGTCCTGGACAAGGTCGGGATCTCTCCCCAGGGCTTCCTCAACGACCCGGGCCAGGCGCTCGCCGCCCTGCTGGCGATCTCCCTGTGGAGCGGCACCGGCTTCTGCGTGGTGGTGCTGCTGGCGGCGCTGCAGGACGTCCCGCCCTCCCTCGTCGAAGCGGCCCGGCTCGACGGGGCAGGACGGCTGCACCTGCTGCGCCATGTCGTCCTCCCCTCGCTCGGACCCGTCATGGTCTTCCTCCTGCTGTGGCAGGCCATCACCTCCCTGCAGGTCTTCGACCTCGTCTACGTCACGACGAAGGGCGGCCCGCTGGGGTCGACGACGGTGATCGTCTACTTCATCTGGGAACAGGCGTTCAAGAACTTCACGGCGGGTTACGGCGCGGCGGCCGCGTACGCCCTGGCGCTCGCCCTGCTGGTGCTCGCCGCGGTGCCGCGGCTGACGCGCAGCGTGCGCGACCGGACCCGCGCGGACCGGCACCTCGAAGGAGCCGCACGATGACGACCGCTTCCCCCTCGCCCGCCGCTTCCCCCTCACCGGCCGCGTCCACCTCGTCCGCCTCGTCCAGCGTGTACGCGGACACCGCCTGCCCTCCGCCCACCGGGGCTGCCACGGGACCGCGCCGGCGCCGGACGCTGCTGCCGTTCAGTCCCTGGCACCTCCTGCTCGCCCCGCTCTGTCTGCTCTTCGCGATCCCGCTGATCTGGCTGCTGCTCAGTTCCGTCATGAGCGACGCCGAGATCAACCGGTTCCCGCCCTCGCTGTGGCAGTCGGGGATCGACCTGGAGGGCTACCGGTACGTCATCGGCAACGCGATGTTCCCCCGGTGGTTCGCCAACTCGCTGATCGTGTCCCTGACCGCCGTGGCGTCCAACCTGGTACTGGGTTCCCTGGGCGGTTATGCCTTCGCCCGGATGCGGTTCGCCGGTTCGCGGATCCTGCTGGCCCTCATGCTGGCCACGATGGCGATCCCGTTCCAGCTGACGATGATCCCGACGTTCCTGGTCATGAAGCGGCTGGGCCTCATCGACTCGCTGGGCGCGCTGATCGTCCCCTCGCTGGTCACACCGTTCGCGGTGTTCCTGCTGCGCCAGTTCTTCCTGTCGCTGCCCAGGGAGCTGGAGGAGGCGGCCTGGCTCGACGGCTGTTCACGGCTGGGCGTGCTCTGGCGGATCGTGCTGCCGCTGTCCCGGCCGGCGCTGAGCACCGTGGCCGTCCTGACGTTCCTCACCACGTGGAACGACCTGACCTGGCCGTTGATCGCCATCAACCACGACACCCAATACACCCTGCAACTGGGCCTGACGACCTTCCAGGGCCAGCACCACACCAGGTGGTCCGCGGTCATGGCGGGGAACATGATCACCGTGCTGCCCGTGCTGCTGGCCTTCCTGTTCGCGCAGAAGACCTTCATCCAGTCGATCACGTCGAGCGGCCTCAAGGGGTAGCCCTCCGTCCGGCATCACTCGTACTCCGGCCGGTCCGTCGCCCGGCCCGTCGCCCGGCTGCCCACCGCGGTTCCGCCCGCACGCCCTCGCGCCCGCACTCGCTCTCGGTCCCTCTCAGTCCCTCTCAGTCCCTCTCAGGAAGACGTATGCCGCACACCTTCGACTTCGACCTGCTCGTCATCGGGGACGTCGATCTGGCCATGCACGGCCCGCACGTGGTCGTCAAGAACGGTCCGGACGGGGCCGTCGCCCACGACGGCTTCACCGTGCTGCGCACGGACGGCATCCCCGCCGAGCCGGTGGACACCGTCGGGGCGGGCGACAGCTTCGACGCCGGCTTCGCCGCCGCGCACCTGCGCGGACTGTCCACCGCCGACGCCCTCGCCTGCGCCGCGGCCTGCGGCGCGCTGTCCACCCGCGCCCACGACGGCACCCCGTCCCAGCCCACCTGGGACGAGGCCATGGCCGCACTCTCCCGTAACGGAAAGAACCTCTGATGACTCTCAGTACCCCGAAGATCGCGTTCATCGGCGCGGGCAGTGTCGTGTTCACCCAGGGCCTGCTGGCCGATCTGCTGGCCTTCCCCGAACTGCGGGGCGCCCACATCGCGCTGCACGACATCGACTCCGAGCGCCTGGCCACCGCCGAGGGCGCGGCCCGGCAGATCGCGGACCGGCTCACCGGGAGCGGCTCCTCCCACCCCCGGGTGACCGCTCATCCGGATCGCCGCGCGGCCCTCCAGGACGCCGACTTCGTCATCAACATCGTGCAGGTCGGCATGGGTGAGGCCACCCGGACCGACTTCGAGATCCCGCAGCGCCACGGCCTGTGGCAGACCATCGGTGACACCCTGGGCATCGGCGGCATCTTCCGCGCGCTGCGCACCTTCCCCGTACTGAAGTCGCTCGCCGCCGACATCGCCGAACTCTGCCCGGACGCCTGGCTGCTCAACTACACCAACCCGATGGCCATGAACGTCCAGTACCTGACCCGGGCCACCGGCCTGACCCGCGTGGTGGGACTGTGCCACTCGGTGTACTGGACCATCCACGACCTGGGCGAACTGCTCGGCGTCCCGCACGAGGAGATCACCTACCGTGCCGCCGGTGTCAACCACCAGGCGTGGGTGCTGCGCCTGGAGCACCAGGGCACCGACCTCTACCCGCTCCTCGACAAACTCATCGAACAGGAACCGGAGTTGCGGCGCCGTGTCCGCGTCGACATGTACCGGCGCCTCGGCTTCTATCCGACCGAGACGAGCGAGCACTCCTCCGAGTACGTGCCCTGGTACCTGCACCACGACAGCGAGATCGAACGGCTCCGGCTCCCGGTCGGCGCGTACCTCGGCATCGTCGACGAGAACGTCGCGGCCTACGAGGAGACCCGCAGGGCACTGGCCGCCGGTACGCCCCTCACGGTCGAGGGCACCATGGAGTACGCGCCGCAGATCATCCACAGCATCGTGACCGGCACCCCGCGCACGGTCTACGGCAATGTCCCCAACCACGGTCTGATCGACAACCTCCCGGCCTCCGGAACCGTCGAAGTGCCCTGCCTGGTCGACGACATGGGCGTCCAGCCGACGAAGGTCGGACCGCTGCCCGCCCAGTTGGCGGCGCTCAACCGCAACTACCTGAGCATGAACGAGCTGGTGGTCCGCGCCGCCGTCGAGGACGACCCCCGGTCGATCCGCCAGGCCGCCATGGCCGATCCCGCCACCGCCGCCGCCCTGCCGGTCGAGCGCATCTGGGACCTGTGCGACGACATGGTACGAGCCCACGCGGACCTCCTCCAGCCGTCGCTGCGGGCCACCCTGGGCCACTGAGGCCGCGCCGATGTAGTGCGTGGGCACCAGGGCATGGGTGCGGCTGGTCCGTTCGCACCAGGGCGGGACGGCGGCGGGGAACGATGCCCGGCCGGGCGCCGGAAGGAAGTCTGGGAGACGCGTGAACCGCACGCGTCTCCCCATCCTCACGGTGTCTGGAGTGATCTACAGGTGGCAACTTTTCTCTACCGGATCGGGCGGTGGGCCTTCCGGCGCCGGCGGCTCGTGGGTGGTCTGTGGCTGGGTGCGCTGTTCCTGGCCGTGGCCGCCGCAGCACTGGCGCCGGCCGGGGAGGAGGAGGACCTCTCCATGCCCGGCACCGAGTCGCAGAAGGCGTTCGACCTGCTCGACGAGCGCTTCCCCGAGAGCAACTCCCAGGGCGCCGAGGCCCGGTTGGTGTTCCGGGCCCCGGACGGGCAGCGGGTGACGGCCCAGCAGAACAGGGCGGCCGTCGAGGACACCCTCGGCTCGCTCGACGGGAGCGACCAGCTCGCGTCGGTCTCCGACCCCTATGAGTCGGGCGCGGTCAGTGACGACGGCACGATCGCCTACTCCACGGTCACCTACGCCGTGGACGCCGTCGACCTGACCGAGCCGACGAAGAGCGCCCTGGAAAACGCCGCCGACCGGGCCCGGGACGCGGGACTGACCGTGGAGATCGGCGGCTCCGCCCTTGACGCGGAGGAGGAGCCGGGCGGTACCACGGAGATCATCGGCGTGGCCGTGGCGGCGGTGGTCCTGGTCCTCGCCCTCGGATCGCTGGTCGCGGCCGGGCTGTCGCTGCTGACCGCCGTCGTGGGCGTGGCCATCGCCTTCGGCCTGGTCTCCGCGCTGGCGCTGCCGCTGGGCCTGACGTCCACCGTCGCCATCCTGGCGCTGATGCTGGGCCTCGCGGTCGGCATCGACTACGCCCTCTTCATCACCTCCCGCTTCCGCGACGAGTGCGCCCGGGGCAGCGACCCGGAGGAGGCCGCCGGGCGGGCGGTGGGCACGGCCGGTTCCGCCGTCGTCTTCGCCGGCGCGACCGTCTTCATCGCCCTGGTCGGCCTGGGCGTCGTCGGCATCCCCGAACTCACCAAGATGGGCCTGGGCGGCGCGGGCGCCGTGGCCCTCGCGGTGCTCGTCGCACTGACCCTGGTCCCCGCGCTGTTCGGCTTCTTCGGCCGGCGGGTACTGTCCCGGGCCGTCCGCAAGGCCGATCGGCGGGGCGGGGAGCACGTGCACCAGGCGCCCTCCGCGGCCGGTCGCGGAGGGCTCGGCACCCGCTGGGCGCGGTTCGTGCTGCGCCGGCCGGGAGCCGTGCTGCTGACCGCCGTACTCGGTCTCGGGGCGGTCGCCCTGCCGGCGCTGAGCCTCGAACTCGGGCTGCCCGGCGACGAGTCCAAGTCGGTGGAGACCACCCAGCGCCGCGCCTACGACCTGCTGTCGGAAGGCTTCGGCCCCGGCTTCAACGGCCCGCTGACCGTGGTCGTGGACACCTCGCAGTCCAAGGACGCCGGGACCGCCACGGACTTGGTCGCCCGGACCGTACGAGGAGTGGACGGGGTGGCGTCGGTCGGTGATCCGGTGCTCAGCCGGACGAAGGACACGGCCGTCCTCACCGCCGTCCCGCGGACCGCGCCGAACAGCGCCGAGACCAAGGACCTGGTGCAGGCGATCCGGGACGCGGTCTCCGGCGTCGAGGCAGGCACGGGCGCCACCGTCCTGGTGACCGGCACCACCGCGCTGAACATCGACATCTCCGAAGCCATGTCCGACGCCCTCCTCCCCTATCTGACCGTGGTCATCGGCCTGGCGGTCCTCCTGCTGGCGGTGGTCTTCCGCTCGCTCCTGGTCCCGGTCAAGGCAGCGCTCGGCTTCCTGCTGTCGGTGGGTGCCGCCTTCGGTGTCCTGGTCGCCGTCTTCCAGTGGGGCTGGGCGGCCGACCTGCTCGGCATCGAGCAGACCGGACCGGTCATGTCACTGATGCCGATCCTCATCATCGGCATCGTGTTCGGCCTCGCGATGGACTACGAGGTCTTCCTCCTCACCCGGATGCGGGAGGCCTACGTCCATGGCGCGTCACCCGGCGAGGCGGTCGTCACCGGCTTCCGGCACAGCGGACGTGTGGTGGCCGCGGCGGCGATCATCATGATCAGCGTGTTCGGCGGTTTCGTCGGGATGAGCAGCCCGACCATCCAGACGATGGGTGTCGGTCTGGCCGCCGCCGTGGCCTTCGACGCCTTCGTGGTCCGGATGGCGATCGCACCCGCGGTCCTGGCGCTGCTCGGCCACCGGGCCTGGTGGCTGCCCCGTATCCTGAACCGCGTGCTGCCGAATGTGGACATCGAGGGTGAGGCACTGAGCAGGCATGCCCCGGCCTCCGCGACCGGACCTGGCCCGGCGGTGCCGCAGTTCCCCGCCGGCCGGCACTGAGCCGGCCATGGCGAGCACAGGTGGCGGTGACCCGCGATCTCCTGGCACGCGATCACCCGGCACATGGCGGCGGGGCGCGGTCCCGGCGACGGCGTTCGTGCTCTGTCTGCTCGGCGGTGTGATCCAGGTCGACGACACCCTGTCGGCGCCGCCCGTCGCCGCCTGCTTCATCGCCGTGGTGTCCTGTGCCGTGCTGTCGGTACGGCACAGGGCGCCCCTGGCCGCCCTCGCGGCCACGACCGCGGCAGGAGTGCTCGTACAGCCCCTGGGCCTCCTGCTGAGCCCGCTCATCGTGGCCCCCGCCCTGATCACCGCCTACTCCTACACGCTCGCCGCGCGCACCGAACGGCGCGCGGCGGGCGCGGTGTCGCTCAGCGCCGCCGTACTGCTGGTGGCGTCCATCCCCTTGGCCGGGGACCTCTCGTGGCAGGACGCGAGCCGGGTGGGAGTGGTGGCGGCGTTCCCGCTGGTGGCCGGCGTGCTCGGTCACTCGGTGCGCAACCGGCGGGCCTATCTGGCGGCCGTGGAGGAGCGGGCCCGGCGGGCCGAGGAGAACCGGGACACCGAGGCGCGCCGGCGCGTTGCCGAGGAGCGGGTGCGTATCGCCCGCGAGCTGCACGACCTCGTGGCCCACCAGATCACCCTGGCCAACGCGCAGGCCACGGTCGCCGCCCACCTCTTCGACACACGCCCGGAGCAGACCCGTAAGAGCCTCGGGGAGCTGGTCGAGACCACGGGGCACGCGCTCGACGAACTGCGGGCCACGGTCGGCCTGTTGCGGCAGTCCGGGGACGCGGCCGCGCCCGCCGAACCTGCGCCGGGGCTGTCCCGGCTGCCCACGCTCATCGAGTCCTTCCACCGCGCGGGTCTTGAGGTGTCGGTGCACCAGGAGGGCGCGGCCAGGCCGCTGCCGCCGGGGGTCGACCTCACCGCCTACCGCATCGTCCAGGAGGCCCTGACCAACGTGACCAAGCACTCCGGTACCCGCAGCGCCCGGGTGCGTCTCGACTGGCACCGCGATCGCGTGACCGTCACGGTCGCCGACGACGGAGGGAGTGCCCGTACGGCGCCGGCCGGGTCCGCGCGACCGGGTCCGTCCGCGACCGCGGACCGTTCCTCGCCCGGTTTCGGTCTGATCGGGATGCGGGAGCGGGCCACCGCGGTGGGGGGCCACCTCTCCGCGGGCAGGCGCGCGGAGGGCGGCTTCCTGGTCTCCGCGCAGCTGCCGGTGCCGCCCGCCAAGGACGCCGGAGACAGCGGAGACACCGGGAACGCCGGGGACACCGCCGACACCGGGGGCACCGGGGGCACCCAGGACAGCAAGGTCGGCGGGGATGCGCAGTGACGACACTCAGGGTGCTCCTCGCCGACGATCAGGCGCTGTTGCGCGGTGCCTTCCGGCTGCTGCTCGACAGCGCCGACGACATCACCGTGGTCGGCGAGGCGGGCGACGGCAGAGAGGCGGTACGGCTCACCCGGGAGCTGCGCCCGGATGTGGTGATCATGGACATCCGTATGCCCGAGGTGGACGGTCTCACCGCCACCTCGGAGATCTGCGCGGACCCGGAACTGCGTACCAGCCGCATCCTGATCCTCACCACGTACGAGACCGACGAGTACGTCGCCCAGGCGTTGCGCGCGGGGGCCGGCGGCTTCATCGGCAAGGGCATCGGGGCCGAGGACCTGCTGGACGCCGTACGGACGATCGCCGCCGGCGACACCCTCCTGTCCCCCGCCGCGACCCGTTCCCTGGTGGCCCGTTTCCTGGCCACGCCGGACAACGCCCTGCCGCGGCACGCCGAACAACTCGCCGTGCTCACCCCGCGCGAACGCGAGATGGTGGCGCTGGTCGCGACCGGACTGTCCAACCAGGAGATCGCCGAGCGGATGTTCCTCAGCCCGTTCACCGTACGCGCCCATGTGCAGCGCGCCATGACGAAACTGGAGGCCCGCGACCGGGCCCAGCTCGTCGTCATCGCCTACCGGACGGGCCTGGCCCACGCCGCCCCCGACGGCCTGTCGTAGTACCCGGCCCGGGGGCGGCCGTTCCCACGGCTGCTACTCACGGCTGCTACTCACGGCTGCTTCTCTCGGCTACTGGGCCGACTCGGGCAGAGTAAGGGCCGAATGGGCCGGTCGTGCCGGAGCCGAGGGCAGGGTGACGAGGTCGCGCAGCATGGCGTTGCGTTGCTCCAACGCCCGTGCCGTGGTGGGGAAGAGCGAGGCCGCGCCCTTGTCGACCAGGGCCTGGTTCATGGCCACGAACCCGCGGGTGTCGCGTTCGTAGGCGGCGAAGGCCGTGGTGTGGTCCCGGTGGGTGGCCAGTGCGTCGGCGAGCATGTAGGCGCCGGCCAGCGCGAGGCTCGATCCCTGTCCGGTGAGGAACGAGGGTGCGTACGCGGCGTCGCCGACGAGCGCGACACGGCCGCTGGACCAGCGGGGCATACGGATCTGACCCGCCGTGTCGAAGAACAGGTCGTCCGTGTGGCGCATGGCGTCGACGATGTCGGGGACCCTCCATCCCGCGCCCGCGAAGGCCGTGGCGACCAACTCCCGCTGGGCGTCGGGGTCGTGGAGGACGTCGGGGGCGCGTACGGTGCCGCGGCCTCGGCGGGCGCCGAAGGGCGGGTCAGGCCGGTGGAAGTTCAGGAAGGCGTGCAGTTCGTCGTCGCCCCCGACCGCGTACAGGGCCGCGGCCTTTCCCGGGGTGTTCCACAGCATGACCTCACGGGAGAGCCCGAAGGTGTTGGGCATGGTGAACAGGGCGAAGCAGTAGCCGAGATAGCGGTGGAACCGTTCCTCGGGGCCGAACACCAGCTCCCGGGTGTGCGAGTGCATGCCGTCGGCGCCGATCACCAGGTCGAACGTACGCCGTCGCCCGCTGCGGAAGGTGACGTCGACGCCTTGTCCGTACCGACCGGGGGCGTCGGGGGCCTCGGGGGTGTTGCGCGCGCTTGGGGTGTTGCGCGCGCGGGGGGTGTCGAGGGTGTCTATGGAGTCGTCGAACAGGAACTCCACGTCGTCGCGGACCAGCGCGTACAGCAGCGCGGCCAGATCACCGCGGCGCACCTCCAGGTCCTGTCCCTCGACGCCGCGGGCAACGGCGCTCGGGCTGACCGAGGCCACCGTGCCTCCGTCGGAGTCGAGGAATGTGACACGGCGCGAGTCGATGTGCGCGTCCCGCAACCGCGGCAGTATCCCCATCCGCCGGACGACCTCGATCGCGGTGCCGCGGATGTCGATCGGGTAACCGCCGGCGCGCAGTGAGCCCGCCTTCTCCACCACGGTGACCGCGCAGCCGGAGCGGTGCAGCCAGTACGCCAGCGCGGGCCCGGAGATGCTGGCCCCGGAGATCAGGACATGCCGTTTCACGGAGTTGCTCATGTGCTTCGCGTCCTTCGCGTCCTTCGCGTCCTTCGCGTCCTTCGCGTCCTTCGCGTCCTTCATGTTCTTCATGTTCTTCATGTTCTTCGTCATCCTCGTGTTCCTCAGGTCCGTCGGCAGAGCTGTCGGTGTCAACCCTGGGCTCCCCTCTTCGTGAGACGGACGACGAGCAGTGCCGGCGCGGCGACCAGACCGGCCACGGCGAACCCTGCGGCGAAGGCGGATTCAGCCGGCAGGCCCGTCACCGGTCCGGCCCCGGCGTCGAGGATCGCGCCGGCCACCTGGGCGCCCAGCGCGACGCCGATCACGCGCGTCACCACGAGCAGGCTGGTCGTGATGCCGATGTCCTTGGTCGCCACGGCGGTGGCGGTCCCGGCGAGCAGGGCCGTGGTGCCGACCCCCGCGGCGAACGCGGTCAGCACCTTCGCGAGGACGAGTTGCCACTCCGCGCTGTGCAGCCATGCCAGGGCGAGCATTGTGGCCGCCGTGGCGACGGAGCCCACGGCGACCACGGCACGCGAGCCGAAACGCCGCACCGCCAGCCCGCCGACCGAGTCGCTCACCGCTCCGGCGACGGCGCCGGGCAGCAGGAACAGGCCGATGTCAGTGGTGTCGGCTCCGAAGCCGTAGCCGTCGGCCGATACGGCGAACAGCTGCGGGAGCAGGAAGAGCACCATCCCGGAGCTGGTGGTGATGACGAAGGTGAGCACGCACGCCTGCCACATCGCGGGCTTCGCCAGCACGCGCAGATCGACCATCGGCGAGGCCGCCCGGCGCTCGACGGTGACCCACCCGGCCGCGAGGGACGCCACGACCACCACGACGGCACCGACCGCGAGGGGCGGCAGCCCGCCGTCCCTCGTCACCGTCACGAGCCCGAGCATGAACGCGAGCAGCGTGCCGCTGAGCAGCACCACGCCGGGCCAGTCGATCCTGTCGTCCGTCAGGGCCGGCGGATCGTGCGGCATCAACCGGCTCACGGCCACCGTCGTCGCGATGATCGCGATCGTCGGCAGCGCGAACATCCAGTGCCAGGACAGTCCTTCCGCGATCGGCCCGGCGAACAGCATGCCCGCCATGCCGCCACCCGTGAACAGCGCGACGACCACTCCGATCGCCACTTGTGACTCTCCTGGCGGGAGGTGTTTGCGCACCAGGATGAAGGAGAGGGGCAGTGCGCCCACCATCACGCCCTGCAGCACCTGGCCGAGCAGCAGCATCGGGAGGTTCGGCGCCAGGGCGGCCAGCAGGCCACCGGCCGAGACCACGGCCATCAGCCGGATCAGTACCCGTTTACCGCCGTGGCGGTCGCCGAGTTTGCCCGCGACGGGCGTGATGACCGCGCCCGTGATGAGTAACGTGTTGCCGACCAGCGCCCCTTCGCCGGGGCTGACCCCCAACTCGTCCTGCAGCAGCGGAAGTGCGGGCTCCACCACCGACTGCAGGGCGCCGAGGGAGAGTGCCAGGACACCGAGGGCGGCGATCGGCAGTCTCCCGAGGCGGACCGGGGAACGTGCGCCTTCGGACGGAGACGTCCTCGTCATCACCTGTTGATCACTCCAGACACCAGGAGGAAGGGGGTTCGTGGGATTCACGCGTCCCCCACACTTCCCCCCGGCGCCCGTGCCGGGCATCGTCCCCGGCCGCCGACTCCCCCTGGTGCGCCCGGACCAGACCCTCACCCGTCCTGGTGCCTACGCACTACGGGCGCGGCGTGGGCCGGCCCCGAGGACGCCGTCGGGGCTCCCCGCGGGCAGCACCTCGGACGAGTTGTGCTCGCGGACGATCCGCCAGCCGTCCGGCGTCCGGCGTCCGGCGTCCGGCGTCCGGCGTCCGGCGTCCGGCGTCCGAGCAGAACGGCGCGTCCCCCTCGTCGCGCTCCCGTCCGAACACCCTGGGCAGGGTCCGTCGCACCCACCCAGGGGACGGTCACCAGGTCCGAGGCGGGCAGCTCGGCGGCCACCGTGGCGAGCAGCGCCAGGCCTGCCGGGAAACGCTGCCGGGCTCGGCTCGGCCCGGTCCGCGACGAGCTGCCGGTCCGTCGCGCTGTCCACGGTGAACGAGTCGTAGGTCAGGGTCGGTTCGCCGACCTCGTGGTGGTTGAAGGACTTGGCCTCATGGCCCGTGCCCCGGACGTGGTGACGGGCCCACAGCGCGCGGAGTAGCTGGACCTGCCGCGGGTCGCCCTGGAAGCGACCGGGAACGTAACCCTGACAGAAGCTCCTGACAAGAGAATCTGACACTGTCAGGTAAATCTCCTCCTGCCAAAGAAGCCCTTGTCTCACTAGCGTCGTTCCCGGCGACGAAGAGCGCGGCCCGCGCCCCCTCCGGCGGGGCGCAGGGGCTCCGCGACGCATTGTGCCGACTCCGGTTCGGCCGACGCTCTCGCCTTTCACCGAGGAACATCGAAGGAGACATCCCGTGTTCGAACGCATGGCCGAATTGGCGATCCGCCGATCTCGGCTGGTCCTGGTCGTCGCCGCCCTGGCCGTGGCCCTCATGGGCGTGGTGGGCGCAGGCGCCTTCGAGAAGCTGAAGGGAGGCGGCTTCGACGACCCCGCCTCCCAGTCCACCCGAGCGGCGAACGTCATCGACGAGAAGTTCGGCGGCGAGGTCAACCTCGTCCTGCTGGTCCGCTCCCCCGACGGCCGTATCGACACCCCCGCCGCTCAGGACAGCGGCCTGGCCCTGGCCGGCGACCTCAAGAAGGACGAGCGGCTCAGCAACGTCGTCTCGTTCTGGGAGACGAAGAGCGCCGACCTGCGTTCCGAGGACGGCCGCGAGGCCATGGTGCTCGCCCATGTGCGAGGCGACCCGACGGAGCAGCGGGAGAACGCCAAGGAGGTCATCGACACCTTCAGCGGCACCTACAAGGACACGCTCACCGTGCAGGCAGGCGGCGGCGCGGCCGTCGGCGCCGACCTGTCGAAGCAGGTGGTCGACGATCTGATCCTCGCCGAGGCGATCGCCATACCCCTGACCCTCGTACTGCTCCTGTTCGTCTTCGGCAGTGTGGTCGCGGCCCTGCTGCCGCTGGTCATCGCGATCATCGCCATCATGGGTTCGTTCGCCCAGCTCTTCCTGCTCGGCAGTGTCACCGATGTCGCCGACACCGCGACCAACCTCACCACCGCCCTGGGCCTCGGACTGGGCATCGACTACGCCCTTCTGATGGTCAGCCGCTTCCGGGAGCAGCTCGCGGCCGGGGCGAGCGTGGACGACGCCGTCCGGCGCACGGTGCACACGGCGGGCCGCACGGTCGCCTTCTCCGCCGCGACGGTCGCGGCGGCCCTGGCGGCACTGCTGGTGTTCCCGCAGTACTTCCTGCGTTCGTTCGGCTTCGCCGGGGTCGGTGTCGTCGCCATCGCCGCCCTCAGCACCCTGTTCGTGATGCCGGCCCTGCTGAAGGTACTGGGGCACCGGGTCAACAGCGGGCGGCTGCCGTGGGCGAAGGCGCAGCGCTCCGACGCCCGCACTCCTCTGTGGGGACGGCTGGCCCGTACCGTCATGCGGCGGCCCGCTCTCACCGCGCTGCCCGTTCTCGCCGTACTGCTGTTCGCGGCGAGCCCTCTGCTGAACATCTCCTTCGGCACGCCGGACGAACGCGTGCTGCCCAAGGACGCCGGGAGCCGCCAGGTCTCACAGGTGCTGCGGGAGCACTTCGGGGGCAGTGAGGACTCGGCCCTGAACATCGCCGTCGACCAGTCCGTGGACAAGGGTCCGTTGGCGTCGTACGCGGGTCAACTGGCCGCGCTCAAGGGTGTCTTGAGGGTCGAGACCAGCGGAGGGACCTACAGCGGGGGACAGTCCGAGGCGAGCGGCCCCGGCAACGCGGCGCTCGGCCGGCCCGACGCACAGCGGATCAGCGTGGTGAGCAGCCTGACACCGAAGTCGGACGCCGCCCAGGACCTGGTCGAGCAGGTGCGCTCGCTCACCCCGCCCGCCGGGACGCACCCCCTGGTCGGAGGGCCGGACGCCGTCCTCGTCGACGCCAAGCAGTCCGTCGCCGACCGGCTTCCCCTCGCGGTGGCCCTGGTCGTCCTCACCACCTTCCTGCTCCTCTTCCTGTTCACCGGCAGCGTCGTGCACCCGGTGCGCGCACTGGTCCTCAACGCGATCAGCCTGGCCGCCACCCTCGGCGTGATGACCTGGATCTTCCAGGACGGCAACCTCTCCTCACCGCTCGGCTTCACCGCGCAGCCGATGGAGGTGTCGATGACCGTGCTGATGTTCTGCATCGCCTTCGGCCTCTCGATGGACTACGAGGTCTTCGTCACCAGCCGTATCAAGGAACTCCACGACCAGGGCGAGGACAACGAGTCCGCCGTCGTCAACGGTCTCGGCCACACCGGACGCATCGTCAGCGCGGCGGCCTGTCTGCTCGCGGTGAGCTTCTTCGCCTTCGGCACGGCCAAGCTCAGCTTCATGCAGATGTTCGGCCTCGGCAGCGGACTCGCCGTCCTCCTCGACGCCATCGCGGTGCGCGGTGTCCTTGTGCCCGCGGCGATGCGTCTGCTCGGCGGCTCGGCCTGGTACGCGCCCGGCTTCCTGCGCGCCTTCCACGGACGGTACGGCCTCAGCGAAGGCGGTCCCGAGCCGACGCCCGCGTCCGCCGCACCGGCCGGGTCCTCGGCGGCTCCGACGGACACGAAGAGCTCGGCCGGGGTCTGACTCTCTCCCCCTGATCTCCGGCCTCGGGCGTCGAACGGCGCCCGAGGCCGGACCGCGGGCGGTGGCGACTGTCCTGTTCACCAGCGGCGGCGACCATGCTGTGCTCCGGCGCCGCGAAGCCGGTACGGCGAGTCCTGCCGTCGAAGGATCCCCTGGTCGGTGCCCGCGGACCGATCGAGAGTGGACACATCAGGTGAAGCGATGCGGTCGCACGTGTGCGAGCTGTGCGTTCCGCCGCGTCACTCCAGGAGAGGCTGTTTCCCGATGTCCACGACCACACCCGCCCGCAGCCTGATCGCCGTCACGGGCGCCTCCACCGGGACAGGCGCGGCGACCGCGCGTGAACTCGCCCGGCGCATCGCCTCCGACCCGCAGGGCCGGCCTCTTTGCGCGCTGGTCAACAACGCGGGCGTCGCCGCGAACGCTCCGCAGGAGCCGCTCCCGCTCGCCGACCGGCGGTGGGTGTTCGAGGTCGACGTCTTCGGTCACATCCCGGTCGCCCAGACGCTGCTGCCCGCGCTGCCGGCCAGTCCCGTTCAAAACCGTTGGGCCGCCTACCCGGGCAGCGCGCCGCTCTGTGCCGCCCTGCGGTGGCGCGCGGACAGGCGGGAGCCGGACTCGCGCCGGGCGGCGCGGCGCAGCAGCGGCACCGCGAGGAGGAATCCGAGGACCGCCCAGGCGCTCAGGACCAGGGCGACCATGGGCAGCTCCCAGGAGCCGGCTGCCTCGGCGGTCCGTGCCGTGTCGGGGAGCAGCGCCGAACGCAGGCCCTGGGCCATCCACTTGAGCGGGAAGACCGATGCCACCTGCTGGACCGGCACGGGCAGTGAGGTGATCGGGAACACCGTTCCCGAGGTGAACAGGAGCCCCATCGTCGGCAGCATGATCAACGCCAGCGCCTCGCGCGGGTTGGGCAGCACGGCGCCGATGGCCGCGCCCAGCGGCACGACGGCCAGCAGTCCGAGGGTGGTGACCCACAGCAGCGTCAGCCAGCCGCCGGGCCCGTGCGGCAGTGGCCCGTCCGCCAGCAGCGCCGCGACCGCCAGGAGCAGGGCCAGCGTGCCGACGGCCACGGCGACCACCAGCAGGGTCTTGGCGACGAGGTAGGCCGGTATGCCACCGGGGGTGGCGCGCAGCCGCAGCAGAGTGCCCTCCTCCCGCTCGGTCACGAGTATCTGCGGGAGGTTGACCAGCCCGATCTGGAAGAGCAGATAGGCGGCGAAGCCCGCGAGGAGGAGATGTGCCATCGGCACATGGGTGCCGGGCACATGGCCGGTGACGTAGGCGGCGATCACCAGGGCCACGACCACATTGGTCAGATGGCCGGACATCTCCTTGGGACTGCGCAGGAGGTGCCGCAGTTCGATACGGCCGCGCTGGAGCCCGGCACGCCAGGCGTTCGTCATGGGTGTCCCTTTCACGCGGCCCGTGCCGTTCCGTCGGTGCCATCGGTGCCGTCAGTGCCATCGGTGCCGTGAGTGCCGTCGGTGCCGTCGGTCTCCCGGTGCAGCATGTGCAGGTAGGTGTCCTCCAGCGTCGGGCGGCGGACCTCCAGGCCGGCGATCGGGCCGTTCGCGTCCCGGTGGAGTTCCCACACCAGCCGCGAGGGGTCCGCGGCGCGTTCACGGCGCGGCGTCCCGTCGTCGGCCGTCCAGCGGACCTCGGCCCGGGCGGCGGCCTGCCGCGCCAGCTCCGTGGGCGTGCCGCAGGCCCGGATCCGGCCGCCGACCAGCATGGCGATCCGGTCGGCGAGCCGCTCGGCCTCCATGAGGTCGTGCGTGGTGAGCAGGACGGTGACGCCTTCTTCCCTGGCGAGCCGTTCGACCAGTACGTGGAACTCGTGCCGGGCCTCGGGGTCGAAGCCGGTGGTCGGCTCGTCCAGGAAGAGGAGTTCGGGCCGCCCGACGATCCCGAGCGCGACATCCAGGCGTCGGCGCTGGCCACCGGACAGCCGCTCCACCTGACGGCCCGCCTGCTCGGTGAGGCCGACCAGGGCGAGCAGTTCGGCCGGGTCGCGCGGGTCCGGATAGTACGCGGCGAAGTGTGTGAGCAGTTCGGCGACCCGCCAGCGGCGGTGGTCCCGCCAGGACTGCAGGACCAGTCCGATCCGGCCGCGCCACGCGTCGTCGCCGCGCTCCGGGTCCGCGCCGAGGACACTCACCTCACCGGCGGAACGCCGCCGGAAGCCCTCCAGGATCTCGACCGTCGTGGTCTTCCCTGCGCCGTTGGGTCCGAGGAGCGCGAAGATCTCGCCGCGGTGGATGTCCAGATCGACGCCGTGCAGGACTTCGAGGTCGCCGTACGTCATCGTCACGTCCCGCGCCCGGACGACGGGCTGCGTTCCGACGACGGGCCGGGCCGGGCCAACAGGCTGTGCCTGGGCGACGGGCTCGGCGGGTGTGTGTCCGGGCGTCATCGTGCCGCCCCCGAGTCGTGCCGCTGTCGGGGCGGTGTCCCGTTCGCCGCCGCGGGACCGGCGCCCTCGACGATCGCGCGGAGAGCCGCGACGTGCCCCTCGAAGGCGGCGCGGCCGTGGTCCGTCAAGCGCACTCTGGTACGCCGTTTGCGGCCGCCGCCCTCCTTGTGGAGCTCCAGATATCCGGCCTCCTCCAGGGTGTGCAGCTGTTTGGAGAGCGCGGAGTCGCTGAGCGAGAGGCTGTCGCGGACGAACGCGAAGTCCGCCCACTCGGTGGCGGCGAGCAGCGCGACCACCGACAGCCGGGTGGCGGGATGGATCAGCTCGTCGAAGCCGGAGGGAATGCTCATCGGTGCGCCCCCACACCCGTTTCTCCCGTGCCGCCCGCGCCCCCGTCTGCCGCATGTGTGCCGTGGCCCCGTGCCGACCCGGCGGCCCAGCGGCTCGTCGGCCCGACGAACAGCACGAACACCGTCGCCGAGACCGTGGCCTGGATCAGACTGCCGGGCATCGGCTCCAGCGGGTCGACCAGCCACCCGGACAGCAGGGCCGTCCCGCCGGTCACCACCGCCCCCGCGACGAAGGCGGCGAACATCCGCGGGGTGCACCGGGTGTGGTGCAGGAGCACCCGGCTCCGGCGGTTGTGGAGCACCGCCACCCCGCCCAGCAGCGCGGTGTACGCGGCCATGACCAGCCCGACGGCCCAGCCGGGCAGGTCCAGGCCCAGACCGGCCAGGAAGAGCCACATGAGCGCGGCCGTGGCCCAGAGGTCTCCCGAGCCGCCCGCGGCGGACCGCTCGACCTCGTCGTACACCCGCTCCTGCGGGACCCTGATGCGTTGCAGGTCCTGCCACGCCTGTTCGGCATTCATGGGCATGCTCACGTCCGCGCTCTCCCGCCCCACTCGGCTTTCCCAGTCGACTTTCCCACCAGGAAAGCTAGCTTTGACTTTCCCGATAGGCAAGTCGGGGGCTGTCGGCGGAGGTCAGGGCTTCCCGGCCAGTACCTGATCGGCGTTGGCCAGTGCCCGGTCGGCGTTGGCCAGTTGCGTACGGATGTCCTTCTTGACGGCGGCGAGTTCCCGTTGCCTGTCCGCCATCGCTCGGCGCTGGTACGCCGCGTCGACCGACGACCACACGCCGATGACGTTCGTCCTCCGTTTGCAGTTCACGTCCGTGCTCGCGAGTGCGCGTTCGGCCCGGCCGGCCACCGGACCGCCGTACTCGGGGTCCTTGCCGGGCGCCTGGGTCGGATCGGCGTAAATGTACTTCTTGTTCTGCCGCTCCATGCACCGTGACCAGGCGCGGAAGACCGCCACCACACGAGGGTCGCGCTGCGAGTCGCGGTAGCTGCCGATGTTGATCGCGCCGACGAGTTCCCGGTTCCCGAGTTTCCGCGCGTCCCCCGACAGCGCCTTGGTGGCCTCGCCCTGGCATCCGCCCGCAGGGATGCGGCGCCCGCGTGCGTCGGTGCCCGCCGGTGTGCCGTCCTTCCGCAAGCCGCGCAGCACGAGCATCGCCTCAGGCCCCGGCTGCCGCCTGGTGGGCTTGTTCCTGACAGTCGGCGGCACCGAGCCGGGAACCGGGTGGTAGCCGTGACGTTCGGCCTTGGCCGCGTCCGTGATGCCGTACCGGTGCGCCGTGTTGGCCGGGTTCAGCGTGCCCGTCTCCGGGACGGGACCCGTGGGGGCGGGCCAGGAATGGCCGTAGCGCCGCATGCACGACTCGGTGAGTACCGCCTTGGCCCGGAACAGCCGCCCGACCTGGCGGTCGGTGAACAGGTAGGGCTCGACGGGCAGTACCAGTGAACTGACGTCCAGCATCCTCGGCACCTGGGCGACGGGAAGCGGCCCGGCAGCCTTCGGCGTCCCGGACGAAGGGGACGCCTGCGTCGGCTCCGCAGCCGGCCCCCGCGCGCACCCCGCCGTGACGGCGAGGAGGACGACGGCCGCCCCGAGACGCCGGGCCCTGATCATTTTTCGCGCCGACATGTGGTCGTGCCCCTTCCAGGGCCCGCCCGCCGGTGCTCCGGCGGGCGGGCCGTACGGACGTCAGCCGGCGTAGTACCAGCCGAGCGAGGCGTTGTTGTTCTGCACTCCGGAGTTCAGCGCACGGGACTCCCCGGGCCAGATGTCGTCGTAGGGGGCGTCGCCGCTCGCGTTCTGGTTCTCGTTGTAGAAGATGCGGGCCCTGAAGCTCGGGTCGTTGTTCCAGGCGCGGTTCACGTTGTTCTTCACGTTCTGCCCGTGTCCCTCGCCCCCGGCCGCGAAAGTGTGCCCCGCGAAGTCGTTGACCGCGGTGCCGTACTTGCTCCAGGAGCTGTTGCTGGAGCCGCTGTAGTAGAGGTAGACGTTGTTGTCCCAGTCGGCGGCGAGCTCGGCACCGGCGGGCGCGGCCACGGCTTCCCCGTTCGCGGAAGCCGGCGCGGTGGCCAGGACGGCGCTGGCGGCGATCAGTGCCGCGGCGACCGCGAGGGATCCCGCCGTACGACGTGCAGTTGTCACGATGCTCCTCCGTTGGCGTACGGAACGGGGTGCCGCTTCGTCGGCCGTCGGCCCTCGGCCCTCAGCCGTTCGGCGCGAGCCTCCCCCGTGTTGACCGGCCCGAGACTAGGCAGGGCATACCACCCCGCGGTCCTGACAGGTGTCAGGGCCGTGCGGTGGACGGACGGTGCGACGGCCGGACCGTGCGGTGACCGGACGATGCGGTGACCGGACGATGCGGTGGCCGGACGGTGCGGCGCGTCACCCACCCGGATACAGTGCGCGGGACTGCAGCCTGGTCAAGGAGGACAAGCGTGACCGACACCAGCAACACCCGCCCTGCCGACAGGGATGCGCAGGCCGAGGGGCAGAGCCGACTGCACCGCCTGATGCGCTACCTCCCCCTGATCGCCCCCGTCCTGTTGTGGGCGGTGCCGTGCTGGGTGCTCCTGTACGCCGGACAGCGGTGGCCGCTGCCCGTCACCCTGGCCGGCACAGCTCTGTTCGTCCTCGGCCTCATCGGTATGCCGCTCGCGATGGCGCGCGGCCACGGCCGACGGCAGCAGGACGGGGCGGCGATCGTAGGCGACACCCTGCTGGGCGCCAGCTGGGTCCTGTTCACCTGGTCCGTTCTGCTGGGCGCCGTCCTGCGGCTCGCCCTGACCGTGGCCGGTGTCGGCGGAAGCCAGGACCGGGCGCGCATCGTCACCTGGGCCGTCCTCGGCGTGAGCGCCGCACTGCTCGCCTGGGGGTACGCCGAGGCCCGCCGCGTGCCACGGGTGCGCCGGCTCGACGTACAACTCCCGCGGCTGGGAGCCGGGTTGGACGGCCTGCGCGTCGCCCTCATCACCGACACCCACTACGGCCCGCTCGACCGCGCCCGGTGGTCGGCGCGGGTGTGCGAGACGGTGAACACCCTGGAGGCCGACCTGGTCTGCCACACCGGCGACATCGCGGACGGCACGGCCGAACGCCGTCGCGCCCAGGCCGCCCCGCTCGCCACCGTGCGGGCGACCCGGGCCCGGGTCTACGTCACGGGCAACCACGAGTACTACAGCGAGGCCCAGGGCTGGGTCGACCTGATGGACGAACTGGGCTGGGAGCCGCTGCGCAACCGCCATCTCCTGCTCGAACGCGGCGGTGACACCCTCGTGGTCGCCGGCGTGGACGACGTCACCGCCGAGTCCTCCGGTCTGGCCGGACACCGCGCCCACCTCGCCGGAGCACTGGACGGCGCCGACCCCGACCTGCCCGTCCTGCTCCTGGCCCACCAGCCGAAGTTCATAGACCAGGCGGTGGCAGGCGGCATCGACCTCCAGTTCTCCGGCCACACCCACGGCGGCCAGATCTGGCCCTTCCACCACCTGGTACGCCTCGACCAGCCCGCCCTCGCCGGCCTCAGTCACCACGGCCCGCGCACCCGCCTCTACACCAGCCGGGGCACCGGCTTCTGGGGCCCGCCGTTCCGCGTCTTCGCCCCCAGCGAGATCACCCTGCTCGTACTCCGCTCCCCGCGTCGGCCCGCCTCGACGTAGCGCCGTAACGGCCGTGCGGGGACAGACCCCTGTCCGGGGGCTCCGCGGGTGCCGCTCAGGCAGAGGAGAGCTGGTTGGTGATCTCCTTCTCCCAGGCGCTCTGCTGTGCGGGGTCGTTGAGCGACGCCGCCCACTCCTCCGGTGACTGCTTGTGCTGGGTGGGGCCGGCTTTGAGGACTTCGAGCAGCGCACGGGCCGAGTCGCGGACGCCGTCGGGAGCGTTCCTGCTCGCGGGGACGTCCGGGCCGGCCGCGAGCGCGTAGAGCTTCTGCGCCATGAAGTGACGCTCGCCCTGCTGGACGGACTTCGTCACCTTGAAGAACTCCTTCAACGCGTCGCGGCGAGCGGCCGGTTCCGGTGCGGCCGCCTCGGGCCCGTCCGTACCGGCCTCGGCCTGGGCCGGCGTGGGCCTGGCCCACCGGTCGGGGTGCCGCGCGGCGACGTACCGGTTGCTGCCCGCCCTGGCTCCCTTGTAGAGAGCGCCGCTGACCAGGAGGGCCGCCGCCGTGCCGGCCACGGCGGGTGCGGCCGGGCCGGCGATCGCCCCGGCCGCGGCGGCGATCGCGAGGCCACCGCCGGCGGTACGCACGGTGTTGCCCCCGAGGCTGGCGATGCGCTTGCCCATCTTGGTGTGCTGCTTGTGCCGCGCGTACTGGATGATCTGGGCCAGTTCGGCATGCAGTTGCTGGTTGAGGTCAAGGACGCCCTCTCCCAGTTCCGCTGCGGCCGTGCTCACTTCCGCCGCGACAACGTCCGACTGGTCGTCTCCCTGCTCCCGCGCGGCACCTGCCCTGGCCGTCTGCTGCTGCACCTCGCCCAGCCGGTCGCGTACGTCCTGGAGTCGGCCCTCGTTGCCCGACGTCTCGCCGGAAGGTCCCTCCGCCAGGCCTTTGAGTGCGCGGTTCTTGTTGTAGGTCTTCCAGATGACAGTGGAATCACGGGCGGCTATCACCGTGGAGTAGAACATGCTGAACGCGCCGGTCGCCTCGCCGAGAGCGGCCACCCCGCCCAGCTGGCCGGCGTTCCGCACCGCGGCGTTGGCCATGCCGGTGGCATCGCCCCCGACCATGCCCACGTTCTGCGCCAGGCCGAGCGGCTTTCCGCGCATGTCCTTCCTGGGCTTGTGGGACTCCGGCCCCACGCCCTTGCGGCCCTTGCGCGCGGTGTGCAGAGCACGCGCGTCGTTGACGACGCCCAGGACGTCGGTCACCGCGTTGATCGCGGTATCGACCTGGGTGACGATCGCGGTGGCCTGCACCTGACCGGTGTCCCCCGTGGACTGCGCCTGCGTCCGGACGCCGCCCTCGGTGGGCGCGTTGAAGCGGTTGGCCACCGTGTCGGGCTGGTCGAGGATCTTCTTCGCCTTGTCGCTCTTGGACGAGGTGGCGAAGATCTGTCTTATCCTCCCGGCCACCTTCTTGAGCTTCCCCCCGGCACCGGCCAGCCGCCGCAGCCCCCTGCGATGCCGCCGCGCCTCAGACTGGCTCCGCTCCTCAGCAACTTCCTCAAGCTCAGCCTCTTCCTGCGCGATCACGACTTCTCGTGGCTCAGGTTCTTCTTGCGCGATCACAACTTCTCGTGGCGCAGGCTCTTCCTGCACGGTCGCCGCTTCTCGTGGCGCAGGCTCTTCCCGTGGCGCGGGCTCTTCCCGTGCCGCCTCGGCGGCCTCCTGCCGACGGCGCCCTTCCGCGGCCGCGTCCGTCGCCACCGCGCCGACCCGACGCCGACGCTCCTCCAACCGCCCAGGCCGACGACCACCCTCCGCCGCCGCATCCACCGCCACCGCCGCAACCCGACGACGCTCCCCCGCCTCCTCCTG
>NZ_KZ679047.1:234733-396270 GCF_003024195.1 Streptomyces dioscori
CCGACCCGACGCCGACGCTCCTCCAACCGCCCAGGCCGACGACCACCCTCCGCCGCCGCATCCACCGCCACCGCCGCAACCCGACGACGCTCCCCCGCCTCCTCCTGATCCTCCCGGGAGGGCTGCGGCACTTCGGCGGCCGAGGTCAGGTCGGCGGGGGCGGAGTTCGACCGGCCCCTGCCGGTCACCAGGGCGGCTGTCTCGGCGGAGCCCGTCTGCCGCTGATCTGCCCCTGCGGAACCGGGACGGGGACCACTCGACGCACGCTGGATCGCTGCCGCGACGGCCCTGTTGCCCGCTTGGCTCTGCAAGGAGGCCAGCGAGGGCCGCGGACTCTGCGTGCGGCGCTTCGCCGGGTCTCCGGCGTCCGTGCGACGTGGCTGCGTTTCGCGCGGGCGGTCCAGCACGGACAGCTCCTTCTGACTGAGAGACCAGGACGGTTGAGCAAAAGGAACATCAGGCGCAAACGACCCCGTATCAAAAAAGAACGCAACGTGAACAGGGGAACACCACGACGTTTCGAAAAACCTACCCGTGCCGACCGAGCCGCGTGTTTCCTTTGTGTTTATTGTTCGAGCGAGCTGCGTTTCGGTGTTGTTCAGACGGTTCGGCGCAGCCGCCGGCGTCGAGGCGTGACCTTCGCCGGCGACGGGTCGATACTGCCGATGACGGCACCCCCACCGACACTCGTGGGGCCGCTCCCGCACGCACGTCATACGCTTCGAACAGCTGGAACGCAGACTGAACGCCCTGCCAGGCACCCCAGGAGGTACCCATGAAAATGCTCATCAACGTCGCGGAGACCGTGGTGGCGGACGCGCTGCGGGGGATGGCCGCCGCGCACCCCGAGCTGACCGTGGACGTCGAGAACCGGGTGATCGTGCGGCGGGACGCGCCGGTGGCCGGGAAGGTGGGGCTCGTCTCGGGCGGCGGGTCGGGGCACGAGCCGCTGCACGGCGGATTCGTGGGTCCCGGGATGCTGTCCGCCGCCTGTCCCGGTGAGGTGTTCACCAGCCCGGTGCCGGACCAGATGGTACGGGCCGCCGCGGCCGTGGACAGCGGCGCCGGGGTGCTCTTCGTCGTGAAGAACTACACCGGTGACGTCCTCAACTTCGACATGGCCGCGGAGCTGGCCGAGGACGAGGGCATCCAGATCGCCAAGGTGCTCGTCGACGACGACGTGGCCGTCACCGACAGCCTCTACACGGCCGGCCGCCGCGGCACCGGCGCGACGCTGTTCGTGGAGAAGATCGCGGGCGCCGCGGCCGAGGAGGGCCGGCCGCTGGAACGGGTCGAGGCGCTGGCCCGTCAGGTCAACGAGAACTCGCGCAGTTTCGGTGTCGCGCTCAGCGCCTGCTCCACTCCCGCGAAGGGCAGCCCCACCTTCGATCTGCCTCCGGGGGAACTGGAGCTGGGCGTCGGCATCCACGGCGAGCCCGGCCGGGAGCGGCGGGCGATGATGACCTCGCGGGAGATCGCCGATTTCTCGGTGAACGCCGTCCTGGAGGACATGAACCCCCGCAACCCCGTTCTGGTCCTGGTGAACGGCATGGGCGCCACCCCCCTGCTGGAGCTGTACGGCTTCAACGCGGAGGTGCAGCGGATCCTGGCCGACCGCGGCGTCCCGGTGGCCCGCACCCTCGTCGGCAACTACGTCACCTCGCTCGACATGGCCGGCGCCTCGGTGACCCTGTGCCAGGTCGACGAGGACCTGCTGCGGCTGTGGGACGCGCCGGTGCGTACCGCGGGTCTGCGCTGGGGCATGTGAGGGGCCGTACCCCTTCCTCGTACCTCCCGGCGCGACCCGGCAACACCCTCACCACGCAAGGAGATCCAGTGCTCGACGCCGACTTCTTCCGCCGTTGGATGACGGCGACCGCCGTGTCCGTGGAACACGAGGCGGAACGGCTCACCGCCCTCGACTCACCGATCGGCGACGCCGATCACGGCAGCAATCTGCAGCGGGGTTTCCGCGCCGTGGCGACCGCGCTGGAGAAGGAGGAGCCCGGCACCCCGGGCGCTGTCCTGATCCTCGCCGGACGCACGCTGATCTCGACGGTGGGCGGCGCCTCGGGCCCGTTGTACGGGACTCTGCTCCGGCGCACCGGCAAGGCGCTCGGTGACGCCGCCGAGGTCGACGAGGCGGAGTTCGCGCAGGCGCTGCGTACCGGCGTGGACGCCGTGACCCAGCTCGGTGGCGCGGCGCCCGGCGACAAGACGATGATCGACGCGCTCCTGCCGGCGGTCGACGCGCTGGGACAGTCCTTCGCGGCCGCACGGTCCGCGGCGGAGGAGGGTGCTCAGGCGACCACTCCGCTGCAGGCGCGCAAGGGCAGGGCGAGTTATCTGGGCGAACGCAGTATCGGGCACCAGGATCCCGGTGCCACCTCCTCGGCGATCCTGATCGCGGCGCTCGCGGAGACGGCCGGTGAGTGACCTCGTGAGCGGCGGGACGAACGGCGGGACAGCCGACGGCGACGGCGCGAGGCTCGTGGGTGTCGTGCTCGTGTCGCACAGCGCCGCGGTGGCCGCCTCGGTCGCCGAACTGGCGACGGGGCTCGCGGGCGGCGGCACGCTCGCCCCGGTCGCGGCGGCGGGCGGTGACGGCGACGGCGGTCTGGGCACCAGTTCCGAGCTGATCTCCGCCGCGGCGGCCGCCGTGGATCGCGGCGCCGGGGTCGCCGTTCTCACGGACCTGGGCAGCGCGGTCCTCACCGTGAAGGCCCTGCTGGCCGAGGGCGACGAACTGCCGCCGGACACCCGGCTGGTGGACGCGCCGTTCGTCGAGGGCGCGGTGGCGGCGGTCGTCACGGCGTCCGCCGGAGCGGACCTGGCGGCGGTGGAGGCCGCGGCCGCGGAGGCGTACACGTACCGGAAGGTCTGACACCGGCACGCAGAAACACCGAGAAGGGTGTGGCTCAGCTGCGGCCGACGAGTTCGCGGGCCAGCCGTTCCCCCTGGGTGACGGCTGCCCCGGGGCTCTCGATGGGAGAGGCTCCGGAGCCCTTGAACAGGATGTAGGTGACTCCGGACGCCGCTCCGCCGCCCTTCGGGTCGGGGCTCAGCCCGAGGTTCCGGGCCAGGGCGTACGAGGCCTCGCCGATGATGTCCTCGGGGCCGATGTCGCCGACGACCGCGTACCGGACACGGTCGCCGTGGACGACCGCGGCGACCGTCCCGCGCCGGACGTCGTGCTCCTGGTGGTCCCAGCGGTGGCTGGGGCCCGGCACGACCACGTACGGCAGTCGCTCGGCGCTCAGCTGCCGCCCGTCGGACTGCTGGAAGGCGGTGGTGTCGCAGAAGAGCGGGTCGGTGCGTGCGTTGCAGTGCCGGCCCGGCCTGCCGTCGCAGTCGATGTCCAGGTCGGCCTTCCAGAAGACGGCCTCTTGTCTGCCGCAGACCTCGATGTCTGCGGGCTCGCCGTCGTCGCTGCTGAAGCGGTCGTCCGAGACGGGAGCGCAGTCGCGTACGGCCGCCAGGAGTTCCGTGGCCCGGACGTTCCCCGGAGGCGGTGCCTTCTCTGCCTTCTGCGCCTTCTGGGCCTCCGGGGCACCAGCCGCTCGCGGGACGTTCCCCGCGCTCGGGCCGCCGTATCCGGCCCGCTCGTGCCCGGCCTCGGGCGGCGGGGCGGCGCCGGGGAGCGCGGTGGGGGCGACCAGGGCGGCACCGGCCGCGGCCAGCATCAGTGACCGGACACGCACGATAGAAGACCCTCTCCTGAGCGGGCACTGACGAACACTCAGCCCAATCTGGTGGGGGTCCGCCGGTGCGGCCACTGCTGGGGGGCCGTACGGTGCACGTCCGGTGACGCGTCGGACGTACGGGGGGATGTACGAGGGGGATGTACCCGCTGACGTGCCGGGTGACGTGCCGTCGGGGGTCGGGTGGCCGGATTCGTCGACGACTCCGGCCACCCGGCCGCCCTCGCCGGCGCGGGATCAGCGACGACAGCATTCCGCACCGAGGGCATGAACTTCCCTGCGACATGGGTGAGTTCAGCCGCTTGGAGGATCAGCATACGTAACGATCGGCCGATATCGCGAACGGCGGCCCTCTTGTTACGGCCCCACCGAGGACGCCATATTGGTCCGGACCAATCTCGTTGTGGAAGGGTCGAAGGAGGGCAGGGCTGTGCGACGCGTACTCCTGCGAGCCGCCGTGGTCTGGGGCGCGCTGCTCATGGTGGTGTCCTGCGGTCGGACCGGGCAGGGCTCGGGCGAGGACGGCCGGCCTCCCGGCGCTCCTGCCGGCGTCACCGCGGCGGCGGGCAGCGCGACCAGCGTGCATGTCATGTGGAACCGGGCCTCGGGAAAACCCGCGGTAACCCGCTATGAGGTGTATCGCGGCACCACAAAGGTGAAGGAAGTGCCGGGTTCCGAGTACATGGTCGACATCACCAGGCTCAAGCCTTCGACCCAGTACGCCTTCTCCGTGCGGGCCCGGGACGCCGACGGCAGGCTGGGGCCGCCGAGCGAACGGGTCCGGGCCACCACGCCCGCCGCGACCGCTGCCGACGAGCGGGCCCCGAGCCGCCCGGGGCGTCCCGGCGGGAAGGCGGTCGGTAGCCGGGCCGCGCAGCTGTCCTGGACCCGGTCCACGGACGACCTGGGCGTGGCCTCGTACGACGTCTATCAGGGCGGCACGAAGATTCACAGTGTGGGCGGTGCCCAGACGGCGACCGTGGTCACCGGGCTGCGGCCGGGGACGCGCTACTCCTTCACGGTCCGGGCGCGCGACGCGGCGGACAACGTCTCGCCCGCGAGCGAGGCGGTCCGGATCACCACCCCGGCGGGCCCCGACGGCGCGAAGGGCACGGACGGCGGGACGGGCATGGCGCCCTCCGCGTTCCGCGCCACGACGCATCGCAAGGACGGGGCGCACTACCTCGACCTGTCCTGGATCCAGCCGGAAGTGGACGGAGTGATCACGGAGTACCAGATCCAGCTCGACCGGAAGCCGGTCACCTCGCTCGTCTGGGGCGCGACCCCTCCGCCCGGCAGGGCGACGTACAGCTTCTACGTGGGCCGTGAGGCCGGGCTCGTCCAGCGGGTACGGCTCCGGGCGAAGCTGCCGGACGGCACGTGGGGCGCCTTCTCGGCGGAGCGGACGGTGACGACCGGGAAGTCGTGAGGAAGAGCCGCGCACCACGGCAATTGTTCACCTGTACGGTCCTGGCCCGCATGCGGAAACGGTGGCCGTCGCATTGGCTCGGTCCGAAGGCAGCACGGGCGTTCCCGACCCCAGGCGGCTCATGGGATGTACCGCCACCGTGCCGCTGGAGGGCAGTCCTATGCGTATGACTCAGACACTCGTCCGCTCCGTGCAGGCCGTGGCGGTCGCCGCGCTGCCGTTGGCCCTCACCGCGGGCATGCCCGGCACGGCCGCCGCGGCGGCAACGGGCATCGATGTGACCACCAGTGGCGGGACGGTGCAGGTGACCACCACCGCGTGCGTCACCAGGTCCAACGGATCGATGGGGAACGCCTCGCTGCTCTCCAGCGGTCAGGCGAACTTCGCGCAGGGGCGCCAGGTGACCCTGTCCGGGACCAGCGGCAGTCAGTCCGCGGCCTGGTCGAGCGTCACCTCCGGTACGTACACCGTCGTCGTGGTGTGCGCCGACGGGTCGACGGCGGGTACCCAGTCCGTGACCGTCTCGCCGGTCTCGACACCCACCATCTCGGCGACGAGGACCGCGACGGCCACGGCCACGGCGTCACCCTCGCGCGGGGTGATGGGCGGTATGGGCAGCACCAGTCAGGACTACGGCACCGTCACCTACGCGGCGGGCGGGGTCCTGGTGGCCGCCGGGGTCGGAGCCACCGTCTGGGTCCTGCGCCGACGCTCCAAGCCGAACCGCTTGTGACCGGTTCGGCCGTGACCCGTTCGGCCGCGACTTGTTCGGCCGTGACCGGGCCGGTCAGGGTGTGGTGGATCCCTCGGCCGGGATGCGTTCGAACTCCGCCAGAGCGTGCGTGAGCCAGCCCGTCCAGAAGGTCTCCAGATCGATCCCCGCACGCAGGACGAGATGCTGGAGCCGGTCCGCGGGAGCGTCCTTGCCGGGTGGGAAGTCGCGCTCCTGGATCTCCTCGTACTCCGCCAACTGCCGCCGGTGCAGGTCGAGATGGCGGCGCAGGTCCTCCCCGATGCCCGCGGTGCCGACCACCGCCGCCGCGCGCAGCCGCAGCAGCAGCGTGTCGCGCAGGGGCTTGGGGTCCTGGGACGCGGCGGTCCAGCGGGCCAGTTCGGCGCGGCCCGCCGGCAGGACCTCGTACCGCTTCTTCTGCCCGCGGGCCGGCTGCTGCGAGGCGAGGGCCCTGATGGAGCCCTCGGCCTCCAGCTTCCCCAGCTCGCGATAGATCTGCTGATGCGTCGCCGACCAGAAGTAGCCGATCGACCTGTCGAAGCGGCGGGTCAGCTCCAGCCCCGACGACGGCTTCTCAAGCAGGGCGGTGAGGATCGCGTGCGGGAGTGACATGGGGTCATCCTAGGGACGGGTCAGGGCGGGGTCCGGCGGCCTACAGCGCCGCCGCCAGCTCGGTGCCCTGCTTGATGGCCCGCTTGGCGTCCAGTTCGGCCGCCACGTCGGCGCCACCGATGAGGTGCACGCTGCGGCCCGCGGCGAGCAGTGCCTCGTACAGGTCGCGGCGGGGTTCCTGGCCCGTGCAGAGCACGACGGTGTCGACCGGCAGGACGGAGCTCTCGCCGCCGACGGTGACATGCAGTCCTGCGTCGTCGATACGGTCGTACCGGACGCCGGGGACCATGGTGACTCCGCGATGCTTGAGCTCGGACCGGTGGATCCAGCCGGTGGTCTTGCCGAGCCCCGCGCCGACCTTGGACGCCTTGCGCTGCAGGAGGTGGACGCTGCGCGGCGGGGCAGGCCGCTCGGGGGCGCCGAGGCCGCCGGGTGCCTGGTAGTCCATGTCGACGCCCCAGTGCCGGAAGTACGTCGCCGGGTCCTCGCTCGCCTTGTCGCCGCTGTCGGTCAGGTACTCGGCGACGTCGAAGCCGATGCCGCCCGCGCCGAGGATCGCGACCCGGTCGCCGACGGGGGCGCCGTCGCGCAGCACGTCGAGGTAGCCGACGACGCTCGGGTGGTCGACGCCGGGGATGTCGGGGGTGCGCGGTCCGACGCCCGTGGCGACGACGATCTCGTCGTACGCGGCGAGGTCGCCGTCGGTCACCCAGGTGTTCAACCGGACGTCCACGCCGTGCAGTTCGAGCTGCGTGCGGAAGTAACGGATCGTCTCATCGAACTCCTGCTTGCCTGGGACCTTGCGGGCCACGTTGAGCTGGCCGCCGATCTCGGCCGCGGCGTCGTAGAGGGTGACCTCGTGTCCGCGTTCGGCGGCACTGACCGCGCAGGCCAGTCCGGCCGGGCCCGCGCCCACGACAGCGATCCGCTTACGGGTACGGGTCGGGGCCAGGACCAGTTCCGTCTCGTGGCAGGCCCTCGGGTTCACCAGGCAGGAGGTGATCTTTCCACTGAAGGTGTGGTCGAGGCAGGCCTGGTTGCAGCCGATGCAGGTGTTGATGGCCTCCGGGCGGCCGGCCCTCGCCTTGCTGACGAAGTCGGGGTCGGCGAGCATCGGGCGGGCCATCGACACCATGTCCGCGTGGCCGTCCGCGAGCAACTGCTCCGCCAGTTCGGGGGTGTTGATGCGGTTCGTCGTCACGAGCGGGATCGACACGGCGCCCATGACCTTCTTGGTGACCCAGGCGTACGCGCCTCGCGGCACCGAGGTCGCGATGGTGGGGATGCGTGCCTCGTGCCAGCCGATGCCGGTGTTGATGATGGTCGCGCCCGCGGCCTCCACGGCCTGGGCGAGGGTGATCACCTCGTCGAGGGAGGAGCCGCCCGGGACCAGGTCCAGCATCGACAGGCGGTAGATGACGATGAAGTCCTCGCCGACGGCTTCGCGTACGCGGCGGACGATTTCGAGGGGGAAGCGTGTGCGGTTCTCGTAGCTGCCGCCCCAGCGGTCGTCGCGCTTGTTGGTCCGGGCGGCGATGAACTCGTTGATCAGGTAGCCCTCGGAGCCCATGATCTCGACGCCGTCGTAACCGGCGGCCTTGGCGAGGCGGGCGGTCCTGGCGTAGTCGTCGATGGTCTGCTCGACCTCGTCGTCCGTCAGGGCGCGGGGGGTGTGGGGGCTGATGGGGGCCTGCAGTGCGCTCGGGGCGACCAGGTCGGGGTGGTAGGCGTAGCGGCCGAAGTGCAGGATCTGCATCGCGATCTTCCCGCCCTCGCGGTGGACCGCGGCGGTGATTTCGGCGTGCTGTTCTGCTTCCGCCTCGGTGGTGAGTTTGGCGCCGCCGTCGTAGGGGCGGCCCGCGTCGTTGGGGGCGATGCCGCCGGTGACGATGAGGCCTACGCCGCCGCGGGCTCTGGCCGCGTAGAACTCGGCCATGCGCTGGAAGCCGTGTTCTGCCTCTTCCAGGCCTATGTGCATGGAGCCCATGAGTACACGGTTCGGCAGGGTGGTGAAGCCCAGGTTCAGCGGGTTGAGCAGGTGTGGGTAGTGGGTCATTGGCCCCTCCGTGCGCGGCGTCGTCCCCATGTTTGTAGACGACGCCCGGGGGTTTATGCAACTAGTTGCAAAAGGGAGGGGCTCATTGTGACGAGAACCTCTCGCGAGGGGGTCGTCTGCGGGTGCGGCTCCGGGGTGGCTGGTCGCGCCGTTCCCCGCGCCCCCAGGGGGTGGGGGGCTCAGGTGTGATCTGAGGTGCGGGAACGTCGTGGTTGCTCGCGCCGTTCCCCGCGCCCCCAGGGGGGCGGGGGCTCAGGTGTGATCTGACGTGCGGGAACGTCGTGGCTGCTCCTGTCGTTCCTCGTGGTCCTTTGGCGGGTGGCGGCCCATCGTGGCGCGGGCGGCGTCTTTGGGGGCGCGGGGAACTGCGCGGCCAGCCACGGCGAGTCCGCAGATGCAGTCCCGCTCACGCCCCCGAGCTTTCAGGGGCGCGGGGAACTGCGCGGGCGGTTGCCGAGTGTGTGGTGGCCGATCACCACGTTCGCGTGCAGCTCCGTCGAGACCTTCGTGCGCGCCACAAGCCCCGCCGCGGCGAAGATCTCGACGGCGAGCCCCACCTGCCGCTCGCTCGTCTCGACGAGCAGACTCCCCCCGGGCGCCAGCCACCCCGGCGCCTGCGCCACCACGCGGCGCAGGACGTCGAGCCCGTCCCCTCCCCCGTCGAGCGCGACCAGCGGCTCGTGGTCGCGGGCTTCCGGCGGCAGGAGCCCCACCTCCCCGGTGGGCACGTACGGCACGTTCGCCGCCAGCACCCCGACCCGCCCGCGCAGACCGCGCGGCAACGGCCCGAAGAGGTCACCCTCGTAGACCCGGCCGCGTTCGCCGACGTTGCGGCGCGCGCAGCGGACAGCAACGGGGTCGATGTCCGCGGCATGCAGCTCGGCGCCGGGAATCGACGCCACGAGCGCCGCCCCCACCGCCCCCGAACCGCAGCACAGGTCCACGACGACCGGCGTCTCGGAGGGAAGGGCGTGGGCGAGACCGACGGCCTGCCCGACCAGGAACTCCGTGCGCCGGCGCGGTACGAAGACGCCGGGTTCCACCAAGATCCGCAGACCGCTGAACTCGGCCCAGCCCACGACGTGTTCAAGGGGCCGGCCCGCCGCACGACGGTCCACCATGGCGGTGAGTTCGGCCGGGGTACGGGCGGCGGCGAGGATGAGTCGTGCCTCGTCCTCCGCGAAGACACACCCCGCGGAGCGGAGCGCGGTGACGACATGCACGTAAGAAGGTGAAGAAGGTGGCATGGAAGCCGAGGAGCCTTTCGGGAAGCCGAAGAGCGCTCTCCGAGGCCGGCAGGGCCTAGGTCACCTGTTGCCGACGAGGCCACGAGGCGGGAGCACCCGAGCTGACACAGCGGTAATGGGGCTCACCTCCTCGGTCTTGGTCCGGCGCGGCTGAGGGCAGTCCACGACCCGCAACCGGACGGCAACATTACACGCCGACCCTGTGATTGCCCCACGCAATTGATGGTTGTATCGTGCAACCATCAGGGAGGGGCAGGCCAGTGACCGCAGCCGACGGGACCGCAGCCGACGTCGCCATCGAGACGATCCATCACGAGATGACGGCCTTCGCCCGCCGCGCTCGGGCCTCGGCCGGGCGTCTGCACCCGGAGCTGTCCCTGGTCTCGTACACACTGCTCGGTCATCTGGAGGAGCGCGGCGGCTGCCGCGCCACCGATCTCGCCGCCCACTACGCCCTGGACAAGTCCACGGTCAGCCGCCAGGTGTCGGCCCTCGAAGGCGCCGGGCTGATCGAGCGACGGTCCGATCCGCAGGACCAGCGTGTGCAGGTGCTCCACCTCACGGCGGCCGGGACGGAGATCCTCGCGCAGGTGACCGCGAGCCGCCGGGTGGCCTTCCGCGAGCGGCTGGCGGGCTGGCCCGAGGAGGATCTTCGACGGTTCGCGGGCTATCTGCTGCGGTACAACGCGGCGGGCCCAGGCACGGACCCGGGCCCGGCCGACTCGCCCGCGACCGGCTGAGCGGCGCCCGAGGGCGCAACCCCGGGCGCCCACTTCGCCTCCCCCTCAGCCGACCGCCGCCACCCGCCCGTCCTCCAGCCTCTCCGGCCGCTCCGGCACCCGCGCCGCCAGGAACCTGGTCCTGCGCCGCAGCCGGAAGCCCAGTGACTCGTAGAGGCGGACGGCGGTGGTGTTGTCCGCGCCCGTGTGCAGGAACGGGGTCTCGCCCCGGGCGCGTATGCCGTGCGCGACCGCCAGCGTCAGCCGGGTCGCCAGGCCCTGGCCGCGGACGGCGGCGTCGGTGCAGACCGCGCTGATCTCCGTCCAGCCGGGCGGATGCAGCCGCTCCCCCGCCATGGCGACCAGGGCCCCGTTCCGGCGTATCCCGAGGTAGGTGCCGAGTTCGACCGTGCGCGGCAGGAACGGGCCCGGTCTGGTCCGCTCCACGAGAGCCAGCATCTCCGGCACGTCGGCGGGGCCCAGCCGGACGGCCTCCGGGTCCGGCGCGGCGGCCAGGCCGTCGTCGACGAACTGCACGCCCTCCCCGCGGAACGTGACCTCCCAGCCCTGAGGGATCTCCCCGCGGAAACCGGGCAGCGCGATCTCGTTGCCCGGTCCGGCGAGCGCCGCGACGTCGGCCCAGTCGTCGGCGCCGGGGTCGTCGGGCAGCGCGAGCCAGGGCGACACGTCGGCCTGATAGCGCAGCACCCGGCCGCGGCGTTCGGCGAAGTGGGCGTGCGGGCCGGTCAGCGAGGCACGCGCGGGGTTGTCCAGGATGTGGGGCGTGTCGCTCATTCCGCGACCTCGATCACGACCTTGCCGCGGGCGTGGCCCTCTTCGACGGTACGCAACGCCTCGCCGGCCTCTTCGAGGGGGAAGGTCCGTGTCACCAGGGGGTCGAGCCTGCCGTCGACGACGAGCCGGACCACCTCGTCGAGGACCGCGGCGGTACGGGCCCGTACGACGGGTGAGCCGCCGAGGCCCTCCACGATGTCCTTGCCGCCTGCGGTGATCAGCTCGGCGCGGTCCTTCACCAGCTCGGCCGCGGCCTCCAGGACCTCGCCGCCGACCAGGTCGTACACGGCGTCCACGCCGTCGGGCGCCAACGCCCGGACACCCTCGGCGAAGTCCGGGCCGGAGGGCACGTGCGCGGCGCCGAGGGACTCGACCAGGTCCTTCTTGCCGGCGCTCGCGACTCCGATGACGTTCAGGCCGTCGGCGCGGGCGATCTGGGCGACCGCGACGCCCACACCGCCGCCCGCGCCCGTGACCAGGAGGGTCGCGCCCGTCGGCAGGCCGAGCTGGCGTACTCCGTCCCAGGCGGTGGCCGCGGCGACCGGCAGGGCTGCCGCGTCCGTGAAGGAGACACCGGCGGGCTTGTGCGCGGTCACGGCCACGGGGAACAGCGCGTACTGGGCGTAACCGCCGGCCACGGGGTTGCCGAAGACCTCGTCGCCGACCGCGAAGCCGGTGACCCCTTCGCCGATCTCCTCGACGACACCGGCGGCCTCGTTGCCGAGGACGGCGGGCAGTTCACGCCGCTGCTGGCCGGGCCGCTGGTAGCCGGTGCGCTGCTTCCAGTCGACGGGGTTGACGCCCGCGGCCCGGACGGCGACCAGCAGCTGGCCGGGCCCGGGGGACGGCCGGTCCTGTTCGACGAGGGCCTCGGTCTCCGGACCGCCGTACTGGGTGAAGACGTACGCCTTGGGCATCTGCTCCGTCACTCTCCTTCACGCCGATGAGGCCACTGGCCGGGCCATGGCCGGCCACTGGCTGGGCACTATCGGCAAGGAAGATCGCGGGTGCGGCTATTCCCGGGAACCGCCGGACCCGGCGAGTGTTCATACGGCGGCAATGATCCCCGGTGGGGTGCCGTCGGCGGGCCCGGTACCGTGGAGGGCGTACGCAACGATCAAGGGCCGCCGTCCGGTGGGCCTGGAGGCACCACTCGCATGAACGTGACCCGATGAACGTCACCCGGGGTTTCGCCGGGCGTCCGCGCGTCCGCAACGACGGACTGCCGCCCGGCCAGTACGACGCCCGCGACGACTGGCCCGTCCTGTCCGCGGAGGTCACGCCGGAGCTGGCGACCTCGCAGTGGACGTTCACCGTCGACGGACTGGTCGCCGAGGAGCGCACCTGGTCCTGGGACGAGGCGCACGCGCTGCCGCCGTCCGCCTACGAGGGCGACATCCACTGCGTGACGAGCTGGTCGAAGTTCGGCGTGCGGTTCTCGGGGGTGTCGCTCGACGCGTTCCTCGATCTCGCCCGCCCGGCCGCCGAGGCCACCCACGCGGTCGCCTACTCGCACACGGGCTACACCACGAACCTGCCGCTCGCCGATCTGACCGGCGGACGGGCCTGGATCGTCTGGGAGTACGGGGACGAGCCGCTGCCCGCCGAGCACGGTGGCCCGGCGCGGCTGATCGTGCCGCACCTGTACTTCTGGAAGAGCGCCAAGTGGATCGCGGGCATCCGTCTCCTGGACCACGACGAGCCGGGTTTCTGGGAGCAGAACGGCTACCACCACCGCGGCAATCCCTGGGAAGAGCAGCGCTACTCCGGTGACTGAGACGACCCCCATGTCCTCGACAACCTCCACGCCCTCGCCGGCCGCCGCGCCCGCGACACGCTTCGCCGTGCCCGGCCGGATCGCGGTGAGCAACCGGGCCGCGGCCACCTGGCAGCGCGCCACCCTCACCGAGGTCCGCCGGGAGACGCCGTACGCGTCGACCTTCCGGTTCGCCGTGCCCGCGTGGGCGGGGCATCTGCCCGGCCAGCATCTGATGCTCCGGCTGCGGGCCGAGGACGGTTACGTCGCCCAGCGGCACTACTCGATCGCCTCGCCCCCCGACGACGACGGACACGTCGAACTCACCCTCGACCACGTCGACGGCGGGGAGGTGTCCGGCTGGTTCCACACCGTGGCCAAGCCCGGCGACGAGGTCGAGCTGCGCGGACCGCTCAGCGGGTTCTTCGCCTGGCCCGGCGACCGGCCCGCCCTGCTGATCGGCGCGGGCTCCGGTGTCGTACCGCTGATGTCGATGGTCCGCCACCACCGTGCGCGGAACCTGACGGTGCCCCTGCGGCTGCTGGTGTCGGCCCGCGGCCCCGAGGAGCTGATCTACGCGTCGGAGTACGGACCCGAGACGACCACGGTGTTCACGCGCAGCGCCCCGGAAGGTGTGGCCGTGGGCCGTGTGGCGGCCGCACATGTGGCGCGCCTCCTGGCAGACGCGCCCGATGGTGGGTGGGAAGCCTATGTGTGCGGCTCGAACGGGTTCGCCGAGCATGCCTCGCGGCTGCTGGTGGACGCGGGCCAGCCGGTGGACCGTATCCGGATCGAACGCTTCGGCTGACCGCCCCGAAGCCCGCATCACACGTGTCTTTACACGACACATGTCTTCACGCCTGTCTTTGCGCGTGTCTTTGCGTCTTCCGTCCTTGTCAGCCGGACCAGGTCCACTCGGCGACCTCGGGCAGGTCGGTGCCGTGTTCGCGGATCCAGGCCTCGTGGCGGGTGTGCACGTCGGCCATCCGCTGGCGTACGGCGGCGGCGCGCACGGCGAGGCCCGGGACGCGGTCGATGACGTCCATGACGAGGCGGTACCGGTCGAGGCGGTTGCGGACGACCATGTCGAAGGGGGTCGTGGTGGTGCCCGACTCCTGGTAGCCGCGCACATGGAGGTTGGCGTGGCCGGTGCGCCGGTAGGCCAGCCGGTGAATCAGCCAGGGATAGCCGTGGTAGGCGAAGATCACCGGCTTGTCCGCGGTGAAGAGGGCGTCGTACTCGGAGTCGGCCATCCCGTGCGGGTGCTCGCCCTGCGGCATCAGCCGGGCGATGTCGACGACGTTGACGACCCGGACCGCCAGGTCGGGCAGGTGGGTGCGCAACAGGGAGGCGGCGGCCAGGACTTCCTGGGTGGGTACGTCTCCGGCGCAGGCCAGCACCACGTCCGGTTCGCGGTTGCCGTTCTCCGTGCCGGCCCACTCCCAGATGCCCGCGCCCCGCGCGCAGTGGGCGCGGGCCTGCTCCATGGACAGCCAGTCGAAGCAGGGCTGCTTCCCGGCGACGATCACGTTCACGTGGTCGCGGCTGCGCAGGGCGTGGTCGGCCACGGACAGCAGGGTGTTGGCGTCCGGCGGCAGATAGACCCGTACGACCTCCGGACTCTTGTTGAGGACGTGGTCGACGAAGCCCGGGTCCTGGTGGGAGAAGCCGTTGTGGTCCTGGCGCCAGACGTGCGAGGTCAGCAGGTAGTTGAGGGAGGCGAGCGGCGCCCGCCACGGCAGCTCCCGCGAGGTCTTGAGCCACTTGATGTGCTGGTTGACCATGGAGTCGACGATGTGCACGAACGCCTCGTACGACGAGAACAGACCGTGCCGTCCGGTGAGGAGGTAGCCCTCAAGCCAGCCCTGGCAGAGGTGTTCGGACAGGACCTCCACCACGCGGCCGTCGCGGGCGAGGTGTTCGTCGGTGTCGAGGGTCTCGGCCTGCCAGGCCTTGCCGGTCGCCTCGTACAGCGCGCCCAGGCGGTTCGACTCGGTCTCGTCGGGGCCCACGACACGGAAGTTGCGCTGTCCGGCCGTGTCGGCCATGACGCGGGCGAGCATGCCGCCGAGGACCCGGGTGGGCTCGTGGGTGCTCGCGCCGGGCTTGTCCACGGGGACGGCGAAGTCGTCCAGGTCCGGCAAGGGCAGCGAGGTCAGCAGCAGGCCGCCGTTGGTGTGCGGGTTGGCGCCGAGACGGCGGGGACCGTCGGGCACGCCGTCGAGGACGAGGCGGGTGGGGCGCCCCTCGGCGTCGAAGAGTTCCTCGGGCCGGTACGAGCGCAGCCAGGCCTCCAGCTGACGCAGGTGCTCGGGGTTCTCGCGGACACCGGAGAGCGGGACCTGGTGGGAGCGCCAGGTGCCCTCGACCGGCTCGCCGTCGACCTCGGCCGGGCCGGTCCAGCCCTTCGGGGTCCGCAGGACGATCACGGGCCAGCGGGGACGACCGCTCGCCGCGCCCTCGCTCGTGCCGCCGCGGCCCCTGCCGCTCCGGGCCTTGCCGCTCCGAGCCCCACCGCTCTGCGCCTTGCCGCCCTGGCCGGCCCTTCCGTCGCGGGCCTCCCGCTGGATCTCGGCGATACGGTCCAGCGCCTGGTCCATCGCCTTCGCCAGGTCCCGGTGGACGCGTCGGGGGTCGTCGCCGGACACATGGATGGGGTCGTGCCCGTAGCCGCGCAGGAGTTCGTCGAGTTCGGCGCGCGGCAGACGGGCGAGCACGGTGGGGTTGGCGATCTTGTAGCCGTTGAGGTGCAGGACGGGCAGGACGGCGCCGTCGTGCACCGGGTCGAGGAACTTGTTGGAGTGCCAGGAGCCGGCGAGGGGTCCCGTCTCGGCCTCGCCGTCCCCGATCACACAGGTGACCAGGAGATCCGGGTTGTCGAAGGCGGCCCCGTAGGCGTGGGCGAGCGAGTAGCCCAGCTCGCCGCCCTCGTGGAGGGAGCCCGGGGTCTCGGGGGCGACATGGCTGGGGACTCCGCCGGGAAAGGAGAACTGCCGGAAGAGGCGTTCCATGCCGGCGGCGTCCCGGGTGATGTCCGGGTACGTCTGGGTGTAGCTGCCTTCGAGCCAGGAGTTCGCGAGGACCGCGGGGCCGCCGTGGCCCGGCCCCCACACACAGATCGTGTCGAGGTCGCGCTCGGCGATGACACGGTTGAGGTGGGTGTGCACCAGGTTGAGGCCGGGCGAGGTGCCCCAGTGCCCGAGCAGCCGTGGCTTGATGTGCTCGGGCTTCAGGGGCTCGGTCAGCAGCGGGTTGGCGAGCAGGTAGATCTGACCGACGGCCAGGTAGTTCGCGGCACGCCAGTGCGCGTCGAGCGCCGCCATGCGGTCCTTGGCCATGGTGAGGGACTCCTGTCAGAGGATTACGGGGGTTGCGGGGGGGGTCCGGCGGTCGCGCTGGTTGCGAGGGGGTGGGACGCGGGTTCCACACGGGGCGCCGATCAGTCGTGGAGGGACGGGTTGTTCGGCCGTTCGTGTCAGTGGCCCCCCGTGGGCGATGGCCGCCGTGTCCGGTGACGGGCCCCGCTACGGGCGCCTACGTGACGTTCGCACCGGCCGCCGGGCGGACGGGAGTGGCGAACCGGCCCCTGGGAGGGTCCGTTCGGCCCGCACGGGGCACACGCACGGTGTACGGCGGTGGCTCGGGCGGCGCGGCACGGTCACGGGTGCTGAGGAGGCGGACATGCGGACGCGGGAACAGCGGGCGAGCGAGAAGCGGGCGCGGGTGATCGGGCGGCGCTGGCGGCACAATCCGCTGTGCCGCCGTACCGACGTGGTGGAGGCCTGGACCGCGCTGGTCGTCTCCGTGGTGCTGTGGGCCGGTGCGCCGCTGGCCGGGCTGGCGGCGGGCTGGTGGGCGTACGACGGGGCGCGGTCCACTGCGGCGGAGCAGCGGGCCGAACGCCACCGGGTCCTCGCGGTGATCGTCGGGGGGTCGCACGCCTCCGCGCCCACCGGCGAAGGGGACCGGCGGCCGGTGAAGCGGGTGAGCGTCCGCTGGACGGAGCCGGGCGAGCGGGCGCGTACGGCGGAGACCCGGGTGCCCGCCGGAGCCGGGGTCGGCGACCCCACGTACATCTGGCTGGACCGGCATGACCGGATCGTGCCCGCCCCGACGAGCGGCACGGTGGTCTGGCAGCACGCGCTGGCGGTGGGCGCCTGCGCCGCGGGGGTGGCCGCGGCCGGCGTACTGGCCCTGCACGCCCTGATACGCCGGGTCGCCGCACGCCGTCGGCTGGCCGAGTGGGAACGGGAGTGGGCCCGTACGGGGCCCGAGTGGGCGCGGGACCGGACCTGACGGACGGGACGGGACGGGCCGAACGGCGGCGGGAGCGGCGGGCCGGGCGGACGGGACGAACGGCGTCAAGGGCGGCAGGCCGGGCGGCGGCAGGAGCGGCCCGTCCGTCCACGACGGCCGGGCCCACCAGCCCCGGAACGGGACCTGTCGGCCCCTGTCGGGACCGGTTGGTCCCTGTTCCGGGAGGCCGGCGCCCGGGACCCTGGAGGTGTCCCGACGCGATGTCCGCGGCATTCCGGAAAGCGGCACACCAGAAAGGGGACCCGCATGCTCGCAACCTCCACTCCCCGACTGTCCGAGGCCCTGCCCGCCGAGCAGACGCACCGCCTGATGCGGCTCGCGCGGGAGGTGTCGTTCGCACCGGGCACACGCATCTTCGAGGAAGGAGGGCGGGCCGACCACTTCTGGATCGTGCGCACCGGAACCGTAGCCCTCGACCTGCGCGTTCCCGGCCGCAGCTCCCCCGTCATCGACACCCTCGGCCACGGTGAACTCATCGGCTGGTCGTGGCTGTTCCCGCCCTATGTGTGGCAGTTGGGCGCTCAGGCGCTGTCGCCGGTCGAGGCGTACGAGCTGGACGCCTCGACCGTACGTCTGATGTGCCACTCCGACCCCGCCCTCGGCACGGCGGTCGGGCAGTGGGTCGGACGGGTGCTCGCCCGGCGCCTGCACGCCGCGCGCACGCGACTGCTCGACCTGTACGGCCCTCATGGCGGCGGCGCTCCGCGCTGAGCCCCCGAAGGGGACCGTTCGGCCCTGTCGGCGTCCCGTCCGGTGCGCGACGCTCGGTCGGGACAGCCCAGCCACCCAGGGAGTTGTGGTCATGGCCGAACGCCAGAACGTGCCCGGCAGCGCACCGGTCCGGATCTTCCTTCTCGACGACCACGAGGTCGTACGCCGGGGACTGCACGATCTGCTGGACGCCGAGCCCGACATGGAGGTCGTCGGGGAGGCCGCCACCGGCGCGCAGGCGCTGGTACGCGGGCCGGCGCTGCGGCCCGACGTGGCGATCCTGGACGTCCGGCTCCCCGACAGCGACGGCATCACCGTCTGCCGCGAACTGCGGTCCCTGATGCCCGGGGTGGCCTGTCTGATGCTGACGTCCTTCGATGACGACGACGCGCTGCTGGACGCGATCATGGCGGGGGCGGCCGGTTACGTCCTCAAGCAGATCAAGGGATCCGACCTGATCTCGGCGGTCCGCACGGTCGGGGCGGGGCAGTCGATGCTCGACCCGGCGACCACCGGCCGGCTCATGAACACCCTGAGGGCCCCGGCGGGCGATGCCCCGGCCCCGGACGACGCACGGCCGGCGGGCCTCTCGGAGCGCGAGCGCGAGTTCCTCGTCCTGATCGGCGAGGGGCTCACCAACCGGCAGATCGGCCAACGGCTCTACCTCTCCGAGAAGACCGTCAAGAACGGCATCTCCCGGCTGCTGGCCAAGCTGGGCGTGGAACGGCGCATCCAGGCGGCGGTGCTCGCGGCGCGGCTGCCGCCCCCTGGCCGGAAGGGCGCACGGTGAGGCCGGAGCACGTGTCCGCCAAGTGGCACCGGGCGTTCACGGAGCCTCGGACGCCCGATGGGTGTCCGGCGGCGCCCGGTGGGTTTCCAGCGGCACCCGCCACGTCAGCGTCGTACCGCTGCCGCCGGCCGGCACGTCACTCCCGTCCATGACGTCACGCCCGCTCCCGGCGTCGCCTCCTCCGTCACTCCCCTGACTGCTCGTCAGCAGCAGTTCGCCGCCCCGGCGTCGGGCCCGTTCCGCGAGGTTGCGCAGGCCGCTGCGGCGGCCGTCGCCGTCGGTGGGCATTCCCGTGCCGTCGTCGGTGACGGTGAGCGCGAGGTGGCCGTCGCGCACGACGAGGGCGACGTCCACCGCGGTGGCCTTCGCGTGCCGGGCGATGTTGGTCAGTGCCTCGCCCACCACGGCCACGGCGTCCTCGGCGACATCACCGGGTACGTCGACGTCGAGCAGCCCCTCCATGCGCAGGGACGGTGTGAAGCCGAGGACCGCCGCCGCCTCCTCCAGGGCGCGCACGACGCGGACACGCAGTCCCACGGCCGCCGTCTCGTGGGCGCGCAGGCCGAAGATCGTGGACCTGATGATCTTGATGGTGGTGTCGAGGTCGTCGACGGCCCGGCCCAGCCGCTCGGCGGCCTGCGGATGCTGGACGAAACGCTGTGCGCTCTGCAGGGTCATGCCCGTCGCGAACAGCCGCTGGATCGCGAGGTCGTGCAGATCGCGGGCGATGCGGTCGCGGTCCTCCAGCAGGCTCATCTGCTCGGCGTCGCGGCGCCGGTCCGCCAGCTCCATGGCGAGCGCGGCCTGCCCCGCGAAGTTGAGGAGCGACATGGTCTCCCGCTCGTTGAACGGCGGCCGGCCCGCGCCACGGGCCAGCATCAGGACGCCGCGCAGTCCGTCGTTCGTTCCCAGCGGCACGGCCACGGCGGGGCCGAGTCCGTCCCAGCGGTCGGGCCCGTAGGTGATCCTCGTGTCCTTGCGGACGTCCGTCGTGGTGACGAGGGTGCCCGCGGTGAGCGCGGCGCCCGCGAAGGTCCCCTCCCGTGGCAGCAGCAGGCCCAGATGGGTCTCGGCCTGCCGGCCGCGTGCCAGCGCTCCGCGCAGGTCGCCGGTGCCCTCCACGATCAGGTCGACGACGCCGAGGTCGGCCGCGGTGATCTCCCGGGCGCGTTCCAGCATCACTTCGAGGACCTGTTCCTGGGGCACGTTCGAGAGCAGTTCGCTGGTGATCTCCGCGCCGGCCGCCAGCCAGCGCTCCCGTAGTCTGACCTGTTCGTAGAGGCGGGCGTTCTCGATGGCCACGCCGGCCGCCACGGCCAGCGTCGACAGGACGGCCTCGTCCTCCGGGTCGAACTCCCCGCCGCCGCGCTTCTCGGTGAGGTAGAGGTTGCCGAAGACCGTGTCGCGGACGCTGATCGGTACGCCGAGAAAGGTGTGCATCGGCGGGTGGTGGGGCGGGAAGCCTGCGGACGCCGGGTGTCCGGACAGTTCGGCGAGCCGCAGCGGTTCGGGGTGCCGGATGAGTTCGCCGAGCAGGCCGTGTCCTGACGGCAGTTCGCCGATCAGTGCCCACTGCTCGTCGCTGATGCCCACGGGCACGAACTGGTCGAGCTGTCGCTGCTGCCCGATGACGCCGAGGGCGCCGTACTCCGCGTCGACCAGGACGATCGCGGACTCGACGATCCGGCGCAGCACCTGTGCGAGGTCCAGTTCGCGGCCCACGGACAGGACGGCTTCGAGGAGTCCCTGGAGCCGGTCCCGGGTGCCGCGGACGGTTTCGATACGCCCCTGGAGCTCGTCGAGCAGTTCGTCGAGGCGCAGCTTCGGCACCTGTTCCCGTGCGGCTCGGCCGCCTCCTTCACGGCCGCCTCCTTCACGGGCGCCTTCTCCGCGGGCGGCCTCACCGTGGCCGCCCTCACCGTTCCCGTGTCCGCCCCCGCCCATGCGTCCCTCCACATCGGGAACCGACGGGACGTCGTCCCCCGGTCTCTCACCGTAACCGGTGAACGACGCGGTGGCATCGCGCAGTTGGGCCACTCGTGGCGGGGCCGCCGGTGGGCGCCGGGGCCGTCCGTGGACATGGCCTGGCGGCCTTCGGGCACCACCCGTACGGTGTGGATCATCCGCACCCTCATCCGTAGCAAAGGCGGTCCTCCATGGCCTTGTTCGACCTCCCTCTCGATCAGCTGCGGGAGTATCGCAGCGCGTCCGTGGAGCCCGAGGACTTCGACGCCTTCTGGGGAAAGACGCTGGCGGAGGCGCGCGAGCACGACCTGGCCGCACGCTTCGAGCCGGTCGAGACGCATCTGCGGAACGTCACGGTGCACGACGTCACGTTCGCCGGGTTCGGCGGGCACCCGGTACGGGGCTGGCTGGTCCTTCCTGCCGGGGCGGACACGCCGCTGCCCGCGGTCGTGGAGTTCATCGGGTACGGCGGAGGACGCGGCCTCTCCCATACGCATCTGCTGTGGGCGTCGGCCGGGTTCGCGCACTTCGTGATGGACACGCGGGGGCAGGGCGGCGCGTGGGGCGGTGGCGGTGACACGCCCGATCCGGTGGGCAGCGTGCCCGCGTATCCCGGGTTCATGACGCGGGGCATCGACGCTCCCGAGAACTACTACTACCGGCGGGTGTTCACCGACGGGGTGCGGGCCGTGGAAGCCGCGCGCTCGCATCCGCTGGTCGACGCCTCGCGGACCGCGGTCGTCGGTACGAGTCAGGGTGGCGGTGTCTCGATCGCGGTGGGCGGGCTGGTGCCGGACCTGGTGGCGGTCGCGCCCGATGTGCCGTTCCTGTGCGACTACCCGCGCGCGACGAGGCTGACGGACCGGGATCCGTACCGGGAGATCGGGAACTACCTGAAGACGCACCGCGGGCGGACCGAGTCGGTGCTGCGGACGCTGTCGTACTTCGACGGGGTGCACTTCGCTGTGCGGGGGCGGGCGCCCGCGTTGTTCTCCGCGGCGCTGGAGGATCAGACGTGTCCGCCGTCGACGGTGTTCGCCGCGTTCAACGCGTGGGGGCATGTCGACAAGGGGATCGAGGTGTACGACTTCAACGACCACGAGGGCGGGGGGCCTTACCAGGAGGCGGTCAAGTTGGCTTGGCTGCCGGCGTATTTCTGAGCGGCTGTTCGTTGTCCGATGTCTGCGGGTTCGCTGTGGCTGGTCGCGCAGTATCCCGCGCCCCTTGGGGGGCTGTCTGTACCGGGGCTTTCATGCTGTCCGACCAGTCGGTATGTTGCAGGGAGGCCGGTGGACGACGGAGGAGCCATGGTGCAGGTTCAGGGACACTGCGATGCGCGTTTCGAGGGTGTGCGCAGCGCGTTCGAAGAGAATTTTCGGGACCGGGCCGAGCTCGGTGCGGCCGTGAGCGTCACCCTGGGTGGCGAGGTCGTCGTGGATCTCTGGGGCGGCTGGGCCGACGCGGGCGGCACGCGTGCCTGGGGACGGGACACGGTCGTCAACGTGTGGTCGACCTCCAAGGGGCCGACCGCCCTGTGCGCGCACATCCTGGCCGACCGCGGGCTGCTCGACCTCGACGCCCCGGTGGCCGCGTACTGGCCGGAGTTCGCGGCGGCGGGCAAGGAGTCGGTGCTCGTACGGCATCTGCTGTCCCACCGGGCGGGGCTCGCCGGGCTGCGCGAACCGCACTCGCTGGAGCAGCTCTTCGACTGGGAGCTGACCACGAAGCGGCTCGCGGCGACGGAACCCTGGTGGGAGCCGGGGACGGCGTCGGGCTATCACGCGCTCACCTACGGCTTCCTGGTCGGTGAAGTGGTGCGCCGCGTCTCGGGGTTGCTCCCGGGCGCGTTCCTTCGGCGGGAGGTGACCGGGCCCCTCGGCATCGACTTCAGCATCGGGCTGCCGGAGGAGGAGGCCGGGCGCGCGGCCGAACTGGTGCGTCCCCCGGCCGCCGAGCCCAGCGAACAAGCGGCGATCTTCAGCCAGTTGGCGCCGGTGGCACTGGCCGCCCTGACGAACCCGGCGGCGGGTGCGCCCGAGGCCAACACGGCGGCCTGGCGGGCCGCGGAGATCCCGGCCGCCAACGGGCACGGCACGGCCCGTGCGGTCGCCGCGCTGTATGGCATCTTCGCCGGCCGGGGCTCGTACGGGACCCACCGTGTCCTGTCCCCCGAGGCCGCCGAGCGGGTCCGGGAGGGACAGGGCGCCGGTCGTGACCTGGTGCTCGGCCATGGCCTCGGAAGCGGGACGGAGATCGGCCTCGGCCTCTGGCTGAGCGGATCCAATCAGTCCTACGGCCCCAATCCCCGGGCGTTCGGACACGACGGTTTCGGCGGTTCCTGTGGTCTGGCCGACCCGGAGGCGGGTGTCTCACTGGGATACGTCATGAACCGTATGGGCCCGAACATCGCCGACGACCCGCGCAAGACGGCACTCGTCGACGCCCTCTACAGCGCGCTCCAGGGGCGGGGCCGGACGGACTGAAACCGGCCGATCCTCCGGGACGCACTTCCTGCATGGTTTAGACCAATGCTAGAGATGGTCGCTCACGAGGAACCGCGTCCTCCGGCCCCATGACCAGGGCAGCGGGAGCGCGGGTCCACCGCCCGCACGGCTACGTCTTGTCACAAGGGGAGCGCGGACATGGCCCGCAGCACCACGCACGATGACCCTCAGCCGCTGTACGCGCGGATCGCCTCGGAGCTGCTCGGGGCCCTGCGCGACGGATCCGTTCCGCCCGGCGAACGGCTGCCGGGCGAGCGGCAGTTGGCAGCGCAGTTCGGAGCAAGCCGGGAGACGGTCCGGCAGGCCCTGGACATCCTTCGCCGGGACGGCCTGGTCTCCACCGACCGGCGCGGCACCCATGCGAAGCTGCCCGGCCTGCCGGTCGGGCATCTCCCGTCGCTCGGCTTCCCGCTCGGCGCCGACACGACCCCCTCCCGCGCCGTCGACCGGGCCACCGTGAACTGGGAGACTCCCCCGCCGGACCATGCGGCGGCGCTGGGTCTGGCCCCGTGGCGGCCGACCCTGGTGCACCGCTACGAGTCCGCCGCACCGGACGGGCACGGGCGGCGGACCGCGGTGACGTCGTTCTCGGCGGTCGCGCTCGCGGAGGTCGAGGAACTCGCCCGCTACCGCGACCGCGCCGACGGCAGGTCGTCGGCACAGCTGCGGCGCGTGTACGACTGGATGCGCCGGGCGGGGCTGACCCTGCACCACCGCGACTCCATCACCGGGCCCGGCGACGCGGCCTCGGTACGGGTGACACGGCAGGTGCACGACCAGTACGCCCGGCCCCTGGAGATCACCGACCTGGTGGTGAACGCCGAGCAGGACGCACTGGTCTACGAGTTCACGCTCCCGGCCGTCGCCGAGCCGCACGGGACGTGACGGCCGGCCGGAGAGCTGCGCGGGGGCTCCGGCCGGCCGGTGCGCCCGTCAGCGGGAGCCCAGCGGGGGCGGTCAGCGGGAGCCAGGAGCGCCCACCGCCTCGCGGTGCTCGTCCTCCTGTCCGGCCGGGGCGCGCTGCGGCAGCTTGGCGCCCTCGATGTCCACGTCGGGCGTGACCCGGTCGAGCCAGCCGGGCAGACCCCAGGCGCGGCGGCCGATGAGGGCCATGACGGCCGGGACGAGGGTCATCCGGACCACGAACGCGTCGACGAAGACGCCGAAGGACAGCGCGAAACCGATGGACTTGATGATCGGGTCGTGGTTGAAGACGAAGCCGCCGAAGACCGCGACCATGATCAGCGCGGCGGCGCTGACCACCCGGCCGCTGCGCGCCACTCCGTGCACGATGGCCTCGGAGGCGCTGCCCGTCCGCTCGTAGTGCTCGCGCATCCGGCTGACCAGGAAGACCTCGTAGTCCATGGCCAGCCCGAAGAGGACGCCGATGAGCAGGACGGGGAGGAAGCTGGTGACGGGTCCGGCGGACGGGATGTCGAGAACGCCGTTCAGGTGACCGTTCTGGAAGACCCATACGGTGGCGCCGAGGGACGCGGCGACCGACAGCAGGAATCCGAGGGCGGCCTTGAGCGGGACCAGCAGGGACCGGAAGGCGATGGTCAGCAGGATCAGCGCGAGGATCACGATGATGGCGATGAACAGCGGCAGGGCGTCGGACAGTTTGCCCGCGACGTCGATGGCCGCGGCGGTGGCGCCCGCGATGTAGAGGGTGCCGCCCGCCTTGTCGATGCTGGGCGCGTTGTCCCGCAACCGGTGCACCAGGTCGGTGGTGGCCTGGGCGTCCGGGCCGGTCTTCGGCACGACCGCGACGACCGCGAGGCTGGAGTCCGGGTTGGTCACCGGCTTGGCGACGGCGGCCACTCCGGGGTCACCGGCCAGGCTCGTACGCAGCCGGGTGAGCGTGTCGGTGCGGTCGGCGGCCGGGATGCCGCTGGTGTCGACGACGGCGGTCACGGTCGCGTTGAAGCCGACGCCGAAGCCCTCGCTCAGCAGGTCGTAGCTCTTGTGCTGGGTGCTCTCGACGGGCTGGGAGGCGTATCCGGGCAGGCCCAGGCGCAGGTCGCGGGCGGGCAGGGCGAGCGCGAGGAGGCCGACCACACCCACCAGGAGGACGATCACGGGCTTGCCGGTGACGAGCCGGGCCCAGCCCAGGGCCCAGGAGCCGGCGGCGCGCTCGGAGCGGCGGGGGCGCGGACGCAGCCGCTCACCGAACATGCCCAGCACCGCGGGCACCAGGCTGATGGCGATGAGCACGGCGAGCAGGACCGTCACGGCGGCGGCCAGACCCATGATCGTGAGGAACGGGATGCCGGTGACCGCCAGCGCGGAGAGCGCGATGATCACGGTCGCTCCGGCGAAGACGACCGCGCCGCCCGCGGTGGCCACGGCCCGTGCGATGGAGTCCTCGACGTCCATGTCGGGGTCGGCGAGCTGTTCGCGGTGGCGGGAGAGGATGAACAGGGCGTAGTCGATGCCCACCGCCAGGCCGATCATGAGGGCGAGCACGGTGGCGGTGCTGGTCATCTCCACGAAGCGGGAGACGAACTGGACGCCCAGCACGCCGATCGCGACCCCCACGACGGCGGTCAGCAGCGGGAGCCCGGCCGCGATCAGTGAGCCGAGCGCCAGGGCCAGGACGGCGAAGGCGATGACGACGCCCACGATCTCCGCCGGGCCGCCGACCTCGGTCTGCGGCTGCATCGCCGAGCCGCCGAACTCGACTTCGAGCCCGGCGTCCCGGGCCTGCTCCATCGCGTCCGACAGGGCGTCCTTGGACGTCTGGGGCACGCTGTCGGCCGCCTGGCGGAACATCACGTCGGAGTAGCCGATGCGCCCGTCCCGCGAGACCGTGCCGGTCCCGGCCGGGTCGGAGACGTTCACGACGCCGGGCACCCCGGCGGCCTTCTTCAGGCTCGCGGTGAGGGCCGCGTCGGCCTTGGAGTCACCGAGCGTGTCTCCCTCGGGGGCGGCGAACACGACCCGGGCCACCCCGCCGGCGGCGGCCGGGAACTCCTCCTTCAGCAGTTCCTGGGCCTTCTGGGACTCGATCCCCGGCACCGAGAACTCGGTGCTCACCTTGCCGTGCAGGGTGATCCCGAGACCTCCGACCACGGCGAGCAGCAGCAGCCAGACGGCCAGGACCCGGCCGCGACGGCGTACCGCCCATCGTCCCCAGGTGTACAGGCGTGACGCCATGACGCGTCTTCCTCCCTCTCCCCGCGGCCCCCGGTCGGACCGCGACATCTCTACACCCTAAAGCATTTTTACAGTCGGATGTAAATTAACCATGGGTGGTAAAGTGGCGTCATGATGAGCGACGGCCTACGGGAACGCAGCAAGGCGCGACGCCGGGAGGCGATCGTCCGCGCGGCCTACGAGCTGTTCGCCGACCGTGGGTTCGAGGCGACGACGATCGCCGACATCGCGGCGGCGGCGGAGGTCTCACCTCGTACGGTGACCCTGTATTTCCCTTCCAAACTGGAACTGGCGATGTCGGAGTTCGACTCCGTCACCGATCAGGTCAGGGCCGCCGTGCACGACCGGGAGCCCGGCCTGACGATCCTGGACGCGCTGGAGCGCTGGCTGCGCGAGGAGATCGCCGAGCCCAGGGGCCTGGCCGATCTCACCGACCGCGTGCTGGAACTGAACCCGCAGCTGCGCGCGGTGGCCGAGGCACGGCTGACGGAGGTCATCAAGTTCGGCGCGAAGATCCTCGCCGAGGAGCGGGGCAGTTCTCCCGACGACTTCGGACCGCGCATGGCGTCGGCCGCCGCCGCCGCGGTGATCAGCGAAGTGTGCTACCGGCCCCAGGAGGCCGACATCGACACGGCGATGGCCTTCCTGCGCGCCGGACTGGCGACCCTGCCGCCCGGCCCGGCCTCCTGAGGTCCGCGCCACGCGACCGCCGGCGCAGGGCGTGCGACCGCCGGCGCAGGCCGTGCGGCCGCCGGTCCAGGGCGGTCACCCGCGGAACACGTCGGCCGTCCCCGCGGAACACGTCGGCCGTCTCCGTGGAGACCTCGGCCGTCCCCGTGGCGTACGGAGTCGGCCATCACCTCGTGCGCGGAGGCGGCCATGTCGTGCGCCCGCCGCTGGGGCGCTCCCACGCCCGACGGGCGAGCCCCCGGCGGGTCAGGGCACCGCCCCCTCCTTCACGTCGCCCTTGTCGAGGCGCAGACCGGGGATCCTGTCCCAGCCGGTGACACGCATGAGCCGCTGGATGTGCGGGGCGACGCCGTGCAGGGCCAGGGTGCCGCCCGAGGTGTGCAGGGACAGGGCCGAGAAGACCAGCAGACGCAGCGCGCCGACGTCGATGAACGCCAGCTCCCGCAGGTCGAGCCGGATGCTCGTGCCGGCGACCGCACGGGCGCGGGCGCGGGTGGTCTCGGCCTGCAGGGCGCGGGCCAGGGCCGTCACGTTCGTGTCGTCCACCTCGCCGGCGAGCGCCAGGCCCGGCGGGGCGAAGGTGCGGGTGATGGAGAGCAGTTCGTCGCGCCACACCAGGTCTGCGGCGACCCTCCCGTGGTGCAGCCCGTCGAGCGGGGCCAGTTCCATGTCGTCGAAGACCCTGCGGTCGTACTGGCAGATCCCGAGGACCGGCAGGGACGCGAAGACCGGTTCCAGGAGGAGTTCGCTGTCGTGCAGCGTCTTGAGTCCCTTTCCCGCCTGGCCGCGCATGATCTCCATACTGACGCGCAGGCCGAGATAGCCGTCCCCGACCGCGCGGCGCGCCTCGCGGCGGATCACCTCGTCGAGGTCCCACAGCCCTTCGGGCGTCCCGAGGTGCGGGTCCACCGTCAGCCGGCCGGCGGCGAGTTCGTCGTCGACGGCACAGCCGCGGGACTCCAGGAAGGTGAGCGCGAGTTCGGCCGGCAGATCGGCCGGGCCCAGCACCAGCCCCCGGTGCCCACTGGCGAGCCCGTCGAGGAGGAACGCGGCGACCACGGTCTCGCGCTCCTCGTCCGCGTCGTAACCGAGCAGCAGATGGTCTCCGGCGCGCATCTCTCCCACCGCTCTGAGCGCGGGCACAACTTCCATTTCCCGCACCTCCAGATCTCCCGCTCGGTGTGCCGGAACGCCTCCACGCTACGCCCGTCGACACCTCTGCGAGAGGATGAGTACCCGATTTCCGTCACCCCGCCGGGACTCGGACACGGGCGTCGCGGAGCGTTAGGGTGACCGCCATCGGCCGGGTGAGGAGGAGCGATGGGCGCCTCGGTACGCAGCGGCAAGAGCGGCAATCTTCCGGCCGAGCCCAACACATTCGTCGGCCGCGCATCCGAACTCGCCCGGATCGGCGCACTGTTGGAGTCCACGCGCCTCCTGACCCTCACCGGCCCCGGAGGTGTCGGCAAGTCCCGGCTGGCGCTGCGAGCCGCACATGCCGCGCAGACCGAGTTCTCCGGCGGCGTATGGCTGGTGGAGCTCTCCGACCTGCAGAACGCGGACCTCCTGACGAACGCGGTGGCGGAGGCGACCCGGCTGACCGAGCAGACGCTGCGCCCGCTGCTCGTGGCGGTCTGCGAGCATCTCGACGACGGGCCCCTGCTGCTCGTCCTGGACACCTGCGAGCACGTACTCGCCGAGTGCGGCCGTGTCGTCCAGGAACTCCTGGCGCGCGTACCGGAGTTACGGATCCTGGCCACCAGCCGTCAGCCGCTGGGGGTGCCCGGTGAGCATCTGCTGTCGCTGGCCCCGCTGCCGCTCGGCGAGCACGCCGACGCGGTCGCGCTGTTCACGGCCCGCGCCGCCGCCGCCGTGCCGTCGTTCGCGCTGACCGACACCAACCGGACCGATGTCGCGGCGGTCTGCGCCCGGCTCGACGGGATTCCGCTCGCCCTGGAACTGGCCGCGGTACGCCTGCGCGGCTTCCCGCTCGACCGTCTGCTGCAGGGCCTCGACTCCCGCTTCGACCTGCTCGTCTCGCCCGCCCGGCCACGGCTCGCCCGGCATCAGACGCTGCGTACGGCGATCGGCTGGAGCCATGAGCTGTGCACCCCGCTGGAACGGCTGCTGTGGGCCCGGCTGTCCGTATTCGCGGGTGGCTGGGACGTGGAGGCCGCCGAATTCGTGTGCCACGGCGGCCCGTTGGACGCGGAGGAGATCCTCGCCCTGCTCGCGTCACTCACCGAGAAGTCGATCGTCACCCGGGAGAACGACAGCGTGGCCGGGCGCTACCGCATGCTCGACACCATCCGCACCTTCGGCGCCGACTGGCTGGAGGGCCTCGGTGAACGGGACGCCGTACGCGCCCGTCATCTCGACTACTTCCGCTGGATCGCCCGGCAGGGGGAGGCCGAGTGGCTGGGCCCCGGCCAGCGCATGTGGGCCGAACGGCTGAGTGTGGAGCACGCCAATCTGCGGGTCGCGCTGGAGGAGAGCCTGGCGGCGCCGGAGCCCGAGCCGGCGCTCGAACTCACCGGCACGCTCTGGTACTTCTGGTTCGCGTGCGGGTTCGCCGACGAGGGGCGCGGCTATCTGGAGCGGGCGCTTCGCCGGGCACCCGAGGAGACCCCCGGACACACCCTGGCGACCTGGGCGCACCGGCTGGTCACCGTCGTACCGGACGACGTGGACGCGGCCGAGTCCGTGAGCGCGGCGTACGTGTGGCTGGCACAGGAGCGTCAACTACCTATAGCCGCACTGCCGTTGACGGGTGCGAGCCTCGCGGTGCGCGGCGAGTCGGCGCGGTCCGCCCTGCTGTACGGCAGCAGCACCCAGGGGCCGGGGGGCGGGGGCGGCGCGGAGTTCTTCCAGCTGCTGACGCTGGCCGTGCAGGCGTATCTGCTGGCCGGGCAGGGCGCGTTCGAGCGGTGTGCGGTGGTCGCGGAGCGGCTGCGCCTCGACTGCGAGAAGCGGGGAGAGCTGTGGATGCGGGCCTGGGGTGACTTCTTCGTCGCCCTCGCCGGGATCGGGCTCGGACGGCCGGAGGCGGCGCTGCTCTCCGCGCGTGAGGCACTGGCGGCGAAGTGGCGCGTCCACGACCGGCTCGGCGCGGCTGCCGTGGCCGACCTGCTGATCGCGGCGGAGGCCGCCGCCGGTGAGCCGGAGCGCGCGGCCCGGCTGCTGGGCGTGGGCACCCGGCTCTGGTACACGGCCGGACTCCCCCAGCTCGCCGACATCGAGGCGACCGTCTTCCGCCGGGAGTACGCCCGCCAGCTCCGGGCCACCCTCGGCGACACCCGTTTCGCCGAGGCCGTGCGCGAGGGCCGCGGTCTTGGCCCGGAGGCGGCGATTCGGCTCGCGCTGGACGGCGTACCGGACGAGGCGGATCTCTGACGCCCGGCTGTCAGGTCCGTGAACGCGGCCGGACGACGGATTGCGGAAACCCCGCACCGGCCTAGTGTCGAAAGCGTACCCACCGGCGAGGCACCACGGACCCGGCAGGCGCCGGGCCACTCCTTCGGCCGAGCACACATGAGGCGCATGTGCACGCACGAGCCGCATGAGCACGCGACGACACGGACAGAGAGGCACCCCCATGGCAACCTTCACCACCAGCGACGGCACCGGGATCTTCTACAAGGACTGGGGCACCGGTCAGCCGGTCGTCTTCAGCCACGGCTGGCCGCTGAACGCCGACGCCTGGGACGGGCAGGCCCGCCTGGTGGCCGACAACGGCTTCCGTGCCGTCGCCCACGACCGCCGGGGCCACGGCCGCTCCGACCAGCCGTGGCAGGGCAACCACATGGACCAGTACGCGGACGACCTGGCCGAACTCATCGAGGGTCTCAACCTCGACAACGTGATCCTGGTCGGTCACTCGACCGGCGGCGGCGAGGTGACCCGTTACATCGGCCGCCACGGCACCCGGCGGGTCGCCAAGGTCGTCCTGCTGGGCGCCGTACCGCCGCTGATGCTGAAGACGGCGGACAACCCCGAGGGCACCCCGCGTGAGGTGTTCGACGGCATCCGCGCCGGCGTCGAGGCGGACCGCTCGCAGTTCTACTGGGACCTCAGCGAGTCGTTCTACGGCTTCAACCGGCCCGGCGCCACCGTGTCGGAAGGTCTGCGCCGCTCCTTCTGGCTGTGGAGCATGCAGGTCGGCCTCAAGGCCGCGTACGACTGCGTCGAGCAGTTCTCCGAGCAGGATTTCACCGAGGACCTCCGGAGCATCGACGTCCCCACGCTGGTCGCGCACGGCGAGGACGACCAGATCGTGCCCATCGGGGCCGCCGCCCTCAAGACGGCCCAGATCGTCAAGGACGCCACGCTCAAGACGTACCCGGGCGCCCCGCACGGCCTGGTCGGCGAGTTCGAGAAGGCCTTCGACGCCGACCTGCTGGCCTTCGTCAAGAGCTGACTCCGACGCACGGGCCGGCTCCGGCGCACGGGCCGGGCCCGCGCTTCCGCCCCGGCGGGGCCGGGCTCAGAGCCAGCCGTTGCGCCGGAACCCCCGGTGGATGCCCAGGCAGAGGGTGGCGATGACACCGAGGGCCAGCGGATAGCCGTACGTCCAGTGCAGTTCCGGCATGTGGTCGAAGTTCATGCCGTAGATACCGCAGATCATGGTCGGCACGGCGACGATGGCGGCCCAGGCCGTGATCTTGCGCATGTCCTCGTTCTGGGCGACCGTCACCTGCGCCACATGGGCCTGGAGGATCGAGTCGAGCAGCCCGTCGAAGGCGTTGATCTGCTCGGTGGCGCGGGCCAGGTGGTCGGCCACGTCACGGAAGTACGGCTGTATCTCCGGGGACACGGCGGCCGGCGGTTCGTGGGCGAGGATCTGCAGGGGCCGGTGCAGGGGCACCACCGCGCGCTTCAGTTCGAGGAGTTCGCGCTTGAGCTGGTAGATCTGGCCGGCGTCGCCGCGGGCGGTGCGCTCCGCGAAGACCGCGGTCTCGACGGCCTCTATGTCGTTCTGTACGGCGTCCGTGACGTCGAGGTAGTCGTCGACCACCCGGTCCGCGATGGCGTGCAGGACCGCCGAGGGCCCCTTCTGGAGCTGGTCGGGCAGCCGCTCCAGGGCTTCCCGGAGCGGACCGAAGGAGCCGTGGCTGCCGTGCCGGATGGTGATCACGAAGTCCCGGCCGACGAAGACCATCACCTCGCCGGTGTCCACGACCTCACTGGTCGCGGTGAGCTGCTCGTGCTCGACGTACCGGACGGTCTTGAAGACGGCGAACAGCGTGTCGTCGTACCGCTCGACCTTCGGTCGCTGATGCGCGTGGATCGCGTCCTCGACGGCCAGCGGATGCAGGCCGAACAGCTTGGCGAGGCCGGCGAACTCCTCCTCGGTGGGCTCGTGGAGACCGATCCAGACGAAGCCCTCCCGGTGCTCGCGGGTCCGGCGGATCGCCTCGCCCGGCGCCCAGTCGCCGGGCTGCCGTCCGCCCTCGCGGTAGACCACGCAGTTCTCCACCGCGCTCCCGAGAGGGGAACGGGCGGGATGGCTGAGGTCCACCGTGCGGTGATAGGCGCGGCGGACCGCTCTGCTGAGGTTGCGGATCATGGGCACTGGCTGGGCTCCTTCGGTGACCGGGTCAGTGTGCCACCGGTCCGAGACCGGCCCGTGCCACCGGTCCGCGAACGCCTCGCGCTCAGTTGTCCGACGCGACCGGAGTGGGCGGCCCGGCGGGGCCGCCCACTCCCAGGGCCCGTCGTCAGTGCTGTGCCGGGCCGATGTTGACCATCCAGGGAATGCCGAACCGGTCCGTACACATCCCGAAGACGTCACCCCACATCTGTTTCTCCAGCGGGACGGAGACCGTGCCCCCGGCGGACAGCTTCTCCCAGTAGCCGCGCAGCTCGCTCTCGTCGTCGCCGCTCAGGCTCACCGAGAAGTTGCCGCCCGGTGTGTACTCCATGCCCGGTGGGGTGTCGGCTCCCATGAGGGTGAAGCCGCTCGGCGTCTCCAGCATGCCGTGCATGATCTGGTCGGCCTCCGGGGTGCCCGGCGCACCGGCCTCCCCGAAGGTGTTCAGCGCCAGCGTGCCGCCGAAGACCTCCTTGTAGAACTCCATCGCCGGCCGGGCGTCGCCGTCGAAGCTGATGTAGGGGTTGAGGCGTGAAGCCATGAAAACCTCCCAGATCGGACAGAACGAGCAGGTGTCCGCAGACTAGCGCGGGCCACTGACAACGGCCCGGACCAGGCGATCGGCTCCTCCCGACCGCCTGGCGTACCCACGGGCCCGCTCGCCATGGCCTCAGCCGTCGCAGGCTCCCGCTCGTCCCGATGTCAGCCCTTGGTCAGCTCCTTGAGCGCGGTGTTGAGTTCGAGGACGTTCACCCCGGGCTCGCCCATGAAGCCGAGCGTGCGGCCTTCGGTGTGCCGGTCCACGAGCTGCTGCACCCGGCTCACGGGCAGGCCGTTGCGCTCGGCGACCCGGTGCACCTGGAGGTCGGCGTAGGCCGGGGAGATGTCCGGGTCGAGGCCGGATCCGGAGGACGTCACGGCGTCGGCGGGGACCTGGGACGGACTGACCTTGTAGTCGGCCGTCGAGTTGTCCTTGACGACCTCGGCCTTGGCCTCCTTCACCCACGCGATCAGTTCGGCGTTGTCGCCGGAGCGGTTGGTGGCACCCGAAAGAATCAGCTTGTACTGGGTGTTGACCGAGTTCTCGCCGAGGCCGTTGGCCGGCCGGGGCTGGAACCAGTCGAGGCCGTAGCCCTGCTGGCCGATCAGCGAGGAGCCGACGACCCTGCCGCCCGAGGTGATCTCCGAGCCGTTCGCCTTCGTGTTGAAGAGCGCCTGGGCGACGCCCGTCACGGCGAGGGGGTAGAGCACTCCGCAGACGACGGTGAGGACCAGGAGCGCCCGCAGCCCGGCGCCCAGCAGCCGGGCGGTGTTCGTGACCGAGTTGTTCATGACGATCAGCACGCTTTCGAGGAAGGTCGGGGAGCTACAGCCCGGGAATGAGGGAGAGGAGCAGGTCGATGATCTTGATGCCGATGAAGGGCGCGATCAGTCCGCCCAGGCCGTAGATGCCGAGGTTGCGCCGCAGCAGCCGGTCGGCGCTGACCGGCCGGTACCGCACTCCGCGCAGGGCGAGCGGCACCAGGGCGATGATGACCAGCGCGTTGAAGATCACCGCGGAGAGGATCGCGGAGTCCGGCGAGGACAGCTGCATGATGTTGAGCTTGTCCAGGCCCGGGTAGACCGCCGCGAACAGCGCCGGGATGATCGCGAAGTACTTGGCGACGTCGTTGGCGATGGAGAACGTCGTCAGCGCGCCCCGGGTGATGAGGAGCTGCTTGCCGATCTCGACGATCTCGATGAGCTTGGTCGGGTTGGAGTCGAGGTCGACCATGTTCCCGGCCTCCTTGGCGGCCGAGGTGCCGGTGTTCATGGCCACCCCCACGTCCGCCTGGGCCAGCGCCGGCGCGTCGTTCGTACCGTCGCCCGTCATCGCGACGAGCTTGCCGCCCGCCTGCTCCCGCTTGATGAGCGCCATCTTGTCCTCGGGGGTGGCCTCCGCGAGGAAGTCGTCGACGCCCGCCTCCTCGGCGATGGCCCTGGCCGTCAGCGGGTTGTCGCCGGTGATCATGACGGTCCTGATGCCCATGCGGCGCAGTTCGTCGAACCGCTCGCGCATCCCGTCCTTGACGACGTCCTTGAGGTGGATGACACCCAGCACGCGGGCGCCCTCGGTGTCGTCGACGGCCACGAGCAGCGGGGTGCCGCCCGCCTCGGAGATCCGGTCGGCCCGGTCCGCCACGTCCGCGGTGACCGTGCCGCCCCGCTCCTTCACCCAGGCGACGACCGAGCCGGCCGCTCCCTTGCGGACCCTGCGTCCGTCCACGTCGACGCCGGACATCCGGGTCTGGGCGGTGAAGGTGATCCACTCGGCGTGCGCCAGCTCGCCCTGGTGGCGCTCGCGGAGCCCGTACCGCTCCTTCGCCAGGATGACGACGGAACGGCCCTCGGGGGTCTCGTCGGCCAGCGAGGAGAGCTGAGCGGCGTCGGCCAGTTCGGCCTCGGTGGTCCCGGCGACGGGTACGAACTCGGCGGCCTGCCGGTTGCCGAGCGTGATGGTGCCGGTCTTGTCGAGCAGCAGCGTGGACACGTCACCGGCGGCCTCGACCGCCCGGCCGGACATGGCCAGGACGTTGCGCTGCACCAGCCGGTCCATACCGGCGATGCCGATCGCGGAGAGCAGAGCGCCGATCGTGGTCGGGATCAGACAGACGAGCAGCGCCACCAGCACGACCATCGAGAGGTGGGTGCCCGCGTAGTCCGCGAACGGCGGCAGGGTGACCACCGCGAGGAGGAAGACGATCGTCAGCGAGGCCAGCAGGATGTTCAGCGCGATCTCGTTGGGCGTCTTCTGCCGGGCGGCCCCCTCGACCAGGTTGATCATGCGGTCGATGAAGGTCTCGCCGGGCTTTGTGGTGATCTTGACGACGATGCGGTCGGACAGCACCTTGGTGCCGCCGGTGACGGCCGAGCGGTCGCCGCCGGACTCGCGGATGACCGGGGCCGACTCCCCCGTGATCGCCGACTCGTCCACGGAGGCCACGCCCTCGACGACGTCACCGTCGCCGGGGATGATGTCGCCGGCCTCGCAGACGACCCGGTCGCCGATGCGCAGTTCGGTGCCCGCCACCGGCTCCTCGGGGCCGCCGTCCGTGGACAGCCGGCGCGCGATCGTGTCGGTCTTGGCCTTGCGCAGGGTGTCGGCCTGCGCCTTGCCGCGGCCTTCCGCGACCGCCTCCGCCAGGTTGGCGAAGACGACCGTCAGCCAGAGCCAGGCGCTGATCGTCCAGCCGAACCAGTCGCCCGGGTCCTTGAACGAGAAGAGCGTCGTCAGGACCGAGCCGACCAGCACCACGAACATCACGGGGGACTTGACCATCACCCGCGGGTCGAGCTTGCGGAAGGCGTTCGGCAGCGACTTGACCAGCTGCTTCGGGTCGAAGAGACCCACGCCGACCCGGCCTTCGCCGACGGTGCGTCCGGCCGGTGCGCCGGTGTCGGCACCGGTGTCACCAGCACTGTCGCTGTCACTGTCGGGGTGTATGTGTGTCGTCATGATGCCAGCCCCTCCGCCAGCGGACCCAGCGCGAGCGCGGGGAAATACGTGAGACCGGTGATGACGAGGATCGCGCCCACCAGCAGTCCGGTGAACAGCGGCTTGTCCGTGCGCAGGGTGCCCGCCGTCTCCGGTACGGGCTTCTGTCCGGCGAGCGAACCGGCCAGTGCGAGGACGAACACCATGGGCAGGAACCGGCCGAGCAGCATCGCCACGCCCAGGGTGGTGTTGAACCACTGGGTGTCCGCGTTCAGACCCGCGAAGGCCGAGCCGTTGTTGTTGGCGGCGGACGTGTAGGCGTACAGGATCTCGGAGAAGCCGTGTGCCCCGGTGTTGGTCATCGAGTTGCCCGGCGTCGGCAGGGCCATCGCGGCCGAGGTGAGGACGAGTACGAGCGCCGGGGTGATGAGGATGTACAGGGCCGCGAACTTGATCTCGCGGGTGCCGATCTTCTTGCCCAGGTACTCGGGGGTGCGGCCGACCATCAGACCGGCGATGAACACCGCGATGATCGCCATGATCAGCATGCCGTAGAGGCCGGAGCCGGTGCCGCCGGGCGCGATCTCGCCGAGCTGCATGCCCAGCATGGTGATGCCGCCGCCGAGGCCCGTGAACGAGGAGTGGAAGGAGTCCACCGCGCCGGTCGAGGTCAGGGTCGTGGACACCGCGAAGATCGACGAGGCGCCGACGCCGAAGCGGGTCTCCTTGCCCTCCAGGGCACCGCCCGCGAGGTCGAAGGCGGGGCCGTGGTGGGCGAACTCGGTCCACATCATCAGGGCGACGAAGCCGACCCAGATGGTGGCCATGGTGGCGAGGATCGCGTAGCCCTGCTTCAGGCTGCCGACCATCCGGCCGAAGGTGCGGGTCAGCGAGAACGGCACCACCAGGATCAGGAAGATCTCGAAGAGGTTCGAGAAGGGGGTGGGGTTCTCGAAGGGGTGGGCGCTGTTGGCGTTGAAGTAGCCGCCGCCGTTGGTGCCGAGTTCCTTGATGGCCTCCTGGGAGGCGACCGCGCCGCCGTTCCACTGCTGTGAGCCGCCCGAGAACTGGCCGACCGCGTGGATCCCGGAGAAGTTCTGGATCACTCCGCAGGCGACCAGGACGATCGCGGCGACCACGGACAGCGGTATCAGGATGCGGACGACCCCGCGGACGAGGTCCGCCCAGAAGTTGCCGAGGTCGCCGTCACGGGAGCGCGCGAAACCTCGTACGAGGGCGACGGCGACCGCCATGCCGACGGCCGCGGAGACGAAGTTCTGCACGGCCAGACCGGCGGTCTGCACGACGTGGCCCATGGCCTGTTCGCCGTAGTACGACTGCCAGTTGGTGTTCGTGACGAAGGAGACGGCGGTGTTGAACGCCTGGTCCGGGTCGATCGAGGAGAAGCCGAGCGAACCGGGCAGCACACCCTGCAGGCGCTGCAGGAGGTACAGGAAGAGCACACCGGCGGCGGAGAAGGCGAGGACTCCGCGCAGGTACGCGGGCCAGCGCATCCCGGTGTCCGGGTCGGCGCCGATGCCCTTGTAGATCCACTTCTCGACGCGCAGATGCCGGTCCGAGGAGTAGACCCGGGCCATGTGGTCGCCGAGGGGGCGATAGGCGAGTGCCAGCGCCGCTATGAGTGCCAGCAGCTGAAGGATGCCGGCGAGTACGGGGCTCATGTCGTGCTCAGAACCTCTCCGGGAACACAAGGGCGAGGATGAGATAGCCCAGCAGGGCGACGGCCACGATCAGGCCGATGCCCATCTCAATATTGGATGCGGCCTCGGCGGTCACAGCTTCGTCACCCCCTTGGCTACGAGGGCCACCAGCGCGAAGAGCGCGATCGTGGTGACGACGAAGGCCACATCGGCCATCGTGAGCTCCTGAATGAGGTTCCGGATGCGGTGCCGGTGCCCTGGCGGACCGCGCCAGCGCCCCGGCCGAACGCCTTGACGTTCAGAGCAAACATCCGCCGGAGGCGCTCGCGGCGCGCGTTGACGGCTCCCTGACGCCGTTCCGTGCGCTCTTGACGCATCTCATACGCCGGTACGGCGCACCGCTGTGGAACCGGGGGGCGGAAGCGGCCCCCGGAGTGATCCCGGAGCGGTTAAACCGCTGGTCCGGGCCTTGTGGCCACGACCATCCGGCAGCGCGGGCTGCCGTCGTCCCTGCGGCCGAACTCGGGCAGGGCGTGCAGCTCGACCGTGAAGCCCGCGCGGGTCAGTTCCCGTCGCACGTCGCCGAGCCGGAATTCCCGGTAGTACATGACGAAGGGCGGACGCCACACCGCGTTGCGCACCTTCATCACCGCGTCGAAGCCGAGCATGGCCCAGTAGCCGGGCGAGGCGGGAGGGGCCGGGGCGACGATCGGGAAGGCGAACCGGCCGCCGGGCCTCAGCACCGAATGGACCTGCTCGAACAGGCCGGGCAGTTCACGGGGCAGGAAGTGTCCGAACGCCCCGAAGCTCACGACCAGGTCGAAGACCGGGCCGAACGGCAGGGCGAGGGCGTCGCCGCGCACCCAGCCGGCGGGCGGTCCGGCGGGCCGTTCACGCCGTCGGGCCTCGGCGAGCATGCCCGCGCTGATGTCGATGCCGGTGACGCTGTCCCGGCACACCGAGCCCAGCACGTCCATGCCCGCGCCGGTGCCGCAGCACAGGTCCAGCCCGCGGCCGAACGGTCCCATGCCGGTCAGGGCCCGCGCGACGGACCGCAGGAACGCGTCCGGCGTACGGAACGGGGTCTGGTCGAACTTCGGCGCGAGGAGGTCGTAGCCGTGCTCGACGGACGACAGCGCCTGCACGGCGAGTTCGCGGAACGTGGGGCCCTGAGGGGTGAACATCGTCGATCAGCTTAGAGCTTCCCGCCGGTCTCCGGCCAAGGCGCGGCCTTTCGGACACTGCCAGGCGCTGTCACCCTCGACATCGAGGACGTTCCGCCCAGGGAAAGGCTGTACCTGCCCCATGAGCTCCTTCCGCCCCGCACCCGCATGGCTGGCCGACGCGGTCTTCTACCAGATCTACCCGCAGTCGTTCGCGGACTCGAACGGCGACGGCATCGGTGACTTCGACGGCATCTGCGAACGGCTGGACCATCTGGCCTGGCTCGGGGTGAACACCGTCTGGCTGAACCCGTGTTTCGCCTCGCCGTTCGGGGACGCCGGGTACGACGTCTCCGACTACCTGAACGTGGCCCCCCGCTACGGCTCGAACGACGACCTCGCGGGGCTCGTCGACCGGGCGCGCGGCCACGGGATCCGCGTACTCCTCGATCTGGTCGCGGGACACACCTCCGACCGGCACCCGTGGTTCACCGCGTCGGCGGACGATCCCGACGACCACCGCTACATCTGGGCGGCGGAGGGCCGCCCGGAGGGGTTCGTGGCCTCACCCGGCAGCCGTCCGGGTGCGTATCTGCCGAACTTCTTCGCCTTTCAGCCCGCCCTCAACTTCGGTTACGCGCGCACGAGTCCGGACGAGCCGTGGCGTCAGCCGGTGGACGCGGAGGGCCCGCGCGCCAACCGGGAGGCGTTGCGCACGGTCATGGACCACTGGCTGGGCCTCGGCCTGTCGGGCTTCCGCGTCGACATGGCCGCCTCGCTCGTCAAGGACGACCCGGACAAGGCGGAGACGAGCAGGATCTGGACGGAGCTGCGTCACTGGCTGGACCGTACGCACCCGGACGCGGTGATCCTCTCGGAGTGGGGCGAGCCGGAGGTGTCCGTCCCGGCGGGGTTCCACACGGACTTCTTCCTCCAGTTCGGCGGTCCCACGGACGGCCTCGCGCTGCGCTCGCTGTGGAGCAACGGTTCCGGGACCGTCAACCTCGACTGGGATCCGCTCGACTGCTTCTTCGACCCGAGCGGCAAAGGCTCGCCGCGGCCCTTCGTCGAGGCCTGGCAGCAGGCGTCGACGGCCCTCGGCGACACCGGCTTCATCTCGCTGCCGACCGCCAACCACGACTTCTCGCGTCTCAACTGCGGGCCGCGCTCGGCCGAACAGCTCCCGGTCGCCTTCGCCTTCCAGCTCACCTGGCCCACCCTGCCCGCGATCTACTACGGCGACGAGATCGGTATGCGGTACATCCCGGACCTCCCCGACACGGAGGGCAGTGTGCTCGGGCCTGCCTACAACCGCGCCGGTTCCCGTACGCCGATGCAGTGGGACGACGGCCCGAACGCCGGTTTCTCCACGTCCGAGCACCCCTATCTCCCGGTCGACCCCGATCCCGGCCGCCCGACCGTCGCCGCCCAGCGCGCCGACGACACGTCCCTCCTCCACCTCGTACGCCGACTCATCGCCCTGCGCACGTCCACGCCCGAACTCGGTCCGGACGGCTCGGTGGAGGTGGTGCACGAGGGCTACCCGTTCGTGCACGTACGCGGCGGGCGGTACCTCGTGGTCGTCAACCCCCGCCAGGAGCGGACGAGTTGTCCGCTCGGGGACTTCCGGCCCGGCCGGGCCCTCGAAGCGTCCGGTGTCGTCGCCGAAGGCGGCACGGTCACGGCGGAGGCGTTCGGCTACGGAATCTTCGAACTGATCCGGTAGCCGAACCGCCCTGCGTCACACCCGAACGGGGAGTGTCTGGACGCTGTTGCCCACGAAACTGGCGCCGCGGGTGAGGTCCGTCTCGGGCACGGCGAGGTCGAGGCCGGGGAAGCGGGTGAACAGGCGTTCCAGGGCGATGGCGGACTCCGTCCGGGCCAGTGGGGCGCCCAGGCAGTAGTGGGCGCCGTGGCCGAGGGAGAGATGCCGGGCAGCGCCGGACCGGGCGGGCCTTGTGACGTCGAAGAGGTCGGCGTCGGGGCCGTGCGCGGCCCGGTCGCGGCCCGCGGCCGAGTAGCCGGCGAGGACGGGTGTGCCCTGGGGTATGACGGTGCCGTCGACGGTCAGGTCGCCGACCGGGTAGCGGAAGGGGAAGTAGCTGACCGGCGCGTCCCAGCGCAGGGTCTCCTCGACGACGTCGGCCCAGCCCGCCTCGCCCCGCACGACCCGTTCCAGCTGGTCACGGTGGACGCACAGGGCGCGCACGGCGTTGGTGATCAGGTTCAGTGTGGTCTCGTGCCCGGCGATGATCATCAGGACCAGGGTGCCGAGGAACTCCTCGTGGGTGAGCCGGTCGCCGCCCTCGTCGCGGGCGGCGATCAGGGCGCTGGTGAGGTCGCCGCCGGGCCGCTCGGTCCTGGCCTCGACGACCGCACCGAGGACGGCCATCAGTTCCCGGTTGGCGGCCAGCGCACGCTCGGGGCCTATGTCGGTGGCGACGACCTGGTTGGAGAGGTGGTGGAGCCGGTCGCGGAACTCGGCTTCCACGCCGAGCAGTTCACCGATGACGCCCATCGGCAGCGGCATCGCGAAGTGCGCGCGCAGATCGGCGACTCCCCCGCCGTCGCGGGCCGCGCGCTCCAGATCATCGAGCAGCTCCTCGGTCAACTCCTCTATGCGTGGGCGCAGTTGCTCGACCCGCCGGGCGGTGAACGCCTTGCTGACCAGCGATCGCAGCCGCCGGTGGTCGTCGCCGTCCGCGGTCGTCATGCCCCGTACCGTCGCGAAGGTGGCAAGGGGCCATCCGGGGGCGATGCGGCCCTCCCGCAACGCGGTGAAGTGCGCTGCGTTCTTGGCGACTTGAGGGTGTGCGAGGAACTCCTTCAGCGCCTCGTGCCCCAGCACCGCCACGCCGTCCACCCCGCCGGGCAGGAGGACCGGCGCCACGGCTCCGCGGGCGAGAAGGCGCGCGTTGTCGGCGTGCGGACAGCCGCCGGCCGGGTCGAGGCGGTGCGGCTCCGCGGACGCGCGGGACGTACCGGAGGTACCTGACGTGTCGTTCGACGGTTCGGCTGCCGTAGTGTCCAACGCGATCTCCTGACTGCGGTCGACGGCAGTCGGAGGCCGTCACAGGAAGGGGGTGCCCGGGTCGACGCCCGAGAGTACGCGGCCGTAGATCTCCAGGTTGGTGGCGGGGTTGACGAAGGAGTGCAGCGTCAGGGCGTTGATGTCCCGGGCGATGCGCTGCAAGGGCACGGACCGCTGGAGGGAGGAGGCGCCGGCGGCCGAGGCGAGCAGGTCGACGGCCTCCTTGCAGAGCCGGGTGAGATAGCCGCACTCGGCCCGGATCCTGGACCGCTCCAGCGGGGTGTACGGGTCGCCGTCATGGGCCTTGGTCTCGATCTCGGCGATCAGCCGGCCGGCCACCAGTTCGGCGGCGGAGATCCTCATCTGCGCCTCGGCGAACTGGAGATGGGTGACGGTGGCCTCGTTCTGCCGCTCGTGGAAGGTGTACGTGATGCCGCGCCGGTGGATCCGCTCGTCGAACTCCGTGAGCGCCGCCCGCCCCAGGCCCAGTGCGGCCGCCGCCGTCCAGGCGCAGAACAGCAGCAGCACGGGCATACGGTAGAAGGGGTCGTCCGCGTTGGTCTTCGACGGGGTCCGCCCGGCCAGCATCGGCCCGACCGGGAGCACCCGGTGCGCGGGGACGGGAATGTTCCGGGCCACGACCGTGTTGCTGCCGGTACCGGCGAGACCTGTGGCGTCCCAGTCGTCCAGGATCTCCAGCTCGGACATCGGCACCGCGACCCACAGCACCTCCGGTGGCCCCTCCTGGGGCCGTCCGCCGGCCGGGACGACCGCGGCCGTCAGCAGATGCCAGTCCGCGTGATGGCAGCCGGTCGCGAAGCCCGAGGCGCCGTCCACCCGGTAGCCCCCGTCGTACGGCATCGCCGTGGCGCCGGGGACGAGCGTGCCGCCGATCCTGACATCGGGGCCGGCCGGCCCGGTGAAGAAGTCGTCCTGTGCCTCGTCGGGAAAGAGCGCAGCGATGTACGAGACGCCCGCGTGACTGAGTGTCACCCATGCCGTGGAGGCGCATTCGAGGGCGATCTCGGCGAAGGCGTCGACCTGGGTGCGCAGCGGGGTCCGCTGACCGCCGTAGCGCGCGGGGACGTTCATCCGGTGCACTCCGGTGCCGCTCAGGGCGGCGACGACCTCGTCCGGCACCCGCCGGCCGTGCTCGGTCCGCAGCGCGTTCTGCCTGATCAGCGGCCGTAACTCCCGTATGCGTGCGACGATCCCGGCATCGACCATGCCGACCACCGTGGCGCGCGGCACCACCTGTGTCAACGCCCCGGGATCCGGCCGCTTCCGGCGTCACCGGACGAGAAGGTGCTACAGTGCCATCAGCACTTGTGTACGCCATCTTCAGGCGCCGGTGCAGCTTTCCTCTTATCCCGCTGGTCCGCCCGTCGATTCCGACCGGCGCACAGCATCTTCTTCGCGGCACCTCTCTTCGTACGGCGTTCGTCCGTCGTACGCGTTCCGAGAAGTGACGCGTTCCGCCGTGCAGGGCGTGAAGTCACCGCCCCTGCATCGGCCTCTCCCCCAACCGCGTGACACATCCGAGAACTTCGACCATCCGTCCGCGAAAGGACACCCACCATGACCACCACACTCGAACGCCCGCCCACTCCCGTCACCGACCTGGAGCAGGCCACCGGCGTACTCGACCTCACATCGAACGGGCAGGGCCACCTGCGCGCCGAGAACCTGCTCCCCGGCGCAGCCGACCTTCAGGTCTCCGCCTCACTGATCCGCCGGTACGGCCTGCGCAAGGGCGACCATGTCGAAGGACTGCGCGGCCGGCAGCGCGCCCTCACCGAGATCCGGCGGATCAACGGCCGTCCCGCCGACGAGGCACGCGGCCGTCCGCACTTCCGTGATCTGACCCCGCTGCACCCGCGCGAGCGGCTGCGCCTCGAACACCCCGCGGGCGGACTCACCACCCGCCTCGTCGACCTGGTCGCGCCGATCGGCAAGGGTCAGCGCGGCCTGATCGTCGCCCCGCCCAAGACCGGCAAGACCGTACTGCTCCAGCAGCTGGCCGCAGCCGTCGCCGGCAATCACCCCGAGGCCCGGCTGATGGTGGTGCTCCTCGACGAGCGTCCCGAGGAGGTGACCGACATGCGCCGGTCCGTCCGCGGCGAGGTGTTCGCCTCGACCTTCGACCAGAGCCCCAAGCAGCACATCGCGCTGGCCGAGCTGGCGATCGAGCGGGCCAAGCGGCTCGTCGAGGCGGGCCAGGACGTCGTGATCCTGCTCGACTCGCTCACCCGGCTGTGCCGGGCGCACAACAACGCGGCCGCCGCGGGGGGCCGCACCCTCAGCGGCGGTGTCGACGCGGCCTCGCTCCAGGGGCCCAAGCGGCTCTTCGGCGCGGCGCGGCTCGCCGAGGAGGGCGGCTCGCTCACCATCATCGCCACGGCCCTCGTGGACACCGGCTCCCGTGCCGACGACTACTACTTCGAGGAGCTCAAGAGCACCGGCAACATGGAACTCCGGCTGGACCGCACCCTCGCGTCCCGCCGCGTCTTCCCCGCCGTCGACATCACCCCGTCCGGCACCCGCCGCGAGGAACTCCTCGTCCCCGCCGCCGAGTTGGCGGCCGTACGAGGTCTGCGGCGCGCCCTGCACTCCCGCGGTGACGGCCAGGCCGGTCTGGAGACCCTGCTGGAGCGGATGCGGCAGACCCCGGACAACGCGACCTTCCTCCGGCAGGTCCAGCAGACGGTGCCGGGCAGCCAGTAGGCACCCGCGAACCTGTGCCGTGCGTCGGTGTCCGCTGCGGCATCCGGGTGTTCGGCAGCTCCGTTCGGCCGAGGCGGTTCGCCAGGCGACCTGCGCGTTCCTACGTTTGCGGTATGACCATCGGACTCCCCGCCCGCACGGCCGTCTCCTGCTCCGCCCTCTGCGTCGTCGGAGCGCTCGCCCTCGTGCCGGGACCGGTCGCGGCCCTCGGCGCGGCACACACGACCGTCACCGGGCCGCGCGCCGGGACGGCCGTCGCACACACCGGGCCCACTCCGAGCACCGCCAATCCCCCTCCCGCGCCCGCCTCGTCGTCCTCACCACCCTTGCCGCCTCCGACATTGGACCGTCCCGGGACACAGGTCGCGCTCCGGGCCGGAGCGCCCGGCGTGCCGCGGGAGATGTCCGCCCGGTCCTGGCTGGTGGCCGACGCCGACACCGGCGATGTGCTCGCGGCACACAACGCACACCTCGCCCTGCCGCCCGCCAGCACGTTGAAGACCCTCTTCGCGGTGACCGTGCTCCCCGTGCTGCCCTCCGCGGTCCGGCACACCGTCACCGAGGCGGACCTGGCCGGCATCGGCCCCGGCAGCAGCCTGGTCGGGGTCCGCGCGGGACGTACCTACCGGGCGTCCGACCTGTGGCGGGGCGTCTTCCTCAACTCCGGCAACGACGCCGTCCACGTACTCGCCGAGATGAACGGCGGCTGGCGTGCCACGGCCGCCCAGATGCAGGCCAAGGCCCAGGCCCTGGGCGCCCGTGACACCCGGGTCGTCTCACCCGACGGCTACGACACACCCGGCCAGGTGTCGTCCGCGTACGACCTGGCCGTCTTCGGGCGCGCGGGGCTGCGCAACACGGACTTCGTCCGCTACTGCGCCACCGTCCGCGCGAAGTTCCCCGGCGACGGCTGGGCGTACGAGATCGAGAACACCAACCGGCTGCTCTCCGGTGCCGACGGGGTCGCGCCCTATCCAGGGCTCATCGGCATCAAGAACGGGTCCACCTCCCAGGCGGGCAGCACGCTCGTCGCCGCCGCGCGCCGGGGCGGGCACACCCTCGTCGTCACCGTGATGGACCCTCAGGAGGGCGGCAGGTTCGCCGTGTACGAGGAGGCGCGCTCCTTGCTCGACTGGGGTTTCGGGGCCACCGGCCGGGTCGATCCGGTCGGCTCGCTCCTGCCCCGTCCCGTGCCACGTGCCACCGCGGGTCCGGCGGCCGGGGCACGGCCCGGCCCCGGTCCGGGTGCCGCCCCGCCGGCCGGGCCCGCGGCGCCCGCGGACGAGGCCGACGGCCCCGCGGGTGCCGGTGGCTGGCTGACGACGGCGGGAACGCTCGCCGGCTCGGGCGCGCTCGGCGCGGGTGCCGTGGCACTGGCCCTGCGCCTCCACGGCCGGCGTTCCGCCACGCGACGCTGATCGAGGGGCAGCCCGAGCAGCAGCCCCAGCGTGATCCACACGTACGCGTTGCTGCCGACGAAGCCGACGATGCCCGACGCGTCGTCGAACCACAGCCACACGACGCTGCTGCACAGCAGGACGTACAGGCCCGCGGTGAGCCACAGCAGCCCTGCGCGCCGCCGCCGCAGGCCCGTCTCGGCGAGAATCACCAGCGAGGGCAGCAGCCAGACGAGGTGGTGGACCCAGGTGATGGGGCTGACCAGGCACGCGGCGAGTCCGGTGAGGGCGAAGGCGCCGAGGACGTCCCCGCCCGCGAGGGCCCGGCGCGCCCGCCACATCCACACCCCGAGGACAGCGAGCGCCAGCAGCGCCCAGACGGCACGGCTCGGCTCGGCGGGGTCGGCGAGACGGGCCAGTACGCCCTGCAGCGACTGGTTGGAGACATAGGCGAGGCGGCCGATACGGGACGTGTCCCAGACCGCGTCGGTCCAGTAGAAACGGGACGCGTCCGGCGCGGCCAGGGCCGCGAACGCGGTGGCGGCCGCCGCGACCCCCGTGGCGGTGGCCGCCGCGCGCGGGCGCCGGGCGAGCAGCAGCAGGACGATGAAGATCGCGGGCGTGAGCTTGACCGCCGCGGCAAGACTGATCCCGACGCCCGCCCAGCGGCTGCGCCCGTGCGCGATCAGCCGGGCGTCGGCGAGGACCAGGGCCAGCAGCAGGAGGTTGACCTGGCCGAAGCTGAAGGTGTCGCGGACCGGTTCGAGGAGGGCGAGCAGACAGACACCCACGCCGAGCCCGAACAGGCCGTACCGGCGCAGCCTGCGCCCGGTCAGCACGTACAGGGTGTGCAGGACGAAGCCCGTCGCGGCCAGGTTGAGCAGCAGGCCGACAGCGATCGCGGTCTGCAGTCCGAGCAGCGCCATCGGCAGCATGCCGACGGCCGCGAACGGCGGATACGTGAAGCCGTACGTCGTCCCCGGCACCCGGTAGTCGTAGAGGTGCCCGCCGTGGTGGATCCAGGTGTCGACGGCCCCGTGGTAGACCCGCAGGTCGAACCAGTCCCGCAGCAGGGGCACGGTCGCGGTGAAGACCGTCACGGCGGTGGCCAGGACGAGAACGAACAGCAGACGCCCCCGGTCGGTGCGCGGCAGCCTCATGCCGTCCGCCCCAGGACGGGCGCGTTCGACGTCTGGTGCGCCTGCCAGAGGACGACCAGCGCCAGCATCCCGCCCGACACCGCGAGTGCCAGCTGCTCGCTGTCGGGCGGCCCGCCGCTGGGCAGGACACCGAGGGCGAGCACTCCGGTCACGGCGGCCACCCGGTGGCGTACGGACGCACTGGGCGCCGCCGCGGCGATGAGGAACAGGCCCCACAGCGCGTACCAGGGCCGGACGGCCGGGCCGAGCACGGCCACCGTCGCCAGGCTGAGGCCCAGCGCGTAGACGGGGCTCACGCGGGGGCGGCGCAGCCAGATGCCGGCGATGACGACGACGGTGAGGACAAGGCCGAGGGCGTGCCAGGCGGGCAGCGCGTACGGGGCGAGATCGCTGCCGAGGCCCCGCAACAGGTCGCCGGTGGCGCGGCCGAGGAGGCTGGTGGGCGACCAGTTGTGCGGGGACACGGGTGTCCTCAGGGCGGCGATCCAGCCGTATCCGGTACCGGCCGCGGCGGTCGCGGCGACGGTGGTGGCGAGGGCGGCGGCCGTGGTCGTGGCGACGGCCCGCGCCATGCTCCGTCCGGCGCGTACCTGGAGCGCCACGACGGCCGCCAGGCCCAGCACGGCCGGAACCTTGACCAGGGCGGCCAGGGTGACGAGGACGGCGCCCAGGACGGGCCAGCGGCCGAGGGCCGCCACCAGTCCGGCGCCGAGGAGGCCGAGCATGAGGGCGTCGTTGTGCGCTCCGGCCACCAGATGCAGCAGCACGAGCGGGTTGAGCGCGCCGAGCCACAGCGCGGCGGCGGGGTCGGCGCCGCTGTGCCGGGCCAGCCTCGGCAGTACGGCGGCCATCAGCGCCACACCGAGCAGCGCGACGACCCGCATGCCGAACAGTCCGGCGGGCACCTCGCCCCGCGTCAGGCCGGACAGCGCGGAGGCCACCGCGAGGAAGACGGGCCCGTACGGGGTCGCGGTCCGCCGCCACACGGGCGCCACCTCGTCCGCGAGGGGTCCGCCCAGGATGGCGGGGCCGTGGGTGTAGACGTCGAGGTGCGCGTCGACCATCGCGCCCTGGGCCAGATAGCTGTAGACGTCCCGGCTGAACAGGGGCGGCGCGAGCAGCAGGGGAACCGCCCACACGGCGAGGACGACCAGCAGGGCACGGGGCGTCGGCGGTTCGGGGCCTCGGACCACCCGCCCCAGCAGCACCCAGGCGGCGATGAGCAGGACGACTCCGAAGTACACGCCCACCAGGCCGAGTGCCGCCCTTCCGGACGCGAGGGACGGCAGTTCCCGTACGGGCAGGGCGCCGGCCGTCTCGCCTCCCGCCGTGAGGACGACGGAGCCCGCGAGCCCGAGCAGCTGACAGCGACGCAGATCGACGGTGAAACCCTTGGCCAACACTCGGCAAGCGTGTCAATGCGGGGTGGCCGGAAAGCGACGCGTCCACTTCGGAGCGGCAGCCGCGGCATGGCCGCCGTCTTACTGACCAGGACGGGCGTCCGGACGGCTGTGCGGGTGCGGCTGCTCAGAACACCGACAGGCCGGTGATGGTGGTGAAGCGGTCCAGAGCGGCGACTCCCGCGACCGAGTTGCCGTGTCCGTCCAGGCCGGGGCTCCACACGCAGAGCGTGCAGCGGCCGGGGACGACGGCGATGATCCCGCCGCCGACACCGCTCTTGCCGGGCAGGCCCACGCGGTAGGCGAACTCGCCCGCCGCGTCGTACGTGCCGCAGGTGAGCATGACCGCGTTGACCTCCTTGGCCTGGCTCATCGTCAGGAGGCGGGTGCCGTCCGCGCGGATGCCGTGCCGGGCGAGGAAGCCGGTGGCCAGGGCGAGGTCCGCGCAGGACGCCTCGACGGAGCACTGCCGGAAGTACTCGTCGAGCAGGACCGGGACCGGGTTGCCGATGTTCCCGTAGGACGCCATGAAGTGGCCGAGCGCGGCGTTGCGGTCGCCGTGGGCGGTCTCGGAGGCGGCCACGTCCTCGTTGATGGCGAGCTCGTCGTTGCCGCTCTCCGCGCGCAGGAAGCCGAGGAGGGTGCCTGCCGCGTCGCCGGTCTGGGTGTGGAGGCGGTCGGTGACGACGAGGGCGCCCGCGTTGATGAAGGGGTTGCGGGGGATGCCGTTCTCGTACTCCAGCTGGACGAGTGAGTTGAAGGGGTTGCCGGAGGGTTCACGGCCGACGTGTTCCCAGAGTTCGTCGGCCTCGTGGGCCAGGTCCAGGGCCAGGGTGAAGACCTTGGTGATGGACTGGGTCGAGAAGGGCTGGCGCCAGTCACCGACTCCGTACACCGTGCCGTCGAGCTCGGCGACGGCCATGCCGAAGCGGCGGGGGTCGCAGGCGGCGAGGGCCGGGATGTAGTCGGCGGGCCGGCCGCGGCCGGGGGTCTGCTCGATCTCTGCGGCGATACGGTCCAGGACGGGCTGGAAGGTCAGCGGCGAACTCATGATCACATTCTGCCGCCGGGGCACTCCGTGCGGGTGGGTGCGGGCCGGTGGGGGTGGGCCGCGCAGTTCCCCGCGCCCCTGAAAAGCAAAAGACTGCGCCGTTCCCCGCGCCCCTCAAAGACAAAAGACTGCGCCGTTCCCCGCGCCCCTCAAAGACAAAAGACTGCGCCGTTCCCCGCGCCCCCGGTATTTGGGGGCGCGGGGAACTGCGCGGGTGACCCCCACCGACCCGCACCCCACCACGGGCGGAGCCCCACGCGGGGACGCCAGGCGGCGTTTAGGGGCGCGGGGAACTGCGCGGGTGACCCCCACCGACCCGCAGCCCACCACGGGCCGGAGCCCGCGCGGGGCGTCACGCGGCATGCAAGGGTGCGAGGAACGGCGCGGGTGACCCCCACCGGCCCCGCAGCTCACCACGGGCGGAGCCCCTCGCGGGGCGTCAGGCGGGTCGGCCCGACAGTGCCGGCGCCGGCGGTGGCTCCGGTAGTGGGTCGAGCGCGCGGGTCGTCCGGATGTGCCCCACCACCGCACCGCCCCCGAGCAGCGGCGCCCCCGCGAACTCGGCGAGCGCGGCCGGGTCGACGCCGACCCGGGCGAGCGCCGCCGCGGCGACCGGTACCCGCGCGCGGTCCGCGCCGTCGGCGATCTTCACGGCGACGGCCCGGCGGTCCGGCAGCGCCGCGACCTGCACACCCTCGAAGCCGTCCTTCGCGAGCAGCCCCGGCACGGCCCGCATCAGCGCGGCGACGTCACGCCCGGACCCGGACGCCATCTCGGCGTGCTCGCGCATCGCGTCGGCCACCCGCGCCTCGGGCGTGCCGGGCGGGGCCGTCGTGATCCTGGCGGCGGCGCGGGCGAGTCCGTGCAGCGAGACGGCGAACAGCGGGGCGCCGCAGCCGTCGACGGTGACCTGGGCGACGGCCTGCCCGGTCAGGTCCTCGACGATCTCCTCGATCGCCTGCTGGAGGGGGTGCGCGGGGTCGAGGTAGTCGTCGAGCGACCAGCCGTTGAGCCGTGCCGTGTAGAGCATCGCGGCGTGCTTGCCCGAGCAGTTCTGGGCGAGCCGCGACGGCAGCCGCCCGGCGCGGATCCAGTCCTCGCGGACGACCGGGTCGAAGGGCAGGTCGGGGACGTTGCGCAGGTCGTCCTCGGTGAGTCCGGCGAGTTCCAGGATCCGCCGGCTGCCGGCGAGGTGGCGTTCCTCGCCGGAGTGGCTGGCCGCGGCCAGCGAGAGCAGGTCGTCTTCGAGGGGCAGCCCGGCCCGCACCATGGCCACCGCCTGTACGGGCTTGAGCGCCGAGCGCGGGTAGAAGGCGGCCTCGATGTCGCCGATCTGGAGGTCCACGCTGCCGTCGGCGGCCAGCACGACCACCGAGCCGTAGTGGATGCCTTCGATGACACCGCCGCGGACGAGATGGGCGACGGGCGCGTGCAGCGGTTCCCTGATGGAGGGTGCCGCGCCGAGCGAACTCCCGCATCCGGCGAGGGCGTCGGTGCTCATGCGTCCACCTGGCCGTCGCGCAGGGCGGTGACGCGGGCGCGTACGCCGTACCAGCCCGCCACCAGCGCCGCCACGATCAGCGGGAGGCACAGGACCGTGGTCCGGCCCGCTCCCCCGTCCGCGTACATGAGGACCAGGACGGAGGCGAGGAAGAAGAGGGTGACGAGTTCGGTCCAGGGCGAGCCGGGGAGCCGGTAGCCGGGGCGGTCCACCTCGCCCTCCTGCGACTTCCGCCAGAACTGCAGATGACAGATCATGATCATGCCCCAGGTGGCGAGGATGCCGAGCGCGGCGAAGTTGAGCACGATCTCGAAGGCGTCGGCGGGGACGACGAAGTTGAGCCCGACGCCGAGCACGCAGATACCGCTGGTCAGCAGGATTCCGCCGTACGGGACCTGGCTGCGGCTCATCACCGAGGTGAACCTGGGCGCCGAGCCGGCCATCGACATGGAGCGCAGGATGCGGCCGGTGGAGTACAGCCCGGAGTTGAGGCTGGACATGGCGGCGGTCATCACGACGAGGTTCATCACGCCGCCCGCGGCCGGGATGCCGATGTTGGAGAGCACGGTCACGAACGGGCTCTCCCCGGCGGTGTACTTGTTCCAGGGCAGCAGCATGGACAGCAGGAGCACCGAGCCGACGTAGAAGAGACCGACGCGCCACATGATCGAGTTGATGGCCTTCGGGAGGATCTTCTCGGGGTTCTCCGTCTCGCCCGCCGCGACACCGACCAGTTCGACGGAGGCGTACGCGAAGACGACACCCTGGATGATCAGCAGCATCGGCAGCAGACCGCTCGGGAAGAGTCCGCCGTTGTCGCTGATCAGGGAGGGGCCGGGGGTGGCTCCGTCGACGGGGTGCTGCGTGACCAGGACGAAGATCCCGATCAGCATGAACGCGACGAGCGCGCCGACCTTGACGATGGCGAACCAGAACTCCAGCTCGCCGAAGATCTTCACCGAGATGAGGTTCACGGTGAGCACGACCGCCAGCGCGATCAGGGCGATCACCCACTGCGGGATGTCGGAGAACATGCCCCAGTAGTGGGTGTAGGTGGCGACCGCGGTGATGTCGGCGACGCCGGTGGTCGCCCAGTTCAGGAAGTACATCCAGCCCGCGGTGTACGCGCCCTTCTCGCCCAGGAACTCCCGGGCGTACGACACGAAGGCGCCGGAGGACGGCCGGTACAGGACGAGTTCGCCGAGGGCGCGGACGACGAGGAAGGCGAAGATCCCGCAGACTGCGTACGCGATGAAGAGGGACGGGCCCGCCTCCGCGAGCCGGCCGCCGGCGCCGAGGAAGAGGCCGGTGCCGATGGCCCCGCCGATGGCGATCATGTTGACGTGCCGGGACTTCAGGGACTTGCTGTACCCCGCGTCACCGGCGTCGACATGGCTGCTCGGCCGCCTCTTCCGCTCCTCCTGTGGTGTCTGTTGCGTCTGGTCTTCGAGGGACTGCTCGCTCACGCGTGTGTTTCGCCTTCTGTGGGGGTGCCCGCGGGGTCGGTGCGCTCGGGGCGCACGATCGCGGTGAGGGTCGTCTCGACGCGGTCGAGGTGGTGCGCCATGGCGTCGACCGCGTCGGCCGCGCTGCCGTCGACGAGGGCCTCGACGATGGCGCGGTGTTCCCGGTTGGACTGCTCGCGACGGCCGCCGAGTTCGTTGAGGAACGCGGACTGCCGGGCCAGTGCGTCGCGGATCTCCTCGATCACGCGGCGGAAGACCGGGTTCTGGGCGGCCTGCGCCACGGCGAGGTGGAAAAGCGTGTCCATCGCGACCCACGCGGTGGTGTCCCGCTCGCGCTCCATCCTTTCGAGCAGATGGGCCAGGTGGTCGAGGTCCTCGGGGGTCCGGCGCACTGCCGCGTATCCGGCCACCGGGATCTCGACGTGCCGGCGGACCTCCATCAGGTCGCTGGCCGTGTAGTCGCCGAAGGTGGGGTCCTCGACGGGGCCGCTCGACACGACGAACGTGCCCTTGCCGGTCCGTGACACGGTCAGACCCATGGTCTGCAGGGCGCGCAGGGCCTCCCGCAGCACGGGCCTGCTGACCTCCAGCCGTCGGCACAGCTCCGCCTCGGAGGGCAGCTTGTCCCCCACGGCGTACTCACCGCCCTCGATGGCACCGCGAAGATGCCCGAGTACGGCCTCCATGGCGCTTATGCGCCTCGGCACGGAGCCGCCAGCTGTCTGGCTGTCTGACAGGTTCACGGGGTGATCCTGCGGGCCACGGGAGGCGACTGTCAAGGTCGACGGGTCCGCGCCCGCCACCAGCCGGTTCCTTGCGCCGCCTCGGCCTGGCGCTCCGGCAGTCCGGCAGTCCGGCGGGCCGGTCGACCGGCCCGGTACGAGTCCGGGCGGCGTGTCGCGGCGTGCCACCGTACGGACGGTCTCGGGGGCTACGACCAGAGGGACTGGGCCGCCGCGACCCCCGCGAACGCCGCCCCGAGCCCCGCGGCCACGCTCACGATCGCGTTGGCGGCGGCTTGCGGTCGGGCGCCGTTCTCGGCCAGCCGCAGCGTCTCGTACGAGAAGGTCGAGTACGTGGTGAGCGCCCCGCACAGGCCCGTACCGAGCAGCAGTTGCAGGTGGGAGGAGGCCGCGCCGGCCGTGGCCGCGCCGGTCAGGGCGCCCAGGACCAGGCAGCCGACGACGTTCACGGTGAAGGTGCCCCAGGGGAAGCCCGAGTCGTGGCGGGCCTGCACCGCACGGTCGGTGAGGTAGCGCAGGGGTGCGCCGACCATGCCGCCGACGATCACGAGTACCCAGTTCACGAGGGCTCCCGCCCCGCGCTCCACCGGGCCGACACCCGGCGCGTCAGCGCCACGGCCGCCCATACCGCCGCGAGGGCCGCGACGAGAGTGGCCGCGAGGTAGGCGAGGGCGGTCCGGGGGTGCCCCTCGTCGAGCAGCCTCTGGATGTCCACGGCGTAGGTCGAGAAGGTCGTGAAGCCGCCCAGCACGCCGGTACCGAAGAAGGGGCGCACCAGCGGGTGGGGCGCCCACACCTCGGTGACCAGGACCATGAAGACGCCGATCACGCAGCAGCCGACGACGTTGACCCAGAACGTGGTCCACGGGAAGCCGCCCGTCCGCGCGGGCCAGAGCAGTGCGGCCCCGTAGCGCGCCGACGCACCGGCCGCGCCGCCCACCGCGACCACCGCCACGGCCGGCCCCTGCCCCCGCCACACCGGCGCGCGCCGGGCGGGCGCACCGTGTTCCGCCGGTTCGTCCACCGTCTCCGGGCGGGGGCTGGTCATGCGCGGTGTCTCCTGATCTCGGGCCGGAGACCAGGCTATCCGCCGCTGCCGGTCAAGAGGCGGCCGACGCCGCCCCGGCGATGGCGTCGAAGCGGGCCGCCATCGCCGCCTGGAGCGCCTGGGCCGCCGACAGGGGGCGGACCATGACGGTGAGGTCGTCGATCCGGCCGTCCTCACCGAAGTGCAGGATGTCGCAGCCCTGGAGGGCACGGTCTCCCACGCGCGCCTCGAAGACGAGGACGAGGTCACGGCCGCCGGGGTCCGCGATCTCGCGGACGTAGTGGAAGTCCTCGAACACCTCGATGACGGCGCCCAGGATCGCGGAGGTGATCGCCTTCCCGGCGTACGGCTTGAAGACCACCGGGCTGGTGAACACGACGTCCTCGGCGAGCAGGTCGACGACGGCCGCGTGGTCGCCGTCCTCGACCGCCTTGCGGAAGGGATGCGTCATCCTGCACCTCTCACTCTCTCTTGCTCATCGGTGTTCAACGTCGGTACTCACCATCGATACTCAACATGTTGATTAGGTGTTTTGGACAGTACTCCTCGGGCACGTCGGTCCGCAATGGGGATTGGGGAGACAGGGATCCGTGACGGCTCCATGGGGGTACGCGGGCGGTCCGGCGAGGTAGGAAGGAATCACCGAACCGGAGGTGCTGTCGTGTACTACCCGCTGACCGTCCGTGACTTCCTCGACCGCGCGGCCCATGTCTACCCGGACCGCGTCGCCGTCGTCGACGAACCGGAACAGCCGGGGCCCGGCCTCGGCGAGCTGACCTACCGGGACCTGGCGAGGCTCGCCCGCGCGCAGGCGGCCAGACTGGACCGGCTGGACGTGCCGGTGGGCGGCCGGGTCGCGGTGATCTCACAGAACTCGGCGCGCCTGCTGACCTCGTTCTTCGGCGTCTCCGGCTGGGGGCGGGTCCTCGTTCCGGTGAACTTCCGGCTCACCCGGTCGGAGATCGACTACATCGTCCGGCACTCCGGTGCCTCGGTCGTCTACGCGGACCCCTCCTGCGCGGAGGTCCTCGACTCCCTCGACGTCAAGCACAAGTTCGTCCTGGGCGACGACGACGATCTCTTCCTTACCGACACCGAACCGCGGGACTGGGCGGAGCCGGACGAGGGCGCGACGGCCAGCGTCAACTACACGTCGGGAACGACCGCCCGTCCCAAGGGAGTTCAGCTCACCCATCGCAATCTGTGGCTGAACGCGACCGTGTTCGGGCTGCACACCACGATCAGCGACCGTGACGTCTATCTGCACACGCTCCCGATGTTCCACGCGAACGGCTGGGGCATGCCGTACGGCGTGACGGGCGTCGGCGGCCGGCACATCGTGCTCCGGCAGATCGACGGCGCCGAGATCCTGCGCCGCGTCGAGCGGCACGGCGTCACCCTGATGTGCGCGGCACCCGCCGTCCTGAACGCGGTGCTCGACGCCGCCGCCGACTGGGAGGGCGGGATCCCCGGCCGCGACCGGGTCCGTATCGTCTGCGCGGGCGCGCCGCCGCCGACGCGCACGATCGAGCGGGTGACGGTCGAACTGGGCTGGGAGTTCATCCAGATCTACGGGCTCACCGAGACCTCGCCGCTCGTCACGGTCAACCGCGGTCGCGAGGAGTGGGACGACCTCGACCCCACCGAGCGGGCCCGCAGGCTCGGCCGGGCGGGCGCGCCCGCTCTCGGCGTACGTGTGGACGTCGACGTGGACGGGGAGGTGCTGACCGCGTCCAACCACAACCTCGACGGCTACTGGGAGCAGCCCGAGGAGACGGCGAAGGCCCAGGAGGGCGGCTGGTTCCACACCGGGGACGGCGGGTACCTCGACGACGAGGGGTACCTGGTCATCTCCGACCGCAAGAAGGACGTCATCATCTCCGGCGGTGAGAACGTCTCGTCGATCGAGGTGGAGGACGTGATCACCTCGCATCCCGCGGTGCGCGAGGTGGCGGTGATCGGCATCCCGGACGCCAAGTGGGGCGAGCTGGTGACGGCGCTCGTGGTGACGGACGGGTCCGGGGTCACCGCCGAGGAGTTGATCGCCCACTGCCGGACGCGGCTCGCGGGCTTCAAGACACCCAAGCGGGTCGACTTCGTGGAGTCGCTGCCGCGGACGGCGACGGGGAAACTGCAGAAGTTCAAACTGCGGGAGCCGTTCTGGCGGGACTGACGGGAGCCGCAGGGGGTGGGGCGGAAACGAGCAGCCGTTTCCGCCCCACCCCCGTGGCCTACGTCCGCGCCGTCACCGGTGGCTGAACCACGCCATCGCCGGCAGCGCCTTGTCGTCGTAGCCGAACAGGGCCTGGTTCTCCCAGCCGTTGCCGGACGAGGGATCCGTGGGGTCCCAGCCGTTGCCGGTCACCGCGGTCCAGGTGGACTCCCAGTAGAAGATGCCGAGCCCGCGGCCGTTCGGTACGGCCTCCACGATGCTCGCGACGTCCTTCATCCACTGGGTCTGCCCTGCCGTCGAGGCGGCGTAACCGGGCACCAGCTCACTCGCGAGATCGATGATGTTCTCGTGTGTGTCCTTGCTGTCCAGCCGGAAGGGATAGGCCGTCTCGGCGAGGTACACCGGCTTGCCGTAGCGGGACGCGGCGTCGTCCAGGGTCGTCTGGAAGTCGGCGAGCGTGCCGTGCCAGTAGCCGTAGTAGGACAGGCCGATGACGTCGAACTTCACGCCGTTGGACACGGCGCTGTCGAACCACCAGCGGGTGCCTGCCAGATCGCCGCCCTTGGCGAGGTGGATCGCCACGGTCGTACCGGAGTTGACCGCCTTGACGGCGTCGTAGCCGGAGTTCAGCAGTCCGGCGAGCTGCGACCAGTTCGAGGTGGAGCCCTCGTTCCAGAGCATGCCGCCGTTGATCTCGTTGCCGACCTGCACCATGTCGGCGGTGGTGCCCTGGGCCTTCAGGGCGTTGAGAACGTCGTACGTGTGGTTGTAGACGTCCGTCCTCAGCTGGCTGTACGAGTGTCCGGACCAGGCGGCGGGCTTGGACTGGGCGCCCGGGTCGGCCCAGGTGTCCGAGTAGTGGAAGTCGACGAGGAGTTTCATGCCCTGCGCCTTGACACGCTTGGCGACGGCGAGGACGTGCGCCTTGTCGTTGTAGCCGTCGGCGGGGTTCACCCACACCTTGAGACGGGCGTAGTTCTGCCCGGCGGACCTGAGGACGGCGAGGGCGTCACCGGTGGCGCCGGAACTGTTCTTGTAGACCCCGCCCTTGGCCTCGCTCTTGGCGAGTGACGAAACGTCAGACCCCTTGATGGCAAGCCCTGTTGAGCCGGAGGTGAAAGTCAGGTCGTCCACATTGATCCAGTTGCCGGCCTTGGCGTCGGAGTTGACGCTGATCGTGCACTGGTTGTTCGTCACGGCTATGGAGGTGACGATCCGGAGCCAGCCGCTGGACGAGACCGGGATGTCGGTGCGCTGCTCCGCGCTGCCGCAGTTCTTGAGCGCGAGGTAGGCGGAGTTCTGGCCGCCGCCCGAGCGCACCCAGGCGGTGAGCTTGTAGGTGCCGTTGGTCAGGCCGGAGAGGTACTGGTAGGTCTCCACCTTGTACGCGGAGGCCGCGTAGTGCGTGAGCCGGTAGCCGCCGGTGTGGCCGCCCGACTCGGTGAAGGAGGCCGCGTTCTGGCCTCCGGCCGAGTAGGCCGTCCAGCCGGTGGGAGTGGCGGTGCCGGTGCCGTTCGCTTCGAAGCCGGGGTTGGCGAGGGTGGTGGCCGCGGATGCGCTCTGCGCGGGTAGCAGGGTGAGGGAGAGGGCTGCTGCGAGGGGCAGGAGCAGGGCCCTGAGTGTGCGGCTTGTGCGGCTTGTGCGGCTGGTGCGTCTGGGTTGGAACATCGTCGTCGTTGTCCCTTCGACGTGATGTGGATGTGATCCCCGTGCGGTGACGGGGGGTTTTGCTCGCCCCCGCCGCCCCTACCCGTTCCCGTCCACGACTCGGGGGCGCTGCCCCCGAACCCCCGGTCCTCAAACGCCGGACGGGCTGAAGCGTCGCCGGACCGGCGGATACCTCCAGCCCGTCCGGCGTTTGAGGACAAAGGGGGGCGAGGGGGCGCAGCCCCCATGCAGTGACGGGAAGGGTAAGGGCGGCGGGGGCGAAAACTGCAGGTCGGATCAGTCGTCGAGGCGCACGACCCGTACGGCCCCCGCCGGCACCGCGAGCCGCCCAGCAGCCCGCTCCCCCGTCAGCAACTCAGTACCGTGCGCATCGAGCGGCACCTTGACCTCCACACCGGAGTGGTTGATGGCGAACAGGAACGCCCCCGACTCCCCCGCCCGCCGCACGACCTCGACATCCCGCGGCAGATCGGCCCGCGGAGCGATCCGCGCATCGTCCGCGGCCCACCCGATCAGCGCGTCCAGCCCGGCGGCCCCCAGCCGCGTGGACACGTACCACGCGGACCCCGCCCCGAGCCGGTGCCGGGTGACCGCGGGATGCCCGGCGGCGAGCCCGTCGGCGTACGTCCACACGGTCTCGGCGCCGCGCGGCACGACGAACTCGCTCCACACGTCACCGGCGAGTTCGGAGCCGTCGGGACCGGTGAGGCGCACCTGGTCGCCCGCGAGGAGCGGCGAGAACTCCTCGACGGTCAGGCCGAGCACGTCCCGCAGCGGGCCGGGGTACGCGCCGTCGTGCACGGCGTCGTGCTCGTCGACGATGCCGGAGAAGTACGAGACGACGAGCGTGCCGCCGTTCTCGACGTACTCCTTGAGGTTGAGCCCGGCGGCCTCGGTCATCAGGTAGAGCGCGGGGACCACGACCAGCGGGTAGGCCGACAGGTCGGCCTCCGGGTGGGCGAAGTCGACGGTGAGGTGCCGGTCGTAGAGAGCTTCGTAGAAGGAGTCGGCGCGCTCGCGCGGGTCGTGGTCCTCGCTCGGCCGCCAGGCGAGGTTCTGTGCCCACCAGGAGTGCCAGTCCCACAGGACGGCCGCGTCGGCCACGGTGCGGGTGCCGCGGACCACACTCAACGAGTCGACCGAGGCGCCGAGTTCGACGACTTCGCGCCACACGCGTGAGTCGGTGCCCGCGTGCGGCAGCATCGAGGAGTGGAACTTCTCCGCACCCCGTCGTGACTGCCGCCACTGGAAGAACATCGCGCCTTCGGAGCCCCGGGCCACATGGGCGAGCGAGTTGCGGGCCATCTGGCCGGGCTCCTTCGCGGGGTTGCGGGCCTGCCAGTTGACGCCGGACGTGGAGTGTTCGAGGAGCAGCCAGGGGGCGCCGCCCGCCACGGAACGGGTCAGGTCGGCGGCCATCGCGAGGTTCACGTGCGTACGGCGGCCGTCGGTGATCAGGTAGTGGTCGTTGCTGACGAGGTCGACCTCGCGGCCCCAGGCCCAGTAGTCGACGGAGTCGCACTGGCTGAGGGCGGTCATGAAGTTCGTGGTGACCGGGATGCCGGGCGCCAGGCGGTGCAGGATGTCTCGCTCGGCCACGAAGTTCTCGCGCATGGTGGCGTCGGCGAACCGCTTGTAGTCGAGTGCCTGGCCCGGGTTGCCGACGGTCGGGGCGAGGCGGGGCGGGTTGATCTGGTCGAGGTCCGCGTACCGCTGGCCCCAGAAGGCCGTGCCCCAGGCCTCGTTGACCGCGTCGATCGCGTGCACCGCGCCGTCCGGGCCGGCCGTGCCGTAGGTCTCCGTGAGCCAGCGGCGGAAGTGTGCGGCGCAGTTCTCGCAGTAGCAGGCCGAGACCGGGACCCCGTACTCGTTGTGGACGTGCCACAGGGCGAGTGCGGGATGCGCGGCGTACCGCTCCGCGAGGCGCTCGGTGATGTTCGCGGCGGCGGCGCGGTAGTGCGGGTTGCTGTGGCAGATGGCGCCGCGCGAGCCGAACTCGTACCGGGTCCCGTCGGCGGCCACCGGCAGCGCCCCGGGGTGCTCCCGGTAGAACCAGGCGGGCGGCGCGACGGTCGGCGTACCGAGGTCGACGCGTATCCCGTTCTCGTGCAGCAGGTCCAGCACCCGGTCGAGCCAGCCGAAGTCGTAGGTGCCCGGCGAGGGTTCGAGCAGCGCCCAGGAGAAGATCCCGACGCTGACCATCGTGACGCCGGCCTCGCGCATCAGCCGGACGTCCTCGGGCCAGACGGACTCCGGCCACTGCTCGGGGTTGTAGTCCCCACCGAAGGCGAGCCGTGCAAGGCCCTTGGGGGTGGTCTCCGGCTTGGACTCCGGCATGGATTGTCTCCCGCTAAATCGATCATTTGGGAACGTGCACACACTGTTCCAGCGGCGCGAGGCCAACATAACCGCACAGCAACAACCATTGACAAGTGTCCGGGATGTTTCTCTACTGTGAACGCTCACAGAAGCATGGCAGGCCTCCGCAGCAGGCGGAGACCACGGTCAGGGAGATACATCCATGCCACACACGAAGCTGCGCCGCCTCGTGACCATCTCGGTCGCCGTCTCGCTCGGCGCCACCGCACTCGCCGCCTGCGGGTCCTCCGACGACGACAGCGAGGCCGATGCGGGGCCCGTCTCGCTGACGTACTGGTCCTGGACGCCGGGCATGGACAAGGTCGCCGACCTGTGGAACGACGGCCAGGGCAAGAAGGACCAGATCAAGGTCACGGTCAAGAAGCAGGCGTCCGGCGACACACTGGTCACCAAGATCCTCACCGCGCACAAGGCCAAGAAGGCCCCTGACCTGGTCCAGGCCGAGTACCAGGCGCTGCCGACGCTGGTCAGCAACGACGCGCTCGCCGACATAGCCGGTGACGTGGACGGGGTGAAGGACAAGTTCGCCGAGGGCGTCTGGCAGCAGACCACACTGGGCTCGGACGCGGTGTACGCGATCCCGCAGGACTCCGGGCCGATGATGTTCTACTACCGCGAGGACCTGTTCAAGAAGTACGGCCTCGACGTCCCGAAGACGTGGGAGGAGTTCGCCGAGACCGCCCGCGCACTGAAGAAGAAGGCGCCGGAGACGGACCTGACCACGTTCTCCGCCAACGACTCCGGACTGTTCGCCGGTCTCGCGCAGCAGGCCGGCGCCAAGTGGTGGACCACCGAGGGCGACAAGTGGAAGGTCGGCATCGACGACGCGGCCTCGCAGAAGGTCGCCGACTTCTGGGGCGGTCTCGTCAAGGAGGGCGCGATCGACAACCAGCCGATGTACACGCCCGCCTGGAACAAGGCGCTGAACACCGGCAAGCAGATCGCCTGGGTGAGCGCGGTCTGGGCGCCGGGCACCCTCACCACCGCCGCGCCCGACACCAAGGGCAAGTGGGCGATGGCCCCGCTGCCGCAGTGGTCCGCGTCCGAGAACGTCACGGGCAGCTGGGGCGGCTCGTCCACGGCCGTCACCACGGACTCCACGCACAAGTCGGCCGCCGCGAAGTTCGCCACCTGGCTGAACACGGACCCCGAGGCGCTGACCGCGCTCGCGAAGGAGGGCGGCATCTACCCGGCCGCCACGACCGCGCAGACCAGTGACGCCTTCACCGAGCCGCCGGCGTACTTCTCGAACCAGCCGGACTTCTACACCCAGGCCGCCGCCATCGCGAAGACCACAGCCCCGTCCGCCTGGGGCCCGAACGTGAACGTCGCGTACACCACCTTCAAGGACGCCTTCGGCGCTGCCGCCAAGAACAAGTCGGACTTCGGCGCGGCCCTGACGAAGATGCAGGACGACACCGTCGCCGACCTCGACAAGCAGGGCTTCGAGGTCGCGGAGTGATCAGCGCACGCCGGAAGTCGTACGGGGTCAAGGGGGCCCCGTATGCCTTCCTCCTCCCCGCGACGATCCTCTTCGCCCTGTTCTTCGCGCTGCCCATCGGCTACGCGGTCTGGCTCAGTCTGCACAAGGTGCAGGTCAAGGGCCTGGGCCTTGGTTCGGGGGCCCGGAAGGAAGTCTGGGCCGGTCTGGAGAACTACACCGACTCCCTGACCGACTCCGAACTGCTCGCCGGAGCGCTGCGCGTGCTCGGGTACGGCGCCATCGTCGTCCCGGTCATGCTGGGGCTGGCGCTGCTCTTCGCGCTGATGCTCGACACGGACCGGGTCCGCCTCGCCCCGGTCACCCGCCTCGCGATCTTCCTGCCGTACGCCATTCCGGGCGTCGTCGCCGCGATGCTCTGGGGCTTCCTCTATCTGCCGGACGTCAGCCCCTTCTACTTCGTCCTCGACCGACTGGGCCTGCCGCAGCCGGATCTGCTGGACGGCGGGCCGCTGTACATCGCCCTGTCCAACATCGCGGTGTGGGGCGGCACCGGCTTCAACATGATCGTCATCTACACCGCGCTGCAGGCCATCCCCGCCGAGGTGTACGAGGCGGCCAAGCTGGACGGCGCGACGCCCCTGCAGACGGCGCTCAGGATCAAGATCCCGATGGTGGTGCCCTCGCTGGTGCTCACCTTCTTTTTCTCGATCATCGCGACGCTCCAGGTGTTCAGCGAGCCCACCACGCTCAAGCCGCTCACCAACTCCGTCTCCACGACCTGGAGTCCGCTGATGAAGGTGTACCAGGACGCCTTCGGCAAGGGCGACATCCACTCCGCCGCGGCGACCGCGGTGATCATCGCGCTCGTCACGCTGGTCCTGTCCTTCGGCTTCCTGCGGGCCGCGAACTCCCGTAACAAGCAGGAGGCAGCACAGTGAGTTCTCTTGCCGTCCGCAAGGCGGCTCCGGCCGCCGGCACGACGCCCGGTACCGCCCAGGGGCCGCCGCTGCGCCGCCGTATCGCCTTCGTCCCGACGGTGACCCTGCTGATCGGCGCGCTCTACTGCCTGCTGCCGGTGGCGTGGGTGGTGATCGCGGCGACCAAGTCGGGCAGCGAGCTGTTCTCGACGTTCACGTTCCTGCCGGGCACCGGCTTCACCGAGAACGTCAGGGACCTCAACGCCTACCGCGACGGCGTGTACTGGAAGTGGATGGGCAACTCCGCCCTCTACGCGGGCCTCGGCGCCCTCCTGTCGACGGCCGTCTCGGCGTTCAGCGGCTACGCGCTGGCCATCTACCGCTTCCGCGGGCGCGAGGCCGTCTTCAACATTCTCCTCGCCGGCGTGCTGATGCCGCCCGTGATCCTCGCGATCCCGCAGTACCTCCTCATGGCCAAGGCCGACCTCACGGATTCCTACGCGTCCGTGCTGCTGCCGCTGGTCCTGTCCCCGTACGGCGTGTATCTCGCGCGGATCTACTCCGCGGCGGCCGTGCCGACCGATGTCGTCGAGGCGGGGCGGATGGACGGCGCGAGCGAGCTGCGGATTTTCACCCGGATCGCGCTGCCGATGATGGTGCCCGGCCTGGTGACGGTCTTCCTGTTCCAGTTCGTGGCGGTGTGGAACAACTTCCTGCTGCCGTACATCATGCTCAGCGACGACGAGAAGTTCCCCATCACCCTCGGTCTGTTCACCCTTCTCGAACAGGGCTCCAACACTCCGGCCCTCTACACGCTGGTGATCACCGGCGCGCTGCTCGCGGTGATCCCGCTCGTCGCGCTCTTCCTGGTCATCCAGCGGTTCTGGAGTCTGGATCTGCTGTCGGGAGCCGTAAAGTCGTGACCATGAGCCAATCGGGGGGCCGGCGCCGACCGCCGACGATTCATGATGTCGCGCGCGAGGCGGGAGTGTCCCGGGGGACGGTGTCGCGCGTCCTGAACGGCGGGCACTATGTCAGTCCCGCCGCCCAGGAAGCGGTCAACGCCGCCATCCGCAGGACGGGTTACGTCGTGAACCGGCACGCCCGCTCGCTGATCACCGGACGCTCGGACTCGATCGGCTTCCTGCTCACCGAACCCCAGGAGAGGTTCTTCGAGGACCCCAACTTCAACGTCCTGCTGCGCGGTTGTACGCAGGCACTGGCGGCGCACGACATCCCGTTGCTGCTGATGTTGGCGGGCACCGAGGACGAACGGCGCCGCATCACGCGGTACATCACGGCGGGCCATGTCGACGGGGTGCTGCTGGTCTCCAGCCACTCCGGCGACCCGGTGGCCGAGCAGCTGCGTGACGCCGGGGTGCCGCTCGTCATGTGCGGCAAGCCCATCGGCGTCGGCTCCAAGATCAGTTATGTGGCAGCGGACGACCGGGACGGCGCCCGGGACATGGTGCGCCATCTGGTGTCGCTCGGCCGGCGCCGGGTGGGCATGGTGACCGGACCGCTGGACACCCCCGGCGGTGTCGAGCGCCTGGCGGGCTACCGCGAGGTGCTCACCGAGTCGGGCATCGAGCTCGACGAACGCCTCGTCACGTCCGGCGACTACAGCCGGGCCAGCGGCGAGGCGGGCGCCGAACTGCTCCTGGAGCGGGCGCCGGACATGGACGCCGTCTTCGTGGCCTCCGACCTGATGGCGCAGGGCGTACTGACCGCACTGCACCGGGCGGGCCGCAGCGTCCCCGGCGATGTGGCGGTGGGCGGCTTCGACGACTCCTCGGCGGCCGTCGCGGCGAGCCCCGAACTCACCACCATCCGCCAGCCCTACGACCGGATCAGTTCCGAGATGGTCCGGGTGCTGCTCGCCCAGATCGGCGGAGAGGATCCGGCGGCGGTCATCCTGCCGACGGAGCTGGTGAAACGCCGGTCGACCTGAGGCGTGGGTTCACCGGTCGCCGGCGGACAGCAGGGTCCGTACCCCCTCGGCGGTCAGCATCACGCTGTCCGGTGACCCGGCGTCGATGGTCAGGGAGGGGTCCCGCTCGGGCCAGTACGCCGGGAGCGTGCCGAGCGGGACGAGACAGTAGTGGCGGACGCCCGGCAGGGAGTGGATCATGCGTGCTTCCGAGGTGAAGACCAGCACGGTCCGCTCCGTGACCGGCAGGATCAGCGTCATTGGATCCCCGCCGTCGTCGTCCGGGCCGTCGCCGTCCGGGCTGTCGTCGTCCGGGCCGTAGGACGGGATCAGTACGTCGCTGCCGGCGAGCGTCGCCCGCGCGCGCCGGTCCCCGCCGTCGTGGGCCAGCACGCCCAGGGCCCGCAGGATCACCTCGGCGGTGTCTTCGTCGGTCGCGTCGGTCGTGGTCATGGTCATGGTGCCGCGTCCCGTCCTTCCCGTACGGCCCCCACCCGCACGGCCCCCGAGACGATTGCCCGGAGATGATCCATCCGTACGGAATGCACCTCTTCTACCCACTCATCCCGCTCCCATGCGGCACCCATACAGATGCCCTGTACACTGAGTGACTGCGAAGGGGAGTAGTCCTGCGAACCGGTCGTCGACACACTGGAACCCTCGGGTTCCCGGTGGCCGGGCCCATGTGACACACGGGTGGACGAGACCTTCGGCCAGGCATTGCCGTGCCCGCGACCCCGCGGCGCACCCGACATGCCGGGCCGATCGGTTCTCCTGTCGCCCCGACCGAGGGCGCTTCGCGAGGATCCGGGGGCCCGGTCCCTACAGAAAGCCACCGGAATGCATCTCGACCCTCTGGCGATCCTCACCGCCTTCGGGCTGATCTTCCTCGCCGAGCTGCCGGACAAGACGATGTTCGCGTCGCTCGCCATGGGTACCCGTATGCGGCCCCTCTACGTGTGGTTCGGCACGTCCACCGCGTTCATCGTCCATGTCGCCATCGCGGTCGGCGCCGGAAGCCTCATCGGCCTGCTGCCCGACTGGACCGTCAAGTCGGTCTCGGCCGCCCTCTTCGCGTTCGGCGCCTTCATGCTGCTGCGCGGGGGCGACGACGAGGACGACGAGGATGCCGGCGGCCGTACCGTGACCGGCTTCTGGCCCGTCTACACGACCGCATTCATGGCCGTCTTCATCAGCGAGTGGGGCGATCTGACGCAGATCACGACCGCCAACCTCGCCGCCACGAACGGGGTCGCGTCCGTGGCCGTCGGTTCGGCGGCGGCCCTGATGTCGGTCTCCGCGCTGGCGCTGCTGGCCGGGCGCTTCATCGCCAAGCGCGTGCCGCTGAAGACCGTGCAGCGCGTCGGCGGGATCTGCATGCTCGGCCTCGCCGTCTGGTCGGTGGTGGAGATCTTCGCGGGCTGACGGGCCGGGGCCGCTCCGCCCCTGACTGGTCAGGATCGGAGAAGCGGCCGGGCACCACCCGGTCGTAGCGTGATGGCACCGGCGAGAAACCGCCGGGAGACCGGCGGACGAAGGACCGCCGGTCCGATCACGACCACGGAGGAGCCCCTCATGCCCGAAGGCCTCAAGACCATCAACTACCCCGTCAAGGACCTCGCCCGCGCCAAGGCCCTGTTCGGCACGCTCCTCGGCGTGGAGCCGTACGTGGACGAGGCGTACTACGTGGGATTCCGGGCGCCGGGGCGGCCCGAGGTCGGACTCGACCCGCACGGGCACGCCAAGGGTCTGACCGGGCCCGTCCCCTACTGGTACGTCGACGACATCAAGGCGGGCCTCGCCGGTCTGGTGGGCGCCGGTGCCGAGGTGGTCCAGGACGTCCAGGACGTCGGCGGCGGCATGCTGATCGCCTCCGTGAAGGACGCCGACGGCAACGCGATCGGCCTGGTCCAGGAGGCCTCCTGATCCCGGACCCGGTCAACTGTATGCAACTGCACTAGTTGCACACTCAATAAGTGGCCTCTTCTCTGTTACCGTGCGGACATGGCAGCAGAGAAGGCCGCTTCCCGGCTGGAGGACCAGTGGCGGGACATCCTGTCGGTGCACGCGCGCACCATGTGCGAGATCGATCGCGAACTCCATCCGCACGGCCTGGGCGCCAGTGACTTCGAGGTGCTCGACATCCTCGTGTCGGGCACCTCGGCCCCCGACGCACAGGTGAGCACGGGCCCGGCCCCCGCCGAGCAGTGCCGCGTGCAGAACATCGCCGACCGGATCCATCTGAGCCAGAGCGCCCTCTCCCGGCTGATCGGACGCCTGGAGAAGGAGGGCCTGGTGGAGCGGAGCATCTGCCAGGAGGACCGGCGCGGCGTCTGGGTGGCCCTCACCCGCAAGGGCCGTGACCTGCACGCTCAGGTCCGCCCCCTCCAGCGCGCCGCCCTGGCGCGCATGCTGACCGACGCCTGAAGATCCTTCCGCCGGGCGCGGCGCATCCCGTACCGTCGCATGGTCGCCGTGCGCGGAGCGGCGCGGACTGTGTCGGGGGGATCACAGTGGTCGAGGACGAAGAGCGGCAGGCCGGGGTCAGCAGCTACGAGACGCGTTGTGTGGAGGAGTCACATGACGTCATCGCGGAGCACTACTACGACCTTCGCCTCGAAGTGGCGGGCCCGGCCGAGGACTTCCTCACCCGGCTCGCAGTGGCCGAACTCGGCGCGCTGACCGTCGGCGACGTCAGTTTCGGTACCGAGGTGACGCTCGGCTTCGCACAGCCGCGGGTCTACCACGTGACCGTGCCGCTCACCGGCCGCTTCCGCTGCCGGCAGGGGTTCGGGGCGCCGTCGTACACCGTTCCCGGGCGCGCGGTGTTCCTCAAGCCGGAACGCGGGATCCGGGTGGACGACTGGTCGGCCGACTGCCGTGCCCTCACCGTGAAGATCGACATGGCCGCCCTGCACGAGCGGCTGGAGGCCCTGCTCGGCGGGCCCGTGCGCCGGCCCCCGTCCTTCGAGACGTACATCGACGTCGGCCAAGGGGCCGGGCGCAGCTGGGCGGATCTCGCGCTGTGGTGTCTGCGGGAGAAGAACACCGCGGACGGACTGCTGGGCCGGCCCCTGATCCGGTCACGGATCGAACAGACCCTGCTGGAGGGCTTGTTGCTCGCGTGCGGGCACTCGTACCGCGGCGCGCTGGAGGCGCCCGTGCCGGCGGCGCGGCCCGCCACGGTCCGGCGGGTCATGGAGGCGATCGAGGAGCGGCCGGACGAGCACTACGACGCGGCGCGGCTGGCCTCGCTGTCCCAGATCGGGGTGCGCGCCCTCCAGGAGGCCTTTCGCAAACATGTGGGGATGTCCCCCACCGCCTATGTCACCGAGGTCCGGCTGCGGCGGGCGCACGAGCAGCTGCTCGCGGCGGATCCCGCGACGATCACGGTCACGGAGGTGGCGTACCGGTGGGGGTTCGCGCATCTCGGGCGCTTCGCGCAGCGCTACCGGATCCGGTTCGGGACCTCGCCCGCGCAGACGCTGCGGTCGGGCTGAGGGGCGCCGCCGCGCATACCGGACAACCGCCGCGCTTTGCGGAGCGATTCCGGCGCGGGTGTCGGCCTACCGTTGATCACGGCGCCCGTGCGTCAGGGATGAACGGTGTCGGCGCCGTTCATCCCTCACGGATTCCACGGTTTCCACGGCTTCCACGGTTTCGGACCAGGGGCGCGGGAGCGGGAGTGCGCCCGCGTCCCAGGGCCCGGCCGCTCCCCTCCGACAGGTGGCCGGGCCCGATCCGCCGTCCGCACCGTCCGTCTCAGGCGCGGGGCGCCAGCAGGGTGCGTACGCCCTGGGAGTCGAGGGTCAGGCCGTGGGGCGTGCTGGCGTCGATGCTCAGCGAGAGGTCGCTGGAGGGCCACTGCGCGGCGAGCGTACCCAGGGGTACGAGGCGGTAGCGCGACACGGACGGCAGCAGCTCGGCCATCGTCACCTCCGAGGTGAACACCGGGACCAGCGGGTCGGAGCCCGGCTGTTCGAGAACGGGCAGGGCCACGACCGTGGGGTCGGCCACCGTCTCGTCCTGGGCGTCGTCGGGCACCGGGACCAGCACGTCACTACCGGCCAGTGTGTCCAGCGCCGCGCCGTCCCCGGCATTCTCGGCCAGGACGCTCAGCGCGCGCTGGGCCTCCACCGTGGCGCTGTCGTTCGAGGAAATATCCATGGCACATCCAGACGTAGTGGCGAAAACAGGCCGCCCGTGTCGTCTCCGACTCGGGCGCGGCTGGTCGCGTACCCGTCCTGCGGGGTGCCATGCCCGCTCCACACACCCGTCACGCAACGGTCACGGGATGAGCGGAATGTCGTGCGAGGGCAGTCCCAGCCGGTCGCGGCCGACGCGCCGGGCGAGTGGCTCGGCCATGCTCGCCCCGATGTGCGACCAGTACGTGGCGGCGTCCCGGAAGTAGCGTTGTATCCGCTCGCCGTCGCGTGCGTAGCGGGAGCCGGCCGTGCGGAAGAGGATGTTCTGCAGGGCGTCCCAGGCCGTGCGTCCCGCGTTGAGGAAGACGATCGCGAGCCGGTTGTCGTCGGCGACGGTGAAGGGCGCCTCGCCCGAGACGTTGCGGCGGCAGGCCTCCATGTAGTCCTCGGCGTTGCGCTGGAGGGCCGCCTCGGCGGTGTGGATCAGGCCGAGTGCCTCGCCGAGGTGGCGCTGGTAGTCGTGCAGTTCCGAGCGGGTGCGGTCCGGTTCCAGGGTGAGCGGCCGGCCTTCGAGGATCCGGGTGTACTCGTCGGCGGCGGCGTACGCGATGCCGGTCATGATGGCCGCCAGCTCCCCGTGGTAGACGCTGGGCGCGCGCCCCGCGTACAGGGCGTTGCCGTGCAGTTTCGAGCCGGGGGTGCCGCCCTCCACCGGCAGGTCGAGCAGGCTCACCTCGCGGGTGAGGTGTTCGGGGATCCGGGCCCGGTCCATGCGGACGCTGTTGGAGCCGCTGCCGCGCAGGCCGAGGACGCCGTGCCAGTCGTCGACGAGGGTCCACACCGGGCGCGGGGCGACGAACAGGACCAGTGGTCCGGGCGGGTCGCCGGGCTTCTCGGGGGCGCGCAGGGTCTGGCCGAGGTAGTGGGTGGAGTACGGGGAGCCGGAGGAGTAGGGCCAGGTGCCGTCCAGGAGGATCCCGCCGTCGCCGTCCGGTTCGGCGACTCCGACGGGTGCGACGGTGGACGCGGCGCGGAACTCGCCGTCGGCGCCGAAGACCTCGTCCTGTGCCCGCTCGTCGAACTGCGCGGCGAACTGCAGGACATGGGCGGCTGTCAGGGACAGGGCCCAGCCGGTGGAGGGGCAGCCGCGGGTGATCTCGGTGACCACGCGGAGGAAGGTCGGCAGCCCGAACTCGTAGCCTCCGTATCGGCGCGGCTGCAGGGTGCGGTAGAAGCCGGCCCGCAGGAAGTCGTCGTGCGTCTCCTGCGGGTAGCGCGTCAACTCCTCCGTCTGCGCCTGGCGTTCGAGCAGTACGGGCCGCAGGTCTGTGGCCCGGTCGATGAGTTCGCGTTCGGTCAGTCCGGGTTCGGGAGGGGCGATCACGGTGCCTCCTGACGGGTGGGGCGGTCCGTATGTGACGCGGTACCCGTGATTGAACACGCGACCGGTGTCTCCTGTACCCACCGGATACCGCCAACTGGACCGCCCCCGTGCCTGCTTCCTCACGCCTACTTCAGGTACGGGCCGTCGGCGCCGATCTTCCCGGGGCCGTTCAGCACGTACACGCGGAGGTTGCCCTTGCCGGGTGCGCCGACGCTCAGCGTGCCGTTGGAGACGGTCTTCACGTCCCCGGTGACGGCGTCCTTGTAGGTGCCGTTCGGGATGCCCGTGTAGGTGGCGCCGCCCGTGACCGTGACCAGGGCGAAGCTGTCCGTCGAGCCGCTGGTGTACCGGCGTTTGAAGGCCATCGAGCCGCTGATGCCCTCGGTGGAGTACTGGCCCGTCTGCAGGGCGGGGACGGCCCGGCGGATCTGGTTGAGGCGCTGGACGTGCTTGACCAGGGGCTGCGCGAGGGTGTTCGCGACCTCGCCGCTCGCGGAGCCGACCGTGCCGAAGCCGGAGGCCGTGACGCTGCCCGCGAGATGGTCGCCGTAGTACGCGCGACCGGTCGTCGCCAGCGGGCAGCTCGGACCGCAGTCGATCTTCTTGCCCTTCTGGAACTCGATCTCCGAGCCGTAGTACAGGGTCGGGATGCCGCGGAAGGTCCACATCAGGGCCATGTTCTCGGCCCACGCGTCGGTGCCGCCGGTGTAGCGCTCACTGCTCTTGTTGGGCCCGTAGTCGTGGCTGTCGACATAGACGACGTTGTACGTGGCGTCGTTGACGCTGTCGTCGGAGTCCTTGCCGTTGCCATAGGCGTTCTGCGCGTCACCGAAGTTCATGTGCATCCGCATGTCGATGATGTTCATGCCGGAGAACCGACTGCGGTCGGGGGTGTGGTAGTTGTTCCCGTCCAGGAAGGCGTTGGTGGACGTCGGCTGGTTTCCGGTGCCCTGGTCGTTCTCGTAGGTGAACTGTTCCAGGGCCGCCGCCTCGTCGTCCGCGCTGTACTCCTTGCGCTCCTTCCAGGTGTAGAACTGCGCGGAGTGGTTGACCGAGCCGCGGTTCCACTTGTCGTTGACGAAGGCCGCGACCTCGCCGAAGACGAAGAAGTTCCGCGCGGCCTCGGCGCCGAACTTCTGGGTGACCCGCTCCTGGATGGCGGGCAGGAAACGGCGGTTCCAGGTCACGCGCGGGATGTGTACGGCCGTGTCCACGCGGAAGCCGTCGACACCCATGTCGATGTACTTGTCGTACGCGCCGATCAGGTAGTTCTGGACGGTGGTGTTCTCGGTGTTGAAGTCGGCCAGGTCCTCGTGCAGCCAGCAGGAACGCGCGTCCTCGCCCTCCCAGTTGCCGATCCAGCACCGGTGGTAGAGCGCCTTGGGGAACATGCCCGAAGTGGGGCTCGGCCACTGGCAGTTGTAGAGCGTGTAGCCCTCGGCGCTCTTGCCTCCGGTGGGCTTGCCCCAGTTGAGGCAGGTGTTGCCGGACGGTTCGGCGGTCGACCACAGGTCGCCGTTGTAGTACGCCTTGCCGGACTTGGGTTCGACGGTCAGTCCGTCGTACTCGAAGCCCTCGTTCCTCTCGTCGTAGTACCAGCTCCACTGGGAGTCGCGGACGCCGTACACGGTCGGGGTGAACAGGCCCTTGGCACCCCAGCGGGAGCTGTGGTTGTACACGACGTCCTGGTAGATCTTCATGCCCTTGGCGTGCGCCGCGTCGATCAGGTCCTGGTAGGAGGCGCCGGCCGACTCCAGGCGCGGGTCCACCTTGTAGAAGTCGTAGCCGTGATAGCCGTGGTAGTCGTAGTCCGAGCGGTTGAGGACCACCGGGGTGACCCAGATCGCCGAGAAGCCGAGCGCCTTGACGTAGTCGAGTTTCTCGACCAGTCCCTTGAAGTCGCCCCGGAACATGGGGTCGTTGTTGGCCGCGTTGCCCGACTTGGTGTGCTGGCTGCCGCCGCGGTTGTTGGAGCTGTCGCCGTCGTGGAAGCGGGCGGTGAGGACGAAGTAGATGGGGTCCTTGCGGGGGTCGGTGCCCAGCGGGGTGCCGGAGGCGGGGTCGGAGGCCTTCTCGCCGGTCGTCGCGGTGGCCGCGGCGGAGGCGGGCGAGGTGTTCCCGGCCGCGTCGACCGCCTTGACCGTGTAGCTGTAGCCCGTCTTCTCCTCAAGTCCCGTGTCGGAGAACACCGTTGAGCCGATGTCGGTGACGACCGTGCCCTTGGTGCCGCCGGTACGGGTCACCTGGTACTTGACCACTCCGATGTTGTCGGTCGCCGCGTCCCAGCTCAGCACGACGGAGGTGTTCGTGGCGTTCGCGGTCACCTTTGTGGGCGCGGTCGGCGCCTCGGTGTCCGGCTCGACGGCGGCGCACGGGTCCGCCGCGTCCTTGGTGACCGTACGGTCCTTGACGGTCGAGGTGCCCGAGGTGAGGGCGTAGTCGGCGCTGTTGTTGTTGTCCCAGACGCCGTTGCCGTTGTTGAAGGCGGCCTTCAGCGAGGTCGCCGTGCCGAGGTCGAGGGTCCTCTTCCACCAGCCGGTGCAGGCGGCCTCCATGCCGACGCCGGGCGAGGTCGTCCAGGTGCCGCCGGTCGGCGCGTAGTGGATGTTGGCCGTCGTCCAGCCGGTGGTGGCGGTCGAGTAGTAGACCGTGGCCTTGTTGCCCTCGGCCGGTTCGGTGCCGGCGCACGGGTCGCTGTGGGCGATCACCCCGTCCTTGACGGTGATGTTCCCGCTGCCGAGCGCGTAGTTGACGCCGGAGTTGTTGTCCCAGGTGCCGGCGCCGTTGTTGAAGGTGGCCGCGAGCCCGGCCGCCGAGCCGAGGTCGACGGTCTGCTTCACCCAGTCCGTGCAGGCCGCCTCCATCGTCGTGCCCGGCACGGTGGTCCACGTGCCGCCGTCCGGCGCGTAGTGGAGATAGGTGGAGGACCAGTTCTTGGTCTTCGTGTAGTAGAAGACGGTCGCCGTGTTCGCGTCGGCGGCGACCGTCTCCATCGCGTCGGGGCCTGTCTCCGGCGGCCCCGCGAGCGCGCCGAGCAGTCCGGTCGCCACCAGCGCCGCGAGGAACGGGCGCCGCGACCGGCAGAGGGGTGTACGTCTCATGAGCGTCTCCAATGCGGGCCGTGGGGCGCCGAGTTGCTCTGCAAGAAGAACCAGCAAGTTCCAGAAATTCCTTGCAGCGCGGAAGCTACAGGTACATGACAGTCACGTAAAGGGATCGCGCAGCGTATGGTCCGTGCGGTGAAAACGGACCAGTAGTGGTGACCGGCGCCCACGCGCCGGCGACGGCGCGCGCCTAGCGTGGACGCATGCCGATGCAACCCTGGTTTCCCGCTGCCAAGCTGGGCATCTTCATCCACTACGGCGTCTACGCCGTCGGTGGCGCCGCCGAGTCCTGGTCCTTCTACACAGGCGAGATGACGCACGAGCAGTACATGAAACAGCTCGACGGCTTCAGCGCCTCGCACTACGATCCCGACGCCTGGGCCGAGTTGTTCGCCCGCGTCGGTGCCCGGTACGCGGTCCTCACCACCCGGCACCACGACGGCGTCGCCCTCTGGGACACCGGCCACCGCAATCTCGACGTGGTCCGTGACACCCCAGCGGGCCGCGACCTCGTCACCGGGTTCGTCGACGCGCTGCGCGCCCGGGATCTCAAGGTCGGCCTCTACTACTCACACTCCGACTGGAACCACCCGGACTACGCGAGCGAGCGGCACCCGGGCCCGTACGTCGTGCCGCTCAACGCGTACTCACAGGCCGAGCCCGGTCAGGAGGACCCGGCGGCCTGGGCGCGCTATCTCGCCTACCGCGACGGACAGGTCCGCGAACTCGTCGAACGCTTCCGGCCCGACATCCTCTGGTTCGACGGCGAGTGGGAGCGCACCGAGGAACAGTGGCGGACGGACGAACTCGCCGACGTTATCCTCGCGGACAATCCGGACACCGTCTTCAACGGCCGGATGCCCGGCCACGGCGACTACGCCACGCCGGAACAGGGCGCCCCGCTCCAGGCCCCGGACGGCCCGTGGGAGCTGTGCCTCACCATCAACGACTCATGGAGCCACCGGCCGCAGGACCGCGCCTTCAAGTCGGTGCGCCAGCTGGTGCGGTACTTCACCGAGACCATCGGCATGGGCGGCAACCTGCTGCTGGCCGCGGCACCGCGCGAGGACGGCACGATCCCCGAGGAACAGATCGCCCGTATGGAAGGTCTCGGCGCGTGGATCGGGCGGCACTCGGACGCCGTGTACGGCACCGTCGCCGGACTGCCCGCCGGGCACCACTACGGCCCCAGCACCCTGTCCGCGGACCGGCGCACGCTCTATCTGGTGTGCTTCGACGCCCCGCGTGACTCCGTGTCGGTACGCGGGCTGCGGAACCGGGTCCGGCGCGTCACCGTCCTCGGCACGGGCACGGAGCTCGGCCACCACGTCACGGGCGGGCTCGACACCGTACCGGGGGTGATGTGGATCGACGCGCCCGCGGCGGCCGACCTGGACGAGGAGGCGACCGTGTTGGCCGTGGAGCTGGAGGGGGAACTGGACCTGTACACGGGGGCGGGACGGCTCTGACCGGCTTGCTGGTGTGGTGTCCGGGCCGGCGCCGGGGGATTCAGCGCTCCGTGGTGAGTACCTCGGCCACAGTGCCGACCCGGATCAGCGGCCGGTGGAGGTCCATGATGTGTCTGTCGGGGCCTGCTCCTCCTGCGTACGCACTCTTCCGCGGCCGAGTGCGAGGGTGCCGAGGAAGCCGAGGGCGAGCGCTACGAGGACGCCCAGGTTCGCGTACGCCCAGGTGCCGTCCTTGCCGCCGAGGCCGAGGGGGCCGAGCAGATAGCCCTGCCACTCCAGCCAGCCGGCTGCCGAGTTGGTGACCAGGCCCCAGCCGAGCGCGGTGGCGGCAAGGGTGAGCAGCAGCGGGAGCGGTTCGACGTCTCCGTAGCGGCCCTGCACGCGGAACAGGTCGGCCTCGTCGTAGTCGCGGCGGCGCAGGGCCAGGTCGGCGAGCATCACCCCGCACCAGGCCGCGACCGGCACGCCGAGCGTGGTGAGGAAGCCGATGAACTGGCCCAGGAAGTCGTCCGCGAAGAACACGATGTAGACGGAGCCCGCGATCATCAGGACGCCGTCCAGCAGGGCCGCCAGATAGCGCGGTACGCGCAGGCCCGCGGCGAGCAGGGCCAGGCCCGAGGAGTAGATGTCGAGGACCGCTCCGCCGACCAGGCCGAGTACGGCCACCACGGCGAAGGGGATCAGGAACCAGGTGGGCAGGATCGTGGTGAGCGCGCCGATGGGGTCGCCCGCGACGGCCGTGCTGAGCGCTGTGGACGATCCGGCGAGCAGCAGACCGAAGACGAGCAGGAGCAGGGGTGCCACCGAAGCGCCGAAGGTCGTCCATCCGGCCACGCCCCGGCTGGAGGAGTCGCGCGGCAGGTAGCGCGAGTAGTCGGCGGCGGCGTTGACCCAGCCGAGGCCGAAGCCGGTCATCATGAAGACGAGCGCGCCGATGAACTCCTGGGCGGAGCCCGCCGGTACGGCGCTGACGGCCGACCAGTGGATGTGGTCGGCGACGAGCCCGATGTAGACGACGGTCAGGATCCCGGTGACGACGGTGATGACCGTCTGGAGCCGCATGATCAGGTCGAAGCCCATCACCCCGCCGACCACGACGAGCGCGCCGACGACGATCAGGGCGACCACCTCGGTCCCGGTGCCGCCGCCCCAGCCGATGCGGTCGAGCACGGTCGAGGTGGCCATGGTCGCCAGTGCCGTGAGGACGGTCTCCCAGCCGACGGTGAGCATCCAGGACACGACGGCGGGGAGCCGGTTGCCGCGCACACCGTAGGCGGCCCGGCTGAGCACCATGGTCGGCGCCGAACCGCGCTTGCCCGCGACCGCGACGAGCCCGCAGAGCAGGAAGGAGAAGACGATCCCGATCACTCCGGCGGCCAGGGCCTGCCAGAACGAGATCCCGAACCCGAGCACGAAGGACCCGTAGCTCAACCCGAGAATGGAGACATTCGCCCCGAACCAGGGCCAGAAGAGGGTACGGGGCGTGCCTTTGCGCTCGGCGTCACCGATCACGTCGAGGCCGTGCGTCTCCACCTGGAGCTGCTGTCTGCTGCCGGATGTGCCCGTCATGGTCGACCTGCCCATCTGGGATGCGGGGTCGGTGAATCGAACCGCGCAGCCCCACGCCCCCTCAGGGGCGCGGGGAACTGCGCGACCAGCCACAACGCGCCCGCAGTCGACATCCGGGCGCAAGCGGAGCTACAGGCTCAGGCGAGCGTCGCCAGCGCCGCGTTCAGCGTCGCGGACGGCCGCATGACAGCCTCGGCCTTGACCGGGTCGGGCTGGTAGTACCCACCGATCTCGGCCGGCGACCCCTGCACCGCGTTCAGCTCGGAGACGATCGTCTCCTCCTGCGAGGTGAGCGTCTCGGCGAGCGGAGCGATCACCTTGGCGAGCTCGGCGTCGTCGGTCTGCCGGGCCAGCTCCTGCGCCCAGTACAGCGCGAGGAAGAAGTGGCTGCCGCGGTTGTCGATGCCACCGAGGCGACGGCTCGGCGACTTGTCGTTCTCCAGGAACGTGGCCGTCGCGCGGTCGAGCGTGTCGGCGAGGACCTGGGCGCGCGCGTTGTCCGTGGTCTGCGCGAGGTGCTCGAAGCTGGAAGCCAGCGCCAGGAACTCACCCAGGCTGTCCCAGCGCAGGTAGTCCTCCTTGACCAGCTGCTGCACGTGCTTGGGCGCCGAGCCGCCGGCACCCGTCTCGAAGAGGCCGCCGCCATTCATCAGCGGGACGATCGAGAGCATCTTGGCGCTGGTGCCCAGCTCCAGGATCGGGAACAGGTCGGTCAGGTAGTCGCGCAGGACGTTGCCGGTGACCGAGATGGTGTTCTCGCCGCGGCGGATGCGCTCCACGGAGAGCTTGGTCGCCTCGACGGGCGACAGGACACGGATGTCCAGGCCCTCGGTGTCGTGCTCCGGCAGGTAGGCGTTGACCTTCTCGATGAGCTTCGCGTCGTGGGCGCGGCTCTCGTCCAGCCAGAACACGGTCGGGTCGCCGGTGGCGCGGGCGCGGGTGACGGCCAGCTTGACCCAGTCACGGATCGGGGCGTCCTTGGTCTGGCAGGCGCGGAAGATGTCGCCGGCGGAGACCGTCTGCTGCAGGACGACGTCGCCGGCCTGGTCGACGAGGCGGACCGTGCCGGTGGTCGCGATCTCGAAGGTCTTGTCGTGGCTGCCGTACTCCTCGGCCTTCTGCGCCATCAGACCGACGTTCGGGACGGTGCCCATGGTCGAGGGGTCGAAGGCGCCGTTGGCGCGGCAGTCGTCGAGGACGACCTGGTAGACACCGGCGTAGCTGGAGTCCGGGAGGACCGCCAGGGTGTCGGCCTCGCCGCCGTCCGGGCCCCACATGTGGCCGGAGGTGCGGATCATCGCCGGCATGGAGGCGTCGACGATGACGTCGGAGGGCACGTGCAGGTTGCTGATGCCCTTGTCGGAGTCGACCATGGCCAGCTCGGGGCCCTCGGCGAGCTCGGCGTCGAAGGACGCCTTGATCTCGGCGCCCTCGGGCAGGGACTCAAGGCCCTTGTAGATGCCGCCGAGACCGTCGTTGGGGGTCAGCCCCGCGGCGGCGAGCGCCTTGCCGTACTGGGCGAACGTCTTCGGGAAGAAGGCGCGCACCACGTGGCCGAAGATGATCGGGTCGGAGACCTTCATCATGGTGGCCTTGAGGTGCACGGAGAACAGCACGCCGTCGGCCTTGGCCTTGGCGATCTGCGCGGTGAGGAACTCGCGCAGCGCGGCGACGTGCAGCACGGAGGCGTCGACGACCTCGCCCGCGAGGACGGGTACGGACTCACGCAGGACGGTGGTGGAGCCGTCGTCGCCGGTCAGCTCGATGCGCAGCGAACCGGCCTCGGAGATCACCACGGACTTCTCGGTGGACCGGAAGTCGTCGACGCCCATGGTCGCGACGTTCGTCTTCGAGTCGGCCGTCCAGGCGCCCATGCGGTGCGGGTGGGCCTTGGCGTAGTTCTTGACCGACGCGGGGGCGCGGCGGTCGGAGTTGCCCTCGCGCAGCACCGGGTTCACGGCGCTGCCCTTGACCTTGTCGTAGCGGGCGCGGATGTCGCGCTCCTCATCGGTCTTCGGGTCGTCCGGGTAGTTCGGCAGCGCGTAGCCCTGCGACTGCAGCTCGGCGACCGCGGCCTTCAGCTGCGGGATCGAGGCCGAGATGTTCGGCAGCTTGATGATGTTGGCACCGGGCGTCTTGGCCAGCTCACCCAGCTCGGCGAGGGCGTCGGCGATGCGCTGCCCCTCCTCCAGGAACTCGGGGAAGAGGGCGATGATCCGCCCGGCCAGCGAGATGTCACGGGTTTCCACAGTGACACCGGCCTGCGACGCGTACGCCTGGACCACCGGCAAGAACGAATACGTCGCCAGGGCCGGGGCCTCGTCAGTGTGCGTGTAGATGATGGTCGAGTCAGTCACCGGGTGCTCCGCTCCACGTCTGCAAAGTCTGCAACATTGCTCGACATCAAGATATCTCGTGATGGGGCCGGACCGGACAGGAGGCTGTACAACTCGGTCGCGGTCCGGTCGACAGGCGGCTTCGGTCCGGTCGGGAGCGGGCGGCCCGCGCCTCCGGTGCCCGGCATGGTGGGCCCGCCCCGCATGGTGGGCGCACGCACTTCATTGGCCAGAACTATGTTGTCCCACCACATGTGCGCCTGACCTGCGCCTTCCTACGGTGTGCCGATACGTACCCGTCCCCGTCGAACACCCGGAAGTGGTGCACATGGCCTCCGCAGCAACCGCTCCCCCACCACCAGCCTCCACACCACCCAGCAGCCTCAAGCGCATCGTCGCCGCGAGCCTGATCGGCACCACCATCGAGTGGTACGACTTCTTCCTCTACGGATCCGCCGCCGCGCTCGTCTTCAACAAGCTCTTCTTCCCGGGCTCCGACCCGCTCGTCGGGACCCTGCTGTCCTTTCTGACGTACGCGGTGGGGTTCGCCGCCCGGCCGCTCGGGGCGCTGGTCTTCGGGCACTACGGCGACCGGCTCGGACGCAAGAAGCTGCTGGTCCTGAGTCTGCTGCTGATGGGCGGGGCGACCTTCGCGATCGGCCTGCTGCCCACGCACGCGACCATCGGTACGGCGGCCCCGGTGCTGCTGACCGTGCTGCGCCTGGTGCAGGGCTTCGCGCTGGGCGGGGAGTGGGGCGGCGCCGTACTGCTGGTGTCGGAGCACGGCGACGCGCGGCGACGCGGTTTCTGGGCCTCGTGGCCGCAGACCGGGGCGCCCGCCGGGCAGCTGCTGGCGACGGGTGTGCTGTCGCTGCTGACCGCCGTGCTCTCGGACGCCCAGTTCACGGCGTGGGGCTGGCGCATTCCCTTCCTGCTCTCGGGCGTGCTCGTCATGGTCGGTCTGTGGATTCGTCTCTCCGTCGACGAATCACCCGTCTTCAAGGCCGCCCTGGCCCAGGCCGAGGCGCGCAAGTCCGTTCAGGACGGTGCCGCGGAGAAGCTGCCGCTGGTCTCCGTGCTGCGGTACCACTGGCGGGACGTCCTCATCGCGATGGGCGCGCGCATGGCGGAGAACATCAGCTACTACGTGATCACCGCGTTCATCCTCGTGTACGCCACCACGTCCACCGGACTGTCCAAGCAGACCGCGCTGAACGCGGTGCTCATCGCGTCCGCCGTGCACTTCGCGGCGATACCGGCGTGGGGCGCCCTGTCCGACCGGGTCGGCCGCCGGCCGGTGTACCTGCTGGGCGCGGCCGGTATCGGGCTGTGGATGTTCCCGTTCTTCGCGCTCATCGACACGGGGAGTTTCGGCAACCTGATCCTCGCCGTGACCGTGGGCCTGGTCCTGCACGGAGCCATGTACGCGCCGCAGGCCGCGTTCTTCTCGGAGATGTTCGCGACGCGCATGCGGTACTCCGGGGCCTCGATCGGCGCGCAGTTCTCGTCGGTCGCCGCGGGTGCGCCCGCACCGCTCATCGCGACGGCGCTGCTGGCGGACTACGACAGCTCCACGCCGATCGCCCTGTACGTGATCGGGGCGGCGGTGCTGACCCTGATCGCCGTGGGGGTGGCGAAGGAGACCCGCCACCGCGACCTCGCGGACGTCGACGGGGAGGCGGGGGCGGCGGATGCGGCGGAGGCGGGGGCTGGAACCGGGCCGTCCGGTGTCGCGCTGCCGGGCGCGGAGGCCGCGAACGACTCCCGTCCCGCGGACGCCCGTACCGTCTGAACACCCGCTGGGCGTTTCCGGCCGTTCTTCGGCGACCGGCCCCCGCGCGCCTGCCGCGCGCGGGGGTCAGTGCTGTCCGGGGGACGCCGAGGACGACAACCGGTGCAGCCGCAGGGCGAGCTGGATCTCCAGCGCGCGGGCCGGGCTCTGCCACTCGGGTCCGAGCAGCCGGCCCACCCGCTCCAGACGCTGCGCGACCGTGTTGACGTGGACGTGCAGCTCGTCCTTGGTACGTGCCGGGCTCATCCCGCACGCGAAGTAGGCGTCGAGGGTGCGCAGGAGATCCGTGCCGCGCTTCTCGTCGTACGTGACGACCTGGCCGATGGTCCGCTCGACGAAGCCGGGGATGTCCCGGCTCCCGGCCAGCAGCAGTCCCAGGAACCCGAAGTCCTCGGCGGCGGCTCCGTCCCCCGCGCGGCCGAGGAGCCGCAGCGCGTCGAGGCACCGCTGCCCCTCTGCGTAGGCCTCGGCCACGGTCTCCGGGCGCGCCGCGAGATCCCGGACAGGCGCGGAAGCCCCAACGGTGACCGCCTCGTGGACGGCCGTGCCCAGGTCTCTCGCCGTACGGCGGGCCAGCTCCGTCGCCGTGTCGCCGCGGCCGAGAGGCAACAGCAGGACGGTGCCTCCGTCGCGGGCCGCGGCGAGTCCCTGCCGGGTGGCCGCGAGGTGGGATGCCGCGGACCACAGTCTGCGCCGGGCCGCCGCCTCCTGGTCGGCGTCCGCCACCGGGCTGTCCAGACGGGCGGCGAGCACCACATGGACGGAGTCGAGGTCGGCGTCGAACCGGGCCGCGCGCTCGCGCAGCAGCCGGGGGTCGCGGTCGCGGGCGTCGAGCAGATCGTCCAGCAGCTCGCCGCGGACGCGCTGTTCGGCCTCGGCTGCCGACCGCCGGGCCAGCAGCAGGAGCGAGGTGACCATGGCGGCGCGCTCCAGGGTGCGCTGGTCGACGGGGTCGAGTCCGGGCTGGCCGTCCAGCACCAGCGCGCCGAGCAGTTCGCCGCCGGCGGCGACGGCCGCCACCCAGTCGTCCCCGTGGCGGACGGCGTGGCCCTCGGCCCGTGACACCTCGACCGCGTCGCCGGGTGCCGCTCCCGCGTCGGCGAAGCGGACGGTGCCGTCGAGGACCTGGGAGACCGCGGCCGACACGTCGTGGACCCCGCCGCCCCGCAGAACGAGCTCGGCGAGCCGGTCGTGGACGTCCGAGGCCCGCTCGATGACCCCGCTGCGGTCTCCGATGATCTCGTTGGCCCGCTCCAGGTCGGCCAGTGTCTGACGGGTCTCGGTGAGCAGGTTCGCGGCGTCGATGGCGGCCGCCGCCAGGGCCGCGAACGAGCCGAGCAGCGCGATCTCCTGCCGCTCGAAGACCCGTGCGCGGCGGTCGGCGGCGAAGAGCACGCCGATGACGTGCGGGCCGAGTGCGAGGGGCACGCCGAGGATCGCCACCAGCCCCTCGTCCCTTACCCCCGTGTCGATCGTCAGCGTGTGCCGGAAGCGGTCGTCCCGGAAGTAGTCGTCCGTGACGTAGGGGCGGGCCGTCTGGGCGACGAGTCCGCCGAGCCCCTCCCCCATGCCCAGGCGCAGCTGCTGGAAGCGCGCCGCGACCGAGCCCTCGGTGACCCGCATGTACGTGTCGCCACGCGCCGGGTCGTTCAGGCTGAGGTACGCGACGTCCGTGCTCAGCAGCGAGCGGGCGCGCTGCACGATCGCCTGGAGCACGGCGTCGAGGTCGCGCAGTCCCGCCAGGTCATGGGCCGTCTCGAAGAGCGCGGACAGTTCGGCCTCGCGTCTGCGGCGTCCCTCCATCTCCGAGCGCACGCGCAGGGCGAGCGCCTTGGCGTCCTCCAGCGCGGCGATCCGGCCGGCGGCCGTGCCGTCCGCACGGGCGAGCAGCACCGGCTGCTCGTACGCGTCTGCGGACGCGCCCCTGGCCAGCAGTTTCAGGAACGGCGTCTCCGCGCTCGTCTCGGAGCGCCCGGCCGACTTCGATTGATCACGGAACATGTCCACCAGGATTACCCGTCGCACCGACACCCTGACCAGCCCTGTGGATAACTCACCGCTCAGTGCGCGGTCCAGCCGCCGTCGAGCACCAGCGAGGTGCCGGTGACGAAGGACGCGGCGGGGCCGCACAGATACGCCACGGCCTCGGCGACCTCCTCGGGCTCGATGAGGCGTTTGACGGCACTGTCCTGCAGCAGGATCTCCGTCAGTACCCGCTCCCGCGGTATGCCGTGGGCCGCCGCCTGGTCGGTGAGCTGTTTCTCGACCAGGGGTGTACGCACATAGGCGGGGTTCACACAGTTCGAGGTGACTCCATGGGGGGCGCCTTCGAGCGCCGCTGTCTTGGAGAGGCCCTCAAGACCGTGTTTTGCCGCCACATAGGCCGACTTGAAGGCGGAGGCGCGCAGCCCATGGACGGAGGACACATTGACGATGCGGCCCCACCCTTGCCCGTACATGTGCGGCAGCGCCCCGCGGATGAGCCGGAACGGTGCCTCCAGCATCACGGTCAGCACGGTGTGGAAGATGTCGGGCGGGAAGTCCTCGATGGGGCGCACCAGTTGAAGTCCGGCGTTGTTGACGAGGATGTCGGTGCCCGCCGCGGCGGACTCCGCCGCGTCCAGGTCGGTGAGGTCGAGGAGGTGCGGCTCGACGGTTCCCGCGAGGCCGCGGGCCTGTTCGGCGAGTGTCTCCAGTCCCTCGGCCTGCCGGTCGACCGCCCGCACCTTCGCGCCGGCGGCGGCGAGCCGCAGCGCGCACGCGCGGCCGATGCCGCCTGCGGCGCCGGTGACGAGGGCGGTACGGCCGCCGAGGTCGAAGGAGGGGGCCTGGGAGCCTGCGAGGACGCTGCGCGCGGTCATGCTCCGACCCTAGGGGGCCCCTCCAGCTCGACCCATGTGGTCACAACCCACACTTCACCCTCAGGTCGTGGGGTCGAACCACGTGGGCTCGTCGGACAGCGCCTGTTTGATCCGGACCAGACCGTGCTCGTTCAGCTCCGGCAGCGCGTCCACGGCGAACCAGGCGACCTCCAGCGACTCGTCGTCGTTGACACGGGCCTCGCCGCCGACGGCCCGGCACCGGATGGTGATGTCCATGAACTGACAGATGTCGCCGTTCGGGTACGTGATCGGCTTCAAGGCCTGGACGAGGACGACGCGCTCGGCGACGCACCGGACGCCCGTCTCCTCGTAGACCTCCCGCACGGCGCAGGCCGCGGGCTGCTCCCCCGGCTCCGACATCCCGGCGATGACGGCCCACCTGCCGGTGTCGACCCGGCGCCCGAGCAGGACTCTGCCCTCGTCGTCGAAGACGACGGCGGTGACTCCGGGAAGCCACAGCAACTGCTGTCCGGCGCTGGCCCGGATCGTACGGATGAAGTCAGGAGTAGCCATGGACCGACCCTAACGGGCCGGTCACGTCACTCTGCCGCGTTCCGACCGCCGCGCTGGGAACGTCCGCGCGCGGCCGACGCCACCGCCCAGCCGAGTCCGCCCGCGGCGATCAGGACCAGCACCATCTCGGGCGCGATGCCGAAGCGGGTGGCGGGCGTCTCGGAGGACCGCAGCGGCACCTTCTGGACGAGGGAGTCGGCGACGAACATCCCGGTGCGCTGGGTGATCTCCCCGTCCGGCATGATCATGGCGCTGACGCCGCTGGTCACCGGGACGGTGACGGTCCGGCTGTGCTCGACGGCCCGGATGCGGGACATGGCGAGCTGCTGGTAGGTCATCTCGCTGCGGTCGAACGTGGCGTTGTTGCTCGGTACGGAGATGATCTGGGCGCCGTGGGTGACGGTGTCACGCACGGCCCAGTCGAAGGCGGCCTCGTAGCAGGTCGCGAGGCCTACCTGGGTGCCCGCCATGGTGAACACGCCCGGCTTGTCGCCCCGGCTGAAGTCCTGGCGGACCATGGAGGTCCAGTTCTCGTTGATGGCGCCCAGGAGCGAGCGCATCGGGAGGTACTCGCCGAACGGCTGGACCTGTCGCTTGTCGTAGGTGGCGCCGGGGCCCTTCACCGGGTCCCACAGGATCTGCTCGTTGTAGAGCTTGCCGTCCTTCTCCACGACGCCGCCGACCGAGATGGGCGCGCCGATCGCCCTGGCCGCCTTGTCGATCACGGCGTAGGCGTCGGGGTTGCGGAAGGGGTCGATGTCGGAGGAGTTCTCCGGCCAGAGCACGAAGTCGGGCTGGGCCACCTTGCCCGCCTTGACCCGCGCGGCCAGCCGCTCGGTCTCGCGTGCGTGGTGGTCGAGGACGGCACGGCGCTGGGAGTTGAAGTCGAGTCCCGCGCGCGGGACGTTGCCCTGGACGACGGCGACGGTCGCGGTGCCGTCCTCGGCGCTGTCACTGACCAGGGAGCGTGCGGCGAAGGCGCCCGCGACGGGGAGGACGAGACTGACCAGGGCCACCGCGGCGGCCCCCCGGCGCACGACACGGGTGCGCCGCGCTTCGAGGCCCAGGCGGACGGTCTCGTACAGGCCGAAGCCGCACAGGACGACCGCGAAACCGAGCACGGGGGTGCCGCCCACCGCCGCGAGCGGCAGGAACACCCCGTCGGCCTGACCGAAGGCGATCTTGCCCCAGGGGAAGCCGCCGAACGGCACGCGCGCGCGTGCCGCCTCACCGGCGATCCACAGGGCCGCCGCCCACAGCGGCCGGCCGGGCAGCTTCGACACAGCCGCTATACCGGCGCCGACGAGTGCGACGTACACCGCTTCGATGACGACGAGCGCCAGCCATGGTCCGGGACCGACCTCGACGCCGGTCCAGACGAGCAGCGGCAGCAGGAAGCCGAGGCCGAAGAGGTAGCCGAGGCCGAGGGCCGCCTTCCAGGTGCGGCCGTGCAGGCACCAGGCGAGGATCGCGAAGGCCGGCAGGGCCAGCCACCACAGGGTGCGCGGCGGGAAACTGACGTAAAGCAGCACCCCGGAGAGTGCCGCGGCGGCGGCCGGAAGCAGCCGTCGCGCCAGGCGAACCGTGCGCGAAACGGGCCGGTCCTGCGGGTCGAGCTGTTCCGGCTCGTCTACGGGGGTCGCTGTGGCGGTCACCCCGGGAGTCTACGGCGCGTGACCACGGCGCCGACAGCGCGGCCCCGGCTCCCGGCCGGGCCCCCGCCGCGTACTGAGGCGGTGGCGCGGAGGTACCGACCGGGCACTTGCCCCTCACTTGCCGCATCGTTTCTGCGCAACTCGTCCACAAACCGGCGCATCACCCGTTACGGTGTGCCGGAGCCTTCGACGTACGGGCCGTTTCCGGCCGGGCGGTCGGGGCCCGTCACAGGTCGGGGGGCGTCGGGGTGGGGTCCACGGGGATGACTTCGGCGACCGGTCCGGCGTCGGCACACGACAGACGCAGCGCCTCGGACGCGACGGGCGTCGTCGTGCTCGGCGCGTGCGCGGCCTGGTCCCTGATCACCGCCGCGGTGCACGGCGGGCGTCCCGAGGGGGTCCTGCTCGCGGTGCTCGCCGTGGCCGCCGGCTACGCGGTGGGGCGGATCTGCGGAGAGCTGCTGCCGGTCGCCGTGCCCGGCGCGGGCGCGTTCGCCGGACTCGGGCTCGCCGTGGCGGCCCCGCACATCAATCCGGGCAGCCAGGTGACCTCACCGCTGGGCCAGACCGGCGCGACCGCCGCGCTGCTCACCCTCTCCGCGGGGGCCGCGTGCTGTGCGGCCTGGGCGGCCCGCCCGCCGGGACTGCGGCTCGCCCTGCGGCTGCTGGCCGCCGGTATCGCGGTCACCGCGGCCGTCCTGGGGTCGACGTCGGGCTTCGTGGCCTGTCTGGGAGTGCTGCTCTGCTCGCTCGCCGCCGACCGTATGCGCCGCCGTGCCGTGGGGCTCGGCGGTCTCGCGCTCGCCGCGGCCCTGGTGACCGGCGCGACCTGGGCGACCGCGGAGGACGTACTGCCGGACGGTCTGACCTCGTCCCTGGAGGGGCAGCTCACCCAGCACCGCGTACTGCTGTGGCACGACGCGCTCGACATGGCGGCCCGGGAACCGGGGCTGGGCATCGGCCCCGGACGCTTCGCGGAGCTGAGCCCGACCGTCACCCAGACGCTGCCGCCCGACGGCAAACCCCACTCGGCACCGTTCCAGCAGGCCGCCGAGCAGGGAATCCTGGGCGTGGTCCTGCTCGCCGCGGTGTTCGGCTGGGTCCTCTACGCCCTGTGGAGGTCACCGCGCCCCACGCCGGTCGTGCTCACCGCGGGCGCCGCCCTGACGGCGCTCGCCGCGATCGCCTCGGTCGGCAACGCCCTGAGCTTCACCACGGTCACGGCGGGCGCGGGCCTGCTCGCGGGCCTGGCCACAGCACGCCCTGCACCGACCGTACCGACCGTGCCGACCGTCTCCACGGGGTAGCCGACGGACGCGGACGGGAGGACGGTTCCGGAAGGGACAGCAGGCCCAGAAGGGACAGCAGGTCCGGACCTGGACAGCAGGTCCGGACGGGACGGTGTTTACGTCGTCAGCGGGGCCGGCCCAGGGCGGCGACCCGCAGCCGGTCGCGGATCACTCGCACGGCCGCTTCCGCGTTGTCCACCGTGATGGTGAACGTGTGCCCGTCGCCCAGGAGGAGCACCAGCCCCTCGCCGCGTCGTACGACCACGGCGGTGCCCTGGTCGGGGCGCCAGCGGTAGCCCCAGCCACCCCAGTGGCGCGGGGTGACCCGGGGCGCGAAGTCGGCTCCCGTGATGTGCGACAGCGGGATGCGGCGGCGCGGGACACCCATGTGGCCGCAGCGCACTTCGAGGCACTCCTTGTCGACCTTCACGGCCACATGCACGAACGCCAGCGTCCCGAAGAGGACGAGAAGCCCCGCCGCGATGCAGCCGACCACCGACATGGCGAGGGCGGCGATGCCCGACGTCCACGTCGAGTCGACGGCCAGCTGGATGCCCAGCGCCAGGCAGGCGGCTCCGATGCTCGCGAGCAGCCACTGCATACGGTTGGACGCGCGACCGTGCCAGACCTCGGTATGCGGGGCGTCGGCAGCGCCCTGTTCGCCGTGGGGGTGGTCCGTCATGCCAATGAGCGTACTCACGTTCCGCAGAGAGGGCACCTGATCGCGGACCGTGACCGTCGCGCGTGGAGGCGAACCCTCCGCCGGACGAGCGCCGCCGCGCGCTCGGGCAGCCGCTCGGGGCGCTGGCGGCTCGGTGGGCGGGTCAGCGGGCGGGGCTGACCGCCTGGAGCAGCCGGCCCTCGTCGTACGTCAGCGCGGTGGCGGGCAGGACGCCCTCCCGGCCGCCGAGCAGCACGGTGAGCGTGCCCTGGTCGGGTGCCTGCGGGGCCGCCGTCTCGCCGGTGCGGCGCAGTGCCTGGGCGGCCACGGCGCCGGCCGAGCCGTGCAGGACGAGCGGTGCCGTGCCGGGCCGCTGCACGGCGGCGCGGATGCGCTCGGCGACCAGTTCGTAATGGGTGCAGCCCAGGACGACGGTCGTTACGTCGTCGGGTGTACGCGCCGCGGCCGCGGCGATCGCGGCGTCGATGGCGGCCTGGTCGGCGTGCTCGACGGCGTCCGCGAGGCCGGGGCAGGGCACCTCGGTGACGCTCGCCCCGTCGGCGAACTCTCGGATGAGGCCGCGCTGGTAGGGGCTGCCGGTGGTGGCGGGCGTGGCCCAGATCGCGAAGGGTCCGCCGCCCGCGGCGGCCGGCTTGATCGCGGGGACCGTGCCGATGACGGGAATCCCCGGTTCCAGGCGGGCCCGCAGGGCGGGCAGGGCGTGCACGGACGCGGTGTTGCAGGCCACGATCAGGGCGTCGGGCCGGTGCGCGGCGGCGGCCTCGGCGACGGCGAGGGCGCGCGCGGTCACGTCCTCGGGCGTGCGGGGTCCCCAGGGCATGCTGCCGGGGTCCGAGGAGAGAACGAGCTCCGCGTCGGGGCGCAGCCGACGTACCGCGGCGGCTGCCGCGAGCAGTCCGATTCCGGAGTCCATGAGCGCGATCTTCACCCGGTCACCATAGTGGATCCGGCTCGGCGGGCCGCAGTGGTGGGGCAGACTGCGGCGGGTGAGCGCCCTTGTGTGGACCGCTGTCGGATCGCTGGCCGCCTGGCTGTGGCTGCTGCTCGGCCAGGGCTTCTTCTGGCGTACGGACCTGCGGCTGCCGCCGCGAGGGGAGCCGGAGAGCTGGCCGTCGGTGTGTGTCGTCGTACCGGCGCGCGACGAGGCCGCCGTCCTGTCCGAGAGCCTGCCCTCGCTGCTCGCGCAGGAGTATCCGGGGCGGGCGGAGATCTTCCTCGTCGACGACGGCAGTTCGGACGGCACCGGGGAGCTGGCCCGTGAGCTGGGGCGGCGGCACGGCGGGCTGCCGCTGACCGTCGGCTCGCCCGGGGAGCCGCCGGCCGGCTGGACCGGCAAGCTCTGGGCGGTGCGGCACGGCATCGGCCTGGCACGCGCGCGTGGGCCCGAGTATCTGCTGCTCACGGACGCGGACATCGCCCATGCGCCGGACAGTCTGCGGGAGTTGGTGGCCTCGGCCGTGACCGGGGACTTCGATCTCGTCTCCCAGATGGCCCGGCTGCGTGTGGAGAGCGTCTGGGAGCGGCTCGTGGTGCCCGCGTTCGTGTACTTCTTCGCGCAGCTGTATCCGTTCCGGTGGATCGCCGTGAAGGGCTCGCGGACCGCCGCCGCCGCGGGGGGCTGCGTCCTGCTGCGTGCCACGGCCGCCGAGCGGGCCCGGATTCCGGACGCCATCGGGCAGGCCGTCATCGACGACGTGGCGATGGCGAGGGCGGTGAAGGGCTCCGGAGGACGCATCTGGCTGGGGCTCGCCGAGCGTGTGGACAGCGTGCGTCCCTATCCGCGGCTGCACGATCTGTGGCGGATGGTCTCACGCAGCGCGTACGCCCAGCTGCGGCACAACCCGCTGGTGCTGGCCGGCACGGTGGCGGGTCTCGCGGTGGTGTATCTGGTGCCGCCGGTGGCGCTCGTCGTGGGTCTCGTGACGGGCGCCCACCTGGCGGCGGCGGCCGGCGGACTGGCGTGGCTGGTCATGGCCGGGACGTATCTGCCGATGCTGCGGTACTACCGGCAGCCGCTCGCGCTCGCCCCTCTGCTGCCGTTCACGGCCCTGATGTACCTCTTCATGACGGTGGATTCCGCGGTGCAGCACTACAGGGGGCGCGGCGCGGCCTGGAAGGGCCGCACCTACGCCCGTCCCGACGCGGCGCCCGGCCCCTGAGCGGGCGCGGCGCGTCGGCTCACTTCCTGCCCGGGGTCCAGTTCATGCCCCAGCCGTAGGCGTAGTCGACGGTGCGCTGCGGGCTCACGCCACGGTCGGGGACGAGGAAGCGTGCCTCGCGCTGGACCACGAGGTCGGTGCCGGTGTTCGTGATGAGGGCGAGCGCGCACACCGTGGAGGGCACGGTGCACTCGCCGAGCGAGAAGTCGACGGGTGCGCCGTGCAGCGGCTGGAGGGTCACCGAGGCGTCCAGGTCGGCGAAGGAACGCGCCCCTTCGTAGATGGTCACGAAGATGAGGATGCGGCGGAAGTCCCGGATGTGGTCGAGGTTGACGCTGATGTTCTCGCCGCTGGACGACGCGCCGGTCCGGTCGTCGCCGTCGAGGTGGATGAACGGGGGTTGGTGCAGCGCTCCGAAGGCGTTGCCCAGGGCCTGGACGACACCCTTGCTGCCGTCGGACAATTCGTAGAGGGCGCACAGGTCGAGGTCGAGGTCCGCGTGCATGGCGATGGCCCGGCCCAGCTTGGCCTGCCATCCCGAGAACTGCTTGCGCACCGTCCAGTTGAGGTTCACGCGCATCACGCCCGAGGTGCCGCCCTGCTTGGTCAGCGAGACGGACGGGGCGTCCTTGGTGAGCGTGACCTTGGTCAGGCGTACGGGGGCCGCGGGCTGGGCGGGGGGTGCCGGAGGAGCGGGCGGGGGTGTCATCGGCCGGGGCGCGGTGACGGGCGGGGCGACGGGGGCCGGGGGCGGAGTGGCCGTGACCGGCGGGGCGACGGGAGCGGGCGGCGCCTGCTGCTGCGGCTCGTCGACGGTGATCCCGAAGTCCGTGGCCAGTCCCATGAGTCCGCTGTCGTAGCCCTGTCCGACGGCGCGGAACTTCCAGGCGCCCTGTCTGCGGTAGAACTCGCCGAGCACGAAGGCGGTCTCGACGCTCGCGCCCTCGCTGTCGAAGCGCGCGACCTCCGTGCCCTGCTGTGCGTCGAGGACCCGGATGTAGAGCCCGGGGACCTGTCCGAACGTGCCGCCGTCGGAGGAGGCGGCGAGGACCACCGTCTCGATTCCGGGCTCCACGCGCGCGAGGTCGACGAACAGCGTGTCGTTCACCTGGCCGCCGGCGTTGCGTTTGCCCTCGTGGCGCACCGCGCCGGAGGAGTGCGCCGGCTGGTTGTAGAACACGAAGTCCTGGTCGGAGCGGACCTTCCCGGACGCCAGCAGCAGCGCCGAGGCGTCCGCGTCGGGCACTCCGGGGCCCGTGCGCCAGCCCAGTTCGACACGCAGTCCCGTCGTCGGCACCGGAACGTTCGATCCTTTAGGCATTGACATGTCCGCCCCCATCGGTGTCTCCGCGACGACCGCGACTCGGTCCGTTCGCCCGTTCTGCGCCAACCTAATCCCCCGAGCGGCGAACGCCCATGACCGGGCCCGGAAGATCGGCGGCCGACCCGTGGGTAACCCCTCCGGAACTCGGCCTTTACACGATCCTGGCAGTCTCCGCTGCCCTTTTTCGCCAAGTTCGCTCACATTGGGGGTCCCGCGTCACTGCCGACACGGAAAACAACCCTCTTATCGGTCTCCCCAACCGGCAGATCGTGGGCTTAACTTATGTGCCATGACCTCCCCCCGCTCCACCTATGGCGGCGGTTACTACTCCGCCTCCTTCCCGGACACCCCGATCTACGACTCCCTCGTGGCCGAACGGGGCACCCCGCAGATCGCCCCGATCCGGGTTCCCGCGGCGTACGACACGGGCGGGAACCTGCCCGCGCTCCCGTCGGCGCTGCCCGCTCTGCCCGCCGCGCCTTCCCCACAGGCTCCCCAGTACGGCTACCCCCAGGCCCAGCAACCGGCTCCGCTGCAGCAGGCCGCGGCTCCTTACATCCCGCAGCAGGGCGGCGCGCCGCGCGGCTACCCGGGCCCCCAGGCGCCGCAGCAGCAGCGCCCGATGAACGGCGGCGGCACGGGCTACGAGGCGATGCGTCCGGCAGCGCCGCGGCCCGCCCCGGCGGCCCCGCGCCCCGCTCCGGCGCCGTACCAGGACCCGTACAACAACCAGCAGTACCGCGGCTACTGAGGGTGATGCGGCGGAGGTTGTCCGAGCCCTCCGGCAGGATGACCTCATGTCGAAGCCGGTACTGCACTCGATCCACGTCTACCCGCTGAAGGCGGCCGCGGGGTACGACCCGCACGAGGCCGTCGTGGAGCCATGGGGTCCGGCGGGCGACCGGCGCTGGGTGCTGACCGACGACAAGAACCGGATCATCACTCAACGCGCGCGACCGCGGATGGCGTTGGTCCGCGTCAAGGCGCAGGCCGGCGGCGCGATCCTGGTGTCCGCGCCCGGCCGGGAGCCACTGACCGTCCCCGTGCCCGAACCGGGCGGCACCACGACGGTGGAGATCTGGAACGACAAGGTGGAGGCGGTCCCCGCCGGGGTCATGGCGGACGTCTGGTTCAGCGGCTTCCTCGGCGTCGCCGTGCGGCTCGTGCATCTCGACGACCCGGCCACCCGCAGACCCGTCGACCCGCGGTTCGCGCGGCCGGGCGAGACGGTCAGCTTCGCGGACGGCTACCCCCTGCTCGTCACCACGCTCGCCTCGCTCGATGCCCTGAACACCCTGATCGCACAGGGCGACCGGCCCGAAGAGGGCCCGCTCCCCATGAACCGCTTCCGGCCGAACATCGTGGTCGACGGCACCGCGCCCTGGGCCGAGGACGGCTGGTCCCGGATCGCCGTCGGCGAGGTCGTCCTGCGCGTCGCCAAGATGTGCGGGCGCTGTGTCGTGACCACCACCGACCAGACGACGGCCGAGCGCGGCAGGGAGCCGCTGCGCACCCTCGCCCGGCACCGCCGTTTCGGCGACAAGCTGGTCTTCGGGCAGAATCTCGTACCGGAGTCCCCCGGCTCGGTCCGGGTGGGCGACCCGGTGCGGATCCTCGAATAGGCCTTCGCCCGGGGAACACCCACGCCGGGCACAGCCGTTGAGTCCGTGTGAGAAGTTCATGAGAGGCCGGCAGGAGAGGTGATGTGCCTCTCTCTTGCCCGGCCGCGCGCGTGAACGGCTCCGAGGGGGGTTATCACGGACGCGGAGGGGGGTGCGGAGCGGTGCGGGCAATCCGGGGAATCTGGCGCTGGCGGCACAACCCGCTTCGGCGTACGACGGATCTCTGCGAGGCGTGGCTGGCGCTGGGGGCACTTGTGCTGATCCTCGTCGCCGCGCCCCTGGTCGGTGTGCTGGTCGGCGGGATCGCCGGGGACGCCCTGCAGCGGTCCGTGCGAGAGCAGCGGGAGAGCCACCACCCGGTGGTCGCGACCGTCATCAGAAAGTCGGACCGCACTCCGCTGGACCCCGACCCCGAGACGGCCTCCGGACGGGACTCCCACAGCCGGGTGCTGGCCCGCTGGACGGCACCGGACGGCACCGCGCGCCGGGGCACGGCCATGGCGGCCCTCAGGACCCCCGATCGAGGCGACCACTTCACGGTGTGGACGGACGGACAGGGCCGAATAGTGGGCCGGCCACTGGACACCGCGACCGCCGCCACTCACGCCGTACTCGCCGGGTTCGGCACGGCCGCCGCCTGCGCGGGTCTCGTCGAGGGCACCCGGCGTCTGCTGGTCTGGCGCATGGTGCGGCGCAGGTACGACCGCTGGGACCAGGCGTGGTCCCAGGCGGGGCCGGACTGGGGCAGGACGGGCACGGGCAGCTGACGGCCTCCCCGCTCCGGTCAACCGCGCGGCCCCGCGCACGCTACGGTGGACCGGCCGAGGTGTTCGGCACCGTCATGAGAGGCTGTTTCCCGTTCCCCGTGAGCCGAGTTGACGGCCAGGCGCTGGGAACACGGCTTCTCAGGACCCGCGTACGACGAGGTGGGGGCACAGCAGCGCCATGGCACAGGGCACGGTCCAGGTGACGCACACCGGCACGTCGCGGTGGCGGCGCCGCACAGGTGAGTACGCATCGCTCGCCGCCGCCCTGGAGGCCGCGGCCGACGGTGACGTGCTCACCATCGCCGCCGGGACCTACCGGGAGAACCTCGTCATAGAGCGGGCGGTGACGCTGCGCGGCCCCGAGGGATCGGCCGGTTCCGTGCGCATCGCGCCCGTCGACGGCGTGCCGCTGACCGTACGTGCCTCCGCCGTGGTCCAGGACCTGCTCGTGGAGGGCCAGGACTCGGCCGCGCCCGCGCTGCTCGTCGAGGAGGGCACCCCGGAGCTCATGGACATCCGGATCGTCACCCGGTCCGCGGCCGGCATCGAGGTGCGCGGCGGCGCGCGCCCGACGGTGCGGCGCTGCACGGTGGACAATCCGGCGGGCGTCGGCATCTCCGTGCTCGACGGCGGGGGCGGGGTCTTCGAGGAGTGCGAGGTCGTGGCCGCCGGCCAGTCGGGCATCTCGGTGCGCGGCGGCGCCCATCCGCGTCTTGAGCGCTGCCGGGTGCACCACACGGCGGGCGCGGGCCTGTCGGTGACCGGCGAGCAGTCCGCCCTCGAAGCGGTGGGCTGCGAGGTCTACGAGGTCAGGGGCAGCGGCGTACAGATCTCCGCGCGGGCCACGGCGCATCTCACGGACTGCGATGTGCACCGCACGACGTCGGACGGTGTCACGCTCGACACGGACGCCGTGCTGACGCTCGCCGACTGCCGTATCCACGACATCCCGGAGAACGCGGTCGACCTGCGCTCCCGCTCGGTCCTCACCATGACGCGGTCCACCGTGCGCCAGTTCGGCCGCAACGGTCTGTCGGTCTGGGATCCCGGCACGCGCGTGGACGCCAACCAGTGCGAGATCCACGACAGTACGGGCGACTACCCCGCGGTGTGGGTCAGCGACGGCGCGACGGTCGTCCTCGAATCGTGCCGGGTGCACGACGTGCCGGACGCCCTGTTCGTGCTCGACCGCGGCTCGCGCGCGGACGTCGTCGACAGTGACATCAGCCAGGTCCGCAACACGGCCGTGTCGGTGAGCGACGGCGCCACCGCGCAGCTCGACGACTGCCGGATCCGGGACGCGGCGACGGGCGCCTGGTTCCGCGACCACGGCAGCGGCGGGACCCTCTCCGCCTGCACGATCGACGGCACGCAGACGGGCGTGATCGTCACCAAGGGCGCCGATCCCACGATCGAGCGGTGCACCGTCACCTCGCCCGCGGAGGCGGGTTTCTACGTGTCGGCCGGCGGTCGCGGCAGCTTCCACGGCTGCCGGGTGACGGGCAGCGGCGGGTACGGCTTCCACGTCATAGACGGCTGCCGCGCCACCCTGAAGAAGTGCCGTACGGAGCGCTGCGCGCGCGGTGGTTACGAGTTCGCCGACGCCGGGGGCGACCAGGCGTCCGGCACCGGGCCGCTGGTCGAGGACTGCACGAGCGACGAGAGCGCCCACGTGCGGACCCCGGCCCCGGAACCCGCCGTACAGACCGCGGGGCAGTCCTCGGGCCTGCTGGGGGCCATCCCGGGCCAGCGTGTCACCGAGCAGGAGCCGCTGATCGCCGCCGCGGAGCCCGAGCGGCCGGCGCGCACCTCGGAGGCCGTGCTCGGCGAACTGGACCTGCTGGTGGGCCTCGACAGCGTCAAGCGCGAGGTGCGGGCGCTCACCGACATGATCGAGGTGGGCCGCCGACGGCAGCAGGCGGGACTCAAGGCCGCCTCCGCCCGCCGCCACCTCGTCTTCACCGGCTCCCCCGGCACCGGCAAGACGACGGTCGCCCGCCTGTACGGCGAGATCCTGGCCTCCCTCGGCGTCCTGGAGAAGGGGCATCTCGTCGAGGTGTCCCGAGTGGACCTGGTCGGCGAGCACATCGGCTCCACGGCGATCCGTACGCAGGAGGCGTTCGACAAGGCACGCGGCGGCGTCCTGTTCATCGACGAGGCGTACGCGCTGTCGCCGGAGGACTCGGGGCGCGACTTCGGCCGCGAGGCGATCGACACCCTGGTGAAGCTCATGGAGGACCACCGGGAGGCGGTGGTGGTGATCGTCGCGGGCTACACGGCCGAGATGGAGCGCTTCCTTTCGGTCAACCCCGGTGTGGCGTCCCGTTTCTCACGGACCATCACCTTCAACGACTACGGCGCCGAGGAACTGCTGCGGATCGTGGAACAGCAGGCGGACGAACACGAGTACCGGCTCGCGCCGGGCGCGGACCAGGCACTGATCGAGTACTTCAAGGCGATCCCCAAGGGGCCCGCGTTCGGCAACGGCCGTACCGCGCGGCAGACCTTCGAGGCGATGGTGGAGCGGCACGCGGGGCGGGTCGCCCAGCTCGCCGAGACGAGCACGGACGACCTCACCCTGCTGTACGCGGAGGACCTGCCGGAACTGCCCTGAGGCCGGCGGGACTTCCGTCGGACCTGGCCGCCCCTCCTAGACCGGCGTCGGTTCCGCCCGGGGGCCGCCCTCCGGTTCCTCGGGGCCGGTGCCCGGTCGCGGGGCCGGGATGTCCGTCCTGAGCCGGGCGAGGAGCTTCTCCCGCTCCTCGGCGAAGACGGGGTCCGCCTGGTAGTCCGAGTGTCCGAGGATCGGGGCGGGCAGCGGGTGCTTCTCCGACCGGCAGTACGCGAGGGGGTCCTCCAGGGCCTCGCGGTCGACCTGGGGGCCGCAGTCGCCGGGCAGCCGCATGGGGCCGCCGATGGGGTCGGTGGCCCGGTAGAGGTTGCGCCAGCAGTCGACGTCCCGGTGCAGTCCGCTGAGCGCCTCGGGCCCGAAGTGCGCCGGGAACCAGCGCCCGTACAGCCGCTCCAGCGGTGAGCCGTAGGTCAGCAGCGCGACCCGCTTGCGCACCGCCGGTTCGAGCTGCCAGGCCGCGGCGGCGGCGAGGACGCTGCCCTGGGAGTGGCCGGAGAGGACGAGACGGCCGCCGGTGGCGCGGGTCCAGCCCGCGATGCGCCAGGTCAGGTCGGGGACGGCGCGCTCGGCGTAGCAGGGGGGCGCGAAGGGGTGTGCCGCGCGCGGCCAGAACGTGCCGACGTCCCACAGGATGCCGATGGTGCGGCGGGCCGTCTGGTCCTTGTAGGCGCGGCGGCCCCAGGTGACGAACAGTATGAAGCCGACACCGATGAGCCAGGAGCCGAGTGCCTGCGCGGTCTCGGCCGCGCCCTGTACGACGGGGTACGTACCGCGGGCCGCCTCGCCCGGGGCGTCCTCGGTGGCCAGGGCTCCCGCGACGGCCAGGCCGCCCAGGACCAGCGTCACGACGGAGGTGACGCCGATGATCCGGGGCGCCCGGTCGGTGAGGGAGGCCATGGCACGGATGCTCGCGATCCGGCGGGTGGTGGACTCGTCCTTGGGCTCGTCCTCGTAGGCGAGTTCCACCGCGGCCGTCTCGGTGCGGCGCAGCACCACCGTGCGCCGGGCCAGCCAGCCGACGAGGACGAACAGGACCAGCAGCAGGGGCGGGATGACGGACGCCTGCCAGGTCAGCAGCACGGGCGGTCCCGCGATCGTGTGTCCTGTGCCGTCCAGCCAGTCTGCGACGCGCTGGGAGACTCCGCCGGACATCACCCCGCCCAGCGCGCAGGCCAGCATCGCGACGGCGGGCCCCGCCAGGCCCCGCATCGCGGTACGGGGATCCGGCCGGTCCCGGTACAGCACGTGGGCCACGATCCCGAGGACGATCACGAGCAGGCACTCGACCAGCGCGATGGTGCCGAAGGCGGCGCCGCCGCCGGACAGCCGGTGGTCCGAACTCCACCCGGGGCGCGACCAGCCCGCGTAGACGAGGGTGAGGACGAGCAGGGCGAGCGAGCCGAGGGGCAGCCGGCGCACCAGGGCCGCGTCGAGCCGCCGGTCGAGCCGGTGCTCACTGCGGCCCCGGCTGCAGACGACCCATAGCACGAAGACCGCCCCCAGCACGAACGACCCGTTCAGGAGCCACCCGAGCACGTCCAGGGCGGCCGGGCCGCCGGCCTCACGGTCGTGGCGGGCCGCGGCGACGCCTACCGCCGCGGCGATCGTCAGCAGACCCGCGGCGGTGTGGGCGACCCGCAGCCGGGCGACCAGCCGGCGTCCGTACCAGAAGCCGGGGCGGCCGAGCCCGGCCCTGCTGCCCTCCTCCTCCGGCTCGTTCTCGCGCGGCCTCGGCTGCTGGGACTCGTACGCGCTCCAGGTGCGGTGCGCGAGGTACCAGAGGAGGCCCGTGAGCGCGGCTGGCACCAGTGCGGCGAGGGCGAGGCGGCGGCCGGGCTGGCTCCACCAGCCGCCGTCGGAGACCGCCGGGGACAGGAAGCCGAGCCAGGAGTGCTCCCTGGCGCAGTCGGGCGTCCCCGCGCACTGCCAGGCGGCCAGGTCGAGGGCGACCTCGCAGGCCGCGGCGACCAGCAGCACCGTGAGGGTCAGACCGGCCAGGCGCACCAGCAGGCCGTAGAGGCGGACCGCGGGCGTGCGGTTGTCGCGCACGGTGGGCCGCATCCAGTGGGCGAGGTTGACCACCATGAACGGCAGGAGCAGCAGCCACAGCGCCCGGGAGCCGTTGCCCGAGGTGAGGTTGCACCAGACGTACGCCTCGGGAATGGGTTTGCCCTGGTGCTCCGCGGGCCGGCGCGTCGCGTCCGTCTCGGCCTCGACGTCGTCGGCGCGGCGGAAGACCGCGGCCGTGTCGTCGCCGGTGATCCGGACCGTGCGCGGATCGTTCAGCATTTCCTGGGGCGTCGTGCCACCGACGCCGTGGACCAGGAGTTCGAGCGCGGTGTCGGACGCCTGCTGCGGCCCGGAACCGTTCGCCTCGTTCGTCGGGGCGTGCCCCTGTAGACGCTCCACTGTTGTGTGTCCCCCGTGATGCCCGTACGACATGTGTCATGTCCAGATACAAGGATCTCCTCTGCTGACCCAGCGCGCACCACTCGTCACGGAATCTCCCCGATCCGTGTGACAGAGCCGGACACGAGGTGGCAGCGTGACGTGTGCGTACCGCCACAGGCAGTGGCGCGACCTGCGGCGGCCCGTGCGAGGATGGGGCGTCCCGCGGTCCACAGGTGAGTCCACAGGCTGGTCCGCAGGTGGGTCCACAGGTGAGGGGAACGTCCTTGTCGGTGTTCGGCACGGGGGCTGCACAGGGGTATGTCGGGCGGGTCGAGGCGAAGGGAACCGGAGCGGACGTGAGCGAGAATCAGAACCTGCTCGCGGAGCAGCGGCGCGCTCTGATCCTGGACGAGGTCCGGCGGCGCGGTGGCGTCCGCGTGAACGAACTGACCAGGAAACTCGGCGTGTCCGACATGACGGTCCGTCGCGACCTGGACGCGCTCGCCCGGCAGGGCGTGGTGGAGAAGGTGCACGGCGGCGCCGTCCCGGTGGTCGAGGCGAGTACGCACGAGCCGGGTTTCGAGGCCAAGTCGGGGCTGGAGCTGACGGCCAAGGAGGACATCGCGCGGGCCGCCGCCTCACTGGTGGCGCCGGGCACGGCGATCGCGCTGTCCGGCGGTACGACGACGTACGCGCTCGCCCATCAGCTGCTCGACGTGCCGGACCTGACGGTGGTGACCAACTCGGTGCGGGTGGCCGACGTCTTCCACTCGGCGCAGCGCACCTCGGGGCAGCGGCAGGGCGCGGCGACGGTCGTGCTGACGGGCGGCGTACGCACACCGTCGGACTCCCTGGTGGGTCCCGTCGCCGACCAGGCCATCGAGGCCCTCCACTTCGACGTGCTCTTCCTCGGGGTGCACGGCATATCGGTGGAGGCGGGTCTGTCCACGCCGAACCTCGCGGAGGCCGAGACGAACCGGCGCCTCGTACAGTCGGCGCGGCGGGTCGTCGTGGTCGCGGACCACACCAAGTGGGGGACGGTGGGGCTGAGTTCGTTCGCCGCGCTGGAGCAGATCGACACCCTGGTGACGGACGACGGGCTGCCCGCCGAGGCGCGCACGGAGATCTCCGAGCATCTGCGGCTGATGGTGGCGGGCGAACCCGAGGACGAGGACGCGCCGGACACCTGAGGGGCCGTAGGGGCGCCGGGGCGCCCATGGGCGGTACAGACATCTGACGTACCGCCGGTTATGGTGACCCTCCCCCGTCAACTTCCTTGGCGTGGGGCCGCGTTCAGGACTCGCTCTCCGACTCGTTTCCGACTCGTTCCCGCGAGGAGGTCGTACGCATGGTTCACCGACTGCGGCCTGTGGAACTCGACTTCGTCGAGACCGCTCCCGTGCGGCTGGTGTTCGCGAGAGGGGTGACCTCGTCCCCCGAGGGGGTCTACCGCGCGCTGGCCGAGGACGTCGAGGGCTGGTCGGAGTGGTTCTCCGCCGTCTCGTCTGCACACCTGTCCGAGGGCGGCTCCGGACGGCGGATCCGACTCAGGGGCGGCACCTGCTTCGAGGAGACGATCCTCGCGGCCGAGCCCCACGAGGTGTACGCGTACCGCGTCGACGTGACGAACGCCCCCGGCGTGCGCGCCCTCGTCGAGGAGTGGCGGCTCGCTCCGGACGGCGGCTCCGGTACGCGGGTGCAGTGGACCGTGGCCGCCGACGGCACGGCGGCGTTCCGTCTGGTGATGAAGGTGAGCCGGACAGGTCTCGGCCGGGCGTTCCGCGACGCGGTGCGGAAGCTGGACCGGCGGATCGGCTCGACTCACGCCGGCTGACGGCCGCCGACAGCCGCCGTCCGGACCGACCGCCGCCGGCCGACGCCCGCGCCACCCCGGCCGGGCCGTCCCTGGGGCCCGCGCCACGCCTGAGCCCGCGCCATGCCTGAGCCCGCGCCATGCCTGAGCCCGCGCCGCCCTTGAGCCGCGCCGCTCCGGGAACTGAGCCGCGCCGCTCCGGGAACCGACCGCTCAGGCAGGCCAGACTCCCGTGGCCAGCAGCGCGTCGATCGTGGCCGCGTAGGGCGCGATGTCCAGTCCCTGACCGGCCAGCCAGGTGTCCGAGTAGTACTTGTCCAGATAGCGGTCCCCGGGGTCGCACAGCAGCGTGACCACGCTCCCGGTCCGTCCCGCCGCCGCCATCTCCGCGACGATCCTCAGCGAGCTCCACAGGCCCGTGCCGGTCGAACCGCCCGCCTTGCGCCCGATGGCCTGTTCCAGTGCCCGCACGGCCGCCACGCTCGCCGCGTCCGGCACCTTCATCATCCGGTCGACGGCTCCGGGTACGAAGCTGGGTTCCATCCGCGGCCGGCCGATGCCCTCGATCCGTGAACCGCAGTCGGTGGTGACCTCCGCGTCGCCCGTGGTCCAGCCCTCGAAGAAACAGGAGTTCTCCGGATCGGCCACACAGATACGGGTGTTGAACTGCATGTAGTGCACATAGCGGGCGATGGTCGCCGAGGTGCCGCCGGTCCCCGCGGTGGCCACGATCCACGCGGGCTCGGGGTAGCGCTCCAGCTCCAGCTGGCGGTAGATCGACTCGGCGATGTTGTTGTTGCCGCGCCAGTCCGTGGCCCGTTCCGCGTACGTGAACTGGTCCATGAAGTGCCCGCCGGTCTGCGCCGCGAGGGACGCCGACTCCGCGTACATGGTCCGCGGGTCGTCGACGAAGTGGCACCGGCCGCCGTGGAACTCGATCAGACGGCACTTCTCCGGGCTCGTGGTGCGGGGCATCACGGCGATGAACGGCACCCCGATCAGCTTGGCGAAGTACGCCTCGGAGACGGCCGTGGAGCCGCTCGACGCCTCGATGACGGGGCGGCCGTGCCGGATCCAGCCGTTGCACAGCCCGTACAGGAAGAGCGAGCGGGCGAGGCGGTGCTTGAGGCTGCCGGTGGGGTGGGTGGACTCGTCCTTGAGATAGAGGTCGATGCCCCAGCGCTCGGGAAGCGGGAAGCGCAGGAGGTGGGTGTCCGCCGATCTGTTCGCGTCGGCCTGGACCTTCCGCACGGCTTCTTTGAGCCAGTGCCGGTACTCCGCGTCGCTGTGATCGACATCGAGCGTGGCCGTCGGCTCATGGGGGCGGGCCTGCTGTGGGGTGGTCACGGCGGGGCTCCTTCAGGTGGCTGCCGACGTCGGGTCACGCGGTCGGACGCCTCGATCATAGGCACCTGGCGCACGCTTCTCACCTGCATAAACACTCCTTTGAGAACCTCAAAGGGACGCCTGGTGCGGTCGCGCGCGTTGGGCTTGGGGGGCGCATTCACGCGAGTGCGCCACAGGGCATGTGCCACCCCGTGATGCGTACTGGTGCTCGACGCCCTGCGCGGGCAGACTGCTCGCACAGGACGCCGGTCCCGGCGGGACGCACAATGGAACGGGACCCGCGCTGTACGTACGACGGGCTCAACCCGGCAGCACGACGGGCTCTACGGGCGCGATCCGGCGTACGTGATTCGGCGTACGCAGTCCGGCGTGCGCAGTCCGGCGTGCGCGGCGGGGTACGGCCCGTGTGGCACGACCGCAGGTACGACGGGGCACGACCCCGTATGGCACGACCGCAGGTACGACGGGGCACGACCGAAGCGCACAAGGGGGCGGGGCACATGGCGGAGCCGGAGTTCACAGCCACAGGCGTGCGGATCGGGAAGCGGCTGCGTTCGCTCACCCGGGCCGGGCAGGTCCGGATCAGCGACGGCAGGCTGGAGTTGCTCACCAGCTACGGCAGTGAGATCGACAGCGCGCCGGTGCAGGCGGTCCGTGCGTCCAAGCCGTGGTTCGCCCAGGCGGACCGGGCGCTGGCGGACGTCAACGGCACCCGCTATCTGCTCACCCTCGGCGACCACGATCCGGCCCCCGGAGAGCCCGGTCCGCCGGCGGCCCGCCGGTTCATCGAGGCCGTGCGCAATGCGGCGGGGCGCGTGCGCTGAGCCCCGCGCAGGGCGCCGTCCGTCCGGCCGCCGAGATCACCGCGAGTTGCGGGAGCGCGCCTCCTGAGCCACTCTGTTGTCACGTCACTCTGGGTTTACCGGCGATAACGCTGCGAACCAGCCCGCCGGCCACCGACAGCAGGCGGTCGGCGCGCGCAGGCAGCCCGCTGGATCCGCACTCGTCTTCTTCCGGACCTCAATTCGGGGAGTCGCAGCCGTGATCAGCCAGCCAAGCAAACATTGCACGGTCGAGCTCAACGCTCTGCCGTCGCGGATCGGCCAGGTCCGCAGAATCGTATCTGCGCAGTTGCGCTACTGGCGTCTGGATCCCTTGATAGACCGGGCCGCGCTCGGCGTGACCGAGCTGTTGACCAATGTCCATCTGCACGCCCGGCCCGACAAGCTGTGCACCGTCGAGATCGAGCTGTCGGTCGACCGGCTCACCGTCTCGGTGCACGACCGCGACCCGCGCCTTCCCGAGGTGCGGGACGCCACCTCTCTCGCGACCTGCGGGCGTGGTCTCTCCATGGTCGCCGCGGTGAGTGAGAGCTGGGGTGTGCGGGCGGACGGTGAGTCGGGGAAGGTCGTGTGGTTCACCCTCACGGCTCCGGCTCCGTCTCCGTCCGCGCCTCCGTCCGCGTCTCCGGCGGCTGGGCTGCCCGGCCGGGCGCCGTACTCCGCTGTCGCGGGGGCGGGAGCGGGGGCTGGTGGGGTCGGGTTCGTTGGGGTGGAGCATGCCGATGCGCTGGCGCCGGCTCCGGGGGGTGGACACGCTCCCGCCCGGTCGGCCGTTGCCGGCTGACCGGGCGGTGACAGTCGCTCCGCGGCGGGTGGGTGGGGGTGGCGGTTCGGTTTTCGCCCCCGCCGCCCCTACCCGTTCCCGTACCTGCCTCGGGGGCCGGCCCCCGAACCCCCGGTCCTCAAACGCCGGACGGGCTGAAAGGCAGCTGTGCGGGCTGAGGGGTGGGGCAGGGGCGCAGCCCCACCCCTCAGGGGCGCGGGGAACTGCGCGACCCGCCCCCACCGGCCCGCAGGCGAAATCTCCAAGCCCGTCCGGCGTTTGAGGACCGGGGGGCCGGGGGACCGGGGGCGCAGCCCCAGAGGCGAGTTCACTACTCTGACGCGATGGCGTGCAGCACGTCCAGACGTGCTGCCCGTCGTGCCGGGCGCAGGCCCGCGAACGCCCCCGCCACGAGCCCCACCCCCGCGATCACGGCGAACTGAACCGGCGGCACCGCGAACGCGAACGCGCTGTTCGACGCCCCGTCGGACGCCCTGACGAGCACCCAGCCGAGGAAGCCGCCGAGCGCCAGCCCGCCCGCCGTGCCGAAGGCGGCCACCAGGACGGACTCCCAGCGGACCATGGCGCGCAGCTGCGACCGGGTCTGGCCGACGGCCCGCAACAGGCCCAGTTCGCGGGTGCGTTCGTGGACCGCGAGGGTCAGCGTGTTGGCGATGCCGAGCACGGCGATGAGCACGGCGAGCGCGAGCAGCGCGTAGACCAGGGTGAGCATCATGTCGATGGCCCCGGCCGAGGACCGCGCGTACTCGTCGCGGGTCTGCACCTCGGGGTTGCCGTACGCCTTCGCGACCCTTTCAACAGCCGCCTTGCCCTCGGACGCCGTCACGCCGTCCTTGAAGCTCACGGCGACGACCGTGTCGGAGTCCTGGGTGCGGTGCGGGGCCCAGGCCTCGCGGGTGATGACGTACTCTCCGGCCAGCTCGGAGCGGCCGTAGACCGCGCGGACGGTGAAGGTCCGCGTCGCGCCGTCGGTGAAGGTGAGCCGGGTGGTGTCGCCCGCACTGAGGTCCTGTTTGTCGGCCTCCTGTTGCGTGATGGCGATGCCGTTCGCGCCCAGGTCGCGCGTCGAGCCGCGTATCCCGCCGAGGTCGAAGGTCCGCTCCAGCGCGACCGGGTCCGTGACCGTCAACGCCCGGCCCTTGCCGTCGACTTCGGCGACCCCGCGGCCCAGCCCGACCGCCGTGTCGACCTCGGCCCGTTCACCGATCGCGCCGGCGAGTGCGGGGCTCAGTCCGCTGCCGCCCGCGCCGAAGGACGGGGTGCTCACGACGACGTCCCCGGCGAAGGACCGTGACACCGTCCGGTCCATGGTCTCCTTCAGCGAGGCACCGAAGACGGTGAACAGTGACACCACGGCCACACCGATCATCAGGGCGCTCGCGGTGGCCGCGGTGCGCCGCGGGCTGCGCAGGGCGTTGCGTGCGGCCAGGGCGCCGGTGACACCGCGCAGCCGGTCGAGGGGAGCCCCCAGGACGCGTACGGCGGTGGTCGCGGCGACGGGGCCGAGGACCACGAAGGCGGCGAGCGCCAGCACCGCGCCCCCTCCCGCGAGCCACAGCGACGGGCTGACGACGACGCCGGTCAGGGTGACGGCGACCGCCAGTGCCGCGACGCCGGTGCCCACGACGGCGCGGGTCCGGGACGCGCCGGACCGGTCGACGGACGTCTCGCGCAGGGCGGCCAGCGGTGCGGTGCGCCCGGCACGTACGGCGGGCAGCAGCGCGGAGCCGAGGCAGACCACGACACCGACCGCGAGCGGCAGGACCATGGACAGTGCGCTGATCACCAGGTCGCCCTCGGGGAAGGGGAATCCGATGGCCGGGAACAGTGCCTGCAGGCCTGCCGCGATACCGATGCCACCCGCGAGACCGGCCGTGGACGCGACCACGGCGACCGCGCTCGCCTCCACGAGCGTCGACGCGGTGACCTGGCGGCGGGAGGCGCCGAGGGCACGCAACAGGGCGTTCTCACGGGTGCGTTGGGCGACCACGATCGCGAAGGTGTTGTGGATGGAGAAGGTCGCGACGAGCAGCGCCACACCCGAGAACACCAGCAGGAACGTGGTGAAGAGCGTCAGGAACTGGCCGGAGATCATCTCGGTGTTCTCCGCCGCCACCTCCTGGCCGGTGATCGCCTCAACACCTGCGGGAAGTTCGGGAGTCAGGGCGTCGACGAGTTCCCGCTGACCGACGCCGGGGCCGGCCCGTACGAGGATGCTCGCGGCCTGGCCGGGCTTCGCGGTCAGGTACTTCTCGGCGTCGGGGCGTGTCATGCCGGTGAAGGTCACCTGTGCCATGCCGTCCTCGCCCCCGAAGGTCGCGAGGCCCACGATGGTCACCTCGACGGGATCGGGCGTCCGCAGGGTCGTCGTGTCGCCGACGTGCAGGTCGCCCTTCTCGGCCGCGCCCCGGTTGACGACGACTTCGCCGGACCTCGCCGGGGCGCGGCCCTCGGCGAGGCGGTAGGCGTTGAGTTCGGGGTCGTCGATCCAGTTGCCCGCGAGGGTGGGCGGGCCCTGGCCGCCGACGGGCTCGCCGTTCGCGCCGACGAGCTGGCCCGCGCCCTGGATGTCGGGTGCCGCCGCCGCGACACCCGGGGTCTTCTCGACGGCCGCCACCAGGTCGGTGCCGACCGGCTGCCGTACGCCCTGGCTCTCGCCCGGTGTGGTGATGGTGTCGGCGCTGCGGACCACGGCGTCGGTGCCGCTGGTGGCGTCGCCGAACATCGTGTCGAAGGAGGCGCGCAGGGTGTCGCCCATGACGAGCGTGCCCGCCAGGAAGGCCACACCGAGCAGGACGGCGAGGAAGGTACCGGCGAACCGCCGCTTGTGGGCGCGCAGCGAGGAGACGCTGATCCGCACGGACGCGTTCATGCCGAGGCCCCCTTGCCGTCGGACTTGCCGTCGGACTTGCCGTCGAACGCCTTCAGCCGGTCCAGGACCCGGTCGGCCGTCGGGGACTCCATGCGGTCCACCAGGCGGCCGTCGGCGAGGAAGACGACCTCGTCGGCGTGCGCGGCGGCGACCGGGTCGTGGGTGACCATGACGACCGTGCGGTCCATCTGGCGTACGGCCCGGCCGAGCAGGTTCAGGACCTCCTCCCCGGAGCGGGAATCGAGGTTGCCTGTCGGTTCGTCGGCGAAGACGACATCGGGCCGGCCGGCGAACGCCCGCGCCACGGCGACGCGTTGCTGCTGCCCGCCGGAGAGTTCGGCGGGCCGGTGGTGCAGTCGGTCGCGCAGACCGACGACGTCCACGAGGGCGTCGATCCACTCGCCGGACGAGCCACCACCCCTGCCGTCGTGCCTGTCATCGTGCCTGCCGCCACCCCTGCCGTCGCGCCTGCTTCGGCCCTCACGGTCACGGTCACGCCCGCGCCCGCGCTCACGCCCGCGCCCGGCCAGGTCCATGGGCAGCGTGATGTTCTCCGCGACGGTCAGTGTCGGCACCAGGTTGAAGGCCTGGAACACGAAACCGATGCGGTCGCGGCGCAGCAGCGTGAGCCGGCGGTCGTCGAGCGTGCCCAGCTCGGTGTCGCCGATGAAGGCCGTGCCCGAGGTGAGGGTGTCCAGGCCCGCCGCGCAGTGCATCAGGGTGGACTTGCCGGAGCCCGACGGCCCCATGATCGCGGTGAAGCGTCCGGCGGGAAAGGTGACGTCGATCCCGTCCAGGGCCCGTACGGCGGTGCCGCCTGCCCCGTACACCTTGACCGCTCCGGCGACCCGGGCCGCAGTGCGTGTGCCCTTGGTTGCGGTCGGCGCGGGTGGCGCGTTCATGCCGCACCGCCCTTGCCCGTACGGCCGTAGCGCTCGTCCGCGCCCGTGCGTCCGAACTGCTCGTCCAGGACGGAGAGGCGGCGCCAGTACTCGTCCTCGTCGATCTCGCCGGCCGCGAAGCGCCTGCCCAGCATCGCGATCGGCGAGTCGCCGGACGGGCGGGACCGGTCGGGGCCGTGCCACGGGCCGCGACGGCCGCGCCACACCGTGCGGCGCAGGACGGTCACGACACCGATCACGACGGCCGCCCAGATCAGCGGGAGGAACAGGATCCACGGGCCGGGGCCGCCGTCCCAGTGCGCCAGCGTCTGCATCTGAAGTCATCTCCTCGGGAGGTCCGGCACTCCGGCCGGTTCCGGGTGTTCCGGTGATGCTTCGAGGCTCGCGCCGGGAGGGGGTCCGGGTCGTCGTACGGCCAGCGGCAGTGCGCGTACCTCCGTGGGAGTAGGAATGCGGACTTCAGCTGCTCCTCGCGCCTTCGGCTTCACCTGCCTCTCGCGGCCTGCCTCTCGTTTCTGTCGCCAGCAGTAGTCTCTGTAACTACTAGTATGTACAGTGTCTGTGTGAGCACTCCGGAGCGTCTGATCGAGGCCACCCGTGAGCTGCTGTGGGAGCGCGGCTACGTGGGCACGAGCCCCAAGGCGATCCTGCAGCGGGCGGGCGCGGGCCAGGGCAGCATGTACCACCACTTCAACGGCAAGCCCGATCTGGCCCTGGCCGCGATCCGGCGTACGGCCGAGGAGATGCGCGCCACCGCGGAGGCGGTTCTCGGCGGGCCCGGTTCCCCGTACGAGCGGGTCGAGGCGTATCTGCGGCGCGAGCGCGATGTCCTGCGCGGCTGTCCGGTAGGGCGGCTGACCATGGACCCGGACGTCGTCGTGAGCGACGAACTGCGCGCGCCCGTGGACGAGACGCTGGACTGGCTGCGCGAGCGGCTGGCCGGGATCGTCGAGGAGGGCCAGGAGCGGGGCGAGTTCGCATCGGCGCTGGACGGCGAGGAGATCGCCGCGACGATCGTGGCCACGGTCCAGGGAGGCTATGTGCTGGCCCGCGCGTCCGGCTCGACCGCCGACTTCGACATGGGGATCCGCGGACTGCTGTCCCTCCTCGCGCCCCGCTCCCCCACCGGCGACTCCCCCACTTCCACGAGCACTTCCACGAGCGCCTGAGCCGCCGGGAGGCACCGATGCACGCCATGCAGTACGAGATCACCCTGCCCGCGGACTACGACATGGGCATCGTCCGGGACCGGGTGGCCCGCGTCGGGCATCTGCTCGACGACTGGGACGGCCTCGGCCTGAAGGCCTATCTGCTGCGGGAGCGGGGCGTGGACGGCTCGCCCGTCAACCAGTACGCGCCGTTCTACCTCTGGGACACCCCCGAGGGCATGAACTCCTTCCTCTGGGGGCCCGGCCTCCAGGGGCTCGTGACCGACTTCGGCCGCCCTGTGGTGCAGCACTGGGCGGGCCTGGCGTACGAGGACGGGGGCGCCGCCGGTGCGGTGCCCGAGGTCGCGGTACGCAGGCGGGTGAGCGTCCCCGAGGGCGTGCCGCTCACCGAGGTCGCGCGGGAGGCCGTGGCGGAGGCGGGGCGTCTGGCCGCGCTGGACGGGGTCGTGGGTGCCGCTGCCGCCGTCGACCCGCGTCACTGGGAGGTCGTGCACTTCTCCCTCTGGGCCCACGACAGGCCCAAGGCCGAGGGCGAGACGTATCGCGTGCTGCATCTGTCGGCGCCGGGGCGGGACCGGCTGCGCAGGGGACGGCAGTGGTGAGCCGCGGCCTGGCGCCCCGTACCGTCCGCACGGTCCTCGGGGACGTTCCCCCGGCCGAGTTGGGGGTGTGCAACGCGCACGACCATCTCTTCTTCGGCAGCCCCCGCCTTCCGGGGCAGGAGTTGCGGGACGCGGGCGCCGCGACGGCCGAGCTGACCGCGTTCGGCGCGGCGGGCGGCGGCAGCGTCGCCCAGTGGACCCCGTACGGGCTGGGGCGGCGGGCCGCCGATCTGCCGCCGCTCGCCCGTGCCGCCGGGGTGCATGTCGTGGCCGCCACGGGACTGCACCAGGCCGTCCACTACGCGCCGGAGGTGCTCGACCGGCTGCGGGGCAGGCTCGCCGAGGTCTTCGTGTCCGAGCTGACGGAGGGGCTTGCCACGTCCGGTGTGCGGGCGGGTTTCATCAAGGTCGCGGGCGGTTTCCACGCGCTCGACGCGCATGCCCGCTGGACGATGACCGCGGCGGCCGAGGCGCACCACGCCACGGGCGCGCCGGTCGCCGTGCACCTGGAGCTGGGCACGGGCGCGCTCGACGTACTCGACCTGCTGTGCGGGGAGTTGGGGGTGGCGCCGAGCAGTGTGATCCTCGGGCACCTCAACCGCGCCCCCGACCCGGTGGTGCACCGGCAGGCCGCGGAGTCCGGCGCCTATCTGGCGTTTGACGGCCCGTCACGCGCGAACCACGCGACCGACTGGCGCATGCCCGACGCTGTACGCGATCTCGCCGACGCCGGGTTCGGCGACCGGCTGCTGCTCGGCGGGGACACGACCACGGCCGGGGCCCGCTCGGTGAACGGCGGGCCTGGAATGCCGTATCTGCTGCGCCGCGTCCGGCCCAGGCTCGAACTCGCCCTGGGAAGTGAGCTGGTGAAGCAGATCCTGACGGCGAATCCGCAGCGGGCGTTCGCCGTCGGGTGGACGTAGACCCACGGGCGGCAGTGAGGACGATGTTCGGCCGCGGGACGGCGGGGGCGGGCCGCGCCGTTCCCCGCGCCCCTCGGGGAGGGGCGCGGGGAACGGCGCGATCAGGTCGGCTCAGGCGTGCGCCAGGGCCGCGATCGGGTCGTCCAGCACCGGCTGCCACGCCAACTCGGCGGCGCCCACCAGGCTGTTGTGGTCCAGCGTGCAGGCCAGGATGGGGACGCCACCGCTCTGCCCCCACAGGCTCCGGTCGGCCACGACGGCCCGCAGCCTCTCCGGGTCGGCGTCGAGGAGGGTGCGGTGCAGGCCGCCGAGGATGATGCGGTCCGGGTTGAGAATGTTGACCAGGCCCGCGAGGCCCTGGCCCAGCCGGTCGACGAGTGCCTCGACGGCGGTGCGTACGCCCGGGTCGGCGTAGTGGTCGCGGATCAGTTCGTTGGCCTGCTGGAGCAGTGACACCTCGGGGCCGGGGTCGCGGCCGGCCGCCGTCAGGAACGCCAGGGGGTCCGCCTCGACGTCCAGGCAGCCGCGGCTGCCGCAATGGCAGGGACGGCCCTCCGGGTTGACCGTGAGGTGGCCGACTTCGAGCGCGAGGCCCGAACTGCCCGTGTGCAGGCGCCCGTCGAGCACCAGCGCACCGCCGACACCGCGGTGTCCGGTCGCCACGCACAGCAGATCGCGGGAGCCGCGGCCCGCGCCGTGCCGGTGTTCGGCGAGCGCGGCGAGGTTGACGTCGTTGGCGGCGAACGCCGGACCGGTGATGCCGGCTTCGCGGACGCATTCCGCGAAGATCTCCCGCACGGGCGCGCCGGCCGGCCAGGCCAGGTGCAGCGGGTTGAGCGCGGTGCCCTCTGGTTCGGCGACGGCCGACGGGACGGCCACCCCGGCGCCCACACAGCGGCGGCCCGTCTCCCGGAGCAGTTCGGCGCCCGCCTCCACCACCGAGCGGAGCACCTTCGCCGGGTCGGCGTCCACGGTCTCGCAGCCCGGCGCGGTCGCCACGAGCCGGCCTCCGAGGCCGACCAGGGCGGCCCGGAAGCCGTCGGCGTGCACCTGGGCGGCCAGCGCCACGGGGCCGTCCTCGGCGAGTTCGAGCCGGTGCGAGGGGCGGCCCTGCGAACCGGCCGGGGCGCCCGGACGGGCGTCGACGCGGATCAGGCCGAGCGCCTCCAGCTCCGCGGCGACCGCGCCCGCCGTCGCCCGGGTGACTCCCAGCTCGGCGGTGAGCACGGCCCGGGTCGGCGCGCGTCCCGTGTGCACGAGCTCCAACGCGGGTCCGAGCGCACCGCGCCCTCGGTCCAGCCGTGTCCTGGTGCTTCCTTCTCCCACCGCTCCGGGGGCCGCATCGCCGCTCATGAGGGCGAGTCTCCCATGATCCGGTGGCCCGGTGACCGGTCAGTAGCCGCTCACGCGCTCCGGAGGCCGCTCACCCGCAGGGTGATGTTCAGGCGGCCGGTCAGTCCCAACTCGGGCGGCGCCGTACCCGCGTGGACGCGCGGCACGCCGTGGTGGGCGAGCCGGGCCGCGCCGCCGAACACGAACAGGTCGCCGCTGCGCAGTTCCACGTCCGTGTAGGGACGGCCCCTCGACCCGGTGTTGCCGAACCGGAAGACGCAGGTGTCACCGAGGCTCAGCGACACCACGGGGGCGTCGGACTTCTCGTCGCTGTCGCGGTGCATCCCCATACGGGCGTCGGCGTCGTAGAAATTGATCAGCGCGATGTCGTAGTCGTACGGGGGCGGCGGCGGGCCCTCTGCCGTCGGGAGGTGGTCGCCCGGAGCGGTCAGCGTGCCGTTGCCGAGCGCGTCCCGTGCCGCCCGGCGCCCCAGTTCCCCCAGCCAGGCGGGGAATTTCTTCACGGGAGCCCCGTCCCCGTCGACGACCGTTGACGCGTACCCGTACGGATACCAGTGCCATCCGAGGCAGACCTGCCGTGAGGTCATCGTGCCGCCGCCCGGGGTACGGACCGTGCGCAGTCCCGCGGGCGGCCTGGCCCAGTCGCGGCAGGCCTCCAGGAGCTCCTTCTGGCGCCCGGGCGGCAGCCAGTCCGGCAGGTGCACGGCGCCCGGCGCGATCTCCGTCCGGCTCCTGGGAAACAGTTCGGCGTCCATGACTCCCATCCTCGCGCAGGGTCCGCGCACACTCGCGCCGTACCCTCACGTGGCCGCCGGGCGTCCCTGAGCTGCGCCTCAGTTAGCCTGGTCCCGATGACCGACCGTATGACGACCCCCTCGGCCGAGCTGATGCTGGCGCGCTTCCCCGAGGACTCCCGTGACCAGCTCCGTGCGTGGGACGCCTCCGACGAGTACCTGCTGAGGCATCTCGCGGACAGCGGCCTGGCACTCGACGGCACGGTCGTCGTGGTCGGTGACCGCTGGGGTGCCCTCACCACGGCCCTCCAGGCGCACGCGCCGGTGCAGATCACCGACTCGTTCCTCACCCGGGAGGCGACCCGCGCCAATCTGGCGCGCAACGGCGCCGACGCCGGATCCGTACGCCTTCTCACCACGCAGGACGCGGCGCCCGAGCGCGTCGACGTGCTGCTGGTACGTGTCCCGAAGAGCCTCGCGCTGCTGGAGGACCAGCTGCTGCGGCTGGCGCCGTCCGTGCACGAGGGGACCGTCGTCGTCGGCACCGGCATGGTCAAGGAGATCCACACCTCGACGCTCAAACTGTTCGAGCGGATCATCGGACCGACCCGGACCTCACTGGCCGAGAAGAAGGCCCGGCTGATCTTCTGCACCCCGAACCCGGGGATCGTGCCCGCGGCGAACCCCTGGCCGCTGAGCTACACACTGCCCGACGGCATCGGCCCCGTCTCCGGCCGCACGGTCGTCAACGAGGCCGGCGTCTTCTGCGCCGAGCGCCTGGACATCGGCACCAGGTTCTTCCTGCAGCACCTGCCGTACGAGCGCGGGGCCGGGCGCGTCGTGGACCTGGGCTGCGGGAACGGCGTGGTCGGTACCGCGGTGGCACTGGCGCGGCCGGAGTCCGAGGTGCTGTTCGTCGACGAGTCGTACCAGGCGGTGGCCTCGGCGGAGGCGACGTACCGGGCGAACACCGACAACACGGCCGAGCACGGCAAGGCGGAATTCCGGGTCGACGACGGCCTGAACGGTGTTCCGGAGGACAGCGTCGACCTGGTCCTGACCAACCCGCCCTTCCACTCGCACCAGGCGACGACCGACGCCACGGCGTGGCGGATGTTCGTCGGGGCGCGCCGCGCGCTGCGGCCCGGCGGCGAGCTGTGGGTGGTCGGCAATCGCCATCTGGGCTACCACGTGAAGCTGCGCCGCCTCTTCGGCAACAGCGAACTGGTCGCGAGCGACGCGAAGTTCGTGGTCCTGAAGGCCGTCAAGCAGGGGCAGGAATAGCGCCGGTCCCGTCGCGCAGGGCGCGCGGTGAGGCGCCGAGTTCGCGTCGGCAGGCCTTGTTGAAGGCCTGCAGGTCGGGGATGCCGACCGACGCGGCGACCGCCGGGATGGACAGGGTCGAGGCACGCAGCAGATGCCGGGCGCGGTCGAGCCTGCGGCGGCGGATGTACGCGACCACGGTGGCGCCGGTCGCGTCACGGAAGAGCCGGGTCAGGTGGTTGTGCGAGACGCCCGCGGCGCGGGCCACCGCGGGCACGGTGAGCGGGGCGGCGAGATGGCCCTCGATGTACGCCATGGCGGCGGTGACGGCCGGGTGCGGACCGGGCCGTTCGGCGGCCGGAGCCAGCTGGGCGATACGCCACAGAGCGGTCCAGATCTCGGCCCTGGTGCGCTCGGGCTCGCCCGGGGCGGAGGCCACCGCCTGGAGCAACAGCCCAGTCAGCAGGGGGAGTTCGGCTCCGGCGTCCTGCAGCAGGGGCACGGTCCGCGGCTCCCCGGCGGCGGCGATGCGCAGGTGTGCGTACAGGTGTTCCGAGCGGCCCAGGTAGCGGTAGCGGACCGTCGCGCCCGGTGGTACGAGGCTCACCCGGCCGGGGCGGATGAGGTGCGGTGTGCCGTCGACGGTCAGCTCGGCCTCGTACTGGTACAGGTGCAGCTGCCACAGCTCGGGCAGCCTGAAGACGTCGGTGCGGCTCGCGACCCCGTGCACGCCGACGCCCGCGTTGGCCACGACGGGCGGCTCACCGAGGTGGATGGTCGTCTCCCGCATGGTGAAAAACTACCAGCGGTGGTGAAACGGACCAACGCGCACGGCAGGTCCGGCTCCGTACGGTCGGCGCATGACGCATCCCGAGCGCTCCCCGGCCGGCCACCGCCGGGACATCGAGCAGCCGTCGCACGAAGGAGCTTTCGGGATAGGCGTCCGGCACCGTGGAGCCGTACGGCACGTCGGGTACGCCGTGCCCGAGGAAGCCGATCGCCTCCGCGTTCAGCTCCGCCGGCACCACCGCGTCCGGACGCCTTCGACGTCCAGCTGATGTACTACCCGCAGGACGTGACCCTGGACATGGGCGGCACCCTGAGCGTGCCGGGCAGCCATCTGCGGCGGACGAACGAGTCGGACACCGGCCGCTACCAGAACCTGCTCGGACAGTCACGGCTGGTCTGCCCGGCGGGCACCGTGGTGTTTCTGCTGAACTCCCCTGTGGTCGGCTGGTCGGTGTACGACGGCACGGGCCGCACGTCGCCCACCACCGGGGACACCGACGAACCTCCCTACGCGTCGGGCGTGGAGGCGCTGCGGGACGGCTGGCGGCTGTTCCAGGCGGCCCAGTTGATCCCGCTGTACCCGGGCGGCGAGTACGACGTGTCGTTCCTGAAGCACGAGTTCTTCTTCGAGAAGCTCGTCGACGGGTGAGCGGGGCAGCGGGTCAGCGGGTGCCAGGACGCCGATGATCCGGGTCACCGCCTCCGCCATGGCCTCACGGGCCACCGCCTAGGCGCGGGCCCCGTCGCCCGGCCGACGGGCCGTCTGCGCGCTGCCGAGGCCGTTGCCGTTGCCGCTGAAGCGGTAGCGGCGTTCGGGGCGGCCCGCCGCTCCGTAGCGCAGGGTCACCTGGGCGCTGCCGATGGAGTGGAAGTGCTCCAGATAGCGGCGGGCGCTGACGCGGGAGATGCCGGCCAGGGTCGCGCACTCGGCGGCGGACAGGGTGTCCTGCGCGGTCCTCAGGGTGCGTTCGATCAGCGCGGCCGTCTCCACGCTCAGCCCCTTGGGCAGCGTGGCGGGCGCCACGGCGGGCACGGCCGCTCCGGCCAGCACCCGGTCGACATCGGCCTGGCCGTGCACGACGGTGGCGAGCACCCGTCCGCGCCGCGCCGCGTACCGCTCAAGCCGCGCCCGCAGGTCCTCGAACTCGAACGGTTTGAGCAGGTAGTCGACCACGCCGTGCCGGACGGCGCCACGGACCGCGTCGGTCTCGCGTGCCGCGCTGATGACCATGACGTCGCAGTCGTGTCCGGCGGTACGCAGCCGGGGGATCACGTCGAGCCCGAAGACGTCCGGCAGGTACAGGTCGAGCAGGACGAGATCGGGGTGCAGTTCGTCGACCGCGCGGGCGGCCCGTTCGCCGGTGCTGGCGACCCCCACGACCCGGAACGGCTCGACTCGGTCGACGAAGGCGCGGTGGACCCGGGCCACCATGAAGTCGTCGTCGACCACGAGGACGTCGATCGACTCGGACCTCTCGGCTCTCTCGACTCTGTCGGATCTCTCGGCTCTGTCGGCCCTCCCCGCCGTGCCCGCCGTGCCGGCCGTCGTCGTCGTGCCGGCCGTCGCCGTCGCGTCTGCCCCACCGGGCGCCCCGTTCATGGTGTCGCTCCTTCCGCCACCGCGTCGGTGAGGTGGCTGACGGTCATGCGTGCGGTGAACATCGCCCCGTCGGGGGTGTTGGTCACCGAGATCTCGCCACCGTGACGCTCGCAGACCAGCCGGGTGAGCGCCAGCCCGATCCCGCGCTCGCCCTCCTGCGCGGCCTTGGTGGTGAAGCCGTGCGAGAACACCTCCCGGGCGAGTTCGGGAGCGACGCCGGGACCCGAGTCGCGGACCACGATCTCCACACTGGAGGCATCCTGCCGGAGTTCGACCTCGACCCACGCCTCATGGCTGTCGGGTGCCTCGCGGCCGTGGGGTCCCTCACGCCCGAGGGGATCACGGCCCGTCGCCGCGACGGACGCGGCGTCCACGGCGTTGTCGACGAGGTTGCCGACCACCGTCGCCACATCGGCGGCGTCCTTCGGGGTGAGCCGGTCGAGTGCGGTCGCGTCCGAGATGCGCAGGCTGACCTTCCGTTCGGCGGCCAGGGAGGCCTTCGCCATCAGCAGGGCGGCGACCGCGGTGTCGCGGACACGGCGGCTGAGGGTGACGTCCAGCGACTGGCGGCGCTGGTTCAACCCCCGTATGTACCGTACGACTTCGTCCTGTTCACCGATCTGGATCAGCCCCGAGATGGTGTGCAGCTGGTTGGCGAACTCGTGGGCCTGCGCGCGCAGCAGCTCGGAGGAGCTGCGGAAGGATCCGATCTCCCGTTCCAGCCTCGCCAGTTCGGTACGGTCCCGCAGCGTGGTGACCGAGCCGAGCGGGCGGCCGTCCTTGGTGACGGTCATCCGGTTCATCACCAGCACCCGGCCGTGCAGGACGACGACCTCGTCGCGTTCCCGACGATCGCCAGGATCGCCGGAATCGCCCAGGTCGCCGTGCCCTCCTGGCCCCCCGTTCCGCCCGTGCCCGCCGTGCCCCTTCCCCGGGCCCGCAGCCCCCTCCCGGTCCCCCGCCAGGACATCCCGCAGCCGTCCCTCGATACCGAGTTCGGTGAGACTGCGGCCCACGCAGTCCGCGGGAAGGGCGAGCAGGCGCCGCCCCATGTCGTTGGCCAGGGTGAGCCGGTGCTGCGGGTCCAGGGCGATCACGCCCTCGGCGATCCCGTACAGCATCGCCTCCCGGTGTTCGGCGAGGCCCGCGATCTCGCGGGGTTCCAGGCCCAGGGTCTGCCGTTTGACGCGCCGGGCCAGCAGCCAGGAGCCGATCAGGCCGAGCCCGCTGGCGATGCCCAGATAGGCGAAGAGGTACGAGGACGCGCCGCTCAGCCGCTGCCACACCGTCGGGTCGGCTTCGCCGATCATCACCGTACCCAGCGGCTGTCCGAGGTTCTCCGGCGTCGCGCCGAGCACCGGTACCTGGGCGACGAGTTCGCGGCTGCCGTCCAGCGTCATCGAGCCGGACCAGAGGCGGCCGTCGGCGACACCCTCGCCGAGGGAGAGCGGCCCGCCGACCGCCGTGGGATCGGTGGAGCTGACGATCCGGCCGTGCGCGTCGGCGACGGTCACCGAGGTGACCCCGGACTGGGTCTGCGTGGAGTTCACCAGCGGGGCGAGGGCCTGCTGCGGCGCCGGCTGCACCAGTTGGCTGCGGGTCAGCGGGTTCGCGGCCAGCTGCTCGGCGAGCGCGATGACCCGGCGGCCCTCGACACGGGTGAAGGTCAGTTCCGACTCTCTGAGGGAGAGCGCGGCGACGGCCACCAGCACCACCACGACGATGGCGAGCTGCAGCACCAGCATCTCGCCCGCGAGGGTCTGGCGACGGAGGGCGGCGACCACGGCGGACTCAATCTCTCGTGCTGACACGGCGCTGACACGGCGTGGACACCGCGCTGAACGGCTCGGCTGCCGGGTCGCACCATCATGGCCCCCGCCCGCGGCCGGGAGAAGGGCGGAGACCGGGGCTGACACAAAGACCACAACCTCCGTTGGTTCCGCAAGAGAGACAGGCCTCCGGCGTGCGGGCAGTATGTGGCCCACGTCACCCCCCCCATTCCAGGGCGTCCCCGTATCCCCCCGGCTCCAGTACGGGGACGCCCCTCCCCGCATCTCATGTACAGGTGGTGGAACTCGTGCGCCTGAGCACCCCCCTCGCCCTGTTCGGGGCCGCCGTGCTCGTGTTCGTGGGACCTCCGCTGCTGACGGCCGGCAGTGGTGCCGAGACCGGCACCCAGATTCCCGGCCTGCGCTTCATGGTCCCCAACACGCCCGGCGGCGGCTACGACATCACGGCCCGCACGGCGGCGAAGAACGCCGAGGACGCCGAACTCACCCACAACATCGAGGTGTTCAACCTGCCGGGCGCCGGAGGCACCGTCGGGCTGAGCCGGCTGGTGAGCGAGCACGGCAACGGCAAGCTCGCCATGTCGATGGGGCTCGGTGTGGTGGGCGCGGTGCGCTCCAACGACGCGCCGAAGACCCTCGCCGACACGACCCCGATCGCGCGGCTCACCGAGGAGCAGGACGTCGTCGTGGTCTCCAAGGACTCCCCGTACAAGTCGGTCGACCAGCTCGTGGACGCCTGGAAGGCGAATCCCGGCAAACTGCCGGTGGGCGGCGGGTCCTCGCCCGGCGGGCCCGACCATCTCGCGCCGATGCTGATGGCGAAGGCCGCGGGCATCGCTCCGAGGGACGTCAACTACATCCCCTTCGACGGCGGCGGCGAACTGCTCGCGTCGATCCTCGGCAACAAGGTCGCCTTCGGGGTGTCCGGCGTCGGCGAGTACCTCGACCAGATCAAGGCGGGCGAGCTGCGGGTGCTCGCGGTCACCGGACCCGAGCGGGTCGACGAGCTGGACGCGCCCACCCTGAAGGAGTCCGGCTACGACGTGGACTTCACCAACTGGCGCGGCATCGTGGCCCCGCCGGGCCTGTCCGACGCCGAACGCGACAAGCTCGTACGCCTCGTCGAGGAGCTGCACGACTCCCCCGAGTGGCAGAAGTCCCTGGAGACGAACGGCTGGGACGACGCCTTCCTGACGGGCGCGAAGTTCGGCGACTTCCTGGACGCCCAGGACAGGCGCGTGGTGTCGGTGCTGAAGGAGCTGGGACTGTGACGACGCGGACCACCGACGTTCCCGGGACGCCGCCCACCCCGCCGACACCCCCGACGTCCTCGGACACGCGCCGCGCCTGGCTGCGGGAGCACTCCGAACTCGGCGTCTGCGTGCTGCTGCTGGCGCTCGGCGTGCTCGTCCTGACCGACGCGCTCACCATGGACGTCGACATCACCCAGCGCGGGCCCGTCGGGCCGAAGACCGTCCCGGTCGTGGTCGGCGTCGGGCTGCTCGTGATCGCCGCGCTGCTCGCCGTCGACGTCCTGCGCGGCGGTCACGGTGAGGCGGAGGGCGGCGAGGACGTCGACCTGTCCGAACCGGCCGACTGGCGGACGGTGCTGCTGCTCGCCGGGGTGTTCCTCGGCTCGGCCGTCCTCATCGAACCGCTCGGCTTCCCCGTCGCGGGCGCCCTCCTCTTCTGGGGCGCGGCCTTCGCGCTGGGCAGCCGCCGCCTCGACAAGGACCCCCTGATCGCTGCCGCCCTCTCCCTCTTCACGTACGTCGTCTTCAACAATCTGCTCGGGGTACCGCTGCCGGGCGGCCCGCTGATGGGAGTGCTGTGACATGGACGCCCTCAACTCCCTGATGGACGGCTTCGCCACGGCCCTCACACCGGTCAATCTGCTGTGGGCCGCCCTCGGTGTGCTGCTCGGCACCGCGATCGGCGTGCTGCCCGGCATCGGCCCCGCGATGGCCGTCGCGCTGCTGCTGCCGGTGACGTACGGGCTCGAACCGATCGGCGCGTTCATCATGTTCGCGGGGATCTACTACGGGGCGATGTTCGGCGGTTCGACCACCTCGATCCTGCTGAACACGCCGGGTGAGAGCGCCGCCGTGGTCGCGGCCATGGAGGGCAATCCGATGGCCAAGGCGGGGCGGGGCGCGCAGGCGCTCGCGGCCGCCGCCATCGGCCACTTCGCGGGCGGTCTGATCGGTACGCTCCTGCTGGTCGCGCTCGCCCCGACGGTCGCGGACCTGGCGGTGGACATCGGCGCGCCGGACTACTTCGCCATCATGGTGCTGGCGTTCATCGCGGTGACGTCGGTGCTGGGCTCGTCCAGGATCAGAGGTCTCGCGTCCCTGCTCATCGGGCTGACCCTGGGCCTGGTCGGCCTGGACCAGATGACCGGCCAGCAGCGGCTCACGTTCGGTTCGCTGCAGCTTGCCGACGGCATCGACGTGGTCATCGTGGCGGTCGGCCTGTTCGCGATCGGCGAGGCCCTGTGGGTGGCGGCGCATCTGCGGCGCAGCCCGGGCAAGCCGATCCCGGTGGGCCGGCCCTGGCTGGGCCGCGAGGACGTGCGGCGGACCTGGAAGTCCTGGTTGCGCGGGCCGTTGATCGGCTTCCCCTTCGGCGCGATCCCGGCGGGCGGCGCGGAGATCCCCACGTTCCTGTCGTACGCCACGGAGAAGCGGCTGTCGAAGCACAAGGACGACTGGGGCAAGGGCGCGATCGAGGGGGTGGCGGGCCCGGAGTCGGCGGCCTCGGCCTCCGCGGCGGGCACGCTGGTGTCCATGCTGACGCTCGGCCTGCCGACGACGGCGGTCGCGGCCGTCATGCTGGCGGCCTTCCAGCAGTACGGCATCCAGCCGGGCCCGCTCCTCTTCGAGCGCGAGCCGGACCTGGTGTGGGGCCTGATCGCCTCCCTCTTCGTCGGCATGGTGCTGCTGCTCGCGCTCAACCTCCCGCTGGCCCCGGTCTGGGCGAAGCTGCTGCGCATCCCGCGCCCGTATCTGTACGCGGGGATCCTGTTCTTCGCGGCGGTCGGCGCGTACGCGGTCGGCGGCGAGGTCATCGACCTGGTGATCCTGCTGATCATCGGCCTGATCGGTTTCGGTATGCGGCGGTACGGTCTGCCGGTGCTGCCCGCCGTCATCGGCGTCATCCTTGGCCCCAACGCGGAGCAGCAGCTCAGGCGCGCCCTGCAGATCAGCGACGGAAGTGTGTCGGGGCTGGTCAACACGCCTTTCGCGGTGACGGTGTACGCGGTGACGGCCCTGCTGCTGATCTGGCCTCTGCTGCGGAAACTCGTGACCCGTGTCCGCGCGAAACCCGAACCGGCCGCCAAGTAGTTGCCCTTTCTATAACTATTGTCGCTTTTGCGATGTTTCATGCCTTCTGTCGCGGTGACCCGGACATCACACCGGACCCAGAAGGAGGGTGCTGAAGGATGATCACCCAGGAGCAGATACCGGCAGTACTGGAACATCCCGTGTACGACGCCGAGGGCAACAAGATCGGGGACGCCAACCACGTCTTCTTCGACGATGCGACCGGCCGTCCGGAATGGGTCAGCATCAAGACCGGCTTCTTCGGCACCAGCGAGTCGTTCGTGCCCATCCGGGAAGCGGTCATGGTCGAGGACCACCTTGAGGTGCCCTACGCCAAGGGCATGATCAAGGACGCCCCCAACGTCGACGTCGACAGCGGCGGCCACCTGTCCGAGTCGGAGGAGGTCCGGCTGTACGAGCACTACGGCATCGCCTGGGACGACGCGTGGCAGCAGGCGAACCAGCCCGGCGGAGGTGGCTGGGCGCACTCCGGCACCGCCGGGACGACCGCGGCCACCGGCACCGCGGACATGAACATGGCCACGTCCGAGGACGAGGCGATGACCCGGTCCGAGGAGCACATGCACGTCGGCGCCGAACGCTACGAGACGGGGCGGGCGCGACTGCGCAAGTACGTGGTGACGGAGGAGGTCCAGCAGACGGTGCCCCTGCGCCACGAGGAGGTACGCGTCGTACGCGAGCCGATCACGGACGCGAACGTGGGCGACGCCCTGTCGGGCGCGGAGATCTCCGAGGCCGAGCACGAGGTCACACTGCACGCCGAACGCCCGGTCGTGGAGACCGAGACGGTTCCGGTGGAGCGGGTGCGGCTGAGCACCGAGGAGGTCACCGAGGAGGAGACCGTCACGGGCCAGGTCCGCAAGGAGAGGATCGCCACCGACGGCATCGAGGACGACGACGAGGGCCGCCCGCGCCGGTAGTCCGGCACGCGCCACGCCGGAGGTCCATGCGCCCACACCACCCGGCCGTCGGCTGTAGGCCGTTGGCCGGCAGTCGGTCCGCACCGCAGGTTCGAGCAGCCTCGAAGGGGCTCGAACCTGCGGTCGCGTCGGCCGGGGGCGACCGTCGTCACGCGGCTCAGCCGACGCGGTGCACCAGCTGCGTGGTCGGTTCGTAGCGGGCGCCGACGATCCGCGGCGCCCCCGAGTCCACCCTGGCGGCAAAGATCGGGCTCCACCGCGAGCCGTGAGCGTAAGAGCCGTATGTTGGCGTCGACCGTCGCGTCGACGCGGGCGTCCCCCTCCTTGCCTCGGTTGGAGTCGATCGCCCCTCTGTTCGGGTCGCTCAATCCTGAGCAGCTGTTGAGCGGTTGTTGAACCACTCTTGGCGACAGTGGGAGACATCGTCGAGGCGCGCCGGGCGAGCGCGAGCCGCAGAACACGTCGGCCGGCCGCGCACGGCAGAGTGGTGTCCACCGCATCGAACGGACAGGGAAGTTGAAGTCATGACCGACAAGCTCACCGTCAGTGTCCTGGGCACCGGGATCATGGGGGCCGCGATGGCCCGTAACCTCGCGCGGGCCGGACACACCGTCCGGGCCTGGAACCGGAGCCGGGACAAGGCCGAACCGCTCGCCGCCGACGGCGCGTACGTCGCGGGCACGCCCGCCGAGGCGGTGGAGGGCGCCGACGTCGTCCTGACCATGCTGTACGACGGTCCCGCCGCGCTGGACGTGATGCGGCAGGCCTCGCCCGCCCTGCGCGCGGGCACGCCGTGGATCCAGTCGACGACCGCGGGCATCGACGGCGTCGGGGAGTTGGCCGAGTTCGCCCGCGAGAAGGGCCTGGTCTTCTACGACGCGCCCGTGCTCGGCACCCGACAGCCCGCCGAGGCAGGGCAGTTGCTCGTGCTGGCCGCCGGTCCGAGCGACGGCCGCGACACCGTGGCACCGGTCTTCGACGCGGTCGGCGCCCGTACGGTGTGGACCGGCGAGGACGGGGCGGCGGGCAGCGCCACCCGCCTCAAGCTCGTCGCCAACAGCTGGGTCATCGCAGCCACCAGCGCGACCGGCGAGACCCTCGCCCTGGCCAAGGCGCTGGGCGTGGATCCGCAGAGCTTCTTCGACGCCATCGCCGGCGGCCCGCTCGACATGGGGTATCTGCACGCCAAGAGCGCCCTCATCCTGGAGGACCGGTTGTCGCCCGCCGCCTTCGCCGTGTCCACCGCGGGCAAGGACGCCCGTCTCATCGTCGAGGCCGGTGAGCAGCACGGGGTCCGGCTGGACGTCGCGGCGGCGAGCGCCGAACGCTTCGCCCGCGCCGCCGCGCAGGGCCACGGCGACGAGGACATGGCCGCGGCCTACTTCGCGAGCTTCGACGAGGGTACGGGGGACTCGACCGCCCGGTAGGAGCACCCGGCAGGACCACGACTCCGGCGGGCGCCGGTCAGTCCCGCGACTCCGGCCCGCCGGTCAACATCCGTCCCAGTACCGCCCGTTGAAGGGGCAGCACCTCGCCGTGCAGGGTGCGCCCCTTCGCCGTGAGGGACACACGGACGCCCCGCCGGTCCTCGGGGCACATGCAGCGCTCGACGAGGCCGTCCTTCTCCAGGCGGCCGATCAGCCGGGACAGCGCGCTCTGGCTCAGATGCACCCGTTCGGCGATCTCCTGGACGCGGTAGGCGTTTCCGCCGTCCACGGACGCGCCCGTGGCCAGCACGTCCAAAACCTCGAAGTCACTTGCCCCCAGGCCGTGTTGGTGCAGTGCGCGGTCGAGTTCGCACAGGGTGCGCGCATGTACCGCGAGGATGTCGCGCCACCGGTCCACGAGGCCCTGCTCGGCCCTCTCCACAGCCGCCATGGCCGCACTTTAGCAAGGCCCCGACACCGGCCCCGGACTCGGACTCACCCCGGGGACCGGCCTCGGCACCGTACGCCCGGCGGGCTCACTTGCCCCGCCGGACGCACAGCTGTGACACTCCCCGTATGGAACACACCGGGGGGCGGCGGACTCAGTCCGAGCGGGACGCGATCACCGTGGAGATCGGATACGCCCTGGCCAGCGCCGTGTTCGCCGCGGCCGTGCTGTTCGGGGTGCTGGCCGGTCCCGCACTGCTCTTCGACCTGCCGACCACGGTCGAGAAGGTCCTTCTCATCGCCGGGACGGCGCTCGCGGCCGTCCTCTTCTTCCTGCGGGTCATCTCGGTGCTGATGCGTTTCCGGCAGGAGTCTCAGCCCAGCCAGCCCGGTCGGACCAGCCCCGACTCGTAGGCCAGCACGACCAGTTGGGCGCGGTCACGGGCGCCCAGCTTGACCATGGTGCGGCTGACGTGGGTCTTGGCCGTCAGAGGGCTCACCACCAGGCGCCGCGCGATCTCGTCGTTCGACAGCCCGATGCCGACCAGCGCCATCACCTCCCGCTCCCGCTCGGTGAGTTCGCCGAGCGCGTCCGCCGCGGCCGGCTCCTTCGAGCGGGCCGCGAACTCGGCGATGAGCCGGCGCGTCACCCCCGGCGAGAGGAGCGCGTCGCCCTCGACCACCGCCCTGACGGCACGCAGGAGTTCCTCCGGTTCGGTGTCCTTGACTAGGAAGCCGGACGCCCCGGAACGGATCGCCTCGAAGACGTACTCGTCGAGTTCGAACGTGGTGAGCATGACGACCTTCACGTCCGCCAGGTCCGGCGCGTCCGTGATGTGGCGCGTCGCGGCGAGGCCGTCGAGCACCGGCATACGGATGTCCATCAGGACGACGTCGGGCCGCAGTTGGCGTACTCCCCGCAGGGCCTGTGCCCCGTCCGCGGCCTCTCCGGCCACCTCGATGTCCGGCTGGGCGTCCAGCAGTGCCTTGAATCCCGCGCGGACCAATGACTGGTCGTCGGCGAGCAGTACGCGGATCACCGGTCCTCCTCGGGGATGCGGGACTTGTTCAGCGGCAGCACGGCAAGCACGCGGAACCCGCCGTCCTGCCGGGGTCCGGCCTCGATGGTGCCACCGAGCGCCGCCGCGCGCTCCCGCATTCCGGCCAGTCCGTTGCCGCTGCCGCCCGCTTCCTCGCCGGTCGCCGGACCGTCGTCGTCGATCCGGAGCCGCAGGGCGTCGCCCGTCCGGTCGACCCGTACGCGTGCGCGGCGGGACCCGGAATGCCGTACGACGTTGGTCAACGCCTCCTGGACGATGCGGAAGGCCGCGAGATCGGCGCCCGGCAGGAGCTTCCCGTTCCCGTCCGGGTTCTCGACGGTGACGGTCAGACCGGCGCCCGCTGCCTGTTCCACCAATTCGGGGAGCCGGTCGAGGCCGGGCGCCGGAGCGCGGGGCGCGTCCCCGGGCGTGCGGAGCGTGTCGAGCACCTGGCGGACCTCTCCCAGCGCCTCCTTGCTCGCGGCCTTGATGGTGGTGAGCGCGCTACGTGCCTGCTCCGGATCGGAGTCGAGCAGGGCGAGGCCGACTCCCGCCTGGACGTTGATGACCGAGATGCTGTGCGCCAGGACGTCGTGCAGTTCGCGGGCGATCCGCAGCCTCTCCTCGTCGGCGCGCCGCCCGGCCGCCTGCCGGCGTTCCGCCCGGTCGCGGTCCCACTGCTGCCGGCGGGCGCGGGCCAGCTCGGAGACCGCGAGGATCGCCACGATCCAGGCGGCGATGGCGACCTCCTCGCCCCATGACGAGGCCGGGTCGCCCTCCGGTGGCAGCCAGCGGTGGAGCCAGTGCCCCACCAGGAGATGGACCGTCCACAGGGTGCCGAGCGCGGCCCACGCGAGCCGGCGGTGCCCGGCGACGACCGCGCTGAAGCAGGCGAGCGCGACCGTGAGGAAGACCGGCCCGTACGGATATCCCGCACTGAAGTAGACGAGGGCCGAGGCCGCGGTGCCGCACATCACCAGTGCCGGGTACCGCTGCCGCCACAGGAGCAGGAGCGCGCCGCCGAGGAGCAGGGTCCGCGCGAGGGCGTCGAGCTGTTCCCGCCCGGGCTGCGCCTCGGCGGCGAACTTGCTGCCGACCATGACGAACGCGGCGAGGAGCAGCGTCGAACGCCACGGCCACCGCGAGTGGTGGCCGCCGCCCGCTTCCTCCTCCCCGCGGTGGTTCCACCACGGGGGCCCTTGCCACCGACCCCCCGGTGGGCCGCCGCTCCTGGCCCAGGGGGGTCCGCCGCACCGGCGTGTGCGCTGCTCTGCCATGCCCGCCACGCTAGACGCCACGGCCGCCGGGGGCGTCCGTCGAGCGTGGTGATCACACGTACTCCCCGCGGAGTACGCGCTCGGGCCCACACCGACGACCGGTGCCCGTCGATCAGCGACCGGCAGACAGCGACCGGTCGGCGGCCGACCGGTGGACAGCGGTCAGCGGTCGGCAGACAGCGTCCGGTCAGCGACCGGTCGGCAGACAGCGGTCAGCGGTCAGCGGTCAGCGGTCAGCGGTCAGCGGTCAGCGGTCGATCCTGCTCAGGGCCCGCTCCGCCATCGGGTGCGAGCGGACCATGTCGCCCAGCGAGGTGGAGCCACGGGTGATCCCCGCGAACGCCTTCCACGCGGGCCGGAAGCCGGTGAGCGCGGCATGGAACACCCCGGGCCGACGCTCGAAGATCTGGAGCATGCGCCTGCCGATGCTCATCTCCACACCCAGCCCCGCCTTGATCGCGAAGGCGTAGTTCAGCGCCTGCCGCCGCGTGTCCACGGCGTCGTGGGCCTCGGCGATCCGCACCGCCCACTCCCCCGCGAGCCGCCCGGAGCGCAACGCGAAGGAGATGCCCTCGCGGGTCCACGGCTCCAGCAGTCCTGCCGCGTCCCCGCACACCAGCACCCGGCCCCGCGACAGCGGCGAGTCGTCGGCGCGGCAGCGGGTCAGGTGCCCGGACGAGATGCTGGGCTCGAAGCCCGCGAGACCGAGCCGGGCGATGAAGTCCTCCAGGTACCGCTTGGTCGCGGCGCCCTCGCCCCGCGCCGAGATGACTCCGACGGTGAGGGTGTCGCCCTTGGGGAACACCCACCCGTAACTGCCAGGCAGCGGGCCCCAGTCGATGAGGACCCGGCCCTTCCAGTCCTCCGCGACCGTCTCCGGCACCGGGATCTCCGCCTCCAGGCCGAGGTCGACCTGGTCGAGCTTCACCCCGACGTGCGCTCCTATCCGGCTGGCACTGCCGTCCGCGCCGACCACCGCCCTCGCGAGCAGCGTCTCGCCGTCCTGGAGGACGACGGCGACCGAGCGCCGGTCGGGGACCGCCGAGCCGTGCTGTTCCACCCGCGAGACCGTGGCCCCCGTCCGCAGTTCGGCGCCCGCCTTCTGCGCGTGCTCGACGAGCTGGTGGTCGAACTCCGGCCGGTTGATGAGCCCGAAGAGCATCTGCTTGGAGCGCCGCGTCCGCGCGAACCTGCCCTCAAGCGAGAACGTGACCGCGTGGATCCGGTCCCGGAACGGCAACTCGAAACCGGGCGGCAACGCGTCACGGCTGGGTCCGATGATGCCTCCGCCGCACGTCTTGTAGCGGGGCAACTCCGCTTTCTCCAGCAACAGGACGCGGCGCCCCGCGACCGCCGCCGCATAGGCGGCCGAGGCGCCCGCCGGTCCCGCCCCGACCACGACGACGTCCCACACCTGCTGCCCGTCGTCCTGTCCGTCGTCCGAAGAGTTCTCGCTGCTCACGATGGTCTGCTGCTCCGATCCAGCCGCCTGCCGCACCTACTCCACGCATCCTACGGCGGCGTCCGGCGAAGACCGCTGTGGGAGGATCGGCAGCGTATGCAGCGCGCACACCCGTTCGCGCGCACTCGCAGCCGTACCCACTCGTACAACGTCGCACCCACGAGGAGCGTGCCCATGTCGTCGAATCCGGTCGCCGAGACCGTCGTCTCCCTGATGCCCAGGGCGAAGGCGGAGCTGACCGAGCTGGTGGCCTTCAAATCGGTGGCGGACTTCGACCAGTTCCCGCGCAGCGAGAGCGAGGGCGCCGCGAACTGGGTGGCCGACGCGCTGCGCGCCGAGGGTTTCCAGGACGTCGCCCTGCTCGACACCCCTGACGGCACCCAGTCGGTGTACGGCTTCCTGCCGGGCCCCGAGGGCTCGAAGACCGTTCTGCTGTACGCGCACTACGACGTGCAGCCGCCCCTCGACGAGGCCGGCTGGCGGACGCCGCCCTTCGAGCTGACCGAGCGGGACGGCCGCTGGTACGGGCGCGGGGCCGCCGACTGCAAGGGCGGCCTGATCATGCACCTGCTGGCGCTGCGCGCGCTCAAAGCCAACGGCGGCGTCCCGGTCGGTGTCAAGGTCATCGCGGAGGGCTCGGAGGAGCAGGGCACGGGCGGTCTGGAGCGGTACGCCGAGGACCACCCCGAGCTGCTGACGGCGGACGCGATCGTCATCGGCGACTCCGGGAACTTCCGGGTCGGGGTGCCGACGGTCACCACCGCGCTGCGCGGCATGACGCTCGTGCGCGTCCAGGTCGACACCCTCGAAGGCAATCTGCACTCCGGCCAGTTCGGCGGCGCGGCCCCCGACGCGCTGAGCGCGCTGATCCGCGCACTCGACTCGCTGCGTGCCGAGGACGGCTCGACCACGGTCGACGGGCTCGCGGGCGCCTCCTCGTGGGAGGGCCTGCAGTACGACGAGGAGCAGTTCCGCAAGGACGCCAAGGTGCTCGACGGTGTGGAGCTGATCGGCTCCGGCACGGTCGCCGACCGCATCTGGGCGCGGCCCGCCGTGACCGTGCTCGGCATCGACGCCCCGCCGGTGGTCGGTGCCACCCCGTCCGTGCAGGCCGGCGCCCGCGCGCTGGTCAGCCTGCGCGTGCCGGCGGGCGTGGACGCCGCCGAGGCGACCAAGCTGCTCCAAGCCCATCTGGAGACGCACACGCCGTGGGGGGCGCGGGTGAGCACCGAGCAGATCGGGCAGGGCCAGCCGTTCCGCGCCGACACGACGAGCCCCGCGTACGCGGCGATGGCCGAGGCGATGGGTGTCGCGTACGACGGGGCGGAGATGCAGTACGCGGGGCAGGGCGGGTCCATTCCGCTGTGCAACACGCTCGCGTCGCTGTACCCGCGGGCGGAGATCCTGCTGATCGGGCTCAGCGAGCCGGAGGCGCAGATTCACGCCGTGAACGAGAGCGTGTCGCCCGAGGAGCTGGAGCGGCTCGCCGTGGCGGAGGCGTTGTTCCTCCGGAATTACGCGGCGGGGTGAAACCGGGGCACGCCGCCTGGTGGGGCGTGCCCCCCGAGCTTCCGGGGGCTGCGCCCCCGGACCCCCCTTCGGCCTGAACGGCCTCGTCCTCAAACGCCGGACGGGCTGAAAAACAAACGGCCGCCGGCCTGAAAGGCACGGACGGACGGGCTGAAAGGCAAACGCCGGACGGCCTGGACAGCCGAGACCGGACGGGCCGCAAAGCCGACACCGGACGGCCTGGAGAGCGGAGACCGGACGGGCTGGAAAACCTACTGCCCCTGCGGTACCCCTGCCTCCAGGTACAGGGCGGCCCCCCGCTCCCTCGCCCGCAGGGCCCAGCGCAGGCGCTCGTAGCGGACGGGGGGCAGGAGTGTGGCGGCCTCCTCCTCGCTGACGAAGCGCCAGTCGCGCAGTTCGGGGCCCGGCAGCACCAGTTGCCGGGCCTCGCCGCCGCTCAGCCTGCCGCCGTCGTAGAGGAGGCGCAGGCCGCCGTACGCGGGGGGCGCGGGGGGTTCCCAGTCGACGACCAGCAGGCGGGGGACGTCGGTGAGCCGGATGCCGGTCTCCTCGGCGACCTCGCGGATGCCCGCGCGCGCGGGTGCCTCGCCGGATTCGACGACGCCGCCGGGAAACTCCCAGCCGGCCTTGTACGTCGGGTCCACGAGCAGCACCCGGTCCAGCTCGTCGAAGAGGAGCACCCCCGCGGCTACGGTCTCCGAGGTCGGTTCGGGGGTCTGCACGATGTCGCAGGCCGGCACGGATCCGCTGTTCACCGCTTCGGCGACGCGCACGGCGGACTCGTACGGGGTGAGGACTCCGTTGTCGACGGGGTGGGCGTCCGCGGTGAGCCAGCCGGCCAGCGCGGCGCGGTAGGGCTCGATCTGGTCGTACGACCACTGGCGCACCCGTATCTCCCCGTCGGGGAGGTCCGGCGGGACCTCCCGGCCGGCTATTCGTTCGCGCAGGATCGTTTCCGCCGGGGCGAGAAGCACATGGCGCACCGCGATCCTGCGGGACGCGAGTCCGCCGAAGATCTCGTCTCGGTAGTCCTGGCGGAGCAGTGTCATGGGGACCACGAGCACGCCCCCGAGTTCGGCGAGCATCGCGGCCGCCGTGTCGACCACGAGCCGCCGCCAGATCGGCAGATCCTGGAAGTCGCCGACCTCGGCAAGGCGCTTGGCGGGCAGCAGGTGCGCCAGCCCGGTGCCGATCAGCTCGGGGTCGAAGAGTGTGCTGTTCGGGATCAGGTCGATCAGTTCCCGTGCGGTGGTGGTCTTCCCCGCACCGAACGCACCGTTGATCCAGACGACAATCACTAGTACTCCAGGGTGGGAAGGCCGCTTGCCAGCGGCGGAGCCGGATTCGCCGGTTCGTCTGGGAGACGTATGGGAAATCAGGGTGTCCACAGCCCGGCTCCCACCACCTCCTTCTCCCATACGCCCTGAAGATACGCCCCGATCCGCTCCTCCATCGAGACCGTCACCCCGCTGTACGGCCCTTGAGGCCGGGCCGGGACGGCTCAACCTGATGTTCGAGCACGCGGGAAACACCGTGCGGCCCACGCCCGAGCCGGCCCACGGGATCGCGGCCGGAGGCCGACCTATAGAAAGGGCATAGGCCTTCCTCAAGGGGGCGAATCTAGGATCCCGCTCAGCGCAGTCGTCAGCTGAAGAGGGGAAACGTCGTATGTCTCCAGAGCCGATCAGTCGCAGGACCGCACTCCGGTCGTCCTTGGGTGTGGCCGCCGCCGCGGGGCTCTCCGTCTCGGGGATGCCGGTTGCGACAGCCGCGGCAGCCGCGGAGCGAAGGATCGTGACGGAGTTCCCGGATGTTCCGGGCATGTACGGAAGCCGGCGTGCCAACGAACTCTGGTACCAGTTCGACGAGGTCACCATGTACAAGTCGGACCGGGAACTCACCGACGCGTACATCGCCCTCGGTGAACTCTTCGGCGGTGACCTGGAGCGCAGTGCGCTTGCGACGTGGCAGGAACTCAGCGCGGCTCCGGAATACCCGCACAACTTCGCCGAGTTCGTCGCCCCCGCCAGGGAGGCGTTCGCAGTCCTGTCCCGGGCGCAGCTCGGTGTCTTCGACACGTACTACCACAAGAGGGGGCCGGGGCTCGCCTCGGCGTTCGTCGACTTCGGCCAGGGCGTCCTCTTCGACCCGCGCAGGGCGGACGTCAGGTCCGAGGTGCACTCGATGAACGGCAACCCGCCCCGGGGATATCACGTTTGGCACGCCTATATGCGCGCCATGATGCTGCTGGACGTCGACGCCCGGCGCTGGCGGTCGATCGCCAGGTACAACGCCCTCGCCTGGGCCGTCCAGACGGTGGCGAAGCCGAACCTGCGCACGGTCAACCCCGAGCTGCCGAAGGCCACCGTGGTGCAGCTGGCGGCCACCTGGCTGCCGCGCGGCCCCGCCCAGCTCGACGCGGAGTTCCAGTCGTTCCCCTACCCCCGGTAGAGCAGGCGCCCGGGTCCGCCGCGGGCACGGCGGGCGAGGCCGCCGAAGCGCTCGTGGCCGTCACGGCGGGCCCGGGGTCAGCGACCCGCTGCCGTGACCGGGTGGAGGGCGGGAGGTGACGCCGCGTCCCTGAAGGCGAGTTCGCCGCTGAGCACCGCCTGGTGCGTGAGCATGAGCGAGCGGCCTGGCGAGACCCCGAGCTCCTCGTCGAGGAGACGGCGGGCGCTGTGGAAGACGGCCAGCGCGTCGCCCTGTCGCTCGCTGCGGTACAACGCGGTCATCAGCTGGGCACGGAACCGTTCCCGCAGCGGGTAGCGGGCCACCAGGTCGGTCAGTTCCGACACGACCCCCGCGTGCTCCCCCTGTGCCAGGTCCGCGTCGATGCGGCACTCCAGGGCCGCCGTCCGCGCCTCGTTCAGCCCGGGCTCGGCGGCTTCGCGCAGGAACGTGGTGGCGTCGGCCAGCGCCGGCCCGCTCCACAGGGCGAGGGCGGAGCGCAACCGCTCGGCGGCGGGCCCGTACCGCCCCGCCCGGAAAGCGTCCTGCCCGAGCCCGGCCAGCCGTTCGAACTCGTACAGGTCGACGGAGCTCTCCCCGGTGTGCAGTACGTAGCCGGGGCGCCGGCGCACCAGCTGGATCCCGGGGCCGAGCCGCCTGCGCAGCCGGGACACGTAGGTGCACAGCTGCGCGGTCACCGTCGCCGGGGCGTCGTCGCCCCACAGCAGCGCGATCAGCCGGCTGTCGGGCACGACCGAGCCGCGCCCCAGCACCAGCGCGGCCAGCAGCGCCCGCGGTTTGGTTCCTTCGAGTGCCGTCTCGTCACCCCCGGCGCACATGCGCACCGGACCGAGAACGCGGACCTGCATGATCTCCCCCAGAGGTCGGTGAAGCGGTCCCGCCGGTCGTACGCGTGCCGGTACGGGCGGGTCAGTCGGTGCGCGAGAAGCGGCGCGCCGCCACGGCCAGCGCTCCCACGGCGAGCAGCGCCAGGAACGCCAGTTCCAGGAGCACCGGCGGTGTCCATCCCCACCACTGGGGCCCCGCGTCCTCGCCGGCCCATGCCGTACCCCCGGGGATGACCCGCCGCAACGCGTCCACTCCGTAGGTGAGGGGGTTCACCACGACCGCGGCGTTCAGCCACCCGGGCAGCTGGTGGACGGGGAACAGCGCGCCCGACAGGAACAGCAGCGGCATCGCGCACAAACCCATCACGATGTCGAACGTCTCCGGTTTCCTGATGCAGACGGCTCCGAGGACGCCCAGCACGGTGAAGGAGAACGCGACCAGGACCAGGACGGCCAGCGCGAGGAGCAGGTGGAATCCGTACGGAACGCCCACCACACCCGCCATCAGGAGCATCGGCACCGCGTAGGCGGCGCCCGACGTCGCGCCGCCCAGACATATCCCGCCGAGCAGCGCCCCGCGTCGTACCGGGGCCACGAGCATCTGGCGCAGGAAGCCCGCCTGCCGGTCCCACACGATGAGCGCGCCCACGGTCATCGCCGGCCCCTGCACCACCATCAGCAGCACACCGGGGAAGAGGTACGACCGGAAGTCGCCGGAGCCCGGTCCGGCACCCGCACCCGCGCCGGGCCGGTCGAGCGCCGAGTTCAGACCCGAGCCGAGGATCAGCAGGAACAGCAGTGGCATGACGAGGCTGGTGGCGATCCGTACGCGGTTGCGTACGAACCGGAGCATCTCCCGGCGCCACAGCACACGGAGGGTGCGCAGATCCCTGGCCGCGGCGGCGCGTCGGGGCGGTGCCGGCACCGCCGCCACGGGCCGCGGGGTCAGGTCGGGCAGCGCATCGGCATGAGTCATGGGCGGACTACCTCCTGGGGCCGGCCGAAAGAGTGGGGCCGGGACCGCCCGCGTCCCGGATGGGGCGCCCGGTGTAGTGCAGGAAGACGTCGTCCAGAGTCGGCGGAGTGACCGTCACCGAGTGGATCGGCACCGTCAGTTCGGAGCACAGCCGCGGGACGAACGCGGCACCGTCCGCCACTCTGAACCGCAGACCGGCCGCGCTCGCCGTGGCGTCGAGGCCGAAGCGGGTACGGATCGCCTGCGCCGCGGCCGTGTCGTCTCCGGTTCGGATCTCGACCAGGTCGGAGGCGATCACCGCTTTGAGGAGGGCGGGGGTGTCCTCCACCAGGAGCTTTCCGTTGTCCATGATGGCCAGTCGGCCGCAGTGCTCGGCCTCCGCGAGGTGATGGGTGGTCAGGAAGATGGTGACGCCGTCCTCGCGGGGCAGCCGGAGCAGGTACTCCCAGATCGCTCCGCGGGTCTGCGGGTCGAGACCGGTGGTCGGCTCGTCCAGGAACAGCACCCGCGGGGAGTGCAGCAGGCCCCGGGCGATCTCCAGGCGCCGCTGCATGCCTCCGGAGAGCGTGCGCACCATGGCATTCCTGCGGTCGGCCAGATCCACCAGTTCGAGCAGGTGCCCGATCCTGTCCCGGGCCGTACGGCGCGGCATATCGAAGAGGTCCGCCTGGAACCGCAGGTTCTCCTCGACGGTCAGTTCCCGGTCGAGGGTGGTCTCCTGGAACACCAGGCCGATGCTGCGCCGCACTGCGGCGGGTTCCCGGACGATGTCGTGCCCGGCCACCTCGGCCCGGCCCGAGGTCGGCCGCGACAGGGTGCACAGCATGCTGATCGTGGTGCTCTTGCCCGCTCCGTTGGGGCCCAGGAATCCGAAGATCTCCCCGGCTGGAACGGCGAGGTCGAGACCCGCCACGGCCTCGATGTCGCCGTACGCCTTGCGCAGGCCCTCGGTCCTGATGACGGCCCCGGTACCGGAGGGCGTCACCGCGGAAGCCCTCGTACGGGACGTCGCACACTCATCAGCGTGTGGAAGAGCCGGACGTCGTCGCTCTCCCCCACGGGCTTTCCGCCCACTTCCACCCAGGCGTGCGCGATGAACGGCTGGGTGCGCACCCCGGTGCACCAGTCGGGCCGCACCCCGCGCAGCTGGCACAGCAGCACCGTGGCCACCGAGCGCTGGAGGCAGCCCTGGCCCGCGCAGCGGGAGCTGACCGTGACCACCGCCGCCCGTGCCGCCAGTGCCTGTTCCTCCGTGGCGGGGCGGGTACCCGCCCCCGTCACCTCCAGGAACCTGCGGAGTCGGCGCGGCGGCAGTCTGATCAGCAGGCGGGCCGTGCCCGCTGCGGCACGTGCGGTGAGGTGGCGGTGCCAGGTCAGTTGGGTGGAGTCCCCGGAGGCGACCGACATGCTCATGGGGTCACCACCAGATGTGCCGACCTCAGAGCGCCGACCAGGGTCCGGACATCGGCCAGGGCGACGTCGGCGGTCACGGGAGCGCTGTTCGCGAGGCGGGCGGCGGCCTGCTCGGGCGTCAGGCCCTCCAGCAGCAGCCGCAGCGTGGCCGCGCCGGTCCGGTTGAGCTGCCAGTAGCGGCCGTTGCGCTGATCGAGCAGGACCAGCCCGTCCTCGGTGTCGGCGGTGGTGACGTCGGGCGGCAGGGATAGGGTCACTGCGATTCTCCTGCGGGGAGTGGGTGCTGGGCCCGGTGGGCGTCGAGGGCGCGGAGCCACCCCTCCACGGCGAGGGTGGGCTCGAAGATGCCGAGCTGTCGTGCCAGGGGGCCGGGGGTGAGCAGCCGTGTGCGCAGCACCGCGGGGTCGACCAGGCCGCCGCGGGCGAGACGGGAGTCCTCGCAGAATTCGAGCAGCCTGCCCCGGTTCTGCCGCAGCCCGTCGTAGACCTCCGCGCTGAACTCGCCCTTGCTGCGGCGCTCCAGGACGTCGGAGGGAACCACCCCGCGCATGGCCGTGGCGAGGACGGGCTTGTAGCGTCCGCGCAGGACCCGGTCCTCGATCCGGACGCCGAGCGCGGCCTCCACGACCCGGTCGTCCAGGAACGGTGCCTCCCAGCCGACCCCGCTCCCGGACGGCAGCGAGTTCAGCTCCCGCAGAGCGCTGCCGGTCAGGGCCACGCTGTCGAGCAACTGGTGGCGGTCCCGGGCGGGATCGAGGGGCGAGGGTTGGGACGCGGCGGCCTCCCGCAGCAGTCGGCGTACGGTGCCGACCGCGTCCTCGGTCGCCCAGGGCGGCAGGTGTACGTCCGCGTTCCAGGAGAGCGGCGGTCCGGACGACCGGACCGGCGGGCCGCCGATCGAGCGGGCCGCCGAGGCCAGCCACTGCGGGAAGGCGGACCGGTCGGTGAGTGCGCGCACCATCGGCAGCAGAGGCCAGCGGTTGCCGACCCGGATGCGGTGCAGCAGGGGAAGGCTGGTCAGCGGATGGCGGTGGAAGAGCGACCACAGCTGCGTCGGCAACGTGCTGAACAACTCGTCGCCGCCCACGCCGAGCAGGTGTGTCGTCGAACCCTCGGCCGCCATCCTCCGTGCCAGCGAGGCCATGTGGGCGTGGTTGCGGAACCACGTGAGCGGTGCGTCCGCCCGTCCGAGGGCGGACACGTCCAGGTCGGTGGTGGCCGTGAACCAGGGGGCACCCCGAGGCGTGGAGAGGTGCCGGGCCTCGGGCAGCCGCCGGGCGGCCCGCTCGGCCCAGACCCCGTCGTCGTTGCCGCCGTCCAGCGGTTCCCAGTGGTGGGTGAGGAGTTTCCCGCCGGCCTCGGCGGCGAGGAAGCAGAGACTGGTGGAGTCCATTCCGCCGGACAGGTCGGCGCTGATCACGCCCTTGTCCCCGATGCGGACGGAGACGGAGTCGCTCAGCGCCTGCCGTACGGAGCGCGCGGCTTCGGCGAGCGGCTTGTCGGACGGTGGCGGTTCCCACCAGCGGATCGGCCGGCCGCCCTCCGGGCCCATGTCCAGCCAGGAACCGAACGGCAGTTGCTCGACACCGGCCCACACGGACCTGTTCCGCAGCGGCCAGGGCGCCGCGGGAGTCAGCAGCCGCAGCGCCAGTGTGTCCTGGTCGACCTCCGCGTCGGCGAATTCCGCGAGGGAACGGGAACCGTCGGATGCCACGACGCGGCCACCGATCCGGGCATACGAGATCTGCCGCGCCGTGGAGAGCGAACCCTGCGCGCGGACCCGCCCGTCGAGTACGGCGAGGAAGTGGAAACTGCCCGGCAGCGTCCGGACGAGCCCGTCCAGGTCGCGCAGCGAGGTCGCACGGGCCAATGCGCGACGCACGACGCCCGTGTCGACGCGGGAGCGTCCGACGATCGCGATCCGGCGCGGGCCGGCCTCGACGAGTGTCATGTCGCTCTGTGGCCAACTGCCGATCAGCCAGGGGCGTCCCGAGTCGTACGTGATGATCCGGGAACCCGCATGGCCCAGCGCGCGGTCGGCGAGCGCGGCGCCGTCCTCGGTGTCCTCCAGGACTACAAAGCCCATGTCGCCTTCCCCGTGGTGACTGTCACGACCGGTGGTGCGAACGCGGAGGCCGCGGAGACCCGAAGGTCTCCGCGGCCGTTGGATCAGCCCCAGATCGGGGTGCTGGCGCTGAACAGGTCCGTGTTGCCGCCGAAGGGAAGGCCCAGCGTGAGCTCGGAGAACTCACCGACCTCCACCAGGGTGGGGATCTCGTAGGTGTCCTGGATGTCCTGCTGCTCCATGTGAAGCCACCGTCCTCGGGTAAGGAATACGGGAGGGAGACCCGCGATGGCGGGCGTCCCTTGATCTCTTGGACGGCTTCACACTAGGTTTCCCAGAGTCCTGGGTTCATGGGACCGGGAGCCCATTCCGGCCCCAGAACAGGGGTTACGCGTCACGCCGCCGGAGCACGAGATAACCGCCCAGCAGCGTCGCCGCGTTCCAGGCGAGCATCACCAGGAGCCCGGTGCCCGGGCCCAGGACCGATTCGCCGTCGGGCACGACCTCGATCATGCGGGTGCCGGCCTGGTCGGGCAGGAACTGCGCCACGGGCTGCAGCGCGGAGACGTTGTTGAGCATCGGGGAGACGAAGAAGAAGAGCGGGATCATGATGATCAGTGACGAGACCGAGCTGCGCAGTATCGCCGCGACTCCCATGGCGAACGAACAGACCAGCGTCATGTAGAGGCAGCCCCCGACCGTCGCGCGCAGCACCCCGTCGTCCGTGATCGTGGTGCCGTGCGGACCGAGTGCCGACTGGGCCAGGAAGAAGCTGGGGAACACGGTGACCGCGGATACCGCGAAGGCCGCCAGCGTGCCCGACAGCCACTTGGCGAGGTAGAAGACACCGCGTTGCGGCACCGCGGCCAGCGAGGCGCGGATGGTGCCCGAGGTGTACTCACCGGTGACCAGCAGTACGCCGAAGGCGAGCAGGATGATCTGCCCGAAACCCAGTCCGGTGAAGCCCGAGTAGACCGGGTCGAAGTTCCGCTGCTCCTGCGGGGGCATCCGGTCGAAGCTGCCGCGGACGGCGAAGGCGAAGGCGACGTTGGAGCCGACGGTGACGACGAACGTCGCCAGCAGCAGCCAGGGCGTCGACCGGACCGTGCGGGCCTTCGTCCACTCCGAACGCAGCACCGCGGCGGACATGGCCGCACTCATGCGCCGCCCTCCGTTCCCTGTCGCCGGACCGGGACCTCGCCGGAGGCGCGGTATTCGACGGCGCCGGCGGTGAATTCCATGAAGGCGTCCTCAAGCGAGGCCGACTGGGTGCTGACCTCGTGCACGGTGAGCCCGTGGGCCGAGACCAGTTCACCGATGACCGCGGCCCGCGCCCCGACCGCTTCCAGTGCTCCGTCCGAGCCCGTCAGTACCGGGATGCCCGCACGCGACAGGGTTTCCCGCATCCGTTCGGGCTCGGGTGTCCTGATCCGTACGAAAGTGCGTGAGTTGGCCTCGATGAACCGGGTCACCGACGTGTCCGCGAGCAGCCGCCCGCGGCCGATGACGATCAGGTGCTCGGCCGTGAGGGCCATCTCGCTCATGAGATGGCTGGAGACGAACACGGTGCGTCCTTCTGCCGCCAGTTTCTTCATCAGGTCGCGGATCCACCGGACACCCTCCGGGTCCAGGCCGTTGACCGGTTCGTCGAGCAGCACGATCGCGGGGTCTCCCAGCAGTGCGGCGGCGATGCCGAGCCGCTGTCCCATCCCCAGGGAGAAGGTGCCGGCGCGTTTGTCGGCCACCGCTTCGAGGCCGGTGAGCCGCAGCACTTCGCTCACCCGTGACTCAGGGATGCGATTGCTCTGGGCCAGGTACCGCAGGTGGCCGCGGGCGGTGCGTCCGCTGTGGAAGGCCTTGGCCTCCAGCAGCGCGCCGATCGTCCGGAGCGGCTCCTTCAGCTGACGGCAGGGTCGGCCGTCGACGAGGATCTCACCGGCACTGGGCCGGTCCAGGCCGAGCGCCATCCGCATGGTGGTGGACTTGCCCGCCCCGTTGGGGCCGAGGAAGCCCGTCACCTGGCCGGGGCGCACCTCGAAGGAGAGACCGTCGACGACCGTGGCCCGTCCGTAGCGTTTTGTCAGTTCTCTCGCGTGGATCACGCCTCCCACGCTTCCGCAGGGCACCCTCCCGCGGCATCGGGCCGGGGGGTGAACTCCGGTGTCGGCCCAGGGGCGCACGGAGGGGACGTGCGCCGGTCGGCCTCAGACCTGGGTATGACCTCCCCAGGTCTGAGGCGGAGCCGTGCGGTGGTCGAGTACGGTCGGGGAGTGGCATCACGCTCCCCGCTCCCCTTGTTCACCTTGTTCACCCGCGGCCTCGGCCGCCGCTCGCTGGTGGCTCTCGACTGCGTGGCGGCGGGGACGTACACCGCGCTCCTGGTGGGGACGACGGTCGTCGGGGACCGGTCGGCAGCGTCGGGTGCCGTGCTGTCGGCGGGCGCGGAGTGCGTGCTCATCGGCGCGACCGCGCTGCCCGTAGCGGTCCGGCGGCTGTGGCCGGTCCCCGTCCTGGGCGTGGTGCTCGTGATGACCACGGCGTCCATCCTTCTCGACGCCGTACGGGACCCGTTCGTCGCGAGTGCCTGCGCCCTGTACTCGGTCGCGCTCGCGGGCCGTGGCGGGCTGCGTACCTTCACCGCGTCGGTGGGGCTGCTGGGCCTCGCCGGGGTCTTCGCCCGGCCCCTGACCACCGCTCCCTACTGGTGGATGAACGGGCCGGGCCTCGTCCTGTTCGGCTGGGCGACGATGGGCGCCGCGTGGGTGGTCGGCCGGGCGGTCGCCGAACGGCGGGCGTACGCGGCCGTGCTCGCCGAGCAGTCGGCGCAGCGGGCGGTGGCCGAGGAACGGCTGCACATCGCGCGTGAGGTGCACGACATCGTGTCGCACAGCATGGGCCTGATCGCGGTCAAGGCGTCGATCGCCAACCATGTCGCGCCGTCCAGGCCGCAGGAGGCGCAGGACGCGCTGCGGGTCATCGAGTCGATCAGCCGTGGCGCCTTGGACGATGTGCGGGCCCTGCTCGGCGTGCTGCGGTCGGGGACGTCCGGCGGCGCCCCGGTGGTCGCCGAGACCGCCCCGGCGCCGGGGGTGGACGCCCTGCCGGATTTGGCCGAGCGGGCGCGTACCGCGGGTGTCGAGGTGGAGTTGCGCGTCATTGACGCGGACCGGGTGCCGGAGGGGGTGGGGCTCTCGGTCTTCCGGATCGTGCAGGAGGCGCTGACGAACGTCGTCAAGCACGCGGGGCCCGCCCGGTGCAGGGTCACGGTCGAGGCGGTCGAGGACGCGGTGAGCGTCGAGGTGACCGACGACGGGGGGCCGGGCGCCGCCGCACGGGCCCGTCCGGGCGGACAGGGCCTGGTGGGAATGCGGGAGCGCGTGGAGGTGTACGGCGGCAGGTTCTTCTCCGGCACGATGCCGGAGGGAGGGTTCAGGGTGGCCGCCCGTATCCCCTTCGAGCGTGTCCACGGCGTTGCCGGAGGAGTGCTGTGAGCGAGGAAGGCGATGTCCGCGTCGTGGTGGCGGACGACCAGGCGCTGCTGCGCGGCAGTTTCCGGGTCCTGGTGGACAGCGAGCCCGGACTCCGGGTGGTCGGTGAGGCGGGGACCGGGACGGAGGCGGTGGAGGTCGCCCGGCGCGAACGCCCCGACGTCCTGCTCATGGATGTGCGGATGCCGCGGATGGACGGCATCGAGGCGACCCGGCTCATCCGGGAATCCCCCGAGTGCGCCGGCACCCGGATCCTCATCCTGACCATGTTCGACCTCGACGAGTATGTGTACGCGGCACTGCGGGCCGGGGCCGGCGGGTTCCTGCTGAAGGACACGCAGCCGGACGACCTGCTGCGGGCCATCCGCGTGGTGGCGGACGGCGAGGCTCTGCTGGCGCCCTCGGTGACGCGCCGTCTGATCGCGGAGTTCGCCGCCCGCCCCGAACCGTCGAGGGTGCACCCACCCGATCTGGTGGCCGCGACCGAACGCGAGCGGGAGGTGCTCCTGCTGATCGCCCGCGGTCTGTCCAACACCGAGATCGCCGGTCGGATGTGCGTGACCCTGGCCACCGTGAAGTCCCATGTGGGCCGTCTCCTCGCCAAGCTGGACGCGCGCGACCGGGCCCAACTGGTCATCGCCGCCTACGAGTCGGGGCTGGTCACCGCGGAAGGACCGGCCCTCACCCCAGACCGGCGTCCCGCGCCCGGACGGCTGCCGCCACCCGGTCGGTGACCCTCAGTTTGGCGAACAGACTGGTGATGTGGTTGCGCACGGTCTTGTGCGACAGCACGAGGGTGCTGGCGATGAGCCGGTTGTCCATGCCCCGTGCGATCAGCGCGAGTATCTCCCGTTCCCGGTTGGTCAGTTCGGGGAAGGCGGCCTGGGCGGGGATTCCGTGTACGGCGGAGAAGAACGCACCCATGCGCTCGGCCACCGGCGGGCTGAAGACCGCTCCCCCGTCGGCGGCGATGCGGATCGCGCGAACCAGTTCCTGCGCGTCCACGCCCTTGAGCAGATAGCCGCGCGCTCCGGCCCGCAGTACCGCCACGACCAGGTCGTCGTCCGGCGAGGCGCTGATCGCGACGACGTGGGGCGGTTCGGGGGACGGGCCGCCCGCGGAGCGTTCGAGGATCGTTCGCGTGATGTCGACTCCCGCGCGGTCGGCCATCTGAAGGTCGACCAGGACGACGTCGGGCTTGACGCTCCGCCGGAACAACAGGTCGAGGACCTCGGCCCCGCTGGACGCCTCGGCGACCACGCTGAGGCCGTCGGCGCCCTGTAACGCCAGGCGCACCCCGTCCCTGAAGAGCGGTTGGTCGCCGACGAGCAGGATGCGCGTCGTCGCCCCGCCCTCCGGTTCGCGTGACATGTCCAATACATCCAGAGCGAACGATGATGCCCTTTGTGCCGGCACTGTGTCTCCCGTTTCGTCGTGCATCTGTTTCTGAGGCGATGGAGGTCGTCTGCGGCCCACCGGCCGCCGCCCGGGGAGCGAGGACGGTCACCCGGTCGGTTCGGGCGCCGTCATCGTCGCGGCCCGGCCGGGACACCGGGCACACGCTCACCGGTGCCGTCGGGCGGTCCCTCCGCGACCGGCCGGGCACACACCGGCACGGGCGGGGGCCGCGGCGGTCCCGCCGGTCACCCCGGGACGCCGCAGCCCGCCGTGCCCGGCCCGGACCTCACGCCTCACCGCCCGGACTGCCGAGGCCCGCGTACACGGTGCACACGGGGGCCGCGGGGTTCTTGTAGGCGACCCAGCTCAGCCTGCGCAGACCGCGCGGCTCCGGGCCGCAGACCGCGGCCACGTTGGCCCGGTACAGCGCGGGATCCGCGCCAGCCATGTCCATGAGCAGGGAGACGCGTTCCGCGGAGACCTCGTCGTCGACGATGTTCGGTTCCAGCGGACAGTACAGAGTCACCGACGCCGGTACGGAGCGCCCCGGCTGGAAGGCCAGACAGGTCATGGGCGCCTTCTTCCAGCGCTGCACCGGGACACCGCCGGCGATCACGCCGATCACCTCGGTGAACACTCCTGCCCGGTGGTCCGCGGCGACGGCGCCGGCCCGGTCGATCCCCTCGGCGTCGACGCCCGTGTGCCGCAGGTAGACCTTGACCCGCGCGTCCGGCGACTCGGACAGGTCCAGCCCGACGAGGGCGACCTCGTGCTCGGGAGCGTCGAGATCGCCGCCCCTGAAGTGGTCGACGACCGCCTCCCACTGCTCCGCCAGGCCCAGACGGCGCAGCACCTCGGCGGTCACGGCCGCCGGCGAGGCACCTGTGACACCGGGATTGAGATACAGCTTGAACAGCGGCGGCTCCCCCTTGGGCGAGAGTTCGGCGGCATGCATCGAGGAGAACGGGCCGCGGGGTTCGTCCGCGCACCGGAAGAGGTCCTCGATCTCCCGGTAGCGGCCCAGGTGTACGCCGAACTCCTCGGCCAGCCGCAGCGTGAACGCGTGCCCCTCCCGCTGCCGCGACCGCGGTGTCACCGGTTCCCGCAGTGCCTCCAGCAGCACCCGGACCCCGACGACCCCCGATGCCGAGTGGGCGAAGGAGAACTCCAGCGGCGCCCCGTTGTTCGCCACCCACGAGGTGTAGTTCTCGAAGTTCGACAGGGGCGCGGCCGCCCAGTCGCCGAGCACCGAGGTCAGGGCTCTCGCCTGCGGCACCATGTCCGCGGTGGAGAGGCCGAGATGCCGGCAGGCACCCTCGAAGTAGATGTTGACCAGCTCGCCGTAGGAGGTGGGCGTACGGTCGCCCGCGAGGGGCCAGGGGCGGAATCGCAGGGTTGTCATCGGGTGTCGTTCCTTCCGGGGTCAGTTTCCTCCGATGTGACGGGTGATGAGCTCCGCGAGCCGCGCGACCGGTTGCGGGGTGAGCATGTCCCGGTGCGCGCAGGGGATGTTGTGGTTCAGCACCCTCCCCGTCACGTGTTTCTGCCAGGACTCGGCGACGGCGGTTCCCTCACCCGCCGTGAAGAACAGGACGTCGCCCTCGATCCGGCCCGGCACGAACGTCCGTAGCACCGCGTTGTTGTGGACCGCGGCACGGGCGATGCCCCGTTCCCGGCGCAGCATGCGGTCCCGTACGGCTGGTTCGAGACCCGCCAGGTAGCGGTTCAGCGCGTCCTCGTCGAGGCCGGCCCGCCGCATCTGCTCCGCGAGCAGGCTGTCCTCGTCGTGCCCCGGCTCGGGCAGCGCATCCGAGGGCACGCGCGCGTCGAGCATCACCAGCAGGTCGACCCGCTCCCCCAGCTCCTGCAGTCGCGCGGCCATGGCGTGGCAGACCACCCCGCCGAACGACCACCCCAGCAGGGAGTAGGGCCCGGTGGGCTGCACCCGTCGGAGGGCCTCTACGTAGTCGTCGGCCATCTCCTCGACGGAGGCCGGAGCCCGGTCCGCCTCCGTGATCGCGCGTGCCTGCAGCCCGAAGACGGGGAGTTCGGGGTCGAGGTGCGCGAGCAGCCGGGAGTAGACCCAGCTCAGGCCCATGACGGGGTGGACGCAGAACAGCGGCGGGCGGGTGCCTCCGCGGCGCAGCGGCAGCAGCACGTCGAAGTCGGTCTCGGGGGTGTTGCCGGACTCCGTGTGCTCGGCCATCAGGGCGACGGTGGGTGCCTCGAACACCTGGCGCACGGACAGGGTGACGCCGGTGGCCTCGTGGACGCGCGCCGCCAGGCGAGCGGCCAGCAGTGAGTGGCCGCCGAGGGCGAAGAAGTCGTCGTCCACCCCCACCCGCGGCAGGCCGAGGACCTCCGCGAACAGGCCGCACAGCAGTTCCTCCACCGGCCCTCGGGGTGTCCCGCTGCCGGCGGCGCCCGCGAAGTCGGGCACCGGCAGTGCCCGGTGGTCGACCTTGCCGTTCGGCGACAGCGGCACCGTGTCCAGTACCACCACGGTGGCCGGCACGAGGTGATCGGGCAGCCGGTCGCGCAGGAAGTCCCGCAGCAGGGCCGGCGCCGAGTCGGGGGTCAGCCCGGAGTCGGGCACCGGTATCGCGTAGGCGATCAGCCGCCGTTCACCGAGCTGGTCCGCCCCGACGGTCACGACCGCCTGCGCCACCAGGTCGTGCCCGGCCAGGACGGCCTCCACCTCGCCGGGTTCGACCCGGAAGCCGCGGATCTTGACCTGGTCGTCGGTACGGCCGAGGAATTCCAGGTCGCCGTCGGGACGACGGCGTACGAGGTCACCGGTCCGGTACATCCGGCCGCCGAAGGGACAGGCCACGAACCGGCCCGCGGTCAGCGCCGGACGGCCGAGGTAACCCCGCGCGAGACCGACACCGGCCAGGTACAGCTCGCCCGGAACGCCTTGGGGCACCGGCCTCAGCCGGCCGTCCAGCACGTAGACCCGCATGTTGTCGATCGGCTTCCCGATGGGCGGCGTCCGGGCGCCGTCCGAGGGGAGGCACTCCCGTGCCGTCACGTCGATCGACGCCTCGGTCGGGCCGTACAGGTTGTGCAGCGGTGCCGGAACACGGGCGAAGAAGTCGGCCTGGAGCCGGCCGGGCAGCGCCTCTCCGCTGCAGAACACCTGGCGCAGACCGGCACCGGCACCGGCGCCGCCCCGCTCCAGGAACGAGCGCAGCATGGACGGGACGAAATGCGCCACGGTCACGCGGTCGCGACGGATCGCCTCGGCGACGGCGACGGGATCCCGGTGCTCGTCCGGCCCGGCCAGTACCAGCGTGGCCCCGGCGGACAGGGTGCAGAAGAACTCCCAGACGGAGACGTCGAAATCGTACGGCGTCTTCTGCAGCACCCGGTCCCCGGCCGAGAAACCGTACCGCTCCCGCATCCAGGCGAGCCGGTTGGCCACCCCGGCGTGCGGGACGACGACTCCCTTGGGGCGGCCGGTGGTCCCCGAGGTGTAGATGACGTAGGCCGGATTCCGGACATCCAGGCGGGCCAGGCGTTCGGTGTCGGGCACGTTCGCGGACGAGTACCCGGCCAGGACGCCGGCCAGCTCCGGGAGGTCCAGCGCGATGCCGGTCGGCCCGAGGTCCCGCGGCGGGCCGGTCACCACGCAGACCGGCCCGGCGTCGGCGAGCATCAGCCGCGTGCGCTCGGCCGGGAGGTCCGCGGCGATCGGCAGGTAGCCGGCACCCGCCTTGAGGATGCCGAGCAGTGCCACGACCAGCTCGACCGAGCGGGGAAGCAGCAGGGCCACGAGCCGTTCCGGGCCGGCGCCGCGGTCGATCAGGTACCGGGCGAGGCGGTTGGCCCTGGCGTTCAGTTCGGCGTACGTCACCGAGTCGCCGCCGTACACCACCGCGGTCGCGTCCGGGGTGCGCGCGACCTGGTCCTCGAACAGGGCGGGCAGTGTGGCGGGCGCCCGGTCGAGGTCGGTGTCGTTGTCCTCGACGAGCAGTTGGTGCAGCTCCGCCGGGGTCAGCACGTCGACCTCCGCGAGCGGGCGGTCCGGATCGGTGGCCACGACGCTCAGGATGCGGACGAGGCGCCGGGCGACCGCGTCGACGGCGTCGGGGCCGAAGGCGTCCGGGCGGTAGCCGAAGCGCAGGGTGAGGCGCCGTCCGGGGAGCACGAGCAGGCTCAGAGGGTAGTGGGAGGCGTCGCCGCCGTGGCCGCCGCCGTGCCGGACACGGAGTCCGGTGCCGGTGCCTGTTCCTGTGTCGTCGGCCGGTACGGGATAGTTCTCGAACACCACGAGGGTGTCGAAGAGGTCGCCCGTCCCCGACGCCCGCTGGATCTCGCCCAGCTCCAGGTGCTGGTGGTCCAGCAGCGCGCTCTGCGTCTGCTGGAACCCGGTGAGGGCGGTGGCGACCGATTCGCCGGGCGTGAGCGTGACGCGTACCGGCACGGTGTTGATCAACAGGCCGATCACGTGCTCGCAGCCGGGCAGCTCCGGTGGCCGCAGCGACACCGTCGTGCCGAACACGGCGTCGTCGGAGCCGGTCATCCGGCCGAGCAGGACGCCCCAGGCGAACTGGACGACGGAGTTGAGGGTGACGCCCCGGCTCCTGGCCAGTTCGGAGAGCTGGTCGGTCAGCTCCACCGGCAGTTCCACCTGGAGGGGGGCGGGCTCGGCGACGAGGTCCCGCGCCGCACCCCCGTCGGCCAGTCTGCTCGGACCGCCGACCCCGTCCAGCGCCTTCTCCCAGGCCTGCCGCGCCAGGTCCCGGTCCCGCCCCCGGAGCCATTCCAGGTAGGTCCGGTACGAGGGCACGCGCGGCAGCGCGGAGGGGTGCCCGTCCGCCTCCGCCCGGTACAGGGTCAGCAGCTCCTGGACGAGCAGGGCGATCGACCAGCCGTCGAGGAGCAGGTGGTGATACGTCATCACGAGACGGACCTCGGCGGGCGACATCCGCACCAGGGTGAAGCGCAGCAGCGGCGGGCACGCCGGATCGAAGGGGACGGCGCGGTCCGCGGCGAGGATTCCGGCCCATTCGCGCGCACGCTCGCCGTCGTCCCGCCCCGACAGGTCGGTCTCCTGCCAGGGCAGGACGATCGTGGCGGGCACGACCTGGACGGGCGACGCGAGGCCGTCGTGGTGGAATCCGGCGGCGAGGTGCGGATGCCGTGCGAGGAGGGCCTCGGCGGCCCTGTGCAGGGCCGTCGGCCGGACGTCGCCGGACAGGTCCAGGACCTGCTGGACCAGATACACGTCGGTCGAGCCGGAGGCGTAGCGCGCGTGGAACCAGAGCCCCTGCTGGAGCGGGGACAGCGCCAGTACGTCGGCGACACCCTCCGGGCGGCGCTCCCACTTCTCGATCATCCGCTGAGGGACGGGAACCATCAGGTCCGAGGGGGTCAGACCGCCCGCGGTGAGACCGGCGAGTTCGCGAAGGACGGCGAACCACGTGTCGGCGAGGCGGGCGATCTGTTCCTCCGTGAAGAGGTTGCCCGCCCACGACCAGTGCGCGGACAGCTCGGGGCCGTCCGTCCGGTCGTAGGTCACGGCGTTCAGATCGACGAAGTGGCGCAAGGGGGTCTCGGCGCCGTCCACGACCGGGATGAGGAAGAGTTCGGCGTCGGCGCCCCGCTCGCTGTCGTCCCCGGCGTCGGCGGCGAACCGCCCGAGGTAGTTGAAGCCGAACGGCGGACCGGGCCGGCCGGCCAGCACACCGGCCGTCTCCGGGTTGAGGTGGCGCAGCATGCCGTACCCGATGCCGTTGTCCGGGATCCTCCGCAGCTGCTCCTTGACCTGCTTGACGGCCTGCCGCAGGTCCCCGTCGCCGGGATCGAGCCGCACCGGGTACACGCTGGTGAACCAGCCAACCGTGTCGGACACGTCCACGTCGGGGCCGATCGCGGCGGACTCCCGGCCGTGTCCCTCCAGTTCGACCAGGACCGCCGAGCCGGCCCCGCCGAGGGTCTCCCGCCACCGTGCCACGGCCACCGCGAACGCCGTCAGCAGCACATCGTTGACACGGCCGTTGAACATCGACGGCACCGTCGACAGGAGCGGTCCCGCCACGCCCGCGGGCAGTGACACCCGCAGCGACCGCGCCGAGGACGAGGTGTCCACCGCCGGGTCGAGGGGCCGGACCGGGAGCGGGTCCGGGGACTCCGTGATCCCGGTCCACAGGGGCAGTTCCGCGAGCCGCGGCGCGCTGGACGCCTGCTCGGCCAGCAGCTGGGACCAGCGCCGCCACGACGTGCCGCGGGTGGCACGCCGCCAGGTCCGGCCCTCGGCCGCCGCGTCCCAGGCCGCGCGCAGGTCCGGCACCAGCACCCGCCAGGACACCCCGTCCACCACCAGGTGATGCAGCACGAGGAGCAGCCGGCCGGGACGGGTCCCCCGGTCGAACCAGACGGCCCGCAGCACGGCCCCGGAGCGGGGATCCAGACGCCCGACGGCGGCGGCAGCGGCCCGTGCGATCTCCTCGTCGTCGTCCGCGCCGGACAGCTCGACCCGCTCGAAGCAGGCCGCCGCCGGGACCGAACCCGGGCCGGTGATCTCCACGGTGGATCCGGTCAGCCGCATCCGCAGCGCGTCGTGCTGGTCGAGCACCGACTGAAGGCCCGTCACCAGATCCCGCTCGGTGATGCCGGGGCGGCAACCCAGCAGCATGGCCTGGTGGATCGAGTCGACAGCGGATTCACCGCTGGTCAGGAGCCAGTTCATCACCGGCGTCGGGATCGCCTCGCCCACACCGTTGTCATCCGCCGGTAGGGGGCCGGGGGCCTCCGCCCACTGCGCCGCCCTCGCCAGTTCCGCGACCGTGGAGTGTTCGAAGACGTCCCGTGCGGTGGCGGTCAGGCCCGCCTCCCGCATCCGCGACACCAGGCGCAGCACGGAGATCGAGTCGCCGCCGAGGTCGAAGAAGTCGTCCGCGGTGCCGGCCTCGGCCACTCCGAGGACCGCCGCGAACAGCTCGCACAGCAGTTGCTCCGCCGGGCCGCGGGCCGGGCCGCCCCGGGCCTCGCGTGCCAGGTCGCCGGGGGCGGGGAGCGCGGGCCGGTCGACCTTGCCGTGCGGAGTCAGGGGCAGCGCGTCCAGCACCACCACGGCGGCGGGGACCAGATGGTCCGGCAGCCGGTCTCGCAGCCAGGCGCGGGACGCGTCCGACAGGCCGTCGGCGGGGTGGCCGGCGGCGGGTACGACGTAGGCGACCAGGCGACGCGCCGTGTCGGGTGTGTCCTGCCGTGCGATCACGACGGCGTGGGCGACCGCGGGATGAGTGGACAGGGCGGACTCCACCTCGCCGGGCTCGATCCGGAAGCCCCTGACCTTCACCTGGTCGTCGGTGCGGCCGAGGAACTCCAGTTCGCCGTCGGCCCGCAGCCGAACCGCGTCGCCGGTGCGGTACATCCGGTCGCCCGGGCCGCCGAACGGGCACGCGACGAACCTGCCCGCCGTCAGCCCCGCGCGGTCCCGGTAGCCCCGGGCCACCCCGACGCCCGCGACGTACAACTCCCCCGTCGTCCCGGGCGGCACCGGACGCAGCCAGCCGTCCAGGACGTACACCCGGGTGTTGTCGAGGGGCCTGCCGATGGGGACCGGCCCGTCCTGCGCGCCCAGCGGGCCGCTCGTCGTGGCGCACACGGTGATCTCGGTCGGGCCGTAGGCGTTCACCAGGTCGCGTCCCGCCGACCACCGGTCGGCCAGTCCGGTGGAGATCTCCTCGCCGCCGGCGACGAGGCACCGCAGTGCGGGCAGTCCGCCGGCCGGCAGGGTCGCCAGGACGGTCGGGGACAGCATGGCGTGCGTCACGCCCCGGTCGGTGAGGAACGCGGCGAGATCGTCGCCCGCCAGTCTCCGCTCCGGGATGACGAGGCATGCCCCCGCTCCCCAGGCCATCGCGAGCTCCAGCACCGACGCGTCGAAGCTCGGCGAGGCGAGGCGCGACACCCGGCTCGTCGTCCCCAGCGCGCACGACGCGCGGACCGCCTCGGCGAGGTTCGGCACTCCCGCGTGCGGCACCACGACGCCCTTGGGACGGCCGGTCGTGCCGGATGTGTAGATCATGTAGGCGGGGTGCGCGGCGGACAGCGGGCCGTGCCGCTCGGCGTCGGTGATGTCGGCGTCGGAGAACGCGAGCAGGGCGCGGGCCGCCTCCTCGCCGTCGACGGCGATCACCGGGCCGCCGATGTCGGCCGGCCCGCCCTCCGGTCCGAGGATCAGGGCCGGCCGGGCGTCGGCCAGCGTCCACCGGATCCGCTCCTCGGGGTAGTCCGGGTCGATCGGCAGGAAGGCCGCGCCCGCCTTGGCCACGGCCAGCTGCGCCTCGACCAGCCCGACCGAGTTGCGCATGACCAGCGCGACGAACCGCTCCGGTCCGGCCCCCTGGGTGATCAGGTACCGGGCCAGCCGGTTGGCCCGGGCGTTCAGTTCGCCGTAGCTCACCGCCACGCCGTCGGCGAGCACCGCGACCGCGTCCGGTGTGCGGGCGGCGTGCCGCTCGAAGAGCGCGGGCAGTGTCCGGGGCCCGCGCGGTCTGCCGGTGTCGTCGCCCTCGGTCAGCAGCTGGTGGCGTTCGCCGTCGGAGAGCAGGTCCAGGTCCGCCTGGCGTCGCTCCGGGGTGCGGACCGTCGTTTCCAGCAGCCGGACGAATCGTTCGGACAGGGCGGTGACCGCGGCGCGTCCGAGCACGTCGGGATGGTGGCTGAGACGGAGGGTGAGTTCCCGGCCGGGTGTGACGACCAGGCTCAGCGGATAGTGCGAGGCGTCGCCGCCCCGGCCGCCGCGCCGCGCCAGCCGGAATTCCGGGCCGGCTTCCGCGGTCCGGGCATCGACGGGGAAGTTCTCGAACACCGTCAGGGTGTCGAACAGGTCTTCCGTTCCCGCCAGTCGCCGGATCTCGCCGAGGTCGAGGTGCTGGTGACCCAGAAGGGCCGTCTGCTCCCGCTGCACACGGATCAGCAGGTCGCGGACGGACTCGGCGGGGCGCAGCCGCACCCGTAACGGAACCGTGTTGATCATGAGGCCGATCATGCGGTCGCTGCCCGGCAGCTCCGGCGGGCGTACGGACACCGTCGTGCCGAAGACGACGTCGTCGTTGCCGGTGACGCCGCCGAGCAGGACCGCCCAGAGCCCCTGGACGACCGTGTTCAGGGTGATGCCCCACTCCCGCGCACGGGCGAGGAGTCGCCCGGTCAGCTCCGCGGTCAGGCCGATCTGCACGGCCTCCGGCACCGTCGCGACGTCCCGCGTCGGCACTCCGGGCGCCAGCCGGGTCGGGCCCGGCAGTCCGGCCAGCGCCGTACGCCATGCCTCCCGCGCGAGGCCGCGGTCCTGTCGGTGCAGCCACTCCAGATAGCGGCGCAGCGGCGGGACGTACGGCAGGGCGGTGGTGTCCCCGTCGGAGTGGTAGAGGGCGAACAGCTCCTTCAGCAGGAGGGGCACCGACCAGCCGTCGAGCAGGATGTGATGGTTGGTCACCACGAGGCGGACGTCGCGGGCCGACAGGCGGATCAGTGTGAACCGCAGCAGGGGCGGACGTGTCGGTTCGAACCGGCGGCGCCAGTCCGCGTCCAGGATCGCCGCCAGCCGGTCCGTACGGTCCGGCTCGGGGAGCCCTGACAGGTCGAAGCTCTGCCACGGCAATTTGATGTCGGAGGGGATCACCTGCACCGGGGCGTCCAGGCCCTCGTGGAAGAACCCCGCCGCGACATGAGGGTGTCTGCGCAGCAGGGCGTGCGCGGCGGACCTGAGCCGCTCCTCCGCGACGTCGCCGTCCAGTTCGAGCACCTGCTGGATCACGTACACGTCACCGTCGGCCGCGCCGGACTCGAACCCGTACCAGGCGTGGAACCACAGTCCGCGCTGCAGCGGGGAGAGGGGCAGGATGTCGGCGGGCTTGGCCATCACAGGTCCTTCCACACGTTCTCGATCAGGTCGATCTGTGCCTGGTCGAGCGGGACGATCAGATCCGACGGGGTGAGGCCGCCCGCGTCGGTACGGCGGGCGTGGTCGACGAGGCCGGTCAGGGCGGTGAACCACAGTTCGGCCAGCTCGGCGGGGCGGCCGGCGGGGAAGAGGTTCCCGGCCCACGACCAGTGCGCCGTGAGCTCGGGGCCGTCCGGTCCGTCGTGGGTGACCGCGGTGAGGTCGATCAGGTGGTGCAGGGGCGTGGCCGGGGCGTTCGGGGCGCCGGCCGGGAAGAGGGCCGCCCCGCCGTCCGCGGCGGTGGCGAACCGGCCGAGGTAGTTGAAGCCGAGCAGCGGACCGGGGGCTTCGGCCAGCACGGGTGCGGTCTGCGGGTTCAGATGGCGCAGCAGGCCGTAGCCGATGCCGTTGTCCGGGATGTCGCGCAGCTGTTCCTTCACCCGCTTGACCGCACGGTCCAGGTCCGTTCCCGAGCCGAGGTCGACGGCCCCGGGGTCGAGCCGTACCGGGTACATGCTGGTGAACCAGCCCACGGTGTCGGACACGTCCAGTCCGGTGCCGATCGCGTCGGCCTCACGGCCGTGTCCCTCCAACTCGACCAGCACGGCCGTGCCCGCGCCGCCGATCGACGCCCGCCACCGGGCCACCGCCACCGCGAACGCCGTCAGCAGCACGTCGTTCACGCCGCCGTGGAACAACGCCGGCACCTCGGAGAGCAGGGGGCGCGTCACTTCCGGAGGCAGCGTCGCCGTCAGTGATCCCGCCGACGAGGTGTCGTCCACCGAGGGGTCCAGCGCACGCACCGGCCAGGGATCGGGCCGGTTCAGGATCGCCGACCAGCGCGGCAGCTCCGCGACCCGCTCCGGGCTCAGGGCCTGCTCGGACAGCAGCCGGGACCACCGCAGCCACGACGTGCCCCGTCCCTCCCGCCGCCAGGCGCGGCCCTCGGCCGCGGCCTCCCAGGCGGCGCGCAGGTCCGGCAGCAGCACGCGCCACGACACCCCGTCCACCACGAGGTGGTGCAGGACCAGCAGCACCCGGTCCCGGCCGAACCACACCACCCGCACCATCGCTCCGGCCCGAGGGGCCAGCTTCGCCACCGCCGCCGCGGCCGCGCGCCGCACCGCCTCGTCCCGGGCCGCCCCGTCCGTCGCGGGCAGATCGATCCGGTCGACGCAGGTCTCGGCGCGCACCGAGCCGGGCTCGGTGATCTCGACGGTCCGGGGCTCCGTCCCGCCGATCCGCATGCGCAGGGCGTCGTGCTGGTCCAGGACGGCCTGGAGGCCGGCCAGGAACGCGCGCTCGGAGATGTCCGCCGGGCAGTCCGTGAGCATCGCCTGGTTGGCCGAGTCGACCGCCGGACCGCCGCCCTCGAACAGCCATCGCATGATCGGTGTCTGCGGGGCGGTGCCCACGGCGACGTCGGTGTCGTCCGTGCCCGCGACCTCTGCCGCCGCCAAGGCCAGGGCCGCGACCGTCGGGTGCTCGAACACCTGGCGGACGCTCACCACCAGTCCCGCCGTCCGGATCCGGGTCACCAGGCGCAGCGCGGAGATGGAGTCGCCGCCCAGGTCGAAGAAGTTGTCCCCGACGCCGACCGCGGGCAGCGCGAGCACCTCGGCGAACACCGCGCACAGTGTCTCCTCGCGGGCGCCGCGCGGTGCCCCGCCCCGGCCGGAGGCGGCGGCGAAGTCCGGGGCGGGCAGCGCGCGTCGGTCGATCTTGCCGTGCGCGGTCAGGGGCAGCGCGTCCAGCACCACCACGGCGGCCGGGACCAGGTAGTCCGGGAGCCGCTCGCGCAGGAACCGGGTGACGGCCCCCGCGAGATCGTCACCGGCCCCGGCGGCGGGCACCACGTAGGCGACCAGGCGGTCGTCCCGCGCGATCACCGTGGCCGAGGTGAGTGCGTCGTGGCCGTCCAGAGCCGCCTCGACCTCGCCCGGTTCGACCCGGAAGCCGCGGATCTTCACCTGGTCGTCGGCACGGTCGAGGAATTCGAGTACTCCGTCGCCGTTCCAGCGCACGACGTCGCCGGTCCGGTACATGCGCTCGCCGGCGTCCCCGAACGGACAGGCGACGAACCGGCCCGCGGTCGATCCGGGGCGTCCCAGGTATCCGCGCGCCACACCGGCGCCCGCCAGGTACAACTCGCCGGGTGTGCCGGGGGGCACCGGGGCGAGTCCGTCGTCGAGGACGTGGGCCCGCACTCCGGACAGCGGGGTGCCGACGGGGATCCGGTCGGGGACGTCGCCCGTCATCGGATGCCGGGTCGCGAAGGTGGTCGTCTCCGTCGGGCCGTACCCGTCGACCACCACGAGCCCCGGGCAGGCGGCCAGCACACGGCGGACGGCGGAGGCCGGGACCACCGCGCCGCCGGTCCAGACCTCCCGCAGTGCGGCGAAGCAGTCCGGCGCCTCTTCGGCGAAGGCCTGGAACAGGCCGGCGGTCAGCCACATCGCGGTGACGCCGTGCCGGGCCGTCACCGACCGCACGGTGTCGGGGTCGAGGTCTCCTTGCGCGAGGACCACGCACCCGCCGGAGAGCAGCGGGACCCACATCTCGTAGGTCGACGCGTCGAAGACGGACGGTGAGTGCGCCAGCACCCGCCGGTGGGCCCCGGTGCGGAAGCACGACGCCAGCGCGAGGGCGGTCACATCGGCGTGCGTGACGACGACGCCCCTGGGCGTGCCGGTCGATCCGGAGGTGTACATCACGTAGGCGGGATGCGCCGGACGTGACGGGGCGAGCCGTTCCGTGTCGGTGACGTCGTCACCGGACCGTTCTCCGTCGCCGGCCTCCGTCACGGGGACGAACGGCAGGTCGACGGCCTCCCGCAGGACGGTGTCGTGGGGGGCGACGACGCAGACCGCCCCGGTGTCCCGCGTCATCAGCCGCACGCGGTCGGCGGGATGATCCGCATCGACCGGCAGGTAGCCCGCGCCCGTCTTGAGCACCGCGAGCACGGCCACGATCCGGTCCGCCGACCGCGGGAGCGCCACGCCGACGAAGCGCTCGGGACCGGCTCCCGACGTGATCAGCCGGCGTGCGAGCCGGTTGGCCCGCACGTTCACCTCGCGGTAGGTCAGCGACTCGTCGTCCCCGACGACGGCGACGGCGTCCGGGGTGAGAGCGGCCTGACGCTCGAACAGTGCCTGGACGGGCTCCGTCCTGGCGGCCTGCGCGTCACCGGTCCCCCACACCGGCAGGGCACGGCGTTCCTCCGCGGAGAGCAGGTCGATCGCGCCGACGCGCAAGCCGGGTTCGGCCGTCGCCGCGTCGAGCAACCGGACCAGTCGACGGCCCAGGGCTTCCACGGTCTCCCGGTCGTAGAGATCGGTGCTGTACTCGACGTGCGCGGACATCCCGCCGGGGCCGCCGTCGGCGGACCGGAGTTCACGCAGGCTGAAGGTGAGGTCGAACCGGGCCGTGCGCCCGGTGACCGCGAGCGGCTCGACCCCCAGGCCGGGCAGCGTCAGACCGGCACCGGCGTTGTTCTGGAGCACCAGCATGATCTGGAACAGCGGATGATGCGCCAGCGTCCGGTGCGGGTTCAGCGCGTCGACGAGGTGCTCGAACGGCACGTCCTGGTGCGCGTACGCGGACAGCGCGCGCTCGCGCACCCGGCTCAGGAGTTCGGTGAAGGTCGGGTTGCCGCCGGTGTCGGTGCGCAGCACCAGCGTGTTGACGAACAGGCCGACCAGTTCGTCCAGGTCCGCGTCGGTGCGGCCGGCCACCGGGGTGCCGACCGGAATGTCGGTGCCGGCGCCCAGCCGCGTCAGCAGCGCCGCGAGCGCGGCCTGGAGGACCATGAAGACGGTGGTGCCCGTGCCCCGCGCGGTGTCCACGATCCTGGCGTGCACCCGGGGGTCGATCTCGAACGCCAGCTCGCCGCCGCGGTGGGAGGCGACGGCGGGCCTCGGCCGGTCGCCGGGCAGCCCCACCTGTTCGGGCAGTTCCCGCAGGGTCTCCCGCCAGTACGCGAGCTGGCCCGCGATCGCGCCGCCCGGATCGTCCGGGTCGCCCAGCAACTCCCGTTGCCACACCGCGTAGTCGGCATACCGCACGGGCAGGGTCGGCCAGGCCGGCGGCCGGCCGGCGACCCGTGCCGTGTAGGCCAGCCCCAGGTCACGCAGCAGCGGTCCCATCGACCAGCCGTCGCTCGCGCTGTGGTGCAGGACCAGGACGAACACCCAGTCGTCGGCGGTCCGCAGCAACTGGGCGCGCAGCGGCACCTCGGCCGACAGGTCGAAGCCGTGGCGGGCGGCGCGGGCCACCAGTTCGGGCACGTCCTGCGGCTCGACCGTGCTGACCGGCAGCGGAACGGCCCGGCGCGGGGGGAGGATCCGCTGCACGGCCTCTCCCCGCTTCTCCACGATCAACGTGCGCAGCGGCTCGTGCCGGTCCACCACGTCCGCGAGTGCGGTGCGCAGCGCGTCGGGGTCGAGCGCACCGGTCAGCCGCAGGACCACGGGCATGTTGTAGACGGGGTTCGGGCCGTCGAGCCGGTGCAGGAACCACAGTCGCCGCTGCGCGAAGGACACCGGCACCAGGCCGGCGCCCGCGACCGGACCCAGCGGGGGCCGGGAGGTCGCGGAGGCCTGCCTGAGCCGGCGTGCCAGACCGGCGACGGTCGGTTCCTCGAACACGGAACGTACGGACAGTTCGGCCCCCAGCGCCGCGCGGATCCGGGAGACCAGCCGGGTCGCCAGCAGCGAGTGCCCGCCCAGGTCGAAGAAGCCGTCGTCCACTCCGACGTCCGCCAGCCCCAGCACCTCGGCGAAGAGTCCGCAGAGCACTTCCTCCTCGGGCGTCCGCGGCGCGCCGCTGAGCGCGGCGGCGAAGTCGGGAGCGGGCAGCGCGGACTGGTCGACCTTGCCATTGCGGGTCAGCGGCAGCCCGTCGAGCACCACCAGGGCGGCGGGTACCAGGTAGTCGGGCAGCCGCTCCCGCAGGTACTCCCGCAGCACGACGGGGTCGGCGCCCGCGGCGGCGTCGGCGGGCACCACGTACGCGACGAGCCGTGGGTCGCCCGGCCGGTCCTCACGGAGGACGACCGCGGTCTGCGAGACGGTCTTGTGGGTGGACAGCACCGCCGCGACCTCGCCCGGCTCGATCCGGAAGCCGCGCACCTTGACCTGGTCGTCGGCGCGGCCGAGGAACTCCAGGTTCCCGTCCCGCCACCAGCGCACCACATCGCCCGTCCGGTACATCCGGCCGCCGAACGGGCAGGCCACGAACCGGCTCGCGGTCTGCGCGGGCCGCCCGAAGTATCCGCGGGCCAGGCCGGCGCCCGCGAGATACAGTTCACCGGCCACGCCGGGCGGCACCGGCCGCAGCCGGTCGTCGAGCACATACACCCGCATGTTGGCGAGGGGGGTCCCGATGGGAACCTGCCGGGCGTCCTCGGCGAGCGGCGCGCTCATCGTGGCTCCGACGGTCGCCTCGGTCGGACCGTAGCCGTTGAGCACCGTGCGGCCCGCCGCCCACCGTCCGACCAGTCCCGGCGACACCGACTCGCCGCCGACGAGAACGCAGTCCAGGCTGGGCATGCCGTCCTCGGGCAGGGTCGCCAGGACGGTCGGCGGCAGGGTGGCGTACGTGACGCCCCGCCGGTCGATGAACGCGGCCAGTTCGTCGCCCGCCATCCCGCTGTCCGGCAGTTCCAGCCGGGCGCCGGAGGTCAGGGCCATCAGGATCTCCCACACCGTGATGTCGAAGCTCAGTGAGGCGAACTGGAGCACCCGGGCGCCCGGCCCGGCCCCGCACCGCTGCGCGGCCGAGGCGGCGAGGCTGGGCAGACCTCCATGGGTGACCACCACGCCCTTGGGCCGACCGGTGGTGCCGGAGGTGTAGATGACGTAGGCGGCGGTGGCCGGGGTCAGCGGGGCCGTGCGGTCGGTGTCGGCGAGGTCGTGGGACGGCAGGGCGGCCACCGCGGCGCGCAGGTCCGGGTCGTCGAGCCGGAGGACGGGCACCTGGGGCAGACCGGCCACCGCGTCCCCGGCGGTCACCAGGCAGACCGGACGGATCTCCTCGGCGATGAGGCGGATCCGCTCCGCGGGCAGGTCGGGGTCGATCGGCACATAGGCGGCACCGGACTTGAGTACGGCGAGCAGCGCCACGATCATGTCCGCCGACCGGGGGACGGCCAGCGCCACGAACCGCTCCGGACCCGCGCCCCGGCCGACCAGATGGCGGGCCAGCCGGTTCGCGCGGAGGTTCAGCTCGGCGTAGGTGAGGGTCTCCTCCTCGAAGGCGACCGCCACCGCGTCCGGCGTACGGCGGACCTGACGCTCGAACAGCCCCGGGGCGGGCACGTCGGGTACGGCGAGCGCGGTGTCGTTCCACTCCTCCAGCAGGCGGATCCGCTCGTCGCCGCCGAGGATGTCGATCGCGCCGATGCGGGTGCGCGGGTCCGTGACCGCCGCGTCCAGGAACCGTACCCAGCGCTCCAGGAGCGATTCGACGGTGACGGCGTCGTAGAGATCGGTGCGGTACTCCACCCAGCCCCTGATCCCCTGCGCGCCTCCGTCGCCGGGGCGTTCCCGGAGGCTGAAGGTGAGGTCGAACCGTGCGTCGTTGGCGGTCGCCGCCGGTTCCCGGGTCACCCTGACCCCCGGCAGCTCCGGGGTGGCCTCCGCCGCGTTCTGGAGGACCAGCAGGATCTGGAAGAGCGGATGGTGCGACAGCGTGCGGCGGGGGCTGAGCACGTCCACCAGCCGCTCGAACGGCACGTCCTGGTGGGCGTACCCCGACAACGCCGTCTCGCGTACCCGGTCCAGCAGTTCGGCGAACGTCGGGTCGCCGGAGGTGTCCGTGCGCAGCACCAGCGTGTTGACGAAGAAACCGACGAGATCGTCCAGGGCCTCGTCCGTACGGCCCGCCACCGGCGCCCCGATCGGGATGTCCGTGCCCGCGCCCAGCCGGGTCAGCACTCCCGCCAGCGTGGCCTGCAGCACCATGAACACGCTGACGCCCGCGGTCCGCGCCGCGCGCAGCAGCCTGGCGTGCGTCTCGGGACCGATCTCGAAGGCCGTACCCGCGCCCCGCGAGGAGGCCGACGCGGGCCGCGGCCGGTCGCCGGGCAACCCGACCTGCTCGGGCAGTTCGGCCAGTACCCGCTTCCAGTAGGCGAGTTGCGCCGTGACCGGACTGTGCGGGTCGTCCAGCGCGCCGAGCAGGTCGCGCTGCCAGAGCGCGTAGTCCGCGTACTGCACGGGCAGCGGGGCCCAGGCCGGCGGTTCCCCGGCGGCCCGCGCGGCATAGGCGCGGGACAGGTCGCGCAGCAGCGGCCGCGTGGACCAGCCGTCATGGGCGACGTGGTGGACGACGACGCTCAGGACCCGGGTTCCCGAGTCGGTCACCCGCAGCAGTGCCGCCCTCAGCGGCAGGTCGGTGGCGAGGTCGAAGCCTTGTTCGGCGACACCGGCCAGCGCGTCGGACAGACCCGCCTCGGTCACCTCCGTCACGGGCAGCGGCACGTCCACTCCGGCGGGCAGGATCGTCTGCACCGGTGTGCCGTCGATCTCGGTGAAGACCGTCCGCAGCGCCTCGTGCCGGGCGACGACATCGGCCAGCGCCGCGCGCAACGCGTCCTCGTCCAGTTCTCCGGTGAGCCGGAACACCATCGGAACGCCGGTGGCGGAGGACTCGCCGTCCATGCGGTTCATGAACCACATGCGCTGCTGGGCGAAGGAGACCGGCACGCGCTCCGGCCGCTCCGCGGGCAGCAGTGCGGGCCGGGTCGCGTCCGATGCCGCCGTGGCACGTCGTACGAGGGCCGCGACCGTGGGTGCCTCGAAGACCGCCCGGACCGAGACCTCGGCGCGCAGCGCCGTGCGGATGCGGGAGACCAGACGGGTCGCCAGCAGGGAGTGCCCGCCCAGGTCGAAGAAGTTGTCGTCCGGGCCGACCGCGGGAAGTCCCAGCACGTCGGCGAACAGCTCGCACATGACCTCTTCCGGGCCGGTGCGCGCGACCGTGCTCGTCCCCGCCATGGCGGCGTAGTCCGGTGCGGGAAGCGCGCCGTGGTCGACCTTGCCGTTGGGGGTGAGGGGCATCTCGGTGACGGCCACGACGGCGGCGGGCACCAGGTAGTCCGGCAGGCGCTCGCGCAGGAAGTCCCGCAGCACGCGCGCCGGATCGTCATGGGCCACGGCCGGGACGACGTACGCGACCAGGCGGTGGTCGCCCGGCCGGTCCTCCCGCACCGTGACGACGGCCCTGGCCACCCGCTCGTGACCGGACAGTACGGCCTCGACCTCGCCGGGCTCGATCCGGAAACCGCGGATCTTCACCTGGTCGTCCGCGCGGCCGACGAACTCCAGGTCGCCGTCCCGCCGCCACCGTACGACGTCTCCGGTGCGGTACATGCGCTCGCCGGCCGATCCGAACGGGCAGGCCACGAACCGGTTCGCGGTCAGGGCGGGACGCTCCAGGTAGCCCCTGGCCAGGCCGCGGCTCGCGACGTACATCTCGCCCGCCACGCCGGGGGCGACCGGACGCAGCCCGCTGTCGAGGACGTACACCCTGGTGTTGTCCAGGGGGCGTCCGATCGACACGGGTCCGTCCGTGGCGCCGAGAGTTCCGCTCAGCGTGGCGCCGACCGTGGTCTCGGTGGGCCCGTATCCGTTGAGGATCCGGGTACCGGCCGACCACCGGGACACCAGTCCCGGCGGCGCCGCCTCGCCGAACAGTACGACGCACTCAAGGTCCGGCAGGTCGCCGGGCGCCAGCGTGGACAGTACGGACGGCGGCAGGGTCACGTGGGTGACCCGGTGTCCGACCAGCAGATCGGCCAGCTCGGCGCCGGTCAGGCCGCTGTCCGGCAGCACCAGGCAGGCTCCGGACAGCAGGGCCAGGAAGGTCTCCGCGATCGCGGCGTCGAAACTCGGCGAGGCGAGCTGTGCCACCCGGCTGCCCGCGGTGACGTGGGTCCGACGCGCGAGTGTCTGTACGAGATTCGGCAGACCGCGGTGGGACACCACGACGCCCTTGGGCATGCCGCTGGTCCCGGACGTGTAGATGACGTAGGCCGCGTGGCCGGCCGTGACGGCAGGCGCGGCGAGGTCGCCGTCCGCGGGGTCCGGGACCGCGGTCCCGCCGCCCTCCTCGTCGAGGAGGAACACCGGGGTGCCGCCGACGTCGGCCGCCGGCGGGCGGGTGTTCGCGGTGGTGACCAGGCAGCAGGGTCCGCTGTTCTCGATCATGAAGCGGATGCGCTCGGCCGGGTAGTCGGGGTCGAACGGAACGTAGGCCGCCCCTGTCTTGAGCACGGCCAGCAGGGCGATGATCAGGTCGGCCGAGCGCGGCAGCGCGACACCGACGAAGCGCTCGGGGCCGGCGCCGTACCCGATCAGCGCACGGGCCAGCCGGTTCGCCCGTGCGTCGAGTTCGGCGTAGGTGACCGACTCGCCGCCGGATGCCACCGCCACGGCGTCCGGCGTCCGGGCCGCCTGGCGTTCGAAGAGCGTGGTGACGGAGGTGTCCGGAAGGTCGGTCGCGGTGTCGTTGCGCACGGTGAGGAGCTCGTGCCGTTCCTCGGCCGTGAGCAGGTCGATGGTGCCGAGCCTGCGGCCGGGCAGCGCGGCGGCCTCGTCGAGGAACCGCGTCCAGCGCCGGACGAGTGTGGTGACGGTGTCCTCGTCGTACAGGTCGGTGGTGTATTCGACCCAGCCGGTGATGCCCAGCGGGGCTCCGTCGGGGCCGCGCTGTTCCCGCAGACTGAAGGTCAGGTCGAAGCGGGCCCGGTCGCCGGGTATCCGTTCGCGGGTGGTGTCGATGCCGGGCAGGTCGAGGACGGCCTCCGCGTTGTTCTGCAGCACCAGCATGATCTGGAACAACGGATGATGCGCCAGCGAACGGCGCGGATTGATCAGATCGACCAGCCGCTCGAACGGAATGTCCTGATGCGCGTACGCCGACAACGCCCGCTCCCGCACCCGCTCCAGCAACTC
>NZ_KZ679048.1 GCF_003024195.1 Streptomyces dioscori
CCGGGCGGGGATCTCCTCGTTCGGTATCAGCGGCACGAACGCCCACGTCATCATCGAAGCCGCCGAGCCCGCCCCGCGGCCCGACTCCGGACCCGCATCCGCACCCGTCGCGGGCGGTACGGTCCCGTGGGTGCTCGCGGGCAGCACACCGGAGGCCCTGCGGGCGCAGGCCGTCCGGTTGCGCGAGCGACTGGACGACCTCGGCACCCGGGACCCGGCCGCCGTCGGGCACGCCCTGGCGACCTCCCGAGCCGCCCTGGAACACCGCGCGGTGCTCGTCGGCTCCGGCCACGAGGACCTGGCACGCGAACTGGACGCCCTCGTCCGCCAGGACCCGCCGCCCGGCGCGCTCCAGGGACCGGCGGCCGGCGGCGGCCTCGCGTTCCTGTTCACCGGACAGGGCGCGCAACGGCCCGGCATGGGGCGGGAGTTGTACGAGCGGTTCGCCGCGTTCGCCGAGGCGTTCGACGCGGTCGCCGCCCTGCTGGACAAACAACTGGAGCGCCCCCTGCGCGAGGTGCTGTGGGCCGAACCCGAACCGGCCGAACCCGCACGGGACGGATCCGCACGGGACGGATCCGAACCGGACGAACCCCGACTGCTCGACGAGACCGTCTGGACCCAGGCCGGACTGTTCGCGGTCGAGGTGGCACTGTTCCGGCTGCTGGAGTCCTGGGACGTACGGCCCGACTACCTGCTCGGTCACTCGATCGGCGAGATCGCCGCGGCGCACGTCGCGGGAGTGCTGTCCCTGCAGGACGCCACGACGCTGGTCGCGGCCCGCGGCCGGCTGATGCAGGCACTGCCGCGCACCGGGGCCATGGTCGCGGTCCGGGCCGCCGAGGCCGAGGTCGTACCCCTGCTGGGTGACGGCGTGGCGATCGCGGCGGTGAACGGCCCGTCCTCGGTGGTGATCTCCGGCGAGACGGACGCGGTGCTCGACACGGCCGCCCGGCTCGCCGCCGACGGCGTGCGGACCACCCGCCTGCGGGTCTCCCACGCGTTCCACTCCCCGCTGATGGAACCGATGCTGGACGACTTCCGCCGCGTCGCCGAGACCCTCACGTACCACCGTCCGCACCTCCCGGTCGTGTCCAACCTGACCGGCGGGATCACCGACCAGGGCTCGGCCGACCACTGGGTGCGCCACGTCCGCGCACCGGTCCGGTTCGCCGACGGTGTGCGGTTCCTGTCGGGCCTCGGCGTGACCACGTTCGTCGAGACCGGCCCCGACGCGGTCCTGTCGGCGCTGGGCAGGGAGTGCGTCGACAGCGGCGGCAGCGGCAGCGACGGCGAGAGCGACGGCAGCGGCGGCGTCGCGTTCATACCGCTGCTGCGCCGCGACCGGCCCGAGGAGCACGAGCTGGTGTCCGGTGTGGCCGCGGTCCACGCCCGCGGCGCGCACGTGGACTGGGACGCCTTCTTCGCGGGGCGGCCCCGTGACGCCTCGATCGACCTCCCGACGTACGCGTTCCAGCGGCGCCGCTTCTGGCTGGACGCGGGCGATCCCGCCCCCGGCGACGTCGGCCTCGCCGGGCTGGAACCGGTCGACCATCCGATCCTGCGCGCCGCGCTGGACACCCCGGACTCGGGCCGGGTCGTCCTCACCGGCCGTCTCGCGGCGGACGTCCGGACCTGGCTCGCCGACCACGCCGTACTGGGCTCGGTGCTGCTGCCCGGTACCGCCTTCGTGGACCTGGTCCTCACGGCGGGCACCCACGTCGGCTGCGGCACGCTCACCGAACTCACGCTGGAGGCACCGCTCGTACTGCCCGACCGGGGCGCCGTGGCCGTGCGGGTCACCGTGGACGAGCCGGACGGCGCCCGCGCCCGGACGGTCGCCGTCCACGCACGCCCCGAGGGCGAGCCCGACCTGCCCTGGACCCGGCACGCCACCGGCGTACTGGGGGCCGAGGCCGAGGAGCCCGCGTTCGACTTCACCGCCTGGCCACCCGCCGGGGCCGATGCCCTGGACGTCACCGGCGCCTACGAACTGCTCGCGGCCCGCGGGTACGGCTACGGCCCGGCCTTCCGGGGCCTGCGGGCCGCGTGGCGCCGTGGGGACGAGGTCTTCGCCGACATCGCCCTGCCGGACGCGGCCCGCGACGACGCGGCGCGGTTCGGTCTGCATCCCGCCCTGCTGGACGCGGCGCTGCACGTGGACGCCCTGGACGACGACGGCGCGACGAGCGTCCCCTTCTCCTGGGAGGGCGTGACGCTGCACGCCACGGGCGCGTCCGCCCTGCGCGTGCGCACCCGCCCGGCGACGGACGGCGACGGCACGTCGATCCTGCTCGCCGACGAGTCCGGCCGACCGGTGGCGACGGTGCGGTCCCTGGTCACCCGGCCCCTGTCGGCGGACCGTCTCACGAGCACCCGGCGCGGCCCGCTGTTCCACGTCGGCTGGACCCCGCTGCCACCCGGCCCCGCCGACACCGCCGGCCGGTTCGCCGTCGTGGGCACCGGCCGGATCGGACCACTCGCCCCCTGGTACGACGACGCGCCCAGGTACGCCGATCTCGCCGCGCTGGCGGACGCGGCGGCACCCGTGCCCGAACTCGTGCTGTTCCGCTGCCCGGCGCCTTCGCGTGACGGTCACGTACCCCTCGGGGTGCGCGCGACCACGACCGCGGTGCTGGAGGTCCTGCAGGGCTGGCTGGCCGACGAGCGGTTCGCCGACTCGCGGCTCGTCGTCGTGACGGGCGGCGCGGTGGACACCGGCGACGGCCGGATCGATGTGCGGCAGGCACCGGTGTGGGGCCTGGTCAGGGCAGCACAGACGGAGAACCCCGGCCGGTTCACCCTGCTGGACCTGGACCTGGACCTGGACCTGGACCCGGGCCTTGGCCTGGGCCCTGACCTGAACCTGGCCCCGGGCCTGAACCCGGACCTGGCCCCGGGCCTGAACCCGGACCTGGCCCCGGGCCTGAACCCGGACCTGGCCCCGGGCCTGGCCCCGGACCTTGGTGCGGGCGGTTCCGGCGGCGTGGCGCCGTCGCTTCCCGTCACCGAACCCGAGGTCGCGGTACGCGGCGGCAGGGCGCTGGTGCCCCGGCTGGCGAAGACCGCCGGACCCGCGGCCCCGACGGTCTGGGACCCCGACGGCACCGTCCTGGTCACCGGCGGGACCGGTGGGCTCGGCGCACTCGTGGCACGCCACCTGGTCACCGAGCACGGTGTCCGCCGGCTGGTGCTGGCGGGCCGCCGAGGCCCGGCGGCGCCGGGCGCCGCGGCCCTGGCCGCCGAACTGACCGCACTCGGCGCCGAGACCGTGGTGGCCGCCTGCGACACGGCCGACCGCGACGCGCTGGCCGCCCTCCTGGCCGCGATCCCGGCCGACCGGCCCCTCACCGCGGTGCTGCACCTGGCGGGCGTCCTGGACGACGGGCTGATCGGCTCGCTGACCCCGGCCCGGCTGGACGGCGTACTGCGCGCCAAGGCCGACGCCGCCTGGAACCTGCACGAACTGACCCTGGAGGCGGACCTGTCGGCGTTCGTGCTGTTCTCCTCGGTCAGCGGCCTGATGATGGGCGCCGGCCAGGGCAACTACGCCGCCGCCAACACCTTCCTGGACGCGCTCGCCGTGCACCGCCGCTCGCTCGGCCTGCCCGCGATGTCCCTCGCGTGGGGGCTGTGGGACGAGAGCGCCGGTATGGGCGGGCGCCTCGGCGAGGCCGACCGCGGCCGGGTCCGCGCCTCGGGGGTGCCGCCCCTGTCACCGGCCGAGGGGCTGGCGCTGTTCGACGACGCGCTGGCGGCCCGCGAGACGCTGCCGGTGCCGGTCCGGCTCGACACGGCGGCGCTGCGGGCCACCCGCGACGGTCTGCCCGCGCTGCTGCGCGGCCTCGTACCGTCCGCGCCCGCCTCACCCGCCGGACCCGCCCGCCCCGCCGCCGTGGGCCCTTCCCTCGGACAGCGGCTCACCGCTCTCGCGGGCGAGGACGAGCGGGAGTCGCTCCTGCTCGACCTGGTCCGCGCCGAGGTGGCGGCGGTCCGGCACGACGACCCCTCCGCAATCGACCCCGGGGCCCCGTTCACGGCGCTCGGACTCGACTCGCTCGCCTCGATCGAACTCCGCAACCGGCTGGGCGCCGCGTCCGGGCTGCGGCTGCCCGCGACCCTCACCTTCGACCATCCCACGCCCGCCGCACTGGCGAGGTTCCTGCTGGCCGAACTGCTCCCCGAGGGGGCGCCGTCCGCCCCGGACGAGGACTCGGTCCGCTCGGCACTCGCCACGATCCCGCTCGCCCGGCTGCGCGAGTCCGGGCTGCTGGACACCCTCCTGCGGCTCACGGAAACCGTCCCGCCGCACTCGGCGATCGCTTCGCTGCCCCGCCGGGCGCCGGCCCGCGACGACGACCGGACCGAGGAGACCAGGTCTGAGGAGGTCAGGGCGGAGGAGGTCAGGGCGGAGGAGATCAGGGGCATGGGCGTCGAGGACCTGCTCCGCGCCGCCCGCCGCACGACACCGACCTGAGGAACCGGCCCCGAGGAACACGCTTCGCACGGAACACCCCGCACGGAACGACCTTGAGAGGGAGAGACCGGCAATGGCGGAAACGATGGACCGCACGGCCGACCCGGGGCTGCGCTACCCCACCGACGAGGAGCTGCTGGCCCAGGTGCTGCGCCCCTACCGGGCGAAGAACTGCGAATACCTGAAGTCGGCCGTGGTCGGCGTGGACAGCGGCCCCGACGGCCGGCACAGGGTCGGCGCCGCCTGCACCTTCCAGATCCCCGAGTCGTGCTACATCGACGACACCGGACACTTCAACTCGGTCGAGTTCAACATCTGTTACAACCAGATGTTCTATTACCTCCTCGCGAAGTCCGTCCGGGAGAGCGTGCTGGAACCGTTCGCGCGCTGGACGATGGACGACTTCTGGGCCCGCCAGCTCGGCGACATCCTCATCACCGACTTCCGCAGCACGTTCCGCCGCCAGATGGGCGCCCGTCTGTTCCACGGCGAGATTGAGATGGCCGACGTCGCCGAGTGGGACGGCAGCGACATCCGCGACGCCCTCGTGGTGATCCGTACCAAGTGCCGTTACTGGGACGACCTGGGCGGCGACAGCCACGGCGAGGTCACCGTCGCGATCCTCAATCCGCCGCAGAGCGGTCCCTGACCAGCACGCGGGAGATGCGATGAACGTCCCGGCCGACCACGTCCCCTCCGCTGCCGGCCCCTGGCCGCCCGCCGGGGCCGTCCCGGTGCGCACCGACGACCTGTACGCCCTGCTCGCCGCGCGCGGATACCAGTACGGTCCCGCGTTCCGTGGGCTGCGCGCGGCCTGGCGGCGGGGCGAGGAGGTCTTCGCCGACATCACGCTGGACGGCGCGACCGGCACCGCCTCCTCCTCCTACCTTCTGCACCCCGCCCTCTTCGACGGCGCCCTGCACGGAGCTCTGCTCCCGTCGGAGGACCGGCGGGACGCACTGCTGCTGCCGTTCATCTGGCGAGGGGTGCGGATACGGAACTCCGGCGCCCGCGACGTGCGTCTGCGTCTGGCGCCGAGCGGTGACGACGCGGTGTCGCTGACCCTCACCGACACCGAGGGGCGGGAGGTGGCCGCGGTCCGCTCGCTCGCGTTCCGCCCGGTCACCGCCGAGCAGCTCGACCGCGAGGGCCAGGGCGGCACCCTCCTGCGCGTCGCCTGGAACACCGTGCGGCTGCCGTCCGACGACAGGCCCGCGGCAGCGCACTGGGCCTTCCTCGGCACCGACCACCTCGGCGTGACCGGCGCCCTGAAGGCCGCCGGCCGACAGCCCGGGATCTACCCCTCGCTGCGTGACCTGGACGCCGGTCTGCGCGACGGCGGCACCGTCCCCGACGTCGTCGTGGTCTCCTGCACCGACGAGGGCGCCGAGGCGCGTGCCGCGACACAGCGGGCGCTCGTCCTGGTGCAGGAGTGGCTCGACGACGAACGGCTCGGCGGTGCCCGCCTGGTCCTCGTCACCCGGGGTGCCGTCGCGGCGCGTACCGGGGAGGACGTGCCCGATCTCGCCGGGGCCGCCGTGTGGGGCCTGGTGCGCGCCGCCCAGTCCGAACATCCCGGCAGGTTCCACCTGGTGGACGTGGACGACGTCGAGTCCTTCGGCGCCGCGCTGGTGTCCGGTGTGGAGGCCGGGGAGCCGCAGCTCGCCGTCCGCGACGGCGGCCTGTCGCGCCCGCGCCTGGTCCGCTGCCCGCCCGGGACGTCCGCGCGCCGCCCCGACACCGCAGGGACCGTCCTCGTCACCGGCGGGCTCGGCGCCCTGGGCGCGCTCGTGGCCCGTCACCTCGTACGCCGCCACGGTGTCCGCCGCCTCGTGCTGCTCGGCCGCCGGGGCCCCGCCACCCCCGGGGCCGGCGAGCTGGCGGCGGAACTGACGGCACTGGGAGCGGACGTACGGGTCGTGGCCTGCGACGCGGCCGACCGTACGGCCCTGGAGCGCGTCCTGGCGAGCGTGCCCGACCGGTATCCGCTCACCGCCGTCGTCCACGCGGCGGGCGCCGTCGACGACGGCACCGTCACCGAACTCACCCCGCGCAAGGTCGAACGCGTACTGCGCCCCAAGATCAACGCGGCGCTGAACCTGCACGAACTGACCCGCTGCGACCTGATCCTGTTCTCTTCGGTGTCCGGGCTGGTCGGCAGCGCGGGACAGGCCGCCTACGCCGCCGCCAACACCTTCCTGGACGCGCTCGCGCACCGCCGCCGCGCCCTCGGCCTCCCCGGCGTCTCGCTCGCCTGGGGTCTGTGGGCGGACGGCATGGGCGCGGAACTGGGCACCGCCGACCTCGCCCGGATGCGCCGCAACGGACTGGCGCTCCTGACCGCCGCCCAGGGACTGGCCCTGCTGGACGCGGCCGTCTCCCGGACGGAACCCGCGCTCGCCCCCGTCCGGCTGGACGACGAGGCGCTGCGCCAGGGCGCCGGGTCCCTCCCCGAGTTGCTCCGGGACCTGGCCGCCCCCGTGTCCGGCACGGCTCCGGCCGGGCGGCCCGCCGGGGCCGAGGCGCTGCGCGAACGGCTCGCCGGGCTGCCCGTGGCCGAACGCGACGCCGCCGTCCTGGAGTTCGTCCGCGCCGAGGTCGCCGCCGTTCTAGGCCATCAGGCGCCCGAGGGCGTGGACCCCGGCCTGGAGTTCCGCGAGATCGGCCTGGACTCGCTCACCAACCTGGAGCTGAACCGCCGGCTGGCGACCGCGACCGGACTGCGCCTGCCGGTCACCCTGTCCTTCGACTACCCGAGCCCCGCCGAACTGGCCGGGCACCTCGCGCGGCGGCTCGCCTGACGGACCGTGCACCCGACGAAGGGACCGGACATGCACACAGTGATCGTCGGCGGCGGAGTGATCGGCCTCGCCACGGCGTGGCGGGCGCTCGCCCAGGGACTGGCCGTCACCGTCGTGGACCCCGAGCCCGCGAGCCGGGCGTCGTACGCCTCGGCGGGCATGCTCCCGCCCGCCAACGAGCAGCTCTACGACGACGAGCCCCTGCGGCGCCTGTATCTGGCCTCCCGCGACCGCTACCCCTCGTTCGTCGCGGAACTGGAGGAGGTGTCCGGCCGGTCCACCGGACACCGCCGCGACGGCGTCCTGGACGTCGCCCTCGACGCGGCGGCCGTCGCCGACCTCGACCGCGCGCACCGCTTCCACAAGGCGCACGGCATCAGGACCGAGGCCCTCACCGCCGAGGAATGCCGCGTGTACGAACCGAGGTTCGCCCCGTCGGTGCGCGGCGGCCTCCTCGCCCCCGACGACGGGGCGGTCGATCCCAGGCGGCTGACCGCGGCGCTGCTGGCCGCGGTCGAGCGGCTCGGCGGCACGCTCGTCACCGACCGGGTCACCGACGTGCTGATCGAGGGCCGCGCCACCGGCGTACGGCTCGCCGGGGGCGGCACGGTGACCGGCGACCGTACCGTCCTCGCGGCCGGCTGCTGGACTCATCTGCTCGGCGGTCTGCCGCCCGGGGTCGTCCCGGAGATCCGGCCGGTCAAGGGGCAGATCCTGCGTCTGCGCTCCGAGGAGCCGTTCCTCCACCGCACCACCCGGGGCCTGGCCGGCGGCTCGGCGGTGTACCTGGTGCCGCGCGCCGACGGCGAACTGGTCGTGGGCGCGACCTACGAGGAGCGCGGCTACGACACGACCGTCACCGCGGGCGGCCTCGCCGAACTCCTGGACAAGGCCCGCGCGGTGCTGCCCGAGGTCACCGGTCTGGCGTTCGCCGAGGTGAGCGCCGCGCTGCGGCCCGGCTCGCCGGACGACCGTCCGCTGATCGGCGCCACGTCCGTCCCGGACCTGCTGCTGGCCACCGGGCACTTCCGCATCGGGGTGCAGCTGTGCGCGGTGACCGCGGACGCGCTCGCCACGGTGCTGTCCGGCGACGAACTCCCCGACGCGGTGCGGCCGTTCTCACCCCTACGCGGTGACGGCGTCGGTACCCACTAGGGCACCCGCGAGCGTCCCCTCCGCGTTGCGTGTCCACGCGGGTTCGTCCTGGCGTCGCGAGCGGACGACGACCGGCCGCCGGCCCGTCCCGTCCGCCGCGCCGGCCACCAACTGCAGCAGGACCGCGCCGTCCGGGGCGAACGTGACCGGGGTGTGCAGCACCAGTTCCTCGATCTCGTCGCAGCCGGTCGCGCCCGCCGCGTGCATCGCCAGTTCCACCAGGGCCGTACCGGGCAGCAGCACCGTGCCGAGGATCGTGTGGTCGGCCAGCCACGGCTGGGCCGCGAGCGAGATCCGCCCGGTGAACAGGTGCCCCCCGTCGGGCAGTTCGGTCGCGGTCGACAGCAGCGCGTGCCCCGCGTCGTCGAGCCCGAGCCCGGCCGCGCCGCCCACCGACGCGGGGGCCCGCAGCCAGTACCGCTGCCGTTCGAACGGATAGGTCGGCAGCTCCACCAGCCGTACGTCTCCCGCGGCGCCCCAGTTCACCCCGCTCGTGCGGGCCCGGGCGAGGGCGGCGGTGAGGGTGTGGGCCTCGGAGCGGCCCGGGCGCAGCAGCGGCAGCAGGACCGGAACGGCCGCCGCGTCTTCATCGGGCCCGGCCGGCACGGTCTCCGCAAGCGCGGAGAGCACTCCGCTGGGTCCGAGCTCCAGACAGGTGCGTACGCCCTCGGCCCGCAGGGTCTGCACGCCCTGCCCGAACCGGACGGCCCCGCGGACGTGCCGGACCCAGTAGTCGGGTGTCGCGATCTCGGGTCCGGCGACGGCACCGGTGAGGTTGGACACGACCGGGATCGCCGGCGGCCGGAACGTGAGCGTCCCGGCGACGCGCCGGAACTCCTTTAGCATTCCGTCCATGTGGGCCGAGTGGAAGGCGTGACTGACCGTCAGCCGCCGTGTCCTGACGCCGAGTTCCTCCCAGTGGGCGGCGACGGCGAGGACCGCGTCCTCGTCGCCGGAGACGACGGTGGCCAGCGGCCCGTTCACCGCCGCGACCGACACCCCGCCCGGCAGCGAGGCGGCCACCTCGTCCTCGCCGGCCTGGACCGACACCATCGCCCCGCCCGCGGGCGCCTCCTGCATGAGGCGGGCCCGCGCCGCGACGAGGACGCACGCGTCGGACAGCGTGAGCACCCCGGCGAGATGGGCCGCGCTCACCTCACCGAGCGAGTGGCCGAGCAGATGGCCGGGTGTGACGTCCAGCGACTCCAGCAGCCGGAACAGGGCGACCTGGAGCGCGAACAGCCCCGGCTGGGTGTACTGCGTCCGGTGCAGGGCCGCCGCCTCGGGCGTGCCGGGCTCGGCGAACACCACGCTCCTGAGCGGACGCTCCAGATGCGGGTCGATGTGCGCGCAGACCTGGTCGAACGCCTCCGCGAACGCCGGATACGTCTCGTACAGCTCACGGCCCATGCCCGGCCGCTGGGAGCCCTGGCCGGTGAACAGGAAGGCGGGTGTCCCGCCGCCCACCGCCTCGCCGCCCACCGCGTGGCCGCCCGCCATCTCGCCGTCCGCCTCGTACGGCCGGCCGTCGGCCAGGGCGCGCAGGCCGGCGAGCAGTTCGTCGCGGCTCTCGCCGAACACCGTCGCCCGGTGGTCGAACGCGGCGCGGCCGGCGGCGAGCGTGTAGCCGATGTCGGCCGCGTCCAGAGCGGGCCGCCCGCCGATGAACCGGTGGAGCCGTGCCGCGTGGGCGCGCAGCGCCTCCTCGGACCTGGCCGACAGCGGCCACGGCAGGGGAGCCGTGCCCGTCCGTGGTGGCTGCGGGCGCACCGGCGCCTGTTCGAGGACGACGTGCGCGTTGGTGCCCGAGATGCCGAACGACGAGACGGCCGTCCGGCGCGCCCGCCCGGTCTCGGGCCACGGTGTCGCCCGGTCGAGCAGCGCGACCTTTCCCCGCGACCAGTCGACGTGCGGGGACGGAGTACCGGCGTGCAGGGTGCGGGGGAGCAGGCCGTGCCGCATCGCCAGCACCATCTTGATGACGCCGCCCACTCCGGCGGCGGCCTGCGCGTGCCCGATGTTGGACTTCAGCGACCCCAGCCACAGCGGCCGTTCCCTGCCCTGGCCGTACGTCGCGATGAGGGCCTGCGCCTCGATCGGGTCGCCGAGCGCGGTGCCGGTGCCGTGCGCCTCGACCGCGTCCACGTCGGCGGCGTCCAGCCGTGCCGCGGCCAGCGCCTGACGGATCACCCGCTGCTGGGCCGGGCCGCTGGGCGCGGTCAGCCCGTTGCTGGCGCCGTCCTGGTTGACGGCGCTGCCGCGCAGCACCGCGAGCACGGGATGCCCGTTGCGCTCGGCGTCCGACAGCCGCTCCAGCAGCAGCAGTCCCGCGCCCTCGCTCCACGCGGTGCCGTCCGCGTCGGCCGAGAAGGGCTTGCACCGGCCGTCGGGAGCCAGGCCGCGCTGCTGGCTGAACTCCACGAACATGCCGGGAGTGGCCATCACGGCGACACCGCCCGCGAGCGCCAGCGAGCACTCGCCCTGCCGCAGCGACTGCGCGGCCTGGTGCAGTGCGACGAGCGAGGACGAGCAGGCCGTGTCGACCGTCACCGCCGGCCCCTCAAGGCCCAGGGTGAAGGCGATGCGCCCGGAGGTCAGGCTCGGTGAGCCGCCGGTGAGCAGATAACCGCCGAGGCCCTCGGAGGAGTCCTGGAGCCGGGGCCCGTACTCCTGGGCGGTGGCGCCCACGAACACCCCGGTGCTGCTGCCGCGCAGTGTGCCCGGGTCGATGCCGGCCCGTTCCAGCGTCTCCCAGGCGACCTCAAGCAGCACCCGCTGCTGCGGGTCCATCGAGGTGGCCTCGCGGGGGCTGATCCCGAAGAACGCCGCGTCGAACCCGTCGGCCCCGTCGAGGAAACCGCCGCGCCGCACATAGGTCCGGCCGGGGGTGGCGGGTTCGGGGGCGTACAGGGCGTCGAGGTCCCAGTCGCGGTCGGCGGGGAAGTCGGAGATCGCGTCCGTGCCCGCGGTCACCAGGTCCCACAGCTCGCCCGGGGAGCCGACGCCACCGGGGTAGCGGCAGCCCATCGCCACGACGGCGACCGGGTCGCCGTCCGTCGGCGCGGCGAGGGGCCGGCTGTCGGTGCTTCCGCCGGGGCCCCGGCGCTCCCTGAGGTGGTCGGCGAGCCCCGTGGGTGTGGGGTGGTCGTAGACGACGGTGGCGGGGACGGGAAGACCGGTCGCGGCGGCGAGCCGTTCGCTCAGCTCGACCGCCAGCATCGAGTCGACGCCGAGGTCCTTGAACGTCTTCCCGGGGTCGACAGCCTGCGCGTCGGCGTGCCCGAGCACGGCGGCCGAGTGGGCGCGGACGAGGTCCAGCAGACCCCCCTGCCGCTCACCGGCCGGGGGCCCGGCGGGAGCGGGCCGCTCCCGCGACGGCCAGTGCCGTTCCCGCTGGAAGGCGTAGGTGGGAAGGGGCACTCGCCGTGGGTCGTGCGCGGCGAACACCCCTGACCAGGACACCACTTGGCCGCGCACATGCAGTGCGGCGACCGCTCCGAGCAGCGAGGACCGTACGGACTCGCCCGGCAGCGGCGCACGGACGGCGGTCGCGCCGGTGTCGTCGCCCAGCAGCGTCCGCCAGTCGTCCGCGCCGCGCACGGCCCGCGGGCTCACCTCAAGGAACGTGGGGTGCCCGGTCCGCGCCAGCGCACGGATCACGGCGTCGGCCCGCGAGGGCCAAGGGAGGCGGCGCGACCAGTAGGCGGTGTCGAGAGCGGCCGTGTCCAGGACACCGCCGGTGACGGACGAGTGGAACGCGACCGCGGACGGCCGGGGCGTGACCGGGCCGGGCGGCGCGCCGTGCGCGCGGGCCGTGACGATCCGGGCGGCGTCCTCGACGGTCAGGGCCCCGGCGACATGCGCGGCGGCGACCTCCCCCTCGGCGTCGCCCACGACGGCTTCCGGACTGATTCCCAGGGACTCCCACAGCCGGGCCAGCGCGACGGCCACGGCGAACCGGACCGGCCCGGCGACGTCGGCCCGGTCCGGCCTCGGGGCCCCCGGAACCCCGTCCAGGACGTCCGTCAGGGACCAGCCGGTACGGGCGTCGAGCGCGGCGGCACAGACACCGACCGCCGAGCGGAACACCGGTGACAGGGCCATCAGTTCGCGTGCAGTCCCGGTCTCCACCGGACTCCCGCCGGGGAAGACCAGCACGACACCGCCGGGGCTGCCGGCCGTCGCCCTGACCACACCGGGGGCGTCACGGCCGGTGGCGACGGCGTCCAGGCCGTCCAGGAGGGCTTCCGTGCCGGTGCCGAGGACGGCCGCGCGGTGCTCGAAGTGTGTGCGGCCGGTGGCCAGCGACCAGCCGACGTCACCGGGGGACCGCGGATCGCGTACCAGCTGCTCCCTGAGTCGCGCGGCCTGTGCGCGCAGGGCCCCGGCCGTCCGGCCGGAGAGGGGCCACAGGACGGGACGGGCATCGGGCTCGGCCCGCACGGCGTCCGCCGGTCCGTCCGGGGCGGCGCCGAGGACGACATGACAGTTCGTCCCGCCGATCCCGAACGAACTCACCCCGGCCAGCAGCGGCTCGCCCGGCCGGGGCCAGGGACCGTGCTCGCGCCGCACGCGCAGCCCCAGCCGGTCCAGGTCGATACGGGGGTGGGGGGTCTCGAAGTTGAGGCTGGCGGGGATCTCCCGGTGCGCGACGCCCAGCACCGCCTTGATCAGACCGACGATGCCCGCGGCCCCCTCCAGGTGACCGACGTTCGTCTTCGCCGAGCCGACGTGCACCGGCGCCCGGGACGCCGCGTCACCGAGCGCGCCCGCGAGGCCCGCCGCCTCCAGTGGATCACCGACGCGGGTGCCGGTGCCGTGCAGTTCGACGTACTGCAGCGCCTCGGGGGCCACGCCCGCCCGGCGGCAGGCCAGCCGGATCACCTCGGACTGCGCCGCGGGACTCGGCACGGTCAGCCCGTCGGTGGCGCCGTCGTTGTTGACGGCGCTGCCGCGGATCACCGCGTGCACACGGTCGCCGTCGGCCAGCGCCCGTGCCAGCGGCTTGAGCAGGACCGCCCCGCCGCCCTCGCCCCGTACGTAACCGTTGGCCCGCGCGTCGAAGGTGAAGCAGCGGCCGTCGGGGGACAGCCCGCCGAACCCGGCGACCGCGGCGGCGCTCTCGGGGACGAGGTTGAGGTTCACCCCGCCGGCGAGTGCCAACTCCGCCTGGCCGGTGCGCAGAGTCTCGGCGGCCAGATGCACGGCGACCAGCGCGGACGCCTGCGCCGCGTCCACCGTCATGCTCGGACCGCGCAGCCCCAGCGTGTAGGACACGCGGTTGGCGATGATGCCGCGCTGGACACCGGTGAGGGTGTGCCGGGTGATGTCGAGGGGATCCTGGACGAGGGCGGCGAAGTCGCCGGACATCGCGCCGACGAACACGGCCGTGCGGCTCTCCCGCAGCTTCGCCGGTACGGTCCCGGCGTCCTCCAGCGCCTCCCAGGCCAGCTCCAGCACGAGCCGCTGCTGCGGGTCGGTCGTGGTGGCCTCGCGCGGTGAGATACCGAAGAAGCCGGCGTCGAACCCGGCGATGTCGTCGAGGAAGCCGCCGTGCCGCAGACCGGGCCGGTCGAGCCCCGGTGCGTCAGGGTCCCAGCGGCCGTCCGGGACCTCGGTGACCGCGCTCACGCCGTCCCGCAGCAGCGTCCAGAACGCGGCCGGTGACGGCGCCCCGGGAAGCCGGCACGCCATGCCGACGATCGCGACCGGCTCGCCCTCCTCGACGGTCATGACGCCGCGGGGCCCGTGCCGTGCGCGCGCAGCACCGACTCCAGCCGGTCCAGGGTCGTGGCGGGATCGGTGCTCAGATAGAAGTGGCCGCCCTCGAAGACCTGCAGATCGAACGGCCCGGTGGTGTGCTCCCGCCACGCCAGCGCCTCGTCCATCGTCACCTGCGGGTCCCGGTCGCCGGTGAACACGGTGACCGGGCAGCCGAGCGCGGGACCGGGCACGTACGTGTAGGTCTCGACGGCGCGGTAGTCGGCGCGCAGCGCCGGCAGGAACATCCGCACCAACTCCTCGTCGTCCAGCAGGGAGTTGTCGGTGCCGTTCAGCAGTTTCAGTTCGGCGATCACGCCGTCGTCGGAGCGCAGATGCACGGACTCCTGCCGGCGGCGCGAGGGCGCCCGCCGTCCCGACACCACCAGCGCGGCGGGCTGGACACCGCCCTCGCGCTCCATCCGCCGGGCCACCTCGAACGCGACGACGGCTCCCATGCTGTGCCCGAACAGGACCGGCCGCCCGGTGAGCACGGGCCGCAGCGCCTTGAAACTCAGGTCCGCCAGGGTCCCGATGTCGGTGAGGGGTTCCTCGGAGCGGCGCTCCTGGCGCCCCGGATACTGGACGGCGAGCACGTCCACCCGCGGATGCAGCGTCCGGGCCACGGGGAAATAGAAGCTCGCCGCGCCGCCGGCGTGCGGAAAACACACCAGACGGCTTCCGGCGTCCGGGGCCGGCCGGAAGCGCCGGACCCATGCGTTGCTGTCGACGAGCGAGTGCGTCATGGCGTTCATCTCTCCTGCGGGCTGCAGAGCGGGCATTCGATCATGTTGCCGTCACCGGGAATTCAACCCAACCCCTAACCTCCCCTAAGAAATCCGGGAGTTCTTGAACCGGCGTCCAAGGCCGGGAGACCTTGAGGCGGTCCGGATCTTTTCCTGGCCGCTTTCGGCCTCGGTAACCGGCGAGGGGAAACTGAATGACCATGGTCGCGGGGGAAGCGGCGGATGTGAAGGGCGCGGAGGACGTTCCGGGCCCGGCCGCCGGGGCGGAAAAGGGGCCGCCCGACATGCGCTCGGGCGTCGCCGAGCTGCTTCAGGTCAGGGCGGAGGCCGAGCGGGGTCCTTCACCGGGTGCGACCGGGCAGCAGCACGCCCGGGGCAAGCTGACGGTCCGTGAGCGGCTGGACCTGCTCTTCGACCCGGGGACCTTCCGCGAGATCGAGCAGTTGCGCAGGCATCGCGCCACCGGGTTCGGCCTGCAGGACCGGCGTCCGTCCACCGACGGTGTGGTCACCGGCTGGGGCAAGGTGGCGGGCCGGACCGTGTTCGTCTACGCCCATGACTTCCGTATCTTCGGCGGCTCCCTCGGCGAGGCCCACGCGGAGAAGATCCACAAGGTGATGGACCTGGCCGAGGCGGCGGGCGCACCCCTGGTCAGCCTGAACGACGGCGCGGGGGCCCGCATCCAGGAGGGCGTCACCGCGCTCGCCGGCTACGGCGGGATCTTCCGCCGGATCGTCCGCGCCTCGGGGGTCATCCCGCAGATCAGCGTGATCCTCGGGCCCTGCGCCGGAGGCGCCACCTACGCCCCGGCGCTCACCGACTTCGTGTTCATGGTCCGCGACACCTCACAGATGTACATCACAGGACCGGACGTGGTGAAGGCGGTCACGGGCGAGGACGTCACCCACGAGCAGCTCGGCGGCGCGCAGGTGCACGGCTCGGTCTCCGGAGCCGCCACCCATGTCTGCGACAGCGAGAGGGAATGCCTCGAAGAGGTCCGGTACCTGCTGTCCCTGCTGCCGTCCAACAACCGCGAGCTGCCGCCGGTCGTTCCCGCGGACGACCCGCCGGACCGGCGTTCCGAAGCGCTGCTCGACATCGTTCCACCGGACCCGAAGAGGTCGTACGACATGCGTGCCGTGATCGAGGAGATCGTCGATCACGGTGAATTCTTCGAGCTGCATTCCCGCTGGGCCACCAACATCATCTGCGCATTCGCGCGCTTCGAGGGGCATGTCGTCGGAATCGTCGGAAACCAGCCCGCCGCCATGGCCGGAGTGCTCGACATCCACGCCTCGGAAAAAGCGGCGCGATTCGTGCAGACCTGCGACGCCTTCAGTATTCCGCTGGTGACCCTGGTCGACGTGCCCGGCTTCCTCCCGGGCACGGACCAGGAACACGACGGCATCATCCGGCACGGCGCGAAACTGCTCTACGCGTACTGCAACGCGACCGTCCCGCGCGTCCAGGTGATCCTTCGCAAGGCGTACGGCGGCGCCTACATCGTGATGGACTCACGGTCCATCGGCGCCGACCTGTCGTTCGCCTGGCCCACCAACGAGATCGCCGTGATGGGCGCCGAGGGCGCGGCGAACGTGGTCTTCCGGCGGGAGATCGCCGCCGCCCCCGACCCCGAGGCGGTCCGGGCCCAGCGCATCAAGGAGTACCGGCAGGAGCTCATGCACCCCTACTACGCGGCGCAGCGCGGGCTCGTCGACGACGTGATCGACCCCGCGGACACCCGCGCGGTCCTGGTGGACGCGCTGGCGATGCTGCGCTCCAAGGACGCGCGGCTGCCCTCCCGCAAACACGGCAACCTCCCGATGTGACGGCGGAGAAGACCATGGACACTCCCGAGATCCCGCTGCTGACCTTCGTACGCGGAATGCCCACCGACGAGGAGGTGGCGGCCGTGCTCGCCGTGGTGCACGGGCGCGCCGACCGCGCCGATCCCGACGAGCCGGCCCGCACGGCCGCGAGCCCGCGCTGGGCGCAGACCCGGGCCTACCGGACACCCCGGGCCTGGACCTCACGCTGACCTCCGCCGGACATCTGCCTCCACCGGACGCCTGCTTCCGTCAAGCGCCTGCTTCCGTCAAACGCCTGCCTCCGCCAAACGTCCGGACGCCGGGCGGCAGACGTTCAACTTCCCGCCATCGCCCGGCTGTGGCGGGTGAGGAGCGTACGGGCTGCCAACCGGTTTCGTCCTACGGAGCGTCCATGACTGCGGAAGAACCCCAGAACCCCCTGCACAGACGCGCCCTGCTGCGCGTCGCGGCAGCCCTGCCCGTGGCCGGCGCGGGCGTCGCCGCCTTCGAGGCGACCGCGCGGGCCGCCACCGGCTCGGCTCCCACCGGCGCACAGGCCACCGCCTCCGCCGCGCACGCCGGCCGCTTCGACCCCGAGAGCCCGCGGTTCGTGCTGGCCGTGCTGCCCGACACCCAGTACCTCTTCGACGCCGACAGCACCGACCCCGCGCCGCTGCGGGAGGCCTTCCGGCACCTGGTCGCCGAGCGCGGCGAGGCGAACATCGCCTTCATGACGCACCTCGGCGACGTCACCGAGCACGGCACCGAGGACGAGATCGAACGCGCCGCCGACACCTTCCGGACCATTCACGGCAAGGTGCCCTACAGCGTCCTGGCGGGCAACCACGACATCGACTCCGGGGACGACCAGCGCGGCGACTCCGCGTACCTCGCCGCCTTCGGGCCCGCCCGCTACAAGTCCATGCCGACCTACCGCGGCGCCTCGCCCGACGGCTACAACACGTACCACGTGCTCAAGGCCGCGGACCGGTCCTGGCTGGTCCTCGCCCTCGACTGGCGGATCTCGGACAAGGGCCTGGCCTGGGCGCAGGGAGTCCTCGACGCGCACCCCACACTGCCCGCCGTCCTCACCACCCATGACATCGCCTGGGCCGACGACGACGGCAAGGCCCAGCTGTCGGACAACGGCAAGCGCCTGTGGGACGGACTCGTCCGCGGCAACGACCAGATCTTCCTGGCGCTGGGCGGCCACTACTGGCCGCCGGGCCGCACGGTCCTGCGCAACGACTCCGACAACGATGTCCACGTCCACATCACCAACTACCAGGACCGCTACTACGGCGGCGCCGGCATGATCCGTACCTACGGCTTCGACCTGGCCCGCGGGGTCGTCGACGTCGAGACGTTCTCTCCGTGGCTCCTCGCCCGTGACCCGGAGAAGCGGTCGCCGCTGGAGGCCGAGACCATCGAACTGACCGGTGACGCCGACCGGTTCAGCCTGGACATCGACTTCGACGAGCGGTTCAAGGGCTTCGCCCCCGTCGCCGTGCCGAAGCCGCGGCCCGCCTCCGCGGTCATGCCGCGCGGCACGGTCGCGTACTGGCGCTTCGACGCCGCCGGGACCTCCGCGGGCGGCACCGCGGGCAGGCCCGTCGCGAACGGTGCCGTCGTACGCGACCTCACCGGCAACGGCAACGACCTGACCGTGAGCCGGCTGGCCGCCAGTGGCTCCGACGCGCTCACCTGGTCGGCCGACCACCACCCCGGCCAGCCCGCGCACGCCAGCCTCCGCTTCGACGGCGGCAAGAGCCCGGACCGCGGCGCCATCCTGACGACCTCCGCCCGAGCCGCCCTGAACAGTGAGAAGTTCCTCCGCGGCTACACCGTCGAGACCTTCGTCCGGCTGCCCGAACCCTTCGAGGGCGACCACTCCTGGATGGGCATCCTCAGCTGGGAGGGCCGCAACGGCGACGCGGGCAAGACCACGGGCTGGTCCCCGCTGGAACCCACCTGCAGCCTCAACCTGTCACCGGAGCGGTTCCTCCAGTACGTGGTCTATCCGCAGCGCCAGGACGCCGACCCCACGTCGTGGAGCCACGCGGTGCCCGTGGGCCGCTGGATGCACATCGCCCTCGTCAACGACGGCCGCCGCACGGTGATGTACGTGGACGGCTCGAAGATCGCCCGTAGTCCCTCGCAGCCGTCCACCGGCATCGCCACCCTCGGCAAGCCCTTCGTGCTCGGCGCCACGCAGTTCGACGAGAGCTTCGGACAGGGCTTCTACGGCTGGATGGGCGACACGCGCATCGTGAACAGGGCACTGCCCGTGGGGGAGTTCCTGACCCCTTACGCGTAGCCGCCCGACCAGCCGCACAGCGCTACGAGTTGAACGCCTCCGCCTTCAGGAGCGGCTGGTGCGAGGTGAGCGCCCGGGCCGGCCACGACAGCGTGACCGTCCGGGACTCGCCGGGCAGCAGCCACAGGTAGTTGTCGCTGTAGAGGGTCGGCAGGACGCGGTGCCCCGTCTTCTCGTCCAGCAGCGACAGCCGGACCATGGCGGCGACGGCGGAGCCCTGGTTGCGCACGGTGGCGGTCAGTCCGTGCCTGGTCCCGGACCGGGAGACGCGGGTGACCTTGGCGGACACCTTCGCGCGCGGCACCCGGTTCAGGGCCCGCATCGCGGCCGGGGTGCGGTAGCGCCAGTAGGTGTTCCGCGACAGCTCACGGCCGTCGCCGTCCTCCAACGTCAGCCGCAGCAGGTGCAGTTCGGGCAGGCCGTCGTCCCAGCCGACGGTGAACGCCTTCTCTGTCGCGGCAGGTGCCACGTCCAGCCGGGCGCTCCTGCTCTTCCCGAGCTGCCTGCCCGACAGGTCGAGCAGCCGCGCCGAGGCGACGGCCCCCCGCAGGTTTTTGCGTGTGTGGTTGACCGCGATGACCTGCCCCTTGGGATCGGCCTGGACGTGCAGCGGCTCGCAGGCCGAACGGGCCCCGAAGTAGGTGCCGTTGACGTCGAAGTCGTAGTCGTACGTCTGCCAGACGGTGCTGTGCCAGGCCGGGTGGGACATCCACAGCATGAGGCCGCTGGCGTTGTCCCACAGGTTCGCGTTCCACGCCTCGAACATGGCGCGGGTGTTCTCGTAGTTGACGAACTGGGCCTTGCGGGCGAAGTCGTCCAGGTCCGTGACCGCCCCGAGCCGGGCCTCGATCGCGGCCTTGTAGTTCTGCGGCGCCTGATTCCCGCGCTCGCTCCAGTCGTGGTAGTACCACGCGCCGCGTATCGGCCACTCGGGCTCGTCACCGGTCAGGTTCCGCATGCTGGCGGCGGTGGAGACGACGGGCATACCGATCTCGGTGTGGAATCCGAAGTCCTTGCTGCCGTACGTGGACGGGTCGAAGTACTTGTCCGGTTCCACCCAGCCGTAGGGGCCGCCGCCGGTGATGATCCCGCCGGCCGAGTTGTTCTGGTAGAGCAGACCGGGTGCCTGCTCCTCGACGGCGGCACGCATGCCCCGGTCGATGGCGGCGGGCGGATTGCCCTCGTTGGCCCCGCACCAGACGACCACGCTCGGGTGGATCCGGTAGCGCAGCACGGTGTCCCGCGCGATCGAGTTGAAGGCCTCGTGGTCCGGCGGGTCCATCGCCCAGGCGTTGGGGAAGTCGTTCCACACCAGGATGCCGTGTTCGTCGCAGGCGGCGAAGAACTCCTCCCGGTCGCAGGTGCCGACCCAGTTGCGGATCATCGTGAAGTTCATGTCCCGGTGCATCCGCACCGCCGCGTCCATCCGCTCCGGCGGCATCCGGCGCAGCAGCTCGTCCCAGCCCCAGTTGCCGCCCCGGGCCAGCACCCGGACGCCGTTCACGCTGATCTTCAGCGGGTCGGGGGTGTTGGACACGGACTTCACATCGGTCCAGGTGTCCCCGTCGTCGGACACCTGGATGACGTACGTCTTCGGGTAGGCGGGTTCCCACACGATCGCCACCCGGTCGAACCGCTGCGCGGAACCGAGGTCCACCTGGATCCACTGCTGGTCCTCGTACGCCGACGACCAGCGCGTTCCCGGGTCGCCGTCGGTGGCGTTCGCGGCCGGGTGGTCGGACTCCTCGGTGGACGCGGTCGCCTTCTGCCGCAGGGCGAGGTCGGTGCCCGGCTCGGCGCTGTCGATGACACCCAGCGACCACAGGGAGTTGCCCCAGCTGGTGTTGCGCACCCCGCAGGCGATCCGGACATGGCGGGCAGTGCGCGGTGCGAAGTCCTCGACCTGGAGACTGGCGTTGCCGTTGTTGAAGGGCAGGGGGATCGCGCCGTTGTCCACGGCCGCGACATCGGTCCAGGTGTCGTCGTCGGAGGAGACCTGCACGACGAAGGTCTTCGCGTACGCCTGCTCCCAGGTCAGGTCGACCCGGTCGAACGACTGCTGCGACCCCAGGTCGACCCGGATCCACTGGTCGTCCTCATAGGCCGACGACCAGCGGGTGCCCGGATCGCCGTCGGTCGCGTTGGCCGGACCGCGGTCGCCCCCGTCCTCGCTCGACGCCTTCGCCGGTGCGTGCAACGCGAGATCGGTCGAGGCCCGCTCACTGTCGAACACGGACAGCGCCCACAGCGAACTGCCCCAACTGGTCGCCCGGGTCAGGCACTTCACGCGTACGTATCTGGCCTCCCGCCGGTCGAAGGTCACGGACTGGGTGTACGCGTCGCCGGTGGACGTGAACGGCAGTGGCACCTCGAACTCGTAACCGAACTGGCGGATGCCGAAGCGGGTGGTGCGGCGGTCGCTCTCGGCGCCGTCGACCGACGCGGTGAGGGTCAGTTCGTGCAGGGCGGGGTCCCCGAGCCCGTTCGGCCACCACAGCTTCGGGTTCTGTACCCGCAGCCGGCCGTAGGCGTCCGGGGTGAACGTGACGTCGATGCTTTTGCCCGCCGGGACGGTGACGACCTTGCTGAGCCGTACGTCGTCGAAGGACGCGGAGACCGTCGTGCGGTGGTCGGCGGTGTCGGCGTTGCGGACCGGGACGACGAGCGTCAGCTCGGCCACCGACACGTCGGGCAGCTTCGGCAGCACGGTGTCGACCCGGGGGTCGCCGATCACGACCTGGCCGGTGGATCTCAGCCGGACGTGGTTCCAGATCCCCGCGGCCCGGTCGCGTACCGCGGGCATCCAGTCCCAGCCCGAAGCGGCAAGGTAGGTGGGCGAGTTGAGGTTCATCTGGTTCGCGCCCGCGTCCACCCAGGCTTCACCCGCGGGGCCCTTGTCGCCGGGGCTGCCGGGCACCGGCATCGGCGTGATCCTCACCGCGAGCGCGTTGGCCCCGCCGCCCGCGGCGAGCAGTTGGGTCACGTCGTGCGCCGAGCGGGCGAAGGGGTACGTCAGCTCGCCCACGCGGTGGCCGTTGAACCAGATGTCGGCCGTGTGGTTGACGCCGTCGAACTCCAGCCAGATCCGGCGGCCGGGTCCGGTGCGCAGGCCGCGCGGCACCTCGAAGTCCCGTTTGTACCACCAGGAGTGACGGGACAGGGCTTCGGGGATGTGGAGGTTGTTGAGCCCGGCCACCGGGTCGGGCAGCTTGCCCTGGTCCACGAGCGAGGCCAGGACCGTGCCGGGCACGGTGGCGGGCAGCCAGCGGCTGGTGTCGGCGGACGTCTTCGACAGCTCCTTCCCGTCCCCGCCCTTCCCACTGCCGTCGCCGTCAGCCCAGTCGTCGAGGGTGAGCCGCCAGCCCGACTCCACCGGCACCGTGCCGTCGTCGGCCACGGTCAGCTTCGGCGCGGGGCCCGTGCGGGTGCCCCAGTCCGTCCAGCCGGTGGCCGACGGCCGGTGCCCCTTGGCGTTGCCGTGCACCTCGAAGCCGTTCAGGCCCAGGGGGTTGGGGTTGGAGCGTCTGCGCGAGGTCATCCGTACCCAGCGCGCCGGGACCGGGCGGGGGAGCTGGATGTCCACCACGCCGCCCGTGCCCGCCGTCGTGCGGTACACGCTGGTCCAGGACGTGTGATCGGTCGACGTCTCGACCACGAAGTCGACCGCGTAGCTCGACTGGATCTCCTCGCCCGTGGTGCCACTGGCCGGATTTCCCGTGGTGGGAGGCGTGAACACCGGGTCGCTCGCGTCGCCCTCGAAGGTGAGCCGGATCCAGGTGACCTCGCACCGGGCCTGCAGATCGACCGAGATCCACTGCGGGTCGCCCGCCCCGGCCCGCCAGCCGCTGCCCCGGACGCCCGGCGAGGCGAGCCGGTCCACCACGAACGAGCCCGGCGTGGCCGCGTAGGCCGTGGAGGAGACGGTGACCGGGCGGTGCAGGGCGAGTTCGGCGGGCGGGGCGGACCCGGCCGACCCCTTGCCACCTGCGGCGGCGGCCGGCAAGGGAGCCAGGGCGCCCAGGCCGAACCCGGCCAGCAGGGTGGAACCCGTGGCGACGACGGATCGCCGCGAGAGCTGACGCGGCGAACTCGACTGATCTGTCATGAGCGTGATGTCCCATCGGAAGACAGCGGCGCGGGCCGGACCCGACACGGCGCGCGGGAGGCACTGACAACGTTGCCAAAGGCTGGGACTTGGGGAGTTTCCTGTCAACCCCTGCGACAGACCCGGACCCTCTTTCTATTAAATTAGGAATTAATATTGACAGGGTTTCCGGCCACGGGCCACAGTCTTCGCCGTGACGCCGACGGCCGCCGCCACCGCGCGGCCCACGTCACGCCCTCGTGCTTCCCAGCACTTTCGTGCTTCCCAACCACCGGGAGAGGCAAGTGAATTCACACCCGCAGGTCCGCACACCCGCGGCTCGCAGACTGACCCGCCGCGCCACCACGGCCGCCATCGCAACGGTCCTGGCGGTGACCGCGGCCCCCGCGGCCACGGCCGGGACCGGCAGGGCGGAGGCCAGTACCGGCAAGGCTGCGACCGGCGCCGGCGTCGACCAGGGCGCGCCCGAGTACTACGACAGCGGCCTCGCGCCCACGCCCTACATGGGCTGGAACACCTACTACGGCCTCGGCGCGCCCACCGAGAAGGAAGTGCGCTCCGTCGCCGACAAGCTGGTCAGCAGCGGTCTGCGCGACAGCGGCTACGACGTCGTGTGGCTCGACGGCGGCTGGCAGGCCGACAACCCCCGCGACGCGCAAGGAAACCTGGTCGCCCACCCGGACCGCTTCCCCTCCGGCATCCCGGCACTGGTCTCGTACCTCCACAAGCGCGGCCTGAAGGCGGGCATCTACACCGACGCGGGCGCCTACGACGGCGGCAAGAGCTGCGGACTCGGCAGCAGGGGCCACTACGACGAGGACGCGCGGCAGTTCGCCGGCTGGAAGATCGACGCGGTCAAGGTCGACTTCCTGTGCGGGATCGGGGCGAAGCTCGATCCGGGCCCGGCGTTCAAGGAGTTCAGCGACGCGGTCGCCAAGTCCGGCCGCAAGATGCTGCTCAACCTCTGCAACCCGCTCACCGACGACTGGGGCGTGCCGCACACGCCCGAGCAGGACGCGCACAACTCGTACGTCTACGCCCCGACGATCGCCGACTCGTGGCGTACGGGCACGGACATCGCGTGGGGCACCCCGAGCCCCGGCCAGTGGCCCAACGTGCTGCGCAACATGGACGCCAACGCCTGGCACCCCGAGGCGCAGGGGCCGGGCCACTACAACGACCCCGACTACCTCATCCCCACGCGGCCCATGAGCGACGGCTCGCTGGAGCTGACGGAGGAGGAGTCGACCACGCAGTTCGTGATGTGGGCCGAGATGGCCTCGCCGCTCGTCCTCGGCTCCGATCCGCGTACGTTGTCGCCGTCGATGCTCAGGACACTGCGCAACCCGGAGATCATCGCCGTCGACCAGGACCCGCTGGCCGTCCAGGGCGTGCGGGTGGCGAGCGACTCCGTGGGTGACGTCTACAGCAAGGTCCTCCAGGGGGACGGCCGGCGTGCGGTCGTGCTGCTCAACCGCTCCGACAAGCCGGCCGAGCGCACGGTCCGGTTCTCCGACGTCGGGCTCGGCGGGGCGGTGGACGTCCGCGACCTGCGGGCCCGTGCGGACCGGGGCGCCCACAGTGACACGTACACGGTCGAAGTGCCCGCGCACGGCACCGCGTTCCTGAAGCTGACCGGCGCCGACGCCCTGCCTGGAACGAGCCTCGGACAGAAGACCTCGGCGAGCCCGGCCGTGGTGCGCGACGGTGACTCGCTCACCACGTTCCTGCGCGGACCGCACGGATCCCTCGTCCAGCACACCACCACGTCCGACGGCAACGGCCGGGGCCGGACCCGGGACCTCGGCGGTCCCACGGGAGGCAGGTTCCTGGGGCAGCCCGCCGCGTACGCCTCAGCCGGCGGCCGGATCGACGTCTTCGTGCGCGGCACCGACTCCCGCGTCCACCGGCGGGTCCTCGCCGACGGACGCTGGGGCGCGTGGCAGAGCCTGGGCGGCCGGGTGACCGACGCGCCGACGGTGGCGTTCACCGACCCCGGCCACTGGACGCTGGTCGCCCGCGGCACGGACGGGGAGGTCGTGCGGCGCGGCCCGTCGACCGGCTGGTCCTCGCTCGGCGCACCCGACGACCGGCCGACGTACGGGCGTCCGTCCGCCGCCGTCGGCTCGGACGGGCGGATCCACGTGGCCGTCCGCACCGCCGCCGACGACGTGTGGACCCGGACCCGGACGGCGGCGGGGGAGTGGTCGCCGTGGACCTCGCTCGGCGGAACCGTCAGCGGCAGCCCGACCCTCGTCACGGCCGGGAACACCGTCGTGCTGTACGCGCGCGCCGCCGACTACACGCTCTGGCAGCGGCGTTACGAGGACGGCGCCTGGCAGGGCTGGACGAAGCGGGACGAGTTCCCGAGCGCCGCGTTCGAGGGCTCGCTGGGAGCGGTGGCCGGGGCGGCCGGGCCTGACGGCACGGCCGGTGTGGACGCGGTGTACCGGGGCGTCGACGGTCGCGTCCACCTGACGTCGTTCACCCGGACCCAGTCCAAATAAATTAGTAATTATTCTTGACGTGGCGTGAGCGTCACGCGAATCTGGATCAGCGCGGATCCACAGGGAGCCCCTCATGACGAACCACCAGACCAGCAGACGCCGGTTTCTCGCCGGTGCCGGCGCCGCCGGGACAGCGGCGCTGCTCAGCGGCTGTGTCACCTCGACCTCCACCGGCAAGAGCTCGTCCAAGGGCTCGGTGACCCTCCAGTCCAACCTCTCCGCCCCGCAGGCCAAGGCAGCGATGCAGGACGTCGTCGCCGCGTACGCCAAGAAGGGGTCGGGGAGCGCCAGCCTCAACACGGTCGCCGCCGAGACCTTCCGCACCCAGCTGCCGACCTACCTCACCTCCGCCAACCCGCCGGACGTCTACACCTGGTACCCCGGGTCGGTGGCGGACGCGTACGCGAAGAAGGACCTGCTGCTCGACCTCGGCGAGGTCTGGTCCTCACCCGACCTCAAGGGCTACTCCAAGGCCCTCAACAGCCTCTGTACCTCGGCCTCCGGCAAGAAGGTCTTCGTGCCGACCACCTACTACTGGTGGGGCATGTTCTACCGCAAGTCGAACTTCGCCAAGTGGGGCGTGAGCGAGCCCAGGAGCTGGGACGACTTCCTCGACCTGTGCGACAAGCTCAAGAGCAAGGGCGTCGACCCCATCGGCCTGGGCGCGGGCGGCAACACGGCCTGGGTGGCCTCGGCCTGGTTCGACTACCTGGACATCCGCATCAACGGCGCCGAGTACCACCGCGAACTCCTCGCCGGGAAACACCGGTTCGACGACCCCGAGGTCCGCAAGGTCTTCGACCGCTGGCAGGAACTGCTGCCCTACTTCGACCCGAACGGCACGGCCGTCGCCTTCCAGGACGCCACGACCTCCCTGCTCAACGGCCGCAGCGGCATGATGCTCATCGGCACCTTCTTCGCGGACGCCGCCCCCAAGGACGCCCTCGACGACATCGACTTCTTCCGCTTCCCCGTCATCGACCCGAAGGTCCCGCTCGCCGAGGAAGCGCCCACGGACGGCTACTTCGCCAGCGCCCGCACCGGCCGCCAGGACCAGGTCGTCGACCTGATGCGCTACCTCGCCGGCGCCGAGGCCCAGGAGATCTACATCAAGGGCTCCTCCGGCACGGTCCTGCCGTGCAACCCCGACGCCAAGGACTCGGGGACCGCCCTGGTGAAGAAGGGCCGGGCGCACATCGAGGAGGCCGCCGAGATCACCCAGTTCTTCAACCGGGACTCCAGCGACGCCCTCCAGCCCACCGCCGACAACGCGCTGACCAAGTTCATCGCCAAACCGAAGCAGATCGGCTCCATCCTCACCGACTGGCAGCGCGACGCCGCGAAGATCTGGACCGCCTGACATGCCCGACACGGCCGTCCTGACCGCCCCCGACCGAAAGGCCCCCGCCCCGCCGCCCCGGGGCAGGCGGAACCGGGGCCCGCGCCGCACACCCCCGCTGGTCCTCGCCTTCGTCCTCGTCCCGCTGCTCGCCGAGGCGCTCTGGGTGTTCTGGCCGGCGCTCCAGGGCTTCTACCTCGCCCTCACCAGCTGGGACGGCGTCTCCCCACCGAAGTTCGTCGGCCTGGCCAACTTCCGCGAGATGGCCCACGACGACGTCTTCCTCGACGCGACCGGCCACACCGTGCTCTGGCTCGTCCTCTTCGGCGGCCTGTCCGCCGTCCTGGGCCTCGGCGCCGCACTCGTGCTCCAGCAGGAACGGCGCGGCGTCGGCTTCTACCGCGCCGCCCTGTTCCTGCCCGTCGTCTTCTCCCTGGTCGCCACCGCCCTGGTGTGGCAGGCGATCTACCAGCCCGACGGAGTCCTCAACCAGCTCCTCGAATCGGTCGGCCTCGGCAACCTGCGCCACGCCTGGCTCGCCGACCAGGACACCGCCCTGTACGCCGTGATGGTCCCCGCGCTCTGGCGCCAGATCGGTTACGTGATGGTCCTGTACGTCGCCGGCCTCAAGGGCATCGACCCGGCGCTGTACGAGGCCGCCAAGGTCGACGGCGCCGGTGCCTGGCAGCGGCTGCGGCACGTCACCCTGCCCCAGCTGCGCAGTGTCAACGCCGTCGTCCTGTCCGTCATCGTCATTGACTCACTGCGCTCCTTCGACGTCGTGTGGTCGCTGACCCGGGGCGGCCCCTACCACTCCTCGGAACTGCTGAGCACGTACATGTACTCCACTGCCTTCCAGTCCCTGCGCCTCGGTTACGGGTCCGCCCTCGCTGTCGTCATCTTCGTGCTGGCCTTCGGCGTCATCTGCTCCTACCTCGTCCGCGCGTTCCGGGAGGCCGACTGATGTCCGCCCCGTCAGCCCCCTCGACCGCGTCCGCCTCCTCCACCCCGTCGGCCTCCGCCACCGCGCTGCGCCGCAGGCGGGCCGCCACCGCGGGGTTCCACCTCGGCGCGGGCACCCTGGCCGTGCTGTGGCTGCTGCCCATCGCCCTGGTCCTGGTGACCAGCCTGCGCACCTTCGACGACATCGCCGCGCACGGCCTGGGCAGCCGGCCGCACTCCTTCACCCTCGGCAACTTCGGCCAGGCCTGGAACGACGGCGGCCAGCAGCGCGCCCTGATCAACAGCCTGCTGGTCACCGTGCCGGCCGTCCTGGTGACGCTCGCACTGGCCGCCATGGCCGCGTTCGGGCTCAGCCGCTACGACATGCCGTTCCGCCGCTCCCTGCTGCTGCTCATGCTCGGCGGCAACCTGCTCCCGCCGCAGATCCTCCTCATCCCCGTCTCCAAGCTGAGCGAACTGCTGGGGATCTACGACACCCTGCCCGCCCTCGTCGGCGTACAGATCGGCTTCGGCGTCGGCTTCTACGTCTTCGTCCTGCACGGGTTCATGCGGTCGATCCCGCCGGAGATCCAGCAGGCGGCGGTCGTCGACGGCGCCGGACCCTGGCAGATCTTCTGGCGGATCATCCTGCCGCTCACCCGCCCCGCCCTCGCGGCCCTCAGCGCACTGTCGTTCACCTGGATCTTCAACGACCTGCTGTGGGCGATCACCGTGCTGCGCAGCGACACCAAGATGCCGATCACCGCCGCCCTCATCGGACTCCAGGGGCAGTACGTGTCCATGTGGAACGTCATCGCCGCCGGATCCGTCATCGCCGCCGCGCCCACCGTGATCGTGTTCCTGCGGTTCCAGAAGCACTTCGTGGCCGGCCTCAACCTGGGAGCGGTGAAGTGACCACGGGAGCGGAGCGGGAACAGGTGGCTACGGCCCGGCGCTGGACCCTGCGCGCCGAACACACCAACTACACCGTGCGGCTGTCCCCGGACGGCCCGTGGGCCGAGCTCGAAGCCTGGGGCCCGACCGGCGTCGAGGACGGCCCGTCCGCCCTCGACTGGTCGCGGCGCACGCACTTCATCACGCCCGCGGACGCGGCACCGGCCGAGTATCTGCCGTACGGGCTGCGGCCGTTCACCGGAAGCGAGCTGATCGCCGGGCGGCCGGGCGATCAGCGGGGGGTGTGGTGGGAGTTCGACGGGGCGGAGGAAGGGGAGGAGGGCAGTCTGCGGCTGGCCTTCACCGATCATGTCCTCGGGCTGCGTACGGTCCTCTGCTACGAGGTGGTGCCGGGCACGGACGTGATCCTGCGCTGGACCGAACTGACCGCGACCAGGGGCGAACTGCGCCTGGAACGGCTCGACTCGGCCGCCGTGAACATCCCCGTCACGGGCGCCGCCCGGCTGACCTGCCTCACCGGCCAGTGGTCGCAGGAGTTCCAGCGCACCCAACTCGACCTGCCACGCGGCACGTTCACCATGGGAAGCACCCAGGGCGTGCCCGGACACGCGTACGCGCCCTGGCTCGCGATGCAGGACGGCGCGGACGGGACAGCGGCGGGAGGGGGCCCGGCGTACGGCATCGCCCTCGAATGGTCCGGCAACTGGCACATCACCGCGGAGGCCGAACCGGGCGGTCTCGTCCGCGTCCGCGCCGGACGGGTCCCGCACGAGGGCGCCGTGCTCCTGGCCCCCGGCGAAACCCTCACGACCCCCCGACTGGCCTGCGCGTTCAGTCCGGACGGCCTCGACGGGCTCTCCCGGGTCTGGCACCGCTACGAACGCCGGCTCTCCGGCGAGCGGCTGCACCGGCCCCGCAAGGTCCTCTACAACTCCTGGGAGGCCACCGGCTTCGACGTCGACGCGGCCGGGCAGCTGGAGCTGGCCAAGGCCGCCGCCGACATCGGAGCTGAACTGTTCGTCGTCGACGACGGCTGGTTCACCGGCCGCACCGACGACACCGGGGGCCTCGGCGACTGGTACCCGGACCCGGCGGCCTTCCCGCAGGGCTTCGGGCGGTTCGTCGACGACATCCGGGGGCTCGGCCTCGACTTCGGCCTGTGGGTGGAGCCCGAGGCGATCAGCCCCGGCAGCCGCCTGTACGCCGAACACCCCGAGTGGACCTACCGGATCGAGGACCGCCCCGCCCGCCTGGTCCGCAACCAACTGCTCCTCGACCTGGGCCGCACCGACGTCCAGGACTTCGTCATCGGCACCCTCGACCGGCTGCTGACCGCGTACGACATCAGCTATCTCAAGTGGGACATGAACCGGCCGCCCACCGAACGCGGCCGGGCGGGCACCCCGCCCGACGCCCGGCTCGACCTGGACGCCGAGCACGTCGCCGGATACCTGCGTGTGCTGGACCACCTGCGCGCCACCCACCCCGACGTCACGGTCGAGGGCTGCGCGGGCGGCGGCGCACGCATCGAGCACGCGACCGTCGCGCGCACCGACGTGGTGTGGCCCAGCGACAACACCGCCCCGCTGGACCGGCTGGCCATCCAGTACGGCTTCCTGCACGCCCACGCTCCGCACGTCATGAGCTCATGGGTCACCGACGCGCCCGGAATCTTCGACCCGCGCCCGCGCAGCCTCGCGTTCCGGTTCGTCAACGCCATGTGCGGAGTCCTCGGCATCGGCGCCGACCTGCGGGCCTGGTCGCCGGACGAACGCGCCGAGGCCGCCGGGTGGATCGCCCGCTACAAGGACGTACGGGAGACCATCCACCAGGGCGATGTCCACCTCCTCGGCACCCCCGGGGACCCCACCTACGGTGTGCAGTACGACGATCCGCGGGCGGGGCGCACGGTCGTCGCGGCCCTCGGCACCGGGCGCCTCGACGGGGCCCCGCTGCTGCCCGGCCGCCCCGACCGGCTGAGACTGTGCGGCCTCGATCCGGAAGCGCGTTACCACGACGCCGGATCGGACAGGACGTACAGCGGAGCACATCTGCTGCACCACGGTCTGCCCTTCACCTGGAGCGAGGGCCACGACGCCGAACTGGTGGTGCTGCGGCGGCGGTGACAGCGGTCCGGCATATGTTTTCGGGACGGACGGCCGTCCCCCGCACGCGAAGGAGTCGAACCCCACGATGGAGCAGCCCGCACGACCGCCCGGCGCCCGTTTCACCGGCCGCACGGCCGTCGTCACCGGCGCGGCCTCCGGCATCGGAGCCGCCACGGCCGAACGCCTCGCCGAGGAGGGCGCCGCCGTGGTCCTCGCCGACCTCGCCGAGGACCGGGGCGAGAGGATCGCCGCGCGCATCACGAAGGCGGGCGGCCACGCACGGTTCGTACGGGCCGACGTCGCCGCCGAGGACGACTGGACCCGGATCGTGGCCGCCGCCCACGGCTTCGGACCCGTGGACGTCCTCGTCAGCAACGCCTACACCGTCGAGGTGACACCCGCCCATGAGATGTCCCTCGACTCGTGGCAGCGCCAGCTCGCCGTCAACACCACCGGCGCCTTCCTCGGCTTCCGGGCCTGTCTGCCCGACCTGCGGGAACACCGGGGAGCGGTCGTGCTGACCTCGTCCGTCCACGCGAACAGGGGTATCCCGGGACACCCCGCGTACGCCGCCTCCAAGGGCGCCCTGCTCTCCCTGTGCTCACAGCTCGCCGTCGAGTACGGGCCCGAGGTCCGCGTCAACGCCGTCGTACCCGGCCCGATCCTGACCGCCGCCTGGGACAGGGTCACGCCCGAGGACCGGGAACGCAGCATCGCCGAGACGGCGGCGCGCCGCTTCGGCTCACCGGAGGAGGTGGCCGCGGCCATCGCCTTCCTCAGCGCCGGCGAAGCCTCGTACATCACCGGGACGAGCCTGGTGGTGGACGGCGGCTGGAGCGTCGTCAAGGCCTCCGCATGACCACGCCCACCGCCCAGCCGTAAGCCCAGTAGAAAGGCTGTACGACATGACGCCCTATGCCCGCCGCGGCGTGCACGGCCAGACCGTGGAAGTCCTCGCCCGCCGCATCCTGGGCGGCGAGATCCCCGAGGGGGCCACGCTGGACCTGGTGGCGCTGCAGAGCGAGCTGGACGTGAGCCTCACCGCTCTGCGCGAGTCCCTCAAGGTGCTCGCCGCCAAGGGGATGGTCGACGCCCGCCAGAAACGCGGCACGTTCGTCCGCATCCGTGCCGAGTGGAACCTCCTCGACGTCGACGTGCTGCGCTGGCAGTTCGAGGGTGGCCGTACCTCGGAGGCCGACGAGGCGCTGCTGCAGAACCTCGCCGAGGTGCGCGCCATCATCGAGCCGGCCGCGGTACGGCTGGCAGCCGCCCGGCGCACCGACGCCGATCTGGCGGCCCTCGACGGCGCGCTCGACGCGATGGGGGAGGGCGGCGACGCCGCCCACGCCGTGGAGGCCGACCTCGCCTTCCACCGGGCTCTGCTGGCCGCCACCCACAACGAACTCCTCGAACGCATGGAGATGGTGATCGAGTCCGGGCTGGCCCACCGCGACCGCATCGTGCACAGCGCCCCGCACAGCGAGGATCCGGTCCCGGCGCACCGGGCGGTCCTGGACGCCGTACGCGACCGGGACCCGCGGGCCGCCGAGAACGCGATGCGGGCCCTGCTCGACCAGGCGGGCCGCGACCTGGACCGCCTCGGCGACGCCGACGACGCGGATACCGCCCATACCGCCCATACCGCCGATGACGCCGGTGACCGCCATGTGCCCGACGCGACGGAAGGCTCCCGCTCTCAGTGAAGATCACCCGTATCGAGACCTTCCTGGTTCCGCCCCGCTGGCTGTTCTGCCGTGTCGAGACCGACGACGGTGTGGTCGGCTGGGGCGAACCGGTCGTCGAAGGGCGGGCCGAGGTCGTGCGCGCCGCAGTCGACGTGCTGGCCGAACACCTCATCGGCCAGGACCCGTTGCGCATCCAGGACCACTGGCAGGTGCTGACCAAGGGCGGCTTCTACCGCGGCGGCCCGGTGCTCTCCAGCGCCGTCGCCGGGCTCGACCAGGCCCTGTGGGACATCGCGGGCAAGACGTACGGGGCTCCGGTGCACGCGCTGCTGGGCGGCCCGGTGCGGGACCGCGTCCGCGTCTACGCCTGGGTCGGCGGCGACGAACCCGCCGAGCTGACCGAGCAGATAGCCGCGCAGGTGGAGGCGGGCTTCACGGCGGTGAAGATGAACGGGGCCGGGGCCACCTCGCCGATCCCCACTCCGGCCGAGACAGCCGCGATCGTGGGCCGGGTGGCGGCCGCCCGCGAGGCACTGGGCCCGGACCGGGATGTCGCCGTCGACTTCCACGGCCGTTTCACGGCGGCGGGCGCGCGCCGGGTCCTGGCCGAACTGGGGCCCCTGCACCCGCTGTTCGTCGAGGAACCCGTCGTGCCCGAGCACGGCCACCTGCTGGCCGGCCTCGTCGCCGCGAGCCCGATCCCGCTCGCCACCGGTGAACGGCTGTACGGCCGCGCCGACTTCCTGCCCGTACTCACCGCGGGTATCGCGGTCGCCCAGCCGGACCTGTCCCACGCCGGCGGCATCTCGGAGGTGCACCGCATCGCGTCGCTCGCCGAGACGCACGGCGCGCAACTGGCTCCGCACTGCCCGCTCGGCCCGATCGCGCTCGCGGCCAGCCTCCAGGTCGCCTTCGCCACCCCCAACTTCCTGATCCAGGAGCAGAGTCGGGGCATCCACTACAACAAGGACGCCGACCTGCTGTCGTACCTGGTCGACCCCGAGCCGTTCCGGTTCGTCGACGGACACGCCTCGCGCGGAGACGCCCCCGGTCTGGGCATCACCGTCGACGAGACCGCCGTACGCGCCGCGGACCGGTCAGGACACGCCTGGCGCAACCCGGTGTGGCGGCACGCCGACGGCTCCTTCGCGGAGTGGTGAGCATGCCGCTCGACGTGGTCACCGACCCGGCCCACGGCGGCCGTTGGACCTCCCTGCGCACGACCGCGGGCCGGGAGTGGCTGTGGCACCGCGACGCCCCCGAACGGAAGGGGGTCGCACCGGGCGACGCCTTCGTGGACGCGGGCGGCCTGGAGGAATGCGTCCCCACGGTCCGGGGCGACCCCGACCACGGGGAGGCGTGGTCCCGCCCTTGGACCCGGACCCTGGCCCCGGCTCCGGCCAAGGACCGGGCCCCGGTCCAGGCCTCGGCCCCGACTCCGGCCCTGGAACCGGCCCCGGCCCTGGCCCCAGACCCGGGCTCGGTCTCAGACCCGGAGCGGGTGGCGGGCCCGGACCAGATCCGGGCCCAGGCCTCGGACGTGGGCCAGGACCAGGATCCGGGCCCCGAACGTGGCGAGGACCGGTACGTCGTCCACTGCGACCGGTTCACGCTGAGCCGCACTATTCGCCGCACCCCCGACGGAGCGGAAGCCGACTACGTGCTGACGGCCGACGCGGGCTTTCGCTTCGTGTGGGCCGCTCATGCCCTGCTCGACCTCTCCGAGCGGGCGAGCGTACGCATCGGCGACGGGGCGCGGGCCCGCCTCTTCCCCGAGGCGGCCCCCCTGTTGGCGCGGGCGTGGCCCGAGGGCGCCCCGTGGGTGGAGGGGACCTGGCCCGACCCCTGCGGACTGCGTATGGACCGGTTCGGGCCGGACGACGGCACCGCGGTCGGCGCCGTCGTGGACACCCCCGGCTGCTGCGTCCACGACGGCCGGGACCGGCTCTCGCTGGCCCTGGAGGCCGACGGGCAGCCCACGTCCGTCGCCCTCTGGCGCAACCTGGGCGGCTTCCCCGCCGGGCGCCCCTACCGCAGCACAGGCGTCGAGCCCATGCTCGGCCGCGTTTTCGACCTCGCCGAGGCGAATCCCGGCGACGCCGCCCGGGTACCCGCGTCCGGCGAGGCGCGGTGGCGGCTGACGCTCACCACGCACTGCCGCTGCACCTGAACCGACCTGTCCCACAAGGAGTCTCCATGGACCTGCTGGACCTTCGAGCGGCCCTCACCGCACACCGCCTGGTCGCGATCGTGCGCGGCGACGACCCGGAAGCGGCGGTGCGCACCGTGCTGGCCCTCGCCGAGGAGGGCATCGAGCTGATCGAGGTGTCCCTGAGCGGCAAGGACGCCCTGTCGGTCATCGAGCGGGCCCGCAAGGAGCTCGGCCCCGACCGCCCCCTCGGCGCCGGTACGGTCCTGACCGCCGACGACGCCCGCGCCGCCCGGCAGGCCGGTGCGGACTTCGCCGTCACCCCCGCACTCGGGGACGGCGTCACCGCGGCACGCGAACTGGGACTGCCGGTCCTGGCCGGGGTGATGACCCCGACCGAGATCCTGGCCGCACGGCCCCTCGGCGCCGCCGCCCTGAAGATCTTCCCCGCCGCCCAGGCCGGTGGACCCGACTACCTCAAGGCCCTGCGCGGCCCGTTCCCGCACGAGCTGTTCGTGCCGGTGGGCGGGGTCGACGGGGCCGCCGCCCGCGCGTATCTGGCGGCCGGGGCGACCGCCGTCGGCGTCGGCTCACCGCTGATCGGGGACGCGGCCGACGGCGGCAGCCTGACCGCACTGCGGGACCGCGCGCGGGCGTTCCTCACGGTGGCGAACGAAGGCACGTCGTGACCCACCCCGAAGCCGAAGCCGAAGCGGCAGCCGAAGCCGAAGCCGCAGCGGAGCCAGGGACAGGGGCGGAGCCAGCCGTTCTCGGCCCCGACCGTCTTGAACTCGGCGAAGGCATCCGCTGGACGGACGACCACGGCATCGTGCTCGTGGACATCCTCGCGGGCCGCCTGCTCACCGCCACCACGGACCGTCCCGCCGACCCCTTCCGGCAACTGGCGCACCTGCCCTTCCCGCTGAGCGCGGTGGCCCCCGTGGCCGACGCCCCCGGCACCTGGATCGCCGCCGCGGGAACCGGCATCTGCCTGCTCACCCCCGGCACCCCGCCCCACTGGCTGGCCCGGCCCGAGGCGGACGTGGACACGGGCACGGGCCCCGCACGACCCATGCGCATGAACGATGGGACCGCCGACCCCTCCGGCCGCTTCTGGGCGGGCAGCATGGCCTACGACGCCCACGACGGAGCCGGCTCCCTCTACCGCGTCGACCACGACGGCACGGTGGTCCGCGTCCTCGACGGCATCACCGTGCCGAACGGGCCCGCCTTCACGGCCGACGGACGCACGATGTACCTGGCCGACAGCGCCCGTGGAGTCGTCCGGCGCCACTCCGTCGACCGCGCCACCGGCGGCCTCGGCGCCCCGGAGGCGTACGTCACCGTCGACGACGGCAGCCCCGACGGCATGGTGGTGGACGCCGAGGGCGCGGTGTGGATCGCGGTGTGGGGCACCGGCACCGTACGCCGGTATCTGCCGGACGGCTGCCTCGACCGCACCCTGAGGCTGCCCGCGCGGCAGCCCGCCGGAGTGTGCCTGCGGGAGGACCTGCTGTACGTCACCAGCGCCCGGGTGGGCCTCGCCGCGCCCGGCCCGTACGACGGCGCCGTGTTCACGGTCCGGGTCGACGTACCCGGGAGACCGGCGGACCCCTACCGGCACGGCCCCGACTCGTCCAGGAAGGAGGCGGCATGAACAGCGCGTCCGCATCCCGCGCCGCCTGGCGGCCCCGCGAAGGGCCGGTGGTCTGTGTCGGGGAGACGATGGCCGCGCTCGCCCCCGCCCCGGCCGAGTCCCTGGAGCGCGCCGAGGGCCTGCGCCTGTCGGTGGCCGGGGCCGAGTCGAATGTGGCGATGTACCTGGCCGACCTGGGCGTCCCCGTCGCCTGGCTCTCGGCGCTGGGCGACGACGCGTTGGGCCGGCGGGTGCGCGCCGCGGTCGGCGCGGCCGGTGTCGACGTCGGGGGAGTGCGGCACGACCCGGAGCGGCCCACGGGCCTGCTCGTGAAGGAGCCCGCCGCCACCGGCACCCGTGTCCACTACTACCGCGGCGGTTCGGCGGCCTCGGCCCTGGGCCCCGAGGTGCTCAAGGACGACCGGTTGCGGTCCGCCTCCGTCGTCCACCTCACCGGGATCACCCCGGCCCTGTCCCGGTCCTGCCTGAGCCTGGTCGAGGAGGCGCTCGCCACCCCGCCGGACGAACGCCCGTACGCCATCAGCTTCGACGTCAACCACCGGAAGGCGCTGTGGCCGCCGGGCACGGCCGCCCCCGTGCTGCGGGAGCTGGCCGACCGCGCCGACCTCGTCCTCGTCGGTCTCGACGAGGCACAGGACCTGTGGGACGCCGGCCTCGAACCGGACGGCGTACGGCGGCTGTTGCCGCATCCGCGTCTTCTCGTCGTGAAGGACGGCGGCCGGTCGGCCACGGTCTTCGGCGACGAAGGCTCCTGGACGGTGCCCGCCCTGCGCACGGACGTGGTGGAGCCCGTCGGCGCGGGAGACGCCTTCGCCGCCGGGTTCCTGACCGGCCTGCTGCGCGGCGCCGACATGGAGCGCGCGCTGCGGCTCGGACACATCACCGCCGGTTCGGCGCTCCAGGTGACCGGCGATCACGGCCCGTTGCCGGACAAGGCCAGGATCGAGGAACTCCTCGGTCTCTCCGCGCCCGACTGGGCCCGGGTGAACCGCGAGTGACGGACCGGTCGCGGTGAGGTGGTCAAAGGGCCAAGGTCACCGTCGGGTACGACGAAGGTCACATTTACATATCGGACACTTCGCACTTCAATCTTCACGCGAGACACACAAGTTGGCTAAGTTGACGGCTAGGCCGTTCGACTGGCTCCGGTGAACCTCGCCGGGTCGCGCGGTCTCCGCCGAATCCGACCGGCCCTCGTGGCGGCCGGAGCCGTAGGTCCAGTCGACTTTCCGGGTGAACCGGCCCAACTGCGCAGCAGGCAGGGGCCGTAGGGCAGGGACGTCCGAACTGTCCGCCCGAACCCGGCGGTCGGCCCGGCAGGCGGTGCACGGAAGGAGTCGTCTCCCATCGCGCCGGAACGAACGCAGCGCCCCGGAGGCACCGGCCTCCCCGGCATGTCCCGCTCCGCCCTCGTGAAGGCGGCCCCCGCTTCCGTGGACCAGTTCGCCTCCGCAGGCATTCCCGCCCAGCGGGGTGACGAACCCAGCCGCGAGGAAGTACAGCAGCGGATCACCAATCTCTACGACCGCGTCGAGAACGCCACGGGCAACATCAACGTGACCCGTGCGATGAGCGCGGGGACGCGCGACGCCTTCAAGCCGGCGTCCACGTCCGGGGACAGGGGCGGCCGGGGCGGAGCCACCGATGCCGCCGCCCCGCTGCCGGACGTCGCGAAGCAGTGGTTCGACGTGGGCCGTTCGCAGCTGGGCCCCGTCTTCCCGGCGGTGCTGCCGCCGGACAGGACACCGGACCGGGGTGCGGCCGGGTCGCGGCCCGCCGATTCGGGCGGCCGTCCGGACGGCGGTGGCCGTGAGGGACGCGGGGCGCGCGAGGGTGCCGACAAGCCCGTTCTGGAGCTGACCGCCGGTGCGAGCGGCGGCCCGGGTGCCGGAGGCGCCGCAGGACCCGTCGCGGAACTGACCGCGAGGCCCGTCGCCGAGCTGACCGCTGGACCCGTCGCCGCGCTGCCGGCCGTTCCGGCCCAGCGTCAGGCGGCGGACAAGGCCCTGCCCGGGGCGTCCGGCGGACCGTCGCAGGCGACGCTGCGGACGTCGAAACAGCGCAACCAGCGCAAGCTCGGCCAGGCCCGTGACCTGCTGGCAGGACACGCTGCCCGGCGCGGTGCCGCACCCGTCGCGGAACTGCGGCCCTTCCAGGCGATCGAGGGCGCCTGGGGCCCCGCCGCCCAGCAGCAGGGCTATCGCACGGCCGCGCCGGTCACGGAGGCGTGGCAGCAGCCGGCCATCGGTACGGACATGCGCGCGGGCACGGACATGTACGCCGGTACGGCCACGTATCCCGGGATACCCGACGCGGGAGCGGGTGCCGCCGCCGACCAGAGCATCGGCAACGGCATGTACCTCGGGGTCGACCAGTACGCCGGTGCCCCCTACGCCCGGGGCCGGCAGAGCGACACGAGCAGGTACGTCGACGCGAGCACGCCCATCGCCACGGGAGTCGCCCTCGACATGCAGGCCGCGGCCAACCCCGGATACGCCGCCCCTGCCCCTGCCCCTGCTCCCGCCTACACAACGCCCCCCTACGGCACGCCCCTTTATGCCGCGCCCGACCCCGGGTACGGCGGCCAGGGCGCCAGGGCCGTCGACTTCGCACGCGCCCAGATCGGCAAGCCGTGCGTATGGGGCTCGATGGGACCGGGCTCGTACGACTGCTCCAGTCTCACGCAGGCCGCCTGGAAGGTCGCCGGAGTCGCGCTCCCGCGTTCCGTCCAGGACCAGGCGACCGCCGGCACTCCGGTCCCCGTCTCGGACATCCGGCCCGGTGACCTGGTTCTCTTCAGCGGACAGGTCGCGCACGTCGGCATCGCCACGGACAACGGCATGATGATCCACGCCCCGAGCCCGGGTGTCGCCATCCGCGAGGAGTCGATCTATTGGGCCGGCGAGGCGGCGATCCACAGTGTGATCCGCCCCGCATGAGCCCGGGTTCGGCGTGAAGGTGCCGTCTCCACGGGCTGCATCAGGGCCGGCGCGGTCGACTCCACCGCCGCGAGGGCCGCTCGCGCCAGCCACCGGCACGTCGTCGGCGCAGGCGACCCAGGTGGCGACGTGATCATGCGCACATGCGCACACCGGCGAGGAAGGCCGGGTGGCGGCCGAGACGCCGGACGTACCGGTCCAGATGGAGGTACGCGGACAGGGCGTCGTCGGCCGGGCCGAGACGGGTGAGCGCCACCCACAGATCCACGTCCGCGGCCGTGATTGCTTCCCCCAACACGTGAGGGCTGGAAGCCAGTTGGTGGTCGAGCAGGGTCAGTGTGGCCGCGCGTGCAGGGGGCGGGGAGTCCGGTGTGACGTCCCGGGTGAGGAGTTCCCGCAGGGCGTCGATCTCCGCGGCGAGGTCCGGCGGCCGCAGCGCGGGCAGGCCGGGCCCCTCGTCGTCCCGGAGGTCGGCGAGGTCGGCGAGGTCGGCGAGGTCGCGCAGGATGTCGGGCGTGTGGTTGCTGACGACGCGGCCGCTCCACCGGTCGCACAGCGCGGGCGCCGTGAGCGGGCCGTCGTAGTGGTGCCAGGTCGCCTCGTAGGCCCGGCGCAGCGAGGCGAAGGCGTCGGGCGTCTCGGCGGGACAGGTCAGCACGGTGGTGGCCGTCGAGCCCTCAAGTCCCAGCAGGGCAAGGGTGATCGAGACACGCAGCGAACGCTGACAGCCTTCGGACAGATACAGCTGATAGCGGTGCGGTGCCGGGTAGAAGCCGCCGGCGAGACCGACACCTATGCGTCCGCGGAAGCGGTGCGGACGTGCGGTCGCGCTCGGTGCGACCGTGCCGCAGGCGGGCGCGCCGGTGACGGCCGTACGGGCGGCCGTGGCGAAGGTACCTGTGCTCGAACCGCGGGAAACTGTCTCGGGCATGGCTCTCCAGAGGAAATCGCGGAAGCCCTGGCCGCCTTGTGGGCACCAGTGGCGAAACGGAGTGACTGCGCTGTGTCGTGCACGTCCGGCAGGTTCCACGGGTCCGACAGGTCCGGATCGAGCGGACCGGAAGGACCGGGTGGACCGGTGGCGGACTAGTAAGCGCTGGAGACGCGCAGCAGATCGATGTGCAGTCGCCTCGTCAAGCCGTTCCTGGGCAATTCCCACCCGTCCCGGTCGGGGCTCGCACGAGGCGAGACCACGCTTGTCCCGCCGCACCGGCGGAACCCGGTCGTCACCCGGGGCACCCCGTCGCGGTGGAAGGGTTGCCTGTCAGCGGGCCGGGGCCGATGACCGCACGGACGGGGGAGGACCCCGTCCGACGGGCGCTGACAATCGTGACCGTCCCCGCAAGTGTCTGTGCGCTGAGTGAGTGTCGTCAAGATGCCGAGACGACGTCTCAGTAGGTGGGCAGTGGCCTGTGCGGGTCGGTGGGGGTTGGCCGCGCAGTTCCCCGCGCCCCTAGGGGGCGCGGGCGAAGCCCCGCCTTCAGGGGCGCGGGGAACTGCGCGCTCAGCCCCCACCGACCCGCACACGACAACGCACCGACCGCCCAAGGAAGCGCCGAGATCAAATTCGTACTGCCGGAAGAAAAGGAACAGCCGTACTGTTGTCAGCGTCGACGAGGAGACGAGCCGCAGGACGGAGGTGACGCACGTGGGACGACCAAGCCCAACCCCCCGCCTCCGTGTCCCCAAGCTCACCCCGCGCCGCCGCGTACGCCTGTACTCCCGACAGCACATCGACCTGCTGCGCGTCGCCGGCGCGCTCTGTCGTCCCTGACCCGTACCTCCGCGGCCCCGCCCTCCGCGCAGTGAGGGCCGGCTTCCTCCACGGTCGATCAGGAAGGCACCCCCGTCGTGTCGTCAGTACCTTCTTCTGCCCTGCCCTCTTCCTCGCCCTCTTCCTCCGTCCTGCATCTCGCCGTCGCGCTCGACGGAGCCGGCTGGCATCCCGCCGCGTGGCGCGAACCGGTGGCCCGCCCCCGGGACCTGCTCACCGCCGGCTACTGGACGGACCTCGTCACCGAGGCCGAACGTGGCCTGCTCGACTTCGTGACCATCGAGGACGCCCTCGGCCTCCAGTCCTCGCACTTCACCGAACCCGACGGACGCACCGACCAGGTCCGCGGCAGGCTCGACGCCGTCCTGATCGCCGCCCGGGTCGCCCCACTGACCAGCCACATAGGTCTGCTGCCGACCGTGGTGGCCACGCACACGGAGCCGTTCCACATATCGAAGGCCATCGCCACGCTGGACTATGTGAGCACCGGCCGTGGCGGCGTACGGATCCAGGTGTCGGCCCGCCGCAACGAGGCCGCGCACTTCGGCCGCCGTACGGTCCCCTCGTTCCGTGTCGAGGACCTGGAGAGCCCCGCCGTACAGGAGTTGACGGTCGACCTCTTCGACGAGGCGGCCGACTACGTCGAAGCGGTGCGGCGGCTGTGGGACAGCTGGGAGGACGGCGCGGAGATCCGGGACGTCGCCACCGGCCGCTTCATCGACCGGGAGAAGCTGCACTACATCGACTTCGAGGGCACGCACTTCAGCGTCAAGGGACCCTCGATCACGCCCAGGCCCCCGCAGGGACAGCCGCCCGTCGGGGCGCTCGCCCACGACACCGTGACCGGTGCGCCGTTCCGGCTGCTGGGCCGCTCCGCGGACCTCGGGTTCGTCACCCCGCACGACACCGGGCAGGCCAGGGCGATCGTCGCCTCGGTGCGCGCCGAACAGGACGCGGCCGGGCGGGCGGGGGAGCCCCTGCACCTCTTCGGCGACCTGGTCGTCTTCCTGGACGAGGACCCCGCCGAGGCCGCGGCCCGCAAGGAGCGGCTGGACGCCCTCGCGGGGTACCCGTACACGAGCGACGCCCGCATCTTCACCGGCACCCCGTCTCAACTAGCGGACCTGCTGCAGGAGTTCGGCGAGGCCGGACTGACCGGCTTCCGGCTGCGCCCCGCCGTCGTCGGCCACGACCTCCCGGCGATCACCCGGGGCCTGGTCCCCGAACTCCAGCGCCGGGGCGTCTTCCGGCACGCGTACGAGGCCGACACCCTGCGCGGACTGCTCGGGCTCGCCCGCCCGGCCAACCGGTACGCCGCTGCCTCCGCCGAGCCCGCAGCCGCAGCGGCCGACGCAGCCGCCGGCGCCGTCACCACCGTCTGAGCCGGAAGGACCCACGAACATGAGCGAGCCCCGCAAGCCTGTCAAGCAGATCCATCTCGCGGCCCACTTCCCCGGCGTCAACAACACCACCGTGTGGAGCGACCCCCAGGCGGGCAGCCACATAGAGTTCAGCTCCTTCGCGCACTTCGCGCGCACCGCCGAACGCGCCAAGTTCGACTTCCTGTTCCTCGCCGAGGGCCTGCGCCTGCGCGAACAGGGCGGCCAGATCTACGACTTGGACGTCGTCGGACGCCCCGACACCTTCACGATCCTGTCCGCGCTCGCCGCCGTCACCGAACGCCTCGGCCTGACCGGCACCATCAACTCCACCTTCAACGAGCCCTACGAGGTGGCACGGCAGTTCGCGAGCCTCGACCACCTCTCCGACGGCCGCGCCGCCTGGAACGTCGTCACCTCCTGGGACGCCTTCACCGGCGAGAACTTCCGCCGCGGCGGCTTCCTGCCGCAGGAGGAGCGCTACTCCCGGGCCAAGGAGTTCCTGGCCACCGCGAACGAGCTCTTCGACTCCTGGCACGGGGACGAGATCGTCGCCGACCCGGCGACCGGCACCTTCCTGAGCGACGCCAAGGCCGGAGCCTTCGTCCACCAGGGGCAGCACTTCGACATCGAGGGGCAGTTCAACGTCCCGGGCTCCCCGCAGGGCCGCCCGGTGATCTTCCAGGCCGGCGACTCCGAGGAGGGCCGCGAGTTCGCCGCCGCCGGAGCCGACGCGATCTTCAGCAGGTACGCCACCCTGAAGGAGGGCCAGGCCTTCTACACGGACGTCAAGGGCCGCCTGGCTCGCCACGGCCGCACCCCCGACCAGCTGCTCATCCTGCCCGCCGCGACCTTCGTCCTGGGCGACACGGACGCCGACGCCGCCGAACTGGCCCGCGAGGTGCGCCGGCAGCAGGTCAGCGGGGCGACCGCGCTCAAGCACCTGGAGTTCGTCTGGAACCGCGACCTGTCCGGGTACGACCCGGACGGGCCCCTGCCCGACATCGACCCCGACCTCGGTGAGCACACCCTCGCCCGCGGCCGGGCCCAGGTGCGCATGTACCGCGACCCGCTCGCCACCGCCCGCGAGTGGCGCGAGCTGGCCGCGGCCAACAAGTGGTCCATCCGCGACCTGGTCATCGAGACCGGCAACCGGCAGGCCTTCGTCGGCTCGGCCGAGACGGTCGCGCACACCATCAACGAGTTCGTGCAGGCCGACGCAAGCGACGGCTTCATCCTCGTCCCGCACATCACCCCCGGCGGCCTTGACGTCTTCGCCGACACGGTCGTCCCGCTGCTCCAGGAGCGCGGCGTCTTCCGCACGGAGTACGAGGGCACGACCCTGCGCGACCACCTGGGCCTCGACCGGCCCGCCGCCCGGTCCGGCTCCGCGGCGCACGGCGAGCGGGCGGTCGCCTCGTGAAGTTCCTGGCGATCACCCTGATCGTGCACGCGCCGGACCCGGTCACCGGCATCCAGAAATCCACCGCCGACCGCTTCCGCGAGGTCCTCGACAACGCCCTGCTGGCCGAGGAGCTGGGCTTCGACGGCTTCGGCGTGGGGGAGCGGCACGAGCGCCCCTTCATCTCCTCCTCACCACCCGTCGTCCTCAGCCACATCGCCGCCCTGACCTCCCGCATCCGCCTGTTCACGGCGGTGACGACCCTCAGCCTCCTCGACCCGGTCCGCGCGTACGAGGACTACGCGACCCTGGACCACCTGTCCGGCGGTCGCCTCGAACTGATCATCGGCAAGGGCAACGGAGCCGCCCAGCGCGACCTGTTCGACGTCACGCCCGAGGACCAGTGGGACCGCAACGCCGAGAGCTACGAGGTGTTCCGCACGCTCTGGCGGCAGGACAAGGTGACCGCCGCGACCCGCTTCCGCCCGGAACTGGTGGACGCCGAGGTATGGCCCAGACCGCTCCAGCAGCCCATCCGCGTCTGGCACGGCAGCGCCACGAGCAAGGAGTCAGTCGACCTCGCCGCCCGCTACGGCGACCCGCTCTTCTCCGCGAACGTCTCCAACCCCATCGAGCCGTACGCCGAGTTGATCCGCCACTACCGCGAACGCTGGGAGCACCACGGTCACGACCCGGCCCGTATCGCCGTCGGCGCCGGGACGGCCGGCTACTACGCGGCCCGTACGTCACAGGAAGCGATCAGCGCCTACCGGCCCGTCTTCGAGGGGCAGTTGGCGTTCCAGAAGCGCCTCGGACTCGAACCGGTCTTCCCCACCCTGGAGGACTTCGTGGAGCGCAGCTCGGCCCTCATCGGCAGCCCGCAGCAGATCATCGAGAAAGTGCACCGCTACCACGAGCAGTTCGGCCACACCGTCCTCCATCTCCACGCGGACGCGGGCGGTCTGACGGACACTCAGCACCGCGATTCGCTCGCCCTCTTCCAGTCGGCCGTCGCCCCGGTGCTGCGCCGCGAGATCCCCGACCCGCCGTTCCCCTGGGGCCCGGTGCAGACCGGACCCGCGCCGGTACCCGTCGCCGCCGACCGCTGAGGAGAACCCGTACCCATGTCAGACATCCCCCTCGGCGTCCTCGACCTGGTCCCGGTGTCGTCCGGCTCCACCGTGGCCGAGGCGCTGCGCAACTCCATCGACCTGGCCCGGCGGGCCGAACAACTCGGCTACTCCCGCTACTGGTTCGCCGAACACCACCTCAACCCCGGAGTGGCAGGCACCTCCCCGGCGGTCGTGCTCGCGCTCACCGCGTCCGCGACCTCGACGATCAGGCTCGGCTCCGGAGCCGTACAACTGGGCCACCGCACCGCCCTGTCCACGGTGGAGGAGTTCGGGCTCATCGACGCGCTGCACCCCGGGCGCCTCGACCTCGGCCTCGGCCGGTCCGGCGGCAGGCCGCCCGGCGGACCCGTCGAGCCGCTGCCCGACGCGACCCCGGTCGTGGACGGCCGGGCCCCCAACGGCCTGTTGATCCCGCCGAAGTTCTCCTTCGCGCATCTGCTCGGCTCACCCCGTGTGGCCCTCCAGCTGAAACTGCTCAAGCAGCCGAACGCCGAGTCGCAGGAGTACGGCGAGCAGATCGACGACATCCTCGCGCTGCTGGCCGGCACCTACCGGTCGGCGGACGGCATCGAGGCCCATGTGGTCCCGGGCGAGGGCGCCGACGTCCAGGTGTGGATCCTGGGCAGCAGCGGGGGCGAGAGCGCCGAGGTGGCGGGCCGGGGCGGTCTGCGGTTCGCGGCGAACTACCACGTCAGCCCCGGGACGGTACTGGAGGCGGTGGAGGCCTACCGGGCCGCGTTCCAGCCCTCCGACGTACTGGACAAGCCGTATGTGAGCGTCTCGGCCGACGTCGTGGTCGCCGAGGACGACGAGCGCGCCCGTGAACTGGCCGCCGGATACGGTCCCTGGGTCCGCAGCATCCGTACGGCCGAGGGCGCGATCCCCTTCCCCACCCCCGACGAGGCCCGCGCCCATGTCTGGACCGAGGTGGACCGGGCGCTGGTCCAGGACCGTGTCGACACCCAGTTCGTCGGCACGCCGAGCCGGGTCGCGGGTCAACTGGAACAGCTGGGGGAGGCCACCGGCGCCGACGAGCTGCTGATCACCACCATCACCCACGACCACGCCGACCGCGTCCGCTCGTACGAGCTGCTGGCGGAGGAGTGGCGACGGAGGTGACGAGGCCGGCGTGAGGGCTTGCCTGCGGTGGGGCGTAGCTCCACCGCAGGCAAGCCGGGCGGGGCTCAGCCCAAGCCCACGTAGTCCTGCAGCGCCTGCGAGCGGGAGGGATGGCGGAGCTTCGACATCGTCTTGGACTCGATCTGCCGGATGCGCTCCCGCGTGACCCCGTAGACCTGGCCGATCTCCTCCAGGGTCTTCGCCTGGCCGTCGAGCAGACCGTAACGGAGGGTGATGATGCCTGCCTCGCGCGGGCTCATCGCGGAGAGGACGGTCTGGATGGTGTCCCTGAGGAGGCGGAACGACACCGCGTCGAAGGGGGAGACGCTTTCGCTGTCCTCGATCACATCGCCGAGTTCGGTGCCGCCCTCCTCGCCCAGTGGCATATGCAGCGAAACCGGTTCTTTGATGTAGGTGTCGAGTTCCACGATCTTCGAAACGGGTAGATCCAATTTCTCCGCGATCTGCTCCACTGTGGGCTCGACGCCCAGTTCCTGCAGCAATTCCCGACGAAGTCTGGCCACTTTGTTGATCGCTTCCACCGCATGGACCGGAATGCGGATGGTGCGGCTCTGATCGGCCAGCGCCCGGGAAATCGCCTGCCGGATCCACCAGGTCGCGTAGGTCGAGAACTTGAATCCCTTGACGTAGTCGAACTTCTCGACGGCCCGGATCAGGCCCGTGTTGCCCTCCTGGATCAGGTCCAGGAAGTTCAGCCCGCGGCGCGTGTAGCGCTTGGCTATGGACACGACCAGCCGGAGGTTCGCCTCGGTGAGGTGCGACTTCGCCCGCAGCCCGTCCTCGGCGACGGCGGTCAGCTCCCGCCGGAACAAGGGGTCGAGACCGCGCTCCTCGTCGAGCTTGCGCTGGGCGAACAGGCCGGCCTCGATCCGTCTGGCGAGGTCCACCTCCTGCGCGGCGGTGAGCAGCCGCACGCGGCTGATCACCTTCAGATAGTCGCGCACCTGGTCGACGGAGGCGCCGTCGGACGTGAGCACGGGTTCGGGGGCGTCGGACTCGTCGTCGGGAGCTGCCGCAAGGGGCTGCTGCTCCTGGTGGTCTGTCTCCATCGCGCTCAGCATCTCTTCCCGGGCCTCAGTCCCCGCGCACACTCAAGCAATGTCAACCAACGTGAACCAGGACCTCTGGGCCCTCGCAAACCCCGCATTCTCGTCATTCCACTTTCCGCTCATAAAGGTACACCCGCCCGAGCGGTCGGAGACGGCCTGGAATTGCCGCAAAATGCGGGTGAGAAGTATCACGTGATCTGCGTGGTTGCTTTTCGGGACGTTTTGCGCACGTCCTCGACTCGGGCCGAGACATCCACGGGGATCGCACGTACTACTGCTTGGTCTCCGCCACCGGCCCGCAGGAGGAGAGCGGCATCTCGGGGCGGGTGGCGGCGACCGTCCGCGGCAGTGGCCCTGGGGCAGCGGACGGCCCCGATCTCACGCCCCCGCTGACGGCGCCAGAACCCGCAGGGCCCGGGGTACGACGTCCAGCGTGTACCGCGTGGCGTCGCCGGTGCGGACCAGGTCGCCGTCGTACTCGAAGAGCAGCGGGCGGCCGTCGGTGCGTTCCAGGACGATCCGGCGGCCACGGGCGTAGACCACGCCCTCGCGGCCCACATGCCGTCCCTCGCGGGCCAGTCGCAGCAGCTCGGGGGTGGGCAGGGCGGTGCCCGCGACACAGACGTCGAGGAGGCCGTCGTCCAGGACGGAGTGCGGGCAGGCCATGAAACGGCCGGCCCGGTAGCGTCCGCCGCCCACGTTGGCGCAGACCGTGTCGCCGGAGTGGACCTCGGCACCGTCCACGGTCACCCGGCCGGGATAGGGCGGGAACCCGGTGTCGAGGGCGTCGAGCAGCGCCTTCTCGTAGCGCTCACGGCCGCGTGCGGCGCTCCCACGGGCACGGGAAGGGTTCAGCGTCCGGGCCGCGAGCCCGGTCGAGGCACCCAGCAGCGCGGTGCCGCCGGTCTCCGCCACCCGGATCAGGTCCACCTGCCGTACGCGGGGTGCGGCGAGGGCGGACTCCAGGACCGGCTGCCAGGGGCGGTCCGACCACAGTTCCCGGTAGAGGGAGTTGCCGCTGCCGCCGGGCAGGACCAGCAGGGCCGGATGCTCGGGGGAGTCGGCCAGGCCCGTCATCAGCTCGTGCGCGGTGCCGTCGCCGCCCAGCGACACCAGCACGTCGGGGCCGCCCGGACCGCCGGCCGCCCTGGCGAGCGCACGGGCGTGGCCGGGGTGCCGTGTCAGGATCAGATCGACGGCGGGACCGGCCTCCCAGACCAGCCGCAGCGCCTCGGCGGTGGTGTCGGCCGAGTACGACCCGGCAGCCGGATTGGCCACGATCAGAACGGACTTGGGAGCGCTCATCGGCGGACTCTCCGATGCGATCGGTGGCGGTGTGTCGGCGGTGCGTCGGCGGTGCGACGGCAACGTGGGGACAGGGCCGGCGCGGAGCGCCGGGAACTGGCGGAGAGGGCAGGATTCGAACCTGCGTGGGCTTGCACCCGAACCGGCTGACGCCGGCACCCCGTTGGGCCGCTGCGGGCACCTCTCCCGGTGGAAGCTCGTGCATCGTGTGGAACCTTCGACGAGTCCGATGCTGCCGCAGACCGCTGAGACGCCGCTGAGACGCCGCTGAGACGGTGCTGAGATCAGCCACCCGTCCGCGGTCAGGGGGCGGCGGGCGCCGGTTCCGACGGCACGGGCGGCCCGCCGAGACCGCGGTGCGTCAGTTCCCGTACAGCTGTCACGACCGCTTCCGGGTCGATGTCCTCGCCTCGGCTGATCATGTCGTCGAGCAGGCCGTCCGCCGCGTAGAACAGCATCCGGCACACCAGCCGGATGTCGCACGCCTCGAACGCTCCTGCCTGCGCGCCGCGTTCGACGAAGTCGCCGACCAGGTCCACCACCCGTCGGTTCGAACTCCGGCACAGATCGAGGGCCTTGGCGTTCGCCGAGCCGTAGACGATCCGGTGCAGTTCCGCGTTGGTCACGGCGTGCTCCACCAGGGCGCGCAGCAGCCGGTCCAGGGTCGGCCACCAGTCCTCGCTCTCCTCCAGCCGTTCCCGGGTGGCCTGCAGGAATCCGTCGACGTACTCCTCCCATATCGCGCCCAGCAGTTGGTCTTTTGAGTCGAAGTACAGATAGAAGGTGCCTTTGGCGACCTCGCCCGCCTCCGCCAGCTCCGCGACCGTCGCCGACTCGAAGCCCTTCTCCCGGAAGACCTTTGCCGCGCCCCGCACCAGTGCGGCCCTGCGGTCCTCGGGACTCTTGGTGACCCGTTTGCGTCGTGTGACCGGCGGTGCCATCAGTTCGCCTTTTCTGTAAGGGAGTCGACTGACCCACGGTCATTCCTCGTTGACTGACTGACCGTCGGTCATTTACCTTCTCACGCAAGCCCCGCTCCGGCCCCTCACGGTGAGGACCCGCAATGAGCGACGCACCACGCGCGACCGGTGCACGGACCGCGCACCAGCGGGCCACGCACCATCCGGCCCCGCGCCACCCGGCCCCGCGCCATTCGAAGGGCCTGCTCCTGTCCTTCGTCTGTTTCGGCGTGTTCATGGTCTACCTCGACGCCACGATCGTGAACGTGGCGCTGCCGGAGATCCAGCGCGACCTGGACGCCGGCCTGTCCGGCCTCCAGTGGGTGGTCGACGCGTACGCCCTCGCCTTCGCCTGTCTGCTGCTCACCTCGGGCACCGTCGGAGACATCATCGGCCGCAAACGGCTGTTCCTCGCCGGTCTGGTCGGCTTCACGCTCAGCTCGGTCCTGTGCGCGCTGGCAGGATCGACGGAGATCCTGCTGCTCGGGCGGGCGCTGCAGGGAGTGTGCGGATCCATCATGATCCCGGTGTCGCTCGCGCTGGTCTCGGCGGCCTACGCCGAACCGGCCGCCCGCGCGAAGGCCATCGGCATCTGGGCCGGGATCGGCGGACTCGCCCTGTCCGCCGGTCCGTTGGTCGGCGGAGTGCTCGTCGACACCGTCGGCTGGCAGTCCATCTTCTGGGTCAACGTACCCATCGGGGTGCTCGCCACCGCCGTACTGGCCCGGCTGCTGACCGAGAACCGCGGACCGCGCGCCCGGCGTCCGGACCTCGTGGGCCAGTTGCTGTTCGTCGTCGCGATCGCCTCACTGGCGTACGCGCTCATCGAGGGCAACAGCGAGGGCTGGACCTCCGCGCCCATCCTCGGCGCGTTCGCCGCGTCGGGGACGGCGCTCGCGGCCTTCGTGGTGTGGGAGCTGCGGCAGTCCGATCCGATGCTGCCGCTGAAGCTGTTCCGCAAACCTGTCGTGGCGGTCGCGGGAGCCGTCAACTTCCTCAGCCTCTTCGGCCTGTTCGCCGCGATCTTCCTGCTCACCCTGCATCTGCAGAGCGTCCAGGGACTGAGCGCCGTCGAGACGGGCGTACGGTTCCTGGCGTTGACCGTGCCCATCATGGTCGCCTCGTTCGCGGCGAGCCTCGCCGCCGCCAGGACCGGACCGCGTGCCCCCGTCGTGGGCGGCTCACTCCTCTCGGCCGCCGGTCTCTACGGCCTCACCCTGCTCGACGCGGGCAGCGGCTTCGGCGCCTACTGGTGGGCACTGGCCCTCCTCGGCATCGGCGTGTCCTTCACCGGCGCGCCCGCGACCGTCGCCCTCCTCGGGGCCGTACCGCCCGAGCAGGCCGGCACCGCGTCCGGCATCTCCAACACGTTCCGCCAGGTCGGCGCGGTCTTCGGGGTGGCGCTCGCGGGCGGGCTGCTGCTGCGCCACCTGCGGGACGCGCTGCCCGGCGCGCTCGCCGGGGTGCCCATGCCGCAGGACGCCCGCGACCGTGCGTACGTGCTGCTCAGTGACGGTGACCTGTCCCGCACCGACGCCCTGCCGCCCGCGCTGCGGGAGCCGGTCCTCGACGCGGTGGGTCCCGTCTTCGTCGACGGCATGCACCTCGTGATGCAGGTCGCGGCGGCCGGCACGCTCGTCGGCGGGCTCTGCGCGCTGCTGCTCCTCGGGCGCGGCGCGGGGCGGGTCGCCGCTGACGCCCCGGCCGCGCCCGAGGCCGCCGAGGCCGCCGAACCCGCCGGGACGACGACGGGACACGTCCGGTGACCGCCGCACCGGCCGACGCCAATGGCGGCCGCACCCTGATCCGGCGACTCGCCGACTGGGCGAGCGACCTCGAACTCGACGACGCCCCCGACCGGGTCGTGGCCCACCTCAGGAGCCAGCTCCTCAGCCAACTGGCCGCCGCCCGCACCGGCTACGCGCATCCGCTCGGCAGACGGATCGCGCGGGCGTACGGCGGCCCGCTCCAGCCGGATCCCGCACGCGCGGCCGTCTCCCTGGCGATGGCCGCGATCTGCCTGGACCACGACGACACGGCGTACGCGGGACACCTCTCGCACTCCTGTGTCACCGTGCCCGTCGTGTACGCGCGGCAACTGCGCCTCGACGGACGGCAGTTGCTCACCGCGATCCTGGCCGCCGACGAGAGCGCCGCCCGGATCACGGCCGCCGCCACCCTCGGACCCTTCCGCGGGCAGGCCGCCGCGCACACCCACCTCGCGGGCACGGTCGCCGGGCGGCTGAGAGCCCTCGACGCACCTGCCCGCGCCTGGGTGAACGGGCTCGGCCTGGCCTTCTCCGTACCCCCGTGGACCCTCACCCCCGGCTTCCTGTCCACCGACGCCAAGGGGTTCGCCGCGGCGACGCCGATCCAGACCGGCCTCACCGCCTGTGACGGGGCCCTCGCCGGGCTGCGCGGACCCGCGGACGTACTGGAACACCCGGAAGGGTTCCTGCGCCGGTACGCGGACGTGCCGCTGCCCGACGAGGCGGTGGCCGGCTTCGGCACGCTCTGGCACACCGAGACGCTCTCCTACAAGGTCCACCCGGGCAGCGCCTACATCGGCGCCGCCGTCGACTGCGCGACCGACTGCGCGGCGGAACTGCGGGCCACCGGGGCGACCCCCGACGACATCGCGGAGGTCGTCGTCGCCGGGTCCCTCCTCACCGGCGGACTCGACCGGGCGTCCCGGGCACGGCACATCGGCCCGAACGCGAGCGTCGCCGCACTCAACTTCTCCCTGCCCTACAACGTGGCCACCGCCCTCCTCACCGGCGGCCTCGGCCCCGCGGACCTGATGCCTCCCGCCGTCGAACGCCCCGAACGCTGGGAACTCGCGGCGAAGGTACGCACCGTCCACGACCCGCGGCTCAGCCGCGCCGCGCTCCTGGCGACCGCGCCCCTGGGTCAGGCCCTGCGGCGCGCGGGCGAACACGCGGACGCCTGGGTGCGCGCGGCCGACGAACGTGCCGCCGACCTGCTTCCCCCGGCCTGGCTGGCCCCCGAGACCGACTTCCGCTTCGCGACCAAACGGCTGGGCGCGCGGGTGACCGTACGGCTGCACGACGGGCGCGAGCTGACCGCCCACCGGGTACAGGCCGTCGGAGCCGTGGGCGGCGGGGAGCACGCGGCACTGGCCCGCGAGAAGTTCCTGCGGAGCGGAGGGCATCCCGAAGTCCCGCACATGGTGGCGGAGTTGACCGACCTCGACGCGCACGGGGTCGTACGGCTGATCTCCCTCGCGCTGTCCGGAGCGGCGGACGAGGCGCGGGCGGAGATCCTCCGGGGCGAACGGCGGCGCCCCAGACGGAGTCGGCGGACCCTCTCGGTGGACACCCGTGCGTTGGAGGGGGCGTACGGGCGTCTGCTGGGGTCCGCCGACTCCGTCCCCGACCACCTCCTGGCCGAACTCGCCCTGCAGGCGGGCGTGTTGGCGGCATCAGGGATTCTCTCCGAGGTGTCGAGGGCGGCGGTCGACGCGCTGGTCGCCTCGGCGCCCAGGGACGTGCTCGTCGACCTCGTCCGCCGTAACGCCGCCCATCTGCTCGGAGTGCTCGACCGCATGCCCGCGGGCGACGCGGGCCTCTGGTCGCGGGTCGCCGACGAACTCCGCGACCACGTCGAACGCGCGGAGAAGAGCGCGAGGACGGGCGCGGAGAGGAGCCCGGTGGCGGACACCGGGAGGAACGCGGAGACGGGCAGCACGGGGAGGCTCGCGGAGACGGGCAGCACGGGGAGGCCCGCGGAGACGGGCACGGAGGGTGCCCATGGCGGATGACACGCACGCGCCGCCCCGGACTCCTCCCTCGGAGGACGATGATCCGCGCTGTCTGCGTCCCGGCGAGGCCGTCGCCGCCCTCGCGCACGTGCCCTGGCGGCGGGTCGTGATCCTGGGGGAGCACGAGTCGCGGCCGGCGCGGGCCGCCGTCGTGCCCGGCTACCGCGCGGTGAGCTGGAGCGACCGGGTGTCCGGCGCGCTCCGGGCGGCGCACCCCGACCTCGCCTGCCGTGCCGCGCGCGGCCGCAAGGACCTGTCACTGTTCGAGATGCGCTCCCGGCAGGTGTTGGACGCCCTCGTCTTCCGCGGCGACCTCGCGCTGATCTCGTGCGGTGGCCCCGAACTGCGGCAGACGACGTTCGACCTCGACTCGGTGGAGATCGAACTCAGCCGCGTCCTGGACTCCCTGCGGAGCGCCACCTACCGCCACGCCGTCGTGATCAGCCCCTTCGACCGGTCCACGGCGGCCGGACCACCGGCGGACCCCGCCTCCGCCGCCCGAGCGGACGCCGTACGCGAGCGTCAGCGCCGGCTGGTCCAGCGCATCGCCCTGGTGACGCTGCACCACGCGGCGCAGCACGTCGACCTGATGCGCCACCAGCGCGGACTCGATCCGCGGACCCTGTGGGCGCCGGGGCCCGGCCGGCTCAGCAGCAGAGGGCACGCGGTGGCCGCCGCGGCCGTGGTACGTGCCCTCGCGCGCCGACAGCCCTGAGCGGGTGGCCTTGAACCGACAGCCGTGAACCGACGCCGTGAACCGGCAGCCGTGACCCGGTGGTCGTCAGGCCGCCTCCGGGAGGCCCATGTACGCGAGCCGCCGGGACTGCATCTCCTCCGACCACCGCAGCGCCGTGCCGACCCGCTCCTCGACGGTCGTGTCCACCAGCCGCCGTCCGGGCCAGATCTCGTAGTCGCCGACCAGGTCGGCGTGCTTGTCGAGCCCTTCCTGGAACAGGGCCTCGCGGCCCAGCACCATGTCGGTGACGGGCAGATCGCTCCACAGCCGCCGGCCGCGGACGATGAGGTCCAGGATCCGCGGCCGGTCCTCGGGGTGGGCGAGGAGATGCTCGCGGGCGACGGAACTGCCGACCGTGAGATGGCGTATCTCGTCGATGCCCGCGCCCCGCTCGATGTCGGAGACCGCCGGGTCGAAGATCCGCCACTTGCGTTCGCTCAGCTCGGCGGCCGGCGCCAGCACCCCCTCGACGAGGATCGTCAGCACGACCACTCCGCCGATGAAGTCGCCCTCGTCCCGCAGGACGCGCAGGCCCAGTTCCTCCAGCGGGGCGAGGACCGCGTCCCGGTCCGCTCCCGCGAGCCGCTCGACGTCGGCGGTGAGGTCCGTGACCCCCAGCGCGGTGAGGTGGTTGCGGAACACCATGGAGTGCCGTGCCTCGTCGATCAGCTGGGTGGCGTAGAACTCCATCGTCTCCAGGGACGGCGCCAGCGCGACCAGGTACGAGATGGCCCGGGTCGCCTTCTCCTCGGCGATCGAGCGGAAGGCCAGCTCCTGGGTGAGCGCGGCGTTCAGCGGGCCGGGCTCACGGGTGATGTCGAGAGGAACGACGTCCGGTGCGTGTCCGGCGATCTGCCCGCGCAGGGTGCCCTGGGGCACCGCGCGCAGCCAGTACCCCAGATCGCAGGCGGCGGCGGTCAGTTCGAGGTTCATCGCGCCCTCGACGAGCGAGGGGGCGTTCGCCCAGTCGGCCTCGGCCGGAACGGCAGTCATGCCGGTGATGTCAGTCATGCTCTGCTCCTGTCGTGGGTGGCACTCGTGGGCAGGGTGTTCAGCAGGGGTGATCCGGTGCCGGACCGGGAGGTCAGGACACGGGCCAGCACCAGTTCGTGGTCGCCGACCGCCACGGTCCGCTCGACCCGGCACTCCAGCCAGCCCACGGCGTCGCGCAGCAGCGGTGCGCCGCAGGCCGAGCGGCCGTCCCACAGACCGGTGGCGTCCGGCAGGTCCCAGCCGTCCGTCCGGTCGGAACGGGCGAAGCGCCGGGCCAGCGGGGCCTGTCCGTCGGACAGCGCGCTGACCGCGAAGCGGCCCGATCCCAGCAGGGTGGCCAGCCCCCTGCTGCCCCGACGCAGGGCCACGGACACCATGGGCGGGTCCAGGGAGGCGACGCACAGCGTGCTGACCGTGACGCCGTGGGCCTGTTCCGCCGGGCCGCACGTCAGGACGGCCACCCCGGCCACGGACCGCCACACCGCCGTGCCCTCGTCCAGAAGACCCGTGCCGGTCATGTCGCCCTCGCGTCGAACCGGCCGGCGAGCCGCCGCTCCTCATCGGCCGCGTCCATGGTGTCCGGGGACAGCGCCGCGTACTCGGCGCGGAATCGCTCGTACGCCGGATGCGTCTCCGGCTCGAAGCGCAGGCCGAACGGTTTGAGGAAGTTCCCGAACAGCGCCCGGTCGCCGAAGAGATGGATCGGCAGCACCAGCAGCGCCCACTCCGCGCCGGCCAGCCAGATCCACGCCAGGGCCACCAGACCCTGGGTGACGAGGCTGTGCATCACGTTGTAGAGGACGTGGTAGGTCCGCCCGATCCGCCTGCCCCTGGCACGCCGGTGGGCGATCGCCCCGGGCAGGTAGCCGACCAGGTCGATGTAGACGAAGAGCGCGAGCGCCGGCAGCCATCGCACCTCGTCCAGGTGTGCCAGGAACAGCGCCGTGGCGACGACGAGACCGAGCCCGTACTCCAGCCGGATCAGCCGGTAGGTGACCGGCGTCTCGAAGAGGTTGTGCGCGTCCATCAGGCGGCCACCGCGGGTTCGGGCTCGCCGGCCTCCTCGGGGCCGACCACCGTCGCGCCGGGGAACAGACCCGTCAGGACGGTCGCGATGGTCTCCTTGAGCACCCGCTCGGCCACCGGGTCCAGGATCCCCGCCAGACTGGGGATCCCGAAGTCGAACTCGGCGGCGAAGTCGATCAGGCAGTCCGCGCCGACCCGCACCCGCCAGGTTCCGGTGAACTCCTCGAAGTCACCGTGCAGTTGACGGAAGGCGATGGTCAGGCGCTCCTCGTCGAACCGGTCGGCCTCCGTCCAGCGCAGGATGCCGTTGCGGAAGTGCACCGCCCAGTCGCTGTGCTCCTCGCCGTCCGTCCCTTCACGGACCGTCACCGACCGGACGACGGGCGACAGTTCGGGGTAGCGGGCGAAGTCCCGGACCCGCCGGTACGCCTCCACGGCGCCGACACCCCCGGTCCGTACCGTCAGTTGAGCGCTTCGCATGTCGTCACGTCACCTTCCGTAGCGGGCCGACTGCGCACGGCAGGCCCGGTCGAGCGCTTCGTAGAGGAAGTCCAGGTCGCCGCGGGTCAGGACGGCGGGCGGTGTCAGCCGCAGGACCAGATGGGAGTTGAGCGAGTGGTTCGCGACGACCCCGTGCTCGATCAGCTCGATGAGCAGGTCGCCCGCGGGCCCCGGTTCGGCGAACTCCACGCCCAGCAGCAGGCCCCGGCCGCGCACCTCGCGTACCGCGCTCCCGTAGTGCGCGCGGACGATCCGCCCTAGCACGTTCAGGATCTCGCCGCCCAGCACCCGTGCGCGGTCGATCAGTTCGTCCTCCTGGATCGCCGCGAGAGCCCCGCGTGCGGCGGCCATCGCGAGGGGCGCTCCGGAGAACGTCGAGGTGTGCAGATACGGGTCGCGGTCGAGCACCGAGAACGCCTCCGGCGTCGACAGCACCGCCGACACGGGTACGACCCCGCCGCTGAGCCCCTTGCCGACCAGCAGCAGATCGGGGCGGACGTCCTCGGCGTCGGCTCCCCACCAGCTGCCCAGCCGGCCCATACCGGTCTGGATCTCGTCGAGGACGAGCAGTGCCCCGTGCTCCCGGCACAGCCGTCGCACCTCCCGCAGATAGCCGGGCGGCGGGATCACGACCCCGGCCTCGCCCTGCACCGGCTCGACGAACACGCACGCCTCGCCGGGCGCCGCCGCCAGTGCCTCCCCGAGCGAGGCGGTGTCCCCGTACGGCACATGTGTGACGTCGGGCAGCAGCGGCCGGAACGGGTTCTGGAAGACGTCCTTGCCGGTCAGGCTCAGCGCTCCCATGGTCTTGCCGTGGTAGCAGGACTCCATGGCGATCAGCCGGGTCCTGCCCTGGGTGCGGGCCACCTTGATCGCGGTCTCCACGGCCTCCGCCCCCGAGCCCGCGAAGTGCACGCGCTCCAGGCCCGGCGGGGCGACGGCCACGAGCGCGTCCGCGGCGAGGGCGGCCTGCGGCTCAAGGAACAGCCGGGTCGCCACCGGGTGCGAGTGGAGCTGCTCGGTCACGTACCGCAGGACGGTGGGGTGCCGGGCGCCGGTCAGGAAGACGCCGTAGCCACCGCAGTTGAGGAACCTGCCGCCGTCGGCCGTGGTCACCCAGGCGCCCTCCGAGGCGACCTCCACATGGCCGCCGAACATCTCGCCGAGGGTCGCCCGGCCCTTGCTCAGCCGGCTGCGGTACAGCCGGCCCAGCTCCTCCCGTGCGGTGGTCGCGGGTGCGACGGTCATGATGCCCCCCACCTCACGCGAGCCGCAGCGGACTGCCCGCCACGTGCTCCAGATAGGGGGCGGCGAAGCTCGCCCGGGACGGCGGGTGGAAGCCGAGCCCGTGCGAGACGGCGGCGAGATACGCGACCTCGGACGAGGCGATGAAGGCCGTCCCGCCGAGCATCTCGACCGCCCGCCGCACCGCCCCGCCCAGCGCGTCCTGCGCCGCGAACCGTGCCACGAGAGCCTTGCCGAGCGCCGCGTCGTCGCTCTCACCGTCCCGCAGCATCCGGGCGACACCCTCAAGGAGCAGGTTGGCCGTTTCCAGCCGCGTCACCAGGTCGGCACGGTCCGACGTACTGTGCTTCCGTACGAGAGCCCGCTCGACCAGTGCGCCGGCCGCGCCCGAGTAGCAGGCGGAGATGAGCAGTTCGAACCAGAGGAAGCCGGTCGTCTGCAGTTCGTCGAGCCGGCCCGGTCCGGCGGCGGCCGTCCGCATGAGCAGCTGCTCGTCCACGAAGACGTCGGTCAGCCGCACCTCGTCGCTCTCCGCCCCGGCCAGCGCCCAGCTCTTCCAGAAGGGGTGCACGCCGATGCCCTCGGTGGCCCGGGGCAGCAGCATCACCGCGAGCTCCGTACCGTCACCGTCGTGGCCCTCTTCGCCCTCCTTGCTGGGGAGCGCCACGCTCGCCGTCAGCAGGTCCATCGACGCGGAGAGGCTGCACGGCTTCTTGCTGCCGTTCACCAGATAGCCGCCCTCGACCGCCTTCGCCCGGACCGTCGGCGCGAGGATGCCCTGTCCCGGCCGCCCCTCGGCGAACCCGGAGGCCACCAACAGGCCCTGTTCGGCGATGCCTTCGAGCAGGGCCCACTCCATACCGGAGCGCTGCACGCTGTCGGCGAGGGTGAACAGGGTGGCCACGGAGAAGTGGTGCATGGTCGTGGCGACCGCCAGGGACGGCGAGTGAGCGCCGACCGCGCGGACGACCGCGAGCGCCTGGAGCGGGTCGGCCCCACCGCCGTGATACCTGGTGGGGATCACCAGGCCCGGGCCCCCGCAGGCCCGGAAATGGTCGAGCGCCGGGCTGCCCGGCGCCTCCAGTTCGGGCAGGGGTATGTCGTCGAGCTTGTCGAGCAGGCCGGGGAGAAAGGCCTCACAGGTCTCCCGGGCGTGGTCCATCGAACGCATGGGTTCCTCGAACTGTCGGATGTCTGGGTGTTCGTGATCGGCCGTCCACGAGCCGTGTCGGAAGCGGTGACCGTGCTTGGCCGTGTTCAGGCCGCGGGGCGGTCACCGGTGCCGAAGACCGCGTCCCGGGGACGGATCCCGCCCGGGGAGACGCTGACGCCCTGGACGTGCGTGGTGCGCAGGGCCGGGTAGTTGGCCTCGCCGAACACCCCGCCGGTCAGGCCGGTGCCGCCGTGCGAGGGCAGATAGGGCAGGAACCCGATGTGCGAGTCGTTGACCTTGAGCAGACCGCCCTCGGTGACCCGGTCGACGAAGCGGTCGACCACCTCGCGGTCGGCGGCCCACAGCGAGTTGCGCAGCCCGTAGCCCGTGCTGTTCACGAAGTCGATGAACTTCTCCAACAGCCTTTCGTCGTCGTCCGGTTCGGCCACGATCACGGGCAGCAGCGGGAAGAACGTCTCCTGGCTGACGGCCGTCATGCGCCGGGCGTCCGTCAGCCCGCGGACCAGGACGACGGTCGGCTCCAGGAAGATGCCCGCCGGGTCGCGCGTACCATCGACCAGCATCGCGTGCCCGCCGCAGACCAGCTCGGCGCCCTGCAGCAGGGCGTCGTCCAGGCAGTCGAAGAACTTCTCGTTGCGCAGCACCGGTGTGAGCAGTACGTCCTCGTCGCCCGCCCGGCCGGGCTTGACCAGCCGGGCCTGGCGCACCAGTTCGGCCAGCAGCCGTTCGGCCACGTCCGGATGGACGACGACCTGGTTGGGGATCATGCACAGCTGACCCGAGCCGAAGAACCCCTCGGTCAGCGCCTCGGCGGCCAGCTCGACATCGGCGTCCTTCCAGACCGTCACCACGTCGTTGCCGGCCAGCTCCAGGATCGGCTTCTTGCCCGCGGTCACGCACCGGTCCTGGAAGCGGATGCCCGCCTCGCTGCTGCCGAAGTACATGATGTCGTCGACCAGCGGGCTGTCCAGCCAGGCGTTCAGCAGGGGAGCGGGGTCGCCGCAGACCACCCCGAGCGTGCCGGGGGGAGCGCCCACCTCGTCCAGCACGGGGGCCACCAGCTCCTGCAGCGCGTACATCACCCCGAGCGGTCCGCTCCTCGGAGCGCGTACGACCAGGGCGTTCCCCGCGAAGATCGCGTGCACCCCGAGCAGGGCGCTGGACATCGGAGCGTTCTGCGGCGGATTCAGACAGACCACACCGTCCGGCCTGCGGCGTACGGAGATCTCCCGGACGCCGTGCCGGAACTCCTGGTGCAGCTGCGAGTGGTAGAAGCCGACGGACTCGGGACCCCAGCACTCCAGCATCCCGGAGACCTGCCAGCGGGCCAGCACCCTGGGATGCCCCTCCTGGACCAGGATCTCCTCGATCTCCTCGGCGCGTTCGGTGATCCGGCGGTGCAGCAGCGTGCACACCCGGTCGAGCCTGACCTCCAGCGGCACGGCCGCCCACTCGACGGCGGCCCGGGACGCGGCCTCAAGAGCCAGCCGCACCTCGTCCGGACCGGCCTTGGCGACCCGTCCGACGATCGAGGGCGGCAGTTCCCCGTCCGGGGCCTGGCCGCGTTCGAGGCGCCGCTTGAGCGTCAGGTTGGAGAAGGCGTCGTCGAGCAGCGCGGCCGCGTCGACCACGTACACCCAGTCGTCCCCCGGAACGCTCCGGCCGCCGATGTACGAACCGTAGCTCCGCGCGCCGGGACCCAGCCGCACCTCATTTCCCTCACGCACTTCACGAGCCCTCGCCTGTATTCCGGTCACACCGGCCCCCCGATCGATCTCCCGCTGATTTCCCACAAGCTGCCAGCCGGCGCTGAGAAGGGTCTGACACCGGACTGAGACGGGCGTTTCAGGCGGATCGAAGGGCGGATCGACAGGGTGGGGAATTGATGCGACGACAGGGGGACGGGATATGTCAACCACCCGGGAGACGGCGACCTTCGACAGGGTTATGTACGCGCTCGGCGAGTACGCGGAGAATTCCAGCGCGTTCCTCGCTCTGAACACCGGGAACGAGTACTTCACCCGGCCCGGGAGCGCGGGAGTAATCGTCTTCCGGCGCGCGGGCCGCTATCTGATCCAGTTCGGCGGCCCCTTGGCCGCCGAGAGCGAGAAGCCCGAACTCCTCACCGCCTTCCTGGAATTCGCCGCAGCACAGCGCCGGCGGGTCGTCGCCGTACAACTGCAGGGCGAGGACGTCGAGCTGCACGCCCGCGCCGGGTTCACCGTGAACCAGATCGGCTGCTCCTACGCGCTGGCGCTGCCCGACTTCACCCTCAAGGGCACCCGGTTCGTCAAACTCCGCAACAAGATCTCGCGGGCCCGTCGGGCTGGCCTTGAGGTCGACGAGATGCCGCTCGACGAGGTCGCCGACGAACTGGCCGCCGTGGACCGGCCCTGGCTGCGCGCCAAGGGACGGCATGTGAAGGAGATCGAGTTCCTGGTCGGACAGCTGGGCGGCCCCGCGCAGGCTGAACGGCGGCTCTTCGTGGGCCGGATCGAGGGGAAGGCCGTCGCCTACATCTCGTACTCACCGGCGTACGGCCGGCACCCCGGGTGGCTGCACGATCTGACCCGCCGGGTGCCGTCGAGCACGCCCGGGGTCCTGGAAGCCGTCAACCTGCGGGCCATCGAGGTGTTCCGCAGCGAGGGCGCGCAGTGGCTGCACCTCGGGTTCACGCCCTTCACCGGGCTGTCCGAGGAGCACGAGCCGGCCGCGGCCAGCGCGCTGACCGGCCGTTTCCTCCGGTTCCTCGCCGACCACGGGGAGCGGGTGTACCCGGCGGCGAGCCAACTCGCGTACAAGGAGAAATGGGCGCCGGGCCTGGTGCTCCCGCAGTACCTCGCCTTCCATGGGCGGGCGCGTGCGGGCGCGGTGTGGCGGCTGCTGCGGGTGACGAAGTCGGTGTGACGGTGGTGAGGGCGGCCAAGCCGGTGCGCCGGTGGTGGGGATGACGGCGGTGGGGCGGTGCCGCCACCGGGTGGGTCCCGGCGTCGGCACCGCCCCGTGCGGGGCGTTGTTCAGACGGTCAGCGGTTCCCGTCGCAGCACCCTCTCGAACTGCGCCCGCAGCGCGTCCCCCGGCTCAAGGCCCAGGTTGTCGGCGAGCCGCCGCCGGGTGCGGTGGTAGACGTCCAGTGCCTCCGCCTGCCGTCCCGACCGGTAGAGCGCGGTGATGAGCTGCTCGCAGAAGCGCTCACGCAGTGGATAGCGCGCGTGCAGCGGATGCAGCTCCGTGATGATCTCCCGGTGCCGGCCCAGCCGCAGCTCGGCGTCGAAGAGGTACTCGTACGCCGTCAGCCGCGTCTCGGTGAGCCGGGTGTACGCCATCCTGCTGATCAGGCCCTGCCCGGTGTCCAGGAGCGCCGGCCCCCGCCACAGGGCGAGCGCCTGGTTCAGCAGGGGGATCGCCTGGCCCGGCGCGGACCTGTGGAGCGTGGCCGCCTGCCGGGTCAGATTGCAGAAGAGTGAGGCGTCGATGTCATTCTCGGGCAAGGAAAGCATGTATCCGAAACTCGATGTGCGGATCAGATCACGCAGATTGTCCTTTCCGGTGTGCGTGTCAATGATGCGGCGAAGACGGGCGACATGACCGTGCAGGGAGTTCTCCGCATTGCGCGGAAGATCCTCGCCCCACAACTCGTCGATCAGATCACTGCGTGACACCGGCCTGTTGGGTGAGAGTGCCAGTGCGGCCACAGTTGCCCGGAGTTTCTCGCCGGGCAGACGCAGCGTGACGGGGCCATCCGTGAGTTCTAATGGCCCGAGCAGGCGAACCTTCAATTTTTCCCCCGTGGTTCAAGCGTGTACGAACGCGTGAGGGAAGGGTAATTCCCGCTTTCGGGTGGAGCAATGCGGTTGTCCCAGAGGTGAGGTGTCCCACTGTTCGTGGTGTCATTCGCCTTTCCCGCCCCGTTGGTCCCGTGGCTTTCGCGGCGGCCCGGCGGTGTCCACGGTACCCCTTGTTGTTGAAGGAACAACAAGGGGTGGTTCGGGTCGGCGGGCCCGTGCGGGTGCGTCGTGGTCGCCCGCGCAGTTCCCCGCGCCCGCCCCTGGGGGTGGGTGGTTCGGGTTGGGGGCTTGTGCGGGTGCGTCGTGGCTGAGCGCGCAGTTCCCCGCGCCCCTGGGGGGTCTGGGTTGTGGGTTTGTGCGGGTGTGTCGTGGTTGGCCGCGCAGTTCCTCGCGCCCCTCAGGGGGCAGGGGCGGCCGCGGCTGCATTCGTGGTCGCCCGCGCAGTTCCCCGCGCCCCCTGAGGGGTCGGACCGGGCGTCTGCCCCGTAGGCGCGGCGGTCCCGTGGGGCGTCGGCGCGGGACCATACTTGGTGGTTGCCGGGAGCGTGGAGCGAGAGGGTGGAGGGCGTCATGAGTGTCGATGCCGGTGGGGACACGGTCACCGCCGAGGCCGTACGCAGCCTCGGCGCGGATACCGATCCACGGTTGCGCGAGCTGCTGAGCGCGCTCGTCCGGCACGTGCACGACTTCGCCCGCGAGACCCGGCTCACCCAGCGGGAGTGGGAGCGGGCGATCGGATTCCTGACCGCGACCGGGCAGACGTGCACCGACACCCGCCAGGAGTTCATCCTCCTCTCCGACGTGCTCGGGCTCTCGATGCTCGTGGAGACCCTGAACGCCGACCGCGGCCCGGGCGCCACCGAATCCACCGTCCTCGGGCCCTTCCATATGACGGAGTCCCCCGTCCGCGAACTCGGCGCAGACATCGACCTCGTGGGCAGCGGCGAACCGTGCGTGGTCAGCGGGCGCGTACTGTCCCAGGACGGCACCCCGCTGCCCGGAGCGACCCTCGACGTGTGGCAGGCCGACGCCCACGGCTTCTACGACGTGCAGCAGCCCGGCGTCCAGCCCGCGGGCAACGGCCGAGGCCTCTTCACCACCGACGCGCGAGGCCGCTTCCACTTCCGCACCTGCGTACCGAGCCCGTACCCCATCCCGACCGACGGCCCGGTCGGCGACCTGCTCCGCGCGACCGGCCGGCACCCCTACCGCCCGGCGCACATCCACTTCATCGCCGGCGCCGAGGGACACACCCCGGTCACCACGCACATCTTCGTGGCCGGCAGCGACTACCTCGACTCGGACGCCGTCTTCGCGGTGAAGCACAGTCTCGTCCAGGACTTCGCGGAGACCGACGACCCGGCCCTGGCACAGGAGTTCGGCATCCCGAACCCCTTCAGACACGCCCGCTTCGACCTCGTACTGACCCCGGAGCGGACCACGTGAACTTCTCCTACGAGGCACAGCCCATGCGCGTCGTCTTCCGGCCCGGCGCCTCCGTGACCGCTACGGCCGGCGAGGTCGAACGGCTCGGGCTGCGCCGGGTGCTCGTGGTGTCCGGCGCGCGCGGCGCGGACACGGCGCGGGCGGTCGCGGACTCGCTGGGCGACCTCTGCGCGGGCGTGCACGCCGAGGCCCGTATGCACGTCCCGGCCGAGGTCGCGGACCGGGCCGTCCAGGTGGCGCGGGAGAGGGGAGCCGACGGCTGTGTCGCGGTCGGCGGCGGCTCGGCGATCGGCCTCGGCAAGGCGATCGCGCTGCGCACCGGCCTGCCGCTGATCGCCGTCCCCTCGACCTACTCCGGCTCCGAGGCGACCCCCGTCTGGGGCCTCACCGAGCACGGCGCCAAACGCACCGGCCGCGACCCGTCGGTCCTCCCGCGCAGCGTCGTGTACGACCCCGAACTCACCCTCTCCCTGCCCGTACCGCTCTCCGTCACCAGTGGGGTCAACGCCGTCGCGCACGCCGTCGAGGCGCTGTACGCCCCCGACACCTCGCCCCTGATCGCCCTGATGGCCGAGGAGGGCGTACGGGCGATGACCTCGGCGCTCCCGGAGATCGCCGCCGAGCCGACGGACCCGGAGGTCCGCAGCCGCGCGCTCTACGGGGCCTGGCTCTGCGGTTCCTGTCTGGGCGCGACCACGATGGGCCTGCACCACAAGCTCTGCCACGTGCTGGGCGGGACGTTCGGACTCCCGCACGCCGAGACGCACACGGTGGTCCTGCCGTACGCCCTCGCGTTCAACGCGCCCGCCGCCCCCGCGGCCGTACGGGCGCTGAACCGTGCCCTCGGCACCGACGACGCCCCGCACGCCCTGTGGACCCTCGCCGGAGACCTCGGTGCACCCCGCTCCCTCGCCGGGCTCGGTCTGGCGCGGCCCGATCTGAAGGCGGCGGCCGAGCTGGTCGCGCAGCAGGCGTACGCCAATCCGCGCCCGGTCACGGCGGAGGACGCGCTGACCGTGCTGGAGGCGGCGTACGTGGGGTCGGCCCCTCGCGTTGCTGCGACCTCATCCCCGTCCTGACATACGGCTGCGGCGATTTCCAGAGGGCTGCGTGCCCCTCAAGGTTCCGCAAGCTATCGAAAGAGAAAGCGCTGTCATGCGTCTCGACAAGCGTTTGTGGCCGCCCCATTCTTCAAACAGGTTGTGGCATGAGCCTGACAGGAGACCTCATGATCAAGCGCAGATCACTGCTGGCGGCGGCGGGAGGCACGCTGCTGGGCGGTGCGCTGGCGACAGGCACCGCCCGGGCCGACGCGACCATCGCGGTCAACCCCGCGACCAGCTACGGGCGTTGGGAGGGCTGGGGCACCTCCCTCGCCTGGTGGGCCAACGTCTTCGGCGCACGCGACGACTTCGCCGACATCTTCTTCACCACCAAGTCCGTGGCGTACGGCGGCCGGACCCTGCCCGGCCTCGGGCTGAACATCGCCCGCTACAACCTGGGCGCGTGCAGCCCCAACAGCGTGGGCGGCCAGAGCATGGTGGCTTCGCCCAACATCCCGGCGTTCAAGCAGATCGAGGGCTTCTGGCAGGACTGGAACAACGAGGACCCCACGTCCTCCGCCTGGGACTGGACGGCCGACGCCAACCAGCGCGCCGCCCTGGTCAAGGCGACCCAACGAGGGGCGGTCTCCGAGTTGTTCGCCAACTCGCCCATGTGGTGGATGTGCCTCAACCACAACCCCTCCGGCGCGTCCGGCGGCGGCAACAACCTCCAGTCGTGGAACTACCGTCAGCACGCCTCCCACCTGGCCGCCGTCGCGCTGCGCGCGAAGAACAACTGGGGTGTGAACTTCGCGACCGTCGACCCGTTCAACGAGCCTTCGTCCAGCTGGTGGACCGCCACGGGCACGCAGGAGGGCTGCCACATGGACGCCACCGTCCAGGCGGCCGTCCTGCCGTACATGCGCAGCGAGCTGGACACCCGCGGGCTGTCCGGCGTCAGGCTCTCGGCATCCGACGAGACGAGCTACGACCTGGCGCGTACGACCTGGAACTCCTTCGGGTCGTCGACGAAGGCGCTGGTCAGCCAGGTCAACGTGCACGGCTACCAGGGCTCCGGCGGCCGTCGCGACCTCCTCCACACGGACGTCGTCACGACGGCGGGCAAGAAGCTCTGGAACTCGGAGACCGGGGACAGCGACGGCACCGGCCTCACCCTGGCGAGCAATCTCTGCCTGGACTTCCGCTGGCTGCACCCGACCGCCTGGGTGTACTGGCAGGTGATGGACCCCTCCACCGGCTGGGCGATGATCGCGTACGACGCGAATACCCTGCAGCCGACGACCGTGCAGACCAAGTACTACGTGATGGCCCAGTTCAGCCGGCACATCCGCCCCGGGACGACCATCATCGACACCGGGGTCGGCTACGCGGTCGCCGCGCACGACGCGACCCAGAAACGCCTGGTCGTCGTCGCGGTCAACTCCGGCGCGGCGCAGACGCTCACCTTCGACCTGTCCCGCTTCTCCGCGGTCACCGGCAGCACGGGGGGACTCGTACGACGCTGGAACACGCTCACCTCCGGCAGCGGCGACCTCTACACCGCCCGCGCGGACACCTACCTGAACGGCAAGAGCCTGAGCGTGCCGTTCGCCGCCGCGTCGGTGCAGACCTTCGAGATCGACGGGGTCACTGTGTGACGGCCCCCGGCCCGGACGCACTGACCAGGACGCACCGACCAGGGCGGTGGTGCCGTCGCCCCGGGTGGGCGGGTGTCTCGTAATGAGACACCCGCCTTCGCGCGTCCGGATCCAGAATCGGTATGAACTGCGTGCTGTTTCGCCGGGGCTCCGACGCAGCCGACGAAAGCCGATGAAAGGTGCACACCATGGCCCTCGCACTGCTCCGCCGCCGACGGCGGGAGCGGGCCTCCGGTACCGGCGCGACAGGCGTCGCGCTTCCCCTCCCGCCCGGCGCGGGCGCCCTGGGCCGCGAGGTCGTCGACCCCATGGGCCAGCCGATGGGCGCGGCCGACGTGACGGTCACGGCGCTGGACACGCACCGGATCGTGGCCCGCGGCACCACAGACCCGTACGGCTACTTCTTCGCGGCGCTGCCGCCGGGCCGGTACAGCCTGATGATCGCGGCCGAGGGCCTGCACCCCCACCGTGAGACGGTCGACGTGGCGGCAGGTCCTCCCGCTCCAGCCGAGCAGATCCACCTCCAGCCCGCCCGCCGACTGGAACTGCCCTCGCCCGGCACCTGGCTCTTCGACCCGCCGCACACGGCGATCCGGTTCATCGCCAAGCATGTCGGCATGGCTCATGTGCACGGCCGCTTCGAGCGGTTCGACGGCGGCATCCAGATCGCCGACGACATGGCGGACTCCCGGCTGCACGTCCGCATCGACGCGTCGAGCATCACCACCGGCAACCGCACACGCGACGACCACCTGCGGTCCGGTGATTTCCTGGACGTCGAACGATTCCCGCACATCGACTTCCACAGCACACGGTTCGCGTACCGCGGCGGCAGCAAGTGGACCGTGCACGGTTCGCTGACGATGCACGGGGTGAGCCGGTCGGTGGGGCTGGACACGACGTATCTCGGGACGGTGGACGGGGGTACGGGGAGGAGTTGCGGTGCGCGGCTCTCGCCAAGGCAGAGCTGCACCGCGAGGACTACCCTGAACTGGCGCTCGATGCTGGCACGAGGCATCGCGGTGGTCGGCCCGACGGTCCAACTCGAACTGGACGTCCAGGCGATGTACCGCACACACGACACGCCTACGCCACCGGGGTGAGGGCGCGGCCTGGGCTGATCGGCGTGGACGGGAAAGAGACGAGCTGCACGCCCACGCTTTCAGTCTCGCCACGGACGACGGGCCTGAGGACTCCGCTGACCACCCAAGCTTGATCGCGTCGGAACACACCGAAGCACAAGAGACAAACGGACTGCGTCGCGTCCGGCCCCGGCGACCCACGCGCCGCAGCCGTCGTCCGCAGACGTTGCTTCAGTGTCGCCGTCACATACACAGGGGCTTCACCAGAATCCATTCTGGTGAAGCCCCTGTGTACTTGCTGAAGTGCTGACAGGCAGGAACTCGCCCGTCCTTCTCAGCTATTCGATCCTGGCACGTATGAGAGCGTCCACGGCCCTGCGTAGGGCTGCCTTCAGTTTCTCTCGTTCGTCGCGTACTTGGTCGATCTTCTTGCCGGACGCCTGGTAGGCGGTCTCAAACGCGACCCACGCCTCGTAGGTCACAAGCAATGCCGCAGAAGATTCCCGGCCCAGTTCAGCCTGTTGACGAAACCCCAGCGGCGGCTTGTGACTTCCAATCCACAGTTCGAGCCGGGCATGTTCAGCCATATACTGCGCGGCGAGTTCGACCACGTCATTCCCGACGATGTTACTGCCGATCACCTGCACGCCGAGGTTGAGTCCAGGCGATGCCGTCGGGGCGCACAGCTGCTCAGGCACTTCGCTGGACGGCTGCGGACCTTTCAGCCAATCCCAGTCGCCTGCCATCACAACCTCCTTCGTTCAAAGTTCGTTTCCAGGAGCCAGCTTGCAATTTCCATCGATTGCGAGACTGGCATCTCATATCCCCCGGCCTTGAGGATCCTTGCACAGAACGTCACGCAATTATTTGCGTCGCGGTCATGCGGCCCCAGATTGTTGTCATCCAGGAAATATTCCTGCGCCTTCTGCGCTCGCCTTGCATTCGGCAGAGGCACTCGAATGACGTCAGTGCCGCGAGAATGAGAAGCACCCCGCAGGCCAACGATGGAGTCCTCTCCCACTTGCGAGCCCGCCTCAGTGTGAATGGTTCTGCTGTTGTGCGTCACCGCGATCGATGCGTGACCCTGTTCCATGTCCAGGTAAACATCCGCGTAGCCCGCGTCTCCACAGTTATGAACCAGGACCGGGGTTGCATCCGCCAGCACATAGTACGTGTGTACGTCCGCGACCGTCAGGTTGTGGACGGCCGCTGCCTGTGTCCAGCGCTTGACGCCGGCGATCTGGATCCTGGTGCCGGAACCGCTTTCCAGCCACTGGCCGGTTTTCAGGTCCGTCGCGTCGATCCACTCGTCGAGTTGGGGAACCCAGAAGGGATGGTTGTCCGTCGCGGTGACGGAGGCCGTCTTCGCGCCCTTCTTGCCGTCGACGTCGATCGTGACCTTGACGAGCTTCTTGGCGCCCTTGCCCTTGATCTCGGCCGTGACCAGCTTCGCCTCGACCACGCCGGTCTTCGGGTCCTTGGCAAGGACCTTGTCGCCGATGCGGACTTTCTTGATGGCCTTGGTTCTGCCGTCGGCCATCTTCACCCTGGTATTTGGCGTGAAGCTGTTGTCGCATGAGGGAAGTTTTCGGATTTTGGCGTTGAGCGCGCTCATCGCCGATTTCCCTCTGTCCGCCGCGCCCTTCAACGCCGCGGCCTTGTCGTCCCACTTCATCCAGTTCTTGAAACTGCTGAAGAGCTTGCCGACCAAGCCGCTCACGCGCTTACCGAGGGCGATGCCCTTCTTCCAGTTCCACGGCAGGCCGTACTTGGCCGCCAGTTTTCCGACGGCTCCGCCGACCATGCTGGAGGCGATGTTCACAGCGGTGGCGCCGCAGGAACCGAGGCTGCCCGTGGTGAAACAGTCGAGGGCGTCCGTGATGCCGAGTTCGTCGGCGATGATGCTGCCGAGTTCCTTGGCCGTGGCGATCGCACGGGCCTTGGCGGCGGACGCCTTGGCAGCCGCCTCGTTGTACTTGCGGACGGCCGTCGTGTCGCGCTGGGCCATCAGGCCGTAGCGAACGGGGTCCCGGTCGATGTAGTTCTGCAGGACCTGCGCGTTGCCGAACCCGAGGCCGCTGACCTCGTCGTAGATCATCAGCCCGGTCGGGTCCGAGAACGTGACGGGGTTGTTGTTGGCGTAGGCGTAGCCGTTGATCTGCTGCGGGTCCGAGAAGTCGATCATCGGGTCGGCCGAGACGAACCGCCCGTTCTCGGGTTCGTACTCGCGGGCCCCGATATGGGTGAGACCGGTCGCCTCGTCCACCGGTTTACCGAGGAAGCCCTTGTCGTCCACCCACGGCTTGCCCGCGGGTTCACGCGGGGTGCCGAAGGGGTCCATCCGACGGCGGGTGATCGAGCCGTTCGCCGCGTCGACCGCCAACGACATCGTGCCGTGGTGGTCACCGGAGAGGAACTGCACACCCTTGGGGGTGCGGATCGCGATCGTCTGTCCGGCGAACCCGTAGTAGCGGGTCCCTTCCAGGGTGCGGGTGGCGGTGTTGAGCTTCAGCTCCATGCCCGGCAGGTAGAGGGTCTCTGCCCCCGGCTCCTTGCGCACCAGGCGGCTGCCGCTCGCGTCGTAGAGGAAACTGCTGGTCTCGCTGCCTTCGACCACCTTGGAGAGCTGCCCGCCGGCGCTCCACTGGAGGTCCTGGGTGTTGCCGTCGCGCACCCGTACGTCGGTCTGGCCCGCTTCGGTGTAGTCGAAGCTGTCCTGGCTGCTGACGGCAGGCGTGGTGCCGTGGGCAGGAGTGCTCTGCGTCATCGTGCTGAGCTGGTGGGGGCCGTCGGCGCCGTCACCGTAGGTGTACGTGCGGGTGGAGTCGGGCTTGCCGCCGAAGCCCTTGAGGATCTGCTTGGTCCGGTTGCCGGCCAGGTCGTAGTCGAAGGTCTGCCAGTAGGGCGCCGCGCCGCCGATCGTGGCACCGGTCGGGGCGGAGGCGCATGCGGCGTCCTTGGCGCCGGTGCCGAGCGCGTCGTTCGAAGCGTTCGTGGTGGTCCAGGCAGAGCTCAGCCGGCGCTGCCAGTCGTAGGTGAAGCACTGGACGTCGGCCGTGTTACCGGTCGGGGTGTCCGCGATCGACATGATGTTGCCGGCCGGGTCGTACGTGTAGTTGGTGTCGGCCGCGACGGAGGTGGCGCCCTCGTAGTCGACACGGGTGTTCGTCAGGCGGTTGGTGCCGCGCTCGTAGGCGTAGCTGAGCCAGGTCTTCTTGGCCGTTCCGCCGTTGCTCAGTTCCAGCTGCTGGAGCTGGGACGTGGGGGCGTAGCGGGCCGCGTTGACGTAGGAGGTGCCCAGCGAACTCGTCAGCGAGGTGGGCCGCTGGAGGTCGTCGTAGCTGGTGGTCAGGGTTTCCGCCGGGAGGCCGCCTGCGGCGGGCATCCGTACGGACTGGACGGTGCCGTCCTTGTTGTACTGCGTGCCGAACTCGTAGGTGCCCTTGAGTTCGGCGGCCTGGGAACCGGCCAGGGTGACGCGGGTGACCGTCGGTTGGTACATGGCATCGAGCTCGGCGATGACGGAGGTCGCCTGGACGACGCCGTTCTCGTAGCGGTAGCTGCCGACGCTCCGGCCCTTGGCATTGGGGAGGGAGTCGTAGGTGTTGACCGTCAGCTTGGTCCCTGTGTCCGGCTCTCCCTCCCAGGTCGACAGGACACGGCCGAGCTTGTCGTACTTGGTCGAGATCTTCTTGTTGCGTGAGTCCGTGGTGGACAGCAGGCGGTCCATCGTGTCGTACTCGAACAGGGTCTTGCCCGTGTCCGGGTCCTGCGCCCAGGCCTTGCGGCCGATCTGGTCGTATCCGTAGGACCAGACGTTGCCGGCCTGGTCCTTGACGGTGTCGGCCTGGCCGGCGGGGGTGTACGTGTAGTACATGGACTCGAAGCCGGTGGTGGCCGTCGGCTCCGGCTTGTCACCCTGGTAGCGGCGCACCTCGACGGTGCGTCCGTGGGCGTCGGTGATGGTGGTGGTCGGCGGCGTGCCGGCGGGCGGGTCGACGTGGACGCGGTCGGCCTCGTGGCTGTAGGTCGTACGCCACTTCTCTTCGCCCGCGACCTGGAAGATGTCGGCCGTCTTGCGGCCCGCGCCGTCGTATTCGGTGCGGCTCTGGGCATCGGTGTCACCGTTCACGGCCTTGAAGACCGTGTCGGTGGGCTCACCGGTGGTGTAGTAGTCGGCGTTCGCCTTCACGATGCGGCCGACGCCGTCGTAGAAGGTGTCCGCGACCATGCGGCCGCCGCCCGGTCCCTCGGTCTGCTCCTGGCGAGGGCGCATCAGCCCGTCGTACAGGGCGTACTCGGAGCCGTACGAGAGCCCGTCCTTCTCGATCTTCTGCGTGCGGACAGCCACCGGGGCCGTCTTGCGAACGAGATAGCTGTACTTGATGGAAGGTGTGGAATCGTCCTTGGCGCGGTCCGGCAGCCAGACGGAGGTCATGCGGCCGAGGGCGTCGTAGGCGAGGTCGGTGCGCTTGCCGTTCATGTCGACCTGCGCGGAGGGGGCACCCCAGGAGCGGACGTACTCCGTGGTCGTCGTCCACGTCAGAGGGTTCGTCTCGACCTTCTTGGTGGTCAGACCGTCCGTCTCGGTGTACTCGATGGTGGTGTAGTTGCCCGCGGGGTCGGTGACCTTGATCGGCCGGCCGAACTTGTCGAAGTCGGCGGGCGTCGCCGCGGTGACGGTCTGATAGGTGCCCGCGGTGCCGTTGTGCGAGACCAGGCGCTCGACCTTGGTGGGGTCGCCCTTGACCGGTGGGGCGCCGAAGGCCAGACCGTCGTAGGACGTGCGGTCGTCGGAGAGGACCTGTGTCTTGCGGTCCGGGGTCCCGGCGCAGTCGACGGCGACCTTCTCCACGCGGGCGACCACGGACAGGATGTGTGCGGTGGAGTTGTCCGCGTACGTGGTGCGGGTGCAGGTGTTGTCGGCGGAGACGCCGGTCCTGCCGTAGTCGTCGGTCTCGGTGGGCCGGCCGGTGGCGGAGTCGTAGCGCGTCGTGGTCGACGTCTCGATCCAGTCGTTGCCCTGTGCGGTGTAGGACTTCGTCGCGGCCGGCCGGACGTAGTAGGCCTTGGTGGTGCCCCAGGACTTGACCCGAGTGGCGGTGACCTTGGTCCAGGCGCTGTTGACCGTCTTGCTGATGAGCTTGTCGGCCGTGTAGGCGCCGTTGTAGGTGGCCGTTTCCAGTTCGTGGCCGGACAGCTCTTCCGCGTCGGTGTGCTCGGCTCCGACGGAGTCGGTGACCGTGCCGCCCAGGCCGCGCAGGTAGGTGTGCTCGGTGCGTGTGTCCGAGGCGCTCACCGAGCCGTCGGAGTTGGTTACGCGGACTTTCCCGTAGCCGCGCCAGTCGCTCCTGGTGCGGTACTCGTCGTCCGAGATGCCGTCGGCCTTCTGCATCTTCCAGCCGGCGTCACCCAGGTAGGTGTACTGGTTGACCATGTCGGGCGCGCCGCCGGTGAGATCGGTCTGCACGACTTTGTCGACGAGGTACTTGTGGAACCAGTCGGTGATGGGATCGGTCTCGCCCGGCGGGTTCCACTTGACGGGGTAGCAGGCCTTGGTCGAGGCGTCGGCGGCGGGAAGGGAGCCGGCCGTGCACTCGGTATCGCGGTAGACGACATCGAGCTGGCCGCCGGTGTCGTTGTCGACGGCGGACAGCCGGAAGCGGTTCATCGCCTGGATGTTGTCGCCGGGCTTGTCGACCCGGTTGGGCAGTTGCTCGCCCAGCAGTTCGACGGAGGGCATCTCGGCGGTGCCGGAACCCGCGTGACCGGTGTGCTTGATGGTGTTGAGCCACAGCGACTTGGATCCGTCGCCGTTGTCGGTGAACAGGTGCCCCAGGTCCCAGCTGTCCACGTCGGCGTACCCGGTGCCGTAGCGGATCTGAGTGGTGACCTTGCTCAGCTTCTTGCGGGTCCAGAAGGTCGGGGAGTTCTGCCCCGCGCACTTGGTGTCGGCCTTGCAGTTCCGGTCCCACGGGACGTCGGGCCACTTCGCGGCCGTGGCGTCGGTGAGATCGCCCGGTTCGCAGTCGGCCGCTGCGGCCAGGCACCGCTCGTCCGTGGTGAAGACCACGCGTGCCGCTGCGGGCGTGCTGTACACACTGCCGGCGCGCTGCCCGTAGTCCGCGCGTTTGAGGTAACCGCCGCGGGTGTAGGACTTGCCGTTCTCCGTGGTCTTCAGACCCTGGGTGTAGTAGTTGGTCTCCTTGCCGTAGAAGTACGACATGGCGTTGCCGTGCGGGTCGACGACGTAGTCGAGGTTCCAGCGCCACGCCTGCTGACAGTGGGCGTCGGCGAGTGTCGCGTCGTAGCAGGGCTCCCCGGAGTCGTCACCGTAGACCGGTACGGTCCAGGCCGATCCGGTCTGCTCGTCGCCGCTGGCGAAGCCGGGCAGGTTGTCGAGGCCGAAGTAGTACTGGGTGCCGTCGGTGGTGGTGACACGCCAGTGCTCACCGTCGTTGTCACCGTTGGCCGCCCCGGTCAGGAGCTCGACCTTGCTGTTGTCGTCGCTGCTGATCCGCCAGGCGCCGGTCTCGTCGTCCTTGATGAGTTCACCGGAGGCGCCGCCGCCCAACTGGATGGTGGCGTTGTCGAAGGCCCAGCACTGGTCACCGTTGGTCTCGGCGTGCCCGTCGTCGGCGCAGCCCTTGTACCGGCGCTCGATGAATCCGGGCTCGTAGCCGAAACCCTGGCCGATCCAGGAGCCCTGGTTGTTCGTCGTGGCCACCTGGCCGTCGACGGACTGGGAGTTGTAGCCCAGGGAGACCGCCGGTCCCAGACCGCCGGGCGCGGGAGGGGTGCGCAGGGGGTAGGACCAGTTGAAGGCACCGGAGGAGTTGGAGACACTCCATTCCGAGGAAGGGGCGAGCGGGGTGGCACCGAAGCTGCCCTGATTGCCGCCGGCTGCCGCCGTGGCCGCCAGTACGGTCGCGCCCGAGGCCGCGGACCGTGCCTTCGGTCCCTGCTGTTCGGGTGCCACGGTGACGTCGGCGGCGAGAGTCCGCGCCGCGGTGCTGTTGGCGCTCTTCAGTGCCCGGGGGGTGGAGCAGCCCGCCTTCTCGGGCGTGGTGAGGACGCAGGCCGGGTACTCGGCCAGGCGCAGGCGTGACCCGTAGGAGCCGCCGTAGGCGTCGGCGAATCCGGAGTAGTCGAGAGTGACGCGCGCCGATCCCGGGTTCTTCGCCCCGTCGGAGCGGGAGACGGTGAAGGCGACTCCGTCGATCCCGGCGGCCCGGGTGGCGGCCCGGCCGAGGACCTTGGCCTGGAGGGCGGTGGCTCGTTCGGTCCTGGCCTTCGGTTTCTTGGCAGGGCCCACCCGCAGCGGCAGGCCACGCACGTCGACGGTCCTGGCGCCGAAGGACACGTCGACGCTCCTGGACGAGGGCCAGGACGCCTTGGGAACGCCGGTGACAGCGGCCTTCTCCGCGGGGTTGCTGTCGTGCGGCTTCGCTTGGAGATTCGTGCCGCGGACGGGATCGCCCAGACCCTTCTGGACGCCGGGGCGGGCGAGCCCCTTGTCCTCGGCCAGGGCCTGAGGGACGTACTGAGGGAGGAGGCCGACGGTGAGGGCTACACCGAGGACCACGACGACACGTGATCTGGTGGCGGTTCTGCGAGCGGGTATGCGCGCGCGGAACCAGGAGGGCGTGGACAACTGCTGCTCCTGGAGAGAGGGGGGTGAGGGCCCGGGGGCACCGGGTGGAGGTGCCCCCGGAACCCGGGGCGAGGTGAGCGGCGGTCAGACTGTGCAGTCGGACGGTTGGGTACCGACAGAACCGACGAGGCTGCATCCCGAGGTCAGACCGGCGATGGTCTGCACGGTGGTGGCGTCCAGCGCTCCGCGGTAGGCGCGGATCTCGTCGAGCGTGCCGGAGAAGTACTCGCCGCCTGTCGTGCCGGTGAGCTTGCGTCCGGCCTGGAGCCCGGTCGTGGAGAAGTCCCACGTGTTGCGCCAGGGGACCTGAGCGGCGTACTGGCCGTCCACGTAGAGGAGAACGTCACCGAAGGTGGCGTCGTAGACGAGGGCCAGATGGTCCCCGTCGGTGTCCGTCGACGGTGGAGCGGCGAGGGCGGTCGCCGTGCTGACGGCGGCCGCGCTCCCGTCACTGGACGTGGTCACCAGTTGCCAGCGGTTCGCGCTCTGCGAGTAACGCACGGCGACGGCTGCCGCGTTGGTGCCCGGTAGCGAGAGGACGGTCTGGTCGCGTGCCGGGGTGGACGAGGAGGGCCGGGCGCGGGTGGACAGGGTGAAACTGTCCTCAGCGGGCAGCAGGCCCTTGGGGCGGAAGGCGTAGGCGGAGGTGCCGTCCAGCGCGAGGTGTCCGTCGCCCCACATCGGTTCTGCCACCGGCTGGCAGTCGGGGTCCACGTTGATGTCGCAGCCGCTGTCGTCCGCCTGGTAGATGCCGGCGCTTCCGGCGAGGGTGAGGCCGGTGCGGTTCTCGGCCTCGGGCGAGACGCCGGCGGCCGCTTCCTCCAAAGGCCAGTAACCGAGTTGCTGGGGCGGGGTGCTGCCGACGAAGCGGCCCTCCTTCTCGGTGATGACCCGGTCGTACACCTCGACGTCGGCGATGGTGCCCTTGAAGTGGTGGATGTAGCCGTCCAGAGACAGTGAACGTCCGATCTGCAGGGCCCCTGTCGCATTCCACCGGGTTCGACGCGGCTGGATGTCCTCCTTGACGAGGTAGCCGTTGACGTACATCTTGAGCTCGCCGCGCACGTCGTCGTACACGCCGATGAGGTGGACGGGCGCGTTCTTCTTCGCGGCGACGCCCATCACCTTCCACGAGCCCATGGTCTCCAACTCGCTGACCGGGGTGCGGAAGGACCACATCTTGGTTCCGCCGTCGTAGCCCAGCGCGAAACCGGGTTCCGCCGTGCCGTCCTGGCTGACCACGGCCATCGAGGTGTCGGGCAGCTCCGGCATGGAGACCCAGGCGGAGACGGAGAAGGACCGATCGGTGTCGACAGCCTTCTGACCGGCGTCGAGATAACCGTTCTCGGAGCCGTCGAGCGTGACACCGAACTCGTTGCTGCGTCCGGGCAGTGGCGTACCGAACGTCACTCCGGAGCCGGCGTCGGCCGCGGGTGCTCCGGCGGAACCCACGGCCTGGGTGGAACCGGCCGGGTCCCCGAGCGCCCATGCCGCCTTGGGGGCGCGGCCCTGGTTGACCAGGAAGGCGTGTCCGCGAGCCGTCTCCTGGCTGTTGCCCGCACCGTCCACGGCCATGGCCTCAAGGGTGAAGGGGCCCTCGCGGTCGGGCATGAACGAAAGGGTCACCGGTCCACCGGTGGTCGCGGGTGTCGCCGTCGACCAGCCGCTCTGCCCCGTGAAGCGGTACTTGTACTTCGTCACGTCCGCGGAGGGCGAGTCGAGGACGAAGTCACCGTAGTCGCCGACGCCGTCGTGCCAGACGTCGTCCGCCGGATAGGCGGTCGAGGTCACGACCGGTGGCTTGGGCTTCGTCGCGTCGTGGATGAACTCGCAGCGGGTGGCACTGTCACCTGCGCTGCTCCAGGGCCCCCACTGGGAGCCGTCATATCCCTGGACCTCCCAGCCGATGACCTTGTTCGACGGGATGGTGAAGGGCGAGAAGCCGTCCCCGTCGATCTCGGTGCCCACCTTGTACGTGAACTTGGCGGCCCCGAGCTGTTCGTTGCCCTCGTAGTTGTGGGTGTTCTTGGGGCCGACCACGGCGTAGTTCGTCTTCACCGTGGTGCCCTCCGTCCAGTAGACCTTGAACTTCGCCGAGAGCTTCTCCGTGTTCCCTCCGGTGTCGCCGTGGTCGGGGTCACGGATGATCGCGGAGAGAGTGGGCACCTCGTCGGCGTAGTGGTCCTCTGCGGCGCCGTACTCGCAGGAGCCGCCGCTGGACATGCTCAGGTGTGACATCAGCGGCTGGTAGGGCGGCCGGTTGTACTTGACCTCCAGGTGGGCGTTGCCGCAGAAGCGCTTCCAGTAGGAGAAGTCGCCGTCGTCACCGGACTTCAGCCGGAAGGTCGTGGTGTCCCATCCGCTGTCGGCCGCCTTCTGGATCGTGCTCCTGACGTCGAAGCGCACGTTCTGGTTGGTCGACGTGCAGGAGCCGGCCGGGTTGGTGGGCGACTGGGAGGTGATGGCCTCCTTGAGCGCCGGCTGGTTGTTCCAGTTCGTACCGGAGTTGATGGCGCTGCCACCGGAGCTGTTCACCCGCCCCAGTTCCACCGAGCGTGGTGACGTGCTGTAGGTGTGCACCATGGTGACGGCGAACTCGGCTTCGAGGATGTGCTTGCCCTCGAAGGTCCCGGTGGGAATGCCGAAGAACTGACGCTTCATGTCGCTGGTACTGGCGCACAGATAGGAGACGTCGGCAGGGCACCGGCCGACGCCTTCGTGGTCGCCGAACTTCCAGAACTCGCTGGAGGGGTAGTAGGAGGACACCATGGTCCAGCTGGTGCGGTTGGCGGTCTTCACCACCGGATCGATGAAGACCGGATACTCGGTGTCCTTGCCCGTCAGCAGCGCGGGGTCCGGCGTGAGGAGCAGGGCATCGGACTGCACGGCCACGTCGACGTCCGACACCCGGGCGCCGTCGGGCGGCGTGGGGTGGCCGGAATTCTCGTCGGCGTCGCCGGCGGAGGACGAAGCCCGGTCGGAGTCGTCGGTGGACTTCCGGGTCAGGAGTGCGGGCTGCTGAGTGCTCGTGCCCGAATCCCACATCATCGGGGCGGGCGCTTCGAAGACCTCGCCGCCCGCTCCGCTGTCCACGGCGCTGAGACCACCGTGTTCGTCAGCGGTGACTTCGACGCCCTGGGAGTCGAGTGACAGCGCGATCTCCCGCAGTTCGGGGTTGGCCGCCGCTTCGGCGTCCTTGACCACGAGCAGGTGCGAGAACCCCTCGGCCTGTGCGCTCACTCGCAGGTCGACACCGTCGAGGACATCGCGGTAGGTGGCGGTGGAGCCCTCGACCACGGGCTCCGGCAAGGTGTCCGCCCAACCGATGGAGAGACTGCGGCCCGTCTGCCCGATGGCCGCGAAAGTGGTGTCACCACCCCCGGAGAAGGAGATTCCGGTCACGGCGGCCGCGGGTGAGTACCTGCCGTCGGGCTGCTTGACCAAGGTCGTGTCGATGCCGACCCACTTCGAGCCCTTACGGGCACGTACGGGCTGGACGTATTCCTTGGCGGTGAAGGTGTCGTCCGGGTTGGCGAACGTCTCCGTTCGCTCACCGCGCAGGCTTGTGACCTCCACAGGTTCGCCGGCCGCAACTGCTGCCTTCTGGGCGGCCTGCTCGGTGCGCATGCCCCGGGGGGCCGGTTCGGCGGCAGCCGCATCCGACGTGCCGTTGTCGAGGGTGGCCGGCAGGCCCGTGAGCGTGGAGAGGAGAACCGCGCACAGCGTGCCGGTCACCACTGCGGTCCGGCCTGCGACGCGGGTCCTCACTTGATCACCGCACCGAAGGAGATTCCGCTGTCCGGGAGGCCGTCGGTGCCGGGTTTGAGGGTCTTGACCGGATCGGTGGCACCGGAGACGAGGTTCTTCCACGGCACGACGTACACCGCGCCCTTCACCTCGTCGGAGGTCTTGGCGTAGGGCGCGCCGACGTAGAGATCCGTCGCGGTCGTGGCCAGGCCCATTCCGGTGAAGTCCCGCGCTGTGGCGGTTCCGGGAAGACCGGTACCGCGAGCGATGATCTTGTCGCTGAGGCCGGGAGCTCCGAGCGCGGGGAAGGTGTGGATCGCACCGGCCTCACGGACGGAACCGGCGTCCTCGCCGGGAGCGGCTGCGGCGAGCCTCATGGTGGTCGCCGTTCCGACGACGGTGGGGCTGGTGTTCGTCAGAACCACCCGCTGCCCCAGGAAGTCGCCGGCGATCGGGTCGCCCTCGACATCGGTCACGTTCCGGTCGATGGCGCTGATCTCGGTGTACGTCCCGGTGGGGGTGAGGTGCAGCACGGTGGCGCTGCCCGCGTCGGCGACGGTGCCGATGTCCTCGTTGGGCACGCCGATGGCCAGCAAGGCGTCCGTGTTGGAGGTACTGCCGGCAGGCCGGTAGGGGGCGAGGGAGATCGACGTACCGAAACCGTCGCCGGCCTCGGCCACGCCGGTGAGTCCCTCGCTGGCACCAGCCTGGTCGAGCCCTGCCAGGGCGGTGGGAACGTTGTCGGTGACGGCATGGCTGAAGACGGTGACCCCGCCCGCGAACGTCTCGTCCCCGATGGCTTCGCCCGGGGCGCCGACACCCAGGTAACCGGACGTGGAACTCAGGGAGTACCCGAACCGGTCGTGTGCTTCGGCGATGCCCGGAACACCGGTGCTGTCCTGATGTACGCGCATGCGGGTGGCGGCTTGGGCGTAGTGGACGATCCCCGCGTCGGCGACACTGCCCACGTTCTCGCCGGGGACCCCGACGGCAAGGAACGGTTTACCGGACGAGGTCTTCCCCGCGGAGAGAGCGAATCCGAACCAGTCGTACTCTTCGTTGGCCGTGGCCGGGTCGAATCCGGCTTGACTGTAGCTGTCGATCACCGAGCCGGCGCCGATGCCGCCGGCCGTGCCGTGCACGACGTAGACGGCTCCCGCGTCGGCCAGTTCGACGCCGTCCTTCGACACGTCCTCGTACGGGGCGCCGATGACGAGGTCCGTGCACCCGTCCGCGTCCGCGTCGTAGGTCGCGAGCGAACGGCCGAACTCGTCGCCGATCTCGGGTGCCGCGTTCATACCGGCCGTCGCCTGGGATATCTCAGAGACGCCCTTCCCCCCACCGAGCACGACGCGCACCAGGCCGGCCCGGGACTGCCCGGACACCGTCGCATTGGGATCGGCCACGGCGGTGTCCTTCACCCCGTCGCCGTTGAAGTCCGATTCCGTCCCGGCAACGCAGGCCGCAGCCGCCGCCGATGGCACGCCGGCAGTCGCGCCCCCCACCGAAGCGACCAGGGCGGCCACCACGGCCCACCCGAGACGCCTTCTTCGTACACGCACGACGTACTCACATTCTCTGCATCGTTCACCACATGTAAACCACAAGAAGCTCTCAGTGAGGGGTAACAGTGGTGAGTACGTCAAGGGACTGTCCGTTTAGTGCAAATTTTTGTTACGGCAAATCCGGCAAATAATTCGATGCGTCCCATCCATGATCTCGGAGACCTCCGGGAAGAAAGTGGGGCACAGTTCACCTGCTGCTTGACTCGCAGTTGACCATTCGTCATATGATTCGCCGTCGGACGAACGAGTCGTCCGAAGTGCACGGTTTCCCCCCGGTACGGTGCGCCTTCACATTTGCCCCTGCCAACACGAGGACCCTGCTGCATGCGCTGTGCGCTGAGAAACTTGATTTGCTGCATCGCGCTCGTACTCGGTTCGCTGGCCCTTCAGGTTCCCGAGACCCACGCCGCCGCCCGCCAGGAGAGCACCCACTCCTACGGTTCGCACGTCCGGCAGAAGCTCACCGCGCACTGGAACGCGAGCACCACGCCGCAGCCTGCGATCGTCGTCCTGCACGGGGGCTACTGGTACCAGGACTCCGGATGGACCACCTGGTCACGGACCTTCGCCGACGCCGGCTACGCCACGTTCGACGTGGACTACCGCCTGAACTTCGACGCGCCCTGGCCCGCCCAGCGCTCCGACGCGATCTCGGCGATCACCTGGATCAAGGCGCACGCCGCCGAGTTCGATCTCGATCCCGACCGTGTGGTGATCCTCGGATCGTCGGCGGGCGGGCACCTCGCCACGGCGGTCGCGACCTACGGGGCCGGGGGCGACCGGGTCCGCGGAGTGGTCGGCCTGTCCCCCGTGGCTTCTCCGTACCGGGCCTGGAACGACGGCAACAGCGACCTCAGCAGCGACAAGGAGCGCAAGGTCCGCGACAACGCCACCCTGCTCGCGCGCTGCTTCCCGGACCCAACCGACGTCGACACGTCGCTGCACGCGAGCTGTTGGGACACCTGGAAGGACATGGTCGCCAAGAACCGGGCATCGGGCCCCGACGACGCCCCCATGTACCTCGTCCACTCGGAGCTGGACTTCGTCCCGGCCGCGCACTCCCTGGATCTCGAAGCCACCGAGGAGGCGAAGGGCATGCCTGACACCGACATCTCCACCACCGTCGTACCGGGCGATGCCCACGGTGGAGCCCTGCTCGACGATCAGCCCACCGTCGACCGGATCCTGGACTGGATCCGGACACGCACCCTCTGATCAGCGCACCTCTGATCACCCCCGTGACTCTTCGGAGCAGTTGAGGAATGCCCATGAACCACAGGCTCCTGCGCGTCGGAGCAAAGCTCGTTCCGCCGTCGGTGCAGGCCCGGCGGGTCGAGGAACGCCTGCGTGCGGAGACCGAGGCCGCGGAGCGCAGGCGAGTGGAGCGTGTCGCCGCGCGGCGTCGCGCGCTGCTGGCCGGCGATTCGGCCATCAGGGAGATCGAGGTGGCGGGCCGCAGCTGGTTCGGCCGCACCATGGCCTCCTTCACCGCGGCCGGTGCCGCCGACCACAATCTCGAACTCGTGGTCGCCGCGCTGACACACGCCGAGATCGAGTACTTCGTCGTGCCAGGACGCTCGCCGCTGCGGCACGTCCTGGGGATCCGGCTGGAGGCCCGCAAGCGGTTGCTGAAGGCACTGCGGGAGCTCTACGACTCCGGAGCCCTGTACGCGGCGCTCCCCACCAAGGAGCTCCTGCCGCGCGAAGCGGGTCTGTACGCGGACGGGGCGCTCCCCGCCGCCGTCAAACGCGCCGACACCATTCGGTTCGGGGAACTGCTGCTGGGCCCGGACGGGCAGCTGTTGGGCAGTCTGGAGTTCGGCTGCGACGTCGAGTTCTGGCGCGACGGTGCCCAGGTGGTCGGTACGCCCCGGTTCACCGAGCTGCGTTCGCAGGCGCCCGTGAGCGTCGTCGAGAAGGGGCTGGTGGCGCCGCGGCTCAACGCGGTGTCCGATGTACTGCCGGAGGGATCCGCCACCGCGGTCCGGGTCATCGCCGGACGCGAGCACCCGACGTTCGCCGACTTCGTCCGTCCTCGGATCGACGAGGTCGACTTCCCGATCGATGTGGTATACACCTGGGTGGACGGATCCGATCCCGAACTCGCCGGACGCCGGGAGCACTTCCGGTCCGGCGGCACCGCCCCGATCCACGCTCGTGAGACCGGGGCGTCCCGGTACACGAGCCACGACGAGCTGCGTTACTCCCTGCGCTCCCTGGACATGTACGCCGGGTTCGTCCGTACCGTCTACCTCGTCACCGACGGGCAGACACCGGACTGGCTCGACCAGGAGGCCGCGGGCATCAAGGTGATCCACCACAAGGAGATCTTCGCGGACCCGCAGGTCCTGCCCGTGTTCAACTCACATGCGATCGGTACCCAGTTGCACCGCATCCCGGGGCTCTCGCAGCGGTACCTCTACTTCAACGACGACGTTTTCGTGGGGCGTCCCATCGCGCCGGGTCACTTCTTCCACGGCAACGGCGTGGCCAAGATTCCCTTCTCCCCGGCCCAACTCGGCCTCGGCCTGCCTCACCCTGATGAGCCTGCGCCCAACTCCGCGGGCAAGAACGTACGACGGCTCCTGATGGAGGCTCACGGACGTTTCTCCGTGCACAAGTTCATGCACACCCCCCACCCGCAGATGCGCGAGGTGATGGAGGAGATAGAGAGCCGCTTCCCTGCCGAGGTCCAGCAGACCAGCGCGTCCCGCTTCCGGGCGGTGACGGACATCGCCATGGGAGCCTCCCTGCACCATCACCAGGCCTACCTGACCGGCAGGGCCGTGCCGGGCAAGTTCAAGTTGCGGTACATCGACGTGGCGTCCGAGGACGCCTTCGACAAGATGACCTCCCTGGCGGAGGAACGCCGGTTCGACTTCTTCTGCCTCAACGACGTGAACACCCCCCAGGACCGGCAGGAGGAGATCGCGCGGAGAATGTCAGATTTCCTTCAGTCCTACTTCCCCTTTCCCAGCCGGTTCGAGCGCAAGGGCTGAGGACAGGACGGCTGCCCGGATGGATGGCTGGATGGGTGGCCGGCTGCCGGTCCTGATCTCAGCCCGCGCCGCCGCCCTCGCCGGTGAGCAGGCGGCGTGGGTTGGTGATGCGGAAGGCATAGGCCGCCGCGCCGCCCAGGCCGTGGCCCGGGGTTTGCGGGGGGTCTGCGTAGGGGCGGTCCGTGCCCTGAACGATCGTGGACGTGCCCAGGGCGCGGACCATGGACTCCACCGCGCGGGGGCCGTACGACGAGGTTTCCACGAACACGTCCGGGTCCGTCTCCCTGTGGCCCTCCGCCCCGGCGCGGGCCGCGAAGCGTTCGCCGTGCAGGGGTGCCAGGCCGGCCAGCAGCGCGAAGCACACCCGCAGGTGTGGATGGCGCGGTCGGCCGAACGCCCGGAACGCGAACCAGGCCGCGTGCATCTGCTGTACGTACGGCACCATCGCCGGCCACCAGCCCGGCCGGGGATCGATGTCGGCCGCCGGGCCCGGGTGGATGAACAGGGGGAGGTCCCGGGTCGCCAGCAGGTCGAGCAGCGGGGCGCAGCGCTCGTAACCCGCCGCGTCGGCCAGGGCGTTCGCCGGGAGCTGGAGGCCCGCGAATCCCAGATCCAGGTAGCCGGCCGTCGTCTTCGCGTCGATGTCCCGGACACCCGCGGCGGCCCACGCGCCGAACGGGCGGGGCAGTTCCGCCGCGTCCTGGTGGTACGCGTCGAGCAGCGGGCGCGCCTCCGCTGAGGGGAGCCACTCCACGCCCAGCGGGGAGGAGAGCGAGATCAGCGCCCTGCCGAGGCCGTCCGCGACCGCCTGTTCGGTCCGCCGGGTGATGTCGTGGTCGGCGGGGGAGACCTCGTAGGGCGGCTCACCGGCCGTGTGCAGCGTCCAGCCGTCCAGGAACGGCGGCTCCGTGCGGGCCCGCAGAGCCGCCACGAACGAGCCGGTCCACAGATGCTGGTGTACGTCGACGTTGGTCACGAGGCTTCTTCCGTCAGGGCACGCAGGGCGTTCCGTACCTCGTCGGACCCCAGGATGTCATCGGTCACCCGGTCCACGTCCACCCCGCAGGGCCGGTCCTCGTCCAGGGGCGGGACCAGCTCGCGGATCGCCCGGTGGAGGAGGGCGGGGCCCCGCCCGAGCGCGGGAGGCGCTGCCAGGTCCACCGCCTGTGCGGCGGCCACGGCCTCCACGGCGAGCAGCTGACGCAGCCGGACCAGCATCGTCGACAGCCGCCGTGCCCCGAGCGAGGCGTTGGTCGAGTCGTCCTCGACACCGTCCGCGCCGTGCCGCGGGTCGGTGCTCACCGGGGCCGACAGGAGACGGATCTCCGCGACCAGCGCCTGCGCCGTCTTCGCCAGCGGCGCGAAGCCCGAACGCTCCGGGCCGTGCGGGGAGAGGTTGGCGGGCAGCCCGCTGAGTGCGGGGTTGAGCAGCCGCCGCATGCGCTCGGCGGAGACCGCCGCGGTCTGGGTCACGGCCAGCGCGACGGTGTCGAGGGCCAGGGCGAGGGCCGGGGTGTGGAAGTTGCCGGAGGAGAGGATCTCGCCGGGTACGCCGTCGGTGGCGGGCAGGACCACCGGGTTGTCGCCGCAGCCGTTCAGCTCGGGATCCAGCGCCGCGCCGGCGAAGTCGAGCGCGGCGTGCAGCGCGCCGTGCACCTGGGCGGTGCAGCGCAGACTGATGGGGTCCTGGACCCGGCGGGCGTGCTTCGGATCCGTGAGGTCGCCGCCCGCCAGGAGCGCCAGGAGCTGCTCCGCCGCCCGGGACTGGCCGGGGGCCGGACGCAGGCCGAGGACCCGGGCGTCCAGGGGGCTGGTGTTCGCCCGGAAGCCCTCGAAGGTGAGTGCCGTGACCGCCTGGGCCAGCAACAGGACGGTGGCGGCCTCGTGGAGGGCGAGGGCGCCGTGGCCGGCGGCCAGCGGGCTCGCGCTGCACAGGACGTGGCCGTCCTTGGGACCCAGTTCGGCGGGGGCCAGCCCGGCCCGGCGCAGGGCCCCCGCGCCGTCCAGCACCTCGCCGGAGAGTTCGGCGCGGCCCTCGCCGATGACCACGAGCCCGACATGGGCCATCTGGCACAGGTCCGAGGCGCCGATCGAGCCCACCTCGGGGACCAGCGGATGGACGCCGGAGTTGAGCAGGCCGACCAGCAGGGGCAGGATCCGCGGGCTGATCCCGCTGCCGCCGCCGGCCAGCCCGTTGACGCGGGCGATCAGGGCGGCGCGTACGACGGAGGCGGGCAACGGGTCGCCGACCGCGTTGGCCCGGCCGCGTACCGTACGCACGCTGAACCGCGCGAGTTCGTCGCGCGGCAGGGCGTACGACGAACGGCTGCCGAGTCCCGTCGTCAGTCCGTACGTCGGCACCTGGCGGTCGACCACGTCGTCGACCACCGCGCGCTCGCGCGCCAGCCGGGGGAGCACCTCGTCCGCGAGGACGACCCGGGCACCGCGCTGGGCGACGGCGGCCACGTCCGCGCAGGACAGGGAGCGGCCGTCGACGATCACCGGTCCGAGCGCCGGTCGGGGCACGGATCCGGGCACGGGTTCCAGCGCCGATTCGAGCGCCGGTTCGATCAATGCTTCCGATTTCGCGGGGTAGGGGCCCGTCATGAGAACCGCAGTTTCTGTCCGAGTCCGCGCTCCCCGGCCTTCGCGAGCACGGCCGCGCCCAGGGCGATGTCGGACAGGGACAGACCGCGGTGCCAGAACAGGATCGTCTCGTCGGACCGTTCACGGCCGGGTTTGTCGCCCGCCACGATCTCGCACAGTTCGCCGTGCAGGGTCGCCTCGCTGAGCCGGCCCGACTCGACGTGCGCGCGCAGAGCACCGAAGGGCCCGGACCTGCACTGGCCCCAGTCGTCGACGACGACCTTGTCCATGATGTCGGTGAGCGAGAGCTCGACCGCGCTCATCGTTCCGTAGGGGACGACGAGCGCGCCCGGCGCGATCCACTCCGTCCTCAGCAGCGGCTCGGGCCGCTCCAGCCGGGACGCCTCCACGACGATGTCCGCGCCCTCGACGCACGACTTCCAGTCGTCGGTGACGACGACGGGCTTGCCGAGGTCGTCCTCCAGCCGTTTCGCGAAGGCCTCGCGGCTCTCCGGGCGGCGCGAGTGGACGCGGATCTCGTCGAGGTCGAAGATCGCGTCGAGCAGCCGGACGTTCCAGTACGAGGTGGCGCGGGCGCCGATGTGACCGAGCACCTTGGAGTCGCTCTTGGCCAGATGCCGGGCGCCGAGCGCGGTGAGCGCGCCGGTCCGCATCTCGGTGATCGCGGTCGCGTCCAGCACGGCCAGCGGCATGCCCGTACGCGGGTCGAAGAGGTTCAGCAGGGCCATCTCGGAGGGCAGACCGGATTTGTAATTGTCGACGTAGTCGCCCACGATCTTGACTCCGGCCATGCCGAGCGGGGCGACATAACCACGCAGCACGTTGAAGTGGCCGTTGAAGGCGGGGTCGGGCGTGAGATGCACCCGTGGTTCGATAACCGTCTCGCCGTGACCCTGGGCGAGGAGTCCCTGTTCGACGGCATCGAGCACTTCGGCGTCGCTGAGTTCCAGCTGTTCGATGTCGGAACCGTTCAGGAACGTGAACCAAACGGGGTCAAGTGTGGTCATTCCGGGCGTCCTCTCACTTTCTTCGGACGAACGTAACGCCCCGTTTACAAAAGGGGATTGACTGAAATTCAGTCACGAACAACTCTGCATGACGATATGCAGTCGGGTAAGGGGCAGCTTTGATCAGATTCGACGCGGTGAGCAAAAACTATCCCAACGGCACCACAGCCGTGGACGCACTGTCCCTGGAGCTGGCCGAGGGCGGCCTCACGGTCCTGGTCGGCCCCTCGGGCTGCGGCAAGACCACGACGCTGCGGATGGTCAACCGCATGGTGGAGCCGTCTGCGGGCACGGTCAGCCTGCGCGGCCAGGACATCCGGGAGGTGGCCGCCCCCGAACTGCGCAGGGGCATCGGTTACGTGATCCAGCACGCCGGGCTCTTCCCGCACCGGACCATCCTGGACAACGTCGCGACCGTGCCGCTGCTGCTCGGCTGGGGCAAGAAGAAGGCCCGCTCGCGCGCGGCCGAGCTGCTGGAACTGGTGGGGCTGCCGGCCACGATGGCCAAGCGCTACCCGTACCAGCTCTCCGGCGGGCAGCAGCAGCGCGTCGGGGTCGCCAGGGCGCTGGGCGCGGATCCGCCCGTACTCCTCATGGACGAGCCGTTCAGCGCGGTCGACCCCATCGTGCGCGGCGAGCTGCAGGCCGAGTTCCTGCGGCTGCAGAAGGAGCTGCACAAGACGATCGTCTTCGTCACCCATGACATCGACGAGGCCATCAAGCTGGGCGACCACATCGCGGTGTTTCGCACGGGCGGCAAGCTCGCGCAGTTCGACACCCCGGAGCGGCTGCTCGCGCACCCCGCCGACGACTTCGTGGCGGACTTCGTCGGGCAGGACCGCGGTATCCGCCGGCTCTCCTTCGTCCAGGCCTCCGGTCTGCCGCTGCGCGAGGGCCCGGTGCTGCCGGTGACCGCTCCCGTCGCGGACGCCCGGTCCCTGGGCGAGCCCTGGGTGCTTGCCGTCGACGCGGCCCGGCGCCCGCTCGGCTGGGCCGCGACCGCCGACCTCCCGCCCGGCGGCACCCTGGCGGACGCGACGCTCGCCCCGCTCGGCCACACGTTCGCCCTGGTCGGCGACTCGGCACGGGCCGCCCTCGACGCGGCCCTCCTGTCCCCCTCCCGCCTCGCGGTGGGAGTGGACGCGGACGGCGCGGTCGCGGGCGTCGCGGACGCGTACGAGTTGTCCGCGGCGATAGCCGGGGCTTCGGCGCGCGCGGGCGCGTCAGCCGGGACAGCCGCCTCGGCCGACGCATCCGCCCCGGCCGAGCCCGCTGCACCGATCGACACGACCAAGTCGGCCGCACCGGCCGCACCGGCGGAGTTGGCCGACCCGGCTGCTCCGGCCACGTCGGCCGGCACGAGCGAGGCGCCCGACGCGGCCGAGGGGCCGGATCTGGGCAAGGCGCCCGAAGCCGGCAGGCCGCCGGGGGCGGCGGAGACCTCCGAGGGCCGTCTCGTGAAGAGCGACGCCGATGGCGAGACGTCGGCCGACGATTCTGCAGGCCCGGAGAGCGACGGGACCCTGGACAGCGCAGACGGCGTCGCCGGGACGGACGGCCCCGGTGACGCAGGCGGCGCCGGCAGCACGGGCGGTGACGGGCGATGAGGGACGGGGAGCCGCTCATACGGTGGGTCTGGATCGGCGATCACGTCGGTGAGCTGGCCCACTACACCGGGGTCCATCTGCGCCTGGGCCTCCTGCCGGTGCTGTTCGGACTGATCATCTCCGTGCCGCTCGGCATGCTCTGCCACCGCTACCGGTGGGTCTACCCGCCCACCCTGACCGCGGCCAACGTGCTGTACTCCATCCCGTCGCTGGCCCTGTTCATGATCTTCGTCCGCTATACGGGGCTCACCGAACGCACGGTCATGATTCCGCTGACCCTGTACACGCTGTCCGTGCTCATACCCAACGTCGTGGACGGACTGGCCTCGGTGCCCGATCCGGTACGGCAGGCGGCCACCGCGATGGGCTTCAGCACGGTCCGCCGGGTCGTGCAGGTGGAGCTGCCGATCGCCGTGCCCGTCGTCGTCGCCGGTGTACGGGTCGCCGCGGTCTCCTCCATCAGCCTCGTCGCCGTGGGACAGCTGATCGGCCAGGGCGGCCTCGGCTACTACATCACCCGGGGTCTCCAGCTCGACTTCCCGACCCCGATCATCACCGCGACCGTACTGATCATGCTGCTGGCCCTCGTCACCGACGCGCTGCTCGTCCTGGCGCAGCGGCTGCTCACGCCGTGGGCCCGCGGGAAGGGGGCGAAGGCGTGAACGATCTCCTCAACCAGATCCAGCTCGTCGGCGAGTGGCTGACGTCGTCCGCGCAGTGGCACGGCGACGACGGCATCCCGCACCGGCTCGCGGAGCACCTGACCTACAGCGGTCTGTCCCTGCTCTTCGCGACCGTGATCGGGCTGGCGTTCGGCCTGCTGGTCGGTCACACCGGCCGTGGCGCGTTCGCCGTCGCCACCGTCGCCAACCTCGCGCGCGCGATCCCCACCTTCGGCCTGGTCGTCCTCGTGGTGACCCTCGCCGGACTCAGTACCGCCCCCGTGCTGGTCGCCCTGGTGGCACTGGCCGTCCCGCCGATCCTCATCAACACCTTCGAGGGGGTCCGCGGTGTCGACCCCGACGCCCGGGACGCCGCGAAGGGCATGGGCATGACCGGCTGGGAGGTCCTGCTGAAGGTGGAGGTGCCGATGGCGCTGCCGCTGATCCTGCTCGGCCTGCGCGTCGCCGCCATCCAGGTGGTGGCCACGGCGACCGTGGCCGCGTACCCCGGTCTCGGCGGTCTGGGCCGCTACATCGTCGACGGGCTCTCCCGCAACGACTACCAACTGGTCATCGGCGGCTCCGCCGTCGTGGTGGCGCTGGCGCTCGTCGTCCAGGCCGTCTTCACCGCGCTGCGGCGCGCCGTCGTCTCGCCGGGGCTGCGGCCCGCGGCGGCCAAGTCATGAACCACCGGACGCACCGGACCCACCGGACCCACCGGACCCACCGGACCCACCGGAACGACCGGAACGACCGGAGCCACAGGCCCGGCGCGCACCCGAACCGCGCGCAGGCCGCACCCGAGCATCACCAAAGACCCGAGCCTGAGTCGTACCTGAGAAAGGGAACACCCATGAAAGCCACGTACCGTACCGCCGCCTTCAGTCTTGTCGCCGCGCTCTCCCTGACCCTCACCGCCTGCGGAGGCAGTGACGACGGCGACGACAACCCGCTGACAGGCAGCAGCGGCGACAGCGGCGGCGGCAAGGCCATCGTCGTCGGCTCGGCCAACTTCCCCGAGAACCAGCTGCTCGCCGAGATCTACGCCCAGGCCCTGGAGGACAAGGGCCTGAAGGTGACCCGCAAGTTCGACATCGGCGCCCGCGAGGTCTACTACGACCAGGTCGTCAAGGGAGGCATCACCGTCTTCCCCGAGTACAACGGCGCCCTGCTGTCCACGGCGGTCGACAAGAAGAGCACCGCCACCGGCACGGAGGAGGTCAACGCCGAGCTGAAGGCGAAGCTCCCCAAGTCGGTCGAGATACTCGACTCCGCCGCGGCCGAGGACAAGGACTCGGTCACGGTCACCGCCGAGACCGCCGCCAAGTACAAGCTGAAGACCCTGGCCGACCTCAAGCCGGTCGCGAAGGACCTGACCATCGGCGCCGGTTCCGAGTTCAAGACCCGCACCCAGGGCGGGGTCGGCCTGAAGGACGTCTACGGCGTCGAGTTCGGCCAGTTCCAGCCGCTGGACGCGGGCGCCCAGAGCACCCTGCTGAAGCTGCTGAAGGACGACAAGGTGCAGGCCGCCAACCTGTACACGACCGACCCCGCCATCGTCGAGGACAAGCTGGTCGTCCTGGAGGACCCGAAGAACCTCTTCTCCTCCCAGAACGTCACGCCCCTCGTCTACAAGTCCGCGGTGAACGACAAGGCCAAGTCGGCGCTCAACGCCATCTCGGCCAAGCTCACCACCGAGGACCTGCTGGACATGATGAAGAAGATCAGCAACGACAAGGAGGACTCCGCGGACGTCGCGAAGGAGTGGCTGACGTCGGCCGGTCTCGCGGGCTGACCCGGACGGGGACAGGGGTGAGCGACACGGAGGGAGCGGACACGGGCACCGACGGCGGTACGTCCTCCGGAGCGGGTGCGCCCACGCGGCTCCACCAGCTCTTCGAGGGACGCCGGCTGACGCCCACCCAACGGCGTATCGCCCACTGTCTGGTCCGCCGGACGGCCGCCGCGCCGTTCCTGTCGAGCGTGGAGCTGGCCCAGCTGGCGGGGGTGAGCCAGCCGTCGGTGACCCGGTTCGCGGTCGCCCTCGGCTTCGACGGGTATCCGGCGCTGCGCAGACATCTGCGGGACGTCGTACCCGTCGGGCCGGCCGTGGACACACGGCCGGCCAACCCCTACCAGCAGGCGGTACGGGCCGAGGTCGACAACCTGCTCCAGCTGGCGTCCCTGCTGGCCGACCCCGGGCCGGTGGAGGACGCGGCCCGGCTGCTCGCCGCCTCCCGGCCGCTGCCCGTGCTCGGGCTGCGCGCGTCCGCCGCCCAGGCGCGCGGCTTCGCCTACTTCGCCGCGAAGGTGCACCCCGACGTGCGCCTGCTCGACGAGGGCGGATCACTGCTCGCCGACCGGATCGACGCCGCCCGTCGGGCGGGCGCGAGCGCGCTGCTGTGTTTCGCGCTGCCGCGCCACCCGGCGGAACTGCTGGCCGCGCTCGACCATGCCCGGAACGCCGGGCTGACCGTGGTGACGATCGCCGACGGCACGTTCGCCCCGGTGGCCGCCCACAGCGACCTGCTGCTGCCGGCCGCCGTGGGCACCGGCCTGGTCTTCGACACGGTGAGCGCCCCCATGCTGCTGGGGCAGGTGCTCCTGGAGGCGATGTGCGACGGCATGCCGGACGCCCAGGCCCGCCTGGAGGAGTTCGACGCGCGGGCCGCAGCGCGGGGCCTGTTCGTCGACTGACCTGACCGGGCCCTAGGGCCTGTCTGACAATTCCCGTCTGCCGGGCGACGACGGGAATTGTCAGACAGGCCCTGGGGAGCACCGGGCGCCCGGAAGGTCTGGGCGGCCGTCGCCCGGCGTGCGGTAAGGTTCACCTGCGTCTTCACGCGGTTCACCGCGGCGGGGCGCATCGGGACGTGGCGCAGCTTGGTAGCGCACTTGACTGGGGGTCAAGGGGTCGCAGGTTCAAATCCTGTCGTCCCGATTCGTGAGAATTGCTGGGCAAGGGCCCGCCGGAGAAATCCGGCGGGCCCTTCGCCGTGCCAACCCGCTATCCCGCCATCCCGTACGGCCGTCGCCGAACCCAGCGGGTTCGCCGATCACCCCGTGGGTCCCGAAGGCGCCTGCTTCAGCGCTGAGTTCAAACAGTTCCTGCTGCCCTACGAGGTCGTCCGCGCCGCGCCTGCCCCTGATCGCGCTGTCAACGAGTTCCTCCACACGACCTACGAAGCCGCCGCGGTGCGCGGACAGTGGGACCGCTCCGCGCTGGAGGACGACCCCTTCCGCTGGGACGCGCATTCTTCGCCCCGCCGGGCTTCGAAGTAATTGAGTCGGCCGACGGTTGTCAGCTGTCAGCTGTCAGCTGTCGGGCGTCGGCTCGGTAGGAGTGTGTGCCTGGGCAACGTCCGGTATTTCGTTCGTAGTTCGGGGTTTCGGTGCCGAAATCTAGAGCCGCGCTCGCGGCGCGTCAATACCTTCGCCGCATCTCCCCGGGGCCCGCGCCGCGCAGCGCGTCGACGCCATCGTTCCGCAACCGTGCGCTTCCGGTGCGTTACTCAAACGTGACGTGCCTCCTGCTGTCCGCCCCCTTGACCGGCATGAATTGTTAGCGCTCACAATGACCTCCGCAATCACCGGCCGACATCCGGTGCCGACATCCGGGGCACGGCGCAGGTCCGGCACAGGTCCGGCACAGGTCCGGCACAGGAAGTTCTCGGTACACGACCGCCAAGGAGGTGCGGCATGGCACAATCCCAGCTTCGGCCGCCCACCATGGCCGATGTCGCGAGACTGGCGGGCGTGTCCCATCAGACCGTCTCCCGGGTGCTGGGGGACCACCCCAACGTGCGGGACGAGACTCGGGCCAGGGTGCTGCACGCGATCGAGGAGATGGGCTACCGCCGGAACTCCTCCGCACGAGCCCTGGTCACCCGCCGCACCCGGACCCTGGGTGTGGTCGCCTCGGACACCACGCTCTACGGTCCGGCCAGCACCCTCTTCGCACTGGAGGAGGCGGCACGCGCCGAGGGTTACCTCGTCTCCACGGTCAGCCTGCGCAAGCTGACCGTCGATCAGCTCGCCGAGGCGCTGGACCACCTCAGCGAGGGCGGGGTGGAGGGAGTCGTCGCCATCGCCCCGCAGCGGTCGGCGGTCGAGGCCCTCGCGGAACTGCGCCACCCGTTCCCGGTGGTGACCGTGGGCAGCGGACCCGGTGTGGGGATCCCCAGCGTGAACGTGGATCAGCACCTGGGTGCCCGTCTCGCCACCCGTCATCTGCTGGCCGCCGGCCACCGTACGGTCTGGCACCTCGCCGGACCCGAGGACTGGCAGGAGGCCGCCGACCGGGCCGCGGGCTGGCGCGCCACCCTCGAAGCGGCGGGTGTGGAACCGCCGGTGATCCTGCGCGGCGACTGGAGTCCGCTGTCGGGCTACCGGGCGGGCCAGGAACTGGCGGGCTGGCTCGGCCGGGGACTGACCGCGGTCTTCGTCGCCAACGACCAGATGGCGCTGGGGGTGTTGCGCGCCCTGCGGGAAGCGGGGGTGCGCACTCCGCAGGACGTGGCGGTGGCGGGCTTCGACGACATCCCGGAGTCGGAGTTCTTCGCCCCTCCGCTCACCACCGTCCGGCAGGACTTCGCGGCGGTCGGCAAGCGGAGCATCGCCCTGCTCCTGGACCTGATCGAGGGCAGGGAGCCGTCCGGGGCCCTGCGGATCGCCATCGAGCCCCAACTGGTCGTCCGCGCCAGCACCTTCCCGTACACCTCCGACCAGGGCGCCCCACCTGTCTGACTCCCTGCCTGCCGGAAGCCCTGCCCGTTTGACGCACCACGCATCACGTACCACGCACCATCTCGAAGGTCATTTCCCACACGCCCCTGTTTGACCGATATTTCGAACAATGATCGACAGGCTGGACATCGTGGGACCTGTCCCGACGAGCGGCACGAGTACCAGCAGGCCCTTCGAGGCCGGCTCTTCAAAGGAGAAGAACATGCTCAGCAGAAGGAACTTCCTCACCGCGGCGGTCGGCGTGGCGGCAGCGGGCGGCCTGGCGGCCTGTGCCAAGGAGGACGACAGCTCCTCCGGCTCCGACTCCAGCAGTGGTGGTGGCGGCAAGAAGATCACCCTCGGCTTCGCCCAGGTCGGCTCCGAGAGCGGCTGGCGCACCGCCAACACCAAGTCCGTCAAGGAAGCGGCCAAGGACGCCGGTTACACCCTCAAGTTCTCCGACGCCCAGCAGAAGCAGGAGAACCAGATCTCGGCGATCCGCAGCTACATCGCCCAGAAGGTGAACGTCATAGCCTTCTCGCCGGTGGTCGTCACCGGCTGGGACGCGGTGCTCAAGGAGGCCAAGACCGCGAAGATCCCGGTCATCCTCACCGACCGCTCCATCGAGACCTCCGACGACTCCCTGTACGTCTCCTTCATCGGCTCCGACTTCATCGACGAGGGCCGCCGCGCGGCCAAGATGCTGGAGAAGGTCCTGGAGAAGGCCGGCCACAAGGGCGCGGTGAAGATCGCACAGCTGGAGGGCACCACCGGTGCCGCCCCCGCGATCGAGCGCGCCAAGGGCTTCAAAGAGATCATGGACGCCGAGCACAAGGACGACTGGAAGGTCGTCGTCAGCCAGACCGGCGACTTCACGAGGGCCGGCGGCAAGCAGGTCATGGCGGCCTTCCTGCAGTCCAACCCGGACATCAACGTGCTCTACGCGCACAACGACGACATGGCTCTCGGCGCCATCCAGTCCATCGAGGCGGCCGGCAAGAAGCCCGGCAAGGACATCCTGATCGTCTCGGTCGACGGCGTGAAGGACGGCTTCGTCGCGATGTCCGAGGGCAAGATCAACGGCATCGTCGAGTGCAACCCGCTGCTCGGCCCCCAGCTGATGGAGCTCGTCAAGAAGGTCAACGACGGCGAGACGGTGGAGCGTCGGATCAAGACCAAGGAGGGCGACTTCCTCCAGGAACAGGCGAAGGAAGCCCTCCCGACCCGCAAGTACTGACGGGTACTGACAGGTACTCACCGACCGACCGCACCTACCGCCAGGGAGCCTCCGTCCAAGGGGGCTCCCTGCGGGCCTGAACGAACATCCGGGCCTGAACGACCATCGGTCCGAAACGAATATCCATGAGGAGCGCTGCCATGGCAGAGCCGCTGCCCGTCCTGGAGATGACGGGCATAGTCAAAGAGTTTCCGGGGGTACGGGCTCTGTCGGGTGTCGACTTCCGGCTCTTCCCCGGCGAGATCCACGCCCTGCTCGGCGAGAACGGCGCCGGCAAGTCCACCCTCATCAAGGTGCTGACCGGGGTCTACTCCCTGGACGGCGGCACCGTCACGCTGAACGGCACGTCCGTACGGTTCCACAGCCCCTCGCAGGCCCAGCAGGCCGGGATCAGCACGGTCTACCAGGAGGTCAACCTCTGCCCCAACCTGTCGGTGGCGGAGAACATCTTCATCGGACGTGAACCCACCCGCTTCGGCCGCATCCAGTGGAAGAGGCTGCGCCGCGAGGCCGCCGAACTGGTCGACCGGCTCGGCCTCGACATCGACGTCGAGGCCCCGCTGTCCTCGTACCCGCTGGCCGTGCAGCAACTGGTCGCGATCGTACGGTCGGTGGGCACCGGAGACGCCGACGGCCAGGGCGCGGGCACCAAGGTGCTGATCCTCGACGAGCCGACCTCCAGCCTCGACCGCGACGAGGTGCTCGAACTCTTCGCCCTGATGCGGCGGTTGAAGGGCGAGGGCGTCGCGATCCTGTTCGTCTCGCACTTCCTGGACCAGATCTACGAGGTCTGCGACCGGATGACGGTCCTGCGCAACGGGACCCTCGTGGGCGAGCACATGGTCCGCGACCTCGACCAGGTCGGCCTCGTCCAGCTGATGATCGGCAAGGCCCTGGACCAGCTGGAGGAACTGCACGACCACCAACTCCACGCGGATGTCGGGGAGTCGCTGCTCAAGGCCGACGGCGTCGGCCGGACCGGCGGTATCGCCCCCTTCGACCTGGAGATCAAGAAGGGCGAGGTCATCGGACTCGCCGGACTGCTCGGCTCCGGCCGCACCGAACTGGCCCGGCTGCTCTTCGGCGCCGATCAGCCGGACACCGGCAAGGTGACCATCGGCGGCAAGCAGGTCTCGATGAGCGCCCCGAACGACGCCATCGCCGCCGGTGTCGCCTTCTGCTCGGAGAACCGCAAGACCGAAGGCCTCGTACCGGACCTGACCGTGCGGGAGAACATCATCCTCGCCCTGCAGGCCACCCGCGGCTGGACCCGGCCCATCCCGGTCGCCCAGCGGGACGAACTCGTCGCCAAGTACATCAAGGCCCTGGACATCCGGCCGGCCAACCCCGAGGCCAGGGTCGGCCAACTCAGCGGCGGCAACCAGCAGAAGGTGCTCCTCGCCCGCTGGCTGATCACCCGGCCGAAGCTGCTGATCCTGGACGAGCCGACGCGCGGCATCGACATCGGCGCGAAGGCCGAGATCCAGAAACTGGTGGTCTCGCTCTCCGAGGAGGGCATGGCCGTGCTGTACATCGCGGCCGAGCTGGAGGAGGTCCTGCGGCTCAGCCACACCATCGGCGTGCTGCGCGACCGCAAGCTCGTGGCCCAGCTGGCCAACGGGCCCGAGATCACCCCCACCCGGATCCTGGAGACCATCGCGAGCGGAGAGCACCAGTGACCACCACACCCCGATGGCGGACGCTGACCCGCCATCATCTGTTCTGGCCGGTCGCCGTGCTGGTCGTCCTGCTGCTCGTCAACGTCCCGTTCACGCCGGACTTCTTCTCGATCAAGATGACGGACGGCCACCTCTACGGCAGCCTCGTGTCGATCGTGCTCTTCGGCTCGCCCCTCATCCTGGTCGCCGTCGGCATGACCCTGGTCATCGCCACCGGCGGCATCGACCTGTCCGTCGGCGCCGTCGTCGCCATCACCGGCGCGCTGACCTGTTCGTACATCAGTGACCAGGCCGACCAGGACGCGCTCTCCGGAGTGCTCCTCGCGATGGGCATCGGCCTGGTGGCCGCGGTCGTCTGCGGTCTCTGGAACGGCTTCCTGGTCGCCAGGATGGGCATCCAGCCGATCATCGCCACGCTGATCATCATGGTCGCCGGCCGCGGTGTCGCCCAGCTCATCACCGACGGCCAGATCATCACCGTCAACAGCGAGCCGTACAAGCTGATCGGCGGCGGTTACTGGCTGACGCTGCCCTTCTCCATCTTCGTGGTGGCCGCCGTGGTCGCCGTCACCGTGGCACTGACCCGCCGCACGGCCCTCGGCCTGCTCGTCGAGTCGGTCGGCGGCAACGCCGAAGCCAGCCGCCTGGTCGGCATCCGCTCCCGCCGCATCAAGATCATGGTGTACGTGTTCTGCGCGCTGTGCGCCGGCATCGCGGGCCTGATGATCAGTTCCAACACCTCGGCCGCGGACGGCAACAACGCCGGTCTGTGGATCGAGCTGGACGCCATCCTCGCCGTGGTCATCGGCGGTACGTCGCTGCTGGGCGGCCGGTTCTCCATCGGCGGCACGGTCGTCGGCGCGCTCGTCATCCAGACGCTCACCACCACGATCTACACCATCGGCGTGCCCACCCAGACCAACCTTGTCTTCAAGGCCGCCGTCGTCATCATCGTCTGCCTGATGCAGTCCCCGAAGTTCCGCGCCAAGGTGTTCGGCGGCGGACGCCTCGGCGGACGCTTCGGCGGGAAGCGGGGCGACCGGTCGACGGCGACCCCGGCGGACACCGCGGCGACGCCCGAGACCGTACGCACCATGGAGGTGTCGTGATGACCACGACCACCCAGCAGCCCAAGGCGCCGTCCAACGGCACACCGAGCAGGGCGGCACGTGTCCTCGCCGACCGCCGCCTGCCCGTCCTCGTGACGGCCGGTCTCTTCCTCGTGATGTACGCCATCGGCCTCAGCCGGTACCAGAACTACGGGTTCGCCGAGACGCAGGTGTTCCTGAACCTGTTCATCGACAACAGCTACCTCCTGGTCGCGGCCGTCGGTGCCACCTTCGTGATCCTCTCCGGTGGCATCGACCTCTCGGTCGGCTCGGTCATCGGCTTCACCACCATGCTCACGGCGTGGCTGGTGGAGAAGCAGGGCCTGCCGCTGGTGATCGTCATCCCCATCGCCCTGGGCGTCGGGGCCTTCGGCGGCTACCTCATGGGCTATGTGATCCAGAACTTCGAGATCCAGCCGTTCATCGTGACCCTGGCGGGACTGTTCCTCTTCCGGGGCCTGTGCCTGGTCATCAGCAAGGAGTCGATCTCCATCACCGACTCCTCGGTGAGCAGCATGGCCCAGGCGCAGGTGTCCGTGGGCGGCGGGTTCCTGTCGATCGGGGCGATCGTCTCGCTGGTGGTACTGGCCGCGGCCTTCTACGTCCTGCACTACACGCGCTTCGGCCGCCGGGTGTACGCCATCGGCGGCAACGAGCAGTCGGCGCTGCTGATGGGGCTGCCGCAGGGCGGGACGAAGATCGCGGTGTACACGATGAGCGGGTTCTGCTCCGCGTTGGCGGGGCTGTTGTTCACGCTGTACATCCAGTCCGGTGACCCGTTGCACGCGACCGGGCTTGAGCTCGACGCGATCGCCGCGGTCGTCATCGGCGGGACGCTGTTGACCGGGGGGTCGGGGTATGTGGTGGGCACGTTGTTCGGTGTGCTGGTGCTGGGGCTGATCAAGAGTTTGATCCAGTTCGAGGGCACGTTGAGTTCGTGGTGGACGAAGATCGCTACGGGTGTGCTGCTGTGTGCGTTCATCCTGATCCAACGGACGATGACGGCCCGCCGTAAGACGTAGGGGGCTTTTTTCGCCCCCGCCGCCCCTGCCCGTTCCCGTCCCTGCATGGGGGCTGCGCCCCCTCGCCCCCTTTTGCGCAGTTCCCCGCGCCCCCAGGTGCCTGGGGGCGCGGGGAACTGCGCGAGCAACCCCCACCGGACCCGCAGCCGAAATCCGGGGGTCTGGGGGGCGAAGCCCTCATGCGTGGACGGGAACGGGCAGGGGCGGCGGGGGCGAGACCCCGCTTGTCGGAATCGTTGTGAGTGGACCCATCCGGGAGGAACACCGTGAGACGTACGTTCGCAAGGACGATGGCGGCCCTGTTCGTCATCCTGGCCGCTCTGGCCTCCGGTACCGCCGAGGCCGCCACCCCCGCCTCGCCCGCCGTCACCTACACCAACCCCGTCGCCGAACAGCGCGCCGACCCGCACATCTTCAAACACACCGACGGCTACTACTACTTCACCGCGACCGTGCCCGCGTACGACCGGATCGTTATGCGGCGGGCCACCACCCTCCAGGGGCTGTCCACGGCCGCCGAGACGACGATCTGGACCAAGCACGCCAGTGGTGACATGGGCGCGCACATCTGGGCGCCGGAGATCCACTACATCGGCGGCAAGTGGTACGTCTACTTCGCCGCCGGGTCCACCAGCGACATCTGGAAGATCCGGCCGTACGTCCTGGAGACCAGCGGCGCCAACCCGCTGACCGGGACCTGGACCGAGAAGGGCCGGATCGCCCTCCCGCTCGACACCTTCTCGCTGGACGCGACGACCTTCACCGTCGGCAGCACCCGCTATCTGAGCTGGGCGCAGAACGACCCGGCGGTCGGCGACGGCACCAACATCTATCTGGCCAGGCTGTCCAACCCCTGGACCATCAGCGGCAGTCCGGTCATGATCTCCCGGCCCACCAACGCCTGGGAGAAGGTCGGCCACACCGTCAACGAGGGCCCCGCGGTCATCCAGCGGAACGGCAAGGTCTTCATGACCTTCTCGGCGAGCGCCACCGACAGCAACTACTGCCTCGGCCTGCTGACCGCCTCCGCCTCCGCCGACCTGATGAACGCGGCATCATGGGCCAAGACGCCCACCCCGGTCTTCACCAGCAACACGGCCACCGGCCAGTACGGTCCTGGCCACAACACCTTCACCACGTCCGAGGACGGCAGGTCCGACGTCCTCGTCTACCACGACCGCAACTACAAGGACATCAGCGGCGACCCGCTCAACGACCCCAACCGGCGCACCCGTTACCAGAAGCTGTACTGGAACGCCGACGGCACACCCAACTTCGGCATCCCGGTGGCCGACGGTGTCACCCCGGTCCGCTTCTCCTCGTACAACTTCCCCGACCGGTTCATCCGGCACTGGGAGTACCGGGCGAAGATCGAGCCGAACGTCACCAACCTCGCCGACTCGCAGTTCCGGGTGGTGACGGGCCTCGCCGGCACGGGCACCGTCTCCCTCGAATCGGCGAACTTCCCCGGCCACTACCTCCGCCACCGCAGCAACGGCGAGGTGTGGGTGGACAGGAACGACGGGAGTACGGCCTTCAAGGGCGACGCGAGCTTCTACCGGCGGGCCGGGCTGGCCGACGCGGCGGGCGTCTCCTTCGAGTCGTACAACGTGGCGGGCAGCTACCTCCGGCACTACGAGTACCTGCTCGTCACGCAGCCCGCCGACACGACGACGGCGAGGGCGGACGCGACGTTCTACGCCGAGTGACGCACTGGAGTGGGTTCGTGGCCGCCCGCCTCAGCGTCGCGCGGTGAGGATGCTGAGCGCGTTGGCGGCCACGACCGCGCCGACGGCGGCCCACTCCACGGGGCCCAGGTTCTGGCCCAGGACAATCCAGCCGACCAGCCCGGCCAGTACCGGATTGACACTCATGAAGAGGCCGAACGCCGCGGCGGGGACGCGGCGCAGGGTGAACATGTCCGCCAGGTACGGCACCGCCGAGGCGAGCACGCCCGCCGCGACGGCGTACCCCAGAGCCGTGGGGGTCGGCGGGTTCCGGACCGCGAGGACGACGCCGACCGGCAGGAACATCACCGCGGAGACGGCCGCCGCGGCGGCGGACCCCTGCGCCCCGGGCACGCGGCGGCCGACCGTGCGGTTGAGCAGGATGTAAGAGGCCCAGCAGACCGCGGCGAGCAGCCCGAGACCCATGCCGAGATAGTCCGCCGACGGCTGGGGGCGCATCAGGGTGACGACACCCGCCGCGGCGACCAGCGCGCAGCAGGCGTCGATCCGCCGGCGCGCGGCGGACAGCGCGATGGCGAGCGGGCCGAGGAACTCCAGGGTCACCGCAAGCCCGAGCCCGATGCGGTCGATGGCGGTGTACAGGGACAGGTTCATCGTCCCGAACACCAGGGCCAGCAGCAGGACCGGCCACCACTGGGCCCTGGTGAACGAGCGCAGCGGGGGCCTGGCGACCGCGAACAGGGCGAGCGCGGCCACGTACTGGCGTACCGCGACGACCCCGAGCGGGCCGAGGACCGGGAAGGCCAGCGAGCCGATCGCCGCACCGGTCTGGTTGGACAGACCGCTGCCGAGCAGGGTGAGCAGGGCCGCCGCGCGCCTGCCCTCAGGCACCGGAGTCATGGGCGCCGCGGGCGCGTGCTGAGCGGTCGCCGGGGCGGGCGCGGACGCCGGCGAAGTCGCGGAGGCTGCGTGCATGCTCCGATGCTGCGCCGGTCGCGGGCATGCGCAAAATGCATCCTCGGATCCATCTATACGCTTGAGTCATGGATGTGGAACTACGGCAGTTGCGCTGTCTCGTCGCGATCGTCGACGAGGGCGGCTTCACCGACGCGGCCATCGCCCTCGGTGTCTCCCAGGCGGCGGTGTCCCGCACCCTGGCCTCGCTCGAACGGGCCCTGGAGGTGCGGCTGCTGAGGCGTACCTCCAGGGAAGTGACCCCGACGGCGACGGGCCTGCGCGTCGTGGCGCACGCCCGCCGGGTGCTCGGCGAGGTGGAGGGCCTGGTCCGGGAGGCCGCCTCGGGCCAGGCCTCGCTGCGGATCGGCTACGCCTGGTCGGCGCTGGGCCGCCATACGCTGGCCTTCCAGCGCGCCTGGGCGACCGCCCACCCCGCCACCGAACTGGAACTGGTCCGCGCCAACTCCGCGACCGCCGGACTGGCCGAGGGCACCTGCGAACTGAGCGTCGTACGGCGGCCGTTGGACGAACGCCGCTTCGACTCGGTCATCGTCGGCCTGGAACGGCGGCTGTGCGCCATGGCGTCCGACGACCCGCTGGCCCGGCGCCGTTCGGTCCGGCTGGCCGACCTCGCCGGACGCGTCCTGCTGGTCGACCGGCGGACCGGGACCACCACGACGGAACTGTGGCCACCGGACGCCCGTCCGGAGACCAGGGAGTCCCACGACATCGACGACTGGCTGACGACGATCTCCACGGGCCGGTGCGTGGGGATGACCGCGGAGTCGACCGCGCACCAGTACCCGCGCCCGGGGATCGTCTACCGACCGGTCCGGGACGCCGAACCGATCGCGGTCCGCCTGGCCTGGTGGCGAGACGACCCCCACCCGACGGCCCCGGCGGTAACAGAACTACTCACAGCCCTCTACCGAACAACCTGACCCCCGCGGCCCCCGCCCGTAAGGGGCACGGGGAACGGCGCGGCCGACCCCCACGGCCCCGCACCCGAGAACGAAGCCCGCGGTCCCCGCCCGTAAGGGGCGCGGGGAACGGCGCGACGAGCCCCCACGTTCCCGCACCCGAGAACGAAGCCCGCGGTCCCCGCCCGTTAGGGGCGCGGGGAACGGCGCGACCAGCCCCCACGCTCCCGCAGCCGATGGACGACCGAACCCACCCGGCGGGAACCGCTTCAACTCCCGTCCGCCGCCACCACCACCTGGTCATGCCGACCCAGATAGCGGAACCCACCACCCTCCACCCGGTAGAGAAACCCGGCCTTCTCACCCACGAGCTGATGCCCCGCCCCATCACGGAACCGGATCCGCTTGGCGATCCCGTCATAGCTGAGCCGGAACAACCGGTCGGCGACCCGCCCCGGTGTGACATCGCCACCGCTCCCCAGATCCGTCAGCGCACGGCTCAGCAGTCCCACCGCGTCGTAGGTCTCGGCGGCCCACGGCGCCGGATCCGTGCCGTAGCGCTCGCGGTGCGCCGCGGTGAACTGAACGGCGGTCCGGGACTTCGCCGACTGCGCCCGCGTGTACGGCGCCTCGAACAGCCAGCCCTCCGCCGCCCCGCCCGCCCCGGTGAGGAAGGCTGGCCGCATCACGGGCTCGATCGTCGCCCGCGGACCGGTGAATCCGGCGTCCGCCAGGGCACGGGCGCAGGCAGCGCCCCGGCCGGGCGAGGTGCCCGCGTACACGATCGCCCCCGGCCGGGCGGCCAGCGCGGCGGCGACGACGGGGCCGAACTCCGCGGTGCCCGCGGCGACGGTGTGCCGGGTGGCCGTGCCCCCCTGCTCGCGGCGGGGCGGGACTTCGAGCAGGTCGCGCACGAGTCCCGCCACCGTGTCGTCCGCCCGCAGGTCCTCGATGACCGCGGTACGCGTGACGGGGTGCACCCGGTGCAGATAGTCGAGGATCGGCAGATGCCGGTAGGTACCGGGCGGCCGGGTCGCGCACAGCGTGCGCAGGTCGGTCGTGGACAGCCCGGCGGCGTCGATGTCGACCGACACCACCACCACGGGCAGGGCCGCGGCGGCGTACGCCGAAGACGCGGCCCGTGCGGTCGCCTCGGTCGTCGGGCCGATCACCGCGAGGACCGCGGGGTCGGCGGCGACCGCGCGGGCCGCGTCCCGGGCCCTGTCCGGCACCCCGCCGTCGTCGACGGTCCTGAGCGCGAGGCGGAAGGGGGCGTCGGCACGGGCGTTGTGGGCCGCGACGGCGAGCCGTGCTCCGCGCTCGTGCGCCGTGCCGGTCGCCCGCTGCCCGCCGGTCAGGGCGGCGTGCAGCGCGAGGGTGCGGGTCGGCCGGGCGCGGGGCGCGCCGCCGGTCGCCCGCGTACGGCGCGTCAGCCAGACGGCGCCGACACCGGTGCCGCCGACGGCCGCGACTACCCCGGCGGAGACGCCGAGGAGGCGGCGACGGGAGGGCCCGAAGGGTCCGCCGGACGCCCTGTCGGAGGTCGGGGCGGAGGCGGACGCGGACGCGGGGTCCGGGCCGCTCCGGCGGGGCGGCGGATCCAGGGCGCGGGCGGACCGCTCGGCCACCAGCCGCAGCACCACGGGCGGCAGCCAGTCGCGCGGGCTCCCGGTGCCGCCGCCGCTCATATCACCGCCTATGCCTATGCCTATGCCTATGCCGACGCCGTCGCCGATGTCGCCGCCGTGGGCGACGAGCACGTCGCGCAGTTCCGCGGCGGTCGGCCGGCGCCCCGCGTCCTTGGCCAGACAGCGTGCGACCGCTTCGCCCACCGGAGGCGGGAGTTGTCCGAGGCCCGCGAGGTCGGGCTGTTCGTGCACGGTCCGGTACAGGACGGACGCCGCGTCGCCGGTGCCGAACGGACGGCGTGCGGTCGTGGCGTAGGCCAGCACACAGCCCAGCGAGAACACGTCGCTCGCCGGACCCGCCGGGTCGCCGTCGCCGCCGCCATGCGCCCGGGTCTGCTCGGGGGAGAGATAGCCGGGCGTGCCGATCACCGCGTCCGGCGCGGTCAGCGCGGTGGCGAGCGCGCCGGAGGCGATGCCGAAGTCGATCAGCCGCGGCCCGTCGAGGGCGAGCAGGATGTTGCCGGGCTTGACGTCCCGGTGCACCAGACCGGCAGCCTGGATCCCGCTCAGCGCCTGCGCCAGGCGGGCGCCCAGGGTGAGCACGGTGGAGGGAGGCAGGGCGCCGTGCGCGTCGACGGCTTCGGCGAGGGAGGGGCCGGGTACGAACGCGGTGGCCAGCCAGGGTGCCTGTGCGTCGGCGTCGGCAGCGGTCACCGGCACCACCCAGCGCCCTTCGAGCCCCGAGGCCAGCCGCACCTCCCTGCGGAAGCGGGCACGGAAGGCGGGGTCGGCCGCGTGTTCGGCGCGGATCACCTTCACCGCCACGAGGGCCCCGGCGGGGCTCCGCGCCAGATACACCGTGCCCATGCCGCCGGAGCCGAGCCGGGCCAGCAGCCGGTGCCCGCCCAGGGTGTCGGGGTCCTGCGCGGTGAGTGCCCGCATCGGCCGGTTCCCGCGTTCAGCCGGCCAGGCCGGCGGTACCGGCGTAGACGAACCGCCCGCCCTCGGCCCGGTAGCGGTGGACGCCGACTGCCTTCAGCTGCAGTTCCTTGTCGAAGGAGTAGGTGGTGAGCATGCCCTTGAACCGCGCCCGGGTGAGGGCCGCGGTGAGCTGGGCGCGGCTCGGCCGGGAGCCTCCCGCGGCCAGTGCCGTGAGCCGGTCGATGACGAGGCGTGCGGTGTCGTAGGCCTCGGCCGCCCAGACTTCCGGAGCGCTGCCGTAGCGGCGCCGGTGCGCGGCGGCGAAGTCCCGGACGGGGGCAGCCTTCGGGGAGATGTACGGGGCCAGAGCCTGCCAGCCGTCCGCCTTCTCCTGTGCCGCGGCGGTGAAGGCTGCCGTCGCCGAGGACGGATCGAGGAAGCGCGGCCCCGTGAAGCCCCGTCGCGCCAGGGCCCGCGCCACCGAGCCCGCGCGTTCGGCGGTGCCCGTGTAGAACACGCCGTCCACCCCGTGGTCGAGCATGTCGGCGACCACGGCCCCGGGATCCGTCGCGGTGGCCGGTACGGCACGGATGTACAGATCGCTGCGCACGGTGTCGGCGGCGTTCCGGGCGGCCGTGACCAGTTCCCAGCCCGGGACGCGGCCCGCCCGGTCGGCCAGCAGGCCCGGACGGCGTACCCCTTGGGCACGCAGTTCCGGGATGGTGGCGTAGGCGGTGTACGCGGCGAGCGGCGCGGTACGGAAGTAGCAGCGGGCCGGGGCCAGCAGGACGTCCTGGGCGGCGCTGAACGACAGCTCGGAGACGCTGAGCAGGGGCAGCCCCGCTCCCTCGTACACCTCCAGCGCGGCGGTGACGGACTCCGCGCCGGTGGGTCCGATGACGGCGAGAACATCGCGGTCACCGGTCAGCCGCTGGGCGCCGCGCAGGGAGTCCGCACTCCGGCCGCGGTCGTCGACGACGTCCAGTTCGAGCGGGAACGGTCTCTTGCGGCGGGCCCGGTACTCCTCGACGGCCAGCCGCACGCCCCGCTCCTGGGCCCGCCCGGCCGCTTTCCGCGGCCCGCTGAGGTCCGCGTGCAGGCCGAGGACCCAGGGGCGTGTGCCGCTGCCCGCCGCGGACCCGCCGTCCTCGCGCAGCGCCGCCCAGGCCGCGGTGCCACCGCCGGCGGCCAGCAGAGCGGCACCGCCGGCCAGCAGGATCCGCCGCCGCGCGGGCGCCGCGCGGTCGGCGGTGGTTCGAGCCGGGGGTGCGTCGGAGGCGGACGGGGGAACCTCGGTCGGCTCGATGCCGGGCAGGGCCAGCATCTCCGCGGACCGGTCGACCACCATCCGCACCACCGGGTCCGGCAGCCAGTCGACGGCCCTCGGAGGAGCGTCCTCCGGAAGGAGGGTGTCGATCTCGTCGGCCGAGGGCCGTGCCGACGGGTCCTTGGCGAGGCAGCGCTCCAGCAGGTCCCGCAGCGCGGTGTCCTCGACGCCGTCCAGCGCGGGCCGGTCGTGCACCGTGCGGTACAGGACGGCGTCCACCGCGCCGCCGCCGAACGGCAGCCGGCCCGTGGTCGCGTACGCCAGTACGCAGCCCAGGGCGAACACGTCGCTCGCGGGCGTGACCGGCTGGGCCCGCGCCTGCTCGGGGGAGAGGAAGCCGGGGGTGCCGACGACCATCAGCTCCGAGGTCAGCTCGGTCGCGTCGGCCGCGGTGGGGCGCGCGATACCGAAGTCGATCAGGCGCGGCCCGTCGGGGGCCAGCAGGATGTTGCCCGGTTTGACGTCCCGGTGCACCAGCCCCGCGCGGTGCACCGCCCCCAGCGCCCGCGCCAGGACCTTGCCCAGCACCCGTGCCGCCCTGACCGGCAGGGGCCCGCACAGGGCGACCGCCTCGGCCAGCGAGGGGCCCGGTACGAACGCCGTGGCCAGCCAGGGCGCTTCGGCCTCGACGTCGGCGCCCAGCACCGGCACCACCCAGGGGCTGTCCACCTGCCGCGCGGAGGCCGCCTCCCGGCGGAAGCGCGCCCGGAAGTCGGGCTCCTCGGCGTACTCGGGCTGGATCACCTTCACCGCGGCGAGGTCCCCGCCGGTGGCGCGGGCCAGGTAGACGACGCCCATGCCGCCCGCGCCCAGCCGTCCCAGCAGCCGGTACCCGGCCAGGTGCGAGGTGTCGGAGGTCACCAACCGCTCCATCACGAACCACCCTTCGTACCGGGCTCCGGCGTACCGGGCTCCGTGCCAGATCCCGTATCAGGCCCTGCACCAGGCCCTTCATCAGGTGCTTTGTCGCGCCCGATCTCCTTCTCGGTCCGCACCACCACCCGTACCAGCGAGTCGCGGACGAGCGTCTGGACCTCGTCCGTGGTGCGTCCTTCGCCGCCGCACGCGGACGCCGACATCACCACGGGACCGAGCGCGGCCTGCCGCCAGAAGTACGGGTACGGTCCGCCGCGGGTCTCGCTGCGGCACTCACCGGTCTCCAGCAGGGAGTCGTCGAGGTCGGCGTTGCCGCCCTCGCCCTGCCCGAACGCGTACGAGTAGAGGTTCGTCAGCCGCTCGCCCGGCCGCAGGACCTGTTCCCGGCAGCCGAGCGCCTCCTCCAGCATCCGGGCCTGCTCCCACGCGGCGTCCAGGGCGGTGCGGTGCACGGTGATCGTCGTGGACAGCCGTACCGCCCCCTTGCCGCCGTTCTTCTCGGCGGGCAGCCAGAAGTAGCGGGTCCGCGTGGCCAGCACGTCCCCGGGCGTCTTCTCAAGCTGCCACGCGCAGTTCTCCGTGAGGTGCGACCAGTGCCCGGGGGCGGCCTCGTAGGGCACGGCCGGCCGCACGTCCGCACCGAACAGGGCCGCGTCGGGGATCAGCCGACCGATGACGGCCTGCCCCTGGGCGGCCGTGGTGGGGTACTTGGCCGGGTCGGTCAGCGTTTCGAGCGACGATCCGGAGGCGGCGGCCGGGGCGTCCGTCCCGGCCTCGGGGGAGCCGTCGCCCTGCCCGCCCTCCTCCGCGCGCTCGGTCGCGGAGGACCGTGTCCCCGGCCCGTCGCCGTGGCCGTCGTGGCCGTCGTTCCCGGCGGTGCACCCGGCGACGAGCACGGAGCCGACGAGTAAGGAGCCGACGAGTAAGGGGTTCACCGCCGTAAGAATTCCGCACACCCGCAGTCGCCTCGCCCGTGCCACATCCCCACCCCCATGCCCACGCCCTGAAGCCCGCACCTCGTACACCTACCGATGCCGGGGCAGTGCCCTCCGGTTCCCGTGAACGCGACCGGGCAGCCGGGGGAGAGCGTAGGGCCAGGAGGCGTCAACGGCCCATAGGGGAAGGGGAGTTGCCGATGAGTCGGAGGCCGGTGGCAGGGGCACGGCACCGCCCTCAGGGGGTGTCGCGGACCAGCGGGATCGTCAGCGTGAACGTCGTCGTCCCCGGCCGGCTCCGTACGTCGATGGTGCCGCCGTGGGCCCGGACCAGGGAGCGGGCCACCGCGAGGCCCAGGCCGCTGCCGCCACGGTCCCGGCTGCGGGCCTTGTCGATCCGGAAGAAGCGGTCGAAGACGCGCTCCTGGTCGGCGGCCGGGATGCCGGGCCCGGAGTCGGTGACCCGCACGACGGCCGCCCCGGACGAGACGGACACCTCCACGGCGACCTCGGTGCCGGCGGGGGTGTGCACGGCGGCGTTGGTGAGGAGGTTGTCGAGGACCTGCCGGATACGCAGGACGTCGAGCCGCAGCCGCACCGGGCCGGACGCGGTCGTCACGGTCAGCGGACGGTCCGCGTGGGTGGCCCGGAAGGCGTCCGCGGCCTGCCGCACCAGCTCCGCGAGGTCGGCGTCCTCCAGCCGCAGCGGCGCTTCCACCTCCGCGGCGTCCAGGCGGGCGAGCAGCAGCAGATCGTCGAGGAGCACACCCATCCGGGCGGCCTCGGCGCGCAGCCTGGCCAGGTGCTTGTCCCGCTCGCCGGGCTCGTTGGCCGCCGCGTACTGGAAGAGGTCCGCGTAACCGCGTACCGACATCAGGGGCGTACGCAGCTCGTGCGAGGCGTCCGCGACGAAGCGGCGCAGTCGCTGCTCGGCCTCCGTGCGGACGGCGAGGGAGTCGTCGATGTGCTCCAGCATGGTGTTGAACGCGGTGCGCAGCTCCTCGACCTCCGGGCCGCCGTTGCCGCGGTCGGCGCGCACCGGCAGCCGGGCCGAGTCGGTGAAGTCGTGCGAGGTGATGCCGCGGGCGGTGTGCGCCATGTCGCTGAGCGGCTGCAGACCGCGGCGCAGCACCGCGCGCCCGAACACCACGAGGCCGAGCAGCGCGAGGGCGAACGCGACGACCTGGACCGTGACGAGCTGGTCCATGGTGTCCTCGATGTCCTCCAGCGGCGCCGCGGTGACCAGCACGACGCCCTGGCCGATCTTGCAGGCACGCAGCCGGTACGCGCCCTCGTCCTCGATGCGTGTGGTGTGGGACATCTCCGTCGCCCCCGCCTCGGCCAGCGACTCGGCGAAGGAGGTGAGCTCGACGGTGTCCTTCGGTACGTCACTGGGTTTGCGGAGCACGGCGGAGTCGCCCGAGACGTCGTACACCGCGGTGTACCAGCCGTAGTAGGGCCGGCGCTCCACCGTGCCGTGCGCCTGGGCGTCCTTGGACTGGGTGGTCTGGACGAGCTTCATCTGGTCGTTGAGCTGGCGTTCCAGATAGTCCCGCATGTACGTCGACAGCGCCGTGCCGACCACGGCGAAGACGACCAGCGAGAGCACGCCCATGCCGAGCGCGAGCCGGGTGCCGAGGCGGAGCCTGCGGTAGGTGTCGCGGAGCCTGCCGATCACTCGGCGACCTGCCGGACGACGTATCCGACGCCCCGTACGGTGTGGATCAGCTGCGGCTCGTCGTCCTTGTCGTCGCCGGTCGTCGTGTCGGGGTCGCCGTCGAGTTTGCGGCGCAGCCGGCTGATGACCAGCTCCACCACGTTCGAGCGGCCCCCGAAGCCGTACTCCCAGACGTGGTCGAGGATCTGGGCCTTGGTGAGTACCGTCGGCGACTTGCGCATCAGATAGCGCAGCACCTCGTACTCGGTCGGGGTGAGTGTCAGCAGCCGCTCGCCGCGGCGCACCTCGCGGGTGTCCTCGTCCATCGTCAGGTCCGCCACCGCCAGCACGGACCGCTGGAAGGCGGGTCCCGCGCTGCGGCGCAGCACGGTCCGCAGCCGGGCCATGAGTTCCTCCACCGCGAACGGTTTGACGAGGTAGTCGTCACCGCCCCGGGTGAGGCCCGCGACCCGGTCCGCCACACCGTCCCGGGCGGTCAGGAAGACCACCGGGACCATCGTCCCCGACAGGCGCAGCCGGTCCAGGACGGCGAAGCCGTCGAGCCCCGGCAGCATCAGGTCGAGCACCACGATGTCCGGATGGAACTCGGCGGCGCGGTGCAGCGCCTCCTCACCGGAGTTCGCGGTGACCGCCTCCCAGCCCTCGTAGCGGGCGACCGTCGCGACCAGGTCGGCGATGGGCGGGTCGTCGTCCACGACGAGAAGTCGTACTTTTTCCACGTGCCCATAGTGCTTCACGTGGCCGAATGCGTCATGGGCGAGGGCGCTCCGGGACCGGATCGATAAACACTTGAAAGTTCATCGACAGGAAAACGACAGGGTTGGCGAGGCAGGCTCGGAGTCCCAGGACCCGAATGAGGGATCCAGGACCCTGATCAGGGGTCCGAGGACCCGATCAAGGAGTTGCCGTCCGTGACGACTGTCCAGACGACCGTTCCGCCGCCGACCGCGGCGGTGCGCCCCAAGACGGTGGCCCGCGCCGGCCTGTACGGCGTGCTGGCCCTGAACGTGGTCGTGGTGACCGTGTTCTTCATCCAGGCAGGCTTCGCCTCGAACGCCCTCATCGTGCTGGGCAGACTCGCCGGCCTGTACGGCGCGCTCCTGATGGCCTTCCAGCTGCTGCTGGTCGCCCGGCTGCCGTGGTTCGACCGCCGGATCGGCATGGACCGGCTGACCTCCTGGCACCGCTGGGTCGGCTTCGGCCTGCTCTTCACCCTGCTCGGGCACGCCGTCTTCATCACCTTCGGCTACGCCCAGTCGTCCTCGATGGACCCGGTGAACCAGCTCGTGGACCTCGGGCAGACCGTCGAGGGCGTGTTCCGCGCGATCGTCGCGCTCGGCCTGATCCTCGTGATCGGCGGGGTCTCGGCCCGCTTCGCCCGCCGCAGGCTCGCGTACGAGACCTGGCACTTCATCCACCTGTACACGTACGTCGCCGTGGTGCTGGCGTTCACGCACCAGGTCGCGGCCGGTACGACGTTCACCGCGTCGTCCGCCGCCACGACGTACTGGTACGTGCTGTGGGGCGTCGCCCTCGGCGCGGTGCTCCTCGGCCGGGTCGTGCTGCCGCTGTGGCGGAACACGCGCCACCAGCTGCGGGTCTCCGCCGTGGTGCCCGAGTCCGACACCGTCGTCTCCGTCCACATCACGGGACGCGACCTCGACCGGCTGCCGGCCCGCGCCGGGCAGTTCTTCCTGTGGCGGTTCCTCACCAAGGACCGCTGGTGGCAGGCCAACCCGTTCTCCCTGTCGGCGGCCCCCGACGGCCGCTCGCTGCGGCTCACCGCCAAGACGGCCGGTGACGGCACCGCCGCCCTGCGGCACCTCAAGGTGGGCACGCGGGTCTTCGCCGAGGGCCCGTACGGCGCCTTCACCGCGATGCACCGCACCCGCCCCGAGGCCGTACTCATCGCCGGCGGCGTCGGTGTCACGCCGATCCGGGCCCTGCTGGAGGAAGTGCACGGGCACGCCGTGGTCATCTACCGGGTGGGCTCCGACCGGGACGCGGTCCTGTACGAGGAACTGCGCGAACTCGCCCACGCCAAGGGCGCCGAACTGCACCTGGTGTCCGGTCCTGTCAGCCCCGACAAGCTGGCCCCGGCCGAGCTGGCCCGGCTCGTCCCGGACATCGGCGACCGTGACGTGTTCCTGTGCGGGCCCCCGCCGATGATGAACGCGGTCCTCGGCAGCCTGCGCGAGCTGGGCGTACCCAAGCCGCAGATCCATTTCGAGCGCTTCAGCCTGGCGGGCTGAGAGACATCGTGAGCGGGATGAGGATGAGAGAGACATCGTGAAGCGAGCAATACCTGTCCTGGTCCTGAGCGTCGCGGGCCTGATCCCGGTGTGGCGCTACGCCCCCTCGGACGGCGCGACGACCACCACCGAGGCCTCGGCGCCCGCCTCGACGCCCTCCGCGTCCTCCTCCGGGGACGGCTCGTCCCAGGTGGTCAAGGGCACGACGGTGAACACCGAGAAGGGTCCCGTCCAGGTCGAGGTGACCTTCGACGGCGACAGCATCGGCTCGGTACGGATGCTGCAGCAGCCGAACCATCCGCAGACCGAGGCGGCCGTGCCGAAGCTGATCGCGTCGACGCTTGAGGCGCAGAGCGCCGACGTCGACACGGTGTCCGGCGCGACGATCACCAGCGACGGATACCGGGAGTCGCTGCAGGCGGCCATCGACGCGCAGGCGAAGTCCGCCGCGGCGGCCTCCTCCTCGCCGTCCGCGTCGGCCACCGCGTCCCAGGTGGTGCCGGGGTCCGCGGTGAACACCGAGAAGGGCACCGTCCAGGTCGAGGTCACCTTTGACGGCGACAGCATCGGTTCGGTACGGATGCTGCAGCAGCCGAACCATCCGCAGACCGAGGCGGCCGTGCCGAAGCTGATCGCGTCGACGCTTGAGGCGCAGAGCGCCGACGTCGACACGGTGTCCGGGGCCACCATCACGAGCGAGGGGTACGTCGAGTCGCTGCAGGCGGCGCTCGACGCGAGGGGCTGATGGCGGTGACCGTACCCAGTGTCGAAGCCGCCGTGACCGGCCTGGTTCATCGGGTCGAGCACATCATGGGGCTGCCGATCTCCCTGCGGATCGAGGACGGTGTCCCCGCCCGGGACGCCGTCGACGCCGCGGACCGGGTGTTCGCGTGGCTGCGGGAGGTCGACGCGCGGTTCAGCCCCTTCCTGCCCGACAGCGAGGTGTCCCGGCTGGACCGGGGCGAGCTGGCGGACGACGAGCTGAGTCCGGAACTGGTCGAAGTCCTCGGCCTGTGCGAGCTGTACCGGATCGAGAGCGGCGGCGCCTTCCAGGTGCGGCTGCCCGGCCGGGGGCTCGATCCGTGCGCCATGGTCAAGGGCTGGGCGGTCCAGCGTGGGGCGGAACTGCTCCGGGCTTCCGGGGTGACCACGTTCTGCCTCAACGCCGGCGGTGACGTGGTCGCGGGGGGCCGGCCCTGGCGGATCGGCATACGGCATCCGGAGCGGGCCGATCGCGTCTGCGCGGTGGTGGAGGTCACGGACGGGGCGGTGGCGACCTCCGGGCGGTACGAGCGCGGCGACCACATCTTCGACGGCCGTACGGGGTTGCCGGCGACCGGGCTGCTCAGCCTGACCGTGGTCGCGTCCACGCTGACGGAGGCGGACGCGGTGGCGACGGCGGGGTTCGCGATGGGGGCGGCGGGGGTGGAGTGGGCCGCGGGGCGCTCGGGGTGCGAGGTGTTCGCGGTGGACGCGGGGCGGGGGGTTCGGCGGAGTCCGGGTTTCCCTGTGTGACGACTGGCCGTCGTCGGCTGCGGGCTCGTTGTGGCTCACCTAAAGGATTGCGCCGTTCCCCGCGCCCCTGAAGCGCCGCGTTGCGACTGGCCGTCGTGGCGTGCGGGTGGGTGGGGGGTGCCCGCGCCGTTCCCCGCGCCCCTGAGGGGCGCCGTGTGGCGACTGGTTGTGGTTGGGTGCGGGTTCGTTGTGGCTGGTCGCGCAGTTCCCCGCGCCCCTTAGGGGGCGCCTCTGGCGCTGGTGGTTTTTAGGGGCGCGGGGAACTGCGCGATCCGCCCCCACCGGGTCGCAGGGGACGGACTACCCGCAGGCAGGTGCTGGGCCCCGGCAACGGGGCCCTTTTCCCGTTGCCGGAGAGGCGCGTGACTAGATCACGAACAAAATTGTTGACAATGTTGTTCGACTAGATTTAGGTTCGACACGCACTCACTCAGGGAGGGCACACATGCCGAAAGAAGCCCGTCCGAGCACCGGAGAGCAAGCCAGACAGCACGCGCTGGCGCAGCTGCGGCAAGCCATCCTGCAAGGCGACATGGCCCCGGCCCAACGCCTCGTGGAGAACGAGCTCGCCGAGCAGTTCGGAGTCACCCGGGCCAGTGTCCGCGCAGCCCTGATCGAGCTGGAGTCGGAAGGCCTGGTCGAACGCATCCGCAACCGCGGCTCACGCGTCCGGGTGGTGACCGTGGAGGAAGCGGTCGCCATCACCGAGTGCCGCATGGTCCTGGAAGGACTGTGCGCGGGCAAGGCCGCCGTCGAGGCCACCGACGAGCAGCTGGACCAGCTGACCGCCCTGGGCGAGGCGATGTCCAAGGCAGTCGCCGACGGCGAACCGGTGACCTACTCCGACCTCAACCACGAACTGCACGCCCACATCAGGCAGTTCAGCGGCCAACAGGTGGCCGTGGGACTCCTGGAACGGCTCAACGCCCAGCTGGTACGCCACCGTTTCCAGCTGGCGCTGCGCCCGGGGCGCCCCCAGAAATCCCTGAGTGAGCACCTGGCCATGATCGACGCGATCAGGGCCAGGGACCCGCAGGCGGCCGAGGAGGCCGTCCGCTCCCACCTCGCGGGTGTGATCGACGCGCTGCGTGAATGACGTAACGCGTGCATGACGCCGCGGGGTGGGTCAACCGGCCTGTCCAGCAAGGAGATCGCAGGTATGACCCACGGCAACGCGCCCAACCCCCCACGGTCGACGCTCGTCGTCACCGCTCATGCCGGGGACTTCGTGTGGCGGGCGGGAGGAGCCATCGCCCTCGCCGCCGCCCGCGGTGAGAAGGTCACCATCGCCTGTCTGACCTACGGCGAGCGCGGCGAGTCCGCGAAGGCGTGGCGCGCGGGCAAGTCCCTGGAGGAGATCAAGGGGATCCGCCGCGCCGAGGCGGAGGCGGCAGCCGCCGCGCTCGGCGCCGAGGTCGTTTTCTTCGACGCCGGCGACTACCCCCTGACCGTCACCCCGGAGTTGACCGACCGTCTGGTGGGCGTCTACCGCGCGGCCCAGCCCGACGTCGTGCTCACCCACCCGCTCGACGACCCCTACAACGGCGACCACCCGGCCGCCGCCCGCATGGCCCTGGACGCGCGCGTCCTCGCGCAGGCCATCGGCTACCCGGCCGAGGGGGAGATCATCGGCGCTCCGCCGGTGTTCTTCTTCGAGCCGCACCAGCCCGAGATGTGCGGTTTCAAGCCGCAGGTCCTCCTCGACATCTCCGAGGTCTGGGAGACCAAGCGCAAGGCGATGGAGTGCCTCGCCGCCCAGCAGCACCTGTGGGACTACTACACGGACCTCGCCGTCCGCCGCGGTGTCCAGCTGAAGCGCAACGCCGGACCCAATCTGGGTCTGGCACACAAGACCATGGCCGAGGCGTACATGCGGCCCTACCCGCAGGTCACAGGGGAGCTGGCATGAGCGGTGTGATCGTCACCGACCCGCCGAAGGCGGAAGCGAAGGACGTCGAGGCGCTCGCCGCCTACGGAGTCGCCACCGTGCACGAGGCGATGGGCCGCACCGGCCTGCTCGGCACCCACCTGCGCCCGATCCAGCAGGACACCCGGGTCGCGGGCACCGCGGTCACGGTGCTCTCCTGGCCCGGCGACAACCTCATGATCCACGCGGCCGTCGAGCAGTGCGGCGAGGGCGACATCCTGGTCGTCACGACCACCTCGCCCTCCACCGACGGCATGTTCGGCGAGCTGTTCGCCACCGCGCTGCAGCGTCGCGGAGTGCGCGGTCTGGTCATCGACGCCGGTGTCCGGGACACCGTGGAACTGCGGGAGATGGGCTTCCCCGCCTGGTCCGCCGCGGTCAGCCCGCAGGGCACGGTCAAGGCGACCGGCGGCAGCGTCAACGTGCCGGTGGTCGTCGGCGGCCAGGTCATCCGGCCCGGCGACGTGATCATCGCCGACGACGACGGCGTGGTGTGCGTACCCCGGGAGCGGGCCCGCCGCACGGCTGAGGCGTCCGAGGCCCGCGAGCTCAAGGAGGCCGGGGCCCGCGCCGCCTTCCAGGAGGGCCAGCTCGGCCTCGACCGCTACGGCCTGCGCGAGACCCTCGTACGCCTCGGTGTCTCCTACCAGTCGTACGACGCGTACGAGCGGGAGCGCGCAGCCGAACGGGATGGAGAGCGGGACGGCGAGCGGGACGGAGCCGGGTCGTGAACGCCGCTGCCGGTCCCCGTCCGCAGGCGCCCGCGGCAGCCCGTACCGACGAGGTGCGCTGCATGCTCATGCGTGGCGGCACCTCCAAGGGCGCCTACTTCCTTGCCGGGGACCTGCCCGTCGAACCCGCCCCGCGCGACGCCCTGTTGCTGCGGATCATGGGCAGCCCCGACCCGCGGCAGATCGACGGCCTGGGCGGTGCGCATCCCCTGACCAGCAAGGTCGCGGTGGTCTCCGTGTCCGCCGACCCGGAGGCGGACGTCGACTATCTGTTCCTCCAAGTCGGCGTCGAAAAACCCGAGGTGAGTGACCGTCAGAACTGCGGCAACCTCCTCGCCGGCGTGGGCCCCTTCGCCGTGGAGCGCGGTCTGGTCCCGACGGACGGCGAGCGCACCTCCGTACGGATCCGCATGCTGAACACCGGGGACCTCGCCGTCGCGGAGTTCCCCACTCCGGGCGGGCGTGTCGACTACTCAGGTTCGGCGGAGTTCTCCGCCGAGATCTCCGGCGTACCGGGGTCCGCCGCGCCGGTGGTCATCGAGTTCCCGCCGGGGACCGGTCCACTGCTGCCGACCGGCCGTGCGCGCGACGTCGTCGCCGGCACCCCGGTGACCTGCGTGAACAACGGCATGCCGACCGTACTGATCGCGGCCGCCTCGCTCGGCGTCACCGGTTACGAGGAGCCCGCCGTGCTGGAGGCGGACCGTCAACTCGCCGCACGGCTAAGGGAGATCAGGCTGGCGGCCGGGAAACTGATGGGTCTGGGTGATGTGGAGGACACCACCGTGCCCAAACTCAGCCTGCTCGCACCCCCGTCGGACGGCGGCGCGGTCATGACGCGCACCTTCATACCCGTGCGCTGCCACACCTCGATCGGGGTCCTGGGTGCGGCGAGTGTCGCCGCGGGGCTGCGTATCGAGGGCGGGGTCGGCGAGGGGGTGGCGAGCGTGCCGGAGCACGGGGACCGGATGCGTATCGAGCACCCCACCGGCTTCCTCGACATCGAGACGGCCCTCGCGGAGGCCCCTGCCGACGCCCTCCCGGTCGCCCGGCGCACCGCCGTCGTCCGTACCGCACGCAAGATCTTCGACGGCACGGTCTTCCCCAGGCCCGCCTGAGCCGCACACCGCCTCTGACTCGCGCACCACTTCTGAGCCGCGCATCGCTTCTGAGCCGTGCACCGCCTCTACGCCGCGTATCACCCCTGCGCCGCGTTCCACTTCTGCGCCGCGCAACTCCCTTGAGCCGCACACCACCCCTGAGGAGTCCTCATGGCCCCGCCGCTCGGCGACATCGCCCACCTCGGGCACGTCGAACTGCTCACCCCCGACCTGGACGCCAGTGTCCGGTTCTTCACCCAGTACCTCGGCCTGACCGAGAACGGCCGCTCGGCGGACGGGACTTCGGTCTACCTGCGGACCTGGGACGACTACGAGCACCACAGCCTCGTCCTGACCGCGCACGACACGTCCGGCATCCGCCGCACCGCGCTGCGCGCCTCCAGCGAGGAGGCGCTCCGGCGCCGGGTCGAGGAGGCCGAGCGCGCCGGCCGCACCGGCCGCTGGGTCGAGGACGAACCGGGCCTCGGCCCGCTGTACGTCACCACCGACCCCGACGGCCACGAGATCGCCCTCTACTGGGAGAGCGAGTGGTACCGGGCGCCTGACGGGCTGAAGCCGGGCCTGAAGAACCAGCCGCAGGCCAAGCCCGGCCACGGCGTCGGCGTACGCCGTCTGGACCACGTCAACTTCCTTGCCGCCGACGTCGGTTCGAACGGCGACTTCGTCCACGAAGTGCTCGGCGCCCGCCCCACCGAGCAGATCCAGCTCGACGACGGCAGGATCGCCGCCCAGTGGCTGACCTTCAGCAGCAAGTCGTACGACGTCGTCTACACCGAGGACTGGACCGGCTCGACTGGGCGCCTGCACCACATCGCGTTCGCCACGGACACCCGCGAGGACATCCTGCGGGCCGCCGATCTCGCCCTGGACACCGGTGTGTTCATTGAGACGGGCCCGCACAAGCACGCCATCCAGCAGACGTTCTTCCTGTACGTGTACGAGCCCGGCGGCAACCGGATCGAACTGTGCAACCCGCTCACGCGCCTGGTGCTGGCCCCCGATTGGCCGCTGGTCACCTGGACGGAGAACGAGCGCAAGAAGGGCCAGGCGTGGGGTCTGAAGACCATCGAGTCCTTCCACACGCACGGCACTCCGCCGGTGTCCGCTCCGTAGGCTGCCACGCCGCCGGTTCCTGTGATTGTTGACAAAAACGTTGACAATCATGGAGGGGATTTCTAGCGTCGAGCGCACCACGGGGTCAGCCGCACGAGTCGCGTGCGACCCACCTCCCGAATCCCCTCCAGGCACCCGACTCCTGGACGAGAGGAACAACGATGTCCCCCTCCTCTTCCTCCTTCGCCCTGTCCGCACGCGGCAGCAGAATGGCCCTCCTCGTCCTGGGCCTGTGCTGGCTGGCCGTGCTCTTCGACGGCCTCGACATGTTCATCTACGGCTCCGTACTGCCGCACATGCTGGCCGAGAAGTCCCTCGGCCTCACCCCGGACCGGGCGGGCGACCTCGGCAGCTACGCCACCTTCGGCATGCTGATCGGCGCGCTGACCGCGGGGACGATCGCCGACCGGGTGGGCCGCAAGAAGCTGATGGTCGCCTGCGTCACGCTCTTCTCGCTGGCCTCCGGCCTCTGCGCCCTGTCGAACAGCGTGGCGGTCTTCGGCCTCGGCCGGACGCTCGCCGGTGTCGGCCTCGGGGGTCTGTTGCCCACCGCGATCAGCATGGTCTCCGACTACGCCCCGCGCACCCGCGCCGCCCTCACCATCGGCCTGCTGATGACCGCCCATCACGCGGGCGGCATCCTCTCCGCCTATGTGGCCCTGTGGATCGTGGAGCCTCTCGGCTGGCGTGCCGCGTTCTGGGTCTGTGTGGTCCCGCTGCTCTTCGTCCCGGCGCTCGCGAAGTTCCTTCCCGAGTCGCTGAGCTTCCTCGTCGCCAAGGGCCGCACCGAGGAGGCCCGCGCACTGGCCGGCCGTTTCGAGGTCGAACTGCCCGCCGAGGCAGGCAAGAAGGCCGCGGGCGACCGCTGGAACGCCCTCGCGAACCTGTTCCGCGGCGGCGAGTGGACCCAGACCCTGCTGTACTGGCTGGCCTCCTTCGGCGGCCTGCTGCTGGTCTACGGAGTCGCCACCTGGCTGCCCACGCTGATGCGCGGCGAGGGGTACGAACTGGGCTCGGCCCTGACCTTCGTCGTCCTCTTCAACCTCGGCGGCATCGTCGGCATGCTGGTCGCCGGCCGGGCCGCCGACCGGTTCGGCGCCCCGCGTATCTCGTCGCTCTGGTTCGCGCTGACCGCCGCCGGGGTCTTCCTGCTCAGCGTCCACATGCCGCTGGCGGTCACCTTCGCGGTCGTCTTCCTCACCGGGGTGTTCCTCAACAGCGCCCAGGTGATGATCTACGCGACCGTCTCGATCCGCTCCACCCCCGACAGCCGCGCCACCGCCGTCGGCTGGACCTCGGGCATGGGCCGCTTCGGCGCCGTGTTCGGGCCCTGGCTGGGCGGCCAGCTGCTCGCCGCCGGGAACGGCGACTGGGGCTTCACCGCCTTCGCGATCGCGGGCCTTTCGTCGATGGTCTTCATCGGCATCGCCGCGCTGCGCAGCTCGAAGCGGGCGGCGGGGAGCGACACGCATCAGGGGCTGGTCACCGCCCACTGAGCGGGCCGTCGCAGGGGGCCCGGCTGCCGTGCGGGACGCTCAGCTCACCCGTGGGCGTCCCCTTGGCGGACGTCTCCTTGGTGTGTGTCCCGTGGGTGTGCGTCCCGTTGGTGTCCGGCCAGTGCGTGGGAGATGTCGCGCGTCGCCGGGTACAGCCCGAGATACAGGGCGTACAAGTCGTCGTAGCGGGCGCGCAGGAGCGGGTCGGGGGAGACCCGCTCGCGTACCGGGTTCCACGCGTCGATGCGCGGGTCGCAGACCGTGCCGGCGGCCAGGAACGCGGCGCCGTAGCTCGCGCCGAGTGACACGTTCCTGACCTCCTGCTCCAGTCCGGTCACCGAGGAGACGATCCCGGTCCACAGGCCGCCGCGGACCCCGCCGCCCACGGCGACGATCCGGCGGACGTCCGCTCCGGCCGCGCGCATCGCCTCGACGTTGTGCCGGACACCGAAGGCCGTGGCCTCCAGGGCGGCGCGGTAGAGATCTCCGCGGGTGTGCTCCACCGTCAGCCCGGCGATCACACCGCGTGCGTACGGATCGGCCACCGGCGTCCGCTCGCCCGCGAAGTACGGGAGCATCAGCAGCCCGCGCGCACCCGGCCCGGACTCCTCGGCCTCGGCGAGCAGGGTCGCGTGGTCGGGCGCCCCGGACAACTCCCGCAGCCAGTCCGTGATCACGCCGGACGTGGCCATACCGCCCGCGAGGCTGCGCGTGCCGGGCAGCGCCCCGACCGTGCTCCACAGCTCGGGCACCAGCAGACGGTCGGCCAGTGTGTGGATCAGGAACATAGTGCTGCCGTACATCAGCATGAGGTCGCCGGTGTGTTGGGCCCCCACACTCAGCGCCTCCGACCAGGCGTCGACGGTCCCGGCGACGACCGGGATGCCGACGGGGAGCCCGGTGGCGTCCGCGGCCTCGGCCGTGATCCGCCCGGCGATGTCACCGGGCCACAGCAGGCGGGGCAGTTCCAGCCACGGTGCGATGTGCCGCGTCCATGGCGCGTACCACTCCTGGGCGACGGAGTCGTACAGCGGGACGGCCTGGCTCGCCGAGTGGTGGTCGAGCGTGTAGGCCCCGGTGAGCCGGCGCACCAGGTACGAGCTGGGCATGTAGAGCCGCCGGGCCCGCGCGACCGTCTCCGGTTCGTGCTCCGCCAGCCAGGCGATCTTGGGGCCCACGGCCTGGGTGGACAGCAGGGAGCCGCAGCGCCGCAGTACGGCGTCACGGCCCAACTCGGCCTCCAGGCGGGCGATCTGCTCGGTGGCGCGGGTGTCGACGCCGTACAGGATCGCCGGACGCAGCGGGGTGTCCGCCGCGTCGGCGAGCGCGACGCACGGGCCCATCCCGCTGACACCGGCCGCCGTGACGGACGTGCCCTCGGGCGAGGACTTCAGCAACTCCCGGGAGAGGGAGGCGAACTCGTCCCACCACACCCGTGCGTCCATCTCGACGTGCCCGGGGCGTGGCCGGTCGACCGTGTGCGGCCGTACGGCCGTCGCGAGGACCGTTCCGTCCTCGTCCACCAGGACGCCCTTGCTGCTGGACGTACCGATGTCGACCCCGAGCACCGTCATGTCCCGCGCCCCGCCTTCTCCTCGACGTTCTCTCCTGCTCCGTCCTCCCCTGTTCTACGGGAGGGAGAGGGAACCGTCGCGCTGCGGGGGGATCGCCACGCCGTTCTGCTGGAGGGCGACCGTGCGCGCGGGGGAGGGGATGCGGATGCCTTCGAGGCGGTACCGCTTGTGCAGACGCTTGATGAACTCGTGCTTGATCCGGTACTGGTCGCTGAACTCGCCGACGCCCAGTATCACCGTGAAGCTGATCCGCGAGTCCCCGAAGGTGTGGAAGCGGATGGCGGGCTCGTGCTCGGGCATCGCGCCCTCGATCTCCGTCATGACCTCGGTCACGACCTCGGAGGTGACACGCTCCACATGCTCCAGGTCGCTGTCGTAACCGACGCCGACCTGCACCATCAGGGTCATCTCCTGTTCCGGCCGACTGTAGTTGGTCATGTTGGTGCTGGACAGCTGGGCGTTCGGGATGATGACGAGGTTGTTGGAGAGGTTGCGTACGACGGTGTTGCGCCAGTTGATGTCGACGACGTACCCCTCCTCCCCGCTGGTGAGACGGATGTAGTCGCCGGGCTGGATCGTCTTCGAGGCGAGGATGTGGATGCCCGCGAAAAGGTTGGCGAGGGTGTCCTGGAGGGCCAGCGCCACCGCGAGACCGCCCACGCCCAGGGCTGTGAGCAGCGGGGCTATCGATATCCCCAGGGTCTGCAGCACGACCAGGCAGCCGATGGCCAGGACGACGACCCGGGTGATGTTGACGAAGATCGAAGCCGATCCGGCCACGCCGGAACGGGACTGGGTGACGGCCCGCACCAGACCGGCGAGGACCCGGGCCACGGTGATGGTGGCGGCGAGCATGACCAGGACCGTCAGGATCTGGTTGACGGTGTGGTTGACCTTGCCGGTCAGCGGCAGCGTGGCCGCGGCGGCGGCCACGCCGCCCGTGATCGCCGCGACCGGTACCAGCGCGCGCAGGGCGTCGACGAGGACGTCGTCGCCGCTCCACCGGGTACGGGTCGCGTGCTTGCCCAGCCAGCGCAGAAGAAAGCGGAGCAGGACGGTCGCCACGAGCCCGGCGATCAGCCAGACGCCCGCCAGGATCCAGTCGTGGGCAGTGAGGTATCGGTTCACCAACTGCCTCCCGTCGTAAGGGGGAGAGGGCGTACGCCCGTCATGTGTGTCGTCACCTTGTAGCCACCTGCTGCTCGATTCCGGGATGTGCCGGCCCGTCGGTCGCGGCATGGCGTCGACCGGCGGGACTGGCTCATCTTGCTACATGCGCACGGGTGGTTCGCGGCGCCGCCGCACAGGTCAGGCCATCTCCCACGGACAACGCCGCCAACTCCGTACATCTCCGGGCCTGTTGACGCCCCGCCCGGCCGGTACGGGAACCGAGTCCGCCCTGCCGTCCACCCCGGCGGCCCGACGGCGAGCCCGTTCCGGGCCAGGTACCAAGTTGGCCTGGATCCATCGACACAGCCGCCCCAGAAGCCACGCACCACCCTGAAGGCAGGGGCGCAGCCCCGCCCTCAGGTCCACGGGGCGCGGTGCGCGGAAGGCAGGGGCGCAGCCCCGCCTTCAGGGGCGCGGGGAACGGCGCGGCCAACCACCCACCTCCCGCAGCCGCGACACTCCGGCAAGCGGCCCAGCGCACCCGCGGCCGCGACACTCCGGCAAGTGGCATTTCGGCAAGCGGCCCAGCGCACCCGCAGCCGCCACACTTCAGCAAGCGGCCCAGCGCACCCGCCGCGACACTCCACCAAGCGGCCAGCGCACCCGCTCAGATCACCTTCAGCCGCACCAGCGCGCCCAGCGTGAGCGCCCCCGGCAGCAGGGGGAGCCAGACCGTGATGATGCGGTAGGCGAGCACCACCGCCGTCGCCAGCGCGGCCGGGCCGCCCGCCGCGACCAGCGCCACGATCAGCGCGGCCTCCACCGAGCCGATCCCGCCCGGCGTGGGCACCAGCGCGACGGCGACCGTGGCCGCCAGATAGGCGACCGCGATGTGCAGCGGCGGCACCGGCAGCCCCAGCGCCTGGCCGACCGCGGCCAGGCCCGCCGCCTGGAAGACGGGGAACGAGAACGAGCCGCCCCACAGCGCCAGCGCGCGGGCGGGCCGCGTGTGCACCGACCGGGCCTCGCCCAGCGCGGTCCGCAGGAAGGAGAACACGGCGGTACGCACCCGGCGTACGAGCAGCAGGACCGTCACCACGACGAGCACCACCGCGCCGACGGTGAGCAGCAGGGGCCCCACCGCGCCGTCCGGAACGAGCCCGCCGACCCGTAGCGCGTCCGGGAAGGCGATCAGCAGGCCCAGCAGCAGCCCGACCCGCGCGACGGACTCCGCCAGCAGATACAGCGCGAGCGCGGACGACGAACGGGCCAGCGGCACCCCGCACACCGTCATGAACCGAAGATTGACGGCGCTCGCGCCGAGCCCCGTCGGCAGGAGGTGGTTGGCCGCACCCGCCGCGAACTGGGTCGCCAGCAGCCGCCGCTTGGGCAGCTTCTGGACGAGGGCGCCCTGCCGGGTGACGGAGGCCGCTACCCACGTCATACAGGTCGCGGCGGCCGCGGCCAGCAGCCAGGGCCATTTCGCCGAGGCGAGATGCCCGAAGCCCTCCGCGAGCACGGACCGGTGCTGCACCGCGACCACGGCCACGAGGGCGAGCGGCAGCAGACAGAGGATCTGCCGTACGGGAAGGCGGCCGCGGAGAGTCAGGATCCGGGCCGGGGCCGGAAGGCGTCCGGGAAGGCTGTGGGGGAGCCGTTCGGCCGTCGCATCTGTAGTCACATCAGGAGACGCTTTCCGGGCCGCACCAACGGGGGGTTGCGGACACGGGGACGAGGGCTGACACGCTGCGCACGGCCTCGCGTCGCCCGCCTCGGCGGGAGCCGGGATGCCGGGAAGGTAATTCGTTTCGGTGAGTGTCATCGCGATTCCCTTGACCTCAATAAAACTTGAGGTTCTACGGTCGGTCCCATGAGTATGGAGACGACAGCCTGGACGCAGTTGTACAGCGTCATGAACGCCCAGCGGGAGCGCCGGCCCTTCGCCCGCGCCACCCTCCGACGTATCGCCGGATTCGCCCACCCGCACCGGCGCCGGATCGGACAGTTCGTGGTGCTGAGCGTGGCGACGGCCCTGCTGGCCGTGGCCACGCCGGTCCTCGCCGGACGTGTGGTGGACGCGATCGTGGCCGGCGGCGACGAGGCGACGGTCGTCCGGCTCGCCCTGCTCATCGCGGTGATCGCGCTCGCCGAGGCGGCGCTCGGCCTGGTGAGCCGGTGGTACTCCGCGACGCTGGGCGAGGGACTCATCGTCGATCTGCGGACAGCCGTGTTCGATCATGTGCAGCGCATGCCGGTCGCGTTCTTCACACGCACTCGTACGGGCGCGCTCGTCAGTCGACTCAACAACGACGTGATCGGCGCCCAGCGCGCCTTCAGCAACACCCTGTCCGGAGTGGTCGGCAACGTCGTGACGCTGCTGCTCACGCTCGCCGTGATGCTCACCCTTTCCTGGCAGATCACCCTGCTCGCGCTCGTCCTGCTCCCGGTGTTCGTGATCCCGGCCCGCCGGGTGGGCCGGCGCATGGCGAAACTCCAGCGCGAGGCCGCCGACCTCAACGCCTCGATGGGCACGCGGATGACCGAACGCTTCTCCGCGCCCGGCGCGACCCTGGTCAAACTCTTCGGCCGGCCCGCCGAGGAGTCCGCGGAGTTCGCGGCCCGCGCCCGCCGCGTACGGGACATCGGGGTGCGCACGGCCATGGCGCAGACCGCGTTCATCACGGCCCTCACCCTCGTCTCCGCCCTGGCCCTCGCGCTGGTCTACGGCCTCGGCGGCTGGTACGCCCTGCGCGGCAGCCTGGAGCCGGGCGCCGTCGTCTCCCTCGCCCTGCTGCTGACCCGCCTGTACGCGCCCCTCACCTCGCTCGCCGGGGCGCGCGTCGAGGTCATGAGCGCGCTGGTCAGCTTCGAGCGCGTCTTCGAGGTGCTCGACCTCAGGCCGCTCATCGAGGAGAAGCCGGAGGCCCGTGCGGTGCCCGAGGGCCCCGTCTCGGTCGAGTTCACCGACGTCCGCTTCGCGTACCCGTCCGCCGACAAGGTCTCCCTCGCCTCCCTGGAGGAGGTCGCCGCACTCGACACCCGGGGCGGCGCCGAGGTCCTGCACGGCATCTCCTTCCGCGCGGAACCCGGCCAGACCGTCGCCCTCGTCGGCTCGTCCGGCGCGGGCAAGTCCACGGTCGCCGCCCTGCTGCCCAGGCTGTACGACGCCGACGGGGGCTCCGTACGCATCGGCGGCGTCGATGTCCGCGATGTGAGCGCCGAATCGATGCGGGCGACGCTCGGCATGGTCACCCAGGACGGCCACCTCTTCCACGAGTCGGTCCGCGCCAACCTCCTCCTCGCCCGGCCGGACGCCACCGAGGACGACCTGTGGGACGTACTGCGCCGGGCCCGCCTCGAAGCCCTGGTGCGCTCCCTGCCCGACGGCCTCGACACGGTGGTCGGCGAGCGCGGCTACCGGCTCTCCGGCGGCGAACGCCAGCGCATGACCATCGCCCGGCTCCTGCTCGCCCGCCAGCGCGTGGTCGTCCTCGACGAGGCGACCGCCCACCTGGACAACACCTCGGAGGCCGCGGTCCAGGCGGCCCTCGCCGAAGCCCTGGAGGGACGCACCGCCGTCGTGATCGCCCACCGGCTGTCGACGGTACGGGCCGCCGACCTGATCCTGGTGGTCGAGGCGGGCCACATCGTCGAACGCGGCACGCACGAGGAGCTGTTGACCGCGAACGGCCGCTACGCACAGCTGTACCGCACCCAGTTCGACAAGCCGGTGCGCGAGGCCCGGGGCGTGCCGGACGGGGCCGGTGTGACCGGGATCGCCGGTGCGGGAGGGGCGGTTGCGGGAGAAGCGGTCGCGTAGGCCACTTGTGAGGGCCCGGCCGGTTCGTCATTCGGACGCGGACGGCCATTACCGGCCTTTCATGTTCGACGAACGGCCCCTTCGGGACGGCGTCGGCGACCAGATCGGTACCGTCGGCGACGTCCTGGAGCGGGTGCTCCTGAAGCCCGGATCGGCACCCGGGCAAGGGAGTTGATCAAGCGCCGCCGGCCCGTGCGCGGCCTCCCTGACGCCGGTCCCGGCATCGAGAAGTGGATCGCCCGGTTCGGCGACCAGCGCTTTCCCGGTTCGACCGGATCAAACCCGTCCCGCGAGCGCGTGACCGGCCATCACGCCCACCGCAGGCCCCAGTTGGCCTCTGCAGTCAACGCGCATAGCTTCCACCGACCCCGGGGCGGTTCACAGGTCACACGACACCCGTTTTTCGTCAAGGCACTCTCAAGACTCAAAAGATGAGCGCAAGTTGCACACATCCCCTCTACATACTGGTCCTCATGGTCTAGATTGACCGTGCTTCAGCTGTTCGGACACATGGCGACAAATAATGATCAAAAGGTTTGACGCCACAGACAGGCAGTAGTCGCGTCCCAGACACCCGACGCGACAGTGATCCACTCCCGGAGCCCGGGAGGAACCTTCGAGTGCGGGGAGCACCCGGGGTTCCGACGGGATTCCGCGCACCTTGAGAGTCCGGCACGACCTTCGCGTCCGCCGTAGCCGGGGTGCGTCGACCAAGTACCACCCGCACAGCGGAATCGTCATGCGCGGGAGGCGGGGGCCTCCCGAGAAGTAGGGAACGGCGCGACACGGGGGGCGGGGCCTCCCGGGGGGAGGACCGGTGCGGGAGGCGGGGGCCTCCCGGGGGGAGGGGCGGTGTTAGGCGAACACGTCGAATCACTGGGGACCTGGGGGGTTCTGTGCAGCGGGGGGATCTAGTCAACCCTTTTCCGTCGGCACGCGGGCGGCTTGCGAACGAGGCGATCAGCCGGCCCGCGAGCGACTGGGAACAGCGCTACCGCCGTACCGTGATCATCACCGACACGGTGGCGACCGCCGTCGTGGTGGCGGGGATCGGCAACTTCTTTGGGGCCAGGGACGCGGCCAACTGGCATGAGAAATGGGTGATTCTCGCCTTCGGCACCGAACTGCTGGTGCTGGGAGCCCTCGCGGTGAGCCGGTCCTGGGCACCCGCCGTGCTCGGCCAGGGAGCCGAGGAGTTCCGCCGGCTCGGCCGCTCGCTCTTCACGGCCGCCGTCGTCCTGGCGCTCGGCGGGATCGCCCTGACCTCGCGCAACATCAAACTCTGGATCTTCGTCGCGATTCCCGCGATCGCGATCGTCACCATGATCGCGCGCTATCTGCTGCGCCTCAGGCTGCACAAACAGCGCAAGGAAGGACGCTGCCTGAGACCGGTGCTGGCCGCCGGGAGCCCGGAGACCGTGCGCGACCTGATCACCCGCGCCCGCAAGTTCCCGCACCTCGGCTGGCGGGTGGACGGGGTGTGCACGACCGACGGCCTCGCCCCCGACGGCGACCAGTTGGACGGAGTGCCGGTCGTCGGCCGGCTGGCGGACGTCGCGAACCACGTACGCCGCGACGGATACCGGGTCGTCGCCGTCACCCCGGACCCGCACTGGTCACCGGACCGGCTGCAGCGGCTGGCCTGGAACCTCGAAGGCAGCGACGCCGAAATGGTCGTGGCCCCCGTGCTGATGGAGGTGGCCGGCCCACGGCTGCACGTCGACGCCGTGCTCGGTATCCCGCTGCTGCGGGTCAGCATGCCGGCCTTCACCGGGGGCCGCCGGGCGGTCAAGGGCATCGTCGACCGGCTCGGCGCGGCGGTCCTGCTGCTGCTGTTCGCGCCGCTGATGCTGCTCGTCGGGCTGCTCGTGGCGCTGGAGAGCCGGGGCGGGGCGTTCTACCGCCAGCGAAGAGTCGGCAAGGACGGCCGCGAGTTCACCATCTACAAGTTCCGCACGATGGTCGCCGGCGCCGACCGGGCCCGTACCGCGCTGGCCGACCGCAACGAAGGCGCCGGTCTCATGTTCAAGCTCCGCCGGGATCCGCGGGTGACCCGGCTGGGAGCGGTACTGCGCCGGTACTCGATCGACGAACTGCCGCAGCTGGTCAACGTACTCACCGGATCGATGTCGCTAGTCGGCCCGAGACCCCCGCTGCCGGAGGAGTCCGCGGCGTACGGCCCGGACATCCGGCGGCGGCTGCTGGTGAAACCCGGACTCACCGGGCTGTGGCAGATCAGCGGGCGCAGTGACCTGCCGTGGGAGGAGGCGGTCCGCCTCGACCTGCGGTACGTCGAGGACTGGTCGCTCGCCCTGGACACGGTGATCTTGTGGAAGACGCTACGCGCGGTGCTCTACGGACACGGGGCGTACTGATGCGCGGGGGACTGCGGCGAGGGAAGCCGCCAGGCGCACGGACCGCAGGCCGGGAGGGCCTGCATGGGGGGAGAAACGGATCATGAAGGTCAGCGTTTTCGGGCTCGGCTACGTGGGCTGTGTATCAGCCGCGTGCCTGGCCAGCATGGGGCACGAGGTCATCGGGGTGGACGTCAACCAGGTCAAGGTCGACCTGGTCAACGACGGCAAGGCCCCGGTGGTGGAGGAACGTATCGGCGAGCTCATCGCCGATGTCGTACGGACCGGCGCCCTGAGAGCCACGGACGACGTCCGTGAGGCGATCATGGGCAGCGAGATCTCGCTGGTCTGCGTGGGCACGCCCTCGGAGGCCAACGGCAGCCTGTGCACCACCTATCTGGAGCGCGTTACCGAGGAGATCGGCGCCGCGCTCGCCGAGCGGGGCGGGCGGCACACCGTCGTGTTCCGCAGCACCATGCTCCCGGGCACCTGCCTGAACCTGCTCCTGCCGATCCTGGAGAAGTACGTCGGCGGCACGGCCGGGGTGGACGTCGGGGTCGCGGTCAACCCGGAGTTCCTGCGCGAGGGCACCAGCGTGCGGGACTTCTTCGACCCGCCCAAGACCGTCATCGGCGAACTCGACACCGCGAGCGGCGACGCGGTTCGGGCGCTGTACGACGGACTGCCCGGCGAGGTGTTCCGGGTACCGGTCCCGACGGCCGAGGCGATCAAGTACGCCGACAACGCCTTCCACGGCCTCAAGATCGGCTTCGCGAACGAACTGGGCGCCGTCTGCCAGGCGCTCGGCGTGGACTCGCACCAGGTCATCGACGTGTTCCTGGCCGACCGCAAGCTGAACATCAGCCCCGCCTATCTGCGGCCCGGCTTCGCCTTCGGCGGCTCCTGCCTGCCCAAGGACCTGCGCAGCCTGGTCCACGCGGCACAGCGGGCCGACGTCTCGGTGCCCATCCTGTCCCATGTACTGCCCTCCAACTCCGCCCATCTGCAACGCGCGGTGGAGATGGTCGAGCGCACCGGCAAACGCCGCGCCGGACTGTTCGGGCTGTCCTTCAAACCCGGCACCGACGACCTCCGTGAGAGCCCGCTCGTCGAACTGGCGGAACGTCTCTTCGGCAAGGGGTACGACCTGAAGATCTACGACGCCAACGTCAGCCTCTCCCGGCTGCTCGGCGCGAACCGCGAGTACATCGAGACCCGGCTGCCGCACCTCGCGCACCTCCTCGCGGACTCCGTCGAAGAGGTGCTCGACCACGCCGAGGTCTGCCTGGTCGGCACCCGCGATCCGGCCGTCCTGTCGGCACTGCCCCATGGCGAGGGCCCCGTGCTCATCGATCTCATCCACCTTCCCGACGCCGAGGCGCGCCGGACCGAACCGGGGTACATGGGCCTTGCTTGGTAACACATCGTCCGACGAGACGACCGGCACCGACAGGACCGGCCGGCGCGCGCTGATCCTCGTGGAGAACTTGTCGGTGCCCTTCGACCGGCGGGTCTGGCAGGAGTGCACGACACTGCGCGACGCGGGCTGGGAGGTCCACGTCATCTGCCCGCGGGGAAGCAAACGGGACACCGAACCGGAGACGGTGATCGACGGGGTGCGGATCCACCGCTACCCGCTGCGCGCCGCCACCGGCGGACCGGCCGGCTATCTGCGGGAGTACGGGGCGGCGCTGTGGCACACGCTCCGGCTGGCCCGCAAGGTCGGCCCGGTCGACGTGGTCCACGCCTGCAACCCGCCCGACCTGCTGTTCCTGCCCGCGCTGTGGATGAAGCGGCGCGGCGCGCGGTTCGTCTTCGACCAGCACGACCTGGTGCCCGAGCTGTACCTCTCCCGGTTCGACCGCGGCGAGGACCTGCTCTACCGCGGCGTGTGCGCGCTGGAACGGATGACCTACCGGGCCGCGGACATCGTGCTCGCCACGAACGAGAGCTACCGGGATGTCGCGGTCAGTCGCGGCGGACAGCGACCGGAGGACGTCTTCGTGGTGCGCAGCGCACCCCAGACCGACCGCTTCCAACCGGTACCGCCCGAGCCGGAACTCAAGCGCGGCAAGCCCCATCTGCTGTGCTACCTCGGCGTCATGGGCCCCCAGGACGGCGTCGACTACGCCCTGCGGGCCCTCGCGAAACTCCGCGACGACCTCGGCCGGACCGACTGGCACGCGGTGTTCGTCGGCTCGGGCGACGCCTTCGACGCCATGGTGGAGCTGTCCCGGGAACTCGGCCTCACCGAGCAGGTGCAGTTCACCGGACGCATCCCGGACGCCGACCTGGTGCGCTACCTGTCCACCGCGGACGTGTGCCTCTCGCCCGACCCGTGCAATCCGCTCAACGACGTGTCGACCATGAACAAGGTCCTGGAGTACATGGCCATGGGCCGGCCGATCGTCTCCTTCGACCTGCGCGAGGCACGCGTCTCCGCCGGTGACGCCGCCGTCTACGCGGCCGCCGACGACGAGGCCGAGTTCGCGAAGCTCGTCGCGCTGCTGCTGGACGATCCGGCGAAGCGCGCCGAGATGGGCAGGACCGGCCAGGAGCGGATCAGCGGACCGCTCTCCTGGCGGAACTCGCAGGCGGCACTGCTCGCCGCCTACACCGCTGCCTGCCGCGACCACACCCCGGTGTCGGCGGGCGGCCCCACCCGCACAGGGAGGAGGCCGCTCCGTTGAGCGACGACACGATACGCCTGGTCACGATCGGGCGGATTCTCCGCCGGCGCCGGCGGCTCCTCGCCCTCCTCGTGGTGGTGGGCGCGCTCGTCGGCTACGGCACCTCGGTGCTGTTCCCGCCGAAGTACACGGCCGTGGCATCGGTCCTGCTGCCGGGGCAGTGGGAGGAGCGCGAACTGCTGACCCAGGCGGAGATCGCGACCAGTTCGGTCGTGATCGACCGCGTGGCCGCCACGCTCCGCTGGCAGGGCGTCAGCGGCAGCGACCTGCGGGACCAGGTGAGCGCCGCCGCCGCCAACGGGAACATCATCAAGATCTCGGGCACGGCCGGCTCCCCGGAGCGCGCCCAGCGGCTCGCCGACCGGTCCGCCCAGCAGTTCGTCGCCTTCGCCGCGCGCGTCGCGGGTGACGGCACCGACTCCGACGCGGCCACGGGTCCCGAAGCCCTGCGCCAGCAGGTGGAGGAGACCAACCGCCGGATCACCGAGCTGTCCAAGGCCGCCGATCCGGGACAGACCGTGGAGAGCGTGCAGGCCCGCACCGCGCTCGCGAATCTGCGCACAGCGCTGGAAGAGGCCATGCAGAAACTGGACGAGGCCGACCCGGCGACCAGCAAGGCCGGCATGGTGGTGATGGGACCGGCGGCCCGGCCGACCGGCGAGGCGCCACCGACACGGGTGCAACTCGTCGTTGGCGGCGCGCTGCTGGCGTTCCTGCTCACCGTGATCGCCCATCTCGCCGCCGCCCGGATGAACCGCAGGCTGCGCACCGAACCGGAGATCGCCGCGGCACTGGGCTCGACGCTCCTCGGCACCGTCGACGTACCCGAGGAACGCCCCGCGCACGGGCAGCGGGACAGCGGCCGGCCGGCCCGGATCCGCCGGCTGCTCGGCGTCGACACCAGGTGGGACGACCCCGACCCGCAGAGTTACGGGGACGAGGCCGGCCGGCGGATCCGCTACCGGCGGGTGTGTGTGCGCCTGCGCAACCAGTTGCCGGCTCCCCGGCGGCTGCTCGTCGTCGTACCGGAAGGTGACGAAACCGCCCGCCGGGCCGCCGATCAGCTCGTCGCCGAGGCCAAGAGCGATCCGGTGCTGCGGGTCGTGGACGTCGCGGTGTCCCAGCCGATGGTCCCCGACCGCGACACCGAGTCCGGCGTCCTGGTCGTGCTCAGCGCGGGCAGCTGGACCGCGGGGGAGCTCGCGGCCGTCGCCGAGGCCTGCGCGGACGCCCGGCACGAGGTCGTCGGCATCGTCGTCGCCGGCACGGTCCGGGCCCGGCCGGCGAGTTCGGCGGACCGGCCCGAGGACAGCACCCCGCTGGCGCTCGCGGTTCCCGGCACCACCACGGGAGGTTCGGCATGACGACTGGTACGACCACGGAGCCGTCGGCCGCCACTCCACTGCTCGATCTGCACGCACTGGTCGTGGCGGTGCGCAGGCGCCGCCGCCTCTGGGGCTCCGTGGCACTCCTCGGGCTGCTGCTCGGCGCGGCCGTGGCCGTCCTGCTGCCGCCACCGCCGAGCGCGACGGCCAAGGTGCTGGTCGTGCACCAGGACGACCAGCCCAACGACACCGGAACACTGATCCGTACCGACGTCGCGCTGCTGGGCACCACACGGATCGCCGACAAGGCCCTGCAGGCCCTCAAGTCCCCGGAGAAACCCGAGGACTTCATGAAGGATTACCGGGGCACCGGCCTGACCAACAACCTGCTGCAGATCGATGTGACGGGCAAGACCGACGAGGAGGCGGTGGCCCGCGCCAAGGCGCTCGCCGAAGCCTTCGTCGCGGACCATGTGCGCCGGATGCGCGAAGCGGCGCAGGCCGAGGCCAAGGCCCTGCTCGACCAGCGCGACCGTATGCGGGACGAACTCACCGATGTCAACAACGCGATCGGGGACCGTTCACCGGAGAGCGACCCGCAGGCGTCGGCCGGCCTTGAGTCCCTCTTCGCCCGCCGGGCCCTGCTCAACTCGCGGATCGCCGACTTCGACCAGCGCGCCGCGGACGCGCGCACCGGCACCCCCAAGGTCATCGCGGGCACCCAGATCGTGGACGCCCCGCGTGCGGTCGAGCACTCCCTGCCCAGATCCGCCGCAACCAACGCCGTGATCGGCCTCGTCCTCGGGCTCGTCATCGGCCTCGGCCTGGCCGCGGTCGGCACGGTGGTGGCGGACCGGCCCGTACTGCGCAAGGAGATCACGGCGAACCTGGGCGCCTCCGTCGTCGCGGAACTGCGCGCGATACCCCGCTGGTCGGCAGGCCTGTGGCGGCCCCGCCGGACCCGCGCCGCCCGCGAACGCCTCACCGCGACCCTGGCCCGCGCGGTACGAGGCTCCGCGGAACCCGTGTCGCTGCTGGAACTGGGCTGTGCGCGCAGCACCGGCGTGATCGCCCTGAACGTCGCCAGAGCCCTGGCCGCGGAGGGCCCGGTCGTCGTCATCGACGGCCTGCCCGGACGGGAACTCGCCAACAGCCGCCAAGAGCCCGGCGGCCCCACCGTGGTCCGGGGCGAGGACGCGGCGGCCGTGCCGAAACAGGCACGCCGCCTCGGCGTCGGCTCGGTCGCCCCCGGCACCGCCTGGACCGATCTGCAGTACCTCGGCGGCCAGACCGTGCTCGTCGTACGCGCCGGACACGGCAGCGCCGCCTGGCTGCACACCGTGGCACGGCAACTCGCCGACCAGCGCATCCCGGTGATCGGCGTGGTGCTCATCGACCCCGATCCGCGCGACCGCACCGACGGCACGCTGTGGGACGGGCTGCACACCGCGCTGCGCGGCGCCCATGAGCGGCCGGCCCGGCAGCACGGGACCGGCCAGCCGCGGACGGAACGGCCCTCCATGACGGCCGCACGTGTCCCGTACAGCGACCAGGAGGCCAGGTAGATCATGTGTGGCATCGCAGGCACGTACCTGTGGCCGGACGGCAAGGCCGTGACCGACCGGCTCACCGATGTCCTCGCCCACCGCGGCCCCGACGGCGCGGGCCGCTACAGCCACTCCGCCGGTGACGGCGAAGTGCACCTCGGGCACCGCAGGCTGGCCATCATCGACCTGTCCGAGACCGGCGCCCAGCCGATGGTCTCCGACGGCCTCTCCCTCACGTACAACGGCGAGCTGTACAACGCACCCCAGCTGCGCACCGAACTGGAGTCCGCCGGGGTGCGGTTCCGCGGTACCTCCGACACCGAGGTGCTCCTTGAGGCCTGGCGCCGCTGGGGCACCGACTGCCTGCCCCGGCTGCGCGGCATGTTCGCCTTCGCCGTCTTCGACGAGCGGACAGGGGAACTGGTCCTCGCCCGCGACCAGCTCGGCATCAAGCCGCTGTTCCTGCTCCGGCGCGGCAAGGGCCTGATGTTCGCCTCCGAACTCAAGGCGCTCGCCGCCGTGACCGGCGGAACACTGGAGGTGGACCAGGCCGCCCTGGTGGCCTCCCTCCTCTACTACTGGGTGCCGGACTCGCGCTGCGCGTTCACCGAGGCGGAGAAACTCCCGCCGGGAAGCTGGCTGCGCTGCCGTCCCGACGGCCGGATCGAGCGCGGCCGGTACTGGAACCTCAAGGACGTCGCCGCCGAGGGCCAGGAGCGGGCCCGAAGCGGCGAAATCCCGGACCTGGCCGCCGTCGTCGAGGAGTCGACCCGGCAGCACCTGCTCTCCGACGTGCCCGTGGCGACCTTCCTCTCCGGCGGTCTCGACTCCAGCTATCTCACCGCGCTGGCGGCCCGCGACCGGCCCGGGATCTCCGCCTACACGATCGGATTCCGCGCCGAGGACGCCAAGTTCGAGGCGATGCCGGACGACCTGCGCTACGCCCGGCAGGTCGCCGGGCAGTTCGGCGTCGACCTCCACGAGATCGAGATCGCCCCGGACGTGCTCGACCTGCTGCCGCGGATGACCCACCACCTGGACGAGCCGATCGGCGACCCCGCCGCGATCAACACCTTCCTGATCTGCTCGGCCGCCCGCGAGGCCGGGGTCAAGGTGATGCTCTCGGGCATGGGCGCGGACGAACTGTTCGCCGGCTACCGCAAACACCTCGCCAACCTGCTCGCGCTGCGCTACCAGCGCGTCCCGCGGCCCCTGCGGCGCGGCCTGTCCGCGACGGTGGACCGCCTGCCGGTCGCCACCTCCCGCCGCGGCTTCCGGTCGGTGCGCTTCGCCAAGCGGTTCCTGTCCTTCGCCGACCTGCCGGAGGAGACCGCGTTCCGGCGCAGCTACACCATGTACGACCAGGACGAACTGCTCGCCCTGGTCAACCCTGACCTGGCCGGGACGGTCGACGACGTGCTGACCGAGCACGCGGACGTCTACGAGGACAACGAACTCGACGACTTCGTCAACCGCATGTGCCTGGGCGACGCCCGGATGTTCCTGCCGGGCCTCAACCTCGCCTACACCGACCGCTCCAGCATGGCCGCGTCCACCGAGGTGCGGGTGCCGTACGTGGACGTCGAGGTGGTCAAGGCGGCGTTCGCCTTCCCCGGCCACCGGAAGATCGCCGGACGGCAGAGCAAGGCGGTCCTCAAGGAGGCGGCCACCTCGGTCCTGCCCCGGGAGATCGTCTACCGGCCCAAGGGCCTGTTCAGCGCCCCGCTGCGGGCCTGGATGAGCCGGGACCTGGCACCCCTGGTGCGCGAGGTGGTGAACGACGGCGTGCTCGTCAGCTCCGGGATCCTGCGCCGCGACGCGCTGGCCCGCATGGTCGCCGAGGACGCCGCGGGGCAGCGGGACTTCTCCAAGCACCTGTGGCATGTCCTGACCCTGGAGTACTGGTACCGCGACGCGACCTCCGGCTCCGACCGGAGCCAGGCGGCATGACGGCACGACGGCGTAGAAATCAAGAGGAGCTCGGGTGAAACAGGTTGTGCAGAACTACAAGGGCGGCGAACTGGCGCTGCTCGACGTGCCCGTGCCGGGGTGCAAGCCCGGCGGCGTGCTGGTCCGCAGCGCCTTCTCGCTGATCTCCACCGGCACCGAGCTCATGAAGGTGTCCGAGGCCGGTATGTCGATGGTGGGCAAGGCCCGCTCCCGGCCGGACCAGGTGGCCAAGGTCATGCAGAGCGTGGCCACCAACGGCGTGCCCGCCACCTACCGCAAGGTGATGGGCAAGCTGGACTCGTACACCCCGCTCGGCTACTCGCTGTGCGGGGTGGTCGAGCAGGTCGGCCCCGGGACCGACGACGTGAAGGTCGGCGACCTCGTGGCCTGCGCGGGCAACGAGCACGCGCTGCACGCCGAGCTGAACTGGGTGCCGAAGAACCTCTACACCCCGGTCCCGGACGGTCTCGCGCCACGGCACGCGGCCTTCGGCACCGTCGGGTCGATCGCCATGCAGGGCGTCCGGCAGGGCGAGCCGCAGCTCGGCGAGGTGGCCCTGGTCATCGGCCTCGGTCTGATCGGTCAGCTGGTGGCGCAGCTCCTCACCGCCTCGGGCGTACGTGTCGTCGGGGCCGACCCCGACCCGGCGCGCTGCGAACTCGCCGAACGCCTCGGCGCCGCGGCCTGCGGCGACCCCGGGTCCGCGGCCGTGGAAGCGGCCGTCGCCGAACTCACCGACGGCCACGGCGTGGACCAGGTGTATCTGGCGGCGGGCGGCGGCAGCAACCAGCCCGTCGAACTGGCCGCCCGGCTCTGCCGCGACCGCGGCCGGGTCGTCGACATCGGCAAGTGCCGTCTTGACCTGCCCTGGAACGCGTACTACGAGAAGGAACTCGACGTCCGCTTCTCGCGCAGCTACGGCCCCGGGCGCTACGACCCGGCGTACGAGCTGGAGGGACGCGACTACCCGATCGGCTATGTGCGCTGGACCGAGCGCCGCAACCTGGCGTGCTTCCTCGACCTCGCCGCCCGTGGCCGCGTCGACGTGGAGCCCCTGATCTCGCACGTCGCCGACTTCGACGACGCCGTCGAGACGTACCAGCGCCTCAAGGACGGCGAGTTGAAGGCCGTCGCCGTGCTGTTCCGCTACCCCGGCCGCACCGAGGACCCGGCCGAAGGCGCCGCGGAGACCCCCGCGCCCTCGGTGACCGTGCCCGAGGTGCGACGCGGTGGGAAGCCGCCCGCCCCGCCCCGGTCGGCCCACGCGCCCGTGCGGGTCGCGTTCGCCGGCGCCGGGAACTACGCGACGTCGATGCTGCTGCCGCACCTGGCACAGCGCGACGGCGTCGAACTGTCCACGGTCGTCACCACGACGGCCCTCTCGGCGGCCAACGCCAAGCGGAAGTTCGGCTTCGAGGAGGCGAGCACCGACCTCGACGCCATGCTCGACGACAAGTCCGTCGACGCGGTGTTCGTCGTCACCCGGCACAGCTCGCACGCCGAACTCACCCGCAGGGCGCTCCTCGCGGGCAAGGCCGTGTTCGTGGAGAAGCCCCTCGCGCTCTCCGAGGACGAGCTGGCCGGGGTGCTCGCGGCGGTGGAGGAGTCCGGCAACGACCGGCTGCAGGTCGGCTTCAACCGCCGCTTCGCCCCGCTGCTCCAGGAGGCCAAGGAGAAGTTCGGCGCCCGGACCGGCCCGGCGAGCCTGCGCTACCTGGTCAACGCGGGCCGCCTGCAGCACGGCAGCTGGTACCTCCAGCAGGGCACCGAGGGCTCCCGGTTCGCAGGTGAGGGCGGCCACTTCATCGACACGGCGAGCTGGCTCCTCGACGCGGACCCGGTCTCGGTGTACGCCACCGCCGCGCCCGGCAACGAGGACCTGAACGTGGTGCTGCGCTACCCCGACGGGTCCACCGCCACCATCAGTTACGTCACCACGGGCGCGGCCGGCTTCCCCAAGGAGACCCTGGACCTCGTCGCTGACGGCAAGGTGCTGCGGCTCGACGACTTCGTCCGTGCCTCCGTGTACTCCGACGGAGGGACCGGCCGCAAGCGGTGGGTCAGTTCGCGGCTGCCCAAGGCCCGGGACAAGGGGCAGAACGCCGAACTGGCCGCGTTCATCAGGGCCGTGCGGACCGGCGGGCCCATGCCGGTGCCGCTGGAGTCGCTGGTCGCCACCACTGCGGCCACCCTCGCCGTGCCGTCCGGACTGGCCGGCGGCGTGCCGGTGACGTTGACGGGGGCCCGATGACCGTGAGCACCACCGCGGGCTGGTATCTGCGGCGACTGTCCCGGATGGGACCGCTGGAGGTCGCCGGCCGGGCGGGCGACACGGTACGCAGACGGCGGTGGCGGGCGGCACAGCCCGACGCGCCGAGCGTGACCGGCGCCCGGTTCACCGCGGCACTGCCCGCCGGGGCGGTCGCCGCGATACCCCCGGACGCCGCGAAACGCCTCCTCGCCGAGGCGGACCGGCTGATGGACGGCCACGCCGAGTTCTTCGGGGTGGTCCGCGACGACCTGGCCGACCCGGACTGGTGGTACGACCCGAAGACCGGGCGACGGGCCCCGGGGGGCTACGCCTTCGACGTGCCGTACCGCAGCGAGGACGCGGCCGGGGACATCAAGCAGATCTGGGAGCCGTCCCGGCACCAGTACCTCACCGTGCTCGCCGCCGCCTACGCGATCACCGGGAACGAGCAGTACGCCGAGCGCGTGGCCGCACATCTGCGGTCGTGGTGGACGGTCAACCCGCCGCTGCAGGGCGTGCACTGGATCAGCGGTATCGAGCTGGGCATCCGGCTGCTGTCCTGGGTGTGGATCCGCCGGCTCCTCGACGGCTGGCAGGGCGCGGCCGGGCTGTTCGAGGACAACGCGGTGGCGCGCAACCAGATCTGGCACCACCAGCGCTGGCTCGCCGCCTTCCCCAGCCGGGGCTCGTCGGCGAACAACCACATCATCGCCGAGGCCGCCGGACAGTTCGCGGCGGCCTGCGCGTTCGACTGGTTCCCCTCCTCCGCCCGGTGGCGCGCCGACGCGCTGCGCTCCCTCGACCGGCACCTGCGCGCCAACACCTTCCTGTCCGGCCTCAATCGCGAGCTGGCCAGCGAGTACCACGGACTCGTCCTGGAGCTCGGTCTGGCCGCGCTGGCCGAGGCGGACGCCGCCGACGTACCCGTCCCCGCGACGGTCCGCCTGGTGCTGCTGCGGATGACCGACGCGCTCGCCGCCGTCGTGGACGACCGGCTGCGGCCACCGCGCCAGGGGGACGCGGACGACGGACACGGTCTGGTCGTGGACGGCACGGGCACCGACCGCTGGGCCTCGCTCCTGGCCACCGGCGACGCCGTGTTCGGCCGGCTCGACTGGTGGCCGGAGGTGACCGGCACCGACGTACGCACCCCGTTGCTGGCCGCGCTCGTCCGCCCGTCCACGAAGGCGCGGCCGAACCCGGAGAACGAGCCGTCCCCGCCCGACGGGACCCCGGCGACTGTGACCCGCCCGGTAACCCGCCCGGCAACCCGCCCGGCCCACTTCGCCGACGCCGGGCTCACCGTCCTCCGGGGCCCGGACGGGATCTGGTGCCGCTGTGACGGCGGACCGCACGGCTTCCTGTCCATCGCCGCGCACGCACACGCGGACGCGCTGTCCGTGGAGGTCCGGCACGACGGGGTGGACGTCCTCGCCGACCCGGGGACGTTCTGTTACCACGGGCAGCCCGAGTGGCGGCAGTACTTCCGCTCCACCCTCGGCCACAACACCCTGGAACTGGACGGCACCGACCAGTCCGTCTCCGGCGGCCCGTTCCTGTGGACCCGGCACGCCCGCACCCGCGTCCTCGACGCGCGCACCTCCGACGAGGGCGTCTCCCGCTGGTGCGCCGAACACGACGGCTACCAGGACTCGGTGCACCGCCGCCGGGTGGAACTGGACGCCGACACAGCGGAGTTGCGTGTGATCGACGAGGTACGGGGCCCGCGCCGGGCCGCGCGCCTCGCCTTCCACCTCGGCCCGGCGGTCACCGCGGACCTGACGGGGGAGAGGGCCGTACTCACCTGGACGCGCGACGGCGAGCACCGCACCGCCGTCCTCGAACTGCCCGGAGAGCTGAACTGGCGGGCGCACCGCGGCGAGAGCGACCCGCCGCTCGGCTGGTACTCGGCGGGCTTCGGACGCAAGGAGCCCGCCACCACGCTCGTCGGCACCGGCTTCGCCGACAGCGCGCGACAGTTCACGACCGTACTCAGGTTCCGCGACTAGGGAGGGGAGGACACGTGCGATTCAAGTGGCGGAGGCGGGCGTTGCCGGTGGCGGCGCTGGCCGTGCTGGCGACCGGGTGTGTGAGCACGCCGGGCCCCCCGTCGGAGCCGACCGCCGCGCCGTCCACGTCCGGCGCCCGGTCCGTGGCCGGGGTGTGCGCCAAGCCCGCGGCCGGACCGGCGAAGGCACCGGCGGGAGCGGTGACGGTCGACCCCGCGAAGACCGGTGACCTGGCCGCCAAGACCAAGAACAGCCCCGCGAACACCACGTTCTGGCTCAAGCCGGGCACACACCGCCTCGAAGCGGACCGCTACGCCCAGGTCATCCCCAAGAAGGGCAACCGCTACCTCGGTGCGCCGGGTGCGGTCCTCGACGGCCGCAGGACCAACCAGTACGCGTTCGGCGGCACCGCCCGTGACGTCACCATCAGCCATCTCACCGTGCAGAACTTCGTCGCGCCGCACGACGAGGGCGTGGTCAACCACGACTCCGCCGACGGATGGGTGATCGAGCACGCCACGATCCAGCGCAACTCCGGCGCGGGGCTGATGGCCGGAGCCCGCCAGCAGGTCCGCGCCAGCTGTCTGCGCGCCAACGGCCAGTACGGCATGAACGCGTACAAGGCCGGCGGCCCCCTCAAGGACCTGGTCGTCGAGGGCAACGAGATCACGGGCAACAACACCGGTGACTGGGAGCGGCGGCGGGAGGGCTGCGGCTGCACCGGAGGCGTCAAGTTCTGGGCCGTCGACGGCGCCGACATCCGCGGCAACTGGGTGCACGACAACCGTGGCGCCGGACTGTGGGCGGACACCAACAACAACGACTTCCGTATCGAGAACAACGTCCTTGAGGACAACGACGGCGCCGCGCTGATGTACGAGACCAGCTACAACGCGGTCATCCGGAAGAACACGATCCGGCGCAACAACTGGGTCGAGGGGCGCGAGTACGCCGAGCGCGGCGACAGCTTCCCCTTCGCGACCGTCTATCTGTCCGAGTCCGGCGGCGAACCCCGGGTCCACGCCCGCACCGACAAGATCGAGATCTACGGGAACGTGCTGGAGGACAACTGGTCCGGCATCACCTTGTGGGAGAACGCCGACCGGTTCTGCAACAGCCCCGCCAACACCTCCTCCGGCGACTGCACCCTGCTGATGCGGGACACCGACCGCTGCAAACGGCCCGCGATCGCCAAGGCACCGCTCTACGGGGACTGCCGGTGGAAGACCCAGCGCGTGGACATCCACGACAACCGCTTCACGCTGGACAAGTCCGTCGTCAAGTGCACGGCGAAGTGCGACCGCATGGCGGTGCTGTCCAACTACGGCACCTACCCCAAGTGGTCGCCGTACAAGGGCGAGAAGGTCGCCGAGGCGATCACCCGCAAGCAGCACAACCGCTGGCACGACAACGTGTACGTCGGACCCTGGCAGTTCGTCGTCCACGACCCCAGCCGGGTGCTCGACTTCGGCCAGTGGCAGGCCACGCCCTACCAGCAGGACACCGGCAGCACCCTCGACCCGCGGGCCGGTGGCTGAGATGACCGAGGACCTGCGCAGCGGCACACCGAAACTCGTCGGCGTCGTCTGGGGCCTGCTGATCCTCAACACGCTGGGCTCCGCCGGGGCGAAGACCATCGTCCCGCTGCCGCGCTCGCTCATCCAGCTGGTCACCATGGGCGCGCTGGTCGCCGCGTTCACGCTGGCGCTCGCGCTCAATCTCCGGCTGCGTATCCGGCCCAGCGCCTTCGTGCTCCTGCTCACCCTGCTGCTGGTGCCCAGCCTGATCTCCAGCCTGCAACTGGAGTCCGGGCTGGGTGCCCTGTTCCGCTGCACCCGGCTCGCTCTCTTCGTCGCCACCCTGTGGCTGCTCAGCCGCTGGTGGAACGGTGACCTGACCTTCGTACGGCACCACATCCGCATGTACTTCGCGGTGCTCGCGTCCGTCGCGGCCGGACTGGTCGTCTCCCCGGGCGCGGCCATGCCCGAGCTGTACGGCGGACGGCTGGTCGGCGCCCTGTGGCCGCTCACCCCGCCGCAGATCGGCCAGTACGCCGCGGTGATCATCGGGCTGACCGTGCTGCTCGTGCTGGGCCGCCGGGCCGACCGCACCAGCGCGACGGTCGTCATCGTGCCCTCGCTCGTCCTGCTCGCGCTCACCCACACCCGTACGGCCACCATCGGCATGCTCATCGGTCTTGTGCTGGCGATCGGCTCACTCGTGCTGACCAGCGCCGCCGCCCGCCGCTTCTTCACCTGGGCGGTGCTCGTCGCCGTGGTGGCCGCGGTGGGGTTCGCCTCCGCGCTGCGGACCTGGTTCCTGCGCGGCCAGAGCCAGGAGAACCTCACCAGCCTCACCGGCCGGGCCAAGGTGTGGGACGCGCTGCTGGCGGAACCCCGGACGACCGGGGAGAAGCTGTTCGGAATGGGCCTGGGCGACAAGTCCTTCGGCGGACTGCCGATCGACAACAGCTGGCTGGCCGTCTACCACGAGCAGGGCTGGATCGGCGTCACCCTCGTCGCGGCCGTCTTCGCCGTGCTGGGCGGGGTCGCGCTGCTGCGCCCGCCGTCACTGCCGAGAGCCTGCGCGATCTTCCTGATCAGCTACTGCGCGATCGCGTCGTACACCGAGGCGGGCCTCGGCGACGCCTCGCCGTATCTGCTCCATCTGGCCCTGGCCGCCTCGCTGTTGGCGGTACCCGCCCCGCCCGCGCCGCCATTGAAGCCAGTGGTCCCCAGACGACATGTCCCGCGCTGGGCCAAGGAAGGGAGGTGACCTCGACCATGCGTGTCCTCGTGGTGCACAACCGCTACAACTCGGCGCAGCCGAGCGGGGAGAACAACGTCGTGGACCAGGAGGCCGAGCTGCTGCGCGCGGCCGGTCACCGGGTCGAGGTGTTCGAGCGGCGCAGCGACGACATCGCCGGCCGCTCCCTGCTGGGCAAGGGCGCGCTGCCGCTCCTGGTGCCGTGGAACCCGGCGGTCCGCTCGGAGCTGGCCGACCGGCTGCGTACCGAGAGGCCGGACGTGGTGCACATCCACAACGTCTTCCCGCTCCTGTCGCCCGCGGTGCTCGCCGCCTGCGCCGACGCGGACGTGCCCGCCGTGGCCACGCTGCACAACTACACGCAGGTCTGCCCGCCCGGCACGCTCCAGCGGGACGGCAGGCCGTGCACCGAGTGCGTCGGCTCGTCGCCGCTGCCCGCCGTCCGGCACGGCTGCTACCGCGGCTCCCGGCTCGCGACGGTACCGCTCGCGGTCAGCCTGTCGGTCAACCGGCGGCGCTGGTGGTCAGGGGTGGAGCGCTTCTTCTGCATCTCCGCCGCGCAGCGCGACGTCCTGGTGCGGTCCGGGATGCCCGCCGAACGCCTCGCGGTGAAGCACAATTTCGTGCCCGAACCGGACGCCCGCCGCACGGGCCCCGGCGAGCATGTGCTCTATCTGGGCCGCCTCGCGGAGGCCAAGGGCGTACGGCTGCTGATGGCCGCGTGGGACGAGCTCGCGGCGGCCGGCGGGGTGGGCGTACCGCTGATGATCGCCGGCACAGGACCGCTGGAGGCCGAGGTGAGCGCCTGGGCGGCGGACCGTGACGACGTGCGGTACGTCGGCCTGTACGACCCCGCCCAATGCCGGCAGGCCATCGCGCGGTCGGTCGCCGTGGTGGCCCCCTCGACCTGGCTGGAGGCGTTCGGCCTGGTCGTCGTGGAGGCCATGGCGGCCGGGGTCCCGACCGTGGCCGCCGCACACGGCGCGTTCGTCGAACTCGTCGAGGACGGGGTGAGCGGGCTGCTGCACCGGCCGGGCGACCCCGCCTCGCTCGCCTCCTGCCTGCGCCGGATCACGGCCGAGCAGGAGCGCAACCAGGAAATGGGCCGGGCGGCCCGACGCCGGTACGAGCAGGGCTTCAGCCCGGCCGTCGGCCTCGAACGCCTGGTGGAGGGGTACCGCTCCGCGATCGCGGGCCGGTCCGGCGGCGGGGACGGCCCGCCGCCGCTACGTGAGGGAAACACTGGCTCGCGCCGGGGGCACCGGCGCGAGCGGGATGGGGGCAGTAGATGACACGATGCCGACTCTGCGGCTCGGCGGCGCTCGAAAGCGTCGTCGACCTGGGAGCGACCCCGCCGTGCGAGAGCTTCCTCGCCGCGGGACAACTGGACGAACCGGAACCGGCGTACCCGCTGCACCTGCGGGTGTGCACCGACTGCTGGCTCGCGCAGATCCCGCCGCTGATCACCCCGGAGGACACGTTCAAGGAGTACGCGTACTTCTCCTCCTTCTCGACCTCCTGGGTGGAGCACGCGCGGACGTTCGTCGCCGACGCCGTGGAGCGGGTGGGCCTCGGCCCCGACGCCTTCGTGGTCGAGGTCGCGAGCAACGACGGCTATCTGCTCAAGCACGTGGTGGACCGGGGGATCCGCTGCCTGGGCATCGAGCCGTCGGTGAACGTCGGCGCCGCCGCACGGGACGCGGGCGTGCCCACGCTCACGGAGTTCCTGTCCCCGGAGACCGGCGCCGCCGTCAGCGCCGAGCACGGCCCGGCGGACCTCGTCGTCGCCAACAACGTGTACGCGCACATCCCCGACGTGGTCGGCTTCACCCAGGGACTGCGCGCCCTGGTCGCCGACGACGGCTGGGTCTCCATCGAGGTGCAGCACCTGCTGACCCTCATCGAGGACAACCAGTACGACACGATCTACCACGAGCACTTCCAGTACTACACGGTCGCGTCCGCGATCCGGGCCCTCGCCAGCGGCGGACTCGCTCTCGTGGACGTCGAGTTGCTGCCCACGCACGGCGGGTCCATCCGGCTCCATGCCCGCCCCGCCGAGGTGGCGGGCGAGCCGTCGCAGCGGGTGGCCGACGTCCTGGCCAGGGAGAAGGCCGCCGGGCTCCAGGAGCTGTCCGGGTACACCGAGTTCTCCGCCCGGGTCGCCAAGGTCCGCCGGGACCTGTTGAAGTTCCTCATCGAGGCCGCCGAGCGCGGCGAGACCGTCGTCGGCTACGGCGCCCCCGGCAAGGGCAACACCCTGCTCAACCACTGCGGCATCCGGCCCGACCTGCTCGCCTACACCGTCGACCGCAACCCGTACAAGCACGGCAGGTTCACCCCGGGCACCCGTATCCCGATCCTGGCGCCCGAGCAGATCGCCGCCGACAAGCCGGACTACGTGCTCGTCCTGCCGTGGAACCTGCGCACCGAACTGGTCGAGCAGCTGTCCTTCGTGCACGAGTGGGGCGGCCGGCTGGTCTTCCCCATACCGGAACTCAGCATCGTCGTACCGGAACTCAACGCCGTCGAGGACGCGTCGTGAAGGAGATTGCAGCATGAAGGTCGTTCTGTTCTGCGGCGGTTACGGACTGCGCATGCGCAACGGAGCCTCCGACGACACGCCCAAGCCGATGGCCATGGTCGGCCCCCGGCCGCTGATCTGGCACGTCATGCGCTACTACGCGTACTTCGGACACACGGAGTTCATCCTGTGCCTCGGCTACGGGGCCCACCACATCAAGGACTTCTTCCTCAACTACGAGGAGACCACGTCCAACGACTTCGTCCTGCGCCAGGGACAGACCGAGCTGCTGTCCACCGACATAGCCGACTGGACGATCACGTTCGCGCAGACCGGCATCGAGTCACCGATCGGGGAGCGGCTGCGCCGGGTACGGCACCACCTCGACGGCGACGAGATGTTCCTCGCCAACTACGCCGACGTGCTCACCGACGCACCCCTGCCCCAGATGATCGACCAGTTCGCCCGCCGCGACGCGGGCGCGTCGATGATGGTGGTGCCGCCGCAGTCCTCGTTCCACTGCGTCGACCTCGGCGAGGACGGCCTGGTGGGAGGCATCACCGCGGTCAGCGACATGCCGCTGTGGGAGAACGGCGGCTACTTCGTGCTCCGCCAGGAGATCTTCGACCACATCCCGGAGGGCGGCGACCTGGTCGCCGACGGCTGCGCCCAACTGGCCAAGCAAGGACGGCTGGTGGCGCACCAGCACCGCGGCTTCTGGAAGCCGACCGACACCGTCAAGGAGAAGGCCGCGCTCGACGAGGCCTACGCCCGGGGCGACCGCCCCTGGGCCGTCTGGGAACAGGACGGCGCACGGGCGGGCACCAGAGTGGGCAGCGCGTGATCGGCCTCGGGTCCGGACGCCTGGACCGGATCGTCGCGGTCGGCGCGCACTGCGACGACATCGCCATCGGCGCCGGCGGCACCCTGCTGACCATGTGCCTCGCCCGGCCCGGCCTGCGCGTCGACGCCCTGGTCCTCACCGGCGGCGGCAGCGAACGCGAACAGGAGGAACGGGCCGCGCTCGAAGCCTTCTGCCCCGGCGCCGACCTGCGGCTGACCGTGCTCAAACTGGCCGACGGCCGGCTGCCCGCGCAGTGGGAGGAGGCCAAGGCCGCCGTCGAGGAACTGCGCGCGCGCACCGACCCGGACCTGGTCCTCGCACCGCGGACCGACGACGCGCACCAGGACCACCGCGGCCTGGCGCGACTGCTGCCCACCGCCTTCCGTGACCACCTCGTACTGGGCTACGAGATCGTCAAGTGGGACGGCGACCTCGGCCGGATGGCGGCCTACCAGCCGCTGACGCCGGACACCGCCGAACAGAAGGTGCGGCTGCTGCAGGAGCACTATCCCTCGCAGCGCCACCGGCCCTGGTACGACCGCGAGGCCTTCCTCGGCCTCGCACGCATCCGCGGCATCGAATGCCACGCCCGCTACGCCGAGGCGTTCGCCGTCCACAAACTCACGCTCGACCTGGGCACTTGTGACCCGGGCACTTCACCACTGGGGGAATGAACCTTGCGCGTACTGCTGACCGGCCACCAGGGCTACCTGGGCACCGTGATGGCCCCGGTCCTCGCCGCCGCCGGGCACGAGGTCGTCGGTCTCGACGCCGGCCTGTTCGCCGACTGCGTCCTCGGCCCGCAGCCCGACGACCCGCGGGGGCACCGGGTGGACCTGCGCGACGTCACGGCCGAGCACGTGGCCGGCGTGGACGCCGTGATCCACCTGGCCGCGCTCTCCAACGACCCGCTGGGAGCGCTGGCGCCGGACCTCACCTACGACATCAACCACCACGCCTCCGTACGACTGGCCCGGCTGGCCCGCGAGGCCGGGGTGCGGCGCTTCCTGTACGCGTCCACCTGCTCGGTCTACGGCGCGGCCGGCGGCGGCGAACTCGTCGCCGAGGACGCCCCGTTGCGCCCCGTGACGCCGTACGCGGAGTCCAAGGTTCGGGTCGAGGACGACCTGCACGCACTCGCCGACGACGACTTCAGCCCCGTGTTCATGCGCAACGCCACCGCCTTCGGCTACTCGCCCCGGCTGCGCGCCGACATCGTGCTGAACAACCTCGTGGGCCACGCGCTGCTGTCCGGCGAGGTGCTGGTGCTCTCCGACGGCACGCCCTGGCGCCCGCTGGTGCACGCCGCCGACATCGCCCGCGCCTTCACGGCCGCGCTGACCGCGCCCCGACAGGCCGTGCACGACCGCGCGTTCAACATCGGCAGCGAGGTCAACAACGTCACGGTCGCCGAGATCGCCGACCAGGTCGCCGAGGCGGTGTCCGGCGCGAAGGTGCGGATCACCGGCGAGAACGGCGCAGACCCCCGCTCGTACCGCGTGGACTTCGCCCGTTTCCGCGCCGCGATCCCCGGCTTCGAATGCGAGTGGACGGTCAAGCAGGGGGCCCACGAACTCGCCGACGCCTACCGCAAACACGGGCTGACCAAGGAGGACTTCGACCGGCGCTTCACCCGCCTCGCCGTACTGCGCGCGGCCTCCGAGGCGGGCTCCGTCGACGACACCCTGCGGTGGCGCCGATGAGCACGCCCGGTGAGGAGATGCACGCGCTGGTGGAGCGGCTGTACCCGCTCTGCCGGAGCATCACGGGCGACGGGGTGCGCGCCACCCTGGACATCGTCAATGAGCACGTTCCTCTGCAGGTGCACGAGGTGCCGACCGGGACGCAGGTGCTCGACTGGACGGTCCCGCAGGAGTGGAACATCCGGGACGCCTACATCGCCGACGGCACGGGCAGGCGGGTCGTCGACTTCGCCGCGTCCAGCCTGCACGTGCTCGGCTACAGCGTGCCGGTGTCCGCCACCATGCCGCTGTCCGAGTTGCGCGAGCACCTGTACACGCTGCCGGACCAGCCGAACCTGGTTCCTTACCGCACGAGTTACTACGAGCCGAAGTGGGGCTTCTGCCTGTCCCAGGAGATCCTGGACGGGCTGCCGGACGGCGACTACGAGGTACGTATCGACTCGACGCTCGCCGACGGACACCTCACCTACGCCGAGCACGTCGTGCCGGGGCAGGTCTCCGACGAGGTGATCGTCTCCTGCCACGTCTGCCACCCGTCGCTGGCCAACGACAACCTGGCGGGCGTCGCGGTGGCGACGTTCCTGGCGCGACAACTGGCCGAGGAGACGCCGTACTACACCTACCGGTTCATCTTCGCGCCCGGCACCGTCGGGGCGATCAGCTGGCTGGCCCGCAACGCCGAGCGGATCGAGCGCGTCAAGCACGGGCTCGTACTGGCCTGTGCGGGTGACTCGGGTCAGCTGAACTACAAGCAGAGCAGGCGCGGCGACGCGGAGATCGACCGCGTGCTGCGGCATGTGCTGACCGCGTCCGAACGCCCGCACCGGATCCACGAGTTCACCCCGTACGGCTACGACGAGCGGCAGTACTGCTCACCCGGGTTCAACCTCGGCGTGGGTTCGCTCAGCCGGACCCCGTACGCCGGATACCCCGAGTACCACACCTCGGGGGACAACCCGGACTTCGTCACCCCGGAGGCGATGGAGGACACCCTCGCCGTCTGCCGCGAGGCGTTCGGCGTGCTCGACCGCAACCGCAGCTACGTCAACCTCAGCCCCTACGGCGAACCACAGCTGGGACGGCGCGGGTTGTACGACTCGCTCGGTGGCCGCAGCGACGCGAAGCAGGCCCAGATGGCCATGCTCTGGGTGCTCAGCCTCTCCGACGGCGAGCACAGCCTGCTGGACGTCGCCGAACGGGCGGGGCTGCCGTTCGACACCGTCGTCGTCGCGGCCGACGCCCTGCACGGCGCCGGGCTGATCAAGGCATGACGCCGTTGGCCACCGAGGGGGAGAACACGCCGGTACCGGCGGACCGGGCCACTGACGGCGGCCGGTCCGCCGAGCAGTCCGCCAGGAAGGGCATCGTCGGACGGCTGTCCTGGGGACTGGCCGACCAGGCGGCCTCCAGCATGACCAACTTCGCGGTGGGCATCTACGTGGCACGCTCGCTCGGACTGACCGCGTTCGGCGTGTTCAGCCTGGCCTGGCTGACCTACGGCGTGGTGCTCAACGTCGCCCGGGGGCTCGCCACCGACCCGCTCGTCGTGCGCTTCAGCGGCGTACCGGAGGCGTCGTGGCGGGCGGCGGCGGCCCGCTCCTCGGGCGCCGCGCTCGGGGTGGGCGCGGCCCTCGGCGCCGTGTGCCTGCTGGTCGGGCTCGGCCTCGGCGGGCGCGTGGGACCGGCGTTCCTCTCCCTCGGTGTCGTCCTGCCCGCGCTGCTCCTCCAGGACGCCTGGCGGTTCGCGTTCTTCGCCGCGGGCGCCGGCCGGAAGGCGTTCCTCAACGACCTCGTGTGGGGGGTCGCGCTCGTCCCGGCGATGGTGATCGCGGCCCGCGTGGACACCGTCGCCGCTTTCGTCCTCGCCTGGGGCGCGTCCGCCGCGGTGGCCGCGGTCTACGGCTGCTTCCAGTCCGGCATCCGGCCCCGGCCGGCCGAGGCACGCGGCTGGCTGCGCGAGCAACGCGACCTCGGCTACCGGTACTTGGTGGAGAACGTCAGCCTCAGCGGGGCCAGCCAACTGCGCGCGTACGGGCTCGGTGCGATCGTCGGTGTCGGCGCGGTGGGCGCGGTCCGGGGCGCGGAACTGCTCCTCGGCCCGTTCCTCGCCCTCCTCATGGGCCTTTCCCTGGTCACCGTCGCGGAGGCCGCCCGCGTCCTGCGGCGGGCCCCGCACCGGCTGGCCAAGTTCTGCCTCTTCCTCGGCGGCGGACAGGCCGTCGCCGCGCTGCTGTGGGGCGCGGCCCTGCTGCTGATGCCGGACCGGGCGGGCGAGTTCGTGCTCGGCGACGTCTGGAACTCCGCGTCGCAGCTCATCGTGCCCGCCACGCTCGGCGTCGCGGGCGCCGGACTCGGCAGCGGCGCGGCGGCCGGGCTGCGCGCGCTCGCCGCCGCCCGCCGCAGCCTGCGCTGCCAGCTCTTCGCCTCCGCCTGCTATGTCGGCGGCGGCCTCGGCGGAGCCGCCCTGGCCGGCACGGTCGGCTCGGCCTGGGGCGTCGCCGCCGCGACCGTCTGCGCCTCGGCCGTCTGGTGGCTCCAACTGCGGTCCGCGCTGCGCGAGCGCGCCCACCATCCCATTCCCGAAGTGAGGACCTCATGACCGCCCACCCCAGGCTGAGCGTCGGCCTGCCCGTCTACAACGGCGAGGAGTACCTCGCCGAGTCGCTCGACGCCCTGCTCGGCCAGACGTACGAGGACTTCGAGCTGGTCATCTCCGACAACGCCTCGGCCGACGGGACCCAGGACATCTGCCGCGAGTACGCCGCTCGGGACGCGCGCATCCGGTACATCCGGCTGCCCCGGAACATCGGCGCCGCGCCGAACCACAACTACGTGTTCACCGAGTGCCGCGGCGAACTGTTCAAGTGGGCCTCGCACGACGACCTGTACGCCCGCGACCTGCTGAAGGCCTGCGTCGAGGCCCTGGACGAGCGCCCCGACGTGGTCCTCGCGCACAGCGGCCAGGCCGTCATCGACGAGGACGGCAAAGTCAAGGTCCCCTACGAGTACGGGCTGGCCACCGACTCGCCGCACGCGCCCGAGCGCTTCCGCAGCCTGCTGTTCGAGCCCGGCGGCGACGACTTCTACGGAGTGATGCGCGCCGACATGCTGCGCCGGGTGAAGCCGCACGACAGCTACCACCACGCGGACCGCACCTTCGTCGCCGAGATCACCCTGCACGGCCCCTTCCACCAGGTGCCGGAGCTGCTGTACTTCCGCCGCGACCACCCCACCCGCGCCGAGCGGGCGAACCCCTCCAAGCGCTCCCGCTGCGTCAATCTGGACCCGCGCCGGGCAGGTCTCCTACACCCGACGCCCCGGCTGCTCGCCGAGTACGTCTGGGGCTTCGCCTCGTCGATCCGGCGGGCGCCGCTGTCCCCGGCCGACCGGCGCGCCTGCTACCGCCATCTGGCCTCGTGGATGACCAGCCGGGCCCGGCCGGGCACCGGCGAGCGGGTCGAGGACCGCGCTCCGGTCGACCCGGGCCGCTACGACGTCTCCGTGGACGCGGTCGTCGCCGGCCGCGAGGGCAGGCGGGCATGAAGCCCGAAACCGGGGTGCCCGGCGCGTCCGGAGTGCCTGGGATGTCTGGGGCGCCTGGGGGCGAAACCCCGGTGCGGGTAGGGGTGTTCGGCCTGCTCGGCTCCGGCAACCTCGGCAACGACGGATCGCTGGAGGCCGTACTCGGCTACCTCCGTACCGCGCACCCGGACGCGGCCGTCGACGCGCTGTGCGGGGGCCCCGAGGTCGTCGAGGCCCGGTACGGGATCCCCGCGACGCGGCTGCACTGGTACCGCGGCGAGTACCGGACCGCGTCACGCCTGGGCGCGATCGCGGGGAAGGGCCTCGGCAAGCTCGTCGACGTCTTCCGCACCGCCGCCTGGGTGCGCCGCCACGACGTGGTGATCGTGCCGGGCATGGGCGTCCTGGAGGCCACGCTGCCCCTGCGGCCGTGGGGCTTCCCGTACTCCCTCTTCCTGCTCTGCGCGAGCGGCAGGGTGTTCGGCACGCGGGTCGCGCTGGTCGGCGTCGGCGCCGCCGCGATCGCCGACCGGCCCACCCGGGCCCTGGTGCGCTGGTCGGCGCGGCTGGCCGCGTACCGGTCGTACCGGGACGTCCTCTCGCGGGAGGCGCTGCGGGAGATGGGCGTGGACACCGCGCGCGACGAGGTCTACCCGGACCTCGCGTTCGCCCTGCCGACGCCGCAGCCCGCACCGCAGCCGAGGGCGTCCTCGGAACAGCCTTCGGACACCCCGGGCCCGGGTACGGTCTGCGTCGGTGTCATGGACTTCCACGGCGGCAACGACGACCGCGCCCGCGCCGAGGAGATCCACCGCCGCTACCTCGACGGGACCACCCAGGTCGTCCGCGCGCTGGCCGAGGACGGCAGACCGGTCCGGCTGCTCACCGGCGACGAGTGCGACGCGTCGGTGGTCACCGCGATCCTTGACGCGGTGGACTCACCGCTGGTCACCGCCTCCGAGGCGTCCTCACTTGCCGACCTGATGAAGGAGATGGCGGCGGCCGACACCGTCGTGGCGACCCGCTACCACAACCTGGTCTGCGCGCTGAAGGTCGGCGCACCGACGCTCGCCCTCAGCTACGCGGCGAAGAGCGACGCGCTGATGGGCCGCATGGGTCTCGACGCGTACTGCCACCCGGCCCGCGAGGTCGACGCCGACCGGCTCCTGCGGCAGTTCCGGGAGCTGGAGCGCAGCGCGCCCGAGGTCCGGCGGACCCTCACCGAGCGGAACCTGCTGGCCACCCGCCAACTCGACCACCAGTTCACCGCGTTGACCGCGGCCCTGTTCCCGGCCGCCCACCCTGCACACGCCCTGCGGAAGGCCTCATGAAAGCGACCGAAGTCCCGGCGATCGCCGGAGCGTACCTGTTCGAGCCGACGCCGTACGCCGACGAGCGCGGCTTCTTCTGCCGCACCTTCGACGCCGACGTGGTCCGCTCGGTGGGCCTGGACCCGAACGCCTTCATCCAGGACAGCGTGTCCCGCTCGGTCCGGGGCGTCCTGCGTGGCCTGCACCTGCGCTCCGGTGCGGGCGAGGCCAAGCTCGTGCGCTGCTCGTACGGGGAGATCTTCGACGTCGTCGTGGACCTGCGGCCGGACTCGCCGACATACCGCAACGTGGCGTCGTTCGAGCTGTCGGGCGAGACGCAGAAGACCCTCTACATCCCGGCGGGCTGTGCGCACGGCTTCCAGGCGCTGACCGAGACCACCGACACCTCCTACCGCATCGACCGCCCGCACGATCCGGCCGAGGACGTGACGATCGCCTTCGACGACCCCGAACTCGGCATCCCCTGGCCACTGCCCCCCACCTCGATGTCCCAGCGGGACCGGGAGGCGCCGAGCCTCGCCGAGGTCCTGAAGCAGAGAGAGAGCTGAAGCCACCGTGGACACCGAGGACATTGAAGGCAGCGTGGACACCGAAGACATGGGGTCGGAATTCTCCCTGCCCCGGTCGCGGCTGGCCAACGAGCGGCTGCACGCCCTGATCCCCGGCGGCGCGCACACGTACGCCAAGGGCGACGACCAGTACCCCGAGCACCTGGCGCCGGTCATCGACCACGGCCGCGGCGCCCACGTCTGGGACGTCGACGGCAACCGCTACATCGAGTACGGCTCCGGTCTGCGGTCGGTCAGTCTCGGCCACGCCCATCCGCGCGTGATCGAGGCGGTACGCCGCGAACTGGACCGCGGCAGCAACTTCGTACGGCCGTCCGTCGTGGAGGTCGAGGCGGCGGAACGCTTCCTGGCCACCGTGCCGACCGCCGAGATGGTGAAGTTCGCGAAGAACGGCTCGGACGCCACCACCGCCGCGATACGCCTCGCCCGCGCGGTCACCGGCCGCCCGCGCGTGGCCATCTGCGGCGACCACCCCTTCTTCTCCACGGACGACTGGTTCATAGGCACCACACCCATGGCGGCCGGCATCCCGGCGGCGACCACCGACCTCACGGTGGCATTCTCGTACGGGGACCTGGCTGCCACGGAGGAGTTGCTCACCCGGCACCAGGACGAGATCGCCTGCCTGATCCTCGAACCCGCCACCCACACCGAACCGCCGCCCGGATACCTCGCCGGCCTGCGCGAACTGGCCGACCGGCACGGCTGCGTCCTGATCTTCGACGAGATGATCACCGGCCTGCGCTGGTCCGAGGCGGGCGCCCAGGGCCTGTACGGAGTCACCCCCGACCTCTCCACGTTCGGCAAGGCGCTGGGCAACGGGTTCGCCGTCTCCGCGCTGGCCGGGCGCCGCGACCTCATGGAGCGGGGCGGGCTGCGCCACTCCGGCGAGCGGGTGTTCCTGCTGTCCACCACCCACGGCGCGGAGACGCACTCACTGGCCGCGGCCATGGCGGTCCTCACCACCTACGTCGAAGAGGGCATCACCGCGCGACTGCACGCCCTCGGCGAGCGGCTGGCCGCCGGTGTCCGCGAGGCCGCGGCCGGTATGGGCGTCGGCGACCACGTCGTCGTACGCGGCCGGGCCAGCAACCTGGTCTTCGCCACCCTCGACGAGAAGGGGCAGCCGTCGCAGGAGTACCGCACCCTGTTCCTGCACCGGCTCCTGGCGGGCGGGGTGCTCGCCCCGTCGTTCGTGGTGAGCAGCGCGCTCACCGACACCGACATCGACCACACCGTGGACGTGGTGGCCCAGGCGTGCGCGGTGTACCGCAAGGCGCTGGACGCGGGCGACCCCACACCCTGGCTGACCGGACGCCCGGTGAAGCCGGTGTTCCGCCGCTTGGCGTGACAGCACACGACGTCAGCGGTGCTCAGGCTGACCGGGCGGGCGACGGCGGTCGCCCGCCCGGTCGATCACCCAGGCCGTCGCCGGTACCACTGTGAACGCGCTGCACCAGCCGCCGAGAACGTCGGTCGGATAGTGCGCGCCCAGGGCGACCTGCGCCCAACCCATGGCGGCGCCCGCCACCAGTCCTGCGGCGAGCACGAGCAGCATGCCGCCCGCCCGGCCGAGACCGGACCGGCCGACCGCGAGCAGCGCCACGACGACCGCGAGCGCCGTGAGAAAGGCGGTGTGCCCGCTCGGGTAGGACAGGTTGTCGGGGCCGTGGATGGTGCGCCCCACCAGCGACTTGAGGAGTGTCGCCACCACGACGGTGACGCCGACCGCGACCACGACGAACACGGCGGCGCGAGTTCGCCGACGGAGCAGACAGCCCGCCACGGCGACCAGGATGAGCGCCGCCGCTCCGACGGGCTCGCCGAGGAAGTCGACGGCGAGCGCGACACCCCGCCATGGCGCCCGGACGCTGTCGTCCGTGGGCTCGACGAACCACCGGTCCACGGCGCCAGGCTGGGTGTGCCCGGCGTACATGACGCCGAGCGCGGCGACGACGAGGGCGGCGAGGACCGCGATCACCCCGAGCCCCGCGCGCAACGACTGGGGCAGCACCGCGGGCGTCGGGCGGGTATCGGTGTCTAAGGCCACCCTTGTCACCCTAGCCAACGAGGGGTCGCGCCAAACCGCCTATGAAAGCGGCCCAATCGCCCCGGCCGACCCGCAGTACGGCCGCGTCACTCACGACTTTCGAGTCCCGAACGTACACAGCCTCCGGCCCGGCAGCCACTTCTACGCAGTTGCCGCCGTCCGAACCGCTGTAGCTGCTCTTGAACCAGCGCAGCCCGTCCACGGATGCCTGCTCCACGCTCATGCCTCTCCAACCAGCCGTTCGATGAGCCGCGCAGACTCGACGCCGTTCAGAGCCCGCGACCGCAGCTTTCCATACCGCAGCCCGAAGGCACTGACCACTGCGGGGTCGTGCACGACGGACCCGACTTCCTGGGACTCGATGTAGCCGAGGTGCTGGTGCTCCTTGGTCTCCAACACCACGAACGGCCCGTTCAGGCCCGGGTGGAACCCGCACTCGGCAGGCATGACCTGGACTTCCACGTTCCGCGACGTACGCACCTCAAGCAGGTGCCGCCAGGCCACGACACCACAGCCCACGGACGAGACCTCGGGTCGCGGTCTGCTCCTCGTCGAGACCTACGCGGAGGACCTCTGGCGACCAGTGTCCTCCGCCCCGCCGCGCGGCTGAGCGAGTGCGCGTAATACGCCGTACTACGCCGCAGCCGTCGACGACACCGGCGATATCACCGATGGCGTGGAGCCGGAGCGGCTCTATGGTGATGCTGCTTCAGGCGGTTCGGGCCCCCACGGCCCGGTCGCAGGTCGTCCTTCGGATTCATTTCGCACGCAGCACCGTGCACCGCCCCAACGCGCCATCCGAGACAACCTCGTTGCTTCCGTGACGTGACGCCGCGTCCTTCGACTCGCGTCGGACACGGCCGGGCAGGCCGGGGCTCGACCAGCCACGGGCACGCCCGACCAGCCATGCGCAGGGCACGCACCACCGGAGTCACCGCTCCCGTGTCACCCACGGAACCTGGTGAAAGGACCGATCGTGCAAGCATCCCCCACACCCAGATCCACCTCCGTACCCACCTACTCCGCGCGGGCGGAGCGGGCGCCCCGCCGCCGACTGCGCGGCCGGCTCGCCGCGCTGTCGGCCACGGCCGCACTGCTCGCCGGTCTGACCACCTCCCTCACCGGTGTCGCCGACGCCGCGGACAACCCGTACGAGCGCGGACCGGCGCCGACCAACGCCAGCATCGAGGCCGCCAGGGGCTCGTACGCCGTCTCGCAGACGACCGTGTCCCGGTCCAGCGTGAGCGGTTTCGGCGGCGGGACCGTCTACTACCCGACGAGCACCAGCGACGGCACGTTCGGAGCGGTGGCGATCTCGCCCGGATTCACCGCCTCGCAGTCGTCGGTGTCGTGGCTCGGCCCCAGACTGGCCTCCCAGGGCTTCGTCGTGATCACCATCGACACCCTCAGCACCCTCGACCAGCCGGCCGCCCGCGGTGGCCAACTGCTGGCAGCGCTCGACTACTTGACGCAGAGCAGCAGCGTACGTACCCGGATCGACAGCACCCGGCTCGGTGTCATGGGGCACTCCATGGGCGGCGGCGGCTCGCTCGAAGCGTCCAAGGACCGGCCGTCGCTGCAGGCCGCCGTCCCGCTCACGCCGTGGAACACGGACAAGACCTGGCCCGAGGTGCAGACGCCCACCCTGATCGTCGGAGCGGACGGTGACACGGTCGCGCCGGTGTCCTCGCACGCCGAACCCTTCTACACCAGCCTGCCGTCCGGGCTGAACCGCGCGTACCTGGAGCTGAACGGCGCCTCGCACTCCGCCCCGACCTCGTCCAACACCACGGTCGCGAAGTACAGCCTGTCGTGGCTCAAGAGGTTCATCGACAACGACACCCGCTACGAACAGTTCCTGTGCCCGCTGCCCGCGGCGAGCACGACCATCGAGGAGTACCGCGGCAACTGCCCGCACACCGGCTGACTCGAAGCCGAAGCCGACCTGTCCGCCGACCTGCTCAGCAGGTCGGCGGACACGGAGCCTAGTTCTCCAGTCGGACCGGCATCAGGAGCGAGAAGGCGTCCTCGTCGTCGGGCCGGCGGATCACGAGCGGAGCCGTCGGCGCACCCAGCTCCAGGACCAGCTCGTCCCGGGCCCCGGCGGTGAGCGCGTGCAGCAGGTACTCGCGATTGACACCGACGTTGTCCCGATCGTCGGCACCGTGGTCACCCTCGTCGCACACGACCACGTTTCCGTCCTCCGTCACCCTGAGCACACTGAGGTCCTGGGGCTCGCGGTCCGCCTCCCCGGCCTCACTCGTGCGGACAGGACCGTTCTCCAGCGCCGCGCGGAAGGACTCCGTATCGATGCGGACCCGGCGACCGGCCGGGAGGTTGACGAGGCGACGGTAGTCGGGGAACTCATGGCCGAGGACCTGCCCGGCGGTCTGCCGGTCCCCGGCCTCCAGCGTGACGCGGTCACCGTCCACCGCGAGCTGGACACGTTCGCCGCCGGTCAGCAGCGCCCGCATCGCGTCGGCGAGCGGAAGAGGCACGAGCACCTGCGTCCGGGGCCCGTCGTGCCCGGCGATGCGCGCTCGTGCGACGGCCATCCGGTAGCGGTCGGTGGCCACCAGACGGATGCCGTCACCTTCGATGTCGAACAGGACGCCGGCGAGCATCGGCAGTTCCGGGTCGGAGCCGGCCGCGAAACGGACCGTGTCCAGCGCCGCGGCCAGCTCCAGCGTCGACGCGGACACCCGGGTGGCAGCGGCAGCAGCGGCAGCGGTGGGGGTACGGAGCGAGGTCAAGGGGTTCTCCCGTTGGTCGAGTAGGGCTCGGAGCGTGGAGAACTCACCGCGGGCCTCGGACAGCCCCAGTTCGAGACGGCGCAGGTGGGCCTCAAGGAGCCCGCGCACCAGATCGGTGTCCGCGCCCGCCCACCCGGCCAGCACCAGCCGGATGTCCGCCAACGGCATGGCCGCCCGGCGCAACCGGGCCAGCAGCCTGGCCTCCTCCAACTGCGCGGGCTCGTACCAGCGATAACCGCTGACGGGGTCCACCCAGGCCGGAACCAGCACCCCGGCACGGTCGTAGAACCGCAGCGCACTCACGCTCAGCCCACCGTCCCGGGCCATCTCCCCGATACTGCGCATCTCGTTCTCCACACCCGGGACTCTGAGCCCTCGACAAGGTCGAGGGTCAACCTGCTCCGAACGCCTCAGCTCTCAGGTCTCCCGCCTCCCGCCTCCCGCCTCCCGCGTCACGCTTCGCCGAGCGTGGCGCGCGTGATGACCCCTATGTCGTCGGCTGTCGGCTGACGGAACTCCCCACCCCTCGCGACGAACGCGTCACCATGCACCCGCAGATGCCGGGCGAACATCGGACACAACGGCACGACAGTGGCAGCCTCGTGAATGCTGTCGGTGAGCGCCTTGCTCACCAGAAGCTCCACCAGTTCACGTCCCCCGAAGTCCTGGCACACATCGGTATGGAAGAAGATCCGCTCCTCGCGTACGCCGGATACGACGACGAAGTCGGCCGTGCCCACGGGTGTCCCGTCGGCGCGTCTCACGTGGTAGGAGCTGATCGGGGCGGCGGGATCGAGCTCGACCGTCAGGGACGCACCGAAGCTGCCGGTTAATTCCTGCGTCATCCGACAAGCCTTGTCGGAGCAGGAGCAGGAGCAGGAGCAGGAGCAGAGGCAGAGGCAGAGGCAGAGGTAGGGACGGGGGCGGGAGCAGCCGTGAGCGTGCGGAGCCGGTCGGCGTCGACATCGGCCCCGAACGCGGGGGTCCCGGGTTCGAGCCGGACACCCGCCGCGAGGTCGCCGATCGCGAGCGGGTCGAACCCGAGTGCGTCGATCAGCGCGGACACGACGGCGAGATCCCCGGGGGAGTCGCCGGCGATCGCGATGGCCTTGCGTCCGGGGACGCCGGCCGGGCGGGTCTCGTCTTCGAGGTCGTGGTAGCCCATGTGGTTGAGGGCTTTCACGACACGCGCGCCCGGCAGGAACCGCTGAACGGCTTCGCTCGACGAGGTGTCGGGCGCAAGGACCGCGGCGCGGGGGCCGTCGACCTCCCACCAGTGGTTCATCGCGTCGATGACCAGCTTTCCCTCCAGCTGCGGAACCGGGAGGTCGCGGTATTTGCCGAGGGGGAGAGCCAGGACCACCACGTCGGCGGCGCCCGCGGCCTGGGCCGGCCACACGGCGGTCGCTCCCGGGGTGAGGATCTTGGTGGTGAGCGCGATCCTGGAGGGGTCACCGGACCCGGAGATCAGGACCCGATAGCTGGCGGCGACCGCCAGACGAGCCAGGACGGTGCCGAGTTTCCCGGCTCCCAGAATCCCGATGGTGGTGGTGACGGGATCGGTCATCGGGCCGCTCCCGCCGCTTTCGCCGTACCCGCCGTGCCTGCCGTACCCGCGGGCTGCTCGGCCAGGAGTTCGCGGACCCGGGGGATGACCTGGGTGCCGTACAACTCGACCGACCGGAGGCGTGCGGAAGCCGAAACGGTCCCGGCGGCGGAGTAGATCATGTCGAACCGGCCCGCGTTGAGCACCCGGACCGCATGCGCGATCTTGGTCGCCACGGTCTCGACCGAGCCGACGTACAGCGACCCGCGGTCCACCTCGGCGTCGAACTCCTCCCGGCGGAGTGGTTGCCAGCCGCGCTGCGCCCCGATCCGGTCGCGGATCTCCTTGTACCCGGGGTGGAAGAGCTCCTTGGCCTCTTCGTCGGTGGCGGCGACGAAGCCCGGCGAATGCATGCCGACCGGCTGTGCGGTCGTGCCGAACTCGGCACTGGCACTCCGGTACAGCTCCACGTAGGGCGCGAACCGGTCGGGGGCGCCGCCGATGATGGCGAGCATGAGCCCGAAACCGTACTGAGCGGTGCGGAGCACGGACTGCGGTGTCCCGCCCACTCCCACCCAGGTCCTGAGGCGTCCCGAGTCGGTCTTCGGGTGCACGTCCGCCTCGTGCAGGGCGGCGCGCGTGGTGCCCTCCCACGTGACCGGCTCCTCGTCCAGGAGGCGATGGAACAGCTCGATCTTCTCCTCGAAGAGCACCTCGTAGTCCTTCAGGTCGTACCCGAACAGGGGGAACGACTCGGTGAAGGAACCGCGTCCGAGGATCACCTCGGCACGGCCGTTGGAGAGCGCGTCGACCGTGGCGAACCGCTGGAACACCCGCACCGGGTCGTCCGAGGACAGTACGGTCACGCCCGAGGCGAGCCGGATGCGCTTCGTGGCCGTCGCGATGCCCGCCAGTACCGTCTCGGGGCTGGAGATCGCGTACTCGGGTCGGTGGTGTTCGCCCAACGCCACGACGTCGATGCCGACCTGGTCGGCGAGGACCGCCTCGGCCACCGCGGCGCGGATCGCCTGCGCGGGCGAGAGGATCATGCTCTGGTCGTTGCGGGGCCGGTCCCCGAAGCTGTCGATACCGAACTCGATCTGCGAGACATCCATCGTGTTCACTCGTCCAACGCTTTCGTCGTGTCGGGGTGCGGTGGCCACCCACGCCACCTCCGCCGATCCAGTCGAGGCGCAAACATGACACCGCTTTGGTTGTCGTGTCAACCAGATCGTGACAAGGTGGGTACGGCTGGACGTCCGGTCCGTGATCCAGGATCCCCGCGCGTGCGCCGGTCAGTCCGGCTGCCGCTCCATGTGGTCGAGGACGCGCTCGCTGAGCCGGCCGAGCGTGCTGAGCTGGCTCGGGGTCAGGGCGTCGATGAACAGGCGGCGTACGTGCTCGACGTGCTGCGGCGCGGCCTCTTCGATCGCCTGGTGCCCGGCCGGGGTGGCGACGATGAACGCGCCGCGTCCGTCGTCGGGGCATTCCTCCCTGGCCACGAGCCCGCGCTTGGCCATCCGCGTGACCTGGTGGGACATGCGGCTCTTCTCCCACTCCACGAGCTTGGCCAGATCCAGGAAGCGCATCCGCCCGCCGCCCCGCTCGGTGAGGCTGACGAGTACGACATAGTCCGAGGCGGACAGTCCGGAGTCGGCCTGGATGCGGCGGGACAACCGCCCTATGAGTTTCTCGTGCATGCGGATGAAGCTGTCCCAGGCGTCCTTCTCTTCCGGGTCGAGCCAGCGCGGCGGTGCGTCCATGAACCGAGTCTAGCGACGTCGTTGAGGCCTCATCCACTGGCGGTGGCGGCGCCGTCACCCGGTGAGGTCGCCTGCCGTTAAGTTGATGCATCAACCTGAGGGAGCTAGGTTGATGTCCCGGCCGACGGGACTTCACCGAGTCCGAGTCGAGCGAGATCGGGCCCCAGGCCACACGAGGAGGACACATGACGGTCGAAGTGATCGACGCACCCGAGGCGAAGCGCTACGAGGCCCGCGTCGACGGCGAGTCCAAGGTGGCGGGCATCGCGCAGTACATCCGTACGACGGAGCTCGTCGCGTTCGTGCACACCGAGGTCGAGGCGGCGTACGAGGGCGCGGGCGTCGGGTCCGCGCTGGCCCGCACGGCCCTGGACGAGGCCCGCGCCGCGAACCTGCGGGTGCTGGCCACCTGCCCCTTCTTCGCGGGCTGGATCAACCGGCACCCCGAGTACCAGGACCTGCTGTACCAGTCCCGCAGCAGGGTCAGTGACTGAGAAGCCGAGCACGGCAGCAACGGCGGCAGTGGAGGCGGGTATGGACGGCGCACCCGAGCGGAAGGCGTACCGGGCGGAGTCGATCACGGTGACCTTCGAGGCCGGGCGCTGCCTCCATGCCGCCGAATGCGTCCATGGCCTGCCCGAGGTGTTCGACACGGCGAAGCGGCCGTGGATCCAGCCGGATGCCGCCACGGCCGAGCGCCTGGCGGAGGTCGTGCGGCGCTGTCCCTCGGGCGCGCTCCGGTACGAACTCGTGGACGGCGGGACGGAAACCCCCGACCGGCCCACCACGATCACCCGCAGTGCCACCGGGCAGCTGACCGTGCGCGGGGAGCTGAGTGTGGACACGCCGCAGGGTGCGCGCGCCGAGACCAGGGCCATGCTGTGCGGCTGCGGACAGAGCCGCCTCCAGCCGTACTGCGACCACGCGGGACCCTGCGGCCGGTGACGTGTCCGGTCGGTGACGTGTCGGGCAGGTGGTGCGTCCGGCCGGTGGTGCGTCCGGCCGGTCGCAGGGCGGGGGCGCGCGGCGAGAGTGTTGCCGAGAGTCGTGTGAGACAGATGTGCAGTCCGAGGGGAGAAGTCCGGCGATGCGGAATCTGACCGTGGCCCAGCAGCTGGTGGACGTTCTGCGCCAGGCGGGTGTGGAGCGGATCTACGGCGTGGTGGGTGACAGCCTCAACTCGGTGGTCGACGCGGTGCGCCGTACCGACGGCATCGAGTGGGTGCATGTACGGAACGAGGAGGCCGCCGCCTTCGCCGCGGCGGCGGAGGCGCAGCTGACCGGCAAGCTGGCGGTCTGTGCCGGGAGTTGTGGCCCCGGAAACACCCATCTGATCCAGGGGCTGTACGACGCGCACCGCTCCGGCGCGCCCGTGCTGGCACTCGCCTCGCACATCCCGTCCCACCAGATCGGTACCGGCTTCTTCCAGGAGACGCACCCGGAAAGGCTGTTCGTCGAGTGCAGTGACTACTGCGAGATGATCAGCACTCCTGAGCAGATGCCCCGGGTTCTGCGGATCGCCATGCAGCGGGCTCTCGGCAACAACGCCGTGTCGGTGCTGGTGCTGCCGGGCGACGTCGCGCACGGCGAAGCGACCCGGCCGACGGGAAACAGTGACCTGGTCACCGAGCGCGGCCGTGTCGTCGCGCCGGACGCCCAGGTCCGGGCGCTGGCCGAGAAGCTGAACGCGGCGCGGAAGGTGATGCTGTTCTGCGGCGCGGGCGTGCGGGACGCGCACGCCGAGGTCATGGCGCTCGCCGAGAAGGCCGCCGCCCCCGTCGGGCACACCCTGCGGGGCAAGGAGTGGATCCAGTTCGGCAACCCGTACGACGTGGGCATGAGCGGTCTGCTGGGCTACGGAGCCTGCTACGACGCGATGCACGAGGCCGACCTGGTCGTCCTGCTCGGCACCGATTTCCCGTACGACGACTTCCTGCCGCAGACGCGTACCGTGCAGATCGACCACGACGCGGGGCGGCTCGGCCGTCGCACCGTGCTGGAACTCGGGGTCCACGGCGACGTCCGGGAGACGCTGCGTACTGTGCTGCCGCTGATCGAGGCGAAGCGGGACCGCACCTATCTGGACGGGATGCTGCACAAGCACGCCAAGTCGCTGGAGAAGGTGGTCTCCGCCTACACCCACGACGTCGAGCGGCACACCCCGATCCACCCCGAGTACGCGGCCTCCGTGCTGGACGAACTCGCCTCCGACGACGCGGTGTTCACCGTGGACACCGGCATGTCCAACGTATGGGCGGCGCGCTATCTGACCCCCAACGGGCGGCGCCGGGTGATCGGTTCGTTCCTGCACGGCACGATGGCCAACGCGCTGCCGCACGCCATCGGCGCGCAGTTCGCCTACCCCGGCCGACAGGTCATATCGATGTCGGGTGACGGTGGACTGGGCATGCTGATGGGCGAGTTGCTCACCGTGAAGCTGCACGATCTTCCGGTGAAGACGATCGTCTTCAACAACTCCTCCCTGGGCATGGTGAAGTTGGAGATGCTGGTCGAGGGGCTGCCCGAGTACGAGACCGACCACGGGCCGGTGGACTACGCGGCGATAGCCCGCGGCGCGGGCATCGAGGCGATCCGCATCGAGCACCCCGGAGACGTTGCCGAGGGACTCAAGCGGGCGCTGGCCCATGACGGGCCGTTCCTGGTCGACCTGGTGACCGACCCCAACGCGCTGTCCATCCCGCCGCACATCTCGGCCGCCCAGATCAAGGGGTTCGCCTTCGCCGCGGGCCGGACGGTGCTCGACGGAGGCGTCGGCAAGATGCTCGACCTGGCCCGCGCCAACCTGCGGAACGTGCCCCGCCCCTGAGGCGGTCAGTGCCCACGACGGGGGAGGGCGGTCCCTGCCGCCGCTACTCGCCGCGGGGCGGCTGTACGGGGTGCTTGCTCATGATGGACACGCGGTTGAACGCGTTGATGGTGACCGCCACCCAGATCGCGGCCGAGATCTGGTCCTCGGAGAGAACCTGTCGGGCAGCCTCGAAGGCCGAGGTCTGGGCCGCGGCATCCACCGGATCGGTCGTGGCCTCGGCCAACGCCAGGACGGCGCGCTCCAGGGGAGAGAACAGGCCGGTGTCCCGCCAGGCGCTCAACACTCCGAGTCTGCGCGGTGATTCACCGGCGCGCAGGGCCGCCCCGGTGTGCCTGTCCAGGCAGTAGGCGCAGCCGTTGAGCTGGGACACGCGGAGGTTGATCAGTTCCACCGTGATGCGGTCGAGTCCGGCCTCGGCGGCGGTTGCCCGGACCGTCTCAGCGGCCTGCACCATGGCGTGGAAGGCTTTGGGGCTCTGTTTGTCGATGAAGATCCGGCGGGGCTCGGAGTCGTGGCTGCGGTCGCTCACGTCGGCACTTCCTTCCGGCCACGCTCGAAGTGGCCCGTGGTGCAGGTGCAGGTGCAGGTGCAGGTGCAGGTGTGGATGTGGGTGCGGATGCCTGGGCGGTCGGCCCGCCCTGTGTCATCCTAGTTGATGTGACAACCAGATCCTGTGGGAGGTGCTCTCGATGAGCAACGCGGAAACCGATGGCGCGGCTCTACGCTGCGGTGCGCTCGTCGAGGTCGACCGGCCCGCAGAGGCCGCTGAGGTCGACGTCCTCTCGGCGCGTGACGTCCCGCTCGGGGGCCCGCGCGCGATGCGCGTACGGCGGACGCTGCCCCAGCGGGCGCGCACCCTCATCGGCGCCTGGTGCTTCGCCGATCACTACGGCCCGCACGAGGTCGCCGTCTCGGGGGGTATGAACATGCCCCCGCACCCCCACACCGGACTGCAGACGGTGAGCTGGCTGTTCAGTGGCGAGGTCGAACACCGGGACACCCTCGGCACCCACGCCCTGATCCGGCCCGGTGAGATGAACCTGATGACCGGCGGCCACGGCATCGCCCACTCGGAGGTCTCCACCCCGGACACCGCAGTCCTCCACGGCGTCCAGCTGTGGGTCGCGCTGCCCGAACAACACCGCCGCACCGCCCGGGACTTCCAGCATCACGTGCCCGAACCCGCGCACGCCGACGGGGCCGTGATCAAGGTCTTCCTGGGCTCGCTCGCCGGCCGGACCTCCCCGGTCAGGACCTTCACGCCGCTGCTCGGCGCCGAGATCGTCGTGGAACCCCGCGCGACGCTCACCCTCGCCGTGGACACGACCTTCGAACACGGCCTCCTCGTGGACAGCGGAGACATCCGCCTGGCCGACACCGTGCTGCGGCCCGCCGAACTCGGTTACGTCCCCCGCGGCGCCGACACCCTGACGATGGTGAACGAGACCGACGCCCCGGTGCGGGCCGTCCTCATCGGGGGGCCGCCCTTCGGGGAGGAGATCGTCATGTGGTGGAACTTCGTCGGCCGCAGCCACGAGGACGTGGTGCAGGCCCGCGAGGACTGGGAGGCCGCCTCCGACCGCTTCGGCGTCATCGAGGACTTCCCCGGCGGCCCCCTGCCCGCGCCCGCCCTGCCGAACGCCGTCATCACACCGCGCCGCAACCCACCGGCCCGCTGATCGCGCTCTATGAGCCGAAGACCTGCCGCTGTACAGTGAAGTACGCCCCTGACCTGCAGAAAGCTGGCGGGGAGCTGTCTTCTAGGAGTCCGAAGTGCTGCGTACTCTCTTCAAATCCAAGATCCACCGTGCCACTGTCACCCAGGCCGACCTGCACTATGTCGGCTCCGTCACCGTCGACGCCGATCTTCTCGACGCCGCCGACCTGCTCCCCGGCGAGCTGGTCCACATCGTCGACATCACCAACGGCGCCCGGCTGGAGACGTACGTCATCGAGGGGGAGCGCGGATCGGGGGTCATCGGCATCAACGGCGCCGCGGCCCACCTCGTACACCCCGGGGATCTGGTGATCCTCATCAGTTACGCGCAGGTCTCCGACGCCGAGGCGCGTGTGCTGACGCCGCGGGTCGTGCACGTGGACGGCGACAACCGGATCGTGACGCTCGGATCGGACCCTTCCGAGCCGGTACCGGGCTCTGACCAGCGGCGGAGCCCGCACGCCGTCCCGACGGCCTGACCCGCACTCACCCCGCATCCGCACGCGTACCCCCGTACCAGTACTACGAGGAGAATCCATGAGCGACATCACCATCCGTGACGACCGGGGCCACGGCCGCCTGGAGGCGTACGCCGGTGACGAAGTGGCGGGCCGCATCGCGTACTTCGTCCTCGAAAGCCCGAGTCGGGCCCTCGTCCCGGTGCACACCACCGTGGAGCCCGCCCATGAGGGCAAGGGCATCGCGGGCTCTCTCGCCCGTGAGCTGTACGCGATCTCCGAGCGCGAGGGCGTGCCGGTCGCGCCGCTCTGCCCGTACGTCGTGAAGTGGGCCGAGCGGCACCCGGACGTGGCGCCGGTGGCGGACCCCGCGTTGCTGAGCGCGGCGAAGGAATGGCTCGGGGCTCACCCCGGTCTGTTCTGAGCGAACCCCTTGCCGGGGTCGGTATTCACAGTGCGGGACGGTGGGGGCTCGTCGCGCAGTTCCCCGCGCCCCTAAGGGGTCCGGCCGCCTCAAGGGGCCACATGGGCCCCGTTGGGACCGCGACCGAGTGAGTGGGTGCGCGGGAGTCGGGTAGGCGGGGGAGAAGTCCAGAGCCGACGTTCCCTCTGGCTGGAGGACATGATGACGCAACCGTTCCCCGATCCCGTACATCCGGATCCCACGCCGGGCCCGGACCGACCGCAGCCCTTCCCGGACCCGGTACCGACCCCGAAGCCCCGCCCGGTCCCGGGACCGCCGCCGCGCCCCGCGCCCGGCCCGGACCCGACCCCGGAGCCCCAGCCGGGCCCCCTGGGCTGAAACCCGAAAAGGCGGTGGGCGGCTGGTGTGGACATGCCCACACCAGCCGCCCGCCGCCTTCGCTCTTAGATGCGCGGGGAACTGCGCGACCAGCCCCCACGCACCCGCACCCCGCGACGCGACGTCAGCCGGAGACCTCGGACCGGTCCCCGCCCCACAGCGTGTGGAACGACCCCTCCCGGTCGGTCCGCCGATACGTGTGCGCCCCGAAGAAGTCCCGCTGCCCCTGCGTGAGCGCCGCAGGCAACCGCTCCGCGCGCAGCGCGTCGTAGTACGCGAGCGCCGCCGCGAACCCGGGCGTCGGAACACCCTGCTGCACGGCGGAGACGAGCACCGCGCGCCAGTCGTCCTGCGCCGCCGCGATCTCCTGCGCGAACGTGTCGTCGGAGAGCAGGCTCGGCAGATCGGCGCGCGCGTCGTACGCGGCCCGGATCCGGTCGAGGAACGCCGCCCGGATGATGCAGCCCCCGCGCCAGATCGACGCGACGGCGCCCAGGTCGATGTTCCAGTCGTACTCGGCGCTGCCGGCCGAGACCTCGTGGAAGCCCTGCGTGTAGGACACGATCTTCGACGCGTACAGCGCCTGCTCCACCTGGTCCGCGAAGGCCGACGCCTCGGACTCGCTCAGCGCCGTCGCCGAAGGGCCGGCGAGCCCGCGCGAGGCCTCGCGCAGCGCGCTGTGGCCCGACAGCGACCGGGCGAAGACCGCCTCGGCGATGCCCGACACCGGAACGCCCAGGTCGAGGGCGATCTGCACGGTCCAGCGGCCCGTGCCCTTCTGCTCGGCCTGGTCCTGGACGACGTCCACGAACGGCTTGCCCGTCGCCGCGTCCACGTGGGACAGGACCTCGGCGGTGATCTCGATCAGGTACGAGTCGAGCCGCCCGGTGTTCCAGGTGCGGAAGATGTCGGCGATCTGCGCCGGGGAGTAGCCCGCCACGTCACGCAGCAGCTGGTACGCCTCGCCGATCAGCTGCATGTCGGCGTACTCGATGCCGTTGTGCACCATCTTCACGAAGTGCCCGGCGCCGTCGGGGCCGACATGGGTGACACACGGAGAGCCGTCCTCGGCCTTCGCGGAGATCTTCTCCAGCATCGGGCCCAGCGACTCGTACGACTCGACCGGGCCGCCCGGCATGATGCTGGGGCCGTTGAGCGCGCCCTCCTCGCCGCCGGAGATGCCCGCGCCGACGAAGTGGATGCCCTGCTCGCGCAGCTCGCGCTCCCGGCGCCGGGTGTCCGCGAAGTGCGCGTTGCCGCCATCGATGATCATGTCGCCGGGCTCCAGGAGCGGGGCGAACTCCTGGATCACCGCGTCGGTCGGCTCACCGGCCTTCACCATGATCACCAGGCGGCGGGGCCGCTCCAGCGCGGCCACGAACTCCTTGGCCGTCTCCGTCGCGATGAAGTCGCCCTCACTGCCGAACTCCTCCACCAGCGCGTGCGTGCGCGCCGCCGTCCGGTTGTGCAGGGCGACGGCGTATCCGTTCCGCGCGAAGTTACGGGCGAGATTGCGCCCCATCACCGCGAGTCCCGTGACGCCGATCTGCGCTGAGTTGCTCATACGGTTTGGCTCCTAAGATCCTGAATCAGTGGTGCCGGTCCTGCCCGCCAGTATTGACCCACCGACCATCCTGACTTGCCGGTTCTCCGACCGCACATCCTGCCTTGCCGACGTTGTGTACGCAGAAGAGGCGTCCTCGCCTCAGCCTCCCGGCGAACTTCACCCCCGCGGCTGCCACCGGTATGGACATCAACCGCCGTGAACGAAGGGGCATTCCTGGTCACTTGGCGGGATAGGGAGGCTGATTGCCCTCTTGTCATGGCCTGTTAGCAGCGTTTACTTTTGCCGCTCCTGACGCTTGTTTAGGGGGCACCTTCATGGCCGTACGCGGTCGGCACCGCCGGTATCAGCCCAACAGGATCAACCGCGCGTCACTCACTGTCACGGTGGGCGGTGCCGGAATGGCGATACCGCTCATCGGGACCGGCGTCGCGAACGCGGCCGACGTGGACACGTGGAACAAGGTCGCCGCCTGTGAGTCCACGAACAACTGGAACATCAACACGGGCAACGGCTACTACGGCGGACTCCAGTTCAGCCAGTCCACCTGGGAGGCCTACGGCGGCCGGGCCTATGCCGCCCGCGCCGACCTCGCCACCAAGGACCAGCAGATAGCCGTCGCCGAGAAGGTCCTGGACGGTCAGGGGCCGGGTGCCTGGCCCACCTGCTCGCAGCGGGCGGGGCTCACGCGCGGTGGCGACAGCCCCGACATCAGCCCCTCGGGCACCTCCACGCAGACCGCCAAGCGCAAGGTCGACGTACAGCCGCAGACGACTCCCCAGTCCCGGGCCGGGACCGCCGAGATGTACACGGTCGTGCACGGCGACACGCTCTCCGAGATCGCCGGCACCCGCAAGATACCCGGCGGCTGGCGCCAGTTGTACGAAGCCAACCGCAGGACCGTCGGCGCCGACCCGGACCTGATCGTGCCCGGCCAGCGGCTGAGCCTGCACGGCAAGGCACCCGGTGCGAACAGCACCTCCACGTCGTCGTCCGGCAAGGCGCAGACGAAGGACAAGAAGGAGAAGCAGGAGAAGCGGGACAGGAAGGGTAAGGAGAAGGCCGAGAAGGCCGAGGAGAAGTCCGAGAAGAAGACCCACTCGGCCACCCACACCCTCACCGCCCCGGTGGCCGCCGGTACCGGCACCCCGTACCACGCCGCGGGTTCCTCCTGGTCGAAGGGCTACCACACGGGCGTCGACTTCCCGGTGCCGACCGGTACGTCCGTCAAGTCGGTCGGGGCGGGCAGCGTCGTGACCGCCGGTTGGGGCGGATCCTTCGGCTACCAGGTGGTGATCCGGCACGGCGACGGCCGCTACACCCAGTACGCCCACCTGTCCGCGATCTCCGTGAAGGCCGGGCAGGGCGTCGGGGCCGGCCAGCGCATCGGCCGGTCCGGCTCCACGGGCAACAGTTCGGGCCCGCATCTGCACTTCGAGGTGCGGACGGGGCCCGGTTTCGGCAGCGACGTCGATCCGGTCGCCTACCTGCGCGCCGGCGGAGTAAGGATCTGACCTGCGGAATGGGGATCTGACCGTCCGCGTCAGGATTTGACGTCAGGATTTGACGCAGGAGCGCAGCACCATCGGGGCGGGCAGCAGGGGCAGGCACGGAAGGCCGTAGTAGAGGCCTTCCGGCCACGCCACCTCGTCCGGGCCGTCCGGTACGTCGCCGGGCGGCGGGGGCCCGTTGGATCCGGGCGGCGGCACCAGGGCCGCCTCGCGTGCGGCGGCGAGCATCCCACCGGCCGCCACCGGCGACCCCTCCCGGCCGCCGGGCACCCCGGCCCCGGGCGGGCGCGAGCGGTCACGTTCGCCATGGCCCGTGCGCGCGGCCGGTGCGACAGGCTCGCTCCGTACCGCAGGCACCGTGAACGATTCTTCGCGTGCACCCATCGGCGTATACGCCTTGTCCCGCACGCCAGAGGAGATCCGCCGCTCGGCGGAGCCGGAGCCGGAGCCCGGGGCCGAAGCGGAGACCGTGGGCCGCTCGGGAGGAAAAAGCGCGGTGGCCTGCTCCAAAGGACTCGGCACGGCCTCCGGAGCCACGGCCCGGGACACGTCCTGGGCCGTTTCCCGGGCCGCGTCCGCGGCCATGGGTGCCGCTCCGGCAGCCGACGGAACCGACGTGGCGGGCGCGACCGGCCGCGTACGCTCCGAGCCGCTGATCCGCTCCGTGGTGAGCAGGATCAGGCCGCCCGCGGCGACGACTCCGCAGCCGAGGGCGAGCATCGTGCCCGTCTCGCCGTAGCGGAACGTCTCGCCGAACATCGTGATACCCACCGCGGCGGCCACGATCGGGTTCACGACGGTCAGCGTCGCCAGCGGGGCCGCGAGTCCGGCGCCCCGGTAGGAGGCCTGCGACAGCAGCATTCCGGCGGTCGCCAGCACGCCGATCACGGCGAGGCTCGGCAGATCGGCGAGTGTGACTCCACCGGTCCAGTCCACCGCCACGGTCTTGGTGAACACCGACGACATACCGAAGGCGACACCCGCCGCGATCGCCAGCAGCACACTGCGCACGGCCGGGTGCCGGTGCGCGGCGCGGGCCGCCGTCATCAGCGCCACCACCGCACCGCCGGTGACCAGGGCCACCACGACGCGCTGGGTGCTGTTCAGCGACTGCGAGTCGGCGGTGCCGACCAGCGCCAGGATCCCGGCCAGACCGACCGTCGCCATGATCGCGCCGCGCCAGGCGGTCGCCCCGGCCCTGCGGCGGACGAACACGGCCGCCATGGGCAGCGCGAACACGATGGTCAGCGCGCCCAGCGGCTGCACCAGGCTGAGCGGCCCGTAGGCCAGCGCCACGACGTGCAGCAGTCCGCCGAGCGCGTTGAGACCGACCGCGACCCACCAGGCGAGCTGGCGCATGGGCGCGTACGTACGGTCGGGCGTGGTCGCCGCGACACGTTCCTGCACGATGGCCCCGCCCGCGTAGGCGACGGCGGAGACGAGGGAGAGGACCACAGACAGCACTAGTGCGCTCATGTGTCTCTCCTCTGCGTGTGGCGGACGCGCTCCGGCGGGTGCAGAGTCCGGTGCGGCGAACGGTCGGCTTCCATGGTGATGACGATCCCTTGCGAAAGGTCCCGTGTCGTCGTACCTGAGCAGTCATTGGGTCCTACTGCCGATGGAGTACGTCTTGGACCGAGTCCTCCCCAGGTCGGGTGACACGAAGTACAACCCGCACTCGGGCGCCGTTATGCCCCCTTGGTGTACTTGTTCTTCGTGAATCTCGATCCGGACCTCAAGCGGCTCGCCGCTCTCGAAGGTTTCTTCGCCCTGCGCACGGGACGGTCCCGCCCGCGCACGGGCCGGCCGCCGCTGCCGACGCTCGCCGAGGTCTACGCGACGCCGGGCGTCACCGAGGGGCGTCGAGGGGACGAGGCGGCGGATCCGCTCGGTTTCCGCGTCCGCAAGGTCGTCCGGCTGCTGGCCGCGCCCGAGGTGCGCGTCGGGGTGTCCGTGGCGCAGCAGGGGCTCGCCGCCCGGCTGTGGTCCGTGGCTCTCGGCGCGGCCGTGCTCTACGGGCGGGTGCCCGACCTCGACCCGCGCCTGCTGCACTGGGACGCCGACGGCAGCGCCCCCGACGACCTGTGGCTGTCGCGGGTGCGCGCCCTGCCCGGCGACGCGGCGACCATCCGACGCCTCGTGCACCACGGTCACCTGGAACCCCTCGCGGCGGCGCTGCGCGCCCGCCACCCGGTGGCCGAGGGGCTGCTGTGGGGCAACGCGGCCTCCGCCCTCGCGAGCACCGCCCGCCTGCTCGACGGCTGGGCCGCCGCCCACGGCCGTACGGACGTACGCGACCGCGTACGGGCCCTCGCCGCCGAGCTCCTCGGCCACCCCGACCTGCGGGACACCGGAACCCTGGACGGAATCGCCTTCCGCCGACGCAGTTGCTGCCTCTATTACCGGGTACCCGGTGGCGGGGTGTGCGGCGACTGCTGCTTCAGGCGGACGCCGCGCTCTTCCCTGACCGACCCATCTGGGTGACCATGTGGGAACCAGCCGCAGAGACAGGGGGTTCCGGGTGCGAGTGGGACTGCTGACCCGGGAATATCCGCCGGACGTGTACGGCGGGGCGGGAGTCCATGTCGAGTTCCTCGCCCGGGAGCTGAGGCCGCTCACCGACCTGGGCGTGCACTGCTGGGGGGAGGGCGCCGGCGGCGGGGTGGTCCGGCACCGGCCCTGGCCCGTGCTCGACGGTGCCAACGACGCGTTGCGCACCTTCTCCGTGGACCTGTCGATGGCCGCCGCGCTGGAGGACCGCGACCTCGTCCACTCGCACACCTGGTACGCGAACCTCGCCGGCCACCTCGCGAAGCTGCAGTACGGCATCCCGCACGTCATGACCGCCCACTCGCTGGAGCCGCTGCGCCCCTGGAAGGCCGAGCAACTGGGCGGCGGCTACGCCCTCTCCAGCTGGGCCGAGCGCACCGCGATCGAGTCGGCCGACGGCGTGATCGCCGTCTCCGGGGCCATGCGCGAGGACATCCTCGGCTGCTATCCGTCCCTGGACCCGGCCAGGGTGCACATCGTGCACAACGGCATCGACACGAGTCTCTACCGCCCGGACCACGGCACGGACGTCCTGGAACGGCTCGGCATCGACACCGCGCGGCCGTACGTGCTGTTCGTGGGCCGCATCACCCGGCAGAAGGGCGTGCCGCACCTCCTGCGCGCGGTGCGCGACATCGACCCCGCCGCACAGGTCGTGCTCTGCGCGGGCGCGCCGGACACCCCCGAGATCGACCAGGAGTTCCGTGTCCTCTTCGAGGAGCTGAGCCGGGTCCGCGAGGGAGTGCACTGGATCCCGCAGATGCTGCCCCGCCCCGAGGTCATCCAACTCCTCACCCACGCCGCGGTGTTCGTCTGCCCCTCGGTCTACGAGCCCCTCGGCATCGTCAACCTGGAGGCGATGGCCTGCGGAACCCCGGTGGTCGCCTCCCGGGTCGGCGGTATCCCGGAGGTCGTTGAGGACGGCGAAACCGGGGTACTGGTGTCCGTGGACGAGGACTTCGAGACAGGACTCGCGCAGGCGCTGGACTCGGTCCTCGGGGATGCCGGGGCCGCCCGGCGGATGGGCGAGGCCGGACGGCAGCGCGCGGTGGGGGAGTTCGGCTGGGACGCCGTCGCCCGGCGGACGGTCCGGCTCTACGAGGAGATCCTCAAACAGGCGTAGTCCGGTCTGCCGGAAGGCAGGCCCGGATCAATGAGGGTTAGGGGAGCGGCCATGCGTCGTGGTGGACCTTCGGTGCTCGGAATCGTGCTGGCGGGCGGGGAAGGCAAACGCCTGATGCCCCTCACCGCGGACCGTGCCAAACCAGCGGTCACGTTCGGAGGCACGTACCGCCTCGTCGACTTCGTACTGTCGAATCTCGTCAACGCGGACATTCTGCGCATCTGCGTGCTGACGCAGTACAAGTCGCACTCGCTCGACCGGCACGTCACCACGACCTGGCGGATGTCCAGCCTGCTGGGCAACTACGTGACGCCGGTCCCGGCCCAGCAACGCCTCGGCCCGCGCTGGTACCTGGGCAGCGCCGACGCGATCCTGCAGTCCCTGAACCTCGTGTACGACGAGCAGCCCGAGTACGTGGCGGTGTTCGGCGCCGACCACGTCTACCGCATGGATCCGCGCCAGATGCTCGCCCAGCACATCGACAGCGGGGCGGGGGTGACCGTGGCCGGTATCCGGGTCCCGCGGACGGAGTCGTCGTCCTTCGGCGTCATCACCCCGGGCACGGACGGGCAGACGGTGGAACGTTTCCTGGAGAAGCCCGCGAACCCGCCCGGACTGCACGACGACCCCGAGTGCGTCTTCGCCTCCATGGGCAACTACATCTTCACCACGAAGGCCCTGATAGAGGCGCTGCAGCGGGACGCCGAGGACGCGAACTCCGTGCACGACATGGGCGGTTCGATCCTCCCCCAGCTCACCGACCGCGGCGAGGCCGGGCTCTACGACTTCAGCGACAACCACGTGCCCGGCGAGACCACCCGCGACCAGGGCTACTGGCGTGACGTGGGCACCCTCGACGCGTACTACGACGCCCATATGGACCTGATCGCCGAGCGGCCCGCCTTCAACCTCTTCAACCGGAGCTGGCCCATCTACACCAGCTCGGGCCAGCTCTCCCCGGCCCGGTTCAACGCGGGCGGCATCGCGAGCGAGTCGATCATCAGCGCGGGCTGCCTCATCCGGGGGCAGGTCACGCGCTCGGTACTCTCCCCGGGTGTCCTCGTCGACCCGGGAGCGGTCGTCCAGGGGTCGATCCTCCACGACAACGTGCACATCGGACGGGGCGCGGTCGTGCGCGGCGCGGTCCTCGACAAGAACGTGCAGGTACCGCCGGGCGCGACCATAGGCGTCAATCCGGAACGGGACCGGGAGCTCTACACGGTCTCCAAGGACGGCGTGATAGCCCTCGGCAAGGGCCAGCAGGTGCCGTAGGGAGCCTTCGCCCGAGCCCGCCGAGAGGTGAGGTCGGCCACTCGGGAATGCCTCCTGGGTCACACAGGTCCCGCTCGTGTCGCTGGTAGCGGCGGGAGCGGGACTTAATCTGCTGTTAACTGAGCGTAGCTTGATCGTACTTGACCGTAATCGTCCGGCCGGGATTGACTGCTGGCTCACCCGTCGCCGACGAGAGAGTCAAGCCATTGCATACGAGGCCCTCTGACTCCGACCTTCTCGCACCACTCGACCTGGCGTTCTGGAACATCGAATCCCGCGAGCACCCCATGCACCTCGGAGCACTGGGGATCTTCGCGGCCACGTCGCCCGCCGCGGGCCGGCACGCGGCCGACCTGCTCGCGGCCCGCGCGGCCGGCGTACCCGGGCTGCGCATGCGGATCCGCGACATCTGGCAGCCGCTCGACATCCGGCAGGCGTCGGGGTTCGATCTGCGCCGGCCGCTCGCCTTCGGCGGCGCCGCCCGTGAGGCCGCCCCCGACTTCGAGCCGCTCGACCACGTCCGGCTGCACGCCCCCGCCGCCGACTTCCACGCCGTCGCCGGCGCGCTCATGCAGCGGCCCCTGGAGCGCGGCAGACCTCCGTGGGAGGCCCACGTCGTGCCCGGCGTGGACGGTACCTCCTTCGCCGTGCTGTTCAAGTTCCACCACGCGCTGGCCGACGGGCTGCGGGCCCTGGCACTCGCGGCAGCCGTCCTCGACCCCATGGACATGCCGGCGCCCCGCCCGCGCCCCGCGGAACCGGCGCGCGGCACCCTCGCCGGCCTTGTCCCCGATGTGACGAAGCTGCCCGGACTGGTCCGCGGCGCCCTCTCCGACGTGGGCCGGGCCCTCGACATCGGCGCCTCCGTCGCCCGCGCCACCTGGGACGTACGGTCCTCGCCCGCCCTGGTCTCGAAGCCCACCGGCACCCGCCGGGTCGCGGGCGTCGCGGTGGAACTCGACGAGATCCACACGATCCGCAAGAGCGTGGGCGGCACCGTCAACGACGTCCTCATCGCCGTCGTCGCGGGCGCCCTGCGCCGCTGGCTCGACGAGCGCGGTGACGGCAGCGAAGGGGTGTCGCCCCGGGCGCTGATCCCGGTCTCCCGACGGCGCCCGCGCACCGCGCACCCGCAGGGGAACCGGCTCTCCGGGTACCTGATACGGCTTCCCGTCGACGACCCCGACCCGCTCGCGCGGCTCGCCACCGTGCGGACGGCCATGAACCACAACAAGGACGCGGGGCCCCACCGGGGCGCGGGCGCCGTCGCCCTGCTCGCCGACCACGTCCCGGCCATCGGCCACCGGCTCGGCATGCCCGTCGTCGGCCAGGCGGCCCGGCTCCTCTTCGACATCCTGGTCACCAGCGTGCCGCTGCCCAGCCTCGGCATGACGCTCGGCGGCTGCCCGCTGACCGAGGTCTACCCGCTCGCCCCGCTGGCCCGCGGCCAGGCCCTCGCGGTCGCGGTGTCGACGTTCCGCGGACGCGTCCACTACGGGCTCGTCGCCGACGCGGAGGCCGTCCCGGACCTCGACCTGCTGGCCAAGTCGCTCACGGTGGAGGTGGCGGAACTGAACGCCGCCTGCGTGTCCTGAGACACATCGCGCGGGTCTGCGCGGGTCCGCTCGGCTCCGGTGGATATCCGGAGGGCCGTGTACGGGCTGTGTCCGGACTGCGTTCCACGGGCCCGCGAGAGGCCGGGCGCCGGTCCGCGAGAGGCCGGTGATCATCACGGGTTTGGTGCCTTTGCCCTGTGCTCCGTAAAATTCCGCCTTCGGAGGCGAGCGCGGTTCGAGCGCCGCGCGAGAAACCCTAGGAACGGCAACGGCGATGACGGTGACAGAGGACAGCCCGGCGGCACCCGCCGTGGACACGGCACAGGCCCCGGACGGTTCGTACGGACCCGGTATCGACCCGGAGCGGCTGGCCGTCTGCCTCGCCGTGCTCGACGAGCTGGAGAAGATCGACGTCGACCACCCCGACGCGATCCGCGTGCGCCGCGCCACCGCGGGGATCTACCGCTCGGTCAAGCAGCGCCGCCGCCAGGACCGCAGGGCCGCCAAGACCGCCCACGACAAGGCCGTCACCGAGGCCACCGCCACCGGCTCCGCCCAGCGCATCGACGACGAGACCGAGGGCGTCCTGCCGTCGTCCGTCACCGAGGCCGGCGCCATCGCGGGGATACTCCAGCGCCCGCGCTCCTGCTACACCTGCAAGGTCCGCTACACCGAGGTCGACTACTTCTACCACCAGCTCTGCCAGAAGTGCGCCGCGGAGAACCGTGCCCGCCGTGACGCCCGCACCGACCTCACCGGCAAGCGCGCGCTGCTCACCGGCGGACGCGCCAAGATCGGCATGTACATCGCGCTGCGGCTGCTGCGGGACGGCGCGCACACCACGATCACCACGCGCTTCCCGAACGACGCGATCCGCCGGTTCAAGGCCATGCCCGACAGCGACGAGTGGATCGGCCGACTGAAGATCGTCGGCATCGACCTGCGCGACCCCGCCCAGGTCGTCGCGCTCGCCGACTCGGTCGCCGCCGCCGGGCCGCTCGACATCCTGATCAACAACGCCGCGCAGACCGTACGGCGCTCGCCGGGCGCCTACAGCGAGCTGCTCGCCGCCGAGGCCGGGCCGCTGCCCGCCGGTGAACTGCCGCCCGCCGAGGTCATCGGCACGTTCGGCTCCGGGGCCGTGTCCGCGCTCCCCGTGGCCGGGGGCGGCGCCCTGACCGCCCAGGACGTGACCGACCTCGCGCTCATCTCCGGCTCCGCCTCGCTGGAGCGGATCGCCGCCGGTACGGCCATCGACGCGGGCGGGCTCGTGCCCGACCTGCACGACACCAACAGCTGGATCCAGGCGGTCGAGGAGGTCACGCCGATCGAGCTGCTGGAGGTCCAGCTCTGCAACTCCACCGCGCCGTTCATCCTCATCAGCCGGTTGCGGGGGGCGATGGCGGCGGCCGAGGCCGGGCGGACGTACATCGTGAACGTGTCCGCCATGGAAGGTGTCTTCAACCGCGGTTACAAGGGCGCCGGGCATCCGCACACCAATATGGCCAAGGCCGCGCTCAACATGCTCACGCGCACCAGTGCGCAGGAGATGTTCGAGAAGGACGGCATTCTGATGACCGCCGTCGACACGGGGTGGATCACGGACGAGCGGCCGCATCCGGACAAGATGCGGCTGGCCGACGCGGGGTTCCATGCGCCGCTCGATCTCATCGACGGGGCGGCGCGGGTGTACGACCCGATCGTGCGGGGGGAGCAGGGGGAGGACCTGTTCGGGGTCTTCTTGAAGGACTACGCGCCTGGTAAGTGGTAGGTCACTGCGCTCGCTTCGGCTGGGTCGGCGGGCCGTGCGGGGCCGGGTTGTGCTGGGAGCGGGGTTTGAGGTGGGGCTCGGGTGGCTCGGGCCGCTGTCGGGTGCGGGTCGGTGGGGGCTTGTCGCGCAGTTCCCCGCGCCCCTGAGGGGTGACGGTTGGATGTCGGCTGGCCGTCGGTGGGGGCTGATCGCGCAGTTCCCCGCGCCCCTGACGGGTGAAGGGCGCCTCTCAGGGGCGTGCCTAGAGGGTGCGGGCTCGGCGGACTCTTGTGCCGCCGTCCACCAGTAGGTCCGTGCCTGTGATCCAGTTTGCTGCGGTCGAGGTCAGCCACAGGACGGCCCGGGCTATGTCCTGGGGGTCGCCCATACGGCCCAGGGGGAGGTCGGTGGCCGGGTCCTGGTTCGGGCGGTCCCAGACGAAGCGGGCCATCTCGGTGCGGACGAGGCCGGGGGAGACCGAGTTGACGCGCACCCCCGGAGCCAGTTCGCCCGCCAGTTGCTGGGTCAGGCGGAGCAGGGCCGCCTTGCTGGTGCTGTAGGCGCCCAGGCCGGGGCCGACGTGGGTCGCTCCCTCCGTGCAGATGTTGACGACCGAGCCGCCGTGCGCGCGCATCCAGGCCCGCCACGCGTGCTGCGTCAGCCGCAGCGGGGCCTCGACGTTGACCGTGAACGCCTCGCGCCATCGGTCCGGGTCGGCGTCCATGAGCGGGCCGTAGGGCTGGTTGGTCGCCGCGTTGTTCACCACCACGTCGATACGGCCGTACTCGTCCATCGCCAGCTCGGTCAGCCGGTGCAGATGGGCCGGGTCGGCCACGGTGCCCGCCAGGCCCACGGCGTCGCCGAGCCGTGCGGTGGCCCGGGCCAGCCCGGGTGCGTCCCGTGCCGTGACGCACACCCGCGCGCCCGCCGCCACGAACGCCTCGGCGACGGCCAGCCCGATCCCGCGCGAGGCCCCGGTGACGATGGCGACCCTGCCCTCGAATCCGTGCGGCGACGGCGACATCATCCGCGTACCGTCTCATGACGGTCCGTCAGGTGACAGGGGGCGTCGCCGGTGAGCGTCGAGCAGGGCCTCGTGGCCTCGTGGTGGAAGGGCCGGTGGAGGGGTCAGTCGACCGCGCCCAGGCGGGTGTGCCGGGCCGAGACGAGTTCCAGGACGGTGCGCCAGTCCTCCAGCACTCCGGCGTCCAGGCCGGCCGTACGGGCGGACTCGTCGGCCTGGCGCAGGATCAGTACGTCCTCACTGATCCGGTTGTCCGGACTCTCCCGGTGGAGGCGTACCAGACCGGCGACCCGTTCGCCCAGCAGTGGCCGGACCGCGTCCGCCGTGAGGTCGGCGTGGCCCGTGGGGTCGCCCGGCCTCAGCAGGTGGCCGATGGGGTGGACCAGTCCCGCCACCTGGAGTTCCTTGTCGGCCGGGCGGCTCCGGCGCAGCAGCGCGGCGGTCTGCAGGGCGTGATCGTGCAGATCGACCGGGGCGCCGCCGAGGCAGGCGGTGCCCCGGGCTCCCCGGCAGGCGTGCAGCAGATCCATCAGCTCTTCGACTCTGCGCAGCTCCATGCGCCAGTCCTCCCTGCGGGCGAGAAAGGCCGTCGTCTCGCGCCAGCAGATCATGGCCAGATTTCAATCGGGCCAACGGGAACTGAACTGCACGCCTGTCCGAAAGCTAGCCGGCTCGCTCAGTGGCCCCTGTCGATCCACTCCTGGAGGTTCGGGGCCTCGGCGCCGACCGTCGTCGTGTCGCCGTGGCCAGTGCGGACCACTGTGTCGGCGGGCAGGTCGAGCAGGCGGGTCCTGATCGACTCGACGATGGTCGGGAAGTGGGAGAACGATCGGCCCGTCGCGCCGGGGCCGCCCTGGAAGAGCGTGTCGCCCGTGAAGACGGTGTCCAGCTCCGGGGCGTACAGGCACACGGCCCCCGGCGCGTGACCCGGCGTGTGCAGGACGGTCAGCTCCACGCCTGCCACGGTCAGCTTCTCGCCGTCGGACAGCTCGCCGTCCGGGAGGCGGTCCGGGTGCGTCTGCTTCCAGAGCGGGAGGTCGTCCGGGTGGAGCAGGATCGGGGCGCCGGTGCGGGCCGCCAGGGCCGGGGCCGCGTCGATGTGGTCGTTGTGCGCGTGGGTGCAGATGATCGCGCGCAGGGTGCGGGTGCCGAGCGCCTCCGCGATGGCGTCCGCGTCGTGCGCCGCGTCGATGACGACCGCCTCGGTGTCGTCGCCCACGATCCATACGTTGTTGTCGACGTCCCAGGTGCCGCCGTCCAGGCTGAACGTGCCCGAGGTGACCAGGTGCTCGATGCGTGCGGTCGTCACAGCTCCACCACCGATCGCAGGACGTCGCCCTCGTGCATGCGGTCGAAGGCCTGCTCGACGTCGTCGAGCGTGATGGTCTCCGTCACGAACGCGGCCAGGTCGAGCCGGCCCTGCTGATGGAGGTCGATCAGCATCGGGAAGTCCCGCGAGGGCAGGCAGTCTCCGTACCACGAGGACTTCAGGCTGCCGCCGCGGCCGAAGACGTCCAGCAGGGGCAGTTCGAGCTTCATCTCCGGGGTGGGGACGCCGACCAGGACCACCGTGCCCGCGAGGTCGCGGGCGTAGAACGCCTGCTTGTACGTCTCCGGGCGGCCGACCGCCTCGATGACGACGTCCGCTCCGAAGCCGCCGGTCAGCTCGCGGATCGCCTCGACCGCGTCCGTCTCCTTGGAGTTGACCGTGTGTGTGGCGCCCATCGTGCGGGCCTTCTCCAGCTTCCGGTCGTCGATGTCGACGGCGATGATCTTCGCGGCGCCCGCGAGGTTCGCCCCCGCGATCGCCGCGTCGCCGACGCCGCCGCAGCCGATGACGGCGACCGAGTCGCCGCGGCCCACGTTGCCGGTGTTGATGGCCGCTCCGATGCCGGCCATCACGCCGCAGCCGAGCAGGCCCGCGACCGCGGGGGACACGGACGGGTCGACCTTGGTGCACTGGCCGGCCGCGACGAGGGTCTTCTCGGCGAAGGCGCCGATGCCCAGGGCGGGGGAGAGCTCGGTGCCGTCCTCCAGGGTCATCTTCTGCTTGGCGTTGTGGGTGTCGAAGCAGTACCAGGGGCGGCCGCGGAGACAGGCGCGGCACTGGCCGCAGACCGCTCGCCAGTTGAGGACCACGAAGTCGCCGGGGGCCACGTCGGTGACGCCCTCGCCCACGGACTCGACGACGCCTGCCGCCTCGTGGCCGAGGAGGAAGGGGTACTCGTCGCTGATGCCGCCCTGCTTGTAGTGCAGGTCGGTGTGGCAGACCCCGCAGGCCTGGATCTTCACGACGGCCTCGCCGGGACCCGGGTCGGGGATGAGGATCGTCCGGATCTGCACCGGCTCGTTCTTTCCGGGGGCGATGACACCGCGTACCTGCTGGGCGGCCATGTCGGGCTCCTTCACATGGACAGTGGGGCGCTGATCATGTTGGCACAGGGCCGGACAAGTGCGTCATCGCCTGTGGATAACTGAGGACGACCAGGGATGACTCCAGATGGTTACACCTTGTTTTCAGCCCCATCGAGCGGCGGGCCGCTCATTTGGTTACTCTGTGCGGGACGGACAGCTCATTTGGGTCCCACCCACACCCACGGTCCGTCCCGGGACAAGCCAGTCACCACGGCCTGCTCTCTTGCGAGTTGACCGGCGCCACCGCGTCCGAAGTGCCCTTGTTCAGACCCGAGCGGACGCAGGCGACCGACAGCGGAGTGGTCCTGTGCGCCCCGAGGGTGACCCGACACATAAGGAGTGCGCGGTGACACCGGAGACGACGAATCCCGATCAAGGCCTCAAGGAATGGACAGAGGTCACGGACCGGGCGGAGAAGCTCGGCAGCCTGGACGTGTGGGCCAGGTCCGCGCCCATCCGGCTGGCGGGCTACGAGGACGATCTGGCCGAGCCTCACATCCTGCCCAGCGTGGACTGACCGCCGGGCGGCACCGTCAGATGTCCTTCCGGGGCGCCTGGCGGCGGTGGGGGGTCGGGGCCGTGCCGGTACGTCGAGCCCGTCGCCTTCCGGGTGTACTGCCCCAAGAATCGAAGAGCTCGGTCGATTGCAGGAGCCCTATGCGACGGGCTGCGACGTACCGGCACGGCCCGCTCCCGTGGTCTCGCGGGTGCCGGGTCGTGCCAGACTCGTATCCATGCTGATCAGAGACGCCGTGGCCGACGACTGGCCGCGGATCTGGCCTTTCTGGCACCGCATCGTGGCCGCCGGTGAGACCTACGCGTGGGACCCGGACACCTCCGAGGAGGATGCCCGCGCCCTGTGGATGGCGCCGGGGAAGCGGGTGTTCGTCGCCGAGGAGGAGACCTCGGGGGCCGTGCTGGGTTCCGCCTATGTCACCCCGAACTACGGCGGGCCCGCGGCCGATGTGGCCAACGCCGGGTTCATGGTCGACCCGGACCGGACGGGGCGGGGCGTCGGCCGGGCCCTGGCGGAGCACGTCCTGCGAACGGCCGAGTCCGACGGCTACCGGGCGATGGTCTTCAACGCCGTGGTGGAGACCAACCCGGCCGTGAAACTGTGGACATCGCTGGGCTTCGAGATCGTAGGCACGATCCCGGCAGCCTTCACCCACCCAGCCCACGGCAGAGTCGCCCTGCACGTCATGCACCGAGCACTCTGACCGACCCAGAAACCGACCCAGAAAAACCCCTCGACGGCTATCCACCGGGCCGCCCACCTGCTTTTAGGGGCGCGGGGAACTGCGCGGCCAGCCCCCACCGACCCGCACCCGGCGGGCAACCGGCGAGGCTCCCGCTTCGGCGGCGCAGCAACTGGGCTGCCAGTCTGCTTTTAGGGGCGCGGGGAACTGCGCGACCAGCCCCCGCCGGCCCGCACCCGGCATGCACCCGGCGGGCACCCGGCGAGGCTCCCGCTTCGGCGGCGCAGCAACTGGACTGCCAGTCTGCCTTTAGGGGCGCGGGGAACTGCGCGCTCAACCCCCACCGGCCCGCACCCGACCTGCAACCCCTACCCCCCCTACCCTCCTACCCCAAGCGGAGCAACCCGCGTCCAGGGCCGCAGCCCTTCCAACTCCCCGGCGACCCGCAGAAGAACCCCCTCACTCCCCGGCCGCCCCACCAACTGCACAGCCCCGGGCGCACCCGACGGCAACACCCCGAACGGCACCACCATCGCCGGCCACCCCGTCAGATTCCACGGCGGAGTCAAGGGGGAGTACGCGGTGTTGACCAGGACATTCCGCAACCACCCCCGCTTGTGCCATGCGGCCGCAGCCGGCCCCCGCCGCGCCAGCGCAGGCGTGAGCAGCACATCGTGCTCCGCGAAGAACGGCGCGAGCCGCTCCCGCAGCTGCTGCCGGCGCACACCGGTGCGTACCGAGTCCACGAACCGCCGCCCCACCCCCGCGTGCACCCGCGTCCGCGGCGCCAGCCGCCGCGGGTCGAGCCCCTCCGCGTCCACCGCCGTCCCGGCCGTCCAGTGCGCCAGCGAGGTCGTACCCAGCCACACCGGATACGGCGGGTCCGCGCGCCGCACCCGATGCCCCGCCCCGGCGAGCAACCGGGCCGCCGAACGCGCCGAGGCCGCGTAGGGCCGCGTGACGGCGACCCCGGCGAGCGGGCTGCGCACGGAGACGGCGACCGAGAGAGCGGCGTCCTCCTCGGTGCGTACGGCGTCCGTGGCGGCCAGCACCGAGAACATCAGCCGGGCGTCCCCGACCGTCGTCGCCAGCGGCCCGTTCTCGGACATGCCGAACCAGTCGCCGTGCCCGATGCCCGCCGGAATCACCCCGTGGCCCGGCTTCAGGCCGACCAGGCCGCAGTTGGCGGCCGGTATCCGCAGCGAGCCCATGCCGTCGTTGCCGAGGGCCAGGGGGACCATCCCCGCGGCCACCGCCGCCGCGCTGCCGCCGGAGGAGCCGCCCGCGGTGCGTGTGGTGTCCCACGGGTTGCGGGCCGTGCCGTACACGCCCTCCGTGGTGCCGAAGACACACAGTTCGGGGACGTTCGTCACACCCACCACGACGGCTCCCGCCGCCCGCAGCCTGGCCACCGTGACGTGGTCCTGTGCCGCCGGGGTGTCCGGGCTGGCCGCGCTGCCGTTGCGGGTGGACTCGCCGCGTACGGCCAGGTTGTCCTTGACCGCCACGGGTACGCCCGCCAGGGGGAGGTCGGCCAGGTCCGCCCGGGACCCCACCTCGTCCGCCTCGGCGAGCGAGGCCGCCGCGCGTACGTGGCGGAAGGCGCCCACGCGCGCGTCGAGCAGCTCGATCCGCGCGAGGTGCTCGGCCACCACCTCGCGAGGAGTGACCCGCTTCTCGCGGACGGCGGCGGCGATCTCGACGGCGGTCCGGCCGGCCCAGCTGGTCACGGTGGCTCCTCGGGGCAAGGTCATGGTTCCACTGGCAAGTACGGGAAGCACTGTGCCCCGGTGCGGGCCGTCCCGTCGAGGGTCGGCCGGTGCCGACTGCGCTTGGACATTCGGTCCGGTCCTCTTGGACTTTTGACGCCGTGTGTTCCCGGCCGTACGAGTGGAATGGCAGGTCATCCGACGACTGGTCGAACTCGGGCCGCTCGGCACCCCATTGACATGCTCTGTGGGCGGCTTAATCATCACACCTCCGATGAATGGGAGGTGCCCGTGAGTACGGACGTCAAAAGTGGTTGCCCGGGCGGGAACGCGCGTCCACGGCGGTCCCGGCTGGGCGGTCTCGTGACGGCGCTCCTGCTGCTCGGGGCACCGGTCTCGTCCGCGGGTGCGGCCGAGCAGGGCGGAGCGGCCGGTTCGCCACCTCCTGTCACCGTTCCCGCCCTGAGCGACTGGACGCCGGAGACTGGCCAATACGTGTACGAGCGCGGCGCACGCCTTGTCGCGGACGGCCGGGCGGAGCGCCATGTGGCCGACACCCTCGCCGACGACCTGCGCGCGGCGGGCCACGGCACCGTCCCGGTCGTGAGCGGGGGAGCGCGCAAGGGTGACATCGTTGTCGATGTCTCGCCCGGCAGGGCCGCGCTGGGCAAGGAGGGGTACGAACTCCGCGCGGGCGCACGCCTGTCGGTGACCGCCGCCACCGAGGCAGGTGCCTTCTACGGCACGCGGACCGTTCTGCAACTGCTGGCGCAGGGGCACCGGTTGCCCGCCGGACGTACCGTCGACGTGCCCCAGTACGAGGAGCGGGGCGTCGGTGTCTGTGCCTGTTACGTCCACATCACCACCGAGTGGCTGGAGAACCTCGTACGCGACATGGCGTACCACAAGCTCAACCAGCTGCTGCTCGAACTGAAGGTCAAGAGCGACGCGCACCCCGAGGCCAACACCTGGGGCTACTACACCAAGGACGAGATACGCCGGCTCGTCGCCCTCGGCGAGAAGTACCACGTCAGTATCGTTCCGGAGATCAACTCCCCGGGGCACATGGACCCCTGGATCGAGAACCGGCCCGACCTCCAGCTCACCGACTCCGACGGCAACAAGCAGCCTTCCCGGCTCGACATCACGCGCCCCGAGGCCTTCGCCTACTACACGAGCCTGATGGACGAGTACGCGCAGGTGTTCACCGCCGGGTCCTGGCACATGGGGGCCGACGAGTACATGCTCGGTTCCGACTTCGCCAAGTATCCGCAGGTCCTGGAGTACGCCCGGGCCAAGTACGGCGCGGACGCCACCCCGCAGGACGCCTTCATCGACTTCGTCAACCGGGTCCACTCCTACGCGGCGGACAAGGGGAAGAAGCTGCGCATCTGGAACGACGGTCTCACCGGCGCCAACACCGTGCCCGTCACGGCCGGTACGACGGTCGAGCACTGGCTGGACGTGGCGACGAAGCCCAGTCAACTGCGGGCGGATGGACACCCGTTGATGAACGCGGCCTACGCCCTGTATCTCGTGCGTGGTGGCTTCCACTCGGACACCAAGGGTCTGTACGACCAGAGTTGGGATCCGCGCAGCTTCGAGGGGGAGAAGCTCGCCTCCCGGGAGGGAATCACGGGGGCGAAGATCAGCCTCTGGCCCGACAACGGCCGTGGCGAGACCGAGAACGAGGTCGCTGAGGACACCGATCCGGCTCTGCGCCACCTCGCCCAGGCCACCTGGGGCCCACCCCACCCGGATGCCACGTACGCGCAGTTCACCGCTCGCGCGGCTGCCGTGGGCCACGCGCCCGGTTGGCGCGACCTCACGCGCGTACCGGTCGCCAACGGCACGTACACCTTCCGCTCGGGGGCCAGGAGCGTCACCGCCGAGGTCGAGCGCACCCCGGACGGGTACGTGACCTTGCGCGCTGCGAACGGCTGCCTGGAGGTGCGGGGCGGCAAGCTCACGCTCAACGTGCCGCTTCAGCCGGGAGTCGAGGTGTCCGAGCAGGCCTGTGATGACGCGAACACTTTGCAGCGCTGGCAGTTGGCGCCGGTGAAGGGTGGCTATCGGCTCGTCAACGCGATCACGCAGATGGCTGTGCATGTGAGTGACGGCGGACGGCTGGTGCAGTATCCGCCGGACCAGCGGGGTGCCGCCGTGTGGAAGGTGACGGCCGCGTGACCCGGAACCTCACTGTCCCCCACCTCTCCCCCTGACCTGAGGAGTGCGACCCCATGGCAGTCTCCAGACGTCTCTTCCTCACGGCCGCCACGGCACTCGTGGCGTCCAGCGGTACGTCGCCGGCCCTCGCGCCCGCCGCCTCCGCGGCCCCTCTTCCGCCGGACGAGCCCTGGTACCGGATCCCCGTCAGCCCCGACGACTCCCCGGACGAGCTGGTTCGCAAGGCGTCCCAAGTCCGGCCCACGGAGCGGCAGATCGCCTGGCAGGCCCTCGAACGCACCGCCTTCCTGCACTTCGGGGTGAACACCTTCACCGGCCTCGAATGGGGTACCGGGGACGAGGACCCCGACGTCTTCCAGCCGGTCGGCCTCGACACCGACCAGTGGGCCCGAGCCCTGCGTGACGGCGGATTCAAGCTGGCCATCCTCACCGTCAAGCACCACGACGGGTTCGTGCTCTACCCGTCCCGCTACACCAACCACTCGGTGGCAGCGAGCAGTTGGCAGGGCGGGCAGGGAGATGTCCTGCGGTCGTTCGCGGACTCCATGCGGCGGCACGGGCTCAAGGTCGGCGTCTACATCTCACCGGCCGACGAGAACCAGTACCTGCACGGCGTGTACGCCAACGGCAGCGCCCGCTCCGAGCGCGTCATCCCCACTCCGGTCCCCGGGGACGACCGCCCCGACGGCCCGACCTTCACCCTCCCGGCCACCGACTACGGCGCCCACATGCTCGACCAGCTCCACGAGGTCCTCACCGAGTACGGGCCGGTCGACGAGGTCTGGTTCGACGGCGCCCAGGGCCGTATCCCGCCGGACAAGGTCGAGACGTACGACTGGGACAGCTGGTACACGCTCATCCGGACCCTCGCGCCGGACGCCACGGTCGCCGTGTCCGGACCCGACGTGCGCTGGGTCGGCAACGAGGGCGGGCTGGCCCGCGAGAACGAGTGGAGCGTCGTACCCGTCCAGGAGAAGGCCAACGGGCGCATGGACTTCGCGCTCTCGTACGACGCGCCCGACATGGGCGGCCGGGACGCCCTGGTCGCCGCCCGGCCCGTGGCCGACTTCCTGCAGTGGTGGCCCGCGGAGGCCGACGTGTCGATCCGGGACGGCTGGTTCCACCACGCCGACCAACAGCCCAAGTCCGTCCAGCAGTTGACGGACATCTACTTCGGCTCGGTGGGCCGCAACGCGGTCCTGCTGCTCAACATCCCACCGGACGACCGGGGCCTCCTCCCGACCACGGACGTGACCCGCCTGCGGGAGTTCCGCGAGCGCATCGAACGCGAACTCCCGGGAGACCTGGCCCACGGGGCGCGCGTCACCCGGACCCCGGGCACGATCACGGTGGACCTGGGCCGCTCCCGCGAGGTGGACCGCATCCGCCTGGCGGAGGACACCCGGCACGGCCAGCAGGCGGAGTCGTTCGTGATCGAGACCCACACCGACGGAGCATGGAAACAGGTGACAGAGGCAGGCACGATCGGCGCCAGCCGCATCCTGCTCCTACCGACCCCGGTACGAGCACGCCACTGGCGAGCACGGGTGACGGCCTCCCGCCACACCCCCCACCTGGCCAGGTTCGAACTGCACCGCTCCCACCTCTGAGAACAAGGGCCCCGCCGCTTTTAGGGGCGCGGGGAACTGCGCGACCAGCCACGACGGACCCGCAGCCGACGACGAGCCCCGCCCCGAAGGGGCAAGGCCCCGCAGGGGCCGGTGGGGCTGGCCGCCGCACCGCGACAACCACCCCCGCTCACCCCCGCTCAAGCCCCGCAGGGCCCGCAGGGCCCCGTACTGGCCCGTTCGATCAGCCCCGGCACAGGCACCCCCACAGCCCGCGCAGGCCCCCCGTCCAGCAACGACGTCAATTCCGCGGCAGCGACCCGCCCGAACGCCACCGTGTCCCGCGACAGCGCCGACAACCACGGCTTCACCATGCGGCACAGCGCGGAGTCCTCCCAGGCCACGACCGACACGTCACCCGGTACCGAGAAGCCCAGCTCCGTCGCGGCGGCGACCCCGGCGACGGCCATCACGTCGTTGTCGTAGACCAGCGCGGTCGGCGGCGCCCCGCCCCCCAGCACGCCACCCTCCAGGACGCGGCGCGTCACAGCCGCCCCCTCCGCGTCGGAGTAGTCCGTGGTCACCGAACACACCTCGGCGAGCCCACGCCGCTCCGCCTCGGCCCGCAGCGTACGGATCCGCCGCTCCGTGTGCGCGAGACCGGGCAGCCCCGCGATGTGCACGATCCGCCGGTGGCCGAGTTCGTACAGCCGTCCCACCACGGACGCCATCGCCCCCGCGTCGTCCGCCCAGACCGTGGACAGACCCGGATGCCGCGCGTCCGGCGCCCCGCCGATGACCACCGCCGGCAGTCCCAGCTCGTCGAGCAGGTCGGGCCGCGCGTCGTCGGTACGCGGGTCGACGACCAGTACACCGTCCACGCGGTGCTCGGCCCACCAGCGCCGGTACACCGCGCACTCGTCGTCGACGTCCTCGACCACCTGGAAGAGCAGCCCGAGATGACGCTCGGCCAGCACCTCCTGTATGCCCGAGATGAGCTGCAGGAAGAACGAGTCCACGCCGAGCGTGTCCGCGGGCCTAGCCAGGACGAGCCCGACCGTCGCCGTGCCCTCGCCGGACAGCTGGCGCGCCGCCGTGCTGGGCCGCCAGCCCAGTTGTTCGGCGACCCTGCGCACCCGGTCCCGGGTGATCTCGGAGACCCCGGGCCGGTCGTTGAGCGCGAACGAGACCGCACTCTCGGAGACCCCGGCGCGCTGCGCGATGTCCTTCATCGTCGGCCGGCGCGCGGGAGACCGCTTGGCTGGCAACCTTGCTCCCCACTTCGTTGAAGCCCTGCTCAATGACGCTATGCACTAAAGCGCTTGAGTCGGATCACTCTAAAGCGCATTAGTGATCCGCTGCAAGAGGTGTCTTCTGGTGCCTCTGACCTGGTGTTATGTCGAACTAATGAATTTAGCGGGGCGGAATCCATTGACTTCCCCGCCGCGCAGGATGCAAGGTCTGCCCGTCACCCCTGACCCACACCGTCGCAAAGGAGCCCGGTCACCGTGCGCATGCCTCGCAGAGCACTCGCCGCCGCTGTCGTCGCCCTGGTACTGCCGCTCAGCGCCTGCGGTTCCGGGGGTGACGACAGCGGTTCCACGGACGCCTCCGGCAAGGTCGAGGGCGACATCACCTTCCAGACCTGGAACCTGCGGGCCAACTTCAAGCCGTACTTCGAGGGTCTGGTCGCCGACTTCGAGAAGAAGTACCCCGGTACGAACGTGAAGTGGGTCGACCAGCCCGCCGAGGGCTACGCCGACAAGATCAGCGCCGACGCGGCCGGCGGCACCCTGCCCGACGTCGTGAACGTCTCGCCCGACCTCGTCGCCCCGCTCGCCAAGGCGGGCCTCGCGCTCGACCTCGACAAGGCCGCCGCGAAGTACAAGGAGGAGTACCTGCCGGGCGCGTGGGCCAGCCACGAGATACCGGGCACGGAGGGCACGTACGCCTTCCCGTGGTACCTGAACACCGGCCCGCTCTTCTACAACAAGTCGCTGTTCAAGGAGGCCGGCCTGGACGCCTCGAAGCCTCCGAAGACGTACGACGAACTCTTCGACAACGCGCTGGAGCTGGCCGACAAGAGTGACGGCAAGGTCGCGACGCTGGCGAACGTGCCCACCATCGAGGACTTCGGCCGCTACGGCGTCGAGCTGATGAACAAGGAGGGCACGGCCTTCGCCTTCAACGACGCCAAGGGCGTGCAACTGCTGAGCAAGTACAAGGAGTTGTACGACGCCAAGGCGCTCGACTCGCAGGCGCTGACCGCCACCCCCGAGTCGTCCGGGAAGAAGTTCCTCACCGGGGCCGTCGCCATGAACCCGGGCAGCGCCCTGGACCTCGGCAACTTCAAGAAGCAGGCGCCGAACCTCTACAAGAACATCGGCATCACCGACCAGATCACCAGCACCGGCAAGGTGAACATGTATGTGATGGGCGTGATGGTGAACGCGCAGACGAAGCAGAAGCCCGCCGCCGTCGCCTTCGCGCACTTCGTCACCGACGCGCAGAACCAGATGTCGTTCGCCAAGAAGGTCGCGATCTTCCCGAGTACGGCCGGTTCGCTCGACGATCCGTACTTCACCGAGGAGGACGGCACCGATGAGACCCGGGTGCGGATCGCCGCCGCCAAGTCCCTGAAGAACGCCGTCAATTACACGCCGGTCCTGTTCAGCGAGCAGATGAAGACCGAGCTGCGCAACTCCGTCGCCAAGGCGCTCCAGGGCAAGGTGAGCCCGAAGGAAGCCCTCGACAACGCTGTCAAGGCGTGTGACCGCCTGCTCCAGCAGCAGGGCTGACCGACATGGCGAGTCCTTCCAGTACCACTGCCGCCCGCGTCCGGCGACAACTGCCGACCAGCCCTTGGCTGTTCGCCGCCCCGGGACTGCTCGTCGTGGGCATCTTCATCCTCTATCCGTTCGTCTCGACCGTGGTCAACGCCTTCACCGACCGCCGGACCCTGATCCCCGGCGAGTTCGTCGGCCTGGCCAACTTCCGGGAGCTGCTGCACGACGAGATGTTCTGGATCGGCCTGCGCAACAGCACGCTGTACGTCCTCGGGGTCGTCCCCGCGCTCGTCCTGCTGCCCCTGCTGCTCGCGCTCCTGGTCCAGAGGAACATCCCCGGCATCGCCTTCTTCCGGTCGGCCTTCTACACCCCGGTCGTCGCCTCCATCGTCGTGGTGGGCCTCATCTGGGTGTGGCTGCTCGACGAACGCGGCCTGGTGAACTCGCTGCTGGAGACGGTCGGGGTCGGCAGGATCGGCTTCCTGAGCGACCAGTGGCTGCTCCTGCTGAGCGCCATGACGGTCACGGTCTGGAAGGGCCTCGGCTACTACATGATCATTTACCTGGCCGCGCTCGCCAACGTGCCGCGCGAGCTGCACGAGGCCGCGGCCGTGGACGGCGCCGGCGCGGTCCGCCGCTTCCTCACGGTCACCGTGCCCGCCGTCCGTTCCACGATGGTGCTCGTCGGCGCGCTCTCCTCGGTCGCCGCCTTCAAGGTGTTCTCCGAGGTGTACCTGATGGCGGGGCCCGGCGGCGGCCCCGCGGGCGAGGACACCACGCTCGTGATGCTCGTCCAGCGCACCGGCACCGGCCTGACCGGCCGGGTCGGCTACGCCTCCGCCATCTCCGTCGTCGTCTTCGTCGTCACCGTCGCGCTGATGCTGCTCGTGCTGCGCGCCGACCGGAAGGAGGACACGTGAGTGTCACCGAGAAGGTGCGTGAGGTGCCGGCCGGTGCGGAGGCGCCCCGTCGTGCCGGCCGCCGGCGTACGCGCGTCACCGATGAGCACGGGAAGCGCGTACGGGTGTGGGAACTCGCCCTGCGGTACGTGCTGTTGCTCGCCGTGCTGGCGCTGACCGTCGGGCCGTTCCTGTGGCAGCTGTCCACCTCGCTGAAGGGACCGACCGAGGACATCTTCAGTTCGCCGCCCAAGTTCCTGCCCGGCGAACCGACCCTGCACAACTACGACCGGGTCGCCCAGACCATCCCCGTGTGGGACTACGCCTTCAACTCGCTGAAGGTCGCCACCGCCAACGTCGTCCTGAACTGCGTCGGCGCGGCGCTCGCGGGCTACGCGCTGGCCCGGCTGCGCTACCGCGGCCGCAAGGTGGCCACGCTCGTGTTCATCCTCGCGATGCTCGTGCCCGTGGAGGGGATCATCATCGCCCAGTTCACGACCATGCGTGAGCTGGGCCTGAACAACACGCTCATCGGCGTCGTCCTGCCCGGGTGCATCGGCGCGATGAACGTCCTGCTGATGCGCAACGCGTTCCTCAACCTCCCGTACGAGATCGAGGAGGCGGCCTTCGTCGACGGCGCGAACACGTGGCAGCGGTTTTTGCGGATCGCGTTGCCCTCGGTGAAGGGGACGCTCGCGGTGGTGGCGATCTTCGCGTTCATGGGGGCGTGGGACGACTTCCTGTGGCCGTTGATCGTGCTCAGCGACCCGGACAAGTTCACCTTGACCATCGGGCTCAACTATCTGCACGGCACCTTCGCCAACGACGAGCGGCTGGTCGCGGCGGGCACGATCATCGCGGTGGCGCCGTTGATCGCCCTCTTCGCCTGCCTTCAGCGGTACTTCTTCCGTGGGGTGGGGGAGGGGGCGGTGAAGGGGTGAGCTCTGCGGTGACCTCGCTTTTCTGGGGTGCCGACCCATCGTTGTCAGGTGCGGCCCAGTGGGGGCTTGTCGCGCAGTTCCCCGCGCCCCTGAAAAGCGACGGCCGGTTGTCGGGTGCCGGTGTCACAGCCCCGCGCTCCTGAAGGCACGAAAGCTGGGGCGCAGCCCCGCTTTCAGGGGCGCGGGGAACTGCGCGGCCAGCCCCCACGCACCCGCACCGTGTGCCCCTGAGGTGCGGCGCCGCCCTGCTCGCAAGGGGCGCCCCAGCCCGTGCAATCCCCCCAGGCACCCCCACATACGCACCACAGAAACAGGACTAGGAACCCCGGATGTCTTCTGCCGTGCGCTTCGGCGTCAACTACACACCGAGTGAAGGGTGGTTCCACAGCTGGCTCGACTTCGATCTCGACTCCGTGCGGGCCGATCTCGACTCGATCGCCGCACTCGGTCTCGACCACATACGGGTCTTCCCGATCTGGCCCTATTTCCAGCCGAACCGCTCACTGATCCGCCCGCGTGCCGTGGAACAGCTCGTGGCGCTCGCGGACGCGGCGGCCGAGCGGGGTATGGACGTCAACGTGGACGGACTGCAAGGTCACTTGTCGAGTTTCGACTTCCTGCCCGCCTGGACCCAGACCTGGCACCGGCGCAGTCTGTTCACCGACCCGGAGGTCGTCGAGGGGCAGGCCGAGTATCTGCGGACCCTCGCCGCCGCCCTCGCCGACCGGCCCAACTTCATCGGCATGACCGTGGGCAACGAGGTCAACCAGTTCTCGGCGGGGCCCCACCCGGACCCCGACCGGACGTCGGCCGACCTGGTCGACGCCTGGCTGGAGCGGATGCTCGCGGCGTGCGAGAAGGGCGCCCCCGGGAAGCTGCATCTGCACGCGGAGTACGACGCCGCCTGGTACCAGGACGACATGCCGTTCACCCCGGCGCAGGCCGCGCGGCGCGGAGCCGTCACCGCCGTGCACTCGTGGGTCTTCAACGGCACGGCCCAGCGGCACGGGCGTACCGGCGTCGCGACCGAGCACCACGCCGCCTACCTGATCGAGCTGAGCAAGGCCTGGGCCGACGATCCTGCGCGCCCGGTCTGGCTCCAGGAGGTGGGTGCCCCGGCGCCGTTGGTCCCCGCCGAGCACGCCGCCGCCTTCACCGAGGCGACCGTCGCGAACGCCCTGGACTGCCCGGACCTCTGGGGCATCACCTGGTGGTGCTCCCACGACGTGTCCCGCGAGCTGGTCGACTTCCCCGAACTGGAGTACGGGCTGGGGTTGTTGAGCAATGACCGCCGGCCCAAGGACAGCGCGCGGGTGCTGGCCCGCGCCGCCCGTTCGGCCCGCGAACACCCGGCCCCGCCCAAGGCCCGTACCACCGCACTCGTCGTCCCCGACGACCCCGCCGGCCGTTCCGTCTGCGCGCCGGGCGGCCCGGTGTTCGAGGCGTTCTTCCGGCTCACCGCCGACGGCGCCCGACCGACCACCGTCCTCGCGTCCCGCGCGAACGACGGGGAGCACCTCACGGCACGAGGCATCACCGAAGTCGTCACCCCGGATCAGACGCACTAGTCCCTCAGGTTCCGTGACCCCCACAGGAAACAAGAACTCCTCCAAGGAGGCACTTGCTCGTGAACCCCACCAGACGCACCGTCCTGCTCGTCGCCGGCACCGGGACGGCCGCCGCCCTGCTCCCGGCAGGACCGGCCGCCGCCGGTCAGGACGCCGCGGCCCGCCCCGCCGCCGAGGCCGCCGCCTCGGCGCTCCAGCCGTACGCGTCCTACTGGTACCCGGACTCGTTCCCCTCCGGCTCACCGGGCGCGGGCATCACCTGGCGCAGTCTGAAGGCGTGGAGCGCCGCCACCGACGCCGACCTGGCCTTCAACACGGCGTCCGTGCCGCTCGCCGAGCGCTTCACCCCGACGCCGGTGAACTCGACGGCCCGCGCCGGACAGGCCCGTATCCAGTCGCTGGTCTCCTTCGGCCCCACCGCGAGCAACCCCTCGCAAGGGGCGGCCACCGCCGACTACTACGCGCTCACCCACTGGAGCTACGTCGACGAGCTGGTCTTCTGGGGCGGTTCGTCCGGCGAAGGGCTGATCCTCGCGCCGAACGCGCCGATCGTGGACGCCGCCCACCGGCACGGCGTATCCGTCCTCGGCAATGTGTTCCTGCCGCCCGCCGCGTACGGCGGCCAGCTGCAGTGGACCCGCGACCTGGTGCAGAAGGACGCGGCGGGGCACTACCCGCTGGCGTCCCAGCTCGTCGCGGTCGCCGAGGCGTACGGCTTCGACGGCTGGTTCGTCAACGCCGAGACGAGCGGCGGGAACGCGGCGCTCGCCACCGACATGCTCGGCTTCCTCACCGAGCTGAAGGCGCTCAGCACGGCGAAGAGGCAGCGCGTCACCTGGTACGACTCGATGACCGTCAGCGGCTCGGTGAGCTGGCAGGGCGCCCTCAACAACCAGAACAGGGTGTTCTACCAGGCCGCCGACACGATGTTCATCGACTTCCGCTGGTCGGCGAGCAGCCTCGCCTCCTCCGGTACGAACGCCCAGCAGATCGGCCGTGACCGCTACGAGCTGTGGGCAGGCGTCGACGTCGAGGCCAACGGCTGGAACCGGTCCGTGAACTGGGACGCCATGGTCCCCAGCGGTTCGGCGCACGTCGTCTCGGTGGGCTTCTACCGGCCCGAGTGGACCCGCAACCACCTGCCCGCCACCCGCACGCCCGGCGACTTCCACGCCGCCGACGACCGCTTCTGGAGCGGCCGTGCACTCGATCCGGCCCGCCCCGACAGCACGGACACCTGGCGGGCGCCCGCCGTCGCCGTCGCCGACCGGTCGACGGTCTCCGGGCTGCCCTTCGCGACCACCTTCAACACCGGGCACGGACTGCGCTGGTACGAGGACGGCGAGGTGACGTCGACGGCTCAGTGGAACCATCTCGGTCTCCAGGACCGGCTGCCGTCCCGGCGCTGGGTCACGCGTACGACAGGGCAGCACCCGGCCGTCACCCTCGACTTCGCCGACGCCTGGCGGGGCGGCAGCAGCGTCCTGGTCGACGGCACCCTGGACGCGCCCACCACCCTCGATCTCTACGGGACCCGCCTGCCGCTCGGCCCGGACACGGTCGTCGAGCTGACCCACCGGGCCGACTCGGGGGACGTGAGCGTGGAACTGGCCGTCGCCACCGCTGAACCGTCCGGTCCGGGGCAGCCGTACTCGTACACGTACTTCCCGGTCGCCGCCGGTGACGGCTGGGAGACCTCGACCGTACGGCTGACCGGGCTGCCCGCGGGCGGCACGGTGCACGCGCTCGGGGTCCGGCTCACCGGGGCAGAGGGCGGTGGTGCCGTGAAGTGGCGGCTCGGCGGGCTCGCCGTACGGGACGGGGATGCCCAGGCGCCCGGCACGCCCGCCGACGCGAGCATCACCGGCGCCTCGGGAGGCGATCTGCGCCTCGCCTGGCGCGCGCCCACCGGCGCCGGCGTACGCCAGTACACGCTCCACCGGGTACTGCCCGACGGCACCCGGCGCTTCCTCGGCGGAACCGCTCAGCAGGCCTTCTTCGTTGGAGGACTGACGGCGGAAGGAGGCGAGAGCGCGGCGAGGTTCGAATTGCGGGCCGTTGGGGAGCTTTACACCGCGTCGGCCCCCGCGACCCTGACCCACACCTGGTGACCGCCGACCACCGGTACCACCGGTAACAGCAACAACCCGCACAACGGAGTTACGGAGCACCCCACATGCATGACGACCGCGGCCTGGTCGAAGCCCGCCTCAAGCGCGTGCTCGACGAGCGCATACGACCCGCCGTGTACCCCGAGTCCCTGCCGCTGGAAGTGGCGGTGTGGAACGCGCCCGGCGAGCCGGTGCCCGTCGAGGAGGGGCTGGCGGCCACGCCGTCCCCGGTGGCGGTCGGCGACAGGTGGGGTGCTCCCTGGGGCACCAGCTGGTTCCGGGTGACCGGGACCGTGCCCGAGGAGTGGGCGGGGAAGACCGTCGAGGCGATCCTCGACCTCGGCTTCGACGAGAACATGCCCGGCTTCCAGTGCGAAGGCCTCGTCTACCGGCCCGACGGGACCCCCGTGAAGGGCCTCAACCCGCGCAACCAGTGGGTACGGATCGGGGCGCCCGTCGCCGGTGGTGAGGAGGTCCGGCTGCACATCGAGGCGGCCTCCAACCCCGTCATCCTCGACTACCACCCCTTCCTGCCGACGCAGCTCGGCGACAAGGAGACAGCCGGCAGCGAACCGCAGTACAAACTGGCGCGGATGGACCTCGCCGTCCTCGACGAGACGGTGTGGCAGCTCGTCATCGACCTGGAGGTCCTCGGCGAACTGATGGCCGAACTGCCGGTCGAGTCCGCGCGCCGCTGGGACATCCTGCGCGCGGTCGAGAAGGCCCTCGACGCCGTCGACCTGCAGAACGTCGGCGCCACCGCCGCCGCGGCCCGCTCCCAGCTGGAAGCGGTGCTGGCGGCTCCGGCCGTGCCCTCCGCCCACCGCATCAGCGCGGTCGGCCACGCGCACATCGACTCGGCGTGGCTGTGGCCGCTGCGCGAGACCGTCCGCAAGGTCGCCAGGACCACGTCGAACATGACCGCCCTCCTGGAGGACGAGCCGGACTTCGTCTTCGCCATGTCGCAGGCCCAGCAGTGGGCCTGGGTGAAGGAGCACCGGCCCGAGGTGTGGACCCGGGTGAAGAAGGCCGTCGCCGACGGGCGGTTCGTGCCCACCGGCGGCATGTGGGTCGAGTCGGACACCAACATGCCCGGCTCGGAGGCCATGGCCCGCCAGTTCGTGCACGGCAAACGGTTCTTCATCGACGAGTTCGGCGTCGACAACGACGAGGCGTGGCTGCCCGACACGTTCGGCTTCGCCGCCGGACTGCCGCAGATCATCAAGGCGGCCGGCTCCAAGTGGCTGCTCACACAGAAGATCTCCTGGTCGCAGACCAACAAGTTCCCGCACCACACCTTCCAGTGGGAGGGCATCGACGGCACACGGATCTTCACGCACTTCCCGCCCGTCGACACGTACAACTGCTCGATGAAGGGCAGCGAGATCGCCCACGCGGCGAACAACTTCAAGGACAAGGGTGTCGCCCGGCACTCCCTCGCCCCGACCGGCTGGGGTGACGGAGGCGGCGGCACGACCCGCGAGATGGTCGCCAAGGCGGCCCGACTTCGCGACCTCGAAGGCTCGGCGACCGTGGTCTGGGAGGCCCCGGAGAAGTTCTTCGAGAAGGCGGAGGCCGAGTACCCGAACGCGCCGGTGTGGGTCGGTGAGCTGTACCTGGAACTGCACCGCGCGACCCTCACCAGCCAGGCCAAGACCAAGCAGGGCAACCGCCGCAGCGAGCACCTGCTGCGCGAGGCCGAGCTGTGGGCGGCGACCGCGGCCGTCCGGACGAAGTTCGCCTACCCGTACGAGGACCTGGACCGGCTCTGGAAGACGGTGCTGCTCCACCAGTTCCACGACATCCTGCCCGGCTCGTCCATCGCCTGGGTGCACCGCGAGGCCCGTAAGACCTACGAGGCGGTGGCCGAGGAACTGAACGGCATCATCGGCGCGGCCCAGCGTGCGCTGGTGGGCGAGGGGACGACCACCCTCGCCTTCAACTCCGCGCCGCACACCCGCGACGGAGTGCCCGCAGGTGGGGCACGGACCCCCGCCGTCGGCGGCGAATGCACGCTCGTGCCGCGCACGGACGGCGGCTTCGTCCTCGACAACGGATGTCTGCGCATCGAGATCGACGAGCGCGGACTGGTGGTCAGTGCCTTCGACCTCGCCGCGGACCGCGAGACCCTCGCGCCCGGCGAGACGGCCAACCTGCTGCAGATCCACCCCGACTTCCCCAACATGTGGGACGCCTGGGACGTCGACGAGTTCTACCGCAACACGGTCACCGACCTGGTCGAGGCCGACGAGGTCGTCCCCGGTGACGACGGGGTCTCGGTCCGGATCGTCCGCACCTTCGGGACGTCCAAGGTCACGCAGGTGCTGTCGCTGGCGCCGGGGGAGTGGCGGCTCGACATCGACACCGAGGTCGACTGGCACGAGACGGAGAAGTTCCTGAAGATGGCCTTCCCGCTCGACGTGCACGCCGAGCGGTACGCGTCCGAGACGCAGTTCGGGCACTTCTTCCGGCCGACGCACACCAACACGTCGTGGGAGGCCGCCAAGTTCGAGGCCTGCAACCACCGGTTCGTCCACATGGAGGAGCCCGGCTGGGGCGTCGCCGTCGTCAACGACTCGACGTACGGGCACGACGTGACGCGTACGGTCCGTGAGGACGGCGGTACGACCACCACGGTCCGGGTGTCGCTGCTGCGCGCCCCGCGCTTCCCCGACCCCGAGACCGACCAGGGCGTGCACCGCTTCCGGCACGCGCTGGTGCCCGGGGCGGCGATCGGTGACGCGGTGCGGGAGGGGTGGCGGATCAACCTGCCCTCGCGGAAGGTCGCCGGCGGGGCCTCCGAGGTCGCGCCGCTGGTGACCGTCGCGCAGGACGCGGTCGTGGTCACGGCGGTGAAGCTGGCGGACGACGGCAGTGGTGACGTGGTCGTCCGCTTCCACGAGTCGAGGGGTGGGCGCAGCCAGGCGACGCTCACGGCGGGCTTCGACGTCTCGTCGGTGACGGTGACGGACCTCTTGGAGCGCCCGCTCCCGGACGCGACGGCCCCCGACCAGGACGGAAGCCGCCTCACCCTGAAACTCCGCCCGTTCGAACTGGTGACGTTGCGCCTCACGCGGGCGTAAGTCTTTCCGGGCCCACGTGAACCTGCGGCCCGGTGGGGGTTGCCCGCGCAGTTCCCCGCGCCCCTGAAGGGCGCGGGCCTGCGGCCCGGTGCGTACCTGCGGCCCGGTGGGGGCTGATCGCGCAGTTCCCCGCGCCCCTGAGGGGCGTGGGCCTGGGGCTGGGTGTGTGCCTGCGGGGCGGTGGGGGTTGCCCGCGCAGTTCCCCGCGCCCCTAAAAGCATGAAAGCTGGAGCGCAGCCCCGCTTTCAGGGGCGCGGGGAACGGCGCGGCAAGCCCCCACCGGGCCCGCAGTGTGCCCACCGGCCCCGGGCTTGCGCCCTTCAGGGGCGCGGGGAACTGTGCGGGCAACCCCCACCGGCCCGCGGGCGAACCGCCACCCCGGCTCGGGCGCAGCTCCAGCCTCCTAAGGCTGGAGCTGGGCCCGGAGCCATTCCTCCACCTCGCCCACGTGCGCCGCCGCAGCCGCCCGAGCCGCCTCCGGATCATGGGCGACCAGCGCCCGGTGGATCGCGGCATGCTCCCGCCGCGTCCGCTCGAACGCCCCCTCCTCCTGATACCCCCGCCACACCCGCGCCCGGAAGGTCCGCGACGACAACCCGTCCAGGATCGCCGCCATCGTCTCGTTGCCCGCGGCTCCCGCGATGACCCGGTGGAACGCCAGGTCGTGGGAGAGGATCTCCTCCGGATCGTCCGTGGCGTTCATGGCCGTCAGATGCTTCTCCACCTCGGCCAGCTGGTCCGCCGTGATCCGCGCGGCGGCCAGCGCCGTCGCCGTCGACTCCAGGATCCGGCGGACTTCGAGCAGTTCGACCAGGCGCGGGCCGCGGGAGAGGTCCGCGACCACCCCGAAGGTCTCCAGCAGATCCCCGGCCTCCAGCTGCGTGACGTAGATCCCGGACCCGTGCCGGGCTTCCAGGACGCCCAGCACGGTGAGCGCCCGGATCGCCTCGCGCATGGAACTGCGCGAGATGCCGAGCTGCGAGGCCAGATCGCGCTCGGTCGGCAGCCGTGCGCCCGGTTCCAGTCGGCCCTCGCCGATCATCGCCTTGATCTGGTCGATGGCGCGCTGTGTCACGGTCCCCTTCGGGGGGGCCGGAGAGGGGGCCGCAGCCGGGGCCGCCGTCGCCGCCTCGGGCAGGCTCTCGTCCACGCCATGTCCTCCTGTCGCCGGATGCGCCGCAGTCTAACCATTCAGGTGGTCCGACCACTACGCGCAGAAACGGCAAAAATCACGGCCCAGGGGTGTTGTGGGAGCGAAGTGGTCTGATAAATATTCCTGGCACCTGCTCGATCGCACTCGATCACGTTCGATCACGCTCAATGAGGAGCCGATAGATGGCCGGCAGAACTGTGCGGTACAGGAACGGGCGAAACGCCTCGCGAGCGATCTGTGTGACGGCCGCGGCCGTCTGCGCCGCCCTCGCGCTCACGGCATGCGGCAGCACCAAGGACACCGTCGACTCCGGCGGCGGCAAGGGCGACGGCAAGGGCAAGGTCGGGGTGATCCTGCCCCTGCTGACCTCGCCGTTCTGGCAGTCGTACAACGACTACGTGCCCAAGATGGCGAAGTCCGAGGACGTCGACGCCCTCAAGACCGTCAACTCCAACAGCGACCCCTCGCAGCAGATCACGGACATCAACAACCAGCTCAACCAGGGCGTGAAGGGCCTCGTCGTGGCCCCCCTGGACAGTGCCGCGATCTCTGCGGGCCTCGACCAGGCCGAACGCAAGGGCGTGCCCGTGGTCGCCGTCGACGTGGCGCCCGAGAAGGGCAAGGTCGCGATGGTCGTCCGTGCCAACAACGTGGCGTACGGGGAGAAGGCCTGCGAGTACCTCGGCAAGCAGATCCCCTCGGGCAAGGTCGTGCAGATCATGGGCGACCTGGCCTCGGTCAATGGCCGCGACCGCTCGGAGGCATTCCGCACCTGCGTCAAGGAGAAGTTCCCGAAGCTGAAGGTTCTGGAGATCCCCGCCAAGTGGGAGTCCGACACGGCCGCCTCGAAGCTGGACACCCTCCTCAACGCCAACCCCGACCTCAAGGGCATCTACATGCAGGCGGGCGGCGTCTACCTCGCGCCCACGCTGCAGACCCTCAAGTCCAAGGGGCTGCTGAAGAAGGCCGGCGAGAAGGGCCACATCTCGATCGTCTCGAACGACGGCATCCCGCAGGAGTTCGACGCGATCCGCAAGGGCCAGATCGACGCCACCGTCTCGCAGCCGGCCGACCTCTACGCCAAGTACGGCATGTACTACATCAAGGCGGCGATGGCGGGGAAGACCTTCGAGCCGGGTCCCACCGACCACGACTCGGAGATCGTCAAGCTGCCCAGCGGCATCCTTGAGGACCAGCTGCCCGCGCCGCTGGTGACCAAGGACAACGTCGACGACCCCGAGCTGTGGGGCAACACGGTCGAATGAGCACACCACTCGTTGAGGCGCGGGGCATCGCCAAGCGGTACGGCCCCACGGTCGCCCTCGCCGACGGACAACTGACCGTGTACGCGGGCGAGTCCCACGCACTCGTCGGCCGCAACGGCGCGGGCAAGTCCACCCTCGTCACCGTCCTCACCGGCCTCCAGGCACCGGACGAGGGCACGGTCCGCTTCGACGGCGAACCCGCGCCCGCGCTCACCGACCGGGACGCCTGGCGGCGCAAGGTGGCCTGCGTCTACCAGAAGCCCACCGTCGTACCGGAGTTGACGGTCGCCGAGAACCTCTTCATCAACCGGCAGCCCCGGAGCCGCGGCGGCTTCATCAGCTGGCGCCGGCTGCGGAGCGAGGCCGCCGAGGTGCTCGACACCTGGGACGTACGTGTCGACCCCGAGGCGCGGACCGCGGACCTCAAGGTCGAGGACCGCCAAATGGTGGAGATCGCACGGGCGTTGAGCTTCGGCGCGCGGTTCATCGTCCTCGACGAACCGACCGCCCAGCTCGACAACCGCGAGATCGAACGCCTCTTCACCCGGATGCGCGCCCTTCAGGAGTCCGGCGTCACCTTCCTGTTCATCTCGCACCACCTCCAGGAGGTGTACGAGGTCTGCCAGACCGTGACGGTCCTGCGGGACGCCCGCTGGATCACCACCGCGCCGGTCGCGGACCTGCCGAGGGCCGCCCTGGTCGAGGCCATGGCCGGGGAGTCCATCGCCGCCGTGGAGGAGAAGGCCGCCCGCGGGGACGTGAACGCCCACGCACCCGTCGTCCTCGAAGCGCACGGGCTGACGTCGGACGCGTACGAGAGTGTCGATCTGAGCGTGCGCGGCGGTGAGGTCGTCGGTCTCGCCGGGTCCAGCGGCAGCGGCAAGATCGAGCTGGCCGAGTCCTTCACGGGGCTGCACACGCCGACCGCGGGCACCGCCCGACTGGACGGACAACGGCTGCCGTTCGGCGATGTGACGGCCGCCCTGCGGGCCGGTGTCGGCTGCGTGCCGCGCGACCGGCACGGCCAGGGACTCGTCTTCGGCATGACCGTCGGCGACAACGCCACCCTGACCGTCCTGGACCGGCTCGGGCGGTACGGATTCGTCGGCACCGAGCGCCGGCGCGGCTTCGCCGGAGAGCTGATCGAACGCCTCGACATCCACACCGAGGGCCCCGACCAGCCCGTGTCCGACCTCTCCGGCGGCAACGCCCAGAAGGTCGTCATGGCCCGCGCCCTCGCCTCCGACCCCCGGCTGCTGGTCCTCATCAACCCCACCGCGGGTGTCGACGTGAAGTCCAAGGAGTCCCTGCTCTCCCGCATGGACTCGGCGCGTGACGACGGCACCGCCGTCCTCGTCGTCTCCGACGAACTCGACGACCTGCGCCGCTGCGACCGCGTCCTCGTCCTCTTCCACGGCCGTGTCGTCGCCGAGCACCCGGCGGGCTGGCGCGACCACGAGCTGATCGCCTCCATCGAAGGAGTGGACCACCATGGCTGACACGAAGGCCCCGTCGGCCTCGGCCCCCACCTCCCTGCGGCCCCTGCGGAGCAAGGCCGACGCCAAGGCCGTACTGCTGCGCAGGGCCCGTGAACTCGCCCTCGTACCAGCCCTGTTGCTGCTGCTGGTGCTCGGCGCGTTCGTCAACGACGCCTTCCTCACCGAGCAGAACATCATCTCCATCCTGGGCGCCTCGGCGGCCCTCGCGATGGTGGTCCTCGCCGAGTCGCTCGTCCTCATCACCGGCAAGTTCGACCTGTCCCTGGAGTCGGTCGTCGGCATCGCGCCCGCCGTCGGCGCGCTGTTGCTGCTGCCCGCCTCGCAGTCCGGCTGGGGCACGGAGCTGCCCGCGGGCATCGCCCTGCTCGCGATCCTCGTCGTGGGCGCGGTCATCGGCGGGTTCAACGGCTTCCTCGTCGTGAAGCTCAAGCTCAACGCGTTCATCGTGACCCTCGCGATGCTGATCATCCTGCGCGGTCTGCTCGTCGGCGCGACCGAGGGCAAGACGCTCTTCGGGATGCCCGACGCGTTCTACACCCTGGCCACCACCACCTTCCTGACCGTGCCGATCTCGGTGTGGCTGGCGGCGGCGGCGTTCGGAGTGGCCGGATTCGTCCTCAAGTACCACCGCTGGGGACGGGCCCTGTACGCGATCGGCGGCAACCCGGACGCGGCGCGCGCCGCCGGTATCCGGGTCGAGCGGGTCATGCTCGGCGTGTTCGTCGTCGCGGGGACGCTGGCCGCGGTCGGTGGTCTGATGCAGACCGGCTATGTCGGCGCGATCAACGCCAATCAGGGGCAGAACATGATCTTCACGGTGTTCGCCGCGGCGGTGATCGGGGGGATCAGCCTCGATGGGGGCAAGGGCACGATGTTCGGCGCCCTTACGGGCGTCCTCCTCCTTGGGGTGGTGCAGAACCTGTTGACCCTTGCGCAGGTGCCGTCCTTCTGGATCCAGGCCATTTACGGGGGGATCATCCTGGTCGCCCTCATGATCGCCCGAGTGACGACCGGCCGGGCGCAGGACTGAGCGTGGTGGGCACCTGCGGGTGCGTTGTGGCCGGCCGCGCAGTTCCCCGCGCCCCTCACGGGGCTCGACCGAAAGGTTTTCCTGTGTCCTCATCCGCCGCTCGCGTCACCGCGGTCGACACCTATGACATCCGTTTCCCCACCTCGCGTGAGCTCGACGGGTCCGACGCGATGAACCCGGATCCCGACTACTCGGCCGCGTACGTCGTCCTGCGGACCGGTGGTGACGACACCGCCGACGGGCCGGAGGGGCACGGGTTCACCTTCACCATCGGGCGGGGCAACGATGTCCAGGTCGCCGCGATCGAGGCGCTGCGTCCGCACGTCGTCGGGCGGTCGGTCGACGAGTTGTGCGCGGACCCGGGATCACTCGCACGCGACCTCACGGGCGACAGCCAACTGCGCTGGCTCGGGCCCGAGAAGGGCGTGATGCACATGGCGATCGGCGCCGTCGTCAACGCCGTCTGGGACCTCGCAGCCAAGCGCGCCCACAAGCCCCTGTGGCAGCTCCTCGCCGACGCCACCCCCGAATGGCTCGTCGCCCAGGTGGACTTCCGGTACATCGCGGACGTCCTCACCCCCGAGGACGCGATCGGCCTGCTGCGCCGGGGCAGGGAGGGCTCGGCGGAACGTACCGCGCTGCTGAAGGAGCGCGGCTTCCCCGGTTACACCACCTCACCCGGCTGGCTCGGCTACTCCGACGAGAAGCTCACCCGGCTGGCCCGCCAGGCCGTCGCCGACGGCTTCACCCAGATCAAGCTGAAGGTCGGCGCGGACCTCGCGGACGACGTACGCCGCTGCCGGGTGGCCCGTGCCGTCGTCGGGCCCGACATCCGGATCGCCATCGACGCCAACCAGCGGTGGAACGTCGACGACGCCATCGAGTGGACCAGGGCACTGGCCGAGTTCGACCCGTACTGGATCGAGGAGCCCACCAGCCCCGACGACATCCTCGGCCATGCCGCCGTCCGCAAGGCCGTCGCACCGGTCAAGGTCGCCACCGGCGAGCACGTACAGAACCGGATCGTCTTCAAGCAACTGCTCCAGGCGGGCGCGATCGACGTCCTGCAGATCGACGCGGCCCGGGTCGGCGGTGTCAACGAGAACCTCGCGATCCTGCTCCTCGCGGCCAAGTTCGGTGTCCCCGTCTGCCCGCACGCCGGCGGTGTCGGACTGTGCGAACTCGTCCAGCACCTCTCGATGTTCGACTACGTGGCGCTCGCGGGGACGACCGAGAACCGGGTGATCGAGTACGTCGACCATCTGCACGACCACTTCCTCGACCCGGTGGTGATCGGGGAGGGTCGCTACATGGCACCCACCCTGCCGGGCTTCTCGGCGACCATGCGGCCGGAGTCCATCGCCGAGTTCACCTTTCCCGGCGGCACATTCTGGGCCGCCGACCTCGAACGGCAGCGGACCGAGCAGCAGGAACAGCAGACGCAGAAGCTGCAGAAGCAGCAGAAGGAGCAGGCGGCATGAGTGACTTCGAGGGACTCAAGGCGCTGGTGACGGGCGGCGCCTCCGGTATCGGCCGGGCCACCGCGGAACTCCTCGCCGCCCGCGGCGCCCAGGTCGCCGTGCTCGACCTGGATCCGGAGGGAGTGGAGAAACCGCTACTCGGGTACCGGGCCGACGTCACCGACGACGAGTCCGTACGCCGGGCCGTCGCCGCCGCGGTCGCCGACCTCGGCGGACTGGACGTGCTGATCAACAACGCGGGCATCGGCGCCCAGGGCACCGTCGAGGACAACGACGACGAGGCCTGGCACCGGGTCATGGACGTCAACGTCGTCGGTATGGTCCGCACGGCCCGCGCCGCCCTGCCGCACCTGCGGAAGTCGTCGCACGCGGCGATCGTCAACACCTGCTCCATCGCCGCCACCGCGGGTCTCCCGCAGCGCGCCCTGTACTCCGCGTCCAAGGGCGCCGTCCTGTCGCTGACCCTCGCCATGGCCGCCGACCACGTCCGCGAGGGCATCCGCGTGAACTGCGTGAACCCCGGCACGGTCGACACCCCCTGGGTCGGCCGCCTCCTGGACGCCGCGCCCGACCCCGCCGCCGAGCGGACCGCGCTGGAGGCCCGCCAGCCCACCGGACGCCTCGTCTCGGCCGGCGAAGTGGCGGGCGCCATCGCCTACTTGGCGAGCCCGCTGTCGGGCGCCACCACCGGCACGGCCCTCGCGGTCGACGGCGGCATGCAGGGGCTGCGGCTGCGCCCGGCGGGCCGGTGACCGGCATGGGGACGCGGATACGTACCGGCACGCTCGGCCGTGGCTCTGTAGAGGTCACCATGCTGGGTCTGGGTGCCGCCGGTATCGCCGGCCTCTACAGCGAGGTCCCCGAGGAGCAGGCGCACGCGACCGTGGACGCCGCCTGGGAGGCGGGCATCCGCTACTTCGACACCGCGCCCCACTACGGCATCGGCCACTCCGAACGACGCCTCGGCGCGGCCCTGCGCGGGCGCCCCCGGGCGGCGTACACCCTCTCGACCAAGGTGGGCCGCCGTCTGGAGCCCACCGACGCGGGCGGCGACGACCTGGCCAACGGGTTCGCGGTGCCCGCCACGCACCGCCGGGTGTGGGACTTCAGCGCGGACGGCGTACGCCGTACCCTCGACGCCAGTCTGGAGCGGCTGGGCCTCGACCGGGTGGACGTCGTCTACCTCCACGACCCGGACGACCACGGCGAGGAGGCCTTCCGCGAGGGGTATCCGGCGCTGGAGCAGCTGCGTTCGGAGGGGGTGGTGGGCGCGATAGGCGCGGGCATGAACCAGGCCGAGATGCTCACCCGCTTCGTCCGCGACACGGATGTCGACGTGGTGCTCTGCGCGGGCCGCTACACGCTGCTCGACCAGGGTGCGCTCACCGACCTGCTGCCCGCCGCCCAGGAACGCGGCACGTCCGTCGTCATCGGCGGCGCCTTCAACTCCGGCCTGCTGGCCGACCCGAAACCGGGGGCGAGGTACAACTACCGTGCTGCGCCACCGGAGTTGCTGGACCGGGCACTGGCCCTCAAAGCGGCGGCGGACCGGCACGGCACGACGCTGCGGGCCGCCGCCCTCGCCTTCTGCGCCGCCCACCCGGCGGTCGCGGCCGTCCTCGTCGGCGCCCGCTCGCCCCGCGAAGTACGCGACTGCGCGCAGCAGTTCACAGCCGATGTACCCGCGAGCCTCTGGCAGGAGCTGCGGGAGACGGGCCTCCTGCCCGCCGAAGCGCCCGTCCCGTCCGAGGAGCCCGCATGAGAGTCGCCCTGCACACCAAGGTCCGCACCGACCGCATCGACGCGTACGAGGCCGCGCACCGCGAGGTGCCCACGCACCTCACGGACGCGATCCGGGCCGCGGGCGCCACCTCCTGGACCATCTGGCGCAGTGGCCCCGACCTCTTCCACCTCCTGGAGTGCGAGGACTACGCGCGGCTGCTCGCCGAACTGGAGAAGCTGCCGATCAACATCGCCTGGCAGGCCCGGATGGCGCAGCTGCTCGACGTGGTGCACGACTACTCGGCCGAGGGCTCGGAGGCCGGCCTGCCGGTCGTCTGGGAGCTGCCGTGACGGGCCGCACGGGCATCGTCGACGCCCACCATCACGTGTGGGACCTGTCCGTACGGGACCAGGACTGGATCGTGGGCCCCGAACTCGCCCCGCTGAGGCGGAACTTCACGGCCGAGGAGCTGGCTCCGGAAGCCCGCGCCGCAGGAGTTGCCCGAGCCGTTCTCGTGCAGACGGTCACGGTGGCGGAGGAGACCCCCGAGTTCCTGGTCCTCGCGGAGAGCAGCGAACTGATCGGTGCGGTCGTCGGCTGGACCGACCTCACCCGTCCCGACGTCGCGGACGAACTGGCCCGTCTGCGGGAGTCGCCGGGCGGTCGTCATCTCAAGGGCATCCGCCACCAGGTGCAGGGCGAACCGGACCCGGAATGGCTGCTGCGCGAGGACGTACGCCGGGGCCTGACGGCGGTCGCCGAAGCGGGCCTCGCCTACGACCTCGTCGTCCTGCCGCATCAACTGCCCGCCTGCGCGCGGGCGGCGGAGCGGCATCCCGGCCTCACGTTCGTGCTCGACCACCTGGGCAAGCCGCCCATCGACACGGGTGAACCGGAGCCCTGGGCCACCGATGTCCGGGCCCTCGCCGCCTTGCCGAACACCGTCTGCAAGCTCTCCGGAATGGTCACCGAGGCGGATCGGCGAAGCTGGTCGGTGAGCGACCTGGCTCCCTACGCGGACACGGTTCTCGAAGCCTTCGGCCCCGGCCGGCTCATGTTCGGCTCCGACTGGCCGGTGTGCACGCTCGTGGCCTCGTACGCCGAAGTGCTGGACATCGCGGATCAGTTGACCGGGAAGCTCGACGAGAGCGAGCGGGAAGAGTTCTTCTCGGGCACAGCCACCCGCGTCTACCGCCTCTGAGCCCGGAAGGGCTACGCGTCCAGCCGCGTCGGTGGAAAGAACTCCCGCACATACGTCCGCTCCCAGCACGCGCCCGTCCGCCGGAGCTCCTCCCAGGTCGTGTAGCGGTAGCGGTAGAGGCGGGCCCGGACGTACCGGGGCGGGGCATCCGGGGGGAACGGGGAGCGGCGCAGGAGGCGGAGCGTGTCGCGGTCGTTCGCCAGGAGGCGTTCCACGAAGCCGCCGAACCAGGGCTCGGCGTAGGCGGGGGAGAGCGCGGCGAACCACATCAGCCAGTCGAGCCGCAGATGGTGGGGCGCGAACTGGCGTGGCCAGCGCCGCGGATCACCCGGCTTGCCCCGGAACTCGTACTCCAGCCAGCCCGCGTCCTCCCTGGGTACGGAGTCGGCCGTGCCCTCGACCACCACCTCGTACCGGATGCGGCTGACGCTGCCGAACGCCCCGTAGGTGTTCACCAGGTGGAGCGGGTCGAAGGAGCGGTTCATGGTCTGGCGGCGGGAGATCATGTTGCGGACCGGGCCATGGCTGAGGAACACGATCAGCGCCGCGGCGGACAGGATCACGATCACGTACCAGAGCGGGGTGTCGGGGACCTCTGGGGCCTTGCCGGGCAAGGTTAGGGCCGGCAAGGCGAGGACGATCGTGATCCAGTTCAGCCAGGAGAAGTTGCCGGACAGGACCAGCCACAGCTGGGTGACGATCATCAGGGCGGCCGCCGCCGTGGCGACCGGCTGTGGGGCGAACAGCAGGAACGGCACGACGAGTTGGGTGACGTGGTTGGCGGCCACCTCGGCCCGGTGCAGCGGTTTGGGGAGGTGGTGGAAGAACCAGCTCAGCGGGCCCGGCATCGGCTGGGTCTCATGGTGGAAGTCGAGGCAGGTCAGCTTCCGCCAGCACGCGTCGCCGCGCATCTTGATCAGTCCGGCCCCGAACTCCACCCGGAACAGGATCCAGCGCAGCAGGAAGAGCACCACCACGGGCGGCGCGATCTCGTCGTTGCCGAGGAACACCGCGACGAAGCCGGTCTCCAGGAGCAGGGACTCCCAGCCGAAGCCGTACCAGGTCTGGCCGACGTTCACGATCGACAGGTACAGCACCCAGGGGACGAGCCACAGCAGCATGGCGCCCCACAGCGGGAGGAGACCGTCGAGCCCCGCGACGAGTGCCAGCGACACCGCGCAGCCCGTCCAGGCCCAGGCCGCGAAGAAGCGGTCCGAGAAGTGGAGGTGGAACACGCTCGGTGCCCGCCGGAACGGCACCCGGGCCACGAACCGGGACACCGGCAACATGCCGCGCTCGCCGATCAGCGCACGGAACTGGAGAGCCGCGCCCAGGAACGCGACGAGATACACCACCGCCAGCGCCCGCTGGAAGACCAGCCGGCCGGTCCAGTACTCGGGGGCGGTGAACCACTCCACGCCGACCGCTCCCTTCCCTCTCAGGTGGCGCTGCTCGCGGAGCGCCCAGATTACGTCCTGCGCCGAGTCGAGAATTCGGGTAAACCCTGACAAGGTGAACTCATGGTTGATCGGGGTGAGAGCGCTCTGTCACTCCCGGACGACTGGCCCGCCCAACCGGATCCGATCCTGGCGCTCAACCGCATGGGCAGCTTCGACTGGGACCTGGACACCGGTCTCATGCGGATGGACCCCCTGGCCCACGAGATCTTCGACGTGCTTCCCGAGGAGTACGCCGGCCGTCCGGAGAACCTGGCGCCGCGCGTGCCGCCGGACGAGGCCCACCGCCTGGACACACACGTCTCCCAGTCCCTCAAGGACGGCAGCGAGAACTACGGGGCGTACTTCCGCATCCGCCGCCGGGACGGCACCCTGTGCTGGACCCACACCCAGGGCTACATCCAGCGCGACGCGACCGGCCGGCCGCGCCGCATCATCGGCATCATCCGCGACGCCACCCGGGAACTGAGCGAGGCCCAGGACCGCCGGGAGAAGGCCGCCCTGGACATCGAGGCCCGCCGCAGGCAGACGAACGTCGTGCAGATCACCACGGCGGCACTCGCCCACGCCCGCACGGTCCAGGACGTCATCGACGTCCTGAAGAACAACCAGGGCGTCACCCACCTGGGCGCGACCAGCCTGGTCATGGGCCTCGTCGAGGCAGGCCGCATCCGGCTGGTCGCGGAGGGCCCCAAGGGCAGCTTCGTGCCCGGCACCCTGGTCACCGGCATCGACGAGCAGTACCCGATGAGCGAGGCCGTGCGCACCCTCACCCCGCGTTTCATCGAGTCGCCCGAGGAGTTCGCCCGGCACTATCCGCTGCTGTGGCCGCACATCACCGAACTCGACATCACCTCGGCGGCCTATCTGCCCCTCATCGCGCAGGCGAGACCCATCGGCGCCATGGGACTGCTCTACAACGACCGGCGCGGCTTCTCCGCCCAGGACCGCAACGTCCTCGTCGCCCTCGGCAGCAGCATCGCGCAGAGCCTCCAGCGCGCCATGTTCTACGAGCAGGAGAAGGACCTCGCCCAGGGCCTCCAGCAGGCCATGCTGCCGCGCACGATCCCACGCGTCCCCGGCGCCGACGTCGCCGTGCGCTACCGCTCGGGCTCCCTCGGCCGCGAGATCGGCGGCGACTGGTACGACGTGATCCCGCTTCCCGGCGGCCGGGTCGGCGCCGTCATCGGCGACGTCCAGGGACACGACACGCACGCGGCGGCCGTCATGGGCCAGCTGCGGATCGTCCTGCGCGCCTACGCGGCCGAGGGCCACACCCCCGCGACCGTCATGGCCCGCGCCTCCGTCTTCCTGCACGAACTCGACACCGAACGCTTCGCGACCTGCCTGTACGCGGAGGCCGACCTGGACACCGGAGTGGTCCAGGTCGTCCGGGCGGGACACATCGACCCGCTGGTCCGCGACACGGACGGCGGCTGCCACCGGCTCGCCGTGGCGGGAGGCCTGCCGCTCGGGCTGTCCGCCGAGTTCGGACGCCTCGAATACCCGGTCGACACCCTGGAACTCGACCCCGGCCAGACACTGCTCCTGTGCACCGACGGCCTGGTCGAACAGCCGGGCATCGACCTCGACGACGGCATGCGGACCCTGCGCGCACTCGTCGCCAGGGGACCCGACGACGTCCGCGACCTCGCCGACCGGCTCATCGACGTCGCGGAGGAACGCGGCGGCGAGGACGACGTGGCGCTGCTCCTGCTCCGCCGGGTGGAAAAGGACGCGCAGCGTTCCGGCGGGCGGGTCCAGCAGCACGTGGGGCCCGGGGACCCGGAGGCGCTCACCGAGGCCCGGCACATGGTCCGCGCGGCCGTACGGGCCTGGGGCGCCGGTGAGCGCGCCGACGAGATCGAGCTGATCGCGGACGAGCTGATCACCAACGCCCTCATGCACACCGAGGGCGCCGCCGTCGTGACCTTGCGCGCCCTCACCGGTCCGGACCGCCGGATCCGCGTCGAGGTCGAGGACGCGTCCAGCGCGCTTCCCCGGCGCCGGGAGGCGGGCGAGTCCGGTGTCTCCGGCCGGGGCCTCCTGCTGGTGGACCGGCTGGCGGACGTGTGGGGCGTGGAGGCGCGGGGTGGCGGCAAGTGCGTCTGGTGCGAGTTCCTTGTGCCGGAAGGGGAGTGAACGGGACGGGTTCGCGTGGATGTGACGTGCGGCTCTGTGGGGGTTGAGCGCGCAGTTCCCCGCGCCCCTGTCGGGGCGCGAGTGGCACCCTGGGACTTATGCCGGAGCTGCCCGAGGTCGAAGCGTTGAAGGACTTTCTGGTCGAGCATCTGGTCGGCCGCGAGATCGTCCGCGTGTTGCCCGTCGCGATCAGTGTGCTCAAGACGTACGATCCGCCGCCCGGCGCGCTGGAGGGCCGCGAGGTCACGGCCGTGCACCGGCACGGCAAGTTCCTGGACCTGGAGACCGCGGGCGGCCCGCACCTCGTCACGCATCTGGCCCGCGCGGGCTGGCTCCACTGGAAGGACCGGCTGCCCGACGGGCCGCCCCGCCCCGGCAAGGGCCCCCTGGCCCTGCGCGTCGCCCTGGAGACCGGCGAGGGCTTCGACCTCACCGAGGCCGGCACCCAGAAACGGCTGGCGGTGTACGTCGTAAAGGACCCCGGGGAGGTACCCGGTGTGGCCCGCCTCGGCCCGGACCCGCTGGCCGACGACTTCGACGAACCCCGATTCGCCGCGCTCCTGGAGGGCGAGCGCAGACAGCTGAAGGGCGCCCTGCGCGACCAGAGCCTGATCGCGGGGGTGGGCAACGCCTACAGCGACGAGATCCTGCACGCCGCGAAGATGTCGCCCTTCAAGCTGGCTTCCGCGCTGACCCCGCAGGAGACCGGACGGCTGTACGAGGCGCTGCGGGCCACCCTCATGGAGGCCGCCGAGCGGTCCCGCGGAGTCGCCGCGGGCCGTCTCAAGGCCGAGAAGAAGAGCGGCCTGCGCGTCCACGGGCGGACGGGTGAGCCCTGTCCGGTCTGCGGGGACACCGTCCGCGAGGTCTCCTTCAGCGACTCGTCGCTCCAGTACTGCCCGACCTGCCAGACGGGCGGCAAGCCCCTCGCGGACCGCAGGACGAGCAAGTTCCTCAAATGACGATGACCGGCCGGCGCGCGCTCAGGGCACTTCGATCGTCACCAGACGTTCGCCGTCCGCCGTGCGCACGACGTACTCGGCGATGTCCGAGGGATGCATCGCGGCAGCCCCCTGCATGCCGTCGGAGGGCGCCGAAGCTCCCTTGGGCACGGTCCAGCTCAGGATGACCTGTTCCGAGTGGTCGCGGCCGATGGCGACGAGTTCGCAGGACTGCTCGGCGGGCGCGTTCTTGACCTTGGCGTCCACCTCGGTGCCGTAGGCCCGGTCGTGGGTGGTCACCTCGGCCCACACACCGGTTCCCTGATCGGTCGCGGCGACCGTGTCGGCGTCCGTGCTCCCGTCGCCGGAGAAGACCGCGACCGCGGGCCCGCCGACGGCGAAGACCACGGCGGCGGCGACCGCGAACAGCCAGCGCCTGCGCCCGCTCCTGCGGGCCGTGACGACATCGTCCAGGAGCCGGTCCAGCAGGCCCGGTCCTGCCTGGGTCATGGGGTTCACCGAGCGTGGCGTCGCTTCCGCGTACGCCCGCAACGACCGTGTCGTCGCGGACAGTTCATGTATCTGAACCGCACACTGGGGACACTCCATGAGGTGGTCCTCGAAGCGGAAGGCATCCGCCTCGTCCAGCACGCCTAGCGCGTATGCGCCGACGTCGCGGTGGCGTTCCAGCGACCTCATACCAAATCCTCATGCCGTGCCGATGGGTGGGGGTGTGCGGGGAGTAGCTACTTGCCCACCGGTACGCAGGGGACCGCCGAATCACTCAAGCCTCGTCCGGAATGCAACCTGGAGATTCGGAGCGGTCGGGCCCGCGGATTGGTCGAGGTTGGAAAAAAACTGGTCAGGGGAGCCGGCCGGGGGCTCCGTCGGGGGATCGGTCGGGGGAGGGGTCGGAAAAATCAGAAAAGATGGATCGCCAGATGCCCGAGCGGCAGCCCCAGCTGCCAGGCCGGGGTCCACACCTTGGGGCCGTCGTCCTCGCCGATGACGGGGCCGCCGCCCGGGACCGCGTCGAGGTCGGGCGCGAGCAGTTCGGTCTCCTCCAGCCAGCGCCAGGCCGCCGTCGCCAGATCCAGATCGGGGGACGGACCGCCCGCATCGGCGGCCTCGGCCGCGAGCCCCGCCATACGCTCGCCCACCCAGTCCTGCCACGGCTGGTCGTACGCCGTCAGCGACAGCCAGGTCTCCAACTGCGTGACCACCCGGATGCCGGAAAGCTCGCCGCTGGTGTCGGACAGGAAGATGGTGAGAGCCAGCGCGTCGCGCCCGGCTCTGAACTCGAAGGACGTGGGCGGCATCAGGTCGCCGGTCCGCAGCAGTTCGTCCGCGATGTACTCCGCGTACAACCACGCCATGGGGACGGTGAGTTCACCGCCGCCGGTGCCGTCCGTGCTCTCTTGACCTCTGTGCAGCATCCCTTCCTGCCTTCCTCCGGTGCGTGCGCGTCGCCCGAACCCGGGCCCCATCGGGGAACACGGATGAGGACAGCTGATTGCTCAACCATGATCCTCAGCAAGGCGCTTTACGGAGGCTTGACCTAACCCGCGGTTTCACCGCAGGTCGGCCGCATATCCCGGAAGAACCCGGCGCAGGGCGCGCAGCGCGTAGTACGCGCGGGACTTCACCGTACCGGCCGGAATACCCAGGGCGGCGGCGGCCTCCGCCACGCTGGCCCCGCGGAAATACACCTGCACCAGGACTTCACGGTGTTCGGGAGTGAGAGTCTTCACAGCCTCCCGCACATCGAGGGTCGCGACCGAGCGTTCCGCGTGATCCGCCGCGACCCGCGCGCTCTCCAGCACGGCGTCCCCGACCTCCGCGGGCCGTGCCTGCCGGGCCCGCCGCGCGTCGATGGCCAGGCGCCGCCCCACGGTCAGCAGCCAGGGCCGTACGGAATCGAAGTCGTCGGCGCGCAGTGCCTCGGGATGCTGCCAGGCACGTACGAATGTCTCCTGCACCAGATCCTCGGCGCGCTGGCGGTCCCCGTCGGAGAGCCTCAGCATCAGGGCGAAGAGCAGTGCTCCGTGCTCCCGCTGCAATTCGGCCAGCTCGTGCTCGGCGGTCGTCCTGCTGGTCATGGTGATGGCGGCCGTCATGGCCGTATGCCAGCGCAGGGCGTCCCGCCGGGACAGGGCCAGGACACGGCTCGTCGGCAGACGGTCGAACCCGTCGACGAACGGTACGACGAACGGTCAACCGGGACGGAAGGCTCCGCCTCCGCATGTGTCCCGTCCTCGCCGGTCCCGCCCCCGGGACCTCGCCTCGCCGCCGGGCTACGGCACCACCGTCACCGGCCAGCGGCCCGCCTTCACCAGCCGGATCGCGACGGAACCGACGATCCGGTGTCCCGCCTGCTCCGACGCGCCCACCACGACGGCGTCCGCCTTCAGCTGCTCGGCCGCCTGGACGAGCCCGTTGTACGGGTCGCCGCGGAACGTGTGGAACTCCCAGCGCACATCGAATATGCCCTTGACCTGCTCGGCCGCCTCCTGGATGTCCCGGACCAGCTCCTCGGCGATCTGGTCGGTCGTGTCGGCGACCGGTACCCCGAGCGCCGCACCCGCCGCCATCACCGGCTGTACGTACACCAGCGTGAGCAGCGCCCGCTGCCGCCGGGCCAGCCCCGCGGCATAGGAGGCCGCCCGCAGCGAGGACTCGGAGCCGTCCACGCCGGCCAGGATGACCTTGGGCCCGTCGGTGCCACGTTCGAACTGGTGGGAGTGCTGTTCCGTCACGGCCCGAGGCTATCGGAACAGGCGGAGCCGACCGCGGTCCGGGACCCCGCCGACCGCCGTTCGAGACCCCGTCGGCCGTCCGCCGGTAGTCCGCGGGCCGGCGCCGGACCGCCCGGCAGATGCTCCCAACGGGTGTTTTCATACGACCGCACCGGTGGCGAGGTGCTGGAGCGCGCCACCGCCGGGCGACTGATTAGTCATGAATAAGGATCAGTTCCTCTCGCGGCGCCGGGCCTTGCTCGCCGGTGCCGCCGCCCTGGGAGCGGCGGGTGCGGCCGGCGCGGTACAGCTGCTCGGCGCAGACCCGGACCCTCCTGCCCGGTCCGCCGCCGCGCCCGCCGCGGGCGCCCAGGCGAACCGAGCGGTCCGCAGGCCGTCCGCCTACCGGCTGCAGCCCATCGCCGGATACGGTCCGGCCCGCGGCACGCCCGCCCGCACCCTCGTACGGCACGAGCCGTTCCTGCGGATGTCGGACCGGGAGCACAGCATGGTGCTGAGCTTCGACGACGGCCCCGACCCCCGCTACACCCCCGCCATCCTGCGGACCCTCAAGGCCCACGACGTGCGCGCCATGTTCTTCGTGTGCGGCGAGATGGCCGCCGACCACAAGGACATGCTGCGCCGGATGTCCGACGAGGGGCACGTCGTCGGCAACCACACCTGGTCCCACCCGCTCCTGACCAAGCTGAGCAGGTCAGCGATCCGCTCCCAGATGGAACGCACCTGCGAGATCATCGAGGAGACGTACGGCGAGCCGCCCGGCTGGTTCCGTGCGCCGTACGGGGCCTGGAACCGGGCCGTCTTCGAGATCGGCGCCGACCTCGGCATGGAGCCGCTCGCCTGGACCGTCGACACCCTGGACTGGACCACACCGGGTACCCGGACCATCGAGCGCCGGGTCATGAAGGGGGCCGGGCCCGGCGTCGTGGTCCTCTCGCACGACGCGGGCGGCAACCGCTCACAGAGCGTGCGGGCCCTGCGCGACTATCTCCCGCGGCTGCTGGACTCGGGCTACCACCTCACCGTGCCCCGGCGGCAGCTCACCTAGGACCGGGACGGACTCCGGCCGGGCGGGCTTCTCGCCCACCCGGCCGGGCAGTGCTCAGCGGACCTCGACCAGGCGGGCGAACGCGACGACATTACCGTCGTAGCCGTTCTGCTTGGAGAAACCGCCTCCGCAGGTGATGACACGCAATTCCGGATTACCGGTGTTCCCGTAGACGCGGTCGCCGGGAAAATTGTTCTTCTCGAAGACCTCGATGCCGTAGATCTCGAACACGGCGGTCTTTCCGTCCCGGCGCCTGACTTCCACGCGGTTTCCCTTTTTGAGGGCACCGAGACCATAGAAGACGGCGGGCCCCTGCCGGTTGTCGACATGGCCCACGACGACGGCCGTGCCCTTCTCGCCGGGGGACACCGCGCCCGAGAACCACCCCGCGAGATTGGGGTCCTCCGGCGGCGGCGCGTCCACCCAGCCCTCCATGTCGAGACCCACCGGCACAGCGGGCGCGTCGACCTGGATCGCCGGGATCTTGACGCGATCCACCACGGAGAACGACAGGGGAGCCGGAGCGCCCGGCCGCGACCCGTCCGAGCCTGCACTGTCCGCGGCGGCGGCCGTCGCGGGCTGCGGAGGCCCCACGTCGAACTCGCCCGAGCCATTGCGAATCAGAGCGAGTCCGGTCAGCAGAACAAGCGCTATGACACCCCAGGGAGCGCGCTTCTTCGGGCGCTCCTCCTCTTCGGCCAGCTCGGACACGGACATTCGCAAACCCCTCTCGACGCGGCCGTCGCCAACGTCCGTCGCGCATACGAGAACGCTAAGCGCAGCCCGCGAGCGGGGCGACGGGAGAAAGGCGAACGGGTGGTGACGAGGGCCGCCGTGCGCCATCCGAGTCGCGGCCCCGAGGAAATTTCTGACGGTCCGTGACCTGCGGCAATATCCGATTGTGTTCCTTTTCGTCGGCGTGTCCTCTCACCAGGACGGACCATTCTCGAAATGCGGCCCTGTGCACGACAACTGAGTGTCTGTCTGGGAGGCGTTCTCTCGCCGATCGACCCGGGGACGTTCCCCGGGGCGCCTTCCGCGGAGGAACACATGCGTAGCACTCGTGCCCTGGCGGTCTCTGCGACAGCGATCGCCGCCCTCGGACTCACCGCCTCCCAGGCCGTCGCCTGGGACACCTCCAGCAACATCGTCGCCATGCCCAGCGCCATCGCCCGCGGCGGACAGCTCACCGTGACCGTCGACGGGTGCCCGAAGGGCGGCACCATGACGTCCCGGGCGTTCTCGCGGACGGATCTCTCGCCGATCAACAACCACAGCGAGACGTCGAAGGGCATGGCCACCATCGACCGCTCGGCCACTCCGGGTGCGTACGACATCAGGGTGCACTGCCGGGACAAGCCCGCACTGACGAAGTCCGCCGCCTTCACCGTCATCGGCGGTGTCCGCGGCGGTCTCGGCGGCAGCAGCTCCGACGGCGCCACACCGACCGACATGGCGATCGGCGGCTCCCTGGTCGGCCTCGCCCTCGTCGGCGGCGGGGTGTTCTGGATGCGCCGCCGCGCCGAGAGCAGGATCTGAGCCCCACCCCCTCGTGGGACGGACTCCTCCCCTCGGAGACCGGCACGCACGTGAACGGCCCTTCGCCCCGGACCTTCAAGGGTCCCGGGGCGAAGGGCCGTCCGGTGCGTCAGCGGTCCGTCCGGTCCGTCAGCCGCCCTGTTCGCCGGAGCGCCTGCGCGACCAGTGGTACGCCGCGCCGACCGAGCCGGCGATGAGCGCCGCCCCGAGGCCGATCTGACCGAGGTCGAAGCCGCCCGCGGTACCGCCGACACCCGCCTTGACGCCCCGGTGGACAGGGGGATGCGTCGGGTCGTCGGGGCGGCCGCCCGCGATGGTGAGGTCCGTGTGGCCGGATTCGTGCCCGCACTGGAACGTCACCTCGTACACGGCGCCCGGTTTGGCGTCCCAGTCGACGGTGGCCGAGGCGTTCGACTGGCCCTTGTGGATCGTCACCGTGTCGAAGACGCCGGAACTGACCTTCGTCTCCTTCTTGCAGCCGTTGACGGACAGCGAGACGCGGCCGCCCGCGGCGATCGTCGTCGGCGAGACGTTGAAGCCGAACGAGGTGATGTCGCGGTCCGGCTCGTGCTCCCCGTCGCCCTCGGCGACGGCGACGGGCATGGCGAGGGTCAGTGCGGTCATGCTGCCCAGCAGTGCGGCCGAGGCGACGCGTATCGCACGCATGGTGAGTCCTCCGGGTCCCCGAGGAGCAGCCCGCGGACCGTTTCCGCTGCGCCGTACATGCACCTCGATGACCGAAACGCTAGGAAGGTGCGGGCGCGGGCGCGATCGCAGTCGCGCGAATGGGGCAATCGTGTGGGCCGAACCGGCTAACCCGTACCCGCGCCCGGGGGACGGACCCGGCGTGGCGCCCGCCCCCGGGCGAGGTCATTTGCCGGCGTCGGGGAAGTGCGTCAGGAACGGGTCGGCGGTCGCCGTGATCCCTCGGCTGTAGGGCGCGTCGAAGTCCCAGATCAGGAAGAGCAGGAAGGCGATCAGCGCGGCGAACAGGCCCGCCAGGATCACCTCGCGTGCGGTACGGCGGATCTGCAGGGCGAAGATCAGCCCGACGGTCACCACGGCCCCGGTGATCAGACCGAACCACACGACGCCCGGCATGGTCGGCGCCGTCGAGTCGGCGCGGGCGGTGCGCGCGGTGTCCGCCGCGGTCACCTGGTCGAGGAGCGGCTGGTAGGCCTGCGCCTCGTAGTCCGTCCTCGGCTCGTAGTCGGTGACGTCCTGGCGGACCCGGTTCAGCAGTTCCGTCCCCCGCCCGGTGACGTGGCCGTGGTCGGCCATGGTCTTCCACTCGGTGGTGACGACGTGATCGACATAGGCGGCGACGTCGTTACGGATCCGGTCGCGGACGTCCGGCGGATAGACGCGTACCCGCTCGTTGATCTCGTGCAGCGCCTGCGCCTCCGTCCGGACGTGGTCCTCGGCGACGCCCCGCGCCTCCCAGACGCCGGCGATGGCGAGGCCGAGCACGATCGCGTACACCACACCGATCATCATCGTCATGTACTCGATGACGTCCGGGGTGTCGGACGGATCGTCGTCCTCGGAGACGGTGCGGTGCCTTACGAAGGTGACGACGAGGACGACGACGGCCGCGGCGGCCATCGCGAGGGCGAGAACAAGCCATTCCGACAAGGATTCCTCCAGGGGTCAGTGCGGGCGCCGGGTCAGCGCGGGCGCAGCGCGGCGGCGGCGAGCACGGCGGGCGCGGTGATGAGCAGGGTGAGCGACACGAGGGAGGGGCCGCCGCGGGGCGGGGCCTTGCGTGCCCTGATGCGGTACGGCGGATAGCTCACCGGGGTCGGCGACGGACCGGGCCGCGCGCTGGGGGGCGGTGCCGGGCGTGGCGAGGGAGGCGTCGGGCGTGGCGTGGCGGGGGCCGTCCGCGGCGGCAGGGGAGCGGGCGGTACGACGACCGGAGCGGCGGGCGCGGGTCGCTGCGGGGGCGACGGCTTCGGCGGAGGCGTCGGGGTCGGGGTGGGAGCCGGCTTCGGTGGTGGTTTCGGCGGAGGAGGGGGCTTCGGCGGTGGGCTGGGCGGCGGGGTCGTCGGACACGGAGTCGAGGGCGGTGGCGGGGGCGGAGTGGGTGTCGGGGTGGGGCAGGTGCCCGCGACCGACACCGCCGAGACTCCGCCGGGGCCCGAGGAGGCGTAGGCACACGCGTCGGCGGTCGCGGGGGCCGGTGCGCCGCCCGCGATCCAGGTCAGGGTGAGCAGCGCCAGCAGCCGTATGCCGAGAGCGAGTCGGAGCGGCCGCTTAATTCTTTTTGATCCAGGCACGATCGCGATCATCGGTCCCCGTGCGCCCACATATGGGGGAGTGGCGGTGTAATTGCCCCGAAGGAGGGACAAGGGGGCCTCAGGCCGTTGCCGAACGGCGCCGCGAGCGTTCCGGGGCGGGAACCGCGCCGGGAACCGCGCGGGGCGCCGGGGTTCCCGGGCGATCCATCCCCGGCCCTCTCCGCCGCTTCGCCGCGCCTTCCCCGAGCCCTGCCCGGTCGCTCTCCGGCTCCTCTCCGGCTCCTCTCCGACCCCTCCCTGAGCAGGCCTCCCGGGCGTTACCAGAAAGAAATGTGTGCTCACTTTGAACACTCACCGCACCCCCGCCCGTACCTAGGGCCATACGCGGTGCTGAGCAGTGCCGCAACACCTATGCAAACAGCGGGAGTTACCAATGAAGACCTCCTGGCGGAGCGCCTCACTCGTAGCGTCAGCTGCGGCAGTGCTGGTGCTGACGACGGCGTGCGGTCAGGAAAAGGCGGACACTTCGACCGGTAGCCAGAACGTGGGCGCGGCGCCCGCGGCGGGTGGCTACGGTTCGGCGGGAGCGACGACCGAGACGGGCGCCGCCGCCGCGGACGGCCAGGGCGCGGTCGCCCAGAGCGCCGGTCAGCTTGCCGTTTCGGACACCGACAAGCTCGGTGAGGTGGTCACGGACAGCGCGGGCATGACGCTGTACCGCTTCGACAAGGACACGGCGGAGCCCCCGAAGTCGACCTGTGACGGCGACTGCGCCACCGCCTGGCCCCCGGTCCCGTCCTCGGGTGCCGCGGCCCCGGTCGGCATCGACAAGGCCCTGCTGGGCGAGGTCACCCGTACCGACGGTACGAAGCAGCTGACCATCGACGGCTGGCCGCAGTACCGGTTCGCCAAGGACACCAAGGCCGGTGACGTCAAGGGCCAGGGTGTGGGCGGCACTTGGTACGCCTCGGCCCCCACGGGCAAGAAGGCGTCCGCCGGTGGCGGGGGCGGCACGGCGGAAGCCGCCGACCTGCCCGGCCTGTCGACCCGCAACGACCCGGAGCTCGGCGAGGTCGTCGTCGACAAGAACGGCATGACGGTCTACCGGTTCGAGAAGGACGTCCCGTGGCCGATGAAGTCGAACTGCATCGGCGCGTGCCTGGAGAAGTGGCCGGTCGTCGAGCCGGTGGACGCCGCCGACACCAAGGGCATCGACAACAAGAACGACGGCAAGCGCGGCTACGTCGTCAACAACCGCCCGGACGGCCTCAAGCAGCAGAGCATCGACTGCTGGCCGCTCTACACCTTCGCGGGTGACAAGAAGCCCGGCGACACCAACGGGCAGGGCGTCGGCGGTACCTGGTACGCCATCTCCCCCGAGGGCAAGCCCCTCGGCAAGCCGAAGTAGCCGTATCGGAACAAGTGCGCACAATCACCGCTTCGCCCCTTCCGCACCGCACGGAGGGGGCGAAGCGGCTTTTTCACATCCGGACGCGCCCCGGCAGGGTTCTTTGTGACTCTGCGCAGTTTCCCCCGGATCTCTTTGGAATGCTTCGGGGCGATTTCGCTGGGCCTTCCATTCGGCACGTGCCCGAGGCAGTGGCGTTGAACGGACGGTCAATTTCCGTTTCCACTCGCTCCATTGGCGGGCGATCAGTAGCCTCAGCTCGAACACCGGATCGTCTACGCCTTGGAGACATAGATGGAGCGTCCCGCCTGGGCCCCACGCGGCATCGACATCTCGGTGCCCAGTGTGAGCCGCATCTACGACTACTACCTGGGCGGATCGCACAACTTCGAGGTCGACAGGGAAGCCGCGCGCAGGGCCATGGAGTTCATGCCGGGGCTCCCCAAGGTCATGCAGGCGAACCGGGCGTTCCTGCGGCGCGCGGTGCGCTTCGCGGCCGCCGAGGGCATCGACCAGTTCCTCGACATCGGCTCGGGCATCCCCACCTTCGGCAACGTCCACGAAGTGGCCCAGAGCGCCCGTCCCGGCGCCCGTGTCGTCTACGTGGACCACGACCCGGTGGCCGTCGCCCACAGCGAGTCCGTCCTGGCCGGCAACGAGAACGCGGACGTCGTCACCGCCGACCTCCGCAAGCCCCGGGAGATCCTGGCGAGTCCGCGTCTGCAGCGCCTGATAGACCTGAATCGGCCAGTCGCTCTTCTTCTCGTTGCCATACTGCACTTCGTGGAGGACCAGGACGACCCGTACGATGCCGTGGCCGAGCTGAGGGACGCCCTCGCGCCCGGCAGTCTGCTCGTCCTCACGCACGCCTCGTACGAGGGGATCCCGCTCCCCCCGGAGCGGGCCGGGGGCGCCGTGGACGTCTACAAAGACATCCGAAACCCGCTGATCATGCGCTCGCGCGAGGACATCGCGCGGTTCTTCGAGGGGTACGACATGGTGGAACCCGGACTGGTGCCGATGCCGAACTGGCGGCCCGACCCGGCGTCCGAGGACGAGGATCCTTATTCCTACTCGGGTTTCGCGGGCGTGGGGCGCACGGCGTGACCGCGGAGCCGGACGGGCCGGAGGACAGACTGCGCAGGTTCGCGACGATCTGGAGCCGGGCCGTCTTTCCGGTGACCGCCACGTCGCTGACCCGCCCGGAGTTCGAGCAGCGCCTCGTGCCGCTCGCCAGGCGGCTCAGCGAGGCGCTGCGGGCCAGGACGTTCGAGGCGGCCGAGGGGCAGGCCGTCGGGGCCGCGCTCATCGGGGCGCACTGCACGGAGCCCGAAGCACTCAGCGCCACACTCGACTGCGTCGACGCCTACCTGGTGCTCTACTGCGGCGGCGACGGCGCGCAGGACGCCCTGCGCGCCCGCTCCGCGCGGCTGCAGCACGCCATGGCCGCCGGGTTCGCGCGGGCCCTGCGGGAGCGGACGCTGGCCGAGCAGGAGACCATCGCGCGCGCAGCCCTCCAGGCCCAGGGCATCGTCGCGGACGCGCTCCACGCGACCGAGGCACGCTTCCGCGCGGTCTTCGAGGGCGCGGCCATAGGCATCGGCGTCGCGGACCTCGACGGCAACATCCTCCAGGTGAACAACGCCCTGCTGCGGATGTTCGGCGGCACCGAACAGCTGATGCGCGGGCGGAACGTCACCGAGTGGACCCACCCCGAGGACGGCGCGCAGGTCTGGCGGCTCTACGAGGAGCTGGTGCGCGGCGACCGCGAGCACTACCACGTCGAGAAGGCCTTCTACCGGCCCGACGGAACGGTTCTGTGGACCAACCTCACCGTCTCGCTGCTCCGTGACGCGGACGGCCGGCCGCAGTACCAGCTCGCCCTCATGGAGGACACCACCGAGCGCAGGCTGCTCAACCTCCGGCTCCGGTACGAGGCCACGCACGACGCGCTCACCGGGCTGCCCAACCGCACGCTGTTCTTCGAGCGGCTCGACAAGGCGCTCGCGGCGGGCGACGGCCAGCGCTTCGGACTCTGCTACCTCGACCTCGACGGCTTCAAGACCATCAACGACAGCCTCGGGCACGCGGCGGGCGACCGGCTGCTCGTCGAGGTCGCCGACCGGCTGCAGTCCTGCGCGACCGCGCCCGGCGAGATGGTGGCCCGGCTCGGCGGCGACGAGTTCGTGGCCCTGACCACCGGGCCCGACACCGAGAGCGAGGTCGACGCGCTCGCCGACCGCATCATGAACGCCCTGGTCACGCCGGTGCGCATCGACGGCCGCGAACTCACCGTCCGCGGCAGCATCGGCATCGTCGAGGGTCCCGCGGGCGAGCGCGGTCCGGCGGAGGTGCTGCGCAGCGCCGACATCACGATGTACCGGGCCAAGTCGGCGGGCGGCAACCGGTACGAGCTGGCCGACGCCGAGGCCGATGCCCGCGCGATCACCCGGCACGGGCTCACCACGGCGTTGCCCGCGGCGCTGGACCGGGGCGAGTTCTTCATCGAGTACCAGCCGCTCGTGCATCTCGGCGACGGCAGTGTGCACGGGGCCGAGGCCCTGGTGCGGTGGCTGCATCCGCAGCACGGCGTGCTCGGCCCGGACCGGTTCATTCCGCTCGCCGAGCACACGGGTCTCATCGTGCCGCTGGGCCGCTGGGTCCTGGAGCAGTCGGTCCGGCAGGCGCGCGAGTGGCAGGAACGTCACTCCGACGCGGGCCCGCTGCGGATCAACGTAAATCTCTCCCCCTGCCAGCTGACCCACCCCGGGCTCGTCTCCGACACGGTGGACATCCTGGAGCGGATCGGTCTCGAACCCAACTCGCTCTGCCTGGAGGTCACCGAGTCGGCGCTGATCGGCGCGGACGACGATCTGTTGAAGCCGTTGCGTCGACTCGCCGAGATGGGGGTGGACATCGCGCTGGACGACTTCGGTACGGGGTACTCGAACCTGGCCAATCTGCGGCGGCTGCCGGTGAGCATCCTGAAGCTCGACCGGTCCTTCACGCAGGGCATGCAGCAGTTTCCCGCCGATCCCGTGGACCTGAAGATCGTCGAGGGGATCGTCTCGCTGGCCCACAGCCTGGACCTCGCGGTCACGGTGGAGGGGGTGGAGACGGGGGCGCAGGCTGAGCAGCTCCGTCTCCTGGGCTGCGACACGGCGCAGGGCTGGTACTACGCCCGCCCCGGCCCGCCGGACCGCCTGCACGACCTGGCACTGGTGGACGCGACGGGCTGAACTTGTCGCGCAGTTCCCCGCGCCCCTGAGGGGGGAGGGGGTGACGCGTTGTTTGGACGTGCGGGCGCATCGTGGCTGGCCGCGCAGTTCCCCGCGCCCCTAGGGGGAGGGGGTGGGGGCTGTTTGGACGTGCGGGTGCGTTGTGGTCGGCCGCGCCGTTCCCCGCGCCCCTTCGGGGCGCTGGGGCCCCTTTAGGGGCGCGGGGAACTGCGCGAGCAACCACGACGCACCCGCACGTCAGAGACGCACCGCAGCCCCGGAAGGGGCGCGGGGAACTGCGCGCTCAGCCACGACGCATCCGCACGTCAGACGCGCACCCCAGCCCCCCAGGGGCGCGGGGAACGGCGCAACAAGTGCGGGTCAGCTAAGCACCGCTCAACGCTCCAGCAGCATGCGCTGCAGCTCGCGCGCCGCCCGTGACGGTGCCACATCACTGCGGTGGGCCAGCGCGATGGCCCGGCTCAACCCGGGACGGGCCAGCGGCGTCACCCGCAACCCCGCCCCCGCCCGCACCGCCACCATCCGCGGCACCACAGCCACCCCCAACCCCGCCCGCACAAACCCCAGCACCGCATCCATCTCCCCGCCCTCCACCGCGAAATCCGGCTCGAACCCCGCGGAGCGGCACGCGGCGACGGTCAGTTCCCGCAGGTCGTACCCGTGCCGGAACATCACCAGCCGTTCCCCCTCCAGGTCGGGGACCCCGACGGTCCGCCGCCCACCTCCCGGTGCCGGCGCCTCCGGTGAGGACACCACCACCAGGTCCTCCCGCAGCACCTCCACCGTCGTCAGCGCGGGCGACGGCGTCGGCAGAGGGAGTACGACCAACGCGAGATCCAGCGCCCCCCGCGCCAGCTCCCGTACCAGGTCGTGCGAGCCGCCCTCCTCGATCAGCAGCCTGATTCCGGGGTAGCGGTCGTGGAAGGCGCGCAGCACATCCGGCAGCAGCCCCGTGCACAGGCTCGGCGTCGCCCCCAGCCGCACCCGTCCGCTGCGCAGCTGAGCCAGCTCCTGCACCTCCTGCCGGGCCGTCTCCGCGTCCGCCAGGATGCGCCGCGCGAGCGGCAGCAGCGCCTCCCCGGCATCCGTGAGCGTGATGTTCCCCCGCGCCCGGAGGAAGAGGTCGGCCCCCAACTCCCGTTCCAGCGCCTTGATCTGCTGGGAGAGCGACGGCTGCGCCACATGGACCACGTCGGCGGCCCGGGTGAAATGCCGGGTCTCGGCGACCGCCACGAAGTATTGGAGCTGCTGGAACTGCATGACCCCATCGTACGTCCATGATAGGTATCGCCTATGGAAACGAGCCGGACCATGTCTTGGACCGATCAACCCTGTCGGCCGTAGCGTCGATCACATGGCTCTGGCAACGCGGACGGAACGAAAACCGTCCATGACGCGCACCATGTGGGACTCGCCCCTCGGCAAGAAGACCGTGATGGCCGTCAGCGGCCTGATCATGCTGGGGTACCTGGCCGTCCACATGCTGGGCAACCTGAAGATCTTCTTCGGTGAGGGCGAGTTCGACCACTACGCCCACTGGCTACGCACCCTCGGCGAGCCCTTCCTGCACTACGAGTGGGCCCTGTGGATCGTCCGCGTGGTCCTGGTCGTCGCCGTCGTCGCGCACGCCGTCTCCGCGTACCAGCTCAGCCGCCGTGACATCAGGGCGCGACCCACCAAGTACGTGCACAAGAAGCCGCGCGCCAGCTACGCCACGCGGACCATGCGCTGGGGCGGGATCATCCTCGGCCTGTTCATCGTCTGGCACATCCTGGACCTCACCACCGGCACCGTCCACGCGAACGGCTTCCAGCACGGACACCCGTACCAGAACGTGATCGACACCTTCTCCACCTGGTACGGCAACGTCATCTACATCGTCGCGATGCTCGCGCTCGGCCTGCACGTCCAGCACGGCTTCTGGAGCGCCGCACAGACCCTCGGCGTGGGCAGCCGCACCCGCGACCGGGCCTTCAAGACCGTCGCCAACGTGCTCGCCGTGGTGCTCACGGCGGGCTTCGTCGCCGTACCCGTGGGCGTGATGACCGGAGTGGTGAGCTGACATGACTGCTGAATTCGCCGGAACCACCGGAACCAACGCATTCACCGGAACCAACGCATTCCTCGGAACCAACGCATTCGCCGAACACGGCACCTTCGCCGAGTACGTGACCGGGGAGCCCGTCGTCGACGCCAAGGCCCCAAAAGGGCCGGTGAACGAGCGCTGGGACACCCGCCGCTTCGAGGCCAAACTGGTGAACCCCGCCAACCGCCGCAAGCACACCGTGATCGTCGTCGGTACGGGGCTCGCGGGCGGCGCGGCCGGCGCCACGCTCGCCGAACAGGGCTACCACGTCGTGCAGTTCTGCTACCAGGACTCCCCGCGCCGGGCCCACTCCATCGCCGCACAGGGCGGGATCAACGCCGCCAAGAACTACCGCAACGACGGCGACTCGGTGCACCGGCTGTTCTACGACACCGTCAAGGGCGGCGACTTCCGCGCCCGGGAGTCGAACGTGCACCGCCTCGCACAGATCTCCGTGGAGATCATCGACCAGTGCGTCGCGCAGGGCGTGCCGTTCGCGCGGGAGTACGGCGGTCTGCTGGACACCCGGTCGTTCGGCGGGGTGCAGGTGTCCCGGACGTTCTACGCCCGCGGGCAGACCGGGCAGCAGCTCCTGCTCGGCGCCTACCAGGCACTCAGCAGGCAGATCGCGGCCGGCACGGTGGAGATGCATCCCCGGACCGAGATGCTCGACCTCATCGTGGTCGACGGGCGGGCGCGGGGGATCGTCGCCCGCGACCTGATCACCGGGAAGATCGACACCTACTTCGCGGACGCCGTGGTCCTGGCGAGCGGCGGGTACGGGAACGTCTTCTACCTGTCGACCAACGCCATGAACTCCAACGCCACCGCGATCTGGCGGGCGCACCGGCGGGGCGCGTACTTCGCCAACCCGTGTTTCACGCAGATCCATCCCACCTGCATCCCGCGCACCGGTGAACACCAGTCGAAGCTGACGCTGATGAGCGAGTCGCTGCGCAACGACGGGCGGATCTGGGTGCCCAAGGCCAAGGGCGACGACCGTCCGGCCGACCGGATCCCGGAGGACGAGCGGGACTACTACCTGGAGCGCATCTACCCGGCGTTCGGCAACCTCGTACCGCGGGACATCGCCTCGCGGGCCGCGAAGAACGTGTGCGACGAGGGGCGCGGGGTCGGGCCCGGCGGGCAGGGCGTCTACCTCGACTTCGCCGACGCCATCGCGCGGATGGGCCGCGAGGCCGTGGAGGCCAAGTACGGCAACCTCTTCGACATGTACGCGCGGATCACCGCCGAGGACCCGTACAGCGTGCCGATGCGGATCTATCCGGCCGTGCACTACACGATGGGCGGCCTGTGGGTGGACTACGACCTGCAGACCACCGTGCCGGGGCTGTTCGCCATCGGCGAGGCCAACTTCTCCGACCACGGGGCGAACCGGCTGGGCGCGTCCGCGCTCATGCAGGGCCTCGCCGACGGCTACTTCGTCCTGCCGTCGACCATCAACGACTACCTCGCCCGCAACCCCCACTACGAGACGGTCGACGACGAACACCCCGTCGTGCAGGAGGTGCTGGCCGACACCGAGGACCGGCTGCGGCTGCTGCTCGCCGTCGACGGCGACCGCACCCCCGACTCCTTCCACCGCGAACTCGGCGAGCTGATGTGGGAGTTCTGCGGCATGGCCCGTACGGAATCGGGGCTGCGCAAGGCGTTGGAGCGCATCCCGCAGATCCGGGAGGAGTTCTGGCGGCGGATCAAGGTGCCCGGCACCGGCGAGGAGTTCAACCAGTCGCTGGAGAAGGCCAACCGGATCGTCGACTACCTGGAGCTCGCCGAGCTGATGTGCCTGGACGCGCTGCACCGCGAGGAGTCCTGCGGCGGGCACTTCCGCGAGGAGTCCCAGACCCCCGACGGCGAGGCGGCCCGCCGTGACGAGGAGTTCTCCTACGCCGCCGCCTGGGAGTTCACCGACACCGGTGACGCACCCGTCCTGCACAAGGAAGAACTCGTCTTCGAGTACGTCCACCCCACCCAGCGGAGCTACGCATGAAGCTCACCCTGCGCGTCTGGCGGCAGCAGAACGCCGACGCCGACGGAGCGATGTCCACCTACGAAGTGGACGGCATCTCGGCCGACATGTCCTTCCTGGAGATGCTCGACACCCTCAACGAGGAACTCATCCTCGCCGGTGACGATCCCGTCGCCTTCGACCACGACTGCCGCGAGGGCATCTGCGGCGCGTGCTCGCTCGTCATCAACGGTGGTGCGCACGGGCCCGAGCGCACCACCACCTGCCAGCTGCACATGCGGTCCTTCCACGACGGGGACACGATCGACATCGAGCCGTGGCGGGCCTCCGCGTTCCCCGTCGTCAAGGACCTCGTGGTCGACCGGTCCGCGTTCGACCGGATCATCCAGGCCGGCGGGTACGTCAGCGTGCCGACCGGGGCGGCGCCGGAGGCGCATGCCACGCCGGTGCCGAAGGCTGACGCGGACTTCGCGTTCGAGCACGCGGAGTGCATCGGGTGCGGGGCGTGTGTGGCCGCCTGTCCCAATGGGGCCGCGATGCTGTTCACCTCGGCGAAGGTGAATCATCTGAATGTGCTGCCTCAGGGGGCTCCTGAGCGGGAGACGCGGGTGCTGGACATGGTCGCGCAGATGGATGAGGAGGGGTTCGGGGGGTGCACGCTGGTGGGGGAGTGTGCGACTGCCTGTCCCAAGGGGATTCCCTTGTTCTCCATCACCGGGATGAACAAGGAATGGCTTCGGGCCGGTCGGAAGGCTGCCAAGCGGTAGGGCTGGCCGCCCTTTTGCGAACTGGCTTCGGTTGTGGGGCGGGTGCGGGTGCGGGTGCGTGGGGGCTGGTCGCGCAGTTCCCCGCGCCCCTGAAGGGCGAAAGACTGCGCCGTTCCTCGCGCCCCCAAAGACCCCGCGTCCCTGAGGGGTGAAAGATTGCGCCGTTCCCCGCGCCCCCAAAAAAACCCGCGCCCCCGGCGCGGGGCGTCACCCCTGGGATTCAGCAAGCTCACACCCGCGCTCTCTCCGTGGGTTACTCGGCGGTCAGCCGGGGTCGGAAGAACAGGAGCGCACGGACCGGTACACCACGGTCCGCCGCGCCGCTCCGCCGCATCCGGCCTGTGACCAGGAGAGAGCCATGACCGGCGTTTCCACGCTCGACAGCCCCCCACTGTCGACGGCACCCACCCGCTACACCGTCACCCTCGCCCGCGACGAGTCCGACGTCCGGGACGCACAGCGACTGCGCCACGACGTCTTCGCCGGGGAGATGGGCGCCCTGCTGGCCACTTCGCAGCCGGGCCTGGACGTCGACGCCTTCGACGCGTACTGCGACCACCTGCTCGTGCGCGACACCACGACCGGCCAGGTCGTCGGCACCTACCGGCTGCTGCCGCCCGAGCGCGCCGCGGTAGCCGGACAGCTCTACTCGGAGAGCGAGTTCGACCTCGGACCCCTCGCCGCGATCCGCCCCGGCCTCGTCGAGGTCGGCCGCTCCTGCGTCCACCCCGACCACCGCGACGGCGCCGTCATCGGCCTGATCTGGGCCGGTATCGCCCGCTACATGATCGACGGCGGACACGAGTGGCTGGCGGGCTGCTGCTCCATCCCGCTCGCCGACGGCGGCACCCTCGCCGCGGGCACCTGGGACCGGGTGCGGGACAAGCACCTCGCCCCCGAGGAGTACCGCGTACGGCCGCTGCTGCCCTGGAACCCCGAGGGCGTCACCCGGGCCGGCCGCGCCGAACTTCCCCCGCTCCTGCGCGGCTATCTGCGGCTCGGTGCCTGGGTCTGTGCCGAACCGGCCCACGACCCGGACTTCGGCGTCGCCGACCTGTACGTGCTGCTGTCGATGCGCCGGGTCAACCCGCGCTATCTGCGGCACTTCCTCTCCCTCGTGCCCGCGTGATGAGCGCGTCCCGCATGGGGGTGCTCCTGCGTCCCCGCCGGGGCCCGGCGACCTGCGCCGGACCGGACGGGCCGCCTTTCCCGGGCCCGCCGCGCCCGGGTACCGGAAAGGTGCCCGGCCCGCGCCGCGGCGGCTCAGGCCCACCGGTCGCCACCCGTCCCGCCGGGACACGCCCGTCCGGGGCGCGTCCGGTCACCCCCGCGGCGGCGAGTGCCTGGCTGCCCGGCGCCCCCTGCACCCCGGGGGCCTGCGTGGAGTCCGTACGGGCGGTCGCCGCCGTGCCGCGTGCCGTGCTGCGGCTGGTCTCGCTGCTCGTCGTGGTCGCCACCGGGATCGCGCTGATCCCGGCCGTCGCGCGGATTCCCGCGGGCCTGCGCGACCGGCTCATCAGACTGTGGTGCCGGACGATCGTGCGCGCCGCGGGCGTGGAACTGCGGACCACCGGCGCGGCCCCGCCCACCGGCGGTCTGCTGCTGGTGGCCAACCACATCTCCTGGCTGGACATCCCGCTGCTCGCGGCCGTCCGGCCCGCCCGGATGCTCGCCAAGGCGGAGATCCGGCAGTGGCCCGTGGCCGGGGCGCTCACCGCGAGCAGCGGCGCGCTGTTCATCGAGCGCGACCGGCTGCGCGCGCTGCCCGAGACGGTCGGGCGGATCGCGGAGTCCCTGCGTGACGGCGGGGCGGTCGTGGTCTTTCCCGAGGGGAGCACCTGGTGCGGCCGGGCCCAGGGCCGGTTCCGCCGGGCCGCGTTCCAGGCCGCCCTCGACGCGGACGCGGCCGTCCAGCCGGTGCGCCTGCAGTACCGGCACGACGGGGGCGCGATGAGCACCGCACCCGCGTTCGTGGGCAGCGACTCCCTGCTCACCTCCGTGTGGCGGGTCGTGTCGGCCCGCGACCTCGTCGCCGAGGTGCGGGTCGGGCCGGTGCTCCCGCCGGGCTCCGCCCCCGACCGGCGGACCCTCGCGCGGGCTGCCGAAACGGTCGCCGTGCACCCCGCCTGTGACGTCCACCCCGTCTGTGACGTCCACCCCGGCTGTGACGTACATCCGGTCTCCCGCGCTCGCGTGCACACGGAAGCGCCCGCACACCTCTGACGGTCCGTCACCTGACCGGGGTACCGTCCCCGCATGTATCCCGGAGCGTACGACCCCGCCAGGACGGCCGTCGTCACCGCAGACGGCGGCCGTGCCCTCACCTACGGCCAGTTGGAGGACCGCTCCCTGCGGCTCGCCGACCATCTGCGGTCCGCCGGACTGCGCGTGGGCGACCATCTGGCGCTCCTCGCCGACAACGACCCGCGCGTCCTGGAGGTCTACTGGGCGGCACTGCGCTCCGGCTTCTACCTGACCGTGGTCAACCACCACCTGACCGCCGACGAGGCCGCCTACATCGTCCGCGACTGCGGGGCGAGAGCCCTCATCGTCTCGGCGCCCCTCGCCGAACTCGGCCGCGCCGTGGGCCGGTCGGCCCCGGCGGCCGAACTGCGCCTCAACTTCGACGACGGCTCGTACGAGCGCGCCCTCGCCGGTGCCTCACCCGAACCCCCGGCCCACCAGCCCCGCGGCGTCGACATGCTCTATTCCTCCGGCACCACGGGCCTGCCCAAAGGCATCGCGCCGACGCTCCCCGAGGGGGACGTCCGCGAGGAGATGAGCATGTACCAACTGCTCTTCCAGCCCATGTACGGCTTCGGTGAGGACACCGTCTACCTCTGCCCGGCCCCGCTGTACCACGCGGCGCCCCTGCGCTTCAGTTTCGTGGTGACCGCGACCGGCGGCACGGTCGTCCTCATGAACTCCCTCAACTCCTTCGACCCGCGCGGCGCGCTGGCGGCGATCGAACAGCACCGGGTCACGCACAGCCAGTGGGTGCCCACCATGTTCGTACGGATGCTGAAGCTGCCGGACGAGGTGCGCGACGCGTACGACGTGTCGTCGATGAGGGTCGCCGTGCACGCCGCCGCACCCTGCCCCGTCGAGGTCAAACGCCGGATGATGGACTGGTGGGGACCCGTCCTGTACGAGTACTACTCGGCGACCGAGGCCAACGGGATCACCTTCGTCGGCCCCGAGGAGTGGCTGCGCAAGCCAGGGACGGTGGGGCGCGGCGGATTCCTCGGCGAGCTGCGGATCTGCGACGACGACGGCAAGGTACTGCCCGTCGGCGAGACCGGGACCGTGTACTTCGAGCGCGACGAACTCCCGTTCCGCTACCACAACGACGAGGCCCGCACCCGGCAGGCCCAGCACCCCGAACACCCCACCTGGACGACCACCGGGGACATCGGGCACGTCGACGAGGACGGTTATCTCTTCCTCACCGACCGCCGGGCGTTCACCATCATCTCCGGCGGCGTGAACATCTACCCGCAGGAGATCGAGGACTGTCTCACCCTGCACCCCCAGGTCGCCGACGTGGCGGTCGTCGGCGTACCGGACCCGGAGATGGGCGAGGCGGTCAAGGCTGTCGTCCAGCCGGCCCCCGACGCGACCCCAGGCCCGCGACTCGCCCGCGAACTCCTCGACTTCGTCCGCGACCGCATCGCCCACTACAAGGCGCCCCGCAGCGTGGACTTCACGGACGCGCTGCCGCGTACACCCACGGGCAAGCTGGCCAAGTCCAAGCTGCGGCAGGCCTATTGGGACTGAGAGCTGTCCGGCTCCAGCGGGCCGCTCCGGGACAGCGCACGCGCGAGGTACGGGGCCGTCGCGCTCCCCGCCGCCCGTGCGACCTCCGCCGGAGGTCCCGCCGCCACGATGCGTCCGCCCGCGTCGCCGCCGCCCGGCCCCAGGTCGATCACCCAGTCGGCCCCCGCCACCACCGCCATGTCGTGCTCCACGACCACGACGCTGTGACCGCCGTCGACCAGACCGTGCAACTGCCGCATCAGCACCTCGACATCGGCCGGATGCAGACCGGTCGTCGGCTCGTCGAGGAGATAGAGGGTGTGGCCCCGGCGTACGCGCTGGAGTTCGCTCGCCAGCTTGATGCGCTGCGCCTCGCCGCCGGACAGCTCGGTCGCGGGCTGGCCGAGCCGCAGATAGTCGAGGCCGACGTCGAGGAGCGTGGCGAGGCTGCGGGCCACGGCCGGGGTGTCCGCGAAGAAGTCCGCGGCGGCCTCGACCGTCAGGTCCAGCACCTGCGCGATGTTCTTCGCCCGGTACGTCACTTCGAGGGTCTCAGGGTTGTAGCGCGCCCCGCCGCAGGCCGGGCACGGGGCGTAGGTGCTCGGCAGGAAGAGCAGCTCGACGCTGACGAACCCCTCGCCCTGGCAGGTCTCGCAGCGCCCGCCCGGAACGTTGAACGAGAACCGGCCGACCCCGTACCCGCGACCGGCCGCCTCCGCCGTCCCGGCGAAGACCTTGCGCACGACGTCGAAGAGGCCCGTGTACGTGGCCAGATTCGAGCGGGGCGTACGGCCGATGGGCTTCTGGTCGACGCTCACCAGCCGCCCGACGCCCGGCAGTTGCTCCGTGATCTCCCCGATGAGCGTGGACTTACCCGAACCGGAGACCCCGGTGACCGCGGTGAGGACACCGGTCGGGAACTCGGCGGTCACACCGCGCAGATTGTGGCGAGTGATCGGCCCGACCTTCAACCAGCCCCGCGCCGGACGGACTTCACGCACCGGAGCGGTGGAGCGGTCGAAGAGGAACCGGCCCGTCGCGGACCCGGCGACGTGCTCCAGTTCCGCCACCGGACCGCTGTGCAGCACCCGCCCGCCGTGCTCGCCCGCCTTCGGGCCCACCTCCACCAGCCAGTCGGCGCCGCGCACGACGTCGAGGCTGTGCTCCACGACGAACACCGAGTTGCCGGCCGACTTCAGCCGCTCCAGGACCGTGAGCAGGGCCTTGGTGTCCGCCGGGTGCAGTCCGGCGGAGGGTTCGTCCAGGACGTACACGACTCCGAAGAGGCCGGAGCGCAACTGCGTTGCCAGGCGCAGCCGTTGCAGCTCGCCCGCCGACAGGGTCGGGGTCGACCGGGCGAGACTGAGATAGCCGAGACCCAGTTCGGTGACGGGGGAGATGCGGGCGAGCAGATCCTCGGTGAGGACCCGGGCCGTCTCCGAACCACCGTGATTCGCCAGGGAGTCGGCCAGTTCGACGAGCGGCATCGCGGCCAGTTCCGCGATGGTCCGGCCCGTGAAGGTCACCGCGAGGGCCTCGGGCCGCAGCCGGCCGCCGCCGCACACCGGACAGGGTGTCGCGGCGAGGAACCGCTCCGCCTTCGCCCGCAGGGTCTGACTCCTGGAGTCCGAGAACGTCTTCAGGACATAGCGGCGCGCGCTCATGTACGTGCCCTGGTACGGGCGTTGGATGCGCCCCGCGTCCCGTACCGGATGGACCGTCACGACCGGCTGCTCGTCCGTGAAGAGGATCCACTCGCGCTGCCCGGCGGGCAGCTCGCGCCACGGCCGGTCGACGTCGTACCCCAGCGCGTCGAGGACGTCGCGCAGGTTCTTGCCCTGCCAGGCGCCCGGCCACGCGGCGATCGCGCCCTCCCGGATCGACAGCGCCGGATCGGGGACCAGCAGTTCCTCGGTCGTGCGGTGCACCTGGCCGAGCCCGTGGCACTCGGGGCAGGCCCCGGCGGCCGTGTTCGGCGAGAAGGAGTCCGAGTCGAGCCGTTCGGCGCCCGGCGGGTACCGGCCCGCGCGGGAGAACAGCATCCGCAGGGAGTTCAAGAGGTTGGTGACCGTACCCACCGAGGAGCGTGAGGTGGGCGTCGACCGCCGCTGCTGGAGCGACACCGCGGGCGGCAGCCCGCTGATGTCCCCGACCTTCGGCGCCCCCACCTGATGGATCAGCCGCCGCGCGTACGGGGCCACCGACTCGAAGTACCGCCGCTGGGCCTCCGCGTAGATCGTCCCGAAGGCCAGCGACGACTTCCCGGACCCGGACACCCCCGTGAACACCACCAGCACATCCCGCGGGATGTCGACATCGACCCCCCGCAGATTGTGCTCACGGGCACCCCGCACACGGACGTACGGGTCATGGGGGCTGTGCATGGGGTGACTCCAGAGGTACGGCGAGCGGGGCAGAAGCGATGATGCACCGTGAGGCCCGGTACGCCCCCTAGGGGCGCGGGGAACTGCGCGACCAGCCACGGACTGCCCGCAGACACCCCACAACCCCGGCCGCCCCGATACAACACTCACACGGGCTGCAGCCCCACAACCCGCGCCAACCGCCGGAACGAGTCCACCAGCCCCGCCCGGTCATACGTACTGGTCGTGACCAGCACCTCATCCGCCGAGGTCTCCTTGATCACCGTCGACAGCTCGTGCGCGACCTGATCCTCCGTCCCGGCGATCTGCCCCGAGAGCCCGGCCTCGTAGAAGCCCCGTTCCTTCTCCGTCATCGCCGGCGTCAGCGACTCGACCCGCTCGGCGGACGGCAACGGCGGAAACGTACCGTGCGTGCGTGAGTACGCCATCGACCACGCCTCCGGCAGCAGCAGCCGCCGCGCCTCCTCCGGCGTCCCCGCGACCGCGACCGTGCCCGAGATGACGACGTACGGCTCCGAGGCCCACACGGAGGGCCGGAACGTCTCGCGGTAGTGGTCGATGCCGCGGCGCATCTTCTCGCGGTTCCTGAGGTCGCCGATCACCATGGGCAGCCCGGCGCGGGCGGCGATCGTCGCGCCCTCGCCCATGGCCAGCACGAACGGCGGCACGGTCAGGCCCTCTGCGGGGCGTGCGCGCACCCCGGTGGGGGACGTGCCGCGGAACCAGCCCAGCAGCTCGTCGAGCTGCGCCGCGAAGTCGTCGGCCACGTCCTTGTCCCGGCCCAGTGCCCTGCGTACGCCGTCCGTGAACCCCACGGACCGGCCGAGACCCATGTCGATACGGCCGGGGAAGAGGGATTCCAGGACGCCGAACTGTTCCGCCACCACCAGGGGCTGGTGATTGGGGAGCATCACCCCGCCCGTGCCCACCCGGATCGAGCGGGTCGCGGCGGCGACCGCGGCGGCCAGGACGGTCGGCGCGGAACCGGCGACACCCGGCACTCCGTGATGCTCCGAGACCCAGATCCGGTGGTAGCCGAGCCCTTCCAGCTCCCGCGCCAGCCCGACGGTGTCGCGCAGCGCCTCGGGGGCGCCGTGGCCCTCCCGGGTGCGCGAGCGGTCGAGGACGGAGAAGCGGGTCCGGTGCTCCTGCTGGTGCGACATGGCTTCTCCGTCGGCCTCTCCGCTGGAAGGAATGGGGTGGAAGGACTGTGCTCCCTCGTCTGTCTCAACAGTCGTCGCGCCGATTTCTTCCGGGTGGGTTTCGGCAGGGCGGTGAATGACGGGAAAAAGATGGACACGATGAGGCCCCGCTGAGGGATCGACCCCTTCATTTTTGGGCCGGGATGCACTTAACGTTGCGCCATGGACACTCGATCACCGCGGATCGCCGGTGCGCCCATCTCGTGGGGCGTATGCGAAGTACCCGACTGGGGTTACCAGTTGACGCCCGAGCGTGTGCTGAAGGAGATGCGCGAGGTCGGCCTCGCCGCCACCGAGTTCGGGCCCGAGGGCTTTCTGCCCGGCGAGCCGGCGGCCATGGCGCAGGTCCTCGCCCACCACGACCTGCAGGCGGTCGGCGGCTTCACCCCGCTGCTGCTGCACGTACCCGGGCACGATCCGCTGCCCGAGGTCGACACGCTCCTGGAGAGCTACGCCGCGTCCGGCGCCGACGTCCTCGTCCTGTCGGCCGTCACAGGTCAGGAAGGGTACGACTCCCGGCCCGAGCTGGACGCCGACGGCTGGAAGCTGCTGCTGTCCAACCTGGACCGCCTGACCGCGCTGGCCGCCGAACGGGGCGTACAGGCGGTACTGCACCCGCACGTCGGCACGATGGTCGAGAACGGCGAGGAGGTCCAGCGGGTGCTGGAGCACTCCGCGATCTCGCTCTGCCTCGACACGGGCCACCTGCTCATCGGCGGTACCGACCCCGCGGAGCTGACCCGGCAGGCGCCCGAGCGGATCGCCCACACCCATATGAAGGACGTGGACGCCGCCCTCGCCGCCAAGGTCCAGTCGGGCCGCCTCAGCTACACGGACGCCGTCCGGGACGGCATGTACCGACCGCTCGGCGCCGGTGACGTGGACGTCCGGGCCATCGTGAGCCACCTCGGGGCACGCGGCTACGACGGCTGGTACGTCCTTGAGCAGGACACCATCCTCACCGACGAGCCCGCCGGAAAGGGGCCCGTCGACGACGTGTGGAGCAGCGCGGAGTTCCTGCGCTCGGTACTCCGCGACACACACCGCTGATGCGCTGAACCAGCCAGGGAGTGGAGAGCCCGCTCAGGGCGTGGACGGAAGAGCCGTCCGCGGCCTGGGCGGGAAGCCCGCGGCCCGGTAGCAGTCGTCGATGAGGCGCATCGTGGCGAGCGCGTCCTCGGCGTCCAAGGGCAGCGGCGCGCCCCGGCGCAGATGCGCCGCGAACGCTTCGAGCTGATAGGTGTACGAGGATCGGCGGCCGAGCATCTCGACGCGCTCGCCCGACGCCGTACGCACCCGGACCCGGTCGTCCAGATGCGGCTGGACGAAGTTCACCGCCGTGGCCTCCCCGAGCGAGCCCACGATCCGGCAGCTCATCTCCCACCCGTCGTGCGCCATGTGGCAGCGGGCACTGCCGGTGGCGCCGCCCGGGAACTCCAGCTCCGCGTCCAGCCATTCGTCGACCCCGGGCGCGCCAGCCCTCCCCCGGACTCCGTCCGGGGTCACCCCCAACTCGCTTCGCTCGCCGCCGCTCGCCGCGACGAGCCGAGGGACGCCGCCCGCCCAGGGCGCGAGCACCCGCTGGGCGTGCAGGCTGTAGCAGCCCAGGTCCATCAGCGCGCCGCCCGCGAGCGGGAAGGACCAGCGCGGGTCGGTGTCCGGCGGGGCCGGCATGACCATCGTGGTCTCCACATGCCGCAGTTCGCCCAGCTCCCCGCTCTCCAGCAGCTCGTGCAGACGCCGGGTGACCGGGTGGAACAGATAGTGGAAGCCCTCCATGAAGACCGTGCCTGCCTTCGCGACGGCGTCGCGGACCTCGGCGGCCTCCTCGGTGTTGCTCGCGGAGGGCTTCTCGGTGAGCACGTGCTTGCCCGCGGCGAGCGCGGCGAGGTTCCAGGGCGCGTGCAGGCCGTTGGCGAGGGGGTTGTAGACGACCTCGACAGCCGGGTCGTCGACGACGTCGGCGTACGAGTCCAGGACCCGTTCGACGTCGTGCTCGGCGGCGAAGGCCTCGGCGCGGGACCGGTCGCGGGCGGCCACCGCCACCAGGCGGTGGCCGGTCACCCGGGCAGGTCCCGCGATCGACAGCTCGGCGATACGGGCCGCGCCCAGCACGCCGATCCGCAGGGGTTCCTCCGTCATACCGTCCGCACCTCTTCCAGTCGTACGGGCCGGTGCTCGCGCAGCGACAGCGTGCAGGCCTCGGCGATCCAGCTCGCTTCGAGGGCGTCGGCCACCGTGCAAGGGGACGGCCGGGAGCCCGCCACGACCTCGGTGAACGCGGTGAGTTCGGCGCGGTAGGCGGCGGCGAAGCGGTCCATGAAGAAGTGGTGCGGGGGACCGGCGGGGAAGGTGGCACCCGGCTCGACGGACCGCAGCGGCAGCTTGTCCTCCAGGCCGGCCGCGATGCTGTCCAGCATGCCGTGCACCTCCAGGCGGACATCGTAACCGCGGGCGTTGTGCCGGGAGTTGGAGATGACGCCGATCGTGCCGTCGTCGAAGGTGAGCAGCGCCGAGGCGGTGTCGACGTCGCCCGCCGCCGCGATGAAGTCCGCGCCCCGGTTGCCGCCGGTCGCGTACACCTCGACGACCTCGCGGCCGGTGACCCAGCGCACGATGTCGAAGTCGTGCACGCTGCAGTCGCGGAAGATGCCGCCGGAGACGGCCACGTACGCGGCGGGCGGCGGCGCGGGGTCCAGGGTGGTGGACCGCACGGTGTGCAGCAGGCCGAGTTCACCGCTCACCACGGCCTGGCGGGCGGCGACACAGCCCGCGTCGAAGCGCCGGTTGTAGCCGATGTGCACCTCGACCCCGCCGGCCTCCACCGCGCGCAGCACTTCGAGGCTCTCCTCGACGCCGCGGGCCACGGGCTTCTCGCAGAAGACCGGGATGCCCGCCTTGACGGCGGCGAGGAGGAGTTCGGGGTGGGCGTCGGTCGCGGCGGCGATCACGACTCCGTCGACCCCGGCGGCGAACACCGCGTCGGGGGAGTCCACGGCCGTGGCCCCGAACCGCTCGGCGGCCGACGAGGCCGCCGCGGCGACCGGGTCGGTGACCACGAGCGAGTCGACCGCTTCCAGCCCGGCCAGGGTCTCCGCGTGGAACGCGCCGATCCGGCCCAGCCCCATGATGCCAATACGCATGCGAATCTTGCTCCTTCAACCCAGGGGTTCAACCCGGAGGGTGGTTCAGTCGAGCCCGCCGAAGACGGTCTGGTCCCAGTCGATGACCGAGCCGGTCACCACACCGCTGCGATCGGAGAGCAGCAGGACGACGAAGTCGGCGATCTCGTCGACCTGCCCGAGCCTGCCCATCGGCAGGGCCGCCGCGGCCTTCTCCCGCCAGTCGTCGCCCGCGTCGTGGAAGGCGCGCTGGGTGGCGTCCTCGCCCTCGGTGTCCGTCCAGCCGATGTTCAGGCCGTTGATCCGGACACGGTCCCAGCGGTGCGCGTGTGCCGCGTTGCGGGTGAGCCCCGCGAGACCGGCCTTCGCCGTGGAGTACGGCGCCAGATGGGGCGGCCCGCCGTGCGCGCAGTTCGAGATGATGTTCACGACCGTGCCCGGCGCCTCGCGGTTCGTCATGTCGGCGACCGCGGCCTGCATCGCGAAGAACGGCGCGCGCAGATTGATCGCCATGTGCGCGTCGAACAGTTCCGGCGTGGTGTCCAGGAGCGAACCGCGTGACGTGAGCCCCGCCGCGTTGACCAGGCAGTCGATACGCCCGTACGCCTCCACGGTCCGCACCACGCTGCCGCGCGCCTGCGCCGCGTCCGCCAGGTCCGCCCGGACGAAACGGGCGCCGGTGTCCGCGGCGAGCTTCTCGCCGACCTCCGCCCGGCGTCCGGTGAAGACGACGGTCGCGCCCTCGCGCAGGGCCGCGCGGACGATGCCCGCGCCCACCCCCTGGCTGCCGCCGTTGACGAGGACGACCTTGTCCTCAAGAAGTCCCATGAGTGCGTAGTTCTCCTTCGGCTCAGGCTTCGGCTCCGGCGGCGCTGCTGTCAGTCTTGTGAACGAAAGGCCGTCATACAATCCGCAGAGACCCATCAAAAGTCCGTCATTCGCAAGTCCGTCATTCGCAGCGGGGGCCGCCGTGCGCCATCCATATCCGATCAGGGAGATCGCCCGTCAGGCCGGTCTGAGCGAGGCCACGGTCGACCGCGTCCTCAACGACCGCGGCGGCGTTCGGGAAAGCACCGTCATGGAAGTGCGCCAAGCCATCAAGGACCTTGACCGCCAGCGGACCCAGGTACGCATCGGCGGCCGTACGTTCATGATCGATATCGTGATGCAGACGCCGGAGCGGTTCTCCACCGCCGTCCGGGACGCCCTGGAGGCCGAACTGCCCTCCCTGCACCCCGCCGTGGTGCGCTCGCGCTTCCACTTCCGGGAGACCTGCCCCGCCTCCGAGCTGGTCGCGACCCTGGACAAGATCGCCAAGCGCGGCTCGCAGGGCGTGATCCTCAAGGCGCCGGACCTGCCGGAGATCGTCGCCGCCGTCAGCCGGCTGGTCGCGGCGGGCATCCCCGTCGTCACGCTGGTCAGCGACCTGCCCAGCAGCGCGCGCATGGCGTACGTGGGGATCGACAACCGGGCGGCGGGCGCCACCGCCGCCTATCTCATCGGCCAGTGGCTCGGCGACCGGCCCGGCAACGTGCTCGCCACGATCAGCCGGGGCTCCTTCCGCGGCGAGGAGGAGCGGGAGATGGGTTTCCGCAGCGCGATGCGGAGCGCCCAGCCGGGACGTTCCCTGGTGGAGGTCACCGACAGCGACGGGCTGGACGCCACCCAGCGGGACCTCGTGCTGGACGCCCTCAAGCGGGACGAGGACGTCATCGCCGTCTACTCGGCCGGGGGTGGCAACGCGGCGACCCTCGACGCGTTCGGGCTCCTCGGGCGGGAGTGCGCGGTGTTCATCGCCCACGACCTGGATCACGACAACACCGGCTTCCTGAGCGAGGGCCGGCTGTCCGCCGTGCTCCACCACGACCTGCGCCAGGACATGCGGCGCGCCTGCCAGACCATCATGCGCGCGCACAAGGCCCTGCCGGACGAGGGCCCCTTCCTGCCCTCGGCGATCCAGGTGGTCACGCCGTACAACATGCCGCCGGGAGCCCCGCTCACGCCGTCCGCACCCGTCGGTCCGTCCGGGGGCGCCGCTCAGCGGTAGAAGACCCGGACGACCCCGCCGTCTGCATATGTAGACGCTGTCTCTAATATGGAACATCGACGTGTGGCGGGCACAGGACACCACCGCACCCGTGGAGACAAGAGGGTCACGTGCAAGCGCTCATCGCCGGGGTCGACTCCGGTCGCGTCCTGCTGCTCCTGGCCGCCGGTGTCGCCTCCGGGCTCGCCGGTTCCATCGCCGGTCTGGCCTCGCTGTTCAGCTACCCCGCACTCCTCGCCGCGGGCCTGCCGCCCGTGGCGGCCAATGTCACCAACACCGTGGCGCTCTTCTCCAACACCGTGGGAAGCGCGGTGGGAGCCCGGGTGGAACTGCGCGGACAGCGCGCCCGGCTGATCCGGCTGGCCCTCGCGGCGGCACTGGGCGGGGCGATCGGCGCGGCCCTGCTCCTCGGCACACCGTCCTCGACGTTCGAACTGGTCGTGCCGTGGCTCGTGGCCCTGGGCTCGGTACTGATCCTGATCCGTGAGCCCCTGCGACGGGTCACCGCGCGATTCAGCACCGGGCCGGACTCTTCCGTACCCAGGCTCCCGCTGGCCTGTGCCGTGCTGCTGGTCGGTCTGTACGGCGGCTACTTCGGCGCGGCGGCGGGCGTCCTGATGCTCGCCGTGCTCTCCCTGTCCGCGACGGAACCACTGCCCGTGACCAACGCGGTCAAGAACATCGCCACCGGCGCGGCCAACGTCACCGCGGCCGTCGCCTACGCCTTCCTCGCCCCGGTCGACTGGGGCGCGGCCCTCACGCTCGGCGTGGGCTGCTTCGTGGGCGCCTGGATGGGACCCGCGGTCGTACGACGGCTGCCCGAGGCGCCGCTGCGCATCGCGATCGCGCTGGCCGGCTTCGGACTCGCGTGGACGCTGTGGCGGGACGCGACGGCGTCCTGACCGCAGGGGAGCGGCGTCCCGGGGTGGCCGAAGTGGGGCCCGAGTAGACCGGAGCGTCGTTCTAGGGTGGCCGCTGTGACGAACAACAGCACCCCCCTCGCCGTCTTCGACCTCGACGGGACGCTCGCCGACACCGCGCACCGGCAGCGTTTCCTGGAGCAGAAGCCCCGGAACTGGGACGCCTTCTTCGCCGCGGCGCCGCACGACCCACCGCTCGCCGAGGGCGTGGCGCTGGCCCTGGAGCACGCCGAGGAGTGCGAGGTCCTCTATCTGACGGGCCGGCCCGAGCGCTGCCGCAAGGACACGGTGGCCTGGATCGCCGCGCAGGGCCTGCCCGAGGGCCGCGTCCGGATGCGGCGCAACGACGACCGCAGGCCCGCCCGGCGCACCAAGCTGCAGATCCTGCGCGAGCTGGCCCGCGACCGCGAGATCAGGGTGTTCGTGGACGACGACGAGCTGGTGTGCGAGGACGCGGCACGGGCCGGGTTCACCGTCGTACGCGCCCGCTGGGCCGCTGCCTCGGCGGCGCTGAAGGAGGCGCAGGAGCGGGAGGGGCGGACGTGACGGGGCGGACGTGACGTGCGCCGGCCCCTCTCCTTCCGAACGTGTCGGCAGGAGAGGGGCCGGGCGGTGTCACACGCCTGTGCTCGTGCTCGGGCTCGTGCTTGTCGGGTACGGGCAGCCGTCAGGCCGAGTCCTCCAGGCGGAAGCCGACCTTCAGGCCTACCTGGTAATGCTTGACCTGGCCGTTCTCGATCTGCCCGCGCACCTGCGTGACCTCGAACCAGTCGAGGTTGCGCAGGGTCTGCGAGGCCCGGGAGACGCCGTTGCGGATCGCCTGGTCGATGCCCTCGTGCGAGGTTCCGACGATCTCGGTGACCCGGTAGGTGTGGTCGGACATACGGGTGCTCCTCTCCGCCGTGGCCCGTGTGCCACGTGTCGTTCCACGGTGCCCCAGGAGGCGGGGGACCGCGAGATGGGGGCCCGGGGGACGCGGGTTCCGGCGGGCTCAGGTCCGGTGCGGTTCACCGGGCCGTGCTCAGCGAGAGCGCGAACCTCCCCTCGGTGTCCGTCCACCAGTGGGTGAGTTCGAGTCCGGTCGCGGCCAGTTCCGCGCGTACGCCCGCCTCGCGGAACTTCGCCGACACCTCGGTGCGCATCTCCTCGCCCTCGGCGAACTCCACGGCGATGTCGAGCGCCGGGATCTTCACGGTCACGGCCGACAGGGCCCGCAGCCGCATCTCGATCCACTCCTCCTCGGCGTTCCAGCGGGCGACATGACTGAACCCGTCGGGGTCGAAGTCCGCGCCGAGTTCGCGGTTGACGACGCTCAGCACGTTCTTGTTGAACGCGGCCGTCACTCCGGCCGCGTCGTCGTAGGCGGCGACGAGCACCGACTCGTCCTTCACCAGGTCGGTGCCGAGGAGCAGGGCGTCGCCGGGCGACAGCAGGGAACGTACCGACGCCAGGAACGCGGCACGTTCGGCGGGCAGCAGATTGCCGAGCGTGCCGCCCAGGAACGCGACGAGCCGCGGGCCGGGCGTGCCGGGCAGCGTGAGACCCGCGGTGAAGTCGGCGATCAGCGCGTGCACATCGAGCGAGGGCCGCTCGACGGCCAGCGCCTCACCGGCCTGCCTGAGCGCGCTCTCGCTCACGTCCACCGGCACATAGGTGTGCAGGGCAGGCAGTGCGTCGAGCAGGTGCTTCGTCTTCTCGGACGAGCCCGAGCCCAGCTCGACGAGCGTGCGCGCGCCGGTCGCCGCGGCGATCTCCGGCGCCCGCGCGACGAGGATCTCGCGCTCGGCACGGGTCGGGTAGTACTCGGGCAGTGCGGTGATCTTCTCGAAGAGCTCGCTGCCGAGCGCGTCGTAGAACCACTTGGGCGGGAGCGTCTTCGGAGCGCGGGTCAGGCCGTGCAGGACGTCGGCCCGCAGGGCGGCGTCCGTGGCGTCCTCGGGCAGCGTGCGGGTGACCAGGAACGGACTCACGTACGGGGCTCCTTGCTCGGAACGGATGCGCTCGGTACGGACGTGCTCGATGCGGGAGTGCCCGGGACGGAAGCGCCCGGGGCGGAGGCGTTCGCCATGGATGCCATGGACGCCACGGGTGCGTCGATGTCCTTCAGCGGGGTGAGCAGGACGTCCGTGCGGCTCGCGGCGAGCAGCGTGCGGTCCGGCACCTCCTGCCAGTGCGGATCGTCGTCGTACGGCTCGGACGCCACGACGGTGCGCCGGCCGGGCTCGGTCAGGTACCAGAGCGTGTCGCCCCAGGCGGTGGCGGCGATCACCTCGCCGTTGGTGAGCAGCAGGTTGAGGCGTGAGCCGGGAGCCGCCGCCGCCACGTCGAGAACCGTGTCGGCGAGGGCCTGCCCCTCCTCGTCACCGCCCCGCAGCCGGTTCAGGACCAGCGCCCAGACGAGCGCCGAGTCGCAGCGCGCCTCCATCGACAGCAGCTCCGCGGCGGGCAGCGTCCCGGCCAGCGGCGCCAGTGAGCGCGGCCAGCCCGCGATCGCGCCGTTGTGGCTGAACAGCCAGGTGCCCGCGGTGAACGGCGCCGCCGCGGCCTCCCCGTCCGCCCCCGCCAGGGTCGCGTCCCGCACCGCGGCGAGCAGCGCGCCCGAGCGCACCACCCGCGCGAGGTCGGCGAAGGACTGGTCGCCCCAGATCGGCCCGGTACGCCGGTAGCGTCCGGGCACCGGGTCGCCCTGCGCGTACCAGCCGACGCCGAAACCGTCGGCGTTGACGGTCCCGTGCCGCTGGCGCCGGGGTGCCCACGACTGGCGGTACAGGCTGTGGGCCGGGTCCACGAGGAGCCGCCCCAGCGGCTCCTCGGGCCCCAGGTATGCCAGATGACGGCACATCAGACACTGTCCGGACGGGCGTCCCGGGCGGTACGGAACCCGGAGAAGATCTGCCGCCGGACCGGGTAGTCCCAGTTGCGGAACGTCCCCCGGCACGCCACCGCGTCCACGGCGAACGAGCCGCCGCGCAGCACCTTGTGCTCGGACCCGAAGAACACCTCCGAGTACTCCTTGTACGGGAAGGCGTGGAAGCCCGGATAGGGGAGCAGCTCGCTGGACGTCCACTCCCACACGTCACCGATCAACTGCCTTACGCCGAGCGGCGACTGGCCCGCCGGATAGCTGCCGGCCGGGGCGGGGCGCAGATGGCGCTGGCCGAGGTTGGCGTGCTCGGGCGTGGGGTCGGCGTCGCCCCACGGATAGCGGGTCGAGCGGCCCGTCTCCGGGTCGTGCCGCGCGGCCTTCTCCCACTCGGCCTCGCTGGGCAGGCGCCGCCCCGCCCAGCGCGCGTACGCGTCGGCCTCGTACCAGCTGACGTGCAGGACGGGCTCGTCAGCTGGTACGACCTCGGTGGCGCCGAAGCGCCGCCGCAGCCACTGCCCGCCGTCGCGGCGCCAGAACAGCGGCGCATCGATGGAGTGTTCCCGGATGTGGGCCCAGCCCTCCGGCGCCCACCAGCGCCGGTCGGTGTAGCCGCCGTCGGCGATGAACGCCTGGTACGCCTCGTTCGTCACCGGAGTGGTGTCGATGAAGAACGGCGGCACCAGCCGTGCGTGCGCCGGCCGTTCGTTGTCCAGCGCCCACGGCTCGGTGGACGTGCCCATGGTGAACGGGCCGCCCGGGACGAGCACTTCGGCCGGTCCGGTGAACGCGGGTACGGGCATCGGGTCCGGAGCCGTCAGGGCCACCGGGCCCCGGCGGAGCTGATGGGTGATCAGCATGGTCTCGTCGTGCTGCTGTTCGTGCTGGGCGATCATGCCGAAGGCGAACCCGGCCTCGGTGAGCCGGGCGCCGGTTCCTTCGAACGCGGTGCTCTCCAGGATGTCGAGCGCCCGCCCGCGTACCTCGGCCGCGTAGTTACGGGCCTCCGCGGGCGGCAGCAGCGGAAGCGAGGGCCGCTCGGCGCGCGGGTGCTCGAACGCGTCGTACAGGCCGTCGATGTCGGGCCGCAGCGCGTCACGGCCGGCGACCGTCCGCAGCAGCCACAGCTCTTCCTGGTTGCCGATGTGCGCGAGATCCCACACCAGCGGGGACATCAACGGCGAGTGCTGCGCGGTCAGTTCGGGGTCCTCGACGCAGGAGGTCAGCAGTGCCGTGCGCTCGCGGGCCGTGAGCAGCGCCGCCAGCGCACGTTTCCTGAGCGCCTCCGGGTCGTCGAACGTGGTGCCGGTACCGGGGTCGGTCATGGGCGGAAGTCCTTCCCGCTGAGCAGGTGTTCTGTGCCGTGATCTGTGTCGGGTTCCATGCCTTGTTCCGTGCCGTCTTCCGGGCCGCGGCCGGTGATGCGTCCTGCGACCTGTTCGGCGCCCCGTCCTGCGCCCTGTCCTGCGCCGAGGAGCGTGCCGTGGTCCGGATGACCGGAGTCGGCGGCACGGTCGAGCAGGTCGTCGGCGGGGCACCGGCCCCGGGCGACATAGCGGTCGGTGAACTCCGCGACCGCCCGCTGCACCTCTGTGCTCGCGCCGATCCTGGGCAGTGCGTCGGCGGCTGCCGCGAAGCAGGCCAGCGCCGCCTCCCGCAATTCGGGATCGGCCAGGCCCGAGCGGGCGGCGGTCGTCCACAGCGCGTTGAGCGGTGCGGGCAGCGAGCCGGCCCGTTCGGCGAGCGGTTTCACCGTCCGGTAGGCGGTCTCGGCGGCCTCCGGATCGTCGAACAGCGCCGTCGTCACGGCAAGCGGCACGATCCAGCCGTCGTCGCCCGGCTGCGCGTCGATCATGCGCAGCTCCAGATGCCCGCGCGGCCGCACCGGCGGGAACAGGGTCGTCTGGTGGTAGTCGAGATCCTCCCGGCCGGGCGGTGCGTCCGATCGGGTCCACTCCCGGAAACTCAGCCCCTCCGGTACGTCCCAGGGGCCGCTGGGCGCGCGCACGCACATCACCGGCGCGTCCAGGACGTGCTGTGCCCAGGCGGCCCGCGGGTCGCCGTCGAGGGGCGGGGCGCTGGTGCGGCCCGGATCCATCGCGGCCCACAGGGACTGCCGGGTGGAGCGCCAGCCCGTGGGCCGGCCCCGGGCCATCGGGGAATTGGCGAAGGCGCCCACCAGCAGCGCGCCCAGCTGATGGGCCAGCCACCAGCGCCGCCCGAGACCGAGCGGCCCCGGCTCCTCGTACCCGGCGTCCAGGCAGACCTGGACGGAGGCGGAGGAGCACATCATGGCGCGGCCCTCGGGGCCCGCACGGTCGAGACAGGTCTCCATGGCGTCGTAACGCGGCTCATGGAGGAAGCGGGTGGGTTCGTTCCAGGGGTCCTGGCCCAGTCCGTACAGGGCGAGACCCGCCTCACGCAGTACACCGCGTACGGCGTCGAGGTCGGCGGAGACAGAGGCGATGCACTCCATCAGGGAGGCGGCGGGTGCGGAGCTGAGCTCCAGCTGTCCGCCCGGTTCGACGGTGACCGCCGAACTCAGGGGCAGGGCCCGCACTGCGGCGTAGGCCGCTTCGCGACGTTCAGGTGGTACGGGGAGCCGCGGGGAGCGCGGCTCGTGGACGAGCCATTCGAGTTCCACACCGAGGAAGCGAGGCGGTCCGGTCTTGAAGCATATGCCTCGGACCAGTGCCTCCACTTCGGCCTCGGTGACGGCGGAGCGGCGTGGCTCCGTACAGTCACTCACCGAATCGGACATGTCGGGATCCTCCTGAGATTCCATCCATGCCGTCGGGTCCGGCTTCGGATGGGCCGGCCCGACAGACGCTCGTCCCACCCAAGACCCTTGAGTCGGTTCGCACAAGGGTGCGTATCGCCGCTTATGGGTGCGCGAAACTCTGTTGCGACTCCAGACCAGGATCGCTCACCATGCGTTCATGAGCACGACGGGGGATGCGACAGGGGTACCGGGGGAGATCGCGCGGGGCGCGAGCACGGCGCCTACAGGGGTGGCGCCATGAGCGCACGGCTGCGTGCGATCGCACGGCGGACGGAGGAGATCGTCGCGGCGGGTTCGTACCGCGCGTCCGACGGGCGCGAGGTGTCGATCGCCGCGGCGGTGGCCGCCGCCCGGGAAGGCACCCGGATGTACGGCCCGGAGCCGCTGGGGACACCGCGCTCCCTCGGTTCCGTCGGCTCCACGCCCACGTTCTTCGAGGTCACGGGCGAGAGCAGCCTGGAAGCGGCCCGTCGGCTGACCGGTCGGGTCGCGGTGCTGAACTTCTCCTCGGCACGCAATCCCGGCGGGGGCTATCTGAACGGCGCGCAGGCCCAGGAGGAGGCTCTGTGCCGGGCCTCGGCGCTCTACACGTGTGTGGTGGGGGTCCGTGCGTTCTACGACCACCACCGGACGCACCGGGACACCTTCTACACCGATCGGGTGATCCACTCACCGGCGGTCCCGGTCTTCCGTGACGACCGGGGAGCGCTCCTCGACGAGCCGTACACCGCCGGCTTCCTCACGGCCGCCGCACCCAACGCCGGTGTGATCAAGCGCACCATGCCGGAGCGTGTGTCCGAGCTGCCGCGCGCCCTCGCCTCCCGCGCCGAGCGCGTCCTGGAGACGGCCGAGGCGCACGGCTACCGCAGGCTGGTGCTGGGCGCCTGGGGCTGCGGAGTGTTCCAGAACGACCCGGCGCAGGTGGCGAACACCTTCGCCACGCTCCTCGGGGACGGCGGACGCTTCTCCGGCACCTTCGAGCAGGTCGTCTTCGGGGTCCTGGACCGGACGAGGGGAGCGATGGTCAGGACGGCCTTCGAGCAGGCCTTCAGGCCCGTTCAGCGCCAGCCGTAGCGCTCCCGCAGCCGGTGCACCACCAGGTTGAACCGCATCCGGTCCAGCGCGCACGCCTCCCGGCGCATCCCCTTCTCGTGCAGTCGCAGGACCCGGTCCACGTCGACCCACGAGTCGCGTCCGGACCGGTCCCAGGGCCCGCTGCCGATCGGCACCCAGTCCCGGTCGCCGCTGTGCCCCTTGCTGGACAACTGCACGGCGAGGAACGTGTCGGCACCCTCACGGGCGACCACCAGGACCGGCCGGTCCTTGCCCCGCCCGTCGTTCTCCTCGTAGGGCACCCAAGTCCACACGATCTCGCCCGGGTCCGGGTCGCCGTCGTGCGCGGGGGAGTACTCGGTCCGCACGACCCCGACGCGCCGTGGATCGGCCTCGACGGTGGCGGAGGGCCCGAACCGCCCAGGAACATCTTGCTCGGCAGAAGCAGTCACACCACACGTTAACCCGCGCCTCCTCTGACCAGGGACACGGGCAACGGCCTGCCTTCTGCTTCTGCCTGTTGCTTTCAAGGGGCGCGGGGAACTGCGCGCCCAGCCACGACGGACCCGCACCCGTCAACGATGACTCCCCCAACGCCGCCGCTACGACTCCCCGTCCACCACCACCTTCTGCGAACCCGGCGAAGCGCCCGGAGAAGTGAACCCGTTCACAGGAGAACCCTCCGACCCCACCCGCCCGTTCGCGTTCATGGACGCAAGCAACTGCCGGGCAAGCCCGAGCCCCGTCCCACCCATGGTCAGCGCCTTCGTGAACATGTCCGACATCCCCTCGGCCCCGTTCAGCAGCACCATGTGCTCCACGTTCCCGAACGCCCCCGCACCGGCCTTGACGATCTCCGGCCAGTTCTCCGCGAGTTGCTGCGCGACCACGGCCTCCTGGTTCTCGGCCAGGGCGGCGGCCCGCGCCGCGATGGCCTCCGCCTCCGCGAGCCCCTTCGCCCGCGTGGACTCGGCGATCGCCAGCCCCTTGGCCTGCGCGGCGGCGGCCTCCGCCTCACCCGTGGCCCGGGTCGCCGTCGCGGCGGCGGCGCCCCGCGCCTTCGTGGCCTCGGCCTCGGCGCCCGCGGCCGTCTTGACCCGGGTGGCCTCCGCCGCGGCGGCCAGCTCCGTCTCCTTCGCCTTGGCCTGCGCCGCGGAGATCCGCACATCGCGCTCCGCCTCGGCCAGCGTGCGCTTCTCGTACGCCTTCGCGTCCGCGGGCTTGCGGACGTCCGCCTGGAGCTGCTGTTCGCGCCGGTGCGCCTCCAGTTCGGCGACGCGCGTCTCCTGCACCACGACCTCCTGGCGGGCCCCCGCGTCGGCGAGCGGCCCTGCCTGTCGCGACTTGGCCGCCGCGTTGTCGCGCTCCGCCTGGTACCCGGCCTGGAGGATCTCGCTGTCCCGGGTCGCCTCCGCCATCCGCGCGGAGGCCTGCTGTTCGGCCTCGGTGGCCAGCCGGTTGGCCTCGGCCTGCGCGATCCTGGCGTCCCGCTGGACGGCCGCCGCGTGCGGCATGGCCAGGTTCTTGATGTACCCCGTCGGATCCTCGATCTCGTGGATCTGCAGCGAGTCGACGATCAGCCCCAGCTTCTCCATCTCCGTACCGCAAGCGGCACGGGTCTGCCCGGTCAGTTTGCCGCGGTCACGGATCATGTCCTCGACGGTCAACCCGCCGACGATGGACCGCAGATGACCGGCGAACACGTTGTGCACCCGCTCCGACATCAGCTTCTGCTGGTCGAGGAAGCGGCGCCCCGCGTTGGCGATCGACACGAAGTCGTCGCCCACCTTGAAGATGACCACGCCCCGCACCTTGAGCGGAATGCCCTGGTGGGTCACGCAGTCGACGGACAGCTCGGTCTCGTTGAGGTCGAGCGAGAGTTTGCGCACCGCCTGGACGCCCGGCAGCACGAGCGTGCCGCGTCCGGTGACGATACGGAAGCCCATGCCCTCCTCAAGGCCCTCCGTACGGTGCTTCGAACCGGAGATGATCAGCGCTTCGTTGGGCTCCGCGACCCGCCACATGAGCTTGAAGACCACCACGATGAAAACGAGCGCGAGGACCGCTGCCCCCGCCACGACGCCGACGATCATCGGCATTCGCCCCCTGTTGCCTGGTGCCCTGTCGGCACCGAACGAAGGGAGTGTGCGCCCGCGCGGACCTACGGGTACAGAGCCCGACGCGTCCTTGGGACATCCTTGATACGTACTACACGCTCACATGGTCGAAGCGCCCGCGCCGGCTTCAACTGTCGTACGCGGGCGACACGTAGACCGTGCGCGGCGGCAGGTACTCCACCACCATGACGACCGTGCCCGACTCGATGCGGTCCTTCGAGGAGGCGGCGTACGCGAGGAAGTGCTCGGCACCGCCCCGCACCCGGACGATCACCTCGCCGACGAGCCCGGGCCCCACCGTGCCGGTGACCCGTCCCATGAGCCCCACCATCGACGCGTCGTCCATGACGCCAAGCCTACGGGCCCGTGGCCTGCGGGCCGGTGTGCGGACCGAACTCCGTCGCGCCGCCGCCCGTTTCGCGGTCCGTCGCGCGGCCCGGCCACCGCTCGAACCACCGCTGGTCCGCCTCCAGTTGCGCGGCGAGCGAGACGAGGAGCGGCTCGCTGTGCGCGGGACCGAGGAGCTGGGCGCCCACGGGCAGGGTGTCGTCGACGAACCCGGCGGGGACGTTCACCCCGGGCCAGCCCAGCACGTTCCACGGCCAGGCGTACGGACACGCGGCGATCATGGCCCGGTCGGTGCCGAAGCCGCTCAGCCCGTGCAGCGCGCCGATCCGCGGCGCGGGAGCGGCCGTCGTCGGCGCCAGGACCACGTCGTACGTCGTGAAGAGCGCGCCGATCCGCCGGTGCAGCCGTGCCTCGGCGCGCCGGGCGGCCCGCAGCGGGGCCCCGCCGAGCAGCCGGCCGAGCCGGGCCGCCTCACGGGTACGCCGGTCGAGCAGGGCGGGGTCGGGCACGTCCCGCACGCGCTCGGCGAGCCCTGCGGTGGCACGCGGCACGAACGCGAGACCGATCTGCCCGTACGCCGGATCGGCCTCCTCGACCTCGTGCCCGAGCGCGGTCAGCCGCTCCGCGAGGGCGACGACCCGGGCCCGTACGTCGGGGCGCAGGCGCGCGGGCACCGCCGTGAACGGAGGCTTCAGCGACAGCGCGATCCGCAGCCGCCCCGGATCCCGGCCCACCGCGTCCGTCGTACGCAGCGCGGGCGGGCGGTGCAGATCGTGTGCGTGGCTGCCGCTCGCCGCGTCCAGGAGCAGCGCCGCGTCCTCGACGGTACGGGCCAGCGTGCCGTTGACCGTGATGCCGTGGAAGGACTCGGGGCGCGGCCAGGTCGAGATCCGGCCGCGCTGCGGTTTGATGCCGACCAGATGGGTCCAGGACGCGGGGATACGTACTGAGCCGGCCCCGTCCGAGCCCAGCGCGGCGGGAACGAGACCCGCCGCGACGGCGGCGGCAGAACCGCCGGACGAACCGCCCGGGGTGTGACCGGTGTGCCACGGGTTGCGGGTGTCTCCGAAGGCCGGGCCCTCGGTGAAGGGCCACTGTCCCAGCTCGCAGGTGTTGGTCTTGCCGACGATCACGGCCCCGGCCGCGCGCAGCCGGCGTACCGCCTCGCCGTCCTCGGGGACCGGCGGGAACGCGCCGCGGCAGCCGAAGGCCGTCGGCTCGCCCGCCACGTCCATGTCGTCCTTGACCGCCACCGGCACTCCGAGCAGGGGCCGGTGACCGCCGGCCGCCAGTTCCGCGTCGGCGGCGTCGGCCTCGGCGAGCGCGGCCTCGGCGCGCACCAGCCGGAAGGCGTTCAGCGTGCCCTGGGTCGCCGCGACCTTGGCGAGGGCCTCCTCGACGAGCGCCCGCGAGGACACCGAGCCCTCGGCCAGGGCACGGGCGCGCTCCACGAGCCCCGCGGGACGGCCGGACGTCAGGGGAGTCATAGGGGGCTGCCACCTCCGGGAGCTTCCGGGAGCACGATGTCTACCGAACGGTAACCTCCGGATGGCGTAGGCGGTACAAGGCGTGCAACTTCACCCGCGGGCAAGGCGGTTCGCGCAGGCGCCAAGCCTTTCCCGCCACGCCCCGGCTACTCGCGAGGCGTTTCGAACCGTCGCGTACGGCTGTGACGCGCGGCGAGGGCCGCGCGTCACCGGGAGAACTGCAGGTTGTGAGGGTCAGGCGGCGACGGGCGCGGTGGCCTCGCCGTGGATCCGGCCGATGACCTCGGTCAGCTGCGCGGCGACCTCGGCGTCGTCGGAGGGGTGCGTCTCGGCGAAGCGGACGACCGAGCCGGCGATGGAGAGCTTGATGTCCTCAAGAACCTTGGCACCGGCGATACCGGCGGCCTTGCGGGCCTCGTCCTGCGCCCAGACGCCGCCGTACTGGCCGTAGGCGGTGCCGACCACGGCGAGGGGCTTGTCCTTGAGGCCGCTCGCACCGAACGGGCGGGACAGCCAGTCGATGGCGTTCTTCAGGACGGCCGGGATGGTGCCGTTGTACTCGGGCGAGAAGAGCAGGATGGCGTCGGCGCTGCCCGCGGCCTCACGCAGCCGGGCGGCGGCGGCCGGGACGTCGCCCTCGACGTCGATGTCCTCGTTGTAGAAGGGGATGTCGGCCAGGCCCTCGAACAGGTCGACCTCCGCGCCCTCGGGCGCGAGCTTGACGGCGGCCTCGGCGAGCTGGCGGTTGTGCGAGCCGGCGCGAAGGCTGCCGACGAGCGCGAGGATACGAACAGTCATGGGGGGCTCCAAGGAGGATGAAACATTGCCGTTACGATCCGGACCGGGGTCCGTTTAAAGTTCTACCAGTCAAACGGACCACGGTCCAGTTTTCTTCCCCCGGCGTTACGCTGTCTTCATGTCCGCCTCCCTGCCGCCCTTTCCCAAGCCTCAGGAGCCGACCGGCGAGCCTGTTCTCCTGGAACTCACCACCGGTGAGGACGAGCCGTGCCTGCGCGCCGACGCGGCCCGCAACCGCGCCCGGCTGCTGGAGGCGGCCACCCGCCTGGTCGCGGAGCACGGTGCGGCCGGCGTCACGATGGAGGCGGTCGCCGTGGCCGCCGCGGTCGGCAAAGGAACCGTCTTCCGCCGCTTCGGCGACCGCACCGGCCTGCTCATGGCGCTCCTGGACCACTCCGCCAAGCAGCTCCAGGCGGCCTTCCTCAGCGGACCGCCGCCCCTGGGCCCCGGCGCACCGCCGGTCGAGCGGCTGGGGGCGTTCGGACGTGCCGTCCTGCGGCAGACGGTCGAGCAGCTGGATCTGCAACTGGCCGCCCAGCCGGAGCCGGCCCGCCGCCACTCGTTCCCGCCCCAGCGTTTCCTGACCGGCCATGTCACCCTGCTGCTGCGCCAGGCGGCGCCGGACGCGGACTGCGTGCTCCTCGCCCAGACGCTGATGGGGTATCTCGACCCCGCCCTGGTCCACCACCTGACCAAGGAGTGCGGGATGCCGCTGGAGCGGCTGGAGGCGGGCTGGACCGACCTGGTCGCACGCCTGACCCGTACGGAGCCCAACGTCTGACGCGTGCGGAGCCGACCGCCTGACGCGCACGGAGACGATCGCCTGATCCGTACGGAGTCGCACGCCTGATCCGTACGGAACTGCCGTGGCAGGGAAGCGACTTGGGGCGCCCCCCGGCCCCGGGCCCGCGCGGGGCTTCTGCAAGGATGCCGTACCTCATGGTGCAGATACCGAAGACATCCGCCCCTCCGCCGCCCGCGCAGCGCTCCGTGCCCACGAGTGCCGATGTGGCCCGTCTGGCCGGTGTGTCCCGCGCGACCGTCTCCTACGTCCTCAACAACACCAGCGCCGTACGGATCAGCGAGCCCACCCGCCGCCGTGTCCACCAGGCCGCCGAAGAACTCGGGTACGTGCCGCACGCCGCGGCCCGCAGTCTGCGCGCAGGGCACAGCCGCATGGTCCTGATGCCCGCGCCGGACGTGCCCGTGGGCCCGCTCTACAGCCAGTTCCTCAACGAACTCCAGTGGGCGCTCAGCCGCCTCGAATACACCGTCGTGCAGTACGGGGGACTGGGCCTGCGGGGCGACGAGGCGGCCCGCGCCTGGGCCGAGCTGCGGCCGGTCGCCGTACTGGCGCCCGGCGGTGGCCTCGGACCGCGCGGCGTGTCCGTGCTCAAACGCTCCGGTGCCCGGGCCGTGGTCACCCTCGGTCCCGAACGCATCGAGGGCGCGCACGCGCTCCTCATGGACCACCAGGAGGTCGGCCGCAGCGTCGGCGCACACCTGCTCGCCCGTGGCTACCGGCGCGTCGGGGTACTGGTCCCCGAGGATCCCGGTCTGGAGATCTTCTCCAGGCCCCGGCTCGAAGGTGTACGGCAGGCCCTGGCCGGTACGGACGCCACACTGACCGAGGTGCCGCTCGCCTACGACGAAAAGGCCGCGGCCGATCTCGCGGGACGCTGGCGGTCGCTCGGCCTGGACGCCGTCTTCGCGTACAACGACGAGTTCGCGATGCTGATCATGCGTGCGCTGCTGGACGAGGGGATCGGCATCCCGGACGAGACGGCCGTCGTCGGCGCGGACGATCTGATGCTCGGACGGCTGCTGCGGCCGCGGCTGAGCACGGTCCACATCGAGCTGCCGTCCGGGCGGGAACTGGCCGAGCTGGTGGACCGTGCGGTGCGGGAGCCTTCGGCGGAGCCGGAGGCTCGTGTGGTGCTGGGGGCCGAGGTCGTCCACCGGGAATCGAGCTGACGGTTCCCCGGCCGGCCGGGGGCAGCGCCCTGCGGGCTGCTGCCGCCGTACCGCCCGGATGTTCGTCCGCGGCGCGTGGGGGTTGCTCGCGCAGTTCCCCGCGCCCCTGACGGGGCGCTACTCGGCCTGCTTGGCCTGCTGTTCCGCCACCGACTTGCGGACCTCGTCCATGTCCAGCTTGCGGGCCTGGCCGATGACGTCCTCCAGGGCGGCCTCGGGCAGCGCGCCCGGCTGCGAGAAGATCGCGACCTGGTCGCGGATGATCATCAGGGTCGGGATCGACTGGATCTCGAAGGCCGCGGCCAGCTCCGGCTGGGCCTCCGTGTCCACCTTGGCGAACACCAGGTCGGAATTGGCCTCCGCCGCCTTCTCGTAGACCGGGGCGAACTGCCGGCACGGGCCGCACCAGGACGCCCAGAAGTCGATCAGGACGAATTCGTTGTCCGTGACCGTCTGGTCGAAGTTCTCCTTGGTGAGCTCCACGGTGCTGCTCATGGCGTTGATTCCCTCTTCTCGGGGTCGGTGCGTGGCCGTTGTGCACAACGGCACCGACCGGCGCCGTATTCCGCGCGCATACCCGTGTGGCCACGACCCACACCAACGACCAGACTGACCCCATGACGGAAACGGAAACCAACGTGTACGACGTCGTGGTGCTAGGGGCCGGGCCCGTGGGGGAGAACGTCGCCGACCGCGCCCGCGCGGCGGGCCTCTCCGCCGCGATCGTGGAGAGCGAACTGGTCGGCGGCGAGTGCTCGTACTGGGCCTGTATGCCCAGCAAGGCCCTGCTGCGCCCGGTGATCGCCCGCGCGGACGCCCGCAAGGTGCCAGGACTGCGCCAGGCCGTACAGGGCCCCCTCGACGCGGCGGAGGTCCTCGCCCACCGCAACTACTACACCTCGGACTGGAAGGACGACGGCCAGGTCCAGTGGCTCGAAGGCGTCGGCGTCGACCTCTACCGGGGACACGGCAGGCTCGACGGACCGCGCCGGGTCACCGTCGAGGGCCCCGACGGGGAACGGCACGTACTGACCGCCCGGCACGCCGTGGCGGTCAGCACCGGCACCCGGGCCGTCCTGCCGGACCTGCCGGGCATCGACGAGGTCAAGCCCTGGACCAGCCGTGAGGCCACGAGCGCCCAGGCCGTCCCGGGCCGCCTCGTCGTCGTCGGCGGCGGAGTCGTGGGCGTCGAGATGGCCACCGCCTGGCAGGCACTCGGCTCCCAGGTCACGATCCTCGTCCGCGGCAAGGGCCTGCTGCCCCGCATGGAGCCCTTCGCCGGCGAACTGGTCGCCGAGGCGCTCACCGAGGCGGGTGCGGACGTGCGCACCGGCGCCTCGGTCGAGTCGGTGACACGGGAGGGCGGCACGGTCGTCGTCACCACCTCCACGGGCGACCGCATCGAGGCCGACGAGATCCTCTTCGCCACCGGACGTGCCCCGCGCACCGACGACGTCGGCCTGGAGACGGTCGGCCTCACCCCCGGTTCGTGGCTGGAGGTCGACGACAGCCTCCGCGTCACGGGCACCGACTGGCTGTACGGGGTCGGCGACGTCAACCACCGTGCCCTGCTCACCCACCAGGGCAAGTACCAGGCCCGGATCGCGGGCGCGGCCATCGCCGCCCGCGCCGCCGGTGTGCCGCTCCTGGAGACCGACCCCTGGGGCGCGCACTCCGCGACCGCCGACAACGCCGCCGTTCCCCAGGTCGTCTTCACCGACCCGGAGGCCGGCTCCGTGGGCCTCTCCCTCGCCGAGGCCGAGCAGGCCGGCCACCACGTCAGGGCGGTCGACGTCGACCTCTCCACGGTCGCCGGCGCCGGTCTGTACGCCGACGGCTACCGCGGCCGGGCCCGGATGATCGTCGACCTGGACACCGAGACCCTGCGCGGCGTCACCTTCGTCGGCCCCGGCGTCGGCGAACTGATCCACTCCGCCACGGTCGCGGTCGTCGGAGAGGTCCCGGTGAACCGGCTGTGGCACGCGGTCCCGTCCTACCCGACGGTCAGCGAGGTGTGGCTGAGGCTGCTGGAGGCGTACCGCGACAGCAAGTAGCCCAGCCGGGCAGGGGAGTAGCCCGGCCCGGCGGGCAAGTGGTCGGGCCCGGCAGGGAAGTGGTCGGGCCCGGCGGAGAAGCAGCCGGGCCCGACCGTGCGGAAGTGCGCGCTACAGCTCGAAGCCCAGCCCCTTCGCCGCCTCCGCGGGGGTCGGCTGGGCCCACCACCGCCCCATCGCCTCGTTGGAGGACAGCGAGCGCAGTTCGGCCCGGTCGAGATAGAGCGTGCCGTCCAGGTGGTCGGTCTCGTGCTGGACGATCCGGGCCGGCCAGCCCGTGAAGACCTCGTCCACCGGGTTCCCGTGCTCGTCCCGCGCCAGGAGCCGTACCTCCGCGGGCCGCGCCACCACCGCCTGCCAGCCCGGCACGCTCAGACAGCCCTCGAAGAACGCGGCACGCGCGGAGCCCACGGGCTCGTACACCGGGTTGACCAGGACCCGGAAGGGCAGCGGTACCCGGCCGCGAACCTCGCGGATCTCGTCCGGGACGGGTGCCGGGTCCTCGATCACCGCGATCCGCAGCGGGATGCCCACCTGGGGCGCGGCCAGCCCTACCCCCGGCGCCGCGTGCATGGTGTCGCGCAGGGCCGCTACGAAGCGCGCCAGGAGCGAAGGGTCCAGCTGGCCGTCGAACGGCTCGGCCGCGCCGCGCAGCACGGGGTCCCCGGCGGCGACGATCGGCAACGGGCCCGTACGGGAGAGGAGTTCCTCCACTCGGTCGCTGAGGGGCGTGAGGTCATTGGATGATGCCATCGCGCCAGCATGCCAAGCGGAACCCGGGCGTGCGAGGCGGCTCCCTGACGTACGAACAGGCGTGTGACCCACACCACAGGAATCTCCGGGAACTCGACGGGCCCGCCCACCGACTACTGCACCGCACGGCCGAGTACGGCCCCGTCGTCCCCTGCCCGACCGGAGAAGCCAGCCGATGTCCACCGCTCCCACGACCGAGACGGACGAGTCCCCGCAGTCCGCCACCCCCGTCACGCCCAAACGCGGCGGCTGGGCGCCGCTGCGCCCGCTGGTGCTGCGGCTGCACTTCTACGCCGGAGTGCTCGTCGCCCCGTTCCTGCTGGTCGCCGCCACGACCGGGTTCCTCTACGCGGCGTCGTTCCAGGCCGAGAAGATCCTCTACTCGCACGAGATGACCGTCCCGGTCGGCGACGAGAAGCTGCCGATCTCCGAGCAGGTCGCCGCCGCGCGCAAGGCCCACCCGGAGGGGACGGTCGCCGCGGTACGCCCCTCGCCCGAGGACGACGCGACGACCAGGGTGATGCTGTCCGGCGTCTCCGGCATCGGCGAGACCCACACCCTCGCGGTGTTCGTCGACCCGTACACCGCGAAGGTGCGCGGCGCGCTCGAACAGTACGGATCCACCGGAGCGTTGCCGCTGCGCACCTGGATCGACGAGTTCCACGCCAATCTGAAGCTCGGTGACGACGGCCGCCTCTACAGCGAACTCGCCGCCAGCTGGCTGTGGGTGATCGCCGGCGGCGGTCTGGTCCTCTGGTTCGGCCGACGTCGTACGCAGCGCAAGATACGCGGCACCAGCGGGCGCCGGCGCACCCTCGGGCTGCACGGTTCGGTCGGCGTCTGGGCCGCGGTCGGCTTCATCTTCCTCTCGGCGACGGGCCTGACCTGGTCGACGTACGCCGGAGCGAACATCGACGAACTGCGCACCTCGCTGCGCCAGGCGACCCCGTCGGTGTCGGCCGCCGCGGGAGGCGAACACGAGGGCCACGGCTCGGGGTCGGCCGAGGGCGGTGTCGAGCACGGTGTCGGCCTCGACAAGGTGCTGGCCGCAGCGCGGGCCGAGGGACTGGGCGACCCGGTGGAGATCGTGCCGCCCGCGGACGCCGAGTCTGCGTACAAGGTCAGCCAGGTCCAGCGCAGCTGGCCCACCAAGCAGGACGCGGTCGCGGTCGACCCGGCGACCGGCGAGGTGACCGACACCGTGCGGTTCGCCGACTACCCGGTCCTGGCGAAACTCACCCGCTGGGGCATCGACGCGCACACCGGTGTCCTCTTCGGCATCGTCAACCAACTGGTGCTGATGGCGCTGGCCCTCAGCCTCATCCTGCTGATCCTGTGGGGCTACCGCATGTGGTGGCAGCGGGGCCGCGCCTCGGCCTTCGGCCGCCCCATCCCGCGCGGCGCCTGGCAGCAGGTGCCCGCGCACATCCTCGTCCCACTGATGGCGGGCATCGCCGTCCTCGGGTACTTCGTACCCCTGCTCGGCATCTCGCTGGCCGCCTTCATCGCGGTGGACGTGATCCTCGGCGAGATCGCCTACCGGCGGGGCAAACGCACGTACGGCCCCTCGAAGGAAGCCGTCAAGGGGACGCAGCGGGAGACCGAGAAGGAGTCGGCCAAGTAGGGGACCGGGGCCCCGGGCGGCCAAGGGCCACCCGGGGTGCTCCGCTCAGAGGGAGTCGAAATCTCCCGCGAGCGCGGAGGCGAGCCGCAGGTGCGACTCGGCCTCGTCGTCGCGGCCCTGACGCTGGAGCGTCCGGCCGAGCATGAGACGGGCGTAGTGCTCGACGGGGTCGTTCTCGACGAGGACGCGCAGTTCGGCCTCCGCCCGGCTCAGCTGCGCCGAGTGGTAGTACGCGCGGGCCAGCAGCAGGCGGAGGCCCGACTCCTGCGGCACCTCCTCGACCAGGGCGTCGAGGACGCGCGCCGAGGCGGCGTACTCCTTGGCGTCGAAGAACATCCGGGCGCGTTCCCAGCGCTCCGCGGCCGTCCCGTGGTCGTAATAGGTCGTGTCCACGTCTGTGACCTCCTCTGTTTCTTTCGACGGCCAGAACCGCACGGTGTTGTTGAATATTCCACGACCTGTCCGGTGGTGACTCCGGTGGTGACTCCGGAGGTGAATCAGGTGGCGAACCGGCGGCCTCCCCGGCGCGTGCGCCGGTTCTCGGTCAAGCGGCTGCCGGCCGGCGGGGGGACGGCATGACGGAGGGTCCTCCACGGGGCTAGGTTGTGGGCCATGAGCAATCTTGATCGCGAAGCCGTTCCCGCTCTGTGCGGCGGCCGGGGTTTTGTGGTGGCGGAGCCGGTACGTGAACTCCTCAGCCCCCGCCGGGTCAAGCTCGGCGAGTCCAGCGAAGTCCGGCGCCTGCTGCCCAATCTGGGCCGGCGCATGGTGGGCGCCTGGTGCTTCGTCGATCACTACGGCCCCGACGACATCGCCGAAGAGCCCGGCATGCAGGTACCGCCGCATCCGCACATGGGCCTGCAGACCGTCAGCTGGCTGCACGAGGGTGAGGTGCTGCACCGCGACTCCACGGGCAGCCTGCAGACGATCCGCCCGCGCGAACTGGGCCTCATGACCTCCGGCCGGGCCATCAGCCACTCCGAGGAGAGCCCCAGGTCGCACGCCCGCTTCCTGCACGGCGCGCAGTTGTGGGTGGCCCTGCCCGACAGCGACCGCCACACCGACCCGCGCTTCGAACACCACAGCGAGCTGCCCGTCGTGACGGCGCCCGGCCTCAGGGCCACGATCGTCCTGGGCGGTGTCGACGGCGCCGCCTCGCCCGGCACGACGTACACGCCGATCGTCGGCGCCGATCTGGCCCTAGTCCAGGGCGCGGACGTACGCCTGCCGCTGGAGCCGGACTTCGAGTACGCCGTGCTGTCCATGTCCGGCGAGGCCCACGTGGACGGCGTACCGCTGCTCCCCGGCTCCATGCTCTACCTCGGCTGCGGCCGCACCGAACTGCCCCTGCGGGCCGAGTCGGACGCGGGCCTGATGCTCCTCGGCGGCGAGCCGTTCGACGAGGAGCTGGTCATGTGGTGGAACTTCATCGGACGGTCCAACGAGGATATCGCGCAGGCCCGTTCGGACTGGATGGAGAGTTCGCGCTTCGGTGAGGTGAAGGGCTATGACGGGAACCGGCTCGACGCCCCGAACTTGCCGCCTGGGCCGCTGAAAGCGCGGGGACGGGTGCGCTGAGCAGTGCAGATGCTGCGACTGTTGTCGGCGTATGACGCGTAATCAGATGAGTCTGCTGATGATTGCCGTGATGTGCTGAGGGCGATCTCGGCTCGGTCCGGTAGGTGCTGCTGATGTTGGACTGTGCAAGGCTCGTGTAACGAGGCCTGGCCATGTGATGTCGCCCTTCTGCTGCGCGTCAGCATCGCAGTCGTTTGTCGGGAGCGGACAGTTGTGGCAACGAGGTTGTGACCGGCGATTTAGTGGTGTACGTCGCCGGCAAGATCCCATCGTCCAAAGGCAATGCCGTTGCAATAGCTCGTGGGCGTACGCTGCTGTGCATTGCTCCCGGGGGAGGTGCGGGTGTCTGCAGACGTCGGTGAGTTATCGGGCTTGGGCCTGCTGACCTGGGCGTATCCGTCCGGGTTGGTAGATCGTGTGGTGGCCGCGTGCGGTCGTGAGGACCAGCGCAGACGCTTGCTGCCGGCCCGGCGAACGAGGCTGCCTTCGGCCGCCCCGGCAACAGCCGCGGCCACGACAAGTCCGGCTTTCCCCAGGTGCGGATGGCCTGTCTGATCGAGGTGGGCACTCACCTCGTCCTGGACGCCGAGCCGGCCGGCTGCCGCACCGGTGAAGTCACCCTGGTCGGCCGCCTGCCCCGCTCCTGCGGCCCGGGCCAGCTCCTCCTGGCCGACCGGGAATTCCTCGGCGTGCAGTTGTGGCGGGCCTTCACCACCAGCGGCGCCGATCTGCTGTGGCGGGTGCCCGCCAACCGCGTCCTGCCCGTCGAGCGGCAGTTGAGGGACGGCTCCTGGATCTCCCGCATCCACGCTCAGACCGATCGCGCTCACACCGATCCCGTCGTGGTGCGGGTGGTGGCCTACCAGCTCAACGGCACTGGCCGTGAGGGTGAGGACTACCGGCTGGCCACCAGCCTGCTCGACGCCCGCCGCTATCCCGCCCGCCAGTTGGCCGCGCTCTACCAAGAGCGCTGGGAGGCGAAAGCCGTCTTCACCGAGCTCAAGAACCATCAACGCGGGACCCGCGTCGTCCTCAGCAGGAAAACCCCCGATGGCGTCCTGCAACAGATCCGGGCACATCTGCTGGTCCACCACGCGCTGCGCGAGCTGATGGTGAGAACCGCCGCCACCCGCGGCCTGCTTGCCGACCGGATCTCCTTCACCGAGACCCTGTGCTCCGCCCGGCGCAGCGTGACCCTCACGCCTAGCAGTTTTCCCCCCTGACCTGCTGGTCCGAACACTCGTCGTGCTCCAGCAGGACCTGCTCGAACGTCTCCTGCCACGCGGACGCCTGCGCAGCCAGCCCCGCGTTGTCAAACGCAAGATGTCCAACTACTGGCTCAAACGGGCCGACCACCACACCTGGCCCCAGCCCACCCGCACCGGCACCCGAGCCATCCACATCAAACACACCCGTAAAGCAACGGCATTGCGCTCAAAGGCTCACCTGGCGGGCGCAGGGCCGTACAGCTGTGCCGGGTCGCCGGCCAGGGCCGCCTTGACGAAGCGGCTGGGGTCGTCGACCAGCACTTCGAGGGAGTCGCTCTGCACACCGTCAAGGCTGGCACGTGCGACGTCGACGGGATCGATCTTGGGGGCGTTGCTGCCCGCCATCATGTCGGTGTCCGCTGCCCCCAGGTGGACACCCTGGACAAGGGTCTTCTGTCCGGCGAGCTCGACGCGTACGCCGTTGGTCATGTTCCACTCGGCGGCTTTGGCGACGGAGTAGGAGCCCGAACCGTGGGGGGTGGCGACCCATGACAGTACGGAGAGGACGTTCACGATCGCTCCGCCGCCGTGGGTGGCCAGGACCGGAGCGAAGGCGCGGATGACGCGGAGCGTGCCGAAAAGATGCGTCTCCAGTTCCCGCCGGACGCCGTCCAGGTCGTCGGTCAGCAGGCTGGCTCCCGTGGCAATGCCAGCGTTGTTGACCAGCAGTGTCACATCCTGTGCGATGGCGGCCGCATCCGTGATCGACTTCTCGTCGAGGAGGTCCAGGTACAGCGGGCTGACGCGGGAGTCGGATGCGGTGATCGTCTCCGGGCTGCGGGCAGCCGCGTAGACCCTCTCGGCTCCGCGGGCCAGCAATTCGTCAACGAAGCGCCGGCCGATGCCCCGGTTGGCTCCGGTCACGAGCGCGGTGGAACCAGCGATGTCCATGATCATCCTTTCGTCGGGCGGAGGGCAGCGATTACTCCCGCCCTCCGCGCCTACGCTAGAACTTGACGCCAACGTCAAAGGCAAATCGGGCACCGCAGAGCAAGGAACGAGTCACAGTGCGTATCGGAGAGCTGGCCGACCGGGCCTGTGTCAGTACGCGCGCATTGCGCTACTACGAGGAGCAGGGTCTGCTGCATTCCTCGCGCACGGCAGGAGGACAGCGTGTCTACCCGCAGACGGCGGAGGACCGTGTACGGCTGATCCGCGAGCTCTACGCAGCCGGGCTCACCAGCCGCATGATCGCCACACTCCTGCCGGCCATCGATGCACGCCACGTCGGTCCCGAGTTGCTGGGGCGCTTGCTCGAAGAACGTGCCCGCACGACGGCGAAGGTCGCCGAGTTGCAGGCGGCGGGCCAACGCCTCGACGTCTTGATCGCCCTCGCCACGCACCCGGACTCCGACTCGTGTCCAGCCACACTCGACCAGGCAGCCGCAACAAGTCCCGCCCCGTAGACGTCCTTCTCATGCCAGGAAGCCATGCGGTCGACGGCGCGGGAGCCTCGTGCGTCGCGAGAGCCGATCCCGTCACCCGATCAGTGGCCACGCTGAGAACGCTCAGCGCCTGGTTCTATCCTCCGCTGAACGTCACGGATGAACTGGGAGTCAGGCTGTGCAGATCGCAGGGGTAGACCTGTATGTGAATCACCCGGTGATGGCGCTCGGTTCGACCGAGTGGATCCCCACCACACTGGCCCTCGATGGTGCTCCTGCCGCTGCGTGCGACACGCACCTCATCGTTCGGGTGCAGGCCCAGGTTGCGCTGGTCAAGGTTCGAGTCTTTCAAGATCATGGTGACGCGGATGACCACGGAAGTGACAGAGAGCCTCTGACCACCGTGTTCGACGGGCATCTTCTGCTGAGTGACGGTCGGCTCGTAGTGGGGGATGTCGTGGGCGAGAGCCGATTCACCACTTCCCTGCTCGGGAAGCCAGGTAGGCGGCGGGTTCGGGTCTCGGTCGACGATCCGCATGGATGGGCTCGCGCGGTGGACGTCGTCATCAGCGCCGAGACAGCGTGACAGCGCCGTGTATCGGCTCGAATGATCTTCGAACCAGGTGGCTCACGGGTGGATTCGCCGGACGTGGGGGCGGCTTTCGTCTTGGTCATGTGCACCGACCAAGGTGCACATGACCAAGACGAAGGCCGTGAGGGTGAGTTTTCTGCCAGACACCGGTCCCGGGGAAGCGTTCGCGAGAGCGTCACGCTTCCGGGAGGACCTATTCGACTGCCTGACCGCGCGCGGGGACGAACTGTTCGACCTCGCCGACGCGTTGCTGCGCGGACGGTCCGGTGACGGCACCGGTGGACCTGACGCTGGTGGCCGAGCACCGGCGCGGGCACGGCGCGATGTACGACGCGCTGAACAGCGGGAACATCGACGTGCCCCGGTTGCGGCAGGTACTGGCCGGCCTGCCGATGCCGCAGGCCGCCGACTGGCGCCTGGTCCCCGCGGTCGACGTGAGCAACTGGCTGCGCCCGGACGCCCCGACCAGCGCGGAGCGTCTGTTCTGCCATGTCTACGGCCGCAGCGGACGTCCTCTGACCAGTTCGTCCCCGGCTGGCCGTACTCCTTCGTCGCCGCGCTGGAGTCGGGCCGCACGTCCTGGTGCCAGCTCCTGGACGCCGTCCGTCTCGGGCCCGAGGACGACGTCGCCGAGGTCGCCGCCGCGCGGGTCCGCCGGGTGGTCACCGACCTGATCGAGATGGGCCGATGGCACGCGGCTGACCGCGACATCCTGGTCGTCTTCGACGCCGGATACGACGCCCCGCGCATGGCCCACTTCCTGGCCGGTCTCCGGTCGAGATCCTGGGGCGGATGCGCACGGACCGGGTCATGCGTCGCCCGGCACCCTCCCGCAAGGAGTACTACCTGGCCCATCCCCGCGGCGGCCACCCGCCCAAGCGCGGCGGGGAGTTCCGCTTCCCCAAGCCCGAGACCTGGGGCGAGCCCGACGCCGCGGCCACGCAGGTCACCGACCGGTACGGCACCGCCCGCGCGACGGCCTGGGACCGCATCCACCCCCGCCTGACCACCCGCTCCGTATGGATCGACCACACCGGCGAGCTCTCCGTCATCGAGGGCACACTGATCCGCCTCCAGGTCGACCGCCTGCCCGGCGGAGGCGACCCGCTGCCCCTGTGACTGGGGTCGTCGGCCACCGCCCTGAGCGGCAAGGACGTCGATGTCCGCTGACAGGCGTTCCTGCGGCGCTTCGACCTGGAGCAGCACACCTTCCGGCTGATGAAGCAAACCCTGGGCTGGACTCGGCGGAAACTCCGTACCCCCGAGGCCGGTGAATGCTGGACCTGGATCGTCACCGCCGACCACACCCAGCTCCGCCTCCTCCGCCATGCCGCCGTCGACTTGCGGGGACCGTGGGAGAAGCCGGCGAGCCCGGACGGCTCACCCCGGTCCGGGTCCGCCGGGGGTTCAGAAACCTCCGCCCGCACCTGCTCTGTCCGGCCTGTGCGCCGAAACCCGCAACTCCCGTCCCTGGAGGGCCACTTGGCTCGAAGAACCGGCGACCCGACACCCACTACGACGTGGGCAAAACCGTGGAACGACCAGAAAGCATCACGGAACGAAACAGACCTGGATAAACGCCAAGCTCAAGGGCTGTCCGCAGGCACTCGCCGTACAGGTGTGACCAGAGTCACACCCTCGGCGGCTAATTGTGTTGTCTCTTCAGGGGGTGTGGCGCCGCCGATAGGTGAAACCGTTTTTTGTCCATCGGGAGGAAAGTGCACCATGTCCGGCAAGATCACTGCTCAAGTGCCACATCTGCCGTCTCGAAGCCGCACGCGCAGGCGGGACAACGTGCCAGCCCTCGCGGAGCCAAGGCGGACTCCGCGGGCACTCCGCTCCACCAGCCCCGACGTGCTGGAAAGCCTGACAAAGGCGCTCAAAAACCTTGCCGCTGGCAGAACCGTGCTCGTCGATCTATCAGAAGAGCAGGTTGTCAGGTACTCCGAAAGTCTGCTCGCCGACATGCTTTCGACCGCGTTCCCCGGCGTGGAGGCATCGGAAGCGGTAGAAGGCCTCTCCTTCAAGAAGGTGCAGGTCGGGGTCTACGCCGTACGTGCCCGAGGCACTGTAACGATCCACCCCTTCATGGACCTGCCAAACCTCCGGTCGGCGATGGCATCACATCTCAAGCACGTCGCCTTGAAGGTCGAGTTCGTCGCTCAGATGCGACTGACGTCAGATGGCCGATCCCATGGGAACCTCTCGGTGGCCTGTATCCACTTCGACACCATCACAGCACTGAAAGCTCGTGAAGCGGCCATCCAAGGCAAGGTCGAGCCTGTAGCCGATCTTGCCTCTCTCGTGCTGGGGCTGCACCATTCAAAGCAGTGGACTGAAGCGCTGTCCACCGCCTTGCTGGGTAGCTGGACAGAGCCACTGCTGAGCGACACCGGCAACAGTCGTTCGGCCATGAAGCGTCTAAAGACAGAAGCCCGCATCATTCACTCGCAGCTCACTCCCTTATGGCGGCATGAAACGAGCGGCTCGCGTCTTCTGCTGCTCGACGCACCCATGGGGAAATACACGTCTCTCTACGACCTGGTGGCCGTCGGCTCGGACGGGGAGCCCACCTCGTTCTACGACGGGCCTGATGACGCCCGGCTAGGCGCCCTCCTACGCGCCTTGCAGCCCGAGGAACGCGTCGTGATGCTGGCCCGCGCCTGCCCAGGGGTGGCTTCCTGGGAAGAGGCCGCTCTCCTGGCGGGCGCCACTGACCCAGTCGCCATGGGAAAGCGGGTACGTCGCAAGGTCGACCGCCTCAGAACCCGCCAAAAGGCCCGCGCCGCGGCGGCAGCTCGGCAACAGTCAGCAAGGGCCGCACACGACTCGCCTCGCCTGGCAAGTGGCCCTGAGTCGGGAGGACGAGGTGAATAGCGACCGACAGATCGGCGTGCGTACGGCCGTCCTGCTGCTGGCGGGTGCGATCACTGTCATTGTGGCTGTGCGAAAACCTGAGCTGGGCATGGCCATCGGGATAGGTATCGCCGTGGTCACCCTGCTGGACCTGCTGATGGAGTAGCCAGGAAACGAGGCTGTGCCTGGCGTTTATGCAGCTCTGCTGCTCGCGATGGCTTCCGCGAGGTTCGGTTGGTCCTGTCTCCCGACGGGGTGCTCGCGTGCGCGGTGCTTGTTCTGCATCCCAATTGGCCGGCCGGGGCCCGCGGCGCTGGATTTCGGTGCGCTGGTCGGCTGAGGTGCTTTCGCGTGTGGGCGGCGAAATCCTCGACGGACACGCGCGGGTGCGAGGCACTCTTGGCGGGCGGGCCGTTCCCATGGGTCGCGGAGGTCTTCTGCGACGGGTCGGGCAAGGCGGAGCTGAGTGTGGGCTGCGATGACGACCCAGGTCCAGTGGTCGGCGCCGGCCGGCTCACGGAGTTTGGGAGCGGTCCACCCCAACGTCTGCTTGAGCATTCTGAAGGTGTGCTTCGAGGTCGAATCTGCGCAGGAATGCCCGCCAGAGCCTGTCCACGTCGTCGGCCGTGGCGGCGGTGCCTGACCACCACAGCCAGACCCGTCTGGGGCTGCGGTCTCCACGGAGGTGGTCGACCTGAAGATGCACGACGGTGCCTTCGATGGCCGGCAGCTCTCCTTCGGGGTGGTCGGCCCAGGCCGAGCGCCGAACCAGTAGCGGGTGCAGGCGATCCCAGGCACTGGCAACCGCCCATAGTGGGTGGTGTCGGACACGGTGGTGGCCGACGGGGTCGGCTCAATGGCTGCGGCCTCCTGTGGCAGAACAGCCGGTTCGGGCTGGTATTCGCGTCCGGCCGCAGCCAGTTGCTCACGTCGACGGCCAGGACCAGCCGCCCCTCCGATGTGCGGGGAAGTGGCAACCCTGCCAGCGTTCTGCGCAGCCGTGCCACATCCGGATCGCCGCGGTTCAGGCCGCCGTACAAGGCGCCGTGCCCGCGCCGATGCTCGGGCTCCAACGACAACTCGGCCACCGTCCTCACCGGACCATCCGCGGAAAGCAGGGCGTCACTCAGACGGAGCACAGGATCAAGCGAAGGCCGCTCCTACGTCCGGAACTTAGGCAAAACCATCATCAAGTTCGAGGCCGTGTTCGACGGCAGACCATAAACGTCAAGCCTAGGGCTCGCAGAGAATCAGCATGCTGATTTGGTCTGCGTGGGGCTGCTGTTCGCGAGGAACGCGGGGACGAGAGGACTTGGGCGAGCAGGTCTCGGGTGCCGAGTTCGCGCAGGTAGAGCACGGGGGCCAGGACTCTGTCAGCGGTGGTCAGCTTGTCCTTGGCCCCAGCGCCGCGAGCACAGATGCGCTCACCTCCTCGATGCTGGTGTCGCCCTTGCTCGCGTAACTCATCGTGTCTAGTGGTGAGTTTGTCGACAAGCTCCTCCCATGCCGGGCTGCGGGGCGGGGGCGGCTGATCGCGGGTTCTTGGCCGCATCCCATCGGCTGTGGTGTCGAGAAGTCGAGGGTGAAGGGTGTAGTTCCAAGGACGTCGATGCGTCGATCTTGTCGCGGTGGTTCGGCGAGCCTGGCCCGGTGAGCCGCGAAGTCGTATCCGTCCGCGTAGCGCTTGACAAGTTCGCGCAGGTAACCGAACCCGATGCGGAGGGGCCACCCGGCGTTCTCGTGGTCATCCGGGCTAGCGAGTCGCGCGGGCCCGAGCGCGCAGGCCTTCCACCGATGCCGGATCGTTCTGCGGAACGAAGTCGGTCACAGCCGTCGTGTGTTTGCTCATGAGAGGAGCCTTCAGACGCCATCGCATCGATCTGAATTTTCCTCTCGGCGGTGTCTTCGGAGACGAGGAAACGCGCTGACCGGGACAGCCCTCAGGCGCGCGAGACCCGGCCTGACCTCGCGCGCCAGTCGGGCGCCGACGACAGGTTCAGGAATCGCTGAACTTGTCCGCCAGGCCCTTCTCCAGGTAGTCGTCCGGCAGGTCATGGATGACCAACTCGGCGTCGGTGCGCTCGGCGTGCAGCCGCCAGTACGCGTCGGCCATCGTCTCGGGCTGGGAGTCGTGGCCGCCCTGGCCGATGAAGGCGGCGATCGCCACATGCGCGGCGTAGACGCCGGTACCGGAGAGCGCAGCATGCAGATTGAGGATCCAGTTACGCATCCCACCGGTGGCGATCTGAACGTTTGCCACGTGTGGCGCGATCATCGGTCCCGAACCCGCGCCACTGCTGACCAGGACCGTTCCGGTGCCGCGTTCGAGCATGCCGGGCAGGACGTGCTGCACCGCTGCCACGCCACCGAGCAGGTAGAGATCCAGCTGGGCCAGAACCGCGTCGACGGTGACCTTCGTGGCTTCGACGAGCGGCGCCCGACGCAGGTCAGCCGGGGCCGGCGCGGGGGAGTACTCAAGCACGTCGATCGGCCCCAGGCGTTCCTCTGCGGCGGCCAGCGCCGCATGCAGGGCAGGCCGATCGGTTACGTCGGCCGGGAAGACCCCGACCCGGGTGCCCGTATCGGCCAGATCGTCGGCCACCTTCTGCAGCGTCGTACGGTTGCGGGCGATCAGCGCCACGTCGAACCCCTCGGCGGCGAACCGCCGACTGATCGCCTGACCCAGTTGTGGGCCCGCTCCAACGACCGCGATCGTGCTCAATTCGCCACCTCGTTACCATCGTTCTTGTTCTGCTTCGCATGGCAACCATAGAAAGGGCTCCGTCCCGGCGGCTTGGACCGGCGCGACAGCCCGAACGGAAGATTCGCGACACCAATGAACGGCAATTTGTCGGTGATCCTTAGCGGTGCGAACGCATTCAGCGACTTCGCACGTGAGTGGCAGACCCGGATGGGCGAGACCTTTGCTCTGGCATCCTTCGACAGGAGTACCGTCGCCGGCTTCGCGGTCAGATCGCGCGGTTTTCGAGTACGGGACGTGCTGTTCAACCGCTTCGAGAACGCGGCCGTACTGCGGACGGCGGGCCAGCGTGTCGGAACCGAAGATCACGTACGACTGTGGATTGTCCACCGGGGTGCCTGGCGGTTCGGAGAACCGGGAGGGATCGAGCACACGACACCGGCCGGCCGCTTACTGCTCCAGACGGGAGAGCTGTCCCACTTCTCTGCGGCGCCAGGCACCACGGGCCAGGTGCTCGTACTGCCTGCCGCGGAGATTCGGCGCGGCCGGGGCCGGCCGGTCACTGGTTTGGCCGACACGGCCGAGGTACGGTTACTGACCGCACACGCCACCCTGGTGAGCCGCATGTTGGACGGTCTCGGCCCCGCCGGGATCAATGCCACCCGCGACACCCTGGCCGAGTTGGCCCGGGCTGCTGCCGGAGGCGGCCTGGATGACGTGGAGCCCCTGCTGTCGCCGGCACTGGCCCAGGCCGCTCGGGACCTAGCCGACCGGCGGCTCACCGACCCCGCTCTCTCCGCTGCGGCTCTCGCGCGGAAACTGAACGTCTCCGCGCGTACCCTCCAGCGGGCCTTCGCCAATGAGGGCCAGTCACTGAGCGCCTACATCCGGGAGCGGCGACTCGACGAGGCGCGCCGCGCGCTCATCACACCGCACCGGCGTATGTCCATCACAGAGATCGCCGCCCGCTGGCAGTTTGCCGACAGTGGCCACTTTGCCCGTGCCTTCCGTAAGCGCTACGACCAGACTCCAACCGACTACGCCGCGACCGTCACTTGTGAATCGGACGTCCCCGGTTTGAGGACTCGCGACCGCTCTGTGATGGAAAGGGCGACCAGAGCCTCGACCCCGTAGAGACGGGGCCGAGGTCTTCCGTGGGAGAAGCAAGTCAGTCCTTTCCGCGACCAGTTCGTAGGAGCGGGCCCGAGTCTTCGCATCCGTGATCGGCCTGCACGCCATGAGTACGCCGGAATCGAAGGAGTTGACCAGGTCTTTCAGCTGTGCCTGGATGGATTCCTGATTGCCCTGGATGCGGTACTTACGTATTTCGCTCACGGCTGCTTCTTCCTCAGCTGTGAACACGTGGCCGGCTGCGGAGCGGACGTCGTGCCACGGCCCCTCACGCCTAACCTGTTCCCGAAATGCCCTGCTGGATCTGTAGGGGCCGTACCAGCGTCCCAGCGTCGGCATCGGTCTTCGCGCAGATGACTGCGCTGAACACCACATCGGGTGCCTGACTCCATACGGCAGGACGGGAACACTCGCGGTAGAGGTCCACTGTCTCGAATCGCCCTGCGGCCAGATGCGGTAGGCGAATGCCGAGGTGAGTCCTAGAACGGCAGGCAGCGTTGCGCCCGCGATGCTGGAGGCAAGGAGCTACGGTTCAATGACAACATCCGAAGCACACGATGACTCCGAGGTCCAAGGCGAGGTCGTTCCCGAGACGACGTCGCCGACCGGAGGGATTGCATCGTGCAACAACTATCGAGGACGCTTCGTACGCGGATCGGACTGCGGGGGTTTTGGCTCGCCTCTCCGCCGCCGGCCTGACGACCAGCCCGATGAGGACCGGGCAGGCCAACGCTGGGTACGGTTCGTGCAACACGACCTTCTCGTCAACGCAACGTCTGTCGACGCCGACCTCCGCGGCCGAGATCGGCGTCGACTGCCTTGCTGACGAATACCCCGGTATCGCACGAGCCCCACGAGCTTGCGGAGCGGTTACGGGGCGCGCTCGTTGGTGGAGGAGGATGCGTCATGTCGTCCCGTCGTGTCGGCTCGCCAGGCCACGAATAAGGGAAACAAAATGGCGTGACGTGCGAGCTGTAGCTCATACCGTCGAAGCTGTTGATCAGTGACGACCCGTCAGTCATGGCTCGGCCCAGGACAGCCAGTTCCTCAGTGGAGAGCCCATCGTTCGCTCCGAGCACCGGTGTCAGGACGTCGACCCATGACGCGTGGGCGAATTCGCGGATGCGGCACACGGCAGTGCTCACGGCCTCGGCGTCCTTCTGCGGTCCCACGCTGATCGCCAGCAGAAGGCGAAGGTAGCCGTGCCGCTCGTCGAGAGAGGCACATGCGGGCCCCCTGAGTCGGTGACATGGACGCAGTGTGCGCCGTAGGACGCCATCAGCTTGGCCTGGCGGGAGAGTACGGCCGGTTCGCCATGAGAGACATCAAGAGGAAACCGGCGACATCCATGCCGAGCTGCCGTGCGGCCGTGATGTGCTGGGCGGCGATGTCGGCCTCGGTGCAGTGGGTGGCCACCCGGACCGAACGGATGCCAGGTGTGTGGGCCTGTTGAGATGGTGGATGGTGCCAATGCCGGGCAGCAGGAGAGCGGTGGGGATCGCCCTGAGGGTGCCGTCCACGACTGCCTCGATCCACTCCCAGTCGGTGTGGGCCACGACACCGTAGTTGACACTTGACCCGGCGAGACCATCGCCGTGGGCAATCTCGATGTCCGCAACGCCAGAGGCATCCAGCGCGGCGGCCATGGATCGGGCCTGGGCGATGGTGTAACGGCGGCGGACCGCATGCATGCCGTCTCGCAGGGTCACGTCCCGTATGTACAGGGGAGGGGAGACGGTGGTGGTCATCGCGCGGCCCCTTCCAACAGGGGGTGTGCTGCCATGCGCTCTGCGGTGCGCAACGCGGCCGAGGTCATGATGTCGAGGTTTCCGGCGTAGGCCGGAAGATAGTTGGCGGCGCCTTCGACCTCCAGGAACACGGATACCTTCAGTGCTTCGCCGGTGCAGTCCGGAGCCAGGGTGTGCAACGGTTCACCGGGCCTCTCGTCGATGTTGGCTCGGGTACCGGGACCCGCGGAGCGGGAAGAGACGGACGCGACGATCTCTCCGTAGTGGACCGGGGAGACCTGGTTGATCGCTCCGACCACAGGAATGGTGGCCCGCCCGCCGCAAGTGACCATGTTGACGTTCGGAACGTCGAGGTGACTGTCCCCGTTGACGGGGGAAACGACGTACGGACCGACCGCCGCAGGAGTCAGGTCGATCAGTGTGCGACCCAGCGGACGCAGTTCCTCGTCGTGGTGGCGCTGGGCGCCGGCCGACGTCGCAGCGAATACGTACTGGACGTCCGCGAACTCGTCCATCGCCATCAGCCCTTCGACACCCCGGTGTGTGGTGGCCACGTTCAGGCGGCGGGCCCTGGCCAGGCCGTCGGAGTCCGGGTCGACCCCGGCCATCGCGGCGATCTCCAGCGTCTCGGAGAGTCGAAGGATTTTGATCACGAGGTCGGTGCCGATGTTCCCGGACCCGATGACGGCGACCTTGGTACGGCGTTTAGGGACGTCGGTCGCTGCTCGTTGCTTCGGTCGCATCCGGAGCGAAGCGGACGAGGACGCCGCCCAGGCCCGAAATGTCCGCCTCGAACGTGTCACCTGCCTGAGCGGGCACCATGGGGCCGAGCGCCCCGGTCAGTACGACGTCACCTGCCCGCAACGGATCGCCGAGCCCGGCGAGCACCGAGGCCAGCCAGACAGTAGCGTTGAGCGGGCTGCCGAGACAGGCGGCGCCAGTGCCCTCGGACACCACTGCGCCGTCCCGGGACATCGACATCTCCACAGCCCGTAGGTCCACCTGGGTCAGAGGTACGGGGGTGCCGCCCAGGACGTACAGACCGCATGAGGCGTTGTCCGCGACAGTGTCGACGATCGAGATGTCCCAGTCGGCAATCCTGCTGTCCACGATCTCCAGGGCGGGCAGCGCGAAGTCGACCGCACGCAGCACGTCGACGAGCGTGCACACGCGCTGCGGCAGGTCACGCCCAAGCACCAACGCGACCTCAGCTTCCACTTTCGGTTGAAGCAGCGCTCCGCTCGGTACCGTACCGCCCTGCGGCACTTCCATGTCGGCGAACAGTGCCCCGAAGTCCGGTTGATCCACGCCGAGTTGAGACTGCACCGCCGCCGAGGTCAGACCGATCTTGCGGCCGACAATCCGGCGGCCCGTGGCCTGGCCACGCTGGATGTTCAGGCGCTGGACGGCATACGCGCTCTCGATGTCGGTGTCACCGAGGAGCGAGCGCACCGGCGGGCAGGCGGCACCCGAGCGGGCGGCGTCGAGCAGCGCGTCTGCAGCCTTGACGATTTCTGCTGTAACGGCCTCGGCTGGTGCGGTTGATGACACGGGTGTCCTCCACGGGGCTGCGAACGAGGGTCTCCCCGCGTTCTGCTACGTAACAGATAGTGAGCCAGGTATAGACACGAGACACCTGCGAGACAATCTTTGTTCCATGACGCGGAACAGTGCGGGCGGGAATATGCTGGAAAAATCAGCTCTTATTCTGAATAGTTTTTTGCCCGATGGTGGTCCGTACCGCCTCTCGGAACTAGTGGCGAGAACGGGCCTGTCCAAACCGACCGCACACCGGCTCACCGCGGACCTCACACGCCTCGGCTGGCTTGAGCGCACCGGTGCTCATTACCGGCTCGGTGCGAAACTCTTCGAACTGGGGGCGCTGGTGCCACGGCGCCGCGACCTGCGAGAGACTGCACTGCCCTTTCTGCAGGATCTCTTCGAAGCCACCCATGAGATTGTCCACCTGGGCGTTCGCGAGGGGCTCGACGTGGTCTACCTGGAACGCATCCACGGCCATAACGCCATATGGCTGCCCTCCCGCATCGGTGGCAGCCTCCCGCTGACTTGCACCGGTGTGGGCAAAGCCTTGCTCGCTTTTTCCGATGCCGAACTGACCGAGCGGGTGCTCTCCCAGCCACTGCCAAGGCTCACCCCGTACACGATCACTGATCCGGAACAGCTGCGTACCTCCTTGGAGCAGACTCAGGTCTCCGGCCTCGCGTACGAGGAACAGGAGGCTGCCAAAGGCGTTAGCTGCATCGCCGCTCCGGTCTTCGTGGCTGGTACCGCGGTTGCTGCCCTGTCCGTGGCGGTCCCCAGGGCGAGGTTCCGCCCCGCCCAGCTGGCCCCGGCGGTACGAACGGCTGCACTGGGGCTCTCGCGCGCATTGCGTGGCGGGACGAGGTGATTCGCCTGGTCGACCTGCTGCGGCTTCTGTGGCAACCCGGCGCCCTGTGATGCACCGCATCTGACGCCGCGCGCTGTTCCGTCGGGAACTACGGGGGAGCCCTTAGTCTTCTGAGCCCAAGAGCTCCGTAGGCAGATGCCGGTCCCGGCAAGCACGTGATGTCGGCGGAGGGCCTCGCCGCACGTGGGGGAACGACGCACAACTGCGTCGGCCGAACAGTCGCGGGCGAAGCGGGCGAGGCCATCGCCGATGTGGCAGCAGAGTTCCTGCACGCGCCGGGAACGAGTCGTTCGCCTGCGCGCTCAGCGGCATTCGGTTCGGCGGCGTTTTCCGTATAGTGGCGAATTGCCCCGGACTTGTTCCAGGAGTACGAGCATCTGGACGTTCCCCGGGTGCTCTTGTCGGATAGGGGCGATGATGCCGGCCGAGCCGTCGTCGCTCCAGACCGCGTCCCCCCTCTACGGGTGACTTGACCTGCTGTGACTTGGGCACCGGACGTAGCCCACGCCGGTCTCTTCCAGCATCCGCCGGAAGTGCCACCCCCGTCTGTAAGCGGCATCGGCGGTCACCCAGGCGATCGGCAGTGCAGAGTTCAGTGCCCGCCGGACCATGGCACGGGCAAGTTTCGGCTTGAACGCGAAAGACTTGCCCTCCGGGATCCGGGCGGCGCGACACCGATCGGCATCCTCTGTCCAGGACTTGGGCAGGTAGAGCTCGCGGTCCACCAGGGCCCGGCCCTTGGCAGAGGTGTAGGCGGCGAACACTGGCAGTTCTCCGTGCGGCCGGCGGTGCCGGAATACTGCCTCTGCACCCCGGCGGAAACGGTGCCTTTCTTGCGGAAGCCGGTGTCGTCCACGATCAGGACACCGTCCGGCTGCCCGAGCCGCTCCGTCACGTAGTCCCCCCAGCTGATCCGGGTCCTGCCGGCACCACGACAGCAGTCGCTGCAGCCCATACAGGGTGTCATTGCCTACGCGCTCGGCTATCTGCCAGCTGTTCTTGCGGCCCACAGGGCCCAGCAGGCCACGCACGTAGTCCCGCATCCGCCACCGCGGCTCGACGCGGCCGAACCGCTCGTCCACCCGCAGCAGCAACGATTCCAACTCGGCTTCCCACGAACCGACTTCGTTGTCGCTTTCCATGTCCACAACTGGTTCAACACGCCCCGATCGAGCGAGTCACGAACCACCACCACCGAGCTCGGCTACGGGAAGCAACAGCTTGTTCATGTGAGCCCTTAGCGAGCCGTGGTGGGACCGTGGACATCACTGGCGTTGTCGAGGCCGGCCTTGCGGTTGAAGTTGCCGCTGAGGTGTGCCACTCGCTTGCGGGTCAAGACCCGTGACACGTAAGTGGTCGCGCGATCGGAGAAGCCTCCGGGGAAGGAGACCGTGCGTTAGCGTGTGAAGTCATCAAGCGACTTGGCAGCAATGCGCTCGGGGGTGACGGCCTTGGGGTTCATACCCGCCGTGGTGCCGTCGAAGAAGCCTGTCTTGACCGGGCCCGGGTGGACGGCCATCACACGCAGGTCGGTGTCGCGGAGTTCTTCGGCGAGGGCCTCGGTGAATGAGAGTACGAACGCCTTTGTCGCACCGTAACTGGCCTGGAAAGGCATCGGCTGGAAGCCGGCCACCGAGGAGATGTTGATGATCCCGCCGCGGCCCCGCTCAAGCATGCCGACGCCGATGCTGTGCACCAGGCCCATCAGCGTGGTGATGTTCAGGTCGACGGAGTCGACATTGGGTCCGAGCGGTCGCGTGAGGAACGGGCCCACAGCACTCATGCCGGCATTGTTGATCAGCAGATCCACCTCGATGCCTCGTTTGGTCAGGGTGTCCGCTACAGCCTGCGGCGCACCGCGGTCGAGCAGGTCAGCGGCAACCACCTCTACACGGACGTTGTGGGCGGACCTCAGCTGCGACGCGAGCGCCTCAAGGACGCTCGCGGAGCGGGCGACCAGGACGAGGTCGGCGCCGCGCGATGCCAGCTGCTGGGCGTAGGAGGCTCCGATCCCTTTCGAAGCGCCGGTGACCAGAGCAGTAGTTCCGGTATAGGAGGTCATGGGATTTCGGGTCCTTTCATGCAGTCATGTACTTCTGCACTGTTTCCAGATCGAAAACAGGCCGGTCTTCGGAGCGGCCCGGTGAATCATGGGGAGCTGGCAGGAGAGCGCGATGAGCAGGTCGTGCCCTCGGGCGAACGCGGCGTTGAGCGGGTCGTGTGTGCCGCCGTCCATGTAGCGCCGACCGCAGATCCAGATGACCGGCAGTACGAGAGGGAGAGCGCAACTCGCCGCGACTGCGCGGGGCAGGGAAATTTCCGAGCCGCTGTCGAAGATGTGGATGTCACCCGAGTCGGCATGCGTGGCTGTACACGCGAAGGTGTCCGGCCAGTCGCTGCCCACTAAGCAGTGGAGGAGCGTGACCGTCTCCTCGGCGAACGTATTGTCGCCTTGGCCGCGAGAGCACCCAGGGCGCGGCTGGGCCTCTACCAGCGCGTCGAGGACCTTCGGTGTTACTCCCGAGCCTGGCGGCTGCATGAGCATGCAACGTCCTGACCACGTCCTCCGCTCCTCAGGCGGCGCACCACGCACCGGCGACCGAGCCTGAGATGGTGCCGATCACCAGTTCGCAAGGGAGAAGATCCGGACCGGACGAGAGGCCGGTCAGGCAGCACGCGCGCCGGACGGGTAAGCATGACGGCGTCGCGGCCGGGGGGTGTAGCGGGTTCAAAGTTTCGCGTGGTCACAGCTTTCGCAGTGACTTCAGCGGGCATGCCATTCGTCGTGAACGGGGCCGAGTTGGCGATGACCATCCGTGTGAGGGGCACAGCGCCGGTCCTTGCCGGCGGTCATAGTGGTGACAATTCGATCCGCAGTGACAGTTCCGTCCACCGCCATGTCACTTTTGAGGCAGCCCGGAGCGACCACGATCACCTCGACGCCCTGTAGTGCCAGTTCTCTCACGCCGCACCGGAGATCGCGGATGGGCGCCAGTTTGCGCGGCGGCCCGGCCCATCTCTCTGGAGGCAAAAAACGACCATAACGCCCCTCGTTCCATCGGACTCACGTGACAACGTCATATGGCCGAGGCTAGAGATCTCATGTGACGATGTCAACCTAGTGGCGTGACGCTGTCACCTGTAACATGGAGGCATGGTCAGTCGCGCAGAGTCCGCCGCCGCTACCCGCCGCGCCCTTCTGGACTCGGCCGCCGAACTGCTCGACGAGGGCGGCCCTGAGGCGGTGACCCTGCGGGACGTCGCCGCACGGGCGGGTGTGAGCCGGGGCGCCCCCTACGGGCACTTCGCCGACAAGGAGAGCTTGCTCGCCGCCGTCGCTGCAGAAGGCTGGGAGCGTCTCAGTAACGAGATCGCAGCACAGTCCGGCACCCCTTCCGAAAGAGTAAGGGGTGCCCTTGCTGCACTGGTCACGATCGGCCGTCGCCACCCCCATCACTACCGACGGATGCTTGGCCCACCGGCCGGCGAAGAACCCGGGAAGCTGATCAGCGCCTCTTGCCGCACCCAAGAGGAATTTCTGGCGATCGTTTCCGAACTCGTCGACGAATGCGACGTCCACCGATACGGGGGCCTGCTCTTCACCGGCGTCAGCGGAATCATCGCCGCGGAACTGAGCGGCCACTTTGAGACTGGGACTTGGCGTACCTCCGCCGACGAACTGGTCGACACCCTTGTGACAATCATCGCCGACGGACGGCTCCAGGCTGAGGGCTGAACGGTGCCGGTACAAGGCAACTGAACTGCTGGCGGTGGTGGATATGCCAAGTCGCCGTCCGCTCCATCCTCGCCGGTTTCGCAACGGCCACTGCCGGAGTGCCGACGGTGCAGCCGAGATGATCGCCGCGTTCCGCTGACCGTTCCGTGTCAGCGGAGTTCGTCTTCATGGGGATGGATCCAGAGGGGGAGGCGGTGGCCCGGTTGGACTCACGTGTCGCGTGGCGGGGCTTCGCCATTTTTGAGGCGGCCGACGCATCTCTCGACGATGTCGCGGTGGTCGGGGTCCGGTCAAAGCTGTGTGACCTGTCGCCGTACGGGACTCAGCTCGGGGCCTCGGTGAAGGCCGGACCGTCGTTCGCCACTTTCCAGCTGTGCCACCGCTCGACCTCGATCCAGGCGCTGATGCGGAGGCGGACCCTGTCGGGGTAGGGGCTGCCCGTAATGTGAAGAGCCATACGGTCGATGTCGCGCAAGCCATCGTCCTCGTACATCTCGGTGACACGGCCGATGAGGGTGAGATGTGTGTACCAGTCGTCACCGTCGAAAACGGTGAGTGTTACGCGGGGGTCGCGACGCAGGTGTTTTATGCGGACCCGGCTCTCGTCGAGGCTGATCAGGATGCGGCCGCCCTCCCACATGTACCCAGTGGCGGTCGAGACGGGTGTGCCGTCCGGACGCAGAGTGGCCATGACCGCTGGGTTCGCATGGCGCAGCATGTCCTGGGCTTCGGGCGGCAGGGGCGTCGTGGGCATACGGATAGCTCCTTCTGCGGCCTCTCAGGGATCGCGCACCTTCCTCGCGACTCCTCGCCCCACCGGCTCAGGGGGTTGTGGCTGACTACCTGATCCGACGGAGACTCTAATGAGACCAAACGTTCTGTCTCGTTAATCATCAGCTCTTTACGCAGCTCCTGTCAACGCGGTCGTTCCGCCCGTCTCGGATGACAGGGCAAGCTAGAACGTTCGGCCTTTATGCATGCCGGTGGCGTGACTACCGTTAACTCGGTGTAGTGAATATTCCGCTTGTGGGAGGTCTGTCGGGCTAGCTCACGAGAGACGGGCTTCCCAGTCGGCAAGGGTGTGAGTGAAGAAGCTGACCAGCAGCAAAGAGCGTTGCCGGCGCAGGGGTTCGGGCAACTGCTACAGGTTGCGCAGGGTGCACCGCTCCACTTCGAACGCGCCGCTGGTCCAGGGGCTGGCCGATTGGTAGCCGACCGCCTCGGCCAGTTGCGGACCAGTGGCCGTCCGGGTGGGGGAGCGGGCGTGCCGGCGCGGCCGGCCCGGTTCGCCGAGAAGCGCGGCCAGCGGAAGCATCAGCGCCTCCACCGGCGTGCGTGGGTCCGTGTCGTGTCCGACCGCGTCCGCTTCTGTAATCGTCCCCTAGCGGAGCGTGTTGGCGTGGCGCATCCGGTGTTCGAAGACCGCCGACGGTAGACCGGCCTTGGAGCCGAAGTGATAGCGCACGGCGCCGGTGTTCCGCTGCCCCGCGACAACGCTGATCTCCCGCAGCGAGGCGCCGTTCACCCCGCGCTCGGCATGCAGCCGTTCGGCGCACTTGACGACGGCCAGGCGAGTTCTGTCGGCACGGGGAGGTGAAGTCGGCCGGGTGCGCTGCTCCAGAGCGGACGACGTCATGTGCGAATCATGGCAGTCGCCCGGGGTCGTCCGGAAGTCGCGCCGAGCCCGAGGTCGCATGAGGACACAGAGCTGCAACATTGCATACATGGACCGCATCTGACCCAAGTGGGTTAATCGAGGGACGGGGTGGCCGCCGTCCCGACCGTCGACGAAATCAGGAGTTCTGCAGATGACCACTTCCGACGAGTCCCGGCTCCGGCAGCTGGGCATCCTCGCCGTGCTTGTCCTGCTCACCGAGACGGCTCCGCTGGAACTGAGTCTGGTGTATCCGGCGGCTCGCTCTCTCGCCGAGTCTTTCGGCAGCGCGGGCGCCGACGCTGTCACGGGCGCGGTGAGCCTGGCGGCGGTGGCGTGCATTCCCCTGTTGGGAAGAGTCGCTGATGTGGTGGGCAAGAAGAGAGTGCTCTTGTGGTCGGGGGCGGTCTTCGCGGTCGGGTCGCTGCTGTGTGCGACGGCCGGATCGCTGCCGTTGGTTTTGCTCGGCCGGGTCCTGCAGGGTGCCGTCGGCGGAGCTCTGGCGGTGGCTTATGCGATCGTCCGGGACACCTTCCCTCGGCACAGGGTGCCGGTTGCTTTGGGCGTGGTGTCCAGCGGGATCGGGATCAGCGGGATCACGGCGCCCTTCCTGGGCGGCGTACTGGTCGACCGCTACGGCTACCGCGGTGTCTTCTGGTTCCTGTTCGCACTGAGCGTGCTGGTGCTGCCGCTCGCGGCGGCGGCACTGCCTGAAGATCGGCATCCGAGCTGCGGAACGGCTGCTCGACGTCGACAGCTAGATGTCCCCGGGGGACTCCTGCTGGGCATGGCCGCCGCATCATTGGTCTGGGGCCTCAGCGCCGGGGTGCGGTCGGGTTGGGCGGCGCCGGGCGCGCTAGCAGCGTTGCCGACGGCACTACTTCTGGCCGTCGGCTTCTGGCGACGTGAGCGCGGCAGATCCGACCCGGCGATCGATCTCGGTCTGCTCGCCACTCCGGCGGTACGGGCCACCCTGCTTACCGCCGCACTCACCACGGCAGGCACCTCAACCGTGGCCTACCTGCTGCCCCAGCTGCTGCAGACCCCGCGCCAGGAAGGACTCGGCTACGCTTTCGGGCTGACCGCGCTGGCCGCGGCGGGCTGGACCTTCACCCAGGGGATCGGGTCGCTCGCAGGAGGCCCCATCGGCGGACTTCTGGCCCGGCGGCGAGGCCCGCGCCGTACGGCACTGGCGGCACAGGCGCTGGTCGCAATCGGGGCGCTCGGCTTCACGGCACTGCCTGGGCAACGCGGTGTCGTCCTGCTCCTCGGGTTGGTCTTCGGCTTCGGTACCGGGCTTGCCTACGTCGCCTTCGCCAACCTCATCACAGAGGCCGTACCCGACGAACGCGCCGCTACAGGTACCGCGTTGATCGCGGTCACCAACCAACTCGGTGCGGCCGCCGGGGCCTCGGTTCTGGCCTCGGTGCGCACTTCCTACCCGGTGGGCCCGAACGGAACGGTCTTCGCCGGTACCGGCTACCAACTGGCTTTCGCTTGCGCCGCGGTCGCCGCGGTGCTGGCCTTGCTGACCACGCTGCGCATGCGGCACGGTCGCACCCCCGCAACCGGCGGCGCTGCCACCCGTCACGCCAGCTCATCCGCGACCGCACACGCGGAAAGCGGAACCACCAAGGAGATGATCTGATTTGACCACCCAGACTGAGCAGCTCGGAGCGGCCTCTTCCGTTCCGTCCTCGCGGTTGATCCGTCCGACCTTGCTCACACGGCAGTTCCGAGCCGACCACGCCGGCGGGCCGTACCAGCACCTTGAGCTAATTCCGCGCTCCCGCTTGATCGGCGCCGAGGTTCGGGGCGTCGACCTAGCCCGGGAACCGGCTCCGGAAGTGCTCGCCGAACTCAAGCGTGCGCTGCTGGAGTGGAAGGTGTTGTTCTTCCACGGTCAGCAGCTCACAGCTCGTGAACATGCCAGCTTGGCCCGGCACTGGGGTGAACTGGAGGACCACCCTTTCCTGCCCAAGGCCGAGATCCCCGAGGTGGTCCGGCTCGAACACGACGCGTCACGCCCCGGAACCGAGAACATCTGGCACAGTGACGTCAGCTTCAGTGTGACCCCACCCATGGGCTCCGTACTGCGCGCTATCAAGGTTCCCGAACTCGGCGGTGACACGTTGTGGGCTGACATGTCCGCGGCCTACGAGGGGCTTCCTGTGGAAGTCAGGGATCGTATCGACGGGTTGACCGCGATCCACGAGATTCCGCTGTTGTCCGACGAAGCTGATGGCGAAGTGGCGCAGAACATACGCGCGGCGCGGGCCCGGAGTCGGCCCGTGGAGCACCCAGTGGTGCGCACCCACCCTGAGACCGGTAAGAAACTCCTCTACGTGAATGCGGTGTTTACCAGCTCCATCGTCGGTCTCACGGAGAAGGACAGCAGGGACCTGCTCGACCTGCTCTTCCGCCAGGCGGCGCACCCCGAGTACCAGATCCGTTTCCGATGGGAGCCCGGGGCTGTCGCCTTCTGGGACAACCGGGCCACACAGCACTACGCGGTCAGTGACTACTACCCCGACTTCCGGCTCATGGAAAGGGTCACCATCATCGGCGACCGCCCGTACTAGGGTCCATTGCCGGCTGACACCCGCTCTGGCCCGATCAACGGGTTTCGTACGATCCCGGAGTCCCCTCCGCTGACGGGGCGGGCGGTAGGCGGCGGGGGTGCGTGAGGCGCATACGCGCGCGCACGCGCCACCCCGTGCGGTGTCTGTGGATGCGCAGGTCGTGAGTGACGGCGTCGACGATGGCCAGCCCACGGCCGTACTCGTCCGGGTCACTGCGTGAGGCGGAAGCGGTGGCCGTGCCGTGGTCGACAACTGTGATCTCCAGCAGGCGCCCCGTGACAGCGATGGCCAGGGTCATCTCATCACGCCCGTGAACGGCAGCATTGCTGAGCAGTTCACTGGTCACGAGTTCCGCCGTACTCAGTTCGTCCTCGCTCGTTGTGCACGTCGCGAGCAGAGAGGAAGCCTGCTTCCTGAGGTGCCGCGCGGAGGCGGCCTGGGCCGGTGCCGTGACGCAGATGCTGGAAGCTCCGGTCAGGGCTGAGTCGGGGTGCGGGGGTGACTCGGGGGAGATGTCGTCGAAGTACATGACTGGGTTCCAGACGTCGGTTTGCCGACCGGCCAGCAGTACGCCGTCAATGACGTCGCGTGAGCTGATGAAGCCTTTTCTGGTGCATGCTCCGAGGGGAGAGGGCGTTTCCTTCGGGCAGGCATCCTATCCACTATCCCGTAATTCTATAGTATAGCGTACTGGTCCCATGATTTCTCTGCAAGCCACCAGCGGGTGCGGTCGGTGGTGTCGTCGCCGCTAAGGACGATCCCGAGGGGCGGCCGCGACCGTCGCACGCCGGATGGACTCTGGTGCTCAGCCCTCCGCGGGATCGAGCGTGGTGATCACTCGCTTCGTCCCGGTCGGCTGTCCCCTTTTTTTGCCGCCTGTGACGTGCTGACGAGCCCGCACGATCGTGGAGTCGACCGACACCGGCCAGTCGATGTCCCCGGCCACGTCCTTCTGCGCCTGGATCGCCTGCAGCATGCGCGAGAACGTGCCGCCTACCGCCCACCTGCGGAGATGGGTGTAGACGGTCCGCCAGGAGCCGTACCGCTGCGGCACATCACGCCAGGCCGAACCGGTGCGCAGCTTCCACGCAATCCCGTTCAGCGCCACGCTGTCACCCGGCCGGTACGGTCAAACTTCTTCCCCGTCGTGCTTCACCAGTGCACGCTCGGACGCGGCTCTGACGTGGGAGAGCATCGCCTCCGCGGCGGCGGAGGGGTCACCTGAGGCAAGTGCGTCCAAGATGCCTTGGTGCTCGTCCGCCGCCTGCCCTGCATACGCGTGCCCGGCCTTCATGAACAACCGGAACCGCTGTACGTGGCCGCTGAGAGCGTGGAAGGCGCCTTCTAGGAAGAGGTTGTCGGCCTGAGCCGCGATCAGGTTGTGGAAGCGGGCGTCAGAGGTCCAGTACAGACGAAACGCGTCGGAATCGGTGTCGGCGCTCACGCCCGAACGGGAGAGTTCATCGATGGTGACGGCGAGATCCGCCAGGAACTCCGGGGTGCGCCGCAATGCGCTCTCGGCGGCGATCGCCGGCTCGATCAGTTCACGGGCGGCGGCGAGTTTGGTCATTTCACGTTTTGTGAACACGGGCGCCACGAAATAGCCACGTAGCGCCTCGCGCTGCACGAGCCCCGAGTGCTCCAGGCGGGCGAGGGCTTCGCGAAGGGGGGTCTGGCTGACCTCCAGCTCACGGCTGAGCGCTCCGATGTTGAGCGGCTCTCCCGGTTTCCGCCTGCCGTCCATCAGCTGTGTGAGCAGTACCTCGTACATTTGGTCTGCCAGGGGGAGCTTCGGCAAGGCGTTTCTCCAGCGGTATCGTCGACGAACTCATGGAGTGACCCTGCTCGGCTCGCGGGTGACGCTGCGACAGTGCAGGGCACACACCAGAACTATATGATGCCTCATATAGTACGTAGCCCCATGGGGGCGGCATACGAATTCGGGCAGTCTCCTTTGTGTATCAGCCACCAAGCGTGTCGGAGACGGCAGCGGCGGTGGCCAGGAGCGCCCCGTCCCGCCCGGGGCTGGAGAACAGCTGGATGCCCCAAGGAGCGGGGCCGTCCTGTCCTCCGGGCAACGAGATCGCGGGTGCGCCGAGCAGGTTCTGCAGTCGCGTGTTGCGCATGAGCATGCGCCTCACATCGGGCAGCGCCCCCTCCTCGGTGCTCGGCCCGGTGATCGGGATCGTCGCGTTCACCAGAGCGTCGAAGGGGTCAGCCAGTGCCGACATCTGCTCGCGCACCCTGTCTACCTCGCGCCAAGCCTCCTCGTACCGCTCGCGCGGGATGCGTGCGCCGTCTTCGAGGCGTTCGCGCACGTCGCTACCGAGAAGCTCGGGGACCTTCTCCAGCCTCTCCCGATTCACGCGGTACGCCTCGTAGGCCATGATCGTGGTGGATACGTCCATGACGTCGAAGCCGCCCGGCGGCGTGACGGACTCGATCTGCCATCCGCCGTCCGACAGCGCGTCGAGGGCGCTCCTGAGCGCCGTCGCGATCGCCGGATCGACAGTCAGACCGGGCTCGTCGAAGACGGCGAGGCGGCGTGTGGTGCTGACCCCTTCCGGCGCGAGCGGGATGTGGGCGAACACGTTCATCGCGATACGCAGATCCTGCACCGTGGAGGTCAGGAATCCGAGGTGATCGAGCGTCGGGGCGGTGGGATGAACGCCCTCAGTCGGAAGAAGCCCGTAGCTTGGCTTGAATCCGACGATCCCGCACAGGGTTGCGGGCGCCCGGATGGAGCCTCCGGTGTCGGAGCCGAAAGCTATCGGTGACAAGCCCGCCGCGACGGCTGCCGCGGATCCACTGCTGGAGCCCCCTGGGATGATCCCAGGAAAGCGCGGGTTGCGGGCGCCGCCATCGAAGTCGTTCAGTCCCGACGGGCCGTACGCCAACTCATGCATGCGAGTCGTGCCGAGGACGATCCCGCCGGCGGCGCGCAGCTGCGAAATGATCGGCGCGTCGGACCCGGGGACGATGTCGACGGCACGCGACCCGGCCGACATCTTCTGTCCGCCGATGCCGATGATGTCCTTCACCGCGAAGGGGATGCCGTCGATGGGCGAGAGAGCCCGGCCGGTCCGACGCCGTTCGTCGCTCTCTTCCGCCTGTTGGCGAGCGTCGGAACGGAAGACCTGGACGAACGCGCGGACCGAGTCGACCGTCGCGTCGATCTCACGGAGATAGTGCTCCACCAACTCGACCGCCGAGTATCGGCGGTCTGCGAGGCCGTTGCTCAGCTCTCGTACGGTGTGCGGCGCGGATGGGTCCGAGAGGTTGCTGAATGATTTCACGATCGAGAAGGTACTACACCAGAGCCCCTCCTGCTATAGTATAGAATCATGGCTGACATCGAAGACCTCCGTTCCGGCGTTCGGGCGAGCCTGCCCGAACTGGCGGACTTCACCGACCAGGACCTAGCCGCGAAGATCGTGGATGCGTGGGCCCTCTCCTTGAGCGAAACCGAATTCGAATCCATCGAGGACATGCCGGGCTCACCCAATCCGGATTCCCCCTCACTGCGTGATGGGACGCAGGCCACTCACGTTCGCGGAGTGGGACTGCTGACCGTTGCCCTGGGAGAGGAACTGCAGAGGGTGCTCGGCCCGTTGGGTCTGGACCGCGACATCCTCTACGCCGCGGGAGTGCTGCACGACCTCGGCAAACCGTTCGAAAACAGTCCGGCCAACCAGGCCCGGTGGAAGAAGGACCCCGGCAAGGCCGGCTTCCCCTCGATCCGTCACTCCGTGTACGGAGTGCACATCGCGTTGACCGTTGGACTGCCCGAGGAACTCGCGCATGTCTGCGGTACGCATTCGGGGGAGGGGCAACTCGTCTACCGGAGCACGTTGAACAGCATCGTGCACCACGCCGATCACGCGTTCTGGGCGGCGGCGGAGAAGGGCGGGCTCCTTGACATGGACCCGGCCGACCGATGGACGAAGAAAGGCTGATCTTCGTCTCGACAGCAGGATCAGGTCTCCAGGGGCCGATCTTGCACGACGCACAACCACTCACCACTCACACATGGGAGCAACCCAGCATGATCGAGGAAATCGCCACCAAGAACATCGCGCCGCTCGAAGTCCCGCTCACCCATGTGGTGCGCGCCGGTGACTTCGTCTACCTCTCCGGTCAGATCGCGGTACGTGCTGACGGAACCCTGGTCACCAACGACTTCGCTGCGGAGACGCGCGCGGTGCTGGACAACATCAAGGCTGGCGTCGAAGCCGCCGGAGGCACGCTCGCAGACGTGTCCAAGACCACGGTGTTCCTGCTCAACGCCACTCTGTTCGAGCCGATGAACGTGGTCTACCGCGAGTACTTCTCCAAGCCGTTCCCCGCTCGCTCGACGATCGTAGCTCCGCTGTCCAACCCTGACCTGCGCATCGAGATCGAAGCTGTCGCCTACATCCCGCGAAACGGCTGATCATGGCCCATACCGAGAAGGGCGTGGCCGGGTCGTCGAGTCGTCGACCCGGCCACGCCGGCGCCACACCGCGTCATCGCACGGTCTCGGCGAGCGGCCTTCGCTGGCACGTCATCGAGGCGGGGAGCGGTCCGACCGTCGTGCTCGTCGCCGGATTCCCGCAGAACGTCCATGCGTGGCGACATGTGATCCCGCTGCTCGCCCAGGACTGGCACGTCGTCGCAGTCGACCTGCCCGGTCAGGGTGACTCCGAAAAGCCGCTGGACGGATACGACACTTGGACGACCGCCGAGCGGCTCCACGGTCTGCTCGCCGAACTCGGACATGAGCGGTATCTGCTCGTGGGACACGACATCGGCTCGTGGGTCAGCTATCCGTTCGCTCACCGCTACCCCGATTCCCTCACCGGTGTCGTCTTCATCGACGGCAACATCGCCGGGCTCTCACTTCCCGAAACTGTCCCGGTGGGCCCGGATGGGTGGCGCAGCTGGCACTTCCTCTTCAACGCGATTCCCGACCTTCCCGAGGCACTCGTATCGGGCCGGGAGCGCATCCTCATCGAATGGTTCTTCCAACGGAAGACTGCCAGCTGGCGCGAGACGTTCACGACCGAGGACATCGCGGAGTACGCACGCACCCTGGAAGCCCCCGGCGGCCTGCGGGGGAGTCTCGGGTACTACCGCGCCGTGAACGAGAACACCGACCGGAACAAGGAGCTGCGAAAAGCTCTGATCAAGGTGCCGGTACTGGCCATCGGCGGTGAGTTCGGCTCCGCTCCGGCACTGCACGACGACATGCGCTCACTCGGTGTCGACGTCAGCGGGACAACCATCCGCGACACCGGTCACTACATCCCGGAGGAGAAGCCCGACGAACTGGTCGACCAGATCAACCTGTTCGCCGAGCGGCGCCTGACTCACGACACAGAGCCCGGATAGCGACAAGACACGTACGAGGAGGGCGAGTTGAGTCACAACCGAGTGCTGATCACGACATCGTGGCTGAGTGAAGGGGATCACGTGCATCGCGTGCTCACCGAGGCGGGATGCGATGTCGTGTTCGGGCGACCGACTGATCTTGAGCGCCAGGGGCGATCGCTGGAGGACTCCGTGGGTGACATCGACGCGATCATCGCCGGTGTCGAACCGTGCGGTGCGCGCGTGCTGCACGCCGCGCCGCGCTTGAAGGTCGTCGCTCGTACCGGTGTCGGCTACGACAACGTCGACGTGGCCACCGCGAACACGCTGGGCGTCGCTGTCTGTGTGACGCCGAGTGTGAACCGCCGGTCGGTGGCCGAATTCACGCTCGCCGCTCTTCTCAACCTCGTGCGCGGCATCCCCCAGGCCAGTGCGCTGCTGCAGGAAGGGGACTGGGCACAAGTCAGCGGACGGGAGTTGTACGGCAAGACGCTCGGCGTCGTCGGTTTTGGAGAGATCGGCCGAAGCGTCGCCGTCCTGGGCCAGGCCCTCGGCATGACTGTCCTGGCGTGCGACCCCTACAGCGACGGCGCACTCGTCGAACAGGCCGGGGCGTCGCTCGTGGAGTTGCCCGAACTCCTCGCTCGTTCCGACGCCATCACGCTGCATGTCGGTCTCACCGACGATACGCGCCACCTGATCGACGCTGACGCGATCGGCCGGATGAAGCACACAGCCGTTCTCGTCAATGCCGCCCGTGGCGGGGTTGTCGATGAGAAGGCGCTGGTCGAAGCGCTGCGTGCGGGCAGGATCGCCGCTGCGGCGGTCGACACCTTCGAACACGAACCGCTGCCCCCGGACAGCGCGCTTCGAGGCGTCACGAACCTCCTCCTCACTCCGCACATCGCCGGAGCGACGGTCGAGGGACGCGCGCGCTCGGCGACATCGGCGGCGCGATCCGTCGTGGCGGCTCTCGCCGGCAAGACACCCCGGGCCGTCGTGAACGGCGACGCCATCGCACATCGCGCTCGTCTCATGGCCGTAAGCAGACGCCCCGCCGAGCGGGGCGTCTGCGACCCGACTAGCTAGGAGAACACCATGCCTGATCGATCCATTGTCATGATGAGCGGCTTGGCAACTCGCAAGGCGTTCGACGACCACCTCTTCGCCGCGTTCACCGAACGCACCGGAGTCGAGGTCACCCCCATCTATGACCCCACCGTCCAACTGCTCCGCCGCCTCGACGCCGGGGAGCACTTCGACGTGATGATCGCGGCTACTCCGTCGTTCGACGCCCTGATCGCGAACGGTGTCGTCGCCCAAGGGCCGCAGCCGATCGTGCGCAGCGGTATCGGGCTCGCCGTGCCGCGCGGTGCCGCACATCCCGCGATCGCGACGGCGGGCGAACTGATAGCGACGCTCACCGCCGCCCGCTCGGTCGCGTACTCGCGAACGGGCCAGAGCGGCATCTACTTCGTCGACCTGGTGAAGCGTCTCGGTATCGAGGACGTGGTGCTTCCCAAGGCGACCGTGCTGGAGAAGGGCTTCACCGGGACCGCGCTGGAAAGCGGCGCGGCCGACCTCGCCGTCCAGCAGTTGAGCGAGCTCCTGTTCGTATCGGGAGCCGAGATCGTCGGGCCTCTGCCAGAGGAACTGCAGAAGTGGACCGAGTTCTCGGCCGGGACGGCCACCGTTTCGACGCGGAACCCAGATGTCGCGGCGTTTGTCGAATTCATCAGCGGCCCCGAAGCAGCCAGGGCATACCATCTCACTGCCCTTGAGCCGGTGCCCTCGGGGCTTCTGTCGTGACGCGCCTTCGATTCGACGCGAACCTCAAATGGCTCTTCACCGACATGCCCTTCGTGGAGCGATTCGACGCCGCGGCCCGTGCTGGCTTCGCCGCAGTCGAGTACGCGTCTCCGTACGCGTACGAAGCACGGCATCTGCGTGCGCTGCTCGACAACGCCGGACTTGAGCAGATCCTGATCAACACCCCGATGGGGCCCGCGGGATCACCCACACGATCCGGCTGCGCGTGCTTTCCTGATCTGGTCGACGAGTACCGTGACGGCGTGCTCAGTGGGCTGGAGTACGCAGCCGCCCTGGACGCGAAGTTTCTGCACGTGGTGGGCGGAATCGTTCCGAAGGGCGTGAGTGCCGATCGCGCCTTCGCGCGCTATGTGGCCAACATCGCCTGGGCGGCCGAGCAGGCCCGCGGTACCGGTATCCGGCTACTGCTGGAAGCGCAGAACAAGCGGGACGCCCCGGGCTTCCTGCTCGCCTCGCAAGCGCAGGCCGCCGCGGTCGTGGAGGCCGTCGGCGACGACGTGGTGGGCCTCCTGCTGGACTTCTACCACGTACAGATCGGTGAGGGTGATCTCGTCCGTACGTTCGAGAAGTATCAGGACATCACACTGCACCTGCAGATCGCCGACGTACCCGACCGTCACGAACCCGGCACTGGCGAGATCGCGTACAGCACCCTGTTCCGGACCGTCGAGTCCTCGGGGTACGACGGATGGATCGGATGCGAGTATCAGCCCGCCACCGACACCGTGGCCGGGCTCACCTGGATGAAGGAGCTCGCCGTATGAGCACCGCCCCGAAGATAGCGTTGATCAGCGCCGTGCCGACGGCCATCCCGGTCGCGCGTACCGCGCTGTATGACGTACTGCCCGACGCAGTCGTGTGGAACGTCCTCGATGACCGGCTCCTCGTCGATGCGGACAGCCGCGGGGGCCTGGACGCTGGCCTGCGCCGACGCATGCAGCGCCTGATCGAGCATGCTCTCGCGGAGGACGCCGACGGGGTGCTGCTCACCTGCTCCCTGTACGGTCCGGTCGCGCGGGGAACCCACGCCTCCGTCCCGGTGATGGCGGCCGACGAGTCCGCCTTCACCGATATCGCCGAGGCCGGCTACACGTCGGTGCTCGTCCTGGCCTCCCTCGACGCCGCGCGCGACGACTCGGTGGAGCGCCTCGAAACGGCTCTGCGCGATGCCGGGGCGAACAGCCGCGTCGTCGGACGCACCGTGCCCGGTGCCACGGCCGCGGCGAAAGCGGAAGATCATGACGGTTTGGTCGCCGCGCTCGTGGACGCGTGCGCGGACCTGCCCGCCGACGTTGAGGCCGTTTTCCTGGCCCAGTACTCCCTCGCGCCCGCGGGAGACGCACTGCGGAAGGCAGTGGGTATTCCGGTCGTCTCAGGGCCGGCGAGCGCGGCGGCCGCGCTGCTCCGGCTGCTCTCAGACAGGAACGACCGATGATCGGTGTCATCGCCGACGACGTCACCGGCGCTACCGACGTCGCCGTGGCGTTCCGCCGTACCGGGCTGCGCTGCGGCGTCTACTTCGGTACTCCCGACGCGTCCGGCGTGGAGCCAGGCCTCGACGTTGTGGTCATCGCCCTCAAGTCCCGGACCATCCCTGCGCCTGACGCGGTGAAGCAGTCGCTCGCTGCTGCGGAGACACTGCAGACGCTCGGCGCGCGGCAACTCTTCTTCAAGTACTGCTCCACGTTCGACTCCACGGCGGAAGGGAACATCGGGCCGGTCCTCGATGCCCTCGTCGAACTGGTCCGGACCGACGCGGTGGTGACCACACCGGCCTCACCGGAGCATCGGCGTACGACGTTCAACGGCCATCTCTTCGTCAACGAGGAGCTGTTGTCGGAGTCCTCCATGCGCAACCATCCGCTGACTCCTATGCGCGATTCCTCGCTCACTCGTCTCATGGACGCCCAATCCGATGGTGGCAGCGTCGTCATCGGCCACGAGGTCGTCGGACGTGGTCCGGACGCGGTCAGCAGCCATGTGGAGTCGGCCCGCCACGACGCGCGCTATCTGTTCCCCGATGCGGCGACGGAGGACGACCTTTTCTCGATCGCACAAGCCGTCCTGGAGGAACCGCTCGTCGCCGGTGCCGCAGGGCTCGCGGGGGCGATCGGACGCGCGCACGGCTCGAAAAGCGCCGCGCCACGTGCATATGAGAGAGAGAACGCGCCGAGCGGGCGGGCGATCGTCCTCGCGGGAAGCTGCTCGCGACGCACCCTTGAGCAGATTGACCGGATGCTGAGCGCGTTGCGTCCGGCACACCGCCTGGACGCGCTCGGGTCGGACGATCCGGAGAGCCTCGCCCGAGGCGCACTCGACTGGTACGACGCGCTTCCGGCCGGTCCGGCGCCGCTGATCTACTCGTCGCTGCCTCCGGCCGAACGCCGCGTGGTGCAGGACGCGCTCGGAGTCGAGCGATCGGCGGAGATCCTCGAATCCGCCATCGCGCTCATAGCGCGGGGACTGCGCGAACGCGGGGTCACCCGCTTCGTCGCCGCCGGCGGGGAAACGTCGGGTTCCCTGGTGGCCGCCCTGGGCATCCGAGGTGGTGTCGTCGGACTGGAGGCCGCCCGGGGAGTGCCGTGGATCCGCACCGACCAAGGTCTCGACGTGCTGCTCAAGTCGGGGAACTTCGGCGAAGCGGACCTCCTGCTGACCGCTTCGGAACGGAGTGCGTGATGGCAGCCGAGGAACAGCGCGCCGCCGACGACATCGTCCGCGCCGCCCGATCCGTCTTCACCCGCGGGCTGACCCACGGCAGGACAGGCAACATCTCCGTCCGTACGGCCGGCGGCATTCTCGTCACACCCACGGGTTCGAGCCTCGGCACCGTCGTGGCGGGCGACCTCTCGCTCATCGACGACCGTGGTGTGCACCTTTCCGGGCCGAAGCCGTCGAAGGAGGCGTTCCTGCACGCCGCAGTGTTGCGTGCCCGCCCGAGTGCGCACGCGGTCGTGCACACGCACTCCCTCTACAGCGCCGCCGTGTCCTGCCTGAGCGGCCTCGACACGGACAATGTCCTGCCTCCTCTGACCGCGTACTACGCCATGCGGGTCGGACGCCTTCCTCTTCTCCCGTACCACGCTCCTGGTGACACGGGGTTGAGGGATCTCGCGGAGGCTACCGCCGTACGACGGCACGCCATGTTGCTGAGCAATCACGGACCGGTTGTCGCCGGGACGAGCCTCGCCGAGGCGCTGGACGCCCTGGAAGAACTGGAGGAGACAGCGAAGCTCTACTTCGTTCTTCGTGGACTGCCGGTGAATCCGCTCACCGACGAGCAGGCCGCCGCACTCGCTCCTTCCGGCTGAGCCGGTACGGAACCACGGAGACGGTCTCCACCGTGCTCGTCACGTAGGCCGGTGCCCCGGGCGGCCCCCGGGGCACCGGCCGTACAGTCCCAGCGTCGCCGGGCCGGATCGGCCGACGCCACCGGCGCGCCAGGGCCACGGCGCGGCCCGCCGACCCCACCGGTCCGCCTCCGCCCTGTGCCTGCGCCTGCGCCTGCGCCAACGATGTGCCGCCGTTCGAACCGGCGGGCGGGCTGCGCCGGGCCACCTGAGCTGAAGCGGTGCCACACTGGGGAGACAACGCGTCGTCGATCCCCGCACCTGCCGGGTTGAGCACGTCGCACAGTGAGCGGGCGATCCGCCACCGCGGTGGGCGCCGCCTGGTTTCGCCTCGTCCGCTGGGCACCCCGTATCGGGCGGCGCACCATGCATTGGTTGTCCCGTACGGGCATGGCACCGCGGCTGATCTCCGGGCCCGTACCGGCTGATCCGGAGGGCGGGCAGCCGCCTGGCGTCCTTGCCGCGATGAGGGGTGCGTCAAGGCCAGGGACGGGAGGGCCACTCAAAATAATCGAGCGATATTAAATCGGCCATAGCATTCAAGTGAACACTATACTATCATCCGAGCGCGGATCCTCGCGCAAAGGCGCGCCGGACGCACCATCACCGAAAGGATCCGGTAGTGAAATCTGCTGAATCCACAGAACCGCTCAGCACCTCCTCGTCGGCCGAGACCCGCAAGGTGACCACAGCGGGAGCGATCGGTTTCTTCGTCGAGAACTACGACAACTCGGTCTACGGCTTCCTTGCCGGCATCATCGCCATCGTCTTCTTCCCGGACGGGGCGGAAGCGCTCGCTCTGATCTTCACGTTCGGCATCTTCGCCGTGTCCTTCGTCTTTCGCCCCGTCGGCGGCGTGCTGCTGGGGATGATGTCCGACCGGGTCGGCCGACGCCCGGCCATGGTGCTCGCGCTGACGCTGATGGCGGGAGCGACGGCCGGCATCGGGCTGCTGCCCGGCTACTCGTCGTGGGGCATCGGCTCCGTGCTGCTCCTGCTCTTCCTGCGCATGATCCAGGGCGTCTCCGTGGGCGGCGAGGTGTCCGCCGCCATGTCGTTCGTGGGCGAGCACGCCCCGCCGAGTCGCCGGGCCTTCCTCATGTCGTTCCCCCAGGCGGGCAGCACCCTCGCGAACCTTGTCGGCAACGGATCGGCGTTCCTCCTGACGTCGACACTTCCGCAAGAGGCCATGGAGAGCTGGGGCTGGCGCATTCCGTTCCTCGTCGCGGCGCCCATGGGCGTCATCGGCTTCTACATCCGTCGGAAGCTCGAAGACACCCCCGCCTTCCTCGCCCTCCAGGAGGAAGGCAAGGTCGCCAGCAACCCGTTGCGTGACGTGTTCTCCCGTGAGAATCGCCGGCAGCTGTCTCTCGCGTTCGTCCTGCCGATGCTGAACAGCGCGGGGTTCTTCGTGCTCTTCGTCTTCATGCCGACCTACCTGGACAGCCAGCTCGACTACTCACGCTCCGAGGGCCTCATCGTGAGCGCTTGTGCTCTGGCGTGTGCGACCGTCGCGATCCCGCTCTTCGCGCGTGTCTCGGATCGCGTCGGGCGCCGCCCGGTGATGCTCACCTCTTGTATCGCCATCATCGTGCTGGCGGTGCCGGGTTACCTGCTGCTCAAGACCGGCGACATGGTGCTCGCGGCCCTGGCCGGCGCGGTGCTCGGCGTCGCTTTCGCGGGCAACTACTCGGTCATCCACCCGATGATGCTCGAACTCTTCCCCTCGCACATGCGCACGACCGCCTATTCCCTGGGGTACAACGTCACGACCGCTGTGCTCGGAGGAGCGGCACCCCTCATCCTCAGCGCTCTCTACGTCGCGACGAACAATGTCCTCCTGCCGGCGTTCTTCGTCGCCCTGTCCGCGGTCGGGACTGCGATAGCGGCCTACCTCAACAAGGAAACCGCCGGCCGGTCGCTCACGAAGTTCGTCTGAAGCCGCTCAGGGGCTTACCAGCCGGTCGACGACCGCCGGCCGAGGTCCGGCACCCGCACCAGGTGACCTCTCCTCCTGCTGCGCCGGTCTGACCGCACGCCGTTCTCGGGAACCTGCCGGAACGCAGGCGTGCCACCGGAACGCCGCCGCACTAGAACGGCGGGCCGGGCGTCGATCTACACGGGCGGAGGCCGCTGTGCCGTCGCCTCAAGGAGTGACACGTCTACGTGTCCGGATCGGCGATGGCGGATTCGGGTGCCGCCCGGAGCCGCGCCGCGTTGTCCGCGTTGAAGATGCGCGGATCCGGCCGCAGGGGGCACCGGGGCCGTGGAGGGCACCGTTGGTCAGCTCGTCGGCCGGTGCCGTGGCGAGTCTTACCAGGCGTCGGGCCGACGTCTCCGGGCTGATCAGGAACGGCGCGCAGCGGAAGGCGAAGCGCATCGCCGTGTCGTGACCGATGTCGGTCCGGACCGGACCGGGGTGCAGGCTGAGACTCAGTATGTCGGGCCGGCGCCGAGCTGCCTCCATCGGCAAGAGCACGTTGACCGCTTTGGAGGTCTGTCAGGCGGCGACACTGCCTAGAACGTCGCGCGTCACGGTTCGACTGGTCCGGATCGCCCCGCACGTTGGGGCCGGGGGCGCACCGAGGTGTTCACGATCCGGTTCTCGGGCAGTCTTTCCCGCAGCAGCTTGCTGAGGAGAAAGAGTCCCAGATGGTGGGCCTGAGTGGTGGCCTCGTGGCCGTCCACGGTGTGCCGGTAGGACGTCGCGATAGTGCGGGCGTCGTTCGCCCGCACGGCGATCTCGGATATGTGGACAGCAGATGATCCGCGAGTGCCCGTACGTCGGCCAATCGTTCGAAGTCGGCCTGAGGGTAGCCCGGTTCGGACCCGCGCCCGACCGCCCGGAGCCGATCGACGGCGGTCGCCGGACGGCGCTCATCACGGCCGACCAGGACGCCCCGGTTTCCCTGTGCGGCGATCTGCTCGGCGGCGGCGAGCCCGATACCCGAGCTTGCGCCGGTGAGCACGATCGTGCGTGGTTCCGTCGTACGGGATGTTCCTCCCAGGTTCGCGCCGTCGTCGCGGCACGGGCGCTGTGGACTCATCCGTAATCGAGCGACCGGACGTGGCTTCGGCGTCGCGCCCATGTTCGCGCTCCTCGGCTGCAACTGGTGGGAGGCGTGTCACCTGTTGGCCGAGCGCTACTACCAGGGCGCGGGCGGCATCCGGCTCTACGGCTACTGGGTGTGGGCGAACCTTGCGTGCACGGTCCTCATCGCCGGCATCGCGACGGCGGCAGGGCTCCAGCGGGCCGGCGGCGCGCTGCTCGGGCCGCTGTATCGCCGCGGGTTCAGGGGCTCGGCGTCGGCGGCTCACGGGCCGGCCGTCAGGTCCTCGGAAGCGGCCGCCGGCTCCGCGTGGCTGCCGACTGCTGAGTGCAGGCTCGTCGTGCTGGTGCTGGGCGGTTTACTCGCCCTGCTGGTCGCCGACCTGTCCAGGATGAGCAAGGCCGAGACGGAACGCATCTGGCTGCCCTTCGCGGACGGTGAGGCGGCGGGGTGGGTCTCGCGCGGGGTGTGCTCGGCGAGAGCCAAGGGGATCGGCGCTACGAGCATCAGCGCCAGGAGTCTCAGCGCTACGAGCGGCAGTGCCATGAGACTTACCGGTACGAGGCGTCAGTGCCGCAAGACTCATTGCTGCGAGAATCAGCGACACGATGATAAAAATCTACGTAGTGTAGAGTTTGAGTGTGAGGGGGCAACCAGGCTCCTTCCGGGTCCTGGCTGGAGGAGCAATGCAGGAACAGACGTGGCTCATCACAGGCGTCAGCACGGGCTTGGGCCGTGCCTTCGCCCAGGCAGCCCTGACCGCCGGACACACCGTCGTCGGCACGGTCCGCTCGGAGAAGGACTTGCGTGCCTTCGAAGAGCTCAAGCCCGGGTACGCGCACGGCCGCATCCTGGACGTGACGGACGACGACGCCGCCTCGAAGGTGATCGCCGAGGTGGAGCAGAGCGTCGGTGCCCTGGACGTCGTCATCGCCAACGCCGGCTACGGCCTGGAGGGCACTTTCGAGGAGACCTCGCTGGCCGAGGTGCGACGGCAGCTCGAGGTCAACGTGTTCGGGGTGGTGGCCACCCTGCGGGCGGCGCTGCCCCACATGCGCAAGCGCCGCCGCGGACACCTCATGGCCGTCACCTCCATGGGCGGGCTCATGGCCGTGCCCGGCATGTCCGCCTACTGCGGCAGCAAATTCGCGGTGGAAGGCATCCTGGAGTCACTGGGTAAGGAGGTCGCGCAGTTCGGAATCCATGTGACCGCGATCGAGCCCGGCTCTTTCCGGACCGACTGGGCCGGACGGTCCATGACGCGCAGCGCGCGGTCCGTCGACGACTACGACGACCTGTTCATCCCCATCCGTGAAGCGAGGCAGAAGGCGAGCGGGAACCAGCTGGGCAACCCGGCGAAGGCAGGGGAGGCCCTCCTGCACATCACGTCGGTGGACCAGCCCCCGGCCCACCTCATCCTGGGCTCGGACGCGCTGCGGTTGGTCGGTGCCGCGCGTACGGCCGTGGACGAGGATATCCGCGCATGGGAGACGCTCTCTCGTACGACCGATTTCGCCGAGGGTGCTCAGCTCTGATGTCCAGCCACCAACCCACGCGAAGCCGGCGCACCACCGAACGCAAGGGCGATGTCCGGGAGCGGGCCATCCTGGACACCTGCGAAGCTCTGCTGGCGGAGAAGGGCTACGAAGCCATGACCGTCGGCGACATCGCCCAGGGCGCCGGCATCACACGTGGCGCTCTGTACTTCTACTTCGGCTCCAAGCAAGAAGTGGTCACGGCGCTGGTGGCCCGGACCGTGGAGCACCTGTGGGAGCGGTCCCGGGCCGCCGCGCGGACCGATGAGCCGCGCGAGGCCATCGCAGCGGCCATGCGGCGTACGGTCGAGTTGTGGACCGAGCACGGCCTGGTCATGCGTACGGCCATCGATCTGTCACTGACCGTGCCCGAGATCGGCGAGCTGTGGAGTCGTACGGCTGACGCGTTCACCACAGCCATCACCGCTGTCCTGGAACGGGCCGGCGTTCAGCCCGGCACCGAACCGGACCAGGCGTCGCCGATGGCACGCGCCCTGTGCTGGATGATCGAGCGGAGTTTCTACCACGCCTCGCAGCAGTCCCGCGAGGATTTGCGAAAGGCATCCTCGACCTGCGAACACATCTGGAAGGTCAGCGCCGGTCTGACCGCCTGACGCATCGACCACGTGCGTGGCCGAGCGCCGTTGACGGTTGCGCGACGTTGGTGGCGAACGGGTGAGCCGGGGGGGTGCCCCTATCTCTTTGGTCAAGGGAAAAGGGGCTGCGTTGGGTCGGGTAGGCGGGCAGCAGGGCGGTGTGGTTGATCTGTTGTGGGGCGACGTGAGCTGTTTCTTCGATGCGGATCTGATGGGTCGTTGCCGGATGTGCGTGTCCCGGATGCTTCGGTGGAGGCTTGGCAGTCCGTTCTCGATCTTGTCGTTGAGCGGGGCCGGGAGTGTCAGTACTCCGAAGCCGCGACGGCGCTTCCGGGGCCGCGGGCGGAGGCTGTGCTGGCCCGCTCTGCGGATCCGGAGTACGCGGACCCGCGGGTTTGGCTGATGACTGCTGATGTGTTGGCGATCTTCCGTTTCCATGCCGATGACGAGATCGACTTCGACCTCGATCTACGGGAGTTGCAGCGTCAGGAGCAACTGGATGTGTTCTGTGGCTTGCTCCGGGATATTGGGCGGCACTTGGGCAAGCCGGTGCTGATGGATCCGGCAGGCGACTCTGGCCATCCGGTGCTTGGGTTCGACGTTATCGAGGGCACCATCCGGATGGTGATCGACGGCCGCGAACACCTGCTGGACGCCGGTGACACCGTGTACTACGCCGCCACCGTGCCGCACCAGTGGTTCAACTACAGCGACGACCCCGCCAGGTTTCTGTTCACGAGTTCGCCGCCCGGCTTCTGACCCGGCCGGTGACGAGTCGCCGCGTGACAGTGACCCGTGCCATCGATCCCGAGCGGCCGGTCCACGCCTGGTGGTGTCCGAGACAGTCGACTGGTTGCTCGGGCGCTACTGCCGCGACGGCCGGGCATCGTATTCGTGCTGTGCCGACATGACCTCGTCGCTGTGCTCGATCGTCCATTCGTGCAGGCGCGTGAAGGGACCGCGGAAGGACTCACCGAGAGGTGTGAGGGAGTACTCCATGCCCAGCGGGGAGGTCTCCAGCACCCGGCGCCGGACCATGCCGTTGCGTTCGAGTCTGCGCAGCGTCTGGGTCAGTACCCGCTGCGTGACACCCTCCAGCTGCCGTTTGATCTCGTTGAACCGCGTCGGTCGCTCCAGGACCGTCAGGACCATCATCGACCACTTGTCGGCGATCTGATCCAGGATGGGCCGGCTCGGGCAGTCGGCACTGAACCGCGGAGCGCCACGGGGCGGCAGGGGCGAGGGGGTGGTATCCATCATGATCCTTAGTTGTCGACAAGTGCGTTATTGACCGTTCGCGACACAGGTTCCAGGGTTGGTATGCATCACAAACCTACGTGCTCACCGCAAACCTTGGACCATTTATGAACCTGGACCGCTACACGACCCTGCGCGTCGGCCTGGACGACGGAGTCGCGCGGATCATCTTGGACAACCCCCCTGTCAACGTGCTCTCCGGAACCCTGATCCGCGAACTGCACGACGCTCTCGCGACGCTTCGGGACGACGGCTTGGTCCGTGTCATCGTGTTCTCCAGCGCCCATCCCGAGTTCTTCATCGCGCACGTCGACATCCACATCCTCGACGAGATGGACGAGCTGCGGGAGATCGCGGGCCGCAACCCGGACGCCAATCTCTTCCAGGGGGTCGGAGAGCTGCTGCGCCACCAGCCACAGGTGACGATCGTCAAGCTGGCGGGCAAGGCACGAGCCGGCGGCGCCGAGTTCGTCGCGGCGGCGGACATGACCTTCGCCGCGCGGGAGACCGCGGGCATCGGCCAGAGCGAGGTGCTGATGGGCATCGTTCCGGGCGGCGGAGGCACGCAGTACCTGCGCGAACGGGTCGGGCGCAACCGGGCGCTGGAGCTGCTGCTCACCGGCGATCTGGTGGACGCGGAGACCGCTGCCGCCTACGGGTGGATCAACCGCGCGGTGCCGGCGGCCGAGTTGGACGCGTTCGTCGACGGGGTGGCGCAGAAGATCGCCGGGCTGTCCCCGGAGCTCATCGCCGCTGCCAAGCGGTTGGTTCCTCCGGCGGACCTGACCGATGGCCTGCGGGCGGAGGACGACGCCTGGGCCGAGCTGGTGCGCGGGGAACTGCCGGCCCGACTCATGACCGAGGCTCTGAAACACGGCGTGCAGACCCCGGCGGGCGAGCGCGATCTGGAGTCGGTCATGCGAGACATCGCCGCCACCATCGGGAAGGCGGTACTCGACCTGCGCTGATCAGCCCGTCCGCGACTTTGCGACGGAGTACCCGGCCCTTATCGGCCAGGCCACCGACCCGGGTGTATCCGATGCACACGTGCTGCCGGGGGGGATCAGGGGCGTCAGTCTGCCGAGACCGCACCTCGAAGGTCGGTGGGCCTTCTCGACCTTGGACGGGCAGCCTCCCCCTCCCGGGCCCGTACACCCGACATCACCAGTCCACGTTCAGCAGCCAGGCGCAGAATGCGCTGAGAGCCGGCGGCTGGGGCCTTCTGGTGGACCATACGAAGTAATAGGTGTGCTTTCCGCAATCGAGCTCGAACGGAATCGGTGTGACGAGGGTTCCGTCCGCCAGTTCTTTCGCGACGAGGGATTTCTGCGCGATGGCAACGCCGTGGCCTTCGATTGCCGCCTGATACGCCAGGAGTGAAGTCTCGTATTTCATTCCGCTGTAGGCCCGTGCCGTGTCGAGGCCGACCGCTTCGAACCACAGGGCCCAGTCATCGGGGCGGGCCATCGTGTGCAGCAGAACCTCTTGCTGCAACTGTTCGGACCGAACGAGTTGCGTAGCCCTCTGATACGAAGGGGAGGTCACCGGAACCAGCAGATTGGCGATGAGTTGTTGGCTGTGTGTCTCGGGCCAGGAGCCGTCGCCCAACTGGACGCCCGCGTCCACGTCCTCGTGTTTCAAGTCCAGTGGAGCCGACGAGGTGCTCAGCTGCACCTCGATGGTGGGGTTGGCCTGGTGGAACCCGGCGAGACGAGGTATGAGCCAGCGGACCGCGAAGGTGGCCGGAGACCGAATGCGTAGCAGCGCGCGGTTTCCGATGCTGGACTGAACAGATCTGGTTGCCGCGAGGAGAGCCGCGAACAGCGGAGTGATGTCGGCCAGGTACCTGGCTCCGGCGGGAGTGAGTTCCAGGCGCCCGTGAATGCGATTGAAGAGTTTGACGTCGAGAAATACCTCCAAGGCACGTACTTGGCGGCTGACTGCCGCAGGAGTCACGCACAGTTCGTCTGCCGCTTTGGTGACGCTGAGGAGCCGACCGGTCGCCTCGAACACCCTTGTCGGGTTGAGCGGAGGCAGCTGATCGCGGCGGGACAATGCCATGGTTTTATGCTAGTGCACTCTCTGCACGGAAGAAGTGGTGCGGTCACGGGCATTTCTTTGGTGCTGTGGCTCCTCATGCGCAATGGGCGCCGAGCAGTGTCCCGCCGAGCCTGACGAGGGGACACGGATGGTGGGACACGGACAGGCCCGGCCTTTCGGAGGCCGGGCGGCCGTCATCGGACCGGGTTCCTGAAGGAGCGGGTACCGATGGGCGGCGCGTCGTCGACGGTTCTCCATCGGTACCCGGACAGCCCTTAGGGTGCGCGGAAGACCTGCCCGCGCTTCGGGTGTCACCGCACGGCGTAGCCCGGTGACGACTCCGGTTGTGGTGCGGTCGCGGCAGGCTGGTCCTGCTTCAGGCCCCAGACCAGGGTCACCACGAGGCAGGGAACGAGCGAGGCGATCGAGTAGGCGACGCCGGCCAGTTGGTTGCCGGTGAGGTTGACCAGGGAAAGGCTTATCAGGGGCAGGAAACCGCCGAACAGGATGTTCCCGAGTTGCTGCGCGATGCCGAACCCCGTGGTGCGCGTCTGTGGGGGAAAGCGTTCGGAGATGAAGGCGGGCAGCGGGGCCATGATCATGGCGGTGAGAACGGCGAGCACGGTGATCAGAGCGGAGACCGCTGTCCACGTGCCGTTCAAGGCCGCGGAACGGATGCCCGCGAACGCGGGGTAGGCGACGCACATCCAGATGACGATCCCGATGGCCATCACGCGGGCCCTGCCGATGTGGTCGGAAAGCCGTCCGAAGACCGGATAGAACGGCGCCGCGATCAGGATGCCCACGGCCAGACACACGTTCGCGGTGTTGGCGTCGATCTGCACGACGTCGTGCAGGAAGTACAGCATGTAGACGATCGACGTGTAGAGCGCCACGGACGTGGCGCCCTGGGCGCCGAAGGTCGCCAGCAGGATCGACTTCCAGGCGTCCCAGCCCTTGATCGCGGTGGCCAGCGGCCGTTCGGCCAGTTCACCCGCCTTTTTCATCTCAAGAAACGCCGGCGTCTCCTTCATGTTCATGCGAATCACGGTGGCGACGGCGACGATCGGCGCCGAGACGAGGAAGGGGATACGCCAGCCCCAGGAGTTGAAGGCATCGACGGAGAGCGTGACTTTCAACAGTGTGGAGAGCGCCAAGGCGAGCAGAAGACCGAGGCTGGCCGTGCTCTGCAGCACGCTGGTGATCATTCCGCGTTTCTTCCTGGGCGAGTGCTCGACCAGATACACCACCGCGGAAGCGTACTCACCGCCGAGAGCGACGCCTTGGACGATGCGCAGAGTCAGCAGAAGGACAGGTGCCAGGATGCCGATGGAATCGAAGGTGGGAAGACACCCGATCGCCACGGTGGCCGTGCCCATCACTGCCAGGGTGACCACGAACGTCTTCTTCCTGCCGATCCGGTCGGACAGAGGCGAGAAGATGACGGTTCCCAGGGGCCGGGCCAGGTAGGAGACGCCGAAGGTCGCCGCGCTCAGCAGCGTGGCCACGACCTTGTCCTCGGTAGGAAGGAAGAGGTGGGTGAGCGTGGCTGTCAGGGCCACATAGACGAAGAAGTCGTAGTACTCAAGCATGGTGCCGATGCCGGAGGTGGCAATGATCTTCGCCAGGCTCCGGTCGCCGGACGCTGCCGTCCCGTTCGCATGTTTCACGGCGATCTCCTTATTGCAGTGTCGCGTTTCCTGCGTCGTGTGGCCAAGGGCTGTCCCGTGATTCCCGGTGGATCAGCGCGTGGCGTCGGATGCGGTGCGTCGCAAGGCACCGGCGTGTCTTCGTCTCTGGGCGTATGCGGGCGATCCGGCACGCCGTGACGTGCTGGCCGGTCGTGGTGCGCCCGACGGCGATACGGGGAGGCCCCCTGGCGGCTCACGGCCATGGCGCGGCGGCGCGGACGGACACCCTCAGCGGGTCTGGTCGCGGCGCCGTGCGGTCTGGTCGGCGAGGAACTGGCGAACGAGTGCCTTGTGCTCGTCGCCGCAGAGGAGCATCGCCTGGAGGCCCGCGGCCAGCTCCAGAGCAGCAGGAAGCGAAAGTTCGGCGGACTGGCGTACCAGCTGAGTGGCCATCCGGGCGGCTGTGGGGGGTGCGGCGGCGATCTGCTCGCTCAGGGCACGCGCCGCGTCATCCAGTTGATCGGCGGCGACAACTTGGGAGACGATGCCGAGCTCCAAAGCCGTGCGGGCGTCGAAGAACTCGCTCGTCAGCGTCAATTCCATGGCTTTGGCCGGCCCCACCAGCCGGGTGAGGAACCATGCGCCGCCGATCCCCGACACCAGTCCGAGCCGCAGGAAGCTTTCGGCGAACCGTGCGTTCTCGCCGGCGATTCTCAGGTCACACATGAGTGAGACGTCGAATCCGGCTCCTACCGCCGCGCCGTTGACGGCAGCGATCGACGGTACTTCCAGAGCTCTCAGCGCGCGGGTGATGCGATGCAGACCCAATCGCAGTCGGTCGCGAACTTCTGCGACGGTGCCGCTCATGAGATCCGAGCCGTCGTCCATGTCCTTGACGTTGCCGCCGGTGCAGAAGTGGCGGCTGGTGGAGCGTAGGAGGACACATCGCAGGCCGGGGATGGTGTTGGCATGTTCCACGGCGTCGGCCAGGGCCTGGGTCATGGCCAGGTCCAGGGCGTTGCCCGTCTTTGGCGCGTTGAGGCTGAGAGTGAGTACCCCCTCGGCGAGCTCTTCTTGGATGAGCGAGTTCTTGGTGTCCATGTTCCTCTCTCCGTCTGCGGAAGGGGCGGAGCGCCTACTCGTCCGCGAACGACGGGGCGCGTCGCTCGGTGAACGCTGTGATGCCTTCCTTCTGGTCGCGCAGAGCGAAGCCGGCCTGGAAGAGGCGGCGTTCGAAGAGCAACCCCTCCCCGAGGGCGCCCTCGAAGGAGCGGTTCACGGCCTCCTTGATGGCCGTGACGACAGGCAAGGAGTGCCGGGCGATCGCCTGAGCGGTGTCTCGCGCGGCGGCGAGCACGTCCTCGTCGGGCACGATCTGTGAAACGAGGCCGGCTGCCTGTGCTTCGGAGGCCGTGATCGGCTCTCCCGTCAAACACATTCGCATGGCCAGTGACTTTCCCACTGCCCTCGGCAAGCGCTGGGTGCCGCCTGCGCCGGGGATGATGCCGAGCAGCACCTCCGGTTGACCGAAGGTGGCGGTGTCTCCTGCCACGACGATGTCGCACATCATCGCGAGCTCGCAGCCGCCGCCGAGCGCGTACCCCCGGACGGCTGCGATCAGCGGCTTGCGCACCCGTTGGATGGCATCCCAGTTGCGTCCTATGTAGTTCTGCTGGAAGGCATCGCCGAAACTGAGCGGAACCATGGCCTTCACATCGGCTCCGGCAGCGAAGGCCCTCTCGGAACCGGTGATCACAACGACGCGGACCTCCGGGTTGGCGTCGGCGCGGGCCAGTGAGGCGACCAGGGCGTCGACGACGACGTCGGTGAGCGGGTTGAGCGGGTTGTCCGACGCCAGTTGGATCACAACGACGCCGTCCCTGAGTTCTTCCTTCACCGGGCTGTGGCTCATGGCTGACTCTCCCTGTTCCGAGGTGTGCTCGGCACGGGGCAAGCGGGCGTGGCCACAACCCCGTGCCGCAGCAGATCGTCCAATTCCCCCTGGCTGAACCCGTACTCGGTCAGTACGTTCAGGGAGTGCTCGCCAACCATGGGTGGCGGGGCGTCGGGCCGGTCCGGTGGCGGTTGTGAGGGGCCGAGGACGAATCCGGGCAACCGGACGCTGCCGGCGATGGGATGTTCGAAGGCCGTCTCGATCCGGCTGTCGGTGTATTCGGCCGATGCCACGACCTCGCTGTAGCTGGAGACGGGCGCGCAGAGGATGTCTCGCTCAGGGAGTACGGACAGCCAGTCCTCAGTGGGGCGCTGTTCGAACAGCACGCTGAGTAGTTCCCGCAGTTCGGATCGGTTGGCGACCCTGTCGGTGTTCGTCAGGAAGCGAGTGTCCGAAGTGAGGCCGGTGTCACCGAGGAGTTCACACAGGGCGGACCAGCGGTCCGGGTCGTAGGCGGCCACCATGATCCAGCCGTCCTTGGTAGGAAAAGCCTCGTTCGGTGCCGCATAGGGTGCGGCGCTGCCGATCTTCTTGGCGTCCGCGCCCGTGGCGAAGAAGGAGGCGTATCCGAGTTGCTGCAGCATGATGGTGGCGTTGTAGAGGCTGACGTCCAAGTGCTGGCCGCCGCGCCCGTCACGTGCCTGGTGCATCGCGCTGAGCACGGAGATGGCCGCCAGGTAGCCCGTCACCATGTCGGCAACCGGGATCTGTACTTTCGCCGGTCCCGACAGCGGTTCCCCCAATGTGCTCATCAGGCCGGAAACGGCTTGCATGATGCCGTCCACGCCGGGGCGATCGCGAAATTTCCCCTCGTGTCCGAAGGCCGAGATCGAACAGTAGATCAGCGCAGGATTCTCGCGAGAGAGCGACGCATAGTCCAGACAGAATTTCTGCATCACTCCTGGCCGAAAGCTTTCGACCACGACATCGGCGCGCCGTACTATTCTTTTGATGGCCTCAATTCCTGCCTCGGTTTTCAGATCTACGGCCAGGCTGCGTTTGTTCCGATTGAAGCTGAGAGAGACCACGCTTTCACCGTTCAGCCACGGCGGTCCGATCCGGCGGCCCTGCTCGCCCTTGAGTGGTTCGACCTTCACCACGTCGGCACCAAGATCGGCGAGTGTCATGGTGCACACAGGCCCCGCGACGATGTGAGTGAAGTCAATGACGCGCACTCCGCGCAAACTTTCCTGCGGCATGTTCGCACCCCTTTATCTCGTGTTCTCGCGAGAAGCTAAACCCAGGGGGCAATCCCTGTTTCCAGCAGGTTAACGGCGCACCCTCAAGCCCGGCAATCGACATTATTTAAACGACGATTGACTTTTTGTTAACGCATTTCTGATTCTCCGGGGTGGGTAATGGGCGGGGAAAATTCCCCAAGCTGTCGAGCTGGGGGCCTCACGGCAGCCGGCGGACCGACCACGGGGACCCGAGAGCGTCGGCCGTAGTCCGTGCGGATGCGCGATCCTCGTCCGCGACGACGGGCCCGAGGGCGACGGCTCGCCGGGAACGTCCGGCTCCCGTCCGTCCGCGTCGGACGTCGTTGTGCCAGGGTGCGGCCAACGACAACGATGGCATCGGCATGAACTACTGCGAGGTACCGACCGGTTGCCGGGCCACGACGAAGGGAGGGATCACCTGGGAGGGCCCGGGGTGGTACAAGATCAGTTCCGCTGAGACTGTGACCCTCAATGGCTACAGCTGTTCCGGCGGCGGTGCGTAAGGCCTGTGACGAAACGAGCTGATGCCGACCGCTTACCGGCGGGGACAGTGGCCGCGGCGTGACGGACGCACTGGTGAGTGAGGCCGGCGGTGAGCGCCGCCCCGGGTCGGTGGCCTCGGCCAGATCGGACCCTGACCAGGGAAGCCCACCTCTCCGCCAGTACGCTCGCGGAGGCCGCCAAGGGAGATCGGCTGCCCACGCTTGAGGTGACACTTGCCTACGTACGGGCGTGTGGCGGTGACGTCAGAGAGCGGAAGCGGCGCTGGCTCGCGGTGGAGAAGGCGCTCGCCGAGTGGTCGTCGGGAAGCGATGAGGCCGAGGCCGTTACAGCGCCCGGTCCTTATCCTGAGCTGGCCCCGTACGAAGAGAACGACGCGGAGCAATTCCTCGGCCGTGCCGAGGCGGCCGGTCACGTGTGTGCAACGGTGGTCGTGGAAGGGCCGAGCGGTCTGACCGCTGTCTTCGGAGTCCTCAATGGCACTGTTCGCCTCGGCGAGGATGCGGCCGGTCTCGACAAGCGCCGTATCGTGGCTGGTGACGCTGCTTCGATGGCCCGTCCAAATCTGCGTGCCGACTTGTGTACGACGCCGAGCACCTACGGAAGCACGTGGATGTAACCACGGCAGATACCGGCCGAGCGGCGGGTGTAAATGCGTTGAGGCTCGACGCCGACATCGGTCAGGGTGCGACGGTTGACTTGATGGAGCCGCATCCGCACGGAAGCGGCGGCGGAAGCGGAGAATTCAGTGGTTGCAGTGTCGGCCGCGTCGGGGGCTCTCGGACAGCGGGTCGTCGACCGGCTGTTGGCTCGGTGTCCCGCCGGTGACGTGACCGCCGTGGTTCGTTCTTTGGGCCGTGCTGTCGGGCTCAACGCCCATGTCGTGCGAACTTGCCACGGTGACTACGACGCACCGGATACGCTCGTGAATGCGTTCGAGGGTGAAACGGGCTGAAGTCGTAGGCCGTCGTCAAGCCGTCGATCATGACCTCGGACTCGTGGGACATCACCTGGCTCATCAGGTCGTTCGCTTCCGACCGATCGGCGTGGTACTGCCACACCGGCTTACCGAACGCTTTCGTGAACGCCTCCTCCCCGGTGCGTACCGAATGTGCCATCTCCCCCCGGGCCGGGTAGAGGAAGCCAAGGGTGTGCAGTACGAATGACCGCAGCGAGCCGGGTACGTCCGACCGCAGTACATTCGCTTTGGATGTCGTCGCGAACGTGCGCGGAGCGGTCGCGATGAACAAGCCGACGCTCGACAGCAGCCGCAACAGTCGGTACAGCGATGGCTCGTGTGCTCCGGTGGTCTTTGCAAGCAGGGTCGTGTCGGCGGGTCCACTGGCGAGGTGGTCGGCGATCCACATTTCCGCGGCCACATGCACTGCCTGGGTGGCGAGCAGGTTCAGTGCCATGTCGAACATGCCAGTGTGGTCGATGGCCAGGCCGTTCACGGGGAGGCTCCAGGGGCAAGTGAAGCGTCTGGAACCGCGATTGCTGATGCCGTGCGCAGGGCAGTGGCGAACCAGCGAACGTGCCGGGGCCGGTCGAGGTGTGTGCTCGCCGGACACGGCTACATATCGCATCCCTCTTCAAGGCTTGACGTTCTGTCTTCCTATCGGTGGGCTCGAATTCCGCCAGTGTCAATACCGCACGTTCCATGTTGTTGTCGCGCCGACCAAGTCGCCTACGCGAAGCCGCTCGGGACGCGCGTGCGCGGGTCGTGTCGATGTGCCGCACCGCGACGTGCGTTGCACCGACACGGCTACGTCTAGAACTGGTTGAGGATGGCTTCGAGGTTGCGTTCGCCTTCGCGTGTCTGCAGGCCAGCGGCGAGCAACTTGTGTGTCAGAGCGGAGGCGTCGGCGCTGAAGAGGGGGGTGAGGAGCGAGTTCTCGGTGCTGAGTCCTTCGAAGGTGATTGAGGTGGCCGCGGCGTTCACGGCGGTCTTGACCGCGGCGATGATCTTTGAGTCGAGGGCACCGATGCGTCGGGCGAGGGAGGCGACGAACTCATCGATTTCGTCGGCGGGAAGGGCACGATTGACCAGGCCGTATCGCTCGGCGAGTTCGGCGTCGACGAGCTGCGCGCCGAGGAGGAGCTCAAGTGCGCGTGCTCGTCCGATGAGAGAAGTCATGTACTGCGTGCCGCCACCACCAGCCATGATGCCCATGAGAACTTCGGGCTGCGCCTGACCGGCCTTGCCGATTGCGGCGAAGCGCATGTCGAGCGCCATCAGGAACTCGTTCCCGCCGCCTCGGGCGAGACCGGTGAGCTTGGCGATCGTGACCTGGGGAAGAGAGCGCACTTCTTCGTGCACGACCTGCATGAGGTTCAGGGTTGGGGGGACTTCGGCCTCGGGATTGGCGGCCATGGCTGCGGCACCGGCGGCGGCCAGGACGTCGGGTTCGGTGACGAAGCGCATGTCTCCGTGAGCGATGAAGAAGTCCGGGTCGGCGCTCTCGAACACGATGACCCGTACCTCTGCGTCACCGCGTACCTGGGCGACGAATCGGCGCAGTGACGGTAGCAGCGTGCCGTCGGAGAGGTTTAGCGGTGGGTTGTCGAGCGTGACGGTGGCGACGCCGGCGGTGACGGTGACATGGAGGGCAGGAAGGTCGTAGGCCATGGCTATTGCTCATTTCAGGATCATTGGTATTGGTGGAGCGTGCGCCGTGTAACTCATCCGCATGCCACTGGTGTTCGTGGTGATGCGCCTGCAGGCTCGTTGACCAGCGGTGCGGCGCCCGTGGGCTCGTACCCATCGAAGTCGGAGGGGGCGGCAGGAACAAGGAGCAGTGACGCTCAGCAGCGATCACATCGTGTGATAGATAATGACGATGGAGCTGAGAGCGCTGCAGTACTTCGTGACCGTTGCCGAGGAGTTGCACTTCGGGCGGGCGGCGCAACGGCTGAGCATCGTGCAGTCAGCGGTGAGCCAGCAGATCGCACGCCTCGAACGGGACCTCGGAGTCCGTCTGCTCGACCGGACCTCACGCAGGGTGCGGCTCACTCCGGCGGGCGCACGGGTGCTCGCTGCGGCGCGTGAGACCCTCGCCGCAGCGGCGCGTGTGCGGGTGGTCGCGGGGGAGCCCGCAACCCGTCTGCGCATCGGAGTGGCGTCGTGCGCCAACTCGCGGCTCGACCGCGCGGTCGGCCGCATGCGCGACCATGAACGTCCCGCCGAACCGGAACTGGTCGATCTGCCGGTGACCGCACGCCTCGACGCCGTCCGCGACGGCGAACTGGACCTGGCACTGGTACGAGGCGCGGTCACGTCCACGGCGGTGAGAGTGGTGCGCGCCTGGTCTGAGCCGCTGCACGCGGTGCTCTCGCGCGAACATCCCGCCGTGGGCAAGGCCGCGGTCAGTCTGCGCGACCTCGATCTGCACGGTCTGCGGCTCTTTGCCCGTGACAGCGACCCGCCGTTGCATGACGCGATCCTGGCCGCTCTGCCCATGGCTCCATCGCGGCCTCCCGTTGGGAACATGGTCAACGTGGTGTTCGAGGTTGGCCGGGACCCCAACGGCTGGACCCTGATGCCCGCCGAGCAACTGGCTGGAGCGAGCTCCGAAAGGGTGTGCCATCTGCCGCTCGTCCCATCGATGACCGTCGGCGGCCACATCGTCACATCACTCGTGACCCCCGAGACATGCGCGGCCTCGTATGCGGCGGCGTTCGCTGACTGAGGCGCTGTGAAGTATCGGCATCGCTGTGCGGCCGTGGGCACGTCCTTTCTCCGTCCCCGCACACCAGGAGAGTGGTGTGTCAGTCGCCGAAGACCCCGGTCTGGCGGGAGCAGGCGCATAAGGCAGTTGAGCGTGGTGGTCGCGGTGTAGCTGCAGCGGCCTGCAATCGCGATGCACTGCCGGCGATCGCCTTCTGCTGCCAGGGAGCGGAGGAGCCCGAGGTGGTCCTCGTGACCCGGCACGGGGAAGAGGATGAGCGACACGCCCTGTGTCCGTGGGACAGGACAGGCGCCCCACGCGATGCCGATGTCTCCGAGGTGCGGGTGACGTATCGTCTTGCCGCCGCTGATGCGGTCGCGGACGTCGTGACGTGCAACGACAAGGCCGTCTGCGACGGCGTGGCAGCGTTCCGCTGCGGGACCGTGCTCGCCCTGGCTGCGTTTCTGCGGTCACAGGGGACGTCGTGCCCAGAACAGCGCATGCCCGCCATCCCCTTCCGGGATGTGTTCCTCCTGCTCGACCGTCAGCCCCGCCTGGGTGATCCAGCCACGATTGGTGTCGGCGTCCGCGTGGCTCCACCACATGGCTACCCCGCTGTTGAGCCAGTTCTCGTCCAGGCCTGTCCACTCGTCCTGGCCGGTGCTGCAGAGAAACCAGCCACCAGGCCGGAGCCATGTTGCGATCTTTCCCAGGAGCGGAAGCTGTTCGTCCAGCGGAATATGAATCAGGGCGTAGAGGGATACCACGGCATCGAAGGATTCATCCGGGAAGTCCACCGATGTGGCGTCGGCCCGGATGAACTCGGCCTGCGGCACCAGTTTCTGAGCCCGCTGGATCTGGACCTCGCTGATGTCGACGCCGGTGAGGTGGTGTCCTGCCGCGACCAGGTCACGAACGAGGGGTACTCCGCTGCCGCAGCCCAGGTCCAGCACGGTGCTGCTCTTTCCGAGCCGCGCGTTCAGGCTGGCGATCCAGGACGGGTACTTCGTGTCCGAGCCGTACGCTTCGTCATAGCGTTGAGAGAGCGCGTCGTACCCGCGCCGAACCAGGTCCTTTGGATCTTCAGCAGTCACAGCCAGAACGCTAACGCAGTCAGATGCGCCCGGTGAATCCTTTTCGTCCATCGGCGGGGCGCTGGTCCTGCGGCCACTTCGGGTGTGGGCCGGGGGATTCGCCGGCTTCGGCTGATCCCTGTGCTTCCGTCGCTGGACGACGGATGCACGGATGGGTGCCGGTGTGGGCTCAGAGGGCCGGCACCGCCGCGTCCTTGTCGGTCGGGGCAGGTACGCCAGGCACCTATTCCGAATCACCGCCATCGTCCGAGCTGTCGTCGCTCCTCAAGCTCACCAACTGATCAAGATGGAGAAGCCTGATTGATAGCGCAAGAACCCGCGAAGTGTTGGACGTTGGTCTACCAGCTGACACACAGTAAGCTACTCGCCCCTGTGTGATGCAGTACGGCGGTAAGCCTCTTGGTTCGACAACATCGCTTCGGTGTTTTGTTGCGCCCAAGCGTAGACAGTAAGCAGCGACTCGACGAGGGATGTCCCCTGCTCGGTGAGCCCGTAACGGACCTTGACGACAGATCCAAATATTTTTGACTCGCGCTCTACCAGTCCGTAACTTTCGAGAATGCGCAGAGTCTGGGCAAGCATCTTCTTGGACACTCCCTCAATGCGTTTGAGCAATTCGCCGAAATAGTGCGGCCTGTCAGCCAGTGCGACAATGATCAATGAGACCCATTTACTTCCGAGCCGGTTGAGGATCTCCCTGGCCGGACAGTCAACTGTGAAGACGTCGGTCTCGGCCGCGTCGGCCAGGATGGGGTGGATGCTCATGGTGGTTACTCCAAAGTGCCCGCTACACACTCGGGCCGTGGTCTCCTACGGTTACCACACGCTCTCACGCACCCGGGATCGATCGACACCTGGACTCACGTGCCTGTTGAGCAGCCCCGGTTCGACAACCACTCCGGGTGCAAATGCAGCTGACCTCCCGAGTTCCAACGACACGCAGTTGGTCATGACAACTCGCAAGAAGAGGATATTCCCGCATGAAGCGATGGATCTTGCCTGCTGGCGTCATTGAGGCGTCCGGCCTCGTTCTAGAGGAAGCCAACGTCCCCGAGCCTGGCCGAGGCGAAGTCAGGATTAAAGTTGAGGCCGCGTCGATCAACTATCGAGACCAGCTGATCTTGACCAACTGGTACGGCCGCACTGAAGGCCGAAACCTCATCCCGCTGTCGGACGTTGCCGGCACGGTTGACGCTATCGGCGAAGGCGCCGACGCGTGGGCTGTCGGGGATCGGGTAACCAATACCGGCGTTCGCGGTTGGGAAGACGGAGTACCGGTCGACGATCTCGGCCTTGGACTTGGAGCGCTCGATCTGGATGGCGTTCTGGCGGAGTACATTGTTCTACCTGCGGACCACCTGGCACGTGCGCCACAAAACCTAGACGCCGCGGAGGCATCCACACTGCCGATAGCGGGGGGTACCGCGTGGAACGCAATGTTCGCCGACCACCCGATCGGCAAGGGTGGGTCGATGTTGACGCTGGGGACGGGCGGAGTGGCACTGTTCGCTGTCCAGCTGTGCGTCGCTGTTGGCGCTGACGCTCATGTGGTCGTACGTCGCAGTGACCACGTAGAAAAACTACGCGACATGGGGGTTGTGGACGTAGTCAACAGTGTCAACACCCCGGACTGGGCAGCTGAAGTGGCTCGTAGCACCGGTGGCGTCCGCAAGGTAGTCGACACGCTTGGAATGGGAATCCTGCCACAAGCCATGGAAGCAGTAGGTAAGACGGGCGAAATTGCGAGCGTCGGACTCTTCGAGCTAGACACAAAGCCACTCAGTCGTAGCCTCCTGGCAAAGCAGATCAACTTGCGTGGAGTGGCCGGCGCCAGTCGACGAATGCACCACAATATGGTGGAGTTTATCGAAAACCGCGATCTCCACCCGATTATCCACCAACGTTACGAATTCGGGGATGTTCCTGCCGCCTATCTGGCGCAAGCTGCCAGCGGCATCTTCGGAAAGATCGTGATTGAGATGCCCAGCTGAAAAGTCACCACTGACGAGCTCGTGCACTACACGCGGTGAGAAGTTGAGCCCGTGATGGTTGATCATGGTCGGGTGGTGGGGAACAGGACTCGTGGAGTGATCATCGACAACCGTCGCATCACGGGCCTGACGGGCGATGCGATCGCTGAACTGGTAACAGAGACAGGCCCGTTGTGGCATGAGCGTCACCGTCCAGGCCATCGCCAGCCTGCTGCCCCACCAGCAGACCGCAGATCTGCACTCAACACGACGGGCGTGAACACAGCAACCACCGAGGTTCTCGACGTCTCACCGTTTGTCGTGCACGGGCTCATTATCCGCGAAGATGCTTGCCGCGGATCCGATCGCGGAACCAGAGCCCTGATGGCCCCTGTCGGCCCGGCGCTTGATGTAATCGGCGCCGAGGGTAGCGAGAATGTCATGGGGTCGAGCCGCGTCGAGCGGCCAAGAGACCTGTGATGGGAGGGGGTTGGGGGAGTCTGTCCGCGTGCTCCGCACTGGGCCGAGACCCGATCGCGAGAACGACGGTCGGTTCGTAGTCCCCATGCTCTGCCGGGGCCGTCGTGACGCCGAGCAGGAGAAGCGGCGGTCGTGACGAGAGTGCGCCATGGGTGCGGGGTTTCGTGGCGCGTCCTGTCTGTCAGGGGCGATGACTGTGGTCGTTCGGGGGGTCGGCGCCCGCCTGGGTTCGCGGAACGGGGCTGTCTCGACGCCCAGTCACAAGGTTGGCCTCGTAGATGCCCGAACTCAACGTAACGAACGTTCTATGTAGTACTCTGCTGGTTGTCCGCACGGCCAACGCGGATGGGTGCAGGACGTGCGGGGGTGGGTGGCCGGGTGGAGGATGCCCGGCTCGCCAGTCGCACCCGTCGAGACTCCGGGTGTTGTCCGCGGGGCGCCGGGCGGTTGACGTGCGACTGGTGCCCCGCGTGGCGCCTGGCTGCGGATGTCGAAAGCGCGTCGGCCGGTCAGGCGGCAACTCCCGGCCGGCGCGTGTGCTCTCTGTCGCAAGCTGCAATGTGACTGACTGTCCTTCCGCGACATGCTCCACGACGCATGTATGTAATGTTCACTATAATGAGGTCATCATGGAGATTGAAGCCTTTCCCATACGCCTTCCCGAGGGCGACCTTCACGACCTGCGCGAACGCCTCGACCGAGTGCGGCTTCCGGAACCGGAGACGGTTCGGGACGGAACACAGGGCATCGGCGTGGAGCGCCTGCGCAGTTTGCTTGGTGCCTGGCACGGGCACGACTGGCGTTCCGTGGAGAAGCGCTGGAACGCGATACCGCATTTTCGGGCCGAGATCGACGGCTTGAATATCGCCTTCTGGCATGTCCGCTCTTCGGAACCTCATGCCTTCCCTCTGGTTCTGACGCACGGTTGGCCTGGCTCGGTGCTCGAGTTCGAAACCCTCATCGGGCCGCTGACCGACCCGGTCGCGCACGGCGGTTCCGCCTCGGACGCCTTCGACGTGGTGGTACCGGGACTGCCGGGCTTCGGCTTCAGTGAGCGGCCCCAGGAACGAGGCTGGAACCCGGGGCGCACCGCACGTGCCTGGGCGGATCTGATGACCGGGCTCGGATATGAGCGTTTCGGGGCGCACGGCGGCGACTATGGCGCGTTCGTCAGCACGGAACTGGCACTGCTGGTGCCGGAGCGGGTGGCCTGTCTGCACCAGACCATGCCGCTTGCCGGGCCTCTGCCGGAGGACGCCGCGACAGCCGACGAGGCGGAAAAGCGCATCGCCGGCAAGCGTGCCTCCTTCCTGAGGACCGGCCCCACTCACGTGATTGCCCAAGGCATGCTCCCGCAGACGCTGGGTTATTCCTTCGTCGATTCTCCCGCTGGGCTTGCTGCCTGGCTGAGCGAGGCGCTCGTCGGCTTCTCGGATACCCGCCCTGAAGCGGGGGGCGGTGTCACGCAGGCCCAGCAGTTGGACGATATAGCCTTGTACTGGTTCACCCGCACCGGAGCCTCCACCGCTCGTTGGTATTGGGAGGCAATGCGCTGGTCGCCGCGCAGCTCGGAGGAACAGAACGCGCGACCGGTGACCACACCCACGGCGTTCACGCTGTTCCCGGCCGAGCCCTTCCCCATCGCCCGTCGCTGGGCGGAACGCCGCTACCGGAACATCATCAGCTGGAACGAGATGGAGTACGGCGGTCACTTCCCGGGCCTGGAGCATCCCGACGTGTTGGTCAACGAGATCAGGAACGCCTTTCGCCTCGTCCGTTGAGGCCCCCGGCGCCGGTGTTCGGCCGATTCAAGGCATTCGGCGTCGAAGGGGCGCGGTTGACTCGTGCGTGACCCGTTGTGGACCGTCGCGCCCGCACGTCCGATGCGGCACCGCCAGCCAGAGGCCGGTGGAGAAGTTCGGTCATGATCCCACCGCAGAGACCGGACAAGGCCGGAACGGTGCCGCAGGAGAGACTGATCACCGCGGTCGAGGAGTTCATCGTCCAGCACGTCCTGCCGGTGGACGACGAACATGACGGCGACACGGATGCGGACGAGGGAGAGGCGCTGCGCCTCCGGCTCCAGGCCGGCGCCTTGAACGCGGCTTGCTGTTTCCACACGGGCCCGAGGAACACGGCGGTGTCGGCGTCGGCATGGTGCAGTGGGCCTGGCCTTTGCCGGTGGGGTCGAGGGGCATGATCGCCATGTAGACACATTGCAGGGCGGCCTGCTCGCTGGGTAAGTGACCGCAGGCCTTGACCTTCCGACGGATCCGGGCGTCAACCGACTCGATCGCGTGGGTGGTGCAGACGTTGCGGCGAATCTCGGTGCCGAACCGCAGGATGCCCAGCTGTCGTAGTTCATCTCTGAGCGGTTTCAACGACCGGCGGGCCTCGGCAATATGAACCCGTACGGTCGACTGTGTAATTCCCATCTCCTCGGCGACTTCGGGGGCTGGTCCGCCGCCACCAGCAAACGGGCCAAGCTCGTCCTCGGCGCCGTCGACATGGCGCTGTGGCGCCGGGACCGGGCCGGAACTCCCACTGGACCAGGTCTCGTTCATCATTCGGATGCGGGCAGTCAGGGGGAATTCAACTGGTCGTCGCAACACCTTGATCATGGAGGTCTTGGATTGGGCGACAGGGGAAGCTGATGCCGCAGGCACCGTCGGCGATGTTCTGGACAGCGCGCTCATGGAGTCCCAGATCGGTCTCTACAAGACGGAGCTGATCAAACCCCGCAAGCCCTGGCACGGCCTTGCTGACGTCGAACCCGCCACCGCGGAATGGGTCGACTGGTTCAACAACCAGCGCCTCCACTCGGCGATGGGAGACATCCCGCCCCACGAGCACGAGAGCCACCACCACGCTCAACACCATCCCCAGTCGGTCGCTGGAGGCGACGCATAGAGCCTCCACCGATCCCGGAGCGGTTCAGCCAGCGTGATCGCTGTGAATCGGTGCGTGGCGCGGGCGCGTTTCGCCGTGGTTCCGTCGGTCAGGCCACATGATGGCCGGATGAAGATCATCCCGCGTGCCTTCGCGCACGTCCGTCTTACGGTCACCGACATCGACCGTTCGCGCGCCTTCTACGAGGAGCTCTTCGACATGCCTGTCGCCTTCGAGCTGCCTCCGGACGCGGACGCCGAGAAGCGCGAAGAGCTGTCGTTCCTCTTCGGCGGCGTCATCTACAAGATCGGCGACTCCCTGCTCGGGCTGCGCCCGGTCGCCTCGGACCGCTTCGACGAGGACCGGGTGGGCCTGGACCACGCCAGCCTCGCGGTGAGCGGCAAGCAGGACTTGGAGGCCGCGGTACGCGTCCTGGACAACCGCGGCATCCACCACGAAGGCATCAAGGACATCGGCATGGGCTTCATCTTGGAGTTCCGCGACCCCGACAACATCGCCCTGGAACTCTTCGCCCCCGCTTCCTGAACCTGGTACGTCCTCCCGCCTCCCTCTACTCGCCTTCGTTCCCAGGAGTCGGTGCCTGGTCAGGGTCGGGTGATTCTTCTACAGGTGGACATCGGGCTCGGTCGACAGCGCGGCCCGCCCGATTCACTTGCTGGAGATGCTCCACGTGCCGTCGCCGGCCGCCGCGGTGTTGTCGCGGGCTGCCCACCCGGCGTCGTCGACCTTGAGGGTGGCTAAGAGATGGGTGGAGATCGCTTCGACGACTAGTACTGCAACGGTGCTTGGCGTGACTGCTGGCCAGTTCGCTTGGTGGTGTGGTTATGGGTCGGGACCATGGTGGTGTCAGGTTGTGGGCGGGTGAACTGGACTCTCTGCATGAGCGGTTCGTATACAGGTTCAACCGCGAGGAACTGCGTCAGTCGGCGCTGGCTTACATGCGGGGCCTGGTCGCCCCGCTGCAGCGCAAGAACGGCTGGACGCTGGCGGAGGAGGCCGGGCACGCGGGTCCTGATCGCGTCCACCCGTTGCTGAACAGGATCGAGTGGGATGCCGACGAGGTCCTGGACGACGCGCGTGAGTACGTCGTGGAACTTCATCGGACGGTCCCAGGTCGAGATCGAGCAGGCGCGCGCCGACTGGGCGACCGGGTCGCGGTTCGGCGAAGTGAAGGGCTATGACGGGGGCCCGCTCGCCGCACCGGCTCTGCCGCCCGTGCCGCTGAAGCCCCGGGGGCGGGTGCGCTGACCGGAGCGGACGCCGCCCTCGGGGCCCTGACCCCGAGGGCCCCCGCGGCCCGGCTCTGACAGCCCGGCCCCCGGCCCCTGGCGGCCCGGCTCCCGGGAGGCCGGTCCCGGCGGCTCTGCCCTGGTGTCCTGGATCCGGCGCCACGCGGCCCTGTGTCCCAGATCCAGCGGCAGGCGGCCCGGTGCCCCGGTGCCCAGCTTCACACGGCCCGACTTCCCGTCTTGTACTGAGCGTTTGACACAACACTCCGGCAGGAGCCATCTTGTACCCATCGATTGGTACAAGCTCGTTCGGGGGATCTCCAGATGCTCGACACCGTCCCACTGCAGTCCCGGATCCTCGATCATGCCGACCACTACGCCCGTTGGTCCGGGCTGGCCATCGGGATCGTGGCCGCACAGCATCTGATCACGATGAACAGCGGGGACATCGCGCTGCCCCTGGTGTTCGCCATCACCGCTTTCGGGCTGTGCGCGGTGGGTGGTGTGCTGCTCGGCGACGCCCTCACGCTGCCTCCTCAGGAGACGGTACGCACCGCGAGTCTCGCCCCGCGTCTGATCCGCGACCAGGTGCCGCCGCGGATGGCGCCCCTGCTTCTTCTGCAGGCGGCGTTCCTCGTCGTTCTGCTGGTGGTCGGCGCGGTCACGGCCTCCTCCGTCGTCGACCGGCCCGACAGAGCGGGGAGCGTCATCAACGTCACCTGCGAGGGGATCCGCACCTCCCTGGGCCCCTGGCCGGGCCTGTACTACAGCGGCCCGATGTTCGCCGCGCTCGCGGTGGCGACCCCGGTCTGCGTCTGGGCCCTGCGCCGCATCGCCGACGGCACGGGCGACGAACAGCAGCGCCGCGACCGTGCGTGGGCCATCACCGGAGCCTGGGGGCTGCTGGTGTCCAGTCAGGTGCTGCTCGTCGTCCTGATGCTGTTCGTCGCGCTCACGGACAAGACCTGCGCGGGCCCGCTGGGCGCCGCCACCCTCGTGGCGATCTGCCCTCTCGGCCTGCTGGGCATGTTCTGCTTCGGATGGTCCCTGGCCACCGTCGTGGCACCCAGGGCGGTCGACGACGAGGCGGCCCACGAGGCGGCCCACGAGGCGGTCCACGGGGCGGCCCACGAGTCGGCCCACGAGGGGACTTCCGGCGATGAGTGACCCCGTCGTCCGCGTCGACACCACCGGCCAGGTGCCGCCGTACGAGCAGATCCGCGCCCAGTTGGCCGCGCTGATCCGCACCGGCAGGCTGGCCGAGGGGGAGCGGCTGCCGACCGTACGCCAACTCGCCACGGACCTGGGGCTGGCGCCGGGTACCGTGGCTCGCGCCTACCGTGAGCTGGAGGCCGCCGAACTGATCCGGACCCGCCGCGGCGCGGGTACCAGGGTCGCACCGCTCCCGCCGGACGCCCACGCGCACGACGTCGGCCGACTCGCCACCCTGGCCCGGGACTTCACCTCGGCCGCCCGGGCGCTCGGCGCGGACACGGAGGACATCCTGACCGCCGTCCGCGACGCGCTGGAACCCGGTTCGGCCTCCCCTTCGCGCGCACCCGGAAGCGGAACGCGCGGCCCCAGGACCGCGGGCGTCACACCGGCTGCCCCGGGGAGCGGCACGGCGAAGAGCGCGGCGCGCAGTCCCTCGTAACGCCGGTTCCGACTGGGCTCGCACCGAAGCCGAAGCCGAAGCCGAAGCCGAAGTCGAAGCCGGAGCCAAAGCCGGAGCCGGAGCCGGAGCCGAAGTCGGCCGCCGTGCTACTGGTCACCTTTCAGGTAGCGGGTGATCATGGCGGCCAGCTCCCTCTCCAGCCTCTCGACCTGGATGGGGTGCGGGCTCGCCATGAGCTTGTGGGTGTTCATCTCCACCGTTCCCACGACGAGTTCCGCGGCCATGTCGAGATCCTCCACGCGGACGTCCGGATGCCGGGCGAGCACGTCGCGTATCTGCCGCACCCGGTCCTTGCCGTGCCGCTCCATCGCCTCGATCAGTTCGCCGGAGACCGGCGCTTCCTCGATCATCATCCGCAGGAGCTGCGGGTCGTCGCGATGGTGGTCGATCGCGTCGCGGACCAGCGCCAGCACCGCTTCCTTCAGGCTGCCGGGGGACAGGTCCAGCTCGTCGGCCCCCGTCCAGCCGCCGCGGTCGATGTGCCGGACCAGCAGCTTGGCCAGGATGGCGTCCTTGTTCGGGAAGTACTGGTAGAGCGAGCCGATGGACACGCGGGCGTGTTCGGCGATGCGGTTGGTGGTGCCCGCGGCATAGCCGTACTCGCCGAAAACGTGAGCAGCGGCACTCAGGATGCGCTCACGGGTGAGTTCGGCGCGCACCTGCCGAGGCGTTCTACGTGGGGTGATGCGGCGTTCGTCGGAGGGCATCCGGCGGTCCTTCCGGGCGGCGGAAAGCGAGTAGCCAAGAGGTGAGCTTTTACTCAGAATAGTGCCATGACCTGCGCAAACAAGCGAAGCCAGATAATCGGAGCACGTCCGTGATCCCCCAGGTGAGCGTTCCCCGGGAGCGACGGACGATCACGTTGGAAGTGCGTCGGCGCGAGCTGCTCACACCCGGCTTCGCCCGCGTCACCCTCGGCGGCCCCGGCGTGCGGGACCTCGTCCCGGCAGGCGGCGACCAGGCCGTCCGGCTCTTCTTCCCGAGGGAAGGGCAGAGCGAACTGAGGATGCCGACCGCCTCGAACGAGGCGGCGTGGATGGTCCAGGTGATGCTCATGCCCAGGACGGCCCGCCCGTGGGTGCGCAACCTGACCGTCCGGCGGCTGCGGCCCGCGGAGCAGGAGATCGACATCGAGTTCGCCCTGCACGGCGACTCGCCCATGAGTGCGTGGGTGCGCCGGGTCCGGCCGGGCGACCAGGCCGGGATCTTCGACCTGGGGACCACGTACCGGCCGCCCGCACACACCCGGGGGCGGCTGCTGGTGGGTGACGACAGCGCGCTGCCCGCCGTCCTGGCGATCCTGGAGGGCGACCCGGACCCCGTACCCACCGCGGTCTTCCTGGAAGTGGCGACCGCGGCCGACGTCCGGCCCGTTCCCGCGCGGGCCGGTGTGCGCGTCCACTGGCTCAGCCGTGACGACGAGAGTCTGCGGCCCGGCGCCCGCGCGCTGGAGGCGATCCGCGACGCCGAACTGCCCGGAGGCCCCCTCTACGCATGGGTGGCCGGCGAGTCCCGGCTGGCCACGGGCGTCCGGCGGCACCTGGTCGACGACCGCGGCGTACCCAAGCGGGACATCTCCTTCAACGGCTACTGGCGACTGGGCCGGTCCACCCCCGGCTGACCCGGCCCGCCCTCCCCGCTGACCCGGTCCACCCCCGGCTGAAAAGGACTCTCATGCACCAGCACACCCTCCGGCCGGACGCCATGCACCGGCTCTCGTCCGCGGCCGAGGTCGACGCGGTCGTCGGCCGCCCCGCCGCGATCGTCATGCGCAAGCAGATCGGCGTCCTCGACGCGGGCTGCCGGGACGTCCTGGCCCACAGCCCGGTCGCGGCCTTCGGCCACCGGGGTGCCGACGGCACCGCCCGGACCACCTTCGTCGGCGGGGCGCCCGGGTTCGCACGCGTCCACTCCGAGAAGCGGTTCTCGTTCCGCGTTCCCGGTCCGGCCGTCGCGCACGGCCCGGTCTCGCTGTTCTTCCTGCTGCCCGGTGTGGGCGAGGTGCTGCGCGTCAACGGCACGGCATCCGCCCTCAGGGGCGGGGAGACGGCCGTGGACGTCACCGAGGCGTACGTGCACTGCGCGCAGGCCGTGATCCGCTCAGGCCTGTGGGAGCCGCCCGCCCCGTTCCCGGCAGCCGGGCCGGTGGCGGGCGAGGGTCCGCTGACCGGCCCCGGCGTGAGCGACTTCCTGGCAGCCTCGCCCTTCCTGGCCCTCTCCACCTGGGACGCTGCCAACGGCGCCGACACCAGCCCGCGCGGGGACCGCCAGGCGGTCGCGCGCATCCTGGACGGCCGCACCCTGGTCCTCGCCGACCGCAGGGGGAACAAGCGCGCGGACAGCCTGCACAACCTGCTGCAGGACGACCGGCTCTCCCTCGCCGCGCTCGTCCCCGGCCGCAGCGGTGTACTGCACGTCCACGGGCGAGGCGCGATCACCGACGACGCCGAGCTGCTGGGGACACTGGCTCTGCGAGGGACGCCCCCGCATCTCGCCCTCCTCATCGACGTGGAGTACGCAGAGGTGAGCGGCAACGAGGCGGTGTCCGGCGCGCGGCTGTGGACACCCGACGCACGGACCGCTCACGGCCGGACACCCGACATGATGGCCCTGGGAGGCGCCCACCTGGCCGCCAACTCGGCTGACTCCGGGGGCAGATCGGCATGGCTGATCAAGCTCGTCACCTCCCTGCCCGGCGTGACCCGCCTCCTGCGGAAGGCCGCCGACCGCGCCTACGTCTCCGGACTGCGCAAAGAGGGTTATGGCGACGTCCACGCCCCCGCTCAGCGCGGCGACGCCTCGCGAAGCGTCTCCCAAGTCGCGGCGCGGGAAGCCCCTTTGCGGCCTGTGCGTGTCCGCGGGATACGCCAGGAGACACCCACCGTCCGAACCCTGGTCCTGGAGGACGCGACCGGCCGGGCCGAGCCGTTCGACTTCCATCCCGGCCAATTCTTCACGCTGGTAACGGACTTGGAGGGCGTGCCGGTACGGCGTGCCTATTCGGCCTCCTCCGTCCCCGGCGCGACGCACCTGGAACTCACCGTCAAGCACGTGGAGGGCGGACTCTTCTCCACGCACGCCCACCGCGGTCTGCGTCCCGGGGACCAGCTCGCGGTCCGCGGCCCCTCCGGCACCTTCCACACCCCGGCACAGGCACCCGAGGAACTGGTGCTCATCGCGGCGGGCAGCGGCATCACCCCCATGATGAGCATGATCCGAACCCGCCTGTCCGATCCCGGCGCGGCGGGCACGATCCATCTGCTCTACAGCAGCCGGAGTCCCGAAGACGTCATCTTCGGCGACGAGTTGACGCGTATGGAGAGGGACTGTCCGGAGCGGCTGGCGGTCACCCATGTCTTCTCCCGTCGCGACGGCCGGCTCGACACCGACGGCGTCCGCCGATGGGTGACCGGCCTGTCCCTGCCGGACGACGGCGCACATCACTACGTCTGCGGCCCGGAAGCGCTGATGGACACCGTCCAGGACGTCCTGCGGCGTCTCGGCGTGCCGGACGAACGCATGCACCAGGAGCGCTTCACCGGTGGCGTGGCCGCTCCCGCCGCCGCGGCACCGCAGGAGATGACGGTCGAGAAGGAGGGGGGTCTCGTCGGGGCCACCGTGGTCGAGCCCGGCCAGACGCTGCTCGACGCCGGTCTCGCCGCGGGACTGCCCATGCCCTACTCCTGCACGGTCGGCAACTGCGGCGAGTGCATGGCGCGGATCCGCGGCGGGCAGGTCACGCAGCCTGAGCACACCTGCCTCACACCCGAGCAGAAGGCCGAGGGCTACGTGCTGACATGCGTCGGCTGCCCGCTCTCGAAGGTGACGCTCGACATCACCGAACCGGCGGACTCCGAAGGGCCCGGGGCCTGGAGGCCGGAAGAGGCGGGCAGCGTCGGGTAGTCGGTGTAGCCGGTGGGGCCGCCGGTGTACATCGCGTACTCGGCGCGTACGTCATTGACGCGGGCGCCCGTGCGGATCCGGTCGACCAGGTCGGGGTTGGCGAGGAACGGGCGGCCCAGCGCGATGAGGTCGGCGCCCGCGGCCAGGAGGCGTTCGGCGGCGCTGCGGCCGCCGTCGGCGGGGATCCGGTCCGGCGGCAGGACCGGATTGGCGATCAGGGTGCCGGTCCAGAGCTCGCGCAGCCGGGCGAAGAGCGGCCGGCCGGGGTGGCGAAGGCGATGTGCAGATAGGCCAGGACCTTGTCCGCGTTGGCCGTCAGCAGGGCCGGATACAGGTCGTCGGCGACGGCGTCCACGACCTCGGTGGTGAAGCGGATGCGGTTCTCGACACTGCCGCCGTAGGCGTCGGTGCGGTGGTTGGTGTTGGGGGTCAGGAACTGGTGGAGCAGATAGCCGTTGGCGCTGTGCACCTCGACTCCGGCGAAACCCGCGTCGACGGCCCGGCGGGCGGCGTCGGCGAAGTCACGGACGGTCCGGCGGATGTCGTCGGCGGTCATCTCGCAGCGACGGTGGACCGGCGGAGACGGCTGACGCGTTCCTGGTGAGCGAGCTGACGGTGGAGCGGGACCGCATCGATCGCATGATCGAGGACCTGCAGCGCTCCCGTTCCCTGCTGGACAGCATCATCGACACCGCCGCCGCGCCCCCGGGCCGGGAGCGCGGTGCGCTTCGGCCTCGGTGAAGCGGGCCGTCAGCGACCGGCGCTCCGCAGAGCTGCGGTGTACTGCGGGTGGAACGCCTGGAGGAGAACGCGGGTGCGACCCAAGTCGCCCTGTCCGCAGACGACATCGCGGACCTCGACGCCACCACGGCTGCCCGCATCGGCGTGCATGGCGACCGCTACGACACCATGCACCTGGGACTCGTCGGCAAGTGAGACGGCCTCCGCCGACGGCCTCCGCTGGCGGGTTCACGCCGGCGGGTTCACGACGGCGGGTTCATGCCGACCGGCTTCCGTGAAAACCCGTTGGCGGCCCGCGGCGGCCACTGCTACCTTTCCCGAGGCCGTGCGAGAGTGCGAGAGAAGGAGGAGGTGGTACCCGTGACATCACTGTCGACATGGGTGCTCTCCTCCGGGGTCACGGTCGGGCGATAGATCGTCCGGGAGCGCCGTCCAGCAGCACTCCCGAAAGGCCCGACCATGCGTGACACGACCAGGCGCGACACGACCAGGCGCGACACGACACTGCACTTCACGTCCGAACAGCGCCTCGACGACGGCGTCCTCGCACGCGAGTTCACCCTCGGCGAGATCCCCGGCACCCTCTGGACGCCTGAATCCGCCGAATCCGCCGAATCCGCCGAATCCGCTGTATCCGCTGTATCCGCCGCACCGGCCCCGCTGATCCTCATGGCCCACAACAACGGCCTGCCCAAGAGCGACGCCCGGCTGGTGGCCCGGGCCCGGCACTCCGTACGACGCGGCTACGCGGTGGCCTCCATCGACGCCGCCGGGTGCGGTGACCGGCCCCGTTCCGCCGCCGAAGAACAGGCCCGCGCCGACCTCCGCCGGGCGCTGCGGGCCGGCGAGCCGGTCGATGAGATCTTCGAGTCCCTCGTCGGGCCGCTGGTCGACAAGGCGGCCCCGGAATGGCGGGTCACTCTCGACGCCCTCCTGTCGCTGCCGGAGGTCGGCGGCCCGGTCGGGTACTCGGGGTGGACCGCCCTCGGTATCCGGCTGGCGGTGACCGAACCACGTATCGCCGCTGCCGGGTTCTTCGCCGGGGGATACGTGCCCCACGCCCAGCGTGAGGAGGCCCGGAAGGTCACCGTCCCGCTGCTGCTCCTGCTGCAGTGGGACGACGAGGGGAACCCCAGGCAGCGGGCCCTGGACCTGTTCGACGCCTTCGGCACCGAGGCGAAGACGCTGCACGCCAACACGGGCGGGCACACCGGGACCCCGTGGTTCGAGGGAGAGGACGCCGGCCGGTTCTTCGACCGACACCTCTCACAGCACGGAGGCCAGGGCCTTCAGGGGCCTCGCTAGAAGGCGCCGACCGGTTCGGGGCGGCGGGTCAGCAGGCGTAGGCACGCCACCGGGCGGTCGCGTACGGGGCGGCGGGTGACCGTGGCGCCTCGGGTCGTCACCGATTCCAGGCGCTGGTGGTGCAGGTCCAGGATGAAGCGCATCAGCCGCCGGTGTTCGTCCGAGCAGTGGTCGAGCAGCACGCCCGCCTCCCGGAGCGTGGCGCGCGCGGTGCGGGCGGTGGCCGCGACCAGCGCGCGTACCCCGGGCAGGTCGCGGCCCCGCTCCAGGTCCTCGCGCGTGATGTCGTACCGGTCGAGATCGCTGACGGGCAGGTACAGGCGCCCACCGCGCAGGTCTTCGTGCAGGTCGGTCAGGATGTCCGTGCGCTGGGCCGCGTCGGCGAACAGCCGGCACGCGGCGGCGAACTCGGCGCTGCCGCCGCCCTGATGGGCCAGCCCCGAGGTGATCATCAGGAACGGCCAGGTGAGCTGTTCCACGTACCGCTGGTAGTCGGCCTCGGTGGCGAAGCCCGGGAAGTCGAGGTCGATCCGCGCGCCCTCCAGATACGAGTCGACCCACCGGCGCGGCAGTTCACGGGCGGCGGCGGTGTTCAGGAACGCGCGCAGCAGCGGGTGTTCGGCGTGTCCCGAGTCCAGCGCCGTACGCACCTGCGCGTCCCACGCGTCGTAGCGCCGGGTACGTTCCTCGACCGTGCCGCGGTCGCAGACGTCGTCGGTGTAGGAGGCGAACGCGTAACCGGCGAGGACATGCGGCTGATGGTCCGCGGGCACCATCAGGCGCACCGCCAGATAGCCGGCCGGCTCCCGCCGCCGCATGAACCGCGCGACCTTCATGTAGTCGTCACGCAGCCCGCCCTGGCTCACCTCGGCCGCTTCCAGACTTCTCCGCCAGGTCCGCACGTTCCGCTCTCCTGAGACTGCCGGTCTTCAACCACCCAAGCCGGTCTTCAACCACCCAAGCGACGCACGCTACCAGTCACGTGATCTTCGGCGGACGGCAGGTCCTGGCGGGGGCTCGCGGGCGTCAGCGGCGCCTGCGCAGCGTGTACGCGGCGCCCGCCGTGATCAGGAGCCCCGCCGCGCCGCCCGCCACAAGGGGCAGCGCGGGCGCCCGGTCGTCGTCGGACGTGGCGGAGGAGACCGCCTCGCCGGGATCGCTGGTCACCGTCTCCGACGGCTGCGGGGGAGCGCCGCCCGCATCGGCCGGGGACTTCGAGGGTGAGGGCGCGGCGCTGGTCTCCGCCGCCTCGGACTTCGTCGGCGTGGCGGAAGGCTCGCGCGTCGCGGACCCGGCGGACCCGGCGGACCCGGCGGACCCGGCGGACCCGGCGGAACCAGCGGATCCGTCAGTGTTTTTCGCGGCGGGGAAGACCACGTCCGAGCACGAGTAGTACGTGTCCGGCGTACTCGTGTTCTGCCAGATCGTGTAGAGGAGATGGCGTCCGGTGCGGTCGGACGGCAGCGTGGCCTTGATCCGGTAGGCGCCGTTCACCAGAGCCGGATCGGTGGCCGTCGCGAAGGGCTGGGTCGGCAGGTCGGACCACTTGAGCGGCTTCGCAGGGTCGTAGCCCTCCTTCGTCAGGAACAGCTTGAACGTTCCTGTGTGCGGGATCGTCGACCTGTAGGTGAGCGTCATGCCCGCCCCGGCGGTCAGCCGCGTCGAGGGCCAGTCGGCGCGGGCCAGGTCGAGGCCCCGGTAGGCGGCGAGGCCGCCACTGCACAGCTTGCCGTCGGGGACGACCTGCCGGTCCCGGCCGTTCACGCCCGCCAGCCGCAGGTTGTCGAAGACGGCGACCCCGGAGGCGGTGGCGGCCCGGCAGGCCGCCGACTGCGCCCGCTGTCCGCCCTCGGGTGAGCAGGCGACCACCCGGCTGACCGGGTCGGTCGGCGCCCCGTGCGCGGCGGCGGGCCCGGCGGCCCCCACCGCGAGCAGGAGCGGTGCCGTCCCGGCGAGGACGACGAGGGCGGCGGTGCGGGGTGCGGTCGTCATGGGCGGGATTCCTCCTGGGACGGCGGGCAGGGGAAGCCCGCTGTCCCTGAAGTACGGGAGAGGCGCAAGGGGCGTTCAACTCCCCCCACGGCCCGTGGGCGACTCCACGGCCAGTGGGCAACCCCACGGCCCGTGGGCAACCCCACGGCCCGTGGGCAACTCCTCCTCGGGGTCACTCCCTGTGCGGCCGGCTCCCCGTACGGGTCATCAATACGCGCCGTCCGCCGCCCGCCCCGCTGGAATGGATCCGTGACGGGAACCGTGGCCGCAGGCGTGACAGGATTCGTGACAGGACTGGACCCGTGACCGCGCCCCCGGACGACTGTCTCGCGCGCAACGAGTGGATCTGCGGCGACTACCTGAGCACCCGCCGCCACATCCTCCTCGACGCGGTCGGCCAGCACCTCCAGCTGACGGTGCTCTCCGTCCTCATCGGTCTGGCGATCGCCCTGCCGCTGGCCGTACTGGCCCGCCGCTGGGGCTGGGCCGCGGGCCCCGTGCTCGCCGTCACGACCGTCCTCTACACGATCCCGTCGCTGGCGATGTTCTCGCTGCTCCTGCCGGTGTACGGGCTGTCGGCGGCCCTCGTCGTCGCCGGACTCGTCCTGTACTCGCTGACCCTGCTCGTACGGAACATCCTGGCCGGGCTCCGGGCCGTGCCCGAGGACACCCGGCAGGCGGCCCGCGGCATGGGGTACGGGCCCGTGCGGCTCCTGCTCACCGTGGAACTGCCGCTGGCGCTGCCCGCCGCCATGGCGGGGCTCAGGATCGCCACCGTCTCGGCGGTCTCGCTCGCCACGGTCGGCGCGATCGTCGGCTTCGGAGGGCTCGGCAACCTCATCTACGCGGGCATGAACACCTACTTCAAGGCCCAGGTCCTCACCGCGTCCGTGCTGTGCGTGGTCATCGCGGTCGCCGCCGATCTGCTGCTGCTCGGGATCCAGTGGCTGATCACCCCCTGGACGAGAGCGAGGCGCGGATGAACACCCTCACCGACGCCTGGAACTGGCTCACCGACTCCGCGCACTGGGCGGGCGACGACGGCGTCTGGCACCGGCTCGGCCAGCATCTCGTCCTGACCGTCGTCTGCCTCGTGATCAGCTGTCTGATCGCGCTGCCCATCGCCCTCGTCCTGGGCCACCTCGGCAGGGGCGGCGCGCTCGCCGTCAACATCTCGAACGTCGGCCGGGCCGTCCCCACCTTCGCGGTACTGGTCCTGCTGCTGCTCACCCCCATCGGCGACTGGGGCGAGGGCCCCACCGTCGTCGCGCTCGTCCTGTTCGCCGTACCGCCACTGCTCACCAACGCGTACGTCGGGATGCGCGAGGTCGACCGGGACGTCGTGCGGGCGGCCCGCGGCATGGGGATGACCGGCCGGCAGCTGCTGTGGCGGGTCGAGGCGCCGCTCGCGATGCCGATGATCATGGGCGGGGTGCGGATCGCGGCCGTACAGCTCGTCGCCACCGCCACGATCGCCGCACTGGCCGGAGGCGGCGGACTCGGCCGCATCATCACCGCCGGGTTCAACCTGGCGAGTACGCCGCAGGTCGTCGCCGGGGCCGTCCTCGTGGCCGTCTTCGCCCTGCTCGTCGAAGCGGTCTTCGAAGTGGCCGAGCGGCTGCTGCCCCGACGGGGCACACGATGAGGAGGGGGCCCGCGATGAGGACGGGACACCTGGTGAGGCGGCGCGCGGCCCTCGCCGGCCTGTTCCTCCCGGTCCTGCTGCTCCTGCCGACCGCCTGCGCCTCCGGCCCTTCCCTGGAGAACCAGGGCGAGGTCACCGCACCGCCCGGCGACAGCAGGAACCTGACCATCGGCTCGGCGGGCTTCACCGAGAGCGACCTGCTGGCCACCATGTACGGGCTGCTGCTGAACCAGGCCGGCTACAAGACGTCGACGCTCACCGTCGCCAACCGCGAACTGTACGAGCCCGCCCTGGAGTCGGGGCAGATCGACGTCGTCGCCGAGTACGCGGCGACCTTCGCGGACTGGCTGAACGCCAAGACCAACGGGGCGGACGCCCCCGCCGTAGGCTCGCCCGACCTGGACGCCACGATGGCCGCGCTGCGGAAACTGGCCGCGCCCCGCGGGCTCACCGTCCTCGACCCCGGCAGGGCCGTCGACCAGAACGCCTTCGCCGTCACCCGGGCCTTCGCCCACGAGCACGACCTGAAGACACTCAGCGACCTGGGCGCCTCCGGGGTGGAGGTACGACTCGCCGCCGGTGACGAGTGCGTACAACGGCCCTACTGCGAACCGGGATTGAAGAAGACCTACGGCATCGACGTCACCGGTGTGGACCCCAAGGGCGTCGGCACTACGCAGGCGAAACGGGCCGTGCAGAACGGCCAGGACCAGATGGTGCTGACCACCACGACGGACGCGACCCTCGACGACTTCGGCCTGGTCCTGCTCACGGACGACAAACACCTGCAGAACGCCGACTACATCGTGCCGGTGGTCAACCGCTCGCGGGCGGGCAGCAAGAAAGTCGCGACGGCGCTCGGCAAGCTCAACGGAGTACTGACGACACGGGACTTGGCCGCCATGAACCAGCAGGTCGACAGCTGGCGCCGACTGCCCGAGGACGTGGCCCGGACGTATCTGCGGGACCGCGGATTGCTCCCGTAGCAAGGCCGTGACGTCTGTCGCAGTACTGGTGCGGCGGAACGGCTTCCCGCACAACCCCCGTGTCGGTACACGTCTTACATGGAAAACGGGGGACACCGCCCGACGAGGCGGGAGAAGTTATCGGACATGGTGGTGGGGGCGCCCACGCTCGAAAAGCCCAGGCTGCTGAGCGAGGTGGAGGCCGTGCCCCGCGACGGCTACGAGAAGCTGGGCAGAGCGTTCCCGAAGCAGCAGCTGGAACTGCAGCGGCTGTACGGGGTATCCCAGCGGGCCTTCGAGCAGGAGACCAGGGTCTCGCTGATGGCCACCGTGGAGTACGCGCTGCGCAGTGCGCTGGCCTGTGGGCAGCTCGACGAGGCCTCGGCCAGGCCCAGTATGGCCGCCTACCTGGACAAGGAGATCGCCGGAATCCGGGCCAGGGTCCGCCAGGACAGAGCGGTGGCCGTCAGCCGCGGGCTCAACGTGGGGCTCTCCAGCGGGCTGCTGATCAGTTGCGTGCTGCTCGGCCTCCCGCTGATGGCGGGCGCGTGGGGATGGCTCGCGGACGTGGGAATCACCCTGAGCTGCAGCGACCGGTGGACGCTCATGGGTGTCTTCCTGAGCGGTGGCGCCGGGGCGTTCGGCGCGGTGTTCAGCGTGCTGGCGCGGCTGCGCAACAGCGGGGACGAACTGACCCGTCGCAAGACCAACGGACACAGCGCGGCCGTCGTGCCGGGCCAGATGTCTCGGAGCATGCGGCACGAGGGTGTCTACCGCGTGGTCATCGGCTGGGTGCTCGGTATCGCCGTGTTCCTGCTGCTGAGCGCGGAGTTCGTCCAGGTGATCGAGATACCGGCCGCCACGGCCGACATCTGCGGCGGCAGCGAGGGGGTGAACACCTCGTTCTGGGTGTTCTGGTGCGCCATCGGCTTCCTGTCGGGCTTCAACGAACGATGGGCCTTCGGACTGCTGAACCGCTCGTCCCGTTCCTACGGCGCGGACCGGACCGCTGACCCGGACCGCCCGGATGACACGGACGACACAGCGGGTACGGGCGCCACGGGCGGCGCGGACAGCGGCAGGCGGACCAGGGCTCAGGCGTCCGCCACCGAGTCGAAGTCCACCTGACCCCGCGGCACACCGAGCGCGTCCGCGTCCACCGAGCGGCGCAGCGCCTCGTGCAGCTTCGCCGGAGTCAGTACACCGAGGAAGCGCGCCCCGTCGAGCACGGCCACCCACCCGGCGTCGTGCTGGAGCATCACGCCGAAGGCCTGCTTGAGCGGGGCGCCCACCGGTACCCAGGAGTTCATCCGATGGACGAGGGCGGCCACCGTGCCGCCCCCGGCCAGCGCCTCGGCGCCCACCCAGCCGTGCAGATCGCCGTCCGCGTCCAGGACGACCGCCCAGCGCGCGCCCTCCGCGCGCAGCCGGCCGGCGGCCCGCTCGGCGGGTTCGTCGAGGCGCACGACCGGCGGCTGCTCCAGGTCGTCGGGCTCGATCTCGGTGACCGACAGCCGCTTCAGGCCCCGGTCGGCGCCCACGAAACCCGCCACGTACGGGGTCGCCGGGGTGCCCAGCACCGCCCCGGGCGTGTCGTACTGCTCGATGCGGCCCTGCCCGTACACGGCGATGCGGTCGCCGAGCCGGACGGCCTCCTCGATGTCGTGCGTGACCAGCAGCACCGTCTTGCGCACGGCCGCCTGCATCCGCAGGAACTCGTCCTGCAACTGCTCCCGCACCACCGGGTCGACCGCCCCGAAGGGTTCGTCCATCAGCAGGACGGGCGGGTCGGCGGCCAGCGCCCGCGCCACGCCGACACGCTGGCGCTGACCGCCCGAGAGCTGGTCCGGATAGCGGGAGCCGAACGTCTTCGGGTCGAGCCCGACCAGGTCGAGCAGTTCGGCGGCCCGCGCCCGCGCCTTCGCCCTCTTCCAGCCGACGAGGGTGGGCACGGTCGCCGTGTTGTCGAGGACCGTGCGGTGCGGGAAGAGGCCCACCTGCTGGATGACGTAACCGATCCGCCGGCGCAGCCGCACCGGGTCGACCTTCGCGATGTCCTCGCCGTCGACGAGGATCCGGCCCGAGGTCGGTTCGATGAGCCGGTTGACCATCATCATGGTCGTCGTCTTGCCGCAGCCGGACGGGCCGACGAGCGTGACGAGTTCACCCTTCGACACCTCGAAGGAGAGCCCGTCCACGGCGGTCGTACCGTCCGGATAGCGCTTGGTGACCTGTTCGAACCGGATCATGCCTTCACGCTAACCGCGTCGGTCACTCCCCGCTCACTCTGCGCTCACCAGCACCACCTCCAGGGTGCGCGGACCGTGCACCCCCTCGACCCGGTCGAGTTCGATGTCGCTGGTGGCGGACGGGCCCGAGATCCAGGTCAGCGGGCGGGCCGGGTCGACGCGCTCCAGGCCCCGGGGCACGGAGGACACCACCTGGTCGGGCACCCGTACGACGCAGATGTGGTGGTCGGGGACCAGCGTGATCCGGCGGCGGCCCTGATCCCGGCTCCCGTCCAGCACGATGGTGCCGGTCTCGGCGATGGCGACGGCACACGCCGTGACCACGCTGTCGACACGGTCCAGTTCGTCCGGGGTGTTCGCGGCGGAGTCGGGCACCTGGGTGACGTCGGTGGCAGCGAGCCACGCCGGGTCCAGGCCCGTCGGTACGCAGACCGCCGCCGAACCCCGCTCGGCCAGCAGCCGGGCGATCGTCGCCGCCAGCTCACCGGCCGCGCAGCGGTGCACGAGCGCCCGGTAGTCCGCCAGGTTCTCCGCCAGCAGATCCACCGTCTCCGCGACACTCCGATGCCCGTGCTCGCGCAGATAGGGGCGCGCGAAGGCCTGGTCGTACGGCGTGTCGTCCTGCGGCACATCGGCCAGCGCGCGCCGCACCCGGGCCAGGATCAGATCCCTGCTGCTCACTTCGAGGTGTCCTTTCCGCCCTGGGGCAGCGTGCCGCCCCGGGTCCGCTGCCACCAGTCGCGGAACGGCTCCGCGGGAACCTCCGGCAGCGACCGGGTCTCGCTCCACGCCTTGCCGGGTCCCGGCAGCGTCCGCGGATGGAAGCGGCGGGTCCGGGACGCCACCCACTGGCCGGTGCGCAGCGCGCCCGGACGGCTGAACGCCCACCGCGCGGCGCGCATCGCCGCCCGCTCGGCGGCGTGCCCCTTCGCGGGCTTGACGACGACCTTCGCGCCCTCGCGGGTCACGGCACCGCCCTGCACGACCCGTTCTCGCAGATGCACCAGCACCTCCGGGATGTCGATCGCCACCGGGCACACGTCGTAGCAGGCACCGCACAGCGAGGACGCGTACGGGAGCGAGGCGTCGATCTCGCTGTCGGTTCCCCGGAGTTGGGGGCTGAGGATCGCGCCGATGGGGCCCGGGTAGACCGAGCCGTACGCGTGGCCGCCCGCCCGCTCGTACACCGGGCAGACATTGAGACACGCCGAGCAGCGGATGCAGCGCAGCGCCTGGCGTCCCACCTCGTCGGCCAGCGTGTCGGTGCGTCCGTTGTCGATGAGGACGAGATGGAAGTCCTGCGGCCCGTCCTCGTCGGTGGTGCCCGTCCACGTCGAGGTGTACGGGTTCATGCGCTCGGCCGTCGAGGAGCGGGGCAGGGTCTGCAGGAACACCTCCAGGTCCTGCCAGGTCGGCACGATCTTCTCGATGCCGACGACCGAGATCAGCGTCTCGGGCAGGGTCAGACACATCCGGCCGTTGCCCTCGGACTCCACCACGACCAGGGTGCCGGTCTCGGCGACCATGAAGTTGGCGCCGGAGACACCGACCTTGGCGCGCAGGAACTTCTCACGCAGGTGCAGCCGGGCCGCGTCGGCCAGTTCGGCGGGAGTGTCGGTCAGGCCCTCGGGCGCCGGGCGGCCCCACTCGCTCATCTCGCGCGCGAAGATCTCACGGATCTCGCCGCGGTTGCGGTGGATGGCCGGGACGAGGATGTGCGAGGGCCGGTCCTTGCCCAACTGCACGATCAGCTCGGCGAGATCGGTCTCGTAGGCGTTGATGCCCTCGGCCTCAAGGGCCTCGTTCAGCCCGATCTCCTGCGTGGCCATCGACTTGACCTTGACGACCTCGCTCTCCCCGGTCGCCTTCACGAGGTACGTGACGATGCGGTTGGCCTCGTCCGCGTCGGCGGCCCAGTGCACGGTTCCGCCCGCCGCCGTGACCGACTCCTCCAACTGCACGAGGTAGCGGTCGAGATGACGGAGCGTGTGGTCCTTGATCTGCTTGCCTGCCTCGCGCAGCTCGGCCCAGTCGGAGACCTCCGCGACCGCGTTCGCGCGCTTGGCACGGATGGTGTGGGTCGCGTGCCGCAGATTGCCGCGCAGGGTCTGGTTGTGGACTGCCTCGTGCGCGGCCTTCGGGAAGGCCGGCATCCCGACGAAAGTGCCACCGCTCATGCCCGCTCCTCCTCCGTGCTCGCGAGGATCTCCGCGATGTGTACCGGGCGCATGCCCGTCCTGAGCCGGGTCATGGTGCCGCCGATGTGCATGAGGCAGGAGTTGTCGGCGGCGCACAGCACGTCGGCGCCCGTCGACTCCGCGTTGCGGACCTTGTCCGCGCCCATCGCCGCCGAGACATCGGAGTTCTTCAGGGCGAAGGTGCCGCCGAAGCCGCAGCACTCGTCGGCGCCCGGCAACTCCTTCAGCTCAAGTCCCTTGACGGACTGGAGCAGTCGGCGCGGGCGGTCGCCCAGGCCGAGACTGCGCAGGCCGTGGCAGGTGGGGTGGTAGGTGACGGTGTGCGGGTAGTACGCGCCCACGTCGGTCACCTTGAGCACGTCCACGAGGAACTCGGTCAGCTCGTACGTCTTCGGTACGACGGGCGCGAGGGTGGTGGCGAGGCCGTCGCCGCGGCCCTCCGCGCGGGCCCGTTCGCCCATCCGGGGGTACAGCTCGCGGACCATCGCGCCGCACGAACCGGAGGGGGTCACGATCGCGTCGTACTCGCCGAACACATCGGAGAAGTGCCGGGCCAGGGGTTCGGCCTCGTGGCGGTATCCGGTGTTGTAGTGCGCCTGCCCGCAGCAGGTCTGCGCCATCGGGAAGTCGACGTCGACGCCCAGCCTGGTCAGCAGCTTCACGACGGCTCGGCCTGTGTCCGGATAGAGCGTGTCGTTGACACAGGTCAGGAACAGGGCGACACGCATCGCGGCTCCTTGGGGTTGTACGTCGGATGGATGCACCGTACGCGGCGGCGAGCTATGCCGTCATGAGGTGCGTTGTCGAGTGCCGGTCCGTCGTGGCTGGCCGCGCAGTTCCCCGCGCCCCTTTCGGGGCGCCTGTGCTGGAGCTGATTTCCTGTCATCGGCCGCTCAGACGGGACTCGGCCGACTGCCATGCCTCCGTGGTGCCCTGCGGCTCATAGCGGGTCAACGGCTGTGTGCGGGCCAGTAGCGCGCGCATCTCCGTGCGGTCGCCCGCCTGGCCGTGGGCGCGGGCCTGGACCAGGACGTTGCCCAGGGCCGCCGCCTCCGGGGGGCCCGCCACGACCGGGAGGCCGCAGGCGTCGGCTGTGAGGCGGCACAGCAGGGCGTTGCGGGCGCCGCCGCCGACGATGTGTACGACGTCGACCGGGTGGTCGGCCAGTTCCTGCGCCTGGCGGACCGCCCGGCGGTGGGCGAGCGCGAGCGAGTCGAGGATGCACCGGGTGATCTCGGCGCGCGACTCGGGCACGGGCTGCCCCGACTCCCGGCAGGCGTCGGCGATCCGGGACGGCATCCGGCCGGGGGCGAGGAACGCCGAGTCGCCCGCGTCCACGACGGACCGCAGCGCCGGCACCTCGGCCGCGGCGGACAGCAGCTCGCCCAGGTCGGGGTTGCCCCACTCCCGCAGGCACTCCTGGAGCAGCCACAGCCCCATGATGTTCCGCAGATAGCGGACCGTGCCGTCGAGGCCCAGTTCGTTGGTGAAGTTCGCCGCGCGGCTCGCCTCGGTGAGGACGGGTGCGGCCAGCTCCAGGCCCACCAGCGACCAGGTACCGGTGCAGATGTACGCGAACCGCTCGTCCACGGCCGGAACGGCGGCCACCGCGGAGGCGGTGTCGTGGGAGCCGACGGTCGTCACCGGCACCGGACCCGTCAGCCCGGTCTCCTCCAGCACACCAGGCCGCAGCACACCCGCCGGGTCCCCGGGCCGCCGCAGAGGCGCGAACAGCTCCAGGCCGATACCGAGGCGAGCGGCGACGTCGTACGACCAGTCACCCGTGCGCGGATCGATCAGCTGGGTGGTCGAGGCGTTGGTCAGCTCGGTGCCCGCCTCACCCGTCAGCCAGTACGTCAGCAGATCCGGGATGAGCAACAGGCGTTTCGCCTGCGCGAATTGGGCGGAGGAACCGGCCGCCACCAGCTGGTACAGCGTGTTGAAGGGGGCGTACTGGAGTCCGGTGGCCGCGTACAGCTCGGCGGCGGGCACGGTGGCCCACACCTTCTCCGCGACACCCTGGGTGCGGGCGTCGCGGTAGTGCACCGGGTTGCCGAGCAGCGCCCCGTCGGCGTCGAGCAGGCCGTAGTCCACGGCCCAGCTGTCGATGCCCACCGAGTCGACGGGCCCCGCCGCGCGCAGCCCGTCGAGGACACCCGCGTACAGGGACAGGATGTCCCAGCGCAGGCCCTCGGGCGTGCGCACCGGCCGGTTCGGGAAGCGGTGGGCCTCCGTCAGCTCCAGTGAGTCGGGGCCGACGCGGCCGACCATGACGCGTCCGCTGGACGCGCCGAGGTCGACCGCGGCGTACGACTTCACAGCCGATTCCCGGGTGCGGTCCGTCATCGGAGGAACGCGGCGGCGACGCCGGCGTCGACCGGGACGTGCAGACCGGTGGTGTGCGTGAGGTCGCCGCCCGTGAGGGCGAAGACGGCGTTGGCGACGTGCTCGGGAAGGACCTCGCGCTTGAGGATGGTCCGCTGGGCGTAGAACTCGCCGAGCTTCTCCTCCTCGATGCCGTAGGTGGCCGCGCGCTGGGCGCCCCAGCCGCCGGCGAAGATCCCGGAGCCGCGCACGACCCCGTCGGGGTTGACGCCGTTGACGCGGATGCCGTGCTCGCCCAGCTCGGCGGCGAGGAGGCGGACCTGGTGGGCCTGGTCGGCCTTGGTCGCCGAGTAGGCGATGTTGTTCGGGCCCGCGAAGACGGCGTTCTTGGAGGCGATGTAGATGACGTCGCCGCCCAGCTCCTGCGCGATCATCACCCGGGCCGCCTCGCGTGAGACGAGGAAGGAGCCGCGGGCCATGATGTCGTGCTGGAGGTCCCAGTCCTTCGCCGTGGTCTGAAGGAGCGGCTTGGAGATGGAGATGCCGGCGTTGTTCACGACCAGGTCGACACCGCCGAAGGCGAGGACCGCCGCCTTGAAGGCCTCGGCGATCTGCTCCTCGGAGGTCACGTCCACGGCGACGGCGACGGCCTTGTCGGGGCCGCCGAGCGCGGTGGCGACCTCGGCCGCGTTCTCCGCGTTGAGGTCCGCGATCACGACACAGGCGCCCTCGGCGACGAGCCGCTCGGCGATGGCCTTGCCGATCCCGCTGCCCGCCCCGGTGACGAGCGCGACCCGGGTGGCGAGCGGCTTGGCCTTCGGCATCCGCTGGAGCTTGGCTTCCTCCAGGGCCCAGTACTCGATGCGGAACTTCTCGGACTCCTCGATCGGCGCGTAGGTCGAGACTGCCTCGGCGCCACGCATCACGTTGATCGCGTTGACGTAGAACTCGCCGGCCACGCGCGCGGTCTGCTTGTCCTTGCCGAAGGAGAACATGCCGACGCCGGGGACCAGCACGATCGCCGGGTCCGCGCCGCGCATGGCGGGGGAGTCGGCGTCGGCGTGCCGCTGGTAGTAGGCGGCGTACTCCGCGCGGTACTCGGTGTGCAGCTCCTTGAGCCGGGAGAGCGCCTCGTCCAGTCCGGCGGTCGGCGGCAGATCGAGGACGAGCGGCCTGACCTTCGTACGCAGGAAGTGGTCCGGGCAGGAGGTGCCGAGGGCGGCGAGGCGGGGGTGCTCGCTGCTCGCCAGGAAGTCGAGGACGACCTCGGAGTCGGTGAAGTGCCCGACCTGGGGCCGGTCCTTGGAGGCCAGCGACCTGATGACGGGCGCGAGCGCGGCGGCCCGCTCCCGCCGCTCGGCGTCACCGAGGGCGGCGTACCCGTCGAGCGCCGGACCGAAGGGCTCGGCCTTCCCGCGCTCGACGAGGAACTCCTCGGCGGTACGGATGATGTGCAGCGAGTTGCGCTCGCACTCCTCGGCGGTGGCGCCCCAGGCGGTGATGCCGTGCCCGCCGAGGACACAGCCGATCGCCTGCGGGTTGGCCTCCTTGACGGCGGCGATGTCCAGCCCCAGCTGGAAACCGGGCCGCCGCCACGGCACCCACACCACACTGTCACCGAAACACTCGGCGGTCAGCTTCTCCCCGTCGGCGGCGCAGGCGAGCGCGATCCCGGAGTCGGGATGCAGATGATCGACATGTGCGGCGTCGACGAGCCCGTGCATGGCGGTGTCGATCGAGGGCGCGGCCCCGCCCTTCCCGTGCAGGCAGTAGTCGAAGGCGGCGACCATCTCGTCCTCGCGCTCGACGCCCGGGTACACGTCCTTGAGCGCGAGCAGCCGGTCGAGCCGCAACACCGCGAGCCCGCCCTCGGTCAGGGTCCCCAGGTCGCCCCCGGACCCCTTGACCCACATCAACTCGACGTCCCCGCCGGTCACGGGATCGGTCTCGGTCCCCTTCGCGGACGTGTTCCCGCCCGCGTAGTTGGTGTTACGAGGATCAGCCCCAAGCCGATTGGACCGCCCGAGCAGAGCAGCGGCCTCAGGATGGGGACGAGATTGGTTTGCCATGTTCCGGTTCCTTAAAAGAAGAGAGAGGAGAAAGCCCCGCAAGGGGCGCGGGGCTGTGTCGATCAGCGGCTCCGCCGCGGGGCGCGGCCAGCCACGCACGACCCGCAGTCGGCCCCCGGCCCCACGGCGAGCGGACCGCCAAGGCCGAGGGAAGCTGGGGTCAGGCCCCCCAACCGGCCTGCTGCCCACCCACCCGCTCAGAAGCGATCTTCTCCGCCCACCCGGACCGGGAATACGCGGCGATCGGGTCCGCATCCAACCCGAGCTCCTCACGAACCTCAGCGACCAACGGCCGCACATCCGTGTTGTACGCATCCATCAGCACGGCGTTGGACGCCAGCACGTCCCCCGCCCGCTGCGCCGCGGCAAGCGCGTCCCGGTCGACGAGCAGCGCCTTCGCGGTCGCCTCCTGCACGTTCATCACGGACCGGATGATCGCCGGGATCTTCGCCTCGATGTTGTGGCACTGGTCGAGCATGAACGCCACATCAGCGGTGAACCCGCCGCCCCGGATGACCTCGTACATGATCCGGAACAGCTGGAAGGGGTCGGCCGCACCGACCATCAGGTCGTCGTCGGCGTAGAACCGCGAGTTGAAGTCGAACGCCCCGAGCTTCCCCTCCCGCAGCAGCGTGGCGACGATGAACTCGATGTTGGTGCCGGGCGCGTGGTGGCCCGTGTCGACGACGACCTGCGCCTTGGGGCCGAGCTTCAGGCAGTGGGCGTACGCCGTGCCCCAGTCCGGCACGTCGGTCGCGTAGAAGGCCGGCTCGAAGAACTTGTACTCAAGCAGCATCCGCTGGTCGTCACCGAGACGCTCGTACACCTGCGCGAGGGCCTCGGAGAGCCGGTCCTGGCGCTCCCGGAGGTCGTCCTGGCCGGGATAGTTCGTACCGTCCGCGAACCACAGCTTCAGGTCCTTCGAACCCGTGGCGTCCATGATGTCGATGCACTCGTACAGGTGGCCCACGGCCTTCCTGCGCACCGCGGCGTCCGGGTGGCAGACGCTGCCCAGCTTGTAGTCGTCGTCCTGGAAGGTGTTGGAGTTGATCGCGCCGAGGGTCACACCGCGTTCCTCTGCGTGCTTCGCCAGCGCCGCGTAGTCCTCGACCCGGTCCCAGGGGATGTGCATCGCCACGGTGGGCGCGGCCCCCGTGAACTCGTGCACCTTCGCCGCGTCGTCGATCTTTTCGAAAGGATTGCGGGGGACCCCGGGCTGGGCGAACACCTTGAAGCGGGTTCCCGAGTTCCCGTACGCCCACGACGGCGTCTCTACTGCCTGGGTCTTGAGGGCGGCCTTCACCGCGGCGAGCTCGGTCACTTCGGGGCTCCTGTGACTTCCGTTGTGGCATCGGTTCCGAATTGCTTCTGAGACCACTCCTGAACACCGTGGCTCTGAAACGATTCAGAAGGCAGAAGTTATGAGCCCCCCGAAAGGCTGTCAACCCCTCCGGCGTGTACGCCTTGCCGTGACTCGGTTGTGACCTTTGGCTATCGAAAATTTCGGCCTGTACCCATTGACGTGACCTGGGCTACATGTCTAACGTCCCGGCAACCTAGTTGAAACCTTTCACGACGTCGTGAGGCCGCATCGCCCGCGTCGTTGAGGAGCCCCTCATGACCCACCGGTCCGACGCGGATCCGGCCCCCGTGCTGGCACTCAAGGACATCTCGAAGTCCTTCGGTGCCGTACGCGCCCTGCGGGACGTGTCCCTGGAACTCTTCCCCGGCGAAGTGCACGCACTCGCCGGAGAGAACGGCGCGGGCAAGTCGACCCTCATCAAGACGCTCGCCGGCGTGCACCGACCGGACGCCGGTCAGGTGCTCCTGGACGGCGAGCCCACCCTCTTCCACGGTCCCGCCGACGCCCGCGACGCGGGTATCGCGGTGATCTATCAGGAGCCGACTCTCTTCCCCGACCTCTCGATCGCCGAGAACATCTTCATGGGGCGCCAGCCCCGGCGGGCCCTCGGCCGGATCGACCACAAGGCCACGCACGCCGCGACCCTGGCCCTCATGCAGCGCCTCGGCGTCGAACTCGACCCCGACCGCCCGGCGCGCGGCCTGTCCATCGCGGACCAGCAGATCGTCGAGATCGCCAAGGCGCTCTCCTTCGACGCCCGCGTCCTGATCATGGACGAGCCGACCGCCGCCCTCACCGGCAGCGAGGTGGCCCGCCTCTTCGGAGTGGTCCGCGCGCTGCGGGAGCAGGGCTCGGCCGTGCTGTTCATCTCGCACCGCCTGGAAGAGATCTTCCAGATCTGCGAACAGGTCACCACCCTGCGTGACGGTGCCCTGATCTCCAGCGAACCGGTCGCCGGTATGAGCGAGGAGGACCTCGTCCGCCGCATGGTCGGCCGCGACCTCGACGAGCTGTACCCCAAGCAGGACGTCCGGGCGGGCGAGATCGCGCTGAGCGTGCGGCGCCTGACCCGTGAGGGTGTCTTCACCGACGTCTCCTTCGACGTCCGCCGCGGCGAGATCGTCGGCCTCGCCGGACTCGTCGGCGCCGGACGCACGGAGGTCGCCCGGGCCGTCTTCGGCGTCGACCGCTGGGACGCCGGAGAGGTCGAGCTCGACGGGAAGAAGCTGACGAACGGCGCGCCCTCCACGGCCATGGCCGCGGGTCTCGCCCTCGTCCCCGAGGACCGCCGTGCGCAGGGCCTGGTGATGGACATGTCCATCGAACGCAACATCGGCCTCACCGGACTGCGCAAGACCGTCAAGGCCGGACTGATGGACCGCGGCGCCGAGCGCAGCCGCTCCCTCGACTGGGCCGTCAAGCTCCAGGTCAAGTACGCCCGGATCGCCGACACCGTCAACACGCTGTCCGGCGGCAACCAGCAGAAGGTCGTCCTCGCCAAGTGGCTCGCCACCGGCCCGAAGGTGCTGATCGTCGACGAGCCGACCCGTGGCATCGACGTCGGTACGAAGGCCGAGGTGCACCGCCTGCTCAGCCAGCTGGCCGCCGACGGGGTCGCCGTCCTGATGATCTCCTCCGACCTGCCCGAGATCCTCGGCATGGCCGACCGGGTCCTCGTCATGCACGAGGGCCGGCTCACCGCCGAGATCGCACGCACCGACGCCACCGAGGAAACCGTGATGGCCGCAGCCACCGGGAGGGCAGCCGCGTGACGGTCACCGCTCCCAAGCCCGCCCCCGCCGCCGAGGTGCCCAAGTCCAGCGGCACCCGGCTGGTGGACCGCGTCTTCAAGATGCGCGAACTCGCCATCCTGCTGGTCTTCCTGGTGATGATCGTCATCACCCAGATCGGCAACAGCGACTTCCTCTCCGAGCAGGGCATCAAGGACCTCCTGCTGAACGCGACCATCCTCGTGCTGGTCGCCACCGGCCAGTCGCTGGTCGTCATCACCCGCAACGTCGACCTGTCCGTCGGTTCGACGCTCGGCATCAGCGCCTTCGCCGCCGGCACCTACCTGGAAGGCGGCGGCAACTCCGTCGTCGCGATCGTCCTCGCGGTCCTCCTCGGCGTCGGCTGCGGTCTGGTCAACGGACTGCTCGTCAGCCTCGGCCAGGTGCCCGCGCTCGTCGTCACCCTCGGCACGCTCTACATCATCCGCGGTATCGACTCTATCTGGGTCGGCTCCCGGCAGATCACCGCGGCGGGCCTGCCCGACGGCTTCATCGACTTCGGCTCCGGCGGCATCTCCGCCGTGCCGTACCTGGCGCTGATCGCGCTGGCGGTCCTGGTCGCCACCGCGTACTACCTCAAGCACTTCGGCAGCGGCCGCGAGCTGTACGCGCTCGGCTCCAACCCGGAGGCCGCCCGCCTCGCGGGTATCCCCGTACGCAAGCGGATCCTCGCCGCGTACACCTTCTGCGGAGCCCTCGCGGGCCTCGCCGGCGCGCTGTACCTCGCCCGGTTCGGCAACGTCGACTCCGGCACCGGCAACGGCTACGAACTCACCGTCGTCAGCGCGGTCGTGGTCGGTGGCGTCGTCTTCACCGGCGGCTCCGGCAGCGTCTACGGAGCGGCCCTCGGCGCGCTGCTCCTCACCTCCATCAACAGCGTGCTGCCCGCCCTCGGCGTCAGCTCCGTCTGGGTGCTCGCCATCAACGGCATCCTGCTCATCCTCGCCATCGCGGTCGACCGGATCGTCGCCCTGCGCGTGGCCACCGCACTGAAGAAGAGGAACGCCCGCCATGGCTGACTCCGCTCTCACGCGCGCCGTCCGCTGGGACACGGTCGTCGGTGCGCTCCTGATCGTCGTCCTGCTGCTCTCGTTCACCACCGTGGACGGTTTCGGCAACGCGCTCAACCTGTCGTTCCTCATCGGCAACACGCTGCCCATCGCGCTGATCGCCCTGCCGATGACCATGCTCGTGGTGTCCGGCGAGATCGACCTCTCGGTGGCCTCCACGGCCGGTCTGTCCGGCGCCGTGATGGGCGCCCTGTGGAACCAGGGCATGACCATCGAGACGATCATCCCGATCTGTCTGCTTCTCGGAGTGGTGTGCGGGCTGATCAACGGGCTGCTCGTGACCCGCCTGGGACTGCCGTCCCTGGCCGTCACCATCGGCACGCTCGCCGCCTACCGGGGCATCGCGCAGATCGTGCTCGGCTCCGACGCGGTGACCGACTTCCCCACCCAGTACCTGGACTTCGCGGCCGGCCGCCTCGGGGACACCTTCATCCCGTACGCGTTCCTGCCCTTCCTGGTGCTGCTCGCGATCGCCGTGGTCGCGCTGCACGCCACCCCGTTCGGGCGATCCCTGTTCGCGGTCGGCGCCAACGAGGAGGCCGCGCGGTTCGCCGGCATCCGCGTCAAGCGGCAGAAGCTGATCCTGTTCACCGTGACCGGACTGATGGCCTCGCTGACCGGCATCTTCTGGGCGCTGCACTACGCGAGCGCGCGGTACGACAACGCCACGGGGCTCGAACTGTCCGTCGTGGCAGCCGTGCTCCTGGGCGGGATCGACTTCGACGGCGGCAAGGGGACGCTGGGCGGGGCCATCGCCGGTGTCTTCCTGCTCGGCGCCTTGCAGAACGTGATGAGTCTGCAGGATGTCTCCGCGCAGTCGCAGATCGTCGTCACGGGTGTGCTGCTTGTGCTCTCCGTGCTCGGGCCTCGCGTGGCACGGCAGGTTTCCGTTGCACGGGCCGGGCGCCGGGCGGCGCGCAGTTCCACAGGTTAGGCCGGCAGGGCTCTGCTGGTCAGGTAGTTCGTCAGCTGCGGGTCCGTCGTGGCTGGTCGCGCAGTTCCTCGCGCCCCTGAAGACGGGCGTGCCGTACTCACCCTTGTAAAGGACCCATCATGCGCAAGTCATCCCTCCGCCGAGCCTGTGCGGTTCTCGCTGCCACCACCTCTCTGGCCCTGGCCCTCACCGCCTGTGGCGGGGGGACCTCCAAGGACGACGTCAAGGACGAGGGCGGCTCGAACGCGGCGGCCGGCAAGGCCGACCCGAACGCGGCCACCAAGAAGGGCCTGACCGTCGGCTTCCTCCCCAAGCAGGTCAACAACCCGTACTTCACCTCCTCCGACAAGGGCGGCGAGAAGGCCCTCATCGAGCTGGGCTCGAAGTACAAGGAGGTCGGCACCAACAGCGGCACCGACACCGCGGGTCAGGTCTCCTACGTCAACACGCTCACCCAGCAGCAGGTCGACGCCATCGCCGTGTCCGCGCAGGACCCGGGCGCGCTGTGCACCTCGCTGAAGCAGGCCATGAAGAACGACATCAAGGTCGTCACCTACGACTCGGACACCAAGACGGACTGCCGCAACGCCTTCGTGTCGCAGGCCAGCGCCGAGGACCTGGGCCGCACCGAGGTGCAGCTGCTCGCCGAGCAGATCGGCTACAAGGGTGAGATCGCGATCCTGTCCGCCGCGCAGACCGCGACGAACCAGAACACCTGGATCGACTTCATGAAGGACGAGCTGAAGGACCCGAAGTACAAGGACATCAAGCTCGTCAAGACCGCCTACGGCAACGACGACGCCCAGCAGTCCTTCCAGCAGACCCAGGGCCTGCTCCAGGAGTACCCGAAGCTGAAGGGGATCATCTCCCCGACCACGGTCGGCATCAAGGCCGCCGCTCAGTACCTGTCGGGTTCCAAGTACAAGGGCAAGGTCAAGCTGACCGGCCTCGGCACCCCCAACGACATGCGCAAGTACGTCAAGAACGGCACCGTCGAGGCGTTCGAGCTGTGGGACCCGGCGAAGCTCGGCGAGCTGGCCGCCCGTACCTCCGTCGCGCTGGTCTCCGGCCAGATCACCGGCAAGGAGGGCGAGACCTTCAAGGCCGGCGACATGGGCGAGTACACCATCGGCAAGGACGGCGTGATCAACCTCGGCAAGCCGACCGTGTTCAACGCCAAGAACATCGACCAGTTCGACTTCTGAGCCGGGCGCCCGCAGCAGGGCCGCCCTCCGCGTCGCGGGCGGCCCGGCCGACGGCACCCACCCACGACCCGGAGTGGTTCTTCATGCAGCGTGTCTGTTTCCTGCTCAAGGTCCGCGCGGACCGGCTCGACGAGTACCGCGAGAGGCACACCACCGTGTGGCCCGAGATGCAGGAGGCGCTCTCGGCCACCGGCTGGCACAACTACTCGCTCTTCCTGCGCGAGGACGGTCTGCTGGTCGGCTACCTGGAGACCGAGGACTTCGCGGCCGCGCAGGCGGGCATGGAGGCCACCGGGGTCAACGCCCGCTGGCAGGCCGAGATGGCGCCGTTCTTCGAAGCGCTGGACGGCGCCCGACCGGACGAAGCCATGAAGCCGCTGACCGAGGTGTTCCACCTCGCCTGACGACCCACCGACCCACCGACACCGACCCATCGAGCCGCCGACCCATCCGCCCGATCACCGTGCTCTTCCCCCGCACGTTCCCCTCCTCGTCCCCACACGCCAAGGAGCCCCGGACATGAAGAGACGCACCCTGCTGGCGACCGCCCTGCTCGGTACCGTCGCGGCCCCGGCCCTCGCCGGTACCGCCAGGGCGGCGGCCCCAGGACCCTCGATAACCCGGACCGGGACCACCACGCTCGACAGCCAGGCCATCTTCTTCGTCTCCTACGACGGCCTGGTCAACAACAACTCGTTCCAGAAGAACGCCCTGCTCACCCACAAGGGCTACCAGTACGCCGCCTGGTACACCGCCGACCGCAACGCCGTCATCGGCCGGCGCGTGCTCGGCGCGAGCACCTGGTCGACCGTCAAGGCCGGACACACCCTGCGGTACGACGACTCCCACAACGTCATCTCCATGGGCGTCTCCAAGTCCGACGGCCGTCTGCACCTCCACATGGACTCGCACAGCGACGGCTTCACCTACGTGAAGTCGGTGGCCGGGCTCATGGACAACCCCTCGGGCCTGAGCTGGACCGCGAGCCGCTTCGGCGCGCCCCAGTCCACGCTCGACGGGCTCGCGCTCACCTCGCAGTTCACGTACCCGCAGTTCGTCTCCACGCCCGACGGGAAGCTGCAGCTCAGCTACCGCGTGGGGGTGTCCGGTAACGGCCGCAACGCCCTCGCCGAGTACAACGGCACGTCCTGGACGGTCCTCGGCGAGTGGAGCAGTTCCACCGGCACGTACACCAGCGAGCACGGCTCCAGCGGCGTCCGCAACATGTACCTGCACGGCATCGACTACGACCGCAACGGGCGGCTGCACTCCTTCTTCACCTGGCGCGAGCAGAACGGCGCGGTGATGTGCAACAGCGGCGGCCTCACCAACCACGACACCGGTTACGTCTACTCGGACGACCGCGGCCGGACCTGGCGCAACAACGCGGGCACGGTCGTCGGCACCACCGGCACCTCGAACACGGTCGCCGTCACCGACAGCGGCCTGGTCGTCGACGCCCTCAACCCGGACCACTCCCTGATGAACCAGGAGAGCCAGGCCACCGACTCCGCCGGCCGCCCGCACGCGATCATCAGTTACGTCCCCGGCCGCTTCGGCCAGTGCACCACCAACTATGTCGCCGACCGGACGGCCAACGGCCGCGCCTTCCACGTACGCAAGACGGCCGCCGGAGCCTGGAGCAAGACCGAGATACCGATCGCCCTGAACTCCAGCCAGCGCACCCGGCTGGTCCTCGACAAGTACGACAACGCGTACGCGATCCTGCCCTACGGCCGTATCGCCGCCGCTTCGGCCGCCTCCGGACACACCGACTGGACGACCCTGTTCGACGGCAGCGGACTCGACGCCTTCGGTGAGGTCCTCGTCGACGAGACGCGGATCGCCCAGGACGGCGTACTGTCCATCCTTCACCAGGTCAGGTCCACCGGTACGACGCCGTCGGCACTGCGTGTCATCGACTTCGGACTGCCCGCGTGAGGGAGTCCGTTCCGGGTGGGCGCGCGGGTAATGTGACTGCGTGCCCACCACTCCCCGTTCTCCCGGAGGTAACCGCCTGATGGCCCAGTCGGTGGGTATCAAGGACGTCGCCCGAGTCGCCGGAGTCTCCGTCGGCACGGTCTCGAACGTCATCAACCGCCCCGACACGGTGGCCTCGGAGACCCGCGCCCGCGTGCTCTCCGCCATCGACCGGCTCGGTTACGTCCGCAGCGAGTCGGCGCGGCAGCTGCGCGCCGGACGCAGCCGGATCATGGGCCTGCTCGTCCTCGACATGGGCAACCCCTTCTTCGTGGACGTGGCGCGCGGCGCCGAGCGGGCCGCGCGAGAGGCCGGGCTCGGTGTGATGGTCTGCAACAGCGCGCAGAGCGCCGGCGAGGAGGCCGACTATCTGTCGCTCTTCGCCGAACAGCGCGTGAGGGGCGTCCTGTTGACCCCCGCCGACGCGACCGGGCGCAACATAGAGGCGTTCCGCCGGCACGGCATCCCCTTCGTCCTCGTCGACCGTGTGGCCGAGGGCACCACCGAGTGCTCGGTGTCCGTCGACGACGTCGCGGGCGGCGCGCTCGCCGTACGGCATCTGATCGACGCGGGCCACCGCTCCATCGCCTACGTGAGCGGGCCGCCCGGACTCACCCAGGTCACCGACCGCCGCACGGGTGCCATGAACGCCCTCGCCGAGGCCGGACTCGGCCCGGAGTGCCTGCGCGAGCTGCCCACCGAGCGCCTCGACGTGGCCGCGGGCCGCGACGCGGGCGCCAGGCTCCTCGGCCTCGCGGAGCGCCCCACCGCCGTCTTCTGCGCCAACGACCTGCTCGCCCTCGGCGTGCTGCAGGCGGTGTTCGCGGCCGGGGTGAGCGTCCCGGACGACCTCGCGATCGTCGGCTACGACGACATCGAGTTCGCCGCGGCGGCGGCCGTCCCGCTGACCTCGGTGCGCCAGCCCGCCGTGACCATGGGCGCGCTCGCCGCGGAACTCCTCCTGGAGGAGACCGAGGCCGCCGCGGCTCCCGGCGGCCACCAGCACCGGCGCGTGGTCCTCCAGCCGGAACTGGTGGTGCGGCGCTCCAGCCTCCCACCGCGCTGAGGTGGCGTTCCGGGCCGTGCGGTGGTGCTGAGCGGTTGGTCAGTACGTTCCTGTTTCCCCACTGTTCACCGCCTGATCGGCCGGTCAGTACGGATTTCTTGATCCCCGGCCTCGGCTCGCCGGAGAACTTGTGCTGAACTGGTTCGCGGTCAGGAATCCGTCCGTCTCAGGAGCCCCTTTTGAGCACCAGTTACCGTCAGCCCGGTGTCGTCCTCAGCGACCGCCGGTTCACCGTGCCCCTCGATCACGACGCCCCCACCGGCGAGACGATCGAGCTGTACGCCCGTGAGGTGGTCGCGAGCGACCAGGCGGACCAGGACCTGCCCTGGCTGGTGTACCTCCAGGGAGGGCCCGGTTTCGGCGCCAACCGCTTCGTGGGCAAGCAGGCCTGGCTGGGCCGCGCCCTGGAGGAGTACCGCGTCCTGCTGCTCGACCAGCGGGGCACCGGCAGCTCCACGCCCGCCAACCGGCAGACGCTCCCGCTGCGCGGCGGACCCCGCGAACAGGCCGACCATCTCGCGCTGTTCCGCGCCGACTCCATCGTTCGCGACTGCGAGGCGATCCGCCCGGCCGTCACCGGTGGCGCCCCCTGGGCCGTCCTCGGCCAGAGCTTCGGCGGCTTCTGCGCGACCCACTACCTCTCCACGGCGCCCGAGGGCCTGAGCACGGCCCTCATCACCGGCGGCCTGCCGACCCTCGACGGCCACGCCGACGACGTCTACCGGGCCGCGTACCCGCGTATCGAGCGCAAGGTCGCCTCGCACTACGCGCGTTACCCCCAGGACGTCGAGCGGGCCCGCCGGATCGCCGAGTACGTCCTGCTCAACGAGCCCGTCCTGCACAACGGTTACCGGCTCACCGTCGAGGCCTTCCAGTCCCTCGGCATCCTCCTCGGCGGCGGCGAGGGCAGCCACCGGCTGCACTACCTCCTGGAGAACGCCTTCGTCCGCACCGCCCAGGGCGCGGCTCTCTCCGACGCCTTCCAGGAGGAGGTCCAGTCCCTCCTCTCGTACGCCGGACATCCCCTGTACGCCCTGGTCCACGAGGCCTGCTACGCCCAGGGCGAGCGCCCCACCGCCTGGTCCGCCGAGCGGGTCCGCGCCGACTTCCCCCAGTTCGACGCGGCCAAGAGCCTCGCGGGCGACGGCCCCGTCCTGTTCACCGGCGAGTCCGTCCACCCCTGGACCTTCGACTGCGACCCGGCCCTGCGCCCGCTGCGCGAGACCGCGGACCTGCTGGCCGAGCGCACCGACTGGCCCGTCCTGTACGACCCCGCCCGCCTCGCCGCCAACGAGGTCCCCGTCGCCGCGGCCGTCTACCACGACGACATGTACGTCGACACGGACCACGCCCTGCGGACGGCCCGCACGATCCGCGGCCTGCGCACCTACGTCACGGACGAGTTCGAGCACGACGGAGTGAGAGCGGGCGGCCCCCGGGTCCTGGACCGCCTCCTGTCCCTGGCAAGGGACGAGGCCTGACCCTTCAGGGGCGCGGGGAACTGCGCGGCCGGCCACACCGGACCCCCGTCCCTAGTCTGATCCCATGACGAGATTCAACGATCACGCGGTCCTGATCACAGCCGCGGGCCAGGGCATCGGCGAGGCGACGGCACACCGCTTCGCCGCGGAAGGCGCGAACGTGCTGGTCACGGACCGCGACGCGACCCGTGCCAAGCGGGTGGCCGACGCGATCGAGGCGGCAGGCGGCACGGCGGTCCCGTACGCGTGCGACGTGGCCGACCCCGCCGCCGTCGACGCGGCGGTCACCACGGCGGTGGACTCCTTCGGCCGCCTGGACGTGCTGGTCAACAACGCCTACGCGTGCCACACCGACCCCGCCTCCTTCGAGGAGCACGAGGACGGCCCCTGGTACGAGGACTTCGAGATCACCCTGCACGGCGCGTACCGCTGCATCCGCGCGGCCCTGCCGCATCTGGTGGCCGCGGGCGGACGAGGGGCGATCGTCAACATCGGCTCGGTCAACGCCGAGCAGCACTTCGGCTCCCACGCGTACAGCGCGGCCAAGGCGGCACTGGCCTCGCTGACCCGTACGGTCGCCGTCGAATCGGCCCCGAGGGGTGTCCGGGTGAATCTCGTCGAGCCGGGCACCATCCGGACCAACGCCTGGGACGGCCGCGGCGAGTTCCTCGAACGCGCCGCCGCCCACTACCCGTTGGGGCGGGTCGGCGAGCCCGCCGACATCGCGTCCGCCGTCGCCTTCCTGGCCTCGGCGGACGCGGCCTGGATCACCGGAGTGACGCTGCCGGTCGACGGCGGCCTGCTGGTGAGCAACCTGGCGATGATCCGCGACATGTCCTGAGGCCGAGCGACCCGACAGCCGGTACGGGGGAGGAGCTGAACCATGCTCGTGGTGATCACCACGGGCGCGCCCTGCGTACGCTGGGAGACATGCAAGACGAACCCGGCAGCACGGCCCCGGCCCGCACCGACCTGACAGCCGACTGCGCCCGGTGCTTCGGACTGTGCTGTGTCGCGCTGCCCTTCACCGCCTCGGCGGACTTCGCGATCGACAAGGCCGCCGGGAGCCCCTGCAAGAACCTGCGGACGGATTTCGGCTGCGGCATCCACACGGAGCTGCGGCAGCGGGGCTTCAACGGCTGCACGGTCTACGACTGCTTCGGCGCCGGGCAGAAGGTCTCGCAGCTCACCTTCGGCGGCGAGGACTGGCGCTCAGGGGGCCGGGAGCACTCCCGGCTGATGTTCGACGTGTTCCACACCGTGCGGCAGCTCCAGGAACTGCTCTGGTACCTCACCCAGGCGCTGGAGCTGCCCGCGGCCCGCCCGGTCCACCCCGAACTGCGCCGCGCGCTCGACCGCACCGAGGCGCTCACCCGCCTGGATCGGCGCGAACTGGCCGGGCTGGACGTGACGCCGGTCCGTCAGGACGCCAACGTCCTGCTGCTGCGCACCAGCGAGCTGGCCCGCGCCGGTCGCGGCCGGGGCAGGAAGAAGGAACGCCGCGGCGCCGACCTGATGGGGGCCCGGCTCAAGGGCGCCGATCTGCGGGGCGCCGACCTCCGCGGCGCCTACCTCATCGCCGCGGACCTCACGGGCGCCGATCTGCGCTCCGCGGATCTGATCGGCGCCGACCTGCGCGACGCCGACCTGACGGACGCCGATCTGACCGGCGCCCTCTTCCTCACCCAGCCGCAGCTCAACGCCGCCAAGGGCAGCGCGGGCACCAGGCTTCCCGTGTCATTCACCCGCCCCGGTCACTGGACACCGTGACGCCGATGGCGCCTCCCGGGCCTCGGGAACCTCGGGCGCCACGGCTTGTGCGGGGGAGCGGCGGCGAAGGTTCAGCGTCAGGCCCTCCGGCATCAGCGTGAGTCGTTCCGCCACCCGCAGCCGGTAGGCGGGGTCGGGCAGCAGCTCGTACCGGCGCAGCAGCAGGCCCAGGACGAGCGTCGCCTCGTGCAGTGCGAACTGCCGCCCGATGCAGGCCCGCGCGCCGGTGCCGAACGGCTTGAAGGTGTGGGCGGGCCGGGCCCGTACGGCCGCCGGTTCGAAGCGGTCCGGATCGAACCGTTCCGTGTCCGGGCCCCACGCGTCGGGATCGCGGTGCAGCAGCGGCATCAGGACCAGCGCCCACGCGCCCCGGCGCATCGGATGGACACCGCCGAGAACCGTGTCCTGGCGGGCCTCGCGCGCGAACGCGGGCGCCGTCGGCCACAGCCGCAGCGACTCGTCCAGTACGCGCCGCACGTACCGGAGCCTGGCGACCTGGTCGTAGGCCGGTTCCGCGGTGTCTCCCCAGACGCGGTCCACCTCGGCGCGGGCGCGGGCGGCGATCTCGGGATGCCGCGCCAGATGGTGCAGGGCGAAGGAGAGCGCGCCCGACGTCGTCTCGTGGCCGGCGATGAGGAAGGTGATGACCTGGCGGCGGACGTTCTCGGGGGTCAGACGTTCGCCGGTCTCCGGATGCGCGGTCTCCAGCATCCGGTCGAGGAGGTCGCCGTCACCGGCGGGCCCGTGCCGCCGCGTCTCGACGACGGCGTCGACCGTGCGGTTGAGGTACGCCACGTCGGCCCGGTTGCGGAGGCCGGCCCTGCGCATCAGCACCGGCGCCACCGGCGCGGGGACGACGTTGAGGCGCTGCGCGTACGACAGCGCGCCCACCATGGCCGTGACGAAGGGATGCGGCCGGGCGCGCTCGAAGGAGTCGAAGTCATGGCCGAAGCCGGTGCGGGCGATCGTCTCCAGTGTCAGTTTGGTCATGTCGCCGGGCACGTCCACGGCCCGTCCCGCGGCCTGTTCGGAGTCCCAGTGGCCGGTGAGCCGGGCGGCCACGCCCAGCATCATCGCGTGGTAGCCCTCCATGGCCTCGCGGCTGAAGCCGGGCGCCAGCACGTCGTGCGCGAGCTGCCAGTTGGGCTCGTGGTTGTACGCGGTGAAGAGGCCGTCCCCGGCGACGGGCCGCAGGTTGGCGACCCCCAGCCCGACATGTTTCGCGAACCGGGACTCGTCCGCCAGCTCGCCCGTGAGTTCCGCGCCCCACACGAAGACGATCTCCTTGCCGAATCCCTTGCGCCGGAAGATCGGCCCGAGCCTGCGGCCGACACGCAGCGAATCCTGCAGCGGCGTACGCAGGTTGGTGCCGACGGCGTCGCCGATCAGCGGCACCCGGTAGGGAGGGTGCGGGATGCGGCGCAGCTCGGGCCAGCCCAGCTCCGCGCTGCGGAACCCCTTCGGCAGAGCCGTGTCCCTGGTGCCCGCCATCGCGCCATCTCCTCTGTGCCGACCGCCGGTTGCGCCTGTTGTACGCGGATTCAATAGTGGTCGTCAGTGTGATCCTGCTGTTGAACCGACGTCAAGTAGAGTGCGGGCATGGCCGCCAAGGAGGGGGAGCGCACGCGTCGTCGGCTCAGTACCGAGGAGCGCCGGGAGGAACTGCTCACGGTCGGGGCGAGGCTGTTCTCGGAGAGCCCGTACGACGACGTCTGGATCGAGCAGGTCGCCGAACTCGCCGGTGTGTCACGGGGGTTGCTCTACCACTACTTCCCGACCAAGCGGGACTTCTTCGCGGCCGTCGTGGAGCGGGAGAGCCGGCGCATGCTGCGGGTCACCGCCGCCGTGCCCGGAGTGCCCGTCCGTGCGCAGATCGACGCCGGGCTCGACACCTTCCTGGAGTACGTCCAGAAGCACGCGCACGGCTTCCGCGCCTTCCACCGCGCAGAGGCGGCGGGGGACCAGGCGGTCCGCAAGGTGTACCGGGAGACGCTCGCCGCGCAGCAGCGGCAGATCCTGGAAGCGCTGGCCGCGGACCCGGAGACGGCCTGGACCGAGGAGGACCTGCCGGTCCTGCGGATCGCCGTGCGGGGCTGGCTGGCCTTCATGGCGGCCGCCTGCCTGGAGTGGCTCAAGGAGCCCGGTCTCTCCCGGGAGCAGGTGCGCGACGTGTGCGCGCGAGCCCTGCTCGGGGCCGTCCGTCCGTGAACTCGCTGTCACAAAGGTGCCGTGAGCGGCGCCGCGTGGTTGGCGTACACCCCGATCTTCTGTAGGTTAGGCAAGGCTTACCTAAGGGAGGTTTTGGGATGGGTGACCGTCACAGCTGGACGGCCGCACCGGCCACGGCGCAACGTGCCCGCTCGGTGCTCGCCGCGGCGTGGTCCTGCGCGGTGACCGCGGAAGGCGGTCGGGAGGAGTTCATCGGCGTACACACCGTCGCGGAGGACGGCCGGGTGCTGCTGCACCTGCCCGACGACAGCGTGCTCACCACGGCCGCGATCTGCGCGCCCCGCGGAGAGCCGTCCGCCGTACTGGAGTTCGCCGACGTGGCGCCCGTCCCGGTACGCAACCGCATCCGCTCGCGCCTGTGGATGGCGGGCTGGTTCGCGCCCGAGGACGACCACCTGACGTTCCACCCGACCCGCGCCGTGCTGCGCGAGGCCGGCGGGGCGGTCGTCGTCGACCTCGACGAGTACGCCGCCGCCGAGCCGGACCCACTGGCCCTCGCGGAGGCCCAACTGCTCACCCACCTCGCCGATTCGCACCCGGACGCCGTCGAGCGGCTGACGCGGCTCGTCGAACCGGACTGCCTGCACGGCGCGGTCCGCGTGCAGCCGCTCGCCGTCGACCGGCACGGACTGACGCTGCGCATCGAGCGCGTGCGCGGCCACGGCGACGTACGACTGCCCTTCCACCGGCCCGCGGACGACGTCGGGCAGCTCACCGAGCGCATGCACATCCTGCTCACGCAGGCGAGCGGCGCGAGCTGTCCCCGTGCGCTGCAGCGGCAGCGCACGGAGAGCGAGGGCTGAACCGAAGGGCCAACCCCGACCGCGGGGCGACCAGCGGGCGGCGGGTGACGAGAACGCGCCCCGGGCGGACCGGAGTTGGGGTCACCAGTCCCCGTCGCCGACCGGCTTGCCCGGCGCGTCGCCCAGCGGCTTCACCTGACCCGGCGACGGCGGCTGCCACGGGGTGTGGTCGTCGCCGAGCCAGTCACCGACCGGCTTGACCGCGCCGAGTTCGTCCGTGGGGTCGAGATCCGTGGCGTCCTGGTCGTAGTAGTCGAACCAGGGCAGCCCGGCGCGGGTGTAGGCCGCGCGGTCCACGGGCGACGGCGGGGGAGCCTCACCCGTGATGCGCCGCCACTCCGGCGGCGTCACGAGATGGACGAAGACCCGACCCGACGCGGTCGTCGACCAGTCCGACAGCGGCCGGTCGTCCTTGTAGACCTCCTGACGCATCGAACCGCCGACACCGAGACCCATCGCGCCCGAGGCGCGGGGTGCTGCGGCCGGGGCCGCCGGTACCGGTCCGCCCGGCTGCGGCATGCCACCGGGTGCGGCCATGGCACCGGGCGCGGACATCGGAGCCGCGGCGCCGTACCCGCCCGACGCCGTCCGGGCCCGCCTGCGTGCCGTCTCCTCCGCCAGCCGGCGCTGCTCCTCGCGCCATGCCTGCAGCGCGGTGCCGGTCAGCGGGAACGACTGGAGCTGCACGCCGCCCCACACCTCCTCGCCGGTCACCTGGCCCTCGACCGTCGCGCCCAGTCCGAGGGGCACCGCCACGAACTGACGGACCGTGCCCTTCCCGGAGTTGATGCCGTCGAGCCACGGCTGGCGGGGCAGCACCACGTAGTTCTGCGGATCCCGGGCCGGCCGGGGGCTCCACGGCTTGCCGGACACCGCGCACACCTTGCCCGCGCCCACCTGGAGGGCCGCGGGCTCCGAGGCGCTGAAGCTCAGCCACATCGCCTCGCGCAGGTACACCGGCAGCATCACTCCGCCGCGGGCCAGCCACTCGGCGGGCACCGTCTCCGGGTAGTCCTCCACGCGCCGCAGCGGGAACTCGCCGAGTCCCGGGGGCAGCGCGTGCGTGCCCGTCTCGGGCAGGCGCAGGGTACGGATGAACCGGACCCGCACACCACCCGCCAGGAGCAGTGAGTTCCCGTCGATCCGGACGGTGCCGTCGGCCATCCGCGCTCCCTCTGTCGTCGTGTGCCGCCCCGGCGGCAGGTCGCCGTGCCGAGGCGGTGTCGGTACATCACGTAGTACGAGCCGAGGGGGCCTTACGGTTCCGCCGTGCGCGGCGCAGACGTCGGCGGAGGCGGTCCAGCCGGGGCATGCGCTCACGCTGTTCGCGCGTACAGCGGTCCAGTTCCTCCAGCAGGCGGCGGGAGCGGTGCTCCATGTCGAGTTCGTCGAGCATCCGCGTGACCTCGGTGACCACGGCTCCGTACAACTGCCACTGGTGCGCGTCCCGCTGCACCTCCGCCAGGAGGAGCTGGGCGAGTTTGTCGCGGGTGGCCGTCGCCGCGGTGAGTTCGTGGGCGAGCCGGGCCTCAGCCGACTCGGCGCTGCGGCTGACGTCGGTGGTGACCAGCACGGCGAAGCTGACCACCGCGTCCCCGACCTCGGACAGGAGCTGCTCGAAGACGCTCCCGATGTGAGGCTCGAACAGCGGCTCGGGGGTGCGTTCCTTAGCCAGGTCGGTGAGGGTGCGGGTGAGCACCCGCAGCACCACCGTGCAGATCTCCAGCGTGTCGAGGCCGGTGCGCAGGACGACCCGGTGCAACAGGCCCTCCCGTACGCGCGGATTGAGCCGCAGGCTGTCCTCGGCCTGCTTGAGGGCCGCGTCCACGTCGACGATGTCGTGGTCGAGCTGCCGTGCCTCGTGCAGGCTCTCGGCCGCGACGGCCACCTGCGTGCGGCCGGCCGCCTCGTCGCCGACACGCAGCATCAACCGCCGCATCCGGCGCGCCAGATCCTCGATGGACTCACCGGCGGCGCCGACCCACACCGGGGGAGCGAACAGCAGATTGCAGCCGAGGCCGACCACGGCACCGATCACCGTCTCCAGGATCCGCGCCCAGGCCGTGTCGCCGATGCGGGTGACGCCCAGGACCAGCATGGCGCTGATCGCCACCTCGGGCACGAACTCGCTGACCCGCACCAGGTGTCCGACGGCCAGCGCGGCCAGGATGAGCAGTCCGAGGCTCCACCAGGTCAGCCCCACCAGGGCGCTGAACCCGATGGCGACGAGCACGCCGGCCACCACGGCGTTGACGCGCCGGATGCCGGTGGTGAGGGTGGCGTAGAGGGTGACCTGGACGACGAGGAGCGCGGTCAGGGGAGCGGTGAGCGGTGCGGCCTCGGGGCTGAAGCGCAGGGCGACCACATAGGCCACGGTCGCGGCAGCCGCCGCCCGGACCGTCTGGACGATCACGGGCTGCTGCCGCCACTTCGTCACCCGGGCACTGCCGGCGGCCCACACTTCACGTACATCTCGCATCCCAGGCCACTTCCCGTTCGACGGCCGCATCGAACGCGAACGGAGGGGTCGGCTCCGACGATGCCGCCGACCGTCCGGTCGGTCAGGAGTGGAGGCGGTCCAGGAAGGCCGACACGTGGCCGTTCATACGGGCGACCTGCTGCTCCACGGTGAGGCTCTCCTCGAAGCGCGCCCCGGGCCCGGGCAGCTTCTTGCCGCGTACGTAGAGGGAACAGGCGAGGTCGGCGCAGATGTACACGCCGACCGAGTTGCCCTCGCGGCCGGCCGGACCGACCTTGCGGGCCGTCATCAGGGAGACGCCGTTCCCGGGGTGGGTGGTCAGACACAGCGAGCACATGCTGCGGTGCATGAAGCCGCGCTGCTGCGAGGGGAAGCGCAGGGTCACGCCGACGGGGCCGCCCGACCGCTCGGCCACCAGGTAGCTGCGGTCGGGCGCCCCGGGGTCGCGCCAGCCCATGAAGTCCAGATCGTCCCACGGCCGGTCCGCCAGATCGTGGGGTACGAACAGGCGCTTGGCCTCTCCCTTGGAGCAGTTGACGAACGAACCGCGGATGTCCTGCTCGGTGAGCGGCTTCATGGCGGGGGTTCTCCTGACGGATCGGGACGGTGCGAAAGCTGAACCTAGGGTCACTAGGTTCTGACCTAGGCTACGTAGCCGATCCGGGGAGAGCCAATGTATTTTTGTGGAGGATGACGGTGTACGTGCTACACGTCGTCGTCGAGGTCCGGGTCGGGGCCGTGACCGGCGGACGAGTCCGTGTCGGACAGGCGCAGGGCCAGGGTGCGCAGGAGATCGGTGCTCTTGATCTCGGTGCGCTCCGTGTCGTGGATGTCGGCGAGCTCCGAGAACAGGAAGGCGAAGGCGCCGACGAGGGAGATGGCGGCGGGCATCAGCGCGTCGATGACCGCCTGGCCGGCCTCGGCGGGGGTGGCGTCGCCGGGGACCTCCACCGAGGGGAAGACCTCCGTCACGAGCCTGCCCAGTTGGGCCTCGCCGGCGTCGATGTCGACCTCGGTGTCCTCGTTGAGCCTGCGCACCATTTCCTGGGTCTCGGTCAGGACGCCGATCGCTCGGAGGATGATCTCGCTCTGTTCCATGCGGGGAGCTTATGCGGTGCGCATGTACGGGGGTGGGGGTGGGCGTTGCGGGGTTGCTGCGGGTCCGTCGTGGCTGGCCGCGCAGTTCCCCGCGCCCCTCAAAAGACTGCGCCGTTCCCCGCGCCCCTAAAGGCGAAAGGACTGCGCAGTTCCCCGCGCCCCCTGAGCCAAAGCCAGAAGATTGCGCCGTTCCCCGCGCCCCCAAGGGCCAAAGACGAAAAGACTGCGCCGTTCCCCGCGCCCCCAGGGGGGTGCGCCCCTGGGGATGTCCCTGCGGGTGGATGAAGGGCTGCCGGGGGTGGACGTGCCCTTTTAGGGTCGCGGGGAACTGCGCGATCTTTGAGGCGCGCCAACGGCGGCGCCCCGCCCGGCGGCGTACCCCGGGGCGGGGCCGCCGCGACGGCGGTCGGCCCGAGGGTCAGGCGGCCTTGCGCTGCCCGCCCCCGTGCTCCCGGACGATCTCGGCGTACCGGCGTCCGCTGCCCTTCACCGTGCGGCGCTGCGTCTTGTAGTCGACGTGGACCAGGCCGAAGCGCTTGTCGTAGCCGTACGCCCACTCGAAGTTGTCCAGCAGCGACCACGCGTAGTAGCCCGCCAGCGGAGCCCCCTTGCGGGCCGCCGAGGCGCAGGCCGCCAGGTGCTGTTCGAGGTACTGGGTGCGCTCGGGGTCGTCGACCGTACCGTCGGGGCGTACGACGTCCGGGTAGGCGGAGCCGTTCTCCGTGACGTACAGCTTGCGCGCGCCGTACTCGTCCGTGAGGCGCAGCAGCAGGTTCTCGATGCCGGCCGCGTCGATCTCCCAGTCCATGGCCGTGCGCGGTACACCGTGCCGGCGGACGGCGGCGGCGTACGGGGCCGGGCCCGTCGGGTCGTCCTCGATGGCCGACGGGAAGTAGTAGTTGAGCCCCAGCCAGTCCATCGGCTGGGCCATGACCGCCAAGTCGCCCGCCTGCTCCGGGAGTTCGACTCCGTACACCTCGCGCATGTCCGCCGGGAAGCCGCGGCCGTGGACCGGGTCGAGCCACCAGCGGTTGGTGTGTCCGTCCATGCGCCGGGCCGCCGCGATGTCCTCGGGGCGTTCGGTGGCGGCCTCGATGTAGGACAGGTTGTTGACGATGCCGACCTGGGCGCCGGGGGCCGCGGCGCGGATCGCCTGGGTGGCGAGGCCGTGGCCGAGGAGCAGGTGGTAGGACGCGCGGACGGCCGCCGTGAGGTCGGTCAGGCCCGGGGCCATCCGGCCCTCCAGGTGGCCGATCCACGCCGAGCACAGCGGCTCGTTGAGGGTCGTCCAGTGCTGGACTCGGTCGCCGAGCCGTTCGGCCACGACGGTCGCGTACGACGCCAGGTGGTGTGCCGTGTCGCGCTCGGTCCAGCCGCCCCGGTCCTGGAGCACCTGCGGAAGGTCCCAGTGGTACAGGGTGACCGATGGGGTGATGCCGGCCTCCAGCAGGCCGTCGATCAGTGAGTCGTAGAAGTCGAGGCCCTTGGCGTTCGCGGGGCCGTCGCCGCCCGGTACCACCCGTGGCCAGGCGATCGAGAGCCGGTACGCGTTGGTGCCCAGTTCCTTCATCAGGGCGATGTCCTCGCGCCACCGGTGGTAGTGGTCGCAGGCGACATCGCCGTGGTCGTCGCCGTCCACCTTCCCCGGTGTGTGCGAGAAGGTGTCCCAGATGGAGGGCGAACGGCCGTCCTCAGCCACGGCACCTTCGATCTGGTACGCCGAGGTGGCCGTGCCCCACACGAAGTCCTGGGGGAGTGCGGCGAGATCGATGGTCACAGAAGTCCTCTCGGAACGGGGGGAGTTGAGCGGCGAGCGGGTGGTGGTCACTTGACGGCCCCGGCGGTGAGTCCGGCGACCAGGTAGCGCTGGAGGAGCAGGAACCCGGCGACCACGGGCACGCTCACCACGAGTGAGGCGGCCATGACCTGGTTCCAGTACACGTCGTTCTGTGTGGCGTAGCCCTGGAGGCCGACGGCGAGCGTGCGCGTGGTGTCGTTGGTCATCACCGACGCGAACAGCACCTCGCCCCACGCCGTCATGAACGCGTACACGGCGACGGCGACGATCCCCGGCACCGCGGCGGGCACGACGACCCGGAAGAGCGCGCCGAGCGGCCCGTTGCCGTCCACCATCGCCGCCTCGTCCAGGTCGCGGGGCACCGACTCGAAGTACCCGATCAGCATCCAGATCGAGAACGGCAGCGAGAACGTCAGATAGGTGAGGATCAGACCGATCCGCGAGCCGAAGAGCGCGATACCGGTGGCGTTGCCGATGTTCACGTAGATGAGGAACAGCGGGAGCAGGAACAGGATCCCGGGGAACATCTGCGTGGACAGCACGGTCACGGTGAACAGGCGCTTCCCGCGGAAGCGGTAGCGGCTCACGCCGTACGCGGCGAAGATCGCGATCACCACCGACAGGACCGTCGCCGCACCCGCCACGATCAGTGAGTTGACGAAGTACTTCGCCAGCGGGACCGTCGACCAGATGTCGATGTAGGGGCGGATCGTCAGCCCGCTGGGCAGCCAGCGGAACTTGCCCGACACGTCCTCCAGCGGCTTCAGCGAACTGGACAGCATCACGTACACGGGCAGCAGCACGAACCCGGTGAGCAGCGTGAGAAAGATCCGCCGCGACCAGACGAAGGACCGGGGCGCGGCCATCGGTGACCGCCGCGCGGTCCTGTGCGTTCTAGACATCGGCCGCCTTCCGTCCGCGCGAGGTGAGGGCGAGATAGACACCCGTCACGACCAGCAGGAACAGCAGAAGCAGCACGGACATCGCGGATCCCGTCCCGAAGTTCCACGTCACGAACGACGACTGGTAGATGTGGATCGAGATCAGGTCGGCCGCTTCCGGTGCCGCCTTGCCGAACAGCACGTACGGCGTGTTGAAGTCGTTGAACGTCCACAGGAAGAGCACGAGGACCAGCACCTGGTTGACCGGCCGCAGCGACGGCAGCGTGATGCGGCGCAACTGCTGGAGCATCCCGGCCCCGTCGATCGAGGCCGCCTCGTACAGCTCCTTGGGGATGTTCTGCAGGCCCGCCATCACGATGAGGAAGGCGAACGGCCAGCCCTTCCACACCGACACCACGAGCAGCGCGATGAAACTGTTGTCGCCGATCAGCCAGAAGGACGGGCTGTCGGTGAGGCCCAGCTGGTCGTGCAGCACATGGTTCACCAGGCCGTTGTCCCGCTGGAACATGAAGGCCCAGGTGATGACGGCCGCGTACACCGGAAGCGCGTACGGGACGAGGAACACGGCCCGCAGGAAGCCCCGGCCACGGAAGTTCTCCTGCATGTACACCGCGGCCGTCGTGCCGAGCAGCCAGCACAGGCCGACGGAGAGCACGGTGAACGCGCAGGTGACGAAGAACGAGTGGAGCAGCGCCTTGCCGATGGGCGCGTCGAAGTCCACCGACAGGCTGTAGTTGTCGAGGCCCGCCCAGGGCGCGGCGCCCCAGTCGCGGATGTAGAACTGCGTGAGCTCCTTGAAGCTCATGACGATGCCGATCACCATCGGCACCAGATGGACGAGGAGTTCGAGCAGCAGGGCGGGCAGCAGGAGCAGATACGGCAGGGCGATCCGGCGTACCCGCCCGGTGCGGCGGCGCGGGGCAGGCGCCGTCGCACCGGGCGGTGCTTCCTTCCCGACCGCGGGCTCGGCGGTCACGGTCATCGAACGCTCACTTCTTCGGCATCTGCTGCTGGGCCTCGTCGAGCTTCTCCTTGACGGAGGCCGTGGTCACCGGCCGGCCGGCCGCCGCCTCGGCGAAGAGCTCCTTGACGGCCGTGCCGACCGCGGTCTCGAACTGCGACTCGTTCGCCACCTGCGGCAGCGGTGCCGCGCTCTCGGCGAGTGTGTCCCGGATGACCTTCAGGGCGGGCGTGTTGAACGCGGGGTCCTGCTGGGCCGCCTTGACCGGCGGGATGGACCCGTAGGTCTTGTTGAGGATCGTCTGCTCGTCCACGCTCGTCATGAAGTTCACGAACTTCAGGGCGCCGTCGATGTTGTCGGTGTTCTTGAAGACGGCCATGTTGATGCCCGCCACCATCGAGTTGACGGCCGTGTCGGCGCCCGGGGTGCCGGACTGGACCGGCACCGGAGCGACGCCCCACTCGTCGTCGCTCATGCCGTGGGCCTTGAGCGTGGCCGCAGCCGTCTGCCACAGCACCATCGCCGTCTTGTCCTTGGCGAAGTCCTGGAGGGACTGGTTCTGCGCGTACTCGGCGTTGCCGGGCGCGACGACCTTGTCCTTGCCCATCAGATCGACGTACTGCTTGACCGCCGCCACGGCCCCGTCGGAGGTGAAGTCGGGCTTGCCCTCGGCGTCGAAGAAGTCCGCGCCGTGCTGCTTGGCGAAGACGAAGACGTGGTGGATGTTCTCCGAGAGGTTCGCGCCCTCGGCGCCCAGCGCCCACTTGTCGTCCTTGGAGATCTTCTTCCCGTCGGCGACCAGATCGTCCCAGGTGGCGGGCGGCCCGGATATCCCCGCGTCCTCGAACATCTTCTTGTTGTAGTAGAGCGCGTACGCCATCGAGTACAGCGGGACCGCCGCGGGGTCGGAGCCGGTCTCGCCCGCCGAGCCGAGCGCCGATTCGACGAACCGGTCCTTGCCGCCGATCTTGCCGAAGTTCTTGGCGTCCCAGGGCAGCAGGGCCCCGGTCGCCTGGAGGGAGGCGGACCAGGTGTTGCCGATGTTGAGGACGTCCGGGCCCTGGCCCGAGGTGGTCGCGGCGAGGATGCGGTTGAGGAGGTCCGACCAGGGGATGACCTCCAGCTTCACCTTGATGCCGGTCTGCTTCTCGAACTTCTTCAGCTCGGGAGTGAGGGTCTTCTTGTCGGCCTCGATGCTGGGGCCCTGGTTGGAGGCCCAGTAGGTGAGCGTCTTAGGCGAGTCGTTGGACCCGCCGTCCGTCGACGAGCCACCGCCGCACGCGGTCACGGCGGCCAGCAAGGAGACAGTGACCGCGCTCGCGGCCGCGGCTCGGGTTCTGCGCATGACGTCAGGCGTCCCTTCCTGAGGGAAAACGGAGGATCGTCCTGCGTTCACTTCTCGAACGACCCTCACGGCTTAATTTAGGACGTGAGTTAAGACCCGGAAGAAAGTCGCGTCAAGGGATCGCGCAGCGGTATCTTGCAGGTCGGGGGTACGGCGGGAAGGGAACACATGGCGGGGCGGAACGGGCGAACGGTACGTGACCTGCGACGAGGCAATCGCACGGCCGTGCTGAGGAGGCTCTACTTCGACGGACCGATGAGCCGGTTCGAACTCGGGCCCGCCACCGGGCTCAGTTCCGGCTCCATCAGCAACGTCGTCGCCGAGCTGGTCGCCGACGGCCTGGTGGAGGAGGCGGGCAGCGTCGACTCCGACGGCGGCCGGCCCCGCACCCTGCTCCGGGTCGCCCCCGCCAGCGGCCACATGATCGGCGTGGACGTCGGCGAGACCCGCGTCCGCGTCGAGCTCTTCGACCTGTCACTGACCGAACTCGCCCGCACCGAACGCCCGTTGGAGCACCAGGGGTACGACGTCGACGTCATCGTCGGCCACATCCGCGACGGCGTCGCCGAGGTCCTGGCCACCGCGGGCATCGCCCCCGAGCGGCTCCTGGGCGTGGGCATCGGCGTACCCGGCATCGTGGAACGCACCGCGGCGGACGGCGCCGTCGTGCACGGCCAGACCATCGGCTGGCCCGCCGTCCCGCTGGAGTCCCTGCTCCGCACCGCCTGCGGCCTGCCGGACTCCGTCCCGTACTTCACCGACAACGGCGCCAAGACCCTCGGCCAGGCCGAGATGTGGTTCGGCGCGGGACGCGGCGCGCGCAACGCGGTCGTGGTGCTCTTCGGCTCCGGCGTCGGCGCCAGCCTGGTCTCGGACGACGTGGAACTGGGCCGGGCCGTGGAATGGGGCCACCTGACCGTACGAGTCAGGGGGCGCCGCTGCCGCTGCGGCGCGCTCGGCTGTCTGGAGGCGTACGCCGGGGCCGAGGCCCTGCTGCAACGCTGGGAGGAGGCCGGGGGACGGCCCCCCAAGGGCGTCGACGAGGAGACGGCCCTCACGGCCATGCTGGCGGCGGCCTATCCGGTCGAGAGCGGGGCAGGTGGCGGTGCGGCTACGGGCCTCGGCGTGGCCGCGCCCGTATCCGCATCCGCATCCGCATCCGCGCCCACGTCCGTATCCGTATCCGCATCCGCGGGTGGTTCGGCGGCGGGGGGCGGGACGCGCGGCGGGGCGGCCGCGGGCCTCGGTGTGTCCGGGTCCGCGTCCGGGTCCACGTCTGCGTCCGCACCCGCGGGTGGTTCGGCGGTCGGTGGGGTGGCCGGCATTGGGGCAACTCGCGGCGGGGGTGTGCCTGGTGGGACGCCCGGTGGTGGAGACGCGGACGGTGCGGCGGCCGGCAGCGGGGCGAGCACCGGTGAGGGTGCCGCGAGCGCTGCCGCGGGTGCCGTGGGCGTCGCCGGTGGCGTGGGGGTCGCCGGTGCCGACCCGGTGGCGCTCGCCGTGCTGGAGGAGACGGCCGAGTACCTGGGCGCGGGCCTCTCCGACCTGATCAACCTCTTCCAGCCCGAACGCATCCTCATCGGCGGCTGGGCCGGACTCCAGCTGGGCTCCCGCTTCCTGCCCGCCGTCCGCGCCCACGCCGTGTCGTACGCGCTGCGCCACCCGGCCGAACGGGTCACCATCGAGCTGGGCGCCCTCGGACCCGACGCGGTCACGGTCGGCGCGGCGATCCTTCCGCTGGCCGACTTCTTCGCCCGCGGCGGTCGGCGCCCGGGCCCCGGACCGGGTTCGGGGGACACCCCGCCACCGGCCTGGCGCGCGGCCCTGGAGGAGCGCGCCCCGCACTGACACGCGGGGCTCCCATGGTTTGCCGGGTGCTCCCGGCAGGTACCCGCACCCTGGCCGACAAGGGACTTCCGCCCCGTGCGGCCCGACGAGGAGGGGAGCGCACCGTGAGCGAATACGGGACCAGGACGCCCGAGGAGAACGATGGCCCCGTACCCCGGGACCTGCCGGACCAGCAGGTGCAGGAGGGCGAGGACCCCTGGGATGTCGTCACACCGCCCGAGTCGGGGCCGGACGAGGACGGGGACGGCGGCGTACGGGCGGAGCCCGAGACCGACGTCCCCGACACCGACGAGGCGGGCACCGGCAGGCAGGGCGACCCGGGCACGAGCACGGTCCACCCCGAGGACCCCGAGCCGGAGGAATCTCCCGCCTGAGCACCTGAGCACCTGAGCACCTGAGCGCCTGCCCCGCGTGCCTGAGCCCGCAAGGCGCCTCAGGGCGCCTCGTTGAGCCGGTGCCGCTGCTGCCGCCGCTGTCTCAGGCGAACGCGTCGATGCCCGTGAGCTCGGCCGAGAGGGCCCACAGACGGGCCGCGGACGCCGGGTCGATCGCGTACTCGCGTACGCCGGTCCGCGTACCGTCGGCCGGGGCGAGCTCGGCGATGTCGCAGTCCTCGCAGTACACGCCGCCCATGCCGGCCAATTGCGGGGAGGTCGCCGCCCACACCTGGGTGGCCGCGCCCTGCTCGGGGGACTTGAAGCCCTCCGGGTTCAGCGGGACACCGTTCTCGTCGATCCAGCCGCGCTCGACCATCTCCTGCCGGGGGAGGTGGCGCTGGAGCGGCGTGAGGATGCCGCCCGGGTGCAGGGCGAAGGCCCGTACGCCGGAGTCCTTGCCCAGGGCGTCGAGCTGCACGGCGAACAGGACGTTGGCCGTCTTCGCCTGGCCGTACGCCTCCCACTTGTCGTAGTCGCCGCGGTTCCAGTGCGGGTCGTCCCAGCGGATGTCCGAGGTGTGGTGGCCCGTCGAGGAGACGGAGACGATCCGGGCGCCGCCCGGGGCGATCGCCGGCCAGAGCCGGTTGACCAGCGCGAAGTGGCCCAGGTGGTTCGTCGCGAACTGCGCCTCCCAGCCGGGGCCGACGCGGGTCTCGGGGCAGGCCATGATCCCGGCGTTGTCGATGACGAGGTCGACGGTGCGGCCCGAGGCGAGGAACCGGTCGGCGAACGCGCGCACGCTCTCCAGGTCGCCGAGGTCCAGCTCGTCCACCTCGACGCCGTCGATCCCGGCGACCGCCTCCTCGGCGACCGCCCGGCGCCGCGCGGGAACGACGACCGTGGCACCCGCCTTGCTGAGCGCGCGGGTCGTCTCCAGGCCGAGCCCCGAGTAGCCGCCGGTGACGATCGCCAGCCTGCCCGAGAGGTCGATGCCGGCGAGGACGTCGTCCGCGGTGCTGTGCCGGTCGAAGCCCGAACCGATCTTGTGCTGTGCAGTGGTCATACGGGCGACGCTACGGATTGGAGCGCTCTCGAAGTCAAGCGACGCCCCCAGGGAACGGGAAAGGCCCCGACCGGACGGGGGAATCGCGGTCGGGGCCGTCTGTGGGTGGCCACGGATGGCGGTCGCCTCTCGGCGGTGTGCTCCACAGGGCTTCAGCCGAACGATCTTCCCTGTGGGCGGAAGGTGAGGCCCGGGGACACTGTCCCATCCGCACCCACAGCTGATTTAACGGGAAACTACCGACGGGTGTTCCCAGGTCGGAGCGGGTCCTATCGTGATCTGCGTCACGAGCCGACCGAGCCGGCCGAGCTGCTCGGCCGGCCAGGGCAGCGTCCGCTGCTCAGCCTCCCGCCGTCATCGGCAGCTCAGCCTCCCGCCGTCATCGGGCTCTTGGACAGCGACGCCAGAAGGTGGGCCGGGTCCCGGTAGACGGAGCTCGCCCCGGCCTTCTCCAGATCGGCGCGCGGGATGCCGCCGCACAGCACTCCCACGCACAGGACCCCCGCTCCGGCGCCCGCGCGCATGTCCCAGACCGTGTCACCCACGAAGAACGAGTGCTCGGCCGAGGCCCCGGCGAGTTCCAGCGCGTGCTCCACGGGGTCGGGCGCGGGTTTGCCCGAGTCCACGTCGTCGGAGCTGGCCGTCGCTCTGATGACGTCGTCGGCGTCGATGGCCCGCCGGAGCGCCGCCAGCTCCGACCCGCCGGCGGAGGTGGCGAGCACGACCGTCCAGCCCTCGCTGTCGAGGCGCCGCAGCAGGTCACCGGCGCCGGGGAACGGGCGCAGCCGCTCGAAGTACGTGCCGTAGACGGTCTTGTGGGCGGCGCTGATCGCGTCGTCCTGCCCGGTGTCGCGCCCGTCGCCCAGCAGATGCGCGATCAGGTCGTCGGAACCGAGGCCCACCGCCCGGTGGACGTCGTGCATCGACACATCGTGCCCGGCCTGCCGGAACGCCTCCCACCAGGCCGTCACATGCAGATGGTTGGTGTCGACAAGAGTGCCGTCCACATCGAATACGGCCGCCCGCTCCATACCTGGTCCCTTCGCCGCGGTGTCGCGTTGTTCCAGGTATCCCAGTACCGCGTCACAGGGCCCGTACGCCCGCGGGAGTCACCCGATCCCGCGTCCAGGCCAGCAGTTCCTCCGCCGACCAGGTGGTGACCACGCGCTCGGGGGGCACCTCGCACTCCTCGGCCCGCGCGCACCCGTACACCTGCCATCCGAGCTGTCCCGGCGCGTGCGCGTCGGTGTCCACGGAGAACAGCACGCCCGCCGCGACGGCCCGGCGCAGCAGCCGCCGCGGTGGATCGAGCCGCTCGGGACGGCTGTTGATCTCGACCGCCGTGCCCGTCTCGGCGCAGGCGGCGAACACGGCGTCCGCGTCGAACTCCGACTCCGGCCGCCCCCGCCCGGTGACCAGCCGACCCGTGCAGTGCCCCAGCACGTCCGAGTGCGGATTCTGTACGGCGGCGACCATCCGGCGGGTCATCGCGGGCGCGTCCATCCGCAGCTTGGAGTGGACCGACACCACGACGACGTCGAGCCGTTCGAGCAGCTCCGGCTCCTGGTCCAGTGATCCGTCGTCGAAGATGTCGCACTCGATTCCGGTGAGCAGCCGGAAGGGGGCCCAGCGCTCGTTCAGTTCCGCCACCACGTCCAGCTGCTCCCGCAGCCGCTCGGGGGACAGACCGCTCGCCACCGTCAGGCGCGGCGAGTGATCGGTGAGGACCGCCCACTCGTGCCCGAGCCGCGCCGCGGCTCGGCCCATCTCCTCGACGGGGCTGCCGCCGTCCGACCAGTCGGAGTGCAGATGGCAGTCGCCGCGCAGCAGGGCCGCCAGCTTCTGGCCGCCCTCGACGAGGGGCTCCGCGGCCTCCTGCTCCAGTTTCTCCAGATAGCCGGGCGGCTGTCCGGCCAGCGCCTCGCGTACCACCTGCGCGGTCTTCGGCCCGATGCCCTTCAGCGACTCCAGCGACCCGTCGGCCACCCGCCGGGCCACCTCGCCGGCGGACAGCTCCGTGACGACGCCCGCCGCCGTGCGGAACGCCCGTACGCGATAGGTGGGGGCCTGGGACCGCTCCAGCAGGAACGCGATACGGTCCAGCGCCTCGGCCGGGTCCATGGCTCAAGGGTGGCCCAGCCGGCCCGGGTCCGCACGGCAGCCGACCGGCCTGCCCTGTGCCACCATGAAATGCGAACCTCGCAGCGACAGGTACGGCCCCTGCCGCGCCGGCGCCGCCGAGCGTCACGACGACCGACACCGCCGCCCGGGCAGGCTTATCGGCGGCACGCGTGTGGAACCGGTGGGATCATGACTGAAATCGCCAGCCCTCACATCTCGTACCCGCGGATCACGGTCCTGGGCGTGCAGCCCGGGGATCCGCCCTTCCGCATCGTGGAGATCGACGGCGCCGTCATCGGTGAGGCCAAGAGCTTCACGGACGTCCTGATGGCCGCCGCGGCGTACGGCATTCCGGTGCACGACGCAGACGACCCGGCCGTGGTCCGCTGGGTCGGCGGGGACAAGCTCACCTGGCATCCGCGGTAGCCGTGCACCGGCCGGCGGTGCCTGGCAGGGGGCGCGCCGCGCGGTGGCTCTCGCGCCGTGGTGAGCCGTCGCGGGTGGCGCGGCCCCGCGCATCGGCGGACCGCGGAAGCGCACACGGCCGTGCATGGGGCCCGTCCGGCGAGGGCACTTTGATCTTGCAGCGCGCGTGACCCGAGGAGGGGAGTGGCACGTCCGGCAACGGCGGACGTGCACGTGACACACGGGCCACGCGCGGGCGTCGTACGTACGAGCAGAGCCAGGCCGGGCGATCCCCGGGCCTGGCTCTGCCGCTGCTGGACGTCCGTGGAGGTCCGCCTCTCAGCCGACCGTCCACTTCTGGTTGGCCGCGCCCGTGCAGGTCCACAGCTGCAGCCGGGTGCTGTTGGCCGAGTTGTTGCCCGTCACGTCCAGGCACTTGTTTGCCTGAGGGTTCACGATGTCGTTCGCCCCGCTGACGACCCACTGCTGGGCGGGTACGCCCGCGCAGTCCCAGAGCTGGACGGGTGTGCCGTCGGCCGTGCCGCCGCCGGCGGCGTCCAGGCACTTGCCCAGCGCCCGGATGGTGCCGTCCGAGCCCACGTTCCACTGCTGGGCCGCGGTGCCGTTGCAGTCGTAGAGCTGGACGGGCGTGCCGTTGGCGGCGTTCGCCCCCGCCACGTCGACGCACTTGCCCGCCAGGCCCCTGATGGCCGAGCCGCCGCCGGAGCCGGCACCCGTCGTCACCTTCACCTCGTCCACGACGAGCTGCGAGGGGAAGGGGGTCGAACCGTTCGGGTCGCCCGGCCAGTAGCCGCCCACCGCGAGGTTGAGGATCAGGAAGAACGGCTTGTTGAACACCCACTGCCTGCCGCCCAGGTCGGCCGGGGTGCGGGTCTGGTAGACGGTGCCGTCCACGGACCAGACGACCCGTTCGGGCGACCAGTCGACCGCGAAGGTGTGGAAGGCGTCGGCGAAGGCCTGGCCGCCGGGCAGTGAGTAGCCGGCGCCTATGCCGCCGGAGCCGGAGTAGCCGGGGCCGTGCAGGGTGCCGTGCACGGTGCCGGGTTCGAAGCCGACGTTCTCCATGATGTCGATCTCGCCCGAGTTGGGCCAGCCGACCTGTCCGATGTCGTTGCCCAGCATCCAGAACGCGGGCCACATGCCCTGCCCGCGCGGCACCTTCAGCCGGGCCTCGACCCGCCCGTAGGTGGTGGTGAACTTGCCGGAGGTGTTGAGGCGGGCCGAGGTGTACTCGCAACGCCCGTACCAGCACTGGTAGTTGTTCGGGTTCTCGCGGCGGGCCTCGATGACCAGGTGGCCCTGGCCGTCGAGCTTCGCGTTGTTGTTGCCGGCTGTGTAGTACTGCCGCTCGTGGTTGTTGACGTTGTCGCCGGTCTCGATCTGCCACTTCGAGGAGTTGGGGGCGGAACCGGCGGCGCCGTCGAAGGTGTCCTGGAACGTCACCGCCGCGGCGGCGCTCGGAGCAGGGTCCGCCTGGACGTGTGCCGCCCGTGCCGGATCCGCTTGCGCGGGTCCGACCGCGACGGATGCGAGCAGTGCGGTGGACAGGGCGGCGAGGAGGTATCTGCGGAGTCGGCGTGGGGAGTCCACGACTTCTCCCTTCCGTACGGCGATCCCCGTGGGGAGGAGCCGACTGAGGTGGGGGGTAAGCGCTTCGACTCTTGATTTAAGAAGTGAAGTAAGGGGTGCGTCAAGATGCTGGTACAGACCAGCTGTTCACACCCCGCAGAACTCCCCGCCTCAGACCCGTACGGCCTCAACTCCGCTACGGATCAGGCGCCTTGGCGGCCTCAGGCAGCGGCGGCCTTGCGCTCGCGCCGTCGCGGATGCACGGCGCGGCTCATCCGCCGGCCGAGGAGCAGATACCCGATCAGGGCGCCGGAGGTGTTGAGGATGACGTCGTCGATGTCGAAGGCGCGGCCGGTGATGAAAGTCCCCTGCACCACCTCGACCAGCAGCATGACCAGGGCGGTCAGCAGGGTCACCCGCAGGATGCCGCGCGCCTTGGGCACCAGCAGCGGCAGCAGCACACCGAAGGGGATGCCGAGGACGATGTTGCCGCCGATCTGCTTGACCGCGTCCCGCAGCTCGGGCTGGTCGAGATAGGCGCGCAGGGAGCGTCCCGGGTGGATGTTGTTGTGCGTCAGTGCCTCGGAGGCCGGCGACGGCTGCAGCGTGAGCTTGGCCAGCACGGCGGCGAAGGCCACCATCGCGGCGAAGGCCAGGAGGACGACGAGGATGCGCACGACCAGGGGAGGCCGGCGCCGTTCGCGGACCGCCTTCGAGGACGGCGAACGCGGTGGCTTGGACGACGGTTTGCGGGGCGCTTTCGAGGACGGCCGCTCGCTCTTCCCGCCGAGGCGGAAACGCGGCTTCGCGGCGCGGGAGTCCGTCTTCGCGGGGCCCGAGCGTGACGCGGAGCGGAAACCGAATGCGGTACGGGGGCGTAGCGCTTCGCGGGCCATGCAACCCTCCAGTTTGAGACTGCGGTGTGGTGGAACCCGCATACCCTTTGATCGGTCGAAGATGCCGCCGTAATCGGCCGGTTGGAAGCAACCCGGCCGGGACGCGAATGCGCCCGCGAGCTGCCCATGGAGCGGCTCGCGGGCGCGGTCGTGTGCGCGGTGGTGAGCGGGGCGCCGACCGGGCGGCCGGCACCTGATCGAGGGCTCAGGTCCCGTAGGTCACACGCACCTCCTTGAACCCGAGCGAGCCCAGCAGACCCTTGAGCATGCTGGTGGTGTTCTCCTCGGCACGGGCGGTCAGCTCGCTGTCCTTCGCGGCGTCACCGATGTGCCGGGCGGCGAGCCGCTGCACGGCCCGCTCGTCGTTCGGGTTGTCCGAGAAGACGTCGCCGAGCCGGTCGAGGAGACCGCGCTGCTTGGAGACGGCGTACGAGTGGTCGGGGTCCAGTGCCGGCTTGCCCAGGGCCGCATGGGGGAGCCTGAGCGTGGCCGATGTGCGGTCCTCGTTGACCTGCACATCCTTGTCGCGGATCTTTCCGAGGTCGACATAGGAGTCGACGGTGCCCGCCCCCACGTACAGGGTGCGGGTGCCCCGGACCGCGTCCGGCAGATACTTGGTGTCCTTCTCCAGATCCACCACCACCTGGAAGTTGCCCGAGGCGGCGTCGTAACGGCTGATGTCCTGGATGGACTTGAGGAGCGTGGGCCCCGTCCGGTCGTGGGTCTCCTCGCCGAACACGTCGCCCAGTCCGGGCAGCAGGCTCCACCGAAGACCGGCGAAGAGCACCGCCAGAACCAGCACGACGGCACTCACGACCTTCGCCCATCCGGGCACGCGCTTAAGAGACGTCGTCATGTGGACCGTCCTCCTTCCTCCTTCCTTGTGCCCGCCAAATGCCGCGCCAGACAGGCACGTTGGCGTGCGCCTGCGCACGGCTCGGGCCCCGTGCCGGTCAGCGCACCGGACGGTCCCCCGAGGGCCGTGACCACCAGACGCCCTCGCCGTGGGTGAGAGCGGGCAGCCGCAGCTCGATGTCACGCACGTGCCGGGCGGGCAGCCGGCCCGTGACCAGCCACGAGGTGCTGCCGCCCGTCGTCTCCCCGAACTCCGTCCCACAGGCGGCGAGCAGGGCCGTGACGGGGGCGAGCGCGTCGAGGGGCAGGTCGGCCTCGAAGGAGTGGTACGGCTCGTACCCCCGTGTCCCGGCGTGCTCCAGAGCGCGGCGCAACACCACCGGCGTGAGCCCGCGGAAGTCACCCGCCGTGCTGAGCGGCGCGACGTAACCGGAGCGGACGAGCGTGACGCGGCAGTCCGTCACCGGCCGGCCGTGCGAACCGCCGTCCAGCAGGGTGGCGTGCACGGTGTCCTCGATCGCCTGATGGAACGCGCGGGGCAGCGCGCCGAGTTCGGTCTCGTACGCGAAGACCGTGCCGCTGCCGTTCGGGCCTGGCTCGACGCGCAGACCGACCGTCGCCCAGAACCCGGTGTGGCCGCGCCGCCTGACCTCCTCGTACGCCTCCCCGGTGCCCACCGGCCGCTCCAGGTACCGGATCCGGCTCGGCTCGAACCCGGCCTCGATACCGAAGTCCTGGGCGAGGGTCGCGGCGAGAACCTCCTTCTGCACCTCCCCGTACAGGAGCAGCGCGGTGCCGCCGGACGGTCCGGGGCGCGCGTGCAGCAGCGGGTCCTGGTCGGCCAGGGCCAGCAGGGCGGCGCGCAGCGGTGCCGCTTGCTCGGGCTCCCGGGCGTGTACCAGGGTCTCCAGGGTGGGGGCGGCGAACTGCGGGGCGTGGTCCGGACCCGGGCCGAGGCGGTCGCTGACCCGGATGCCGTGCAGGCCGGTCACCGCGGCGATGTTGCCCGTGGTGAGCGGCCCCGGCCGGCCCACCACGTCGAGCCCGAGAGCCCGGCCGGGCACCTGCCTCTCCCTGCCGTCAGCCTCGCGCCGCCGAAAGACCAGCCGCTGACGCTGCGTCACCTCACCCTCGTACAGACGGAGATAGGCGGTCCGCTCGCCGTCGGGCCGGGGGCGTACGGCGAAGACCGTGCCGCGTGGCTCCACCGTGCCGGACGCCTCTACGAGGCCCGCCGCGCCCACGGGACCGGATGCCGGGATGAACCGGGTGACGGCCTCGACGAGTTCGGCGACGCCCTGGCCACCGAGCGCCGAGCCGAAGAGGACGGGGTGCAGGGAGCCGTCGGCCGTCCGCGCGGCGAGCGCGGCCAGCAACTCGTCCTGAGTCGGCTGCGGACCGTCCACGACCGCCGCCAGGATGCCCGGATCGGCGTCGGCGAGCGTCTCCGTCGTCCGCGCCTCGTCCACCGCGCGCGGTACGACCCGGGCGCGCGCGGTGCCGATGTCACGTACACCCGTGAGCGGGACGATGTACGGGGTCAGCCGGCGCCGGATGTCGTCCAGCAGGCCCTCCTCCCGGGCGCCCGCACGGTCGATCTTGTTCACGAAGACGAGCGTGGGCAGCCGGAGCCGCCGCAGGGTCTTCATCAGCACCCGCGTCTGGGCCTGCACGCCCTCCACGGCGGACAGCAGCAGGACCGCCCCGTCGAGGACTTCCAGGGCGCGCTCGACCTCCGCGACGAAGTCGGAGTGCCCCGGGGTGTCGATCAGGTTGATCTGCACGTCACCGGGCGTGGCCCCGGCCGTGGCCCCGGTCTCGTCCGCGGCCTTGGCTCCGGCTTTGTCACCTGCCACGTCCTTCGTGGTGAAGGCGGCGACGGCCGAGCGGATGGTGATGCCGCGCTCTCGTTCGATCGCGCCGTCATCCGTGCGGGTGTCGCCGGCGTCGACGCTGCCGAGCCGGTCGATGACGCCGGCGTCGAAGAGCAGCCGTTCGGTGAGGCTGGTCTTACCGGCGTCGACGTGCGCCAGGATGCCGACGTTCAGGGTGCGGGTGCGGGTGCGGGTGCGCGAGAAGTGCGCGGTGTTCCAGGAGTTCATGCGTGGTCGGGTCCTCAAGAACGATCGTCCGGTGGGGGCGAGGGGTTCCGAGGAATCGGCGCATGCGAGCTCCTGAGGTCGGGGAGTGGTCCACAGGCATGATGGCCCGTTCCCGTGGGTCGGCCGCAACCGAATTTCCCGCCCGTGGACAGGGCGCCCGAACGGCGGTACCGAGTAAGTACCGAACAGGCGAGGAGAGCGGACCGAGCGGAGCGGACCGGGCGGCGCACGCCCGTGTCACCGGGCGATCAGGAGGGCTCGCAGTGGTCAAGGCGAAGTTCGAGCGGACCAAGCCGCACGTCAACATCGGCACCATCGGTCACATCGACCACGGCAAGACGACCCTCACGGCGGCCGTGACGAAGGTCTTGCACGACAGGTTCCCCGACCTCAACCCGTACACGCCGTTCGAGCAGATCGACAAGGCGCCCGAGGAGCGGCAGCGCGGCATCACGATCTCCATCGCGCATGTCGAGTACCAGACGGAGCGGCGGCACTACGCGCACGTCGACTGCCCGGGGCACGCCGACTACATCAAGAACATGATCACGGGAGCGGCGCAGATGGACGGCGCGATCCTCGTGGTCGCCGCGACCGACGGGCCGATGCCGCAGACCAAGGAGCACGTCCTGCTGGCGCGGCAGGTCGGCGTCCCGTACATCGTCGTCGCCCTGAACAAGACGGACATGGTCGACGACGAGGAGATCCTCGAACTGGTCGAGCTTGAGGTGCGCGACCTGCTCACCGAGTACGAGTTCCCGGGCGACGACGTCCCGGTCGTGCGGGTCTCCGCGCTCAAGGCCCTGGAGGGCGACGAGCAGTGGACCGCTTCCGTGCTCGAACTCCTCGCCGCCGTGGACGAGTTCGTGCCCGAGCCGGTGCGCGACGTGGACCGGCCCTTCCTGATGCCGATCGAGGACGTCTTCACCATCACGGGCCGCGGCACGGTCGTCACCGGTCGCATCGAACGCGGCGTGCTGAAGATCAACCAGGAGGTCGAGATCATCGGCATCCACGCGGAGAGGACGAAGACGACGGTCACGGGCGTCGAGATGTTCCGCAAGCTGCTCGACGAGGGCCGGGCCGGGGAGAACGTCGGGCTGCTCCTGCGGGGCGTGAAGCGGGAGGACGTCGAGCGCGGGCAGGTCGTCATCAGGCCGGGTTCGGTGGCACCGCATGCCGAGTTCGAGGCGACCGCGTACATCCTGTCGAAGGACGAGGGCGGCCGGCACACGCCCTTCTTCCACAACTACCGGCCGCAGTTCTACTTCCGTACGACGGACGTCACGGGAGTCGTCACCCTGCCCAAGGGCACCGAGATGGTCATGCCGGGCGACAACACGACCATGCACGTCGAGCTGATCCAGCCGATCGCGATGGAGGAAGGGCTGAAGTTCGCGATCAGGGAGGGCGGGCGGACGGTCGGCGCGGGCCAGGTCACCAAGATCCTGAAATAGCCGGGCCGGGGCTCCTTGAGTACCGCTGTCGGAGTACTCAGGTCGTCATGAGCACTCCGGACCCTACGAGTACTCCGAGGCGGCCTCCGGGCGCCCCAGGGCCTCGTCCATGCTCGACAGCGGCGGCATGACCTTCGTCAGCTCGGTCACGCGCAGGATGCGCAGGGTCAGCGGATGGGTGCAGACCAGATGCACTGTGCCGCTCTGGGCGAGGACCCGGCGGCGGGCCCGGTACAGCAGACGCAGGCCCGAGCAGTCGAAGAACTCGATGTGCCGCAGGTCGAGGACGACCCGGGCGCCCGGGAGTCCCGTCGCCGCGTCCAGCACCGGAATGATGTCCAGCGCGGCGAGGATGTCGATCTCGCCGTGGAATTCGAGCACGGTGTGTCCGCGCTCTTGGTGCACGCGCAGGTGCGGGGAGTGCGGCCCAGGTTTGTTGCGCACGACGACATCACCTCCAACAGGGTCACCGGGGACCAGGGTGACGTCGTTCCGTGAGCATAGAGCCGACGTGGCGCAGCTTGAGACCGCTCCACCGTCCCTCACCCTGCAAGTTACCCTCGTTAGAGGGAATTTCAGCATGTTCGATTGACATATGTCTGTCATTTAGGGAAGGCGCCACACCTTCAGTGCGCCCCGCAGCGCGCCCCCGCGTGCGCGGACCGCGCCCTGCAGACGCGGGGAACCGCGCGGCCGGTCCCGCCGGCCCGCAGGTCACATCGCTGCCGGCACACCGGAGCCCCGGGACGCCAGGAAGGCCCCGCGACATCATCGGTGATGTCGCGGGGCCCGCCGCAAGAGCTACCGGAAGAACTACCGCACCTGAAGGACGAGCTTGCCCACCGTCCGCCCGGTATCGCCCAGCGCGTGCGCCTTCGCCGCCTCCGCCAACGGGAACACCTCCGCGACCGTGGCGCGCAGCGTCCCCGCGGCCACGAGCCCGGCGATGGCACTCATCCCGGCCTGGTCGGCCTCCACGAGCATCTCCGCGGCCCGCACGCCGAGTCCTTCCGCCTCCTCGGCGAGCTCAGGGGTTCCGGATACCAGGATCGACACGAGCAAACCACCCGGACGCAGCGTCCGCAGCGAACGCGAGCGGTAGTCGCCCCCGACCGTGTCCAGGACGACGTCGACGTCCCGCACGGCCTCGGCGAAATCGGTCTCCCGGTAGTCGACCAGCTCGTCGGCGCCCAGCCCGCGCAGGAACTCGTGCTTCCCCGCGCTGGCCGTACCGATCACATACGCTCCCCGCTCCTTGGCGATCTGGACGGCCAGGTGTCCCACCCCGCCGGCCGCGGCGTGGATCAGCACCCGCTGTCCGGGCCGCACGTCCGCCGTGTCGACCAGCGCCTGCCAGGCGGTCAGCGCGGCGAGCGGGACGGCTCCCGCCTGGATGTGGTCGACCTCGGCCGGCTTACGGGCAAGGGCCCGCGCGGGAGCGACGACGTATTCGGCGTGCGCCCCTACGCCGTACGGGTAAGGCAGCATGCCGAAGACCTCGTCGCCGGGCTTGTGGACGGCGACGCCGAGACCGACGGCCTCGACGACCCCGGAGACGTCCCAGCCGAGAACGAACGGCGGCTTCTTGAGGAATCCGCCGTTGGCCCGGTGCTTCCAGTCGGTCGGGTTCAGGCCCGCCGCATGCACCCTGACCAGCACCTCGCTCGGTCCCGGCTTCGGGATCTCCAGTTCCACCTCCTTGAGGACCTCGGTACCGCCGAGGACGTCCTGACTGATCGCGCGCATCGTGTTCGCAGTGCTCATGCGTCTCAGCCTGCCCGGCTTCGGAGACCGAGGAAATGGCATGATTGCCATTGTTCGATAGGATCGTGCCATGCGGCGTTCGGAGACACAGATGCAGAAGACGCAGACGCAGGCGCAGACGTACTGCGGGGGGCGCCTCGTGCACGCGGAGCGGACGGGGGAGCGGACGGGGGACTCCGGACGCCCCGACCCTCAGCGGTACGAGGGACATGTCGAGCGAGTGGTCGTACTCGCCCTCGACGGGGTGTACCCCTTCGAACTCGGCATCCCGAACCGGGTGTTCGGCTCCGCCGAGGGCCGCTACGAGGTACTGACCTGCACCGTGGACGGGCGGCCGGTCCGCAGCGACTCGGACTTCTCGATCACCGTCGAGCACGGGCCCGAAGTGCTGCCCACCGCCGACACCGTGGTGATCCCGCCCTTCGCGCTGACGGACCTCGGCACGGATCTGCCCGACGCGGTGGCCGACGCGCTCAGGGCGATCCGCCCCGGCACCCGGATCGTCTCCATCTGCACAGGCGCCTTCGTGCTGGCGGCGGCCGGCATGCTCGCCGGCCGCCGGGCTACCACGCACTGGCAGCTCGCCGGGCTGTTCCGGCAGATGTTCCCGGAGGTGGACCTCGACGCCGACGTGCTGTTCGTCGACGAGGGCTCCCTGCTCACCTCGGCGGGCGCCGCGTCCGGGGTGGACGTCTGCCTGCACCTGGTGCGCAAGGACCACGGCAGTGAACTCGCCAACCGGGTGGCGCGGTCCTGCGTGGTGCCGCCGTGGCGTGACGGCGGCCAGGCCCAGTACATCGAGCAGCCGGTACCCGGACCGGCGGCGACGAGCACCGCGGCGACGCGGCACTGGGCGCTGGAACGGCTCGGCGAGCCGCTGACACTGGCCGAGCTTGCCGACCATGCGCGGATGAGCCTGCGTACGTTCGCGCGCCGGTTCAACGACGAGGTCGGGATGAGTCCCGGACGCTGGCTCATCCAGCAACGGGTCGTACGGGCGCGGCAGTTGCTCGAAGCGAGTGATCTGGCGGTGGATCAGATCGCGGGGGAGGTGGGGTTCGCGACGGGTACGTCGTTGCGGCAGCATCTGCATGCGGCGATCGGGGTGTCGCCGCAGGCGTACCGCCGTACGTTCCAGGCGGACCGCCGCGCTTGACGCCCCCGCCGGCCGCCCCGTCCGGGGGTCACCGCCTCAGGGGCTCCGCCCCGAACCCCTGGTGCGCAGTTCCCCGCGCCCCCAAGGGCGGACCTGCCACCCGTCACCACCTCGGGGGCTCCGCCCCCGGCCCCCCGGTGCGCAGTTCCCCGCGCCCCTAAAGGCGGGCCTGCTCCCGGACCCCTGCTGTGCGGTTGCCCGCGCCGCTCAAAGCGGGCTTGCTGCCGGACCCCTGCTGTCCAGTCCCCCCGGCGCTATCGGGTTTAGGGGCGCGGGGAACTGCGCGGACGGCCCCCACCGGGCCGCGGACGAAGCTCATCCCCCGCGAACCCCCTCCCACCGCACCGCGTGCAACGCCACCAGCAAGCGCCACACCTTGTGTGCGACTTCCTCCGGGGTGCCCGGTACGAGCCCGTGCAGCCAGTCCGCGAGGACCCCCGCGAAGGCCGCCGCGACGGCCGAGGCGACGAGCGGCGCCTCCGGCGCACCGGCGAGCTCGCGCTCGGCGAGGCTGCGGGCGCGCAGGTCCTGATGGAGGACGCGCCCCAGCGGACCACCACCCCCCGGAGCCAACAGCGCGCGATACAGCGAGGCATGCGCCGGCAGCCCCGCGAAGAACCCGAGCAGCGCGTCCGGCGCCGACCTGGGATCGGGCCTGCCCCGCCACGCGTGCAGCGCGTCCACGGCATCGCGCACGACATCGGCGCAGGCGTCGACGGCCAGCGCCTCCAGATCGGCGTAGTGCAGATAGAACGTGGCCCGGCCGACCCCGGCCGCCCGCACCAGCGCGGCGACGCTCACCTCCGTGAGCGGCCGCCGCGCGCACTCGTCGAGGAGGGCCCGGCGCAGCTTGGCCCGGGTGCGTTCGGCCCGGGGGTCGGAGGTCACCGGGCGACGAGGACGGCGGCGAGGGCGAGTGCGCCGGGCAGGGCCTGCGCGAACAGGATGCGCCGGTTCGCGGTGGCCGCCCCGTACAGGCCCGCGACGACCACGCACACCAGGAAGAAGACCTGGGCGCCGAACCCCGTCGGGTCACCGGCGACCAGCCCCCAGACGAGCCCGGCCGCGAGAAACCCGTTGTAGAGCCCCTGATTGGCGGCGAGCGGAGCGGTGGCCCGCGCCATCTCCGCATCAAACCCGTGCAGCCCCCGCCCCGGCTTCCGCTCCCACAGGAACATCTCCAGAACGAGGATGTAGGCGTGCAGAACGGCAACGAAACCGACCAGCAGGTTGGCGAGCGTCTGCATGGGGATGGGCTCCTTCGAGGGTCCGCGACATCCTGGACAGGTGTCCAAGTTCCTGGACGAGTGTCCACTATTCTTGGACAGCTGTCCAGAAAGCAGTCCCTCATTGTCGGACCCGGCCGCTAACGTCCTGCCCCATGACTGCTGACCGCGACCAAGCGCCCGTCCGTACGGCGACCCTCCATACGGCGATCGTGCGCAGGGCCCGCCCCGACGACATTCCGGCGCTCGTCGCTTCCAGCGCGGCCCTGTTCGCCGAGGACGCCGGCACCCGCGACCCCACGGTCGACATCAGTTGGCCACTTACGCACGGCGCCGAGCGCTTCGCCTCGGGGCTCGACGACCCGGCACGGTTGTTCCTCGTCGCCGAGTGCGGCGGCGAGGTCGTGGGGCATCTCGCGGGCCTGGTCGCGGAGGGTTCCGCGATGCGTCCGCTGAAAGTCGCCACCCTGCTCAGCCTGTATGTGCGCCCGGCGCATCGCGGTGCCCGGACCGGGGCGCGGCTCGCGGCCGTCTTTCTGGAGTGGGCGCGCGAACAGGGCGCCCAGCAGGCGGAGGTGACGGCCTACGCGGGCAACCAGGACGCGATCCGGTTCTACGAGCGCAGCGGCTTCGGGGCGTACACGCTCACCCTCGGGCAGCCGCTGTAAGCGGCACCGCGTCATCGCGTCCGAGCCGCCCGGCGCAAGTCCAGGGCGCGCAGTGCCAGTTGCATCTCGAACTGGGTTGTCGGGTCGTGGAGGCGGTCTCCGAACAGTTCGTCCAGTTGGCGCATGCGGTAGCGGACCGTCTGTGGGTGGACGGCGAGCCGCGCCGCGACCTCGCTCGCGTTGTGCCCGCACTGGAGCCAGCTGAGCAGTGTCTCCGCGAGGCGCTCGCGCTGCGGCAGCCGTACACCGTCCAGGGGACGCAGATGCCGGTCGGCCATCGCCTCCACCAGGGCCTCGTCGCGGAACAGCAGCAGCGTGGCCAGATGGTCCCGGCAGCGCACGAGCTGGGTGTCGGGCAGCACGCCCCGCCGGGCCAGGTCCAGTGCCTCCGTGGCCCACCGCAGGGACCTGGCCCCTTCCTGGAGCGCGACGGTGGGTCCCATGGCGGCCCGTAATCCCTGCAGCGCCGCCACGACGGCCCGGGCCCGGCCGGGGCCCTCGGGGTCGGGCACCACCAGCACCGCGGGCTGCACGTCGAACCGTGCCAGGAACTCCGGTGGCACGATGGGCGGCGGCCCCGCGGCCCGCGCACCGCGGTCGATGACGACCACGGCCAGCGAACGGGGCACCGGCCACTGCGCGGTGTGCGCCAGTTCGGTGATGGCCGCGACCGACGCGGGCGGGTCCACGATCAGCAGGTCGATCAGCCGCGTACGCCGCTGCCGCAGCTCACCGGCCGCGTGCAGCCGCGCCTCCGTGTATCCGGTCGTCGTGGCGGCCGCCATCTCGTCGAGGTGCAGGAACAGCGCCTCCCCGAACGCGGCCAGCACATGACGCGGCAGCAGATCGGCGTCCACCAGGGCGTTGATGCGGCGCCACGCCACCCGGGCACCGAGGCGCAGGGCCGACTGGAACGCGTCGAGGCTGCGCCCCTCGTCCGCCTCGCCCCGGCCGATGCGCTGATACGTCGCCCGCACCGGCTCCCCGTCGCTGTCGGGCTCGGCCATCCGCTGCAGGAACCCCTGCAGGGCGTGCTCCACCCCTTGGTGCACGACCTGCATGTACGTGTCGTCCGTCGGCCGCGCGTACTCCGGGATCTCGGTCCTGATCGCCCGTACGACCTCTTCGGTGATGTCGGCGAAGAACGGTCTGAGCTGGTCGTGCAGGCCCGACGGGAACGACTTGAACGGGCCGTCCACGGCCTCGGCGACGGTGGCCACGGTGGCGGCGGCGGTGGCGGCGGTCACGGCCGTCGTCCCGGCCTCGCCCGCCGGTATGCGGAATCCGTTCACACGGCGGCTCCTTCCGCACACGGGAAGTGGGGCACACCGACGTTACCGGCGCGGATTCTGCCCAGCTTCATCGCGGGCTGACAGAGACGCACCCGGGACTTGTCACTTCACGACAACCCCAGGTCCGTCACCGGACCGCGCCACGATCCGCCGTGGACGCCGGTGGCGGCCACGGCGGCGCAGCGTCAGCAGTGTGACCAGCGCGCCCGCCAGTACGCAGCACGCCGCGATCCGCAGCCCCCGGTCGTACCCCGCGAGGAAGGCGTCGCGCGGATCGGCCCCGGACCGCAGCGCGGTCCGCTCGCGCCGGGTGAGCACCACACCCACCAGGACCACCCCGAACACCCCGGAGACCTCGCGCGCCGCGCTGACCAGGCCCGTCGCCATCCCCATCCCGTCCTCCGGGACCCGCAGCAGGGAACGCACCGTCAGGGGAGTGGTGAGCGCGGAACCCCAGCCGATCATCAGCAGCCCCGGCTGCAGATCCCAGTACCCGGCCCCCGCGCCCACGCCGGAGACGTACAGCAGCCCGACCGCCACCAGGCCGAGCCCGCCCGCGATGGAGACATGGGCGCCGAGCGTGCGGGCCGCCCGTTCGGCCACCGGCGTCCCGAGCAGCAGCGCGCCCGCCAGCGGCAGGAAGGCCAGTCCCGCCTCGGTGGGGGAGAAGCCGAGCACCCGCTGGAGATAGAGGGCCGTGAAGAAGAACACCCCGTTGACCCCGATGCCCCACAGCACCTGTGCGAGGATCCCGCCGGTGAGGAACCGGTCGCGCAGCAGCCGCAGTTCGACGAGCGGTCGCGCGGTCCTCGCCTCCACGACGAGGAACGCGCAGGCGGCGACCGCCGAGACGGTCAGGCACTGCGGCACGGGGGCGGCGGTGAACCCGTGTTCCTGGCCGCGCACGAGTCCGTACGTGAGGAGGTAGAGCGCGAGGACGGACAGCAGGACACCCGGCATGTCCAGACCGCCACGGCGGGGCGCCGACCTGGCGGGCACGGCCGGCATCAGCAGCAGGGCGAGCACGCCGAAGGGGACGTTCAGCGCGAACACCCAGCCCCAGCCCCATCGTTCGGTGACGAAGCCGCCGACCACCGGTCCCAGCGCCAGCGCCACGGCGAGCGCCGCCGTCCACAGTCCGACGGCCGTCGAACGCAGTCGCGCGGGCAGGTCCACCGCGATGACGGCGAGCGAGGCGGGGATGACCAGTGCGGCCCCGATCCCCTGCACCGTACGGGCCGTGATCAGTGCGCCCCCGCTGTCCGCGAGGGCGCACGCCGCCGAGGAGAGGGTGAAGACGACGATTCCGGCGGTCAGCACCGGCCTGCGTCCGCACAGGTCGGTCAGCCGGCCGCCGGGCAGCAGCAGTGCGCCGAAACTGAGCACGTAGCCGGCGGCCACCCACTCCAGGTCCGGGACCGTCAGGCCCAGTTCGCGCTGCACGGTCGGCAGGGCGACGTTGATGACGGTGTTGTCGAGTGTCGTGATGAAGCCGGTCAGGGTGAGCAGGCAGAACAGCGCCGACAGCCGTGCACGTCCCACCAGTCGCTCCTTCCGCCGTCGCACGGTTCGTCAGCACGGATTGTGCGCGGGGCGGGGGTCCGCGGGCTCTGGTCCACGGCGTGGAACCGGCACCACGTTTTTGTCAGGGAACTGACAGAACGCGCGAGTCGAACTGTCAGCACGTCCTCTAACCCACCGGTGGCCCACAGGCGGAACCTGGGTCACCGCTCCAAGCCGGTGCCCCTGTTCGACCGGTGTCCGACCACGGGCGGTGCCCGCCCCACCGGGCACCGCCCGCCGTCCCGATCAGCTCCGCCGCCGACCCAGTTGGAGCCGCCATGACCTCCGGAGCCCCCATGAACTCCGCCGGGCCCGCCGCCGACGAAGCCTCCCGCACGGACCGTTCCCTCACGGACCATCTGAGGCACTGGGCCGAACACCGTCCGCAGCAACGCGCCTTCAGCCATGTCGCCTTCCCCGACAGCTCCTCCGGCGGACTGCACCGCACGCTCGGCTGGCAGGCCCTGGACACCCGGGCCGGAACGGTTGCGGCCCGCCTCGCCACCGTCGCGTCCCCCGGCGAACGGGCCGCCCTCGTCCTGCCCCAGGGCCTGGACTACGTCGCCGGGTTCCTCGGCTGCCTGTACGCCGGCGTCATCGCCGTCCCCCTCTTCGGACCCGAACTCCCGGGCCACGGGGACAGACTGGCGGCCGTCCTCGCCGACTGCGAACCGGCGTGTCTGCTCACCGACTCCACCGCGGCCCCCGCGATCCGCGACTTCGTACGGGACCGCCGGCTCCCGGACGTCCCGGTGATCTCTATCGACCAACTCCCGCTCCAGCGCCACGCGTTCGGCGCGTACGACGACGGCGGCCGACCGGAGTCGAGCCGTCCGGGGCCGAGCCGGGAGTCGAAGCCGCAGCCGACCCCGGAGCCGAAGGTCCGGCCCCACGACATCGCCTACCTCCAGTACACCTCCGGCTCCACCCGCAGCCCGGCCGGCGTGATGATCAGCCACGCCAACGTCGTCGCCAACGCCCGCCAGGCACTGGACGCGTTCGTCGCCGACCCGCGCACGAGCACGACGGTCGGCTGGCTGCCGCTCTTCCACGACATGGGGCTCGTCCTCAGCATCGCCGCCCCCGTCGTGGGCGGCTTCCCGTCCGTCCTCATGGACCCCGCCGACTTCCTCCGCGACCCCGCCCGCTGGCTGCGCCTCCTGGGCTCGTACGAGGGCACGATCAGCGCGGCCCCGAACTTCGCGTACGACTACTGCGTGGCCCGCACCGCCCCCGAGGACATCGACGAACTCCGCCTGGATCGCGTACGGGTGCTCATCAACGGCAGCGAACCGGTACGGGCCGGCACGGTGGAGCGCTTCCGCAGGGCCTTCGCGCCGACCGGCCTCGCCCCCACGGCACACTGCCCGGCGTACGGCCTCGCGGAGGCCACCGTCTTCGTGACCGCGAGCCCCCTGGACGAGCCCCTCTCGGTCGTCGCCTGCCGGGCCGACGCGCTCGCGGCGGGGCGGATCGAGGTGACGACGGCGGACGACGGGCACACGGAGTCGACCGTGCTGGTCTCGTGCGGCACCCCGGTCGGGCAGGAACTGCGGATCGTCGGCGCAGACGGCTTCGTACGGCCGGCCGGGCACGTCGGGGAGATCCAGCTGCGCGGGCCCAACATCGGCCTCGGCTACTGGAAGCACGCCGGACTCACGGCCGAGACCTTCGGCTTCGGCGCGGGGGAGGACTGGCTGCGGACGGGCGACCTCGGCGCGCTGCACGAGGGGCGGCTGCTCGTCACGGGCCGTCTCAAGGACGTCCTCGTCGTGGACGGGCGCAACCACTACCCCCAGGACATCGAGGAGACCGTGCAGTCGGTCGTCCCCCTGGTCCGCCGGGACCATCTCGCCGCCTTCGGAGTGACCCGGCCCGACGCCGTGGGCGAGGAGCTCGTCGTGGTCGCGGAGCACCGCCGGGACACCGACCCGACGGCGGAGGACAGCCGCGGCGCCGAACGTGCCGTGCGCGCCGCCGTCTCGGCCCGGCACGGTCTGCGGCTGGCCGCACTGCTGCTCGTACCACCCGGTTCCGTCCCGCGCACGAGCAGCGGCAAGGTGTCCCGCGCGGCCACGCGGAAGCGGTTCCTCGACGCCGGGTTCGGGCCGCGATGAGCGTGTCGCGCACGGCGGTCCGCGCGCTGGTCACCGAACGGCTGCACGGCTGGTACGGGCTGCCGCCGGACGAGTTGACCGACGACCGCCCGCTGGCCGAGGCCGGTCTGACCTCGCGGGACGCGCTGGCCCTGACGGCCGCGCTGGGCGAACTGGCGGGCCGGCGGCTGCCGGACACGCTGCTGTGGGACGCGCCGACGATCGACGCGCTGGCGGAGCGCCTGGCAGAGGACGACCCGAAGGCGGCCCCCGCCCCGATCCCCGTACCCACGGCCGCCGTCCCCGTCCCCGTTCCCGTAGCCGTCGTCGGCGTGGGCTGCCGCTTCCCCGGCGGTGTCACCTCGGCCGACGCGTACTGGCGGCTCCTCACCCGGGGCCAGGGCGCCGTCGGCACGCTTCCGGCGGGCCGCTGGGACCCCTTCGTACCGGACCCGGCACAGCTGCCGGACGACGTGGTCCGGCACGGTGCCTTCCTCGGCGGGCTCGACGCCGTCGCCGGTTTCGACGCCGAGTTCTTCGGGATCCCGGTGCACGAGGCCACCGCCATGGACCCCCAGCACCGCATGCTCCTGGAGGTCACCCGCGAGGCCCTCGACCACGCCTGCCTCCCGGCCGACGCGCTCGCGGGCACCCGTACCGGTGTCTTCGTGGGCATCAGCGGCAACGAGTACGCGCACCTCACCACCGCCGACCCCCGTGCCGTGGACGCCTGGACGGCCACCGGCGCCGCCCTCGGTGTCGCCGCGGGCCGACTGTCGTACGCGCTCGACCTGCGCGGCCCCAGCCTGTCCGTCGACACGGCGTGCTCGTCCTCGCTGGTCGCCGTGCACCACGCCGTACGCAGCCTGACGTCGGGCGAGAGCGACACGGCACTGGCCGCCGGGGCGAACCTGCTCCTGACCCCCGCCGTCACCCTCGGCTTCCAGCGCGCGGGCGCCCTCGCACCGGACGGCCGCTGCAAGGCCTTCGACGCCGCCGCCGACGGGATCGTACGCGGCGAGGGCTGCGGGGTCGTCGTCCTGAAGCGGCTCACGGACGCCGAACGCGACGGCGACCGCGTCCTGGCGGTGATCCGCGCGACCGCCGTCAACTCCGACGGCCGCTCCAACGGGCTCACGGCCCCCAACGCCGAGGCCCAGCGCGCCCTCCTCACCGAGGCGCACACCGATCCGGGAGCCGTGGACTACGTGGAGGCCCACGGCACGGGCACCGCCCTCGGCGACCCGATCGAGGCGAGCGCGCTCGGTGCCGTCCTCGGCCGTGACCGCGCCCCGGAACAACCCCTCCTGATCGGCTCCGCGAAGACCAACCTCGGCCACCTGGAGGCCGCCGCCGGAATCGCGGGCCTGATCAAGACGGTCCTGGCCCTGCACCACGGCGAGATCCCCGGTCAGCTGCACTTCACCCGGCCGGGACCGCACGCCGACCTCGACGCGCTCGGGCTGCGCGTGGTCACCTCGCCCGAACCCTGGCCCCGCTACTCGGGCACCGCCACCGCGGGCGTCTCGGCCTTCGGCTTCGGCGGCACGAACGCCCACGCGGTCCTCACCGAACATCGCCCCGCCCGTACGAGGCCGCCCGCGTCCGGGACCGCCGAGCGACCCGAACGCCCCGAACGGCCCGAGCGACCCGCGCTGCTCCTGCTCGACGGTCCGACCCCCGACCGCGTGCGCGCGTACTCCGGCGAACTGGCCGCCTGGCTCGGCACCCCCGGCGGCCGACGCGTACGCGACGCCGACCTCGCCCGTACCCTCGCGGGCCGCACCGGCCGCGGCAGGCACCGCGCGGCCCTCGTCACCCGCGACCGCGCGGCGACCGTCACCGCGCTCACCCGCCTCGCCGACGGCGCCCCCTCGCCCCACCTGATCACGGGCCACGGAGCCCCCGGCGGACCCGGACCGGTGGTGTGGGTCTTCTCCGGCTACGGGTCCCAGTGGCCCGGCATGGGCAGCCGACTCCTCGCGACGGAACCCGTGTTCGCGGCGGCCGTCGACCGCCTCGAACCCCTCCTGCGCGAACACGCGGACCTCTCCCTCCGCGCCGGCCTGCGCCCCGACGCCGACTTGTCGACCCCCGCCACCGTCATGCCCGTCCTGTACGGCATCCAGGTCGCCCTCGCCGAACTGTGGCGCTCGTACGGTCTCGAACCCGCCGCCGTCATCGGCCACTCGCTCGGCGAGATAGCGGCGGCGGTCGTGTCCGGCGAACTGGACCCCCCGACCGGCGCACACATAGTCGCCGTACGCTCCCGCCTGCTGGCCCGTTTGCAGGGCGGAGCCATGGCGGTCGTGGACCTCCCGGCCGCCGAGATCCCGCTCTCCGCCCGGGAGTTCAAGACCCTCCAGGTGGCCGTGCACGCCTCCCCGACCCAGAGTGTGGTCACGGGATCGGCCGAGGACGTCACGGGACTGGTGGCCCGGGTGACCGAGGCCGGCGGCTTCGCCCGCTCGCTGGGAGTGTCCGCGGCCGGGCACTCCCCGGAAGTCGAGCCGCTGCTAACGGAGTTCACCAGGGAGCTGGGTGAACTCCGTCCCTCGTCCCCCCGCTGCCGTCGCTACTCCACAGCGCTCGACGACCCCCGGGAGGCCGTCCCCTGCGACACGGAGTACTGGGCGGCCAACCTGCGCAACCCCGTCCGCTTCGCCCAGGCGGTGCGGGCGGCGGACGAGGACGGCCACCGGGTCTTCGTCGAGGTCGCCCCGCACGCCACGCAGTCGCACCCGCTCACCGAGACACTGCGCGACGCGGGGGCGCAGGACGCACTCGTGGTCCCCACGTTGCGCCGCGACACCGACGACGCGGTGGGTTTCCGTACCGCGCTGGCCACGCTGCTCGTCCACGGCGTACGGGTGACCCGGCCGCGGGAGGGGCTGGCGCCCGGGGGCCGCATCGCGGACGTTCCGCCACCCCGCTGGCGGCACCGCCGCTTCTGGGCGGGGGAGGAGCCCCCGCCCGAGCCCCCGCTCCCGTCCGCGCCGGGCCCCGCCGCGACCCCGCTCGACCGTCTCCGCCTGTGCGTGGCAGGGGTGATGGGCTACGCCCCCGACCACCTGGACCCCGACACCCCCCTGACGAACCTGGGCCTGGACTCCCTCACCGCCGTCCGCATCCGAACAGCGATTCAATACGAGTTCCACACGGACGTCCCCCCGGCCGCACTTCTGAAACAGGCAACGCTCAGAGCGGTGACCGACCTGCTGACGGCCGCCCCACCGGGGACGCGAGCAGCCGCCCCGTCAGGGGCGCGGGGAACAGCGCGAGCAACCACAACGAACCCGCACCCAACCACCCCGCAAGGGGCGCGGGGAACTGCGCGGCCAGCCACAACGCACCCGCACCCGAAATCCCTGCGCACCTTCCCCCACACCGGCGGAGCCACCCCCCTCTTCCTCGCCCACGCCGCAGGCGGCGACGCCACCGTCTACGCCCGCCTGGCGGCAAGCCTCGACGGCAACCGCCCGCTGTACGGGTACGACAGACAGCCAGAACCCGACGACGTACCGGCCCGCGCCGCGGAATTCGCCCGACGCATACGGGAAGTACACCCCAACGGCCCCTGGATCCTGGGCGGCTGGTCCTACGGCGGCCTGGTGGCCCAGGAGACGGCCGGACTCCTCACCCCCGACGGCCAGGTCACGGCCCTCGTCCTCCTCGACTCCGTCCTCCCCC
>NZ_KZ679049.1:0-169710 GCF_003024195.1 Streptomyces dioscori
TGCTCCTTAGAAAGGAGGTGATCCAGCCGCACCTTCCGGTACGGCTACCTTGTTACGACTTCGTCCCAATCGCCAGTCCCACCTTCGACAGCTCCCTCCCCACAAGGGGGTTGGGCCACCGGCTTCGGGTGTTACCGACTTTCGTGACGTGACGGGCGGTGTGTACAAGGCCCGGGAACGTATTCACCGCAGCAATGCTGATCTGCGATTACTAGCAACTCCGACTTCATGGGGTCGAGTTGCAGACCCCAATCCGAACTGAGACAGGCTTTTTGAGATTCGCTCCACCTTGCGGTATCGCAGCTCATTGTACCTGCCATTGTAGCACGTGTGCAGCCCAAGACATAAGGGGCATGATGACTTGACGTCGTCCCCACCTTCCTCCGAGTTGACCCCGGCAGTCTCCTGTGAGTCCCCATCACCCCGAAGGGCATGCTGGCAACACAGAACAAGGGTTGCGCTCGTTGCGGGACTTAACCCAACATCTCACGACACGAGCTGACGACAGCCATGCACCACCTGTCACCCGACCACAAGGGGGGCACCATCTCTGATGCTTTCCGGGCGATGTCAAGCCTTGGTAAGGTTCTTCGCGTTGCGTCGAATTAAGCCACATGCTCCGCTGCTTGTGCGGGCCCCCGTCAATTCCTTTGAGTTTTAGCCTTGCGGCCGTACTCCCCAGGCGGGGAACTTAATGCGTTAGCTGCGGCACCGACGACGTGGAATGTCGCCAACACCTAGTTCCCACCGTTTACGGCGTGGACTACCAGGGTATCTAATCCTGTTCGCTCCCCACGCTTTCGCTCCTCAGCGTCAGTAATGGCCCAGAGATCCGCCTTCGCCACCGGTGTTCCTCCTGATATCTGCGCATTTCACCGCTACACCAGGAATTCCGATCTCCCCTACCACACTCTAGTCTGCCCGTATCGAATGCAGACCCGGGGTTAAGCCCCGGGCTTTCACATCCGACGCGACAGACCGCCTACGAGCTCTTTACGCCCAATAATTCCGGACAACGCTTGCGCCCTACGTATTACCGCGGCTGCTGGCACGTAGTTAGCCGGCGCTTCTTCTGCAGGTACCGTCACTTTCGCTTCTTCCCTGCTGAAAGAGGTTTACAACCCGAAGGCCGTCATCCCTCACGCGGCGTCGCTGCATCAGGCTTTCGCCCATTGTGCAATATTCCCCACTGCTGCCTCCCGTAGGAGTCTGGGCCGTGTCTCAGTCCCAGTGTGGCCGGTCGCCCTCTCAGGCCGGCTACCCGTCGTCGCCTTGGTGAGCCACTACCTCACCAACAAGCTGATAGGCCGCGGGCTCATCCTTCACCGCCGGAGCTTTCAACCCCCACAGATGCCTGTAGGAGTGTCATCCGGTATTAGACCCCGTTTCCAGGGCTTGTCCCAGAGTGAAGGGCAGATTGCCCACGTGTTACTCACCCGTTCGCCACTAATCCCCACCGAAGTGGTTCATCGTTCGACTTGCATGTGTTAAGCACGCCGCCAGCGTTCGTCCTGAGCCAGGATCAAACTCTCCGTGAATGTTTTCCCGTAATCGGGACAACATCAGGTGAGCGGAACGACCAACCGGAATAAGGAAGGCCGTTCACAGCGTCCTCGCTGATGCGCCTACCAGGTGTAACCCCGGCAGGACTTTTTCAAAGGAACCTCCACCCACCACCATGCGGTGATGGACGGGGTATCAACATATCTGGCGTTGATTTTTGGCACGCTGTTGAGTTCTCAAGGAACGGACGCTTCCTTTGTACTCACCCTCTCGGGCTTTCCTCCGGGCGCTTCCCTTCGTGTTCCCAAACTCTATCAGCGAATTTCCGTCTCCCTGACCACCGATTCTGCGAACATGCAGAACCAGACCCCGAGAGAGGATCTGACAAGTTTGGGTGCTGCCCGGCACGGACACTTTCGCGTCCCTCGGCCTCAAGCAGGAGTACGACAGTACACGGGGCCCAGGAGCGGGCGCAAATCGTTTCCGCTGGGCGCTACGACCGCCGACCGGCTGACCGGCTCCTCTTCGCGCGGAACCGTCACTTCTCATGACTTACGCTGCTCAACAGTGCGCCGTCCGGGACAGGCAGTGACGGCCCATATGAATCCCCGCCCCCCGGGAGGCTTCCCATGACCAACGTGACGTCCCCTCTTGCAGGACGCACCATCGGACTCGCCGCTGTACCCGATCCGGTCTTCTCCGGGGCCATGGTGGGCCCCGGGACCGCGATCGACCCCGTACGGGAGGCATCGGAGGCGGTCTCGCCCATCGACGGCGTCGTCGTCTCCCTTCACCCGCACGCCTTCGTCGTGGTCGACGACGAGGGTCATGGAGTACTGACGCATCTGGGCATCGACACCGTTCAGCTCAACGGCGAAGGTTTCGAGCTGCTCGTCAACAAGGGCGACACCGTGCAGCGGGGGCAGGCCGTGGTGCGCTGGGACCCCGCCGCCGTCGAAGCGGCCGGCAAGTCCCCCATCTGTCCCATCGTGGCGCTCGAAGCCACGGCCGAGTCCCTCTCCGACGTCAGCGTTGACGGCGAAGTGAAGGCTGGCGACGCTCTCTTCAGCTGGCACTGACCTCATCGCCGTCAGCGACGGCAGGCACGGCACGACATCACGGCGGCAGGGGCCGCCGCTCTATCGGAGACTGGTGACATGGAGACAACGCTGCGAGGCGTCGGCGTGAGCCACGGTGTGGCGATCGGCGAAGTTCGGCACATGGGAACGGCGGTGCTCGAACCGCCTGCCAAGCAGATACCGGTGCAGGACGCGGAGCGTGAGCAGGGGCGCGCCCGCAAGGCCGTGGAAGCCGTGGCCGCCGACCTGATGGCGCGCGGCAATCTGGCGGGCGGCGAGGCCCAGGCCGTTCTTGAGGCCCAGGCGATGATGGCCCAGGATCCGGAGCTCATGGCCGACGTCGAACGGCGTATCGCCGTCGGCAGCACGGCGGAGCGTGGTGTGTACGACGCGTTCGCCTCGTACCGCGCCCTTCTGGCGAACGCCGGTGAGTACCTCGCGGGCCGGGTGGCGGACCTCGACGACGTGCGGAACCGTATCGTCGCCCGGCTGCTCGGTGTGCCGATGCCGGGTGTTCCCGACAGCGACGAGCCGTACGTCCTGATCGCTCGTGATCTCGCGCCGGCCGACACGGCGCTGCTGGACCCGACGCTCGTCCTCGGTTTCGTCACCGAGGAGGGCGGGCCGACGAGCCACAGCGCGATCCTGGCGCGGGCTCTCGGTGTACCCGCCGTCGTGGCACTGCCGGGAGCCGGTGAGCTGGCCGAGGGCACGCTGGTCGCCGTGGACGGCAGCTCCGGTGAGATCTTCGTGAACCCGAGCGCCGAGAAGAAGGCCGAGCTGGAGGCCGCCGCTGCCGCACGCAAGGCGGCGCTCGCCGGGTCGACCGGGCCCGGGGCCACCTCCGACGGACACAAGGTTCCGCTGCTGGTCAACATCGGCGGCCCGGCCGACGTACCGGCGGCGGTCGAGGCCGGTGCCGAGGGCGTGGGTCTGTTCCGCACCGAGTTCCTCTTCCTGGACGACAGCAAGAACGCGCCGTCCGAGGAGAAGCAGGTCGAGGCGTACCGCAAGGTGCTCGAAGCCTTCCCCGAGGGGCGGGTCGTGGTGCGCGTGCTCGACGCGGGCGCCGACAAGCCCCTCGACTTCCTGACGCCCGCCGACGAACCGAACCCGGCGCTGGGCGTGCGCGGTCTGCGGTCGCTGCTCGACCACCCCGACGTGCTGCGTACGCAGCTGACGGCGCTGTCGAAGGCTTCCGAGGGCTTGCCCGTCCACCTTGAGGTCATGGCGCCGATGGTCGCCGACCGTGCGGACGCCAAGGCCTTCGCCGACGCGTGCCGTGCGGCGGGACTGCAAGCGAAGTTCGGCGCCATGGTCGAGATTCCGTCGGCCTCTCTGCGGGCGCGCTCGATCCTGCAGGAGGTCGAGTTCCTGTCGCTGGGTACCAACGACCTCGCGCAGTACACCTTCGCCGCCGACCGGCAGGTGGGCGCCGTGTCCCGGCTCCAGGACCCGTGGCAGCCGGCGCTGCTCGACCTTGTCGCGATGTCCGCCGAGGCGGCCCGGGCCGAGGGAAAGAGCTGTGGCGTCTGTGGCGAGGCCGCTTCGGACCCGCTGCTCGCGTGTGTGCTGACCGGTCTGGGTGTCACCTCCCTCTCCATGGGTGCCGCGTCCATTCCTTACGTCCGCGCGACGCTGGCCAAGTACACGCTGGCTCAGTGCGAGCGGGCCGCGGCGGCCGCGCGCGCCTGTGACAGCGCCGAAGAGGCGCGCACGGCGGCTCAGGCAGTGCTGTCCGGCGAGTAGCCGGGCGAGCAGTCAGCTGTGATCGAGGGGCGCTCCACCGCGAGGTGGGGCGCCCCTCGCGCATTCGGTGCGCGCATTCGGTGCGGGTGTTCGGTGCGGGTTGTTCAGTGCGTGTGCGCCGTCGAGCGGCCGTCGTCGCCCAGGTCCGGTGGCGCGCAGTAGTCGACGCCCGACTCCGGTGAGACGAGGTCGCCCGATTCGACGTCGGTGCAGTAGGCGTCGAAGACTTCTCCTGCGGTGAGGGGTTCCAGTTCCTCGCCGCGCAGGCGCCAGCCGTAGACCCGGTCGGTGGCGTCGGAGGCGGTGGTGCGCATGACGAGGCCGCCGGCGCTCCGGGTGGCGATGCCCAGGGCGAGCACGGTGGTGAATTCGAGGGCGGCGCCCTCGTCCAAGTGCGGTGTGCCGTGCTGGTCGTCGTCGGTGCGCAGGACGGCCACCAGTGGCTCGGGCTCCGTGGAGACACTGCACACGATGTGCCGCTCTCCGGGGCCCGAGGACTGGAGGATGCGGACGAGCAGATCCGAGGCTCGTTGGAAGGCCGCTCGGCCGATGTCCTCGCCGCAGGACGCGCAGTTGCCGATCCGGGCCAGGAGCGTGGTCGCGTACTCCCAGGTGGCCCGGCGGACCGCTTCGTCGATGAGGTCGGGGACGAGGGTGTCGAGGCTCTGGCCTTCGTAGGGGACGGTCGCGCCCGTCGTGGCGAGCTCCGCCGTGAAGCGGGTGCGGCTGGACGCGGTGTCGGGGTCGAGTGCGTGCTCGGCGCAGAACTCCGCGTACTCCTCGGGGTCGAAGAGTGCCACCGTGGTGTGGCCGCCCTCGGACGCGAGGGTCCTGAGCAGGGCCTCCACCTGCCGGAGGTAGTTGGTGTGGTCGTCGAAGGCGAAGGTGCGGTAGCGACGTCGCATGGCGGTGAAGTCCTGCTCGTCGGTCAGCAGGCCGATCGTGCCGGCGACTTCGCGGCGCAGGACGCGTCGCATGGTCTGGTTCTGGGTGTGCGCCATCTTTCCCCCTGTGCGCGGTGATCAATGCTCACTCACCGTAACCGGCGGCACTGACAACGGCTCCCGCGCAGGCCGGTCAGGCGCGGTCGCGGGCCAGCTGCTCGTAGAAGTGGAGCAGGTCGAGGTTGTCGACGGAGCCGGGGTTGACGGCCTTTTCGAGGGGGGTGCCCTGGAGGAGGCGTTTGACCGGGACCTCGATGCGTTTGCCCGTCAGGGTGTGCGGGATGCCGGGGACTTCGATGACCTCGTCGGGGGTGTGGCGGGGTGAGAGCTGTTCCCGGATGGTTCGCTTGATGCGGCCGAGGAGGGCTTCGTCGAGTTCGGCGCCCGGTGCCAGGTGGACGAAGAGCGGCATCCAGTAGCCGCCGTCTGGCTGTTCGACGCCGATGACGAGGGATTCGCGGATCTCCGGAAGGCGTTCGACCGCTTCGTAGATGTCAGCCGACCCCATGCGTACCCCCTGGCGGTTGAGGGTGGAGTCCGAGCGGCCGTGGATGACGACGGAGCCGCGTGAGGTGAGGGTGATCCAGTCGCCGTGGCGCCAGACGCCGGGGTACGTGTCGAAGTAGCTGTCGTGGTAGCGGCTGCCGTCGGGGTCGTTCCAGAAGCGGATCGGCATGGACGGCATGGGGTTGGTGACGACGAGTTCGCCGACCTCGTCGATGAGGGGTTTGCCGCTCGGGTCCCAGGACTGGAGGTCGGTGCCGAGGCCCGGGGCCTGGAGTTCGCCGATGTGGACGGGGAGGGTGGGAACCGCTCCCGCGAAGCAGGAGCACACGTCGGTGCCGCCGCTGACGGAGGCGATCCACAGGTCGTCGCGCACCTCGTCGTGCAGCCAGCGGAATCCGTCGGGCGGCAGGGGCGAACCGGTCGTGGCGACGCACTTGATGCGGGAGAGGTCGAAGTCGCGGGAAGGGTGCACGTCCGCTTTGCGGCAGGCCATGACGTACGCCGCCGAGGTGCCGTACAGGGTGGCGGCGGTGCGTTCGGCGATGCGCCACTGGGCGCCGGTGTCGGGATAGCCGGGGCTGCCGTCGTACAGGACGATCGTGGTGCCGGTCAGGAGGCCGGAGACGAGGAAGTTCCACATCATCCAGCCGGTGGACGTGTACCAGAAGAAACGGTCCTCGGGTCCCAGGTCGCAGTGCAGGCCCAGTTGTTTGAGGTGCTCGACGAGGATGCCGCCCTGCGACTGGACGATGGCCTTGGGCAGGCCGGTCGTGCCGGAGGAGTAGAGCACCCAGAGCGGGTGGTCGAAAGGCACCTCTTCGTAGACGGGTGTCACGTCCGCCGAGGTGAGGGCGGACCACTCCAGGGCGCCTTCGGGGGGCTCGGTGCCGAGCAGCGGGACGTGGACGACGGCGCGCAGGGTGGGCAGTTCGCGGCGCAGTTCGGCGACGGTGTCCCTGCGGTCGTGTTCCTTGCCTCCGTAGCGGTAGCCGTCGACCGCGAAGAGCACGACGGGTTCGACCTGCTGGAAGCGGTCCAGGACGCTGCGGGCGCCGAAGTCGGGGGCGCAGGAGGTCCACACCGCGCCGACGGCGGCGGTGGCGAGGAGGGCGGCCACGGCCTGCGGGATGTTCGGGAGGTAGCCGCTGACGCGGTCTCCGGGGCGTACGCCGAGTGCACGCAGTTCGGCGGCCAGGGAGCCGACCTGCCTGCGTAGTGCGGACCAGCTGACGGGACGGGGCTCGTGGGTCTCGTCGACGTACAGGAGGGCCGGTTCGTCCGCTCGGGTGTCGGCCGCTCGCAGTGCGTGCTCGGCGTAGTTGAGGGTGGCTCCGGGGAACCACTGGGCTCCGGGCATGGAGCGGTCGCCCAGCACGCGCGCGTAGGGGGTCGAGAACCGTACGTCGAAGAACTCCGTGACGGCTTTCCAGAACGTGTCCAGTTCGTCCACGGACCAGCGGTGCAGGCCGGCGTAGCCGCCCTCGGCGGGGGCTCCGTGGTGCTCGGCCGCCCAGGCCTGGAATCGGGTGATCTGTGCCTGGTCGATGTGTTCCCGGTCGGGCTGCCAGAGCGGCGAGGGGTTCGATGAGGTCATGGGTCGGCTCCCGGACTGCGCGCGTCGTGTGCGTGTACCGCGCACGGGCTGGGGTGTGCGCGTCACGCGGCTGAGACGGACGATGCCATGTGATCGACTTTGACACCAGGGTTGGTCCCACATAGTCCGCCCCATGAACATGTGGTGTGGCCATGGGTGAACGGAAGTTGAACGGAACGCTCGTAGGGCCATTCGGGTGGCAGGCTGAGCAGCATGAACGGTCGTGACCTGGTGCGTTCGATGAAGGCGGTCGGTTCTGCGGGGGCGGGCCAGGGCTTGCTCACCGTGCGGGCCGCGTGGCGCAGGAGGCGTATCGACGCCGTCGGGTTGCCGGTGCGGGGGGCTGAACGCGCGCGTATTCCGGGGCCCGTGCTGTCCGCGGAACCCGCGCCCGGCGGCGGCGTCGTCCGGTTCACCCGGTCGGAGCTGCGGATCACCGTCACGGCGGGTGGAGCGGTCTTCTGGGGCTGGGACGGGGCGGGGCCCGAGCCCTCGTACGCGCTCGCGGGCGGTGTTCCCGAGCCGGATCCCCGGGCCCTGCTGGAGCCGGACAAGGACGGCGCCTGGCGGGTGGTGTCGGAGCGGATGACGGTGGTCGTGTCGCGGCTCGGCGCCGTGGAGGTGCGGACGCCGGGTGGGGTGAGTCTGCGGCGCGAACTGCCGCCGCGGTGGTGGGAGCCGGCCGGGGGTGGCGTGGCGCGCTGGATGCAGCGCTCCGAAGTGGCCGCGGACGCGCGTTTCTTCGGACTGGGCGGGCGTGCTTCGGGGCTCCGGCTGCGTGACGGGTCGTACCGGTTGTGGAACACCGCTCCCGGGCACGCCTTCGGTCCCGGTGACGGTCCGCCGCACCTCACCATGCCGGTGCAGATGGTGGTGGCCGACGCGGCGACCCACCTCGTGTTCCACGACAGCTCCTGGGACGGCACCGTGGTCCTGCGCGAGGGCGAGGAGGGTGCCGGGTCGGGGCACGACCGGGCCGGGACGAGCGATCTGCGCATGGACGGCGGGCCGCTGCGCTGCTGGGTCATGGTGGGCACTCCCGCGCGCGTGCTGCAGACCTGGGCGTCCCTGACGGGTGCCGCCGCGCTGCCGCCGGCCTGGGCCCTGGGGCATCATCACGCGCTGCGGGGCCTCGGAAGCGAGCAGGAGGTGCGGCGGATCGTGGGCGGTTACCACGAGCACGGACTGCCGCTGGACGCCGTGCACCTGGGCGTCGACCACTTCGACGCGCACCGGACGTTCACGGTCGACCGGGACCGTTTCCCGAAGCTGCCGGTGCTCGCGGAGGAACTGCGCCGGGACGGGATCCGGCTGGTGTCGGTCGTGGAACCGGCCGTCAGGGCCGAACCGGGCAACTCCGTGTACGACACCGGAACCGCCGAGGACGCCTTCGTGCGGGACTCTGCCGGAGAGGTGGTGCGCGGTGTGGTCCGGTCGGGCGAGGCGGTCTATCCGGACTTCACGCGCGCGCGTACGCGCCGGTGGTGGGGCGGGCTCTACGAGGAGCGGCTCTCCCAGGGGTTCGCCGGATTCTGGCACGACCTGGACGAACCCGTGTCCCTCACCGCTTTCGGCGAGGCCACGCTGCCCCGTTCGGCGCGGCACGATCTGGAGGGCCGCGGCGGCGACCATCGCGAGGCGCACAACGTGTACGCGCTCTTCATGGCCCGGGCCGCCTACGAAGGGCTGAGCGAACTGGCGCCTCTGGAGCGGCCGTTCCTGTTCTCGCGATCCGGGTGGGCCGGAACGCAGCGCTACGGAGGGACCTGGTCCGGGGAGGTCGCCACGGGCTGGCCCGGTCTGCGGGCGTCGCTGTCGCTGGTGCTGGGGCTGGGTCTGTGCGGCGTGCCGTACTCGGGTCCCGAGGTGGGCGGCTTCGACGGTGCCCCCTCGTCCGAGCTGTATCTGCGGTGGTTGCAACTGGGCGCGTATCTGCCGCTCTTCCGTACGCACGCGGGTCCGCGGGCCGGGCACGGGGAGCCCTGGGAGTTCGGTGACGAAGTGCTGGAGCACGCGCGCGTGGCGCTCGTCGAGCGGCGGCGGCTGCTGCCGTACTTCATGACGCTGGCGCATCTGGCACGGCGTACGGGTGCGCCCTATGTGCGGCCGCTGTGGTGGGGCGTCCCGGAGGACCGGGCGTTGCGCGACTGCGAGGACGCCTTCCTGCTCGGCGACTGTCTTCTGGTGGCTCCGGTGCTGGATCCGGGGACGGAACGGCGTGCCGTGCGGTTGCCGCGGGGCCGCTGGTACGACGCCGAGACCGAGAGGGTGTACCAGGGGCCCGCCCAGGTGCTGGTCGACGCCCCTCTGTCACGGATTCCGGTACTGGTCCGCGCGGGTGCCGTGCTGCCGGTACGTGGCGACGACGGCTCCCTGGAGCTGGAGGTGTGGGCGCCCGCCCACGGACGGACCGGGGGCGGGCTGGTGGTCACCGACTCCGGGGACGGGCGGGAGGAGCCGGAGATCGAGCGGTACGTGACGCGTCGGCAGGGGGCGCGTGTGGTCGTGGAGCGGGAGGGGGAGGACGGCCCGGTCGGGCCGTCCCTCCCCGTACGGGTGCGAGGGCTGGGCTGAGGCCCTGATGAGCGGGCTCTGAAGGCCCCGGGGGTCTCTCAGATGTAGCGGCCCTCGAACCACGCCCTGGCCGCCATGGTGTGCAGCGGGAAGGCGAGTTCGGTCGACCTGCGCAGCAGGTGCCAGCCCTCGGTCTCGTCCGTCGCGGCGGACGGGGGCAGGTCGTCGGCGGGACGCTCCGGGAGGGCTCCGAAGAGCAGCAGGTGCCCGTCGGGTGAGCTCAGCGCGTCGACGAGGCGTACGTCGCGGCTCGCCGCGACGATGCCCGTCTCCTCCTTGAGCTCACGGACGACGGCCTGCCGCCAGTCCTCCCGGTGGTCGATGAATCCGCCGGGCAGAGCGACTCCCCCGCGCGCGGGGGCGATCGTTCTGGTGATGACGACCAGGGCCGCCCCCTTCGTGTCGTACACGGGCTGCAGGGCCACCGCGACCGGCAACGGGTTGCGGTAGGCCACACCGCCGCAGGAGGTGCAGGTACGGGGCCAGCCGGAGACGCCTTCTCCGTAGGGTGCGCCGCAACTCGAACAGTGGGTGCCCGGCGCGGAGTTGGCGGACGGGATATGGGATGGAGACACGCCCGGGACTGTATCCGATGATCAGAAGGTTGTTTCGGCTGGCCGCCTCAGGTGGTGCTCCGGTGCCGCCTCAAAGGCGTTTCACTGCCTGTTCACCGTGACGTGGCCAGGGATTTGGTCGACACAGGGAAGTCGAAATAGGTGTCCGGATAGGCCTCGGGCTTGAAAGTGAAGTGCCACCATTCCTCCGCGAGGTTCACGAAGTCGAGGTTTTCGAGCGTGTCCTTCAGGAGGAGCCTGTTGGCGCGCTGCTGCCCCTGGACGCGTGGGTCGAGCGTGTGCGACAGGGTGTCGAAGCAGTCGTAGCCCGTGCCCATGTCCACCGAGTGGTCGGGGAAACGCTCGCTCCGGGGCGCGAAGCACGGCGCGAGGGGTTCTCCGGGGACGTACGGCCGGGTCGGTTTCGCCGGGAGTCTCACGATCGTGAGGTCCATGGTCGAGCCGCGGCTGTGCCCGGACTTCTCGGCGATGTAGCCGTCCTCGAACAGCCGGGTCTTGTCGACGTTCGGGTAGAACTCGTCCTTCATGCTCTGGTCGTCGAGGTCCTCGGCCCAGCGGACGAAGTGGTCGACGGCTCGCTGGGGCCGGTAGCAGTCGTACACCTTCAGGGAGTAGCCCTGGGGCAGTAGTTGCCGCTGGGCCTCATGGAGGGCTTCGGCGGCGGGCCGGGTGAGGATGCACAGCGGCTCTCGGTAGCCGTCGATGCGCTCGCCCACGAAGTTGTGCGGGGTGAAGTAGCGGATCTCCTGGATGATCGTGCGATCCACGGAGCGCAGGGCGACGAAGTCCTCGGGGGCCTTCGGTTCGGGTGTCGCCGTCGCGGTGGCGCAGCAGGCGCTGACGGCGAGCAGGGCGGCGAGCGCGGTGACGAGACCGCGTACCGCTGTGGTGAGTCGGGTCATGACCCATGCGTCTATCAGGCGCGGGTTCCCCGGGGGAAGTGGCTCCGGGTGAGGGACGACCGGGACCACCCCCGTGGGCCCCGGTCGTCCCTACCGATGGTCGGACGCCCAGGAGGGCCCCGGCGGTTCTCCGCGGTCACCCGCGGTTCTCCGTACCGGGCAGCGTGCTCCGTGCACACTGCCCAATCGGCGTGGCCCGTGGCAGACTTCTGACGTTCCGTCAGATCCAGTCGATCCAGTGTCGTGGAGGAACCTTGTCGCGCACTCGTACACCCGTCGTCACCGGCTGGTTCGCCGGTGAGGGAGACGACTTCCGGCTCCTCGGCACGCGCTGCTCGGCCTGCGCGTCCGTGTTCTTCCCCCGGGAAGACGCCTTCTGCCGCAATCCGGGTTGCTCCGGCGGCGAACTGGTGGAGGTACCGCTGTCGAGGCGGGGCCGCGTCTGGTCGTACACGGACAGCCGGTACCGGCCGCCGTCACCCTACGTGTCCGATCGGGAACTCGAATGGCAGCCCTACGCGTTGATCGCTGTGGAGCTGGCGGCCGAGCGTCTCGTGGTGCTCGGGCAGGCGGTTCCCGGTGTCGCCGTCGCCGATCTGACGGTGGGCATGGAGGTGGAGGTCGTCCCGGGCGTGCTGAACGAGGACGCGGAGACGACCTGGACGACCTGGCACTGGCGGCCGACGGGGGTGACGGTATGACGGATGAGGTGGCGGTGCTCGGCGCGGGCATGCACCCGTGGGGCAAATGGGGGCGGTCGTTCGTCGAGTACGGGACCGTGGCGGCGCGCGCGGCCCTGGCCGACGCGGGAATCGACTGGCGCCGGGTCGGCTCGATCGTCGGCGCGGACACGGTGCGTGGCGGCTATCCGGGATATGTGGCCGGGGCGACGTTCGCCAAGGCGCTGGGCTGGCAGGGGGCCCGGGTGGCGAGTGTGTACGCCGCGTGCGCGTCGGGGGCGCAGGCCGTCAGCACGGCGCGGGCGCAGATCCTCTCGGGGCTCGCGGACGTGGTGCTCGTGGTGGGTGCGGACGCGGCCCCGAAAGGGTTCTTCCGGCCCGCGGGCGGGGACCGGGCCGACGATCCGGACTGGCTGCGGTTCCGGGTCCTCGGGGCGACGAATCCGACGTACTTCGGGTTGTACGCGCGTCGGCGCATGGCGGTTCATGGGGACACTCCGGAGGACTTCGCGCAGGTCAAGGTGAAGAACGCGGCCATGGGGGCGCTGAATCCGAACGCGCGCTACCGCAAGCGGGTCACCGCCGAGGAGGTCGCGTCGTCGGCCGTGGTCGCCGATCCGCTGCGGCTGCTCGACATCTGCGCCACCTCGGACGGCGGGGCCGCGCTGGTGCTGTCGAGCATGGAGTTCGCGCGCCGGCACGGGGCCGCGGACCCGGTGCGGATCCGCGCGGTGTCCACGGTGACGCCCCGCTATCCCAGCACCGTGCTGGACCTGCCCGACATCGCGACGGACTCGGCGGTCTCGGTGGAGCCCGCGGACGAGACGTTCCGTGCGTCGATCGCGCGGGCGGCGTACGAGGAGGCGGGGATCGGTCCGCGGGATCTCTCCCTCGCCGAGGTCTACGACCTGTCCACGGCCCTGGAACTGCAGTGGTACGAGGATCTGGGGCTGTGCGGTGAGGGCGGGGGCGCGAAGCTGCTCGCGGAGGGCGCCACGGCCCTGGGCGGACGCATACCCGTCAATGTCAGCGGCGGGCTCTCCTCCTTCGGAGAGGCTGTTCCGGCACAGGCGATCGCCCAGGTCTGCGAGCTCACCTGGCAGCTGCGGGGAACGGCGGGCGACCGGCAGGTGGCGGGCGCCCGGGTCGGAGTCTGCGCCAACCAGGGGTTGTTCGGGCACGGATCGGCCGTGATCGCGGTCAGATGAGGCAGCGGCCCGTCCGCCGGGCCGTGCGTGCTGCCGAGCCGCGAGGGCGGGCACGGTTCCGGAGCGGCGCCGAGGCCGACGGGGACCAGGGGTGAGTAGACGGGCAGCCGTGCGTGCGGCCCGGAGAGCGACGGGCGCAGCGGTCACACGGCCAACAGGGCTGCGTCCGACGGGACTTCCGGCGGCAGCCGGTCGGCCGAAGACGTGGGTGCGAACCGTTCTCGCCCGCGACCTTGACGCTCCCACAGTGCCGGTGAACACTTCCGGTGTCAGTCGGCGTCGCCGCAATTCGGCGTATTCAGGCACTGCGCCGCGCGGGCCCTCGTCCGCGCCAACGGGCCATCCCCCACCGGCGATCCGACTGCTACGGCACGCTCGTCACGGACGCCGGGCGGGGCGCGGGATCTCCCTGCCCTCGGCTGAAGTAGCCATGGGAACGCACCCTGCACGGTGGACCGGGGCGGATCGCCCCGGGTTTGGGCCTAGGAGCCGCCATGAGCAACGGAGATGTTTTCGTCGGTGAGGTCATCGGCACAGCGATACTCATCCTCTTCGGCGCCGGAGTGGTCGCCGCTGTCGTACTCAACTACTCCAAGGCGAAGGACGCCGGCTGGGTCGTCATCGCCTTCGGCTGGGGCTTCGGTGTACTGGCCGGCGCGTACACCGCCGCACCGCTGTCCGGCGGGCACCTCAACCCGGCGGTGACGCTCGGCATCGCGATCGACACCGGCGACTGGGACCAGGTCCACATCTACGTCGCCGGGCAGATGGTCGGCGCGTTCCTCGGCGCGGTCCTGTGCTGGCTGGTCTACTTCGCGCAGTTCCAGGCCAACGCCGAGGACGAGATCGCGCAGCCGACGCTCGGGATCTTCTCCACCGCGCCCGAGATACGCAATCCCGTGGCGAACCTCATCACCGAGATCATCGCGACCGTCGGTCTGGTCCTGCCGATCCTGGCCTTCGGTCTCACCGAGGGGCTCGGCCAGTCCGGTACGGCGATCCTGATCGTCGCGTTCCTGGTGGTCGGCATCGGTCTGTCCCTCGGCGGGCCGACGGGGTACGCCATCAACCCGGCCCGCGACCTGGGCCCGCGTATCGCCCACGCCGTCCTGCCGATCCCCAACAAGGGTACGTCGGACTGGAGCTACTCGTGGATTCCGGTGGTGGGGCCGCTGATCGGCGGAGCGCTGTCCGGGGTCGTCTTCAACGCGGCCTTCTAGGCCCTGTCGTCGCGTTCCCGCTGCCGGTTCGACGACGGGCGGCGGGAACGTGACGAGGGGAGCCACTGCCGCCCTACGCAGAATCCGACGAAGGGGACGTCATGACGGACAAGTTCGTCGCCGCGATCGACCAGGGCACCACGTCGAGCCGCTGCATCGTCTTCAACCAGGACGGCGCGATCGTCGCCGTCGACCAGCGTGAGCACCGCCAGATCTTCCCCAAGCCCGGCTGGGTGGAGCACGACGCCACCGAGATCTGGTCGAAGGTGCAGGCCGTGGTCGCGGGCGCGATCGCGAAGGCCGGGCTGCGCGCCGACCAGCTCACCGCGCTGGGGATCACCAACCAGCGGGAGACGACGGTCCTGTGGGACCGCGCCACCGGCAAACCCGTGCACAACGCGATCGTCTGGCAGGACACCCGTACCTCCGCGCTCTGCGCCGAACTCGGCGGCACGGACGGGCAGGACCGTTTCCGCGAGCAGACGGGGCTGCCGCTGGCCAGCTACTTCTCCGGGCCCAAGGCGGCCTGGCTGCTGGACAACGTGCCGGGGCTGCGGGCCCGCGCCGAGCGCGGCGAGATCGCCTTCGGCACGATCGACTCCTGGCTGATCTGGAACCTCACCGGCGGCACCGACGGCGGCCGGCACGTCACCGACGTCACCAACGCCGGCCGCACCATGCTGATGAACCTCGAAACCCTGCAGTGGGACCCGTCCATCCTCTCCGCGATGAACGTCCCCGAAGCGATCCTCCCCGAGATCAAGTCCTCCTCCGAGGTGTACGGGACCGCCGTGGGCCAGCTCGCCGGGGTCCCGGTGGCCTCCGCGCTGGGCGACCAGCAGGCAGCGGTGTTCGGGCAGGCCTGCTACGACGTGGGCACGGCCAAGAACACGTACGGGACGGGCAGTTTCCTGCTGCTCAACACCGGGAACCGGCCCGTGCCCTCGAAGAACGGGCTGCTGACCACCATGGGGTACAAGATCGGCTCGGAGGCGCCGGTCTACTGCCTGGAAGGGGCCATCGCGATCACGGGCGCGCTGGTGCAGTGGTTCCGCGACCAGCTCGGCATCATCCGTACGGCCGATGAGATAGAGACCCTGGCGACGAGTGTCGACGACAACGGAGGCGCGTACATCGTGCCCGCGTTCTCGGGTCTGTTCGCGCCGTACTGGCGCTCCGACGCACGCGGGGTCGTCACGGGGCTGACCCGGTACGTCACCAAGGGGCATCTGGCGCGGGCCGTCCTGGAGGCGACGAGCTGGCAGACACGTGAAGTCGTGGACGCGATGTTCCAGGACTCCGGGGTGCAGATCACGACCCTGAAGGTCGACGGCGGCATGACCAAGAACAATCTGCTGATGCAGCACCAGGCCGATGTGCTCGACGTCCCGGTGATCCGCCCGAAGGTCTCCGAGACGACGTGCCTGGGGGCGGCGTACGCGGCCGGTCTGGCCACCGGGGTGTGGAACGACCTCGACGAGCTGAAGACGCACTGGCAGAAGGACGCCGAGTGGACGCCGTCCATGGAGGCGTCGGAGCGTGACCGCGAGTTCGGCAACTGGCGCAAGGCGGTGGAGAAGAGCTTCGGCTGGCACGACGACGCGCACTGAGTCGCGTTCTCGTGGCGTTGCGCTCTCCGTGCCGTTGTGCTTTTCGTGCTCCACGCGTGTGTGGAGCACGAAAAGCGGAACGAGCACGGGCCTGGGCCGTCGTGTGCGTCAGCCGGTGACGGTGTGCCGGCGTTCGGCCGCGTACGCCATCGCGTGCTGGACGACCTCGATGAGGACTTCCTTGACCGACTCACGGCCGCGTGCGTCGCACAGGACCACGGGGACCGCTGAGTCCAGGTCGAGGGCCTGGCGTACGTCCTCGGCGGGGTAACGGGAGGCACCCTCGAAGCAGTTGACGCCCACCACGAAGGGGATGGAGCGCCGCTCGAAGTAGTCGACGGCCGCGAAGCAGTCCTCCAGACGGCGGGTGTCGGCGAGCACGACCGCGCCCAGGGCGCCGGTCGCGAGCTCGTCCCACAGGAACCAGAAGCGGTCCTGGCCTGGGGTGCCGAAGAGATACAGCACGAGGTCCTCGCGCAGCGTGATGCGGCCGAAGTCCATGGCGACCGTGGTGGTGTGCTTGCCCTCCACACCGCTGGTGTCGTCGACCGGACGGCCCGCCTCGGTCAGCAGCTCCTCCGTGCGCAGCGGCTTGATCTCGCTGACGGCGCCGACCAGGGTGGTCTTGCCGACGCCGAAGCCGCCCGCCACGAGGATCTTGAGAGTGACGGGCTCGACCGGGGCCTTGCCGCGTTCAGTGCGCCCGAAGATCATCGATCTCTTCTCTCGCTTCTCGCTCGCTCAGGTGGTGTCTCGTTGCCGCTGTGCCAGGGGTTCACAGGGCCCGCAGGCCGCTGATCACGTCACGCAGAATGCTTTCGTCCGGCAGTTCCGCCGGGGGGACCGGACGGGTCACATGGACCAGTTCGTCTTCGACGAGGTCGCCGATGAGAACCCGTACGACCCCGATGGGCAGGTCGAGTTCGGCGGCCAGTTCGGCGACCGACTGAGGGGCGTCACGGCAGAGTTCGACGATGTCCACGTGTTCCGGGGACAGGGAGTTGTCCGCCTCCGGGTCGGAGGCGTACTCCTCCGTCACCACCACGGCGATCAGGTCGAGGCGGTGCTGGTTGGGGCTGGTGGTGCGGCCCCGTGTCATGGCATACGGACGGACCACCGGTCCGGCCTCGTCGTCGAACCAGTGGGACAGCTCCTGCCCGTCTCCGCTCATGCCGACTCACTACCCGCCCGAGGACAGTTCGGTGCGCGGAGCGGCGGCGAGATGTGCGCCGACACGCTTCACCAGCAGCGTCATCTCGTACGCGACCTGCCCGACGTCGGAGTCGGCGTCCGAGAGGACGGCGAGGCAGCTGCCGTCACCGGCGGCCGTGACGAACAGGAACGCCTCGTCCAGTTCGACCACCGTCTGCCGGACGCTGCCCGCGTCGAAGTGCCGGCCCACGCCCTTGGCGAGGCTGTGGAATCCGGAGGCGACGGCAGCGAGGTGTTCGCTGTCCTCCCTCGTCAGATCGGTCGAGACCCCCGTGGGGAGGCCGTCTCCGGAGAGCACGAGTGCTTTGCGGATGCTGGCGACACGCGACACCAGGTCGTCGAGGAGCCAGTTGAGCTCCCCCGTCGCCGTGGTGGTCGTGATGTGGCCGGCGGCCTTCGGTGCGGTCATCGGCCGTCTCCCTTAGTCGTTCCTGGTGCTGTGCCGTCCTGGGCCTCGTCGCCCGCGGCGTTCTCCTCGCGCCCACGCCGCCAACCACGCTGGAGCGAGGCCATCCGGTTGCGTACTTCGTCCGCGTCACGCTCCGAGGGATCCGTCGTACGGGCCGGGGCGCGCGTGGTGCGCAGGTCGGGCCCTTCCTTCAGCTGCGGGGCCAGATTGGCCTGCCGTACCCGGCGGGGCAGGCCGGAAACAGGGCTTCCGGCCGGTCCTGCGGTGCGGGCGCCCGTGATGCCGCCCGACGGAGTTCCGGGTGACGGGGCTCCGGCTGACGGGGTGCCGGGACGCGTGCCGTTCGGTTCGATTCCGCGACGCGATCCGCGCTGCGGCAGGGCCGGGGCTTCACCGGGGCCGCCGTCCGCGGCTCCAGGGCCGCGCACGACCGCTCCGCCCGCCACTCCACCCGGCTCGCCGCCGCGGTCCAGGGCCGGGCGGCGCCCACGGTCCGCCGGGCCGTCGCCCGCTCCCGTGGGCCAGTCGTCGGCCTCGCCTCCGCGGACCGGCAGCGGGTCCCCGGTGTCACGGCGTCCCGGCCCGCGCCTGGCGCCCCTCGACCGCTTCGGCAGCTCTTCGAGCACGCCGGAGCGCTCGGACGTCTCCTGGTACCTGGTCCGATCCTGGGCCTGGGCCTGGGCTTGGGCCGACTGGGGCAGGTCCGTGATCTCGCCGTTGTCCGGGCGGTCCGTAGGCTCGTCGCGCCGCGATCTGCCGTGGGTCACGGGGCGGCCGTGCGAGCTGACCAGTTTGGGCGTGCGGCGGCGCGACAGCGACACACCGGACCGCTCGTCGTCCTCGGAGGAAGGTGACGGCTCGCGCGGCGCCTCACGCGTCTCGTCGCCCGGCGTCCCGGCGATGGAACGGCGCGGGCGGAAGATGCCGCCGCGTTCGCCGTCCTCGTCGTCGAGGGCGCCCGGGAAGTCTTCGAGGGCGTCCAGGCCGACGGGCGCCTCCAGTTCGACCGGTCCGTCGAGGATCGACGCCGACAGGCCGGGCAGCGTGACCGGCACCTGCGACAGGGCGGCCCGGCGGCCCTCGTCGGCCTCGTTCTTCGCGTTCCTGGAGGGAACCGCCCGGTCGAGCCGGAACCCGACGCCGTTGGTGTCGGGCACGTCGTCCGAGAGCAGCGCGTCCGGCACGAAGACCACCGCGGTCGTCCCGCCGTACGGGGACGGCTGCAGGGAGACGCGTACGTTCTGCCGCTGGGCGAGCCGGCTGACCACGAAGAGGCCGAGCCGGTCGGTGTCGGACAGCTCGAACTCGGGGGTCTCGGCGAGCCGGAGGTTGGCGTCGAGGAGCGCCTCGGCGGCCATTCCGAGGCCGCGGTCGTGGATCTCCAGGGTGAAGCCGTTGGCGACGCGCTCACCGAGGACCTGTACGGCCGTGTGCGGCGGCGAGAACACCGTGGCGTTCTCCAGGAGTTCGGCCACCAGGTGGGTGAGGTCGGCGACGGCGGACCCGGTGACCGCCATCCGCGGCAGCCGCCGGACCTCGATGCGCTCGTAGTCCTCGACCTCGGCGACGGCGGCGCGTACGACGTCCATCAGCTGGACGGGCTTGCGCCACTGCCTGGAGGGGGCCGCTCCGGAGAGGATCACCAGGCCTTCCGCGTGGCGGCGCATCCGGGTCGTCAGATGGTCGAGGCGGAAGAGGTCGGCGAGTTCGTCGGTGTCCTCGGTCCTGCGTTCCATCGTGTCGAGGAGCGTGAGCTGCTTGTGCAGCAGGACCTGGCTGCGGCGGGCGAGGTTCACGAAGACGTCCGCGACACCGCTGCGCAGTTCGGACTGCTTGACCGCGGCCTCGACGGCGGACCGCTGGAGGCTGTTGAGCGCCTGACTGACCTCGCCGATCTCGTTCTTCTCGTACTCCAGACGCGGGACCTCGGTCTCGACGTCGACCTGTTCGCCCGCGGAGAGGCGGCGCATCACGCTGGGCAGCCGGACGCCGGCGGTCTCGTGGGCCTCCTGGCGGAGGCGGCGCAGGTCGCGGATGAGGCTCCGGCCGATACGTACGGACATGAAGAGCGAGAAGAGCACGGCGGCCAGGCCGAGTACGCCGGCGATGGCCGCCTTGACGATGACGCCGACCGCGACGGGGCGGACGCGGTCCTGGAAGCGGTCGCCCGCCTGGGTGTTGAACTTGTCGAGGCCGTCGAGGACCCCGTCGGCGAGGCCGTCCCAGCTCTTCGCCGTGACTCCGCGCGGGGTGCCCGGCGCGGAGGCGAGGGCGGACTGCTCGGCCACGCGCAGGGGCGCGGTGGCGGCGTTCTTCCAGTAGCGCTCGTAGCGGACGCGCTCGACGGAGGGCAGCTGCGGCAGGTTGCTCTCGTACATGATCGTGCGCTGGGCGACGAGGTCGGAGATGTCGCGTGCCTCGTCGCGGGTCACCTTGCCGACGACGAGGGCGGACCCGAGAAGGGCGTCCTCGCGGGCGAGCAGTTCACGGGCGCGGGACATGTTGACGAGGGCGCGGCCCTGTTTGTCCACGTCCACGTTGTCGAGGACCTGGAGGTTGGCCAGGAGGATGTAACAGGGGTCCACCAGGCGGTTGTAGAGGTCCAGGGCCTGGGCGCGGGTGACGGTGTTGTCCTCGACGCTCTGGCGCAGCGACCCGACGCCGTCGAAGGCGTCCAGGATCGCGGTGAGACGCTCGGTGGTGTCGGAACCCATCTCGTCCCGTACGTCGGAGTCCCTGGCGTTCCTGCGGATCTTCGAGACGACCTCGTCGGTGGCGGTCCGGGTGCGGCGCAGGTCGGTGAGGGCGTCGGAGGCCCGGGGGTCCGCGAGGTAGACGAGGGTCTGACGGCGCTCCGCCTGCAGGACGCTGATGACGTCCTCGGTGGGATAGCCGATCTCCTGCACGATGAACGTCGTGTCGAACAGCTGGTTGACCTCGCGGCCCGTCAGTACGGTGGCGAAGCCCCAGATCCCGGTCAGGGAGACCAGCGGCACGAGAAGCAGCGCCACGATCTTCCGGCGGATGGACTTCCCGCGAAAGCGCATGGCCTCCCCCAGCTCGGCCCCCGGGTCCGGGGGCACACATGTACGGCAACAAACGGCGTGAGCCTACTACCGACACACAGGTATCTCGAAGGCCTGTCCGAGCCTGTCCGGGCCGACCCGGGGCGTATCCGGAACGAGACATCCGCAGTTGTCCGTTCATTGCGGGAGATTGCCTCCCTGAAACCGACACGGTGAAAGGGATGGGATCGGGTCCGCCCGGCGCACCACTTGGCCGAAATTTTTCGATCGCCGGGAATCTTCGGCTTACGCCGATCGTCTGTCTGTATGGAAGTTGGAGGCGGAATCGGCTGCAGGTGCCGGATGCCGCGCCCAGGGGGCGTATAGCAACGCAAGCCGGGCAGCCGATGGGGAGCCGGAGTCTCGTGACACCGGAGCGAGCGGCTGTCAGGCGGTGGGGAGTGACAGGTTGATGGGCACGGCGGAGCGGTACGGGGCACCCGGGACGGGCGCCACGACGATCGCGGAGGCGGAGCGGGGGTCGCAGATCCCTCGCCGGGACATTCCGGCCGACATAGCGGCCGATCTCGCGGCGATGAACCGGGCGGCGGCGGAAGCGGACCGTGTGGCGGAGGCCAGGTGGAGGTCCGCGCTCGCGGCTGGGACCGGAACCGCACCGGTGGCAGAGGCAGGGACCGTGTCCGAGGCAGGAACGGTGTCCGAGGCAGAGACCGTGTCCGCCGCGCAGGCGGGCACGACGGCGGTGGACACGAGGCCGGTGAACACGAGGCCGGTACGGGAGAGCAGGACGGGGGCCGTGACAGGGGCTGTGACGGGAGCCGGGGCGAAGCCCTTCGCGAGGAGCGGGGACGACCGGGTGCCGGAGACCGGGGAAAAGGGCGTCACAGAGGACGAAGAGCAGGCGTACTACCGGCCCTTGTGGGTGGAGGAGCCCGCGAAGAGGCGTCGGCTGCCCGATCCCGTGCGGACGTCCGCGGTGCGCGCCGTCATCATCATCGCCGTCACGCTGATCCAGGCGATGGTCGCCTTCCTGTGCACGCTGGCCGGTTCCTGGCTCGCGTTCCCCATGGTGCTGAGCAGCGTGGCGAGCACGGTGGTGGCCACGTGGGGCGCGCTGGACGTCTGGGTGACGCGCCAGGTGTGGAACCAGCGCAACGGCGTGGTGTCGGAGCCGAGCAGCACCGCCCGGGCCCTGCGGCGCGAGCGGCGCAAGACCCGGCGCCAGGAGCGGTCCGCCGAGCGGACCAAGGAGCGGATACGCCGCCGGGGCGGCGGCGCGGGGCAGTTGTCGCACTCCTGACACATCACGTGTCCTGGGATTTCGGCTCTGACTTCGGTTGCGGCTTCGGTTTTCGCTTCGACTTCGGCCTCGGTTTCGGCTTCGGCTTCGGCTTCGGCTTCGTCGTGTCCTAGGACACCGTCTCCATCGCGCCCGCCCCGCGGCCCAGTTCACGCCGGGCTCGCATGAAGGGGCGGGGGCGGTCCACGGACAGCACCGCGGTCGTCCGGCCCTCGCGCTCGTACAGCGCGAGCAGGCCGTCCTCGCCCGGTGCTCCGTCGGTGACCGTGCCCTCCGCGACGCGGACGGTGTCGGTGTCGAGCCGCCGTCCGGCGAACTGGATCCGCGCTCCGTACTGGTCCGACCAGAAATAGGGCAGCGGGCGTACGGTCTCCGCGGTGTACCCGGCCAGCAGGTTGCGCACGGCGATCCGGGGCTGCTCGGTGGCGCTGGTCCAGTGTTCGGCGCGGGTTCCGCCCACGCGGGCCACGTCTCCGACGGCGACCACCTGGGGCAGAGCCGTCGCACAGCCGTCGTCGCACAGCACGCCGTCGCGCAGCGTGAGCGGTGAGCCCGCCAGCCAGCCGGTGTTGGGGACGGCGCCGATGCCGACGATCACGACATCGGCGGGGAGGAGACGGCCGTCGGTGAGTTCCACTGCGGTGACCGCGACCGTGCCGCGCAGTGCGGCGACGCCCGTGCCCGTGACCAGGTCGACGCCACCACGACGATGCAGTGCGGCGCACACGGCCGCCATCTGCGGGCCGAGTTGCGGCACCAACGGCAGCGGGGCCGCCTCCACGACGGTGACGTCGTGGCCGAGTCCGGCGCACGAGGACGCGGTCTCGGCGCCGATGAAGCCACCGCCGATCACGACGACACGGCGGGCACCCGCGGTGAGTTCGGCGCGCAGGGACCGGGCGTCGTCGAGAGTGCGCAGGGTGTGGACTCCGGGGAGTCCGGGGCCCGGCAGCCGTCGCGCCGAGGCTCCCGTGGCGATGACGACACCGTCGCCGCAGACGGTGCGGCCGCCGTCCAGGAGGACGGTGCGCTCGCGGGTGTCGAGTCCGCGGGCTCGGGTGCCGAGCAGCCACTCCGCGTCGAGTTCGGTGATCTCCTCGGCGTCGCCGAGGGCCAGTCGGTCCTCGCCGGTCCGGCCGGTGAGGAAGTCCTTGGACAGGGGCGGGCGGTCGTACGGGCGGTGCGGTTCGTCCCCGACGACCACCAACCGCCCGTCGAATCCCTGGGCGCGCAGCTCACGGGCCGCGTACAGACCGGAGAGCGAGGCGCCGACGACGATGACGGTCCTCATACGGCTGTCCCCTTCCGGCCGGCGGGTGCGGGCCGCGCGCTTGCGGGAACCGGGGCCGTGCGGACGGAAGTACGCCTGCTGAGCTCGGCCAGGTCCGCGAGCGATGCGCCGTCGCGCCCGGGGGATGCTCCGCTGTGGTCGGCGGAGCCCCCGCTGCGGCCCGCGGACGCCCCGCTGCGGCCGGCGGACGCCCTCCTACGCCTACGCCCGGCGGACACCGGACCCGGATCGGCGGTGCTTCCCGCAGGGGTGAGAGCGATCGGCCCCGGGCCGGTGTGCTCGGCGGTGGTCGGCGTCGCGGTGGTGTCGTGATCGGTGCAGGTCCCCCGGCGTCCCGGGTCCCGTGCCGGGAAGCGCGCGGGCCTCTCGGCGGTACGCCGGGCGGGGCCCGTGAAAAGGTGGAGCCCGTAGGGATGCGCTGTCGTGACTCCCGCACGGGGGATCGTCATGCCGCCGTGCCCTCCTTCGCTGCCACGTGGACATGGATGACGCCGTCGTCGACGGTGACGCGGTGGGTGCGGACGGCGCGGCGCGCGGGCAGACACGTCGGCAGTCCCGTGCGGAGATCGAACGAGGCGGCGTGCAAGGGGCATTCGACCAGGCAGTTCTCCAGCCACCCCTCGGAGAGCGACGCGTCCTGATGGGTGCAGGTGTCGTCGATGGCGTACAGCTCGCCGTCGGCGTTGAACACGGCGATGGGCGGCATGGTGTCGACACGGACGGATTCGCCCGCGGGGAGGTCATCAAGGCGGCAGACGGGAATCACGGGCCCCCCTCTCGGTCCAGGACCCACAGTCCTGGACCTCACAGGTCCGGTCTGGTCCGAGACCTTCCAGGTCACGGACTCTTCGGTAACATGATGTTTCGTATGGCGCACGAGGGAGCGCTATGCGCAACAGAATCCGCGCGGGACGCCCGTCGCGTCAAGGGCTTCCGGCAGATGCGGCTCAAACCGGGCCGCCAGGTGGTGAGAGTTGAGCTATGACCCGCACTCAGAAGCAGGCTGACCGCACAGGGGAGACACCGGAGAAGCAGAGCAGAGGCGCGGGGAGCGCCGTCCAGTCGGTGGACCGCGCGGTGAGCGTGCTGGAGATCCTCGCCCGGCTCGGCGAGGCGGGCGTCACCGAGATCGCCGACGAGCTGGAGGTGCACAAGTCCACGGCCTTCCGGCTCCTCGGAGTGCTGGAGAACCGCGGCCTGGTCGCCCAGGCGAAGGACCGCGGGAAGTACTTCCTGGGGGCCGGCGTACTACGCCTGGCGGGGGCGGCGGCAGTGCGTCTCGACATCTCGCAGGAGGGGGTGCCCGTCTGCCGCGAACTCGCGGACGAGCTGGGCGAGACCGTCAACATCGCGGTCCTCGACGACAACGCGGCGGTCAACATCATGCAGGCCCGGGGCGCCGCGTCGGTCACCGCGCAGAACTGGCTGGGCAGACGCACCCCGTTGCACGCCACCTCCAGCGGCAAGGTCCTGCTGGCCCACCTGCCGCCGACGCTCCGCGAAGGACTGCTGGCCAGGACCCTGCCGCGCTTCACCGAGCGCACGATCACCGGGACGGCCGCGCTGCGCGCCGAGCTGGAGGCCGTGGTCGAGCAGGGGTACGCGTTCGCCCTGGAGGAGCTGGAGCTGGGGCTGGCCGCCACGGCCTCGCCGGTACGCGCGCACGACGGCAAGGTGATCGGCGCGATCAGCGTCTCCGGGCCGGTGTACCGGCTGGACCCGGACCGGTTGCCGGAGCTGGCCAAGCGCACGGTCGCGGCCGCGGCGGACCTCTCGCGCCGGATGGGGTACGGCTTCTGACGGAAGCGCGGGCGCCCACGCGGGCGGACCCGGAACCGGCCGCGGAACGGAGCCCGACACCGGACGCGTACCGACGCGGAACCGGCCGGGGAACGGAGCCGCACACCGGACGCGTACGCGTATGGGACCGGTCACGGAGACGTGCCGGAGGCTGACGGAGCACGGTGCGCACCACGGCGCACCACCGGTTGGAACACCGCGCGGGGTCAGGAACACCTGGCCCCGCGCCTGCGTGTGTCGGACAGATTTCGGGGCGTCGGCTCGTTTTGCCAAGGGTTAACCCGTACCTCTTGACGGCCCCCTGGAGGCGTTCTCACTATGTTCCTCATAGCGCAACCCATAGTGCATTGCGCAACAGCAGAGGAGCTAGGTCGTGCCATACGAGGTTCGTGCCGTAGTCGCTGTGAAGAAGGGCGCACCCGTCGAGGTGCGGACGATCGTCGTTCCCGATCCCGGTCCGGGCGAGGTGCTCGTCACCGTGCAGGCCTGCGGGGTCTGCCACACGGATCTGCACTATCGCGAGGGCGCGATCAGCGACGACTTCCCGTTCCTGCTGGGCCATGAGGCGGCCGGCACGATCGAGGCGGTCGGTGAGGGCGTCACCGACCTCAGGACCGGTGACTACGTGGTCCTTGCCTGGCGCGCCCCCTGCGGTGTGTGCCGTTCCTGCCGCCGTGGCCGCCCCTGGTACTGCTTCGACTCGCGCAACGCCACCCAGCCGATGACCCTTCTCGACGGCACCCCGCTCAGCAACGCGCTCGGCATCGGCGCCTTCGCCGAGAAGACGCTGGTCGCGGCGGGCCAGGCCGTGAAGATCAACCCCGCGGCCCGCCCCGAGGCCGCCGGCCTGGTCGGCTGCGGGGTGATGGCCGGCTACGGCGCGGCGGTGAACACCGGCAACGTCGGGCGCGGTGACACGGTCGCCGTCATCGGCTGCGGCGGTGTCGGCGACGCGGCCATCGCGGGCGCCTGCCTCAACGGCGCCATGAAGGTCATCGCCGTCGACATCGACGACAGGAAGCTAGACCGGGCGGAGAGGTTCGGCGCCACTCACACGGTCAACTCCCGTGGCACCGACCCGGTCGAGGCCGTGCGCGCCCTCACCGACGGTTTCGGGGTCGACATCGCCATCGACGCCGTGGGCCGCCCGGAGACCTTCGAGCAGGCCTTCTACATGCGCGATCACGCGGGGCTGCTGGTGCAGGTCGGTGTTCCCACCCCGGAGATGAAGATAGAGCTGCCGCTGATCGACGTGTTCTCCCGGGGCGGCGCGATCAAGTCCTCCTGGTACGGCGACTGTCTGCCCAGTCGCGACTTCCCGTTCCTCATCGACCAGTACCTCTACGGGCTGCTCGATCTGGGCGCGTTCGTCTCGGAGACCATCGCGCTCGACCAGGTCGAGGAGGCGCTGTCGACCATGCACCGCGGTGAGGTGCTGCGCTCGGTGGTGGTCCTGTGACCGGCCACGAGTCCGACAGCCCCCGTACGGCCGTCGCGCCCCGTGCCGTCGTGACGCCCCGTACGGCCGTCGCGCCCCGTGCCGTCGTGACGCCCCGTACGACCGTCGCGCCCCGTACGACCGTCGCGCCCCGTGTGGTCGTCGTGGGCGCCGGCATCGTCGGCTGCTCCCTCGCGGACGAGCTGACCGCCCGCGGCTGGACCGACGTCACCGTCCTCGAACAGGGGCCGCTCCCCGCTCCCGGCGGCTCCACCTCCCACGCGCCGGGCCTCGTCTTCCAGACCGGTCCGTCCAAGACGCTCACGGCCTTCGCCCGCTACACGGTCGAGAAGTTCAACTCCCTTGAGGTGGACGGCGTCTCCTGCTTCGACCAGGTGGGCGGCCTGGAACTCGCGACCACGCCCGAGCGTCTCGCCGAACTGCACCGCAGGGCCGGTTACGCCGCCTCCTGGGGCGTACGCGGCGAGATCGTGAGCGCGGCCCGCTGCAAGGAACTCTGGCCGTTGATCGACGAGTCGGTCGTCCTCGGCGGTTTCCACACCCCCGACGACGGTCTGGCCCGCGCACTGCTCGCCGCCCGCGCCCAGAGGGAACGGGCCGAGAGCCGCGGCGCCCGCTTCCTGGACCGGCACACCGTCACCGGGATCGAGAAGGAGGACGGCAGGGTCACCGCCGTCGTCACCGATCAGGGCGTCTTCCCGGCCGACCACGTCGTCTCGGCGGCCGGATTCTGGGGGCCGGTGATCGGCCGCATGGCCGGGGTCGACGTACCCCTGCAGCCGCTGGCCCATCAGTACGCGCGGACGAAGCGGCTGCCCGAACTGGCCGGAGCCACCGCGGAGGCGTCGAGGCCGATCCTCCGCTTCCAGGACCGCGACCTCTACTTCCGTGAGCACACCGACCGCATAGGCATCGGCAGTTACGCCCACCGGCCGCTCCCCGTGGACCCCTTCGCGGTCCTCGGTTACGAGGAGGCGCGCGCCGACGGCCTGGAGATGCCGTCGTCGTTCCCCTTCACCGAGGAGGACTGGGCGCCCAGCTGGGACGACTGCCGCCGGCTGATGCCCGCGCTGCACGGGAGCGAGATCGAGGAGGGCTTCAACGGCGTCTTCTCCTTCACCCCGGACGGCATGCCGGTGCTCGGCGAATCGCGTGCGCTGCGGGGCTTCTGGCTGGCCGAGGCCGTGTGGGTGACCCACTCGGCCGGTGTCGCCAAGGCCGTGGCCGAGTGGATGGTCGACGGACGCCCCGGGATCGACGCCCACGAGTGCGACCTCACGCGCTTCGAGGAGGCCCAGCGCTCCCCCGCGTACATCAGGGAACGCGGTTCGCAGCAGTTCGTCGAGGTGTACGACGTCCTGCATCCGCTCCAGCCGATGGAACGGCCGCGGCCCCTGCGGGTCAGCCCCTTCCACCCCCGCCAGCAGGAACTGGGCGCGTACTTCCTGGAGGGCGGCGGCTGGGAGCGTCCGCACTGGTACGAGGCGAACGCGCCGCTCGCCGCCGGTCTTGACGTGCCCGCGCGGGACGCCTGGTCGGCGCGGTACTGGTCGCCCGTCGCGGCGGCCGAGGCGCGGGCGACCCGCGAGAAGGTCGCGCTCTACGACATGACTCCCCTGCGCCGCCTCGAAGTCACCGGCGCCGGCGCCCTCGAATTCCTGCACGGCATGACCAGCAACAACCTCCGCAAGAAGCCCGGCGCGGTCACTTACACGCTGCTCCTGGACGAAACGGGTGGGATCCGCTCCGACCTCACCGTCGCCCGGCTCGGAACCGACCGCTTCCAGGTGGGCGCCAACTCCCCCGCGGACCTCGACTGGTTGACCAGGCACGCCCCCGACGGCGTACACATCCGGGACATCACGTCCGGTACGTGTTGCGTCGGGGTCTGGGGGCCGCTCGCCCGCGCGCTCGTCCAGCCGCTCACCCGCGACGACTTCTCGCACGAGGGCTTCGGCTACTTCCGCGCCAAGGAGACGTACATCGGGCATGTGCCGGTCACCGCACTGCGGTTGAGCTACGTCGGTGAGCTGGGCTGGGAGCTTTACACCAGCGCCGACCTGGGGCTCCGGCTCTGGGACACGCTGTGGGAGGCGGGCCGGGAGCACGGCGTGATCGCGGCCGGGCGCTCCGCCTTCAACAGCCTGCGCCTGGAGAAGGGGTACCGGGCGTGGGGCGTCGACATGACCGACGAACACGATCCGTACGAGGCGGGGGTGGGGTTCGCCGTTCGGCTGGACAAGGGGGAGTTCTTGGGGATGAGGGCGCTGGAGGGACGTGGCGGGCGCGGTGGGCGTCGGCTTACGCCGTTGTTGCTGGACGATCCGGCGGCCGTGGTGCTCGGTAAGGAGCCCGTGTATGTCGACGGGGCCCCTGCGGGGTATGTGACGAGTGCGGCGTACGGGTATTCGGTGGGGCGGTGTGTGGCTTATGCGTGGTTGCCGGTTTTGCCCGTGGGGGCGGGGGTCTCTGTCGAGTACTTCGGGGAGAAGGTTGCGGCGACGGTCGTCGATGAACCTCTCTTTGATCCGAAGATGAGCCGTATTCGGCGGTGATCACCCCCTCCGGGGGGGGAGGGCCGTGGACAGCCTGCGGGTCCGTGGGGGCTGGTCGCGCCGTTCCCCGCGCCCCTTAAAAGCAAAAGACTGCGCCGTTCCCCGCGCCCCTGAAAGCAAAAGACGGAGGTTCCGTGTCTCCCAGTTACGACGTCGTTGTTGTTGGTCTTGGCGGGATGGGTAGTGCCGCTGTTCATCATCTGTCCTCGCGTGGTGCGCGGGTGCTTGGGCTGGAGAAGTTCGGGCCCGTGCACAATCGTGGGTCCAGTCACGGAGGGTCGCGGATCACTCGGCAGTCCTACTTCGAGGATCCGGCGTACGTGCCGCTGCTGCTGCGCGCCTACGAGCTGTACGAGGACGTGGAGCGGGCCACCGGGCGGGACATCGCCACCCTGTGCGGTGGTGTGATGATCGGCCGGCCCGATTCGCTGACCGTCTCCGGTTCGCTGCGTTCGGCGGTCCAGTGGGACCTGCCGCACGAGATGCTCGACGCGGGCGAGATCCGCCGTCGTTTCCCCACCCTCACTCCGCAGGACGACGAGGTCGGGCTCTTCGAGGAGAAGGCCGGCCTGGTCCGCCCCGAGAACATGGTCGCGGCCCATCTGCAGCTCGCCACCCGGCAGGGCGCAGACCTGCACTTCGACGAGCCGATGACCCGCTGGGAGCCGTACCGGGACGGTGTGCGCGTCCATACCGCTGAGAACACGTACACGGCAGGCCAGTTGGTGATCTGCCCGGGCGCGTGGGCGCCGCAGCTGCTCACCGACCTCGGGGTGCCGTTCACCATCGAGCGGCAGGTCATGTACTGGTTCCAGCCCAGGGGCGGGGTCAGGCCCTTCCTGCCCGGGAACCACCCGATCTACATCTGGCAGGACGCGGACGACGTCCAGGTGTACGGCTTCCCCGCCATCGACGGACCGGAGCTGGGCGCCAAGGTCGCGTTCTTCCGCAAGGGGCAGATCTGCACCCCGGAGACCATCGACCGGACGGTCCACGAGGACGAGATCCGGGCGATGGCGGACCACATGTCCCGCTGCGTCCCCGATCTGCCCGGCACCTTCCTCAAGGCCGCCACCTGCATGTACTCCAACACTCCGGACGAGCACTTCGTCATCGCCCGGCATCCCGCGCACCCCGAGTCCGTCACCGTGGCCTGCGGTTTCTCCGGCCATGGCTTCAAGTTCGTGCCGGTCGTCGGCGAGATCCTCGCCGACCTGGCCCTGACGGGGACCACCGCTCACCCGATCGGCCTGTTCGACCCCCACCGCCTCGCCGCCGCGCCCGCCTGAGGAGCCCCCTCGTGTCGACGACCCCCCTGACCCACGCCTCAGCCCAGCTGTCCCCGAGCCTGATCAGCACACTGCCGGGGCACTACTACACCGATCCGGAGATCTTCCGGCAGGAGCAGGAGCACCTCTTCGAGTCGATGTGGTTCTGCGCGGTCCGCGGCGCCGACCTGGCCAAACCGGGTGCGTTCCGTACGGTCCAGGTGGGCCGTGAGAACGTCCTGGTCACCCGGTCCCGTACCGGTGAGCTGCGGGCCTTCCTCAACATCTGCCGGCACCGCGGGGCCCGGCTCTGCACCGAGGAGGCCGGCGAGGTCCGGCGCAACCTCCAATGCCCTTACCACGCCTGGACGTACGGCCTGGACGGGAAGCTGATCGCGGCACCGAACCTGGTGAGGATGCCGGACGTCGACCGCACGGAGTACGGGCTGGTCGGTGTCGCGCTGCGGGAGTGGCTCGGGTACGCCTGGGTGTGTCTGGCCGACGAACCGCCGTCCTTCGAGGAGACGGTGATGGGCGCGGCCGTCGAGCGGCTCGGGAACGCGGCGGCCATCGAGCACTACGGCACGGAGAACCTCGCCCTCGGCAAACGCATCACCTACGACGTGCGGGCGAACTGGAAACTGATCGTCGAGAACTTCATGGAGTGCTACCACTGCGCGACCATCCACCCCGAACTCACCGAGGTGCTGCCGGAGTTCGCGGACGGATACGCCGCCCAGTACTACGTGGGCCACGGCGCCGAGTTCGGCGACGGGGTCAAGGGATTCACCGTCGACGGCGGCGAGGGATTCGGCCGGCTGCCTGAGGTCGCGGCGGATCAGGACCGTCGTTACTATGCGATAACGGTCAAACCAACCGTGTTCATCAATCTCGTCCCCGACCATGTCATCCTGCACCGCATGTTCCCCCTCGCCGAGGACCGGACGATCGTGGAGTGCGACTGGCTCTACGCCCCCGAGGTCGTCGAGTCGGGCGCCGATGTGTCGAGGTCTGTGGAGCTCTTCCACCGGGTCAACGCCCAGGACTTCGAGGCGTGCGAGCGAACGCAGCCCGCCATGGCGTCCCGCGCCTACCGCAGGGGCGGGGTGCTGGTGCCCACCGAGCACCACATCGGGATGTTCCACGAGTGGCTCATAGGCATGCTGGGAGGCAGGGATGGCGGATCTCTACATCGGCGGCACCTGGACGGGCGCGCGGGAGAAACGCACGCGTGAGATCCGCTGTCCGGCCGACGGATCGCTCGTCGCCGTCGTCGACGAGGCGGGCGGCGAGGACACCGCCGACGCGATCGCGGCCGCGCGCCGCGCCTTCGACGAGGGGCCCTGGCCGCGGACCCCCGCGAACGAACGCGGCGATCTGCTGCTCCGCGTCGCCGACCTGCTCGCCCGCGACAAGGACGTGCTCGCCCGCGCGGAGTCCCTCGACACCGGCAAACGCCTGGTGGAGAGCGAGTACGACATCGACGACATCGAGAACTGCTTCCGCTACTTCGGGCGTCTCGTCGCCAGCGAGTCCGGCCGGGTCGTGGAGACGGGTACGGACGGCGTCGACAGCCGGGTCGTACACGAACCGGTCGGGGTGTGCGCGCTGATCACCCCCTGGAACTATCCGCTGCTCCAGACCGCGTGGAAGGTCGCCCCGGCGCTGGCCGCGGGCAACACCTTCGTCCTCAAGCCGAGCGAGCTGACCCCGCACACCGCGATCCATCTGATGCGGCTCCTGGAGGAGGCGGGGCTGCCCGCCGGGGTGGCGAACCTGATTCTCGGCGCCGGCCCGGAGGCGGGCGCTCCGCTGGGCGACCATCCGGACGTGGACCTCGTCTCCTTCACCGGCGGTCTGCAGACCGGACGCAGGCTCATGGCCGCGGCGGCCGGGACGGTGAAGAAGGTCGCCCTCGAACTGGGCGGCAAGAACCCGAACATCGTCTTCGCCGACGCCGACTTCGAGACGGCCGTCGACATGGCGCTGACCGCCGTCTTCCTGCATTCCGGGCAGGTCTGCTCGGCCGGGGCTCGGCTGCTGGTCGAGGACTCCCTGCACGACCGTTTCGTCGACGAGGTGGTCCGCCGGGCCCGGCTGATCAGGCTGGGCGGGCCGTTCGACGAGCGGGCGCAGACCGGCCCGCTGATCTCGGCGGCCCACCGGGCGAAGGTCGAGGCGTACGTGGCCAAGGGACTGGAGGAGGGGGCGGTCCTGCGCTGCGGAGGGGAGCGGCCGGCCGAGCCCCCGCACCCGGAGGGCTTCTACTACCCGCCGACCGTGCTCGACGAGTGCTCCGGCGGGATGTCCGTCGTCCAGGAGGAGTCCTTCGGGCCGGTCCTGACCGTGGAGCGGTTCACCGACGAGGCGGAGGCGGTACGGCTGGCGAATGCCACGATCTACGGCCTGGCCGGCGGCATCTTCACGTCCGACGAGGCGAAGGCGCAGCGCGTCGCGTCGGCGCTGCGCATCGGCACGATCTGGATCAACGACTACCACCCGTACGTCCCGCAGGCGGAGTGGGGAGGGTACAAGCAGTCCGGGTTCGGGCGGGAACTCGGACCTGCGGGCCTCGCCGAGTACCGCGAGACCAAGCACATCTGGCGGACCACGAATCCGAGTCCGCAGGGCTGGTTCTCGTGACCGGACCCCGCAGTCCCCGCTGCGGCTGACTCCGGGGGCTGCCGACAACCACCGCAGAATCCACCGCACTTCACCGTACGGATCCGGCCGCCGGCGCCATAAGATCCAGTCTTCACCGACGACCCCGCACGAGCCGCACTCCCCCTCCCGCCCGGGAGAACTCCCCCTTCCCAGGAGGCCGCTCATGACCACCACCGAGCAACCATCGGAGCAACCAGCCGGTCCGCACGGTCACCACGACAAGCACCGCCACGACGACTCCGAACTCAACGAGTTCGGCTACAAGCCCGAGCTCAAGCGCACGCTCGGCAACTTCCACACCTTCGCCGCCGGTATCAGCTACATCTCCATCCTCACCGGCACCTTTCAGCTCTTCTACTTCGGCTACGGCAGCGGCGGGCCCGCCTACTGGTGGTCCTGGCCCATGGTCTTCGTCGGCCAGTTCATGGTCGCGCTCTGTTTCGCGGAACTCGCCGCCCGGTATCCCGTGGCCGGTTCCGTCTACAACTGGTCCAAGAAGATAGGCAATCCGCACATAGGCTGGCTGGCCGGCTGGACCATGCTGATCGCCTCGGTCGTGTCGATCGCGGCCGTCGCCCTCGCGTACCAGCTGACGCTTCCGCAGATCTCCTCCGCCTTCCAGTTCGTGGGCGACGGCACGGGCAAGTACGACGTGGCCACCAACGCCGTGCTGCTGGCCTCCGTCCTGATCATCTTCACCACGCTGGTGAACGCCCTCGGTGTGAAGCTGATGGCCCGGATCAACACGGCCGGCGTCTTCATCGAACTGATCGCGACCGTCGTCCTCATCGTGCTGTTCGCCGTGCACATCACCCGTGGCCCGGGGGTCGTGCTGGAGACGAACGGCACGGGCGCCGGTCAACCAGGCGGCTACTTCGGCGCGTTCCTGGTCGCGTCGCTGGCGTCCGCGTACGTGATGTACGGCTTCGACACGGCCGCCTCGCTCGGCGAGGAGTCCCTCGACCCCTCGCGCAACGCGCCGCGCGCCATCATCCGCGCCATCGTCGCCTCGTTCGTCCTCGGCGGACTCGTGCTGCTGCTCGCGCTGATGAGCGTGTCCAGCCTGAAGGGCGACCGGCTGTCCACGGACGGTCTGCAGTACGTCGTCCTCAACGTGCTCGGTGAGGACGCGGGCAAGGCCATGCTGTGGTGCGTGTTCATCGCGGTCACCGTGTGCGCCCTGGCCGTGCACACGGCGGCGATCCGGCTGGCCTTCGCGATGGCGCGGGACAACAACCTGCCCGCCTCCGCCAAGCTGGCCAAGGTCCACCCGCGCTTCCAGACCCCGATCCTGCCCGCGGTGATCATCGGGATCCTGGCGCTGGCGATCCTGGTCGTCAACATCCGCCAGCCGCAGATCTTCACCGTGGTCACCAGTATCGGCATCATTTTGATCTATCTGGCGTATCTGCTGGTCACCGGGCCCATGCTGGTGGCCAGGCTGCGCGGCACGTGGCAGCCCGCGGGCGAGGGACGGTTCTCGCTCGGCCGCTGGGGACTGCCCGTCAACATCGTCGCCGTCGTGTGGGGCACGGCCATGATGATCAACCTGATCTGGCCGCGCGCCGCGGTCTACAACGCGGCCGCCCCGTACCACTGGTATCTGCGGTGGGGTGCCGTCCTGTTCGTCGGCATCGTGATGGGTGGCGGCTTCGCCTACTACTGGTTCGTGCAGCGGCACCGCACGGGGGTGCTCGCGGAGCACCAGTACAAGGCCGCCGACACCCCGCTTCCGCCCGCGTCTCCGGCGGCCACACCCAAGGCCGACTGAGCGTCCACAACTCCGAAAGAAGCGCAAGGGCTCCAGGACAAGGACTTGAAGGAGGTCAACTCACCATGCAGGAAACCGAGTTCGACTATGTCGTGGTGGGCGGGGGCACCGCGGGCAATGTGGTCGCGGCCCGGCTCTCCGAGGACCCGGCCGTCACGGTCTGCGTCCTGGAGGCCGGACCCAGTGACGTCGGCGACGACGCCGTCATGAAACTGGAGCGCTGGATGGGGCTGCTGGAGTCCGGCTACGACTGGGACTACCCGGTCGAACCGCAGGCCAGCGGCAACAGCTTCATGCGGCACGCCCGCGCCAGGGTCCTCGGCGGCTGCTCCTCCCACAACTCCTGTATCGCCTTCTGGGCACCGGCCGAGGACCTGGACGACTGGGCCGCCGCGGGCTGTACGGGCTGGAGTTCGGCCGAGCTCTTCCCGCTCTACCAGCGGCTGGAGAACAACGACGCTCCAGGCGAACACCACGGCCGCACAGGTCCGGTGAAGCTGCGTACGCTCAAGAGCGACGACCCGTGCGGCACCGCCCTGCTGGAGGCCTGCGCCCAGGAGGGCATCCCGACGACGCCCTTCAACTCGGGCAGGACCGTCGTCCGGGGCGCCAACTGGTTCCAGATCAACTCCGACGAGAACAACATCCGGCAGTCCTCGTCGGTCGCGTACCTGCATCCGATCCTCGGCAAGCGCCCCAACCTCGATGTACGGACCGGGGTGCGCGCCAAGAAGCTGGTGCTGGACGGGCGGCGCTGCGTGGGCGCCGAGTACCTGGACCCCGACCTCATCCACACCCGGACGGTACGGGCCAGGCGCGAGGTGATCGTGTCCTGCGGCTCGATCGACAGCGCGAAACTGCTGATGCTGTCCGGCATCGGGCCCGCCGGACATCTGCGCGAGGTCGGCGTCGACGTGGTGGTGGACGCGGCCGGCGTGGGCGAGAACCTCCAGGACCATCCCGAGGGCGTCATCATGTGGGACGCCAAGCAGCCCATGACGACCACCTCAAGCCAGTGGTGGGAGGCGGGCATCTTCTACGACACCGAACCGGGCCTCGACCGGCCCGACCTGATGTTCCACTACGGGTCGGTGCCGTTCGACATGAACACCGCGCGGTGGGGCTATCCGACCTCCGAGAACGCGTTCTGTCTCACCCCGAACGTCACCCGCGCCAAGTCGCGCGGCACGGTGCGGCTGCGGACCCGCGACTACCGGGACAAGCCGAGGGTCGATCCGCGGTACTTCACGCACGAGCACGACGCGCGCGTGATGACGTACGGGCTGAAGCTGGCCCGGCGGATCGCCGCGCAGCCAGCGCTGAGCGGGTGGGCGGGGGCCGAACTGGCCCCGGGTCCCGACGTCCGGACGGACGACGAGCTGCTCGACTACATCCACAAGACCCACAACACCGTCTACCACCCGTCGTGCACGGTGAAGATGGGTGCGGAGGGGGACGCTTCCGCCCCGCTGGACCCGCGGTTGCGGGTCAAGGGGGTGGAGCGGTTGCGGGTCGCGGACGGGTCGGTGATGCCGGATCTTGTCAGCGTGAATCCGTGCGTCACGACGATGATGATCGGCGAAAAATGCGCGGACCTCTTGAAAGAGGACGCCCTTTAGGCCCCGTCAGGGCCCCCTTTAGGCCCCGCCAGGGGCCCCTTTAGGGGCGCGGGGAACTGCGCGATCAGCCCCCACCGGGCCGTCAGTTCCCCACCGCGCGGAGGTGGGTCACTGCGGGTCCGTCGTGGCTGGCCGCGCAGTTCCCCGCGCCCCTAGAAGGGCGCCCTACCGGGCGCCCTTACGGGGCCGCCGGCGCGGGCCGCTTGTACATGCGGGTCGCCGTGATCTCCGTATGGGCGGCCTCCCCCGCGGGGACCTCCCTCGGGAGCCCCGGTCGGAGATGTTCCTCCACGCTGATGTACTTCAGCCCCGCCCTCAGGTCCGCGTCGTTGCGCAGGCGGATGACCAGCGGGAACTCCGCGAGCGCCGTCGTGTCGAACAGGCCCGTGGTGTAGAGGAGTTGCACACCGAGCGCGTCGGACACGGCCCGCTGCAGCTCCAGCAGATACGTCGCGTTGGCGCGCCCGATGGGGTTGTCCAGGAACAAGGTGCCTGCGTGGCGGTGCTTGTCCCGGCCACGGTCGTTCGAGCGCAGGGCCGCCATCGTGCAGTACAGCGCGATCGCCGCGGTGAGCAGCTGGCCGCCGGAGAACACGTCGCCCATCTGCCCGACGGGGACGCGCTCGGCGCGCAGCACGGCGTCGGGCTTGAGGATCTCGACGGCGACACCCTTGGGCTGGAGCGCCGCGGCCACCCCTCTGAGCAGCAGGGACATCCCGTCGCGGCGCAGGTCGGAGTTCTTCTTGACGGCGGCCCTGGTCGCCTCGTCGACGACCTCGCCGAGACGTTCGGCGAGCGTGGCCTGGTCGGGCTCGTCGAAACGGATCCGCAGGAACTCCTGTCCCGACCACTCCCCCAGCCCTTCCGGCAGCCGCGACAGCCGCTGGGCCGACCGCAGCGTGGCGAGCGAGGACTCGACCAGGCCGCGCAGCCGGTCCACGATCGAGTCGCGGTTGCGCTCCAGCTGCGCCAACTCGTCGGTGAGGACCCGCAGTCGGGGCGCGAAGGCGTCCGCCCACTTCTGCGCGTGCTCGGGCAGCGCGGACGCGGGCAGCTCCCGGATCTGCTGACGGGCGGGCGTGCGCACCTGCTCGTACCGCGTGGAGTTGGCGTGCCGTACGAGGATGTCGCTCGCCTCGCGCACGGCCGCCTCGGCGGCGGAGAGGTCGGCCGCGCAGCCGCGCAGGGAGCGGCGGGTCTCGGCGGCGGACTGTCTGGCCTCTTCGAGCGTGCCGGGGTAGGGCTCGGGCTCCTCCTGCTCGTCGTCCGCGTGCTCCCGCAGGAGGTCCCGGAGCAGGGCGGCCGTCTCGTCGAAGCCGCCGGCCGCGTCCTCGGCGGCGTGGTGGGCGTCGAGCAGCTCGGTGTGCGCGGCGCGCGCCTGGCTCAACGCGTCGGTGCGGGAGGCGAGTTCGCCGGTGGCCGTGCGCAGCAGGCTCTGCGCCTGTTCGGCGTCGCGCGGTACGAGGTCGTCGGGCAGTTCGGTGTGGGCGTCGGCTTCCTGGGGCGCGTGCCGCTCGGCCTCGCCGCGCAGCCGGCCGAGCTGTTCGCTCGCGGTCGACACCCGGCCTTCGAGGAGCTGGACCAGTTCCTCGGCGCGGGCCACGGCCGCCTGCCGGGACGGTCCGTCGGAGCCGTCGGTGGATTCCAGGAGCTGCGCGGCGCGCGTACGCACCTTGTTGGTGAGCCGGTTCAGCTCCGTGAGCGCGGTGCTCTCGTCGCTCTCGGCGCGGGCCTGCTCGGCGCGCAGGTCGGCGCCGACGCCGACCTTCTCGTACAGCTGGGAGGCGGCCCGGTAGGCCTCGCGGAGAGCGGGCAGCGACGACTTGGCGGCTTCCGGCTCCTCTTCCGGCAGATCGTCGGGGGCGCCCGCGATCTCCGCGCGCTCGGCGCGCAGCGCTCGGGCCGTGCGCCGGGCGTCGTCGGCGGCGCGCTGGGTGCCGCGCCGGTCCTCGTCGGCGGCGCGGGCCCGTTCCAGACAGGCCTGCGCGCGGGCCTCCGACTCGGCCGCGTCGTCGGCGAGTTCCCGTACCTTGACCTGCCAGCCCGCGCGCTCGCGCAGCCGGAAGGCGAGTCCGGCGAGCGCGTCGGCGGCGCGCCGGGCCCGCTGGGCGGCTTCCTGCCGCTCGTCGCGTACGAGGGCCGCCTCGGCCGCCGCCTCGTCGGCCTCGGTCCGCACGGCACGGGCCTCGGCCAGCTCGGCCTCGGCCTCCTCGGCGAAGGTGCGCGCGTCACCGGCCGCGGTGGCGAGTTCGGTGAGCCGCCCCGCCGGGCAGCCCGTGCGCCAGGAGGCGAGCCGTGCGGCCAGCTCCCGGTCCTTGGCGAGCCGGGCCGCCGACTCACGGATCTCGTCGTCCCGCTCGGCCGCGCGCCTGCGCAGAGCCTGCCGCTCCTCGTCGGCGGCGTGCTCGTCGTGCATGGCCGGGTTCGGCGGTACGAGGAACACGTCGTCCCCGCCAGCGCCGGGGGCCGGGGTCGGGGCGAGCAGCGCGGCGGCCGTACCGACGGCCACCGTGGAGCGCGGGAGCAGCGCGGCGTCGGTGAGGGCCTCGCGGGCCCGGGCGTGGGTGTCGGGGTCCGTGATGATCACGCCGTCGACCAGTTCGGGCCGGGCGGCCAGCACGCGCGCGTGGTCGACGGGGTCGACGGCCTGCGCGAGGTAGCGCCAGCCGGGCAGCGCGGGGATGCCGTGCTCGCCCAGGTACTCCACGGTGGCCAGCACGTCGGGGCCGGGCGGCAGCAGCCCGCCGTCACCGAGCGCGCCGAGGATGCGGGAGTCGTCGGCGGCGGCGGTCCGCAGTTCGAAGAGCTGTCGTTCGGCGGAGGTGACGGTGTCGTCGAGGAGCTGCCGGAGCTCGTCGGCGTAGTGGTCCAGCTCCCGTGGGGTGAGGGGGCCGTCGCCCTCGCCGTCGTCGGAGCCTGCCGTGGCGGTGATCCCTCGGCCGTCGGCGCTCGTGTCCGTGGCGGCCGGGTGCCGGGGCCCCGGCAGCGACGGGCGCCCGGAACCACCCGGACCGCCGGAGGCTCCTGGCAGGCCGAGCAGTTCGGCGAGCCGCTCCTCGCCCGCCAGGGCCTGGGCGATCCGCCGTTCCGCGTCGTACGCGTGCTCGGCCGCCGTCGCCGCGTCGGCCGCGCGGGCCGCCGTCAGCTCGGCCCGGGACTCGGTGGTCGCGGCTTCCCTGGCGTGGTCCGCGGTGCGGCGGGACGCCTCGCGTGCGGTGTCCCAGGCGGCGACTGCCGTCTTCTCGGCGTCGCTGGCGGCGAGCGCGGCGCGGGCCGGGTCGGCGTCGGGGGCGGTGTCGTCGAGCCAGCCGGCCCGCACCGCCTCGGCGGTCTCCTGCTCGACCTCGCCGAGACGCTGGCGCAGATGGCCGACCTCGCTGCGGGCGCGCTGTGCCTCGGTTGCGGCGGATGTCGCGTCCCGGTGGGCGGCCTCCCCGACCTCCTGGAGCGAACTGGACCGCTCCTCTTGCTCGTTGGCGGCCGCCTCGGCCCCTTCGGCGGCGGCGTGCAGGGCGCGTACGAGGTCGACGGCGGCCCTGGCCCGGGCGGCGAGGGCGGGTGCCGCGTCCCGCTCGGCCTCCAGGATCGCGGCGGCGACCCGGGTGGAGCGGTCGGCCGCCGCGCGGTGCCGCAGCACGGCTTCCGCGGCCTGCCACGCGGAGTGCAGGGTGCGCGCGTCGGCGAGTTCCTTCTTCTGGGCGGCGGCGCCCTTCTCGGCCGCGGCGAGCGCCAGCGAGGCGTGCCGGTAGGCCAGTTCGGCCGCGATCAGCGCACTGCGTTCCCGGGAACCCTCCGCCTCGGTGACCCGGTGGGCGGCGGTGGTGACCTGCTGGGCGAGGTCGCCGGTGCGGCCCCGCTCCAGCACGGCGCGCGCGGAGAGCCGCCTGGCCAGCGTGCGCGTACGCCGTTCGGCCGCCGTGTGGATGTCGCGCGCGTGGGAGCGTGCCCCGGCCGCTTCGACGATCCGTCCGAGGAGGTCCACGGATCCGCCGGTGAACTCGCGCTCGGCGATCAGCTCGGCCCGTCGTCCCAGCTTGTTGCCGAATCCGCCCACCAGGTCGGCGAGGCCGTCGGTGTCGCGGGTGTCGGTGACGGCGCGCAGCAGCAGGTCGGTGAAGTCGGAGTCCTTCTTGACGGCGAAGAGACCGGCGGCCTCGCCCTCGTCGGCGTTCATCTCGCGCTGGTAGCGGAAGAGTTCAGGGTCGAGGCCCAGGTCACCGAGGTGTTCGATCCACCGGTCGTGGATCTCCTCCCAGTGCACTTCGAGGTGCGGGTACGCCTTGCCGGCCTCGGTGAGCGCGTCCCTGAAGCCCTTCATGGTGCGCCGTCGGCCCTGCGCGCCGGAGGCTCCTTCGACGGGCGGCCGGACGGCGGTGGCCTCGGCGACCGGCAGGTTGTCCAGGCTCAGGCCGGGTCCTGGCCGGAAGGAGTACCAGGCCTCGGCGAACTTGCGCGGGTCGTTGGAGACCTGCCGCCCGCGCCACTCACTGACCTTGCCGACGACGACGCACTCGCCGGTGATCGTGTGCTGCCACTCCAGCGCCACATGCCCGCAGTCGTCCGCGAGCAGGAACTTGCGCAGCACACCGGAGCTGGCGCCGCCCAGGGTGTTGCGGTGGCCGGGCAGCATCACCGAGAAGATCAGCTTGAGCAGTACGGACTTGCCGCCGCCGTTCTCCAGGAAGAGCACACCGGCGGGCGCGGGGCGGCGCGGCGGCCCGACGGGCTCCTCCTCGAAGAACTCCGCCTGCGTGGGCGCGGGGTCGGGCACGACAGCGCCGACTCCGCGCAGGTCCAGCACGGTGTCGGCGTAACGCGCACCGGCCGGCCCGATGGAGTAGAGGCGGACCCGGGACAGCTCGTACATGGCGGACTCTCGTAGTCGTAAGCGGTGGGGGGTGTGGCGGGACGGAGGTCGAGGGGGCGGGGGATCGGGCCGGGTCGGTTACGAGTGGAACGGCAGCCCGGCGTCGGCGGCCAGCTCCAGATCGTCGGTGTCGTCGGCGGGCATCAGGCTCGCGGTGCCGTCGGTCACCGGCACGACACCCAGCTCCAGCAGTTCGGCCAGGGCGGCGCTGCCCGCCATGTCCCGCACCTGGAGCTGATAACGGGCGGTCGTGCGGTAGGTGCCCCCGGCGTCGTCCCCGGTGCGCTGCAGGAACCCGGAGTCGGTGAGGAACGCGGCGGCCTTGCCGACGATGCCGGTGGTGGAACCGGCCAGTCTGCGCGCGTCCTTGGTGGCCCCGGCGGAGCTGCGCCGCGCCCAGATCCGCCAGGCGGCCTCAAGCCCCGGCGCGTCCGTGGCGGGGTCGGTGTTCTCCCCCTGCTCCTCGGCCCGCTCCTCCAGGCGGCGGCAGGCCTGTCGTACGAACGCGTCGACGCCGTTGACGGACACGCGCCCGATGTATCCGTCGTCCGCGAGGTCCTCGGGTCTCGGGAAGGCCAGGGCGGCGACGGCGAGATGGGCGAGGCCGTGCAGGAACCGGTCGCCCGAGTCGGCGGACGCCCGTCGCGCGTAGTCGCCCATGCGCACGGCGAACACCGAGTCCTCGGCGGCGGTCACCGCCATGCCGGCCCGCGGGGACACCTCAAGGACGACGAGTCCGAGTCCGGTGGCCACGGCGTCGGCGAGCCGCGCGAAGGGGGGATCCTCGCGGTACCGCCGCAGCAGTTCGGCGTACTCCTGGTCCCGCGCGGGCTGTGTCTTGGGCTGCAGCCCGAAGGCCACGAGCCGTGCCGCGTCCGCGGTGTCGGCGGGGGTGACGGGGGCGCTCACCGCCGCGGCGACCGCCTCCGGCTCACTCCACTCGACCTGCTCACTCACGACTGCTGCAACTCCTTCAACTCATCGGCGGGGCCAGGGGCGCCCTCGGGGGCGCGGGGAACTGCGCGACCGGCCACGGACGGCCCGCAGTCGAACGACGGCCGGTGGGGCATTACGCGACCTCCGACCGGCCCGCGGTCATCCCGACCACATCCAGCAGAGCCATCCCGACGATGAGATCCGCCCCGCCGAACTCCTCGTCATCCAGCTCGACCCCGTCGTCCACAGCGAACAGCAGCCGCTCCTCCCCCTGCCGATACGCGGTCCCGACCGGCGGGCTCGCCGCGTGCACCGCCAGCAGGGCGACGAGATAGGGCAGTTCGGGATCCCGCCGCCGTGCGTCGGCGAGCAGCCCGGACAGCCGGCGCGGCGCGTCGGCGGGCAGATCGAGCAGTTCCATGGCGGCGGCGAGCTGCTCCTCGCTGAACCGGCTGTCGTCCGGCGTCGCGATCAGATCGGGCTCGGGCATCTCCGCTCCGAGATGCTCCCGCTCCACCGGCGGTGTCAGCAGCAGCTCGACCAGGTCTCCGACCCGGACGGACGCGGGGGTGCGAAGCCCGGTCCCGCGCGCGAAGAAGGCGTCGGTCACCCGCAGCGCCTGCTCCAGGGGCAGCGGCAGCACGGGGGCGACGAGATGGCCGTAGAGGTCTATCCCGGAGGTCGTCATCGGGGTCGCGAAGGCCTGCCGGTCCTGCTCGGCGCGGAACAGCGGCCCGGCCTCCAGCAGCCGGGACTGCAACTGCGTGTGGCGCCGGATGCAGTCCTTCACGATGTCGACGAGCTCGGCGGCCCGGCGCTTCTGCTCGGGGTCCTCCGACTCGTCGCGTGCCTTGCGGATGTTGGTGAGGATCGCGTTCTCGTGGCGGTAGCGGTCCGCCACGTGGTCGAGGGCTTCGGCGATCATGTCGGGCACGGCCTGCAGCCAGTCCACCGCCCGGACGTTGCGCCGGGTCGCGTCCAAAGCCCTGCGGAGCGTCTCCGAGTACTGCACCGTGCGGTAGCGGGCCTGCTCGGCGGCGAGCTGGGCGTCCGCGAGACGGCCCCGGCTGATCAGCACCTCCAGCTTGACCTCGGCGGCGATCTGCGCGCTGGTGACGTCGGTGTCGAGGGCGCCCACGAGGACGTTGACCGCCTCGTCCGTCGTACGGAGGTACACGCTCCCTCCGTAGCCCGCGACCTCCTCGATCAGCTTGAAGTCGTAGTCACGGCGCACGTACGAGCCGTCGGGGGCGAACGTGCCGTACACGGCTCGGAAGCCGCGGTCGACGCTGCCGACGTTGATCAGGTTCTCCAGGACCCAGCGGGCCACCCGCTCGTGCTCGGCGACGGGCCGGCGCGGGGCCTGGGCGGCGATGCGCGGGATGAGCCTGGCCACTATCTGGTCGTGGTCGGCGCCCGTGTCGAAGTCCATGTTCAGTGTGATGAGGTCGATGGAGGCGAGGGCCACCTCCGCCATGCCGTACACCGAGTACTCACCCGCGAGGTTCGCCTTGCGCACGTCGAGATCGTGCAGGGGCGCGGTGCAGGCGAGCGCGCGCAGGCGGCGCGCCAGGCCCTCGTCGGCGGCCGGGCCCGGCGCGGGGCGCGGCCCCGCGCTGAGCTGGGGCGGAACGCTGTCCGTCGATGCAGGCGAAGTCACGGTGCACAGACTAGGTCCTTGGTCCGACAACGGCCCAAAACGGCCTGCGGTGTCCCGTGTGCCGCCTGCTGGGGGCAGAGGGCTTACGGACGGATGTTCGGTGCGGGTCCGAGGTGGTCGGTCGCGCAGTTCCCCGCGCCCCTAAAGGGGCTCCGCCACCCTGCGGCCGTATACCTCCGTGACCCTTCTGCGGGAGTCGTCGAGGTAGACCGCCAGGAGGGCCTCCGCCTCCTCGCGGTCGCCGTCCTGGAGTGCCTGGAGGATCTGGCCGTTGCGGGCCAGGTACGGCTCGTGGAGGCGTTTCGGGTCGTCCACCAGGTGGAAGGCGAGGCGGAGTTCGGCGAAGACGCTGCGCATCAGCTCGTCGGTGCGGGCGCTGGCGGCGAGGGCCACCAGCTCCTGGTGGAAGTGGATGTTGGCCGTGCCCACGCCCTTCCAGTCGCCCTCGTGGGCCGACCGGCGCCCGTCCGCGACCGACCCGGCGAGGCCGTCCACCGCGTACGGCGGCTTGCCGAGTCCGCGGACGACCGCGCATTCGACGAGGCTGCGGGTGCGGTAGATGTCCTCGACGTCCTCGACGGTCAGCACCCGTACGAAGACTCCCCGGTTGAGCTGGTGGACCAGCAGCCGTTCGTGCGTGAGCAGCCGGAACGCCTCGCGCAGGGTGTTGCGGGAGACGCCGAGCGCGCCGCCGATGCTGTCCTCGGACAGGCGTTTGCCGGGCGGGAAGTACCCGTCGGCGATCCGGCTCCGCAGGATGTCCGAGACCCGCTCGGCGGTGCTGGTGCGGCCCAGCAGCGCGCGGTCGTCCGCCAGTCCGTTCAGTTCGGCCACGCTCGAATTCAATCGCAGATACAAGAACGAAACAACGTGGGTATTGAAGGATCGTTCAACGATCCTCTACCTTGCTTATCAGGCGCCGGTTTTCCGGGCACCGCCCTCCCGTCCGGGCACCGCCCGCTCGTCCCGGCGCCGACGGCTTCCGCACGGCATGGCATCGCACGACACAGCACGACACGACACGACGACATGGCACGGCTCAGTCCCCAGCACCCTCCCGTCCCTCATCTGCGAGGTGCCCATGAGCACGACCCCTCCACCGCAGGCCCTGCCCGCCGAGACGCGCCCCGGAGCGGGTGAACCCACCGGCGACGAGGGCGCGTTCGCCTGGCTGCGGGCCCTGGGGCCGCGTGGCCGCCGCGCCTTCGGCGGCGCGTTCGGCGGCTACGGCCTCGACTCGTACGACTACTTCACGCTGCCGCTGAGCATGGTGGCCCTGGCCGCGTACTTCGGTCTCAGCAGCGGTCAGACCGGGCTGTTCACGACCGTCACGCTGGTCGTGTCCGCGATCGGCGGCGCCGCCGCGGGTGTCATCGCGGACCGGATCGGGCGCGTCAAGGCACTGATGATCACCGTCATCACGTACGCGGTCTTCACCGTGGCCTGCGGCTTCGCGCCCAACTACGAGACGCTGCTGGTCTTCCGCGCTCTCCAGGGGCTCGGTTTCGGCGGCGAGTGGGCGGTCGGCGCGATCCTGGTCGCCGAGTACGCGAGCCCCAGACACCGGGGCCGTACGCTCGGCGCGGTCCAGAGCGCCTGGGCCGTCGGCTGGGGACTCGCCGTGGTCGTCTACACGCTGGTCTTCCAGTTCCTCGACGACGACATCGCCTGGCGCGTGATGTTCTGGACGGGCGCCCTGCCCGCGCTGCTGGTCGTCTGGGTGCGCCGGCAGGTCAAGGACGCCCCGGAGGCGGCCGAGCGCCGCAAGGAGAGCCCCGAGAAGGGTTCCTTCGCGGCGATCTTCAGGCCGGGTACGGCCGCCGCGCCCGGACTCCTGAAGACGACGATCTTCGCCGTGCTGCTGTCCACGGGTGTCCAGGGCGGCTACTACACGCTGGCCACCTGGGTGCCGACGTACCTGAAGACGGACCGCGGACTGTCCGTCGTCGGCACCGGCGGCTATCTCGCGTTCCTGATCTCCGGAGCCTTCATCGGCTACCTGACCGGCGGTTATCTCACCGACAAGCTGGGCCGCAAACGGAACATCCTGCTCTTCGCGATCCTCTCGGCGATCTGCATCCTGGCCTACGCGAACATCCCGAGCGGCGCCAACACCCTCGTCCTCGTGCTCGGTTTCCCGCTCGGGTTCTGCATGTCGGCGATCTTCAGCGGCTTCGGCTCGTTCCTCAGTGAGCTGTATCCGACGGCCGTACGCGGCACCGGGCAGGGCTTCACGTACAACACGGGCCGTGCCGTGGGCGCGGTCTTCCCGACCCTGGTGGGCTTCCTGGCCGACAGTTGGGGTGTCGGGGGCGCGCTGGTCTTCGGCGCGATCGGCTACGGTCTCGCGGCGCTGGCCCTGATCGGTCTGCCCGAGACCCGTGGGAAGGAGCTTTCATGACCCGGCCCCAGAGCACCCGGCACCGCCCGCCCGGCCTTCTCGACGACCACGCGCACGCGTGGAGCCCGGCAGAGGCACGATCCCGCTTCCGTGCGGGCATGTCCGGTCCCACCGCCGGCTGCTCGGCGGGCCACACCCAGGCGAACCTGATCTCGGTGCCGGCCGACTGGGCGTACGACATGCTCCTGTTCTGCCAGCGCAACCCGAAGCCCTGCCCGGTGCTGGACGTCACCGACGCCGGTTCCTGGACGACCGTCCTGGCCGACGGCGCCGACCTGCGCACCGATCTGCCGCGCTACCGGGTGTGGGAGCACGGCGAGCTGGTCGAGGAGCCGACGGACGTGGTGGCGCACTGGCGCGACGACCTCGTGTCGTTCCTCATCGGGTGCAGCTTCACCTTCGAGTGGGCACTGACCGAGGCGGGCGTACCGATGCGCCACATCGAGCAGGGACGCAACGTCTCCATGTACGTGACCGGCCGTCAGTGCCGTCCCGCCGGACGGCTGCACGGGCCCATGGTGGTGTCCATGCGTCCGGTGCCGCCCGAGCATCTGCCCGTCGCGATCCGGGAGACCAGTCTGCTGCCCGCGGTGCACGGCAGCCCGGTGTACTGCGGCGATCCGGGCACCCTCGGCATCGCGGACCTGGGCCGCCCCGACTTCGGGGATCCGGTGGACTTCGAGCCGGACGACATCCCGGTGTTCTGGGCCTGCGGTGTGACGCCGCAGGCCGCGGTGATGGCCTCGCGCCCGCCGTTCGCGATCACCCACGCGCCCGGCCAGATGTTCCTCACCGACGCCCGCGACGAGCAGTACCGCGTCGCCTGAGTCACCGGATCCACCCGACCGGAGAACGGACACTCCATGACCTCCACCGGTATCCCCACCGGTACACCCGTCGGTACCGCGATCGATCTCAACGCCGATCTCGGCGAGGGTTTCGGCCGCTGGCAGCTGACCGACGACGAACAGCTGCTGTCCGTCGTCACCAGCGCCAACGTGGCCTGCGGCTTCCACGCCGGGGACCCCTCCACCATGCGACGGGTGTGCGACCTCGCCGCCGGGCGCGGGGTACGGATCGGCGCCCAGGTCTCCTACCGGGACCTGGCGGGCTTCGGGCGGCGCGCGATGGACGTGCCGTCGGACGAGCTGGCGGCCGAGGTGGCGTACCAGATCGGTGCCCTGGAGGTCTTCGCGCGCGCGGCGGGCGCACGCGTGGCGTACGTCAAACCGCACGGCGCGCTCTACAACCGCGTCGTGCGCGACGAGGAACAGGCGAGGGCGGTCGTCGACGGGGTACGCCTCGCCGACGCCACGCTGCCGGTGCTCGGGCTGCCCGGCTCCCGGTTCCTCGACGTGGCCGCGCAGGCCGGGCTGCCGGTCGTCACCGAGGCGTTCGCGGACCGCGCCTACACCGACGAGGGCACGCTCGTGCCGCGTGGCCGGGAGGGCGCGGTCATCACCCGTCCGGACGACGTCGTGGAACGCTCGGTGGGCCTCGCCCGTTCTGGTGTCGTCACGTCCCACTCGGGCCGTGACATCGCCGTACGGGCCCGTTCCCTGTGTCTGCACGGCGACACGCCCGGCGCGGTGGACCTGGCCCGCCGGGTCCGGGCACGGCTGGAGGAGGCGGGCGTCCGCGTGGAGGCGTTCGTATGAGGGCACTGCCGGTCGGTGACCGCGCTCTGCTCGTCGAGGTGTCCACGGACGAGGAGGCACAGGCCCTGCACGCCGATCTGCTCCGCCGCCGCGCGGAGGGCTCCCTCTCCGTGCGTGAGATCGTCCCGGCGGCCCGCACGGTGCTCCTCGACGGCCTGGACGACCCCTCCCGGCTGGCCGCGCAGTTGTCGCTCGCACGCCTCCCGCCCGTGCCGCCGCCCGAGAAGGACGCCGTGGAGATCGCCGTGCGCTACGACGGCCCCGACCTGGCGGACGTCGCCGAACTCTGGGGCGTGTCACCGGAAGAGGTGGCGCGCATCCACGCGGCTGCCGATTTCCGGGTCGCCTTCTGCGGGTTCGCTCCCGGCTTCGGCTATCTGACCGGGCTCCCGGCCCGCTACGGCGTGCCCCGGCGCGCGACGCCCCGTACGACGGTCCCGGCGGGCTCGGTGGGCCTCGCGGGCCCGTACACGGGCGTGTACCCGCGCTCGTCGCCGGGCGGCTGGCAGCTGATCGGCACGACGGACGCCGTGCTGTGGGACCACGCGCGCGTGCCGGCCGCGCTGCTGTCGCCCGGCACACCGGTCCGCTTCGTGCCGGTGGACTCCTGATGACGGACCGCGCACTGGTCGTCGTACGGGCCGGGGCGCTGACCACGGTGCAGGACCTGGGGCGGCCGGGCCACGCGCACCTCGGCGTACCGCGCTCCGGAGCGCTGGACGCGCCCGCCGCCGCCCTGATGAACCGGCTCGTCGGCAATCCGGCCGAGGCGGCCCTCCTGGAGACGACACTCAACGGCTGTGATCTGCGGCCGCGTTCGGCGGTCACGGTGGCCGTGGGGGGCGCCCCGTGCCCTGTCTCCGTGGACGGCCGCCCGGCCCCCTGGGGCGCCCCCGTGCACGTGCCCGCCGGGGCGCTGCTGTCGGTGGGAACAGCGGTCTCCGGAGTACGCGCCTACGTGGCCGTCGCGGGCGGAGTGACCGTCGAGCCGGTGCTGGGCAGCCGCTCGACCGACCTTCTCTCGGGCCTCGGCCCACCGCCCCTCACCGACGGAACGGTCCTCCCCCTGGGGAAGCCGTACGACCTCCCCGCGCGCGTGGACGTCGTTCCGCAGCCGTCCCCGCCGGCCCAACTGGTCCTGCGGGTGACGCCGGGCCCCCGCGACGACTGGTTCACGGCGGCGGCCTGGCACACGTTCACCACGCACACCTACCGGGTGTCCTCGGCGAGCAACCGCATCGGCCTGCGCACGGAAGGGCCCGCCCTGGAGAGGGCGATCGGCGGCGAACTCCCCAGCGAGGGCATGGTCCTGGGCGCCGTCCAGGTCCCCCCGGACGGCCACCCGGTCGTCTTCCTGGCCGACCACCCGACCACCGGCGGCTACCCGGTGATCGCGGTGGTCCACCCCGAAGACCTCCCCACCACAGCCCAGTCGCCCCCGGGCACCCCGGTACGTTTCATCCCCAGCCGCACCTAGGGCCACGAGGCCTCCAGGGCCGCGGGGAACGGCGCAGTCTCTTGCTTGCAAGGGGCGCGGGGAACGGCGCAGTCTTGTTGCTTTTAAGGGGCGCGGGGAACTGCGCGGCCAGCCACAACGAACCCGCACCCCACAACGCGCCCCAGACGAAGCCACCCTCAGAACCTCACGCCGCATCCGCGGAATCCACCGCCACCCCCGCCAACGCGGAAGCCACAGCCCGAGAAGCCGCAAGATCGAGCCGCACGCCAGTGCCCCGAACCCGATGCCGCACCTCGGAAGCCGCCAGCCCGAGAAGCTGCGGCAACAGATCGGTGCACCGCCGAGCCACCCACCCCGCCCCGGAGGTGGCCAGCCACCGAAGACCGGCCGCCCGCGAGGGCCCGGGAAACTCGGGCACGGCACTGGGCACCGGCCCCGAGGCAACCCCCGCCCCCACCAGCAACGCGTGGAAGCACAGCGCGAGCTGCCGATGCCCCCGCTCCCCCGGATGCAACCGGTCCGCACTCCACATCTCCCGGTCCACGACCCAGTCGCCCTCGGCGGCATGCAGATGCACGGCCCCGTACCGTTCGGACAGCGCGTGCACGACCGCGTTCACGGCCCGCTGACGCCGTGCCAGCGGCCGCGCGAGTGCCCCGGGCAGCCCCAGCATCGTCCCGGGGTCGGGCAGACAGGCGGTGAGGAGGACGGCGCCCTGTCCGGTGAGGGCCGCGTACACCTCGTCGAGCCGCTCGGCCACGGCCCGGATGTCGAAGGTGCAGCGCAGGGTGTCGTTCACGCCGATGACGACCGAGGCGAGGTCCGGCCGTTCGGCGAGCGCCGCGGGCAGCTGGCGTTCCAGCACGTCACGCGTCTGAGCACCGCTGACCGCGAAGTTGACGAACTGAACCGACGCCTCCGAGGGGGCCAGCCCCGCGGCGAGCAGCGCGGCCCACCCGCGCCACCCCTCGCCCACGGGATCGCCCACCCCTTCCGTGAGGGAGTCGCCCAGCGCCACGAACCGCAGGGGTCTCATACGACGCCCTCCCGGGGCCGCGGCACGGACACGGAACGGAGAACGGCGGCGGGAAGCGGTTCCCGGGGTACCCCCACCCGCACGGCAGCGTCGTGCGCGCTGAGGAACGCCTCCACGGCGGCCGGCCACCCGAAACAGGCGGCACGCGCGCGTGCGGCCTCCCGGCGCTCGTTCTCGGGCCGGTCCAGAAGCATCCTGATCGCGACGCCGAAGGCCGCCCCGGTGTCCGCGGCGGTGGCTCCGGCGGGGCCGATGACCTCCGGGAGGGCGGAGGTGGCGCTGGCGACGACGGGCGTGCCGCAGGCCATCGCCTCCAGGGCGGCGAGCCCGAAGGTCTCTGCGGGCCCGGGCGCCAGGCACACGTCGGCGGAGGCCTGCAGACCGCTGAGGAGCGCACGGTCGCCGACGTACCCGAGGAAGGTGACGGGCAGCCGGCGTTCGCGCGCCCGCTGTTCGAGCCTGGCCCGCAGCGGCCCGTCCCCGGCCACGACGAGCACCGCGCGCTGTCCGCCCCGCAGCAGCGCCTCCAGCGCGTCCAGAGCCGTACCGGGCCGCTTCTCGACGGACAGCCTGGAGCACATCACCAGCAGGGTCTGGTCCACGCGCGCGTACCGGGCCCGGACAGCCGGGTCCCGCAGCGCGGGGTGGCGCCCCTCCAGGTCGACGCCCAGCGGGGCGCGTACGACGTTGCGGGCGCCGATGCGGACGAACTCGCGCTCCGCGAACTCCGTGGTGCACACGATGCGCGCGTAGTGGTGCGCGGTACGGAGGTTGACGGCGTCCGAGGTGCGCCGGGCGAGGCCCGGCGGCATGCCCCAGGTGCGCAGCACGCCGTCGGCGGTCTCGTGGGAGACCATCACCGCGGGCACCCGGGCGCGCCGCGCCCAGACGCCGGTCCAGCGCAGCGTCGTACGGTCGGAGACCTCAAGACGGTCGGGGGCGAGCGTCTCCAGGAGCGCCGCCACGCGCCGCCTGTCGGTGAGGACGCGGTAGCCGCCGGTGCCGGGCAGCAGCGGGCCCGGCAGGGTGATGACGCGGCCCTGTTCGGTCTCGCGGTCCGAGGCGCGTTCGCCGGGCACGACCAGGACGGGCCGGTGTCCGGCCGCCAGGTAGCCGGCGCCCAGTTCGCGCAGCGCGGTCCGCAGGCCCCCGGAGGAGGGGGCGACGAAGTTGGCGAGCCGCACGATGCTCAGGGACTCGTTGCGCAAGGACTCGTTGCTCAGGGAGTCATTGCTCAGGGAAGCGCTCATGCCGCCACCACCGCCCGGCCGGCGAGGACGTCCGTGTAGTGCTCGATGAGCGCGTCCCCGACGGCGGCCCAGGTACGGCCCTCGACGGTACGCCGCGCCTCGGCGCCGTAGGCGGCCCGCAGGGCGGGGTCGGCGGCGAGCGACCGGACGGCGTCGCGCACGGTGGCCTCGTCGCGGGGCGGGACGAGCAGCCCGGTGCGCCCGTGCGCCACCAGGTCCAGCGGGCCGCCCGCGGCGGGGGCGACGACCGGAACGCCGCTGGCCATCGCCTCCTGGACGGTCTGGCAGAAGGTCTCGAACGGGCCGGTGTGCACGAAGACGTCCAGGGAGGCGAAGATCCGGGCGAGTTCGTCGCCGGTGCGGCGCCCGAGGAAGACGGCTCCCGGCAGCGCCTGGTCCAGGCCCGGCCGGCTCGGGCCGTCACCGACGACGACCACGCGCACGCCCGGCAGGGCGCAGGCTCCGGCGAGGAGTTCGATCTGCTTCTCGGGGGCGAGGCGGCCCACGTAACCGACGATCAGCTCGCCGTTCGGGGCGAGTTCACGGCGGAGGGCGTCGTCCCGGTGCTCGGGCCGGAAGCGGACGGTGTCGACGCCTCGCGGCCACAGCCGTACCCGGGGCACACCGTGCGCCTCCAGGTCGTGGAGGGCGGCGGTGGAGGGGGCGAGCGTGCGGTCGGCGGCGGCGTGGACGGAGCGGATACGGCGCCAGGCGGTGGCCTCGCCCGTGCTGATGTACGTACGGGCGTAGCCGGCGAGGTCGGTCTGGTAGACGGCCACGGCGGGGATGCCGAGGCGGCCGGCGGCGGCCATGCCGCGGACGCCGAGGACGAAGGGGCTGGCCAGGTGCACGATGTCGGCACGGTGTGCGGTGATCGCGGCGGCGACGCGTCGGCTGGGGAGAGCGACGCGGACCTGGGGATAGCCGGGAAGCGGCAGGGACGGGATGCGGACGACGGGGCACGGTGCGGAGGACTCGGACGCGTTCCCGAAGGAGGCGCCCGACTGTTCGGAGGGGGTCGAGAGCTTGGGGGAGGTTGCCGGAGCGACGACGACGGGGGTGTGACCGCGCTCGACGAGGTGCCGGGCGGTCTGGAGCGCGCAGTGGGCCACGCCGTTCACATCGGGGGGAAAGGACTCGGTGACGATGACGACACGCATACGGGTGTTGTCGTCGTGCTGGACGTGGCCGCGTCAACGTGGATCTTTCCGGCTGAGGAACGTCCCATGAGCGTTGGGCTCCGCACGCCCTCTCGTCACGAACCGGTCACGCTCCGGCGTCCGGGCCCGTACCAACGGGATACGGGCCGACGACGGAACGCTCACACGCCGGTCGCACACGCCGGTCGCGCACACCGGCGCGCACGGCGCTCGCCACGATCACCACGCGCGGTTCCACTCCGCGCGGTCCCCGGCCGGTTCCATGCTGTCCGGCCCGCGGTCCGGTGTCACACGGCGGACGCGTCCGGTCCGATGCGGCTGCGGACCGCGGTCTGTACGTCGGCCTCCTCGGCCGGGTCGGCGGCGAGCCGGCGGAGCTGGTCGACCACACGGGCGTCCCCGGTCTCGGCGTGCCGTGCGGCCACCTCGCGGGTGGTCTCCTCGCAGTCCCACAGGCATTCGACGGCGAATCCCGCGGCGAAGGAGGGGTCGGTGGCGGCCAGGGCGCGTGCCGCCCGGCCGCGCAGATGGGAGGAGGCGGTCTCGCGGTAGACGTGCCGCAGGACGGGCGCCGCTCCCGCGATGCCGAGCCGTCCGGCGCCGTCGACGAGGGTCCACAGGGTCTGCGCGTCGGGCCCCTCGCCCCGTACGGCTTCGCGCAGGGCGCCCAGGACCAGTTCGCTGTCCTGTGCGCCGCCCCGGCAGGCGAGGACGCGTCCGGCGGCCTCTCCCAGGGCGTCGGGCCGGTGGGCCCAGCCGCGGGCCCGTTGCACGGCGGCGACGCTCCGCATCCGTTCGAAGGCGTCCACAGCGGCTTCCACCACGAGCAGCGAGCCGGAGGCCTGTGCGGCCTCCACGAGATCCAGTACGTCGGGATCGTGGTTGTCGGCGAGGTAGCGCAGGGCGGTGCAGCGTGCGCCGTCGTCCCCCGTGCGGGCGGCCTCGATGATCTCGGGGCGGTCCTCGGGTCCGGCGACGGCCGTGAGGCAGCGCGCGGCGGGCACATGGAGTGCGGCTCCGCGCTCGATGCCCTGCTGGGCCCATTCGAAGACGGCCCGCACGCTCCATCCGGGGCGGGGCCCGGACGGTCGCATCTGTTGCTGCCAGCGGTCGAAGGAACCGCTTTCCCGGGCGGCACGCACGCGCGTGCCGATGGATTCGCGCGGATCGTCGGCCCACAGCCGCCAGGGCCGCGGCTCGAAGGAGTCCCGCACGACGGCGGCCAGCTCGGCCTCACCCTCGGGGTCGGTGGGGAAGCGGGCGAGGACGGGGGCCGCGAGCGCGCGCAGCCCGGCGTCGTCGTCGCGCAGCGCCAGCTCGTCGAGGGCCCAGGCCCAGTTGGCGCCGTGGGCGGCGTAGCGCCGCAGCAGCTCCAGGGCGTCCCGCCTGCCGTACGAGGCGAGGTGGCCGAGGACGGCGAGCGCGAGGCCCGTACGTGATTCGTCGGTGTCGAGCACGTCCGCCGCGTCGAAGAGGTGGGCCTCGATCTCGTCGAGGCCTCCGCCCAGGTCGAGGTGGAGACGTGCGTAGTAGAGCGAGCGGTTCTCCACCTGCCAGTCGTGGCGGGGGTCGCTCAGCACGCAGTGGTTCAGTGCCGCGAGCGCTTCGGCCCGCGGTGCGGTGAGCGCGTGCAGCGTGCCGTCGCCGCGGCCCCTCTGGAGCAGGCCGAGCAGCGTTCCGCTGGGCGCTATGACCGGATCGAACATGGGAAACAGCCTCACATCAAGCGTCGACGCAACCGGGGTCCTGCTCTACCTGGCCGCGTGACAACACGTCGGGGCGCCCGCCGTTTCCTGCTTGCTGTAGACCATTTTCCTCTGCCTCTCGTCGGTGGCCCGTGCGGGCCGCATCACGGTCCGCGCGGTGCGGCAACACCTGCCCAGCCATCGCGTCCGTGAATCACGACGTCATGATGACCCAGCGGTTCTCGCTGCCGCGACCGCATTTCCGGCGGCCCCGTTCCGCCTCCCCCAAAAAAGCTGTTTCGCCTGGTCAAGGCGGATGGTTCAGTGAACTCCGAACAGGTCGAGCAGTTCGGCCTTGGCGAACATCCGGGCCGTGTCGACGGCGGAGGGCGTCCCCGCCGAGGGGTCCGCGCCCGCGGCCAGGAGGACGCGGATGACGGCGTCCTCGCCCTTGAAGACGGCCCCGGCGAGCGGGGTCTGGCCCCGGTCGTTGATACGGTCCGCCTCCGCCCCGCGTTCCAGGAGGGCGCTCACGGCGTCGGCGTGGCCGTGATAGGCGGCGAGCATCAGGAGCGAGTCGCCGCGGTCGTTCGTGAGGTTGGCCGGAACACCCGCGTCGACGTACGCCACGAGTGCTTCGGTCTGCCCCTGCCGGGCCAGATCGAAGATCTTGGTCGCCAGCTCCACGACCTCGGGGTCGGGCGCTTCACTCATCGACGGGACCGCCTCTCACTGCGGGACGCGCACCACGGGGACGGTGCGGGGACGAACGGGACTGCGGGAAGTGCGGGAACGTGCGGCCGTCGCGGTGCGACCGTACGGGTGAATCGCCAGCGTACTGGCTTCGCGGGCACATGACCTGGCCCACCCGAGGCAAAGATCACCACGAAACCGACAAATCATCGAGAGGGCCACTGCAGGGCCCTGCCGGGCGGGTCCATCGGGGTGAAATAAGCAGAATTTCACCCAGTTGCACCTTTTATCGTATGGATACATCCTGTGAGCCTGGAAGTACTCATGGTGACTGTCCCCATCGATCCAGGAGAAACAATCATGATCCTGTCCATGTCAGGCGTGGTCCTGCTCGGCATCATCGTCTTCCTCTTCTTCCGCAAGGACGGCCTCAAGGCCTCGCACGCGATGGTCAGCGCCCTCTTCGGGTTCTACCTCGCGGGCACGGCCATCGCGCCGAGCATCACGGCGGGCGGCGCGAGCCTGGCCGGTCTGCTCGGCGGGATCAAGTTCTGACCCCCACCCCGTTCGCACGCACCTCCAGGAGACAGCAGTGGCCCGGCGCCCCCTCCCCCGCATTCTGAGTACCGGCAGCGCGCAGATCGCCCGCAGCAGGGACCTGGCCCGGACGGCCGCCGACAGCGCCACCGACGTCCTCCACCCGCTGATCACCATCAGCCGTGGACTGCGCCGGCTGGCGGCCGCCGGCCGGCGCAAATGGGCGGACACCCCCAAGGACCGGCGCGGTCCACTGCTGTTCCTGGTGGCCTCGGTCGTCCTGATCGTGGCCCTCATCCCGTACGGGCCGCTGCTGGCCGTCATCACCCTGATGGCGGCGGCCGCCTGGCAGGGCAGGGACCACACCCCGGCCGTGCCCTCAGGCCCCGACGACTCACAGAGCAAGCGCCTGGAGTCCCTCTACGAGGCGCTCGTTCCGTACTTCTCCGTCCCCGAGGACCCCGCCCCGCTCTACGCCCACGGCGGCGAGTGGGGCAAGGCCTTCGACGCGTACGAGTTCGACGACACCGGCCGGGTCTCGCAGCTGTCCGTGCGCTACCCCGCCTACTTCCGGGACGGGGAGGCCGACTCCCGGGCCCGTATCGAGCAGCTGCTGCACGCCAAGTCAGGGCGCGGCCGGGAGTACCGCTTCGCGTGGGACGAGGAGAGCAACCAGCTCTCGGTCGCCGTCCTGCCCCCGCTGCCCACCGACATCGCCGCCCAGCGGTTCGTCACGGCACCGGGCGAGACCGTCCTCGGCTTCACCGACCCGGCCGGGGTCCAGCGCACGCTCCCTCTCGACTTCGGCCAGGAACAGCGGGACGTCCCCCCGGTGGTCTGGCGCACCGGCGCGCGCTCCACCGAGCCGCACCTCCTCGCGGTCGGCGGGCCCGGCAGCGGCACGACCACGCTCCTGCGCTCGATCGCACTCCAGGCCCTGCGGCACGGTGACGTACTGATCGTCGAGGGCGGCGGTACGGGCGAGTACGCGTGCCTGGCGGGGCGCGACGGCGTTCTGGGCATCGAATGCGGCCTGTCGGGCGCGCTGGCGGCTCTCGAATGGGCGGCGCACGAGACGGAGCGGCGCCTCATCACGGCGAACCGGTCCCGGCAGGCGGGACTGACTCCGCCGGAGGACACGCGGCGTCCGCTGTGGCTCCTCCTGGACCGGCCGACCGCGCTCGGCCATCTCGCGGCGGCCGACGACCGGAGTGATCCGCAGACGCTCCTCCAGGTGCCGTTGCGTCACGGCCGCGCGGCCGGGGTCACGGTCGTGGTGGCCGAGCAGTTCGACGCCGTGGAGTCGCTCGGGGAGGCGGTACTGGGGCACACGCGCGCGCGTGTCGTGCTCGGGGCGGCTTCGACGGGGCAGCTCGAAGCGGTGCTGGGGGTGCCGCCGCACACGACTCCCACGGCCGATGTGCCGGCGGGCCGGGGGTATGCCCGACTGGGCGCCGGACCGGTCCACCGCCTCCAGGTGCCGGCGACGCCGGACCCGTACGACGAGGCGACGAGCGAGACGCATCGGCGGGCGGTCCTGTCCCTGCTCCCCGCGGAGGTGCCACCCGCGCCTGCGGCGGACCCGGTACGCGTCACGTCCGCGGGCGCGGTGGGCGTGGCGGGCGTACCCACGGAGGCCTGACCACGACGAGCCGTCGCATCCCGGCCTCGCACCGGTCATGGCTGGCCGCGCAGTTCCCCGCGCCCCTAAAAAACAACAGACTGCGCCGTTCCCCGCGCCCCCAAAAAGCCAAAAGACTGCGCCGTTCCCCGCGCCCCTGATGGGGCGCAGCCCCTCTTGAGGGGCGCGGGGAACGGCGCGGGCAACCACGACGCACCCGCACGTACGGCTACATCCGCAACCCCCGCCCACCCAGGGGCGCGAGGAACTGCGCGACCAGCCACCACCGGCCCGCACCCGAAGGACCACCTCGCCCCCCACCCACCCAGGGGCGCGAGGAACTGCGCGACCGGCCACGACGGGCCCGCACCCGACAACCCGCCCGTCGGGCCCCGGCAGGCGGCGTCACGCCACGAATGTGCGGGGCGCCTCCCCACCCCCATGCGCACCGGCCGCAACCATCCGCGCCGCCGCCCCCAACCGCGCAGCCGCCTCGTCGGCCACCGCACCACCCACGGTGAACGGAAGCCGCACATACCCCTCGAACGCCCCGTCCACCCCGAACCGCGGCCCGGACGGCACCCGTACCCCCACCCGTTCACCGACCTCCGCCAGCCGCGACCCGGACAGACCCCCCGTGCGCACCCACAGCGTGAGCCCGCCGCGCGGCACGTCGAACTCCCAGTCGGGGAGTTCGCGGCGCAGCGCCCCCACGAGCGCGTCCCGGTTCTCCCGGGCCTGGTCGCGCCGCACCTGCACGGCCTGCTCCCAGCCGCCCGTACTGAGCAGCCAGTTCACGGCCAGCTGTTCCAGGACGGGGGTCCCGAGGTCGGCGTACGCGCGCGCGGCGACCAGGCTGCGGATCACGTCCGGCGCGGCACGGACCCAGCCGATCCGCATGCCGGCCCAGAAGGCCTTGCTGGCCGAGCCGACCGTGACGACCGTCGACCCCGCCGGGTCGAACCCGCAGACGGGACGCGGCCGTTCGAGTCCTTCGTCCAGCTGCAGCTCGCTCATGGTCTCGTCCACGACGAGCACGGTCCCGGCCGACCGCGCGGCGTCGACGAGCTGCCGTCGCTGGTTCTCGTCGGCGAGCGCACCGGTCGGGTTGTGGAAGTCGGCGACGACATAGGCGAGCCGGGGCGCCGCGTCGCGCAGCACCTGCCGCCAGCGGTCCATGTCCCAGCCGGCGAGCCCTTCGGCCATGGCGACGGGCACCAGCCGGGCTCCGGCCTCACGCATCAGCTGGAGGATGTTGGCGTACGAGGGCGACTCGACGGCGATGCGCTCCCCGCGGCCGGCGAAGAGGTGGCAGATGGCGTCGATGGCCCCCATGGCCCCGGTGGTCACCATGATCTGCTCGGGCATGGTGGGAATGCCGCGCGCGGTGTACCGGTCGGCGAGGGTCTGGCGCAGCGCGGGCAGCCCCGCCGGATAGTCGCCGTGGGTGTGGGCGTACGGCGGCAGCTCCTCCAGGGCGCCCTGGACGGCGCGGGTGAGCCAGGGTTCGGGGGCGGGCAGGGCCGCGCAGCCCAGGTCGATCATGGAGCCGAGGGTCTCGGGCGGCAGGGGTTCGAGGCCGCGCGCGGGCAGCGGGTTGCCGGCCGGTACGGCGGTCCAGCTGCCCGCTCCCCTGCGGGACTCCAGGAAGCCCTCGGCGCGCAGTGCCTCGTAGGCCGCCGCCACGGTGGTGCGGCTGACGGACAGGGAGAGGGCCAGTTCGCGCTCGGCGGGCAGTCGCGCGGCGACGGGGACCCGGCCTTCGAGGACGAGCAGCCGGATACCGTCGGCGAGGGCACGGTAGGCGGGCGGGCGGCGCGTGCCGGGGCCCGCGGGGCGCTCCTGCTGGGAGTTGAGCAGCCGGGCGAGCTGGGCGGCCCCCACCGCTGAAGTCCACTGTGTCATGATTTCCAGTCCACCTTCGCCGAATTGGCCATGGAAGAGGTTTCTCCTCAAGCCACAGAGTGTCATGAGTCAGTCCACTGACACCATCGCGCCACCGCGCCACCTCCAAGGAGCCCATAGTGTCCAGCCCGCCGCCGAGGCGTCTCACCCGCCGACTTCTTCAGCTGTACGTGGGACTGGCCCTGTACGGGGTGAGCTCGGCCCTCCTCGTGGAGGCGGGCCTGGGTCTTGAGCCCTGGGGTGTGCTGCATCAGGGCCTCGCAAAGCTGACCGGGCTGACGATCGGTGTCGTGTCGATCATCATCGGGGCCGTCGTCCTTCTCCTGTGGATACCGCTGCGTCAGCGCCCGGGCCTCGGCACGGTCTCCAACGTCTTCGTGGTGGGCATCGCGATGGACGGCACGCTCGCCCTCCTGCCGGACGTGCACGCCCTCGGGGTCCGTGTCCCGCTGATGGCGGCGGGCATCCTGCTGAACGGCATGGCGACCGGCCTCTACATAGCGGCACGTTTCGGTCCGGGCCCGCGTGACGGCCTGATGACGGGATTCCATCAGCGCACCGGCCGTTCGATACGCCTGGTGCGCACGACCCTGGAAGTGGCCGTGGTCGCGACGGGCTTCGTCCTGGGCGGCACGGTCGGGATCGGCACGGTTCTCTACGCACTCGCGATCGGGCCGCTGGCCCAGCTGTTCCTGCGGGTGTTCGCCGTACCCGCGGCATCACCGGACGGCAGTACGGTCGTTGCCACAGGGCCATCGGAGGGGGCGATACTGCGCGGGTGATCTCGCGTATACGCCATCCCTACCTCGACCATCCCGGGCCCATAGCCTTCGCCCACCGGGGCGGGGCCGCCGACGGCCTGGAGAACACCGTCGCCCAGTTCCACCGCGCGGTCGAGGCCGGGTACCGGTACATCGAGACGGATGTGCACGCGACGGCCGACGGAAAACTCGTCGCCTTCCACGACGTGACGCTGGACCGGGTGACCGACGGCGCGGGCCGGATAGCCGACCTCCCCTGGAACGACGTACGGCACGCGCGCGTGGCGGGCGCCGAACCGGTCCCCCTCTTCGAAGAGCTCCTGGAGACCTTCCCCGACGTCCGCTGGAACGTGGACGTGAAGGCGGAGCCCGCGCTGCTCCCCCTCCTCGATCTGATCCGCGCCACCGGCTCCTGGGACCGCGTCTGCGTCGGCTCGTTCTCCGAGGCGCGGGTCGCCCGGGCCCAGCGCGTGGCCGGCCCGCGGCTGGCCACCTCGTACGGCATCCGGGGTGTTCTGGGGCTGCGCCTGAAGTCGTGGGGTCTGCCCGCCGCGCTGCGGCGCTCGGCGGTCTGCGCCCAGGTTCCCGAGGCCCAGTCGGGCATCCCGGTGGTGGACCGCCGTTTCGTGGGGGCCGCCCACGCGCGCGGGCTGCAGGTCCACGTGTGGACGGTCAACGAACCCGAGCGGATGCACCGGCTTCTGGACCTGGGAGTCGATGGCATCATGACCGATCACATCGACACGCTGCGCGGGGTCCTCCAGGACCGCGGCACCTGGGCCTGAGCGGTCCCGGCACACCACGCGGTACGCCCTGCACAGGCACGACACGGGGAAGCGAGGGCACGGGTGGGCACCGACACCGTGCGGGAAAGGGCGGCCGACGGGGCCGCCGAGCGGCGGCGCGAACAACGCGGCTGGTACTTCTACGACTGGGCCTGCTCCGTCTACTCGACGAGCGTGCTCACCGTGTTCCTCGGCCCCTATCTGACGTCGGTCGCCAAGGCGGCCGCGGACGCGGACGGATTCGTGCACCCGCTGGGGATACCCCTGCGCGCGGGCTCGTTCTTCGCCTACAGCGTGTCCGCGTCCGTGATCCTGTCGATCTTCGTGATGCCCCTGGCGGGAGCGGCGGCCGACCGCAGCGGCCGCAAGAAGCCGCTCCTCGCACTCTCGGCGTATCTGGGTGCCGCTGCCACGGCCGGCATGTTCTTCCTGGACGGCGACCGCTATCTGCTGGGCGGCCTCCTGCTCATCGTGGCCAATGCCTCACTGGCCGTCTCGATGGTGCTCTACAACTCCTACCTGCCGCAGATCGCCCCGCCCGAGGAACGCGACGCCGTCTCGTCGAGGGGCTGGGCGTTCGGCTACGCGGCGGGCTCGCTGGTCCTGGTGGCGAACCTGGTGCTCTACAGCGCCCACGACAGCTTCGGCGTCTCGGAGTCGATGGCGGTCCGCATCTGCCTGGCCTCGGCGGGCATCTGGTGGGGCGCCTTCACCCTCGTACCGCTCAAGCGCCTGCGCGACCGCCGTACGGCGGACTCCCCCGAGGGATCGCCGGGCGCGCCCGGACGCGGCTGGCGGCAGCTGGCGGCGACCGTGCGCGACATGCGCCGCCAGCCGCTCACCCTCGCCTTCCTCCTGGCATACCTCGTCTACAACGACGGCATCCAGACGGTCATCTCACAGGCCTCCGTGTACGGGTCCGAGGAGCTGGGCCTCGACCAGTCGACGCTGATCGTCGCCGTGCTGCTGGTCCAGCTGCTCGCGGTGGCCGGGGCCCTCGGGATGGGCCGACTGGCCCGCACGTACGGCGCCAAACGGATCATTCTCGGGTCGCTGGTCGCATGGACCCTCACGCTGGCCGCCGGATATTTCCTGCCCGCGGGAGCACCCGGCTGGTTCTTCGTCCTCGCCGCGGGCATCGGGCTGGTCCTCGGTGGCAGCCAGGCGCTCTCCCGGTCCCTGTTCTCGCATCTGGTGCCGCCCGGCAAGGAGGCCGAGTACTTCTCCGCGTACGAGATGAGCGACCGCGGCATGAGCTGGCTGGGCCCGCTCCTGTTCGGCGTGACCTACCAGCTGACGGGCAGCTACCGGGACGCGATCCTCTCGCTCGTGGCCTTCTTCGTCCTGGGATTCGTGCTGCTCGCGAGGGTCCCGGTGCGCCGGGCGGTGCGCGACGCGGGCAACCCCGTTCCCGCGAGGATTTAGCGCTCAGCGCCAAAGGGCGGTAGTGTACGCGTTTGGCCTGCCAGGCGTACCGTTACTGCGCGTCAAAGATGCCGCAACACCGGGTGACATCTGCTGTCAGATGTGACATACCGGGCGCAGGTGGGTACAACAACGGGCGGCTACGACGGCGACGCATGTCCCGGAGCGGGAATCTTTACCGCCGACCGGACGTTGACCGGATGACGACGACAGCGACACCTGTCCTGTGGGCGACAAGCCCGGGAGGCACGATTCATGAGTGAGCGAGCTCTTCGCGGCACGCGCCTCGTGGTGACTAGCTACGAGACGGACCGCGGCATCGACCTGGCCCCGCGCCAGGCCGTGGAGTACGCATGCGAGAAGGGCCATCGATTCGAGATGCCCTTCTCGGTGGAGGCGGAGATCCCGCCGGAGTGGGAGTGCAAGGTCTGCGGGGCCCAGGCACTCCTGGTGGACGGCGACGGCCCTGAAGAGAAGAAGGCCAAGCCCGCGCGTACGCATTGGGACATGCTGATGGAACGGCGTACGCGAGAGGAGCTCGAAGAGGTCCTCGAAGAGCGCCTGGCCGTGCTTCGATCCGGAGCCATGAACATTGCGGTCCACCCTCGGGACAGCCGCAAGTCCGCGTAGCCCTTCAGGGGGCTGAGCGGCATACAGCGCACGCACGCGACCGCGGGCGCCGTGTCTTCGGACACGGTTCCTGCGGTTCTGTGCGTTTGCGTGGGGCTCGGGTGCGTTTCTGGGTGCGTGCGGGCCCACTGTGGCTGGGGTTGCGCAGTTCCCCGCGCCCCTAAAGGCAAAGGACTGCGCCGTTCCCCGCGCCCCTGGGTATCTCGGCCTCTCCGGCGCCCCCATGGCCCACCCAGCCCCTCCGGCGTTTGAGGAGCGGGGGTTCGGGGGCGGAGCCCCTGAGGTCGTGACGGGAACGGGTAGGGGCGGCGGGGGCGAAAAAAGCCCCCACCCACCCCGGGCGGCGGCCGGGCCTCAGCCCGTCAGGGGCGGGCGCGAGCCCTGGTTGTTCTCGTTCCCGTGGTCGCGCGGCGCGTCGTCGCGGATGACCTCACCCTGGACCACCTTGCCGTCGGGACGGTGAATCCGAGCCTGCTGGAACGCGCTCCCGAACGACCCCGAAGCCTCCCGCACCTTCCGCTCGAACGTCCGCTCCGCGTACCGCGAGAGCCCCTTCTGCACGGGCGGCACGAGCAGAAGCAGCCCGAACACGTCGGAGATCAGCCCCGGCAGCATCAGGAGCAGCCCGCCGAGCATCATCAGGCCGTTGCCCTCGGAATTGGCCCTGCCCTGCGGCAACGCCCCGCTCTGCTGCTGTTGCAGCGTCTCGCTCAGCGCGCGAAAGGCCCGCCGCCCGGCCCGCTTGATGACCACGGAACCGAGGACGAACCCGCCGATCAGCAGCAGAAGCACCGCGAACCCGCTCGCCGCGCCCGCCACCACGGTCAGCAGCCAGATCTCCAGCACGAGCCACGCGGCCACGCCCAGGGGCAGGAACCTCAGCAGCCGTGAGCGCCGGGGCCGACGAGAGGTGGGGCCGGGGGCGGAGGAGGGCGGGATCGGTGCGCCAGTCGTCATGCCTCCAGTGTGCCTGGCCAGGGCTCAGTACGGCATAAAGCGTAAAGAGGCGATCAGCCCTGCCTGTGCGATGGGGCGGCGGCTCAGGGCTTCTTGCGCCCCAGCACGCGCCCCGCCCGCTCCCCCACACCCCACGTGGTGACCCGCCACAGCGCCTCCACCAGGATGTCGCGGCTCATCTTGGAGTCGCCGAGTTCCCGTTCGACGAAGGTGATCGGCACCTCGACGACGTGACAGCCGGCCCGGACGGCCCGGCGGGCCAGGTCGACCTGGAAGCAGTACCCCTGCGAGGCGACCTCTCCGAGGCCGAGCCGTTCCAGGGTCTCGCTCCGGAAGGCCCGGTAGCCGCCGGTGACGTCGCGGATCGGCACGTCGAGCAGGACCCGCGAGTACAGGCTTCCGCCGCGCGAGAGGAACTCACGGGACCTGGGCCAGTTCACCACCCTGCCGCCCGGTACCCAGCGGGACCCGAGCACCAGGTCGGCGCCCTTGAGCGCGGTCAGCAGCCGGGGCAGCTCCTCGGGCTGGTGGGAGCCGTCGGCGTCCATCTCGACCAGGACGCCGTACCCGTGCTCCAGGCCCCAGCCGAAGCCGGCGAGATAAGCGGCGCCCAGGCCTTCCTTGCCCTTGCGGTGCAGCACGTGGACGTGTTCGTCCTCGACGGCCAGCTCGTCGGCGAGCTTGCCGGTGCCGTCGGGGCTGTTGTCGTCGGCGATCAGGACGTGCGCCGCGGGTACGGCCGCCCGCACCCGGCCCACGATCCTCTTGATGTTCTCCGCCTCGTTGAAGGTCGGGATGATCACCAAGGTCGTGCCGAGCGGACCGAACCGTCGCTCAACGCCGTCGTTCACAGCTTCCCCTTAAAACTTCCGTGCGAGAGGGGCACCACCATAGCGAGCGCCGCTCTTCCCGCAGGTAAGGCACCGACTTGAAAAGTCGCACAACGGGGTCGTACGAGGGGAAAAGGGGTCCCAGAAGCAGGGGAACTGCGGATCGGGGCCCGGCGCCCTTCGGGCCGACCTGGGACCCGCTGGCTGCGGGTCGACCGAAAGCCGTTGTCTACTGAGCGGCCGGGCCCCACCCGGGTCACACCATCCGGCCGGAACGTTCCCTCGCCCCGTGGCGCGGACGCTGGGCCTGGCTCCCAGTGGTGGTGCGCCGGTGCGGCACACCACCCCTGACCCAACTGCGCTGCGGCGACTGCGCGGAAGTTCACCGGCCGGACGTCCGGTGGTGGACCCGGCCGAACCTACCGGCCACCTGCCGCTCACTGTCAACAGTCGTTCCACCTGCGGTTTTCTCAGGAAACACCTGGTCAGCGGCGAGGATGCGCAGGTCGCGCGACAGCCCGTCGGACCATGATCGGCGCCGCGCCACCCCGGGACATCACTCGTCCGGCCGTACGAATACGGTTCGACCGTCCACCACGGTGCGCAGACAGACGGGCAGGTCCGCGCCGGGTGACAGGTCGGGCAGTCCCGGGGTTCCGGAGCGGGGGTCGGTCGACCAGCGGGCCACCCGGTCGTCCGGGGCCTGGACCACGAGTTCCTCGGTGCGCCACACCGCGTAGTCCGCGGGCGCGCCCGGTACCAGGGACCCCGCGTCGTCCCGTCCGACCGCCCGCCAGCCGCCCCGCGTGTGCGCCGTGAAGGCGGCGCGCACGGACACCCGGTGTTCGGGCGTCCGGTGGAAGGCGGCGGCCCGGAGCGTGCCCCAGGGGTCGAGCGGTGTGACGGGGCTGTCGGAACCGAAGGCGAGCGGCACGCCGGCGCGCAGCAGAGCGGCGTAGGGGTTGAGCGTACGGGCGCGCTCGGCGCCCAGACGCTCGGCGTACATGCCGTCCTCGCCACCCCACAGCGCGTCGAAGGCGGGCTGGACGGAGGCGGTGAGGCCGAGGTCGGCGAAACCGGCGATCGTCTCCGGTGTGAGCATCTCGGCATGCTCGACGCGGTGCCGGGCGGCGCGTACGCGGGCCAGGCCGACCTTCTCGGCGGCTGCGCGCATGCCGTCGACCACGGAGGCCACCGCGGCGTCCCCGATGGCGTGGAAGCCCGCCTGGAGCCCCGCCTCGGTGCACGCCACGACATGGGCGGCGACGGCATCGGTGTCCAGGTAGGCGGTACCCGTGTGGTCCGCGTCGGTGTACGGCCGGTGCAGACAGGCCGTGTGCGAACCGAGAGCGCCGTCCACGAAGAGGTCGCCCGCGGCGCCGGCCGCTCCCAGGGCGCGGGCCTTCGCCACGTCCTGCTCGGCCCAGTAGCCGACGACGCGGGGGCCCGCCACCTCGGCGGCGAGCCGCAGCAGCCCGGTGAAGTCGTCCTCGGAGGAGATCTCGGGGCCCGCGCACTCGTGCACGGAGCCGATCCCGAGCGAGGCGGCGTGCTTCAGGGCCGCGCGCTGGGCCTCCGTGCGCTGCGCCGGGGTCACGGCCGCGAACGCGGCGGCGCGTACGGCGTGATGGGCGTCGCGGGTGAGGGGTTCGCCGTCCTGGAAGCCGGCGGCCCCGCGGACGCCCGGTGTCATGTCCAGCAGGGCCGTGGTGGTGACGGCCGAGTGGACGTCGATCCGGCTGAGGTAGAGGGGACGGCCGCCGGTGGCCTCGTCCAGCTCGTCGCGCCGCGGGGGCCGTCGCTCCGGCCAGCGGGAGGCGTCCCAGCCGTGGCCGAGGAGGACCCGGTCGCCGGGGCGGGAGGCGGCGAAGTCCCGTACGCGGGCGAGGGCGTCGCCGAGGGTGCGGGTGCCGGAGAGGTCGAGGCCGGTGAGGGCGAGTCCGGTGGCCGTGGTGTGCACGTGTGCGTCGGTGAACGCCGGGGTGACGAGCGCCCCTTCGAGGTCGACCACCTCGTCCACGCCGTCCGCGAACGCGTCGGCGGCGCCCTCCGAACCGACCCAGGCGACCTGTCCGCGTTCCACGACCATGGCGGTGGCGAACGGGTCGGCGGGGCTGTGCACTTCCCCGCCCCGCAGCAGCAAGGTCCGGGAAACCCCTGGGTGAATACGATCCGACTCGATATCGGCGGTGCTGTCACTCATACCGACAGTCTCGCCCCTGCCCGGCACACCCCGTCCCCCGGGCCCCGCCGACCAGCCCCTTCATGGGCGCCCCTCCAGGGGCGCGGGGAACGGCGCGACCAGCCACGACGGACCCGCACGCAAAAACCCGCCGAACCCCCCACCCGCCCAGGGGCGCGGGGAACTGCGCGACCGGCCCCCACCGGCCCGCGGACGAACATCACGCCCCGGCCGGAAGGCCCGCGCACGGGGCAAGGGGCGCCGTCAGATCTTCGGCGGCCGAGCCTCGTACGGCGTGGAAAGAACCACAGTCGTCCGCGTGGACACCCCCGCCAGCGACCGCAGCCGCGCCAGCAGCTCCTCCAGCTCGTGCGGAGTGGCGACCCGCACCTTCAGGATGTAATTCTCGTCGCCGGCCACGCTGTGGCACGCCTCGATCTCCGGCACCCCCGCCAGCCGCTCGGCGATGTCGTCCGGCGCGCTGGGATCGAACGGTTTCACCGAGATGAACGCCGTCAGCGGCAGCCCCACCGCCTCCGGGTCGACGACCGCGGCATACCCGCGGATGACGCCGCGCTGCTCCAGCCGGCGCACCCGCTGGTGCACGGCCGACGTGGACAGGCCCGTGGCCTTGCCCAGGTCGGTGTAACTCATCCGCCCGTCTTCGACGAGCAGCTGCACGATGTGGCGGTCCAGCTCCTCCATGGCGGAGAACCTACAGTGCCCTTGATCCCCCCGGTAACCGGCCGGGTCGGGCACCTGCGGTCAGCATGTGACGAACACCACATGACACCGCCCGCTTCCGTGATGTTCTCGTGATTACCGCGCAGGCGGGACGGGAAGTGCTTGCTGTGGCCGAGGTCGCAGCACCTTGTCGGCCCATCCGAGGGGGAGTAACCCATGCAGAGTCTCAAGCGTCTTGGACGTACCGCGCCCAAGCGGCAGCAGTCGGTCTTCGAACCCGAGCCGGAGGGCGTCGAACCGGACGCCCTGGACGGCGAGGAGATCGACGCGTACGACACCTTCGAGATGTACCGGGTGATCTGCCCGGACTGCGCGCAGCCCATCGCGCTGCTGGCGGACGAGGAGAGCCTGCCGGAGCACGCGCTCTGCGCGTCGCCGTGGAACCCCTTCGGACTCACGGTCTGCGCGGGTACGGGCCGCGCGGCGGCCGACGCCCAGCCCGCCGACGAGACGATGGAGATCCAGGAGCAGGAGACCGCCCTGCTGTTGACGCTCCCGCAGGGACTCGACTGGCGGACCCAGCCCTTCTCGCACGTCGGAGGCCCCGGCTCGCGCCCCATGCAGGTGCCGGTGATGCGGCGCCTGGCCGCCTAGGACCTGGCCGGTCGCCCGGCCCGCCTTGGACCTGTCCGGTCCCGCACGGCCGAGACCCCGCCGAAGCGCTGAAGGGTCCTCAATCCCTGTAATCGCCCTGCACCATGGCCCGCAGGCTGTCGTGGTGCAGGATCAGCGTGTCCGGATCCGCCGGGACGTCGCTCTCGCCGAAGTGCACCTGCCGGTAGGCGACGCGCAGCATGACGACGGCGTGCCGCAGGGCCGCGTACAGGATGTGGAAGTCCATGTCCCGGGGTGGGTGGCCGGTGAGTTCGGCGTAGCGCGCCTCGACCCGGTCCCTGCGCAGGAAGCCGGGCAGTCCGTGCTGCCCGAAGCTCTCCGTGAGGTCCTGGAAGAAGCGGTGCAGGTAGATCATCCAGCCGAGGTCGACCTCGCGCGGGCCCAGTGCCGCCATCTCCCAGTCGAGGACGGCGGCGGGCTCGAAACCGTCGTAGATGACGTTCCCGATGCGTGCGTCGCCCCAGCTGAGCACCGTTTCGCCCTCGTCGCGCGGCCAGAGCGCGTCGAGCCGGTCGAAGGCGTCCTCGATGAGCGGGGAGCGTGACAGCCCGTCAACCACCCAGGCGTAGTAGGCGCGTTGCGCCGCCACGTGACAGCGCAGCGGGCTCCCCGCTCCGGGACCGGCGAGGAAACCGGCCTCCTTGACCGGTACCTGGTCGTGCAGCCGGGCGAGGAGGCCGACCGACGCCGTCTCCAGCCGTTCGCGCTCGGACTCGCTCGCGGCGTGCAGCCAATTGCCCTCGTACGTATAGGGCATGACGTCGGGCGGTACGCGCCCCTCGACGCGCTCCATGACGAAGAAGGGCGCCCCGAGCGGTCCCGGATCCTCCTCCAGCCACAGCACGCGTGGCACGGGGACGTCCGTGCGGTCCGCGACCAGCCGCATGACGCGGTACTGCCGTGGCAGGTCGTAGACGGGGAAGACGGTGTACGCCGCCGGGTCCGCCGCGAGCCTCAACGCGCAGGCGCGGGCAGGTGGTTCGGGGTGCTCGATGTCGAAGAGCAGGGTCTCGCTCGACATCCCGTTGGAGGCGGGGACGCGGACGTCGACCGCCTCCGCGCCGGGCAGCCGGGTGGCGAGCCACGCGCTCAGCCGCCGCGCGATCTCCTCCGGATCACGGGTCGTCGTACGAGGTCGAGGTCGAGGTCCAGGGCGGGGACGGGGTGCCTCAGCCATGCCACCACCACCGCCCCTTCGCGACCCGCACGTTCCTCCTCACGGGGCGACCGAGTCGAACCCGGTGAACCCGCTCGGGTCGTGCCGCCCGAACGAGCCGTGCTCGAAGATCCCGTACCCGGTCCGGCCGTCGAGGGTGAAGCGGGCCGCGTGGTCGGTCACCCCGTACGCGGCGAGTCCGAGCGCGGCCGGGTCCGAGAGGTCGTACACGCGGCGGTCGGTCCAGCCCCTGCCCTGCCAGGTGCCGTGCTGCCAGTCCTCGGCGGGCGGGTAGCCGGCGCCGACGGCGAGCGGGGAGGAGGCCAGGATCTCGACGCCCAGTTCGAGCGGCTTGCGGGGGTCGCCGAGGTGGACGGTCGCGCCCTCCGGGTGCCGGGTGCCGCTCCGGTAGGCGATCTCCGCGCGGGGCCAGCCGAGTTGGCGGTCGCGCCGCCCGGCCCGTACGAGGGTCGCGTCGTTCAGGGTCCGGTAGCCGTCGGCGTCCTCCTGGGTGACGACCATCAGGAAGCGGTCGTCGAAGCGGACGGGGCACCAGAGCCAGTGGAAGCCCTCGGTCCGGTGTTCCTCGGCCAGCCGGCCGCCCTCCTCGCCCGGCAGCGGACGGGTGCCCCAGCTGCGGTCGCGGGTACCGGTCCAGCCGTCGCGGGACAGCCGTGTCTCCTGTCCCGCGACCTTGATCCAGCCGTCGCACCGGCCCGCCTGGACGAAGCGCCTGCCCTCCAACGTGAGGCGGGCGCCGCGGCGTTGGACGTGATGCGGTTCCCAGAGCGCGGGGAACTCCGCGGACCAGGTGATCTCGTACGAGAGTCCGTCCGGGTCGTCGGGGTCGGCCGCGCAGCTCAGGACGAAGTCCTTGAGGGGGCGTTCGACATGGATCCGGAGCGGGCCGACGGACAGGCGCATCCGCTCGTCGTCGTCGAGGGCGTCCGAGGCGCGCACGGCGTGCAGGGTGTCCCCGACGCGCAGGGTCGCGTACGCGTCGATGACGCCCACGTTCGGATACACCCCGAGCCCCAGGACGAGCAGCGCCCTGCCCCGGTGGTCGACGACATGGAAGATGCAGCGGTCGTAGGCGTTCCGGTCCCCCGTCGCCACGTGCTTCATCGAGAGGGGGACCTGGTGCACGGGGTACTCGTCGAGGGCTACGGGGCGGTCGTCGGGCATCGGCTGCCTCCCGGGGCACACGGCACGGGAGAGTTGACGGTACGTCAGATGAGCTCGGGGGGCCAGAGTCCGGCAGCCCTTCACAGCGCCGGAACCCCCGCGAACGCACAGGCGAATTCGCCAGTCGGTGACCTGCCCGCCCCGAAGCACGTTGGCCCGGTATGACCCCTTCGTACGCAGAGACATACCCAGAGACGGGCCGTCGTCGCGGGTTTCTTCCTCCCCCGGCAGAATCGGTTTCCCAGCGGACTCAAGGGAACCTGGGGACGCAGCCGCCTCAGGAGCACCTGGTGCCCCAGGAGACCCAGTGGACGCGCGTACTGCAGGCGCCCGCATCCCAGGAACCCCAGGGATATCAGGGATCACAGGCACCGCAGGCCCCCCACCAGCCTGTGGACCCGCCCATCTACCGCGCCATGATGCGTGCCTGGTCCGACCGCGGCCGGACCCTGCCGGGTCACCACGATCCGGAATGGGCCCGGCTGGTGGCCCCCGCGGCGATGTACGCGTACGGACGGTTCAGCGGGACTCGGGACCCGCGAGGTGACGGGCGATGACCATCCGCTGGATCTGATTGGTGCCCTCGACGATCTGCAGCACCTTGGCCTCGCGCATGTACCGCTCGACGGGGAAGTCCGCGGTGTAGCCGTACCCGCCGAGCACCTGCACGGCGTCGATCGTGACCTGCATCGCGGTGTCGGTGCAGAACAGCTTCGCCATGGCCGCCTGCCGGGCGAAGGGCCGTCCCGCGTCCCGCAGCCGGGCCGCGGTCAGATACAGCGAACGGCCCGCCTCGATGCGCGTCGCCATGTCCGCCAGCATGAAGCGCAGGCCCTGGAAGTCCGCGATCGGCCGGCCGAACTGCTCGCGTCCCGTCGCGTAGGCGACCGCCTCGTCCAGCGCGGCCTGGGCGACCCCGACGGCGCAGGCCGCGATGCCGAGCCGCCCGGAGTCCAGCGCGGACAGGGCGATCGCGAAGCCCTGCCCCTCCTCGCCGATGCGCCTGCTGTCGGGGATCCGCACCCCGTCGAAGTGCACCTGGGCGGTCGGTGAGCCCTTCATGCCCATCTTCTTCTCGGGCATCGCGGCGCTCAGCCCCTCGGCGTCGCCGGGCACCAGGAACGCCGTGATGCCCCGCGCCCCCTCGCCGCCGGTCCGCGCGAGCACGGTGCAGAAGTCCGCGACCCCGCCGTGCGTGATCCACGCCTTGGTCCCGGTGAGCACCCAGTCGTCGCCGTCCCGCACGGCCTTCGTACGCAGGGAGGCCGCGTCCGAGCCGGACGCCGGCTCGGAGAGGCAGTAGGCACCCAGGAGGCCCCCGCCGAGCATGTCCGGGAGGTGCTCGACCTGCTGCTCCTTGCTGCCGTAGTTGGCGAGGGCGTGGCAGGCGAGGGAGTGCACGCTGACCCCGAGGCCCACGGTGAGGCGGGCGGCGGCCAGCTCTTCCAGGACCTGGAGGTAGACCTCGTACGGCTGGTCACCACCGCCGTACTCGGAGTCGTACGGAAGGCCGAGCAGTCCCGATTCCGAGAGCAGGGTGAAGATCTCCCGTGGGAAGCGTCCGGCGTCCTCCTCCTCGGCCGCCTTCGGGGCGATCTCGCGCTGCGCGATGTCGCGGACGAGCGAGATCAGATCCCGGGCCTCGTCCGTGGGCAGTTGGCGGTCCACCGGCTGCGGGGCGCGGTCGGGCATGGCGACGATCCTCCCTGTCGGGCACATCGGCGGGCGCACACCTGGGTGGGGCTGCGCCGCCGGGTCTCACTGAGCACCGGTGATGCTCGCGCCTCCGGGTCGCGGAAGCGCCTGATCAGCGGCTGTGCGCTGTGAGTATGCCCGATCGGAGGCATGGAGTCACCAGTTAACGACCGCTTACTCAAGAGTAAAGAATTCTCATATGGAATTCCTCCTGAAATTGGTCCGAACCATTGACCAACTGGTCTAGTCCTCCTACTGTTTCGCTCCAACGCTTCACCGCGTTCATGCCAATCGGCGCATGTTCCCCTCTCCCCCACGAGGAGTCCGATGCTCAGCTCACTCCGCCCCCGCGTCCGCTTCCGGGCGCTCCTGTCCGCCGCGTGTTGCGCCGCCCTCGGCGCGGGACTGCTCGCCGGCGCGGGCACGGCCACCGCGGCCGGCACGGCCGCCCCGGCGGCCACCACCACGGCAGGAAAGGCCGCCACCCCCACAGCGGCCACCGCCGCGGCGGCCGGTTCCAAGGTCGTCGGCTACTTCACCGAATGGGGCACCTACGACCGGAAGTACCTGGTCAAGAATGTGGAGACGTCCGGCTCCGCGGCCAAGCTGACGCACATCAACTACGCCTTCGGCAATGTCACCGGCGGCAAGTGCGCGATGGGCGACAACTACGCGGCCACCGAGCGGACCCACACCGCGGCCGAGTCGGTCGACGGGGTCGCCGACACCTGGGACCAGCCCCTGCGCGGCAACTTCAACCAGCTCCGCGAGCTGAAGAAGAAGCACCCGAACCTCAGGATCCTGTGGTCCTTCGGCGGCTGGACCTGGTCCGGCGGCTTCACCGAGGCGGCCAAGAACCCGGCGGCCTTCGCCCAGTCCTGCTACGACCTGGTCGAGAACTCGAAGTGGGCCGACGTCTTCGACGGCATCGACATCGACTGGGAGTACCCCAACAGCTGCGGCCTCAGCTGTGACACCAGCGGGCGGGCCGCGTACAAGAACCTGATGTCGGCCGTCCGCGCCAAGTTCGGCGGCTCGGCGCTGGTCACCTCGGCGATCCCGGCCGACGCCACCGCCGGCGGCAAGCTCGACGCGGCGGACTACGCGGGCGCGGCCCAGTACGTCGACTGGTACAACCCGATGACGTACGACTTCTTCGGTGCCTGGGACGCGACCGGTCCGACGGCTCCGCACTCCGCGCTGAACTCCTACTCGGGCATCCCGAAGGCCGAGTTCCACACCTCCGCCACCATCGCCAAGCTCAAGGGCATGGGCATACCGGCCTCGAAGCTGCTGCTCGGCATCGGCTTCTACGGACGCGGCTGGACCGGGGTCACCCAGGCGGCGCCCGGCGGCTCGGCCACCGGACCGGCGGCGGGTACGTACGAGCAGGGCATCGACGACTACAAGGTGCTCAAGACGAAGTGCCCGGCCACCGGCACGGTGGGCGGCACCGCGTACGCCAAGTGCGGTAGCGACTGGTGGAGTTACGACACCCCGTCGACCATCGCCGGGAAGATGAGCTACAAGAACGCGCAGGGGCTGGGCGGCACGTTCTTCTGGGAGCTGAGCGGCGACACGTCGAACGGCGAACTGATCAAGGCGATCAACTAGCCACACCGGTACGGCAGTCGGGGCGGGGAGCCGGAAACGGCCCCCGCCCCGACTGCCGTACCGGGCGGTGCCTGCCGTCTCGGGTGGCGTCTGCCTGGCGGGGGGGGCGTCTGTTGCCTCAGGTGGTGCGGCGGGCGGCCTGGGGGGCCGGGTAGGAGACGTCCAGCTCCTCGATGGCCCGCATCGTGCCACCTAGCATCTTCACCAGCAGCTCGCGCATCAGGTCGCGCGGCAGGCCGCGGTGGTCGATCCAGTCGAGGGTGGCCCCCTCCACACTGCACAGCCAGCCCAGCAGCGCGGTGCGCGGCAGCGGGCCCACCTTCGGTCGCCCGTACGCCCCTTCGGCGATCGTCTCGACGATGGCTTCCCGCACACCGTCGCGAATGGCGAGCACCTCGGCGTCGAAGCCGACACCGCCGCTGATGATGGTCCGGTACGCGGCCTGGTTGTGCTCGGCGTAGCGCAGGTAGCCGTCGATCGTGCGGTGCACCCGTTCCTCCGGGGGCAGTTCGAGACCGCTGGCCGCCCGGGATATCAGCTCGGCCACCGAGTCCTCGACGATCGCCAGGTAGTAGCCGCGCTTGGAGCGGAAGTAGTAGTAGATCAGCCCCTTGGCGACATGTGCCTGCTTGGCGATGTCGTCCATCGAGAGGGCGTCGTAGGACGTGTCGGCGAACAACTTCCGCCCGATGACGATGAGTTCGGCACGGCGGGCCAGGGAACGGTCGGTGCCGCGCGCTCCGGGGCGGTCGGCACCGCGCTGTGGACTGTTAGTCAATTGCGGACCTGGTCTCCAACCGCGAGCGGGACTTCCGCAGTATGGCAGAGCCGTACGAGCCGCCTGTTCGAGTCTCTTCGACTCGCTTCGACTCTCCAGGCCTCCGCAGGATTCCCCAGGACTCTCCGCGACTCTTTTCGACCGGGCGGTCGCGGTCCTGGCGTCAGACGAGGCCGAGCTGCGTCACGAACATCGCGAGCACCAGCACGAAGGTCCAGCCCATGACGTGCTCAAGGATCTTCGGGCCGTCGTCCTTGGGGCCGCCCGTCCGGGCGCGGAGGTGTCCGGCGGTGGCAGAGGTCGTGGTCATGGCGGCTCACTCACGGTCGGCTTGCGATGGACTCCCCCGCCGGTTCGGACTGACTTGTCCCACCGGTTCGTCCACCTTGCCATCGGATCGGGCTTTTGCGGGGGAGAGCTTGGTCACCCGCGACCGGCCGGTGTGGCACACACCACAGGGGCGGCTCCGCCGCGCGGGGCCACCCCTGTGCCGTACGACTGTCCGGGCTCAGCGCACGCCGACCGCCGCCAGGGCCTTGCGCTGGGCGTCCGTGGGCTGGGCCGGGAAGTAGAGGTAGCAGACACCGCCGGTGCCGGAGACGACGTTCCCGGCGGCGTTGTACCTCTTCGTCCTGAGCCAGATGTTCTCCCACTCGCGCCGCTTGTAGACGCGCCGTACCGCCTCGTTGTCCGGCGAGTTCGGGTCGTTGGCGATGACGTCACCGTCGGCGGTGAAGCCGACGACCGTCATCAGATGCCCGGCCGTGCCGTACCCGGCGCCGGTCAGTTCGGACGCGAGGAACGACTGGGACGTGATGGCCGGCACACCGGCGGCGATCAGCGTCTCCAGATCGGTGAGCGAGCGCAGCCGGGTCACCACGCCCTGCAGGTCCTTGTAGGTGGCGGCGTACGCGGCGTTGAAGGGCCAGTTGCCGCAGCCGTCGTACTGATAGTCGAAGGTGAACCTGGCAGCGTGGCACACCTGCGGGTCCGCGTACTCGGGCTTGACCCAGGCCAGGTCGGCGGCCGTGGGCTTCCGCCCCCAGTACTCGATGATCATCTGGGAGGAGGTCGGGCTGCACCAGGCCTCGCCGCCGTTGTCGTACTCGGGGTACTGGCCGACGTGGATCTCCTGCGAGTAGCGCGGCACCTTCAGTTCCCGTGCGAGACCGGGTGCCGACGCCGGGACCGTGAAGCGGTCGGGGAGGTCGGAGCCCATCGCGCCGAGCCGCCACACGGTCGGTGTGGCCTTGGTCCCGGGCCTGCGGTAGAGGGTCAGCCGCAGGCGGTACGCCACCAGGCGCAGCCCGGAGGCCGTGTCGTCGACGGCGAAGGTGTCCGTCCAGACCGAGCTCTTGCCGTCGCTCTGGTCGTCGACCGAGGTCCGCCGGATGTCCTGGTCACCGGCCGCCCAGCGGCCCATCACGTACCAGGGGGTGTCCGTGCCGTCGGAGTACGTGCCTCTCAGCTCGATCTGCAGCCAGGTGCCCGCCGGGGTCCGCGCGTTCCAGGAGGCGATGACCTCGGTGGAGGGGACACCGAGGCGGTGGACCGGTGAGGTCCAGCGGGCGTACTCCCAGGTGGCGGTCGTGCCCGTGTGCGGGTCCGCGTAGTCGGTGCGGCCCTCGGGGGTCCGGATCTCCAGGCCGGGCCGGGCCCCCTGCACGGCACGGGTCCCTTCCGCGGTGCCGCCGCGCCAGTCGGCGTACGAGGTCCAGGCATGGTTGTCCACGAGGCCGGAGGGTGCTTTCGACGAAGGGGCGGCCGGGGTTCTCGCGGCGCGGGCCGACGGGCTCGCGGCGGCGGCCGGGCTCGCCGCTCCGGCGGCAGCGGCTGCCACCGCCGCGGCCAGGACGGTTCTGCGGGACGGCTGTTCGGCGCTGGTCATGGACGGAAGACCCCCAGGTGTCCGGAACGGGCTGGTCCAGTGCGTGGATGCTGCGTGGGTGCCACTGGGTGCTACGTGGGTACGTATGTGCGGGCGTGGGCCAACTATGGAACGTGATCACGGCTTCTGCCAGCACTTCGGACGTCGCGGCGCCGACCAATATTGGTCGAGACCACTGATGGGGCGGGCGGACCGATTCATCCGATATCGGTCTCGGTAGAGTGTTCCTCCGGAATACACACCCCTTCCTCGCACCTCGCCACGCCCCTCGGCACCCCTCCGCACCCCTCCACACCCAGGGAAACCCCATTCACCTCCACACCCTCGCCGACCGGCTGCGACGGCTGCCGCCCTCCTGCGGGCCCGTCCGGCTCGTCGGCGTCGACGGGCACGCGGGCTCCGGCAAGACCACCTTCGCGGAGCGCCTGGCCGGGGCGCTGGACGACGCTCCCGTGCTGCACCTGGACGACATCGCCACCCACGAAGAGCTCTTCGGGTGGACGGGGCGCCTGCTCGGGGAAGTCGTCGAACCGCTGGGCCGAGGCGAGGGCGCGCACTACCGCCCCTACGACTGGCGGCTGCGCGACTTCGGACCGGCCCGCGCCCTGCGGCCCGCACCCGTGGTCCTCGTCGAGGGGGTCGGCGCCGGCCGTCGTGCGGTGCGGCCGCACCTCGCGGGACTGCTGTGGATGGAGATGCCCCACGAGGACGCATGGGCACGCGGGCGCCTGCGGGACGGTTCGGCGCAGAGCGATTTCTGGGCAGGGTGGGTCCCCGCGGAGCGCCGGCACTTCGCCGAAGACCCTTCGAAGCCGTTCGCCGACCTTCTGGTACGACAGTGTTCAGACGGATATGAGGTACTGCCAGGACCTGCCGAGACGTCACTGAGAACGCTTTCGGTCACGGATCGTGACGGGCCCGCGTCTGTGTGCTGAACTCGTGAAGACCGCTGTCCGAGAAGTTGCCTGAGTGCCCCAACTCGGCTTGACCGAGGGGCCGTACAGGTCTTACGTTCTCAAGGAGCGGCCTTCGGGGCCGCCCCACAGACGCGAAGCCCCCGGTTGTTCCCCCGTGATCGGGGGCTTCGTTCTGTCCTCAGGCGTTCCGCGGACGCCCCGAGGCGCATTTCGCTCACCCTGCGTGACCGTCCTGAGCGTGTCCCGTCCGCTCCCACCTCGAAGAACCCGTCGTGCGGCACCCTACGGCCCGGCGCTCCCCCGCAGGTACGATGCCTCTTGGTGCGACCTTCGGACGGCTGCTCTCCGCACCGCGCGCAACTCCCGTCCGCGGCACAGCGGTTCGACGAAGACTGCCGACGGGCACCGGCCCGCCCGGTGATCAACGGGGGCACGGTATGTGGGGGACGTGATGGACTTCGGCACGCAGGGCCCCGAGGCCCCGGCCGACCTCGCCTGGCTGCGAGGCGTGGATGCCTACACCATGGGGGCCTATCCGCAGGCGGAGGAGGAGTTCCGCGCCGCGGTCCGGATGGACCCGGGGATGGCCGACGGCTGGCTGGGACTGCACGCGCTGCGCATCGACACGACGACCGCACTGCTCCGGATGTTCCGGCACCGCGACCGCTTCGGGGAGCAGCGCACCCGGCACCGGCGCACGCTCAACTCCTGGTACTGGCTGGGCTGGTGGGTGCAGCCGGTACTGGAGTCGCCGCGTGATCTGCTGCTCGCGCACTCCTCGCACTGGCTCGACGGACGTCATGTCCCGGAGCTGGACCGGGCGTTGGCGGGTCTGCCGCCGGTCGACGCGGATCCGCAGGTCCGGTTCCTGCACGCCTGCCGGGCCTATCTCGTCAAGGACTGGGAGCAGTTGGTCCGGCACACGGACCCGCTGATCGACGATCCGATGCTGGGCATCGAGGCGGGCCTGTTCGGCGGGATGGCACGGGTACGTCTGGAGATGTACGGGCAGGCCGAGCCGCTGCTGTCGTCGGCGCTGATGCGCTGCCGCAGCGAGCAGCCGCAACGCAAGGAGCTGCGGTACTGGCTGGCGCGGGCGCACGAGGGCACGGGCCGCTCGGCGGCGGCCCTCCCCCTGTACCGGGCGGTGCACCGCGTCGACGCGGCCTTCATGGACACCTCGGCCCGGCTCGCCGCGATCTCCGAGGGCGACGGGTACGACGAGACGGCCGACCTCGCGGCGATCACGCTGACGGGGGTCGGGCAGGACATCCTGGACGGCCCCGACGGTGTGGATCCGCTGTTCGGCGCCGAGGGCCGCGACCTGAAGCTCTCCGGCCCCGAGCTGCCGCCGCCCGGCGCGCTCCCGTCCGAGTCGGACCGGGTCCGTGAGAAGGCCGTCGTGCCGGTGCTGCCACCGCATCTGCCGACCGGGCCCACGGATCCCGCGCTCCTCGAAGAGGCGCTGGCGGAACTGGAGGGCATGGTCGGCCTCGAACCGGTGAAACGCCAGGTGAAGGCGCTGTCGGCGCAGCTGAACATGGCCCGGCTGCGGGCCGGGCAGGGGCTGCCCGTGCAGCCGCCGAAACGGCACTTCGTCTTCTCCGGCCCCTCCGGCACCGGCAAGACCACCGTGGCGCGCATTCTCGGCCGGGTCTTCTACGCGCTCGGGCTGCTCGGCGGCGACCATCTCGTCGAGGCGCAGCGGGCCGATCTGGTGGGCGAGTATCTCGGCCAGACCGCGGTGAAGGCCAACGAGCTGATCGACTCCGCGATCGGTGGGGTGCTCTTCGTCGACGAGGCCTACTCGCTGTCCAACTCCGGGTACGGCAAGGGGGACGCGTACGGGGACGAGGCGCTGCAGGTGCTGCTGAAGCGGGCCGAGGACAACCGGGATCATCTGGTGGTGATCCTCGCGGGGTATCCGGAGGGCATGGACCGGCTGCTCGCCGCCAATCCCGGGCTGTCGTCCCGGTTCACGACGCGGGTCGACTTCCCCTCGTACCGGCCTCTTGAGCTGACCTCGATCGGTGAGGTGCTGGCGGGGGAGAACGGGGACGTGTGGGACGAGGAGGCGCTCGACGAGCTCCGCTCCATCAGTGGGCACGTCGTCGATCAGGGGTGGATCGACGAGCTGGGGAACGGGCGGTTCCTGCGTACGTTGTACGAGAAGAGCTGCGCCTATCGGGATCTGCGGCTTTCCGGGTATCCGGGGCATCTGACGCGGGATGATCTGGCGACGCTTCGGCTGGCCGATCTCATGCAGGCGTACGGGGAGGTTCTCTCGGGGCGCGGGCCCTCGGGGGTGTGAGCCCCCGTCGGGCCCGCGCCCCGAGGACCCTCCGGGGTTGGGTGCGCCCACTGGCTCGGTGGGTTGCTGACGTGTCGCGGGTGCGGCGGCGTCGTGGCTTGTCGCGCCGTTCCCCGCGCCCCCACTGCTTGGGGGCGCGGGGAACGGCGAGTCTGTTGTCCTTCAGCTGGCCAGGGCCTGCTGCGGGGGCTCCGCGGGCTCCGGGCGGGATGAGCGGGGCTCGTTCACCCGGGGGGCCGGACGGTCCCGGTGGGCCGGGTCGCGGACCTCGCCGACCAGGAGTTCCAGGACGTCCTCCAGGGCGACCAGGCCCAGGACCCGGCCCGACGCGTCGGCGACCTGGGCCAGGTGCGTCGCGGCGCGGCGCATCACGGTCAGGGCGTCGTCCAGCGGAAGCTCGGCGCTGAGCGTCGTCATGGGCCGCCAGACCTGCTGCGGCACCGCCCGCTCGGACTCCTCCAGGTCGAGTACGTCCTTCACGTGCAGATAGCCCATGAAGGCGCCGTTCTCCGCGACCACGGGGAACCGCGAGAACCCGGTGCGGGCGGTGAGGGCGACGACCTGGCCCGGGGTGACCGAGGGACCCACGCTGATCAGCGACTCGCGGTCCAGGAGCACGTCCGTGACCGGGCGCGAGCCCAGTTCCAGCGCGTCCTCCAGGCGCTCCTGCTCACCGGGGTCGAGCAGACCGGCCTGGCCGGCGTCCTCCACGAGCCGGTTGAGCTGCTCGCTGGTGAAGACCGCCTCGACCTCGTCCCTGGGCTCGACCCCGAAGAGCTTCAGGATGACGCGGGCGCAGGCGCCGAGGGCCACGGTGACCGGCTTGCACAGCCGGGCGAAGGCGACCAGGCCGGGGCTGAGCCACAGCGCGGTCTTCTCGGGGGCGGCCATCGCCAGGTTCTTCGGCAGCATCTCGCCGACCACCAGGTGGAGGAAGACGACCGCGGCGAGCGCTATGACGTACCCGAGCGGGTGGATCATGCCCTCGGGCAGGTGCACGGCGTGGAAGACCGGCTCCAGGAGGTGCGCCACGGTGGGCTCGGCGACCGCGCCCAGGGTCAGCGAGCAGATGGTGATGCCGAACTGCGCGGCGGCCATCATGTGCGGCAGGTTCTCCAGGCCGTACATGACCTGGCGGGCCCGTGCCGTGCCGAGCGGTTCGATCTGGCTGCGCCGTACGGAGACCAGGGCGAACTCGGCGCCGACGAAGAAGCCGTTGGCGAGCACGAGCAGACCGGCGAAGAGGAGTTGGAGCACGCTCATCGGACGGCCTCCGCCGCGGAGACGGAAACAGGGGCGGGAACAGGGGCGGACGTGGAGGTGGAAACGGGGGCGGAGACAGGGGTGGTCCCGGCCTCGGCCGTCTTGACCAGCCTGACCCGCTCCGCGCGGTAGTGGCCGACCTGGCGCACCGAGAGGCGCCAGCCGGGCAGCTCGGCCCGGTCGCCGGGGGCCGGAATACGTCCGAGCAGGTCGGCGACGAGGCCGGCGACCGTCTCGTACGGGCCCTCGGGGACGTCCAGGCCGATGCGCAGGAGGATGTCGACGCGGCAGCTGCCGTCGGCGTCCCAGGCGGGCCGGCCGTCCTCGGGCGGCGCGGCGGCGAGCTCCGGCACGTCCTGGCCGTCGTGCTCGTCGCGGACCTCGCCGACGAGCTCCTCGACGATGTCCTCCAGGGTGACGACCCCGGCCGTGCCGCCGTACTCGTCGACGACGACGGCGATGGGCTGCTCGTTGCGCAGCCGCTCCAGGAGGGGCTGTACGGGCAGGGTCTCCGGGACGAGCAGCGGGGCCTGGGCGATCCGGGTGACCGGCATCCGCAGCCGGTCGTGCGAGGGCACGGCGAGGGCGTCCTTGAGGTGCACCATGCCGACGATCTCGTCGATCCGCTCCCGGTAGACGGGGAAGCGGGAGAGGCCGGTGGCGCGGGTGAGGTTGACGACGTCCTCGGCGGTCGCGGAGGACTGGAGGGCGCTGACCTTCACCCGCGGGGTCATGACGTGCTGCGCGGTCAGGTCGCCCAGGGAGAGGGTGCGTACGAACAGGTCGGCGGTGTCCTGCTCCAGCGCGCCGGCCTGGGCCGAGTGCCGGGCCAGGGAGACCAGCTCGCCGGGGGTGCGCGCGGAGGCCAGCTCCGCCGTGGGCTCGACGCCCAGAGCACGTACGAGCCGGTTGGCGACGGAGTTCAAGGCGGCGATCACCGGCCGGAACAGGGTCGAGAAGACGTGCTGCGGGCCCGCGACGAACCGCGCGACCTGCAACGGGCGGGACACCGCCCAGTTCTTGGGCACGAGTTCGCCGATCACCATCTGCACGGCCGAGGCCAGCAGCATGCCGACGACCACGGCGACACCGGACACGGCGCCCTCGGGGATGCCGACGGCGGTGAAGGGGCCGTTCAGCAGCTCGGCGAGCGCCGGTTCGGCGAGCATGCCGACGACCAGCGAGGTGATGGTGATGCCGAGCTGGGTGCCGGACAGCTGGAAGGAGAGTTCCTTGAGGGAACTGACGACGGTACGGGCCCGCCGGTCGCCTTCGGCCGCAGCCTTCTCGGCGTCGGGGCGCTCCACCGTGACGAGGCCGAACTCGGCCGCCACGAAGAAGCCGTTGGCGAGGATCAACAGGAACGCCGCCCCGAGGAGCAGCAGGGGGATGGTCATGCCGCCGCCTCGATGGGTCGGGAGGGGGCGGCGCAGGTACTACAGGACGATCCGTCCATCGCTGGAGGGAGTCACTCCTCGAATAGCAGGGGGCCGCTGAGTTCCGGGGGGAAGTCAGCGGCGGAGGCGCAACGAAAACGCCTCCGCCAACAGATTAATCAAGACATGGGCCCGTACGGCAGGGTGGAAGGCCGGGAGTCAGCCGTGATGTTCGTCGTGCGGGCCGTCGGACGGCCCGTCCGGCCCGCCGGGGGAGCGGGCCTCGGCGAGGGCGCGCAGCGCGCGGGCGTCGCTGATGGCGTGCTGCTTGGCGATGCCCGGCTGGATGCCGAGCACGGGCAGGCTGGTGCCGTCGCTGAGGTTCAGAAAGACCCAGGGGTCTCCGGGACGCAGGTTGACCTGCACGATCTCCGCCCAGGCGAGGCGCCGCCTGCTGGCGATGTTGACGACGGTGACCCCGGACTCGTCCGCGACGACCTTCGGGCGGGCGAGCAGCACGAGGACGCCGAAGAGCAGCGCCGCGGTGAAGACGAAGCTGAGCCGCTCCCCCGGTCCGAGCTTTTCGAGCAGCAGGGCGACCGTGGTGATGACCACAAAGATCGTGGCACCGGCGGTCAGCAGTACGGCCCGGGTGCGCCCGGGCCTGAAGGTCACGGGGAGGGCGGGCGGCTCGGTGGTGTCCGGCATGGCGAAGCTGTTCCTCGAAGTACTCGGAGTCGGAGTCGCAGTCGCAGTCGCAGTCGCAGGCAGCTCAGAGGCGGCAGGCGTGGATGGCCGTGGTGAGGATGGCCCGCGCGCCGATCTCGTACAGGTCGTCCATGATCCGCTGGGCCTCCTTGGACGGGACCATGGCGCGCACGGCGACCCAGCCCTCGTTGTGGAGCGGCGAGACGGTCGGCGACTCCAGGCCCGGAGTGAGCGCGACGGCCTTCTCCAGCTGCTCGACGCGGCAGTCGTAGTCCATCATCACGTAGGTCCGCGCGACGAGGACGCCCTGGAGGCGGCGCAGGAACTGCTGGACCTTGGGCTCTGTTTCTCCGTTGGACCCGGTGGTCTCCGCGCCGGTGCGGCGGATGACGACCGCCTCGGACTTCATGATCGGGTCGCCGAAGACCTCAAGGCCCGCGTTGCGCAGCGAGGTGCCGGTCTCGACGACGTCCGCGATGACCTCGGCGACACCGAGTTCGATGGCCGTCTCGACGGCGCCGTCGAGGTGCACGACGGACGCGTCGACGCCCTGGTCGGCGAGGTACTTCGCGACGATGCCCTCGTACGAGGTGGCGACGGTCTTGCCCGCGAGGTCGTCGAGGGCCTCGGCCGTGCCGGGCTTGGTGGCGAAGCGGAAGGTGGAGCGGGCGAAGCCGAGGGGCAGGATCTCCTCCGCGTCGGCCGCGGAGTCGATGAGCAGGTCACGGCCGGTGATGCCGATGTCGAGCTTGCCGGAGGAGACGTAGATCGCGATGTCGCGGGGGCGGAGGTAGAAGAACTCGACCTCGTTCTCCGGGTCGACGATCCGCAGCTCCTTGGCCTCCCGGCGCTGCTGGTAGCCGGCCTCATGCAGCATCTCCCCCGCGGGGCCTGACAGGGAACCCTTGTTGGGGACGGCGATGCGCAGCATGAGGTCGGCTTCCTTCGTTCGTGCGGGTGCGGTGCGAGTGCGGTTGCGGATACGGGTGTCGGTGCGAGGGCGCGGAGACGGCTCAGAGGTGGGCGTACACGTCGTCCAGGCTGATGCCGCGGGCGACCATCATCACCTGGACGTGGTAGAGCAGCTGCGAGATCTCCTCGGCGGCTGCTTCCTTGCCCTCGTGCTCCGCGGCCATCCAGACCTCGGCGGCCTCTTCGACGACCTTCTTGCCGATGGCATGGACCCCCTTGCCGACCAGTTCCGCGGTGCGGGAGGTGGCGGGGTCGCCGGTGGCTGCCTTGTGCTGGAGCTCGGTGAAGAGCTCCTCGAAAGTCTTCTTGGACATGGTGGTCCTCACCCTACGCGGTCGCGGGCCTACGTCAGCGCCAGGGCTCGGATACCGAGCGCAGGGTGGCCGCGGTCGCCACGGCCGCCGTCACCGCCTCGTGCCCCTTGTCCTCGTTCGAGCCCTCGATGCCCGCGCGGTCCAGGGCCTGCTCCTCGGTGTCGACGGTCAGCACGCCGAAGCCGATGGGGACCCCGGTCTCGACGGAGACCTGGGTGAGGCCCTGGGTGACGCCCTGGCACACGTACTCGAAGTGCGGGGTGCCGCCGCGGATGACGACGCCGAGCGCGACGATCGCGTCGTAGCCGCGGCCCGCGAGGACCTTCGCGACGACCGGCAGCTCGAAGCTGCCGGGGACCCGCAGGAGGGTCGGCTCGTCGATGCCCAGCTCGCGCAGGGCGCGCAGCGCGCCGTCGACGAGTCCGTCCATGACCTTCTCGTGCCACTGTGCCGCGATGACGGCGACCCGCAGGTCACCGCAGTTGCGTACGGACAGTTCGGGTGCGCCCTTGCCGCTCACGTCTGTGTCTCCTCGTGCAGTGCAGTGCTGTGCAGCTACTGATTACTTGTTACAGGTCACTGGTTGCCGCAGGCCGACACGGTGGTCGTGTCCAGCCAGGGCAGGTCGTGCCCCATCCGGTCCCGCTTGGTGCGCAGGTACCGGAGGTTGTGCTCGCCCGCCGTCACGGGCATCGGTTCGCGCTCGGTGACCTGGAGGCCGTGGCGGACGAGCGCGGCCGTCTTGTCGGGGTTGTTCGTCATCAGCCGCAGGCTGCGCACCCCGAGGTCCTCAAGGATCTGCGCCCCGGCCGCGTAGTCGCGGGCGTCGGCGGGCAGGCCGAGTTCGAGGTTGGCGTCCAGGGTGTCCCGGCCGCGCTCCTGGAGCTCGTACGCGCGCAGCTTGGACAGCAGCCCGATGCCGCGCCCCTCGTGGCCGCGGAGGTAGACGACGACGCCGCGGCCCTCGGCCTGGATGCGCTGCAGCGACGCTTCGAGCTGGGGGCCGCAGTCGCAGCGCAGGGAGTGGAAGACGTCCCCGGTGAGGCATTCGGAGTGGATGCGCACGACGACGTCGTCGCCGTCGCCGATCTCGCCGTGGACCAGTGCCACGTGCTCGACGCCGTCGACGGTGGAGCGGTAGCCGTACGCGGTGAACTCACCGAATGCGGTGGGCAGTTGCGTCTTGGCCTCGCGGCGGACCGTGGGCTCGGCGGTGCGGCGGTAGGCGATCAGGTCCTCGATGGAGATGATCGTCAGCCCGTGCTTGCGGGCGAACGGGATCAGCTCGGGCAGGCGCAGCATCCGCCCGTCCTCGCCGGCGATCTCGACGATGGCGCCGGCCGGGCGCAGGCCCGCGAGCCGCGCGAGGTCGACGGCGGCCTCGGTGTGGCCGTTGCGGACGAGCACACCGCCGGGCTTGGCGCGCAGCGGGAAGATGTGGCCGGGGCGTACGAAGTCGGCCGCTCCCGCCTGCCCTCCCGCGAGCAGGCGCAGGGTGGTGGCGCGGTCGGCGGCGGAGATGCCGGTGGTCACGCCGGAGGCGGGGCCCGCGTCGACGGAGACCGTGAAGGCCGTGCGCATCGACTCGGTGTTGTTCTCGACCATCTGCGGGAGCTGGAGGCGGTCGAGTTCGTCGCCCTCCATGGGGGCGCAGATCAGACCGCGGCACTCGCTCATCATGAAGGCGATGATCTCGGGGGTCGCCTTCTCGGCGGCGATGACGAGGTCGCCCTCGTTCTCGCGGTCCTCGTCGTCGACGACCACGACCGGGCGGCCGGCGGCGATGTCCGCGATGGCCTTCTCGACCGGGTCGAGGGAGAAGTCCGAGGCGTCCTCGTCATGACCCGTGCTGTACCAAACCGGCGTTGTCGTCATGCCGGGGCTCCTTCCAGGACGGGCTGCCCGGCCTTGCGGGAGCGCAGCCACCAGTCGCGCATGCCCCACAGGACGAGCGCGCCGTAGATGATGTAGACGAATCCGGAGAACGCGAAGCCGTTGGCGAAGTTGAGCGGCACGCCCACCAGGTCGACGAGCAGCCAGGCGAACCAGAACTCGACCATGCCGCGCGCCTGGGCGTACATCGCGACGACCGTGCCGACGAATATGTACGCGTCGGGCCAGGGGTCCCAGGACAGCGACGGGTACGCGGTGAACAGGCTCGCGACGGCGACGGTGCCGACGGCCGCGGCGCCGAGCAGGTACGCGCGTTCGCGCCAGGTGGCGAACCGGACGGCGATGGAGCCGTCCTGCGCGCCGCCCCTGCCGCGGTTCCACTGCCAGTAGCCCCAGACCGCGACGGCCATGACCACCAGCTGCTTGCCCGCGCTGCCCGAGAGGTGGGCGGTGGCGAACGCGACGAGGAGGATCGCGCCGGACAGGAACTGGACGGGCCAGGTCCAGATGGAGCGGCGCCACCCGAGGGCGAGGCCGATCAGCCCGATCACGTTGCCGATCATGTCGGCCCACTTGATGTGCTGGCCGAAGAGTGTGAACGCCTCGGAGTTGAGCCAGTTCACCGTGTCGCTCCCTCGGTGCCGGGCAGCGCCACAGGCCGCTGTCCCTGCGGGCCGAGCAGCCGCTCGACGTACTTGGCGATCACGTCGACCTCAAGGTTGACCGGGTCGCCGGGCTGCTTGCGGCCCAGGGTGGTCAGGTCGAGGGTGGTCGGGATGAGGCTGACGGTGAAGAAGTCGGGGCCGGCGTCGACGACGGTGAGGCTGATGCCGTCGACGGTGATGGAGCCCTTCTCGACGACGTAGCGCGAGAGGTCCGCGGGCAGCGAGATCTTCACGATCTCCCAGTTCTCGGAGGGCTTGCGCTCGACGACCTCGCCCGTGCCGTCCACATGGCCCTGCACGATGTGCCCGCCGAGCCGCTCGCCCACGGCCATGGGCCGTTCGAGGTTGACGCGGGAGCCGACGGTCAGGGCGCCGAGGCTGGAGCGGTCCAGGGTCTCCGCCATCACATCGGCGGTGAACTCGCCGTTCTCGTGGTCGACGACGGTCAGACAGACGCCGTTGACGGCGATGGAGTCCCCGTGACGTGCACCTTCGGTGACCACAGGGCCACGGAGTCGGAAACGTGAGGCGTCGCCGAGGTTCTCGACGGCGGTGACTTCACCCAGCTCTTCGACGATTCCGGTGAACACTTCCCGGGTCCTCCTGCCTCATAGGGCACGGACTCCGGGGCCTGTCGATGACGACAGATGTGAAACGAGCGGGGACACCGGGGGCGACGCCGCGTGGGACGACGTGCCCGTGGGACACGTCGAAACAGACGGCGGCGCGCACGAATGCCCGCCCGCCGCGCACTGCCTCCCATCCGGACTTTAACCGTCGGTCCAGGAATTTCACCTGGTCAACCGGCCGCTGGAAGCGACCGGGTCGCGGACTGTAACCGCCGGTTCGGACTTTCACCGACCCCGGAGTGCGCTGCTTCTGGTACAGACTCAGTGTGCCACGCCTGATCGACGCCCAAGCGGGTGAATTCTGTGGGGTGGCTCACAAGGTGTACCGATGGACTTCACGGGACACTCGTGAGGCGTCAGGCTCTGATCAACTTCTCCGTGATCAAGGCGTCTCGCTGGTGGTCCATACCTATTGACGCTTTGGTCTAGTCCTCTCTAGGGTCAGCGTGCACCGGCGCCTCTCCGGGTCGCGTTCGCCGACCCGCCCCAGATCGACCCGGCGGCGGTGACGGAGGCCCTTGCCCCGCCGCCGGGTCTCCGTTCTCGGTACGGGCCCGGGTTCACCTCTCCGGAGGCGCGAACAGCTCGTCCTGGGCGCCGTCCCGGGCCATCAGCAGGGCACCGCGCAGCACGGCCCCGCCGCCCAGGGTCCCGGCCCGCACCTCGGTGGGCAACGGAGTCATCCGCGCAAGCCGCTCCCGCACCCGAGCCGCCAGCACTTCCCCACCGGCCCGCCCGACCTCCCCGGACAACACGACACACCCCGGATCGAGCACGGCGATGACGGAAGCGGCCCCCAGAGCGACGCGATCGGCGAGCGCATCAAGAAACTCAGAGGCGGCGCCCACCGCGGGGCGCAGCCCCAGGGGGCGCGGGGAACTGCGCGACCCACCCCCACTGCCCGCAGACAGATCCGCCGACTGCCCACCCATCGAATCCGAGCCGGGCGTGACAGCGCCCAAGGGGCGCGGGGAACTGCGCGGCCCACCCCCACCCCCCGCAGCCGAATCCACTACCCCTCCGGTTTCCGGGACCGGCGCGGAGCCGGAGTTCGAAGCCGGCGCGGAGCCGGAATTCACCCAAGACACAGCCTCCCGCACCAACGCCGCCGCATGCGGCTCATGCTCGACAGCGGGTGCCACCACCCCGAACCCCCGCGCCAGTTCGGCGACAGCCGCAGCCCCCGCGAGCGAATGGAACCCACCCTCGCACCCCGTCGCGGACGGCATCCCGCCCGTCCCCGGCACCGGCAGGAAGCCGATCTCCCCGGTCCCCCCGGACGCACCGCGCCGCAGCACCCCGTCCAGAACCACCGCCGCCCCGATCCCGTGCCCGAGCCAGAGCAGCACGAACGTGTCGCGGTCCCGCGCGGCCCCGTCACGCTGCTCGGCCAGCGCCGCGAGGTTCGTCTCGTTCTCGACGACGACCCGAGCCTCGAACCGCTCCTGGAGCGCCGCGGCAAGACGCCGATGCCATTCGGGCAACCCCGTGGAGTCGCGCAGCTCACCGGTAGCGGGGTCGATCAGCCCGGGAGCCCCCACCCCGACGGTGTGCAGCCGCTCGACCCCCGCCTCCTTCGCCGTGCGCTCGACCAGCGCGACCGCCTGCTCGACCGCGGGCCCGGTGTCCGTCTCGTACGCGATCGGCACCGACGCCTCGGCCAGGACCGAGCCCAGCAGATCCGCGACGACCACGGCCACCCCCTCGGTACGTACGTCGAGGGCCGCCAGGTGGGCCCGGTCGGCGACGATCCCGTACAGCCGGGCGTTCGGGCCGCGCCGCTGCTCGCCGGACTCGCCGACCACGCCGATCAGCCCGGCTTCGGCGAGGCGTTCCACGAGGTCGGCGACCGAGGGCCGGGACAGTCCGGTGAGTTTCTTCAACTGCCCTGCCGTCAGAGGACCTTCCTGCTGCAGCAGCCGCAGGGCGAGCCGGTCGTTGATGGCCCGGGCGGTACTCGGTGATGCGGGCATGCCGGGATCCTTCCAGATCGCTGCGGACGGCCGCGGACGGCTGCGGCGGGCGCAATGACAATCTATCTATCAGGCAGGGTGCCTGATAGTTTACGGCGGCAGAGCGGAGAGACGAGCAAGAAACGACGGACGACTGCTGGGGTCGACGGACAGGGGCCGGGAGAATGAGTGAAGTGGTCTACGACCGGCGCGAGGTGAAGCGCTCCCGGTACGCCGTGGCGGCGGTGTTCGCCGTGCACGGCGCCGTCACCGGCTCGTTCGCGACCCGCGTCCCGTGGATCCAGGACCACGCCTCGGTGAGCGCGGGCCAGCTCGGCCTGGCGCTCGCCTTCCCCGCCATCGGCGCCTCCCTGGCGATGCCCCTGGCGGGCAGCGTCAGCCACCGCTTCGGCGCCCGCACGGCCCTGCGCGGACTCATGGCGCTGTGGACGCTCTCCCTCGTCCTCCCGGCCCTCGCCCCGAACCTGCTCACCCTGTGCCTGGCCCTCTTCGTGTACGGCGCCACGGCAGGCATGGCCGACGTGGCGATGAACGCCCTGGGCGTCGAGGTCGAGAACCGCCTGGACAAGTCGATCATGTCCGGGCTGCACGGCATGTGGAGCGCGGGCGCCCTGATCGGCTCGGCGGGCGGAACGCTCGCCGCGCACCTGGGCACGGACGCCCGGCTGCACCACGCGCTCGCCGCGCTGACGCTCACCGTCCTCGGCACGGTCGCCTGTCAGGGCGTACTGGACCTGCGCGCCACCGAGGACGAGGAGGCGCCGCCGCGTTTCGCGCTGCCGCCCAGGTCGGCGCTGCTCATCGGGGCGATCGGCTTCTGCGCGGTGTTCGCGGAGGGGGCGAGCCTGGACTGGTCGGCGGTCTATCTGCGGGACGTCATCGGCACCTCGGCGGGACTCGCGGCCGCGTGCACGACCGCCTTCACCCTCACCATGGCGGTCGCGCGGCTCGCCGGCGACGCGGTGGTGGACCGGTTCGGGCCGGTGCGCACCGTACGGGTCAGCGGGCTCCTCGCCACCGCCGGCGCCCTGCTCGTCGTGCTGGCGCAGAACGCGGTCCTGGCCATGACCGGCTTCGCCCTGCTGGGCCTCGGCATAGCCGTGGTCGTACCGCTCTGCTTCGCCGCGGCGGGCCGCAGCGGCCCCAACCCGGCCCAGGCCATCGCGGGCGTCGCCACCATCACGTACACCTCGGGGCTGATCGCGCCGTCCGCCATCGGAACCGTTGCGGACGCGACGAGCCTGGTGACGTCCTTCGTGCTGGTGACCGTGCTGGCCTTCGGCCTCGCCGCGTTCGCCGGTGTCCTGCGGACCAGCGGCCGTACGTCGAACGCCCAGCTCCCCGGCGCGCGCGGCGAGGTGTCGGACGCGAAGGTTCCGGATTCGCGGCCCTGAACCGGCCGCTCCCCCGACTCACCCCTACCATGGCGCTGATCTTCACGTAAGGAATCTCGGACAGGCGTCCGAGGTGCAGAGAAAGCGGATACCACCATGGACCTCGGCGTGCGCTGGAAACTGCACGGTGACGGGCGAACGCCCGCACCCGGAGCGGTCGTCCGCCCCGACGAACGGCTCTCGTGGCCACGGACGGCGGGCCTCGGCGCCCAGCACGTGGTGGCGATGTTCGGGGCGTCCTTCGTCGCGCCGGTCCTGATGGGTCTGGACCCGAACCTCGCGATCATGATGTCGGGCGTCGCGACGGTGATCTTCCTGCTCGCGACCCGCGGCCGGGTGCCCAGCTACCTGGGCTGCTCGCTCTCCTTCGTGGGCGTCGCCGCGGTGATCCGGGCACAGGGCGGCTCCAGCGCGACCGTGACCGGTGCCGTGTTCGTCGTGGGCGTCGCGCTGTTCCTGGTCGGACTCGCGGTGCGGCGGTTCGGGGCGCGGATCATCCATGCCGCGATGCCGCCGATCGTCACGGGCGCGGTCGTCATGCTGATCGGCTTCAACCTGGCCCCGGTCACCGCCGCCACATACTGGCCGCAGGACCAGTGGACGGCGCTGCTCGTGATGCTGTTCACCGGCCTGGCGGTGGTGTGCCTGCGCGGTTTCTGGTCACGGATCGCGATCTTCCTCGGCCTGGTCTTCGGATACGGCATCTCGTGGGTGTTCGACCTGGTCTTCGGCCGGATCCACTCGGCCGACGCGAGCGGAAAGGTCACCGACCACTGGCGGCTCGACCTCTCCGGGGTCGGTTCGGCGGACTGGATCGGTCTTCCGGCGTTCCACGGCCCGTCCTTCGAGTGGTCGGCGATCCTCGTGGCCCTGCCCGTCGTGATCGCGCTCGTCGCCGAGAACGCGGGCCATGTGAAGGCCGTCGGCGAGATGACCGGCGACTCGCTGGACGACAAGCTGGGCACGGCGATCTCCGCGGACGGCGTCGGCTCGATGCTCTCCACCGCCGTGGGCGGGCCGCCCAACACCACGTACTCCGAGAACATCGGTGTCATGGCGGCGACCCGCGTCTACTCCACGGCCGCCTACTGGGCCGCCGCCGGCTTCGCGCTGCTCTTCGGGCTCTGCCCGAAGTTCGGCGCGGTCGTGGCGGCCATCCCGGGCGGGGTGCTCGGCGGGATCACCGTCATCCTGTACGGCATGATCGGCCTGCTCGGCGCGCAGATCTGGCTCAACGCCGGGGTGGACCTGCGCAATCCGCTGAACCTGGTACCGGCCGCGGCGGGCATCATCATCGGCGTCGGCAACGTCACCATGAAGTTCACCGACACCTTCTCACTGAGCGGGATCGCGCTCGGCACGCTCGTCGTGATCACCGGCTATCACGCGCTGCGGGCCATGGCTCCCGCGCACCTCAAGTCGCAGGAACCGCTGCTGGACGAGGGCACGTCGTCGTACAGCTCCGAGGGCAACTCGGAGGGCGGCTCCGGCCCGACACCCGGTCAGCGCGCCAAGTCGTAGGCGTAGTCCGGCGTGAACGTGCCCGGCGTACCCCGGCAGCCGTCGGACTCGCCCGGCAGCTTCACCCACAGATAGGCGTCGATCCTGGCCTCCCCGGTGCTCAGGGTCGGCGCCTGTCCCAGCTTGCGGCCCGCGGGATCGCACCACTCGCCGTCGGCCGGGGCGCCGTTGCCGTTGCGGCTGGTGTCGATGACGGCACCCAGACTCGCGGGCCCGCCGAGTGCTTCGAGGGTCCGGCGGACGTACGCGACCTCGTCGCCCGTGCGGTTGAAGTTGGAGACGTTGCTGAAGATCCCGTCCGAGGAGGCGGCGGACGCGGCACCGGCCCGGCGCAGCAGCCCGGCCTGCTTCTGCGGCGTGTTCCAGTCCGAGTGCCCCGCGTCGAAGTAGACCCGCGCCTTCGGATTCGCCGCCTTCAGCACCCGGCCGGCCCGGGCCAACGCGCCGAAACGGGCCGTCCGTTGACCCTCGGAGAGACAGTCCGACTGGGCGATCGCGTCGGGCTCCAAAATCACCACGACCTCCCGTGTGCCGAGGCCCGCCGCGAACTTCTCGATCCACCCGTCGTACGCGCCTAGGTCGGGCGCGCCGCCCTGCGAGGCCCCGCCGCAGTCACGGTCCGGTATCGCGTACGGGACGACGACGGGCACCCCGCCCTTCGCCGCCCCGGCCGAAGTGACCGCCCTGACGCGGGCGGTGATGTTCGACGGCGTGTAGTCCGCGAACCAGACCGCGGCGGGACGGTCGGCTATCCGGGACTCGATGACCGGGCGGCGCGGGTCGTCGGGGTTGGCCCGGACCCAGTCCAGTACCTGCGAGTCGCCGTGGCGGTACAGGCGCACGGACGCGGGCTCCGTCCTCGGCCTCGTGGCCGCGGACTTCGACGGCTTCGGAGTGGGCCTCGCCTTCGAAGCGGACGCGGACGCCGAGGGCGACGGGGAGCCGGAGGCCGCCGAGGACGAAGGGGTGGGCCTGTAGGGCAGGGGCTGCAGGAACGGTGTGCCGGACACTTCGGGCCGTGCCTCGTCGCCGCCCCTGCCATCGTCCAGCGCGGACATCATCCCCGTCACGGTGCCGGCCGCGACGACGGCGGAGGCCAGCGCCACCATGGCACCGCGCCGGGCGGCACGTCGGCGCTCCGCCCGGCGGGCGGCCAGGCGCTCGGCACGTCGGACTGACACGTGGTGCTCCCCCTCCTCCGGGCCCCGCGTAATCCCCCGTTCTGGGGAAGCGACCGGCCCGGCGGCCCTCGGCACAGCCTAGGCCTGGGACCCTGCCCCCATGGTGCGGTTGGAGCGCTTCGCGCAAGACACGGTCCTCGTCCACGGCCTCGACGCGGTGGTACGCCGTATGCGCGCGCTCGACGCGCTCTGGCCGGAGCGGGACGGTGTCGCGGTCTTCAACCGGGTGTACCTCGCCGTCACCGAAGAGGTCTCCAGACGCGTGGACGCGGGGCACTTCGGCGACGCGCGGGCCGCGATCACGCTGGACGTGCGGTTCGCCGAGCGGTACCTCGGGGCGGTCGACGCGGTCGCCCGGGACCGCCGGCCGCCCGCCTGCTGGCGACCGCTGTTCCAGTTGCGGGGGCATCCGGGAGTACGTCCGCTGCAGTTCGCCCTCGCCGGTATCAATGCGCACATCGGGCACGATCTCGCGCTCGCGGTGGTGGACACGTGTCGTACGCTCGGCTGCGAACCGGCTGACCTGGAGGACGAGTTCGACCGTGTCGGCGACGTCCTCGTCACCCTGGAAGAACAGATCCGCGAGGACCTTATGCCGGGTCCCGACCTCCTCCAGATCGCCGACCCGCTGACGCACCTGCTGGGGGCGTGGAGCCTTGACCGGGCGCGGGACGCGGCGTGGTCCGCCGCGCGGGCCGTCTGGGCCCTGCGGGCACTCCCCGACGTGGCGGAGGAGCTCACGGACCGCCTCGACGCGGGGGTGGGCCTGGTCGGCCGCTGCCTACTCACTCCGCTCGCCGCTCCGCCGTACGCTGCGCTGCCCGGCGGCTAGGTTGCCTGCGGGCCGGTGGGGGCTGCCGCGCCGTTCCCCACGCCCCTGGGACGGCAACCTGCCTGCGGGCCGGTGAGGGCTGGCCGCGCAGTTCCCCGCGCCCCTAAAGGGGCCCGACCCCGCCTGCGGGTCAGTGGGGGCTTGTCGCGCCGTTCCTCGCGCCCCTGAGGGGGCGGGCGTCGCCGGGTGCGTTCACGTCGGCGCCCCGTCAGGGGCGCGGGGAACTGCGCGGCCCACCCCCACCGGCCCGCGGACATAGCTGGGGCCGAACCCCGTCAGGGGCGCGGGGAACTGCGCGGCCCACCCCCACCGGCCCGCGGACATAGCTGGGGCCGAGCCCCCTCAGGGGCGCGGGGAACTGCGCGGCCCACCCCCACCGGGCCGCGGGCGGAAACGGACCGTGCGCCCCTGGAGGGGGATCCCTCAGTCCTCCGGGAGTTCCAGCGGGGCTATCTCGTCGTAGACGTCACCCGGACCGGGGTTCACAGGGTCGGTCCCGCCACCGAAGTGGTGCATGACCCCCCACACCGCGTTGAGCGCAGTCTGGACGGCCCCCTCCGCCCACCCCGCCGTCCACGAGATGTCGTCCCCGGCGAGAAAGATCCCCCGCTTGTCCGCGGGCAGCCGATCCTGCATGAAATGCGTGAACAGGCGCCGCTGATAGCGGTAGTGCCCGGGCAGGTTCGCCTTGAACGCCCCCATGAAGTACGGCTCGTTCTCCCAGGACACGGTCACCGGATTACCGATGACGTGCTTCCTGATGTCGACCTTCGGATAGATCTCGCCGAGCGACTTCAGCATCACCTCCATCCGCTCGTTCGCGGACAGCGGCAACCACTTCAGACTGTCGTCGCACCACGTGTAGGAGAGGCAGATGACGGCGGGCCGGTCCGGACCGTTGTCCAGGAGGTACGTGCCCCGCGTCATACGGTCCGTGAGCGTCATCGACATGACGTCCCGCCCGGTGACCTCGTCCTTGTCGAGCCAGAACGGCCGGTCCACCGGCACGAACAGTTTGGAGCTCTCCATGTAGTGCGTGCGCTCGATCGCCGTCCAGTGGTCGATCGGGAACAGCGCGTCGTCGCAGGCGACCTTGGACAGCAGCATCCAGGACTGCGCGGTGAAGATCGCCGCCTGGTACGTACGGATGTCACCGGTGGCGTCGGTCACGGTGATCCGGTTGCCCGCGGTGCGGTTCAGCCGCGTCACGGCCGGCCGCGGTTCCCCGTCGTGCAGCGAGGCCAGCGAGGTCCCGCACGCCCAGTGCACGATCTTCTCGGGCTCGCGCTCCCACAGGCGCAGCGGCAACTGCTGGCTGCCGCCGACGATCCCGCGGTGGTGGTCGTCGGCCTCGGTGTAGACGACGCGCAGGATCTCCAGGATGGAGTTCGGGAAGTCGGTGTCCCAGCCGCCGGTGCCGAAGCCGACCTGCCCGAAGATCTCGCGGTGCCGGAAGGACTTGAACGCCGTGGAGTCGCAGAGGAATCCGTAGAAGGTCTGGTTGTCGAGCTTCTCGACGAGCTTCGCCCAGATCTCCCGGATGCGGGGGACGTCCCGCTCACGCATGGCCTGGTTCATGTCGGAGAAGTCGGCGCCCTCCTCCAGACAGGCGTTCCAGGCGGTCGCCACGTCCCGGTAGACCTGCGGCAGGTCGGCGAGCGTCCGGGCGTAGTGCGACTCACCCTTGAGGTCGACGACGGTCGAGGGCGTGGTCTCGGAGAGCGGGTTGGGGAACGGCTCGGTCCGCAGCCCCACGAGGTCGATGTAGTGCTGGAGCGCCGTGGAGGACGGCGGGAAGCGCATCGCGCCCATCTCGGCGGTCAGGGAGGGGTCGCAGCCCTCGAACCCGACCGTCCGCAGCCGCCCGCCGATCTTGTCCGCCTCGTACACGACGGGCTTGAGCCCCATCTTCATGAGCTCGTACGCCGCCACGATCCCGGAGAGGCCGCCGCCGATGACCGCCACCTCGGTGCCCAGCTCGGTCGCGGGTATCTGCCCGAGTCCCGCGGGGTGCGCGAGGAAGTCGTCGTACGCGTACGGGAAGTCCGGGCCGAACATGGTGATCGGCGGCTGCGCGTCGGTGTGCGGGACGGCGGGGGGCACCGTGGACGTCATGGGGTACGGACTCCTTGCGCGAAAGCTTGGGGTGGGGCTGGTGGGGCTTGTGCTTCTCGTGGGGCGGGGGTGTCAGGCCAGGGATCCGTAGAGGCCGGGGCGGCGGTCCCTCAGGTACGGGTTGGCCTCGCGCGAGGCGGCGAGGAACGCGGGGTCCACGTCACCGAGGACGAGTTCCTCGGTGCGGCCCGCGCGGGCCCGGGCGCCACCGTCGGGCCCTGCCAGCGTGGAGAGCCCGACGAACTCGAACTCCCCTTCCGTGCCGACCCGGTTGACGTACGCGACGTACAGCTGGTTCTCGAAGGCCCGCACGGGTACGACGGACTCGGCGACGAACTGGAACGGATGCATCTGGGCCGTGGGCACCACGAGCAGATCGGTGCCGGCGAGGGCGTGCGCGCGGACGTTCTCCGGGAACTCCACGTCGTAGCAGATCATGAGCCCGATCCGGAGGCCGTCCAGCTCGGCCTGCACGACCGGCCCGTCGCCGGGGGTGAACCACTCCTGCTCGAAGCAGCCGAAGAGATGGGTCTTGCGGTAGTTCGCGAGGCGCGTGCCGTCGGCGGAGATGAGCTGCGCGGAGTTGAAGACCAGGTCCGACGCGCGTTCCGGGTAGCCGTAGACGACGGCGAGGCCGTGCCGGCCCGCGATCTCGGCGATCTCGTCCGCTGAGTCCCCGTCGGCGGGCTCGGCGAGCCGGTGGACGTCGGCGCCGATCGCGTAGCCGGTGAGGAACAGCTCCGGGGCGATCAGCAGCCCGGCGCCCGCGGCGGCGGCACGGCCCGCGGCCTCGTCGAGGACCTTGAGGTTCCCGACGACGGATCCGGGGCGGCCGGAGCTCTGGAGCAGGGCGGTGCGCATGCGTGTTCCTCATCGGACGGGAGGGGTGTCGGGGGCCGCGACGGCAGCCAGATAGACGGTACGGGCGGGGGGTTCGGGCGGACAAGGAGGAGCCGTTGCGTGCTGGTGCGCGATTCGTTGCGTCCATCGGCGCCACGACGACGATTCGTTGCGTGCTCCGGGCCTGAAAGTGCTCATCCTGTGGGTTGAGGTCGCGGACGCTCATCAGCCGGGTGGTTGACGTGGAGTGACGTCCACGGCGGGATGTGACGCGTATCCGGCGCCGGGACAGTGGGAGCCGTCCGCACACCTGCCGGAGGGAGCATCATGAACCACCACCGATGGAGCACGACGAGCCCCCGTACGAACAGTCCCGCGAACCGCCGCACGGGGACCCTCGGGAAGCGCGGCAGGAGGATCGCCGTGCTGGGCGCGGCCCTGCTCCTCACCGCCGGACTCGCCGGTTCCGCCACCGCGTTCGCCCCCGCGTCCGGCACGAAGGACAGGCCGGTCTCCGAGACCGCCGCCCACCCGACCGCACGCGAGGCCGCCGCCCTCACCGGCAGCGCGAAGCTGTACCGGTCCGCCGGTGACGACATCACGTTCTCCTTCGACGCGCATCTGGCGGCGAGGAACAACGACGATCCGTTGAAGGCGACGGGCACCTTCGAGTGGAGCCACTACGCGGACGGCGAGGGCGCCTGGGCGAAGGCCAGGGTGGACTGCCTGATCACCGGCGGCAAGGTGGCGGTCGTCTCCGGTGTGGTCACCGACTCCGACCTGCCGGGCGCGAAGGGCAAGCGGGTCGGCGTCACCGTCCACGACATCGGACGGCACGACCGGCTCGGCTACAGCTGGGCCGCCACGGGCGGCCCAGCCGGAGGGCTGCCCAGGTGCGTCAGCTCGGCACCCTTCGAGAAGGTGAAGAAGGGCACGGGCGACTTCACGGTCGTACCGTGGCTTCCGGAGTTCTAGCCCCGCTCCTCCCGGCGGCGACGATCAGCGCCGTGAGGAGGCAGGGCACCGCCGACAGCGCGAAGGCGGCGGCGTGCGAGGTCGCCGACCCGACCACCGCGTAGGCGCCGAACACCGCGACGGTGGCCAGGTCGGTGCCGACCCCGGCGACGGAGGTCAGGGTGGCCCGGCCGGTTCCCTCGATGCGCTCCTGGAGCCGGGCATCCGCCAGGACGCTCGCCAGCTGGAATCCGCAGAAGGCGAGCGCCACCAGGCCGATCCCGGCCGGGGTCCGGACCCCCGCGCCCACGGCGAGCGCCAGCGCGGAGCCCGCCAGGATCCCGGCGAATCCGCCCCTGCCCAGCCGCTCCGCCGGTCCGGCCAGCAGCCCGCCGGCCGTCGCTCCCGCCCAGATCAGCAGCAGCCAGTGCGATACGTCGTTCTCGGCGACCCCCGTGTCCCGGACGAGCAGGGGCGTGTACTCGTCGAGCGAGCTCCACACCGCCGTGACGGCCGGCACGAGCAGCAGGGCGGCGCGTACGGACCGGTCCGTACGGGCCTCGGCGAGCCCGGCCCGCAGCGGACCGGCCCATCCCTCGCCGGACTCGGCCCCGGCGTCCGCCGCGCGGTGCTCGGGGAACCGTGTCGCGACGGCGGCCGTCAGCAGACAGGCCAGCACACTGGCGGCCCCGACGAGCGGATAACCGCCGTACGCGAAGACCGGCCCGGCCAGACCCATGGCCGCCATCACGCCCACGAGCCCCGCCGCACGGGCCCGCCCCATGACACGTCCGTACCTGTCCGCGGCACCGAGCCGTTCGAGCTCCTCGTACACCAGCGCCTCCAGCGCGCCGGAACCCAGCGCCCCTTTCACCCCCCAGAGCACGAACCCGAGGGCGAACGCCCAGTACGAGGGCACGAGCACCCAGAGCGTGAATCCGGCGGCGGTGAGCAGCGGCCCGATCCACAGGAGCAGCCGCCGTGAGACGGCGTCGGCCCAGACGCCGGACGGTATCTCCAGCACCAGACCCGTGACGGACCAGAGAGCGAAGAGCGAGGAGATCTGCCACACCGTGAGCCCGCTGTCGGCGAACAGCAAGGCGTACACGGGATAGAGCAGCACGAAGTCGTCAAGAAACGCATAGCCGTACAGCACGCGGACCAACCGCCGCGCGGAAGAGAGTGTCATGGGGCCTTCCCGAGGAAACCGCGGACACGGACACCGAAGGAACGGCATCCGGGGCGGCCCCCGGGAGACACGACTGCAGAATCAATGTCGCCAGGTCATACCAGACAGACTAACCGGACGCCCGCCCCCCCAAGGGGCGCGGGGAACGGCGCAATCTTTCGCTTGTAAGGGGCGCGGGGAACTGCGCGACCAGCCCCCACCGGACCCGCACCCGAACAACGCCCCCCGTGGAAACGTCACGTCGGAGCCCCGGAAGAAAACCTCCGCAACAACGGCGAAAGCACCAACACGGACTTCGTCCGCTCAACGAACGCCTCCCCCGCGATCCGCTCAAGCACCCGCTCGAAATGCCGCATGTCGGACGCGAACACCTGCACCACAGCATCCGCCTCCCCCGTGACGGTGGAAGCGGCCACCACCTCCTGATACCGCTCCAGCCCCCGCTGAATCGTCTCCGGCGAGGTGTTCCGCCGGCAGTAGATCTCGACGAACCCCTCGGTCTCCCACCCGAGCGCCGCGGGATCCACCCGCACGGTGAACCCGGTGATGGCCCCGGTGGCCCGCAGCCGGTCCACCCGTCGCTTCACGGCGGGCGCGGACAGCCCGACCTCCTGCCCGATGTCGGCGTAGGAGCGCCGAGCGTCCTCGGCAAGGGCGTGCACGATACGTTCGTCGAGATCGTTCAGCACTGCGGGCGGTTCACTTCTCTTCGCTGTTCGCACCAGTCGCGCAAGTCGCTCCGGTCGCGAGCCGCGACCGCCGGTAGCCGTGACCGAAGTAGAACACGAGCCCGACAGCCATCCGAACCCCGCTGACCACCCAGCCCACCCCACTCCCCCCGACCGGCGGAGCCGTCAGCTCCAGCTGGCATGCAGCGGCTGCCCCTCCGCATACCCCGCAGCACTCTGCACCCCGACAACCGCCCGCTCGGCGAATTCCGCGAGAGAGTTCGCACCGGCGTACGTACAAGAGGACCGCACGCCCGCGATGATCGAGTCGACCAGGTCCTCGACCCCCGGCCGGGACGGGTCGAGGAACATCCGCGACGTCGAGATGCCCTCCTCGAACAGCGCCTTGCGCGCCCGGTCGTACGCCGACTCCTCCGACGTACGGTTGCGCACCGCACGAGCCGACGCCATGCCGAACGACTCCTTGTACAGCCGCCCGTTCGCGTCCTGCTGGAGGTCGCCCGGCGACTCGTACGTACCGGCGAACCACGAGCCGACCATCACGTTCGACGCGCCCGCGGCCAACGCCATGGCGACATCGCGCGGGTGCCGCACACCACCGTCGGCCCACACGTGCTTGCCGTGCTTCCTCGCCTCGGCCGCGCACTCCAGGACGGCCGAGAACTGCGGGCGGCCCACGCCGGTCATCATGCGCGTGGTGCACATGGCGCCCGGTCCGACCCCGACCTTGATGATGTCCGCGCCGGCCTCGATCAGATCGCGTACGCCCTCGGCGGCGACGATGTTGCCCGCGACGATCGGCACCTGGGGGTCGAGTCCGCGGACGGCCCGCACCGCGGAGAGCATCGACTCCTGGTGGCCGTGCGCGGTGTCCACGACGAGCGTGTCGACGCCCGCGGCGAGCAACTGCTTGGCCTTGCCCGCGACATCGCCGTTGATGCCGACGGCGGCGGCGATGCGCAGCTTGCCGTCCGCGTCGGTGGCCGGCGTGTAGAGCGTGGCGCGCAGGGCGCCCTTGCGGGTGAGGATGCCGGCGAGCCGGCCGTCCTTGTCCACGGCGGGGGCGTACCGGCGGTTGGCGTGGTCGAGCTTGTTGAACGCCTCGCCCGGCTCGATGTCCGCGTCGAGGAGCAGCAGGTCGCGTGACATGACCTCGGAGAGCTGGGTGAAGCGGTCGACGCCGTTCAGGTCCGCGTCGGTGACCACGCCGACGGGCCGGCCCTCGCCGTCCACCACGACGCCGGCGTTGTGCGCGCGCTTGGGCAGCAGGGACAGCGCGTCGGCGACGGTCTGGTGCGGGGCGAGGATGATCGGGGTGTCCAGCACGAGGTGCCGGCTCTTGACCCAGGTGACGACCTCGGTGACGACCTCGATCGGGATGTCCTGCGGGATGACGACGAGGCCGCCGCGGCGGGCCATGGTCTCGGCCATCCGGCGGCCCGCGATCGCGGTCATGTTGGCGACCACCAGGGGAATCGTGGTGCCGGTGCCGTCCGGCGAAGCCAGGTCGACGCCCTGCCGCGAGCCGACCGCGGAACGGCTCGGCACCATGAAGACGTCGTCGTACGTCAGGTCGTACGCGGGCTGGATGTCGTTGAGGAAACGCACGTGCTGCACATCCCAGTCGATCAGAGGCGGCCCCCGGACAGGACAGCCCGAGGGAGAGCACGTACTTCATTGTCCCATGCGGGCCCGCGTACACGCCCTGGGTCGATCATCCAGGCTGGTCAGGGGGCTGTTTGTGGGATCGTCCTAGGTGCCGAGGGCGAGCGCCACGGTGAGCGCCGGGGTGCGGTCGGCCGCCTGGGCGAAGACGTCCTCGGCGGTCTTCCACTCGTCGGGCCGCGTGCGCGCGTACGTCCGCCAGCCGGTGACGACGACCAGCAGTCCCCGTCCGCCGACGGCCGCGGGCCACACGGACGGGTCGCCGAGGCTGTCGGCGAGCGCGTCCCAGTTGCGGCCGAACCACTCCGGCAGCTCCAGGGCGCGTACGCAGCGCTCCATGAGGTCCGCCTTGTCCGCGACCCCGTCGAGGTCCAGGGTGACCACGTGGCGGCCCGGCAGGTCGCGTCCCGGCTCGTCGTGCGTCATCTCAGCACCGCCCTGAACGAGTTGTAGTGATCATCGGTGTAGTAGACCTCGCCGTCCCGCCCGGTGACAATGCGCCGGGCCCCGCGATCCCGCTCGCCCGGCGTCCGTACCGTGTACTCGCGGTAGTGGCCGCGCTCGTGGCGCGGCAGCTCGCGCTCGAAGTTCCCGAAGACGCTGCCGTCCTTGGCGTACGGGAAGGGGCCGCCCGTGTCGATGAGGGCGAGCGTGCGGCGGGCTTCGGCGGGCAGTTCCGCCTTCCGGACCGTGTCCATGCCGTCGGCCCACGCGGGAGCGGAAGCTCTCGCGGTGTCCGTCTCCCCGGCCGCGCTCCCGGCGGTGTCCGTGGACGAGCAGCCGGCGAGCAGGAGGGCCGTGAGGCACGCCAGCAGCCCGGAGAGCAGACGGGGGACGGACCGGAGCAGCATGTCGTCGATGCTGCCACGGCCGTCCCGTCACGGCGCGCTGTCGAACGGCCGGTGGATCACGCCAGGACGTCGTGGATCAGAGCCCGTCGGGGTCCGCCCGGTCCAGGGCCGGACGCGGCGCGGGCCCCGTCGTCATCAGCGCGTCCGCGGCCGCCGTGTCCGTCACCAGGCTGGTGACGAGCCCGGACCGCAGCACCGCGTCGATGGCGCCCGACTTGCGCTGTCCCCCGGCGATCGCGACGACCTCGGGGATCCGCCGCAGCCGGTCGGCCTCGACGGTGATGCACCGCTCCCCCAGGTCCCGCCCGACCCGGCGGCCCTCGACGTCGAAGAGGTGCGCGGACATCTCGGCCTCGACCCCGAGGGACGCATAGTGCGCGCGCTCCTCCTCGGTGAGCATGTCGTGCACCGTCGAGATCCCGGCCTCCCAGGATCCGATGGACACACAGGCCACGGTGACCTTGTCGAAGTACTCGAAGGCCCGCGCGATCCCCGTCTGGCTGCGCAGCGCGGCCGCGGTGGCCACGTCCGGCAGGAGCATGGGCGCGTAGATGGGGTGGGCGTCGCCGCCGGAGACCTGGGCGGCCCGGCGGACGGCCTCGACCGAGCCGCGCTCGGCCGTCCCGGCGTCGTACACACCCGTCAGCTGCACCACCGTGCACGGCGGCAGCCGGTCGAGCGCCGCGGCCATGTGGATGGTGGAGCGGCCCCAGGCGAGACCCAGCACATCGCCCTCGGCGACGAGCTCGCCGAGCAGGTCGGCGGCCACCTCGCCGAGGTTCTCCGGGTCGGGCGACTCCTCGGCCTCGGCCGGGGATTCCACGACCACGGCATGCCGCAGTCCGTAGCGGGCGCGCAGCGCGTCGGAGCGCTCCGCGTCCAGCTCCGCGGGGACACGGATCTCGATCCTCACGAGATCCCGTTCGAGGGCGGTCTCCAGGACCCGGGCCACCTTGAAGCGGCTGACGCCGAACTCCTCGGCGATCTGGATCTTGGACTTGCCCTCTAGGTAGAAGCGGCGGGCCATGGCCGCCGCCTGCACCAGCTCAGCGGGTCCCATCCGCATGGCTGACCGGCCCGCCGACATACCCGACACGGCGATCTCCTCACTGCTGTTCACACTCTGGATTCGCCGTTCATCCTTGCAGATCCGGCGTACTTGATCAGCCCTGAGGGGCGGCGTTCACGTTCCCTTGGCTCAGTGGCCGCATGCCCATGCTGCCTGGGCCGTCGCCTCCTCGGCCTGCGTGCGCAATGCACGTACCGCCTGGGCGGGGTCGGCGGCGCCGTAGACGGCCGAGCCGGCCACGAAGACGTCGGCTCCCGCCTCGGCGCAGCGCTCGATGGTGGAGGCGGAGACTCCGCCGTCGACCTGCAGCCACAGTTCGAGACCGTGCTTGCTGATCAACTCGCGGGTGCGGCGGATCTTCGGAAGCATGATGTCGAGAAACGCCTGGCCGCCGAAGCCCGGCTCGACGGTCATGATCAGCAGCATGTCGAGTTCGGGCAGCAGATCCTCGTACGGCTCGATGGGGGTCGCGGGCTTCAGCGCCATGGAGGCGCGGGCGCCCTTGGCCCGGATCTCGCGGGCCAGCCGCACGGGTGCGGCGGCGGCCTCGACGTGGAAGGTGACGGAACCGGCACCCGCTTCTACGTACTGGGGCGCCCACCGATCGGCGTCCGCGATCATCAGATGGCAGTCCAGCGGGGTGTCCGTCGCACGTGCCAGGGACTCTACGACCGGCACGCCGAGCGTGAGGTTGGGGACGAAATGGTTGTCCATCACGTCGACATGCAGCCAGTCGGCCCCTTCCACCGCCTTTGCCTCCTCGGCAAGGCGGGCGAAGTCGGCGGAGAGGATGCTGGGGTTGATCTGCGCGGCCATGCCACAAGCCTGCCATGCCCGGAGCCGGTTGCCTCCCCGGTCCCGGCCCGGACCGGTCGGTATGTACCGACTCGTTCGGTCCGGGGGGCTGCACCGGCCGGACGGCCCATGCCATCCTTGTCGGCCCACCGGCTCCATAAGCGGCTACGGGGATGGCCATGACGGACGCACAGGGAACACGGGGACCTCAGGGATCTCAGACCTCACAGGACTCAGGGGACTCACAGGACTCACGGGACTCTCAAGACTCGCGGGGATCTCAGGGACGGCAGCGGCGGGGCATCGGCTGGCTGGTCTGCGGCCGGCGGTCCAAGTGGCTCGTGGTGGGACTGTGGCTGGTACTGCTCGTGCTCATCGCGCCCTTCGCGCAGAAACTCACCGACGCACAGGACAACGACGCGGCCTCCTGGCTGCCCGGTTCCGCCGAGTCCACCCAGGTCCTGCAGACCTCCGAGGACTTCAGGCCCGAGCAGCTCCCCGCGATCGTCGTGTACGCCCGTGCCGACGGCCTCACCGCACAGGACCGGGTACGGATCGCCCGGGACGTACGGGAGCTCAAGGAACTGAGCGAGCACGGCATCCGCGGCACGGAGACCCGTGGTCCCGTGTTCGACCGCAGGCCCGCCCCGCGAGCGGCACAGGTCTCCGTGCCGATCACGATGGACGAGAAGGGCTGGGAGCGCATCGCGCCCGCGGTCGACGCCATCCGCGCGGACGTCGGCGAGAGCGAGGACGGCCTCGCCGTGCACATCACGGGCCCGGGCGGCACGTCCGCCGACTTCTCCGAGGCCTTCGAGGGCATCGACTCCACCCTGCTGTTCTCGGCGATGGCCGTCGTCGTCGTGATGCTGCTGCTCACCTACCGCAGCCCGACCCTGCTGCTGGTCCCGCTGCTCGGAGTGGTCGCCGCCCTGTTCACCGCGCAGGCGCTGGTCTATCTCCTCGCGGAGCACGCGGGGCTGACCGTCAACGGCCAGAGCGCGGGCATTCTCACGGTGCTCGTCTTCGGCGCGGGGACCGACTATGCCCTGCTCCTGGTGGCCCGCTATCGGGAGGAGCTGCGCCGCCACGAGGACCGCCACGAGGCCATGGCGCTGGCCCTGCACCGGGCGGGCCCGGCCGTCGTCGCGTCCGGCGCCACCGTCGTCCTGAGCATGCTGGTGCTGCTCGCCGCCGAGATGAACTCCACGCGCGGCCTCGGCCCGGTCGCCGCCATCGGCGTCGCCGTGGCACTGTTCGCGATGCTGACGCTCTTCCCGGCCCTGCTGGTGATCTGCGGCCGCTGGATCTTCTGGCCCGTGATCCCGCACTTCGGCTCCGAGGACCCGACCGAGCGCGGTGTCTGGGCGCGGATGGGCAACCGCTTCTCGCACCGCCCCCGACTGGTCTGGGTCATCACGGCGGCGACCCTCGCGCTGCTGTCGCTGGGCCTGATCCAGCTGCGCGCGGAAGGCATCAGCAACGCCGACTCCTTCACCGACAAGCCCGACTCGATCGTCGGCCAGGAGGTGTCCGCGCGGTACTTCCCGGCGGGCAGCGGCGATCCGCTCGTCGTCATCAGCAACCGCGAACAGGCCGAGGAGGTCGGGCGGGCGGTCGCGGACACCCGCGGGGTCGTACCGGACTCCCTGGGCCTGCCACCCGGCACGAAACCGGAGTTCGAGGGCAAGGTCCTCTTCGAGGCGACCATGACCGCCCCCGCGGACAGCGAGGCCGCGAAACGGACGGTGGAGCGGGTACGCGACGCCGTGCACGCGATCCCGGACGCGAACGCCCGGGTGGGCGGCGGTACGGCGGCCCTGCTGGACATGGACAGGGCGACGACCCACGACAACATCCTGATCATCCCGCTGGTGCTGCTCGTGGTGCTGCTGATCCTGTGCGCCCTGCTCCGCGCCCTGATCGCCCCCCTGCTCCTGATCGGCACGGTGGTGCTGTCCTTCGCCGCCGCGCTGGGGATCAGCGCGCTCGCGTTCCGGTACGTCTTCGACTACGCGGGCGAGACGACGGACTTCCCGCTGTTCGTCTTCGTCTTCCTGGTGGCGCTGGGCATCGACTACAACATCTTCCTGACCACCCGCATCCGCGAGGAGGCCGCCCGCCAGGGCACGCGCCCCGGCGTGGTCACGGGCCTCGCCGCCACCGGCGCGGTCATCACGTCGGCGGGCCTGGTCCTGGCGGGCACGTTCGCCGCCCTGGGGACGCTGCCGATGGTCGCCTTCGCCGAGATCGGGTTCACGGTCGCCCTCGGCGTCCTGCTCGACACGTTCATCGTGCGCTCGGTTCTCGTGACGTCCCTGTTCCTGGACGTGGGCCCGAAGATCTGGTGGCCGAACCGACTGGCCCACGAGACCGCGAGCGCCCCCGCGGCCGGTCCGCCGACACCTCCGGCGCCCACCGCGGAGCCCCCGGCGGAACCGGCCTCACGACCGGGCGGCCCGCCGGAGTAGCCGGACCGGCCGCCCACAGCGGGTGCGAAAGGGATACGCGCCGGTCAGCCGGTCCGTCGGATCAACGCCAGATACATGGCGTCCGTCCCGTGCACATGCGGCCAGAGCTGGACGTCCGGGCCCTCCCCCAGGGCCGGTACGTCCACGAAGAGCGGGCGGGCGTCGATCAGCTCGGCGTCCTTCTCCTTGAGTACGTCGTTGACCACGGCCCGGGTCTCGGCGAGGTGCGGCGAGCAGGTGGCGTACCCGACGACTCCGCCGATCCGTACCGAGTCGAGCGCGGTGCGGAGCAGTCCGCGCTGCAACGGAGCGAACCCGTCCAGGTCCGTGGGCCTGCGCCGCCAGCGTGCCTCGGGCCGCCGCCGCAGGGCACCGAGCCCGGTGCAGGGCACGTCCATCAGTACGCGGTCGAAGGTCCCCGGGCGCCACGGCGGCCGGGTCCCGTCGGCGGCGATGACCTGGTACGGCCCGGGGTTCCCGGCGAGTGCCTTCGCGACCAGTTTGGCCCGGTGCGGCTGCTTCTCGGAGGCGAGCAGCACGGCCCCGCGTTCGGCGGCGAGCCCGGCGAGCATGGCCGCCTTGCCGCCCGGTCCCGCGCAGCCGTCGAGCCATGCCTTGTCGGGTCCGTCGAGGGGCGCGTTCGCGAGAGCGATCGCCACGAGCTGGCTGCCCTCGTCCTGGACGCCGGCCCGTCCTTCGCGTACGGCGTCGATGGCGCCCGGCTCCCCGCCCTCGGACAGCCGCACCGCGTACGGCGACCAGCGGCCCGGCAGCGCGGTCTCCTCACCGACCTCGCCGAGGATCCCGGCGGCGGTGGCACGGCCCGGCCTGGCCACGAGGGTCACCTCGGGCCGTTCGTTGTCGGCCTCCAGCAGGTCCTCGATGCCGGCGCGTCCGCCGCCCAGCGAGTCCCACAGCGCCGAGACGATCCACCGGGGGTGCGAGTGCACGACGGCGAGATGGTCCTCGGCGTCCTCGTCGTAGGGCGGTGCGACCTGCTCGATCCAGGCGTCCAGTTCCTGCCGGGAGATCTTGCGGAGCACCGCGTTGACGAACTTGGCCCGTCCGTCGCCGAGCACGATCCGCGCGAGGTCGACGGTCGCGGACACGGCGGCGTGCGTCGGGATCCGCGTCCCGAGCAATTGATGCGCGCCGAGGCTCAGCACGTCCAGGACCGGCGGGTCGACCTCGCGCAGCGGCCGGTCGACGCACGCGGCGATGACGGCGTCGTACGTCCCCTGCCTGCGCAGCGTCCCGTACACCAGCTCCGTCGCCAGTGCCGCGTCGCGCCCGTCGAAGTCGCCCTCTTCCCGCGCCTTCCGCAGCAGGGGCGGCAGCACGAGATTCGCATACGCGTCCCTCTCGTCCACCGCCCGCAAAGCATCGAAGGCAAGCATCCGCACCGGGTCCTTCTTGGGACGACGGTAGGGCTTGCCCTGCTGACGGGGCCGACGAGTCTGCTCACTCACGAAAAAGGTGCTCCGGCTCAAGGGAAGAGATACATCCCCAGGTTACGCGCCCCAAAAGGGGCACGAGGAACCGCGCACGTCCACACCGACCGGGCCCCACACCTCCAGGCACGGCTCCCCGGCCAACACCCCCAGGGGCGCGGGGAACGGCGCACACCCACTACGGCGAAGCCCCACACCTCCAGGCAACGGCTCCACCACCGCCTCCAGGGGCGCGAGGAACCGCGCAGGCCCACTACGACGGAGCCCCACGCCTCCAGGCACCGGAGCCGACCGGCCACCCCTTCAGGGGCGCGGGGAACTGCGCACGCCCACCGCGGCGGAACCCCGCACCTCCAGGCAACGGCTCCGCCACCGCCTCCAGGGGCGCGGGGAACTGCGCGACCAGCCGCCACCGACCCGCACCCGACATCGCCCGCTCAGAGATCGGCCAAGCCGTCCGCAGGACAGCAGTCAGCCCCCCACCACCTCGCCGGAGGCGATCCGAACCCCCCGGGCCCAGTCAGCCGCCCGCATCGGCTTCTTCCCCTGCGCCTGCACCCACAACAACTCAACGGCATACGACCCGGTACCGACGTACACATTGTTCTTCCCGACCGCCAACGCCCCCGGCGCAAGATCCGTCCGCTCAGGAACCGGCACGACCTGGATCAACTTCAACCGCTCCCCGCGGAACACGGTCCACGACCCGGGCGAGGGCGTGCACCCCCGTACGACCCGGTCGACCCGAAGCGCCGGCGCGGCCCAGTCCACATGCGCGTCCTCGACGCTGATCTTCGGAGCCAGCGTCACCCCGTCGGCAGGCTGCGGCACGGCCTTCAGCGTGCCGTCCTCGACCCCGTCCATGGTCGCCGCGAGCAGCCCGGACCCTGCGAAGGCGAGCCGCGTCAGCAGATCCCCGCTGGTGTCGGTGGGCCGCACCTCCTCGGTGACGGTCCCGTACACCGGCCCGGAGTCGAGCCCCTCCTCGATGAGGAACGTGGACGCCCCGGTGATCTCGTCCCCGGCCATGACGGCGTGCTGCACGGGCGCCGCCCCGCGCCAGGCGGGCAGCAGCGAGAAGTGCAGGTTGACCCAGCCGTGGACGGGGATGTCGAGGGCGACCCGGGGCAGCAGCGCGCCGTACGCCACGACGGGGCAGCAGTCCGGGGCGATCTCCCGCAGCCGCGCGAGGAAGTCCTCGTCCCGCGGCCGACCGGGCTTGAGCACCTCGATCCCGGCCTCCTCGGCACGCTGGGCGACGGGACTCGCGACGAGCCTGCGTCCCCGTCCGGCCGGCGCGTCGGGCCGCGTGACGACGGCGGCCACCTCGTGCCGCCCGGAGGCGATCAGGGCGTCCAGAGCGGGAACGGCGACCTCGGGGGTACCGGCGAAGACGAGCTTCATGGGTGGCAGTCGGCCTCTCGGGCGGTTTCACAACGGGCAGCGCACCAGTCTATGGGGCGCGGCTCCACGGGGCGCGGCCCCGCTTCCGGGGGGGGCGCGGGGAACTGCGCGACACGCCCCCACCGGACCCGCCGCCGAAGCATTCATCCGGAACGCCCTCGAAGCACCCCCGAACCACCGCCGAACCGAGCGCCGAACCGACCGCCGGGGGCGTACGCATATGCCTCCACGCCCCTGCTGCGTGACCACTCACCCCGAAACGCGTTGGTCAAGAAAGAGTTGACCAAAACGGGCCGCAATCGCGGCCCGGTCCTTTTCAACGCCGGTTCGAGAGGCTTGTTCATGGCCGACCACGCAACCCACGACGCCCAGGCTCGGGCCAGCCTGCACTTGCTGGTGCGGGACATCGAGCGGGTCCGCCGGCAGGTGGACGCACTGCGCACGCTGACAGCCCAGTTGGGCAACGTCTACCGCCCGCGCCGCTCCGGCCCCTCCACGGGCTTCGTCGTCTACGGACGCGCTCCCGCTCCGACCGTCCGCCTCGCCCAGGAGCTGCGGGACAGCGTCGAGACCCTGGTCACGGCCGCCGTGGACTTCGACCGCTCGCTGGGTTTCTCGTGGGACGCGGTGGGCTCGGCTCTCGGCGTCACCAAGCAGGCGGTGCACCGCCGTTACGGCGCCCGCCGGGCGACCGCCCAGGCCGCCGCGGAGGCCGAGCGCGCGACCGAGCCGTCGGGAGCACGCGCGGTCGGCGTCAACACGGGTATGCCCACGGTCCCGGCGGCCCGCTCCATGCCGATGCCGATGCCCATGCCGATGCCGACCCAGCCGACGGCAGGCAGCCCCACCCTCCGCGAGGAGGTCAGGCCGAACGCGTTCCCCGGCCCGCGCAACGGCTGACGCCCTCACCGGCCGATCCCTGAGCGGTCCCTTGTCTGCCCCCGACACCCTCGGGGGCAGACGCGTATCTCCCCGCCTCCCACAGGTCGGCCAGCCGACGGGCCGACGGGCCGACGGGCCGACGGATCAGGCGGGCCGACGGGCCGACGGATCAGGCGGTCACCGAGTCACCCGATATCAGGCGGATCAATCCGGATCCGCACCACACCGCTCCCGCCACCACCCAGGCCACCCTGGTTGCCCCCACCGGGTCCACCGGCCCCACCGGGCCGACCGGCGTCACCCCCGCCTCCTCGCCCTCCCCCGCCCCCTCCCCGAGCACTCCCCCCACGAGCCATCCGCGCAGCCTGCGCATGCTTCAGCGCGGAGGCCAGCGCCGCCCCCTTCCCCGGCGGCACCCGGATCAGCGCCCGCTCCCACTGCTCGCCCGCGGGCGGCGCCCCCGCCCGCCGCGGCCGCCCCGGGTCCGCCGGAGCCACCGGCACAGGTCCCAGCAGCTCGGCCTCACCGGGCAGTTCGACCGTGGCGAGGAACCCGGCGAGCGCCTCCGCGGTCCCGGACACGGACGCCATCCGCGACACCGGCGGGAACCCCAGCTCGGCCCGCTCGGCCAGCTCACGCACCGCGTGCCCGACCGGATCCCAGCGCACCAGCGCCTGCACGGGCCGCAGCGTCGGCTCGGCCACCACCACCACGGTCCCGCCGTCCGGCTGCCCCCGTACCAGCGCCGCCGCGTCGATCCACCGCCGCAACGCCTCCTCGCCGGCCCGCAGGTCCGGCCGTCCGAGCATCGCCCAGCCGTCGAGCAGCAGCGCCGCCGCGTAGCCGCCCTCGGCCACGGGCTCCGCGCCCGGCGTACTGACGACGAGCGCGGGCGACCCCGGCACCGTGTCCAGCACCTGTTCGCGGCCCGAGGTCCGCACGGGGACGGCGGGGAACGCGCGCCCCAGTTCCTCGGCGGTCCGCCGCGCCCCCACGACCTGCGCCCGCAGCCGGAACCCGCCGCACTCGGGACAGTGCCAACTGCTCTCCTCCCGGCCGCACCACCCGCACTGCAGCCCTCCGGCGTCCTGCCCCTCCAAGGGTCCGGCGCAGTGCCGGCACCGCGCGGGCGCCCGGCACTGCGCACAGGCCATGCGGGGTACGTAACCCCGCCGCGGAACCTGTACCAGTACGGGCCCCGTCTTCAGTCCTTCCCGCACGGCCTGCCAGGCGAGGGTGGGCAGCCGCGCGGCCCGTGCCGCCTCGTCGCGCGCGAGGTCCTGGTCGCCGACGGTCCGTACGAGCGGAGCCGCCGCGCGCACCTGTTCCCGCTCGGCGACGATCGGAGCCGCCCAGCCGCTCTCGACGAGCTGCGCGGCCTCGACGGTGCAGCTCCAACTCCCCAGCAGAAATGCGCACTTGTCATGGGCGGCCCGCAGCAGCAGCACCTCGCGGGCGTGCGGCTGCGGGGCATGCGGTTCGCTGTGGCTGCCGTCCCCGTCGTCCCAGATGACCACGAGCCCCAGATCGCGGACGGGCGCGAACATGGCGGCCCTGGTCCCCACCACGGCCCGTACGGATCCGCGCCGCACGGCCAGCCACTGCCGGTAGCGCTTCTCGGGCCCGGCCTCGGCGGTCAGCACGGCGTGCCGCCCCTCCCCCAGCACCGAGGTGAGCGCCGCGTCCACCCGGCTGACGGCCCGCCCGTCGGGCACGACGACGAGGGCGCCGCGCCCCGAGGCGAGCGTCGCCGCGACGGCCCGCGCCAGTTCCTCGGCCCAGCCGGGACCCGGCAGCGCGTTCCACACGGCCCGGGGCGCCCCGCCGCCCGCGAGCGACTCGATGAAGGCGGGCCCGCGCGGATACCTGGCCCAGGACCCCACCGCCGGTGGCCCTGGCACGGGCAGCGGCTCGGGTGACGGCTTCCCCTCGGCGCGGGCGTTGCGCGGCGGGACCGCCAGTTGCAGCACATCGGCCAGGCTTCCCGCATACCGGTCGGCGACGGCGCGCGCGAGGCCGAGCAACTCCTCGCTCAGCACGATCTCGGGCGAGACGACGTGGGCGAGGGCCGCGAGGGGCCCCGAGTAGTCGGACTCGGCCAGCCGCTCGACGAGGAACCCGTCGATCAGCCCGCCGCCCTCGCGCCGCCCCTCCCGCACCCGGTGCCGCCCGGCCCCGAACCGTACGCGCACCCGCACCCCGGGCTGGGCTTCGGCGTCCAGTTCCTCGGGCACCGCGTAGTCGAAATACCGGTCGAGATGCAGCACGCCCTTGTCGACGAGGACCCGCGCGACGGGCAGATGCTGGGCGACCGCGGCCCCGCGCCAGGTCCGCGGCTTGGCCCGCGGCGCCTTGCGCACGGCGTCCCGGATCAACGCAAGCTGCTCGGGCGGCGCCCCGTCGCCCCCGCCACCCGTCTGCCCGTCGTCGCTGCTCACAGCAACATTCCTACCAGACCCCACTGACACCACCGCCCGCCCGGACCACCTCGCCCGAGCAGGCCCACCGGCAGCACCCCAGCCCTGAAACGCCGAGGCCCGGCACCCCTCGGACAGGGGGCCGGGCCTCGGTGGAAGCAGTGCGGCGGAGGACCCGTGCCTCCGCCCGCAGCGCGTGAGCGCGGAAGCGGGAGGTTAGAGCCCCGCCGCCTTGCGCAGGGCGTCCACGCGGTCCGTCTTCTCCCACGTGAACTCCGGCAGCGCGCGGCCGAAGTGGCCGTACGCGGCGGTCTTGGAGTAGATCGGCCGCAGCAGGTCGAGGTCGCGGATGATCGCGGCCGGGCGCAGGTCGAAGACCTCGGAGATGGCCGTCTCGATCTTCTCCGCGTCGACCTTGGCGGTGCCGAAGGTCTCGACGAAGAGGCCGACGGGCTCGGCCTTGCCGATCGCGTAGGCGACCTGGACCTCGCAGCGGGAGGCGAGGCCCGCCGCGACGACGTTCTTGGCGACCCACCGCATGGCGTACGCGGCGGAGCGGTCGACCTTGGACGGGTCCTTGCCGGAGAACGCGCCGCCACCGTGGCGGGCCATGCCCCCGTACGTGTCGATGATGATCTTGCGGCCGGTCAGTCCGGCGTCACCCATCGGGCCGCCGATCTCGAAGCGGCCGGTCGGGTTGACCAGCAGGCGGTAGCCCTCGGTCTCCAGCTTGATGCCGTCGTCCAGGAGCGCCTTCAGCTCGGGCTCCACCACGAACTCGCGGATGTCGGGCGCGAGCAGCGAGTCCAGGTCGATGTCCGAGGCGTGCTGCGAGGAGACGACGACGGTGTCCAGTCGGACCGCCTTGTCGCCGTCGTACTCGATGGTGACCTGGGTCTTGCCGTCGGGGCGCAGGTACGGGATCGTGCCGTTCTTGCGGACCTCGGAGAGGCGTCGCGCGAGGCGGTGCGCGAGGTGGATCGGGAGCGGCATCAGCTCCGGGGTCTCGTCCGTCGCGTAGCCGAACATCAGGCCCTGGTCGCCGGCGCCCTGCTTGTCCAGCTCGTCCTCATCGCCCTCGACCCGCTTCTCGTACGCGGTGTCGACGCCCTGCGCGATGTCCGGGGACTGAGAGCCGATCGACACGGACACGCCACAGGACGCGCCGTCGAAGCCCTTCTTCGAGGAGTCGTAGCCGATTTCGAGGATCTTGTCGCGCACGAGCTGCGCGATCGGCGCGTAGGCCTTGGTCGTGACCTCGCCGGCCACGTGGACGAGGCCGGTCGTGATCAGCGTCTCGACGGCGACCCGGGAAGACGGGTCCTCACGCAGAAGCGCATCGAGGATGGTGTCGCTGATCTGGTCAGCGATCTTGTCGGGGTGACCCTCGGTCACGGACTCCGAGGTGAACAGGCGACGGGACACAACGCTCCCTGTGGTTGCAGCGGCTGCTGGCTGATCATTGGCGGACGGCCGGGAGCTGCGCCCGGCGTCGTCCGAGAACAGTTTATCGGTCGCGCTCCGTCGCGGGGCTACTGTCTCGCCTCTCGGAAGCGCTGTGACCTGCGGCACGGGCATTCTGCGACACGAATTACCCTCTCCGCCAGGTTCCCGCACCCTTGTGCGCCGGTGAAAAGTGGTGTCCGCGTGCGACGGGTGGGGTGTCCTGAAGTTGTTGGGGCGTTCACACGAGTCGGCGCGCCACGAGGTCCCACACAGTCTCGGCCAGTGCTTCCTTGGGCCCGTACGGCACAGGGGTCTCACTTCCGTCGGCGCCCAGTACGACCGCCTCGTTCTCCTCGGAGCCGAAGGTCTTGCGCTCGCCGACCTCGTTGACGACGAGGAGGTCGCAGCCCTTGCGCAGGAGCTTCGCCCGGCCGTTGGCCAGCACGTCGTCCGTCTCGGCGGCGAAACCGACGACGACCTGACCGGGGCGGGCGCGGTCCGTGGAGATCTCCGCGAGGATGTCCGGATTTCGAACGAGAACGATCGGCTCCGGTTCCTGGCCGTCCTTCTTCTTGATTTTTCCCGACGCGTATGCAGCGGGCCGGAAGTCCGCCACTGCCGCCGCCATGACCACGGCGTCGGCGTCCGGGGCGGCCTTGAGCACGGCCTCGCGGAGCTGCACGGCCGTCCCGACCTGGATGACGTCGACGCCCGCCGGGTCCGGCATCCCGGTGTTCGCGGCGATCAGGGTGACCCGGGCGCCCCGGGCGGCGGCGGTGCGCGCGAGGGCGTACCCCTGCTTCCCGGAGGAGCGGTTGCCGAGGAAGCGGACCGGGTCGAGCGGCTCACGCGTGCCGCCCGCGCTGACCAGGACGTGCCGGCCGGCGAGGTCCGGTTCGGCCGCTCCCCGGGCGAGCACCCGGCGGCAGGTCTCGAAGATCTCGGTGGGGTCGGGCAGCCGCCCCTTGCCGGTGTCGACGCCGGTCAGCCGGCCCACGGCGGGTTCGATGACGACGGCGCCGCGGCGGCGCAGGGTCGCCACGTTCTCCTGGGTGGCCGGGTGTTCCCACATCTCGGTGTGCATGGCGGGCGCGAAGACGACCGGACAGCGGGCGGTGAGCAGGGTGTTCGTGAGGAGGTCGTCGGCCAGGCCGTGGGCGGCCTTCGCCAGCAGGTCCGCGGTGGCGGGGGCGACGACGACCAGGTCGGCCCCCTGGCCGATCCGTACGTGCGGGACCTCGTGCACGTCCGACCAGACCTCGGTCGAGACGGGGTGTCCGGACAGGGCGGACCAGGTCGCGGCGCCGACGAAGTGCAGCGCGGACTCCGTGGGTACGACCCGCACGTCGTGTCCCGACTCGGTCAGTCGGCGCAGCAGCTCGCACGCCTTGTAGGCGGCGATGCCACCACTGACCCCCAGCACGACCTTCGGCTTGTCCACGTCTCTCCCCGGACCTCGGAAAACGTACGTACGCCCCCATCACACACCACAGGCCCGGCAGGGGCGCTGCCGGGCCTGTGGATAAACGAACTGCAAGCAGAAAATACTACTGAGCCGGGCCCTCGATGGCTTCCGACGTCAGCAGACCCGCGTTGATCTCCCGGAGGGCGATCGACAGCGGCTTCTCGTGGACGTGGGTGTCCACAAGGGGACCGACGTACTCAAGGAGGCCCTCGCCGAGCTGCGAGTAGTACGCGTTGATCTGGCGGGCACGCTTGGCCGCGTAGATCACCAGGCTGTACTTCGAGTCGGTTGCCTCAAGAAGCTCGTCGATCGGAGGGTTGATGATGCCCTCGGGCGCGGTGATGGAAGAGGACACGCTCTGCCTTCCGAAAGGTGGAAATCGACCTTAAAGGTGATCCTGAAAGATCAAACAACTTCCATCAAGGCTAGCAGCTCGCGCGCCACGTCCTCGACGGAGGTGTTGACCAGGGTGGTGTCGAACTCCGGCTCGGCCGCCAGCTCGATCTTGGCGGCGCCCAGCCGGCGCTCGATCACCTCGGGCGGCTCGGTGCCCCGCCCGGTGAGCCGGCGCACCAGCTCCTCCCAGGATGGAGGGGCCAGGAACACCAGCTGGGCGTCGGACATGGACTCGCGGACCTGCCGGGCACCCTGGAGATCGATCTCCAGGAGGACCGACTCGCCCGACTCCAGGCGTGCGAGCACGGCGTCGCGCGGTGTCCCGTAGCGGTTGCCCGCGAACTCCGCCCATTCGAGAAGCTCGCCGTTGGCGATCAGCTTGTCCATCTCCTCGTCGCTGACGAAGAAGTAGTGGACACCGTGCTTCTCGCCGGGGCGCGGCCTGCGGGTCGTCGCCGACACCGAGAGCCAGACCTCGGGATGTTCTTTGCGCATATGAGCGACGACCGTGCTCTTGCCGACCCCTGAGGGGCCGGAGAGCACGGTCAGCCGCGGACCTACGTCCGGGGATACGGGGGTCGTCCCCCGGGGTGTTGCAGCCATGCGGTGATTATCCAGGTTCTCAGGGGTGCCTGAGAACGTCAGGCCGCACCGCCGCCGAACTCGCGCTCCAAGGAGGCGATCTGATTGGAGCCAAGACCTCGCACACGGCGGCTCTCGGAGATCCCGAGCCGTTCCATGATCTGCTTGGCGCGGACCTTGCCCACGCCCGGCAGGGACTCCAGGAGAGCGGAGACCTTCATCTTTCCGATGACGTCGTTCTCCTGACCCTGCTTGATGACCTCGTGGAGCGAGGCGCCGGAGTGCTTGAGTCGATTCTTGACCTCGGCCCGCTCCCGGCGAGCCGCGGCGGCCTTTTCGAGCGCGGCTGCGCGCTGTTCAGGGGTAAGGGGCGGAAGAGCCACGCCTACGTCACCTCGGATGTCGAACTGTCGGATACGGACCGGTGAGGAAGCTGGTCGCCCCACACCTGGCGAGCAACGGACAACACTTCTGCCCGTTGACTCTGGTCGGAGACTAGCGGGCAAGTCCGCCGGAGTCAGCGAGAACAGAGGAAAAGTCCTGGTCAGCCTCTGTCGAGTCCGACATTTACGACAAAACTCCCCGGATTTGAGCATGTATTCAGACGCGGGACGTCCGGAAGACGCGCGCCGAAGTCCTCAGGCCGCCTCCACCGCCGCCCTGATCTCCTCCGCGAAGAGGTCCGACGACGCGCGTAGCGCGCCGAGGTCGGGTCCGTGACGCAGAACACCCCGGCTGACGTTCGGCACCACCTGGCGCACCGCCGCTCCGAAGACCCGGGGAAGGTCGGCCGGGGTCGCGCCCTGGGCGCCGATGCCGGGAGCGAGGAGCGGGCCGTTGATGGCGAGGTCGTACGAGGAGAGATCGCCGAGCGTGGCGCCGACGACCGCCCCGAAGGAGCCCATCGGGGTCTGGTCGGCGTTCTCCTCGGCGAGGTGCGCCAGCATGGTCGCGCCCACGTTCCGCAGGGCGGTGTCCTCGGGGCGTACCGCGTGCTGTACCTCGGCGCCCTCCGGGTTGGAGGTCAGGGCGAGCACGAACAGCCCCGAGCCGCTCTCCCGGGCGAGTTCGACCGCCGGCTTCAGCGATCCGTAGCCGAGGTACGGCGAGACCGTCAGCGCGTCGGAGAACAGCGGTGAGCCCTTCTCAAGGAAGGCGGCGGCATACGCCGCCATGGTCGAGCCGATGTCACCGCGCTTGGCGTCCATGACGACCAGCGCCCCGGCCGCGCGCGCCTCCTCGACCGACTTCTCCAGGACGGCGACACCGCGCGACCCGAAGCGCTCGAAGAACGCGCTCTGCGGCTTCAGGACGGCGACCCGGTCGGCCAGCGCCTCGACGACGGTTCGGCTGAAGCGCTCCAGGCCACCGATGTCGTCGTTCAGGCCCCAGTCTGCGAGCAGGGAGGCGTGCGGGTCGATCCCGACGCACAGGGGACCCCGCTCGTCCATGGCGCGGCGCAGCCGGGCGCCGAAGGGCTCGGGGCCCTCACCGTTCAGCAGGCTCATACCGTGCTCCTCGTTTTCCTGACGTCGGCGCCGACCGCGTCGGCGAGGGTGGCGTACGGGCTCGTACGCAGGCGTGCGGCGAGGCCCTTGTGGATGCCGCGTCCCCAGAAGGGGCCTTCGTAGATGAAGGCGCTGTAGCCCTGGACCAGCGTGGCGCCGGCCAGGATGCGCTGCCAGGCGTCCTCGGCGTTCTCCACGCCGCCGACGCCCACGAGGGTGATCCGGTCCCCCACGCGCGCGTAGAGGCGCCGCAGCACCTCCAGGGAGCGCGTCTTGAGCGGTGCGCCGGACAGCCCGCCGGTCTCCGTGACGAGGGAGGCGTCGGAGCGCAGCCCCAGCTCCTCGCGCGCGATGGTGGTGTTCGTGGCGATGATCCCGTCCAGGCCCAGCTCGACAGCGAGGTCGGCGACGGCGTCCACGTCCTCGTCCGCCAGGTCCGGCGCGATCTTCACGAGCAGCGGCACCCGGCGCGTGGTGACGGTGCGGTCCGCGGCCTCGCGCACGGCGGTGAGCAGGGGCCGCAGCGACTCGGTGGCCTGGAGGTTGCGCAGTCCGGGCGTGTTCGGGGAGCTGACGTTGACCACGAGGTAGTCGGCGTACGGGGCCAGCCGCTCGGCGGACTTCACGTAGTCGGCGGCGGCCTCCTCCTCGGGGACGACCTTGGTCTTGCCGATGTTGACGCCCACGACGGTCCTGAAGACGGGCGTACGGGCCCTCAGGCGCTCCGCCACGGCCTCGGAGCCCTCGTTGTTGAAGCCCATGCGGTTGATCAGCGCGCGGTCCGGCACGAGGCGGAACAGCCGCTTCCTGGGGTTGCCGGTCTGCGCCTCCCCCGTGACCGTGCCGATCTCGACGTGGTCGAAGCCGAGCATCGACAGGCCGTCGATCGCGACGGCGTTCTTGTCGAAGCCCGCCGCGAGCCCGAACGGGCCGTGCATCCGCAGCCCGAACGCCTCGGTCCGCAGCTCCTCGTAGCGGGGCGCGAGCACGGCGGCGACGAAGGTCCGCAGGACGGGGATCCGGACGGCCAGCCGGATCCACCGGAAGGCGAGGTGATGGGCCTGCTCGGGATCCATACGCCGGAACGCGAGCCGGAAAAAGAGCTTGTACATGGTCGGTTTCCTCATCAAGAACCTCATGAATGAGGGGGACACCTTCCTAGGTGTCCCCCTCAAGGTGGGCCAGAGCCCCCGAAGGGGCGCGGGGAACTGCGCGACCAGCCACGACGGACCCGCGGACCAGACACCCGCGGCAAGCACGACGCTCAGTCGCGGGCAGCGGTCAGGTGCTCCGCGTGTTCCTGCAGGGACCGCACGCCCACGTCTCCACGGGTGAGCGCGTCGATGCCCTGGACGGCCGCGGCGAGCGCCTGGACGGTCGTCAGGCAGGGCACGGAACGGGCCACGGCGGCCGTACGGATGTCGTAGCCGTCGAGACGGCCACTGGTGCCGTACGGCGTGTTCACGATGAGGTCGACGCCGCCCTCGTGGATGAGCTGGACGATCGTCTTCTCGCCGTTCGGGCCCTCGCCCTCGGACTGCTTGCGCACGACCGTGGCGTTGATGCCGTTGCGCCTGAGCACCTCGGCCGTGCCGGACGTGGCGAACAGCTCGAAGCCGTGGGCGACGAGTTCACGGGCCGGGAAGATCATCGAGCGCTTGTCGCGGTTGGCGACGGAGATGAAGGCGCGCCCCTTCGTCGGCAGCGGCCCGTACGCGCCCGCCTGGGACTTCGCGTACGCCGTGCCGAACATCGAGTCGATGCCCATGACCTCGCCGGTGGAGCGCATCTCCGGGCCGAGGATGGTGTCGACACCGCGGCCGTGGATGTCGCGGAAGCGCGACCACGGCATGACGGCCTCCTTGACGGAGATCGGCGCGTCCAGCGGCAGCTCACCGCCGTCGCCGACGGCCGGCAGCAGCCCCTCGGCGCGCAGCTCGGCGACGGTCGCGCCCAGCGAGATCCGGGCGGCGGCCTTGGCGAGCGGCACCGCGGTCGCCTTCGAGGTGAAGGGGACCGTGCGCGAGGCACGCGGGTTGGCTTCGAGGACGTAGAGGATGTCCCCGGCCAGCGCGAACTGGATGTTGATCAGTCCGCGGACGCCGACGCCCTTGGCGATGGCCTCGGTCGAGGCGCGCAGCCGCTTGATGTCGAAGCCGCCGAGGGTGATCGGGGGCAGGGCGCACGCCGAGTCGCCGGAGTGGATGCCGGCCTCCTCGATGTGCTCCATGACGCCGCCGAGGTACAGCTCGTGGCCGTCGTACAGGGCGTCCACGTCGATCTCGATCGCGTCGTCCAGGAAGCGGTCGACCAGGACCGGCCGGGAGGGGCTGATCTCGGTGGACTCCTCGATGTACGAGGCGAGCCGCGCCTCGTCGTACACGATCTCCATGCCGCGTCCGCCGAGGACGTACGACGGCCGGACGAGGACGGGGTAGCCGATCTCGTCCGCGATGGCCTTGGCGCCGGCGAAGGTGGTGGCGGTGCCGTGCTTCGGCGCGGGCAGTCCGGCCTCGGCGAGCACCCGGCCGAAGGCGCCGCGGTCCTCGGCGGCGTGGATGGCCTCGGGCGGGGTGCCGACGACCGGGACGCCGTTGTCCTTGAGCGCCTGCGACAGGCCGAGCGGGGTCTGGCCGCCGAGCTGGACGATCACGCCCGCGACCGGTCCGGCCAGCGTCTCCGCGTGGACGATCTCCAGTACGTCCTCCAGGGTGAGCGGCTCGAAGTACAGCCGGTCGGAGGTGTCGTAGTCCGTGGAGACGGTCTCCGGGTTGCAGTTGACCATCACGGTCTCGTAGCCCGCGTCGCTCAGCGCGAAGGAGGCGTGGACGCAGGAGTAGTCGAACTCGATGCCCTGGCCGATGCGGTTCGGACCGGAGCCGAGGATGATCACCGCGGGCTTCTCGCGCGGGGCGACCTCGGTCTCCTCGTCGTACGAGGAGTAGAAGTACGGCGTCTTCGCGGCGAACTCGGCGGCGCAGGTGTCGACCGTCTTGTAGACCGGCCGTACGCCCAGCGCGTGGCGCACCTCGCGGACGACGTCCTCGCGCAGGCCCCGGATCTCGCCGATCTGGACGTCGGAGAAGCCGTGCCGCTTGGCCTCGGCGAGGAGCGCGGGCTCCAGCTTGTCGGCGGCGGCCAGTTCGTCCGCGAGCTCCTTGATCAGGAACAGCTGGTCCACGAACCAGGGGTCGATCCGGGTCGCGTCGAAGACCTCCTCGGGCGTGGCGCCCGCGCGGATGGCCTGCATGACGGAGTTGATGCGGCCGTCGGTCGGCCTGATCGCCTCTTCCAGAAGAAGGGCCTTGTCGCCGGGCTCGCCGACGAACGTGAACTGGCTGCCCTTCTTCTCCAGTGAGCGCAGCGCCTTCTGCAGGGCCTCGGTGAAGTTGCGGCCGATCGCCATGGCCTCGCCGACCGACTTCATGGTCGTGGTCAGCGTGGAGTCTGCGGAGGGGAACTTCTCGAAGGCGAACCGGGGTGCCTTGACGACCACGTAGTCGAGGGTCGGCTCGAAGGACGCCGGGGTCTTCTCCGTGATGTCGTTCGGGATCTCGTCGAGCGTGTAGCCGACGGCGAGCTTGGCGGCGATCTTGGCGATCGGGAAACCGGTGGCCTTCGACGCGAGGGCCGAGGAGCGCGAGACGCGGGGGTTCATCTCGATGACGATGATGCGGCCGTCGTCGGGGTTGACCGCGAACTGGATGTTGCAGCCGCCGGTGTCGACGCCGACCTCGCGGATGATCGCGATGCCGATGTCGCGCAGCCGCTGGTACTCGCGGTCGGTGAGTGTCATCGAGGGCGCGACGGTGATGGAGTCGCCGGTGTGGACGCCCATCGGGTCGAAGTTCTCGATGGAGCAGACGACCACGACGTTGTCGTGCTTGTCGCGCATCAGCTCCAGCTCGTACTCCTTCCAGCCGAGGATGGACTCCTCCAGGAGCACCTCGGTGGTCGGGGAGAGCGTGAGGCCCTGCCCTGCGATGCGGCGCAGCTCCTCCTCGTCGTGGGCGAAGCCGGATCCGGCGCCGCCCATGGTGAAGGAGGGGCGCACGACGACGGGGTAGCCGCCGAGCGTGTCGACACCGCCCAGGACGTCGTCCATGGTGTGGCAGATGACCGAGCGGGCGGACTCGCCGTGGCCGATCTTCTCGCGGACGGCCTCGACGACGCCCTTGAAGAGTTCGCGGTCCTCGCCCTTGTTGATGGCCTCGACGTTGGCGCCGATCAGTTCGACGCCGTACTTCTCCAGCACACCCTGCTCGTGCATGGAGATCGCGGTGTTGAGGGCCGTCTGGCCACCCAGCGTCGGCAGGAGCGTGTCGGGGCGCTCCTTGGCGATGATCTTCTCGACGAACTCCGGGGTGATCGGCTCGACGTACGTGGCGTCGGCGATCTCCGGGTCGGTCATGATCGTCGCGGGGTTGGAATTGACCAGGATCACCCGCAGGCCCTCGGCCTTGAGGACGCGGCAGGCCTGGGTGCCGGAGTAGTCGAACTCGGCGGCCTGGCCGATGACGATCGGGCCGGAGCCGATGACCAGGACGGACTGGATATCGGAGCGCTTAGGCACGCTGGCCCTCCATCTGGACTGTGTTCGTCGAAGCGGTGTTCATCAAAGACGTGAAGCGGTCGAACAGGTAGGCGGCGTCGTGCGGGCCCGCGGCCGCCTCGGGGTGGTACTGGACGCTGAACGCGGGCTGGTCGAGCAGCTGGAGCCCCTCGACGACCTGGTCGTTCAGGCAGACGTGGCTGACCTCGGCCCGCCCGTAGGGGGTCTCGGAGACCTGGTCGAGCGGCGCGTCGACGGCGAAGCCGTGGTTGTGCGCGGTGACCTCGACCTTGCCGGTCGTCCGGTCCTGCACGGGCTGGTTGATGCCCCGGTGGCCGTACTTCAGCTTGTAGGTGCCGAAGCCGAGGGCGCGGCCGAGGATCTGGTTGCCGAAGCAGATGCCGAACAGGGGCGTCTTCCGCTCCAGCACGGCGCGCATGAGGGCGACGGGGTGTTCGGCCTGCTCGGGGTCGCCGGGGCCGTTCGAGAAGAACACGCCGTCGGGGGCGATCGCGTAGATCTCCTCGACGGTCGCGGTGGCGGGCAGCACGTGCACCTCGATGCCGCGCTCGGCCATGCGGTGCGGGGTCATGCCCTTGATGCCGAGGTCGATCGCGGCGACGGTGAACTTCTTCTCACCGACGGCGGGGACGACGTACGCCTCCTTGGTGGCGACCTCTTCGTAGAGGCTGGCGCCCTTCATCTCGGGGGCCTGGCGCACCTCGGTGAGCATGGCGCCCTCGTCGGGCAGCGCGCTGCCGGAGAAGATGCCGACGCGCATGGCGCCGCGCTCGCGCAGATGGCGGGTGAGCGCGCGGGTGTCGATGCCGCTGATGCCCACGACGCCCTGCGCGGCGAGCTCCTCGTCCAGCGAGCGCCGGGAGCGCCAGTTGGAGGGCACGCGCGCGGGGTCGCGTACGACGTAGCCGGAGACCCAGATCTTCCTGGACTCCATGTCCTCGTCGTTGATGCCGGTGTTGCCGATGTGCGGGGAGGTCATCACGACGACCTGGCGGTGGTACGACGGGTCGGTGAGGGTCTCCTGGTAGCCGGTCATGCCGGTGGAGAACACCGCTTCGCCGAAGGTCACCCCCACGGCCCCGTAGGCACGGCCGCGGAAGGTCCGGCCGTCCTCCAGAACGAGTACGGCGGGAGCCGCCTTCTGCCGCTGCGAGGCGGTTCCCTGGTCGGAGGTGGTCATCGTGCGCCTTCCGTGTCGCTGCTCTGGTCGATGTCGCTGCTCTGGTCGGTCATGTGGTTCAGGGTGTCGACCCATTCGTTGTGCTCCGCCGCGTGGTCGGAGCGGAATCCTGAGTCGATCAGCTTGTCGCCGTGTTCCCAGGTGACGACGAGCAGGCCGCCCTCGGAGAGGACCTTGCCCGCGATGCCCTTGTCGAGCCGGGCCTCGCGCAGTCGCTCACGGGGGACGAAGAAGTCGGCCGCTCCGGGGCGTACGACGTCCAGGCCCGCGTCCGTCAGGGTCAGCTCGACCCTGCTGCGGGTGCCCAGGCCGTGCGCCACGATGCGGTCGAGCCACTGCCCGGCCGTCGTCGAGCCGTGGTAGCGGCCGCTCATGGTCAGTCTGGCCGCACCGGGCTCACTCGGCACGACGGGCAGCTCGGGCAGGTCGCCCTGGAGGGTGCCGCGCCACTTCCAGCCCTCGCGCATCAGCCAGTAGACGAGCGCGATGAACAGGACCAGGCCGACGAGCCAGCCGATACGGGCGGCCCAGTCGGTCACCTCGGCGGACTTCTGCTCCGCCGCGAGGCCGACGGCGCGGCCCGTGGTGAGTTCCGTGGCGATCTGCGCTGCAAAGGGGGTGAGTGATGTCACGCGAGCTTCCCGTCGACGAGCGTGGCCCTGCCCCGCAGCCACGTGTGCGTGACACGGCCCGGCAGCTCACGACCCTCGTACGGAGTGTTGCGGCTGCGCGATGCGAAGCCCGCGGGGTCCACCTCACCACGGTATGCGGTGTCCACCAGCGTGAGGTTGGCGGGCTCACCTGCCGAGACGGGGCGGCCGTGCCCCTGCGCCCGGCCGATCTCGGCGGGCTTGCGGGACATGCGGTCGGCGACGCCGGCCCAGTCGAGCAGCCCGGCCTCGACCATCGTCCGCTGGACCACCGAGAGCGCGGTTTCGAGGCCCACCATGCCCATGGCGGCGGCGGCCCACTCGCAGTCCTTGTCCTCGTGCGGGTGCGGGGCGTGGTCGGTGGCGACGATGTCGATCGTGCCGTCGGCGAGCGCCTCGCGCAGGGCCAGCACGTCGCGCTCGGTGCGCAGCGGCGGGTTGACCTTGTAGACCGGGTTGTAGGAGCGCACCAGCTCATCCGTGAGGAGGAGGTGGTGCGGGGTGACCTCGGCGGTCACGTCGATGCCGCGGGACTTGGCCCAGCGGACGATCTCGACGGACCCGGCGGTCGACAGGTGGCAGATGTGGACGCGGGAGCCGACGTGCTCGGCGAGCAGCACGTCCCGGGCGATGATCGACTCCTCGGCGACCGCGGGCCAGCCGCCGAGTCCCAGTTCCGCGGACACGACGCCCTCGTTCATCTGGGCGCCCTCGGTGAGGCGGGGCTCCTGGGCGTGCTGGGCGACGACGCCGCCGAAGGCCTTCACGTACTCCAGGGCCCTGCGCATGATCACGGCGTCGTCGACGCACTTGCCGTCGTCCGAGAAGACGGTGACGCCAGCGGCGGACTCGTGCATGGCGCCCAGTTCGGCGAGCTTCTTGCCCTCCAGGCCGACGGTGACGGCCCCGATGGGCTGGACGTCGCAGTAGCCGTGTTCCCGGCCGAGCCGGTAGACCTGCTCGACGACTCCGGCGGTGTCGGCGACGGGGAAGGTGTTGGCCATGGCGAACACGGCGGTGTAGCCGCCGCTCGCGGCGGCGCGCGTACCGGTCAGGACCGTCTCGGAGTCCTCGCGGCCGGGCTCGCGCAGATGGGTGTGCAGGTCGACGAGCCCCGGCAGGAGCACCTTGCCGTCGGCCTCGACGACCTCGGCGCCCTCGGCGGACAGCCCGCTGCCGACCTCCGCGATCGTGTCGCCGTCGATCAGCACGTCCTGCGGCTCGCCGCCGAGCACCTTCGCACCACGGATCAGAATCTTGCTCATGTGACTTACTTCTCCTCGGTACGGGTGTGGGTGGCGGCGGGTTCGTTGCCACCGAGCAGCAGGTACAGGACGGCCATCCGGATCGAGACCCCGTTGGCGACCTGCTCGATGGCGGTGCAGCGGTCCGAGTCGGCGACCTCGGCGGTGATCTCCATGCCGCGGACCATCGGCCCGGGGTGCATCACGATGGCGTGCTCGGGCATCTTCGCCATGCGGTCGCCGTCGAGGCCGTAGCGCCGTGAGTACTCGCGCTCGGTCGGGAAGAACGCCGCGTTCATCCGCTCGCGCTGCACGCGCAGCAGCATCACGGCGTCGGACTTGGACAGCGTCCGGTCGAGGTCGTACGAGACCTCGCAGGGCCAGGACTCGACGCCGACCGGCACCAGGGTCGGCGGGGCGACGAGGGTGACCTCGGCGCCGAGGGTGTGCAGCAGGTCGACGTTCGAGCGGGCGACCCGGCTGTGCAGGATGTCGCCGACGAGCGTGATGCGCCGGCCGGAGAGGTCCTGGCCGAGGCCCTCGTCGCGGCCGACGAGCCGGCGCCGCATGGTGAAGGCGTCGAGCAGGGCCTGGGTGGGGTGCTGGTGGGTGCCGTCGCCCGCGTTGATGACGGCGGCGTCGATCCAGCCGGAGGTCGCGAGGCGGTACGGGGCTCCGGAGGCGCCGTGCCGGATGACGACGGCGTCGACGCCCATCGCCTCCAGGGTCTGGGCGGTGTCCTTCAGGGACTCGCCCTTGGAGACGCTGGAGCCCTTGGCGGTGAAGTTGATGACGTCCGCGGACAGCCGCTTCTCGGCGGCCTCGAAGGAGATCCGGGTGCGGGTGGAGTCCTCGAAGAACAGGTTGACGACGGTGCGGCCGCGCAGGGTCGGCAGCTTCTTGATCGGCCGGTCGGCGACCCGGGCCATCTCCTCGGCGGTGTCGAGGATCAGGACGGCGTCGTCGCGGGTGAGGTCGGCGGCCGAGATGAGATGACGCTGCATCTTTCAGGCTCCGTAAGGCAGAAGGCACAAGGCAGGCGGCACAAGGCGGTTCAGGTCGGGAAGCGGGCGTCCGGACGTGCCGGTGGGCACGGCCGGGGCGGGCAGGGGCGCGCGCGGGCCCGGCGCACGGCGACGGCCGTACGCCGCAGGGCTACGGCTGCCCGCCCTGGGAGGTCTGCTTCACACCGAGCAGCACGGTGTCCCGGCCGTCCTCCTCGGCGAGCTGGACCTTGACCGTCTCCCGCAACGACGTGGGGAGGTTCTTGCCGACGTAGTCGGCGCGGATCGGGAGTTCGCGGTGGCCGCGGTCGACGAGGACCGCGAGCTGCACGGCACGCGGGCGGCCGATGTCGTTCAGCGCGTCGAGGGCGGCGCGGATGGTGCGGCCGGAGAAGAGCACGTCGTCGACGAGGACAACCAGTCTGCCGTCGATGCCGTCACTGGGGATGTCGGTGCGGGCCAGCGCGCGCGGCGGGTGCATGCGCAGGTCGTCGCGGTACATGGTGATGTCGAGGGAGCCGACCGGGATCCGGCGGTCGGTGATCTCCTGGAGCTTGACGGCGAGCCGCTGGGCCAGGTGCACGCCCCGGGTGGGGATGCCCAGGAGCACCACGTCCTCGGCGCCCTTGGCGCGCTCGACGATCTCGTGGGCGATGCGGGTCAGGACCCGCGCGATGTCGGGCGCCTCAAGAACGGGCCGCGCATCGGTCGCGTACTGCTGCTTCTGCTGTTCGGTGTCCATAGGAAACGGACCTCCTTCTCCGCCTCTCGGGACGGATCATTAAAGGACGTCGGAATTGCGCCATCCACGGTACCAGCCCGGCAATGCCCCTGATCACCCCCCTCGTCCCGGCCGTGCTCCGCCGCCACGGGGAGACCGGTCCGGACCATTCGGCTTGACGAGCCAGAGTCACGCTGCGTAACCTCACAGTGAGTCACCAGCCGCGCGGCCGAGCCGCACGTCGACACAGTGTCCGGGGAGCTATATGTCCAGCGAATACGCCAAACAGCTCGGGGCCAAGCTCCGCGCCATCCGTACCCAGCAGGGCCTTTCCCTCCACGGCGTCGAGGAGAAGTCCCAGGGCCGCTGGAAGGCGGTCGTGGTCGGTTCGTACGAGCGCGGCGACCGCGCCGTGACCGTGCAGCGTCTTGCCGAGCTGGCGGACTTCTACGGCGTTCCCGTGCAGGAGCTGCTGCCGGGCACCACGCCGGGCGGGGCCGCCGAGCCGCCGCCGAAGCTGGTCCTCGACCTGGAGCGACTGGCCCACGTCCCGGCCGAGAAGGCGGGCCCCCTGCAGCGCTACGCGGCGACGATCCAGTCCCAGCGCGGCGACTACAACGGCAAGGTGCTGTCGATCCGCCAGGACGACCTGCGCACTCTGGCCGTCATCTACGACCAGTCGCCCTCGGTCCTCACCGAGCAGCTGATCAGCTGGGGCGTCCTGGACGCGGACGCGCGCCGCGCGGTCTCCCACGACGAGGGCTGACCCGCACCAGCACTGAGAAGAAACGTGCCCTCGGGGTGGCCGGAACCAGCTGGTTCCGGCCACCCCGAGGGCGTTTCCACGCCCCGTACGGCCCCGAGGCGGCAGCGGGTACGCCGGAGGGCCCCCAGTTCGTCACTGGGGGCCCTCCGGCGTACCTCAGGGGCGCGGGGAACGGCGCGCTCAGCCCCCAGCGACCCGCACACGAGAACGAACCGTGCGAAGTGGAGCGCCGAGGCTCAGGCGTCGTCCCGGCGCAAGGAGGACTTGAGCTCCTTGAACCGGCCGAGCAGCCCGTTCACGAACGCGGGCGAGTCGTCCGTGGAGAACTCCTTGGCCAACTGCACCGCCTCGTCGAGCACGACCGCGTCCGGGGTCTCGTCCACCCAGATCAGTTCGTACGCACCGAGCCGCAGGATGTTGCGGTCGACGACCGGCATCCTGTCGATCGTCCAGTCCACGGAGTACTGCGAGATCAGCTCGTCGATGCGCCGCGCGTGATCCGCGTAGCCCTCGACCAGCACCATCGTGAACTCGCTCACGGGCGGCTGCCGGGTGTCGGTCCTGGAGTGCCTGATCCAGTCCGCGAGGACCGTCTGGACGTCGACGTCTCGCTGGTCACCCTCGAAGAGGATCTGGAAGGCGCGCTTGCGGGCCGTATTGCGGGCAGCCACGGTTAGCTGTTCACCCGGCCGAGGTAGTCGCTCGTGCGGGTGTCGACCTTGATCTTCTCACCGGTGGTGATGAAGAGCGGGACGTTGATCTGGTGACCGGTCTCCAGGGTGGCGGGCTTGGTGCCACCCGTGGAACGGTCGCCCTGGACGCCCGGCTCCGTCTCCTGGACGACGAGCTCGACGGCGGCCGGCAGCTCGACGAAGAGCACCTCGCCCTCGTGCTGCGCCACGGTGGCGGTAAAGCCCTCGATCAGGAAGTTGGCGGCGTCACCGACGGCCTTGCGGTCGACCATGAGCTGGTCGTAGGTCTGCATGTCCATGAAGACGAAGTACTCGCCGTCCATGTACGAGAACTGCATGTCGCGCTTGTCGACAGTGGCCGTCTCGACCTTGACGCCGGCGTTGAACGTCTTGTCGACGACCTTGCCGGAAAGCACGTTCTTCAGCTTGGTGCGCACGAATGCGGGGCCCTTGCCGGGCTTGACGTGTTGGAACTCGACGACGGACCAGAGCTGGCCCCCGTCGAGCTTGAGCACCAGGCCGTTCTTGAGGTCGTTCGTGGAAGCCACGGTTGCGGAATCTCCTGGACTGACGTGGACGACCCAGGTAACACGCGCACGGCTCGAAGCGGTCGAAGCACTCGATACGGTCGAGGCTTGTGCGGCTTGCGAAACTAGAGCGCGAGCAGTTCCTTGGTCGTGATGGTGAGTAGCTCGGGTCCGCCGTCCGCCTCAGGGCGCACGACGAGCGTGTCATCGATCCTGACACCGCCCCGGCCCGGAAGGTGGACCCCCGGTTCGACGGTGACCGGCACGCAAGCGTCCAGTTTACCCATGGCCGCGGGGGCCAACTGCGGCTCCTCGTCGATTTCGAGCCCCACACCGTGTCCGGTCGACTCGGGAAGGCCCTCCGTGTGCCCGGCGGAGTCCAGCACCTGGCGGGCCGCGCGGTCCACGTCACGGTAGGCGGCGCCGGGCACCAGGGCCTCACGGCCGGCCCTCTGGGATGCGAAGACGAGGTCGTACAGCTCGATCTGCCAGTCCGCGGGAGAGGTGCCGATGACGAAGGTGCGGCCGATCTCGCAGCGGTATCCGTGGTAGGTCGCCCCGAGACAGACGGAGAGGAAATCCCCCTCCTCGACCCGGCGGTCGGTCGGCCGGTGCCCGCGCCGCCCGGAGTGCGGGCCCGTGCCGACCGACGTCCTGAACGCCGGTCCGTCGGCGCCGTGGTCCACGAGGCGGCGTTCCAGTTCCAGCGCGAGATGCCGTTCGGTGCGGCCGACGAGGATCGACTCCAGGAGTTCGCCCAGCGCCTGGTCGGCGATCTCCGCGCCGATGCGCAGACAGGAGATCTCCTCCTCGTCCTTGATCACCCGCAGCTGTTCGACCGCTCCGCCGACGTCCGCGAGGCGCAGGGCGGGGGCCACGGAACCGATCGCCCGGTGGCGGGCCACGGTGAGGTGGTGCTCCTCGACGGCGAGGGAGTCCGCGCCCTGGGCCGCGGCGAGGCCGGCGGCGGCCACGGCGGGGTCGCCGCCGGGGCTCGGCAGGGTGTGGATCCGCAGGGCCTCGTCCGGGCGGCCGTCCGCGGCGGCGGCGCCAGGTGACGTGCCGGGTGCGGTGCCGTGTACGAGCAGGTCCTCGGTCCTGCCCAGGAGGAGGGCCGCGCCGGGTGGAGCCACGCCGGTGAGGTAGCGGACGTTGGCCGGGCGGGTGACCAGCGCGGAGGCGCTGCCGCTTGCGTTGACGCGGTCCCTTAGGCGGGCTCGGCGGGTTTCGTGCACCTCTGGCATGGTTTGAGCGTATGAGCTTCGCTCGAATTTTGCTGGTTTGAGGGGGCCGGGCGGAGTAGGGGGTGGGGCTGGGGGTTGTGTGCCGGGTGCGGGGCCGTGGGGGCTGGTCGCGCAGTTCCCCGCGCCCCTTCAGGGCGCCACTGCGAAGGGTTTTTCAGCAGGGGGCTACCACTGGGGTGGGCTGGCGATCGAGCGGGAGAGGACCTCGTCCAGGACTTGGGCCGTCTGGGGGACGTCCAGTTGGGAGTTGTCGATGATGGGGAGGCCCGAGCCGTACCAGCCGGCCATCCGGCCGTGGATACGGGCCACCTCCTCGTCGGTGAGGCGGCGGTTTCCGGAGCGTTCCGCGTTGCGCTCCAGGACTATCTCCAGGCCCGGCAGGAGGACGACCGGGAGCAGGCCGGGTCCGACGTGCCGCTTCCAGCCGCCGAGGCCCACCACGGGCCGGTCGGGGAAGACGGCGTCGTCGAGGATGCAGGAGATGTTGTTGGCCAGGAAGTTGCGGGCCGCGAAACCGCAGGTACGGCGGGCCAGCCGGTACTGCGCCTCCGACATGTCGTTCCACCCCGACTGCGGGTCGGCGAAGCCCGAGCGCACCCATTCGCGGACGTCGTCCAGGCTGATGTGCGCCGTGGGCACCCTGCGGTGGTCCGCCCAGTACTTGGCGACGCTCGTCTTGCCCGCGCCCGCCGGCCCGATGAGCAGCACGGCGAGCGTCGTGGACGTCGGGTCGGGGACGCCGGTCGCGGGCGGCGCGCTCGGCATCGGCACGGGACCGCCCGGCGGCAGCTGGACATGGCCCGTGGTGTCCGGCGTGGGCGGCACGGGAGCGTGGTGCGGGACGGCGTGCTGCGGCGCGGGCGGGTGTCCCGGCGGATGCGGAGGGCCCTGCGGGTGAGGAAGGCCCGGCGGGTGCGGGGCCGCGGGTCCCGGCTGCGCTCCGGCGAAGCCCGGCGGCGGACCCGCGGGGACACCGGCGTGCGGACCGGGGTGGTGCGGTCCCGGGTGTGGTGCGGCCCCCGACCAGCCTGCGGCCGGTCCGTGCCCCGGCTGATGGGGCGGCGGCAGCGGAGACCCCACTGCGTGCTGCATCCGGTGCCACTCCGTCTCGTACAGGCAATGGGCGCTGGCAGCGGGGCACCTGCCCCGCTCGCCTACCGAACGGTACCGTCCCCGGCCGCCGTTTGGTGAACGGCCGGGAACGGCCTGAAGTGCCCGTCGGCACAGGCGAATCGGCGCAAGTGCCGCCCCGGGGGAGCTATACGCCCACTTCGCCGTACGCGGCGAGGAGCACCGCCGGGTCCGGGCCCTCCAGGACGGTCGGCTTGGCCAGTCCGTCTAGGACGATGAAGCGCAGGAGGTCGCCGCGGGACTTCTTGTCGACCTTCATGTTCTCCAGGAGCTTGGGCCACTGGTCGTAGCGGTAGGTCAGCGGCAGCCCGACGGACTCCAGGATCGTGCGGTGCCGGTCCGCGGTCGCGTCGTCGAGGCGGCCCGCGAGACGGCCCAGTTCGGCGGCGAAGTGCATACCGACCGAGACCGCGGCGCCGTGCCGCCACTCGTAGCGCTCGTTCTTCTCGATGGCGTGGGCGAGGGTGTGCCCGTAGTTGAGGATCTCCCGCAGCCCGGACTCCCTGAGGTCGGAGGAGACGACCTCGGCCTTGACCCTGATGGAGCGCTCGATGAGTTCGGCGGTGTGCGGTCCGGCGGGCGTACGGGCGCCCTGCGGGTCGGCCTCGATGAGGGTGAGGATCTCCGGGTCGGCGATGAAGCCGGCCTTGATGATCTCGGCGAGCCCGGACACGAAGTCGTGGACCGGCAGCGATTCGAGCGCGGCGAGGTCGCACAGCACGCCGACGGGCGGGTAGAAGGCGCCGACGAGGTTCTTGCCCTCGGCGGTGTTGATGCCGGTCTTGCCGCCGACCGCCGCGTCCACCATGGCCAGCACGGTGGTGGGGATGGCGATCCAGCGCACTCCGCGCAGCCAGGTCGCCGCGACGAAGCCCGCCAGGTCGGTGGTGGACCCGCCGCCGACGCCGATGATCACGTCGGTGCGGGTGAAGCCGGACTGTCCGAGCGCCTTCCAGCAGTACGCGGCGACCTCGGCGGTCTTGGCCTCCTCCGCGTTGGGCACCTGGATGGCGACGGCCTCGAAGCCCTGCTCGGCGAGGTCCGCGCGAAGGGCCTCACCGGTCTCGGCGAGCGCCTCGGGGTGGATGACCGCGACCCGCTTGGCCCTCTCCCCCACCAACTGCCCCAGCTCACCGAGGAGTTGGCGGCCTACCAGGACCTCGTACGGCTCGCTGCCCGCCGTACCGCCGACGTGGATCCGCGTCACTGCCTCGTTCATGCTTCCTTCAACTCCAGTGCGTCGAGGACCGCTCGGGTGACCTCTTCGGGGGTACGGCCGTCGGTGGCCACCACGGCGCTCGCGACCCCCGCGTACAACGGGCGTCGGGCGTCCATGAGTTCGCGCCACTGCCGGCGCGGGTTGACCGCGAGCAGCGGCCTGGCCGCGTTCAGGCCGGTGCGCTGCACGGCCTCCTCGACGTCCATGGAGAGGTACACGACGGGCTGTCCGGCGAGCAGCGCCCGGGTGTCCTCGTCGAGGATGGAGCCGCCACCGAGGGCCAGTACGCCCTCGTGTCCGGCGAGCGCCCGCCGCACGGCCTGCTTCTCCAGGGCGCGGAAGGCCGCTTCGCCCTCCTCCACGAAGATGTCCGCGATGGTGCGGCCCTGCTCGGCCACGATGTCCTCGTCGGTGTCCCGGAAGTGGCAGCCGAGCCGCTGTGCGAGCATCGCTCCGACCGTGGACTTGCCGACGCCCATGGGGCCGACCAGCACGATCCTGGGACCGGTCACCGCACGACCAGGTTCTTCAGGTACGACTGCACGTTGCGCCGGGTCTCCGGCACGCTGTCGCCGCCGAACTTCTCCGCCACCGCGTCCGCGAGAACCAGTGCGACCATCGCCTCGGCGACGATCCCGGCCGCGGGCACCGCGCACACGTCCGAGCGCTGGTGGTGCGCCTTGGTGGCCTCGCCGGTCGCCACGTCGATGGTCGCCAGGGCCCGCGGCACCGTGGCGATGGGCTTCATCGCCGCCCGTACGCGCAGCAGTTCGCCCGTGGTCAGCCCGCCCTCGGTGCCGCCGGAGCGGCCCGAGGTGCGCCGGATGCCCTCGTCGGTCTGGACGATCTCGTCGTGCGCCTTGGAGCCGGGTACGCGCGCGAGGTCGAAGCCGTCCCCGACCTCCACGCCCTTGATCGCCTGGATGCCCATCAGCGCCGCCGCAAGACGGGCGTCGAGGCGCCGGTCCCAGTGCACGTGCGAACCGAGGCCCACCGGCACCCCGTACGCCAGCACCTCGACGACGCCGCCGAGCGTGTCGCCGTCCTTGTGGGCCTGGTCGATCTCCGCGACCATCGCCTTCGACGCGTCCGCGTCCAGGCAGCGCACCGGGTCCGCGTCCAGCTTCTCTACGTCGTTGGGGGTCGGGTAGACGCCGTAGGGGGCCTTCGCCGCCGCCAGCTCCACCACGTGCGAGACGACCTCGATGCCGGCCGTCTCCTTCAGGTACGAGCGCGCCACCGCGCCCAGCGCCACCCGCGCCGCGGTCTCCCGCGCCGAGGCCCGCTCCAGGATCGGCCGTGCCTCGTCGAAGCCGTACTTCTGCATCCCGGCGAGGTCGGCGTGGCCGGGCCTCGGCCGGGTCAGCGGGGCGTTGCGGGCCAGCTCGGCGAGGATCTGCGGGTCGACCGGGTCGGCCGCCATGACCTGTTCCCACTTGGGCCACTCGGTGTTGCCGACCATCACCGCGACCGGCGAGCCGAGGGTCAGTCCGTGCCGGACACCGCCCAGGAAGGTGACCTCGTCGCGCTCGAACTTCATCCGCGCGCCGCGCCCATAACCCAGGCGCCGCCGGGCCAGGTGGTCCGCCACCATCTCCGTGGTGATCGGCACGCCGGCGGGAAGACCCTCCAGCGTCGCCACAAGTGCCGGACCGTGGGACTCCCCGGCGGTCAGCCAGCGCAACCTGCTCAACGGTGCTCCTCATGCTCGCGCCCTGGTGCGGTGTCCTGTTCCTACGGACACGCTGCTGCGTACACGCGTCCTCGCGTACGGCGACGGCGCGACCGGGTGCGCGGCCCGGGCCCGCCGTCTCCGATCCTCCCACGTCCGCGCCCTGCGCCCGGCCCCAGGTCCATCTGGCGGACGCGCCCCGCTCACGCCGTGGTGGCGGTACGAGTCACGCCGCGGGGTCGTCCTGCCGGGGCAGCGGGGCGTACGAGCCCAGGTGGTCCGCGCCGCGGCCCTGTGCGTACCGTGCCGACTCGGGGATGGGCCGCCCCGTGCGGACCGCCCGGTGGTAGACGAACTTGCGCCTCGTCCGGAGCGCCCAGGGTGTCAGGACGGCGAGCACGAAGAGCCCCAGCGCGGTGCCCTGTGCCCAGTCCGGCAGGAAGCCCACCACGGACTGGAATATCTCCGACTTCCAGGACGCCTCTGTCACGTACATGGATCTGTCCCCCGATGTTCAGATACGCCCGACCCCGCCCCCCGCGGAATCGAAAGCCGGATCCTATCGGCCGTCCTGGCGGGCCGCGAGCGACTTCTCCCCCGCCGTCCGCATGGCGTCGACCGGGGCGGGAGCCAGGCCCGTCATCTGCTCGACTTGCAGCACCGCCTGGTGTACAAGCAGGTCGAGCCCGCTGACGACGGCGCCTCCGTAGGCGGACCAGCGGGCCGCCAGGTCGGTCGGCCAGGGGTCGTACAGGACGTCGAAGAGGGTGGCGGGCCGTTCGGGGACGGACGGGGCGAGGGCGTCGGTGGTGCCCGCCGGGGTGGTGGCGATCACCAGGGGCGCGCGCAGCGCCTGTCCGGCGTCCGACCAGTCCGCGGTACGCACCTCGATGTCGAGCCGTTCGCCCCACTGCCGCATCTCGGCGGCGCGCGCCTCGCTGCGGACGTACGCGACGACCTCGCCCGTGCAGACACGGGCGAGCGCGGCCAGCGCGGAGGAGGCGGTGGCGCCCGCGCCGAGGATCGCCGCGGATTCCACTTGTTCGATGCCACGCTCGCGCAGGGCGGCGACGATCCCGGGGATGTCGGTGTTGTCGCCGACGCGGCGGCCGTCCTCGGTGCACACCACCGTGTTCACGGCCTCGACGGAGGCCGCGGTCTCACTGACCTCGTCGAGCAGCGGAATGACCGCCCGCTTGAGCGGCATGGTCAGCGAGAGTCCGGCCCATTCGGGACCGAGTTTCCCGATGAATGCGGGCAGCGCCGCCTCGTCGATCTCAAAACGGTCGTACGACCAGTCGTGCAGACCCAGTTCCCCGTACGCGGCGCGATGCAGCACCGGGGAAAGGGAATGGCCGATCGGGGAACCGAGAACGGCGGCTCGGCACCGCCGGTCCCCGTCAGTCCTTGTTGCGCCGCTCATTGAATTTCTGAACCAACTTCTCGTGCTCGGCCAGGGTCTTGGTGAAGTCCGTCTTCTTGCCGTCGATGGAGATGAAGAACATCCACGCACCGCCGTCGGGCTTCAGCGCCGCCCGCAGCGCCTCGTCGCCGGGATTCCCGATCGGTCCGGGCGGAAGACCCTTGTAGAAGTACGTGTTGTACGGGTCGTCGAAGTTGCGGATCTCGGCGACCGAGATATCGATCTTGCTCTGACCCTTGAGGTAGTTGTACGTCGAGTCGAATTCGAGCTTCTGGTTGGTGACGTCGTTCGTCGGCTTCAGCCGGTTGTAGACGACGGACGCCATCTTCTTGAAGTCGTCGTGCGTGATGCCCTCGGCCTGGACGAGGCTGGCGACCGTGACGACCTGCAGCGGGTCCTCAAGGCCGAGGTCCTTGGCCTTCGCCTCCAGGTCGTACTTGGCGTACTCCTTGTTGGCCTGCGCGACCATGTCCTTCAGGACGGTCTCGGGCTTCATGTTCTTGTCGGCGGGATAGGTCGCCGGATAGAGGAATCCTTCCAGCGGATCCTTGATGTCGCTGTCGTCGTTCGCCCAGTCCGGCAGCCCGAGGCTCCTGTACTTCTTCTTGGCGACGTCCGCGGTGGTGCCCTTGGAGAGATCGAGCTGTTTGTCGATCGCTTCGTACACCGTGACGTTGCGCTGCCCCTCCCTGACGACCAGATTGTTCTGGCTCTTGGGATCGAGCATCAGCGCGACAGCGCTTTCCGCGGACATCTGCTTCTTCAGCAGATAGGAACCCGCCTGGATCTTGTCGCCGTTCTCGTTCTGCGCCTGGGCCGCCACGAAGGCGTCCACGCTCTTGACGACGCCGGCCGCCTTCAGTTTCTGGCCGATCACCGATCCGAAGGCGCCCTTGGGAATGACGACCGTCACCTGGCCGCCGGTTCCTTCGCCCGCGTAGTCGGGGGCCGAACCGAAACGGCTCTGATAGAACTGGTAGCCGAAATAGGTGACGCCACCGCCCACCGAGAGAAGGACGAGGGAGACCACGAGGCAGGCGCAGCCGTTCTTGCTCTTCTTCTCGCCTTTGCCCTTGCTTCCCTTACCGCCTTTGCCGCCCTTACCGCCTTTGCCACGGCGGCGGTTCTGCGGGTCGTCGTCGGTGTCGTCCTCGTCGTCGTCCTCACCCGAGAAGAACGCGTGTTCGCCCTGGTCCGGTCCCGGGTCCCAGTCGGTGCGCTGCGATTCCGGTTCCGCTTCGGGTTCCGGTTCGGCGCGGCGACGGCTCGGTGGCTCCGGCGGGGGGTAGGCGTCCGGGGTCCCGTAGTAGTCGGGCTGCCCGCCGTTGTACGCCACGGCCTGGCCGCCGTAGAGATCGTTCGGGTCACCGCCGTACGGGGCTTGTTGCTGCTGCTGGTACTGCTGGCCCGCGTCCCAGCCGCCGCCGTTGTACGGCTGGCCGTTCTGGTCGTACTGCTGACCGTTCTGGTCGTACTGTCCGCCACCCTGATGGGGGTAGCCCTGCCCACCCTGGTCGTTGTACTGCTGCGGAGAATGACCGCCGTACTGCTGCTGCCCCTGGACGTAGTGCTGCTGCTGTCCCTGGGCGTACTGCTGCTGCCCCTGGTCGTAGTCGGCCTGCTGGCTCGTGCCCCAGTCGCCGTACTGCGGCTGCTGCGGCTGCTCCGGATAGTGCTGCGGCTGGCCGCCGTAGGGGGACTGGGCCGCGTGGGCCTCCTGTCCTCCCCATCCGCCGTCCCCGTACAACGGGTCCTCGGGATGCCACGGTTCGGAGCCTGGGCCCCGGCCATACTCAGTCATCGATCCCCTAGAGCCGCGAGGCGGTGGTCGCGCGGTGGCTGGGCTTCCGTCGCCTCTTCTCCTGTGCGGAAGCTATTCGAACACCACCGCATCGCGCGGAACGTTACCGTACCGCGATCAGATGACCACTTCGACGCCCTCGCCCGGAGATGTACCTGACACCCGTTCGGACTCCAGCGCCTGTTGGAGAATGATCACGGCTGCGACCTGGTCGATGACCGATCTGCCCTTCTTGGACTTCACGCCCGAGGCGCGCAGTCCCTGACTGGCCGTCACTGTGGTCATCCTCTCGTCCACGAGGCGCACCGACACGGGTGCGATCGCGCGTGCGAGTTCTTGTGCGAACGCGCGGACCTTGACCGCGGCCGGGCCCTCGCCCCCCTTGAGGGAGCGAGGGAGCCCCACGACGACCTCGATCGGCTCGTACTCCTCGACGAGTTGCCGCAGCCGCCGGTGGGCGGCCGGGACGTCACGTCCCGGCACGGTCTCCACCGGCGTGGCGAGAATCCCGTCGGGGTCGCAGGAGGCGACCCCGATCCGGGCGTCCCCGACATCGATGGCGAGCCGCCGGCCGCGGCGCATGACCCGCTCGCCGTCGCTCACTTGGCGGTCTCGGCCACAAGCCGCTCGACGGCGTCGGCGGCCTCACCGATGGCGGCCGGGTTCTGACCGCCGCCCTGGGCCACGTCGGGCTTGCCGCCACCGCCGCCACCGAGGGTCTTGGCGGCCGTACGGACCAGTTCACCGGCCTTGAGACCGCGCTCACGGGCGGCCTCGTTGGTGGCGATGACGGTGAGCGGTTTGCCGTTGACAGTGGTGAACAGGGCGACCACGACGGCCCGTCCGCCCTGGATACGGCCGCGTACGTCGAGGACCAGCTTGCGCAGGTCGTCGGCGCCCGTGCCGTCCGGGACCTGCCCGGTGACCAGGGCGATGCCCTGCACGTCCTTGGCGGAGCCGGCGAGACCGGCGGCGGCCTGGAGGACCTTCTCCGCGCGGAACTTCTCGATCTCCTTCTCGGCGTCCTTCAGCTTGCCGAGCATGGCGGAGACCTTCTCCGGGAGCTCCTCCGGACGGCCCTTGATCAGCTCCTGGAGCTGGGCGACGACCGTGTGCTCGCGGGCGAGGAAGTTGTAGGCGTCGACACCCACCAGGGCCTCGATACGGCGTACGCCCGAACCGATCGACGACTCGCCGAGCAGCTTGACCAGGCCGAGCTGGGCGGTGTTGTGCACGTGAGTGCCGCCGCACAGCTCCTTGGAGAAGTCGCCGATGGTCACCACGCGCACACGCTCGCCGTACTTCTCGCCGAACTCGGCGATGGCGCCCTGCTTCTTGGCCTCGTCGATGCTGAGGATCTCGGCGTGCACGTCGAGGTCGCGGGTGAGCACCTCGTTGATCTTCTGCTCGACGTCCGTCATCACGGCCGTGGGCACGGCGGACGGGGAGCCGAAGTCGAAGCGGAAGCGGCCGGGCTGGTTCTCGGAACCGGCCTGGGCGGCCGTCGGGCCGAGGGCGTCACGCAGGGCCTGGTGGGTCAGGTGGGTGGCCGAGTGGGCGCGGGCGATGGCCGTGCGGCGGCGCACGTCGATGACGGCCTGCGCCTTGGCGCCGACGGTCACCTCGCCGACCTGGACGACGCCCTTGTGGACGTACACCCCGGGGACCGGCTTCTGGCAGTCGCGGACCTCGATCACGGCACCGGTGTCGATCCTGATGCGGCCGGTGTCACCGATCTGGCCGCCGCCCTCGGCGTAGAACGGGGTCCGGTCGAGGACGATCTCGACCTCGTCACCCTCGGTGGCGGCGGGCGAGGAGGCGCCGTCGACGAGGATGCCGACGACCGTGGACTCGCCCTCGGTGCTGGTGTAGCCGATGAAGTCGGTCTCACCGGCGGCGTCGGCGATCTCGCGGTAGGCGCCCATGTCGGCGTGCCCGGTCTTCTTGGCCTTGGCGTCGGCCTTGGCGCGCTCCCGCTGCTCCTTCATCAGGCGCCGGAAGCCGTCCTCGTCCACGGACAGGCCCTGTTCGGAGGCCATCTCCAGGGTGAGGTCGATCGGGAAGCCCCAGGTGTCGTGGAGCAGGAAGGCCTTGTCTCCGGAGAGGACCGTGCCGCCGGAGGCCTTGGTCTCCGTGACGGCGGTGTCGAGGATGTTGGTGCCGCCCTTCAGCGCCTTGAGGAAGGCGGCCTCCTCGGCGAGGGCGACGGTCTCGATGCGCTTGCGGTCGGAGACCAGCTCCGGGTACTGCCGGCCCATCATGTCGATGACGACGTCGACGAGGTCCTGGACGACCGGGCCGGTGGCGCCGAGCAGCCGCATGTTGCGGATGGCGCGGCGCATGATGCGGCGCAGCACGTAGCCGCGGCCCTCGTTGCCCGGGGAGACGCCGTCGCCGATGAGCATCACGGACGTCCGCATGTGGTCGGTGACCACACGCAGGGAGACGTCGGAGCCGTGGGCGGCGCCGTACTCGACACCGGTCAGTTCGGTGGCCTTCCTGATGACGGCCATCGAGGTGTCGATCTCGTACAGGTTCTGCACGCCCTGCAGGATCATGGCGAGGCGTTCGAGGCCGAGACCGGTGTCGATGTTCTGGCTCGGCAGGTCGCCGAGGATCTCGAAGTCCTCCTTCGAGGTGCCCTCGCCGCGCTCGTACTGCATGAAGACGAGGTTCCAGATCTCCACGTACCGCTCGTCGTTGACGGCGGGGCCGCCCTCGGCGCCGAACTCGGGGCCGCGGTCGTAGTTGATCTCGGAACACGGGCCGCAGGGGCCCGGGACGCCCATGGACCAGTAGTTGTCCTTCTTGCCCAGGCGCTGGATGCGCTCCTTGGGGACGCCGACGACCTCGTGCCAGATGCGCTCGGCCTCGTCGTCCTCCAGGTACACGGTGATCCAGAGCTTCTCCGGCTCCAGGCCGTAACCACCCTTGTCCTGGGGGCTGGTCAGCAGCTCCCAGGCGTACTTGATGGCGCCTTCCTTGAAGTAGTCGCCGAAGGAGAAGTTGCCGCACATCTGGAAGAACGTGCCGTGCCGGGTGGTCTTGCCGACCTCTTCGATGTCCGGCGTACGGACGCACTTCTGGACGCTGGTGGCGCGGGCGAAGGGGGGCTTGACCTCACCGAGGAAGTACGGCTTGAAGGGGACCATGCCGGCCGGGACCAGGAGCAGAGTCGGGTCGTCCGCGATGAGCGACGCCGAAGGGACGACGGTGTGCCCGCGCTCCTCGAAGAAGCTCAACCAGCGGCGACGAATCTCGGCCGACTCCATCAGTGGTCCTCATTCCGGTTGTACGAGTACGTCGACCTCTCGACGTACGTCGGGTTCTTGCTGTACTTCGGGGTCCCGCCGCGCTGCGGGTCCTCGCCGCTCTCCAGGGCGGCGAGGCGGCGCGGGGAGGCCAGTTCGGGGTCGGCGTTCAGTCCGAGCGCCTCGCCGAGTTCCGCCTCGCGCTGGACCATGCCGTCCCGGACGTCGAGTGCGAAGTCCTTGACGCGGTGGCCGGCCTCGATCGCCTTGTCGGCGGCTCTGGCCGCGAGGCTCTCGGGCGTCAGCTGCTTGATCTTGCGGTTGACCTTGGTGGTGGCCCACACACCGGCGGCTGCGCCCGCGGTGAACCAGAACGTACGGCGGAACATCGCTGCGTCAGTCCTTCTTCCGCTTTCCCCGTCGCGCCGACGGGACGGTGCGGCCCACGATCACGGTGCGTCGCGTGGGCTTGGCGGGCTCGTCCTCGCGGCGGCCGCCCATGGCCCGGCGCACGCCGTAGCCGAACGCCGCCACCTTCACCAGGGGGCCGCCGAAGGTCGAGGCGACGGTCGAGGAGAGCGCCGACGCGTTCGACGTGACCTCCTGGACGTCCGCTGCGATGGCGTCGACCCGCTCGATCTGGGTCTGCGCGGAGCGCACGGCCGCGGAGGCGTCCGCGAGGAGCGGGACCGTCTGTTCGGTCACGTCCGCGACGAGCTTGGTGGTCGCCCTGAGCGTCTGGGCCAGCCTCGCGAGTGCCACCGCGAGGAAGGAGACCAGGATCGCCCAGAAGACGGCCACCAGGATCCCGGCCACCTCACCACCGGACACTGCGCACCCGCTCCCTGAACTCGTGCCTCACCATCGAAAAGTCGTCCTCCGACCCTATCGCGCCGGGGCCGGGGCTCCGTACCGGATTACCGCCCGCCGCGACAGTCCTCGCGCGAAGCGATTGTACGGAGTGCTCATGGATGGGTACGCTCCGTTGCTCATGCGGTCTTCTCAGGGTTCTCGGCCCTCCGGTGCGGGGGCGGGCGGTCACCGGGCCGGCAATCTGCCCCTGGAGCTCAACGCGTTCGTGGGCCGCGCGGCCGAACTGACGCGACTCGACGCGGCCCTCGGCACCGCGCGGCTGGTGACGGTGACGGGCCCGGGCGGGGTCGGCAAGTCGCGGCTGGCGGCGCATGCGGCGGCCCGGCTCCGTCCTGACGACGGGGTGTGGCGGGTGGAGCTGGCCGAGCTGCGCGAGCCGGGCCTCGTCGAGTACGCGGTCGTGGAGGCGCTGGGGCTGACGGATCACACCTCGCGACCGCCGCGCCAGGTCCTGCTCGACCATCTCGCCGAGCGGCAGCTCCTGCTCGTGCTCGACGGGTTCGAGCAGCTGGTCGACGCGTGCGCGTCGCTGGTCGCTGAGCTGCTGCGGCGCGCGGCGGGCCTGCGGGTGCTCGCCGTGGGGCGCAGGCCGCTCGCGGTGGAGGGCGAGCGGGTGTTCCCGCTGGCGCCGCTGACCGGTCCGGAGGCGGCCGAGCTGTTCGCGGACCGCGCCGCCGCCGGCACACCGGGTTTCACGCTGCACGACGGCAACCGCGCGGACGTCCACGAGATCTGCCGTCGGCTCGACGGCGTCCCGCTCGCCGTGGAGCTGGCCGCGGGACGACTGCGGGCCCTCTCCCCCGCGCAGTTGCTGGCCCGGCTGGACGACCGTTTCCGGCTGCTGACGGGCGGTGGGCGCGACACGCTGCCGCGCCATCAGACGCTGCGTACGGCGATCGGCTGGAGCCATGAGCTGTGCACACCGCGGGAGCGGCTGCTGTGGGCGCGGCTGTCGGTGTTCGCCGGGCAGTTCGACCTGGAGTCCGTGGAGTATGTGTGCGGGGGCGGCGGACTGCACCCCGACAACATCCTCGACGTGCTCCACGAGCTGCTGGCCCAGTCGGTGATCACCCGCGAGGAGACGCCGGCGGGGGTGCGCTACCGGATGCTGGACACGATCCGGGCGTACGGCGCGGACTGGCTGGAGGCCACCGACGACGGGGCGCGGCTGCGGCGGCGGCACCGCGACTGGTTCATGGGGCTGGCGACCTGGGGCGAGCTGGACTGGTTCTCGCCGCGGCAGCGCGAGGTGGCCGCGCGGGTGGAGGCGGAGCTGCCGAATCTGCGCCGCGCCCTGGAGCACTGTCTGAGCGAGCCGGACGACGGGCATCTGGGCCAGTACCTCGCGGGGACCCTCTGGTTCTACTGGGTGGGCTGCGGGCGGCTGTCGGAGGGGCGGCACTGGCTGGAGCGCAGTCTGGACCTGGACACCGAGCACGAGGGGTCGCGGCTGAAGGCCCTGTGGGTGCTCGGCTATGTGGCGATCCTCCAGGGCGACACCGTGCCCGCGTTCGCCGCGCTCGGCGAGTGCCGTCGGACGGCGGAGCTCGCCGGGAACCGGACCGCGCTGGCCTACGCCGAGCACCGCACCGGCTGTCTGGCCCTCGTCACCGACGACATGCCCCGCGCGCAGACCCTGCTGCGGTCGGCGCTCGACCGCTATCACGAGATCGGCGAGCTGAACAGCAACGTCCTGATGGCGCAGGTGGAGCTGGCGATGGCGCTGGCCTTCCAGGGCGAGCTGCCGGACGCGGTGCGCCTGTGCGAGGAGGTGCGCCGGGTCTGCGTGGACCACGGGGAGCGCTGGTCGCTGGCGTACGCGCTGTTCGTGCTGGCGTACGCGGCCTGGACCGAGGGCGATCTGCCGGGCGCCCGGCAGCTGCTGACGGAGTGCCTGGACATCACCCATGCCTTCCACGACCTGCTCGGCACGGTCCTGGCGGTGGAGCTGCTCGCGCTGGTCACCGTGGCGGAGGGCGACGCGGCCGAGGCGGCGGTGCTCCAGGGCTCCGCCTCCCGGATGTGGCCGTCGGTGGGCCTGCCCCTGTTCGGTTCGGCCTACTACAACGCCCCGCACGAGCAGTGCGAGGCCATGGCTCGGGAGCGGCTGGGCGACGAACGGTACGAGGAGTGCGTACGGGCCGGGGCGCGGCTGGGCCGGCAGGCGGCGGTGGGCCGGGCGCTGGGCCGCACCCGGCCGGAGGCACTCGGCGTGTCGGCCGCGCCGCGTGGCGTCCCGGCACCCCCGGACATGCGAGAACCCGCCGCCTCGCCCACCCGCAAGGGTGGGGAGACGACGGGCTGACGCTCTACGAGCAGGCGCGAGGCCGGTGGTGCTGTGTACGCCTGATCAGCGGGCGTAGTACTCGACGACGAGCTGCTCGTCGCAGATCACCGGGATCTCCTTGCGGTTCGGCTCGCGGTCCAGGCGGAACGCCAGGGCGCCGAGGTTCACCTGGAGGTAGCGCGGGGTCTCACCGTCGGGGGCGAACCCACCGGCACGGGCGACCTCGAACAGCGTCTTGCTGCGGCTGCGCTCGCGGACCATCACGACGTCGTCCGGCTTGACGCGGAACGACGGCTTGTCGACCTTGCCGCCGTTGACCTCGATGTGGCCGTGCACGACCATCTGGCGGGCCTGGTAGATCGTGCGGGCGATGCCCGAACGCAGAACCAGGGCGTCGAGACGACGCTCCAGCTCGATGACCAGGGCCTCACCGGTCTTGCCCTGCGTCTTGGCGGCACGCTCGTAGGCGCGGACGAGCTGGCGCTCGGACACGTCGTACTGCGCGCGCAGACGCTGCTTCTCCAGCAGACGGACCTTGTAGTCCGAGTTCTGCTTACGGCCACGGCCGTGCTCGCCCGGCGGGTAGGGGCGGGCCTCGAAGTACTTGACGGCCTTCGGGGTCAGCGCGATGCCGAGGGCACGCGACTTCTTGACCTTGGGGCGGGACTGGTTCGTCATGAACCAAACACCTCGTGATTTCTGATGTGAATACGGCTTCACCAGGGTTAGGGGAGGTCGCATCCGCAGCCAGGGAAACCCTTCGGGTCCTTCACGGACCTGCTGGGCAGCCGCTCCCTGAGCTGGGCACATGTGCAGCACGCGAGTGGCCCACCGACCGTTTCCCGGGATTCCGGAAGGGTGGTGGGCTGCCCGCGACACCTTCTACGGTGCGCGACGCTCCTGGATTCCTCACCCGGAGGTGGGGGCTCCGACTGCATGTCCCGTTCTGGTGGTGCCGACTTCCTCGTGTAAGGAGGCCGGACACGGGACGCAGCGCTGCGGAGAGTCTACAGGGTGATCAGGACCGTCCTCGACCGAGGTGTTTCCTGGTCCATTCCACCGCGTCCGCGTAGCGCGCCTCGGCGCCGTGCCGGGTCGGGGTGTAGTACTCCCGGTCCTTCAGTTCCTCGGGCGCGTACTGCTGGGCGGCGATGCCTTCGGGGAGGTCGTGCGGATACACGTACCCCTGTGCGTGGCCGAGCTTGGCCGCGCCCTTGTAGTGCCCGTCCCGCAGGTGCATCGGCACGGGGCCCGCGTGGCCCTTGCGTACGTCCTCCATGGCGGCGCCGATCGCCGTCGTCGCGGCGTTCGACTTCGGGGCCAGGGCGAGGGCGATGGTGGCGTGGCTGAGGGTGAGCGCGGCCTCGGGGAAGCCGATCATGGCGACGGCCTGGGCGGCGGCGACCGCCACCGGCAGGGCGTTCGGATCGGCCAGGCCGATGTCCTCGCTGGCGGAGATCATCAGCCGACGGGCGATGAAGCGGGGGTCCTCGCCGGCCTCGATCATCCGGGCCAGGTAGTGCAGTGCCGCGTCGACGTCCGAGCCCCTGATCGACTTGATCAGGGCGCTGGCCACGTCGTAGTGCTGGTCGCCGTCGCGGTCGTACTTCACCGCGGCCCGGTCGACGGTCTCCTCCAGGGTCTGGAGGGAGATCTCGGCGTCCTTCTTGTCGAGCGCCGCTCCGGCGGCGGCCTCCAGGGCGGTGAGGGCGCGCCGCGCGTCGCCGCCGGCGATCCTCAGCAGGTGCTCCTCGCTCTCCTCGGGGAGGGTGAGGGCCCCCTTGAGGCCTCGCTCGTCGGTGAGCGCCCGGCGGAGCAGCCCGCGCAGGTCGTCGTCCGTGAGCGGTTCGAGGGTGAGGAGCAGCGAGCGGGACAGCAGCGGGGAGATGATCGAGAAGTACGGGTTCTCCGTGGTCGCCGCGATCAGCGTCACCCAGCGGTTCTCCACGGCCGGCAGCAGGGAGTCCTGCTGGGCCTTGCTGAAGCGGTGGATCTCGTCGAGGAAGAGGACGGTCTCCTTGCCGTACCCCCCGGTGGCCCGGCGGGCGCCCTCGATGACCGCGCGGACCTCCTTGACGCCCGCGGTGATCGCGGAGAGCTCCACGAAGCGCTTGTTCGTCGCCTTGGAGACCACGTACGCCAGGGTCGTCTTGCCGGTGCCGGGCGGGCCCCAGAGGATCACCGAGGAGGGTCCGGCCGGGCCGCCGCCGCCCTCGCCGACGAGTCTGCGCAGGGGTGAGCCCGGCTTCAGCAGATGCTGCTGGCCCTCGACCTCGTCGAGGGTGCGCGGGCGCATCCGGACGGCCAGGGGGCTCCCGGAGGGGTCCTTCTCCTGGCGTTCCTCGGCTGCGGCGGTAAACAGGTCGGGCTCCACGGTCGAAACCCTATGTCACCCCACTGACAACGCGGCCGGGCCCTTGCCCCGCAAGGGTTCCGCGGGTTCCCGCAAGGGCTGCGCCGGTCGCACCGCAGGTCGTACCGCCGGTCGCGTCAGCTGGTCCAGAAGTCCCACCAGCGCGTCAGGATCAGCATGCCGATGACCCCGATGTGCAGGACCGGCAGCACCCAGGCGAACTCGTCGAGGAACCCCTTCAGCCAGCCGGGCGCGGGGAGCAGGCCGTTGCGGACGTTGTGCGAGGTGACGGCCCAGAACATGATGATCGTCGCGGCCCAGGCGAGGCAGCACCACAGGCAGAGCGAGTTGATGTTGTACAGCGACTGGTACTGCAGCCAGGTCACGAATCCGACGCCGAACAACGTGCCCGCGTTGAAGGTCAGCCAGTACCAGCGCGGGTAGGTCGCCCGGCCGAGCAGGCTCACACCGACGGCGATCACGATGCCGTACGCCACGAGGCCCATCATCGGGTTGGGGAACCCGAAGACGGAGGCCTGGTCGCTCTTCATGATGTTGCCGCAGGAGACGACCGGGTTCAGGCTGCAGCCCGGCGTGAAGTTCGGGTCCTCCAGCAGCTTGAACTTGTCGATGGTGATGACCCACGAGGCCAGCAGCCCGGCCGCGCCCGTGACCATCAGCAGCAGGGCGAGGAAACGCCCGCCGCCCACGGTCCGTGGGACTCCCGCGGCTCCCTGATCGGTGGAGACGCCTTCCCTGACTGTCGTCTTGCTCATCACGCCGTTTCCGTAGCTTGAGAGGACCTTCCGGGCACGGTCATTGTGCCGCACACGCGCGTGTGTCCACCGTTCGATGGACATAAGGAAGTACGTGCGGTCGTCCCGGAACGCTCGCTTCGGCGGGACGCTCGTTCGCATGACAGCACACGCGAACGAACTCGCGGTCGACGTACGGGGGCTGCGCAAGCAGTACGGCGACATCACCGCCGTCGACGGCATCGATCTCGGTATCCGGCAGGGCGAGGTGTTCGGCCTGCTCGGACCCAATGGCGCGGGCAAGAGCACCACGGTGGAGATCCTTCAGGGCAACCGTTCCCGCGACGCGGGCGAGGTCTCGGTGCTCGGCACGGATCCGGTGAACGCCACGCGCGCGTGGCGTTCGCGGGTCGGCATCGTCTGGCAGGACGAATCCGCGCCCCCCGAGTTGACGGTGGGCGAAACGGTCCGTCATTTCGCGCGCTACTACCCGAGGCCGCGCGACCCGGAAGAGGTCATAGGCCTGGTGGGTCTTGAGCAGAAGACGGGCAGCCGGATCAAGGCGCTCTCGGGCGGCCAGCGGCGCCGGCTCGACGTGGCGCTCGGGGTGATCGGCGGTCCCGACCTGCTGCTCCTGGACGAGCCCACGACCGGTTTCGACCCGGCGGCCCGGCGGCAGTTCTGGGAGCTGATCCGCAGGCTCGCGGACGAGGGCACCACGATCCTGCTGACCACGCACTACCTGGAGGAGGCGGAGGCCCTCGCGGACCGGCTCGCGGTGATCGCGCGCGGGCTGGTCGTGGCCGAGGGCGAACCGGCGGAGCTGCGCGACCGCTTCGGTACCGAGGCCGTCGTCGGGTGGACGGACTCCGACGGCTCGCCCCGCACCGAACGCACCGGCACGCCCACGCGCACGGTCGCCGAGCTGATGCACCGCTTCGACGGGGAGATACCGGGGCTGCGGGTGGCCCGCCCGACCCTGGAGGACGTCTATCTGCGGCTCACGGGCCAGGAGGGCACGCGATGACCACGACGACGGAACGGGTGCGCACGCGGGAGGGCGGTCCGCGGCGGCTGCCGGCGGCCTGGCGGCTCGGGTTCCACCGGGGCGCCCTGGAGATCAAGCAGTTCTTCCGGCTGCGCGACCAGGTGGTCTTCACCTTCGCCTTCCCCATCGTGTTCCTCTTCCTCTTCGCGTCGATCTTCAGCGACGACGTGACGGGCGCGGGCGTCACCGCCTCGCAGCTGTACGTACCGGCGATGATGGCCGCGGGCATCATGACGACCAGCTTCCAGTCGCTCGGCATCTCGATCGCGATCGAGCGGGACGAGAAGGTGCTGCGGCGGCTGCGCGGGACTCCGATGCCGCCGGCCGCGTACTTCATCGGGAAGATCTGGCTGGTTCTCGTCACCGGGTTCCTGGAGACGGTGATCCTGCTTCTCGTGGGCATCACGTTCTACGACGTGGAGCTGCCCTCGGACGCCATGAGGTGGCTGGACTTCGGCTGGATCTTCCTGCTGGGCCTGACGGCGTGCGCCCTGCTGGGCATCGCGATCAGTTCGGTCCCGAAGACCGGCAAGAGCGCCACCTCCGTGGTCGTCCTGCCCTTCCTGGTCCTGCAGTTCATCTCCGGGGTCTACATCTCCATCGGCACCATCCCGGACTGGATGCTCGACATCAGCGCGGTGTTCCCGCTGAAGTGGATGTGCCAGGGGCTGCGCGGGGTGTTCCTGCCGGAGTCGGCACAGGTCCTGGAGCAGGCGGGCAGCTGGGAGTTCGGGCGCATCGCGCTGGTGCTCGGGGCATGGTGCGTCGGAGGATTGCTGCTGTGCCTGCTGACCTTCCGCTGGAAAACCCGCCGCGACGGATGAGCGGCACAGCCATGGACCACGGCGACGGCGCCTACACCTGGGACCGTTCCTTCCGGCTCTGGGACTCGTACTTCGCCGTGGTGTGGGCGGCCACCCTGGTGTTCGTGCTCGGCACGGACTTCCCGGGGTGGCACACCCGCGTCGTCGCCGCGGCCCTGCTGGTCCCGCTGGTCCCCTGGTACGTCCTGGTGGGCCGCCCCGTCCTCAGGAGCGAACCGCCCGACGAGCGGCGGGCCCTCGCCTTCCTCGCCGGATGCCTGGCGCTGTTCCTCCCCTCGGCGATCCTGGTCGGCGAGACCCGGCTGATGACCTTCGCGCTCGTCCCGCCGTGCTTCATGGCACTGTGCCTGCCCCGGGCCCTGGCCGCGGTCGTCGTCATCAACCTCGCGCCGGTGGTGGGCTGGGCGCTGCTGTGGTGGCCCAGTGACCACGCCGTCTTCTTCAACTCGGTGTTCGCCGTGGTCACCCTCGTCTTCTCGGCGGCCGTCGGCACCTGGATCATCCGGGTCATCGAGCAGAGCCAGGACCGGGCCACGCTGATCGCCGAACTGGACGCCAGCCGCCACGAACTGGCGCGGCTCTCGGCCGCTCACGGCGCGCTGGCCGAGCGGGAGCGCCTCTCCCGGGAGATCCACGACACGCTCGCGCAGGGCTTCACGAGTCTGCTGATGCTCACGCAGGCGGTGGAGGCGGAACTGGACCGCTCCGACGTGGCGAAGGCCCGCCGGCATCTGGCGCTGATGGAAGGGACCGCACGCCAGAACCTCGCCGAGGCGCGGGCCCTGGTCGCCGGTGGTACGCCCGCCGACCTCGACGGGGCGTCTCTGCCCGACGCGCTGCGCCGGCTCGCCGCACGGCACGAGGCATCGGTGACCGTGTCAGGACCGGTGCGCGCGCTGCCCGCCGCGACGGAGGTCGTCGTCCTGCGCGCCTGTCAGGAGGCGCTGTCCAACGCCCGTAAACACGCGGGCAGTTCTGCGGCGGTCGACATCAGGCTGATCTACTCCCCCGAGGAACTCTCGGTGCGCGTGGGCGACGACGGGTGCGGCTTCGATCCCTCCCTGCCGTCCGGCGGTTACGGGCTCGTGGGGCTGCGGGCGCGGGCCGCCGAGGTGGGCGGGACGACGGTGGTCCGCAGCGCGCCCGGCGAGGGCACGACGGTCACGGTCCGGCTCCCCGTACCGCTCACACCACTCGTACCACTCGCACCACTCGAAAGGGGTACCCCGTGATCCGGATCGTCCTCGCCGACGATCATCCCGTCGTGCGCGAGGGGCTGCGCGCGATGCTCAGCGCCGAACCCGATCTCGACGTGGTGGCCGACGCCTCCAGCGGGCCTCAGGCCGAGGCCCTGGCGGCTGAACTCCGGCCGGACATCGTCCTGATGGACCTGCGGATGCCCGGCGGCGGGGGCGTCGACTCGATCCTCCGGATGACCGAGGCGGGGCTGCCGTGCCGGATCGTGGTGCTCACCACGTACGAGACCGACCGGGACATCCTGCGGGCCGTCGAGGCGGGGGCCGCGGGGTATCTGCTCAAGGATCTGCCGCGGGGTGAACTGGCGGACGCGGTACGGGCCGCTGCTCGCGGGGAGACCGTCCTGGCGCCGTCGGTCGCCGCGCGGCTGGTGGACCAGCTGCGTACGAGGCCGGAGCGGCCGCGGTTGTCCGCGCGGGAGGTGGCGGTGCTGCGGCTCGTCTCCGACGGGTGCACCAACGCGGAGATCGGGCGGCGGTTGTTCATCGGGGAGTCGACGGTGAAGACGCACTTGCTGCGGGCGTTCGGAAAACTGGGGGTCGACGACCGGACGGCGGCGGTCACGAGCGCGCTGCGCTTGGGCTTGCTGGAGTGATTTTCCGTCGCCCCCGCCGCCCCTACCCTCCCCCAGTCGAGCGAAGCCGAGACTGGGGGAGGGTAGGGGCGGCGGGGGCGAGAAGAGCCCTAGCTCAGGCGGGACTCAAGCTCCGCCACGATCTCGTTCACGCCCACCGGCACCTGCTCCCCCGACTCCATGTCCTTCAGCTGCACGACCCCCTCGGCGAGGTCCCGCTCACCGGCGACAACCGTGTAGCGCGCCCCGCTCCGGTTCGCGTTCTTCATGGCGCCCTTCAGACCCTTGCCCCCGTAAGAGAAGTCCGCCGCGACACCGTTGCGCCGCAGCTCCGTCACCACACCGAACAGCACCCGCCGCGCCTCCTCCCCGAGCGGCACCGCGAACACGCTCGTGGCGGAGGGAAGCTGGAGCGAGACACCCTCGGCCTCAAGCGCGAGGACCGTACGGTCGACGCCGAGCGCCCACCCCACGGACGGCAGCGCGGGCCCCCCGATCATCTCGGAGAGGCCGTCGTAGCGCCCGCCACCCCCCACCGCGGACTGCGAGCCGAGCCCGTCGTGCACGAACTCGAAGGTCGTCCGCGTGTAGTAGTCGAGGCCCCGGACGAGCTTCGGGTCGTCCTCGTAGGAGACGCCCGCCGCCGTGATCAGCTCGCGCACCTCCTCGTGGTACGCCTTGCACGCGTCGCAGAGGTAGTCCCGCAGGAGCGGGGCGCCCACCAGTTGCTTCTGGACGTCGTCCCGCTTGTCGTCGAGGACGCGCAGCGGGTTGATGTCGGCGCGGCGCAGGGTCTCCTCGTCGAGGTCGAGGCCCCGCAGGAAGTCCTGGAGCGCGGCGCGGTAGACGGGCCGGCACTCCTTGTCGCCGAGCGAGTTGAGCAGGATCCGGAACTCGCGCAGTCCGAGCGAGCGGTACGCCTGATCGGCCAGGATGATCAACTCGGCGTCGAGCGCCGGGTCCTCCGCCCCGATGGCTTCCGCGCCGACCTGGGAGAAGTGCCTGTACCGACCCTTCTGCGGCCGCTCGTAGCGGTAGTAGGAGCCCGAGTACCAGAGCTTGACCGGCAGATTGCCGAGCTTGTGGAGGTTGGCCTCCAGGGCGGCCCGCAGCACGGACGCCGTGCCCTCGGGGCGCAGCGCCAGCTGGTCGCCGCCCTTGGTCTCGAAGGCGTACATCTCCTTGGTCACGATGTCGGTGGACTCACCGACCCCGCGTGCGAACAGCTCGACGCTCTCGAATCCGGGCGTCTCGATGTAGCCGTAACCGGAGTTGCGCAGCGGAGCGGCGATGGCCTCGCGCACGGCGAGGTACTTCGCGCTGTCCGGCGGGATGAGGTCGTACGTGCCCTTGGGGGCCCTGAAGGTGCTCACGGGAAGTCTCTCGTCACATTCCTCGTCGAGGAGCGGAGGTCGGGTCCGCTCCGGGGCCGGGCGCCGCCACCTGCCGCAGGTACGGGTTGGTGGCGCGCTCCTGGCCGATGGTCGTCTGGGCGCCGTGGCCGGACAGCACCACGGTCGAGTCGTCGAGCGGCAGACACACGCGTGCCAGCGAGCCGAGCATCTCGTCCATGTCGCCGCCGGGCAGGTCGGTGCGTCCGATGGAGCCGGCGAAGAGCAGATCCCCGGAGAAGAACACGGAAGGGATCTCCGTGTTCTCGGGCATCCGGAACGTCACCGACCCCTTCGTATGGCCGGGCGCGTGCGCGACCGAGAAGTCGAGGCCGGCGAGCTTCAGCGCGGCGCCGTCCGTCAGTTCCCGCACGTCGTCCGGTTCGCCGACCGTCAGCTCGCCCATCAGCGGCATGCCGATCGAGCGGCCGAGCGCCCGCTCCGGGTCGCTCATCATGTACCGGTCCTCGGGGTGGATCCAGGCGGGCACGTCGTGCGCGCCGCACACCGGGACCACCGAGGCCACATGGTCGATGTGGCCGTGCGTGAGGACGACGGCGACGGGCTTGAGCCGATGCTTGGCGAGCGCTTCCTCGACTCCCTGGGCGGCCTGGTGGCCCGGGTCGATGATCACGCACTCCTCGCCTGCGGCGGGGGCGACCAGATAACAGTTGGTGCCCCAGGCCCCGGCGGGGAACCCGGCAATGAGCACGTTCGTCCTTCGGTATGGCGTCGATACGGCGCGTCGGTATGTCGTACGGGGAATGGCTTCGCTGCGGTTCAGAGCCTACCGGCGCTGCCGGAACCACAGCGAACCCATATACGGTACGGGGCACACGCAGGCGGTCGGCTCACGAGACCCACGCGTCCCACCTGACGTACGAGACGCATGAGGAGATAACCCGGTGGTCACCCAGGAACAGCGGCGGCGTCAGCTCGCCCGGGAGAAGTTCTTGCGGCAACAGCAGCGGCGTACGTCCGCTCGGCGCAAGGCCCACGCTCGCAACGCGGTGATCGCGTCGGTCCTCGGCGTCATCGTCGTCGGCAGCGTGGTGTCGTACGCGACCGGGGTCTTCAAGAAGGACGACGACGACAAGTCGAACGCCGCCGCGGAGGCCACCCCGAGCGCCTCCCCCAGCAAGGCTCCGGACCCCTGTGACAAGGCCGCGGCGGGCAAGGTGAAGTCGCTGACCTACAAGAAGGAGCCGGCGGTCACCATCGACAAGTCGGCGGACTACACGATGAAGCTGCAGACGACCTGCGGCGCGATAGACATCGACATGCCGGCCTCGAAGGCCCCGCACACCGTGAACTCGTTCAGCTTCCTGGTGGGCAAGGGCTACCTGGACCACACCAAGTGCCACCGTCTGACGACGAACGGCATCTACGTGCTCCAGTGCGGCGACCCGCAGGGCACCGGCATGGGCGGCCCCGGCTACACCATCCCCGACGAGAACCTCAAGGACAAGCGCCTCAAGGGCGATGTGTACCCGGCGGGCACGGTGGCGATGGCCAACCAGTACAACGCGCAGACGAAGGAAGGCCGCGACAGTGGCGGCAGCCAGTTCTTCCTCGTCTACCAGGACAGTCAGTTGCCGGCCAACTACACACCGTTCGGCACGATTTCCGAATCGGGCATGAAGGTGCTGAAGAAGATCGCGGCCGCCGGCGAGAGCACTGGCCAGGGCGACGGCACCCCCAACGCGACCGTCGTGATCGACAAGGCGACCGTGACGAAATCCTGACCGCAGGCAGCGAAATTTCGGTCGCGCGGGATGCGGACAGCCGCCCCGCCGGTCGCCTATGTTGGCCGTGACGAAACTGTGGACGATGCCCGGGGGCAAAGCAGCCCCACGCAGGCATCATGTGGAGGAGGCGCTGTGAGCAGCGACCCGTGGGGCCGCGTCGACGAGACGGGCACCGTGTACGTGCGTACCACCGACGGCGAGCAGGTCGTCGGTTCCTGGCAGGCCGGTACTCCCGACGAGGCACTGGCCTACTTCGAGCGCAAGTACGAGGGACTGGTCGTGGAGATCGGCCTCCTCGAACGACGGGTGAAGACCACCGACCTGTCCTCGAAGGACGCCCAGGTCGCCATCTCCCACATCCGCGAACAGGTGGACGCCCACCACGCGGTAGGGGATCTGGACGCGCTGAAGGTCCGGCTGGACAAGCTCGTCGAGACGGTCGACGCCCGTCGTGAGGAGCGCAAGGCGCAGCGGGCGAAGCAGTCCGACGAGGCCAGGCACTCCAAGGAGGCGCTGGTCGTCGAGGCGGAGGAACTGGCCCAGTCCGACCAGTGGCGGGCCGCAGGAGAGCGGCTGCGGGCGCTCGTGGACACCTGGAAGGGCCTGCCGAGGCTCGACCGGAAGTCCGACGACGAGCTGTGGCACCGCTTCTCCCACGCGCGCTCGGCGTTCTCCAAGCGGCGCAAGGCGCACTTCGCGTCGCTGGACGCGCAGCGCGAGGAGGCCCGCAAGACCAAGGAGAAGCTGGTCGCGGAGGCCGAGTCGCTCTCGGCCTCGTCCGACTGGGGTCCGACGGCGGCCCGTTACCGCGAGCTGATGGCGGACTGGAAGGCCGCGGGCCGCGCCCAGCGCGAGCACGAGGACGACCTGTGGAACCGCTTCCGCGGCGCCCAGGACGTGTTCTTCGCGGCCCGCAGCTCGGTCTTCGCCGAGCGGGACGCGGAGCAGACGGAGAACCTGAAGCTCAAGGAGGAGCTGGCCGAGGAGGCCGAGAAGCTCGTCCCGGTGCAGGATCTGAAGGCGGCCAGGGCCGCCTTCCGCTCGATCAACGAGCGCTGGGAGGCCATCGGCCATGTGCCGCGGGACGCCCGGCCGAAGGTCGAGGGGCGGATGCACGCGGTGGAGCGGGCGCTGCAGGAGTCCGAGGAGACCGAGTGGCGCCGGACGAACCCGGAGGCACGCGCGCGTGCGGAGGGTCTGACCGGGCAGCTGCAGGCTGCTGTGGACAAGCTCCAGGGGCAGATCGAGACGGCTCGCTCCGCGGGTAACGGGGCGAAGGCCGACAAGCTTCAGCGAGAGCTTGACGGTCGGCAGGCGCTGCTTGAGCAGGCGCTCAAGGGGCTGCACGAGTTCGGGGGGTAGCCCCAGCCAGGGCGCTCCGCTGGACGGCTGGATCGTTGTCTGCGGGTGCGTCGTGGCCGGCCGCGCAGTTCCCCGCGCCCCTCGAAGGAGGGCTGCGCCCCCTTCGCAATACGGCAATACAGGAGGGGCTCCCGTACGAAACCGTACGGGAGCCCCTCCTTCGTGTCCTGCCGCTAGGCCTCCGACGGGCGGCGGGCCGATGTCACGCGGTAGACGTCGTACACGCCCTCCACTCCCCTGACCGCCTTCAGGACGTGGCCCAGGTGTTTGGGGTCGCCCATCTCGAAGGTGAAGCGGGAGGTGGCCACCCGGTCGCGGGACGTCTGGACGGCCGCGGAGAGGATGTTGACGTGCTGGTCGGACAGGACCCTCGTGACGTCCGAGAGGAGCCGTGAGCGGTCCAGGGCCTCCACCTGGATGGCGACCAGGAAGACCGAGGACTGGGTGGGCGCCCACTCGACTTCGAGGATCCGCTCGGGCTCGCGGGACAGGGAGTCGACGTTGACGCAGTCCGTGCGGTGGACCGACACCCCGCTGCCGCGTGTCACGAAGCCCATGATCGGGTCGCCGGGAACGGGCGTACAACAGCGGGCCAGTTTGACCCACACGTCGTCGACGCCCTTGACGACGACACCCGGGTCGGCGTTCGAGCGGCGCTTGCGGCCCCGGCCGCGGGCGGGCGGGACGCTCTCGTCGATCTCCTCGGTGGCGGCCTCCTCGCCGCCGAGCGCCTGCACGAGCTTCTGCACGACGCCCTGCGCGGCCACATGGCCTTCGCCGATGGCCGCGTACAGGGACGAGATGTCGGGGTAGCGCATCTCGTGCGCGAGCGTGACCAGCGAGTCGCCGGTGAGGATGCGCTGGATCGGCAGGTTCTGCTTGCGCATGGCCCGCGCGATGGCGTCCTTGCCCTGCTCGATCGCCTCGTCGCGGCGCTCCTTGGAGAACCAGGCGCGGATCTTGTTGCGGGCGCGGGGCGACTTGACGAAACCGAGCCAGTCCCGCGACGGTCCGGCGCCGGACGCCTTGGAGGTGAAGACCTCCACCAGATCGCCGTTGTCGAGGGTCGACTCCAGCGGTACGAGGCGGCCGTTGACGCGTGCTCCTATCGTGCGGTGGCCCACCTCCGTGTGCACCGCGTAGGAGAAGTCCACGGGCGTGGCGCCGGCCGGCAGCGCTATCACGTCGCCCTTCGGCGTGAAGACGAAGACCTCGTTGCGCGACAGGTCGAAGCGCAGGGACTCCAGGAACTCGCCCGGGTCCTCGGTCTCCTTCTGCCAGTCGAGGAGCTGGCGCAGCCACGCCATGTCGTTGAGGTGGTCGTCCTTGCCGGTGGTCCGCGGCTGGTCGGAGCGCACCTTGGAGGCGCCGGCGACGGCCTCCTGCTTGTACTTCCAGTGGGCGGCGATGCCGTACTCGGCGCGGCGGTGCATGTCGAACGTACGGATCTGGAGTTCGACCGGCTTGCCGTTGGGCCCGATGACCGTCGTGTGCAGCGACTGGTACATGTTGAACTTGGGCATCGCGATGTAGTCCTTGAACCGCCCCGGAACCGGGTTCCAGCGGGCGTGGACGGTGCCCAGTGCCGCGTAGCAGTCGCGGACCGTGTCGACGAGGACGCGGATGCCCACCAGGTCGTAGATCTCCGCGAAGTCACGGCCGCGGACGATCATCTTCTGGTAGACGCTGTAGTAGTGCTTCGGGCGGCCGGTGACGGTCGCCTTGATGCGGGCCGCGCGCAGATCGGACTGGACCTCGTCGGTCACTATGGCGAGGTATTCGTCGCGCTTGGGGGCGCGCTCGGCGACCAGGCGCACGATCTCGTCGTACATCTTGGGGTAGAGGATCGCGAAGGCGAGGTCCTCCAGCTCCCACTTGATGGTGTTCATGCCCAGGCGGTGGGCGAGCGGCGCGTAGATCTCCAGGGTCTCGCGCGCCTTCTTCTCCTGCTTCTCGCGCTTGAGGTACCGCATGGTGCGCATGTTGTGCAGGCGGTCGGCGAGCTTGATGACCAGGACGCGCGGGTCCTTGGCCATGGCGACGACCATCTTGCGGACGGTCTCGGCCTGGGCGGCCTCGCCGAACTTGACCTTGTCGAGCTTGGTGACGCCGTCGACGAGCAGGGCGACCTGGTCGCCGAAGTCCTTGCGGAGGGTGTCGAGCCCGTACTCGGTGTCCTCGACCGTGTCGTGCAGGAGTCCCGCCATCAGCGTCGCCGGGTCCATGCCCAGCTCGGCGAGGATCGTGGTGACCGCGAGCGGGTGCGTGATGTACGGGTCGCCGCTCTTGCGCTTCTGGCCGCGGTGCCAGCGCTCGGCGACCTGGTAGGCGCGCTCGACCTGGCGCAGCGTGGCCGTCTCGATCTTCGGGTCGTTGCTGCGCACTATCCGCAGCAGCGGCTCCAGAACCGGGTTGTACGGGTTCGAGCGCTGGACGCCGAGACGGGCGAGCCGGGCCCGTACGCGGTTGGAGGAACCGCCGCCGGAGCGCGCGGGCTGACCGGAGGCGGGCCGGGCGGCGGACGCGGGGCGGGCCGCGGGCGTGGAGGCCGGACGCTCGGTGGCCGTCGTCGGCTCGGGGCGTGGCTGGTCGGCCGCCTCGGCCGGCGCGGCCGACCCGTTCTTCGCGGGTGCGGGCGCCTGCGCCGCGGGCGTGCCTGCGGGCGCCGCGGCCTGGTCGGGCTTAGCGGCGGTGGGTACACCCGGGCTGTCGGCCCTGGGGGCGAGTGGCTGGGCCTCGTCTGGCAAGAGGGCTCCTCGTGCGCGATCCGGGTCCCCGGTCAGGCTCCGGAAACCCCATGGTAGCGATCCTGGGCCCGGGTCTCGCCTTCGGCCGGTGGGACGGCCTTGCACAGGAGAAACACGAGAGGCGGGTCCCGGATTCCTCCGGGACCCGCCTGCGCGGTGTCCTGCGGGGTTCTGAGCGGTGTCGGACAGGTGGCCGGCCGGTTGCCCGGCGGCCGGCCGTCCGGTCGCTCAGACCGTGAGCAGTGCCTCCAGCGGGACGCCGTCCAGAGCGGGCTCCAGACGGGCACGGCCGCCGAGGAAGCCCAGCTCCATGAGGACGGCGACCCCGGCGACCTCGGCGCCCGCCCTGCGGATCAGCTGGAGCGAGGCCTCGGCGGTGCCGCCGGTGGCGAGGACGTCGTCGACGACCATGACGCGGTCGCCCGGCGTGAGGTCCTCGGCGTGCACCTCGATCTCGGCGGAGCCGTACTCCAGGTCGTACGACTGGCTGAGGGTCGCTCCGGGGAGCTTGCCGGCCTTGCGTACGGGGATGAAGCCGAGTCCGGCGCGGACCGCGACGGGGGCGCCCAGGATGAAGCCGCGGGCCTCCAGACCGACGATCTTCGTGGCGCCGTTGCGGACACTGATCTCGGCCAGCGCCTCGGTGAGCGCCGTGAACGCCGCGGGATCCGCCAGGAGCGGGGTGATGTCCTTGAACACCACGCCCGGCGCCGGGTAGTCCGCCACGTCACGGATGCGGCTGAGCAGCAGCGCCGTGGTGTCCGCGAGTCCGGTCATCGGCGCTTGCCCGAGGGACGGCCGCGGCCCCTGCCCCGGGAGGACGGCTGGGCGCGCTGGGCACGGGGTCCGACGACCGCGGGGGTCGCGTCCTCGTCGTCCGGCTCCTCGTCGTCGTACGAGCGCTCGACGACCGGGGCCTCCAGGGACTCGCCCTTCGCCGCGGCGGCGGCCCGCTTGGCCAGGATGCGCTTCCTCAGTGCCTTTATCTGCGGCTCGCGCTCCTTGAAGTCGGCGACGAGCGGCGTGGCGATGAAGATCGAGGAGTACGCGCCGGCGGCGAGGCCGACGAACAGCGACAGCGAGATGTCGTTGAGCATGCCCGCGCCGAGGACACCGCCACCGATGAACAGCAGGCCCGCCACCGGGAGCAGCGCGACGACCGTGGTGTTGATGGAACGCACCAGGGTGCCGTTGATCGACCGGTCGGCGATCTCGCTGTAGGTGTAGCGGGTCTGTTTGGTGATGTCCTTCGTCTGTTCCTTGAGGCTGTCGAAGACGACCACCGTGTCGTACAGCGAGTAACCGAGGATCGTGAGCAGGCCGATCACGGTTCCTGGCGTGACTTCGAAGCCGACGAGCGCGTAGACACCGACCGTGATGGTGATGTCGTGGATGAGCGCCACGAGGGCTGCCGCGGCCATCCGCCACTCGAAGGCGATCGCCAGATAGATCACCACGAGGACCATGAAGATCGCCAGGCCCTGCCAGGCCTTGTTGGCGACCTGATCACCCCAGCTGGGGCCGACCAGGTCGGCGGCGATCTTCTCCGAGTCGACCTTCAGGTCCTTGGCGAGCTGCTGCTTGATCTGGTCGGACTTGCTGGTGTCGACGCCGGCGACCTGGATGCGCAGTCCGCCGTTGCCGAGCTTCTGGACGATCGCGTCGTGGCCCGAGGCCTCTTCCGCGTACGTCTCGGCCTGGCTCACCGAGATGCTGGTGCGCTCGGTGGTGAAGACGGCGCCGCCCTGGAACTCGATGCCCATGTTCAGACCGCGCACCGCGAGGCCCAGGATCGCCGTGATGGTGATCAGGATCGAGACGCCGTACCAGATCTTGCGCTTGCCGACGAAGTCGTAGCCGATCTCGCCGCGGTGGAGCCGGGCGCCGAGGGTGCCGAGTTTCGACATCTCACGCCTCCTTCGTGTCGACGGGGGCGGACGCACGACGGGTGCGGCGCAGCGGCGGCTGCACGCCCAGTCGCTTCGGGTCGAGGCCGGACCAGCTGTGGCCCTCCGCGAAGAACTTCCTGCGGGCCAGCAGCGTCATCAGCGGCTTCGTGAAGAAGAAGACGACCACCACGTCGAGCAGCGTGGTCAGCCCCAGGGTGAAGGCGAAGCCCTGGACCTTGCCGACGGTGACGATGAAGAGCACGGCGGCGGCGAGGAACGACACGAAGTCGGAGACCAGGATGGTGCGCCGGGCGCGCGGCCAGGCACGCTCGACCGCGGGGCGCATCCTGCGGCCTTCGCGGATCTCGTCACGGATGCGTTCGAAGAACACGATGAACGAGTCCGCCGTGATCCCGATGGCCACGATGGCTCCGCAGACCGCGGGCAGGTTCAGCGCGAAGCCGATGGTCGGGCCGAGCAGCGCCATGATCACGTAGGTCATGATCGCGGAGACCAGCAGCGAGGCGATGGCGATCAGCGACAGGCCGCGGTAGTAGACCACCAGGTAGATGATGACCAGGGCGAGGCCGATGGCGCCGGCGATCAGACCGGCCTCCAGCTGCTCGCCGCCGAGCGCGGCGGTGACGGTGGTGACGCTCGCCTCGGTGAAGGTGAGCGGCAGCGCGCCGTACGACAGCATGTTGGAGAGGTCCTCGGCCTCCTGCTGGTCGAAGCTTCCGGAGATCTCCGCGGTACCGCCGGTCAGCGCCTGGCTGACGTACGGGTCGGAGACGACCTCACCGTCGAGGACGATGGCGAACTGGTTCTGCGGGGACTGGTTCTGCGCCAGCTTGCCCGTGATGCTCGCGAACTTCTTGCCGCCCTTGCTGGTGAAGTCCATGGTGACTTTCCAGCCCGCGGCACCCTGGGTGTCGAACACGGCCGAGGCCTTGTCGACGTCCGTGCCCTCGACCTCGGCCGGGCCGAGGATGTACTTCTGCCACTGGCCCTGCGAGTTCTGTCCGCAGGCCACGGTCGGGTCGCCGGCCTTGACGCCGTCACCGGCCTTGGCGCGGACCGTCCTCTTGCTGCAGTCCAGCTTGGTGTACTCCGCCTGGAGCTTCGCGGTCGCCGGGTCGGTGCTCGCGGACGCCGAGGGGCTGGCAGCGGCGGACTCGCTGCCCGTGCTGCTCCCCGAGGGAGTGGGGTCGGCCTTCAGCGCGTCGGTGACCGCCCGGCCCTGCGAGGTGGCGGAGGCGGAGGGAGACGAGGACGAGGTGGCCTTCTCGCTCTCCTTCGCCGAGGCGGAAGGGCTCGCGGAGGAGCTGCCGGACGCGCTCGGGGACGGGGTCGCGGCGTCGGCGCCGGTGACCTCGGTGACCAGCACGGGACGGAAGTAGAGCTTGGCGGTGGTGCCGACCTGCTCCCGGGCCTGCTCGGAGTTCGTACCCTTGGGGATGTTGACGATGATGTTGCTGTCGCCCTGGGTCTGCACCTCCGCTTCGCTGACGCCCAGACCGTTGACACGGCGGTTCATGATGTCGACCGCGGTGTCCATGTTGGTCTTGTTGATCGCGTTCTTCTGACCGGGCTCGTTCTTCGCCTGGAGCGTGATGCTCGTACCGCCGGCGAGGTCGATGCCCAGTCGCGGTGTCGTGTGCCCGGAGGCGAACATGCCGCCGGTGAGCGCCACGATGGCGATCAGGATCAGGGCCAAGGTGCGTCCCGGCCTGCCCTGGGTGCCCTGTCGGCCCTTCTTGGGTGCTGCCACCTTCTTGTTCTCCCTCTTCGTCCGCCCGGTCTCTCGGTACCTTCGCGGACGGGCATCAAATGGTGTGGAGGTTCCGCGCGAAGCCGGACGTCCGGGGACCGCGGCGCGCGAGCGGCGCACTTCGCGGTCCCCGGTCGTGGCTACTTCGTGTCGGACTCGCCGTCGGACTTCTTCAGGTCTGCGGCGTCGGTCTTCTTCGGCTCCGCGACGGCGGACTCGTCGGCGGGCTCCACGACGGGCTCGACGGTCGGCTCGGTGACGGGCTCGACGGCCGCGTCCTTCTTGCCGAGGTCGATGTGCTTGTCGTCGGAGACGTCGGCGGACTCGTCCGTCTCGGTGAGGGAGGAGGCGTCGTCCGGCACGACCGACTCGTCGGACTTCAGGTCGTGCTCGATGCCGTGGACGATGCGGTTGTACTCGTCGTCGCCGAGGACGGCGCCGATGGCGTTCTTCGCGAAGAGCAGGTCGACGCCCGGGCCCGCGTCAAGGAGGACCGTCTCCTCGTTGACCTCCTTGACGGTCGCGTACATGCCACCGATCGTGCGGACACCGGTGCCGGGCTGCATCTCGTTGCGCATCTGCGCAGCCGCATTCTGCTTCTTCTTGGCCGACCGGGTCATCAGGAACATGGCCCCGATGAGCACGATGAACGGGAGGAGGGTCACGAGACTCACGGGACGGAACTTCCTTCATTCGACCGCGATGGTGAGCGGCCTGCTGGATGGGGGTATGTACGCCGTCGGCAAGGGCGGCATCGGCGGAGTCTAAGCGAGTCCGCCGTCAAGGAACAACGCTCAGCATCGCACCGGGGTTCCTGACCTCGCGAGCCCCCTCGCCGTCACGCCCCGAACAGGTCCCCTTGTCCGTTTCCACCGGTTGACGACCGGGGTGGCGTGAGGCCCAGGTGGGCCCACGCGGCCGGAGTGGCGACGCGGCCCCTGGGCGTACGGGCCAGCAGCCCCTCGCGGACGAGGAAGGGCTCTGCCACCTCTTCGACGGTCTCCCGCTCCTCCCCCACGGCCACGGCGAGCGTGGAGAGGCCGACGGGCCCGCCGCCGAAGAGCTTGAGCAGGGCTTCGAGGACGCCCCGGTCGAGGCGGTCGAGGCCACGGCTGTCCACCTCGTACACCGCGAGGGCGGCCCTGGAGATGTCCTGGTCGATCACACCGTCGGCCTTGACCTGGGCGTAGTCACGGACCCGGCGCAGCAGGCGGTTGGCGATACGCGGTGTGCCACGGGAGCGGCCGGCGATCTCGGCGGCCCCGTCCGTGTCGATCTCCACGTCGAGCAGATGTGCGGAGCGGTGGATGACCCGCTCCAGCTCGGCCGGCTCGTAGAACTCCATGTGGGCGGTGAAGCCGAAGCGGTCGCGCAGCGGGGGCGGCAGCAGGCCCGCGCGCGTGGTGGCGCCGACGAGCGTGAAGGGCGGCAGTTCGAGGGGGATGGCGGTGGCGCCGGGGCCCTTGCCGACGATGACGTCGACGCGGAAGTCCTCCATCGCCATGTAGAGCATCTCCTCGGCGGGCCGCGACATGCGGTGGATCTCGTCGAGGAAGAGGACCTCGCCCTCCTGGAGGGAGGAGAGGATCGCCGCGAGGTCGCCCGCGTGCTGGATGGCGGGGCCGCTGGTGATGCGGATCGGGGCTTCCATCTCGGCGGCGATGATCATCGAGAGGGTGGTCTTGCCCAGGCCGGGCGCTCCGGAGAGCAGCACGTGGTCGGCGGTGGCGCCCCGCGCGCGGGCGGCGCGCAGCACGAGGTCGAGCTGCTCGCGCACCTTCTCCTGACCGATGAACTCACCGAGGTCCTTGGGCCGCAGGGCGGCCTCGACGGCCTGCTCCTCACGATCCCCGGCCGCACCGACGAGCCGCTCGCCACTACCGTCGTCGGTCGTCTCGTCCCAGTTCATTCGGCGTGCCTCGCGAGGTAGGGGTTCCGGGTCGTACGGGTGAAAGTCTCTCTACGGGGGCGCGCCCCGCAAGGGCGCACCCCGTAAGGGGCGCGGGGAACTGCGCGACCAGCCACGACGCACCCGCAGGTTCACGACGGCCGCCCCCCGGCAGGGGCCCAAGCGGGCCCCGACAGGGGCTCAGCGGGCCCGGTTGAGGCTCTGGAGCGCGGCCTTCAACAACTGACCGACCTGCGGGGCCTCGCCGGAGGCCTCCGCCTGCGGCGCAACCGCCGCAACCGCCTCGTCGGCCTCCCGGGTCGCATACCCCAGCCCGATCAGCGCGGCGTGCAACTGCTCCCGCCACCCCGCGGCGACGGGCCGCCCGATCGCCGCGCCCCCCGTACCGAGCGGCTCCCCGAGGCGGTCCTTCAGTTCGAGCAGCAGCTTCTGGGCCCCCTTCTTGCCGATGCCCGGGACTGCGGTGAGGGCCTTCTCGTCCCCGGTGGACACCGCGCGGCGCAGGGCGTCCGGGCTGTGCACGGCGAGCATCGCCTGGGCCAGCCGCGGCCCCACCCCGCTCGCGGTCTGCAGCAGCACGAAGGTCTGGCGCTCGTCGTCGTCCACGAAGCCGTACAGCGTGAGCGAGTCCTCGCGGACGACCAGGGAGGTGGCGAGCCGGGCCTCCTGGCCCATGCGCAGCCCGGAGAGGGTGTCGGGGGTGCACTGGACGGCGATGCCGATACCGCCCACCTCGACCACCGCGGAGTCGGGGGCGAGGGCGGCGACCTTGCCGCTGACGAAGGCGATCATCGGGTGACCTTCCGGCTGGAGAGCTGGTCCCGGCGGTGCGCGGCGTGTGCCTGCTGGAGGCGGTTCACGGCCGGGGCGCGCCAGATGTGACAGATGGCGAGGGCGAGGGCGTCGGCGGCGTCGGCGGGCTTGGGAGGCGCGTCGAGCCGGAGCAGCCGGGTGACCATGGCGCCGACCTGGGCCTTGTCGGCGCGGCCGTTGCCGGTGACGGCGGCCTTGACCTCGCTGGGGGTGTGCAGGGCGACGGGGATGCCGCGCCGGGCGGCACAGAGCATCGCGACCGCGCTGGCCTGGGCCGTGCCCATCACCGTACGGACGTTGTGCTGGCTGAACACCCGCTCCACGGCGACGTATTCGGGGCGGTGGTCGTCGAGCCACTGCTCGATGCCCTGCTCGATGGCGACGAGTCGCTGCCCCAACTCCGCGTCGGCGGGGGTGCGGACGACTCCGACGGCGATCATGGTGAGCGGCCGGCCCGCCACGCCCTCGACGACACCGACACCGCACCGGGTCAATCCGGGGTCAACGCCCAGTACCCGCACCTGGCCCCCTCCTTCGACTGATCGGCCCCACCCGGCCGCCACCGGGGAGCTGCCCCCGATTCGTGCAGGTTATCGGGTGCCACCGACAACGCCCGACAGCGACGCCCGACGAGGGGGCGGGCCGACAACGGGACGGGCCGACGGGGTGTGTCCCGTCGGCCCGTTGAGCCGGTTCCACGCGTTGCGGTGTTACGCGTCGACCTTCTCCATGACCTCGTCGCTCACGTCGAAGTTGGCGAAGACGTTCTGCACGTCGTCGCTGTCCTCAAGGGCGTCGATGAGCTTGAAGATCTTCCGGGCGCCCTCCTCGTCCAGCTCGACCTGCATGGTCGGGACGAAGTTGGCGTCGGCGGAGTCGTAGTCGATGCCGGCCTCCTGGAGCGCGGTGCGCACCGCGACCAGGTCGGTGGCCTCGGACAGCACCTCGAAGGACTCACCGAGGTCGTTGACCTCCTCGGCACCCGCGTCGAGCACGGCACCCAGGACGTCGTCCTCGGACAGCTCGCCCTTGGGGACGATGACGACGCCCTTGCGGTGGAAGAGGTACGAGACGGAACCCGGGTCGGCCATGTTGCCGCCGTTGCGGGTCATGGCGACGCGTACGTCCGAGGCGGCGCGGTTGCGGTTGTCGGTGAGGCACTCGATGAGCACCGCGACACCGTTCGGGCCGTAACCCTCGTACATGATCGTCTCGTAGTCGGCGCCACCGGCTTCGAGACCACCGCCGCGCTTGACCGCGGAGTCGATGTTCTTGTTCGGGACCGAGGACTTCTTGGCCTTCTGCACGGCGTCGTAAAGCGTCGGATTGCCGTCGAGGTCCACGCCGCCCATGCGCGCCGCGACCTCGATGTTCTTGATCAGCTTCGCGAAGAGCTTGCCGCGCTTGGCGTCGATCACGGCCTTCTTGTGCTTCGTCGTGGCCCATTTAGAGTGGCCGGACATCTGCCTGTCTCCTTCGCGTAACCCAACCAGTACGAACTCCCGAGGCTTCGAGAGCCTGGGGGACCCCCAGATCCTACTAGGACGCCGGTGTCCGGGTCGCGCGCACCATGTCGACGAAGAGAGCGTGCACGCGGTGGTCGCCGGTCAGTTCCGGATGGAACGACGTGGCGAGCGCGTTGCCCTGGCGTACGGCGACGATGTGACCGCCGTGCTCGGCGAGCACCTCGGCCTCCGCGCCCACCGACTCCACCCAGGGGGCCCGGATGAAGAGTCCCTCCACAGCATCGCCCTCGATGCCCCGCACGTCGACCTTCGCCTCGAAGGATTCGTTCTGCCGTCCGAAGGCGTTGCGGCGCACGATCATGTCGATGCCGCCGATGGTCTCCTGGCCCGAGCGCGGGTCGAGGATCTTGTCGGCGAGCATGATCATGCCGGCGCAGCTGCCGTAGACGGGCATGCCGTCCCGCACGCGCGCGCGGAGGGGCTCCATCAGGCCGAAGAGGACGGCCAGTTTGGAGATGGTGGTGGACTCACCGCCGGGGACGATCAGTCCGTCCACCTCGGCGAGTTCCTCGGGGCGCCGCACCGGCCTGGCCACGGCGTCCGCCGCGGCCAGGGCGATGAGGTGCTCCCGAACGTCGCCCTGGAGGGCCAGGACGCCTATGACGGGGGTGGTGCTCATCTACGGAGTGCCTGCCTTGTGTGAAGGGGTGCCCTGGAGAGGATGTTTTCCGTCCGGACGACGCTGCCGTCCGGAACGGTTGGAGTCGTCCGGAAGGGCGGTCTACCAGCCGCGGTTCGCGTAACGCTCGGACTCGGGGAGGGTGTCGCAGTTGATGCCGACCATGGCCTCGCCCAGGTTGCGGGAGGCGTCCGCGATGATCTTCGGGTCGTCGTAGAAGGTGGTGGCCTTCACGATGGCCGCGGCGCGCTTGGCCGGGTCGCCGGACTTGAAGATGCCGGAGCCGACGAAGACACCCTCGGCGCCGAGCTGGCGCATCAGGGCGGCGTCGGCGGGAGTGGCCACGCCACCCGCGGAGAACAGCACGACCGGGAGCTTGCCCAGTTCGGCGACCTCCTTGACGATCTCGTACGGGGCGCGCAGCTCCTTGGCGGCGGCGTACAGCTCGTTGTTGTCGTAGCCGCGCAGCCGGGCGATCTCGTTCTTGATCTGACGCAGGTGGCGGACGGCCTCGACGACGTTGCCGGTGCCGGCCTCGCCCTTGGAGCGGATCATGGCGGCGCCCTCGGCTATGCGGCGCAGGGCCTCGCCCAGGTTGGTGGCACCACAGACGAAGGGGGTCGTGTAGGCCCACTTGTCGGAGTGGTTGACCTCGTCGGCGGGGGTGAGCACCTCGGACTCGTCGATGTAGTCGACGCCGAGGGACTGCAGGACCTGGGCCTCCACGAAGTGGCCGATACGCGACTTGGCCATCACCGGGATCGAGACGGCCTCGATGATGCCCTCGATCATGTCCGGGTCGGACATGCGTGCCACGCCGCCGTCCTTACGGATGTCGGCCGGGACCCGTTCCAGGGCCATGACGGCAACGGCGCCCGCGTCCTCGGCGATCTTCGCCTGCTCGGGCGTGACGACGTCCATGATCACGCCACCCTTGAGCTGCTCGGCCATGCCGCGCTTCACGCGCGCGGTGCCGGTGGCCGGGGTGTCGGTGGGCTGGACGGGGTGGGAGAGCGTGCTGGACACGGGTTGACCTCACTCGGTGAAAGAGGGCTTCTGCAAACACCGAGGAAACGCCCGGGGACCAGGCCACAGCAAGGGCCAATGGACAGGCGGTGGCTCATTTTCCGGCTGCCGCGTGCCTTTTCAGCAGGTCAGGGGCTTGTACGGGATTCACGCACCCGTCCGGAGCGCGCCCGCTGCCGGACCACGCACCCGCGCGGGCCTGACCGACTACGTTCCCGGGCGGTCCGCCAGGGCCGTCGGCGGCTCGTCGTCCATTTCGAAGGCCAGCGGGAACGGGGCGTGTCCGGCCAGCCGGAACCAGCGCACCGTGCGGTGGCGGCGCAGGGCGCGGGCCGCGCGTACGGCGTCGTTGTGGAAGCGTCTGGCCATCGGTACGCGGCGGACCGCTTGGGCGAGTTCGCGGGCCGCGTCCTCGCCGCCCGGAGCCGCCTGGACCGCCTCCACCTGCTCGGTCTCCCCGAAGACGGCCCGCAGTGCCTGGCTGAGATCGCTCTCGGCGACCTCCCGGTGGTCCTCCTCGGCCTGCCGGGCGGCGTGCGCGGCCTCGTAGAGCACCATCGACGCGGCCGGATCGAGCACTCCGGCGGTGGCGAGTTCCTGAGCGACCGAGGCGCGGCGCAGGAGCTGTGCGTCCAGGGCTGCGCGGGCCGCGTCGATGCGTGCGTGCAGGCGGTCGAGACGGCCCGCCGTCCAGCTCAGGTAGAGGCCGATCGCCGCGAGGGCGACCACGATCCAGATCAGTGTGGAGGTCACGGGGGCACACGGTACCGGTGGGGGCGCCTTGCTCGGCAGCGCCCCCGGACGGCGCCTGCGGCGCGTGCCCGTCTCCGGGTGCGGGCCCGGTGGGGGCTGGCCGCGCAGTTCCCCGCGCCCCTGAAAAGCGGGGCTGCGCCCCCGCGATGGCGCCTGCGGCGCTCGTTCCACCCCGGGTACGGCCCGGTGGGGGCCGATCGCGCAGTTCCCCGCGCCCCTGAAAGACCGGCTGCGCCCCCGCGATGGCGCCTGCGGCGCTCGTTCCACCCCGGGTACGGCCCGGTGGGGGCCGATCGCGCAGTTCCCCGCGCCCCTGA
>NZ_KZ679049.1:169730-206492 GCF_003024195.1 Streptomyces dioscori
CGATGGCGCCTGCGGCGCTCGTTCCACCCCGGGTACGGCCCGGTGGGGGCCGATCGCGCAGTTCCCCGCGCCCCTGAGAGACCGGCTGCGCCGTGCCTCTCGTTTTTCAGCCCGTCCGGCGTTTGAGGACGAGGCCGTTCAGGCCGATGCGGGGGTCTGGGGGCGCAGCCCCCAGGGACGGTGCCTGTCAGTCCCGGGCCAGGCCGAAGCGGGCCAGCAGACCGCCCGGCTCCGCCGGTTCGTCCGCTGCCGCGACCGCCGCCGCCCCGTCCGTGACGGTCTCGTACACGGACAGGATGTCCGCGCCGACCGTCGACCAGTCGAAGCGCCGCACATGCGCGCTCCCCCGCTCACGCAGTTCCGCGCGCCGCGCCGGATCGCCGAGGAGCCGTACCGCCGACGCGGCCAGCGCGTCCGCGTCCTCGTTGGTGAACAGTTCACCCGCCGCGCCCTGGTCCAGGACCTGCGCGAACGCGTCGAGGTCGGAGGCGAGCACGGGCGCGCCCGCCGACATCGCCTCGACCAGGATGATCCCGAAGCTCTCGCCGCCGGTGTTGGGCGCCACGTACACGTCGACACTGCGCAGGAACCGCGCCTTGTCCTCGTCGCTGACCATGCCGAGGAACTCGACGCGCGGGCGCAGTTCCGCCGGAAGCTTCTCGACCGCTTCCTTCTCGTCACCGCGCCCGGCGACCAGCAGCCGGGTCTCCGGCCGCTCGGCGAGGATCTTCGGCAGCGCCTTCATGAGGACCGGCAGGCCCTTGCGGGGCTCGTCGATGCGGCCCACGAAGCCGATCGTGCCGCCCTGCCACTCGGGGTTGGGCTGGGCCTTCGCGAAGTAGTCCACGTCGACGCCGTTCGGGATGACCACGGCGTCGCCGCCCAGGTGCTCGACGAGCGTGCGCCGGGCGTACTCGCTCACCGCGATCCGCGCGCTGATCTTCTCCAGGGCGGGCTGCAGGATCGGGTACGCGGCGATCATGGCTCGGGAGCGCGGGTTCGACGTGTGGAAGGTGGCGACGATCGGTCCCTGGGCCGCCCAGCAGGCCAGCAGGCCGAGGGAGGGCGAGGCCGGCTCGTGGATGTGGATCACGTCGAACGTGCCGTCGTGCAGCCAGCGGCGCACCCGCGCGGCCGACAGGAACCCGAAGTTCAGGCGCGCGACCGAGCCGTTGTACGGCACCGGGACGGCACGGCCCGCCGAGACGACGTACGGCGGGAGCGGTGTCTCGTCGTCGGCGGGCGCGAGGACGGACACATGGTGCCCGAGGGCGATGAGGTGGTCCGCCAGGTCGCGGATGTGGAACTGGACTCCTCCGGGGACGTCCCAGGAGTACGGGCAGACGATGCCGATCCTCATGGCCGCTCCCCCGGCCGGACCTGCTCGTCGTCGCGTGCCGCTCCGGACGGGCGTGCTCCGCCGGACGGCCCCGGGATCGGCTCCGCCGCGGTCGTCCCCGGGCGGGGTTCAAGGTCGGCGAGCCACAAGCGTTGCAGCATGTGCCAGTCCTCCGGATGGTCGGCGATCCCCGTGGCGAAGGCGTCGGCCAGCGCCTGCGTCATGACAGACGTCTTCTCGGCCCGTGTACCTGACTCCGGTACGTCGACGGGGGGATGGACCCGGCCACGCATCACGGGCGAGTCGTCGTACCACAGGGTCACCGGCAGCAGCAGCGCGCCGGTCTGCTGGGCGAGCAGCGCGGGGCCCGCGGGCATCCGGGTGGTGTCGCCGAAGAAGGAGACCTCGACCCCGGAGGCGGACAGGTCGCGTTCGGCGACCAGGCAGACCAGGCCGCCGTCGCGCAGCCGCCGGGCCAGCGTGCCGAACGCGGTGCCGCCGCTGTGCGGCAGCACCTCCATGCCGAGGCCCTCGCGGTACGCCACGAACCGGTCGTACAGCTTCTCCGGCTTGAGGCGTTCGGCGACCGTCGTGAACGGCGTCTCCAGCCTGGTGGTGACCCAGGCGCCCGCGAGGTCCCAGTTGCCGAGGTGCGGCAGCGCGAGGATGACGCCCTTGCCCGCCGCGAGCCCCTCGGTCAGATGGTGGAGGTCCTTCGGCTCGAAACCGCTCCTGATGCGCTCCTTGCTCCACGCGGGCAGCCGGAACGACTCCATCCAGTAGCGCAGGTACGAGCGCATGCCGGCGCGGGACAGCTCCGCGAGGCGTTCCGGACTTGCGTCGGGCAGCACGCGCGCGTAGTTCGACTCCAGCCGCAGTACGCCCTTGCCGCGCCGCTTCCAGGTGAGGTCGGCGATGGTCCGGCCCAGGCGCACGGCCACCGGCTCGGGAAGCTTCTTGACGGCTCCCCAGCCCGCGGCGTACGCACCGTAGGTCAGCTGGTCCCGCAGACCGCTCACGAGGTGGCCCCGCTGTTGCGCGAAGCGTTCCCCGGGGTGTTCCCCGGAGTGCCTTCCGGCGTGCTTCCCGGCGTGTTCCCGGGCGGGGCGGCGACCGCCGCGTCGGCCTCGGCGGCCTCGCGACGCACCGTGACGACGCGCTGGACGAGGGTGACAACACTGCCCACGGCGACGATCCACAGCGCGATCGGCAGCAGTACGTCGATGCCGGGCACGCCGAAGGTCTTGTGGAAGCCCGCGAGGCCGGCCGCGACCAGCGAGATCACCAGGCGTTCGGCGCGCTCGACGAGGCCGTTGACGGCGACGGGCAGACCGATCGACTCACCCCGGGCCTTGGTGTACGACACCACCTGACCGCTGGCCAGGCAGAAGATCGACACGGCGCACAGGACGTTGTCGTCGCCGTTGCCCGCGTACCAGAGGGCGAAGCCGCCGAAGATCGCGCTGTCGGCCACCCGGTCGAGCGTCGAGTCGAGGAAGGCGCCCCAGCGGCTGGAGCGGCCCAGTTGGCGTGCCATGTTGCCGTCGACCAGGTCCGAGAACACGAAGAGCGTGATGACGATCGTGCCCCAGAAGAGCTCTCCCCGGGGGTAGAAGACCAGCGCGCCCGCCACCACTCCGGCCGTGCCCAGGAGGGTGACCGTGTCGGGGCTCACCCCCCGGCGGATGAGAAACGCGGCGAACGGTGTGAGGACACGCGTAAAGAATGCACGCGCGTACTTGTTCAGCATGGCCTTCCCGACGGTCGGTGTGGCCGGGCGGCCCTGCTGGCCACCGGCTGGCCCATCGTAGCCACGCGTGCGCGTGTGCGACGGTCGGGCACCCGCGCCCCGGGTCACGTCCTGGTGACATCCGGGGGCCCGGCAGGGGGGCGGCGCGATCGCGTCCGTTGTATGGACGCACCGTGACGCGAGTGCAAAGCTCGATGGCACCGCGGGCGTCATCGGAGCCGCCATTCGCGGATCCGCCGGCCCGCGCCCCCAGTGACCTCACCGTGCACGGGAGGCAATTCCATGGGCGACAAGGCGAACGCACACCCCGGAGCCGCCGGCAGGGCTACGGCGGCCGACCACCCCGCGTCCGTACGGAATGTGGTGCTGGTCGGCCACAGCGGTTCGGGCAAGACGACTCTGGTGGAGGCTCTCGCGCTGACCGCGGGAGCGGTGAACAGGGCGGGCCGTGTGGAGGACGGCGGCACCGTCTCCGACTACGACGAGATCGAGCACCGGCAGCAGCGTTCGGTGCAGCTCTCCCTGGTCCCGGTCGACTGGGACGGATACAAGATAAATGTGCTGGACACTCCCGGTTACGCCGATTTCGTCGGCGAGCTGAGGGCCGGTCTGCGAGCGGCGGACGCGGCACTTTTCGTCGTCTCGGCCTCGGACGGCGTGGACGGCTCGACGCGCATGGTGTGGGAGGAGTGCGCGGCGGTCGGCATGCCGAGAGCCATCGTGGTGACACATCTGGAGTCGGCGCGGGCCGACTTCGACGAGATGACCCGGATCTGCGCGGACGCCTTCGGCGGGGACGACCCCGACGCCGTACTGCCGCTGTACCTGCCGCTGCACGGCTCCCAGGGACCCGACGGACACGTTCCGGTGACGGGGCTGATCGGGCTGCTGTCGCAGCGGCTGTTCGACTACTCGTCCGGGGAGCGCAAGGAGTCCGAGCCGGGTCCCGAGCAGATGCCGCTCATAGAGGCGGCCCGCAACCGGCTGATCGAGGGAATCATCTCGGAGAGCGAGGACGAGACCCTCATGGACCGCTATCTCAGCGGTGCGGAGATCGACTTCCGGACACTCGTGGAGGACCTGGAACGCGCCGTCGCACGCGGGGTCTTCCATCCGGTGCTGGCCGCCGCGCCCGCAGCCGAGGGCGCCCGGCAGGGTCTTGGCACGGTGGAACTGCTCGAACTGATCACCGGCGGTTTCCCGACGCCGCTGGAGCGCGAGGCCCCGACGGTCACCACCCCGGACGGCAGGGCCCGCCGCGTCAAGGCCTGCGACCCGGACGGGCCGCTGGTCGCCGAGGTGGTGAAGACCGCCTCCGACCCGTACGTCGGCCGGGTCTCGATGGTGCGGGTCTTCTCCGGGACCCTGCGCCCGGACGAGACGGTGCACGTCTCCGGGCACGGGCTCGCCGACCGCGGGCACGAGGACCACGACGTGGACGAACGCATCGGCGCCCTGTCCGCGCCCTTCGGCAAGCAGCAGCGCGCCCTCACGCACGCGATCGCGGGCGATCTGGCCTGTGTGGCCAAGCTGAACCGCGCCGAGACCGGTGACACCCTTTCGGCCAAGGACGACCCGCTCCTGATGGAGCCGTGGGAGATGCCCGACCCCCTGCTGCCGCTCGCGATCCAGGCGCACAGCAAGGCCGACGAGGACAAGCTCTCGCAGGGCCTGGGCCGGCTGGTCGCCGAGGACCCCACGATGCGCCTGGAACAGAACCAGAACACCCACCAGGTCGTCCTGTGGTGCCTGGGCGAGGCCCACGCGGACGTCGCCCTGGAACGGCTGCGCAACCGGTACGGCGTCCAGGTCGACGTCGTACCGCACAAGGTGTCCCTGCGGGAGACGTTCGCCGCCAGGTCGGCCGGGCGCGGGCGGCATGTGAAGCAGTCCGGCGGGCACGGGCAGTACGCGATCTGCGAGATCGAGGTGGAGCCGCTGCCCGGCGGCTCCGGCATCGAGTTCGTCGACAAGGTGGTGGGCGGTGCCGTGCCCCGGCAGTTCATCCCCTCCGTGGAGAAGGGAGTGCGCGCCCAGGCCGCCAGGGGCGTGACCACGGGGTATCCCCTCATCGACGTACGGATCACGCTGACCGACGGCAAGGCGCACTCCGTGGACTCCTCGGACGCGGCGTTCCAGACCGCCGGCGCGCTCGCCCTGCGGGAGGCCGCGACCGACGCGCGGATCCATCTCCTGGAGCCGGTCGCCGAGGTGACGGTCCTGGTGGGCGACGAATACGTCGGGGCCGTGATGAGCGATCTGTCGGGCCGCCGCGGCCGGGTCGTCGGCACCGAGCAGGCGCCGGGCGGCCGGACCCTCGTACGGGCCGAGGTCCCGGAGATCGAGATCGGGCGGTACGCCGTCGATCTGCGCTCCCTGTCGCACGGCACCGCGCGTTTCAACCGCGCCTACGCCCGGCACGAGCCCATGCCGCCGCAGTTGACCGACAGGATCCGCGAACAGGCGCAGGGCGCTCATTAGTTGATCTCCCCTTCGATCGGCGGGCGGCTGCGGCCGTCCGCCGACGAATGTCGGTCCCTGGCGATACGCTGAGCACCTGATCAAGACGATGACCTGATCAACAGGTGTGCGGAGCACCGAAGTCGGGAATGCCGCAGCAGCGGGGCAAGGCGGCGATGGGGGCGGTAATGGCGGACGACGCATTCGATTTCAGGCCGGGAGCACAGGTTCCGCTCTCGGGTTCCGCGGGACAGACGGCGGCGACGTTCGCGCTCGCCTCCGCGGCCTATCGGGACAGTCCCGTCGAAGCGATCCTCGACGCCAACAGCGAGTGGCACCAGTCGAAGGTCTCACCGGGACAGAAGTGGGCGTCGATCTTCAAGCCGAACCTGGGCGAGGCCTTCGCCCGGGCGGTACAGCTCCGGATGCTGGGCGGCGGTCGCGGTGCGCTCATCCAGTCCTTCGGTACGGAGCCGCAGGTGGTCGTCGAGCACTGCCTGGCGGCGAACCGCATCCGCAAGGAGCGGGACAGCTGGCTCACCGCCGTGATGGTGCTGACCGGCCTGATCTTCCTGCCCGGTCTGCTCCTGTGGCTGCTGGTCTTCCAGATCCGCCGCTCGGTCGCCAAGGCCGAGGACAAGCGGGCCGGCGTCCTCGCCACGACGATCCTGATCGGGGTGGGCGGCCTGGCGGTCCTCTTCCTGCTGAAGATGCCGTTCAGCGGCTTCTGGGCCTGGTATGCCCGCGCCGCGATCGTCGCGCCCGTCCTCGGCTGGGTCTGGGCGAAGCAGATCTGCGAGCGCACGGCCCGCGATCTGCGGGAGCGCTGGAGCAGCCTGCTCGCGGGCGGCGGCATCGGCGCCAAGATCCCCGAGGCCGTCCCCGGCAGCCCCGGCGAGACGGCGGCCGAGCGGCTGCGCCAGGGCCTGGCCCGGCTGAGCGCCGAGCAGCAGTCCAACTCGGTCTTCTACGCGGGCCCCAAGGGAATACTGGGCATGGGTACGCGCTGGGGCACCTGGCAGCTCGCCGAGGACCTGGTGTCGGCGGACTCCAGCAAGGAGATCCATCCGTTCCGCAGCTGGGACGTCATCCGGTCGATCCACGACCAGCTGCGCATGCTGGAGCGCGGCCCGCTCAACACCGGCGGTTTCCCGGCGCCTTCGATAAAGCACTGGGTGGTCACACCGATCAACGAGAACGCCGGCTCGGTCTCCCGCCCCGGCGGCACCGACGTGGACGCGTACCAGGTCAAGACGCACAAAATACAGGAGATCTGCAACAAGCAGCAGTTCGGCAGCGGTGACCGTCACTACCTCGGGGTCCAGTGGACACTCTGGGACGGCCAGTTGATCATCACGATGCTGATCACCGTGACCGTGCTGCACGAGACACTGCGCATCGAGGTCACCGGACACGCCCTGGGGCCCGTGCACTCGCTGTTCACCAGCGGGCCCGCCGCCAAGACGAAGACGGTCCCGAAGACCGTCAGGTTCTGGGAGACCAAGACGCAGAAGCTGCCGCTGGTCGACGCCGACGAGGTCGTACGGCTCGCGGTGCGCGCGCCGTTCACCTGGTATCCGCCGATCCTCGACCACCTCGGCGGCAAGCTGACCCTGCCGGAGCCCTTCGGCCTGCGCCACGCCTGGGCGGCCAAGCCCTGGCGGCACCGCTTCATGGCGGACGACGCCCTGCGCGCGGCGACCCCCGTGCTGCGGGTGGTGCACGCGGCAGCGATCCGGGTGCTGAACGACAACGGCGTGGACACGACGAAGTTCGCGGGCCGCTCGTCGGCCCTCAGCGGGGCCGTCCAGGAGGTCTCACCGAGGAAGGCGGACCTGTACGACGCGTAGGCGTCCACGCCGGGTGGACTTGCGGGAGGCCGGGCCTCAGACCGACGGCCAGGCCTCCGCGAGCATCTTCCGGGTGTCCGCGAGGAGTTGCGGCAGCACCCGGGTGTGCCCGACGACCGGCATGAAGTTCGTGTCCCCGCCCCAGCGGGGCACGATGTGCTGATGCAGGTGCGCGGCGATCCCGGCCCCCGCCACCGAACCCTGGTTCATGCCGATGTTGAAGCCGTGCGCGCCGGACGCGGTCCGCAGCGCGGTCATCGCCTGCTTGGTCAGCTCGCCGAGTTCGGCGGTCTCCGGGACGGTCAGATCGGTGTAGTCCGCGACATGCCGGTAGGGCACGACCATCAGATGGCCGCCGTTGTACGGGTACAGGTTGAGCACCGCGTAGACCTGCTCGCCGCGCTTGATGACGAGGCCGTCCTCGTCGGATTTCGCCGGAATCGAGCAGAAGGGACAGCCGTCGCCGGCCCCGGGACCGGTCGGCTTGTTCTCACCCTGGATGTAGGCCATCCGGTGGGGCGTCCACAGGCGCTGGAACGCGTCCTGTGTGCCGACTCCGATCTGCTGCTCCGGCTCACTCGTCATGAGGTGAAGCATATGGCTTCGCCCGTTCGCGGCGTGTCGCCGGGTACCGCGCGAAAGGGCCCGCCGCCAAGCTGAGGTGATGGACGACGACACCCGCACGACCCGCTGGGAGCGCCGCACCGAGCTGCCGCTCGTCGTCGCCTCGGTGCTCTTCTTCGTCTCGTACGCGATTCGGGTCCTGGGCCACGGGCTGCCCGAGCCGTGGCCGAGCGCCTGTGTCGCGGCGATGCTGGCGGCCTGGGCCGTGTTCGCCGTCGACTACGCCGTGCGGTGGCGGCTGAGCGGCCAGGGGCCCCGGTTCGTCCGCAGGCACTGGCTGGACACGGTCGTCCTGGTGCTGCCGCTGCTGCGCCCGCTGCGCGTGGTGAAGGTCTACGAAGCCGTGCAGCGCCGGCGCGGGCGGCCCCGGCTGGCCCTGCACGCCCGCGTGATCACGTACGCGGGTCTGGCCGTGTCCCTCCTCGGCTTCGCGGGCGCGCTCGCCGTGTACCAGCAGGAGCGCACGGCACCGGACGCGACGATCCACACCTTCGGCGACGCGGTGTGGTGGACCTGCGCGACGCTGGCGACCGTGGGGTACGGCGATGTGGCTCCCGTGACGCCGGTGGGGCGGGTGGTCGCGGTGGGGCTGATGGCCTGCGGGCTCGCCCTGCTGGGCGCGGTGACGGGGTCGTTCTCGTCGTGGCTGCTCCAGGTCTTCGCCGACGAGGGCAACGAGAAGCCCCCGGGCGGCTGAGCCGGCCGGGGGCCTGTCGTCGCGCGCCCTAGCGCGCGGGGGCCTCAGATCTGCACCCGCTCCTCGACGACCTTCGCGATCTTCGCGATGGCCTCGTCGAGCGGGATGCCGTTCTCCTGGGAGCCGTCGCGGTAGCGGAAGGAGACGGCACCGGCGGCCATGTCCTCGTCGCCCGCGATGACCATGAAGGGCACCTTCTGCTTCTGCGCGTTGCGGATCTTCTTCTGCATACGGTCGGAGGACGAGTCGACCTCGACGCGCAGCCCCTTCTTCTTCGCCTCGGCGGCGAACTTGTGCAGGTAGTCGATGTGCGCGTCGCCGATCGGGATGCCGACCGCCTGGACGGGCGCCAGCCACGCCGGGAACGCGCCCGCGTAGTGTTCGAGGAGGACCGCGAAGAAGCGCTCGATCGACCCGAACAGCGCACGGTGGATCATGACCGGCCGCTGCTTGGAGCCGTCGGGGCTGGTGTACTCCAGGTCGAACCGCTCCGGCAGGTTGAAGTCGAGCTGCACGGTCGACATCTGCCAGGTCCGGCCGATCGCGTCCTTGGTCTGGACGGAGATCTTCGGCCCGTAGAACGCGGCGCCGCCCGGGTCCGGGACGAGCGGCAGGCCCTGCTTCTCGGCCACCTGCCGCAGTGTCTCGGTGGCCTCCTCCCACACCTCGTCCGAGCCGACGAACTTCTCCGGGTCCTTGGTGGACAGCTCCAGGTAGAAGTCGGTCAGGCCGTAGTCGCGCAGCAGGCCGAGGACGAAGGTGAGCGTCTTGTCGAGCTCCTCCGCCATCTGCTCCTTGGTGCAGTAGATGTGCGCGTCGTCCTGGGTGAAGCCCCGGGCACGGGTCAGGCCGTGCACGACGCCCGACTTCTCGTAGCGGTACACGGTCCCGAACTCGAAGAGGCGCAGCGGCAGTTCGCGGTAGGAGCGGCCGCGCGCGTCGAAGATCAGGTTGTGCATCGGGCAGTTCATGGGCTTGAGGTAGTAGTCCACGCCCTCGTCGAGCTGCATGGGCGGGTACATGCCGTCGGCGTACCAGTCCAGGTGGCCCGAGGTCTCGAAGAGCTTCCCCTTGGTGGCGTGCGGGGTGTAGACGAACTCGTACCCCTCCTCCTCGTGGCGGCGCCGCGAGTAGTCCTCCATGACGCGGCGGATGATGCCGCCCTTGGGGTGGAAGACCGCGAGGCCCGAGCCGATCTGCTCCGGGATGGAGAACAGGTCGAGTTCGCTGCCGAGCTTGCGGTGGTCGCGCTTCTCGGCCTCGGCGAGGAACTCCAGGTGCGCCTTGAGCTCGTCCTTGGTGGGCCAGGCGGTGCCGTAGATGCGCTGGAGCATCGGGTTCTTCTCGCTGCCGCGCCAGTAGGCCGCCGCGTTGCGCATCAGCTTGAACGCCGGGATGTTCCGGGTGGTGGGCAGGTGGGGACCGCGGCAGAGGTCCTTCCAGCACAGGTCGCCGGTCTTGGCGTCGAGGTTGTCGTAGATGGTCAGCTCGCCGGCGCCCACCTCGACGTCCGCCCCGTCGTCGCTCGAAGCGGCACCCTTGAGGCCGATGAGCTCCAGCTTGTACGGCTCGTCGGCCAGCTCCTCGCGGGCGGCCTCGTCGGTGACGACGCGGCGGGAGAAGCGCTGGCCGCGCTTCTGGATCTCCTGCATCTTCTTCTCGACGGCCTTGAGGTCCTCCGGGGTGAAGGGCCTGGCCACGTCGAAGTCGTAGTAGAAGCCGTCCTTGACCGGCGGGCCGATGCCCAGCTTGGCCTCGGGGAACAGCTCCTGCACGGCCTGGGCCATCACGTGCGCGGTGGAGTGGCGCAGGATGTCGAGGCCGTCCTTGGAGGAGATCTCGACGCTCTCGACGGTCTCGCCGTCCTTCACCTCGTACGCGAGGTCCTTCAGCTCGCCCGCCACGCGCGCGGCGACGATGGTGCGCTCACCGGCGAAGAGCTCGGCCGCCGTAGTCCCCGTCGTCACCACGCGCTCTTCCCGCTCGGAATCGCGTTGGATGATCACACGGACGTCTGACACCGGACTCTCCTACCTGAAGGGAACGCACTTTCTCTCACGTGCGTAATGGAGAGGATCGTACCGAGCCGGGGGCGCCCACCGCGAAACGGTTAACCACCGCACCCGTCCGCCCTGCCCCACGGCGGCCATCGCACACCCCGGTGGAGCGCGCCGGCCCCGCCCCCGACCTCAGTCCTCCGTGCACGCCTCCTCGAAGAAGTCGAGGTTCTCCTGGAGCGACTTCATCAGGCGGTCGCGTTCCGCCTCGTCCACCTGGACCGGGGTCACCCCGGACGCGCCGGTCAGCCGCCGGAATCCGCCGCGGCTCTCCAGGCGGCCGTGCACCCGCACCGGAAGTCCGACGAGGTGGGCCTGCCCGGCGATCCGGTACGACTCCTCGTCGAGGGTCATCCGGACGTGCGGCACCTCGGCGCCCGCGATGACCTTCAGCCGTACCGTGCCGTCGCCGCGCGGCCCCGACCTGCGCATCCGCACCACGGCCCCGGTGACGCGCACGGGCACGGACGGTTCCTCGCGCCGGTAGCGGGCTCCCGCCGCACGCAGCGCGGGCAGGTCCCCGGGCGAGAACTCGACGGGTTCCGCGGATGCCGCGCAGCCCTCGGGTACTCCGGCGGCGGGCGCCCACTCCACGGCGACCCTGGCACCCTCCGTGCCCCGCACCAGCGCGACGAGCGCCTCCGTCAGCTCATGGCTCACCCCCGCCTCGACCGCCCCGTCGAACGCGTCCATGCCACCGGTGGCACGCCGGTAGTCGATCGCCTCACGGGCCGCGTACAGCGCCTGGTGGAGTTGGACGGCGAGCGGGCGGCCGGTGGCGACCGGCACGAAGGCGGTGAGGCGGCGGCCCCCGGGAGCGGCTCCGACCAGCACGTTCTCCAGGGAGGCGGCGGCGGGCCTGCGGTGCCGGGCGCCGTGGTAGCCGGCCCGCCCGCGGGTGGCGAGGGCGCCCGCGAGGAGGGTCTGCCGCGCCGCCGTGCGCATCTGTTCCTCGACCGTCCACGGCGACGTGCCGACCGGGCCCGCCGGCACGTCGCGCCACCAGTGGATCTCGTCGCTGGGCACGGCGAGGCCGACCAGGACGTCACGGGCGGACGGCGAACCGCTGCGCGACAGCGCGACGAGGGCCTCCCCCAGCAGGTCCTCGCTGTCCGGGAACGCCCGGCTCTCCGGCACGAGCAGACTGGTGCCGGATCCGCCGGGCCCCGGTGGGGTCCAGCGGCCGTACCGGCCGGGCGCTCCGCCGCGGCGCCGCCAGCCGTGCCGGAGCAGCAGCGCGCCGAGGACGGCCGGATCGACCTCGTCGGGCCGCGGCGGCTGGTCCCACAGCCCCGGCGGCTCGACGGGGTGGGGCCTGACGGGGCGTAGGGGCTCGTCGAAGGGGCGGTGCGTCACGGTATGCCTCCCGTACCGACCCGCGTCATGATCTCGCAGAGCGCCCTGTCGTCGAAGACGCGCGTGGTCGGTATCCGCACGGTGGTCCTGCGCCGGCCGGTGATCCGGTGTCCGGCGAGGTTGATCCAGTAGCAGCAGTGCCGCAGGTCGAGGCCTTCGTGGCCGGCACGCAGCCAGTCGTCCTGCGATCTGGGCACCAGCATCACGACCAGTATTTTGTGCACCGAGACCGGGGTCCGGGCCAGCTTCTCCAGGTGGGCGTTGTCGAGCGTGAAGGAGAAGGCGGCACCCGGCGGGTTCGGCGGGATCTGGTACGTGCACTTGAGCTGCACCTTGATGGTGACTTCGTCGTCGACCGTGTGCCCGGGGGCGCTGTGGCTGACGTGCCAGTCGATGCCGTTGTCCGGAAAGGGCTGGGACAGGGAGCAGCCCGAGGCGGCCGCCACCGCGTGCAGATAGCCGACCTGCAGTGTCTCCATGCATGCGGTGGTGGCCAGTGAGCCGCGATGGGGTGCCGTCCGCCGGGGCAGCAGCCCGCCCTGCTCGGGCTGCGCGAGCGCCATGTCCAACAGCCTTCCGAATCCGGTGAATCCCCGTGACGAGTCGCTGAACTGCAAAGACCCGTACCTCTGTTGTCTCCTTCCGGCGTACGGCGCAAACAGCCCGGGTATCACAAATAGGGCAGGGGACGGCGCGTCAACTGCCGAAGGTGAACGAGGAGTTGTGTGCGTATGACGTGCTGGTACGAAGGACCCCTGACCGCTTTCGACACGGAGACGACCGGTGTCGACGTGGAGACCGACCGGATCGTGTCGGCGGCCGTCGTCGTCCAGGACGCTCCCGGCAGCCGGCCGCGCGTGCGTCGCTGGCTGGTGAATCCGGGGGTGCCGGTGCCCGAGGGCGCCACGGCGGTGCACGGGCTGACGGACGAACATCTGCGGCGCAGCGGCCGCTGGCCGTCGCCCGTCATGGACGAGATAGTCAGGGAGCTGGCCGAGCAGAGCGCGGCGGGACGGCCGCTCGTGGTGATGAACGCGCCCTTCGATCTGACGCTCCTGGACCGGGAGTTGCGCAGGCACCGGGCGTCCTCGCTGGACCACTGGTTCGAGTCCGTGCCGCTGCGCGTCCTCGATCCGCGGGTCCTCGACAAGTATCTGGACCGCTACCGCAAGGGCCGCCGCACGCTGACGGACCTGTGCGCGCACTACGAGGTGGAGCTGCAGGGCGCCCACGAGGCGGCGGCCGACGCACTGGCCTCCCTGGAGGTCGTACGGGCGATCGGGCGGCGGTTCGCCACCCGTATGGAGCGGCTCACACCGGCGGAACTGCACACGCTGCAGGGCGGCTGGCACGCGGCGCAGGCCCGCGGCCTGCAGGCATGGTTCGCCCGCAGCGGCTCGGACGAGCTGGTCGACCAGTCCTGGCCCCTGCGTCCCGAACTCCCGGCGGAGGCCGCCTGAGCGCCGCGATGGAGCGGGACCATGCAAAAAGCCGGTCCGTCTGTGACGGACCGGCCTTTCCCGGTGGGCGATACTGGGTTCGAACCAGTGACCTCTTCGGTGTGAACGAAGCGCTCTCCCACTGAGCTAATCGCCCGGGAACGCACCGAACAATACAGGTCTCCGTACGTTTCCTTCAAACCGCTTCGCGGTTCCCCCGGAGGTGTGCGGCGAGCCCTCGCCGCCCCGCCCGCATCATCAGCGCGTGATTGGCACGGAAGACGGGCCGCCCCGGCACCGCGAACCGCCGCAGCAGCGGTTTGGTCACGTGCACCTCCTGGTCGTAACGGGCGCGGGTGACCGGCCCGCCACCCGGCCCGTCGTCCGATGCGTCGTCCGATCCGTCGTCCGATCCGTCGTCCGATCCGTCGGCTGCGGCGACGGTCCACCGCGCCCAGCCGTCCACGTCACCCGTCATCGCGATCTCCAGAACGCCGGCCGCCCGGTCGCGCCGGACCTCCCTGGCGGTGAACACGAGGTCGTACGGCAGCACCGAGCGGATCCGGATGACACCGCTGACGTCGTCGAAGGGCGTCACCTCGCGCACCTGCGGCCACCAGAGCGGATAGCGCTCGGCGTCGGCCAGCGCGCCGAAGACGTCGTCGAGCGGGGCGGCGAGGATCCAGAGGCTGCGGAAGCGGTAGTGCGTCCAGTCCATGTCCATGGGTCTCATGAGCGGGGTATGCCCGCCGGCAGCGCACCCATGAACGGATCTGAGTACGTCCTGAGTACGTGCGCTCATGCCGTGGGACGTGACCCGGACCACACTCCAAGGCATGACGAACATTCCGCCGCCGGCCGAGGAGTTGCGGATCCTCGACCACGAGCTGTGGCAACTGGACGCCCGCAGGGCCCAGTTGCTGGCCCGCCGGATCTGGCTGCTCAACGTGCTCAGGGCGGCCGGGCCCCAGACGGCCCCGGCCCCTGCCCCGGGCACCTGGCCGCCGCGCGGGCCCCGGCCCCCGCGCCCCGAGGCCACGGCACCCGGTGTGCAGAACGTGCTCCTCGTGCTCGGCGGGGTCCTGCTGACCATCGCGGCCATCGCGTTCACGCTGGTCAGCTGGGGCGACATGGGCATCGCCGGACGGGCGGCGGTCCTCGGCGCGGTCACCGCGGGCGCGCTCGCCGCGCCCGTGCCGCTGCTGAAGCGCGGCCTCCGCTCGACGGCGGAATCGGTGGCGGGCCTCGGCCTCGCCCTGACGGTGCTCGACGCCTACGCCCTGCACGAGGTCTCCCTCGCCGCGGTGGACGGCACCGGCTACGCGGCAGCGGCGACGGCGCTGCTGGCCGCGCTGTGGACGGCGTACGGCCGTGTGCTCGGCGATCTGCGACTGCCGCTCCCGGCAGCCGTGGCGGCGGCCCAACTCCCGCTGCTGCTCTGGGCCGCGGCGGCCGGCGCGGGCGACCACGCCATCACGACGGCACTTCTGGTGACGGCCGCGTCGGACACGGCGCTGGTGCTCTCCGCCCCGGTGCGCTCCATCCGGTCCGTACGGGTCGTCGGCGCCGTCGGCGCGTACGGGACGGGCGCCTTCGGTGTCCTGGCGGCCGGTGTTCTCACCTGGGACGCCCCCGGTCCGAGCGCCGCCGCCCGTGCGGCGGCGCTCCTCGCCCTCGCCGCGGCGATCGCGCTCGGGGCCGCGTGGCGTGCCCCCGAGGCGCGGGCCGCTCTCGGTCTGGCGTCGGCCGGCGGCCTGATCGCCGTCGCCGCGGCGGGCGGCGTGCTGCGTACGGTCCTGCCCGACGCGTGGACGGTCCCGGCCTGCCTGGCCTGCGCGATCGCCCTGCTGTCGGTACGCGGCGCCTGGCTGCCCGGAACCGTACGCCGTGGCCTGTTCCTGTCCTCCGCGACGGTGCAGGCGCTCGCCGTGGCCGGGACCCTGCCCCTCGTCGTCCTGGCCCTGTTCGGCCCGGCCGGCTGGGCCGCACACGCCTGGTCCGGCGCGCCGTCGGACGCCCGCGACGCGGTGACGGTCTCCGCGCCGTGGATGTCCGGCTCGGAAAGCGCTCCGCTGGTGCTGGTGGCGGTGGCGGGGGTGCTGGCCCTGACGTTCCGCAGCGGCGCGCTCCGCGACCTCGCTCGGGGTGGGGCACTGCTCCTGGCCTGGTGCGCGACCCTGCTCCTCCCCGCGATCACGCAACTCCCCTACGCGGCGGCCCTCCTGACGCACGGCGCCGTCACCGTGACACTGCTGGCGGCAGCCGCGCACATGCCAACGACCGTCGACCAGTCCTCGACAGACCCCCGACGCGCGGCTCTGCTCCCGACCACCGCGCTCTGCCTCGCGCTCCTCGGCTCACTGCACCTCGTGGCCCTCTCCCTGGCCTCCGAAGCGGCGACGCTCGCGGTACTCGGAAGCCTGACCGCGGTCTTCGCGGCGGCAGCGGCCCGGTGGAAGGGGACGAGCATCCGGGCCGTCACGACCGCGGCCTCCCTCGCGTACGCCACGGCGCTCGCCTGTGCCACGGGCGCGTCCCTCGGCTGGCAGCCGCAGCACGTCGCGCTGCTCGTCCTGGTGGTGCCGGCCGCTGCCGCGGTGCTCGCGCCCCGGCTCGGCGATCGCGTGACGACGCTGTCCGCCGAGATCACGGGAGCCGTCGCGGGACTGCTGGCGATCGGCCTCGCGACCGCCGAACCTCCCTTCCTCTCCCTGGTCCTGGCCCTGTGCGGCGTGATCGCCGCGGGCACGGCCCTGCGCGAGGACCGCAGGCAGGTCGGCCATGCGGCGACCGCGCTGTTCGTGCTGGCCGCCTGGGTGCGGCTGGCGGCCTGGGAGGTCGGCGCCCCGGAGGCGTACACGCTGCCGGTGACCGTGCCCGCGCTGCTTCTCGGGTACGCCCGCAGGAGCCGTGACGCGGAAGCCTCGTCCTGGACGGCGTACGGGCCCGGCCTCTCGGTGACGCTGCTGCCGAGCCTCCTGGCCGTGTGGGGCGACGCGGACTGGCTGCGCCCGCTGCTGCTGGGTTCCGCGGCGCTCGCCGTCACCCTCCTCGGCGTCCGGCACCGGCTCCGGGCCCCGCTGGTCCTGGGCGGCGGCACGCTGGTCCTGGTCGCCCTCCACGAACTGGCCCCGTACCTCGCCCAGGCCATGGGCGCGGTCCCCCGCTGGGCCCCGCCCGCCCTGGCCGGCGTCCTGCTCCTGACCCTGGGCGCCACGTACGAACACCGCCTACGGGACGCACGGCGGGTCAGGGACATCCTGGGCCGGATGCGCTGACGCCACCGCCTGAACGGGGCCGCCCCACTCCGGTGGGCCGCCCCACCCCGGAGGGGCCGTCCCGCCGGGGGCAGCCCACCCGGGGGGGGAACCGCCCCCGCGAGGAGTCGCCCCGCCAGGGGCGCTCCCGAGGGGCGCGGGGAACTGCGCGGCCGGCCACGACGGACCCGCACCCGAACACCACTCCCCGGAGGGGCACCGCGGGCACGCACGCGACTGCACGCACATCGTGGCCGGCCGCGCAGTTCCCCGCGCCCCTAAAGGCACCAAGGCCGGCGCACATCAGCCACTGCACGCACATCGTGGCCGGCCGCGCAGTTCCCCGCGCCCCTAAAGGCACCAGGGCCGGCGCACGTCAGCCACTGCGCGCACGTCGCGGCCGGCCGCGCAGTTCCCCGCGCCCCTGAAGGGCGCCGAGGCGGGCGCGCCCAGACACAACGAACCCGCACACCCACCCCCAGCGGCAGCGTCACGGCATCTGGTCGCCGATCAGTGCCAGGTTCTGGATGGCCGCCAGCCCGTACAGCGCCGTCGTGTTCGTCGACACCCAGGGCGCCTCGCTGCCGGCGACGAGCCCCACCGGTCCCGTCACCTCCTTCGTGGACCAGTCGGTCGACTCCTTGTAGTCCCACGTGTCGGCGCTGTTGTAGAACTGCCGCCACGCCCGCGCGGCCAGCGCGTCGTCGCCCAACGCCACTGCCGCGTACGCGTCCTGCCGCGAGTGTCCCTGGAACAGCAGCAGCGACCCGAAGTCGGACCCGTAACGGGCCTTCTGTTCGGCCTTGGTCGCGTTGAAGTACCGGCAGTAGTCGAGCCACGCCTCCTTGAACTCCGGCATGTCGATCTGGTCGAGCAGTTCGGCGTTCAGCTCGACGAGCCCGAACATCGCCGAGAGGTGCGAGACCCCCACCACGGCCGTGCCCGCGACGGCGAACTTCCCGGTGTCCAGGTCGTACAGCGCGCTGCCCTGGACGAATCCGTTCGGCTGCGCGGCGATGGTCTCCATCGTGGACAGCACGCGCGCCCGCGCCTTCTCCCACTTCGGCCCGCGTCGCTCCCACTCGGTGAGCCACGCCGACACGAGCCCGCTCCAGTCGGTGCCGAAGCCGATCGAGAGGGCGTTGCGGTCCGGCTCGTACGGCTCGGTGCGGATCTTGCGGATGGGGTCGAGCACGAGGAACGTCTCGTCGGAGTCGACGTTGGCGTGCATGAGGTCGCCGACGCGTTCGTCGCCGGTGAGGAAGTAGTAGTAGCGGCGGTAGGTGGTGTTGGCGATGCGTTGCTGCTTCGCACTGTCCGCGTAGTGCTGCACGCCGTGCCGGGTGCCGAGGCCGGCCCACTGCCCCAGGTGGTAGACGTCGACCTCGCCGGTGTGCCGGGTCATGGCCTCCGCGAACCGGAAGATGTCGGCGCGTCCGGAGCGCATGTAGGCGAACCAGAGCCACAGGTCGGGCGACAGCTCGGAGTTGTCCCAGGCGTAGCCGCCGACGTCGTAGCACCACTGGTGACGGCTCGGGTCGTATGTGTGCATGATGTCGCCGTAGTCCCAGAAGCCGTACCACCTACGCATCTCCACCTGGTCCTTGTAGTAGGTGAAGAGGAAGTCGAGATGGTCCTCGATCTTCGCCTTGGCGGCGGTGGAGCGGTCCGGTTCGGCGAACAGCCGGCCGAAGACGCCCGCCTTGATGAGGTGTCCCGGCGGCGCGGCGAGTTGCGCCGGCTTGCGCACGGCGGCCACCTGTTTCGCCATCGCCGCGGCGCTCGGTGTCGACTCGTGGGCCCAGAAGAGGAGTTCGCTGGTGCGGGCGATGCCGTAGGGGGTGCCGAAGCCGGGCTCGTAGTCCTCGTAGGTGATGTTGAGGCCTTCGAGCTGTTCGGGGTACGTGTCCTGGCCCATGCCGTCGTGGTAGAAGCGCAGGTCCATGGGCTGCGACTCGGGCGACCAGAGCCACAGGGTGACCTCGGCCTCGTCGGTCTGGGCGTCGCGGATGTCGAGCTGGGCGGGGAACTTCTCCCAGAAGTCCCGCAGTCCGAAGGCGAGTCCGCCGCTGGCGCCGCCCACGTACCCGAAGCCGCTGGCCCGCCGTCCTCCGCCCGCGGAGATCCAGCCGTGTCCCTTCTTGGTGCGCTTGCGCACGCCGAAACCGTCCGCCGACAGCTGCGAGAGCGTGTAGTCGCCCCATTCGGGGATGTACTGGAGCCGGGTGGTCACCCGCTGGTCCCACGTCGACGGGTCGGGCAGCTTCTGCCCTTCGAACTGGGCCGTCCGGATGGCCGCGCCCGGGTCCCGGCGCAGCCCGGTGATCCCCTTGACCGCCTCGCGCAGCAGCCCGGTCCCCTCCCCGCCGATCCGGATGTGCCGGTCGTACGCGGCGTCGCGCATCGGCACCTTGAAGCGCACGCCGATCCCGCGGATGAAGTCGCCGCTCGCCTTTCCGGGCTCCTGGGTGCCGTCGAAGGTGATCGTGTGCACCATGCGGAACGACTCGCCGCCGGCGTAGAAGTAGAGCCGCACCGAGAAGGGCAGCCAGCTCCGGCCGCCCTTGCGGTGCTTGCCGTCGATGCGGACCACGGCACGGACCGGTCCGTCCTGCTCGACCTCGGCCTCCGCGATGACGCTCTCGAACCGCTCGTACTTCTCGGCGCCCTGGTCGCCGTCCTCGATCTCGGGCTGGCGCAGCAGCACGAGGCGGCCGTCCTTGGCGATCTCCGTCGAGCCGCGGACGACGGACTTGACGAGGGTGGCGCCACTCCTGCCGATCTTCGCGGTGATGACCCCGGTCGAGACGGTGATCGTCCCGCCGCTCCTGCCGACCGTGATCTTCTTCTCCGGTGCGGCGGGCGAGCCCGCGTCGAGGGTGAGCTTTCCGCTGCCCGCCCCCGGCCCGACCGCGTGCGCGGTCCATTTCAGGGAGCCGTCGGGCCAGTAGCCGATCGGCCAGGACTGCACGGGCACGGCCTTGCCGTCGGCGTCGGTCAGAGCGAACGTCTGGTCCTTTTCGTACGCGCCCTTCGGCCAGGGCACGCCCACGGTCGAGCCGGGGGCCTCGCCGAGGCCGCCGTCCTCCAGCCAGTCCAGGGTCACCGGGTCCGCGTCGGCGGCCTCGGCTCTCGGGGCGGCCTGCGCGGCCCTGGCATCCTGCGCGCCCAGGGCCCAGCTGAACTGGGCGGCGGCTCCGGCGACGGTGGCCGCCTTGAGGAGGGACCTGCGGGGGATGGGGGACATGGCCTTTCCTTTCCTTGCGAGGAGGTCAGGTTCATGGTCAGGTGCATGACAGAGGGAGGTGTGACGCCGAAGCGCCACCCTTGTTCGGAGCGGTCAGGACGGTCGAGGCGAGCGGCCAGGACGGTCGAGACGGCCGACGCAGCGGGAACCGCCGGTCAGCGGCGTCCGCGGCCGCGTTCCTCCACGGCGAGGGCCGCCGCCGCGACGGCCCCCAGGACGGGGATCGCCAGCGGCGGCACGAACCAGCCGGAGACGCCCACGACCGCCAGTCCGCCGACGAGCAGGAAGGACCCGGCGGGATCCAGGACGGTACGGCGTCCGGCGGCGCCGAGCAGGTCCCGCCACCGGGCGCCGGGCTCCCAGACCGCCGCCGCGCGCAGCCCGGCGACGGCCAGCCCGATCAGCGCGAACAGCCCCACGGCCCCGACGAACGGGCCGCCCGGAATCCCCGCGCGCACGGCCTGGACATCCACCCACACCGCGAGGGCTGCGCCCCAGCCTGCGAGCCCGGCGACCCACCCGCCGCGCACGGCCAGGCGGAAGTCCGCGACGAACTCCCGCCGGCCGCCCGCCTCATGGCCCGTACGCCGTCGCAGATGCCGTGCCCCGGCCGCGAAAGCGGCCGGATAGGTGACGACGGCCAGCGACGCCACCGCGATCCACACCCCGGTGAGCAGACACTCGGCGAACAGCGCGAACCGCTCGGCGAGGGCGGATTCACGCCGCGCGACGGTGGCGGTGGCGGTGGCCGTACGGGTCTTCGTGCGCGTCTGGGTCATGACCTGGTTCAGCCCTTCAGACCGGAGGTCGCCATGCCGTCGATGAGGTAGCGCTGGAAGGCGAGGAAGAAGGCCAGCACGGGGAGCAGCGCCACCAGCGACATGGCGATCATGCCGCCGTAGTTGGCGACGCCCTCCTGGTCGCGGAACATCATCATGCCGAGGGAGACGGTGTACTTGGCGGGCTCGTTGAGGTAGATCAGCGGGCCCATGAAGTCGTTCCAGGCGTTGATGAAGGTGAAGATCGCACTGGTGATGAGCGCCGGGCGGCACAGTGGCAGCACGATCGACCAGTAGATCCGCAGATGCCCGCAGCCGTCGAGCCGCGCCGCCTCGTCCAGCTCCTTGGGCAGGTTCCGCATGAACTGCACCATGAGAAAGACGAAGAACGCCTCGGTGGCGAGGAACTTGCCGATCAGCAGCGGCACGTACGTATTGATCAGTTCCATCTTCTGGAACATCACGTACTGCGGGATGAGCAGCACGTGGTAGGGCAGCAGCAGGGTGCCGATCATCAGCGAGAACATCAGGTTGCGCCCGGCGAACCGGATACGGGCGAACGCGTACGCCGTCAGCGAGCAGGAGACCAGGATGCCGGCGACGGAGCCGAGCGCGTAGAACAGCGAGTTCTGGAAGAACGTGGCGATCGAGATGTCCGCGATGCCGTCGGCCAGCCCCTTGAAGTTCTGGAGGATCGGACTGGTCGGGAAGAGCTGCAGACTGCCGATGATCTCCCGGCTGGGCTTGAACGAGGCGCCGATGACCCAGACGACGGGATAGAGGACGACCGCGAGGACGAGCAGGGCGCCGATGTGCCACACGAGCGACCCGCCGGTCTTCCGCCCGACTGCCAGGGACTTGCGCGGCGGGGCGGCCCGCGTACCGGTGCCGGTGCCGGTGTTCGTGGACACGCCGGTGGTCGTGGTGGTGCTCATCGGGAGGCCTCCTCGTAGTGCACCCATCGCTTCTGGGACCAGAAGAGGACGACCGTCACCAGGGCCACGGCGAGCAGCAGCATCCACGCCATCGCCGAGGCGAAGCCCATCTGGGCCTCCTTGAACCCCTTCTGGTACAGGTAACAGGTGTAGACGAGCGTGGAGTCGGCCGGTCCGCAGGTCGCGTTGGAGACGACGTACGCGGAGCCGAAGATCTGGAACGAGTGGATGGTCTCCAGCAGCACGTTGAAGAACAGCACCGGGGAAATCATCGGCAGGGTGATGCTCCAGAACCGTTTGAACGGTCCCGCGCCGTCGACCTCGGCCGCCTCGTACAGCTCCTTGGGCACCTGCTTCAGGCCGGCCAGGAAGATGACCATGGGGGCGCCGAACTGCCAGACGGTGAGTGCCACCAGGCTGTAGAGCACCCAGTCCGGGTTGCCGACCCAGCCGCCCACGTCGAACCCGAAGAACGACTGCGTACGGTCCACGGCGGCGTCGTCGGAGAACAGCGCGCGCCAGACGAAGCCGATGGACACGCTCGCGCCGATCAGCGAGGGGGCGTAGAACGCGGCCCGGTAGAAGGCCTGTCCGCGGCGGCTCTGGGCGAGCAGCAGGGCCACCCCGAGCGCGAGCAGCAGCTTCAGCGGGGTGCCGATGACGACGTACTTCGCCGTCACCTCGACCGACTTCTGCCACCGGGGGTCGTCGAGCATCCTGGTGAAGTTGTCGAAACCGATCCACTTCGGGGAGTCGAAGAGGTTGTAGTCGGTGAACGCGAAATAGAGCGATGCGGCCATGGGCCCCGCGGTCAGCAGCAGAAAGCCCGCGATCCAGGGGGACATGAAGAGATAGCCGGCCAGGTTCTCCCGGCGGCCCCGTCGCCGCACGGCGACGGGGCGGCCGGGACGCTTCGCCGGGGCATCCGGCGGAGAGTCCTTGATGAGCGTCGTCACTGCTGTTCCCATCAGGTGGCGAGGGCGGTCTTCGCCTCGGAGAAGAACTGCTTGACCGCGTCGGAGACCTTGGTCTTGCCCGTCGACATGTCACCGGCGACCCGCAGGAACGCGGCTTCCACGGTGTCGGCGCCCGCCGGGTGCGGCGTGATCGTGCCGAGCAGTCCGGCCTCGGCGACGTCCGCCTCGTACTTCGCGATCGCCTGGTTGGGGGCGTCGGTCGGCTTGTACGCGTCGAACTGCTCGGTGGTGGAGAGGAGGCCGCGGTCGTAGCCCATGATCTTGCCGACCTCGGGGTCGTGCACCATGAAGGAGATGAACTGGGCGACTTCCTTCGGGTGCTTGGTCCGCGCGAAACCGCTCAGCATGAGCGAGCCGAGGTACTGGCCGGTCTCCTTGCCGTCGGTCGTGGGGATCGGCGCCAGGCCGTAGCTGCTGTCTCCCTCCGTGGCGTAGCGCACGGTGAAGTTGTCCCAGGTGAACTCGGACGCGGCGTCACCGGAGGCCAGCGCGGACTTGGGCTTGAGCTGCTCGACCTTCTTCGGGTCGGTGACGATTCCGGCCTTCACGCGGTTGTAGCCGTCCTGCCACCACTCCGTCAGATCGGTCTCCTCGAAGCCGAGTCCGTCCTCGGTGAAGAACGCCTTGCCGTTCTGGCGCAGAAAGAGGTCGTAGAGATACATGATGCCGAAGTAGCCGCTGTCCCCCGGCACCTTCTGGGTGTCGTGGATCTTCTTGAGCGCGGCGAAGTACTCGTCCCAGGTCCAGCCCTGTTCGGCCTTCACGCCGGCGGCCTTGAAGACTTTCTCGTCGATGACGAGTGACATGGTGTTGGAGCCGACGGGTACGCCGAGGAGTTTCCCGTCGATCTCGCCGACCTTCTCGACTCCGGCGCGGAAGTTCTTGAGGTCCAGATTTCCCGCGTCCACTTGCGACTTGAGGTCGAGCAGAACGCTTCTCTTGTCGTACTTCCGCAGGAATGCGACCGCGTTCTGGAATACGTCCGGCGGATTTCCGCCCGCGGCCTGGGTCTGGAACTTCTCCCAAAAGGCAACGTAATCCTGGAAGTCCGTCTTCACCTTGATCTTCGGGTACTTCTTCTCGAAGAGCTTGATGGACTGGTTGATGCGTTTGGCGCGCTCCTCGGCGCCCCACCAGGCGAAGCGGATCTCGACCGTGCCGTCGCCCGATCCGCCGCCGTCTCCCCCACAGCCCGTGGTCGCCGCCAGCCCCGCCGCCGCGAGCGACGCCCCGGCCGCCTTGAGGACCGTCCGCCTCTCGACACTCCCGTTTATCCCCACAGTCGGGCCTCCTCGCGACGTCACTGTCCGCTGCCATGAATCGTTTCAAGTAAGCGCTTGCTGGCACAAGGTACGGAGGCCCTTCGCGGCCGTCAATGATTCGGACAGGAATTGATGTGAACCGGCTCACGAACGCGCCGACGTGAACTGGGGCGAATTGACTGCGGAGTTGGGGGACTCCGCAGGTAGAGCGGGGTGGGTCGGGTGGTCGAACGGGAATGTGAGGGGGTGGGATTGGGGGGGGCGGGGGGCTGAAAGGGAGGGGTGCCCTGCCGGGGGGGCGCCCTGCTTGTGGGTGCTCCCTGGCGGGGGCGCTTCCTGCCAGGGAGGGTGCAGCACTGCCTGGGGGCGTTCCTGCCTGAGGGGGTGCACCGCCTGGGATGCCCTGGGGGGGTGCCCCTGTCGGGGAGGGTGCACCGCCAGGAGGTGCCCTTCGGGGGGGCGCGATACCTCTCCGCTCGACCGCCCTCCGGGGGCGACCTTTCGAGAGGCGCCGCGTCCGGGGGCGGGCTCACCCGTGAGGCGCCTTTCGCAGGGAGGGTTCTGCGGGGGCGCTCCGTCGAGGGCTTCCGAGGGGCGGCCGCCTTACGCGGGAGCTGCCACCCGGGGCGGGCCGGGGCGCCTGAGGTGACCTGGAGCGACCGGGTCGCGATGCCTCTTCGACGCCGCGGCTCCGAGCCGCTCCAGGGGGTCGCATGCCCCTGTGAGGCGGCTCCGGACGAGCTCCTCGCATCCCGCGAGGGCCGGGGGCCGGGGGCGCGACCGAAAGCCGGGGACCACTGGACGCACGTCAACGCCGACCGCGAAGTGCTGCGGCCCCGCTGCGGCTGCGGCTGAACGTCCGGTGGTCGGAGGTGATGCCGTCCGGAACGGCGATAGGCGGTTTGGGTCCACGGAACTCGTGGACCCAAACCGCCTATCGGTTGTGGGCGATACTGGGATCGAACCAGTGACCTCTTCGGTGTGAACGAAGCGCTCTCCCGCTGAGCTAATCGCCCGGGCGCAGGAAGAAGATTACCCCATGTCAGGGCGTGCATCCGACCGGCCCGGAAGAGCGTGAACCGCCCGCTACTCCTTGATGTTCCACGGCATCTCGATGCCGAACTTCCACACGTACACCCCGACCAGTGCGGCGATGATCACCAGCCCGATGGTCGTCAGGATGATGTTGCGGCGCCGGACCTTCGGGTCGAGAGCTTTCTGTGTGGCCTCGGTGACTTTCCGTTTCGTCCAGCGGAGGACCAGCTGCGCCCAGACGAACTCCGTCGCCCAGATCGCCATACCGCCGAAGATCACCAGCCAGCCCGGGCCGGGCAGCGGCAGCATGATCACGCCGGCTACGACGACCGCGAGGCCTACTACGAACACGCCCACCTGCCAGCTCAGGTGCAGCATGCGGCGTGCCTTGATGAATTGCGGCGCACGGGATCCGAGCGCCGGCTCAGTCGTGGTTTCGTCGGCCGCCACGGCGGCCTCCCCCGTTCGGTCACTCCCCGTATTCATACGGCCAAACCCTACCGGACGGAAACCGGTCACCGGAATGGTCGTAGTACGCGAACGAGGACTCCGCCGTATGAGGTACCTAAAGACACGCAAAACACTCAGAGGGGTTTACAACGGCACCGTAGGTGGCATGTCGATTTCGCCGACGTGCGAATCCCCGAGCGCACACTGAGCGAAAGGCCCTGGCGCTTATGAACACCACGGTCAGCTGCGAGCTGCACCTGCGCCTCGTTGTGTCGAGCGAGTCCTCTCTGCCTGTCCCCGCAGGCCTGCGGTACGACACGGCCGATCCCTACGCCGTGCACGCCACCTTCCACACCGGAGCGGAGGAGACTGTCGAGTGGGTGTTCGCCCGCGACCTTCTCGCCGAGGGCCTGCACCGGCCCACCGGTACCGGCGACGTCCGAGTCTGGCCGTCCCGCAGTCACGGTCAGGGCGTCGTGTGCATCGCCCTGAGCTCTCCGGAGGGCGAAGCTCTGCTGGAGGCCCCTGCGCGGGCCCTGGAGTCGTTCCTGAAGCGCACCGACGCCGCCGTGCCTCCCGGCACGGAACACCGGCACTTCGATCTCGATACGGAGCTCTCACACATCCTGGCCGAAAGCTAGGACGAGCCTTCGTACCAAGCCGCCCGGCGCCGTCCACTCGGGGAGACGGCTCGGGCTCAGACAACCGCATATGGATGACATGGGCGCCGTCTCCGCGTTGGCCGCGGGGGCGGCGCCTGTGCGGTGGGGTTGGGCGGGCGCCCTTGTTGCGACTGCGTGGGGCTGGGTGGGCTGGGTGGAAGTGTCTGTTCGTTGGCGAGTGCGGGCCCTTGAACCGAGTGCGCCGTTCCCCGCACCCCTCGGTGGGCGGGGGTGCACGACGTATGCGCCCTGACCGCCGGACCTGGCTGAGCGCGCCGTTCCCCGCGCCCCTCGGTGGGCGGGGGTGCACGTCGTCTGGATCGCGGGGTCGGGGCGAGGTCGCTTCGGGCGGGAGCCGCTAGCATCGGCCAGCATCGGCGGGCGGTTGCCCGACCTTCAGGCCAGGGAGCGAAACGTGCTGATCACCCACGACACCCGGTGCGCCCTCGACACCGTGGTCGATCTGGTGAACACCGCACCGGAGGACGACACCCCGGACGGACTCGCGAACCTCGCGGCGCTGCTCGACTTCGTGCGAAAACACAACATGAGCGATGTCGGCACCCTGTCCGAGCTCGACCTCTCCGCGGTGCGCCGGATCCGGGGGCGCTTCGCCGCGGTCTTCGCCGCCCCCGACGCCCGTACCGCCGCCTCGCTCATCAACGAACTGGTCGCCGCCGCCGGCACCACCCCGCGGCTCACGAACCACGACGGCTACGACTGGCATGTGCACTACTTCGCGCCCGGCGCGTCCGTCGCCGACCATCTCGCCGCGGACTGCGGCATGGCGCTGGCGTTCTTCGTGGTGGCCGGAGAAGAGGAGCGGCTGCGCCGCTGTGAGGCACCGGACTGCCGCCACGCCTTCGTCGACCTCTCCCGCAACCGCTCCCGTCGCTACTGCGACAGCCGCACCTGCGGAAACCGCCTGCATGTGGCCGCCTACCGGGCACGGCGCAAGGAAGCGGCAGGCTGACGGAGTCCTCAGCGGGTGACGCCGGGGACTCCGCGTACGGCTCAGAGCAGCAGCAGATCGTGCAGCGAAGCCATGAGCAGCAAACAGCCGATCACCGCAAGGAAGATCATCAGCGGTGGCTGAGAAAGCGCGAAGAGACAACCCCGCCGTTCCTCGGGAGGAACAACGGTGTCGCTCTGGGTTGTGTCCAGCATCTCGCCGCGATGATGACGCAGCCGGGACGCCCTACGCGATCAACACGCCCGGATTATGGGGGAGTTAGCCGAAATCCGTGACACGGTGTTCCACGATCTGGGATAGGCGGGTGCGAGCGGTCGTGGAGGGCCACCGCGGAGGGCGGCTGCGGAGCGTGGCCGGGTGCTCATCCAGTTCTCCGGCTATCCAGGTCTCTCCGGCTCTCAGGTCCTTCTGGGGCTCCGGCTCTCCCGCTCTCTGCGGTGGATCAGACGTTTCTCGCGTGCCGCTGATTCTTCATATGCCGTGCTTTTTCAGGATGGCCTCGATGTCGCTGAAGTCCTCCCCCGCCGCGGCCTTGCGTGGCTTGCTCTCGGGACGGGCCGCGGGGCGGGCCGCCGCCGGGCCCAGCGAGGGAGCCGAGGCCGCCGGAGCCACCGCCTCGCGCTGCGCGGCCCTGGCCGCCCTGCGCTCCTTGCGGGTGCCGCCCGAACGCCGCTCCACCGCGCGCGTGGTCATGAACAGCAGCCAGGCCGCCCCGAGCACGCCGAAACCGGCCCAGGCCGTCGGGCTGAAGGCCGTGTCGGCCGCCCATTCGACGACCCCGGTCATCACCAGACCGAGCGGCACCAGCGAATACGCGGCAAGGCGGGCCGCCGTCAGGAAACGCTTGCGGTACGCGGTGACCGCGGCGATGCCCAGGCCTGCCGCGGCCACGGCGGAACAGACGGTCTCGGCAATCATCCGGTCCTCCAGGCAGGGCGGGCGGGTCGGTCAGGGGCACTTCGTCCCTTCCATCCTGCACCGCCGCACGCCCGGTATGCCATGGTCCGGGGAGACCTCAGGGACATCTCCGGGTCGGGTCCTCCTGAGGTGCCGGTCCAGGTGCCGGTCCAGGTGGCCTGCCCGGTGGCCTGCCCGGTGATCGGTCCAGGTGGCCGGTCCAGGTACCGGCCGGACCCGGGGCCGCCCGGAGGTCCCGGTTGGGACGCGCGGGCCCCGGCTGGGAGACTGGCCCCATGAGCGACTCCTCCCCCGCCCGCCCCGCCGTCCCCGTCCTGGACATCTGGTGCGAACTGCAGTGCCCGGACTGCCGCAGTGCCCTCGACGACCTGCGCGCGCTGCGTGCCCGCTACGGCGACCGGCTGGAGCTGCGGCTGCGGCACTTCCCGCTGGAGAAGCACAAGCACGCGTTCGCGGCGGCCCAGGCCGCCGAGGAGGCCGCGGAACAGGGCAAGGCCTGGCCGTACGTCGAGGCGGTGCTGGAGCGGGTGTCGGAGCTGGACCGCGACGGGGAGGCGGTCCTCCTCGATGTGGCCCGCGGGCTCGGCCTGGACGTCGAGGAGTTCGACACGGCCCTCATCGACGGCCGGCACATCCTGATCGTCGACGCCGACCAGGCCGAGGGCAAGGCCATCGGCGTGACCGGCACGCCGACGTACGTCATCGACGGCGAGCGCCTCGACGGCGGCATGAGCCAGGACGGGCTGCGCGAGCGCGTCGAGGAGATCGTGGACCGGCTGCTGGCCGGGCAGGACGCCTGACGACCACCGCCCGTACAGCCTTCAGAAACGCCCTAGAGCAGGTCCTTGTACAAGTGGTACGTCGTCGTCTCGTAGCCGAGTGACTCGTAGAGCCGCTCGGCCGGGGTGTTGCCCGCGAAGACGTTGAGGCGGACACCGGCGCGTCCGGCTGCGCCCGCCCGCGCCTCCGCCAGCAGCATCAGCGAGCGGCCGTGTCCCCTGCCCCGGTGTCTCTCGTCGGCGTCGACGCGGTAGACGAACGCCCAGCCGTCACGCGCCGCCACCCACAGCACGCCCACCGGAGTTCCGTCGTGCTCCAGGACGTCGAGGTCCGTGCCCGCGCTGCCGAGCCCGTCCGGCAGCAAGGCCGCGTTGTCCCGGTCCGCCTTGTCGCGGGCCTCGGCCTCCGGTACCCCGCGGGCGATCCACTCCTGGGCGTAGGCCTCCTTGGCCCGTACCACCCAGGAGTCGAACTCGGCCTCCGTCATGGGGCGCCCCCGGCTGCCTGCCGGGAGTTCGGGCGCGGTCGCGCCGAGCCGCTTCTCCAGCGCGCGGTTGCGGACCACGTAACCGAGGGCCGTGGCGAGTCGCAGGGCCCGTGCCGCGCCGGCGGGTACCGACACCTCGATCCGCCGGCAGCCCCAGCCGCGCGCCACCTCCTCCGCGGCGAGCGCGGCCACGGTGCCCCGGCCGCGCCCCCGGTCCGGCTCCTCGATGCCCAGTTCGCGGAGCCGGGCGACGGGCGGGCCGGAACCGGGGTCGGTGGTGAGATGTATCGCGCCCACGGGACGGCTGTTCACACACACCGTGTAGTGGCGGGAGAGCGCCCCGTCGGCGTCGCGCTGAAGCGGCTCGGTCGGCCGCAGGGTGGTGGTCATCAGGGGTGTTGTACCCGTCCGGACACCCTCACGCCATCGAGTTCGGCGGGTGGTTCCGGTGAATGACCGCGTGCGGCCGACAGGGACCAAGTCGACGGCCGCCACAGCAACCGTCCCGAGGAACGGCTCAGGGGTCGAGGTCGTCGGCGGCCCGCTCAGCGAAGATCCGCATGGCCTTCGCGGTCACCGGGCCCGGCGCGCCCGGCAGTTCGCGGTCGTCGACCCGGTGCACGGCCTGCACATCCCGCAGCGACGAGGTGAGGAAGACCTCCTCGGCCCGCTCCAGGACGTCGAACGGAAGGTCGGTCTCCGTGGCACCGGTCCACTCGACGGTGAGGGCGCGGGTGATGCCCGCGAGGCAACCGGAGGCGACGGGCGGGGTGTGGATCTCGCCGTCGAGGACGACGAAGACATTGGACCCCGTGCCCTCGCAGAGCTGCCCGACCGTGTTCGCGAACAGCGCCTCGGACCCACCCTGCTCACGCGCGCGGGCGAGGGCGACGACGTTCTCGGCGTACGAGGTCGTCTTGAGGCCCGTCAGCGCGCCGCGCTCGTTGCGGGTCCAGGGGACGGTGATCACGGCGGTGGAGTCGGGGCGGCGGCCGGACTCCGCCAGCGCCACGACCAGGGTCGGCCCCTGCTCCCCACGGTCGGAGCCGAGCGGCCCGTGCCCGCCGGTGTACGTGATCCGCAGGCGCCCGAGCGGCATGGGATTCGCGTCCAGGACGGCCGCGCAGGCCCTGAGCACCTCGTCGCGGTCGGGCTCGGGCAGTCCGAGGCCGCTCGCCGAGCGCGCCAGGCGGTCGAGATGCCTGGTGAGCGCGAAGGTACGCCCGTCGGTCGCCTTCACCGTCTCGAAGATGCCGTCGCCCACGGTCAGCCCGTGGTCGAACACGGAGACGCGGGCCGACCCGCTGTCCTGCAGCCCGCCGTCGAGCCAGATCTTCACTGAACCTCACCTCACGAGAACGCCGAGAACGTGCCGGGTCACCGGCCTGACGTGCGCTTCCGGCCGGAGACCCCGGGGCCCAGCGCGGACGTGAGCCCACCCGCCTCACCCGCTTCGTACGCCCCTGGGTACTCCCCCGACGCTACAGCGAGCAGCCGGGAGGCTTTCAGCTCGGTCTCCTCCCACTCGCGCAGGGGGTCCGAGCCCCAGGTGATGCCCGCGCCGGAACCGAAGCGCAGCACACCCTCGGCCCGGTCGAGCCAGAAGGTGCGGATCCCGACGGCCAGTTCCCCGGTGCCGCGGTCGGCGTCGACCCAGCCGATGCCGCCGCAGTACGGCCCGCGGGGGGCCGTCTCCAGTTCTTCGATGATCCGCAGGGCGCTGGACTTGGGGGCGCCGGTGACGGAGCCGGGCGGGAAGGCCGCGCCCAGCAGCTCCGGCCAGCCCGCGTCCTCGCACAGTTCGCCGCGGACGGTGGAGACGAGGTGGACGAGCCCGGGGTGCTTCTCGACGACGCACAGGTCGGGCACGGTCACGCTGCCCGTGGCGCACACCCGGCCCAGGTCGTTGCGGACCAGGTCCACGATCATCACGTTCTCGGCGTGGTCCTTTTCGAGGAGGTCCGCCTCGGTGCGCCCTGTGCCCTTGATCGGACCCGATTCGACGGCACGGCCGGCGCGGCGCAGGAAGAGTTCGGGGGACGCGGTGGCGATCTCGACCCCGTGGCCGGGCAGCCGAATCGTTCCGGCGTACGGGGCCGGGTTGCCGCGTGCCAGCAGGGCGGTCAGCGCGTCCACGTCGGCGTCCGGGGCGATGGGCGCGGACAGGACCCGGCAGAGGTTCGCCTGGTACACCTCGCCCGTGGCGATGAGCTCCCGTATGCGGCGTACACCCGTCATGTACGCGGCGCGGTCGAGCGACGACGTCCAGTCGCCGGCGGCGGCTCCCCTCCACTTCCCCGGTACCGGGGCGGGTACGGCTTCGGGTCGTACATCCGCGAATCGGGCACAGACGACACGGCCCTCGAAGTCGGCGCTCACGGCCCAGAAGCCACTGGAGTCGAGGGCCGCGGGGTCGTCCGTGACATCGACGAGGCCGGTCGCGACGAGGCCGCCGAAGCGGGCGAGAGCTGGGAGGTCGTGCACAACCGTGAGTCTATGGTGGGTGACCTGCGGGTGCCTCGGCCGTGTCCTGGAGCGGGCGTAACGCAGCACGCTGCGCAAACGCGTTTTTGTGCTGGCCCCGGTATCCGCTAGAGTTCAACACGTCGCCGGGACGCGAGAGCCGACCGGAAACGACAAGCGGACGTAGCTCAGTTGGTAGAGCGCAACCTTGCCAAGGTTGAGGTCGCCAGTTCGAACCTGGTCGTCCGCTCGCAGGAAGTGGGGGATCTTCCCGACCCCCCGCACTCCTGGTGGAGTGGCCGAGAGGCGAGGCAACGGCCTGCAAAGCCGTCTACACGGGTTCAAATCCCGTCTCCACCTCCAAGGACGATTAGCTCAGCGGGAGAGCGCTTCCCTGACACGGAAGAGGTCACTGGTTCAATCCCAGTATCGTCCACTGGATCCGCCGGTAGGTTCGGTGGGATCCGGTCCCGCGCGATTAGCTCAGCGGGAGAGCGCTTCCCTGACACGGAAGAGGTCACTGGTTCAATCCCAGTATCGCGCACGCAGCACAGGCAGTAGGAAGTACGAGTAGCACGAAGTACCTGAGCAGTACGGATCACCAGCAGGTCCCACCCGCGCGATTAGCTCAGCGGGAGAGCGCTTCCCTGACACGGAAGAGGTCACTGGTTCAATCCCAGTATCGCGCACCAGCCGAAGCCCCCGGCCGTCTCGTACGGTCGGGGGCTTCGTCGTTCCTCGGAATCGGCCCTGACCGGTCAGGGCCGGCCGCGAACGGTCAGGAGGAGAAGAGCATGTGGCCGAAGCTCTTCTGACGCTTGTGACCGTGGCCGTAGTGGCCACCGTGCCCGCCATGACCGCCGTGCTGCGGAGCGCCCCAGGCGGGGGCGGGGGCGGACGGGTAGGCCTGCGGGGCGCCCGGGGGCGGCGGGCCGGGCTGCGACCACTGGCCTTCCATACGGGTCAGTGACTCCAGCTCGCCGTAGTCGAGAAAGATCCCGCGGCAGCCGCTGCACTGCTCGATCTGGACACCATTGCGGTTGTACGTGTGCATCGGCGCATGGCACTTCGGACACTGCATGCTCGGCTCAACTCCTCGCCTGTCGGTACTGCTTCCGCCAGGACAGACTCTGTCCGGCTGCGGTCGGTTGCACCCTACGTCGCGCAGTCTCCCGCCAACTCCGGCGGGTGCGCTGCCATTCGGTCACACGCGTCGATCACGGACGTCTCGACCTCGTCCAACGAGCGCCCCTCCGCAACCGACTTGGCGATCGCCAAGGCCGCGGTCTGCACGCTCAAGGCGCGGGCCGGGACGTCGAGAGCCGGCCAGGGATCGCTGTCCGCCGGGACGGCCGTGCCCCCGGCCCTGCGGTACGCGGTGAGGAAGCGGGTCCACTCGTCGGGCGCCAGGAGCCCGCAGGCGAACCAGGCCGCGGGGCGGGCCAGGTCCCAGGCGGGATCGCCCCGGCCGAGGTCGTCGATGTCGATGAGCAGCCAGTCGCCGCTGCCCGACCGCACCAGCTGGCCCAGGTGGAGGTCGCCGTGGCACAGCGTGCCCAGGTCCGGCATCGGGGCCTCGTCCCGCGCCCAGGCGGGCAGGACGGCCCAGGCACGCAGAACGGGGGCGGCCGCCGGGTGCGGGCCCGCCGCCAGGAGCTTGGCGACCGCGCGGGCCGCCTTCGCCGGGCCCCGCATGGGAGGCAGGCCGGGCGGCAGGACGGAGTCGGGAGTGCGGTGGAGTCTCGCGAGGAGGGTCGCGGCTTCTTCCCAGGGAGCGGCGTCGGGGTCATCGCGGTCCACGGGAGTGCCGTAGGACCAGAAGGTGACCGGCCTGCCGTCCAACTCGGCCGGGCCCGGCCCGTGCGGCGGCAGGAGGATGCCGTCGAGCGCGGGGTGCGCGGCCACGGCCAGCCGCGCCGCGAGCTCCGTGGGGTCGGTGCCGGCGGCGTGCGCCTTCGCCACCGTGCCGCCGTGCCGGACGACGGTGCCGTCGGGCCGGTCGGCCAGCACGGAGGTGTCCCTGCCGCAGACGCAGACCTCCGCGGCCGCATGGGCGGCGGCCCGCACCTTCGCCCTGAGCGCGGGCAGCACATCTGCGGTCACTCGGGTCCCCCTCAAGTCGTACGTCCCGGTCCCGTCTGCTTCTGTCAGGTCCCGTCAGGTTCTGTCCCGTGTGGGCGGCGGGTGCCGGTCCCGTCCCTCGTGGGCGGGTCCACAGGGTCCCAGGAGCGTACGCAGGCAAAGCAATGCGGGCGCAGCTCCCCAGCTGCGCCCGCATCTTTTGCCGTCCGCCGCACCCCCGTCCCCACGGGGTTTCATGGCCGGATGTCCCCGCCCGGACCGCTCTTCCGGGCCTGGGGCGCCGCTCAGCGCCCCAGCATCACGCCCACGGACGACGCCTGTGTGACCACTGCCTCCCAGCCGCCGAAGACGACTACGAGCAGGGTGGCCAGAGGGAGAACCATGGCCGTCGCCACCAGGGGGTGGCGCCGACCGGACCGGCTGGGCCCGAACGCGGCGGTGTACGCCCTGCGTCCCTGTGTGCGGATCATCGCCCGCGATGCCGTGTCAGCCATGGTCCCTCTCCTGACCGTTCTGTTGAAAAGCTTCCGGTGTCCGGCCTCTGACGAGGTCCGACGTCCGATATCTGGCAGCGGCGAGTGTCTGACCTCGGGGGACGAGTGCTGCCACCCGCCGCTTGACAACAAATCTAGGCGGGAGGGGCGTGCGGGTCGTCATGCCCTCGTACCTATTACCGGGCCTCCCGGAGGATGAGCGGTGACCTGCGGAGTACTCCCCTGGGTGGAGAAGAGGTCCTAGGTCTCGGGGGTTTCCCGGAGGGGACGTCCGGTCTGTTCCGAGCTGTCCTCCCTGGGGACCGGTTGTTCGACGAGTGCGAGCACCCTGGTGGCTATGAAGCGGGCCGTCCGGACAACTGATCCACTTCGGGTGACTTCGCTCACTTCGACCACCCCTCTGCGGACCGCCGTCTCCACCCGACGGCCCGCCCGGCTGGCCACCACCTCGTACGTACGGGTCGTGTCCCCCGCGTCGACCACTATCTCCACGCGATCACCCTTCACGGGCCCAATCCCCCTTCTGCGAGCGATGGTTGGGAATCCGCGCAGCTCAACGCCGCCGCGGTCCCCCGTCCCCTGACCACCTCTCAAGTTTCCCACCCGGCACTGACAATCGGTCGGGCCGCGAGGGCGCGGCCTCTGCGCGCACCCGGCCGCGGAAACGTAAGCTGTGGCTCGTCAAACGGACCGGGCAGCGGGGATGGACATGGCGATGATGCGCCTGAGGCGCGAGGACCCGCGTGTCGTCGGCTCGTTCAGGCTTCACCGACGGCTCGGCGCGGGCGGGATGGGCGTTGTCTATCTGGGCTCCGACCGGCGTGGCCAGCGGGTCGCGCTGAAGGTGATCAGACCCGACCTCGCGGAGGACCAGGAGTTCAGGTCGCGCTTCGCCCGCGAGGTGTCGGCGGCGCGGCGGATCAGGGGCGGGTGCACCGCGCGGCTCGTCGCCGCGGACCTGGAGGCCGAGCGGCCCTGGTTCGCGACGCAGTACGTTCCCGGACCCTCGCTGCACGACAAGGTCACCGAGGACGGACCGCTCTTCGCGTCGGAGGTCGCGGCCGTCGGCGCCGCCCTCTCCGAGGGGCTCGTCGCCGTGCACGAGGCCGGTGTCGTCCACCGGGACCTGAAGCCGTCGAACATCCTGCTGTCCCCGAAGGGGCCGCGCATCATCGACTTCGGTATCGCCTGGGCGACCGGGGCGAGCACGCTCACGCACGTGGGGACGGCCGTGGGGTCGCCCGGGTTCCTCGCGCCGGAGCAGGTGCGGGGTGCGGCGGTCACGCCGGCCACGGATGTCTTCGCGCTCGGCGCGACGCTGGCGTACGCCGCGACGCAGGACTCGCCCTTCGGGCACGGCAGTTCCGAAGTGATGCTCTACCGGGTCGTGCACGAGGAGCCGCAACTGCACGGTGTGCCCGACGCGCTGGCCCCTCTCGTCCGCGCCTGTCTGGCGAAGGATCCCGAAGAACGGCCCAGCACGCTGCAGTTGTCGATGCGGCTCAAGGAGATCGCGGCGCGGGAGGCGCACGGTATGGGTGAGGCTCGGCCGCCCGCTCCCCGTGCGGCGGAGGCCGACCGGCCCACCGGGCGGCTCCCCGACGATTACGGCGACTATCCGGAGCAGCGGACTCAGCGGCGTACGCAGGGGTCTTCCGGGGCGCGGGGGAACGGTTCGGCCTCGCGGTCGGGGGCGCGGCCGCCGGCTCCCTCGCGGGGTGGATCTCCCCGGCCCGGGTCCGGGTCCGGGTCCTCGGCGGCATCCGGGTCCGGGTCCGGGTCCGGCAGCAGGACCGGGCAGTCCGGGAGTCGGGGCGGACAGTCCGGGAGTCGGGGCGGGGCGCCTCGTAGCGGGACGGGGCGGTCCGGGCCCCGAACCGGCCCCCGGACCGGGCCCCGGGCCACCGGGACCGGGCGGCGGCCCGCGAATCCGCGGCTGTTGCGGCAGCGGCTGTTCGTGTTCGTGGTGGTCACGTTGCTCGTGGCGTTGGCCATCGCGGCGGCGCAGGGGTGTCAGGGGCCTGCGCGAGGGCTTGAGCGGGGGCCCTCGGGCGGGGGCGCGTGGCAGGAACAGGCTTACTGGCAGAGCGGGCCTCGGCAGGGCGGGTAAGCGTGTTGGTCGGGTGCGGGTGCGTTGTGGCTTGTCGCGCCGTTCCCCGCGCCCCTTAGGGGGTGGCCAGGCGTTGTTCTTCCGCTGCGGGTGCGTTGTGGCTGAGCGCGCCGTTCCCCGCGCCCCTTACGGGGCGCACCCGTCGGCCCGTGCCATAGAGGCACCGAAGTGTTGTCCGTCCACTGCGGGTGCGTCGTGGCTGAGCGCGCCGTTCCCCGCGCCCCTTACGGGGCGCACCCGTCGGCCCGTGCCATAGAGGCACCGAAGTGTTGTCCGTCC
>NZ_KZ679049.1:206512-382555 GCF_003024195.1 Streptomyces dioscori
AGCGCGCCGTTCCCCGCGCCCCTTACGGGGCGCACCCGTCGGCCCGTGCCATAGAGGCACCGAAGTGTTGTCCGTCCGCTGCGCGTGCGTCGTGGCTGAGCGCGCCGTTCCCCGCGCCCCTTGCGGGGCGGGGGGGCTACGGGGCCGGTCTGCCTGTTGCCACCGCGTAGAACGCTACCGCTGCTGCCGCTCCTACGTTCAGGGAGTCGACTCCGTGGGCCATCGGGATGCGGACCCATTCGTCCGCTGCCACCAGGGCCTGGGTGGACAGGCCGTCGCCCTCCGCGCCGAGCATGAGGGCGACCCGGTCCATGCGGTGCGGGGCCACCTCGTCGAGGGTCTTGGCCTTTTCGTCCGGGGTGAGTGCGAGGAGGCCGAAGCCCGCCTCGCGGACCGAGTCGAGACCCTTGGGCCAGGAGTCCAGGCGGGCGTACGGCACGGCGAAGACCGCGCCCATGGAGACCTTCACCGAACGCCGGTACAGCGGGTCCGCGCAGTCCGGTGAGAGCAGGACCGCGTCCATGCCGAGGGCGGCGGCCGAGCGGAAGATCGCGCCGATGTTCGTGTGGTCGTTGACCGACTCCATGACGACGACCCGGCGGGCCGTGCGGAGCAGGTCGTCGGGGGTCGGCAGCGGTTTGCGCTGCATGGAGGCGAGCGCGCCGCGGTGCACGTGATATCCGGTGACCTGTTCGGCGAGGTCGGGGCTGACCGCGTACACCGGGGCCGGAAGTTCGTCGATGACGTCGCGCATGACGTCGACCCACTTGGCGGACAGCAGCATCGAGCGCATCTCGTAGCCGGCGTCCTTGGCCCGTCTGATGACCTTCTCGCCTTCGGCGATGAACAGGCCCTCGGCCGGTTCGCGCTTGCGGCGCAGCTCCACGTCGGTCAGGCCTGTGTAGTCACGCAGGCGCGGGTCGGCTGGGTCCTCAACGGTGATGAGATCGGCCACAGGGTGATACTGCCTTGTCCTGGGTGCGGTGCCAACGGCTTGGAACGGGTTGTGTTACCCGGGGTTACTCAGATGTCCCGTCGGAGGTCCTGTCGGACGTCTCGAACGAACCGTCCGCGCCCACGGTCACGACCTCCCCGATGACGATGACCGCCGGCGGCCGGACCTCCTCGGCCCGGACGGTCTCACCGACCGTCGCCAGGGTCGCGTCGACGCGGCGCTGCGCCGCGGTCGTGCCCTCCTGGACGAGCGCCACGGGAGTGCCGGGCGCCTTGCCGTTCTCGATGAGGGTACGGGCGATCGCGCCGATCTTGTCCACGCCCATCAGGACGACGAGGGTGCCACGGAGCTTGGCGAGCGCCGCCCAGTCGACCAGGGAGCGTTCGTCGTCGGGGGCCACATGGCCGCTCACGACCGTGAACTCGTGGGCGACTCCCCTGTGCGTGACCGGGATGCCGGCCGCGCCCGGCACGGAGATCGAACTGGAGATGCCCGGGACGACCGTGCACGAGATGCCCGCCTCGGCCAGCGCCTGGGCCTCCTCCATGCCGCGGCCGAAGACGAAGGGGTCGCCGCCCTTGAGCCGGACCACCGACTTGCCCTGCAGGGCGTGCTCGATGAGCGCGTTGTTGATGGCCTCCTGGGCCATGAAGCGCCCGTACGGGATCTTCGCCGCGTCGATCACCTCGACGTGCGGCGGGAGTTCGGCGAGCAGGTCGCGCGGGCCCAGGCGGTCGGCGATGACCACGTCCGCCTCGGCGAGGAGACGCCGGCCGCGGACCGTGATCAGGTCCGGGTCGCCGGGGCCGCCGCCGACCAGGGAGACGCCGGGCGTACGGGTGCGGTGGTGGGGGGCCACGAGGGTGCCGTCGCGCAGGCCCTCGACCACCGCGTCACGGATGGCCGCGGTGTGGCGGGGGTCGCGGCCCTTGGCGTCCGTGGTCAGGACGGCCACCGTGACGCCCTCGCTGTGTCCCGTCGCCGGGGTCCAGGCGGTGGCCTCGTCCGCGTCGTCCGCGCGGACGCACCACACGCGGTGGGACTCGGCCTCGGCGGAGGCCTCGGCGTTCGCCGCGGAGTCGGGGGTGGCGATCAGGACGTACCAGGACTCCGCGAGGTCGCCCGGCTCGTACCGGCGCCTGGTCCAGGTCAGTTCGCCGGCGTCCGCCATGGCCTCGACCGAGGGGGTCGCGGACGGGGACACGAGCTGGATGTCCGCGCCCGCCGCGATGAGGGCCGGGAGGCGGCGCTGGGCTACCTGGCCGCCGCCGAGGACCACGACGCGGCGGCCGGCGAGGCGGAGGCCTACGGGGTAGGCGGGGTTTTCGGCCATGGAGGTGCGGCTCCTCATGCGGGTGGTGCGGGGTGGCGCGCTGCGGCGGTGGAGCGGGCCTGACGTGCGGATTTTATGGGGCGGGGTGGTGGGGGGCTGGGGTGGGTGGGGGTACTTTCCCCTGGCCCGCCCCTTCCCGAAACCGGGGCTGCGCCCCGGGCCCCCCGCGTGTGCGGGTCCGTCGTCGGTCCGTGCCCACCCGTTCCGCCTTGCGGAACGCCTGCCCACAGACCGACGACTCGCGCCTACTTCTCGGTCACACCCGCCGAGTCGAACGTCGCCACCTCGTGCATCGCCCTGGCCGCGCTCTGGACCACCGGGAGGGCCAGGAGGGCGCCCGTGCCCTCGCCGAGGCGGAGGTCGAGGTCGACCAGGGGGCGCAGGCCCAGCTTGTTGAGGGCGGCCACATGGCCGGGCTCGGCGCTGCGGTGGCCGGCGATGCAGGCCGCCAGGACCTCGGGGGCGATCGCTCGGGCCACCAGTGCGGCGGCGCCGGCGCTGACGCCGTCCAGGATCACCGGCGTACGCAGGGACGCGCCGCCGAGGAGGAGGCCCACCATCGCGGCGTGTTCCAGGCCGCCGATGGCCGACAGGACGCCGATCGGGTCGGCCGGGTCCGGCTGGTGGAGTTCCAGGGCGCGGCGGACGACCTCGGTCTTGCGGGCCAGCGTCTCGTCGTTGATGCCGGTGCCGCGGCCGGTGACCTCGGCAGGGTCGCTGCCGGTGTAGACCGAGATCAGGGCGGCGGACGCCGTGGTGTTGGCGATGCCCATCTCACCCGTGATCAGTGCCTTGTTCCCGGCCGCCACCAGGTCGCGGGCGGTCTCGATGCCCACCTCGATGGCCGACCTGACCTCCTCGCGGGTCAGCGCGGGCCCGGTCGTCATGTCGGCCGTGCCCGCCCGTACCTTGCGCGGCAGCAGGCCGGGCGTCGCGGGCAGGTCGGAGGCCACGCCCACGTCGACGACGCAGACCTCGGCGCCGACCTGCGCGGCGAAGGCGTTGCAGACCGCGCCGCCGCCGAGGATGTTGGCCACCATCTGGCCCGTGACCTCCTGCGGCCACGGGGTGACGCCCTGGGCGTGCACGCCGTGGTCGCCCGCGAAGATCGCGACGGCGGCCGGTTCCGGGATCGGGGGCGGGCACATCCGGGACAGGCCCGAGAGCTGCGCGGAGATGATCTCCAGCATGCCCAGGGCCCCGGCCGGCTTGGTCATGCGCTTCTGGCGCTCCCAGGCCTCGCCGAGGGCCTTGGCGTCCAACGGCCGGATGTTGGTGATGGTCTCGGCGAGCAGGTCGTGCGGCTCCTCGCCGGGCAGGGCGCGACGGCCGTACGTCTCCTCGTGGACCACCCAGGACAGCGGGCGGCGCTTGGACCAGCCCGACTGCATCAGCTCGGGCTCGTCCGGGAACTCGTCGACGTATCCGACGCAGAGGTAGGCGACGACCTCAAGGTGCTCGGGCAGGCCGAGGCCGCGGACCATCTCGCGCTCGTCGAAGAAGCTGACCCAGCCCACGCCCAGGCCCTCGGCGCGGGCCGCGAGCCACAGGTTCTCGACGGCGAGCGCCGAGGAGTACGGGGCCATCTGCGGCTGGGTGTGGCGGCCCAGCGTGTGCCGGCCGCCCCGGGTCGGGTCGGCGGTGACGACGATGTTCACCGGGGTGTCGAGGATGGCCTCGATCTTCAGTTCCTTGAACTGCTTCGCGCGGCCCTTGGGAAGCGACTTGGCGTACGCCTCCCGCTGGCGTGCGGCCAGTTCGTGCATCGAACGCCGGGTCTCCGCCGAGCGGATGACGACGAAGTCCCAGGGCTGCGAGTGGCCGACGGACGGCGCCGTGTGGGCCGCCTCCAGGACACGGAGCAGGACGTCGTGCGGGATGGGGTCGCTGCGGAAGCCGTTGCGGATGTCGCGGCGTTCGCGCATGACGCGCAGGACGGCCTCGCGCTCGGCGTCGTCGTAGCCGGGCGCGGCCGGGCCGGTGGACTCACGTGTCTGGGCCACTGCGGCCGTGCTCTCTTCCTGGTCGGCGGCCCTGGTGTCCAGGTCTTCCGCCTGCTGTGCGGCTACGGGCTCGGGGGTGTCGTCCGCGGCCTCGTGCACGGGGAGCGTCCCGGTCCCGGGGGCCGGAGCGGGCTCCCGGGGGGCCGGCAGGACGAGGATCGGCTCGTCGTCCAGCTCGTCCTCGGACGCGGTGTCGGGCCCTGCGGCGGGTACCGGCGCGAGCGCCGGCTCCGGGGCGGATTCAGCCACGGGCTCCGGCGCGGGCTCCGGCGCGAGCTGCTCGACGGGCGCCGTGGGCGGGGCCGCCGCGTCTTCGCCGGTCTGCTCGGCCGGCTCCTCCGGGAGGGGCGTCACCGGCATGCCGTGCGGCGGAGTGGGGGCCAGGTGCGGGGTGGTCGGGACCGTGCCCTCGACCGGTACGAACTGTCCGACCTGGGCGGCCGGATCGGCTGGATCAGCCGGGTCGGCCTGTCCGGGGTGCCCCGCGGGCTGCTCCGGCGCCGCCTGGAAGTCGTCCTGGAGCTGGGCCTGCTCTCCCTGCGACGCGTCCCCGGAGGTCTGGTCGGCGGGCGGTGCGGGTGCCTCGGCGTGCACGGCGGGGCCGGGCTGCACCGGCTGTGCCGGGTCGGGCACACCGGCGCTCGGGTCGGCACCCACCTGGGGCTCTACGGCCTCCGCGGGCACCCCGGGCTCGACAGGCGCGGCGAACTGCGGGGCCTCGGCGGTGTCCTGGACCTGGGCCGTGACCTGGGCCGCCTCCGCGGCGACGGGCTCGGCCTCACTCGGCTGAGACTGCGGCTGCGGCTGCGGCTGCGGCTGCGGCTGCTGGAATCCGGCCTGCGGTCCGGCTTCGGCGAAGGGGGCGGCCGTGTCCTGAGACTGCGGGACCGGTGCCTCGTACTCGGGGTGCTGCGGCGCGTCTTCCGCCGTCGGGGCGACGGGGGCCTCGGCGGCGTACGGTCCGGCCTCGTCCTCCGACGGGTGGGCGAAGTGGACGGCGGCCGGTGCGGCCGGGAAGGGCGCTGGCTGCGGGGCGTGCGGGAAGTCGGGAAGCGCCTGGGCGTACTCGGGTCCGAGGCCGCCCTCCGGAGCCTGCGGGAACAGCGAACCGTCGGCGAGCTGCGGGGCCTGCGCGTAGTCCTGCACCAGAACCGGTTCCGGGAACTGGACCGCTTCCGGCGCCGGAACGGCTTCCGCGGGCTGTGCGACGCCGGCCGGCTGGTCCGGGGCCGGGGGCTGGAGCAGCAGTTCCGGCTGCGGAGGGACGTACGCCTGCTCGGCGGCCTCCTCAGGAGCCTGCTCGGCGGCCTGCGGAGTCTCCGGAACCGGTACGGCAGCCGGCGCCACCGCCGGATCGTCCGCCCCGGCGCCACCGGTGGGCTCCACGACGGACTGTGCGGACGACACCTCGTGCACCGGGTCGGCACCCGAGGCGTCGTGCCCCTGCGCCTGCGGGGCCCCGGGCGCCTGCTCCGCCGCCGGAGCCTCGGCCGCCTGCTCCGGTGGAGCGGGAACCTCCTGGCTCTCGGCGGGCGACGGCCCGGCTCCCGCGTCGGATGTCTGCGCGTCGGGCGCCTGCGCGACCGGCGCGGCTCCCGCCGTCACGGGCGCGCCCGCGTACGCCCCCGCACCCTCCGGGAAGACCGTTTCTGCAGGCGTCCCCTCGGAGACGACCTGTGCCACGGGAGGCGCGACCTGGACCTGAGCCCGGGCGCCCCAGGGAGACGCGCCCTGCAAGGCGATCTCGTCACGCGGTGCGTCGAGGTACTCGGGGCCGGGCGCGGCCGGAGCGGCGTGCCGTACGGGGAACGCGGCGGCCGGGGCCCCCGCCGGACCGCGGTCGGCGAGCGAACGCACCGGGCTGCCGGCGCCGTCCGGGGTCGGCGGGCCGAGGTGCAGCGGGCGGCGGGCGACGGGCGGCTGCGGCGCTGAGGTGGACATCCGGACGGCGCTGAGGTCGACCGAACCACTGTCGCGGCCCGACGTCTCGTGCGGACCGGGCTCGTGGACGGCCTCGACGACCGGTACGGGGACCGGTGGGGCCACCTCGTTGCCCCACGCGCCCTGGGCGCCCGGCAGCAGCAACAGGTCTTCGTCTTCGGCGGTGGGCTCGGAGAGGTAGGTGTACGCGCCGGGGGCGGGGACGCCCGGCTGCTCCACCATGCCTGCGTTCTCCGGCAGTCCCTCGCCCGGGACCTGGCCGGTGTCGGTCATGCGTACCCCTCGCCCATCGGTTTAGTGCTCCTACGACCTGCTCGTCCGGGGCGGCGCACCGACCGCCCGTCATGAGAACGAGCACACGGGCCGGGCGGCACGAACGACCGGTCGACAAAGCCATTAACTGGCATTGTCGCGGTCGGCCCGCCCCCGCGACAGGGTGATCCGTCACGGCCCGCTGTGGACTGCGCCACTTTGCGCGTCCTCCGGTTCTGCCGTACCACACGCCCCTCAAAATGGGTGCGTTTCGCGGGCATTGACCGGCGAAATACCGGACAAGCCGATTGCAGTACAACGATCGGCCAGCCTACCGCGCGCAGTACGACAACAGGATCACAGGACGGCGATCAGCCGGCGTCCCGAAGGGGCGCGGGGAACTGCGCGGGCAGCCACGACGCACCCGCAGACAACGCACCTGCCGCCGGCCCAGCACCCCGCGGAGCACTCCGCGGAGCCCCCCGGGGCAGCGCTGAAGCCGGACTACAGCCGGCGTTCCAGTTCCCCGGAGAGCAGGAACGCCACACTCCGCTCCTTCTCCGTCCACGCGCGCGTGTCCAGTTCCACGGACTGCAGAAGGGCGCACTCGACCCGGTACCCGTGCTCGGTCAGGTCCCGTCCGATGAGTTCCGCGGCATCGCGGGTGGCCGCGTGCGTGACGATCCGCTCGGGACGCCGGTCGGCGACGGCGGAGACCACCGCGGCGCCGCCGCCCCCGACGCGTACGACGTCCGGCTCGGGGAGGTTCTCCAGGATGTGCGGGGCGGTGCCGTGCGTGATCTGGAGCTGGACACCGAACCGGCGGGCGGTCGCCATCGTGCGGGCGCAGGCGTCCGCGTCGCGGTCGACGGCGATGACGGCGGCGCCGCAGCGCGCGGCCTCCGTGGCGAAGGCGCCGCTGCCCGAGCCGATGTCCCAGACGAGGTCGCCGATCCGCGGCCCCAGGCGGGCGAGTTGGGCGGCGCGCAGGACCTCGGTCTCGCCCTCCCCCAGCTCGTCGCCGTACGTCTCGTCGGGCAGCGCCCAGCCGCGCGGACCGGTCCCCGGGTCGCGGCCGGCGATCCAGCCGCCGCCCTCGGAGGAGGTGACCGGGCCGCCCATGACGATGACGACGTTCGGGTCGCGCCAGGTGTGGTCGGCGACCTTGTCCGAGGTGAGCATCGAGACGCGCTCGCGCTCGGTGCCGAGTTCCTCGCAGATGACGAAGGTGCGGTGGACTCCGTCGAGGAGCAGTCCGAGTTCGGCAGGTCCGGCACCGGGTGAGGTGAGGACGGCGACCTTGGTGTGGGCGCGGCACACATTCACCGCGCGTCGCAGGGTGCGCCGGTGTGCGACGACCACCTGTGCGTCGTCCCAGGGCATCCCGGCGCGGGCGAAGGCGGCGGCCACGGACGAGACCGCGGGGACGACCTCGACCTCCAGGCCGAACTCGGGGTCGCGCAGGGTGCGTACGACTCCGAAGAAGCCGGGGTCCCCGTCGGCGAGGACGACGGCCGTGCCGCGGTGGGCGGCGACGCGGCGGGCCGCGAGGGCGACACTGCCGAGCCGGATGCGTTCGGCGGCCGCGGGCACCTCGGGGAGTGCCAGGTGGTGTGCCGCGCCCGCCACGAGTGTCGCGGCGCCGAGAGCCGAGCGCGCCGCGTCCGTCAGCGGCGAGCCGTCGCAGCCGATCACCGTGACCCGGTCGGCCATCGTTGTCAGTCTCCTGGAGTCATCGCAGGTCGTCGGATGGGCGGCGGGCCGCCGGGCAGCCGCCCGGAGCCCCGTGAGCGTACCTCGTGACGTCCGGGGGTGTCGGTGGGGGTCTCGGCGCGGTGATCGGGGGGCTGTCGGTGCGGTTCGCGCTTCGCGGTGGGGATGCGGGCCGGGGGCCGGGGGCCTTCCGGTTCAGCCGGTTCAGTTCCAGTCGGAGTACGCGGTGAAACCACCGGTGTCGGCGAGTTGCTCGGCGATGCCCTCGATGTCCTCGGGAAGCAGGCCCCACACGATGAAATCGGTGCGCAGGTCCTCCCAGCGCCCGTCCTCGGTGCGGGTGCGCGCTATGCAGGCGCCCCGCAGGACTCCCTCGCTGATGCAGCCGATCTTCTGCGCGACCTGCTGGGAGGCGGTGTTGTCCGCCGCCGTGCGCACTTCGAGGCGCTCGAACTTCTGGTCGTTGAAAAGCCATTGGGCGGTGGCGAGCGCCGCCTCGGAGGCGTAGCCCTCGCCGCGGGCCCAGGGGGCGGTGATGTACGACAGCTCCGTGGAGCGGACATGCCAATTCGTGTTGCCGAGCTGGATGATGCCGACCAGGCGCTGGGTGAGGAACTCCACGACGACCAGGTCGAGTCCACGGCCGGCGGTGCGCTCGGTGGGCGCGTACTCGTCGATCCACCTGCGGGCGGCGGCCTCGGTGAACGGCTGCGGCACGGACGTCCAGGCCGCGACCTGTTCGTCGTTCATCATCTCCGTGAAGGCCGGAATGTCCTCGTCCTCAAGAGGGCGCAGCACCAACCGCTCCGTGTTCAGGGAGATGTCGGGGAAGGTGTTCGTCATGCGCCGCTCCGTAACCATCAGGGACCGTCGGGCCTGCTGAACTGCCCAGCATGCAGCATGCAGGCACCGAACTGCACCACGGAGTCGGCTCCTTGTCGACGAGTCGACACCGTGGCGCAGCGGGAACGGCTCGGGGACGGCCGCGGTCAGGCGTCACCCGGAAGTGACGGGCAGCACCGATCCCTTGTACTTGTCCTGGATGAACTTCCGCACCTCGTCCGAGGTCAGGAGCTCGGCCAGCTTCTCGACCCGCGGGTCGTCCTCGTTGCCCTTCTTCACGGCAAGGAGGTTCGCGTACGGGTTGTTCTTCGCGGACTCCAGCAGGATCGCGTCGTCGGCCGGGCTGAGGCCCGCATCCTGGGCGTAGTTGTTGTTGATGACCGCGGCGGCCACGTCGTCCAGGGAGCGCGGCAGCTGCGCCGGTTCGAGCTCCTTGAACTTGAGGTTCTTCGGGTTCTTCACGATGTCGCCCGGGGACGCGGTCGTACCGGCCCCCTCCTTCAGCGTGATGACACCCTCGGAGGCGAGGAGTTTCAGGGCGCGGCCCTCGTTGGTGATGTCGCTGGGCACCGCGACGGTGACTCCGTCGGGGAGGTCGGCGACGGCCTGGACCTTCTTCGAGTACACGCCCATGGGCGGCAGGTACGCGTCCACGACCGGAACCAGGTCGGTGCCCTTGGACTTGTTGAAGTCGTCCAGGAACGGCTCGTTCTGGTACAGGTTCGCGTCGAGCGAGCCCTCCTGGAGCGCGGTGTTCGGCAGGACGTAGTCCGTGAACTCCTTGATCTCCAGGTCGAGCCCGTTCTTCGCGGCGAGGTCCTTCTTGATGTACGACAGGACCTCGCCGGCCGGGACCGCGGTGGCGCCGACGATCAGCGCGCCGCCGTCACCTCCGCCGCCGGATCCCTCGTCCCGCGCACCGCAGGCGGTCAGGGTCAGGCCGAGGGCCAGTGCGGCGGCGGCCGCGGAGATGACGGGCTTGCGCATCGTCGGCGCCTTCCTCAGGTGGTTCGGTGGTTCGGGTGACTCGGACGGTGCGGAGCGGTCGGTCAGAAGGACGCGATGACGGAACCGGCGTACTTGTCCTCGATGAACTTCTTGACCTCGGCGGAGGTCAGGAGCTTGGCGAGCTTCTTGACGCGCGGGTCGTCCTCGTTGCCCTCCTTGACGGCGAGGAAGTTGCCGTACGGGTTGTCGTCGGCGGACTCCAGCACGAGGGCGTCCTCGGAGGGCTTGAGGTCGGACTCGATGGCGTAGTTGCCGTTGATGACCGCCGCGTCGACGTCGTCCAGGGAGCGCGGGGTCTGGGCCGCCTCCAGCTCCTTGAACTTCAGGTTCTTCGGGTTCTTCGCGATGTCCTTGGGGGTCGCGTCGTTGCCCGCGCCGTCCTTGAGCGTGATGATCCCGTTGGCGTCGAGGAGCTTGAGCGCCCGCGCCTCGTTGACCGTGTCGTTCGGGACGGCGACCGTCGCGCCGCTCTTCAGCTCGTCGGCCTTCTTGATCTTGCTGGAGTAGAGGCCGAGCGGCTCCAGGTGGACCGTGACGACGGGCACGATGTGGGTGCCGTTCTTCTTGTTGAAGTCGTCGAGGTACGGCTGGTTCTGGAAGTAGTTGGCGCCGACCGAGCCGTCCTCGGTCGCGGTGTTCGGCAGGACGTAGTCCGTGAACTCCTTGACCTGGAGGTCGAGTCCCGCGTCCTTCGCGAGGTTGTCCTTCACGTAGTTCAGGATCTCGGCGTGGGGCACGGGGCTGGCGGCCACGATCAGCGGCCCGCTCGTGTCGGAGGCGTCGTCCTTGTCCGAGCCGCAGGCCGTGAGGCCCAGGGTGAGGGCTCCGGCGGCGAGGACGGCGGTGGTGAGCTTTACGGCGTTACGCACGAAAAGTGCCTTTCCATTTGGGCTGGGTGACCCCGCGAAGGGTGTGCGGGGACGTCTGAGGGTGTGGGGTGGGGACGCCTACGAGGAGGGGCGACGCGTCCGGGATCGCTGCGGCTGTACAGAGATCTCGGAGGGTCTCGGAGGTCTCAGTCGACCTTGCTCACGTCGGCCGCGGGCGTTTCGGCGGAGGTGCCCGCGTCCGCGGGACCTGAGCCGGAACCGGAACCGGCCTCGGTGTCGCTGTCGGTGGTCGCCCGGGAACCGGAGTTCGCCGCGGCCCTGCTCCTGAGCAGCCTGAGCCGCGGCGCGGCACCGGACTGACCGCCGCGCCGGTGCAGCCCCCGGGCGGCGTAGTCGCCGACGAACTGGATGAGGGAGATGACCACGGCGAGAACGGCCACGGTGATCCACATCAGTTCGGTCTCGAAGCGCTGGTAGCCGTAGCGGATGGCGATGTCTCCGAGGCCGCCCGCGCCGACGGTGCCGGCCATCGCGGAGTAGCCGATGAGGGCGACGATCGTCGTCGTGGTGCTGGAGATCAGCGACGGGAGCGACTCGGGGACGAGCACCTTGCGTACGACGGTCCAGGTGTTGCCGCCCATCGACTGCACGGCCTCGACGAGCCCGCCGTCCACCTCGCGGACAGCCGTCTCGACCAGGCGCGCGAAGAACGGGATCGCTCCGATCGCGAGCGGCACGATGGCGGCCTCACGGCCGATGGTGGTGCCGGTGATCGACCGGGTGAAGCCCATCAGCGCGACCATCAGGATGATGAACGGCATCGAGCGGGCGATGTTCACGACCTGCCCGATGACCTTGTTCAGCACGGTGTTCTGCAGCAGGCCGCCCCGGTCGGTGAGGACCAGCAGGATGCCCAGCGGCAGACCGCCGACGACGGCGATGACCGTCGACCAGCCGACCATGTAGAGGGTGTCCCAACACGCCTGCTCCAGCAGCGGCTGCATCTCGGACCAGGTCACTTGGCACCTTCCTTCACCAGCGCGGACGCCAGAGCCGCTGCTCCGACGAGCTCGATCTGCAGTCCCTGCTCGCGCAGGAAGCCGATCGGCACGACGTTGTCCTCGTACCGCCCGGGAAGTTCGATGCGCATCCGGCCGACCTGCCGGCCCGCGACCGTGTCCATCGCGGCGCCGAGGATCGAGATGTCGATGTTGTACGTGCGCGAGAGCTGCGAGATGACCGGCCGGGTCGCGGCGTCGCCGTGGAAGGTGACGTCGATGACCGTGCGGTCGTCGCCGGAGGCGTCGCCGCCGACCGGGAAGAGCGCGGCGGCCAGCTCGGAGCCGGGGGTGGCGAGCAGTTCGGTGACGGTGCCGGACTCGACGATCCGCCCGTTCTCCATGAGCGCCGCCGAGTCGCAGACGGTCTTGACGACGTCCATCTCGTGCGTGATGAGCAGGACGGTCAGCCCCAGCTGACGGTTCAGGTCGCGCAGCAGGTGGAGAATCGAGCGGGTGGTCTCCGGGTCCAGGGCGCTGGTCGCCTCGTCCGACAGGAGCACCTTCGGGTCCCCCGCCAGGGCGCGGGCGATACCGACGCGCTGCTTCTGGCCGCCGGAGAGCTGGGCCGGGTAGGACTTGGCCTTGTCGCTGAGACCGACCAGGTCGAGCAGTTCCAGCGCCTTGCGGGAGCGTTCCTTGCCCGACTTCCCGAGGATCTCCAGGGGCAGCTCGACGTTGTCCTGGACGGTCCGCGTCGACAGCAGGTTGAAGTGCTGAAAGACCATGCCGATACGGCTGCGCGCCTGCCGCAGCTCCTTGCCCGCGCGCGGGCCGCGCCCGGCGAGGGCCGTGAGGTCCTGTCCGGCGACGCTCACGGTGCCGGCGGTGGGGCGCTCCAGCAGGTTGACGCAGCGGATGAGGGAGGACTTGCCGGCGCCGGACTGTCCGATGACGCCGTACACCTCGCCTTCGCGGACATGCAGATCGACGCCGTCCAGGGCGGTGACCTCTCGGCCGCGTGAGCGGTGAGCCCGATAGATCTTCGTCAGGCCTGTTGTCGTGATCACTGGGGTTTCCATCACTGTCGAGTGCGGGGCGTGGGTGTGCGCCGGGCACGGGGACGTTCCGGTCGGAACGCGGCACGGTCGTTCACGCGGTGGCGTGGAGAACCAGGCTTCGGCAGAACCGCGTGCGCGGGGCAGGCTCAGTCGCGTACGAAAAAGGGGCGTACGGGCAGACGTGAGCGGACTCGCTTCGGGGCGCGAGGCTGGGGGCGGTGCGGGGGCCCTCTAGAAGGCGCACATTCGACACATACAGCGAGCACCGGGCGTCATGGTCGCCTCGGTCGCAAGGATGCGGCTGCTCGTCGTGGTCATGAGAAAATTAAAGCAGATCTTTGCGCGGGACAGGGAACCGCTGTCCGCATCACGGACAGCGGTGGACACCCCCTGGACACCTCTCAGTCCCCGACGGAGAGCTCCACTCCCTCGTCGGTGACCAGTGCTGACACGGCCGAAAGGTCCTCGACCACGACATCCGCGATCAGCTCGGCGGCCCGGTGGGTTGTGGTCAATGCCACGGTGGTCATCCCGGCCGCGCGACCCGCCTGGAGACCCGCGGGCGCGTCCTCGAAGACGACACAGCGGGCCGGGTCCACGCCGAGCCGCCGGGCGGCGAGCAGGAACGGCTCGGGGTCGGGCTTGCCGCGCGTGATGTCGTCGGCGGCGACCAGGTTCTTCGGGCGGATGCCGACCTCGGCGAGACGGGCCTCGCCCAGCCGCCGGGTGGCGGAGGTGACGACGGCCCAGCGGTCGGCGGGCAGCGAGTCGAGGAGGGCCTTCGTCCCGGGCAGCAGGTGCACACCGCCCACGACGTCCTCCACCTCCAGCTGCTCGATGCGCACGACGGCTTCGGCGACCCTGGCGGCGGGCAGCAGGTCGGCGGCTATCTCGGCGGCCGGGCGGCCGTGCAGCTCGACCCGGGCGAACTCCTCGGCGGTGATCCCGTACTCCGCGGCCCACCTGCTCCAGCATCGGTACACCGAATCGAGGGACGAGACGAGTGTTCCGTCGTTGTCGAACAGCAGGGCGTCGGCATGGATCTTCATGCCGTCGACCCTACGGGGCACCCCGGGGGCGAGCGCATCGGGCCTTTTGGCCCGTAATAGGGTCGCGGCATGCTTGATGCCCTGACGGTCGCGACGGCCGTCGCCGCGCTCGCGCTCGCCGCCTGGTGCGGCTGGGCCGCCTACCGGGACCAGCCGACCAAGGACTGGCACTTCATCGGCATGGCCGTGGTGACGCTCCTCACCCTCGTCCAGCTGGTGGTCGGCATCGTCCTGCTGGCCCGCGGCGAGAAGCCGGAGCAGGGCACGACGATCTTCGTGTCCTATCTGATCGGCGCGCTCGCGTGCATCCCGGCGGCGGGCTTCATGTCCCTGGCGGAGCGCACCCGCTGGGGTTCGATCACTGTCGCGGCGGGCGGCGTGGTCCTCGCCGTCCTGCAGGTACGGCTCTACGACATCTGGGGAGGCTGAGATGGCGGTGCCCGCCGAGAATCCCGGGACGCCCGAGAATCCCGGGACGCCCGAGGACTCCGGGACGTCCGGCAAGCCCGGCCGCACGCGCCTCATCAGCGGCCCCGGCATGCTGCTGGTCTGGCTGTACGGGGTGATGGTCGTCGGCGCCGTGTCGCGCTCGGCCGTACAGATCGCGACGGAGTTCGACAAGGCGCCGCTCGCCTACTCGCTGTCCGCGGTGGCCGGCCTCGTGTACGGCTTCATCACCTACTCGCTCGTACGCGGCGGCGAGCGGGCCCGCAGGGTGGCACTGGTGTGCTGCGCCGCCGAACTCGCGGGCGTCCTGATCGTCGGCACCTGGACGCTGGCCGACCCCTCCGCCTTCCCCGACGCCACGGTCTGGTCGGACTACGGCATGGGCTACCTGTTCATCCCGGTCCTGCTCCCGATCACGGCGATGTTCTGGCTGCGCACCTCACGCAAGCAGGGGGTCAGCGCCCCGTAGGGCGCGCCCCTTCAGGGGCGCGGGGAACTGCGCGCTCAGCCACGACGAACCCGCTGAATCCCACCGGCCACCGGGCGGAGCAACCGCGCGGAGCGCTACGCGCTGGCGACGAACGCGCCGGCCTGCGCATCCTTCGCCAAGGTCACCAGACTGAGCCGCTCATCGACCCGCTCGGTCGACACGGCCTCGTACCCGTGCTTCCGGTACAACCGCAGATTGCGGTCACTGCGATGCCCCGTGAAGAGCTGGAAGCTCTTGGCGCCGGCGTCCGCAGCGAGCCGCGACTCGATCGCGTCGAGCAACCGCCCGCCCAGTCCATGCCGCTGCATCCGCGGGTGCACGATCAGCTTGTCGATCCGGGCCGTGCCATCCGCGCCCACGGAGCCGCGCACCGAGGCCACCACCTCGTCGCGGAGCCTGGCCACCAGGACCGTGCCGTCCGTGAGCTCCGCCTTGAGGGAGTCCAGCGGCTGGGTGAGGGGCTCGATGCTGTAGTCGCCGTACAGCTCGGCCTCGCTCTGGTAGCAGAGGAACTGCAGTTTGAGGATCTGTTCGGCGTCCTGTTCGGTCGCCGCCGAGATGGTCACGCTCATGCCCATGTGTGCATGCCTCCCGCTCACCTGTTCCGCCGGTTGTCCCTCACTCCTATCCCCGCGGTTCATGCGCCGCAACCTCCGATGTGAGCATTCGGCGCAGACAACTCAGGCATCTGGAACGATCCGGACCGAGACTGCCCTGTGAGATACCCAACTCCCCCGCGATCTCCCGGTACGTGAGGTCTTTCGGGGACAGCAGAGCCGCCATGAGGCGCGGGCAGCGGCCCGGCAGCCGACGTACGGCGGAGTGCAGGGCCCGGCGCCGGGCGGCGCTGAGTGCCAGCTGCTCGGGGCCCGGCCGGGTGTCGTCGGCGGGCTCGGAGACGTACGGCCGTTCGATGTTCGCGGTGCGTCCGGCGCGGCGCGCCTCGGTGCGGACGGCGACGCGCAGCCAGGCGGCCGGATCGGCGGGCGGGCCGTCCGTGCCGAGGCGCTCCAGGAGGCGCACCCAGACGTCCTGTTCCAGGTCGCTGGACTCGGCCCCGGTGGCATATGCCTCGGCCGAGGCCTCGGCGACGAGCAGGGGGCGCAGTGTGTCGAGCATGTCGTGGGTCATATGCGGCACGACGCGACCGCCCCGGCGCGAGGTTGCCGGGACGGCCGTGCGTCACCCGACCGGGTTCGCGGGCGCGGTCGTTGACGACCGCGCCCGCGGACGGATCGGCTCCGGATCAGTTCTGGATCAGCTCTGGATCGGTTCTGGATCGGTTCCGGGTCAGTTCTTCTTGAGGAAGTCCTCGCGGGCGAGGAGGCCGGTGTCCGGGTTGTCGGTGAAGACCCCGTCGATGCCGGTGGCGAAGTACGTGGCGAAGGCGCCGAAGGCGTCACCGTAGGCGTCCGCGTCGGTGCCCTTGCGGAAGTTCGCGGGCAGGAAGGGGTTCTCGTTGCGCATCGTGTACGGGTGCAGGATCAGGCCCTCGGCGTGCGCGTCCCGGACCAGGGTGGTCGGCGTGGTGAGGTTGCCGCTCGCGTCCTTCGGGATGATCAGGTCGAGGGTCGGTCCGATGCCCTGCGCGTAGGAGGCGATCCACTTCAGACCCGCGGGCTTGACCAGGTCGGCGACCGTACGCGGGTCGCCCGTCTCCACGAAGTCCCAGGGGCGGGTGTTCACCGCGGACAGGAGCACGGCCAGCGGGTTGTCCACCAGCTTGTTCAGGCGCTGGATGCTGGTCGGCTCGAAGGACTGGAGGATGACCGGCGAGTTCTTCTTGTGAAGGCCGTGCCTGCGCAGCACCTTGGCGACCCGCTCCTCCAGGCCGAGGCCCAGCTTGCGGAAGTAGGTGGGGTGCTTCAGCTCGGGGTAGATCCAGACCTGCCGGCCGAGCTTCCTGCTCTGCTCCTCACGCCAGCGCAGCACCTCTTCGAAGGTGGGGATCTCCCAGCGGCCGTCGTAGAGCGTGTTGTGCGGGCGGTTGGCCGGAACGCGCTCCTTGGCGCGGAGGGTCTTCAGCTCGGCGAGCGTGAAGTCCTCGGTGAACCACCCTGTCGTGGAGACCCCGTCGAGCAGCTTGGTGACCTTGCGGTCCGCGAACTCGGGGTGCGCGGCGACGTCCGTCGTACCGCCGATCTCGGGCTCGTGGCGGCAGACGAGGTGGCCGTCCTTGGTCGGCACCAGGTCGCCGGCCTCGATGATGTGCGCGCCCGTGTCGAGGGCGAGCTGGTAAGAGCCGAGCGTGTGCTCCGGGCGGTAGCCGCTGGCTCCGCGGTGCCCGATGACCGTGGGCCTGGGCAGGCTCTTGTAGCCGCCGTTGTAACTGCCGCTGCCGTGCTTCTCGGCGGCTCTCGCCGTGGCCGGCAGTCCGAGGACCGCTCCGCCGGCGCCGAGGACCGCGGCCCCGAGCAGTGCGCGCCGGCCCGGGGTGGTCCCGGTGCGGCCCTCGTTCGAGTCCTGCGTGTCCTGCGTCCCCTGCGTGCCCATGAGCGCTCCTCCGCATACTGCCCTGCACCTGTCAAAGCGGGACTGATCGTAGGTGGGGTGCGGTGACGGGTGGGAGACCTTGGACGGAACACGTGGGTGACGGTGGGTGTCTTCCTGCCACTGTCCCTGGGGGCTGCGCCCCCAGACCCCCTGTCGCGCTTGCGCGCTCGTCCTCAAACGCCGGACGGGCTGAAGAAGAAAGGCGGTCGGCGGCAAACGGAAGTTTGGACAGCCGTGGGTGGGAACCTGCCCCATGAGGGCTAACTCGTGCGGATTTCGTCACACCGTCTCGTACGGATGACGGCCGTGTGACACGGCACCACCCCAGGTAAACAAGGGTCAACAGTGCGTATCCAGTCGGTGAACCCGATGTGCAAGACCCCGGCGCGCGCGAGTATCGTCCTCACCTGCACAGACTTGAAACCCACACAGACTTGTCACCCACCCCTTGACACCGGAGGGCCCGTTGTCCCGCTTCGCGCTCATCAAGGCAGTGCTCGGACCGATCATGCGCCTGATGTTCCGCCCACGGGTGGAGGGTGCGGAGCGCATCCCGGGCACGGGTCCGGTCATCCTGGCCGGCAACCATCTCACGTTCATCGACTCGATGATCATGCCGCTGTTCTGCGACCGCCAGGTCTTCTTCATCGGCAAGGACGAATACGTCACCGGCAAGGGCCTTAAGGGGCGGCTGATGGCGTGGTTCTTCACCGGCTGCGGCATGATCCCGGTCGACCGGGACGGCGGACGCGGGGGTGTGGCGGCGCTGATGACGGGGCGTCGGGTGCTGGAGGAGGGCAAGGTCTTCAGTATCTACCCGGAGGGGACCCGGTCTCCCGACGGGCGGCTCTACCGGGGCCGCACCGGTATCGCGCGGCTCGCGCTGATGACCGGGGCGCCCGTGGTGCCGTTCGCGATCATCGGTACGGACAAGATCCAGCCCGGTGGTGCGGGGTTCCCTCGGCCGGGGCGGGTCACCGTTCGGTTCGGTGAGGCGATGGAGTTCTCGCGGTACGAGGGGATGGATCGGGACCGGTACGTGCTGCGGGCCGTGACCGACTCCGTGATGGCTGAGGTCATGCGGTTGTCGGGGCAGGAGTATGTGGACATGTACGCCACGAAGGCGAAGGAAGCGGCGTAGCTCCGCTGGGTTTTTGACCGGGTGGTCGTCGGCCTGTCGGGTGCGGGCCGTCTTGGGCCGGTCGCGCAGTTCCCCGCGCCCCTGAGGGGGTGACGGCCGGTGGCACAGTGCGGGTCGTATGTGGTCGAGCGCGCCGTTCCCCGCGTCCCTGGGTGGTGGGGCGCGGGGAACAGTTCGTACGTGATCGTTGTCGTGGGCTGGGCGCGCCATTCCCCGCGCCCTCTACGGGGCTACAGCTTTTGGTTTCTCAGTAGGTGCCATGCTGCCGCTGACGCGGCCAGCAGGACCAGCGCGCCCAGGCCTGCTGCCAGGGCGACGCCGTCCACGAAAGCCGTGCGGGCCGCGTCCAGCAGGGGCTCGGGGGTGGGCAGGGCCGAGGACGCCTCCACCGCTCCGCCGAGGGACTCGTGGGCCGCGTCGGCCACGTCCCGCGGGGTGCCCGCCGGGGCCGTGAAGCCCGCGTAGACGCCCGTGACGATCGAGCCCAGCAGGGCGATGCCCAGGGCCGCCCCCAGCTCGTACGCCGTCTCGGAGACCGCGGACGCGGCGCCCGCCTGTTCCCTGGGCACGCTGGAGAGGATCACGTCGGCGGTCACGGTGAAGGAGAAGCCCGCGCCGACGCCGACGACCAGCAGGGCCGCGCCGAGGAGCGGATAGCCGGTGGACTGGTCCAGCACGGTCAGCGCGGCCAGGGCGAGCCCGATCGCGGCGAGACCGCCAGCCACGACGGCACGTACCGAGTACCTGCGAGCGAACGTTCCTGCGACCAGTCCCGCCGCCACCGCGCCCACCGCCGCGGGCAGTTCGGCGAGGCCGGCCTCCAGCGGGCCGCGTCCCTGCACGAGTTGCAGGTACTGCGAGAGGAAGAAGACCACTCCGGACAGGCCGAGGATGGTCAGCAGGTCGGCCAGCACCGCTCCGGAGAAGCCGCGGTTGCGGAACAGCCGCATGTTCAGGAGCGGGACGGGGAGGGTCAGTTGGCGGCGTACGAAGCCGTACAGCGCCGCCGCTCCGAGCAGGGCCGCCGCGCCCGCCGTCGCGTTCGGACCGTGCGACGCGGCCTCCTTGATGCCGTACACGATGCCGACCATGCCGACGAGGGACAGCACGACGCTGAGGAGGTCCCAGGGGCCGGGCTCGGGGTTGCGGGACTCCGGCAGGAGCTTCACACCGACCAGGACGAGGACCGCCATGACGGGCAGGTTGATCAGGAAGACCGAGCCCCACCAGAAGTGTTCGAGCAGGAAGCCGCCGAGGACGGGGCCGACCGCCGTACCGGCCGAGGCGGTGGCGCCCCAGATACCGATGGCGAGACTGCGTTCGCGCGGATCGTGGAAGAGGTTGCGGATGAGGGCGAGCGTGGCGGGCATCAGCGTGGCACCCGCGACACCGAGCAACGCCCGCGCCACGATCAGCAGTTCGGGCGTACTCGCGTAGGCGTTGAGCACGGAGACCAGGCCGAACGCGACCGAGCCGACAAGCAGCAGCTTCTTGCGGCCGACACGGTCACCGAGACTGCCCATGGAGACGAGCAGACCTGCGATGACGAACGAGTAGACGTCACCGATCCACAGGAGCTGATTGCCGGAAGGCTTCAGGTCCTCACTGATGTAGGGGGTCGCGAGACCGAGGACGGTCGCGTCGACGGCCACCAGCAGCACGGCGAGGACGAGGACGGACAGCGCGAGCCAACGGCCCGGTCGCTTCTCCGTCTCCGCCGCGAACGCCGGCCGCGTCGTGCTGGTCATGATTCCTCTCTCCGTAGTGCGCCGCCGAGCAACAGCTCGACGATCATGTACTGGAAGTCCTTGGCCGCCACCCGGCCCTCGCTCACGGCCCACGCCCCGGAGGCGAAGAGCCCGTAGAGGGCTTCGGTGAGCCAGGCCGGAGTCAGGTCGATACGGAACTCGCCGCTCTCCTGGCCCCGCCGGAACAGCGCCGCGATCCGGGCGTCGATGCGGGACCAGCCCGCGTTCTGCTCCTCGCCCTCGAACAGCTGGTTCTCGGTGTAGAGGAAGCCGAGCAGTCCCGCCGCGCTCTCGAACTCGCCCACCAGACGGCGTACGGCCTCGCGAGCGGTGCCGTCGTCGAGCCGGGCCGCCCCCAGCGCCGCCTCGCACTCCTGGATGCCCAGCTCTTCGAGCGCCCTGACGAGCGCGTCGCGGCCCGCGAACTGGCGGTGCAGGGTCGCCCGACTGATCCCGGCCGCCTTGGCGACCTCGTCCATGGTGGCGGTGGCTCTGCGGGTCAGCAGGGCGGCTGCGCTGCGCAGCACATGTTCACGATCGACGGCCATGAGACAACCATAGCCCACATGAGACATGAATGTCTCATGTGGGGCATGTGACGCTCACCAGGAGGGGTCGGGGAACGTCAATAAGGGGTGGTCGGGCGGGAGAGGTCAGTGCCAGGGCAGGCCTGCGCGGTGCTCCCAGTAGGCGCCCGGCTCCTCGGCCAAGGTGTCGAGGCGGGCCGCCTGGCCGTCGTCGAGATCGACGACCGCGGCGTGCAGGTTGGAGGCGAGCTGGTTGGTGGTGGCCGCGCCGGAGAGGACCACGCCCGCCCAGGGGCGGCGCAGCACGAAGGCGAGGGCGACCGCGTCGGAACCGGCGCCCGCCTCCTCCGCGATCGCGTGCACGGTGGGCGGCGCGTGCGGGTCGGCGAGGCGGCCGTTGGCCATGCCCTCCTTGATGATCACGGTGAGTCCGGCCTCGTGCGCCTCGGCCAGCGCGGGTCCCGCGGAGGTGTCGAGGATGTTGTACGTGGCCTGGACGGTCCGGAAGAGGGGCGTCGAACCGACGGTCACGGCGAGCGCGGCGCGGATCGCGTCGGCCTGGGCGGGACCGCTGGTGGAGAAGCCGACGGTCAGGCCCTGCACGGCGGCCTCGGCCAGTTCGGCGTGCAGTTCCTTGTCGGTGAGGGCCGGGCTCTCGGGCGTCACCGAGTGGATCTGGTAGAGGTCGAGCCGGTCGCCGAGCAGTTCGGCGCTCTCGGCGCGCTGCCGCACGTACGTGGTGAGGCTGTGGTCCTTGATCTCGTGGGCCTCGGCGTCCGTGCGCCAGTCGGCGGTGTAGGTGTAGCCCCATTTGCTGCCGACGACGATGTCGTCGATGGCGGGGCGCGCGGTCAGCCAGCTCGCCAGGAACTCCTCCGAGCGGCCGTACGAGCGGGCGGCGTCGAAGTAGCGGACGCCTTGGGCGTAGGCGGCGTCGAGGAGTTCATGGGTGCGGGTGCGCAGCGTTTCGACGCTGCGGTCCGCTCCGAGGTCTTCGTCCCGGCCGAGGGTGATGTAACCGGGGCGACCGATTGCGGCGAGGCCGAGGCCGATGTGGCAGGTGGGGGTGGTGGCTGTTGCCAGTCGGGCGAAGGGCATCGCAAGCTCCGTTGGTCGGCTCCGGGCGGCTGTCCGACCAACGTATCCCGATGACCTTCCGGCGGGCGGGTGGGTGGGCCGTCGCCGGGTGCGGGTGCGCTGTGGCTTGTCGCGCAGTTCCCCGCGCCCCTCACAGGGCCGGTTGTCTGGTGCGGGTCGTGTGTGGTTGCCCGCGCAGTTCCTCGCGCCCCTTGGGGGGTGACGGCCTGTCGTCCGCTGCGGGTGCGTCGTGGTTGCTCACGCCGTTCCCCGCGCCCCTTAGGTGGCGACGGCCCGTCATCCACCGCGGGTGCGTCGTGGTTGCTCGCGCCGTTCCCCGCGCCCCCGAAAGGACCGTTGTTCGCTGCGGGTGCGTCGTGGCTGAGCGCGCCGTTCCCCGCGCCCCTTAGGGGCGAAAGGCTGGGGCGCAGCCCCGTTTTTCAGGGGCGCGAGGAACGGCGCGGGCAACCACGGCGTGCCCGCAGCATTCGTCCGGCCCTCACCCACCTCAGGGGCGCGGGGAACTGCGCGACCAGCCACAGCGCGCCCGCAGCACGCCACCGGCCGCCACCCCCCAAGGGGCGCGAGGAACGGCGCGGGCAACCACGGCGTGCCCGCAGCATTCGTCCGGCCCTCACCCACCTCAGGGGCGCGGGGAACTGCGCGACCAGCCACAGCGCGCCCGCAGCACGCCACCGGCCGTCACCCCCCAGGGGACGCGGGGAACGGCGCGGGTGACCGTGGCGTGCCCGCAGCGGTCGGCCGGGCGGTGTCTCCCGAGGGGCGCGGGGAACTGCGCGCAGTCGGCGGCCGGGCCCAGTGGCCCCGGGCTTCCGGACGCCGTTCGGGCCTACCGCCTCGACTTCGCCGTGGACCACGCGTGCTGCGTCGCCACGTCCGACTTCACCTCGGTGAGTTGGACGGCGACCGCGCTCGGGGCCGTGCCGCCGCGCGCGGAGCGGGACGCCAGCGCGCCGGGGACGTTCAGGACCGACCGCACCTCGGGTGTGAGATGCGCGGAGATCTTCGCGAACTGCTCGTCGGTGAGTCCGTCCAGTTCGACCCCGTCGGCCTCGGCGGCCTTCACGCACTCCCCCGCGACCTCGTGCGCGACCCGGAACGGCACCCCCTGCTTCACCAGCCACTCGGCGATGTCGGTGGCGAGCGAGAACCCGGCCGGGGCCAGTTCCTCCATCCGTTCGCGGTTGACGGTCAGTGTCGCCATCATCCCGGTGAAGGCCGGCAGCAGGACCTCCAGCTGGTCGCAGGAGTCGAAGACCGGCTCCTTGTCCTCCTGGAGGTCGCGGTTGTAGGCGAGCGGGAGGGCCTTGAGGGTCGCCATCAGGCCGGTGAGGTTGCCGATCAGACGACCGCTCTTGCCGCGCGCCAGCTCCGCGATGTCCGGGTTCTTCTTCTGCGGCATGATCGACGAGCCGGTGGAGAACGCGTCGTGCAGGGTGACGAAGGAGAACTCCTTCGTGTTCCAGATGATGACCTCCTCCGCGATCCGCGAGAGGTTGACGCCGATCATCGCGGTGATGAAGGCGAACTCGGCGGCGAAGTCCCGCGAGGCCGTGCCGTCGATGGAGTTGCCGACGCTGCCGTGCTCGAAGCCGAGGTCCTTGGCGACCGATTCCGGGTCGAGGCCGAGGCTGCTGCCCGCGAGCGCGCCGGAGCCGTACGGCGACACCGCGGTCCGCTCGTCCCACTGCCGCAGCCGCTCGGCGTCCCGGGAGAGGGCCTGCGCGTGGGCCAGGACGTGGTGGGCGAACAGCACCGGCTGGGCGTGCTGGAGGTGGGTGCGGCCGGGCATCGCGACGTCGGGGTGCGCCTCCGCCAGGCCGACGAGCGCGTCCTGGAGTTCGGCGATCAGGCCGCCGATGATCCGGGCGTGGTCGCGCAGGTACATCCGGAAGAGCGTGGCCACCTGGTCGTTGCGCGAGCGGCCGGCGCGCAGCTTGCCGCCGAGGTCGGGGCCGAGCTGCTCCAGGAGTCCGCGTTCCAGGGCGGTGTGGACGTCCTCGTCGGCGACGGTGCCGACGAAGGAGCCGTCCGCCACTGCGGTCTCCAGCCGGTCGAGGCCCGCGAGCATCCGGGTCAGCTCGTCGTCGTCGAGGAGGTGCGCCTTGTGCAGCACGCGCGCGTGGGCACGTGAACCGGCGATGTCGTAGGGCGCGAGCCGCCAGTCGAAGTGGACGGACGCGGACAGCTTCGCCAGTGCCTCGGCGGGACCGTCGGCGAACCGCCCGCCCCAGAGCCGTACGTCACCACTGTTGCTGCTCACTGGCTGCGCTCCTCAGAACGATCAGGACGATCAGAACGATAGGGAAAAGACGCCCACAAGGGCGCCCCTCAGGGGCGGTGGGAACTGCGCGACCGGCCCGGTACGACCCGCACCTGACGACGGTACCGACCGTTTCCGCAGTACATCACCGCACCGCCATGCATGATTATGCAGACTGACGCATGATTCGTCAATCCAAGGCGCCCGGGACGTCGCCCACAGCGTCGGAGTGGCGCGCGGCGACCGAATTTCCGCGTCCGTTGAACGCGAGAAACCGCTTACCCGTACTCCACCCCGAACGCAGGCGCCGCGTCCGTGAAGCACCTTCGAACCCCACTTCGAAGTCACCGCCCCCTCCCCTGACCCAAGTGAGGCATCCCCATGTCCAGGGCTCTTCCGAAGTACAACAAGCGCCGCGTGGCGATCATCGGCGGCGCGGCCGCGGTGGCGTTGTCCGGAGCGGTGATCGCAGGTTCCGCCCTCGCCGGGGAGACGTCCAGGAGCAACGAAGGCCAGGCCTCCACCCTCGCCTCCCCCGGCACGATCAGCTGCCCCGCCGTGGACGGCAGTCTCCCCGCGATCCCCGCGTCCGCCCAGGACGAGGTCACCAGGAACCTCGCCCTCCTGGACACCCAGATCGCCGAGGCCAACCAGCGGCTCATCGACACCGTCGGCCAGGGCGGCGCCAACTTCGTCCAGAACGCCATCCTCGGCCCCCTGGAGGACAAGCGCGTCGCCACCCTCAACCGCATCGAGACCGCCATCGGCCGCACCGCCGCCAAGCCCGAGGGCCTCGAAGCCCTCGCCCCCTGCGAGCTGAACGCCGACGGCGCTGCCGAAGCGGGCGGCGAGGCGGGCGAGGAGGCCGGGGCCGAGCCGACCGGGGCGGCCACGGAGGAGGCCGGCGGGAACGCGGGCGACACCGGCGGAGCCGAGGACACGGGCGACACGGGTGACGCGGGCGCCGTCGGTACGGTCGACTGCCCCGCTGTCGAGGGCAGCCTGCCCGCGATCCCCGCGTCCGCCCAGGACGAGGTCACCAGGAACCTCGCCCTCCTGGACACCCAGATCGCCGAGGCCAACCAGCGGCTCATCGACACCGTCGGCCAGGGCGGCGCCAACTTCGTCCAGAACGCCATCCTCGGCCCCCTGGAGGACAAGCGCGTCGCGGTGCTCAACCGCATCGAGACCGCCATCGGCCGGGCCGCGGCCAAGCCGGAAGGCCTCGAAGCCCTCGCGGCCTGCGAGCTGAACCAGTAGAGCCGGCGCCACCCCCACGGGCGCCCCGCGCGCCCGCCGGGGCGAGCCCGGGCTCCGGGACCCGGGGCCACACGGCCCCGCGGGTCCCGGAGCCCGCTGTCCGCCGTCAGCCGTCAGCCGTCAGCCGTCAGCGCAAATAGTTAGACAGGCGAAAGACTTTCGCCGATAATCAGCGACCATGGGAAAGACCTACGAACGCATAGACGGCCGCCTGCGTACGTTCATCGAGGCGCAGCCCCTCTTCTTCACCGCCACCGCGCCATTGTCCGGCGACGGCACGGTCAACCTCTCGCCCAAAGGACTGACCGGTTCGTTCGTGGTCCTCGACGACCTCACCGTCGCGTACCTGGACTTCGCCGGCAGCCACGCCGAGACCATCGCGCATCTGCGGGAGAACGGCCGGATCACCCTGATGTGGTGCGCCTTCCAGGGCCCGCCGAACATCGTCCGCGTGCACGGCCGGGGCGAGCCGGTCTTCCGCGACGACCCCCGGTTCGAGGAACTCCTCGCACACTTCCCGGACATCACCCCCGACCCGCACGGCCTACGGGCGATCATCGTGGTGACGGCCGAAGTCGTCCGGGACAGCTGCGGTTACGCGGTGCCCTTCATGTCGTACGACGAGGACCGCGACCTGCACGCCAGGCGCTTCGCGCGCGAGGACGACGCCTCGCTGAACGCGTACTTCGAGAAGAAGGAGCACATCGGGACCAGCATGGACGGCCTCCCCGGGCTGCCGCTGCCCCTGCCGGCCCGTACCGTCTGAGCATGCGCCCCGGAGCCGCCGTACTCGCGACCGTCTCTCTCCTCGTCCTGGCCGCGGGACCGGTTCCCGAGGGCCGGGCCCCGCTGCCCGAGCGGATGGCGGACACGGGCGGCGGGAGCCAGCTCATCACCGCGCGGGCCGCCCGCACCTCCTCGACGACCGGCACGGTCACCTGGTGGGACCGGCGTCACGGGCACTGGGTGAAGACCGGTTCGGCGCCCGCGCGCTTCGGCGCGAAGGGGCTCGTCGAGGGCGGCTCACGCGAACAGGGCACGAACACCACACCCACCGGCCTGTACGACCTGCCGTACGCCTTCGGGATCGACCCGGCGCCCGAGGGGACGCGCACGCCGTACCGGCCGGTGCGGCGGACCTCCTGGTGGTGCCAGGACAACGACTCCCGCTCCTACAACCGGTGGACCGACCCCCGCCCGGCCGACTGCCGCGCCGCCGAGTCCGAGCACCTGATCTCGTACGGGACGCAGTACGCGTACGCCCTCGTCATCGGTTTCAACTACGCGCGGCCCGTACGCGGACGGGGCGCGGGGATCTTCCTGCACGTCAACGGGCCTGGGGCGACGGCCGGTTGTGTGTCCGTGCCCAAGGACGCCATGCGGCGCATCCTGAACTGGGCCGAGCCCGGCCGCAGTCCGCACATCGCCATCGGGACGGACCACGGGCCGACCGCCATCGCTCGCCACTAGGTGGTGGCCGACTCCGGTTACCGCGAGTCTCAGCAGTTCACGGCTTGCCCCGCGGCCCGTTGAACACACAGCCGTCCCGGGACGTACCAGTGGGCCTAGGGGTCACTCCCCCTTCCCAGCGTCCCCCACGGAGGAACCGTGAGCACGATCGCCGGCGGTCGCGCCGCGCGGCGCCAGACGATGCGCCGTATCCGCCCTCGCCGCTCCCCCGCCATCGCGTTGCTGATCGCCGTATGGGCGGGCGCGGCGGGCGTCGTCTGGCTCTGGTGGAGCAACACGCCGGCCATCGCCGACGACAAGGGCCGGATCCTGAACGCGGGCCGGATCACCGGTCTGCTCGCCGGCTATCTGATGGCCCTCGTCGTCCTGCAGATGGCCCGGGTACCCGCACTGGAACGCCGCGTCGGCTCGGACCGGGTCGCCCGCTGGCACGCCATGAGCGGCCGTTACATGCTGTGTCTCGTCCTCGCCCACATCGGCCTGACGATGTACGGCTACGCCCTCCAGGCGAACACCGGGGTCGTCGAGCAGACCATCGACTCGGTCAAGACCCTGCCCGACATGGGCAAGGCGGCGATCGGCACGGGTCTGCTGCTGTTCATCGGCCTGATCTCGGTGGGCGGACTGCGCAAGAGGATCCCGTACGACACCTGGTACCACATCCACCTGCTCACGTACGTGTCCGTGTACCTGTCGTTCTGGCACCAGCTGTCCACCGGCAACGACTTCGCCGTCGAGCCCGCCGCGACCACCGCCTGGTACGCGCTGTACGGGGCGGTCACCGCGCTGGTGATCTGGTACCGGGTGATCACGCCGGTCCGGCTGAACCTGCGCCACCGGATGCAGGTCGAGGAGGTCGTCGAGGAGGCGCCCGGCATCGTCTCCGTGCTGATCAGCGGGAAGCGGCTGCACCGGATCGGCGCCGAACCGGGGCAGTTCTTCCGCTGGCGGTTCATGGCGCCGGGCATGCGGCTCAGCTCGCACCCGTACTCACTGTCGGCCGCGCCGCGCCCCGGGCTGCTGCGGATCACCGTCAAGGCGCTGGGCGACCACAGCACCGCGCTCAAGGGACTCAAGCGGGGCACGCGGGTGTGGGCCGAGGGCCCGTACGGCGCCCTGACCGCGTCCCGGCGCAGCCAGGGCAAGGTGCTGCTGATGGCCGGCGGCGTGGGCATCACCCCGATGCGGGCGCTGTTCGAGACGCTGCCGGCGGAACGTGGCGACCTCACCCTGCTGTACCGGGCCAACAGCACCCAGGACCTGGCGCTGTGGGACGAGTTGTCGGCCATCGCCGACGAGCGCGGTGCCCGGCTGATGTACGCGGTGAACAGCCCCGACGGGGAGCGCCCCGACATCAACCCGGAGACGCTGCGCCAGAAGCTGCCCGACATCGACGACCACGACGTGTTCCTGTGCGGGCCGCCCGGCTTCGCCGAGGGCGCGTACACCGCACTGCGCGGCGCCGGCGTACCCGCCCGCCGCATCCACCACGAGTCCTTCGAACTCTGAGAACTCTTCAGAACTTTTGCGAATCCTGAGAATCCTGAGGAACGGGAGTCCGGACCCATGAAGAAGAGCCATCCCCTGCGCCGTGTCGTGCTGGCCGGTGCCGCCACGGTGTCCGGCATCGTCCTGCTGCTGGCGCTGAAGCCCGCGTCGGACCCGGCGGCGGCGTCCGCCGACAGCGCGGCGCAGCAGCAGGCGTCGGCCGCGCCGCAAGGTTCCGGAGGGGTGCAGGCCGCGGGCGGCACCGAGGCCCAGACGCTCACCGGTGACGTCGTCAAGACCGACTACGGCAACGTCCAGGTGCGGATCACCGTGGCCGGCGGGAAGATCACCTCGGCCGCGGCCCTGCAGTCGCCGACCGGCGGGCGCAGTACGACGGTCAGCACCGACGCGGTGCCCAAACTGAACAAGGCGGCCGTCACGGTCGGCAGTGCCGACATCGACGCCGTGTCCGGGGCCACCTACACCAGCGGCGGCTACAAGAAGTCGCTCCAGTCGGCCCTGGACAAGGCGGGTGCGGCGGGTGCGGCCGACGGTGGCTCGGCCGAGGCGAGCGGCACGGGGGGCACGGGGGGCACCACCGGTGGCGGCAGTGGTTCGGGGGACGCGAGCGGGTCCGGGGCCGGGGCCGCGCAGGCGAAGACCGTCACCGGCAAGGCCGTCACGACCGACTACGGGCCCGTGCAGGTACGGGTCACCGTGACCGGCGGGAAGATCACCAAGGCCGAGGCCGTGCAGCAGCCCAAGGGGGGCCGCAGCGACCAGATCAGCGCGGACGCGGTGCCGAAGCTGAACGCGGCGGCGGTCGCCGCGGGCAACGCCGACATCGACGCGGTGTCCGGGGCCACCTACACCAGCGGCGGCTACAAGGAGTCCCTGCAGTCGGCCCTGGACCAGGCCGGTGGCTGAACCCGCTGAACCTGCCGGGTCCGCGGGGTCCGCCGAGTCCGCGGGGGCGCCCCTTGCCGTGCGGCACGCGGAGGAGGTGATGGGGACGGTCTTCTCCTTCGACGTACGCGGGGGCGAACCCGAAGCCGTACGGGCCGCGTTGGCTGCGGCGGTCGCCGAACTCCACGTGGTGGACGAAGTGTTCAGCACCTACCGTCCGGACAGTCAGATCTCCCGGCTGGCGCAGGGGGTACTGACCGTGGACGAATGCGATCCGGAAGTCGCCGAGGTCCTCGAACTGTGCGCGGAGGCCGAGCGGTTGAGCGACGGCTGGTTCAGTTCGACGTACGCGGGGTCCGTCGACCCGACCGGCATCGTGAAGGGCTGGTCCGTCGAACGGGCGGCCCTGCTGCTCGTGGAGGCCGGGGCGAGCGGGGTGAGCGTGAACGGCGGGGGTGACGTGCAGATGTACGGCGTGCCGGGGCCGCACCGGCCCTGGCGGGTCGGGGTGGCCGACCCGTTGCGGCCGGGCGGGCTGGCCGCGGTGGTGTCCGCGGCGGGAGTGGACCGGCTGGCGGTGGCCACGTCGGGGTCCGCGGAGCGGGGTACGCACATCGTGGATCCGCGTACCGGGCGCTCCGCGGTGACCGATCTGGTGGCGGTGACCGTCGTGGGGCCTCGGATCACATGGGCGGACGCGTGGGCGACGGCGGCGTTCGCGATGGGGTCGCGGGAGGGGTTGGCGTGGTTGGAGTCGTTGCCGGACGTCGAGGCGTTGCTGATCACCGCGGGGGATGAGGTGCGCTGCACGGGGGGTCTGGCCGACCGGTTGGGGTGATCCGACCTGCGGCCGCGTACGGGCCGCGCCCTGACGGGGCACAGCCCCCGGTTTTCGGGTGCGGCTGCGTCGTGGTTGCTCGCGCAGTTCCCCGCGCCCCTGAAAGACGGGGGCTGCGCCCCTGTCTTTCATCCTGGAGCGCCGACCCGCCCCACGCTTTCAGGGGCGCGGGGAACTGCGCGGCCAACCACCACGCACCCGCAGCCGGGGAGCAAGCGAAGCCGGGGCGCAGCCCCGCTTCCCAGGGGCGCGGGGAACTGCGCGGCCGGCCACCACGCACCCGCAGATGGGGAGAAGTGGCGGGCGGCGCAGACCTCAGTGGTGGTTCTGGGCCAGGCGCAGCAAGTGGTCCGCCAGGGCCTGCCCGCCCGTCGGGTCGCGGCTGATCAGCAGCAGCGTGTCGTCACCCGCGATCGTCCCCAGGATGTCCTGCAGTTCCGCCTGATCGATGGCCGAGGCGAGGAACTGCGCGGCGCCGGGCGGAGTCCGCAGAACCACCAGGTTCGCCGAAGCCTCCGCGGAGATCAGCAGCTCCGCGGACAGCCGCCGCATCCGCTCCTCCTTCGCCGACTCCCCCAGCGGAGCGCGCGGCGTCCGGAAACCCCCCTCGCTCGGCACCGCGTAGATCAGGTCGCCGTCGTTGTTGCGGATCTTCACCGCGTTCAGCTCGTCCAGGTCCCGGGACAGCGTCGCCTGCGTGACGTGCAGCCCGTCGTCCGCGAGCAGCTTCGCCAACTGGCTCTGCGAGCGCACCGGCTGCCGGTTGAGGATGTCCACGATCCGGCGGTGGCGTGCGGTGCGGGTCTGCGGAACAGCGGGTCCCGCGTGGTCGTGATCCTGCGCCTGAGTCATCGTCGTCTCATTCTCCGGTCATTCTCCGGTTCGTCCGTCCCCGTTGGACCCGTTGGTCCGGTCGGTCACCGTGTCGAGAACACCGGGGAGGGCCCCGAGGAACGTGTCCACCTCGTCCTCGGTGATGTTCAGGGGCGGCATCAGCCGTACGACATCGGGGGCGGGCGCGTTCACCAGGAGGCCGGCGTCCTGAGCCGCCTGTTGCGCTCGGGGCGCGAGCGGCTCGGTGAGCACGATACCCAGGAGGAGCCCGGAGCCACGGACATGGTCGACCAGCGGGTGTCCGAGGGACTCGATTCCCTCGCGCAACTTCTCTCCGGCCCGCTTCACGTTCTCCAGCAGGCCCTCGGACTCGATCGTGTCGAGTACGGCGAGCCCCGCGGCGCAGGCGACGGGGTTGCCGCCGAACGTCGTGCCGTGGTGACCGGGCTTCAGGAACTGCGCGGCCCGTCCGAAGGCGACCGTCGCACCGAGCGGCAGGCCGCCGCCGAGGCCCTTCGCGAGCGTGACGATGTCGGGCAGGACACCCTCGTGCGCCTGGTACTCGAACCAGTGCCCGGTCCTGCCGACCCCGGTCTGCACCTCGTCCAGGACGAGCAGGCTGCCGGTGGCCGCGGTGATGGCACGGGCCGCCTTGAGGTAGCCGGGGGGCGGCACGACGACGCCGTTCTCGCCCTGGATCGGCTCGATGACGACGAGCGCGGTGTCCTCGGTGACGGCGGCGGCCAGCGCCTGCGGGTCCCCGTACGGGACATGGGTGACGTCGCCGGGCAGCGGCAGGAACGGATCCCGCTTGCCCGGCTGGCCGGTGAGCGAGAGCGCGCCCATGGTGCGGCCGTGGAAGCCGCCGTCGGTCGCGACCATGTGCGGGCGGCCGGTCAGCCGGCCGATCTTGAAGGCGCCCTCGACGGCCTCGGCACCCGAGTTGCAGAAGTAGACGCGGCCCTCGCGTCCGAAGAGCTGGAGGAGCCGTTCGGCGAGCGCGACGGGCGGTTCGGCGACGAACAGGTTGGAGACGTGGCCGAGGGACGCGATCTGCCGGCTCACGGCTTCGACGATCGCCGGGTGGGCGTGGCCGAGCGCGTTGACCGCGATCCCGCCGACGAAGTCCAGGTACTCCGTGCCGTCGGCGTCCCACAGCCTGGTGCCGGCGCCGCGGACGAGGGGCAGCCGGGGGGTGCCGTAGTTGTCCATGAGCGCGCCCTGCCAGCGCCGGGTGAGCTCATCGTTGGCAGAATTGGCGGTGTTGGCGGTGTTGGCGGTGTTGGCGGTGTTGGCGGTGTTGGCGGTGTTGGCGGTCATGCGTCGGCGTCCCCCTCCGCATCGGGCACGACCATCGTGCCGATGCCTTCGTCCGTGAAGATCTCCAGCAGGATCGAGTGCTGGACCCGGCCGTCGATCACGCGGGCGGTGTTCACGCCGTTGCGCACGGCGTGCAGACAGCCCTCCATCTTCGGCACCATGCCGCTGGCCAGCTCGGGCAGCAGCTTCTCCAGCTCCTTGGCGGTGAGCCGGCTGATGACCTCGTCGGAGTTGGGCCAGTCCTCGTACAGCCCCTCGACGTCGGTGAGGACCATCAGTGTCTCGGCGCCCAGCGCCGCAGCGAGTGCCGCAGCCGCCGTATCAGCATTGACGTTGTAGACATGTCCGTCGTCCTGACTGCGGGCGATCGAGGAGACGACCGGGATCCGGCCGTCGGCGAGCAGTGCCTCGATCGCGCCCGTGTCGATCGCGGTGATCTCGCCCACCCGCCCGATGTCGACCAGTTCCCCGTCGATCTCGGGCTGGTGCTTGACGGCGGTGATGGTGTGCGCGTCCTCGCCGGTGAGTCCCACGGCGAGCGGCCCGTGCTGGTTGAGCAGTCCGACCAGTTCGCGCTGGACCTGTCCGGCGAGCACCATCCGTACGACGTCCATGGCGTCCTCGGTGGTGACCCTGAGGCCCGCCTTGAACTCGCTGACGATGCCGTGCCGGTCCAGGGCCGCGCTGATCTGCGGGCCGCCGCCGTGCACGACCACGGGCTTGAGCCCGGCCTGGCGCAGGAACACCACGTCCTGGGCGAACGCGGCCTTCAGGTCCTCGTCGATCATGGCGTTGCCGCCGAACTTGATGACGACGGTCTTGCCGTTGTGCCGGGTCAGCCAGGGCAGCGCCTCGATGAGGATCTGCGCCTTGGGCAGCGCGGTGTGCTTACGGGTGGCGCTCATGACGAGTACGCGCTGTTCTCGTGGACGTACTCGGCGGTGAGGTCGTTGGTCCAGATAGTGGCGGTCTCGGTGCCCGCGGCGAGGTCGGCGACGATGTGGACCTCGCGGTAGCGCATGTCGACCTGGTCGCGGTCCTCGCCCACAGAACCGTTCTTGCAGACCCAGACGCCGTTGATGGCGACGTTCAGCAGGTCGGGCTCGAAGGCGGCGGAGGTCGTGCCGATGGCGGAGAGCACGCGGCCCCAGTTGGGGTCCTCGCCGTGGATGGCGCACTTGAGGAGGTTGTTGCGGGCGATGGAGCGGCCCACCTCGACGGCGTCGTCCTCGCTGGCCGCGTTGACGACCTCGATCCTGATGTCCTTGCCCGCGCCCTCGGCGTCCCGGATCAGCTGCTGGCCGAGGTCGTCGCAGACGGCCCGTACGGCTTCGGCGAACTCCGCGTACTCGGGCGTGATCTGCGAGGCGCCGGAGGCGAGCAGCAGCACGGTGTCGTTGGTCGACATGCAGCCGTCGGAGTCGACCCGGTCGAAGGTGACCTTCGTGGCCGCCCGCAGCGCCTTGTCCAGGCTGTCGCTGTCGACGTCGGCGTCCGTGGTGAGGACGACGAGCATCGTGGCGAGGCCGGGGGCGAGCATGCCCGCGCCCTTGGCCATGCCGCCGACGGTCCAGCCGTCGCCCTGCACGACCGAGGTCTTGTGGACGGTGTCGGTGGTCTTGATGGCGATGGCGGCCTTCTCGCCGCCGTGCGGGCTGAGCTGGGCGACGGCCTTGTCGATGCCCCGGCGCACCTTGTCCATCGGCAGGAGGATGCCGATGAGGCCCGTGGAGCAGACGGCGATCCAGCCCGGGGAGTGACCGCCCGTGTCGTCGAGCCCCGCGCTGTTGAGGGAGTCGGCGGTCTTCTCGGCGGTGGCGTGCGTGTCCTGGAAGCCCTTCGGTCCCGTACAGGCGTTGGCGCCGCCGGAGTTGAGGACGACGGCGGTCAGCTGACCGCCCTTGAGGACCTGCTCGGACCACAGCACCGGCGCGGCCTTCACTCGGTTGGAGGTGAAGACGCCCGCGGCGGCGAGGCGCGGTCCGTTGTTGACCACGAGGGCCAGGTCGGGGTTGCCGTTCTCCTTGATCCCGGCGGCGATGCCGGCCGCCGTGAACCCCTTGGCTGCCGTGACACTCACGGTGCGACTCCGATCGTGGAAAGCCCGGTGGCCTCGTCGAGTCCGAGGGCGATGTTCATGCTCTGGACGGCACCGCCCGCGGTGCCCTTGGTGAGGTTGTCGATGGCGCTGATCGCGATGATGCGCCCCGCGGCGGCGTCGTACGCGACCTGCACCTGAACGGCGTTGGAACCGTGGACGGACGCGGTGGCCGGCCACTGCCCCTCGGGCAGCAGGCGCACGAACGGCTCGTCCGCGTACGCCTTCTCGTAGGCGGCCCGCACGGACTCCGCCGTGACGCCGGGCTTCGCCTTGGCGCTGCAGGTGGCGAGGATGCCCCGGGACATCGGGGCGAGGGTCGGGGTGAAGGAGACGGTGACGGGCCCGTCCGCGACCGCGCCGAGGTTCTGGATCATCTCGGGGGTGTGCCGGTGGCCGCCGCCGACGCCGTACGGGGACATGGACCCCATGACCTCGCTGCCGAGCAGATGCGTCTTGGGGGACTTGCCGGCGCCGGACGTGCCGGACGCGGCGACGACGACGGCCTCGTTCTCGGCGAGGCCGGCCGCGTAGGCGGGGACGAGTGCCAGTGTGACGGCCGTCGGATAGCAGCCGGGGACGGCGATGCGCTTCGACCCCTCCAGCGCCGCGCGGGCGCCGGGCAGCTCGGGGAGGCCGTAGGGCCAGGTCCCGGCGTGCGGGGAGCCGTAGAACCGCTCCCAGTCGGCCGCGTCCTTCAGCCGGAAGTCGGCGCCCATGTCGACGACCAGGACCTCCGGGCCGAGCTGCTCGGCCACGGCGGCGGACTGCCCGTGGGGCAGCGCCAGGAAGACGACGTCGTGCCCCGCGAGGATCTCGGCCGTGGTCTCCTGGAGTACGCGGTCGGCCAGCGGGAAGAGATGTGGCTGCAGCGCGCCGAGGCGCTGTCCCGCGTTGGAGTTGCCGGTCAGGGCGCCGATCTCGATCTCGGGGTGCACCAGAAGCAGACGCAGCAGTTCCCCGCCCGCGTACCCACTCGCTCCGGCCACTGCCGCACGTACCGCCATGGAACCCTCCTCTTGGATGGCATGACTATACGTTTCGCTGCACGTTTATGCAATCTTGTTCGGGCTCCCCGGGCGGGACCTGCTGTGACAAAGACCGATAGATGGCCCCTCCGATCGATAGCTGGCCTCAACCGACCCAGGTCAATCACTTTCCGGACAAGTGCTGCGTTGCATGGCCTCCAGACCCCCCTAGCTGCTGTCCTGGCCTCATGGACACGGAAGCGCACGACGTCGTGCCGTCCGAGCGATGCGGTCTGGAAGATCTGATTACCTCGCATGCGCCGTCCGACTCGGTGCGCGCTCGACTGTCGTTGGACGAGGGTTGGACGCGCTCTTGGAGCACTACCTGGCGACTGGACGGCGACGAGGTCGTCTGGCCCGTGCGCGACCTCGCGATGGCGCCCGTTCTGCTGTCCCAGCCAGTGCGCCACTTCACATGGCGAGCGCGACAACGACACCGGCCCGGCCTTCAGTTCCTGGTATCGACAGGCCGCCATCACGGATTCGAGTCACTGGAGGAGGCCCGACTACTGCTGACGCTGGACTTTCTACGAGTGCAAGAGGTCCTGCCCCAGCCATTCCGGCTGCGCTTTGCCCATTCCGATGGACACCGCGAGCACACACCCGATTTCCTGGCTGTGATGGAGGACGGCTCTCGCTGGCTGTTCGATGTACGAACCAACCCAATGATCAGTAAACTGGCAGACCTGTTGAAATTCTCCGCAGCGGCCGAGGTGGCGTTCTCCTGCCATTGGCGGTACACGGTTGTCACCGGTTGGCGACAGTACGTGTGGTCGGTACTTGATGCACTTTCGGCTCAGCGGCGCCGTCTCGATGATCCTTTGGGAATCCAGACGGAACTTCTCAACGCTGCAGTAGTCAAGTCAAGAACTTTCGGTGAACTCGTAAGACGTACCTCGTTGCCAGCCGTGGCTAGGGCACACGCCCTGCATCTGGTGTGGCATCGCCGTCTAGGAGTGAATATGAACAGTCCTCTTATTGACGACTCCCCAATCTGGCCGACTGAGGAAAGTAAGAAATGACCGTCCGAGAAAGGTTACTCCAGCTTCAGGTTGGGAGTCGGCTGCGTTTCGACGGCATGGATTACGAGGTAACCGGAATTGAACCGCAGTTCGGTCGAATACTACTACTCGGGGAAGACGGCCAAGTAGAACAGCGCTCGTTTCGCTGGCTGGTCCAGCACCCTGATTGTCGAGGGTTACCTGCTGCACCCGCGGCAAGATTCGATGATCGGCAGCCCTTGGCGTGGGAGGACTTGACCAAGGAACAACGGAGCAAAGCTCGGATCAGGGCCGAGCATCTATTGGAGACTGAAACCGGACATAAATCCGGCGACCCAACACGACCCCAGCCCGGTGAACCGCGGCCGGCCTACGATCCAGCTCGCACCACAGTGGGGCAGCGGCGTTGCGCGAAGGTGGCCGAGTTAAAGGCCTTTCCTCGCGAGGAAGCGGCCGCTCTTGGGTTTTCGCAGGTAAGCGAGCGTACCCTGAGACGAATGGCGGCAGCTTGGCGTCGCGACGGACTGCTGGGATGCGCAGATGGCCGATGGCTCCGAAAATCTGGCGGCCGCCCCAGCATTACAGATGCAGCACGGGAGGCGATCTTCGCAGTACGGAAAGAAACCCTGCACCGCTCCCGAATCAGTATGCGTAGCCGGGAGCGGCTAATTCATCAGTACATGCGTGAAAACTTCGGATCAGAGGCAAGCGTTCCAGGTTACGACACCTTGCGAAAGGTCTGGCGCGAATGGTTTGGGCCCGGCGGTGCTCGACAACGCTATGTCCGTTCAGCCCAGCAGACGGAATCCTCTACCTCGCGAGTGGTGATACACCGCCCCGGCCAGGTAGTGGCATTGGATACCACAGTGCTGCCGGTGAAAATCCGTGAAGCAGTATTCGGTGATCCTGTCTCAGCTCATCTGACACTGGCGATGGACTGCTACTCACACTCACTTGTCGCTTTCCGCCTCACATTGATCTCCGACACATCTATCGATGTGGCGATGCTGCTACGCGAGATGACGATGCCGCTGCCGATGCGGGCCGGTTGGGGCGAGGACATGGAGTGGCCGTACCCGGGCGTGCCTGCAGTGGTGGTATCACAACTAGCCGGTCACAGCGCAGCCGCGCTGCCGTTCATGGCCCCAGAAACAGTCACAACCGATCACGGTGGCCCTTACAAGAACCACCACTTAGTCGAAGCCGAGCGCGTGTTGGGGTGCAACATTCTCCCCTCTCGCGCCTTAAGGCCCACCGACAAGCAAGCCGTCGAACGTGCCTTTGGCGGCAGCCGGAGTTTGCTATGCGAGGTGCTCCCTGGCTACACCGGCGTCGATGTTGCCGATCGGGGCGCCGACCCCGAGGGGGACGCGACTCTGACACTGGACCAAATGGAACACCTCATCGCGACATGGATTGTGAAGGTGTGGCAGAACCGCAGACTCGGTGAGTACGCACCGGCCTGGGGCCCAGGCGAGGAACACAGCCCGAACACGTTGTTCGCCGCGGCAATGAACCAGGGCGGGTTCGCTCTGCAAATTCCCAAGCCAGGACTCTATTACCAATTACTGCCACGACACTACGTAAAAATCCATGCCCAACGAGGCGTAAAAATTGGTGGCCTATGGTACGGAAAAGACCACCCTGCTCTGCGCGAGCATTGGAACAAACCGTCGAGCCGTGGCGGCAGACACAAAGGCAAGTGGGTCACTCATGCCGATCGCCGAGACCGTCGGACTACGTTCTTTCAGGATCCCACCGACGCGGAGATATGGCACGTTCTGCGATGGAACGGCCTGCCGGACGAAAACGATGTGCCAGCCTTCTCCTCTACAACAGCAGCGACGCTGCTAACCGCAGCGCGCCAGAGAGGGATTCGCCCCCACAGTGATGCCGATCTGCTGCCAGTCCTGTTGGAACTGCTCGGTGGCATAGCTCCAGCAGATGAGTGGCCCACTGCGATGAGTAAAGGTGCACGCGCCCGGCACGCCCGCCGCACGGCACAAGCTGCGGCAGCCCGTGCTGACCGACCGGGCATCGACGAGTTCGCATACGGGTCATCAAGCACCGAGATCTCTCCCATTACTTGGGCTCGCGATGCACGCGCCACTGAGAGCGCCGTCACGTCGGAGATGCATCGTCGACGCACGGCGGCTGTTCCCGGTAGGCCGGAGCCACCGCCCAGCCTCGGTGACACGCTCCAGCATCGACATTTATTCGCGGCGCTGGACGCAGACGATGAGCCAATCTGCGACACGAGGGCGGAAGCTGAGGACGTATGACAGAACGGCCGGATAGCGCTGCCTGGTTGGCCCGTTTCGTGGGAGGCCGTACACCGCCCACACGCGAGACGTTGCGAGGGTGGGAGCGGTGGCGCAAATCTCGAAACGACTTCCTGCCCGCTCCGCGGATGGATGCGACTGCTTGGCGCTTAATGAGTCCCCGAAAACGGGCACTCCACGATCTGCACCGAGCCGCCACGCACTCCAATCTGCCCGTTCTAGCGACCCCTATGGCGAGGAAAGTCGCTACGAGGCTCACCACTCGACTGAAGACCAACTGGCTCAAACAGAAGCCCACAACTCGGGCCGGCGTGATGATCACCGGAGGAGGAGCACAGGGCAAGACAGAGACCGTGTGCGAGATCGCAGCGACATTCCAAGACGAGTGGGAGCGACTCGGTCAGCTAACTGCCGTTGCGCAGCCGGGCACCCGTGACCTGATTGCGCCGATCGCATATGTCCAAACACCTGTGACGGCTAAGCCAAAGAGCACCTGCAAGGCCATCCTGAACTTCTACGGCGCACCGATTACCAGCCGGATGGATCTGCCAGATCTGGTTCACCAAGTTGCTGCGTCGCTAAGGGATCACGGGACACGTGTTCTGGTACTGGACGACATCACCCGGCTTCGCATGCACCGCGCTGACGATCAGGATACTCTCGACCTGATCCGTGCCCTCATGAGTATGCACGTCACGCTCGTTCTGGTAGGCGTAGACATTCCCTCTTCTGGACTGCTGAGAGAGGGGCGTTTCGATAGGCCACGCAGTCAAGTCTCATTCGCCTCCGCTACGAGCAGGGGAGCATTTGGCCTTCAGGCTACTCAGACCGAGCGTAGATTCGATCTGGTCGAACTCGATCGATTTCGCTACGACACTCCAGATCAAATAGCTGCGTGGGTCCAGCACCTTTCCGGGGTAGAGGAATGCCTAAGACTGCTGAGGGCATCCACAGAAATGCTAACTGGCGGCACAATGCCCGAATATCTTCACCGGCGCACCAACGGAGTTGTCGGACTGCTCGAACGGTTGATCGAGGATGGCTGTGAGGAAGCGATGAGCTCAGGATCCGAATGCCTGACGGAGTCCCTCCTTGAAGGTATCGACATTATTCTCGGTAATTCTTTCGACCAGACATCTCGTGAAGCACCCAAAATACCCAAACACAATCCGACCAGCAGCAGAAGGACACGCAACCGAAACGGAAGCTTTGACGACAAGGGACCATCTTCTATAGACGCCGGCGCGTAAGGTGGGATACCCGCGGCCATTGCCCCGAAGCTTGGAACCTCTAACAGACGAGACACTGACCGGATATCTGCTACGCCTATCCCATCGCCTCAGCGTTTCACCCGCCCACATAGCGCAAAGAATCGGCCTGAATATCGCTCCCACTGGAGGGCGCCTTCGACGCAATCTGATACTTGAACTCACCGACGTCGAAATTGACATGGTTTGCGCGACGACCCGACTTGCCCCCGTTGAGGTTGACTCCATGACCATGAGAACGTGGATTATCCGCTACCCGGCTCTCGGCGCATCATTGCAACATCACAACATTAGACCTCAACTTGATCCGTGGCTGACGCCTGATTTATCTCGCTACTGCCCTCAATGCCTCGCAGGCGACGGAAGCGAGATTCAGAATCGCCACGGAGGGCCCTGGAAAAAGGAGTGGCATCTACCGATCATATTTTCCTGCATCGCTCATAATCGCTTCCTGCAGAGCGGATGTCCAAGCTGCCTCCAGCCAACCCACTCGACTTGGCAACCTTCTCCATTAATCGCACGTAGCGGCGATGGAACACTTCACCCCACTCAATGCCGACAATCAATAGCGGGAAGGCGGCGGGGAGCAAAGCCCTGCGGAAATCAACTCGCCAGCACCACCAAACAGGTAGACCCGCCCCTCCTGAGTCCGGATTTACTAGCCTTCCAGAAATACATCAATTCCTTCTTGACTTCCGAACGCACAACGGAGGAGAGCTCTGCATACTTCACAGACCTTCGCATTGTTTGCGCGCTCTTGGCTACCTCCTGGCCTCACTCCCGCCACCTGGTCGCACGTAATCTCACAAAAGCAGTCCAAACCCACGTTCGCTTGCTGCAAGAGCGCCGCGGCGATCAGCCTTGGGGAAAACAGAGCTATAGAACCCTCGATTCACCACCAGCTACACCCCAAGCTTGCGCTGGTCTCTTCAGAGCCGCCGATAGAATACTTTGTTCCGAGGACGCGGATCTCCCAGATGTCCTTACCCATTACTTTGAGACGTCCTTTGTTGACCGCAACTCTGGTGGAACTTGGAAACGTCTCGCAGGCAGGAATCTTAACCATTGCTCACAGCGTCTGCGGCAGGCCACGAAACCGCTCACATATTCTTTTTCTCCTATAGAGTTACTGGACCCTCATACGGTCTGCAATTACAAGCCCTATCATATTCCTGCCTGGCTGGAGCCTGAATGGTATGTGAATTACTTCGGACGGCTCGATCCAAATTCTGCTCGCACAATCCGTCGCATCGCCGCAGTGAGACTACTCCAATGGGCAACCGGTGGCACCCCGAGCGAGGCAGCAAACATCCTCGACATTCCTGCAGATAAAATCACCCGACACATCGAAACAGGAAAATACACATGGAATCCAGAGAACGAGGAGAGAGCTGAATTCGCTACAGCACTGCAGTCTTTAGCGAATGATTTGAGTACTTATATCCCACTCATTGATTACCGGCATCGGCGAACCGCCCTACGCAACTGGTCTATTCCACTAAAGTCCTGGCATGAGCTGTCCCGGCTACTTCCAGTGCAATATGGGAAGCAGCCGATCCTTGACGACCGAAAACGTCAGGTCGCTTCCATTCTCGTCTGGACTCGCATAACGCATGGCGAGCACTTATTCGCTCCGCGCCCAATTGAAGAGCGCCAACCTGAGGAGATTCGCCGAGACTGGGCCGCCCGTCGTGCCACCACTTGGCATCAACTATGCGGCCGTTCCGATCCGGGACCTCACTACTCATGCCTTCGTCAGCTACTTACCATATACGCGGGAAAACTTGCACAGCAGATCGACGCCAGCGCTCCAGGGGCATCGTCCATCGTTGAAGCACCTAACACACTTCCCTGGAGAGAAACCTGATGCTCACGTTCGCCTGTCGAGGGGTTCGCTTGGCTTTATCGTTTACAACGGAGGCGATACATGCGATACCTACCTTCCTTGGCTGTGAGGATTAGAACCCAAGCATGGCAGAACTAGCGTACGCCTGACGCGCTTTCTAACTTGGCAGTTTGCTTGGCTGTGGACTTGCACCTTGTATTGCATAGGCCACGTTGCGCGAGCCACTAGTGCATGTAACTGTTCATGCCTACGCACATGGCTTTTATCGTCTTGCGGCTAGCGCCAGCACAGCCGCAAGTACAGAGCCAACGGCCAAGGTGAGGAACAGCCCGTCGTAGCCGCCCATTTGTCCCGCCAGTGCTGCTCCCGCCCAAGGCGCGAGCGCCGCGGCCACCGTGGCCGGAGCGATCAAGAGTCCGGACAGGCGGCCGTAGTTCGTTGTTCCCCAGCGGTCGCTGACCGCGGTGGCCTGGAGGAGCGTGAGGTTGCCGCGTACGACTCCTGCGAGGACGGCGAGCAGGATCAGCAGCGGGATCGGGCCGGGGATGAGGGCGAGCGCTGTCGTGGTGGCGCCGCCCGCGGTGAACAGGACCGCGGTGCGAGTGGTGACGCTGGTGGTGCGGGTCAGGGTGGCGTAGAGGGTGCGGCCCAGCGTTTGGCCGGCTCCTCCGAGGCCCAGTGCCCAGGCGGCTGTTGAGGGGCTGGCGCCTCGTTCGATCATCAGCGGGACCATGCCGAAGACGACGGCGTACATGGCGAAGCCGGAAGAGGTGAAGGCCAGGACCAGGAGCAGGAAGGGGCGGCTGCGGGCGATCGGTGTGCGGTTGGGTGCCGGTGTGGACGGTGGGGCCGGTGGCCAGGGGGCTCGTAGGGCCAGGGCGTGCGCGGGGATCGTCACGGCCGCGAGGATGACCGCGAGCACGACGTAGGTGGCGCGCCAGCCGAGGTGGTCCGCGAGCAGGGCGGTGAGCGGGGCGAAGATCGTGCTGGCGAGTCCGCCGGCGAGGGTGACGATGGTCAGGGCGCGTACGCGGTCGGGTCCCCACCAGCGGGTGACGGCGGCGAAGGCGGGCTGGTAGAAGGTGGCAGCCATGGCGAAACCGGCCAGGAGCCATCCGGCTGTGAAGACGTAGAAGTTCGGGGCTGCGGCGATGGTCAGGATGGCCGTGACCGCGAGCACGGAGCCGGTTGTCATGACGGTGCGGGGGCCGCGGCGGTCGAGGATGCGGCCGATGGGGATGCCGGTGACGGCCGAGACCAGGAGGGCCGCGGAGAACGCCGCGGTGGCGGCGCTGGTGGACCATCCGGTGTCCGCTGTCAGGTGCGGGAGCAGGACGGGGAAGGCGTAGTAGACGATGCCCCAGCTGGTGATCTGGGTGGCGCAGAGTGCGGGCAGTGCGGCGCGGGGCCGCGAGCGGCTCGTTGGCCCGCCGGTCGCGGCCTCGTCGGTGTGCAGGTGGGTCATCAGCAGATCAGCAGCAGCCGCCACCGGCGGCGACAGGTTCGCCCGCGTTGGCATCCGTGTCGGAAGCGATCGTGCCTGAGGTGCAGCAGCTGCTGCCTTGCTGCTTGGCGAGGGAGTCTGCGTCGGCTTTCACGACGTACACCTCCCAGGGTTCTTGGCCGGGGCCGTGGACCCAGACCTTGTCCTGGAGTGCATAGCAGCAGGTGGTGTCGTTCTCTTCGTCGGTGATCAGGCCTTCTGCGCTGAGGCGGGTGGTGGCGGCGTGGACGGCTTCGGTGGTGTCGACTTCGACTCCGAGGTGGTCCATGCGCGTGTGCTCGCCCGCCGTGCCTTCGATGAGGACGAGCTTGAGCGGGGGCTCGGCGATGACGAAGTTGGCGTAGCCGTCGCGGAGTTTGGCGGGCTCGGTGCCGAACAGTTTGCTGTAGAAGGCGATCGAGGCTTCGAGGTCGGGGACGCGCAGGGCGAGCTGTACACGGGACATGATCTTTCCTCCTGGCGTAGGAAGGACGCGTCCGGCCGGGCTTTGGCCGAGGCGCGATGGTGCAAGGCCGGGCGACAGCCGGTGGTCAGCAGCCGCCGGATGCCTCGGGCCTGCCGATCTGGAGGGCGGACGTGGCGGATCCGATCTGGACCAGGGCGGGCGCGGGGGCGCAGCATCCGCCGCTGCTCTCCTCGGCAGCCGCCTCGTCGAAGAGTCCTGCGCCGCCGCAGACTCCGGTCTCGGGCAGGGTCAGTTCGACGCGCTCGGCTGCTTCCTGGTCTCCGGCGAGGGATGCGGTGATGGAGCGGACCTGCTCGTATCCGGTCATCGCGAGGAAGGTGGGGGCGCGGCCGTAGGACTTCATGCCGACGAGGTAGACGTCCTTCTCCGGGTGGGAGAGCTCGTTGACGCCGTGCGGGTAGACCGTGCCGCAGGAGTGGACGTTGGGGTCGATGAGAGGGGCCAGCGCGGTCGGGGCCTGGAGGCGTTCGTCGAGGCCGAGGCGGATCTCGGACAGGAAGGTCAGGTCGGGGCGGAAGCCGGTGAGGACGATGGCCTCGTCGACCGCGTCGAGGTGTCGGCCGTCCTCTGCGATGAGGATCAGGCGGCCGTCTTCGTCTCGTTCGATCGTCTCGGTGCGAAAGCCGGTGACGGCGTCGGCGTGGCCGTTGTCGACGGCTGCCTTGGCGGCCAGGCCGAGGGCTCCGCGGGCGGGGAGCTGGTCGGCTTCGCCGCCGCCGAAGGTGGAGCCGCTGATGCCGCGGCGCAGGATCCACACGGCGTGCGTGCCCGGTTCGTTCTGGGCCAGGTCCGCGAGGGTTGCGAGCGCCGTGAAGGCGGAGGCTCCGGAGCCGATGACCGCGGTGCGCTTTCCTGCGTAACGCGACCGTACGGACGGGTCGTTGAGGTCGGGGACGCGGTAGGTGATGCGGTCGGCCGCCGCGTTCTCGCCGAGTGCGGGCAGGCCGCTGGCGCCGGCTGGGCTCGGGGTGGTCCAGGTGCCGGAGGCGTCGATGATCGCGCGGGTGAGGAGGCGTTCCTCGCGGCCGTCGGCGGTGGTGAGGTGGACGACGAGGGGCTGGCTGTCTCGGTCGGCGTCGACGATGCGGTCGCGTCCGGCGCGGGAGATGCCGGTGACGGTGGCGCCGTAGCGGATGCGGTCGCCGAGGGTGTCGGCGAGGGGCTGGAGGTAGCCTTCGGCCCAGTCGCCGCCGGTGGGGTAGGTCGTCGCGTCGGGGCGGCTCCAGCCGGTGGGGGCGAGCAGCTTCTCGGCGGCGGGGTCGGTGAGCTCGCTCCAGGTCGAGAAGAGCCGGACGTGGGACCAGTCGCGTACTGCGCTGGCGGCTACCGGTCCGGCCTCCAGGACCAGGGGTGTCAGCTGCCGCTCCAGGAGGTGGGCGGCGGCGGCCAGGCCGATGGGGCCGGCTCCGATGACGACAACGGGCAGATCCTGGGCAGCGGGCGCAGTCACGACGGGCTCTCCTCGGTTTCGATGTTTGTCGATGTCCTCTGGTCATCAGGATGCACCCGGGTTCGATGTGCGTCAACATAGAGGTTCATCGAAATAACCTCGCCCGTTCGGGCAGATCCAATCCCCTTCGACTCTTGGCAGGTGATTAGATGAGTGTCAACATAGAGGCATGTCGAAGTTAGTCTCTGTCTCCGGTGCTCCGGACGCCACGACGTCTCTGGCTTGCTGCCAGCCGCTGGGGCAGGAAGAGCTCTCCGCGCCCGACGCGGAGAGGATCGCGAGCATGTTCAAGGCCCTTTCAGACCCGGTCCGTCTGAGGCTGTTCTCCCGGATCGCCGCGCAGCCCGGCGGTGAGGCGTGCGTCTGTGACATCCAGGACGTCGGCGTTTCCCAGCCCACGGTCAGCCACCACCTGCGCAAACTCCGTGAAGCGGGTCTTCTGGTCTCCGACCGGCGGGCCAGCTGGGTGTACTACCGGGTGGCCCCGGGCGTGCTTGCCGGCATGGCGGGTCTGTTGTCAGCAGCGGCGTGAGCTGAGCCGGTCGCCGAGTGGCGGCGCACTCCGGTGGGTTGAGGGCTGAGCCGCCCCGGACCGGCCGTGCCCGTCCACTCGCATTCCCAGCCGGACGACGCTGGGGTGAGGAGAAGAGATGTCCCGTGAGGCCGCGGAGCCTGCCGAGAACGCGGAGTGCTTCCAGCTGAGCGCGGCGGATGCGGTCTGGTGGGCCGGCGTCTTCAAGACACTGGGCGATCCGGTACGCCTGCAACTGCTGGTCCATCTGGCGGCACGGCAGGGAGCGGAGGTCGCGGCGCACGACATCTGCGATGTGGGAGTGGCTCAGTCCACCGTGAGTCATCACCTCAAGCGGCTGCGGTGCATGGGGCTCGTGGAGAACAGGCGGGAAGGGCGCATCGTCTACTACCGCATGGGCGCCGGGGTCCGTTCGGCGCTGATGCAGATCCTTCAGCGCGACCAGGCCGAGGCACCCACGATGCCGTCGGCGCCCGAGGCAGCCAGGGCGCCCCTGGTGGAAGACTCCAGCCCGTTGCCGCCCTGAGGGTGAAGCGGCGGCGCCGGGCCGGAAACGGTTGCGGGCCCTGAGCCTTGCCTGCTCAGGGCCCGCTGATCAGTCCGGTACGGCTGCTCCTACGAGGGCTCGATGATGAGCGCTGCCGTCAGGAGACTGCGGCGGCGGCCGGGGATACGGTCGCCGGCTGGTCCAGGTGGACCGTGGTGTCACACAGACGCTCGACCTGCGCCGGGTCGTGGGAGACGAGAAGGACCGTCCGGCTGCCGCGCAGGGCCGCGATCGACTGCTCGACCGTGTCGCGGCTCTGTTCGTCGAGTGCGCTGGTCGGCTCGTCCAGAAGCAGGCACTCCGGTTCCAGGGCCAGCGCCCGGGCCAGGCACAGGCGCTGCCGTTGCCCCGCGGACAGGTTCTGCGCCGGCGAGTCGAGCCTGTCGGAGACCTCCTTCCACAACCCGGCCTCGCGCAGGGCCTGTTCCGCTCGCTCCTTCAGTACTTCCCGCGGGGCCCGCAGGATGTGCCGCAGCCCGAACAGGGCGTTGTCGAGGATGCTGCCGCCGAAGACGACCGGTGTCTGGGGTACGAGGACGATCTTTGCTCTGAGGTCGGCGTCTCCCTTGCCGGGCGCGATCGGCCGCTCCAGCACCTGCAGGTCGCCGTCCCGGGTGAGGCCGGTCGGGAGGAGGTCCACCAGAGCACGCAGGACGGTGGATTTCCCGGCGCCCGACGGCCCGCACAGCCCGGTGGTGGAACCACGCTCCAGGCTGAAGGAGACCGGCCCGACCAGGGTCTTGTCGCGGCTGAGCACGCGCAGTTGACGCACGGCGATTACGTTGTCCATCGCTCTCCTTCGAAGCGGTTGCGCAGCGCGACCGCCGCGCTGAGGAGTACTGCGGTGATCAGTACGAGGACCATGGCGCTCCCCCAGGCCTGGGTAACTGCCTGGGGGTCGCCCGAGTCCTGGGAGAGGGTGAAGATGTGCGTGGGCAGCGCCTGGACCGGCGATTCCACGACGCCGCTCGGGAAGGCGGGAGCCCCGAAGAAGACGGTCGCCGTGAACAGCAGCGGCGCGGTTTCTCCCGCTGCGCGGGCCAGGCCGAGGAGCAGGCCGGTGAGCGTGGCGGGCCAGGCATAGGGGACGACGACCGAGCGGATGAACTGAGCTCGCGTCAGCCCCAACGACAGGGCGCTCTCGGTCAGTTCCGGTGGCATGCTCCGCACGCGCGCTGAGGTGGCCAGGGCGATCACCGGGATGACGACCGGCACGAGCACAATGGCTCCCGCCAGCCAGGATCTGCCCCATCCCATGGTGCTGGACAGGATGACGAACCCGGCCAGCCCCAGCAGGATGGTCGGCGCTCCGCCCAGCACGATCGTCAGGGTCTGCAGCAGCCGTGCGACCCGTTCGGATGCGTGGACGCCGATCAGGATGCCCGCGCCGAAGCCGAGCGGGAGCGCGATCAGACCTGTGGTGACGATGAGCAGCAGGGTGCCGACGATCTGGTCGCGTACGCCTCCGCCCGCGGCGCCCGTGGCCGAGGTGAACCAGAAGGACGGGTTGAACGCGGAGCTTCCCCGCGTCACCAGGAGGGCGAGCATGCCGAGGAGAAGAGCGGTGGGCAGCAGCAGTGCGCCCAGACGCAGTCCCATGGCGAGCCGGTCGCGCTCAACGCGCATCCGGGGCGCGCCGCGGAAGGCGGGGGCTCGCTTGTCCGACGTACCGCGTTTTTGGCCTCGGGTGCCCCAGATGGTGGCCGCGGCCACAAACGCCAGGAGGACGAGGCCCAGTCCGCACAGCGCGGCGAAGTAGGGGCCGGATGTGCCGGCCAGCACCGGTTCGGGGCCGGCCAGTTTCGTCGTCAGTGTCTGCCCGGGATGCACCAGCGAGTGGAGGAACCCGTCGAAACTGGTGGGCAGTCGTCCGTCGGCCCGGCCCACCACCAGGAACACGGCGATGGCTTCGCCGAGCGCGCGGGCCAGGCCGAGCAGGACGGCGGAGCGCATGCCGGGCCGGGCGAGCGGCAGCACCGCGGAGCGGATGACCTCGCGGCGGGTCAGGCCCAGCGAGAAGGCGGCCTCCCGGTAGCGGTCGGGCACCGCGGTGAGCGCGTCGACGCTCACCGCCACGATCGTCGGCGTGATCATGACAGCGAGGACGATCCCGGCAGCCAGGAGACTGTCCCCGCCGGGTACGTCCCCGATCCAGGCAACGACGGGCCGGATGACCATGATGCCGATCAGGCCGTAGACGATGGACGGTACGGCGGCAAGCAGCTCCACGCACATGCGCAGCAACCGGGCCACGCGGGGCGGCAGGTACTCCGACAGGGCAAGGGCCGCTCCCCAGCTGACGGGTACGGCCAGGATCAGAGCGAGGGCGCAGACGACGGCCGTGCCGTAGATCATGGCGAGGCCGCCGTAGGCGGCGTTGGGAGGGCTCCAGGAAGCGTCGGTCAGCAGGGCCGTCCAGTCGACCGAGCCGCTACTGATCCCCGCGACGAGATAGCCCACGACCACGAGGAGGAGGGCTGCCACGGCGAACACCCCGGCGCCCGTCCAGCTCCAGACCCATTTCGAGGGGCGTGGCCGTATTGCTGCGTCAGGTGGCGCGGCATCGCGCGCCAGTGTGGTGGTCATCGGCTACTTACCGATTTCCTTGAGCGTCAGATAGCCGTGCTTGGTCATCAGCTTCTGGCCCTTGGTGGTCAGGACGTAGTCGATGAACTTCTTGGCCGTCCCCTCCGGCTTGCCGTCCGTGATGAAGTACAGCGGCCGGGACATGGGGTACTTGCCGGAGGCGATGTTCTCGGGTGACGCGGCGATGCCGTCCAGGGTGACCACGGCCAGGTCCTTGTGCCCCTCGACGAAGCTGGTGGACAGCGGGGCCACCGAGCCGGGGGTCGACTTCAGCTTGTTGCGGGTTTCGAGGTTGCCGCCCACGATCGCGAAGTTGTCCGACTCCGGCGGCGCGGGGGCCTTCTTGTCGCCGTAGATGTACTTGTCGAGCACCTCGCGGGTCCCGCGGCCGGGTTCCTTGTCGTAGACGAAGACCTTGAGATCGGGTCCGCCGACTTCGGACCAGTTGGTGATCTTGCCTTCGAACAGGTCCCGTACCTGATCCACGGTGAGGTTCTTGACGCCGGCGTCGGCGACCTTCTTGGTGACGATGATGCCGACGGCGTCCGAACCGATCTGGGTGGATTGGAAGTCGGTGTCGGGGCTGGCGGCCTTGTCCTCGTCCGCGAGGGGCTTCGAGCTCATCGCGATCTTGATCTGGCCTGCGGCGAGCTGGGAGATGCCGCCGGCGGAACCGCCCTGGGTGGCGACGGTGATATCGAGTCCGTCGGCCTTGAGGGCCTCGGCGGCGTCCGCGGCCACGGGGGCTACCGTGGTGGAGCCGCTGACCTGCAGAGCACCTGATCCTCCCGCCTTTCCGTCGGCGCAGGCCGTGGCAAGGGACGCGAGGACCAGAGCGGTTGAGGCGAGGTGGGCGAGGCGGCGCTTCGTGCTGAACACCAGTGGGGCCTTTCTGTCTTCATGGGATACCGCGGCGTGGATGTGGGCATGGGTGTGCGACATTTCTCGGTCCCCTCTGCGGCGGTCACTGAGGTGACGGCTGGAGGGAAACCGGCCTGACGTAGCTCTGCGACGACAGGTGCACACCTGTGCCGTCCGCGCTGTGGCTGGTGTTCATCTCGCTCGTGTGGAGCGAGGCGAGGCGGCCGGGCGGGCGGGGCAGGAGTCGGGGTGTGGGCAGCGGAACGCGGGCACCGGCTGGAGCCGGCACCACGAAGGACGTACGTATGAACATGTCAGATCCTTAGGGAATGGCGGTGCCCTGAAGGGATTACGCGGGCAGCACGAACCCCAGAGGGCGGCTGCCTGCGCAGGCTGCAGACGGATCTGTAGCGGTGCAGTAGGGACGGCGCTGTGCGTCGTCATGGCTGTGGTGCCTTCGGCTCAGGGCCGTCGGCACCGCGGTGACGGAGTGCTCCTCCTCAGCGGGTGAAGGTGATCCAGGCGTGGCCGAACGCGGCCAGATGGACGCGGAGTCCGTCGGTCTCCTGCGTGGTGTGCAGGGCGCCGCGGACGAAGTGGGCCTGCTGGCCTGCGGTCTCGGGCAGGAGAGCGTCCAGGCTCGCCGAGACGGCGTCGCTGGAGGGGTTGTGCAGGCACAGCACCTGGCACGAGCGGTCGGGCGACTCCCGAAGAACCGCCCACACGCCTCCCGCGACGGCGAGCGGCCGCACGGTCGAGTCGTCCGCGAAGGCGGACGCGATGGAGGGCGGCAGCGGACAGCCCGCCTGATCGGCGGGGCCCTGGAGGGTGGCCTGCAGCGAGGCGAGCAGTGCGGGGACCGCGTCCTCGGTGCGTACCGTGGCGGCGGTCGGGGTGGGGGGACTCATAGAAGGGGCCTTCCTGTCATGGCGGATCCGGTCTTGTGTCCCAGCAGGTGCAGGACCGTGGGGGCGACGTCGGCGAGCGTTGCCCGCTGGGGCAGCGCGGCAGTGGCTTCCTTGTTCGCGGGCACCACGACGAGGGGCACCGGGTGGGTGGTGTGCCCGCCGTAGGGGCGGCTGGTTCCGTCCGGTGCCTGCTTGGTCATCTTCTCGGCGTTACCGTGGTCGCCCACGAGCAGCAGCCACCGGCCCGACTCGGCGGCGGCTGTCGCGATGCGTGCCACCGCGGCGTCGGTGTGTTCGCAGGCTTTGACGGTGGCCGCGTAGTCGCCGGTGTGGCCGACGACGTCGATGTTGGCGAGGTTGGCGATGACGAGGTCGACTTCAGGGCGGGCCGCGGCGTCGAGGACGGCGTCCGTGACCTGGTCGAGGTTCATCTCTGGGCGGGCCTTGTAGTCGGAGGCGCCGGGGCCGGTGATGCGGACGTGTTCCTCGACGCTGCGTGCCGTGCTGTCACGCCCGTTGATGTAGTAGGTGACGTGCTCGAACTTCTCGGCCTCGGCGATGCGCACGCTGCGTACACCTGCGGCGGTGAGTTCGTCGGCCAGACCTCCGGAGGCGTCCGCCCGCTGCACCAGCGCGGGGATGTCAGCGCGGGTGTCGTACTGGGCCAGGCTGAGGGTGTCCACCGTGCGCGCGGTGGCCGCAAGGTGCTCCAGCAGGCGGTCGGCGAGCTGCTGGATGCGGTCGCTGCGGAAGTTGAACCACACCAGGCCGTCGCCGTCGGCGATGCGCGCTCCCGGTGCGTCCCGCAGGATGCTCGGGTCCACCCACTCGTCGCCGCGCTCGGAGGCGTTAGCGGCTTCGGCCGCGGTGTTCACCTCGGTGCCCTCCGCGTCGGCCACCAGGTGGACGGCCCTGTCGGTCAGGTCGAGGTTGCCGGCCTTGTCCATGGCGTAGCCGCGGCCGATGACGCCGGCGATCGCTCCGGTGCCGGCTGCTGCGGCCAGTTCGGTGACCTGCGTCAGGTAGGTCTCGGCGGTGCCGTCGGCCACGTCGCGTCCGTCGGTGATCGCGTGGATCCACACACGGGGCACCCGCCGGGCGGCGGCCGCGGCCAGCAGCTCGCTGAGATGCCCGACGTTCGCGTGGATCTGCCCGTCCGAGCACAGGCCGACCAGATGCAGCGCCCCTCCCCTGACCGCGAGCGCGTCCAGGAGGGAGACCAGGCGCGGGTTCTCCCGCAGCTCACCGGAGTCGATGTGCTGCTGGACCAGGAGGCTGTCGTAGGGCAGAGGCCGTCCCGCTCCGATGACCATGTGGCCGATCTCGGAGTTGCCGACGGTGCCCGGCAGCAGCCCCACCGCCTCACCGGACGCGTAGGCCAGCGTGGAGGGGTAGCGGCCGGTCAGCTCGTCCAGAACAGGCGTGGATGCGGCGTCGACAGCGTTGTCCGCAGCCGGCGGGGCGTGGCCCCAACCGTCCAGTACCAGCAGGATGCCCGGGTCGCCGGGCGTGGTGTCCGGCGCGGTCACTTGGTGCTCTCCAGGGCGGGGTGGAGGGTGTCGAGGGTCTGCCAGAAGGTGGGGAAGGACTTTGCGACGCAGCCCGGGTCCTTGATGACGACGCCTTCGGTGCGCAGGCCGGCGATGGCGAAGGTCATGGCGATGCGGTGGTCGTCGTAGGTGTCGATGGTCGCCCCGTGCGGGGTGCCGCCGGTGATGTACATCGCGTCGGGGAGTTCCTCGACCTCGATGCCCATCTTGCGCAGTTCGGTGGTGACGGCGGCGATGCGGTCGCACTCCTTGACGCGCAGCGAGGCGATGTTGGTGATGCGGGTGGTGCCTTCGGCGTAGGCGGCGACGGCGGCCAGGGACGGTACGACGTCGGGCATGGCCTCCATGTCGATGTCGATGGCGCGCAGCGGGCCGCCGGTCAGGGTGATCTCGTCGTCGGTGACCTGGGTACGACAGCCCATCCGCTCCAGGGCGTCGACCAGGTGGACGTCGCCCTGGTGTGAGCCGGAGCCGATGCCGGGGATGACGACGCGGCTGCCCAGGATGGCGGCGGCGGCCAGGAAGTAGGACATGCCCGAGGCGTCGGGCTCGACGGTGACCTCGCCGCCGCGGGCCTGCTGGCCGGCCGCGACGGTGAACGTGCGGTAGCCGTCGCGTCCGACGTGCACACCCATCTCCTTGAGGGCGGCCAGCGTCATCTCGACGTACGGCTTGGAGACCAGTTCGTCCGCGATGGTGATGTGGGTGTCGTTCTCGGCGCGCAGCGCGTTGATGATCAGGCTGGAGGTGAACTGGCTGGAGACGAGACCGTTGATGGTGGTGGCGCCGCCCTTGAAGGAGCCGCCCACGACGCGGATCGGCGGGCTGCCGTTGCCGCGGACCGCGGTGGCGTCCACACCGAGCGGCGGCAGCGCCTGCAGCAGGTCGCCCATGGGCCGCTCCTGCATGCGGGTGTTGCCCGTGATGATCGTGGTGCCCTGGGCGTGGCCGGCCATGGAGATCAAGAAGCGCAGGGGGGTGCCGGCGCCGCCGACGAAGATGTCGTCCTTCGGGGCGCGCATGGGCTGGCCGGTGGGGGTGACGTGGATGCTGGCAGTGGCGTGGTCGACGGTGCAGTTGACGTGGCCGAACGTCTCGATGGCGCGGGCGAAGTAGAGGGTGTCGTCGGACAGCAGGGCGCCCTTGATGACGGTCTCGCGGCCCGAGAGGGAGGCGATGGCCAGGTAGCGGTTGGTGTAGCTCTTGGAGCCGAGGACGTTGACGCGTTCGTCGAAGGCCGCCAGGGGCAGCACGGATACCTCTTCGGCCTTCAGGCGCGGGTCGGGTGTCGCGTTCATACGGTCCTCCGTGGGGTTGCGCGGATGCGGGCCTTGGGGCTGGTCAGGCTTTGACGACGCGGCAGGCGAAGCATTTGTAGGCCTGCTGGCCGGAGAGGTTGTCGTAGTACTGGTCGTCGGGCAGCGTGTTGGCGGGTTCGTAGCGCGGGTCGTCGAAGAGGTCGCCGACCTTCTGGGCGGGGCCGAAGGTGTTGGGGACGAACACGGTGTCGGGCCGGATGCCGTCCCAGAAGAGTGCGGTGCCGCTCACGGCGCCCCGCGGGCTCTCCACCCGTACGTCGTCGCCGTCGGCGATGCCTGCGCGCTGGGCCGTCTTCGGGTGGATCTGGATGAAGCGGATGCCGTTGAGCTGTTTGCCGGTGGGGGTCCAGTGGGTCATCTCGGCGAAGTGCACGACGCTGGGCCGTCCGGTCATGCCCATCAGCGGGAAGGTGCGGTGCACGTCACCGTTGCCGGGCACGCCCAGTCGCACCGGGTGGGTGAGGGCCTGCGGGTTGATGGGGCTGGTGACCAGCTTCTTGCTGTAGGCCACGGTGGGGTGGGCGCCGGTGACCTCGGGGTGGGTGTAGAAGATCGGCAGCGCGGTGTGTCCGGCGGTCGACAGGCTCTTCTCCAGCGCGGGGGTGGTGAGTTCGACCTTGCCGCTGGGGGTGAGGAAGCGTTTCCCCCGATGCGCTGCGTCCAGGGATTCCGCGGCCTCGTACCAGCTGGGGTGGTCGAGGTAGAGGGTGCTGACGCCGGGGTGCTCGGGTGTGGGGCACGGCCAGCGCAGCGGCTCGGTGCGCTTGCTCATGCGCTCGCGCGTCATGCCGCCCGCGCCGGGCGTGTGCTTCACGAAGTCGGCCCACAGGTTCTTGTAGTCCATCCACCGCTTGGGGAACGCCTCGCGCCATTCCTTCGCCGGGCGGCGGGTGTCGAGGTCGGCCAGCGCGTGGGCGAGGCCGATCCAGATCTCGTAGTCGGGGCGGGACTGGCCGACGCGGTCGACGACTTGGTCCTGCCAGCGGATGGCGCGGTCGTCGCGGCGCATGTAGACGCCTTCCATCTCCAGTCCGCTGCAGACGGGCAGGATGATGTCGGCGTAGGTGGCGGGCTCTTCCATGAACAGGCCGGTGTAGACGTAGAAGTCGAGCTGTTCGAAGGCTTTGCGGACCTTGGTGGTGTTGGCGGAGGACACCAGCGGGTTGCCCTGGGTGATGACGGCGCGCAGCTGGTAGGGCTGGCCGGTGAGGATGGACTCGGCGAAGTAGTCCGGGCCGACCGGCAGGGCTTCGCGGCGCTCGGGCGTCTCGGCTTCCAGAGGCGGCAGGTGCAGGTCGCCGGGCCAGGTGTTGTGCATGAAGTTGCAGCCGCCGCCGGGCTTGCCGATGTTTCCGGTGATCGCGGCGAGGAACGTGAGCACCCGGTAGGTGTCGAAGGCGCCGAGCTGGTGCGAGATGCCGGCGTTGCAGAAGATCGCGGCGGGTTCGGCGCCGGCGTACTCCTCGGCCATGGCCGTGATGGTGGCGGCGGGCAGGCCGGTGACCTTCGCGGCCCAGGCTGGCGTGTAATGGTGCTTGGCCAGATGGGCACGCAGCTCACCGAAGCCGGTCACCCACCGGTCGATGAACGCCTGGTCGTACAGGCGCTGTTCGACGATGTGGTGCAGCATGCCGAGCAGCAGGGCCAGGTCGGTGTGGGGCTTGGGCGCCACCCAGCGGTCCGCGGCTGCTCCGGTCGGGGTCAGGCGGGGGTCGACGACGGTGAGCGTGGCCTTGGTCTTCTTGCGTTCGCGCAGCAGGTAGCCGAACGTCACCGGGTGGGTCTCGGCCTGGTTGGTGCCCAGGAACAGGTAGTGCCGGGCGGAGCCGAGGTCGTCCTTGCCCGTGGCGCCGTCGATGCCGTAGCCGTTGGTGAAGTTGCCCAGGCCGAAAGTGGCCGCGAGCGCGTTGCCGCCGGCGTCGTTGCAGACCGGGCCGACGTCGGTGTTGTTCGGACTGCCCAGCATCGCGAACAGGCGGCCCACCAGAGAGCCGGTGCCGCGCGGCATACGGCCGGTGGTGCGGTTGGCGATCGTGTGCACCTGGCCGGTGTCGCGCAGGTGCAGCAGCTTGCGGGCGATGGTGCGGTAGGCCTCGTCCCAGCTGATGGCCTCGAACTTGGAGTTCGCCGCACCCTTCTTGCCCGAGACACGACGTAACGGGGTGGTGAGGCGTTCCTTGTTGTAGACCAGCTGCGGCATCATCTCGGCCTTGACGCAGACCTGGCCGTGCTGGACGGGGTCGCCGTCCTCGCCGCGGACGGCGATGATCCGGTCGGCCTTGAGGTCGACGTTGAGGCGGCAGTTGGAATTGCAGAACTGGCAGGCCGTGGCCACCGTCCGGTCCGGGGTCAGGGCCGCCGACTGGTCGGTGAAACTCGCGCCCGGAACACTGCCCGGGGTGTCGGGGCTGCCGGACTCGGCGGCGCTGGCCGCCACCAGCGGCAGCAGAACAGGGGCACCCAGGCCGGCACTGCCGACGACGCTGCCCCGGACAAATCCTCTTCGGGAGATCCCATGCTGGTCGTGCTTCATGCGCGTGAGTGATCCTTCCGCCTGGTGTGGGGACAAGGCGGGCATGGCGGTGCCCGCGGCCGTGCGCACCCGGGCGCACGGCCGTGTCAGAAATTGAGGGGCAGCGAACGAAGCTGCGTCAGAGGGCGTGCTGGGGCGACGGCGTGCTCGCCGACACTCGCACCGCGTTGAGGAAGGTCTTCAGAATGACGTGCTCATCGCCGGGGGCGGAGGACAGTTCGGGCTGGAAGAGGCTGCCCATGAAGAACGGGTGGCCGGTGATCTCCAGGGCGCGCGGCGCGCCGTCGCTGTCCCAGGCGCTGATCTGCAGGGAGCCCTGGCTGGCGGCGCCCATGAAGTCGGCCGTCAGCCCGTACTCGCAGTGGAAGACCTCCTCGACGTTGGTCGTGCCGTAGATCGAGGCGAGCAGCGAGTCCTCCTTGACCGTCAGGGGGGCCTTCTCGCCGCGGAAGGAGCATGTCAGCGGGGTGACCAGGGGCAGGAGCTTCTCCGGGTCCTCGTCCACGCCTTCCGCTTCGGGAAGGTGCAGCACGTTCTGCGCGTGCTCGATGAGGGCGCTGAAGAACCCGCCGCAGGTACCGAGGAAAGGCAGCGCGTTCTCACGGGCGTGGCGGACGGCGAGGTGCACGCCCTTCTGGTTGAAGTACGGCGCCCCGGGGACGACCCAGATGCCGTCGAACCCGTCGAGCCGGGAGGCATCGTGGATGTCGACCGTCGGAACCCACTCTGTGACTACGTCCCACTGCTCGCGCATGGCATCGATCTTGGGGTGAGACGGCTCATCGTGGTTGCCACGATCGCCCACCAGGGCAAGGCGAGGCTGCGCAGAGTCTGACATCGTTTTCCCTTCAAGGATTGCGGGCCAGGCGTGGGACAGCCGTCGCCAGCGACCGTTCCAGCCTCGTAAAACCGCAGCGAGCAGTGCGCCGACCGCACGACCGCTGCGTTCTGGTGGGGATGTGATGTGGTGTCAGGAACCGTGCCGCCACAGCGCGGTTGAAGGGTGAATGGAGCGCGCAATACGCCTACGGCACGGCCGGGCACATTAATGAGCCAACCGTCTGCCTGTCGGGTCCATGCAACGTCTTTCAGCCCCCCTGGCACCAGGACGGGCCCGCTCGTACAGGCCCCCGTGCTGCTTCTCGCTCAATGTATCGATGGCGGTCAAAGTATTCGAGACCCGGTTTTCAGCCGACGGTCTTTTTCCGCCAACCCCGCTCAACACCGCTCACGAACCACCACTCCGAGGCACGTTTCCGCAGGCCATCAGGGAGCAATCGTCGGTAACAGCACACACCGAAGCCCCTGCACAGCCAGCGGCGCGCCACGTCGACGCGAAGAGTTGCCATCGCGGACATGACCGACCTCCTTCAAGTCTCCGCAGGTCAATGCCACTTCGAGCCACATGCGGGCGCAGAGTGGAGATCTCGGGTAGATGGCTGAAACGAGCATCCAAAGCAAGCCGTTATCAACAGCATTCACTGTTGATACCACTCGATGCTGGTTAGTCTGTGGACCGCCGGAGGTCGGCCCTCATCCCCCGTGGAGACCGGCCTCCGGCGCCCCATCACAGGCAGCCCCGCGCACGAACACGCCCCGGGCCCGCCGCTGTTGGCGTCCCCCAGCCTGATTGCTTCCTTGAGGAGATCTTTGTGAACCGCCCTGCCGGACATCCCCGCCGATGGCAGATTCTGGCCATCCTGTGTCTGAGTCTGGTTCTGATCGGGCTTGACACCCTGATCCTGAATCTGGCCCTGCCCAGCATCCAGAAGGACCTGGACGCCAGCAGCAGCCAGTTGCAGTGGACCGTCGACTCCTACGCACTGGCCTTCGGCGGACTGCTGCTGATGGCGGGAGGACTGTCGGACCGCTTCGGCCGCAAGAAGCTGCTCGCCATCGGACTGGCCGCCTTCGCAGTGACCAGCCTCGGTGCCGCGTTCGCCTCCAGCCCCGAACTGCTCATCACTTTCCGCGCCACGATGGGCATCTCGGCAGCCTTGATGATGCCCGCCACCCTGGCCATCATCAAGGACGTCTTCCCGCCGGAGGAACAGGGCAAGGCCATCGGCATCTGGTCGGGCGCCGCCGCGGTCGGCGTACCGCTCGGCCCGGTCGTCAGCGGCCTGCTGCTGGAGCACTTCTGGTGGGGCTCGATGTTCCTCATCAACGTGCCGCTGGCGGCCATCGCGCTCATCGGCGGCTTCAAACTGATCCCCGAGTCCAAGGCCGACGGCCACCCCGGCCTGGACCTCGTCGGCGCGCTGCTCTCGGTCGCCGGGCTCGTCGCCATCGTGTACGGCCTGGTGGAAGCCCCCCACAACGGGTGGGGCGACATCGTGACCCTCGGCTCGCTCCTCGCCGGCGTCGCACTCATGGTCGGTTTCGTCCTGTGGGAGAAGCGCACCGAGCACCCCATGCTCGACATCGGCCTGTTCCTCAACGCCCGCTACGGCGGCGGCGCCTTGGCCATCGCCTGCACGTCCTTCGGCCTCTACAGCGGCCTGTACCTGCTCACCCAGTACTTGCAGTCGGTCCTTGAACTGGACCCGCTCGGCGCCGGTCTGCGGATGCTGGCGATCGGCACCATGATGATCGGCGCTCCGCTCTCCGCCAAGCTCGTCGAACGCACAGGCCTCAGGAACACCGTGGTGATCGGCCTGGCGCTGTGCGCGGTCGGGCTCGGCGTTCTCGCCGGACTGCAGATCGACGACGAAGCACAGGCCCTGTGGGGTCTTGCCGTGTTCGGCCTCGGCATGGGTATCGCCCTCCCCGCCGCCGTGGACGCCATCCTGGCCGTCTCCGCGGCCCGCCAGGCGGGCGCGGGATCCGCTGTCGCCGACGTGGGCATGCAGGTCGGCGGCGCCCTGGGCATCGCGGTCAGCGGCAGCATCATCGCCACCCTCTACCGCGACGACCTCCCCAAGGCCGCGCAGGTGCCGGGAGAGGCGGGCGACGCCGTACGCGAATCTCTCGCCGGTGCCTCCGCCGTCGCGCAAGAGATCGGCGGGGCGGCCGGCGAGCGGGTGCTGTCCGCCGCTCAGGAGTCATTTGTGCACGGCTTCACCGGCACGTTGACGGTCGCTGTCGCGGTCGCAGCCGTCGGAGCGATCGCCTCCGCGTTCATCCTGCCCCGCGGGCAGACGGTGGAAGAGGACGGGGCTCCGGCGGCGGACGTGCCCGCGGAGCCCGAAGCCGACGCCCGGACCGGCTCGTAGTCGGGCACGGCCACCATGCGTAGGATCGAACGCGCAGTTCGCCCCGCCTCCAACAGCACCCGCGCCGCCGGTGCCGGCCCGAGCGACGGGCGCGGGGGCGACAAGGAGGTGGTGATGGCCCGGCCATCAAAGCTGAGGGTCGCGGTCAGCGATCCCGGGCAGTGGCTCAGCGAGCGTGAGCGTGCACAGTTGCTGGCTCCAAAACTGCGGGCGCTGGCGGACGAGACGCGGTTGACGCTGATTCTGCTGATCGCGCAACGACCGCGCACGGTGAAGGAGTTGCAGGAGGCCACCGGGCTGAGCCAGACGCTGGTCAGCCATCACCTGGCGCCACTGCGCGAGCAGGAGCTGGTGGAGGCGATCCCGCAGGGGCGCAGCAACCAGTACGTGATGTGCTGCTCGGCGCTGGCGGAACCGCTGCGCATGTTTGCCAGTTTGGCGGCTCTGGATCCGGAGACGGTGGCGGCCTGTTTGGAGCCTTCCGCCCCGGCCGCCGCTACCGAGGGCTGACCGCCGCCTGCACGCCGAGTCCTGCCTCTGCCCATTGGGGAGAGGCAGGACTCACATGCAAGCCCGAGCATGGCTTCAAGCGCTCCGACTCGTTCCGATGCCAACGACCTGCCCTGATAGCCCACCAACTGAGCACGTGATCGCTGCCGAGGCGGAGTTGATGCGCAGGTAGGATCTATCCTCGGCCACGTCGTCTGCGGCCTCATGCGTAATGCTGCCCCGCCAGCTCGACGATTTCTCGCTTACGGTCTACATCGAAGACCCCGCCGGTCGACAAGGGATGCTCTCGACCTTTAGTGCGGCCCACGATGCCCTATCCGCAAGCATGTGGGGCCCGACCAGGGCCAAGCGGCCCGGCCCCGCAGGCGAGGAGGGGAGCACCACGTGACAGCGGTACCTGCTGTCACCATGGCCGTCATCGTCAACTGCGGCCGGATCCTCATGATCCGGCGCAGCATCGTCGAAGGTGACCTCGTCTGGGCGCTCCCCGGCGGCAAGGTTGAGACGGGCGAGTCCGCCGAGCAAGCGGCAGTGCGGGAGACGTTGGAGGAGACCGGGCTCGACGTCAAGGCCCTCCGGCGTCTGGGAGAGCGCACCCAACCCGACACAGGCCGGCAGATCGTCTACGTCGCCTGCCGGGCCGTCGGCGGCCAGGCGCGCGCAGCCGCTTCTCGGGAGGTCTCCGATGTCGCCTGGGTCGAACACGAACAGATCCCTGAGTACGTACCGCAGGGGCTGTACGGGCCCGTGCAGGCCTATGTCGACGGTGTGGCCGGAGTCGAAGGGAAGGCGCTATACCCCGGCGACCGTTCAGATGCCATGCTGCTGCATTCCCTGCGGAAGGACCGGCAGATGCCCAGCAAGAAGCTTATGGACCCGCGACGGTTCGGTGATCACATCACCACACGGGCACGAATAGTGGGCTACGACCTAGCCACCAAAGACGGCCAGGCCAGGCTGGCCAAAGACAGCGGCCTGCCGGAGGCTGACATAGCGGCCATCACGGAAGGAAAGTACAAGCCCTCCGTCGATCCGTGGAAGACCTTCGCCGAGATCTTGGGCGAACGCCACAAAGACATGCTCTGTATGGTCGGCCGCCTCGCGCCTAGCGGCACCAGGCCGCCCAAGAAGAGCGTCAAGCAGACTGCTGGCGAACTAGGCATCAAACAGCCGAAGACGGTGGCCATCTTCGAGGCCCTCGTGACCGCGCTACTGAACTCCGAGAAGTAGTAACTCCCGCTACGGCGCCGGCTCTCAGTTGACCGTCTCCTGCCCGCAGCCCGCAGCGAGTTCGGCCAGGGCGACGCGCTGCCGGTCGTCGACCGTCAGTTGCCGGTGCACTCTGTTGCCACGCAGTCGATGGTGTACGTGCAGCGGGCGTCGGCGAGCGGGGGCTGCCGTCTTCCCTCGTTCGGCGTCGTCTGCGCTTGCACGTCCTGTCCCTGCTGCAAGCGCCGCAGCTCGTTGCGCACGGGCGACGTTGCGCTGCCCATAGAGGGAAGTGGTGCCGGACGACTCGCCAGGGTCACGGTTCGCATGTGCAGGCGGCATCGAGGTGTCGGCCGTCAGGCCAGTGCCGCAATCGCTGAACCCATGGTCCACGTCCTCGGTGATCATGAATCGGTGCGGTTCCGTATCACCGACTGTGCGGCCCGCTGCGCTGCGGCGACCAGCGGATCGTAGCGGCGCTCCGCCACCCACGCGAGGGCCGAGGTACAGGGAGGGATACCGTCGACATCGACGTAGGTGAGGCCGGGACGGCTGAAGAAGTCACGGGCCACTGCGGGCAGGAAGGACATGCCCTCGCCCTGCGAGATGGCGTGCAGCAGTGCCTCAATGTCCGCGGCGATCGGGCCGTAGCGCACAGGGGTGCCGTCGGGACGCGGGTCCACCGCCCAGAAGCTCCACCACTCTCGTGGTGTCTCAGGCGGGAAGTTCACCACCGGGTATCCGTTGAGCTGCGCGATGGTGATGCGCTGGTGCGCCGCCAACGGGTCGCTGCTCGATATGCAGGCCACTCGGGGCTCGGTCGCGAGATGGAGCAGCTCGATATCGTCCGACACCGGTGGGCGAAGGAAAGCGATGTCAACCTCCTGCCGGTACAGGGCAGCCAGATGGTCGGCGATGGTCAGGCTGAGGATCTGTATCTCCACATGGGGCTGCTGGCGGCGCAATTCCCCTAGAACCGCGCGGGTCTGTGGCATGGAGGCCTCGGCACCGATGGTTCCCACTGTCAACCGCCCGGCGAGCTGACGCTGCTGCACTTCCGCGGCCCGGCGTAAACGGTCTATCGCTTCAACCGCCGCTCGCGCCTCGGGCAGCAACGACCGACCCGCCGAGGTGAGCGCGACTGACCGGCTGGTGCGCTCGAAGAGACGTACTCCAAGGCGTTTCTCCAAGGTGCGCATTTGTTGACTCAGGGCGGATTTGGTGACGAACAGGCGAGTGGCGGCGTAGCCGAAATGGAGTTCTTCACTCAGCACGAGGAAGAACCTCAATTGCTGCGTGCTCGGTTCTATCGACGTTGCGAAGTCTACGACGTGAGGATGTTTCGGCCTCTTCGGTGCGACCATACAGGAGAGCTTAACAATCCCACCGGATCTCTCACCATCGGCTGACTGCCGCAGGCCAACGCGCCGTGCCAGGCTGAGGGACACCGACGTCGACGGTCTACCAGTGCCGACCAAGTGGGCTCTGTACATGGCAGGCCGGCGACGCGTCCTGCCTCACACCAGTGAGACAGGAACAAGAATGGAAAGAGGTGTGCCATGCGTCGTAAATTGAAAGCAGCCGGTGCTGCCGTTTCTTTGGCCATGTCTCTCGTGCTGCTGCCGTCGGCGGCTTCAGCGGCGTCGGGGAATGACGTTTCAATTCAAGCCTGCGGATACTACGAGACTCAGACGGACGCGTATTACAACCACTGTGTGAACAATCCCCCGCCGGGGGTCGGGGCGCGACTGCAGGTGGACTACGACTGGACGCCGTTCGACGGATATGAGTGCGTGCGGCCGGGCGAGACGCACCTCGGATCCACGAGCGACATCGACAACGCCTGGTACCTCAGCACCTGCCGATTCGCATAGCAGCACGCTCAAGTCGGATCAGCTTCACGGGCTGGCTCGTCGAGCTGCACGGGGTTCCCGCCCTGCGAGTCGGCTCCGCCCTCCGGGGGGAGGGCGGAGCCGACTCACTGAATGTGCGGGCACAACATAAGGGATGGCGCCGTTTTCAATTGATCTCCGGTACGGGGTGAGGAGGATGAGCCAGCAGCCTCGGAGGCCCCCCGCGACACCGATGAGTATCGTGATGATGACCGAATCTTTGCCGGGCGTGAGCGCCTTAGCCATGGGGGGGACACCGTATGGGCAGTGTCCCGGTTGTGCAGGGCAAGCAGCATCCACCCGATCCTCCTCGGCAGGTTGCAGCCCAGTGCCGTTGGTGTGGACCCGCCTGTTGAGGCAATTCCAGACACCAACGGCACACAGGTCAGTTGCCGTGCAGGTCCTGCTGGAACCGTTCGCGAATACCGTCTGGAGTGAGGGCGTTGGTGGCGCGCGGCGGTATCGCGCCAGTGCGTGGCAGGGTCCGCACGCTGATCAAGTGCGGTCCGGGTGCGGCCTTGGCGTTCAAGACTGCAGTGCGCAGAGCATCCTCGTTGTCGCAGCCCTCCGCGGTGCGGTAGCCGGCTGCGAGGGCCGCGGCCGGGAACGAGGTGTTGCCCGAGGTGGTCGACTGGCCGCCGGTGGACTCGTGGATCTGATTGTCGAGGATCACGTGGATCAGGTTGGCGGGTGCCTCGTGTCCGATCATCGACAGGGCGCCGAGGTGCATCAGCGCGGCGCCGTCGCCGTCCAGGACGACGACGGTGCGTTCGGGGTGGGCCAGCGCGACGCCCAGGCCGAGCGACGAGGCGTGGCCCATGGAGCCCTGCATGTAGAAGTTTCCGGGGCGGTCGGCGACGGCGAAGACGTCGCGGCCGGTGAAGCCGGTGGTGGCGATGACGGATGCGTCGGGGCAGGTGTCGGTCACCACGCGGATCGCGGTGCTGCTGGCCAGGCCCGTGGGCGTCTCGGTCTCCTGGGCAGCTGCCTTGCCGATGGCTCCGCGTTCGACAAGGACGAAGGGGGCCCGCCGGTCGGCCAGGTCCTTGTCCGCGGCGTCGAGGATCTCGGTGAACCGCTCGATGCCGTCCGCGGCGTGCAGCGTGTAGTGCGGGCTGCCGACGCTGTCGAGGATGCCGTGGGTGGATGGGCCCATGACGGCGTGCTGCGGCTCGTCGCTGGCCGGGTCGGGCCAGCCGCGCAGGCTGGCGAAGGTGAGGATGGGCAGTTGGTAGGTCATCACCAGTGAGGTGAGCGGGTTGATGAGGTTGCCCAGTCCGGAGTTCTGCAGCATGACGTAGGCGCGCTGCCCGCCCAGGGCGGCGCCTGCCGCGACCGCCAGGGCGTTGCCCTCGTTGGGGGCGGGGACGTAGCGGCCGGGCTGGGTGCTGAGGTGGGCGATGGGGCCGCCGAAGTGGGAGCAGGGCACACCGCTGGCGGTGGTGAAGCCTCGGTCGGCGAGGATGTCGCAGAAGTCTTCAGCGGAGATCATGGGCGGGGCAGCTCCGTTTCCGTGGCGGGTGTCGCGGCGGCCTGGGGTGTGGCCGCCGGTTCGTCGGTGGACGCTGCCTGGCGGCTGCGGCGCCTCATCTTGATGCCCTCGATGATGATCGGGATACCGGAGATCAGGACGATGCCGATGACCATGCCTTCGATGTTGTCGCGGACGAAGGCGATCTGGCCGAGGTAGTAGCCGACCAGGGTGAGGCTGACGGACCACAGGACGGCACCGATGACGTTGAACAGGAAGAACGTCCGGTAGGTCATGCGGCCGACGCCTGCGGTGATGGGGATGAAGGTGCGGAACACCGGGATGAAGCGGGCCATCACCAGGGCTTTGGGGCCGTGCTTGAGCATGAATTCCTGCGCGCGTTCGGCGTTCTCCTGCTTGAAGAAGCGGGAGTTGGGCCGCCTGAACAGTGCGGGGCCTATCTTGCGGCCGAAGGCATAGCCGAACTGGTCGCCCAGGACGGCGGCGACGGCGATGGCGAGCATGACCACCCATAGGGGCTGGTGAAGGATCTGGTCGTTGGCGACCAGGAGGCCTGCGGTGAACAGCAGTGAGTCGCCGGGCAGGAAGAAGCAGACGATCAGGCCCGACTCCGCGAAGACGGTGGCCATGATGCCCAGCAGGCCGAAGGTGGAGATGAGTTGTTCGGCATCGAGTAAGGGTGAGGCAGCGAGGTTCAGCATGGCCGGAGGTCCCTGGGTGGTGAGGCGGGAAATGGAAGATCCGGGAGCCGGCCCGTATGGGGGCCGGCTCCCGGAAGCGCGGGCTACTGGGCCCAGTGGGGTCGGTGGTCGATGCGTACGACGGCGCAGGTGATGGAAACTCCGCCGCCGTGGGCGACGATGAGGACGTGGTCGCCCGGCCCGACCTGGCTGGTGGCGACGAGGTGGTCGAGGCCGACGATCTGGTCGTTGACCGTCAGGTGGCCGAGGTTGCGGCCGAAGTCGAGCAGTCCCAGGTCGGTCGAGAGGCCCATCGGGTCGAGGATGACCTTGAGGTAGCTCTCCTGGCCGGTGAAGACGTGGGCGACGCGGGTGACGTCCGCCGGTTCCAGGCCGGCTTCGGCCAGGGTGCGCAGGGCTATCTCGGTCCGCAGTTCGCCCTGGCGGCGTACGACTTCGGCGACGGTCTCCTCCAGACCACCGGCGGCAGCCAGACGTTCCTTGAAGTCCATGCTGCGTCCGACCGTCAACGACGGGGGGAAGAGCGGCTCGGCGCCCCGGTACTGCTCCTCGACCTCGGCGGTGGAGCCGGTGTTGATGGACAGCAGGCTGGCGAAGCCGTCGGTCTTGGACAGCAGGACGGCGCTGCCGGCGTCACCCAGCACGCCGTTCTGGATGCCGAAGGCCCACCGGTTGAAGTTCGGGGTGCCGACGTTGTCGGCGCCGGTGAGCAGGGCGGTGGTGCGCTCGGGGACGGCCTGGAGGTAGCAGGCGGCCAGTTCCAGCGAGCCGATCAGGCCGCTGCAGGCCTGCCAGACGCGGAAGGAGGGCACGTCGCGGTCGGTGATGTGGCGCAGGATGTAGTGCTGTGGCGACCAGCCTTCTGGGCCCTGCTCGTGGCCGCAGGCGTGGATGTGCATGTCGATGTCGTGCGGGTGGGTCTGGGAGCGTTCCATGGCCTGGCGGGCTGCGGCGACGGCCATGTCGGGTGCGGGCATGTCGTCGGCGACGGCCGCGCCGGTCCAGCCGTACCACTCGTAGTCGTCGGCGTCGTACAGGCCGAGTGCGACGGCCTTTCGGGCGTCGACGATCTCGGGGATGTAGGTGCCGAGACCGGCTATGCGGATGTCTGTGGTCTTCACGGGTGGCTCGATCCTCGTCTGTCGCTCGGTCAGGCCGAGGCGTTGGCTGAGTTGAGTTCGGCGGTCAGCGCCTGGACGACCGTGGTGATCGTGCCGTCCTTCAACAGCTGCACCATCGGCAGCTTCACCTGGTACTCCCGCTCGATGCGGTTGCGCAGCTCCACCGCCATCAGCGAATCCATACCGAGCCGGTTCAAGGGCCGGCTGACGTTGAGGCGCTCCGCTCGCAGCCCCATCACGACCGCCACCGCTTCCTTCACGAAGGCCAGCACCGTGTCGTCGGTGCCGTTGACCGGTGCCGCGTCGTCCTCGACCGGCTGCGCCCGCAGTTCCGGCTTCGGCTGCGGAGCGGCGGTCTTCTCGGGCTGGACCGGGACCGGGGAAACGGCTGCCGGTGCGGGCACACGGGGAGCTGCCGGGGCCGCCGCGGCGGGGGTTGTCGGGGCAGGCGCTGTCTCGGGCTGGGAGGCCGAGGGGTTGGCGGAGTTGAGTTCGGCGGCCAGGGCCTGGACGACCGTGGTGATCGTGCCGTCCTTCAACAGCTGCACCATCGGCAGCTTCACCTGATATTCGCGCTGGATGCGGTTGCGCAGCTCCACCGCCATCAGCGAATCCATACCGAGCCGGTTCAACGGTCGGCTGACGTTGAGGCGCTCGGGCTTCAGACCCATCACCACGGCCACTTCCCGCTTGACCGACTCCAGCAGTTCCGTGCTCGGCGCGACGGCTGCGGGTGTCTGCACGGTGTCGGCCGACCGGGGGGCGGGGATGCGGGCCTTCTTCGGCGTCGCCGCGGCGGGTGCGGGCTTCGCCGCGGGCTTGCTCGGGGCGGGTGTCTCTACCGCGACGGGTGTGGGCACCGCCGGGGCCGGGGCTGCGATGACCGGTGCCGGGCCGGACGCGGCCGTGCGGGTCGTGACGGTGAGGTGCTGCAGCAACGGCGCGGTGGCCGCCGTCGGGTAAGCACGTGCCCAGGCGGGCCAGTCAGCGCGCAGGACGGCGGTGTGCAGGCGCCCTGAAGCGAGGATGCCGCCCAGGACGGCGAATCCGTCGTCGGGGCTGAAGGAGGACATGCCCTGGGGCAGGAGGGTGCGTTCTTCCTGCTGTTCCTTGCGGGCGACCATGCCCACGCTGTCCCAGAAGCCCCAGTTGATGACGGTGGCCGGTCGGCCGTGTGCGTTGCGGTGGTGGGCCAGGGCGTCGAGGAAGGCGTTGCCGGCCGCGTAGCCGCCGAGCATGGGCGAGCTGAGGATCGCTGAGCCGGAGGAGAAGAGTACGAACGCGTCGACTTCCTGGTCGTGCAGGAGGCGGTGCAGGTTCCAGGCTCCGGAGACCTTGGCCGCCAGGACCGTGTCGAGGTCGGCGGGGGTCATGTCGCTGAGCGGGGCGTAGTCGATGACGCCTGCCGCGTGGAAGACGCCGCGGACGGGCGGCAGGCCCTGGCGGTGGCGGCCGGTCAGCAACCCCTGCATGGCCTGGTGGTCGGCGACGTCGGCGGCCTCGTACTGCACGCTGACGCCGCGCTCGGCGAGTTCGTCGAGAACGGCGAGCGCAGCAGCGTGCGGGTGGTCGGCGGGCAGCGGGGTTCCGCTGGCGGGCAGGGGGCTGCGGCCGGTGAGCAGGAGGTGGCGGGCGCCCTGGTCGGCGAGCCACAGGGCGAGCCGGCCGCCGATGCCGCCTGCTCCCCCGGTCACCAGGTAGGTGCCCTCGCCATGAATGGCGACGGCCGGTGTACGTGCTGCCGACTGCGTGTTGGAGGCGGTGTGGTGACTGAACGACAGGACGATCTTGCCGGTGTGGCGGGACTGGGCCATGAACCGGAACGCGTCAGCGGCCTGGCCGGCGGGGAATTCCGTGTGCGGCAGGGGCTGCAGGTCGCCGCGTTCGACCAGGGCGGCTGCGGCGCGCAGGATGCGTCCGGCACGCTCCGGTGCGTTCTGGATCATGTGGACGACGTCGACGGCGTGGAAGGACAGGTTGCGGGCGAACGCGCCCAGGGGCAGCGGGTTGTCGTCGAGGATGTCGCGCTTGCTCAGTTCGAGGTAGTGCCCGTAGGGCGCCATCAGGGAGAGGTTGGCAGGGATGGCCTCGCCCGCCAGGGTGTTGAGGATGACGTCGAAGCCGTTCTCGCCGGCGGCGGGGCGGAAGGTGTCGGCGAAGTCCAGGCTGCGGGAGTCGGCGACGCGGTCGACGCCGAGCTTGGCGAGGAGTTGGCGCTTGGCGTCGCTTCCGGCGGTGGCGTAGATCCGGGCGCCCTTCCAGCGGGCGACGTTCAGGGCGGCAAGTCCGGTGCCGCCCGTGGCTGAGTGGATGAGGATCTTGTCGCCGCGGTCGATACGGGCGAGGTCGTGCAGCGCGTGGTAGGCGGTCAGGTAGGAGGCGGGCAGCGTCGCGGCCTGCGCCGAGGTGAGGCGGGCCGGCTTGGGAGCGGTCAGGCAGGCGCGCGTGACGACTTCGCTGGCCAGGGAGCCGTCGGCGAAGGCGATGACCTCGTCGCCGATGGCGACATCGGTGACGCGGCTGCCGGTCTCGGTGACGGTGCCCGCGCACTCCCAGCCGAGGGTCGGTGGCTGGTCGTCCTGTCCCGGGTACATGCCCAGGGTCAGCAGGACGTCGCGGTAGTTGACTCCGGCGTGGGCGACCTGGATGCGGACGTCGTCGGGCCCGAGGGGCCGGCGCGCGGCGGGCTGGAGACCAAGGTCGTCCAGGACGCCGGGGGTGGGCAGTGACAGGTTCCGCGGTCCGTCGTCGGCGGCGGGGGCCGGGCGCAGGCGGGCGGCGAGACGCTGGCCGTCGCGCAGTGCCGTCTGGTCTTCCGTGTCGGGCTTCTGCAGCAGGTCGGCCAAGGCGGGGATGCTGTCCGGGGACCGGTCGAGGTCGACCAGGCGGGGGCTGAGAGCCGGGGTCTCGGCGGCGAGGGTGCGGCCCAGGCCCCACAGGGGTGCCTGGAAGGGGTTGCGGACCGTGTCGGCGGGGCTGGTGGACTGGGCGAGCTGGGTGATCAGCCAGAGCGGTGGGTGGCCGAGGGAGTGCTTGTCCAGGGCCCTCATCAGGTGCAGGACGCTGTGGCCGGTGAGGAGTTGGGTGCGGCCGATCTCGGTGGCGGTGGCGTCGAGGCCGGCCTGCGCGTCGAGTGCCCACAGGTGGATGACGCCGCGGCAGGTGCCCTCACGGGCGATGTCGGCCAGGGTGTCGACGTAGTGGTCGGGGTTGGCGGGGTCGAGGCGGTAGCGCTCGCCCGCTCCGGCCATACGGCCGGCCGCTGCGGTGATGGCGATGACGCGCTCGCCGCGCCAGGTCAGTTCACGGATGAGGGAACGGCCGGTGGGGCCGCTGTCGGTAAGCACCAGCCAGAAGCCGTCCGGCTGCCGGGCGGTGGCCGAACCCTGGTGCGGGGCGGCTTCCCAGGTGAGGGTGTGCAGCCAGGACTCCTGTCCGCCGGAAGCGGGTACGGGCGGGACGGCTTCGGTGGCGGTCACAGTGGTGTCCTCGTGGTGCGGTGTCAGCGGTGCGGGGGCGTGGCCGGCCAGGTATTGCAGGCGCAGGCCGCGCATCTGGGCCAGCAGCCGGCCGTCGTCGTCGCGGATGTCGATGTCGGCGCTGAAGGAGTCTTCGCGGGGGGCGGGCAGCAGGCGGGCGTGGCTGTGCATGGAGGCGGTCGGCCGGCCGAAGAAGCGGACTTCGTCGATGCCTCCGAGGACGAAGACGCCTTCCTCGCCGGGAGCGGTCAGCGGCCGGGCGGCGGCCATGGAGTGGCCGCTGGCGTCGAGAAGGGCGGGGTGGAAGTGGTGCTGCTCCAGGCCCTCGCGCAGTTCGGCGGGGCAGATCAGGTGGGCGAGGACTTCCCCGTCGGTGCGCCACAGTTCGGCCACGCCCTGGAAGGCGCCGTTCCACTGGTTGCCGCGTTCGGCGTTCCAGGGGTAGAAGTCGGCGGCGTCCTGGTGCTCGCCGCACCGGCCGCGGATGGCGTCCAGGGGTTCGGCTCCGGCGGCGGCCTGCGCGGTGAGGGGGCGGGCGGTGGCTTCGGTGTGCAGCGTCCAGTCGACGCTGTCGGTGTCGGCGTCCCGGCTGTAGATGGAGCAGTGCAGGCTGCCGTCGGCGGCGGGGGTGGCGACGACCCGTACCTGGGGCGGCGGTGCGGACTCTTCCAGGAACAGGGCGCGGTGGTAGTGCACGTCGGCCAGTGACAGCGCGCCGTCGCCGAGCACGATGCGCGAGGCTGCGCCGACGAGTTCGAGGTGGGCGGTGCCGGGAAGGATGATCGTGTCCTGGATGCGGTGGTCCCGCAGATAGGCGTTGCGCGTCAGGTCCAGGGGGCCCTGCCAGATCCGGGTGGTGCCCTCGCCTGCGAGCTCCGTGCCCAGCAGCGGATGCGATGCGGCGGCAGCGGTCGAAGGGCGCGGAGTCGCCGCGTCGGCCGGGGTAGGAGCGGACGGTTCGGCAGCGTTGGGGGCGGGGTCGATCCAGTGCCGGGTGCGCTGCCACGGGTAGGTCGGCAGGGGCACGTAGGAGCCGGGGCCCGTCAGGGCGTCGAAGTCGAGCGGCACGCCCGCGGTGTGCAGCAGGGCGGCGAAGGTGAGCAGGCAGCCGCGTTCGTCGTCCTGGCGGCGCAGGCTGCCGACGGCCGTCACTTCCTGGCCGTCCGCGCGGCCGGTCTCCCGGATGCCGTTGACCAGCAGGGGGTGTGGGCTGACTTCGATGAATACGGTGTCACCGAGGGCGAGTTGCCCGCGGACGGCGCCGACGAAGTCGACGGGCTGGCGGATGTTGCGTACCCAGTAGTCGGCGTTCATGGCCGACCCGTCGATGACTTCGTTGAGCAGGGTGGAGTGCAGCGGGATGGTGCCCGGCCCGGGGTTCAGGTGTGCCAGTTCGGCCAGGAGGTCGTCGCGCAGGGCGTCCATCTGCGGGCAGTGGGAGGCGAAGTCCACGTTGACACGGCGGTTGGCGACCTCGCGGGTGTCGAGGTCGGCCAGCACCTTGGCGAGGGCGTCTCCGTCACCGGACAGCAGGGTGGAGGTGGGGCTGTTGATCGCCGCGACGGCGACCTTGTCCTCGTAGCCGGCCAGCGCGCGGGCCGCTTCCTCGGCGGGCAGTCCGACCCAGGCCATGGTGCCGCGTCCGGAGAGCCTCTTGGCGAGGCGGCTGCGGCGGCAGATGACGGCGGCGGCGTCGGTGAGGCTGAGGGATCCGGCGATGTAGGCCGCGGCGGACTCGCCCATGCTGTGGCCGATGACCACGTCGGGCTCGACGCCCCAGGAACGCCACAGCTGGGCGAGGGCGATCTCCATGGCCCACAGGGTGGGCTGGATGACGTCGAGTTCCTTGAAGCGGTCCTCGTCGCCGAAGCGCAGGAGGTCGATGACCGACCAGCCGGTCTCGGTGCGGATGGCGGCGTCGCACTCCCGCATGACGTCGTGGAACACGGGTTCGGTGTTGAGGAGTTGGCGTCCCATGCCGACCCACTGCGAACCCTGCCCGGGGAAGACGAACGCGATCCTGGGCGGGCTGGTGGGGTCGGTGTAGTCGCTGTAGGACAGGCCGGGTTCGTCCTGCCCGTCGGCGAAGGCGCGCAGGGCGTCGGCTGCTTCGCTGTGGTTGTCGACGGGGACGGCCAGGCGTGCGTCGTGCAGGGTGCGGCGCAGTGCTGCGGAGTGGCTGATGTCGCGCAGGCTCTGGGCGGCTCCGTCGCCGGTGAGGTGGTCCGCCATGCGCCGGGCGGCGTCGACGAGGGCCTCGGGGCTCAGTGCGGACAGGGTCAGCAGCTCGGTGCGAGCCGGCTCCTGGTCGTGCGGGGCTTCGGCCTGGGGTGCGGGGGCTGCTTCGAGGACCAGGTGGGCGTTGGTTCCGGAGAAGCCGAAGCTGCTGACCGCGGCGACGTGCGGGCGGTCTCGGTCGGGCAGCGCGGTGGCCTGCGTGGGGATCTGCAGCGGCAGTTCGTCCCAGGCCACGGCCGGGTTGGGGTTGTTCAGGTGCAGGTTGGGCGGCACGGTGCCGTTCTCCAGGCACAGGATTGCCTTGATGAGTCCGGCGATGCCGGCGGCGGCCTCGGCGTGACCGATGTTGGTCTTGATGGAGCCGACCAGGCAGCGCTCGTCGTCGGCGCGGGGGCCGATCACGTCGGCGAGGGCCTGCAGTTCTACGGGGTCGCCGACGCTGGTGCCGGTGCCGTGGGCCTCGATGTAGTCGACGTCGGCGGGGTCGATGCCGGCGTTGGCGTAGGCGCGTACGAGCACGTCGCGCTGGCCTTCGACGGCGGGGGTGACGAGGTAGCCGGAGCTCTGGCCGTCGTTGCCGATGGCGGAGCCGCGGATGACGGCGCGGATGCGGTCGCCGTCGGCGAGGGCGGCCTTCAGCGGCTTGAGGATGACGGCGCCGATGCCGTCGCTGCGGACGAATCCGTCACCGGAGGCATCGCCGAACTTGCAGCGTCCGTCGCTGGCGAGCATCCCCGCGCCGGAGTAGACGACGCCTTCTTCGGGCAGCAGGACGATGTTCACGCCGCCGGCGATCGCCAGGTGGCATTCTCCCAGCCGGAGGGCCTGTACGGCGTTGTGCACGGCGACCAGGGCGGAGGAGCAGGCGGTGTCGACGGTGAAACTGGGCCCGCGCAGGTCGAAGGCGTAGGAGAGACGACCGGAGGTGATGGCGCGGGAGGCGGCGCCGGTCATCGCGTACAGGTCGAGCTGGTCACGCCGGTCGTACTGCAAGTGCCAGTAGTCGCCGCCGAGTTGTCCGATGAAGACGCCCGCGTCGGAGCCCGCGAGGCGGGCGGCGGACTGTCCGGCGTCTTCGAGTGCTTCGTAGGCGGTTTCCAGCAGCAGCCGCTGCTGGGGGTCCATGCGGTCGGCCTCGCGGGGAGAGACTCCGAAGAACTCCGCGTCGAAGGCGTCGATGTCACGCAGGAGGCCGCCCCACCGGCTGACGGTGCGCCCGGGCGTACGGGGGGCGGGGTCGTAGACCGCGTCGATGTCGTAGCGCTCGGAGGGTATTTCGGTGATGGCGTCGCGGCCCTCCAGGAGCATCTTCCACAGTTCCTGAGGGCTGGTGGCGTCGGCGAACCGGCCGGCCATGCCGATGATGGCGATCGGTTCGCTGACAGGGTCTGCGGCAGGTGTGGGGTCGTGCGGCATGGGTGTCCTTCCGGGCATGGCGAAGCCGTTCACTGGAACGCAGCACGTGTGGGACCCATTGCGTGCACGCGGCGAGCTGACGGCAGTGCCTGCTCGGTGGCGGGCGTGCACGCGAATGGTGTTCGAAGGTGGCGGGAGAGTCGGCTCCGTCTACGAGGACGGTGGCGCGGCGCATGGCGAGTGCGTCGTGCGGTCGATGAGCCGTGGCGGCTTGTCGGCGAAGCCACCGGTCTTCCAACGTTGTTGCGGCACAGGGCAGTTGCCCGTTGCCGAACGCCCCCGTTGTTTCGACATGTATCGAGATTGGCTTGTGAAAGCATACTTCGCAACGCGCGACTCGGTGACGCTAGTCACACGCCGTAGATCTCTGGGTTCAGGTTGACATCCATCGAATCAGGAAAGATCCTGGAGTCTTGATTCGTCATTTGTCTATATAAGCGTCGGCGATCAACCGGCCGCGACAGCGGCGAACGGGCCGCCGCCGACGCCACGCAGAGACCCTCGACAGGAGTCGATCTCGTTGAGCGAACAGACCACCAGCTCGGGCCCGGGCCAGACCGGTCAGAACGCCGGGGCCGAGACCGGCGGCGCCTGCTGTGCGGGCATCGCCGATCTGCGTCGGCGGGCCGAACAGGCCGCAGCACTCCGCGCCGAGCGGACCGCTTCCGGCGCGGACGGCACCACACCGTCTCCCGCACCCTCCGGCGCCGCGTGATGCCGCCGACCGCCTTAGTCCCCGCGTCTGAAAGGACACGACACCGTGGTTGACCACAGCCTCGACCAGCTCCCCGTCGCCGTGATCGGAGCGGGCCCGATCGGCCTGGCCGCCGCCGCGCACCTGGCCGAACGCAACGTCCCCTTCGTAGTGCTGGAAGCCGGAGACACCGCGGCGGCAGCAGTACGGTCCTGGTCCCACGTCCAGCTGTTCAGCCCCTGGGAATACAACACCGACCCGGCCGCCCAGCGCCTGCTGGCCGAGGCCGGCTGGCAGGAGCCGGACGCCTCGGAGCTGCCGACCGGCGGAGACCTGGTCAAGCAGTACCTGCAGCCGCTGGCCGAACTGCCCGCCCTGGCCCCGCACATCCGCTACGGCGCGACCGTCACCGCTCTGAGCCGGCTGGGCATCGACCGGCTGCGCACCGCCGGCCGCGAGCAGGCTCCCTTCGTCGTCCGCCTCGCCGACGGCGAGGAACTGCTGGCCCGTACGGTCATCGACGCCTCCGGCACCTGGCGCCAGCCCAACGCCGTCGGCGCCAACGGACTGCCCGCCCACGGCGAGCAGGACGCGGCCGCGTGGATCACCCACGGACTGCCCGACGTGTTCGGCGCGGACCGCGATCAGCACGCCGGGCACCACACCGTCGTCGTCGGCGCCGGGCACTCGGCGGCCAACACCCTGCTGGCTCTGGCCGAGTTGGCGGACGCAGCGCCGGGTACCTCCATCACCTGGGCCATCCGCAGCGCCGACCCGTCCGCCTCGTTCGGCGGCGGCAGCGACGACGAGCTGCCCGCGCGCGGCGCGCTCGGTTCGGGACTGAAGATGCTGGTGGACACCGGCCGCGTCACCCTGGCGGCGAACTTCCGCACCCACAGCATCCGCCGCACGGGCGACAACCAGGTCGAGCTGATCTCCACCCAGGGCGGCGAACAGAGCATCACGGCCGACCGGATCGTGGCAGCCACCGGCTTCCGCCCGGACTACGGCATCAGCGACGAACTGCGCCTGGAACTGGACCCGATCATGTCCGCGCCCCGTGCGCTGGCCCCGCTGATCGACCCCAACCAGCACTCCTGCGGCACCGTCACCCCGCACGGCTACCGCGAACTGGCCCACCCCGAGCCGGGCTACTACATCGTCGGCATGAAGAGCTACGGCCGCGCCCCCACCTTCCTCATGCTCACAGGCTACGAGCAGGTGCGTTCCATCGCCGCGGCACTGGCGGGAGACCTGGAGTCCGCCCAGTCGGTGGAACTGCAGCTGCCGGAGACCGGGGTGTGCTCGGTGACGGCCGGCGGCGAGGCGATCGCCCTGCGGCTGGGCCTGAGCAAGGAGGAGCACGAGCAGCTCCTGCACGTCACCGCCAAGTACCTGGGCACCTCGGCCACCGCGGCGGACGCGGTCCTGTCCGCGGCCACCGAACTCGGCATCGACCACACGGCGGCACTCCAGCTGGCGGCCTACGCCGCCGACCAGTTCGACGCGCCCGGCGCCACCGGCTGCTGACAGCACGCCCCGGGGCCGTCTGCTCCCTCACGCCAACAAGCGCGAAGGAACAGACGGCCCCGGGGCCGTTCGCCAGGAGACGCGACCCGTCAGGAGACGCGGTGCACCTTGTGCTGGGCCGCCTGCGCCCGCGGGCGCACCACCAGCAGGTCGATGTTGACGTGCGAGGGCCGGGTCACCGCAAAGGCCACCACATCGGCGACGTCCCCGGCGACCAGCGGGAAGGGCACCCCCGCATAGACGGCATCGGCCTTCTCGCTGCTGCCGCGGTAGCGGTTGAGGGAGAACTCCTCGGTGTGCACCATGCCGGGTGCGATCTCGATGACCCGCAACGGCTGACCGCACACCTCCAGGCGCAGTGTCTCCGCCAGCACGTGGGCTCCGTGCTTGGCGGCGCTGTAACCGCCGCCGCCCTCGTAATTGGTGAAGGAGGCGGTGGAGGTCAGTACGACGACCACGCCGTCGCCGCTGGCGACCAGCAGGGGCAGCAGCGACTGGGTCATGTGGAGCGCACCGACGACGTTCACGTCGTACATGCGCTGCCAGTCAGCCGGATCAGCCTGGGCGATCTCCTCGGTCCCGTACGCGCCGCCCGCGATGTTGACCAGCACGTCACAGGATTCGAGCTGTCCGGCGAACGCGGTCACGGCCTCGCGGTCGGTCACGTCGAGCGGATGGACCTTCGCCGTCCCGCCGTCGGAGTGCACCTGCTTGGCAACGGCTTCCAGCCGGTCCGCTCTGCGCGCCGTGAGCACCACGGTGTAGCCCTGGCGGGCCAGTTCCCGCGCGGTGGCCGCGCCGATGCCGCTGCTTGCTCCGGTGATCACAGCCGTACGCGACTGAGTGGGCTCTGCCATCAAACGGTCCCCCACACCCTTGATTAGACGGTTATCTAAACAGGTGATCTTGGCATCCTGTTGAACGAGTGTCAACATAGACGCATGTCGAAGCTTCAGGAGAAGGTGGCCGCGCTCCCGGCCGAGCGGTGCTGCCCAGCCCTGACCGAGAGGGAACTCACGGCGGAAGAGGCCGAACTCACCGCCGCCATGTTCAAAGCCCTGGGCGACCCGGTGCGGCTGCGCCTGTTCTCCAAGGTGGCTTCGCACCCGGACAGTGAGGCCTGCGTCTGCGACATCGCCGACGTCGGCGTCTCACAGCCGACCGTCTCCCACCACCTGAAGAAGCTCAAGGAGGCAGGCCTGCTGACCTCCGAGCGGCGCGGAACGTGGGTCTACTACCGGGTCGAGCCGTCGGTGCTGGCCGCCATGGGGCATCTGCTGACGCCGACGCCTGCGTCCGCCCAGGTGGCCTGACTCTCCTCACCCGCCACCCCGGCAGTACCTGCAACCTCGGCGACCGGTGCCGCGCCTCGCAGACCCTTTCGCCGACGATCCGGCGCGTCATCCGCCGCGACTGTGCACAAGCTCGACAGCAGGCGCTGGGCGACTTGCCCTTCCAGTCGGGTCGAAGGTTTACCGTCGGCCGTATGGCGACCTACCGCATCTCGCAGCTGGCCGAGCGCTCCGGTGTACCAGCGACGACGCTTCGCTACTACGAGGGCGCCGGTCTGCTGTCTGCAGATCGGACTCCGGCCGGCTATCGGGTGTACGGCGAGGCGGCGGTCGAGCGGCTGGGGGTCATCGGTGCGGCCAAGCACTTGGGGCTGCGGCTGGAGGAGATCGTCGAGCTGCTCGCGGTATGGGAGGCCGGTACCTGCAGTGAGGTGAAGGCCGATCTGCGACCGCGTATCTGTGCACGTCTGACCGACGCCGAGGCCCGTGCCGCCGAGTTGGCCGCGTTCACTGCCTCACTGCACACGGCCCTGGAACGCTTGGACGCATTGCCCGACCGCGCGAGCCCCTGTGATCCGCAATGCGGCTTCCTCTCGCCCGTGGCGTCCGGCAGCAGCCGTCCACCGGTGGATGTAGTGCTCTCTCCCAGTCGTCAGGCTGCCGAGTCCGAGGCTTGGCGCACGGCGCCGGTGGCCTGTTCCCTGATCGGCGAGGGCCTGGCCGAACGGACCGTGCAGTGGCGCGAGGCGGTCGACGGTGCCGTGCGGGCCGCGGTGCCGGACGGGCTGCGGCTGACGTTGCCCGTCGAGCGGACCTCGCGGATCGCGGAACTGGCCGCGGCCGAGCAGCAGTGCTGCGCGTTCTTCGACTTCCGTCTCCACCTCGACGGCCCTCACCTGCACCTGGAGGTCCGTGCGTCCGCCGAGGGGACAGGCCTGCTCAACGACCTGTTCGGCACGGCCGCCTGACCGTGTTGCCTCTGCCAGTTCCTGTTCGTTTCCCCTGCTCCGGAAAGTCTCCGCCGTGCTCGTCGCCCGTTCCATCGCCCTGTTCGTCGTCGCCGCGCTGTTCGAGATCGGAGGCGCCTGGCTTATCTGGCAGGGCATCCGCGAGCACAAGGGCTGGATCTGGATCGGGGCCGGCGTCATCGCGCTCGGCCTGTACGGGGTGGTGGCCACCTTCCAGTCCGATGACAACTTCGGCCGGATCCTCGCCGCGTACGGTGGCATCTTCGTCGCCGGTTCGATCGCCTGGGGCATGGCCGCCGACGGCTACCGCCCCGACCGCTTCGACATCATCGGCGCACTGGTCTGCCTCGCCGGGATGGCGGTCATCATGTACGCCCCGCGCGGCCACTGAATCGCCGCACAAATCAGAGCAGGGCCTGGGCTGCGTACAGCGCGCCCAGGGCAGCGGCGAGGGTGCCGAGCAGGAGCCGGAGCGCGGTTTCGGGCAGGTGCGGCTGGAGACGGGCACCGAGGTAGCCGCCGACCAGTCCGCCTGCGCCGTAGGCCACGCCCAGCAGCCAGTCGGGGGCGACGGGCCCTGGACTGACCAGGGCCAGCACGGCGTAGGCGGCGGCCCCGGCGAGAGAGGTGGTGAAGGTCGCGGCAAGGGTGGCCGGTGCGATACGGGCCATGGGCATACCGCGCGCAGCGAGGATGGGGCCGAGCAGGGAACCGCCACCGATTCCGTAAACCCCACCGACCATTCCGACCGTGAGAGCGAGGGCGGCGAGAGCGGGCGCCGACGGCCCGTGCGCATTGGACCGTACGCAGGTGGGGTGCAGGGTGCGCAGGCACAGCCAAGTGCCGAGCGGCAGGAGGAAGGCGGCGACCAGGACGCGGAAGACGCCAGGGCCGGGGAGGGCGAAGACGCGGACGGCTGCGCCGGCGATGACGCCGGGCAGTGTCCAGGCGACAAGGCGCCGGGCCAGGGGGCCGCGCAGAGCGCCGTCGCGGCGGTAGCGCCACAGTGCGCCGGGCCCGGCCACCACGTTGAACAGCAGGTTTGTCGGTGTAACCGCGGGGCTCGGCACGCTGAGGACGCTGAGCTGGACGGGTAGCAGGAAGACCGCTCCGGACACGCCGACCGGAGCGGTCACCGTCGAGATCAGCAGGCCGGCCGCGAACCCAGCCCAGATCGTCCACTCCACCGCTGCCCCCACCGTCCCTCAATCGCCCGTTCAGTATCGGCTGACCAGGATGCGCGGGGGCAGTTGGGCAACGAGATGTTCACGAGCAGCAGGCACAGCCCGGCGCACAGTCGCACGCGACGGTCTCGGCCGCGGTGCTCTCGGCGGGGGCGCGGGTGTGGGCAACGGGAGCGCAACAGCCCTTGCCCTGCCAGGCGTCGCGGCCTTCCTTGGCCGCGACGGCTGCGATGACGAGGGCGGCGATCGGGTCGGCCCAGGCCCAGCCAAGCGTGGCGTTGAGGACCAGGCCGGCCAGGAGTACGGCGGACAGGTAGGTGCACAACAGCGTCTGCTTGGAGTCGGCGACCGCGCTGGCGGAGCCGAGTTCGCGGCCGGCCGTGCGCTGAGCGGCGGACAGGAAGGGCATGACCGCGAGCGAGAGCGCGGCGATCACGATGCCGAGGACGGAGGGTTCGGCATCTCCCGTCCCGACGAGGGCACGGACGGCGTCGATGCCGACGTACGCGGCGAGAGCAAAGAACGACACCGAAATGATCTGCAGCGTCCGCCTCTCCCGGGCCTGGCGCACTGTGTGCTCGCGGGCGGAGAACTGCCAGGCGACTGCTGTGGCTGAGGAGACCTCGATGACCGAGTCCAGGCCGAAGCCGATCAGAGCCGTTGAGGAGGCGAGCGTCCCGGCGGTGATGGCGACGCCCGCCTCGATGACGTTGTAGGTGATGGTCGCTGCGACCAGCAGCCGTATCCGGCGGGCCAGTGCGTCGCGGCGGGCCGGGGACGGGCCGATACCGAGGGATATCTCGGCGGTCATCTCAGCAGCAGCCCTTCTCGTCGGCGTCCGCGCAGGTTTTGTCGGCCGCGACCGCCACGACGGCGGTACGCAGGTCGTCCAGTGCATGTCCGAGCCGTTCATCGGCGAGCTCGTAGCGGGTGCGGCGGCCTACGGGCACGGCGACGACGAGGCCGCAGTCCCGCAGGCACGCCAAGTGGTTGGACAGCCGCGTACGGGAGATCTCCAGGGCGTCGGCCAGGTCGGCGGGATGGGCAGGGGCCTCGCGGAGGGCGAGGAGGATCCGGCAGCGGATCGGGTCGGCGAGGGCGCGGCCGAACCGCGCCAGCACCTCGATATCAGCAGCGAGAGTCAGCACACCAACGACAGTACATGAATTCCTGAATTCAGGAAGCTATGAATTCAAACCCACGACCCGCCCAACAGTGGACGCGGGCTCACTGCCGCGAGCTCCACACGGATCCTCATCCGCACGAATGGAATCCACCCTCCGAGGCTTGCCGGACACCCACTCACGTCACATCCAGGCATTGACATGCCCGGGACGGCGGCACCATGCTGACCTTACTTCGGCGTTCATCGATACAAGCCGGTCGGTTGTACCTGCTGCCGTGCGCGCACGGCTGTCCGCAACCAGACAACCGACGTCCACGGCGACATACACCGCTCGCTCCCGATGTCGCTCCAGCGGCAGACCGGATGCAACCCACAACCATGCGTCGTACGCCAGATTGCGGGCGCGCACCAGGATTTGGCATCGACCGTGACAGAAGGAGCTTCACGTGACGCGTGTGTCGGAGTCCGGGCTGCCCATCGAACCGGTTTACGGGCCGGTCGACTTGGAGGGCTGGGACCCGGCGGAGAAGCTGGGCGAGCCGGGTGCGTACCCGTTCACCCGCGGCGTCCACCCGTCCATGTACACCGGTCGGCCCTGGACCATGCGGCAGTACGCCGGTTTCGGCACGGCCGTGGAGTCCAACGCCCGCTACAAGCAGCTGATCGCCGACGGCACAATGGGCCTGTCGGTGGCGTTCGACCTGCCCACGCAGATGGGCCACGACTCCGATGCGCCGATCTCGCACGGTGAGGTCGGCAAGGTCGGCGTGGCGGTCGACTCGATCGACGACATGCGGGTGCTGTTCGGCGGGATCCCGCTGGACAAGGTGTCGACGTCGATGACGATCAACGCACCGGCCGCCCTGCTCCTGTTGATGTACCAGTTGGTCGGCGAGGAGCAAGGCGTGTCGCCCTCGCAGCTGACGGGCACGGTCCAGAACGATGTGCTGAAGGAGTACATCGCCCAGGGCACGTACATCTTCCCGCCCAAGCCTTCTCTGCGTCTGACCGCGGACATCTTCAAGTACTGCCAGGCCGAGATGCCGAAATGGAACACCATCTCGATCTCCGGCTACCACATGGCGGAGGCAGGTGCCTCGCCGGCGCAGGAGATCGCTTTCACGCTGGCGGACGGCATCGAGTACGTGCGCACGGCGGTCGCGGCCGGCATGGACGTCGACGACTTCGCGCCCCGCCTGTCGTTCTTCTTCGTGGCGCGTACGACGATCCTGGAGGAGGTCGCCAAATTCCGTGCGGCGCGCCGGATCTGGGCCCGGGTGATGCGGGACGAGTTCGGCGCGAAGAGCCCCAAGTCGCTGATGCTGCCGTTCCACACGCAGACGGCAGGGGTGCATCTGACGGCTCAGCAACCTGAGGTCAACCTCGTCCGGGTTACTGTGCAGAGTTTGGCCGCCGTGCTCGGTGGCACGCAGTCGCTGCACACGAATTCTTTCGACGAGGCGATCGCCCTGCCGACGGACAAGTCCGCTCAGCTGGCCCTGCGTACCCAACAGGTCCTCGCATACGAGACGGACGTGACGGCGACGGTCGACCCGTTCGCGGGCTCGTACGCCGTCGAGAAGATGACCGACGACGTCGAGGCCGCCGCGATCGCATTGATGAGACGGATCGAAGACCTGGGTGGCGCGGTCGCGGCGATCGAACAAGGCTTCCAGAAAGGCGAGATCGAGCGCAGCGCCTACCGGGTCGCGCAGGAGACGGGCTCCGGCGAGCGGGTCGTGGTCGGTGTCAACCGGTTCCAGCTCGACGCGGAGGAAGCGTACGAGCCCCTGCGCGTCGAGCCGGCCATCGGAGCCCAGCAGGCAGAACGGTTGGCGAAACTGCGGGCCTGGCGTTGCCAGGAGCGAGTGGACGCCGCCATCGCCCTTACCCAGAAGGCAGCCGCAGGCACCGACAACGTGCTGTACCCGATGAAGGAAGCGCTCGCGGCGGGCGCCACCGTCGGCGAAGTGTGCAATGCGCTGCGCGAGGTGTGGGGCGTATACGTCCCACACGACAGTTTCTGACCTGTACGACTCGTCGTCGTCCTCAGCCGCCCGCTGCCGGGGATCTGCCAGCCCGTTGCGCCCACCCCCTACCCGGCGTACGCCGTCAGCGCACCGATGCAGAGATCGGACGGGGTGCCGGTTTCAGTTCTCCACGTACAGGCCGTCGAGATACACCTGCAGAATGCGCGGGCTGAACTGGTCGGTGGCGGACCAACTGGTGCCTGGCAGTGGGCGGCTGAGTTGGATGACAACCCCCATGAACTCTTCCAGGGAGATATCCGCGCGTATCTGTTGCGCCTGCTGCGCACGGCTCAGCAGGCGCTGCGCGGCGTGCACCAGACGCTCTCTCTGCTGAGCCAGTCCCTGCCATTCCTTGGTGAGTTCGTCCGACACGCAGCACAGAGCGGCGAGCCGCGCACGGGCGATGGCCTGCGCGAAGCTGCTGAGCGCGGCAAACGGATCGTCTTCCCGGGCGGCGGCCTCTTCCGCCGCGTCGGCTCCGGTCACGACAATCCGCTCCAGTGCTGCCGCGAGGAGGGCATGGCGTCCAGGAAAGTGGCGGTAGAGAGTCGCGTTGCCTATTCCTGCGCGGCGCGCAATCTCGTCCAAGGAAGCCTTCGGCCCCTGCTCCCCGAACAACTCCTGGGCGACGGCCAAGATCCTGTCCCGGTTGCGTGCAGCGTCCGTCCGCAGTCCCCTCCAGTGACATCCTGTGGCGTCCGCATCCGATTCCCGAGCCCGCATGCGTGCCCCTCTCAACTCCGCCGCCTCTCCCCCGAATTATGTGCCGTTCCTTGCACCTGTAGTCGCAGTACGGCAGGGCCAGCCCGCCCGTCTTCCCTATCCGCTCATCTCAGCGTTACAGACTCCGCGGGGCGGTCCGGCCCGCCCATACTCCAGGGCCGCACGGGCTGTGCCGCAGGTCTTCGACCGCGCCTCGCCGGAGCAGTCCCTGCAGCGCATCAGCTTTCGTGTGAGGTGGACGTCAGCTGTCGGTCGGCGCTGAACTTCCTTCGCCAGGCCAGGGAGACGTACACGAGGGCGACCAGGACCGGCACTTCGATGAGCGGGCCGACGACGCCCGACAAGGCCTGTCCTGAGGTGACACCGAAGGTGGCGATGGCGACCGCGATCGCCAGCTCGAAGTTGTTGCCGGCAGCCGTGAAGGCGAGCGTCGCCGTGCGGTCGTACGCCAGGCCGATCACTTTGCCGAGGGCGAAGGTACCGAACCACATGACCGCGAAGTACACGAGCAGCGGCAGCGCGATACGGACCACGTCCAGCGGCTGGGAGGTGATCGTCTTTCCCTGCAGGGCGAAGAGGATGACGATCGTGAAGAGCAGGCCGTACAGGGCCCAGGGGCCGATCTTCGGGAGGAAGTTGGACTCGTACCTCTCGCGGCCGAGTTTCTTCTCGCCGATCCGGCGGGTCAGGAACCCGGCCAGGAGCGGGACTCCGAGGAAGATGACGACGTTCAGGGCGATCTTCCACATGGAGATGTCGAGGTGCTCGCCGTCGCCCAGGCCGAGCCAGCCGGGCAGCAGGTCGAGGTAGAACCAGCCGAGCAGGCCGAACGCCAGGACCTGGAAGACCGAGTTGAGCGCGACCAGGACGGCGGCGGCTTCGCGGTCGCCGCAGGCGAGGTCGTTCCAGATGATGACCATGGCGATGCAGCGGGCGAGCCCGACGATGATCAGGCCGGTGCGGTACTCGGGCAGGTCCGGCAGGAAGATCCAGGCCAGCGCGAACATGATCGCGGGGCCGACGATCCAGTTGATGACCAGCGACGCGGCCATGAGCCTGCGGTCGCCGGTGACGGCGTCGAGCTTGTCGTAGCGGACCTTGGCCAGGACCGGGTACATCATGATCAGCAGGCCGACGGCGATGGGCAGCGAGATGCCGCCGATCTCGACCTTGGCGAGAGCGTCGTTCAGGCCGGGGATGAGCCTGCCGAGGCCCAGGCCGAGGGCCATGGCGGCGAGGATCCAGACGGCGAGAAAGCGGTCGAGCGTCGAGAGCTTCGCGACGACCGAGGGGTCCTCGGTGGTGGTCGCGGGTGCTTCGGTGGGGGTCACGGACAGGCCCTCTTGTTGTCGGCGGCGCTGCGAGCGGACGCGGCCAGGTCGGCGAACTGGCCGGCGAGCCGGTCGATCACGTCCGGGCGGAGCTTGTAGTAGGTGAACCGCCCGCACGGCTCGGTCTCGACGACCCCCGCCTCGCGCAGCACCCTGAGGTGGTTGGAGAGGTTGGTCTGCTTGGCACCGGTCTCCTCCACCAGGTGGGTGGTGCACAGCGTTTCGCGGGCGAGCAGGGTCACGATGTGGAGTCTGAGCGGGTCGGCTAAAACACGGATCAGATCAGTGTCGACTGATGTCAGCATGCACTGATACTGTCACATCAGTCGGGGCTGATACCAGTCCGGGCTGACCTTTGGGCCCGCCAGCAGCACCCACTGGGCCCATGACCCGTAGAAGGGGGTCACCAATGAACGCATCCCCACCCCCGGTTTTCCCCGATCAGCGCCTTGCAGCAGGCGTGTCCCGGCTCGCGTCGCGTTACCGCGGCCAGTTCTCGGCAGAGACCATCCAGCGAGTCGTCATCGACTCCTACGACCGTCTCGCCCAGCCCGCCCGCGTCCGCGGTCACCTCGTCGTGCTCGCCGAGCGCCTCGCCACCGAGCGTCTTGACGCTCTCGCCCACGTCGAGGAACAGCCCGACGTCGGACTGCCCCGAGTGCTGTTCGTCTGCGCTCACAACGCCGGCCGCTCCCAGATGGCGGCCGCCCTTCTCGCCCATCGCGCGGCCGGGCAGGTGGTCGTCTCCTCCGCCGGCACGCACCCGGCCTCCGAAGTCGAACCGGCCGTCGTCCAGGTGCTGACCGAGGCCGGCCTGAATCTCGGCGACGCGTTCCCCAAGCCGCTCACCGAGGAGGTCGTCCAGGCCGCCGACGTCGTCATCACCATGGGCTGCGGCGACGCCTGCCCGGTCGTACCGGGCCGCCGCTACCTCGACTGGCCCATCAGCGACCCCGAGGGCGCACCGATCACTGTCGTACGCGATATCCGCGACGAGATAGACGCCCGCATCACCGACTTGCTCGATTCCCTGCCGCACGCCTGACGGGCCGGCCGCTCCACCTGATCCACCTCGTAAAGGAAGAACCGATGTCCCCGACTCCACTCGCCTCCGTGCTGTTCGTCTGCGTCCACAACGCGGGGCGATCACAGATGGCCGCCGGATTCCTCAACCACCTCGCGGGCGACCGGGTCGAGGTCCGCTCCGCTGGTTCGATCCCGGGCAACCAGGTCAACCCGGCCGCCGTCGAGGCCATGAACGAGGTCGGCGTCGACATCTCCGACCAGAAGCCGAAGATCCTCACCACCGAGGCCGTGCAGGCGTCCGACTACGTCATCACGATGGGCTGCGGGGACGCCTGCCCGATCTTCCCTGGCAAGAGGTACCTGGACTGGGACCTGGAAGACCCGGCCGGCAAGGGCGTCGAATCCGTGCGCCCCATCCGCGACGAGATCAAAACCCGTATCGAGACCCTGATCGCCGAGATCGACGCCGACCAGGAGCCCTGATTTAGCAGCCTGCCAACAAGTCACGGTTTGGTAGGCGTCGACGCATTGCCAGCCGAAACCCCGCCTCGCTTACGGATGGGCAGCCGAGCCCGAATGTGCTCGTGATGGAGGAAAGGATCGAAGGCCTCCCACTCGGTCACGGCAATATCTGCGGCAGTGGGACTTGCCGCATGCTGAGTGCAACGCTGCGTACGCCAACGCAGTTGCTCCTGATAGGGCAGAGCCATGAGGTCATAAATAGCCATGACCTCGTTGATCAAGGCAAGTTGCCCCCGCTCGGCAGTAGCAGGTACCAGGTTCCACTGACCCGCCGGACCGTGCGAGTCGGCCACGGTGCGGGTGCATCGATGGCGCCGCCGAGTTTGAGCAACACACTGAATCTCATCGATGGGACGGGCAGCCAGGTAACGCACGCACAAGAGCTGCACGATTGGCCGGGCCGGGCGGCATACGGTCAGCGGTGCCGTTCGGCCAATCGGTGCGGCGACCGGCTCGAAGACGCCGTTGTCGACCAAACGGCGCATGTTGACGGCAAGACTGCGACGCAAAGCAGCCAACCTGGACACCGTTGCCGAATCAACGTCGCGGGCGGGGCAAACGACCGCATGCGGCAGGCGGCACCATGCACTGCCATCGTCGGCTGGATACGCAACTCCGGAACTGACGTGCCAGCGGCAGGATTCGGGCACTGTGGCTGCCGGTAGTTCGCGCGGGTGGAGTCGCACGGGCCGCTCGTTGCCGCGGTGGTACCACTCGATCCAGTTACCGCAGTCCCTGCAGCGATCTGGTTGGCCACAACGCAGGAGCCGGCTGGCACCGCCGGGCTCAAGGCGTAGCGATCGGCGGTGATGAACGGTTCGATAGCCCTGATCCCGGCGGTGCAGGGAGGAAGATGAGGAACGCATGTCCGTGAAGGTGCCAGGCAACACGCCGCACTAGTGGCGCCAGGGCCGATCGAGTCCCCCGGATGGCCTTAATCTGTGAAACGTATTGCCGACCATTCGGTCACGCGTTCGCCACCTATCGCTGGTTCGAGTGGTCGGCGCGACCCCCTACAGGTGGCAGTTAGGCGCCCGCCTGCCCTGTCGACTCGTGCCCTTCACACACGGTTCCGAAGAGTTCAACGAATGGTGCATTCAATGCGTGCGCGAGGGCGTGCCAGGTTTTGAGGGTGCCGATAGTGCGCCCCTGCTCGATCTCGATGAGAGTCCTCCTGGCCAGGCCGCTTCGGGCAGCGAGCTCGTCGTAGCTCCAGCCTCGCGCCGCCCGCAACCGCGCGAGCTCCAGACGCAGCGCCTCAAAATTCGGATCGGGCGGGAAGATCGTCACTCGACAATCCGACGGTGCAGACCACTGCCCTGTCAGTGCAGAGCTCTGCCCTATTTCTGCAGGTGGCGACATCGACGTCAGGGCAGAGGTCTGCACTACCGTGTGCGGGCCGCCCTCTCCCTCTGCGGGTACGGCGCGGAATACGACGGGAGGAACACGCCCCCCATGAGGCTTTGCACCACCCGGCCCACAGTCCGACGCACCTGGACCGTGGAACTGCGCGCACTGCCCGGCGGACCGGTTCTCGTCTGCCAGGAGTGCCCGCGCAGCGGACGCGCGCTCAACAGCTCATCCGCACGATCAGAACTCCTCGCCCATCTGGCACGGCACGCCCGCCACGAACTCCTCGCACCCCACCTGCGCACATGCCAGTGTTACGAACGTGGCTGCAGCTGGCATCCGCGCCACCGCGGCTGCAGCGGGCCTATCCGACTCGTGCTCGCCCGCGATCGCGGTGGCCGAATGTGGCGCCTGGCCGACGCATGCACAGCCTGCGCCATGGCCACCTCGCAGGCCGCAGTCGTCCCGGACACGCTCTTGTCATCCGCACCTCCCGCGCCGCTCGGGCGCGCACGACGTAGAGGGCGCCGCTTCAAGAAACCGGACCAGCAGACCCGAGTTCGCGAAATGCTCAGCTACCTCGCGGCTGCGCTACCTAGTGACGTTGGCGCTGCCGCCCGACTCATTGCCTTGCAATGCATTCTGCGCATAAACGACTCAGCACAGGTCAGCCTGCCCACAGGCGTGCTGCGCAGCCTGCGGCTAGGGTCCGATTCGGCGCCGTGGCGGGAGCTTGAACAGTCACGGTGGCTGCATGCCGACCCTCCCCTTCCACCCCGCGCCAGCGCCGTCGTGACCGCGCAACTGCTTGACGCCGGACTGTTCATCCAGCACCCGGCGCGGCCCGATCGACTCAGGGCCGCCGACTGGGCACTACGCGCCGCCTCCCGAGCCCAGTCTGGCTCGGCACCGGTTGCCCGACTAGTCGCAGTCTGCCTCGCGTCTCACACGGAACCGGAAAGCAGGTACGCAAGTTCCGAGAGAGACCGTTTGGCTCACGAATGCGGTTTGACCGGCGCGGCGTTCACCGGCGCACTCGACCAGTTGACGGCGGCGCGATTCCTCAGCTCTTGGCGCCTCCACTCAACATCGGGCGATCTTGAGTGGACACTGACAAAGACTCTCAGCCACGGAGGCTAACTGGAGATCAGACGCGCAGCAATCGGCGTCAGGTGCGATCCGTCCGTAGGCTGGCCAACTCCACGCACAGCTATCGCACATATTCGCGCGGTCAGGCCCTGTCCAATCTGACACCGTCCACAACCCACACCTTTGCGGTAAGACGGAACCCGCCCGACGACCTACACCCGGAAGCAGTGTCCGCTGAGTCGCGTTCCCGAATTCGTCGGATGCGCATGCATCAGCTGCGTCAGCTCACAAGCCCGAGATTAATGAGGCGGAATCCCATCGCCGATTCACTGACGTCGAAAACCTCAGCCAATGCGCTGGTGCAGCGATCCGGATCTTGGCGGACCGCACCGGGCAACTGCTGCAGCATCGATCGAACAAGGCTTGCCGGCATGAGGAGACTGGCCGCGAAGGTGTTCGCTTCGATCTCTTCCCGGTCGGTTGCCATGCTGGAGGTCTTGTCACGGAGGTTAACCCGGACAGGCCGGTCCAGCACAACATCGCGCCCTGGATGCAACAGGAAGTGACCCAGTTCGTGGGCGATGGTGAATCGTTGGCGGTGATCGGAATGGGTGTCGTTGACGCCTACGACAGGGGGTTGACCGTCTTGGCGGACGAGCATGCCTGAGACGTCTCCATCCTTAAAGGCACTCCGCGAGACAACGATGCCGAGGTGAACGGCAAGCCGCTCCACTCGGACGGGTGGGGCGGTCTCTCCCGCTTCCGCCAATAGGCGTACCGCCGCCTGCTCCGCCCGACTAGCCACGACCTGCCTCCTTCTGCGCGTTGGCCAGCACGTTCTGAGCCCAGCCACGTACGTCTTCCGGAACCTCGTCCAAAACGTCTGAGCGGCCGTCGGGCGCGGGCAGCAGCGATTCGGCGTCCACCCGCAGCACCGCCGCGAACTCGAACAGCATGTGCAGCGCGACCCTCTGGCGCCCCTTCTCAATGTTGCTGATTGACGTGCGATTGAGCCCGACGGCACCCCCCAGCTCCTGCTGGTTCATCCCTTGGGCGGCACGCGCCTTACGGACCCGCTCCCCGAATGCCTCGTAGAACTCGTCCATGTGTTCGCATCCTCTCGCACCCACGCCCGTCTTTCCAGTCTCACAAACACTGTTGCCAAGAGTGGAACACTCATGGTTTGCTAAAGTGGAAACCAGGGGGGCCTGAGTCCAGAGAGGTACAGATGGTTCGCAAAGAGACCCTTGCGTCGCTCGTCGACAAAGGACGCCGCAAGATCCAGGTGACCGACGAAGAACTCGACGAGGCCAAACGCCGCCGCCGACTCCTCGCCAGGTCCGCCCTCCGGGCCTTCCCTGGATCGACTACCTACTTCAACGGCAGCATTGCGCACGGCGACGCCAACACCCCGCTGACAGATGTCGATCTGGGCGTGGTCCTGACTGCGGAGGACGCCAAGCCATACGGACCGGGCAAGAAGAGCGCCCTATCCCTCATGGAAACGGTGCGGGACGTGATCCACGAGGACCTCGATGAGGAGTTCCCGAAACTCACGATCGAGGTAGTCGGCCGACGCCGTGCCGTTCTGGTGCGTTTCGGAGACCCGGTGACGAACGGGCAGCCAGACTTCACCGCGGACGTCATGACCGCGATCCCACACCCATCGGGCTGCGGGCTGTACATCCCGAACACAAAGATCGCGGACCAGTGGGACCGCGCCGATCCGATCACCCACACGAAAATGGTGCTGCAGGCCATCGAGGACACAAAGGTGATCTTCGCCCGTACGGTCCGGCTGCTGAAACACTGGAACGGCACCCACAGCAAGCCCCTGTGCTCGTGGAACATCAAAGCCCTCGCCCTCGGGTGTCTCGGTGAGCCGATGCCCCTGGTAAACGCACTCCAGGTCTTCTTCACCCACGCAGCAGACGAGATCAACAAGGGGCGTACACCGGACCCGGCCGGCGTGGCAGGACCCATCCCTCTGAACATGACGCGCCCCGAAGTTCACAAACGGCTGTGCACTGCCCGCGACTACATCAACCTCGCGATCGAGCACGAGGCCGCCGGACGCCCGCTGAGCGCCCAGCACGCCCTCCACCAGATCCTCCCCGAGTTGGTCCCGGATGCGAACGCCACACAGGAGGAAGCCGACAGACTGGCGTCAACCGTCCGCTCAGGCGGCACCGCTGCCACCGGCCTCGGGCTCGCAGTCGGACTCGTCACGCCCACCCGGGCCTGGGGAATCTGACCCATGCCGACCTGGTACGGGGTCCAGCCTGCCTGGTGGGCCCCGCTCGAACGCGATGCCCGACGGCGGATCGGCTCCGCCCTCCGGCACACCTACCGTCACGGTTCACTGACGTACGAACTCACTGGCCTCGACGTCACGGGCGAGCCAGAGCCGGTCGACGTCCGCATCAGCTTCTACAAGGACCCGCCCTACCCGACGTACGGTCTGAAGCCACAGGACTTCCCCCGTGTCCACGCTAAACAGGGGGCTCTCTCGAAGCATCGCTACTCGGCAGACGACGCCCTCTGCCTCTGGCACCCGCTGGATCCAGAAGAGCGAAGGTGGACGAGTTCGAAAGGACTCCTGGACCTCATCGAGATAGTGCGCACACACTTGTTCCTCGAACACTACTGGCGGCTCACCGGCGGTGAGCACGACGGCCGGTGGCTGGTGGAGGATGCCCCACATGGCATGCCGGGGAGTGGTGCGTGGAGGTCATCGCGGCGACGGACAGCGGGTGGACGTGGGCTCAGACAACCGCGCTGATCGTGCCTTTCATCGCCGTGTTCGGCGCCTTCTTGACCTACGCCCTCAACCAGCGGGCGGTACGACGAGAGCGTCGGGCCAAGACCTTCGCAGAAGCCCTGACTGCGGTCGAGGAATACCTGGAGATGCCCTACCGCATACGGCGTCGCCCGGAGTCCTCGGCCCAGGTCCGACAGGAACTTACGGACGAGGTGAGCAGCCTCTTGGCGCGTATGGCATTTCACCAGGCCTGGCTCCAGATCGAAGCGTCGTCCGTAGCCGGACCGTACGCGACTCTCGTCTCCACGGCCCGTGCAGAAGCTGGTGCACAGATGAGTCTCGCCTGGCAGCAGCCCCCCTTGACGTCCGACGACAGCATGAACCTCGGCTCCGCCTATCCCCGCGACCGGTCAAACGGCGCCCGAGCCAGCTGCATCGACGCGATGCGCCGCCACCTCTGAAGACGTGGACACGCTGGCGGTCCAACGGCAACCGGGAACACTAGTGCGGTGTGAAGCTCGCCACGCTCGACAGCGCCGACTGGGCCGGGGTGGAGAACTGCCGCGCCCAACAGAGGCAATCCACGCGACGAGACAGGGTCTATGTCCGTGATGTCGCACCCGAGTGAGGCCAACTATCAGTCCTTAACGCGGCCACAATGGATCCTCGCAGACTCTCCTACCAGGCAACCCTCCAGACGCTGAGGCCAACTATCAAACCTCGTCACACCTGCGCGACGGAGACCCATGAAGATCCACGGAGATCGCCGGCTGACCCCTCGCGACCCCGTCACGCTGCGTCGCGGGCGGTACCGGCGACACACCCGGGACGCCGGCCGGACCGCGGCGTCCCCCGCAGGCGCCCGCGCCGGTGTGCGCCGGCACGTCCGAGGCGGATGGGGCTGCCCGGAGCCGTGAGGCCTCCCTGTTCCGACACAATGCTCCAGCCCTCTGCGCCCGGCCGCGAGCGGCCCTATGATGCACTCAGCGTGACCGCCCCGTCGGCTCGGCCGTATGCCGCCCCGACGGACGGCGAGGGGGAGGTACGGGGGCGATGGACAGAAACGATCTCGGGGCAGCCACCTGCCCGTCCACGGCGGCGAGAACTCTCACGATCCGGTGCTGTTGATCAGCCGGCCGACTTGGCATCCGGCCCGCGTTCCGGACAACTCCGCCTTTTTTCAACGCTGTTGACACCCGCGGATTCCCGCAACGACCACGCCGACGGGCAGAGGGACCCGGCGGGGGTGACAGTCACACCGAGTTGGACCGCACCAGGGGGGAAACATGGTGCACTCATCACTGCACGGCCGGGGGGCACTGTTCGACACCGAACCGCCGGGGCTCGCTCCGCGGCTCACCGGCCTGCGGCCCTACCAGCACATTCCCACGCCGTACGAACACCAGGGGGAACTGCCCTTCGTGGTGCTCGCGGGCGGGAGGGGCCTCGGCAAGAGCGCGGTCCTCGGCGAACTGCGTTCCGCCTATCGCGGCCACACGCCTGTCGCGCTGATCGACGGGGAGGACGCGCAGTTCGACCGGCCCTCCCCGGACGGGCACGCCGAATCCTGGTCGCCCGTGTCGCAGGCGACGGTGACGATCGCCGAGCAACTCGCCGAGCCCGTCACCGGCGCAGGGCGCATCAGTTTTCCGCGCCTGGCATCCGGGCTGCTCGCCGTCGCCGCCGGCGGCTGGAGCGACCGCGATCTGCCGCGGATCAGGCAGGAGGCCGAGCGGATCCTGCTGATGAACGACACCGGGTCCTGGGTGGCCGGGTTCGCGGGACGGTGGATCGGCAAGGTGGTGGCGAAGCTCGTCGCGTCGTTGTCGGAGACGGGGCCGGTGGTCGAGCCGATCATCGAGGCGGCTCTGGAGGCGTTCGGCGAGGGCGTCGCGCCGACCCAGCGGCGGCTGCGCAAGGGAGCCGCGTGGTACTGCGACTACCCGAACGCGGGCGGCAACCCGAAGCTCGGACTGATCCTGCTCTCCGGGCACTTCAGGGCGGGCGGGGCCTCGCACACCCACGCGGAGCGCTATCTCGTACGGGCTCTGCTGGCCGATCTCGACGACGCGTACGCGGGGGTCGTGCAACGTGCACACCGCCTGGGGCGGCCGGTCGTACTGATCGACAACGTCCAGGAGCCCGCCGGGTTCCATCTCATGGAGTCGGTGCTGCGGGACCGCGCCGACGGCATCGCCGACCGGGTCGTCTTCTTCGCCGCGCTGCGCGGCCACGGCCATCCGGCGCTGCGCAACACCGTCCGCCGCACCCTGCCCGAGCTGGCCCGGGGCAGCGGCTGGGTGCCGGGCAGCGCACCGTCCTCCCGGGCCCTGCTGGTCGCGCTGCCGCCGCTCTCGCCCGACGAGACCCTGCACATGGTGAACGCCGCCTGCCCGGGACAGCCGACACATCCCCAACTCCCGCACGCGGTCCATCGGTTGACCGACGGGAATCCGCTCGGCATCGCCCTGATCGCCGAGTCGGCCCGCCAGAACCTGCCCCAAGGGGCGGTGTCACTCGGGGAGTTGCTCATGGCCGACGTGGCCCTGCACGACGACCGCACCGGGCACCCCGCCCACCGGGAGCTGCTCGACCGGCTCGCGCCGGACGACAGACTCGACGAACTGACCGTCCTTGCCGCCGCGCACGACCGTGACTCGGCCTTCGTGCTCGCCGAGACCGGGCTCCCGGACGACTTCGGCACCGCCGGTGTCCTCGATCTGGAGGAGCGGCTGGCCCAGGAGGGCCGCCCGGGAACTCCCGGGCACTTCGTCGGCGACCCCTTCCTCCGTGTGCTCCTCCTGCTCCGGCTGCACCGTCACGACCCCGACCACGCGGCGTGGCAGTGGGTCCACCGCACCCTCATCGACCACTGCCGCGGCACGTCCCCGGACCACTCCGGCTACCGCGTCCGTCACGAACTCGCCCTGGGCAACGTCGATTTCGCGGTCGCGCACCTGCGCGACACCTTTCTCAGGCTGGACACCTGCGACTGGCTGTCCGCGCTCGTCCTCATCGCCTCGGCGCCCTGCTACGACGCGTACGACCCCGAAGGGCGGCACCTGGGCAACGAGCTGTACGACGACCGGGGAGCCGTCGCGCTCGGCCGCACGGACGCCGCACAGCACCTCCCGGACGGCGTGGACGTGACGCTCCATCTGCGCGTACGACGCATCCTGCACGCCGTCTGGCAGTTGACCGATCCGCTGGTGCTGCCGGACCCGAGGGTGACCGAACGGCTGCGGTGGGAGCTGGAACAGCTCTCCAACCAGAAGCCCGCGGGCAGTGAAACGCTCTGGCGGGCCTCCCGGGACTGGCCGGCGGACGCGGCGGCCGGGCGGCCGTTCCGTGTCCCGGGCGACGACGAGGAACAGAACGGGGGCCACTGATGGCAGGCATGACAGCGGGCTGGCCGGCGTGGCTGCGTGAGCACGTCTGGGAGATCCGTTTCCGCCGGTACGTCGCCCTGATGCTCGCGGTCGTCCTGGTGGCCGCCGGCGTGTGGGGCGGTATGACGCTCGCGCGGGAGGACCGGAGCTGTGCTCCCGGAATCGAACGGCCCGAGGGCAGCGACGAGTGCGTGGGCGTGTCGACGACGGCGTACGACTTCGGGCAGCGCCGGCTCACCGACGTCATAGCGGCGATCGACCGGGAGAACGACTCCATCGCCTCCCGCGCCCGGGTCACCGTGGCGGTCTTCCAGCCGTTCTCCACGGCCGACAACGACACCCTGCGTGAGCTGCAGGGGGCCTACCTGGCCCAGTACGAGGCCAATCACCACGAGAGCGGGCAGACTCCCGCCGTCCGGCTCGTCCTCGCCGACCCCGGTGCGGACAGCGCCCACTGGCGGGAGACGGTGGACGCGCTGGGACGCATGGCGAAGGGGCCCGACCGGCTGCGGGCGGTGACCGGCATAGGAAGCAGCACCGACACCAACAAGGAGGCCGTCAGGGAGCTGACCCGGCTCGGCATCCCCGTCATCGGCACCTCCATCACCGCCGACGATCTCGCCAACGGCCAGAACGGGAAGGACCCCTTCCCCGGTCTCGCCCGGGTCGCTCCCACCAACACCGATCTGGCCCGTGCGCTCACCTCGTCCGCGAGGATCTCGACCGACAGGGCCTATCTGGTCTACGACAAGCCGGGCGATCCTTACACCCGTACGCTCCGGCAGTCCTTCGAACGACTGCTGAAGGGCTCGCCGTACCAGCCCTCCGCGTTCCATCCACCCCAGGACCGCACCCGGGAAGGGGCCACGGCCAACGCCTTTCGCAACATCACCTTCAACATCTGCGACACACCGCGCACCACGGACACGCTGCTCTTCGCGGGCCGCCACACCCAACTGCGGCAGTTCGTCAACGCGTTGGGCAGGCGCGGCTGCCTGGACAGGAAATTCACGGTGCTCACCGGTGACGAGGGGTCGTACCTCACGAGCGACAAGGAGCTGGAGACCGCCGCGCTGGGCCGCAACCTGACCGTGCGCTACACCGCTCTCGCGCACTTCGACGCCTGGACCGACAACCCGCCCGCGCGGGGCGGTTCACGGGCCGACGCGCGAACCCTGGCCAAGTTGCTCGCGCAGGCCGAGCACGAACCCGTCGGCCCCATCGGCAGCGCCCCCCTCGACGGCGGCCAGCTGACGGTCGCGTACGACGCCACGCGTCTCGCCGTGAAGGGCATCCGCCAGGCCACACCCGACGGCAGCAGGTTCCCGGGCCTCGCCGACGTCGGGGACGTGTGGCCACAGCTGCGGGGCAGTCTGCGGGTCTACGGCGCGAGCGGCTGGCTCTGTCTCGACAACCACGGCAACCCGTACGACAAGGCCGTGCCGATCGTGGAGTTGACCCCGGCCGGCGGCTCCGAGTTCGTGGAACTGGCGTGGCCGGAGGGCCGACCGCCGAAGGACAACTGCCTGCCACCTGCCTAGACCGGGGCACCCGGACAGGAGCGGTGTGCCGAGCGCTATATTCTTCGTCCTCAGGGCGGAGCGACGTAACGGTGGCACCGGAACCGACATCCCGCCGCAGAGAGTCTTGGACACCAGCCCCGTCCCTACGGACGCGCGTGTCTCGACTGCCTGGAGGGCGTGTCAGGTGTACCCGCTGCAAGATTCCGACCCGACGAACATGGGCCGCTACCGTCTACTGGGCCGGCTCGGTTCCGGCGGCATGGGAAGCGTCTACCTCGGCCGGACGCCCGGGGGCCGGCCCGCCGCGGTCAAGGTCATCAACGCCCATCTGCAGTACGACCCGGCGGCGTTGCAGCGCTTCCGCCGCGAGGTGGAGACGCTGGGGACCATCCGCAACGCCTTCACGGCGGCGCTCATCGACGCCGAGGTGGACAGCCCGCCGTTCTGGATGGCGACCGAGTACGTGCCCGGTCCGACGCTGGCCGACGCGGTCGCCGCGGCGGGGCCCTTCCCGGTCGACCTCGGCCGTGCCGTGCTGGCCGCGCTGGCCGAGGGACTCGCGGACGTCCACGTGCACGGTGTGCTGCACCGGGACATCAAGCCGCAGAACGTCATCCTCTCGGCCACGGGTCCCCAGCTCATCGACTTCGGGATCGCCCGCAGCGACGACATGGCGAACATCACGCAGGTCGGCACCGCGATAGGCACCCCGGGGTTCATAGCCCCGGAGAGCCTGACCCGCAGCGAGGCCGGTCCGCCGTCCGACGTGTTCGCGCTCGCCGTCACGCTGGCCTACTGCCTCACCGGCCGCGCGCCGTACGGGCAGGGCTCGCTCGCGACCGTCTCCTACCGCACCGTCCACGAGGACATGGACCTCGCCGGGGTTCCCGCGGAGATGGCCGAGCTGCTCGCCCTCTGCGCGCACAAGGACCCGGCGATGCGCCCGGAGCCGCAGCGCATCGTGGAACTCTGCGCCAGCGAGACCGACATCGTGCGGCATCCCGCCTACCAGCGGATCATCGCCATGGCGCCCGCCTCGGACCCGACCGCGACGGCGACCACGGCCGTGGCGGCTCCTTCCGCGTCGCCCGCGCCCGCGGCGCCGTACGCACCCACGGAGATCAACGCCGGCACGCCGGCCGCCGCCGAGCCCGCCCCGCCGACCGTCGCCCAGACACGGTTCCTGGCGTCTCCGCCGTCGACCGGACCGGCCGGCACGCCCGCGCGCGGCACCCGGCCGCCCTGGTACCGCCGCACCCCGCTCATCGTCGCCGGCGCGGTGGTCACGGTCGCCGTCGTGGTGGCCACCGTGTTCGCCCTGCAGGGCGCCGGTTCGGACGCCGAGGCCAAGGACCCGAAGGGGTCAGCGAGTCGTGACGGCTCCCACCGGAGCACGGACGGCGCGGACGATCCGGAGGCGAGCGGGAAGCCGGAGGCGAGCGAGGAGCCCGAGAGCCCCACGCCCCTGCCGGAGACGCTGACGGTCCAGCCCCGGCGGACCCTGCAGACGGGTGAGTTCCTGCAGACCGCGCACCTGAAGCTGATCATGCAGCCGGACGGCAACCTCGTCGCCTACGACGCGAACGACAAGGCCACCTGGGCGTCGCTCACCTCCGGCGAGAACTACAAGGCCGTGTTCCAGGAGGACGGCAACCTGGTCGTCTACACCGCCGACGACAAACCGGTGTGGGCCACCAACACGGGCTACCCCGACGGAGGAGCCGTCCTCGAACTGCGTGCCGACGGCAGCTTCGCCGTCACGAAGAACGGCCAGGACCTGTTCCTGAGCACCAACGACACCACCGAGAAGGGCTGACCCGTCCGCGCACCGGGGCGGTCCGGGCAGCCGCCACCACGCCCGGACCGCCCGGCCGGTCACCCCTTCTTGATCCGCAGGAACGTCACCGAGTTCGCCGGGAAGGTGTACGTGAACTTCCTCGCGACTCCCGAGAAGGTGGACGCGACCGGTGCGACGGCCGTGGCCGTCTCGGTGTTCACGGCGTCGGGCGCGGCGGCGAGGGTCGTCACCTCGGCCCTCGGGCGGACCTGCGCGCTTCCGAGGTCGACCGCCGTACGGGCGTCCACGGCCTGGGCGTTGACCACCTTCACGATCAGGTCACCGGTCTTCTTGTCCTTGGTGACCACCTGCCGGAACGGCTCGGCGGGCTTGTCGTCGGTGAAGCCGCCCCACTCCTGGCCGTCGAGGTAGAGGGTGACCTGCCGGCCGCGCACCTTGATGTCGATGTCGTAGGCGCGGCCCGTCTCGATGGACCCGGCCTTGGAGACCAGCGTGGACTTGCCGCCGTCCACGGCCTGTTCGACGGCGGACTGGGTGTTGTTCCAGCCGCCCAGGTTCCACCAGTAGTAGTTACCGGTGTCCTTGACGCCGAAGGCGACGAGGAAGCCCTCCTTGCCGGCCTTCTTGGTGGCCTTCACGTGCACGTCGTAGTCGTGCCAGGCGGGGTCGCCCGCGGAGACCATGGTGTTCTCGGCGGCCTCGTCGCTCTGCACGTACTGCCCGTCCTGGACGCTCCAGCTGCCGCCGCCGGTGTGGGTCCACCGCGAGGCGTCACCGGAGAAGTCGTCGGCGAGCAGTTCGGTACCGTCCGCGCCGGTCACCTTCACATCGTCGTACGCGGCGCTCGTCGCCCATGTCGACAGGCCGACCGCGCCCGTGACGGGACCGATGACCGACGGTGTGCCGGTCGCGCGCGACGGTACGACCCGGTCGCCGACATTGCGCATGAAGAGCTTCTGCACCTCGTAGTTGGCGGAGTTCCAGGACGCGTGGTTGTTGAACCAGATCAGGTCCGGGCGCCACTGCACGTAGTCCTCGTTGGCGAGCAGCGGGGCGTACGAGGCGAGCTTCACGACGTCCGCGTTACGCTCCAAGCCGGTCATGAACGCGGCTTCGGAGAGGGCGTTCCTGAAGGTGTTGCCCTGGGAGGCGTACTCGCCGAGGAAGACCTTGGGGCCGCTGCGGTCGTACGAGTCGTAGCGGTCGTTGTTCTGCAGGAACCACTGCGGGCTGTTGTAGTAGTGCTCGTCGACCAGGTCGACGTTCGCTTCCCGGTTGAGCTTCCAGGCCGTGTCGAAGGTCGAACCGCTGTCATCCGGCCCGGAGTTGGAGACGACGGTGACGTCCGGGTACTTCGCCTCGACGGCCGCGCGGAACTGCTTGAACCGCTCGAAGTACTCGTTCGGCAGGTTCTCCTCGTTGCCGACCGCGAGGTGCGTGAGGCCGAAGGGCTTCGGGTGGCCCATCTTCGCGCGCTTCTTGCCCCACTCACTGGTCACCGGCCCGTTGGCGAACTCGATGAGGTCCAGGGTGTCCTGGATGTGCCGCTTGAGGAGCGCGTCGTCGTCGACGGCCTGGTTCTGGCCGCAGCCGGTGACCAGGGCGGGCACCACAGGCAGCGGCATGGCTCCGATGTCCTCGGAGAACTGGAAGTACTCGTAGTACCCGAGTCCGTAACTCTGGTTGTAGCCCCAGAAGTTGGCGTTCGTGGCGCGCTGCTCGACCGGGCCGATCGTGTCCTTCCACTGGTACGCGCGCCTGCGCTCCCAGCCGGACTCCTCGTCGTACCCCTTCATGCTGCCGGTGTTGACCAGGCAGCCGCCCGGGAAGCGGACGAAGCCGGGGTCCAGGGCGGCGATCTTCCGGGCGAGGTCCGCGCGCAGGCCGTGACCCTTGTACGTGTCGCGCGGGATCAGCGAGATCATGTCGAGCGCGGCCGGGCTGCCCGACGCCACCGTGAGTCGCCCGGTGGCGCTGGTACGGGTCGCGGTGAGGCGTGCCGTGTACCGGGCCCAGCCGCCGCGCGCGGTGACGCGGCGGGCCTGCGCCAGTTCGCCGTCGGCGTCCTGGAGGGTCACCGTGAGGGCGGCGGATCCGTCGGCGCGGGCCCATACGGAGAAGTCGTACGTCTCGCCCTCCTGCACCGAAAGGCCGGTGTTGTAGCCGGAGTTGGTGACGGACGAGCCGGCGCCCAGGGCGAGGTAGGTGCGGTTGCGGGCGTTCAGCCGGCCGTCGTCGTCCGCGGTCGCCGCGGTGCCGGTGGTGGCCCAGGAGGTGAGCGGGGTGTACGAGCGGTTGTCGGCGGTCGAGTACTCGAACGACCGGTTCTGCACCAGTTCCGCGTAGAGCCCGCCGTCCGCGGCCCGGTTGATGTCCTCGAAGAAGACGCCGTACATGGTGTCGTCGATCTTCGCGCCCGTGGCCTTCGGGTCGACGGTGATCGCGTAGTCGGTGGCGTCCTCGGCGGCGGCGTTCACGGGCGTGGCGCTCACCGGCGTGGCGCTCACCGGGGGCGGGACGAGGAAGGAGGCGGCCAGCAGGGCGGTGGCCGTGAGGGCGAGTCTCCACCGAGTGCGGGTGCGGGCATGTGACATGGATCCTCCGCGGCTCTGAGAGGTGCGTCTGAGAGGCAGTACACGTTCGAGATACCGGACGCTGATCAATACTTCGAACGGCAAGATAGGTAGGGGGCAGGATCACGTCAATGGGTTGGACAGGAGAGGCCGCGGTGACGGAGGGGATGGCCGGATTCCGGCCGGTGGACGATGTACTGGCATACCTGGCCGGGAGCTGGCACGTGGAGCGTTCCGTGCGGGACCTCGCGAGCGGAGCGGACGGCACGTTCCGCGGGGTGACGGTGTTCGAGCAGGTGAACAGCGACCCCGGGCTGCTCCACCACGAGTCCGGCACCTTCGTGTGGCAGGGCGTGGCCCGGCCCGCCGAACGCACCCTCAGGTTCCTGCCGGGCGAGGGGGCGAGCCGGGCCGACGTACGGTTCGCCGACGGCCGCCCCTTCCACGACCTGGACCTCGCCACCGGCAGGTACGTCGCCGACCATCCGTGCTCGGCGGACCTCTACCGGGGCGAGTTCACCGTGTACGACGCGGACCGCTGGCGGACGGTGTGGCGGGTGGGCGGCCCCGCCAAGGACCTGGTTCTCACGACCGACTACACGCGCTCGACCGACTACACACGCTCGGTCTGAGCGTCGAAGCGGAGGTTCCAGCGGCCGGCCCAGCCGATGAGGGTGGCCGTCGACAGCGGGCGCACGTCGAAGTTCCAGTATGTCGACGGGTGCGACTTCAGGGCGTAGACGAGCGCGGCGCGGACGACCGCGGGTTCCGCCACGGCGACGATCCGGCCGCCGTCGTCGGCGGGGCGGGTGTCGAGCCAGCCGCCGATCCGCTGAATGAACTCCGCGAGCGGTTCGCCGCCGTGGGCCGCGGAGTACGGGTCGGCGAGCCAGGCGTCCACCGCCTCGGGCTCACGGGCCATCGCCTCACCGAGGGTCATACCGCGCCAGCGGCCCATGTCGCAGTCCCGCAGGGCCGGCTGGGCCAGCGGCGCGAGACCCAGCGCGTCCCCGGTGGCCCGGCTGCGCGGGGTCGGCGAGCAGTACCGCAGCTCGGCGGCGGCGAGCGGGATGAGGGCATGGGCGACGCGCTGCACCTCGCCCCAGCCCGCCTGGTCCAGCGGCCGGTCGTCGTCGAAGCGCTCGGCGAGCAACGAGGAACCGCGGGCGGCGGCGATCAGCGTGACCCGAACATGCATGCGGCGATGGTGAGCGCCGGAACTGCGCAGGTCAAGAGCTGATCGACGGCACACACGGAATGCTCACGCGAAGGCCCGCACAAAGTACGTGGACGACCCACGGAAGGAGAATCCAGACACCGTCAATCGGCACACCGTCCATCGGGGCACCGTCACTCGAAGTTCAGTGCCATCCACCGGTCGGGCCGGTCCAGCGCCTTGAACCCGAGCTTCTCGTACACCCCGTGCGCGTCGTGCGTGGCGAGCAGCACGCGGCGCAGACCGAGGGGTCGCAGGTGGTCGCGGACTGCGGTGACCAGGGCGGTGCCGAGCCCCTTGCCCCGTGCGGACCTGTCGACGTACACATCGCAGAGCCAGGCGAAGGTGGCTCCGTCGGTCACCACGCGCGCGTACGCCGCCTGGTCGCCCGAACCCGTCTCGTACGCCCCGAAGTTGAGCGATCCGGCGATCGCGCGCTCCTGCTTCTCGCGCGGTCGGCCGAGTGCCCAGTACGCGTCGTCGGCGAGCCAGCGGTGGACCCGGTCCACGTCGAGGCGCGCGGGGTCGGTGGAGATCTCGTAGCCCTCGGGCAGGCTGGGTATGTCCGTCATGGCGGGAGAGTCGCAGGTCAGGCTTCCGCTGTCGAACCGGTTTCGGCGCAGGCCGCGCGCAGCCTGCGGACGCCCTCAGTGATCTCGGCGGTGCTCGCGACCGCCGCGAAGCTCAGGCGCAGGTGGGCCGCCGGGGGTTCGGCGCTGAAGTAGGGGCGGCCCGGGGTGACGGCCACGCCCGCGCGCAGGGCGGCGGACAGGAGCGCCGACTCTCCCCCGGAGCCGAAAGCCTGGGAGGTGCCCCCGGTGCCGTCGGGCAGGCGCAGCCACAGCTGGTAGCCGCCGGACGGGATGTGCGGCAGGGCGAGTTCGGGCAGCTGCAGGCGCAGCGCGGCGGCCATCGCGTCGCGCCGGACGCGCAGTTCGGCGGAGACGGCTCGCAGATGGCGGGGCCAGGCGGGCGAGCCGACGAGTTCGAGGGCCGCCTCCTGGAGGGGGCGCGGTACGAAGAAGGTGTCGACGACCTGGATGGCCCGCAGCCGTTCCAGTACGGGCCCGCGGGCGGCCAGCGCGCTCACGCGGAAGCTCGGCGAGGTGGCCTTGGTCAGCGAGCAGACGTGCACGACGACTCCGTCGGGGTCGTCCGAGGCCAGCGGACGCGGCAGCGGGCCCGCGTCCTCGTGCACGAGCCGGCGTACGAAGTCGTCCTCGATGACGAACGCGCCCGCCGCGCGAGCGATCCGCAGCACCTCGCCGCGCCGCTCGGGGGCGAGCACCGCGCCGGTCGGGTTCTGGAACAGCGGCTGGCAGACGAAGACGCGGGCGCCGGTGGCCCGGAAGGCGTCGGCGAGCAGGTCCGGTTTCACCCCGTCCCGGTCCACGGGCACGGGCACGGGCCGCAGTCCGGCCGCGCGGGCGATCGCCAGCATGCCGGGGTAGGTGGGCGACTCGACGAGGACCGGGGCGCCCGGCGGGGCGAGTGCGCGCAGGGCCGTGGTCAGCGCGGACTGGCCGCCGGCCGTGATGAGCACCTCGGCGGCGGTGATGGCGCCGCCGATGCCCCGCGCGAACCACTCACGCAGCTCAAGCAGTCCCTCCACCGGCGGGCGCGCCCAGACGCCCGGACGGCGGCCCGCCCGGGACAGCGCCGCGGCCATCGCCCGTTCCGGCTGCAGCGAGGGGTGCAGATAACCGCCGTTGAACTCGATGACTCCCGGCGGCGGCGCGGCCAGCGAGACGAGCACGCCCGAGGCGTCCACCGTGCGGGGTACGAGTTCGGTCGTGGCGTCCGCGCTGAGGGCGACCTCCTGCCAGGAGGTGTCCCCGACGGCGGGACCGGCGGCGCGCGGCTCGGCCCGGAACGCCCCCGCCCCGGGCCGGGTGACCACCAGGCCCTCGGCGGCGAGCCGGGCCAGCGCCCGGGACACGGTCACGGGGCTCACCCGGAACCGCTCGACGAGTACACGACTGGACGGCAGCTTTCCACCGGGAGAGTAGCGGTCCAGCTCGTTCCGCAGCCGATCGGCCAGTTCAGCGACGCTGCTACGCTCATGCATGAGAGCAGAGAATAGCGCTACCACGCGGACCTCGATAGCGGTGACCGGCACACCCCGTCCGTCCGGCACACCCCGTCCGCCGGGCGCACCCCGCGCATCCGGCACAACCGGCGGCCCTTCCGGGGACATCCGGGACTCCGGCCACGCGGATCCCCGTACCGGAACGCTCATGGCCGCGCTCGGTGTCGTCGCCTTCTCCCTCACCTTTCCCGCCACCGCGTGGGGCCTGGAGGGCTTCGGCCCCTGGTCGCTCGTGGCCGTGCGGAGCGTCCTGGCCGCGATCGTCGCGGGCGGCTGTCTGCTCGCCCTGCGCGTCCCGCTGCCCGGCCGCCGGCACTGGGCGGGGCTCGCCGTCGTCGCCGCCGGAGTCGTCCTCGGCTTCCCGATGCTCACCACCCTCGCCCTGGAGACGTCCACCACCGCGCACGCCGCGGTCGTCGTCGGCCTGCTCCCCCTGACCACCGCCCTGTTCTCCGCCCTGCGCGTCGGCACCCGCCCCTCCCGCACCTTCTGGGCGGCGGCGTCCGCGGGCGCCGCCGTGGTCATCGCGTTCACCGTGCAGCAGAGCGGCGGCGCCCTGAGCAGCGCGGACGCCTACCTCTTCGGCGCCCTCCTGATCTGCGCGGCGGGGTACACGGAGGGCGGCCGGCTGGCCCGCGTGATGCCGGGCTGGCAGGTCATCGGCTGGGCGCTGGTCCTGTGCCTGCCGCTCACCGTGCCGGTGGCGGCGATCGCCCTGTCGTACGAGCCCGTCGAGCTGACCGCGCACAGTGTGACCGGGCTGCTGTGGGTCGCGGTCGGCTCGCAGTTCGTCGGCCTGGTCGTCTGGTACCGCGGGATGGCGGCGATCGGCATACCGAAGGCCAGCCAGCTGCAGCTGGCACAGCCGCTGCTCACCCTGGTGTGGTCGGTGCTGCTCCTGGGCGAGCACCTGACCCCGGCCGCTCCGCTGACGGCGGCCGCCGTACTCGTCTGCATCGCGGTCACGCAACGGGCCCGGGGCTGACCGGTTCGTCCGGCCCGGCCCCAACGCGCGCCACCCGCCGTAGACTTGCGGTCACGAAGCGCCACTCCCGTGCGGAACGAGGAGGCCCCACAGATGCAGGCAACGGTAGGCGACCATCTGCTGGTGCACGGCAGGATCGTCGGGCAGCACGACCGGGTCGCGGAAGTCATCGAAGTGCTCGGGCAGAAGGGGAGTCCCCCGTACCGGGTCCGCTTCGAGGACGGTCACGAGTCCCTGATGTCACCCGGCCCCGACTGCGTGGTCCAGCACCACGAGGACACCCCCCGGTGAATGAGCGGGTGCGTCAACGCGTGAATCAGCGTGTGGATCAGCGTGAGGGCTTCGCCGGCTGCTGGTAGTGGTCGGCGACCACCCTCGCCATGGCACCGATCCGGTCGGCGGCCACTTCCTTGGCCGAGAAGAAGACATGTCCGGCCACCTGCGGATGGTCCGCGGCGAGAGTGAGATGCCCGGACAGCTCGGCCGGGTCCTGCCAGGCCGCGGGCTGCGCCGGGTCACCGGCCTTGTACAGCGCCTCGCCCACGTACAGCTTCGTCCTGGTGCCCTGCGCGACCTGCGACCACCAGGGGACGAGCTTCGCGTAGTCGGCCGCGGCGAAGCCGATGTTCCAGTACAGCTGTGGGCAGATGTAGTCGATCCAGTTCTCCCGGACCCATTTCCTGGTGTCCGCGTGCAGGTCGTCGTACGTCTGCACGCCGGCCCGGCTGTCCGAGCCCAGCGGGTCGGTCGTGGCGTTGCGCCACACCCCGAAGGGGCTGATCCCGAACCGCGTGCCGGGCCGGACCTCCTTGATCCGGGCGGCCGTCTCCAGCACCAGCCGGTCGATGTTGTCGCGCCGCCACGCGGCCCGGTCGGGGAACAGCCCGCCGTGCGCGGCGTACGCGGCGTCGTCGTCGAAGACCTGGCCCGCCACCGGGTACGGATAGAAGTAGTCGTCCCAGTGGACGGCGTCCACGGCGTACTTCTTCACCGCGTCCAGCATCGCGTCCTGCACGAAGGCGCGGACCTCGGGCAGACCGGGGTTGTAGTAGAGCTTCCCGCCGTAGGGCACGATCCAGTCGGGGTGCACGCGGGCCGGGTGCGAGGCGACGAGCCGCGTCGGGTCGGTGTGGTTGGCGACGCGGTACGGGTTGAACCAGGCGTGCAGTTCGAGCCCCCGCGCGTGGGCCTCCTCGACGGCGGTGCCCAGCGGGTCCCAGCCGGGGTCCTTGCCCTGGACCCCGGTCAGGTACTGCGCCCAGGGTTCGAAGGGTGAGGCCCACAGGGCGTCTGCGGTGGGGCGCACCTGGAAGATCACGGCGTTCAGCCGGCGCTCCACCGCCGTGTCGAGGTGCGCGAGCAGTTCGGCGCGCTGCTGCGCCGCGCTCAGGCCGGGCTTCGAGGGCCAGTCGCGGTTCGCCACGGTCGCCAGCCACATACCGCGCAGCGCGCCGGCCGGGTCCCGGCGCCGGTGCCGGCGGCCACCGTGCCCGCCTCTGCCTCCGCCGCCTCCGCCGCCGCCCCCTCCCCCGGACAGCTCCGCCGCCACGGCCACTCCCGCGGTGACGAGTCCCGACAGTCCGGCCGCCGCGGTGAACGCGAATCCCCGTCGTGACATACGCCCCATGCCGCACACCCCAAACGCAGTGGGTCCGCCCGGTCACGGACCGTCTACGTCGCACAGCATGCACGACCCGGCCCGCCGTACGTGGACAGATCCGGAGTAACGTGCGTGGCGTCGGCGGGTACCGGACAACGGACACCCGCCGGACCCATGACAGTGAGAGCGGACAGTGAGAGCGAAAGGGACGATGTGACCGACATCGAACGCGTCGGAGTGGTGGGCTGCGGCCAGATGGGAGCGGGCATCGCCGAGGTGTGCGCCCGCGCCGGCCTGGATGTGAAGGTCGCCGAGACCACTGGTGAGGCGTTGGAGATTGGCCGGACCCGGCTCTACAACTCGCTCTCCAAGGCCGCCGAGCGCGGCAAGATCTCCGAGGAGGAGCGGGACGCCACCCAGGCGCGCCTCTCCTTCACGACCGACCTCGGCGAGTTCTCCGACCGCGATCTGGTGATCGAGGCGGTCGTCGAGAACGAGCAGGTGAAGACGGAGATCTTCCAGGTGCTCGACCAGGTGGTGCTGCGGCAGGACGCGATCCTCTCCTCGAACACCTCCTCCATCCCGCTGGTGAAGCTCGCGGTCGCCACGTCGCGGCCCGACCAGGTCATCGGCATCCACTTCTTCAACCCGGCCCCGGTGCAGAAGCTCGTCGAACTGATCCCGGCGCTGACCACGTCCGAGGGCACCATCAGCCGGGCGCAGTCCCTGGTGGAGAAGGTCCTCGGCAAGCACGCGATCCGTGCGCAGGACCGGTCGGGCTTCGTGGTCAACGCGCTGCTGATCCCGTACCTGCTCTCCGCGATCCGGATGTTCGAGTCCGGTATGGCGAGCCGTGAGGACATCGACAACGGGATGGAGCTGGGGTGCGCGCACCCCATGGGGCCGCTCAAGCTGTCCGATCTGATCGGGCTCGACACGGTGGCTTCCGTCGCGTACTCGATGTACGAGGAGTACAAGGAGCCGCTGTACGCGGCTCCGCCGCTGCTTCAGCGGATGGTCGACGCGGGGCGTCTTGGGCGGAAGTCGGGGTCCGGGTTCTACACGTACCCGTAGGCGGCCCCGCCCGGCGGTTCGGGGGCTGCGGCTGCTTGTCGGGTGCGGGTCCGCTGTGGCTGGGCGCGCAGTTCCCCGCGCCCCTTAAAAGCAGGGGCGCCGGCGCCCCCTTAAGCGCCCGGGCCCTCGCCAAGCCGAAATAGTCACCCTCCGTATAAGTCTTGGCCTGTGCGGGCCCGGCTCTCTTTTGAGGGCCGGGCCCGCCGTATTCACACACCGTGTGCGCTCCGGGCCCGCATATGCCCCTCGCACACGCTCCCCACGCACCCACCAGCACTGTTGACTTTCCGTGCACATGTTAGGGATGTGACGACTACGGAAAGGAGCGGACACGTGACCGCCGACCCGGAGCATCCCGTGGTCCGAGGAGAAGTCGCAGAGTTACGTCGCCGTCTCGATGTGGCCCATGCCACCGTCGAGGGGTGCATGACTCTGCTCAGTCATCGCGCCGAACAGACCGCCAAGGAGCTCGACGACCTGAGTACCCGGGTCATCGCGCTGGAGCACACCCGCTGGCCGCTGCGCGCGGTCGCGGTCGTCACGGCAGTGGGCGCGCTGGCCGTGGCGGTCTGGCAGGCTCTGGGCCATTGAGCCCGTGGACGCGGTGGGGGATCAGGGCAAGGCGTCCTGCCCGAGCCTCAGATGGTGCAGGAGGAGCAGCGCGGCAGCCATATTGGCGGCCGGAACCTCACCGCGGGCGACCATGTCGGGAGCGAGCTTCAGGGGAACCCATTCCCGGCGGTCGGACTCGAAGTCGTCCACAGGATGCCCGATGTACGCGCCTTCGTCGGCCCAGTAGATGTGGTGCCGGGCGTCGGTGAGCCCGTTCGAGGGCTCGACGCTCATCAGATGGCGCAGAGGTCCCGGCCGCCAGCCGGTCTCCTCCTCCAGTTCGCGGGCCGCCGCGACGGCGATGTCCTCACCGTCCTCGACGACACCCGCGGGAAGCTCCCATCCCCAGCTGTCGGTGATGAAGCGGTGCCGCCACAGCAGCAGCACCTCGTTCGCCTCGTTCACGACAGTGGCCACGGCGACGGGACGCAGCCGTATTAAGAAGTGATCGAGATGCCGCCCGTCGGGCAATGCGACATCCGCGAGATTGACGCTGAACCAGCGATTTGCGTACACGATTTGTTCGTTCTGTTTCGTCCACTGCACTTTTCTGCCACCTTTCGACGGGTAGGTGGCAATATCGCAGCAGGAGTGTCCGCACAGCAGGCTCGCAGTGGGCCGCTACCGGCGCAGTGGCAGGCGCAGAGGCAGCCGCCGGGAGAGCTCGTGGCCCCCCGGGCGGTCGGGACGGTCGATGGTCGGAGCTGTTCCTAGAGCGGCACGCGCAGCGCTCCGTCGATGAGTTCGGCGGCCTCGGAGGTGCCCGCGCATCCGCTGGCCACCAGGTGTTCGCGTACCGCCCGCAGTCTGTCGCGCAGCCGCTGGGACTCCATCCCCCGGGCCCGTTCGGCCATTTCGACCGCGGTGACCACCGCTCTGTCGGCGTTGCCCTGGCGCAGTTCGATCTGGCTGAGCATGGCGAGCCGGTGCACCCTGCCCCGGTCGTGCGCCGGGTTGTCCACGGCTGCCGCGGCGTGCTCCTGGGCGGCGCTCAGGTCGCCGAGGCTCAACAGCGCCTCCGCCACCTGCACATTGACCAGACCGGGCTGGACATAACCGGTCTCGTCCGGCTCGTAGCCGCGCCGGATGCGGTCGGCGGCCTGCTCGGCCCGCCGGATGCAGGACAGCGCGCTGCTGCCGTCACCGAGGTGCGCGTACGCCTTGGCCTGCATCGCGGAGAGGTCCGACGCGAGCGCCGGCGTGATGTGGCGCCCCGCGGCGCGCAGCGCGGCCTCGGCGAAGGCGACCGCCTGCCGGTGCTCACGCATGAACAGCGCCTGGTTGACGAGCAGTGCGATCACATAGGCGCCGAGTCCCCTGTCCCCGCTGGCCTTCGCGAGCCTGAGCGCCTGGTGGAAGTAGCGCTGGGCGAGCCCGTGCGCGTCGGAGTCGTACGCGCAGATGCCGGCGATCGCCACCAGGCCGCCGGTGGCCCGGTGGAGCTGCCGGCCGGTGGCGTCGGTGTAGCTGCCGCGCAGGAGCGGCGCGGTCTCGGAGTTGAGGAATCCGACGATGCGCGTACGGGTCGCGACGCCGCCGGCCTTGCGGTACATCTGCTCGTAGTGGGCGCGGGCGGCGCGCAGCATCTCGATGTCGGACATGCGGACGCGGTGCCGTCCGCCGCGTGAGACGTCCACGTCCTCCGGCGGATTCTCCCACTCCCACACGGGCATCACGGCGGGTGTGCCGGTGACGGCGGGGGCGCCCAGTATGTGCGGGCGCTGCTGTTCGTCGGAGCGCCACAGGGCGGTGGCCCGCTCGACGAAGCCGGAGAGCGTCGTACCGTGCGGTGTGGCCGGTTCGCCGGGTACGCCGAGGCCGATGTCGTCGAGCGTGACGGGCCGTTGGAGGCGGGTGGCGAGGACCTCGCAGATCAGGTCGGGCACCTGGCCGCGGGGGCGCTGGCCCTTCAACCAACGGGCCACGGCGGTGTGTTCGTAGCGGAGTGCGAGACCGCGCACCCGTCCTGCCTGGTTCACATGGGCCGCGAGTCCCGCGTGGGAGATTCCGGCCTCGTCGAGGATCGCGTCGAGCAGAGTGTTGGGCTGCATGAAGGCCATCCGATGGCTGGGTGCAGACGGTGCTTTTCAACCTAGCGCCTCTCCCTTCACACGGGGTGTGAACGGAGTGCCCGGATCCGGGCAGTGTGCGCGCTGTCGCGGAGAGTGGTGAGCCGGTTGACTGAACTGCCTCGCAAGAGGCCGGCCGGGCCGCCGGCTCCCCCTCGTACAGTGCGGCGGCCCGGAATTACGCCGTCCGTCCCGCTGCCTGCCCGACACTCCGTGGCGGGCGGACGGTGCCGTTCCACTGGGCTGGGCTTGGCAACTGGGCGTTTGCTGTCGGGTGCGGGTTCGATGTGGCTGGTCGCGCTCACGCGGCGGAGCCGCATATGTCACAGCCCCGCGCCCCTAGAGGGGCGTTGCCAGTTGCTCTCGGTGGGCTGTCTGAACCTGGGTTCTGCCGTTGGCCACTACCAACAGGGCCACGTCGTCCGTCGGGAAACCGTCTGCGTGGGCCAGCAGCTGGGTGAAGACCGTGCCCAGGACCTCCTGGGGGGCGGTCGGGTGGGTGCGGGTCGCCTCGGTCAGGGCGGCGGGGAGGGGGAAGAAGCGGCCCTGGCTGTCGCGGGCGTCCTCGACACCGTCCGTGTACAGGAACAGTGCCTCGCCCGGCAGCAGGGGTCCGCAGCGGACGACGGGCAGTTCGGTCGGGAGCGGGAAGGCCCCGAGCGGCGGCAGCGGATCACCGAACCCCAGATGCTCCACCCGGTCCCCTCCCCCGGCCCCGCCCCCGCCCCCGCGCAGCAGATACGGCCATGGATGCCCGCAGTTGAGGGCGCGCATCTCGCCGTCGCGGCCGATCTCCAGCAGCAGCACGGTGACGAACTCCTCGGCGACCGGGCTGTCGGGGTCGGGTCCGGACGGCCCGGACGAGGGGTGCCCGGCCTTGGCTCGCTCCCTGAGGTGCCGGGCCATGGCACGCTCCAGTCTGCGCAGCACGCCGGGGAGTTCGGGTTCGTCGTGGACGGCCTCGCGGAAGCTGCCCAGTACGGCGGCGACAGTTCCGATGGCGGCCAGTCCGTGCCCGCGGACGTCGCCCATCACGACCCGGACGCCGTGCTCCGTACCGATCACCTCGTACAGGTCGCCGCCGACACTGGCCCCTCGGTCCGCGGAGACCTGGGCGGCGGCGACGTTCAGGCCGTCGACGCTGGGCGGCAGCGGACGCAGGAGGACGCCCTGAGCGGCCCCCGCCACTCTGCGGATCTGCCGCAACTCGCGCAGCAGCCCTCGTCTGACGTGCAGGATCAGTCCTGTGCCGACGGCGAAGAACACGGCGCAGGTGGCGATCCGCGCGCCGAGCCCGTTCTGCTGGGCGAGCGGACAGGCCAGTTTGTAGGTGATCGCCACCGCGCCCCAGGCGGTGGGCAGTCCCAGCGCGAGCAGCCGGCGCAGCCGCTGCCGACGGCGGGCGCCGGCCCTGGTGCGACCGAATGTCAGGTGTTTCCCCCGGGGCCCCGCCCGACGGGGCACCCCAGCCTTGCTACGGATCATGCCGACGGCCCCCCTAGGCCCTGTCCAGCACAGGCACCGGCCACTTCGGCCGGGTCGATTCTGTCGACCCCACCCCCCGCCCACCCCGAACCCCCCACACTTGTCACCCAAATGAGTGATCCCCCACAAACACCACAAAGGACGCCCCCACAAGGAGGCGCCCTCAGCACTCAAGCGGCGCGGGAACCCGCGCGCCCAGCCCCCGAAGGGGCGCGGGGAACTGCGCGACCGGCCACGATGCACCCGCACCCGACCAGCGACCGCAGTCCCCCGCCACCACACCAACTAGCGGAGCTAACTCCGCAGAACAGCCCCCGTACGCGAGCCCGCCAGGGCAACCGCCGCATCCCGCGCGGCAGACGCCTCGTCCACGGTCAACGTGCGATCCCCCGCGCGGAAGCGCAGCGCGTAAGCGAGCGACTTCCGCCCCTCACCGAGCTGCTCCCCCTCATACACGTCGAACAGCCGCACGGACTCCAGGAGTTCACCCGCGCCCTCACGCAACGCGGCCTCGACGTCGGCGGCCGGGACGTCCCGGTCGACGACGAGCGCGACATCCTGCGTGGCGACGGGGAACGTGGAGATGCGCGGCGCGGCCGGCACACCGACGCCCGCCTGCTCCAGCAGATCGAGCTCGATCTCCATGGCGCAGCTGCGCTCCGGCAGATGCAGCGCCTTGACGACCCGCGGGTGCAGCTCACCGGCGTGACCGACGAGCGTCTCCACGCCGTCCACCGTGACGTACAGCGCGGCGCAGCGCCCCGGGTGCCAGGGCGCGTGCCGGTCACCGCGCACGGTCAGTTCGACACCGGCCTCCCGGGCGACGGTACGCGCGGCCTCGACCGCGTCCGCCCAGTCGGCCGGACGGCCCTTGCCCCACCAGCCGGCCTGCTCACGGGCGCCCGCGAGGACGACGGCGGCGCGGCGCGGCTGCCGCGGCAGCGCGGAGTCGATCCCGGCGATCTCCTCGTCGGTGGGCCGGCGGTCGACGGGCAGCCGCTCGGCCTTGTGCTCCTGACCGGTCGGCCGGAAGACCAGACCGGTCTCGAAGAGCGCGAGGTCGTGCGAGCCCCGGCCGTCGTTGCGGCGCAGCGCGCCGAGGAGCCCCGGCAGCAGCGTCGTACGCATCGCGGGCTCTTCGTCGGAGAGCGGGTTGGCGAGCGTCACCACGGTGCGGCGCGGGTCGTCAGCGTCCAGGCCGAGCTGGTCGAGCACCTCGGTGCCGATGAACGGGTAGTTCAGCGCCTCCACGTACCCGGCGCCGGCCAGCGCGCGGCCGACCCGGCGGTGCAGCCGCTGCCGGTCGGTCAGGCCCAGGCCCGCGGGGGGCTTGGGCAGCGTCGAGGGCAGGTTCTCGTAGCCTTCGAGCCGGATGACCTCTTCGGCCAGGTCGTTCGGGTCGGTGAGGTCGGGCCGCCACGACGGCACGGTGACGATCAGCTCGTCCTGGCCGTAGACGTCGCAGCCGACCTGCTGGAGGCGGCGTACGACGGTCTCGCGGCCGTAGTCGACGCCCGCGACCTTGTCGGGGTGGTTCGCCGGGATGGTGATGGTGTGCGGCGCGGACGGGGAGATGACCTGGGTGACACCCGCGTCGGCGGTGCCGCCCGCGAGGAGGACCAGCAGGTCGACCGTGCGCTGCGCGGCGGCGGCAGCGGCCTCGGGGTCGACGCCCCGCTCGAAGCGCTTGGACGCCTCGGAGGCCAGCTTGTGCCGGCGGGCCGTACGCGCGATGGAGATCGGGTCGAAGTGCGCGGCCTCGACGACGACCTCGGTGGTGGTGCCCTCGGTGTCGTCGATCTCGGTGTTGGCCCCGCCCATGACACCCGCGAGACCGATGGGCCCGCGGTCGTCGGTGATGACGAGGTCCCCGGCGTCGAGCGTGCGCTTGGCGCCGTCGAGGGTGACGAGCTTCTCGCCCTGCTCGGCCCGGCGCACCCCGATCGCACCCTGGATGCGGGAGCGGTCGTACGCGTGCAGGGGCTGGCCGAGCTCCAGCATCACGTAGTTGGTGATGTCGACGGCCAGCGAGATCGGGCGCATGCCGGCCTTCTGGAGGCGGCGCGTCAGCCAGATCGGGGAGCTCGCCTCGGGCGACAGACCGGTGACGGTCCGTGCGGTGAAGCGGTCGCAGCCCAGCGGGTCGGCGACCTGGACCGGGTACCCGAAGGCGTTCGGGCCGGGCACGTCGAGCAGCGCCGGGTCGCGGAGGTCGAGGCCGTAGGCGGTGGCGGCCTCACGGGCCACACCGCGCATCGACAGGGCGTAGCCGCGGTCGGGCGTGACGGCGATGTCGAGGACCTCGTCGACCAGTTCCAGCAGCTCGATCGCGTCCGTGCCGACCTCGTGCTCGGGCGGCAGGACGATGATGCCGCCGCTGCCGTCGTCGCCCATGCCCAGCTCGTCGCCGGAGCAGATCATGCCGTGCGAGGTCTTGCCGTACGTCTTGCGCGCGGCGATCGCGAAGTCGCCGGGCAGGACGGCGCCGGGCAGGACCACGACGACCTTGTCGCCGACGGCGAAGTTGCGGGCGCCGCAGACGATCTCCTGCGGTTCACCCGTGCCGTTGGCGCTGCCGACGTCGACGGTGCAGAAGCGGATGGGCTTCTTGAAGCCCTCCAGCTCCTCGATGGTCAGCACCTTGCCGACGACGAGCGGCCCCTTGAGGCCGGCGCCGAGCTGCTCGACCCGCTCGACCTCAAGGCCTGCGGACACGAGCTTGGCCTGCACGTCGCGGCCGGTCTCGGTGGCGGGGAGGTCGACGTACTCCCGCAGCCAGGAAAGCGGGACCCGCATCAGATCTCCATCCCGAACGGCCGGGTGAACCGGACGTCACCCTCGACCATGTCTCGCATGTCTTCGACGTTGTGGCGGAACATCAGCATCCGCTCGATGCCGAACCCGAAGGCGAATCCGCTGTACTTCTGGGGGTCCACACCGCAGGCGGTGAGCACCCGCGGGTTGACCATGCCGCAGCCGCCCAGCTCGATCCAGCCCTCGCTGGAGCAGGTGCGGCAGGGACGGTCGGGGTTGCCGACGGACTCGCCCTTGCAGACGTAGCAGAGCATGTCCATCTCGGCGGACGGCTCGGTGAAGGGGAAGAAGTTCGGCCGCAGCCGGGTCTTCATGTCGGCCCCGAAGAGCGAGCGGACCATGTGGTCCAGGGTGCCCTTGAGGTCGGCCATGGTCAGGCCCTCGTCGATGGCGAGCAGCTCGATCTGGTGGAAGACCGGGGTGTGCGTGGCGTCCAGCTCGTCCGTGCGGTACACGCGGCCGGGGCACACGATGTAGACGGGCGGCTCGCGGTCCAGCATGGCGCGGGCCTGCACCGGCGAGGTGTGGGTGCGCAGCACGACCCCGGACTCGTCGCCGGAGCCCTCGGCGCCCCGCGCGCCCTTCGCGCCCTGGACGAAGAAGGTGTCCTGCATCTGCCGGGCCGGGTGGTCCGGGGTGAAGTTGAGGGCGTCGAAGTTGAACCACTCCGCCTCGACCTCGGGGCCCTCGGCGATCTCGTATCCCATGGACACGAAGACGTCCGCGACCCGCTCCATCATGGTGGTCAGCGGGTGCCGGGCGCCGGCCGGTACGCGGTCGTGGGGCAGCGTGACGTCCACGGCCTCCTCGACCAGCACACGGGCGTCCCGCTCGGCCTCCAGTTCGACCTGGCGGGCGGCGAGTGCCTTGTTCACCGCGCCGCGGGCCTGGCCGACGAGCTTGCCGGCGGCGGCCTTGGCGTGCGGGGGCAGGGCGCCGATCTCGCGGTTGGCGAGGGCCAGCGGCGAGGCGCCCCCGGTGTGGGCGACCTTGGCCTCCTGGAGCGTGTCGAGGTCACCGGCGGCGGCGAAGGCGGCGAGCGCCTCGTCCCGCATGCGCTCGATCTCTTCCGGTTTCAGTGCCTCGACCTCAACAGGGTCGTACGACTTGTTCGGTGCCGACATCTCTTCCCGTGCTTCCGATTGGTTGGCCGACGGTCCCCGTCGTGACTCGCGGGACGCTGTGTCCCTGAAAAGCCCTGTCCCTGAAATGGGGACACAAAAGTGCCAAAGGCCAAGTCTAACGGGGGTGAGTGCCCGGCTCGGACGCCTGGTCCGGGCCGGGCCGGGTGTGCGAATGCGCCCGTGGGGGCCGCTTCGGCGTTACTGCAGATACGCCGGGGTGCCCACGGGCAGCGTAAATCGGAACTGTGCGCCGCCCTCGGGGGCGCGGCCGACGGTGATGGTGCCGCCGTGGGCTTCGACGATGCCCTTGACGATGTACAGCCCGAGGCCGGTGCCGCCGCGCTTGCTGCCCCGCCAGAAGCGGGTGAAGACGCGGTTCATGGACTCCTCCGGGATTCCGGGGCCCTCGTCGCTCACCGTGACCGACGTGCAGACGTCCTCCCCTTCGCGGGGCGACGGCGCGGGCTCCACGTCGATGGTGACGGTTCCCTCGCCGTGCCGCACCGCATTTTCCAGCAGATTGCTGAGGACCTGGTCGACCTTGTCGGGGTCGGCCCACAGGTCGGGCAGCGGCTGGCCGATGCGCAGCAGGAAGCGGTCGGCGGACTGTCCTGAGGCCACGTACGCCTGGATGTGGCGGCCGACGGCGGCGCCTATGTCCACCGGCTGCCGCCGTACCTCAAGGCGCCCGGAGTCGATGCGGGAGATGTCGAGGAGTTCGGCGATGAGGCGGGTGACCCGGTTGGCGTCCGCGTCGACCGTCTCCAGCATCAGCTTCTTCTGGTCGTCGGTGAAGCGCTCCCACTTGGCGAGCAGTGTGGCGGTGAAGCCCTTGACGGAGGTGAGCGGCGAGCGCAGTTCGTGGGCGACCGTGGCGATCAGCTCGGCGTGGCTGCGCTCGGTGCGGCGGCGGCCCTCGGTGTCGCGGAGCGAGACGACGACCCGGCGGACCGGTCCGGTGGGCCGCACCCGTACGTACCGCGCCGTGACCAGGACCTCGCGGCCGCCGGGAAGCAGGAGGTTGCGCTCGGGCTGCCCGACCCGGATCGCGAGTCCGCCGTACGGGTCCGTCAGCTGCCACCAGCGGCGGCCTTCGAGGTCCTCCAGGGGCAGGGCCCGCTCCAGATGGTGGCCGAGTGCCTCGGCGGCCGGGGTGGCGGTGATCCGGGCGGCGGCGGCGTTGAAGCAGATCACCCGGCCGCGTTCGTCGGCGATCACGAGGCCGTCGGGGAGGTCGTCGGGGTCGATGCCGAGCTCTTGGATGCTCGCGGGATCGGCGTGCCGGGGCGCGGGCGCGCTCCGCACCTCGTGTGCCCGCAGCGCGCTCTGCGCACCGCTCGTGCCGACACTCATCCCCGTACCCCACCTCTCGTCCGGCATCCGGGGCCAACCTCCCTGCTCAAGCGCAGCCGAGAGCTTGGGGGGCGGGTCCCCGGGCCCGTCACCCTACTAGCTGGGAGTGACCGGACGGACCCCCTCAGGAACGAGCACGGCGGGCACGCTGCGCGCGAGCCGACGCGTAGAGACATACGGCGGCGGCCGTCGCGAGGTTCAGGCTTTCGGCCTTGCCGTGGATCGGTACGCGCACGACGGCGTCCGCCAGCGCACGCGTCTCCGCCGGGAGCCCCCACGCCTCGTTGCCGAAGACCCAGGCGGTCGGCCCGCCCATGGTGCCCTTGTCGAGTTCGTCGTCGAGGTCGTCCTCGCCCGCGCCGTCGGCGGCCAGGATGCGTACGCCGGCGTCCCTGAGCCCTTGCACGGCCTGCTCCACGGGGACGCCGACCGCGACGGGCAGGTGGAACAGCGAGCCGACCGACGCCCGTACGGACTTGGGGTTGTAGAGGTCGACGGAGGCGTCGGTGAGGACGACGGCGTCGGCGCCGGCCGCGTCGGCGCAGCGCAGCACGGTGCCCGCGTTGCCGGGGTCCCGGACGTGCGCCAGGACGGCGACCAGCTTGGGCCGGGCCGCGACGATCTCTTCGAAGGGGGTGTCCAGGAAGCGGCAGATGCCGACGAGTCCCTGCGGGGTGACGGTCGTCGAGATGTCCGCGATCACGTCGTCGTCGGCGAGGTGCAGCCGGGCTCCGGCGTCCCGGGCCTCCCCCACGATGTCGGCGTACCGCTCGGCGGCGTCGACCGTGGCGAACAGTTCGACGAGCGCGGGTTCGCCGCCGACGCGGTGGGCGGCGGCCTCCCGTACGGCCTGGGGGCCCTCGGCGAGGAACAGCCGCTCCTTGCCCCGGAAGCTGCGCCTGGCGAGCCGCCGGGCGGCGGAGACGCGCTGCGAGCGGGGGGAGATCAGCTCGGGGCCGGTGGGCATGGCTTCACCTTCGGTTCACGGGCAGCGGCGGAGCGCCCTCTGTTGTTTCCGCCGCGGCGGTGCTCTGCCACGACGGCGGATTCCGGCGGTGCCGATCCGGCCGACTCCACGCGCAGCGAGAAGAAACCACATGAGAACAAAACAAATGTGGGCCCGCAGCCGTGAGGCGAGCGAGCCCACACACAGGTTCCGGCCGAGGCCAGCGCCAGCGTCACGCAGCCTTGGGCGCGTTGACGTCCGACGGCAAAGCCTTCTGCGCGACCTCGACGAGCGCGGCGAACGCGCCCGCGTCGTTGACGGCCAGCTCCGCGAGGATCTTGCGGTCCACCTCGATGTTGGCGGCGTTCAGACCCTGGATGAGGCGGTTGTACGTCATGCCGTTCTGGCGGGCCGCAGCGTTGATGCGCTGGATCCACAGCCGGCGGAAGTCGCCCTTGCGCTTCTTGCGGTCGTTGTAGTTGTAGACCAGGGAGTGGGTGACCTGCTCCTTGGCCTTGCGGTACAGACGCGAACGCTGACCGCGGTAGCCGCTGGCGGCTTCGAGGATCGCCCGGCGCTTCTTGTGGGCGTTGACTGCCCGCTTGACGCGTGCCACTTGTTAACTCCTTGTAGCGGGACCGTGGTGGTCGTCACACGGTCCGAAATCGACTGGGTCCCGGTCCTGACGTGCGGCGCCGAAGCGCCGGACGTCACTTGCCGAGAAGCTTCTTGATCTTCTTGGCGTCGCCCGGGGCCATCTCGGCGTTGCCGGTGAGGCGGCGCGTCACGCGCGACGACTTGTGCTCAAGCAGGTGGCGCTTGCCGGCACGCTCGCGGAGCACCTTGCCGGAGCCGGTGATCTTGAAGCGCTTGCTGGCACCGCTGTGCGACTTGTTCTTCGGCATGGCGCCGTTCTCTCCTCGTCGGTGGCGTTCCTGTGCCCGGTCGTCAGACCGGGCACAACGGAACGTCATATGTATCGGTTGACGTCCCCGGACTCGCGTCCGGAAACCCCTGGGACTCGCACCCCGGGATCAGGCTTCGGCGGGAGCCTCGGCCGGGGCCTCTGCGGCCTCGGTCGCGGCGACCTCCTCGTCGGAGATGTCGTCACCCGCGTGGTTCTGCGACTTGCCCGGGTTGGCCTTCGCCTCCGCCTTGCGGGCCGCCTGGGCCTCGCGGGCTTCGGCCATCGCCTCTGTCTTCTTCTTGTGCGGGCCGAGAACCATGATCATGTTTCGGCCGTCCTGCTTCGGGTTCGACTCGACGAACCCGAGGTCCTCGACGTCCGAGGCGAGCCGCTGCAGCAGTCGGTAGCCGAGTTCCGGCCTGGACTGCTCGCGACCACGGAACATGATCGTGATCTTGACCTTGTCGCCCTGCTTGAGGAACCGGACGACGTGACCCTTCTTGGTGTCATAGTCGTGCGGGTCGATCTTCGGCCGGAGCTTCATCTCCTTGATGACCGTGTGCGCCTGGTTCTTGCGCGCCTCACGGGCCTTCATGGCCGACTCGTACTTGAACTTGCCGTAGTCCATGAGCTTGCAGACCGGCGGACGCGCGGTCGCGGCCACCTCGACCAGGTCGAGGTCGTACTCCTGCGCAAGCTCCAGGGCCTTGGCAAGCGGAACAATCCCGACCTGCTCACCGCTGGGACCGACAAGTCGTACCTCGGGAACGCGAATCCGGTCGTTGATGCGGGGCTCGGCGCTGATGGATCCTCCTCGGATAGCACCACACGGCTGTCTGGCAGACAGCTCGCGTACGTCTTCTCACTGAACCAACCGCCATGGGACATGAAAAATGCCCCGGACGGGACACAGGCGGTGGCTCCAAGGATGACCGGAGCACCGCCGCGGTCAACCGCGGGGCGCATATCCAGCGGCTCCATCGTCCGTACGGAACGATGGGGGCCGCCTGACCGGGTGACCCGCCTTCCCGGAGGATGGTCGGGTGGGAGTTCGGAGCCTCCACTTGTGGGCCGGGCACAGGAGTGTCCGGCCGGTCGTTACACAAGGTTAGCAGTTCCCCCCGGGTGGTGCGAATCGGTGTGCGCGCACCGGTTCCGGCTCTCGCGCGCGCGGGGTGTACGCGTCTCCCGCGGGCGGGGCCCGGCGGGCCGGGGCCTATCGTGTGGGGCATGAGTGACACCCCTCCTGAGTCCCCCGGTTTCGACGACATGACCCGCGACATCGCCGAGGTCCCCGCGGTCGAGGTCCTGGTCACGGTCGCCGTGAACCTGATGAGCGCCGCCGCCGTGAAGCTCGGCCTGTCCGAGGAGGGCGACAAGTACAAGGACCTCGACGAGGCCCGCAAGCTGGTCCACGCCCTGGCCGGGCTGCTCGACGCGAGCGCGACCGAGATCAGCTCCTTCCACGCCTCGCCGCTGCGCGACGGCCTGAAGTCGCTGCAGCTGGCGTTCCGCGAGGCGTCGCTGGTCCCGGACGAGCCGGGCCAGGGCCCGGGCGAGAAGTACACGGGTCCGGTCTACGGCTGATACCGACCGCCTCCTCGCACGGGGCGTATCTACTGGCGTACGTACAGGGGCTCGCCCGGTGGCGTCGCCTCGGCCGGCAGGAGTGCCAGGTCGAGGCCGCGCACCAGGCGGGCCCTCAGTGTCTCGTCGGCCGCGAGCCGCCGGGCGACGGCCTGCGCGGCGCCGGCCGGGTCGGCGGCCGGGTCCAGCACGAGGGCCAGGGTGCCGTCGGCCCGCCCGGGGCCGAGGTGGGCGCGCAGCACCAGGGGCTCGGCGGCGACCGCGGCGCGTACCGCGGCGACCACGGCGGGGTCGGCCAGCGGGTCCGTCGTCGTACGCCCCTCGGCGAGCGCCAGCAGCGCCGGTCCTGTCAGCTCGTACGCGACCGGTCCCGCCAGGTCCAGGACGACCGTGTCGGCCTTCTCGTGCGCGGCGGCCTGGAGGGCCTGGCGCAGGGGTACGGCGACGGGGCGGGCCGCCGGGTCCCAGCGGGCCAGCGACTCCGTGGAGGTGAAGGCGGGCAGCGCGGTGCGGTCGCCGGCCTTCAGGGTGGGGACGGCCATGTCGCTGGTCTTCTCGCGGCGCAGACCGTTCTCGTCCTCCTCGACCTCGCCGAGCACGGCGACGACCGGTACGAGGAGCCGCGCGTCCTTGAGGGCCGCCAGGACGGGGCCGTGCGCGGACCTGTCCTCGGCCCAGGCCGCGAGCGCCGCGCTCAGCCGGGGGTCGGCGGAGCCGTCGTCGTCGGAGAAACCGGGGTCGGGGATGTTCTTGTTCGCCACGGGAGCCGAGCCTATCGGTGGCGCCCGCCCAGCTGATCCGCCGGGCCGACCGCTTGATCCGCCGGCCGACCGCGCGCTTTGCCCGTCCCTGCCCGCGCCTGTCCGTCCCGGAAACAGGCTGTTCACCGGACTCAGGGGTTTCTCAGCGATCCCTGACACGCTTCTCACACGCGTCTAACCGGGCGCACAGTGGCACGCCCCAGGCTCGCGGCATGTTCCCTCACAGAGCACGCCGGCACGGTGACCGCCCGTCCCGCGCCAGGCCGCTCGGGCACGCGGCGATCGCCTCCCTCGTCCTGCTCGGCGCCACGGCCTCGGGGACGGTGTACGTGACGGCGCGGGCGCACGACGCCGGTGAACTCGTATCCTCCTCGGCGTCCCGGACGACAGCCACCAAGGAGGCGACCGTGGAACCTGTGACGGCACCCACGTCGGCGGAGCCCGCCTCCGTGTCCGGGGACGCGCTGCTCGCCGAGGCGATGGAGTCCGTCCCTGTGGAGGCCGGTGCGCGGCTGTCGGTGGCGGTGCTGGACACGGAGTCCGGGCTGAGCGCGGTGTACGGGGACGCGGCCTTCGACACCGCGAGCATCGTGAAGGCCGACATCCTGGCCGCGCTGCTGCTGCAGGCGCAGGACGCGGGGCGGGAGCTCACCGCGCAGGAGAGGACGTACGCCTCCGCGATGATCCGCGACAGCGACAACGCGTCCGCCACCGCGCTGTGGAAGGCGATCGGTCAGGCGCGGGGGCTGGCGGCGGCCAACGCGCGTCTCGGCCTCGACGACACCGAGGGCGGCGACGGAGCGCTGTGGGGACTGACGCAGACCACGGCCGCCGATCAACTCACCCTGCTGGGGCAGGTGTTCGGGGATACGGCCGACTCGGAGCTGGACGCGGGCTCCCGGTCGTATCTGCGGGGGCTGATGGGTGACATCGCCGCGGGGCAGGACTGGGGGGTGTCGGCCGCGGGGCCGGCCGGGTTCGCCCTGAAGAACGGGTGGCTGCCGCGGACCGCGACCGGACTGTGGGACATCAACAGCGTCGGGCGGGTGGAGGCGGACGGCCGCGAGTACCTCGTCGCGGTGCTGTCGGACGGCAACTCCACGAAGGCCGAGGGGATCTCGATGGTGGAGGCGGCGGCGAAGGCCGCAGTGCGCGCCCTGACGGAGCCCTCCGAGAACTGAGGCTCGCCGCAGGTCGCTGAGGCTTACGGGATGTCGGAGTGGCGGCTTACGGGGTGTCGGGGTGGCGGGGCCGTCTGCTGCCTCGCCAGAGGATGGTCGCCATGACGAGGAGGACGCCGCCGACGCTGCCCGCCAGGGGGCCTGCCCAGGCGGTCGAGGGTCCGTCGTCCTCGGCGGTGTCGGGGCCCTTGCCGAAGTACTGGTCGGAGTTGGCCGCCGCCCTCAGGTTCTCCGGCTTCAGACCGGCCGCCGCCTTGATGGCGGCCGCCGGGTCCACGAAGCCGTATCCCAGGGAGTCGTCACGGCCGCCGGAGGGTGCGTTGCGGGCCGTGTCCTCAAGGAGGTCCTTGATCTGCGCCGGGGACAGCCCGGGGTGCGCGGCCTTGACCAGGGCGACGGCCCCGGAGACGAAGGCCGAGGCGGCGCTGGTGCCCCAGCCCTCGTAGTACTTGCGGTCCGGATCGGCTATCACCACGTCGACGCCGGGGGCGCTGACCGTGGCGTACCAGCGGCGGGTGGAGAACGAGGCGCGGGTCCCGTAGCGGTCGACGGCGGTCGCGGCGATCACACCCGGGTAGGCCGCCGGGTACGAGATGTGGTCGCCCTTCTCGCCGCCGTTGCCGGCCGAGGCGATGACGGCGGCGCCCTTCTTCAGGGCGTACTGCACGGCGGCGTCCTCGGCGGGCTCCGGGTGGGCGGACTTGGAGTCGTCGCCGAGGGAGAGGTTGATGACGTCGGCGCCGTGGTCCGCGGCCCAGCGGATGCCTTCGGCGAGGGCGTTGCCGCGGGTGTTGCGGGCCTTGCCGCGGGCCGAGTCGCCGTCTTCGAGGATCACGCGGACCGGGAGGATCTTCGCCTCGGGGGCGATGCCCATGACTCCCTCGTCGCTGCCCGAGCCGTGTCCGTGGCCCGCGATGATGCCGGCCATCGCCGTGCCGTGCCGGGCCCAGGGGCGGTCTCCGCGGCCGGCGCCGAAACCGACCATGTCCTTGCCGTCGAGGACGTTGCCCGCGAGGTCGGGGTGTTCGTCGTCGACACCCGTGTCGAGGACGGCGACGGTGATGCCCGCGCCCTTCGTCGTCTGCCACGCCTCGGTCGTGTGCATCGCCTCCAGCGCCCACTGCTTGGCGCGGATGCCGTCGGCGTGGGCGGCGGTGGAGGGCAGGAGGGCGAGGCCCGCGGCCAGCGTGACGACCAGCAGGCCCCTCGCGCGGGGCGGCGCTCCGCGGGCTCCGCGCGGGGTCCGGGGGCTCATGACGGCTTCTCCGTGGCCGAGTCGACGGTCTTGCGGAGGCTGCGCTCGACGCGGTCGGCGAGGCCCTGCGCGTCGTGGCCGAGGCCCGCCTGGGCGGGCGCGGTGGTGGCGCCGGCCTTCATCGCGTCCGCGGCGGGCTGCGGCTCGCCGACGGGACGGCCGTCGGCGAAGCCGGAGACCGCGTAGGTGACGACCGGGGCGTCGGTCAGGACCGACAGGGCCCACGACGCGCGCTGGCCGTCACCGAAGCCCTCGGCGACGGTGCCCTTCGCCGCGTACGTACGGGGCATGAGGTCGCCCCGGCTGTCGAGCTTCTGCTCCTCGAAGCGGCGGTGCAGTACGGCCATGGCGGCGGAGTCCGCCTTCGTGAACAGCAGGCCGACCGTGGTGACGTGGCTGCGGGTCGCGTCCGTGTACGTGGCCCGCAGGAGGCGCAGGCAGCCGGCGGGCGCGAGGGCCTTCTGCAGGAGCGGGTCGAAGGCGTCGCCGCAGCCGCTGTCGGGGGCGACGGCGATACGGGTCCAGGTGCGGTCGGAGCCGCCGGGGCCCGCGCCGTCGCCCTTGACCGTGGGCGGGAAGAGTTCGTCGACGGGCACGCTGTGCCAGAGGTCGCCGGCCGCGGTGAACGCGTCCGGCTTCCCGGCTCCGTCCGAGCTGTCCCCGGTGAGCCAACTCCCGGTCAGCGCACCGCCGATGAGCCCGAGCCCCAGCACCACGCAGGCCGCGGCGGCGGCCACGCTGCTGCGCCGGCGGGGGCCCGTCGGACGCACCCGCGCGGTGTCGGCGTCGTACGTGTCCGGGTCCGCGAGGGACACGAACGGCCTGAGCGGCGGCTCGGCGGGGGGCGCGGGTGCGTGCCGGACCGCACCCGCGAAGGGCTCCCCGGTGAAGGACTCCCCGATGAACGGCTCACCGGGCCCGGACATCGCCCTGCCGGACGGAGCCGTACGCGGCGGCGCCGGGGCAGGCTCGGCGGGAACGGGCCGCAACCGGGTCGTGGTCTCCGACGGAGGCTGCGCGTCCGCCCCACCCCGCCCCACGAAGGCCTGATGGGCCCCGGGCACCGGCGGCGGCGCGAAGGCCCGCAACGACGGCCCGCCACCGGCCCCCTGACCGACGTCATCACCGGCCGCACGGGACTCGCTCCGGTCGGGTCGCTGCCCTGAGGTGCCACCGGCCGTTCGGGGCTCGGCCCGATCGGCGCCGGGCCGTTGCGCGTAGCCGCCGCCGACCCCTCCGGGCGCGCCCGGAGGACGGGCCGGGGCCGCACCGGACCACTGCGTGCTGTCGCCACCAGCCGCTCCGGCGACGGGCCGCGGCGCGGTGTCGCCACCGGCCGCCCGGGACTCGCCCCGAGCGGCGCCGGGCCGCTGCGCGGAGCTGCCGTCGGCGGCTCCGGGCGCGGTCGCAGGACGAGCTGGGGCCCCGCCAAGCCACTGCGCGGCGTCGCCGCCCACCGCACGGGACTCGGCCCGATCGGGGGCGGGCCGTCGCGCGAAGTCAGCGCCCGGCGCTCCGAGCTCGGTCGTACGGGGCTCGGTTCGGTCGGTGCCGGGGCGTTGCGCGGTGTCGGCGGTGTTTGTCCGGGGCTTCGTCGCCGGGCGGGGCGGCCGTTCCGGGTCGTTCGGCGGCGTGGGGTGCGGGGCGCTCGTGGGACGTGGTGGGACCTCGGGGCGTCGGGTGGTCGACGGGGCGCCGGGTTCGTTCGCGGGGCGGAGCGGGAAATCCTGCTGGTCGGAACGCGGGGGCCGCCCGGGAGTCGTGCCCGGACCCGACTGCGTACCCCCTGCGTCCGCCGGACGCGCGGCGGAACGCGACGGGGGCTGTGCCGAGGGGACGCCCGGTGCGGCGCTCGACCACTCGGCGCCTGCCATGGGGGCACGCGGCTCCGTCGTGGGGCGCGCTGGGGCAGCGGCACGGGCCGCGTCCGCCCCGGTGCCGGGGCGCGGCGTGACGCCCGCCCACTCGGCGTTCCCCGGAGGGGCCGGCGGAGTGTCCGGGTAGCGGGTCGAAGCCTGCGGGGGCGAGGCCGTCTCAGGAAGGGGGCGCTGTCCGCTCTCGCCGGGGCGGAGGTTCGGGAAGCGCGTTGTTCCGGTGGGCGCCGCTTCCTCGGAGGTGCGCGGTCGCGGCGGCGCCCCGACAGGGCGGCGCGGTCCGAACCAGCCGCCCCCGGTGGACTCCCCGCCATCACGATCCGAGGCCGAGGCCGCCTTCGACGTCGAAGGCGAAGGCGAAGGCGAAGGCGAGGGTGCAGGCGGTCGCCGGTCCGTGTTTCCGGGCCACTCCGAAGGGTCGCGGTCACCGTCCGCCGCAGGCGTCCCCGCAGGCGTCCCCGGCGGCGTCGCCGGACGCGGAGGAATGGAGGCGCGGCGCGCTTCCGTGCTCATGCACCCCCCGTTTCCTCGACCCCGGACGACCGAGACTGACCGAAGGAACCCCTCCGGATCCGTTCCCCGCTTGCGTGCGCGTCACTCTACGGGCTGACGCCATGCCCGTGGGAACCAGTCCGCAGGCCCGGGGCATCTGCCCGGAACGTCCCCCTACCCTGCGGTAATCCGGTCTGGCAGGCTTCGCACATGACAGCCCGCGCCGCAGACCGAGCCCGATACGACCGGGCCACCGCCCACCTCGACGCCCCCGTCGCGATCGTGGACCTGGAGGCCTTCGACGCCAACGCGGACGACCTCGTCCGGCGGGCGGCGGGCAAACCCGTACGCGTCGCGAGCAAGTCGGTGCGCTGCCGGGCCCTGCTCGAACGCGTCCTCGCCCGCGACGGTTTCGCCGGACTGATGTCCTACACGCTCGACGAGTCGCTGTGGCTGGCCCGCTCCGGTTTCGACGACGTACTGCTCGCCTACCCGTCCGCCGACCGGACCGCGTACGCGACACTCACCGGTGATCCCAAACTCGCCGCCGCCGTGACCGTCATGATCGACGACCCTGCGCAGTTGCAACTGATCGACGACGCTAGGGACGGCGGACGCGAAGAGGTGCGCGTCTGCCTGGAGTTGGACACCGCGCTGAAGATGTTCGGCGGCCGGGTCCGCGTCGGCGCCCGCCGCTCGCCCCTGTACTCCGCCGCCCAGGTCGCCGACATGGCGCGTACGGTCGCCCGCCGGCCCGGTTTCCGGCTCGTCGGGATCATGGCGTACGAGGGACACATCGCCGGGGTGGGCGACGCCCTGCGGGGGCGCCCTTTGCGGTCGCGTGCGATCCGGCTGATGCAGGCGACGGCCCGCAAGGAGCTGGCGCAGCGCCGCGCGGACGTCGTGCGGGCGGTCCGGGCGGTCGCGCCGGACCTGGAGTTCGTCAACGGCGGTGGCACGGGCAGTGTCCAGCACACCGCGGCCGAGGACTCGGTGACGGAGATCGCGGCGGGATCGGGGCTGTACGTCCCACGTCTCTTCGACAACTACACGTCGTTCAGCGGGCGTCCGGCCGCGCTCTTCGCGCAGCCCGTCGTGCGCCGGCCGGGCGTCGGCGTGGTGACGGTCCTCGGCGGCGGCTACCCGGCGTCGGGCGCCCCCGGCCCCGACCGGCTGCCGGTGCCGTACCTCCCCGAGGGGTTGAAGTACGACTCCCAGGAGGGCGCGGGCGAGGTGCAGACGCCCCTGCTCGGCTCGCCCGCCGACGATCTGCTGATCGGCGACAAGGTGTGGTTCCGGCACGCGAAGGCCGGGGAGCTGTGCGAGCGGTTCGACGTGCTGCATCTCGTGGAGGGCGACAGGGTGACGGCGTCGGTGCCGACGTACCGCGGCGAGGGTCACACGTTCCTCTAGGCCCCGAGGCACCCGTTCCTGTGGTCCGGGCCCGGAGGGACGCCACCCGGGCCGGGGACACCGGCGGGGCGCTACTGCGTGGGTCCGATGCTGCTGCCCACGCCCCCGCCGGTGTCCGCGTCGCCGACGGGCCGGATCCCCTTGGTGATCCGGTCCATGTCGGCGAGCGGCGGCCCCTCCGCGCCCGCGTCGAAGACGTACCGCACCATGACCAGCGACTCCGAGCCGACGCTGGACGGGAACGCCATCGACTGGACGTAACCGCCGGGCCCCGCCTCGGTCCTGACACGCCAGCGCACGAAGTACCCGGTGCGCCCAGCGACCGCGACCTGGCCCTGCTCTACCAGCCGGTGGGACGTGATGCCGTGGAAGGGCCGCTCGTCGATCTTGTTGCGGTCGTACGCCAGATCGGCCGCGTCGGAGATGTCGTCCCGGGCGAGCGCCGCGGTGGACTTCTCGTCGTTCGCGGTCACCGTGCGCGAGAAGACCGTGCCGTGGCGGCAGAGGCCGTCGTCGCCCGGACAGTCGTACGTCCCTGGTGTGGTCATCACGACATCGGTGTCGGACACGTTCTCGGGCCTGGCCCAGCCGTCGAGGAGGGGCAGGGTGATGCCGTTCAGCTCGTCCACGACGCGGCCGGGATCGGCGGACGGCTCCGGGGCGGCCTCCGAGGAAGAGGACGAGGACGGCGGGTCCGCCGGTACGGAGGTCGTGGGCGCGGCTATCGCCCCGGGGTCGCCGTCGCCGTCGTCCTTGCTCAGGACGACGGCACCCGTGACGATGGCCGCGACCAGGACGGCCGCCGCGGTGGTGAGGGCGACCGCCTTCGCCCGTCCGGAGCCGTCGGCCGCCGGCATGGGCACCGTCGGGGCGGGACCGTACGACTGCGGGTGCGACTGCTGCAGTTGCTGCTGTTGGTGTCCCTGCTGCTCTGTCCCGGGGGCTCGGCGGTGCTCGGTCCAGGCGGTCCCGTCCCACCAGCGCTCCGTGTGCGGGGCGGAGGGGTCCCGGTACCAGCCGGGCGGGGTCGTCATACTCATCCCGGCACTCTAGGACGTGTCCGGCGCGGGCACAGGGCCGTCCGCCCGACGGGCCTGCGGTGGTGTCCCGACAGGCCCTGGGGCGGTGTCCCGACGGGCCCTACAGCGGTGTGACGTACGCGCCCGAGATCCCGCCGTCCACCAGGAAGTCCGTGGCGTTGACGAACGAGGAGTCGTCGCTGGCGAGGAAGGCCACCGCGGCGGCGATCTCGTCCGCCTCCGCGAACCGCCCGAGCGGGATGTGCACGAGCCGTCGCGCGGCCCGCTCCGGGTCCTTGGCGAACAGCTCCTGGAGAAGGGGGGTGTTGACCGGCCCGGGGCACAGGGCGTTGACCCGGATGCCCTCGCGGGCGAACTGCACGCCCAGCTCACGGGTCATCGCCAGCACGCCGCCCTTGGACGCGGTGTACGAGATCTGCGAGGTCGCGGCGCCCATCCGGGCCACGAAGGACGCGGTGTTGATGATGGACCCCTTGCCCTGGCGCCGCATGTAGGGGATCGCGGCCTTGCAGCACAGGTACACGGAGGTGAGGTTGACCTCCTGGACGCGCTTCCAGGCCTCCAGCCCGGTCTCCAGGATCGAGTCGTCGTCGGGCGGTGAGATGCCCGCGTTGTTGAAGGCGATGTCGACGGACCCGTAGGTGTCGTTCGCGGTCCGGAAGAGCTCTTCGACCTGGTCGGGGTCGGTGACGTCCACCTTGACGAAGATCCCGCCGATCTCCTCCGCGGCGGCCCGGCCCCGGGTCTCGTCGACGTCGCCGCAGACGACATGGGCGCCCTCGGAGGCGAGCCGGCGCGCGGTGGCGAGGCCGATCCCGCTGCCCGCGCCCGTGATGACGGCGGTACGGCCGACGAGGCGGCGGCAGACGACGGCGTCGGTCGATGAGGCCGTCGAGGCGGCCGTCGAGGCGGCCGGGGTCGATGAGGTCACTGTGCGGGGCCCTCCGTGCTGATGAAGACGTTCTTGGTCTCGGTGAAGGCGGTCAGGGCGTCCGGGCCGAGTTCGCGGCCGATGCCGGACTGTTTGAAGCCGCCGAAGGGGGTCCAGTAGCGGACGCTGGAGTGGGAGTTGACGGACAGGTTCCCGGCGCGGACGGCGCTCGACACGCGCAGGGCGCGGCCCACGTCCCGGGTCCAGATGGAGCCCGCGAGGCCGTAGTCGGTGGCGTTGGCGAGCCGGATCGCGTCGGCCTCGTCCTCGAAGGGGAGGACCACGGCGACCGGCCCGAAGACCTCTTCGACGGCCACGCGCGCGTGGGGCTCGACCCCGGTCAGGACGGTGGGCGGGAACCAGAAGCCGGGCCCGTCGGGCGCGGTGCCCCGGATACCCGCCAGGTCGTCGGTGACGTACGACCGTACGCGTTCCAGCTGGGCCCGGGAGATCAGCGGGCCCATGGCGGTCTTCTCGTCGGACGGGTCGCCGACGACGACGGACTCGATCGCGGGGGCGAGGAGTTCGAGGAAACGGTCGTACGCCGGACGCTGGACGAGGATGCGGGTGCGGGCGCAGCAGTCCTGGCCGGAGTTGTCGAGGAAGGACATCGGGGTGGCTGCCGCGGCGGCCTCGATGTCGGCGTCGGCGAAGACGATGTTGGGGCTCTTGCCGCCGAGTTCGAGGGTGACGCGCTTGAGCAGGGCCGCCCCCTTGGCGAGCACCTGTTTGCCCACGGTCGTCGATCCCGTGAAGACGATTTTCGCGACACCGGGGTGCTCGACGAGCGCGTCACCCGTGACGGGGCCCGCGCCCGGCAGGACCTGGAACAGATGCTCGGGAAGGCCTGCCTCCAGGGCGAGTTCGGCCAGCCGCAGGGCCGTCAGCGGGGTCGTCTCGGCCGGCTTGAGGACGACGGCGTTCCCGGCGGCGAGCGCGGGGGCCGTGCCCCAGGCCGCGATCGGCATGGGGAAGTTCCAGGGCGCGATGACGGCGACCACGCCCAGCGGTTCGAGGATCGTGACGTCGAGACCGCCGGCCACCGGGATCTGGCGCCCGGTCAGCCGTTCCACTCCCCCGGCCGCGTAGTCGAGCAGGTCGCGGACGTTGCCCGCCTCCCAGCGGGCGTTGCCGAGGGTGTGCCCGGCCTCCCGGACCTCCAGCCGGGCGAGTTCTTCGAGGTGTTCGTCGACGACGACGGCGAACCGGCGCAGCAGCCCGGCCCGCTCGCCCGGTGCGAGGGCGGCCCAGCGGACCTGTGCCGCACCGGCCCGTACGACGGCCGCGTCGACGTCCGCCGGGCCGGCGCCCGGGACGGTGGCGACGACTTCTTCGGTGGCCGGGTCGAGCACGACGAGTTCGTGCCCGTCGTGCTGTGCGGGCCGGGTGGGGGTGTGCGACAACGAAGGACCTCTCACATGCGTTCGAAGGAGCGGCGCAGCTCCCAGTCGGTCACCGCGGCGTCGAAGGCGTCCAGTTCGACGCGCGCCATGTTGCGGTAGTGGGCGACCACCTCGTCACCGAAGGCGGCCCGGGCGATCGGGCTGTTCTCCCAGACCTCGGCGGCCTCGCGCAGGGTGGTGGGCACGTGCGCGTAGTCCGCGGTGTACGCGTTCCCCGTGCACGCCTCGGGGAGCTCCAGCTTGTGCTCGATGCCGTACAGCCCGGCCGCGACGAGTCCCGCGACGGCGAGATGCGGATTGACGTCGCCGCCGGGGAGCCGGTTCTCGAAGCGCATCGAACGGCCGTGCCCGACCACGCGCAGCGCGCAGGTGCGGTTGTCGTACCCCCAGGCGACGGCGGTCGGCGCGAACGAGCCTGGCTGGAACCTCTTGTACGAGTTGATGTTGGGCGCGTACAGGAGGGAGAAGTCCCGCAGCGCAGCGAGCTGCCCTGCGAGGAAGTACCGCATCACCTGCGACATACCGCCCTCGCCGTCACCCGCCATCTTGTTGGTGCCGTCGGCGTCGGCGAGCGAGAGGTGGATGTGGCAGGAGTTGCCCTCGCGCTCGTTGTACTTGGCCATGAAGGTGAGCGAGACGCCCTCCTGGGAGGCGATCTCCTTGGCCCCGGTCTTGTAGACGGCGTGCTGGTCGCAGGTGACCAGGGCCTCGTCGTACTTGAACGCGATCTCGTGCTGCCCGGGGTTGCACTCGCCCTTGGCGGACTCGACGGTCAGCCCGGCCGCCGCCATCTCGTTGCGGATACGCCGCAGCAGAGGTTCGATGCGTCCGGTGCCGAGCACCGAATAGTCGATGTTGTACTGGTTCGCGGGCGTCAGGCCACGGTAGTTGGCGTCCCAGGCGTGCTCGTAGGTGTCCTTGAAGACGATGAACTCCAGCTCGGTGCCCACCTGGGCGGTGAAGCCGTGCTCGGCGAGCCGCTCCAGCTGGCGGCGCAGGATCTGCCGGGGCGCGGCCACCACGGGCGAGCCGTCGTTCCAGGCGAGGTCGGCGACGAGCAGGGCCGTGCCCTCGTTCCAGGGAACCCGACGGAGGGTGGCCAGGTCCGGATGCATGGCGAAGTCCCCGTACCCACGCTCCCAGGACGACATCTCGTAGCCGTCGACCGTGTTCATGTCGGCGTCGACCGCGAGGAGGTAGTTGCAGCCCTCCGTGCCGTGCCGCAGGACGTCGTCGAGGAAGAAGCGTGCGGCGAACCGCTTGCCCTGGAGCCGTCCCTGCATGTCCGGGAAGGCCAGGACGACCGTGTCGATCTCGCCGCTCGCGACGAGGGCGTGCAGTTCCTCGACGGTGAGCGGGGGTGTGCGGTCTGCCACGGGAAGGGCCTCCTTCGGTTCGGCCAGGAACCGTCCAGGAACCGTCCCCGGCCATCCCCTGCCATCTCTGGCCGTCGACGATCGGCAATGGCCCTAAGGTATTGCGGGGAACCATTGCTTGGGAAGGGGGCGCGGCCGGATGCCGGACTCTGATCCACACGGTCACGGCCACGGCGACCGGCTGGCGCCGGTGCTGCGGCCGGTGCGCGCGGGCAACGGCTTCGAGGAGGCGCTGGAGCAGATCCTCCAGATCGTCCGGCTGGGTCTGGTACCCGGCGGTGAACGGCTGCCCGCCGAGCGGGAGTTGGCGCAGCGGCTCAGGATCAGCCGGGTGACGCTCCGCGAGGTCCTGAAGGTGCTGCAGGACCAGGGACTCGTCGAGTCCCGGCGCGGCCGGTACGGGGGCACGTTCGTGCGGGCGCGCGCCGAGGCGGCCGGGGCGACGGGCGGGGCCGCGCTGCGCCGGCGCGTGGAGGGGGTCGACATCGAGGACGTACTGCGCTTCCGTGAGGTGCTGGAGGTCGGCGCGGCGGAACTCTGCGCGGCGCACGGCCTGTCCGGGGCGCGGGCCGGGCTGCTGCGCGAGGCACTGGCCCGCACGCAGGACGCTCCGCTGGCCGAGTACCGGCGCCTCGACACCCTCCTCCACCTCACCCTCGCGGAACTGTCCGGGTCGCCGACCCTCACCGCCCAGTACGCGGCCGTCCGCTCGACCGTGAACGACCTCCTCGACTGCATCCCCCTGCTGGTACGCAACCTGGAGCATTCGCAGCGTCAGCACACGGCGCTCGTCGAGGCGGTGCTGACCGGGGACGCGGACGGGGCGCGCGGCGCGATGCGAGAGCACTGCGCGGGTACGGCGGCGCTGCTGCGCGGTTTCCTGACATAGCCGGGCGCACGGCCGCTTCACCGGCAAAGGTATGAACGCGTAACCTTTAAACATTTCTCGGCGGGAGTGGTGGACGTGGGGAGCACGGGGACGGCCGACCGGCCACTGATCGGGGTCAGTACGTATCTGGAGACGGCGCGGTGGGGGGTGTGGGAGCTGGAGGCCGCGCTGCTGCCGGCCGGCTATCCGCGGCTGGTCCAGGCGGCGGGCGGAGTGGCCGCGATGCTGCCGCCGGACGACCCGGCGTACGCCGCGGGGGCCGTGGCCCGGCTCGACGGCGTGGTGATCGCGGGCGGCCCCGACGTGGACCCGGCGCGGTACGGGGCCGAGCGCGACCCGCGCTGCGGGCCGGAGGCGCGGGCCCGTGACAGCTGGGAACTCGCGCTGATCGAGGCGGCGCTGGCGTCCGGGACGCCGGTGCTCGGCATCTGCCGGGGGATGCAGCTGCTGAACGTCGCGCTCGGCGGGACGCTCGTCCAGCACATCGACGGGCATGTCGAGGCGGTGGGGGTGTTCGGACGGCATGCGGTGAAGCCGGTGCCGGGGTCGCTCTGCGCGGACCTGCTCGACACGGAGTCGTCGTCCGTACCGACGTACCACCACCAGGCGGTGGGGCGCCTGGGAACCGGCCTCGTAGCGAGCGCGTTCGCGGAGGACGGGACGGTGGAGGCGGTGGAGCTTCCTGGGCCCGGGTGGGCCCTGGGCGTCCAATGGCACCCGGAGATGGGTACGGACCTACGCGCAATGAAGGCCCTGGTACAAGCATCCACCCCCACACCCCCCTGACCCGAGGCTCCACCCCCGCCCCCACCGAACGCCACGTCTCGACTGCGGGCCGCCGGGGGCGCCCCTATGGGGGCCCTCCGGCTCGGATGCCGACCGCGGACCGATGGGGGTTGCCCGCGCCGTTCCCCGCGCCCCTAGAGGGGTGGGCCCTCCGGCTCGGATGCCGACCGCGGACCAGTGGGGGTTGCCCGCGCCGTTCCCCGCGCCCCTAGAGGGGTGGGCCCTCCGGCTCGGATGCCGACCGCGGACCGGTGGGGGTTGCCCGCGCCGTTCCTCGCGCCCCTGACGGGGCGAGGTGCGTCATGTCGCGGGGGACGAACCTACGAACCACCCCCACCCCCACTCACCCAGGGGCGCGGGGAACTGCGCGACCAGCCACAACGGACCCGCAGCCGACATTCCAGCCTTACCCCCTACCCCTAGGGGCGCGGGGAACTGCGCGGGCAACCCCTACCGGCCCGCAGCCGACACCCCGACCCGAAGGACCCACCCCCCAGGGGCGCGGGGAACTGCGCACTCCCCCACCGGCCCGCAGGCACGAACCGGCCGGAGCCACCCCAGGCCCACCCAGGCGCGGCGCAGCGGGCCGCAGGCGGCCCGTCAGGACCGCGTCAGGGCCAAAAGATCCCGCGCAGGCCCCGCCGGCCGATGCCCCGTCGGCCACACCGCCCGGAGGGCCCTGCTCAGCCGAACCCCTTCCACCGGAATCTCCACCAGCCGCCGCGCGGACAGCTCCTCGCCGAGGGCCAGTTCGCTCAGGACCGCTGGCCCCGCCCCCGACGCCGCGGACGCCTTCACCGCCGTCGTCGACGACAGTTCGATCAGCGGGCGGGCCAGCCCGCCGAGCGCCGCGTCCAGCACCTGCCGCGTCCCCGACCCCTCCTCCCGCAGGATCAGCGGCGTTCCCGCCAACTCCCCCGCGTCGAGCGCGCGCCGCCGCCGCGCCCACGCATGTCCCGGCGCGGTGACGACGATCAGCCGGTCGTGCGCGATGACCACCGAGTCGAGCCCGCCCGCCACGGACACCCCCTCCACGAACCCGAGGTCGGCCTCCCCCGAGAGCACCCGCTCGGCCACCACCGTTGAGTTCCCGGCGAGCAGCGACACCGCCGTGTCCGGCCGCTGCCCCCGCAACGCGATCAGCCACCCCGGCAACAGGTACTCCGCGATCGTCATGCTCGCGGCAACCCGCAGCCGCGAGTCCCGCCGGTCCCGCAGCGCCTGCGCCCCCGCGTCGAACACCTCCGCCGCCTCCACCACCCGCCGGGCCCAGTCCGTGACCAGCGCCCCCGCGTCGGTCAGCCGTGACCCTCTGGGTGACCGCTCCACCAGCGCGACCCCCAACTGCCGTTCCATGGACCGGATCCGGCTGCTGGCGGCGGGCTGGGTGATGCCGAGTTCCCGCGCCGCCCGGCCCAGGCTCCCGAGCCGCGCCACGGCGAGCAGCAGTTCCAGCGCGCCCAGCTCGGGCACGCGGTGCGACAGCCCGCCCCCGCTTCCCGCCGCTCGAACCGGCTGGTCGTCCGTCCCGTCGCTCCGACTCATAAACCTACCTTATGCCCCCATAGGCCGGCACTCCCTGGTGACCGCCCCGCCCGGGCGGCACCGTGGATCCATGGTCACCGCCGTCCCCCGCCTTTCCACGCCCACAAGGCACACCGAGCTCGCCGATCCCACCGATCTCCCCGGCCTCGCCCACCCCCGCGCCGCCGCCACCGCCGTCCGTCACCTCGGACCCAACTGGTACGCCCCCGTCATGGGCACCGCGATCGTCGCGACGGCGGGCGCCGGCCTGCCACTCGGCGTCCCCGGACTGCGTACCGTCTGCACGGTGTTCTGGGCGCTCTCCCTGGTCTTGCTCATCGGCCTGCTCGCCGCGCGGGCCGCGCACTGGATCCACCACGGGGACCGGGCGAGGGCCCACCTCATGGACCCGGCCGTGGCACCGTTCTACGGGTGCCTCTCGATGGCCCTGCTCGCCGTCGGCGGCGGCGCCCTCGTCGTCGGCCGGGACTGGATCGGCACCCCGGCCGCGGTCGCCCTGGACGCCGTCCTGTTCACCGCCGGCACCCTGACCGGGCTGGCGGCCGCCGTGGCCGTCCCGTACCTGATGATCACGCGTCACCGGCTGGACGCCTCCCAGGTCACCCCCGTATGGCTGCTCCCCCTCGTCGCCCCGATGGTGTCCGCGGCCCTCGGCCCGCTGCTCGTACCGCATCTGCCGGCGGGCGCGCCCCGCGCGACCCTGCTGCTCGCCTGCTTCGCGATGTTCGGCCTCAGTCTGCTGGCCACGCTGGTGATGCTGCCGATGATCTTCGCCCGGCTCCTCACGGGCGGTCCGCCGCCGCTCGCCCTCACCCCGGCCCTGTTCCTGGTCCTGGGTCCGCTGGGGCAGTCCACGACGGCCGTGGACAAGTTCGCCGTCGCCGCGCCGGGGGTCGTACCGGCCCCGTACGACCAGGGTCTCGGTGTCCTGGCGGTGCTCTACGGTGTGCCCGTGCTGGGTTTCGCGCTGTTCTGGCTCGCGCTGGCCGGCGCGCTGGTCGTGCGGGCCCACCGCCGGGGCATGGGCTTCACGATGACCTGGTGGGCGTTCACCTTCCCGGTGGGCACGTGTGTCACGGGCGCCGAAGGCCTCGGACGGCATACGGGGCTCGTGGTCCACGACGGCCTCGCAATCGCCCTGTACGCCCTGCTGCTGGCCGCCTGGGCCGTGGCCGCCGTGCACACCGTCCGGGGCCTGCTCAGCGGACGGCTGCTCGCAGCGCCTCGGCCAGTACCCGTGGGGCCTGCGCCAACGACGGCCCGTACCACGTGAGATGCCGTCCGTCGACGAGCGCGCACGGCACCCCGGGGAACTCCTCGGGGCCGTCGTCCCGGGTGAAGCGGTACGGCTCGTCGGGCAGGACGAGCAGGTCGAGGCGGGCCGCGCGCAGTGCGTCGGCGGTGACCCGCGGATAGCGCTCGGTGTGGTCCGCGTACGCGTTGTCGACGCCGAGGCGTGCCAGCAGGTCGCCCGCGAAGGTGTCCCGGCCCAGGACCATCCAGGGGCGCCGCCAGACCGGCACGGCCGCGCGCAGCCGGATCGGCGGGCGGGGCGGGTCGAGCCAGGCCGCCTCGGCCTCGTCCAGCCAGCGCGGTCGCCCGCGTACGCCGCACGCCCCGCTCACGCGCTCCAGTTCGCGGAAGGCGCCCGGCAGATCCCGTACCTCGGTGACGAGGACCTCGATGCCCGCCTGCCGCAGCGGGCTCAGGTCGGGCTCGCGGTTCTCCTCCTCGTTGGCGATCACGAGGTCCGGGGCGAGCGCAATGATCCGCTCGACGTCCGGGTTCTTGGTGCCGCCGACACGTACGACGTCGAGTGCGGCGGGGTGGGTGCACCAGTCGGTCGCCCCGACGAGCACGCCGGGCGCCGACACGGCGACCGCCTCGGTCAGGGACGGGACCAGCGACACCACCCTCGGCCGCGCTCGCGTGCCCGGGCCCGCGCGCCGCTCACCGGCTGAGATCGTCGACCGCCTCGATGTGGTCCGCGACCGCGACGACCAGGACGCGGGTGTCCTCCTCGGTGGCCCGCCAGCGGTGGCGCACCCCGCCGGTCAGATACAGGGTGTCGCCCTTGCCCAGCCGGTACGCGCGGCCCTCCGCCTCGACCTCGACGACGCCTTCGGCCACGTACATCAACTCGTCGTTGCGGTGCTGGAACTCGCGGCCGGCGTCCTGGTCGCCGGAGAACTCCATGGCGTGCAACTGGTGGTGACCGCGCACCAGGGGGCGCACACGGGGCTCATGGGTGAACTCGGAGTCGTCGGCGCGCACCACGTCGACACTGCGCGCCGGGTCGGCGGCGGCCAGCAGCTCCACGCGGGTCGTGCCGAGGGCGTCGGCCACGCGTTCCAGTGAGCGCGTACTGGGCCGGGCCCGTTCGTTCTCGACCTGGCTGAGGAACGGCACCGACAGGCCGCTGCGCTCCGCGACGACGGCGAGGGTGAGCTCCAGCGCCCGGCGCCGCCGCCTGACGGCCGCGCCCACTCGAAGGGATTCCTTGTTCTCGTCCATCGCTTCGGCTCCCCCCTGTGCGTCGTCGGTGCGCGGGTTCCTGATGTGTTGTCTGCACCCTACGGGTGTTCGCCAAACCGTTTCATGCGGCCGTCACATTGCCGTAAACATTGCCGCATCCGTCGTGTATATGCGGAGAGGGGCGGACGGCACCGTACGGCACCGTCCGCCCCTCCTCGTCCGTACTCGTCCGCTGCTACGGAGTCATACGTTCCACCATGTCCGGGTGCTCCTTGAGCCACGCGGACACGGCGTCCTCCTCATGTCCCTGGCCGCGGTCCTTGATCTCGGCCTCCAGGCTGCCGAGTTCGTCCTCGCTCATCTTGAAGTTCTTGATCCACTTGGTGAGCTGCGGATACTCGCCGGGGAACTTCTTGTTGGAGATGGTCCGGATCGTGTTGCCCTCACCGAACAGCTTCTTCTCGTCCGAGAGCTTCGTCAGCTCGTACTCGCTGTAGGCCCAGTGCGGGGACCACAGGACGACGGCGACGGGCTCCTTCTTGGCGTACGCGCGCTTCAGCTCGGCCAGCATCGCCGGCGTCGAGCCGTCGACGACCTCGTACTCCTTGTCGAGCCCGTAGCCCGGAAGCACGTCCTTCTTCAGGAGGTTCATCTCGCCGGTGCCCGGCTCGATCCCGATGATCCTGCCGTCGAACGTGTCGGCCTTGCCCTTGAGGTCCGCCAGGGACTTGACGTCCTTGACGTAGGAGGGCACCGCGATCTCCAGAGACGTCGGCTCGTACCAGGTGCCGAGGTCCTTCAGGTTGTCCTTGTGCTTGTTCCAGTAGTTCGACTGCGCGTACGGCAGCCAGGCGTCGAAGTTGAGGTCGATGTCGCCCGAGGCCAGGCCCGTGTAGACCGGGCCGACGTCCATCTGCTTCAGGTTCAGCGTGTAGCCGCGCCGGGCCAGGACGTCCTTCCACAGGTACGTGACCGCGACGTCCTCGTCCCAGGGGAACCAGGCGACGTCGATGGCCTTCTTCGCCTCGGCGGGGGTGCCCGACGAGGAGCTCGCGACCGGGGCCAGCTCGTCGACGACCTTGGAGTTGCTCTTCAGCCAGGTGCGCACGGCGTCCTGCTGAGCGCCCTTGCCCGCCTTGTTGATCTCCGCCTCAAGGCCGGTGAGCTGCTCCTCGGTCATCTTGAAGTCCTTCAGCCACTTGCCGACGACCGGGTCGTCCTTCGCGAACCCCTTGCGGGACAGCGTGTGCACACCGTCGCCCTTGCCCCAGGCGTTCTTGGTGTCCTCAAGCTTCTTCAGCTTGTACTCGCTGTACGCCCAGTGCGGCGACCAGAGCGTGCCGACGAACGGCTCCTTCTTGGCGTACGCGCGCTTCAGCTCGGCCAGCATCGCCGGCGTCGAGCTGTCGACGACCTTGTACTCCTTGTCGAGCCCGTACTCCTTGAGGACCTTCTTCTTGAGGAGGCCCATCATTCCGGCGCTGGACTCGATGCCGGTGATCTTGCCGTCGAACTCGCCGGCCTTGCCCTTGAGGTCCTCAAGGGAGTCGATGCCGTCCATGTAGGCCGGCACGCTCAGCTCCAGGGACGTCGGGCCGAACCACGAGCCGAGGTCGTCGAGCTGCTTGCCGTACTTCTTCCAGTACTCCGCGTGCGTGACCGGCAGCCAGGAGTCGGTCTGGAAGTCGATGTCCCCCTGCGCGAGGGAGGTGTAGAGGGGGCCCGCGTCGAACTGCTTGACGTCGACCTTGTAGCCGCGCTGCTCCAGGATCTCCTTCCACAGGAAGGTGGAGGCCACGCCCTCGTCCCACGGGATGTAACCGATGGTGATCTTCTTGCCCTGGCCGACGTTCTTGGAGTCGGACGCGGCAGTCTCGGTGTCGTCGGAGCCGAACATGCCCATGCCGCCCGCGACGAGCGCGAGGACGACGACACCGATCACGGCGACGGTGGGCTGCGGACGGTAGGTCCAGATCTTCAGGCCCTGCGCGGCGCGCAGCTTGGCGGCGGCGCGGCGGCCGAGCGGCGAGACCTGCGTGCCCAGCGCGCTGGTCATCCGGTCCAGGTAGATGGCGAGGATGACGATGGCGACGCCCGCCTCGGAGCCGAGGCCGACGTTCAGCTGGCCGATGGCCTCGTTCACGTCACCGCCGAGCCCGCCGGTGCCGACCATCCCCGCGATGGCGGCCATGGACAGACCCAGCATGATGACCTGGTTGACGCCCGCCATGACGGTGGGCAGGGCCAGCGGCAGCTGGACGCGCAGCAGGATGTTGCCGGGGGTGGTGCCGAACGCGTCGGCGGCCTCGACCAGTTCCTTGTCGACCTGCCGGATGCCCAGCTCGGTCATCCGGACGCCGGGTGCCAGCGCGAAGATCAGGGTGGCCACGATGCCCGCGGGGGCGCCGGTGCCGAAGAACAGGATCGCCGGGATCAGATAGATCATCGCCGGCAGCGTCTGCATGAAGTCGAGCACGGGCCGCACGATGGCGCTGACCCGGTCCGAGCGGGCCGCCCAGATGCCGACGGGCACGGAGATGACGAGCGCGATGATCGTCGCCACCAGGACCAGCGACAGGGTCACCATCGCGTTCTCCCACAGTTCGAGGGAGTCGATGAACGCGAATCCCACGAAGGTGAGGAGACCTGCCGAGGTGCCGCGCAGCCAGAACGCGATGACCGCGAAGATGCCCGCGAGGAGGAGTGGTTCGGGGGCCTGGAGGACGGCGTTGATGCCGTCGTAGGCGCCGAGGAAGACGGTCTTGAAGAAGTCGAAGAGCCACGCCATGTGGTTCAGCAGCCAGTCGACCGCGTCGTTGACCCAGTCGCCGAAGGGGACTCTAGGCATCGGTCTTCACCGCCCCGAGGGTCTTGCCGCCGGGAGAGTCGCAGGGCGCGGGTTCCCCCTGCTCGTCACCGAGGAAGCCGACGAGCCGCCGCCGTGGCACGACTCCGACCAGCTTCCCCTTCTTGTCGACGACGGCGACGGGATGCGTCAGCCGCGCGCTGATCGCGCACAGGTCGCCGAACGAGGAGTCGGGCCTTGCTGTCTCGCAGCCGCAGTCCGCCTCGTTGCCGCGCAGCTCCGTGTCCATGACGGAGGCAGCGGTGAGGACGCGGGAGCGGTCGACGTCCTGGGTGAAGGAGGCCACGTAGTCGTTCGCGGGGCGCACGAGGATGTCCTCGGCGGTGCCTATCTGTACGATCCGGCCGTCCCGCATGACGGCGATGCGGTCGCCCAGGCGCATGGCCTCGTTGAGGTCGTGGGTGATGAACACGATGGTCTTCTTGAGCTTCTTCTGCAGTTCGATCAGCTGGTCCTGCATGTCGCGGCGGATCAGCGGGTCGAGCGCGCTGAACGACTCGTCCATGAGCAGCAGGTCGGCGTCGGTGGCGAGGGCGCGGGCGAGGCCCACGCGCTGCTGCATACCGCCGGACAGTTCGTCGGGCCAGGACTTCTCCCAGCCGGCGAGGCCGGCCAGGATCAGGGCCTTGTTGGCGCGCTCGTGGCGTTCGGCGCGCGGCACCCCCTGCACCTCAAGGCCGTACGCGGCGTTCTCCAGGACGCTGCGGTGCGGGAAGAGCGCGAAGTGCTGGAAGACCATGCTCACCTTGCGGGAGCGCACCTCGCGCATCTCACGGTCGTTCAGCGCGGTCAGGTCCTGCCCGTCGAAGACGACGCGTCCCGCGGTCGGCTCCAGAAGGCCGTTGAGCATGCGCAGCAGCGTGGACTTGCCGGATCCCGAGAGTCCCATGACGACGAAGATCTCGCCGGGTTCCACCGTGAAGGAGGCGTCGATCACCGCGGCGGTGGTGCCGTCGGCGCGCAGTTCCTCACGGTCGGCTCCCCCTCGCAGTCGCTCGACGGCCTCGCCGGGTCGTCTGCCGAACACTTTGTAGAGCTGTTCCGCCTGCAGCCTGGATGACACAAGTACCTCTCCGGTCGAACGAAGACGGCCCGCCTCCCCCGCCGGCGGGCCGTGGAGCGATGCGGGTTCCGCCCGCTCATCCGGTCCGCGCATGTTCAGGTGTGGTTGAAAATGCGACCGGGTTCGCTCCGGTTGCGCCCCTGCCCCGACTCCCTTGGCGCAAACCCGACCGTGTCCCAGTTCACATTTTGTTTACTTCCCGACGGTTGCGGAACTCGCCTTCGCCCGCCTCGCCGTGCGGGCCGTTTCGCGCACTGTCCGCGCCGGGCGGTGACTGTCAGTGCCGTACGGCATGATGCGAGGCGTGACGCAGCAGACTCAGCAGCCCCGGCGAACCATGCTCCTCGACACCGCATCCCTGTACTTCCGCGCCTACTTCGGGGTGCCGGAATCCGTGAAGGCCCCGGACGGCACTCCTGTGAACGCGGTGCGGGGACTTCTTGAGTTCATCGACCGCCTGGTGAAGGACCACCACCCGGACGACCTGGTGGCCTGCATGGACGCGGACTGGCGCCCGCAGTGGCGGGTCGACCTGATCCCCTCCTACAAGGCGCACCGTGTGGCCCGGGAGACGGAGACCGGCCCGGACGAGGAGGAGGTGCCCGACACCCTCTCGCCGCAGGTGCCCGTCATCGAGGAGATCCTGGACGCGCTGGGCATCGCGCGCGTGGGCGTCGAGGGGTACGAGGCGGACGACGTGATCGGCACGTTCACCGGCCGCGCCACGGGCCCGGTCGACATCGTCACCGGCGACCGCGACCTGTACCAACTGGTGGACGACGAGCGGGGCATCCGCGTGCTGTACCCGCTCAAGGGCGTCGGCTCCCTGCAGCTCACGGACGAGGCATGGCTGCGCGAGAAGTACGGCGTCGACGGACCGGGGTACGCGGATCTCGCGCTGCTGCGCGGCGACCCCAGCGACGGGCTGCCGGGCGTGCCGGGCATCGGTGAGAAGACGGCCGCCAAACTGCTGGCCGAGTTCGGGGACCTGGCCTCGATCATGGCGGCGGTGGACGACCCGAAGGCCAGGCTGACCCCGTCGCAGCGCAAGCGCCTGGCCGAGTCGCGGCCGTACGTGTCGGTCGCGCCCAAGGTCGTGAAGGTGGCCGGTGACGTGCCCCTGCCGGAGGTGGACACGGCGCTGCCGCGCACGCCTCGGGATCCGGCGGCACTCGACGCGCTGGCGGCGCGCTGGGGTCTCGGCGGTTCCTTGACGCGGCTGCTGTCGACTCTGGGTTCCTGAGAGGGACACTGGACACGTGGGGTCGCATCACTGCCCCCTGTCCGACTGAGGCGTGTCACCAGGGTGCGGCACAGGGAGAGGTGCTAACTTAGGTAAGCCTTAGCGAACTTATCCTGGAGGCCGTTATGGCAGAGCGTCCGGCACGCAAGGCTCCCAAGCCGCACTCCGCGCGGGTCGTCCGTACGGAACGGCTGACTCCGCACATGCAGCGCGTGGTCCTCGGGGGCGAGGGGCTCGCCGACTTCACGGCGGGCACCAGCACCGACCACTACGTGAAGCTGTTGTTCGGCGCCGAGGGCGTGACGTATCCGGAGCCCTTCGACATGGCGCGGATCCGCGAGGAGTTCCCCCGCGAGCAGTGGCCCGTCACGCGTACGTACACCGTGCGCGCCTGGGACCCCGAGCAGCGTGAACTGACCCTGGACTTCGTGATCCACGGCGACGAGGGGCTCGCCGGGCCCTGGGCCGCCCATGTCCAGGCGGGCGAGCTCGTACGGTTCCTCGGACCGGGCGGGGCGTACGCGCCCGACACCGGGGCCGACTGGCATCTGCTGGCCGGTGACGAGAGCGCGCTGCCCGCCATCGCCGCCTCGCTGGAGGGAATGCCCCACGGAGCACAGGTGCGTGCCTTCGTGGAGGTCTCCGGGCCCGAGGAGGAGCAGAAGTTCGACTCCGCCGTGGAGGTCGTCTGGCTGCACCGCGGTGAGCGGCCCGTCGGCGAGGCCCTGGTGGCGGCCGTACGGGCACTGGAGTTCCCGGCGGGCCGGGTGCACGCGTTCGTGCACGGCGAGGCGGGCTTCGTGAAGGAGCTGCGGCGGCTGCTGCGCGTCGAGCGGGAGATCCCGCGCGAGGACATCTCCATCTCCGGGTACTGGCGGCTGGGGCACAACGAGGACGGGTGGCAGGCCGCGAAGCGGGACTGGAACGCGCAGGTCGAGGCCGAGCAGGAGGGTGCGCCTCCTGCCGCCTCAGCCTGAGGGGGTCCCCTCCGGGGTGGGTACGACTTGTGTCTGCGGGTCGGTAAGGGCTGGTCGCGCAGTTCCCAGCGCCCCTCTGCGTACGCTGATCAGGTGAGAAGCAAAAGCAGGATCCCGCCCTCTCCTCTGCCTCAGCGCGAAGGGGTGGACCCGGTGCGGGTGCGGCTGCCGGCCGGCGGGGCCTGGAGCACCGTACGGGAGTACCTGCTGGAGCGGCTCGCACCGCGGGCCGCGGTGATCGAGGGGATGCTCGGCGCCGGGGAGATCGTGGACGCGGACGGGCGGCCGGTGACGGCGGACACGGCCTACGCGCCGGGCCTGTTCGTGTGGTTCCACCGGGAGCTGCCCGACGAGGAGCGGGTGCCGTTCCCCGTCGAGGTCGTCCACCACGACGAACACATCGTGGTCGCCGACAAACCCCACTTCATCGCCACGACACCCCGGGGCAGCCATGTCACCGAGACGGTTCTCGCACGGCTGCGGCGGGACCTCGGGCTGCCGGCGCTGGGCGCCGCGCACCGGCTCGACCGGCTCACCGCCGGACTCGTGCTGTTCACGGTGCGGCCCGAGGAACGGGGCGCGTACCAGTCCCTGTTCCGCGACCGTCTCGTACGCAAGGAGTACGAGGCGGTGGCGGCGTACGCACCGGCGCTGGACCTGCCCGTGACGGTCCGCAGCCGGATCCTGAAGGAGCGGGGCGTGCTCGCCGCCCAGGAGGTGCCGGGCGAGCCGAACGCCGAGACCCGGGTCGAGCTGATGGAGCACCGAGAGGGCCGGGCCCGCTACCGGCTGCTGCCGCACACCGGCCAGACCCATCAACTGCGGGTGCACATGAACGCGTTGGGTGTGCCGATCCTCGGCGACCCGCTGTATCCGGTGGTCACCGGCCCCGTGCCGGCCGGTGACTTCCGGCGCCCGCTTCAACTGCTCGCGCGGGTACTGGAGTTCACCGATCCGCTCACGGGGCACAGCCATGCGTTCCGCAGCCGACGGGCCCTCCAGGCCTGGTCGGCGCACGACGACTGGTCCGGTGACGGTCGGACCGGGTGACGTCGCGCCGGCCGGACGTCGTGCCGGCCGGGCTCAGTAGCCGCGCCACCAGCGCACGAAGCGCTGCCAGGCGCCGAGCCGGTGTTCCGGTCCGGTGGCCGGGTCGGCCGCCGGGGGCTCCGGCAGGTCGATCGTGGGGCGCGGCACGGGGGTGGCTTCCAGGGACGGGTCGGAGGTGTCCCAGTCGGGACGCGGGCGGGGCACCTCACTCACACCGGGCCGCTCCATGACGTCCTGCGGCGAGGCCGGGGCGAACACGACCGGCAGTTCCGCGAGGTGCCGCGAGGAGATCGACGCGGTCCAGGCCAGGTCGTCCTCGTCCACGGCGAGCTGGACGTCAGGGAGCCGCTTGAGGAGCGCGTCGACGCCGACGTCCGCGATGGCACGGCCGATGTCCTGGCCGGGGCACTCGTGCGGGCCGCCGCCGAAGGCGAGGTGCGAGCGGTTGCCCATCATGTTCGCCTTGAGGTCCGGGCGGACGTGCGGGTCGACGTTGCCCGCCGCCATCCCGAGGAGCAGCCCGTCACCCTTGCGGATGCGCTGCCCGCCCAGCTCCGTGTCCTGCTTGGCGAAGTAGCCGAGGACGTTGCTGAACGGCGGCTCGTTCCACAGGGACTGCTCCACCGCCTGGGGCACCGTCATCTGGCCGCCGTTGAGCTGGGCGCGGAAACCCGGGTCGGTGAGGACCACGCGCAGCACGTTGGCCAGCAGGTTCGCCGTGGCCTCGTACGCGGCGAGGAGGACGACCCGCAGATGCTGGCCCACCTCCTCGTCGGTGAGTCCGGCCGGGTGGTTGATGAGATGGCTGGTGAAGTCCTCGGCGGGCTCGGCCCGGCGGCGCACCGTGAGCCGCATCAGCACGCTCATGACGTACTCGTTGCTGGCGATCGCGGTCTCGGTGCCCTTGAGGAGGTCGCGGGTGGCCTGCACCATCCGGTCGTCGTACTCCTCGGGCATACCGAGGATCTCGCACAGCACGGCCATCGGCAGATGTTCGGCGAACTGGGAGACCAGGTCGGCGGTGCCGCGGTGGCAGAAGTGGTTGACCAGCTCCTGGGTCCAGTGGCTGATGTGGCGGCGCAGGTCGCGGGAGTTGATGGTCGACATGGCGCCCATCACCGAGCCGCGCAGCCGCTGGTGTTCGTCGCCCTCGGCGTGGGAGCAGATGGGCTGCCAGGTGATGAGCGGCATCAGCGGGTGGTCGGGACCCGCGGTGCCGTCCAGGAGGGGCGTCCAGATACGGCTGTCGCGGGTGTAGACCGAGGGATTGCTGATCATGTGGAGGTTCTCGCCGTGTCCGAGCACCATCCAGATGGGCACATCGTTGTGGAGCAGCACGGGCGCGACGGCACCGTGCTCGGCGCGCAGCTTCTCGTACAGCCCCGCCAGATCCTGCGCGTCGGGCCCGTACAGCCGGCGCAGCCCGCCGGGCCCCGTGCCGTGGGCGGGACAGCCCGGTGGCGGCCCGGCCATGGGCTCGTCCATATCGGTCGGAGAATGAGATTCAGACGTCACGGTGATCGCTTTCGGGGAGGGGTTCATCCGGGGTCGGGAATGTCGGGCGAATGAATACGGCGACAGGCTGAGGACAGGGGCGCAGCCCCGTCTTCAGGGGCGCGGGGCTGTGTCGATCTGCGGCTCCGCCGCGTGGGTACGCCCAGCCCCCACCGGACCCGCAGGTCAGCACGGCGCACGCAGCGGAGCGCTCACGCCGAGGCCATCGCGATGGAGTGCAGAAACCGCATCAACGTCATCAGGACGTCCCGGCTGGAAGCCCGCCGCCGCGCGTCGCACTTCATCATGGGAATCTCCTCGGACAGATCGAGCGCCGCCCGCAGGTCCTCCATGGGGTAACGGGGCCCGTCCGGGAAGTCGTTGACGGCGACGACGAACGGCACCCCGCGCTCCTCCAGGCGTCCGATGACGTCGAAACTGACCTCCAGGCGCCGGGTGTCGACCAGGACGACCGCGCCCAGCGCACCCTCGAACAGCCCGTTCCACAGGAACCAGAAGCGCTCCTGGCCGGGGGTGCCGAACAGGTACAGCACCAGCTGTTCGGTGATGCTGATGCGGCCGAAGTCCATCGCGACGGTGGTGGCCGTCTTCGTGTCGGAGCCGTAGTTGTCGTCGACCCCGATGCCGGCCTGCGTCATGGTCTCTTCGGTGGTCAGCGGCCTGATCTCGCTGACGGAACCCACCATCGTCGTCTTGCCGACCCCGAAGCCGCCCACGATCACGATCTTCACCGCGGCGGTCGCCGTGTGCGGGAGATGGTCCTCGGCGCGGGGCCCCGGGACGGTGTCAGAGCTTTTGAAGTCCATGCATCACCGCTTCGAGAAGGGAACGGTCGGGCAGCTCCGCGCGGACGATCGGAGCGCGCGCCTGTACCAGTTCGGCCGTCAGCAGCTCCGTCAGCAGTACGGTCACCACGCTGACCGGCAGATTGAGATAGGCCGAGACCTCGGCCACGGACATGGGGGCCTGGCAGAGCCGGAGCAGCGCCGACTGTTCCGGCTGGGCGGTGGGCGGGGCGTCGGCGCACGCCACGATTAAGGTCACCAGGTCGAGTTCGGCGCGGTCGCCGCCCTCGACCTGGCCGGTGACGACGTACAGCCGTTCCGGCTCGCGAGGCCTGCCCTGCCCGCCCGGCCCGGCGTGTGGGCCGGGCCCTTCGGGCGGGGGCGCGGGTTTCGGTTTGGGCGCCGCCTTGGGCAGGCGGCGGCGTCGTTGGGGAGGACTCATACGGTCTGCCCGTTCCGCCGGGGCGGACTCGTGAGGTGCGCGCCGATCCGGACGACGAGGTCACGCATCCGGGCGCTCATGAGTCCGGCGTCGACGTGGGCCTCCGCCAGCACCGCGAGGTAGGCGTTGGGGCCCGCGGCCATCATGTAGAAGTAGCCGCCCTCCATCTCGATGATGACCATGCGCATCTTGCCGTCGGTGTCGGGGATCTCGGTGGCGACGGCCCCGGCGAGGCTCTGGAGTCCGGCGCAGGCCGCGGCGATGCGGTCGGCGGCGTCGGGGTCGCCGCCGTAGCGGGCGATGCGCAGACCGTCGGCGGAGAGGACGACCACCTGCCGGGTGCCGTACACCCCGTCGGACAGCTCCTTGAGCATCCAGTCGAAATTGGCGCGCTGCTGGATCACTTGAGGTCCCCCTCGTCGTCGGCCTCGGTGCGGGCCGGACTGTTCGTCGCTCCGGGCGTCTGCGGCTGGTCGCCGTCGCCTTTGAGGCCGGCCATGAACGCCTCGACCCACAGCCCGGGTTCCTTCTCTTCCTTCTTCTTCTTGGGCACCTGGGTGGACGACCGGGTCCAGTCGATGACGGGGCGGCCCTCCTTGCGCGCGGCCTCGGCCTCCGCCTCGGCGGCCCTGGCCTCCTTCACCCGCTGGCTGTAGGGGACGTGGACCCGGCTGCGGCGCTGCGGCAGGCCGTTGGCGGTCCACTCGGTGACCTCGGGGACGTCGTCCTCCATCTCGTCCGGCTTGGAGGTACGGGGCCCGGTGGTGGGGCGGCGCTTCTTCTCCTTGCGCGCGGGGCCCTCGACGCCGTCGAAGTCGACCTTGGGCACGGCGGCGGCACCGATGCCGTGCGCGAGCGCGGGCGCGTCCCCCTCGGTGAGCAGCTTGCGCGGTACGACGAGGACCGCGCGCACGCCGCCGTACGCGGACTGGCGCAGGGAGACCTGCATGTCGTACATGTCCATGAGGCGGCCGACGACGGCGAGGCCGAGCCGGGGGTCCTCACCGAGCTGGTTGAGGTCGGGGCCCTTCGCCGCCTGTTCGAGCATGCGCTCGGCCCGGGTGCGGGCCTCCTCGCTGAGGCTGACTCCGGCGTCCTCGATCTCGATGGCCACGCCGGTCTGCACCTCGACGGCGGTGACGTGGACCTTGGTGTGCGGCGGCGAGTAACGCGTGGCGTTGTCGAGGAGTTCGGCGGCGGCGTGGATGACCGGCTCGACATGGATGCCGTCGACGCTCACCTTGGCGATGGAGTGCAGCTCGATGCGCCGGTACTCCAGGATGCGGGACATGGCACCGCGCAGCACGCTGTACAGCGGGACCGGCGCGGGCCACTGGCGGCCGGGGCGGCCGCCGCCGAGGACGGCGATGGAGTCGGCGAGGCGGCCGATCAGCGCGGTGCCGTGGTCGATGCGCAGCAGGTCGTCGAAGACCTCGGGGTTGCGCCCGTGGTCCTCCTCCATCTCGCGGAGTTCCACGTTCTGCTGGTGGACGATCGCCTGCACGCGGCGGGCGATGTTGACGAAGGAGCGCTGCGCGGCCTCGCGCTGCAGTTCCTCGTTGTCGATGATCCGCAGCGTCTCGATCAGGAGTGCGCGCTGGGAGCGGGGGATGTTCCGCTGGGCGGGGTCGTTGTCGACGAGCCGCCGCACCGTCTCCTCGGGGGACCGGCCGCCGCGCATCGCCTTGAGCACGGTGGGCAGCAGGTGCTCGCGGAGATGGTCGATCTCGGCGTCGTGCAGGGAGACGCGCCGTTCCATGGATTCTGTGCGGCGGGCTAGTTCGGCCCGTGCCGCGCGGATGACCCGGCCGCGCCGGACCGCTTCCGCCGCTGTGGCGATGACGAGCAGGGTCGCGACGGCTCCGCACCAGCCGACGGCCGCGCGAGCCGGCTGCGTCACCAGGGCGACGGCGGTGCCGGTCGCGGCGGCCATCACTATGGCCGGCAGCAACAGCATGCGCGCGTAGGGAACGTCACGGCCACCGGGAGGCAATTGAACACTCACCATGTATGCCCTCTGAGACAAGTCGACTGGAGGTCGGGGGGGGAGGTATCTGGATCTTCAGAACTTGGGGGAACAAGCGCACGAATTCATCTCAACTCGGTGCGCTGCGGGCGAGCTTAGTCCGACCGGATCATCGCTGTGTCATATTCAGCAACCACCTGAAATCGCCCTCGCAACAGGAGTACGCTCAGCCCCATTTACACGCCACGCATCCACACGAACACCCAGCGTGACGGCGCACGGGCATGCGAAAACCCCTCATCAGAAGGGGTGATGGGGGCTTTCGCAGTCTCAGCGTCTCAATGTCTCAGCGCCCGGGGCGTGTCAGCCCACCGACGAGTACGCCACCACTCCGCGCAGTAGTTGGTCGACCGCCTTACGGGCGTTCTTCGCCACCGTCGAACTCGCGGCGGACGACGTCGGTGCCGCCGCCGAGATCTGCCCGAGCACGTCGATGACCTGTTTGCACCAGCGTACGAAGTCGCCGGCGGGCATCTCCGCCTCGCGCAGCACCTCGTCGAGGCCCTTGCCCGACGCCCACTCGTGCGCCGCCCAGGCGAAGCCCAGGTCGGGCTCGCGCTGGCCCACACCCTCGGTCTGGGTGATGCGGAAGTCCTCCTCCAGCGCGTCGAGACGGCCCCAGATGCGGACCATCTCGCCCAGTGCGGCCTTCGCCCTGCCGGACGGCAGTTTGGGCGCCATGGCGTCGTCGCCGACCCGGGACTCGTACACCAGCGCCGAGACGCACGCGGCCAGTTCGGCCGGTCCCAGGCCCTCCCACACGCCCTCGCGCAGGCATTCGCTGGAGAGCAGGTCCATCTCGCCGTACAACCGGGCGAGCCGCTTGCCGTGTTCGGTGACCTCGTCGTTGCGCAGGTAGTCCATCTCGGTGAGCAGGGCGACGATGCGGTCGAAGGTGCGGGCGATGGTGTTCGTCCGGCCCTCGATGCGCTGCTCCAGCTGCGCGGTGTCGCGCCGCAGCCGGTGGTAGCGCTCGGCCCAGCGGGCGTGGTCCTCGCGGTCGCTGCACCCGTGGCAGGGGTGGGCCCGGATGGCGGTCCGCAGCCGGCCGATCTCGCGGTCGTCGGCGGCCTCGGCGCGCTTCTTGCGGTGCCGGTCGGGCACGATGTGCCCGGCCTTGGTCCGCAGCGCGGAGGCCAGGTCGCGGCGCGACTGCGGTGAGCGCGCGTTGAACGACTTCGGGATGCGCATCCGCTCCAGGGCCTCCACGGGCACCGGGAAGTCCATCGACGCGAGCCGCTTGACCTGCCGCTCGGCGGTGAGCACCAGCGGGCGGGGCCCGTCGTGCTGCTCGAAGCCCCGGTGGCCGTTGGACCGGCCCGCGGGCAGCCCCGGGTCGAGGACCAGCGCGAGCCCCGCGAACTTGCCGGTGGGCACGTGGATGATGTCGCCCGGCTTGAGCTTCTCCAGCGCGACGGCCGCCTCGGCGCGCCGCTGGGAGGCGCCCTGCTTGGCCAGCTCGGTCTCCCGGTCCTTCAGCTCGCGCCGCAGTCGCGCGTACTCGTCGAAGTCCCCGAGGTGGCAGGTCATCGACTCCTTGTAGCCCTCAAGTCCCTCCTCGTTGCGCTGCACCTGGCGGGAGATCCCGACGACCGACTTGTCGGCCTGGAACTGCGCGAAGGACGTCTCAAGGAGCTCGCGCGAACGGTGCCGCCCGAACTGCTCGACGAGGTTGACCGCCATGTTGTACGACGGCTTGAAGCTGGAGCGCAGCGGATACGTGCGCGTGCCGGCGAGTCCCGCGAGATGGTCGGGGTTCATCCCCCGCTGCCACAGCACCACGGCGTGGCCCTCGACATCGATGCCGCGGCGGCCGGCCCGGCCCGTGAGCTGGGTGTACTCACCGGGGGTGATGTCCGCGTGCTGCTCGCCGTTCCACTTGACGAGCTTTTCCAGGACCACCGAACGGGCGGGCATGTTGATGCCCAGCGCGAGGGTCTCGGTGGCGAACACGGCCTTCACCAGGCCGCGTACGAACAGTTCCTCGACGACTTCCTTGAACGTCGGCAGCATGCCCGCGTGGTGGGCCGCGATGCCGCGCTCCAGGCCTTCCAGCCATTCGTAGTAGCCCAGGACGTGCAGGTCCTCGTCCGGGATGGACGCCGTGCGCTCCTCCACGAGGGCGCGCACCCGTTCCCGGGCGTCCTCGTCGTTCAGCCGCAGGCCCGCGTACAGGCACTGCTGGACGGCCGCCTCGCAGGCCGCGCGGCTGAAGATGAACGTGATGGCGGGCAGCAGCCCCTCGGAGTCGAGCCGCTCGATGACCTCGGGCCGGCCCGGCGTCCACACCCGGGACCGCTGCCTGCGCTCACGCTCCCGGTCGGCGTCGCGCATCGCGCGGCCGCGCTTGCGGTCCTGGTACGACGGACGGCTGGCCTCCATGCGCGCCATACGCGTGAGGTCGGGGTTGACGGCCTTCTTGTGGCCCTCGCCCTCCTCGAAGAGGTCGTACATCCGCCGGCCGCCGAGCACGTGCTGGAACAGCGGGACGGGCCGGTGCTCGGAGACGATCACCTCGGTGTCGCCGCGCACGGTGTCGAGCCAGTCCCCGAACTCCTCCGCGTTCGACACGGTCGCCGACAGCGACACCAGCGTGACCGACTCGGGAAGGTGGATGATCACTTCCTCCCAGACGGCGCCGCGGAAGCGGTCCGAGAGGTAGTGCACCTCGTCCATGACGACGTACCCGAGGCCCAGAAGGGTCTGCGAGCCCGCGTACAGCATGTTGCGCAGCACCTCGGTGGTCATCACGACCACCGGCGCGTCGCTGTTGACGCTGTTGTCGCCGGTGAGCAGGCCCACCTTGTCCGCGCCGTAACGGCGGGACAGGTCCGCGTACTTCTGGTTCGACAGGGCCTTGATGGGTGTCGTGTAGAAGCACTTCTTGCCCTGCTGGAGGGCGAGATGGACGGCGAACTCGCCCACGATCGTCTTGCCCGAGCCGGTGGGCGCGGCCACCAGGACTCCTTTGCCCCCTTCAAGAGCTTTGCAGGCCTCGATCTGGAAGGGGTCGAGGCCGAAGTCGTACATCTCGCGGAAGCCCGCGAGCGCGGTGGCCTGCTCGACAGCGCGCTTCCGTGCTGCCGCGTACCGCTCGGCCGGTGAGAGGTCGTCTGTCATCGTGCTTTCGAGACTACCGGCCACCACTGACAACAGGACGATCATTATCCGATCGGAACACCCGGATCCGACTCACCGCTTTCCACCCGGTGTGTCCGCCCACCGCCTCCGAGGGGTGCGGGGAACGGCGCAGGCGGCCCCGTCGCCGGGAGGGCAAGGCCACTCAGGGGCCGGCGACCCGCACAGCCCCTCGCACGCACTCCGCGACAAGCGGCAGCGGCCCCACCGGTTCGCCGTCCGCGTAGGCCGTGACGGCCTCCGCGGCCAGTTCGATCTTCGCGGCGCGGTGTGTGGTGACCATGGGGTGGTTCAGGTGGGTGCCCTTGTAGACCTGCGGGAAGACCCGGAGCAGCGAGGTGCGGCTGCACGCGCCCACCACGGTGATGTCGAAGAGCCCGTCGGTGAGGTCCGCGTCCGCGCATATGCGCATGCCGCCTCCGTAGGAGGAGCCGTTGCCGACGGCCACCAGCGTCGCCTCGGTCTCCCGTACCTCGCCGTCGTCCAGCGTGATCCGGTACGGGAAGGGCTTGAAGGCGGCGAGTTCGGCGAGCATCGCGAGGTCGTACCTGAACCGGCCGCCGGGCCACCGCATGCGGTTGCCGCGGTCGTTGACCCGCGAGTCGAAGCCGGAGGCGAGGACCGTGCCGAACCAGGTGCCGTCCACCCGCCCGAGGTCGACGTCCCGCAGCCGGGCCCCCTTGAGCGCCTCGGCGACCGTGCGCCCCGCGGCCGCCGGGTCCCGTACGGGCAGTCCCAGCGCCCGCGCGAAGTCGTTCCCGGTGCCGACGGCGACCAGCCCGAGCGGCGTGTCGGTCCCCGCGACGGCCTGCAGGGCGAGGCCCGCCATGCCGTCGCCCCCGACGGCCACCAGGGCGCCCGTACCGGCCGCCACGGCGGCACGCGCGCGCGTGAGGGCGTCCCGGGCGTTCTCACCGAGAACCGTGCGTACGGAGAAGCCCGCGGCCCGCAGAGCCGAAGCGGCCGGCTGCGCCGCGCGGGCGCCCCGGCCGCGTCCCGCGGTGGGATTGACGAAGAGGGTGATCTCGCTGGTCACGGCCCGGACCCTACAAGGCCGGTGCCGAGGTCGGGTCCCGTCGTCAGGTCACGTCGTCGTAACCGTTGATCCGCTCCCGCTCGCCGTCCGGCTGCGCGGGCAGCGCGCGGTTGGCCGTCACGGGTTCGATCTCGCCGATGTCCTCGGGGGTGAGGTCGAGTTCGGAGGCCTCGTCGTCGTCGGGGCCCTCGGCCTCGCGACGGGCCCTGCGGCGGTCGTTCAGCAAGGAGAAGGCGGTGGCCGCGAAGTACAGGATCCAGATGGGTCCGGCGAGCGCCAGCATCGTCAGCGGGTCCGTGCTGGGCGTGGCGACGGCGGCGAAGACGGTGATGCCCATGATCATGCCGCGCCACCAGCCGGCCATGCGCCTGCCGGTGATCACGCCGGTCATGTTGAGCATCACCAGGAGCAGCGGGAGCTCGAAGGAGAGACCGAAGACGACGACCATGCGGGTCACGAGGTCGAGCAGGTCGTCCAGCGGCAGCAGGTTGTCGACGCCGAAGGGCGTGAACTCGATCAGGACCTTGGCGGTGGTGGGAAGCACCTTGTAGGCGAAGAAGGCGCCGCCGAGGAAGAGCGGGACACCCGACGCGACGAACGCGTACGCGTACTTCTTCTCACTGCGGTGCAGGCCCGGCGCGACGAACGCCCAGAGCTGGTACAGCCAGACCGGCGAGGCCAGCACGACACCGGCCATCAGCGACACCTTCAGGGCCAGCGTGAAGGGCGTCAGCAGACCGTTGATCGTGATCTGCGCGCAGGGGTCGTCGGACGACGACTTCGCCAGCTGCTGGAAGGTCTTGTCGCAGCCGACCTCTTTGAGGATCGGCTCCGTGAAGAAGTTGATGATGTCGTTGTAGAAGAAGGCGGCGACGATCGTCACGAGGACGATGGCCAGCATCGCCTTCGCGAGCCGGTTGCGGAGCTCGCGAAGGTGTTCCGCGAGGGGCATCCGCCCCTCGGGATCCTTCTCTTCCTTCTTGCGGGCGGACTTCAGCAACCCACGTTCCCATCTCGTGCGGCAGGCCGGCGGTCACCGGCCCCCTAGGTCAGCGCTTGGTCGTGTCCGTGGGCTCGGTGACCGGGCGGGAACTGGTCACGTCGCCGGGCGCGGCCTGGATGGTGCGGTGGGGCTGCTGATCGTCCTGCGGGGGCGCGGCCGGAGCGGCGGCGTCGTCCTTGCCCTCGCTCTTCATCGCCTTGGCCTCGCTCTTGAGGATGCGGGCGGACTTGCCCAGGGAGCGGGCCATGTCGGGAAGCTTCTTCGCGCCGAACAGCAGGATGACGACGACGAGGATGAGAATGATCTCGGGAGCGCCGAGCCTTCCGAACATAAGCTTTTACCTTCTCACCGAGGCGGCGTGGTTGGGTTGCTGCCCGACCGGTCGGACGTCTGTCCGAGGGTCGCGCTGGCAGCGATCGTAACGCTCAGGGGTGAACGCGAGGCAATCCCTGTGCGTACTCCCAGTTCGCGGTCGGCGCCTCACTTTCCGGTCCGCGACCTGCAGCGTACCTGCCGACCCTGCGAAGTTGACAGGTCAGAGTGACTCAAAGCCCCGGCACAGGACGGCTCAGAGGGCGTCCGCGGAACGGGCCACTCCGACGGACGCGTGCTCCAGATCCTCGGCCGCGCGGCTGATCCGGCGTGCGGATTCGTCGACCTGCCTGCCCAGGCGCTCCGCCTCCAGGAAGACACGGACGGCGAGCACGCCGAGCACGGCGATTCCCAGGAAACCCACAGCGATCGCGAACATCGGCCAGAACATGGCTCGACCCTAAGCCCCCCGGACCGCCCCCTGCAGACGCAGGGCCCGCACCCCTCCCCCGGTGAGCAGCTCGACGATGCGCTCCCCGGCCGGTTTACGCACCGCCGTGCGGCACTGGGGGCAGGTGAAGGAGTAGAAAGTGGTCCGATGTGTGGCGCCGACGACCAGGCGCAGGGCGCTCGCGGCGAGCTCGAAGCCGCCCCGGCACTCCGGGCAGGCGGCCTTGAACACCACGGGGTCCACCCTCGTCATCCCGGAGAACGCGGACGCCACGGACATCTCACTCGTACCAGACATTGCCGACCCGCTCACAGCCCTTGCTCCTGCCTGCCGTACAGCCCGTCATGAACTCCGTGCGGCCCGCCCCGCGGGCTCCGCACTCCCCCGTCACCACCGGAGGGAGCATCCGTGACACCGTCGCGAGACGCCTCAGGGAGGGCCTGCGGCCCGCTCCCGGCGTCGTACGCGTCCAGTGGTCCGTCGTAGGCCGCGAGCGCCTCACGCGCCGCCCGGCGGGCGCTGTCGGCGACCTCCGGCGGTGAGACGATCCGGCCGTCACGTCCGAGCCGCAGCGCCAGCCGGCGCAGGGATGCCGGGTCCGGGGTGCGCAGCGTGATGCGCAGCCCGCCGTCCGGCAGCTCCTCGGCGCTGTCGTGGGGGTAGTACTCGGCGACCCAGCGTCCGCCGGGGCCGACCTCGACGACCACCTCGGGATCCTCGGCGGCCGGCTGCACCAGCCCCTCCGAGAGGTCCCGCAGTTCGATCTCGGGCGGCGCGGACGGCTCGTCGAGGATCTTGATCTCGGCAACCCGGTCCAGCCGGAACGTACGCCGGGCCTCCGAGCGGCGGCACCAGGCCTCCACGTATGTGTGCCCGACGCTGACCAGGCGGATCGGGTCGATCTCGCGCTCGCTCAGCTCGTCCCGCGAGGGCGAGTAGTAGCGGATCCACAGCCTGCGCCGCTCCGAGATCGCCCGGTCGACGTCGGCGAAGACCCCGCCCTCGGCCTCGAAGGTGACCGACAGCCGGGAGCTGGCGCTCGCCGCCTCGCCGGAGGCGGCCTCCACCTTCGCGGTGGCCCGCAGCAGTGCCTGCCGGTCGCCCTCGCGCAGGCCCGGCAGGGTCGACACGGCCCGCGCCGCCACCAGGAGCGCGGTCGCCTCGTCGGCGGCGATCCGCAGCGGCTCGGCGACGTCGTCCGGGTTGTGCCACCAGATCCGGTCGCCGTCGGTGTCGATGTCGAGCAGGTCGCCGCCGCGGAAACTGGTCCCGCACAGCGGCAGCACGTCGAGGTCGGAGATCAGCTCGTCCTCGGTGATCCCGAAGGCCCGCGCCACGTCCTCGATCCGCGCACCCGGACGCTCGCGCAGATACGTCACCAGGGACAGCATCCGCCGCGTCTGGTCGATCGCGTTCGTGGGCCTGGCCGGTTTTCCTGCCACTTTCCTACGTCCCCCTCAGCCCTTGGCCACAGCGCGCAGCCGGTCCACGACGTCGGCCCGCAGCTCGGCCGGCTCCAGGACCACCACGTCGGGCCCGAACTCCACCAGCCAGGCGTCCAGACCGTGCCCGTACGGAACCTCCAACTCGTCCCACCCGTCACCGAGTTCCCGCACGGACGCCGCCTTGGCGCGCAGCGGGTATCCCGAGCCCGTCCGCAGCCGGATCAGCGCGGAGCGGTCGGTGATGTCCCCGGCCCAGCCCGCGACGGTCTCCCGCACGGTGACGACGTCGGGCACCTCGGCCGTGTACTTGCCACTGCGGGTACGGACCTTGCCGGTGATCCGGGACAGCCGGAAGACACGCTCGGCCTGCCGGCCGCGGTCCCAGCCGGCCAGGTACCAGTGGCCGCGCCAGCACTCCAGGGCCCAGGGCTCCACATGGCGGGGCTCGGGGCGGGCCGCGGTCGCCTTGCGGTAGTCGAAGGTGACGGGACGCCGGTCGCGGCAGGCCAGCATCAGCGGCTCGAAGGCTGCCTCGTGCACGGGGATGCGCGGCTCCAGCGCCCCATGGGGCTCGTACGGGTCGACGCCCTCGGGCAGCCCCGCGGCGCGCAGCTTCTGCAGGGCGCCGCTCGCCGCGCCCGCGAGCCGGGCCTGCTGCCAGACCTTGGCGGCCAGCCCGAGGGCGGCTGCCTCCTCGGCGTCCAGCGTGATGGGCGGCAGCCGGTTGCTGTCGCGGCGGGCCAGATAGCCGACCTCGCCGTCGAGGTTCTCCACCGTCTCGATGACCAGGCCGAGTTCGCGCAGATCGTCCTTGTCCCGCTCGAACATCCGGTTGAAGGAGTCGTCCGAGCCGGCCTCCAGATAGGCCTCGATGGACTCGCGGAGTTCGCGCTTGCTGAGCGGTCGCCGCGTCCCGAGCAGACACAGCGCCAGGTTCATCAGCCGCTCTGCCTTGGCAATGGCCATCGACGCCCTTCCTATGGTGCTTCCGACCGATGACCGTACCGCCCCGGGGTGTCGTGGCAAAAGCCGAGGGCCCATGCCCGGACAGGCATGGACCCCAAGTGATCGAATCCAGTCGGAAAACGATCACACGACCTATGAAATACGACCTATGAAAATCGGAGCGTCAGACCCCTACGAGGTCGCAGACGAAGATCAGCGTCTCACCGGGGGCGATACGGGCACCGGCGCCGCGGTCGCCGTACGCCAGGTGCGAGGGGATGACCAGCTGGCGGCGGCCGCCGACCTTCATACCCTGCACGCCCTGGTCCCAGCCCGCGATGACCTGACCGACGCCCAGCTTGAACTGCAGCGGCGTACCGCGGTTCCACGACGCGTCGAACTCCTCGCCGGTGGAGAAGGCCACACCGACGTAGTGGACCGAGACGGTGTCGCCCGCCTTGGCCACCGGGCCGTCACCCTCCCAGATGTCCTTGACTTCGAGGTCCTTGGGGGGCTCGCCGCCCGGGAAGTCGATCTCGGGCTTATCGATGCTCACGTCAGTGCTCCTGCTCGTTCTCGGTGGGACAACCCGGACAGTCTGCCATCCTCAGCTCGCGGCCAGGATGTCGACCACGAACACCAGGGTGGACTTGGCCGGCAGCTCCTCGCCCTTGGCCTCGTCGCCGTACGCCTGCGCCGGCGGAATCACCAGCAGGACCCGGTCCCCGACGTGCTTGCCGACCAGCCCCTTGTCCCAGCCCGCGATGACCTGACCCTGACCGATGGCGGTACTGAAGGGCTGACCGGTCTTCCACGACGAGTCGAAGAGCGTGGCCTTCGCCTTGCCCTCGTTCAGCTTCCACGCGGCACCGCTGTACTGCATGGTGACCGACTGGCCGCTCTTCACCTCGGCGCCCTTGCCCGCGATGAGGACCTTGTCGACGAGCTTGGCCGGCGGGTCGTTCTTCGGCACCGAGATCGTGGCGGGCGCCTCGTCGTCTGCCTTGATCTGCGGCAGGTCCGACGGGATCGCGGCCTGCTTGCCCTCGACCTTGTTCGGGACGACATCGCCCACGTCCAACGCGAACACCAGGGTGTCGGTGCCCGTGACCCCGGCCTGCTGGTTGCCCTGGCTGCCGAAACCGGCGGCCGGCGGCGCCACGACCAGGACGCGGCTGCCCTCCTTCTGACCCACCAGCGCCTGCGAGAACGCCGGAATGACCGTCTCGGAACCCGCCGTGATCAACTGCGGCGCCCCGCCCTCCTGGTACGAGGAACCGAGGTCCTTGCCGCTCTTCCAGACCTTCCCGGTGAAGTTCATCGACACCAGGTCGTCCTTCTTCACCACCGAGCCGTCACCCTCGGAGACCGTGTGCACGACGAACTTGTCGGTCGGGTCTCCCTTGGGCACCTCGATCGTCGCCTTCTTACCGAAGGCACCCTTCACCGCGGGCATCGGCGACGCCGAGTCCACCGGCTTCGGCGCCGCGGCGTTGGACGCGGAGGACGACGCCGACGGATCGGCCTTGTCCTTGTCGCCCTTGTCGTCGTCACTTCCGCAGGCGGACGCGGTCAGCGCCAGGGCAGGCACGATCAGGAGAGCAGCAAGTCGGCGTCGCACATCGATCCTCAGGTCGCTCGAATGGGGTCCGGCCACTCTAGGCCCTCACACCACCGGGCCGGGGCAGGCGGAACCGACCGTACCGACCGAGACATACAGAGGACGTAACGGAGGACATAACAGGAGGACATAGCAGGGGTCCCGCACACCCACGGCGCACAGGACCCCTGCCATACCGACGAACTCCTACATGCCGGCGATCAGCTTCTCCACGCGATCGTCGACGGACCGGAACGGGTCCTTGCACAACACCGTGCGCTGCGCCTGGTCGTTGAGCTTCAGATGCACCCAGTCGACGGTGAAATCACGGCGCTGCTCCTGCGCACGCCGGATGAAGTCACCCCGCAACCGGGCCCGAGTGGTCTGCGGCGGAACGGACTTGCCCTCGAAGATCTTCAAGTCGTTGCAGATCCTCGCGGCCTGACCCCGCTTCTCAAGCAGATAGTAGAGACCCCGGCGACGGTGGATGTCGTGGTAGGCGAGGTCTATCTGGGCGACGCGCGGATTCGACATCGTCATGTTGTGCTTGGCGCGATACCGCTCGATGAGCTTGTACTTCATCACCCAGTCGATCTCGGTACCGATCCGGTCGAGGTCCTCCGACTCGATCGAATCCAGCGTGCGGCCCCACAGCTCCAGAACCTGGTCCACCACGCCCGTACGGATACCGCGGCGCTCCACGAAGTCCACGGCCTTCTCGTAGTACTCGCGCTGCACCTCCAGCGCGGATGCCTCCCGGCCACTGGCCAGGCGCACCTTGCGGCGGCCCGTGATGTCATGGCTGACCTCGCGGATCGCCCGGATCGGGTTCTCCAGGGTCAGGTCACGCATCACCGTGCCCGCCTCGATCATGCGCAGCACGAGATCGGTGGCACCGACCTTGAGGAGCATGGTCGTCTCGGACATGTTCGAGTCACCGACGATGACGTGCAGCCTGCGGTAGCGCTCGGCGTCCGCGTGCGGTTCGTCCCTGGTGTTGATGATCGGCCGGGAACGGGTCGTCGCCGAGGAGACGCCCTCCCAGATGTGCTCCGCCCGCTGACTGACGCAGTACACCGCGCCCCGCGGGGTCTGCAGCACCTTTCCGGCACCGCAGAGGAGCTGCCTCGTGACGAGGAAGGGAATGAGAATGTCCGCGAGCCGGGAGAACTCCCCGTGACGGGCCACCAGATAGTTCTCGTGGCAGCCGTAGGAGTTGCCCGCCGAGTCGGTGTTGTTCTTGAAGAGGTAGACGTCGCCCGCGATTCCTTCCTCGTGCAGGCGTCGTTCCGCGTCTACCAGGAGTCCTTCCAGAATGCGTTCGCCGGCCTTGTCGTGGGTGACGAGTTCCGTCAGGTTGTCACATTCGGGAGTGGCATATTCCGGATGTGATCCCACGTCTAGATAGAGGCGGGCACCGTTTCGCAGAAAGACATTGCTGCTGCGGCCCCATGACACGACACGGCGGAAGAGGTACCGCGCCACCTCGTCGGGAGACAGGCGCCGCTGTCCCCTGAACGTACACGTGACGCCGTACTCGTTCTCCAGCCCGAAAATGCGGCGGTCCATGACTGAACATTACGCCTGATGGACTGTGCTGAAACGGGGTTCGGCTCCTACGTTTCGATCATTTCCGAACTTCCCTCCACCACCGCACCGCCGCCCGTAGCTGCGAGGACCCGCTGCGTGGCCAGCAGAACCAGCAGCGCGGCACCCCCCGCCACCCCCGGCACGGCGAAGCCACGCACCGCTCCGCCCCACTCGACGACCGGCCCCGCGAGACCCGTCCCGACCGACGCACCCACGGTGAACGTCGTCACCAGCCACGAGAACGCCTCGGTGACCGTGCCCCTCGGAGCATGCCGGTCGACGATGATGAACGCACAGGCGATGCACGGCGCCAGGAACACACCCGCCAGCGCCACAAGACCCGTCATCGCCACCGCGCCCGGCATGAGCATCAGCGGCAGATAACACAGCGCCAGAAGCGCCACCAGCACCCGCAGTCGCCGCTCCGGCGCACCGCCCCACTGCCGCGCCCCGTAGACCGTGCCCCCGACGAGCGCACCGAGTCCGAGCGCCGCCATCAGCCAGCCGTACGTCGCGTCACCCCCGTGGTCGTCCGCGTACGACACACCCGCCACCGTGATGGAACCCAGCGCCATACCCACAAAAAGGAACGCGCCCAGCAGCGCGATGAGCCCGCGCGAGCGCAACGCACCGAGCCAGTGCGCCTCCCGCGGCGCCGAGCGCCACGCGCGCGAGGGCCCCGACACCACTACGGAGAGGGCACCCAGGACACCGATGACGTTGATGACGACCAACGCAGCCTGCGCGGACCACAGCGACACGCACAGGGTCACCAGCAACGGCCCGACGGTGAACATCACTTCCTGCGCCACGGCGTCCATCGCGTACGCCGTGTGCACCTGCCCCTCCTTGCGCAGGACCGACGGCCACAGCGCCCGCAGACCGCCCTCAAGCGGCGGCGTGAAGAAACCCGCGACCACCATGAGCACGTACGCGAGTGGCAGCGACTGCAGGCCCGTGAGGGCGAACACGGTCACCCCCAGGGCGGAGACGAGCGCGGCGGGCAACTGGACCCGCGGCTGCCCGTGCAGATCCACCAGACGACCCAGCAGCGGCTGCCCCACGGCGTTGGACACTCCGTAGACCGCGGTGAGCGCCCCCGCCAGGCTGTAGCTGCCGCCCTCGGCACGCACGAAGAGCACGACCGCGATGGCTCCCGCCGCGTTCGGCAGCCGGCCCACCAGCGTGCCCGCGAGCAGCCGTGCGGCGTGTCTCGTCCGGAGGATCTCCAGATAGCCCGCGGCCATGCCCCGCCCCTCTGTCCTGTCCGGCCGTCTTGTCCGGCCGCCCTGTCCGTGCCGTGGCGAACGCCGGAGGTTTTACGTATAACGTCGCTCGTCATACGTACCATGTGCGCTGTCCGCGAGTCCAGGTCCGCGAGTCCCGCAGAAAGACAGGTCGACGGTGGCAGCAGGCAGCCCCCGCCCCACGAGCCGTGACGTCGCCCAGGCCGCGGGAGTGTCCCAGGCGGCCGTCTCCCTCGTGCTCGGCGACAAATGGCGCGGACGTGTCTCCGTACGCACCGCCGAACGCGTACGCGAAGCCGCCCGCGAACTCGGCTACCGCCCCAACCTCGCCGCCCGCAACCTCCGCCTCGGCAGCACCCGTACCGTCCTCCTGGTGGTACCCGCCCTCACCACGGAGTTCTTCGCAGGCGTGTACACCGGCGCGGCCCGCGTCGCCGCCGACCACGGATTCGGCGTACTGCTCTACCCCTCCCCCGAAGGCATCGGACCGGCCCGCGACCCCTTCGCCTCCGCACAGGCCGCCCTCGACGGCGTCATCGCCTCCTCCATGGCCGCCGACGCCCTCACCGCCATCCGCGGCGACCAGCTCCCCCTCGTCATGCTCGACAGCGACCCCGCCGGCAGCACCGGCGCGGCGACCGTCAACCTCGACATCCGCGACGGCGTCCGCCAGGTCGCGGAACACCTCCTGGCCCTGGGCCACCGCCGCTTCCTGCACCTCGCGGCCGACATCCCGTCCTGGACCTTCGACATTCGCGCCCGCGAACTCGCCGCACGCCTCGCCGACGTCCCCGGCACCGAGCTGCGCACGGCCGCCGCCCCGATCTCCATCGACGAGGCCCGGGCCGCCGCGGAAACCGCCCTCTCCGCCCCCGGCCCCCGCCCCACGGCCCTCGTCTGCGACGACGACAAACTCGCCGCCGGCGCCTACAAGGCCGCCCGCCGCCTCGGCCTGCGCATCCCCGACGACCTCTCCGTCACCGGCCTCGACGACCTGGCCCTCGCCACCGCCCTCGACCCCGAACTGACCACCGTCCGCCTCGACGCCGAACTCTTCGGAGAACGCGGCATGCAAGCACTCCTGGCGGTCCTGGAGTCCCGCGTCCCCACCCCGGGCGACATCCCGGTCACCTTGGTCGTACGAGGCTCCACGGCACGACCGGGGCCCCTGTAAGGAACCACGGTTCCATGGAGGCGCGGGGAACAGCGCAATCTTGCGTCCTCGGCTGCTAGGGGCGCGGGGAACAGCGCAGTCTTTTGTCTGTCAGGGGCGCGGCGAACAACGCAGCCTTCCGCCCCTCAGGGGCGCGGGGAACGGCGCATTCTTTTGTCTGTCAGGGGCGCGGGGAACGGCGCAATCCTGTCGCTTGCAAGGGGCGCGGGGAACGGCGCGACCAGCCCCCACCGGCCCGCACAACACCACGTGCCCCCGGCCGGAGAGGCCAGGGGCACGCATGAGCCATCAAGGTCGAGGAGACCGAGGAGGTCACTCCTCGTCGTCAGGATCCTCCGCCTCCGCAGCGGTGGAAGCCCCACCCTCCTCCAGCAACCGCCCAAGCTGCCGCCCGACGATCCGCTTGAACTTCCGCGCCTGCGGCCGCGTCCGGTCCAGCACAGCCACTTCCAGCCGCTCCGCCGGAATCTCCCGCTCACTGCCGTTCGTGTCACGCGACAACGCCTGAACGGCCAGCTTCAGCGCCTCCGCCAAGGACATCCCGTCCTCGTGCCGCTGATCCAGATACGTACTGATCGTCTCGGCGTTCCCGCCGACCGCCACCGACCCGTGCTCGTCCACGATCGAACCGTCGTGCGGCAGCCGGTAGATCTGGTCGCCCTCAGGGGTCTCCCCCACCTCGGCGACCACCAGCTCCACCTCGTACGGCTTCTCCGCCGCGGACGAGAAGATCGTGCCCAGCGTCTGGGCATAGACGTTGGCCAGACCACGGGCGGTCACGTCGTCACGGTCGTACGTGTAACCCCGCAGATCGGCATAGCGCACACCGCCGATCCGCAGATTCTCGTACTCGTTGTACTTACCGGCGGCCGCGAAGCCGATCCGGTCATAGATCTCGCTGAACTTGTGCAGCGCACGGGACGGGTTCTCGCCGACGAACACGATGCCGTCGGCGAACTGCAGCACAACGAGGCTGCGACCACGGGCGATGCCCTTGCGGGCGTATTCCGCCCGGTCGGCCATGGCCTGCTGGGGTGATACATAGAACGGCGTCGACACCGGCTATCCGTCCCTTTCTGTGGAAGTCACTGGATCACCTGGAAAACGGGCCGCTGCTAGAGCAGCGCGGCACGCGGACCGTCGGGCTGCTCCAGACGCCGCTCGATGATCGCGCGAGCGATCTCGGAGGACTCCTCGTCCGTGAGCCGGCGGAAGCCGTCCTCGGTGATCACGGTGACGATCGGGTAGATCCGGCGGGCGACATCGGGCCCACCGGTCGCCGAGTCGTCGTCGGCCGCGTCGTACAGCGCCTGCACGACGAGCGTCGTGGCCTGCTCCTCCGTCAGGTCCTTGTGGAACAGCTTCTTCATCGCACCGCGCGCGAAGAGCGAGCCGGAGCCCGTCGCCGCGAAGCCGTGCTCCTCGGAGCGGCCGCCCGTCACGTCGTAGGAGAAGATGCGGCCCTTGTCGCGGTCGACGTCGAAGCCGGCGAAGAGCGGGACCACGGCGAGGCCCTGCATGGCCATGCCGAGGTTCGAACGGATCATCGTGGACAGGCGGTTCGCCTTGCCCTCCAGGGAGAGCGTCGTGCCCTCCACCTTCTCGAAGTGCTCCAGTTCGAGCTGGAACAGCTTCACCATCTCGACGGCCAGGCCTGCCGTACCGGCGATACCGACGGCCGAGTACTCGTCCGCCGGGAACACCTTCTCGATGTCCCGCTGCGCGATGACGTTGCCCATCGTGGCCCGCCGGTCGCCGGCGAGGACGACACCGCCGGCGAAGGTGACGGCGACGATGGTCGTGCCGTGCGGGGCCTCGATGACTCCCTGCGTGGGCGGCAACTGCCGCTTGCCCGGGAGCATCTCCGGCTGATGGTCGGACAGGAAGTCCATGAAGGACGACGACCCGGGCGTCAGGAAGGCAGCTGGTAGACGCCCGGTGCTACGAGTGTTGGCTTCCACGCGTTTCCTTCCACGTATGTCGCAGCCCGCCTTATGACGTCGGGCCGATCCTTGAACTGCCCCAGTGCGGCATTGCAGCTGAAGCACAGTACGCCTCGGACCCTACCCGTCTCGTGGTCGTGATCCACATGTCCGGCAGGGGCAGAAAGGCAGATGCAACAGATTCCCTGCTGCTCCGCGATCATCGCGTCCAACTCCGCTGGCGTGAGGCCGTACTTGCGCTGGAAGTAGCTGACTCGGTTCCGCTCGGCACGGCACGGTCGGCAGTAGCTCGCCCAGCCGTCCGAGGATGTCTGGTTGCGCTCCCATTCGGCGTGGGACTTGACCTCTTCGCACTGCGGGCAACGCTTGTGCCCACGCGGGACGGGCACCTTGACCCGCACGGTCCGTCCCTTGGCTTCTTGGCGTTCCCGGTAGTACTCCGCAGCACACTCGCGGCAATTGGCCTGCAGACCGTCAGGCCGGGACTTGTTGCGCGCGAATGCGCTGACCGGAAGCACCTTCTGGCACGCCGAGCACTTCTTCATGTCGGCGTTCACCTATGTGATTACTGTCCGCCCTTTTGAACGAACGACCTCACGAAATCCTCTGCGTTCTCTTCGAGCACGTCATCGATTTCGTCCAGGACCGAGTCGACATCGTCGCTCAGTTTCTCCTGGCGTTCCTTGAGGTCCTCCGATGCCTGTGCTTCGGGCGCTTCCTCGACCTGCTCGGTCTCGCGCGTCGCCTTCTGCTGTCCGCCGCCGGTGTCCTTGGTCGCCATAACCCTCACCCCGCTCGGTTTCGACGTTCTTGATCAGACCCTACAAGCAGGGTCCGACATCGGCCCCACAGTTGTCACAACGTCCGGGAACCACCTCGATGATTCCCGGACTGCGGCTTTTCCACCCTGTCGGGCCGGATCGGCCCGGTGGTCGTTTCAGTTGCCCGACAGGACCTTGACCAGGTCTTCTGCCGTCCGACAGCGGTCGAGAAGCGCTTTCACGTGATTACGCGTTCCGCGAAGCGGCTCCAGGGTTGGAACGCGCTGGAGCGAGTCCCGGCCCGGCAGATCGAAGATCACCGAGTCCCAGGAGGCCGCCGCGACGTCGTCCGCGTACTGTTCGAGGCAGCGTCCGCGGAAGTACGCGCGGGTGTCCTCCGGCGGCTTCGTCTCGGCCCGCTCGACGCCCGTCTCGTCCAGCAGCCGCTTGATGCGGCCGCGGGCCACCAGGCGGTTGTAGAGGCCCTTGTCGGGCCGTACGTCGGCGTACTGGAGGTCGACCAGGTGCAGCCGGGCGGCGTCCCAGTCGAGGTTGTCGCGGCGCCGGTAGCCCTCCATGAGCTCCCGCTTGGCCACCCAGTCCAGCTCGCCCGACAGGCTCATCGGGTTGGTCTCCAGCCGGCCCAGGACGTCCTCCCAGCGGGTCAGCACGTCCTTGGTCTGCTCGTCCGCGTCGGCGCCGTAGCGCTCCTCGACGTACTTGCGGGCCAGTTCGAAGTACTCCATCTGGAGCTGGACCGCGGTGAGGGTCCGGCCGCTGCGGAGGGTGATCAGGCGCTTGAGGGTGGGGTCGTGCGAGACCTGGTGCAGGGTGCGCACCGGCTGGTCGACGGCGAGGTCCACGGCGATGAAGCCGTCCTCGATCATGGACAGGACGAGGGCGGTGGTGCCGAGCTTGAGGTAGGTCGAGATCTCGGAGAGGTTGGCGTCGCCGATGATCACGTGCAGGCGGCGGTATTTCTCGGCGTCGGCGTGCGGCTCGTCACGGGTGTTGATGATGGGGCGCTTGAGGGTGGTTTCGAGGCCCACCTCGACCTCGAAGTAGTCGGCGCGCTGGCTGAGCTGGAAACCGTGTTCGTGTCCGTCCTGACCGATGCCGACGCGGCCCGCTCCGGTGACGACCTGGCGTGAGACGAAGAACGGGGTGAGGTGGCGCACGATGTCCGAGAAGGGGGTCTCCCGCTTCATCAGGTAGTTCTCGTGCGTGCCGTAGGAGGCGCCTTTGTTGTCGGTGTTGTTCTTGTAGAGGTGAATCGGCTGGGCGCCGGGGAGCTGGGCGGCGCGCTCGGCGGCTTCCGCCATGATGCGTTCGCCGGCCTTGTCCCACAGGACGGCGTCCAGCGGGTTGGTCACTTCGGGGGAGCTGTATTCGGGGTGTGCGTGGTCGACGTACAGCCGTGCCCCGTTGGTGAGGATGACGTTGGCGAGGCCGATGTCCTCGTCGGTGAGCTGACTGGAGTCGGCGGCTTCGCGGGCGAGGTCGAAGCCCCGCGCGTCCCGCAGCGGGTTCTCCTCCTCGAAGTCCCAGCGGGCCCGCCGGGCCCGGTGCATCGCCGCCGCGTAGGCGTTGACGATCTGGGACGAGGTGAGCATGGCATTGGCGTTGGGGTGGCCGGGGACGGAGATCCCGTACTCCGTCTCGATGCCCATTACTCGCCGTACGGTCATGCGGCCCTCCTTGCCCGGCGGCGTCCTCGGTCGGGGACGCCGCTCAAGTACCGCTGGCGCTCCGGTGCGTGTGCGGTGCCCGTCCCCGCACTGCGCGACTCGGCGGTACCGAAGAGCCTAGAGCGCCTTTGCGCTGGTGGGGAGATCATTTGCGTCATTGCTCAGCTCCAGCTGTGCCCTGGAAAACAGTTGGCTGCGGGTACCCGGTGAGGGCACCCGCAGCCACCCTGTCTTTTACAGGTACTGACCGGTGTTCGCCACCGTGTCGATGGAGCGTCCGGTGTCCGCGCCCTGCTTTCCGGTGATGAGTGTCCGGATGTAAACGATCCGTTCGCCCTTCTTTCCGGAGATGCGGGCCCAGTCGTCCGGGTTGGTGGTGTTCGGCAGGTCCTCGTTCTCCTTGAACTCGTCCACGCAGGCCTGGAGCAGGTGGGAGACCCGCAGGCCCTTCTGGGTGTGTTCGAGGAAGTCCTTGATCGCCATTTTCTTGGCGCGGCCGACGATGTTCTCGATCATGGCGCCGGAGTTGAAGTCCTTGAAGTAGAGGACTTCCTTGTCGCCGTTGGCGTACGTGACTTCGAGGAAGCGGTTTTCCTCGGATTCGGTGTACATGTGCTCGACGGCGGTCTGGATCATGCTCTGGACGGTGGTGCTCTTGCTGCCTCCGTGCTCGCCGACGTCGTCGGGGTGCAGCGGGAGGCGTTCGGTGAGGTACTTGGCGAAGATGTCCTTGGCCGCTTCGGCGTCCGGACGCTCGATCTTGATCTTCACGTCGAGGCGGCCGGGGCGCAGGATGGCGGGGTCGATCATGTCCTCACGGTTGGAGGCGCCGATGACCACGACGTTCTGCAGGCCTTCCACGCCGTCGATCTCGGCGAGCAGCTGGGGGACGATGGTGTTCTCCACGTCCGAGCTGACGCCTGATCCGCGGGTGCGGAAGAGGGATTCCATCTCGTCGAAGAAGACGATGACGGGGGTGCCCTCGCTGGCCTTTTCACGGGCGCGCTGGAAGACGAGGCGGATCTGCCGCTCGGTCTCGCCGACGTACTTGTTGAGGAGTTCGGGGCCCTTGATGTTGAGGAAGAAGCTCTTGCCGGTGGCCTGGCCGGTCACTTCGGCGACCTTTTTGGCCAGTGAGTTGGCGACGGCCTTGGCGATGAGTGTCTTGCCGCATCCGGGGGGCCCGTAGAGCAGTACGCCCTTGGGGGGGCGCAGTTCGTGCTCCTTGAAGAGGTCGGGGTAGAGGTAGGGGAGCTCGACGGCGTCGCGGATCATTTCGATCTGGCCGCCCAGACCGCCGATCTGCTCGTAGCCGATGTCGGGGACCTCTTCGAGGACGAGCTCTTCGACCTCGCTCTTGGGCACGACTTCGTAGACGTAGCCGGAGCGGGGTTCGAGGAGGAGGGCGTCGCCCGGACGGATGACTACGTCCAGGAGTGGTTCGGCGAGCCGGACCACCCGTTCCTCGTCGGTGTGGCCCTGTACGAGGGCGCGCTCGCCGTCCTCAAGGATCTCCTTGAGGGTGACGATGTCGCCGACGCTCTCGTATTCCATGGCCTCGACCACGTTGAGAGCTTCGTTGAGCATCAGTTCCTGGCCGCGTCGGAGCTCTTCGAGTTCGACGCTGGGGCTGACGTTCACGCGGAGTTTTCGGCCGCCGGTGAAGATGTCGGCGGTGCCGTCCTCGTTCGCTGCGAGGAAGACTCCGAAGCCGGCCGGCGGCTGTGCGAGCCGGTCGACTTCCTCCTTGAGTGCCACGATCTGGTCGCGGGCCTCTCGGAGGGTGTTGGCCAGCCGCTCGTTCTGCGCGGACACGCCGGCCAGATTGGTCTGCAGCTCGACGATCCGCTCTTCGAGAATCCTCGTGTGTCGCGGAGAGTCGGCGAGCTTGCGTCGCAGGACGGCGATCTCCTGCTCAAGGTAGGCAATCTGCCCGGACGGGTCGTCGGACCCTCGTCCCGGGCGGATGCCGCGGTTCATGTCGTCGTCGTGGGCTGCCACGGTCCTCACCTCCTCCAAGGGGAGCTGGACGCTTCCAGACCCTACCTGGGTGGGTGTCGATTGAAACCCCTAGATCAAAAGACTGTCGGGGTGTGTCCGATCTTCACCCTTGCGCTCTCCCTCACGCCAGTGGAATACCCACCCAACATGATTGGGAAGCCGACGGAGGTAGGGTCGAAGTGTTCAACACCCGTCAGAGCTGGCGCGATTCCCCCGTCTTCGGGCCGCTCTGCGCAGGAAACGGCAGGAGAAATGACCGTGCAGCAGGAGGCCGGAGTCGACGGCGAGGCGCTTGAGGTCTGGATCGACCAGGACCTGTGCACCGGCGACGGGATCTGTGTCCAGTACGCGCCCGAGGTGTTCGAACTGGACATCGACGGGCTGGCCTATGTGAAGAGCCCGGGTGACGAGCTTCTGCAGACCCCGGGTGCGACAACGCCCGTACCGCTGACGCTTCTGCGTGATGTCGCCGACTCCGCGAAGGAGTGTCCTGGCGACTGCATCCATGTACGTCGTGTGTCGGACAGTGTCGAGGTGTACGGGCCCGACGCGGAGTGAGTGTGCGGGCACCTCGCGTGACGCGGGTGCCCGGTTCCTCCTGGTTGTCTTTTTTCTCACATGCGCGGATTTACCCGCTGCGGTGCCGTGGTCTCACATACTGCGGGCCGCGGGCGGTGTCGAGCGTACGAAGGCGCCGTTCTTCCACTGCCATGCGGCGCTCTCGTTCACGTCGGGGCAGCAACTCGGTACGTCGGGCGAGGAGTAGCCGAGCAGGGTGGCGGTGACGGTGGCGTCGCGCAGGGCGAAGTCCTGGACGGAGAGTCGGTCCTTCGGGTCGACGAGGGTGGCGACGACTCTGGCCTTCGGGGTGCCTTCGGACGCGGTGAGGACGTAGACGCCGCTGGGCGGGGTGCCGGACCCGGCGTCGCAGCGGACGACGGCGACCGTCTCGGGGAGGCCGTCGCCGTCGAGGTCGCCGGAGGCCTTCTTCTGGACGAGTACCTTCGCGGGGCCGCAGTCCAGGGGGAAGTCCGCGCGGGCGGGGTCGGGGGCTGTGGCTGTGGCCGGGGCGCCCTTGGCCTCGATGCCGTGCTGGGCGGCCGTGGCCTCGTCGGGCTGCAGGAATCCGGAGGCCGCGACGACCGCGGCGAGCGCTGCCGCCGTGGCGACCCAGTGGATCGGGCGGGTGTGGGTGTGGGCCAGTTCCGGGACGGCGGGGTGCTGCACTAGGAGTGTCTCCTGTGAGGGCTGTGCCGGTGGGGTGGCCAGAATGGTGCCACACGTCACACCGCGAGGGAACGGTGGGGTGGACGGTACTGGCGGAACGTCAAGGGAAATGCGCTGTGGCCGAGTTCCGAGGGATCCTCGGGAACTCGGCCACGGTGCTTGCGCGTTGTGGGCGGCACAGGGCCGCTTCAGCGGCCGGCGGCTCCGCCGTCGGCGTTCGGTCCGGTGTAGTCGTCGCCGTAGGCGCCCTTGGAGGGGCGGCGGCGGCGCATGGGCGGCTCGACGCCGTCGGCGAGGCGGCGGGCGGTGAGCAGGAAGCCGGTGTGGCCGATCATCCGGTGGTCGGGGCGGACGGCCAGGCCCTCGATGTGCCAGTTGCGGACCATCGACTCCCAGGCGCTCGGCTCGGCGAAGCAGCCGATCTCGCGGATGGACTCGACGGTCCGGGCGAGCTGGGTGGTGGTCGCCACGTAGCAGCAGACGATGCCGCCGGGGACGAGCGCCTTGGAGACGGCCTCCAGGCACTCCCAGGGGGCGAGCATGTCGAGGACGACGCGGTCGACCTCGGTGTCCGAGAGGTTGTCCTGGAGGTCGCCGACGGTGAGCTGCCAGGCGGGGTGGGGGCCGCCGAAGTAGCGCTCCACGTTCTGCTGGGCGATCTCGGCGAAGTCCTCGCGGCGCTCGTACGAGTGCAGCATGCCCTGGTCGCCCACGGCGCGGAGCAGGAAGGTGCTGAGGGAGCCGGAGCCCACGCCGGCTTCCACGACGCGTGCGCCGGGGAAGATGTCGGCGAAGGCCAGGATCTGCCCCGCGTCCTTGGGGTAGACCACGGCGGCGCCGCGGGGCATGGACAGGACGAAGTCGGGGAGCAGGGGGCGCAGCGCCAGATAGGCGACGTTCCCCGTGGTGCGGACAACGCTGCCCTCGGGTGCGCCGATCAGCTCGTCGTGCGGGAAGGAACCCTTGTGGGTGTGGAAGTTCTTCCCTGCTTCGAGCGTGAACGTGTAGTGGCGGCCCTTGGGGTCGGTCAGCTGTACCTGGTCCCCGACCTTGAAGGGCCCGCGTCTGCGGGCGGCACCGGTCGGTTCGGACATGTGCGCCAGCCTACCCGCCTCCGGGGCGGGGTCCGACCACTGTCCGGGTGTGCTCGGGTGCGTGGCTCGCTGCGGGTGCTTCGTGGCTGAGCGCGCAGTTCCCCGCGCCCCTACGGGCGCTCAGCTGGGGCGGGCCATGGCCTTCACGAAGGCCTTCTCCACGTCCGCCGCTGAGAGGACTCCGTAGATCTCTCCGGAGTCCTCGACCACGAGGTACTCGGTGGCCGGGGTGGCGCGGAGGACTTCCAGGAGGTCCTCTCCGGCCAGTTCGGCGGAGACGCGCATGCCGTCGGTGAGGTCCTGGGCGAGTCCGCTGACGGCGACCCAGGGGCGGCGGTGTTCCGGTACGCCCACGATGGCGGCCTCGCGGACAAGGGAGAGGGGGTCGCCGTCGGCGTCCACGACGACCAGGGCGCGTGCGCCGGCCTCGTTGGCGCGGCGCAGTGCTTCGGAGAGCGGGGTGTGGGTCTCGACGGGGACCGCGCGCCGGGTGAGGGCGCGGGCTCTCAGCTCGGGCAGGTGTTCGCGCAGGCGGGCCACGCGGAGGCTGTTTCCGGCGCCGGTCCAGATGATGCCGGCGAGGATCGCGGCGAGCAGGGCGTCCATGACGGTGTCCATGCCGCCGATGTCCTGGGCTTCGGTGCCGAGGCTGCCGGAGTGCGTGAGCAGGGGCAGTCCGATGAGTACGGAGATGGCGAGGGCGCGGCCTACCCAGGCGGCGGCGATCGTGCCGCTCATGGGTTTGCCGGTGATCTTCCAGACGACGGCGCGGAGCATGCGGCCGCCGTCGAGGGGCAGGCCGGGGAGCAGGTTGAACGCGGCGACGATCAGGTTGGAGATCATCAGGCCGCCCAGCAGGACGCCGGGGACGGTGCCCGGTTCGACGGTCTGGAGGGCGAGGTAGAAGACGCCGCCGAGGATGAGGGAGAGCAGCGGGCCGACGAAGGCGAGGACGAACTCGCGGCCGGGTGTCTCGGATTCCTTCTCGATCTCGGAGACGCCGCCGAAGAACTGCAGCTGGATACGGCGCACGGGGAGCCCGAAGCGCAGGGCCGCGACCGTGTGCGCCAGTTCGTGGACGAGTACGGAGGCGTAGAAGGCGACCGCGAAGAAGAGGGAGACGAGGTAGCGGGCCATGCCCAGCTCGGGCAGGACGCGGTCGAGCTGTCCGCCGAAGACCCAGGTGATGAGTGCGGCGACGAGGAACCAGCTGGGTGCGACGTACACGGGTACGCCGAAGGGGCGTCCCATGAGGAGGCCGCCGCCGGGTTCCTTGGGCCGCTTGGGGGCGGGGCCCTTCTTGCCGCCCGGCGGCGCAGGGGTGTGGGCCTCGGACCTGTGGGCGGTGTGCGGCTGTTCGGTCGTGTGGCTTTCGGTTCGCGGGTCCGTGGGGGCCGGGGCGGGGTGGTGGCTCGTGTCGGTGTGCGGTGCGGGCGTCCGCTCTTCGCCGTCCTGGCCGTCGGTGGGGCGGGGTTGGGCCGGTCCCGTCGGCTCCGCTGATTCAGCCGGGGTGCCGGCGTCGTGCGGCTGCTGGTCGGAGGGCGGCCGGGCCGTCGTGGTCGCCGGGTCACCGGGTCGCGGCTGACCCGTGCGGATCTCGTCCGCCTCGTCAGTGCCGGAACGCGGCTGCCCGCTCCCGCCGCTCTCGTCCACGATGTCCCCTCGTTCGACGCGTATCCCGCTCGCGATCATGCACGCGAGAGGTCTTGTGGTCGATGGTATGCGGCCGTCGCGGCGTGTTCGGCCCCGGCACCCCCTCCGTTTCCCGGACGGGCGTTCGGCGCGCAGGTCACCGTGTGTCGCGGTGTCAGTGGCGAGCCGTAAGGTCTGTCGTCATGGAAACCAGCACCGACGGCGTCGCGCGGGACGGCTCCGAAGCCGTACCGGCGGACGACGTGGTCCAGCCGTCCGACGTCGTGGCCGCGCCGCCCGCGGCCTCCCCTGCCGAAGCGGCCGGAGCTGCCGGAGCTGCCGGAGCCGTGGTGCCCCGGCCCGCCGAGCCTGCGGCCGGGGCCGTGGTCGCCCCGCCGGGGGCCGGGGACGAGAGCGGCGACGGATCGGCTCCGGCCGCGCAGGCGCGGGCCGCCGACGCCACGCCCGGATCGGGCGGGCGGTCCGGGTCGGGCGGGCCGGCCGGTCGTGTCCGGGATCCCGCGGCGCCGACCTCGTTGTCGCCCTCGCGGGCCGGGGACTTCATGCAGTGTCCTTTGCTCTACCGCTTCCGGGTGATCGACAAGCTGCCGGAGAAGCCGAGCGAGGCGGCGACGCGCGGGACGCTGGTGCACGCGGTGCTGGAGCGGCTCTTCGACGCCCCGGCCACCGAGCGGACCGCGCCGCGCGCCAAATCGCTGATCCCGGGTCAGTGGGACCGGCTGCGGGAGGCGAAGCCCGAGCTGGCCGAGTTGTTCGCGGACTCCGACGAGCAGACGGCGGGCGAGAAGCTGACGCGCTGGCTCGGTGAGGCGGAGCGGCTGGTCGAGCGCTGGTTCACCCTGGAGGACCCGACCCGTCTGGAGCCGGCGGAGCGCGAGCTGTTCGTGGAGGCGCAGCTCGACTCGGGTCTGAAGCTGCGGGGCATCATCGACCGGGTGGACGTGGCGCCCTCGGGTGAGGTGCGGATCGTCGACTACAAGACGGGCAAGGCCCCGCGTCCGGAGTACGCGGAGGGTGCGCTGTTCCAGATGAAGTTCTACGCCCTGGTGGTGTGGCGGCTGAAGCAGGTCGTCCCGCGCCGTCTCCAGCTCGTCTATCTGGGCAGCGGTGACGTGCTCACGTACGACCCGGTGCCGGCCGATCTGGAGCGTGTGGAGCGGAAGTTGCACTCGTTGTGGGAGGCGATCCGGCTCGCCACGGAGACCGGTGACTGGCGTCCGCGGCCCACGAAGCTGTGCGGCTGGTGCGATCACCGGGCGGTGTGTCCGGAATTCGGCGGTACTCCCCCGCCGTATCCGCTGCCGGTGCGGGCGCCCGGGTCCGGCGGCGTCTGAGCGCGGGGGCCGTCGGCGTGCCCCGCGGGCGTGGTGGGTGACCTCCGCAGGGCAGAATGGGGCCGGACTAGCGAAGGAGACTTACGTGGCCATCCGCGTCCTACTGGTCGACGACCAGCCGCTGCTGCGCACCGGCTTCCGGATGATTCTGGAGGCGGAGCAGGACATCGCGGTCGTCGGCGAGGCCGGTGACGGTCTCCAGGCGATCGATCAGGTCCGTGCCCTGCAGCCCGATGTGGTTCTGATGGACATCCGTATGCCGAGGATGGACGGGGTCGAGGCGACCCGGCAGATCACCGGTCCGGGCCGGGACGGTCCGGCGAAGGTGCTGGTGCTGACGACCTTCGACCTCGACGAGTACGTGGTGGAGGCCCTGCGCGCCGGCGCCAGCGGTTTCCTCCTGAAGGACGCCCCGGCCAACGAGTTGGTGCAGGCGATCCGGGTGGTGGCGGCGGGCGAGGCGATGCTGGCGCCGAGTATCACCCGTCGGCTGCTCGACAAGTACGCGGGGCATCTGCCCTCGGGGGACGAGCCGGTGCCGGACACCTTGCACACGCTGACCGAGCGTGAGGTCGAGGTTCTGAAGCTGGTGGCCCGGGGGCTGTCGAACGCGGAGATCGCGGCCGATCTGTTCGTCAGCGAGACCACGGTCAAGACGCATGTGGGCCATGTCCTGACGAAGTTGGGGCTGCGGGACCGTGTGCAGGCCGCGGTGTACGCGTACGAGAGCGGTCTGGTGCGTCCCGGCGCGCAGTGAGCGTGACCGCTGCCGTGCGCGGCCCGATGTGATGGCCGGGCACGGCAGCGACTGACGACCAGCACATGAGAACGGCCGCCCCCTTCCGGAAGGGGGCGGCCGTTCTCATGTGCTGGTCGTCAGTC
>NZ_KZ679050.1 GCF_003024195.1 Streptomyces dioscori
AACGCACCCAACCCACCCGTACCACCCGTCACCAACACCCACCCCGAACCCAACCCACCCCACACCGACGACACCACGGGGTCGGTCTCGGCGAGCCGGGGCACTCGCAACTGGCCCTCACGCAAGGCCACTTCGGGTTCGCCCGACAGGATCGCCGCGGGCAGGATGTCGAGTGAGTCGTCCCGGCCGTCCACATCGGCGAGGACGAAGCGGCCGGGGTTCTCGGCCTGGGCCGCACGCAGCAGCCCCTGGACCGGTGCCTGGGTCAGCGTGGGCCCCTGGGTGACCACCGCCAGGCGGGACGCGGCGAACCTCTCGTCGGCCAGCCATCCCTGGACGACATCCAGTGCCTGGTGGGTCAGCGTGTGGACGGCCGCCGGAACGTCCCCGGTGCCGGTGCCGGTGCCGGTGCCGATGGGAAGCGACCACAGCACCACGTCGGGGATGTCCGCCGCTCCCAGTGCGGTCAGGTTCTCGTACGCGGGCACGTCGGCCGGAAGTCCGGCCCGCTCGGTGCCCAGTACCGCCCAGCGGGCGGTGGCGGACCGGTTCACCGGACGTGGGGTCCACTCCGTCCGCAGCAGTACGTCGCTCAGCGCGCCGCCCGCGTGACCTGTCCGGTCGGACGACATCGGCCGGGAGGCCAGCGACTCGACGGTGAGGACGGGCTGTCCGCTCTCGTCGGTCACCGTCATGCTCGTCGGCCCGTCGTCCCGGCCCAGCCTGGTGTGTACGCGGATCGTGGACGCGCCTGAGGCATGCAGGGTCACGCCGGTCCACTCGAAGGGGAGCAGTGTCCTGCCGCCCCGCCGGTCCGTGTCGAGCAGTTCGGCATGCATGCCGGCGTCGAGCAGAGCCGGGTGGAGACCGAACAGAGCAGCGTCGGCCCGCGCCTCGTCGGGCAGGACGGCCTCGGTGTACAGGTCGTCCCCGCGCCGCCACGCCGACCGCAGGCCCTGGAAGACAGGTCCGTAGGCGTAACCCTCGTCGCGGAGACGTTCGTAGGCCTCGGTCAGATCCACCGGGGTGACGTCCGCGGGCGGCCAGGTACCGAGGTCGGGCGCGGGGGAAGGGGCCGGGGAGCCGGTGCCGACCGTGCCGTCGGCGTGCCGCGTCCAGTCCTCGCCGGACGGGGCGTCCTCGCGCCGGGAGTGGACGCTCACCCGGCGGTCGCCGGCCGCGTCGGCCGCGCCGACCACGACCCGTACCGCGACACCGCAGTGCTCCGGCAGCACCAGGGGCGCCCCGAGTGTCAGCTCGCGCAGCACGTCGCAGCCGACCTCGTCGCCGGCCCGGATCGCCAGTTCGACGAAGGCGCTGCCCGGCAGCAGTACGGTACCCAGCACTTCGTGATGGGCCAGCCACGGCCGGGTGGCCGTCGACAGCCTGCCCGTCAGCACCACGCCCCCGGAGTCAGGTGTCGTCACCACGGCGCCGAGGAGCGGGTGGTCCGCCGGGTCGAGCCCCACGGAGGAGACATCGGAGTCCTGGGCGGTGGAGTCGAGCCAGAACGCCTCGTGCCGGAACGCGTAGGTGGGCAGTTCGACCGGTCGCGTGTCCCGGTCCGCGAACACGGCCCGCCAGTCGACGGACACCCCTGCCGCGTGCAGCTGCCCGACGGCAAGGAGAAGCGCTTCGGGCTCCGGCCGGTCCTTCCGCTGCGTCGCCACCAGGACGCCTGCGTCGATGTCGGTCCGTACGCACTGCCGCGCCATCGCGGTCAGTACGCCGTCGGGCCCCAACTCCACGTACCGGGTGACACCTTCGGACTCCAAGTGCCGTACGCAGTCGGCGAATCGAACCGCCTCACGCACGTGCCGTACCCAGTGGTCCGCCGAACCCAGTGCCTCCGCGTCGACCACCGAGCCCCCGAGATGGGAGACGACGGGGATGACGGGCGCGTTGTACGTGATGCTCTCGGCGACCTCACGGAAAGCCTCCAGCATGGGGTCCATCAACGGCGAGTGGAACGCGTGGGACACCTTCAGACGAGTCGTCCTGCGACCCAACCCCGTGAAGTACCCGCTGATACGCGCGACTTCGGCCTCCACACCGGAGACAACGACCGAATCAGGGCCGTTCACCGCCGCGACCGCCAGCTCCGCGTCGTCCAGCAGCGGGGCGACCTCTTCCTCGCTCGCCTGGATCGCGGCCATCGCCCCACCCGAGGGCAACGCCTGCATCAACCGGCCCCGAGCAGCCACCAACCTGGCCGCGTCGCCCAGCGAGAACACCCCGGCCACATGCGCCGCCGCCAACTCACCGATCGAATGCCCCGCCACGAAGTCAGGCCGCACACCCCACGTCTCCAACAGGCGGAAGAGCGCCACCTCGACGGCGAACAACCCCGCCTGCGCGAACACCGTCCGATCCAGCAGATCCGACCCCGACCCCGACTCCGACCACATCACCTCACGCAGAGGCCGGTCCAGATGGGAATCCAGAGCGGCACACACCTCGTCCAACGCCGCCGCGAACACCGGGAACGACTCGTACAACCCCCGCCCCATACCCACCCGTTGCGCACCCTGCCCCGAGAACAGGAAGGCGGTCCGGCCGGTGCCCGCGACGCCGTGGACGACGCCACGGCCGGGGGCGGTGCCGTGGGCCCCGTCGGCCAGCGTGCGCAGGCCTGCCATCAGGTCGTCCCGGTTCCGGCCGACCACCACCGCGCGGTGTTCGAAGAGCGCGCGCGACGTGGCCAGCGAGTACCCGATGTCGGCGGGGCGCAGCAGCGGACGGGCCGTCAGGAAGTCCCGTAGCCTGGCCGCCTGAGTGGGCAGCCCGTCCCGGCTCCGCGCGGACAGCACCCACGGCACCGTGCCCGAGTCGGCCGGCCGCTCGCCCTGGTCGCCGGGGATGTCCCGCACGTCCGCCGGACCCTGCTCGATGATGACGTGGGCGTTCGTCCCGCTGATCCCGAACGAGGAGATCCCCGCCCGCCGCGGACGACCAGCGGTCTCCGGCCACTCACGGGACTCCGTCAGCAACTCCACCCGCCCCGCCGACCAGTCCACCTGCGCAGACGGCGCGTCCACATGCAACGTACGCGGCAACACCCCATGGCGCATCGCCTGCACCATCTTGATCACCCCGGCCACACCAGCCGCCGCCTGCGCATGCCCCATGTTCGACTTCACCGACCCCAGCCACAACGGACGCCCCTCCGGACGGTCCTGGCCATACGTCGCAAGCAGCGCCTGCGCCTCGATCGGATCACCCAACGTCGTCCCCGTACCGTGCGCCTCCACCGCGTCCACGTCACCGGTACCGAGGCCTGCGCCGGCCAACGCCTGCCGGATCACCCGTTGTTGGGACGGGCCGTTCGGGGCGGTCAGGCCGTTGGAAGCGCCGTCCTGGTTGACGGCGGAACCGCGGACCACCGCCAGCACCGGATGACCGTTGGCCCGCGCGTCCGACAGCCGTTCCAGGAGCAGCATCCCGGCGCCCTCGCCCCAGCCCGTACCGTCGGCGGCGGCCGAGAACGCCTTGACGCGCCCGTCGGGGGCGAGCCCGCGCTGTTCGCTGAAGTCGACGAAGGTCTCCGGGGTCGCCATGACCGTCACCCCACCGGCCAGTGCCAGTGAGCACTCCTGCGACCTGAGCGAGCGCATCGCCAGGTGCAGGGCCACCAGCGAGGACGAGCAGGCGGTGTCGACGGTGACCGCCGGGCCCTCAAGACCCAGTGTGTAGGCGACCCGGCCCGAGACGATGCTTCCGTTGCTGGAACTGGTGCCGTAGTCGTGGTACATCACGCCGGCGAACACGCCCGTGCGGCCACCGCGCAGTGCGGCGGGGTCGATGCCGGCGCGCTCCAGCGCCTCCCACGAGGTCTCCAGCAGCAACCTCTGCTGGGGGTCCATGGCGAGGGCCTCACGCGGTGAGATCCCGAAGAAGGCGGCGTCGAACCCGGCCGCGTCGAGCAGGAATCCGCCCTCGCGCACATAGCTCCTGCCGGGTGTGCCGGGCTCGGGGTCGTAGAGGCGCCCGGTGTCCCAGCCGCGGTCGGCGGGGAAGCCCGACACGGCGTCCGTGCCCTCGGCGACGAGCCGCCACAGGTCGTCGGGGGACGTGACGCCGCCGGGGTAGCGGCAGGCCATGCCCACGATCGCCACCGGCTCGGTGGCGGCGGCCGTCAGCCGTCCGTTGCTCTGCCGGAGCCGTTCGTTCTCCAGCAGCGAGTCGCGGAGCGCCTCGATGATCTCCTCGGCGGACGCGTCCACCTTCAGCCTCCGAACTCGTTGAGGAAGTCGGTCATCACCCGTGTGAAGTGTTCGGGCTCTTCCAGGTGGGGCAGGTGGCTCGACTCCTCGAAGACCTCCCACCGGACGTCGGGGATCAGTTCGGCGAACGGCCGCACGGTCGCGGGCGTCGCCTCGTCGTGCCGGCCCGAGATGAGGAGCGTGGGCACCTCGATGTCGGCGACGCAGTCCTCCACCGACCAGTCCCGCAGGGTCCCGGTGACGTGGAACTCGCTCGGGCCGTTCATGGTGCGGTAGACGGTGGGGTCGTTCTGGATCTCCATGAGGGTCGCCACGAAATCGCGTGGCCACGGCCGGAGCCGGCACACGTGCCTGTTGTAGAAGACCGTCATGGCCTGGAGGTACTGCTCGCTGTCGGTGTCCCCCGCGGCCTCGTGGCGGGCCAGCGTCTCGTCGACCCCGGGCGGCAGCAGTTCGCGCAGGACTTTCATTTCCTGGCGCCACAGGACATAGGAGGCGGGGGAATTGGCGATGACCAGTGCCCGTAGCCCCGGTGGTTTCGCCGAGGCGTGTTTCGCGGAGAGTATGCCGCCCCAGGACTGGCCGAACAGTACGTAGTCCTCGGCGATTCCGAGCCTGTTCAGCAGGTTGTCGAGTTCGTCGAGGAACAGGTCCACGGTCCAGAATTCCGGGCCCCGTCCGGGAAGGTGGGTGGAGCCGCCGTTGCCGATCTGGTCGTAGTGCACGACCGGCCGTCCCAGCTCGGCGAGCGAGGCGAGAGAGCGCAGGTAGTCGTGGGTGCTGCCCGGTCCGCCGTGGACGACCACCAGGGGTGGTCCGCCGGCGCGCAGGTCGCCCGTGACGCGATACCAGGTCTCGTACGCGCCGAATGGCACGCTTCCCTTGGCATGGGGAGCCAACGACACCTCAATCACCCCGTTCGACTGGTCTCACGACGCACGCCGTCCATTGCCCGCGGCGGCCGTTCGGCGGGCCGCGGCGGTCATCACGACACTAGTTACGGAAAAGCTCCGGGAACTCCCCTGAGATGCCCCGGCCACCCCCTATATCCGGGGGCGGAACCGGGGTGCTCCGCATGCCCGGGGCGCCCCCGGAGTCCTCCGTGCAGGGGGCGGAGCCGGGATTCTCGGCCGCGGGCGGAGCCGGGGTTCTCAGCGGCGGGCGGAGCCGGCGTTCACCTCATCGAGCCGATCCACTCGTCGACGATCCGCGCGGTGGTCTCCGCGTCCTCCTGTACGAGCGAGAAGTGGTTCCCCGGTGCCGTCCTGAGGGTCTGGGTGGCGTTCCAGGGCGTGGCCAGCCACCGGTCGCCGCCGGATCCCTCGCCGGATCCCTCGTCGGGTCCGTCGGGTCCGGTGATGAACGACTCGGCGGCCTGGACGAACAGGACAGGTGCGTGGAGTTCGCCGGGGGTGAAGTCGAGCAGGAGGTTGGCGTACAGGCCCATCGCGGAGAGCCTGGCGCTGCCGAAGCGGCCGAACGTCGGCTCCATCTCCAGCAGGTTCAGGGCGAGCGACTCCTGTCCGACGGTCATGGCCTCGTCGCGGACCTGGAAGCTGTCCAGCAGGACGATCCCTTCCGGGCCGGCGTCCGCCGCCTCCAGGCGGTTCGCGACCGCGTGCGCGACGAGGCCGCCGGAGGAGTAGCCGAGCAGGACGTACGGCTCTCCTTCCGCGGCCCGTGCCACGCTGTCGGCGATCACCTCGGTGACGGCGTCGAGCGAGTCGGGCAGGCTCTCCCCCGCCGCGAAACCGGGCAGCGGCAGCGCGGTGACGTGCCAGGTGCCGTGCAGGTGGGAGACGAGCCGGGCGTGCTGGTGGACGCCGCCGACCGCCATGGGCGTGGAGACGCAGATCAGGCGCGGGCGTGCGGGTCCGTCCGCGAGGACCACCGGCCGCGGCGGGCTCGGCAGGTCGGCGCTCCCGGTGAACCTCGGCCGGATGTCGGCGACCGCGCCGAGGAGGACGAACCCCTGGGTGACGTTCCCCGCTCGTACGGCCGCGCGGAACAGGTCGCTGAGGGTGTCGCCGTCGGTGTCGGCGGCGGGTTCGCCGTCCGTGGCCGTACCCGGTCCTTCGAGGTCGGCCGCCAGCCGTAGGTGGACATGGCGGGCCAGCTCGGCGGGGTTCTTGGAGTCGAACACGGCCATCGCGGGCAGGCGCAGCCCGGTCGCGGCGTTGAGGCCGTTGCGCAGTTCCATCGCCGTGAGGGAGTCGAAGCCCGCTTCCAGGAAGTCCCGGTCGGGGTCGACGGCCTCGGGGCCGCTGTGGCCGAGGACCCCGGCGGCGCAGGTCAGCACCAGCGTCCGCAGTTCCCGGGCCCGCTCGTCCTCGGAGAGGCCGGCGAGTCGCGCGCGGAGCGCTCCCGAGTCCGCCCGGCCCGCCGTGGCGGTGCGCCGGGAGCGCGGTACCAGGTCCCGCAGCAGCGGCGGCAGGTCGTCACCGGCGGCGGCCAGGGCCCTGAGGTTCAGGCGGATCGGGACGAGCGCCGCCGCGTCGAGACGTCCGGCGGTGTCGAGGAGCCCGAGTCCCTGTGCGGCGGAGAGCGCTTCGACGCCCGAACGGCCCACGCGTTGGCGGTCGTTGTCGTCGAGCCGGCCCGCCATGCCGCTGTCGCTCGCGCCCCACAGTCCCCAGGCCAGGGACTGGGCGGGCAGGCCGTGGGCGCGGCGGTGTGCGGCCAGGGCGTCCAGGAACGCGTTCGCCGCCGCGTAGTTGCCCTGTCCCGGAGTGCCCAGCACACCGGCCGCCGAGGAGAACAGGACGAACGCCGACAGGTCCATGTGCCGGGTCAGTTCGTGCAGATACCAGGCGGCGTCGGCCTTCGGGCGGAAGACGGTGTCCACGCTCTCGGGGGTGAGGGAGGAGATGGTTCCGTCGTCCAGCACCCCTGCCGCGTGCACGACGGCGCTCAGGTTCCGTCCGGTGAGGAGTTCCGCGAGGGCGTCGCGGTCGCCCACGTCGCAGGCGGCCACCTCCACGCGTGCTCCGAGTTCAGACAGTTCCTCGCACAGTTCGGCCGCGCCGGGTGTTCCGGCTCCGCGCCTGCCCACCAGGAGCAGGTTCCGTACGCCGCGTTCGGCGACCAGGTGCCGCGTCACGACGACGCCGAGCGCCCCGAGCGCACCGGTCACCAGGACGGGGCCCTCGCCCGCGAACCCGGCGAACCCGGCGAGCTCGGCGAACTCCTCATCCGACACCGCGAGTTCGGCGGGCACTGCGGGTTCTGCGGGTTCTGCGGGTTCTGCGGGTTCTGCGGGCTCCGCGAGTTCGGCGGGCTCTGCGGGCACCTTCGCCAGGCGGGCCGCCCGGAGCACGCCGTCGCGCAGGGCGACCTGCGACTCGTCGGACTCCGACGACACCAGGGCCGTGAGCACGCTCGTGACGTCGGCGGGATCCGGCAGGTCGGCGAGGACGATCCGGCCGGGGTCCTCCGACTGCGCCGAGCGCACCAGTCCCCAGACGGCCGAGCCCGCGAGGTCGGTGACGTCCTCGTCGTCCACGGACACCGCGCCCGAGGTGACGACCACGAGGCGGGCGCCGGCGAACCGGTCGGCGGCGAGCCACGACCGCACGGCACCCAGCACCTGGTGTACGGCCCTGCGTGCCGGTGCGGCGCCCGCCGTCCCGGTCACGGGCAGCACCACGAGTTCGGGTACGGGGGATTCGGCCCGCAGGTCGTCCCACGCGATCCAGTCCGGGGTGCGCCCCGCACGGGCGGCCGGGAGCGGCGTCCACTCCAGCCGGAACAGCGACTCGTGGAACGGGGAGCCGGCCGCGGCGGACAGCTGGGCCGGGGACATCTCCCGCAGGGCCAGCGACTCGACCGCCACGATCGGGTTCCCGGCCGTGTCCGCCGCCTGGATCGACACCACGCCGGCGCCGGTCGGGGTCACCCGGACGCGCAGCGCCGTGGCGCCGGAGGCGAACAGCTCCACCCCCGACCACGCGAACGGCAGCACCACCCCGTCACCGACCGCACCACTCAACGCCACCGCATGCAGACCCGCGTCCAGCAACGCCGGATGCAACCCGAACCCGTCCCCCTCCACCCGCTCAGGAAGAGCGACCTCCGCGAACACCTCCTCACCACGCCGCCACGCCGCCCCCAACCCACGGAACACCGGCCCGTACTCCAGACCGACGTCGGCCAGTGCGTCGTACAGGCCGCTGACGTCGATCCCGGTGGCGCCGGGAGGGGGCCACTGTTCGAGCCCGGGGTCCGTGACCGCGCCGGCCGGGGCCAGGGTGCCGAGCGCGTGCCGGATCCACGGCCCGTCCGTGTCCGCGCGGGTGTGGATCGTCACGGGCCGTCCGCCGTCCGGGCCGCCGGGGGCGCCGACGACCACCTGTACGGACACGCCGCCCTCGGCGGGAAGCACCAGCGGCGCCTCCAGTGTCAGTTCCTCGACGCGGCCGCAGCCGACCTGGTCCCCGGCCCGTACGGCCAGTTCCACGAAGCCCGTGCCGGGGAACAGTGTCACGCCGGACACGGCGTGGTCGCCGAGCCAGGGCTGGGAGCCCACCGACAGCCGGCCGGTGAGCGTCACGCCGTCCGCGCCCGCGACCACGGACGGGACGACCGCGCCGAGCAGCGGATGGCCGGGCGCGTCCAGGCCCAGGGAGGTGACATCGCCCGCGCCCGCGCTCTGGTCGGTCCAGTAGCGGCGGCGCTGGAAGGCGTAGGTGGGCAGTTCGGTGCGTCCCGCCCCGTGTCCGTCGAAGGCGGCCTTCCAGCCGACGTCCACACCGCCGGTGAACACCTCGGCGAGTGAGGTCAGGAGCCGTTCCGCACCGCCCTCGCCGCGGCGCAGCGAACCGGCCGTCACTCCGCTCACACCCGCCGACTCCATGGTCTCCCCCAAGCCCACCAGCAGGCCGGGGTGGGGGCTGGACTCGACGAACGCGGTGAAGCCGTCGGCCAGCAGGGCGCGCGTGGCCTGTTCGAAGCGGACGGTCCGCCGCAGGTTCGTGTACCAGTACTCGGCGTCGAGGGTGGCGGTGTCGAGCGGCGCGCCCGTCACGGTCGAGTAGAACACCACCCGTGACGGGCGGGGCGACAGTCCGTCCAGTTCGGCGAGGATCCGGTCGCGCAGCCCCTCGACGAACATCGAGTGGGAGGCGTAGTCGACGGGGATCAGCCGTACCCGGACGCCCTGCTCCTCCAGCGTCGCCCTGAGGTCCGCCAGCGCGTCCACCTCACCGGACAGGACGACGGACGTGGGGCCGTTGACCACGGCCAGTTCGACGCGCCCTTCCCATCCGGCGCGCCCCTCCCCTCCGGCGAGCACCTCGGCGGCCCGCTCCGGGGACAGGGCCACCGAGAGCATGCCGCCCTGACCGGCGAGGTCCTCCGCGATGATCCGGCTCCGGACGGCCACCACCCGCGCCCCGTCGTCCAAGCTCAGCGCACCCGCCACACAGGCGGCCGCGATCTCACCCTGCGAATGACCGACGACAGCGGCGGGCTCCACCCCGAAGCCACGCCACACCTCGGCCAGCGACACCATCACCGCCCACAGGACCGGCTGAACGACATCCACCCGCTCCAACGGCCCACCGTCACCACGCAACACCTCCACCAGATCCCACTCCACGAACGGGCGCAACGCACGCCCGCACTCCTCCACACGCGCCGCGAACACCGGCGAAGAATCCAGGAGCTCAACCGCCATACCCACCCACTGCGAACCCTGCCCGGGGAACACGAACACGGGCGCGGCGGCGCGGCCGGAGCCCTGCAGCACGCCGGGGTGCGCACCACCGGTGGCCAGTGCGTCCAGTCCGTCCAGCGCGCTCGCCCGGTCCGCCGCGAGCACGACCGCGCGATGGTCGAACGCCGTCCTCGACGTGGCCAGCGACAGCCCCACATCGGCGATGTCGACGCTCTCGTCGGCCCGGACGAAGGCGGCCAGCCGCTCCGCCTGGGCTCGTACGGCGTCGGCGCTCCGGGCCGTCACCACCCAGGGGACGGGGCCGGTCCGGGGCCGGTCGGCGGGCCCGCCGGTGCCGTGCGTCCCGTCCGGCGCGGAGGGTTGCTCCAGGATCACGTGGGCGTTGGTGCCGCTTATCCCGAAGGAGGAGACCGCCGACCGGCGGGGACGGCCGTTGCGCGGCCAGTCCCGGGCCTCCGTCAGCAGCTCCACCCGCCCCGCCGACCAGTCGACGTGCGGGGTCGGCGCGTCCACGTGCAGCGTCCTGGGCATCACCCCGTACCGCATCGCCTGCACCATTTTGATGATGCCCGCGACACCGGCCGCCGCCTGGGTGTGGCCCATGTTCGACTTGATGGACCCCAGCCACAGCGGGCTGTCCTGCGGACGGTCCTGCCCGTACGTGGCCAGCAGGGCCTGCGCCTCGATGGGGTCACCCAGCGTCGTGCCCGTGCCGTGCGCCTCCACCGCGTCCACGTCCGCCGTGCCCAGGCCCGCGTTGGCGAGCGCCTGCCGGATCACACGGCGCTGCGAGGGGCCGTTGGGCGCGGTCAGCCCGTTCGAGGCGCCGTCCTGGTTGGTCGCGGTACCACGGACAATCGCCAGCACGGGGTGACCGTTGGCGCGGGCGTCCGACAGCCGCTCCACCAGAAGCATGCCGACACCCTCGCCCCAGCCGGTGCCGTCGGCCGACGCGGCGAACGACTTGCTCCGGCCGTCCGCCGCGAGACCGCGCTGACGGCTGAACTCCACGAACGTCCCAGAGGTCGCCATCACCGTCACGCCGCCCGCGAGAGCGAGGGTGCACTCGCCGGTCCGCAGCGCCTGCGCGGCCAGGTGCAGCGCCACCAGGGACGACGAGCACGCCGTGTCCACCGTGACCGCCGGCCCTTCGAGACCGAGCGTGTAGGAGACCCGCCCGGAGGCGACACTGCCGCCGCTGGCCCCGCCTCCGTAGTCGTGGTACATCACGCCGGCGAACACTCCGGTCGCGCTGCCGCGCAGGGAGCCCGGGGCGATCCCGGCGCTCTCGAACGCCTCCCACGAGGTCTCCAACAGCAGCCGGTGCTGCGGGTCGGTCTCCAGCGCCTCCCGCGGGGAGATCCCGAAGAACTCGGCGTCGAAATCGGCCGCGTCGTACAGGAAGCCGCCCTCACGCGCGATGCACTTGCCCGGCTTTCCGGGTTCGGGGTCGTAGAGGCCGTCGACGTCCCAGCCCCGGTCGCGGGGGAACTCCGCCACCGCGTCGACGCCGTCGGCGACGAGCCGCCACAGATCGTCGGGGGACGCGACCCCGCCGGGGTACCGGCAGGCCATGCCCACGATCGCGATCGGTTCGTCGACGCGCGCCTGGGCCCTGACCGGGGCCGCGGTCTCGCCCGCGCCGAGGAGTTCGCCCATGATGTGCCGGGCCACCGCGTCGGAACTGGGGTGGTCGAAGACAAGGGTGGCAGGCAGCCGCAGGCCGGTGGCGGCGCCGAGAAGGTTACGCAGTTCCACCGCCGACAGGGAGCTGAACCCGAGCTCGGTGAACGCCCGCGCGGGTTCGACGGAACGGGCGTCGTCGTGGCCGAGGACCGCGGCGACGTGTGTGCGCACCAGGTCGAGCAGCGCGCGGTCGCGTTCCGCCGCGGGCAGCGCGTCCAGCCGGCGCCGCAGCGACGCCGCGCCACCGGACCGGGCCGCCCGGCGGGCGGGCGGCTTGACCAGGCCGTGCAGGACGGCCGGGACGGCGCCGGAGGCCGCGAACGACCGCAGCACACCGAGGTCGAGCCGGACGGGTACGAGTTCCGCCGGGCCGGCGGCCAGCGCCCGGTCGAACAGCGCGAGCCCCTCGGTGACCGTGAGGGGCGGCATCCCGGAGCGCCGCAGCCGCTCGATGTCGGCGTCGGAGAGAGCGCCCGCCATGCCCTCCGCCCCGGCCCACGGGCCCCACGCCAGGGAGACCGAGGGGAGGCCGAGCGCGTGGCGGTGGGCGGCGAGGGCGTCCTGGAAGGCGTTCGCCATCGCGTAGCCGGCCTGTCCTGCGCCGCCCAGGGTGCCCGCGACGGAGGAGAACAGCACGAACGCAGACAGGTCCATGTCCCTGGTCAACTCGTGCAGGTGCCAGGCCGCTTGGGCCTTCGGGGCGAGGACGGTGTCCAGCCGGTCGGGCGTGAGGGAGGTCAGCACTCCGTCGTCCAGCACCCCTGCCGTGTGCACGATGCCCGTCAGCGGGTGCTCGGCCCCGGCGATCCCGGTGATCCCGGTGATCCCGGTGATCCCGGGAATCCCGGGAATCCCGGCGAGGAGAGCGGCGACGGCGTCCCGGTCACCGACGTCACAGGCGGCGACCGCGACCTCGGCACCGAGTCCGGCCAGCTCCGTACGCAGCTCTTGGGCGCCGGGTGCCTCGATCCCCCGGCGACTGGTCAGCAGCAGGTGCCGTACGCCGTGTTCGCGCACCAGGTGCCGGGCCACCAGCGAACCGAGACCGCCCGTACCGCCGGTGATCAGTACGGTCCCGGCCGGGTCGAACGACAGGGTGTCCGTACCGCCGGCTGCCCTGCCCGTACCGTCGGCTGCCCTGACCAGCCGGGGGACGCGCACCTCGGTGCCGCGCACGGCGAGTTCGGGCTCGCCGCAGACCGCGAGGGCGGGCAGCGCGAGGGCGGGCAGCGGGTGGCCCGCGTCGCTGTCCAGGCCCGGGTCGTGGTCCCGATCGGGACCGGGACCGGGCTCGGGCTCGGGCTCGGGCTCGGGCTCGGGCTCCAGGTCTACGAGGATGAAGCGGTCGGGGTGTTCCGTCCGGGCGGTGCGGATCAGGCCACGCACGGCCGCGGCCGCGAGATCGGCCGGCCGCTCGCCGTCGGCGGTGACGGCCGCACCGCGGGTGACCACCACCAGCCGTGCGGCGTCCAGCCGTTCGTCGGCCAGCCACTCCTGGACGATGCGCAGCGTCTCGTGCGCGACCGCACGCAGACCGGCCGGGACGTCGTCAACGACCGACGGGCAGGCCCATACGACGACGTCCGGAACCGGCGCCTGCGCGAGTGCGGCCAGGTCCGGGTACGCCGGGACGTCCTCGGGCAGGCCGCAGCGGTCGGTTCCGAGCACCGCCACGGCCGGTGATGACGAGAGTTCGCCGGTCGGCCCGGCAGACAGGGGTGCGTGGGGCGACCAGGCGACGGTGAACAGCGAGCTGTCCTGGCCGGCCTGGCCGTCCGGGACGGGGAGTTGGCCGGGCGTCACCGGCCGCGAGACCAGGGAGTCCACCGACAGGACAGCCTGTCCGGTCTCGTCGGTCACCAGCAGGCTCACCCCGGTGGCGCCGGCGCGGCGGATGCGGACGCGTGCCACCGGTGCTCCGGCGGCGTGCAGCCGTACCCCGCTCCATTCGAACGGCAGGACGACCCCGGGAATCTCGCCGCCATCGCCACCATCGCCTCCTTCGCTGCCATCGCTGCCATCGCCGTGGAGGAGGATGGCGTGCAGCGCGGCGTCCAGCAGGGCCGGGTGGATGCCGTACTCGGCGGCCTCGGCCCGGTCGTGCTCGGGCAGCGCGACCTCGGCGAACAGTTCGTCACCGCGCCGCCACGCGGCACGCAGCCCCTGGAACGCCGGTCCGTAGCCGAACCCGCGGTCGGCAAGGGTCTCGTAGACGCCCGTCAGGTCCAGGACGGCCGCGTTCTCGGGGGGCCACACCGCGAGGTCGTCCCCGAACGCCGCACCGCCCGAAGCGCCGCCCGAAGCGCCACCCGAAGCGCCACCCGAAGCGCCACCTGAAGCGCCACCTGAGGAACCGTCCGCGGAGTCGGCCGCAGGGCCGTCAGCGGGACCGTCCGCGGAAAGGAGTCCGCTCGCGTGCCGCGTCCATGGGAGGTCGGGCGAGGCGCCGTCGGCGCGGGCGTAGACGCTGACGCGGCGCGTGACGACGCCGTCGTCGTCCCGCGCACCGACCGTGACCTGGACGTCGACACCGCCGTGCGCGGGCAGCACGAGCGGCGCTTCGAGGGTGAGCTGCTGGAGTACGTCGCAGCCGACCTGGTCCCCGGCCCGTACGGCCAGCTCCACGAAGGCGGTGCCCGGCAGCAGGAGGGCGCCGAACACCTCGTGGTCGGCCAGCCACGGCCGGGTACCGGTCGACACCCTCCCGGTCAGCACCACGCCGTCGTTCTCCGGGGACACCACGGCGGCGCGGAGGAACGGGTGCTCGGCGGCGGTCTGACCGAGCCCCGACACATCACCCGCGCCCGTGGGGGTGTCGAGCCAGTAGTCCTGCCTCTGGAAGGCGTACGTGGGCAACTCGACCCGGCGGGCGCCCCGTCCGTCGAACACGGCCTGCCAGTCCACCGGGACGCCGTGCGCATGGATCAGACCGACGGCCGCCCGCAGTTCCCGCTCCTCGGACCTGTCCCGGCGCAGTACCGGCACGACTACCTCCACGGTGTCGTCCGTAGCCTGTGCGCGGACCAGGGCGGACAGGACTCCGTCGGGGCCCAGTTCAAGGAAGCGGGTCACGCCGGCAGAGCGAAGGTGCGCGACACCGTCGGCGAACCGCACCGCCTCGCGGACATGCCGGACCCAGTAGCCGGCCGAGTCGAGGCCTTCACCCGGTCCGCCCGTCAGGTTGGAGACGACCGGGAGGGTGGGTGTGCCGTAGGTGATGCTCTCGGCGACTTCGCGGAAGTCGTCCAGCATCGGGTCCATGAGCGGGGAGTGGAAGGCGTGCGAGACCCGCAGGCGGCTCGTCCTACGGCCCAGTTCAGTGAAGTGGGCCGTAATCGCGGTGACTTGGGCGTCAACACCGGACACCACGACCGAGGCCGTACCGTTGACCGCAGCGATCGCCGCCTCCGCGTCATCCAGCAGTGGGGCTACTTCGTCCTCCGTGGCCTGGATGGCAGCCATCGCCCCACCCGGGGGCAGGGCCTGCATCAATCGGCCTCGCGCCGCCACCAGCCTGGCCGCGTCACCGAGCGAGAACACTCCGGCGACATGCGCCGCCGCCAACTCACCGATCGAGTGCCCCGCCAGGAAGTCAGGCCGTACACCCCACGCTTCGAGCAGCCGGAACAACGCCACCTCGACGGCGAACAACCCCGCCTGCGCGAACACTGTCCGGTCCAACAGATCCGGCTCCGGCTCCGGCTCCGGCTCCGGCTCCGGCTCCGAATCCGACTCGGACTCGGACTCCGACCACATCACCTCACGCAGCGGCCGATCGAGATGAGGGTCAAGGGCGGCACACACCTCGTCCAGCGCCGCCGCGAACACCGGGAAGGCCTCGTACAACTCCCGGCCCATACCGACCCGTTGCGCACCCTGCCCCGAGAACAGGAACGCCGTACGCCCCGCAGAGACCGCACCTTGCACGACATCGGAACGCGGCTCGTCCAGCGCGATCGCGGCCAACCCGCGGAGTCCGGAGGCCAGGTCGTCGGCCACCACCACGGCACGGTGCTCCCATGCCGTGCGCGAGGTCGCCAGCGACAACCCGACATCGAGGGGCCGCAGTTCCGGCCGGGTTTCCACGTAGGCGCGCAGCTTCTCCGCCTGAGCCCGGAGCGCGTCGGCCGACTTCCCCGAGAGGACCCACTCCACGGGGGTGACCGCTGAGCGCTTCCGGGGATCAGTACTGGCGGCTTCGGGTGCGGACGCGGGTACGGGGGCGGGTGCCGCCTCGATGATGACGTGGGCGTTGGTGCCGCTGATCCCGAACGAGGAGATCCCCGCGCGGCGCGGACGGCCATCGGCCTGGGGCCACTCCCGTGCCTCGGTCAGCAACTCCACCCGCCCCGCCGACCAGTCCACCTCCGGCGTCGGTTCGTCGACGTGCAGGGTGCGCGGCAGGACACCATGGTCCATGGCCTCGACCATCTTGATGATCCCCGCCACACCTGCGGCGGCCTGGGTGTGCCCGATGTTCGACTTGATCGAGCCGAGCCACAGCGGACTGCCCGCCGGGCGATCCTGCCCGTACGTCGCCAACAAGGCCTGCGCCTCGATCGGGTCACCGAGTGTCGTTCCGGTGCCGTGCGCCTCCACGGCGTCCACATCGCCGGTACCGAGGCCGGCTGTGGCCAACGCCTGCCGGATGACGCGTCGTTGGGAGGGCCCGTTGGGCGCTGTCAGCCCGTTGGAAGCTCCGTCCTGGTTCACCGCGGATCCTCGGACGATCGCCAGCACCGGATGACCATGGGCGCGGGCATCCGACAGGCGCTCCACCAGCAACATCCCCGCACCCTCACCCCACGAGGTGCCGTCCGCCGCGGCAGCAAAGGACTTCGCGCGCCCGTCCGGGGCCAACCCCCGCTGACGGCTGAACTCGATGAACGTCTCCGGCGTCGCCATCACCGCGACTCCACCGGCCAACGCCAGTGAGCACTCCCCCGACCGCAGCGCCTGAACCGCGAGATGCAGTGCCACCAGCGAGGAGGAGCAGGCCGTGTCGACGGTGACCGCCGGGCCCTCAAGACCGAGCGTGTACGAGATGCGTCCGGACGCGACCGAACCCGTACTGCTGTTGTGGGCGTAGTCGTGATACATCATCCCGGCGAAAACGCCCGTCGAACTGCCCCGCAGCGACAACGGGTCGATCCCCGCCCGCTCCAGCGCCTCCCACGACACCTCAAGCAGCAACCGCTGCTGAGGGTCCATCAGCCACGCCTCGTTCGGACTGATCCCGAAGAACCCGGGATCGAACCCGGCGGCATCATGCAGAAACCCGCCCCGGTCCACGTAACTCTTACCCGGACGCCCCGGCTCGGGGTCGAACAGCCCGGCCAGGTCCCAGCCCCGCCCGGTGGGGAGACCGGAGACGCCGTCGACGCCGTCCGCGACCAGTCGCCACAGGTCGTCCGGCGAGACGACGCCGCCGGGATAGCGGCACGCCATGCCCACGATCGCGATCGGCTCGTCGTCGACCGCTGTCCGCAGGGCGAGGGCGGTCCCGGTGGACGGCTCCGAGCCGAGGATCTCGCCGAGCAGGTGGTCGGACAGCACCAGCGGCGTCGGGTGGTCGAAGACCAGCGTCGCCGGCAGCCGCAGGCCCGTCGCCCGGTTCAACCGGTTGCGCAGTTCGACGGCGGACAGCGAATCGATACCGAGGTCACGGAACGCGCGCCCGCCGTCGACGTCCTGCGGACCGGCGAACCCCAGGACGTGCGCGGTCTGTACGCGTACGGTCTCCAGGAGAACCGGTCGGCGCTCGGCCTCGGGCAGGGCGGTGAGCCGCCGCCGCAACGCCGCTACCGCCCCCGCCTCGTGCGTACCCGTGGCAGCTGTCCTGCGTCGGCGTCCGGACACCAAGCCGCGCAGTACGTACGGCAGTTCGTCACCGGCGCCGGCGAGCTCGTTCGTGGCCAGCCCGATCGGGACGAGCAGCGGCTCGGCCATGCGGACGGCGGCGTCGAACAGGGCGAGGCCCTGTCCGGCGGAGAGCCCGTTCACCCCGGACCGGGCCATCCGCTGCGCATCGGAACCGGCAAGCCCACCGGCCATGCCCTCGGTGTCCGTGGCCCAGGGGCCCCAGGCGAGTGACTGGGCGGGCAGGCCGTTCGCCCGCCGGTGAACGGCCAACGCGTCCAAAAAGGCATTGGCAGCCGCGTAGTTGCCTTGACCGGGAGAGCCGAGTACGCCCGCGGCCGACGAGAACAGCACGAACGCCGACAGACCCATGTCCCGCGTCAGTTCGTGCAGATACCAGGCCGCGTCCACCTTCGGACGCAACACCGCATCCACCCGCTCCGGAGTCAACGACGACATCACCCCGTCATCCAGCACCCCGGCGACATGCACCACACCGGACAACGCACGGCCCGCGACGAGCGCCGCGACCGCGTCCCGGTCCGACACATCACAGGCCACCGCCTCGACCTCGGCGCCCAGCTCCGTCAGCTCCGCGCACAACTCCCGGGCTCCCGGCGCCTCCACACCCCGACGACCCACCAACACCAGACGACGAACCCCGTGCCCGACAACAAGGTGCCGCGCCACCAGGCTCCCCAGCGCACCGAACGCACCCGTCACCAGGACAGCCTCGGTGTCACCGCTGAAAACGGGCGTCGTGGTGGCCTCGCCGGTCCGGTCCGCCAGGTCCTCCGAAGAGGAGACCCTGGCCAGTCGCGGAACATGAACGGCGCCGTCACGGATCACTGCCTGGGGCTCGCCCAACGCTGTCACGTCACCGATCAGGCGGGCCAAGTCAACGGGCGTGTCCGTGTGCGTGTGCGTGTGCGTGTCCACCAGGAGAATGCGACCCGGCTCTTCCGACTGGGCCGACCGCACCAGACCCCACACCGCCGCACCCGCGAGGTCCATGACATCCTCGCCGTCCAGCGCGACCGCACCACTGGTCACCACCGCCAGCCGGGACCCGGCGAACCTGCTCTCGGCCAGCCAGGCCTGTATGACCCCGACCGTACGGTGCACAGCGGCACGCACCTCACCGACGTCCCCGCCGGTGACCGGCAGCACCACGACGTCAGGCACCTCGGACGCGTCGGACGCGTCGTCCCACAGCGCCCAGGACACCTCGGTACCCGTGCCGGAAGCGGTCGGGACCGGAACCGAGGCCGGGACCGGGGTCCACCCCACCCGGTACAGCGAGTCGTGAGACGTCGGCACGACAGCGGTGAGCTGTCCGGCCGACCACGGGCGCGACACCAAGGAGTCCACGGTCAGGACCGGACTGCCCGCCTCGTCGGTCAGCCGCAGCGCCGTTCCGCCCGATTCCGTCGGCGTGAGCCGCGCCCGCACGGCCGAAGCCCCCGAGGCGAACAGTCGCACACCGTTCCATGCGAACGGGAGGACCATCTCGTTCCCGGCACGGTCGTCCCGGGTCACCAGAGCGGTGTGCAGAACGGCGTCGAGCAGCGCGGGATGCATGCCGAACGCGGCCGCCTCCTCAAGCGCATGCTCCTCGTCCTGCGGCAGAGCTGTCTCCGCGAACAGTTCGTCGCCGCGCCGCCACACCGCCCGCAGTCCTTGGAACAGCGGTCCGTAGTCGTAGCCGGCAGCCGCGAGTTCCTCGTAGGCGCCGTCGACCGGCACGGCGGTCGCGCCCGGCGGCGGCCAGGCCTCCAGGTCGGCCGACGGTTCCACGGCCGCGTCGCCGAGGACGCCGGTGGCGTGGCGGACCCACACCTGGTCGGTGGCATCGGCCTGGGAGTAGACGCCGATCACCCGGCGGCCGGTCTCGTCGGGGGCCTCCACCACGACCTGCACGGCAACACCGCCGTACTCGGGCAGCACCAGCGGCGCCTGCAGCGTCAGCTCCTCGACCACGGGGCACCCAGCGTGGTCACCGGCGTGGATCGCCAGCTCCAGCAGCGCGGTCCCCGGCACGACGACGCCGCCCCTCATGCGGTGGTCACTGAGCCAGGGATGGGAGTCGGCCGACAGCCGGCCGGTCAGCACCAGCACACCGGCCCCGGGCAGGTCCGTGACCGCGCCGAGCAGCGGATGGTCGACCGGCCCGAGGCCCAGTGAGGCCGCGTCGCCGGTGGCCGAGGCATCGAGCAGCCAGAACCGGTCGCGCTGGAAGGCGTAGGTGGGCAGGTCCACCCGTACGGCGCCGCGGTGGTCGAACAGTGCCTCCCAGTCCACCGGCACCCCGCCGGCGTGCAGCGTGCCGAACGCGGCGAGCAACGTGGCGGTCTCGGGCCGCTCGGCGACCATGGCGGGCACGGCCACCGTGTCGTCAGAGTCCTCCAGGCACGCCTGCGCCATCGCGGTCAGGACTCCGTCGGGACCCACCTCCAGGAAGCGAGTGACGCCCGCGTCGCGCAGCGCCCGGACACCATCGGCGAACCGGACCGCTTCGCGTACATGCCGCACCCAGTAGCCGGCCGAGGCAAGGTCGTCCGGAGCCGATCCGCCCGTCACATTGGAGATGAACGGGATGACGGGCGCGTTGTACGTGATGCTCTCGGCCACCTCACGGAAGGCGTCCAGCATCGGGTCCATGAGCGGGGAATGGAACGCGTGCGAGACACGCAAGCGGCTCGTCTTACGGCCCAGCGCGCTGAAGTGGGTAACGACGATGGCGACTTGGTCGTCCGCACCGGACACCACGACCGACGCCGGGCCGTTGACCGCCGCGATCGCCACCTCCGCGCCGCCCAGCAGCGGTGCGACCTCGTCCTCGGTGGCCTGGACGGCGGCCATCGTCCCGCCCGGGGGCAACGCCTGCATCAACCGCCCGCGCGCCGCCACCAGTTTGGCCGCGTCGCCGAGTGAGAACACCCCCGCCACATGCGCGGCGGCAAGCTCACCGATCGAATGACCCGCCACGAAGTCAGGCTGTACGCCCCACGCGTCCAGCAGCCGGAACAACGCCACCTCGACCGCGAACAACCCCGCCTGCGCGAACACCGTCCGATCCAGCAGATCCGGCTCCGGCTCCGGCTCCGGCTCCGACCACATCACCTCACGCAGAGGCCGGTCCAGATGGGGGTCCAGAGCGGCACACACCTCGTCCAGCGCCGCCGCGAACACCGGGAACGACTTGTACAACGCCCGCCCCATACCGACCCGTTGCGCGCCCTGCCCCGAGAACAGGAACGCCGTACGGCCAGGGACCGTCGTTCCCCGCACCGCTCCGCGACCAGTGACACCCGCGGCCAACTCGTCCAGCCTGGACAGCAGTTCGGCGCGGTCCCGGCCGGTCACCACGGCACGGTGTTCCAGGTGCGCGCGCGAAGTCGCCAGGGAGTAACCGATGTCCTGCGGCGTGAGGTGGTGCCCTTCGGTCCGGACGAACGCGGCCAGCCGGCCCGCCTGGGCGCGTATCCCTGCTCCACCGCGTGCGGAGATCGGCCACGGGACGACCTCCAGCGGTACGCCGGGCTCCACACGTGATTCCGCCTCGGCGGGCGGTGCCGCTTCGACGATCACATGGGCGTTGGTGCCGCTGATGCCGAACGAGGAGACTCCCGCCCGCCGCGGACGGCCATCGGCCTGCGGCCACTCCCGCGCCTCGGTCAGCAGCTCCACCCGCCCCGCCGACCAGTCCACGTGCGGGGTGGGCTCGTCCACGTGCAGGGTCCGGGGCAGGACGCCGTGCTCCATGGCCTTGACCATCTTGATGATCCCGGCCACGCCGGCGGCGGCCTGGGTGTGCCCGATGTTCGACTTGATCGAGCCGAGCCACAGTGGACTGCCCTCCGGACGATCCTGCCCGTACGTGGCCAGCAGGGCCTGCGCCTCGATCGGATCGCCCAGCGTCGTCCCCGTACCGTGCGCCTCCACCGCGTCCACCTGGTCGGACGAAACGCGCGCGTTGGCCAACGCCTGCTGTATCACTCGGCGTTGGGAGGGCCCGTTCGGCGCGGTCAGCCCATTGGAAGCCCCGTCCTGGTTCACCGCGGACCCTCGGACGACCGCCAGCACCGGGTGACCGTTGGCGCGCGCGTCCGACAGGCGTTCCACCAGCAGCATCCCCGCACCCTCGCCCCACGAGGTGCCGTCGGCCCCGGCCGCGAACGACTTCGCGCGCCCGTCCGGGGCCAGCCCCCGCTGACGGCTGAACTCGACGAAGACATCGGGGGTCGCCATCACCGCGACACCACCGACCAGCGCGAGGGAGCATTCGCCGGAACGGAGCGCCTGGACAGCGAGGTGCAGTGCGACCAGCGAGGAGGAGCAGGCCGTGTCGACGGTGACCGCCGGACCCTCAAGACCCAGCGTGTACGAGATGCGCCCCGACGCGACCGAACCCGTACTGCTGTTGTAGGCGTAGTCGTGATACATCATCCCGGCGAAGACACCCGTCGAACTGCCCCGCAGCGACAACGGATCGATCCCCGCCCGCTCCAACGCCTCCCACGACACCTCAAGCAGCAACCGCTGCTGAGGGTCCATCAGCCAGGCCTCGTTCGGGCTGATTCCGAAGAACGCCGGGTCGAACCCGGCGGCATCATGCAGAAACCCGCCCCGGTCCACGTAGCTCTTGCCCGGACGTCCGGGCTCGGGGTCGAACAGCCCGGCCAGGTCCCAGCCACGATCGACGGGGAAGCCGGAGAGCCCTTCCGCCCCCTCGCTGACCAGGTTCCAGAGGTCTTCCGGTGACTGGACCCCTCCCGGGTAGCGGCAGGCCATCGCGACGATGGCGATCGGTTCGCGCAGGTCCGAGGTGAGCCGGCGATGCTGCGCGCGCAGCCGTTCGGTCTCCTTGAGTGATGTCCTGAGTGCCTGGAGGAGTTTCTCGTCGGAATTGGGCATCGTCGTTCACTCTTCCCGCGTCGTGTCATCGAGACCGGCGCCTTCGAGCGCCAGGGTGATCAGGCTTTCCGCGTCCATCACGTCGATGGAGAGTTCGTCGGTGGGGCCGTCGGCCGGAGCGGCTTCCCGCTCGTGTGCGCCGGCGAGTTCGAGGAGGCTGTCCAGCAGGCCCGCCTCGCGCAGCCGGTTCAGGGGGATGCTCCGCAGGATCCGCCGAACCGTCTCCTCACCGGCGTCGTTCCCGGCCGAGTCGGGCACCAGCTCCGCCGCCATGTGAGCAGCCAGGACGCGGGCGTTGGGGTAGTCGAACACCAGGGTCGGCGACAGACGCAGCCCGGTCGCCGAGTTGAGGCTGTTGCGCAGTTCGACCGCGCTGAGGGAGTCGAAGCCGAGCTCGCTGAAGGCCCGTTCCGGCTCGATCGCACGGTGGTCGCCGTGTCCGAGGACGGCGGCGGCATGGCTGCGGACCACGTCCAGCAGCAGCTCGTCGCGTTCGTCCGGCGGCACACCGTCCAGCCGTCGTACCAGCGCCGCGGCGGAGCCGGCTCCGGCATCGACGGTTCGCCGGGACGTCCTGCCCACGAGGCCCCTGAACAGGGGGGGCAGGTCTGCGCCCGCGGTGGCAAGGGCCGTGAGATCGAGCCGTACGGGCAACAGGGCCGCGTCTGCCAGCCTGCTCGCGGTGTCGAACAGGGCGAGGCCCTGGTCCGCGGAGAGTCCCTCCGCCCCGGACCGGGCGATCCGTTTGGCGTCGGCGTCGTCCAGCCGGGCAGCCATGCCTCCGCCGTCTGTGGCCCAGGGGCCCCAGGCGAGTGACTGGGCGGGCAGGCCGTTCGCCCGCCGGTGAACGGCCAACGCGTCCAAAAAGGCATTGGCAGCCGCGTAGTTGCCTTGACCGGGAGATCCGAGTACGCCCGCGGCCGACGAGAACAGCACGAACGCCGACAGACCCATGTCCCGCGTCAGTTCGTGCAGATACCAGGCCGCGTCCACCTTCGGACGCAACACCGCATCCACCCGCTCAGCCGTCAACGACGAGAGCACCCCGTCGTCCAACACCCCCGCGACATGCACCACACCCGACAACTCACGACCCGACACCAGCGCCGCGACCGCATCCCGGTCCGACACATCACAGGCCACGGCCTCGACCTCGGCGCCCAGTTCAGTAAGCTCCGCGCACAACTCCCGGGCTCCCGGCGCCTCCACACCACGACGACCCACCAACACCAGACGACGAATCCCGTGCCCGACAACAAGGTGCCGCGCCACCAGGCTCCCCAGCGCACCGAACGCACCCGTCACCAGAACAGCGCCCTCGCCGGAGACCAACGAGGCCGGCTCCTCCGTCTCCTCCGGCGCCTCCAAGGACACACGGCCCAACCGAGGGGCGTGCACGACGCCTCCGCGGAGCGCCATCTGCGGCTCACCGACAGCGGCTGCCACCACCACCTCGGCAAGGCCGGTATCCGCGTCGAGGTCGGCCAGCACGAACCGGCCGGGATTCTCCGACTGCGCCGACCGCACCAGACCCCACACCGCCGCACCCGCGAGGTCGCTGACATCCTCGTCGGCCACGGACACCGCGCCCGAGGTCACGATCAGCAGTTGCGACGCCGCGTAACGGTCCTCGGCCAGCCAGGCCCGTACGACGGCGAGCACCTCGTGGGTGGTCTCGTGGGTGGTCTCATGGGCCCCGCGAGCGGCGGTGGTGTTCGGGCCGCCGGCCACCGGGAGCACCACGATGTCCGGGACCACGTCATCGGGTTTCAGCGTGTCCCACCGCGCCCAGGCCGGTTCGTCGGCCCCCGGATCGTCAGTCCCCGGATCGTCGGCCCGCGTCCATGTGGTCGGCGCCCACTCCACCTTGAACAACGCTTCGTGGAACCGGCGGGATCCGGCGGCGGACGAGAGGTGTTCCGGAGTGATCTCCCGCAGCGCCAGTGACTCGACGGACGCCACCGGTCGCCCGGACATGTCGGTCACGCGAAACGACCGCGCGCCGGCTTTCGCGGGGGCCATGTGCACCCGCAGCGCCGTGGCACCGGAGGCGAACAGCTCCACACCCGACCAGGAGAACGGCAGGGCCACACCACGCTCACCAGCCACTCCGTCGACCGCCAAGGCGTGCAGAGCGGCATCCAGGAGTGCCGGATGCAGCCCGAAACCGTCCACCGACTCCGCATCGGGAAGCGCGACCTCCGCGAACACCTCTTCGCCGTGCCGCCATGCCGCCCGCAACCCCCGGAAGACCGGACCGTACTCCAGGCCCGCCTCCGCCAACCCGTCGTAGAGACCGTCCAGTTCGACCGGTACGGCGTCCATGGGCGGCCACCGCCGCAGGTCGAAAGCCGTGTCCGTGTCACCGTCGGCGGAGAGGGTGCCCAGTGCGTGGCGCGTCCACGGGGCGTCGCTGTCCGTGCGGGAGTACACCGACACCGGCCGCGGCCCGGGCGCACCGGTCACGCCGTCAGCGCCGATGACACCGGTGCCCCCTGCAGCCCCGACGATCACCTGGACCGAGACATGGCCGTCGGCCGGCAGGACGAGCGGTGCCTCCAGCGTCAGTTCCTCAAGCCGGCCGCAGTCCAGCTGGTCCCCGGCGCGGATCGCCAGCTCCACGAAGCCCGTGCCCGGGAACAGGGTGACTCCGCCCACCGTGTGGTGGGCCAGCCAGGGGTGCGCGTGGACCGACAAACGGCCCGTCAGGACGACGCCGCCCGACTCGGGCGACGAGACGACCGCGCCCAGGAGCGGATGCTCGGCCGACCCGAGTCCCATCGAGAGGGCGTCTCCGCCGATCCGCGAATCGACCAGCCAGTACTTCTGCCGTTGGAACGCGTAGGTGGGGAGATCAACGCGCCGGACACCACGCCCGTCGAACAACGCGCCCCAGTCGACCGCGACACCACCGGCGTGCATCGACCCGACCGCCGTCAACAACGTCGCGGACTCACCGTGCTCCCCACGCAGCGTCGGCACCACCAACACGTCGGCCCCGGCGTCGTCCACCAGCGCCCGCGTCATCGCGGTCAGAACTCCGTCCGGGCCCACCTCCACGAACCGGGTGACCCCCTGGTCCCGCAGCGCCTGGACTCCGTCGGCGAACCGGACCGCCTCGCGGACGTGCCGCACCCAGTAGTCAGGGTCCGCGACCTCCGCTGCTTTGACGGCATGGCCTGTCAGCGTGGAGACGATCGGCAGGGCGGGCTCGCTGTAGGTGATGCCCTCGGCCACCTCGCGGAAGGCGTCCAGCATCGGGTCCATGAGCGGGGAGTGGAAGGCGTGCGAGACACGCAGGCGACTCGTCTTACGACCCAGCGCGGCGAAGTGGTCCGCAATACGCGCGACTTGAGCCTCCGCACCGGACACCACCACCGACGTCGGGCCGTTGACCGCCGCGATCGCTGCGGCCGTGGTTTCCAGCAGCGGGGCTACTTCGTCCTCGCTCGCCTGGATCGCGGCCATCGCCCCACCCGAGGGCAGGGCCTGCATCAACCGCCCGCGCGCAGCCACCAACCTGGCCGCATCACCGAGCGAGAACACCCCGGCCACATGCGCGGCGGCAAGCTCACCGATCGAATGACCCGCCAGGAAGTCAGGCTGTACGCCCCACGCGTCCAGCAGCCGGAACAACGCCACCTCGACCGCGAACAACCCCGCCTGCGCGAACACCGTCCGATCCAGCAAATCCGACTCCGGCTCCGGCTCCGGCTCCGGCTCCGGCTCCGGCTCCGGCTCCGGCTCCGACCACATCACCTCACGCAGAGGTTGATCGAGGTGGTGGTCAAGGGCGGCACACACTTCGTCCAGCGCCGCCGCGAACACCGGGAACGACTCGTACAACCCCCGGCCCATACCGACCCGTTGCGCCCCCTGCCCCGAGAACAGGAACGCTGTCCGGCCGGATTTCGCCGTTCCCCGCACCACTCCGAGTCCAGAAACAGGGACAGGGACAGGGGCATCCTCGGCCAACTCGCACAGTCCGGCGAGCAGTTCGACGCGGTCCCGGCCGATCACCACCGCACGGTGGTCCATGGCAGGGCGCGACGTGGCCAGGGAGAACGCCACATCGGCAGCGTCCAGCTCCGGGTAAGCCGTGAGATACGACCGCAGTTTCTCCGCCTGCCCCCGCAATCCGTCGCCGGACCTCGCGGAGAGCACCCAGGGAACGAGCGGGAGTCCGTCCGTGGACGACTCGTCGCGCTCGGCCTCGGCTTCGACTTCGACGGGCGGCGGTGCCGCTTCGACGATGACGTGGGCGTTGGTGCCGCTGATCCCGAACGAGGAGATCCCCGCCCGCCGCGGACGGCCATCGGCCTGCGGCCACTCCCGCGCCTCGGTCAACAACTCCACATCACCCGACGCCCAGTCCACCTCCGGCGTCGGAGCATCCACGTGCAGTGTCCGGGGCAGCACACCGTGGTCCATGGCCTTGACCATCTTGATGATCCCCGCCACGCCGGCGGCGGCCTGCGTGTGCCCGATGTTCGACTTGATCGAGCCGAGCCACAACGGACCGCCCTCCGGACGATCCTGGCCATACGTCGCCAACAAGGCCTGCGCCTCGATCGGATCGCCCAGCGTCGTCCCCGTACCGTGCGCCTCAACCGCGTCCACGTCCGCCGCCGCCAGCCCGGCATTCGCCAACGCCTGTCGAATCACGCGGCGTTGGGAGGGCCCGTTCGGCGCGGTCAGCCCGTTGGAAGCCCCGTCCTGGTTGACCGCCGTACCCCGCACCACCGCCAGCACCGGATGACCGTTGGCCCGCGCGTCCGACAACCGCTCCACCAGCAGCATCCCCGCACCCTCACCCCACGAGGTGCCGTCCGCCGCGGCGGCAAAGGACTTCGCGCGCCCGTCCGGGGCCAGCCCCCGCTGACGGCTGAACTCGATGAACGTCTCCGGCGTCGCCATCACCGTCACGCCGCCGGCCAACGCCAGTGAGCACTCCCCCGACCGCAACGCCTGTATGGCCCAGTGCAGTGCGACCAGCGACGACGAGCACGCCGTGTCGACGGTGACCGCCGGACCCTCAAGACCCAGCGTGTACGAGATGCGTCCGGACGCGACCGAACCCGTACTGCTGTTGTGGGCGTAGTCGTGATACATCATCCCGGCGAAGACACCCGTCGGACTGCCCCGCAGCGACGACGGATCGATCCCCGCCCGCTCCAGCGCCTCCCAGGACACCTCCAACAGCAACCGCTGCTGCGGATCCATCAGCCAGGCCTCGTTGGGACTGATCCCGAAGAACGCAGGATCGAACCCGGCCGCGTCGTAGAGGAATCCGCCCTCGTTCACATAACTGGTGTGGGGCCGCGCCCCTTCGGGGTCGTAGAGCCGGTCGGTGTGCCAGCCGCGATCGGCGGGGAAGCCCGCCACCCCGTCGGCTCCGCGCGCGACCAGGTCCCAGAGGTCTTCCGGGGAGACGACGCCGCCGGGATAGCGGCACGCCATGCCCACGATCGCGATCGGCTCGTCGTCGACCGGGGCTCGCACGACGGTGGGCTTCCCGACGGTGCCGGCGGACGCGAAGCCCATGATCTCGTCCACCAGGTGCCGAGCCAGGGCCAGCGGCGTCGGGTGGTCGAACACCAACGTCGCCGGCAGCCGCAGCCCCGTCACCTGATTGAGCCGGTTGCGCTGCTCCACGGCCGACAGCGAGTCGAAGCCGAGGTCGCGGAAGGCCCGTTCCGGCTCGACGCGGCCCGGGTCGTCGTATCCGAGCACCGAAGCGGCCTGGACCCGGACGGTGTCCAGCATCATCGGTACGCGCTCGGCGCCTGGTAGCGCGGCGAGACGGGCCCGCAGGGCCGCCGCCGAGCCCCCTCCCCCTCCCCCTGCCCCGGCGGTGCGGCGCGAGCGTCCCGCCAGGGCGCGCAGCACGTGCGGGAGTGCGTCGCCCGCGGCGGCCAGGGCCCCGGTCTCCAGGCCAATCGGGATGAGCAGCGCATCGGCGGTCCGCAGGGCGGCGTCGAAGAGCCCGAGTCCCTGGTCGACGGTCAGCGCGCGCACCCCGGAGCGGCCCATCCGCTGGGCGTCGCCGTCGTCCAGGCGGCCGGACATGCCCGTGCCGGTGGCCCACAGGCCCCAAGCCAGCGACTGTCCCGGCAGGCCGTGCGCCCGCCGGTGGGCGATCAAGCCGTCCAGGTACGCGTTCGCCGCCGCGTAGTTCGCCTGCCCCGGCGCGCCCATCACACCGGCCGCGGAGGAGAACACCACGAACGCCGACAGATCCAGGTCGCGGGTCAGTTCGTGCAGGTGCCGGGCGCCCAGGGCCTTGGGGGCGAGCACCGAACGCATCCGCTCAGGAGTCAGGGACGTGATCACTCCGTCGTCCAGGAGCCCGGCCGCGTGGATCACGGCGGACAGGTTCCGATCGTCCAGCAACGCGGCCACCGCGGCACGGTCGGCCACGTCGCAGGCCACCACCTCGACCTCGGCGCCCAGTCCGCTCAGCTCCGTGCACAGCTCCGCCGCGCCCGGTGCCTGCCTGCCCCTGCGGCTGGTCAGCAGCAGGCTCCGTACCCCGTGGGCCGTCACCAGGTGGCGGGCCACCAGGGCGCCCAGCCCGCCGGTGCCGCCGGTGATCAGGACGGTCCCCGTGCCGAACGCCGGTGCCGCGTCGCCGGAGTCACCCGACTCGCCCGACTGGCCCAAGTCGGCCGGGACGGCCGCCCGTGTCATGCGTGGTACGTGTCCGGCCCCGGCCCGGATCACCACTTGGGGTTCGTCGGCGGCGACGGCTTCGGCGACCACACCCGCGAGGTCACCGGATTCGTCCACGTCGGCGAGCAGGAAGCGGCCCGGGTCCTCCGACTGGGCGGACCGGACCAGCCCCCATATCGCCGCGCCGGTCAGGCTCGGCACGTCTTCGCCGTCGAGTGCCACAGCGCCCGAGGTGACGAACAGGAGCCGCGAGGACGCGTACCGCTCGTGCGTCTGCCATGTCTGCAGGGCGGTGAGCGCGCGGTTCACCCCGTCGACGAGGTCGCCGTCCGTGACGGGCAGAACGACGACTTCCGGTACGTCGACCGGGTGGGGCACATCGGCTGCCCCAGCGGCCTCGGACACGTCGAGGGTGTCGGAGCTCGGCTCCCAGAGTTCCCAGGAAGGCCCGCCATTCTCCTTCACCGGGGTCGCCACCGGTGTCGCCAAGGGCCAGTCCAGGCGGTACAGGGAGTCGTGCGATGTCGGCGCGGAGACCGCCAGCTGCTCCGGCGAAACCGGCCGCGACAGCAGTGCGTCGACGGACAGCACCGGCTGCCCGTCCTCGCCGGCGAGCCGCAGGGAGACCCCGTCGGCTCCGGCCGGTGCCAGCCGCGCCCGGACGAACCGAGCGCCGGAGGCGAACAGCCGCACTCCGTTCCACGCGAACGGAAGCACCATCTCGCCCCGGCCCGTCCCGCCCTGGTTCGTCTCGTCCCGGCCCGTCCCACCGCGGCCCGTCCCGTCCCCGGCCACCAGGGCCGTGTGCAGGACCGCGTCCAGGAGTGCGGGATGCACACCGAATCGGCCTGCTTCACCCCAGCCGTCCTCGGGCAGGGCGACCTCGGCGAAGAGTTCGTCACCGCGCCGCCACACCGCCCGCAACCCCTGGAACAGCGGCCCGTAGTCGTAGCCCGCGGCGGCCAGCCGTTCGTACGGGCCGTCCAGCGCCAGCTCCGAGGCGCCCTCCGGCGGCCACGCCGTCAGACCGAAGTCGACGGCGGGCGCTGGGGCGGAGGCGGGCCCGTCGGTTGTCAGTACGCCGGTGGCGTGCCGGGTCCAGGGCCCGTCGGGCGGGCCCTCGCTCGGCCGCGAATGGATCCCGACCGGCCGACGACCCGCCTCGTCCTCCTCGTCCAACACGACCTGCACGGTGACACCGCCGTGCTCGGGCAGGACCAGGGGAGCCTGGAGCGTGAGTTCCTCCAGCGCCCCGCACCCCAGGTGGTCCCCGGCGCGGATCGCGAGCTCGACGAGCCCGCTGCCCGGGAACAGGATCCCGCCCAGCACGCGGTGGTCGGCCAGCCAGGGCCGGGTGCCGACCGACAGTCTGCCGGTGAGCACCGCGCCGCCCGAGTCCGGCAGTGTGAGGACGGCACTCAGCAGGGGGTGATCGGCGGGCAGCAGTCCCGCGCCGGACAGGTCACCCGACTCGGCCGCCCCCTCCACCCAGTACCGCTGTCGCTGGAACGCGTAGGTGGGCAACTCCGCCGCGGCGGGCGGGTTCTCGCCGTGCACCGCCCGCCAGGACACAGGTACTCCGCGCACATGGAGCTGCCCGACCGCGGCGACCAGGGTGACGCTCTCGGGTCGGCCGGGCCGCAGGACCGCCGTCGCGGTGACGTCGCCGCCCGCTTCCTCCAGGGCGGCTTGGGTCATCGCGGTCAGCACACCGTCCGGCCCCAGTTCCAGGAACCGGTTCACACCCGCGGCCCGCAGCGTCCGGACCCCCTCGTGGAAGCGCACCGTCTGCCGCACGTGCCGCACCCAGTAGCCGGCCGAGCCGAGGTCTTCCGGAGCCGACCCACCCGTCACGTTCGAGATGACCGGAATGACGGGCGTGCTGTACGTGACGCTCTCGGCCACCTCACGGAAGGCGTCCAGCATCGGGTCCATGAGCGGGGAATGGAACGCGTGCGAGACACGCAAGCGGCTCGTCTTGCGGCCCAGCTCGCTGAAGTGGGCCTCCACCAGGGCGACTTGTCCGTCCGCACCGGACACCACGACCGACGTCGGGCCGTTGACCGCCGCGATCGCCACCTCCGCGTCGCCCGCCTCCGTGCCGTCCAGCAGCGGAGCGACCTCGTCCTCACTCGCCTGGATGGCAGCCATCGCCCCACCCGGGGGCAGCGCCTGCATCAACCGCCCGCGCGCAGCCACCAACCTGGCCGCGTCACCGAGCGAGAACACCCCGGCCACATGCGCCGCCGCCAACTCACCGATCGAATGCCCCGCCACCAAGTCAGGGCGTACACCCCACGCTTCGAGCAGCCGGAACAACGCCACCTCGACCGCGAACAACCCCGCCTGCGCGAACACAGTCCGGTCCAACAGCTCCGGCTCCGGCTCCGACTCCGACTCCGACTCCGACCACATCACCTCACGCAGAGGCCGGTCCAGATGGGGGTCCAGAGCGGCACACACCTCGTCCAGCGCCGCCGCGAACACCGGGAACGACTCGTACAACTCCCGCCCCATACCGACCCGTTGCGACCCCTGCCCCGAAAACAGGAACGCCGTACGGCCGGAAGCCGCGGCTCCGCGTGCCGTGCCCGCCCCAGGGGTGTTCTCGATCAGCGAGTCCAGGCCCGACAGCAGTTCGTCGCGGTCGCGGCCGACCACGACCGCGCGGTGTTCCAGGAGCGCTCTCGTCGTGGTCAGCGCGTGGCTCACGCCCGCCGGGTCGAGGTCCGGCCGGGACAGCACGTGCGCGCGCAGCCGCTCCGCCTGCCCGAGCAGTCCGGGCTCGTCCCGTCCGGAGATCACCCACGAGAGGACCGGGGGCGGATTCGGCGCCGGTTCCCCGGCGTCGGCGGGGGCGGGGGCGGGTTCCGGTGCCGCCTCGACGATGACGTGGGCGTTGGTGCCGCTGACTCCGAACGAGGAGACCCCGGCGCGGCGCGGGCGGCCGTACTCCTCCCACTCCCGGGCCTCGGTCAGCAGTTCCACCTCGCCCGACGTCCAGTCCACCTCCGGGGTCGGCTCGTCGATGTGCAGGGTCCGGGGCAGGACACCGTGGTCCATGGCCTTGACCATCTTGATGATCGCGGCGACTCCGGCGGCGGCCTGGGTGTGCCCGATGTTCGACTTGATGGACCCGAGCCACAGCGGGCGCCCTTCGGGACGGTCCTGGCCGTACGTGGCCAGCAGCGCCTGGGCCTCGATCGGGTCGCCCAGCGTGGTACCGGTGCCGTGCGCCTCCACCGCGTCCACGTCCGCCGCCGTCAGTCCGGCGTTCGCCAACGCCTGCCGGATCACCCGGCGTTGGGACGGTCCGTTCGGTGCGGTGAGGCCGTTGGACGCGCCGTCCTGGTTGACCGCGGTGCCCCGCACGACGGCCAGGACCCGGTGGCCGTTGGCGCGTGCGTCCGACAGGCGCTCGACGAGGAGCATGCCCGCGCCTTCGGCCCAGGACGTTCCGTCGGCCGAGGCGGCGAAGGATTTCGCCCGCCCGTCGCGGGCGAGTCCGCGCTGCTCGCTGAACTCCACGAAGACGTCGGGGGCCGCCATCACCGCGACTCCGCCCGCCAGCGCCAGGGAGCATTCGCCCGAGCGGAGGGCCTGTACCGCGAGGTGCAGGGCGACCAGCGACGACGAGCACGCCGTGTCGACGGTGACCGCCGGGCCCTCCAGGCCGAACGTGTAGGAGATGCGGCCGGAGGCGACCGAGCCCGTGTTGCTGTTGTTCGCGTAGTCGTGGTACATCATCCCGGCGAACACGCCGGTCCGGCTGCCCCTCAGGGTCGTGGGGTCCATCCCGGCGCGTTCGACGGCCTCCCAGGAGACCTCCAGCAGCAGCCGCTGCTGCGGGTCCATCCAGCGGGCCTCGTTCGGGCTGATCCCGAAGAACCCGGGATCGAAGTCGGCGGCGTCGTGCAGGAAGCCGCCCTGGTCGACGTAACTGGTGCCGGGGCGGGCGCCCTCGGGGTCGTAGAGGCGCCGGACGTTCCAGCCCCGGTCGGCGGGGAAGGGTGTGATGCCGTCGGTCCCGTCCGCCACCAGGTCCCACAACTGGTCCGGTGTGGTGACGCCGCCCGGGTAGCGGCAGGCCATTCCCACGATCGCGACGGGGTCGTCGTCCACGGGGGTGCGTACCGCGACCGGCGCGGCGCCCGCCGTCTCGCCGAGGCCGGAGATCTCGTCCGTCAGGTACCGGGCCAGCACGGTCGGCGTCGGGTGGTCGAACACCAGGGTGGCGGGCAGCCGGAGGCCGGTCACCTGGTTCAGGCGTCCACGCAGCTCCACGGCGGACAGGGAGTCGAAGCCGAGTTCGCGGAAGGCGCGCTCGCTGTCGACCGCGTCCTGGTCGTCGAATCCGAGCACCGCCGCCGCCTGGGCGCGGACGATCTCCAGGACCGCCGCGCGGCGGTCGTCCTCGGGCAGTGGCGCGAGACGTTCGCGCAGCACCCCGGCGGCGGCCGGTCCGGACGCGGCACGGCGGCGTGCGCGACCGCCACCCAACCCCCTTAGGACGTGCGGCAGTTCACCGGAGGCGTCGGCCTGTACGGCGGCGTCCAGCGCGATCGGGACCAGAAGTGGTTCCGGCCGGGCGATGGCGGCGTCGAACAGCGCCAGGCCCTGCTCGACGGTGAGGGCGCGCACCCCGGAGCGTGCCATTCGGCGGACATCGCCGTGGTCCAGCCCGCCGGCCATACCGGTGCCCGTGGCCCACAGCCCCCATGCCAGGGACCTGCCGACCAGCCCCTGTGCGTGCCGGTGCTGGACCAGGCCGTCCAGGTACGCGTTCGCCGCCGCGTAGTTGCCCTGCCCGGGCGAGCCGAGCACGCCCGCGGCGGAGGAGAACACGACGAACGCCGACAGGTCCATGTCGCGGGTGAGTTCGTGCAGATACCGGGCGCCCAGGGCCTTGGGTGCCAGCACCGCGTCGAGGCGTTCCGGGGTCAGGGACGCGACCACGCCGTCGTCCAGGATGCCGGCCGCGTGGACGACCGCGGTCAGGGTGCGCCCGGCCAGCAGCGCGGCCAGGGCGGGCCGGTCGCCGACGTCGCAGGCGGCCACCTCGGCGTGCGCGCCCAGTGCGGCGAGTTCGGCCATGAGCTGTCCGGTGCCCGGCGCGTCCTCGCCGCGCCGGCTCGTCAGCAGCAGGTTCCGTACCCCGTGGGCCGTCACCAGGTGCCGGGCCAGCAGGGCTCCCAGTCCGCCGGTCCCGCCGGTGATCAGGACGGTGCCCGTGCCGAACGGCTCGTCGGGGTCGGGTACGGCCGGGCCCGGCACCTTCGCCAGCCGGGGCACGTGGGCCGTCCCGGCGCGTACGGCGGTCTGGGGTTCGCCCGGTGCCGGCGCGACGAGGCCCGCGAGGTCGTCGGGGGTGTCGGTGTCGACCAGGACGATCCGGTCGGGATCCTCGGACTGCGCCGAGCGGACCAGGCCCCACGCGGCGGCCGCCGCGGGATCGGTGACGTCCTCGCCGGCCACCGACACCGCGCCCGAGGTGACGATCAGCAGCCGGGATGCCGCGTACCGCTCGCCCGCCGTCCACGTCTGCAGCGCCGCGAGCACTTCGTGGGTGACGGCTCGTATCTCGCCGGCTCGTGTCCCGGAAGCCCGTATCCCGTCGGCCCGTGTCCTGGAGGTCCGTATCTCGTCGGCCCGTGTCCCAGAAGCCCGTGTCCCTCCCGATCGGACCCCGCCGGCCAGGACCGGCAGGACGACGACGTCGGGAACCGAGTCACCGACCTCGTCCCACGCGGCCCAGCTCGGACCGCCGGGCCGGCTCGGATCGCCGGGAGCCGTGGGGAGCGCCGCCGCGGGAGACCACTCCAGCCGGTACAGGAAGTCCGTGGGGGCCGGCGCGGTGACCGCGAGCCGCTCGGGCGACACGGGGCGGGACACCAGGGAGTCGACCGACGCGACGGGCCGCCCCGCGCCGTCGGCGATCCGCAGCGCCACACCGTCCGGTCCTGCCGGGCTCAGCCGGGCGCGGACCACCGGCGCCCCCGCCGCGAACAGCCGCACCCCGTTCCACGCGAAGGGCAGGACGAGGTCGTCGCCCGCGTCCCCGGAGACCGCGCTCGTGTGCAGGACGGCGTCCAGCAGCGCCGGATGCAGACCGAAGCGGGCGGCGTCGTCCCAGGCGTCCTCGGGCAGGGCTGCTTCGGCGAAGAGGTCGTCGCCGCGCCGCCACACGGCGCGCAGCCCCTGGAACAGGCGCCCGTAGCCGTAGCCGGTCGCGGCGAGCCGTTCGTACGCGTCGTCCACCGGGACGGCGGTCGCGCCGGGCGGCGGCCAGGCGGTGAGGTCGAAGGCCGGTGCGGCCGTGCCGGGGGTGAGCGTGCCGCCGGCGTGCCGGACCCACACCTCGTCGCCTGCCGTGCCGCCCGACCGGGAGTAGATCCCGACCGGGCGCCGGCCGGTGTCGTCCGCGCCCTCCACCACGACCTGGACGGTGACGCCGTCGTGGTCGGGCAGGACGAGCGGTGCGTGGAGGGTCAGTTCCTCGACCGTTCCGCAGCCGACGCGGTCGCCCGCCCGGACGGCCAGTTCGACGAACGCGGTCCCGGGGAACAGCACGGCTCCTGCGACCTTGTGGTCGGCGAGCCACGGCTGGGTGCCCGGGGACACACGTCCCGTGAGGACGGCTCCGCCCCCGTCCGGCAGGGTCACCGCGGCTCCCAGCAGCGGGTGTTCGACGGGCTGGAGGCCCACGGAGGTGACGTCCCCGGTGGTGCCGGTGCTCTCCAGCCAGTAGCGGCGGCGCTGGAACGCGTAGGTCGGCAGGTCGACGCGGGAGGCGGTGCCCAGCAGAGGCTGCCAGTCGACGGCGAGGCCGTGCACGTGCAGATGGCCGATTGCGGTGAGCAGTTCGGTGGCCTCGGGCCTGTCCCGGCGCAGGGTCGGGACGGTGAGCGCGGTGTCCCCGGCGGCGTCGAGGCAGGCGCGGGTCAGGGCGGTGAGGACGCCGTCCGGGCCCAGTTCGACGAAGCGGCCGACACCCGCCGCACGCAGCGTCCGTATACCGTCCTGGAATCGGACGGTCCGGCGGATATGGCGGGTCCAGTATTCCGGCGAGTCCAGTTCTTCGGCCGCCCGGCCGGTGACGTTCGAAATGACGGGGATCGTCGGAGGGAAATAGGAGAGCCCCGCCGCGATCTCCTGGAATTCGGCGAGCATCGGTTCCATGAGGGGCGAGTGGAAAGCGTGCGACACCCGCAGTCGGCTGGTTTTCCGTCCGAGTTCCTCGAAATGCCCGGTGATGCGGTGCACCGCTTCTTCGGAGCCGGAGACGACCACCGAGTCGGGTCCGTTGACCGCCGCGATGCCGGTGTCGGCGCCGAGTTGTGCGGCGACCTCGTCCTCGGCGGCCTGGACGGCGGCCATCGCGCCGCCCGCCGGGAGCGCCTGCATCAGCCGTCCGCGGGCGGCGACGAGCCTGGCCGCGTCCGCCAGGGAGAACACTCCGGCCACGTGGGCGGCGGCCAGTTCGCCGATCGAGTGGCCCGCGACGTGGTCGGGAACGACGCCTGCCGCTTCCAGGAGGCGGAACAGTGCCACCTCGACCGCGAAGAGACCGGCCTGGGTGTAGGACGTGCGGTCCAGCAGCCCGGATCCGGACCGGACGACCTGCGCCAGCGGCCGGTCGAGGTAGGGGACGAACTCGGCGCAGACGGCGTCGAAGGCGTCCGCGAACACGGGGAACGCGGCGTGCAGTTCCTGTCCCATGCCGGCCCGCTGCGAGCCCTGGCCGCTGAACAGGAACGCGGTCGGCTCCCCCGTCGCGGCGACGCCGCGCAGTACGCGCCCCCGCCCGTCGAGCGGTTCACCGGCCGGGTCGGCCAGCTCGTCCAGTCCGGCGAGCAGTTCGGCGCGGTTCCGTCCGACGACCACGCTCCGGTGCTCCAGCGCGGCACGGCCGGTCGCCAGCGAGTACGCCACGTCGTGGACGTCCGGTTCGGGGTGCGTACGCAGATGGGTGCGCAGTCGGGCGGCCTGGCCGCGCAGCGCGGTGTCGTCGCGCGCCGAGAGCGTCAGGGCGACGGCAGGGGGCCGGTGCGGCAACCGCTCACCGGCACGGGGGGCAAAGAGCGGTCCACCGGTGTCCGGGACGGCCGTCGGCTCACCGGTGTCCGGGGCCGGTGCCTGCTCAAGGATGACGTGGGCGTTGGTGCCGCTGATCCCGAACGAGGAGACGCCCGCCCGGCGCGGACGGTCCGTCGGCGGCCACTCCCGCTTCTCGGTGAGCAGCCGGACTCCGCCCGGTGACCAGTCCACATGGGGTGTCGGCTCGTCCACGTGCAGTGTCCTGGGCATCACACCGTGGCGCAGCGCCTGGACGGTCTTGATGATCCCCGCGACGCCCGCGGCGGCCTGCGCGTGCCCGATGTTCGACTTGACGGAGCCCAGCCACAGGGGCCGTTCCGCGGCGCGGTCCCGGCCGTAGGTGGCCAGCAGCGCCTGGGCCTCGATCGGGTCGCCCAGCACGGTTCCGGTGCCGTGCGCCTCCACGAGGTCCACGTCGTGGGTGCTCAGTCCGGCGCCGGCCAGGGCCTGTTCGATCACCCGCCGCTGCGACGGGCCGTTCGGCGCGGTCAGCCCGTTGGAGGCGCCGTCCTGGTTCACCGCCGAGCCGCGTACCACCGCCAGGACAGGGTGGCCGTTGGAGCGTGCGTCCGAGAGCCGCTCGACCAGCAGCATCCCGGCGCCCTCGCCCCACCCGGTGCCGTCCGCCGCGGACGCGAACGCCTTGACGCGGCCGTCGGGGGCGAGTCCGCGCTGGCGGCTGAACTCGATGAACGTCTCGGGGGTAGCCATCACGGTGACGCCACCGGCCAGCGCCAGGGAGCACTCCCCCGACCGCAGGGAGCGCATCGCCCAGTGCAGCGCCACCAGAGACGACGAGCACGCCGTGTCCACCGTCACCGCCGGCCCCTCCAGGCCCAGGGTGTAGGAGATGCGTCCCGACGCGATCGCTCCGGTACTGCTGTTGAACGCGTAGTCGTGGTAGTTGACGCCGGCGAAGACGCCGGTGCGGCTTCCGCGGTAGACGGACGGGTCGATGCCCGCCCGTTCGAACGCCTCCCACGAGATCTCCAGGAGCAGCCGCTGCTGGGGGTCCATCGTCAGCGCCTCGTTCGGCCCGATGCCGAAGAAGGCCGGGTCGAAGTCCCCCGCCTCGTGCAGGAAGCCGCCCCGGTCGACGTAGCTCTTGCCCGGGCGGCCCGGTTCGGGATCGAAGAGGTTCGCCACGTCCCAGCCGCGGTCCCGGGGCAGGCCGGAGAGTCCGTCCCGTTCCGCCGCGACCAGATCCCACAGTTCCTCGGGCGAGGCGACGCCGCCTGGAAAGCGGCACGCCATCCCCACGATCGCCACGGGTTCGCGCTCCCGCTCCTCGAACTCGGTGATACGGCGTCGCGCTTCGCGCAAATCCGTAGTCGTCCGCTTGAGATAGTCGAGGAGTTTTTCCTCTGTGCTCATCTCGGCCACCCCGCGCTTAATCGACCAGCTTTGGCGTCCACAATGGATCCGCACTCGAACGGCAATCAAAATGGACGCTAGCGAGCAGCCGCAGGGGCTCACCACCCTTACCCGCCCCTACCCCTGCGCCGCCCCGGCCTTCCGCGCGGACCCCTGTTCCCCGCGCGCGCCCCGCGGTCGCGGGTCCGGCGGCGAAGATCTCCATGGCACCGGGGCCGCGACTTCATGCAGTGCAACTTTCGGCCAGCGGACTCGCCGCTTCCCGGCCCTGCCCCGTCCATAGACTCACGCCGGGCAAGAGGAACATTTGTTCATACAGTTCACACGGAACGGGGCCGCTGTGAGGCTGATAGATCGCACCAAGGAACTGGCTGTGCTGGACTCGGCGCGTGCCGAGGCGTTGTCCGGGCGGACCCGGACCGTGCTCATCGAGGGCGCGGCGGGCTGCGGCAAGAGCTCGCTGCTCGCCGCCGTCGCCGAACGCGCCGCCGATCGGGCCGTCGTCCTGCACGCGGAGGGCACGGAATCGGAGAGCGGCCAGCCGATGGGGCTGCTGCGTCAACTGCTGGACGACGTTCCGGCCGACGGGCGGCCTCAGCTGCCCGACCCGGACGCGGGGCCGCCACGCCCCGAGTCGATGCGGGAGTTCTGCACGTGGCTGCACGGCTTCGCCGCGGCCGGCCCGGTCGTGTGCTCCATCGACGATCTGCACCACGCCGACGAGCTGTCACTGCAGTACCTGCGGTACTTCATCCGTCATGTGCGCTCCGCGCGCATCCTTCTCGTGGCGGCCGCCACACCGCAGCACGGGAGCGCCGACTCGTCACTGCAGTCCGAACTGCTGCGCAGTCCCGCCTCCCGGTACGTGAGGCTGCGCAGACTCAGCCGGCTGGGTGTCGCCAAGATGCTCGACGCCGATCCGGAACTGTCCCGGCAGCACGGCCTGGTGGAGGATCTGCACAACATCAGCGGCGGCAATCCGCTGCTGGTGCGCGCCCTGCTGGAGGACTGCCGCGCCGCGTGGCCCGACACCGCCGAGCCGCGAGCGCTGCGGCCGGTGACCGGGGGGCTGTTCGCGCACGCCGTGGACACCTGTCTGCGCCGTAGCGGTCGCGCCGCCCGCGAGGTGGCCGCCGCCTTCACCGTCCTGGGGGGTCTCGGGACCCCCGAGCGGTCCGCGGAACTGCTCGGCATCAGTGTCTCGGCGGCGGCGCGCGGCATAGCGGCGCTCACCTCCGCCGGCATCCTCGACGGATGCGGTTTCCGGCATCCGGCGGCCCGTGCGGCCGTCCTCGACGACTTCACCTCGGCGGAACAGGCCGGGCTGCACCGCAGGGTCGCCCGGCTGCTGCACGACACGGAGCCGCACTCGACGGCCGTGACAGGGCATCTGCTCGCCTCGGCGCAGGCCGACATCCCCTGGTCCGAGACGCCGTGGGCGACGGACATGCTGCGCGATCACGCCGAGCGGCTGCTCGCCCGGGACGAGCCGAGGCAGGCGGCGGCGGCGCTGCGACTGGCGTACGAGGCGTGCTCCGACGAGCGGATCCGGATCGACATCACCACCCGGCTGTCCACGGTGCTGTGGCGTTTCGATCCGAGGAGGGCCGAGGGCCTCCTCTCCTCCTCTCTCGACATCGCGGAGGGCGGCGCGCCGACCGGCCCGCAGCTGGGGTCGGTCGCCCATGTGCTGGCCTGCCAGGGCCGGGTGGCCGAGGCCGCCGGGATCAACGACCGGATCGCCGAGTCGGCGAACAGGACGGGTGACACGAGTCTGCAGCTCCCGGAGCTGCCGGGCAGCCGGGTGCTCACCTCGTACTGGGACGTGCCGGACGCCGCGGACCGCAGCGCGGGGACGGCGGCGGAGCGGGTGCTGGAGCAGTCGGTCCTCACCGACACGACCCTGCACGCGCTCCAACAGGCGGTCCGTGCCCTCGCCCATTCCGCGCAGCCCGAGCGGGCCGCCCACTGGAGCCAGAGCCTGGCCGAGGAGGCCGAGCGCCGTGCGGCTCCGGGGTGGCAGGCCCTGTTCACCACCCTCCACGCGGAGGTGCTGCTGCGGCTCGGTGATCTGCGGGGGGCCGAACTGCAGGCCGCCGCCGCCCTGGACGTCCTGCCGGAACCGACGTCGGGCGCCTTCGCCTCGGCGCCGACCGCGGTGCTCATCCGGGCGCACACCAGGACCGGGCAGTTCGCCGCCGCGGCGGACCGGCTGAACCGGCCCGCCGACGACCAGCTGTTCGACAGCATCCACGGGCCCGGCCATCTGCGTGCCCGGGGGCTGTACCACCTGGCCACCGATCAGTTCCATCTGGCTCTGGGCGACTTCATCGAGGCCGGCCGGCTGCTGAAGCGCTGGCATCTGGACCGGCCCGTCGTGCTGCCCTGGCGCACGGACGCGGCCGAGGCTCTGCTGCGGCTCGGTGAGGTGCAGCAGGCGGAGCGGCTCATACAGCGCCAGCTCGCCTCTCCCGACGCCCGCCATCCGTGGGTACGCGGAATCTCTTTGCGCACGCATGCGAGGACCGTGCCCCAGGAGGAGCGCCCCGCGCTGCTCGGTCAGGCCGTCGAGGAGCTGCGGCGGTCCGGGGACCGGGTCGAACTGGCCCAGGCGCTCGGCGACCTCGGCAGGGCCCTGCAGTCGGTCGGCGAGGCCACCCGGGCCAACACGATGACCCGGCGCGCCTGGAACCTCGCGCACATCTGCGGGGCCAGGCCGCTGTGCGAGGAGACGATTCCCGGCAGGGCGTCCCGGGACCTCACGCGTGAGCGGACCCTGATCCCGGCGACCACCGCGGTCGACTCGAAGCTCAGCGGCTCGGAGCAGCGGGTCGCCGCGCTCGCGGCACAGGGCTATACGAATCGTGAGATCTCGCTGCGGCTCTACATCACCGTGAGCACGGTGGAGCAGCATCTCACCAAGGTCTACCGGAAACTCAAGATCACCCGGCGGCAGGATCTTCCCGTGGATCTCCAACTGGCTTCCGCACAGGGGTCCTGAGAACCGCGTCCACCCGGGGCGGGAGGCCGGCCGCGGTTTTCCACCGATTCTTTGCCTTGGCACGGGTGACAATCGAGTTCGTCATTCATGTCGGCCCAGCGCGCAGGCTTTTTGCACCCGGTCACTAATTACTGTCGCAATAGTCGAGGAACGTTTCACGTGCGGGGCGGCGCCCTGGTTCCGGACGCCGCCCACGCCGCGTCCGCCCACCCCGGCCGGACACGGCAGTGGCCCCTCCCCGCGAAGGGGAGGGGCCACTGTCACTTACGTCAACTACGTGCGCGCGGCCAGCCGTTGTCGTCGGACGGGCCGCGGACGCTATCCTCCGCGCCCACGCTCCGCCTCTCCGGACCCACTGCCGCGGGAGCGGATCCCGCCGACAGTTCGCCCGAAATGATGCTTCTCATCACGAAGAGCCCCATGCATCCCCCATTGGTGACGATTTGGTTTCTGCAGCAGAGAAGCGTCGTGCGTCGTCATCGCTTCCCACCCCCCCTTCGAGTGACGAGATCCAGGATGCCCGACTCCGGCGCTCCCCCCAAGTCAGCTCCGCTGGCGTAAAGTTGCATGGCAACAACTGAAGTCAGCACGGGGGAGAAGGACTGCATGGGAGGAATCAACGGCTCCACGCCGGAGTTCGCCGAACTGGACCACTCAAGCGCCAACGCCTATCGACATGCAATTCGGCGCGGTCAGTTCGTGCGAGAAGAAATAGCCGATGAATTACAGGTGTCCAGCACGGAAGTGTCCCGGATCGAGGGTGTACTGCGCCATCTGCGGCTGCTGCGGCCGCTGCCCGGCGCCCCTGACCGGCTGGCCCCCGTGAGTCCGGACGCCGCCGCCGCGGAGCTGCTGGGCTCCTCCGAGTGGCAGATACGCGAACTGCAACAGGCGGTCAGCGAAGTCCGCAGCCGGATGCTTTCCCTGATGCCGACCTATTTCGAGGGTCGCCGCCAGCGCAATCAGATGGAAGCCTTCGACCTCATCACGGACGTCGACACCATTCGCGCGCTCCTCGACGAGCATCTGCTCCGCGCGCGCGCCGAAATGTTGACTGTTCAACCTGGAGGAGCCCGCCCACCCGAAGTCCTCGACACCGTCCGGAATTCAAATGTCGCCGCGCTGGACCGGGGTGTCCGAATGCGCACCCTCTACCAGCACACGGCACGCAGCGATCTGGTCACCAGCGCCTATGTCTCCGAAGTCACCGCCAAAGGCGCCGAGATACGCACCACCGACGAACTCATCGACAGACTGATCATCTACGACCGCGAAGTCGCCTTCCTGCCCGAGCAGAACCTGCCCGACCCGGGGCGCGGCGCGGTGATCATAAGAGAGCCCAATCTGGTCGCCTTCATGTGCTCGGTGTTCGATCACATGTGGCAGGGCGCTCTCCCCTTCGAGCCCGGCACCAGCGCCCCCGAGCCGCTCGCCGACGAGGTCAAGGCATCGATCCTGCGGCTCATGGCCAACGGCTACAAGGACGAGATGGTGGCGCGGCGGCTCGGTATGTCCGTCCGCACCTGTCGTCGGCACATCGCCGAGATCACCGAGGAGCTGAAGGCCACCAGCCGCTTCCAGGCCGGGGTCAACGCCACGCTGTCCGGGCTGGTCCAGCCCACTTCGGAGAACTAGCCCCCTCGCGGGCGAGAGCCGCCCGCGTACCGTCGAAACCCGCGTCGTACACGGCGGCGCCCACGCAGTGGCCGTTGGGCAGCAGGAAGGTACGGAACGCCCACTCGGCACCGGTGCCGGGCGTTCCGTCGGGCCTGTGCACCTCCATGGGCTTGCCGTCGGGGCCGAACCCGAACTCCGTGAACCGGAGTCGCCGCTCGGCCCCGATGGCCTTGCCGTAGGCCTCCTTGAGTGTTCGCAGCCGCACCAGCGTCGGATTGCGCTCCGCCTCCGGCAGATTGGCGAGCGAGATCAGCTCGTACGGCGTGCACACGTGCCTGCTCACACCCGGTCCTGACAGCTCCCGGTCGGCGCGCTCCGAGTCCACGCCGATCAGACCGGTGGTGGTGAGTCCCACCAGCAGCCGGTCCTCGGCGTGACTCAGACTGATGTCCACCTGGTCGCAGCCGCGCAGATACGGGCGTCCGGCCGGCCCGTAGCCGAGTTCCAGGTTCTCGGGGTCACCGCACGGCATCACGCCCGCCGCGTGCTTCAGCAGCAGGCGTCCGGCGACGTGCCGGACCCGGGTCTCGGGGCGGGCGAGGTCGAGATGGCGGGACCAGTCCCGGCCCAGCAGGCGGCGCATCTCCGGAACGTCCTCCGGCTGGGGGCACCAGTCGGCCAGCCGTGTGTGCACCAGGGCGGTCCCGCACTGCCGGAGATCCTGGACGACCCGCTCCCAGCCGTCGTCCCGGTCCAGGACCTCGACGGGTTCACGGAGCGGGGGACCCACGGTCGAGTCCCCCGGAAGCGTCATAACGCGTCCCAGGAACACACCCAGCCCGTACAGCCGCCCCGTACCGAACGCGAGTGCCTGCCCAACGCCGTCTCCCGCCTCACGACAGGGCGCCCTCTCCGGACAACGAGGACACCGCCCACGCTACGAAGCCCGCACGTACGTCAAAGCCCTTATGAGACCAGTCGACACCCCTGCGGCACAAGAAGAGGATCCTCCGCGACCGGTCGAATTGCCGATTCCACGAACCAGCGCCCACTGCCGTTCCTGCCGTCTCCCCGTCTCCCCGTCTCCCCGGAAATCGCTCAACCATTGAATCGATCTGCGGAGCATCGGAGCACTGATCAGTGAAGCACGGGCCCGTTCGGCCACGAGGGCGGCACAACACCGCACTTAATGCCGTGCAAGTTGTGGCCAGGAACACGGACATCCCGGCCGTGAACAGCGCACTCGACGGTGCAATCGACGGTTCGATCCGGAATGCGGATACGCGAAAAGGGCCCCGCAGGCTCTCGCCTGCGAAGACCCTTCGCATCGTCGGGACGACAGGATTTGAACCTGCGACCCCTTGACCCCCAGTCAAGTGCGCTACCAAGCTGCGCCACGTCCCGATGCGTATCGCCGCGGTGAACCGCGTGATCGCGCGAACAGAACCTTACCGCACACGGAGGGGTGCCTCGAAGACGGCGAGTAGGGCGAGCGGGGCGAGAAGGGGGAGACAATCGGTGCATGAGCAACACCTCTGGTGACACTTCTGGCGACTCCTCCGGCGACCGGCGGGACCGGGACACGGAGGGCCGGGCACGCAACGCCCGGCCCCGGGACGGGCTCGGGCGGCCCCTGCCGTACGGGGTGGACGGCGTGGAGCGGCAGCCCGAGGGGGTGGTGCGCGCCCCCGAGGACACCGTCACCGAGGCCCAGGCTCTGCTGGCGGCGGGAAAGCCGTTCCACGCGCACGAGGTCTTCGAGGACGCCTGGAAGTCGGGCCCCGACGAGGAGCGCGCCCTGTGGCGGGGGCTCGCCCAGCTCGCGGTCGGGCTCACGCACGCGGCCCGGGGGAACGTGACGGGCGGAGCACGGCTGCTGCGGCGGGGGGCCGGCGCGGTCGAGGAGTGGGGCACGGCTGCCGGCAGCCCGCGTCCGTACGGTATCGGGCTGACCGAACTCGCCTCCTGGGCACGTGAGTTGGCAGATGTCGTGGAGCGGGACGAAGCCGCCGTGGACGCGTCGGCGTGGGCGCCGCGGTTGCGCGGCGGCGACTCGTAGGACACCTGCGGGCGGGCGTGCCGACCGGGGCGGTGCCGCCGTACGGCAGACTCGGGATGTGCGAAAGATTCATGTCATCGGCATCGGCGCGGGCGACCCCGACCAACTGACCCTCCAGGCGGTCAAGGCGCTGAGGGACACCGAGGTGTTCTTCATCCTGGACAAGGGCGAGGTGAAGGCGGACCTCGTGCGGCTGCGCCGCGACATTCTCGGCACGCATCTGCCGCAGGGGACGTACCGGACGGTGGAGGCGCGTGACCCCGAGCGCGACCGTACGGCGGAGGGCGCCGGCTACTCCCCCGCCGTCGGGGACTGGCGCAGCGCCCGGGCCGGCGTCTTCGAACGGCTGATCGCCGGGGAACTGGGCGAGGACGGGACCGGGGCGTTCCTCGTCTGGGGCGACCCCTCGCTGTACGACAGCACGCTGGGCGTCCTGGAGGAGGTCCTGGAGCGGGGTGCCGTGGCCTTCGAGTACGACGTCGTGCCGGGCATCAGCAGCGTCTCGTCCCTCGCCGCCCGTCACCGCACCGGCCTCAACCGGGTGGCGCGTCCCGTACAGATCACCACGGGCCGCCGGCTCGCCGAGGGCCTGCCCGAGGGCGTCGACGACGTGGTCGTCATGCTGGACGCCCACCAGACGTTCCAGCGGTACGCCGACACGGGCGAGGACATCGACATCTACTGGGGCGCCTATCTGGGCACCCCGGACGAGATTCTCGTCTCGGGGCCCCTCGCCGAGACGGCGCCGCACATCATCGAGGTCCGCGCGCAGGCCCGCGAGCACAAGGGCTGGATCATGGACACGTATCTGCTGCGCAGGCGCCCCCGGGACGAGGGCGCTTCCGGGCCGGGCTGATCCAGGGCCCCCGCCGTCCCACGACAGCGCCCCGCACCGGGCGCGGACCGCCCCGCACACGTCGGCACCCCGTGCGGACCGCCCCGCATGCACACCCCACGGGCCGGTGTGAAGCTGACCGGTGTGACGACCATCGACACCGCCGGAGCCCCCGCCGGACCGCCCGCCGCCGAAGCGCCCGCCACGCAGCCGCCCGTGCTGGACAAGCGGCGCCGCAACGTCGTCTTCGTGACGATCATGCTCGGCATGCTGCTGGCCGCGCTGGACCAGACGATCGTGGGGACCGCCCTGCCCACGATCGTGTCGGACCTCGGCGGCGCGGAGCACATGTCGTGGGTGGTCACCAGCTATCTGCTGGCGGAGACCGTCGCCACGGTGCTCGTCGGCAAGTTCGGTGACCTGTTCGGCCGCAAGCTCGTCTTCCAGGCGTCGGCGATCATCTTCATCACCGGCTCGTTCCTGTGCGGCCTCTCCTCGAACATGCTCCTGCTGATCTCCTGGCGGGCCATGCAGGGCATCGGCGCGGGCGGTCTGATGGTCACCGCGATGGCCCTGATCGCCGACGTCATCCCACTGCGCGAGCGCGGCAAGTACCAGGGTGCGATCGGCGCGGTGTTCGGTGTCGCCACCGTGATCGGACCGCTGCTCGGCGGCCTCTTCACGGACCACCTCACCTGGCGCTGGGCGTTCTACGTCAACGTGCCCATCGCGATCCTCGTCGTGGTGGCCGCGGCCCGCACCATCCCGGTGGTGAAGTCGCCCTCCCGGCCGGTCATCGACTATCTGGGCATCGCCCTGGTGGCGATCGGCGCCAGCGCCCTGATCCTGGCGACGAGCTGGGGCGGCAACGAGTACGCCTGGGGCTCGCCCACCATCATCGGCCTCTTCGCGGGCGGTGTCGTCGCCCTCGCCGGCTTCTGCTGGGTGGAGACCCGCGCCGCCGAACCCATGCTGCCGATGCGCCTGTTCGGCAACCCGGTCTTCACGGTCTGCTCGATCCTCAGCTTCATCGTGGGCTTCGCGATGCTCGGCGCGATGACGTTCCTGCCGACGTATCTGCAGTACGTGGACGGCGACTCCGCGACGATCTCCGGCGTACGTACGCTGCCCATGGTCGTCGGGCTACTCATCGCGTCGGTCTTCAGCGGCAACGTGATCAGCAAGACCGGCCACTACCGGGTCTTCCCCATCGTCGGCTCGCTGGTGATGGGCGTCGGGCTCTATCTGCTCTCCCTGATGAACAGCGGCACCAGCACCTGGCTCTCCTCGCTGTACATGTTCGTGCTCGGGGCGGGGATCGGGCTGTGCATGCAGGTCCTCACCATCGCCGTGCAGAACACCGTCGAATACACCGACCTCGGCACCGCGACGTCCGGCGTCACCTTCTTCCGTACGCTCGGCAGTTCCTTCGGGACCGCGGTCTTCGGCACGATCTACGCCAACACGCTGAAGCCGAACCTGGCGGACGGGGTCGCCGAGGCGGCCCGGACGAGCGGGACCGATCCCGGGACGCTCGCCAAGGCGGCGACCAGCCCGGAGGGGCTGCACGATCTGCCGTCGGCGACCGCCGCGCCGCTCGTCAAGGCGTACGCGGAGACGCTGCAGACCGTCTTCCTGTGGACCGTGCCCGTGGCGGCGCTCGGTTTCCTGGTCTCCCTGTTCCTCAAGCAGGTGCAGCTGCGCGACAGCGCGCGGATGGGGTCGACCGACATGGGCGAGGGGTTCGCGACGCCGTCGGCGGCCGACAACCGGCAACGGCTGGAAGCCACGGTCGGGAAGATCCTCGGCGGTACCGGGACCGACACCATGCGCCGGATCGTCGTCGCGGCGGACACCCGGCTGGACCTCGCGGGGGCCTGGGCCGTGATGCAGGTCGAGATGTTCACCCGGATGGTCGGTCATGCGAACCTGTCGCTGATCGCCGCGCGTCGGCGGGTGCCGCCGGAGGTGCTGGTGCCGGTCTTCCAGCGGATGGTGGACGAGGGGTACCTGACGCGTGAGGGCAACCTCTTCTCCCACACCGAGGCGGGGGCGCGCGAAGCGCGGGTCATCGGCGCGGCGTGGGGGCGCTGGCTCTCCGACCGCGTCGAGCAGGACCTCGGCCGTCCCTCGGGGGCGGAGCTTCGGGTCGCCGTCGACAGCATCGCGAAGCGGCTGCTGGTGGAGGACCTGACGGACGGGGCGTCGGTCCCGGCCCCGTAAGGGGCGCGGGGAACTGCGCGGCCCGCCCCCACTCAGCCGCAGTCGAGAACCGGGCCGGACCTGCCCCTTCACCGCGCATGCCCACTGCAGGTGCGTCGTGGCTGGCCGCGCAGTTCCCCGCGCCCCTTACGGGGCTCACCCCCTACGGGGCTCACCCCAGGGCTTTGTCCAAGTTGAAGGCCGCGCTGATCAGGGCCAGGTGGGTGAAGGCCTGGGGAAAGTTGCCCTGTTGTTCGCCGGTGTGGCCGATCTCCTCGGCGTACAGGCCGAGATGGTTGGCATAGGTGAGCATCTTCTCGAAGGCCAGGCGTGCCTCGTCGAGCCGGCCGGCCCGGGTCAGCGCCTCGACGTACCAGAAGGAGCAGATCGAGAAGGTGCCCTCCTCGCCGCGCAGCCCGTCGGGGCTCACCTTCGGGTCGTAGCGGTAGACCAGCGAGTCGGAGACCAGGTCCTCGGTGAGCGCGTCGAGCGTGGAGAGCCACTTCGGGTCGGTCGGCGAGATGAACTTGGCCAGCGGCATCATCAGCACCGCGGCGTCCAGCACGTCGTCGTCCTCGTGCTGGACGAAGGCCTTGCGCGCCGGTGACCAGCAGCGGTCCATGATCCGCCGGTAGATCGTGTCCCGGGCGCCACGCCAGCGCGGGAGGTCCGCGGGCAGGCCCCGGCGGTTGGCCAGTCTGATCGCCCGCTCGATCGCCACCCAGCACATGAGCCGGGAGTAGAGGAAGTTCTTACGGCCGCCGCGGGTCTCCCAGACACCTTCGTCGGGCTGGTCCCAGTGGTCGCAGACCCACTCGACCAGTGCGCAGATGTCGTCCCACTGGTCGCTGGAGATCGGCTGGGCCCACTTGTCGTAGAGGTAGACCGAGTCGATGAGGGCGCCGTAGATGTCGAGCTGGAGCTGGTCGGCGGCCGCGTTGCCGATCCGGACGGGGGCGGAGCCCTGGTACCCCTCCAGGTGGCCGAGCTCCTCCTCGTGCAGGTCGGTGCGCCCGTCGATGCCGTACATGATCTGCAGCGGGCCCGCGGGGCGGCCGTCCCCCGGGCTGATGTGCCGGGCCGTGAACGCCATGAACGACTTGGCCTCGCTGGTGAACCCCAGGCGCAGGAGGGCGTACACGCAGAACGCCGCGTCGCGCACCCACACGTACCGGTAGTCCCAGTTCCGTTCGCCGCCGATCTGCTCGGGCAGGCTGGTCGTCGCGGCGGCCACGATCGCGCCGGTCGGCGCGTAGGTGAGCAGCTTGAGGGTCAGCGCGGAGCGGTGCACCATCTCGCGCCACCGGCCGCGGTACTGGGAGGCGGTCAGCCAGTTCCGCCAGAACGCCACGGTGGCGCCGAACAGCTCCTCCGCCTCGGCGCGCGGGCAGCAGCGGGGCTGTATGTCGCCGCTGACCTGGTCGAGGGCGAACACCGCCGACTCGCCCTCGTGGAGTTTGAAGTCCGCCGTCGCGTCGAGCCCGTCGCAGGCGAGCGGCTCGGTGGAGGTCAGGGCGAGCGACAGGTTCTTCGACTCGAAGACCACCATGTCGTCGTGGAGGCGGGCGGTGTGCGGCTGCGCCGCGTAGTCGAAGCGGGGTGCCACGCGCGCGTGGAAGGGGACCGAGCCGCGTACGCACAGCACGCGGCGGATCAGCCGGTGCCGGTCCGCCTCGGTTCCGCCGCCGTCGCTGTCACCGTCCCCGTGGCCGTCCCCGTCGCCTTCGACCGGCATGAAGTCCTGGATCTCGCCGACGCCGTCCTCGGTGAAGAAGCGGGTGAGCAGGACGTTCGTGTCCGGGAAGTAGAACTGCTTGGTCCTGGCCGGGACGGCGGCGGCCAGTTCGAAGGAGCCGCCCTTGTCCGCGTCGAGGATCGAGGCGAAGACGCTGGGGGCGTCGAAGGAGGGGCAGCAGTACCAGTCGATGGTGCCGTTGATGCCTACCAGGGCGACGCTGCGGAGGTCGCCGATGAGGCCGTGGTCGGCGATCGGCAGGTAGTGGCCGTGGTCTTGGCCGTGGCCTGATGTCGGTGGGTCCTGGTGAGCGGATGCCTCGGACATGGGCTCAGGGTAGACGTTCCACTGGGGGGATTGTCGGTTTTCTGCGGGTCCGATGTGACTGGTCGCGCAGTTCCCCGCGCCCCTGAAGAACGGGGCTGCGCCCCAGTTCTTCGTCGCCCTGAAGGGGCGCGGGGAACTGCGCGGCCCGCCCCCACCGGCCCGCAGTCGACGAGCGGCCGATCAGGCGCCCACGCGGCGGAGCCGCAGAATGTCACGGCCCTGCGCCCCTCCGGGGCGCCACCGCACGGCGCTGCTCAGCGCAGCAGCAGTTGCAGGCCGCCCAGAATCGTCGCTCCGATCACCAGGCGTTCGAACAGGCGCTGGTTGATGCGGTCCACCGCCCACTTGCCGATCAGGGCACCCGGGAGGACGAACGCCACGAGCGCCGCGTCCAGGAGCAGGCTGTGGCCGTCGATCAGGCCGAGGCCGACGCTGAAGGGGACCTTGGAGACGTTGACGATCAGGAAGAAGAAGGCCGAGGTGCCCAGGAAGCCGAGCTTGCGGAAGCCCGCGGAGAGGAGATACATCGACATCACCGGGCCGCCCGCGTTGGCGACCATCGTGGTGAAGCCGCCCATCACCCCGTAGGAGCGGGCCTTCATCCGGCCGGTCCGCGTGGCCACCGAGTCGGGCTCCTCGTCCGTTTCCGTGGTCTCGGCCTTCCGGCGGCGCCACACGGTGACGCCGGCCATGAACAGCAGGATCGCGCCGATCGACGTACGGACCATCGCGTCGTCGGCCCACACCAGGAACACCGTGCCGACGACCACGCCCGCGGCGACCGCCGGGAACAGTTTCCACAGCGTCGGCCAGTGCGCGTGCCGCCGGTAGGTGAGTACGGCGAGCACGTCCCCGACGATCAGGATGGGCAGCAGCACCCCCGTGGACGCCCTGGCCGGCAGGACCGCCGCGAAGATGGCGAGGCTGACGGTGTTGGCCCCGCTCACGGCCGTCTTGGAGAAGCCGACGAGCAGAGCCGCGCCGGCCAGGGCGGCGAACTCCCAGGGAGTGATGTTCCAGAGCGTCATCGTGTTCATGCGGGAACCGATGCTATGCCCACCTATCCGGCCCTGTCAGGGGCGTCTCGACAGGTGACCCCGACAGGTGTCCCCTGCCGCCGCCACCGGCCGCGCGCTCTGGACCGCCTCCTCGCCCCCTGGAAAGATCGCCCCCGATCATCCCGTCCGTCCCTGATCGTCCCCGTACCTTCGCCGCCGTCGATGGAGGACCCATGGCCGACTCCCGCGAACACACCCTCACGGGCACCCGGAGCAGCATCACGGCACGCGAGTGGCCACGGGAACGGCCGCGGTACGTGGCGCTGCTGATCCATGGGTACGGCGAGCACATCGGCCGATACGAGTACGTCGCCGACGTGCTGCACGGGCATGGCGCCGCGGTGTTCGGCCCCGACCACCTGGGGCACGGGAAGTCCGGCGGCGAGCGCGTGCTGATCGAGGACTTCGAGGACGTGGTGGGCGACGTCCACGCCGTGGAGCTGCTGGCCCGGGACACGTACCCGGATGTGCCGGTCGTCCTCATCGGCCACTCGATGGGCGGCCTCGTCGCGGCGCGGTACGCCCAGCGGTACGGGGACGGGCTGGCCGCGCTCGTCCTGTCCGGGCCGGTCATCGGGAGCTGGGGGCCGCTCCATCAGCTGCTCGCGCTCGATCCGCTGCCCGAGGTCCCCATCGACCCGACGGCGCTCTCGCGCGATCCGGCGGTCGGACGGGCGTACGCGGCGGACCCCCTGGTCTGGCACGGGCCGTTCAAGCGGCCCACGCTGGAGGCCTTCGTCCGCACCCTGGACACCATTTCCAAGAGCGGTGACGTGGGGGCTCTCCCACTGCTGTGGCTGCACGGGGACGACGACCGGATCGTACCCCTGGCCGCCAGCCGGGCCGGCATCGAGGAGCTGCGCGGCAGCGAGTGGGACGAGCGCGTGTACCCGGGCGCCCAGCACGAGGTGTTCAACGAGACGGTCAAGGACACGGTCCTGGCCGATGTCACCCGTTTCGTGGACGACGTGCTCGCGTGAAATCCCTCCCGCCGGGCAGGCAGGCAACACACGAAGAGCCTACGAACGAGAAGCCTCCGACAGAGAAGCCTCCGAACGAAAGGGACACCCGATGGCCGACGCCCTCGAACTCGACGCGCTGTGGGCCGAGTTCCACCGCGTGGTGAACATGACCTCACAGGAGCTGGCCGCCTGGCTGCGGGTGAACGACGCGTCCGAGGAGTCCGTGGCGCCACCCGAGCACGCGGGTGCGCCGACCGGTGAGCATGTGCTGGCCATCCTGCAGAAACGGCGCATCGATCTCACCGAGGACGACCTCGACGTGATGTACGAGGTCGTGGACACCGTCACCGCCGAGACCGGCCCGGAGCGCGGGTCGGGGCAGGCGTCCGAGGCAGAGGAGACCCGTCGCCGCCATCGGCTGATGACCCTGGGCCACGACCCGCACCGCCCACAGCTGTGAGCGGTGCGGCCGGCGCGTTCCGTCAGCGCGGGAATAGCACGCTTCAGCGCAAGCTCCACCCGCCCCAGCGCAAGCTCCACCCGCCTCAGCGCAGGATCCACCGCTTCAGCGCAGGGTCCATCCCCCGTCCACCGCGAGGTCTACGCCGTTGACCGCCGTGTTGCGGAGCAGGAAGTCCACCGCGTCCACGACGTCCCGCATGCGTGCGAGCCGGCCCGTGGGCGTCTGCGCGCGGTAGTCCTCCAGCACCCCGGCCGGTTTGTCCGCCCAGAACGGGCTGTCGCCGACGATCCCCGGGTGGACGGCGTTGACGCGGATCGGGGCGAGTTCCAGGGCGAGTGTGCGCACGAGGCCGGTGACGCCCGCGTTCACCGTCGCGACCGTCGTGGCGCCGGGGTAGGGCCGTTCCTTGGCCTGCCCGCCGAAGACCACGACGGCGCTCCCCTCGGTCATGCGCGGCAGCAGCGTGTGGACGACCTCGGTGTAGCCGACGAGTTTGAGGGTCACGAGGTGCAGCGCGGCCTCGACGTCGTACTCGGTGACGGTGTTCCGGTCGCGCGAGATACCGGCGAGCACCAGATGGTCGACGTGCTCGACCCCGGCCAGCGCGGACGCGATCTCCTGCGGCCTGGCGAGGTCCAGGGCGAGCCCGTGCGCGCCGATCTCCTTGGCCCGCGTGTCGGCCCGGTGGGGGTCGCGTCCGGTGAGGACGACGACGTCACCGCGTTCCGCGCGGGCGCGGGCGATCGCGAGACCGATACCGGCCGTGCCCCCGACGACGACAACAGCACTCACGACTCCGCCTCCCTCGTCTCCGGCACCCCCAGTACCTCCGGTACACCCAGTACGCCCAGTACATCCCGCAGGTGGTCCCAGTCGCGCGCGAACCGGTAGGAGTGGCGTGACGGCGGCTGCGGTGCCTGTGTCTCCAGCCAGCGCACCGGCCCCGTACCGGCGTTGCTGAAGCCGTGGACGCAACCGGCGCCCGCCCAGGCGGCGTCGCCCACTCCCAGCCGGTAGCGCTCCCCGTCGAAGGTGGCGTCCACGGCTCCCTCGACGATCAAGTACGTCTCCTCGAAGGGATGGTCGTGCGCGCCCGCGACGCCGTCGGCCGCGTACTGGACCATGAACATCGTCGAGGCGACCGCGCCCAGGTCCGCGTCCACCATCATCTTCACGGTGATCCCGCTGTAGACGAGCAGCGCGGTACGCATGCTCGCCGACACCGACAGGAGGTCCTGGGACTGTTTTCCCGGGTCCATCTGCACGGACTCGAAGTGGCCGAAGGAGCGGGTGCGCGGATCGCGTACGTCGATCCGGACCGGCTCACGGACGGGCAGGTCGGGCACCGCCTGGGTGTCGTGTCCGTAGCGTGCCCTCGGTACCGGCGCGAGCATGTCCGCCCAGCGCGCGACGGTGTCCCCGCCGCCGCGCCAGGCGTGCGGGACGCCGGTCGGCAGCAGCCCGTAGTCACCTTCTTCGAGGAGGTACGAGCCCTCGGGCGTATCAAGGACCACGGTCCCCGAGAGCAGGTGGAAGGACTCCTCGTACGAGTGGACGTGGGCCCCGGCCGTCCCGTGCGGGGTCAGTTCACACACTCCGAAGCCCGTGTGTACGGAGCCGTCCTCCTCCCCCACCATCGACCACCGCGTGAACCCCCGGCTGGGGTAGGGCAGTTGAGTCGGGACGGCGAATGCGGCGTCCGCCGCCCGACGGACCACGTGGTGTGTCATGCCTGCTGCCGCTTCCCACGTGCCTCGGCCGCCGCGGCGAGGCGGTCGCGGGACTCCTCGACCAGGCGCCGTGCCCGCCCGACATCGGCGAGGAGTTTGCCGTCGCGCTTGTGGACGACGCCGTCGACGATGACGGTCTCGACGTTGGAGACGTCCGCGCTCAGCGTGACGGCGGCCACCGGGTCGATGAGCGGCGCGACGTTGAGCGCCGTCGCGTCGATCGCCACGACGTCGGCGCGCTTGCCCGGGGTCAGCGAACCGGTCCGGTCTTCGAGTCCGGCGACGTGCGCGCCGTTGACGGTCGCGATCTCCAGCATCTGACGTGCCGTCAACATGGTGTCGGGGATGGGGCTGTCGGCCTGCCAGCACGCGGCGTTCACGCGGGCCCGCTCGGCGCCGAAGGCCGCACGGATCTGGGTGAACATGTCGCCGGGCACGGTGGTGACGACGTCGATGGACAGGGAGGGCCGCAGACCGTACTCGATCGCCTTCATCACGGGCGGCCAGCCGTGCCCCATCTGTGTCTCGACCTGCGGGGCCACGGAGACGGTGCCGCCGCTGTCGGCGACCATCCGCCATTCCTCCTCGCTGAAGTAGCAGCAGTGGACGTAGGTGGTGTCGGGGCCCAGGAGACCGAGTCCGTGGAGCTGCTTGACCATGCCGAAGCGGCCCGCGAGCCGTCCCATGCCGGCGTGCACGGTGAGGGGGATGCCCAGTTCTCGGGCGAGGCGCCATTCGGCCTCGACGACGTCGTTGATGCAGAAGCCGGGGCCGCGGGTGGCGAGGCCCATCGTCAACAGGCCCTCGTCGGAGGAGAAATGGCGTTCGCGCACCCTCCGTACGTCGTCGCCGGGTATCGCGATCTTGCTCTCGTACCAGTAGTCGGCGAGCGAGGTGTTGGCGCTGCCGTACGCGTACTGGGCGCGGATGCCGGTCTCGGTGAGGGCCTGGACCGCCGCGTCGGGGTGTTCGGGTGTGTTGTTGATGTGGGACCAGTCGACGAGGGTGGTGATGCCGGCGTTCAGACACTCCAGCGAGCCCGCCAGGTTGCCCGCGTACACGTCCTCGGGGCCGTAGACGGGCGCGTAGGTGTCCAGGACCTCGACGAAGTAGTCGTCGAGGGTGGCGTCCGGCGCACAGCCGCGGATGGGGGCTTCCCAGGTGTGCCGGTGGGTGTCGACGAAGCCGGGCAGGACGATGCGGCCCGTCATGTCGAGCACTTCGGCGTCCGCGTCGATGCCGGGTGCGACCGCGGCGATCCTGCCGTCCTCGATCAGGACGTCACCGCCGGGCAGGTCCCCGATGGCGGGGTCCATCGAGAGTACGTGGCCCGAGCGCAGCAGCATTCGGTTGGTCATGGCCCAACTCGCCTCTCTCTATTGCCTGCTTCAGTACGTGGTGAGGTCGCGGACCGTCGCCACGACCTTGTCGACGGTCGGGATGACCTCCGCTTCGAGCACGTCCGCGAACGGCAGCGGCACGCATGCGGCGGCGACCCTGCGGACGGGTGCGTCGAGGAGGCCGAAGCCCTCGTCCGCGACGATCGACACGAGCGTGCCGCCCCAGCCGCCCTGGTAGGGGTTCTCCTCGACGGTCACGAGCCGTGAGGTCTTCGCGAGGGAGCCGAGCACGGTCATCGCGTCGAGCGGTACGAGGCAGCGCAGGTCGATGACTTCGGCGTCGATGCCCTCCTCGGCCAGCCGCTCGGCGGCGGTGAGGGCCAGGGGCACCATCGAGGCGAGGGCCACGAGTGTGACGTCGTCGCCCTCGCGCAGGACGGCCGCCTGTCCCAGTTCGACGACGTGGTCCGGCGGCGCGGGCGGCCCCTTGGTGGCGAGGAGTCCCTTGTGCTCGAAGAAGACCACGGGGTCGTCGCTGCGGACGGCGGCGGCCATCAGGCCGATCACGTCGGCGGGCGTCGCCGGGGCCGCGATCTTCAGTCCGGGGACGGTCAGTGCCCAGTTCTCGGTGGCCTGGGAGTGCTGTGCGCCGAAGCCGAGGCCGCCGCCGTTGGCCGTGCGCACCACCAGCGGCACGGTCACCTGACCACCCGTCATGTAGCGGACTTTGGGGATCTCGTTGGCGAGGTAGTCCCAGCAGCAGGCGAGGAAGTCCGAGAACATGATCTCCGCGACGGGTCGCATGCCGGTCATCGCGGCGCCCATCGCCGCCCCGACGATGGCCTGTTCGGAGATGGGTGTGTCCCACACCCGCCCGGAGCCGAACTCCTCGTGCAGTCCGGCCGTCGTCTTGAACACCCCGCCCGCCGCGCCGATGTCCTCCCCCAGGCACACCACCGCCGGATCGCGCCGCATCTCCCGCGCGATGCCCTCGGCGACGGCCTGCCGGTAGGTGATCACGTCCGCCATCGCGCGCCTCCGTCGGCCCATACGTCGGTCAGCGCCTCCCGGGGATCGGGCGCGGGCGCGTTCTTCGCCGCCTCGACCGCCGCCTGTACGACGGCTGCTGCGCGCTCGTCGGCTTCGGCGACCCGCTCGGCCGGCACCCCGAGTTCGGCGAGCCTGCCGCGGGCCACGTCGAGCGGGTCGTGCTTGAGCCAGCGCTCCACCTCCTCGGCCGGGCGGTAGGTGGCGGGGTCCGCGCGGCTGTGGCCGTAGTGCCGGTAGGTCTGCGCCTCCAGGAGGCCGGGCCCGTCCCCCGCCCGGGCCCGGCCCGCCAGCCGGGCCACCGCCTCCCGTACGGCGACCACGTCGTTGCCGTCGACGATCTCTCCGGGGATGCCGTAGGCGGGCGCCCGGTCGGCCGCGGGGTGGGCCACGGCGGTCACGTCGGCGATCGGGGTGTACTCCATGTAGAGGTTGTTCTCGCAGACGAACAGCACGGGCAGCTTCCATACGGCGGCCAGGTTGAGGGCCTCGTGGAAGGCGCCGATGTTGGTGGCCCCGTCGCCGAAGAAGGCCACGGCGATCTGCCCGGTCCCTCTCAGCCGGGCCGACCAGGCGGCGCCGACGGCCATGGGGAGGTGGGCGCCGACGATCGCGTACGAGCCGAGCATGTGGCCCGACGCCTTGGTGAGGTGCATCGAGCCGCCCTTGGCCCCGCACAGGCCGCTCGCGCGGCTCATCAGTTCGGCGAGGCATTCCTCGGGGGTCGCGCCGCGGGCCAGGGCGTGGTGGTGGCCGCGGTAGGTGGCGAACACGTAGTCGTCGTCGCGCAGGGCGGCGCTCGCGCCGACCGCGACGGCCTCGTGTCCGGCGGCGAGGTGGGTGGTGCCTTTCACGAGGCCGGACAGGAACAGGTCGTGGGCGGCCTTCTCCGTGCGCCGGATGACGGCCATCTCCTCGTAGAGGGCGAGGAGTTCGGCGGTGTCCGGGCCGTCCGCGGTCCGTGGGGCGGTGGTCATCGTCCGCCCCTGCCCTCGCGGGTGTTCAGATGGGACTGGGACTCGCGGCGGGTGTTCAGCTCGCCGCCGACGGTCCAGTACTTGCGGCCCGCGACGAGAAGTTCCTCCGCCGGGAACTTGGTGATCACCTCGCACCCGTCGGCGGTGACGACGACCTCTTCCTCGATCCGGGCCGCCGACCAGCCGTCCGCCGCCGGCCAGTACGTCTCCAGCGCGAACACCATGCCCTCTTCGAGGACTTCGGGGTGGTCGAGCGAGACCAGGCGGCTGAAGACGGGCTTCTCCCAGATGGACAGGCCCACCCCGTGCCCGTACTGCAGGGCGAACGCCGCGGTCTCGTCGGGGAAGCCGAACTCCTCGGCCCGCGGCCAGACTTCGACGATGTCGGCGGTCGTGGCACCGGGGCGGACCAGCGCGATCGCCTCGTCCATGTAGGCACGGCAGCGGACGTACGCGTCGCGTTGTGCGGGTGAGGCGCTGCCGACGGCGAACGTGCGGTAGTAGCAGGTGCGGTAGCCGAGGTGGCTGTGCAGGATGTCGAAGAAGGCGGGGTCGCCGGGGCGGATCAGCCGGTCGCTGTAGACGTGCGGATGCGGTGAACAGCGTTCACCGGAGATCGCGTTGACTCCTTCGACGTATTCGCTGCCCAGGTCGTACAGGACCTTGCTGACCAGTCCGACGCACTCGTTCTCGCGCACGCCCGGCCGTAGGTGGCCGTACAGCTCCTCGTAGGCGGCGTCGACCATCGAGCAGGCCTGGGTGAGCAGGGAGATCTCGTCGGGTGTCTTGACCCTGCGGGCCTCCAGGAAGACCTGCTGGCCGTCGACGACGTCGATGCCCTGCTCCTTGAGGGCGTGCAGGACGGGCATCTCGGCGAGGTCGACGCCGAGCGGTTCGCCCGCGAGGCCGTGTTCGCGCAGTTCGGCGGCCACCTTCGCCGCGACGTCGGCGCCGATCCCGGCGTCCGGATGGAAGGCGCCGCGCAGGGTGGAGATGCCCGCGCGGGCGCCGGTGGGCGGGCCGCCCTCCTTGCCGTCGCCGTGGTCGAGCCACGGGTTGTACAGCTGGTGGTGGCGGGCGGCGGAGCCGAAGTCCCAGACGACCGGTTCGCCGCCGCGGACGAGGAGCGCGAAGCGGATCAGCTTGTCCATCGCCCAGGTGCCGATGTGGGTGGACGACATGTAGCGGATGTTGGCGAAGTCGAAGCTCAGCAGGGCGCCCAACTCGCTCTGGTTCAGGGCCGTGTGGAGCCTCTGAAGGCGTTCCGTGCGGAGCCGGTCGAGGTCGATGCGCTGTTCCCAGTCGACGGCGTTCGGTCCGTAGGTGCGGATTGCCATGACGACCACCACCCTCATCGGGAGTGAACGACCGTCCGGGGAAAGTGTCAAGGCATACTGAACACGAACCAGACACCCACGGCCGGTTCGTCGCCGTCGTTGCGATAGCGGTGCGGGGTCGCCGACTCGAAGCTGACCGCGTCACCGGGCCGGATCACGTACTCGTCGAAGCCGAGGGTGAGGACCAGTTCGCCGGAGGTCAGGTAGCCGTACTCGGTCCCTGCGTGCCGCATCAGAGCGCCCGTGCCTGAGGAGGCTCCGCCGGGGCGGTAGGTCACGAGCAGGAAGTCGACGTCCGTTCCGGGAACCCGGCCGAGACGTTCCCACACGACGCCCGAGTCCAGCTCCAGCACCTCCCGCTCACCACCGCTGACCAGCGGGCCGATCCTGCGGCGGGGGTCGGCGGCGAAGGCGGCGAGCGCGTGCAGGACGGTGCCTTCGCCGGGCGGTGCGCCCACCGGGGCGGGGGCAGGGGCCGGGGTGGGCTCGTCCTCGGTGTCGAAGAGCGACTCCACCGGGATGGCGAGCGCGGTGGTGATCGCGTAGAGGGTGCTCACCGACGGCTGGCTCTTGCCGGTCTCTATCTGCGAGACGAGGCTCGCGGACACCCCGACCTCCCGGGCGAGCGCGCGCAGGCTCATTCCCTGTGCCGTACGCGCCCGGCGGATGCGTGCGCCGACCGGCGGCACCACGACAGGGGACACGGGCGGCTCCTCTCGCAGCGACGGCTCGCACGGGGGCGTCAGACTGCGGTGATCCCCCGGTTGCGGCCATGTTCACCTCCATTGAACAGTACGGCGCTCCCCGTCGCCGTCGGGTTCCCCGATGAGCCGAGCGAGGGTGGTTCCACGGCGCAATCGCGTGTCCGACACCCCACTCCTCATCAAGTTAGCTTAGGCTAAGCTAACTTCCCCTAAGAGGGCTCGGGTGTCCACGCCACCAGGGAGGAGTCCGCCCATGGTCCTGCCCGTCATCAACTCCTATGCCATGCCCGACCGTTCCGCGGTTCCCGCGTCCGGTCCGGCCTGGACGATCGATCCGGCGCGGGCCGCGCTGCTCGTCCACGACATGCAGAACCACTTCGTCCAGGCCTTCCCGCCGGACTGCTCACCCGTCGTGGAACTGATCGACAACATCGCCACCCTGCGCGAACTGGCGGGCACCCTCGGCATGCCGATCGTCTTCAGCGCCGAACCGGCCGAGCAACGTCCCGGCCAGCGCGGTCTGATGCGCGACATCTGGGGACCCGGCATCGGCCCGGTGCCCGACGGGGACGCGGCGGTCGTGACACCGCTCAGGCCCCGGGCGGGCGAACACCTGATGGTCAACGTCCGCCACAACGCCTTCCTCCGCAGCCATCTCGGCAGGCTGCTGCGCGCCGAGGGCCGCGATCAGCTGATCCTCTGCGGGGTGCGGGCGCATCTCGGCATCCTGCTCACGGCCGCGGACGCGTTCATGCACGACATCCAGCCGTTCGTGGTGGCCGACGCGGTGGCCGACTTCTCCGCCGAGGACCACTCCATGGCCCTGCGGTGGATCGCGCGGACCGGTGTCGTCTGCACCACCGACCAGCTGATCCGTCACCTGCTGCACGGCAGGGCGGCACGGAGCATGTGACGGGCTCCGGGCCAAAGGTGACGGCACGTCATCCGTCCGAACGCGGCAGCAAGTGGCTCACGCGCAGGGGCGTCCCGGATACTCGTCGCTCTCCGGTACGCCCGCCTCGCGCATCCTGCGCAGGACCTCGCCCCGCAGCGGCCCCTCGTCGATGTCGACCAGACCATTGGTGTCCCGGTCGAAGACGAGGACGTCCCCCGCGGTGTCCCAGAGCACCCACCTGCGCGGGTACGCGGGTGCCTGCCACAGGTGGGCGTACGTCTCCACGCCGTCGGTGCGTGTACTCACAGTGCGCCTCCTTCGCTCTCCTGGCCGTCGACGAATGTCGCGACCACGTCGATGTCACCGATGCGCGGGACCTCGACACATGTGGGGTCGTCGCCCAGGACGACCAGATCCGCGCTCCTGCCCGGCGTGAGGCTGCCCGCGCGGTCCTCCCAGTGGCAGGCGAAGGCGCCGGCCACGGTGTAGGCGCGCAGTGCCTCGTCGACGGTGATGCCCTCGTCCGGGCCGATGACCTGCCCCGACGCGGAGGCCCGCTCGACCATGAACTGGATCGCCCTGAGCGGCGATCCGTCCGCGACGGGCCGGTCCGAACTGCCGACCAGGGTGATGCCGTGGTCGAGGAATCCCCGTCCACGGTACAGCCAGGGTGCCCGCTCCTCGCCCATGACGGCCGCGTAGTCGTCGCCGAAGTACCGCAGGAAGTTCGGCTGGACCACGGCCGCCACACCCAGCGCCGCGAGGCGGTCCAGCTGGTCGGGCCGGATGAGGCCCGCGTGCTCGATGCGGTGCCGGGCGCCCGGCCTCGGCCGCAGGCGCTGCGCCCGCTCCAGCGCGTCGAGTGCCACGTCGGCCGCCCGGTCGCCGATGGCGTGGACGGCCAGCTGCCAGCCCGCGAGATGTCCGTCGACGATCGTGTCCGCGAGCGACCCGGCGTCTTCCTGCAACTGGCCCGCGTGGTCGAGCCCGTCGTAGGGGCGACTGAGGGCGGCGGTGCGGGCCATCATGCCGCCGTCGGTGTAGATCTTCAGGGCGCCGACGGAGAGCCGGTCGCCGCCGAACCCCGTACGCAGACCGAGGTCGAGGGCGCGGGGGATGCCGTCGTCCCGGTGCGCGGCGACGGGCCGCAGCCGGTCCGCGGAGACCATGAGCTGTACGCGCAGCGGCAGTTTGCCCTGCTCCGGGGCCAGTTGGTACGCGCCCAGCTCGACGGGGCTGTGCCCGAACAGGGCGCCGCCGATGCCCGCCTCGGCGCATCCGGTGATGCCCTCGGCCAGGCAGCCGCGGGCCGCGTGCCCGATCGCGTCGGCCAACTCCTGCTGGGAGTAGGGCAGTCGCAGGGCCCGCGCGGTTCCCATGGCTCCCTCCGCGAGAAAGCCGTCCCCGTCGGCGAGTGCGGCGGGGAGCAGGTCCAGAACGGCGGTGTTGACCATGCAGCCGTGTCCGGAGTCGTGCATCAGGAACACCTTGCGCCCGGCGCTGACCGCGTCGAGTTCGGTCGCGGTCAGATGGCGGCCGAGGCCCCGCTGGTCGTAGCCCGCGAGGTCGGTCCAGCCCCCTTCCGGTGTGCGTGCCACCGCCTCGGCCACCGCTGCCAGTACGTCCTCGACGGACCGGCACGGCGCGATGCTCGGTGTGCCGGCCTTGAAGCCGGTCCAGGCCAGATGGACATGGCTGTCGATGAATCCGGGCAGCACGGTGGCGCCCTGGAGGTCGACCACCCTGCGGGCGGGCAGGTCGGCCACCTCCTCGTCCAGGCCCACGATCCGGTCCCGCCAGATGCCCAGTTCGCGGGCGACGGGACGGTCCGGGTCCATGGTGAGGATGCGGGCGTTGGTGAGTCTCGTGGAGAGCACGGCCGGGACCTCAGCGGGCCTGGTCCGCCGCCGTCCGCTCCACGAGGCTCCTGGGGCGCATGTCCGTCCAGTTGACCTCGATGTGGTCCAGGCACTCCTGCCGGGGAGCGGGGCCGTGGGCGACGGTCCAGCCGGCCGGCACGTCGACGAAGTCGGGCCACAGGCTGTACTGGCCCTCGTCGTTGACGAGCACGGAGTAGGTGCCTTCGGGATTCTCGAACGGGTTGGTGCTCATGAGGGTCCTCCGACTCGATTGCTCTTGCTGGGGTTGATGGGGATGGCGGGGACGGAACTAGTCACGGGCCATCCCTGTTGCGCGGTCCGCCGCGCGGGCGACCAGCGCCCTGAGCGCCCGGAACCAGCTCTCCGCCAGGTCGCGGACCGCCTCCTCGTCCAGGACCGCCTCCGGCCAGGACCAGTGGGCGGCCAGGACAGGGCCGTCGGCGCGGTCCTCGGTCACCACGTTGATGCCCAGCGCGTGCCCTTCCCGCATACCGGGCTCGGGACCGATGTCCGAGACGTCCTCCTCGGGGGCGTACGACCAGTCCGTCGCCTCGGGGATGCCGAAGCGGCCGAGGTAGTTGAACTCGATCGGCGGCGCCTCGAAGCCGGCGAGCACCGGTGCCGTACGGGGGTTGAGGTGGCGGAGCATGCCGTAGCCGACGCCGTTCGCGGGCAGCGAGGCGAGGTGCCGGCGGGTCCGGTCGAGCGCCTCCTCGACGGCCGGGCCGCCCTCCAGGGCCGCGTCCAGGTCGACGGGGCCGGGGTCCAGAAGGACGGGGAAGATGCTGGTGAACCAGCCGACCGTACGGGACAGGTCGACGTCCTCCGCCACGTCCTCGTCGCGGCCGTGGCTCTCCAGGTCGACGAGGACCGGCCCCCCGGCGCCGCCGTCGTGCCGGCGCCGCCAGTCGGCCACGGCGAGTCCGAGGCCGGTGAGCAGTACGTCGTTGACGTTCGCGGCGAAGGCGGAGGGCACCGCGGACAGCAGCGGGGCCGTGTGCTCGGCGGGCAGCCGCAGCTCCAGCCGCCGTACGGTGCCGGTCGTGTCGCGGGCCGGGTCCAGCGGGCTCTTCAGCGGCAGGGGTGCGGCACCCTCCAACACGCCTGTCCAGAACGGCAGTTCCGACTCCCTGGCCGGGTCCTGGGCCAGTTCTTCGAGCGTGCGCGCCCACGTGCGGAAGGAGGTGTCGACGGGCGCCAGTCCGGCGGGGCGTCCTGCCTCGACCGCTCGCCAGGCGGTCTCCATGTCCGGCAGGAGGATGCGCCAGGAGACGCCGTCGGTCACGAGGTGGTGGGCCATCAGGAGCAGCCTGCCGGGCTCGTCGCCGGCGTCGAACCAGACCGCCTTCACCATGGCGCCGGCGTCGGGGTCGAGGTTCGCGCGGGCGGTGTGGGCGCCTTCCGCTACCGCCGTCCGCAGCGCTTCGGCGTCCAGGCCCGCGACGTCGACGCGCTCGATCCAGGACGCGGGGTCCACGGAGTCCGCCGGCGGGACGGCGATGCTCCAGGTGCCGGCGTCACCGTCTCCCCCACCCGCGGTCGTAGGTCGGCTGACGGTCAGTGGGGGCTGGTCGCGCAGTTCCCCGCGCCCCTTGAGGGGCGCGGTACGCACCAGCGTGCCGCGCAGCATCGCGTGGCGGTCGGACAGTGCTCGCAGGACTGCCGTGAGCTTCGGGCGGTCCAGGGTGGCGGGTGTGCGGACCAGGGCCGACTGGTGGTAGCCCTGGAACGGGCCGCCGAGTTCGCGCAGCCAGTGCATGACCGGGGTGAGCGGCACGGTGCCGGTGCCGTCGTCGGCGGGACGGGCGTCGGCGGTTCCGGTGGCGGTCGCGACCTCGGCGAGACCGGCGACCGTACGGTGCCGGAGCACCAGGCGCGGAGTGATCCGTACGTCGGCCGCGCGGGCCCTGCTGACGAGTTGCATCGCCATGATGCTGTCGCCGCCGAGGGTGAAGAAGTCGTCGTCGACGCCGACCTCGGCCAGGCCGAGCACCTCGGCGAACACCGTGCACAGGGTCTTCTCCAGCTCGGTCTCGGGCGCCCGCCCGGTGGAGAGCGCGGAGAAGTCCGGGGCGGGCAGGGCGGCCCGGTCGAGCTTGCCGTTGGCGAGCTTCGGCAGCCGGTCCAGGAGGACCACGGCTGCCGGGACCATGTGGTCGGGCAGGTGTCCGCCGACATGGGCGCGCAGCCGTCCGGGGTCGGGCAGGACCCCGGCGACCGGGACCACGTACGCCACGAGCAGTTTGCGCGCTTCTTCCTGACGGACCGTCACCACGGCTTGGGTGACGCCCGGATGGGCGGTGAGCACCGACTCGATCTCGCCGGGTTCGATGCGGAAGCCGCGGATCTTGACCTGGTCGTCGGCGCGGCCCAGGTAGTCGAGGTGTCCGTCGGCGGTCCAGCGGGCGAGGTCGCCGGTGCGGTAGAGACGGGAGCCGGGGTCGCCTCCGAAGGGGTTGGCGACGAAGCGTTCGGCCGTCAGGGCGGGCCGGCCGAGATAGCCGCGGGCGAGGCCGCCACCGGCCAGGTACAGCTCGCCCGTCACACCGGGCGGTACGGGCTGCAGACGGTCGTCGAGGACGTACGCGCTGGTGCCCGCGACAGGGCGGCCGACGAGCGGTCGGTCGCTGTCGCGCACCCGGGCCACGAGGGCGTCGACGGTGGACTCGGTGGGCCCGTACAGGTTGAAGGCCTCGGTGCCGTTCAGGCGTCCGAGCCGTTCCCACAGGGCGCCCGGCACGGCCTCGCCGCCGACGCCGACGACCGCGAGGGGGCTGCTGCCGTCCTCGCGTACGAGTCCGGTCTCGGCCATCTGCGCGAAGAACGACGGGGTGACCTCCAGGAAGTCGAAGCCGTGCTCGACGACGGCCGCGGCCAGCAGGTCCGGGTCGCGGCGGGTCTCGTCGGAGACCACGTGGACGCAGTGACCGTCGAGGAGCCACAGCTGCGGCTGCCAGGAGGCGTCGAAGGAGAACGCCCAGGCGTGTCCGGCGCGCAGATGCCGTCGGCCGGTGAGCGCCTTCGCGGGCTCGTACAGCGTCTCGCAGTGGCTGTGGAAGAGGTTGCCGACGGTCTCGTGGGTGACGACGACACCCTTGGGGCGGCCGGTGGAGCCGGAGGTGTAGATGACGTACGCCGGACTGCGCGGGGTCAGCGCCGCGACGCGGTCCGTGTCCGTGAGGTCGGTCGCGGGCTGGGCGGCGAGGAGTTCGGCGGTCGCCTCGGCGTCGAGTTCCAGTACCGGCGGCCCGTCCGCCGGGAGCAGCGGTGCAAGCTGTCGTGTGGTGAGCGTCAGGACCGGGCGGGCGTCGGCAAGTGTGTCGGTCAGGTGGGCGGTCGGGGCGTCCGGGTCGAGCGGCAGGTAGGCGGCGCCCGCCTTGTGCACGGCGAGGATGGCCAGCAGGGTGCGGGCGGTGCGGGGCAGGGCCAGTGCGACGAGCCGTTCCGGGCCGGCGCCCTGGGCGACGAGGAGCCGGGCGAGGCGGTTCGCCTTCGCGTTGAGCTGGGCGAACGTCAGCTTGATGCCGTCGGACGCGACGGCCGGTGCGTCCGGTGAGAGCGCGGCCTGCCGTTCGAAGAGGGCCGGTACGGTGGTCGGTCCGGCGAGCAGGGGGCGGTCGTTCCACTCGGTGAGGATGCGCCGGCGTTCCGCGTCGCCGAGGATGTCGATCCGGCTGACCGGGGTGTCGGGGGCGGCGACCACGGCCCGCAGCAGCCGCACGAGCCGTTCGGCGATCGCCTGAGCGGTCGTGTGGTCGAACAGGTCGGTGCTGTATTCCAGTACGCCGTCGACACCGCCGCCGCCCTCCACGTCATGACCGCCGCCGCGCTCCACGAAGTCGAAGGAGAGGTCGAACTTGGCGCCGGTCGCGCCGGCTTCCTCCCGTCGGGCGTCGAGGCCGGTGAGGAAGTCACCCTCCCCTCCCGCCGCGAGGTACACGACCATGACCTGGAACAGCGGGTGCCTGGACAGCGAGCGCGCGGGGCTGAGCACGTCCACCACCCGCTCGAACGGCACGTCCTGGTGGTCGAAGGCGGCCAGGTCGGCCTCCCGGACGCGGGCGAGCAGTTCGCGGAACGCCGGGTCGCCGGAGGTGTCGGTGCGCAGCACCAGGGTGTTGAGGAAGAACCCGACCAGGTCCTCCAGCGCCTCCTCGGAGCGTCCGGCGATCGGGCTGCCGAGCGGGATGTCCGTACCGGCGCCCAGCCTCGTCAGCAGGGCTGCCACGGCCGCCTGAACGATCATGAACATGCTGACGTTGCCGGACCGGGCCAGTTCGCGCAGTCCCGCCGCCAGCTCCGGGTCCAGGGCCATGCCGACCGCGCCACCGCGGTAGCTGGCCTCCAGCGGGCGCGGCCGGTCGACGGGCAGCGACAGCTCCTCGGGCAGCCCCTCCAACGCCTGCTTCCAGAAGCCGAGTTGGCGGGACGCCAGGCTCTGCGGGTCCTTCTCGTCGCCGAGCACCGCACGCTGCCACAGGCTGTAGTCGGCGTACTGGACGGGCAGGGGTGCCCAGTCGGGCGTACGGCCCGCCGCGCGTGCCGCGTAGGCGGCGGCCAGGTCGCGGGTGAGGGGGCGGTCCGACCACTCGTCGCCCGCGATGTGGTGGAGCAGGAGCAGCAGGACGTGCTCGTCCTCGCCGGTGCGGAAGAGGTGCACGCGCAGGGGCGCTTCCCGGTCCAGCTCGAAGCCGTACCCGACGGCCGCCGCCAGCCGCTCCGCCAGCTCCTCCTCACCGGCCGCGGAGGCGGTCCGCACGGCGATCCCGGCCCGCTCGGGCTCCAGGATCAGCTGGTACGCGCGCCCGTCCTCCTCGGGGAAGACGGTGCGCAGCGGCTCGTGGCGGGCCACCAGGTCGTCGACCGCGAGCCGCAGCGCGTCGGCGTCGAGCGCCCCGGAGAGCCGCCAGACCAGCGGGATGTTGTACGTGGGACTGGAGCCCTCCACCCGGTACAGGACCCACAGCCGCTGCTGGGCGAAGGAGAGCGGCAGCCGGTCCGGCCGGTCCGCCGGGGCGAGGACGGGCAGGTCGGCGCGGGCTCCGTCGCTCGCCCCGTCGCTCGCCCCGTCGCGGAGTGCCTCGGCGAGGCGGGCGGGCGTCGGGGCGTCGAAGACCGTGCGCAGCGACGCCTCGGCGCCCAGCACCGCCCGGACGCGGGCGGCGAGCCGCATGGCCACGAGGGAGTGGCCGCCGAGGGCGAAGAAGTCGTCGTGCACACCGACCCGGCCAAGGCCCAGGACGTCGGCGAACAGACCGCAGAGGATCTCCTCACGCGGGGTTCGGGGCAGGGACTCGGTGGTTCCGGCGGCGAAGTCGGGCGCGGGCAGCGCCCTGCGGTCGAGCTTGCCGTTGGGGGTCAGCGGCAGGGCGTCCAGGGTCATGAAGGCCGCGGGGACCATGTGCTCGGGCAGCTCGGCGGCGGCGTGCCGGCGCAGAGCTGCGGAGACATCAACGGCAAGGTCTGTGCCACGCCCCGCGGCCGGGACGACGTACGCCACGAGCCGCTGGCCGTGCGGGACGACCACGGCCTGGGCGACGGTGTCGTGCCGCGCGAGTACGGACTCGATCTCGCCGAGTTCGATGCGGAAGCCGCGGATCTTGACCTGGTCGTCGGTGCGGCCGAGGTAGGCGACCGTGCCGTCGGACGTCCAGCGGGCGAGGTCGCCCGTGCGGTACATGCGCTCGCCGGGGCCGCCGTACGGATCGGCGACGAACCGCTCGGCGGTCAGACCGGCGCGGTCGAGATAGCCACGGGCCAGCTGGTCACCTGCGAGGTACAGCTCCCCCGCCACGCCCGGCGGGACCGGCCGCAGCGCGGCGTCCAGGACGTACACGCGGGTGTTCCACACCGGCCGTCCGATGGGCACCGAGGTGGCGCCCGGGTGCACCTGGACGGCGGTGACGTCGACGGACGCCTCGGTCGGCCCGTACAGGTTGTGCAGTTCGGTGGAGGCGAGTGTCCGGTGGAAGCGGTGCGCGAGCGGGACGGGCAGGGCCTCGCCGCTGCACATCACGCGGCGCAGGCCCGTGCAGTCGGCGGCAGCCGGTTCCTCCAGGAACAGCTGGAGCATCGAGGGCACGAAGTGCGCGACGGTGACGTCCTGCCGCTGGATCAGCTCGGCGAGGTAGCGGGGGTCCTTGTGCCCGTCCGGCCTGGCGACCACCAGAGCGGCCCCCGTGATCAGCGGCCAGAAGAACTCCCACACGGACACGTCGAAGCTGGAAGGGGTCTTCTGGAGCACCCGGTCCGCACCGGTCAGCCCGTAGGCGTCCTGCATCCACAGCAGGCGGTTGACGATGCCCGACTGCGGTACGACCACGCCCTTCGGACGCCCGGTGGAACCGGAGGTGTAGATGACGTAGGCGGGACTCGACGGGTCGTACGTGTCAGGGAGCGCGCCCTCTGCCCCCTCGGGCAGGCTGTCGCGGATCACGCACACCGGGCGGGCGTCCTCCAGCATGAACGTGAGGCGCTCCTGCGGGTAGTCGGCGTCCAGCGGCAGATAGGCGCCGCCCGCGCGGTGCACCGCGAGGAGGGCGACGACGAGGTCCGCCGAGCGCGGGAGCGCGACGGCCACCGTGCGCTCGGGGCCCACGCCCAGTCCGGCCAGCACCCGCGCGGTGTGTTCCACGCGTGCGTCCAGCTCGGCGTACGTCAGCTGCTGTTCGCCGGAGACCAGCGCGAGCGCGTCGGGCGTGCGGGCGGCCTGGGCGCGGAACAGCTCGGGGAGGGTGGTGGGGACGGTGACCTGGGCCGTGTCGTTCCAGTCCGTGAGGACGAGCGCCCGCTCGTCCGACGTCAGCACCTCCACGTCACGTACCGGCAGGTCCGGTGCGTGGGCGACCTGTTCCAGCAGCCGGACCAGGCGTCCGGCGAGGCGGTCCGCGGTCGTCCCGTCACACAGGTCGGACGCGTGGTCGAGCAGCAGGACCAGCCGGCCCGACTCGTCCACGAAGGTGAAGTGCAGATCGAACTTGGCCCGGCCGGTGTCCATGTCGGACCACTCGGTGGACAGGCCCAGCAGGTCGGGATCGCCGTCGGGGCGGTAGTGGTAGCCCAGCATCACCTGGAACAGCGGATTGCGGCCCGCCACCCGCGGCGGATTGACGGCCTCCACCACCCGGTCGAAGGGCAGATCCTGGTACTCGAAGGCGGCGAGCGCCGACTCACGCACCCTGCCAATCAATTGACGGAACGTCAGGTCGTCGCCGGACAGGTCCGTGCGAAGGACCAGCGTGTTGACGAAGAAGCCGACCAGTTCGTCGAGGCCGCTGTCCGTGCGGCCCGCGATGGGCGCGCCGAGCGGAATGTCGTCGCCCGCGCCCAGCCGGTGCAGCAGGGTCGCCGTGGCCGCCTGGAGAAGCATGAACATGCTGGTGCCGGTCTCGCCGGACAGCGCGCGCAGGGTGCGGCCGACCTCGGCGGGCACCTCGTGGCGGACCTTGCCGCCGAGTCCGGTGGGCTCGGCGGGCCGCCGCCGGTCCAGGGGCAGCGCCAGCTCCTCGGGAAGATCGCGCAACGCCTCGGTCCAGTAGCCCAGTTGTTCGTCGCCGACCTGGGCGAGCAGCTGTTCCTGCCACAGCGTGTAGTCGGCGTACTGCACGGGCAGCGCGGCCCAGCCGGGCTCCTCACCCGCGACCCGCGCCGCGTACGCGGTGTTCAGGTCGGCCAGGAACGGCCGGTCGGACCACTCGTCGGTGGTGATGTGGTGCAGCACGACGGCCACCACGTGGTCGGCCGGCCCAACCCTGAACACATCGCAGCGCAGCGGGAGTTCGCGGGCCAGATCGAAGGGGCGGCGCTGCGCCGACTCGATCAGCCCGTCCAGCTCCCGCTCGGCGCAGTCCGTCACGGTGAAGCCGGGTGCGGCCTCTGCGGCCGGGACGACGACCTGGTACGGCTCCCCGTCCTGCTCGTGGAACACCGTGCGGAGGGCTTCATGCCTCCCCGCCACATCGCTCAGCGCGGACCGCAGCGCGTCGGGGTCGAGTTCGCCGCGCAGCCGGAAGACCAGCGGGAAGTTGTACGCCACACCGCTGCCGGTGATGCGTTCGATCAGCCACAGCCGGCGCTGGGCCGGCGAGAGCGGGATGCGGTCGGGGCGTACGGCGGGGGCGACGGCCGGGCGGGCGGGGCGCCCGGAGTCGGCCCGTGCGGCGAGCAGTTCGGGTGTCGGCGCCTCGAAGAGGTCGCGGATCGCCAGCTCGGCGCCCAGTTCGGTACGGGCCCGGCTGATCAGCCGGGTGGCGAGCAGCGAGTGGCCGCCCAGGTCGAAGAAACCGTCCTCCGCGCCGACCTCGGGCAGGCCGAGCACCTCGGCGAAGAGGCGGCAGAGCACCTCTTCCTGCGGGGTGCGCGGTCCGCGGCCGGTGCCGAGGGCGACCGCGGGCTCGGCGTCGGGCAGGGCGCGGATGTCCAGTTTTCCGTTGTCGTTCATGGGCAGCCGGTCCAGGGTCACGAACGCGGCCGGGACCATGTACTCGGGCAGCTGCTGCTTGAGGTCGTCGCGCAGCCGCCGGACCAGGCTGTTCGCACCGCGTGCCGCGGTGGGTTCGTTGGCGTACGGGGCCTCGCCGCCGCCGGGGAGGTAGAGCCCGGCGGTACGCCCGGGACCGTCGGCAGACGTACCGGTATCGCCGCCGGAGTCGGTGTCGGGGACGAACACGGCGTCGTACGTGCCGGGTTCGCGGGACCAGGTCGTCAGGACGTGGCAGCCCAGCCGCGCGCCGAGGTCGTGCAGTGTCTCGGGGTCCACTCCCCCGGCGGCACCCACGCGGGCGTCGGGCACGCCGGTGAACCGCAGCGGGGTGACCGCACGGACGAGGTCCGTCAGGTCGAGGTCCTCGGTGTAGCCGACCGACGGCACGCGCTCCAGGGCGAGGTCGGCCTCACCTGCGTACAGGACGGCGTCGTAGCGGTGGCGGGTCAGCTCGTTGTGGTGGCGGGCGCGCTTGGTGCGCAGGTCGACGCGGTGACCGAGGGAGGTGAAGTAGTCGGGGTCGACGAGGAGTTCCTTCTCCAGGCGCAGCCCGCGTTCGACAGCGCGCTCAAGCCCCTCCCCCGTGATCCCCTCTGTCCTGGCCTGTTGGATCTCCGTCTGGAAGGTCCGGGCGAGGCGCAGGTTGCGGACGTCCCCGACGAACAGCGCGCCGCCCGGCGCCAGGAGCCGCATGGCTCCCTCGATGACCGAGGTCAGGTAGTCGATGCTCGGGAAGTACTGGATGACGGAGTTGATGACGATCGTGTCGAAGTACCCGTCGGCGGGCAGGCCGGTCAGGTCGTCGGCGGGCTGGGCACGCAGGGTGACGCGTGCGGCCAGCTCCGGGTCCTGCGCCAGCTCCTCGCCGATCTTGCGGATGACGGGGGCCGCGAAGTCGGTCGCCCAGTAGGCCTCGGCCTCCGGTGCGAGCTTCGACAGCAGCAGACCGGAGCCGACGCCGATCTCCAGGACGCGGCGCGGTCGCAGCGAGCGGATCCGGGCGACGGTGGCTTCGCGCCACTCGTGCATCTCCTCGAAGGGGATGGGCTGTCCGTCGTACGAGGAGTCCCAGCCGGCGTACTCCTCGGTGAAGACGGCGGTGCTGATCTCCTCGTACTCGTCGGAGTAGATCTCCTGCCACTCGCCGACCTGCTCGCGTTCGGCGCCGTCGCGGTCGTCGCCGGTGAGGGGGGCCGGGACGACATAGCCGACGAGCCGTTCGTCGCGGACGACCACGGCGGCGTGCGCGACCTGGGGGTGCCGGGAGAGCGCGGTCTCGATCTCGCCCAGCTCCACGCGGTAGCCGCGGATCTTGACCTGGTCGTCGGTGCGGCCGAGGAAGTCGAGGTTGCCGTCGGGATTGCGGCGTACGAGGTCACCGGTGCGGTACATGCGCTCGCCGGGCTCGCCGAAGGGGTCGGCGACGAACCGCTCGGCGGTCAGCCCCGGCCGTTCCAGATAGCCGCGGGCCAGACCGATGCCCGCGATGTACAGCTCACCGGGCACGCCCTCGGGCACCGGGCGCAGCCAGGCGTCCAGGATGTGGGCGCGGGTTCCGCGGATCGGACGTCCGACGGTCGGGGTGGCGCTGTCGAGGGTGCCGCCGCCGAGGGTGTTGATGGTGTACTCGGTCGGCCCGTAGAGGTTGTAGCCGTAGGTGCCCTCGGTGTCGCGGAGCCGGTTCCACACGGTCTCGGAGACCGCCTCGCCGCCGAGCAGCACGAGCGGCGGGCGGTGGCCCTCCAACAGGCCCTGTTCGATGAGGAGATGGGCGTAGGTGGGCGTCACGTTGATGACGTCGACGCGATGGGTCTCGCAGTACGCGACCAGGGCCTCGGCGTCGCGCCGCAGCTCCTCGTCGCAGATGTGCACCTCATGCCCCTCGACGAGCCACAGCAGCTCCTCCCAGGACATGTCGAAGGCGAACGACACCGTGTGGGCGATCCGCAGTCCGCGCCCGCCCGCCGAGGCGATCGCCGGTTCGAAGATCTCCCGCTGGTGGTTGAGCTGCATGTTGGTCAGCCCGCGGTAGGGCGTGACGACACCCTTGGGCCGGCCGGTGGACCCGGAGGTGTAGATGACGTACGCCGGGTGCTCCAGGCTGAAGTGCCGCCGCTCCAGGTCAGCCGGATGGGCCGCCAGTTCGGCGGTCACCGCCGGGTCGTCGAGCAGAGCGCGGGGAGTGTCGGCCGCCGCCAGCCGCTCCGAGACGGCGGCGTTGGACAGGAGCAGCGTGGGCCGGGCGTCCTGGAGCATCGTGACGAGCCGGTCGTCCGGGTAGTCCAGTTCCAGGGGCAGGTACGCGGCGCCCGTGCGCAGCACGGCGAAGAGCGCGACGACCATGTCGAGGGAGCGGGGCAGGCCGAGCGCGACGATCCGCTCGGGCGCGGCGCCCCGGTCGATCAGCAGTCGGGCCATGCGGTTGATCCGGGCGTCGAGCTGGGCGTACGTGAGGGTCCGGTCGCCGAAGACGAGGGCGGTGGTGTCGGGTGTGGCCAGGGCCTGGGCCGCCAGCAGGTCGGCGATGGTGTCCTCGGGGTCGGGCACCCGCCCCTCGACCCGTTCGCGTGCCAGTTGCCGCTGCTCGGAGGGCAGTTGTGCGTCGAGTCGGCCGACGGGGGCTTCGAGGTCGTCGGTGAGCCGGGCCAGGAGCAGGGTGAACCGGTCGAGCAGATCCTGCGCCTGGGGGCGGGCGATGACGTCGGCCCGGTGGGTCAGGGTGACCTGGATCCTGCGGCCCGGCGTGACGACCAGGTTGACGGGATAGTGCGTGGCGTCGACGTTGGCGACGGCGGTGGCCCCGTGCCGCTCGCTCAGTTCGGCGAGGCGCTCCTCGGTGTCGCTGTTGCGCAGCACGAAGAGGGTGTCGAACAGCCGCCGGTGTCCGGTCTCGGCCTGCAGCACGCCGAGGCCCAGATACTCGTACGGCATGACGGCCAGCCGCTCGTCCTGGACGCGGCGCAGCAGGGCGAGCACGGGTTCGGCCGGGTCGTAGGCGATCCGGGCGGGGACGGTGTTGAGGAACATGCCGATGACGTTCTCGATCTCCGGCACCTCGCTCGGCCGGCCCGCGACGGTGGTGCCGAAGACGACGTCACCGCGGCCGGTCGCACTCGCCAGGGTCAGCCCCCAGGCGGCGTTGAGCACGGTGTTGAGGGTCAGTCCGTGGCGGCGGCCGATGTCCCGCAGCCGTGTCCCCACCTCGGCCGGGACGAAGGCGTCGAGGCTCTCCGGGATGTCCGGCTCCAGGCCCTGGTCGGCGGCGGCGAGCAGGGTGGGCTCGTCGAGCCCGGCCAGCGCGGTGCGCCAGGCGGCGGTGGCGACGGCCGTGTCCTGGACCTCAAGCCAGGTCAGATAGTCGCGGTACGAGCCGGGGGCGGCCAGAGCACTCGGGTCGCCGTCCGACTCGTACAGGGCGAAGAGCTGGTCGAGGAAGAGCCAGGCGGACCAGCCGTCCCACAGGAGGAGGTGGCGGCCGACGACCAGGCGGTCCCCGCGCTCCTCGCCGAGCCGGACGACCAGGATGCGGAAGAGCAGGGGGCGGGTCAGGTCGAAGCGGCGCGAGCGTTCGGCGTCCGTCAACTCCCGCAGCCGGGCGTCCTGTTCGGCGGTCGGCAGACCGGAGAGGTCGACCTCTTCGAGGGGGATCTCGGGGTCGCGGACGATGAACTGCACCGGCTGGCGCAGTCCTTCGCTGGTGAACCCGGCGCGCAGGCTCGGGGTGCGGTCCAGCAGGACTCGTACGGCGGTGCGCAGGCGGTCCGTGTCGAGCGGGACGGCGATGTCGAACGACTCGTGGACCGTGTAGACGTCCAGGGTGCCGGCGTCGTACGTGGAGTGGAAGAACAGGCCTTCCTGGAGCGGGGCGAGCGGCCAGATGTCGTCCACCGGGCCGGGGCTGAGCCGGTGGACGCGCTCGGTCTCCTCGGCGGTGAGGGCGAAGTCGGAGCGCGGGGCGCGCGTCTCGGCGACCGGGGTGGCCGCCGCGGCCAGAGCGAGCGGGGTGCGGTGCTCGAACACGTCACGGGGGTTGAGGTCCAGGCCCGCCCTGCGGGCGCGGCTGGAGACACCGATGGAGGTGATGCTGTCGCCGCCGAGCATGAAGAAGTCGTCGTCGATGCCGACCTCGTCGAGCTTCAGCACCGCGGCGAAGATCCCGGTCAGCGCGGCCTCCCGCTCGTCGCGGGGTGCGCGCACCTCGGCTCGTTCCGCCTGCGGGGCGGGCAGCGCGGCGCGGTCGAGCTTGCCGCTGGGGGTGAGCGGGAGGGCGTCCAGGACGACATACGCGCCGGGGACCATGGGGGCGGGCAGGGAATCGGCGAGGGCCGCCTGGAGTTCGGCGGGCTCGGGGTGTGCGTCGCGGGCCGGGACCACGTACGCGACGAGCGCGCTGCCGCCGCTCCCGGTGGCGGTGACGGTGACGGCGGCCTGGGCGACGGACGCCTGCCGGGCCAACGCGGCCTCGATCTCGCCCAGTTCGACGCGATTCCCACGGATCTTGACCTGGCGGTCGGTGCGGCCCAGGTACTCCACGACTCCCTCGGCGCGGCGCCGTACGAGGTCGCCGGTGCGGTACATGCGTTCGCCGGGTCCGCCGTACGGGTCGGCGACGAACCGCTCGGCGGTCAGGCCGGGGCGCGCGTGGTAGCCGCGGGCGAGCTGGACGCCCGTCAGATAGAGCTCTCCCGGGACGCCCTCGGGCGTCGGGCGCAGGCAGGTGTCGAGGACGCGCAGACCGGTGTTCCATACGGGTCGGCCGATGGGCACGGTGGTGCCGGGCGCGCCGTCGTACGTGTGGTGGGTGACGTCGACGGCGGCCTCGGTGGGGCCGTACAGGTTGTGCAGCGGCACTCCCGTGAGGGCCGACCAGCGGGCCGACGCGGCGCCGGGCAGTGCCTCGCCGCTGCTGAAGACGCGCCGCAGGGAGGTGGCCCACGCGGGATCCGCGGTGATCTCCTCGGACTGCAGGAACGCTTCGAGCATCGACGGTACGAAGTGCAGGGTCGTGACGCCCTGTTCACGGATCAGCTCGGCGAGGTACGCGGGGTCGCGGTGGCCGTCCGGGCGGGCGAGTACGACCGTGGCGCCCTCGCACAGCGCCCAGAAGAACTCCCAGACGCTGACGTCGAAGCTGGCGGGGGTCTTCTGCAGCACCCGGTCGTCGGCGGCCAGTCCGTACTGGCCCTGCATCCAGGCCAGCCGGTTGACGATCGCGCGATGGGTGACGACGACACCCTTGGGCAGGCCGGTGGAGCCGGAGGTGTAGATCAGGTAGGCGGGGTCGTCCGGGCCTGCCTCGACTGCGGTGGCGGCTTCCGGCCGCTCGGTGGCTTGCGGCTGCTCGGTGGCTTGCGGCTGCTCACCGGCCGGGGCGTCCACCAGGAGGTGGGTGAGGCCAGGGACCTCGGGCAGTCGGTGGGCGGTGCCGGACGTGGTGACGACCGTCGACGCTCCGGAGTCGGTGAGCATGTGGGTCACCCGGTCCGCGGGGTAGTCCACGTCGACCGGAAGGTAGGCGGCCCCGGACTTGAGCACGCCGAGCAGGGCGACCATGAGGTCGGCGGAGCGGGGGACGGCGACCGCGACGACGGTGCCGGGCCGGGCACCCTCCGTGCGGAGTGTGCGCGCCAACTCCGCGGCTCGGGCGTCGAGTTCCGCGTACGTCAGGGTCTCGTCCTCGCACACGACCGCCGTGGCGGCCGGGGTGCGGGCGGCCTGCGCCTCGAAGGCGGCGGCGAGGGTCGTCCCGGGGACTTCGTGGTGTTCGCCGGCCGGGTGGGCCTGTGACAGCTCCGCCGCCGACAGCAGTTCCAGGGCGGCGGCCGGCTGCCCGGGGTCCGCCGCCAGGGCGTGCAGGATCCGGGTGAGGCGGTCGGCGATACGGCGTACGGCGTCGGCGTCGAGCCGCTGGGCGTGGTGCTTCAGGCGCAGGTCCAGGCGGCGGCCCGGCTTCACGATCAGGGCGAGCGGGTAGTGGACGGCGTCGTGGAACTCGTGGCCCGTGACCCGGATGCGGCCGGAGGGGTCGGCGAGGCCGGTGGCGGCCGGATAGTTCTCGAAGACGACGAGCGTGTCGAACAGTTCACCGCTGCCCGCGAGCCCGGCGACCCGCTGGATCTCGGCGAGGCCGAGGTGCTGGTGGTCGAGGAGCGCGGCCTGCTCGTCCTGGAGGCGGCCGAGGAGGCCGGCGAGGGTGTCCGAGGGCTCCCAGCGGAAGCGGGTGGGCAGGGTGTTGATGAACAGCCCGACCATGGACTCGATGCCCTCGACCTCGGCGTCGCGCCCGGAGACGGTGGTGCCGAACACCACGTCCTGGCGGGCGGTCAGCCGTCCGATCAGCAGACCCCAGGCGCTCTGGACGACCGTTCCCAGGGTGACGCCCAGCTCCCGGGCGCGGGCCGACAGACGGGCCGTGACCTGCTCGGACAGCTCCACACGGACCTGTGCGGGCGTGATCGGCGTGCCGTCGGCGGGCGTCTCGACCAGTCGCGTGGGCTCCTCGATCCCGGCGAGCGCGTCACGCCACGTCCCGCGCGCGGCGTCCCGGTCGGCTGCGGCGAGTGTGCGCAGGTAGGTGCGGTACGGGGCGGCCTCGGGGAGCGGGACCGGGTTCTCGCCGTAGGAGGCGAGCAGTTCGCGGTGCAGGACGGGCAACGACCAGCCGTCCGCGACACTGTGATGGAACGTCAGCAGAAGCCGGGCGCGGTCCTCGCCGAGCCTGACGAAGGCGCAGCGCAGCAGGGGCGGGCGGGCGAGGTCGAAGCGGCGGGCGCGCTCCTCGGCGGCGACGGCGTCGGCTTGTGCTTCGGTATCTGCTTCGGTATCTGCTTCTGCTGTGCGCGGCTGCGCCGACAGGTCCACCTCGTGCCAGGGCAGTTCCAGGCCCTCGGCGATGATCTGTACGGGACGTCCGTCGGCGAGCGGACGGAAGCAGGCGCGCAGCGGGGCGTGCCGGTCCAGGACGTGCTGGGCGGCCTTGCGCAGTGCCTCCGCGTCGACTGGGCCGGACAGTTCGAGGGCCTGCTGGACCACGTAGGCGTCGCGGTCGGCGCCGTCGACGAGGGCGTGGAAGTAGAAACCCTCCTGGAGGGGGCTCAGGGGCAGCAGCTCCTGCACGGCTACGGGGTTCTCGCCCTGGATCTCCGCGAGTTCGGTTTCGGTGAGCCGTACGAGCGGGGGCTCCTCGGCCGCGGCACCCGTGCCGGTCGCCGCGTCGGCGCGCACGTCGGCGCGCAGGCCTGCGGCCTCGGCGAGGGCCGCCACCGTCCGGTGCCGGAAGACATCGCGGGAGGTGAGCCGCAGTCCGGCCCTGCGGGCGTGGATGAGCAGCTGGATGGCGGTGATGCTGTCGCCGCCGAGGGCGAAGAAGTCGTCGTCGATGGTCGCCGACCGCAGGCCGAGCACCTCGGCGTAGGCCGCGCACAGCACTTCCTCGCGGGCGTCGCGCGGCGGGCGGCCGGAGCTGAGGGCCCCGTAGTCCGGGACCGGGAGCGCGGCGCCGTCGAGCTTGCCGCTGGGGGTGACCGGGAGGCGGTCCAGGGGGACGACGGCGGACGGGACCATGTACTCCGGCAGCTGCTCGGACGCGTACGAACGAAGCGCCTTCATCAGGGAGTTCACATCACGGAAGGGGGCCGGGCGGTTGGCGTGCGGGGCGGTTCCGGACGGGCGGTACCGCCCGTCCGGGGTCGCGGGCAGGCTGTCGCCGTGGCCGAAGACCACGTCGAGGCTGCCGTCGTCGGCGATCCCGTTCCAGGTGACGACGGCCTTCAGACCGTGCCCGGCGGCGAGGGCGTGCAGGTCCTCCGGGTCCGGCGCGTCGGCGGGGGACGCGGCGCGGCTGCTGTCGTCGAGCGCGGACAGTGCGGCGAGGTCCTCGGCGAGGCGGGCGTTGGGCAGACCGGTGACGCGGAAGGGGGGTGTGTGTTCCGCGGGCGTCGCCACGCGGGCGGCGAGCAGGGCGTCGAGGGCGTCGCCGTCACCGCCGGCCACGTCGGCCCAGGTGATCTCGTCACCCGTAGGCGGAGTGGACGACGCGGTTCCGGCACCCACGACCGGGCCGGTGGAAAGGGCACCGTCGCTCTCAGCTCGGTAGCGCAGTTCCCCGCGCCCCTGAAGGGCGGGCCCATCGTCACCCCTCGGCGGAGCGGACGAGGCGGTTCCGGCACCCACGACCAAGCCGGTCGAAACGGCACCGTCGCTCTCAGCTCGGTCGCGCAGTTCCCCGCGCCCCTGAAGGGCGGGCCCATCGTCACCCCTCGGCGGAGTGGACGGGGTGGTTCCGGCACCCACGACCAAGCCGGTCGAAACGGCACCCTCGCCTTCAGCTCGGTCGCGTAGTTCCCCGCGGCTCTCAGGGGCCCGCGTCGGCGTCAGTACTACGTCGTAGCGGTACCGCGTGAGCTCGTTGTGGTGGTGGCCTCGCTTGAGTCGGATGTCGGCGTCGAAGTTGCAGAGGGTCGCGAAGTAGTCCGGGTCCAGGAGGAGTTCGCCCTCCCAGGCGAGCGAGCGTTCCACTGCGGCCCGCAGTGCCTGCTTGTCCCCCGGGTCGGCCGCGCGGCGCGTCTCCACCGCGGCGCGCAGGACGCGTAGCAGCCGGGCGTTGCGTACGTCACCGACGAACAGCCGTCCCCCGGGGGCCAGCAGCTCGGCGGCGGCACCGATGACGTCGGTGAGGTAGTCGGCGCCGGGGAAGTACTGGGCGACGGAGTTGAGGACGATCGTGTCGAAGTGGGCCCGGGGCAGCCCGGACGTGTCGTGCGCGGGTTGGGCGCTCAGGCGCACCCGGTCGGCCAGTTCCGGCACCGCGTCGACCTGGGCGCGCAGGGCCCGTACCGCCTCCTCGGAGAGGTCGGTGCCCCAGTACTCCTCGCAGCCGGGGGCGATCCTGGAGAGGATCAGGCCGCTGCCGACGCCGATCTCCAGCACGCGGCGCGGTGAAAGCTCCTCGATACGCGCGAGGGTCGCCTCGCGCCACTCGCGCATCTCCGCGACGGGGATGGGCAGTCCGTCGTACATGCTGTTCCAGCCGGCGAAGTTCTCCCGGAAGCCCGCGGCCACGCCGGCGCCCCGTCCCGCCGAGCCGTCCCGTGTGCCCTCGGATCCCGCCGCCGAGTACAGCAGTTCGTGCAGGTCCTTCCACTCCTGGACCTGTTCGCCGAAGTCGCGGTCGGCGTCCAGCGAGGGCACCACGTAGGCGGCGAGCCTGCGGTCGCCGGGGCGGTCCTCGCGGACCAGGACGGCTGCCTGCTCGACGGCCGGGTGGGCGCGCAGCACGGACTCGATCTCGCCGGGTTCGATCCGGAAGCCGCGGATCTTCACCTGCGCGTCGGCGCGGCCCAGGAACTCCAGCCGGCCGTCGGCCTTCCAGCGCACCAGGTCACCGGTGCGGTACAGCCGTTCGCCGGGCGGCCCGAAGGGGTCGGCGACGAACCGCTCGGCCGTCAGGTCGGGGCGCCCGAGGTAGCCGCGGGCGAGACCGGCCCCGCCGAGGTAGAGCTCTCCCGGGACACCGGCCGGTACGGGCCGGAGCCGGGCGTCGAGCACGTAGGCGCGGGTGCCGGGGTCGGGGACGCCGATGGGCACGATCGTGCCGGCGGGGGTGTCGGGGTCGCACAGGCCGAGGGTGGAGTTGGTGGTCGCCTCGGTGGGGCCGTACGCGTTGAACATCATCCGGCCGCGCGCGTACCGGCCGACGAGTTCGGGCGAGACCCGTTCGGTGCCCGCGAGCAGGGTGGCGGGCGGCAGTTCGACGTCCTCGGGCATCGCGGCGAGGAGGGCCGGCGGGAGGATCATGAAGGTGATGCCGTTGGCGTGGGCGTAGTCGGCGAGCGGGGCGCCGGGCACCCTCAACTCGGCCGGTACGACGACGAGTCGGCCGCCGGAGAGCAGTCCGAGGCACAGGTCCCAGAACGCCACGTCGAAGCTCGGCGAGGCGAACTGCAGGACGCGGCTGTGCGGTCCGATGCCGAACCGCTCGCTCTGCGTGGCGACCAGCTTGGCGACGCCCGCGTGGGAGAGCACCACACCCTTGGGCCGGCCGGTGGAACCGGAGGTGTAGATGACGTAGGCGGCGTTCCCGACGGAGAGGGAACGGGCCGGGTCGCTCGATTGACGCTCCGTCAATTCCCTTACGGTGTCCAGGGCGTCCAGCACCAGGACGTCCATGCCGTCGCACGGCGGGATGTCCGCCGCGACCTCGGCGGTGGTGAGCAGGCAGGCGGGCCGGGCGTCGGCCAGCATGTACGAGATGCGGTCGGCCGGGTAGTCGGTGTCGACCGGCAGATAGGCGGCGCCGGACTTCAGTACGGCGACCTCGGCGACGATCAGTTCGGCCGAGCGGGGTACAGCGAGGGCCACCACGCGCTCGGGTCCGGCGCCGCGCGCGACGAGGGCATGGGCCAGCCGGTTGGCCCGTTCGTCCAGTTCCGCGTAGGTGAGCCGGGTGTTCTCGAAGACCAGCGCGATCTCGTCGGGCCGCTCCCGTACCCGGTCGGCGAACATCTCCGGCCAGGTCCGCAGGGGTATGTCGTGGTCGGTGTCGTTCCACTCCTCCAGGACTCGGTGCCGTTCCTCGGCGTCCAGCAGGTCCAGTTCGCCGACCGGGGTGTACGGGCGGGCGATCGCGTCGGCCAGCAGGGTGGCGTAGTGGCCCGCGGTCCGCAGGGCGGTCCCGTCCCGGAACAGGTCCGGGCGGTACGTGATCCGGACGTCACCGGCGCGGACTTCGAGCGCGAGGTCGAGCAGACCCTCGTAAACGCCGGTGAAGTCCGCGTCACCCCCCTCTGCCGTTCCGGAAGCCTTGTCCGTCCCGAACGCCGTGTCCGTCCCGAACGCCGTGTTGAACAGCAGCCCGCCGCCCCGGGTGGGCTCCGGCCGCAACTGGGCGACGAGCGCGCCCGGTTCGACGCGGTGGGTCTCGGCCTCCTCGCACGCCGCACGGACGCGCCGGACCAGTTCGGCGAACTCGGTTCCGCCGTCGACAGCCACCCTGACCGGCAGGCCCCCGTACCCGACGGTGAGGTCGCGCGCGCCGCCGTAGCGGTGCAGCAGCGCCACGAACGCGGACAGGAGGGTGACCTCGTCGGCCGTCGCGTCCAGGGTGCGACTGATCGTGCGCGGCGCGCCGCCGGGCTTGAGCGGATACGGGAAGTCGACGGGGAGGACCGCCTCCTGAGGGAGGGGGTCGAGCCGTCGACGCCAGTACGCCGTCGCGTCAACCTCGTCGACACCGGACACACGCGATTCGAAACCGGACACAGCTGACCGTGCCTCCAGAGTGTGCGGAACCGGCTCAGCCGGAGGACCGCAGGTCATACTAAGGTAAGGATTACCTAACCAAAAGGCCCCGTCTCGGCGGACCACGTGATCCCCACTACGATTAAGGCCTGCCTAACCTAAGGGAGCTGGCCGTTGGAGACCGCAAGGTGACGGGCAAGAGAGTGCGCCCTGTCCTTCTCGTGACACTGCTGGGTACCGTCCTGGCCGTCCTCTGTCTGCTGTCACTGGCGCTCGGCGCGGCCAACATCCCGCCGGACCAGGTGATCTCGGCCCTGTTCGGCGACGCACCGAGCCGGTTCGTGGACAACGTCGTCTGGTCGGCGCGCATCCCGCGCACCGCGCTCGGGCTCACGGCGGGCGCGGCCCTCGGGCTGGCCGGAGCGCTGATGCAGGCGCTGACCCGCAACCCGCTCGCCGACCCCGGGGTCCTGGGGGTCAGCGCGGGCGCCGCCTTCGCCATCGTGCTCGCCGTCGGCGTGCTCGGCATCAACTCGCTGTACGGCTATGTGTGGTTCGCGTTCGGCGGAGCGCTGATCGCCACGGTGGCGGTCTATCTCCTCGGCGGCCTCGGGCGGTCCGGGATGACCCCGGTGAAGCTGGCCCTCGCGGGCATCGCCGTCACCTCGATGCTGTGGTCGTTCACGCAGGCCATCGTGCTCACGGACGTGGACGCGCTCAACAAGTACCGTTTCTGGTCCGCGGGTTCGCTCGCGGAGGCGGACAACGGCATGGTGTGGCGGGTCCTGCCCTTCCTCGTCATCGGCGCGGCACTCGCGCTGGCCTGCGCCCCGGCCCTCAACAGCCTGGCCCTCGGCGACGACGTGGCGGCCTCGCTCGGCCGGCGCCTCGGCCTGGTCCGGCTGGCGGGCGTCGCGGCGATAACCCTGCTGACGGGGGCGGCGGTCGCGGTCATCGGGCCCGTCGTCTTCCTCGGCCTGGTGGTCCCCCATGTGGCCCGGGTGCTCGCCCAGGCGGCGGGCATCGGCCCCGACCAGCGCTGGCTGCTGCCCCTGTCGGCGGTCCTCGCCCCCATCCTGCTGCTCGCCGCGGACATCCTCGGACGCCTCGTGGCACGGCCCACCGAGATCCAGGCGGGGGTGCTGGTCGCCTTCATCGGCGGTCCGTTCTTCATCGCCATGGTCCGTCGGCGCAACCTGGCGGAGGTGTGACCGTGCCGCAACCGAAATCCGACCTCACGACCCGTTCCGACCTCAAGTCCGCCCGTTCTGAGCTGAAGTCCGCGTCCGCCGCGCCCCGTTCGGCCGGGTCAGCCCACCATCGCACGTACCGGCTGGTGTTCCCGCCCGTCTCCGGTGTGTTCCGCCCCCGGCTCGTGGCGCTGTCCGTGGTGCTCGCCGCGGGCACCTTCGTCCTGTTCTGCTGGGGCCTGACGACCGGCGACTACCCGATCGGCTTCACCGACGTCGTACGGGCCCTGGTGGGCTCCGGCGACCCCGGCACCGTCCTCGTCGTGGAGGAACTGCGGCTGCCCCGCGCCCTGGTGGGGCTGCTCGCCGGGATCGCCTTCGGGGTCTCCGGCGCGCTCTTCCAGACCATGACCCGCAACCCGCTGGCCAGCCCCGACATGATCGGCCTCACCCAGGGCGCGGGCACCGCGGTCGTCGCGGGCATCGTGCTCGGCTGGGACGGCGGCCTGGGCACCCAGGCGCTCGGCCTGCTCGGCGCCCTGGTCACCGCCCTGACCGTCTACGCGCTGGCCTGGCGGCGCGGCACCACCGGCTACCGGATCATCCTGGTCGGTATCGGCGTGGCCTGGATCTGCACGAGCGCCACCGACTATCTCGTGGCCAAGGGCGGACGCTTCCAGGCGCAGGCCGCACTGGGCTGGCTGGTCGGCAACCTCAACGGCCGCACCTGGGGGCAGGTCGGCCCGCTCGCCGTCGCACTGGCCGTGCTGCTGCCGACGGCCCTGCTGCTCGGCCGGCTGCTGCGCACGCTCCAGCTCGGTGACGACGTGGCCACCGGCCTCGGTACGCGCGTACAGCCCGTACGCCTCGCCATCCTGCTCACCGGGGTCGGCCTGATCGCCTTCGCCACCGCCTCCGCGGGGCCCGTGGCGTTCGTGGCGCTCGCCGCCCCCCAGATCGCACAACGGCTGGCCGGCACGGCCTGGCCGCCCACCGTCGCCTCGGGACTGACCGGGGCACTGGTGGTCCTGGGCGGCGACCTCATCGCCCGTACGCTCATCTCCGGCACGGAACTGCCGGTCGGCATCGTCACCGGTGTGCTCGGCGCGCCGGTCCTGCTCTGGCTGCTCGTCCGCGCCAACCGCGCGGGCTCAGGAGGTTGATTCCATGTCGGCTGAACCCCTGTCGACCCCCGACCCCGACCCCGACCTGCGGGCGAGCGGCCTGCGGCTGGCGTACGACAACCGCCTCGTCGTGGACGGCCTCGACCTGGCGGTCCCGCCCGGCCGGATCACGGCCATCGTCGGCGCCAACGCGTGCGGCAAATCCACCCTGTTGCGGGCGCTCGCCCGGCTGCTCGCGCCCAAGGAGGGGGCCGTCCACCTCGACGGCAGGGCGCTGCAGTCCATCCCGAGCAGGGAGCTGGCGCAGCGGCTCGGCATCCTGCCGCAGAGCCCGGTCGCGCCCGAGGGGCTGACCGTCATCGACCTGGTCAACCGCGGCCGTTCACCGCATCAGACCTGGTGGCGGCAGTGGTCGAAGACGGACGAGCAGGCCGTGCACCGGGCGCTGGCCGCGACCAACATGACGGACCTCGCCGACCGGCCCGTCGACGAACTCTCCGGCGGTCAGCGGCAGCGCGCCTGGATCGCCATGGCGGTCGCCCAGGGCACGCCCGTGCTGCTCCTGGACGAGCCGACGACGTACCTCGACCTGGCGCACCAGATCGACGTCCTGGACCTGGTCACCGACCTCAACCGCCGGGAGAACCGCACGGTCGTGATGGTGCTCCACGACCTCAACCAGGCCTGCCGGTACGCCGATCACGTCGTCGCCATGAAGTCCGGGAAGATCGTCGCCGAGGGCAGCCCGACGGAGGTCATCACCGCCGAGACGGTCGAGCACGTCTTCGACCTGACCTGCCGCATCACGATGGACCCGGTCAGCCACACCCCGCTGGTCATCCCGATGGGCCGCCACCACGGAGGCCCGTCCCTGGAGGCGGCGGCGGTGCAGGCGGCCGACTAGCGGCTCGCGGGCGGGACTTGTGTGTGTCGTATGACCGAACGGTGACCGTAAGAGGCAGATGAGGCCGGAGGGACGGAAGGTCCGTACCTATGCCTTGACAGTGATCTCGTTCACTTCTTAGAACGAGAGGCGAAGCATTTCCCCCCACCTCAGTGGGCGCGCCCCCGCACAGGGACGCCCTACGGAAGGGAGAGTCGTGGCTTCCCCACGTCTGCTCCGCAAATGCCTTCTCGCCGCACTGCCCGCCGCCCTCGTCGCGGCCGCGTCCGTCGCCCCCGCCGCCCACGCGGACCCCACTCCGCGGGCGGCCCAGGCCGTGACGTTCTCCGACACCTTCGACGGGGCCGCCGGCTCCGGTGTCGACCAGGGCAAGTGGCAGGTCGAGACCGGCGACAACGTCAACAACCACGAACGCCAGTACTACACGGCGGGCAACAACAACGCGAAGCTCGACGGCCAGGGCCACCTGGTCATCGAGGCCCGCCGCGAGAACCCGAACAACTACCAGTGCTGGTACGGCTCGTGCGAGTACACCTCGTCGCGGCTCAACACCTCCGGCAAGTTCACCGCGACGTACGGGCACGTCGAGGCCCGGATGAAGATCCCGCGCGGTCAGGGCATCTGGCCCGCGTTCTGGATGCTCGGCCAGGACATCGGACAGGTCGGCTGGCCCAACTCGGGCGAGATCGACATCATGGAGAACGTCGGCTTCGAGCCAGGAACCGTGCACGGCACCCTGCACGGCCCCGGTTACTCCGGCTCCGGCGGCATAGGCGCGGGCTACTCGCTGCCCAACGGCGAAGCGTTCGCGGACGCCTTCCACACCTTCGCGGTCGACTGGTCGCCGAACAAGATCACCTGGTCCGTGGACGGCACCGTCTACCAGACCCGCACCCCGGCCGACCTGAACGGCAACACCTGGGTCTTCGACAAGCCGTTCTTCCTGATCCTCAATCTCGCGGTGGGCGGCTACTGGCCCGGCGATCCCGACGGTTCGACCAGCTTCCCGCAGCAACTGGTCGTCGACGAGGTGAAGGTGACGACCAGCGACGGCTGACGGAGGCGCCGGCGACACCCTCTGAAGCGTGGCCGCCGGAACGCGTTCAAGACCCGAACACGTGGTGCCCGGCCGGGAATGCCTCTCCCGGCCGGGCACCATGTGCGTGCCGGACCACCACGCGTGTGTCAGGCCAGCGCGTACGTGTCAGGCCACCGGAGCCGCTGGGCGCGCCGCAGAGGGCACAGAGGCCACGGAGGGCACCGAGGACACGGCGGCCACGTCGGCCACGTCGGCCACGTCGGCCACGTCGGCCTTCGGGTCCGGCACGATCGTCGTGCCGGACCCGGCGCCGCCGACCAGTCCGTCGAGCAGGGCGTGCGGTGCGCGGCCGTCGAGCACCCGGGCCACGCCCACCCCGCCCCGCACGGCCCGCAGACACGCCTCCATCTTCGGCCCCATCCCGCCTGCCAGCCCCGGCAGCGCCCGCTCCAACTCCCCCGCCCCGATCCGGTCGACGATCCGCTCGCTCGCGGGCCAGTCGGCGTACAGTCCCGGCACATCGGTGAGGACGACGAGGACCCGTGTCCCCAGCGCGGCGGCCAACGCCCCGGCTGCCGTGTCCGCGTTGACGTTGTAGACCTGCCCGTCCTCGCCCCGGCCAACGGAGGAGACCACCGGGATGTGGCCGCCCTCCAGCAGCAGCCGTACGACTGCGGTGTTCACCCGTGCCACATCCCCGACCAGGCCGATGTCGACGCTCTCACCGCCCACTCGGGCATACCGCTTGACGGCGGTGAGGGTGTGCCCGTCCTCGCCGCTGAGGCCCACCGCGTGCGGCCCGTGCTCGTTCAGCAGCCCGACCAGGTCCTTCTGGACCTTGCCGGACAGCACCATCCGTACGACCTCCATGGTCTCGGGTGTGGTGACCCTCAGCCCGTCGAGGAAGTCGGACCTGAGCCCGAGCCGGTCCAGGTGGGCGGCGATCTGCGGGCCGCCACCGTGCACCACGACCGGCCGGACGCCCGCCCGGTACAGGGCGAGGACGTCCTGCGCGAAGGCCCGCCGGAGCGTGTCGTCGGTCATCGCGTGACCGCCGTACTTGACGACGACCGTGTGCCCACGCAGGGATTCGAGCGCCACGAGCCGGTCGGCGGGGCCGCCGGCGGACGCGGCGACCTCGGTCACCGCGTCCGCCACGACCCCGTCCGCCACGACCCCGTCCACCGACGCGTCGGACACAGCCGCGCCGCTCGCCGCGGTGGCACTCACAGCTGTGGCGCTCACGGGCGACCCGTGAGATAGCCGCCCATCGTGCGGAAGTAGTCCGTCGCCGCGTGCTCCGCCCCGTCCTCGGTGCGGACCCGCTTCACGACCAGCCCGCGCAGCCGTCCGTTCCTCGCCTCCGTACCGGCGACGATGACGATCCCGTCGCCCTCGCGGATGAAGATGCGCCCGGGAGTGCCGCCGTAACGGCCCTCCGAGACCGCGGACTCGACGATCCGGATCCGCTGCCCGCGGTGGTGGGTGAACGCGTTCGGGTACGGGTCGCACTGGGCCCGTACCAGCCGCTCGATGGCCTCCGCGGGCCAGGTCCAGTCGATCCGGCTGTCCTCCAGGGACCGCTTGTGGAAGAAGCTGGCCCGGCTGCGGTCCTGCGGTATCCACTGCGCGCGACCCGAGGCGATCAGGTCGAGCGACTCGTTGACGACCGGGCCGATCAGATCGACCGTGCGGTGGAACAGGTCGGCGACGGTGTCGGCCGCGCCGACCGGGACGGCCCGCTGCAGCAGCACGTCACCGGCGTCGAGTTCGGCGTTCATCCGGTGCGCCGTGACACCGACCTCCCGCTCGCCGTTGATCAGCGCCCAGATCAGCGGGGAGAAGCCCGCGTAGGCCGGGAGCAGCGAGTCGTGGATGTTGAGCGTGCCGTGGGGCGGCAGGTCGAAGACCTCCGGGGGCAGCACGGTGCGCCAGTTGTTGGCGACGATCAGGTCCGGCTCCGCGTCCTTGAGTGCGGCGAGGAGTTCGGGGTCGTCGGGCCGGTTGCGCAGCAGCACCGGTACGCCGTGCTTCTCGGCCAGATCGGCCACCGAGTCGTCCCAGATCTTCTCGTACACGTGGTCGCTCTTGGGGTGGGTCACGGCCAGGACCACCTCGTGGTCGGAGTCCAACAGAGCCTGGAGGGTGCGATGCCCCCAGGTCTGGTAGCCGAACATGACGACCCGCATAGTCGATCCTCTCCTAGGACACACCATTGCAAGGTAAGGCTAACCTTATTTAACATCAGTGGCGCCTAGGGGAAGGAAAAGTTGCGGTGAACGCACTGCACGACGAACCGGACGCCGTCCTTGACGTGCTCGGTATAGGGTTTGGGCCGTCAAATCTCGCACTGGCCATTGCGATTGAGGAACACAACGCCCAAGCCGCTCCGGAGAACCGGATCCGCGCGGGATTCCTGGAGCGCCAGCCGTCGTTCGGCTGGCACCGGGGCATGCTCATCGAAGACGCCACGATGCAGGTGTCCTTTCTCAAGGACCTGGTCACCATGCGCAACCCGACCAGCGACTTCAGCTTCCTGTGTTTCCTGCGGGAGCGGGGCAGGATGGTGGACTTCCTCAACGCGAAGACGCTGTTCCCCCTGCGGATCGAGTTCCACGAGTACTTCGAGTGGGCCGCCGCCCGGGTGGCGCACCTCGTCGACTACTCGGACGAGGTCGTCTCCGTGGACCCGGTGACCGGCCCCGACGGGGAGATCCGCTGGCTGGACGTCGTCAGCCGGGTGCCCGGCGAACCGGGCCGGACCGTCACCCGGCGGGCCCGGAACATCTCGGTGGCCGTCGGCCTGGAGCCGCACCTGCCCCCGGAGACGGCCCTGTCGGACCGCATCTGGCACAACAGCGAACTCGTGCCGCGCGTACGGGAGCTGAACGCCTCCGGTGACGGCGGCTCGGTCGGCCGGGTCCTGGTGCTCGGCGCGGGCCAGAGCGGCGCCGAGGCGCTCGACTACCTGCACCGTTCCTTCCCCGAGGCGGAGATCTGTGCGATCTTCGCCAAGTACGGGTACACGCCCGCCGACGACAGCCCGTTCGCCAACCGGATCTTCGACCCGGAGGCCGTGGACGTCTACTTCCGGTCCACGCCGGAGGTGAAACAGTCCCTGGTCGACTACCACCGCAGCACCAACTACTCGGTGGTCGACATGGACCTCATCGAGTCGCTGTACGCGACGATGTACCGCGAGAAGGTCCAGGGCCGTGAGCGCCTGCAACTGCGCAACGTGTCCCGCATCCGGGACGTCCGCACCCTCGACGACCATCTGGAGGTCACCGTCGAGTACCTCCCCACCGGGGAACGGGAGGTGATCTCGGCGGACCTGCTGGTCCACGCGACCGGCTACCGCCCCAGAGACCTCGACACCCTGCTGGGCAGAACCGCGAAACTCTGCCTGCGGGACGACAAGGACGCCGTACGCGTCGGCCGCGACCACCGGGTAGAGCTGACTCCGGATGTCACGGCGGGCATCTATCTGCAGGGCGCGACCGAGCACACGCACGGCCTCACCTCGACCCTGCTGTCCACCACGGCGGTACGGTCCGGGGAGATCCTGGAGTCCCTGATCGCCCACCGCGCGGGCGACTTGGCGGATGCGGCGGTTCCGGTGGCCTGAGCACCCGCCCCGTGCGGGTGTGACACCACGCCACACCCGCGCGGCCCCGCACCACCCCGTCCGCGCGGGCGGGCCCGTGCCGCCACGCCCCCGCGGGGGCTCTCGCACACGTGCCCGCCCTGGGCAATGCCATGGTCAGCAACTTAGAGTAGCCTCACCTAAGTTTTCTTCGTCCGATCCCGGAGGGGTTGCGGGTGAGTCCTACATATCCGTCAGGACGTGACGTCCTGCGGGAGTCGGTCAGGGAGCAACGCCGGGACGTCGGTCTCGGCGCACTGCTCGCCTCCGGACACCAGGTCGGTGAAGCCCTGGTCCCGGTGCTGATCGGCGTGGTGATCGACCGGGCCGTCACCGGCTCCGACACCGGCGCCCTCCTCCTGTGGCTCGGCGTCCTCGCCGTGGTCTATGTCGGGCTGGCCCTGTCCTTCCGCTTCGGCGCCTGGGCCGGCGACCGTTCCGCGGTCCGGGCCGAACACTCCCTGCGCATCTCCCTCGTACGACGCGTACTGCACCCGGGCGGCGGCGCCGAGGACGGCCGGCTGCCCGGAGCGCTCGCCAACATCGCGACCGAGGACGCCAAGCGGGTCGGCGGCGTCAACACGGCCGTGATGTACGGGATCGCGTCCCTGGCCGGCATCCTCACCTGTGCCTTCGTCCTGCTGCGTACGTCGGTCCTGCTCGGCCTGGTGGTCCTGCTCGGCACCCCCGTGCTGCTGTGGCTCGGACATCTGCTGAGCAAGCCGCTGGAGACGCGCAGCGAGGCCGAGCAGGAGCGCGCGGCCCACGCCTCCGCCGTCGCCGCCGACCTGGTGGCGGGCCTCAGGGTCCTCAAGGGCATCGGCGGCGAGTCGGCGGCCATCGACCGCTACCGCACCACCAGTCGCGACTCCCTCGCGGCGACGCTCAAGGCGGCCCGCGCACAGGCGTTCCAGAGCGGCATGGTGCTCGCCCTGACCGGCTGCCTGATCGCCCTCGTCGCGCTGGTCGGCGGACGGCTGGCCGCCGAAGGCAGCATCAGCCTCGGCCAGTTGGTGTCGGCGGTCGGGCTCGCCCTCTTCCTCGTCGGCCCCCTCGAAACACTCGCCTGGGTCAACGCCGAACTCGCCCAGGGCCGCGCCTCGGCCGGCCGGGTCGGGGAGGTCCTGGCCACCCCGCACGGCGTCACCGCCGGTGAGCTGAGCCTGCCGTCGGAGGTGCGTGGCGCACTGCGGCTGACCGGCGTCAGCCACGGCGGACTGCGCGAGGTGGACCTGGACGTCGCGCCCGGCGAACTGCTCGGCGTGGTCGCCACCGACCCCGCCCACGCGACCGATCTGCTGCGCTGCCTGGCCCGGCGGTCCGATCCCGACTCGGGCACGGTGGAACTGGACGGCGTGTCCCTGCGGGACCTGGATCCGGCCGAGATGCGTACGGCCCTGCTGGTGGCCGAGCACGACGCGGACCTCTTCGAAGGAACCGTCCGCGACAACGTGACGGCCTCCGCCCCCGCGTCCGGCGACTCCGAACCGGCCATGACCGCGGCCGGAGTGGCCCAGGTCGCGCAGACCCTGCCCGACGGCGAGGACACCGCGGTCAGCGAACGCGGTCGCTCGCTCTCCGGCGGACAGCGCCAACGGGTCGCGCTGGCCCGCGCGTTGGCCGCCGACCGGGCCGTCCTGGTGGTCCACGATCCGACCACGGCGGTCGACGCGGTGACCGAGGCGGGCATCGCGGCCGGTCTGCGCGAGGTCCGCAAGGGCCGCACCACGGTCCTGGTGACCACCAGCCCCGCACTGCTCGCCGTGACCGACCGGGTGGTGCTGCTCGACGGCGGCCGGGTCACCGACACGGCCCCGCACGCCGACCTGATAGCCCGTCATGAGACCTACCGAGCGGCGGTTCTGGCATGAGTGACACCGCTGCCGACACGGGTGCCCACACGGGCGAACCCACCACCGCGGAGGGCCAGTTGCTGTCCACCCCGGGCCAGGATTCGCCGCCCACCCCGGGCCGGGAGTTGCTGCCCACCGCGACCCAGGCCCGTACCCGCGCCGCCGTCCGCGAACTCGTACGCCCGCACCGCCGGCTGGCTCTCGGCGGGTTCGCCATGATGGTCGTGGCCACCGCCGTCGGCCTGCTGGTCCAGCCGCTGCTGGGCCGCATCGTGGACCTGGTCGCCGAGCACCGCCCGCCGGGGAGCATCACCCAGCCGGTAGTCCTGCTGGTGCTGGTCGCCCTCGCCCAGGGCGCGGCCACCGTGCTGGGCCTGGCACTCGTGGCCCGGCTCGGCGAGACCGTCCTCGCACAACTGCGGGAGCGGTTCGTCGAGAAGGCCCTGCGGCTGCCCCTGGAGCAGGTGGAGAAGGCGGGAGCGGGCGACCTCACCGCACGGGTCACCCGGGACGTCTCGGTGGTGGGCGAGGCCGTGCGTTCGGCCCTGCCCGAACTGGCCCGCTCGCTGCTGGCCATCGTGCTGACGCTGGCCGCGATGGCCGCCCTGGACTGGCGGTTCTTCCTCGCGGCCCTCATCGCGGTGCCCGTCCAGGCCTCCACCGCCCGCTGGTACGTACGCAACGCCGTGCCGCTCTACGCCGAGCAGCGGATCGCCACCGGGTCCCAGCAGCAGCAGTTGCTGGACACCATCGCGGGCGCGAGTACCGTACGGGCGTTCCGTCTTGAGGAGGAGCACACCGCGCGGGTGACCCGGCGTTCGTCGGCCGCGGTCGAGCTGACCCTGCGCGGCGTGCGGCTGGTGCTGAACTTCTACAACCGGCTGCACGTGGCGGAGTACGCCGGGCTCGCGGCGGTCCTGGTCACGGGGTTCCTGCTGGTGCGCGGCGGATCGGTGTCCATCGGTACGGCCACGGCCGCCGCCCTCTACTTCCACAGCCTGTTCTCGCCGGTCAACCAGGCGCTCGTCCTCCTCGACGACGCGCAGTCGGCGACCGCCGCGCTAGCCCGCCTGGTCGGAGTCGCCGACCAGCCCTCCCCCGAGCCGCAGCAGCAGGCGCAGCCGCAGCCGGACGATCGGCCGCGGCCGTCCACCGGGCCCGGGTCGCGGGTCACGGCCGCGCACGGCACGGTCACCGTGACGGGCATCGACCACGCGTACGAGCCGGGCCGCCCCGTCCTGCACGGTGTGGACCTCACCCTCCGGGCGGGCGAGCGCGTGGCCCTGGTCGGCGTGAGCGGCGCCGGGAAGACCACCCTGGCCAAACTCATCGCGGGCGTACACCGTCCGACGTCCGGCTCGGTGCGCGTGACGACCGGCGACGGCGTGCCCCGCCAGGGCCTGCCCGTCGCGCTGGTCACCCAGGAGACGCACGTCTTCGCCGGACCCCTCGCGGACGACCTGCGCCTCGCACGGCCCGGCGCCACCGACGACGAACTGCGTACGGCCCTGGCCACGGTGGACGCCCTCGACTGGGCCGGGGCGCTGCCCGAGGGCCTGGACACGGTCGTCGGCGACGGCGGGCACCGCCTCACCGCCGCCCAGGTACAGCAACTCGCCCTGGCGCGGCTGGTGCTGGCCGATCCCCCGGTGGCCGTCCTGGACGAGGCGACCGCCGAAGCGGGCAGCACCGGCGCCCGGCTCCTGGAGCAGGCGGCTGACCGGGCGGTCGAGGGCCGCACGGCGCTGATCGTCGCGCACCGCCTCACCCAGGCCGCCACCGCGGACCGGATCGTCGTCATGGACGGCGGCCGGATCGTGGAGAACGGCACCCATGACGAGCTGTGTGCCGCGGCCGGCCCCTACGCCTCCCTCTGGGCGGCGTGGTCGGGCACCCGCGCCACGGCCGACCGGACCCCCACGCACCACCCCAGCCCTCACAGCACCACCAGCCACGTCACCACCAGCCCTGACACCACCACCGTGAAGGACCACTGATGCCCGGCTCCTCCAGAGGCGCACGCCTTGTCGCGACACTCGCCTCCGCGCTCCTCCTGTTCAGCACCGCGGCGGCCTGCGGCTCCGACGACGACTCCGGCTCGGACGCGGCGGGCGCGGACAAGTCCGCGTCCGCGAACAGCGCCTTCCCGGTGACCCTGGCCCACAAATACGGCGACACCACCGTCAAGTCCGAGCCGAAGCGGATCGTCACGGTCGGGCTGACCGACCAGGACGCAGTCCTCGCCCTCGGCAAGGTGCCCGTCGGGACCACCGAGTGGCTCGGCGGCTACAAGGGCGCCATCGGCCCCTGGGCCGCCGACAAACTGGGCAGCGGGAAGACCCCGACCGTGCTGAAGGACACCGGCACGGGTCCGCAGACGGAGAAGATCGCCGCGCTGAAGCCCGATCTGATCCTCGCGGTGTACGGCGGCCTCACGAAGGACCAGTACACGACTCTCTCGAAGTTCGCCCCGGTCGTGGCCCAGCCGAAGGAGTACAACGACTTCGGTGTGCCGTGGCAGCAGCAGACCGAGATCATCGGCAAGGCGCTCGGCCAGGAGTCCGCGGCGAAGGACCTCGTGAAGGGCGTCGAGTCCGACTTCGCGACCGCCGCCAAGGACAATCCGGAGTTCGCCGAGTCCACGGGCGTGATGGCGACCCCGTACGAGGGCATCTTCGTCTTCGGCAGCCAGGACTCTCGCTCGCGGGTCCTGACCGACCTCGGTTTCAAACTGCCGACCGACCTCGACAAGGTCATCGGTGACAAGTTCGGTGCCAACATCAGCAAGGAGCGCACCGACCTGCTGAACACCGACACCGCCGTCTGGATCGTCGGGGACAGGGCGAAGGACGAGGCAAAGCTCCACAAGAACGCCCTCTACGGCGACCTGGACGTGGTGAAGCAGGGCCGCGAGGTCTTCGTCGAGGAGACCAGCGACTACGGCAACTCCGTGTCCTTCGTCTCGGTGCTGAGCCTGCCCTACATGCTGGAGCGCCTGGTGCCGCAGCTGGCCGCGGCCGTCGACGGCGACACCGCCACGAAGGTGACCGAACCGACCTCTTGAGAGTGACCTCGCGATTGGCGCGGGGCCCAGCGGACAGAAGGTCCGGGGCCACGGATGATCCGTGGCCCCGGATCACGCTGTGTCGGGCGACACGCTCGCGACACCAGAGGCTGAAAGTATGATCAACCAATGTCTGACATGACCGAAACCACGCCCGGCTGGCTGCCCCACGACGAGCTGGAGCAGGCGCGCGCCCGTATGCCGATCCTGTACGTCGAGGCCGTGCCGGTACGCGTCGACGACAGCGGCGAAGTGACCAGCATCGGACTGCTGCTGCGCATGGGGTCGGGCGGAGCGGTCAGCCGCGCGCTCGTCTCCGGCCGGGTGCTGCACCACGAACGGGTCAGGGACGCCCTGCTGCGCCATCTGGAGAAGGACCTCGGCCCGGTCGCGCTGCCCCGGATCCCGGCCTCGCTGCAGCCCTTCACCGTCGCCGAGTACTTCCCGACGCTGGGGGACACGCCGTTCCACGACCCGCGCCAGCACGCGGTGTCGCTCGCCTACATCGTGCCGGTGACCGGCGACTGCCGTCCGCGCCAGGACGCCCTCGACCTGGTCTGGTTCAGCCCGCAGGAGGCTTCGTCCCCCATGGTCCTCAACGAGATGCCGGGCGGCCACGGCGCGCTGCTCAAGCAGGCCCTCGCACACATGGGCGCCCTGTCCTGAAAAGGGTGCGGAGTTCGCCGTCCGCCAGCCCGGCGTCCCCTCAGGCCGTGGGAGTGGACGCCGGCGTGCGGAGGTGCGGGTACACCCCCCGGGCCGTGTCGGCCGCCTCTATCCGGCGTGCAGCCGCTGGTATTCGCCGAGCAGGCGGCGCAACTCCCGCACCATGAAGGCGTAGTAGGTGTGCATGTCGCGCAGTCGCGCCTGCTGCGTCTCCGGCATGTCCGCTCCCCGCTCCCGTACGACCTGCGCGAGTTCGAACAACTGCTGGGTCTGGTCGAGTTGATGCTGGAGACAGCCGCTCCACGCGTCGTCGCGCCATACGTAACCGGCCTGGCGCACTCCGGGCACCTTGACCCGTTCGACGGTGCCGTTCGTGATGAGCAGGCGGGTCATCTCCGACACCGAGCCCTTGCTGGCCCCCAGTGCCTCCTGCAGCTCCGTCATCGTCATGGGGTCCGGGCTGAGCATCAGCACGCCCCCCAGCCGTCCGGCCATCGGCGGCCACCCCATCGCACGCCCGATGCGCTGCCCGAAGTCCTCGACCAGCAGCTCGTCCACCCCGGCCGGGCTCTCGCCCTCCCGGTCCGAATCCCCCGCGAGCATGGCTGAACCCTCGTCGGCGGCTGGCGACACCGATCCTCCCGTACGGAAAAAAATGAAAATTCATTCTTGACTGAACTTTCTTGATACGTCAGATTACCAGCATCCACGCAGGAGTCACCGGCGCGGGACGCTCCCGTATCGGCGCGAGACGCTCCCGTATCAAGGAGTCCAGATGGCAGAACATGATCGCGATCTGATCGTCGTCGGCGCGGGTTCCGCCGGTGCGGTGCTCGCCGCCCGCGCCGCCGCCCGCGGCCGGCGGGTCCTCCTGCTGGAGGCCGGCCCCGACCACCGCTCGGCGCAGCTGCCGGAAGCGTGGCGCTCGCCCAATCCCGTGGTGGCCCTGATGGACCCCGCGGCGTCGGCACATCTCGTGTGGACGGGCCTGAACTCCTCGCGCACCGAGAAGCAGCAGCAGGTCCCGTACTGGCGCGGCCGTGGGACGGGCGGCAGTTCGTCCGTGAACGGCCAGATCGCGATCCGGCCGCCGATGGAGGACTTCGAGGAGTGGTCCGGGCTCGGCTGTACCGGCTGGGCGCCCGAGGACGTACTGCCGTACTTCTCGATGCTGGAGGACGACGAGGAGTTCGGGGACCGGCCCTACCACGGCCGCGGCGGACCGACCCCGATCCACCGGATGCCCAAGGACGCCTGGGGAGGCGTCGACCGGGCCCTGGCCGACTCCGCCCTGGCGGCGGGCTTCGGCTGGGCACCCGACGTCAACGCCCCCCGCGCCACCGGCGTCTCGCCCTACCCGATCAACTCCCGGGACGCCCGCCGCGTCACCGTCAACGACGGCTACCTCGAACCCGCACGCGAACTGCCCGGTCTCACCGTCCGCGGCGACGCGCTCGTGGACTCCGTCGTCTTCGAGAACGACCGCGCGATCGGCGTCCGGGTGGTGATCGACGGGGCGATCGTCACCGAGTACGCGGACGAGGTGATCCTCAGCGCCGGAGTGATCCACTCCCCGGCGATCCTGCTGCGTTCGGGCATCGGCCCCGCCGCCCGGCTGCGGGCGCTGGGCATCGAGGTCCGCCAGGATCTGCCGGTCGGTCTCGGAATGCAGGACCACGCCATGACGGTGCTCTCCCTGCCGCTGCGGGCCGAGGCCGCCATCAAGTCGCCGCACGACCGGCACACCAACGTCTGCGTGCGCTGGTCCAGCGCCTCGGGCACGCACTCCGACGACCTCATGTTCGTCTCGCTCAACCAGAACGTGCTGGCCATGGCCACGGCGAACGCCGAGTCGCACTCCGGTGGTTTCGGTGTCTGGCTGAACCGCACCCACTCGCGCGGCGAACTGACCCTGGTCTCCACGGACCCTTCGGCGCACCCGTACGTCGCCCAGCGGATGCTCTCCGACGAGCGTGGCCTCGCCCCGATGCGGGAGGGCGTGCGCACCCTCGTCGAACTGAGCGCCCGCGCCGAGACGGCCGCGGTCCTCGGCGGTTCGGTCGAGGACGCGAACCGGCCGCTGTTCGAGGCACTCGCGAACGACGGCGACCTCGACGACCACCTGCTGTCCACGGTCCTCGACGCCCAGCACGGCACGAGCACCTGCCGGATGGGGGCTCCCGGGGCCGCCGAAACGGTCGTCGACCCGGCATGCCGGGTGCAGGGGGTCCGGGGCCTGCGGGTCGTGGACGCCTCGGTCTTCCCCTCCGTGCCCCGGGCCAACACCAATCTCTCCGCCATCATGACCGGCGAACTCATGGCCGCCCGGCTCGACGCCTGATCCGGTTCCCCCTCACCACGTAGACACCTGGGCCCCGCGTACACGTACCGAACAGAAACGGCCACACTCATGGAAACCCTCCAGAACCACATCGGCGGCCGGTGGGCAGAGCCGGTCGGCGAGGACGTCGTCGCCGTGGTCAACCCCGCCACCGAGGAGGCCTTCGCGCAGTTCCGCGCGGGCAACGCCGACGACGTCGGCCGCGCCGTGGCCGGGGCGGGCGCGGCGCAGCCCGCGTGGGCGGCGCTCACCGTGGCCCGGCGCGTGGAACTGATCCACGCCTGGGCCGACACGATCGCCGCGCACGCCGCGGAACTGGCCGAACTGGAGTGCCGGGAGATGGGCAAGCCGGTCGGCATCGGGCAGTCCTTCATCGCGGGGGCCGTGGCCGGACTGAAGGCCGCCGCGGACCAGGCACTCACGTACCCGTTCACCGAAACGGTGACCGGTACAGGTCCGGACCCGAAGCCGGATGCGCATACGGATACGGGCCCAGGTACGGGTACGGGTACGGGTACGAGCTCGGGTACAGGTACGGGTACGCGCCCGGTCACGGACGCCGGTCCTCAGGGAGAGCGGACCGACATCGTCCGCCACCCGCTCGGCGTCACCGCCGTGATCACCCCGTGGAACTTCCCCGTCGTCATGGTCCTCGGCGCACTCGGCCCGCTGCTCGCCGCCGGGAACACGGTCGTGGTCAAGCCCTCCGAGCGTTCCCCGGTCTCCACGGTCCGGCTGTTCGAACTGGCCGCCGCCACCGGGCTGCCCCCGGGCGTACTGAACCTGGTCCTCGGCGACGCCCGCACCGGCGCGGCGCTGACGGAACACGAGGACGTACGGCTCGTCCACTTCACCGGCTCGGTCGGAGCGGGCCGCGCCGTGGGAACGGCGACCGGCCGGCGCCTGAGCCGCAGTGTGCTCGAACTCGGCGGCAAGGACCCCGTCGTGATCGACGCCGGAGTCGATCCGGTGGCCACCGCACAGGCCGTCGCGTTCGGCGCGTTCATCAACACCGGCCAGATCTGCACCTCCATGGAGCGGATCTACGTCCATGAGCGCATCGCGGACGACTTCGTCGAGGCGCTCGTGGCCGCCGCGGGGACCTTCGCCGTCGGCGACGGTCTCGACCCCGCCACGATGCTCGGCCCACTGGTGGACGAACAGCAGCGCGACACCGTACGCCGCCATGTGGAGGACGCCGTCCAGAAGGGAGCGACCCTCCGCGCGGGCGGAGCCGTGCCGGAGCGGCCCGGCTACTTCTACCCGGCGACCGTGCTGACCGGGGTCGACGACACCATGCTCGTGATGACCGAGGAGACGTTCGGCCCGGTAGCGCCGGTCAGCGTCGTGCCGAGCTTCGAGGAGGGCCTGATCCGCGCGGCCGCCTCCCGCTACGGTCTCGCCGCCACCGTCTACACCGACGATCCCGACCACGTCGCGGCGGCCGCCCTGCTGCCCGTGGGTGTCGTCTGGGTCAACCAGTGGCAGGGCGGCGGCCCCGAGCGGCTGTACGAGCCCGCCCGCGACAGCGGTATGGGAGCCACCGGGGCCCGTGCCGCCTACGACGCGGCGACCCGGCCCGCCACCGTACACATCGCCGCAACCGTCCCGGCAGCCGCCACCTCTCCGGCGGCCGGCCGGTGACCACCGCCAAGGAGGCCGCGGCACTGCGCGTCCGTGCCGCGGCGGACGACCTGATCGCCCTCTCCCACCGGATCCACGCCCACCCCGAGCTCGCCTTCGAGGAGCACCGCGCCAGCCGCTGGGTCGCCGACGCCCTCGGCGACGCGGGGTTCGCCGTCCAGCACGGCTACTGCGGGCTGCCGACCGCCGTGGAGGCGACGGTCGGCAGCGGGCCGACCCACATCGCGATCTGCGCGGAGTACGACGCCCTGCCCGACATCGGGCACGCCTGCGGCCACAACGTCATCGCCGCCGCGGCCGTCGGCGCCGGAATCGCACTCGCCCCCTTGGCGGACGAACTCGGCCTGACCGTACGGGTGCTCGGCACCCCCGCCGAGGAAGGCGGCGGTGGCAAGGTGCTGATGCTGGAACAGGGCGCCTTCGACGGCGTGCACGCGGCCATGATGGTCCACCCGGCGGCGGTCGAGATGGCGGCGATGCCCGGCCTGGCCGTGACCCAGTTCGATGTGGCCTACCGGGGCAAGGCCGCACACGCCGGCGCCTATCCGGAACTGGGCGTCAACGCGGCGGACGCCATGACCGTCGCCCAGGTCGCCGTAGGGCTGCTGCGCCAGCACACCACCGCCTCCGACCGTATCCACGGCATCGTCACCCGGGCCGGTTCCGCCGCGAACATCGTCCCCGACGCCAGCCGGGGCCGCTGGATCGTACGCAGCGACAGCCTGGACACGCTGCGGCCGTTGTCCGAGCGGGTGCGCCGCTGCTTCGAGGCGGGCGCGCTGGCCACCGGCTGCGAGCTGTCCACCACGCCGGTCGGCCCCGACTACGCCGACCTGCGGCCGGACCGGGACCTGCTGGACCTGTGGGTCGCCAACGCGACGGCACTGGGCCGCCGCTTCCCCGACCTGCCGGCCGGCGTCACGGGCGCCGCCACCGACATGGGGAACGTCTCCCAAGTCGTGCCCACCATCCACCCCATGCTCGGCCTGGACTGCGGCCCCGCGGTCAACCACCAGCCGGAGTTCACCGCGGCGTGCCGCACCCAGGCGGCGGACCGGGCCGTCCTGGACGGGGCGACCGGTATGGCCTGGACGGCCGTCGACGTCGCCCTCGCGGCCCAGCGGTCCTACAGCGGCCCCGCGGCCGCGAAAGCAGTCGCGAAGTCCTGCAACACGAAGGAGGGGCCATCCGAAAATGGCCCCTACCTGCGACGTTTCCGTCGGGACGACAGGATTTGAACCTGCGACCCCTTGACCCCCAGTCAAGTGCGCTACCAAGCTGCGCCACGTCCCGATGCCCGTCGTGACCTGGGGTTTCCCCTGGCTGAACGGACATCGAAACTCTACCGCACTCGGGTCGGTGGTCGCGCACTCCTTTTGTCCCACCGCAGCCGCATGCGACAACCCTTGACCTCAACTTTGCTTGAGGTTGCACGATCGTCCGTATGACGACGACAACGGCGGAACACCGGCAGGAGTACGGCCACGGGGACCGGTACGACCGGTACGAGGCGCTGACCGGCCTGATGGAGCTGATGAGCGGGGACGAGAAGCACGGACCGGCGGCGACGTCCACGCTCGACGCGCTCTGGGTCCTCTACGACCGGGTGCTGCGAGTCGGCCCCGACCGGGCGGACGACCCCGGACGGGACAGGTTCCTGCTGTCCAAGGGGCACGGACCGATGGCCTACTACGCGGTGCTCGCCGCCAAGGGATTCGTCCCGGTGGACCGGCTTCCGGGCTTCGGCTCGTACGACTCGCCGCTCGGCCACCACCCGGACCGCGTGCTCGTGCCGGGCGCGGAGATCGGCAGTGGTTCGCTCGGGCACGGGCTGCCGATCGCGGTCGGCACGGCGCTGGGACTGCGGGCCCAGGGCCTCCACGACCCGCACGTGTGGGTGCTCGTCGGGGACGCCGAACTGGACGAGGGCAGCAACCACGAGGCCATCGCCTACGCGGGCCCCGCCGGACTCGACCGCCTGCACACGCTCGTGATCGACAACTCCTCCGCCAGCTGGGCCAGGCCCGGCGGGATCGCGGCACGGTTCGAGGCCGCGGGCTGGTCCGCCGCGACCGTCGACGGGCGGGACCACGAGGCGCTGTACGCCGCGTTCACGGCATCACACCCGGGGCGCCCCCGCGTGGTCGTTGCCCAGGTCGAACCGAAGGACGGCTGAGACCGGAGACCGGCTCACGGCCCCTCCCCCTCCCCCTCCCCCCTTTCCCCTTCTGCCCTTCTGCCCTTCTGCTGTTCCGAGAGGTTTTTCATGGACACCATGCGTGATCGGTTCGCCCCCGTCGTGTCTCGGCTGCTCGACGAGGATCCGCGCGTCGCCGTCGTCCTCGCCGAGATCGGCCTGGCCGACTTCGCCGAGGCCCGGCGCCGGCATCCGGACCGGGTGATCAACGTCGGCATCCGCGAGCAGCTGCTGGTCGGCGCGGGCGCGGGCCTGGCACTGACCGGTCTGCGGCCCGTGGTGCACACCTTCGCCAGCTTCCTCGTGGAGCGGCCCTTCGAGCAGATCAAACTGGATCTCGGCCACCAGGACGTGGGCGCGGTGCTGGTCAGCGCGGCCGCGTCCTTCGACTGGCCCGCGGGCGGCTACACCCACATGTCCCCCGGCGACGTCGCCCTCCTCGACACCCTGGACGGCTGGACCGTACACGTGCCGGGGCATCCGGACGAGGCCGAGACGCTGCTGCGGCACGCCGTCGCGGCGGACGACGACAAGGTGTACGTACGACTGTCCACGCAGTCGAACGACCGGGCTCTCCCCGTCGACGGCACCCGGTTCCACACCGTTCGCGAAGGGCGGGCCGGTGTGGTCGTCGCGGTCGGTCCGCTGCTCGACCCGGTGCTCGACGCGACCGAAGGACTCGACGTCACCGTGCTGTACGCGGCGACCGTGCGGCCCTTCGACGCTGTCACGCTGCGCCATGCCACGGAAGCGGCGAGCCCCGACGTGGTCCTGGTCGAGCCGTATCTGGCCGGTACGTCGGTCTCCACCGTGAACGACGCCCTCGTGGACCTCCCGCACCGCGTGCTCGGCCTCGGCGTGGGCCGACGGGAGCTGCGCCGCTACGGCCTCGTCGAGGAGCACGTGGCCGCACACGGGCTGGACGCGAGGTCCCTGCGGGAGCGGATCGACGGGTTCCTGGGGGTACGGGTCCGAGCCTGACCGGAGCCGGACCGAGTCCGCCGGTTTCCGGGCCGCCGCCCTCAGCCGTCCGCCACGACCCCCAACTCCGGGTAGGCGTCCAGCAGCCGGGTCGGTGCCGCCTGCCGCCAGGAGTCCGCGAGGATGTCACGCAACTCGTCCGCGTCCTCGACGGCCGCCAGCCGCACCCGCACCCACGCGGACCCGGCCTCGTGATCGGCGACCCAGAACTTCTCGGGCTCGGCGAGGACCAGTTCGTCGCGCTCCGCCTTCGGACAGCGCACGGCCATGGAGGTCTCCGCCTCGGGCAGGGTCACAAACATCTTCCCCGCCACCCTGAAGGTGGGCATGCTCCAGGCGATCTTCTCCACGGTGTCCGGCAGAGAGAGACAGATTCGGCGTACGTCATCGGCATCCTGCATGGAACGCACCGTAACCAATGGCACTGACAAGACCGCCGACCTGGGCCCGCGGGCGTCACAACGTGGGCCTCAGCTCCCGTAATTCACCGCCTGGACGACAGCTGCCGACACCACACCAACTACTCTGGCCCCAGCCGTACGACCCGCGCCCCCCGCATCCCGGGTCGTACCCCGCCCCACAACAGTTTCCTCTCTTCCCCGTTGGCCCAGAGGAAAGGTATGGAAGTACATGTCCGACCAGCAGAAGGCACCGGGAGAGTCCTCCGCCTCCGCAGCGGAAGCCGGCACTCCCGACGCCGAGGCCGTCGCGGCCCAGCTCGCCGGTTCCGGCACCGGGAAGCCCCAGACCGCCTCCACGTCCGAGGGCACCGACGCGGGAAAGGCCGCCGCGAGCGAGCCGGAGGCCGGCGCCGACCCCGCCCCCTCCGCCGCCCCTGACGCCGAGAAGGCCGGGAGCGACCCTGCCACCAAGGCCACCAAGGCCACCAAGGCCGGCAAGCCCGAGGCGGAAGCCGAAACAGAACCCGAGGCCGGAGCCGGAGCCGGAGCCGGTGAGAACGCGCAGGGCGCCGCCGGGAGTTCCGAGGGCGAGGCAGCGAACGGAAGCGGCGCGCAGGCAGTCTCCGCCGCGGCCACCCGGGAGCAGCACGAGGCCGTCGCGATCGCAGCCGTCGGCAAGAACACGGCCGTCTCCACGCAGAGCGCGGTCGGCAGGCCCCGTAAGCCGGTGCTCGCCGGTGCCGCGCTGGCGGGCGCCCTCCTGGTCGCCGTACCGCTGCTGATCACGGTGACGGACAAGGACGAGGAGAAGAAGAACGTCGACAACGCGGCCTCCGACACCGTCCTGAACGAGGCCGGCGGCCCGGCCGGCGTCTTCGAGACGCAGACTCCCTCGCCCTCCGCGTCCGAGCCGAAGAAGAAGGCCGCCACGAAGAAGGCGGACGCCGTGGCCGCGCCGCCGGTCGCGGAGGAGGCCGCCGCACCCGCCCCGAAGCCCAGCCCCTCACCGAGCAAAAAGAAGAAGAAGACCGCGACGAAGAAGGCCGCGAGCACGCTGCCGGCCGTCTTGACCAGGGTGCTCATCAAGAACAACACCAACGGCACCTGCGTGGACGTCCCCGGCTTCAGCAGTGGCAGGGCGGACGGGCCGGTGACGCACGCGACGTGCAACAGCAACACCGACGACAACCAGCTGTGGAACGTCGAGAAGCGCTACGACAAGGCCGGGCCCGGCGGGGCACCGCTCTTCCAGATCCGCAACGTCATGGACAGCATGTGCCTGGACCTGCCCGGCTACCAGGGCGTCGGAGGTGCCACCAAGGTCACGGAGTTCCCGTGCAACGGCACCACGAACGACAACCAGTTGTGGTGGCTGGACAAGCAGTCCGACGGCAGGTTCTGGATACGCAACGCCGCCAGCAACAACCAGTGCCTGGACTCCTACGCCAACAACGACTCCACGCGCAGCCTGATCATCTGGCCCTGCGCCCCGGAGGGCCAGAACAACCACGAGTGGGTCTTCACCCGTTCCTGAGGGGCCCCAGGGCTCATGCGCCGGCGGCCGACACGTACTTGTAGTAGATCGTGGTCGGGTGCAACTCGCCCGCCGGCGTCCTCGCGTAGTCGGGGATGACGCCCGCCCTGGTCCACCCGGCCGACCGGTACAGCGACTCGGCCGGGCTGTCGGTCTCGGTGTCCAGGTTGAGCAGGGTCAAACCGGCCTCGGCGGCCGCGCGTTCGGCCGTGGCGAGCAGCGAGCGTCCGAGGCCGCGCCCTCGCCCCTCCCGGTGCACCATCAGTTTCGCCACCTCGGCGCGGTGGCGGCTGTTGGGCTTGTCCGGGAGGACGAGGCTCACCGTGCCCGCGATCCTGCCGTCCAGGTACGCGGCCCACACGGCGAGGGAGCCGTCCGTGAGCGCATCCGCCCGCGCTCGCCACCAGTCGGCGGCCGTGGCGCGGTCGAGCGGTGCGAGGAAGCCGATCGACGCGCCGCCGTCGACCGTGTCGGTCAGCAGCTCCGCCAACTCGTCTGCGGCGGACAACAATTGACCAGCCGTCAGCTGTACGCAGGTCGCGGCGGCCTTGGCGGTCACGGCAGCACCACCGCCAGCGCGTAGCGCGCGTCCCGTGGGCCGGGGCACCGGAACCGCGTGGGGCCCCACACCCGCAACCGCAGACAGTCCCCGGTGGCGAGTTGGTGCTCGGCGTCCTGGGCCGTGATGTCCAGCCGTCCGTCGAGCACCCAGATGTGCTGTTCGAGGCCGGGTACGGGCGGCCGGTCGTAGGCGATGTCGGCGCCCGCGGTGAGCCGGCCCTCGACGAGTTCGCCGCGCAGCCCCGCGTGCGGCGGTGACACCGAGCGGCGTACGAAACCGGAGGCGCGGTCCTCCCACACGGCCTGGTCGGCGGCGCGTACCAGCGGGACCGGCGCAGCCTCGGCCTCGACCTCGCTGAGGAGCTGCGACATGGTGCGGCCGTGGACGGCGCACAGGCGGTTCAGGAGCGAGGCCGTGGGGCTGATCTCGGCGCGCTCGGCGCGTGACAGGGTCGAGCGGCTCACCCCGCTGCGTTCCGCCAACTCGCCGAGGGACCAGCCCCGTTCGGCCCGCAGCTCGGCCAGCCGGGCACCGAGCCTGACGTCCATGGGGTCCATGGGGTCCGTGGGATGCAAGGGATCCACGGGAGCCGCGGGAGTTATGGGGCCCGGGCGGGCGGCTGCGGTGGCGTCCGCAGGGGTCACGCCTTCGTCTCGTCTCACATTCGGGATGCTATCCCAGATGCGGGACACCGGGTGCCGCTTCCGCCACCTCCGCCAGCGCTTCCAGCACCGGCAGGATCAGCGGGTGGGCCTCGGCTCCCCGGCGTACCGCGGCGAAGACCCGGCGGGTGGGGGCGACTCCGTCGACGGGGCGCACGACCACTCCCGCGAGGTCCATGCCCTGCAGCGCCGAGCGCGGTACGAGGGCGACTCCCGCGTCCGCCGACGCCAGCGCGACCACCGCCCGGAAGTCGTCCGAGGAGTGTTCGAGGCGGGGCTGGAAACCGGCGTGCTCGCAGGCCAGGACCACCACGTCGTGGCAGGGGTTGCCCGGGTAGGGGCCGATCCACGGATCTTTGGCCAGCTCGGCGAGCGGCACCTCCGTACGGTCGGCGAGGCGGTGGGTCTGGGGCACGACGGCGTCGAACGGTTCGGCGTACAGCGGGATGTGCGCGAGACGCGGGTCGTCGGCGTCCGGGGCTCCCCGGTACTCGACGGCGACCGCGACATCCACCTGACGGTCGAGCACCATCGGCAGGCTGGCGTCGCCCTCGGCGTCCTGGACGCGCAGGAGGATGCCGGGCGCCGTGCGGGCGAGGCGGGCCAGGGCGGGCGCGACGACGAGGCCGATGCCGGTCGCGAAGGAGGCGACGCTGACCGTACCGGCCGAACCCGAGCTGTACGCGGCCAGCTCCGCCTCGGCCCGCTCCAGCTGCGCGAGGACGGCGTTGGTGTGGCCGAGCAGGATCTCACCGGCCGGAGTCAGCCGTACGCCCCGGGCGCCGCGCTCCACCAGCCGGTGTCCCGTCTCCTGCTCCAGGGCGGTCAGCTGCTGCGACACCGCGGAGGGTGTGAGGTAGAGCGCGGCGGCAGCCGCCGTCACCGTCCGGTGGTCCGCCACCGCTCGGAGAATGTGCAGCCGCCGCGCTTCGATCATGCGGCAGATTCTCTCAGGACTTCGAGGAGATTCAGGCGGCGTCCTCCGCCAGCTCCGCGCGCGCCGCCACGAAGGCGTCCACCGCGCGGTTCACGTCCTGTGTGGAGTGCGCGGCGGACAGCTGGACGCGGATGCGCGCCTTGTCCTGCGGGACCACCGGGTACGAGAAGCCGATGACGTACACACCGCGTTCGAGCAGCAGCTCCGCCATCCGGCCGGCGACGGTCGCGTCCCCGATCATCACCGGGGCGATGGCGTGGTCGCCGGGAAGGATGTCGAAGCCCTCCTCGGTCATCCGGGAGCGGAACAGCGCCGTGTTGGCGGTGAGTTGCTCGCGCAGGTCGTCGGCCGCCTCCAGCAGGTCGAGAACCTTGAGCGAGGCGGCGGCGATCACCGGGGCCAGGGTGTTCGAGAAGAGGTACGGGCGCGACCGCTGGCGCAGCAGCGCGACGATCTCGGCGCGGGCGGCGACGTAACCGCCCGACGCGCCGCCGAGGGCCTTGCCGAGGGTGCCCGTGATGATGTCGACGCGGTCCATCACGCCGTGCAGTTCGGGGGTGCCCCGGCCACCGGGCCCGACGAAGCCGACGGCGTGCGAGTCGTCGACCATGACCATCGCGTCGTAGCGGTCGGCGAGGTCGCAGATCTCGCGCAGCGGGGCCACGTACCCGTCCATGGAGAAGACGCCGTCGGTGACGATCAGCCTGCGGCGGGCGCCCGCGGCCTCCTTCAGCTGCTGCTCCAGATCGGCGAGGTCGCGGTTCGCATAGCGGAACCTGCGGGCCTTGGACAGCCGGATGCCGTCGATGATCGACGCGTGGTTGAGGGCGTCGGAGATCACCGCGTCCTCGGCGCCGAGCAGCGTCTCGAAGACACCGCCGTTGGCGTCGAAGCACGACGAGTAGAGAATCGTGTCCTCCTGGCCGAGGAACGCGGACAGCCGCCCCTCCAGCTCCTTGTGCACCTCCTGCGTACCGCAGATGAAGCGCACGGACGCCATGCCGTAGCCCCAGCGGTCGAGTGCCTCGTGGGCGGCGGCGACGACCTCCGGGTGGTCGGCGAGGCCGAGGTAGTTGTTGGCGCAGAAGTTGAGGACCTCACCCGCACGGCCGCCCGAGGTGACGGTCACCGTCGCGGACTGCGGCGTGCCGATGACGCGCTCGGGCTTGTGCAGGCCCGCGGCGCGGATCTCGTCGAGGGTGGTGCGGAGGTCGTCGCGTACGGAGTCGAACATCATCAGTCCTTACAGAGTCCGGAAGACGGTGGAAGCGGTCCGGAGCCCTCAGAGGGTCCAGTCGAGGATGACCTTGCCGCCGCGGCCGCTCGCCGCGTCCTCGAAGGCCGCCTCGAAGTCGCGGTGGCCGTAACGGCCGGTGATGACCGGCGCGAGGTCGAGGCCGCCTTCCAGCAGGACCGACATCGCGTACCAGGTCTCGAACATCTCGCGGCCGTAGATGCCCTTGATCGTGATCATGGAGGTGACGATCCGGGACCAGTCGACGGCGAACTCCTCGGACGGCAGCCCGAGCATGGCGATCTTTCCGCCGTGCGTCATGTTGGCGAGCATGTCCCGCATCGCGACCGGGTTGCCTGACATCTCCAGGCCCACGTCGAAGCCCTCGCGCAGGCCGAGGGAGCGCTGTCCTTCGGCGATGCCCGACTCGGCGACGTTCAGCGCGAGGGTGACACCGATCTTGCGGGCCAGCTCCAGACGGTCCTCGCTGACGTCGGTGACGACGACGTGCCGGGCGCCCGCGTGCTTGGCGACTGCGGCGGCCATCAGACCGATGGGGCCCGCCCCGGTGATCAGTACGTCCTCCCCGACCAGCGGGAACGACAGCGCGGTGTGCACGGCGTTGCCGAACGGGTCGAAGATCGCGGCGATGTCGAGGTCGACGGGGACGCGGTGCACCCAGACGTTGGACGCGGGCAGCACCACGTACTCGGCGAACGCGCCGTCGCGGCCGACCCCGAGGCCCACCGTCGCACGGCACAGATGGCGCCGGCCGGCCTGGCAGTTGCGGCACTTCCCGCAGACCAGGTGCCCCTCGCCGCTGACCCGGTCGCCCACCGCGATCTCGCCGACGTCACGGCCCGTCTCCACGACCTCGCCGACGAACTCGTGGCCGAGCACGAGCGGCGCCTTGATCGTCTGCTGGGCCCAGCCGTCCCAGTTGCGGATGTGCAGGTCGGTGCCGCAGATCCCGGTCCGCAGGACCTTGATCAGCACATCGCCGGGGCCGACGACCGGCTCCGGTACGTCCATGAGCCGCAGCCCGGGCTCCGCCTTCTCCTTGACCAGCGCCTTCAACGGGGCTCCTGTGCGTGAGGTCCCGGATCCAGGCATGCCGAAGGACGCCCGCACCGGGGAGAGGAGTGGATTCGAGCAGCAATCTGCCGTACATCGGCACCCCGGGTCCATCGAGGATTTCTTAACCTCTGCCGCAGCTTTCCTTCACACCACCGATCCTCCAGTGATCTTCCGGCGCCCACCGGCCGTAACCGTGCCGCCTTCCCGGAGGGCGGCACGGTTCCCGGTCAGAGCCCGCCCTCCCGCAACTCGATCTGCCCGATCAGCTCCGCCGCCATCGCCTTGATGGTGTCCAGGCCGGACCTCCCCCACGGCCTGGGCTCGACATCGGTGACGCACACCGTGCCGAGCGCGATGCCCGTACGGTCGAGGAGAGGGGCACCGAGGTAGGAGCGGATGCCGTACTCGTCGACCACCGGATTGCCCGCGAAGCGGGGGTAGTCACGGACGTCCTCCAGGACCAGCGCCTTGCGGCGGACCACCACATGGGGGCAGAACCCATAGTCGCGGGCCATATGGCGGCCGGGGCCGATGGAGGACGGGGCCGGCCGGCTGAGGTCGGCGTCACCGCGGATCGTGTCACCGCCTCTGCCTCTGCCACTGGCACCGGCACCGGCACCGGCACCGGCACCGGCACGGTCGCTGCTGGTGTTGGTGCTGATGCCGGTGCTGATGTCGATCCCGGTGTCCAGGGCGTCGTGCCGGGTGTCGGGGAGCCGGGCGTGCGGGGCCCGGGAGTGCGGGGGCTGGGCATGCCGGGGCTGGGCATGCAGGCCCGCGAAGAACTGCCGTTCCTCGCCGACGAAGTTGACCATCGCGTACGGCGCCCCCGCCAGCTCGGCCAGCCGCCGCGCGAACGCGTCGAGGGCCGGTTCCGCGCGCTCCCCCAGGCCCAGCACCCGCAGTCGGCACGTACGGGCCGGTGCCTCCTTGTCCTCGGGTGTGAGCAGCAGCCGACCGGCCGGGCGCGACGGGTCGTAACTCATGTGTGTGCTCCGTGGCTCGGGGCGCGTGTGGGTGCGTGGGCGAGCAGATGGCGGACGAGCGTCAGCAGGGTCTGCACTCCTGAACTGGAGATCCGCGCGTCGCAGCGGACGACCGGCACGCCCGGGTCGAGGTCGATGGCCGCGCGTACCTCCTCCGGGTCGTAACGGAAGCCGCCGTCGAACTCGTTGACGGCGACGATGAAGCCGAGACCGCGCTGTTCGAAGAAGTCGACCGCGGCGAAGCAGTCCTCCAGGCGGCGGGTGTCGGCGAGGACGACCGCGCCGAGCGCGCCTTCGGAGAGCTCGTCCCACATGAACCAGAACCGTTCCTGTCCGGGCGTGCCGAACAGATACAGCACGTGTTCCGCGTCGAGGGTGATGCGCCCGAAGTCCATCGCGACGGTCGTCTCGACCTTGTTCTCGATGCCGTCGAGATTGTCGGTCGCGGCGCTGACCGTGGTCAGCAGTTCCTCCGTGCTGAGCGGCGCGATCTCGCTCACCGCGCCGACGAAGGTGGTCTTGCCCACCCCGAAGCCTCCCGCCACCAGGATCTTCAACGCGGTGGGGAACGGGTCAGAGCTGTCGTCGTAGTCCATCGAGCACTGCCTCCAGAAGAGACCGGTCAGTGGGGTTGTGGTGGAACGTCGGGGGCTTCATGGACAGCGCCCCGCAGTCGACGAGGTCGGACAGCAACACCTTGGTCACTGCCGCCGGCAGCTTCAGATGCGCGGCGACCTCGGCCACCGAGACGGGGTCCCGGCACAGTTCGAGCGCCTGGGCGTGCTCGGGGCCGAGGTAACCGAGGGGGGTGACGCCGGTGGCCATCACCTGGGACAGGAGGTCGAGCGCGGTACTCGGCCGGGTCCTGCCGTTGCTCACCTGGTAGGGCCGCACCAGGCGGCCGGCCGCGCCGTCGAGCCAGGGCCCGTCGCCGGCCGCGGCCACGTTCAAGGCCTCATCGCCGGCGGTTCGACGCTGTGCTGCCGCGGCGCGGTCATCAGGTACGGGCGGACGCTCTTGACCAGCATCGCCATCTCGTAACCGAGTACGGCCGCGTCCGCGTCGCGCCCGGCCAGCACGGCCAGACAGGTGCCGGAACCCGCGGTGGACACGAACAGCAGCGTGGAGTCCAGTTCGACGACGACCTGGCGCACGTCGCCGCCGTCGCCGAAGCGGACGCCCGCGCTGCGCCCGAGCGAGTAGAGCCCGGAGGCCAGGGCGGCCATGTGGTCGGCGCTGTCGGGATCGAGTCCGTGCACCGACTTCACGAGGCCGTCGCAGGAGAGCAGCACCGCGCTCCTGGTGTGCGGTACGCGCTGGACGAGGCCGCTCATCAGCCAGTCGAGATCGGATGCATGGCCGGTCGGCGCATCGCTCGCCATGGGGGATCGACTCCTTGAAATACGAAGGTCTTCGGGAGCGGAAGTGTGGGTGGGGGTGTGCGTGGGGGTGCGCATGGGGGCGGGGGCTGCGTGCTTCATCCGGCCGGTGCGCTCCCGTCGTGCCGGGCGGACTCCATGGGAGCGGCCTCAATGGGAGCGGGCTCCATAGGTGGCGGCTCCATGGGTGGCGGCTCCACGTGGGCCTGACCCATGTGGGTCGGGCCCATGTGGGTCGGGCCCATGTGGGTCGGGCCCATGGAGTCCATCTCCCTGCACCGGGCCTCGGCGAGTCCGATGCCACGCTGGAACGCCGCCATCAGGCCGGGATCGTGTCCCACCAGGAACTCTGATTCCTGCCGGGGCGCGGGCCCGCCACGCAGTTCGGGCACGATGTGCTCCTGGGCCCGCCGCCTGGGCAGTTGGGGCCTGCTCATGCTGCCGCGCACCACACCGTTGCGCGGGGTGGGCGGCGCGACCGTGTTCTCGGCGACCGCCTGCCTGTCGTCGGGCCGGATCCCGGGGACGGCTTCCGCGGGGTTGGCCCTGGACTCGGCCCCGCGCACCGGAAGGGGGGCGGGACCGCCCTCGCCCCCACCGTTCACGACGGTCAGCCCGCCGGGCGTACCGTCCGGCCGCGACTGGGCATGCGCGGACGCCTGCACGGGCACGGCGGTCCAGGCGTCGTGGGCTGGGGTCCCATGTGCAGGGCCTCCATGTGCTGGGGTCCCATGTGTCGGCATCCCATGTGCCGGGGTCCCGTGTGTGGGCGTCCCATGGGCCGGGGTCCCATATGCGGACCGCTCATGGGCCGGAGTCGCATGTGTTGAGACCCCATGTGCAGAGCCCTCATGTGCAGGACCCCCATGTGCCGCAACCTCACGGACAGGGGACTCGTTCACACCGGCGGGCGCCACCACCCGTGCCCCGCTCCGCGCCCCCTCCTCGTCCCCCAGCAACGCCTGCGGCACCACCAGCACGGCCTGTACGCCGCCGTAGATGTTGGTCTGCAGCCGGACGGCGATCCCGTGCCGGCGCGCGAGTTGGGAGACCACGAACAGGCCGATGCGGCCGTCCTGGAGCAGACTCGCCACATTCACCTGGTCCGGGTCGGCGAGCAGCGCGTTCATCTTGTGCTGTTCGGCCAGCGGCATCCCGAGCCCGCGGTCCTCGACCTCGACGGCGAGCCCGGACGTGACCACGTTGGCCCGCAGCAGCACCTGGGTGTGCGGCGCCGAGAACACCGTGGCGTTCTCGACGAGTTCGGCGAGCAGATGGATCACGTCGGCCACGGCGTGCCCGCGCACGGTCCCGTCGATGGGCGGTACGAGTTTGACGCGTGAGTACTGCTCGACCTCCGCGGTCGCGGAGCGCAGCACCTCGGTCATGGAGACCGGGTTGCTCCACTGACGGCGCGAGACGGCACCGCCGAGCACCGCGAGGTTCTCGGCGTGCCGGCGGATGCGGGTGGCGAGGTGGTCGACGTGGAAGAGGCCCTTGAGCAGGTCCGGGTCCTCGATCTCGTTCTCCAGCTCGTCGAGGATCGAGATCTCGCGGTGGACGAGCGACTGGAGCCGCCGGGCCAGGTTGACGAAGACCTCGACCTTCTGCTCGCTGCCCGCGTGGCTGGACAGCTGGGAGGCCTGGACGACCGCGCCGATCGCGCCGTCGTGCGCGGACGCCAGATCCTCGGCGAGCAGGTCGAAGTCGTCGGCGTCCGCGGCGGGCCGAGCACGCGGCCTGCGGACGGGCGGCCCGTCACCGCGGCGCAGTGCCTCGACGAGGCTGAGCAGATCGGCCTGGCCCCGGGCGCTGATGCGGCGCAGCGTCCCGATGCGGTCGCGCACGGACCGGGCGGCCCGGTCGGCGGCCACGGTGGCGATCACGATGCCCGCGACAGCGACCGCGAGGGCTCCGGAGAGCACGATCCACAGGGTGAGGCCGGGGCGTGCGCCGGTCGTGCGGACGGTGAAGAGCACGGCGGCGCTCGCGCTGAGCGCCACCGCGAGGGGCGGCAGGATCGCGAGGCGGAGCAGTTGGGGGCGTATGTGGGTCTCGGGCAGCGTGGGGGTGGTGCGGGCGACCGGTCGCCCGTGCCGCCCGCCCTCGCGGCGGTCTGCGCGTGCGGCCGGTGCGCGAAGGTGAGACATCTACGTCCTCGTACTGGTGTGGCGGGGCTGTGGGGGTCCCCCGGTCGAGAGAGCCGAAGAAATAGGCCCTCTGTCGCTCAGCGGCCACTCACAGTAGTCGTCACCGCATCATGTGCGGTGGGCAGTTGACAAAGTCCGACGACTGACGTCCCGCTCTGGTATGAGCGTTCGTACGACAGACCGATTAACTCGTCGAACACGCACCCCTGCGCCTCACCAGACCGATCAGACCTGGTCAGAAGTGGTCAACGAAAAACAGCGAGGGCCGAGGAGCAGTTCGCTCCTCGGCCCTCGCCGACCGCCGTCGGGCGGCCTCAGATCATCCGGCAGGCACCGATTCCGGGTCCCCGGTGTCCGCCGCCTTGTCACGCGGAGTGTCACGGCCCGCCTTCTCGACGACTGCCTCGTCGCCGACCGCCTTCTCGACGACCGCCTTCTCGCCGACGGCCGTCTCGGTGAGAGCCGGGTCGACGACCGTCCCCTCCCGGACCGACTTCCCTGTGCCCGTCTCCCCGGTGCCCGTCTTCTCGACGGCGGGCCAGCCGCCCTTCGGCACCAGGGCCACGCCCCGCCACCAGGGCTCGGACGGAACGGTCTCCGCGGTGGGTTCGAAGGGCTCGCCCGGGCGGGGCAGCGCGACCCGGGCGCCTACCGCGTGGGCGGCGCTGACGGTGCCCTCGCCCGGCTCGGCCCACGGGTGCCCCGCCAGATTGAACGTGGCCCAGTGGATCGGCATCATCACGCCGGTGGGCCGGTCGCCCTGGAGGTCGAGGTGGGCACGCATGCCCTCCTCCGGCGTCATATGGATGTCAGGCCAGAAGTCGCTGTAAGCACCGATCTGGATCATCGTGGCGTCGAAGGGGCCGTACTCGCTGCCGATGTCCTTGAAGCCCTCGAAGTAGCCGGTGTCACCGCTGTGGTAGATCCGGTGCTCGTCTCCCGCCACCACCCAGGAGGCCCAGAGGGTGTGCTGCGTGTTGCGCAGACCGCGGCCGCAGAAGTGCCGGGCGGGGGTGGCGGTGAGGGAGATCCCGCCGACCTTCGTCGTCTCGTGCCAGTCCAGCTCGCGCAGCCGGTCCGCCGGGACCCCCCAGTGCTCCAGATGGGCGCCGACACCGAGAGGCACCGCGAACAGCGTGTCCGTGTCCGCCAGGGCCTTGATCGTGGGCAGGTCGAGGTGGTCGTAGTGGTCGTGGGAGATGACGACCACGTCGACCGGGCCGAGCGCCGCCAGCGGCACGGGCACCGGATGCAGCCGCTTGGGCCCGGCGAAGGCGAACGGGGAGCACCTCTCGCCCCAGACGGGGTCGAAGAGCACCCGGTGCCCGTCGATCTCCGCGAGCACACTGGAGTGGCCCATCCACGTCAGCCGCAGCCCCGAGGCAGGCGGCGCCGCGAGGTCGGCGAGGGTCGTGGCATGCACCGGCACGACGCCCGCCGGAGCCCGCAGGACGCGCTCTTCCTTACGGAAGTAGGACTTCGCGAACTCGCGCATGGCGCCGTCCGGGCGAGGGGCGCCCTCGGGGTTGCGGAACACGCCGTCCGCGTAGTTCGGAGATCTGCGGATGCGCTCCATGCGCTCACCACTCGGATCCACGCCGAACGCGGCGGGGCGCAGAGCACGGAGCCCGGAACTCAGGGAACGGGAGCCGGTCACGGCACCTCCAGTGGGTCGGTCTGAATATCCATTATGGTCGCCGCCTCTGACAGCGCCGGGTCGGGCGCGTGACAGAGCGGTGTCCGTGCCGAGCACGGCGAGGACCAACCCGTACCCCATCACTCACACCGAAGATCCGTTCAGCACGTCGACAGACACGATTGACATATGCGCCCAGCGCTTTCGATACTGCGCTTTCGGTACTGACCGATCATTCAGTAACGAGGGTGCTGGACCGGCGCCGGGCGCAGTGTGCGCCCGGCTTCCAGCCGGTGAAACGTTCCGAAGCCGATCCCTGTTCCCGAGGAGACCCTGTGAACGACCCGGACAGCACCCCCTTGATGTCGCTCACCTGGACGGACCACGTCACGGGCCGTCAGGGGCACCTGGTCGTGGACCGCCTGGTACGCGGTGTCTCCAGCGGCGGGCTGCGGATGCGGGCGGGGTGCACGCTGGCCGAGGTCGCGGGTCTGGCGCGGGGAATGACCATGAAGGAGGCGCTGCACTACAACCCGGAGGGCCGTTACGTCCCGCTGGGCGGCGCCAAGGGAGGCATCGACTGCGATCCCCAGGACCCGGAGGCGTACGGCCTGCTCGTGCGCTATCTGCGTGCCATGCGCCCGTACATCGAGAACCACTGGACCACCGGGGAGGATCTCGGCCTCACCCAGGATCTCGTCGACCGGGCGGCGACGGAGGCGGGCCTCGTGTCGTCGATCCAGGCGGTGTACCCGCTGCTCGACGACGAGGAGGCGGCACGCCGGCGGCTGGCGGACGCGTTCGCAGTCGAGGTGGACGGCATCGGCCTGGACGAGCTGGTCGGCGGCTGCGGGGTGGCCGAGTCGGTGCTGGCGGCGCTGGACCGGGCCGGGACGGCGTACGCGGGTACCCGGGTCGCCGTGCAGGGCCTCGGCACCATGGGCGGGGCCACGGCGCGGTTCCTCACGCGCGCGGGGCTGCGTGTCGTGGCGGTCGCCGACGTGAAGGGCACGATCGCCAACGCGGAGGGGCTGGACATCGAGGCGCTGCTCGCCGCGCGGGACACGTACGGCACGGTCGACCGCTCGGCCCTGCGTCCCGCCGACCGTGAACTGCCCGGTGACGCCTGGCTGTCCGCGGGAGCCGAGGTACTGGTTCCGGCCGCGGTGTCGTACACCGTCGACACCGTCAACCAGGAGCAGATCACGGCCCGTTGGATCGTCGAGGCGGCCAACATGCCCGTCCTGCCCGAGGCGGAGAAGCTGCTCGCCGCGCGCGGGGTCACGGTCCTGCCGGACGTCGTGGTCAACTCCGGTACCAACGCCTGGTGGTGGTGGACGCTGTTCGGGGACATCGGGGCCGACGCGGAGGAGGCGTTCGCGTACACGCGCCGCTCGATGCGCGCCCTGATCGACCAGACGCTCGCCCGCGCGGAGACCGATGGCTCGACCCCGCGGGCTGCCGCACACGCCATCGTCGCGGACCGCCTCCCCGAGATCGCGAACCGCTTCGGCTGGTACCGCTGAAACCCCGTCCGCACCGTGGCCGGCGCCGGCCCCGTGCGGCCGGTAACCACCCCTCCGGCCCCGAGCGGCCCCGGCCACGCAATAGGGTTGCCCGGTGGCGAGAGTGCGGTTGGGTGTGGCGGAGCGGCGGCAGGAGTTGCTGCGGGCCGCCATCGGGCAGATCGAGGAGCGCGGTGTGTCCGCGGTGCGGATCGCCGATGTGGCGAACGCGCTGGGCGTGAGCAACGCCCTGGTGCTCTATCACTTCTCCACGAAGGAGAAACTGGTCGCCGCCGCGTTCACGTACGCCGCCCAGGACGACCTCGCCCATCTGCGCAAGCTGCTCGGCCGCCGCACGACGGCCCTGCGGCGGCTGAGGGCGGCCGTGCGCTGGTACGCGCCGACCGGACAGGCGAAAGGCTGGCGGCTGTGGATCGAGGGCTGGGCGGTGGCCCTGCGCGAGCCCGCGCTGCGGGACGTCACCCGCGAACTGGACCGGCAGTGGAAGGCCGCGCTCACCGAGGTCATCGCCGAGGGAGTGGCCGCCGGCGAGTTCCGGTGCCCGGACCCGACGGCCACGGCGCTGCGCCTGACCGCCCTGCTGGACGGGCTGGCCGTGCAGATGACGGCGTACCCCGGCGCGGTCTCCCGCGCCCGCACCCAGCAGTGGGTGGACGAGGCACTGGCCCGGGAGCTGGGACTCGACCACGTCGAGCCCCAGACCATCCAGCCCCAGACCATCCGGCCCCGAACCCCGGATGCCTGAGGCAACCATCCCTCCGGCGTTCAGGGATCTCCACTCCCGAAGGTTCAGGCCACCGCCTCGATCCACGACTTGATGTCGTGCGGAGACAGGCTTCCCTTCGCCTCCACACGGTCGCCCGAGGACTCCCCGCGCAGCCGCCGGCCGATCCACGGCACCAGGTACTCACGCGCCCAGTGGATGTTGTCCCTTCGCATCTCCAGCGTGCCGCGCGGCGGCAGCACGGGCCAGGGCTGGTCCGGGTCCGCGGGAACCTCAAGGCCGAGGACCTGTCCGGCCCGCAGGGCGACCCGGGTGTGACCCTCGGGCGAGAGATGGAGCCGGTCGCCGTCCCAGGCCCGCCGGTCCTGGATGGTCTTGAGGGACCACAGGTCGAGCACCGGACAGTTGTACCGGTCCGCGATGGCCCGCAGATGCAGGTTGTACGTGGCGATCTTGCCCCGCATGTGCCGGAGCACGGGTACGCCACGGGTGTCGAAGCCGGTGGTCACGAGGACCGTGCCGACGGCCGACGTGAGGTCGGCGACGGCACGCTCGTAGCGCTCCGCGACCTCGTCGGGATCGGTGCCCGGCCGGATGATGTCGTTGCCGCCCGCGCAGAAGGAGACCAGGTCCGGCGCGAGCTCCCTGGCCCGCCGCAACTGGTGCTCGACGATCTGGTCGAGCAGCTTCCCGCGAACCGCGAGGTTGGTGTAATCGAAGTCGCCCTCGGGCCGCCGGTCCGCGAGCAGTACCGCGAACCGGTCGGCCCAGCCGACGAACGCCCCGTCCGGGCCAGGGTCGCCGACGCCCTCGGTGAAGCTGTCCCCCACCGCCACGTACGACCCGATCACTGATCTGTTGTCGTCTTTCGAATCGTCTGCCACGTCGGCCCATGATTCACCTTGGGGTGTGACCTACGCGACCGTAGGCAGGGGTTGACGCCCGGTGAGATAAGCCACTCGTCAAGTGTTGGTCAATCCCGGAATAAGGGCCGCGTTCAGTGACGTTGCCGCAGCTCCCGGACCTGGAAGTCCTGAATCGCGAAGTGGCTCCAGGTGGTCCGGAAGGCGAAGTGCCCACGGGTGTACGGCTCCGGGTCGGTGTGGTCGAAGACGAGCCGTCCGTTGTTCCACCACCGGACGGTGGACCCGTCCGAGACGATCCGGACCCTGTTCGGGCGGTTGGCCGTGAGCAGGGGTTCGGTGTAGTCGAGGATCAGCGGCCGTAGGCCCGCCTCACCGACGTAGCGGCGCAGCCTGGTCGTGGTGTTGGAGTTGGCCCCGTAACCGACGTAGTACGTCCTGAGCTGGTCGTACTCGGCGAGCGCGCCGGCGCGGGGCGTGGCGAAGAGGTCGTCGGGCGACCGCGCGTCCGTGGCGTTCCAGAAGTTGTTGAGGTCGGAGACGCGGTCGTTGGCACCGCCCGCGGAGACCGGTGTGGCGATGTACTCGATGACGTACGGCCCCCGGAGCGCGCGCCGGAACCAGACCGTCGCGCCGCTGGGCACGTCGATGTCCAGGACGCCCCGGGAGGCGGTGACGCTGCCGCCGTCCTGCAGCTCGGTGACCCACTGGCCGAGCCCGTGGCGGAAGTCGTCGCGGGCGATGAGCCGGCCCCGTCCGTGGCGGTCCGCGGCGCTCGCCTGCTGTCCGGGCACGAGCGCCGCGAGACCGGCACCCGCGGCCAGCGCTCCGAACGCTCTGCGTGTGGTCGTCAGGCGAGTCGTGCGGGTCATGCGGGTCATGGCGGGGTTCCTCCGGGGCTCGGGGGGTCGGGAACGGGGTGATCCGACGGCAGCGGCAGAAAGCGCTTGCGCAGACCACTGGTCACTGTGCCGCCCCCGACGCCCCGTGTCGATGCTGCCGGTGTTTCAACCCCGTGTCGTACGCACCGGGTCAGAGACGGCAGCTGATTTCGAGGCCGTCCTCAACGGGGAACGTGACGCTGTGGTAGCCGTTCGCGGTGTCACGGACGTGGTCGAGGTAGGGGCCGAGGTCGGGCAGATCCACGTCGTCGGCGACGACAAGGGTGCCGGGCGCGATGTATGGCTCCAGGAGCCGCAGGACGGGCAGGCAGAGATCCTTCCACCCGTCCAGGAACAGGAAGCCGACCGGCTGTCCCAGTCCGGCGAGCGTCTGCAGGGCGTCGCCCTCCAACACGGTGATCACGTCGTCGAGGCCGGTGGCGGCGAAGGTCTCGCGGGCCGACGCCGCCTTGGTCCGGCTCATCTCGGTGGTGACGACCCGGCCGGTGCCGTTGTCGCGGACGGCGGCGGCCAGGTGCAGCGTGGAGATGCCGTACGAGGTGCCGAACTCGACGACGTTGGCCGGCCTGGTGGCGCGGACGAGGTTGTAGAGCAGTTTGCCGCCGTCGGCGGAGACCGGCATGTAGATCTCCTGCGCCGCGTCGGCGAGTTCCTGCGCCGTCCGCGAACCCCAGTCCTGGGGCCGGTCGTTCCGCAGGCGTGCCACGGTCTCGTCGTCACGGGCAGCGGCTTCGAACATACGGGTCAGGGCGGCGGAGACACCGGGTTCCGCGAGGGTGTACGGAGGTGTGGGCATGACGCTGACTCCTTCGGGCGATGCTGATGTGCAGTTCGGGTGGGGTGGTGCGGGGCGGGCGAGGGAGGCGTGAAGGGCGTGCCGCCCCCGACGCTTCACCGGGCCCGCTTCTCGGGCCGCGCGGCGCCTGTGACCGTCAGGCCGTGTACGCGCCCGCGTCGATGTCCGCGAGCAGCGACGGCCCCGTGGGCTCCCAGGACAGCAGGCGCCTGCTCGCGTCGCTGGACGCGGTCATGGTGGAGGCGAAGAAGCTGCCGACGAAGCCGAAATGAGGGCCGGCGTCCTGCGGCGCGACGGAGGCGACCGGGAGGCCGAGGCTGCGGCCGATCGCCTCGGCGATCGCCTTGGTGGTGACGGCCTCCTCGGCGACGGCGTGCAGACGCGTCCCCGCGGGCGCCCGCTCCATGCCGAGGCGGACGAGGCGGGCCGCGTCGTCGTGGTGCACCGCCGACCAGGCAGCGGAGCCGTCGCCGACGTAACCGGAGACTCCCTTCTCGCGGGCGGCCGCGGTGAGGAAGTTGACGAACCCCCAGTCGCCGTGGCCGTGGACGCTGGGCGCGAACCGCGTGATCACGGTCCGCACGCCTCGGGCCACGTACTCCAGGGCGAGGTTCTCGCTGCCGCCCCGGTTGGAGTCCGGGCCGACGGCCGGAGAGACGTCGTCCTCGATGGCGGGCCGCCCTTCCACGAGGCCGGAGAGAGGCGCGGCCACCACGAACGGGCGGTCGGTCCCGGCGAGGGCGTCGCCGAGGGCCCGGATCGCGGCACGTTCGGAGCGGTCGGACTCGGCGGGGTCGCCCCAGTCGTGCTTGTTGGCCAGGTGGATGACCGCGTCCGCCTGGTCGGCGCCCCGCCGCAGCGAGCCGAGATCGTCCAGGTCGCCGCGGACGACGCCGACACCCTTGGCCGCGAGGGCCTGCTCGGCCCGGTCGGACCGGGCCAGGCCGATGACCTGGTGGCCCGCGGAGACAAGTTCGCCGACGACGGCGGAGCCGATCCAGCCGGTCGCTCCGGTGACGAATGCACGCATGCGCGTGACCTCCTTCGCCCTGAGAAGGGCAGTGAAAAAGACACAGGAAGGGGTGGAAAAGAAAAGACAGGTGAAGGGTGGAGACGGGTGCGGGAGTGGGCGGGACCTGCCTGAGCACAGCGCTGACGCCAGGTCAGGTCAGGTCAGGTCGGGTCGGGTCGGGTCACAAGGTCGGGTCGCAAGGACAGGGCGCGTGGATGCACCGGCGTTACCGCGGGACGGGCGGCACCGGGCCGGACATCACTTCCGAGTCACCGTGCACCGTAAAGGTAACACATACGAGACACGATGCCTCGTATAGAGTTGCGGCATGGTGGATGGAAGTGGCCGCGGACGGCCCCGCAGTGAGAGCGCACGGGCCGCCGTGCTGCACGCCGTCGACGACCTTCTGGTGGAGGTGGGGTACGCGGCCCTGACCATGAAGGGCATCGCCGAGCGGGCGGGCGTGGGCCGGCAGACCGTGTACCGCTGGTGGTCGAACAAGGCGGAGGTGCTCTACGAGGCCAGCGCCATCGACGCCCGGGAGGAACTGTCCGTGCCCCGGAGCGGCGATCCCCGCATGGACCTCAAGGCCTATCTCGACGCCCTCGTGACCTTCCTGGCCCGCTCCCACGCGGGCGCGGCCTACCGCGCCCTCATGGGGGAGGCCCAGCACGACGCGGAGGTCGCCGCGCTGCTCGCCTCCCGCGACATCCTCGGGGAGAGCGCCTCGGAGGTGGTGGAGGCGGTGCGCGAGCCGAGCGACACCGCCCTCTCGCTCGAACAGGCGACGGCGCTCCTGATCGGCCCGCCCTTCTTCCACCTCCTGACCGGGCGCAGCGCGGACGATCTCGACACCGAACAGCTCACGGAACAGTTCGTGCGCGCCCTGAACCATCCGGATACCTGAGACGCCCCTCCGCCTGGCCGTCGCCCGTCGCCCGTCGCCGGGCCCAGGACATGCCGAAGGCCGGACCCCGGGGATCACAGGGTCCGGCCTTCGGAGATCTACGTCGGTCGACGCGCGCAGGCGTCAGCCCGCGTCAGACGGCGTCATGCGGCGTCATGCGGCGTCAGATGGAGACGCCCTTGGCGCGCAGGTACGCCAGCGGGTCCACGTCCGAGCCGTAGTCCGGGGTGGTGCGGATCTCGAAGTGCAGGTGCGGGCCGGTCACGTTGCCCGTGGCGCCCGAGAGGCCGACCTGCTGTCCGCCGGTCACGGTCTGACCGGCCGAGACGGAGAGGGAGGACAGGTGGGCGTACTGGGCGTAGTGGCCGTCGGCGAGCTGGATGACGACCTGGTTGCCGTACGCGCCGCCCCATCCGGCGGAGACGACCGTGCCCGCGCCGACGGACTTGAGCGCGGTACCGGTGGGCACCACGAAGTCGACACCGGTGTGGTAGCCACTGGACCACATGCTGCCCGACATCTTGTACGAGGTCCCGATGGACGCCCCCGCGACCGGCAGCGAGAAGCCGGTGGCCGTCGAGGTGTCCGCCGCCTTGGACGCCGTGGTCGTCTTCTTGGCCGCGGGCTTCTCGGCGGCCTTGGCGGACGACTTGGAGGCGGTGGAGTCGGAGCCGGAGCCGGACGTCGCCGCCTTGCCGCCGAGGGCGAGCTTCAGGCCCGGGTGGATGAGGGACGGGTCGCCGCCGATGGACGTGCGGTTGTCCGAGTACAGCTTCTTCCAGCCGCCGCTGACGTCCTGCGTGTCGGCGATCTTCGACAGGGAGTCGCCCGAACGCACGGCGTAGGTCCTGGTCGTGGTCTTCCTCGCCTCGGTGTTCGCGCCGGCCTGCTTCTCGGCGGTCGGAGCGGCAGCGGCGGACCCGCTCGCGATGTTCGAGACGTTCGCGGCGCTCGCCACGGAGTCGGCGGCGGTCTGCGGAGTCGCGGCCTGCGCTCCGGTGGCACCGAGCAGCGGGAGGGCGAGAGCCGCGCCCCCGGTTCCGGCCACGGCTATGGAACGGGAGAAACGCGGGGACTTGGGACGGCGGTGCTTACCCTTCGCGGGCATGACGAATTCCTCTCCGGCGCCTGCGAGGTGAGCTGTCGGGTGCGAGCTGGAGATGCCCGGCCGTGCTTTCGCACGACTTAACCCCAAGCCGTTCCGGAGACCGGAACAGGCGTCTTACCTGTGGGTCCCCCGCTCCTGCCACGTACGGGTGAGTGCGGATTCCGGGCGGCGGCAGGATTGGGCGTCCGTCCGGATTGGAGGTGAACGTAAGCGACATGAAGAGGCGCAAACAAGCTTGGGGGTTTCCTGTGTGCCCCGTTTTCTTGATCCTCGACCGGAATACCGGTCACCCTGTGTGAATGCGGTCTATCCACCGCTTGTTAAAGCCCTGCAAACAAAGCGGACTTACGTGAGCATGGCGACAGCGGAACGTCACGGATATGACGCTGCTCACCCAGGGCCGCCCCAGGAGCCTTCACTCCGGCGCGAGTTGGAACGAAGGCTCCATTACGGACACAACAGTCACATGCGACGCAGTCGGATAACTGCCGCATCGAAGTCGCCGCGCAGCCCGGTCCGCAACCCGTGGTGCAACAGCACCGCGCCTCGGTGGACTTCGCCCGTTTCGAGGCATTCGTACGATGCCGACGGGTCGAGCCCCCGCAGCCGCACCGGCAGGGACGGCTCGCCGTAGTGCTGGGCCTGGAGCCAGGCGAGGACGACGACCTCGCCGTCACGGACGTACTGGACGGCGCTCAGTCCGCCCTCCGGCGCCCGCAGCCGGTGAAGCTCACCGCCCTGCACGACGGGCCTGATCTCCTTGTACAGCTCCACCCAGGTCCGCGCCTCGGCCAGCTCCTCCTCGGTCCAGCGGGTGAGGTCACCGCCGACGCCGAGCACCCCGGCCATCGCGCTCACGAACCGGAAGCGCAGCGAGCTGACACGTCCGTTGAGCTGCGCGTTCGGACTGTCGGTGACCCAGGCGGCCATGGCCCGCGCGGGATGCACCTGGCTGAAGCCGTGCTGGATGGCGAGCCGGTCGAGCGGGTCCGTGTTGTCGGAGGTCCACACCTGGTCCGTACGGGCCATGATCCCTAGGTCGATCCGGCCGCCGCCGCCCGAGCAGGACTCGAAGGCGACGCCCGGATGGGCCGCCCGCAGCCGGTCCAACAGCTTGTACAGGGCGTGCACATGGTCCACCCACAGCCGTTGCGGGTAGCCCTCGCCGGGCCAGCCCGCGTCGGTGAAGGCGCGGTTGAAGTCCCACTTCACGTAGTCGATCGGCGCGCTGGAGAGGAGCGCGTCGAGCTGTTCCCACAGGTATTCCTGGACGTCCTCGCGGGCGAGGTTGAGGACGAGCTGATTGCGCAGTTCTGTCCGCTTTCGTCCCGGCTGGAACTGCACCCAGTCCGGGTGCGCGCGGTACAGCTCGCTGTCCGGGTTGACCATCTCGGGCTCCACCCAGATGCCGAACTGCATCCCCAGCCCGTGCACGTGGTCGCCCAGCGGCTTCAGGCCGCCCGGGAAACGGTCCCGGTTGACCGTCCAGTCGCCGAGGCCGGCCCGGTCGCTGGTGCGCGCCCCGAACCAGCCGTCGTCGACCACGAACAGCTCGACACCGGCCTCGGCGGCCCGGCGGGCCAGCGCCCGCTGCTGCTCCTCGGAGATGTCGAACTCCGTGGCCTCCCAGGAGTTGTAGAGCACGGGCCGGTCCTGCTCGGCGTCCGGGATCACGTACGCGCGCTGGTACGCGTGCCAGGCGCGGCTCGCCCCGCCGAAGCCGCCGTCGCTCCACAGCCCCGCGAAGACGGGAGTGACGAAGGTCTCCCCCGGCTGCAGCCGCAGCAGGCCCGAGTCGTCGTACCCGGCCCCGCCGGTGATCTGCACGCGCGCGTCGGGCAGTTGGGCCACCGCGATCCGCCAGGTGCCCGACCAGGCGAGGGCGCAGCCGTAGACCTCGCCCAGCTCCTCGGTCGCCGTGCCGTCCGCGTCCAGGGCGACCCAGGGCAGGTGCTGGTGCCCGGTGTGCCCGCGCCGGCTGCCGATGATCTTCTCGCCGTACGTCAGCCCGGAGCGCACGAGACGGGACTCGGCGGCCCACCGTCCGTGCAGCTGGGACAGCCGCCAGCCGTCGCGCTGCGGCAGCGTCCAGGTCGCGGAGTCGGCGCGCAGCACCTCCAGGGCGGGTCCTTCGTTGGCGAGGGTCACCCAGCGCTCGATAACGTCGGTGCCGGCCCGCATCCGGTAGTGCAGGGTGATGCCGAGCCCGGAGTCGGAGAACCGCAGCCGCAGCTCGTCACCGCCGGCTCCCTCGGCCGCCTCCCCCTCGGCGGTCTCGCCGCCTTCGGTCTCCCCGCCGGCGGTCTCGTACCCCTCGAAGCGCCATTCGGTGCCGCGTCTCTCCGGCGTGCGGACCGACAGCGCGGGCCGTACGAAGCGGGGGCCGCCCTCGACCGGGTACTCCTCGTGGCCGTCGAGGGTCGCCTCGAACGCCCAGTACTCGGGACCCGGGCCCGCGGCGAGCGCCTCGGTGTCGGGGAGCGCGATCCTCGGGCCCCAGTGCAGATGAAGCAGCTCGTCCTCGTCACCGAGCCGCAGGCCGTAACTGCTCGTGGGTCCCGAAAGAAGCCACGTACGGCCGTCTGCGCCGATCTCTACCATCAAGCCCTCACATATTCGAACAGGCACGCTCAAGCCTCAACATCATCAGGGCCGACCTGCCCTTCGGGCAACGCCTGTGGACAACTCATTGGCCCACGAACCGATGTCGTATCGTCGGATACGCACCTCGCCGACGAGCCGCGTCGGTGGCCGAGGGGAGGAGCCCCCGTGACGCAGCAGGTCCCGTCGACCGAGCCCGAGCTGACCGGCGTACGCAACTTCCGCGATGTGGGCGGCCTGCCGACGGTGGACGGCCGGCGGGTGGCGTACGGACGGCTGTTCCGCAGCGGCCACCTCGCGCACGCGACGGCGTCGGACGCCGCGTTCCTCGCCTCGCTGGGGCTGCACACGATCTTCGACTTCCGCAACGCGGCCGATCAGCGGCTGGAGGGCGCCGACGTCGAGCTGCCCGGAGTGCGCAATGTGAACCTGCCGCTGACGGACCCCGCCGACGGCGCCGAGTTCTGGAAGATGGTCCGCGACGGGAACCTGGACGAGCTGCGCGAGCTGCTCTCGGACGGCCGGGCGGCGAACCGCATGATCGCGTCCTACCGCACGATCATCAAGGAGCGCACGGCCGAGCACCGCCAGGTGCTGCACGCGCTGGCCGAGGACAGCGTCCCGGCCCTGATGCACTGCGCGGCGGGCAAGGACCGGGCCGGTCTCTCCGTCGCCGTGACGCTCCTCGCGGTGGGCGTGGAGCGCGAGGCCATCGTGGCGGACTACCTGGAGTCGAACGCGGCGCACCGCCGCTACAAGGTGCACCGCAGCAGCTCCGCCTCCTCGGCGTACACCCCCGAGGTGATGGAGCTGCTCAGCCCGCTGTTCGACGCCCGCGCCGAGTACCTGGCGGCGGCGTTCGACACGATCGAGGAGACGTGGGGCGGGGTCGACGCGTACCTGGAGCAGGCGCTCGGTGTGACCCCCGAGATACGGGAGCGGCTGCGGCAGCGGTTCCTCGACTGACCGGGCCGCCGCCCTCGTCCGCTACTGGTTCTGGGCCCCGAGCGTGAACAGCAGGTAGATGAAGGCGGCGAAGACGTGCCCGACCGCCACATAGATGATGAGCCGAACCCACAGCGCGCGCGGGAACTTCTCCTCGATGTCCTTCATCAGGATTCTCCTGGGGTCGTCGTGGTCGTCGTCGGTCCGAGACACAGGGCGGCCGTCGGACTCTGCAGCAGGGTGTGTACGAAGAGGAGTTCGGCCCCGTCCTGGTCCGCGGCGGCGATCCGGTGCGGGGTCAGCGAGTCGAAGTGGGCGCTGTCGCCGGGTTCGAGGACGTGTGCGGTGTCTCCGAGGCGCAGGCGCAGCCGTCCCTGGAGGACGTACAGCCACTCCTCGCCGGGGTGGACCCGCACGATGTCGCCCTGCGCTCCGTAGGGGACGTGCACGCGCAGGGACTGCATGCCGCGTCCGGCGGCGCCGGCCTGCCAGTACGTCCAGCCGCCGGCCTTCGTGGGCTCCATGTCGGCGGAGCGCATGACGGCGTCCCGCTCGGTGACCGTCTCACCGAGCAGGTCGGAGACGGTGGTGCCGTAGATGCGGGCGAGGGCGAGCAGCATCGGCAGGGAGGGCTGGCGCTGGCCGGTCTCCAACCGGGAGAGATGCGCGGGGGAGAGTCCGGCTGCCGCCGCCGCGGACTCCAGGGTGAGGGTTGCGCGGCGGCGCAGGGCGCGTAGCTGGGGGGCGACGGTGGGGTGCGTACCCTTGTCAGGGTTCATGTGTCCATTGAGCCGCAGCCTTGCCTCAGAGGCAAATAACTTGCCCGAGAGGCAAAAGGTGCGGGTGCGCTGTGGCTGGCCGCGCAGTTCCCCGCGCCCCTCAAAGACAAAAGATTGCGCCGTTCCCCGCGCCCCTGAGGGGGCGAGGGCGCAGCCGAGCCCTTAGGGGCGCGGGGAACGGCGCGAACGGCCCCCACCGGCCCGCGGGGGCACCGCCACGGTAAGGCCCCGCGGCGCCGCCTACCGGTTCGCTACCGCCTGTTTCACCAACGTCCTGCCGAAGTCCCACATCAGCCCACCCCCACTGTGCGCGTCATCCATCACGGCGGTGAACGCGTCCACGAACCGGTCCACGTCCCGCTCACCGATCACCAGCGGCGGAATCAGCTTGATCACCTCCAGGTGGTCACCGGAGACCTGCGTGAGGATCCGGTGCCGCTGCAGCAGCGGCACCACCACCATCTGCGCGAACAAGCCCTTGCGCGCGGCCTGCAGCATCGCCCAGCGACTGCGCAGCTTCAGCGAGGCGGGCCGCCCGAACTCGATGCCGATCATCAGCCCCCGTCCGCGTACGTCGCTCAGCAGCTCGTACCGGTCGACGAGCGCCGTGAGCCGGGACTTCAGCCGCTCCCCCGTGGCGCGGGCGTTCGCCACGATCTGCTCGTTCTCCATGACCGACAGCACGGCGAGCCCGGCCGCCATGGCCTGCGCGTTGGATCCGAAGCTCGCGGAGTGCACGAGGACCCGGTCCATGGACGAGTAGACCTTCTTGAAGATCCAGTCCTTGCCGAGGGTGGCGCTCACGGGCACGTAACCGCCCGACAGCGCCTTCGCCACACAGACCAGGTCAGGCTCGACCCCGTCCTCGTGCTGGTAGGCGTAGAAGTCCCCGGTCCGGCCGAGCCCGGTCTGCACCTCGTCCGCGATGAGCAGCGCCTTGTGTTTGTGCAGCAGCTCCTGGGCGTCGCGCAGATAGCCGGGCGGCGACTCGTGCACGCCCTTGCCCTGAATGGGTTCGACGATCAGCGCGGCGACGTCGCCCTTCTTCAGCTCCACCTCCAGGGCGTCGAGGTCGCCGAGCGGGACCGCCGTGTCGGGCAGCAGCGGGGCGAAGCCGTCGCGGAAGCCGTCCTCGCCGTTGACGGACAGGGACCCGGTGGTCAGACCGTGGAAGGCGTGTGCGCAGTACAGGACGCGCGGCCTGCCGGTGGCGTAGCGGGCGAACTTCAGCGCGGTCTCGACGGCCTCCGTTCCGCTGTTGCCGAAGAACACCCGGTCCAGGTGCGGGCTGTGCGTCAGCAGCTTCTCCGCGAGCAGTCCTGGCAGGGGCTGGCAGTCGAAGCGGGTGAGGTCGGCGAGCTGGGCGTCGAGGACGTCGTGCAGTGCCTTGCGGACGACGGGGTGATGGCGGCCGAGGCCCATCACCCCGAACCCGGCGAGCATGTCCAGGTAGTCGTTGTCGTCCGCGTCCCAGAAGTGGGCGCCCTCGGCCCGTTCGTAGACCTTGTCGAAGCCGATGGTGCGCAGCATGCGCGGCAGCTGGTGGTTCAGGTACTTGGCGTGCAGCTCGTAGCGCTCCGCCCCGCGCCCGGCGATGAGGCTGCCGAGGTCGAACTCCTGGGACTTGCTGGTGGTCATTCCGGCTTCTCCTTGGACACACGCGTCTGTGCGGCCGGCTTGCCGACGGCACCCTGTTTCCCGGTCCCCCGCTTCCCGCCGGCCTCACCCTTCCCGTCGGCCTCGCCCTCCCCGCCGGCACCCTGCTTCCCGGCGGCGCGCCGCCCGGCGCCCGGTGCCCTCCGCGCGCGTTTCGCCGCGGCCCGCCCGTCGGAGGTCGGCGCCGCGCCCGTGCCGACGCGCCGCCCGGACCGTCCGACGGCGGGACCGCTGCCCGGGGATGCGTCCCGGTGGTCGGCCTCCCGCCTCCCGGCCGCCTCGGCCACGCCGCCCGCCTCGGCCGGCCCGTCGGCCTCCCGTACGGCCAGGCTCGCGCTGATCCGGCTCGCGATCTCGACGGGGGTCAGCCCGATGTCCGCCAGCACTTCGCCCCGCTTGGCGTGCGCGAGGAACTGTTCGGGGATGCCGAACCTCCGTACCGGCACATCGACTTCGGCGTCCCCGAGGGCGAGCGCGACCGCCGCGCCCACTCCGGCGGCCCGGCTGTTGTCCTCCACGACCGCGACCAGCCGGTGCCCGGCGGCGAGGCCGGGCAGCGCGGGGTCGACGGGTTTGACCCAGCGCGGGTCCACCACCGTGCAGCCGATGCCCCGGGCCTCCAGAAGTTCGGCCGCGTGGAGGCACACCGGTGCCATCACGCCGACGGCGACGAGCAGCACGTCGGACCGCTCGCCCCGGTGCAGCACGTCCACTCCGCCGACCCGGTCGACCGCCGGGACCTCGGGCCCCACCGACTCCTTGGGGAAGCGGATCAGCGTGGGGGCGTCGTCCACGGCGACGGCCTCGCGCAGCTGGGCCCGGAGCTGGTCGGCGTCGCGCGGCGCGGCGATCCTGAGTCCGGGTACGACCTGGAGGATGGACAGGTCCCACATGCCGTTGTGGGAGGCACCGTCGACGCCGGTGATCCCGGCCCGGTCCAGCACGAAGGTCACGCCGCAGCGGTGCAGCGCGACATCCATGAGGAGCTGGTCGAAGGCCCGGTTGAGGAAGGTCGCGTACACGGCGACGACCGGATGCAGCCCGCCGGTCGCGAGGCCGGCCGCGGACACGGCGGCGTGCTGCTCGGCGATGCCGACGTCCCACACCCGGTCGGGGAACTTCTCGGCGAACTTCGCGAGCCCGACGGGGTGCAGCATGGCCGCCGTGATCGCCACGACGTCCTCGCGTTCCTCGCCGATGCGCACGATCTCGTCGCCGAACACCGAGGTCCAGGACGGGCCGTTGGAGGGGGCCAGGGGCTCGCAGGTGAGCGGGTCCATGACGCCGACCGTGTGGAAGCGGTCCTCCTCGTGCGCGAGCGCGGGCTCGTAACCGCGTCCCTTCTCGGTCAGGCAGTGGATGAGTACGGGCCCGTGGAAGCGTTTCGCGCGCCGCAGCGCCGACTCGACCGCGCCCGTGTCGTGCCCGTCGATCGGCCCGACGTACTTCAGGCCCAGGTCCTCGAACATGCCCTGTGGGGCGAACGCGTCCTTGAAGCCCTTCTTCGCGCCGTGCAGCGACTCGTAGAGCGTGCCGCCGACGACGGGGGTGCGCAGCAGGACGTCCTTGCCCCAGGCCAGCACCTTCTCGTAGCTGTCGGTGGTGCGCAGGGTCGCCAGGTGGTTGGCGAGGCCGCCGATGGTCGGCGAGTACGAGCGTTCGTTGTCGTTGACGACGATGATGAGCGGGCGGTCCTTGGCGGCGGCGATGTTGTTCAGCGCCTCCCAGGCCATGCCGCCGGTGAGCGCGCCGTCGCCGATGACCGCGACGACGTGCCCCTTCGCCCCCTGCACCTGGCGGGCCTTGGCGAGCCCGTCGGCCCAGCCGAGCGCGGTGGACGCGTGGCTGTTCTCGATGATGTCGTGCTCGGACTCCTCGCGCGAGGGGTAGCCGGAGAGGCCGCCCTTGCTGCGCAGTTTGGAGAAGTCCTGACGTCCGGTCAGCAGCTTGTGCACATAGCTCTGGTGGCCGGTGTCCCACAGGATGCGGTCGGTCGGTGACTCGAAGACCCGGTGGAGCGCGATGGACAGTTCCACCACCCCCAGGTTGGGTCCCAGGTGTCCGCCGGTCCTGGCGACCGCGTGCACCAGGAACTCCCGGATCTCCTCGGCCACTTGGCCTATCTGGGTCTCGGACAGCGCCTTCAGGTCGCGTGGTCCCCGGATGGTCTCCAGAATCGTCACGCTCGGCCCCCTCTCGGTCCGTTCTGCAGCTAACTCGCGGTGCCGGCGGGTTGCCCCGGCACCGTGACCTCCGGCTCGCCCGATGCGACGCCGTCCGCCTCCATCTGCTCGGCGATCTTCATCGCCTCGTCGATGAGGGTCTCCACGATCTTCGACTCGGGGACGGTCCTGATGACCTCGCCCCTGACGAAGATCTGTCCTTTGCCGTTGCCGGAGGCGACCCCCAGGTCCGCCTCCCGTGCTTCTCCCGGCCCGTTGACGACGCAGCCCATGACCGCGACGCGCAGGGGCACTTCCATGCCCTCCAGGCCGGCCGTGACCTCGTCGGCGAGCTTGTAGACGTCGACCTGGGCCCGCCCGCAGGACGGACAGGACACGATCTCCAGACGCCGCTGCCGCAGCCCCAGCGACTCCAGGATCTGGATGCCGACCTTGCACTCCTCGGCGGGCGGGGCGCTCAGGGACACCCGGATGGTGTCTCCGATGCCCTCGCCGAGCAGCGCCCCGAAGGCGACCGCGGACTTGATGGTCCCCTGGAAGGCGGGGCCCGCCTCGGTCACGCCGAGGTGCAGCGGGTAGTCGCACCGCGCCGCGAGCTGCCGGTAGGCGTTGACCATCACGACCGGGTCGTTGTGCTTGACCGAGATCTTGATGTCCCGGAAGCCGTGCTCCTCGAAGAGGGACGCCTCCCACAGCGCCGACTCGACCAGCGCCTCGGGTGTGGCCTTGCCGTACTTCTGGAGCAGACGCCGGTCCAGCGAACCGGCGTTGACCCCGATGCGGATCGGCGTGCCGTGGTCGTGGGCGGCCCGCGCGATCTCCTTCACCTTGTCGTCGAACTGCTTGATGTTGCCGGGGTTGACCCGGACCGCCGCGCAGCCCGCCTCGATCGCGGCGAACACGTACTTCGGCTGGAAGTGGATGTCCGCGATCACCGGGATCTGCGACTTGCGCGCGATGGTGGCCAGCGCGTCCGCGTCGTCCTGCGTGGGGCAGGCGACGCGGACGATCTGGCAGCCGGACGCGGTGAGTTCGGCGATCTGCTGCAGGGTGGCGCCGATGTCCGACGTACGCGTGGTCGTCATCGACTGCACCGAGACGGGCGATCCGCCCCCGACCGCCACCGGTCCGACCTGGATCCGCCGTGAGACACGGCGTTCCGCGATCGGCCGGACCGGCACCTCGGGGAGGCCCAAGGAGATGGCGGTCATCACGTCACCCGCGGTTTCCCGAGACGGTCTCGCGGGCGGCCCGCAGCGACTCCTTGAGGGAGCCCATGGTGGCCATGACCGCCGTCGGCTCGTAACCGCAGTGCGCCATGCAGTTGGCGCACCGCGGGTCCTTGCCGCGGCCGTAGGCGTCCCAGTCGGTCTTCTCGATGAGGTCCTTGTACGTCGTGACGTACCCGTCGCTCATCAGGTAGCAGGGTTTCTGCCAGCCGAAGAGGGAGTAGTTGGGGATCGCCCACGCCGTGCAGGGGAAGTCGACCTTGCCCTCCAGGAAGTCCAGGAAGAGCGGGGAGTGGTTGAGCCGCCAGCGGAGCCGGTTGCCGCCCGCGAACGCCTTCTTGAACAGTTCGCGGGTCTGTTCCACGCCCAGGAAGTGCTCCTGGTCGGGGGCCTTCTCGTAGGCGTAGGCGGGCGAGATCATCATCTCGTCCACCTTCAGGTCGTCATTGAGGTAGTTCAGCACCTCGATGATGGTCTGCGGGGTGTCGGTGTTGAAGAAGGTCGAGTTGGTGGTCACCCGGAAGCCGCGCCGCTTGGCCTCCTTGATGGCCGCGACCGCCTCGTCGAACACCCCCTCCTTGGCGACGGACTCGTCGTGCCGCTCCCGCAGCCCGTCGATGTGCACGGCGAACGCGAAGTACGGCGACGGCGTGAACTTGTCCATCTTCTTGCGCAGCAGCATGGCGTTGGTGCACAGGAAGATGTACTTCTTCTTCGCCACCAACTGCCGCACGATCTCGTCGATATGAGGGTGCATCAAGGGCTCGCCGCCAGCGATGGACACCATCGGCGCACCCGATTCGAGCACGGCCCCCACGGCCTGCGCCACCGGCATGCGCTGCTTGAGCACTCCGGCCGGATGCTGGATCTTGCCGCAGCCCTCGCACGCGAGATTGCAGGCGTACAGCGGTTCCAGTTCGACGATCAGCGGAAACTTGTCCCGCTTGCGGAGTTTCTGTTCCATGAGATACGTCGCGACCTTGATGGTCTGGCGAAGCGGCATGGCCATCTGGCTCACCTCCTGGGGAGCAGCGAAGAACGGTGCCATTCATAGAAAACAGGAAGAACGGCACGAAGAACACGGAAGGCTGATATTCCACCGCGTACCGTGCCGATCCGGACGAGTTCATGTTCCGGGGCGTCCACGACCACCCGTACGGCGGCAACCGGGCGCTCGCCCGCGCGGACCGCGCTGCGGAGCGTCGCCGCCGACTCCATGTCGACCGCGATCGCGCCGGTCGCGTACAGAGCAGACCGTTCGGGGCCTCGGACCACGTGATCGGAGCCGGCGAGCGGTCCCGTGTGGACGGCGCGTCCGGGCACCGCCCGCCGCAGTTCCCCGACGAGCAGGCCGGTGCCCACGCACGGCGTACTGCCGTGCACGTCCCGGGTCTCCTCGGCGACGATCAGGTCCCCCGGATGCATTCCGGGGGCGAGCCCGGCGCAGAAGCCCGTGGCCAGGACGGCCGCCCCGCGCATCGCGGGACCGGCCAGCACCCTGCCGACCGCCCGCTCGGCCGCCGCGGGACCCATGCCCGTACGCAGCACGGTGACCGGTCCGTCGGCGCCGTCCCGGTCGCCGCCCGTGCGCAGGGCGAACCGCTCGATGCCCAGCGCGCAGGCGATCAGCAGCGGGGCGGCGCCCGGTGTCGCGCTCATCAGCTCGCCCTGCCGAAGGCGCTCTGGGCGCCGCTCTGCAGGTCGGCGAACGGTTCGCCGTTGACGTACCGGCCGAGTGCGGTGAGCGGGAACACCTGCCGGTAGAGGTGGTAGTTGATGGAGAAGTCCCACGGGAATCCGGTGCCGGTGAAGTACGGCTCGTCCCAGGAGCCGTCCGCCAGCTGGGTCTGTGCGAGCCAGGCGATGCCGCGCTCGACGGCCTTGGACTCCCGCTCCCCGGCCGCGAGCAGCGCCAGCAGCGCCCACGCGGTCTGGGAGGCGGTCGACTCGCCCCGGCCGCTCCACTCGGCGACGTCGTGGTAGGAGCGCAGGTCCTCGCCCCAGCCCCCGTCGTCGTTCTGCACGGTCTCCAGCCAGGCCACCGCCCGCCGGATCGCGGGATGCGAGCCGGGCAGTCCGGCGGCGACCAGTGCGGGCACCACCGACCCTGTGCCGTATACGTAGTTGACGCCCCAGCGGCCGAACCAGGAGCCGTTCGCCTCCTGTTCGGCGAGCAGCCACTCGATGCCCCGGCGGGTGCGCGGGTCGTGGGCCAGGCCCTCGACGGCGAGCATCTCCACGACGTGCGCGGTGACGTCGGCGGACGGCGGGTCGATGACCTCGCCGAAGTCGCAGAACGGCAGCCGGTTGGGGAAGGGACTGGTGTTGTCGACGTCGAAGGCGCCCCACGCGCCGTTCTTCGACTGCATGCCGAGGTTCCAGCGCACCCCACGCCCGATGGCCTTCTCCACGCGCTCCGGGTCGTGGTGTCTGACCCGGCGCAGCGCGAGGACCACTTCGGCGGTGTCGTCGATGTCGGGGTAGTTGTCGTTGTGGAACTCGAACGCCCAGCCGCCGGGCGGCAGTCCGGGCCTCTTGACCGCCCAGTCGCCGGGGCGGACGATCTCCTCCCCGAGCATCCAGTCCGCCGCCCGCACCATCTGCGGGTGGTCGGCGGGCACGCCCGCGTCGGCGAGCGCGATGGTCGCCAGGCAGGTGTCCCACACCGGTGACTGACAGGCCTCGATCATCCGGGCGCCGTCCTCGCGCCACACGGCGAAGCGGTCCAGGGAGGCAAGTCCCTCGCGCATCACGGGGTGTTCGAGGTCGTAGCCGAGCAGGTACAGCGCGATGACCGAGTAGACGGCGGGCGGCTGGATGCCGCCCCAGCACCCGTCGTTCTCCTGGCGCTCGATGATCCAGCGGGCCGCGGTGTTCATCGCGGCCCGGCGCAGCCTGCGCGGGGCGACCTTGCGGTAGGCGTGCAGGGCCCGGTCGAGCCGCTGGAACGCGCCGTCCCAACTCGCCACCGGGGCGAAGGGTTTGACCGGGTTGGGGTTACGGGGATCCACGTGCAGCTCGTCCAGCGTGAAGGGCGCCGGACGGACCGGGCGCTTCGCGGAAACGACGGTGAGCGGCACGATGGTCTGCCGGGCCCAGCAGCCGAAGTCGTAGATGTTGAGCGGCATCCACTTCGGGAACCAGATGAGCTCCGGGGGCAGTTCGGGGAGGTCGTCCCACTTCCACCAGCCGAACAGGGCCAGCCAGATCCGGGTGAAGACCCGCGCCGCCGCGATGCCGCCGCGCTCCCGGATCCAGGCGGACGCCCGCGCCATGTGCGGATCGTCCGGCAGGTCCCCGGCCAGCCGCAGGGCCACGTACGCCTCGACGGTGGTGGAGAGTTCGCCGGGTCCGCCGTAGAAGGAGGCCCAGGTGCCGTCCTCGCGCTGTTCGCCGCGGATGAACAGCGCGGCGGCCTGTGTGGTCTTCTCGTCGTCGATGCCCAGGAACTGACGGAGCAGCAGGTCTTCGGCGTCCATGGTGACGTTGGTCTCCAGGTCGCCCTTCCACCAGCCCTCGGCGTCCTGCGTGGTGAGCAGGAAGTCGGTGGCACGCTGTATCGCGTGCGTGGCGGTCTCTCGGATATCGGCTGTCCCGGCCGCCGCGGGAGTCGATTCTGTCCGGATGTCGCTGGCCGAGGCTGCGCGGGGCGGGAGGGCTCCGGTGCTTCCGTCGGTCGTCGCTGTCATGGCTTCCCCTTCGTGCAGTGGCATGTCTCTGCTGGGTCCGCCGTCGGCCGGTGCTCGTTCTTCCGCAGCACCGGCCGGCGACTACGCGAGGGCTATTCGACCGATAGTGATCATCTCTTTCGTACGACGACGAAGTCGGCGAGCTCCACGAACTGGGCCCGCACGCGGTCCGGCATGTCGATCGTGTCGAGGGCCTCGACGGCGACGGTGTGCTGTCGGCGCGCCTCCTGGGCGGTCCACTCGCGGCCGCCCGCCTCCTCGATGAGCGCGGCGCGCACGGCGAACTCCTCCTCGGAGAAGTTCTCGAAGTCACTGCTCTTGGCGTCCGCGGCGAGCAGTTCGCCCAGCCGCTCCGAGGCCGGGCCGCCGGCCGCGAGCGCCGCCACGACGGGCAGGGACTTCTTGCGCTGGCGCAGGTCGCTCCAGGTCTGCTTGCCGGTGGCCACCGGGTCGCCCCAGATGCCGAGGAGGTCGTCGACGGCCTGGAAGGCGAGGCCGAGGTGGTAGCCGTACTTCTCCAGCGTGTCCGCCGTGCGGTCGTCGGCGCCGCCGAGGACCGCGCCGATGGAGCAGGCGCAGGCGAGCAGGGCGCCGGTCTTGTTGCCCTCCATCTCCAGGCACTCCTCGACGCTGACGCGGTCGCGGTGCTCGTAGGAGATGTCCTGGGCCTGGCCGTCGATCAGCGCGCGGGTGGCGGTGGTCAGCCGGCGGGTGGCGCGGCCCGCCTCGACCGTGCCGAGTTCCAGGAGCAGTTCGTTGGCCAGCGCGAACAGGGCGTCGCCGACGAGGATCGCCTGGGCGGGGCCGTGCACCTTCCAGACGGTGTCACGGTGGCGGCGCTGCTCGTCGCCGTCCATCAGGTCGTCGTGCAGGAGGGAGAAGTTGTGCACCAGCTCGACGGCGACCGCGCCCGGCACGCCCACCTCGGGGGCTGCTCCGGCGGCCTCGGCGGACAGCACGGCGAGAGCGGGGCGCACGGCCTTGCCGCCGTCGCCCTCGGCAGGGTTGCCCTCGGCGTCGATCCAGCCGAAGTGGTAGGCGGCGACGGTGTCCATGGGCGGTGCGAGGCGGTCGATGGCCGCCCGCAGTACAGGTGAGGCCAGGGTCCGGCCGCGCTCCAGGAGCGCGGTCACGTCCACCGCGTCGGCAGCCTTCGATGCCGGGGGCACAGTGGGCACAGTCTCTCCTCTATTTGCGATACGGGGGGTGCGGGGGCCGGTGCCGGAGCGGGCGACGGTGGCCCCGTCGCTCTGATCGAGCGTCACGCCGCCTCCTCGAAGAGCTCGAAGAGGTGGTCGCGTGGCCGGCCCAGCGCGCCGAGGGCGGCGTCGGCCGCGCTCACTCCGCTGCGGACCGCACTCTCCATGGTCGCGGGCCACCCTGTGGCGGTCCACGCGCCGGCCAGGTACAGGCCGGGTGCCTTGGTGCGGGCGCCGGGCCGCAGCCGTCCGACGCCTGGGGTCGGGGCGAACGTCGCCGTCCGCTCCCTGGTCACGAAGAAGTCCCGGACCCCGGCGTCCCTGGTGTGCGGCAGCAGCCGTTCCAGTTCCGGCAGGTAGCGCTCGCGCAGTGCCGCGACCGGTGCGTCGATCTCGTCCTGCGCGGCCGACTGGGACAGTGCGAGGTACTGGCCCTCCTTGAGCCCGGACGCCTCGGTGCGGTCGAAGACCCACTGCACCGGGGAGCCGAGCGCGGCGAAGAACGGCGTGCTCAGCACCTTGCGGTCGTACACGACGTGGATGTTGAGGATGGGGGCCGTGCCGATCTCCAGCAGCCGCTCCGGGGCGTCCAGCGCGCCCGCCGGCAGCAGATCGTGGGCCTCGCGCTGCGGCACGGCGAGCACGACCGTGTCGGCGTCGAGCGTCTCGCCGGGAACCTGAACGCTCCAACGGCCGTTCTCGTGTGAGGAGATGGAGGTGACTCGTGTACGGACCTCGGTACGGACTCCCGCGGAGTCGAGCGCCTTGCGGGCCAGACGGTCGTGCAGTTCACCCAGCGGGACGCGCGCCCAGCCGATGTCGGCGGCGCCCGGGTCGGACAGCAGACCGGTCTTGAACACCATCGCGGCGAGCCCGAGCGAGGCGTCGCCGGCCACCGCGTTGAGGGTGGCGACCCCCACCAGGTCCCACAGTGCCTCGATGGCCCGGTCGGACTGACCGTGCTCGGTCAGCCAGCCACCGAAGCTCTGCGCGTCGAGCGCCGGGTCGGCGGGGTCGAGTCCCTTGAGCGCCAGAGCGGCACGGCCGACCCTGGCGCGCTCGGCGAGCGACAGATGCGGGTAGGTCGCGAGGCTGCGCGCCAGATGCAGCGGGACGGGCAGCGCCGTCCGGCCGATTCTGCCGAGCCGTCGTCCGGCCGGGGCCTCGGCGTCGAGGACGGGCACGTCGAGACGGTCCTGCAGCGGCGCGAGCGCCGCTCCTTCGACGCGGTCGAGGAACCAGCGGTACGCCGTGCAGCAGCGCAGATACACATGCTGGCCGTTGTCCACGGTGAGTCCGTCGCGCTGGAACGAGAAGGCGAGCCCGCCCAGGCGGGGCCTGCCTTCGAGCAGCGTCACCCGGACTCCGGCGTCGGCCAGCGCGAGCGCCGCGGTCGTTCCCGCGAGCCCCCCGCCGACCACCACAGCCGTCGTGGGGCGTCCCGGGGAGCCCGTATCGGGCCCCTCGTCCTGCGTGGTGTCGTTCATCGTGCACCTTCCCCCGCGGCCTCGGCGTGCCGGTGGAGCGGGGCACGGGCGGCCGATGCAGTCAGGGACGCAGTCCCGGGCTGGAGGGTTGCGCGCCGTTTCCAGGTACTTGCGTCACCTTGGGGCGAAGTGTCCATCAAGCGCGCCTCCTGACGGTTCGGCGGGAGACGTGCCGGGCGTCGAGGCCGGAGAGGCCGCGCACGGCGACGTACGCCTTCTCGCGTCCGGGGAGCGAGACCCGGCCGCGCAGGACGGCCTCCGGCTCGCGCTCGATACGGTCCAGGAGGCGGCGGTAGATGCCCGCCATCGCGGCGACACAGGCGCCGCTGCGGCGGTCCAGCATGGGCAGCAGCCGGTAGCCCTCGGCGAAGAGCGCGCGGGCCCGGCGCACCTCGAAGTGCACGAGGCCCGCGAAGTCGGAGCCCTCCGGCGGTCGCGATCCCTCGAACCCGGCCGAGCAGCCGAACTTCGCGAGGTCGTCCGCGGGCAGATACGTACGCCCGTTCTCTGCGTCCTCGCGAACGTCTCTCAGGATGTTGGTCAGTTGCAGCGCGAGCCCGAGGGTGTCCGCGTACTCCGGCGCGCGCTCGGCGCCGCGCGCCCCCGGTTCCGTACCGAAGACGCCGAGCGAGAGCCGGCCGATGGCGCCTGCGACGCAGCGGCAGTAGACCTTCAGGTCGTCCCAGGTCTCGTACGTCTCGCCGCGGACGTCCATGAGCACGCCGTCGATGAGTTCGTCGAGGCCGTCGAGCGGCACCGGGAAGTGGTCGGCCGTGTGCCGCAGGGCGACGGCGACCGGATCGGTGTCGTCCTCGTCGACCGAGCCGTCGCGGATCCGCCCGAGCAGCGCCCGGGTCTCCTCCAGTCGCTTCGCCTTGACCTCGGGGGCGAGCGTGCCGTCGCCGATGTCGTCGACGCGCCGTGAGAACGCGTACAGCGCCGACATGGCCCGGCGCTTGGGCGTCGGCAGCAGCCGGATGCCGTACGCGAAATTCCGGGCCTGCTGCCCGGTGACCGCCTCGCAGTAGCCGTAAGCGGCGAGTACCGGTGCGGACATGTGTGGTTCCGACTCCACGGTCCGGATCACCCCTCTCCTCGCAGAGTCACTCCCACCTCGCGCAGCAACTGGATCTTGCCGGGCTTCGGCGGGCCGGGAAGTACGTCGTATTCGGCGGCGGCGATCGCCCGGATTGCCGCCCTTCCTCCTGCCACGAACCCCGCGAGCAGCAGCTTCAGCCTGCCGTGGACGCTACCCACGAGGGGGGTGCCTTCATTCAGGAGGTTCCGGGCGCGTTCTGCTTCGTATGCAACCAGTGCGCGCGCCGATGCGCCTGCCGTGGGCGTGGCGAGATCCGCCTCCTGGACGTGAAAGCGCTTCATGTCCTCGGCGGGAAGGTAGATGCGGTCGCGGCCGAGGTCCTCGGCGACGTCCTGGAGGTGCTCGACGATCTGCAGGGCGGTGCAGACGGCGTCGGAGAGGCGGACCCGCTCGGGGGTCGAGGTGCCGGTGACGGACAGGACGAGCCGGCCGACCGGGTTCGCGGACAGCTCGCAGTAGGCGAGGAGGTCGTCGTAGGTCTCGTACCGCTTGACGAGCTGGTCCTGGCGGTTCGCCGCGATCAGGCCGAGGAAGGGCTCGGGGGTCAGGCCGGTGCGGCGGACCGTGGGCTGCAGGCGGCGCAGGAGCGGGTGGCGCGGAGTGGAGTCGAAGACCTTGCGCAGGTCGGCCTCGAAGGCGTCCAGCAGGACGAGCCGGTCCTTCGCCTCTTCGGGGGACACGCCGAGGAGGCGGGCGTCCGCGCCGCCGGGGGCGAGGTCTCCGTCGCCGATGTCGTCGACGAGCCGGGCGAAGCCGTAGACGGCCATGAGGTCGGCCCGCCAGGCCCGGGGCAGGAAGAACGGCGCCACGGGGAAGTTCTCGTCCGCGGCCTTGTCGAGGGTGCTGCGCTCCGGGTCACCGGCGCGTGCCGTTGCGGCCGGTGTCATCGCCCGCCGCCCGGGCCGCGGACGGCACACGCACGGACGGCACACGCGCAGCGGAGCTGGAGAGTTTCCGTAGCCATCGCCGTCACATCTCCCGTTCTACACTGCTGACCCAATGGTGACTATTTCGGACACGCCGCCCGGCCGTCCGCGCGGCAGACCCTATGCCTGGTGTCGCGCAGTATCGCCCCACTTGCCGCGAATCAGCACCGGTACAGCTTACGTTGTACAACCGGTCGTGCTCCGCCGGGGTGTCCTGCACATCACAAGAACACACCGATTGACGTCAAGATTCCTACGGGCGCCCGGAGTTGGCGTTTCCTTTGCAGACGCAGGGCCCCGCCGAACCGTTCCGGCAGGGCCCTGCGTGGTTCTTCTACGACTCGGGCTACTTGCCCGTGAACTTCTCGTACTCCTTGAGGACCTCGTCGGTCGGTCCGTCCAGGCGCAGCTCGCCGCGCTCCAGCCACAGGACGCGGTCGCACGTGTCACGGATGGACTTGTTGTTGTGGCTGACGAGGAAGACCGTGCCGGCCTCCTTGCGGAGCTCCCGGATCCGGGCCTCGGAGCGCTTCTGGAACTTGCGGTCGCCGGTCGCGAGGGCCTCGTCGATCATGAGGACGTCGTGGTCCTTGGCGGCGGCGATGGAGAAGCGCAGCCGGGCGGCCATGCCGGAGGAGTAGGTGCGCATGGGCAGGGTGATGAAGTCGCCCTTCTCGTTGATGCCCGAGAAGTCGACGATGCTCTGGTAGCGCTCCCTGATCTGCTCACGGGACATGCCCATGGCCAGTCCGCCGAGGATCACGTTCCGCTCGCCCGTGAGGTCGTTCATCAGGGCCGCGTTGACGCCGAGGAGCGAGGGCTGGCCGTCGGTGTAGACGTGGCCCTTCTCCGCGGGGAGCAGTCCGGCGATGGCCCTCAGCAGGGTCGACTTGCCGGAGCCGTTGGATCCGATGAGTCCGATGGCCTCACCGCGGTAGGACTTGAAGGAGACACCGCGCACGGCGTGCACCTTGCGGACGCCTCGCTCCTCGCCGCGCCGGAGTATGCGGCTGAGGGCGGAGGTGGCGCTGCCCTTGCCGGTCTTGGCGCCGTTGACGCGGTAGACGATGTGCAGCTCGTCCGCGATGACGGTCGGGATCAGGGGGTTCCTGTCGTTCTGCTCAGCCACGGCCGTAACGCTCCTCAGCCTTCCAGAAGTACACGAAACCGCCGACGGCGACGAGGACGGCCCAGCCGCCCGCGACCGCCCACACGTGCGGCGGCAGGACCTTCGACGCGGGACCGTAGCCGTCGATCAGCGCGAAGCGCATCAGGTCCATGTAGATGGCGGCCGGGTTGTACTGGAGGACGTCGGCGATCCACTTGGGGTGCTCTTCGAGCATCAGGGGGATCGAGAACATGACACCGGACGCGTACATCCACGTACGCATCACGAACGGCATGAGCTGGGCGAGGTCCGGGGTCTTGGCGCCCATCCTGGCCATGATCATCGCGAGACCGGTGTTGAAGAGGAACTGCAGCACCAGTACGGGGATGATCAGCAGCCAGGACAGCCGGGGGTAGCTGCCGAAGCCGACGGCCACGACGAACAGCACGATCATCGAGAAGAGCAGCTGCTGGAGCTGCTGCAGCGAGAACGAGATCGGCAGCGCGGCGCGCGGGAAGTGCAGCGCCCTCACGAGTCCGAGGTTCCCGGAGATCGCGCGCACGCCCGCCATCACCGAGCTCTGGGTGAAGGTGAAGACGAAGACGCCCGTCACCAGGAACGGGATGTAGACCTCCCGCTCCATGCCGCGGTCGGCCTTCAGGATCAGGCCGAAGATCAGGAAGTACACGGCCGCGTTCAGCAGCGGTGTGGCCACCTGCCACAGCTGGCCGAGCTTGGCCTGGCTGTACTGGGCGGTGAGCTTCGCCTGCGAGAAGGCGAGGATGAAGTGACGCCGTCCCCAGAGCTGACGGACGTACTCGACGAGTCCGGGGCGGGCGCCGCTGACGGCCAGCCCGTACTTGGCGGCGAGGTCCGCCGCGGAGAGCCCTTCATCGGGGGACGGGGGGGCGCTCACCGCGACGCCGCCGTCATGCGTTGTCTCACTCACAGGGAAACTTTCGTCCTCAAGGTGCGCGGCCTGGTAGGGCGTAGGCCAAAGACAGGGACCGGGGTACGGCCCGAATGCTCTCAGATATCGAGCGTGTCAGATGACGGGTGGTCGGCCCAGACGGGTCAGGCGCCATACCGTACGCCACTTCATGGGGCGCCGGGGGCCGCACGGGCTGGTCCAGCCCTCCTTGAAACCGCCGAACCAGGCCTTCAGGGCCGGGCGCGAGGGCCGACGGGCGAGCGTGAGCAGCATCCACACGCCGAGGTACACGGGGACCAGCGGCGCGGGCAGGTTGCGGCGGGCGAGCCAGACGCGGTTGCGGGCGACCATCCGGTGGTAGACCGCGTGCCGCGAGGGTGCGGTCGTGGGGTGGTTGAGCACCATGTCCGAGCGGTAGTCGATCATCCAGCCCGCGTCGAGGGCCCGCCAGGCGAGGTCGGTCTCCTCATGGGCGTAGAAGAACTCCTCGGGGAGCCCGCCGACCTCGGCGAGCACCTTCGTACGGACGGCGTTGGCGCCGCCGAGGAAGGTGGTGACGCGGGAGTCGCGCATCGGGTCGGAGGCGCGCAGCCGCGGCACGTGGCGGCGCTGGGTGATCCCGGTCTCGGGGTCGGCGATACGGAAGCTGATGATGCCCAGTTCCGGGTCGGCCGCGAAGGCCTGCCGGCACAGCTCGGCGGTGTCGTGGCGGGCCAGGAGGCCGTCGTCGTCCAGGAAGAGCAGGATGTCCACGTCGGTGCCGCCGGGGCCGAACGCCTCGATGCCGACGTTGCGGCCGCCGGGGATGCCGAGGTTCTCCGGCAGTTCGACCGTGCGGACACCCGGTATGGAGCCCGTGACGTCCGGGACGGGCGAGCCGTTGCCGACCACGACCACCTCGACCGGGCCGCCGTCCTGCTTGGCGACCGAGTCGAGGAGGGCGCGGAGTTCGTCGGGGCGGTTGCCCATGGTGATGATCACCGCGCCGACCTTCGTGGCCGTACTCACTTCAGCCTGCTCGAAGCGAGGATGGACACCAGGTGCAGCACGGTCTGCAGCATCGCGATGCCGGCCAGGACCGCGACACCGAGCCGCGAGAAGAACAGGTCGTCCCGGACCGTGTCCAGGACCGCGAGGACCAGGATCAGCAGGGAGGCCTCGATACCGAGGACGAGCCGGTGGAACTTGAGCGCACCCGCGGCCCGGCGGGCCAGCGCCATGCCGGAGGACCGCGGCTCGGACGCCGACTCCTGGACCGGCGCCTTGCCGGTCTGGTGGCGGGCGACACCGACGAGGTCGGTCTCCGACTTGATCAGCACGGCGCCGAGGGCGGCGAGCGTGCCGAGGAACGCCCACAGCCAGTCGATCCGCCCGGTGCCCCACAGGTCCGCCGCGCGCAGGCCGAAGCCGACCAGGACCGCGGCGTCGCACAGGTAGGCGGCGACACGGTCGACGTACACACCGGTCATCGAGTACTGCTTGCGCCAGCGGGCGATCTCGCCGTCGACGCAGTCGAACAGCAGGTACAGCTGGACCATCAGTACGCCGAGCAGGGCGCCCGGGATGCCCGGCACCAGCAGGGCCGGGGCGGCGAGCACGCCGAAGACGGTCATCACGTAGGTCAGCTGGTTGGGCGTGACCTTGGTGTTCACCAGGTGCCGGTCGATGCGCAGCGAGATCTCGCGCATGTAGAGCCGGCCTCCCCAGTGCTCGCCGCTCCGCCGGTCCTTGACACCCGGGGGGTGCACGACCGGGCGGAGCTCAGCTACCGATGGCTTTTGCATAGTCGGCGTATGCGTCCCTGATCTGGTCGGTGGAGAGGTCGAGGTGTTCGAGGATCGTGTAGCGGCCCGGCCTGGTCGACGGAGCGAACTCCACGACCTGGACGAACTCGTCCGGGGTGAAGCCGATCTCCTCAGGCAGCACGGGCAGCCCGTGGCGCCGCAGGACCTCGGCCATGTACGCCGACTCCTCGCGGGCACCGCGCAGGTGCATCGCGAAGGCCGCGCCCAGACCGCACTGCTCACCGTGGCTGGCGGCACGCTTGGGGAAGAGCAGGTCGAAGCCGTGGTTGATCTCGTGGCAGGCGCCGGACGCCGGACGGGAGTCGCCCGCGACCGACATGGAGATACCGGTGAGGACCAGGCCCTCGGCGAGCACCTGGAGGAAGCCGTCGTCGCCGACGCCGCCCGGATGCCGCAGCACGGCCTCGCCCGCCTGACGGGCCATCGCGGCGGCGAGGCCGTCGATCTGCTCGCCCTTCTCGCGGTTGGCCAGCTCCCAGTCCGCGACCGCGGAGATGTTGGACAGGGCGTCGCCGATACCGGAGCGCACGAAACGGACCGGGGCCTCCCGGATCACGTCGAGGTCGATGACCACGGCGATCGGGTTCGGCACACCGTACGAGCCGCGGCCCGCGTCGTTGTCGAGGGTCGCGACCGGGGAGCACAGACCGTCGTGCGAGAGGTTCGTCGCGACGGCGACCAGCGGGAGGCCGATCCGGGCCGCGGCGAACTTCGCACAGTCGATGATCTTGCCGCCGCCGAGGCCCACGACCGCGTCGTAGCGCCCCTTCTTCATGGCGTCGCCGAGCTTGATCGCCTCGTCCAGCGTGCCGCCGCCGACCTCGAACCAGTCGGCGCCCGGCATCGCCGGGGTCAGCCGCTCGCGCAGCTTGGCGCCCGAGCCGCCGCTGATGGCGACGGCCAGCTTGCCGGAGTGCGAGATGCGCTGGTCGGCGAGGACCGCGGAGAGGTCGTCCAGGGCACCCGGACGGATGTCGACGACGACCGGCGAGGGGATGAGCCTCGTCAGTACTGGCACGCGATCACGCGTCCCTTGGCGAGGTCCTCGTGGTTGTCGATCTCGACCCACTTGACGTCGCCGATGGGGGCCACGTCGATCCGGAAGCCGCGGTTCACGAGCTCCTGGTAGCCGTGCTCGTAGAACTGCTGCGGGTCCGTCTCGAAGACCGTCTTGAGGGCGTCGGCCAGCTCGTCGGCGGCGTCGCCCTCGATGAGGGTCACGCCGATGTACTCACCGGTCGCCTCGGCGGGGTCCATCAGCTTGGTGATCTTCGTCATGGAGCCCTCGGGGCCGACGACGACCTTCATCTCCTCGTCGGCGAGGGACTTCACCGTGTCGAGGGCGAGGATGATCTTCTTGCCGTCGCCGCGGGCGGCGAGCAGGGTCTTCTCGACGGAGACCGGGTGCACGGTGTCCCCGTTGGCGAGGATCACCGAGTGCTTGATCGCGTCACGGCCGCACCACAGGGAGTAGGCGTTGTTCCACTCCTCGGCCTTGTCGTTGTCGATCAGCGTGATCTTGACGCCGTACTTCTGCTCCAGCGCCTCGCGGCGCTCGTAGACGGCTTCCTTGCGGTAACCGACGATGATCGCGACCTCGGTCAGACCGATCTCGGCGAAGTTACCGAGGGTGAGGTCGAGCACCGTGATGCTGTCCTCGTCGCCTTCGGGTCCCACCGGCACCAGAGCCTTGGGCAGGGTGTCGGTGTAGGGGCGCAGACGCCGTCCGGCGCCGGCAGCCAGCACGAGGCCGATCATGCGGGTTCTCCTTCATCGTGTACGGCGGGTGCGCCGCGCCTGTGGGCGGTCACCCAGTAGCGGATGCTCTCGAAGAGCACCACCAGAGCCACGGCCACGGCGAGTGCCGTGAGCGCGACCTTGAAATCTTCTGCGGCGAGCAGCGCGGCCAGGACGGTGACCAGCAACGTCCTGCCTTCGTGCCCGCCGATCGCCCGCACCAGCCAGTGCGGCGGCGCGCCGGCGTTGCCGCGGATGCGGTACACCGTGTCGTAGTGATGGTAGGCGACGGCCGCCACCAGCCCGAAAGCCGCCGGAAGGGCGCCGTTCACGTCGGCTTTGGCGGCCAGTAGGAGGACGGTGCCGTATTCCGCGGCCCGGAAGAGCGGGGGGAGCAGCCAGTCGAGGGCGCCCGTGAGGGGGTGCGCGATGACCTCCGCGGACACCAGGGCGTACACGACGGCACACACCACGGTCGACCAGCCGGGTCCCTCGATCCAGGCCCCGAGCACCACGAGCACGGCACCGATCACCATGAAGGGCCGTGACAGGAGACGGGGACCGCCCGGCAGGACGCGTGCGAACAGTTCGGCGAGCGGCCCGGTGTCCGTGAGGTCCCTGAGTGCTTGCACGGCCCGGTCGGTCCGCCGTGCCTTGCGGGTCAGGGAGCGCAGCACCCGGCCCGCCGTGGTGTAGCACGCCGCGAACGCGCAGCCGATCAGCAGCACGTAGAAGGTGATACGGGGCGTCGTGAGCGCGGTGAGTACTGCGATCATCGCCCAGCGTTCACCGATGGGCAGGACGATCATCCGGCGCAGCCAGACCGTCCAGCCGACGCTGTCGAGCTTGCCCGAAAGAGCCGCGGTGGGGCTGGTGTTGGCCGCCGTGCTGTCGACGTTCGCCTCGTTGAAGGAGAAGTCGACGACGTGCCGGCAGGTCTGCAGGACCATCGCGGCGAGGGCCAGTGCCCATACGTCGTCGCCGCCGCGGGCCGCGCCCAGGGCGAGACCCGCGTAGTAGGCGTACTCCTTCGCGCGGTCGAAGGTCGCGTCGAGCCAGGCACCGAGCGTGGAGTACTGCAGGGAGTACCGGGCGAGCTGGCCGTCCGTGCAGTCGAGCACGAAGGAGAAGAGGAGGAGCAGTCCCGCGGCGACGAAACCGGCCCGGGTGCCCGTCGCCGCGCAGCCGGCCGCGATCAGCGCGGTGATCAGCGACGCCGTGGTGACCTGGTTCGGGGTCAGCCCGCGGCGGGCGCACCAGCGGGCGAGGTAGCGGGAGTACGGGCTGATGCAGTACGTGGTGAAGAAGCCGTCACGGGACTTGACGGCGGTACGCAGCCGGATCGCCTCGTCGTCCACGGAGGCGACGGACTGCCGGGCCTCGTTGCGGGCCTGCGGGTCCCTGGGGACCTCGGCGACGAGTTCGCCCAGCTCGGGGCGGTGCAGATCGGTGTCGAGGGTCTCCGCGACCCGGTCGGCGACGATGCCGACCACCACGGAGCCGTTCGACGCGTCCGAGGAGGCGATGCGCAGCGCGCGGGCCAGCGCCGGACGCGCCCCGGGCTTGGCGGTGACGGCGCCGGGGATCGCGGCGGCGTCGAAGCGGGGGTCGGTCAGGCCGAGCCGCAGCGCGTGGACGTGGCCCACGAAGCGGGCGTCGACGACGGCCACCCGCTGGTCCGCGGGGACGGCGGCGAGGAGCGTCTCGGCGTCGGCCGCGTCGGTGGCGGCCCGCACGTCGAAGCCGAGGGACCGCAGATCGCCTTCGAGCGACGATCCGGGGACCGGCTGACCGGTGAGGATGGCGGTCGACAGGACGAACTCACTCCTCTGGGTTCCGGCGTGCACGACGCCGGGCAGGTGCGTGGTGGGGGTGCGCCCTGGGACGGCCGGGCGGCATGTCGGCAGAGGCTATCGGATGAATGGAAGCGGCCGTTCACCGCCCGTTCACGGTCCGATCAACACGTTCTGATCGGTACGTCCTCGGCGATCATCATCGTGGATTCGGGCCCCGGCCCACAAACCACGGCCTATTCCGACGCAATTCAGGGCATGGCTGCCGCACCCTGTGTGGGGAGCACATGTGCGTTCCCACCATGCGGACCGGCATAGGGTGGGCGTCCATGACATGGCTGATCACAGGCGGGGCTGGATACATCGGGGCGCACGTGGCGCGTGCCATGACCGAGGCCGGGGAGCGCGTGCTCGCGCTCGACGACCTCTCGGCCGGGGTTCCCGCCCGGCTGCCCGAGGGCATTCCGCTCGTGCAGGGCTCGTCGCTGGACGGGGAGTTGCTCAAGCGGGTCCTCGCCGAGCACGCGGTGACGGGTGTCGTGCACCTGGCCGCGCGCAAGCAGGTCGGTGAGTCCGTGGCCCAGCCCACGCGCTACTACCAGGAGAACCTCGGCGGGCTCGCCACGCTCCTGGACGCGGTCGCCGGGGCGGGTGTGCGGCGGTTCGTCTTCTCCTCCTCCGCGGCCGTGTACGGCAACCCGGACGTGGACCTCATCACGGAGGACACCCCGTGTGCCCCGATGAGCCCCTACGGCGAGACGAAGCTCGCTGGTGAGTGGCTGGTGCGGGCCGCCGGCCGCGCCCACGGCATCGACACCGTGTGCCTGCGCTACTTCAACGTGGCGGGCGCCGCCGCCCCCGAGCTGGCGGACACCGGGGTCTTCAACGTGGTGCCGATGGTCTTCGACCGGCTCACCCGAGACGAGGCCCCCCGGATCTTCGGCGACGACTATCCGACGCCGGACGGCACCTGTGTACGCGACTACATCCATGTCGCCGATCTCGCCGAGGCACATCTCGCGGCGGCCCGGCGACTGGCCTCTTCGGAGACCCCGGGCAGTGCGGGCGACCTGACGGTGAACATCGGCCGCGGCGAGGGTGTCTCGGTGCGTGAACTGCTGACACTCATCGGCGAGGTCACCGGCGACGGCCGTCCCGTGCTCGTCGAGCCGCGCCGTCCGGGTGACGCGCCGCGCGCGGTCGCCTCGGCCGCGCTGGCCGCCACGGAGTTGGGCTGGACCGCGCGGCGGGGCGTGCGCGAGATGGTCGAGTCGGCGTGGCAGGGCTGGCAGCTGCATCACGCATGACGTATGTCGCATGACGCATGACGCATGACGCATGACGCATGACGATCCGGCGTACGCCCGGTGGTGGAGGCGCCGCGCACGGGTGCGGGCCGGTCGGCGGGCGCGGGGCACCGGATCGGGCGCTACGGCGTTCGACCCGGCCGCCCCTTGCGGGTGAAAGGGCGAATACTCCCGTTCTGGACGGTTCTGTGCCGGTAGTGGCGGGAACGATGAGGTGTCCGGCCCCTTTGGGCGCCCGGCCGATGCCGGGCGCGATGTCCGGCTCGGCCGCGCGGCGGAACCGGACGTGCGGGACCACGCGTGGTGCCGTGAGTGCCGGTTCGGTACGGCAGACTTGGGGCTTGAAGACCGATGCGAAGGACGGGTATGCCGATCACTCCTGCCACCGCGACGCACAGTTCGTCGAACGGCAACGCTGAAGCCATCTTGCTCGAACTGGTCGACGAGGACGGCACCACGATCGGCACGGCGGAGAAGCTCACGGCCCATCAGCCACCCGGGCAGCTGCACCGGGCGTTCTCCGTCTTCCTCTTCGACGAGCGAGGGCGGCTGCTGCTGCAGCAGCGGGCGCTGGGCAAGTACCACTCCCCCGGTGTCTGGTCCAACACGTGCTGTGGTCACCCCTACCCCGGCGAGGCGCCCTTCGCGGCGGCCGCGCGGCGGACGTTCGAGGAGCTCGGGGTCTCCCCGTCGCTCCTCGCCGAGGCGGGCACGGTCCGCTACAACCACCCGGACCCGGACTCGGGACTGGTGGAGCAGGAGTACAACCATTTGTTCGTCGGGATGGTGCAGTCGGCTCTGCGGCCCGACCCAGAGGAGGTCGGGTCGACGGTCTTCGTGAGCGCGGGCGAGCTGGCCGAGCGGCATGCGAAGGACCCGTTCTCGGCGTGGTTCATGACCGTGCTGGACTCGGCCCGGCCGGCGATCAGGGAACTGACGGGCGACTCAGCGGGCTGGTGACCCTCAGACCGCCCGGGCGACGGTGAGGGGCAGCGCCGACCAGATCACCTTGCCCCCCGTCGCCGTGTGCTCCACGTCGCACACCCCACCCGCCTCGCGGGTGATCTCGCGCACGAGGAGGAGGCCGCGGCCACCGGTCTGGCCGTGGTCGGCCTCCAGGGCCGTGGGACGGTAGGGATGGTTGTCCTCGACGGAGACCCGCACCCACTCGGCTCCGACGGCGACCTCCACGCCGAGCATCGGGGAGAGCAGGGCCGCGTGCCGCACCGCGTTGGTCACCAGCTCGGAGACGATCAGGAGAAGCCCCTCGACGATGTCGTCCGAGACGGGTACGCCCTGGCGGGCGAGCAGGTCGCGGACGGCGTGCCGTGCCTGCGGTACGGAGGAGTCGACGGCGGGAGCGGTGAACCGCCAGACTCCCTCGTACGGCAGTGGGCCGGGCGGTCTTTCCTCGGGGGGCGCCTCCCCTCCGCCTTCAGGACGTGGGCCGGGCCCCCGCCCCTGGTCGTCCATCGTCAGGTCGCCGCCCTTGCGCTCGATTGTCACCACACGTCGAGTGTTGAGAACGCGCTGGTCCGTACCGGATAACTGAACAGAAGTCAGCGAGTATCGACGTCTTCTGATCGCCGACGCGTGTCACCGGCAGCCGCGTGACCGATCCTGTCCATCCTGTGCCGGATCCGGAACTCTTCGGGTTGTACGGGTTTGGCGCGGCCCGAGACCGGCCACGACGCGGCCGACCACGTAGCATCCGGCCATGGAGCCGCAGCTGTTGCACAGCGTCGCCGACGGGGTCGCCACCGTCGTCGTCCACCACCCCGCCAAGCGCAACGCCATGACGGCGGACATGTGGCGGGCGCTGCCGCCCCTGCTCGACACCCTGGCCGACGACCCGGCCGTACGCGTGCTCGTGCTCACCGGCGAGGGCGGGACGTTCTGCGCGGGGGCCGACATTTCCTCGCTGCGGGCTTCGGCCGGGGAGGCGCAGGGCCTCGCCGTACGCGCGGAGGACGCGCTGGCCGCCTTCCCCAAGCCGACGATCGCGGCCGTACGCGGCTACTGCGTGGGCGGCGGGTGTCAGCTCGCCGCGGCGTGCGATCTGCGGTTCACGGACGAGCGGGCCTCGTTCGGGATCACTCCGGCGAAGCTGGGGATCGTCTACCCGGCCTCCTCCACACGGCGGTTGGTGTCCCTGGTGGGGCCCGCGACCGCCAAGTACCTGCTGTTCTCCGGCGAGTTGATCGACGCGGGGCGGGCCCTGCGTACCGGTCTGGTGGACGAGGTGCTGCCCGACGGCGAACTGGACAGGCGCGTCGCGGAGTTCGCCCGGATCCTCGTGTCCCGCTCGCAGCTGACGCAGGCGGCGGCGAAGGAATTCGCCGACGGCCGCACCGACCGGGACGGGTACTGGGCGCGGCAGGCGCGCGAGGGGGACGACACGGCCGAGGGGGTCGCCGCCTTTCTGGAGCGCCGGCCTCCGGAGTTCACCTGGACCACGTCCGTGCCCGGAGGGATCAAGGGATCAGCCGCTAGGAGAGGATGAAGCGGCTGCCTGCGCGGAGCTGTTCGACCAGATGGGCGGGGGCCTTCTGCGGGGAGCCCGCGTCGTAGGGCGGCCGGGGGTCGTACTCCACCGCCAGCTGCACGGCCTGCGCGTGCTCGTCGCCCGCGATCCTGCCGAGCAGGGTGAGGCCCATGTCGATGCCGGACGAGACGCCGGCGGCCGTCACGTACTTGCCGTCGGTCACGACCCGCTCCCCCGTCGGCTCGGCGCCGAAGCGCTCCAGGTGGTCGAGGGCCAGCCAGTGGGAGGTCGCGCGGCGGCCCCGGAGCAGTCCGGCCGCGGCCAGCAGCAGTGAGCCCGTGCACACGGACGTCGTCCAGGTGCTGGTGGTGTCGGCCGTGCGCAGCCAGTCCAGGAGCGTCTCGTTCTCCATCTGCGGGGTCTGTCCGGGGCCTCCCGCGACCACCACGATGTCCGGGTGCGGGACCTCGGCGAGGGCCTTGTCGGCCGTGATGGCGAGGTTGCCGGTGTCCGTACGGACGGGGCCGCGGCGCTCGGCGACGAAGACGGTTTCCGCGTCGGGGAGGCGGCCGAGGGTTTCGTAGGGGCCTACCGCGTCCAGGGCCGTGAAGCGGTCGAAGATGACGATGGCGATCTGCATGGGGTGCCCTTCGTATGTGCGGGTCTTCTTGGCGGGGGGGGTGGCTGAGGTAGCGGGTGATGTGCGGGCCCGGTGGGGGCTGGTCGCGCAGTTCCCCGCGCCCCTGAAAGGCAGGCTGAGGCCCGGGGGTGGCGTGCGGGCCCGGTGGGGGCTGGTCGCGCAGTTCCCCGCGCCCCTGAAAGGCAGGCTGAGGCTCGGGGGTGGCGTGCGGGTCCGGTGGGGGCTGGTCGCGCAGTTCCTCGCGCCCCGGACGGGTGCCCCGCGGGGGCGCCCGTGGGGGCACCGCTCACCGGACAGGTGTCGGGTGGAAGCGGCGGCGGTATTCCGCCGGAGCCGTGCCCAGGGTCTTGACGAAGGCTCTGCGCATCGCCTCCGGGGTGCCGTAGCCGCTGGTCCTGGCGATCTCCTCGACTCCGTCCGTGGTGTCCTCCAGGAGGCGGCGGGCGTGTTCGAGGCGGACCGAGTCGACGTAGCGCCCGGGAGTCGTGCCCGTCTCGGCCTGGAAGGCGCGGGCGAAGTGGCGGGGCGACAACCTGGCGCGGGCCGCGAGCTTCTCCACGCACAGGTCGTCGCCGGGGTGCTCACTGATCCACTGCTGGACGTCCCGCAGGGGCGCCCGCCGGGCCGTCTGGGCGGACAGCTGGGCGCTGAACTGGGCCTGGTTCCCCGGGCGTCTGAGGAAGACCACGAGGTGGCGGGCCACGGCGAGCGCCGCTTCCCGGCCGACGTCCTCCTCGACGAGCGCGAGGGCGAGGTCGATCCCGGCGGTGACGCCGGCCGAGGTGGCGACCCTGCCGTCGCGTACGTAGATCGGGTCGGGGTCCACCTCGACGGCCGGGTGGTCGCGGGCGAGGCGCTCGCAGTACGCCCAGTGGGTCGTGACCCGGTGGCCGTCCAGGAGGCCCGCCTCGGCGAGCAGGATCGCCCCGGTGCAGACGGAGACCAGCCGGTCGGCGCGCGGGCCGTGCTCGCGCAGCCAGTCGAGCACGCGCGGATCCGGGCCGCGTGAGCCCCGCCCGCCCGGGACGAGCAGGGTGTGCGGCGCGGGGGCGTCGACGAGCGCGTGGTCCGGGACCAGGGTCAGCCCGCTGGAGGTGCGCACCGGCCAGCCGTCCAGGGAGGCGGTGTGGATGCGGTACGTCTCCCCGGGTGCTCCCGCCTGGAGGTCCGCGCCCGCGAAGACCTCCACGGGGCCCGTGACGTCCAGGCTCTGGACGCCGTCGAAGAGGACGAGAAGGACGGTTCGGTGCGCCATGTGCCTGATTCTTCGCGGGAGGCCGGATGGCCGCAATGACGAGTAGCCCACCTTTCCTGCCACACCAAGGCCGTACCGCGGCCGTACGCCTGCCGTACGGGTGCGGGCAGGGCCGGATGGGCGCCCCGCCATTCCCTACGTACCAACCAGTCGGTAACGTGCCGGGCATGACGACAGCCCTGCCGGAGCGTGCCGGACGCCGATGCCACAACGTCCTCAACCCGCTGCACTCGTGCCAGTACTTCTCACCCGAGCTGGGTACGGAGCTGGCCGCGGTCGGGGTGACGGACCGCAGTGCCGCCTACTTCGCGGCGCGTGCCGCGGCCATGGGGGCGGTGGGCCCGGGCACCGTCACGGCGACGTTCTACAACTTCCGTCACGAGCTGGTGGCGCGGCACGTGCCCGAGGTGTGGCGTATCGCCTCTCCGGAGGTGGTGCTCGCGGCACGCCTGCGTGTCGCGGACCGCCTGCTGCGACGGCTCCTCGGGGACGAGGTGATCGCCTCCAAGGAGGTCGCCGAGGCGGCGCAGCTCGCCCTGCGCGCCACGGAGGCGTGCACCAGGACCGCGCGCCCCCTGTACGCCGCCCACGCCGACCTGCCGGTGCCCGAGGAGCCGCACCTCGCGCTCTGGCATGCGGCCACGCTGCTGCGCGAGCACCGGGGCGACGGGCACCTCGCGGTGCTGCTCGGCGCGGAACTCGACCCTGTCGAGGCGCTGGTGAGCCACACCGCCACCGGCAAGGGCATGGCACCGAAGTGGGTCCTGTCCTCCCGCGGCTGGCACCGTGAGGACTGGCACGCGGCCCAGGGGCGGCTCCGGGAGCGCGGACTGCTCTCCGCCGAGGGCGAGTTGACCGAGGCCGGCGTCGCCCTGCGCAAGGAGATCGAGGCGAGCACGGACCGCCTGGACACGGCTCCGTACGAGCATCTGGGTGCCGCCGGTGTCGAGCGCCTCACGGAGCTGGGTACGGGGCTGACGACGAAGGCGCTGGCCGCCGGCGCCTTCCCCGAGAGCGCGTTCGGCAAGGGCTGAACCGGGCTGAACTCCCGCTCACGTAAAGGCTTCCCGAAGTCCGCGGGGTTCGGCTGCCGGATCCGAGGTACCCGTGAGTCTCCCGGCCGTACCGATCGGGAGACGAAAGGGGTAGCTCGTGTTCCGTGCCATCGCAGACGTGTTCCGGCAGATCGGCGGGGCCGTCGCCACCGTGGTGACGCTTCCGTTCCGTGCGGTTGCCCGACTGTTCGGCGGCGCTTCCAGCTCCGCGCGCCGCGGCGGACGGACCCGCAGGGCCTGACGAGCAGAACGCTTCCGGAGCCGGACATGCCAAGAGCGTGTCCGGCTCCCGGCGTGTCCGGGCACGTGCGGCTCGGACGCCCCCGGCACGTCCGGTGCGGCCTTGATCCCCCGTTGTCGGTGCCACCTGCCACAATTGCCGCGCAACCTCAGTCAAGAAGGCGGTACGGGATCGTGACGACACCCCTCGTAGGGTCCATCGAAGGCAGGATCGCCGAGGAACTCGGCGTGCGGGAGCGGCAGGTCAAGGCGGCCGTCGATTTGCTCGACGGCGGCTCGACGGTGCCTTTCATCGCCCGCTACCGCAAGGAAGCGACCGAGATGCTCGACGACGAGCAGCTGCGCACGCTCGAAGAGCGGCTGCGCTATCTCCGGGAGCTGGAGGAGCGGCGCTCGGCGATCCTCGACTCGGTGCGCGAGCAGGGCAAGCTCACCGACGAGCTGGCGGCCCGCATCCAGGGCGCGGAGACCAAGGCGCGGCTGGAGGACATCTACCTGCCGTTCAAGCCGAAGCGGCGCACGAAGGCGCAGATCGCCCGTGAGGCGGGGCTTGAGCCGCTCGCCGAGGGGCTCCTCGGGGACCCGTCCGTCGACCCCGTCGCCGCGGCCACGGCCTTCGTCGACGCCGACAAGGGCGTCGCCGACCCGCAGGCCGCCCTGGACGGCGCCCGCTCGATCCTCACCGAGCGCTTCTCCGAGGACGCCGACCTGATCGGCGAGCTGCGCGAGCGCATGTGGGTGCGCGGCCGGCTGGCCGCAAAGGTCAAGGACGGCAAGGAGGAGGCGGGCGCCAAGTTCGCCGACTATTTCGACTTCAGCGAGCCCTTCAAGGCGCTGCCCTCGCACCGCGTTCTCGCCATGCTGCGCGGTGAGAAGGAGGATGTCCTCGACCTCGTCCTGGAGCCCGAGGAGCCGTCCGAGCAGCCAGGACCGTCCTCGTACGAGGGGATCGTCGCGCAGCGCTTCGGGATCGCCGAGCGCGGCCGACCCGGTGACAAGTGGCTGACGGACACGGTCCGCTGGGCCTGGCGCACCCGGCTGCTCGTCCATCTCGGCATCGACCTGCGGCTGCGGCTGCGTACGGCCGCCGAGGACGAGGCGGTCAACGTCTTCGCAACGAACCTGCGCGACCTGCTGCTGGCCGCCCCCGCGGGCACCCGCTCGACGCTGGGGCTCGACCCGGGCTTCCGTACGGGGGTGAAGGTGGCCGTGGTCGACGCGACCGGCAAGGCCGTCGCCACGGACGTCATCCACCCGCACGTCCCGGCGAACCGGTGGGACGAGGCCATCGCCAAGCTCGCCCGCCTCGCCAAGGAGCACGCGGTCGAGCTGGTCGCCATCGGCAACGGCACGGCGTCCCGCGAGACGGACAAGCTCGCCGGTGAGCTGATCGCCAAGCACCCGGAGCTGAACCTCACCAAGGTGATGGTGTCCGAGGCGGGCGCGTCCGTGTACTCGGCGTCGGCGTTCGCCACCCAGGAGCTGCCCGGCATGGACGTGTCGCTGCGCGGCGCGGTCTCCATCGCGCGGCGTCTGCAGGACCCGCTCGCCGAGCTGGTGAAGATCGACCCGAAGTCGATCGGTGTCGGCCAGTACCAGCACGACCTGTCCGAGGTGAAGCTCTCGCGCTCCCTCGACGCGGTCGTCGAGGACTGTGTGAACGGCGTCGGCGTGGACGTGAACACGGCGTCCACTCCCCTGCTCACCCGGGTCTCCGGCATCACGTCCGGGCTCGCCGAGAACATCGTGGCGCACCGCGACGCGAACGGCCCGTTCACCTCACGCACCGCGCTGAAGAAGGTGGCCAGGCTCGGTCCCAAGGCGTACGAGCAGTGCGCGGGCTTCCTGCGCATCCGCGGCGGCGACGACCCGCTCGACGCGTCGAGCGTCCACCCCGAGGCGTACCCCGTGGTCCGCCGGATGGTGAAGACGGCGGGCAGCGGGGTCGGCTCGCTGATCGGCAACACGGGGGCGCTGCGCTCGCTGCGGCCGGACGACTTCGTGGACGAGAAGTTCGGTCTGCCGACGGTGACGGACATCCTGCGGGAGCTGGAGAAGCCGGGGCGCGACCCGCGGCCCGCGTTCAAGACGGCGACCTTCAAGGACGGGGTCGAGAAGATCGCCGACCTGGAGCCGGGGATGGTGCTTGAGGGGGTCGTCACGAACGTGGCGGCGTTCGGGGCGTTCGTGGATGTCGGTGTGCACCAGGACGGGCTCGTGCATGTCTCCGCGATGTCCAAGACGTTCGTCAAGGATCCGCGGGACGTGGTGAAGTCCGGGGACATCGTGAAGGTGAAGGTGCTGGAGGTCGACATTCCGCGGAAGCGGATCTCTTTGACCTTGCGGTTGGACGACGAGGCCTTGCCGGCGGCGGGGGCGGAGACCGGTGGGCGCCCTCAGCGGGGCTCCCAGCGCGGTGGGCGGCCGCCCCAGCAGCGGGGGCGTGGCGGGGGTGCCGGGAGCGGCGGGGGGTCGCGTCAAGGTTCCGCGCCCGCGCCGACTCCCGGGAACAGTGCGATGGCTGACGCCTTGCGGCGGGCGGGGCTTGCCGACCCGAAGGGTCGGAACGGGCGGGGCTGAGTTCTGGGCCGCCGGGCCCGCGCCGTTGTGACGTGCGGGTCCGGTGGGGGCTGGCCGCGCAGTTCCCCGCGCCCCTTCGGGGCGCTGCCCAGACGCGGACCCATGGCGCGTGGACGCGCTCCTGAAGGGGCGCCCTTCAGGGGCGCGGGGAACTGCGCGACCAGCCACGACGCGCCCGCAGACAACGCACCGAAGTTCCAGCGGAGACAGCGGAGCGTCTAGCGTTCCACCACCTTGCCCGCGGCCACCTCCAGACGGCGGGTCGTGCGGACCGCGTCCAGCATGCGGCGGTCGTGCGTCACCAGGAGCAGCGTGCCCTCGTAGGAGTCGAGGGCCGATTCCAGTTGCTCGATCGCCGGGAGGTCGAGGTGGTTGGTCGGCTCGTCGAGGACCAGGAGGTTCACGCCCCGGCCCTGGAGCAGGGCCAGCGCCGATCGGGTGCGTTCGCCCGGGGACAGGCTGGCGGCCGGGCGCAGGACGTGTTCCGCCTTGAGGCCGAACTTGGCGAGGAGCGTACGGACCTCGGCCGGCTCGGTGTCGGGGACGGCCGCGCAGAACGCGTCGAGCAGCGCCTCCGTGCCGTGGAAGAGCTTGCGGGCCTGGTCGACCTCGCCGACGATCACGCCCGAGCCGAGCGTGGCGTGACCGGAGTCCAGGGGTACGCGGCCGAGCAGGGCGCCGAGCAGTGTGGACTTGCCCGCGCCGTTCACACCGGTGACGGCCACCCGGTCCGCCCAGTCGATCTGGAGCGTGGCCGGGCCGAAGGTGAAGTCGCCCCGCCGGACCTCGGCGTCGCGCAGGGTGGCGACCACGGAGCCGGACCGCGGGGCCGCCGCGATCTCCATCCGCAGCTCCCACTCCTTGCGCGGCTCCTCCACCACGTCGAGCCGCTCGATCATCCGCTGGGTCTGCCGGGCCTTCGCGGCCTGCTTCTCGCTGGCCTCGCTGCGGAACTTGCGGCCGATCTTGTCGTTGTCGTTGTTCGCCTTGCGCCGGGCGTTCTTGACGCCCTTGTCCATCCAGGAGCGCTGCATCTGGGCGCGGCCCTCCAGCGCGGACCGTTTGTCGGCGTACTCCTCGAAGCCCTCGCGGGCGTGCCGGCGGGCCACGTCCCGCTCTTCCAGATAGGCCTCGTAGCCACCGCCGTACAGGGTGATCTGCTGCTGGGCCAGGTCGAGTTCGAGGACCTTGGTGACCGTGCGGGTGAGGAACTCGCGGTCGTGGCTGACGACGACCGTGCCCGCGCGCAGCCCGGAGACGAAACGTTCGAGGCGCTCAAGACCGTCCAGGTCGAGGTCGTTGGTCGGCTCGTCGAGCAGGAACACGTCGTAGCGGGACAGGAGCAGCGAGGCGAGTCCGGCGCGGGCCGCCTGGCCGCCGGAGAGCGAGGTCATCGGCTGGTCGAGGCCGACGGCGAGGCCGAGCGAGTCGGCGACCTCCTCGGCCCGCTCGTCCAGGTCGGCGCCGCCCAGCGCGAGCCACCGCTCCAGGCTGTCCGCGTACGCGTCGTCCGCGCCCGGCGCCCCGTCGACGAGTGCCTGCGTGGCCTCGTCCATGACCCGCTGGGCCTCGGCCACGCCGGTGCGGCGCGCCAGGAACTCCCGTACGGACTCGCCGGGCCTGCGCTCCGGCTCCTGCGGCAGATGGCCGACGGCCGCGGCGGGCGGGGAGAGCCGCAGCTCGCCCTCGTCGGGCTTGTCGAGACCGGCGAGCATCCGGAGCAGGGTGGACTTGCCCGCGCCGTTGGCACCGACGAGACCGATCACGTCGCCGGGCGCGACGACGAGGTCGAGTTCGGCGAAGAGGGTGCGGTCGCCGTGGCCGGCGGCGAGGTTCTTGGCGACGAGAGTGGCAGTCATCAGGAGGCCGATCCTAATCGCCGGGCCCGTGCGCCCGCGCCAGGGTTTCGCGCACGCCGGTGCCAGGCTTCGCGTACGCCGGTGCCAGGGTTTCCCGTACGCCCGCGTCCGGCCTCGTCACGCGCGCGGGCGCCCGCGCCGGGCCGTCAGCGGGCCATCGCCTCCACCAGTACGCTCCCGGACGTCCGCGCCACGATGAAGGACTCCCCTCTGGTCGCCTTCGTGTCCAGCGGAAGCCGGTGGCGGCCCGCTTCGAGGACGCCGTCGAACACCTCGTGCATATGGGTGCGGTAGAGGCGGTCCAGCCGGTACGCGGTCAGCTGGACCCGGCAGGGGGAGGTGACCTCGATGCCCGCCTCACCTTCGACTGCGACCAGCCGGGTCAGCCGGCGCTGTTCCCGGGGGCTGCGGTCCAGGGCGTTCTCTATCTGGGCGACCAGGAGCGGAACGATCGGGGCCAGCCCCTCGACGTACGCGACGTCGACGCCGGCCTGTTCGAAGGAGTGCCGGACGTCGGCGCGTTCCTGTTCTGTGACGGCCCGGCCGAAGGCGACGGCGCCGTAGGTGCGCAGTTCGTCGGGGGGTACGCCGGCGGCGTCCCGGGTGATGTCCGCGCCGATGCCGATGATGCGCAGGGCGGCGGCGAGCTTGCCCAGGACCGCGGCCCGGGCGCCGATGAGCAGGACCCGGCGGGGCGCGCCTCCCGCCACCGCCCCGGCGAGCAGGGAGCCCAGAGCGGCGCGGTATGCGTCGCCGTGGAAACGGAAGGGGCCGATGCCGCGATAGCCGTTCCGTTCCAGGTCCGGGTGTTCGTCGGTCTGCCAGGCGAAGTCGCGCCAGACGAAATCGTCGCCGTGGCGGTCGATCACGGCGGTCACGGCACCGCAGGCGAGGTCCTCGCACTCCGGGCAGCCGTAGATGACGTACCGGCCGCCCGCCAGCGGAGGGTCGGCTTCCAGCAGCAGGCTCTGCACCTGGGCCATGAAGATCGCGGGTGGTACGTCGGAGGCGAGGGGGGACACGGCGTCGAGGTCGGACAGCTGGTACAGCAGCGGGCGTCCGTCGACGATGAAGTCGACGAAGTCCCGGTGCGCTTGGTAGTCACCGTTGGCCAGGACTCCACCGGCACGCATCGCCGGTGCCAGGCCGAAGGTCGCGTACTCGGCAGACATGCTGTGAGTATTCCCGGACCGGGCCAACTCTGAGCACGGCATGACATATTCCGCTAACGTCCCCGCGTGGCGGAAGATCGAAGCGGTGACGTGATCGTGGTCGGCAGCGGGGTCATAGGACTCACGACGGCCCTTGTTCTTGCCGAGAGCGGCAGACGCGTACGGATCTGGACGCGGGAGCCCGCCGAGCGGACCACCTCGGCGGTTGCGGGCGCGCTGTGGTGGCCGTACGCCATCGAGCCGCGGGATCTCGCGCGGGCGTGGGCCCTGCGATCACTGTCCGTGTACGAGGAGTTGGCGGCGCGGCCCGACGAGACGGGCGTACGCCTGGTCGAAGGTGTCATGGGCGAGGCGCGGCTTGACGAGCAGGGGCGGTGGGCGGCGGCCCGGCTGCCGGGGCTGCGGGCGTCCACGGCGGAGGAGTACGCGGGCACGGGACTGTGGGCGCGGCTGCCGCTGATCGACATGCCGGTGCATCTGGCGTGGCTGGGTGCGCGGTTCCTGCGGGCGGGCGGGGTGGTCGAGTCACGCGTGGTGACGGACCTTGCCGAGGCGCGGGCGCAGGCGGGGGTCGTCGTCAACTGCACGGGGCTCGGAGCTCGGGAGCTGCTCGGGGACACGGCGGTGCGGCCCGTACGGGGCCAGTTGGTGATCGTGGAGAACCCGGGGATCCGGACGTGGCTCGTCTCCACGGACGCGGTGGCCGGGACGACCACGTATCTCTTTCCGCAGCCGGGGCGGTTGGTGCTCGGCGGGACCACGGAGGACGGGGAGTGGTCCCTGGAGCCCGATCCGGCGGTGGCCGCGGGCATTGTCGCGCGGTGTGCGGTGCTTCGGCCGGAGGTGGCGGGGGCGCGGGTGTTGGGGCATCGGGTGGGGGTGCGGCCTGTGCGGTCCGCTGTGCGGCTCGAACGGGATGCCTTGGGCGGCGGCGCGGATGGGGGTGGGGTGCTGGTGCACAACTATGGGCATGGTGGGGCGGGAGTGACGGTGGCTTGGGGATGCGCGGAGGTTGTACTGGGGCTTGTGTCGTAGGCGCGGGTCGGCTGTGGCTGAGGTCGCGCAGTTCCCCGCGCCCCTGGGTATTCAGGGGCGCGGGGAACGGCGCAGGCACCCGACTACGTGTGGTCGTGGCCCAGTGGGTCGCCGTCCGTTTCCGTGCCGGCGCCCGGCCCGACCCGGATCTCGAAGTCGCCGTCGTACTTCTTGTGGCCCTCGATCACGGCCAGTTCCACCGCCTCGGACCCCATCTCGTTGCGGACGATGACCGGATCCCGCCGCAGATCCCGCATGAGGGCGATGCACATGCCGATCATGACGAGCACGAAGGGCGCGGCGGCCAGGATCGTGAGGTTCTGGAGCCCGGTCAGCGCGTCCCCGTCACCACTGCCGACGAGCAGCATGATCGCGGCCACCGCCCCGGTCACCACACCCCAGAAGACCACGACGAACCGGCCGGGTTCGAGGGCGCCCTTCTGGGAGAGCGTGCCCATGACGATGGACGCGGCGTCGGCGCCCGAGACGAAGAAGATGCCGACGAGGATCATCACGAGCAGACTCGTGACCGTCGCGATGGGGAATTCCTGCAGGACGCCGAAGAGCTGGCCCTCGGGCGTGCTCACGCCGGCGAGCGCGCCGCCCTCCTTCAGCTTCATCGCCGTACCGCCGAAGATCGCGAACCAGACCAGGCTGACCGTGCTGGGCACGAGGATGACGCCGCCGACGAACTGACGGATGGTGCGGCCACGGCTGATACGGGCGATGAACATGCCGACGAAGGGCGTCCAGGAGATCCACCACGCCCAGTAGAAGACGGTCCAGCTGCCGAGCCAGTCGGCGACGCCCTTGCCGCCGCTGGCCTCGGTGCGGCCGGCGAGCTGGGGCAGGTCACCGAGGTAGGAGAAGATCGAGGTGGGCAGCAGGTCGAGCACGATGATCGTGGGGCCCGCGATGAACACGAACACCGCGAGCACCAGGGCCAGCACCATGTTGATGTTGGACAGCCACTGGATGCCCTTCTCCACACCGGAGACGGCCGAGGCGACGAACGCCACGGTCAGTACGGCGATGATCGAGACGAGCAGTCCGTTGCTCACCTTGTCCAGCCAGTCCAGCTCGGTGAAGCCGGAGCCGATCTGGAGGGCGCCGAGGCCCAGCGAGGCCGCCGATCCGAAGACGGTGGCGATGATGGCGAGGATGTCGATCGCCCGGCCGGCCGAGCCGTTCGCGTGCTTCTCGCCGATGAGCGGGGTGAAGACGGCGCTGATGGTCTGGCGCCGGCGTTTGCGGTAGGTGCTGTAGGCGATGGCGAGGCCGACCACCGCGTAGATCGCCCACGGGTGCAGGGTCCAGTGGAAGAGGGTGGTGGCCATCGCCGTCTCCATGCGTTCCGCGGAGTCGGCGGGCGTGGTGCCCGGCGGGGGTGTGGTGTAGTGCGAGAGCGGCTCGCTCACGCCGTAGAACATCAGGCCGATGCCCATACCGGCGCTGAACATCATCGCCACCCAGGACACGGTGCGGAACTCGGGCTCCTCGCCCTCCGCACCGAGGTGGATTCTTCCGTAGCGGCTGACGGCGAGCCACAGCGCGAAGACCACGAAACAGGAGGCTGCGAGCATGAATGCCCAGCCGCCGTTGTGGATCAGGCCGTTGAGCATGGTGGTGGAGGCGCTCTCCAGGGAGTCGGTGGCCACCGCTCCCCAGATCACGAACGCCACGGTGAGCGCGGCCGTGACGCCGAACACCACCCAGTCCGTGCGGGGGCGGGATTCCCGGCCCACCGGGGCGTCCGGGCCGCCGGGGACGCCCGACGAATCGTCCCGGCCTCCCCTGTCCTTCAGATCTTCGGTCATCGGCGGCACCTTCCCCGGAAAGCGTTCGGCACACATTCCTGATCGTTGTGCCTACGACCTACCACAGGTGCCGCCGATCCCAACCGCCTCAGCAGCGGGTGTCGGGTTCCGCAACCGTCAGGTGGTACGGCGCACGCTCGTCGAGCAGCAACGGGACGAGGGCGCGCAGGGACTGCCGCAGGGGTACGCGGGCTCCGGCGCCGTCGGAGTCCGGTCGCGCCGTGACGCCGTGCAGGGCCAGCTCGTCCTTGACGTCCGCGTACTGGTCCGCCGTCAGCCGGTAGGCGCAGGGCGGGTCCGCGATGGTCTCGGACGGTTCGGCCGGGTCGTTGTCGGCGCCTCCCGTGTAGACCGGTCCGGTGTCTCGGTAGCCGGCCAGCCGGGCCGCCGACGTGGCTGCCCCGAGCCGGCCGCGCCGTTCATCGGTGAAGTCGAACAGGCCTGTCAGCGCTGCCAGTTGGGAGTGGACGCGGCGGCGGTTGTTGAGTGCCTCGTCGGCCTGCTCGGCGTCCGTGAGGGGGTCGACGCGGCTCTCGATGAGCAGTCCGGCGCCGTGTTTGACGCCGGACATGTTCCGCAGGATCCGCTCCTGCCCGTCACCGGCCACCTGCCGGATCGGGTCGCCGGTCACCGGGTCGGTCCAGATGCCGTACGTCCCGGTCGAGTAGCCGGCGGCCTGCGCGGCGGGTCGTACGTACGTCTGCGAGAGGGTCTGTGCCTCGTCGTGGACGGCCGGGTCGGTGTTGGGGTTGCGTGGCCAGAGGTCGAAGAGGTCCTTGTCGTAGTAGGAGGGCGTCGCTCCGTATTCGTGCAGGTCGTAGACCACGTCGGGCCGCCGGTCGCGGACGACGGCGGCCATCGCGCGTGCCTCGGCCGTCTGCAGCGCGAGGTGGTCGCGGTTGATGTCGACGCCGTCGCTGTTGCCGCGGGTGTCGGCGGCCCGGCCGTCCGGGTTGGCGGTGGGCACGACGAGCAGGCTGGTGCGGTCGAGGAATCGGCGGGTGCTCGCGTCCTTCGCGTACGCGAGATCGCGGACGGTGGTGAGGCAGGCCTCGCGGCCCGACGGTTCGTCACCGTGCTGGCTGCAGACGAGCAGCACGGTGGTGGCGGCGTGCGGGTTTCCGACGCGTACGAGCTGGACGGGCCGGTTCTGTTTCGTGGTGCCGATCCGGCTGAGCGAGACCCGCTCGCTCGCCCGGTCGACGGCCGTGAGGAAGGTCTGCTCCTCGGGCTGGGTGGTCCAGCGTGCTCCGGCGGTCCGCTCGAATCCGGTGCGGGGTGGGCCTTCGGCCGCGTGGGCGGGCGCCGTGAGCAGCGGTGCGGCAAGCAGGGGTGCGGTGAGCGCCGCCGCCGTCAGGGCGAGGGCAGCGGCCCGGCGGGGTGTTGTCGGTCGCTGCCGTGTCATCCCGCACCGCCTTCGGGGACGCGGTGGGTGGCGCGGGGCTCGCCGACTCCGTCGAGGATCGCGTCGGGCGTGATGTACGAGGATCCCGAGGTGGCGCGGGCGAAGGCGGCGCTCCCTCCGACGAGCGGTACGGCGGCCGACGTACGGGACAGGTCGAGCGTGAGCGTCGGGGTGGTCGACGGCGGGTCGATGAGGCCCTGGTCGGTGCCGGCGACGATCAGCGCGAGCCGGTGGCCCTTGGGGACGACGTGGTCGCTCGCGTGCAGGTCGAGGGTGATGGTGTACGCCTTGCCCGGGGTGAGCGGCTCGCCCTGCGTGGCGGAGGAGTGGTTGCCGAGGTCGGCCCAGCCGCGGCTGAACACCGTGTACTCGACGTCGGTCGTCCTGGCCGCGGTCTCCCTGAAGCAGGAGCTGTCGCCCGTGGTGCTCGGCCCCCAGCAGGTGCGCTCGGTGAGCGTCGTGATGCCCTCGCCCGCGGCGGCGTAGTCACGGATCGTGTCGGGGCCGAGGTCGACGAGGACCGCGGACAGATGGGCGCTCGTCGTGGTCGGCGTGGCGGTGACGGTCACCTTGGAGGAGCCGGAGAGACGGACGTCACGGGTGAGCGGCCGGCTGGTGAAGCCGGCCTTGGCGGACGTGGACCGGTCGATCTCGGCGGCCCAGTCGGTCTCGTCCTGGCCCGGGTCTTCGGTGAAGGTCTCGGTGCCCTTTCCGGTACGCAGTCCGAGGGTGCCGACGCCCGCCTGCTCGCCCTTGGCCGGGCGCAGCTTCACGGTGTCGGTGCTCCGCGGCGGCCAGACGGTGGAAGTGGCCCACTGGTCGGGGGCACGTTCCATGTCGGCCATCGGCTCGTCGTCGACGCCGTTGTCGTAGCCGAGGAGTTCGTGGTCGAACCAGCGGTGCAGGGTGTCGGCCCAGGCGGCGCGGCGGAAGTCGAAGGGGTCGACGTGGCCGGTCTGGGACAGCCAGATCTTGCGGTCGACGCCGTTCTTCGCGAGGCCGTCCCACCACTGGCCGAAGTGCTTCGGGCGGACGTTGAGGTCCTGCATGCCGTGGATGACGAACACGCTGGCGTCCACCTTGCGGACGTCCTTCACGTAGTCGCGCTCGGTCCAGAACGTCGTCCAGTCGCCGGTGCGCGGGGCCCCGTCCACGATCTTCTGCTGGACCGCGGCGCACCTGGCGCGGGCGTCGGGGCTCTCGACGTAGTCGGACAGCCATTCGGGGCCGGAGTCGTAGAGGGGGGCGCCCTTGGCGAAGTAGTAGTCGTACCAGGAGGAGATGGCGGCGATCGGGACGATCGTCTCCAGGCCCTCGACTCCGGTGGCGGCGACTCCGTTGGCGATGGTGCCGTCGTAGCTCTTGCCGATCATGCCGGTTCTGCCGTTGGTCCAGCCGGCCTTGGCCTTCGTGTCCCCCGTGCGGGAGGTGTAGCCCGTGCCGCGGCCGTTCAGCCAGTCGACGACGGCCTTCGCGGACTGGACGTCGGAGCGGCCTCCGACGTCCACGCAGCCGTCGGAGCGGTTGGTGCCTGCGAGGTCGACGGCGACGAAGGCGTAGCCGCGGGGCACGAAGTAGTTGTCGTAGTACAGCGGCATCTGGACGACATTGCCGTCCGCGTCGTACGTCTTGCGCTGGCTCTCGTTGCCCCGGCCGCAGCAGGAGTAGTACGGGCTGGCGTCCATGATCACGGGTACCTTGCGGCCCTGCTGGGCGGGCTCGCTCGGGCGGACGATGTCGACGGCGACCCGGTCGGTCCGCCCGTCGCTGTCGCCGTCGAGTCCGGTGTCCACCCAGACGGACTCACGGACGGCGTTGTCGTACGAGTAGACGGGGGTGCTCTCCCGCGGAGCGCTGTGGGCGACGGCCGGAGTGAGGAGCGTGGCCATCAGGGCGGCGGTGGCCGCCGTCGCGAGCGATCTCCAGGTGATGAGGCGCATGTAGCGCGCAGGTGTCCGCATGCGCGGAAGGTACTCCGGACAACTCCTGCGCAAAAGGGGGCCGATTGGGGTGTCGGCCCGCTCATTGAGTGTGGCCTGAAAGGTGCGTCGGGCTGGATCTCGTGTGTTGGCGGCACATGTGGCGGCCGAATGGCGATCGTGTGACGGGAGCGGCCATGGACAGGGGTGGGCCCACAGCGTGTGAATAGGCTCCGGACAGACTTCCTGCCCCCACGACTTGGAGTTGACGTGCATCGCAGACTCATCGCCCCGGGCGCGCTCGTGGCCTCCCTGCTGCTGGCGATCCCGGCGTCCGCCGCGAGCTGGTCGCCCGGGGCGCCGGGCATCGGTGACCCCTACTACCCGGCGTACGGCAACGGCGGATACGACGTCTCGCACTACGACCTCCGGCTCACGTACCAGCCGGCGACGGACCGTCTTGAGGGCACGGCGACCCTGCTGGCGAGGACCACCCAGGATCTCTCGCGCCTGAATCTGGACTTTCTGCTCGATGTGAGCGAGGTGCGGGTCAACGGCGCCAAGGCGTCGTTCACGACCTCGGGCGAGCACGAGCTGGAGGTCACGCCGAAGAGCCCGCTGCCCGCCGGTACGGCCGTCACGGTCGTGGTGCGCTACAGCGGGGTGCCGTCCACGAAGACGGCGTACGGGTTCACCAGCTGGCACCGCACGCCGGACGGCGGGGTCGGGGCGAACGAGCCCGAGGCGGCCTGGTGGTGGTTCCCCAGCAACGACCATCCGCTGGACAAGGCCACGTACGACGTGTCGGTCGCCGTGCCGGACGGGTCCCAGGCCATCTCCAACGGCACGCTGCAGTCGACGAGTTCGCGGGCGGGCTGGACGCGCTACAGCTGGCGGTCCAACAAGCCGCAGGCCACGTACCTCGCGACGCTGGCCGTCGGGAAGTTCGACGTCACCACCGGGACGTCCGAGAGCGGCATCCCGATCGTCAACGCGTACAGCAAGGACCTCGGCGACAACTACGGGGCCGCGCGGGCGAGCATCGAGCGGACCGGGGAGGTCGCGGACTGGCTGGCCGAGTACTTCGGCCCCTTCCCGTTCAACGCTTTGGGCGGATACGTCCCCAACACGAACACCGGGTACGCGCTGGAGACGCAGACCCGGCCGTTCTACAGCCCGCGGCAGTTCGCGAGCGGGACGAACGTGTCCGTGGTCGTCCATGAGCTGGCCCACCAGTGGTACGGCGACTCCGTGTCGGTCGCCGGATGGAAGGACATCTGGATCAACGAGGGCTTCGCGCGGTACGCGCAGTGGCTGTGGTCGGAGCACGAGGGCGAGGGCACGGCGCAGGAGATCGCGGACTACGTGTACGCGTCACGGCCCGCGGAGGATCCGTTCTGGACCGTCAGGCCCGGGGACCCGGGGCCGGAGAACCAGTTCCATCTCGCCGTGTACGACCGCGGAGCGCTGGCCCTGCAGGCACTGCGCAACGAGGTCGGGGACGAGGCGTTCTTCGCCGTTCTGAAGGGCTGGCCGCAGCGGTACGCGTACGGCAACGCGACCGTCGGTGACTTCGTGCGGTACGCCGAGTCGGTGTCGGGGCAGCCGCTCGCGGGGCTGTTCGACACGTGGCTGTACCAGGCGTCCAAGCCGGGGGTGCCCGCTGCGCGGGCCGCTTCCATCGCGCCGGAGGCACGCGGGGCTTCGGCTTCGGCTCCCGTGCGGCCGAAGTCGTGGAAGAAGATCGCCGCGACCAATTCTGTGCACGATCACTGAGTGGTCATGCTGGATGTGGCTCCGCCAAGGGGCCGAGAGGCCAGAGGGCCAGGGGGCGGGGGGCTGTGCCCGGTGGGGCCGTGCGGGTTGTGTGTGGCTGGCCGCGCAGTTCCCCGCGCCCCTTACGGGGCCCGGCTCTCCTTGCGGGACAAGCCCCGGGAGGGTGGGTGCTTGTGCCCGTGGGGCCGTGCGGGCATGACCGTGGTTGAGCGCGCCGTTCCCCGCGCCCCTTACGGGGCTCTCCTTTCCTTGGACGGGCCGTCCGCTGCCAGGTTCGAGGCCAGTTCTGAGACTGCTATGCGGAGCTGGGTCTCGGCGGCAGCGCAGTGGGCGGCCCTGCGGGACCGGCCCTCGGCCAGGATGGCGTCGCGCGCGCGGTGACCCTCGGCACGGGCGGCCGCGAGCGCCTCGGCGTCCTCCTCGGGAGCGGCCTGCGAGTCGGCCACGGACTCGTCACCTGCCTCGTCGCGTATCTCGGCGCCCGCGTCGCCCGCTTGTCGTATGCGGGGCAGCACCCGGCGGTAGAACAGGACGGCGACGACGAACAGCGGCAACGCCACGGGGACCATGGCCATGACTTACCCGATCATGCGTACGCAGCAACGTACATCTGCGCCACTATTGACCGGAACTCACCGTTTGGCGAACCCCGACCCGGGTCGACGCCGCTGCCCGGCCGGGCGGTGGTGTCGGAGTAGGTCTCTTTCACAAGTCAGGTGAGACAGCAATACTGTTTCACCGCGTCCGGTGGTGGGCGTTGTACGTGAAGGAGCAGGCATGGCGACGGATACCGGGGAGCCGACGCTCACCGTCGACGAGCTGGCCGCGCGGGCGGGTGTGACGGTGCGGACGGTGCGTTTCTACAGCACCAAGGGGCTGTTGCCGCCGCCCGTGATCGGGCCTCGCCGCGTGGGGCAGTACAGCCAGGAGCATCTCGCGCGGCTCGCGCTCATCGAGGAGCTGCAGCAGCAGGGGATGACGCTGGCCGGGATCGAGCGCTATCTGCAGCAGTTGCCGGACGGGCTCAGCGCCCAGGACCTGGCCATCCACCGGGCCGTGGTGGCCTCCTGGGCGCCCGACGCGGCGGAGGAGATGAGCCGGGCGGAGCTGGAGCGGCGGGCGGGACGGTCGCTCGGTCGGGAGGAGCTGGACCGGCTCGCCGCGATGGGGGTGCTCAGAGAGGTGGCGGGCCCGGACACCTACCGGGTGGATCTCGGGCTGCTGCGGCTCGGAGTCCAGCTGCTCGACGTACCGATGGCGCACGAGTCGATCCTCGCCGCGCGCAATGTCATGGTGAAGCACACGCGCGCCGCCGCCCACGAGCTCTCCGTGCTGTTCCGGGACGAGGTGTCCGAGCACGCGTCCGTCGAGGCCGTGCGGGATCTGTCGGCGCACATGCAACCGCTGGTGGTGCAGGCTCTGCTGACGACCTTTCAGCGGTCGCTGAACGAGGAGGTCCGGGAATGGCTCAGGAATTCCTGAGGCGTCACAAATAGGCTGATCCGCCTGCCACGTTGAGGGTCTGGCCGGTCAGGAAGCCGCTGCCCTCGTCGACCACGTACAGGAGTGTCGAGACGAGGTCGGGCGGCTCCTGGGTCCTGGGCACGGCCTGTTGCGCGCGGACGTGCTCGAACCCGCCGTCCGCGCCGACCGTCCGCTCGGCGGTCTCCGTACGGACCATGCTCGGCGCGATCGCGTTGACGGTGATGTCGTACGGACCCAGCGCCGACGCGAGCGCACGGGTGAAGCCGATCAGCCCGGCCTTGGAGGCGGTGTACGCCACCATCGTGGGCGGCGCGGTGAGCACGGCGGCCGAGGCGATGTTGACGATGCGCCCCCACCCCGCCGCCTTCAGGTGGGGCAGTACCGCGCGGGTCATCAGGAACGGCGCCTCCAGGTTGACGCGCATCACCCGCCGCCACTCCTCGGGCGTGATGTCCTCGAAGTCCGACGCGGGGTAGACACCCGCGTTGTTGACCAGGACGTGCAGCGTGCCGAACTGTTCCAGCACCTGCTCCAGGGCCGCGCCGATCTGCGTCTCGTCCGTGACGTCGGCGACCAGCTCCACATAGTCCAGAATGCGGTCGGCCGTCTCCCGCTGCGGGACCAGGTCCAGCCCCGCGACCCGGTAGCCGCGTCCCGCGAGTGCGACGGCGAACTCCTGCCCGAGGCCCTGTGCCGCGCCGGTCACCAGGGCGGTACGCGTCTCCATGCGGTGAGTGTGATGACCCGTCAGGCGGGCGGCAAGGGTGCGTTTCCGGTCTCCGGAACGGCCCCGGCGGCCGGGCCTGTTCCATTCGCCGGAACGGCTGTGTTGCCGCTCGCGCCCGGTGGGCCGACGCTGCGGACCCAGCCGTCAGCGTTCCGGAGCCGTGCCCGATGACCGAGACCGACCGTGCCGTGGAGGACGCCGAGCGCGCCCGCGCCCGCGAACAGGGCGGAGGTACGAGGCGCTTCGGGCTGCCGCCGGCCGGAACGTGGGCGGCGCGGCTCCCGACCCGGTGGCTCCCCGACGAACTCGGTGTCCTGCTCGTCCTCGCCCTGCTGATCGCCGGCATCGGCATCCCGTACCCCGACTTCCTCGACAGCGACAACCTGCTCACCACCGCGCACAACTCCGTCTACATCTCGCTGATGGCGTGCGGCATGGTCTTCGCGCTGGCCATGCGTGAGGTCGACCTGTCCGTCGGCGGCAGTTACGCGATGTGCCTGGTCGTCGGCGCCCTGCTGGTGCGGGAAGGCGTGGACCCGTGGCTGGCCGTCCCGGTGATGCTGCTGACCGGGACCGCGCTGGGCGTCTTCAACGCGCTGGTCACCACCCTGCTGGCACTGCCCTCGTTCATCGTCACGCTCGGCACCCTGATGCTGTTCCGGGGCATCGGGCTCGCGCTCGCCGACGGCAAGCAGATCACCGATCTGCCGCTGGACGACTCGTTCTTCACGCTCGCGGGCGGCGATCTGGGCGGTGTGCCGTTCGCGCTGTGGGTGCTGCTCGCGGTGACGGCCGTCCTGACCGTGGTGCTGGCCCGTACCCGTTTCGGGTCCCGGGTGCGGGCCATCGGGTCCAATCCCGAGGCGGCCACGTTCAGCGGAATCCCCGTCGTGCGTACGCGTGTTCAGGCCCTCGCGCTGTCCGGGCTCACCACGGCCTGCGCGTCGGTGCTGGCGCTCGCGTACTACGGCGCCGGGGACCCGACACTCGGGCAGGGGTACGAGCTGCAGGCCATCGCCGCGTGCATCATCGGCGGCACGCCGCTGGCGGGCGGTCGCGGCTCGGTCGTCGGGGCGGTGGCCGGCGCACTGATCCTGGCCGTCGTCGCGTCCGGCCTCGTGTTCTTCGAAGTACCCATCAACTGGACGTCGTTCGCGACCGGCGCGGTGATCCTCGTCGCGGTCGCGGCGGACAGCGCCCTGCGCCGCAGAGGACGCCGCCGAGCAAGCCGCAGACAGTGACGTCACCGCACCTGGAGGCCCTGATGCACGCCCGATTCCGTACCCTGTCCGGCGCCCTCGGCGCGCTGGTGCTCCTCTGCGCCACCGGATGCGGCAACGACGACGACTCCGGAGGCGGGGGCGGCGGGAAGCTCGACATGGGCATCGCGGTGGCCAACATCAGCCTCAACTTCGCGCACGAGATGGTGCTCGGCGCGGAGAGCGCCGCCGACCACGCGGGGGACATGAACTTCAAGGCCGTCGGACCGCCCAACACGGACGGTCCGGCCGAGGTCCAGCTCTTCCAGAACCTCACCGCCGTCGCGAAGGACGGCATCGTCCTGGAGAACCTGGACCCGCCGATCTTCACCCGGCCCGCCGCCCGCGCCGTCGACCAGGGCATCCCGATCGTCGCCCTGGACACCTCCCCCACCGACGGCAGCAAGGTCACCTTCTACGTGGGCAACGACAACTACGCGCTCGGCGAGCTGATGGCCCAGGAGGCGCTGAAGCGGCTCGGCGACGACCCGAAGGGCGAGATCGTCGTCGGGGTGCCCAATCCGGGTACGCCGGTGCTCGACAACCGGGCCGAGGGCATCGCCGACACGTTCAAGAAGGAGGCGCCGGGCGTGAAGGTGCTCGGCCCCTTCCAGACGTACAGCGATCCCGGTCAGAACCACAGTTCGTGGGCCTCGCAGGTCGCCGCGCACCCCAAGGCGCTCGCCTTCCTCGGGGTCGGGGACGCCGACAGCTACAACCTCGCGAAGATCAAGAAGGAGAAGGGCGGGAGGTGGCTGACGGCCGGCTTCGACGTCGACCCCAAGACCCTCGACGCGGTCGAGGACGGCTCGAACTTCGTCACCATCGACCCGCAGCACTTCCTCAAGGGCTACCTCTCCACGGCGATCCTGATCGAGTCCGTGCGCGAGAACGACGGGAAGCTGCCCGACGGCTGGTTCCTGTCCCCCGGCGGTGTCGTGGACTCCTCCAACATCGCCGAGGTCACCGCACGGCAGAAGTCCCCGGAGGCCGCGTACGACTGGTACAAGCCTGTGATCGACAAACTGCTCGGCGACCAGGACGCACAGCTCAAGCCGCTGAAGGACGCGCGCTGAGATGAGCCGCGAGGACATGCTGGACGCGCGGTCACTCGTCAAGTCGTACGGCGGGGTGAAGGCCCTGGACAGGGCGGACATCCGGCTGCGCGGCGGCGAGGTGCACGCGCTGGTCGGGGAGAACGGCGCGGGCAAGTCGACCCTCGTACGGATCCTGTCGGGGACCCTGGCACCGGACGAGGGATCGGTGCGGCTCGCCGACCGCGCGCGGGAGGGCGGAATCGCCGTCGTCTCACAGGAGTTGAGCCTCTTTCCCGATCTCACGGTCCGCGAGAACCTCTTTCCCCACCGCCCGCCGCGCCGCTTCGGACTGCTCGACCGGGGAGCGATGGACCGCGCCGCCCGGCCGGTCCTCGCCGACCTGGGACTCGACGTCGACCCGGGCACCCTTCTCGGCGAACTACCGCTCGCCGATCAGCAGTTGACGGAGATCGCGCGGGCACTACTGCGCCGGCCGCGCGTCCTGGTCCTCGACGAGCCCACCTCCGCGCTGCCGGCCGCCGCCGTGGACCGCCTCGAACAGGTCCTACGCACCCTCACCGAGCGGGGCATCGCGATCCTGTACGTCACCCACTTCCTGGAGGAGGTGATGCGCTTCGCCCACCGCGTGACGGTCCTGCGGGACGGCCGGGTCACCCTGGCCGGAGTACGGGGCGAGGAGATCGGCGTACCGGACCTGGTGAAGGCGATGCTGGGCGCCGCGCCACCGCTTCCGGTGCGCCGTGAGCGAGCCCCTGCCGACGGGCCGCCGCCGGTCGTGCTCTCCGAGGTGTGCGTCCCGGGCCGGCTGACGGACGTGACGTTCACCGTGCGCGCGGGCGAGGTGGTGGGCGTGGCCGGGTTGCAAGGGGCGGGCCATCTCGACGCGCTGGCGGTGGTGTGCGGGCGTACGGCCGTCTCGGCGGGCCGGGTCGGCGTCGGTGACCGGGGGCTCCCGCGTTCCCTGCGCGACGCGATCCGCGCGGGGGTGGCGTTCGTGCCCAGCGACCGGAAACGGTTCGGGCTGATGACCGACCGCACGGTGTGGGAGAACACCACGTCGGTGAGCTGGCTGGCGCTCGGCCGGGGCGGTGTCATGCCGTCCCGCGCCGAACTCGTACGCCGGACAGCCGACTTGACCGCACGATTACGTCTTCGGGGCGGCCCGCACGATGTGGTGGCCCGGCTGTCGGGCGGCAACCAGCAGAAGGTCGTCTTCGCCAAATGGCTGGCCACGGACCCTCGTATCGTCGTTCTCGACGACCCGACACGCGGGGTCGACGTGGGGGTGCGGGCCGAAATGCACGCGATCGTCGGCGAGTTGGCGGCAGGCGGTGCGGCCGTCCTGGTCGCGTCGACCGACCTGGCCGAACTGACGGAGGTCTGCGACCGCGTCCTGGTCTTCGTACGGGGGCGGATCACCGCGGAGGTCAGCGGCGGGCGGCTCACGGAGCACGAGCTGGCGGCGGCGATGCAGTCGGGGGCGGACGTGCGGAGCAACGGAGGTGAGGCTCATCGGAGTTGAACCCCCATGGCCGGCCGGTCCGGCCGTCACGCGGACAGTTCCCGTGTCAGGGCGCGGGCCGCCGCGCACACCCGGGCGCCGACGCGGTCCACGTCGAGGCGGCGGGTGCCGCCGGTCACGGACAGGGCGGCGACGGGGCGGCGGTCCCGGGCGTAGACCGGGGCCGCCACGGCCGAGACGCCGACCTCGGCCTCCTCCAGATTGACGCCGAAGCCGCGGGCACGGGTGCGTGCCAGGTCGCGGGCGAGCTGGCCCGGCAGGACCAGGGAACGGGGGGTGAGGCGTGCCAGCAAGGGGCCGGGCGGCCGGGGGTCGTGGGCCAGGAAGACCTTCCCCGTGGCGGTGCAGTGGGCGGGCAGCCGGCCGCCGGTGCGCGAGACGATCGGCGTGGCGCGGCGGCCGGTGAGTTTTTCCAGGAAGAGTGTGTCGGGTCCGTCGGGGACGGCGAGGTGCACGTTCTCGCCCGTCGCCTCGTACAGGTCGCCGAGGAACGGCAGCGCCACGTCCCGCAGTTCGCGCGCGGAGGGCGCCGACTGGCCGAGGACGAAGAGCGTGAGCCCGATGCGGTAGCGGCCGTCCGGGGCCCGTTCCATGAGCCCCAGCGTGACCAGTTCGGCCAGCAGCCTGTGCACGGTCGGTTTGGGCAGACCCGTGCACAGCGACAGCTCGGCCAGGCTCTGCGAGCCCTCCGACTCACCGCAGGCGCGCAGCAGCGCCGCACCGCGCGCGAGCACCGACTTCGGCACCTGACCATCCGTCATGGACCGATGGTCGGGCCCCGGCAGGCGGGTGACAAGGTGCGGGTCCCTGTGAGTCGCCGACGACTCGCCCGGTCGCCCTGACGTACTAGCCCGGTCGCCCTAGCGCAGGGGCACGTCGACGAGCATCGGCCGTGTCAGTTCACCTGCTCCCGCTACGAGTTCGCGCAGCTGGTCCGCGCTGCCCGCCCGCACGGCGTCGACCCCGAAGAACCGGGCCGCCTGGGTGAAGTCGAGCCGCCCCAGCTCGGTGCCGGGGCAGGTCCCGGTGCCGCCTCGCGCCTCGTAGGTGTCCTGGAGGGTCCGGTAGGCGCCGTTGCCCATCACCACGAACAGCACGGGGGCCGCGTACCGTGCCGCGCTCCACAGGCCCTGGAGGCCGAAGAGGGTGCAGCCGTCGCCGAGGACGGCGACCACGGGCCGGCCCGGTTCGGCCAGGGCCCGGCCCACCGCGGCGCCGATCCCCCAGCCGAGACCGCCGCCGACGGTGTGCGTATAGCTGCCGGGCCGGTCGAGGTGGACGAGTCTGCGGAGCAGCAGGCCCACCGTGATGGCCTCTTCGACGACGGCCGTGCCGGGCGGCAGTCCGCGTGCCACGGCGTGGGCGGCGGCCCAGGGGGCCAGGGGCGCCGGGGAGTACGCGGCGCGCGCGGCGGCTTCCGTACGGCCGCGTTCGGCCGTGTGCCGGTCGCCGACGCGCAGCATTCGGCTCTTCGCGGTGTGTGCGGGAACGCGCTCGGGCAGCAGTTCGGCGAGCCGGTCCAGGGAGGGCCCGAGTGCGCCCACGAGGCCGTGGTCGGCGGGGAAGTTACGGCCGATCTCGTCCGGGTCGGAGTCGAGCTGGATGACGGTGATGCCGGGCGGCAGCGCGGGACCCGGGGTGTAGTGGTGCGGAGTGAAGGCGTGCGCCCCCACGATGAACAGGGTGTCGTACGGGTCCAGCGCGGCCCGGATCGCGTCGTGGCGCGGCGGCAGCATCCCCGCGTACAGGGGGTGGGTGGTCGGGAAGTTCAGGAAGTCGGCCATCGGCTGGTGGTGCACGGGTGCCCCGCAGGCTTCGGCAGTGCGCACGAGGGCGGCCGTCGCGTCCTCGCGGCCCACACCGTCGCCCGCGACGATCACGGGCCGCGCGCCGCCGCCGAGCAGGACGGCGGCCCGGTCGAGTCCGCCGGCCGGCGCGGGTCTGGGTGCCGGCGTACGGGCGGGGACCTCGACCTCGGTGTCCTCCGCGAGCAGGTCCATGGGCACGGAGACGAGCACGGGCCCGGCGGGCGGTCTGGCGGCGAGCGCGAAGGCGCGGCGCAGCGCGAGCGGCAGGTCGCGGGCGTGCTGGATGTCGTACGCGGCTTTCACGGCCGGTGCGGCGAGCGCGACGAGGTCCGCGCTGAGCATGGGGTCCTGCTGGAGGTGGCGGCGGTCCTGCTGGCCTGCCATCACCACGAGCGGGGTGCGTGAGCGGCGGGCGTTCAGCAGGCCGACGAGTCCGTTGGCGAGGCCGGCCGCGATGTGCAGGCTGACGAAGGCGGTCCTGCCGGTGGCGCGGGCGTATCCGTCCGCCATGGAGACGACCGCGCCCTCGTGGACACCGAGGATGTACTCGGGTGCCTGTTCGGTGTCCACGAGGGCTGCCAGGAAAGGCAGTTCGGTGGTGCCGGGGTTGCCGAAGACGCGGTCCACGCCCTCGCCGCGCAGGATGTTCAGCAGGGCGGGGGCGGGGCGGCAGCCCATCGTTGGCTCCTCGTGGGGACGGGACCGGTCGCCGGTCAGCGTGGGGCACCCGTCCCTTCGGGGGCAAGGGCGGCGTACCACTCAGCGGTACACCTGCCGGTGGGGCGCGGGTCGCTCATGTTCATCTGCGGGCCGGTGGGGGCTGATCGCGCAGTTCCCCGCGCCCCTTCAGGGCAGAAGCACGGGTCCTGGCTTCTGCCGCGCCGTCGTGGCCGGTCGCGCAGTTCCCCGCGCCGCTTCAGGGCGAAAGCAGGTGTCCCGGCTTCTGCCGCGCCGTCGTGGCCGGACGCGCAGTTCCCCGCGCCGCTTCAGGGCGAAAAGCGGGGGCGCAGCCCCGCTTTTCAGGGGCGCGGGGAACTGCGCGGCCCGCCCCCACCGGCCCGCAGACGACAACGCGCCCCACCAAGGGCCCCGTCAGCGGTCGCTGAACCGCTCACCCTTCGACGCCTTCGACACCAGCAGCGCCGGCGGCGCGAACCGCTCCCCGTAGCGCTCGGCCAGCTCCCGCGCGCGGGCCACGAACGCGCTCAACCCCGTGCCGGACCCGTCCCGGCCCTCGTAACCGTTGATGTACTGCAGTACACCGCCCGTCCAGCCGGGGAAGCCGATCCCGAAGATGGACCCGATGTTGGCGTCGGCGACCGAGGTCAGGACGCCCTCCTCCAGGAGGCGGACGGTGTCCAGCGCCTCGGAGAACAGCATGCGCTCCTGCATGTCCTGGAAGGGGATCTCCGCGCCCGGCCGGGTGAAGTGCTCCCGTAGCCCCGGCCACAGCGCCGCGCGCTTGCCGTCCGCCCCGTACTCGTAGAAGCCCGCGCCGCCGCTGCGGCCGGTGCGGCCGAACTCGTCGACCATGCGGTCGATGACGACGTCGGCGGGGTGCGTGACCCACGTGCCGCCCGCCTCCTCGACGGCCCGCTTCGACTCGGTGCGGATCCTGCGGGGCAGGGTGAGCGTCAGCTCGTCCATCAGGGAGAGCACCTTGGCCGGGTAGCCGGCCTGGGCGGCGGCCTGTTCGACGGAGGCGGGCTCGATGCCCTCGCCGACCATCGCCACGCCCTCGTTGATGAAGTGCCCGATGACCCGGGAGGTGAAGAACCCGCGCGAGTCGTTGACGACGATCGGGGTCTTCCTGATCTGCCGTACGAGGTCGAAGGCGCGGGCCAGGGCCTCGTCGCCGGTCCGCCCGCCCTTGATGATCTCGACGAGGGGCATCTTGTCGACGGGTGAGAAGAAGTGCAGTCCGACGAAGTCGCCCTGCCGCTCGACGCCTTCGGCGAGCGCGGTGATCGGCAGGGTCGAGGTGTTGGAGCACAGCAGTGCGTCCGGTTCGACGATGTGCTGGATCTCCTGGAACACCTTGTGCTTGAGCGCCGGGTCCTCGAAGACGGCCTCGATGACGGCGTCGCAGCCCGCCACGTCCTGGGGGTCCGCGGTGGGCGTGATGCGGGCGAGCAGCGCGTCGGCCTTCTCCTGGCTCGTACGGCCGCGGGAGACGGCCTTGGCGCAGAGCTTCTCGGAGTAGTTCTTGCCCTTGGCGGCGGCCTCGGCGGAGACGTCCTTGAGGACGACGTCGATGCCGGCGCGGGCGCACGAGTACGCGATGCCGGCGCCCATCATCCCGGCGCCGAGGACGGCGACCTTACGGACCTGGCGGGGCTCGACGCCCTGGGGGCGGTTGGCGCCGGAGTTGACGGCCTGGAGGTCGAAGAAGAAGGCCTGGATCATGTTCTTGGCGGTCTGGCCCGCGGCCAGTTCCACGAAGTAGCGCGCTTCGATGACCTGCGCGGTCTCGAAGTCGACCTGGGAGCCCTCGACGGCCGCCGCGAGGATGTTGCGCGGCGCCGGGTAGGGCGCGCCGCCCGTCTGCTTGCGCAGGTTGGCGGGGAAGGCGGGCAGGTTCGCGGCGAACTTCGGGCTGGCGGGGGTGCCGCCCGGGATGCGGTAGCCGGGCTTGTCCCAGGGCTGGCTCGACTCGGGGTTGGCGTCGATGAAGGCGCGGGCCTTGGCCAGCATGTCCTCCGGGGTGGCCGCCACTTCGTGGACGAGGCCGTTCTCCAGGGCGCGCTGCGGGCTGTACTGGGTGCCCTGGAGGAGCACCTTGAGGAGGGCGTCGGCGATACCGAGGAGGCGTACGGTCCTGACGACGCCGCCGCCTCCGGGCAGCAGGCCGAGGGTGACCTCGGGGCAGCCGATCTTGGAGCCGGGCGCGTCGAGGGCGACGCGGTGGTGGCAGGCCAGCGCGATCTCGAAGCCGCCGCCCAGGGCCGCGCCGTTCATGGCGGCGACGACGGGCTTGCCGAGGGTTTCGATGCGGCGCAGGTCGCGCTTGATGGCGAGGCCGCCGTCGAGGAGCTGCTGGGCGGTCTCGGGCGTGACCTGGATGAGGTCGCGCAGGTCGCCGCCCGCGAAGAAGGTCTTCTTGGCGGAGGTGAAGACGATGCCGCGGACGGCCGCGGGGTCGGCCCGCACCTCGGCTTCCAGGCGGTCGGCGATCGCGGTGAGCGACGCGCGGAACGCCTGGTTCATGGTGTTCGCGGACTGGCTGGGATCGTCGAGGACCAGGGTGACGACACCGGTGTCGTCCTGTTCCCAGCGGATGGTGGTGCTCTCGGTCATCTGGAGGTCTCCGTAGATGTCAAAGTCTTGTCCGCCGCGACGGCGAGAAGCCCGAAGGGGTGGTCCGGCGGTGCGCCGAACCGGCCCGCGTCCGGCGAGGGAAGGACGGGCTCGCGTGCCTACAGGCGCTCGACGATCGTCGCGATGCCCATGCCGCCGCCCACGCAGAGCGTGGCGAGGCCGAACCGCTTGTCCTGGCGCTCCAGTTCGTCGACGAGCGTGCCGAGGATCATCGCGCCGGTCGCGCCGAGGGGGTGGCCCAGCGCGATCGCGCCGCCGTTGACGTTGACCTTGTCCAGGGACAGGCCCATGTCGCGGGCGAACCGCAGGACGACCGCAGCGAAGGCCTCGTTGATCTCGACGAGGTCGATGTCGTCGATGGTCAGCCCGGCCTTGGCGAGTGCCTTGCGGGTGGCGGGCGCGGGCCCGGTCAGCATGATGGTCGGCTCGGAACCGGAGACGGCCGCGGAGACGATCCGCGCGCGCGGGGTGATCCCGTACCGCTCGCCGACCTCCTTGGAGCCGACGGCGACGAGCGAGGCGCCGTCCACGATCCCGGAGGAGTTGCCGGCGTGGTGGACGTGGTCGATCTTCTCCACCCAGTGGTACTTCTGCAGCGCCACGGCGTCGAAGCCGCCCAGGTCGCCGATGTCCGCGAACGAGGGCTTCAGCTTGCCCAGGGAGTCGGCGGTGGTGCCGGGGCGCGGGTGCTCGTCGTGGTCGAGGACGACGAGTCCGTTGCGGTCCTTGACGGGGACGACCGAGCGACCGAAACGGCCGTCCTTCGCGGCCTCTGCGGCCCGCTCCTGGGACAGTGCCGCGTACTCGTCGACATCGCGGCGGGAGAAGCCCTCGATGGTGGCGATGAGGTCGGCGCCGATGCCCTGGGGTACGAAGTCGGTGGCGAGGTTGGTCATGGGGTCGGCGAACCAGGCGCCGCCGTCGGACGCCATCGGCACCCGGGACATCGACTCGACGCCGCCCGCGAGGACGAGGTCCTCCCAGCCCGAACGGACCTTCATCGCGGCCAGGTTGACGGCCTCAAGACCGGACGCACAGAAGCGGTTCTCCTGGACACCGGCCACGGTGTCCGGCAGTCCGGCGGCGATGGCCGCGATACGGGCGATGTCGGACCCCTGGTCGCCGACCGGTCCGACGACCCCGAGCACGATGTCGTCGATGGCTGCCGGGTCGAGGCCGGGGAAGCGGGCCTGGATCTCGTGGATGAGTCCGACGACCAGGTCGACGGGCTTGGTGCCGTGCAGGGCGCCGTTCGCCTTGCCGCGGCCGCGCGGGGTGCGGATCGCGTCGTACACGTACGCTTCGGTGGTCACTCGTGAGCCTTTCAGGAGGAGCCCGGGGGCGCCGGGCGGGTCAGCCGAGCAGGGAACGGCCGATGATCTCCTTCATGATCTCGGTCGTCCCGCCGTAGATGGTCTGGATGCGGCCGTCGGTGAAGGCCTTGGCGACGCGGTACTCGGTCATGTAGCCGTAGCCGCCGTGCAGTTGGAGGCAGCGGTCGGCGACGCGTTTCTGCAGTTCGGTGGCCCACCACTTGGCCATCGAGGCGTGCACGGCGTCGAGTTCGCCCGCCGTGTGGTCGACTATGCAGCGGTCGATGAAGGTGCGGGTGACGGCGCACTCGGTGGCCATCTCGGCTATCTCGAAGCGGATGTGCTGGAGCCGCGCCAGGGGCCGTCCGAAGGCCTCGCGCTCCTTGACGTACTCGGTGGTGATCTCCAGCAGGTGTTCGGCGGCGGCGATCCCGGCGACGGCGATCCCCATGCGCTCCTGCGCGAGGTTCGTCATCAGGTGCACGAAGGCGCCGTTCAGCTCGCCGAGCAGGTTCTCCTTCGGGACGCGTACGTCGTGGAAGAACAGCTCCGCGGTGTCCTGGGCCTTCTGGCCGATCTTGTCGAGGTTGCGGCCCCGCTCGAAGCCCTCGGTGCCGCGCTCGACGACGAGCAGGGAGAGGCCCTTGGCGCCTCCCTCCGGAGTGGTCTTCGCGACGACGATCACGAGGTCGGCCAGGATGCCGTTCGAGATGAACGTCTTGGAACCGTTGAGCAGCCAGTGGTCGCCCCGGTCCTCGGCGTGCGTCCTGATGCCCTGGAGGTCGGAGCCGGCGCCGGGCTCGGTCATCGCGATGGCGGTGATCAGGGAGCCGTCGCAGAACCCGGGCAGCCAGCGCCGCTTCTGCTCCTTCGTACCGAGGCCGGTCAGATAGGGCCCGATGATGTCGTTGTGCAGCCCGAGGGCCAGCCCGGCGGCTCCCGCGCGGGTGAACTCCTCGGCGAGCGCCGCGCTGTGGCGGAAGTCGGCGTCGCCACCGCCCCCGTACTCCTCGGGGACGGCGAGACCCAGCAGTCCCTGCCGGCCGGCCGCGAGCCAGGCCTCGCGCGAGACGATGCCGTCCTTCTCCCACTGCTCGTAGTGCGGCAGCACCTCCTTGGCGAGGAAGGTGCGGACGGTCTCGCGGAACGCCTCGTGCTCGGGCGTGAAGATCTGCCGCTTCATTCGGGGGTGCCCTTCGGTTCGGGAGCGCCCGTCGGCTGCGGGGTGCCCTTCAGTGCGGTCGGTTCGGGAATGCCTTCCAGGAGGCCCGGTACGTCCCAGTCGCGGGCCACGTCGGCGGTGCCGGTGCCCGGCAGGGCGGGCCCGCCGCGGACGGCGGTGGGGGTGGCGGAGAAGCGGGGTGCGGGGGCGGGCTGGGTGATGCCGCCGTGGTCGGTGAAGGTGCCGCGGGCCGCGAGATGCGGGTGGTGCGGTGCCTCGCGCAGGGACAGCACGGGCGCCACACACGCGTCGGAGCCTTCGAACACGGCCGCCCACTCGTCGCGCGTACGGGTCCTGAACCGGGCCGCGACCGCCTCGCGCAGCTCGCCCCAGCGGGCCAGGTCCTTGCGCGCGGAGGCGTGGTCCCCGAGGCCGAGCAGTTCGGTGAACTCCTCGTAGAACTGCGCCTCCAGCGCGCCGACCGCCATGTGACGACCGTCGGCCGTCTCGTACGTGCCGTAGTACGGGCAGCCGCCGTCGAGGAGGTTGGCGCCGCGCCGGTCCTGCCAGCCGCCGGCGGCCAGCATGCCGTGGATCATCGAGGACAGGTGGGCCGTGCCGTCCACGATCGCCGCGTCCACGACCTGGCCCGCGCCGGTGGCGCGCGCGTGATGGAGGGCGGCCAGGACGCCTACGACGAGGTACAGGGAGCCGCCCGCGTAGTCCCCGAGGAGGTTGGCGGGGACGGCCGGCGGCTCGTCGGGAGCACCGATCATGCCGAGGGTGCCGGTCAGCGCGATGTACGCGATGTCGTGCCCGGCGCGCGGGGCGAGCGGCCCGTCCTGGCCCCAGCCGGTCATCCGTCCGTAGACGAGTCCCGGATTGCGGGCGTGGCAGGCCTCGGGGCCGATGCCGAGGCGCTCGGCGACACCCGGCCGGAAGCCCTCGACGAGGATGTCGGCGCGCTCGACCAGGGTGAGGACCCGCTCGGCGCCGTCGGCCGCCTTGAGGTCGACGATCACCGAGCGCTTGTTGCGGTTGGTGACGTCGTGGGCGGGGTCGATCGCCAGGGATCCGCCGCCCGGCCGGTCCACGCGGACGACGTCCGCGCCCAGATCGGCCAGCAGCATGGCGGCGAACGGGCCGGGCCCGATGCCCGCCAGCTCGACCACGCGCACCCCGGCCAGCGGTCCGTGCCCCGCCGTTCCCGTTCCCGCGCTCTCCGCCGTTTCCGCCCCTGCTGCCGCCGCCATCAAGCCCCCAGCACTGTGACACAACTGATGTAACATCAGTGATGTTAAGAACGCGTTCCACTTCGCACAAGCCCCCGGCGAGCAAGCGCTCAGTCAATTCTGGAAGCCCTGGCCGGTTCCCGCGACGGGGCCCTGCTCCGTTCGCTCCAGTCGCACGCTAGCCTCGGCCACCGACAACGGCGCGGGCTGAACGGCTGAGAGGTGCCATGAGCAGGCAGGACAGGACCGGGCGCGCGTACGACATCGTGCTCTTCGGAGCCACGGGATTCGTCGGAGGACTGACCGCGGAGTACCTCGCCGCACATGCCCCCGAGGGGCTGCGCTGGGCGATCGCGGCCCGCGGCACCGCGAAACTGGAACGGCTGCGGGACCGCCTCGCGGCGATCGACCCGGCGTGCGCGGAGCTGCCCGTACTGCGGGCCGACGTCACCGATCCGGTCTCCCTGAGGGAACTCGCCGAGCACGCGCGCGTGGTGGCCACGACCGTCGGCCCCTACGTGGAGTACGGCGAGGACCTGGTCGCCGCCTGTGCGGACGCCGGCACCGACTATCTGGATCTCTGCGGAGAGCCCGAGTTCGTGGACCTCATGTACGTACGGCACGACGCACGCGCGCGTGAGACCGGCGCCCGGCTGGTGCACGCCGCCGGATTCGACTCCATCCCTCACGATCTGGGCGCCTGGTTCACCGTGCGGCAACTGCCCGAAGGGGTGCCGCTGACCGTGGACGGCTTCGTGCGGGTCGAGGCGATGTTCTCGGGCGGAACCTTCGCGTCCGCCCTCAACCAGTTCGCCCGCGGACGGCATATGCTCGCCGCCGCGCGCGACCGCAGACGGCACGAGCCGCGCCTGGTCGGACGCCGGGCGTACGTGCCCCCGAGCGCCCCGCGCTACGCGAAGGAACTCGGCGCGTGGGCACTGCCGCTGCCCACCATCGACGCGCAGATCGTGCAGCGGTCCGCGCGGGCACTGGAACGGTACGGGCCCGACTTCCGCTACCGCCACTACGCGGCCGTCGAGACGCTGCCGTCGGCCGTGGGCGGGGTGGCCGGGGCCGGGGCGCTCTTCATGGCGGCGCAGGTGCCGCCCGTGCGGCGCTGGCTGTCGGGCCGGTTCAAGCCGGGCGAGGGCCCGGACGAGGAGAAGCGGGCTGCCAGCTGGTTCTCGGTGCGGTTCGTCGGCGAGGGCGGTGGGAAGCGGGTCTTCACCGAGGTGGCCGGCGGGGATCCCGGCTACGGGGACACCGCGAAGATGCTGGGCGAGTCCGCGTTGTGTCTCGCGTCCGACGCGCTGCCCCGCACGTCGGGGCAGGTGACGACTGCCGTCGCCATGGGGGATTCGTTGATCGAGCGGCTTCGGGGGGCGGGGATCACTTTTCGGGTCGCGGCCACTCGGTGACGCTGCGCCGGCGAGAGGCGTAGGGGTGCTGCCCGGGGGCTGGTGCGGGTTGAGTGGGGCTGGGGGCGCAGTTCCCCGCGCCCCTGAAGGCACGCGGCCCGGGCCGCCGCAGGAGTCCGCGGCGTGGTCAGAACGGCCAGTCCAGGATCGTGTAGATCATTGCGGCTGTCCAGGCCACGCCTGCCACGACCGCCAGGGCCAGGCCTGCCATCACGGCACGCTCGGCGGGCTGGGTGGGGCCTGCGGCGGGCTCGGGAGCGCGGTGTGTCGTCATGCGGCCAAGCCTGTCGATCATGGCGGGCCGCGACATCCGTACGCGTACTCAGAAGGCGTACTCAGGACACGTACTCAGGAACCCTGCCCGGAGGGCGTTCTCATGTCGTCGTCGCCTTCAGGGCGCGGCGGCACAGGGCGTCCGCGGTGCGGGTCGTCTCCGGGAGGCGGAAGCGCGGCGCCAGGTGGAGGGTGTGGGCGCAGGCGTTCTCCAGCGTGACCCGGTGGCCGACCGAGACGAACACCGGCTTGATGCCCGCCTGGGTGCGCAGCGCCCGGCCGACCTCCTCCTCGCCCGCGAGGAGAGGGGACGACGAACCGCGCGGGGCGCCCGGCTCCTCGTGCGTGAACGTGAACGGGTTCTTGGCGACCCCGACCGTCGGGAGGCCGGTGAGGACGCCGAGGTGGCTCGCCAGGCCGAAACGGCGTGGATGGGCGAGCCCGTAACCGTCGCAGACCACGAGGCCCGGCGCGCACGGCAGCGCTTCGAGGGCGGCCATGACCGCCGGGACCTCCCGGAAGGCGAGCAGTCCGGGGACGTACGGGAAGGGCACCCGGCCGACGGCCGTGGACTCCGCGACCACGTCCAGGGTGGCCGCGTCGAGCACGACGGCCGCGGCCACGACGACATCGCGCTCGTCGTCGTAGGCCACGTCGACGCCCGTCACCCGGCCGGTGCCGGGCGGCGGGCCGGGTTCGTCGAGGACCACCTGCCCCCGCAACTCGTCCTGCACGGTCCGGGCCCGCTCTTCGGTGGCGGGCCAGCCCGCGGGGATACGTACGGTGGTCGTCGTCATGGTGCCGTCGAGCCTAGGGCAGGCCTCGGACACCGGAACGTCAGCGTTGCAGGCGGGCCACCCTGCCCTTCTCCCCGGAGGCCCAGCAGGCCCGGTCCGGGGTGCAGTCCACGGTGTCGTACGAGCCGGTGTCCAGCGTGCGCCAGGTGCGGCCGCCGTTCGTGGTGAGGTCGGTGCCGGTGGGGCCGACCGCGAGGGCGGAGGTGCGGCTGTGCGGGAGCCAGGTGACGCCCGAGCGGTAGGCCGGCGGCGGTGTGCCGGCCGTCGTCCAGGTGCGGCCCCCGTTCCCGCTGACCGCCGCGGCCTTCGGTGAGGCCTGGTCGGCGCGGTAGTCGCCGCCGACCGCGATGCCGTGCGTCCGGTCGCGGAAGGCGAGGGCGAAGACTCCGCGGGCCGGGTCGCCCGCCGGGACGGGGGTGTCGGTGGCCGTCCAGGTCCGGCCGCGGTCGGAGGAGTGCAGTACGCGCGCGCGTGCCGCCCCGCCCGTGGCGAGCCAGACGTCCCGCGGTCCCGAACCGACCAGGCACTGCCCACTGGCGGCGAAGCCCGCCTCGCCCTCCTGGGCGGCCGGCATGCCGTCGGAGGGCAGCACCTTCCAGGAGCGGCCGCCGTCACCGGTCGACAGGATGCGGAACTTGCCGTCCACGGGGTCGCTCATCGCCAGGCCGTGGCGCGCGTCGAAGAAGGTCACGCAGTCGTAGAAGGCCTTGGCGTCGGTGTTGCGGAAGGACTCGGTCCAGGTCGCGCCACCGTCCTCGGTACGCAGGATCCGGGACGCCTCGCCCTCCCCGATGGCCAGGACCACGGCCCGCCTGCTGTCGAAGGCCTCGACGTCACGGAACTCCAACTCGGCGGCGCCGGGCGGCGATACGTCCCGCCAGCTCGTACCGCCGTCGGTGGTCCGCAGCACGGTGCCCTTGGAACCCGCCAGCCAGGCGGTGTTCCGGCTGACGGCGGCCAGGCCGCGGAACCGCGCGTCCGTGCCGCTGTCCTTCAGCTCCCAGTGCGGCGGTCGATGCGTCTCCCGGTACGACTCCCGGGGCGTCGGTTTTGCGCCACTCGACCCCTGATCGGCGGTTCCGTCCGCCTGCGCCGACCCCGTGAGCGCGGTCGCGAACGCCGCTCCGCACACCCCCACGGCCAACAGGCGCCCTGTGAATCCCTTGTTACTCGTGCGTCGCGTCTTGCCCAAGCCCCTCATGGCGGGCGAAGCTAGCCCACTCCCCCGATCACGTCCAGATGCCCCGGGAGGCATCAGCGGTCACTCAGGAAATCAACGATCACTCCCGTGATTGAAGGCGGTGACGGAGGTCACTAGGACTTCATGCGTTTTCGCAGGCACGGATTGGCCGGTTCCGACGTCCTTACAAGTGCCCGGCTCATCCGTCCGCAGTTCGTCCGCACGTCACAAGGGAGCAAGGCGTTGTCCACCGTTATCGAGCAGCCCGTAGAGGCCCGCCTCGTCGCCGCCGCGCCGCGGATGCCGAGCATTCCCGCGACGCTCAGCTACGACCCCCACGATCCCTTCGCGGTCCGCATGTCCTTCCCGGCCCCGTCCACGCTCGAAGGCGTGGAGGTGTGCTGGACCTTCGCCCGCGAGCTGCTCGCCTCGGGTCTGGAGGAGGAGGTCGGCCACGGCGACGTACGCGTGCGGCCGTACGGATACGACCGCATCGTCCTGGAGTTCCACGCTCCGGAGGGCACCGCCGTGATCCACGTGCGCGCCGGCGAGCTGCGGCACTTCCTGGCGAGTTCGACGGAGCTGGTTCCGGTCGGTCTTGAGCACCTGCACCAGGACCTGGACCACGACCTCGCCGAACTGCTGCGCGACTCGTTCTGAGCGCTCTTCACCGAGCGTTCTTCATCCAGTGTTTTTCACCGAGCGCTCGTCACCGAGCGTTCCCCGCCGAGCGATTCCTGCCCCCCTACGCCCTCAGTTCCCCGGCACCCCAGGTGTCGCCATCGCCACGGACACCGCCGACCGCACCTCCTGGACCGCGTGCCGCAGGACCGGGGTCGCCGTTCCGCTGCGCTCCGTCAGCGCCGTGATGCGCTCCTCGTACTGTCGCCGCTCCCTGCCCGACACCAGCGTGCGCAGCTCGGCCGCGGCGGCGAGGGCGACGAGCGCCGCGTCCCGCTCGGACACCTCATGGACGGGCAGCGGTCCCACCAGAACCTGCCGGGCCTCCGCCCGCAGACCCTCCACGACGGCGACGCGGCCGATCTCGTACTCCACGGACGGGAAGACGCCGAGCACCCGGGTCTTCTCGGCCCGCAGATAACCGTCCGCCGCGAGCTGCGCCTGCACGGCGTCCAGCGTGATGCGCGCCCGCAGGCTGACCCAGGTCTTCCACTTGTGCGGCCGGGACTCCTCGACGAGTTCCAGGAGCCCGTCGAGGGCCGCGTCCCCGGTCCTGCCGTCCGGAGTCGTGGGCGTGGCCACGCCTTCCGCATCGGCCAGCAGCCCTCGCTGCGCCAGCTCGGTGAGAGCGCCGGCCCGCACCAGGTGCGGGAGCTGGGAAGCGCTGGTGACCTTGAGCTTCGAGGTGTCCCAGGCCAGCAGACAGAGACGGGCTGGCAGCGAGAGCGGACCGATGGGCACGGGGTCTCCTTCGGACGGTCGGGGGCGGAGGAACGGAGGGCGGGGTCGGGGGCGTTTTAATTCGTTGACAGCCGCTGGGTCCCCTCCTACGGTGTAAAGCGGTCCTGTTGTCGCCGAACGGAGAAGGACGTTGCTCGTCTGAGGTCTTGAGACACCGCGTCACACACGTGTCCGTGTGTGCGCAGCGTGCGACCTCGGCTCCGAGCCGTCCCGCGGAACAGGGCTTTTCCCGTGTTCCGCGATCCCCCCGGAGGATTCCGTCCTTCCGGCCGTCGCCGCCTCCCGGTGTCTCGATACGTGTCGCCCTGACCGCATCCAGCACTGCGAGGCCTGCATGTCCAGTACCCCCACTTCCATCACCTGCACCTCCCTCTCCTTCGCCTGGCCCGACGGCACTCCCGTCTTCGAGGACCTCCAGGTGGCCTTCGGCCCCGGCAGGACCGGGCTCGTCGGGGTCAACGGATCGGGTAAGTCCACGCTCCTGAAACTGATCTCGGGAGAACTCGTTCCTGCCGAGGGCACCGTCCGTGTCGCGGGCGAGGTCGGCCGCCTTCCCCAGAACGTCACCCTCGACACCGCTCTGCGGGTCGACGAGGTGCTGGACATCGCGGCCAAGCGCGCCGCGCTGCACGCCATCGAGTCGGGCGACGTGTCCGAGGAACACTTCGAGGTCGTGGGCGACGACTGGGACGTCGAGGAGCGCGCCGTGGCGACGCTCGGCGAACTCGGCCTCGGCCACATCGGGCTCGACCGCACCATCGGCGAGGTCTCGGGCGGCGAGTCGGTCCTGCTGCGGCTGGCCGCGCTGCTGCTGCGCCGGCCCGACGTGCTCCTCCTCGACGAGCCCACCAACAACCTCGACCTGTACGCGCGCCGGCGGCTGTACGCGGCCGTCGAGGCCTACTCCGGGGTCATGGTCGTGGTCAGCCACGACCGCGAACTCCTCGACCTGGTCGACCAGATCGCCGATCTGCGCTCCGGCGAGGTCGCCTGGTACGGCGGCAACTACTCGGCGTACGAGGAGGCGCTCGCCACCGAACAGGAGGCGGCGGAGCGGATGGTGCGCGTCGCCGAGTCCGATCTGAAGAAACAGAAGCGCGAACTGGCCGACGCACAGGTCAAACTGGCCCGTCGCAAGCGGTACGGGCAGAAGATGTTCGAACAGAAGCGTGAGCCGAAGATCGTGATGGGGGCACGTAAGCGCGCGGCCCAGGAGTCCGCGGGCAAGCACCGCATCATGCACGAGGAGAAACTCGCCGAGGCCAAGGAGCGGCTCGACGACGCCGTGGAGGCCGTGCGGGACGACGACGAGATCCGCGTCGACCTGCCGTACACGGCCGTGCCGCCGGGGCGTGACGTCCTCACGCTCCTGGACCTGGAGCTCGCGTACGGGGCGAGTGCGGGCTCCTTCGATCTGCGCGGGCCCGAGCGGGTCGCGCTGATCGGGCGCAACGGGGCCGGCAAGACGACCCTGCTGCGGACGATCGCCGGGGAGCTGGCGCCTGTCTCCGGGGAGGCGCTGACCCATGTGCCGCTACGGTTCCTGCCACAGCGGCTCGACGTCCTCGACGACGAGTTGACGGTCGCCGAGAACGTGGCGCGGTTCTCGCCGGGCGCCACCAACAACCGGGTCCGGGCGCGGCTGGCCCGCTTCCTGTTCCGCGGCGCGCGGGCCGATCAGCGGGCGGCGACCCTCTCCGGCGGCGAGCGGTTCCGGGCGGCCCTGGCCCGCGCTGATGCTCGCCGAGCCCGCGCCGCAACTGCTGATGCTCGACGAGCCGACGAACAACCTCGACATGGCGAGCGTGCGGCAGCTCACCACCGCGCTGGAGTCGTACGAGGGTGCGCTGGTCGTGGCCAGCCACGATGTGCCGTTCCTGGAGTCGATCGGGATCACGCGGTGGCTGTTGCTGGACGGATCGCTGACGGAGACGTCGCCTGAGGCGGTGGCGCAGCCCCGCGCCTGAGGGGCGCGGGGAACTGCGCGGCCCGCCCCCACGTCGCCGCACGCCCGGAACGACCGGCGCCGTCCCCCACCCGGAGAAGGGCGCAGCCCCGTTAGGGGCGCGGGGAACTGCGCGGCCCGCCCCCACCGGGGCCGCACGGTGCTCACGACCAGTGCGGTGGCCCTCCCTCCCGGGGGGGGGCACCGCCGGTTGTTTGTTGCGTGCGGGTGCGTGGGGGCTGGTCGCGCCGTTCCCCGCGCCCCTTACGGGGCGGGGCGGGGGGTGTTGTGGCGTGGGTGGGGGGCTGCATGATGTGCGGGACAACAGCCTGCCGAGACGGAGACCGCACGTGCCCAGCCAGAAGGCTCTCATCCGCCGTCCCAGCCCCCGCCTGGCCGAAGGTCTCCTCACGCACCTGGAGCGCACGCCGGTCGACCTCGCCCTGGCGCTCGACCAGTGGGAGGCGTACGCGGGCGCACTGCGTACGCACGGCTGGGAGACCGTCGAGGCCGAGCCCGCAGACGACTGCCCGGACTCCGTGTTCGTCGAGGACGCGGTGGTCGTCTTCCGCAACGTGGCGCTGATCGGCCGTCCGGGCGCGGAGTCCCGGCGCGGCGAGACCGCCGGCGTCGAAGAAGCGGTGGCCCGGCTCGGCTGCTCGGTGAACTGGGTGTGGGAGCCGGGCACGCTCGACGGCGGCGACGTCCTGAAGGTCGGCGACACGATCTACGTCGGTCAGGGCGGACGTACCAACGGAGCCGGCATCCAGCAGTTGCGGGCCACCTTCGAGCCGCTCGGCGCCCGGGTCGTCGCCGTACCGGTCAGCAAGGTGCTGCACCTGAAATCGGCCGTCACCGCGCTGCCGGACGGCACGATCGTCGGGTACGAGCCGCTGGTGGACACCCCGTCGCTGTTCCCGCGCTTCCTGGCGGTACCGGAGGAGGCCGGCTCGCACGTCGTCCTGCTGGGCGGCGGGAAGCTGCTGATGGCGGCGAGCGCGCCGAAGACGGCCGACCTGTTCGCCGGGCTCGGTCTCGAACCCGTCCTCGTCGACATCGGCGAGTTCGAGAAGCTCGAAGGCTGTGTGACGTGCCTCTCGGTCCGGCTGCGGGAGCTGTACGTCTGAGACCGGGGGTAACCCTCGCGTACGGCCCCGGGACCTGCGCATCCGCCGGACGGGTGCCCTCCGTATGCCCGCAGAATCGATCTTTCCGGAGATCGTTGCTGATCAGGGCTCTTTACAGCACGCTTAACCTACGGCACCGTAACCTACGGATACGTAGCCTACGATGCCGTAGGTTGGTTTCACCGCTCAGCACATACGTCCCCCTGGAGCCCCCGTGACGATCACTTCTCCCCATCTCGGCAGCCCGTCCTCCGACTGGACCGACGCCCGGCTGCTGTTCGCGCTGGAAGAAGTGGTGGAGACCGAACTCAACCGGCACCTGAAGGTCGCGAAGGACTGGATGCCGCACGAGTACGTGCCCTGGTCCGACGCCCGCAACTTCCCCGGCATCTTCGAGGACGGCGAGGCCTGGGGCAAGGAGCAGTCCAAGGTCACCGAGCTCGGCCGTATCGCGCTCGTCGTGAACCTCCTGACCGAGGACAACCTGCCGAGCTACCACCACGAGATCGCCTCCCTCTTCGGCCGCGACGGCGCCTGGGGCACCTGGGTGCACCGCTGGACCGCCGAGGAGGGCCGCCACGGCATCGTGATGCGCGACTACCTCCTCGCGTCGCGCGCCGTGGACCCCGACCAGCTCGAAGCGTTCCGTATGCAGCACATGAGTGAGGGCTTCGAGTCGGACAACCGGCACTCGATGCTGCACTCCGTCGCGTACGTCGCCTTCCAGGAGCTGGCGACCCGCGTCTCGCACCGCAACACCGGACACCAGTCGGGCGACCCCGTCTGCGACCGCATGCTGGCGCGCATCGCGACCGACGAGAACCTGCACATGGTCTTCTACCGCAACCTCCTCAAGGCCGCGTTCGAGCTGGCTCCTGACCTGACCATGCAGGCCGTGCGGGACGTCATCGTCCAGTTCCGGATGCCCGGACACGGCATGCCCGGCTTCGAGCGCGCCGCAGCGCAGATGGCCATCGGCGAGGTCTACAACATGCGCATCCACCACGACGACGTCCTGATGCCGGTACTGCGCCACCTCAAGGTCCTGCAGATCGACGGCCTGGGCCCCGAGGGCCTGAAGGCGCAGGAGGAGCTCGGCCTGTACATGGGCGGCCTGGACGCCGAGGCATCCAAGTTCGACGAGAAGCTCGCGGCCCGCAAGGCCCGTATGGCGGCCCGCGCCGCCGCGGTGTGATCCGCGCCGCGACTCGCTCCGCGGCCGTGTGATCCGCTCCGCGGCGGGTGACCCGGCGCCTGACTCGATGCCCCTGTCCCGGCGCGTGTGCCGGAACCGGGGCATCTCTCACTCGTACGCCGTCGTCCGGGCCAGTGCCGCGTCGCGGACGTCGGCCACCGGGTGGCGGCGCAGTGCTCTGAGCCGCTCTCGCCACGGCTGCCGCCAGTCCGTGCGGGTGCCGAGGGCGACCGTGAGGGCGGTGGCGAGCAGTCCCTCGCTGTGACCGCCGTGCGCGGTGAGCCGCCGGGCGGCGCCGAGCAGGATCTCGTCGTCGCCCTCCTGCGTGCCGTGGTCCAGCCGTTCGGCGAGTTCGGCGGCGGTCGCGGCCGCGAGCGCCGGCCGGCCCTGCGTCAGCGCGGCCAGCCGGAACAGGGCCGCGTCCACGTGCTCCGCCTCGGCGTCCAGGTCGAGATGGGCCACCGTGATCGCGGCGGCCTGCGGCACGAATCCGTCGTAACGCGCCAGCAGTTCGGCGGCGCCGAGGGCCGCCGCGCGGACGGGCCCGGCGTGGGCTTCGGCCCGCTGCTCCAGGCACACGACGAGATGGTCCACGCGCTGCCGGGCGGGCCGGTCCCGAAGGGGCTCGGCATCGGCATCGGGACCAACACCGGCGCCGGTCGTGGTCGCGGTTCCGGCCATGGTCCCGGTCCCGGCATCGGCATCGGCATCGGCATCGGCATCGGCATCGGCATCGGCAAGGGTTTCGCTTCCGGCGCCGCCGGACTCGTACGCGTGGTCCGGGTTCCTCGCCCGGCCTGCCACCTCCGCCTCGATCCCCGCCTCCATCCCCGCCTCCGCCAGCGCCCGCAGGGCATCCCGTACTCCCGCGGCTCCCCCGTCCGAACCGGTCGCCGCGATCACCAGGCCCTGGGCGGCGGCCCGCCAACTCGTGCGGTTCGTCAGGTCCGCCGTGGCGGTGGCCAGGACGGTGGGCGCGTCGGGGCACCAGGGCGCCCAGCGGGCCAGGGCGCCGTAGGCGAGGACGGCGGTCGGCGGGTCGTCGGTCGTGGACACGTCGCGGACGAGCCGGGCGTACCGCTCGCGATGCCGTTCCGGCAGGTCGAGGGGTGCGACGCGCAGCACGCCCGCCCGGAGAACGGGTTCCGCCACGGCGGCGTCGTGCAGCAGCGTCCACACGGGCTCCTGGGCGAGCAGCGAGCCCGCGAAGGCGACACACGCGGCACGGACGTCGAGGTGGGTGCCCGGCCGCCGGTACGCCTCGGTGAGGAGGCGTGCGGCCACCGGGGCCGGGAGCCGGGCCGCGGCGAGGCGGGCGGCCTCCTTGCGGCTGGTCACCTTGGTGTCCGGCGCGGTCAGGAGGTCACGCAGTCGGTCCACCAGCAGGGACGGCGCCACGTGCCGGGACGCCCGGGTGGCCGCGTACACGGCGACACGTGCCCGGTCGTCGCCGGCGTGCGCGAGCAGTTCGGGAAGTGTGTCACCGGGCCGGTCGGTGTGGGCGAGCGCGCCGAGCGCGGCCTCCGCGAGCACGGTGTTCCGCGAACCGGTCCAGCGGCGGGCCACTTCGGCGCCCCGCCCCGGTACGCGTGCCGCCTGTTCCACGGCGGCGGCCCTGGCATGGGCGAGCAGCCCCGCGTCGGCGGCGGACTCCGCCAACTTCCGCATCAGGACGTCCTGTTGCCGCGGCAGCCAGCGTCGTACGTCAGGTCCCACGGGTACGGTCCACGCGCTGCCCCTGGTGAGGAAGCGGCCGTACGGCGGGGTGTCCGCCAGGAGTACGTCGAGGAGGTCGGTACGGCGGCGGGTGAGCACAGCCAGGACGGGCCGCAGTGTCCCCGCCGAGGGGTCGAGGGCGAGGACGCGCGCGGCTCTTTCGTCCCGGGTGGCGGGCGGTTCCAGCCACAGCTCGACGGCGGCGCGGACGGTCGTGTCGTTCCCGAACCGGATGGCCTGCCAAAGGAGTTCCTGCAGATCGGTCATCCCGGCGGCGCGCCGCCCCACGGCCCGGGCGAGCGCGAAGGCGAGGCCGTAGTCGGCCTTCTCCGCCCCTGCCTCGATCCACGGGCGCAGCGCCTCGTACACCTGATGCTCCTGCCCCCGGCGCAGCGTCGCGTCGAGCCGGCCGAGGTCGGCGCCGCCGGTGTTGCCGGAGATCCGTACGAGGGTGCGCAGGGCCCAATTGACCAACTCCCGTGAGCCGCCCGCCGCGTGCTCGCGGAGCACGGAGACGGCGAGCCGGCTGAGGTTGCGGCGGCTGCCCGGCGAGGAGTCCTGGGCGTCGACGGCGTCGGCGACGATCCTGTCGAGATGCGGCCCGGCCTCCTCGGTCAACAGGGCGGGCGGGATCCGGGACAGCGTCCACAGAGCCGGCTGCCGTACCGGGTTCTGCTCGTTGCGGAGCCGCGCGGACTCCTCCAGTACGCGGACGACGACGGCGGGGTCGCCGGAGCGGGCCGCGTTGTCGATGAGCAACGGCCAGGCCAGGGCGCGGTCTTCGGCGGCGGGACGGCGGGTCGCCTCGACGAGCCGCTCGCGCACCTGGTCGACCGGCAGGTAGGACTCGGCGAGCAGCACGGTGTGCCAGGCCGCGCCGCTCCCGCGGGCCGCGGCGGCCATCCGACGTGCCTCCTCCGCGACACGACTGCGCGGCAGCGCATCGAGGATCACGGCGTCGACGAGAGCGCCTCTGCCTGCCGGGCCCCGGCCGGCCAGCACATCGGTGTAGAAGGCGTACCGGCGAGCGGGCGGGAGTGCCGCGAGGAAGGCGGCAAGGTCACCGTGGTCGGCCAACACCGACCCGAGCGCGACGAGTTCACCATTCCGCCGGCTCTCCGACCGCGCCAGCCTGCGCAGCAGCGGACGACTGCGCACGGCTTCGACCGGAAGGCTGTCGCCCGCGAGGAGCAGACGGAGCACCCGCTCCGGAGCGACGGCGGCGAACGCGGCCAACCGGTCGTGGAGTTGATACGGGAGCCCGGCGGATGCGAAGCGTTCGACCAGCTCCAGCGCACGGAGCGGCCGGAAGGGCACGGTGGCCGTCACGGACTGCGCGTACCGCCGCCACCAGGTGTCGCGCAGTGACGGAGGCAGTGCGGCCAACTCGCCCTCCACCGCGTCCAGCAGGACTTCCGGATGCCGTCTGCCGAGCGCGGTCCAGCCCCGCACGGCGGGGAAGAGCGACGGCAGGAGCCGGGCGACCGTACCGGGTGAGCAGCCGGGCAGCAGACGTGCCGCCTCCGCGTCGCCCCATGCGTCGCGCAACGGGTCGACGAGCCGGTCCGCCAGCGCGGTGCGCCGCCCCGAGACCACGGCCCGCAGCAGGTCCCGGCGTATCGCCTCGGGCGCGTCGGACAGGGCCGACTCGTAGGCGGAGTCGGGCACATGGAGGCTGTCGGCCACCCGCAGCGCGTGTCCGCGCACGAAGGAGTCCGGGTCGGCGAGGCGGGCGCCGACCCACCCGGCGTCCCGGCTGACGGCCGCCGCGACGACGGCGAGCCCCCGCCCGTAGGACCCGCACGCCTCCAGCTCGCCCAGCAGCGGCCGAGCCTCCTCCAACTCCCTCACCCTTGCGGCAAGTTCGCGCATACGCAGGGGATACGGCAGCGGATCGAGGGCGTTCAGCAGACTCTCGGCCTGCTGCCGCGGGGTGTGGACCATGCGGTGGATTGTGCCCGCCGAAAGCCGCAACGCGCTCGGAAATTCCGATGCGCCGCTGCTACCGGGCCGGTGTTTCGCTAGTGCTGGGCGCGTCGGAGGCTGAGGCGTTCCTTCTCGGAGAGGCCGCCCCAGACGCCGAAGCGTTCGTCGTGGTTGAGTGCGTATTCGAGGCACGCGGAGCGCATGTCGCACATTCCGCAGATCTGCTTCGCCTCACGCACCGAGCTGCCCGGCTCGGGAAAGAAGAAGTCGGAACCGGTCTGGGCGCACAGTGCCTGTTCCTGCCAGGAGAGGTCGGGCGCGGCGGCAATGGTGTCGTTGTGCATGCCGGGATCGTGTCGCGCCTCGAAAAACGTTCGATCAACACGGGCTCAACGCCCACCCGCGCGACACCACCACACCCGCAGAACCCGACGCGGCGCACAAGGCCCGGCGACACAACGAACCCGATGATGCTCCCAGCAGAGGACAGAGACACAGCGGCGCGCGGCGACATCCCCAACGGATTCACTCCGCCCGCTACGGCCACTGCGCCCGCGACACAAAGGGGCCTGGCGTCCCGCGCCGCGCCGCGCTAGCGAAACGCAGTCGGCTCGCGGGGCGGTCGTCGGCTGATGCCAGCTGGAATGTCGGGGTCGCCCGCGCTCCTGGGTCGTGCCCCGTCAGGGGCGCGGGAACTGCGCGGCCAGCCCCCACCGGGCCGTAGGTGAACGACGGGCCCAGGCGCGGGTGCGGGCCCGCCCCCACCAGGCCCCGGACCGCGGCAGCGCCCCGCTCCGGCAGCGGTTGTCAGTGGGCGGTGCAAGACTCGGCAGTGCAGGCAACGGGACCTCGCGAAGGAGGGCAATATGCTCACCACCCGTTTCGTCACGGGCGCTCCGAACTGGATCGATCTCGGCACCCCCGACATCGACGGCGCCACTTCCTTCTATCGAGGCGTCTTCGGCTGGGACTTCCAGTCGGCAGGACCCGAGTCCGGCGGGTACGGCTTCTTCCGGACGGCCGGGAAGACCGCGGCGGGCGGTATGCAGACCACCCCCGAACAGGGCCCGCCGTCATGGACCGTCTATTTCCGGAGCCCGGACGCCGACGCGACGGCCAAGGCGGTCGAGCAGGCCGGAGGCGGCGTGCTGGTGCCGCCCGACGACATCATGGACAAGGGCCGCATGGCCATCCTCGCCGATCGGGCGGGCGTCCCCTTCGGCATCTGGCAGCCCGCCGCACTCCGCGGCCTCGACGTGGCCGGTGAGCCGGGCTCCCTGTGCTGGGTCGAGCTGTACACACCGGACATCGCCGCCGCGGCCGCGTTCTACCACTCCGTACTGGGCATGGAGACCTCCGCCATGCCGTTCCCCGGCGGCGTCTACACCTGCATCAACCCTGCGGAGGGCGGCGAGGACGGCATGTTCGGCGGTGTCGTCCCGCTGGCCGACGACCCGACGGAGCAGGAGGCGGGGGCGTACTGGCTGCCCTATTTCGAGGTCACGGACGCGGACGACGTGGTCGCGAAGGCCCGGCAGCTGGGTGGCACGGTTCGTATGCCCGCCACGTCCGTGGAGGGTGTCGGCCGGATCGCCAAGCTCGCCGACCCGTACGGGGCGCGCTTCGCGGTGATCAGGAGCGAGCCGAGCATGGGGTGACGTCCGCCCGACCGACCCCGGCTGCTCCCGATCCCGCTCGACCCCACCCGACGTGCCGCATTCGGGGTGTCGGGGCAGGCCCCGTCCCGCTCCCGACCGCCGGCACGTGGGGGCGGGCCGCGCAGTTCCCCGCGCCCCTTACGGGGCTCAGGTCAGCAGCCGAAGCCAAAGCCGACGCCACGACGCACCCGCACCCGCACCCGCACCCGCATAGCGAGTGTCAGGGCAGGCCCCGTCCCGCTCCCGACCGCCGGCACGTGGGGGCTGGTCGCGCAGTTCCCCGCGCCCCTTACGGGGCTTGGCCTGGCAGTCCAGGCCAGCGCCACGACGGGCCCGCTTTTAGGGGCACGGGGAACTGCGCGACCAGCCACGACGGGCCCGCACCCGACGACAGGGCGGCTTTCGGGGGCGCGGGGAACCGCGCAATCACCCACGACGCACCCGCACCAGAAGGCCACCTCGGCCAAAAGGGAGCGCTCTCAGCAATGAAGCGAACCCCGGCTATCCTGATCGGCAACCGCCGCCCTGAGGAGCCCCGAGGTGACCGACCAGTCGACACAGCCACGCCCCACACTGGAGGCAGTGGCCGCCCGGGCGGGAGTCTCCCGAGCCACCGTGTCCCGGGTCGTCAACGGCGGCGAAGGCGTCCGCGAACCCCTCGTGGAACGGGTCAGGCGCGCCGTCGACGAACTCGGTTACGTCCCCAACCAGGCCGCCCGCAGCCTCGTGACCCGACGTCACGACGCCGTCGCCGTGGTCATCGCCGAACCGGAGACCCGCGTCTTCGCGGACCCCTTCTTCGCGCTCCAGCTCCGAGGCATCAGCAAGGAGCTGACGGCCCACGACTCGCAACTGGTCCTGCTGCTCACGGAGGGCCGCGACGACCACGCCCGCGTGGCGCGTTACCTCGCCGGCGGCCATGTCGACGGCGCCCTCGTCTTCTCGCTGCACCTCGACGACCCGCTGCCCAGCCTGATCCACGGGGTGCCGACCGTGTACGGCGGCCGTCCCGGCTGGAGCGACGGATCACACGGCGTGGTGTACGTCGACTGCGACAACCGGGGCGGCGCCCGTGAGGCCGTCCGGCATCTCGTCGGGCTCGGCCGCACGCGCGTCGCGCACATCACCGGCGCCCTCGACCAGACGTCGGCGGTCGACCGGCTCGACGGGTTCCGTGACGTCATGGTGGACGCCGATCCGCGGCTGATCGTGGAGAGCGACTTCACCCCGGGTGGCGGTGAGCGCGCCATGCGGGAACTTCTCGACCGGCGCCCCGATGTGGACGCGGTGTTCGCGGCGAACGATCTCATGGCGGTCGGTGCGATGCGGGCGCTGCGTGAGCGGGGGCGGCGGGTGCCCGAGGATGTCGCCGTGATCGGGTTCGACGACATGCTGCCGTTCACCGAGCAGGCCGATCCGCCGCTCACGACTGTCCGGCAGGACATCGAGGAGATGGGGCGGTTGATGGCGCGGTTGTTGTTGCGGGGGCTGGACCGGAGTGGGTCCGCCGTCGCGGACGTGCCGTCGAGCGTGGTGCTGCCGACGACTCTGGTACGCCGAGTCTCCGCGTAGCCGCTCCGCGGGGGGGGGGGGCGTGCGCGGGTGCGGATCCGTCGTGGCCGGTCGCGCAGTTCCCCGCGCCCCTCAGAGCCGACCGAGCCCCGTCAGGGGCGCGGGGAACTGCGCGGCCCGCCCCCTCTCGGCCGCAGCCGAAAACCCGACGGGCCCTGCCCCGACACCCCGTATGCCCATTGCAGGTGCGTCGTGGCTTGTCGCGCAGTTCCCCGCGCCCCCAGAAGGACAGGTCGGACGTCACGTGCGGGCACGTCGTGACTGGCCGCGCCGTTCCCCGCGCCCCTCAGGGCGCGGGGCGCTGCGCGCCCCGCCGCTTCAGTGTTCGTGGGGCTCGTAGCCCGGGATCGTGCCGTCCGTCTTCTTGACCAGGAACAGGCCTGCCATTCCCATGTCGGAGTGGCTCTGGACGTGGCAGTGGTACATCCACGCGCCCGCGCCGACGCCCTCCCCCGCGATGACCTGGAAGCCGAACGAGTCCGCGGGGCCCACGATCAGGTTGTCGACCACGCGGCTGGGGTCGTCCGGGCCGGTCAGCAGGCCCGTGCGGTTGTCCGCCCAGCGGTGACCGTGCACGTGGAACGTGTGGTAGTACTCGCCGTGCGTGATCGAGACGAACTCGATCCGGTCCCCCACCGTGGCCTCGAAGTTGGGGCTGTCGTGCCCCGGCCTGTTGTTGATCGTCATGTCGTTGAAGACGATGGTGTGGGTCTTGTCCGGGAGGATGTCGCCCTGCCTGCGGACGATCACCGGGCCGTAGAGGCCCTTGCGGATGCCCGTCGTGCCGTGTTCGGTGCCGACGACATGGTCGTGGTAGTGCCAGTAGCCCGCGCTGCCCGCCCGCCAGGTGCCGTCCTTGCGGCGGCCGGGGGCGTGCGTGCGCCAGGTGTACGTACGGGTGTCCCCCGGTTCGACATGCGACTTGCTCAGCTTCGTGCCGTCGCTGGACACCTCGTAGTCCACGCCGTGGACGTGCAGACTCGCCGCCACGTCCAGCGTGTTCTCGACCTCGATGTACGCGGTGTCGCCCTCGTTGAGTTCGATCAGCGGCCCGGGGATCGTGGCCGCGCCCTTCTCGAACCCGTAGCCCAGCTGCCCGTCGGCGAGCTTCTCGATGTACAGCTTGAAGCGTCTGACCTCGCCGCCCGCGGGGGCGGTACGCAGCGCGCTGCTCGCGCTCGCCGCGCTGTCCGCGGACGTCGCGTCCTTCGCGGCGACGAGCGACAACGATGTCGCGACCGTGGCGACGGCGGCCCCGCCCATCATCATCCGACGGCTGAAACCACGCCTGTCCATCGCGTCACCGGTGCCCGCACCCGTGGTGTCCATGTCGTCCATGGTGCTCATGCCGAACTCTCCCAATCTGCAGCGCGATCAACCGGGTTGATGGGTCTGACGGAACCGAGTGACAGAGACGAACTGGTGAGACGGTAGTGGCATCGCCTTCGTTTATCCACACTCAGGACAAAGTTTGTTGGATACCGGTCGTACCTATTGGCGAGTTCCGAGAAAAGGTCTAGCTTCCATGGCGCTGTTGCTGTGACCGAGGAGGATGGGGTGACCACATGCGGCCCACACCGCATCAAACGCCACTGACCGTACGGACGTTGGGCAGAGCAAGACGGAGAGGCTGGGCAGCCGCGCTGGCTGCCGGAGTCGTCGCCGCCGGTGTCCTCTCGGGGCCGGCCGCGAGCGCGCGCCCCGCACCCGAGCCGCCCCTGACAACGATGTCGATCAAGTCGCCGCCGGGCGGCTCCGATGTACGCGTGCTGATCTACCACGGGTCCGCGGCCGGCGGCGACGAGTCGCCCGTCGTCAACGCCGGTATCGAGGCGATCGAGGACATCGGCCAGAGCGGCCCGGCGGCCGGGCGCTTCAAGGTGACGGCCACGGACGACGCCTCCGTCTTCACCGACGAGACGGAACTCGGCCTCTACAACGCCGTCGTCTTCCTGACCGGCGGCGGTGACATCCTCGATCCGGAGCAGGAGGCCGGTCTGGAGTCGTACATGGAGGCCGGCGGCGGCTTCCTCGGCATCCATGACGCGGCCCGCGCCGAGCCGTACTCGGACTGGTTCACCGGACTCGTCGGTGCCCGTCCTGCGGCGAACAGCCCGACGAACGTACAGCGGGCCACCGTCGAGGTCGGCGACCGGCAGCATCCGGCCACCAAGGATCTGCCGCTGCAGTGGAAGCGTCCCGACCAGTGGCTGAACTGGACCAAGAACCCGTCCGGTGACGTGCACACCGTGGCCCGGGTCCGCGAGTCGACGTACACGCCGGGCACGAGTGCCAACGGCGCCGACCACCCCGTGTCCTGGTGCCGTGACTACGACGGCGGCCGGTCCTTCTACACCGGTATGGGTGGGACCGAATCGTCGTACGACGAGACTGAGTTCCGGTCCCATCTGCGCGGGGCGCTCGCCTGGACGACCCGTATCTCGCAGGCCGACTGCAAGGCCACGATCAACGCCAACTACAAGGCGGAGCGGCTGACCCAGCCCAACCAGCCGGGCCAGAACGACCAGATCGGCGAGCCGCACGGCCTGGTGACGGCGCCCGACGGCCGGGTGTTCTACATCGGCCGCGGCGGCGCCGACTCCTCGCAGCCGGTCGTCACGGACTGGAACAACCCGGACGTCGGCAAGGGCAAGGGCGAGATCCACGTCTACGACCCGAAGACCAAGAAGGTCACGCTGGCCGGGACGCTCAACGTCTTCGGCAACAAGGGCGGCGGCGACGAACTGATCAAGGTCGAGGAGGGTCTGCTCGGCATCGAGCTGGACCCCCGGTTCGAGGACAACGGCTGGGTGTACCTGCACTACACGCCGCATTCCCGCATCGACCGCGACAAGCGGATGGCCGAGCGGTACGTGTCCCGCTTCACCTACAACTCGGCGACCAGCAGGCTGGATCTGAACAGCGAGAAGGTCCTGCTGAAGTGGCCGGTGCAGATCCACAGCTGCTGCCACTCGGGCGGCGGTCTGGCCTGGGACTCCAAGAGCAACCTGTACATCGCCACGGGTGACAACAACTCCAGTGGCTTCAGCGACGGCTACTCGGGCAACAACCCGCAGCCCAACTACAAGGGCGTCTCCTTCGCCGACGCGCGCCGCACGGCGGGCAACACCAACAACCTCAACGGCAAGATCCTGCGCATCCACCCGGAGCAGGACGGCACGTACACCCTGCCCGAGGGGAACCTCTTCACGGGCAAGGAGACCGCCGAGGGCGGCGGCAAGACGCGCGGCGAGATCTATGTGATGGGCGTCCGCAACCCGGCGCGCATCTCGATCGACAAGAAGACCGACACGCTGTACGCGGGCTGGGTCGGCCCGGACGCCGGGTCGCCGTCGACGACCTGGGGTCCGGCGAAGTACGACACGTTCGCCGCGATCACCAAGCCGGGCAACCACGGCTGGCCGTACTGCATGGGCAACAAGCAGCCCTACCGGGACCGCAATCTGCCCGATCCGACGAAGCCGCTCGGCTGGTACGACTGCAACGCGCCGAAGAACGAGTCGCCGAACAACGACGGTCTCGTGAACCTGCCGCCGGTCACGTCGAACACCATCTGGTACTCGCCCCAGGGCGGCGGCCCGGACTACCCGCGGGACGCCAACGGCATCCCGTCGTACAAGACCGCTGAGCAGAAGTTCCTGCTGCCCTGGCTCAAGGGCGGCGGCCAGGCGGCCATGGACGGGCCCGTCTACCGCTACGACGCGAACTCGGCGAGCGCCGCCAAGTGGCCGGCGTACTGGGACGGCAAGTGGTTCGTGGGCGACTTCTACGACGCCGACCAGCCGCGCCACGCCGTGCTGCTCGACCCGAAGACGGCCGGACAGGGCGGCATCCCGGTGCACGCCGAGTCCCTGAAGAAGATCATCCCGATCGGCAACGACGGCATCAAGAACCTCATGGACTGGAAGTTCGGCCCGGACGGCACGCTGTACGTCCTCGACTACGGCCGTGGCTTCTTCACCTCGGACTCCAAGTCCGCGCTGTGGCAGGTGACGTACAAGGGCGGCGGCCCCACTCCCGCCGCCTCTCAGCTCGCCAGGGAGGCGCAGTGACGCGCGTGGGAAACATCGGCAGGCGAAGAACTGGACGGTTGTGGACGGCGCTGCTGGCGTCGCTGCTGATGGTGCTGGGGCTCGCCTCCACCTCGGCCTCCGGCCAGACCGACAACACCCCGTCCAAGGCGGCTGCCGCGGCGCAGACGCTCACCTGGACGGCCGGTGACGACATCACCAAGTACGCGTCCGCGCCCACGACGGCGGTCGCGGGCCCGACGACGATCGTCTTCGAGAACAGCGAGGCGACCGGCAACACCATGGGCATGCCGCACACGTTGACGTTCGACGTGTCGGACCCGGAGTACCAGAACGACGTCCCGCTGAACATCCTGGCCAACCCGAACGACGACCAGGGCGGCAAGCACACCGCCGAGGTGACGCTCTCACCCGGCCGCTACCGCTACTTCTGCACGATCCCCGGCCACGGCCAGATGCAGGGCATCCTGGTGGTCACGGAGGGCACCGGCGAGGACACCACCGCGCCGGAGACCGCCGCCGAGGTCACGGGCACGAAGAACGCGGACGGCGCGTACGTCGGTTCGGCGACCGTGGCGCTCAGCGCGACGGACGCGGGCGGTTCGGGCGTCGAGCGCATCGAGTACGCCCTCGGTGACGCGGGTGCCTGGCTGCCGTACACCACACCCGTGGTGGTCGACCAGGTCGGCGCCCAGAAGGTCCGCCACCGGGCCATCGACAAGGCCGGGAACACCTCCGCGGAGAAGGCGGAGCAGTTCACGGTGGTGGCCCCGCCGACGGACGACACGACCGCGCCGGACACCTCGGCGACGGTGACCGGTGAGAAGAACGCGCAGGGCGAGTACGTCTCCATGGCGACCGTCACGGTGACGGCCTCCGACACCGGTTCCGGCGTCAACACCATCGAGTACGCGCTCGGTGACGCCGGTGCCTGGCAGCCCTACACCGCTCCGGTGATGGTCCACGAGGTCGGCGCGCACAAGGTGCGGTTCCGGGCGACGGACAAGGCGGGCAACGCGGCCGCCGAGAAGTCGGTGTCGTTCACCGTCGTCGCGCCGCCGGTGGAGGACACCACTCCCCCGGTGACCGGTGTGAACGTCGAGGGCACGAAGAACTCCTCCGGCGCGTACATCAACAGCGCCAAGGTGACGGTGACCGCGACCGACGCGCACGGCGGTTCCGGGGTCGACAGGATCGAGTACTCGCTCGACGGCGGCCCCTACCTCGCGTACACCGCTCCCGTGGTGGTCGACCGCGTGGGCGCGCACTCGGTGGTCTACCGGGCCAGCGACAAGGCCGGCAACACCTCGGACGCCCGTACGGTGAGCTTCACGATCGCCCCCGGCGGCGGCGTACCGGCGCCCAACTGCGCTGAATACGACGAGCGGTTGACCGTCATCGTCGGTACGGTCGACTCGGGTGTGCCGAACCGGATCACCAACAGCCGGTGCCGCATCAACGAGTTGATCGAGGACGAGAAGGAGTGGACGTCCCACGCGCTGTTCCTCAAGCACGTGACGGCGGTCCTCAAGACCCTCCTCAAGGACGGCGTGATCGTCCAGCGCGAGTACGACCTGATCGACGCGGCGGCCGACGAGTCGGGCATCGGCGACCCCGGCCAGACCGAGGGCTACCGCACGATCATGGACGGTACGCAGGACACCTTCGGCAAGTGGCAGCACGTGGGCGGCGGTTCGTTCGGCCTCAACGGCGACGGCACCATCACCTCGGGCAGGACGAGGGACGGCCTGGGCATGCTGTGGTTCCCCGAGCGCAAGTACGGGGACTTCTCGCTGAAGCTCCAGTGGCGTGACGACGCGCCGGGCACGGGCAACGCCAACTCCGGTGTGTTCGTGCGGTTCCCGCAGGTCCACAACCACCCGGAGGAGTCCCGGCCGGAGTGGGTCGCCATCAAGTACGGGCACGAGATCCAGGAGTTCGACAGCCCCACCGGCGACATGTACAAGACCGGTTCGGTCTACGGCTTCGACCGGGTGGGCCTGGCCGGTGCCGGTGTCACCCAGAAGGGCACCTGGAACGACTACGAGATCCGCGTGGTGGACCAGCACTACTCGATCTACCGCAACGGCGTGCTGATCAACGAGTTCGACAACACCGGCGGTCAGGACTTCACCCCGCCGCGCTCGGACGACCCGGGCACGGACGGGCGGCGGTTCTCCTCCGGCTACATCGGACTCCAGGTGCACGGCACGACGGACGTGGTGTCGTACCGGGACGTCAGGATCAAGGAGCTGTGACGCCCAACTAGCCCAACCAGCTCAACCAGCTCAACCAGCCTCACAGCTGCAGGTCAGCTCTCCTTCTTGGCCCTGCTCGGCTGTACCCGCTTCGGCTCGCCCGGCATCTTCGGGTACTCGGGCGGGTACGGCAGATCGCCCAGCCCGTGATCGTGTTCGTCACGGGTGGCGAGTTCGAGCAGGGCTTCGAGGGAGTAGGCGTGCTCGTCCATGTCCGCGTGCACATCGCCGAGTTCGGCGAAGCGCGCGGGCATGGTCGCGAGATCGAAGTCCCGGGGCACGGCCTCGCCGACCTCGTCCCAGGTCAGGGGCGCCGACACCGGCGCGTGCGGCCGGGGGCGTACCGAATAGGCGGAGGCGATCGTGCGGTCGCGGGCCGTCTGGTTGTAGTCGACGAAGATCTTCTCGCCCCGCTCCTCCTTCCACCAGGCCGTGGTCACCTGATCCGGCATCCGGCGCTCCAGCTCACGTCCGACGGCGATCGCGGCCCGGCGGACCTGGGTGAACGTCCAGCGCGGCTCGATCGGCACGAAGACGTGCAGCCCCCGGCCGCCGGAGGTCTTGGGGAAGCCGCGCAGATCCCCGTACTCGTGCAGCACCTCGCGCAGCTCATGGGCGGCGCGTACCGCGTCGGCGTAGTCGGTGCCCGGCTGCGGGTCCAGGTCGATGCGCAGCTCGTCCGGCCGGTCGACGTCGTCCCGGCGTACGGGCCAGGGGTGGAAGGTCAGCGTGCCGAACTGGGCGGCCCACAGGACGGCGGCGACCTCGGTGGGGCACATCTCGTCGGCGCTGCGGCCGCTGGGGAAGGCGATGTGCGCGGTGGGGATCCAGTCGGGCATGTTCTTGGGCGCCCGTTTCTGGAAGAAGGACTCGCCGCCGACCCCCTCGGGGTAGCGCTCCAGGGTCGTGGGCCGGTTCCGCAACGCGCGCAGGATGCCGGGGCCGACCGCGAGGTAGTACCGGGCGAGGTCCAGCTTCGTGAAGCCGCGCTCCGGGAAGAAGACCCTGTCCGGGCTGGACAGCCGTACCGTCCTGCCCGCCGCCTCCAGCTCCACCGCATCCGCCATGCGAGCCACGGTAGGCGTACCGCGTACACCTCGCATATCCGCGCTCAAGGGGCACACCGGGCGATTCTTGATATATCCCCGCAGAATCGGTGTATGGATCTGCCGGTGATGCCGCCCGTGAAGCCCATGCTCGCCAAGTCCGCGGCGCGGATTCCGCCGGGTATGCACTACGAGGCGAAGTGGGACGGGTTCCGGGCGATCGTCTTCCGTGACGGCGACGAGATCGAGATCGGCAGCCGCAATACGAAGTCGCTGGTCAGGTACTTTCCCGAGCTGGTGGAGGCGTTGCGGGAGCGGCTGCCGGAGCGGTGCGTGGTGGACGGCGAGATCGTGGTCGCGCGGGGCGGACGGCTCGACTTCGACGCCCTCTCCGAGCGCATCCATCCGGCGGCCTCCCGGGTGAAGACCCTCTCGGAGCGCCAGCCGGCGTCGTTCGTGGCGTTCGACCTGCTCGCGCTGGCCGACGAGTCACTGCTGGACGTCCCGCTCTCCGACCGGCGGGCCCTGCTGGAGGGGGCACTGTCCGACAGCACGGCCCCCGTGCACCTGGCGCCGGCGACCACGGACATCGAAGTGGCGCGGATGTGGTTCGAGCGGTACGAGGGGGCCGGGCTCGACGGAGTGGTCGCCAAGCCGCTGGCCCTGCGCTACGGGCAGGACGAACGCCTGATGTTCAAGATCAAGCACGAGCGCACGGCGGAAGTGGTGGTGGCGGGCTACCGGCTCCACAAGAGCGGGCCCGTCGTCGGCTCGCTGCTGCTCGGCCTGTACGACGCCGAGGGCACATTGCAGCACGTGGGCGTGTGCGCGGCCTTCACGATGAAGCGGCGCGAGGAGTTGATCGCGGAGCTGGCCCCGCTGCTCATGGAGTCGCCCGCCGGACATCCGTGGGCGGCCTGGGCCGAGGAGTCGGCGCACGAGTCTGCGCGGCTGCCGGGCGCGCCCAGCCGCTGGACGGGCAAGAAGGACCTGTCCTGGATTCCGCTACGGCCGGAACTGGTGTGCGAGGTGGCGTACGAGCACATGGAGAACGGCGCGCGCTTCCGGCACATGGCGCGCTTCCGCCGCTGGCGCCCGGACCGTACGCCGGAGAGCTGTACGTACGCCCAGCTGGAGGAGCCGGTCGGCTACGACCTCGCGGACATTCTGGGACCGCGAGGCTGAACGGCCCCGGACGCATTTCCGCCACCCAACACCCTTGCGCGACAGCCTTGTTGGGTACGTCTCCCGCGTACGGCCGTCGCCTCGCTCCGCGGCACTGCCGGCCGGACCGCCGCACCCTCGCACCCCCGCCCGTGACCCGCTCGGACCAGCGCGCGCCTTCGATCTTGGCTCATTGGGTACGTACTCATTGAACCTATAACCCGACAAACGACGAAACGGGGCACGGTGGCCACGGTACGCAGGAGACGAACGGGGCGAACGGGGCGGACGGGGCGTTCGAGGCGCTCGGCCATGACGACGACACTGCTGGCCACCCTGCTGGTGGGTGCCGCTGCGACGGCCTGCACGCGCGGTGAGCCGCTCGACGACAAGCAGCGCGGAGACATGCCGCCCCGCACCGACGGCACGGCGGGCACCAGCGCCCCGGCGAGTCCGGCGCCCCGGGCCGCCTCCCCGCTCGTCGTGAAGATCGACAACGTGCCCGGCGCCCGCCCGCAGACCGGCCTGGACGCCGCTGACGTCGTGTACGCCGAGCAGGTCGAGGGCGGTCTCAGCCGGTTGATGGCGGTGTACGCGACCCGCCTGCCGAAGGCCATCGGGCCGGTACGCAGTGCCCGAGAATCGGACCTGGAGCTGCTGCGGCAATTCCACAAGCCGACGCTCGCCTTCTCCGGGGCGCAGAAGAAGCTGCTGCCGCTGATCGACAGTGCGCCGTTGCAGACCGCGCTGCCGGAGGACAAGACCAACGCGTACTACCGGGGCACGGACAAGCCCCAGCCGCACAACCTCTATCTGCGGCCCCAGCGGCTGCTGACGGCCACGCCGGGGGCGGACGCGCTGACGACGGGCTTCCGGTACGGTGCCGCGCCCGCGGGCGGTACGGCCGAGAGCACGCGTACGGTCCGCTTCCCGGAGGCCCGCTTCACGTTCGACTGGTCCCGGGACCAGCGGCGCTGGCTGGTGTCGATGGACGGGACGCCTACGGTGACGACCGGTGGGAAGCGGGTTTCCGCCTCGACGGTCGTCGTGCAGTACGTGAACATCCGTAAGTCCAGGTATCACGACTACCTCGGGAACATCACGCCTTACACGGAGACGGTCGGGTCCGGCACGGCGAAGGTGTTGCGTGACGGCAAGGCGTTCGATGTGGCGTGGAAGCGGCCGCTCGCGACGGGTGGGACGGAGTTCACGACGCCGTCCGGCGCGCCGATGAACTTCGCCGAGGGGCAGGTATGGGTGGTGTTCGCCCGAGCGTGACCCCCCACTCGGCGGCTGCCTGGCGTATCACCTCCACCTGCGGCCCGGTGGGGGCGGGCCGCGCAGTTCCCCGCGCCCCCAAGAACAGGCCGGTCGTCGGGTGCGGGTCCGGTGGGGGCTTGTCGCGCAGTTCCCCGCGCCCCTAAAGACAAAAGACTGCGCCGTTCCCCGCGCCCCTGACGGGGCGCCCGTCAGGGGCGCGGGGAACGGCGCGGGTGACCCCCACCGGACGCACAGACGACGACCGGCCTGCTTTTAGGGGCGCGGGGAACTGCGCAGTCTTTTACGCCGGCCACGGCCCCACCCGCACCCCGTCACGGCGCCCGGCTGACGGCCGGCTCCCCCGGGGCCACCGGATTGCGCAAGCCCTCCGCCGCGTCGGAGACCCGCTGGATCAGCGAGAAGAAGAGCGCCTGCTCGTCTCCCGAGAGGGGAGCGAGGAAGACCTGGTTCATCCGAGCCGTCCGCACGGTCAGCTTGCGATGCACCCGCCCCCCGTCGTCCGTGAGACGCAGCAGCGACCGCCTCCCGTCCTGCGGATCACGGACCTTGTCCAGCAGACCGCGCCGCCCGAGCCGGCTGATGACCTCGGCGATGGTGGACCGGTCAAGCCCCACCCGCTCCCCCACCGTGCGCTGGTCGAGTCCCGGCTCGGCGACGAGCGCGTTCAGGACCGCGAACTGGGGCGAGGTGATCTCCTCGGAGACCATCGTGTTCCACAGCAGGTAGTGCGCCTGCTGCAGCCGCCGGGCCAGGTGCCCGGGGTGGGTGGAGAGATCCACCGCGGCCATGAGCGCTCCTTGAAGCACGAGAATCAGCATTCGTTGGTGCACTGAACAATAGCGGGCCGGCACTCCGCTGTCTCTTTTCCGCGAGCACCCTCTCAGCTCCCTCTTCATTGGGGGTCTTGACGGTTGACGGCCGCGATGGCAGCGTGTTCGAAACCTCGTAGAAATACTCAGTGCCCTGACTAATCGGGGCCGCGGGATGCTCGGGAGAGATGGGGCTTCGCAGATGGACAAGGTGGTCTCCACAGCCGCCGGGGCTGTGGCCGACGTACCGGACGGCGCGACACTCGCCGTCGGCGGTTTCGGCCTCAGCGGTGTGCCGAACGTGACGATCCAGGCGCTGTACGAGCGCGGTGTCACCGGCCTGGGCGTGGTGTCCAACAACTGCGGGGCGATGGAGTCGGGCCTGGCGGTCCTCCTCGCGGCGGGCCGCATCGCCCGCGTCACCGGCTCGTACATCGGGGCGAACAAGGAGTTCGCGCGGCAGTACCTGGGCGGCGAGCTGGAGGTCGAGATGATCCCGCAGGGCACCCTGGCCGAGCGGCTGCGGGCCGGTGGCGCCGGGATTCCCGCGTTCTACACACCGGCCGGTGTGGGCACGCAGGTCGCCGACGGCGGTCTGCCCTGGCGCTACGACGGCGAGGGCGGTGTCGCGCTGGCCTCCCCGCCGAAGGAGGTACGGGACTTCGACGGCACCCCGTACGTGCTGGAGCGCGGCATCCGTACCGACTTCGCGCTGGTGCGGGCCGCCAAGGGCGACCGGCACGGGAACCTCGTCTTCAACAAGTCCTCCCGCAACTTCAACCCCCTCGCCGCGATGGCCGGACGGGTGACGATCGCCGAGGTGGAGGAGCTGGTGGAGCCCGGCGAGATCGATCCGGACGCGGTGCATCTGCCGGGCATCTTCGTGCAGCGGGTCGTCGCGCTCACCCCGGCGCAGGCGGCGGACAAGAAGATCGAACAGCGGACGGTCTCCGCGCCCGCGGCACGAGAGACCTCTCCCGCACGAGGGACGTCTCCGGCACGAGAGACCTCTCCCGCACGAGGGACGGTGAACGGCTGATGGCCTGGACGCGTGAACAGATGGCCGCGCGGGCCGCGCGCGAACTCGCGGACGGCCAGTACGTGAATCTCGGCATCGGGCTGCCGACGCTGATCCCCAACTACCTCCCGCCGGACGTGGAGGTGATCCTGGAGTCGGAGAACGGCATCCTGGGCACCGGCCCGTACCCGACCGAGGAGCAGGTCGACCCGGACCTGATCAACGCGGGCAAGGAGACCGTCACGGTCCTGCCCGGCGCCTCCTACTTCGACTCGTCGCTGTCGTTCGGGATGATCCGCGGCGGGCACATCGATGTCGCGGTCCTCGGCGCGATGCAGGTCTCCGCGGGCGGCGACCTGGCGAACTGGGCCGTACCCGGCAAGATGATCACCGGGATCGGCGGGGCCATGGACCTGGTGCACGGCGCCCGTACGGTGATCGTGGTGATGACCCACACCGCCAAGGACGGCTCCCCGAAGGTCCTCGACACGTGCACGCTGCCGCTGACCGGTAAAGCCTGCGTCAATCGCGTGATCACGGACCTGGGTGTCCTGGACGTCACGGCCGAGGGCCTGGTACTCGTCGGGACGGCGCCCGGTGTCACGGTCGATGAGGTCGTGGCGAAGACTGCCGCCAAGGTTCGTATCGCCGACGAGCTCGTCGAGGAGCTCACCGAGGAGAAGCAGCCGTGAAGGACGTCTACATCGTCGACGCCGTCCGTACCCCGTTCGGCAAGTACAACGGAAGCCTCGCCGCCGTCCGCCCGGACGACCTGGCCGCCCATGCCCTGCGTGAACTCCTCGCCCGTACGCCGGACCTGGACCCGGCCCGGATCGACGACGTGTACTTCGGCAACGCGAACGGCGCCGGTGAGGAGAACCGTAACGTCGCCCGGATGGCCTCTCTGCTCGCGGGTCTGCCCACCTCCGTGCCGGGCGTGAGCGTCAACCGGCTGTGCGCGTCAGGGCTTGAGGCCGTCATCCAGGCCGCCCGCGCGATCGCGCTCGGCGACGCCTCGATCGCCCTCGCCGGCGGTGTCGAGTCGATGACCCGCGCCCCCTATGTCCTGCCGAAGAGCGACCGGCCCTTTCCCGCCGGGCACACCGAGCTGTACTCCACGACCCTCGGCTGGCGCATGGTGAACCCGAAGATGGACCCGCAGTGGACCATCCCGCTCGGTGAGTCCGCCGAACTCATCGCGGACAAGCACAAGATCAGCCGTGAGCAGCAGGACGAGTTCGCCCGCGCCAGCCACAACAAGGCTGCCGCCGCCCAGTCCGCGGGCCTGTTCGACGGCGAGATCGCGCCGGTTTCCCTTCCGCAGCGCAAGGGCGACCCGCTGTCCTTCGCCGCCGACGAATGCGTACGCGCCGACGCCTCCCTCGCCGCGATGGGCAGGCTCAAGCCGTCGTTCCGCCCCGACGGCGGTACGGTCACCGCCGGCAACGCCTCACCGCTCAACGACGGCGCGGCGGCCCTGCTGCTCGTCGACGAGGAAGGTCTCGCCGCCACCGGTCGCGAACCCCTCGCCCGGGTGTCCTCGTCCGGCGTCTCGGCGCTCGACCCCGACTACTTCGGGCTCGCTCCCGTCGAGGCCGTCAACCGCGCGCTCGCCAAGGCGGGCAAGACATTTGACGACCTGTCAACTCTCGAACTCAACGAGGCGTTCGCCGCGCAGGTCCTCGGCTGTGTCGCCGAGTGGCCCGAGTTCGACCCGGCCGTCCTCAACCCGCAGGGCGGGGCCATCGCCCTGGGCCACCCCCTCGGCGCCTCCGGTGCCCGGCTCGCCGGGACCGTCGCCCACCAACTGGCCCGCAGGGGCTCGGGAGTCGGCGTCGCCACCCTCTGCATCGGCGTCGGCCAGGGCCTCGCCCTCGTACTGGAGCGTTAGGAACCCACCTCTCATGGCTCTCACCCAGTCGGACATCGACACAGAGATCAAGGACCAGCAGGACGCGTACGACAAGGCGGTCGCCGGTGGCGCGCCGGTCCTTCACCATCCGCGGCGCGACTACGCCCCGTACCGCAGCTCCCTGTTGCGCCACCCGCAACAGCCGCTGGTCGCCGTGAGCGGGGGCGACCCGGAGACCGTCGAGCTGTCGGGGCCGGTGTTCGGCGTCACCGACATCACCGAGCACGACAGTGACCTGACGATCCATCACCGGGGCGAGCCCATAGGCGAGCGGATGACCGTCTCGGGACGGCTGCTCGACCGCGACGGCCGCCCCGTGCGCGGCCAGCTCGTCGAGATATGGCAGGCCAACGCCGCCGGCCGGTACGCCCATCTGCGTGAGCAGCACCCGGCGCCGCTCGACCCCCACTTCACCGGTGTGGGACGGACCCTGACGGACGATCAGGGCCGGTACTCGTTCACCACGATCAAGCCGGGCCCCTACCCCTGGGGCAACCACACCAACGCGTGGCGGCCCGCGCACATCCATTTCTCCGTCTTCGGGACGGCGTTCACCCAGCGGCTCGTGACCCAGATGTACTTCCCGAGCGACCCGCTGTTCCGGTACGACCCGATACTCCGGTCGGTGACGGACACGGCGGCCCGCGAGCGGCTGGTGGCCACCTACGACCACGACCTGTCGAAGCCCGAGTTCTCGATGGGCTACGCCTGGGACATCGTCCTCGACGGCCCGTCCGCCACCTGGATCGAGGAAGGCCGTTGAGCATGGCCGAACGACTGCTCCCCACCCCGTCCCACACCATCGGCCCGTTCTACGGGCACGCGCTCCCCTTCCCCGACGGCGCCCGGATCGCCCCCCAGGGCCACCCGGACGCGATCAGCCTGCACGGGTACGTGTACGACGGCGCGGGCAGGCCGGTCCCCGACGCGCTGCTCGACTTCTGGCAGGCCGCACCCGACGGCTCACTGACGGGCGCGCCCGGGTCCATGCGCCGCGATCCGTCGACCGGCGGTTTCCTCGGCCGCAACGGCGTCGACTTCACGGGGTACGGGCGGGTGCCCACGGACGCCGACGGACACTACGCACTCCACACGCTGCCGCCGGGCAACTCCGGACTGCCGTACATCAGCGTGTGCGTGTTCGCGCGCGGGCTGACACACCACCTCTTCACTCGCGCCTACCTCGCCGACGGCGCGGACCCGCTGCTCGACTCGCTGCCGGCCGAGCGGCGCGCCACGCTGATCGCGACCGAGGGGGCGAACGGGACGAAGGGGGCGATGGGGACGTACCGTTTCGACATCCGTCTTCAGGGCGAAGGCGAAACGGTCTTCCTGGAGTTTCAGTGACAGCGGTCGAACCCGACGAACCGGAGCAGCCTGCCGAACCCGCCGATGCCGGCTGCCTCGACGCGGGGCTGCTCGCACCCGGGCGGGTGGGGTCGGCCGCCGAGGTCGCGACAGGTGACACCGCCTTCCTCCGGGCGCTGCTCGACGCGGAGGCGGCGCTCACGCGGGCTCAGGCCTCGCTCGGTCTCGCCCCTGCCGCCGCGGCCGACGCCGTCACCGCCGCCGCCGACGCGGCGCGTTTCGACGTCCACGCGCTCGCCCTGCGCGCGCGGGCCGGGGGCAACCCGGTGATCCCACTGGTCGCCGACCTGGGCACGGCGGTCGGCGACAAGCACTCCCCTTACGTCCACCGGGGCGCGACCAGCCAGGACATCATGGACACCGCCGCGATACTGGTCGCGGCACGGACCCTGGACCTGGTCCTCGCCGACCTCGCCCGTACGGAGCGTGCGCTGGCCCGTCTCGCGCGCGACCACCGGGACACGGTCATGCCGGGGCGCACGCTCACCCAGCACGCCGTCCCCACCACCTTCGGACTGAAGGCGGCGGGCTGGCGGTCGCAGGTGCTGGACGCCCGGGACCGCGTCCGGCTCGTGCGGGACGGGCTTCCGGCACAACTCGGCGGCGCGGCAGGCACGTTGGCGGCCTTCGGCGGGTACGGCGCCTCGGACACGGGAGCGCTCGTGGAGGCGTACGCCCGTGAACTCGGCCTAGCCGTGCCGGTGTTGCCCTGGCACACCCTGAGGACACCGGTCGCGGATCTGGCCGGCGCCCTGGCCTTCACCGCGGGCGCACTCGGCAAGACCGCCACGGACGTCCTGACGCTCTCCCGTACGGAGATCCGTGAGCTGAGCGAGGGCACGGGCGGCGGGTCGTCCGCCATGCCGCACAAGGCGAACCCGGTGCGTGCCACGCTCATCGCGGCGGCGGCCCGCCGGGCACCGCAGCTCGCGGCGACGCTTTACGGGGCCATGGCGGCCGAGGACGAACGGCCCGCCGGTGCCTGGCACGCCGAGTGGGAACCGCTGCGTGATCTGCTCCGCCTGGTGGGCGGGGCGGCGCGGGACGCGGCGGAGCTGGCCGAGGGGCTGCGGGTCCACGCGGACGCGATGCGGGCCCACCTGGACCTCACGCACGGTCTGATCGTCTCCGAGCGGCTGTCGGCCGAGCTCGCGCCGGTGCTCGGGCGGGCCCGTGCGAAGGAAGTGCTCACGCGGGTGGCCGGGCGGGCCACGGCCGAGGGTCGGCCCCTCGTTGAAATCCTCTCGGAGGAACCCGAGTTGAAGGACTTCGACCTGGTGGCGCTCACCGATCCCACCCAGTACACGGGTTCCGCGGGAGCCCTCACCGACCGTGCCTTGGAGCGACGTTGACGACCCGGACCGACCAAGCCGCCCCGCCGTCGCCGGAGGGCATCGTGCTGAACCATCGCGTCGAGGGCGCCGCCTCCGCTCCCCCACTGCTTCTCGGTCCCTCCCTCGGCACGTCGTTGGCCCTGTGGGACAAGGTCGCGCCCGAACTCTCCGTCACGCACCGGGTGGTGCGCTGGGATCTGCCGGGGCACGGCGGCTCGGCCGCGTCGCTGATCGGTCCGGGGGCGACCGTCGGCGACCTCGCCGCGCTGGTGCTGGCGCTCGCGGACTCGCTGGGCATCGACCGGTTCTCGTACGCCGGGGTCTCGCTCGGCGGTGCGGTGGGACTGCATCTCGCGGTGCACCACCCGGAGCGGGTGGAGAAACTCGCCGTGATCTGCTCCTCGGCACACTTCAACGGTGCGAAGCCGTGGGAGGAACGGGCGGCGCTCGTACGGGCCGAAGGACTGGCGGGGCTGGCGGCGGGCGCCGACGCGCGCTGGTTCACACCCGGGTTCACCGTCCCCGAGCTGGTCGAGGACCATCGCAGGGCCGACCCGGACGGGTACGCGGCGTGCTGTGACGCGCTGGCGGCGTTCGACATCCGTGAGCGGTTGTCCCGGATCGGCGCGCCCACGCTGCTCGTCGCCGGGCGCGAGGATCCGGCGACACCGCCCGCGCATCTGCGGGAGATCGCGGACGCGGTGCCGGGGGCCGGGCTCGTGGAGGTTCCGGGTGCGTCCCATCTCGCGCCCGCGGAGCGTCCGGAGGCCGTGCTCACCGCGTTGCGCGCGCACTTCGGGGGTGACGCGGGGCGGGGGATGGCGGTGCGGCGGCAGGTGCTCGGTGACGAGCATGTGGACCGGGCGCAGGCGCGGCAGTCCGCGTTCACGGCGCGGTTCCAGGACTTCATCTCGCGGTACGCGTGGGGTGAGGTGTGGACGGACGAGACGCTGTCGCGGCGGGAGCGCAGCCTGATCACCATGACCGCGCTCGTCGCGCACGGGCACTACGACGAGTTGGCGATGCATGTGCGGGCGGCCCGCCGCAACGGGCTCACTCCGGAGGAGATCGGGGCGGTGCTGTTGCAGACGGCGGTGTACTGCGGGGTGCCTGCGGCGAACTCGGCGTTCGCTGTGGCCCAGGGGGTCCTCTCCGAGGAGGGGTGACCGACAGCCCCGTCAGGGGCGCGGGGAACTGCGCGGCCCGCCCCCACTCGGCCGCAGCCAAAAACCCGACGGGTCCTGCCCCGACACCCCGTATATCCACTGCGGGTCCGTGGCGGCTGAGCGCGCCGTTCCCCGCGCCCCTCAAGGGGCCCCGTCAGGGGCGCGGGGAACTGCGCGGCCCGCCCCCACTCGGCCGCAGCCAAAAGCCGGACCGGTCCTGCCCCGGCAGCCCGTATGCCCGCTGCAGGCGCGTCGTGGCTGAGCGCGCCGTTCCCCGCGCCCCTTACGGGGCTTCGCCCAGTGCGTCGCGGGCTCGGGTCACCAGGCCGTCTGCTCCGCAGGATGTCGCCAGGGTCAGGGCTCTGGTGATTTCTGGGCGGGAGCGGGATGCGATGCCGTATTCGAGGCGGGCCGCGGCGTGTTCGTAGGCGCAGGGCGACGCCTCCAGGTACGTGACCGCCTGCGCGTGGAGCGCGACGGAGCGCTGGCCGGTCTCCAGCGCGGCGGCGCAGCGCAGGGCCTCGCCGATGGCCGTGTCGGTGCCGAAGCGCTCGGCCTGGACGCGGGCGTCCGCTGCCACCTCCGCGGCGCGCCGCGGGTCCTGGACGGCGAGGGTCCGGGCGAGGTCGCCCGCCCAGGGCGCCATCACCGTGTTGTGACCGCCGCGCGCCTCGGACATCTTCTCCGCGGTCTCCAGCTCGTTCACGCCCTCCTCGACGCGACCGGTGGCGATGAGCAGCCGGCCCCGTATCGAGTGGGTGTCCGGCAGGACGATCGTGGACGGGTGCGGCGGCTCGAAGGAGTACCGCTCGGCGATCTCCTCGGCCTCGCCGACATGCCCGCGGGCGAGCAGCGTGTCGATGAGCATGCACGCCGCGGACCAGTGCATGGGCAGTCCGCGACCGACCCGGTCCGCGAGCCGCAGCGCCTCACGCAGTGACTCGTCCGCTTCCTTGAGGCGTCCCCGCCTGCGGAGCACGTATCCGCCGAAGGCGTGCGAGAGGGCCAGATGGCCACCGCTCCAGCCGGCGGACTCGTACGACCGCTTGGCCTCGGTGAAGAGGCTCTCGGCGCGGTCGAGCCGGTCCGCGTACGTGTAGGAGATGCCGAGCATCATGAGGAGCTCGAAGCTCCACTCGGTGTCGGTCCAGCCGAGGCCGGGCGCGAGGCGGCCGTTGACGAGCGAGCGGTCGCAGAGCTCGGCGACCTCCTCCGCGTTCTCTCCGCGGGTCATGGCGTCGAAGGCGCGCAGGATGAGCACGGCGCGCTCGGAGTTGTCGCGGCCGGTGAGCGGTTCGGCCAGCTGGGCCAGTCGGCGGGAGCGGCCGGGCGCGTCCTCCTCCCCGGCGTGGATGCCCTCCCACATGTAGTGCACGGCCTGCAGCCGCATTCGCGCGGGGCCTGGTTCGAGCCGGTCGGCCTCCGCGTCGACGACCGCGACGGCCTCCTCCAGCTGGTCGTTGTGGACGAGCGCCGAGGACAGCCGGCAGACCGCGTCGACCCGCAGTTCCGCCTCCAGGCCGTGCACGGTGAGCGCCTGGCGCAGATAGCTGATGGTGGTCGCGGGCGAGGTCAGGAGTGTGGCGCAGCCCAGTTCGTACAGCACGCGCGCGTGGACCTCCGGGAGCGGCGGTTCCAGCAGGGCGCGCTCCAGGCACCGGCGGGCCGCGTCCGGGGCGCCGACGGCGAGGTGTTCGCCGGCCGCCTCGCGCATCTGCTCGACGAGTTCGGGGTCGTCGTCCGGATGCACCTCCAGGAGGTGGCGGGAGGCCGCGGCGGCGCCGAGGCCGGACGCGGTGACGACTGCGGCGGCCACTCCGTGCATCGCGGTGCGCAGCGCGTCCGGGATCGAGCGGTAGACGGCGGTGGCGATGAGCGGGTGGACGAACTCCAGCTCGCCCTCCTCCGCTCGGCCGGATGTCCGGTCGGCCTCGGTGAGGATGCGGGCGACGCTCAGCCGCACGGCGCAGCGTTCGGCGTCCTCCCGCTGCATTCCGGCCAGTTCCGCCGCGAGGTCCACGGAGATCTGCGTACCGAGGATGGCGGCGGCCCAGGCGAACTTCGTGGCGTCGACGCCGAGCCCCTCCAGCCGGTCGACGAGTCCGCGTCCGCGGGCCGCGCGGTTCAGCGCGCGCAGTTCGGCGGCCGAGTCCTCCACTGGTTCCAGTTCGCTGTCCTGGACCTTGGCGAGCAGTTCGACGCTCTCGTAGGGGTTGCCGCCGGTGACCGCCCAGACCTCGCGGCAGAAGGGGGCGTCGGCGTGCGCGCCGAGCGTGGCGCGGGTGAGTCCGGCGGTGGCTTCCGGGGTCAGCGCGCGCAGGCTGGGCATCGGGCGGGACAGTGCGCCGAGCGTGTCGAGGTGGCGGGCGCTCTCGCCGGTGGCGTCGCCGGGGCGGCGGGCCACCACGACGAGGACGGGCAGGTCGTCGAGGCGCTCGGCGAAGGCCGCCAGCCAGTGCAGGGTTTCCTGGTCGGCCCAGTGGGCGTCGTCGACGAGCAGCACGAGGGGCCATTCGCGCCGGGCGAGTCTGCGTACGGCGGCGACGAGTCCGTCGCACACGCCCTGCGGGTCCGCCTGGCGTGCGCCCGGTTCGGCTATGCCCAGTGCGGGTCCGGCGATGTCGTACCAGTCGCCGAAGTATTCACGTGCCTCGTCGGGCATGAGTGCCACGAGGGCGGGCTGGAGCAGCTGCCGGACGACGTTGAAGGGGACGGACGTGATGGTCTCGCCGCCGCGGGCCGACCAGACCGTGCAGCGGCTCTCCGCGAGGGTGCGGACCTGGGCGAGCAGTGCTGTCTTGCCGATGCCCGCCTCGCCCGTGAACACCAGCAGGCTGCCGGCGGCGGAGCCGGCGCACAGGGCGTCGACGGCCTCCGTGACCGCGGCGAGTTCCGCGTCGCGCTCCCAGAGCGGTGCCGAGGCGGCCGCACCCGGCCGTACCTCCGTCATCCCGCTACCTCCCCAGGTCGGCCCAACGACGTACAGACTTCGAGCCTAGTCCTCCGGAAGGCGCGATGGAGCCTGGTCGGGACACCTGTTGTCGTCATGGTGACGGCCGAGGGCGGGTGCCGGCCGGCCTGCCCGCCGGCTCGCCGCCGACTTGCCCGCCGGCCGGCACGGGTGAAAGTTATTGACTGTCAGCAACCGCGAACTGAAACCGACTTTCAGCGACGTCGGCACGACCCGGTGCGGGAGGAACGGTATGGATGCCCCGGCGTACGGCTCCGGCCTGCGGACCGACCGGCCGGAGCGTTCCCGGAGAGCGCTGGTCGCGGGATCGGTCGGCAACTTCATCGAGTGGTACGAGTTCGGTGTCTACGGCTATTTCGCGACGGTCGTCGCGGCCCGCTTCTTCACCCCGGAGGGCGGCTCCGAGGCCGAGGCACTGGTCAGGACGTACGCGTCGTTCGCGCTCGCGTTCTTCTTCCGGCCCGTCGGCGCCGCGCTGTTCGGCCGCCTCGGCGACCGCGTCGGCCGCCGGCCCGTGCTGATCCTGGTCATCGTCCTCATGACGGCCGCCACGACCCTGATCGGCGTGCTGCCCACGTACGCCACGGTGGGCGCCCTCGCCCCCTGGCTGCTCACCCTCCTGCGGGTGGTGCAAGGACTGTCCGCGGGCGGGGAGTTCGGCGGGGCGGTGTCGGTGATGACGGAGTTCGCGCCACCGGGCAGACGGGGACTGTACGGCTCGTGGCAGTCGTTCACGGTGGCGCTGGGACTGCTGGGCGGGGCGGGGGCCGCGGCGCTCCTCGCGACCCTGCTCACCGGGGCGCAGCTGAACTCCTGGGGCTGGCGGCTGCCGTTCCTGCTGACGCTGCCGATGGGGCTCGGGGCGCTGTGGCTGCGCCTGCGTCTCGACGAGACACCCTCTTTCCAAGCCCTCCGGGCAGGCCAGGCCCGCCAGGCACGAGAAGCTCTTCCGGCACCCCCGGCGCGTGAGGTGGCGAAGGCGATCGCGCTGGGTGCCGGGCGTGTCATGGGCTGGGCCGCCGCCGGTTACACCTTCCTCGTCGTGCTCCCCTCCTATCTGCAGAGCTCTCTGAACGCCACCTTCCAGCAGGCGCTGGTGGCCACGGTCCTCGCCAACCTCGGTTTCGCGGCCACGATCATCCCAGCGGGCCTGCTGAGCGACCGGATCGGCCGGCGTCCGGTGATGCTCACGGGCGCGCTGCTGGTCACCGTGCTGGCGGTGCCCCTGCTCAACCTCCTTCAGGACGACGGCACTTCGACCGCGCTGAGAGGCGCCGCCGTGTTCGTCGCGGGGGCGATCGTGGGTCTGATGGCGGGGCCGGGACCCGCGATGCTCTCGGAGATGTTCCCGACGAGCGTGCGGTACACCGGTCTGGGACTCGCCTACGCCCTGTCCAATGCCGTGTTCTCCGGGTGCGCGGGGCTCATCATCACGGAGACGATCGAGCGGACGGGCAGTGTGGACATCCCGGCGTACTACGCGGCGGCCACCTGCGCGGTGAGCGCACTGGCCCTCCTGACACTCCGTGAGACGCGGACGGACGCCGGGACCGAGCGCGTACAGGAACAGAAGAGGCGGGCGGAAGGGGGGAGTTGAGAAGGTGCGGGTGATCGGTCTGATGTCCGGCACGTCGTACGACGCCATCGACGCGGCGGCTGCCGACCTGCACCTCGACGGGCCGGACCTGGTGCTGAAGCCGCTGGGGACGGTGTCCGAGGCGTACGGGCCCGGTCTGCGCGAGGCTCTCGCGGCGGCGCTGCCCCCGGCGGCCACCACCCTCGCCGAGGTGTGCCGGCTGGACACCCTCGTCGGGCAGGCCTTCGCCGCCGCGGCGGTCCGCGCCCGGCGCGAACTGTGCGCCGGGCGGGCCGAGTTGATCGCCTCGCACGGCCAGACCGTCTTCCACTGGACCGACGAGGGGCAGGTCCGGGGCACGCTTCAGATCGGGCAGCCCGCCTGGATCGCGGAGGCGACCGGGCTGCCCGTGGTCGCCGACTTCCGGCCACGTGACATCGCCGCGGGCGGTCAGGGCGCGCCCCTGGTCAGCCTGGTCGACCTCCTGTGGCTGCGCGGCAGGCCAGGCGTGCCGGTAGCGCTGAACCTCGGCGGCATCGCCAACCTCACCGCGCCCGACGGCACCGCGTTCGACACGGGCCCCGCGGGCGCGCTGACCGACGCGGCCGTACGCCGTTTCACCGGCCGGGCCTTCGACGCCGACGGGGTGATGGCCGGGCGCGGCACCGTGCACGAGCCACTGCTGCGGCGCCTGCTCGACGAGCCGTACTACGCGCGGCCGGCGCCGAAGACGACCGGCAAGGAACTGTTCCACGAGGGCTACCTGCTCGCGGTGCTCGCGGACTACGCCGCGTCGCCCGACGAGGACGTGACCTTGACCTTGACCGACGAGGACGTGATCGCGACCCTCACCCGGCTCACCGCCCGCACGGTGGCGGACGCCGTCCGTTCGCTGGGCACCGCCGGGCCTTCCCGGGCCACCGAAGTGATCGTCTCCGGCGGCGGGACCCGCAATCCCGTGCTCATGTCGATGTTGGAGGAGGAACTGGCGGGGACGCCGCTCCGCCTCTCCGACGATCTCGGGCTGCCCGCGGCGGCCAAGGAGGCGTACGCCTTCGCCGTGCTCGGGTTTTTGACGGTGCACGGGCTCCCGGGCACCGATCCGAGGAGCACCGGCGCCCGGCACGCCGGTGTACTCGGCTCACTCACACCGGGACGGAACGGCTTCCCCCAGATCCGCGCAGGCGCGGAACAGCCGGTGCGCCTGGTGCTGAAGTGACCTGAAACGGGGTCCTCTCATACGGCTTTCACCCACACCTCATACGGTGGGCACATGACGCAGGCGACTCCCCCCGGCTGGTATCCCGACCCCGGGCAGACAAGTGACGGTCCCGCCACGCAACGCTGGTGGGACGGCAGTACATGGACGGACCAGACCCGCCCCGCGGAGTCGGCCGCCGCATGGGGTCCTCCGGCGTACCCGCCGGGCACCCCGTACGGGGGCGCGAAGCCGGGCGGGCCCCGGCGCGGAGTGCGTACGGCGATAGCCGTGGCCGCCGCCATAGCGGTGCTCGCGGGCATCGGCGGCGGTGTGTACGCGCTCACCGCGGACAACGACTCCGACAGCCCCGAGCAGAGCAGCGCCCAGCCGACGCCGTCGCTGCCGGGCGGTCCGCAGGGCCAGGACGGCGGTGGCCAGGGCGGTCCCGGCGGCCAGGACGGCGGCGAGAGCGGGGTCCCGCAGCCGCAGCAGTCCGAGGACGGCTTCGCCGCCGACCCGGTCAACGGCATCAGCCTCCCCGTGCCCGACGACTGGAGCGGCTCGACCATCCAGGTGGGCGCCCAGGTGACGTCCAAGGACTCCTACAAGTGCCCGGGCGACGCCACGGCGACCTGCACACGCGGCGGCGCCTACTCGGCCCCCGCGCTCGCCCTGGAACTCAAGGCCACCACCGTGGAGGCCGCGGCCAAGGAGGACATCTCCAAGAACGCCGAGGAGTCCTACGGCGGCAAGAGCTACGGCAGGATCACCTCGCACGAGGAGCTCTCCTCGAAGGCCGTCACCGTGGCGGGGCAGAAGGGCTACGCGGTCCGCTGGAAGGTCGTCACGAGCAAGGGCGCCGACGGCTACGTCGAGTCGCTGGTCTTCCCTGCGCCCGCCAACGCCAAGCAGCTCGTCGTCGTGCGCTTCGGCATCGACGTCGGCGCCGACGCGCCCAAGCAGTCCGTGATCGACGACATCACCAAGGGCATCAAGGAGTCCGCGGGCGGCGGCGGCAACGGCCAGGACGTCTAGGACGTAACCCGGGGACGACCAGGACGTGAGCCGGACACACCCGGCGCGGATACCGGTCGGCCGGGTGGAGCGCCTCTCCGCTCAAGAGGAACCCCACCCGGCCGGGGGGTGCGCGCCGCCCCCGTCCCCACGGTGCGGCGCGATCAGGTCACCGTCCAGTCATCCCTTGGACGGCGGCCTGAGTTCTAAGGGGGGTCGGCCAGTCCCAGTGCGGGCAGCAGGGCCACTTCCACATAGCGCAGCAGATACTCCGCGTCCGCGGGCCGCCCTTCGAGGATGGGCCTGACCCGGAGCACACCGAGCAACTGCGCGGGAACGAACTCCAGCACCGGATGGTCGGCGGTGATCTCGCCCCGCTCGACCGCGCGCCCGATCATCGCCCGCAGCGCGTCGAGTTCGGGTTCCACGAGGGCGTCGCGCAGCGCGCGCTTCAGTTCCTCGTCCTGCATCACGGACTGGCCGAGCGCCTGCATGAGCCGGGTGTCCTCGTCGGACCGCTCGCCCGCCGTACGGGCGACGGCGCGCAGGTCACCGGCGAGGGACCCGGTGTCGATCCCGATGAACTTGGGGCAGTGGTTGGCGCGCAGCGCGGCGGCCACGAACTGCGGCTTGGTCTTCCACTGGCGGTAGAGCGTGGACTTGCTGCACCGGGTGCTGGCGGCCACCCCCTCCATGGTCAGCGCGTCGTAGCCGCACTCGCGGACCTGGTCGAGCACGGCGTCGAAGAACTCCTGCTCACGCTCCGGCGTGATCTTGGAGCGGCGCGAGGCGGCGACCGTCTCCGGTCCCTCCGCTGCCTGCGACGTCATGGCTCGTCTCCTCGCTCGTCCCCGGGCCCGTCCCGGCAGCCTATCGATACGCCAGTGTACCGGAACGACTTCGTATCGGTACACTGGCGTATCGATGAGCCTTGGACAGGACCCACCCCTGTGTCGAGTGGATCCCCTCCTGGGCTCACCACGCATCAGCATCGTTGAGACCGTCAAGCAAAGGGGCCGGGGGATGGAACTCCCAACCGAGCCTGCACAGAAGGGATCCGCCGCGATACCGCGGCCACCCCTCGTCCGTGAGGTCCTGCTCGTCGCGGGACTCTTCCTCGTCTACAAACTCGGCCGGCAGCTGGCCACCGGCCACACCGCCGAGGCCTTCGACAACGCCCACCGCGTATGGGACCTCGAACGGTTCCTGCACCTGCCCGGCGAGGGCTCCGTGCAGACCGCCGTGCTGCACGGCGACACCCTCGTCCACGTCGTCAACACCTATTACGCGACCGTGCACTTCCCCGCCACGGCGGCCTTCCTCATCTGGCTCTACCTACGGCGTCCGGGGCACTACGTGTGGGCCCGGCGGGTCCTCGCCGCGGTCACCGCCGCGGCCCTGGTGGTGCATCTCACATTCCCGCTCGCCCCCCCGCGGATGCTCGCCGCGACGGGCCTCGTGGACACCGGCCAGGTGTACGGACCCACGGTGTACGGCGCCTCCCCCGCCACCGACTCCCTCTCGAACCAGTTCGCGGCGATGCCGTCGCTGCACTTCGGCTGGGCCCTGATGATCGCGATCGGCCTGATCGCCGCGACCCGCTCACGGTGGCGGTGGCTGTGGCTGCTGCACCCGCTGCTGACCCTGCTGGTGATCGTCGGAACGGCGAACCACTACTGGCTGGACGCCGTCGTCGCGGCAGCCCTTCTCGGCATCGTCCTCGCCGTCGTCCGCCCGCCCCGCAAGGCACCGGCCGCCGAGGACACAGGGGGCGCCGGCCGCCCCGTACCGCACGCGTCCGGTGGGCAGGACGCCCCCGGCGGCGTACAGGGCGTACCGGATGCGCCCGCGCTCGTGGGGGCGCGGCGATGAGCGCGACCCTGCTCGCCGTCGTCCTGTCGCTGTTCTCCGCCGTCGCCTACGCGGGCGCCGCGGTGGCACAGGAGCGGCTGGCCTCCCGGACCACGGACTCGGGAGTACTGCGACTGCTGGGCCGCGGTGCCTGGTGGTGGTCGGTCGGACTCAACGCCGGGGCCGCGCTGCTGCACGTGGCCGCCCTGAAGTACGGAACCCTCACCCTCGTCCAGCCACTGGGCGCGCTCACGCTCGTCGCCGCGGTGCCGCTGGGCGCGCGGCTGGCGGGCCGACGCGTCACGTCGGTCGAGTGGCGCGGTACGGCGCTGACGCTGATCGGGCTCTCGGCGGTGCTCGTGACGGCGTCCGGGCCCGCGCCCGACGACGTGCTGAGCCTCCCGCAGGCGCTGGCCGTGACGGGTGCCACCGCCACCCTCATCGGCGTCCTGGCCCGGCCCGGCGCCCGTCCCGGACTCCGGCACGCGTCCGCGTCCGGCTTCGCCTCGGGCGTCGCCTCGGCGCTCACCCAGACCGTCACGGTCGCCGCGACGGACCGCACGGGTCCGCTGCTCAGCGGGCAGGTGATCGTGGTGGCCCTGCTGGTCGCGGCCTTCGCCGCGGGCGGCCTGCTGCTGTCGCAGACCGCCTACAAGGGCGGACTCGGCGCGCCGCTGGCCGTGGTGACACTGGCCAATCCGATCGCCGCGGTGGTGATCGGCCTGACGCTGCTCGGTGAGCAGCTGCAGGGCGGGGTGGCGGGGCTGCTCCTCGCGGGGGCCGGGGGCGCGGTCGCGGCCTGGGGCGTGGTGACACTGTCGCGTTCCACGCCGGTGCCTGTGCCTGCGGCGGTGGAGGAGCATCCGGTGGCGGCCGTCCTCGCACTGGAACCCGACTCCGCCGCGTACGAGCCCTCGCTCCGGCCGCGGCAGAAGGCGCGCCGGCATCTCACCACGCTGTGACAGCGTCTCGGCGCACACGGGAAGGGCGGCCGCGAATGTCCGCGACCGCCCTTCGTCCGCCTGCCGGCCTTCTGTCAAACGGGTGGACCGTAACCGGGATGGACCGGCGGTCATCCGAACCCGCGTGAGTCCTGCTTGAGCGCCGTGTCGACCGTCAGCGCCGTCGCGATCACGAGGCTCAGCAGCGGCTCGGGCAGCTGGAAGTGGATCTGCAGGACGTAGTTGTCCGCAGTGGTGAACATCGTCTTCGCGAGGCCCTCCCAGGTCTTGGTGATCCGGGCGACCTCCGTGTCGGCGTGGTCGACGATCGCGAAGTTCCACGCACGCCAGTTCTCCGCCTTGATCGCGCCGACCTGCTGCCCGTCGACCTTGATCGCGAAGTTGATCTTCCCGAACATGTTCTGCTGGGCGATCTCGCCGACCGGCGAACCGTCCGGACGCGCGACGAGGACCCGGGACTTCAGGAACTTGCGCGGCCGGGTCAACAGCAGCTGCGGCTGACCGTACGCGTCACGGATCTCCAGCTTGTGCGTCATGAACTGGTCGATGCTGGCGACGAAGCGCAGGATCTTCTTCAGCGCGCTCTGCCCGACCTGGACGACCGAGCCGAGCTGGTTGCCCTGCTGGTCCATGACCTTGTACTCGTTGGTCAGCTCGATCAGCTTGGCCTTCTGGTTCACCACCAGGACCGGCTCGGTGAAGAGGGTTCCGCCGCCGGCCGAGTTCGGCGCGACGCCGGCCCGCTGCTGCACCTGCTGCTGCACGCGCGGGTCGGCGGCGCCCGCCGGCTGCGGCGGCACCTGCTGCTGGTCCTGGTTGGTGTGCTCGGTCCACTGGGTTCCGTCCCAGTACCGCAGGGTCCGGGGCGCACCCTGCGGATCGGGATACCAGCCTGCAACTGTGTTCGAATGCGTGGTCACCGGGGCACACTATCCCGACCCCGCAGGTACATGACCATTGCGGTGCGCTTCCTAGGCCGTCGCGATCGCCGGATCGCTGACGCCCACCCGGCCGTTCTCGACGTGTCCGGCGAACCGGCGCAGGAACGAGGCGTCCGCGTCGGAGACGACGGTCAGGTCGTACCAGCGCCTGCTCTCCCGCAGGTCCACGGTGTGCTTCACGGTGGCGCCGGGCCGCACCTTGAACGACCTGGGCCTGCCGCCGTAGCCGTCGGTGAGCTTCAGGGTCACCGTGCGGGCGCCCTTGTTGGTGAGGGTCAGCTCGATGTCGTCGCCGTCGTGGCGGGCGGTGACCTCGGGTCCGGCGGCCTTGCCGGGCCCCTTGAAGACACGCAGGAAGCCGTTCGGGCCGTGCACGGTCAGGTCGTACGAGCCGTTCGAGTACGCGGAGTTCCAGGTGTCCGAGACGCTCTTGCCCGCCTCGGTGGTGTACGTCCAGGGCCCGTCGGTGCGGCTGCCGGAGGTCACGTGGAAGGAGGCGCCGGCCTTCTTGCCCGAGGCGAAGGTCAGCGTGAACTTCCCGGCCCGCACGTCCGCCGAGCCGTCGATCCAGGGCGCGTACCGCAGCGGGCGGGCGGGCCGCAGACCGCGCTCCTGCCGGGGCAGCTTCGGGTCGGCGGGCGGGGTCGGCTTGTAGTCCGGATGCCGGTCCTTGTCCTGCGGCTCGTACGCGTCGGTGTCCGGGAGGCGGGCCGGCTCGCTGTCCTTGCGGGAGAAGTCGAACGCGGCGGTCAGGTCGCCGCAGATGGCCCGGCGCCACGGCGAGATGTTGGGCTCCTCGACCCCGAAGCGCCGCTCCAGGAAGCGGACGATCGAGGTGTGGTCGAGGGTCTCGGAGCAGACGTAACCGCCCTTGCTCCACGGCGAGACGACGAGCATGGGCACGCGCGGGCCGAGACCGTAGGGTCCCGCGACGTACTTCGAGCTGCCCGGGAAGAGGTCCGGGCCGACGTCGACGGTGGACTTGCCCTGGTCGGCGGAGCGCGGCGGCAGCGGCGGCACGAGGTGGTCGAAGAAGCCGTCGTTCTCGTCGTACGTGATGAACAGGGCCGTCTTCGCCCACACCTCCGGGTCGGCCGTGAGCGCCTCCAGGACCTGGGAGATGTACCAGGCGCCGTAGTTGGAGGGCCAGTTGGAGTGCTCGGAGAACGCCTCGGGGGCCGCGATCCAGGAGACCTGCGGCAGCTTGCCGCCCACGACGTCGGCGCGCAGCCGGTCGAAGTAGCCCTCGCCCTTGCGGGCGTCGGTGCCGGTGCGGGCCTTGTCGAAGAGCGGGTCGCCGGCCTTGGCGTTGCGGTACTTGTTGAAGTAGAGGAGCGAGTTGTCGCCGTAGTTGCCGCGGTAGGCGTCCGAGATCCACCCCCAGGAGCCGGCCGCGTCCAGGCCGTTGCCGATGTCCTGGTAGACCTTCCAGGAGATTCCGGCCTCCTCCAGGCGCTCGGGGTAGGTCGTCCAGTCGTAGCCCAGCTCGTCGTTGCCGAGGACCGGGCCGCCGCCCTTGCCGTCGTTGCCGGTGAAGCCCGTCCACATGTAGTAGCGGTTCGGGTCGGTGGAGCCGATGAACGAGCAGTGGTACGCGTCGCAGACCGTGAAGGTGTCGGCGAGCGCGTAGTGGAACGGGATGTCCTCACGGGTCAGGTACGCCATGGTCGTGGCGCCCTTCGCGGGGACCCACTTGTCGTACTTGCCCCCGTTGTAGGCGGCGTGTCCGTCGGGCCAGCTGTGCGGCAGGCCCTCCAGGAACTGCATGCCGAGGTCGTCGGCCTCCGGGTGGAAGGGCAGGAGGTCCTTCGTGCCGTCGGACTGGTGCCAGACCGACTTGCCGTTGTCGAGGGCGACCGGGTGCGGGTCGCCGAAACCGCGGACACCCCTGAGCGCACCGAAGTAGTGATCGAAGGAACGGTTCTCCTGCATGAGGACGACGACGTGCTCGACATCCTCGATGGTGCCGCGGTGGTAGCCCGCGGGGATCGAGGCGGCCTTGGCGATGCTCTCCGACAGCGCGGTGAACGCCGCGGTACCGCCCGCGAGCTGCAGGAAACGGCGCCGATTCACTTCGGTCATGACTGGGTGACCTCTCGTCCTGACGTGTACGGGTGCGGCTGACGGACGGACTGCGCATGCCGGAACCTGCGCTATCGGAGTGTTCCAAGAGCAACAAACGTCAGGGAAGGGGCGCGTGGCGTCCGTGTGAAAGACGGCAGTACGTGAGGTGCCGGCCGAAGAGCGCGGCTTCGGCCGGCACCGGCGGGACGGGACACGCCCTGGGGCCAGAGCGGTGGAACAGAGAGCGGCCATGACATTGCTGCCGCATCGCCGCGCGAAGGTGCGCACGGGATCGACCTCCGGTGTCGGGTGGTGACCGGGTGGGGCGTGCCGTCGGATTATTTATGAGTCAGCATTGACAAACTTTCGCTGTTGCTCATCAATATGTGACCACGGTGCCGAACTGACAAGAGGTGCGGCGCAGATCTCTTCGAAGGGGAACCATGGGCGCCGACACCGCAGTTGCGTCGCCGCAGAAGAGCGCCGGTGCCGATCCGGACGGTTCGGGTACGGCCCGTACGAAGGGCGGAGCACGCAAGAAGCGCGACGACCGCAAGGCCGCCTGGCTGTTCCTGGCGCCCGCACTGATCGGGTTCGCGCTGTTCTACGCGTATCCGACCCTGCGCGGTATCCACTACTCGCTCACCGACTACAACCTGCTGACCGACCCGTCCTTCACCGGAGTGGACAACTACCGCCGGCTCATCGGCGACGAGCAGTTCATCAACGCGCTCAAGGTCACCGGCTACTTCGTGGTCCTCAACATCGGCACCCAGACCGTGCTGGGGCTGCTCCTCGCGACGCTCATGCACCGGCTGACCCGGTCGGTGGCCCTGCGGGCGATCCTGCTGGTGCCCTGGCTGGTCCCCAACGTCACCGTCGGTCTGCTGTGGATGTGGATGCTCGACGCCAATCTCGGCTTCGTCAATCACGTCCTCGAAGCCCTCGGCCTCGGCACCACCGGCTTCTTCACCTCGCCCACCTGGGCGATGCCGACCGTGGCCGGGGTCAACACCTGGGCGTACAGCGGCTACACGGCGCTGTTGCTCTACGCGGGGATGCTGCAGATCCCCCATCACCTCTACGAGAGCGCCTCGTTGGACGGCGCCGGCGAGTGGCGCATGTTCACGAAGATCACGCTGCCGTTGCTGCGGCCCGTCCTCGCCCTCGTGCTCGTGGTGTCGCTGATCGGCTCGTTCCAGATCTTCGACACGGTCGCGGTGACCACCAAGGGCGGCCCGGTCAGCGCGACCCGGGTCATCTACTTCTACATCTACGAGCAGGCGTTCACGAACTTCCGCATGGGTTACGCCTCCGCCGTGGCCGTGGTGCTCGCGGTGATCCTCGGCGTGCTGACCGCGGTGCAGATGCGGCTGCTGCGTGCCTCCCGCTCCGACCTGGCCTGAGGAGGCACACCATGACCCCGAATCCGACCCCGACCCTGGTTCCGGCCTCGCGGACAGCCCCGGGCACACCCCCGCGCAAGGGCGCGCGGCGAAGGATCTCGCCCGGCCGGATCGCCGCCTGGACGCTGCTCGGCGTCGCGCTGTTCGTGACCGTCTTCCCGTTCTACTGGATGATCCGCACCGCCCTGACCCCGGCGGCCGACCTCTACTCCGACTCCACCGGACTCGTCCCCGACCACCCCACGATGATCAATTTCCTGCGGGTGCTCGGGCTGACCAGCCAGGCCGAGGCGCAGGCCGCGGGCGGCTCGGGCGCCCACCTGGACTTCCTGCGCTACCTGCTCAACTCCGTCGTCTACAGCGGGCTGATCGCCGTACTGCAGACGCTGTTCTGCGCGATGGCCGGCTATGCCTTCGCCCGGTTGCGCTTCCCCGGCCGGGACGCGGTCTTCGGGGTGCTGATCGCCGCGCTGATGGTGCCGCCGATCTTCACCGTGCTGCCCAACTTCGTCCTGGTGAAGAACCTCGGCTGGCTGAACACCTTCGCCGGGATGGTCGCCCCGAGCGTGCTCATGACGCCGTTCGCGGTGTTCTTCCTGCGGCAGTTCTTCCTGTCGATCCCCCGCGATGTGGAGGAGGCGGCCACGCTGGACGGCGTCGGCTCCTGGGGCATCTTCTGGCGGATCGTGATGCCGATGAGCCGCGGCCCGCTCATCACCATCGCGCTCACCACCACGGTCTGGTCCTGGAAGGACTACCTGTGGCCGCTGCTGACGGGCCGTGAGGAGGAGACCCGCGTCCTGACCGTGGCGCTCGGCATCTTCCAGCAGCAGTCGCCCAACGCCCAGCCCGACTGGACCGGTCTGATGGCCGGCTCGGCGCTCTCCGTCCTGCCCGTCCTCGTGCTGCTGGTCGTCCTCGGCCGCCGCCTGGTGGAGTCGCTCAACTTCACCGGCATCAAGTAGCTCCCGTTCCCGCACGCCACCGCGCCACACCCGCTGAGAGGTCCCGCGATGAAGAGCAAGCACCTGCGCATCGGCGCCGCCCTGCTGTGCCTGTCCGCCACCACCACCCTCGTCTCCTGCGGCGGTTCAGGCGACGACGCCGCCGGAGGAAGGACGACGCTCGACTACTGGCTGTGGGACGACAAGCAGCTGCCCGCCTACCAGGAGTGTGCGACCGCCTTCGAGAAGGCCAACCCCGACATCACCGTCAAGATCACGCAGACCGCGTGGGCCCAGTACTGGCAGAACCTCACCACGCAGCTCACCTCCGGCGGCGCCCCGGACGTGTGGACGGACCAGGCGTCCTACTATCCGCAGTTCGCCACCAGCAACCAGCTCCTGGACCTGCAACCGCTGGTGGACCGCGACAAGGTGGACCTGTCCGCGTACCAGTCGGGGCTCGCCGACACCTGGGTCAAGGACGGCAAGCGCTACGGACTGCCCAAGGACTGGGACACCATGGCGCTCACCTACAACACCGGCCGGCTCAAGGAACAGGGTGTGGACGCCGCCGAGCTGGACGGGCTGACCTGGAACCCCGCCGACGGCGGCACGTTCGAGGAGACCATCGCCAAGGCCACCGTCGACACCGAGGGACGCAACGGACTGGACCCGGACTTCGACAAGAACCATGTGAAGACCTACGGGTTCCTGCCCGAGTGGGCCGACGGCTCCCAGGGCCAGAACGGCTGGGGAGACCTGGCCGTGTCCACCGGCTTCAGCTACCTCGACAAGAACCCGTGGGGCACCCACTACAACTACGACGACCCCAGGCTGGCCGAGACCATCGCCTGGTTCAAGCACCTCATCGACAAGGGGTACTCGCCCCGCTTCGACAAGCAGTCGTCCGTCGCCAACTCAGAACTGCTCATCGCGGGCAAGGGCGCGATCATGGTCTCGGGTTCCTGGACCATCTCCACCTTCACCGACGCCAAGCTCAAGCAGAAGTTCGGCTTCGCTCCGCTGCCGACGGGCCCTGAGGGCCGCAAGAGCGCCATCAACGGGCTCTCCGACGCCATCTACGCCGGTACCGAGCATCCGGACCAGGCGTGGAAGTGGGTCAAGTTCCTCGCCTCGCCCGACTGCCAGAACCTCGTCGCCGAGCGGGCCGTCGTCTTCCCGGCGCTCAAGTCGGCGACCGCGAAGGCGCTCGCCGCGCACCGGGCCAAGGGCCACGACGTCAGCGCCTTCACCGATGTGGCGGCGGCCAAGGGCGGCACCTTCCAGCTGCCGGTCACCGAGCACGGCACCGAGATCAACCCCCTGGTCCAGGACGCCGTCCAATCGGCGATCCTCGGCAGGGAGAAGCCCGCCGCCGCACTCAAGTCGGTCAACGACAAGGTCAACGACCTGTTCAAGTAGCGGCCCCGCAGGCCGCCCGTCCCCCGCTCACCCTCACGCGCGCCTGCTCGCCCGCCCCTCCGCAATCCGGACGCAAGGAGATCCATGGCCCAGCTCGCAGACCTCGGCGGACGCACCCTCGCCCTCGAAGTCGAAGGCGGCACCCCGCCCCAGGTCGTCGACGGCGGACTGCTGCTCCCCCCTGGCCGGGTGGCCGTCCTGCACGGTCTCGGCGACGCGCTGTTCTACCGCCACGGGCACAACTCCTGGAGCCCCTGCGGCTGGCGCCGCCTCTCCGGCGCCCCGCTGCGCATCGAGAGCGCCGAACGCCGGCTTACCGCCGACGACACCGTGTGGGACGACCCCGCCCGGCACCACTCCTCCGCCGTCGCCGCCCTCCAGGGCGCCGACGGACAGGTACTGCTGCTCGGCGCCCTCGGCGGGGACGTCCCGCGCCTGTCGGCCGACCGGGACACCCTGGCGGGCTGGGCCGAGCGCGGCGGAGCACCGTGGTTCCTCGCCCACGGCGGCGAGGAGGAGGTCTTCGCCGCCTACACCCGCCACCTCGCCGCCCGGCTCGGCCACAGCGGCAAGCGCGCGGGCAATGTGTGGTGCAGCTGGTACGCGTACTACGAGAACATCACCGAACAGCAGCTCACCAAGGACATCACCGCCCTGCGCGGGCTGCCCTTCGACGTCGTCCAGGTCGACGACGGCTGGGAACGGATCGTCGGCGACTGGGAGCCGAACGCCAAGTTCCCCTCCGGGATGAAGGCGCTGGCCGACCGGATCACGGACGCCGGACTGCGCCCGGGACTGTGGATCGCCCCGTTCATCGTCCACCCGGAGTCACGTACCGCCCGGCAGCGTCCCGAACTGCTGCTGCGCGACGAGCGGGGCGAACCCGTGGTGGCCGGACACAACTGGGGCACCGGCTACTTCACCCTCGACCTGACCCGGCCCGCGGCACAGGACCAGCTGCGCGAGACGATCCACCGGGTGAGCCGGGAGTGGGGATTCACCTATCTCAAGCTCGACTTCATCGGCGCCGCCACCGTCCCCGGTGTACGGGCCGGTGATGTCGGGCGCGAGGAGGCGTACCGGCTCGGGCTGGGCATCGTCCGGGAGGCGGCGGGCGAGGACGCGTACCTGCTCGGCAGTGGTGCGCCGCTGCTGCCCTCCCTCGGTCTGATCGACGGTATCCGCAGCGGGCCCGACGTCGCGCCGCTATGGGAGCACTACGCCACCCAGGACCCGTCCGACGCGCTGGCCCGCAACGCCGTCGTCAACACCCTGCACCGCCTGTGGCAGTCACCCCTGCTGGAGGTCGACCCCGATGTCGTCTACTTCCGCAGCCGCCTCAACCTCCTCACCGACGAACAGCAGCGCTGGCTGCGCGACCTCGCCGACATCTGCGGATTCCGGGCCGTCTCCGACCCGCCCGGCTGGCTGCACCCCGACGAACTGGAGGACATGACCGCCTACTTGGCCGCGCGCCCGCGGGTGCGGCGGCTCGGCCGGTACCGGTTCACGCTCGACGGCCGCGAGGTCGACTTCACCCCGGCCGTCGACCCCGGGACGGAACAGCGCTATCCCATCGCCTGACGCCCGAGGGGGTTGGCTGCGTTGTCCCGACCCCATCGTCATGAATTAGTAAACTGCTCAGCATTATCCAGCGGCGGGGACCCGTCCCCTTCAGGGGACCCGCCCCCTTCAGGGAGCACCACATGGCGACGACCGGAACAGACCTGTCCCGGATGCGCGAGATGAACATGCTGTCCATCGTGTGGGCGCTGCGCGGCAACCCTCCCTCGACCGTCACCGAACTCGCGGGCCGCGCGGGGCTGTCCCGGCCCGCCGTCGACGTCCTGGTGCAGTCCCTGGTCACCGACGGCTGGGCGGAGGTCGAGGAACCGGGCGCCAACAGTGTGGTGGGGCGCCCGGCCCGCCGCTTCCGCTTCCGCGCCGACGCCGGTCACGTGCTGGGCATCGACATCGGGGTCCACAAGATCCTCGTCATGCTGAGCGACCTGGAGGGCAACCTCGTCCACACCCTGCGCCGCCCGGTCGACCCCGAGGCGGCGCCCGAGGCACGGTTCGCGGCCGTGGACCGCGCGATCGACAAGGTGCTGCGGAGCGCCGGTATGGCACCGGCCGACATCTGGGCGGTCACCGTAGGGGTGACCGGCCCGGTCGACGCCAGCGGGCGCACCACCATCTCCACCCCGCTGCCCGGCTGGCTCACCGCCGACCCGGTCGCGCACCTCGCCGCCCGGTTCGCCTGCCCGATCCAGGTCGAGAACGACTGCAAACTCGCCGCCGTCGCCGAGCGCTGGAAAGGGGTCGCGTCGGACGCCGACGACATCGTGTTCCTCCTCGCGGGGCTGCGCACCGGCGCCGGGCTGATCCTGGACGGGGCCCTGCGCCGCGGTCACGGCGGCGCCGCCGGGGAGATCGGCGCCCTCAAGGCCGTACGGTGGCTCAGCGCGCCCGCCCACCTGGAGACCTGCCCCGGTGTCCCGGCCACGGCGGCGCCGGGCGAGGCCGCGGCCTGGGTGTTCCAGGCGGCCCGGGACGGCGACCGGCAGGCCAGGACCGCCGTCCGCCGCTACACCCGTGACCTCGCCGTCGGCGTCGCCGCCCTCGTCCTCGCCCTGGACCCCCAAGTCGTCGTCTACGGCGGTGGTTTCTCGCGGTCCGCCGATGTCGTCCTGGAGCCGCTGCGCCAGGAACTCACCAAACACTGCCTGCGCCTGCCGGAGTTGCGGGCCTCGACACTCGGCGACGAGAGCGTGGCCCTGGGCGCCGTACGTCTGGCGCTCGACGAGGTCGACAGCCGTCTGCTCAGCGACGGACTGGCGGCCCCGACCGCCCCACGGCGCGACACGTCCCGTAACGACGCGAACTGAACCGACCCGACAACTGACCTGCACCTGCACCTGCACCTGACCTCTGGTAGCACTGAATTGAAGGGACGGCTACATGGATGACCGCGCCCAGCCGGCGGGCACCGAGCCACCGCATGCCGAACTGCGCGTCGGAGTGGTGGGGGTCGGCCAGCGCGCGCCGCTCGCCACGCTGGCGAACCGGCCGGGTGTCGCCCGGGTGGTGTCCTGCGCCGACCCCGACCCCCGTGGCCGCGAGGACGCCAGGCGTCTGTTCGGTGCGGACGTCACGGTGCACGAGCGGTACGAGGACATGCTCGACGACGGCCTGGACGCGGTGTTCGTCCTCACCCCCGACCATCTGCACACCGGGCCCGCGCTGTTCTTCCTCCGCGCCGGGACCTCCGTGTTCGTCGAGAAACCCCTCGCGATCAGCGTCGAGGACTGCGACTCCCTGCTCGCCGCCGCCTTCCGCTCCCGCACCCGGCTGTACGTCGGCCACAACCTGCGGCATCTGCCGATCCTGCGCCGCATGCGGGAGCTGATCGACAAGGGGGAGATCGGCACCGTACGTTCCATCTGGTGCCGCCACTTCGTGGGTCACGGCGGGGACTTCTACTTCAAGGACTGGCACGCCGAACGGGCGCACACCAACGGGCTGTTGCTGCAGAAGGGCGCGCACGACCTCGATGTGATCCACTGGCTGGCCGGCGGCTACACCCGGGACGTCGTCGCCCATGGCACCCTCGCCGTCTACGGCGACAATCCGCGCCGCCCCGCGCGGGCTCCGGTACCCGACGGTGAGCGGATGCCCGACTGGTACGACCCCGACGTCTGGCCGCCGTCGGCCCTGCGCGACCTCAACCCCGTCATCGACGTCGAGGACCTCAGCATGATGCTCGGCCGCCTCGACAACGGAGTGCTCACCAGCTACCAGCAGTGCCACTTCACCCCCGACTACTGGCGCAACTACACGGTCATCGGCGACGAGGGCCGTCTGGAGAACTTCGGCGACGGCATCGACGGCGAACCCGCCACCGTCAAGGTGTGGAACCGGCGCAGGTCCGGCTACCGCCAGGACGCCGACCTCAGCGTCCTGGTCCCGGCGCAGGAGGACGGTCTGCACGGCGGCGCGGACCGGGCGCTGGTCGACGAGTTCCTGCGCTTCGCCGCCACCGGAGGCCCCACCGAGACCTCCCCGGTGGCCGCCCGCGAGGCGGTGGCCTGCGCGGCGGCGGCGACGACCTCACTGCGGACGAACGGCACACCGGTCGCCGTGGCCGCACCGGACCCGGCGCTGGTCGACTACTTCGCCCACCATCAGACCGTACGGCCGTCGCGTGCGGCGCGGGCTGATGGGTGAGTGGCCAGCGCGAAGACCAGGTCCAGTGCGCCGGGACGACCGGCGGCCCCGTCGCGCGGGGGCAGCCCGTCGTACAGGGACAGCCCGTCGTACGGGGGTAGGTGGAGGCCGCCCGCGTGGGTGCCGAGCGTTCGGTGCAGTGCGGCGAAGGCGCCGGCCTCGGCGAGGACGCCCGCCGGATCCCGGCGGTTGCGGTGCCAGGGATCGCAGGCCCAGACGACCTCGGCCTCGGTGGCGGCGACCTTCTGCACCAGTTCGGGGAGGAGGTCGGTGATCCGGTCCGCCCCGAACCGGGTGAGGAAGGTGAGCCGTCCCGCGGAGCGCTCCGGGTCCAGGCGGTCGATCAGCGCGAGGACGGCGTCGTGGGTGGTGCCGGGTTCCACCACCACACCGACGGGGTTGCTGATCCGCGCCGCGGCACCGGCCGCCGGTCCATGGCAGTCCCCGGCCGAGGAGGGGTGCAGCCAGACCATGTGGCCGACGGGGTCCCACCGGTCGCCGCCGGGGACACGGGGCGGGGGCGGCGCGGAGTCGTCCGCGAGGGCCGCACGGCTGACGGCGGGTGGCGGCAGCACCGCGGGCCTGCCCCCGCACGCGTGCAGGAAGCTCAGCGCGGAGCCGATCCTGACGGTCAGCGGCTCGTAACGGGCACGCTCGGGAGAACTGGCGACGAACGCACGGTTCCGTTCGTGCGCCCACGACACCTCCGGGCGGGCATCGCCGCCGGACGCCCGGATCAGGTTGAGGGCCATGGCAGACGCCCGGTGGACGTCCGGCGCCTGGGCGGATCCGGTGCGTCCTTCGGCGGGGGGTGCGTGGATCTCGGCGACGGGCACGACCGGGACGCCGAGCGCGTACGACAGGACGACCGTGCCCTGTGCCAGCAAGGTCAGTTGCCGGGTGATGTGTTCGGCGCGGGGCACCGCCCCCGGCGGGATGCCGCTGCCCGCGTGGAGCAGGAAGGCCTCGCCCCGGGCGGCGGCGGCCAGCTTTCCGCGCAGTTCCTCGGCTTCTCCCGGCCATGTCAGGGGTGGGTGCGCGTCGGCCTCGGTCCCGGCCCCTGTCCCGGTGCCTGTACCGGCCTCGGTACCGGTCCCCGTCCCGGTACCTGTCTCGGTGTGGTTCACAGCAGCGAGAGCTTGCCTCCGCCCAGCCACGCGTCCAGCGGCTCCCGCATGGCGTGCTCCGACGGAGGGTGGAAGGCCAGGGCGCGACTGGCGGCCAGCAGGTCCACCCCGTGACCGTCCCGCACGAAGGACATGCCGCCCATCAGCTCCAGGACCCGGTCGGTGGCCTCCGCGATCGCCCGCTGGGCGGTGTACCGGACCAGCAGGATCCGGCCCATGAGCGCCTCCTCCGACGAACTGTCGTCCAGTTCGCGGGCGACGGCCTCGACAGCGGCCGACACCGTCTCCAGCGGGCCGAAGGCAGTCACCCGGTCACCGGCCTGTCCTCGTCCGTCCGCGAAGAGCCGCTCCACCTGGCCGGTGGCGATGCCCACGTACGCGGCGGTGATCAGGATCAGGAAGCGTGCCATGAGCGAGTTCAGCCGGCCGGCCGCCTGCTCGGGGTCGCCCAGCGGGACGATCATGTGGTCCGGGACGAACACGTCGTCCAGCACCACGGCGTCGGTCTGCGCTGCCCGCAGGGCGTGGTTTCCCCAGAAGGGCTCCCGGCGCAGTCCGGGCGTCTCGGCGGGCACCATCACGATCAGCAGATCTCCCGCGTACGGCGAATCCGTCGGCCCGGGTGCCAGCAGGGTCAGCAGGCCCATCGATCCGACCAGGGAACAGGGCCGTTTGGAGCCGGTGAGCCGCAGGCCGCCGCCGTTCGCCGCGGCCACCTCGATGCCGGGCGCGAAGAGCTGTTTGCCGGAAGCGCCTTCGGCACCGCAGGAGGAGACGAGCAGCCGTCGGCCGACGATCTCCGAGAGCACGTCGGCGGCCCCCTCGCCCAGCACGTGCGCCAGCCAGGCCACCTTGTAGTGGTGCATGGTCGACGCCACGGCCAGCGAGGGGGCCCGGCTGCCCACCGCCCGCTGCAGACGCGCCCCTTCCAGACAGTTCAGGCCGCCGCCGCCCAGGGCGGCGGGGATGAGGACGTTGCCACCGCCGGCTTCGCGGAACTCCTCGACGACATGGGTGCCGGGGTCCTCGACGGCCAGCGTGCCGAGCTCGGTCAGCCGGTCGTCGAATCCGGGCAGCGCCTTGTCGAGGACGGCCCGTTCGGTGGTGAGTATGTTCAGCATGGGTGACTCTCCTCGTCACAGTGCGTACGAGAACCGGACGCGGTCCTCCCCCGGGCCGTCCCAGTCCTTCCAGACGGGCAGGCCCTCCGTGTCCGCCAGGTCCTTCGTGTCCGTCGGGCCCCCCGTGTCCGGCAGGCGCTTGGTGTCAGGCGGGCCCGCCGACGGCAAGGGAACCGGCTCGAACCCCGTCGCCAGATGAAAGCGCTGGGACCGGGTGTTGCCGGGCGACACGACAGCGGTGACGGTCCGGCACCCCTGCTCGCCGGCCAGTTCGAAGAACCGTCCGTAGAGGACACCGCCGAGGCCGGACCTGCGGTGGCCCGGGGCGACCGCGATGAAGTGGGTGTGTGCCTCCCCCGGTTCGGAGGGCGAGACGATGCCGACCAGGAACCCGGCGACCACGCCCTGGTCGGTCACGGCCGCCAGGCTGGTCGCGTGGAAGTGGCGCAGGAACAGCCGGGGCAGCATGTGGGCTGCCGGGCGGCCCCACCAGTCGTCCACCTGGGCGATCAGCGAGGGATAGTCCGCCTCCTGGAGTGCGCGGATGCGCGGTGCGGTCATCTTCGGGTCCTGTTCCTTTCCCGGGCCACTTCGCGGGTCATGTCGCGGGGCACGTCTCGGGTCACTCCGCGGATCACTGCTCCTCGACTCGGGGCCGCTCGGCGGGCCGGGCCGGAGCCGCGTTCAACTCTCCGTTCACGAACAGCAGTTGGGGTACGTTCTCGCGGGCGCCGCACTCCTGCACCAGGCCGACCACCAGCATGTGGTCGCCGAGTTCGATGAACCGCACGGCCCGGCAGACGAAGTACCCGACGGTCCCGGCGATGCGTACACCGCCGGTCACCGGCTCGCCCTCGGTACGCACCTCGGTGAAGCTCTCCGCGCCCAGCGGGCGGTTCCGGTTGGCGAACCACCGGGCCAGCCCGGTCTGTTCGGCGGCGAGGACGTTGACGACGAAGCCGCCGGTCCGCTCCACCAGCCCTCTGATCCTGGCGTCGTGCCGCACGCCGAAGGACACCAGCGGGGGTTCGAGCGACAGGGTCGTGAAGGAGTTGACCGTCATCCCGTGCACATGGGGTCCGAGCCCGCTGGTCACCACGGTGACCCCGGTGGGAAGGCAACGGGCGGTGGTGCGCAGGAGCGAGGCGGTCACCGGCTCCGCGGCCGTGGCGTGGACGGTCACCGGATCTCTCCCTCCGCCGGGAGCGCGTCGGCTCCGAGCAGCACCGCGGCCAGATGGGACATGCCGGCGCCGAGCAGGACGTACTCCTCCGGGGTGTCCGGGCCGGTGGCGGGCTCCGGTGCGCCGAGCCGGTCGGCGAGGTGGATCAGCGGGTCGCTGCCCTGGCAGTGGGCGATGCGGCCCACGTTGTCCAGCGCGATCCGCCGGCTGTCGAACCCGACGTCGGCGAGGTACATCTCCATCACGTCGCGCGCGAAGTTGCTGGGCAGGACGAGCGACGCGTCGGGCCGCACGCGGTGCCGGTCCGACAGGCCGGTGAACAGCTCCCGGTAGGCGGTCAGGCGGGCGGTCAGCCGCTGGTGCGGTGGAGCGTCCCTGCGTTCCTCGGCCGCGCCGTGGTGGGCCATGGCCAGGACCGGCAGCCCGGGTGCGTAGGCGGAGACCAGGGCGGCGGCGGCACCGTCGCTTGCGATTGCCGCGCCGCCGGCCACCAGGCGCTCCCCGCCGGTCGAGAGGTCGGCCAGGTCACCGCTGATGACCATGACGTGCCGTGCGGTGCCGTCCCGGACCAGTGAGGCCGCGTTGCCGAGCGCGAACATCGCCGTGGCGCAGTCCATCAGGCCGAGGGTGGCGACCGTGGCGCCGGTCATACCGGTCTCCTGGAGCAGGTCGGCGACCTCGCGGTGGGCGCTGCGGTCGTGCGGGAGCGAGTCCGTGGCGAGCAGGACCGTGTCCACGGCCTTGCCCGGGACACCGGCTCCGGCCAGGCACTTCTGCGCGGCCGCGGCCATCAGCTCCACCAGCGGCGCCTGCGACCAGCGGTAGACGGAGAACCCGGCCGCAGGGGAGGTCAGTTCGGCCGCCACGTCCGGCGCGGCGGCCAGTTCCGGCAGGTCCGTCACGGGAGCCTCGTACTCGCCCAGTTCGTAGGCGGCGGCGCACAGCCGCGGCGTGATCACTGCCCGGCCTCTCGCGACGCGGGCTCTGACACGTGCCCTGACGCGTGTTGTGACACGGGCCCTGAGGTGTGCCCTGACGCACCGGACGCCTGCGCGGCCAGAGCCGTGAACCGGTCGGCCAGATGGGCCACCGTGTTCCTGTCGTACAGCCCGGTGTCGTACTCGATCCACCCGGAGGCGCCTTCGGGGGCGGGGTGGATCGCGAGCGTCAGGCCGTAGCGGGCCACGCCCTTGTCCACGTCCGCCGTGGACACGACGGCACCCTGCACCGTACGAGGGCCTCCGACCGGGCTGTCGTACACGAACGCCATGTCCAACAGCGGGTGCAGGCCCGGGAGTCGGCGTTCGGCGGTGATCAGCTCCCCCGGGTACGCCGCATGCCGCAGCCCCCTTTTCGACGCCGTGTGGGCGGCCCGGATCCGCGCCGCCCAGGTGCCGTCGCCGGGGTCGCGCAGACGCAGCGGCAGTACGTTGAGCAGGTAGCCGACGGTCCGCTGTGCGTCCGGCCGGTCCCGGTTGGCGGTGAAGGTGCCGAGCAGCACGTCCGGTCGGCCGCCGAACTCGGCGAGCGTGGCCCACGCGACGGCCACCCAGCCGGCGTAGGCGGTGGCGGCCGAGTCCCTGGCCGCCGCGGCGATGCCTTGAGCCACGGTGCCGGTCAGTGTGAAGTCCACCCGTCCCCCGCCGCCGGGGGCGGCCTGCCCCCGGGGCCGGTCGGTGGGGAGCGGAGGCGGGGCGCCCGCCAGCTCCTCCGCCCAGAAACGGGCCGCTGCCCGGCCCTGCGGTCCGGCCGTCGACTCGGCCTGCTCCAGGGCGAAACGGCCGAAGGGACGCGTCGCGGGAGCGAACTCGGCGCTGTCGCGGCCGAGTTCGTCGAGCAGCAGCTCGAAGGACCAGGCGTCGAACACCAGGTTGTGGACGACGACGAGCAGCCAGGCCTCCTCGGCGGAGGCTCCCTCGGCCAGCGCCACCCGCACGAGCGGCCCTTCGGCCAGGTCGAACGGCTCGTGCGCCAGCTCACGGGCCAGGGCGTGCGCCTGATCCGGCCCCGCTGGGCAGCGGGTGCGGACCAGCCGGGGAGGCAGGTCCTCGTGCACCACCGGGCGTACGGCCCCCGCGTGTTCCTCGAAAGTGGTGCGCAGCGCCTCGTGGGCGCGGACGAAACCCTGGACGCGTCCGGCCAGCAGGGCGAGGTCGACCGGGGCCCCGGTCAGCCGCACGGCCTGGCAGACCACGTCCACGGGCCGCCCGGCGGCGGTGCGGTGGGCACGCCACAGCCGCTCCTGACCGGGCGTCAGCCGCACGTGTACGCGAGGCCGTTGCTCGCGTAACCGGGCCCGGAGCAGACCCAGTTGCTCGGGAGTGAGCGCGGCGAGCCGTTCGGGCAGCCCCGCGGGGACACCGGCGGTCATGCGTATCGCCTCCGTAGTTCGTTGAGGTGACTCAAGCTCTCGACGACGAGTTGCTCGTCCACGCCGAAGTCGATGAGACAGGCGATCTCCTTCACGCCCATGCCTTGGAAACGGTCGACCACCGCGGTGCAGGAGTCGGGGGTGCCCAACAGGGCGCCTTTCACGAAGTACTTGTCGAAGGCGAACTCGATGAGCTGGTCCTGGTCGGCCTCGGACATGTCCCGTACGCCGGCCCCCGGCGCGAGGTTCTTCTTCTGCGAGTCGATGACGGTCAGGAAGGAGCGCAGATAGTCCGTGAAGGGCGGCCGGACGGTCTCCCGCACCTCCTCCAGGTCGGTGCCGATGAAGGTGTGGAGCATCAGCGTCACGGTGACGTCGTCCGGGTCGTGACCGTAGTCCTGGAGGGTCTTGTAGTAGAGGGCGAGCTTGTCCTCCAGTTCCTCGTTGGTCATGTCGATCAGGGCGGTCAGTACGTTGCAGCCGAGGCGGCCGGCCGTCTCGAAGGTGTCCGGGCTCTTGGTGCAGGTGAGCCAGATCGGCAGCTGGGGCTGGACCGGCTGGGGGTGCAGTTCCAGTTCGACGTGGTTCCCGAGGGCGTCCTGGGCCGGGACCGGTGCGCCTTCCCAGAGTTCGCGGATGGTGTCCACGGCGTCGAAGGTGCGCTGCCTCCGGTCCTGCCAGCCGTCCGGGTTGATGGCGAAGTCCAACGGGCTGAACCCGGTGGCCAGGGCGATGCCGGCCCGCCCGTGGGACAGGTTGTCGACCACCGCCCATTCCTCGGCCACCCGGATCGGGCTGTGCAGGGGCAGGACGATGCTGCCCGCGCGGATGCCGAGGCGCTGGGTGGCGCCGGCCAGCGCGGCTCCCAGGACCGAGGGGTTGGGGTAGAGGCCGCCGAAGCGGTGGAAGTGCCGTTCGGGGGTCCAGATGGCGGTGAAGCCGTTCTCGTCGGCGTACCGGGCGGCGTCGAAGACGAACCGGTACTTGTTCTTCTCGTCTCCGGAGAAGAAGATCAGGCTGAAGTCCATGGCTGTCAGGCCTCCTTGGCCCGGTCGGTGGCCTGGTCGGCGGCTGGGTCGGTGGCTGAGTTGATGGCCGGGTCGATGACCTTGTCCGCGGTCCGGTCTTCGTTCAGCGCGTCGGACAGGAGCCGCTCGGCGTCCTCCGGGGCCAGCGCGGCCAGTTCGGCCAGTTCGGGCGCGAGGGTTTCCTCGGTGGCATCGCTCGCGTCGGCGTCCGCCTCGCCCTGTCCCGTCTCCGACCGGACCTCCATGCGCTGCCGGACCGCGTCGGCCAGCGCCGCGGGTGTCGGTTCGGACAGGACGTCGGCCAGTGGCACCTCGACGGAGAAGTACCGGCGGATGTCGGACAGCAGCCGGACGATCAGGAGCGAGTCGCCGCCGTGCTCGAAGATGTCCGCCTCCGGCGACAGGTCCTCGCTGCCGAGCGCCTCCGCGATCAGCCGGGTCACCTGGGAGGTGAGGTCGGCGGTGTCCGGCCCGGTGTCCGGCAGGTCCGGTCCTGGTGCCGCGGACCCGTCGGCGGGCCGGCCGATGCGCGGGTCCCGCACCCACTGGTCGAGCCGGTGTCCGATGTCCCAGGTGGACACCGCCACATGGGAGACGTCGCGCAGGGTCAGCAGACGGCGGACGGCTTCCAGGCCCTCCTCGGGCTGGATCGCCTTGTCGTCCATGCTGCGGCCGATCGCGGACAGGGCCCGCTTCTCGTCCTGGTGGTGCTGCCACACGTCCCAGGCGGCGCTGATCCAGACGGTGCGGTCGAGATAGCGGTTGGCCCGTTCGGCGGCGGCGTCCATGAAGTGGTTGGCGGCGCCGTAGGCCAGCAGGCGCAGCCCGCCGAGGACACCGGCCAGCGAGGAGAGCAGCAGGACGAAGTCGACCTGCCGGCCGGCCAGTACCTCCTCCAGGGCGATCTGGCCGTGGGCCTTGGGCACGAAGTGCCACCGGCACTGCTCCACGCCGGACTCGGTGATCGGGCGGTCCCACCGCTCGCCGGGCAGGCCCGCCGCGTGCACCACCCCGTGCAGTGCGCCGTACCGTTCCTCGACGCGCTCCACCGCCGCCCGCAACGCCTGTGCGTCGGACACATCGGCGTGCACCAGGAAAGTGGTGGCCCCGGCGTCCTGGAGGGAGCGCAGCCGGCCGATCCGCAGGGCGGTCTCGTCGTCCGGCTCATGGCTGTCCAGCCACGCGTCCCATTCCGCGGGGTCCGGCAGGGGGTCCCGGGTCAGCAGCGCGAGGCGCGCCCCGGTCTCCCGGTGCAGCCAGTGCGCGAGGAGCGAGCCGATCTCGCCGAGGCCGCCGGTGATCAGGTGGACGCCCCCGGGCCGCAGCCGCGAGGTGGCCTCGGCGGACCAGTCGGCGCGCACCGGCCGCAGGTCGGCCACCCAGCGCCGGCCGCCGCGCAGGGTCACGGCCAGCTCGGGAGGCCGGGTACCGGCGAGTTCCGCGGCCAGCGTACGCAGCGACCGTTCGTCGGGGTCGGCGGGCAGGTCGAAGTGGCGGGCACCGATGTTGCCGTGCTCCTGGCCGATGACCCGGGCGGCGAGTGCCAGGGGCGCCAGTTCGGCGACGGGTTCGGGATCGGCGGGGCTGACGGCGTAGGCCCCGGCGCTGACGATGTCGAGCTGGACGGGCTCGGTGACGCCGTGCGCGCTGAGCGCCTTCACCAGGGCGATGAGGCTGTACAGGCCGTGCCGCTGGGCCTGTTCGAAGCGTGCCGTGCCCCGGTCGAGCGGCAGCGCGGCGGTGGACCAGGCGTGGACGACCCGTCCGGGGAGCCGGTTCTCGGCGAGGAGTTCGGCGATCAGCCGGTGGTGGTCCTCCTCGGAGTCGGGCCGCACGGTGAAGGCGGCGCCGTCGCGGGAGTAGCCGCTGCCGGCGGTGACCGGCAGCACCTCACCGGTCAGGGCGTGTGCCGCCAGCCGGGCGGCGACACCGGCCGTACCGGAATCGGAGCCCGCGCCCGTGCCGGCGCCCGCTAAGGCGCCAGCGTCCGTGGCCGTGGCCGTGGCCGTGCCCGCGTCGGCGTCGGCGTCGGCGTCGGCGTCGGCGTCGGCGAAGAGCAGCACCGGCTCGGTGATGGGGACGGGTTCGGCGTCGAGTGTGCCGACGGCCTGGTGCCACACCGGCGCGGTGAACCACTCGTCCAGCGGCAGCTTGGCCACGGCGGTGGCGCCGGAGCCGTCGCCGCCCGCCCCGGAAAGGGTGCCCGCCCCGGAGAAGGTGCCCGTTCCGGAGAGCGCGCCCCCGCCCGGCTCGACCCAGTAACGGGTGTCCTCGAAGGGGTAGGTGGGCAGCGGGACCTTACGGCGTCCACGGTCGGCGTAGTAGCCCTGCCAGTCCGGGGTGAGACCGACCGCCCACAGGCGGCCCAGCGCCGCCGTCAGCGCGGTGAGGTCGGCCACGGGGTCCTTGCCGCGGGCGGCGGAGGTGATCACCGGCATACCGGTCTCCCGGTCCGGGTGGCGCCGGGTGAAGGTGGCGAGGGTGTGACCGGGGCCGACTTCGACGAAGACCTGGTCCCCCTGGGTGAGCGCCGCGGCCACGTCGTCCGCGAACCGGACCGGCGCACGCAGATGGGCACCCCAGTACGCGGGGTCGGTGGCTTCCTCGTCGCGGATCCAGGTGCCGGTCAGATTGGACAGGAAGGGAATGCGCGGGCGGCGCAGCTCCACCTCGCGCAGCAGCCGGGTGAGGGGTTCCACCGCCGGTTCCATCATCGCCGAGTGGAAGGCGTGCGAGGTGGCGACCTTGCGGTGGGTGATGCCGTCGGCGGTGAGCTTGGCGGTGAACGCCCGCATGGCGTCTTGACCGCCCGCCACCGTGCAGACGGTGGGCTCGTTGACGGCCGCGAGGTCCACCCCGTCGCCCAGGTACGGGGCCAGCTTGTCGGGGCCCGCCATGACGGCCGCCATCACCCCCTCGGGCAGGGCGTCGATCAGCCGCCCCCGCTCGGCCACCACCCTTAGTGCGTCGGGGAGTTGGAACACCCCGGCCAGTGTGGCGGCGACGTACTCGCCGATGCTGTGCCCGATGAGGGCGGCGGGACCGATCCCCCAGGCCATGTACTGCCGGGCCAGCGCGTACTCCACCGCGAACAGCGCCGGCTGGGTGAGGCGGGTGCGGCGGAGGTCGTACCGCTCGTCCTGCCGGTCGCGCGACACGGGGTGGAGGGCGTCGCGCAGGTCGAAGCCGAGCGCGGGTTCGAGCAGATGCGCGCACTCGTCCAAGGCCGCCCGGTAGACCGGCAGTTGCTCGTACCAGCCGCGGCCCATGGCGGGGTACTGCGCGCCCTGGCCGGGGAGCAGGAAGGTGACCGGGCGCGGGGCGGGGTGCCCGGAGTCCTGGTAGACGTGCCGGGGTTCGCCGGTCCGTAGCGCGCGGACGGCGGTCTGCCGGTCCGGGGCGGTGACCACGGCCCGGTGGTCGAAGGTGTGCCGGGTGGTGGCCTGGGTGTACGCGGCGTCGTCCAGGCGGGTGTCGCCGAGCGGGCTCTGCGGCACGGTGGGGTCGGGTGCGGTGGCCTCCAGGTGGTCGGCGAGCGCGAGGCGTGCCTTCTCCAGGGCGGCCGGGGACTTGGCGGAGACCGGCAGCAGCACCACGGCCGGAGCCGGGGCGGCGCCCGGCACCTCGGCGGCGGCGGGCGGTGCCTCCTCCAGGACCACATGGGCGGTGGTGCCGCCCATGCCGGTGGAGGTGACCGCGCAGCGCAGGGCCGAACCGTCGGCCTGCCACGGTTCGGCGGCGGTGGCCACCCGGAAGCGGGTTCCGTCGGCCGCGCACTCCGGGTTCCACGCGGTGAAGTGCGGCATCGGCACGATCGTGCGGTGGTGCAGCATCAGCACGCACTTGATCAGGCCGGCCACCCCGGCCGCAGTGCTCAGGTGCCCGATGTTGGCCTTCACCGACCCCAGGGTGAGCGGCCCGTCGGTGCCGTACGCCTGGCGGGCCGCCGCGAGTTCGATCGGGTCCCCCATCCGCGTACCGGTGCCGTGGGCCTCCAGGTAGCTGACGGTGGCGGGGTCGACGCCGGCGACGCCGAGGGCCTCGGCGAGTACGGCGGCCTGGCCGGACACGCCCGGAGCGGTGTATCCCGCGCGGTCGTTGCCGTCGTTGCCCACGGCCGAGCCGAGCAGTACGGCCCAGACGGTGTCGCCGTCGGCCAGCGCGTCCTCCAGCCGTTTGAGGGCGACGACACCGGCGCCGTTGCCGAACACCGTGCCGTCCGCGCCGGCGTCGAAGGGCCGTACCCGGCCGGAGGCGGAGGTGATGCCGTCGGGCTCGTACAGGTAACCGGCCTCCTGCGGGAAGCGCAGGGCGACACCGCCGGCCAGCGCGAGGTCGCACTCCTGCGACAGCAGGCTCTGGGCGGCCAGATGGACGGCGACCAGGGAGGTCGAACAGGCCGTCTGCACGGCGAAACTGGGGCCGGTCAGCTTGAGGTGGTAGGAGGCGCGGGTGGTCAGGTAGTTGGGGTCGTTGCCCATCAGGGTCGCCATGTCCTGCTGCATCCGCTCCAGCGAGCCGTTGAAGCCGCGCTCGCCGGTCAGCACGTTGTTCAGCAGGTACGTGCTGTGCAGCGACCCGGCGAAGACGCCGACGCGGCCCGGGTAGACCTCGGAGTCGTGGCCGCTGTGCTCCATGGCGGCCCAGGCGGTCTGCAGGAACAGCCGCAGCTGCGGGTCCATCCGCTCGGCCTCGCGGGAGCTGAGGAAGAAGAAGGACGCGTCGAACCGGTCGGTCTCCTCGACGACCGCCGCCCGGCGCACATGGCGTGTGTCGGCGAGGGTCCGTCCGGAGACTCCCGCGGCCGTCAGCCGCTCCTCGTCGAGGTCGGTGATGTGCTCGGTGCCCGCGAGCAGGTTCTGCCAGTAGTCGTGCGGGTTGCGGGCGCCCGGCAGTCGGCAGTCCATGCCGACGACGGCGATACGTCCGGCCGGGAAGGGGGCGTCCTGAAGCTCAGCCATGCGTGCCTCCTGGGGCGGTGCGGCGCTGATCGCCGACGGGCGGAGTGGGATGGGTGATGGGTCGGAGGGCGGGTTCGGAGCGGGTGGTGGGTTGCAGGGTGGCTTCCGCGTGGGCGGCGGTGATGGCCGCCGCCCGGCGTGGTGGGCGGGCGGTCCTGCGGCGCAGGCCGCGGGCGGCCCCCTGGGCGGCGTCGTCGGACGGCGGTCCGGAGCGTTCCGTCGTCAGCCGGGTGACCAGGGCGGACAGGGCGCGGATGGTCGGGGCCCGGTAGAGGTCGGTCATGCGCAGGGCCGGGGCGAGGGCGCGGGTGAGACGTTCGTGAACGGCGGCCATCCGCAGGGAGGTGCCGCCCAGATCGAAGAAGTTCTCCTCGGGACCGGGCGCGCGGACACCGAGTACGTCCTGCCAGGCCTCGGTGACGGCTGCCTCCACCGGCCCGTGCGTCGCCGGTGCGGGCCGGGCGCGGTAGGGCCCGGTCGCCGTGAGCGGATCGGGCAGGGCCGCACGGTCGATCTTGTGATTGGCCGTCAACGGCAGTTCTCGCAGGGCCACATAGGCGGTCGGCACGGCGTGATCGGGAAGCGTCCGCCGCAACTCGGCCCGCAGTAGCGCCGGTTCGAGCCCCTCACCCGTCTCGCCCACCACGTAGGCGGCGAGTTGACGCTCGCCCATCCCGTCGGTGTACGGCGCCACCACCGCCTCGCGCACCTGTGCGAGCTGCTTGAGGGCGGCCTCCACCTCGCCGGTCTCCACCCGGATCCCGGAGATCTTGACCTGCGTCCCCCGGCGCCCGACGAGCAGCAGCGTCCCGTCGTCCAGCCGCCTGGCAAGGTCGCCCGTACGGTACGTCCTGCCGTCCGGGGCCGTGCCCGGGGCGAGGTGGTCGCTGACCACGACGATCTCGCCCTCCCCCGGCCCGTGGACCGTGCGGCCGTCGTCGTCGAGCAGCCGGATCTCCGTCTCGGGCACCGCCCGGCCCAGCGGGAACACACCGGTGGGCGGCCGGTAGGAGAGGTCGGCGACCCGCAGCAGGGCGCAGGAGCACTCCGTGGAACCGTAGGCCCCGGCCACCCGGCAGTGCGGCTCGAAGTGGCGCCGGCAGGCGTCGAGGTCGGCGAGGTGGAGGGTGTCGCCGCCGAGGGCGAGCATCCGCATGGCGGGCAACCGCACTCCGCGGGTCCCCATGGTCCGCGCCAGGGCCCGGAAGACCGGCAGCGTGGAGTGGTACACGGTGACCCGCTCGTCGGCCAGCCACTCCAACAGGCCTGTGACACCGAGCGACTTGAGGTCCACCGGGTACAGCGCCGCCCCGTTGAGGAGCGCGGCGAAGGTGTCCTGGACCGCCGAGTCCCAGCTGTACGCGGACTGCAGGGAGAGCCGGTCGAGGGGGCCCACCGCGAGCCCGTCGGTCCAGACGCGGATGTGGTGCAGCACGTTGCGATGTGTCTGGGTGACGGGCTTGGGGCGGCCGGTGGAGCCCGAGGTGAACAGGACGTACGCCTCCGACTCCGGGCGCGCGGGGCTCTCCTCGACGAGAGGGTTGTCCCGCACCGGCTCGTACTGCCGGACCAGTGCCTCGTACGAGAGCACCGGGCAGGACAGCCCGTCGACGATCGACGGGGCCGACCCCATGTGCTCGGGGCCGGCGACGAGCGTACGGATGCCCGCGTCGGCGGCCATGCCGGCCAGTCTCGGTGGCGGATAGGCGGCGTCCAGGGGGACGTAGGACAGGCCGGCGCGCAGCGCGCCGAGGAGGGCGCCGATCATCTCGGCGCCGTGCGAGAAGAGCAGTCCGACCCGGTCTCCCGGGCGCAGACCGGCGTCGGCCAGCGCGGCGGACACCCGGGCGGACAGCTCCGCGGTCCGCCGGTAGGTCCAGCGGACGTCCGGGGTGACGACGGCCTCCCGGTGGGGGAAGGCGTCGGCGGTCCGCAGGAAGCGGTGGATCAGGGTGCCCGCCCGGTCGGCGTCCGGGAACGGACGGTGACCGGTGTGCACGGCGGTCACCGGAACGGTGTGGGTCATGTGCGGCTCTCCTCGGCCGGTTCGTAGGCGAAGACCACCGCGGGGTGGGCGGGGCGTCCTCGCAGTTCGGCGTACGCGTCGGCGGCCTGCTCCAGCGGCAGCCGGGGTAGGCCCATCCGGTCCGGGCGGACGGCCCCGTCGGCGATCAGGTCCAGGGCCCGCTGCAGGTTCTCGGTGACGGTCGCCTGGCCCCGGGGCGGGGTGACGTCGGTGTAGCCGCGGGCGTAGGCGTAGTCGCGGTATCCCGCTCCGCAGCGGGCCGCGTACCGCAGGTCCAGATTGCCCAGGTCGACGCTGAACTCGACCCGCGCGGCGAACCGTCCCACACCGACCACCCGTGGCCGGACGGGGGCGCGGCCGGCCCAGCGGGCTGCCTCGGCCAGGGTGCCGCTCGCCTCTCCGGTACCGCAGAGGAAGACACAGCGGGAACTCCCGGCCGGGGCCGGGGCGCCGGGCGGGCCAGGCGGGAAGGGCGACTCCCACACCCGCACGTCCAGCGCCTCGGCCGTGCGCAGCCGGCCGGGATGCAGGTCGGTGACGGTGACCTGGTGCCCGGCGGCAGCGGCGGTCTGGGCGATCAGCAGTCCGACCATGCCCGCGCCGACGACCGCGACCTCGTCACCGGGGCTCAGTTCGGCACGGTCGACGGCGTGCACGGCGGTGGCGGCCAGGTTGGCCACGACGGCGTCGGCCAGGTGCATGGTGTCGGGCACCCGTCGGCACAGCCGGTAGGGCACGACGACCACGTCGCCGTGGGTGGCCTCGCCCCATCCCATCGCGGTCACCCGGTCGCCCACCGCGAAGCCGGTCGTGCCGGGGCCGACGGCTTCCACCGTGCCCGCCGAGCAGTAGCCCAGCGGGAAGGTCTCGCCGCTGCCCATCAGCCGGTCCAGGTAGTGCAGTTCGGTGCCGGGGCTGATCAGGCTGTACGCCGCGCGGATGCGCAACTCGCCGGTGCCGACCGGTCCGACGCCCACCTCGACCGGCTCGGGCAGTGCGCCGCGGCCGGCCAGCAGTCGTCGCGACAGGACCGTGCGGGTGTCCACGGCAGAGGTCATCGGCTGCTCCCTCGGTCGGCGACGGTCAGCCGGTCCGCCGGCCCGTCCGCAAGCGACTCCGCCGACCGCGCAGTCGACCGCTCAGTCGGCCGCTCCGCCGACCGGTGCGTGGGTGGGTCCTCGCCGGGTACGGCGATCCACCGTTCGTCCGGGACGATCTCCAGTTGCTCCCGGTGACCGGGGATCGGGCCGTGCGGCACGGGCCTGCCGGACCTCTCGTACGAGGCGCGGCGGTTGCGTTTGCGCTCCAGGCCGAGGTTCAGCCCGGACAGGTCCGTGGGCCTGCCCGTGAAGAAGCCGTGGTCCCGGGCCGCGGCGACCGCGGCGGCACCGGCCCCGGTACGGACGAACACCCGGCCGTGCTTGAGTTCGCGCGCCCTGTCCACGCTGGCGGCGAAGATATTGGGATCGCCGTCGCTGACGCTGACGTCGGCCAGCCCCGACAGCCAGTCCCCGCACGACAGACAGCGGTACGTCTTGTTCTTCGCGAAGTCCCGCACGGCCTGCCAGAACGCCACCCGGTGGTCGCCGCCGTCCCGGGTGCCGATCGCGATCTCACCGGGGTAGTCGCCCTCGCGGTAGCGGAGCCGGACCACGGAGTCGACCGGGATCAGCGCGCGTTCCTCGATGACGGCCCGGGTGCCCTCGGGACGGGTGCTGGACGAGCAGGCGGGTTCGACGGCGAGCACGACATGGTCGCGGGCCCAGCGCCCGGCGGCGGTGTCCATGGCCTGGAGCTTGCGCAGCGCCTGGATGTGGCAGGCGACGCCGACCACCGCCACGTCGGCGTCGGGTTCGGTGAGCATCACGTCCCGGAGCGCGCCCAGATAGGGGGCGAGCTGGTACGTGGACTGCGCGGTCTCCGCCAGCAGGTGCGGCTCCCGGACCAGGGCGGGCGCGGCCCGCCAGGGCTGCTCCGGGTCCCGGCCCATCGTCAGTACGACGTCGGTGCCGAGCACCGCGAGTGCGGTCTGGAGGAGTGCGGTGAGGCTGCCGCCGCTCGCGGACGCCTCGAAGACGACGGGGTCGAGCGCGTGGCCGGCGAGCACCTCGGAGAAGATGCCGGTCCACCGCTCCCGCGAAGTACGGCTCCGCCCGAACAGCCTCGTCTCGGCGGCCGGGGTGCCCGGGTCGGCGCCGGGGCAGACGTCCAGGCAGTCCTGGCACTCGCCGCAGTCGGACTCGGTCCACGAGGGTTCGGTGAGCACCGGTTCAAGGCCCGAGAAGCCCACCACCCCGGCGGGGCAGGCGAGTTGGCAGGCCCCGCACACGGTGCACAGGTCGTTCCGCAGTACGGCTTCGGAGAGTTGCTGGAACGTCATCGCAGGACTCCTCCTGCCTGGTCCGCTGCTCCCCGGCCCGCTTCTCCCCGGCTCACTTCTGTCCGGCCCGCTTCTGTCCGGTCGGCGTCGGAGACCGCGGTGGCGAGGGCTCGGAGGAGGAACTCCAGCTCGTACTCCGTCAGCAGGGCAGGCGGGACGATCTTGACAGTGGCCCCTTCCGGTCCCCCTCCGAACAGCAGCAGCCGGGCCCGTGACGCGGCCTCGACGACCGCCTCGGCGCGCGCCGGGTCGGGCCGGCCGTGCCGGGTGCAGTCGAAGGCCGCCAGGGCCCCGGCGGTGCGCACGGCGGCCATCCACGGGTGATGGGCGGCGAGTTCGCCGAGCCGGACACCGAGCCGCCGCCCCAGGGACCGGGCCCTGGCCGGGACGTCCTGGGTGACCAGGGTGTCGAGGACCGCCGAGGCGGCGGCGCAGCACAGCGGGCTGCCGGAGTACGTCGACGTCTGCACCCCTGGGGGCAGCGCGTCCATGACCCGCCGTTCTCCCAGTACGGCGCTGATCGGGAAGCCGTTGCCCAGCGTCTTGCCGACCAGGGTCAGGTCGGGAACCTCCGCCATGAGTTCGGCCGTGAACATCCGTCCCGCGCGGCCGAGTCCGGTGTAGATCTCGTCCAGCACCAGCAGGGCGCCCCGGTCGTGCGCGGCCCGCGCGATCAGGTCCAGCAGGGCCGGGTCGACGGTCAGCACCCCCTCGGTGACCTGGATCGGCTCCAGGACGACGGCGGCCACTCCCCCGTGGCGTTCGGCTTCGTCCAGTGCGGCGGTCAGCGATGACAGGAAAGCCGCTGTGCCGGCCGCTGTCCCACCTGAGCCGTTCTCACAGGGCTGCGAGCCGTCCTCGTACAGGTGCGCCCCGTCCTCGTACGGGCGCCGAGGATCCGGCAGCGCGGCCGTGAAGACCGAGCCGTGCGGCCCGGCGCCGAACCGCTTGAACTCGGCCCGCCAGGTCAGTGCCAGCGCCCCCGCGGTCTTGCCGTGGTAGGCGTGGCGGAAGCCGACGACCGACCGGTGTCCCGTCGCCGCGCGGGCCACTTTCAGGGCGGCCTCGACGGCTTCCGAGCCGGTCACGGTGGGCAGCACCGCGGGCTCCCGGTAGGGGGACAGCGCACCCAGCCGGCGGACCATCCGGAGGCGCGGATCGGAGTTCAGCCTGCAGCCGGTGTGGGCGAGCCGCGTCAGCTGGGCGGCGGCGGCCTCGACGACCGCCGGATGCTGGTGGCCGAGGGTGGCCGCCCCGCTGCCGGAGGTGCCGTCGAACCAGGCGGTCCCGTCGTCGGTACGGAGCCAGGGGCCGTGGCCGGAGCTGAACGCGGGGCCCGCCGTGGTACCGGTCGACCGGGCCTCGTACGCCGTGCGTAATCGGTTGCTGTTCATCACAGGGTGACCTCGTGGATCGCGGCGCCGACCGCCCGCAGGACGGCGGTGAAACCGGGGAAGGACGTGGTGTGGCAGGCGCCGCCGGTGATCGTGGTGCGCCCGAGCAGAGCTGTGGCCAGGGTGGCCGCGGCCATGGCGACGCGGTGGTCCTCGAACCCGGGCACGGTCCCGGCGGACAGCCCGTCGGTGCCGCCCGCACCCGATCCGTGCACCGTCAGCCCGTCCGGTTCCACGGCGACACGGGCGCCGAAGGCGGCGGCCATCCGCGCGGTCGTTTCGAGCCGGTCCGTCTCCTTGAACCGCAGTTCCCCGGCGCAGCCGATCCTCGACGTGCCGGGCAGCCGGGCCGCGACCACGGCGATCAGCGGCACCTCGTCGATCAGGGCGTGCAGTGTCCCGGGGTCGTCGGCCGTCACCGCCCGGACGCCGTCCAGACCGGCCCTGGCGACGACCGTACCGACGGGTTCGCCGCCGGCGGTGGTGCGCAGGTCCTGGTAGTCGACGGCTGCCCCGGCGCGGCGCAGGACGTCGAAGAAGCCGGTCCTGGTCGGATTCAGGCAGACGTCGGGGATCCGCAGTTCTCCGCCGCCGCCCCGCAACAGGTGCGCGGCGACGGGATAGGCCGCCAGCGACGGGTCGCCGGGGACGTCGATGACCGGCGGCACGGAACAGGCTCCACCGTCGTAGCCGACCGCGCCGGGGCCCTCGGTCAGCCGGGCGCCGAAGGCGGCGAGCATCCGCTCGGTGTGGTCCCGTGAGCGCACGGGGTGGCGCAGTTCGACCGGTACGCCGGCCGCGACCGCGCCGAGCAGGACCGCCGAACGGGCCTGGGCGCTGCCCACGGCCAACTCCACCCGCCGGGAGCGGTGCACCCGGCCGCTGACGAGCACCGGCAGCCGGCCGGGGTCGCCCAAGTAGCGGATGTCCGACCCCAGTTCGTTCAGGGGGGCGACGATCCAGTCCATGGGGCGGTGCCGCAGCACGTCGTCCCCGTCCACGACGGCGGCCCGTCCGGTGCCTGCGAGCACCCCGATCAGAAGCCGGGCTGCCGCGCTGGAACCCGCGGTCTCCAGATAGGGGATGCCGTCCGGCCACGACGGACTGCTGTCCGGCCAGTGCGGGATCCCGTGGTGGGGGCGCACCGGCTGGGGGACGGGGGCGGCGCGGCGCACGGTGAGGACGTCCCCCTCGACGAGGGTGTCCAGGCCGAGTGCCCCGAGGGCCGGGAACAGCGCGCGGACCGCGCCGCCCAGGTTGGCGTTGCGGATCGTGAGCCGCCGCGGCGCCCCGGGCAGCAGGGCGGCCAGCAGGGCGCGGTGGCTGACCGACTTGTCGCCGGGCACCTCGACGGTGGACGCCGGACGGCCGGTTCTGCCGCCCTCGACGACGAGGTCGGGTGAGATGGTCGCGGGCCTGTCATGGCCCTTCACTTCCAGCACGGACACACTCCCATGGCGACCGGACAGGGCCGGCCGCCGGAATCGAGACGGACTGGGCGGCACCGCTCAGTGCGCGGCCACCCGGCGGCACGAGGCCGCTGCGCGGACGAGGCAGGGCACGCCGCTCCTACCGCGGCATGCCGGTCGGTATCACCCGGTCAGTGCGTCCTGACGGGCGGTTCGGCGATCTCCAGCACCGCGGCGGTCCAGACGAAACCGACGCCCATGCCGACCAGCAGGACAAGGTCGCCCTCGTGCAGCACACCGGTACGCAGCTGGTGTTCGAGTGCCAGGAACTGGTCGCTGTTGGCGAGGTGGCCGATGCGCCTGCCCCACTGCCAGGCGGTGCGTTCCACGGGAAGCCCCAGCGGTTCCAGGAACACCCGGGTGAGCATCTCGTGCCCCAGGTTCGACACCAGCACCTGGGCGATGCCGTCCAGCTTGGTGCCCGCCTCGGACAGCGCATGGTCCACCGCGCCGACGACCTGCGCCTCGAAGCGGCGCTGCACCTCGGCGGCGGACGTGGTGCGCAGGAAGGCCTTCTTGGCCGGGGCGGCGTCCAGCGGTCCGCGCCGCAGTGTCGCCGAGGCCAGTGGCCGGTCGCCCCGGTGCATCTGTTCCAGTTCGGAGTCGGCCCGTGTCGCGACGCCGAGGACGCGGGCGGCGCCTCGTCCGTGGGACAGCACGACGGCTGCCGCGCCGTCACCGAAGACCATGCCCTTGTTCGTCCGCCAACGGTCGAACTCGCCGTCGAACCGGTCCGCGCAGGTGATCAGCACAGCCGTGTCCGCGTGCTGCTCCAGGTGGTTCCTGGCCAGGCCGAGCGCGAACAGGCCGCCGTTGCACCCCTGCCGGATCTCCAGCGCCGGTGCTCCGGCACCGACGGCGTACCGTTCCACGTACGACGCCGCGGCCCATGCCTCCGGGCCCTGGCGGTACGCGGCGGCATGCAGCAGGAGGCTGACGTCCTGCGGGCGGTGCCCGGAGCGCAGCAGGGCCTGCCGCCCCGCTCTGACAGCCATCTCGGCCGGTGAGAGCAGAGTCTCCACGGCCACTGTCTCCAGTCGGTCCTTGCTGTTCCAGGTCTGTTCGTAGCGGCCGTCCGCGACCGCTTCCGTCACCGTGGTCCGGTCGGCGGGCACGTAGCCGCCGATCCCGGAGAGGTAGACGTCGTCCACTGTTCGCGACCCCCGTCGGTCATGTTCGAGCCCGGCCGTCACTGGTCCCGGCCGTCATCGGTCCTGGTCATGTTCGAACTCGGCCGTCATCGATCCCGGCCGCCATCGGTCCTGGTCGTCATCGGGCCCGGTCGTCATGGGGCCCGGTCGGCGACGGCCTCGGCCGTCAACGGCCCCGGCGACAGGCCGACTTGGTGTCAGGCCGACTTGGTGTCAGGCCGACTTGGCCGTCACCGGTCGAACAGGTCGGGCTCCTCGCGCAGGACCTGGTCGCGCAGCGGCTGGAAGTTGATCCATGCCATGTCGTCGTTGCCGAGCTGGTCCCGTGCCGCGCAGGCGGTCCTGTGGTCGATGCGGACCACCCGGCCGGCGGCCTTGGCCAGCAGCTGCGCCTGGCAGGAACGCTCCATCGTGATGAACCACCAGGCCGCGGCCTCGACGGAGCGCCCGACGGTGAGCAGCCCGTGGTTGCGCAGGATCACGGCCTTGTGGTCTCCGAGGACGGCGGCGATGCGCTTGCCCTCCTCCAGGTCGGTCACCACGCCGTTGTAGTCGTCGTAGAGGCCGTGATCCTCGTAGAACGCGCAGGCGTCCTGGGTCAGCGGCTCCAGCAGCGCGCCCATGGACGACAGCGCCCTGCCGTGGAGGGCGTGGCTGTGTGCCGCGGACACCACCTCGGGACGGGCGCTGTGGATGCGCGAGTGGATGGCGAACGCCGACTCGTTGACGTGGTGGCGGCCTTCGACCACCGCCCCCCGGTCGTCGACGAGAACCAGGTCACCCATCCGGATGTGCCTGAAGGAAACCCCGTAGGGGTTGGCCCAGAAGAAGTCCGTGTGCTCAGGATCGCGGGCGGTGATATGCCCTGCCGTTCCTTCTTCGAAGCCGAACCTGCCGAAGAGCCGGAATGCCACCAGGAGACTCTCCCGGCGGCGCCTTCGTTCTTCCCTTACATCCCCTGCATCCTCGTGCGATCGCGGCCAACGAAAGTGCAATTGATCTTTCGGAATTGGCTTGAGATCATGAAGACCCATGCGTCGACTCCACCCCCGTGGATTTTGACTGAGTCGATTCTCGCGTATGTCAGGCATCGCCAGATCGCTTTGGAGGCTACCCCAGAGTCGCGGATCCGTGTCAATCCCGTTATCGCAAAGAGCAATTTTGCGTTCGTCGCAATATCGTTTCGAACAATGGCCGGATCGCGTTGCCGGAATGATTTCCTCAGTCGGACAAAACCACCACGAGATACCGTCCGTGGCGTGGAGTCACAGGCTCCTCGATGAAATTTCAACATTAGTTCTGTCACCTTTTGTCCATAAATCTACGGAATATCCCCATAGATGATCAGGTGACGGCTCTCCACGTGGTGGCTGATTCTGCCGCCTGCTCCTTACAGTCGGCATATGCACGCTGCGGTTACTGACTCTGTTCACTCCTTGTGCGACGACTACGTCACCCGCCACGCAGACCTGGACCCGGTCGCCGCCACCGTTCGAGGCGTCCCCGGCCAGGAGGGCCGGCTCACCGACTACTCACCCGAGGGCCACCGGGCCCGCTCCGAGCTGAACACCACGGCACTGCGCGCCGTGGCCGCCGCCCGCCCGCGGGACGACGCCGAGGCCACCGCCCGGACGGTCTTCGCCGAACGCGTGGGCATGGAGGTGGAGATCCACGAGGCCGGGCTCGACAGCGCGGCGCTCAACGTCATCGAGAGTCCCGTACAGCTCCTGCGCTCGGTGTTCGACCTGATGCCCACCCGCACCCCGGCCGACTGGGCGGTGATCGCGTCCCGGCTGGCCCGATTACCGGAGGCCGTGACAGGCCTTCAGGAGGGCCTGCGACACGCCGCCTCCCGCGGCACGGTGGCGGCACTGCGCCAGGTCACGGGGTGTGCCGCGCAGTGCGACAACTGGGCGTCGGGGTATTTCGCGACACTGACCGCCGACGCCGACGTGCCGGCCGCGCTCCGCGCGGACCTGGACGCGGGCGTGCGGGCGGCCTCCGCGGCCTACTCCGCGCTGGCGCGCTTCCTGCGCGACAAACTGGCCCCGTCGGCGCCGGCCAGGGACGCCGTGGGCGCCGACACCTACCGGTTGTGGCTCCGCTACTTCACCGGTGCCGCGCTCGATCCGGTCGAGGTCCACTCCTGGGGCTGGCACGAGTTCCTCGCCATCGAGGGCGAACTGCGGCAGGTGGCCGACCGGATCGCGCCAGGTGCCGGACCGCGCGGAGCGGCCGCCGCGCTCAACGCCGATCCGGCCGGTCTGGCGGAAGGAGCGGAGGCGTTCCGGCGCTGGGCACAGGATCTCTCCGACACGGCGTCGGAGGAGCTGCGCGGGTCGCATTTCGACATCCCCGCGCCGCTGGCGGCGTTGGAGTGCCGGATCGCGCCGGCGGGCGGCGGCACGTACTACACCGGGCCCTCGGACGACCTCTCCCGGCCGGGCCGGGTCTGGTGGTCGCTGCCCGCGGGCCGGACCCACCACCCGACCTGGCGCAAGGTCACCACCGTGTACCACGAGGGCGTTCCCGGCCATCACCTGCAGGTCGGCACCACCGTGCTGCAGGCCGGCCGGCTCAACCGCTTCCAGCGGCTGATGTGCCATGTGTCGGCGCACAGCGAGGGCTGGGCCCTGTACGCGGAGCGGCTGATGCGGGAACTGGGGCACCTGAAGGACGACGCCGCCCTCATGGGCATGCTGGACGCTCAGCTGTTCCGCGCGGCACGGGTGGTCGTCGACACCGGTATGCACCTCGAACTGCCCGTCCCGGCCGGCGTCGGCCTCCACGAGGGCGCACGCTGGACACCCGAGCTGGGCCGGGAGTTCCTGCTGACCCGCACGCTCATCGATCCGGCCGGTGTGGACGAGGAGATCGACCGTTACCTGGGCTGGCCGGGTCAGGCCCCCTCGTACAAGCTCGGCGAGCGGGTGTGGTGCGACGGCCGCGACGAGGCCCGCCGCCGCCACGGCCCGGCGTTCGACGCAAGAGCGTTCCACAGCCGCGCGCTGGGTCTTGGCCCCATGGGCCTGGACACACTGCGCGAAAGTCTGGCGGCGCTGTGAACGCCCCTTCCGTTTGAGGCTCTTCGCCCACGCGTGACAGCGGCGGAGTATCCGTACATCGTGCAGGCCATGCCGTCGATTCACGAAAGGGGCAGCACATGCGTTTCTCGCGGAATTGTATTGCGGCCCCGTTCCGGAGAGAAAATCCACGGCAGCGGCAATCCGACGCCGACTCGGTGCCGAATACGAGAAGACGCTGGCACCGGTTCATATCTGTTCCCCGCAGGTCTCCTCAGACTTCTCAAGATCCCTTCAGGCGTGCGACCGCCGCTGCACCGGCATGCGACGGCCCCGAAAGAATCCCAGGAATTGGCGGTACGGGCACCATGCACGATTCCCTAGCGCGGGACGTCCTCGCGCACGACCGGCGTACCCCGGACGCCCCGGCGCTGCTGTGGAACGGCACCACGCTCACCTACGGCGATCTGGCGGCGCTGGCGGACACGGCCGCCGTCCGGCTCGCCGAGCCGGAGCTCCACGGGGACGCCCCGCTGGCGGTCCGCGCGGTGAAGTCCCCCGCGTCGCTCGCCCTGGTGCTGGCCTGTCTGCTCGCCCGGCGGACCGTTCTGCTGCTCTCCCCCGACCTGGGCCGGCTCGCCGCGGCCCGGCTCGCGGAACACGCGGGCTGTGTCGGCCTTCTGGTGCCGGGCGCGGACGGGGAGACCGCGATCGAACCGGTCCGGGCGCCCGCCCGGCCGGCGCCGCCGGGCTCCGCGCTGCTGCTCACCACCTCGGGCTCGACGAGGCTGCCGAAGACCGTCTGTCTGAGCCACACCGCCCTGGACCGTTTCACCCGCTGGGCCGGGAGCGCCTTCCCGCTCGGCACGGGCCACCGGGTGCTCAGCTACGCCCCGCTGAACTTCGACCTCAGCCTGTTCGACGTCTGGGCGACCCTGCGGCACGGCGGCTGTGTGATCCCGGTGGACCCAGGGCGGGCCGCCGACCCGCGCCACCTGGCCGGGCTGCTCAGGGAGACCGGGCCGGAGGTCGTCCAGGCGGTGCCGACGCTGTTCCGGCTGCTGGCCGGGGCCGGTACGGACGCGGAGCCCTTCACCTCGGTCCGCCATGTGCTGCTCACCGGCGAGCACACCCCGCGTTCCCTGCGCGGCCGGCTCGCCCGGCTCTTTCCGCGGGCCGAGTTCCACAACGTGTACGGCTGCACGGAGACCAACGACAGCCTGCTGTACTCGTGCGGCGCGCGGGAGGCGGCCGAGCCGGCGACGCTGCCGCTGGGCGGGCCGCTGCCGGGCGCCCGCGTCCGGCTGGTCGACGGCGGCCGTGAACTGACCGGTCCCGGCACCGGCGAACTGGTCGTGCACACCCCGTTCCAGGCGGACGGCTACCTGGGCTCGGACGACCCCGACGACAGGTTCGTACGTCCCGCTCCGGGCACCTCGGAGCCGGTCTGGTTCCGGACCGGCGATCTGGTCCGGCGCGACAGCGAGGGCCGACTGACCCTCGTCGGGCGCGACGACTTCCAGGTCAAGGTGGGCGGCGTCCGGGTCAGCCCGGAGGCGGTGGAACAGGTGGCGCAGAGCCACCCCGAGGTCATGGAGGCCGCGGTGGTCGCCCTCGCGGCGCCCGGCCCCGGCATCCGGCTGCACGCCCTGGTGCGGGTCGCCCCCGACTGCGCGGTCACCGGCCTGCACCTGCTCACGCACTGCTCCGCCTGGCTTCCCCGCGCGGCCGTCCCCACGGTCCACCTCACGCGCGAACCGCTGCCCACCGGCATCACCGGCAAGGTCGACCGCGCCCAGGTGCGGTCCGTCCTCACGGCCAGGCAGCACGCCCGTCCCGACCGGCCCACTCAACCGGAGTCCTCAGCATGAGCCTGCGGCACGAGATCACGCGTCACATCGTCGCCACCTACCTGCCCGACACCTCCGCCGCGGACCTGGAGCCGTCGCTGGACCTGTTCGACACGGGGGTGGTGAACAGCCTGCAACTGCTGGAGCTCATCGGCTGGTTGCGGGAGCGCTACCGCCTCCCCGTCGAGGACCTGGACCTGTCGCTCCAGTCCTTCCGGTCGGTGGCGGCCATCCAGGACTTCATCGAGACGAACACGCCCACCGGCTCCGGTGACGCGGCAGGCGCCTCCGGCGGAAAGACGCACTAGGGGACAGACATGCTGATACGCACGAAGGAAGAGGCCCTGGTCGTCGAGTGGGGCAACGGCCTGAGCCACCGCCTGCTGCTGCAGGCCGACCGGATGGGCTTCTCCTTCTGCCACACCGTGGTCCGGGCGGGCACGAAGTCACGCCTTGAGTACCGCAGGCACCTTGAGGCCTGCTACTGCATCACCGGGCGGGGCTGGATCTCCCTGCCCGACGGAAGCGCCACCCATGAACTGCGGCCGGGCGTCCTCTACGCCCTGGACCAGCACGACGCGCACTTCCTGACCGCCGCGCCGGACGCCGACCTGGAGCTGATCAGCGTCTTCAACCCGCCTCTGCAGGGCGGCGAACGGCACAACCTGGACCAGGACGAGTTCTCGCACTACTGACGGGCCGCCGAGCCGACAAGCCACTGAGCCGACGGGTCACCGACCACTGACAGGCCACCGACTACTTACGGGGAACTGACGAGGTCACGATGAGGCACTGGACAGACGAGCAGAGGGCGCTGCGGACCACCGCGGAGGCCATCGGCGCGGACGTGGGCGCCGGACACCTGGAGAGGGACGCCCACGGCGAGTTCGCGTGGGACGGCTGGAGACACCTGCGCGAGACCGGGCTCTTCGGGACGCCGTTCGACGGCGCCTGGGGCGGCTCGGGTCTCGACCTGCCGACCGTGATGTACGTCTTCGAAGGCCTTGGGTACCGCTGCCCCGACGCCGGCCTGGTCTTCTCCGCGTGCACCCACATCGTGAGCACCGGCGTTCCCCTCCAGCGGTTCGGTTCCAAGGAGCTGAAGGCGGCGTACCTGCCGAGGGTGTGTGCCGGGGAGGTGATCGGGGCGCACGCGATCACCGAGCCGGATGGCGGCTCGGACGTGCTGGCGATGCGCACCACGGCCAGGCGTGCGGGCGAGGAGTTCGTGCTCGACGGCAGCAAGGCCTTCGTGACCAACGGTCCGATCGCCGGCCTCGTGGTGGTGTACGCCCGTACCGGTGCCCCCGGACGCCTCGACGGCATCACGGCGTTCCTGGTCCCGACGGACACCAAGGGGGTGGCGCACGGCCGCCCCCTGACGAAGATGGGCCTGCGCACGTCACCGCTGTCCGAACTCTTCCTGACGGACGTCCGGATACCCCGCTCGCACGTACTGGGCACGGTGGGATCCGGGTTCCTGGTCCTGGACGAGGTCATGAAGTGGGAGATCCTCTGCGGCTTCGCCGGGATCCTCGGCGAGATGCAGCACCGGCTGGAACGCTGTGTCGAACACGCCCGCGCCCGCAGCCAGTTCGGCCGGCACATCGGCGCCAACCAGGCGGTCTCGCACCGCATCGTCGACATGCAGATAGGCCTGGAGACCTCCAGGAAGTGGCTCTACGACACGGCGGACAGGTTCACCGCCGGACAGAGCGTCGCCACCGACCTGGCCATCACCAAACTCGTGGTGAGCGAGGCCAACGTCTCCTCCGCCCTGGCCGCCGTCCAGATCTTCGGGGGACACGGCTACACCGCGGAGTACGGCCTCGAAGGGGACCTGCGCAACGCGGTCGCCGGAACCATCTACTCGGGCACCTCCGAGATCCAGCGCGAGCGGCTGGCGGCCTTCCTCGGACTGTCCCGGGCCGCCGCCGCCCGGGACGTGAAGGAGCGGACGACATGACGACCGGGATCGGCACGGCGCTGCGACCCACGCGGTTCCTGGACCACGACGCGCCGGTGGTACGGGAGTTCGTGCGCGAGGCCCTGCACACGACGGAACCCGGGGACCCGGTGGCCGCCGCGGTGGCCCTCTACTACGCCGTCCGCGACGGCATCCGCTACGACGTGTACGACTGCGACCTGTCCGCCGACGGCCTCAGGGCGAGCAGCGTCATCGAACGCGGCGCGGGGTTCTGCGTCCACAAGTCCATCGTCTACGCCGCCGCGGTGCGCGTCGTGGGCATCGAGAGCCGGCTCGTCTACGCGGACGTGCGCAACCATCTCGCCTCGCCCCGGCTGCGCACGCTGATGGGCGGTGACGTCTTCCGCTTCCACAGCCTGACCTCCGTACGTCTGAACGGCGCCTGGGTCAGGGCGACTCCGGTGTTCAACGCCCTGCTGTGCACGCTGTACGGCATCAAGCCGCTCGACTTCGACGGTCGGGCGGACAGCTACTACCACCCCTACGACGAGCAGGGCCGGCGCCATATGGAGTTCCTGGCCGTGCGGGGCGAGTTCGACGACTTCCCGTACGCGGAGGTCGTCGGCGGCATCCGGCAGGCGCACCCCCTGCTGTTCGCGGGCTCGCACACCACGACCACGGGCTCGCTCGTGTCCGAAGCGACGGCGGCTACCGGGGCCACTGGAGCCGCCGGGACGACCGAGGCGGGGACGGCCAGGACGACCTGCACAGCCCCGCTGGAGGGACCCTGACATGCGAAGGACGAAGTTCCTGCTGGGTGAGGAAGACACGCCCACGCACTGGTACAACCTCGCGGCCGACCTCCCGGGAGGCCCGTTGCACGCCGCCCTCAACCCCGCGACCCGGGAGCCGCTGACCCGCGCGGAGATGGCGGCCACCATGCCCGAGCCGCTGATCGACCAGGAGCTGAGCACCGCCCGGGAGATCGAGATACCCGAGGAGGTACGCCGTATCTACACCATGTGGCGCCCCTCCCCCCTGGTACGGGCGCACCGGCTGGAGCGCGCCTTGGACACCCCGGCCCGTATCTACTACAAGTACGAGGGAGGCGCCCCGACCGGCAGCCACAAGCCCAACACCGGTGTTCCGCAGGCGTATTACAACAAACTGGCGGGCCGGACCGGGCTGGTCACGGAGACCGGCGCCGGTCAGTGGGGCAGCGCGGCGGCCCTGGGCGCGGCCTTCTTCGGCATGACCGCCACAGTCTTCATGGTCAAGGTGAGCCATCAGCAGAAGCCCTACCGCCGGGCTCTGATGGAGACCTACGGCTCCGAGTGCGTGGCGAGCCCCAGCACCCGGACGGCGGTCGGCCGGAAGATCCTCGCCGACGACCCGGACAGCCCCGGCAGCCTCGGCATCGCCACCTCCGAGGCGCTGGAGACGGCCGCCGGGGACCCGTCCCTGGGGTACGTGCTGGGCAGCGCCGCAAACCATGTGCTGCTGCACCAGACCGTGATCGGACAGGAGGCCGTGCGGCAGATGGAACTGGCCGAGGACCACCCGGACATCGTGATCGGCTGTGCGGGCGGCGGCAGCAATCTGGCCGGGCTGGCCTTCCCGTTCCTCGGCGCCCGGCTGCGCGGCGGCAGGCCCGTACGGATCATCGCCGTGGAACCGGCCGCCTGCCCCACCCTGACCCGGGGCACGATCGCCTACGACTACGCGGATTCGGCCGGGCTCGGCCCGCTGTTCCGGATGCACACCCTCGGCCACGGCTTCGTACCGCCGCCGGTGCACGCCGGAGGGCTGCGGGCCCACGGGATCGGCCCGGCGGTGAGCCGGGCCGTCGAGGACGGGCTGATCGAGGCGACGGCCGTGGGCCAGGTCGCCTGCCTGGAAGCGGGCGTCCGGTTCGCCCGTACCGAGGGCATCCTGCCGGCCCCGGAGTCCACCCACGCCCTGCGCGTCGCCATCGACGAGGCGCTGCGCTGCCGTGCGGAAGGGCGCTCCCGGGCCATCCTGTTCGGCCTGTCCGGACACGGGCACTTCGACCTGGCGGCCTATCAGAAGTACGCCGCGGGTGAACTGACCGACGGCGAGGCCGACAGTCACGGGCTGGCGCTGGCCGCCGCCGGCATCCCGGGGGCGGGCGGGGCATGAGCGCCCGGTCGTCTCCCGCGTACGCCGTCCGCGCCACGGGTCCGGCCACCCTGGTCGCCGTGGTGGACGCCGACGGCATGGGCGCGTTCCTGCCCGGCGCGCTGGCCCACGAGGGCGTACGGAGCGTCCTGGTGCGGTCGGACGCCCCGAACCCACACCTGGCGAACCAGCCCGACCTCTCGGGCCACTCAAACGGGCTGGATCGGCTCCCCGAGGTCACGCACCGCGGTGACCTGACCGCCACGGCCGACGCGCTGCGCCGGTTCGGGGTGGACCGGGTCGTCGCAGGCGCCGAGTCGGGTGTCCTGCTGGCCGACGCGTTGTCCGCCGAACTCGGCACGCCGGGGCACGGGATGAGCCGCCCGACGGCCCGGCGGGACAAGTACGAGATGGCCTGCGCGGTGCGGGAGGCCGGGCAGTCCACAGCGGCGTGTCTGGCGACCGACAGCGCCGACGAGGTGATCGCGTGGGCCCGCGGGCACGGCCGGTGGCCCCTCGTACTCAAACCGCTGGCCAGCGCCGGTACGGACAACGTCCTCTTCTGCCGTTCGGAGGCGCAGTTGCGGGCCGGGGTCGCCGCCATCACGGCCGGGCGCGACCGGTACGGCGGCCGGAACCGCGCCGTGCTCGTGCAGGAGCATCTGGCGGGCGAGGAGTACTTCGTCAACACCGTCAGCAGCGGTGGCGTACACCATGTCGTCGAGGTGTGGCGCTATCACAAGCGGCCGGTCGGCGACCGTCCGATGTACGACCACGAGGAGCCCGTGCCCCCGGACGACCCGGTGGTCGGCGTGCTGAGCGCGTACACGCTGCGAGTGCTCGACGCGCTGGAGATCCGCAACGGGGCGGCCCACACCGAGGTGATCACGACCGGGCGGGGGCCCGTCCTGGTGGAGTGCGCGGCCCGCCACGGCGGTTCGCACACGCCGTCCGTGGTGTCCCGGTTCCTCGGCACCGACCAACTGGCTTGTCTGGCACGCGCCTTGGCCCACCCCGAGGAGGCGGCGCGGGGGCGGCTGCCGCGCTATGGTCCGCGCGCCCATCTGCGGTATGTCACCCTCCGCTCGCCCCGTGCGGGCGGCCCGCTGTCCGCCGGGCGGTTCGCGCCGGTACGGGCCCTGGGCACGTTCGTCGAGCTGGCGCTGACCATGCCGGAGGGCACCGTCCTGCCGCGCACGACGGACCTCGCCTCGTCCCCCGGCTACGTGTACCTGGGCTCCGCCGACCCGGCGCGCGTGGCGGCGGACCACCGGCGGCTGCGCGCACTGGAGCGCGGCGACCTGTACGACGGCCCCCGGCGGTAACGGCCGTCGACGGTACGGCCGTCGGCGGAACGGCCACCACCCCAACCGGCGAAAGGCATGGAGACCAATGATCAGGACGAACGAGACCCTCTCCGGTCTCTCCGAGTACCCCGCGAACTGGACGCACACCGCCAAACTGATCTTTCCCGGCCCGCCGTTGACCGTACCGGGGGCCTGTCTGAAGTGGTACGACATCCGGCGCGCCGACGACAAGGCGGCCCCGGACGTCACGGCGGAGGCCCGCGCGTTCCTGACCGAGCGGGCCGCGGCCAAGGAGGTCGAGTTCCGGGGCGAGTTGGGGTTCGCGCTGCTGCACCTCGACGGCGGCAAGTACTACCTGCTCGTCTGCGTGTGGCGGGACCGGGACGAGATGTGGCAGGGCCTGTTCTTCAAGGACGACGGCGGTTTCCTGCCCTACCCGGCCAAGCCGGGACTGCTGCGGCCCACCCAGAACGTGGTCGAGCTGGACGCCACCTCCCACGAGCGCCGGGGCTGGTCGCGCTATCTGCGCTCGGCCCGTGACACCGCGGCGAAACAGGCGTACCTGGACGACACGTGCACCGGGGAGCTGGTGTAGCCGATGCTGTGGACGACACCGCCGCCCCCGAGGCTGGTCATTCTCGGGGTGGCCGCGAGCGACTGCCATGTCGTGGCCAACCAGCTCATCGCCCGCTACCTGCGGGACGAGGGCTTCGAGGTGGAGAACCTCGGAGCCTGCACATCCGTCGAGGAGTTCGCCTCCGCCTGCGTACGGCGTCCGGAGGCGGAGGCACTCCTGATCGGCAGCCTGAACGGACACATCCACGAGGATCTGCGGGGTCTGCGGGAGGCGAGGAGGGCCGGGCGCGTCCACTGCCCGGTGGTGGTCGGCGGGAACCTCTCCGTGGGAAACGGCGAGAGCCTGTCGTCCGACAGGCGGCTGTACGCCCTGGGAGTGGACCGGATCGTCCACGACCCGGCCACGCTCCCCGCGGTACTGACCGAACTGCGCGCCACGGACGGGCAGGCCGCCGCCGACGACGACCGGACCGTTGTGAAGCGGCCCCTCACCGACCGAGCCGCCGCCGACGGCACCGTCACCGACCAAGTCGCCGGCGGGCAGACCGTCGGAGGGCAGGCCGTCGAAGGGCAGACCGTCGGCGGGCAGACCGTCGGCGCGGGGGCGTTGTGGTCCGCGCACGCCCGCGCCTCATGACGGCGCCACCACCGGCCGGGCGCTCCGGGGTCGCGGGCCCGGACATGGGAGGGGGCAGGGCCGAGGGCAAGGGGGCGGGGGCGGGCCGGGACGCGGGCGCAGGCCCCCCTGACACGGGGGGCGGCGCAGATGTGCGTCGGGGCGCTGGGGCCGGGACGGGTCGGCGCGCCGGATCCCGGGGCGCCCTCCCGAGCCTGCGGGAGTCCGTCGCCTATGTCGCGGCCCTGGGCAAACCCGGTGTGCCACAGGTCCTGGCGGCGGCCCGCGACCGCGGCCGGGTGGCGGTCCAGCCCCGGTGCGGGGTGGCCGAACACACCGGCATGCGGGCCCTGTTGCGCTCCCTGGAGGCGGAGGCCGCGCCGGACGTGCTCAGCCTGACCATCGACGCGCACACCCGGCTGCGGCGCTTCGAGGAGGCCGAACGGCTCCTGGGCAGCCACCCGCAGGAGCTCAACGGCTACCCGCTGGTGGCCCACGGCTGGCGACGGGCCAGGGACCTGAACGAGGCGGTCGCCGCACCCCTGGAGGTACGGCACGGCTCACCCGAGCCGCAGCGCCTCTTCGACGTGGCCGTGGCCGGAGGGATCACCTCGTTCGAGGGCGGAGGCATCTCCTACAACCTGCCCTACTCCAAGCAGGTACCCCTGGCGGTGTCGCTCGCGGCCTGGGACCGCGTCGACCGCCGCTGCGGCGAGCTGGCCGAGCTGGGCCTGGTGGTGGACCGCGAACTGTTCGGCACGCTCACCGCCGTCCTGGTCCCGCCGTCGATCAGCCTCGCGGTCAGCGTGCTCGAAGCGGTACTGGCCGCGCGAGCCGGAGTGCGCTGCCTGTCGGTCGCGTATCCGCAGGGCGGCCATCTGGCACAGGACGTGGCCGCGCTCACCGCCGTCCCCGTACTCGCCGCGCGCTATCTGCCGCCGGGCGTCGCGGTCCACCCCGTACTGCACGAGTTCATGGGCGTCTTCCCCCGCGCGCGCCGCCACGCCGAGGACCTGATCCTGTACGGCGCGTTGGTGGCCCGCCTCGGCGGGGCCTCGAAGATCATCACCAAGACCCATCAGGAGGCGTCCGGGATCCCGGACGTGCGGGCGAACATCGAAGGGGTACGGCTGGCCGACCGGGCCAACTCCCCTCTCCTGGACTTCCTTTCGGCGGACCAGGACCGGGTCCGCGAGGAGCGCCGCTGGATCCTGGCGGAGGTCGACGAGATCGTCGGTCCGGTGCTGGAGGGACGCGCGGCCACGTCCGCGGCGCTCGCCGGGGCGATCGTCGAGGCCTTCGCCGACGGCACGCTCGACATCCCGTTCAGCGCCAGCCGTTTCGCGAGGTCGCAGATCGTGCCCCGGCGCGACCCCGAGGGCGCGATCCGGTACTTGCGCGCGGGGGCCCTGCCCCTGTCGGCGAAGTCGCTGCGACGCCACCGCGACCTGCTGGCGGGGCCGCGCGGCTCTCTGCCGTCGGCGTCCTCGCTCCCCGCGATGCTGCTCGCCGACATCAACTACTTCCCCAGCTTGTTCCGCGAGGAGCCCGAAGCCCGCGGCGAACCCGAAGCCCGCGAGGAGGCCGAATGAGGAATCCCGAGCACGTCCTGCTCATCGGCGGCACACCGAAACACCTGCGCAAGGCGGCGGCCCTCGGACTCGGGGTGGTGTACGTCCAGTTCGAGAACGAGTTCGCGCCCGGACTGCGGTCCCTGGCCGAGGCCGTCCTCCTCACCGACTACACCGACTGGCGGTCCCTGCGGCCGCTGGTGGAGTCGGCGTACGAGTCCTGGGGCTTCTCGGCCGCCGTGTCGCTCACCGAACCCGGGCTCGACCCGGCCGCCCGGGTGAACGACCTGCTGGGACTCGGCGGAACACCGTACGAGGTCAGCCACCGCTTCACCGACAAGTGGCTCATGCGCCGCCGTCTCGCCGAGGGACCACAGGTCGGCGCCCGCCGGGTCGCCGCCGAACTGCTCACCGTGGACGACGACTTGGACCGATTCGGAGCCGCGCACGGCTTCCCCTTCATCGTGAAGCCCACCAGCGGCACGGCGAGCTTCGGTGTCGTCAAGGTGGACGGCGCGGATTCACTCGGAGCGGCCCGGCAGCGGATCCGCCGGCTGCACACGTCCACGGACCACCCGCTGACCGGCGCGTACGACATCGAACGGTTCATGATGGAGGAGTACGTCCCGGGGCCGCTGTACAGCGTGGAGACCTTCAGCTTCGACGGGCGGCATGTGGTGCTCACCGTCACCGAGGCCATCACCCGCCCGCGGACCCACGTACACGTGGGCCACGCCCTGCCGGCCCGGCTCTCCGCCGAGGACGAGGAACGCATGGCCGACACCGCCCGGCGGTTCCTCCGTGCGATGGGATTCCGGGACGGCCCCGCGCACACGGAGATCATCCTCAGCCCGCAGGGGCCGGTGATCTGCGAGTCGCAGAACCGGGTGGGCGGCGCCCTGCTGACCGACATGATCGAAGCGGTGTACGGGTGCGACGCGCAGTCCCTGGCCATTTCCTGGGCCCTGGGTCTTGCCGACCCGCTGCCCGGGCGCCCGGTGGCCCGGGGCGCCGCCGCGAGCTGGCTGGTGGTGGCCGAGGAGGGCAGGGTCGAGCGCGTCGAGGGTGTCGAGCGGGTACGCGCCGCCCCGGACACCCTCACGGTGAGTCTCGGCGTGGCGCCCGGCGACCTGGTCCGCCCGTTGGAGGGCCAGTGGGACGGCCTGGGCCATATCTCGGCGCTCGGCCCCGACACCGACGCCGCGATCGACGCGTGCCGGCGCAATCTGCGGGAGATCAGGATCCGCACACGTGCGGCCTGAGGACCGAACACGGCGACGGCGGCCAGGCAGCAGCAACTCCGCACCACCATTGGTGACTTGGCCGCTGACACTCCGTCTGGTCACGATCGTCGGAGCCTCGGCCGGCTTCTTCCTGCTGCTGTCGGTCGTCCCCCTGTACGCGGAGGAGTCCGGGGGCGGGAGCGGCGCGGCGGGGCTGTCCACGAGCGCGCTGATGCTGGCGACCGTCTGCGGCGAACTGGCCGCGCCCCGTCTCACGGCCCGCTTCGGCTACCGTCTCGTGCTGGCGACCGGGCTGGTGCTGCTGGGCGCTCCCTCGCTGCTGCTGACCGTGTCGCCCATGGCGCAGAGCATGGGCTGGATCGTGGCCGTCTGCCTCGTGCGCGGCGCGGGCTTCGCGTTGACCGTGGTCGGCGGCGGTGCCCTGACCGCGGTGCTGATACCCCCCGAACGGCGCGGCGAGGGCCTGGCCCTGGTGGGTGTCGTGTCCGGGGCGCAGTCGGTGGTGGCCCTCCCCCTGGGCGTATGGCTGGCCCGACACGCGGGCTTCACAACGGTGTTCGTCCTGGCGGCCGTCCTCCCCCTCGCCACCGTCCCCGCGGTGGCGGGCCTTCCCCGTCGTGAAGCGGCCGCGCGGAAGCCCCTGGGCATGGTCGACGGTTTCCGCACCCCCGCGCTGGCCCTGCCGGCCGCGGTCTTCGGGACCACGGCGCTGGGCGCGGGGATCATCGCCACCTTCCTGCCGCTGGCCGTACCGCCGGACCGGGCGGCGCTGGTCTCGGCGGCGCTGTTCCTGCAAGCCGCCACGGCCATCGGGGCCCGCTGGGTGGCGGGCCGGTACGGTGACCGCCACGGTCCTGCCGGGCTGGTCGTCCCCGGTCTGCTGCTGTGCGCCGGCGGCATGCTGGCGACCGCGCCGACGGGCAGCGCCGCGGCCGTTCTCGTCGGCATGGCCCTGTTCGGCACCGGCTTCGGCATCGCCCAGAACGCCACGCAGACACTGATGTATGCCCGCGTTCCCCCCTCGGGCTACGGCGTGGCCAGCGCCCTGTGGAACTTCGCCTACGACGCGGGAATGGGCCTCGGCGCCGTCCTCTTCGGTCTCCTCAGCGCGGGAACGGGCTACGCCGTGGCCTTCGCCGCGACCGGCGCCCTCATGACAGCCGCACTGGTCCCGGCCTGGTACGACCACCGGCTGTCCCACCGGCCCACTCCCACCCCGGGGGTCGGTTCGAGTGGTCCGGGTGACATATAAAGACGCATGAGAAAGAGCATGGCCGTCGTCGCGGCCGAAGCGCTCGCCCGCGGCCCGCGAGAGCCCCACCCGGCAGACCTCACCCACGGCCCCGTCGTCGCCGACCGCTGGACCGACGGCCCCCTCGGCTTCGTCCTCCTGCTCCACCGCAGGGATGACGGCTTCGTCGCCGGCGAGCTCTACCACTCCCTCAGGACGACGGACGGCTCCTGGACAGGACCCGACCCCCTCTCCGGAGGAGTCCTCGGCTTCGATCCCACCGACCCCGCGTCCGTGGAGGCCGTCCTGTCCGGCGCCGCGCTGAGGGTCGTCCCGGTGGAACGCGGCGGCCGGCCGACAGCGACCCCGCACGACGGCCTCGACCTGTTCTGCGCGGACGATCCGCCCGGTCCGCCCCCGGGCCGGGGCATCACCGCCGAAAGCCTGTGAATCCGAAGGACCCGTGTTTGAAAACACCGGCACGGAACACTCGGATGCTCTGACACAGTCTTTATACGACCAGGTAGGAGACACAATCATGGGCATCATCGCCTGGATACTCATCGGTCTTTTCGCGGGCATCATCGCCAAGGCGCTCATGCCCGGCAAGGACCCGGGTGGCATCATCATCACGATGCTCATCGGTATCGCCGGTGGTCTCCTCGGCGGCTGGCTCGGCAAGGTGATCTTCGGCGTCGACTCCATCGACGGCTTCTTCGAGATCTCCACCTGGATCGCCGCCATCGTGGGCTCGCTCATCCTGCTGGCCGTGTACCGAGCCGTCACAGGCAACCGCCGCCACGCCTGACCCCGCACCCGCACGGGTTCCGAAAAACGGCTCCGCCCTCCCCTCGGGAGGGCGGAGCCGTTTCGCACGGCGGGCCACCCCGGGCACGCCTCGCGCTCGCAGACTTCCGCGAGACGGAAGGGGCATTGCGGCCCGATGACGCTCTCCTCGACGATGCCACCACCATCAGAGACGGGAGCAGCAAAGATGCCGCACACCACCGCCTTCGCCAGGAACCAGTGGTACGTAGCCGCCTACGCCCATGAGGTCGGGCGGGAGTTGTTCGGGCGGACCGTGCTCGGTGAGCCTCTCGTCTTCTATCGGACCGAGGACGACGGCCGGCCCGTCGCCCTGCACGACCGGTGTGTGCACCGCCGTTATCCGCTGTCCGCCAGCGGGCTCGACGGCGACCGGATCGTCTGCGGGTACCACGGGTTCACGTACGACACGACGGGTGCGTGCGTGTACGTGCCCGGTCAGAAACGGGTCCCGCGTACCGCCCGCGTCGCCTCCTACCCCGTGGTCGAGCAGGACTCCCTGATCTGGGTGTGGATCGGCGACCCCGCCCTCGCCGACCCGGAGGTCATACCGCGGGCCAGGCATCTCGACTCCCCCGGCTGGGTCACCGTCAGCGGGATGGAGCCGATCGACGCCGACTACGGGCTCCTCGTCGACAACCTCCTCGACCTGTCCCACGAGACGTATCTGCACGGCGGTTACATCGGTACCCCCGAGGTCGCCGAGACGCCCATCACCACCGAGGTGGACGAGGGCGCCGGCATCGTGCGGGTCAGCCGGCGCATGGACGACGCCGCGTGCCCGCCCTTCTACGCGAAGTCGACCGGCATAGAAGGGCGGATCACGCGGTGGCAGGACATCGAGTATCACGCGCCGTGTCTGTATCTGCTGCACAGCCGGATCGCTCCGGTCGGTGTCGTGCCCGCACCGGACGGCAGCGACCCGAACGGCTTCCACACGGAGATCACGTACGCCATCACCCCGTCCGCCGACGGCAAGGTGTACGACTTCTGGATGGTCTCGCGGGACTGGGCGACCGACGACGCCGAGGTGACCGAGTTTCTGCGGGCCAACAACCACACGGTCGTGATGCAGGACGTCGACGCGCTCAACCTGCTGCAGCGGACGCTCGGCACCGAGCGGAGCGGCTACCAGGAACTGAGCATCAACATCGACACCGGCGGTCTGGCCGCCCGCCGCATCCTCGCCCGGCTGGTCGAGGAGGGCGACAAGCCCGTGGAGAAGGTCCTGTGAGCGGTTCCACCGGTGAGGTCTACCGCGTCGACTGGCTGCCGGGCACCGACGTGCTCCACGGCACCTGTCACTGCGGCGCCGAGCACACCGCCGAGGACCCGGTCGCCATGTGGGAGTGGATGCTCGCGCACCCCGAAGGACACACACCTGAGGGGCACACACCCGAGGGGCATCGCCATGACCTCGTATGACGTTTACGAAGCCGAACTCGTCGTCCAGCGGCGGGACTTCGCCGCCGACGGCGTGCTCGCCCTCACCCTTCGCCATCCGCTCGGCGACGAGTTGCCCGGCTGGGAGCCGGGCGCCCACGTCGATGTGGTCCTGGGGCCTGACCTGGAGCGGCAGTACTCCCTGTGCGGCGATCCCGCCGACCGGCGCGAGTGGCGCGTCGCGGTGCTGCGGGAACCCGACGGACGCGGCGGATCCGCCCATGTGCACGAGGAGTTGGAGGTGGGCGACAAGGTCCGGGTGCGTGGGCCCCGTAACCACTTCGCCCTGGAGCCGTCGCCCCGCTACCTCTTCGTCGCGGGCGGCATCGGCATCACCCCGATCCTGCCGATGCTGGCCGCGGCCGAGGCGGCGGGCGCCGACTGGACGCTGCTGTACGGCGGGCGGACTCGCAACTCCATGGCTTTCAGAGAGGAGTTGAAGTGTTACGGGGGTCGGGTGCGTGTCGTTCCGCAGGACGAGTACGGGCTGCTCGATCTCGCCGGCGCGCTCGGCGGCTCCCCGCGGCCGGACACGCTCGTCTACTGCTGCGGCCCGGGTCCGCTGCTGGACGCCGTGGAGGAGCGGTGCGCGGGGTGGCCGAGCGGCACCCTGCACGTCGAGCGCTTCCAGCCCAGGGGTAACGGTATGACGGGCCCTCAGGGGGGCTCGGCTGACGCCGGGTTCGAGGTCGTTCTGGAGCGGTCCGGCCGCACCCTCACCGTGCCCGCCGATGCCACCGTGCTCGACACCGTGCGCGCGGCGGGTGTCGAGGTGCTCTTCTCCTGCACCGAGGGCACCTGCGGGACCTGCGAGACGGACGTCCTGGACGGTACGCCCGACCACCGGGACTCGGTGCTCACGGAGGAAGAGCGGGCGGCCGGCGAGACCATGCTCATCTGTGTGTCCCGGTGCCTCGGGAAGCGCCTCGTGCTCGACCTGTGATCCGCAGGTCGGCCTCGATCCGGGCGACCGTGGCCAGCAGATGGGGCAGCAGGTCACGGCGTACGGACTCCACCGAGTTGCGGCTGGCGTGCACGGGGATGTTGACGGCCGCCACCACCTCGCCGTCCCGGTCGCGCACCGGGACGGCGACCGAGCGCAGCCCCTCCTCCAGTTCCTGGTCGACGATCGCGTACCCCTGACGGCGTACCCGGCGCAGTTCGGTGCGCAGCAGTTCGGCCGAGACGACCGTGCGGGCCGTCAGGGGGGTCAGGTCCGCGCGTGAGAGCCGGGCGTCGATCTCCTCGTCGGGCAGCTGGGCGAGCAACACCCTTCCCACCGAGGTGACGTGGGCCGGAAAGCGACTGCCGACGGTGATGGTCGCGGTCATGATGCGGTGCGTCGGTACGCGGGCCGCGTACACGATGTCGTCCCCGTCGAGGACGCACAGGGACGACGACTCCCGTATCTGCGTGACGAGTTGCTCCAGATGGGGCTCGGCGATCTCCGGCAGGGTGAAACTGGACAGGTAGGAGTATCCGAGTTCCAGGACGCGCGGGGTGAGCCGGAACATCCGGCCGTCCGTCTGCACGTATCCCAGGTCGAAGAGGGTCAGCAGGAAGCGGCGGGCCGCCGCGCGGGTCAGGTCGGTGACTCGCGCCACCTCGCTGAGCGTGAGCTCCGGATGGTCGGCGTCGAAGGCGCGGATGACCGCGAGGCCGCGCTCGAAGGAGCGGACGAAATGCGGTTCGCGGGCTCCAGCAGGCATCAACGCCTCCACGGGACGCACGCACGGGACGCACGAGGGTGCGCTCTGCGCACGCTAGGAGCACACTTCGGCAACTGTCAACGACCGTGCGTGTCAGGAGCATTGACCTGTTCCACGGCCAGGTTCTACGTTCCCGCTGAGCACTTCTGTGCGGTCTGCGCACAGCCTGTCGAAGAACTGTCCCAATATTTTCCATAGGGGGAGTGATGCGTCGTCTGCTCATCGGCCTCGTGACCGGCGCCACGTTCGTCGCCGTGACGGCCTGCGGTTCGTCCGACTCCCCCGGGTCGGACGACAAGGACAAGGCGTCCGGCGGTACCACCACGGTCAAGGTCGGCGTCATCCCCATCGTCGACGTCGCCCCCCTGTACCTGGGCCAGAAGAAGGGCTTCTACAGCGAACGCGGCATCGAGTTGTCGCTGACCAGCGCGCAGGGCGGCGCGGCGATCGTGCCGGGGGTGGTTTCGGGCCAGTTCGACTTCGGCTTCAGCAACATGACGTCCCTGCTGGTCGCCCAGTCCAAGAACGTGCCGGTCGAGGCCGTGGTGAACGGGGTCGCGTCCACCGGCAAGAAGGGCGCCGACTTCGCGGAGCTGGCCGTGAAGAAGGGCAGTCCCCTCAAGTCCGCCAAGGACGTGGAGGGCAAGAAGGTCGCCGCCAACACGCTCAACAACATCTGTGACACCTCGACCAGGGAGTCGGTCCGCAAGGACGGCGGCGACCCGTCCAAGGTGAAGTTCGTGGAGATGCCCTTCGACCAGATGCCGGCCGCGCTCGAAGGCGGTCAGGTGGACGCGGCCTGTGTCGTGGAACCGGCGCTCGCGAGCATCAAGGCGCAGGGCGGCACCTCCATCGCGTCGCTCTTCGTCGACGTGTCGCCCGACCTCACCGTGGCCATGTTCTTCTCCTCGCAGAGTTATGTGCGGAAGAACCCGGAGATGGTGAAGAAGTTCCAGGCGGCGACCATCGAGTCCCTGGAGTACGCGGACAGCCACCCGGAGGAGGTCCGCGAGATCATCACCACGTACACGAAGATCCCGAAGCCGCTGGTGGAGTCGCTGGTCCTGCCGCGGTGGCCCGCCGAGCCGGACCGCCGATCCATCGAGAGGCTGGCCGAACTGGGGCAGCAGGACGGCCTGTTCGAGAAGGAGCCGGACCTGGACAAGCTCCTTCCGTGAGGGGCGCCAACGCCCTGCTGGGCGCCTGCGGGCTCGCGGCCTTCCTCGCTCTCGGCGAGGCGGTGCCGCGGCTCGGGCTGGTCGACGAGGAGTACTTCCCGCCGACCAGCCGCATCGCCGACGCCCTCGCCGGCGAGCTGTCCGACGACGCGTTCTGGACCGCACTCGGGGACACCCTCACCGGCTGGGCGATCGGGCTCGTGATCGCCGTGAGCGCGGGCATCGTCGCGGGTGTCCTGATCTCGGTCACACCGTATCTGCGCGAGGCGACCGCCTCGACGATCGAGTTCCTGCGCCCGATCCCGTCGGTCGCCCTGATCCCGCTCGCCGTGCTGCTGTACGGCACCGAACTGCGCTCGGTGCTCCTGCTGGTCGTCTACGCGTCCTTCTGGCAGGTCCTCGTACAGGTCATGTACGGCGTCCAGGACGTGGACCCGGTCGCCGAGGAGACCGCCCGCTCGTACGGCCTCGGCACCTGGGCGCGGGTCCGCCATGTGCTCTGGCCCACGGCCCTCCCGTACGTCATGACGGGGGTGCGGCTGGCCGCGGCGGTCGCGCTGATCCTCGCCGTGACGGCCGAACTCGTCATCGGCGCACCGGGGTTGGGGGCGCGGATCGCCGTGGCGCAGACCTCGCAGGCGGTGCCGGAGATGTACGCGCTGGTAGTGGTCACCGGTCTGCTGGGGCTGCTCATCAACGTGGGCGCGCGGACCGTCGAGCGGCGGGCGCTGGCCTGGCACCAGTCCGTACGCGGGGAGGTGGCGGTGTGAAAGGCCTGGAACGCGTCCTGCTGCGGCTGCTCCTCGTCGTGGCGCTGCCCGCGCTGCTCGTCGTGGCGTGGTGGTACGCGTCGGACGGCAGCACTGACATCTACTGGCCGCCGCTGCGCACCATCCTCAGCACGTTCCCCGACGTGTGGACCGGCGAGCGGCTGCGCGAGGACGTGCTGCCCAGTGTGCTGCGGCTGAGCGCCGGTTACGCGTGCGCGGCCGTCGCGGGCGTCGCGCTGGGCACGGTGATCGGCTCGTACCGCGGGGTGCGGGCGGTGTGCGAGCCGGTCCTCGAATTCCTGCGGGCGGTGCCGCCGCCCGTGCTCGTCCCGGTCATCATGCTGTTCGCGGGCATCGGCGACACGATGAAGGTCGTGGTGATCGCGAGCGGCTGCGTCTGGCCGATCCTGCTGAACACCGTCGAGGGCGTACGGGCGGTGGACTCGGTGATGTCCGAGACGGCCCGCTCCTACGGCATCACGGGCGTGGCGCGGCTGCGGCACCTGGTGCTGCCCGCGGCGAGCCCGCAGATCTTCGCGGGGCTGCGCCAGGCCCTGTCCATCGGGATCATCCTGATGGTCATCAGCGAGATGTTCGCCGCCAGCAACGGGCTCGGTTTCACCATCGTCCAGTTCCAGCGCGGCTTCGCCATCCCCGACATGTGGACCGGGATCCTGCTGCTCGGGCTGCTCGGGTTCGTCCTGTCGGTCGTCTTCCGGTTCGTCGAGCGTCGTGCGCTCGGCTGGTACCACGGTGCGCGCGACGCTTCCCGGCGGTCGTCGTGAACCTCGTGAAAGGGCGGTCCATGCTCGACGTACGCGGCCTGAAGAAGGTCTACGAGGGATCGGGCCGGCGGGTGGAGGCGGTGCGCGACCTCACCTTCACGGTGGACGCCGGTGAACTGGTCTGTCTGGTCGGGCCGTCCGGCTGCGGCAAGACGACCCTGCTGAAGTGTGTGGGCGGCCTGCTCACTCCCACGGCGGGCGAGGTCCTGATCGGTGGCCGACGGGTGACCGGTCCGCCGCCGGACATGGCGGTCGTCTTCCAGGAGTACGGGCGCAGCCTGTTCCCCTGGATGCGGGTGCGCGAGAACGTCGAACTGCCCCTCAAGCAGAAGAAGTTGACGGCTGCCAGGCGGCGTGAGCTGGTCGCCGACGCGCTGGCCTCCGTCGGCCTCATGGACGCGGCGGGCGCGTACCCCTGGCAGCTGTCCGGCGGCATGCAGCAGCGGGTCGCCATCGCCCGCGCGCTTGCGTACGAGCCCCGAGTGCTGCTCATGGACGAGCCGTTCGCGGCGGTGGACGCCCAGACCCGGGCCGATCTGGAGGATCTGGTCCGCGGGCTGTGGCGGCAGCGGGGCATCACGATCCTGTTCGTGACGCACGACATCGACGAGGCCGTCTATCTCGGTGAGCGGGTGCTGATCCTGTCCTCCTCCCCGACCGTCGTCCAGGAGCAGCTGAAAGTCGATCTCCCCGCCGACCGGGACCAGTTGCACACCCGGGTGGCCCCGCGCTTCGCCGAACTGCGCACGCATGTGTACGAGCAGATCCAGGCGGCGAAGCGTGGCACCCCGGTCGCCGACCGCCTGGTGAAGGACCTCACCGACACGCCTCCGCCTCAGTAGGTCCCAGCAGACCCCAGTAGGCGCAGTAGGCCCCAGCAGGGCGGTGTACGCACGTGTCACCGGCGGCCGGAGAAGGTCCTCACGCCTCGGCGGCCGGCACCACGCTGAGGTGGCCCGCCGTGCGCCGGCCGCGGCCGGGTCTGCTCGTCCGGCGCTTCGCCGGTGCCGGGCGGCGGGCCTCGCGCAGGACCAGCGTCAGCCGTGTGTACCCCATGTCGTGCAGGGTCTTGGGGGTCTCACCGACGATCCGGCAGGTGCTCCCCCACCGCGGATCGGGATGCAGCAGCGGCCGCACGGCGCCGTCGTGCTCGACCGCGTGCCGGCCCACCGTGCGGATCCAGTGCGGCAGGCCGTGCCGGTAGGCGGCGTCCATGATCGGGTCCTGGGCGATGTCCCGCAGGATCGACTGGAGTCCGTGGTCGTGGCCGTGCCGCTCCACGGCGGCGGCGAAGTGCGCCAGCATCGGCAGGCACCAGCTCGACTCGTGCTCGGCGAGGACCGTGCCCGCGTCCGGGTGGAACAGCACGAACCGCAGGAAGTTGTCGCCGGGCATGGCGGTGGGGTGCGGGCCCACCGCGCGGAAAAGTGTCTCGAACGCGTCGTTGGCGAGGACGACGTCCCAGCGGTGGTCGACGACGACGGACGGAAAGGTGACGGCGTCCAGAAGTGCTGCGTAGTCCTGGAGGTACGCCTGGGCCTCAAGACTGTCGGGGACGGGCCGCGGCTGCGGCCGGGGCCCTCCTGCCTGGTATGCCATCGGGAGGTCCACCCCTCTTGCCTATGCGGGCTTCACGCGGCGTCGTGATCCTGCTACCCCGGCCGGAGCGGTGTCAACTATCGTGGCATTTGGCGCCCGTTGACGGCTGAATCCCGCCACAGTTGTGGCGAGACCTGGATGCGAGTTCGACCAAAGGGCTACTCTCCGGTCTTCGGGCAGTTCACGCTGCACAACACGGATCCCCACAGGGACTTCACGTCCGAGGGGTCCGGTTCCCCCTCAGCGGTCGGTCGATCGAGACGTAGGAGAACTGTCGGTGACGGATGGCTTCGAGGTTCCGGGCGCCACGGCGACGGGTCTGCTGCCGGCCGTCGTGGCCCGGGTCGCCGGTCTGGCGGACCGGCTGGGCACACCGCACAGCGAGGTGTTCGACGTCCGCCGGCTGTCCGCCGCGTCGGGTGTCCCCGAGGTCGTGGTCGCGTCCCTGCTGAACGGCCGGTCGGCGGGCGAGCCCGACCTCCAGGCCCGGTTCCTGCAGCGCCTCGACCTGCTGCGCCGTACCCGCCTGAAGCCGAACGGCCGCCGGTACACCCAGCAGGAGATCGCCGACGGCGCGGGCATGTCGCGTCAGCAGGCGGGCGCCCTCATCAACGGCGACCGGCGCCCCACCATGGAGCACTGCGACGCCATCCAGCGCTTCTTCCGCGTCCACGCCGGTTTCCTGTCCGCCGAGGACCCTGAGGCACTGGTCGGCGCCCTGCAGCGCACCGAGCAGGATCTGCTCCAGCGGCTCGCCGACCGGGAGCGGCAGGCGGACCCCGCGATCGCGGACGACCCGCTGGAGCGACTGCTGCAGGACCACGGGGTCCGCGGCATCGCCTGGCGGGCCGCGCAGCTGCCCACCGACCAGCACCGGGACAAGGTCGCCGAGTGGCTGGACATGCTCCTGGAGAGCGTCAAGCGGCCCGAGTCGTGATCCGGGGGACCTCCGTGGGCGTCGGAAGGGAGATGCGCCGTCTGTGCGGCGAGCTCGTCGACGAGCTGTCGCTCCCGGCCCCCGCGGAACCCGGGGAGCTGTACGCGGCACTGTGCGGGGCCATGAGCAGCCGGCGCGGCCGACCGGTCCGCTTCCGTACGGCCCCCTTCCCGCCGGGCACCGCCAGCGGGCTCTGGCTCGACCTCGCGGACTGGGACCTCGTGGTCGTCGAGGAGCGCACCGCGCCCGACCACCAGCTGGTGATTCTCGGCCACGAACTGTGGCACATGAGCGCGGGCCACCGCGGCCACCAGGTGGAGGGTGCGGCCGTCGCCGCCCGGCTGCTGTCGGACGACGCCGATCTGCGGGCGACCGTCCGCCAGGTGGCGGCGCGCACCCGGTTCGACCTGGCCGACGAGAAGGACGCCGAGAGCTTCGGGCTGCTCCTGTCGAGCAGGTGCCGGGGGTGGCTGGCCGGTCCGGGCTCGCGCGGGCCCGTACGGCGCGAGGGTCTGGCGGGCCGCATCGAGGCGTCCCTGGGCTACCGCGGGCCGCAGGACTGAGAGCGCCGGCACCTCGTGGACGGGTCCAGTTACTACCTGCCCGCCGTCGCCATGGCGGCCGTCCTGGCCGTCAAGTGCCCCTCGCTGCGGCGCTCCTGGCGTGATCCGCTGCTGCGGTCGGTGTGCTGGCTGCTGGCGCTGACGGGGCTGGTGTTCTTCTTCGCGGCGCCGCCGACCATCGCCGAGGTCAACGACATCGTCGGCGTCACGAACGTCTCCGCGCCGCTCGTCTACTGTCTGCTGAGCGCGTTCAGCGCGGCTTGTCTGGTGCTGATCGTCAACTGGCGCGGCGGCCCGCCCGAACGGACCCGGCGGCTGTCCCGGCGCTGGATCACCGGGTACGGCGTCGTGATCGTGGCGCTGGTCGTACTGTTCGCCCTCGGTGACACCCCGGTCGAGCGGCTGCGGGACTTCGACACGTACTACGCCGACGAGCCGTTCGTCCGCGAGATGATCGTGCTCTATCTCGGCGCGCTGGCCGTGGCGGGTGTCGCGATGAACGTGATGTGCGGTCGCTGGGCGCTCCAGGTGCACGGCCGGCTGCGGGCCGGACTGCTGATCATCGTGGCGGGCTATGTGTGCAACATCGCCTATCTGACGGCCAAGTCCACCGCGGTGGTGGCGCGCTGGAACGGCGGGAACCTCGACCACCTGAGCACCGACGTGGCCCCGGTGCTCGCCTCGGCCGGGGCGCAGATCAGCGCGGTCGGCTTCTGTCTTCCGCTGGCCTGTCAGCGGGCCGGCGACACCTGGTCGACCTGGTGCACGTACCGCCGGCTCGGGCCGTTGTGGCGGGAACTGGCACCCGTTGCGCCATACGCGGGCCGCGCGGCCCGGATGTCCTGGTGGTCCCCCGCCGAACTCCAGGTCACCCGGCGGGAGTCGGACATCCACGACGGCCTGCTCAGCCTCCACCCCTACTTCGACGCCGGGTTACGGGCCCGCGCGCACGCCGCGGCCCTCGCGTCGGGCTCCGACCCGGCCCAGGCCCGCGCCGAGGCGGACGCGGCGATGGTGGCAGCGGCGATACGGTCCCGCACCGCCGCCCCCGAGGGCAGACCCCCCGAGTCCCCCACCCCGACGGAGCCCACCGAGACCCCCCGCGACCTGGTACGCATGTCCCAGGCCCTGCACCACTCCCCGGTGGTGCAGGCCACCCGCACCGGGACCGCCCCCTGAAGGACGACACCGCGCACCCCTTTCCTCGAAGGCGGCGCAGCCCCTTCGAGGGGCGCGGGGAACTGCGCGGCCGGCCACGACGCACCCGCAGTCGACACACAACCCAAGACCCCCGGACATCAGGTCGCACTCCGCTCACTGACTGCCCGCAGGTCCCGCTCCCGCGCACGACTGCGCACCACGTCCGCCCGGGACCCCGCCGCCTCAACACAAGGCCGCCCGTCCCGCAGCAGCGCACCCCACCGCTCCCGACTCCAGTCGGCAGGACTGGTCCCCCGACGAACTCCCGCACGGGCGCGAGCAACCGCACAGGCTCCGCATGGAACGGAAAGTGCCCGGCGCCTTCGAAGATCTCCAGCCGGCTCCCCGGAGCAACTCGGGCGCGTCCTGCCCGAGGTCGGTGTCGAGCAGCGGGCATCAGATGCGCGAACAGCCGGGCCTGGAACGCCGGCCACCGAGTAGTCGGCCCGTGGCTTGTCCGCGGCGCCGTGGCCCAGCAGGTCGGGCGCGACCCCCGTATGGGTGCGGGCCGGACCGGGGACGATCCCGGCCCAGGTCGCCGAGGAGTCGCCGATGCCGTGGATGAGGACGAGGGCGGGGCCCTCACCGGTCACGCGGTAGGCGCGGCGGTGTCCGTGCACCACGCGGTGCCGCAGCCGCAGTTCGCCGTCGCCCACGGGCCGCAGCCGCGTGGCCCCGCACGGGCGCCGTCGTGGGATGCCGACCACCGGATCGTCTCCCCTCTGCGGGCCTTCGTTCCAGCGTGAGCCCCTTGTCCGACAACGGGTTTCCGTGCGGTTTCCCCTCGGCTGACCGGGCGAACGAACACGCACGGAAAGGGCATTGTCAGTGGCGGACGGCAAGCTGGACCCAGCGCCACCGCTGTGCGGCGGCGCGAGCAGGACCGAAGAGCGGAAGCCGAGCCGAACCGGGAGAGCCGTCCGATGCCGACAGCCGTACTGACCGATCACGAACGCACCGCCGTGCAGGCCTATCTGCGCCTGCTGCAGACCGTACGAGCCGCCATGGACGCCCCGTCGGGTTCGGGGCGGCCGGTCGTCGTGCCGCCCTCGGCCCTCGCGGAGGCGGAGCGCGCGCTGGCCGCGGCGGGCCTTGAGGGCAACGAGGAGGCGTTCTTCCGCCTGCTGCACACCTGGTGCCCGGAGGTGTGATGAACCACCGTCAGCCCCTGGGCCGCCCGTCGCCGGGCGGAGCCGCGCTCAGTCCTGCCCGTGCCGGCCGTCCTGCCCGTGCTGCCCGTCCTGCGCGTGCGGGACGGTCACCGAGGTCGCCACGAGTCCCCGGCTCACCGTCCAGCGTCCTTCGAAGCGGCCGATGCGACGGCCGTCCACCACCGGACCCGGCACGAGGAGTCCGGCGCTCAGGCCGCCGGACGTGGTGTGTCCGGGATCCATGAAGACCTCGATGTCGGCCTCCGAGAAGTCGAGCCATTTCCCGGTGAGGGGGAACCACGCCTTGTAGACCGACTCCTTGGCGCTGAACAGGAGCCGGTCCCAGTGGATCTGCGGGTGGTCGGCGGCCAGCTCGCCCAGCCGCCGGACCTCGTCGGGCAGCGCCACCGAGGGCAGCACGTCGGCGGGGAGCGGCAGATGGGGTTCCGCGTCGATGCCGAGGGAGGCCAGGTCGGTGGCCCTGGCCAGTGCGGCGGCGGCGTAGCCCTCGCAGTGCGTCATGCTGCCGATCAGCCCCGCGGGCCAGCGCGGGGCTCCCCGGTCGCCGCTGAGGACGGCCTGCGGGGGCACGCCGAGCTTCTCCATGGCCCGTCTGGCGCACCCGCGGACCACGGTGAACTCGCGGCGCCGTTTCTCGACGGCGCGCGCGATCAGCGCCTCTTCCCCGGGATACAGCTCGGGGTGGGGCGTCGGGGCCCCCATGCCCTCGGCGTGGTCGTCAGCGTGTGCCTCCACGGCCACGACCGACTCCGGGAGCAGTTCCTCGATCACCGGATCCGACCTCCATCGGCAGAATGCGGCGCAGCTTGCCCGGCGGTTCCGAGCGCTTGCGCCACTCGCGGGGGTAACCCACCGACACCTCTTCGAAGCGGACGCCGTCGAGCCAGGTGGTGCGGGGAATGTGCAGGTGGCCGTAGACCATGACGGCCACGCGGTGGGTGCGGTGCCAGTCCGCGGTGAGCCGGGTGCCGCACCACATGGCGAACTCCGGGTACCAGAGGACGTCCGTCGGGTGCCGGTCCAGCGGGTAGTGGTTCACGAGCACCGTGGGCAGCCCGTCGGGGATCTCCGCGAGCCTGCGTTCGGTCTCGGCCACCCGGGCCCGGCACCAGGCCTCACGGCTGGGGTACGGGTCGGGGTGCAGCACGTGCTCGTCGGTGCAGACGATGCCGGTGCCGTGGGCGTACGCGAGGCCCTCTTCCTTGGTGGCGCAGCCCGCGGGCAGGAACGAGTAGTCGTAGAGGAGGAAGAGAGGGGCCACCACGACCGGTCCTTCGGGGCCCTCCCACACGGGGTAGGGGTCCTCGGGGGTGACCACGCCCAGCTCGCGGCAGAGCTGTACGAGGTATTCGTAGCGGGCCACTCCGCGCAGGGTGACGGTGTCCTTGGGGTGGGTCCACAGTTCGTGGTTGCCCGGTGCCCAGATCACCTTCTTGAAGCGCCGGCTGAGCGTTTCGAGGGCCCAGCGGATGTCGGCCACCGTCTCCGCGACGTCGCCGGCCACCAGGAGCCAGTCGTCGTCGGTCTCGGGGCGCATCTCCTCGACGAGGGCGCGGTTCTCGGCGTATCCGATGTGCAGGTCGCTGATGGCCAGCAGCCGGCCCTGACGGTCAGCCGTCGTCACCCTCGCCCCCTCCCCGTGCCGGGACGCCTCGCGGCCGCCCGGATGAGAACACAAGAACACACGCCCCCGTCGCCGTACAAGAGCGACTCCGCCCCGGTCCGACCCTGACGCCGAGGCCCGCGCGGCACCCGGCCGCCCCACCTCGCGGACCACCCTCCGCCCCACCGCGCGGGACGGCACTCCGGCGCCGCGCAGCGGCACGCCCACCCGGACGGCGTCCGGGCGCTGCGCACGCCCCGGACACGGGTCCGCGCCCGCCCGCCGATCAGTCGGTCACCCGATCCGACGATCCGACGACGGTGATATGGAGCACCGGTGGGCGCCCCGGCGCACCCCGCCGCGACCGCGCGGCACCGGCCCGGCGCAGGGCCTCTGACCTGCCAAGCGAGCCGCCGCGAGACCGTCGGACGGGCCCGTGCGGCGGGCCCGCCGGGCGATTCCGTAACACGCCCGTAGCAGCAGCACTGCTCAGGAACCCCTATGATCGGCCATACACAACCGCCACGAACTCCCGTTTTCGAACGGCGGTTTTGTGTACCCACTAAACCTCTTGCCGAGCACGGCCTGCTTTGACGTGCCCGCAAACCTGAAAGGCGGCCTGCATGGTCTCTCGCGTACGCGTCTGGCTCAACCGCACGTACGCGGAGAACGTGTTCTTCATGGATCAGCTGCGGCGAAATCCGTGTGGCCGCGCGGTCGAGATCCACGCCACCCACGGTGACCCCGACTCCCCGATCCTGGCCGCCGCGGACATCGCCGCGATGGAGCCGGAGGGGCTGTCCCCGGCCGCCTACGTCGAGTACGCGCTCGACCAGTGTGTCCGGAACTCGATCGACGTGTTCGTGCCCGTCCTGCACCAGACCGCCCTGGCGGAGCACCGCGAGGAGTTCGCCGCGGTCGGCACGGCGCTGCTCGCGCCGCCCGCCGAGGCCGTGCACACCTTCCAGGACAAGGTCGTCGCGTACGAGGCCGTCGAGAAGCTCGGCGTGCCGACGCCTCCGTGGTGGCGGGTCCGCACCGCCGACGAGCTGATCGCCGCGGTCGACGAGCTGGAGGCCGCCGGTCACAAGGCGTGCTTCAAGCCCGCTTCCGGAGCGGGTGGCGTCGGTTTCCGCATCATCACGCGCACCCCCTTCTCGCTCATGCACCTGAGCGGCTTCCCCAGCCCGTACATGCCGCTGGACCTGGTCGTCCAGGCGCTGCGGCAGGCGGACGAGCCCGTGGACTGGCTTGTCATGCCCCTTCTGGGTGAGCCCGAGGTGTCCGTGGACTGCCTCACCGGCCCGGACGGACGGGTCCGGATGGCGGTCGGCCGGACGAAGAACGGTCGGCGGCGCGGTTTCACGCTCGACCCGTCGTTCATCGAGCCCGCCCGGGTCCTCGCGGAGGGCTTCGGGCTGCACTACCTGACGAACATCCAGTTCCGGATGCTCGGTGACGAGCCGGTCCTGATGGACGTGAACACGCGCCCGGCGGGCGGTCTGCACCAGCTCTCGCAGTGCGGGATCAACGCGCCGTGGGCCGCCGTGCGTCTCGCGCTCGGCGAGGAGCCGGGCGATGTCGTCCCGCCGTTCCTCGGTTCGGACTACGCGGTGGTCTCCGGGCCGCGCGCGGTGCGTCCCGTGTCGGCGCCGGAGCAGCACACGGACCTGGACCTGCCCGCCCATGTGCCGGCGCCGGACGCCGCCGCCGAAGCGCAGACGGCCCATGCGACCCACCCGGCCAAGGCGACGCATTCGGCTCAGGCCTCGCAGTCCTCGGACAGGCCCCTGACGGTCTGATCCGGCAGCAACTGCTCCGGGACCGGCCGCGGCGACCTGCAGTTCACCTCGGTCACAGCCGGGTTGACCGGGCCGACCGTCATGGAGCGGAGTACGAACCTCGGGGGTGCCCGGTCAGCCGACCGGGTACCCCCATTTTTTCGCCAACTCGGCGAGCCGCGGCGGTAGTTCGGCCTTCGGGCCGGCCGGGCGGGCCGGCTGGATACGGCCCGACCTGATGGTGGGGCTCCAGTCGCCGAGCTGCGGCCGGAACGTGCCGTGGTCCTTCTTCCCGTAGTCGAGCATCGCGCTCTCCCAGGGCACATCGAGGTACGCGCACAGTCCGCGCGTGGCCCGCTCCGGATCGGCGGTGAGGTCCTCGTACGTCATCACATGGGCGTCGAGGGTGCGGCGGGCCTCTTCGAGCCGTACGCCGTAGTCGAGCACCTCGGCGCGGATCTGTTCGGGGTCGGGGTCGGTGCGGCGGTCGGTGAGCGAGGCGACCACGGCGCCGGGGTGGCGCAGCAGCACGATCCAGCGGGCGTTGGGCCAACATCGGTGCAGACGCGGCCAGATGAGGGTGTTGGGCGGCGTCTTGTCGACGATGATCCGCTTGCCGGAGCGGGCCAGTTCCAGGTGCATCACCCGGTCCCACAGCGTGTGCTCCAGCTCCTCCTTGTCCAGCTCCAGCGCCCGCATGGCGTCGGCGGTGAAGCCGCGGGAGAGATGGACGTGCAGGGTGCGCAGATGCATCTCGTGCGGGGCGCGGATGCTGCTGTGGCTGTTCAGCAGGACCCTCAGGAGGGTCGAGCCCGAGCGGACGCAGGACAGAACGAAGACCGGCGAGTCCACCAGCCGCGGGGCGCGGGGCGCCACATAGCCGTCCCCGGCGCGGGAGCCGTCGGCGGCACGGGGCGCAGGCAGGGCGGCGAGGTTCCGGCGCGGCGGGCCGACCGCCTGGGCCATCAGTCTGCCGCGGCGGCGAAGCCCCTTGCCGATCGCGGACATGCGCGGGTCTCGCACGGTGACACCTTTCTCTCGCACTGCCCCCATCGCGCTCATCACAGGGGCGCCGAGCGAACCGCAGGTGTCGCGCAGGGAAAGGGGACAGGTCACGGCGGACGGGGGACCTCTCCCCCACCCGCCGTGACCAGGCCTTTCAGCGCTTCCTTAATTGTTCATGGGAAACGGGGTCACCGCTTCCGCATGCGTGTGTCCCTCACTTCCGCACGCTCAGGCGCAGCGTCTGGATCTCGAAGGGGCGCAGGGTGACGGGCACGCCGTTCCCGTCCGTGTCCGCCGTCGACAGGGGGCGCTCCAGGAGGTCGGTGATCTCGGCACCGGCCAGCGGGAAGCTCGTGCGCAGGGTGCCCTGCGCCCGGCCGCCGCGGGATTCGTAGAGGCGTACGACGACATCGCCCGAGGCGTCGTCGGCGAGCTTGACGGCCTCGATGGTGACGCCGTCGCCCTCGACGGAGACGACAGGTTCGGGGGTGCCCGCCGAGTCCGCGACCCGCAGCGGCAGGTTGAGCGAGTAGCCCTCGGCGACCGCGTCCTCGATGCTCGCGCCGGGCAGCAGCGCGTAGGTGAAGTGGTGCCTGCCCTGGTCGGCCGCCGGGTCGGGGATGCGCGGGGCGCGGACCAGGCTGAGCCGGACCGTGGTCGTCGTACCCCCGTCCTCACGCACTGTGCGGGAGACGTCGTGGCCGTAGGTGGAGTCGTTGATGACCGCGACGCCGTAGCCGGGCTCGCCGAGGTGGACCCAGCGGTGGCCGGAGACCTCGAAGCGGGCCGACTCCCAGGTGGTGTTGGTGTGCGTGGGCCGCTGGATGTGGCCGAAGGCGATCTCGGCGGACGAGTGCGCCGCCCGGATGTCCACCGGGAAGCCGGCCTTGAGGAACTTCTCGGCCTCGTGCCAGTCGATGTCCGTCTCGAAGTCGATCCGGGGGCTGCCGGCGCGGAGGCTGATCGTCTGCGTGATGCGCGAGCCGTTGCCGAAGGAGCGCTCGACGCGGATCGCCCCGAGCAGCGGGCCGTCCTCGACGACCGTCACGTACTCGGCGTCCAGGAGGTCCGTGTAGCGGTTCTTGTAGTGCTTGTCGACGTCCCAGGCGTCCCAGTAGTTCGGGAGGTCGGTGTGGAGCCGGAGCAGGTTGCCCTTGTCCGCGAGGACCTCACGGCCGCCGGCGCGCAGATCGCGTACGGAGGACAGGGTGCCGTCCTCGGCGATCTCGACGCGGACCAGGCCGTTGTCGAGGACGCGGCCGGTGACGGTCACGGGGTTCGGGACCGCACCCGCGCCGAGGGGCGCACTGCCGTTCGCGGGGACGACCGTGTGGGCGAGGGTGCCGTCGGCGGTCCGTACGACCTCGCGGCGCTCGACGGGGCTCGTGTTGAAGACGCGGGGGTCGCCCGTGCCGAGCGCGGTGACGGCCTCGGCGGTCAGTGCCTCGACCTCCTCGGCGACGCGCGCGTACTCGGCCTCCGCCTCGCGGTGCACCCAGGCGATCGAGGAGCCCGGCAGGATGTCGTGGAACTGGTGGAGCAGGACCGTCTTCCAGAGCCGGTCGAGCTTGTCGTGCGGGTAGGCGTAGCCGGGCGCGTGCAGCGCGGCCGTGGTGGCCCACAGCTCGGCCTCGCGGAGCTTGTGCTCGCTGCGGCGGTTGCCCTGCTTGGTGCGGGCCTGGGAGGTGTAGGTGGCCCGGTGCAGCTCCAGGTACAGCTCGCCGACCCAGACCGGGGCGTCGGGGTACTCCGCGCGGGCCTTGGCGAAGAACTCGTCGGGGTGCTCGACGACGACCTTGGGCGAGCCCTCCAGGTCGGCGAGACGGCGCGCCCGTTCCATGATCTCGCGGGTGGGGCCGCCACCGCCGTCGCCCCAGCCGAAGGGGGCCAGCGAGCGGGTGCCGACGCCCTTCTCCTGGTAGTTGTTGGTGGCGCGGGCCATCTCCTCGCCGCTGAAACGGGCGTTGTAGGTGTCGACGGGCGGGAAGTGCGTGAAGATCCGCGTGCCGTCGATGCCCTCCCACCAGAAGGTGTGGTGCGGGAACTTGTTGGTCTGGTTCCAGGAGATCTTCTGGGTGAGGAACCACTCGTTGCCTGCCAGCTTGGCGAGCTGCGGGTAGGACGCGGTGTAGCCGAAGGAGTCCGGCAGCCACACGCCCTTGGTCTCGACGCCGAAGTGCTCGATGAAGAACCGCTTGCCGTGGACGAACTGGCGGGCGACGGCCTCGCCGCCGGGCAGGTTGCCGTCGGCCTCCACCCACATGCCGCCGACCGGCGCCCACTGGCCCTTCTTGACGGACTCCTGGATGCGGGCCCAGACCTTCGGGTAGTTGTCGCGCACCCACTCGTACTGCTGGGCCTGCGAGCAGGCGAAGATGAAGTCCTCGTACTCGTCGGCGAGCGAGGTGACGTTCGAGAAGGTGCGGGACGTCTTGCGCTTGGTCTCGCGGATCGGCCACAGCCACGCGGAGTCGATGTGCGCGTGGCCGACGCCGGAGACGATGTGGGCGCTGGCGTTGGCGGGCCTGGACAGCGCGGGCTTGAGCGCGGCGCGTACGTCGGCGGCCGAACCGGCGATGTCGTCGAGGTCCAGCAGGTCCAGGGCCCGGTCCAGAGCATGGGTGATCTCGTGCCGGCGGGGGTCGTGCTCGCCCAGCTCCAGCATCAGCTCACGCAGGACCTGGATGTCGAGGTCGAGGTGCCAGACCTCCTCGTCGAGGACGGCGAGGTCCGCGCGACGGAACGTGTAGAGGGGCTTGTCGCCGGCGGTGCGGATGTCACCCATCGGCGTGATCTTCGAGAAGTCGTCGGCGAGGATGTCCGGGTTGGAGGCCGCCTCGACCAGGTAGTCGATCTCTTCGCCGCCGACGGCGGGGTTGGCGATCGCCACGTACTGGTTGAGCGGGTTGACCGCCTTCAGCGGGGTGCCGTCCGTGAGGTGGACGAGGGCCTCGGCCTGGTTTCCGGGCCAGTCGCCGACGAAGCCGAGGTCGATGACCGCCTCGACGCGCCGCCCCGCCCACTCGGCGGGCACCTGCCCGCGCATCCGGAACCATGTCGTGCCCCAGGGCGGGCCCCACGGGGTGTCCATCGTGAAGGGCGTGTACGGGGCGGACGCGGCCTCCTCGAAGGGGACGGGCTCCCCCGGTGCCTGCCAGGCCTCGACCTCGAAGGGCACGGCCGCGGCGTAGATCGCGGCCTTGATGCGCTGGTCGTGAAGGCGCTGGACGCGCTCCTCGATCCGCCGGCGTTCGTCGTGCATGAAAGTCTCCAGGTAACGAGCGGGGAAAGCGCTTACTTGAGGTAGGCGAGACCAGGATGGACCGCGGTGTAACCGTCCACCAGGTTGCGGGCCACATTCACCGAGTCGACCAGCGGATGCAGCGCGAAGGCCTTCACGGCCGTGGCGCGCGATCCCGACGCGGCGGCGGCCAGCACCTCCCGCTCCACGGCCTTCACCGCGCACACCAGACCGGTGGCGTGGTCGGGCAGCGGGGCGACCGCGACCGGGTGCGCACCGTTGGCGTCGACGAGGCAGGGCACCTCGATGACGGCGTCCGCGTCGAGCGCCGCGAGGGTGCCCTGGTTCCGGACGTTGAGGATGAGCGTGGTCCGCTCGTCACGGGCGATGGCCCGCATCAGGGCGAGGGCCACCTTCTCGTAGCCGCCGGAGAGGTCGTCGGCATCGCGCTCGCCCGCACCGGCCGTCTCCCGGTTCTCGGACATGTACGTGGCCTCGCGCTCGGCCCGCGTACGGTCCCAGGCGGTGAGGGCGGCGCTGTCCGGGCGGCTCATCTCCTCGTAGAAACCGGCCTGCTGGTCGCGCAGGAACGCGCCGCGGGTCTTCTCGGCCTGGCTGTACGCGCGGACGGCCTCGCGGTTGAAGTAGTAGTAGTGCAGATACTCGTTCGGGATGGCGCCCAGCGACTGGAGCCAGTCGGTGCCGAAGAGCTTGCCCTCCTCGAAGGAGCCGAGCAGGTCGGTGTCGGCGAGCAGGCGCGGGAGTTCGTCGCGGCCGGCGACGTGGAGGCCGCGGACCCAGCCGAGGTGGTTGAGGCCGACGTAGTCGATCCAGGCCTCGCGCGGGTTGGCGCCCAGCACCCGGGCGATCCGGCGTCCGAGGCCCACCGGGGAGTCACAGATGCCGATGACACGGTCGCCGAGGTGGCGGGACATGGCCTCGGTGACCAGGCCCGCCGGGTTGGTGAAGTTGATGAGCCAGGCGTCGGGCGCGAGCCGGGCCACGCGCTGGGCGATGTCGACGGCCACGGGAACCGTGCGCAGGCCGTAGGCGATGCCGCCGGCGCCGACCGTCTCCTGGCCGAGGACGCCCTGGTCGAGGGCGACCCGCTCGTCGGCGGCGCGGCCTTCGAGGCCGCCGACGCGGATCGCGGAGAAGATGAAGTCGGCGCCGCGCAGCGCCTCGTCGAGATCCGTGGTGGCGGTCACGGCCGGTGCGTCCGGATGCGCCGCCGCCTGCTCGGCGAGGACCCGGGCGACGGCGGAGAGCCGTCCCTGGTCCAGGTCGTGCAGGACGACGTCGGTGACGCGGCCCTCGCCGCGGTCGCCCAGGAGCGCCCCGTACACGAGCGGCACGCGGAATCCGCCGCCGCCCAGAATCGTCAGCTTCACGCAACTGCCCTTTCGCTGTTCCTCGGGGTCATCAGGGTCATCAGGGTCGACGGGGGCGGCGGTGCGGCGGGGGCCGCCGGTGCCGCCAGGGCCACCGGTGTCGCAGGGGCCGCCGGGGCCATCGGTGCCACAGGGGCCGCTGGTGCCATGGGTGCCATGGGTGCCGCCGGTGCCATCGCGGCCCCGGAGCCCGCCCTCGGGTTCCCGCGCACGTTGGGGGCCACTGGTGCCATCAGTGCCACAGGGACCGCCGGTGCCATCAGTGCCCCAGAAGCCGCCGGTGCCATCGCGGCCCCGGAGCCCGCCGTCCGGTTCCCGCGCACGCCGGGGCCCGTCGGCCCCTCCCGCGCGCCGGGCCCCGTCACCCCCTCGCGTGCGCCGCTCACGTGAGCACCACGCGTACGCCCGCCTCTTCCAGGGCGGCGCGCGTCCCGGCGTCCGCCGGTGCGTTGGTCACCACGACGTCCAGGTCCTCGGGTCCGCAGACCTTCGCCATCCCCGTCCCCGGGAACTTGGCGCGGTCGGCGAGCAGGACGACCCGGTCGGCCGCCTTGATCATGGCGCGCTTCACCGGCACCTCGACGACGGTCGTGTCCATCACCTGCCCTCCCGGTCGTACTCCGCTTGTTCCCAGGAACAGCCAGTCCGCATGCAGCTGGCGCAGGTTGTCCTCGGTGAGGAAGCCGACCAGCGAGCGGTACTCGCGGCGGACCATGCCGCCGAGCAGGACCAGCTCGATGGCCTCGTCGTCCACCAGCTCCTCGTAGACGACGAGGTTGCTGGTGATCACGGTGATCCGGCGGCCGTGCAGCTGCCGGGCCAGCCGGTAGGCGGTGGTGCCGATGTCGAGCAGCACGGACTGGCCGTCCTCGACCAGGCCCGCCGCGCGCGCCGCTATGGCGTCCTTCTCGGCCACGCGCACCTCGGCGACCTCGGCGAAGGGCTGGTCGCCCTCCTCGGCGACCGCTCCGCCGTGTACGCGGGTGAGCAGGCCCTCCTCCTCCAGCTTGAGCAGGTCGCGCCGGACGGTGGCGGGGCTCACGCCGAGCTGCTCCGAGAGGTCGGTCACGGCCGCGGGGCCGCCGGAGCGCAGGGCCCGCAGGATGAGTTGATGTCGTCTCTCTGCCAGCACGAGCTGAACAGTACTCGTCATCGGTGAGCATTTCTATGCTTACTTTTGCTCGACTCTTGCCAAATCGGCCGGAGACGCGCACGATCCTGTCCACCGAAACACAATCCCGTGCACTTCGTACGACGAGAATGAAGAGTTTTGACGAGAGGATGCGCTCGTGGGTGAGACACGGCCTGACGCGCGGCCCGATGTGCTGCTGACCGGGCTGCTCTTCTACGACCTCGTCCTGACCGGTCTGGGCAAGCCGCCGACCCCCGGCGAGGAGATCTGGACCGACGGGATGGGCACGAGCCCCGGCGGCATCGCCAACCTGGCCGTGGCCGCGGCCCGTTACGGCCTGAGCACCTCCCTGGCCACGGTGTTCGGCGACGACTACTACGGCGCGTACTGCCGTGAGGTCCTCGCCGGCCAGGAGCACATCGACCTCTCGCTCTCCCGTACCGCGGACGGCTGGCACACCCCGGTCACCGTCTCGATCGCGTACGGCCACGACCGGGCCCTGGTCACCCACGGCCAGGAGCCCCCGTACTCGCAGGACGCGCTGATGGGTGACCCGCCCGCCGCGCGCACGGCGCTCGTGCACATCGAGGCCGAACCCCGCGAGTGGATCGCCGGGGCCGCCGCGAACGGCACGAAGATCTACGCGGACGTCGGCTGGGACCCCACCCAGCAGTGGTCCTCGGACCTCCTCGACCAGCTCGCCCTGTGCCACGCCTTCGTCCCGAACGACGGCGAGGCGATGGCGTACACCCGCACCGACACCGCGGCCGACGCGCTCTCCAAGCTCTCCGAGCTGGTGCCGGTGGCCGTGGTCACCCGCGGCCGGGACGGCGCGATCGCCGTCGACCAGACCACGGGCGAGCACGCCGACGTGCCCGCCCTCGCCACCGACGTCCTGGACGCGACGGGTGCCGGAGACGTCTTCGGCGCGAGCTTCGTCGCGGCCTCGCTGGAAGGCTGGCCCCTGGAGGAGCGGCTGCGCTTCGCGGTGCTGGCCGCCGGACTCTCCGTACAGCGGCACGGCGGGGCGCTCGCCGCGCCCGGCTGGTACGGGATCCACCAGTGGTGGCGCTCCGTCAAGAATCCCGAACTGCGGCGCGCGTACGGCTTCCTGACGGACCGTATGCCCGCCGATCCCGGCCCTCCGGTTCCCCACGCCCCGGTGACTCCACCCGCCCCCACGGCACTCCCGATCTCCCCCGACGCATCTCCCGCGACGCATCCCTTCTGATGCCTGGCTCCAGATGCGTTCTCCTGATGCGAAGACCGAACACATGCGAAAGGCGGTGGGAGCTGTGCGGCTCTCACGAAGGGGCCTGCTCCGCGCGGGACTGGCCGGTACGGCCGCGACCGCGCTCGGCGGCCTGGCGTCCGGCTGCGCCGTACCGACGGGCTCGACGGGCCGGAACATGGTGCTCTGGTACTGGAGCGGCGGCCTGAGCGACACCGTCGTCAAGAAGGCCAAGGCCCGTTACGACAGCGCCGTGGACCTGGACGCGATCCAGATCGGCGGCTACTACCGCTCCAAGCTCATCACCACGATGACCGGCCAGGCCCATGTCCCCGACATCGCGGGGCTCAAGGGCGAGGACATGGCGTCGTACCTGCCGAACGCCGACCAGTTCGTGGACCTGCGCACACTCGGCGCGGAGAAGCTCAAGGACCAGTACCTGGACTGGAAGTGGCAGCAGGGCGTGGCCCCCGACGGCAGCCTCGTCGGCTTCCCCATCGACGTGGGTCCCGTCGTGCAGTACTACCAGCCGGCCGTCTACGAGAAGGCCGGGCTCGCGTACGAACCGGACGACGTGTCCAAGGAGATGGGCACCTGGGACCAGTTCTTCGCCGCGGGTGAGCAGCTCAAGAAGCGGGTGCGCGGGGCGTTCATCCTGACCGACATCACCAGCGTCTTCGAGATGTCGATCGGACAGGGCACCCAGCGGTTCGTCGACAAGGACAAGCACTTCATCGGCGACCAGGAACATGTGCGCGTCTGCTGGGACCGTGCCGTGGAGGCCAAGCGGCGCGGGCTCGCGTCGAGCATCGTGACGGGCACGCCCGACTCGATCTCGGCCACCGAGAGCGGCGAGCTGCCCAGCCAGCTCAACGCCTCGTGGGCGGCGGGCGACCTCAAGCTCCAGTACCCGAAGACCAAGGGCAGATGGCGGGTCGCGAACTGTCCCGGCGGCCCCTCGAACGTCGGCGGCTCCTTCCTCGCGATCACCAAGGCGTGCCGTGAACCCGAGAAGGCCTTCGAGATCATCACCTGGCTGCTCAACGCGGACAACCAGGCCCAGGGCTTCATGGACGCGGGGCTCTTCCCCTCGACCCCTGCCTCGTACGGGCTGAAGAAGCTGCGGGAGCACGACCCGTTCTTCGGCGACCAGATCACGATGGACGTGTACGGGCCGGCCGCGGAGAAGATCCCGGTCGCCTTCAACAGCCCGTTCGACGTGGCACTCGGGCAGCCGATCAGGGACGAGATCAAGAACGTCGGCGTCCTCGGCAAGAACCCGGAGAACGCCTGGAAGGACGCCATGAGCAAGTGCCGGCGTATCGCCGACCACCTGGGGGTGAGCTACTGATGGCTACCGCACCCCTGGTCGAGAAGCCCCCGGCGCCCGTCGCCGAGCCGCCCGCCGTCAATCCCAAGAAGGGCATCCTGAGCTACTGGCGGCTGTACGCCGCGATCTCCCCCTTCTATCTCCTCTTCCTCGCCTTCGGTCTGATCCCGGTCGGCTTCTCGCTCTATCTGTCGTTCCACCGGTGGGACGGCCTCGGCTCGATGGAGTACGCGGGCCTCTCGCAGTACCGCTATCTGCTGAGCGACACCGACTTCTGGAGCTCGATCGGCAACACGCTGATCATCTGGGCGCTGGCCACCTTCCCCATGATCTTCCTCGCGATGATCACGGCCGTGATGCTCAACTCGGCGGTCCGCTTCAAGAACGTCTACCGCTTCGCGTACTTCCTGCCGAACGTCACCTCGGTGGTCGCCGTCGCGATCATCTTCGGCTCGGTCTTCTCCACCAACTTCGGCCTGGTGAACGCCCTGTTGCAGGCGGTCGGCCTCGACCAGATCGCCTGGCTGAACACCCCCTGGGGCATCAAGGTCGCCATCGCCACCCTGATGACCTGGCAGTGGACCGGCTACAACGCGATCATCTTCCTCGCCGGACTCCAGACGATCCCCGGCGAGCTGTACGAGGCGGCCCGCATGGACGGCGCCGGACCCGTGCAGACCTTCTTCCGGATCACACTCCCGCTGATGCGGCCGGTGCTGCTGTTCGTGCTCGTCATCTCGACGGTGACGGGGCTGCAGAGCTTCTCCGAACCGCAGGTGCTGCTGCAGTCCACCGCCAACGAGTCCACGTTCTCCGGCGGTCCCGACCACGCCGGCCGCACGATGGTCCTCTACTTCTTCCAGCAGACCTTCGACAACAACGACTTCGGCTACGGCGCGGCCGTGGCCTGGGGCATCTTCCTCGTCGTCGTCATCTTCTCGATCATCAACTGGCGCCTGGTGCAGCGCCGGGGCGAAGACTAGGGAGGCCCGTCACCATGGCTGTCACCACACAGACCGAGCCCGCCCCCACCGAGCCGCCGCGCGCCGAGCCCACCAAGGGCACGCGTATCCGAGGCACCCAGCGCAGGGGCATCGCGCTCCACCTCTCCCTCGCCGTCGGGGTACTGCTCTCCGCGTTCCCCTTCTACTGGGCCGTGATCATGTCGACGCACACGTCGACCGAGATCTTCTCCTACCCGCCGAAACTGCTGCCCGGCTCGCACTTCGGCGACAACCTCAGCAAGCTGTTCGACAGCATCGACTTCTTCGGGTCGATGTTCAACTCGCTGCTCGTCGCCGTCTCCGTGACGTTCCTCGTGCTGTTCTTCGACTCGCTGGCCGCGTTCGTCTTCGCCAAGTTCAGTTTCCCCGGCCGCCGGGTGCTGTTCGCGATGATGATGGCCATCTTCATGGTGCCGGCGCAGCTCGCCGCCATCCCGCAGTTCGTGATCATGGCGAAGCTGGGCTGGATCGGCTCGATGACCTCGCTGATCGTGCCGGCCGCCGCGAACGCCTTCGGCATCTTCTGGATGCGGCAGTACATGAAGAGCGCGATCCACGACGAGCTGCTGGACGCCTCGAAGATCGACGGGGCGAGCTTCCTGCGCCAGTACTGGCACGTGGCCCTGCCCGTGGTCCGCCCCGGGCTCGCCTTCCTCGGCATCTTCACGTTCATGGGCCAGTGGAACGACTACGCCTGGCCGCTGATCGCCCTCACCAACCCGGACAACGTGACCCTCCAGGTCGCCCTCTCCCAGCTCAACGGCGTTCACGGCACCACGGACTACGGGATGGTCATGACGGGTGCGGTCCTCGCCCTGATCCCCCTGCTGATCGTCTTCGCGATCGGCGCCAAGCAGATCATCGCCGACCTCGGCAAGGGAGCGATCCGCTGATGGGACGCGACCACCTGCTCGCCCTGCGGCCCTGGGAGTCCCCGGAGACGACCTCCTGGCAGCGGCTGCCGATGAACGCGGTGGACCGGCGCTCCGGCGCGCTGTCCCTGGACGGCTCCTGGCACTTCCAGCTGCTGCCCTCGCCGACCGGCGCCTCGGGCGAGTGGACCCTCGCCGACGTGCCGGGCGTGTGGACCATGCAGAGCCGTGGCGACCTGCCCCAGTACACCAATGTCCGGATGCCGTTCGCCGACGTCCCGCCGCACACGCCCGCCGCGAACCCGACCGGCGTCTACGAGCGGTCCGTGGACATCCCCGCCGAGTGGGCGGGCCGCCGGATCGTCCTCCAGGTCGGCGCGGCCGAGAGCGTGCTGCTCGTCCATGTGAACGGCCGGCCGGTCGGCATCTCCAAGGACTCCCACCTGGCGGCCGAGTTCGACCTCACGGCCGTCGTACGGCCCGGGGACCCGGCCACCGTACGGTTCACCGTCGTCAAGTGGTCCGACGCGTCGCACATCGAGGACCAGGACCAGTGGTGGCACGCGGGCATCACGCGCTCGGTGCTGCTGTACGCCACCGATCCGCTGTATCTCGCGGACGTGACCGTGCGCGCGCCGCGGGACGGACGGCTGCTGGTCGACTGCAAGGTCCGCGACACGGCGGGCCCGCTCCCCGAGGGCTGGTACGTCACGGCCGCATTGGACGGTCAACTCCTCGCCCAGGACACGGAGTTCGACCGTCTCAACGCCGAGGACATGCGGGTGTCCGACTTCTACGGCGAGGCACGGCTGCGGACCGTCGTCCGGGACGTCCGCCCCTGGACCGCCGAGACACCCGAACTGTACGAGCTGGCCGTGCGGCTGCACCGGGCCGACGGCTCGATCGCCGACAGCTCGCACCACCGGGTCGGTTTCCGGGACGTCGAGATCGTCGGCCGGGACCTGCTGGTCAACGGCGAACGCGTCTTCATCCGGGGCGCAAACCGGCACGACTTCCACCCGCTGACCGGCCGCACGGTCACCGCGGACGACATGCGCGCGGACCTCGTCGTCCTCAAGCGGTTCGGCTTCAACGCGGTCCGCACCGCGCACTACCCGAACGACCCGACCCTGTACGACCTCGCCGACGAACTGGGCCTGTACGTGGTGGACGAGGCGAACATCGAGTCGCACGACCACGCGCACGAGATCGCCGACGACCCCCGCTATCTGCCCGCGTTCGTGGACCGCGTCTCGCGCATGGTCCTGCGGGACAAGAACCATCCCTCGATCATCGTCTGGTCCCTGGGCAACGAGTCGGACTACGGCGCCAACCACGACGCGGCGGCGGGCTGGGTACGGCGCCACGACCCGACCCGGCCGATCCAGTACGAGGGAGCCGCCAAGATCGACTGGGCGGACGAGCAGCTCGCCTCCGACATCGCCTGCCCCATGTACGCGCCCATCGAGGAGTGCGTGGCCCACGCCCTGTCGGGCAGGCAGACCAAGCCGCTCATCCAGTGCGAGTACTCGCACGCCATGGGCAACAGCAACGGCACCCTCGCCGACACCTGGGCCGCCATCGAGTCCACCCCGGGGCTTCAGGGCGGCTTCATCTGGGAGTTCTGGGACCACGGCATCCTCCAGCGTGTGAACGACGGACGACCGGCCGGCCGAGGTGGCGTGGGCCTGTACGGCAACGGTGTCACCGCACCCGGCCACCGCTGGGCCTACGGCGGCGACTTCGGCGAGACGATCCACGACGGCGCCTTCATCGCGGACGGCGTGGTGTTCCCCGACCGCACCCCCAAGCCAGTGATGTACGAGCACCGGGAGATCGCGGGCCCGGTCCGCCTGACGTACGACGAAGGGGTTCTGCGGATCCACAACCGGCAGCACTTCCGTGGCCTGGAGTGGCTGGCGGCCGAGTGGCTGCTCGTGGGCGCCGACGGTACGACGCGGCGGGCTCCGGCCCCGCTGCCGGAGGTACCGCCGGGCGGGTCGGCGGAGGTCCCGCTGCCGTTCCCGCCGCCCGAGCCCTCCGCCGCCGGTGAGACCTGGCTGACCCTGCGGGTCACGACCGCGGACGACGAGGCGTGGGCGCCGCTCGGCACGGAGGTGTGTGTGCCGCAGGTGCGGCTGGCCGCGGCGGCCACCGACACGGCCCCGGAGGCCGCGACCGGTCCGGCCGTCACGCTGGACGAGGACGCGCTGCTGGTCCACCCGTCGCTCACTTCGGCGCCGCGGCTCTCGCTCTGGCGGGCGCCCACCGACAACGACGAGCTGGGCGGCATGGCGGCCCGCTGGCACGACTGGGGCCTCGACGCGCTCGTACGCAAGGTCGTGGACGTCCGCGAGGAGGGCTCGCGGGTCGTCGTGCTCAGCGAGTACGCGACCGGTGCCGGGCCCGTCCGGCACGAGCAGGTGTTCACCCCGGTGTCCGGCGGCATCCGCATCGAGGAGTCGGCCGAACTGCCGGCGGGGCTGGACGACGTGGCCCGGGTCGGCACGGTCTTCGAGACGGTCCCGGGGCTCGATGTCCTGGACTGGTACGGGCAGGGCCCCTGGGAGTCGTACCCGGACCGCAGCACGGGCGCGCCCGTGGGACACCACTCGCTGCCGGTGGACGCGCTCTTCACCCCTTACCTGCGGCCCCAGGAGAGCGGCGGGCGGCACGGGGTGCGGCGGTTCACGCTGTCGGCGCCGGACGCCACGGGGCTCGCGGTGGAGCTGGGGGCACCGGGGCAGGTCTCCGTCAACCGGTACCGGGCCGAGGATCTGGCCGCCGCCACGCACCACGACGAGCTGGTGCCACGGCCGGGCTGTGTCGTGCACCTCGACGCGGCGCACCGGGGACTCGGCACGGCGTCGTGCGGGCCGGACACCTCGGCCGGGTATCTCGTACCGTCGGGCTCCCACCGGTGGGAGTGGACGCTGCGCGTGCTCTGACCGTCCGGAACCGGCGGCGGCTGGGTGCGCTCGTCTTCGGGTGCGGGTGCGTGGGGGCTCGTCGCGCAGTTCCCCACGCCCCTGAAGGCAAGGGGCTGCACCCCCCCTGAAAGGCGAACGACTGTGATCGGCGGGCGTACCGTGGGTGGGTGACCAGTGACGAGGCGTTGCGGCCCCAGTCCCTCATGTTGTCCTTTCTCGGTGACCAGGTGCTCGGTCGGGATGTCTGCGTGTATTCGGGGAGCGTCATCGATGTCTTCGGGCGGGCGGGAGTCGGAGAGCACGCGACCCGGTCCACCCTGACGCGGATGGTCGGCCGCGATCTGCTGCGGCGGCAGCGCGAGGGGCGCCGGATGTACTTCGGACTGACCGAGCGCTCGGAGGCCGTGCTGCGGGACGGCGAGCAGCGGATCTGGGAGGAGGGGGCCGTCAACCGCCGGTGGGACGGCACCTGGACCCTGCTCGGCTTCTCACTGCCCGAGTCGTGGCAGCGCCAACGGCACGATCTACGCGCGCAGTTGACGTGGAACGGCTTCGGCCCGCTGTTCGGCGGGCTGTGGATCGCGCCCGGCGAGACCGACGTCTCCGGACTCGTCGCCGAACTCGGCCTGTCCGCCCACGTGAAGATCTTCCGCGCCCACGCGGACGCCGGTATGGACATCGGCGCGATGATCGAGGAGACCTGGGAACTGGACGAACTTGCCAAGCGCTACCAGGCGTTCGTCCGCCGCTGGCAGCACTGGGAGACGGCCGAGCCCGCGGCCGACGAGGCCCTCGCACTGCGGCTGCGCCTGTCGACGCAGTGGCTCCAGGTGGTCCGCCGGGACCCGCGCCTGCCGGTCAAGCACCTCCCGGACAACTGGCCCGCCGACCAGGCCGAGAAGACGTTCCGAACGGTCTACACCCGCCTGACCCCCTTGGCCCAACAATCCGCGGACCACCTCTTGGACCTGGTCCCGGTGAGACCACCCGTCTAGGGGTGCCTCTCAGGGGCGCGGGGAACGGCGCGACCAGCCACGACGGACCCGCACCCGACCACGCACCGAACACCTTCGTCACACATAGAACCGGGACAAGCTCTGCAACACCGCCGCCGGCTTCCCCACCCCTTCGATCTCGATCGTGCCGTCGACGGCGACCTGCACCCCGCCCGGTACATCGGAGACCTCCGCAAGCCGCGCGACAAGCCGTATCCGCGCCCCCACCTTCACCGGCGAGGGAAACCGCACCTTGTTCAGCCCGTAGTTGACCTTCGTGGTCACGCCCCGGACGTCCAGCAGTTCGGTGAAGAGCGGGATGAACAGCGACAGGGTGAGGTACCCGTGCGCGATCGGCGCCCCGAACGGCCCCCGCGCGGCCTTCTCCGCGTCGACGTGGATCCACTGGTGGTCCCCCGTGGCATCGGCGAAGGTGTTGATCCGTTCCTGGGTCACCTCGATCCACTCGCTCGTACCGAGGTCACCCCCGGCGAGCTTCCGGAGTTCGTCGACACCGTTCACCGCGATGGTCATATGGCTCTCCTCTACTGGAAGTCGCTTACTGGAAGTCGCCTACTGGGAGTCGACCCCGTACCGCCGCCGGACACGGGACTTGAGCAACTTGCCGGAGGCGGTCCGCGGGAGTTCGTCCGCGAGCACCACCGACTTCGGGATCTTGTACTTTGCGAGGTGGCCGGTGAGGGACGCGAGGACCTCGTCGGGGTCCAGCTCGACGCCCTCGCGCGCGACCACCACCGCGCGCGGCACCTCGCCCCACTTCTCGTCGGGCACGCCGATGACCGCGCATTCGGCGATACCGGGGTGAGCGAGGAGGCAGTCCTCTATCTCGGCGGGATAGACGTTCTCGCCGCCCGAGATGATCATGTCCTTGATGCGGTCGACGACGGTCACATAGCCGTCCTCGTCGATCCGGGCCGCGTCCCCGCTGCGGAACCAGCCGTCGCTGAACACGGCCGCGGTCTCGTCGGGCGATCCCCAGTAACCGGGCATGACATGGGGACCGCGTACGACGATCTCGCCCGTCTCGCCGACGTCCGCGAGGTCGGCCGGGGTGAGGCCGGGCCGTACGACACGTACATCGCTGAAGAAGTGCGGCACTCCCGCCGAGCCCGCCTTGGTCACCGCGTGCTCGGCGTCCAGGAAGAGCACGCCGGGCGATGCCTCGGTCATGCCGTAGCCCTGGAGGAAGGTGAGGCCGCGCTCCTGGTAGGCGGCGATGAGCGGGGTCGGCACGGGTGAGCCGCCGCAGCTGAGCATGCGCAGCGAGGACAGGTCGGCGTCGGCCCAGCCCGGCCGGCGGGCCACCTGCTCGAACATGGTGGGCACGCCGAACATGAAGGTGATCCGGTGCCGTTCGATCAGATCGAGGGTGGCCGCCGGGTCGAACGCCTCGACCAGGACACAGGTTCCGCCCTTGAGGAGGACGGGGAGGGCCAGCATGTTCAGACCCGCCGTGTGGAACAACGGGGCCGACACCAGGGCGCGTTCGTCCGCGATCAGGTCCTGGTCGACGAGGACGTTGACGGCGTTCCATGTCAGATTGCCGTGGGTGAGCATCGCGCCCTTGGGCCGGCCCGTCGTCCCCGAGGTGTACATGATGACGCAGGTGTCGTCGGCGGTGACGGGTTCGTCGATCGCCTCCTCGGAGGCCGCGGCGAGCAACTGGTCGTAGCCGGCGCCCACTTCGACGTACGTACGCACCTCGCAGGTGCCCGGCAGGCCGGCGACCAGCCCCTCGGACTCCGGCCCGTGCACGAGGACCTTCGCGCCGGAGTCTTCGAGCTGGTAGGCGATCTCGGGCCCGGCGAGGCGGGTGTTGAGCGGGACGAAGACCGCGCCGAGCGTGCCGGCCGCGAACAGCGTCTCCAGGTAGGAGGGGTGGTTCGGGCCGAGGTAGGCGATCCGGTCGCCGCGGCGCACCCCTCGGGCGCGCAGGGCGTGGGCGAGGCGGGTGGTGCGCTCGTACAGGCCGCCGTACGTGAGTGTCGTGCCGTCGTGGATCAGGGCGGTGCGGTGCGGGGTCTTGCGGGCCCGGCGGGCGGGCCACGACCCCAGTCCCTCGTTACGCATGGCGTACCCCTTACGGCTCGGTGTGTCCGGTCACGGCCCGGTGAGGCCGGTCATGGCTTGACGGGCCGTTCATGGCTCGGTGTGTCCGGTCATGGCTCGGTGTGTCCGGTCATGGCTTGGTGAGGCCGAGCAGCCGGGCCGCGTTCTCCTTGAGGATCTTCGGCCTGACCTCGTCCTTGACGGGGAGCTTCGCGAAGTCGGCGAGCCAGCGGTCCGGGGTGAGGACCGGGTAGTCGGAGCCGAACAGCACCTTGTCCTTGAGCAGGGTGTTCGCGTACTGCACGAGCTGCGGCGGGAAGTACTTCGGTGACCAGCCGGAGAGGTCGATGTGGACGCCCGGCTTGTGCGTGGCGACCGCGAGGGCCTCGTCCTGCCAGGGGAAGGACGGATGCGCCAGGATGATCTTCAGGTGCGGGAAGTCCGCGGCCACGTCGTCGACATGCAGCGGGTTGGAGTACTTGAGGCGGATGCCTCCCCCGCCGGGCACGCCCGCGCCGATGCCGGTCTGCCCGGTGTGGAAGAGGGCGATGGCGCCGGTCTCCTCGATGACCTCGTACAACGCGTACGCCACGGAACGGTCGTTGGGGAAGAAGCCCTGGATGCTGGGGTGGAACTTGAAGCCCTTCACCCCGTACTCCTCGACCAGCCGACGGGCCCGCTTCACCCCCGCCTTCCCGCGGAACGGGTCGATGGAGGCGAACGGGATCAGCACGTCCGGGTTGGCGGCGGCGGCCTCGGCGACCTCCTCGTTCGGGACGGGTTCGGTGCCGGTCGCGGACTCGGCGTCGACCGTGAAGATCACGGCGGCCATCCTCCGCTCCCGGTAGTACGCGGCCGTCTCCTCCAGGGTCGGCTTCCGCTTGCCCTCGACCTTGAAATAGGCGCTGGAGGCCGCGTGCAGGTCGTCGTCGAGCGAGGACGTGCCCCTGGAGGAGACCTCGGCGTGGGTGTGGACGTCGATGGCGACCAGGTCGTCGACGTTCATCGTCATCGGGAGGGTCATGACGCCTCCGCGGCCTTGGGCGCGGGTGAGGCTGCGGGCGCGGGGGCGGGGGCGGGGATGCCCACCGTCTGCGGTTCGGCGCCGACCGAGGTGTGCCAGACGTCGGCGAGCGCCTCGGAGGTCCAGCCGCCGTCGGCGTACGCGGCCCTGATCTCCTGCGGGTGGGACCACAGGGTGACCTTGTCGCCGCCGATGCCGATGGCCTGGCCGGTCACCCCGCGGGCCGCCTCGGAGGCCAGGAACGGGACGAGGGCCGCGCAGTCCTCGGGGGTGCCGAAGCCCTCGCCCCTGCGCAGGAAGTCCGGCAGCGGTTCGCCCTGTTTCATGGCCTCGATGTAGGGGGCGAAGGCCGGGATGGTCTCGGTCATCGCGGTCGCGGCCACCGGCACGATCGCGTTGACGGTGATGCCCGCGCGGGCCAGCTCCATCGACCAGGTTCGGGCCATGGCGGCGATGCCGGCCTTGGCGGCGGAGTAGTTGGTCTGGCCGAAGTTGCCGCGCTGCCCGGCCGGTGAGCCGACCAGGATCAGCGTGCCGCCCCCGCCCTGCTCCCGCATCCGTACGGCGGCGGCGCGGGCGCAGGTGAAGGTGCCCTTCAGGTGTGTGGTGAGCACCGCGTCGAAGTCGTCGTCGGTCATCTTCCACAGGACCTTGTCGCGCAGGATGCCCGCGTTGGTGACCAGGACGTCGAGGCGGCCGAACTCCGCGACCGCGCGGCCCACCAGGCGCTCCGCGGCCTCGGCGGTGCCGACCGCGACGACCTCGGCCACGGCCGTGCCGCCCGCACCGGTGATCGCCTCGACGGCGTGTTCGGCGACGGCCTCGTCCACGTCGTTGACGACCACGGAGGCGCCTGCGGCGGCGAGGGCCCGCGCGTAGGCCAGGCCGAGGCCACGGCCGGAACCCGTGACCACGGCGACCTTGCCGGTGAGATCGATGCTGGACACGAAGGGGGTCCCTTCAAGAGCGGTGACGGGGTGACGGGGTGACGGGGTCGAAGCTAAGGACAATGATTGTTGACGTCAATAGTTGTTGCCGACTCGGCTGTGCGCCATGCTGGTCGCGTACGGACGCAGTACCGAGCCCCTCTCAGGGCCACGACCAGGGAGCCCGCCATCGCCCGCCAGCCGCATGTCACCGACCCCCCGCTCACGGATGCCGCGCCGATCGACGCCCAGGAACCGTGGATGCGCGGACTGCACGCGGACACGGGCTACCTGCTGTACCGGATGGGGCTGCGCTCGGGGCAGATGTTCAACTCGTTCCTGCAGGAGTCGGGGCTGCGGCTGCGGCACTACGCACTGCTGCGTTTCCTGGCCACCACCGAAGGCGCGCTCCAGCGGGAGCTGAGCTCACGGCTCGGTTACGACCCGAGCGCGATCGTCGGCCTGGTCGACGACCTGGAGAGGCTCGGGTTCGCCGAACGCCGCCCCTCCCCCGACGACCGCCGCAGCCGGACCGTCGTACTGACCGGGGACGGGCGTGCCTTCCTGCGCGACACCGACGAGGCGGGGCTGCGGGTGACGGACGGCCTGCTCGGGCCGCTCGACCCCGCCGAACGGGAGATCCTGCACACGCTGCTGCGGCGCATCGCCGAGACCGAGCTCGACTCCGGCGCGTAGAACGGCGCGGCCCATGACCTCCCTGTCCGCACCCGACCGCCTGCTGGCCGTGCTCGCCGCCTTCGACCACGAACACCCGGCGCTCTCCCTCACGGACATCAGCCGCCGGGCCGGGCTCTCCCTCACCACCGCGCACCGGCTCGTGGGCGCGCTCAGCGACTGGGGCGCCCTGGAACGCGACGCGGACGGCATCTACCACGTGGGTCTGCGGCTGTGGGAGCTCGCCGCGCTCTCCCCGCGCGGGCTCGCGTTGCGGCAGATCGCGCTGCCGTATCTGGAGGACCTCTACGAAGCCACGCACGAGAACGTGCAGCTGGCCGTGCGCGACGGCTCCGAGGTCGTCTACATCGAGTGGATCTCGGGCCGTTCGGCCGTGGGCGTGAAGATCCAGGTGGGCGCGCGCTGGCCACTGCACGCGACCGGGGTGGGACTCGCACTGCTCGCCCACTGCGAACCGGCGTTCCAGGAGGCGTACTGCGCGGGGCCGCTCGCCGGCTTCACCCCGCACACCCTCACCGACCCGGCCGCCCTGCGCCGCGCACTCGCCGAAGTCCGGCGCTCCGGTGTGGCGGTGAGTGTCCGTCAGATCACGGAGGACGCCCTGTCGGTGGCCGCTCCGGTGCGCGGTCCTGGCGGCCCGGTGAGCGCGGCGGTCTCGGTCGTGGTGCCCGAACAGGGCGCGCAGACACCGGCGTTGATACCCGCGGTACGGCTCGCCGCGCGCGGGATCTCCCGGGCACTGGGATGGCAGCCGGAACCGTCGCCGTCGCCGTCGGGGGGATGAGGACCGAACGCGTTTCTCGCGAGAGCAGCCGATACCCCTCCCCGGTGGAAGCCGATCAATATCCCTCTCACCGGTGAGGACGCGGCCCCCGCCCCGCGCCGATACTGGCACGGCCCCTTCCCCGAGGAGCCGCCCATGCCCGCCCCGTCCGCCTCCCCCTGGATCACCCCCGCCGTCGCCCGCCTGCGCACGGCCAACCCGTACGTCGTCGACATCGCGCTCGCCGCACTCGTGCTGTTCGCCGCGTCGCTGCAGTGGATGTTTCCCGACGAGGGCGACGACCGCCTGACCTGGCAGGGGTTCCTGCTGGGGGCCGGTACGGCGGTGCCGCTGGTGTGGCGGCGCCGGGCGCCGTTCCTCGCCGCCTGCGGGGTCTCGGTGTTCACCCCCGCCATGGCCGTCTACCACGCACCACCGCCGGACATCATGTACGGCGGTCTCGTCGTCCTCTACACGACGGCCGCCGTCGGCCGGCCCTGGCAGCGGCGGTTCATGCTGGTGGGCTGGCTGGCCGGCGTCTCGCTCACCATGATGCACAAGGAGGACGCGCAACCCTTCGAATACGCCTTCCAGTTGCTGAGCTGCGTCAGTGCCTACGGCTTCGGAGTGCTGTCCCGTCTGCAGCGGGCGTACACGGCGGCGCTGGAGGACCGGGCCCGCCGCCTGGAACGCGAACGGGCCGCCGACACCGCGCGGGCCGTCGCCACGGAACGGGCCGGTATCGCCCGGGACATGCACGACGTCCTGGCCCACGCGGTGAGCCTGATGGTGGTGCAGGCCGAGGCCGGGCCCGTGGTCGTGCGCAGCGACCCCGAGCGCGCGGAGGGAGTGTTCGACGCCATCGCCGGTGCCGGGCGCGACGCGATGGTCCAGCTGCGGCGGATCCTCGGCGTCCTCAAGGAGGAGCCGCCGCACGGCGGTTCGGACCGGCTGCCGCAGCCGGGGGTCGCGGCCCTGGCAGGTCTGGTCCGGCAGGTCGGCGACACGACGGGGCTGCGGGTCGAGCTGCGGCGCACCGGGGAGCCGCGCCCCCTGCACCGGGACACCGAGGTCGCCGCGTACCGCGTGGTCCAGGAGGCCCTGACCAACACCGTCAAGCACGCGTACGCTTCCTGCGCGCGGGTCGAACTGGACTGGACGGAGACCGAGTTGACGCTCACGGTGACGGACGACGGGCGGGGCCCGGCGGACACCGCCCCGGGCGGGGGCGAGGACGGGAGCACGGGCGGGCACGGGCTGATCGGCATCCGTGAGCGGGCCGCCGCGTGCGGGGGCACCGCCCGTACGGAGCCCGGCCATGACGGCGGTTTCCGGGTCGTCGTACGCCTGCCCGTGGCGGGCGACCGGCAGGTGGCGCCGGGGTGAGCATCCGCGTGGTGGTCGCCGACGACCAGGAACTGGTCCGCAGCGGCTTCAGCATGATCCTGGAGGCGCAGCCCGACATCGACGTCGTCGCGGAGGCGGGGGACGGCGTGGAGGCGGTGGCCGCGGTGCAGCGGCACACGCCGGACGTGCTGCTGCTCGACATCCGTATGCCCCGGATGGACGGGCTGGAGGCCGCGAGGCTGGTGTGCGCGCAGTCCGCGTGCCGGGTGGTCATGCTGACGACGTTCGACCTCGACGAGTACGTGTACGAGGCGCTGTACGCGGGGGCCAGCGGGTTTCTGCTCAAGGACGTGCGGCGGGACGACCTGGTGCACGCGGTACGGGTGGTGGCTGCCGGGGACTCGCTGCTCGCGCCGTCGGTGACGCGGCGGCTGGTCGCCGACATCATCCAGCGGCGGCGGGCGGAGGCGGCGGCGCCGCCGCCTTCCTCGGCGCGGCTCGGTGTCCTCACGGCGCGCGAGGAGGAGACGCTTCGGCTGCTGGCGCGGGGGCTGTCCAACGCGGAGATCGCGCGCACGCTGTTCGTCAGCGAGCACACGGTGAAGACGCACGTCAGCAACGTGCTCAGCAAGCTGGGTCTGCGGGACCGGGTCCAGGCGGTCATCTGCGCGTACGAGTCGGGAGTGGTGACCCCCGGCTCGAACTGACCTCCCCCACGACGCACTTCACCTGCGGGCCCGGTGGGGGCCGTTCGCGCAGTTCCCCGCGCCCCTGAAAGACGGGGCTGCGCCCCTGTCTTTCGTGTTTGGGGGCGGTAGCCCCGCTTTCAAGGGGCGCGGGGAACTGCGCGGCCCGCCCCCGCCGGGCCGCAGACGTGGTCCGGGTCGGAGCTCCCCCGTGCGGCGGAGTCGCGGGCGGGTTCTCACTCGTGCGGGGGAGCCGCCGAAACCCCTCGCCCCGGCGATCCGCCGACCCACCGCCCGAGGCGAACCTGAGGCGACCGGAAAACCACCAACCCGCCGGGAGGCACCCCGTGCTCCACAGGATCGCCAGGGCGTCGACACGCCACCCCCTGACCGTGATCGCCCTCTGGCTGCTGTTCCTGCTGCTCGGCTTCGGCCTCGGCACAGGCGTCTTCGCCCGGCTCAGCGACTCCGTGCCGGACGTCCCCGGCACGGAGTCGGACCGCGCGTCGGAGTACCTAGACGGCATCGACCCCGCCGGCGAGTCCATCACCGCCGTGGTCGCGGGAACGGCCGTCTCGGACACCGCACTGCGCACCCAGGTGGACGCCGCCGTCACCGACCTCCGCGACATCGCGAACATCGCCGCCGTACCGGATCCGTACACCACGCGGGGCCTGCTCGCCGAGGACGGCCGGGCGCTCGTCATCCCGGTGACTCTGAAGGGCGGTCTCGACGACGACGCGGAGGAGACGGTCCTCGACGCCGCCGGTGACCGTATCCATCAGATCAGGGCACCCGACGTCCACGTGAGCGGCGGTCCGCTGCTCGGGCAGCAGCTCGGCGAACGGGCCCAGGAGGACGTGGCCCGCGCGGAGATCATCTCCCTGCCCGTCGTCCTCGTCCTGCTGCTCCTGATCTTCGGCGGTTTCCGCGCCGCCGGGCTGCCCCTGGTGGTCGCGGTCAGCGGTGTCGCGGGCGCGTTCCTGGCCCTGTTCGGCTTCAGCCAGTTCACCGACATCTCCGTGTACGCGATCCAGGTGACCACGATGCTCGGCCTCGGACTCGCCGTGGACTACGCCCTGTTGATGGTGGTGCGCTTCCGCGAGGAACGCCGGACCACGGACGACGTCGTCGAAGCCGTGCACCGCACGGTGGCCGGCGCCGGCCGCACGGTCCTGTTCTCCGGTCTGACCGTGGCCGTCAGCCTCACCGGCCTGCTGGTCTTCCCCAGCATCTTCCTGCGCAGCATGGGCTTCGCCGTGGCCGCCGTCGTGGTCATCGACATGCTGGCCGCTCTCACCCTGCTGCCCGCGCTGCTGGCCCGCTTCGGCGGAAAGATCGCCCCCGCGAAGGACAGGACGGCCGAGGAGGAGGGGCGCGTCTTCGCCCGGCTGGCCCGTTTCGCCACCGGCCGCCCGGTCGTCGTCACCGTCGCGTCCGTCGCCGCCCTGCTCGTACTGGCCCTGCCCGCCACCGGCATGAAGATCAATATCGGGGATGCCCAGCAGTTGCCGACGAGTACGGAAGCGCGTCAGCTGGACGACACCGTCGGGGCGCACTTCCCGCCCGGCACCGGCGTCTCGAAGGTGACGGTGGTCCTGAAACCCGGCACGGACACCGCGACGGCCGAGCGGATCAAGGCGCTCTCCCCCGGTACCGAGTCGCGTGAACTGCCGGGCGGCACGACCGTGCTGAGCATGCAGCACAGCGGCAGCGCGGACGGGAAGGCGGCGACCGACCTCGTCCAGCGGGTACGGGACGTGCGCGGCGACGAGCCCGTACAGGTCACCGGTGTCGCGGCCCGGCTCGTGGACTTCCGGGCGATGCTCGGCGACCGGGCACCGTGGGCGGCGGTCACCGTCCTCGCCGGGATCTTCGTCCTGCTCTTCGCGTTCACCGGCTCGGTCCTGATCCCGCTGCGTACGATCTTCACGACCCTGCTCAGCCTGGGCGCCGCGCTCGGTGTGGTGGTCTGGGTGTTCCAGGACGGCCATCTGGCCTCGGCGCTGGGCTCGCAGGAACTCGGCGCGCTCAGCCTGACGGCACCTCCGCTGATCATCGCGATCGCCTTCGGACTCGCCATGGACTACGAGCTGTTCATCCTGGCCCGGATGCGCGAGACCTGGCTGCGCACGGGCGACGCGCAGGAGGCGGTCGTCACCGGACTGCGCCGCTCCGGCCGGGTCGTGAGCTGCGCGGCGCTGCTGCTCGCGGTCGTCTTCGGCGCCTTCATGACGGGCGGGTTCGCCCCCATCCTGCAGATCGGCCTCGGACTGACGCTCGCGGTGCTGATCGACGCGACGCTGGTACGGATGCTGCTCGTCCCGGCGACCATGGCGCTGCTGGGCCGGCGGGCGTGGTGGGCGCCGGAGCGGCTGCGGCGGGCGCACGACCGCTTCGGCCTGCACGAGGAGGCTCCGCCCGCCGCACCCGAGCTCACCAGGCAGCGCTGAAAGAACCGAAGCAGTGGTGGTCGTCGGCCCCGGTCCCTCCACGGACCGGGGCCCTCGCCGTGGCCCCGCCCCCCCAGGCAGCTATCCCCCGGCGCTCAGCCGCCTCTTGTCCGGCTTCCCCGCAGGCGTGAGCGGTGCCTCATCGATGAGGGTCAGGCGGGTCGGCGCGCTCGCTTCCTCCAGGTTCGCGGTCACCCACGCGCGCAGTTCGCGCAGCTCCGGGAGGTGGCCCTCGGCAGGTACGACGAAGGCGTGGACCGCCTCGCCGGTGTCGTCGTCGGGGACGCCGACGACGTACGCCTCGGCCACCGAGGGATGGGTGGCGAGCAGTCGCTCGACGGGACCGGCGTAGTAGAGGTTGGCGTTGACGATGATCACGTCCCGGGCCCTGCCCGTGAGCCACAGCCTGCCTTCGGAGTCGAGCCGGCCGAGGTCGCGGGTGCGTACCCAGCCGTCCCCGAACACCTCGGCGGTGAGGGCGGGTTCCCGCCAGTAGCCGACGCTCTGTCCCGGGGTCCGGACGAAGAGTTCGCCGTCGGTGCCCGGCGGGACAGGGCGGCCCGAGGCGTCCCGGATCTCCAGGTCGACCGGTGGCACACCCAGCGAACCCGGCTCGTCCTCGGGGGTGGCCATGGAGATCATGCCGGTCTCGGTCTGCCCGTACCCGTGGAAGACGACCGGGCCGAGCACGTCGGAGGCCTCGCGAAGCCGTCCCGGCTCCAGCGGGGAGCCGGACACCATCAGGGCGCGCAGGGTGGTGAGGTCGGCGGGTGACGCGCGCTGACCTGCCGTGAGTTTCCGCAGGCGGGCCACGGTGATGACGCTCGCGGTCGCGCGGTGCCGCTCGATGCTGTCGCGGAGATCCGGCTGTCCGGCGGTCACCAGGGTGCCGCCGGCGGCGAGGGTGAGGAGCCCGTACTCCAGCATCACCTGGCTCGCCAGGGTGCCGAACACCAGGAAGCGGTCCAGCCGTGCGGCGAGTGCGCGGACGGCGGGCGGCCAGGCCTCCGGGCGGAGCGCCCAGGCTTCGGTCATCGCCGCGTAGGTCTGCGCGCAGGCCTTGGGGACGCCGGTGCTGCCGCTGGTGTGGATGAGCCGGGCGATGTCCTCCGGCCGGGCCTGGGGCAGTGGCCGGCGGCCGTCGTGCGGTGCCGACAGCAGGTCGTTCAGGGCGAGGACCTTCCCGGGCCGGTCCGTGTCCGTGTCGGTGTCGGTGCTCATCCCCATGCCCGTGCCCGTGCCCGTGCCGGCGTCCGTGTCAGCCGTCCGGTCGGTGACCGTGAAGGCGGTGTCCGCGAGCAGGTGTTGTCGCTGGCGTGCCGTCAGGCCGGGGCGTACCCCCACCACGCGGGCGCCGACCGCGTGCGCCGCGATGATCGTGGCGAACGCCTCCGGGCTGACGCCGAGCAGCAGGGCGACACCGTCCCCGGGGCCGATGCCGTGCGCGCGCAGCCCGTGGGTCACGCGGCCCACCGATCCGATGAGTTCGGCCGCGGTGACGGTCCGGTCGGCGTGCTCGAACACCGGGCGGTGGCCGGCCGTTTCGAGGAGGTCCAGCAGCCTGCCGGGGAACTGCTCAGTCAAGGCAGGCCTTCACGAACGCCGCGAGCGGCTGATGGTGGACCGCCGGGATGTCCCACTCGTTCTCCAGGTTCTCCGCCAGATGGTGCGTGGCACTCAGGACACCGTCGCGGTAGTGGCGTACGACGGGGTGCAGATAGCTGGAGTCCATGGCGTGCTCGACGTCGTTCTCGGTCACGCGCGGAACGGTGACGTCGAACGGATCGACGCCGTCGTGGTCGGCCCCGTACTCCAGGTCGACGACGAACCGGTGCGCGGCGGGTCCGAGGCCGCCGTCGGCGGCGTACTCCAGCGGGACCTCCTCCTGGTAGGTGGCCCGGTCCGCGTCGACCGTGACGACGTCGCCGAGGACTCCGAACTGCTGCCAGAGGGCGGAGGACCGGTTGACGCGGGCGACGACGGCGTCGGCGATCGCTTCCGGTACCGCGGTGAGCGGACGGGAGGGCCAGGGCTCGCCGTGATGGCGGGCGCCCAGGATGCGGTACAGGGCGCGCACCCCGTAGCGGAAGCCGTGGACGAAGCCGCTGGTGCCCCTCTTGAAGTCGCGCTGCTGGGTGAGCGTGCCGGCGAAGTGGAGGCCCGGTACGTTCACCGACTCGTAGGCGGAGTTCTGTTCGGGGAAGCGCCCGTCGATGACGAGGGCGGGGCGGCAGGTCTCGTCGAAGACGTCGGCGTCGAAGCGGAATCCGGCGCACAGGATGATGCGGTCGTAGAGCAGTTCGCGCAGCCGTTCAGCGGTACGGGCATAGCGGAAGGTGACACGGAACCCGCCGTCGGACGTCTTCTCGATGTTCTCCACGGTTCCGTCCAGGACAGCGTTCTGCGACTTGAGCTGGTAGCTGTCCAGGAAGTTGTTGTTCACCGCGCGCAGATGTCCGACGAAGTGGGTCTTCCACGCCATCTTGAGGGAGTGCGGTCCGGCGACGTGGATGACCGCGGCCTTCGCCATGAGGGCCTCAGCGGTCTCGAAGGCGGAGTTGCCCTTGCCGACGACGAGCACCCGCTGATTGACGAAGGAGGCCGGGTCGGTGTCGAACTCGTCGTACCGTTCGGCGAGTTCGATGCCGGGGATGGCCGGCTCGTTGAGGCGGGAGACGCCGGTCGCCACGACGAGCCGCCGAGCCCGCCAGTCGCGGCCGGCGGCGTCGCGGACGGTGAAGACGCCGGCCTCTCGGGAGACGCGGACGACGTCCGTGCCGTAATCGACCCGGACGCCGGTACGGTCGGCGAAGTCGGCCAAGTAGCGTACGAAATCGTCGGCCTGGGGGAAGTATTCCTCGCTGTACCGGGTGAACAACAGCTCCGGGTCGTCGCTGAGGAGCGAGTTCCAGTCCATCCGGAGGCTGAGTTCGGGGTCGGTGTAGCCGGTGTTCACCTTGTTGATCGATATCAGCTGTCGATGTCGGGGGAACCTGGTGAAGAACGTGCCAGGGCCGTCTCCGCGCTCCAGGACGACGTAGTCCCGTCCGGCACGTTCCAGGAGAGCGGCGAGCTGAAGTCCGGCCGGTCCGGCCCCGATGATCAGGTAATCGCGCACCATGGGCGGGACGTTAGTGCCGTCAGATCAGAAGGCTCTGAGATTGCCGGCCGGCGCTTGCGGTCGTCGCTGCCCCGGCGTCGGCGGATCAGGCGTGCACGGAACCCGCCCCGGTCGAGGCCGAGGGGGGAGCCTCCGTGTCGGCGGTGCCCTCCGCCGGGGACATACAGCGTTCGATGCGCTCGGGCAGGGCCAGCCGGTACAGCGGGACGGCGCCCGCGGTGGTGAGCACCGCCACCAGGACGAGCATGGAGAAGACGTCCTTGTTGATCATGCCCTGGGCGAGGCCGATGTTGATGAAGATGAGGATCATCAGGCCGCGGGCGTTCATCAGGGCGCCCACCGCCCACGACTCACGCCAGCTGAAACCGATGCCGCGCATGGCGAAGGCACACCCGAAGTACTTGCCGGTGAACCCGGCCGCGAGGATCAGCAGGAACATTCCCAGCATGGCCCAGCCGGTGACTCCGCCCAGTTCGGTGTTGAGGCCGGAGAAGGTGAAGAAGACGGGCAGGAGCAGCACACAGACGAGGTCCATCATGCGGCTGTGCAGCGCCTGGCGGAAAGCCTCGTTCCTGGGCATGGCCAGTCCGGCGACGAAGCCTCCGAAGACCGAGTAGATGCCGATCCAGTCGGTGAAATAGCCGGCGAGCAGCACGACGCCGACGACGACGTACATCTGGTCGAAGCCGAACAGGCCGGTGCGCTCGACCCGTTCACCCATCGGACGCAGCAGCCGCGCCACGACGGTGAGCATCACGACGGTGAAGACGATGGTGAGACCGATGGTGCGCAGGGCGTGCGGCAGGCCGGCGCCGGTGTGCATGGCGGACAGCACGGCGAGGAAGCACCAGGCCGCCGCGTCGTCGACGGAGGCGCCCAGGAGGGTCATGCGGCCGAGCGGCGAGTTCTCCAGTCCGCGCTCGTACAGGATGCGGGCGAGCATCGGGAAGGCGGTGATCGACAGGGCGCCGCCGAGGAAGAGGGCGAACTCGAAAGAGGAGACGTCGGGGTTGGAGAGGCGGTCGTGGAGCAGATAGCCCGTCGCGGCACCCAGAAGCAGCGAGGGGATGATGCCGGACACCGCCAGCACGGCCGCGTTCCTGGTGTCCTTCCTGCCGCTTCCCGCCGTGTGGTCGAGGCCGACACCGACCAGGAACATGAAGAGGGTCAGGCCGAGGGTGCTCAGCACGTACAGGATGGGTTTCACCTCTGCGGTGAAGACGGCTTTCTGGGCCTCGGGGAAGAGGGCACCGAAGAGGGTGGGGCCCAGCAGGACGCCGGCCACCATCTCGCCGAGCACGCGTGGCTGCTTCACCCACAGGGCGAGGCGGCCGCAGACGGCGGACGCGGCGAGGATGATCACGATGGCGGGCAGGACCCGCAGGACCAGTTCGAGGTTCTTGTCGGTGGTGGCTGCCAGGAAGGTCGTGGACACGGCGGGCTCCTGTGGTGGTCAGCTACGAGCGGGGACGTGCGGCGAGGGCCCGGGGCCACGGTCTCGGTCGGCCGGGCAGCCGCCGGGCGGATGCTCTTCGAAGTAGCGGCCCGCGAGTCGCCGGCGGCGGGCGTGCAGCACCATGACCGTGCCCAGCACCAGTTGCCGGACGCCGCGGGTGACGTCCTCCACCGCGTTCCGCGTCCGTACGAAACGGCGCAGGGCGGCGAGCCGGCGCGGCTGGGGAGAGAGGCCGCGGGGGATGAGCAGACAGGGGGCGCGGTGCGGGATCGACCGGGTGTGCGGGGCGGTCGAGTCCAGCCGGAACCGGCGCAGCACCTCCCGTACCGCGGCACGCAGCACCAGCGGGGACAGCCGCCAGGCCGGGCAGGGCCGGTTCGCCGCCACGCCGTACGGGATGTGGTGGGCGTCCTTCGCCGACAGGCCGGCCCAGCGGTCCGGGTCGAACTCGTCGGGCCGGTCGTAGCCGGTGGCGTGGTAGCCGGGGTAGCTGAAGCACACCACCGTGCCGGGCGGCAGCACGGTGTGCTCGTCGAGCGGTATCTCGCCCGTGGTGATGCGGTGCGCGATGCCGAACAGCGGGTACAGCCGCATCGTCTCGTCGAGCACCCGTGTGAGGTACCGGTCGTCCTCGGTGCCGTCGTCCAGGACGCGCTGCTGCACGTCGGGGTGGCGGGCCAGGGCGAGCAGGACGTGTGCGGTCGCCTCCGACAGCTGCACGACGGCCGTGTTGAACATCGTCCCTTGCAGGTAGTGCACCTGCTCCGCCGGCGACAGCGTCTCCGGCAGCGGATACGGCACCTCGCCGGCCGCGACCTTCGCGCGCAGGTACTCCGTCAGCCGGGCCCGGCGCTTCGGGTGGCGCAGTCCGGTGCACTTCAGCGCGCTGATCACGTCGTCGGCGTGTGCGGTGATCAGGTCCCGGGCGTGCGGCGGGCACGGCTCCTTGAACACCAGCTCGTAGCAGAACCCGGCCCAGGCGGGCATCACCAGATTCCGCAGGCGCACGAGGCTGACGCGATCCTCCGGGACCGTGTCCAGGGTCCGGGCGATGGTGCGCGTGGCCGCCGCCATGAGGTCGTCCGAGGTTCCGGCCAGCATCCGCCGGGTCGTCGCGGCCACGTCCTCGTACCGCTCGCCGGGTTCCAGGTGTTCCTGGTGCACCTCGGGTCCCGGGGACAGCCAGTACCAGAACAGGTCGGACAGGCCTGCCCCGGCGCTGCGTCCGTTCGCCGCCGGGTGCGCGTAGACGCGTTCGAACACCTCCGGCCCGTGGACGGCGCTGGGCAGGGTCACCGCGCGGTCGCCGTTGGCCTTCTCGAAGATGCGGCCGCGCAGTGCCACCACCCCGCGCGGCAGCCACCAGGTGTCCGCCGTGGCCGGCTTCGTACCGCTCCTCACCGCGTCTCTCCCCTGCGGACGACCATGTCCCTGGTCAGATCGGCGTTGCGGCGCCCTCCGCACAGCGCGAGCGTGTGGTCGTACTCGTCGCGCAGCGTCGCCAGCACCGCGCGGACCCCGGCCTCTCCCTCGGCGGCGAGGCCCCACATCACCGGGCGTCCCACTCCGACGGCCGTCGCGCCCAGCGCCAGGGCGACGGCGATGTCACTGCCGCGGCGCACTCCCCCGTCCATGAGCACGGGTGTCCGGTCCGCGACGGCGTCGACGACCGCCGGCAGGCAGTCCAGGGCGGCCGGGACGGCGTCGCACTGGCGGCCCCCGTGATTGGAGACGATCACCCCGCTCGCGCCGTGCTCGACGGCCAGCCGCGCGTCCGCCGGGTGCAGGATCCCCTTGACCAGTACGGGGAGCGTGGTCGTGCGCGCCAGCTCGCCGAAGTCCCGCCAGGTCGGGGCCGCCGACATGGGGATGTCCGTGAGGGTGCCGGGCGGGGCGCCGGGCAGATCGCGCATGTTCTCCGCGGCGTGGCCCGGCGGCAGATCGGTGAAGCCGTTGCGCAGATCCCTGGTGTGGCGGCCGAACACCGCCGAGTCGACGGTGACCACCAGGGCCGTGCAGCCCGCCTGTTCGGCGCGCCGTACGAGCGCTTCGGTGACCTCCGGGCGGGGGTGCAGGTACAGCTGGAACCACACCGCCGGGTCCGGGGCCGCCTCGCGGGCCGCGGCGACGACGGCGTCGACGGCCGTGGTCGCGGCCGTACCTGTCACCAGGACGGCTCCTTCGGCCGCTGCGGCACGGGCCGTGGCGTCCTCGCCGTCCGGATGCATCAGCCGGTGAAAGGCGGTGGGCGCGACGAACACGGGTGCGGCCGCCCGCCCAGCACCCGGCAGCCGGGCGGTGGTGTCCCTCGGCTCGTTGCCGCGCAGGGTCCGCGGCAGCAGCAGATACCGGTCGAAGGCCGCCTCGTTGGCGGACAGGACGCGTTCCTCGCCGGCCCCGCCCGCCACGTAGTCGTAGTGGACGGGGTCCAGTGTCCTGCGTGCCGCGTCGTGCAGCGCGCGCAGGGTCACGGTGTCACCGGGGCGACGGCGGCGAGGCGGTCGGCGAGGAAGGCGAGCAGGGGTGCGCGGTGGAACTCCTCGCTGTCCCACTCGTTCTCCAGGTTCTCCGTCATGTGGTGCTCGGCGACGAACTCACCGGCCCGGTACCAGCGGACGACCGGATGCAGGTACCGGCCGTCGAGACCGCCCGTGTCCTGCTGCGACTTGCGCGCCGCGGTGACGTCGAAGGGGTCCACCCGGTCGTGGTCGGCCCCGTACTCCAGGGTGATCACCGCGTGGGCGTCCACCGGCCCGAAGTCCCCCGCGTCCACGGCGTCGGGCACATGGCGGACCGGGACCTCCTCCGCGTACCGCAGGGTGCCGTCCGGGTCGACGAGCAGCAGGTCGCCCAGGACGGCGAACTGCTGCCACAGCGCGGAGGACCGGTTGACGCGGGCGACGACCGCGTCGGCGGCCCGCTCGGCGGCTTCGCCCAGCTCCGTCACCGGCCAGGCCTCGCCGTGGTGGCGTGAGCGCAGTACGCGGTGCAGGGCGCGGACCGCGTACCGGAAACCGTGGATGAAGCCGGTGGTGGACTTCTTGAAGTCGGGGCCCTGGGTCAGCGTCCCGGCGAAGTACAGGCCGGGCACGTTGACCGACTCCCCGACCGGGGTGAGGGCGGGGAAGCGGCCGTCGACGATCAGTTCGGGGACACAGGTGACGTCGAAGACCGAGGCGTCGAACCGGAAACCGGTGGCGACGATCACCCGGTCGTAGTGGAGGTCCTTGACCACCTCGTCGACCCGCTCGAACGAGACCGGCACGCAGAAGCCGTCCCCCTCCCGGCGGATCTCCAGCACCCGGCCGTCCAGGAGGGCGTTCTGCGACTTCAGCTGGTAGCTGTCGAGGAAGTTGTTGTTGACCGCGCGCAGATGCCCCACGTAGTGCGACTTCCACGCCAGCCGCAGGGAACCCGATCCGACGAGGTGGATGACCGCCGCGGTCTCCATGAGGCTGTCGGCCGTCTCGAACGCGGAGTTGCCCCGCCCGATGATCAGCACGCGCTGATCGGTGAAGGACTCCGGGTCCGGGTCGAACGTGTCGTAACGCTCGGCCAGTTCGACGCCCGGGACGGTCGGCACGTTCGGCCGGGACACCCCGGTGGCGACCACGACCCGCTTGGCGTGCCACACCGTGCCGGTGTGATCCGTGACGGCGAATCCCGCACCGTCACCACCGCCAGCCGCGGAGTCGCCGTCACCACTGCCACCCGCGGGGCCGCCGTCACCGCCGCCGCGGGAAATCCGCGTCACCGTGGTGTCGTAGCGCACCCGCACCCCGGTACGGGCCGCGTAGTCCGCCAGATAGCGGACCAGGTCGTCGGCCTTCGGAAAGTATCGCGGGCTGTACCGGGTGAAGAGCAACTCAGGGTCGTCGCTCAGCAGGGAGTTCCAGTCCATGCGGAGCCGTAGCTCGGGATCGTCGTAGCCGGTGTGCACCTTGTTGATCGAGATCAGTTGGCGATGCCGGGGAAAGCGCGTGAAGAACGCGCCCGGAACGCTGCCGCGCTCCAGGACGACGTAGTCCGCACCGTCACGCTCCAGGGAGGCGGCGAGCTGTAGTCCCGCGGGCCCCGCTCCGATGATCAGGTAGTCGTGCGCCATGGCCCGGAAGCTATCCACCGGAATTCAGAGCGCTCTGAGATTCCCCGCCTAGATTCTCGGGCGTGCTCACCGCCCTGGACACCGTCTCGCTGACCGGCCCGCTGGACTCCGCGGTCCTGCGTCGCGTGGCCGCGCCGCTCACCGTCACGGTGGACGACGAGACCCGTGCGCGCGTCGACCACAGCCGGCGGCTCTTCCACGACCTGCTGCACGGCGACGGCGGCGGGGAGAGCCGTATCTACGGCGCCACCACGGGTTTCGGCGCGCTCGTCGGGTACGCGGGCCGTGCCGACGAGGCCGACCAGTGCGACAACACCCTGGCCCATCTCGGCGCGGGCCAGGGCCCGGACCTGCCGCCGGCGATCGTGCGCGCGGCCCTGCTGCTGCGCGCCCGGTCCCTCGCCCAGGGGTTCTCCGGTGTGTCCACCGAGGTCGTCGAACGGCTCACCGCCCTGTTCGCCACGACGTTCACCCCGGCCGTCCCGCGCTACGGCTCGGTGGGGGCGAGCGGCGACCTGATCCCGCTCGCCTATGCCACCCAGGCACTGCGGGGCCGCGGACACGCCTATGTGGACAACCGCCGCATGCCGGCCGACGAAGCTTTGGCCGCCGCGGGTCTGCGCCCGCTCACCCTCGACGGCCGGGACGCGCTCGCCCTCGTCAACGGCACCTCCGTCACCACCGCCGCCACGGCGCTGGCCCACGACGGTGTCCGCGCCGCTCACCGTGCCCTGGCCGGTCTCACCTGTCTGCTGACCGACCTCCTCGGCTGCGATCCCGGCTTCCTCGACGAGGATCTGCTGCGCGCCTACGGTCATGCCGGCGCGGTCCACGTAGGCGCGCGCATGCGGCACACCCTCAGCGGCGTCACACCGTCCGGCGCCCGTCCCCTTCAGGAGCCGTACAGCATCCGCTGTGCCCCGCAGTTGCTCGGCGCCGCGGAGGACGCCCTGCGCTACGTCGACGGCGTGGTCGCCGCGGACCTCGGCGGCGTCAGTGACAACCCGCTGTTCTTCCCCGCCGACCGGGGGACGGGGAAGAACAGCGGGTCGGGGACAGGGACGGACGCGGAGCCGGAAGAGGGAGCCGGGCCGGGAAAGGTGGTGCACGGCGGGAACTTCTTCGGGCAGCCCGCCGCCTTCGCCGCCGACCTGCTGGCCTCCGTCACCGCCCAGCTGGGCAACCTGGCCGAGCGCCAGCTCGACCTGCTGGTGGATCCGGCCCGCAACGGCGGGCTGCCGCCGATGCTCGCCACCGAACCGGGGCAGCAGCACGGACTGCAGGGCGTACAGCTGGCCACCACCTCGCTCGTCGCCGAGATCCGCCGCGCGGCGACACCGGCCGGCATGCAGAGCCTGCCGACCAACCTCCACAACCAGGACGTCGTCCCGTTCGGCACGCAGGCCGCCCTGCGCTCCTACGACATGGCGGAGCTGCTCGGTCTGCTGTGCGGGTCGCTCGCCGTCGGTCTGCGCCAGGCCGTGCACGTCGGGGCGCGCCGGCCCACCGCGCCCGGGTGCGGCAGGCTGCTCGACGCCCTCGTCGAGGCGATCCCCGCGGTCGAGCGGGACCGGCCGCTGGACGCCGACGTCCGGGCCGCGGCCCGCCTGCTCCTCACGGCCGGCCTGCCGTGACCGCGGGCGCCGGTTCCGGGACGGCCGACGAGGCGCACTCCGGCAGCCTGATGGTGAACCGGGCACCGCGCCCCGGGCGGCCGGTGGCGGCCACCGTGCCGCCGTGATGGGCGATGACCTCCCGCAGCAGCGCGAGTCCCAGACCGTACCGGCCGCCCGCGTCACCCCGGTGGAACCTCTCGAACAGCCGCTCCGCCTCGGCGGGATCGAACCCGGACCCGGTGTCCGTGACGGTGAGCTGTACCGTCCCGTCGGCGTGCGCGAGGTCCACCTCGATCCGCCCGCCCGCCGGGGTGTGCCCGATCGCGTTCACCAGCAGTTCGCCGACCGCGCGGCGCAGCGCGGACTCGATGCCGTCGACGCAGAGCGGGTACGAAGGACCGTTCACGACCACGGTGAGGCCGCTGTCGCGGGTGCGGTCCGACTCCTCGGCGACCACCGTCCGGGCCAGCGTCACCAGTTCGACATGGCGGTGTTCCGACCGCCGCGCCGGGTCCGCCGCGAGGCTCGCGGACAGCAGCAGGTCGTCCAGTACCTCACCGAGGCGGCCGACCGAACCGACCAGCCGGGCCAGCCCGTCCCGGTGCCGGGCCGGGAGATCGTCGTCGGCCGCCTGCCGTGCCAGCACCTGGGCCCGTGTGTACACCTGGGTGATCGGGGTGCGCAGCTCGTGGCTGGCGTCCGCGACGAACCGGCGCTGCCGGGTGAGAGCCTCGGCGAGCGGGGCCACCGCACGGCGCCCGAGGACGGCACCGGTCGCGGTCGCCGCAAGCAGTCCCACGACCTCGGCGACGCCCAGCGCCGTCCACAGGTACCTTCGGTCGGCGAGCTGGAAACGCAGGTCGAACACCGCCTGCACCAGTCGGCCGTCCGCCCTGACCTGTGTCCGTACGAGGTAGACCGTGCCGTTGCGCCGTACGGTGCGTTCCACGGCCTCCCGGGTCCGCAGGGCCCGGTCCATGTCGGCGCGTACCGGGAATCCGGCCGGGGAGTTCGCGAGCGGGGTCGTCCCCGGCGCGTACAGCCAGGTGCACACCGGTGGACTCGACAGGTCGCCGCGCGACGCGCCGTAACGCAGCTCCCGCCGTACCTGCTCGTCCTGTGCGTGGGTCATGACCGTGTGGGCCACGCCGCCGACGAGCGTGATCAGCAGGGTGACGGTGGCGCCGGTGATCACGGAGATCCGCAGACGGGCCCGGCGCACCGCCGCCCATTCCCCGTACGCCGACGCCCTCACAGCGCCCCCAGGCGGTAGCCGAGGCCACGGACCGTGCGCACCACCTGCCGGCCGAGTTTGCGGCGCAGGTAGTAGACGTAGGTGTCGACGATGGAGGACGCGGGCGTCTCGTGGAAGACCGCCCGGCGCAGCTCCGCCCGCGAATACACGGTCTCGGGGCGGGAGGCCAGCACCCACAGCAGTTCGAACTCCCGCGCGGCGAGGGCGATCCGCTCGCCGTCGGCCAGTTCCACCTCGCGCCTGCTGACGTACAGGTGTCCCGAGCCGATCCGCAGCACGTCGGCCACATCGAGTGCCCGGCGGCACAGGGCCCGTAATCGGGCGCTGAACTCGTCCAGTTCGAAGGGCTTGACCAGGTAGTCGTCGGCGCCGGCGTCGAGACCGTCGACCCGGTCGTGCACCGTGCCCATCGCGGTCAGCAGCATGACCGGCGTCCGGACCGCGCGGGAGCGCAGCCGGCTCAGCAGGTCGAGGCCGTCGAGCACGGGCAGGCGCCGGTCGACGACCAGTACGTCGTACTGCCGGGCGAGGCCGAGATGCAGGCCGCGCTGGCCGTCCGCCGCCACGTCGACCGCGTATCCCTCGTCCCGCAGCACCTCGGAGAGCATCGTGCCCAGCTCCTGGTCGTCCTCGACCAGGAGCAGCCGCCAAGGGTCTTGCACACGAGCTTGTGCCACCGTCCCATTCCCCTCGCCCCGGTGCCCGTCAACGCCTGTGCGTGACACGCGAGTTCCGTGTACGGGAAGGCGCGGCCGAACGAGGATTCGATCGGCACGATCAAGCTAGCGCGTGCCCCCTCGGAAGGCGCTCGGGAGAAAGTAGCGGGATCCGTTTTCCGTTCACACCCGTTCACACCCGCTCCGCGAGCGAGCACCCACCCGCGCCCAGCGGCCGGGCGTCGCGGCTGCTCCGCACCGGAACCTCAGCCGCGACCTCGCCCGCCCACAGCACGGACCCTGGGCCGACCGGCGTGCGGGAAGCGCTTTCTGACGACCCGTCCGATCCGCCCCACCTTCACGGAGTGAACTCCCCGGCCCGCCGGAGGCAATCTCTGCTTTACCTCTTGACGGCCGGGGTGCCGAAGAGCACATTGGCCGCGCACCTGTCATGAGAGCGCTCTCAAAGCTCTCGCAAAGGCATCCGCGCACCCCCGACTCCGTACCTGAAGAGGCACCCATGAGGGAAACTTCCGGCACCCCCGCAAGACCCGGTCGAATAAGGCGCTCGGTCATCGCGCTCGTCGGCGTGCTGAGCCTGGCGGCGGCCGGGGCCTCGGCGGCACAGGCGGACGCGCCCGCGCCGCCCAGCGGCTGGACCCAGGTCTTCGTCGACGACTTCAACGGCTCCGCGGGCACCGGCGTCAACACCGCGAACTGGCAGTACGCGACCGGCCACGGCTACCCGGGCGGCCCCTCCAACTGGGGCACGGGCGAGATCGAGAACATGACGTCCAGCACCAACAACGTGGCACTGGACGGCGCCGGGAACCTCCGCATCACCCCGCGGCGCGACGCCTCCGGCAACTGGACCTCGGGCCGCATCGAGACCAACCGCACCGACTTCCAGCCGCCCGCCGGGGGCAAGCTGCGGGTCCAGTCCCGTATCCAGATGCCCAACGTGACGGGCACGGCCGCCCGCGGGTACTGGCCGGCGTTCTGGATGCTGGGCGCGCCCTACCGCGGCAACTACCAGAACTGGCCGGCCGTCGGCGAGCTGGACATCATGGAGAACGTCCAGGGCCTCAACACCGTGTGGTCCACCATGCACTGCGGCACCAACCCGGGCGGCCCCTGCAACGAGACGACCGGCATCGGCGGCTCCCGCGCCTGTCCCGGCACGACCTGCCAGGCGGGCTTCCACACGTACGGCCTGGAGTGGGACCGCTCGACGAGCGTGGAGGAGATCCGCTTCTACGTCGACGGCGTCAACTACCACACCGTACGGGCCAATCAGGTCGACGCGACGACCTGGGCGAACGCCACGAACCACGGGTACTTCATCATCCTGAACGTGGCCATGGGCGGCGGTTTCGTGGACGCCTTCGGCGGTGGCCCGGACGGTGCCACGGTGCCGGGCAACCCGATGGTCGTGGACTACGTGCAGGTACTCACGTCGGGCGGCGGCACCACCCCTCCGCCGACCGGCAACCGTGACGCGTACAGCGCGATCCAGGCCGAGTCGTTCGACGGGCAGAGCGGCACGATCACCGAGACCACCACCGACTCGGGCGGCGGCCAGAACATCGGCGCCCTCGCCAACGGCGACTGGGTGCAGTACAAGGGCGTCAACTTCGGCTCCACGGCGGCCAGGCAGTTCGTCGCCCGGGTCGCGAGCGGCGCGGGCAACGCCGTCAGCGGTCTGGTCGAGGTCCGCCTCGACAGCCGTACGAGCACACCCATCGGCAGTTTCGCGCTGGCCAACACCGGTGGCTGGCAGAGCTGGCGGACCGTGCCCGCGAACATCAGCGACGTCACCGGCACGCACGACGTCTATCTGACCTTCACGAGCGGCCAGCCGGCGGACTTCGTGAACGTGAACTGGTTCAACTTCGGCCGCTGAGTCCGTAGTCACCACCGTCAGGTATCTGTGGAGGGGCGGCCCGGCCGGGCCGCCCCTCCACAGACGTATCCGCGCGGTTACGGGGTCTCAGCGCAGCTCCGCCCGGAACGCCACCGGTGTCGTGCCGGTGTGCTGGACGAAGAACTTGGAGAAGTTGGCCGCGTCCGGGAAGCCCACGACGGCGCCGATGCGGCCGATCGGCATGTCCGTGTGGGCCAGCAGGCGCTTGGCCTCCAGGACGACCCGCTTGTCGATGAACCCCTTGGGTGTCTCACCGGTGGCGGCGCGGACCGCGCGGACGAGGGTGCGCCGGGAGTAGCCGAGGGCGTCGGCGTACGCGCTGACGCTGTGGTTGGTGACGAAGCCCTTCTCGACGGCCTGGCGGAAGCGGGTGAAGGTGCTGTCCGCCTGCGCGTGGGCCGCGTCGGCGGCGCCGGCCGCCAGATGGGCCAGGCGCAGCAGGAACGCGGTCAGGGTGTGCCGCAGCACGGCGGTGTGCAGGCTGAGCGGCAGGGTGCCCGTGTCGACGTACTCGCGCTCCAGCTGGGCGAGGGAGTGCTCCAGCGCGGTGAGCTGGTCCCGGTCGGGGCGCAGCAGCGGGGGCAGGTCGTAGCGGTAGAGGCCGGTCGCCTCGACGGTGGCGCGGGGCAGGAAGCCCGGCTGCATGATCAGGGCGGTGCCGCGGTAGTCCGCCGCGGAGGAGAAGCGGTGCACCTGTCCGGGCCGGATCCAGAGGATCTCGCCGTCCCCGGCCTCGTACTCGTCGAAGTCGATCATGTGCCGGACGGGGCCGCCCCGGAAGAGCAGGACCACATGGAAGTCGATGCGGTGGACGCGTTCGATCTGTTCACCCGAATGCCAGCTGCGGCCTGCTTCCATCGGGCCCACCTGCATGCCGACACCGAGGACGCTGAGGTCGACGGGGAAGGGAAAGGTCTTGATCCCGGTCCGGCCGCCGTCATGTCCGCTCTCACGTCCACCCTCGTGCCCGACTTCGTGCCCGCCTTCGTGCCCGTCTCCGTACCCGCCCTTGAATCCGTCCTCGAATTGAGTACTTGTGTCCGCCATGTCCTTCTCTTACCGGCTCGGTCCCGTGGTCGTTGTCCCACTTTCACCAAAGGCTGACACAGGGGCACCTTCCCCAGTAAAAGTCTGACTTTTAAGGTTGAAGGCATCAGAGCAGTTATCGGGCTTCCGGTGAGGATTTGTTGAAGATGAGCGCGCAGACACCTGACAGCTTGGAGTGGACCGACCTGGACCGTCGAGCCGTCGACACGGCCCGGCTGCTGGCGGCCGACGCCGTGCAGAAGGTCGGCAACGGCCACCCCGGCACCGCGATGAGTCTGGCCCCGGCCGCGTACACCCTCTTTCAGAAGGTGATGCGTCACGACCCCGCCGACCCGGAGTGGACCGGCCGCGACCGCTTCGTCCTCTCCCCCGGCCACACCTCGCTGACGCTCTACACCCAGCTCTTCCTCTCCGGCTACGAGCTGGAGCTGGACGACCTGAAGGCGTTCCGCACCCACGGCTCGAAGACGCCGGGACACCCCGAGTACGGCCACACGGCCGGCGTCGAGACCACCACGGGCCCGCTGGGCCAGGGTGTCGCCAACGCGGTGGGCATGGCGATGGCCGCCCGCTACGAGCGCGGCTTCTTCGACCCGGACGCCCCCGAGGGCGAGTCCCCCTTCGACCACACCATCTGGGGCATCGTCTCCGACGGCGACCTGGAGGAGGGCATCTCCGCCGAGGCGTCCTCCCTCGCCGGCCACCAGAAGCTCGGCAACCTCGTCTTCCTCTACGACGACAACCACATCTCGATCGAGGGCGACACCGCCACGGCCTTCTCCGAGGACGTCCTGAAGCGGTACGAGGCGTACGGCTGGCACGTCCAGCGGATCGAGCCCTCGACGGACGGCGACACGGCCGGTGACATCGACGTGGCCGCGCTGTACGAGGCCCTGACCGCCGCCAGGAACGAGACCGGACGGCCCTCGATCATCGCGATGCGCACGATCATCGCCTGGCCCGCCCCGAACGCGCGGAACACCGAGGCCTCGCACGGCTCGGCCCTCGGCGCGGACGAGATCGCCGCCACCAAGCGCCTCCTCGGCTTCGACCCCGAGCGGTCCTTCGAGGTGTCGGACGAGGTCCTGGACCACGCCCGTCGCGCCCTCGACCGCGGCGCCGAGGCGCACGCCGCCTGGAACAAGCAACTCGCCGAGTGGCGCACCGCGCGGCCCGGACACGCCAAGCTCTTCGACCGGATCGTCGCCGGACAGCTGCCCGAGGGCTGGGAGAGCGCGCTGCCGGTGTTCGAGACCGGCACGTCCGTGGCGACCCGCGCGGCCTCCGGCAAGGTGCTGCAGGCTCTCGGCGGGGTGCTTCCCGAGCTGTGGGGCGGTTCCGCCGACCTCGCGGGCTCGAACAACACCACCATCGACAAGACCTCGTCGTTCCTCCCCAAGGGCAACCCGCTCCCCGAGGCCGACCCGTACGGCCGCACGATCCACTTCGGCATCCGCGAGCACTCCATGGCCGCGGAGATGAACGGCATCGCGCTGCACGGCAACACCCGTATCTACGGCGGCACCTTCCTGGTGTTCTCCGACTACATGCGCAACGCCGTCCGCCTGTCCGCCCTCATGCAGCTCCCCGTCACGTACGTGTGGACGCACGACTCCATCGGCCTCGGCGAGGACGGCCCGACCCACCAGCCGGTCGAACACCTGGCCTCGCTGCGCGCCATCCCCGGGCTGAACATCGTGCGCCCCGCCGACGCCAACGAGACCGCGATCGCCTGGGCCGAGATCACCCGGCGGCACGCGGTGAACCCGGCCCCGCACGGCCTGGCCCTCACCCGTCAGGGTGTACCGACCTACGAGGCCAACGCCGACGCGGCCAAGGGCGGCTACGTTCTGCGCGACTCCTCCACCGAGGCGCCCGACGTGATCCTCATCGCGACCGGCTCCGAGGTGCAGCTCGCCGTGGCGGCACGCGAGCAGTTGGAAGCCGAGGGACTGGGCACCCGGGTGGTGTCGATGCCGTCCGTGGAGTGGTTCGAGGAGCAGTCCGCCGAGTACCGGGAGAGTGTCCTGCCGACAGCCGTGAAGGCCCGCGTGGCGGTCGAGGCGGGCATCGGTCTCACCTGGTACCGGTACGTCGGTGACGCCGGACGCATCGTCTCCCTGGAGCACTTCGGCGCCTCCGCCGACGCCAAGGTCCTGTTCGCCGAGTACGGCTTCACCGCCGAGAACGTCGCCGCGTCCGCGCGGGAATCCGTCGCCGCCGCCCGCGGTTAGTCCGACTGCACGAAGGAAGATGATCACTGTGACCCAGACAATCACGACTCAGACAATCACCACCGCCGAACCCCTGAAGGCCCTCTCCGGCGAAGGCGTCTCCATCTGGCTCGACGACCTGTCCCGCAAGCGCATCACGTCCGGCAACCTCGCCGAACTGATCGAGACCCGGCACGTCGTCGGCGTCACCACCAACCCCTCCATCTTCCAGGCCGCGATCGGCTCCGGCGAAGGGTACGAGGAGCAGCTCGCCGACCTCGCCGCCCGCCGCGTCACGGTCGACGAGGCCGTACGGATGATGACCACCGCCGACGTCCGCGCCGCCGCCGACATACTGCGGCCCGTGTACGACGCGACCAGCGGCCGGGACGGCCGGGTCTCCATCGAGGTCGACCCGCGCCTCGCCCACGACACGAAGGCGACGGTCGCCGAGGCCAAGCAGCTCTTCTGGCTGGTCGACCGCCCGAACGTCATGATCAAGATCCCGGCGACGAAGGCCGGACTGCCCGCGATCACCGAGGTCATCGGCCTCGGCATCAGCGTCAACGTCACGCTGATCTTCTCGCTGGAGCGCTACCGCGAGGTCATGGACGCCTACCTGGCCGGCCTGGAGAAGGCACAGGCCAAGGGCCTGGACCTCGCCACCATCCACTCCGTCGCCTCCTTCTTCGTGTCCCGCGTCGACAGCGAGATCGACAAGCGGCTGACGAAGGTCGGCACGGACGAGGCGCTCGCGCTCAAGGGCAGGGCCGCGCTGGCCAACGCGCGGCTCGCGTACGAGGCGTACGAGCAGGTCTTCGACTCGGAGCGCTGGAACGCCCTCGGTGGCGCCCGCGCCAACAAGCAGCGTCCGCTGTGGGCGTCGACCGGCGTCAAGGACCCGTCCTACAAGGACACGCTGTACGTCGACGAGCTGGTCGCGCCCGGCACGGTCAACACGATGCCCGAGGGCACGCTGAACGCCACCGCCGACCACGGCGAGATCCGCGGCGACACGGTGAGCGGCGGCTACGCACAGGCCCGCGCGGACCTGGACGCCGTCGAGAAGCAGGGCATCTCGTACGACGAGGTCGTCGGGCAGCTGGAGACCGAGGGCGTCGCGAAGTTCGCGGTGGCCTGGGGCGAGCTGCTGGACGCGGTCACGGTCTCGCTGAACAGCAAGGGAGTTGACAGCGAATGAGCAAGAACCCTCCCGAGGGAACCCCGTCGGAGACGGCGGGCACGGCGGCGGCCGCGCCTGCCGTCGCCACCTCGGCGAAGAAGACCGCGCCTACGAAGAAGGCTTCGGGCACCAAGAAGGCTTCGGGTGCCGCGAAGGCCGTGGGCACCAAGAAGACCGCCGGTGCCAAGAAGGCCGCGGGTGCGACCAAGGCCGTGGGCGCAACCAAGGCCGTGGGCGCCAAGAAGGCCACGGGTGCCGCGAAGACCGCTGGCGCCAGGAAGACCGCGGGTGCCGCGAAGACCGCTGGTGCTACGAAGGCTTCGGGTGCCGCGAAGGCAGCCGGAGCCAAGAAGACCGCGAGTGCCGCGAAGACCGCCGATGCCAAGAAGGCCGCGCCGAGCCGTGCGAAGGCCGGTGCTGTCGCCGTCACCGCGGACGGCTCGGTCTCGGACACTGCGGCGGTCGCCGCCGCCGACGCGGCCGGCGCCGATCTCGCGCCGCAGTCGCTCGCCGAGGTGCTGGAGCAGGGTGACGGGTGGGTCAATCCCCTCCGTGACCCCCAGGACCGCCGGCTGCCGAAGATCGCCGGGCCCTCCGGGCTCGTCATCTTCGGGGTGACCGGCGACCTGTCCCGCAAGAAGCTCATGCCGGCCGTCTACGACCTGGCCAACCGCGGCCTGCTGCCGCCGGGCTTCTCGCTCGTCGGGTTCGCGCGGCGCGACTGGGAGGACGAGGACTTCGCGCAGATCGTGCACGACTCGGTCCGCGACCACGCGCGCACCGAGTTCCGCGAGGAGGTCTGGCAGCAGCTCGCCGAGGGCATGCGGTTCATCCCGGGTGACTTCGACGACGACCAGGCGTTCGATCAACTGCGCGCCGCTGTCGACGAGTTGGACAAGTCCCGGGGTACGAGCGGCAATTACGCCTTCTACCTATCCGTACCGCCGAAGTTCTTCCCCAAGGTCGTCAAGCAGCTCAAGAAGCACGGCCTCGCCGAGGCGCCCGCGGGCTCCTGGCGGCGCGGGGTGATCGAGAAGCCGTTCGGCCGCGACCTGAAGAGCGCGCGTGAGCTGAACCGCGTGGTGCACGAGGTGTTCGACCCGGAGCAGGTGTTCCGGATCGACCACTACCTCGGCAAGGAGACCGTCCAGAACATCCTGGCGCTCCGCTTCGCCAATCAGATGTACGAGCCCATCTGGAACCGGTCGTACGTCGACCACGTACAGATCACGATGGCCGAGGACATCGGCATCGGAGGCCGTGCGGGCTACTACGACGGCATCGGGTCCGCCCGTGACGTCATCCAGAACCACCTCCTGCAGCTGATGGCGCTCACCGCGATGGAGGAGCCCATCGCCTTCGACGCCGACTCGCTGCTCACCGAGAAGCTCAAGGTCCTCAAGTCCGTGAAGCTGCCGGAGAACCTGGGCGAGCACACGGTCCGCGGGCAGTACGCGACGGGCTGGCAGGGCGGCGAGAAGGTGCGCGGCTACCTCGACGAGGACGGCATCGACCCCGGGTCGACGACCGACACGTACGCGGCCGTCAAGCTGGAGGTCGACAACCGCCGCTGGGCGGGCGTCCCCTTCTACCTGCGCACCGGCAAGCGTCTCGGCCGGCGGGTCACCGAGATCGCGGTGGTCTTCCAGCGCGCCCCGCACTCCCCCTTCGACTCCACCGCCACCGAGGAACTCGGCGCGAACGCGATCGTCATCCGCGTCCAGCCGGACGAGGGCATGACGGTGCGCTTCGGATCGAAGGTGCCGGGTACGTCGATGGAGATCCGGGACGTGTCGATGGACTTCGCGTACGGCGAGTCGTTCACGGAGTCCAGCCCGGAGGCGTACGAACGCCTGATCCTGGATGTACTGCTCGGAGACGCCAACCTCTTCCCCCGCCACCAGGAGGTGGAAGAGTCCTGGAAGATCCTCGACCCGATCGAGGGCTACTGGGACACGCACGGCAAACCCGCGCAGTACGCCTCGGGCACCTGGGGCCCCGGGGAAGCCGACGAGATGCTCGCACGAGACGGACGGAGCTGGCGCAGGCCATGAAGATCGACCTGACCGACACCACGGCAAGCAAGATCAACAAGGCCCTCGTGCAGGGTCGCCGCGCCATCGGCACGCCAGCCGTGGGCATGGTCCTGACGATGGTCATCGTGACGGACGAGGAGAACGCCTACGACTCGATCAAGGCGGCCGAGGAGGCCTCGCACGAGCACCCCTCGCGCACCCTGGTCGTCATCAAGCGGCACGCCCGCACCCCGCGCGACCGCACGAACTCCCACCTCGACGCCGAGGTACGGGTCGGCGCGGACGCCGGCACCGGCGAGACGGTCATCCTGCGCATGTACGGCGAGGTGTCCGACCACGCCGACTCGGTGGTCCTGCCGCTGCTGCTCCCGGACGCGCCCGTCGTCGTCTGGTGGCCGGTGGACGCGCCGAAGGTCCCGGTCAAGGACCCGCTGGGCGCCCTCGCGCAGCGCCGGATCACCGACATGTACGCCGTGGAGACCCCGCTTGAGGCCCTGGAGGCGCGTGCCGCCGCGTACGCGCCGGGCGACACCGACCTGGCCTGGACCCGGCTGACGCCGTGGCGTTCCATGCTCGCCGCCGCCCTCGACCAGGCCCGTACGAGGATCATCACGGCCACCGTCGAGAGCGAGGCCGAGAACCCGAGCGCCGAACTGCTGGCCCGCTGGCTGGAGGCCCGCCTCCAGGTCCCGGTCGACCGGGTCGTCACCGCGGGACCCGTGGTCACCGCCGTGAAGCTCGGAACCGCGAACGGCGAGATCGTCATCGACCGCCCCGAAGGCCCCCTCGCGACACTGTCCCTGCCGGGCCAGCCCTCGCGCACCCTCGCGCTGAAGGTCCGCAGCACGTCCGAGCTGATCGCCGAGGAACTGCGGCGACTCGACGCGGACGAGATGTACGCCGTCGCCCTGCACGGGGACGACGCCCAGAGGGAGAGCCGTGTCTGACTCACCGAAGCTCACCCGCCGCCCCGAGTGGACCGCTCTGGAGGACCACCGGGCCGGGCCGTTCCTGCACGCGCACCTGCGTGAGCTGTTCGCGACGGACCCGCAGCGCGCCGAGCGCTACACCGCGCGCGTGGGCGACCTGCACATCGACTACTCGAAGCACCTGATCACCGACGAGACGCTCGCGCTGCTCCAGGAACTCGCCACCGCCACCGACGTGTTCGGCCTGCGCGACGCGATGTTCCGCGGCGAGCGGATCAACACGCCGGAGGACCGGGCGGTCCTGCACACCGCGCTGCGCGCCCCGCGGGACGCGGTCGTGGAGGTCGACGGCGAGAACGTCGTGCCGAAGGTGCACGCCGTGCTCGACCGGATGGCCGGCTTCGCCGAGCAGGTCCGCTCCGGCAAGTGGACCGGCCACACCGGCCGGCGTATCCGCAACGTCGTCAACATCGGCATCGGCGGCTCCGACCTGGGCCCGGCGATGGCGTACGACGCGCTGCGGTCCTTCACCGACCGCGACCTGACGGTCCGGTTCGTGTCGAACGTCGACGGGGCCGACCTGCACGAGGCGGTCCGCGACCTGGACCCGGCCGAGACGCTGTTCATCGTCGCCTCGAAGACCTTCACCACCATCGAGACGATCACCAATGCGACCTCGGCGCGGTCCTGGCTGCTCGCCGGACTCGGCGGCACGGCGCAGACCGGTGACGGCTCGGCCGTGGCGAAGCACTTCGTGGCGCTGTCGACGAACGCGGAGAAGGTCGCCGACTTCGGCATCGACACCGCGAACATGTTCGAGTTCTGGGACTGGGTCGGCGGACGCTACTCGTTCGACTCCGCGATCGGGCTGTCCCTGATGATCGCGATCGGCTCGGACCGCTTCCGTGAGCTGCTCGACGGCTTCCACCTCGTCGACGAGCACTTCCGCACCGCCCCTGCCGAGTCCAACGTGCCGTTGCTCCTGGGCCTGTTGGGCGTCTGGTACGGCAACTTCTTCGACGCCCAGTCGCACGCGGTGCTGCCGTACTCGCACTACCTGTCCAAGTTCACGGCGTACCTGCAGCAGCTGGACATGGAGTCCAACGGCAAGTCCGTGGACCGCGACGGGCACCCCGTGGAATGGCAGACGGGCCCGGTCGTCTGGGGCACCCCCGGCACCAACGGGCAGCACGCCTACTACCAGTTGATCCACCAGGGCACGAAGACGATCCCCGCCGATCTGCTCGGCTTCGTCAACCCGGTCGCCGAACTGGGCGGCGAACTCGCGTCCCAGCACGACCTGTTGATGGCGAACCTCTTCGCCCAGGGCCAGGCGCTCGCCTTCGGCAAGACACCGGAGGAGGTGCGGGCGGAGGGCGTGGCCGAGGAGCTGGTAGCGCACAAGACGTTCAAGGGCAACCACCCGACGACCACGATCCTCGCGCGCGAACTGACCCCCTCGGTCCTCGGCCAGCTCATCGCCCTCTACGAACACAAGGTGTTCGTGCAGGGCGCGATCTGGCACATCGACTCCTTCGACCAGTGGGGCGTCGAGCTCGGCAAGGTCCTCGCCAAGCGCGTCGAACCCGCCCTCACCGAGGGCGCCGACGTCCCCGGCCTCGACTCCTCCACCAGCGCCCTCGTGGCCACGTACCGCACTCTCCGGAAGAAGTGAACTGACATGACTGCCATGCAGCTTGGTCTCATCGGGCTCGGCAAGATGGGCGGCAACATGCGCGAGCGCATCCGCCGCGCAGGCCACACCGTCATCGGATACGACCGCAATCCGGAGCTCGCCGACGTGAGCAGCCTGGCCGAGCTGGTGGGGAAGCTCGAAGGTCCGCGAGTGGTGTGGGTGATGGTTCCCGCCGGTGCCGCGACCCAGTCCACGATCGACGAGCTCGGCGAGCTGCTTGAGCCCGGTGACGTGGTCGTGGACGGCGGCAACTCGCGCTGGACGGACGACGAGAAGCACGCGGAGGAGCTGGCGGCCAAGGG
>NZ_KZ679051.1:0-121684 GCF_003024195.1 Streptomyces dioscori
GGGGAACTGCGCAGCTTTTCAGGGGCGCGGGGAACTGCGCGGCCAGCCACAACCGACCCGCACCCGACAACCGCCCCGCCCCGCCTCACCCCACCCCCACCCCCTCTCCACAACCCCAGCCCTATAGCCGCACCCCCCGGAGCGGTACCGTTCCCCCATGCCCGACTATCGCGATGACCTGCGCCTAGCCCACGTCCTGGCGGACGCCGCCGACGCCGCGACGATGGACCGGTTCAAGGCCCTCGACCTCAAGGTCGAGACCAAGCCGGACATGACCCCGGTCAGCGAGGCCGACAAGGCCGCCGAGGAACTGATCCGCGGCCACCTCGGACGGGCACGGCCACGGGACGCGATCCTGGGCGAGGAGTACGGGGTCGAGGGCACGGGCCCCCGCCGCTGGGTGATCGACCCGATCGACGGCACCAAGAACTACGTACGCGGAGTCCCCGTCTGGGCCACCCTGATCGCGCTGATGGAGGCGGGCGAGGGCGGCTACCAGCCGGTCGTCGGCGTGGTCTCCGCACCCGCGCTCGCCCGCCGCTGGTGGGCCTCGAAGGGCCACGGCGCCTTCACCGGCCGCAGCCTGTCGTCCGCGTCCCGCCTGAAGGTCTCCCAGGTCTCGCAGATGAAGGACGCCTCTTTCGCGTACTCCTCGCTGAGCGGCTGGGAGGAACGCAGCCTGCTGGACGGCTTCCTGGACCTGTCCCGGGAGGTGTGGCGCACGCGCGCGTACGGCGACTTCTGGCCCTACATGATGGTCGCCGAGGGCTCGGTCGACATCTGCGCGGAGCCCGAACTCTCGCTCTGGGACATGGCGGCCACCGCGATCGTGGTGACCGAGGCGGGCGGCTCCTTCACGGGACTCGACGGCCGCCCGGGCCCGCACAGCGGCAACGCGGCGGCCTCGAACGGCATCCTCCACGACGAACTGCTGGGCTACTTGAACCAGCGGTACTAGCGGTACTGGCAGTACTGGCAGTACTGGCAGTACTGGCAGTACCGGCAGTACCGGCAGTACCGGCAGTACTGGCAGTACCGGCAGTACTGGTCGACGTACCCGCTCGGCGCTCGTGGGGCGCGTGGGATCGTCCGGGTCACGGAGGGCCCGCCACGCGCCCCGAACCGGCCCCGTACGCCCTCTTGTTGACCCTCCCTTTAACTGCGACTCTGAGAGTCCCCCCACTTGTGAACTTGTGAATTCGTTAACGAACGGATTCGTAGGAGGTGGCTCCGTCCATGCTCGTCCGCGACGCCATGAGCACGGTGGTCCTCACCATCGGCCCCGCCCACACCCTCCGGAAGGCCTCCACCCTGATGGCCGCGCGCCGCATCGGGGCGGCCGTGGTCCTCGATCCCGACGGCATCGGGATCGGCATCCTCACCGAGCGCGACATCCTCAACTCCGTAGGCCTGGGCCAGAACCCGGACACCGAGCGGGCGCACGCGCACACGACCACCGACGTGGTCTTCGCGGCCCCGACCTGGACGCTGGACGAGGCCGCCAGGGCGATGGCCCACGGCGGCTTCCGTCACCTCATCGTCCTCGACCGGGGCGAACCGGTCGGCATCGTGTCGGTCCGCGACATCATCCGCTGCTGGGCACCACTGCGTCAGCCCGCTCCCGCCTGAGAAAAGGTGAGCGGGCCGGCTCCCCGGTACGAGGGAATCCGGCCCGCTCTCTACGGCAAGCGATCCAGTGCTGGTGTCAGCCGCGCAGGGCCTGGACCGCGGCGTCCAGCCGCTTGCCGAAGTCTTCGTCGGCCTGCCGGAAGTTGCCGATCGCCCGCGCGGCGATGTCGTCGCGCGAGACCTGGGCGATGAAGCCCGCCAGGTTGCCGATCAGCCGCTCCTGCTCGCCCTCGGACATCAGACGGTAGAGGTTGCCCGCCTGTACGAAGTCGTTGTCCTCGGCGTGGACGGGCGCCTCGCCGTTGCCGGTGACGCCGGTGACGGGGAGGGGCTGCCACAGCGGCCGGTCCGTCTGGACGGGCCCGCCGAAGCTGTTCGGCTCGTAGTTCTTCGCCCCCTTGTGACGGCCGTCGTACAGGAAGCCGTCACGGGAGTTGGTACGCGCCTCGGTGGCGTGCGGACGGTTCACCGGCAGGTGGTCGGCGTTGACGCCGACGCGGTAGCGGTGGGCGTCCCCGTACGCGAAGAGGCGGCCTTGGAGCATCTTGTCGGGCGAGGGCCCGATGCCCGGCACGAAGTGCGCGGGGCTGAAGACGCTCTGCTCGACCTCGGCGAAGATGTTCTCCGGGTTGCGGTCGAGCTCCAGCTTCCCGATCTCGATCGGCGGGTAGTCCTCGTGCGGCCACACCTTGGTGAGGTCGAACGGGTTGAAGCGGTAGCCCGCCGCGTCGGCCGCCGGCATGATCTGCACCTGCACGGTCCAGGACGGGAAGTCGCCGCGCTCGATCGACTCGCGCAGGTCACGCTGGTGCGAGTCGGGGTCGAGCCCCGAGACCTTCACCGCTTCCTCTGTGGTCAGGTTCTTGATGCCCTGGTCGGTCTTGAAGTGGTACTTGACCCAGAAGACCTCGCCGGCCTCGTTGTTCCACTGGTAGGTGTGCGAGCCGTACCCGTTCATGTGACGGTACGAGGCCGGGATGCCGCGGTCACCGAAAAGCCAGGTCACCTGATGTGTGCTCTCGGGGCTCAGCCCCCAGAAGTCCCACACGTTGTCGGCTTCCTGCGAGCCCGTGTAGGGGTCGCGCTTCTGCGTGTGGATGAAGTCGGGGAACTTGATGGCGTCCTTGACGAAGAACACCGGGGTGTTGTTGCCGACGAGGTCGTAGTTGCCCTCCTCGGTGTAGAACTTCAGCGCCCAGCCGCGCGGGTCACGGACGGCGTCGGCCGAGCCGAGGTTGCCGGCCACGGTGGAGAAGCGCAGGAAGGTCTCGGTCTGCTTGCCGACCTCCGAGAGGAACCCGGCGCGCGTGTACCCGGTGACATCGGCGGTGACGGTGAACGTGCCGTAGGCGCCGGCGCCACGGGCGTGCACGACCCGCTCCGGGATGCGCTCGCGGTTGAAGTGCGCGAGCTTCTCCAGCAGGAGCTGGTCCTGGACGAGGACCGGGCCGCCGATGCCCGCGGTCTCGCTGTTCTGGTTGTCGGCCACCGGCGCGCCGGCCTCCGTCGTAAGCGGTCCCTGCGTCACGTGCGCCTCCTGCGTCATTCCTTGCCAGTCCTGTCTCTCGGCCCGACCCTGAGCCAGAGCCGAGCTCGATCCTACAATAGACTTTGTCTAAGTCAATCCAAGCTCCAAAGTCACACCTGTTCGGGTTCTGGTCCAGCAGGCTGTTAAGCTGTGCGTATGAGCGACCTGTTGGAACGACTGCGCGGACGCGGCTGGCGCATGACCGCGCAGCGGCGCGTCGTGGCCGAGGTCCTGAACGGGGACCACGTCCACCTGACGGCCGACGAGGTACACGCGCGCGCCGTGGTGCGGCTCCCGGAGATCTCCCGGGCGACCGTCTACAACACCCTGGGCGAGCTGGTCTCGCTCGGCGAGGTGCTGGAGGTCGCCACGGACAAGCGCGCCAAGCGGTACGACCCGAACGCCCACCGGCCGCACCACCACCTGGTCTGCGCCCAGTGCGGAGCGATCAAGGACGTGCACCCGGACGGCAACCCGCTGGCGGACCTCCCCGACTCCGAGCGCTTCGGCTTCACGGTCTCGAACGTAGAGGTGACATACCGAGGCCTCTGCCCGAACTGCGCGGCAGCCGCCTGACGACTCCGTCCTCCGCGTGACTCCCGGAGCCACGCACAACACCGAGGGCCCGGAACCAATGATCTGGTTCCGGGCCCTCGGTCTTCAGTAGCGGGGACAGGATTTGAACCTGCGACCTCTGGGTTATGAGCCCAGCGAGCTACCGAGCTGCTCCACCCCGCGGCGATGACTGAACAGTACGTCACCCCACCCGACCAGCGCAAATCACTATTCCAACGACTCCCCACCAGGCCACCGGCACCCTTTCAGCCCGCCCGCGAACCTTCCAGCCCGTCCGCGAGTCTTCAGCCCGTCCGGCGCTTGAGGACGAGCGCGAAGCGCGATACGGGGGCGAGGGGCGCAGCCCCCTACATGGACGGGAACGGGTAGGGGCGGCCGGGGCGAAACCCCACCACCCCACCCGCCCCCTCCCCCGCCCCCCCGGAGGGTTACGCCGACAACTCCTGCCGCAAAGCGTCCCGCAACCGAGCAGCCCGCTCAGAAACCTCCCCCGGCCCGAGGGACACCGCCCGATCGGCCCACCGCTGCCCCTCCGCCAGCTCCCCCCGACGCGCGTAGACAAGGGCGAGCCGCAACGCCGCCCGCCCATGCCCCGCATCGGCGGCCCGGGTCCACCACAGCGCGGCCTCGGGCTCACTCCCCTCCCGCGCCAGCAGCAGCCCCAGGTTGAACGCCCCGTTCCGTGACCCCGCCTCCGCCGCCTCCCGGTACCACCTGGCCGCTTCCACGACGTCCCCGCGCGCGGACGCGAGCATGCCCACCCGCACCTGGGCCCGCCGGTGCCCCTGGGACGCGGCCCGCTCGTACCACTCCTCGCACTCGCTCTTCTCGGTGGCCGGCTCGCCCAGCTCGTGTTCGGGCGCGGGCGGGCGCCGCGCGTCGAGCACGGTCGCCAGCCGGTACGCCCCTTCCGCGCTGCCGCCTCCCGCGGCGCACCGCAGGTGCCGCTCGGCGGCCGACTCGTCGCCGTCCCGCAGCCTGGCGATGCCGACCTGGAGCGCGGCCTCGGTGTGACCGGCCGCGGCGGCCCGCTCGTAGCACCGCAGCGCCGCCGCGTCCTCACCTCGGCCGGCGTGCAGGATGCCGAGGTTGAACGCCGCGTCGACGCTGCCGGCCTCCGCGGCCTTGGAGAACCACGGCTCGGCCCCGGCGGCGTCACCGACCTGCAGCAGCAGGATGGCCAGGGCGTTCGACGCCTCGCGGTGCCCCGCGTACGCAGCCCGCCGGTACCACTGCTCGGCCTGGGCGGTCCGCGACTGCTCGGAGCAGAGCAGCCCGAGGTTGTACGCGCCGTTCACGTCGCCCGCGTCCATCGCGGCCCGGTACCACCGCTCGGCGGTCTGCGTCTCGCCACGCTCGGCGTGCAGCGCGCCCAGGGCGTTGGCGGCGTTCCCGTCGCCGTCCTGGGCTGCGCGCAGCCACCACACGGCCGCGCTCTCGGTGTCGCCCGCGTCCCGCAGCAGGAATCCCAGCGCGCAGGCGGCCCGCGCCTCGCCGTCCTTGGCGGAGGTGAGATACCAGCGCCCCGCCTCCTTGAGCTCGCCGCGCCTCTCCAGGATCGCCCCGAGGTGCAGCGCGGCCCGGCGGTGACCGCGCGCGGCGGCCTGCCTGTACCACTGTTCGGCGGCTTCACCCGCGGACCCCACGGTCTCGGCGACACCGCTGCCGGGAGCGGCCCCGTCCGCCTGCCCGGCCGTACGGTCCAGTGCCCGCGCGAGCCGGTAGGCGGCCTCGCGGTGTCCTCGCTCGGCGGCGGCCCGCATCCAGTCCGCGGCGCGGGGGTCGCCACGGTGCTCCAGGAGGTCGGCGAGCGCGTAGGCGCCCAGGGCGTGGCCCTGCTCGGCGGACTGGCGCAGCCAGTACTCGGCGGCGGGCTCGTCGCCGCGCTCACGGTGGTGGCGGCCCAGTGCGTGCGCGGCGGCCGCGGAGCCGGCGACGGCGGCGATCCGCCACCATCCGGCGGCCTCCTCCGCGTAGCCGCGCTGGTGCAGGAGGACACCGAGGTTGTTGGCGGCGGCCCGGTCACCGGCCGCGGTGGCAGCGCGCAGCTGCGGCTCGGCTCCGTCAAGATCACCACGGCGGAGCAGCATGGCTCCGAGGACACTCATCGCCTCGGCGTCGCCCTGTTCCGCGGCGAGCCGTTGACGAGCCTCCTCCACAGCCTCACCGGTCTCGTCCCGGTCGGAAGGCTGCACAAACCGCCCTGTATCCAACAGAGTTGCCTTGTCCCCCATAACGTCCATCGTCGCACCACCTGCAACCTGGGTACACCTGGTATACCGCAGCCAGTGAGGTCACTTCAGCGTTTTGTCGACATGCCCACAGAGAGACAAGTGAAACACAGTTCACCCAACTCCCTCCGTCCGGCGCGGCCTTCACCGCGGCAGCACTGGTGAACGAGGGGCGTCTTCGCACACCGGGCTGACCGTCCGCACACGCAGAAGGACCCGGATCCTGTGAGGATCCGGGTCCTTCGACATCAGTAGCGGGGACAGGATTTGAACCTGCGACCTCTGGGTTATGAGCCCAGCGAGCTACCGAGCTGCTCCACCCCGCGCCGTTGTGTTCAAACCGTACCACGGCGCGAGGGTGGCTCCTGACTCACCTCTGCTCAGCTGCTGTCCGGACTCTTGCTGCTGCTCGGACTGCTGCTGGGCTTGGCGCTCTCCTCGGTCTTCTTGTCGCCCGAGTCGCCGGCCTTGTCGCTGCCGCCCGCCTTCTTGTCGGCCGCGGCCTGTGCGTCCTCAGCCTTCTTGAGCGCGTCCTCCAGGTCCTTCTGCGCCGTTCCGTACGCCTCCCAGTCGCCCTTCTTGAGGGCTTCCTGGCCGTCGTCGAAGGCCTTCTGGGCGTCGTCGAGCGCTTCCTGGACCGTCGGATCACTGGATGTCGGCGGCGGTTTCGTCTCGTCCTCGTCCGGCGGTTCGACGGTCGAACCCTCCGCTCCGAAGACCTTGTCGAGCGCCTCACCCAGCGTGTCCTCGAAGGCCGTCGCGCCTCCGTAGGTCACCAGCACCTTCCGCAGCAGCGGGTACTTCAGTCCACCACCGCGTACGTAGACCGGCTCCACATAGAGCAGTCCGCCGTCGAGCGGCACCGTCAGCAGGTTGCCGTACTCGACTTCCGAGTCACCACCTCTGAGGAGCCTGATGGACTCGGCGATGGACGGTTCGGAGTTGAACTGGCTCTGCACCCGTTTCGGCCCGTCGACCGTTCTGCCGGTCGGCAGCTTCAGGATGTTGATCTTGCCGTAGTCGCTCGTGCCGGCTTCGGCGTTGACCGACATGAAGGCGCTGAGGTTGTCCCGGCCGTTCGGAGTGAGCGTCGTCGTCAGGGAGAACGCCTGCGACTGCTCACCCGGCATCTTCATGCTGAGGTAGTACGGCGGTACCGCGTTGCCCGACTTGTTGGTCGGGTCGTCCGGCACCTGCCACACCTCGCTGCCGCTGAGGAACGTCTCGGCGTCCTTCACGTGGTAGCGGGTCAGCAGCTCGCGCTGGACCTTGAACAGGTCCTGCGGGTACCGCAGATGGTCCATGAGGGCCTGCGGGATGTCGCCCTTCGGCTTCACCGTCCCGGGGAAGGCCTTCTTCCAGGTCTTCAGGACCGGGTCCTTGGTGTCCCACTCGTAGAGCGTGACCTTGCCGGTGTACGCGTCGACGGTCGCCTTCACCGAGTTGCGGATGTAGTTGACCTGGTTCTGCTGGGCCACCACCGCCCGCTGGTTGTTGGCCGCGGTGAGCGAGTCGGCCGTCGTGTCCCCGAGCGTGGTGCGCGAGGCGTACGGGTAGCCGTTCGTCGTCGTGTACGCGTCGACGATCCACTCGATCTTGTCGCCGACGACCGCGGGATAGGCGTCGCCGTCGATGGTCAGCCAGGGGGCCACCGCCTCGACGCGCTCCTTGGGCGTGCGGTTGTAGAGGATCCGCGAGCCCTCACCGATCGCGCCGGAGTAGAGGATCTGCGGCTCGCTGAACGCCACCGCGTACGCCGCCCGGTTGACCGGGCTGGAGAGGTTGACGCCGCTCTTGCCCTTGTAACTGGTCGTCTTCTCACCGGTGTCGTCGGAGTAGTCGATCTCCTTCTGGGGACCGCCGACGATCGAGTACTGGCTGGTCTTCTCGCCGTAGTAGATCCGCTGCTGGTACTCGCCGAGGTCGCCCTTGGACGGCAGGTCGTACTCGGTGAACTCCGGGCGTCCCTCGGCGTCGGCGTTGGTGCCCTTGGCCGCGACCACTCCGAAGCCGTGCGTGTAACGGAAGTGGTTGTTGATCCAGTTGCTCTTCGGGATGCCCTGCAGGTTCAGCTCGCGCAGACCGATGACGGTGTCCTGGTCCTTGCCGTCCTTGCTGTAGCGGTCGACGTCGAGGTTCGACGGGAACGCGTAGTAATTACGGACCTGCTGGAGCTGCTGGAACGTGGGCGAGACGACGTTCGGGTCCAGGAGCCTGATGCTCGCGGCGCCGTCGGCGTCGTCGCGCAACTTGGTCTTGTCCTTGGTCGTGCTCGTGCCCGCGTACTCGGTGACCTCGGTGCCCGTGATGCCGTACGCGTCGCGGGTCGCCTTGAGGTTCTTCTCGACGTACGGCGCTTCCTTGGCCTGCTCGTTCGGCTGGACCTGGAACTTCTGCACGATCGCCGGGTACAGACCGCCGATGAGGATCGCGGAGAGCACCATCAGGCCGAAGCCGATGACGGGCAGCTGCCAGGTGCGCCGCCACAGGGTGGCGAAGAACAGCAGGGCGCAGATGACCGCGATGCAGAAGAGGATCGTCTTGGCCGGCAGGTAGGCGTTGGCGTCGACGTACCTCAGGCCCGTCCAGTTGCCGGTCGCCTTGAAGTCACTGGACTTCACCGCGAGGCCGTACCGGTCGAGCCAGTACGCCACCGCCTTCAGTGCGACGAAGATGCCCAGCAGCACCGACAGATGGCCGGTGGCCGCCGCCGTGGCGCGCGCTCCGGGACTGGTGACGCGCAGTCCGCCGTACAGGTAGTGCGTCAGCGCCGCGGCGATCAGGGAGAGGATCGCGGCCGCGAAGCCGAAGCCCAGCATGAAGCGGTACCAGGGCAGGTCGAACGCGTAGAAGGACACGTCGAGGTGGAACTGGGGGTCCTTCTGGTTGAAGGGCACTCCGTTCACCCACATGAGCCACGTACGCCACTGGCCGGCCGCGGAGGCTCCCGCGATCAGCCCGACCAGCGAGGTGATCCCGAGAAGAATCCACTTCTTGTACGGGGCCACGCTCATCCGGTACCGGTCGAGGCTCTGCTGCTCCATCGACATGGCGCTGAGCGGCGGCCTCAGACGGTGGGCCAGCCAGATGTTCACACCGACGGCCACGGCCATCAGCAGTCCGAAGACGAAGAACAGACCGATCTTGGTCCACAGCGTGGTCGTGAAGACCGACGAGTACTTCACCGACCGGTACCAGAGCCAGTCCGTCCAGAACCCCGCGAACATGACGAAGGCCATGGCCAGCACGGCCAGTACGCCCAGTGTCATGAGCAGGGTCCGGACGCGCCGGGACGGTCGGCCCACTCTCATCCGCGGCCCTGTCGGGCCTCCGCCGCGGTCCGGCATCTGGAAAGCCAAGGTGCGCACCTCGAAGTTCGCTGTTGGAATCCGGGGGCCCTGCAAACGCCGGACCCCATCTATGCAACTTACTAATGCTTTACTCGGTTCCCGGTTCGGGGGCCGAACGAGGCAGGATTGTGACCATGTCCAACACCGCCTCCTCAGGCACCCCCATGGCGGCCGGTCCGCTCACCCGCGCCGCACTCGAAATCGACGAGTACGTCGCGGGCCTCGGCTGGGATCAGCCCGCCCGGCTCTTCGCCCTCGTCGACACCGGCCGTCTGCGTTCTCAGGAACCCGGACTCGCCGAGCGGCTGGGTCTGACCGAAGACGTGCCCGACGGCACCCTCACCCCTATCGAGCAGGAGGAGATTCCCGCGGGCAGCCCGCTGGACGAGTTCCTGGGCACCATCGCCTGGCCGGACTCGGTGGTCGGCTGCGCGCTGTCCGTGGAGCGGCTGATGCTGCCGCCGTCCGCGGAGGCGTCCGTACCGGACGGCCTCGACGAGAAGCGGCTGGCCAAATGGGTCGCCGAGCACCCCGAGCGCCAGGAGGTCCGGATGACCGTCGCGGTACTGCGGGGCGGGAAGCGTGATTCAGCACTGCGGCTGCGCGAGAAGGACTCGGCGAACGACGTGCTCACCGGCTCCGACCTGGTGCCGGGGCTGGCCGACGCGCTCACGGCGACGTTCGCGGAGTAGTCCGGGCGTGCACGGCCTGCCGGTGCGCCCGGACCTGGTGTCCTAGGCGCATTTCGGCAGGTCGTCCGTGTCGCCGGCACGGATGTCCTTGAGGGCGCCCACCGCGTCGTCGATGGTGTCGACCTTGACGAGCGTGAGCCCGTCGGGGATGTCACGGGCGGCGGCCGCGCAGTTGTCCTTCGGCGTCAGGAAGTACTGGGCCCCCTTGGCGCGGGCGCCGACGGTCTTCATCTCGATACCGCCGATCGGGCCCACCTTGCCCTCGTCGGTGATCGTGCCGGTGCCGGCGACGAACTTGCCGCCGGTGAGGGTCCCCGGGGTCAGTTTGTCGACGATGCCGAGGGCGAACATCAGACCGGCGCTGGGGCCGCCGACGTCGGCGAGCTTGATGTCGATGGTGAACGGGAAGCTGTGGTCGGTCCCCGCCTCGATGCCGACGATCGCGCGGTCCTCGCCGCTGTCGTGGGACTTGGCGGTGGTGAGCGTGATCTCCTCGGTCCTGGTCGCCGTCTTCTTCTCTTTCAGAGCGGCGGCCTGTTCCTTGGCGGGCACTATCGTGAAGACGACCTTTTCGCCGGCCTTGTGCTTGGTGACCAGCTTCGCGACGTCGCCGAACGCCTTCACCTGCGTGCCGTCGACGGCCTTGATCACGTCACCGGCGTGCAGCCTGCCCTCGGCGGGGGTGTCCTTGACGACGGTGGAGACGATCACCCAGGACTTCACCGGGATGCCGACCTCCTTGAGCGCGGCGACCTTGGCGCTCTCCTGGGACTGGCTGAACTCCTCGGCGTTCTCCTGCGTCGACTGCTCCTCCGTCTTGCCGTCGGGGTAGAGCGTGTCGTGCGGAACCACCTTGTTGTCGTGTGCCAGCCAGCCGTACACGGCTTCGACGAGGTTCATGTTGTAGTCGGCGCTGGTGACCCGGACGGTGGTCATGTTCAGATGACCGCTCGTCGGGTAGGTCTTTCGGCCGGTGATCCGGAGCACAGGCTCGCCGTCGTGCTCGCCGAGCGTGTTCACCGTCGGACCCGGTGACATCTCCGAATACGGCACATTGATGAAGACTCCCGCGCACAGGAGCGCGATCAGCATCAGGGTGGAGGCGAGCATCGTCGCGGTGCGGCGTGGCATGGAACGACAGTACGGGACAGCACTGTCAACGGACCGTCGGGGCCGCCCGTCCGGGGGCCCGACGGCCGGTCAGGCGTCGGAGTGCGACTTCTCCATGGCCTCGCGGAAGCGGGTGTAGCCGGCGAGCTCGTGGCCGTCACCGATGGTCTTGCGGTTCCGTCCCGCCCAACTGCCCCAGGCTCCGGCACCGATCGCGGCGAAAAGCGGAATCAGCAACCAGGCGAGCGCTGCCATGCCGACCTCCCAACCCCATGAACCACCACAACTGACTGATCAGCAGATTAACCATCCGCTTGTCCAACGCTCACGGCAGGGGTCGGGTTACGCAACCGGAGCGGTCAGCAGGCCCCGACCCATTCCTCCGTGCCGTCGGAGAACTTCTGGTGCTTCCAGATCGGGACTTCGTGCTTCAGGTCGTCGATCAGCTTCCGGCAGGCCTCGAAGGCCTCACCCCGGTGCGGGCAGGAGACGGCGACGACCACGGCGAGATCACCCACCCGCAGGTCACCGACGCGGTGGACCGCGGCGAGCGCCCGCACGGGGTACTCCGCGACGACCTTCTCCGCGACCCGCCTCATCTCGGCCTCGGCGCTCGGGTGGCTGGAGTATCCGAGGGCGTCGACGTCCGCTCCCCCGTCGTGGTTGCGCACGGTCCCCACGAAGAGCGCGGTCCCTCCGGAGGCGTCGTCACCGACGGCCCGGAAGACCTCGTCCAGGGAGAGGTCGGTCTCCCGGATCGCCAGAAGCTTGATGGGGTCCTGCGCCGCCTGCTCACCGGGATGGTCGCTCATGGGTGCCATGCCCCCATCGTGCCCCACCCCGTCGGCCCCGTGAAACGGCTCTTTCACACGTACACGCGCGCAGGCGGTCGGAGCCTTCCACAAGACCGCACACGAGCTGCCGGCCGCAACGCCTCCCGTTGCGGCACCACCTAGGAACCGGCACCGGTACCGGTTCGCGTCCGGCAGCGCCGTCGCCCCGGCAGGTGCCGCGGATCCGGCACCAGGTCAGATCCGCCGCCGGGCCTTCCGCGCCCGCCGCACCAGCGCGGCCGTGCCCAGCAGGGCGACCGTCGCTCCCGCGGCTCCCGCCGCCGTGGCGTCCTTGCGGCCCAGCCGCCGTCCGGCGAGGGTGTGCCGCCCAGCGACCTCGCCCAGGAGCTCGGCGAGAACCTCCTCGTTGGTCCACCGGGGGCGCCACCCGGCATCGTGCAGCCGGCTCCCGCTGACCACCCAGGGATACATCGTGTAGGCGAGGTCCCCGGCCGGCGACGGGGTGAGCCCGATGCGGTGGAGCCGGGCCGCCGCGCCCAGGGCGACGGCGGACGGCAGTTCCATGCGCCGGATCCCACTGAGCTCCTCGACCTCCTCCTGCTCCAGCCAACCGTCGCACCCGACGGCAAGCTCTCCGTCGACCTTCTCCAGGGCCGCGTACTCCAGAGCGGCGCACAGGTCCTCGACGTGGCAGAACTGCCAGACCGGCCGGGAACCAGCGACGACCAGGAGGCGAGGAGACTCGAAGTACCTGGTCAGCGCGGTATCGGTGCCTCCGACGAGCACGGCGGGGCGTACGACGGTGACATTGAGCCCGGGATGCGCGCGGGGCGCCCGCCGGGCGAGCCGCTCGACCTCCAGCAGGTCCCCGACCCCCGTGGCCTCGGCGGTCGCCCGCAGTTCGGCGTCCTCGGAGAGGGGCAGTTCGTTGTCGGGCAGCGCTCCGTAGACCATGGCCGACGTGCACAGCACGACGCGGTGGACCCCGGCAGCGGCGGCGGCCGTGAGCACGGTCTGGGTACCCCGCACGTTGTACGCCGTACGTGCCGCCGGATCCGTCTCAAGATCGAGGTCGAGGGCCAGGTGCACCACGACGTCCGCCCCGCGCAGCTTCTCGGCGATGGCCGGGTCCCGGACGTCGAGGATGTGCCACTGCGCGCCCGCGCACTCGCCGCGCCGCTCGTCGATGGCGATGACCTGCTTGATCTCGTCGCAGGCGACGAGCCGCTCGGTGAGCATCGCGCCGATCCCGGCCGCGGCACCGGTGATCGCCACGACGGGGCCGCGCACGGCGGATGTCCCGTCGGCGCGCTGCGACGCAGGTGAGGGCCGATGTTCGGGTGACGGGTGGGTTGAGAGGTTTCGCGCTGCGCGAACCTGTGGATCTGGGGAACTCACCAGGCGTCTCCAGCGGTTGTCTTCAGTAAGAACGCGAGTGACGCGTACGTACCAGGTGGCATCCATCCTGCCGCAGCCGTCGAGTCGGCGACGCACCGAGGCCCGAACCGGTTGTGGTGTCTACGCTGGGTGGTGATGCAGGGCAGCCGCCGTCGGAGCGAACCGGCGGCCTTAACAGCCGAGGAATCCCGTGAGTGACACCCCATTCGGATTCGGCCTTCCGCCGGAGGAGCCGGACGACGGCGACGAGGGCAAGAAGAAGGACCAGCAGAGCGGTGGTGGTCAGGGACCTGCCAACCCGTTCGGTTTCGGGCCCGGCGGCCCTGGAGGCGACAACCCGCTCGCCGCCATGTTCGGTTCGCTGAACCCCAACGACCTGGGCGCCGCGTTCCAGCAACTGGGCCAGATGCTCTCGTACGAGGGCGGCCCGGTGAACTGGGACATGGCCAAGCAGATCGCCCGCCAGACGGTCTCCCAGGGCACCTCCGACGGCACGAAGGACGCCAGCGTCGGCCCCTCCGAGCGTGCCGCGGTCCTGGACGCGGTGCGGCTGGCCGACCTGTGGCTGGACGACGCGACGTCACTGCCGTCCGGCGCCACCTCCGCGGTGGCCTGGAGCCGCGCGGAGTGGGTCGAGGCGACCCTGCCGGTGTGGAAGGAGCTCGTCGACCCGGTCGCCGAGCGCGTCGGCGCGGCCATGGGCGACGTCCTGCCCGAGGAGATGCAGGCTATGGCGGGCCCGCTGCTCGGCATGATGCGCTCCATGGGCGGCGCCATGTTCGGTACGCAGATCGGCCAGGCCGTCGGCGTGCTCGCGGGCGAGGTCGTCGGCTCGTCCGACGTCGGCCTGCCGCTCGGCCCGGCCGGCAAGGCCGCGCTGCTCCCGCTGAACATCGAGGCCTTCGGCAAGGACCTGGGGATCGCCCAGGACGAGGTGCGCCTCTACATCGCCCTGCGCGAGGCCGCCCACCAGCGGCTCTTCGCCCACGTGCCGTGGCTGCGCTCGCATCTGTTCGGCGCGGTCGAGGGGTACGCACGCGGGATCAAGGTCGACACGGCGAAGCTGGAGGACGTGGTCGGCCAGTTCGACCCGCAGAACCCCGAGGAGCTGCAGCAGGCCCTCCAGCAGGGCATGTTCCAGCCGGAGGACACGCCGGAGCAGAAGGCCGCGCTGGCCCGTCTGGAGACCGCTCTCGCGCTCGTCGAGGGCTGGGTCGACGCGGTGGTCCACTCGGCCGCCAAGCCTCGTCTGTCGTCCGCCGACGCGCTGCGCGAGACGCTGCGCCGCCGCCGCGCCACGGGCGGTCCGGCCGAGCAGACCTTCGCCACGCTGATCGGCCTGGAGCTGCGTCCGCGCCGACTGCGGGACGCCTCGCGCCTGTGGGCCTCGCTCACGGACGCGCGCGGGGTCGACGGCCGGGACAACCTGTGGGAGCACCCGGACATGCTGCCGACCGCCTCCGACCTGGACGACCCGGACGGCTTCGTGCACCGGGAGCAGCTGGACTTCTCCGAACTCGACAAGATGCTCGGCGAGGCAGCGGGCGGTTCACCCGAAAAGCCCAACCTCACCAAGGACGAGAGCGAGCCCCGCGACAAGAACGACGAGGACAAGAACGACGACAAGGGCGACAGCGACAAGTGAGCCTGTACGACGACGCCGTCCTGGTCCTGAAGGACATCGAGGGCCAGGAGGAACTGCGCCAGGCCTACCTCGACCATCTCCAGGCCCATCCGGACGGCATGTGGAAGGCCTGCACGGCAGGACACGTCACGGCGAGCGCCCTCGTGATCGACCCCGAGCAGGGCAGGGTGCTGCTGACGCTCCACAGGAAGCTGCGGATGTGGCTCCAGATGGGCGGCCACTGCGAGCCCGGGGACACCACCCTGGAGGCCGCGGCCCTGCGTGAGGCCGCGGAGGAGTCGGGCATCGCGGGTCTGAAGCCGCTCCCGGGCGGACCCGTCCGGCTCGACCGGCATCCCATCCCGGCGCCCTGCCACTGGCATTTCGACGTCCAGTACGCGGCCGTGGCCGAGCCGGGCGCCGTCCAGGAGATCAGCGACGAGTCCCTGGACCTGCGCTGGTTCGCCTACGACGAGGTGACACAGGTGGCGGACGACTCGGTCGTACGTCTCCTCGACGCGACACGGGCGAGGCTCTGAAGATGGACGGGTAAGGGGCGGTTGCCGTGGCAACCGCCCCTTACACAGTGCCTCGTCAGGGGCGCGGGGAACTGCGCGACAAGCCCCCACCGGACCGGCACCCGTCCACCGGCCCCTCCCCGCGCCCCCCGGAGGGCCTAGCTCCAGACATTCCCCTGATTCTGCCCCCGAGCGCCTTGCTGCCCCACTCCGTACTGGGCCCCGATCCCGGACCCGATGACGGCGTTCTGCGGCGGCAGCATCTCGCTGGGCTGCACGAGCGCGTACCCCTGCCCCATGAAGCTGAGCTCCCAGCCCTCCCCCGTGTTGCCACGGCGGCGGAACACTCCGGAGGAATGCGTCTGGGCCTGCATCTGTACGCGCAGACTCGTCGACCAGGCGACGATCGCGTCCGCGTCGCAGTTGACGTACTTGTCCGGCGTGACCTGCAGCATCAGGGGCATGCCCGACGTCATCAGGGCGACCTTGCCGCGCCCGGTGATGTTGAGCTGGTACTTGCCGGAGCCGGAGATGCCGTACTGGCTGTCCACGGCGATCACCTCGTGGTGCAGCGCGGAGTCCATCGCCAGGACGTAACTGCTGTCCACGGTGAGGCCGTCCTGGTCGACGTCCACCACATGGATGTGCTGGGCGAGGTTGGCCAGGAAGACGGTGCCCTGTCCGTGGCAGCGCATCAGGTCGAGGCCCTCACCGGTGTGGGCACGCGACCGCTGCTGGCCGGAGTTCTGGTACTCGGCGTCGAACTCCACGAGGCCCTGGTAGGCGACCATGGTGCCCTTGCGGGCGAGCACGTCGTCGTGGCCCTCCAGAAGGACGCGCAGCATCTGCTTGTTCTGCAGGCTGTAGCGGTCCTGGGACTGCTGGTCGTTGTAGGCGAAAAGCGAACTCTGCATGGTGTGTGTCCCCCCTCAGCCCCGTACCCGGAGGCGGTCGGTGCTGTCCTCGCTGGGCTGGACGACGACGATGCCCTGTCCGGAGAAGGCCATCTGGAAGGCCTCGCCGCTGCCTCGCCCTATCAGCGACTGTGCCTTGAAGCTGCGCTTGCCCTTCACCTTGAGGTTCGGGGACCAGGCGACGAGCGCGTCCGGGTCGACGTACGTCTCGTCCTCGCCGCCGCCGCAGTCGACGACGATGGGCTTGCCCCGGGAGGTCAGCGCGACCCAGCCCTGTCCGGAGATCTTGGTGTTCCACAGGCCCTGGCCCGCGAACTTCGCCAGTCCCTTGACCCGCTCGACACCCCACGTGAGGTGGGCGTCGAAAGCGAGCAGGTTGGTGGCGTTGACGGAGATCGCGTCGCCGTTGAGGTTGATGACGACGACGTTCGCCCCGTAGTCGGAGAGGTAGAGCAGGCCGTCTCCGGAGCACTTCATCAGCGGAGCGCCCTCGCCGGTCATCCAGTCCTTGGCGATTTGGCGCACGGCCGGCGGATTGGGCTCGTACTGGACGAACCCTTCGTAGGCGACCATCGACCCCACGCGCGCGAGGAGGTCGTTTCCGGTCTGCATGGCGACCTTGAGCATGTGATTGCCGTGGTTCTCCATGCGCGCGGCAACGGGTGCCGGGGCGAAGCCCGCGAGTTGCTGAATCATGAAACGGGCTCCCTCAGACCTCGTACGGCTGGACGACGATGAAATTGCCTGGCGCACCGCGGAACTGCAGGTTCACGCTCTCCCCGGTGTCGCCCGGATAGGCGTTGCGGCGCATCCGCACCTGGCTGGAAACGATCACCTGGGAGGCGGCTGACCAGGCGACGACGGCGTTGCAGTCGGCGAACGTCGTCGGTGTCACGGGCAGGACCACGGGCACGCCACGCGTCTTGACGACGATCGTGCCGGTCCCCTGGAACTGCATCGTGAACAGGGCGCCTCCGGGAATGCCGTGCCCCTCGACGCGACGGACCTCGTACTGCAGCGTCTCGTCGAAGGCCAGGACGTTCTCCGCGGAGACGCAGACGGCGTCTCCCTGCAGCTCGATGGGGTGCAGCATGGCGCCGTTCTCCGCGAGGAAGACCTGGCCACGGCCCGAACAGCGCATGAGCTGCATCTCCTGGCCGGTCGCGTTGCCCACGAGCCGGCCGGCGAACCCGGCGCCCTTGTAGCTGAAGTCGACCTTGCCCTGGTAGAGCACCATGCTGCCCTGACGGGCCAGGACGGCCTGGTCGCCGCCCATGCCGAGGTCGACACGGACCATCTTCTTGTTCTGCTGGGTCCAGCGCTGCCCGGTGGGCGTCTCCTTGTAGGCCTGGAGCGCCGCGGTGACACCGGCAGCGCCCTGGGGAGCGCCCTGCGGCACTCCGTATCCACCGGGCGCGCCCGGTGCGCCGGGCGGACCCGGCACCTGACCGAACGGCGGCTGCTGTCCGTAGCCCGGAGGCGGAGCCGGCTGGCCGCCGTAGCCGGGTGGCGGGGCGGGCGCCTGAGGTGCCTGGGGCTGTCCGTAACCGGACGGCAGGGGTGCGGTCTGGCCGGGGGCCTGGCCGTACGGGGCCTGCTGGCCCGGCTGTCCGTACGGCGCCGGCGCGGGTGCCGGCGGCGGTACGGGGGCGCCACCGGGCGGAGTCAGGGGCGCGATGATGGTCGGCGCGGCGTGCACCGGAGGCGCGGGCGCCGGTGGCGGCGTCTGGCCCGGAGGTGGCGCGAAACCCTGAGCGGGCTGCGGCGCCGGAGGGGTGGGCGCGGGCGCGGCGTGGCCCGCGGGGGCACCGAACGCGGGCGGCGCGGCGGCCTGGGCCGGCGGCGCGAACGACGGGGCACCGGCCTGCGGCGCGGGCTCGGCGGCCGGCTCCTCCTCGGCGACCTCGCCGCCGAAGTTCAGCAGCAGCGCGTCGAGGCCGCCGTCGAAGCCCTGCCCGACCGCGGCGAACCGCCAGACGTCCTTCAGGTAGAAGTCACCCAGCATCACGGCACGCTCGGTGGAGAACTCGGCGCCGGTGAACGAGTACCGGGCCACCTCCTCGCCGCCCGCCACGATCCGGATGTACCCGGGCGCGGCCTGGGACATCTGCCCCACGCCGTCGACGGTCGCCGTGAACGACAGTTTCTGGATCCGCGGAGGGATCTTGTCGAGGGTGACGCGGAAGGACTCCGTGTCGCCCGCCTGCGCGCCGAGGAGCTGAATGGACTCCTCGGGGGACTTCGGCTGGTTGAAGAAGATGAAGTACCGGTCGTCCGAAAGCCGTTCGTCGGCGTCCAGACCGAAGCAGCTGATGTCGAAGGTCAGCCCCGGGCCGGTGATCTGCACACCCACGTACAGATCGGTGCCCGCGGTGAGGTCACTGATCCTGGCCTTGTGGCCGCGTTGGAATTCCCTGGCCATGCGTAACGACCGTCCCCCATCCCGAATACAAGTGCGTCGCGTTAGGCTAACGGCAAAATCCAGCCGTGGCGGAAGCCGGTACAGACCCGGTACACAAACCCGCTTCCGGTGGTCCGGGCAAGGGGTTCGACGCCGGGCCGTCGGACGTCTTCGGCGTCAGGCCGTCAGCCGTGCCTCATTCGCCGCGCGCCGCGGGCAGGTGGGGCAGCCGGTCGGCTGCCACGACTCCTTCGAGGTAGCCACGGGCCCGCTCGGTGCGCGGGTAGGCCTCCAGGAGCCGCCAGAAATCGGCTCCGTGGCCCGGTACGAGCAGATGCGCCAGCTCATGGACGAGTACGTAGTCGACCACGTACTCGGGCATGCCCTGCAGGCGGTGCGAGAGTCGGATACTGCCCTCGGCAGGGGTGCACGAACCCCAGCGCGTGTTCTGATTGGTGACCCAGCGCACCGACGTGGGCCGGGCCCGGCCGCCGAAGTACAGCTCGGAGAGCCGTGCGGCACGCTCGGACAGTTCCGTGTCGCCGAGCACCCGCTTGTTCTCCTGGGCGGCCAGCTTGTCGAGCATGACGGTGACCCAGCGCTGCTCCTCCGCCTCGGACATCCGGGCGGGAATGAGCACGACGGTGCGATCGCCCTCACGGTACGCGGAGACCGTTCTACGCCGTCGCGCGCTCCTGCGGACCTCGATCGCGCTCGCCCCCGAGCCGCTCGGCGGCTGGCTCGTCGTGCTGCGCTGTGGGTTTCCGGCACGGTGCAGTGGGTCGGCGGGCACGCCCCGACGTTACCGGTTGCGCATGGTGGAAGTCCCGTCTCCGGTACGCATCGATGCCGAACCGCACCCCACGCGCTCGATTTGTATGACGAACATCCACCACCTGTGGATAACTTTCGGCACGCCTCGGGCAATGCGGGCATCCTGGCATTCGACCGACGGAGCAGGACGAACTCCGCCGGCCTACCGCCACACCGGAGCACCGGGACACCGGGACACCGGGACACCAGAACGACCAATGGGGACGTACGGGGGGGCGCTGCATGCATCCGATGGTGAAGCCCGCGCTGCGGCGCGGCTGGCGGGATCTGAACACCGTGCAGTTCGGGATGGCGCCCGCGCACGCGATGGTGCTGAGCCCGGTGGACACGGCGACGGGCAGCTTTCTGACCTTGCTCGACGGAACCCGCGGGCTGCCTCTGCTGCGCGACGAGGGGCGCCGGATGGGACTGCCCGACGGCCATGTCGACGGTCTGGTGGAGCGGCTGTCCCGGGCCGGACTGCTGGACGACGCGACGGGCGGCGGCCCGGCCGCCGACGCCCTGCGCGGAAGACCGGCCGTCCTGGACCGGCTCCGGCCCGATGCCGCCTCCCTCTCCCTCGTCGCTCCCGATCCGGGCGACGCCATGCGCCGGCTTGCGGCCCGCCACGCACTGCGCGTACAGGTGCGGGGCGTGGGCAGAGTCGGAGCCGTCCTGGCCACGGCGCTGGCGGGCGCGGGCGTGGGCCGGGTCGACGTACAGGACGGCGGCTGCGTCGAGCCGTGGGACGTGGCGCCCGGCGGACTGCCCGTGGAGTCCGTCGGCGAGCGCAGGGACGAGGCCGCACGGCGCGCGGTGCGCAGAGCGGCCCCCGGTCGCCCGCCCCGCCATGGAGGCGCCCGGTCCGCTTCCGGGCACGACGACCCGGGTCTCTCACTGGTGATCGTCGCGCCCCGGGACGGCCTGGCCGTCCACGCGCCCGACCCAGCGGCCTTCGAGCCACTGATCCACTCCGGTACGCCGCATCTCTTCGCCGGGGTCGTGGAGGGGACGGGTGTCGTCGGCCCGCTGGTCCTGCCCGGAGAGACGGCCTGCGTGGGCTGTCTCGATCGCGGACGCACCGACCGGGACCCGGCCTGGCCCCGCCTTCTCGCACAGTGGCGCTCCGGGCGGCCCCGCCAGGTTCCGGCGTGCGATCTGACCCTGGCGGCCACGGTCGCGGGGCTGGCCGCGGGGCACGCGCTGGCCTTCCTGGACGGGGGGCTACCGTCGAGTGCGGGAACCCGCTGGGAGGTCTCGGTCCCCGGTTTCGACTGGCACGCCCGCCCGGTGTGGCAGCATCCCGCATGCCCCTGCGGGCCCGGGGAGAAAGGTAAGGGGGAGCAGACCTCGGAAGACGAAGGGCCGCACGAGACAATGGCCGGGCAACAGCCGCACGCGGCACGGCTGTCCGGTACTTGGAGGGCGCATGTCTGATCTTCCCCGGAAGGCGGTCACCCGGACCGCCAAGCTCGCCGCGCTACCGCTCGGCTTCGCCGGGCGCGCCACCTGGGGACTCGGCAAACGGATCGGCGGCAAGTCCGCGGAGCTCGTGGGCCGCGAGCTGCAGCAGCGCACGGCCGAGCAGCTGTTCAAGGTGCTCGGCGAGCTCAAGGGCGGCGCCATGAAGTTCGGGCAGGCCATGTCCGTCTTCGAGTCGGCTCTCCCCGAGGAGGTCGCGGGGCCCTATCGCGCCGCGCTCACCAAGCTCCAGGAAGCGGCCCCGCCGATGCCGACGCGCACGGTGCACACCGTGCTGGCCGAGCGGCTGGGCGAGGACTGGCAGGAGCTGTTCCTGGAATTCGAGGACAAACCCGCCGCAGCGGCCTCGATCGGACAGGTGCACCGGGCGGTCTGGCACGACGGCCGGCAGGTCGCGGTCAAGGTCCAGTACCCGGGGGCGGGCGAAGCCCTGCTGTCCGATCTGAACCAGCTGAGCCGTTTCGCCCGGCTGCTGGGGCCGCTGATCCCGGGCATGGACATCAAGCCGCTCATCGCGGAGCTGCGCGACCGGGTGTCCGAGGAGCTCGACTACGGCCTGGAGGCACAGGCGCAGCAGGCGCACGCGGAGGAGTTCGCGGACGACCCGGATGTGCTGGTGCCGGCGGTGGTCCACCAGCGCGAACAGGTGCTGGTGACGGAGTGGATCGACGGAACGCCGCTGTCCGAGGTGATAACCGACGGCACTCCGGAGGAGCGGGACCGGGCCGGTCAGCTCCTCGCCCGCTTCCTCTTCTCAGGCCCCTCCCGCACCGGCCTGCTGCACGCCGACCCGCATCCGGGGAACTTCCGCCTCGTGCCGGACGACAGTTCCGGCAGCTCCGACGACTCCGAGAGCCCCGCCGACAGGAGCGGCTGGCGGCTGGGTGTTCTGGACTTCGGCACGGTGGACCGCCTTCCGGACGGGCTGCCGTCGACGATCGGCGCATCTCTCCGCATGACCCTCGACGGCGAGGCGGAGGCCGTCTACGAACTGCTCCGCGAGGAGGGGTTCGTCAAGGAGTCCATAGAACTGGATCCGGACGCAGTCCTCGACTACCTGCTCCCCATCATCGAGCCGGCGCAGCTCGACGAGTTCACTTTCAGCCGGGGCTGGATGCGCAACCAGGCGGCCCGGGTCGCCGATCCCCGCTCACCCGCACACCAACTGGGCAAGCAGCTCAATCTGCCGCCGGCGTATCTGCTGATCCACCGGGTGACCCTGAGCACGATCGGTGTGCTGTGCCAGCTGGGAGCGACCGTCCGGCTACGGCAGGAACTGGAGGAATGGCTTCCTGGTTTCCTGCCGGACGACGCGGAGCCCGAACCGGAGCTGGAACTGGAACCGGACGAGAAGGACTCGGCCGCTGGAGCGTGAGGCACGACGCACCGCGGGGGCCGGTCCGATCGGACCGGCCCCCGCGATCAGCGGTTGTTCGTGTCGCCTGGGCCAGTGGGCCTTACTGCATGACCGCCATGGCCAGGGCGCGGCGGGCACGCAGCGACGCGCGCTCGGCCCGGCGCTGCATACGGCGGGCAGTCACCAGGCGCATGGCCCGGCGTTCCCTCTCCGCCTCCTGGATGCGCTCGTGCATATGCGCACGGGCGAGGGCTTCTGGAATGAGTTGCATCTCGCGGGTCCTGTTCTGACGCGAGTCGTTCGCGCCGGTGGCAGTGAAGTCTGGGGTCGCGGAGCCGGTGGGCTCGCCGGTGGACGGCTTCATCGGGGCCTGTTTCTTGGGGTCGTGCGTCAGGGGGCGATCGATCGTTCCTGTGATGTTCATGCCGCAACCGGGTTCTTGCGCGGGCGGCCACGCGGCCGCTTCCGGGCGACAACGACACCCTGGACGAAGAGCTCGCCGCCCCAGACACCCCAGGGCTCACGCCGCTCCTTGGCGCCGGCGAGGCAGGCCTCGATCAGCGGGCAGGTGCGGCAGAGGGACTTGGCGTACTCGACATCGGCCGGCGACTCGGCGAAGAAGACCTCCGGGTCGTACGAACGGCAGGGGACGGGCACGCCGAGGTTCTCGATGGCGTCGTCGAGCGCGGTCAGCGCAGTGAGCGGGGTCAAGGTGGAGTCCTCCGTGGAGCCGGGCGGGGTGATCGTTTCGGAAGGCGGTACGGACGGGGCGTGCGCTTCGAGTTGCACGGTTGGTCTTCCTCGTCTGGTCGTGCCGGCCGGGTCGGCCGGTTGGCGGCTGGTACCGGGGTTTTGTCTTGTCCCGAGGCCCCTTCACTCCGCCGTCCCCGGTCGGGGACAAACAGAAGGGCCGCGGATCCCGGGTGGGGTTCCGCGGCCCTGAAGGCGCCGGCCTGATCATCGGATCAGGCTGGATCACTCCAGGGGTCAGGCCCACGGAAGGCCCACATCGTGTGATGCGTCTGCTTTTCGGCTCCGGCACCGGCCGCCTCAAAGGCATAGGCCTTCGCCTGTGCCTCTACTGCTTCCAGTGCCTTCATCGGTCGCTCATTGCGCTCGCGGACAGGGAGTGCCGCGAGAGACACGGGGGACGCCGGCCGGATGGCAGCGATGCCGGACAGACCGGTGCCCAGGTTCGAGAAGCCGAGCAGGCAGGTGGAGACGACCGAGCGATCGGTCATTTTGGCGGTGCTGGCGGAGCTGGTGGTGATGCTGATCACTGGAATCGCCTCCTCTCGGCGTCTCTGGGACCGGGCGAGCCGGTCCGTCGGTTGTTAAGTACAGCACGAAACCTGGGCCTTCGAGAAGGCCGCCGTTTCCGTGCTCTAGAACTTATGGGGATTGCTGGGGCATGCGCAAACTATTTTCTCGACGAGTTTGAATCATTCCTCGTCTTCACCGGTATCAGGCTCTTGACCTGCACAGATGGCCAGTACGTCGGTTCCGTAGCGGTTGAGCTTGCGGGCTCGGACGCCGGGGATGCGAGCCAGCTCAACCGGAGTGGACGGCACCGCTTCCGCGATGGCCATCAGCGTCTTGTCCGTGAAGACGCAGAAATCCGGTTGCCCGCTCCCCTGGGCCTGGACCGCACGCCAGTCACGCAGCCGTTCGTAGAGCCCTTCGTCCATGTCGGAGGGGCAGTCCTCGCAGCGCATCAGCTTCATCTCGCCGGCGTCGTTGAGCGTGCGACCGCATACCCGGCAGCGGGCGGGGGTGCGGCTGGTCCGCCGGGGCGCGTCGGGGGCACTGCCCTGGGCTCCGCGCTCGATGCCGCCGGATCCGCCCGGGCCGGTCGCGCCCCTGCGGCCCGCGGTGGTGACGGAGCCGGGCCGCAGGCCGTCGAGAAAGCGGCTGGGCCGCCGGTTGGGGCGGCCGCCGGGTGAGCGGGACTGCGACCAGGAGACGTTCAGATGCTGTCTGGCGCGGGTGACACCGACGTAGAGGAGGCGGCGCTCCTCCTCGATCTGGTAGTCGGTCTTGGCGTAGGAGATCGGCATCATGCCCTCGGCGACGCCGACCAGGAAGACGACGTCCCACTCCAGGCCCTTGGCGGAGTGGAGGGAGGCGAGGGTGACGCCCTGGACGGTCGGGGCGTGCTGGGCGCCGGCGCGCTCTTCGAGTTCGGTTACGAGGTCGCCGAGGGTGGCGCCGGCTCTGGCGGCGGCGAAGTCCTGAGCGAGGTTCGCCAGGGCGGCGAGGGACTCCCAGCGCTCCCTGACGGCGCCGGAGCCGGCCGGCGGCTGGTGGGTCCAGCCGTCCCCGGACAGCACCGCCCGTACCTGCGAGGGCAGGTCGGGGGCGTCGTCGAGCAGTGAGTCGTTGCCCCCGAAACGGGCCGCGCCCCGCAGGGCGTGGATGGCCCGCTTGACCTCGGGGCGGTCGAAGAAGCGCTCGGCTCCGCGCAACTGATAGGGCACGGCGACATCGGCAAGGGCCTGTTCGTAGATCTCGGACTGCGAGTTCGTACGGAAGAGGATCGCGATCTCGCTCGCGGGCGTCCCGGAGGCCATGAGGTCGCGGATGCGGCGGGCGGCGCCTTCGGCCTCGGCGGGCTCGTCGGCGTACTCCGCGTAGCCGGGCTCGGGGCCTGCTGCGCGCTGGGAGATCAGCTCCAGCCGGTGGTCGGCGGCGCGGCCGCGGGCCTGGGCGAGCAGGCCGTTCGCGAGGTGGACGACCTGGGGGGTGGAGCGGTAGTCGCGGACGAGTTTGACGACTGTGGCGCCGGGGTGGCGGGTGCGGAAGTCGAGGAGGTGGTCGGGGGTGGCGCCGGTGAACGAGTAGATGGTCTGGCTGGCGTCACCGACGACGCAGAGGCTGTCACGTTCGCCCAGCCACAGCTCCAGGAGGCGTTGCTGCAGGGGGCTGACGTCCTGGTACTCGTCGACCACGAAGTGCTGGTACTGGGCGCGGACCGCTTCCGCGATGTGGTGCTGATCCTGAAGGATGCCGACGGTCAGCAGCAGGACGTCCTCGAAGTCGATGACGCCGCGGCCGCGTTTGATGTCCTCGTACGCGGCGTAGAGCTGTGCGATCTCGGCGCGGTCGCGGGGGGCCTCGCGGCCGGCCTTCACGGCCGCCGCCGCGTAGTCGGCGGGGATGGTCTGGGTGACCTTGGACCATTCGATCTCGGCGGTGACGTCCCGCAGTTCGCCGCGGTCGAGACGGATGCGGGAGGCGGCCGCGGCGTCGGCGACGAGCTGGATCTTGCGGTCGACGATGCGGGGCAGGCTGCCACCGACTGCTTTCGGCCAGAAGTACTGGAGCTGGCGCAGGGCCGCGGAGTGGAAGGTGCGGGCCTGGACCCCGGAGGCGCCGAGCTGGCGGAGACGGCCGCGCATCTCGCCCGCGGCCCGTGCGGTGAAGGTGACGGCGAGCACGCTGGAGGGCTGCAGGATCCCTGCCCGCACGCCGTAGGCGATGCGGTGGGTGATGGCGCGGGTCTTGCCCGTACCGGCTCCGGCGAGCACGCAGACCGGACCGTGCAGGGCGGTGGCGACCTCGCGCTGCTCGGGGTCGAGCCCTTCGAGCACCGCGTCGGCCCCACTCGGCGGTGCCGAATACTGAGAGCCGTGGGTGCCCTGCGGGAAAAGGGTGGAATGCGATGCTGCTGTCACCCCGCCATGCTGCCAGGTCGGCCGGGACGGATGCGCCGGTTGTCCACAGGGAGCCGCTTGCAGTCGTACTAATACGGCAGGCGCCGCCCGTCCTCGCGTCGCCCCCGCCCGCCCGCGCACGGGAATGGCAGCCCGGTCACATACGTTCCCCTCACTGCGAACACGCACCTCCCTGCAGCGAAGGAGCATGAGAGACATGCCGGGCACTGTGACGATGTACAGCACCACGTGGTGCGGCTACTGCCGTCGGCTCAAGAGCCAGATGGACCGTGAGGGCATCACGTACGACGAGATCAACATCGAGCACGACCCGGCGTCCGCGGCGTTCGTGGAGAAGGCGAACGGCGGAAACCAGACAGTTCCCACCGTCCTCTTCCCGGACGGTTCGACGCTGACGAACCCTTCGCTGGCCCAGGTGAAGCAGAAGATCGGCGCCTAGGACCCGTCCCCGGTCCCGGGCGGCGGCTGCCTCAGGTGGCCGCTCCGCGCGTCGGCAGGGGCTTGCCGTACCAGAGCTCGATCAGACGGGCCGCAATCGAGATGCCGTAGGGAGGCAGGACCTCCCCGGACTCGAAGGCGGCCCGCAGGTCTTCGCGGGAGAACCAGCGTGCTTCCTCGATCTCCTCGCCGTCGACGTTGATCTCCGCCGAGGTCGCGCGGGCCATGAAGCCCAGCATGAGGCTGGAGGGGAACGGCCAGGGCTGGCTGGCGACGTACTCGACCTCGCCGACGGTGATGCCGGCCTCCTCGAACACCTCGCGGCGGACCGACTGCTCGATGGACTCGCCGGGCTCGACGAAGCCCGCGAGGGTGGAGAAGCGGCCTTCGGGCCAGTGCACCTGGCGGCCGAGCAGGATGCGGTCCTCGTTGTCCGTCACGGCCATGATCACGGCCGGGTCGGTGCGGGGGTAGTGCTCTGCGCCGCAGGCGGGGCAGCGGCGGATGTGACCGGCGGCGGCGATCACCGTGCGTTCACCGCAGCGGGAGCAGAAGCGGTGCAGGCGCTGCCAGTTCTCCAGGGCGACCGCGTGCACCATGAGGCCCGCGTCGCGGGGTGACAGGAGCAGGCCGGCCTCGCGCAGACCCGCCGCGCGCGCGGACTGGTCCATGCGGCCGGGCAGGGTGTCCTTCTGGAGGGCGAAGTAGCTCACGCCGTCGTCGTCGGTACCGAGGAAGTAGCGGTGCGCCTCGGTGAGGGGCGCTTCGAAGGACGGGGTCATGACGAGTTCGGTGGTGCCGTCGGGCGTCTCGTCGATGAGGACCTGACCGCCGGAGACCACGAAGGCGCGGGTGGTGGGGTGGCTCCACGCCGCGGCGAGCCAGGCCTCGTCGAGCCGGTGGTGGGCGGCCCGGTCGATGCCGCTCGGGGCGGTGAGCGAGATGGGACGGTCGGCGGTGCGGTCGGTCCAGGTGGTCACGGGTGCTTCCAACTCCCCCGGTGAAACGGTTGGTTCGGCGGGCTGTTCAGCCGGATGTCCGGTTGTACGGCAGGACGTGTGCGGCGGGATCTCTTCAGTGTGCATCTCGCCAGTTCCGGGCCAGATCGCCCCACAGGTAGGCGGAGGTCTCGACGCCTTTGAGGAGGAGGTCGAGTTCGACCTTCTCGTTCGGGGCGTGCCAGCCGTCGGACGGGACCGAGATGCCGAGGAACAGCACCGGGGCGGCGAGGACGTCCTGGAGGTCCGCTGCGGGCCCCGATCCGCCTTCACGGGTGAACCGGATCTCCTTCTCGAAGGCGCGGCCCATGGCGCGCACGACGGACTGCAGGGCGGGGTGGTCGAGCGGTGTCAGACACGGGCGCGTGGCGGCGCCGAAGGTGATCTCGTGGCGGATTCCGGCGGGCAGCTGCTCGGCGGCCCAGGTGCGCACGGCCTTCTCGATGTGGTCGGGGTCCTGTCCGGCGACGAGCCGGAAGGAGAGTTTGACCATCGCCGAGGACGGGACGATCGTCTTGTTGCCGGGGCCCTGGTAGCCGCCGCCGATGCCGTTGACCTCGGCGGTCGGGCGGGCCCAGATGCGCTCCAGGGTGGTGTGGCCGCTCTCTCCGTAGGTGGCCGTGGACCGGGCGGTGCTCAGCCAGCGGTCCTCGTCGAAGGGCAGCTCCGCGAAGAGTTCCCGCTCCCGGTCGGTGAGTTCGGTGATGCCTTCGTAGAAGCCGGGGATCGCCACGCGCGCGTGCTCGTCGTGCAGGGCGGCGACGAGGCGGGCGACGGCGGTGGCCGGATTGGGCACGGCGCCGCCGAAGGAGCCGGAGTGGATGTCCTGGTCGGGCCCGTACAGCTGGATCTCGCACTCGGCGAGGCCGCGCATGCCCGTGCACACCGTGGGGGTGTCCTCGGACCACATGCCGGTGTCGGAGACGATGACCGCGTCGGCCGTCAGCCGGTCCCTGCGGGCTTCGACGAGGTCGCGGAAGTGCGGGGAGCCGGACTCCTCCTCGCCCTCGATCAGCAGCTTCAGGTGGACCGCGGGAGTGGTGCGGCCGGTCGCGGCGAGGTGGGCCCGGACGCCGAGTGTGTGGAAGAACACCTGCCCCTTGTCGTCGGCGGCCCCGCGCGCGTGGAGCCGGTTGCCGCGGACGACGGGTTCGAAGGGGTCGGTGTCCCAGCCGTCCTCGCGGGCGGCGGGCTGTACGTCGTGGTGGCCGTAGACGAGGACAGTGGGCGCCTGAGGGTCGTCCGAGGGCCATTCGGCGAAGACCGCGGGCGCGCCGGGGGTCGCCCAGACCTCGCAGGTCGGGAAGCCCGTCTCGCGCAGTTTCGCGGCGAGCCAGTCGGCGCTGCGCCGTACGTCCGCGGCGTGCTCGGGCTGGGCCGAGACGGACGGGATGCGCAGCCATTCGGCGAGGTCGTCGAGGAAGGCTGCGCGGTGCTGCTCGGTGTACGCGCGGACGGCGCTGTCCGGAGTCTTGCTCATGGTCACGAGCCTATCCGTCCACGCGCGCGTGCCGGTCCGGCGGTTCGTCGGGAACCCCTTCGGGTGGTTCTTCCAGGAGGAGGCGTTCCAGCGCGGCCCGGTCCGGGAGGTTCCTGGGACGTACGACCTCGCCGCTGCGCACGTACAGGAAAGCGGCCTGTACGGATTCCAGGGGGACGCCGCGCTGCTCGGCCCAGGCGAGCCGGTAGACCGCGAGCTGGAGGGGATCGGCGGTGCGGGTGCGGCTGGTCTTCCAGTCGACGATCTCGTACGTCGTCGTCGCCGACCCCTCTCCGTGCTCGTCGGCCCCCTCCTTGTGGACCCCTTCCGCGTGGACCTCTTCCTTGTAGACCGCGTCGATCCGGCCCCGTACGACACGGCCGGCGATGGCGAGCTGGAAGGGCGTCTCGACCCGGTAGGGCGTGCGATGGGCGTAGGGGGTGCGCTCGAAGGCGTCCTTGAGGGCTTCCAGGTCGCGTTCGTCGGCGATCTCGGCCTCGCTGCCGGGCAGGTCCTCCGGCTCCAGCATCGGGAGCCGCAGCTCTTCGAAGCGGGCTTCGACCCAGGCGTGGAAGCGGGTGCCCCGGCGGGCGGCGGGCTGGGGCGGGCGCGGCATGGGGCGCGCCAGTTCCTGGGCGAACCCTTCCGGGTCCGCGGCAAGACGCAGCAGCTGGGACGCGGTCAGGGAGGCCGGCAGAGGGACGTCCGTGACGCTCTCACGGGCACGCAGGAGTTCCCCGGTGAGGGCGTCCAGGTCGCGGTCCCAGGAGGCGAGGGTGCGGGCTTCCTCGGGAGTGAGGCGCGTGGTCTCAGGGGGGTGCGGACGGGCGTCCGGGGCGGGGCTGGGGTGCGGAACCGACGGGGGGTGCGGGGCCGGGCTGCCGGGGGTCTCCGGGCGGTTCGGCGTCCACGCGTCCCAGTCGTCCGGGGCCGCGTCCATGAAATCGGCCTCTTCGTAAGGAGGCTCGTCCTCCTCCGGCGGTGGCCAGTCCGGGTCGTCGTAAGAGCCCGGGTCGTCGGGGGCCGAGGGGTGGCCGGTCTCGTGGGAGTGGCCGGACTCCAGGTGGGCCAGTACCGTCTGTGCGGCCTCACGGCGGCGGGCCATCGCCAGGTCGTCGAGCGGGAGCGGCCAGGCGTGGTCGCCGCCGGCCGCCAGCAGCGCGGGGTTCTCCTCGTCCTCCGCGGGCTCGTCCTCCCAGGCCTCGATCTCTCCGTGCCCGGCCGCGCAGTGGTCGTACAGGGCGTGCAGGAAGTCGGAGGGGCCGCGGGGCTTCTTCTGGGAGGGGCCCCACCAGTGGCCGGAACCGAGCAGCAGGGAGCGGGGGCGGGTGAAGGTGACGTAGCCGAGGCGCAGTTCTTCGGTGTGCTGGTGCTCCTTCATGGCCTCGTGGAAGGCCTTCATGCTGCGGGAGTCCCAGGCGTCGATGTCAGGTAGCGTCTCGGCGTCGCCGCGCAGTTCGTGCGGGAGGACCTTGCCCTGGGCGGTCCATTTCTCGCGGCCCTGGCCGCTGGGGAACGTGCCGGTGACGAGCCCAGGGACCACGACGACGTCCCATTCGAGGCCCTTGGACTTGTGGGCGGTGAGCACCTTGACGGTGTTCTCGCCGCCCGGCAGGGCGTTGTCGAGGCCCTTCTCGTACTGGGCCGCGGTGCGCAGGAAGCCGAGGAAGGCGAGGAGGCTGGCCTCGCCCTCGTTAGCGGCGAAGGAGGCGGCGACGTCGAGGAAGTTGGACAGAGTCTCGCGGCGGCGGGCGGCCAGCGCGTGCGGGGACGCGGAGAGCTCCACCTCAAGGCCGGTGGTGGCCAGGACCCGGTGCAGGACGTCCATGAGCGGGTCGGCGAGCGAGCGGCGCAGATCGCGCAGTTCGGTGGCCAGGCGCGCGAACCGTACGCGCGCGTCGGCCGAGAAGGGCAGCCCGTCGTCGTCCCCGTCAGCGCCGAGGGGCGTCTCCAGGAAGGTGTCGAGCGCGTCCGCGAGGGAGATCACCTCCGCCGGGTCGACGCCTTCGACGGCTGCGGCGAGCCGCAGGTCGGGGTCGTCGTCGGCGTTCACGCGCGCGTGGGACACGAGCAGCCGGGCCCGGCGGCCCAGGAGGGCGAGGTCGCGGGGCCCGATGCGCCAGCGCGGGCCGGTGAGCAGACGGACCAGTGAGGCGTTGGCCCCGGGGTCCTGGAGGACCTCGCAGACGGCGACCAGGTCGGCGACCTCGGGCAGGTGCAGCAGCCCGGAGAGCCCGACGACCTCGACAGGTACGTCCCGGGCCACGAGCGCGCCCTGGATCTGGGCGAAGTCGGTCGCGGTACGGCACAGGACGGCGATCTCGCCGGGGGCCTTGCCGGTGCGTACGAGATGGGCGATGGAGTCGGCGAGCCAGTCCATCTCCTCGGCGTGGGTACGCAGCAGCGCGCAGCGGACCATGCCGTCGCGCTCGGCGCCGGGGGCGGGGCGCAGGGCCTCCACGCCCGCGTGCATGGCGCGCAGGGGCTCCGCGAGCCCGTTGGCGAGGTCGAGGAGGCGGCCGCCGCTGCGGCGGTTCTCGCTCAGCGACTGGCGGGTCGCCGGGCGGCCGTCGGCGTGCGCGAAGTGCTCGGGGAAGTCGTCGAGGTTGGCCACGGAGGCGCCGCGCCAGCCGTAGATGGCCTGGCAGGGGTCGCCGACGGCGGTCACCGGGTGGCCCGTGCCGCCGCCGAACAGGCCGGCCAGGAGGATGCGCTGGGCCACGGACGTGTCCTGGTACTCGTCCAGGAGGACCACCCGGAACTCGTCGCGCAGGATGCCGCCGACCTCGGATCGGGTGCGGGCGAGGGTCGCCGAGAGGGCGATCTGGTCGCCGAAGTCGAGGAGGTCGCGCTCGCGCTTGGCCTTCCGGTAGCGGCTCACCAGCTCGGTCAGTTCACGCCGGGCGGCGGCGGCCTCCGGCACCTTGCGCAGGTCGGCGTTGCTGAGCTTGGCGCCCTCCAGCTCGTGCAGCAGCCGGGCGTCGTACGCGCGCAGTTCCTCAGGCTGTACGAGGTGTTCCGCCAGCTCCGAGTCGAGGGTGAGGAGGTCGCCGACCAGGTCGGGGAAGGAACGGGTGAGCGCGGGGTAGGGGCCCGGTGCCTCGCGCAGGACCCGGGCGGCGAGCTGGTAGCGCGTGGCGTCGGCGAGGAGGCGCGCGGTGGGTTCGAGTCCGATGCGCAGCCCGTGATCGGTCAGGAGCCGGCCGGCGAAGGCGTGGTAGGTGGAGATCACCGGTTCGCCCGGCGGGTTGTCCGGGTCGATCACGTCCGGGTCGGTGACTCCGGCCTTGATCAGTGCCTTCCGGACGCGCTCGGCGAGCTCACCCGCCGCCTTGTTGGTGAACGTCAGGCCCAGGACCTGCTCGGGGGCGACCCGTCCGGTGCCGACCAGCCACACCACGCGCGCGGCCATCACCGTGGTCTTGCCGGAACCGGCTCCGGCCACGATCACCTGCGGGGCGGGCGGGGCGACGATGCAGGCCGTCTGCTCCGGGGTGAACGGGATGCCGAGGAGCTCCTTGAGCTGCTCGGGATCGGAGATACGGGCTGGCACGTCAGAGAGGCTAGCCTCGCCCACTGACAGTCGGTGCCGATTCGACGGCAGGGCCGAAGGATGCGCAGGTCAGCACACGTGGTGCTGTATGTCACTTCGCGCCGCTTCGTACCCGGCAGACATCTTTTGCCCCGCACCGCCGCACACGTGGCGGACGTGCGGCTGACGTGCGGCGGACACCTGGCGGACGGCTGCCCGGGGCGGTGCCAGGCCGTTCGTCGTGCCCGGTCATTCGACGACGTGACGTCCCTCCGGGCGGGCGCTGCACGAGGCCCGGAACGCGCAGTGCGTGCAGTGCTGGCCGGTCGTCGGCGTGAACCGTTCGTCGAGGACCTTGCCCGCGGCGGTGGCGAGGAGATCGCCGACCCACTCGCCCTCCAGCGGCTGCTGGGCCTGCACCTTGGGCAGGGTCTCGCCGCCGTCCTTCTTGGGGGCACCCTGGCGCAGCTGGACGAGTTCGGCCCCGCCGGGCTCGGGGCGTTCGCCGTCGAAGGCCTCGTCCACGGCGCCCTCGTTGACCGCGAGCTGGTAGACGGCGAGCTGCGGGTGATGCGCCACGTCGGCGGCGCTGGGTGCCTGCTTGCCGGTCTTGAAGTCGACCACGTAGGCGCGGCCTTCGGCGTCCCGCTCGACGCGGTCCATGGAGCCGCGGATGCGGACTTCGTAGGAGCCCGCTTCGAGGGTGACGTCGAAGTCGTGCTCGCTGGCCACCGGAGTGCGTTCGGCACGGTCCATGACATGCCACTTCAGGAAGCGTTCGAGCGCCACGCGCGCGTGCTCCTTCTCCTGGGCCGACTTCCAGGGCGCGTCGAAGGCGAGCGCCTCCCACACCGAGTCCAGGCGCTCCATGAGGACGGCGAGGTCGGCGGGCGTACGGCCGGAGGCGACCTCGTCCGCCAGGACGTGCACCACGTTGCCGAAGCCCTGGGCGGCGGTCGCGGGGGCGTCCGCCTTCACCTCGCGGCCCAGGAACCACTGCAGGGCGCAGGTGTTGGCGAGCTGGTCGAGGGCGCTGCCGGAGAGCACGACGGGATGGTCGCGGTCGCGCAGCGGCACCTTGCTCTCGGTGGGTTCGTACATGCCCCACCAGCGGTAGGGGTGCGCGGACGGCACCAGGGGGCGGCCGTCCTCGTCGCCGAGCGCGGCAAGTCTGCCCAGGCGGCGGGCCGCCGCCTCCCTGAGTGTCGCCGAGACGCGGGGGTCGACCGTGGTGGAGCGCAGTTCCGCGACGAGCGCGGCGACGGACAGGGGGCGGCGGGGGCGGCCCGTTATGTCCTTGGGCTCCGTGCCGAGTTCGGTGAGGAAGCGGGACGGCTGGTCGCCGTCGTCCGCGGGTGCCTTCACGGCGGTGACGACGAGCCGCTCACGCGCGCGCGTGGCGGCCACGTAGAACAGGCGGCGCTCTTCGGAGAGGAGCGCTCCGGGGGTGAGCGGCTCCGCGAGTCCGTCCCGTCCGATGCGGTCGGCCTCCAGAAGGGAGCCGCGACGGCGCAGGTCGGGCCACAGACCCTCCTGGACGCCCGCGACGACGACCAGGCGCCACTCCAGGCCCTTGGAGCGGTGCGCGGTCATCAGACGTACGGCGTCGGGGCGCACGGCCCTTCGGGTGAGCGTGTCGGCGGCGATGTCCTGGGCGTCGACCTCCTCCAGGAAGTTGAGGGCGCCGCGACCGCCGGTGCGTTCCTCTGCGCGGGCCGCGGTCGCGAACAGCGCGCACACGGCGTCGAGGTCGCGGTCCGCGTTGCGGCCGGCCGCGCCGCCGCGCCGGGCGGCCCGCTCCAGACGCTGGGGCCAGGGTGTGCCGTCCCACAGCTCCCAGAGCGCCTCCTCGGCCGTGCCGCCCCCTGCCAGGCGCTCCCGTGCCTTGCACAGGAGGGCGCCCAGGCGCTGGGCCCCGCGCGCGTACGAGGGGTCGTGGGCGACCAGCCGCTCCGGCTCGGCCAGGGCCCGTGCCAGCAACTCGTCGGAGGGCGGCGGCACGTGGTTGCCCGCGGCGCGCTCCTCCTCACGCAGGGCACGGCCCAGACGGCGCAGGTCCGCGGCGTCCATACCGGCCAGCGGGGACGCGAGGAGGGTGAGCGCGGTCTCGACATCGAGCCACGGCCTCTCCTCGACATGCGGCTCCCCCTGGACGCCCTGTTCTTCGACGGCGGACGGCTTGTCCGGGACGGCCCGTTCTTCCAGGACGGACGGCTTGTCCGCACCGGCCCGCTCCTCCTGTACGGACGGCTCCTCCTGAAGGGGCTGCTCCTCCTGGAGGGGCTGCTCCTGCGGAGCGGGTCGAGGCGCCTCACCCGAGGCGGGCTCCCCCAGTTCCGCCACGGCCACCGCCTTGAGAGCCGTCAGCAGAGGCGTCACCGCCGGCTCGTGGCGCAGTGGCAGGTCGTCGCCGTCGATGTCGAGGGGGACGCCGGCCGCGGTGAGCGTGCGGCGGATCGTCGGGATGGTGCGGGAGCCGGCACGTACCAGGACGGCCATGTCCTTCCACGGAACGCCGTCCTCCAGATGGGCGCGGCGCAGGATGTCCGCGATGTTGTCCAGCTCCGTGCCCGGGGTCGGGTACGTGTAGACCTCCACCTGGCCGCCGTCCCGTGCGGAGGCGAGTTCCCTGTGGGCGCGTACCTTCTCCGACGGAAGGCGGGTCAGGGGCATGCGCTGGGTCAGCAGCCTGGTGGCCGCCAGCAGGCCCGCGCCCGACCTGCGGGACGTCCTCAGGACCTCGACCGGCGCCGGTGTGCCGTCCACGCGCGGGAAGACGTCCGGGAACTCCAGGATGCCGTTCACGTCGGCGCCCCGGAACGCGTAGATCGACTGGTCGGGGTCGCCGAAGGCCACCAGGGTGCGGCCGCCGCCCGCGAGCGCGTCCAGGAGTCGCAGCTGCGCCGGGTCGGTGTCCTGGTACTCGTCGACGAAGACGGCGTCGTACCGCTGGGCGAGCCATTCGGCCACGTCAGGACGCCGGGCGAGCAGCACCGCGCGGTGCACCAGTTCCGCGTAGTCGAGCACTCCCTGCATGTCGAGCACGTCGAGGTACTCGGCGAGGAAGGCGGAGGCGGCCTGCCAGTCGGGGCGGCCGATGCGCCGGGCGAAGGTCTGCAGGGCGTCGGGGCCGAGGCCCAGTTCGCGGCTGCGGGCGAGGACCGCGCGGACCTCGTCCGCGAAGCCGCGCGTCGTCAGGCACGCGCGCAGTTCGTCCGGCCAGCGCACATGGGCGAGGCCGAGCCGCTCCAGGCCGGGCTGGCCCGCGAGCAGTTCCCGTACCGCCACGTCCTGTTCGGGGCCGGAGAGCAGCCGCATCGGTTCCACGAACAGGTCGGTGTCCTGGTGCGCCCGCACCAGGGCGTAGCAGAAGGAGTGGAAGGTCGTCGCCCGGGGCGCGCGGGCCGCTCCTATGCGCAGCGCCATGCGGTCGCGCAGTTCCACGGCGGCCTTGCGGCTGAACGTCAGTACCAGGATGCGCTCGGGGTCCGTGCCGCGGGCGATCCGGGCCGCCACGGACTCGACGAGCGTGGTCGTCTTGCCGGTCCCCGGACCTGCGAGGACGAGCAGCGGGCCGGCCTCGTGGTCAACCGCCGCGCGCTGGGCTGCGTCCAGCACAGGGGGAGCCACCCGCACCGGCGGGGTACGCACCAGCCGGTAAGCGCCACGGGTCCCCTGTCGACCCTGGGGGTACGACAGGCGCCTGGTGGAGGAAGAGGAGCTCACGTGGTTCGCCGGTCCTGGTGGGTGTGCTGGGGATTGTCACGGTCGGCGCGGGACGCCGTCGGTGAGGGATCGTGCTCGGGCGACGGGTGGGAGATCGGCGGCGCGGGACGGGCGGTGGCCGCGGGATGAACGGGACGCGTGCCGTCGACGCTACGCCGGTGGATGCCGTGGAAGCGGCGCTTCCCCGTGTTCCCTCCCGGCACCGGTGTCTCCCGCATCACGAACGTACGGCATGTCCCGGGAGTGCCCGCGTTCCCCCGTACGGGTCACCCGTCCCCCTCGTGGCGGTGCGATGCCGGAAGCTGTCGGGTGTGACCCTCCGTGCGATCACCGCCGTCCCATCTGGCCTGTTTCATGTCGATGCGCGGAACGTGACCCTCGGAGGCCCTGCTCGCCGCCTTGAGGGGCGTGCCTTCGGCCCGGTAGTTCTCCAGTGCCCGCAGTTCGTGGCCGGGGAGCAGCGCCCCGTCCGCGCGGACGACCCGCCACCACGGAACGGCTCCTCCGTAGAGGGCCATCACCCGTCCGACCTGTCGCGGACCGCCCTCCTCCAGCCATTCCGCGACATCTCCGTACGTCATGACGCGCCCGGGCGGGATCTGCTCGGCGACGTCGAGGACCCGCTCCGCGTACTCCGGCAAGGCGTCCGCCGGGAGGCTCTGCTCGCTCATCCGGTCCATCCTGCACCACCCCTCCGACAACGTGACGCGGCGGCGACTGTGTGTATCCCTCGCCCCGGAACAGCGCTTCGGGCAGACTGTGCGCCCCCGCATTGCACCCTGATGCCCCCCTGTGTCAGCGGGGCATGCCACCATCGTGCGGGCGGTTACTGGTGATACGAGACCAAGAAGAGACGATGAAACAGCAGGGTGTGCACCCCGAAGACGCGGAGGGCACCTCTGAGGTTTCGTCGCGCCCTGATTCCGGCGACGATACGGACGAGAGCCTTCCGGAGAAGACAGAGGCGTCCGTGACGCCAGGGACGGACGCCTCGCCCGAGACAGGCGTGACGTCCGGGAGTCCGGACACGTCCCGGAAGAAGGACATGCGCAAGGAGAGCGGAGCCGCGGAGACCGACGGCGTGGCCTGCGACGAAGCCCCGGCCGAGGCGGTCGAGGGCGACGAACCGCTGCTCCCCGCGCGCGTGCACCGTCCCTCCGACCTGATGCGCCTGCTGGTGGGCGTTCTCGCGGTCGCCGTGCTGCTGTCGATCGCCGCGTTCGCGCACGGCACGACGTCGGGGCTGGCGCAGGACATCAACAAGGGCACCGACGAGGCACCCGACCTGTTGATCAAGATCGCCGGGCTCGCGTCAAGCATCGCGATCCTCCTGGTGCCGGTCGCCTTCGCCATCGAGCGGCTGATCAAGCGGGACGGGCTGCGGATCGCCGACGGTGTGCTGGCCGCGGTCCTCGCCCACGGTGTGACGCTCGCCACTGACCTGTGGGTCGCCAAAGGCGCTCCGGACTCGATCCAGAAAGCCCTCACGCAGCCCTCCCCCGGAGACATCCACGCCCTGACCGACCCGGTGCACGGTTACCTCGCGCCGGTCATCGCCTACATGACGGCCGTCGGCATGTCGCGACGGCCGCGCTGGCGTGCGGTCCTGTGGGTCGTGCTGATGCTGGACGCCTTCTCCATGCTGGTCACCGGCTACACGACCCCGTTCTCGATCATCCTCACGGTGCTGATCGGCTGGAGCGTGGCCTACGGGACGCTGTACGCGGTCGGCTCACCGAACGTACGGCCCACCGGCCGCACCCTGATGGCCGGCCTGCGGCACGTCGGCTTCCACCCGGTGAGCGCGGCGCGGGACGAGACCCCGGAGGCCGCGGACGGCGACCGGGGCCGCCGGTACTTCGTGACGCTCCAGGACGGCGCCCCACTGGACGTCACGGTGGTGGACCGGGAACAGCAGGCGCAGGGGTTCTTCTATCGCGTGTGGCGCCGGCTGACCCTGCGCGGCATCACCACGCGCCGTAGCCTCCAGTCGCTGCGCCAGGCCCTGGAACAGGAAGCGCTCCTCGCGTACGCGGCCATCGCGGCCGGTGCCAACGCGCCGAAACTGATCGCGACCTCCGAGCTCGGTCCGGACGCCGTGATGCTGGTCTACGAGCACATCGGCGGGCGCACCCTCGACGCGCTGCCGGACGAGGAGATCACCGACGACCTGCTGCGCGAGACCTGGCACCAGGTGCAGGCGCTGCAGTCGCGGCGCATCGCGCACCGCAGGCTGGCCGGTGACGCCATTCTGGTGGATCGTTCCGGCACGGTGATCCTCACTGACCTGCGCAACGGCGAGATCGCGGCCGGCGAGCTGATGCTGCGCATGGACGTCGCCCAGTTGGTGACCACGCTCGGCCTGCGCGTCGGCGCGGAGCGCGCGGTGGCCTCGGCCGTCGGCGTGCTCGGCCCGGACGCGGTCGCCGACTGCCTGCCCATGCTGCAGCCCATCGCACTCACCCGCTCCCACCGCGCCACCTTGCGCAAACTGGCCCGGGAACGCGCGGAGCGCGAGCGCGAGGCGGTCCTGGAGGCCTCCCGGCAGGCCAAGCTGGCCCGCGCCGAGGAGCACGAGGCCACGCCCGAGGAGACCAGACCGGTCCTGGAGAAGCCCGACAAGAAAACCGTACGGGCCGAGCAGCGGGCCGAGAAGCGAGCGATCGACGAGGCGCTGGACGAGGCCCGTGAGGAGGACCTGCTCACCCAGATCCGGCACCAGGTGCTGCTGATCAGGCCGCAGGCACCGGTCGAGCCGGCCCGACTTGAGCGCATCCGTCCGCGCACGCTGATCAGTTTCATCGCGGGCGCGTTCGGCGCGTACTTCCTGCTGACACAGCTCACGCACATCGAGTTCGGCACGCTCTTCGAGAGCGCCCAGTGGGGCTGGGTCGCCGCGGCGGCGCTCTTCTCGATGCTGAGCTACTTCGCCGCGGCCATGAGCCTGCTGGGCTTCGTGCCCGAGCGGGTGCCGTTCATGCGGGCCGTGGCGGCACAGGTCGCCGGGTCCTTCGTGAAGATCGTGGCGCCTGCGGCGGTGGGCGGTGTCGCGCTCAACACGCGCTTCCTCCAGCGTGCGGGAGTACGGCCGGGACTCGCGGTGGCGAGCGTCGGCGCGTCGCAGCTGTTCGGGCTCGGCTGCCACATCCTGATGCTGCTGTCGTTCGGCTATCTGACCGGTACCGAGAAGACGCCCTCCTTGTCTCCGTCCCGGACCGTCATCGCGGGTCTGCTGACCGTCGCGGTCCTCGTCCTCGTCGTGACCTCGGTGCCGTTCCTGCGGAAATTCGTCGTCACGCGCGTGCGGTCACTTTTCGCGGGTGTCATCCCGCGCATGCTGGACGTCCTCCAGCGGCCGCAGAAGCTGATCACCGGCATCGGCGGCATGCTTCTGCTCACCGCCTGCTTCGTGATGTGCCTCGACGCGTCGATCCGGGCGTTCGGCAGCGAGGACATGCCCGCGATCAGCATCGCGAGTGTGGCCGTCGTCTTCCTCGCCGGGAACGCGCTCGGCTCCGCCGCGCCCACCCCGGGCGGGGTGGGCGCCGTCGAGGCCACCCTGACGGTCGGTCTGATCGCCGTCGGCCTCCCCAAAGAGGTCGCGGCGCCCGCCGTGCTCCTGTACCGCCTTCTCACGCTGTGGCTGCCCGTGCTGCCGGGATGGCTGTTCTTCAACCACCTGACACGCAAGGGCGCGCTCTAGGTCAGTTCCGGGACCTGTCCGGCGATCCACCGAGCGCCGGACGGGCGGCGACGGCCCACAGGGGCGGACGCGGGATCCTCACCCGCACGGCCCGCGCCCCGAGCGGCCCGTCCTGTACGACCTCAGGATGGGTCTATGCCGAACCCTTCCCCGCCGCGTGCCGCCGTTCTGACCGCCACCGCCCTCCTGCTGCTGGCGGCCCTCGCCGGATGCGGCGACGACGGCGGCTCCGCGGACGAGGACCTGTCGGCGCAGAAGCTCAGCTGGAAGGACTGCCCGGAACCGTCCGAGTCCGAGGGTGGCGGGGACGCGCCGTCGCCCCTGCCGGACGGCGACGACTGGAAGTGCGCGACCCTGAAGGCGCCCCTGGACTGGGAGAGGCCCAAGGGGGACACCATCGGTATCGCGCTGATCCGCGCGCAGGCGAGCGGCGCCGAGGACCGGCGCATCGGTTCGCTGCTCTTCAACTTCGGCGGTCCCGGCGGCTCGGGCGTCACCACGCTCCCCGCGTTCGGCAAGGACTACGACGGGCTGCGTACCCGCTACGACCTCGTCAGCTTCGACCCGCGCGGTGTCGGCCGCAGCGCCGGCGTGACATGCGAGGACAGCGAACAGCTCGACGAGTACTTCCAGCAGGACGCCACCCCGGACGACGAAGCCGAGCAGCGGACCCTGCTCGACAGCACGAAGGACTTCAACAAGGCCTGCGAGAAGAACTCCGGGAAGCTCCTCCCCCACGTACGCACCACCGACGCGGCCCGCGACATGGACCTGATCCGCCAGGTCCTCGGCGACGACGAGCTGCACTACTTCGGCATCTCGTACGGCACCGAACTGGGCGGCGTGTACGCGCATCTGTTCCCCGAAAAGGTCGGGCGGGCCGTCTTCGACGCGGTCGTGGACCCGACGCAGAACTCCGAACAGGGCTCCCTCGGGCAGGCCAAGGGCTTCCAGTTGGCGCTGGACAACTTCGCCGAGGACTGTGCGTCCAAAGCCGAGGAGTGCCCGCTCGGCGACAGCGCGCAGGACGTCAAGGACCGGATCGCCACACTGCTCAAGGACCTCGACGGCAAGCCGATCCCGGGCATCTTCCCGCGCCGGCTCACCCAGACCGCCGCCACGAGCGGCATCGCGCAGTCCCTGTACTCCAAGGAGTTCTGGGAGTACCTCACCGAAGGACTCCAGCAGGCGTACGACGGTGACGGCAAGGTTCTGATGCTGCTGTCCGACTCGATGAACGGGCGCAACCAGGACGGCGAGTACAGCAACATCAGCGCCGCCAACGTCTCCATCAACTGCGCCGACGACAAACCGCGTTACACCGCCGCCGACGTGACCGCGAAGCTCCCGGAGTTCCGGAAGGCCTCTGCCGTCTTCGGCGACTATCTGGCGTGGGGCATGGTCGGCTGCACCGACTGGGCGGTGGCGGGCGCCGCCGACCACCCCGATGTGAGCGCGCCCGGTTCCGCTCCGATCCTCGTGGTCGGGAACACCGGCGACCCGGCGACCCCGTACGAGGGCGCCCGGAAGATGGTGGATTCACTGGGCAAGGGGGTCGGTGTCGAGCTGACGTACAAAGGTCAGGGGCACGGGGCGTACGACAGCGGGAACACGTGCGTGCGCGACGCGGTGAACGGCTATCTGCTGAACGGAAAGGTCCCGCCGACCGGAACGGTCTGCTCCTGACGAACCTCACAAAGCAGCAGGTCAGAGGGTTATCCACAGGACTCCGCGGTGCTCGCGGAGATCTGCCTACTATGGCCTGACTGTCATCCGCGACATCGGCGGACGACGATGCGAGGGGGGAAGTTCATGGCGCGTATCGCACGGTGGACGGCACTGGCCGCCGCCGCGTTGCTGGTGGCCGGCTGCAGCGGCTCGTCCGGGGACGACGGAGGGAACGACAAGAACGACGACGCGGGCAGGACGCCGGGCGCGACCTCCTCCGACGTCATGCCGGGGCTGCCCGCCTCACTCACCTCGCAGAAGCTCGACTGGGGCAGGTGCAAGGCCACCGAAACCGGCCCAGCGCCGGGCGGGGACTGGCGCTGTTCGACGCTCAAGGTGCCACTGGACTGGGCCGAGCCGGCGGGCGAAACCATCGGACTGGCCCTGATCCGCAGCGAGTCGAGCGGCTCCTCGGACGACCGCATCGGCTCGCTGCTGTTCAACTTCGGCGGCCCCGGCGGCTCGGGCGTCGACTATCTGCCGCCGTACGGGCCGACGTTCGCGAAACTCCACGAGCGGTACGACCTGGTCAGCTGGGACCCGCGCGGGGTGGCCGCCAGTGAGGGCGTGCGCTGTCGCAGCGACAAGGAGGTCCAGGCGGCCGAGGCTGTCGACACCACACCGGACACCTCCGCCGAGGAGACCGCGTTCCTCAAGGACGCCACGGACTTCGGCAAGGGCTGCCAGAAGTCCGCGGGCAAGCTCCTGGGACATGTCTCGACGACCGACACGGCCCGGGACATGGACCTGATGCGGCATGTCCTCGGCGACCGGAAGATGCACTACTTCGGCATCTCGTACGGCACCGAACTGGGCGGCGTGTACGCCCACTTGTTCCCCAAGAACGCGGGGCGGCTGGTCCTGGACGCGGTCGTCGACCCGAGCGCCGGCACGGTGGGTCACGCGGAGAACCAGGCCAGGGGTTTCCAGCGCGCTCTGGAGGACTACCTCGAATCCACGGGCCAGGACCCCGAGGAGGGCTCCCGGGAGATCGCGGCCCTGCTCAAGCGGATCGACTCCAAGCCGCTGACGACCACGAGCGGCCGCGATCTGACACAGCAGCTCGCCCTCACCGGCATCGTCTACCCGCTCTACAGCAAGTCGTCCTGGCCTGCCCTCACCAGCGCGCTCGAAGCGGCCGAGGACGGCGACGGCACGGAACTGCTCGCACAGGCCGACAGCTACAACGACCGTGACGCCTCGGGCAGCTACGGCACGACCACGCATTCCCAACGGGTCATATCGTGCTTGGACGACAAGGAGCGGCCGACGCCGGCGGAGGCGAAGAAGCGGCTCCCCGAGTTCCGGAAGATCTCGCCCGTGTTCGGGGAGTCGATGGGCTGGGACACGGCCGGCTGGTGCCACGACTGGCCGGTGGCCGGGCAGTACGAGACACCGGAAGTGAGCGCGCCCGGCGCGGACCCCGTCCTGGTGGTGGGCAACACCGGCGACCCGGCGACGCCGTACGAGGGTGCGCGCAAGATGGCGGACGAGCTGGGCAAGGGCGTCGGTGTGCAGCTGACCTGGAAGGGCGAGGGACACGGGGCGTACGGGAGCGGGAGCGACTGCGTCGACACCACGGTGGACGACTACCTGCTGGACGGATCGGTACCGGACGACGGCAAGGTCTGCGGTTCGTAGCGGCCCCGGCCGCCCCCGCCCGGACGACGGGAAGGGGCCCGGCACACGCGGTGCCGAGCCCCTCTCCGTACCAGGTCCGTCCCTACGAGGTCTGTCTCTACGGGATCCGTCCCCACGGGGTGCGTCCCCAGGAGGTACGGCTAGTAGATCGGCTTCTGCGGCTCGATCTGGTTGACCCAGCCGATCACGCCGCCGCCCACGTGCACGGCGTCGGAGAATCCGGCCGACTTGAGGACCGCGAGGACCTCCGCACTGCGGACACCGGTCTTGCAGTGCAGGACGATCTTCTTGTCCTGCGGCAGCGTCGCCAGGGCGGTGCCCATGAGGAACTCGTTCTTCGGGATCAGCTTGGCGCCGGGGATCGAGACGATCTCGTACTCGTTGATCTCGCGGACGTCGATGATCTCGATGTTCTCGCCGTCGTCGATCCACTCCTTGAGCTGCTTGGGAGTGATCGTCGAGCCGGCGGCCGCCTCCTGCGCCTCTTCGGAGACGACGCCGCAGAAGGCTTCGTAGTCGATGAGCTCGGTGACGGTCGGGTTCTCGCCGCAGACCGCGCAGTTCGGGTCCTTGCGGACCTTGACCTGGCGGTACTGCATCTCCAGGGCGTCGTAGATCATCAGGCGGCCGAGGAGCGGCTCGCCGATGCCCGCGAGGAGCTTGATGGCCTCGTTGACCTGGATGGAGCCGATGGACGCGCACAGCACGCCCAGGACACCGCCCTCGGCGCAGGAGGGAACCATGCCGGGGGGCGGGGGCTCCGGGTAGAGGCAGCGGTAGCACGGCCCGTGCTCGGACCAGAAGACGGAGGCCTGGCCGTCGAAGCGGTAGATCGAGCCCCAGACGTACGGCTTGTTGAGCAGCACGCACGCGTCGTTGACCAGGTAGCGGGTCGCGAAGTTGTCCGTGCCGTCGACGATCAGGTCGTACTGGCTGAAGATGTCCATCACGTTCTCGGCTTCGAGCCGCTCTTCGTGAAGGACCACGTTCACATAGGGGTTGATGCCGAGCACGCTGTCGCGGGCCGACGCCGCCTTGGAGCGGCCGATGTCCGCCTGGCTGTGGATGATCTGGCGCTGCAGGTTCGACTCGTCGACCTCGTCGAACTCCACGATGCCGAGGGTGCCCACGCCCGCGGCGGCCAGGTACATCAGCGCCGGCGAGCCCAGGCCGCCGGCGCCCACACAGAGCACCTTGGCGTTCTTCAGCCGCTTCTGCCCGTCCATGCCCACGTCGGGGATGATCAGGTGGCGGGAGTACCTGCGGACCTCGTCTACGGTGAGCTCAGCAGCTGGCTCGACCAGGGGTGGCAGCGACACGGGGACTCCGTTGGTCGGTCAATCACTACAGTTGTTCTCCCCGTAACACTGCCACGCCCTTCTTCATTCCGAGACACCCGTTCCGATCCGCGAGACGAGTTCGTCCCAGTAGCCGGGCAGGCTCTCCCAGGGGTCGGCCGAACCTCCGCGGTCCGTGCGGTCGGTGAAGTAGATCGTCGAGGCCCCCTGCCAGCGGGCGATGCGCAGAGCCTCGTCGAGATGTCCTCGGGGCATGCCGTGGACGAAGTGGCAGAAGCGCTCCGGCGGGTATTCGGCGGTCCACTCCGCCACCTGCGACCAGCGGTAGTCGCTCCAGGGTCCGGAGAAGGTCACCAGCTGGTCGGCGGTCTCGGCGTACCCGGGATACGGGTGGGTGCCGTGGCCGAGGACGAGGTGGCCGTCGCCGAGGAGCGACCGCAGGGTGTCGGTGGTGCGCCGGATCTCCGGGAGCGCTGTCCGCTCCGTGGGACAGCGGTCCAGGAGGAAGCCGTCGACCTGGTACCAGTCGAGATAGCGGTGTGCCTCGGAGACGAGTTCACCGAAGGCGCGGGCGCCGTAGGTCACGTCCAGGTGGCCGAGCACGCGGACGCCCGCGTTGCGCAGGCGTCCGGCGGCCTCCAGGCAGTGGGGGTCGGGGCGGGCGCCGGGGCCGTCGGAGACGTTCAGGACGACCCAGTGCAGGGGGGTCCCGGGGCGGGTGAGGCCGCCCCATTCGACGGGGGCGACCAGGGGGTGCGCATAGCCGGGGATTCCGAAGCCGATCCTCAGGTCCGTGCTCGCGGTGCCCGTCGGTGTACTGGTCAGATACGGCATGCGGCCTCCATCCAGATGTCGGCGAGGGATTCCTCAAGGTTGATCCGGGGCCGCCAGCCGAGCCGGTCACGTGCGGTGCGCACGTCGGCCTGCTGCCAGCTGCCGCAGCCGTCCGGGTAGGGGTACGCGGCGGGGGCCGTGTGCTCTGTTTCGGAGCGGGGGTGGCCGATGGATGGCCGGGCGGGGCCGGGAACTCCGTCGAGTTCGTGGAGGGCTCCCCCGTAGCCGGCGACGCGTGCGAGGACGGAGGCGGCGTCGCGCAGACGTACGGCACGACCGGATCCGATGTTGATGACGCCCTGTGCGGCGGAGAGGGAGGCGGCATGGACGGCACGGGCGACATCGCGTACGTCGATGAAGTCGCGCTGGACACCGAGGCCGGCGAGTTTGAGGTCGCCGTCGCCGGACTGCATGGCGCGGCGCATGGCTTCGGCGAGGCGTCCGAGCGGGGAGCCCGCCGGGGTGCCGGGCCCGCACGGCGAGAACACCCGCAGGACGACGGCGTCCAGGCCGGAGCCGAGGACCAGCTCGGTGGCGGCGAGCTTGCTCACGCCGTAGGGGCCACCGGGGCGGGGGACGGCGTCCTCGGCCGTGGAGGAACCGGGCTGGCTGGGCCCGTACTCCGCGCCGCAGCCGATCTGTACGAGGCGTGCCCCGCACCCGCTGCGGCGCAGCGCCTCGCAGACGGTGGCGACGGCGACGGTGTTGTGCCGGGTGAGCTCGCGGGCGCCGCCGCGGGTGGCACCGGCGCAGTTGACGACGACCCCGGGGTGCACCGCGTCCAGGAAGCGGGTGAGCGCTCCCGGGCTGCCGCTGGCGAGGTCGAAGCGCACGTCCGCGTCGTCACCCCGGCCGAGCGCGGTGAGCTGCACGGCCGGGTCGGCGAGGAGACGGTCGGCGACGAAGCGGCCCAGGTATCCGTTGGCTCCGATCAGCAGCACCCTCATCGGGCGGCTCCCGGGGCGGACTCTCCGATGCGGAGGGTGATCATCTGGCGTTCTCCTTCAGGGTGGTGCCATGGGTCGTACGGAAGGCCCGCGGTGTCGGCCCCGCGGGAAGGGGTGCGCCCGGTGCGGAGATCCATCACGAACCTCCTGGGGCCGGGGGTCGGTGGCGGGTCACGGCGTGTCTCCGTGTGCCGCGTGGGCGGAGGCCCGGGTGAGGGTCCTGGTCGCGTGGAGCAGGAGGACGAGCGCCGCGGCCCCGCACACGAGAGCCGGGATCGCGCCCGCCCCCCAGGCGTCGGTCACGGTCTCGACGGGCACGGCCAGCGCCTCGCAGCCGGGGAGGCGGCTTCCGAAAACGCTCAGGAGGGCCGCCGCCTCGGCCACACCCGCGCCCGCGAGCATGACGGCGGGGGCGTGCCTGAAGCCGTGCACGGTGAGGAGCCGGGCGAGCAGGAGGAGCGCGCCGAGGGTGCCGGCCCCGGCGTAGGCGGGCTGCTCGTCCAGTACCGCTCCGCTCAGGGCGAGCAGGCCGCCGAGGACGCAGAGGAACAGGGCGAACACGCCCAGGAGCAGGGGTTTCACGGAGGACGCGAACTCCTCCAGGGCGCGGCTGGTGGCGAGGCGGCGGCGGGCGCGCACCGTGAAGAGGTGGGCGCACCAGGCCGCGGGTGCGCAGGCCGCGCTCAGAGCCAGGACGGACGCGAGGCCGATCGGCCAGGAGCTGCCGGAGCTGCCGGTGGGCGGTCCGTCGGGGCCGCCTTCGACGGCGGCGGCGAGCAGGCCGTCGCCGAGGAGGGCGTAGGCGACGAGCCAGTAGGTCCACGCGCGCGTGGACGGTGTCGGGGACCAGGGCCGCGTGGCGTGCAGGGGGCCGCGACTGCGGGCCGCGCGCACGGCGAGGGCCACGGCGAGTACGCCGACGACGGTCACCGCGAGGCGCGGCCGGCCCTCGGTGTACCGCAGTCCGGTGATGACCGCCGCGCACAGGGCGCCCGGCAGCAGGGTGAGTACGGCCCAGTCGGCGCGCGCCTTGGGGGTGCCGGGTGTCTCGGGCCGGGGTGCGGTGTCGCCGGCGCGGGGCACTCGCGCGTACATCTCCTCCGCGAGGGAGAAGACGTCCCGGTGCCGGAAGTGGGTGGCGGTCCGGTCGGTCACCCCGTGCGCCTCAAGGGCCGCCGCGATCTCCAGTGGGTCCACCGCGCGCTCGCACAGCTCCCGATGGCGGTGCATCAGGGCCTTCACCGGGTCGGCGGCGGCGCGAGGGGCAGGTGGCGTGCGGTCGTCGGCGACCGGCTCGTCGCGCTGTTCGCCGGCTCGGTCGTGGACCGGTCCGGAGGCCGGGCCGGGGGCCGCGCCGGTGTCCACCGGACCGGGAACCTGCCGGTCGGAGATCTGCCCGTCGGAAACCTGCCGGTCCGCAGCCGAGGAGGAAGCCTCCGCCGTGACCGTCACGGCGTCCCACGCCAGCCGGGCGTACGTCGCCGTCGAGGACCCTTGCTGCGGTCCTTGTCGCGAGCCCTGCGGCGGTCCCTGCTGGGACTCCGGCCGGGGCCCGGACCAGAACTCCTGCTGCGGTCCCTGCGGCGTACGCGCGACGCGTGTCCCGTCAGGCCCCGTGGCCGACGAGTCCTTCGCCCAACTGGGCCGCGAGAGTGCCGATTCCGGTTCGCCCGTGCGTGGGTGTGCGTCAGCGATGCGCGACTCGCCCAGCTGGACGTCGACCACGCGGGTCTCGCCGGGCTGGATGTCCACGACCTTGATCTCGCCCACCTCGGCGTTCATGTGCCGCGCGTCCCCGAGGTCCCCCGGCTGCCCGGCCTCCGTGTCCCCGACTGCGCCGGTGGCGCCGGTGGCGCCGGTGGTCCGGTCCGCCGCTCCGATCCGTCGCGCGCTCACCACGCCCCCTCCCCCGCGGGCACCGGCTCGCCCGGAGCGAGTCCCAGCGGGACGCCCCGTACCGGCGGTCCCGCCGCCCAGCCCGGGCCCGGTCTCGCGGCCACCGGCCGCGCCCCCGCCCCCGGTTCCGGCCACCGGCCCGGCATCTGCGCCTCGACGGGTATGGCGAACGGAAGGGGCTCGCCCGACGCGTCGACCACGTCCCGTCGTACCGGACAGTGCGAGACGATATCGAGGTAAATGCTGTGAAATGCCATGATGTTCTGCTCGACGGTGAACAGTTCGAGGGCCCTGGCGCGGGCCGCGGCGCCGAGGCGCGACCGGCGCTCGGGGTCGCGCAGCAGGGCGACGCAGGCCTCGGCGAGCGCGCGCGGATTACGCGGCGGGACCACGAGCCCCGTACCGCCGATGACCTCGACGACCGCGCCGACGTCCGTGGACACCGTGGCACGGCCGGCGAACATCGCTTCGACGAGGCTGATGGGAAAGCCCTCGACGACGCTGGACAGGACGACGAGGGCGCCCGCCGCGTAGGCCTCGGGAAGAGTGGGGACGTCCGCTCCCCCGATCTCCTCGAACGAGACCGGGTGGTCGCCGACGGCGCGCACACCGGCGGCCCCGTCGGGGAAGAGCTGGGCGGCCAGGGCCCTGCACTGCGCCAGGTAGGTCGCACCCTCCGGCCCCTCGGCGGGCGCACCGACGATCCGCAGCCGCGCCTTCGGTTCCTCCTTGCGGATCTCCGCGAAGGCGTGCAGAAGCGAGACCAGGTCCTTGGCGGGCTCGATGCGTCCGACCCACACGAGGGTGTACGGGTCGGCGTGGTCGGCACTCTCGCCCACCTCGGAGAAGCGGGACGCCTCCATGCCGGGGTAGACGGTACGGATCCTGGTCCGGTCGGCGCCGCAGCGCTCCTGCCAGCGGCGGGCGTGCGTGTTGCCGGGCGTGATGACCGTGGCCTGCCGGTAGGCCTCCGCGGCGAGCCGGCCGTGGAACGCAGCGAGCAGAGCCCGCGCCGGCGCCGACGCGGCGTGTCCCCGAAGATCCTCGCGCGGGCCGAGATAGTGCGCCCGCAGCTGCACTCCGTACTCCGTGACCAGCAGGGGTACGCCCGAGAAGTGGCGGGCGAGCAGCCCCGGCAGGGCCGCGGCGCCGCCGGACGTGGCGTGGCACAGGTCGACCGAGCCGAGCCCGTCGTCGCCGTACCAGTCGAGGGAGAGGGGGCGCAGCGCGCGTTCCACCTGGGCGGCGACGGTGAGCAGATCCGGCACGTGCGCGGTGCGCGCGGCGCGCAGGGCGCCGGGCGCGCGGCAGGCGCGTTCGAGGGCGCGCACCGCCACCTCGGAGCGCAGGGCGGCGACCATGCCGCCCTCGTCCCGGGCCAGTTCGGCGAGCCCGTACAACGCACTGCCGAAACGGTCCGCCGTACCGGCCGAGGCACCCTCGCCCTGGCCCTCGCCCCGACCCTCACCTCGCCCCTCGTCGGACCTCTTGGCTCCGGCGAAACCCCCGGACTCCGCACCGGATGCCGAATCGACCCCCGCACGGGACCCGGCACCGGCTCCGGCAACGGATCCCGCACCGGCTCCCGCACGGGACACCGCATCAGGTACGGCGCCGCCGAGCGCGTCGGGTGCGCACATGGCCGCCGCCAACTCGCCGTAGGCCTCGGCGAATCGGCGACGGGCCCGTCTCCCGTAGGCGACGCCGTCCTCGTTCGCCGTCCAGAGCGGGGCGGTGCGCACCCGGCTCACCTGGGAGGGGAGCTGGATCCAGCCCTCGTCCTCCTGCTGCTCACTGCGGCTCAGCGCGTAGATGTCGAACTCGTGCTGTCCGAGCCCGCGCACGAGCCGGTCGCACCAGAGCCTGGCCTCACCGCTCACATACGGATAGCCACCCTCCGTAAGCAGTCCTATGCGCACGACCGCACTCCCGATCTCCCGTGTGGGGAGCCGCCGTTGACCCGGCGGCTCGCAGCGGGACGAACGTATGCGGACATGGCGGTGGTGCGATGGACGGTTGTCCATCGCACCACCAAAAGGGGTGAACGGTCGTAACTTTCCCGTGCGGGTCGCGTTCCGTCGCGCTAAGAGATCAACCGAACACGTTTCGTCATACGGCGGCCAGTTGTTGGCGGGCGGCTCGGCGGGTCGCGCGACGGGCGGCGGCGACCGCCGGATCCAGCGCGGGGACGGCGGCCAGCAGCTGCCGGGTGTACGGGTTCCGCGGCGACTCGTAGACCTCGTCGACGGGTCCGTACTCGACGATCCGGCCGCCCCGCATCACCGCCACCCGGTCGCTGACCTGGCGTACGACGGCGAGGTCGTGGGCCACGAAGACCAGGGCGAGGCCGAGTTCGCGCCGCAGTTCGCCGAGCAGGGCGACCACCTGGGCCTGGGTGGTGACGTCCAGCGCGGAGACCGGTTCGTCGCACACGATGACCCGCGGGTCGGCTGCCAGGGCCCGCGCGATACCGACGCGCTGACGCTGGCCGCCGCTGAACTCGTGCGGGTAGCGGTCGTAGTGCGCCCCTTCGAGCCCCACGCGCTCCAACAGCTCCCGCACGCGCTCCCGTATGCCCCCTTCGTCCCGTTCGCCGCGCGCCCGAAGGGGGTCGGCGATCGACTCGCCCACGCTGCGGCGGGGGTTGAGGGAGGAGACGGGGTCCTGGAAGACCATCTGCACGTCGGGGCGTACCCCGCCGCCGGGGCTGATGCGCCCCGCCGTCGGTTCCAGCAGGCCGACCAGCATGCGGCCCAGCGTCGTCTTGCCGCTGCCGCTCTCGCCCACGATGCCGAGCGTCTCGCCCCGGTGGACCGTGAGCGACACGTCGTCGACGGCCGCGAACGCGCGTTTCCCACGCCCGAATTCGCGCCGCAGCCCGACCGCTTCCAGCACGACCTCGCCGGTCGCGGCGACCGGCGGTGTGTCCTTCGCCGTGAGCGGCAGGGCGCCGGACACACCGACCGATGACGCACTCCCGGCAGCCGCCGCGCCCGACACGTCCACCCCCAGCACCTTCCCGCCCGACACGTCCACCCGTGGCGCGTCCACCCTCGGCACCGCGCCCAGCAGTTCGCGCGTGTAGGGATGCGCGGGCGCTCCGAGAACCGTGGCGACGGGGCCGTGCTCGACCACGCGGCCGTGCCGCATGACCAGGATCTCGTCGACGCTCCCGGCGGCGACGCCCACGTCGTGCGTGACGAGCAGGAGACCCATTCCGGTCTCCTCCCGCAGCGTGTGGAGCAGGTCGAGGATCTGGGCCTGGACGGTCACGTCCAGCGCGGTGGTCGGCTCGTCGGCGATCAGCAGGTCGGGCTCGCAGGCCAGCGCCATCGCGATCAGGGCACGCTGACGCATCCCGCCGCTGAACTCGTGCGGGCGCGAACGGGACCGCCGGACCGCGTCCGGAATCCCGACACGGTCCAGCACCTCCACGGCACGCGCGCGTGCCGCCCGCCGCGACGCACGCGTGTGTACGCGGTACACCTCGGCGATCTGGTCCCCGATCGCGTAGTACGGGTCGAGCGACGACAGCGGGTCCTGGAAGACCATCGCGGCCCGCGCGCCGCGCAGCCGCCGCAGTTCGTCGTCCGACGCCTCCTGTACGTCGGTCCCGGCGACCACGACCGAACCGCCGACGTACGCGCCCGTGCCACGGTGCAGTCCCAGCAGGGCCGAGGCGACCGTGGACTTGCCCGAGCCGGACTCGCCGACCAGCGCGAGCGCGGCGCCCCGAGCAAGCCGGAAGGAGAGCCCGTCCACGGCCCGCAGTTCACCGAACCCGACGGTGAGACCGGTTACTTCGACCAGGCCCATGCCGATACCACCAGGCTCACGCCAATACCAGCCGTACTCATGCCAAGACCACCCATATGCCAAGACCACCCGTACTCATGCCAGTACCACCCGTCGGTCGGCCACCGCGTAGAGCACGTCCGCGAGGGCGTTGGCGATGACGACGAAGAAGCCGACGACCAGGACCATCCCGACGACCACGGGGAGGTCGACGACGTCGACGGCGTGGACCAGTTCCCTTCCGATGCCGGGCAGTCCGAAGAGCGTCTCGGTGAGGACCGCGCCGCCGACGGCCGATCCGACGTTGTTGGCGTTCAGCGCGATGACCGGCGCGAACGCCCCGCGCAACGCGTGCCGCCAGATGACCGAGCGCTCGCCGACGCCGTACGCGCGGAAGGTCCGGATGTGGTCCTCGGCCAGTGTCTCCAGCATCGACGACCTGGTCAGCCGGGCGAACGCGGCGGCCTCGATGAGCGCGAGGGAGAGCCAGGGCAGCAGCAGGTTCCACGCCCACTGCTCGGGGTCGTCGGTGAGCTTCACGTACTGCGGGAAGGGCAGAAGTTCCAGTTCTCCGCAGACGACGATCATCAGGACCAGGCCGATGACGAAGACGGGTGTGGCCACGCCCACGAGCGTGATGCCGGTCAGCACCCGCTCGGTGAGCCGCCCGCGCCGCCACGCCGAGAGCACGCCGGTGCCGACGCCGAGGATCAGCCAGATCACCATCGACCCGAACACGAGCGACAGGCTGACCGGCAGTTTCGTGAGGATCAGCTGGGTGACCTGCTGGTCGCTCTGGTACGACAGCCCGAGGCAGGGCGCCGGGCAGTGCTGCACCGCGGTGCCGGTCGAGTAGTCCTGGCCGGCGACGAGCCCTTCGAGGAAGTGCCAGTAGCGCACGTACAGCGGGTCGTCGAGGCGCAGTTGGTCGGCGACCTGCTGGACCTGGGCGGGCGAGCAGCGCGGGCCGCAGGTGATCTGGGCGACGTTGCCGGGGGTGACGTAGAAGACGACGTAGATGATCACCGAAATGGCGAGCAGGGTGATCAGGACGCCGACGACCCGGCGCAGGACGAACCCTGTGAACCCACTCACGAGACACCTCCCCGTCCGGACCCACCGGACACGCCGGACCCACCGGACCCACCGGAGCCAGCAGACCCACCAGGCCCACCAGGCCCACCAGAGCCTCCAACCCCCTCAGTCGCCGCCGCAAGCGACTGCCCCACCTTCGTCTCCCGTCTCCGCCCCGTCCCCACCCGCAGCCGTGAGGCCGCGCGCGGGTCGAGGGCCGTGCGCACGCCGTCGCCGAGGACGGTCAGCGCGAGGACGGTCAGGAAGAGCGCGCCCGCCGGCAGCAGCAGGTACTGCGGCGCGGCCTGGTACCAGACGTCGGCGGCGGTGAGCATCTGCCCCCACGACGGGGTCGGCGGCTTCACGCCGACGCCGAGGAAGGACAGGGCGGCCTCGACGGTGATGTTCTGCGGGATGAGGATCGCGGCGTACGTGATGACGGGCGCCGCGAGCCCCGGCAGGAGCTCGCGCCGGGCGATCCGCCAGGTGCCCCAGCCGCTGAGCCGGGCGGCGGAGACGTAGTCCAGCCCCTTGAGGGTGAGCGTCTGCGCGCGGACGATCTTCGCGATGTTGCCCCAGGCGATCAGGCCGATGACACCCGCGACCAGGACGGGCCGCGGGAAACCCGACGGCACGATCGCCAGCAGCGCGAGGGACATGATCATCAGTGGCAGGGCGACGATGATGTCGGTGAACCGGCTCAGCAACTGGTCCACCCAGCGCGTTCCGAGCGCGGCCGCGACACCGACCACCACCCCGATGACGATCTGCACGACGGTCGCGGCCAGCGCGACACCCAGCGAGACGCGGGCCCCGTACACGAGCCGTGCGAACAGGTCGCGGCCGGTCTGCGGCTCGACGCCGAGCCAGTGGTCACCGCTCATGCCACCGAACGATCCGACCGGCACACCGCCGCGCGCGGAATCGATCAGATCCGGGTGGTACGTGGTCGGATCCTGTCCTTCGATCGCGGTGAGCAGCGGAGCGGCGAGGGCGACCAGGACGAGCAGGGCGACGACGGCCGCCGCGGCGAGGGCGGCGCGCTGTGCGCGCAGCCGCCGCCAGAACTGACGAGCCCCCGAGGCCCCCGGCACAACGGAGAGGTCCGTTCCGCCGGGGGCCTGGGAGGCGACAAGTACGTCGCTCACGGCGCTACTTCACCGAGACCTGCGAGATGTCCAGCACCCCGGTCCAGTCGCTGATCACGATGTTCTTGATGTCCTTGCCGTACAGCCGCTTGTAGACCGGGTGGAACAGCGGCACGGTCAGCGCCTGCTCGCCGATCTTCTTGTCGAGGGCGCCCCAGCGGGTGGCGGCCTCGTCGAGGTCGGTCAGCTTGTTGATGGCGTCGATCTCGGCGTTGACCGACTTGTCGTCGAGGAAGCCGGTGTTGAAGTTGGCGCCGTCCTTGACGATCTGGCGGCCGTCGAAGATCGGGGCCAGGAAGGGACCGCCGGAGGGCCAGTCGGCACCCCAGTGCGCGAGGAAGAAGCCGGGCTCGGTCTTGGCACTGTGGATCTTGTCGCTGTAGTCGTTGTCCTCCAGGCCCTGGAGCTTGACGGTGATCCCGGCCTTCTTCAGGGCGTCCTGGATCGCGGTCGCTATCTCGGGGCTGGTCTCGAAGTCCTTGGCGTTGGAATGGGTGAGCGTGACGGTCAGGCCCTTCGCGTGCCCGGCCTCCTTCAGCAGTTCCTCGGCCTTGGCCGCGTTGCCGGACTTTCCGGCCGGGAAGTGGTCGTACGCGGTGTAGCCGAAGGACTTCTGGTTGGGCAGGTACGTCGTCGCGGCCTCGGCCAGCGAGGACCCGCCCGCCGCGTTGATCACGGAGCTGCGGTCGATGGCGTACGAGATCGCCTGGCGGACCTTCGGGTCGTCGAACGGCTTCACCTTCGGGTTGAAGGCGATGTAGTTCGTGTAGCCGAAGTGCCCGGTGCCGACCCGCGCGGCCAGCTCCTTGTCACCGCTGACCTTGGCGAGTTCGGCGGGTCCGAGGTTCGTGTCGGTGGTCACGGCGGCGGCGTCAGCGCCCTGCGAGGAGGACAGCCGCTGGTTGATGACGGACGAGTCGAGCCCGGAGCGTACGTCGATCGTGTCGGGGTAGGCCTTGCGCTCGGCGTCCGTCGACGCGGACCAGTGCGTATTGCGCTCCAGGGTCAGCCGCTCGCCGTCGTTCTCGTTCTTGACGACCTTGTACGGGCCGGACGAGACCGGGTGCTCCTCGTACTTCGTGCCGGTGTCCTTGGCCTTGGGCACGGGCGCGAACTGCGTCTGTGTGGCGAGGTACGGGAACTCGCCCTCGGGCTTGTTCAGGCGGAACACGATGGTCTGCTCGTCGGGCGTCTCGATGGAGTCGAGGCCCTTCTTGTCCTTGTAGGGCCCCTGGTAGTCGGCCCCGCCGATCAGCCAGTCCCGCAGGTAGGGCGCGCCACCGGAGAGTTCGGCCGCGAAGGACCGCTCGATGCCGTACTTGATGTCGGCCGAGGTGATCGCGCTGCCATCCTCGTAGTTGAGGCCCTTCTTCAGCGTGTACGTCCACACGGTCGCGTTCTTGCTGGGTCTGCCGGTGTCCGTGGCGAGGTCGGGGACGACCTTGGCGCCCTCGGCCCCGTCCTCACGGTTGCGCGTGGTGAGCGTACGGAAGACGAGCGAGGGGACGTTGCCGCCGCCGGAGGTGTAGAGCCGGGCGGGGTCGAAGTCCTGCTGCGGGTTGGAATTCAGGACGGTGAGGGTGCCGCCCTTGGCCGGCTTGGCGTCCGCGCCGCCGGACGTGGCCTTGGCATCGTTGTCCTCCGGCCCGCAGGCGACTGCACCCGCTGCCACGGCGAGGCTGACGGATACGGCGGCCAGACGGCGCGCTGTGACGGACGATTGACGCATGGGAGGAAACCCCTCGGAGAATTCGGCGAGCACCGCGCGCGAACAGGGCACGGCGTGAGGAAGTAATCGCGGAAATCGCCCCGAGGGCACACCGGCGCATCAGTACGAGGGCACTCCGGAGAACACCCGGCACCATTGTTCTGGTGCCGGTGAGATGACGAGAGAAGGCCGACGCGCGCCAGGGGCGAGGGTCAGCGACAGTGAATGTCGGCCACGCAGAGCGCGGTCACGCCGAACAGCGCCAGCTCAAGGGCTGCGCGTGCGGAGATGTGACGAGGCGACATGCGAGAAAATATGAACGAACTTTCCCCGCCTGTCAATGTGAGCCGTCCGTCCCCCGGCCGTCCCCGCGCCACGCCCGCGACACGCCCGCTCAACTCGACGGGAAGGGCCAGGGGTTGGGCAGGCACTTGATCCCGTCGTGGTTCAGGAACTTGGTCTGCTGCTGCATGACGGGGGCGAGCCCGCCGTCGACACTGCAGCTCACATGCCCGTACCCGAGCCGGTGCCCGACCTCGTGATTGATCAGCATCTGCCGGTACGAGTACATCTTGTCCCCGTATGTCTCCGAGCCCTGCGCCCAGCGGTACGCGTTGATCATCACGCGGTCGGTGGCGGCCGAGTCGCAGGAGACATTGTCCTGAGTGGTGTCGAGACCCGACTTGGCGCACCAGAACGCGGTGGTGCCGGGACTGGCGAGCGTGATGACGAAGTCGGGCTTTCCGGAGGAAATCCGCTCGAAGGTACGACCGCCGCCGTGCGCCCAACTCCGCTTGTCGTTCAGGGTCTTCTGCACCGCCTGCGCGAAGACCTTTCCGTCGAGGCCGAGGGATTTCTCCACATCGACGCGGTAGGTGAATTTCTGCCCGGTCCCCGGCGCCTTGTCGAAGCCGGTGATCGCGTCGAATTTCCCGCCGCCCTTGAGTTTGGCGTCCAGGGGGTATTTCGCCGCCATCTGCTGGGCGTACGACAGCGTCACCGCGCGCGGTTTCGTGGAGGGCGCGGGCCGCTTGTCGGTGCGCGACGCGGAGTCCTTGACCTCCCGGTCGGCGCCGCCGGCCGCCTGCGTGCCCGCGGAGTCGTCCTTGCCGCCGTCGGCGACCTGGCCCGCCACGACGACGGCGAGCACGGTGGTGACAGCCGCCGCCGCGATGCCGGTGAAGGCCCGGCCCTTGCCGCCCTTGGCCTTGTCCGGCGCGGTGTCCGGTGTCTTCGGCCCCCGGGGCGGCGGGGTCTTGTGCTCGACCTCCTCGTCCCGGTCGGCGGCCGGGGCGAAGGGGTCCGCGCGCAGCGCCGCCGCCGCGGGTGTGGCGGCACGCGGTGCGAACTGGTCGTCGCCACCCTTGCCACTTGCTCCGTCCGTGCCGAACGCGTCGACGTAGGCCTGGCGCGGGCCGCCGGCTCCCGCCGCGCCGGGCCCGTAACGCTGCCCGGGGATCGGCACTCCCGGCCGGTCTCGCGGCACGCCCTGGCCCGGACCGCGCAACGGCCCTTGCGGGGACCCCTGCGGTACGCCTACGCCTACGCCTGCGCCGGATCCGTACCCGGTGGCCGTCCTCGCCGCGCCCCAGCCGCCGCCCGCCTCGCGCTGTTCGGGGTGACCGCCGCGGACGCGGGGCATGCCGTGGGCCGGGGTACCGCCGGTGTCGAGCGGCGCGCCCTGCGCCGGACCGCCGCCGCTGCCGTCGCCGGGCAGCCGCGGAAAACCATGAGCCGGGGTCCCGTCCTGGAGACGCGGGAACCCGTGCGCCGGGGTGCCGTCCGGCAGTCGGGGGAATCCATGGGCGGGGGTGCCGTCCTGGAGACGCGGGAACCCGTGCGCGGGCGTCCCGTCGGGCAGCCGCGGGAATCCATGGGCCGGAGTCCCGTCGGGCAGCCGCGGCCCTCCGCCCTGCTGCGGCCCTCCACCCGGCTGCGGCCCGCCCCGGTACTGGTCCGCGTACGCGGGAGCCCCACCGGCGTACCGGGGGTCCCCGCCCGCGGCCGGCCGGCCGCCGGAACGCGGAACACCGGGTCCGGACGGGCCACCCTGACCAGGCAGACCCCCCTGCGGGGCTCCCTGCGGGCCGCCCTGTCCGGGCACGCCTCCGGGCCCTTGCGGAACCCATCCTTCAGGCAGCCGGGGCACGCCCCGAGCAGGTTGCGAGGCCTGCGGGTTCGCGGACTGCGGCCCGCCCGGGGGCCGTCGGCGCCCCGCCGCCTGTCCGGTGGTCCCCGTCTGCGGCCGGGCAGCCGGAGCAGCGGGAGGGTCGGCGGTCTCGCCCTTGGGGGCGGGCCCGCGCCGGCTGTGACGTCCCACGTCCCGCTTCAGCTCCTCGCGCCGGTAGCGCCGGTGTCGGTCAACTTGCCTGTGTCCGCGAGGAGTTCGCGGAAGGCCGTGGCCATGGTCTCCGGGTACTCCATCATCGCCACATGCCCCGCGTCAGGCAATGTCAGCAACCGCGAGTCCCTGAACGCACGCGCAGCGCGCTGGGCCATACGGTACGAGACGAGCTGATCGCGGCCTCCGTAGACGAGAAGTGTAGGGGCGAGCACCCGCTCGGCCTGGCGCCACAGTCCGTGCTGGCCGCCCAGCGTGTACGCGTTCACGATGCCGCGTGCCGAGCGTGCCATGACGTCCCAGAAGTAGGGAAGGGCGAGCCGCCGCTCCATCTCCTCGACCGCGTTGCGGAACCCTTCCGGCGTCACCATGCCGGGATCCCCGTAACAGAGCGCGGTGACCCCCTTCACCCGCTGCTCGGCGGTCCAGCCCTTGGTGAAACTGGTGAACAGGGCCGCCACCCCCGGCAGCGCGAGCAACGCCGTCGGCACCGCGCTGCGCTGCACCCGCAGTTCGGGGAGCGCCGGGGAGACGAGCGTGAGCGTGCGGACGAGATCGGGACGTACGGCGGCCACTCGCGTCGAGACGGCGCCGCCCAGCGAGTTCCCGAAGAGGTGCACGGGCCCGCGCTCGGCCGCGTCGAGATAGCGGATGACCGCACGGGCGTGTCCGGTCACCGAGTAGTCGCCGTCGTCTGGCGGCGGCGAGTCGCCGAAGCCCGGCAGGTCGAGGGCCTCACTGTCCACGAGGCCGTCCAGGAGCGGCATCAGCGCCGACCAGTTCTGCGAGGAACCGCCCAGCCCGTGCACGTACAGCGCGGGCGGCAGTCCCTCTCTGGCCGGCGGCCTCGAACGGACCGTCAGCGTGATCCCGGGGAGCCCGACCGTGCGCAGCCGCTCCCCCGCCGCCACCCTGACGGAACTGACCTTCGGCGCGACGGAGGTGGCCAGCACTGACGGCAGTTCGGTCGAAGACATGCAGCAATGTTACGAGACGATCACGCGCTGGATCGTGTGTTCGCCGTCACAGGAACAAGCCGCGGCCCAGCCGGATCGCGTAGCGCCCCCCTCCCAGGTCTCATAGGCTTCGTGAACGAGGGCACTCGTACCAGCGCAAGAGCGCACTCGCACCGCTCGGGAAGAGGACTCATGACTGTCGACCCCACCGACCCCGAGGCATTCGAGGACACGGACGACACCGGCGCGACCGAGATCGACGTGGAGGCCCCCGAGGCCGACGCCGCCGAGCAGCAGACGGATCTCGCGCCCCGGCGGGACGACCCGCTGACCGACGCGGATCCGGACAACGCCAGCGAGGGAGACCTCGCCGAACAGGCGAGAGTCGTGGAACTCGACGAGGACGACTATCGGTGAACCGGCCCCGGGCGGTCCCGACGACCGCCCGGACCCCCCGGACCCCCGGACTCCGGACCGCGACACCCGGACCGCCGCGCCAGGGACACTCGGACCGCCGTGCCAGGACACATGAGCACCCGCTCGCGGGCCCGGCACCGGGAACCCCACGAGCCCGCCATGACCCCCTATGGCGCGATCTGCACGGTTTCACCGGCGTCCGGTCCGTGAAATTCTCCGCTCGCACCGCGCACACCACGGTTACCGAAAAGTACGATGGCCGCGCGGCGCTCACCGCATGTGGACGACTTTGGGAGGCGGCGTGACAGCCATCGAGCAGACAGAGGCGGCACGCCCGCGGGGCACACGCCTGCCGCGCCGTGCCCGACGCAACCAGCTCCTCGGCGCCGCCCAGGAAGTGTTCGTTGCGCAGGGATATCACTCGGCCGCGATGGACGACATCGCCGAACGCGCGGGCGTCAGCAAGCCGGTTCTCTACCAGCACTTCCCCGGCAAGCTGGATCTGTATCTCGCACTGCTCGACCAGCACTGCGAGTCACTGCTGGTCTCCGTGCGGACCGCGCTGGCGTCCACCTCGGACAACAGCCTGCGCGTACGGGCCACCATGGACGCCTACTTCGCGTACGTGGAGGACGAGGGCGGCGCCTTCCGGCTGGTCTTCGAGTCGGACCTGACGAACGAGCCCGCGGTGCGCGAGCGGGTCGACAAGGTCACGTTCGAGTGCGCCGAGGCGATCTGCGAGGTGATCGCGGAGGACACCGGCCTGTCGAAGGCCGAGTCCATGCTGCTCGCCTCGGGTCTGGGCGGACTCGCCCAGGTGGTGGCCCGTTCCTGGCTGCACAGCGACCGCAGCGTGCCGCGCGAGCAGGCGGTGCAGCTGCTGACCTCGCTGGCGTGGCGGGGCATCGCGGGATTCCCCCTGCACGGCAGTGAGCACCACTGACCGCGGTGGGCCGGCCGCGGCCGACTGATCGCGGCGGCCTCGGCTCATCAGCGCGCCGACCGCCACTTTGTTCCCACAAGGTGTTCGCTCCTGGCGTTCTCGGGCGGAGCATGTACGTCCCCTCACCGGGCTAATGTGTGCTGCGTACGGCGCGGAGACACGCGCACATCAGTGACCGTCGGAGGGACATAGCCGTGGAGGTCAAGATCGGCGTGCAGCACGCGCCCCGCGAGATCGTTCTGGAGAGCGGTCAGACCCCGGAAGAGGTCGAGCGCGCGGTGTCCGAGGCGCTGGCAGGCAAGTCGCAGCTGCTCAGCCTCGTGGACGACCACGGCCGCAAGGTCCTGGTACCGGCGGACCGCCTCGCCTACGTGGAGCTCGGTGAGCCCACGACCCGCAAGGTGGGCTTCAGCGCGCTGTAGGTCGCAGGACGCCGCAGAACACGGAAGAGGGGCTCGGAGGCCGATGGCCGCCGGGCCCCTTTTTTCATGCCGTTCTCCCTGTCCGGGCCGCTTGTCCGCGTTTCACAGACGGAGCACAACTCATACACACGGGAGGGTTGCATTCCGCAGGTCACGGGTATGACGGGCTACGACCGAAGTGCACACAGCCGTGCGGAAGGGACCCCCCTCATGTTCTTGGAAGCGCTCGGCTCGGCCATCCTCGGTCTGGCACTCGCCCTGGCAGCGGCATACCGCCTGCCGCACCGCCTGCCGGTCCGCAGGATCGTCCTCCCGACGGGCATCGCGGGCAGCCTCTTCGGCGCCTTTCTGACCCACACCGCGCTGGGATCCGTCGGCTTCCTGCCGGTGATGCTGGGCGCCGCAGCGGTGGCCGCGGCCTCCCTCTCCCTGCTCCTGCGCCCCGCGGGAAGACTCCGTCACCACCACGGGGCGACGGTCTGAGCAACAGCCCGGACGACAGCTGAGGAGGCGCGGGCGCAGCCCCGCCTCCGAGGGGCGCGGGGAACGGCGCGACGGGCCCCCACCGAGCCGCAGCCGAACACAACAGGCCCGATGGGCCTTTCAGGGGCGCGGGGAACGGCGCGACCGGCCCCCACGGACCCGCGGCGACGACGAACCGTCACCACTCAAAGCTCAGGCGGCCAGCCCCAGCGCAGCCATCCTCTTCGTGTGCGCCTCGGTGATCCGCGAGAACATCCGCCCCACCTCCGCGAGATCGAACCCGTCCGCGACCCCGCCGACGAGCATCGTCGACAGCGCGTCCCGGTCGGCGACCACCCGCTGGGACTGCGACAGCGCCTCCCCCATCAGCCGCCGCGCCCACAGCGCGAGCCGCCCGCCCACACGCGGATCCGCGTCGATGGCGGCCCGCACCTTCTCGATGGCGAACGACGCGTGCCCCGTGTCGTCGAGGACGGCCAGCACGAGCTTGCGCGTATCGGCGTCGAGCCGCGCCGCGACCTCCCGGTAGAAGTCACTGGCGATCGAGTCGCCGACGTACGCCTTCACGAGGCCTTCCAGCCAGTCGGACGGCGCGGTCTGCTTGTGGAACCCGTCGAGCGCGGCGACGAACGGCTCCATCGCCTGCGTCGGCTCCGCCCCGATCTCGGTCAGCCGGGCCCGCAACTGCTCGAAGTGGTGGAACTCGGCCGAGGCCATCTTCGCCAACTCCGCCTTGTCCCCGAGCGTCGGCGCCAGTTTCGCGTCCTCCGCGAGCCGCTCGAACGCCGCCAGCTCCCCGTACGCGAGCGCGCCGATCAGATCCACGACCGCGGCACGGTACTGGGGGTCCACGGAGGCCGTGGCCCAGTCCTGGGCGGCGACTCCGGTGGGTTCGGCGGGTGCGTCGGAAGGTTTGGCAGGCGTCGTCATGAAGCGCACAATAGCCCGCTCGCCGCACGGCGTAAGGCCCTGGTCAATCAGTGTGACGACGACTACGTGACCAAATCGGCCATCGCATATGCGCGGATCCGGGGTATGGTGGTAATGCGCTCGCTGAGTTGATCTACGTAACCCGGCGGGTCCGCACGAATGAGGATGCCCGGTCGGTGGCCCGATCGGCTCCGACCCGACAGCCCTCTCAGCCCGTACGACACAGTGCGTACGGCATCCGGAGGGACCCTCAGCGGTACGAACGCTTGAGCGTCGGCAGTGGTCCCATGCCACCCCGGCCGCTGGTCAATAGCGGCCGACGTCCCCGGCACGGTCCCCGACACGACCCCCGCGCTCGCCTCGCACCGCGTACACAGAAGAGGCAGCACCCTGACTACTTTCCGAGACCTCGGGATCCTTCCCGAGACTGCCGAGGCCCTTGAGGCCGTCGGCATCACGAGTCCCTTTCCCATCCAGGAGATGACGCTCCCCGTCGCCCTCGCGGGCAACGACGTCATCGGCCAGGCCAAGACCGGCACCGGCAAGACGCTGGGCTTCGGTCTCCCGCTCCTTGAGCGGGTGACCGTCCCCGCGGACGTCGAGGCGGGCCGGGCGCAGCCCGAGCAGCTCACCGACGCCCCGCAGGCCCTCGTCGTCGTCCCGACGCGCGAGCTGTGCACCCAGGTCACCAACGACCTGCTGACGGCCGGCAAGGTCCGTAACGTGCGCGTGCTCGCCATCTACGGCGGCCGGGCGTACGAGCCGCAGGTCGAGGCCCTCAAGAAGGGCATCGACGTCGTCGTCGGCACCCCGGGCCGGCTCCTCGACCTCGCGGGCCAGAAGAAGCTCAACCTCAAGCACGTGCGCGCCCTCGTCCTCGACGAGGCCGACGAGATGCTCGACCTGGGCTTCCTGCCCGACGTCGAGAAGATCATGAACATGCTGCCGGTCCGCCGTCAGACGATGCTGTTCTCGGCGACCATGCCGGGCGCGGTCATCGGTCTCGCGCGCCGCTACATGTCGCAGCCCACGCACATCCGCGCCTCGGAGCCGGACGACGCGGGCGCGACCGTCAGGAACACCGCGCAGTTCATCTACCGCGCGCACAACATGGACAAGCCCGAGCTGGTCTCGCGGATACTGCAGGCCGACGGCCGCGGTCTCGCTATGGTCTTCTGCCGTACGAAGCGCACGGCGGCCGACCTGGCCGACCAGCTGCAGCAGCGCGGGTTCGCCTCCGGCGCGGTCCACGGCGACCTCGGCCAGGGCGCCCGCGAGCAGGCGCTGCGCGCGTTCCGCAACGGCAAGGTCGACGTGCTCGTCTGCACCGACGTGGCCGCGCGCGGCATCGACGTCGAGGGCGTGACGCACGTCATCAACTACCAGTCCCCCGAGGACGAGAAGACGTACCTGCACCGCATCGGCCGTACGGGCCGCGCGGGCGCCAAGGGCATCGCCGTCACGCTCGTCGACTGGGACGACATCCCGCGCTGGCAGCTGATCAACAAGGCGCTGGACCTCGGCTTCCCGGACCCGCCGGAGACGTACTCCACGTCCGCGCACCTCTTCGAGGAGCTGAACATCCCGGCCGGCACCAAGGGTGTCCTGCCGCGTTCCGAGCGCACCCGTGCCGGTCTGTCGGCCGAGGTCGTCGAGGACCTCGGCGAGACCGGTGGTCGTGGCGCACGCGGTGGCCGTGGTGGCCGTCCCGCGGCCGGTCCGGCCCCGGTCGCCGAGCGCGACCGGGATCGCGGTCGCGACCGTGATCGTGACCGTTCGGAGCGCACCCCGCGCCGCCGTCGACGTACGCGCAACGGCACGGCGCTCGACGCCGCGGAGCCGCAGAACACGTCGCAGAACACGTCGCAGACGGCAGCGCAGTCCGCGCCGGAGGCCGTGGCCGACAGCACCGAGCCGGGCCAGGCGACGGAGTCGCGCAGCGCCCGCCGGCGTCGTCGTACGCGTGCCGCGAGCGGGTCGGAGGCAGCCGCGAACGCGGTCACCACGGCCGAGGGCACGGCTGTCGAGATCCCCGAGCCGGCCCTCGTACCGGCTGCCGTACCGGCCGTCGCGCCCGTCGCCGAGCCGGTGGCGGACGCCGAGGCCAAGCCGCGCCGCCGTCGCACGCGTCGTACGGCGGAGGCCGCACAGCCCGAGGTCACCGTCGTCCCCGACATCACCGTCTTCGAGGAGGCTCCCAAGGCCGAGCCGACCGTCGAGACCGAGGCCGTCGAGGCGGCCGAGGCCGTGGTGACCAAGCCCCGCCGCCGCACCCGTAAGGCCTCGGCCACGGTCGCCGAGGCAGCCGTGACCGCGGTGGAAGCCGTGGCCGACCCGGTCGAGGCCGTCGAGGCCAAGCCGCGCCGCACCCGCAAGGTCGCGGCCACACCCGCCGCCGAGACGGTCCTCGACACCGCGGAGGCCGCTGAGGCCAAGCCGCGCCGCCGGACCCGTAAGGCCGCCGTGGCCACCGAGACCGCCGAGACCGCCGAGGTCACCGCGGTCGCCGAGGCCGGTATCCCGGCGCAGGCGACCGAGGAGCCCGAGGCCAAGCCGCGCCGCCGCACCCGCAAGGCCGCCGCGACCACCGAGACGGCTCCCGTCGCCCCGGTTGCCCCGGTGGAGGAGGCGCCCGTCGAGGAGGCCAAGCCGCGTCGGCGTACGCGCAAGGCCGCCGTCGCCGCCGAGACCGCGGTGGACACCGCCGAAGGCGCGTCGGTCGAGGCACCGGCGGCCGCGGTCACCAAGCCGCGTCGCACCCGCAAGGCCGCCGCGCCCGTGGAGGCGGCGGAGAGCACCGTGGACACGGCCGAGGCCACCGAGGCGAAGCCCCGCCGCCGCACCCGTAAGGCCGCGGTCGCCGAGGCCGACATCCCGGCCCAGGCCACCGAGGCCGTGGCGGACGCCGCCGAGGCGCCGGTCAAGCCGCGCCGCACCCGCAAGACGGCCGCCAAGGCGACCGCCGGCGACGTGGTGACGGACGCGGTCACGGAGTCGGCCGCGACCGAGGTCGCGTCCGAGACCAAGCCGCGTCGCCGGACGCGCAAGGCCGCTGCGGCCGTCGAGCCCACGGAGGGCTGAGTTCCGCACCCGGACGGCCCGGCTCCCCTCGTGGGGGCCGGGCCGTCGGCGTTCCCGCGAAAGCAGCGCGGTGCCATCGCCCGGTAGGCCGCTCGGTATGCCGCCCGGTATGCCGCCCGTCGGGCTGCCCGGATAGCCTCCTTCTCATGAGCAGGCCCTTCACCTTCGTCCCGCCCTCCGGAGCCCGCGCGTACCGCCTCGGCACCGCGCGCGGGGAGTTCGCCGTGATCGACGCGGGCAGCCCCGCGAAGGGAACCGTGCTGCTGCTGCCGGGGTTCACCGGCAGCAAGGAGGACTTCATCTCCCTGCACGAACCCCTGGCGGCGGCCGGCTACCGGACCGTCGCGGTGGACGGCCGGGGCCAGTACGAGTCACCGGGCCCCCGCGACGACGAAACCCCTTACGCACAGGGCGAGTTGGCACTGGACGTGCTCGCGCAACTCGACGCGCTCGCAGCCGGCTCCGGCATCGTTTCCGGCGTTTCCGGCGGCTCCGGCGGCTCCGGCGGCTCCGGCGGCTCCGGCGGCTCCGAGGAGCGGTTCCATCTCCTGGGCCATTCGTTCGGCGGACAGGTCGCCCGCGCGGCCGTTCTCCTGGCACCGGCCCGCTTCCGGTCCCTCACCCTGGTGTCCTCCGGGCCCGCGGAGATCTCCCCCGGTCAGCAGCAGCGGGTGAAGCTGCTGCGGGACGCGCTGGCCGTGATGGACATGGCGCAGGTGTGGGAGGCGATCCGGGCGCTGGACCCGCCGGAGGACGCCGAGGGCGAACTGGACGCCGGCTTGGACGACCAGCAGGACCTCAGACGACGCTGGCTGGGCAACAGCCCTGCTCAGCTCACCGCGGCGGGGCGGCAGCTGTGCGAGGAGTCCGACCGCGTGGCCGAACTGGCGGCCCTGCGCCTGCCCGTGCACGTCCTGTCGGGCGAGAGCGACGACACGTGGCCGGTCCCGCTCCTCGACGACATGGCGATACGCCTGGAGGCACACCGCACGATCGTCCACGGAGCCGAGCACTCCCCGAACGCGGACCGCCCTCTGGAGACGGCGAAGGCGCTGGCCGCTTTCTGGGACAGCCTGGGTCAGGAGGGCCCACTCCGCGGGCGCGGTGAGTGACCTGCGGGCCCGGTGGGGGCTGGTCGCGCAGTTCCCCGCGCCCCTTACGGGGCCCTGCGGCGGACCCCTCAGTACTGGCCCTGCAGGTGCTCCCAGAACCCGTCCCGCAACGCCCGCCGCAGATCCGCCTGCCCGCGCAGCGAGTACTGCAACAGCCCCTCGGACTCCACGAGCAGCTCCTGGTCGACGGGCCCGGGCAGATACGGATGACCGGGCAGCAGCTCGGCCAGGGACTCCCGCCCCCGTGCGGCCAGCCACTTCGCCGCGATCTGCGCCCCCACGAACCGCACGTCCTCCCGGCTCGGGCGGGCCACCGCCGACGTCTCGTAGGAGGCGGTCGTGCGCCGGGCCACGTACGGCTTGAAGAAGTCGAGGTCGAACGTGCGCTGGCTGTCGACCTCCCAGAGCAGCGGCTCCGCCTGGTTGCGGCCCTCCGGGGCCTCGATGCCCCAGAGGTGGACCCTGGCTCCGTACCCCTGCGCCGCCTCCACGGCCGAGACCAGGTCCTCGTCGCCGCCGATGAGCGCCGCGTCGCTGATGGCGCGGTGCCGGGCCAGTGACTCCAGGTCGGAACGGATCAGGGAGTCGACGCCCTTCTGCTGGTTGTTGGCGTTGAGGTTGCCGAGCCGGACCTTGACGTCGGGCAGCTCGGCGATGGACTGCTGCTCCGCGGTGTGGATGCGGCGCCGCGCCCCGTCGTACCAGTAGACGCGCAGCAGCCTGCTGTCCGCGAAGATCGTGCGCGCCCGGTCGATGAGCGCGTCGATGAGTCCCTCGGCGTCCAGCTCGAAGGCCCGGCGGTCCTCAGTGCCGGCCACGAGCCGTCCCGCGGCCGCGTAGAGGTACCCGGCGTCGACGAAGATCGCGTGCGTCGACGGCGTCTTCGCCACCTCGGCCAGCATGCGCTGCAGCAGCTCGTTGGAGCGGTCGATGCGCGCGGCGAGAGCGGCGAAGTCGTCGGAGCCCTCGGGGTCGTCGGGGTCGTCGGCTGCCGCGAAGTCGTCATTCATATGCGCCTCATTGTCGCAGGACGTCACTGTGTGTACACAGGTGGTCCCGATACTCACAAGTAATTAGACGTTCGAAAGTTTTCTTTAGCGTAGGGAATGTTCGTAACAAACATCCCGTTGACTCCTATGGGAACGCGGGACACAGATGACCCGCTCACCCACCTCACCAGTAGTTCTCCTTCAGGAGGATGACCAGACGAAGGGAGAAGCCCTTGCGCTTCGAAATCATGCGACTCGACGACGTCGACGGCACGCCCGTGGACAGCACCGTCGTGGACGCCGCCTCCGTCAACCGGATCGTTCAGCAGGCCGCCGCCATCGGGCAGCGCCTCTGGATCCGCCCGGCCGACACCTCGGCCTCATAACAGCGGTTGTTCGACAGTCTTCACAGACAGTCTTCGAAACCCCCGTCCGGCACGATGCCGGGCGGGGGTTTCGCGTTCGGTCACGCCCCTCCCAGCCGCACGTCAGCTGTTCCGGACGACCTGGGTGACGCCGTTGATGATCTGCTGCACGGCGATCGCGGAGAGCATCATGCCCGCGAGGCGCGTCACGAGCACGACTCCGCCGTCCTTGATGACCCGGATGATCAGCAGCGAGTACCGCATCACGATCCACAGCACAACGTGGATGGCGAGGATCGCCGTCCACACCGAGACCTGGGTCGTCACGCTGTCGGCCTTCTGCACGGCGAGGATGACGGACACGATCGCGCCGGGGCCCGCGAGCAACGGCATGCCCAGGGGTACGAGGGCGACGTTGACGTCCTTGGTCTGCTTGGGCTCGTCGGTCTTGCCGGTGAGCAGGTCGAGCGCGATGAGCAGGAGCAGGAGGCCGCCGGCGATCATCAGGGCGGGGACCGACACGTGCAGGTAGTTCAGGATCTGGTGCCCGAGCAGGCCGAAGACGGTGATGACGCCGCCGGCGACGCAGACGGCCTGGAGGGCCATGCGCTTCTGCACCTTGGCGGGGCGGCCGGAGGTGAGCGCGAGGAAGATCGGGGTGATCCCCGGGGGATCCATGATGACGAAGAGGGTGAGGAAGAGGGAGCCGAAGACGGCGAGGTCGAACATGAGCAGTTGAGCCTTGCTGGGTGTTGAGGGGGGTGAGGTGAGTGGGGGTGCACGTGAGTGTGCCGGGTGCGGGTGCGTCGTGGCTGGTCGCGCAGTTCCCCGCGCCCCTGACCAGTTGCGGTGAGCCGGGCCCTAAGGCGGGGCAAGTTACCGGGCCGTCGGCGAATACGACGACGCCCGGCCGACGGACGGGCGCCCGAGCGGGTCCGGCAGCGGTTGCCGGGAGCTAGGCGCTCGTCGGTCCACCCGCGCCCGGGACGGGGAACGCGCCCGTCGGTCCGCCCGTGCCCGGGACGGGAAACGCGCCCGTCGCACGGCGGGTGATCTCGGCGTAGATCTCGGGGTCCGTCGTGTACTCGCCGAGTTCGCACGCCTTGCGGTGGCCGTGGTAGTCGCTCGAACCGGTGGTCAGCAGTCCCAGTTCGCCCGCGAGTCCGCGCAGCCGGGCCCGGGTGGCCGCGTCGTGGTCCATGTGGTCGACCTCGATGCCGTCGAGCCCGGCCGCGGCCAGCTCGGCGATCGCGGACTCCGGTACGGTCCGGCCCCGCTTGGCGGCGGCGGGGTGCGCGAAGACGGTCACGCCGCCCGCGGCCTTGACCAGCCGGATCATCTCGAAGGGGTCGGACTCGTGCTTCTGGATGTGCGCCCGGCCGCCGTCGGCGAGCCACTCGCTCGTGAACGCGTCCGAGACGGTCGGCACCACACCCAGCTCGACCAGCGCGGTGGCGATGTGCGGGCGGCCCACGGACCCGCCGGAGGCGATCCGCTCCACGTGCTCCCAGGTGATGGGCACGCCCAGTTCGCGCAGGCTGCCGATCATCGCCTGGGCCCGGGGCACCCGGTCGTCGCGTACGAGCTCGCGCTCGCGCAGCAGGTCCGGCTCCTCGGGGTCGAAGAGGTACGCCAGCATGTGCAGGCCGACACCGTCGAGGCGGCAGGACAGCTCGGCGCCGGTCACGAGGGTGAGCCCGGCGGGCACGGCCGCGATGGCCTCGGCGTAGCCGCGGGTGGTGTCGTGGTCGGTCAGCGCGACGACGTCGAGACCGGCCGCGGCGGCGTTCCGGACGAGTTCAGCGGGGGTGTCCGTACCGTCGGATGCCTTGGAGTGGCAGTGCAGATCGATGCGCACGAACGGACTCCAGACAAGACCAGGACAAAGGGAACGGTCCAAGGATAACGGGCTCAGAACCAACGCCTGTCATACCCAGCGCCGACGGTCGCCCCCTACAGAACCTGGACCTGCCGACACGGGCCCACCCCCACCACCCAAGGGGCGCGGGGAACTGCGCGACCAGCCCCCACCGGCCCCGCACCCGACAACCCACGCCCCCCGGGAGGGGCTACGGCTCCAGGATCCGCGGCGACAACGCCCCGCAGGGCAACAGATCCGCCTCCGCACCGGCGTCCCGCAGATCCGTCAGCACCAGCTCGTCGTACATCATCATCCCCGACTGCTCCGGCCACACGACCGCCCACAGCCACAGTCCGAGCGCCTCACCGGCGAAGACGGCACGGTCGCCGGGCGCCACGGGGACGTGCCAGAGCGGCGTCGGCCGCCCCGCGGCCAGCACCTTCACCTGAGGGGGCTTGTCGACGTTCATGTACGGGCCCGGGTCGAGCCCCTCGATGCCCGCGTACCGCGCGCCGAGACCGACGCCCAGTTCCTCGGCGACGAGCATCAGCTCCCCGAATCCGCCGAGCGGTCCGGGCCCCGAGCAGGCGACGGCGGTCGCGCGACCGCCGCTGCGGTCGTCGCCGGCGAACGCCGCACCCGTGAAGAGCCAGCCGACGGGCAGCGGCCACGGCATCCACACCGGTACGCGCGCACGGTGCACGACGACACCGAGGGCTTCCACGCTGGGCGGGATCACGGGCTGCAGCGGATGCACGATGCCGTGCACATCGCACTGCCAGGAGTCGGCAAAGAGGCCGGGAGCCCTGACCCGGCCACCACACTTCGGGCAACTGGGTTCGCCCCTCATAAGGCACAACGGTCCTCCCCGTCGTTCGTCGCGTCAAGGACGATCACCCGTCCGGCGCGCGCCTGTCACCTCCCCGCCACGGCCCACCACCGGGGGAAACTAGATGTAGCTTGCATTCATTAGCCGATCTAACTTATTATGTGTATACGCCAACCATCTACGAGCATCTCTCCGCGAGCAGCGTGAAGGAGCGGGCATGAACAGCAGCACGGGAGGCCCCACCGAAGGGGACACCTTCGACGCGGGGGCCACGAGCCTCCTGCGTCAGCCGAAGGCGGTCTGGGCGACCGCCGGGGCATCCGTCGTCGCCTTCATGGGCATCGGCCTCGTCGACCCGATCCTGCCGTCCATCGCCAAGGGCCTGGACGCCACCGCCGGCCAGGTCTCGCTGCTCTTCACCTCGTACTTCCTGATCACCGCACTCGCGATGCTGGTCACGGGCTTCGTCTCCAGCCGGATCGGCGGCCGTCGCACCCTGCTGCTCGGCCTCGCGCTGGTCGTGGTCTTCGCCGGGCTCTCCGGCACCTCCGGCTCGGTCGGCGAACTCGTCGGCTTCCGCGCGGGCTGGGGACTCGGCAACGCCCTGTTCGTCTCCACCGCCCTCGCCGTCATCGTCGGCGCGGCGGCCGGCGGAAGCGCGGCGGCCATCCTGCTGTACGAGTCGGCCCTGGGCCTCGGCATGGCCTGCGGACCCCTGCTGGGCGCGCTGCTCGGTGACGCCAGCTGGCGCTACCCGTTCTTCGGCACCGCGTTCCTGATGGCGATCGGGTTCCTGTGCATCACCGCGTTCCTGAAGGAGCAGCCGAAGCCCGCGCGCAAGACGGGCCTGCTCGACCCGGTCAAGGCTCTCGGCCACGGCGGCCTCGCCTCGGTGGCGGGCTCGGCGTTCTTCTACAACTACACGTTCTTCACCGTGCTGGCCTTCACCCCGTTCGTGCTCGACATGAGCCCGTACAAGTCGGGCGCGGTCTTCTTCGCCTGGGGTGTGCTGCTCGCCGTGTTCTCGGTGCTCGTGGCACCGCGCATGCAGGCCCGGTTCGGCTCGCTGAAGGTGCTCGGCGGCTCGCTGGTGCTGCTCGCGGCCGACGTCCTCGTCCTCGGCTACGGCAGTCACACCACCGCCGTCGTCTGCACGATCCTCTCCGGTGCCTTCATCGGCGTGAACAACACCGTCTACACGGAGCTCGCCCTCGGCGTGTCGGACGCGCCGCGCCCGGTGGCGAGCGCCGGCTACAACTTCGTCCGCTGGTTCGCCGCCGCGGCGGCGCCCTTCTTCGCGCCGAGGATCGAGGAGTGGACCGACATCCACATCCCGTTCGTGGTCGCGGCGGTCACGGCGGCGCTGGGCGCGCTCGTGGTCCTCGTACGCCGGGACGCGCTGACGCACGAGGCCGAGGAACTGGAGGAGCGGCACGCGGCGGAGGACGGGGTCACCGTCTTCGCGAACTGACGCCCCGCCCCCCGGCCAGGAGGCCTCACCTCCCCGGCTGCCACTTCCCGGCCTCACGGAGTGTGAGATAGCCAACTGGCCGACCCGGGTCGGCTGTTGAGGGTCAGTCCAGGGAAACGGACTTGCGTGCGGGATCGCGCAGGTCCGTTCCGCTTGCCAGCCAGCGCTCCTGGAGCGCCCCCGCGCCGTGCACCCGCTTCCACGCGGCCTCGTTCGGCGTCATGGGCAGCAGCGGCAGGAAACGTACGGGATCCAGGGGTGCGTCGAGTTCCAGGTCCTCGACCAGGCCGCCCGGCTCGGCGACCAGGACGGAGGTGAAGGGGGCGCCCGGCCACAGCGGATCGCCCACGTCCAGCGAGGCGCCCGGGGCCACCATCAGACCCTCCACCTGCGGGGACGCGGCCAGTACGGCGAGAGGGCGGAGCACCTTGTCGGTGTCGGCGGTACCTGCCCGTACCGACAGGACCAGTTCGGCGCGCGGGCCCGCGACCGGGTCGGCGAGGACCGCCGTGGGGTCCGCCATCGGCTGGGCGGACATGCCGAGCGTGGCGTAACGGACGATGCCGGTGGGGGCCGTACCGGAAGTGTCCAGGTCCGTGAAACGGAGCACCTCGACGCGGTCCGTACCCAGGAACGTCACCGCGGCGCGCGCGTCCGGTTCGCCCAGGGCGGTACGCAAACGGGCTTCCACCAGAGCAAGAACATCAACCATGCGCCGAGCATAGAACTCGTCAGCAGCGGGCAAAGCGACGGCTTGACACTTCAGTCGGCTGATAGTCTTGGCCGCTGGCCGGGGCAGCACGCAGAAGCGTCGCTCTCAAGTCCCGGCCCACGTCTCGACGCATGAGACTCCCCTACGGGGGATGGACCTCCCCTACGGGGGACCGGCCGGAGGAGGTGGGGCTCCATGGATCGAAGTCGACCAGGCAGTACCACCCGCTCTTCCGGCTGCTGAGTTCCTCTCAGCTTCCCGAGCTCACGCTCCGCCGGCTGCCACCTCTCGCACACGCACTCGTTTTCCGCGCTCGCGTCGTGGCCGGTCCGGTACACAACGGAAGAGCACTTCGTTTTCCCTGATCTGTCTGAATTTTTCTGATCTGTATCAGTAGCGAAGCCGCCACCGTGACGGTGCGGTGCTCCCCGCTTTGTGGACGTGCCAAACATCCGCAGTCAGGACGTCCCCATTCCGGGCAGTTCCAGCCGTCGTCGGCGGCCTTCGTTCGCGAAGGAGCCACCCATGTCGATGATCCACAACCTGCGTGCCGCGGTCCGCCCCTCGCTCCGCAAGGACGGCGGCGCGTACGACACCACCCGCTCGGCCGCGGAGAGTTCGGCCGTCGTGGACTGCGCGGTCTACCGCGACGGCGTCCGCCTCCCGTCCGACGACAGCCTCACACCGCGCACGGCGATCCGTCAGGTGCGGCGCGACGGCGGATTCGCGTGGATCGGCCTGCACGAGCCCACCGAGGACGAATTCGCGGGCGTGGCAGCCGAGTTCGGGCTGCACCCGCTCGCCGTCGAGGACGCCGTCCACGCCCACCAGCGGCCCAAGCTAGAGCGGTACGACGACACGCTGTTCGCCGTCTTCAAGACCATCCACTACGTCGAGCACGACGAACTCACCGCCACCAGCGAAGTCGTGGAGACCGGCGAGGTGATGTGCTTCACCGGGCGGGACTTCTTCATCACCGTGCGGCACGGAGGGCAGGGCTCGCTGCGGGCGCTGCGGCACCGGCTGCAGGACGACCCGGAACTGCTCGCCAAAGGGCCCTCCGCCGTGCTGCACTCCATCGCCGACCATGTCGTGGACGGCTACATCGCGGTCGCGGACGCCATGCAGGACGACATCGACGACGTCGAGACCGAGGTGTTCTCGCCCGGCCGCCGGGGCGGGGTGTCGCGCGGTGTCGACTCGGCGCGGATCTACCAGCTCAAGCGTGAGGTACTGGAGTTCAAGCGTGCGGTGTCGCCGCTGCTGCGGCCCATGCAGCTGCTGAGCGAGCGGCCCATGCGGCTGGTCGACCCCGACATCCAGAAGTACTTCCGGGATGTCGCCGACCACCTGGCGCGGGTGCACGAGCAGGTCGTCGCCTTCGACGAGCTGCTCAACTCGATCCTGCAGGCCAACCTCGCGCAGGCGTCCGTCGCGCAGAACGAGGACATGCGCAAGATCACGTCCTGGGCCGCGATCATCGCCGTGCCGACGATGGTGTGCGGGGTGTACGGCATGAACTTCGAGCACATGCCGGAGCTGCACTGGCGGTACGGGTACCCCTCGATCATGGGCATCACGGTGGTGCTCTGCCTGGGGATCCACCGCACGCTCAAGCGCAACGGCTGGCTCTGAGGGGCCCTGCGAGGGCGGCGCTAGGGTGGCCCCCATGACGGATCAGGCTCTTGCCGAACAGGCCCTCGTCGAGGAGGCCACGAAGAAGTCCGGACTCATCTGGGTACGGGGCGCCTCTGTCCCGACGCTGGATCCCCAGGACGTCGGCGCGCCGACCCGCCCGCTGTGGCACGTGTGGCACGACGGGGCGGTGTACGTGGTCGGGGACGGGCCCGGTGAGCAGCCGCTGCCCGGGCTCGTGGACGGGCGGGAGGCGGCCGTCACGGTCCGCAGCAAGGACAAGGGCGGGCGGCTGGTGTCCTGGACTGCGTCCGTGGCGGAGCTGGCTCCGGGGTCCGAGGAGTGGGGGGTTGCCGTCGGCGAGCTGAAGGGGAAGCGGTTGAACGCGCCCGACGGTGAGGCGATGACGGAGCGGTGGGCTCGCGAGTGCCGGGTTGTACGGCTGGCGCCGACGGGGTCGACTGCGTCTTTGCCTTCGGGGTCGTTGGCGGCACCGCCTGTGCCTACGTCGGCGACTACGCGGTTGCCGGTGCCGGCGGCTTTGCCACACCTGCTCTTCCGTCGCCGTCGGCGTTCCTGAGTGCTCCGCGGGTCGAATATCACCTGCGGCCCCGGTGGGGGTCACCCGCGCAGTTCCCCGCACCCGACCGCCGACCTCCAGCCCCCAAGGGGCGCGGGGAACGGCGCAATCTTTTGTCTTTGAGGGGCGCGGGGAACTGCGCGGGCGACCCCCACCGGGGCCGCAGACGGTCGTGGGTGGGTCGCGTCAGGACGACGGGAGCTGCTGGCCGTAGTCGACCGTGTCCGCCTTGTCCGGGGCCCGCAACACGAAGTCGCGGCCCCAGTCCGTCAGACGGATCGTCCCCGCGTCCCCGGCCCGGACCAGGAGCAGTGGATACGGCTTCCCTTCGAGGGAGACGTCGATCCGCCCCCCGGACCCCTCGTCACTGGTGAGCCGGATCGTACGGACGCCGTTGAGTTCATGGTGGCCGTCCGTCGCCAGCTCACCCTGCAGGGACAGCAGCCCGTCCAGCAGCACGTCCTTGTCGGTGAAGACACTGAGCTGCTGGTACGCGGGGTCCCCCTTCGGAACCTTCACGTACATCCCCTCAAGCTTGCCCGCCGCAGCCGTGTCCGACGTACTGTCGTCGCTCTTGCCGTCCTGGTGGTTCCAGAAGTCCGCGTCGGCCTTGATGAACAGGTGCTCGTCCACCCGCAGCAGGCGGAACGTCACGCCGTCCGAGGTGACCGACCCCGTACCGCCGTCCTTCTTGAGCTGCATGTCCAGCTTGTAGGTGCGTTTGTTGCTGACCACGGCCCCGGACAGCCGTACCGTCCCGGCGGCCTCCGCGGCCGACTGCGTTCGGCTCTGGATCTTCGCGGGCGGAAGTTTCCCGACCCCGTTCGTCCCCGCGTCCGGGTCCTCACCGCCGCACCCCGTCACCCCTGCCCCCGCCACGAAGAGCGCGCACACGGCCCTCGCCAACGCGGCCTTACGGGTTCGTCCCCGGGGAATCGCAGTCACAGGTGGCGCTGCCTCTCGTGCGGTCGTCCTCAACGGCGTACCGCAGCGTACCGGGGCCCGCTACGCCACTCGGAGTCAGTCCGTCCGCACCGCTCACCAGGGCGTATCCGACCGGGACGGGCTAGCCTGAAGCCCACCCGAGCGGACATGACACTCCATAACGTCCGAAGCAGAGCACGTACACCACAGCCGGTGGACCGAAGCCCGTACGAAGAAGGAGGCGCCCGGATGGCGGCAGGCGCCCCCAGGATCTTCGTTTCGCATCTCTCCGGCATCGCCGTCTTCGACCCCAACGGCGACCAGGTGGGACGCGTGCGCGACCTCGTCGCCATGCTGCGCGTGGGACGGCGGCCCCCACGACTGCTCGGCCTCGTCGTCGAACTGTCCACCCGGCGCCGCATCTTCCTGCCCATGACCCGGGTGACGGGCATCGAGTCGGGCCAGGTCATCACCACCGGCGTACTGAACGTCCGCCGGTTCGAGCAGCGCCCCACCGAGCGGCTCGTCCTCGGCGAACTCCTCGACCGCCGCGTCACCCTCGTGGAGAGCGGCGAACCGCCCGAGACGGTCACCGTCCTGGACATCGCCATCCAGCAGCTGCCCGCGCGCCGCGACTGGGAGATCGACCGGGTCTTCGTACGGAAGGGGCGGACCGGCGGCGCGTTCCGGCGGGCCAAGGGCGAGACGCTGACCGTCGAGTGGTCGGCCGTCACCGGGTTCTCGCTGGAGGAGCACGGACAGGGCGCCGAGAACCTGCTCGCCACCTTCGAGCAGCTGCGCCCCGCCGACCTCGCGAACGTCCTGCACCACCTGTCCGCGAAGCGGCGCGCTGAGGTCGCGGCGGCCCTGGACGACGACCGGCTCGCCGACGTCCTGGAGGAGCTGCCCGAGGACGACCAGATCGAGATCCTCGGCAAGCTCAAGGAGGAGCGCGCCGCGGACGTCCTGGAGGCCATGGACCCCGACGACGCGGCCGACCTGCTCGGCGAGCTGCCGGAGGAGGACAAGGAGCGGCTGCTCGCGCTGATGCGCCCGGACGACGCGGCGGACGTACGGCGGCTGATGGCGTACGAGGAACGCACCGCGGGCGGTCTGATGACGACCGAGCCGATCGTGCTGCGGCCCGACGCGACCGTCGCGGACGCCCTCGCCCGGGTGCGCAACGCCGACCTCTCCCCCGCGCTGGCCGCCCAGGTGTACGTGTGCCGCCCGCCGGACGAGACCCCGACCGGCAAGTACCTCGGCACGGTCCACTTCCAGCGGCTGCTGCGCGATCCGCCGTACACGCTGGTGGGCTCGATCATCGACGACGACCTGCGACCGCTCGACCCGGAGGCCGTGCTGCCCGTCGTGGCCGGCTTCTTCGCGACGTACGACATGGTCGCGGCGCCCGTCGTCGACGAGAGCGGTTCGCTGCTCGGCGCGGTCACCGTGGACGACGTACTCGACCACATGCTGCCGGAGGACTGGCGGGAGAGAGAGTTCCACCTGGACGAGGAAGCGGTCGGGTCCGGCATCGAGGAGGCCCCCTGATGGCCCCTGAGCGCGAGGGCAGGGAACGGGCCACCGGCGGGGCGAGCGCCACCACGCGGCCGCGCCTGCGGCTCGACCAGCCGCAGCCGCCGCGGCGCAGATTCCTGCCCGAGTACGACCCGGAGGCCTTCGGACGGCTCTCGGAGCGGATCGCGCGGTTCCTGGGCACGGGCCGGTTCATCGTCTGGATGACGTTCGTCATCATCCTGTGGGTGGTGTGGAACGTGTCCGCGCCGCGTGATCTGCGCTTCGACAACTACCCGTTCATCTTCCTCACCCTGATGCTCTCGCTCCAGGCCTCGTACGCCGCCCCGCTGATCCTCCTCGCGCAGAACCGGCAGGACGACCGCGACAAGGTCAACCTCGAACAGGACCGCAAGCAGAACGAGCGGTCGATCGCGGACACCGAATATCTGACCCGGGAGATCGCCGCGCTGCGCGTGGGCCTGGGCGAGGTCGCCACCCGCGACTGGATCCGCTCCGAGCTGGAGGATCTGGTCAAGGAGCTGGAGGAACGGCGCCGCGACGGCGACGGGCACGGACCGGGTGACCGGCGTCATGACCTGCCCGGCGACCGCCCCGCCAACCGGCCTGGCGACCGGCCCGGCGACCGGCGTGGCCTATTCCCGGCAGAACACCCCCGGGGACGTGACGTAGACGACCGGTGACGGGGCTTTCCGGCCCCCGGGCCGGGCGCCGTACCATCGACCCCATGGCTACGGAAGACGCGGTGCGTGAAGCACTGTCGACGGTGAACGACCCCGAGATCCAGCGACCCATCACCGAGCTGGGGATGGTCAAATCGGTGGAGATCGGTGCGGACGGTTCGGTCGCGGTCGCGGTGTACCTGACCGTCTCCGGGTGCCCGATGCGCGACACCATCACGAAGAACGTCACCGAGGCGGTCGCACGCGTCGAGGGCGTCACGCACGTCGACGTCACGCTGGACGTGATGAGCGACGAGCAGCGCAAGGACCTGGCGTCCGCGCTGCGCGGCGGCCAGGCCGAGCGCGAGGTGCCCTTCGCCAAGCCGGGCTCCCTCACGCGCGTGTACGCGGTCGCCTCCGGCAAGGGCGGCGTCGGCAAGTCGTCCGTGACGGTCAACCTCGCGGCGGCGATGGCCGCGGACGGGCTGAAGGTCGGGGTCGTGGACGCCGACATCTACGGCCACTCCGTGCCGCGCATGCTCGGTGCCGACGGCCACCCCACCCAGGTCGAGAACATGATCATGCCGCCGTCGGCGAACGGCGTGAAGGTCATCTCGATCGGCATGTTCACCCCCGGCAACGCGCCGGTCGTGTGGCGCGGCCCGATGCTCCACCGCGCCCTGCAGCAGTTCCTCGCGGACGTGTACTGGGGCGACCTGGACGTGCTGCTCCTGGACCTGCCGCCGGGTACGGGCGACATCGCGATCTCGGTCGCACAGCTCGTCCCGAACGCGGAGATCCTGGTCGTGACGACCCCTCAGCAGGCCGCCGCGGAGGTCGCCGAGCGAGCCGGGTCGATCGCCGTGCAGACCCACCAGAAGATCGTCGGTGTGGTCGAGAACATGGCCGGCATGCCGTGCCCCCACTGCGACGAGATGGTCGACATCTTCGGTACGGGGGGTGGGCAGTCGGTGGCCGACGGGCTGACGCGGACGACGGGCGCCACCGTGCCCGTCCTCGGCTCCATCCCGATCGACGTGCGGCTGCGCGAGGGGGGCGACGACGGGCGTCCGGTCGTCCTGACGGACCCCGACTCCCCGGCGGGGTCGGCCCTGCGCGCCATCGCCGGCAAGCTCGGTGGTCGTCAGCGGGGGCTGTCGGGCATGTCCTTGGGCATCACCCCACGGAACAAGTTCTAGAACTACGCGGGCGCCCCCGCGGGGTTCTGTTCCCGGGCGACTGCGGGCGCGTCGTGGCCGGCCGCGCCGTTCCCCGCGCCCCTTATCGGGCCTCCGCCGGATTGTCTCGTGCGGGTCGGTGGGGGTTGCTCGCGCAGTTCCCCGCGCCCCCAAGACGAAGGACCAGGGGCGTAGCCCCGTCTTTCAGGGGCGCGGGGAACTGCGCGGCCGACCCCCACCGACCCCCACCGGCCCGCACCAGACGGTCCGGCGGAGGCCACGCGCCCTGGAAGGGGCGCGGGGAACGGCGCGAGCAACCCCCACCGGCCCGCACCCGAACAAGCGCGCGGCCCGCCGCCTAGGCGTACGTGCCGATGTCCTTGATCATCGCGAAAGCCACCCCGTACGCGCTCATCCCCCGCCCGTACGCGCCCACATGAACCCCTTCCTGCGTGGACCCCGCGAGGACCCAGCCGAACTCGGATTCTCTGTAGTGGAACGGCGTCGGCACCCCGTCCACGGGAAGGGACAGCGTCGACCAGTCGGCCCCGTCCAGATCGTCCGCGAGGACCCACGCCGTCTCGGTCTGCTGGTCCAGCCAGTCGTCGCGCAGGGTGTGGTCCATCTGACCGGGCCAGGTGAAGGACAGCAGCCCCACCCCGGCCAGCCAGGCCGCGGAGGACACCGAAGTGGCCTCCAGCAGCCCCGTACCGTCGGCACTGCGCCGCACGGGGTTGCCCGCGACGGTCACCACGACCGCGAATCGCTCCTTGTCCTCGGTGGACTCACTGCGCACCGACGGCTCGTCACCGTGTCCGATCGAGCCGTGTTCGATGGCTCCGTCGGCTGCGGCGCCGACCTGCATCAGCCAGCGCGGCCCCGTGAAGGCCTCGTCGAGGCCGTACCACGGGAAGGGCGCCAGCAGGTAGCCGTCGACCGTGCGCCGGGCGGAGGGGAGCTGTTGTCCACCCTCCGCTGCCGGCGCCTGCGCGCCTACCCGACTTGTCGTCTCCATCTGCCCGGACGCCTCCTCGCTCTCGTCGGACCGGGTGACCCGCCCCCCTTCGGGCGTCCGTCCGGTCCGCACAACAACTAGGCAGGATAGCCACAGCTCCGCCGAAGGCCGGAAAACCGGTCGGCACATGGCTCACATACGCACCTGATCCGGCGCATCCCGAACGGATGGAACCCCAAGTGGGGTACGGGGTACCGGACGGCGTTCGACTGAAAGTGAAGCGTTTTCCGGACGGCGGGCGCGCCGCCCGGGGCCAGGCCGCGTCGGACCGTTTCAGACCGCTTCAGACCGCGTCGGGTCGCCTCAGGTCGCGTCCGCGTCGAACGGCGGGCGCTCTTCCGGCGCCGGCGTCTCGCGCTTCTTCGTCATGTCCACGGTGCCGCCTGCGGAGCCCGCCGCCGAGGACGAGGACGTCGGGGACGAGGACGTCGACTCGGACTCGCGGCCGTGCACGGCGTCCGTGACCTCGGCCATCTCCTTCTTCAGGTCGAAGCCGTTACGGATCTCCTTGAGCCCCAGCTCGTCGTTGTCCAGCTGCTTGCGGATGAACGTCTTGGGGTTGAGGTCCTCGAACTCGAAGTCCTTGAACTCCGGTCCCAGCTCCTCGCGGATGTCCGCCTTGGCGCTCTCCGAGAACTCACGGATCTTGCGGATGGTCCGCGTGACGTCCTGGATCATCTTTGGGAGCTTCTCCGGACCGAAGACGAGCACGGCAAGGACAACGATCGTGACCAGCTCAAGCGGTCCTATGTCATTGAACACCTTGCAGCTCCTTGCGATGTCCTCGGCGCTCGGCAGTTCGTCCGTGGTCCGGGCCGGGTCCACGGTACCCGGCGTTCCTGTCCGACCGGTACTGTCCCGGCGCCCCGGACCGCGTGTACACGGCGGGTTTTCCCGGTTGTTTGCCTTGTGACACAAGGGGGTGGACGGATTTCTGTGACCTTCCTGTCAGTCCCCGTCGGCCGAGCCGAGGACGAGGGTGACCTTCCGTTCCCTGCCGTCCCGCTCCAGCGTCAGCTCCAGCCGGTCGCCGGGCCGGTGGGAGCGCGTCTTGACGATGAGCTCCTCGCCGGAGTGCACCCGCTGCCCGTCGACCTCGGTGATGACGTCTCCGGCCTCGATGCCGGCCCGGGCGCCGGGGCCGCCCCGGGTGACCGCCGAGCCGCCGTCGTTGCCCTTGGTGCCGACGCGGGCGCCGTCACCGGAGTACTCCATGTCGAGGGTCACGCCGATCACCGGATGGGTCGCCTTGCCGGTGTTGATCAGCTCCTCGGCGACGCGCCTGCCCTGGTTGATGGGTATGGCGAAGCCGAGGCCGATCGAACCGGACTGGCCGCCCTCCAGGTCGGAGCCGCTGTCGGCGGAGCGGATGGCGCTGTTGATGCCGATGACACGGGCCTTGGAGTCGACCAGGGGGCCGCCGGAGTTGCCGGGGTTTATCGGGGCGTCCGTCTGCAGCGCGTCCACGTACGAGATGTCGCTGCCGTCGCCCTCCTCGCCGCCCGCCGTGATGGGGCGCTCCTTGGCGCTGATGATGCCCGCGGTGACGGTGTTCTCCAGGTCGAAGGGCGCTCCGATGGCCACCACCGGGTCGCCGACCTGGACGTTGTCGGAGTTGCCGAGCGAGAGGGGCTTCAGCCCGCTGACGTGGGCGACCTTGACCACGGCGAGGTCGTAGCCGCTGTCGTGGCCCACGACCTCGGCCTTGGCGGTCTCGCCGCCGCTGAACGTCACGGTGATCTCGCCGCTGCCGTCCGCCGGTTCCACGACGTGGTTGTTGGTGAGGATGTGGCCGCGCCGGTCGAGGACGAACCCCGTGCCGGTGCCCTGTGCGTCCGAACCGCTCACGTGCAGGGTCACCACGCCGGGCAGCGCGCTGGCCGCGATACCGGCCACGCTGTCCGGTGCCCGTCCCTCGGCCTCCACCCCGGCCTGCGGCAGCTCGACGTCGTCGATCCCCCCGGTGCGCTCCAGATAGGCGCCCACGGCCCCGCCCACGCCTCCGGAGACCAGGGCGAGCAGGGCGGCGCCGAGGACCAGCGCCCGTCCCGTACGCCCGCGACGCCCGCCCGGCGCCTCGGCGGCGGCCCCGTGGTGCTGGAGGGGCGCGGCGGCCCAGGGGTCGTAGTTCTGCCAGGGGGTGCTGGGAGCGGGGGCGGGGGCGCCGTTCTCGCCGGCCCCGGGGGAGGCCCCGGGCGCCTGCCGGCCGCCGGGCGGCTCCGGGCCGAGCACGCCCTGCGTCTGCGGGACGGGAGTGCCCGAGGCGGGCGTCTCCGGAAAAGGGGTCTCGGAGAAGCGGGTCTCAGGGAAGTGGGCCCCAGGGACGGCCGGCCGCGGCGCAGGCAGGTGCGGGGCAGGCGTCTGCGGGGAGTTCGGATGCGCGGCGGGCGCATGCGGGGCAGGCGTCTGCGGGGCACGCGCGCTCGACGCGGGTGCGTGCGACGCGGGTGCGGACGGGGCAGATGCGCGCGGCGCGGGTGCGGACGGGGTGGGTGTCCCGGAGACGGCCTCGCCCGGAGTGTCCTGGGGCTGGGGCGGGGCGTCCTGGGGCGGAGCCGCCGCCTCCACCGTCGTGCCGTGCGCGGGTGTCGTCGCGGGGTGCTGCACCGGCGGCGCGGGCGCCCAGGGGCCCGGTCCGCCGTACGGCGGTGTGCTGTAGGGGTCCGGATCGTGCAGAGGCCCGGTCCGCCGACCGGGGGCGGGCGCGCTCACGCCGTCGCCCACCTCACCCGCGGCCTGCGCGACGGTCGAGCCCGCACCGGTGCCGGCGTCTCCGACAGCGGTCGGGCCCGCACCTGCGCCGGCGTCACCGACAGCGGTCGCAGCCGTACCCGGACCCGTACCCGGACCCGTACCCGCGGGCTTCTCCAGCTCGAAGTCGCCGTCCATGTCAGCCCCGTGGACCCCGCTCGCGCCGTCCCCCGTGGAAACCGGGTCCGCCGGAGCGGAATCCGGCCCATGGGTGCGTGGCCGGCTCCACCACTTCGGCTTCGTGGGCTTCCCCTCGTCCATGCTCTCCCCACACCTGACCCGCGGCACGGCATGTCGGCGCTCACCGCGTCGTCTCGACCTCCGCGCCCGGATCACTGCGGCGGGCGCGGCCCATCCCTGGATTCAACCAGGTTCGCGGGCCGCCGCGCAGAGGGCCGGTTCAGCCGGAGGAGGAAGGAGCGGGTGAGGCGGACGGGTCGAACGACGGCACGGCCGACAGGACGGACGCCTCGAACTCCGGGCCCGACGACCACGCGGTCAGCGTGACCCGTGGGGCCGGCGCGAACGGACGTATCAGCGGGGACATCGCGGCGGCACCGGCCACCACGGGGGTGGTGAGCGCGTGCACCGAGCCCGAGCCCTTGTTCTGCTGGCCGGCCGCGGGCAGTCCGGGCGCCGGCACGCCGGGCAGCAGCGGCGCGGACATCTCGGTCTGCGCGCCCCCTTCGTTGCCGAAGGAACGCTGGCCCTGGGCGAGCAGCGGTGCGAGGGAGCGGCGGCGCTGCGTCTCGGAGCCCGTGGCGCCGGTCGTGCTCGTCGTGCGCATCGGGGTCACGTTGCTTCCGTTGCCCGAGCCGCCGCGCGCGTCCGCGGTGTCGGTCGGGACGCCGGTCGAGACCCCGCCGAGCGCGATCGCGGCGAGCGAGACGGCACCGGCCGCGGCGGCGGCGAAGCGCAGTCCCCGGGAGGCGGTGCGCTCGGCCTCGCGCCGGCTGATGTCATGGATGCGGAATCCGCGCTGCTCCGAGGGGAGCGCGGTCGCATGGGGGCCGGAGGGCAGGTAACCGAAGGAGTCCGGCGTCATGTCGAAGACTCCGGACGCTCCGAACGCTCCCCGGCCCAGTCGCGGGCTGTCGCCGTCCGAGTCACCTCCTCCGGGGAGCCCCTGCAGTCTGGCCAGGAAACTCTCGGACGGGGGCGGCGGGGCGACCTCCGCGAACACGTTCTTCAGTCGTCGCTGCTCGTCGGCCTCCGACTTGCACTTCGCACAGGTGGCGAGGTGGGCCAGGACGCGCTCGCGCGCCTCGTGGCCGAGTTCACCGTCCACCAGGGCGGAGAGTCGGTCGCCGAGATGCTGCTCGGCCAGAGGTCCGTCGGCAGGGTTCAGCCGTGATCCGCTCACGCGCTCGTGCCCCCTCCTCCCAGGGCGGGCACACCGGTGACCGCGAAACCGCGGCGCTCGGCACGGGCCTCGGGAGAACGGTGGGCGAGCGCCTTACGGAGCTGGGAGCGACCGCGGTGGATCCGGCTGCGGACCGTACCGAGCTTGACGCCCAGGGTCGCGGCGATCTCCTCGTACGAAAGTCCCTCGATGTCACACAGGACGACCGCGGCGCGGAACTCCGGCGCCAGGGTGTCGAGAGCCTGCTGGACGTCCGCGTCAAAGTGCGTGTCGTTGAAGACCTGCTGCGGGGAGGGCTCGCGGCTGGGCAGGCGCTCGGCCGCGTCGTCGCCGAGGGCGTCGAAACGGATGCGCTGCTTGCGGCGGACCATGTCCAGGAAGAGGTTGGTGGTGATGCGGTGGAGCCAGCCCTCGAACGTACCGGGCGTGTAGGTCGACAAGGAGCGGAAGACCCGGACGAAGACTTCCTGCGTCAGGTCCTCGGCGTCGTGCTGGTTGCCCGTCAGGCGGTAGGCGAGCCGGTACACCCGGCCGCTGTGCGTGCTGACGATCTCCTCCCACGTGGGGGGAGTCCACGCCTGCGAGTCCGCGTCGGACGTGAAGGTCGCGGTCTGAGCGGAGTCAGCGATGCGGGATCGGTCAGCAGTGTTGTTCACGGATTTCGGCTCCCCCGACGATCTGAGCAGGCGCCGGAGCACCCCTCCTCGATCCACAGGTTCAGCCGCACCTCCCCTGTCGGCTCTGGTGGTGTCCAGTGGAGCCCCTACCATAGCCACCTCGCCCGTTAGCTCCGGATAAGCGGTTTTACGAGAAATTGATACGCGCTCATAAGGCTGCGCGAGCACTTGCCGGCCGTCCCGCTTCATCCGCCACCCCCGTGCAGTTCCCGACCCTTGTTCCCCACCCTCTCTAAACGCCTGGTCCCATCTGCGGGTTCCCGGCGGCAACGGATACAGTCACGCCCAGGCAACCACGGGGACAGGAGAGGGCCATTACCGGCAACCGGCTGACGAGCTGGGCGTTCGCCGACGCCTTTGTCGCCGAGGACGAGGCACTGCACTGGGCCCGGGACCGGGCCCGGGAGGCAGGCCTGCGCTCGGTGTCGCCCGGCACGGGCGCCGCGCTGCGACTGCTCGCTGCCACCGTGGACGCCAAGGCGGTCGCGGAGATCGGTACCGGAACCGGAGTCTCCGGTATTCATCTGCTGCACGGGATGCGGCCGGACGGCGTACTGACGACGGTGGATCCCGAGCCGGAACACCAGCAGTTCGCCCGCCAGGCCTTCCGCGCGTCGGGCTTCGCCAGCAACCGGGCCCGCTTCATCCCGGGCCGCGCGCTGGACGTCCTGCCCAGGCTCGCCGACGCGGGCTATGACCTGGTGTTCTGCGACGGCGACCGGCTGGAGTCCCTCGACTACCTCGCTGAATCGTTGCGCCTGCTGCGGGTGGGCGGCGTGGTCGTCTTCGAGGGCGTGTTCGCGAACGGGCGCACGGTGGAGTCGGGTCCGCAGCCCACGGAGGTACTGCGGCTGCGCGAGCTGCTGCGCGCGATCCGTGAGAGCCAGGAGCTGGTCCCCTCGCTGCTGCCGGTGGGCGACGGCCTGCTGTGCGCGGTCAAGCGCTGATCCCCGCCCCGGCCCAGCACGCACGCACACCCGCACACCCGCACACCCGCGCCGAAGCCCCCGGAGCCTCCCGGAGCTTCCTGGAACCCCCGAAATCCCCGTGATCCCCGTGACCCCCGGAGACACCACTGCCCCGGCATCGCGTCGATGCCGGGGCAGTGGAAGGGTATGGTCGCGTTCCGCGTCAGCCGACGACCTTCTTGAGGGCGTCGCCGAGCGCGTCAGCCTCGTCGGGGGTCAGCTCTACGACGAGCCGTCCGCCGCCTTCGAGCGGAACGCGCATGACGATGCCCCGCCCCTCCTTTGTCACCTCGAGCGGGCCATCGCCCGTCCGCGGCTTCATGGCCGCCATGCTCGTTCCCCTTCCTGAAACCAGCTCATCGTCGCCGACGGCCCCGTTGAAGGGCACGCGTCCTCTCGTCGGACACGCGTCACCGGCATCGAACACATTGCTTCCAAGCCATTATCCCGCATCTCAGGACCCGATGACCAACATCAGTCGGCATCGCTTGCGCAACGCGCTCGATCAAAACCACCCATTTCGGCGGTGTGACTGCGATACTGCGCCACTGCATGGACTTTCGGACACCGGAATTCTTTGACGCAGGTCACATGTACGAACCCCGCCGCCCACCATGATCTCCGCCATGCTGTCCTCGGAAGCAGTGCGTACCGACGGGTACGACCAATCCGCGACACCTGAGGGGACCATCATGGCCGACACCGTGCTCTACGAGGTGAGCGACGGACTCGCGACGATCACGCTGAACCGCCCCGAGGCGATGAACGCGATGAACACCGGGACCAAGGTCGCCTTCCGCGAGGCGGCACAGGCGGCCGCGGCGGACGAGTCCGTACGGGCCGTGCTCCTCACCGCCGCCGGTGACCGGGCGTTCTGTGTGGGCCAGGACCTCAAGGAGCATGTCGGCGGGCTGCTGACGGCGCGCGAGTCGGGCGCGGGCGAGGGTGTCATGAGCACGGTCCAGGAGCACTACAACCCGATCGTGCGGGCCCTGACGGGCGCGGCGAAGCCGGTGGTGGCGGCCGTCAACGGTGTCGCGGCCGGCGCGGGATTCGGCTTCGCGCTCGCCGCGGACTACCGCATCGTCGCCGACACGGCCGCGTTCAACACGTCGTTCGCCGGGGTCGCGCTCACCGCCGACTCCGGGATCTCCTGGACGCTGCCCCGGGTCGTCGGGCCCTCCCGCGCCGCCGACCTGCTGCTCTTCCCGCGCAGCATCACCGCGCAGGAGGCGTACGAGCTGGGGATCGCGAATCGGATCGTGCCGTCCGCGGAGCTGGCCGTCGAGGCCGTGAAGGTCGCCCGCGCGCTGGCCGAGGGGCCGACTCTCGCGTACGCCGCGCTCAAGGAGTCCCTCGCGTTCGGGCTGACGCACTCCCTGGACGAGACCTTGGAGAAGGAGGACGAGCTGCAGTCGCGGGCGGGGGAATCCGAGGATCACCTGATCGCTGTGCAGGCGTTCGTCAACAAGGAGAAGCCGAAGTATCTGGGGCGGTGAGGGTTCGCCTTCGGGGGCGGTCCGGTGTCTGGTGCCGGTCCGGTGGGGGCTGGGCGCGCAGTTTCCCGCGCCCCTGAAGAGCGCCCCTGCGGGGCGGCTCCATCGGGCGGCTCTACCGGGTGGCCCTGGACGCGCAGTCCGCCAAGTGGTCGTTCACCAGGCCGCACGCCTGCATCAGGGCGTACGCCGTGGTCGGGCCCACGAAGCGGATGCCCCGCTTCTTGAGGGTCTTGGAGAGGGCCGTCGACTCGTCGGTCACGGCCGGGACGTCGGACAGCGACTTCGGGGCCGGGCGCGAGGCCGGGTCGGGGGCGAAGGACCAGATCAGCTCGTCCAGTTCGCCCGGCGCCCAGTCGACGAGCACGCGCGCGTTGGCGACCGTCGCCTCGATCTTGGCGCGGTTGCGGATGATCCCCGTGTAGGCGAGGAGGCGCTCCTTGTCGGCGTCCGTGAAGGCCGCCACCTCGGCGATCCGGAACGCCGCGAAGGCGGCCCGGAAGCCCTCGCGGCGACGCAGGATCGTGATCCAGGAGAGACCGGACTGGAAGGCCTCCAGGCACAGCCGCTCGTACAGTGCGTCGTCGCCGTGGACCGGGCGCCCCCACTCCTCGTCGTGGTACGCCACGTAGTCGTCGGTGGACAGCGCCCAGGGGCAGCGCAGGGCTCCGTCGGCACCCTTCAGGGCGTCGCTCACCGGTGGTCCTCCTCCGCGGGCTTCTCCAGGGAGGTGGCCGGGGAGGTGGCCGGTGAGGCGGTCGAGGTGATGGGCGAGGAGGTGGTCGTCACCGGGCGGGCGCCGGACAGCGCGGCCTCCAGGTCGGCGATACGGGCGTCACGCTCGGCCAGTTCGGCGCCGAGGCGGCCCAGGGCGTCGTCCACGTCCGCCATGCGGTAGCCGCGCAGGGTCAACGGGAAGCGCAGTGCCTCCACGTCACCGCGGTGCACGGGGCGGTCCGGGGGAAGCGGGTCCCGCAGACGCTCCGGCAGCGCCTCGGGGAGGGCGGCGCTGTCACCGCCTCCGACGACGGAGAGGGTCACCGCGCCGACCACGACGACGAGGGCGACGACCAGGAACAGGAACATGAACATCTCTGAGGTCCCCACGCTCTGATGCCGACGCGGGGCGCGTCGGCACGGAAAGTGTCAGGCACCGATCGTGCCATGCGACTCTGACCGTTAGGGTCGCAGGCGGCCCGACGGCGACAACTACTGGGAGAGGTCACAGGGGATGCTCAGGCTGGGCAGGCGCGAGTTCGACGCGCACGAGCCGGTGATCATGGCGATCGTGAACCGGACCCCGGACTCCTTCTACGACCAGGGAGCCACCTTCCGCGACGAGCCGGCGCTCGCACGCGTGGAGCAGGCGGTGTCCGAGGGAGCCGCCGTCATCGACATCGGCGGGGTCAAGGCCGGACCGGGCGAGGAGGTGACGGCCGAGGAGGAGGCGCGGCGGACCGTCGGGTTCGTCGCCGAGGTGCGGCGCCGCTTCCCCGACGTGATCATCAGCGTCGACACCTGGCGGCACGAGGTCGGCGAGGCCGTCTGCGAGGCCGGCGCGGACCTGCTGAACGACGCCTGGGGCGGGGTCGATCCGCGGCTCGCCGAGGTCGCCGGGCGGTACGGGGTCGGGATCGTGTGCACGCACGCGGGCGGTACGCAGCCTCGTACGCGGCCGCATCGCATCGCGTACGACGACGTCATGGCCGACATCCTGGAGGTGACCGTGGGGCTGGCCGAGCGGGCCGTGTCCCTCGGGGTGCCCCGGGAGTCCGTGCTGATCGATCCCGGGCACGACTTCGGGAAGAACACGCGGCACTCGCTGGAGGCGACGCGGCGGCTCGGGGAGATGGTGTCCACGGGGTGGCCGGTGCTGGTGTCGTTGTCCAACAAGGACTTCGTGGGCGAGACGCTCGACCGGCCGGTCAAGGAGCGGGTGGTGGGGACGCTCGCGACCACCGCCGTGTCGGCGTGGCTGGGGGCTCAGGTGTATCGGGTGCACGAGGTCGCGGAGACGCGGCAGGTCTTGGACATGGTGGCGTCGATCGCGGGCCACCGGCCGCCGGCGGTCGCCCGGCGGGGGTTGGCGTAGGGGGATTCCGCCCCCGCCGCCCCTACCCGTTCCCGTCCACGTATGGGGGCTGCGCCCCCTCGCCCCCCTTTGTCCTCAAACGCCGGACGGGCTGAAAGATATCCGCCGGTCCGGCAACATCTCAGCCCGTCCGGCGTTTGAGGACCGGGGGTTCGGGGGCTGGCCCCCGCCCTATCTCCCCGCCTCCTTCGACACCAACGCCACCGCCTCGTCCACGTCGTCCGTGAGGTGGAACAGGAGCAGGTCCTTCTCCGAGGCCTTGCCCTGGGCGATCAGGGTGTTCTTGAGCCAGTCGACCAGCCCGCCCCAGTACTCCGTACCGAAGAGCACGATCGGGAAGCGCGTCACCTTCTGCGTCTGCACGAGCGTGAGCGCCTCGAAGAGCTCGTCGAGCGTGCCGAGACCGCCGGGCAGCACCACGAACCCCTGCGCGTACTTGACGAACATCATCTTGCGCACGAAGAAGTAGCGGAAGTTCAGGCCGATGTCGACGTACTCGTTGAGCCCCTGCTCGAAGGGCAGCTCGATGCCGAGGCCGACGGAGATGCCCTTCGCCTCGCAGGCACCCTTGTTGGCCGCCTCCATGGCCCCGGGACCACCGCCGGTGATCACCGCGAAGCCCGCCTCGACCAGGCCCCGGCCGAGCGCGACCCCCGCCTCGTACTCCGGCGAGCCCGCCGGTGTGCGCGCCGAGCCGAACACGCTGATGGCGGCCGGGAGTTCGGCCAGCGTGCCGAAGCCCTCGATGAACTCCGACTGGATGCGCAGCACGCGCCAGGGATCGGTGTGCACCCAGTCCGACGGCCCGCCGGCGTCCAGCAGCCGCTGGTCCGTCGTGCTCGCCTGCACCTGCCCCCGCCTGCGCAGCACGGGGCCCAGCTGCTGCTCCTCCGGTGGCTGCTTGCTGCCCTCGGGGTTGCCGGTAGCCATGTCCGCTCCCTCCGCTTGCCGATCGTTCTTCCTCAGCGTAGATCTCCACGGGTCAAGGAGGGGGGACGCCGACATGTCCGCCTCGGATCGGGACGCGGATCGAGTTGCGGATCGGGCCGCGGGCCGGGACGCGGGCCGGACGGCCGGTCAGGCCGTCAGCCAGGCCCTCAGCCGCTCCTCGCCTGCCAGGATCTTGGCGGTTTCGACCCGTTCATCCCGCTTGTGCGCCAAGTGCGGGTTGCCGGGGCCGTAGTTGACCGCCGGGACGCCGAGCGCGCTGAAGCGGGAGACGTCCGTCCAGCCGTACTTGGGCTGCGGGGTGCCTCCGACGGCCTCGATGAAGGCCGCCGCGGCCGGGTGCGAGAGGCCGGGCAGCGCCGCCCCGCTGTGGTCGTCGACGACGAACTCGGCCACGCCGCAGTCGGCGAAGACCTCGCGGACATGCGCGAGGGCCTCCTCCTCGCTGCGGTCGGGCGCGTAACGGAAGTTGACGCTCACCACGCACTCGTCGGGGATCACGTTGCCCGCCACCCCGCCCGAGATCCCGACGGCGTTCAGGCCCTCGCGGTATTCGAGGCCGTCGATGACCGGGTAGCGCGGCTCGTAGGAGGCGAGGCGGGCGAGGATCGGGGAGGCCGCGTGGATGGCGTTGGAGCCCATCCAGCTGCGCGCGGAGTGGGCCCGCTCCCCCGTGGTCTTCAGGAGCACCCGCAGGGTCCCCTGGCAGCCGCCCTCGACCTGGCCGTCGGAGGGCTCCAGGAGGACCGCGAAGTCGCCCTCCAGCCACTCCGGGTGGGCCTCGGCCACGTGCTTGAGGCCGTTCAGGTCGGCGGCGACCTCTTCGTTGTCGTAGAAGATGAAGGTGAGGTCGCGGTTGGGGGCGGGCACGGTGGCCGCGATCCGCAGCTGCACCGCGACGCCCGACTTCATGTCGCAGGTGCCGCAGCCCCACAGCACGCCGTCCTCGTCCAGGCGCGACGGCACGTTGTCCGCGATGGGGACGGTGTCGATGTGCCCGGCCAGGATCACGCGCTCGGCCCGGCCCAGGTTCGTCCGCGCGACGACGTTGTTGCCGTACCGGTCCACGGTGAGGTGCGGAAGGGCGCGCAGGGCGGTCTCGACGGCGTCCGCGAGGGGCTTCTCCGTGCCGCTCTCCGACGGGAAGTCGACGAGCCGCGCGGTGAGCCGGGCGGCGTCCAGCGTGAGGTCAAGCGGGGTGTCGGCCATGCCGTCGACCCTAACGCGCCCGGTCCCCGCGGCCTCCCCGGAGGCTTGCCCACGCAGGCTTGTCCACGGGCCGGTGAATCTCCGGAACCTCACACGGCCCCGACAGTACTCTCCAGTACCTTGTACGCGTGCCTGAGCCGTCCCCCACTTCCGTCGCTCCCGTACGCCGTGGCCGCTTCCTGCGTTTCGGAGCGGCACTCGTCGTACTGCTCGGCGTCGCGGCGTATCTCACCGTGCAGTACCTGACCGGCGGGAGCGGAGTGCCCAAGTGCACGGTCGTCTCCGCCGAGGGCGACGGCACCTCGTACGAGTTCACGGCGGAACAGGCGGTGAACGCGGCGACGATCTCGGCGGTCGGCACCAACCGCGGCATGCCCGAGCGGGCCGTCACGATCGCTCTCGCGACCGCCCTCCAGGAGTCCGCCCTGCGCAACCTCGGCCATGGCGACCGGGATTCGCTGGGCCTCTTCCAGCAGCGGCCCTCGCAGGGCTGGGGCACCGAGCAGGAGATCCTGGATCCGGCGTACGCGGCGGGCGAGTTCTACGAGCATCTGGACAAGGTGCCCGACTACAAGCGGCTGCCGCTCACCGTCGCCGCGCAGCGCGTCCAGCGCAGCGGCTACCCGGAGGCGTACGCGAAGCACGAACCGGACGCGACGCTCCTCGCGGCGGCCCTGACCGGCCGCGCCGCCGCCACGCTGACCTGCGAGGGCCGCCCGGACACACGCCCCGGCGGCCCGGAGTCGGTACGCACCGCGCTGGTACGGGACTTCGGGCGCGGTGTCTTCCAGGAGGCGGGCGCCACGGTGGCCGCTAGCCCCTCGGCCGATTCGCCGACCGGCTCGGCGGCCGGCTCTTCGACCGATTCGTCGACCGGCTCTTCGACCGGCCCGTCGGCAGACTCCTCGCTCGCGCCGTCCGCCTCGGTGAGCGGATCCGGGGGAAGGCGCACGGTGACCGTGCCCGTGCCGAAGACCGCGGACACCGGGGGCGGGCAGCGGCAGCGCGGATGGGCCCTCGCGCACTGGGCCGTCGCCAACTCGTCCGCTCTGCACGTCGAACGGGTCTCCTACGCGGGTCGCGTATGGACGGCGGGCAGCACGCGGAGCGAGTGGCGCGACGACGGTCAGGCCGGCCGCAACGCCACGCGCGAGGTTCGCATCGTCACCGGGCAGTAGTACGGACCCTCACCCTTTGGTGGCACTCACGGCGTGCCATGTCGACAGGCCGCCGCACTTTTCTGCGGCCCTTCTGCCCGCTCGTCCCCCACCTGCCCCGTGGACTTCAAAACCCTTGCCGGCAAAGGGCTGTGAGGATTCTGCGGGCTGCGCGGCCAGGCCTTCTTTGCCCGGGTTTCTCCGCAGCCGATAATGCGACGCATTACCAACTCTTTACTTCGGGTCACCGCAACCTTCGCGGGCTTCGAGCGGTAGTCACTGCGTCCGAGCCCGGAACGATCAACACCGGTCGACAGCCGGTCGACACCCAGTCGGCAGCCAGTCGGCGGCGAGTCGGTCAACTGCCGGGCGCGGCGGAAGATTTCATCGTTCTCTCCCCGTCAAAGGAGCACCATGTCCCTCCCCCTGACCCGTCGGATCGCCCGTGTCGCGCTGCTCATCGCAGCGGGAGCGGCACCCGTGGTCGGTGCGGCCGGCTCCGCGAGCGCGGCCGAACTGCCGGCCACCCCCGACCTCGGCGGCCTGAGCGCGCTGGACAACGCGGGCACCACCGTCGACGGCGCCACGCAGAACGCCACCGGGGCGGCCGGCGAAACGGGCAGCAAGGCCGTCAAGAAGGCCGTGCCGGCCGCGGGCAAGACGAGCGGCAAGGCCGTCAAGACGGCGACGCCCGCGGCGCAGAAGACCGCCGGGGATGTTGCCGGGACCACGGGTGACGTCCTCGGTGACACCGCGGGGTCGGCTACCGGTGGTGGGCTGCCGACCGATGCGGTGTCCAAGGGTGGGCTGCCCACTGAGGGGCTGCCGCTGCAGGGGCTGCCGCTCGGCTGATCGGCTTGCTGCCGGCCTGGCTGTGGTGAAGGGGTTCAGGGGATTTCCCCTGGGCCCCTTCGCCTTTTTGCGCCTGCGCGCGCGTTCGCCTGCGGGTTCGCCTGCGGGTTCGCCTGCGGCGGGCTGGTGGGGTTTCGGGTGCGGGTGCGTCGTGGCTGGGCGCGCAGTTCCCCGCGCCCCTTATGGGGCCGGCTGGCCCCGGGGGGTTTCGGGTGCGGGTGCGTCGTGGCTGGGCGCGCAGTTCCCCGCGCCCCTGGAAGGCTGCCCCTGCGGGGCGCCTTCAGGGGGTCAGCTCGCCGTCAGGCGGGATGTTGCCGCTTGGACTCTTTCGTCCGTGGCCGTTAGGGCTACTCGTACGAAACTGGCGCCTGCCGGGCCGTAGAAGTCGCCCGGGGCCACCAGGATGCCGAGGGTGGCCAGGTGGGACACCGTGTCCCAGCAGGATTCGTCTCGGGTCGCCCAGAGGTACAGGCTTGCTTCGCTGTGTTCGATGCGGAAGCCGTGGTGGACCAGGGCGTCGCGGAGGGCGGCGCGGCGGGCCGCGTACCGCTCGCGCTGCTCCTGGACGTGCGTGTCGTCCGAGAGGGCGGCCACCGTGGCGGCCTGCGTCGGCGCGGACGTCATCATTCCGCCGTGCTTGCGGATCTGGAGCAGGTCGCCCAGGACCGCGGGGTCACCGGCGAGGAACGCGGAGCGGTAGCCCGCGAGGTTCGACCGCTTCGACAGCGAGTGGACCGCGACGATCCCCTCGTACGAGCCGCCGCACACCTCGGGGTGCAGGACCGAGACCGGGTCGGCCTCCCAGCCCAGTTCGATGTAGCACTCGTCGGCGAGGACGAGGATGCCGTGCTCGCGCGCCCAGGCGACGATCCGGGTGAGTTCCTGCTGGGAGAGCACCCGGCCCGTGGGGTTGGACGGGGAGTTGAGCCACAGCAGCTTCAGGCCGGTGGGGTCCAGGTCCGTCGGGTCGTCGTACGCGATGTGGTCCGCGCGGGCGAGGCGGGCGCCGACCTCGTACGTCGGGTACGCAAGGCGCGGGTAGGCCACCTTGTCCCCCGGGCCGAGGCCCAGCTGGGTCGGCAGCCAGGCGACCAGTTCCTTGGAACCGACCACCGGCAGGACGTTGCGGTGGGTGAGGTCCCGGGCGCCCAGTCGCCGCCCGCACCAGCCGACCAGCGCGTCCCGCAGTTCCGGTGTGCCCCACACCGTCGGATAGCCGGGCGAGTCGGCGGCGGCGACCAGAGCTTTCTGGATCAGCTCGGGCACCGGGTCGACCGGGGTGCCGACGGAGAGGTCGACGATGCCGTCCGGATGAGCGGCGGCCTTCGCCTTGAAGGGCTCCAGCTTGTCCCAGGGAAAGGCGGGAAGCCGGTCGGAGACTGCGGACACGGGTTCTGGCTCACTTTCTGCACGGCAGGCACGGCACGCACGGCAGGCACAGCAGACACGGCAAACACGGCGGCCCCGCACGGCGGCGGGCCGTACGGGACCGAGGCGGCCCCCACGGCATCCGCCGGGCGGGGCCGCCGGCGCACGGGCCGCTTACTGGTTCTGCGGCGGCAGCGCTGCGACGAAGGGGTGGTCGCGCTCGATGAGCCCCAGCTTGCTGGCGCCACCGGGCGAACCCAGCTCGTCGAAGAACTCGACGTTCGCCTTGTAGTAGTCCTTCCACTCCTCGGGAGTGTCGTCCTCGTAGAAGATCGCCTCGACCGGGCAGACCGGCTCACAGGCACCACAGTCGACGCATTCGTCCGGGTGGATGTACAAGGACCGGGAGCCCTCGTAGATGCAGTCGACCGGGCACTCCTCGATGCACGCCTTGTCCTTGACGTCGACACAAGGCTGCGCGATGACGTAGGTCACGCTGTCGTTCCTCCTCGATAGGGCGCTGGCGAGCCGTCTTCAGGCTCCGCCACCTGGCGCGCGGGAGCGCGGCGTCGTCGATGCCCGCACCTAGTATCTCCGTTCTTGGGCATGATCCGAACAGGAGGGTTGGACTGAGCTGTGGATTTCTCACCACACTTCCGGCTTGAGGTCCGTGTCACCCCCGCTGACGTGGGCAAACGCGTATCGGTGCGACGGTTGCGCGAAGAGGCCCCCGAGGGTGAGAAGTTCACCGACACGGTCGGTGTTCTCACATCATGGGACGACGGTGTGCTGCTGATCACACGCCGGACCGGGGAAAGCGTCCGCATTTCGGAGGCGACGCTGGTCGCGGGCAAGGTCGTGCCGTCCGCGCCGGCCCGCCGACGGGGCCCGGCGGCGTCGTACGAGGAACTGGCGCGGGTCGCCGCACGGGCCTGGCAGCCGGTGGAGCGCGAACGGCTCGGCGAGTGGGAGCTGCGGGCCGCGTCCGGCTTCACGCGGCGCGCCAACTCGGTCCTGCCCCTCGGCGACCCGGGCGTACCGCTGGACGAGGCGCTGTCGCTCGTACGGGAGTGGTACGCGGCCCGTGGGCTGCCCGCCTACACGCAGACCGCCACGGGGGCGCAGGGCACGCAGGAGGCGCTGTGCGCGGAGCTGGAGGCGCGGGGGTGGGTGCGTGAGGTGTCGGCGGAGCTGTGGACCGGCGCGCTGGCGCCGGTGGCCGACCTTCCGGATCCCGGGCCCGACCGGACGGTCACGCTGTCGCGCGAGGCCGACGAGGGGTGGCTGGGCCGCTACCAGCGCAAGGGTGTGAGCGAGGTGGCGCTGAAGGTGCTGGGCAGCGGCCCCTCGGTGTGGTTCGCGACCGTGCCCGGCAGCGAGCCGGGGGTGCCCGCGGCGATCGGCCGGTGCGTGGTCGACGGCCGCTGGGCCGGTTTCGCCGCGGTGGAGGTGGACCCGGCCCTGCGCCGCCAGGGCCTGGCCACCACGGTCATGACGGCCCTGGCCCGCCAGGCCCTGACGGAGGGCGCCTCGGCGGCCTGGCTCCAGGTGGAATCGGACAACACGGGCGCCCGATCCCTCTACTCCCGCCTGACCTTCACCCCCCACCACGCCTACCACCACTACAGAGCCCCGGCCCCGGACAGGGGCGCGGGGAACTGCGCGCGCAACCACAACGAACCCGCACCCGACCACACGCCTACACCACCCCCCACCTGGGGCGCGGGGAACGGCGCGACCAGCCACGACGAGCCCGCACCCGACAACGCCTCCCGGCTGGGCCCCGCAAGGGGCGCGGGGAACGGCGCGACCAGCCACAACGCGCCCGCACCCGACGACCCCACCGGCGCCGCCCGAACCCCCCACACAGAACCGCGCGGAGCGCACCGGTATCGATCGGCGTGAAAGGGCACGAAGCAGCTATGCGTCCACTACACCCCCCAGACCCGGCGCGAAGCGCCGAATGGCGGCGGCGCTTCGGCGAAGAGGCCCGAGCCGAGCGCCCCGACCTCTCGGCCCTGTGCCTGCTGGTGGGCGCCCAGGCGGACGGCGAACTGACCGAGGCGGGGATGGACGCGGCCCAGATCGAGCTGGACCGGCTGGCCGGAGAGCTGCCGTTCCGCCCCGGCGGCCCCCGGTCCTGGGCCACCGCGCTCTCCGAGCACCTGGGCACCGGCCTCGGCTACCGCGGTACACCGGGCGACTACCAGCGACTGGAGTCGTCCCTGCTGGACAAGGTGCTGAAGCGGCGCCGCGGACTGCCCATCCTGCTCTCCGTGGTGTGGATGGAGGTCGCGAGAAGGGCGGGAGCGCCCGTGTACGGAGTGGCCCTGCCAGGTCACTTCGTCGTCGGCTTCGGCCCGCCCGAGCAGCAGGTCCTCGTGGACCCCTTCGTCGGCGGCCGGGTACTGACCGGCACCGACGCGGAACTGCTGGTGGCCGGTGCGACCGGCTCCCCCCTCGACCCGTCCATGCTCTCGCCCGCCGACCCGCTCGACGTCGTCCTGCGCATCCTGAACAACATCCGTGCCTGGGCCGCCGCCCGTCCCGAACGCTCCGACGTGGCCCTGTGGGCGGTCGACTTCTCGCTCCTGCTGCCCTCGCATCCGGCCCGCCTGCGCTACGAGCGCGCCCAGCTCCTCGTACAGCGCGGCGACTTCCTCACGGGCGCCACGGAGCTCGACGCGTACGCGGAGATCGTGGCCGCCGTCGACGAACAGGCGGCGGCGCGCGTACGGAGCCAGGCGCACGCGGCCCGCGCGATGCTCAACTGACCCCCGGCCGCCCGTTTCAGCGCTCCTTGGCGGCCAGTTCCCGCAGCGCCCCCGCCACCGACCCGATGAAGTCCGCGTACGCCCGCGCGCTGCACGGCAGTTCCGGGTTCCAGGGGGCGACTGTCGCGGCCGAGGTCAGGGCACGCCAGGCCGGTACGGACTCCAACTCGGCCGCCGGAGCGGCGTTTGCGCGGACGTCCGCGAGGACCAGGTCGGGAGCGAGCTCCACCGCCCGCTCCCAGGGGGTCGTGGCCCAGTTCGCGCCGCCCTCGCCCGGCTCGATGAACTCCACGCCCAGTCCGGCCAGATGACGCAGCTCGGGCCAGGCCCGGGGACGGGCGAGATGCGCCTGGCCGGGCCCGGCGGCCGACAGTGCGAGCACCTTGGCCGGCACCTCCGCCCGTACCGCCGACCGGACGGCGTCCTGCGCGGCTGCCAACTCGCGCCCGTGCCCTGCCGGTTCACCGCCCAGCGCGTCGGCCAGCTCGGCGAAGCGCGCCAGGATGCGGGGCAGCGAGGTGTCCGCGCCGACCGCGAGGGCGAGCACAGGCGCGCCCGCCCGGCCGGCCGCCGGCTCCGTGACCGCGTACGGCTGCTTCCCGTCGTAGGTGACGTCCACGACCAGGTCCGGCCGTACGGAACCCAGCGTCGCGTGGTCGAGGGTTCTGCCCGCGCCCAGGTACGGGACGTCCGCGAGGAAGCCGGACTTGGCGCGGTCGGGCTCGTCCCCGTCGTGTCCTGACCCGTACACCGCGACGGGCCGCACCCCCAGGTCCCACAGGCCCGCACCCGCGCGTACGTACGCGGCGACGCGCTCGGGCCGTCCGGCGAGCCGGACCGTGACTCCCCGGTCGTCCGTGAACTCCCAGCCCATACGGCACCCGCACCTTCGGCACCCGCCCAGCGCGGCCCACCCGGCAACGATGCGGCGGACGTCCGGACAGGGCAAGAGGGCACCCGGCCATCACCAGGTGCCCTCTCGACCTCAGCCTCGACCTTCGCAACCTTCGCAACCTTCGCGAAGCGAACAGCTGTTACGTGGGGTTGGTCTCGATCACTCCGACGCGGTCCGTCGCCGACTTGCCGAGGAGTGCCTGGCGCAGGGCGCCGACCACGTCCTGCGGGGTCACGGCGGTCTTCTTGCCGTTGCCCCGGGCGATCGTCACACCGTCGAACGCGCCGCCGTACAGCTCCTTGAGAGCGGGCAGGTCGTAGTAGTCGACCAGTTTGCCCTCGGGGGTCGCCTTGACGCCGAGGAACTTCCACAGGGAGTTCTCGGGGCTGAACTGGACCACCGCGGTGCCCGCCTTGACGGTCACGAGTCCGGACATCGCGGGCTGCGCGAACTCCTTCATCATGCGGTCGACCTCGGCCTTGGAGACCTTGGGCTCCTTCGCCGTGGTCGGCACCTTCACGGGAGCCGACTTCCCGGTCTCCACCTGGGTGCGGTACGCGTCCTCGACGGCCTGGGTCGACCGGTCGATGTCGATGCCCTGGCCCGCCTTGCCGTAGACGGCGACGGCCTTGCCCGACTGGAACTTGATCGTGCCCTCGGTCGCCGAACCGGAGCCGCCCGCGGCCCCTTCGAGTGCGGCGGCGAGCTTCTCCTCGTCGACGGGCATCACGGGGGCGACGACGCGCTCCTGGCCGATCAGCGAGCCGATCACCGAGACGGGGTTGTAGTCGCTGCCCGCGGCGGCCCGCACCGTGGCCTGGCTGTCGAGCTGGAGCCCGGCCTGGTCCGGCTTGAGCGCGACGGTGTCGCCGTCGACCGACAGCTGGAGCGGCTTGGCGGCCGACGCCTTGAAGGCGTCGTCGAGCTTCTGGACGGCCTCGTCGCGCGTACCGCCGCCGATGTCCACACCGAGCACGCTGGTGCCCTTGGGGACGTCGGAGTGGTTCATGAGCAGTCCGGCGCCGTACGCGAGGCCGCCCAGGGTCACCACACCGGTGACCAGGAGCACCAGCTTGTTGCGGCCCTTCTTCTTCTTGGGCCGCGCGGCGGCGGGCGCGGCCGGTGAGACCGGTTCCGGCAGCTTCGGGGGCTGGTGCGGCAGCGGTCCGTCGGTGTGCGCGCCCGGTCCGAACGGCGAGTTCGGGGCGGGGGGCACGACGGGGATGCCGCTGGTGAGGGTGTGTCCGGAGACGTTCTCACCGGCGCCGCCGTAGCCCGGCGCGCCCGGTTCGGGCGCGGGGACCTGCGGAGTGAGGATCGCGGTGTCGTCGCTCAGCCCGCCACCGGGGCGACCGGCGCCCGCGGGGGCACCGGAGAACGCGGAGCCGCTCTGGGCCCCCTTGCCACCGGGGAAGCCGGAGGCGTCCGGGGCGCCGGGAGCGCCCTGGCCGCCGGGGGCACGGTGGCTGCCGGGGCCCGCGGGCGCGCCGGGGTTGCCGGGAGCGCCCTGCCCGCCGGGAGCACGGTGGCCGCCGGAGCCCGCAGGAGCGCCGGAGCTGCCGGGGCCGCCAGGGCCGCCGAGAGCACGGTGACCGCCGGGCCCTGCCGGACCGCCGGGGAAGCCTTGACCGCCCTGACCGCCCTGACCGCCCGGGGCGCCGGGTGCCGCCAGGGGCGTGTCGCCGCTGACCGGGCCGCCGGTCGGACCAGTGGGCCCGCCCTGACCGTTCTGGCCGCCGTCGGAGAAGTACGGGAGTCCGTCGCGGCGCGGTTCGGCGCCGCCGTTGTCGCCCGCCTGGGCACCCGTCGGATACGGGGATCCGCCCGGCCCGGTGCCCAGCGGCCCCGCCGCCAGCGCCCGGGAGACGTCGAAGGAGCCGGTGCCGCCGCCGTGGCCGGGGGCCACGGGTCCGGTGCCGCCCGCGCCGGGCAGCCCCGCGCCGTTGGTACCGCCGCCGGGCCGTGCCCCGGGTGTGGCCGCGCCGCCGGGCCGCGCCGCGGGCGCGCCGGAGGGGCCAACTCCCCCACCGGCACCGGTCGCCGGGCCCTGGGCGCCCGAACCGGCGGCCATTCCGGCGCCGTTGGCGTTGCCGCCGCCCGGTCCGCCCTTGGGCGCACCGGCCTTGCGGGGGGCGAACCAGTCGCTCCGCTTCTCCTCGCCACCACCACCGCCGCCGGCACCACCGGCGCCGGGCATCGGGTGGGACCCCGTGTCGGAGTCCACGGGCCGGGTCGGAAGCGCGGCCGGTCCGGGCTCCGGGGCCGCGGACCCGGACGCACCTGTGGCGTCGGAGGACTCCGCGTTGGCCACGGGCGTGCGCACGACGACCGGCGGAATCGGCCGGGATCCGGGGATGTTGATGCGGATCCGCGTCGTCAGCGTGGTCTCGGTCTTGGGCTGTTCCGGCCGGTCACCGGCACTGCGCCCCGCGTCGGCGGCGCCGTCGGAAGCCATCGGCGTTCCGTACGGCGGAGTCCCCGACGGGTATGCGGTTCCCCCGCGCCCGTTGGGCCCGGAGGACGAACTGTCAGTTTCACGACTCAAGGCAGGTTCTCCTGGTTGGCTCCACCGCCCGGTTACTCGACCTCGACCTCGACCTCGATTCGGGCGGCTCGGCGGCGCGCTCCACCATACTGGCCACTTGTCCCCCTCATTTTGCGGCCGTCGGGGAAACCCACACCGGACGTGCACCTGCGCGCTGTGGCGAAGTGGTACGTCACTTGCCAAGTCGGGCGGCGGCGCCGCCCGGTTGCCGTCCCTGGCCAAGGGTGGCGCACATCACAGCCACGGCCATCCCGCCCAGCAGGAAGAGATAGGAGCCCGCTCCCGCGGCGAAGAGGAAGTCGCCCTCGGGGCGGCTGGCGGTGAGCAGGACGACCGCGATCATCCAGCCTGCGGCGGGTGCGACCGCCCCGGCCCGGCCGCCGGTCGCACGCGAGCCCCCGAGGAACAGGCCCGCCGCACCGGCCAGCGCGAGCAGCAGCCCGCCCGGGAACCAGCCCGACTGGACCAGCGCCCCGGCCACCGCGACCACGGCGCCGAGGACGAAGAGGCCCAGGTGGACGACGATCCGGACGGCCGAGGGCGGGCTCAGGGGCTGGGTGAGCATGGTGCCCGCGTTCGACCGGTCCGCGTACGAACGGTTCGCGTTCGACCTGTTCGCCGCGTTCATCGGGTACCGCCCTCGGTGGTTGCTTCTGTGATCTCTGCGAATGCGCTGTCCGTGAAGGTGCTCTCCGCGGACAGGTCCGTGATGCCCGCGAACAGATCGGTCTCCCGGCCCGTCCCGGCACGTTCGCCGCGCACCAACTCGTAGTACTCCACAAGGAAGAGGGGCTGCGCGAGCCGGTTGGAGAGGGCGAACCATGGTTCGGCGACCTCGATCTGGGTGGCGTGCGCGCGCATCGCGGCGGCCTTGGCCGCCGCCCGGTCGGTGCCGTCGATCTCCGTGGTGACCACCGGGTCGTCCACCACACCCGGCACGTCGTCGAGTGTCGCGGCGGCGGGGAACGGCAGCTCGTCGAGTACGTCCTTCAGGCGGGCGAAGCCCTCCTCGGCGACGGAACGCGGCACGCGGTTCCAGTAGATCTTCGCGATCGTCCACGGTGCGCCGAGGTCGGTCCTGAAGTCCGGCTCGGCCGCCAGATCGGCGGCGCGCATGGCGACGCGGTGGGCCTGGATGTGATCCGGGTGGCCGTATCCGCCGTCCGGGTCGTAGGTGACGAGCACGTGGGGGCGTACCTCACGGATCACGCCGACCAGATGCGCGGCGGCCTCGTCCACGTCCGCGCGCCAGAAGCAGCGCGGGTTGTCGTTGTCCGGGAGGCCCATCATCCCGGAGTCCTCGTAGCGGCCGGCGCCGCCGAGCGAACGGGCGTCCCGCACACCCAGCTCATGCATCGCCTCGGCGAGCTCCGCCAGGCGGTGCTCGCCGAGGCGTTCTCCCGACAGATGCGCGAGTCCGGGCGGAATGACCTCGCCCAGTTCGCCCCGTGTGCAGGTCACGAGGGTGACCTGGGCGCCCGTGGCCGCGTACCTGGCCATGGTGGCGCCGTTGTTGATCGCCTCGTCGTCCGGGTGCGCGTGCACCAGGAGCAGACGCCCGGCGGGCAGTTCCGTCATGCCCTCACCCTACGAGGCACGCACGCCGGAACGGCACGTGCCCGGCGGTCCGCCCGTCACTCGTTGTCGTCGAGGACGGGGGGCGACGGCGAGCGCGATCCGGTCGACACGGTCGACCCGGACGCTCCAGCCGGGCGGCGGCACCGAGGACGGCACCGGGGGCGGGGCGGGCGGGGTCGCGGGCGCAGAGAAGAAGGCCGTTGCCGTGTGCCTCAGGCTCCCGCAGGGCGGCGGCTACACGGTGCCCCTGTCACCGCACCCCGCGCGGTCGGGTTCCGGTGACGGATTCAGCTCCGCCCAGACCGTCTTCCGGGGATGCGGACCCCGGGTGACGCCCCAACGGTCGGCGAGGGCCTCCACGAGGACGAGTCCCCGGCCCGACTCGCTGTCGGGGTCGAGGCCCTGCGGTCGCGGCAGCAACTCTCCGCACGTGTCGGTCACCTCGATGCGCAGGGTCTCCGCGACGACAGCGAGCGTGAGCCGGAAGTCCCGGCCGTTCACGCGGCCGTGGGTGGCCGCGTTGGCGGCGAGTTCGGCGACGAGGTGGCGTGCCGGGTCCAACGGGAGTTGCCAGGCACGCAGTTGCTCCGTGGCGAGCAGGCGGGCGAGGCGGGCCCCGCGGGGCGTGGGAGACAGCTGCACGCTGAAGGTGCGGGTGGGGCGGGCGAGTCCAGCCTCGGCGGCGGCGGTTTCTTGGATCACGTCACTCAGAGTGGCCGCACGCGCCTACCGTGAACAGTGACGACGTCGATACGTACGGTGACTGTCCGGAGCTTGTCCGGCGCTGTCCGGGCTGTCGAGGCCACCCGTGCGGGTAGGGCGCGTTGAGCAGTGGAGGACCGTCGGAGAGGCGCGCTATGCACGTGGACAGTGGCGAAGGTCGGCTCAGGACCGAGGCGGACGAGCCGGGCTGGGAGGTCGACCCGGACGACGACTGGGGCGTGGCGGTCGTGGCCACCGTCGGTCGGCAGCTGAAGCTGCGGCGGGAGGCGGTGGGGATGCGGGCCGCCGACTTCGGCATCGCCGTCGGGTACGGCGAGGACATGGTCTACAAGATCGAGGGCGGGAAGCGGATTCCGCAGCCCGAGTACCTGGACAGGGCGGACGAGGTGCTGGGGGCGGGCGGGTTGCTCTCGGCGATGAAGGAGGACGTGAGGAAGGTCCGGTACCCCAAGAAGGTGCGTGAGCTGGGGAAGCTGGAGAGCAAGGCGATCGAGATCGGCGTGTACGAGTGCAACATCATCGCGGGACTGTTGCAGACGCCGGAACATGCGCGGGCCGTGATCGGCGCGGCTCAGCCTCCGTACTCGCCGGATGACGTGGAGCGCATGGTGGCCGCACGCCTGGCCCGGCAGTCGGTCTTCGAACGCGATCCGGCCCCGTCGATCCACTTCGTGTTGGAGGAGGCGGTGTTGCGGCGGCCCATCGGAGGCACAATGGTTAAGCGACAGCAGCTCGAACACCTGCGTGAGGTCGCTCAGCGCCACAACGTCGTGCTTCAGGTGATGCCGATGAACTGCGAGGTCCATTCCGGCTTGGACGGACGCGTCGAGGTTCTGAAGTTCCCGGACGGTTCCGCCGTTGGGAGATCTGACGGCACGTTCAACGGCCGCCCGACCTCAGATCCGAAGCAGTTGCGCGTCCTTGAGCTGCGGTATGGCACCATCCGGGCCCAGGCTCTCTCTCCGCGAGAGTCACTGGCCTTCATCGAGCAACTGCTGGGAGAAACATGATCCGCAGGGCCCCCGCAGGGGACGCCTCCGAGCTGGCGTGGTTCAAAAGCAGCTACAGCGGCGGCAACGACGGCGAGTCGTGCGTCGAACTCGCCACCACCCCCGGCACCATCCACGTCCGCGACTCCAAGGACATGGACGGCCCCCGCCTGGCCTTCTCCCCCGACACGTGGTCGGCCTTCGTGCCGTACGCGTCCGAAGGCTGACCCGAAGGGTCGGTCGCACAACCGCTGGGAGAAACATGATCCGCAAGGCCCCCGCAGGGGACGCCTCCGAGCTGGCGTGGTTCAAGAGCAGTCACAGCGGCGGCACCAACGGCGAGTCGTGCGTCGAACTCGCCGTTACCCCCGGCACCGTCCACGTCCGCGACTCCAAGGACATCGCAGGCCCCCGGCTGGCCCTCACGCCGGAAGCGTGGGCCCGCTTCGTACCGTACGCGGCTACGGGCTGACACGGCCCGGCCGGCACGGCCGCCCGGCGTGGAACGCCAGAAGTGGGCCCCGGCCTCCCGCGGCCCAGAGCCCACTCCCGAACCGGGGTCAGAACTTGATGTCCCCGATCATGCCGGCGATGTTCGTGGTCAGCTCGTTGATCGTCGGGGCGATCGTCGAGCTCGCCAGGTAGAAGCCGAGCAGGACACAGACGATGGCGTGAGGCGCCTTCAGACCTGATTTCTTGACCAGGATGAAGACGATGATCGCCAGTAGCACCACCGCCGAAATCGAAAGTGCCACGGCGGCTCACCTCCAAAGATCCCAGGGACAACGGGGGGTGGGGTCGAACATTGGGGGGCAACAAATCCGTGCAACGGTCAGCAGGTTGATACCCACACAGCGCTAGTGATCATAACTATTCGTGCGTGCGCATTGATCGGCGCACGGCCGCACAAGGGGGCGCATGGCCAATATGGTCGGAGCATGACGACCGAGCCTCTCTCCTTCCCGCGCCGGCAGGCGCGCACCCTGCGTTTCACGCTGGGCGCGCCCCGCGCGTTCACCGTGGCGCCCGATGGTTCCCGTGTGGTGTTCCTGCGGTCCTCGTCCGGCACGGACCGGGCGAACCAGCTGTGGGTCCTCGACGTGGCGAGCGGCAAGGAGCGCCCGGCGGCCGACCCGGGGGCGCTCCTCGGGGGCTCCTCCGAGCGGCTCCCGGCGGCGGAACGGGCCCGGCGCGAGCGCAGCCGTGAGGGGGGCGCGGGCATCGTCGGCTATGCCACGGACGCCGCCGTGGAGGTCGCGTCCTTCGCCCTGTCGGGGCGGCTCTTCACCGCCGAGCTGAGGGCCGGAACCGCCCGTGAACTGCGGGTTCGCGGACCGGTGATCGACCCCCGCCCGTCCCCCGACGGACGGCTCGTCGCGTACGTCGCCGGGGGCACCCTGCGCGTCGTCGGCGCCGAGGGCGAGGACGACCGGGCGCTCGCGGAGCCGGAGTCGGACACGGTGACCTACGGGCTCGCCGAGTTCGTCGCGGCCGAGGAGATGGGCCGCTCGCGGGGCTTCTGGTGGTCGCCGGAGTCGGACCGGCTGCTGGTGGCGCGGGCCGACGACGCCCCCGTACGCCGCTGGTGGATCTCCGACCCCGCGCATCCCGGGCGGGAGCCGCAGCAGGTCGCGTATCCGGCGGCGGGCACCGACAACGCGGAGGTCCGGCTTTTCGTACTGGGGCTCGACGGGGCACGTACGGAGGTCCGGTGGGACCGGGCCCGCTACCCGTATCTGGCGCGAGTGCACTGGTCGGCCGCCGGGGCCCCGCTGCTGCTGGTCCAGGCGCGCGACCAGGCGAGTCAGCTCTATCTGGCCGTCGATCCGGACTCCGGGACGACCAGGATGGTGCACGCGGACGAAGATCCGATTTGGCTTGATCTTTTCCCTGGGGTGCCGAGCTGGAGCCCGAGCGGACAGCTCGTGCGGATCGCCGACGAGGGAGGGGCGCGTGTGCTGGCCGTGGGCGAACGCCCCCTCACGGGACCGCAGTTGCACGTGCGCGCCGTGCTCGACGTGTCCGACGACGACGTGCTCGTGTCTGCGTCGGCCGGCGCGGACGCGGCCGACCCCGAGATCGGGGAGGTGCACGTCTACCGGGTCAACGACCTCGGCATGGAGCGGATCTCCCAGGAGCCCGGCGTGCACTCGGCGGTGCGGGCGGGCGGTGTGACCGTCCTCGTGTCGGCCGTGCCCGACCGGCCCGGGGCGCAGGTCAAGGTGGTCCGCGACGGGGGCCGGAAGGCGGCGGGGAGCGGCCGGGCCGGCGGTCGTACGGAGGCGGTGACCGTGGCCTCGTACGCCGAACATCCCGGAATGAGCCCGCGCGTGCACCTCACGGAAGCCGGTGAGCGCCGGGTACCGTGCGCCGTCGTGCTCCCCACGGGCTACACCGAGGGTCCGCTGCCGGTGCTCATGGATCCCTACGGCGGGCCGCACGGGCAGCGGGTCCTGGCGGCGCACAACGCGTACCTCGCGCCCCAGTGGTTCGCCGATCAGGGCTTCGCCGTGATCGTGGCGGACGGGCGCGGCATGCCGGGCCGCTCACCGGCCTGGGAGAAGGCGGTCAAGGACGATCTGGCGACGGTCGTCCTCGACGACCAGATCCACGCGCTCCACGCCCTCGCCGAGCGCTTCCCCCTGGACCTGACCCGGGTGGCGATCCGCGGCTGGTCGTTCGGCGGCTATCTCGCGGGGCTCGCGGCGCTGCGCCGCCCCGACGTCTTCCACGCGGCCGTGGTGGGCGCGCCCGTCACCGACCAGCGGCTGTACGACACGCACTACACGGAGCGGTACCTGGGCGATCCCAACCGGCAGCCCGAGGTGTACGCGGCGAACTCGCTGATCGACGACGACGGTCTGGTCGGGGCGGTCGAACCGGCGCGGCCCATGATGATCGTGCACGGTCTCGCCGACGACAACGTGGTGGTCGCGCACTCCCTGCGGCTGTCCTCCGCGCTGCTGGCCGCGGGCCGTCCGCACGAGGTGCTGCCGCTGTCCGGGGTCACGCACATGACCCCGCAGGAAGAGGTCGCGGAGAATCTGCTGCTGCTCCAGGTGGACTTCCTGAAGCGGTCGCTGGGCCTGCGGTAGGACCGGCGCACCGGGCGGCCGGGGTCCGGACGGCCGGGGTCCGGACGGCCGGGGTCCGGACGGCCGTACCGCCCTGCCGCCCTGCCGCCATGCGGCTGCGGCTGCGGCCCGCACGGCTCCTATCGCAGACCTCGCACGAGCAGGTCGATGAGCCGCCGGTAGGTGTCCTGCGAGCCGGACACCTGCCCGATCCCGCCCAGCTCCAGGTGGACCGCGCCGTGCAGGGCCGTCCAGACGACCTGCGCGGCCTCCCCCACGTCGGCGAACCCCTGGGGTGTGCGGCCTCCGGCGAGGTCCTGGACCAGCTCGATCAGGACCTCGAAGACCGCGTGGCCGTACACCGACGCCTTGGAGCCCGTCCGGGCGACCGGTCCGCCGCCGCCGAAGATGAGCGCGTAGCGCCGCGGATGCGCGAGCGCGAAGTGCCGGTATCCGTCGCAGGCCTGACGGAAGCGCGGCTCGGGGTCCACCGACCGGTCCACGTCGACCGCGTGCCAGAGGCCGTGCAGAGCCCGGACGGCCAGCGCGCCGAGCAGTCCCTCCTTGTTGCCGAACCGGTTGTACACCCCCATGGGCGCGACCTGCGCCTCACGGGCGACCGCGCGCACGGTGACACCGGCCAGACCCTCGCGGTCGAGCACGTCCTGCGCCGCGTCCAGCAGTACGTCATGCAGCCGTTCGCTCGCCGTACGGCGTCTGGACGGCGGACCCGCTGCTCCGGCACTCATCCGTCCCGCTCCTCCCGTTCGGCCCGCCCGGCCAGGCACGCTGTATAACATCGTTCTACAGCGTGCCTCACCGTGCCCGCCCTGCAGCAACCGGAGTGATCACTCGTGCGATCCGACGCATGGACGCGATCCGACGCGTGGAAGCGATCCGATCCATGGGCGGCCGGCGGCACGCTCGCCGTGGTGGTCGCACTGGCCGTGGGCGCGGCGTCCGCGGTCCTCGGCGACCATGCCGGTTCGGCGACGCTGTGGGTGATCGTCGCCCTGGGAGCGGCCGGCCTCGTCCTGGCCGTGCGGGCGTGGACTGCCGCCGTCGTCGTCGCCGCCCTGCTGGCCGCCCTGGAGATCCGCGATCCGGCGCCGTGGGGAACCTGGGCGGTGGCCGGAGGGCTGCTGTTCCTGTTCGCCCTGCGCCGCCCCCGTTTCGACGCGATCGCCGCCGGCGCGGTGGTCGCGGGCGGCACGATGCTCGCCGCGTACAACCCGTACGCCTCATGGCAGGACAGCGGCGGCGTCGGAGCGTTCGGGATCGTCACTCTCGCCGCCGCCATGGTCGGGGTGGGGCAGTGGGTGCAGGCGCAACGGCGCTATGTCGTCGCGGAGCTGGGGCGGCGGCGCCAGGAAGCCGAACGCCGGCGGGAGGAGGTGGCCCGCCACGTGGCGGAGGAACGGCTGCGGATCGCCCGCGAACTCCACGACAGCGTGGCCCATCACCTCGCGGTGGTCAGCGTCCACACCAATGTCGCCAAGGCCAGTCTCGACTCCTCGCCGGAAGCGTCCCGACGCGCCCTGGACGAGGTGCAGGCCGCCACCCGGTCGGTGCTGGAGGAACTGGGAGTCGTCCTGGGCGTCCTGCGCGCGTCGGAGTCCGAGGTCGCCCCGGCAGCCCCCGTGGACGCCGCCGTGGTCGGCGAACTCCTGGAGAGCTTCGAGGGCATCGGGCTGAAGGTCGGGGCCGAGGGGCTGGACCACCTGCTCGCCCTCGCGCCGGTCGCCCGGACCGCTGCCCGGCGCATCCTCCAGGAATCGCTCACCAACGCCCAGCGGTACGGCGACGGCGGCGCCACCGTGACAGTCGACCCACCGGCCGGCGGCTACGTCACCCTGTCCGTCCGCAACCCCTGGGTACCGCGCGAGACCGGGTCCGCCGGAAGCGGGCTGGGACTCGTGGGCATGGAGGAGCGGGTCCACGCGCTCGGCGGCACCTTCCACGCGGGCCCGGACCCGAAGGGATTCCTGGTGACCGCACAACTCCCGGCCGCCGCGCCGCGAAGAACGCGAAGAACAGCGAAGGAGACATCCGGATGAGCGTCGTACGCGTCCTCGTCGTCGACGACCAGGTCATGATCCGCTCCGGTATACGGGCCCTTCTGGAGACCGGCACCGGAGTCGACGTCGTCGGCGAGGCGGCCGACGGGAGCCGGGCCGTCGACATGGCGCGGGCCCTGGTGCCCGACGTCATCCTCATGGACCTGCGGATGCCGGTGCTCGACGGAGTGGGAGCGATCACCCGGCTGCGGGCCGACGCCGTCACCGCGGACATCGGGATCCTGGTATTGACCACCTTCGACACCGACCAGGACATCCTGGCCGCCCTCCAGGCCGGGGCCAACGGCTTCCTCGGCAAGTCGGCGGACCACGAGGAGCTCCTGCGGGCCGTCGAGCGGGTCGCCGCGGGCGGCTCCTCCCTGTCCGCCGTCGCGACGGACACCGTCGTCGGGCACCTCACCCGCACGGCACGCGAGCAGCGGCCTGCGGACCCGGTCTCCCCCGAGGATCTGCGCAAGGCCGAGTCCCTGACCTCCCGCGAACGGGAGGTCACCGTGCTGGTCTCCCAGGGGCTGACCAACGACGCCATCGCGGAGCGCCTGTTCATCTCGCCGCTGACGGTGAAGACCCATGTGAACCGGGCCATGAGCAAACTGCACGTCAGGGACCGGGCGCAACTCGTGGTCGCGGCCCTCCGGGCTGGCCTGCGCGCGGACTGACCGCTGCGGGTGGCGGCCCGCCGCGGGTGGCGAATCACCGCAGGTGACGCGCCACCGCGGGTCACCGACCACCGCGGGCGGAGGAGAAGCACGGGACCGGAAGTACACCAGCGGCGGTAGTTCCGCTACCGCCGCTGTGCGACGACCGTCCGGCACCTCCCGGCGGAGGCTGGGCACCGGCCGCACGAGCGGCCCGCGCACCGCATTCCGCGTGCCGCATGCCGCATTCCGCAGGAGTCCCGATGTCCCGATTGTTGTCCAGGATCGGCGCGTTCAGCGCCGGTCACCGGCTCGTCGTCGCCGGAGCATGGTTCGTACTCACCGTGGTCCTCACCGTCGTCACGATCAGCGGCGCCAAGTTCTCCGACGCCGAATTCAGCATCTCGGGCGCCGAGTCGACCACCGCGCTCGCCACGATGGCGAAGGCGTTTCCCGAGGCCGACCCCGAGGCCGGCGAGCTGATGCTGGTCGTGGAGGCACCCGACGGCACCTCCCTGACCCGGCCGGCCGACCGGGAACTGGTCGCGGGCCTCGTCTCGCGCGCCACCGGCGTCCCCGACGTGAAGTCCGCCGCGGACCCCTACGCCGAGAACCGCCCCTATGTGTCGAAGGACGGTTCGGTCGCCGTCTCGACACTCACCGTCGACCTGGAGGCGGACCAGGCCGTCGTCGAGGACGGCCTCCGGGCAGCAGCGGCTCCCCTGACGGACAAGGGATACCGCGTCGAACTCGGCGGGACCCTGGACGACGGGCCGCCCGAGATCGCCGGCGTCACCGAGATCGTCGGCGTCGTGGTCGCCTTCGTCGTGCTGCTGCTGACCTTCGGCTCGCTGGCCGCCGCCGGGGCGAACATGCTGACCGCCCTGAGCGGGGTCGTCGTCGGCGTCCTGGGCATTCTCGCGTGGTCCGCCACGGGTGAGGGCATCCAGTCCACCACGCTGATCATCGCGGTGATGCTCGGGCTCGCGGTCGGCATCGACTACGCCCTGCTGATCCTCTCGCGGTTCCGTGACGAGCTCCGCCGGGGCGTGGGCGTCGACGCCGCCGTGGCCCGCGCCGCCGGCACGGCCGGCACCTCCGTGGTGGTGGCCGGGACCACCGTGGTCATCGCCCTGACGGGGCTGGCGATCGTTCGCATCGCGTTCATCACCGAGATGGGACTCGGCGCGGCACTCGCCGTGATCGTGGCCGTGGCAGCCTCGCTCACCGTCGTACCGGCCGTGCTCAAGACCCTCGGCCACCGGGCACTGCCGCGCAGGGAGCGCCCGGTGGCGGGCGCGGTGTACACGGCACCGGCGACCGGGGCACCGGCCGCAACGGACGCACCGGCCGCGGAGACGGCAGCGGCAGCGGCAGCGGCAGCGGCAGCGGGGACGGGGTCGGGGTCGGCGTCCGCCGCGCCGGAGCCGGGCAGCCGCCGCGGGACGGGCCTGCTGGGCCGCTGGGCGCAGGTCGTGGTCGACCGGCCCGTCCTCACCATGCTGGGCAGCATCGTCCTCGTCGCCCTGCTCGCCGTCCCGGCCCTCTCCCTCAAGACCGAACTCGATCCCCCGGGCGGCCCCGACCCGGCCAGTTCCCAGCGTGCGGCCTACACGACGGTGAGCGACGCGTTCGGCGCCGGCGAACAGAACCCCCTGGTGGTGCTCTTCGAAGGCCCGGACGCGGCGGACACCGCGGCCGGCACGGCCAAGCGGATCACCGCGCTGAACGGTGTGGCCGACGTCAGCCCGGTCCAGCGCGCCGAGGACACGGGCATCGCCTTCCTCGCGGTCACACCCGACCACGGCCCGACCGACTCACGTACGAGCGACCTGGTGAACTCGCTGCGCACGGCGATGGACGACGTGGCGGGCGCCGAGGTCTCGGTGACGGGCCAGACCGCCGTCGACGTGGACGTCAACGCGGCACTCTCGTCCGGCCTGATCATCTATCTGGTCGCCGTGGTCGGTCTCTCGCTGCTCCTGCTCACGCTCGTGTTCCGTTCCGTCATGGTGCCGCTGCTGGCCACCGCCGGGTTCCTCATGTCGCTGGCCGCGGGCCTCGGCGTGACCGTGGCGGTGTTCCAGTGGGGCTGGGCCGGCACGCTGGTCAGCCTCGACGAGGCCCGGCCGCTGGCGAGCCTGACACCGCTGATCGTGGTGGGCGTGCTGTTCGGCCTCGCCATGGACTACCAGGTGTTCCTGGTGGCCCGGATGCACGAGGCGCACCGCGCCGGACTCCCCACCCGGGCGGCCATCGTGCGGGGCTTCGGGCAGGCCTCACCCGTCGTCGTCGCGGCGGCCGCGATCATGGCGGCGGTGTTCGCCGGCTTCGCCTTCAGCGGCGGCGACCAGATGGTCGCGTCCATCGGACTGGCCCTGACCGTCGGGGTGCTGGTCGACGCGCTCGTCGTCCGCATGCTCCTCGTACCGGCGGCCCTGCGGCTCCTCGGTGAGGCGAGCTGGTGGATGCCCCGCGCGCTGGACCGCGTACTGCCGGACATCGACACGGAGGGGGCGTCCCTGGACCGGGAGGAGCCGTCGGCGGGCGACGGCCCACGCCAGGAACTGGCCGGATCGGCCCGGGTCTAGGGAAACGGCACTCGCCCCCGCCGCCCCTACCCGTTCCCGTCAACGACTCGGGGGCCAGCCCCCGAACCCCCGCTCCTCAAACGCCGGAGGGGCTGAAAATTCAGCCCGTCCGGCGTTTGAGGACGAGCGCGCAGCGCGATCAGCGAGGGCGAGGGGGCGCAGCCCCCATACGGGACGGGAACGGCGACCGGCCGGGGAGACATGGCGCTCCCCGGCCGGTCTACGGCACCCGCACGGCCGTACGGTGTTCACAGTGCCGCGTCCGTATATCGGTGCCGGGTCGGCCAAGTTGCCTGCATGTTAACGCAGTTGCTCCCTGTTTGTCGGCTTACGCGGACCCGTCCGTCGGTTCGCCCGGCGGCTCCACCGGTTCCTGCGGCACGACCTGCTTCTCCTCCGCGAAGTGGCAGGCCGAGTCATGGGCGGCGGGACCGGCCTCGTACCGGAACTCCGCGGGGACCGCGAGCAGCGGGACCTCCATCGCGCAGCGCTCCGCGGCCTTCCAGCAGCGGGTGCGGAAGCGGCAGCCGGAGGGGATGTTCGCGGGCGAGGGCACGTCGCCGAAGAGGATGATCCGCTCCCGGTGTTCGCGGGCCTCCGGGTCCGGGACGGGCACGGCGGACAGCAGCGCCTGGGTGTACGGGTGTGTCGGGTGGTCGTAGATCTCGGCGTCCCGGCCGGTCTCCACGATCCGGCCGAGGTACATCACCCCGACCCGGTCGGAGATGTGCCGCACGATCGACAGGTCGTGCGCGATGAAGACGTAGGAGAGGGCGAACTCGGTCTGCAGGCGGTCCATCAGGTTGATCACCTGCGCCTGCACGGACACGTCGAGCGCCGACACCGGCTCGTCCGCGACGATGATCTCGGGGCGCAGGGCGAGGCCGCGCGCGATGCCGATGCGCTGGCGCTGGCCGCCGGAGAACTGGTGCGGATAGCGGTTGATGTACTCCGGGTTGAGCCCCACCACGTCCAGCAGGTCCTGCACCTGCCGCCGCCGGTCGCCCTTCGGCGCGACCTCGGGGTGGATCTCGTACGGCTCCCCGATGATGTCGCCGACGGTCATCCGGGGGTTGAGCGAGGTGTACGGGTCCTGGAAGACCATCTGGATGTTGCGGCGGACGGCCTTGAGGGCGCGGCCGGACAGCTTGGTGATGTCGTCGCCCTTGTACCTGATCTCGCCCGCGGTCGGCCGCTCCAGGTTGACCAGCATCTTGGCGACGGTCGACTTGCCGCAGCCGGACTCGCCGACGATGCCGAGGGTTTCCCCCGCGCCGAGGTCGAAGTCGACGCCGTCGACGGCCTTCACCGCGCCCACCTGCTTGCGGAACAGGATGCCCTGGGTGAGCGGGTAGTGCTTGACGAGGCCGCGGACCTGGAGGATCGGCTCGCCGGCGGGGGCGTTCAGGTGCTCGGCGACAGCGCCGTTCTTCCGCTCAGCCATTGAGGCACTCCCTCCAGAAGTGGCAGGCGCTCACGCGGTCCGCGCCCGCCTCGGTCACCTCGTACAGGGGCGGTACGTCGGTGCGGCAGACGTCCTGGGCCATGGGGCAGCGGGGGTTGAAGGCGCAGCCCGGCGGGATGTTCATCAGGTTCGGCGGCAGGCCCTTGATCGCGTAGAGCTCCCGGCCCTTCTGGTCGAGCCGCGGGATCGATTCGAGGAGGCCTTTGGTGTACGGGTGCGCGGGGGCCTTGTAGATGTCGTGGACCGGGGCGGACTCGACGATCCGGCCCGCGTACATGACGGCGATCCGGTCGGCGACGTCCGCGACCACGCCGAGGTCGTGGGTGATGAGGATGAGGCCCATGTTGAGCTCGCGCTGCAGCTCGGCGAGCAGGTCCATGACCTGGGCCTGGACGGTGACGTCGAGGGCGGTGGTGGGTTCGTCGGCGATGATCAGGGCCGGTTCCAGGGCCAGCGCCATCGCGATCATGATGCGCTGGCGCATCCCGCCGGAGAACTGGTGCGGATAGTCGCCGACGCGGGAGGCGGCGCCCGGGATGCGTACCCGGTCCATCAGTTCGATCGCCTTCGCCTTCGCCTCCTTGCGGGACGCGCCCCGGTGGACCGTGAACATCTCGCCGAGCTGGGCGCCGACGCTGAGCACCGGGTTCAGGGACGACAGCGCGTCCTGGAAGATCATCGCCATCTGGGCGCCGCGGACCTTGCGCCGCTCCTCCTCCTTGAACTTCAGGAGGTCCTGGCCCTTGAAGAGGATCTCGCCCGAGGTGATCTTCCCGGGCGGGGTGTCGAGGATGCCCATCACGGCCTGCGCGGTCACGGACTTGCCGGAGCCGGACTCGCCGAGCACGGCGAGCGTCTCGCCCTCGTCCACGCTGTAGGTGACCCCGTTGACGGCCTTGGCGACCCCGTCCCGGGTCCTGAACTCCACGTGCAGATCGCGCACTTCGAGCAGCACGTCGGTCACGCCGGTCACCTCAGCTTCGGGTCGAGGGCGTCGCGCACCGCGTCGCCGAGCATGATGAACGCGAGGACGGTGACGGCCAGCGCCCCGGCCGGCCACAGCAGGGCGTGCGGCGCGGTGCGGATGTACTGGGACGCCGAGGAGATGTCGATGCCCCAGCTCACGGTGGGCGGCTTCAGCCCGACGCCGAGGAACGACAGGGTCGCCTCCAGCGAGATGTACGTGCCCAGCGCGATGGTCGCCACGACGATGACCGGGGCGATCGCGTTCGGCGTGATGTGCCGCAGCAGCATCCGCGAGTTGGAGGCGCCGAGCGCGCGGGCGGCCTGCACGTAGTCGTTCTGCTTGGTGGTGATGACCGAGCCACGGGCGATACGGGAGATCTGCGGCCAGCCCAGCAGCACCATGAAGCCGATCACCGGCCAGATGGTGGAGCTGGTGACCACGGACAGCAGCACCAGACCGCCGAGGACGACGGGGATCGCGAAGAAGATGTCGGTGATACGGGAGAGGACCGCGTCCCACGCCCCGCCGAAGAACCCGGCGAGCCCGCCCAGCACCGAGCCGAGGATCGCCACCCCGAGCGTGGCGCAGACGCCGACGGTGACGGAGACCCGGGCCCCGTACACCGTGCGCGTGTAGACGTCGCAGCCCTGGCCGTTGTAGCCGAAGGGATGGCCCGGCTGCGAACCCTCCTGGGACTTGGCGAGGTCGCACTTGAGGGGGTTGCCGGAGGCGATCACCGAGGGCCACAGGGAGATGACGATCAGGAAGAGGATGACGAGCCCCGAGATGATGAAGACGGGGTTGCGCCGCAGGTCGCGCCAGGCGTCGGACCACAGGGAACGCGGCTTGTCCTGGGGGCCGGAGCCGTCCGGCCCGCCGAGGGGCTTCCGCAGGGAGTCGGCCTCCTGCGTGGCGAGGTCCATCGCGCCGCCCATGCCGGTCGCGGCGATGGCGCCGTCCTCGGGGGCCCGGCCGCCGCCGGACAGGTGCGGCCCGGGTGGCATGGAGGGCAGGGGCCGCTCCGGCGGCGTCGGCTCGGGCGGCGTCGGCTCAGGCATAGCGGATCCTCGGGTCGAGTACGGCGTACAGGAGGTCGACCAGCAGGTTGGCCACCAGGAAGACGAGGACGAGGACGGTCACGAAGCCGACGACGGTCTGTGTGTTCTGGCGCAGGATGCCCTGGTACAGCTGGAATCCGACGCCGTGGATGTTGAAGATCCGCTCGGTGACGATCGCGCCGCCCATCAGCGCGCCGATGTCGGTGCCGATGAAGGTGACCACCGGGATGAGGGAGTTGCGCAGCAGGTGCCGGGTGATGACCCGGCGCCGGGGCAGGCCCTTGGCGATGGCCGTACGGACGTAGTCGGCGCGCCGGTTCTCCGCGATGGACGTCCGGGTCAGCCGGGTCACATAGGCGAGGGAGACGGACGCGAGGACCAGGCCGGGCACGATCAGCTCGTCGAAGGGTGCCTCGGAGGAGACGGACGGGCTGATCCAGCCCCACTTGACGCCGAGCAGCAGCTGCAGCAGCAGACCGGTGACGAAGGTGGGCACCGAGATCACGACGAGGGTGATCAGCAGGACACCCGTGTCGACGGGCCGGCCGCGGCGCAGCCCGGTGACGACACCGAGTGCGATGCCGATGACGACCTCGAAGAGGATCGCGACGATCGTGAGCCGGATGGTGACCGGGAAGGCGGTCGACATCAGCTCGGTGACCGCCTGTCCGTTGAACGCGGTGCCGAAGTCGCCGGTGAAGACGTTGCCCATGTAGGTCGCGTACTGCTGCCACACAGGCTTGTCCAAGCCGAACTCTTTACGCAGCTGGGTCGCCGTCGCGGGGTCGCACTGGCGGTCGCCGCACAGGCCCGCGATGGGGTCGCCCATCACGTTCACCATCAGGAAGATCAACAGGGTGGCGCCGATGAAGACCGGGATCATCTGCAGCAGACGCCGGATCACATACCGTCCCATGAGGGCTCCGGAGGTAGGTGGGGGTAGGCGGGGCGCGCACCCGCTGTCCAGCTGAGGTGCGCGCCCCCGCGGCTCAGTTGACCTTGATCTCGTTGTAGACGGGCAGGCTGAACGGGTTCAGTGCCACGTTCGAGATCCGGTCCGAGTAGCCGGCGCTGCCGTTCTGGTACCAGAGCGGAATGGCGCCCATGTCGTCCCGCAGGACCTTCTCGGCGTCCTGGAAGAGACCGACCGCCTTGGCCTGGTCGGTCTCCGCGTTGGCCTTGTCGACGAGGCCGTCGAACTCCTTGCTGGTCCACTTGCCGTCGTTGGACGAGGCGTTGGTGTAGTACAGCGGCTGCAGGAAGTTCTGGATCAGCGGGTAGTCCATCTGCCAGCCCGCCCGGAAGGGGCCCGACATCTTGGACTGGGTGATCTGGTTGCGGAAGTCGGCGAAGGTGCCGACCGGGTTGCCGACGCAGGCCTTGTCGTTGTCGAGCGCGTTGTTGACGGAGTTGCAGACGGCGTCCACCCACTCCTTGTGGGAACCGGTGTCCGCGTTGTAAGAGATCTTGACCTGCCCGCCGGGGAGTCCGCCGCCCTCCTCGATCATCTTCTTGGCCTGGTCGGGGTCGTACTCGCAGGCGTCACCGCACAGCCCCTCCTTGAAGCCGCCGGCCTCGCCGAGGACGGGCGAGGTCCAGTCGCTGGCGGGGGTACGCGTCTTCTGGAAGATGGTCTCGGTGATCTGCTCCCGGTTGATGGCCATGGAGAGCCCGGTACGGACCTTCTCCATCCCGTCCTTGCCCCAGTTCTTGTCGTAGAACGGGAAGGCGAGGGTCTGGATGATGCCGGCGGGGGTGTTGATGTACCGGTCGCCGAGGTCACTCTTGGCGTTCTTGAGCTGGGCGGCGGGCACGTCGTCGACGAGGTCGAGGTTGCCGGCCATCAGGTCCGTGTAGGCGGTGTTGTTGTCGGTGTAGACCTTCAGGTCCACCCCACCATTCTGCGCCTTGTCGTCCCCGGGGTACTTGTCCCACGTACGCATCTTCATCGCCGAGCCCTTGGCGTACGAGTCGATCGTGTACGGGCCGTTGCCGACCGGCTTCTTCAGCCAGGCCGCGTGGTCGTCGAAGAACGCCTGCGGCAGCGGGGCGAAGGCGGCGTAGCCGAGGGTGTCGGGGAAGGTCGAGAACTTCTGGTTGAGCTTGATCGTGAAGGTGTTGTCCCCCGTCACCTTCAGCCCGCTCAGGGTCTGGGCCGACTGCTTGCCGCCGTCCTCCGGGTGGACCTTGTCGTAGCCGTCGATGTACCCGAAGAAGTACGCGTTCTTCTGGTTGTTCTTGAGGCTGGCACCGTAGTTCCAGGCGTCCACGAAGGACTTGGCGGAGACCGCCTCGCCGTTGCTGAACGTCCAGCCGCTCTTCACCGTGACGGTGAAGTTCTGCGAGTCCGAGGTGTCGATCTTCTCGGCCAGCATGTCCTTGGCCTCGCCGGTCTTCGGGTCGTAGCGCTTGAGACCGCGGAACAGCATGTCGAGGACCTTGCCGCCCTGCACCTCGTTGGTGTTGGCGGGCTCCAGGGGGTTCTGCGGGTCGCCCCACGACGAACTGAGGATGCCGGAGCCGTCGCCGCTGCCGCCGCTGTCCCCGCCGTCCCCGCCTCCCCCACAGGCCGTCGCGGCGAGGGCTACCGCCGTCGCGCATACGGCCCATCTGGCGTGTGTGGCTCCACGCATGGAGTGCCTCCTCATCGGTGCGCTGCGGCTCCGGCGCCGGAGCCTGTTCCTTTGCGCCCAATATCGGCGCAGAACTCACATAGCGCACATTTGGCGACCCACATGGGTGCATGGGGCACCCGAGGTGCGGGCGGGTGGGGGCCGGTTGCGCAGTTCCCCGCGCCCCTGACGGGGGGGGGACCGGTCCTGTGTTGGCTGCGGGCCGGTGGGGGTCACCCGCGCCGTTCCCCGCGCCCCTGAGGGGGGACCGGTCCTGTGTTGGCTGCGGGCCGGTGGGGGCTTCTCGCGCAGTTCCTCGCGCCCCTGACGGGGGGACCGGTCGTGGGTCGGCTGCGACGCGGTGGGGGCTTGCCGCGCCGTTCCCCGCGCCCCTGAAGGCGGGCACTCCGTGCCTCGCCCTCCATCGCCCGAGACGCGGACACGCAGTGGGACGCCCCCGCTCGGGGGCGCGGGGAACTGCGCGGCAAGCCCCCACCGGCCGGCAGCCGACACACTTCCGGACCCACCCCACTCCTCAGGGGCGCGGGGAACGGCGCGGGTGACCCCCACCGGCCCGCAGCCAACACACGACCGGTCACCCCCTCAGGGGCGCGGGGAACTGCGCGACAAGCCCCACCGGGCCGCAGGTCACACACGACTGGTCCGCCCCCAGGGGCGCGGGGAACGGCGCAAGAAGGCAGCCCGGGGCGACCAGTCAGTCCGCATCACCCCGCTCCACGCAGAACTCGTTCCCCTCCGGGTCCGCCAGGAGGAACCAGCCGCCGCCGTCCGGGCGCGTCCGGTCCGCGAGGAGTGTCGCGCCGAGCGCGAGCGCCCGCTCGACCTCCGCGGCCCGCGTGCGCCCCGTCGGCCGCAGGTCGAAGTGGATGCGGTTCTTGGCCGTCTTGCCCTCCGGGACGCGGACGAACAGCAGCCTCGGACCTCCGTCGGGGTCCGCGATCAGCGCCTCCGGATCACCCGGTTTGTCGTCGTCGTCCAGCGGCCGGCCCAGCAACTCGCTCCAGAACAGGCCGAGGTCGTACGGGTCGCCCGTGCAGTCGAACGTGATGCTGTGAAGAGCGGGGTTCGTCATGGCGGGGAGCTTCCCTGATGCCCTTGCGGAAGTCGAACCCTTTTCACTTCCTCCCGCCGGGTCCGTTCATCCGTTGGGGCGGAAGTGATCGAAGCCCGGCCGGGTCGGCGGCGCGGCCCGCCAGGGTGGCACCAAGAGAGCGACGGCACGTCACGCCACCTCGGCCCAGGAGGTCACCGTATGCCCCCCACCGCACCGGATTTCGGTCCGGGTATCGACGACTACGCACCCCACGAGGGGCAGCGGGACTGCGATCCGGCCGCGAAGCCGGGCCTTCTGGAGTTCCGCGACCTGGTCCTCGGCGCCTACCCCGGCACGCAAGGCATGGGCATCAGCAGGGAGTGCGGCGGGCCGGGCGTCAGCGAGCACAAGGAGGGCAGGGCCTGGGACTGGGGTGTCGCCGCCGACGGCCAGTCCGCCATCGCCGACGACCTCATCGGCTGGCTGCTCGCCACCGACCGGCACGGCAACCCCCACGCCCTCGCCCGCCGCTTCGGAATCATGTACATGATCTGGAACCGGCGGATCTGGCAGGCCTCGCGCGCGGACGCCGGCTGGACCCCGTACACCGGTCGCAGCCCGCACACCGACCACGTCCACTTCAGCTTCGGCTGGGCGGGCGCGCGCAGGGAGACCACCTGGTGGACCGGGCGCGGGGCGACCGCGCCGCAGGTCGGCGTCGGGATCCCGTCCGTCGTGGACCACGGCTCGGGCATGGTCGTGTCCGGGGTCGAGGGGACGGGCGACGTGGCGCACCGCTGGCAGAACCAGGCGGGCGGCGCGTGGTCGGCGTGGACGCCGCTGGGCCGTCCGTCCTCCGGAGCGGTGGGCCGGCCGTGGGCGCTGGTCGGCCGCTACGGCAAGCTCGCGGTGTTCGTGCGGGGCACCGACGGGACGCTGTGGCACACCTGGCAGTCGGAGGCGGGCGCGTGGGCACCGGAGTGGGTGTCCCTGGGCGGACACCTCGCCAGTGACCCGGCGGTGGTCCTGAGTCCCAACGGCGCGTTGTCGGTGTTCGCCCGCGACCCCGAAGGGCGTATCACGCACACCTGGCAGCGGGGCCCCGAGCACGGTCACGGCTGGCACGGCTCCTGGGTCGACATGGGCGGCGCCGCACAGGGCCGGCCCACCGTCCTCGTCGGCCGCGACGGAGGCATGGTCCTCTTCATCCGCGGCACCGACCACGCCCTCCACCACCGCTGGCAGACCGGCACCGGCGGCCCCTGGTCCGACTGGAGCCC
>NZ_KZ679051.1:121789-334925 GCF_003024195.1 Streptomyces dioscori
CCGCGGCACCGACCACGCCCTCCACCACCGCTGGCAGACCGGCACCGGCGGCCCCTGGTCCGACTGGAGCCCTCTCGGCGGACAGATCGCGTCCGATCCGGCCGTCGTCCTGAGCCCCAACCGCGCGTTGTCGGTGTTCGCCCGCGACCCCGAAGGGCGTATCACCCACACCTGGCAGCACGGCGCCGAGCACGGCCACGCGTGGAACGACACCTGGGTCGACATGGGCGGCGCCGCACAGGGCCGACCCACCGTCCTCGTCGGCCGCGACGGAGGCATGGTCCTCTTCACCCGCGGCACCGACCACGCCCTCCACCACCGCTGGCAGACCGGCACCGGCGGCCCCTGGTCCGACTGGAGCCCCCTCGGCGGACACCTCACCACCGACCCGGCCGTGGTCCTCAACCCCAGCGGTGATCTCTCCGTCTTCGGACGGGACCCGCGGGGCCGGGTCACCCACACCTGGCAGCGCGGCCCCGAGCACGGCCACGCGTGGAACGACACCTGGGTCGACATGGAGGGCAGCCTCGCCGCCGATCCCGACGCGCCCGCGGCCGCGGCCGCCGGCGTACTCGCGGCTCCGCGTACCCCGGTCCAGGACCAGGCCCCGGCGGTCGCCCGCCCCATCCCGTAACCGTCCGCCCAAGGATCAGGAGCCCCAGGATGGCCTGCCACATCCCGCCCCACCACGATCGCGAAGTGACCGAGGCCGTCTACCTCGTCGGCGTCGAACTGCAGGTCTCGGACAAGGTGATGCTCGCCGGTTTCGAGGCCGGCTGGGTCGAGTCCCACATGAACAACCTCGACTGCGGCGACCGCGACTCCCTCGGCGTCTTCCAGCAACGCCCCAGTCAGGGCTGGGGAACCCCGGAGCAGATCCGGCACGTACCGTACGCGGCCCGGCAGTTCTTCGTGCGCGCGGTACGGGTCGAGGAGCAGTCGCCGCAGCTCACCGCGGGGCAGACGGCCCAGAAGGTGCAGCGCTCGGCCTTCCCGGAGCGGTACGACCAGGTCGAGGCGAAGGCCCGCGCTCTCCTCGACGAGGCGCGGGAGGCCGCGGGTACGCCCGCGCTGCCCGCGCCGCGCGTCAGCACCGGGGTTCCGTCCGTCGTGGACCACGGCTCGGGGATGGCCGTCTTCGGCGTCGACGACACGGGAGGGGTGTTTCACCGCTGGCAGAACGAACCCGGCGGTTCGTGGTCGGCCTGAACCGCTTTGTCCTCAAACGCCGGACGGGCTGAAGAATCGCGGCGCGTCCGCGAAATCTTCAGCCCGTCCGGCGCCTGAGGACCGGGGGCCCGGGGGCAGCGCCCCCCGAGTACCTACTCCCCTTCCTTCTCCAGCGCCGCCAGCGCCGGGTCCAGCACGATGTCCGCGTCGCGGGCCTCCGTCGTCGGGTCCTCCGGGAAGTGGCAGGCCGTCAGATGGTTCTCACGGTTGCCGGAGATCTGCACGAGCGGCGGCTCGCTCGTCGCGCACTTGTCCTGCGCCTTCCAGCAGCGCGTACGGAAGCGGCAGCCGGACGGCGGGTGGATCGGCGAGGGGACGTCACCGGAGAGCCGGATCCGCTCCCGGTCCTCGGTCTCGTCGTCGAGGGCGACCTCGGGGACGGCCGACAGCAGGGCGTGCGTGTACGGGTGACGGGGCCGGTTGTAGATGGAGTCGCGGTCGCCGACCTCGACCACCTTGCCCAGGTACATCACCGCGAGGCGCTGCGAGAAGTGCCGGACGATCGCCAGGTCGTGGGCGATGAAGAGGAAGGCGATGCCCATCTCTTCCTGGACCTTCTGGAGCAGGTTGACGACCTGTGCCTGGATCGACACGTCCAGCGCGGAGACCGGCTCGTCCGCGACGATCAGCTTCGGGTTCAGGGAGAGCGCGCGGGCCACGCCGATGCGCTGGCGCTGACCGCCGGAGAACTCGTGCGGGAAGCGGTTGTAGTGCTCGGGGTTGAGCCCGACCAGCTCCAGCAGCTCACGGACGCGGTTCTCGACGCCGCCCTTGGGGTTGATCCCGTTGACCTCCATCGGCGACTTGATGATGGTGCCGACGGTTTGCCGAGGGTTCAGCGAGGAGTACGGGTCCTGGAAGATCATCTGGATCTCGGACCGTACGGGCGCCATCTGCCGGCGCGAGGCGTGCGTGATGTCCTGGCCCGCGTACGTGACCTTGCCGGCCGTCGGCTCCAGGAGCCGGGTGATGAGCCGGCCGGTCGTCGACTTGCCGCAGCCGGACTCGCCGACCAGGCCGACGCTCTCGCCGACCCCGACCGTCAGGTCGACCCCGTCGACAGCCTGCACGGCTCCGACCTTGCGCTTGATCGGGAAGCCGCCGTAGATCGGGAAGTGCTTCGTCAGGCCCTCGACGGAGAGCAGCGTCTCGGCCGCTCCGTCCACCGGGCCCTGCGGCTTCGGCAGGGTGAGTTTGTCGCTCATGAGTCGTTCTCCCTAGCCCAGCCGGGGCTTGATCTGCTCGATGAAAAAGGTCGACTTCTGCGCGTCGTCCAGGTGACAGGCGGCGCCGCGGCCCGCGGGCAGCTCCGGCCGCTCGCCGGAGCAGCGGTTGCCGGAGACCTCGGAGGTGAAGCCGCACCGGGGGTGGAACGGGCAGCCCGACGGCGGGTTCAGCAGGCTGGGCGGGGACCCCGGGATGGGGGTGAGCGCCTGCGCCGTGTCACCGCCGAGTCGCGGCATGGAGCTCAGCAGACCCCAGGTGTACGGGTGCTGAGGGGCGCGCAGTACCTCGCGGACGCTGCCGCGTTCGACGGCCCGGCCCGAGTACATCACCAGCAGGTCGTCGGCCATCTTGGAGATGACGCCGAGGTCGTGGGTGATGAAGATGATCGCCGAGCCGAACTCCTGCTGGAGGTCCTTGAGCAGGTCCAGGATCTGGGCCTGCACCGTCACGTCCAGGGCCGTGGTCGGCTCGTCCGCGATGAGCAGGTCCGGGTTGCAGATCAGCGACATCGCGATCATCGCGCGCTGGCGCATACCGCCGGAGAACTGGTGCGGGTAGTCCTCGAAGCGCATCGCGGGCTGCGGGATGCCGACCTTGTCGAGCATCTCGATGGCGCGCAGCTTCGCCTCCTTCTTGGAGGCGCCGGTGTGCTTCATGAAGGGCTCCGCGATCTGCCGGCCCACCGTGTAGTACGGCGAGAGCGCGGTCAGCGGGTCCTGGAAGATCATCGCGACCTTGTTGCCGCGAAGCTTCTCCATCTCCTTCTCGGTCGCGGTGACCAGTTCCTTGCCGTCGAGGACGATCTCGCCCTCGACGGTGGCGGTCTTGGGGTTGTGCAGTCCGAGGACGGTCAGGTTGGTGACGGACTTGCCCGATCCCGACTCCCCCACGATGCCGAGCGTCTTGCCGCGCTCGACGTCGAAGGAGAGCCCGTCGACGGCCTTCACGATGCCGTCCTCTGTGGAGAACCGCACCCGCAGGTCGCGGACCGAGAGGAAGGCCTCCGGCCCGCTCGGGGCCCTCTCGCCTTCGGTCTTGGTCAGTGTGGTCACGGTATTTCTCCTAGGCGAGGCGCACGCGCGGGTCGATGTAGGCGTAGGCGAGGTCCACGATGATGTTCAGGATCAGGATGAAGAAGGCCCCGAACAGCATGACGCCCATCGTCAGCGGCAGGTCCTTGGACAGGGAGCCCTCGACCGCGAGACGTCCGATACCGGCGAGGTCGAAGGTGAACTCCGTGACCACCGCGCCGGACAGGAGCGCGCTGAGGTCCATGCCGATGATGGTGACGATCGGTATGAGCGAACCGCGCCAGGCGTAGCGGAAGAAGACGTAACGCTGCCGCATGCCCTTGGCTCGCGCGGTTCTGACGTGCTCCTCCTGGAGCTGCTCGATCATCGTCGAGCGTGCCATACGCGTGTACTGGGCGGTGAAGATGGTGGCCATCACGGCCCACGGGATCAGCATGCCCATGAACCACTGACCCGGGCTGTCCGTGATCGGCACGTACTTGGGGCTCTCCAGCCAGCCGGTGTTGAAAACGAGGAGGCTGAGGACGATGGGGCCCAGGAAGTAGATCTGGAACGAGCTGAGCACCATCGAGGAGCCGCTGACCACCTTGTCGAGGGCGGTACCGCGCTTCCAGGCCGCCATCAGACCCGTACCGAGGCCGAACAGCAGGAAGATCACCAGGCCGCCGATGGTCAGCGAGAGCGTCAGCGGGAAACGGTCCACGATGGAGTCCCACACGAACTGGCCGCTGTCGAACGAGACACCCAGGCACGGGGCGGCGCAGTGTCCCTGCGGGAAGTCCCGGCCGGACACGATGCCCATCATGAATTCCCAGAACTGGGTGGTGATGGGCTTGTCCAGGCCGAGGTTCTCGCGGATGACCGCGATGTTCTCGGGGGAGCAGTTCTTGCCGCAGGACAGCTGCGCGAAGTCCTGGGGGATCGTATAGAACAGGAAGAACGTGAAGGCGCCGATCAGGAACATGATCACGACGGCGCCGCTCAGCCTGCGGATGAGGAACTGAAGCATGGCGGGTGGGTGCTCTCTTCGAAACGCGGCGGCAGGAGGGGGATACCGACCGCGGGGGTGCGCTCCGCCTGGCGCACACCCCCGCGGATCAGCCGAGCATGGGTGTTACGGCTGCTTCAGGAACAGGTCGTTGATGTCGATGTAGCTCGACTCCGTGCTGAAGCGGGCGCCACCGATGTTCGAACCGTAGAGCTGCATCTGCTTCGAGTAGTAGACCGGGGCGCTGGGGTTGGTGTCCTCCACGATGGCGTGGTGGGCCTCTTCCCAGGTCTTGGCGGCCTGCTCGGGCTCCTCGGTCACGGCCTTCTTGATGAGGTCGTTGACCTTCGGGTCGTCGATGTGCGAGTAGTTCGGCGCGCCGTCGGCGACCAGGTCACCGTCGTAGACGGGCGTGATGACGGTGGACGGCGACGGCCAGTCCTGGCCCCAGCCGGTCATGTACAGGTCGTACGGGTTCTTGAGCTTGCCGACCTGCTCGTAGAACGTCGCGCGGTCGATCTCCTTGGCCTGGACATTGAAGCCGAGCTTGTTCAGCGCGTCCTTGATGATGAGCATCTGGGCCTGGCCGCGCGGGGTGTTGGAGTAGGCGTAGCTGAGCTTGGTGCCCTCCTTGAAGCCCGCTTCCTTCAGCAGCGCCTTGGCCTTCGCCGGGTCACCGTTGGGCTTCTTCAGCTTGCCGAACGGGTCGTACTTCGGGTCGAAGCCGGGCAGGGTCGGGGCGAGCAGACCACCCGCGACCTCACCGCCGTACCGGCCGCCGTCCGCCTGCACCATGGACTGGTTCGGGATCGCGTAGGTGATCGCGTCCCGGATCTTCTTGTCCTTCATCTTGGCGCTGTCGAGGTTGAAGCTCAGGGCCCAGACGTAGACCTGGTAGCCCTGGATGGTGCGCTTCTTCGCGTCGGCGTCGCCGATGACCGTCGAGAGCTGCGCCGGGTCCACCGAGTCGGTGAACTGGATGGCGTTCTTGGCCTCGCCCCGGTCGGCGATCAGACGCTTGGTCTGGCTGGCCTGGTCGATGGTGTTGGTGAAGGTGTAGCCGTCGACGTACTGGTGGCGCACCGAGTCCGTCTTCTCGTCCCACTGGTCGTTCTTGACGAGCTTGAGGGACTTGCCGGCCTTGTACTCGGCGATCTTGTACGGGCCGAGGGAGGCGGGGGCCTTGTCGTACTTCTCCTTCGTGTCCTGCTTCTCGGGCACGATGGCGTAACCGGCCATGGCCAGGGCCTGCGGGAGGTCCGGCTGGGCGGTCTTGAAGTGGAAGACGACCGTTTTGTCGTCCGGCGTCTCAAGAACCGAGTCCGGCAGGTGCTTGCCCTTGTACGGGCCGTCCGGCAGCGCCTTGCGGTAGTCGGAGCCCGAGAGCCAGGTCTGGACGTACGTCGGACCGTCGAAGATCACCTTCGAGTACTGCCGCTCGATGGTGTGCCGGATGTCCTTGGACGTGATGACGTTGCCGTCCTCGTCCTTGACGTCGTCCTTCAGCGTGTACGTCCAGGTCTTGCCGCCCTCGGACGACTTGCCGGAGTCGGTGGCGACGTCACCGACGACGGTCAGGTTGCCCTTGTCGTCCTCCTGGAAGTTCGTCAGACCGCGGTGGATCAGGTTGGCGAACTGGCCGGCGTCACTGACGTAGATCTGGCCCGGGTCCATGTGGGACAGGTCGGACTGCTGGTAGACGTTGATCGTGCCACCGGTCTTGGCCCCGGTCACCGCCTCGGCCGGACCGGTCGACGCCTGGGCGTCACCGTAGGCAACAGGCTTCGACTGCGCCTTGGCGTCCTCCTTGGACTTGGAGTCGTCCTTGCCGCTGTCCTTGCTGCTGTCGCTGCAGCCGGTCAGTGCCAGCGACCCCGCCGCGATCGCGACGGTTATGGCGCGGACGGTGCGCATTCTTATCGGGTTCATGATGCCGATGACCTACCTGTCGATAGTTGTCCACGAGTGCTGCCTGACGGTCCGGACGAGCCGGAACGGGGGTGGCAGCCCCCCCACCACCAATGGACGTTTAGCGTCCGGTCTTGGGGTCGAATGCGTCCCGGACGGAGTCGCCGAGAAGATTGAAGGCGAGCACGAAGACCACCATCGCGATGCCCGGGAAGAACATGAACATCGGGTCCTGCTCGTAGATCTCGGAGCCGATGGCGAACATCCGGCCCCAGTCCGGTGTCGGCTCGACGAAGCCCACACCCACGTAGCTGAGGAACGCGATCGAGAGGATCGCGCTGGGCAGCATGTACGTGCCCTGCACCAGGATCGGCGTGACGATGTTCGGCAGGATCTCCTTGCGCACGATACGCGCCGGAGAGGCCCCCGAGACCTTCGCCGCCTCCACGAACTCCCGCTCCCGCAGGGAGAGTACGGAGCTGCGCACCAGACGGGCCATGCCCATCCAGCCGAGGAACCACATCACCAGGATGATCGCCACCGCACGCAGATAGGTGGGGGTCTCGTCCGTCGGGGAGACGAACATCGCGGTGACCACCGGCATGAAGGCGATGAAGAACAGCTGCTGCGGGAAGGCCAGGAAGAAGTCGGTGATCCGGCCCAGCCAGTAGTCGACCTTGCCGCCGAAGTAGCCGCTGACCATGCCGAGGACGACACCCGTGACCACGCTGAACACCGTGACGAGCACGGCCATGTAGAGCGAGGTGCGCATGCCGTACAGCAGCATGGTGAAGACGTCGCGGCCCAGCTTGGGCTCGACGCCGAACCAGAAGTCGGAGGACATGCCCCCGAAGGAACCGGTCGGCATGGCGAAGTCGTCGAGCAGGAAGGGGTAGTCGGGCTCCTGCGCGTACAGCGTGTACGGGTCCTTGCCGTACAGGGACGAGATGACCGGGGCGAGGGCGGCGACCGCGAAGAAAAAAATCACCACGCACGCGGAGATGACTCCGGTACGGTCTCGCTTGAAGCGATGCCACATCAACTGCCCGGGGGAACGGCCTTCGAGCTGCTCGGCCTCGGCGGGCTCGGCGTTCGACGCGAGCTCGGGGTCCAAGGCCGCCGACGGCCCGGAGCCCTCGGCCTTGGTTGGACTGGTCATCTTTGTTCTTCCCCCGGGGGATGGAGAGTTGAGCGCAGCACAGATACCGGCAGGTTCTGTGGTTTCAGGGAACTTTCACCAAGTGGGTCAACGCGCGTCAAGGGCGGAAGACATAGGGATCTCCCTACCGTCGAAATTTTGAGCAAAAATTGCAGAGAATGACACCTGCGCGCGCTTGACAGGTGAGACGAGATTCCGGCGAATCGGTCATCTACTGCGAAAATTTCGTTTACGTGTCCGAAACTTGATTGGGCATTGACCGATATGCGAACGCCGCCGCATCCTTTACGCCGTTGTCCGAACTGAGCCGTTTTTTCGGCATGCGGACACGGGTGCATCCGGGTACGCCGAAGGCCCGGCTCCCCGCTGTGCGGGGAACCGGGCTACGACGACGCGGGGTCAGCCGTGCTTGGCGCGGCTCGCGGCGCGACCGCGCTCACGGGCGTCCAGGTTGACCTTACGGATGCGCACGGCCTCCGGGGTCACCTCGACGCACTCGTCGTCGCGGCAGAACTCCAGCGACTGCTCCAGCGAGAGCTTGCGCGGCGGGACGATCGCCTCGAAGGAGTCGGCCGCGGCCGACCGCATGTTGGTGAGCTTCTTCTCCTTGGTGATGTTCACGTCCATGTCGTCGGCGCGCGAGTTCTCACCGACGATCATGCCCTCGTACACCTCGGTGCCGGGCTCGGTGAACAGCACACCGCGCTCCTGGAGGTTCGTCATCGCGAACGCGGTGACGGCGCCGGAGCGGTCGGCGACCAGCGAGCCGTTGTTACGGGTCGTCAGCACACCGAACCACGGCTCGTGGCCCTCGTGGATCGAGTGGGCGATGCCCGTGCCACGCGTCCCGGTCAGGAACTCCGTACGGAAGCCGATGAGGCCGCGGGACGGCACGACGAACTCCAGCCGGACCCAGCCCGAGCCGTGGTTCGACATGTTGTCCATGCGGCCCTTGCGGACGCCCATGAGCTGCGTGACCGCGCCCATGTGCTCCTCGGGCACGTCGATCGTCATGCGCTCGACCGGCTCGTGCACCTTGCCGTCGATGACCTGCGTGACCACCTGCGGCTTGCCGATGGTCAGCTCGAAGCCCTCACGGCGCATCTGCTCGACCAGGATGGCCAGCGCCAGCTCACCGCGGCCCTGCACCTCCCAGGCGTCGGGGCGCTCGGTGTCGAGGACGCGCAGCGAGACGTTACCGATCAGCTCGCGGTCCAGGCGGTCCTTGACCTGCCGGGCCGTGACCTTGCGGTCCTTGACCACGGCCTTGTTGTCCGCGCCCTTGCCGGTCGCGCCGCGGCCGACCATCGGGGAGGTGTTCGTACCGATGGTCATCGAGATGGCCGGCTCGTCCACCGTGATGAGCGGCAGCGCGATCGGGTTCTCGGGGTCGGCGAGGGTCTCGCCGATCATGATGTCCGGGATACCGGCGACGGCACAGATGTCACCGGGGCCCGCCTTCTCGGCGGGCTTGCGGGTGAGCGCCTCGGTCATCAGCAGCTCGGTGATGCGGACGTTCGACATGGTGCCGTCACGCTTGATCCACGTGACCGTCTGGCCCTTGCGCAGCTCGCCCTGCTCGACACGCAGCAGCGCGATACGGCCGAGGAAGTTGTCCGCGTCCAGGTTGGTGACGTGCGCCTGGAGGGGGGCGTCCTCGTCGTAGGACGGGGCCGGGACGTGCGACAGGATCGTGGAGAAGAAGGGCTCCAGGCTGTCGCTGTCGGCCGGGACCGTGCCGTTCTCCGGCTTGGTCAGCGACGCGACACCGTCACGGGCGCACGCGTAGACGATCGGGAACTCGATCTGCTCCTCGTCGGCGTCCAGGTCGAGGAAGAGGTCGTACGCCTCGTTCACGACCTCGTCGATACGCGAGTCGGGGCGGTCCGTCTTGTTGATGCACAGGATGACGGGCAGGCGGGCCTGCAGCGCCTTGCGCAGCACGAAGCGGGTCTGGGGCAGCGGGCCCTCGGAGGCGTCGACCAGGAGGACGACCGCGTCCACCATCGACAGACCGCGCTCGACCTCACCACCGAAGTCGGCGTGGCCGGGGGTGTCGATGATGTTGATGGTGATGACGTCGCCGCCATCCTTCGGGTGGTACTTCACCGCCGTGTTCTTGGCCAGGATCGTGATGCCCTTCTCACGTTCCAGGTCGTTCGAGTCCATCATGCGGTCGTCGAGCGACTCGGCGGCGTGCGCGGCGAAGGCACCGGCCTGCTTGAGCATGGCGTCGACCAGGGTGGTCTTGCCGTGGTCGACGTGGGCGACGATGGCGACGTTGCGGATGTCGTGGCGCGTGGCCATATTGAGGCGCTTCTCCCGGAGTGAGGTTACGGCCATCCGCTTCGCGGGGCCCTGCCGGGCTGAAACGTGCCACGGCCTTACCCCCATGGTACGTGGCCGCTGCCGCTGGGGCTTCGCGGGCTGGATCGGTCGGCTCTCACAGCGCGGGCCGGTGGGGGTCGATCGCGCAGTTCCCCGCGCCCCTGACGGGGCCGGGGAATCGCCTTCACCTGCGGGTTCAGCTCTTTTTGAGGAAGCCCATGTCCTCGTAGAGGGGGGTCTGGAAACCGAAGGCTCCTGCGTTGGCCAGACCGTTACGTGATGCTGTCAGCTGGGGGCGCTGGTAGAGGGGGATCGAGGCCGCGGCGGCCCAGATGCGGGCGTCCGCCTTGCGGACCAGGGAGCGGGACTCGTCCGCGTCCAGTTCGGAGACGGCCTGGTCGAAGAGCTGGTCCACCTGGTCGGTGCCGACCCTGGTGAAGTTCTGCTCGACGTTCAGGGAGCCGTCCGCCGCCGGGACCGGCTTGGCGTAGATGGGGCGGGCGTCGGTCGCGGGGAACGCGGACGCGGGCCAGGAGTACAGCGCCAGGTCGTACTGGCCCGAGGCGATGTGATCCTTGAAATAGCTGTCGTCGGCGACCTTGGAGATCTCCGTGCGGATGCCGACGCGGTCCAGCATCCGGGCGATCCGGTCCCCGACCGCCCGCAGCGACTGGGATCCGGGGCCCGAGGGGAGCACGAAGCGCAGCGACAGCGGTTTGCCGTTCCTGGCGAGCGGTCCCACGGCCTCGGGGCCCGGGGCGCGGGTGCCCCTCGGCGCGTACGCCCCCGGGGCGCCGCCCGGCTTGAGCTGCTGCTTCCCGTCCTGGGCGAGGTGCTTCTCCGTCCCGCCCGCCCCGCCCCGCTGCCTGGGCGCGAGCACGCTGGGGCTCTCGTCGTCCGCGGGCTTGTCGTCCGTACCCCCGACGATGTACATGCCGTCGTCCCCGGAGCCGTCCGCGTCGTCCGAGTCCTTGGCACCCTTGGAGCCCTTGGGGTCCTTGGGGTCCTTCTTGCTTCTGGCCGCCTTCGATGCCTCGGCGCCCGCACCCTTCTTGGGCTTCCCCTCCTTGACGGGGCCGCCCGCCACCCATCCGGCGTCGGAGAGCAGTGCCTGCGCCTCCCCGGTGTCCTGGTCGCCGAGCGCTCCGCTGTTGTCGGCGTACGCGTGCTGTCCAGCGAGCGCGAGGTGGCTGCCGACCGGCTCCGCGGGCAGGCCGAGCGGCTCAAGGACGGCCTTGGCCAGCTCCTTGCGGTCGAGCGCGCGGGCCACGGCCCTGCGGACCCGTTCGTCGGCGAGCGGGCCCTGGGAGCCGTTCAACGCGAGCTGCGTGAAGGCCGGTTCGAGGGACTTGCGGACCACGAAACCACGCAGGGCGGACTGCTGGCCGGTGTACTTCGCCACGGCCTTGGCGCGCTTCTTGCGGGCCATGGTCTCCTTGTCGGCCGCCTCCTCGTCGGAGCCGTGCGCGATCGCCCAGGAGCGCAGCGCCCGGCCCGGGGTGAGGGCGGCGCCGGGGCCATGGGTGAGCGGCGCGCCCTTGCCGCTCTTCGCCTCCCGGTCGGCGGACGTGATGCGGTGGGCCTCGGTCGCGTCGATCTCGGCCAGGTCGAGCCGGCCGCCGGCGAGCGCGGCGGCCCGCTTCTCCCGGGGCACGGCCCGCAGGACCAGCTCGGAGAGCTTGGCGGGCCGCCCCCACCAGCGGGGGTTGCGCTTGAGGGTGATGTCGCCCGACTTGCGGTCGACCGTGTCGACGGCGAAGGGGCCCGCGGTGACCTTCAGCCTGCGGCGGGCGCTGTCGTTGAAGGCGTCCGGGGTGCCCATAACGTCCTTCGGGTACAGCGGTGAGAAGAGGGACTGCCAGTCCGCGTAAGGCTTCTTGAAGGTGACCCGCACCTCCAGGTCGTTCTTGCCGCGTTCGATCTTCTCGATGCGGTCGTAGCCGGCGTTGCGGGCCGTCCAGTACGCGGTGTCCTTGCCGGACAGGGCGCGCCACTGGGCGGAGAAGTCCGCGGCGCCGATCTCGCGGCCGTCGCTCCAGACGGCCTGCTGGTTGAGCTTGTAGAGCACGACCTGCCGGGGCTCGCGCTCGACGATCTTCGCGCCCTCCAGGTAGTCGGGGTTGCGCCGGGCGCGGCCGTTCGCGTCGAGCCGGTACAGGGAGGGCAGTACGGCGCCGGCGACCCGGGAGGTGGCGGCGTCCGCGTCCGCCTGGAAGGTGTTGAGGGTCTCGGGGACGGTGTCCACGGCCCAGTGCAGGGTGCCGCCGTCGGCGATCCGGTCGCGCTTCGCGGCCGCGATGTCCTGGCCGGCGGCGGGCTTGCCGGCCTCGTCCTGCTCACTGCACCCGGCGAGAGCGGGCACCGCGAGGACGCCCGCCGTGAGGAACGCTACCGAGCGCGTCACCGCGCGCAGTCCGACGCCGTCGTGGGACATGACTGGTACCTCCGGGGGGCCGCTCCACGGGTGAACACGGGTGGTCTGATCACGTTTGGCGGTATTTGGAGTTGATCAGATCTATGCGGCCACTGAAGAGGAAAGGTTCCGGCACCGGGTGGCGACACGGCGACGGCCCGGGGAAGCCCACCCGTGCGGCGCAACGCTCCGGGCCCGCACGCCGGAGCGGGCTCGGTGCCCGCGCGCCCCCGGAGGGCTTCTGCCGGATCTTCCCAATCCATGCACGTCCCTTCCCACCAGCCGGTGTGACGCGCGACACTCGCAGGCGCATGAACGTTGCCGCCTTGGGCCGCTGGGTCCGCGGAAGTGAGGGCAAGTCATGTCCGTGCACGACGAACTGACGTCAGTCCAGCGCTGCCTCGACGACCTCGTGAGGTCCGTGAAGCGCCTGGAACAGCAGGTGGACGGTGGCGGCCTGGAGATGCGCAGGGTGCGCACCGACGCCGATCACCTGCGCGAGAGCGTGGCGCTGCTGCGCGAGGCCGCACCCGGCATCGCCCGGCCGAAGCGCCCCGACCTCGTGTCCATCCCCGACACCCCGTACGACACGACCCTGTGGACGGACTCCGACGACGAGGGTCTCGGCGCCCGCGACCGCCACGCACCCTGATCCCCGACCGGAGCTCTCCTTGGCCACTGGTACGGAACCCCATCTGAACAGCGGCGGCGTACGCAACGGTACGCGCGCCGCGATCACCGCCCCGCATCTGCGGACCGACCGCTGGTGGCTGGCGCCCGCCGCGACGGCGGCCGGGCTGCTGGCCTTCGTCGTCTACTCGACGTGGCGGGCGTTCTCGAACAGCCACTACTACGCCGCCCCGTACGTCTCGCCGTTCTACTCGCCCTGTCTGGCGGAGAACTGCGTACCGATGAGGAACGGGCCCAACTGGGAGATCTTCGGCAGCTGGTGGGGTCTGTCCCCCGCCCTGCTCGTGCTGATCTTCCCGCTCGGCTTCCGGCTGACCTGCTACTACTACCGCAAGGCCTACTACCGGGGGTTCTGGGCCTCGCCGCCGGCCTGCGCGGTCGCCGAGCCGCACAAGAAGTACTCCGGTGAGACGCGCTTCCCGCTGATCTTCCAGAACATCCACCGCTACTTCTTCTACGCGGCGGTGCCGGTCGCCGGGATCCTCACGTACGACACGGTCCTCGCCTTCCGGAACGAGGACTACGAGTGGGGCCACATGGGGCTCGGAACGCTCGTGTTCCTCGTCAACATCGTGCTGATCTGGGCGTACACCGCCTCCTGCCACTCCTGTCGGCACATCGTCGGCGGCAAGCTCAAGCACTTCTCCAAGCACCCCGTGCGCTACCGGGCCTGGCAGCTGGTGGGCCGGCTCAACGCCCGGCACATGCAGCTCGCCTGGGCGTCACTGGTGAGCGTGGCGCTCGCCGACTTCTACGTGTACCTGGTCGCGTCCGGCGTCTTCGACGACCCGACCTTCTTCTAACAAACAAAAGGTGCTTCAGATGTCCGTGGTCGACCGGCAGGAGTGGGACGTCGTCGTGGTCGGTGCCGGAGGAGCCGGCCTGCGCGCGGCGATCGCGGCGCGGGAACGCGGCGCGCGTACGGCCGTCATCTGCAAGTCGCTGTTCGGCAAGGCGCACACCGTGATGGCCGAGGGCGGCATCGCGGCGGCCATGGGCAACGTCAACTCCGGCGACAACTGGCAGGTCCACTTCCGCGACACCCTGCGCGGCGGCAAGTTCCTCAACCAGTGGCGGATGGCCGAACTGCACGCCCAGGAGGCCCCCGACCGCGTGTGGGAGCTGGAGACCTGGGGCGCCCTCTTCGACCGCACGGCGGACGGGCGCATCTCCCAGCGCAACTTCGGCGGGCACGAGTACCCGCGGCTCGCGCACGTCGGCGACCGTACGGGCCTGGAGCTGATCCGCACGCTCCAGCAGAAGATCGTGTCGCTCCAGCAGGAGGACTTCAAGGAGACCGGCGACTACGAGTCGCGTCTGAAGGTCTACCAGGAGTGCACCGTCACCCGGATCCTCAAGGACGGCAGCAGGGTCGCCGGGGCGTTCTGCTACCAGCGGGAGTCGGGCCGGTTCTTCGTGCTCGACGCGCCCTCGGTCGTGGTCGCCACCGGCGGCATCGGCAAGTCCTTCAAGGTGACGTCGAACTCGTGGGAGTACACGGGCGACGGGCACGCGCTGGCGCTGCTCGCCGGGGCGCCGCTGCTGAACATGGAGTTCGTGCAGTTCCACCCGACGGGCATGGTCTGGCCGCCGTCCGTGAAGGGCATCCTCGTCACGGAGTCGGTGCGCGGGGACGGCGGGGTGCTCAGGAACTCCGAGGGCAAGCGGTTCATGTTCGAGTACATCCCGGACGTCTTCAAGGAGAAGTACGCCCAGTCCGAGGAGGAGGGCGACCGCTGGTACGAGGACCCGGACCACAACCGGCGCCCGCCCGAACTGCTTCCCCGGGACGAGGTGGCACGGGCCATCAACTCCGAGGTCAAGGCGGGCCGCGGCTCCCCGCACGGCGGAGTCTTCCTCGACGTCTCCACCCGGATGCCCGCCGAGGTGATCCGGCGCCGGCTGCCGTCCATGTACCACCAGTTCAAGGAACTCGCCGACGTCGACATCACCGCCGAGGCGATGGAGGTCGGGCCGACCTGCCACTACGTGATGGGCGGCATCGCGGTCGAGTCGGACACCGCGGCGGCCCGCGGGGTGCCGGGCCTTTTCGCGGCCGGTGAGGTCGCGGGCGGGATGCACGGCTCCAACCGGCTCGGCGGCAACTCCCTCTCCGACCTGCTGGTCTTCGGCCGGCGGGCCGGACTGCACGCCGCGGAGCACGCCGCCGGGCTCACCGGCCCCACCGGCGGGCGCCCCCTCGTGGACGAGGCCCAGGTCGACGCCGCCGCCGCCGAGGCACTGCGGCCCTTCTCGGCCGAGGGGCCCGCGCCCGGCGAGGAGGACGGCCGGCCGCCGGAGAACCCGTACACCCTGCACCAGGAGCTCCAGCAGGCGATGAACGACCTCGTCGGCATCATCCGCCGGGAGGCGGAGATGGAGGCGGCTCTGGAGAAACTCGCGGACCTGCGGGTACGGGCGCGGCGCGCCGGGGTCGAGGGGCACCGGCAGTTCAACCCGGGCTGGCACCTCGCGCTCGACCTGCGCAACATGCTGCTCGTCAGCGAGTGCGTGGCACGGGCCGCGCTGGAGCGCACCGAGTCGCGCGGCGGCCACACCCGCGAGGACCATCCGGCGATGGACCGGGCCTGGCGGCGCGTGAACCTGCTGTGTCAACTGACCGATCCCACCGGCGGCCTGGCGGCGACGGACCCGGTGCACGGCCAGATCGACCTCGTCCGGGAGACCACCGAACCCATCCGACCCGACCTGCTCGCTCTCTTCGAGAAGGAAGAGCTGGTCAAGTACCTCGCCGAAGAGGAGCTCTACGAGTGAGCAGCTATGAGGCCCGCTTCAAGGTGTGGCGCGGGGACGTCGGGGGCGGCGGCCTGAAGGACTTCGGGGTCGAGGTGAACGACGGCGAGGTGGTCCTCGACATCATCCACCGGCTCCAGGCGACCCAGGCCCCTGACCTCGCCGTGCGCTGGAACTGCAAGGCGGGCAAGTGCGGTTCGTGTTCGGCGGAGATCAACGGCCGGCCGCGGCTGCTGTGCATGACCCGGATGTCGGTGTTCACGCGGGAGGAGACGATCACCGTCACTCCCTTGCGGGCCTTCCCCGTCATCCGCGACCTCGTCACCGACGTCGGCTTCAACTACACGAAGGCCCGCGAGGTGCCCGCGTTCGTCCCGCCGGACAAGCTGGCGGCCGGTGAGTACCGGATGACGCAGGAGGACGTGGACCGGTCGCAGGAGTTCCGCAAGTGCATCGAGTGCTTCCTGTGCCAGGACACCTGCCATGTGGTGCGCGACCACGAGGAGAACAAGACCGCCTTCGCCGGGCCGCGCTTCCTGATGCGGGTGGCCGAGCTGGACATGCATCCGCTGGACGCGGCCGACGAGAGCGGCCTGGACCGCAAGAAGACCGCCCAGGACGAGCACGGGCTCGGCTACTGCAACATCACCAAGTGCTGCACGGAGGTCTGCCCCGAGGGCATCAAGATCACGGACAACGCGCTGATCCCCCTGAAGGAACGCGCGGTCGACCGCAAGTACGACCCGCTGGTCTGGCTGGGGTCGAAGATCGGCAGGCGTTCCTCGGGCGGGTGAGGCCCTGACGACGGCGGTGGCGGGCGAGGGTCAGAACAGGCTCAGCAGGGCCTCCGCCGGGTCCGCGAGGGCTGTTCCGCCGTTGGGCAGGGGCAGTTCGAACCACACCGTCTTGCCCCGGGGGGTGCGGCGCGAGCCCCAGGCGGCGCTGAGGAGCCCCACCAGCTGCAGTCCCCGGCCGCCCTCGTCGGTGTCGCGGGCCCGGCGGCGGCGCGGCTGGACGAGACCGGCGTCCCAGACCTCGCAGACCAGCGTGCGGTCGAGGAGGAGACGCAGCCGGATCTCGCCCTCGCCGTAGCGCAGGGCGTTGGTGACCAGCTCGCTGACGAGCAGTTCGGCCGTGTCGACGAGCGGCTCCAGGTCCCAGCCGACCAGCTGGTTGCGGGCGAACTCCCGGGCGCGGCCCACGCTCCGGGGCTCGCGCGGCAGCGTCCAGTCGCCCACCGAGTCGGCGGGCAGTCCCTGGACACGTGCCATCAGCAGCGCGATGTCGTCCTCGCCGTGATGGGTGTCGAGGGTGCTCAGGACGTGGTCGCAGACGTCCTCCAGCGGGGCCGAGGGGTCCGTGAGGGCGCCCACGAAGGCCTGCAGGCCCTCATCCAGGGGGTGGTCGCGGGATTCGACGAGACCGTCCGTGTAGAGCGCCAGGAGGGCTCCCTCGGGCAGTTCGACCTCCACCTCCTCGAACGGCTCGCCGCCGACCCCGAGAGGCATGCCCGGGGGTACGTCGAGCATGAGCGCGCTCTCGCCGGGCTCGACCAGGACCGGCGGGAGATGGCCGGCGTTGGCGAACGTACAGCGGCGGGTGACGGAGTCGTAGACCGCGTACACACAGGTGGCGAGGTACACCTCGGAGAGGTCGGCGTCCCGGGACTGGCGGGCACCGCGCGTAGATTGCTGGGTGCCGCCCGGTGTGCCGAGTCCACGGGCGATCTCGTCCAACGCGGAGAGCACTTCGGCCGGTTCGAGGTCGAGGAGCGCCAGGGTGCGTACGGCCGTGCGGAGTTCGCCCATCGCGACGGCCGCCCGCAGACCGCGGCCCATGACGTCGCCGACGACCAACGCCGTGCGGTGACCGGGCAGTTCGATGACGTCGAACCAGTCGCCGCCGACCTCCGTGGCCGCGTTCCCCGGGAGGTAGCGGCAGGCGATGTCCAGGCCTGATGCCTCCGGGTCGCCCGGGGGCAGCAGGGAGCGCTGGAGGATCAGGGCGCGTTCGTGCTCGCGGCGGTACAGGCGCGCGTTGTCCATGCAGACGGCGGCCCGCGCGGCCAGCTCCACGGCCAGCGCCCGGTCGCGCTCCCCGAACGGTTCGCTGCCCTTCGTCCGGGAGAACTGGACGATGCCGACGACCGTGTCGTGGGCGACCATCGGCACCGCGAGCGTGGACTGGATCAGCTCGCCCTCCTCGGCGGCGACGAACTGCGGCTTGGCGGTGCGCAGGGCATCCGCGCAGGCGGAGTTGAAGGCGAAACGGTGGACCGCGCCCACACTCACGAGCTTGCGGCCGCCGACGAAGGGCGCGTCGGACACGGCGCTGGCATAGGCCACCCGGCGCAGTTCGGCGCTGCCGTCGGCGAGGCCCGGCGGGGTCTCGTCACCGGCGAGCAGACCTTGGTAGAGGTCGACGGAGGCCAGGTCGCAGAAGCCGGGGACGGCCACGTCGAGCAGTTCGCGGGCCGTGGTCTCCAGGTCGAGCGAGTTCCCTATACGCGCTCCCGCCTCGTTCAGGAGGGCGAGATTGCGCCGGGCCTGCGCGGCCTCCCGGGCGGCGGCGCGGCGCGCGGTGATGTCGGTACCCAGCCACGCGATCCCCATCGGACGGCCCGAACCCCCGTGGACGCGATAGAGGTTGATGGACCAGTGGCGGCGCTCGGTGGAACCGGGGACGGTGCCCGTGACCAGCATCTCGGTGACGGAGTCGCCCGTCTCCAGGACCCGGCGCAGTATCGCCGAGACACGGTCGGTCTCGCCCGGCGACAGATAGTCCTTGACCGTCCGGCCGCGGTGGTCGTCGACGGTGCCGCCGAAGGTCGAGGCGAACCGCTGATTGGCGCGGCGAATCCGCAGGTCCGGGTCGATCAGCAGGAAACCGAAAGGAGATTGGCCGAATATGGCCTGCGAGGCGGCGAGGTCGGTTTCGATGCTGCGGAGCGTGCGTACGTCCACGACGATGCACACGGCGGCCCGTTCGCCCTCCTCGGTGCGCGTCGGCATGACGTACACCTCGGCGAGCCCGTCGATGATCCGGCCGCTGCCGCCGGGGTCGGGCAGCCGGAAGGGGACCACACCGGTCCACTCCCTGCCGTCGAGGACCTCGGCCATCTTCCGCTGGCCGAAGTCGCGCCTGTCCTCGGCCACGAAGGCCTCGATGGGGTCCATGCCCACGGCGCGGTCGGTCGGGATGCCGAAGAGCTGCTCGGCGCGCAGGCTCCACTGGTCGACGAGACCGTCGGGGCCGATAGAGAAGGAGGCGACCTTGATGTAGTCGTAGATCGACCCGGGCGGACTGCTCTGCCACACGACCTCACCGGACGAGTCGCCCGACGCCCCGTCCGACGGCGCGCCGAGCGCTCCGTCCGACGTGCCGTCCAACGCTCCGGCCACCGTCCTGCCCGCCGCGGGCGTGGCGTCATCGCCTGTCGTCGCATCAGCCATCGCGCCGCCCGACGGATCCTCGGACTCCGTGGCCTTCGCTGGTATCTCGCTCACGCGAACCGTCCCCTCCAGCTCACCGCGCCCGGCACCGGTCACCGAAAGCGGCTGCCCGCAGTATCCAGCACTACGGAGCCGCACAACACGGTGTTCACGATCACAGCACGGTCCCGATGCTTTTAGGACCGGCTGCGACAAACACTCCCAGTCTTCTAACCACGTGGCAGCCCGTCGAACCACCCACTCGCTCCGTCTCTGTACCCGAGACGGGCCGGATCGCCCGCGGACCGTGCCGAAGGGCCGGCGATCAGTCGGGGAGGGCCAGCTCGAACCACACCGTCTTGCCCGTTTCGCCTGGTCTGGTGCCCCAGCGGCGCGCTGCGTCGGCCACCAGCCGGAGTCCCCGGCCGGTCTCGTCGTCGGGCTGGGCGGAGCGCTCACGCGGCGGGTCGGGCAGCGGATCGGAAACCTCCACGAGCAGGCCGTCCAGAAGACCCGAGGGGCGTACGAGACGAACGCCGATGGGGCCGGTCGCGTGCCGCAGAGAGTTGGTCACCAGCTCGCTGACCAGCAGCGCCGTCACATCGCTCAGGGACTCCAGGCCCCAGGCGCGCAGTTGGCCGCGGACCACGGCACGGGCGGTCCTGACGGCGCCCGGCTCCGCGGGGAAGGTCCACTCGGCGACATCGCCCTCGGTGTGAATCACGCGGCTCACTCCCAGGCCTACGGCGGACCATGTCCGATTTCATGGGGTTAATGGGCACATACCCGATATCCCGGGCGTAGTACCGCGCGCGAGGGCGTGCGGTGCCACGAACGGCGTACTCCGAGCCCGCACCACTCTCCACACGCGCCCCGCGAGGACGAGCGTCGCACGTACGACACGTGAGGTGTTCCGTGCCTCGGCTCCCACCCGGGGGCTCCCACCCCCTACCCCCGAAATCGCGCTACGCGCTCGTCCTCGAACGCCGGACGGGCTATCCGACAGCCCCTCCCGCTTTTGAGGAGCGGGGGTTCGGGGGCAGCGCCCCCGAGTCGTGGACGGGAACGGGCAGGGGCGGCGGGGGCGAGGAAACCCCCCACACCACCCGCGCCACCTCGGCGACAGCCGGCACGTCCTGGTCCAGCCAGTCGACGTCCCAGAGCTCGTCGACCGTCAGCCACCGCAACTCGTCATGATCCTGAAGGGCCAGGGGCTCGGCCGACCCCGGCAGCAGCCGCACGGTCCACACCCGCAGGACGTACGGCGCCCGCAGGGCATACTCCCCCGGCACCCGCCCCACCACCTCCGCCGAAACCCCCAGCTCCTCCCGGAGCTCCCGCACGAGAGCCCGCTCGGGACCCTCCCCAGGTTCGACCTTCCCCCCGGGAAGCTCCCAGCGCCCGGCCAACTCCACAGGCGCACTGCGGCGCGCGGCGAGCAGACGCCCGCCGCTCAGCACGGCGGCCCCCACCACCACGATCGGTTCGGTCATGCGCGGGAGCCTACGGGAGGGGAACCGCGCGCACCCTCCGGCGCCGATCAGCCGACAGCCGTCACCTCGCGCCGTTCTGCGCGATCCGCTCGACCCAGTACAGCTGCTTGTGTCCCCGGACATCGAGACTGTCCGCGATCTTCTGGGCCTCGGCCCTGGTCGCGTACCTGCCGACGCGATAGCGATTGCCGTTGTCGTCCTGCCGGACGACAAGCCAGGGAAGTGTGATCGTGCCGTCGTTCATCGCGCCCCTCCACTCCCCGCCCCCGGTTCGCGCCCAACCCCGTTCCATAAGGAAACCGCAATCCGCATATGCCGGAGCCTACGCCTAACCTTCACGCAGCGAATACGGCTTTTCACAAAGAGGTATGCACGACGTAAGCAACCGGCCAGCGCAGAGAGGGCGCATCCTCAGGGATACGCCCTCCGACACCCCCCGCCACCCCCGACGGGTCCCGCGGACGGGGTGGGGACCGGCTCCGACACCACCCCGGAGAAGCCGGTGAGAACGACCGGATTGCACCGGCGGTCCACCGCACACCGTCACTTCACCGGCAGGTGGCACGCGTACGCGATCACTTCACCGGCAGGTGGTACGCGATCCGGTACCGGTCCGCCGGCACGACCACGTCCGCCGTCTCCACCGGCCGGCCCGACGCGTAGTACGTGCGCTGGATGACGAGTACGACATGGCCCGGCACGCCCCCCAGCGCGGACAGCTCCTCGGCGAGACCGGGCCGGGCGCCCACCTCCTCCGTGACGTTGTCCACGACCACGTCGATGGCGGCCATGCGCTCGACCACCCCCATCCCGCCGAGGGGGCCCTCCTCGGGGAGCATCACCGGTGTGCGGCCCGTGACGGCGAGGGGCTCCCAGGAAGTGGAGAGCATCATCGCCTCGCCCGCGTCCCGGAAGACGTACTTCGTGCACATCACCCGCTCGCCGGCCTCGATGCCGAGCCGCTCGGCGACGGCGCCGCTCGCCTCCGTCTGCGCGCTGTGCGACTCCCACGTACCGCGCGCGGCCGGGTCGGCCTGCTCCTGGCGGAACGGGGTCGAGGCGCTGTCCGACCGGTAGCCGGAGCGGGCGACTCGGCGGGGCACCGGGCGCGCCCGCACATACGTACCGGACCCGGAACGGCCCTCGACCAGCCCCTCGGCCATCAGCACCTTGCGGGCCTCCAGAGCGACCGTGTCCGAGACCCCGTACTCCTCGCGGATTCTGGCCTGCGACGGGAGTCTGGTGTGCGGTGGCAGCGATCCGTCGACGATCTTCTTGCGAAGATCGCCGGCGACGCGCAGATACGCCGGCTGCTCACCGAATGTCACTGGCCACTCCCTCAGGTTGTACAGACAGCAACAGGGTGGCAACCGTGGGTTGTACCAGGCAAGTAAAGGCCAGAGAATCACTCGATGTGATGACGTAGGGCCTTCGGGGGCTTTACGCAGGCACTTTCTTTCCGCTAGGGCCTGTCGTCAAATTCCCGGCGTCCGCCCGGAGGGCGGGCCGGGCGGCGTCTGGTGCGTGCTCTGGGGGTCCCCCCGGCCGGAGGCTGGGGGAGTGCCGGGCGGAAGTCCTCGTACTGGACGTACTAGGGCTTTCGCCCGGTGCAGCGAGTGGGGGTCCCCCCGGCCGGAGGCTGGGGGAGCGTGCCAGGCGTCGCCCGGCAGGCGGGAATTTGACGACAGGCCCTAGGGCCCGCTCTACACCTCGGCGCCGCCACCGTCGGAGCCGCCGTCGCCCGCCCCGCTGTCCTCACCGCTGCCGCCGTCCTCACCGCTGCCGTCCTCGTACGCGGGCGGCGGGGTCGACTCAAGACCCAGGGCCTTGCGGGTCGTGACGGACTTCTTCGCGTCGGTGAGGTCCAGTGCCTTGCCGTAGTGCTCGTAGAAGGTGTCCACGTCGGAGGTCTTCGCCGCGTCGGCCCACTCGTCCTTCGCGGACTCCAGGTGCTCGACGAGCGTGGCCACCGGCTTTTCGGCGTCGGCGGGCCACCGATGGCCGCGCAGCAGCCCGACCTGCTCGGTGAGGGCACCCGAGACCCGGGTCGCCCACGCCTTGTGACCGGGCAGGTCGTCCTCGACGTACTCCTCCTCGGGCGCCGAGTCCATCGCCTCGTTCAGGACCTCGGCCGCCTCCAGGTAGGCGACCTGGTCGGCGTCGAGGGTCGTCGCGTCCTGGCGCAGGGAGCCGGTCAGGGTGGCCTTCTCGTCCGTGTTGCCGAAGACGCAGCTGATCTCGCGGTCGCCGAAGGTCCAACTGTCGCTCGTGGGCGTGAAGTAGTAGATGTCGACGTCGTCCGGGACGGCCCAGGCGTCCATCGCATAGGCGAACTGGAGCGAGTAGCACTTGTCGTCGGCGGCTTCGGTGACGGCGTCGTCGCCGGGGTAACCGCCGTCCGGCAGCGGGAAGTTCGCGAAGACCTCGCCGTCGTGCTCACCCTCGCAGGACACCGTGTCGACGTCGTAGGCCACGCCCTCCAGGGAACCGCCCTGCGTGTCGAAGCACTGGCCCTTCTCCAGGGAGAAGACGGCGCCGCCGCCCGCGTCGCGCGCGCCCTCCTTGAAGCCCTCCCAGAAGCCGGCCGCACCGCCGGTGGCGAGCGCGAGCGCGAGGATCGCGGTGCCGAGTCCTGACAGGACGATTCCGGCGATCGCCATGCCCTTGCCGCGCTCGCCCTTCCGCCTGATCTGCCCCAGCGCGACGAATCCGAGCACCAGGCCGACCAGCGGCAGGAAGCAGAGGATGCCGAGCACCAGCGCGGAGATGGCGAGGCCGTTGAAGGGCGCCGGGGTGCTGTACGGGGAGTAGCCGTGCCCCCAGGGCTGGTACCCGTACGGGGCGGGTCCCTGCGGCGGGTACGGCCCCTGGCCCGGGTACGGGGCCGGCCCCTGGCCCGGGTATGCGCCGTACGGGCCCTGCGGCTGCTGCCCCGGCTGCCCCTGCGGCGGCTGCGGTGGCCCGGCGGGCGGGGGTATCTCCACTTGTGCTGTGCTCCTCGTCCCGGTGGTGCGCTGCGTTCCGCCGATACGGAACTGTGTGCGACAAAGCGCATGGTAAGCGGCGCACGCACGGGCACGGAACAACGTTTCCTCCGCCCCCGCCGCCCCTACCCTTCCCGTCACCGACTCGGGGGCGCTGCCCCCGAACCCCTGGTCCTCAAACGCCGGACAGGCTGAAAGACCAGCGGACCGTCCGCACATCTTCAGCCCGTCCGGCGTTTGAGGACGAGCGCGAAGCGCGATACGGGGGGCGAGGGGGCGCAGCCCCCATGCAGTGACGGGAAGGGTAAGGGCGGCGGGGGCGGAAACAGTGTGCTGGGTCAGAACTGCAGGCCCCAGGCGTTGACGTATCCCGTGTCCAGCGAAGCGTTGTCGCTCACCCGCAACGTCCACGTCCCATTGGCAACCTCGGACGACGCGTTCACCGTGTACGTGGTGGCGATGTTGTCCGTGGAACCCCCCACCCCGTACGCCTTCAGCGTGTACACGCTCCCGTCGGGAGCGACCAACTGCACCTGCAGGTCACCGATGTACGTGTGCACGATGTTCACCGGCACCCCGAGCGCCGCGGGCGCGTTGCCCGAGACCCCGCTCACCGTCACGGGCGAGTTCACCGTCGAGTTGTCGGCGATCGCATGGTCCGCCGTGTTCTCGAAGTACGGACCGGGCGGCGGAGTGGTCCCCCCGCCACCGACCCGCAGCAGCCGGTTCGGCGAACCGCTGCCGGGATTCGTCACGACTCCGCTCGTCGCCCCCGCGACCAGCGCGCTCTGCACGGCGGCCGGCGCGGCGGTCGGGTTGTCCGCCAGGTACAGCGCGGCGGCCCCGGCGACATGCGGCGTCGCCATCGACGTACCGGAGATGGTGTTGGTCACGCTGTCGCCCGTACCCCAGGCGGAGGTGATGGACGAGCCGGGGGCGAAGAGGTCGAGGACGGCGCCGTAGTTGGAGTAGCTCGCGCGGGCGTCGGTGCTGGTGGTGGCGCCGACCGTGATCGCCTCGGTGACGCGGGCGGGCGAGCGCGTCGAGGCGTTGGTGCTCTCGTTGCCTGCCGCGACGGCGTAGGTGACGCCGGAGGCTATGGAGTTGCGTACGGCGGTGTCGATCGCGGTGTCGGCGGTGCCGCCGAGGCTCATGTTGGCGACGGCCGGCTTGACGGCGTGGGACGTCACCCAGTCGATGCCCGCGACGACCTGGGCGGTGGTGCCGGAGCCGGAGTTGTTGAGCACCCGCACGCCGACGATCTTCGCCTTCTTGGCGACGCCGTACGCCGTACCGCCGACCGTGCCGGCGACGTGCGTGCCGTGGCCGTGGCCGTCCTGGGCGGTGTTGTCGTTGTCGACGGCGTCGTAGCCGTAGGAGGCCCGGCCGCCGAAGTCGGTGTGGGTGATGCGGACGCCGGTGTCGATGATGTACGCGGTGACTCCCTCACCCGCGGTGTCGTCGTAGGTGTAGCTCTGGTTCAGCGGGAGGGCCGCCTGGTCGATGCGGTCCAGGCCCCAGGAGGGCGGGTTGGGCTGGGTCGTCTCGATCGAGAAGACGCGGTTCTGGACGACGGAGGCGACGGCCGGATCGGCGGCGAACCTCTTCGCCTCGGCGGCGCTCGCCTCGACGGCGTACCCGTTGAGCGCCTTCTTGTACGTGCGCTCGACCGTGGCGCCGTACTCCTCGGCCAGGGCCCTGCCCTCGGCCGAACCGGCTTTCGCGGCGTCCGCGTGGAGCGTCACGATGTAGCTGTCCGCGATCGCGCCGGGCGCCCCCGCGTACTGGACGACACCTTCGGGGCCCGCGGCCTGGGCCGGGGCCGGAAGCGCGAGAACTAGGCCGCCGACGAGTACCGCCGAGCCCATACCTATACGAACACCGGCAAGTCTTCGCCGGGCATGACGCATCACTGCCATCTGAGGGATCCTCCTCGATCGGTGGTGCGCTGGTGGGGCGCTGATGGTGCGCAAGTGGTGCGCTGGTGGTGCAGCGGTGAGAGAGGTGCGGTGGTGCACTCACAAGGCGGTGCGGGTCGCACGGGCGCGCCGGAGGCAGGTTCACTCCGGGGTGTTCGGCGAGGCGAAGGACGCGCTCAGCCAGAAAGATGACGGCTCTCACAGGCAATGCACAAGAGCCCTGCACAAAGGCAACGCAACTGCCATATGCCAGTCATGACAGCCCGTCCCCAACCGGGGCATCTAACCTGCGGGAATGACTCCCTTGCCGGATTGTTTCTGCCCGGTGGACGGCACGCGCGTCCCCACGGACTCCCTCGCGTGGTGCTGCCCGGTCTGCCGCGGCCCGCTCGACCTGGACTTCGCACCGACGCCCGCGACCCTCAAGTCCCTGACAGGCAGGGTCAATTCGCTCTGGCGGTACACGGAGTGCCTGCCGCTGCCGGCCCCCTCGGTGTCGCTGGGCGAGGGCCGCACCCCGCTGATCCCGCTCCGGGAGGGCGTCTCGGCCAAACTGGACTTCCTCATGCCGACGCTCTCCTTCAAGGACCGCGGTGCCGTCATGCTCGCCGAGCTGGCCCTGCGGCTGCGGCCCCGGCGGGTCGTCGCGGACAGCAGCGGCAACGCGGGCACGGCCGTCGCCGCGTACTGCGCACGGGCCCGGCTGTCGTGCACGGTGTACGTCCCCGAGGGCACGTCCGCCAAGAAGCTGGAGCAGATCGCGGCGCACGGGGCGCGGCTCGAAGTGGTCCCGGGCGACCGTGAGGCGACCGCGCGGGCGGCCCGGGAGGCGGCGGACGAGGAGGGCACGTTCTACGCCTCGCACGTCTTCAACCCGTACTTCCTGCACGGCACGAAGACGTACGTCCACGAGGTGTGGGAGGAGCTCGGCGGACGGCTTCCCGAGGTACTGGTCGTGCCCGTCGGGAACGGCACGCTCCTGCTCGGCGCGGCACTCGCCGTCGCCGAACTGCACGCGGCGGGCCTGATCGACCGCAGACCCGCGCTGTACGCGGTCCAGTCCGCGGCGGTCGCCCCGCTGGCCCGCGCCTGGCACGACGGGGCGGACGACCTTGTCGGGGTCACCCCGGCGGCCCCCACGTTCGCCGAGGGCATCGCGATCCCCCATCCGCCCCGGGCCCGCCAGATCCTGCGGGCGGTACGCGAGTCGGGCGGCACGTTCCTCACCGTGACGGAGGACCAGATCCGCCACGCCCAGACCGACCTGGCCTCGCAGGGCCTGTACGTGGAATCCACAGGAGCGGCCTGCTGGGCAGCCACAAGAGAAACCCCCCTGACCCCCCGCACCGCAGTGATCCCCCTATGCGGAGCAGGCCTGAAGTCAGGCCCGGCAACCCCGCATTAGGGGCGCGGGGAACGCCGCAGCCTTTGGCCCCTCAGGGGCGCGGGGAACGGCGCAGTCTTTCGTCTTTCAGGGGCGCGGGGAACTGCGCAGTCTTCAACTCGCGCCAGGACCGACCCGCCCCGTCAAAGCCAACCGCTCCTGCTCCTCCTCCACAACACGCCGAGCAATCGCCCCGTCAGAAACATCCACCGCGTCAGGCGAAGCCTCAGCCACATCACTACGCCGCGCATACGCGTCGAAAAGCCGCGCCTTGCTCTCAAGGATCCGCAACAACCGATCGTCCACACTGTCCGCCGCCAGCAGCCGATGCACCTGAACCGACCGCACCTGCCCCATCCGATGCGCCCGCGCGACAGCCTGATGCTCCAGCGTCGGCTTGACCTGCGGTTCACACAGGATGACCACGGACGCGGCCTGCAGATTCAGCCCGACCCCACCCGCCTCGATCTGACAGAGCAGCACAGCGTGCCCGTCCGCGCCGGCGAACTCGTCGACGAGCTGCTGCCGGCGCACGGCAGGCACACCCCCGGCCAACGGCCCCAGCACCACACCCCCGCCACCGCCACCGCCAGCACCGTCGCGCAGCGCCCGCTCCACCGCGGCAAGCACGTCACGGAAGTACGAGAAGACGACGACCTTCAACTCGTTCGCCGCCGCCTCGGTCACCAGCTCACGCAACCGCTGCAGCTTCGCCGACTTCTCCGCGTGCGCGTACGCGGCCCTGCGCATCGCCATGAAATTCCCCGCGGCGACCGCGAGCCGGTAGGCGTCCTCGTCGGCCGCGCTGAACTCCTCCCACTCGTCGACCTGTACCAGCGCGGGCAGTTCGGTCAGCACGTCCTGCTGATTGCGCCGCAGATACGCGGGAGCGACGGACCTGCGAAAGGTGTGCGGCCCGGCGACCGCGTCGCTCCCCTGGATGCGCGGCACGAGATCGGGCTGGAGGTAGCGCACGAGCGCACGGAACTCCTCCACCCGGTTCTCCATGGGCGTACCCGTGAGGAACAGGACCCGCTCGCAGCGGTTCGTCCAGCGCGCGACCGCCCGGGAGCGGCGGGCCTCGGGGTTCTTCACGTAGTGGGCCTCGTCGACGACGAGCGCGGCGGGCGCGTCCAGCGGATGCCGCTCGGCCTTCTTCGGGTCCGGCAGGCTGTGCAGCACGTCGAAGGTGGTGACCGCGACCCCACCGCGCTCACGCCACTCCGCGTACGCGTCCAGCCGGTCGGGGCCGTGCACGGGCACCGCGCGCAGGGTGCTGCGGGAGCCGATCTCCCGCGTCCAGTTGATCAGTACGCTCGCCGGGCACACCACCAGGAAGTGCCGGTGGCCGTCGGCGGCGAGGTGCGCGAGGACCGCGATGGCCTGGATCGTCTTGCCGAGCCCCATCTCGTCGCCGAGGACCACCCGCCGCTGGGCCAGCGCGAACCGCGCGCCGAAGGACTGGTAGCCGCGGAGCGAGACCCGGCGGTGGGTGTCGTCGAGCCCCTGCGCGTGCACCCGCTCGGCGACCTCCGCCGGCAGGAAGCCTTCGGACGCCTCGACGTCGGGCGCGCTGCCGGCGATCTCGGCGAGCTGGCTGTAGTACTCCGCGGACCGCAGCTCGAAGTCCACCCACGCCCCGGCATCCGAGGAGGACTCCCGCAGCAGATCGGTGGAGGCCTGCGTGAGCAGCATCGGTACGCCCTTGGCGACGGCGTCGGCGACCAGCGTGCGCAGCTCGGTCACGGCCGCGAGCGCGCTCTCCCGCCCGGCCCTGCCGAGGAGTGCCATCCGCAGACGTCCGCCGGCCGGCCGCGCCGCAGGCAGGAGTCCCGCGAGCTGTCGTTCGAGTCCCCGGGCCGCGTCCACGGCCCGGCGCAGGTCGGGCCCCGCCTCGACGATCCGCCGCAGCGCGATGACGAGGGCGGTGGTCCGCGGCTCGGGGTGGTCCACGTCGATCCGTACGGACACGGTCTCTTCCAGGGCGCGGGCGATCTGCCGGGCGGCGGCGAGCGCCTGGTCGGCGGTCTGCGCGCCGACTCCCGGAATCTGCCGCAGCTCGTGGCGGCTCGCCTCGAACACCGGCCGTACGCTGCCGAATCCGGCGGTCTCCAGGGCCCCGAGCCGCAGCCGCCCCTCGGTGACGTCCTTCAGCCGGGAGACGGGGATGCCCTCCAGCTCCTGGGCGACCAGTTCGGCGAGGAGCGGGGCGAGGGCGGCCCGTACCTGCTCCGTCGCCCGGACGTGGTCGGCAAGCACGTTCCGGGCGAGTCCGGCCAGCCGCTCGCCGCGCGCGACGACCTCACGCGCCTTGCGCCCCACTGCCACGGGGCTGCCGACAGCCCTCTCGCCCTCCGCCATGACGCCCCTCATACCCCGCAGACCCCGATCGAGCGGTCATCCTTGCACGGGGGTACGACAACGGGCCTGCGCGCACGTGCCGGACCGCGGGCCCGCGGTCAGCCCCGGCCGGTGTCCGCCGGGTTCTCCAGCAGCCGCCCGCACTGTGCCGCGAGGCCCGCCATGCCGTAGGCCCGTGCGCTGCGCAGGGACTCCTGCAGAAGGCTCCGCGCCTGGGCCTCGTTGCCGGCACCGCCGACGCCGCGCAGCGCACGGGCCCGGGCCAGCCGGAGCCGCGCCAGTTCCGGCTGTGAGGAACGGGCCGGTACGGCGCCCTGCCGGAAGTGGCCGAGGGCGGTCCCCGGTTCCCCCGCGGCCAGCGCCAGCAGACCGCGGGCCCTCGCGGTCGAGCCGACCAGCACGGTGGGCCAGCCGGCGAGCGCGATCTGCTGTCCGTCGTGCGGCGCCAGCCGCTCGCGCAGTCCCGGCAGCAGCTCCCTCAGCCGGCTCTCGTACCCCCCTTGGATGTCGAGGGCCGCGCACGACTCGGCGAGGACGACGAGGGTGGGCACCGCCCATCCTGAGGGCGGGAAGCGGCTGAAGTCGACGGTGTCGGCGGCGAAGCCCGCCAGCAGGTCCGCCGCCTCGGCGTGCTGCCCCGTCTCGCAGAGGGCGAGCGCGAGGCCGGCCCGCCAGATGGGGAAGTAGGCGTGCCGCTCGACGTCCTCGGCGAGGTCGGAGGTGAACAGCTCCGCCATCCGGCCCTGTTCGCGCAGCAGCCAGAAGGCCTGGCCCAGGCGGGTCTGGCGCAGGGCGTCGGCGGGGACCGCGAGATCGGCGTGCAGTCCTTCGATGTACTTCGGCGACTCGCCGAGGATCCAGTGCGCCGCCGCGTCGAACCTGCCGTGCCACAGGTCGAGCAGGGCGTCCAGGGTGTGCCGCTGCCAGGTGGCGAGGACGCTGCGGGTGTCGGCGGCGTACTTGCGGTACTGGCTCGCGGTGGCCAGCGCGCTGTAGACCCTGCCGGTGCGCAACTGGTCGATGACGAGGGCCATGAGCGCCTCGCCGTGGAAGTAGGGGGAGTCGAGCCTGACCGCGGCGTCGTGCAGTTTCTGGGACAGCGCCAAGGCGTCGGCCGCCGGGGTGAAGTCGTAGCGCGCCCACCGGCATTCGGTGAGCACTTCGCAGCGCACCTCGTCGTCCCGGACGTCTCTGCTGTCCCTGCTGTCCCTGCTGTCCCTGCCGTCCGCCGGTAATCGGCTCAGTGTGTCGTCGGCGAGTCCGGCCCCCTCCTCGGGGCCCACCCGGCCGGCCGCGGTGTCCTCGCTGACCGCCATGGCGACCTTTTTCGCCAGGTGCGCGGTGAGGCGCAGCCGCAGGCCCACGGCCTCGGCCCCGGCGTCGCCCTGTAACTCGGCCAGGCTGTTCCTGATCAGGTGCAGCAGTTCGTGGTCGACCTGCCCGGGGTCGGACCAGCGCCGGGCCATCCGGATCACGGCCTCGGCCTGGGCCCGCGGGTCCCCCGCGGCACCGTGCAGCGCGGCCCGGTAGAGCCGGTCGGCCGCCCGCATGTCACCGGTGGTGTGGCTCAGGTCGCCGCGTCTGAGCAGCCGGTCGAACTCGTGGCGCCGCTGGGCGGCGGCCCCCTGCGCGCGGGCTGCGCCGGCCGGTCCGGCCGTCCGTCTCGCGGTCCCGGTCCTGACCGGCCTCGGTAAGGAGTCGAGGCTCGGCGGAGCCAGGGCCGTCAACATCCCCTTGGCGTCCAGCACCTGGTCACACAGCTGTGCCAGCTCCACGGACGCCCGTCGCTGACCTGTCTCGATCCGGCTCAGGAAGCTGCGGCTGCAGTGCACCTCGTGGGCCAGTTCACTGAGCGACAGTCCTGCTGCGACGCGGCGGCGGCGCAGCTCGGCACCCAAGGCGTTGTCCTCGATCGTCATCCCCCCAACAGTCCGCTGTCCGCCCCGTGTTGCCAGATGTGCGCTGGCAACAGCAGACCACTCCACATCGCCGTGGATACGAACGAACCTGTCCGTGCGGAGCTTATCGGGAGCAAGGGCTTGGTCACCGGCAGACAGGAGCACCGGCCACCGGCGGAGCCGGCGTGCCCGCACGGTGTCGCCCCGGCCTTGTCGCACGGTGCCGGTGACCCGCACAGGTGCGGCCTGCCCGGACGGGCCGCACGAGTTCGTCGCCGACGGGCACTCTTTGGGGGAAGAGGCTCGTCGGCGACGTCCTGTCCACCCTGGGGCCGGAGTCGGGGCAGGGCGCATGCGGTCCGGGGCGCACCGGGGGGGCGCTCCGGACCGGCTCGTACGCCCGGCCCGTTCGTCGGTCAGCCGCGTATTCGGGCGTCGTCGCGAGGGCGGCGGAACGCGAAGGCCGCGGCCACCCCGCCCAGCAGTCCGAAGAGATGCCCCTGCCAGCTGACCCCGGTCGCCGTCGGCAGGACGCCCCACAGGATCGAGCCGTACACCGCGCCGACGAGGAGTCCCACGACCACGTCACCGATGCGGCGGTCCACGAAGCCCCGTACCAGGAGATAGCCGAAGAGGCCGAACACGACGCCGGACGCGCCCGCGGTCAGGGAGTGGGCGGGTGCGGTGAGCCAGACGCCCAGGCCGCTCACGAGGATCGTCACGGTGACGACGGCGAGGAAGCGGCGGGTGCCGGACAGCGCGGTGAGGAAACCGAGGACGAGCAGCGGCACGCTGTTCGCCGCGAGATGGTCGAAGCCGAAGTGCAGGAAGGCGGCGGGCACGATGTCGCGCAGCTCGCCGAACTCGCGCGGGCTGATGCCGAACGTGTCAAGGGCGTGGCCGCTCACCGCGTCGATGCCTTCGAGCACCCAGAGCAGGGCGACCCAGCCGCCGGTCAGCAGGGCCGCGCTCCTGGCCCGCTCACCGCGCGACACCGGAGCGGGAAGGCCCACGCCCTGCCGTTCGTACGTCATCACAGCCCCCTGCCGGTCCCTTTTCGGTCCCTGTGTACCGCTCAACGCACGGGGGGCTCGGGCCGGTTCCCGTCGCGGGCCGGAAAAGGGCGCGTACGCCCGCTTCTCAGGTCTGTCCCCCGTCCGAGCTACGCGCAGGTGTCCACCGAGCGGTGACGATTCCCGGCCGCCGGATCCATAGCTTTCTGCACAGCCCGCGGCGCTCGGCCGCGGCTCTGGAGCAGGAGTCCTCATGAGGTTCGTCTGGCAGCTCGTGGCCGTCGCCGCGGTCGCTTTCGTCGGTGGTCAGGGCATCACGGCGGCGGAGGGCAGACCGTGGCTCCAGCTGCTCGTCGGCGTACCGACGGCCGTGCTCGCGGTCTTCGTCTACCGGTGGGTGGTGGGGCGGACCGAGCGGCGCCCGGTCACCGAGCTGGCCCTGGAGGAGGCCCCCGCCGCGCTGGGCCGCGGAACCCTGATCGGCGGCGCGCTGTTCAGTGCCGTCATGGTCAACCTCTTCACCTCCGGGTACTACGAGGTCGACGGCATCGACTCGCGGTCGGGCGCGATGGGCCTGCTCGGCTTCATGGCCGCCGCCGCGGTGACGGAGGAACTGATGTTCCGTGGCGTCCTGTTCCGTATCGCCGAGGAGCGCGTCGGCACCTGGATCGCGCTGGTGCTGACCGGCACGCTGTTCGGGCTGTCGCACCTGCTCAATCCGAACGCCACTCTGTGGGGTGCCGCCGCCATCGCCGTCGAGGCGGGCGGCATGCTCACCGCCGCGTATGTCGCCACCCGCTCGCTGTGGCTGCCCATCGGCCTGCACTTCGGCTGGAACTTCGCCGCGTCCGGTGTCTTCAGTACCGAAGTCTCCGGCAACGACACCCCTCCGGGGCTGCTGGACTCCTCGATGTCGGGCCCCTCGCTGCTCACCGGCGGCGACTTCGGTCCGGAGGGGAGTGTGTACTCGGTGCTGTTCTGCGTGCTGGCGACGATCGCGTTCCTGTGGCTGGCCCACCGGCGCGGCCGTGTGCTGCCGCGCCGCGGGCGTGCCGAGCGCGCCGGCGCCACCGCTACACTCCCCCGATGATCGGGATGGCCAGTCTGCGGCGGGCCCGTGACCGGTGGCCCGCCCTGGTCCGGCGGCGGGCCCCGCAGTGGTGGCACCGCTCCGATGTCACCGTCCGGGACCTTCCGCTCGGGCTGCTGCTGCTCGCCGTCTCGTTCCTGCCGGACGCCCACGGGACGCAGATCGGCGGTCTGCCGACCCGTCCCCTCGACGCCCTGGCCCTCCTGCTGATCGCCCTCCAGAGCCTCCCGCTCGCCGTGCGCCGCCGCTGGCCGGCCGTCTGTCTCGCCCTGGTGTCGGCGGGGTTCGCCGTCGACCAGCTGCGCGGCTACCACTCGTTCGCGGGCACCGCCCTGCCGATCGCGCTGCTGAGCGTGGGAGCCCACCTGGAACGGCATCGGCGTACGGCCGCGCTCGTCTTCACCCTGGCGTACGTGCCGGTGGCGGTCGCGTTCGCCCGCCTCGATCCGGGTGAGCCACCGAGCGAGCTCGTCACGTTCTATCTGGCGATGGTCCTGGCCTGGGGCCTCGGGGCGTGGCTGCGCTCGACCCGGGTCGCGGACGCCGAGCACCGGCTCCGGATCGCCGAGGACACCCGGACCGCCGAACGCACCCGTATCGCCCGGGAGTTGCACGACGTCGTCACCCATCATGTGACGGCGATGGTCGTGCAGGCCGAGGCGGCCCGCTATCTCACCGCCTCGCCCGACCGTCTCGACCAGTCCCTGACGGCCGTCACCGACACCGGCCGGCGGGCCATCGCCGATCTGCGGCACCTGCTCGACCTGCTCAACCCCGACCACGGCACGGGCCACGGCACCGACCGGAACACCGGCGGGGCAGTCGAGCGGGCCACCGAGCCACGAGCGCCCTCCGGCGGGCGGCTGCGCACACTCGTGGAACAGACGCGGCTGGCCGGGCAGCCGGTGGAGTTCACCGAGGAGGGCACCCCGGCGGAGCCGGCCGGCAGCGCCGAACTCGTCGCCTACCGGGTCGTACAGGAGTCCCTGACCAACGCCCTCAAATACGCTCACGGCAGCAGCACCTCGGTTCGGGTACGGCACGCCGAAAGGGAGATCACCGTGGAGGTCGGTACGGACGGTTCCGGCTCGGGGGCCGGTTCCCCGGGCGGGAGCGGGCGGGGTCTCGCCGGTCTCCGCGAGCGGGTCGACGTCCTGGGCGGCGACTTCAGCGCGGGCCCGCGACCGGGCGGCGGCTTCGTCGTACGGGCGCGCATACCCGCGGGGAGCCCTTCGTGACCCCACCCGTCACGGCATCCGCGACCGCCCCGATCCGGGTCCTGGTCTGCGACGACCAGGTGCTGATCCGCACCGGCCTGGTGACGATCATCGACGCCCAGCCCGACCTGGAGGTGGCGGGCGAGTGCGGGGACGGGCGGGCCGCGGTCGACCTCGCCGCCCGAGTGCGCCCGGACGTCGTGGTGATGGACGTACGCATGCCGGTGCTCGACGGCATCGAGGCCACCCGCCTGCTGGCCGGCGCCGGGGTGCCGCATCCCGTCAAGGTGCTCGTGGTGACCACGTTCAATCTGGACGAGTACGTGTATGAAGCGCTGCGCGCGGGGGCGAGCGGTTTCCTGCTCAAGGACGCGCCCCCGGCCCAACTCCTGCACGGCATCAGGACCGTGGGCGCGGGCGCGGCCCTGCTGGACCCCGAGGTGACCCGCCGCCTCGTGGGCCGTTACGCCGCCCGTATCCGCCCCGCCGACAGCACCGCTCCGCAGGACATCCCGCTGACGCCGCGCGAGCTGGAGGTCCTGCGGCTGATCGCGAACGGCCTCTCCAACAGCGAGATCGCCGCGACCCTCGTGATCAGCCCGGAGACGGTCAAGACCTTCGTCTCCCGCATCCTGGCGAAGCTCAATCTGCGCGACCGGGTGCAGGCGGTGGTGTACGCGTACCGGCAGGGGCTGGTGACCTGACGCGGACACGCACGAGCGAAGAGCGCCCACGGACTTCCGTGGGCGCTCTTCGCTCGGCGGGGGCCGGTCGTCCCGGCCTCCCCGGGTCAGGAGGCGGAGGCCGTCCCCGCGGACCGGAGCTGCTGGCGGGTGTAGAGGCGGCCCCGGCGCTTGGCGATCCGCAGGAACACGACCGTGGGAACCGTGCAGACGAGGATGGCGAAGATGCTGGCCTCCGGGCCGAAGCCGCCGCCGGTGATCGCCTCGGGGCCGGACAGCACGCCGTGGAGCAGACCGGTGGGCTGGTCCTCGTTGCCGGAGACCGTGACGCCGAAGATGCCGCTCAGGGCGTAGTTCCAGCCGAAGTGCAGGCCGATCGGCATCCACAGCGAGCGGGTGGCCGCGTAGACGGCGCCGAGCATCAGGCCGGCCTCGACGGCGATGGCCAGCGCGCCCCACACGGTGGCACCGGAGTTGACCAGGTGCAGGCCTCCGAACAGCACGCCCGAGATCACCATCGCGCCACGCGTACCGGTGAGTTCCTCGACGAGGCGGAAGATGATGCCGCGGAAGAGGAGTTCCTCGACGACCGCGACCCCCGCCATGATCCCGAGGACGGTCAGGGCGCCGCCGACGGACACCCCGCCCTCGGTGCCGTATCCGCCGAACAGGGCGATCAGGGCGATCGTCGCGGCGAAGAGCCCGAGCCCGGCGGCGGTGCCGACACGCAGAACGGATCCGGCGTCGGCGAGGTCCAGCTCGGTCACGGGGCGCTGTTCGAGGAACCGTACCGCCGCCGCGTAGACCGTCAGGGCGATCAGCACGGACACGGCGCCGGACAGCAGCGACAGCACCGGGTTGTCGCCCGCCACGCTCCTCGTCCCGGCGGCGAGCCCCGTCACCAGGACGAACAGCACCACCATCACGGCCAGCCGCACCCCGGCCGGCCACACCCGGCGCGTGGGCTCGAAGTGCGCCTGCGTGTACTGGTCCTCGACCCACCGCACGGCCCGCGTGTTCCAGAGCGACATGACATCTTCCCCTTCTCGACCGGCGGCCCGGCCGCCCCTGTATCGAGTGGAACGCTATGAGGAGGGGGTACTCCGGAACGTCCCGCCGGGGTGGGCATTGCTTGTCGCTCGCGTGGGGGACAAAGGGGCGGCGTACGGGCGGTGCGTCCGTCCGTCCGTATGTACGTCCGTCCGTCCGTCCGTCAGAGCTGATTCTCGCCGCCGTCGACGTAGAGGTTGGCTCCGAGGATGAAGCTGCTCTGCCCGGAGGCGAGGAAGGCCACCGCGTCGGCGACCTCGTCCGCTCGCCCGATCCGGCCGAGCGGGACGGCAGCGGCGAACTGCGCCTTGGTGACGGGCGGGCTGCCCACGGCGGCTGACGCGTCCGACGCCTCCGACGCGTCCGACAGAGAGATCGCATCCGCCTCAGCTGTCTCATCCGGCGCGTCCGGCATGTCCGGCACGTCCTGCGTGGCGACCACGGCGTCGAGGCCGGGAGTGTCGATCGTGCCCGGGGAGATCGCGTTGACCCGGATGCCACGCCCCTTGAGCTCATTGGCCCAGGTCCGGGCGAAGGACCGGATCGCCGCCTTGGAGGCCGCGTACGCGCCGAACGCGGCGACACCGTCATCGGCGCGCACCGAGGAGTTGAGGACGACCGAGGCGCCGTCGTTGAGCAGCGGCAACGCCTTCTGCACCGTGAACACCGTGCCCCGGACGTTGACGCCGAAGATCCGGTCGAAGTGCTCCTCGGTGATCTCCTCCAGCGTCGCGAACGACGCGGTGCCGGCGTTGGCGAAGAGGACGTCCAGGCCCCGGCCCCGGGCGCGGACCGCGTCGTACAGCCGGTCCAGATCGGCCGGGTCGGAGACGTCACCCGTCACGGCGGTGGCTCTCTGCGGCCCGATGGCCTCCACGGCCCTGTCCAGCTCGGCCTTGCGCCGACCGGTGAGGAACACGTGCGCGCCGTCGGCCGCGAGTCGCCTCGCGGTCGCCAGACCGATCCCGGTGCCGCCGCCGGTGACGACGGCGGTCCTGCCTTCGAGCTGTCCCATCAGGATGACCTCCATGAACATCGGTACCGATCGGTACTGATTGACATCGAGAGGGACCGTAACACATCCGCACCGACCGGTACGGAAAGGTAGGGTGGGTCGCATGGAGACGCGACAGAAGGCACCGATCGGCCGACCGAGAGGCTTCGACACCGAAGAGGCCCTTGAGCGCGCGATGCGGGTCTTCTGGGAGCAGGGCTACGAAGGCGCCAGCCTCACCGACCTGACCAACGCCATGGGCATCACGCGTACGAGCATGTACGCGGCCTTCGGCAACAAGGAGGACCTGTTCCGCAAGGCGCTCGACCGCTACACCGAGGGGCCCGCCTCGTACGGCGTCCGGGCCACGCGGGAGCCGACCACGCGGGAGGTGGCCACCGCGTTCCTGAACGGCTCCGTACGGGCGACCACCCAGCCCGGCTGCCCCGCCGGCTGCCTCGGGGTCCAGGGCGCCCTCGCGGTCGGCGAGCCGGGACGCACCGCCCGGGACGCCCTCGTCATCTGGCGCGACGAGGGCATCACCCTCCTCCGCGACCGCTTCCGGCAGGCCGTCGACGAAGGCGACCTGCCCCCGGACCTGGACCCCGCCCTGCTGGCCCGCTACCTCATGACCCTCGCGAACGGCATCGCCGTCCAGGCCGCGGGCGGCGCCACCCGGGAGGACCTCCAACTGGTGGCGGACATGGCACTGCGGTCCTGGCCTTCGGCCGGGGCACAGCAGACCGCCCCCTGACCGGCGCGGACGCGGACCAAGGGGCGGTTCGAAGCGGGACTAGACGTTGAAGCGGAACTCCACCACGTCGCCGTCCTGCATCACATAGTCCTTGCCCTCCATGCGCGCCTTGCCCTTGGCTCGGGACTCGGCGATCGAACCCATCTCGACGAGGTCCTCGAAGGAGATGACCTCCGCCTTGATGAAGCCCTTCTGGAAGTCGGTGTGGATGACTCCGGCGGCCTCGGGGGCGGTGGCGCCCTTCTTGATGGTCCAGGCGCGGGATTCCTTCGGGCCGGCCGTGAGGTAGGTCTGCAGGCCGAGGGTGTTGAAGCCGACGTGCGCGAGCCTGGCGAGGCCCGGCTCCTCGACGCCGACCGACTGGAGGAGTTCCATGGCCTCCTCGTCGTCGAGCTCCGCGAGGTCCGACTCCAGCTTGGCGTTGAGGAAGATCGCCTCGGCGGGGGCGACCAGCGCGCTCTGCTCGGCCTTGAACGCGTCGTCGGTCAGTTCGTCCTCGTCGACGTTGAAGACGTACAGGAACGGCTTGACCGTGAGCAGGTGCAGGTCGTGGAGCAGGGCCTCCTGGTCGGAGCCCTGGGTGATGCCCGCCGCGAACAGCGTCTGCCCCGCGTCCAGGATCCCCTTCGCCGCCTCGATCGCGGTCACCTTCGCCACGACGTCCTTCTTGATCCGCGACTCCCGCTGGAGGCGCGGCAGGACCTTCTCGATGGTCTGCAGGTCCGCGAGGATCAGCTCGGTGTTGATGGTCTCGATGTCGTCCTTTGGCGAGACCTTGCCGTCCACGTGCACGACGTTCTCGTCCTTGAAGGCTCGGATGACCTGGCAGATCGCGTCCGACTCGCGGATGTTCGCGAGGAACTTGTTGCCCAGTCCCTCACCCTCGCTCGCGCCGCGCACGATGCCCGCGATGTCGACGAAGTCCACGGTGGCGGGCAGGATCTTCTGCGAGCCGAAGATCTCCGCCAGCTTGGCCAGCCGGGCGTCGGGGACACCGACCACGCCCACGTTCGGCTCGATCGTGGCGAACGGGTAGTTGGCCGCCAGCACGTCGTTCTTGGTCAGGGCGTTGAAAAGGGTCGACTTGCCGACATTCGGCAGACCGACGATTCCGATCGTGAGCGACACGTTGCGACTTCCCGTACGTGAGGGTGTGGGGCGAGGACTGGGCCAGGAGGATGCTCGGGCCGATCCACCAGTCTACGGCGTGCCGCGCCTCGCACCGGCGACGTATCGAACGCTTGGCCAAGGTCGGCCAAAGCGCGTGTCTAGGGGGTCATTCCGCACATAACCCGACCTAAGTTGGACCAGTGGAGCAACACAGGACACGTCCTCCCCAGTCACAGCCGTCGCGAGGCGGCTCGCCCCTTCCCCCGCAGGCCGGGCGGGGCGGTGCCCGTACGGCCCGGCAGGCCGGGGCCGGTGTCCCGCGTACCGCGACGTCCGTCTCGCCGCTGGTGCAGGCGGTACGCCGCTTTCCCAACCCCCGGCTCACCGGGCTCGGCAGCGGGCTGTTCTGCACCGCCTCGATGTTCGCGCTGGCCTGTCTGATCCAGCTGCTGTTCGGGGCGTCGATCGTCGTCTACGGAGTGCTGTTCCTGCCGGTCTGTGTGCTGACCGCGGTGTGGGTGCGGCGCGCCGACCTCGTCACGGCGGTCGTCGCCGTGCCGATCGCCTTCGCCGTCGGCCTCCTGCCCATCGCCGACAGCGAGGGCGGCTTCGGCGGGCGGCTGATGGGCCTCGTCACCGCCCTCGCGATGCACGCGGGGTGGTTGTACGGGGGGACTCTGCTGGCCGGGGTCATCGTGACCGTGCGCAAGGCTCGGATGATGACGCGTAAGGCCGCGCAGCGGCGGCGGGCTGTTTGAGCGCCCGGCGGGGCGATCAGACCGCCCGGCCGGCCGTCGGCGCCCCGTCTGCGGGCCGGTGACTGGCTGCCCGGCCGGCCGTCGGCGTCCTGACTGCGGGCCGGTGACTGGCTGCCCAGCCGGCCGTCGGCGTCCCGACTGCGGGCCCTCGGGGGCGGGCCGCGCAGTTCCCCGCGCCCCTGAAGACGTCGTTCGGCTGCGGGACCGTGGGGGCTGGTCGCGCAGTTCCTCGCGCCCCTGAAAAACCGCGCTCGGCTGCGGGACCGTGGGGGCGGGCCGCGCAGTTCCTCGCGCCCCTTACGGGGCCGGGGCGGGGGGTCAGGCTGTTTGGGCCGCTTGCATTGCCGCGCCTACGATTCCCGCGTTGTTCTGCAGTTGCGCCGGTACGATCTCCGCCTTGACGCCCTCGATCAGCGGCAGGAACTTCTGCGCCTTGCGGCTGACTCCGCCGCCGATGATGAACAGCTCGGGCGAGAAGAGCATCTCCACGTGGGCGAGGTACTTCTGGACGCGGTGCGCCCAGTGCTCCCAGGAGAGGTCGTGGTCCTCCTTGGCCTTCGTGGAGGCGTGCTTCTCGGCGTCGTGGCCGTTCAGTTCGAGGTGGCCAAGCTCCGTGTTCGGGACGAGCGTGCCGTCCACGAAGAGGGCGCTGCCGATCCCCGTACCGAAGGTGAGCAGGAAGACCGTGCCCTTGCGGCCCTTGCCCGCGCCGAACTGCATCTCGGCGACGCCCGCCGCGTCCGCGTCGTTCAGGACGGTCACCGGCAGCCCGCCCAGCCGCTCGCCGAGCAGGGCGCGCGCGTCCGTGTCGATCCAGTCCTTGTCCACGTTGGCCGCCGTGCGGATGGTGGAACCGCCGGTGACCACGCCGGGGAAGGTGATACCGACCGGGCCCGTCCAGCCGAAGTGGCCGACGACCTCCTTCACACCGTCCGCCACCGCGTCGGGTGTCGCCGGATGCGGCGTGAGCACCTTGTAGCGCTCCTCCGCCAGGTCGCCCTTGTCCAGGTCCACGGGAGCGCCCTTGATCCCTGAACCACCGATGTCCACGCCGAAGATCTGCATGGCTCTACGTTACGTCGTGGGACGGACAGTCACTCGGCCGAGGGGGTGGTTCCGGTGCGCTGCGCCACCAGGGCCGCCGCCTCCGCGCGCAGGTCGCGGCGCAACTCCTTGGGCAGCGAGAACGTGATGGACTCCTCGGCCGCCTTGACGAGTTCGACGTCCTCGTAACCGTGGGTGGTGAGGTACTCCAGGACCTGCTCGACGAGGATCTCCGGCACCGAGGCCCCGGAGGTGACACCGACCGTGGAGACACCCTCGAACCAGCTGTCGTCGATCTCGTCGGCGAAGTCCACGAGGTACGCCTCCTTGGCGCCCGCGAGCTTGGCGACCTCCACGAGCCGTACGGAGTTGGACGAGTTGCGCGAACCGACCACGATGACGAGGTCGGCCTGCTCGCCCATCTGCTTCACCGCGAGCTGGCGGTTCTGCGTGGCGTAGCAGATGTCGTCGCTCGGCGGGGAGATGAGCTGCGGGAACTTCTCCTTGAGGGCGTCGACCGTCTCCATGGTCTCGTCGACCGACAGCGTGGTCTGGGAGAGCCAGACGACCCGGGAGGGGTCGCGGACCTCGACCTTCGCCACGTCACCGGGGCCGTCGACCAGCGTGATGTGGTCGGGCGCCTCTCCGGAGGTGCCGATGACCTCCTCGTGGCCCTCGTGGCCGATGAGGAGGATGTCGTAGTCGTCGTCCGCGAACCGGACGGCTTCCTTGTGGACCTTGGTGACCAGCGGGCACGTCGCGTCGATGGTGGCGAGCTTCCCGGCCGCGGCCTCGTCGTGGACGACCGGGGCGACGCCGTGCGCCGAGAACATCACGATGGACCCCTCGGGGACCTCCGCCGTCCGCTCGACGAAGATCGCGCCCTTCTTCTCCAGGGTCTGCACGACGTACTTGTTGTGGACGATCTCGTGACGGACATAGATCGGGGCCCCGTACTGCTCCAGGGCTTTCTCGACGGCGATCACGGCACGGTCGACACCCGCGCAGTAGCCACGGGGGGCGGCGAGCAGGACACGGCGGCCAGTCGAAGCAGTCATGCGTCCCATCGTAAGGCCGCGCCCGACAGGTCGGAGATCACGTCCGCGGCGAGACTGGTCGGGGGCCGGGGAGCTGGGAGGGACGCAGGCGGTACGACTCTCGGAGGCATGGATGTCCGGTACGGATCCAGCGGCCCGCACGGCCGACGGCGAACAGGGCCTGCGGCGCAGCCTCGGCTTCCGCGACCTGGTCGTGTACGGGCTGCTCTTCATCGCCCCCATGGCGCCGGTCGGTGTCTACGGGACCCTCGACGCCAGGTCCCACGGGGCGGTCGCCCTGGTCTACCTGGTCGCCACGGTCGCGATGGCGTTCACCGCGTTCAGCTACGCACAGATGGTGCGGGTCGTCCCCCAGGCGGGTTCGGTGTTCGCCTACGCGCGCGTGGGGCTCGGAAAAGAGGCCGGGTTCATCGCCGGGTGGATGGCGATGCTGGACTACCTCCTCATCCCGGCCGTGGCGTACCTCTTCTCCGGAATCGCGATGAACTCCCTGGTCCCGGACGTCTCCCGCTGGGTGTGGACGGCGCTCGCCGTCGCCGCGACGACCCTGCTGAACCTGTGGGGCGTACGGGTCGCCGCGCGCGTCGGTTTCCTGGTGCTCGCCATGGAGATCGTGGTCCTCCTTGTCTTCTTCGTGTCCGCGATCGTCGTCCTCGCGCGCGACGGGGCGCAGCGCGGATGGCTGTCGCCCCTCTCCGGAGACGGCTCGCAGGGGGCGTTCGCGCTGTCCGCGGTCCTCGGAGCGGTGTCGATCGCGGTGCTGTCGTACCTCGGGTTCGACGCGATCGCCTCCTTCGCGGAGGAGGTCACCGGCAGCTCGGAGAAGGTGGCTCGGGCCGTGCTGTTCTGTCTCGCGCTCGCCGGCGTGCTGTTCATCGCGCAGACGTACCTGGTCGCCCTCCTGGAGCCGACGTCGTCGGCGCAGCTCGCCGACGATCCGGTGAAGCAGGGATCGGCCTTCTACGACGCCGTGGACGCCTCCGTCGGCACGTGGCTGCACGATCTGGTGGCCGTCAGCAAGGCGATCGGGGCGGCGTTCGCCGCACTGGCCGGGCAGGCGGCGGCCGGGCGGCTGCTGTTCGCGATGTCCCGCGAGCGGCGGCTGCCGCGGGCCCTGTCGCGGACGGACTCCGGGGTGCCGCGGGTCGCGCTGCTCTGCGCGGCCGTCATCACGCTGGTGGCCGCGGTGTGGGCGGCGCGGCGTTCCGACGGGATGGACCATCTGGTGTCGGTCGTCGACGTGGGCGCGCTGACGGCGTTCACGCTGCTGCACGCGAGCGTGGTGGGGTGGTTCGCCGTGCGGCGGCGGGGGGTTGGTGGGGTGGTCGTGTGGTGGCGGCATGTGGTGGTGCCTGTGGTGGGGGCCGGGATCACTGTGCTGGTGATCTTTGAGGCTTCGGGGGCGGCGCAGGTGGTGGGGGCCGTGTGGTTGTTGGTGGGGGTCGGGGTGCTGGTCGCCCAACGCGGGTGGACGCCCACGTCCGGCTGAGCGTGCGCGTCCTCCCCCCGGGGCTGCGCCCCATGCCCCGCGTTCACCTGCGGGCCGGTGGGGGCGGGCCTGAAGGATTGCGCCGTTCCCCGCGCCCCTGAAAAACCGCGTTCGTCTGCGGGACGGTGGGGGTTGGCCGCGCCGTTCCCCGCGCCCCCGAAAAACCGCGTTCGTCTGCGGGACGGTGGGGGTTGGCCGCGCCGTTCCCCGCGCCCCTTGGGGAGGGGCTGCGCCCCGTCCCACCCAGGGGCGCGGGGAACTGCGCAGGCTTTTCGTCTTTGGGGTGCGCCGCCGCCGGGGTGCACCCGGGCGGGAGCTCGGGGTGTGTCGGAGGGGGCCGCTACGCTCGGCGTATGGCTCTCAATACGTCCGCCGACGCCCCCCTCCCCGTCGGCGAGGTGTCACGCCTCATCGGGGGATGGATCGACCGGCTGGGCGCGGTCTGGGTCGAGGGGCAGATCACCCAGCTGTCCCGCCGCCCCGGCGCAGGCGTCGTCTTCCTGACGCTGCGCGACCCGTCGCACGACATCTCCGTGGGCGTGACCTGCTACCGGCAGGTGTTCGACGCCATCGCCGACGTGGTGAGCGAGGGCGCCCGCGTCGTCGTCCACGCGAAGCCCGAGTGGTACGCGCCGCGCGGACAGCTGTCGCTGAGAGCCGTCGAGATCAAACCGGTCGGCGTCGGCGAACTGCTCGCCCGCCTGGAGCAGTTGAAGAAGTCCCTGGCCGCCGAAGGGCTGTTCGCCGCCGAGCGCAAGAAGCAGCTCCCGTTCCTGCCCCAGCTCGTCGGGCTGGTCACCGGTCGCGCCTCCGCCGCCGAGCGGGACGTCCTGGAGAACGCGCGCCACCGCTGGCCGGCCGTCCGCTTCGAGGTCCGCAACGTCGCCGTACAGGGCGTCCACGCGGTCCCGCAGGTCGTCCAGGCGGTGAAGGACCTGGACGCCCTCGACGACGTCGACGTGATCATCGTGGCGCGCGGCGGCGGCAGCGTGGAGGACCTGCTCCCGTTCTCGGACGAGCAGCTCGTACGGGCGGTCGCGGCCTGTCGTACTCCGGTCGTGTCGGCCATCGGTCACGAGCCCGACAACCCGCTCCTGGACCACGTGGCCGACCTGCGCGCCTCCACCCCGACCGACGCCGCGAAGAAGGTCGTACCGGACGTCGGGGAGGAGTACGAGCGGGTCCAGTTCCTGCGGGACCGTGCGCGCCGCTGCGTCGGGTCCTTCATCGAGCGCGAGGAGCGGGGGCTGGCGCACGCGCTGGCCCGCCCCTCGATAGAGGATCCGCACCGGATGGTGGACGAGCGCGCCGACCACGTCGTCGCGCTCCTGGACCGCGGCCGCCGCACGCTCGGCCATCTCCTGGACCGCGCGGACTCGGAGCTGACCCACACGCACGCGCGCGTGGTGGCCCTCTCCCCCGCCGCGACCCTGAAGCGGGGGTATGCGGTCCTGCAGAAGTCCGACGGCCACGCCGTCCGGTCCTCGGACGAGGTGACGGCGGACGAGAGCCTGCGGGCGCGGGTCGCCGAGGGCGAGTTCACGGTACGAGTCGATGTCTGAGGCAGACCCTAGGGTGGACGCATGACCAGCAGGACCGGCACGGCCGGCACGACGGACGAGGCGCTCGGGTACGAGCAGGCGCGCGACGAACTCATCGAGGTCGTGCGCCGCCTGGAGACGGGCGGTACGACGCTTGAGGAGTCGCTCGCCCTGTGGGAGCGCGGCGAGGAGCTGGCCAAGGTGTGCCGGCGATGGCTGGACGGCGCCCGCGCCCGCCTCGACGCGGCGCTGGCGGAGGAAGAGGTAGAGGCGGAGAAGGGGGCGTCGGCTGCGGGCAGCGGCTGACGGCGGGTAAGCATCCGAGGGGACGTCCGAGCGGGCAGGGGCGGCGCGAGGGCGTCGCCTTTCCCTTGCGTCAGATAATTGGTCTGGCCATGTATATGTGAAGCGGATCACTCTGGTCCACTTTTGGTTGAAACTTAAACCTACTCGACGTAGCGTCGTACACGTCAGCCGATCCCCCGGATCCGACGCACGCTCCGAGAAGGTTTTGCTTCATGTCTCTCGTTCTTGACCCCGCCGCCCAGGACCTGCTGTTCCGCGAGGCCCGCACCGCCAACGCCTTCACCGACGAGCCGGTGACCGACGAGCAGGTGCAGGCGATCTACGACCTGGTCAAGTACGGCCCGACCGCCTTCAACCAGTCGCCGCTGCGCATCACCCTGGTCCGCTCCGCCGAGGCCCGCGAGCGCCTGGTGCAGCACATGGCCGAGGGCAACCAGCCGAAGACGGCCGCCGCCCCGCTCGTCGCGATCCTCTCCGCGGACAACGAGTTCCACGAGGAGCTGCCGGCCCTTCTCCCGCACTTCCCGCAGGCCAAGGACCTCTTCTTCGCCGAGCGCCCGGCCCGCGAGGGTGCCGCCGCACTCAACGCCGCGCTGCAGGCCGCGTACTTCATCATCGGCGTCCGTGCCGCCGGCCTGGCCGCCGGTCCGATGACGGGCTTCGACTTCGCGGGAGTCCAGAAGGAGTTCCTCGACGGCGACCACACCCCGCTGATGGTGGTCAACATCGGCCGGCCCGCCGAGAACGCCTGGTTCCCGCGCTCCCCGCGCCTTGAGGCCGACCAGGTCATCACGACGGTCTGAGCCGAAGAGCCGAAAAGCCGAAGAGCCGGACGGGATCCCGGGACCGGGGCTCCGGACATGCGAGAGGCCCCCAGCATCGCTGGGGGCCTCTCGCATGTGCGTGCGCGCTCACGACGTCCTGAGCGACTCCGCCATCTTCGTCAGCTTCGCGAACGACGCCGTGCCGGTGACCACGGTCGTGGAGTTCTTCTCCCGGAGCACCAGGGCGTCGTACTTCTCGCCCTTGTACCGCTTCCAGGACTTCTCGCCGATGCGCTGGGTGACGTTCGTCTCCTCGGCGCCCTGCGTGGTGTCACCGATGAACGTGACGGGCTTCTGAGTGGACTGCTCGATCGCCACGTACTCCCCGTCGGGGTCGTGGAAGCCGAGGTGCCACGCGTCGAAGTCGGCTCCACGGAACCGCACCGAGGTCGCCTTCCACTCCGTGGGCAGGCCCTCGGGCGCCGCCACCGGATAGGTGGCCGCACGGCGTGCCGTGAGGAGCTCCACGCGGTAGTCGACCCGTTCGAGAGGGGGCTCCGAGTCGTCCTTGGGGATGAAGACGTAGATGAAGCCCGCGACGATACCGATCAGGCCCAGGGACAGCACCATGTCCCGGACCGACTGCTTGCCTTTTCTGCCTGCCACTCCCCCATCGTCGCAGGTGCACTGCCCCGCTCATCCGTGGGGCCCCCTGCTCATTTTGTCGGACTGAGGATAGAGTCGGCGAAAACCCTCATCCGGCCGTCGCCGTATCAGAAAGGTGCGCTCCGATGACCGAGCATCACTTGCCGTCCGAACTAGAGGTCCCCTCCGAGGCCCCCGACCGCAACCTCGCCCTTGAACTCGTCCGCGTCACCGAGGCCGCCGCGATGGCCGCTGGCCGCTGGGTCGGCCGCGGCGACAAGAACGGCGCCGACGGCGCGGCCGTGCGGGCCATGCGGACCCTCGTCTCCACCGTCTCGATGAACGGCGTCGTCGTCATCGGGGAGGGCGAGAAGGACGAGGCCCCGATGCTCTTCAACGGGGAGAACGTCGGCGACGGGACAGGTCCCGCGTGCGACATCGCCGTCGACCCGATCGACGGGACGACCCTCGCCGCGGCGGGCATGACCAACGCGATCGCCGTACTGGCCGCCGCCGACCGCGGCACGATGTTCGACCCGTCCGCGGTCTTCTACATGGACAAGCTGGTCACCGGGCCCGAGGCCGCCGACTTCGTCGACATCAACGCGCCGGTGTCCGTGAACATCCGCCGGGTCGCCAAGGCCAAGCGCGTCACGCCCGAGGACGTCACCGTCGTCATCCTCGACCGGCCGCGGCACGACGGCATCATCAAGGAGATCCGGGAGACCGGGGCGCGCATCAAGCTCATCTCCGACGGGGATGTGGCGGGCTCGATCCTGGCGCTGCGCGAGGGCACGGGGATCGATCTGCTGCTCGGCATCGGAGGTACGCCCGAGGGGATCATCTCCGCCTGTGCGGTGAAGTGCCTCGGCGGCACCATCCAGGGGAAGCTGTGGCCCAAGGACGACGAGGAGCGGGCGCGGGCGGTTGATGCGGGGCATGACCTGGACCGGGTACTGCTCACGGATGACCTGGTGTCCGGGGAGAACGTGTTCTTCGTGGCCACCGGGATCACTGACGGGGAGTTGTTGCGGGGGGTTCGGTATCGACCCGAGACCGCTACCACCGACTCGATCGTGATGCGGTCCAAGTCGGGGACGGTTCGGCAGATCAGCTCCGAGCATCGGCTTGCGAAGTTGCGGGCATACAGCGCGATCGACTTCGACCGGGCGAAGTAGCTCCGCTGGTTTTGGGGTGGGGGGTAGGGGGTGGGGGTGCGGTCCGTGGACGACTGCGGGTGCGTCGTGGCTGGTCGCGCCGTTCCCCGCGCCCCTTGTTGGGCCGGTGGATGCCTGCGGGTCCGTCGTGGCTGGGCGTGCCGTTCCCCGCGCCCCTTGAGGCGCGGGGTGGGTTGTCGGGTTAGCCTGCTGCGGCTATCGGGCCCGGGGTTCGGGTTGATTTCTGGAGGTCCAGGTCCCGGCGGCGGCGGCGGGCCAGGACCACTCGGCGCTCGGCGGCGGTGAGGCCGCCCCAGACCCCGTACGGCTCGGGTTGCAGCAGTGCGTGTTCCCGGCACTCGATCATCACCGGACAGCGCGCGCAGACCCTCTTCGCCGCCTCCTCGCGGGACAACCGGGCCGCGGTGGGTTCCTTCGAAGGTGCGAAGAACAGCCCGGCCTCGTCGCGGCGGCACACGGCCTCCGTGTGCCAGGGGGCGTCCTGATCCCTCTCGCGCACCGGCACCGGCTGGGGCGGAACGGCAGCGACCTGCAGGGACTGATGCGGCGGATGCAGCACGGTCTACTCCTGACGACGGCTTCGCGAGCGAGAGACGATGCAGCAAGGCCTACCCGCTGTACGCGCGCCTATGCACTCAGTTCGCAAGCGCCGAAGATCCCGGCAAGTGCCGGACCGGGCACGGGGCTTCGTCCCGGACCGTGCTCCTCCGGTCGTCGTGGATTCGCGACCGTCAATGCCCCAGATGTTTGCGCAACTTGGCGTTCACCTTGTCGGTGACCCGGTCGAGGATGTCCTCGATCAGCTTGCCGCGCTTGGGCTTCGCCTCGATGCTCCCGAGGACGGCCAGCCCGTCCACGTACACCACGGGGGCGTCCTGTTCGCCGGAGTCCAGCGTGTCCACCTCGAAGCTGCCGAGGACCCCGCCACCGCTGCCGCGCAGCGACACGTTCTCCGGGACGCGGACCTCGACGCTGCCGAACACCGATATCGCCCTGATCACGACCTGCTGGTGCTCGAAGATCGCCTCGCTGAGGTCTATCTCCACGCTGCCGAATATCGCGTACGCGTGCGTGCGGCGGCCCACGCGCCAGCGGCCTCTGCGCACGGCCGCGCTGAACACCGCCACCACGTTCTCGTCGGCGACCGGCGGGATCGCGCCCGGAGCGGGCCGGTTGGGGGCCGCCGCGAACGCGGCCGACGCGCGGGGGCGGTGGGCCGCGGGCAGGTCCCGCACCAGCGGTTCCAGGTCGCCCACGGTCTTCGCGCGGAAGACCTCCTCGACCCGCTCCGCGTGCTCCTCCGCGGTGAGGCGCCCCTCGGCGTGGGCGTCGCGCAGCATGTCCGCGATCCGGTCGCGGTCGGCGTCGGACGCGCGGAGGTCGGTGTGCTTCCGAAGGTCGGGCTCGGTGTGCTTCTGAAGGTCCACGGCAGCAGCGTACCCAAACGCGATAGATCGCGACTAGAGGGTGTGGACAGCGGGTGTGGACGACCTACTGAGCCTTACCTCACACGCTCGGTGTCCGAGGCAGGTTCTACGCTGGTGGCGCCGCCAACGGAGGCCGGCCGCTGTCTGTCGATGAAGGATTTGGCGAGATGCCTGAGTTCGCGTACACCGATCTGCTCCCCCAGGGAGAGGACACCACCCCGTACCGGCTGGTGACCTCCGAGGGTGTGTCCACCTTCGAGGCCGACGGGCGCACGTTCCTCAAGGTGGAGCCCGAGGCGCTGCGCACGCTCGCCGCCGAGGCGATCCACGACATCCAGCACTATCTGCGGCCCGCGCACCTCGCTCAGCTGCGGCGCATCATCGACGACCCCGAGGCGTCGGCCAACGACAAGTTCGTCGCGCTGGACCTCCTGAAGAACGCGAACATCGCGGCGGCCGGCGTGCTGCCCATGTGCCAGGACACCGGCACGGCGATCGTGATGGGCAAGCGCGGCCAGAACGTGCTCACGACGGGCGGCGACGAGGCGGCCCTGTCCCGCGGCATCTACGACGCGTACCTGAACCTGAATCTGCGGTACTCGCAGATGGCCCCGCTGACCATGTGGGACGAGAAGAACACCGGCTCGAACCTCCCCGCCCAGATCGAGCTGTACGCGGCCGACGGCGGCGCCTACAAGTTCCTCTTCATGGCCAAGGGCGGCGGCTCGGCCAACAAGTCGTTCCTCTACCAGGAGACGAAGGCCGTCCTGAACGAGGCCTCCATGATGAAGTTCCTGGAGGAGAAGATCCGCTCGCTCGGCACGGCCGCCTGCCCGCCGTACCACCTGGCGATCGTCGTCGGCGGCACGAGCGCGGAGTACGCCCTGAAGACCGCGAAGTACGCGTCCGCGCACTACCTGGACGAGATTCCGGACGAGGGGTCCGAGCTCGGCCACGGCTTCCGGGACAAGGACCTGGAGGAGAAGGTCTTCGAGCTGACGCAGAAGATCGGCATCGGCGCGCAGTTCGGCGGCAAGTACTTCTGCCACGACGTGCGCGTGGTGCGCCTGCCCCGGCACGGCGCGTCCTGCCCGGTCGCCATCGCCGTCTCCTGCTCCGCCGACCGCCAGGCCGTCGCGAAGATCACCGCGGAGGGCGTCTTCCTGGAGCAGTTGGAGACCGACCCGGCGCGGTTCCTGCCCGACACGACGGACGAGCATCTGGACGAGGCCGGTGACGTCGTGCGCATCGACCTGAACCGGCCGATGGACGACATCCTCGCCGAACTGACGAAGTACCCCGTCAAGACCCGGCTGTCCCTCTCCGGGCCGCTCGTCGTGGCGCGTGACATCGCGCACGCGAAGATCAAGGAGCGGCTCGACGCGGGTGAGGAGATGCCTCAGTACCTGAAGGACCACCCCGTGTACTACGCCGGTCCCGCCAAGACCCCCGAGGGGTACGCGTCCGGGTCGTTCGGGCCGACCACGGCCGGGCGCATGGACTCCTACGTGGAGCAGTTCCAGGCGGCCGGCGGGTCGAAGGTGATGCTGGCCAAGGGGAACCGGTCGCAGCAGGTCACCGACGCGTGCGGCGCCCATGGCGGGTTCTACCTCGGGTCCATCGGGGGGCCTGCCGCGCGGCTCGCGCAGGACTGCATCAAGAAGGTCGAGGTCGTCGAGTACGAGGAGCTCGGCATGGAGGCCGTGTGGAAGATCGAGGTGGAGGACTTCCCGGCGTTCGTAGTCGTCGACGACAAGGGCAACGACTTCTTCAAGGACCCGGCGCCCGCTCCGACGTTCACGTCGATTCCGGTACGGGGTCCCGGGCTGTAGCTTTTCTTCGCCCCCGCCGCCCCTACCCGTTCCCGTCCACACATGGGGGCTGAGCCCCCTCGCCCCCGCTGATCGCGCTGCGCGCTCGTCCTCAAACGCCGGACGGGCTGGATTTCCAGCCCGTCCGGCGTTTGAGGACCGGGGGTTCGGGGGCAGCGCCCCCGAGTCAGTGACGGGAATGGGCAGGGGCGGCGGGGGCGATATACCTGCTATGACCGACTACCGCATCGAACACGACTCCATGGGCGAGGTCCGCGTCCCCGCGGACGCGAAGTGGCGGGCCCAGACCCAGCGCGCCGTCGAGAACTTCCCCATCTCCGGGCAGCATCTGGAGCGCGCGCACATCGAGGCCCTGGCCAGGATCAAGGCGGCCGCGGCCAAGGTGAACGCGGGCCTCGGGGTGCTGGACAAGGATGTCGCGGAGGCCATCCAGGAGGCGGCGGCCGAGGTCGCGGACGGGAAGTGGGACGCGGAGTTCCCCGTGGACGTCTTCCAGACGGGCTCGGGCACCTCGTCCAACATGAACACGAACGAGGTTCTCGCCACGCTGGCGACGGAACGGCTCGGCAGGGACGTACACCCGAACGACCATGTGAACGCCTCGCAGTCCAGCAACGACGTCTTCCCGTCCTCGATCCACATCGCCGCGACCGCCGCCGTCACCCGTGATCTCGTCCCGGCGCTCGACCACCTCGCCGCCTCGCTGAGCCGCAAGTCCGAGGAGTTCGCCGATGTGGTGAAGTCCGGGCGGACCCATCTCATGGACGCCACTCCGGTGACGCTGGGCCAGGAGTTCGGCGGGTACGCGGCGCAGGTGCGGTACGGGATCGAGCGGCTGGAGGCGTCCCTGCCGAGGCTCGCCGAGCTGCCGCTCGGGGGGACGGCCGTCGGGACCGGGATCAACACGCCCCCCGGGTTCTCCGGCGCGGTGATCGCCGAGGTCGCGCGCACCACCGGGCTGCCGCTCACCGAGGCGCGGGACCATTTCGAGGCGCAGGGTGCGCGGGACGGGATCGTCGAGACCAGCGGGCAGTTGCGGACCATCGCCGTGGGGCTCACGAAGATCGCGAACGATCTGCGGTGGATGGCCTCCGGACCGCGGACGGGTCTCGCGGAGATCAATCTGCCCGATCTGCAGCCGGGCTCGTCGATCATGCCCGGCAAGGTGAATCCGGTGATTCCCGAGGCCGTGCTGATGGTGGCCGCGCAGGTGGCCGGGAACGACGCCACGATCGGCGTCGCCGGAGCCTCCGGCAACTTCGAGCTGAACGTCATGCTGCCGGTCATCGCGAAGAACGTCCTTGAGTCCGTGCGGCTGCTCGCCAACGTCTCCCGGCTGCTCGCCGACCGGACCGTGGACGGCATCACGGCCAACCGCGAGCGGGCCCGGGAGTACGCCGAGTCGTCGCCGTCGGTCGTGACCCCGCTGAACAAGTACATCGGGTACGAGGAGGCCGCCAAGGTCGCCAAGAAGGCGCTCGCCGAGCGGCGGACCATCCGCGAGGTCGTCCTGGATTCGGGGTACGTGGAGCGCGGCGACCTCACCCGGGAGCAGCTGGACGAGGCCCTGGATGTCCTGCGGATGACAAGGCCGTAACGTCGTCCGGCGAGCAGGCGAACCATGGCGCTTACCGCAGCGTCGTATGCCCTGGGCACCTAATATCTGTTCATGGCAGAGGGTGGAGCGGTGACACACGTGGAAGCGGGCGGTTCGGCGGCGTACTGGAACCCCGGGAGTCAGATCCTGTGGCGGTACCGGGAGAACGCCGGCGACCGCATCCACATCGCGCGTCCCGTGACCGTCGTGCGGGACGACGGCGACCTGCTCGCCGTGTGGCTGGCGCCGGGGACGGAGTGCGTGAAGCCCGTCCTCACGGACGGCACGTCCGTGCACGCGGAGCCGCTGGAGACCCGCTACACCAAGCCGCGGACCGTGCAGCGCGACCGCTGGTTCGGCACGGGCGTCCTGAAACTGGCGCGGCCCGGCGAGCCCTGGTCGGTGTGGCTGTTCTGGGAGCCGGGCTGGCAGTTCAAGAACTGGTACGTCAACCTGGAGGAACCGCTGGCCAGATGGGCCGGCGGCGTCGATTCCGAGGACCACTTCCTGGACATCTCGGTGCATCCGGACCGCACTTGGGGCTGGCGTGACGAGGACGAGTTCGCACAGGCCCAGCGGGACGGCCTGATGGACGAACGGCTGGCCGCGCGCGTGGCGGAGGCCGGGCGCGCGGCGGTCGAGGTGATTCGGCGCTGGGGCCCGCCGTTCTCGGACGGCTGGCAGCACTGGCGCCCCGACCCCGCCTGGTCCGTACCGGCCCTGCCCGACGACTGGGATCGCACGCCCGCGCACGTGTCCACATGAGACCCTTGATGCGCCCCCGTGGTAGAACCGTAGGATCGTCCTCCGCAACGCACGGAACGAACAGTCAGGGTCGGTGTGCGACACCGTCGTTGAGGAGTGATGGTCGGGCGGCGGGCGGGTGCGCCACGGCAACTCCCGCACAAGGCGCTGGGCTTGACCGAACGTCACCGAGGGGCGGCAGGACGTGAGCGTGGGGTACGAGGGTCACAGCGGTACGACCCGGAGCCGGCGAATCAGACCGTTCCCGCCGGTGTCCGAAGGTCATTCTTCTGAGAGGCTGTCTGATCACGCGGGGATTCCGTTCCTGGGGCACGCATTCCGGGTATCGGGCTCTCTGCGGGACGAACTGCACGCACGGCGCGCAGCACCGGACGGATGGATTCGACACGCGTGACGGAGCACCCCACCTCCCATGAGCGCCGACAGCCCAGCGCTGCCAGGCCCACGGCCCCCGCGGACCCTCGCGGGGCGCTTCTGCGTACCCCGGAGCCGCCCCCTCAGGGCTCACCCGGTTTACCGGCACAGGGACGGCCTGACGACACCCCCGGTCCACCGGGGACCGTCGGCATGCCCGTTCCCGACGGCCAGAGCCCGATCGGTACGCCCGTGACCGCGGACGCGCAGGCCGCCGCCCCGGGCGTGCCCGCCGGTTCCGGGCCCGAGCACTCCCAGCCGTCGGCCACCGAACCGGCCGGCGAACCCGATCCGCACCGGCCGCGGCCCGAGTCCCTGGGCGCCGGATCCGGCGCGGAGGCCGCCGTCCACCTGGGCGGCAAGGACCGTCGTACGGGACAGAGCCCGCAGGCGCCCGGCACACCCATGCCCATGCGCCGGGACGGCGACCGGCTGCGCTTCGTGGGCGCCGCCACCCGGCGGATCGCCCGCGGCATCGACCTCGACGAGATCGTCATGGGGCTGTGCCGGGCCACCGTGCCGACCTTCTCGGACGCGATCCTGGTCTATCTGCGCGACCCGCTGCCGGTGGGCGACGAGCGGCCCACCGGGCCCGTCGTGCTGCGGCTGCGGCGCACGGACCGGATCCCCGAGGACCGGGACACCGAGGGCTTCCTGCTGCCCGCGCTGCAGCCCGAGCCGGACGTCGGCATCACCGCCGAGCTGTGCACCGTACGGCCCGGTGGCGCCCTGAACGAGGTGCTGCGCGGGGTGCGGCCCGTCTTCGCGGACGCGCCCGCCGCCCGGGCCGCGCTGCCCGAGCTGATCGGCGACGACCTGAGCGTGCCCGGCGGGCAGCGCGCGATCCTCGCGCCGCTGCGCGGCCGGCGGCGCGTGATCGGGGCCGCGCTGTTCCTGCGCCGCCCCGACCGGCCCGCCTTCGAGACCGACGACCTGCTGGTCGCGGCGCAGCTCGCCACGCACAGCGCGCTCGGCATCGACAAGGCGGTGCTGTACGGCCGCGAGGCGTACATCGCCGACGAGCTGCAGCGCACGATGCTGCCCGAGACGCTGCCCCGGCCGACCGGTGTGCGGCTGGCGTCCCGGTATCTGCCGGCCGCCGAGACCGCGCGGGTCGGCGGCGACTGGTACGACGCGATCCCCCTGCCCGGCAGCCGGGTCGCCCTCGTCGTGGGTGACGTCATGGGCCACTCCATGACCTCCGCGGCGATCATGGGCCAGCTGCGCACGACCGCGCAGACCCTCGCCGGGCTCGACCTGCCGCCGCAGGAGGTCCTGCACCACCTGGACGAGCAGGCCCAGCGCCTGGGCACCGACCGGATGGCGACCTGCCTGTACGCGGTGTACGACCCGGTCGCGCACCGCATCACCATCGCCAACGCGGGCCATCCCCCGCCCGTACTGCTGCATCTGGGCGGGCGGGCCGAGGTGCTGCGCGTACCGCCGGGTGCTCCCATCGGCGTAGGCGGTGTGGACTTCGAGGCGGTCGAGCTGGACGCGCCCGCGGGCGCCACGCTGCTGCTGTACACCGACGGGCTCGTGGAGTCGCGGCTGCGTGACGTGTGGACCGGGATAGAGCAGCTGCGCGAGCGGATCGCCGCCACCGCGGCGCTGACCGGACCGGACCATCCGCCGCCCCTGGAAGCCCTGTGCGACGAGGTGCTCGACATGCTCGGCCCGGGTGACCGGGACGACGACATCGCGCTGCTCGCCGCCCGCTTCGACGGGATCGCGCCGAGCGATGTCGCGCTGTGGCACCTGGACCCCGAGGACGCGGCGCCCGGCCGGGCCCGCCGGCTGGCCCGCAAGGCGCTGTCCCGCTGGGACCTGGAGGAGCTCACGGACTCCGTGGAGCTGCTCGTCAGCGAGGTCGTCACCAACGCCGTGCGGTACGCGTCGCGGCCCGTGACGCTGCGGCTGCTGCGTACCGACGTGCTGCGCTGCGAGGTCGGCGACGACGTCCCGCAGTTGCCCCGGCTGCGGCAGGCGCGCGCCACGGACGAGGGCGGACGCGGGCTCTACCTGGTGAACAAGCTGGCCAGGCGGTGGGGCGCGACCCGGCTCAGTACGGGAAAGGTCGTCTGGTTCGAGTTGAACCACAGCTGAGGGGTACCCAGGCGGGACTCACCTCGGCAGTGACTCGGCGATCCCGAAAGCGACCCTGGAAGCGAGCCGGAATACAACCGGAATTAGACCCCGTCCAAATGTTGCCGACATCCCGTCGGCGGAGTTGACTGCTGGGTGAGCGAAGCGATCATTCGACTCTTCTCGAACGGGAGGACGCTCGTGACGCAGGCACCCGACCAGGCTCCGTACACCACGAACAACGTCGGAATTCCGGTGGAGAGCGACGAACACTCGCTCACCGTCGGTCCCGACGGCCCGATCCTGCTCCAGGACCACTACCTCATCGAGAAAATGGCCCAGTTCAACCGGGAGCGGGTTCCGGAGCGGGTGGTGCACGCCAAGGGCAGTGGCGCGTACGGCTTCTTCGAAGTCACCAATGACGTCAGCCAGTTCACTCGGGCCGACCTCTTCCAGCCCGGGAAGCGCACGGACATGCTGGCGCGCTTCTCCACCGTCGCGGGTGAGCAGGGCTCCCCCGACACCTGGCGCGACCCGCGCGGTTTCGCGCTGAAGTTCTACACCGAGCACGGCAACTACGACATGGTCGGCAACAACACGCCGGTCTTCTTCGTCCGTGACACGATCAAGTTCCAGGACTTCATCCGCTCGCAGAAGCGCCACCCGGTGACCGGGCTGCGCAGCAACGACATGCAGTGGGACTTCTGGACCCTCTCACCCGAGTCCGCGCACCAGGTGACCTGGCTGATGGGCGACCGGGGCATCCCGAAGACGTACCGCCACATGAACGGCTACTCGTCCCACACCTATATGTGGATCAACGGCGGCGGTGAGCGGTTCTGGGTGAAATACCACTTCAAGACCGATCAGGGCATCGAGTTCCTGCCCCAGGCAGAGGCCGACGAGCTGGCCGGTTCGGACGCGGACAAGCACCGCCGTGACCTGTACGAGTCGATCGCGGCCGGGAACGCGCCGAGCTGGACCCTCAAGGTCCAGATCATGCCGTTCGAGGACGCGGCGGACTACCGCTTCAACCCCTTCGACCTGACGAAGGTGTGGCCGCACGGCGACTACCCGCTGATCGACGTCGGCCGGATGGTCCTCGACAAGAACCCCGAGGACTACTTCGTGCACATCGAGCAGGCCGCCTTCGAGCCGTCGAACCTGGTGCCGGGCATCGGGCCCTCGCCGGACAAGATGCTGCTCGGCCGGCTCTTCTCGTACCCGGACACCCACCGGTACCGGATCGGTCCGAACTACGCGCAGCTGCCGCCCAACCGGCCGCACTCGGCGGTGAACTCGTACGCCAAGGACGGGCCGATGCGGTACGTGCCGTCGAACGCGGCGCGGCCTTACGCGCCCAACTCGTACGGGGGGCCTGCGGCTGACTTCGGGCGGTTCGGTGAGCCGGCGAGCTGGCAGACCGCGGGTGAGCTGGTGCGGGAGGCCACGCGTCGGCATCGTGAGGACGACGACTTCGGGCAGGCCGGGACGATGGTCCGGCAGGTCCTCGATGACGCTCAGCGTGAGCGGCTCGTGGCCAACGTCAGTGGGCATCTGTTGGCCGATGTGTCGCAGCCTGTGCTTGAACGGGCGTTCCAGTACTGGCGGAACGTCGACAAGTCGGTCGGCGACCGGATCGCCCAGGCGGTCAGGGAGGCGTGAGCCCGTTCCGGGCCGAGCGCCGTGCCTGCTGGCGCCGGTGGGGAGCTGCGGGTCCGCTGTGGCCGGCCGCGCAGTTCCCCGCGCCCCTAAGGGCGAAAAGACTGCGCAGTTCCCCGCGCCCCTAGGAGGGGCGCGGGGAACTGCGCGGCCCGCCCCCACCGGGGCCGCAGGTCACGGGACGTGGGTCAGTCGTCCGACTGGGGGTCGTCCGGGTCCGGGGGGAGTTCGATGCCGCCGGAGGACGACGGGGCGCTCGTCGTCGGGGTGGGGTCCTCCTCCGACGGAGTCTCCTCCGGGGTGGACTCCGGCGCGGACGTGGTCGTCGGGGGCTTCGTCGTCGGATCCTTCGTGGAGGGTTCCGCGGACGGCGTCGTCGGCGTGGAGGTGACCGTCGGCGTCGGCGTGGGCTTGACCGCCGCCCCCTGCTTCGTGTCCAGGTCGAATCTGGTCACGTCACCCATCGCGTCGAACGTGTACGCCGCCCAGATCTGCGCGGGATAGCCACCGCCGTTGACGCGGCCCTTGCCCGGCAGGAGGCCGGTGGCACCCTGCATCGTCACCTGCGCGTGGGACTTCGCGTCCTCGCCGAACATCCCGACCGAGGTGACCAGGTCGGGGGTGTAACCGGTGAACCAGGCCGACCTGTTGAAGTCGGACGTACCGGTCTTGCCCGCGACCTGCTGCCCGTCCCGCGACGGGTTGTCCCGCACGGAGGTGCGGGCCGTACCGTCGTCGACCACACCCGTCAGCACCGAGGTGACGGTGTCGGCGGCCTCACGGCTGATGGCCTGATCGCCGATCGGGTCAGGGAACTTGACCGCGCGGTCCTTGTGCTCGACCTTCTTGATGACGGCCGGGGTGACCTTCTTGCCGTGGTTGTCGAGGGTCGCGTAGACCCCGGCCATCTCCAGCGGGCTCGCGCCCATCGTGCCGAGGGTCTGGGCGGGCACCGACTTGACGCCTTCGACGTCCATGCCCAGCTCGCCCGCGGTCTTCATGACCTGGTCCATGCCGACGTCGACGCCCATCTGCGCGAAGACGGAGTTGATGGACTTGTTCATCGCGGTCTGGACGTCGACGTCGCCGTAGTCGACGTCGTCCTCGTTCGGCGGGGAGAAGCCGACCTTCGTACCGTCGTCGAGGACGGGACGCTTGCTCGTGCCGTCGTAGATCGTGTTCGCCGTGATCGGGTCGTCGTCCTGGGTCGTGGCGTCCTTGTCGACGGCCGCGGCCAGGATGACGGGCTTGAAGGTGGAGGCGGGCTGGTAGTCGCGGCGCGTCGCGTTGTTCGTGAAGTGCTTCACGTAGTCCACGCCGCCGTACATCGCGAGGACCCGGCCCGTCTTCGGGTCGACGGAGGCGGCGCCGGCCTGGATGTCGGCGTCGACGTCCCGCTTCTTCCCGTCGAGCTTGCTGGTCAGCTTGGCCTTGACGGCCTTCTCCAGCTGGGCCTGCTTCTTCTTGTCGATGTTGAGCGTGATGGTCCAGCCGCCCGCCTTGACCATCGTCGCGGCCTCGTCCATGTCGGAGGCGGTGCCGTCCTCGACTAGCTGCTTCTCCAGCGTCGAGTTGGCGGCCTCCACCAGGTAGCCGGCCTGGCCTTCGAGGCCGGGTGCGCCCTGGGGGTCCTCCGGCACGGGGAACGTCATGCCGTCGCGCTTGGCGGAGTCCAGCCAGCCCTCCTCGACCATGTTGTCGAGGACGTAGTTCCAGCGGTTCTTGACGAGCTTCTTGCTGGTGTCGCTCGCCACCGCCCAGTCGTACTGGCTCGGGGCCTGGAGCAGGGCGGCGAGATACGCGCTCTGGGCGACGCTGAGCTTGTCCGCGTCGACCCGGTAGTACGCCTGCGCGGCGGCCTGGATGCCCCAGGCGTTGCGGCCGTAGTAGCTGGTGTTGATGTAGCCCGCGAGGATGGCGTCCTTGGACTGCTGGCGGTCCACCTTCAGCGAGATGACCAGTTCCTTCAGCTTGCGCGTGACGGTCTGGTCCTGCGTGAGGTAGTAGTTCTTGACGTACTGCTGGGTGATCGTCGAACCGCCCTGCTTGCCCTTGCCGGACAGGGTGTTGAGCAGACCGCGGGCCGTGCCCCTCAGGTCGACGCCGGAGTCCTTGTAGAAGGACTTGTTCTCGGCGGCGACGAACGTCATCCGCACGCCCTTGGAGACCTGGTCCAGGTCGACCAGCTCTCGGTTGACCTCGCCGTCGCGGGCGAGGGTGTCGCCGTTGGCGTACTTGTAGATGTTGCTCTGCTGGACCGCCGCCGCGTTCCCCTTGGGAACGTCGATCATCAGATAGAGCCCTACGAAGGCGGCCATGCCGAGCAGGCAGACACCGAAGAACGTGCCGAGGATCTTCTTCCAGGTGAAGAAACGGCGTATACCGCTCTTGCCGGTCTTGCCCTCCGCCCTGGACGAGCGTTTCGGCGCGCCGCGGTGTCCACCGCGCTGCCGCGCTCGTCTCTCATCCGCTCGTCCCATGGGTACGTCCGCTCCGCTTCCGTCTCTCGTGTCTCACAGGTTCATCGCTCGGGCCAGCTCAGCAAACTAACACCGCAGCTGCGGACAAACGCCTGTCGATCCGGCCTTTTACGGACGTGAGAATCAGCACCCACCCCTATGGAACCGACGATTCGCGGGAGTGGAAGGTTGCCGTGGCGGGTAAAGTGATATCACTTAGATAGCCAGACGGATCGAGCCCGGCGCGTCCGCGCGCCGGGCGAAAACACCACGAAACGGGGGAACACCCATGTCCGCACCCGACTCTCCGGACCGCGCCGACGTAGACCGCGCCGACGTACCCGAGATGCCCACTCCGCGCGTACGGGAGGTGGCCGCGCACAGCATCGGCGGCGGGCTCGCGCTGCTGCTCGGACTCCTCGGACTACTGCTGGGCGCCGCGCTGGTCGTCTCCGCCACCGCGGTGGACGCCACCGGCGGCAAGGCCGTGCTCATCGTGGCCGGCATCCTGATCGGCCTCGCGGCCTTCATCGCCATGTGCGGCCTGAACATGGTGGCGCCCGGCGAGGCCCGCGTCGTCCAGCTCTTCGGCCGCTACCGCGGCACGATCCGCGAGGACGGGCTGCGCTGGGTCAACCCGCTCACCTCCCGTACGAAGATCTCGACGCGGGTACGCAATCACGAGACGGCCGTCCTCAAGGTCAACGACGCCTACGGCAACCCGATCGAGCTCGCCGCCGTCGTGGTGTGGCGGGTCGAGGACACCGCGCAGGCGAGCTTCGAGGTGGACGACTTCCTGGAGTTCGTCGCCACCCAGACCGAGGCGGCCGTACGGCACATCGCCATCGAGTACCCGTACGACGCCCACGACGAGGAAGGCCTGTCGCTGCGCGGCAACGCGGAGGAGATCACCGAGAAGCTCGCGGTCGAGCTGCGGGCCCGGGTGGACGCGGCGGGCGTGCAGATCATCGAGTCCCGCTTCACGCATCTCGCGTACGCGCCCGAGATCGCCTCGGCGATGCTCCAGCGGCAGCAGGCGGGGGCGGTCGTGGCCGCGCGGCGGCAGATCGTGGACGGGGCGGTCGGCATGGTGGAGGCCGCGCTCGCGCGGATCTCCGAGCGGGACATCGTGGAGCTGGACTCCGAGCGGAAGGCGGCGATGGTGTCGAATCTGATGGTGGTGCTGTGCGGGGACCGGGCGCCGCAGCCCGTTCTGAACACGGGGTCCCTCTACCAGTGAGTCCGTCTCCGGAGGGGGCGCCTCCGACTCCCCCTGATCCCCCCGACCCCCTCGATCCCCCTGCTCGGCGGCGGGCGCAGCAGCAGCGCAAGCAGGTGCTGTTGCGGCTGGATCCGCTGGTGTACGAGGCGTTGGCGCGGTGGGCCGGGGACGAGCTGCGCTCGGCCAACGCGCAGATCGAGTTCCTGCTGCGGCGGGCGCTGGGCGAGGCGGGACGCCTGCCCGGCGGGGCGGGCCCGATCCCCCGCCGGGGCCGCCCTCCCCTCTCCGGGGAGGGGGAGGAGTAGGCAGGCGGGCTGCGCCGTTCCCCGCGCCCCTTCATTCGGGTGCGGGTCCGGTGGGGGCTGATCGCGCAGTTCCCCGCGCCCCTCGGGGAGGGGCTTCGCCCCGTCCCACCCAGGGGCGCGGGGAACTGCGCGGCCCACCCCCACCGGACCCGCACCACACATCCGACCCAAGCCCCGCAGGGAAGCGGTCGCAGAACCGTGACAATCGCGTCTGACCTGGCGGGACGCATATGCCGGGCACCGTTCGGGCACAGGTCTACACAGTGCGTATACACGGTGTGTATACGCACTGTGTAGAGTGCTCCGCATGTCCATCGGTCACACGCTCCTAGGGCTCCTGGAGTCCGGGCCCCGCCACGGTTACGACCTCAAGCGGGCCTTCGACGAGAAGTTCGGTCACGACCGGCCGCTCCACTACGGCCAGGTCTATTCGACGATGTCCCGGCTGCTGAAGAACGGCCTCGTGGAGGTCGACGGGATAGAGGCGGGCGAAGGCCCCGAGCGCAAGCGGTACGCGATCACCGAGGCGGGCGTCACCGACGTCCAGCGGTGGCTCGCGACGCCGGAGAAGCCGGAGCCGTATCTCCAGTCGACCCTCTACACGAAGGTCGTCCTCGCCCTCCTGACGCACCGCGACGCGTCCGAGATCCTCGACACCCAGCGCTCGGAACACCTGCGCATGATGCGCATCCTCACCGACCGCAAACGCAAGGGCGATCTCGCCGACCAGCTGATCTGCGACCACGCTCTCTTCCATCTCGAAGCCGACCTGCGATGGCTGGAACTCACCGCCGCGCGCCTCGGCAAACTCGCTGAAGCGGTGACCCGATGACCTCCACCCCCGCAGGCTCCCTGCTCGTGGCCCACGACCTGCGCAAGGCGTACGGCCCCACCAACGCCCTCGACGGCGCCGAGTTCTCCATCCACCCGGGCGAGGTCGTCGCCGTGATGGGCCCCTCGGGCTCCGGCAAGTCGACCCTCCTGCACTGCCTCGCCGGCATCGTGACGCCCGACTCGGGCTCGATCACGTACAACGGCCGTGAGATGGCGACCATGAACGACTCCCAGCGCAGCGCGCTGCGGCGCTCGCAGTTCGGGTTCGTCTTCCAGTTCGGCCAGCTGGTGCCGGAGCTGACCTGCGTCGAGAACGTGGCCCTGCCGCTGCGTCTCAACGGCACCTCCCGCAAGGAGGCCGAGCGCACCGCACTGGCCTGGATGGAGCGGCTGGAGGTCGACGACCTGGCGGGCAAGCGGCCCGGCGAGGTCTCCGGCGGCCAGGGCCAGCGTGTCGCCGTGGCCCGTTCCCTGGTCACCAGCCCGCGGGTGCTGTTCGCGGACGAACCCACCGGCGCCCTCGACTCGCTCAACGGCGAGCGCGTGATGGAACTGCTCACGGACGCCGCCCGGTCCGCCAACGCCGCCGTCGTCCTCGTCACGCACGAGACCAGGGTGGCCGCCTACTCGGACCGCGAGATCGTCGTACGCGACGGGAAGTCCCGGGACATGGAGCGCGCCGTATGAGCGCCCGCCCGTCGACCGCCACCGCCCCGCCGAAGGCCGCCCCGGAGCCGCCCGCCTGGGACGATCCGCGCCACGCGACCCCGATGCTGCGGCAGTGGTCCAGGGACCTCACCATGGGCATCAAGTTCGCGTTCACCGGCGGTCGCGAGGGCTGGGTACGGGTCCTGCTCACCGGTGTCGGTGTCGGGCTCGGCGTGGCGCTGCTGCTGCTCACCACGGCCATCCCGAGCGCGCTGCAGGCACGGTCCGACCGCGAGTACGCGCGGATGGACCTGGCGATGAACGGCGTCGAGCCGGCGAAGTCCGACAACACGGTGCTGGTCGCGAACGTCGACACCGAGTTCCGCGGCCTGGACGTACGCGGCCGCCAGCTGGAGCCGGAGGGCCTGCGGGCGCCGCTGCCGCCGGGCATCGAGAAGTTCCCCGCGCCGGGCGAGATGGTCGTCTCCCCCGCGCTGAAGGAACTGCTGGACTCCAAGGACGCCAAGCTGCTGCACGACCGGCTGCCGTACCGCGTCACGGGAACCATCGCCGAGAGCGGCCTGATCGGCTCGGCCGAACTCGCCTACTACGCGGGCGGCCAGGACCTGGCGAAGTTCGACGAAGGCTCCCGCATCGTGCGCCTCGACACCTTCGGCGCGAGGAAGGGGCCCGCGGAGGAGATGGACCCGGTCCTTCTCCTGCTCGTCCTCACGGTCTTCGTGGTGCTGCTGATGCCGGTCGGCGTCTTCATCGCCGCGGCCGTACGCTTCGGCGGCGAGCGTCGCGACCGCAGGCTCGCCGCCTTGCGGCTGGTCGGCGCGGACGGCCGGATGACCCGCCGGATCGCCGCGGGCGAGGCGCTCGCCGGAGCCTTCCTCGGGCTGGCCTTCGGTGTCGGCTTCTTCCTGATCGGCCGCCAGGTCGCCGGTTCCCTGGAGCTCTTCGGGATCAGCGTCTTCCCGAGCTACCTCGACCCGACGCCCGTCCTCGCCGTCCTGATCGCCGTCGCGGTCCCGGCCGCCGCGGTGGCGGTGACGCTCCTCGCCCTGCGCGGCGTGGTCATCGAACCGCTCGGCGTGGTGCGTACGGCCAGGCCCGCGCGGCGCCGGCTGTGGTGGCGGCTGCTGCTGCCGCTGGGCGGCCTCGGCCTGCTCACCCCGATGATCGGGAAGGGCAACGACAACGGCGACTTCAACGAGTACATGGTGACCGGCGGTGTCGTCCTGCTCCTCGTCGGCATCACCGCGCTGCTGCCGTGGGTCGTGGAGGCCGTCGTGGCCCGTCTGAACTCGGGCTCGGTCTCCTGGCAGCTGGCCGTCCGCAGGCTGCAGTTGAGCAGCGGCACCGCGGCCCGCATGGTCAACGGCATCGCGGTGGCGGTGGCCGGCGCGATCGCCCTGCAGATGCTGTTCTCCGGTGTCGAGAGCGACTACACGAAGTCCACGGGCGAGGACCTCTCGCGCGCCCAGATGCAGGTCTCCGTACCGAAGTCCGTCTCTCTCGCGGACGCCAGGACCGAGCTCGCGGACACCCGCGGTGTGCGCGGCGCGGTCGCGCTGTCCGACCTCTCCCTGAGCGGGCGCGCGAAGAACCCCGACACGTCCTCGGGGATCACGGTCGGCGACTGCGCCGCCCTGCGCGAGGTGGCGAAGCTGTCCTCGTGCCGCGAGGGCGATGTGTTCGCCGTGCAGGGCGCCGAGTACGACTCGGAGACCGCGAAGTTCGCGAAGCCCGGCCGCAAGCTCGTCATCGACCCCACCTACGACGACGTCGTCAAGGGTGCGGAAGTGGCCTGGACCGTACCGAAGGACATCAAGAAGGCCGATCCGCGCAAGGACCCGACGGGCTGGGAGCGGGGCGGATTCCTGTTCACCACGAGCGCGTTGCCCGCCGCGGCGGTTCCGGCGAGCAGCGGGGTGATCTACCTCAAGCTCGACGGGACGGTCCCGGACGGGCAGGAAATCGTGCGCAACACCGCGGCGAAGATCAACCCGCTCACCGAGCCCATGACGTTCACGGGAAGTCAGCGCTCGGACCGCTTCGACTCCATCCGCACCGGGCTGTTCGTCGGCGCGGCCTGTGTCCTCGCACTGATCGGGGCGAGCCTGCTGGTCTCCCAGCTGGAGCAGCTGCGCGAACGCAAGAAGCTGCTCTCGGCGCTGGTCGCGTTCGGCACCCGGCGCCGCACGCTGAGCCTGTCGGTCCTGTGGCAGACGGCGATCCCGGTCGCGCTGGGGCTGGTCCTCGCCTCGGTGGTGGGCCTCGCCCTGGGCGCCGTCCTGCTGAAGATGACGGCCACGCCGGTGACGGTGGACTGGCTGAGCGTCCTGGCCATGACGGGCATCGGCGCGGCGGTGGTCCTGGCGGTGACCGCCCTGAGCGTCCCGCCGCTCCTACGCCTGATGCGGCCGGACGGGCTGCGCACGGAGTAGCCCCCGCTGGGGTCCGCAATGGCTGGTCGCGCCGTTCCCCGCGCCCCTTAAAGGATTGCGCCGTTCCCCGCGCCCCTCAAAGCGAAAAGACAGCGCCGTTCCCCGCGCCCCTGAAAGCGAAGGGACCGAGCCGTTGCCGGTACGGGTGTCACAGCGCCCGTACCGGCAACGGCTTCAGCGCGTCCCTGAAGATCAATGCGCTCTGTGCCACGATCGTCGGCGTCCAACCCATGGGAAAGCCCCTCAAAAAAAGGGGGGTTCTTCGTTGCGAGGAGAGCGCGTGCTCACTGTCGGTGACAAGTTCCGTGAGTTCGATCTGACTGCCTGTGCCGGCGGTAACCCCGAGGAGGTCCTGCGGGTCCCGGACGTGCTGCGGACCGACGAGCTGCGCCCCTGCGACCGGGCCAAGGGCGAGACCACGCCCGGCCCGGTCGAGCTCCTGGCCGGTGCGTGACCCATGTCCCTCGACGCGCTGAAGTCCGCGATTCCGGACTACGCCAAGGACCTCCGCCTGAACCTCGGTTCGGTCATCGGCGACTCCGACCTTCCGCAGCAGCAGCTGTGGGGCACGGTGCTCGTGTGCGCCATCGCCTCGCGGTCGCCGCGGGTGCTGCGTGAGCTGGAGGAGGAGGCGAACGCGAAGCTCTCGCCCGAGGCGTACACGGCGGCGAAGTCCGCGGCGGCGGTCATGGCGATGAACAACGTCTTTCACCGCACGCGGCATCTGCTCTCCGATCCGGAGTACGGGACGCTGCGGGCCGGGCTCCGGATGAACGTCCTCGGCGATCCGGGGGTGGCGAAGGTCGACCACGAGTTGTGGTCGCTGGCCGTGTCCGCGATCAATGGGTGCGGGCGGTGTCTTGACTCGCACGAGCAGGTGCTCCGCCGGGCCGGTGTCGACCGGGAGACGATTCAGGAAGCGTTCAAGATCGCGGCGGTTGTGCAGGCGGTGGGGGTCACGCTGGACGCGGAGGCGGTCCTGGCGGAGTAGTTCCGCGGGGTTTTCGCCCCCGCCGCCCCTACCCGTTCCCGTCCACACATGGGGGCTGCGCCCCCTCGCCCCCTTTGTCCTCAAACGCCGGACGGGCTGAAAGATGCCTTTCAGCCCGTCCGGCGTTTGAGGACCGGGGGTTCGGGGGCTGCGCCCCCGAGTCAGTGACGGGAACGGGTAGGGGCGGCGGGGGCGACAAACCCGGCCTACGCCGACGGGGGCGTGTCCTCCGGGGGTGCGGGGGTCGCGGCGACGGCCGTCGAGCCGTGTGGCCCCGGCGAATGCCGCAGCGCCGTCTCGCGTGAGTGGGACCGCAAGTACCCCACCACCGTGTTGGTGACGGCGACGAGCGGCACGGCAACCACCGCGCCACCGATCCCGGCGACCATCCCGCCCGCCGCGACCGAGAGGACGACGGCGAGCGGATGCACCCGCACCGCCCGCCCGAGGATGAACGGCTGCAGGATGTGGCCCTCGATCTGCTGGACGGCCAGCACGACGGCGAGGGTCATGACGGCCGTGAAGACGCCCTGTGTGACGAGGGCGACGACGACCGCGAGCGCTCCGGAGATGACCGCGCCGACGAGCGGGATGAACGCGCCGAGGAAAATGAACACGGCGAGCGGAACGGCCATCGGGACGTCGAGGAAGAAGATGCCGAGTCCGATGAAGATGGCGTCGATCAGAGCGACTATCACCGTGCCGCGGACGTACGCGGTGAGCGTGCGCCAGGCCCGCGGCCCCGCTCCCGCGACGCCCGGACGCGCGGCCGCCGGGACGAGCTTGAGCGTCCACTCCCAGATGCGCTTGCCGTCGTAGAGCAGGAAGAGTGTGGAGAACATCGTCAGGAGGATGCCGGTGAGCGCCTCGACGATGACGGTGACGCCTTCGAGCCCCGCGGACGTGATCTCCTCGGTGTTCGCCCCGACCGCCTCGCGCAGGCTCTTGGCGATGTCCTTGATCTGGTCCTCGGTGACGTGGAACGGGCTGTTCAGCAGCCAGCGCTGGAGCTCGTCGATGCCGTCCTGGATCTGGTCGGCGAGGTTGTTGATGTTCTCCATGACCTGCCAGACCACGAACCATCCGACCAGTCCCATGATGACGAAGCCGAGGATCGCGGTGAGCGCGGTGGCGAGGCCGCGCGGGAACCCGTATCTGCGCAGCCGGGCGACCGTGGGCTGGAGGAGGGCGGTGATGAGCAGTGCGGAGACGAAGGCCAGGACGACCAGTTGGACGGCGCTGATGACGCGCATCAGCACCCAGACGGTGCCCGCGAGGACGAGCAGCCGCCAGCCTGCCTCGGCCGCGACCCGCATGCCCCACGGGACGGCGGTGGCGGGGTCCGGGCGGACGTGGGCGACCGGGCCCGCGGGGGACGACCCCGACAGCGACGAGGGCGAGGACAAGGACGAGGAGTCCGTACCGGCCTCTTCGTCCCTGTCGATCTCGTCGTCCTTCTCGGCTGCCGCGCGGCGCGCGTCCAGCCGTTCTCCTACTTCGGTGAGTCCGGCACCGATCCGGCCGAACCAACCTGGCACTCGCGACATGAACCGTCCTCTTCCCCCGTTGCTCCCCACCACTCCTCCCTGGAGTCCCTGGAGACGTCGGCATCGACCGTACATGGCAGAAGCCCCTCACCGTAGGACGGTGAAGGGCTCCGCGGGGTTGAGCCTGCCGGCGGCTCAGTAGTAGTTGTTGGCCTGCCAGAAGTTCCAGGCGGCGCACGGGCTGCCGTAGCGGCCGTCCATGTAGCTCAGGCCCCACTTGATCTGCGTGGCCGGGTTGGTCGCCCAGTCGGCACCGGCCGAGGACATCTTCGAACCCGGCAGGGCCTGCATGAGGCCGTACGCGTCGGAGGTGGGGTTGTCCGCCTGGTAGTTCCAGCTGGACTCGTGGTCGACGATCCGGCTGAAGCACGCGAACTGGTCCGCCGGGACGAGCTGGCGGGCCATCTCCTGGACCTCGGCGGCGGTGTACGACGCCTTGACCGTGAAGCTGGAGGCGTCACGCGTGGCGGAACGGCTGGCGACCTTCTCGGCCTCCTTGCGCTCCTTCGCCTCTTTCTCGGCCTTCTCTGCGGCCTGCTGCTTGGCGACCGCGTCCTTGGCCGCCTGCTTGCGCGCGGCTGCTTCGGCGTCCTTCTTGGCTGTCGCGTCGGCCGCGATCGCCTGGGAGTCGGCCTGCTGAGTCAGAGAGGCGGTCTGTACCTGCGCCTGCGCGCCCGCGGGTATGTCCGCGAGGAGCGTAGAGCCGCTTGCCGTCGCCTCGGCGTCATCGCTCGCCGGTGCGGTGCTGCCCGAGGCAACACCCGTAACAGCGCCGACAGCGGTGACTGCGGTGGCCGAGGCCACTGCGAGCCCACGGACCGAAATCCGGCTCACACGGTTTCCTTCCAGCATCGACCGCTACAGGTGACCCTCGCGGACGCAATCTTGCCCCTTGCACTGGCCTCCCAACTGCGGGGTCACGGGAGGCACGGGCCCGGTGGGCAACTCCCTTGCAGGGAGCGCCGCTTGGTGCGCGGGCGGCATACGACGGCGTTATGGAGTTCTGAGGTTCTTGCTGTGCTGTGCCGCTGGGGGTACAGGTGTGTCGTATGCGGGGCCTGACAGGAGTGAGACTCTGCCGTACCCCGGCGCCGGGAGGCAATTCTGTGCTGGGTGTGAAAGCTCACACCTCGTTTGCCTGAGAACTTTTCCGGAAACGAGCGCGCACGGCGACGCCGCCCGGCTAGGCTCTTGGCCTTTGCCGGACGGCGCCAACTACCGTGCATCGACCACCCGTCGGACAGACCGGGACGGGTGGGTGCAGCCAGGATCAGATCTGTCCGTCCTCCAGCATTTCGGTCACAAGGGCGGCAATCTGGGACCGCTCGGACCGGGTGAGGGTGACGTGCGCGAAGAGCGGATGCCCCTTCAGTTTCTCGACGACGGCCACCACTCCGTCGTACCGGCCGACCCTGAGGTTGTCCCGCTGGGCCACGTCATGGGTCAGGATCACCCGTGAATTCGAGCCGATTCGGGACAGAACGGTCAACAGGACGTTCCGTTCCAGGGATTGCGCCTCGTCCACGATCACGAACGCGTCATGGAGGGAGCGGCCCCGGATGTGCGTGAGCGGCAGGACCTCCAGCATGCCGCGCGCGGTGATCTCCTCGATGACTTCGCGGCTGGTGACCGCGGACAGCGTGTCGAAGACCGCCTGCGCCCAGGGGCCCATCTTCTCGGACTCGGAACCGGGCAGATAGCCCAGCTCCTGCCCGCCGACCGCGTACAGCGGCCGGAAGACCATCACCTTCTGGTGCTGGCGCCGTTCGAGCACGGCCTCCAGGCCCGCGCACAGGGCGAGCGCCGACTTTCCGGTGCCGGCCCGGCCGCCCATCGACACGATCCCGATGTCCGGGTCGAGGAGCAGATCCAGCGCGATGCGCTGCTCCGCGCTGCGGCCCTTGATGCCGAAGGCCTCCCTGTCACCGCGTACGAGCCGGACGTTGCCCTCGGCCGTCACACGTCCGAGCGCCTTGCCGCGCTCGGACTGGATCATCAGACCCGTGTGGACGGGGAAGTCGGACGCCTCGGGGACGTACAGGCTCTCCTGGTCGAAGAGGAGGTCCACCTGTTCGCCGGAGAGCGTCAGTTCGGACATTCCGGTCCAGCCGGAGGAGCCTGTGATGGCGAGTTCCGCCCGGTACTCCTCGGCGAGGAGCCCGACCGAGGAGGCCTTGATCCGCAGCGGGAGGTCCTTCGACACGACCGTGACGTCGAAACCCTCCGCCTGCAGATTGCGGGCGACCGCGAGGATGCGGGAGTCGTTGTCCCCCAGGCGATAGCCGCTCGGCAGCACGCTGGGGTCCGAGTGATTGAGCTCGACACGGACCGTCCCGCCCAACTCCCCCGTGGGGATGGGGGCGTCAAGACGGCCATATTTCACCCGGAACTCGTCGAGCAGACGCAGGGCCTGCCGGGCGAAGTACCCGAGCTCGGGATGGTGCCGCTTGGCCTCCAATTCCGTGACCACGACGATCGGCAGCACTACTTCGTGCTCGTCGAAGCGGTTCATGGCGTGCGGGTCGGCCAGCAGGACGCTGGTGTCGAGAACATAGGTGCGCCGGTCTGGCATACGGCGCTTTGTGCTGGTCACCACGGAAGGACGTACCCCCTCGGATGAGGTCGGGGAGCGACGGAGGAGAGGCTGGGAGGTGGGCGGGAAGAATCCCGGCCGGTTTCCGGCTCCGATGCACGGGCCGTGAACCGGCCCTCCGCCTCGTCCGTACTGACCGCACGGTCGCGCTGGTGCAAAGGGCCTCCCGGGCGGACGGCCCCGTGCCGTCCGCTGAGATCCGACACCCGTGATTCGGGCGTCGACCTGGAGGCTTTATGCCCTCGAACGAGCCATGCCATGCCAGCACACATGACGGCGCCCTGGTGAACTCCTCATTACTTCCACCCCAAAGGACCAATCCCCGGTCCTGCGGCAGCCCCTGGCGGCGGGGCCGCCTCGGTCCCTCATCCGCCGTAGCGCCGGTGGCGGGCCGCGTAGTCGCGCAGGGCGCGAAGGAAGTCGACCTTGCGGAAGGCCGGCCAGAAGACCTCGCAGAAGTAGTACTCGGAGTGCGCCGTCTGCCAGAGCATGAATCCGGACAGCCGCTGCTCGCCGCTCGTACGGATCACGAGGTCGGGGTCGGGCTGGTCGCTGGTGTAGAGGTGCTTGCCGATCATGTCGACGGTGACGTCCTCGGCGAGCTTCTCCAGCGAGGTGCCCTTGTCGGCGTGGTCGAGCATCATCGAGCGCACGGCGTCGGCGATCTCCTGCCGGCCGCCGTAGCCGATGGCGACGTTGACCAGTATTCCGCCGACGTGCGCGGTGGACTCCTCGGCCTCCTTGAGGGTGGCCTGCATCTGCGAGGGCAGGATGTCGGGCGTGCCGACGTGGTGCACGCGCCAGCGGCCGTCGGCGGCGAGGGAACTCACGACGTTCTCGATGATGCCGAGCAGCGGTACGAGTTCTTCCTCGGGCCGGTCGAAGTTGTCCGTGGACAACAGCCAGAGGGTGACGACCTCGACGTCGGTCTCGGAGCACCAGCCGAGGAACTCCTCGATCTTGTGCGCTCCGGCCCGGTGCCCCTGGGCGGCGGTGCTGCCGGCGGCCTTCGCCCAGCGCCGGTTGCCGTCCATGATGACCCCGATGTGCTTGGGCACCTGGTCGTGGTCAAGGTGGCCTTCCACCCTGCGTGCATAGAACCTGACCAGCAAGCGGCGCAGGTTGTCGCGCAGGTTCACGTTTTCGTCAGCCCCTCCGTGCAGATGGCAGTCCCCGAGGGCGACACCCTACCCCCGCTGGAGCGCCCGTCCCCCTAGGGGTACAAGGGCTCCCGGCCGACGGACGGACCGGGTGCGGGGTCCGGGCGGACCGCGGGCTGACGGCGGGCGGACCGCCGCGCGGTCCGAGAGCAGGCCGGGGGCAGGCCGGGGGCAGGCCGGGCGCATTCGCGGGGGGTGAGGACGCCCGGCTCGGCACGACGGCGGCTCCGGGGCGTACGCCCGGCGCGTGTCGGCGCACAAAAAAACGGGCCGGTCCGTGGGGGGGAGACGGACCGGCCCGAGGGGGGGTTCCACCATAACCCTTCGTAAGTGATGTCGCGCGCATCGGCGTGCCACAACTACTCTCCGGAGTCGGCTGACACCGTCTGCGTGGGAGTGGAAGCGTTCATTCAGTGGCAGATCATGGCCGATTCCCAGCGAATTCGAAGGAGATCGAGGAGAATTCGAAGAGAACCAGGGGGTTCGCACGAGGATATGAGGCGTTGACCCATCCGCCTCGGACGTACGCCCCAAGAGTGACGCGGCCGGGCGACGATCACCTCCGCCCCCGGGAATCAAGGGGTGCGGCGGGCACCGCGCAGCCCCCTCCGCTGCGCGGCGCCGTCCCGCGCAGCTTTGCTGACGCGAATTGCCTTGGTCCGAACTTACGGGACCCCGAAGAGCGGAATGAGCCAAACGGCATAACGATGTGGAAACTCTGTGTGCGTTTCAGGGATTTTTACAGCCACCCCCATCGACCCGGGAAGGCGGTTGGCATTCTTTGCTGCCACTTGAGTGTTTACAGCAGGTAATTCCCTTCATCGGGCGGTTGCCCACCATTTGCCCACATGCGGACCTCAGGTGATGCGGCCACCGGCCCCAGCGGCCAGGATCTGACCTACTTGCCCTCTAGCGTCGCCGCCATGACATCGAGGATCACGAGGGTCACCTGGGACGAGGCGAGCGCGCGGCGCTACGGACGTCAGCTGCTGCGCTCGCCCGCGCGGTCCGGGACGTCCGTCGCCGCGGTCGCGTCCACCCTGCTCGCCGTGCACGCGCAGGTGCTGTCGGCCGCCGAGCTCTCGCTGGCCCTGCGACTCGGCGGCGGCACGACCCGCCAGGACGTGCGGTCGGCCCTGTGGGAGGACCGGAGCCTGGTGAAGACGTACGGCCCGCGGGGCACGATCCATCTCCTCGCCGCCGACGAACTGCCCTTCTGGACCGCCGCCCTGACGGCCGTGCCGAGCAGTACGAGCGCGAACCCGGCGGTGCGCATGACCGCCGAACAGGAGGAGCAGGTCGTCGCCGCGGTCGGCGACGCCCTCGACGGACGGCGGCTGACCATCGACGAGCTGTCCGAGGAGGTCGTGGCCCGCACCGGCCCGTGGGCCGGGGACCTCGTCATGGAGGCGTTCCAGGGCAAGTGGCCGCGCTGGCGCCAGGTGATGCACCGCGCGGGCCAGTCCGGCGCCCTGTGCTTCGCCCCCGACCGGGGCCGCAAGGCGACGTACACCCGCCCGCCGCACTTCGACCCGCTCCCCGCCGACGAGGCTCTCGCCATCCTCGTACGCCACTATCTGTCCACGTACGGTCCCGCGACGCCGCAGCACTTCGCCAAGTGGGCCGCCGCGCCCCGGGGGTGGGCCGCCGCCCTCTTCTCGTCGCTGGCCGCGTCCGGCGGGATCGAGGAGGTCGACTTCGAGGGGGCACCGGCCTGGGTGGTGGCGGGCGACAAGGACTTTCCCACCGAGCCCGTACGGGGCGTGCGGCTCCTCCCCTACTTCGACGCGTACGCCGTCGCCGCCCAGCCGCGTGAGCGCATGTTCCCCGGCGCCGCCTACGAGCGGGCCCTGGCCCGCGGACAGGCGGGGAACTTTCCCGTGCTGCTCGTCGACGGGGTGATCGCGGGGGTCTGGCACCAGCGGCGGCAGGGGAAGCGGACGACGGTGACGGTCGAGCCGCTGGGCCGGCTGACCGGCGCGCAGGAGAGGGAGTTGGGCGAACAGGTCGAGCGGGTGGGCGAGATCCTGGAGGCGAGGCCGGAGCTCGTGGTGGGGAAGGTGACGGCGGGGGCGCACGCCTGACTGGACGAGGAGTGCTCGGGGACGAGTGCTCGGGGGCGAGGGCTTGGGGGCGAGTGCTTGGGGGCGAGTGCTCGGGGCGAGTGCTCGGGAACCTACTCGCGCCAGGCGCTCTCCCGGAGGAGCCGCAGGCCGTTGAGCCCGACCAGGATCGTGGAGCCCTCGTGGCCCGCGACGCCGAGGGGCAGCGGCAGATGGCCCACCAGGTCCCAGACGACCAGCACGCCGATGAACGCCCCCGCCAGGCACAGGTTCTGCACGACCAGCCGCCGGGCACGCCGGGAGAGGGCGACCGCCTTGGGGACGGCGGTGAGGTCGTCGTGGACGAGTACGGCGTCCGCGGTCTCCAGGGCCAGGTCCGAGCCCGCCCGGCCCATCGCGACACCGGTGTGGGCGGCTGCCAGGGCGGGGGCGTCGTTCACCCCGTCGCCGACGAGGAGCACCCGGCCGCCCAGCTCCCGTACCGCTTCGGCCTTCTCGTGCGGGAGCAGGCCGGCGCGTACGCCGTCGGACGGGATGCCGGTCCGCTCGGCGACGGAACGGGCGGCCCGGAGGTTGTCGCCGGTGAGGAGGGTGGGCGGGGCGGTGGTGAGGCGGTTCAGCGCGGTGACGGCTTCGGGGGCGCCGGGGCGGATCCGGTCGGCGAGGAGCAGCCAGCCCGCGCGTACGCCGTCCACGCGCACCACGACCGCCGTGCCGTCGGTGTCGGGGACCGGCGCCCCCTCCCCCAGCCGCTCGGGCGAACCGACCGCCACCTCGCGTCCGGCGACGGTCGCCGTGACTCCGCAGCCGGGCGCGGACCGGAAGTCGTACGCCTCCCCCGGGGTCTCGCCGCGCGGGAGGTCGTGCGCGGCGGCCACGATCGCGCGGGCCAGCGGGTGCTCGCTGCGGTGCTCGGCGGCGGCCGCGAGGAAGAGCAGCTCGTTCTCCGAGAAACCGGGCTCGGGGAGGATCTTGACGAGGTGGGGGGTGCCCTCGGTGAGCGTGCCGGTCTTGTCGTAGACGATCCGGTCGGTCTGCCCGAGGCGTTCCATCACCACGGCGGACTTGATGAGCACGCCGTGGCGGCCCGCGGTGGCGATGGCCGACAGGAGCGGCGGCATCGTCGCCAGGACCACCGCGCACGGCGAGGCCACGATCATGAAGGTCATGGCACGCAGGAGCGCCCCGGTGAGGTCGGCGCCGAAGGCGAGAGGGACGGCGAAGACGAGGACGGTCGCGGCCACCATGCCGAGCGCGTAGCGGTGTTCGATCCGCTCGACGAAGAGCTGAGTGGGGGCCTTCGTGCGGGACGCCTCCTCGACGAGGGCGACGACCCGCGCGATGACCGTGTCGGAGGGGTCGCGTTCGACGCGGACGCGCAGGGCGCCGGTCCCGTTCAGGGTGCCGGCGAAGACCTCGTCGCCCACCGCTTTCGGTACGGGCAGGGGTTCGCCGGTGATGGTCGCCTGGTCGATGTCGCTCACGCCGTCGAGGACGCGTCCGTCGGCTCCGACGCGCTCACCGGGGCGTACGAGGATCACGTCGCCGATGGCGAGCGCGGACGCCTCGACGGTCTCCTCCCTCTCCCCTTCTCCCGCCGCACCGCTCACGGGGTGCGGCCGGAGCCGGGTGGCGGTCGGGGGTGCCAGACCGAGGAGGCCGCGGACGCTGTCCTCGGTGCGGGCGGTGGCCAGCGCCTCCATCGCGCCCGAGGTGGCGAAGATGACGATGAGCAGGGCGCCGTCCATGACCTGGCCGATCGAGGCCGCGCCGAGCGCCGCGACGATCATCAGCAGGTCGACGTCGAGGGTCTTCCCGCGCAGCGCCCTGAGCCCTTCCAGCGCGGGCTCCCAGCCGCCGGCCAGATAGGCGGCGGCGTACAACGGGCCCCACAGCCAGGCGCTCGCGCCGAGCAGGTGGAGCGGGAGCGCGAGCAGGAAGGCCACCGTGGAGACGGCGGCCCAGCGTGCTTCGGGCAGGGCGAGGAGGCGGGTGTGGGCGGGCTGCACGAGCGCCACCATACAGGAACACATGAATATGTCTTCATTTGTACCTGAGGGATTTCGATGGTCGGCGCGGCCGTCTCGCTACGATGGCGGCATGGGTCATGGAGTGGATGCGAAGAGCAGCATCCGCGACCGTCTGGACGCCGTCGGCGCCGCGGACGTCGCGGCGACGCTCCAGGCCCTGGCCACGCCTTCCCGGCTGCGCATCCTGGCTCGCCTGCGGGAGAGCCCGTGCGCGGTCGGCGAACTCGCCGAGGCCGCGGACCTGGAACAGTCGGCGTGCTCCCACCAGCTGCGACTGCTGCGGAACCTGGGGCTCGTCACGGGAGAGCGCCGCGGACGGTCGATCGTGTACGCGCTGTACGACCACCATGTGGCGGAACTGCTGGAGCAGGCGCTGCATCACGTGGAGCATCTGCGGCTGGGACTGCGGGACGAGACGTGACCGCCTGACGCTCGGTGCTCGGTGCTCGGTGCTCGGTGCTCGGCGGTCGGCGGTCGGCGGTCGGCGGTCGGCGGTCGGTGCTCGACGATCAGCGGTCGGCGGCCAGCGGCCGACGATCGGCGGCAAGCGGTCGACGATCAGCAGTCGGCGGCCGGCGGTCAGCGGTCAGGCAGTGGGCTTGCGGGCCTCGATGAGGTGGCGGGTGCTGTGGGCCACGAACGGGCCCTGCGCCTCGATCTGCTCGTGCAGGCGCAGGAGTTGGGGCCGGTACCGGTCGACGGTGAAGCCGGGCACCATCCACACCACCTTCCGCAGGAAGTGCACGACGGCTCCGATGTCGTGGAACTCCATCCTCAGCCGCGCCGCCCGCAGGTCGACGATCCGCAGGCCGGCCGCCTCGGCGCCGGCCCGCTCGCGGTCGGGGTGGCGGTCGCCGCGCCCGGCCTCCGCCTGCGGACCGAGGAAGTACTCGATGACCTCGAAGACGCTGCCGGGGCCCACGTGCTGGGCGAAGTACGTACCGCCGGGCTTGAGGACGCGGGCGATCTCCGTCCAGTGCGGAGTCACCGGGTGCCGGCTCACGACGAGGTCGAAGACCTGGTCGCCGAACGGCAGCGGGGCGTCCTCCGGGGCGGCGACGACGACGGCGCCGAGCGGCTGGAGCAGGGCGGTGGCCTTGGCGACGTTCGGCGGCCAGCCCTCGGTGGCGACGGTGAGCCTCGGCAACTTCGGCGCGGAGGCCAGCACTTCGCCGCCCCCGGTCTGGATGTCGAGGGCGGCGTCCGCGGTGGCGAGGCGCTCTCCCATGGCGCGCGCGTAGCCCCAGGAGGGGCGTTCCTCGGTGGCCCGCCCTTCGAACCACGAGAAGTCCCACCCGTCGGTGGGGACGGCCTCGGCTTCGGTGACGAGTTCATGGAAGGAGCTCATCGGGCGATGGTGACAGGAGGTGCGTGCGGGTCGCGACAGGTTTCCTGCCGGGCTACGGGCTACTCCGGAGCGCTGGTCGGATCCTCGTCGAGTACGAGGAGGGCGTGGACTTCGTCGCCGTGCCGGATCGTGCCGGCGGGGCGGAAGCCGTGGTGCTCCAGCAGGCGGACCGAGGCGGTGTTCTCGGTGAAGGGGTCCGCGTAGAGGGGGCGGTTGCTCTCCTCGCGGAGGAACAGGGCGAGGGCTTGCGTGCCGATGCCCCTGCCCCAGTAGGACCGTCCGAGCCAGTACCCGACGAACCGCCGGTCCTCCTTCCCGTCCCCGCTCTCTTCCCACCAGGCGACGATGTGACCGGCCGGGGCGTCGTCCACGTCGACCGTCCGTACGAGGACGGTGTCGTCGCCGAGGATGCGGGTGGCCCAGTGGGTCATGAAGCGCCCGCGCGGCCGGGCGGGGAATCTCGACCGGCGGGTCGCCTCGGGGTCCTGCTCCTGTTCGAAGAACGCCTCCAGATCGGCTTCCTTCACGGGCCTCAGCCGTACGCGCGTGTCATCAGTCATACCGAGGGAGTCTGGCAGCGGGTACTGACAGTCGCCGGGCCGCCGCCGTCGCCGTCGCCGTCGTTCAGGGCACGAGGGGGCGTACCTCTTCGGCGGTGAAGCGGATGAAGGCCTCGGGGTCCGGTTCGTCGGCGGTGGGCTGGAGGATGACCGTGTCGGCGCCTGCCTCCGTGAGGCGCTGCACGGCCTTGGCGACGGCACCGGCGTCCCCGGCGACACCGAGGTCCGGGACCGATGCCACGCCCTCGGCCTCCAGTTCGGCGTGGAGACGGGCGGCGGCGCCGGGCCCGGTGGCAGTGAGGAGGTAGACGACGACGGTGTGCGGGGCGTCGGTACGGGAGGCCGCCGCGCGCCCCTCGTCGATGAGCTGACGGGCCTTGCGTACGCCGTCGGGTGGCGTGTTCGCGGTGAGGATCGTGCCGTCCGCGGCCTCTCCGGTGAGCTTGAGGGAACGGGGGCCGGTGGCTCCGGCGAGGATCGGCACGGGGGCGGGCGGCGGCCAGTCGAGGGCGACGCCGTCGAGCTTCACGTACCGGCCGTCGGTGGTGACGCGCTCACCGGCGAGCAGGGCGCGCAGGGCGGCGAGGTACTCGCGCAGGAGCGTCACGGGCGACTCGGCCCGAGCGCCGACCTGCCCCATCCAGTCCTGCACTCCGTGGCCGACGCCCAGGACGGGCCGGCCGGGGAAGAGCCGGTGCAGGGTGGCGGCCTCCATGGCGGTGACGGCGACATTGCGCAGCGGCACGGGGAGGAGGCCGACTCCGACGCGGAGCCGATCGGTCCAGGCGAGGGCGGCCGCGGCGGCGGAGATGCCTCCTTCGAGGAAGCAGTCCTCCCACAGCCAGAGCTCCTCCAGCCCGGCGTCGTCCGCGGCGCGGGCCAGCTCCCGCAGACGTTCTGGTGGCAGTTGAGGCCGAAAAACAGCACCGAGTGAGGTCATGGCCTGTTCCTACCCGGGGGGCGGGTGGGGCTCAACCTGTTTCAGCCCTCCTTCGGGAACGTCACCTCCACCCGGCGGTTCTTCCTGCGGCCCTGTTCCGAGGTGTTGTCGGCGATCGGGTAGTCCTCGCTGTAGCCGCGGACCACGAAGGTGACGTTCATTCCGCCGAGGTTCGAGGCCAGTTCCTCGTGGACGACCTCAGCCCGCCGCTTGGAGAGGGTCAGGCCGTGGGCGTACGAGCCGAGGTTGTCCGTGAAGCCGAAGACGCGGACGTTCGTGGCGTTCTGGGACTTGATCTCGTTCGCGATCGCCGCGATGCGGGCGTTCGCCTCAGGGTTGAGCTTCGAGCTGTCCTTCGGGAAGAGGACCTCCGCCTGGAGCGCGAACGTCACGTTCTCGTTCGTGTCCTCGCGCCGCTCCTCCCCGCCGAGGTCCTCGACGACCGACTTGATGTCGAGCACCCGCGCGGCGGCGAGCGTCGCGCCGTCGGCCAGCTTCAGCCCCGGGCTGTTCGCGTCCACCTCCGGTGGCGGGGACGTGGTGACACTGCCCGGCGGGGCGCTCGGGTCCTCGTCCTCCGCGTGGGCCGAGGTCAGCGGCGTCATGAAGACGAGGGTCGCGAGGGCGGTGAGGGTGACCGACGCGGTGCGGGGGGTGAGGGGCATGGTCACTCGCCCTCGGAGATCTCTACGGAGGCCGGGGGCATCGAGCCGACCTGGAAGGAGACCTTGGCGGTGTCTTCGGGTGGGGCGGGGAACTGGGCGTACCACTCGGCCGTTTCCCCCGACTTCACTCCGCCGACGAAGCGCGTGCAGAGGCACCGGCCCTCGGTGTCACGGAGGATGAGGTACTTCTTCTTGCCCGTCTGGTCGACCAGGCTCGCGCCGGCGACGGATGAGGCGTTCTGCCGCAACTCGTTCTCGTCGCCGCGCCAGTCCGCCGCCACGAACAGCCTCGAACCGTTGTTGGTGACCGTGCCGGACACGGTCAGGAAGCCCCCCTCGTCGCGCACGGCCGACGTGATGGCGAGCGAGATGTCCCCTTGCTTGGACTCCGCCAGCACCTGGTTCTCCGCCGGGGCCTTCGACTCCTCGTCCTTGGCGTCGTCGTTGCTCCTGCCGGACGTGGACGACGACGCGGCCTTGTCGGGCTTGTCGTCGTCACCACCTCCACCGCAGCCGGCCACCGTGAGGACCAGCCCAGTCGTGATCGCCACGGCGGTCAGTACCGTGCGGCCCTTCGTGGTGCGCCGAATGTTCATCGGTACGGCTTCCTTTCACTCGGCCAGTTGCACAGAGAACAGCACGGATGCGTCGGGAAGGTCGTCCAAATCGAAATCTTCGGGGTCGATATCCAAAATGTCGCCGTCACAGTCCAATTCGACGACGTCCTTCGGATCGTCAGGCACGTCGAAGTCGCAGCGGGGCTTGATGACGGCCGCGGCATCGGCGTTCGCGCGCATGCCCTCCGTGCCCGGAATGATGGAGTCCCCGACTGTGTAGTTGGTCTGGATCTCCACCTGGTAACCGGGGTAACCAGCCGCCGTATAGTTCCCGAATCCCGTTACGGTGGCGTCGTTCTCAGCGGCCAGTTCACCGGCCGCTGCGGCGGCTCCCGCGCCGTCGAATCCTTCGCCGTCGAGCCAGTCCAGCCAGTCGTCCTCGACGCCGATGGCACCCTCCAGGCCTTCCATCAGCTCATCCCTGGAATCCTGCGCCGCAGCCAACGCAGCGGCGTCCGCCGCGGATTGGGCTCCGTTCCGGGCGGACGCCGCTTGGGCGAATGCGAAGAAGGCGAACGCGGCGAAGAGCAATATCCCCGTCAGCCAGATGGAGATGGGAAGTGTCGCCCCCCGGTCACCCTGGAAGCCGGGTCGGGTCAGCCACCGCCGACGACATCCGCGACCGCGTCGCCGATCGCTCCCGAGATCTGGCCGTCCAGCCCGAGCCCGTCGATCAACGTGAAGATTCCGGCGATGAGGATCATCAGGCCCGCGTACTCGACGAACCCCGCTCCCGCGTCCCGGTCCCGGCCGCGCACACGGGCGGAGACGGTCCGCGCCCAGGTCGCCAGCGCCTGCTCCATGCCCACTGTCGCCCTGAGCGTCCAGTTCCTCGCCATCACGTCCCCTTCCCTCCCACCCAAAACCACTACCTTCCCGCGCACCGTACGTGAGAATCCGCCTACTGCGGGTGGGTCCAGGGGCCCAACTTCTCCTCGTCGGAGTCATCGGTTCCACCCCCCGTGGGCCGTCCCCAGCCAGCAGGCGATCGCTTCGCTGCGTGAAGAACTGTGCAGCTTCGCGAAGATGCGGTTGATGTGATTCTTCACCGTCTTCTCGCTGATGAAGCACGTGGCGGCGATCTGCTGATTGCTCATGCCGGCCGCGATGAGATCCATGACCTCCACCTCCCGTGAACTCAGGTCGTGATCCAGGCGGTTGTGGCCGCGGCGGTGGAGTCCCGTCGCGTAGGCGGGGCGAGCCTTCCACGACTGTGCCACAACCGATTGCAGCTGCGAAGAGCTTTGGTTCGGTTCGTACGAAACACCGAGCGAATCCGACACATCGACGGCGGACGAGGTGAAGGTCGCCGTCCCGTCGCCCAGGTCCCGTACCGCGGTGATCAGTTCGTCCGCCGTGAACTCGCCGTGCACGAGATAGCCGGCCGCGCCCCGGCGCAACGCCTCGGCCACCACCTCGGGTTCACGGCTGTACGTCAGCATCATCACCGGTGCCAGCCGGGCCAGCCGGGGAAGCGCGGTCAGGCCGTCGGTGCCGGGCATGCGTACGTCCAGGAGGATCACGTCGGGAGCGTGACAGGTCGCGGCGGCGACCGCCTCCGCGCCGTTCGACGCCTGGGCCGCGACGCGGAGGTCGGGGTGGGCCGTCAGGAGGGCCGCGAGACCGGCCCGTACGACCGGGTTGTCGTCGGCCACCAGCACGCGCAGGAGCGGGCCGGGAAGTGCCTGGTCAGGCATGTGCGGCCTCCTCTTGGGGAGAGCGTGGGAGGGGTGCGGGGACGGTGGGGGCACAGGGGACGGTCAGCGTGACCTCCGTGCCTCCGTGTGCGGTGCTGTGCAGTTGGAGCTCGGCGGCCACCGACGCCGCGCGCTCCAGCATTCCCAGCAGGCCGAAATGGCCGGTATTCGCCAGGACGTGTACGTCGTCCAGGGAGACGGCCGTGCCCTCGCCGTCGTCCCGCATCGTCAGGCACAGGGCGGACCGCGAACACTCCAGAGTTACACGCACGGTGGTCGCCTTCGCGTGGCGGTGGGTGTTCTCCAGCGCCTCCGAGGCGATCGCCAGGAGTTGGCGGGCCGCCCCCGGGGGGAGGGTGGCGGCCGGGCCCTGCCAGTGGGGGTCCGGACGGTGGGGGTCCGGACGGTGGGGGTCCGGATGGTGGGGGTCCGGATGGTGGGGGTCCGGACGGTGGGCGAAGGTTGCCCTGATGCCCGTGCGGGACTCGAAGTCCGCCACCCTTGACGCCAGTTCCGTCACCATGTCCATGGGTGGGTGGGACATGGCCGTGTGGGCCCGCAGGTCCGTCAGGAGTTCCCTGGACTCCGTCGCCGCCCTGCGTGCCGCTCCCGCCACCGCGGTCGCCTGGGACTTGAGGGTGCGGGGGTTCGTCTCGTTGTCCGCCGCCACCGCCAGGGCCTCCGCCGACAGGGCGAGGCCGTGCAGGGTCTTCGCCACGGAGTCGTGCATCTCTCGTGCCAGGCGGGCGCGTTCGGACTCCACCGCCTCCGCCACCGCCAGGCGGGAGTTCGCCTCCGCGAGTGCCTGGCTTGCCGTGCCGAAGCGGAACATCAGGTTGCGCAGGGTGACGCCGATGACGCCCGCCGCGACGCAGAACCCAGCGATGAGGAGGGTGCTGGCACCGGCGCCCGGGCGGTGTTCCCACGCCCTGAACACCGTGAGCAGGACCACCAGCTGCAGCCCCGTGAACACTCCGGAGCCACGCCAGCCGTACAGCAGGCCCGAGAGGAGCGGGGTGCAGACCGCCGCGTACGCGAGGGGGGACGCGGGGGACGCCGTGAGCAGCAGTACCGCGCCGAAGAACAGGTCCACCGCCATGAGGGTGGGGTGGGCGAGGAGCTGCGGCGCGCATCTGTCCCAGTCCCTGAGCATGGCGTACGAGCCCATGACGCCGAGGACCGCGGCGGTGAGGACCGCGTGACGGGGGAAGCCGTCCGCGGCGTTCGCCGTCGCGAAGGGGGCGCCTATCGCGATCAGGGTGAGGCGGATCGCGAATGCCTGGCGGCAGAGGGCCTGGAGGGCGTTGAGTTGGAGGCGGATGCCGTCCGGCGCCGCCGCGTCGTCGGCGAAGTAGCCTGCGGCCGGCTTGGCGGAGCCGCCGGGGAAAAGGGTAGTTCGTTGGCTGCGGGCCGGATGTGGCTGGGCGCGCCCCGCGGCGGAGCCGCCAAATGTCACAGCCCCGCGCCCCTGAAGGGGCCCCTGACGGGGCCCTTCAACAGGGCGCCCGACTCGCCCGTACCTCCAGCGCCGCGCCATCTCAGCGTCCCAGGATCGAGCCGAAGTTCGTTCCCGAGCCCAGGAACATGCCCGTGGCGATGAGGATCATCGTGGCCGGGAGCATGAAGACCAGGGTGACCATCGTCGCCTTGGGGATCGTCTTCGCCGCCCGGCGGCGGGAGTTCTGGGCGTCCGTGCGGCGCATGTCCGTGGCGAGCTGGATCAGGGTGTCCGCGATCGGGGAGCCCAGCTCCTCGCCCTGCTGGAGCGCCGAGACGAACTGGGCGACCTGCTCGGAGGAGTTGCGCCTGCGCAGTTCGTCGAAGGCCTGGCGGCGGCTGACGCCCATGTCCATCTGGCGAAGGGTTATGCGGAGTTCGTCCGCCCATGGGCCTTCGTAGTGGTCGGCCACGCGCTCCAGGGCCTGGCGGAAACCGAGGCCCGCCGACACCACGACCGCCAGGACGTCCAGGAAGTCGGGGAGGGTACGGTCGATGACCTCCTTGCGTTCCCGGATCGCCTGCCAGATCAGGGCGTCGGCGGCCAGCAGGCCGAACGCCAGGGCCATCAGGGCGAAGAGGGTCCGGCCGTTGGAGAGGAAGATCAGGAAGAGCAGGACGCCGAAGACGCCGTACACCGCCCGGCGGGCCGCGTAGCGGTTCAGGGTCAGGCCGCCGGGGTTGCCCGCCATGTCGATGCGGCGGCGTTTGGCGTCGACCCTGCGGGGGCCCATCAGGCGCAGGACGAGCGGGGCGAAGCGCATGCCGAGGCGGTCGACGGCCGAGTCCGCCTTCGAGACGCGGGTCCCGCCGACCTCCAGCGCGAGGGCCATGTCGCCGGGGAGCTTGGCCTCCGCGCGGTACATGCGGACGCCGAGGAGGATGCCTCCGACGGCCAGTCCCATCAGCGCGGCGAGCAGCAGAGCGGTCATCCTGGGCTCCTCCTCATCCGTCGCCTCCTGACCCGTCCACTCCTCATCCCTCGTCCCCTCCTCATACTTCGATCTTGCCGAGGCGGCGGATCACGAAGAAGCCGATCGTGTAGAGGCCCATGGCGATCAGGACCAGGGTCTGGCCCAGTGGGGAGCCGGTCACCTTGGCCAGGGCGCCCTCGTTCGAGGAGTTGACGAGGAGGAGGGAGCCGAGGCCGAGGAGGGGCACGGTGAAGGCCGTCGCGTTGACCTCGGAGAGCATCGTGCGGACCTCGCGGCGGGTCTCCTTGCGGTCCTCCAGGGTCTTGGTGAGGTTCCGCAGGGAGTTGACGACCGTGCCGCCCGCCTTGTTGGACAGGACGAGGGTGGTGACTAGGACGACGAGTTCGCGGGACGGGAGGCGTTCGGCCAGTTCACCGAGCGCGTCGTCGACCGAGCGGCCCATGGTCAGCTGGTCCGCGACCCGGGCCAGCTCCTCCCCCGCCGGGGCCTCCAGTTCCTCCGCCGCCATCGCCAGGGCCGTGCGCAGGGCGAGGCCCGCCGCCGCCGCGTTGGCCAGCAGGCGGGCCACGTCCGGAAGCTGGTTGATGAAGGCCTCGATGCGCTTCTGGCGCTGCCAGTTGAGGAAGATCGCGGCGCTCCACACGCCCACCACGCCCGCGATGGGGCCGAAGAACGGGGCCAGGGCCGCCGCCGCGATCAGCCAGAGCGCGACGACCACGACGGCCACGTACGTGAAGAACTCGCCCGCCGTCAGGTCGAGTCCCGTCGCCGACAGGCGCAGCTGGATCGTGCGGCCCAGGCGGGTGCGGCGCAGCCGGCGGTCGACGGCGGCGAAGCGGCGGGCGCGGCCGGCGGCGGTGCGCAGGGGGCCGCCGCCGGAGAGGCGGTCGACGAGTGCCTGGCGCTGGGCGCGGCCGGACGCGTACGTGTGCACGCCCGCGACGGCCAGCGTGCCGCACAGCATGGTGGCGCCGAGGGCGAGGGGGACCGCCTGGCTCACGGCTCGCTCCTCTCGGTCGGGACTGCGACGGCTGCGGCGACAGCGGCGACAGCGGCGACAGCCCCGACTGCGACGGCTGCGGCTGCGGCTGCGGCAACAGCCCCGAATGCTGCGACCGCGGCGACCGCGGCGGATTCAAGAGTTCCGGTGGGTGTCATCCGATGGCCTGCCGGGTGGTGAGGACGTCGATCGCCTCCGCCACCCCGAAGGCGGGCGGCAGCGGCTCGTTGGCGACGTACAGCTTCTCCGCGACCGAGCGGGGCAGCGGGAGGTGTTCGAAGTGGCCGTGGACGACCCGGTCGGGGCCGGTGGGGCGCGGGACGAACCGGGTGACGGGCACGATGCGGAACTGTTCGCGGCCGTGCGAGACCAGCAGCGCGATCTCAGTGACCTTGCGGGAGCCGTCCGCGTGCCGGGTGAGCTGGACGACGACGTCGACCGCCGAGTTGATCTGGTCCTTGAGCGCCTCGAACGGGATCTGCACCTCGGACATCGAGCCCAGTGTCTGGAGGCGCATCAGGGCGTCCTCCGCGGAGTTCGAGTGGACGGTCGCGAGGGAGCCGTCGTGGCCCGTCGACATGGCCTGGAGCATGTCCAGGGTCTCACCGCCGCGGACCTCACCGACGATGATGCGGTCGGGGCGCATGCGCAGGGAGTTGCGGACCAGGTCGCGGATGGTGATCTGGCCCTTGCCCTCCACGTTCGGGGGGCGGGATTCGAGGCGGATCACATGCTCCTGCTGGAGCTGCAGTTCCGCGGAGTCCTCGATGGTGATGATGCGCTCGTGGGACGGGACGAGTCCGGAGAGCGCGTTCAGGAGCGTGGTCTTTCCCGAGCCCGTACCGCCGCTGACGATGACGTTGAAGCGGGCGCGGACGAACGCGGCCAGCAGCATCAGCATCTGCTCGTCGAGCGAGCCGAGGCCGATGAGTTCGGGGAGCGTGTACGCGCGCGGGAAGCGGCGGATCGTGAGGGTGGGCCCGGTGAGGGCGAGCGGCGGGATGATGACGTTGACGCGCTCCCCGGTGGGGAGGCGGGCGTCGACCATCGGGTTCGACTCGTCCACGCGGCGGTTGACCGTGGAGACGATGCGCTCGATGGTCTGCATCAGCTGCTCGTTCGACGCGAAGCGCAGCGGGAGCTGCTCCACGCGTCCGGCGCGCTCCACGAAGATGGAGTCGGGGCCGTTGACCATGATCTCGGTGATCGACGCGTCGGCGAGGAGGGGTTCCAGGACGCCGAGGCCGAGCGCCTCGTCGACGACCCTGCGGATCAGCTGGGAGCGCTCGGTGGTCGACAGGACCGGGCCCTCGCGGCTGATGATGTGCCCGAGGACGCGCTCCAGGCGTATGCGCCGTTCAGCGGCCGCGAGGCTCGACATCTCCGCGAGGTCGATCTCCTCCAGCAGCTTGGCACGGTAGACGGCGACGAGATGTCCGTCCTCGCGACCGGCTCCGCCCTCTTCGGGGGCGGCGATACGGGCTCGCAGGCTCATGTCTTCAACTCCTCTCGGTCAAGCGGTCAAGCGGTCTAGCGGTCTAGCGGTCTAACGGTCGAGCGGCTGTACGGTCCTGCGGTCTTTCAGCCGTACGGTCTGTCGGTCGTACGGTCAGTCGGTCGTGCGGTGGGTCTGTCGTGCGGTGGATCGGTCGCGCAGTCAGTCGTCGGTGGGCATCGTGGCCTCGCGTTGCACGGTCACGCTCGGCAGGAGGGGGATGACGGCGGGGACCTGGAGCGTGACCGTCGCGGTGGTGACGTCCGCGCCCTCGGCGGCCGACACGTTCGGGCTGAGCCAGCCGCTCACCGCCGCCGTCCCCGCCGCTCCCCCGTCGTCGCCCTGCGAGGCGGCCCGTGCGGCGGCCCGCGCCGCCGAACCGGCCTGGTTGATGCCGTAGCCGATCAGGCCGAGCTGGATGGCGGCCATCCCGACGAGCAGCAGGATCGGCAGGAAACCGGCGAACTCCAGCATGGACACGCCCCGGTCGTCCCGGTCCCGTAACCGCCGTCGCAGGCGTCGCGCGAGACGCTTCATCAGTCGTCCCCCTCCAGTGCGGCGCCGGCCGTTCCCTCGACCGGCCAGCCCACGTCGAAGCCCGGGAAGAACAGGGGCACCTGAGCGGTGACCGTGGCCTTCATGACCGGGCCTTCGATGCCGCAGTCGATCCCGGCGCCGTCCCAGGCACCCGGCAGGTGCTTCCCTCCGGCGGCGCTGCAGGCACCGCCGACATCCCCGTCGATCGCGTACGCGGCGGTCGCCGCCCGTGCCGCCTCGTCCGCCGCGTTCCCGGCGAGGGAGTACGTGTAGCCGTACAGCGCGCACTGCCACAGGATCGTCATCACGACCAGCAGGATCGGGAACATGCCGGCGAATTCGAGGGTGACCGCGCCCCGGTCGCCGCCCTTGCGGCGCAGGGAGAGGGAGCCCCTGTCCTTGTCCGAGGAGATCTTGCGGCGCCGGCCGCCGCCGCCCGCGGGCTGTTCGGCCATCAGGCCCAGCTCGCCCGCCAGCGCCCACAGGGCCTGCTTGACCGTCGAGCGGGCGTCCAGGTCCTGCATCCGGCCCGCGTCGACGACGGACTGGAGTTCCTTGAACGCGGCGGGGACCGTGGTGCGGACGACCTTGGTGCCGGTGACGCGTTCGACCAGGGACGGCTGTATCTCCGTACCGCGGGCGAAGCGGTTGACGACCGTGCGGGTCTCCTCCGCCTTGCGGATCTGGAGGCGGTCCCACATGCGGACCATCCGTTTGGCGGCGCGGACGGCCACCACGTCGGGGGTGACCAGGAGCAGGGCCTGGTCGGCGAGTTCGACGGCGGCGGCGTTCGCGGCGTTCAGCTGGGCGCCGCAGTCGACGACGACGAGGTCGTAGCGGGAGCGCAGGGCGCCCAGGACCTGCCGGGCGACGCGGTCGGTGATCTCCTCGCCGCGTTCGCCCTCGGCGGGGGCCAGGAGCAGACCGAGGCCGGTGTCGTGGGCGTAGACGGCGTCCTGGAGCACGCGCGGGTTGATGTCGCTGATCGCGGCGAGGTCGGCGATGGTGCGGCGGAACTGCACGTCCAGGTACGAGGCGACGTCGCCGGACTGGAGGTCCAGGTCGAGCAGGGCGACCGAGCGGCCCGAGGCCTGGGCGGCCAGGGCTAGCTGGACGGCGGTGACGGTCGCGCCGACGCCGCCCTTCGCGCCGGTCACCGTGACGATCGAGCCGCCGGGGCCCGTGTACAGCTCGGGGGTGGCGCTGCCCAGGTGGCGGCGCATGCCGGTGGACCAGGCGGCGGCGGCCTGGACGCGTTCGGCGAGGGCGTCGTAGCCGAGCGGCAGGCCGACGATGCCGCGCGCGCCGGAGTCCATGGCGGCGGTCAGGACGCCGGTGCTGGTGTCGGCGGTGATGAGGACGACGCCGACGGCCGGGAAGCGCATGACCAGGTCGCGGATGACGTCGAGGGCGGGGACCGGGCCGATCCGCTCGTGGACCAGGACGACCTCGGGCAGTTCGTCGAGGGATTCGGCGGCCAGCCGGGCCAGGGTGTCCAGCAGGGCCGTGGTGTCGGGCACCGGCGGGGCGGGTTCGGCGTCGGCGAGCTGGCTCAGGAGGGTGCTGAGGGCGCGGGCCGAGTCGATGTCGCCGACGGCGGGCAGGATGCGGATGGTCATCGGCACGCCCTCGCGTGTGACGGCCTCGGGGGGACTGGGAGCACAGGCTGTGAGCGCATCATGGCCTCCTACTTGTCCTCGTCGAGGGTGTACGAGCGGTCGCCGGGGGCGACGGTGGCGTCGGCGCCGCCCGCGATCAGGGCGAGGCGGACGTGTTCGGCGAACGACTCGGCGTACGCGACGCGCTGGGCGTCGGCGGTGTCGAGGGCGAACGTGATGGGGACGGCCTCGGTGGCGGTGCGGCGGCGGTCGTTGCTGGACTGGCCGGGTTCGAGCGCCGTCAGTTTGCCGACGTCGATGACGCGGGCGTTCTGCACGATGACCTTCGACTGGTCCTTGCCGTTGTCGCTCTCGTCCTTGAACGTGGCGTAGATGTTGACCCGCGAGCCCGGGTTGATCTTGCCCGCCACGCCGGTCGCCGCGTCGATCAGGATCGCGATCTCCTGCTGGCCGGCCTGCAGGGAGGGCCGGTCGACGATCATGTCCGTCTGGAGCAGCGAGCCCTTCTTCAGCTGCGTGACGGCGATCTTGCCGCGGACCTGGGAGAGGCGGGTGACGGCGGTGGACGACAGCCACCGCTCGGGCATCGAGACCTTCTCGAACTGGTCGGCCGACAGCGCCTTGTAGGGCGCGATGTCGTCCTTCAGGCGGTACGCCGCGACCTCGGGGCCGACCTTCGAGTTCACGTCGCGGATCACCGAGAGCACTCCGGCGAAGGCGCCCACGGCGCACAGGACCGAGAGGACCAGCAGGATGACGCCGCGGCGCTGGCGCGAGTTCACTACATCTCACCTCGTGGGGACAATGCCGAGTTCAAGGGGTATTCACCGGTAACAGAGGGTGCTGCAAGGTATTCACCGTTATTCAGGTATGCACCGTTATTCAGGTGTACGTGCCTGACGTGCGGGGCTCACATGGCCCCTCGGGGCAGGGCGCGTACCGAAGAGGCTGCCCGCGCGAGCGCCGTCGGAAGCTCGTTCGACGAGGGTGGCGGCAGCGGCGCCGCACAGAAACCGCAGCGGTCCCCGATGAGTTCGAGACCGCACCAGTGGCATTCCTCGCGCCGTACGGACGAGACCAGTTGGTAGAGCACGGAGACGTCGTAGAGGCCCGCGGCGAACTCGGCGACCTTGCCGGTGCCCCACCAGCGGGCCGACTCGGCGGGCAGCGGCACGGTCGCGACGCCCTGGACGTGCCAGGCGGGGGCGAGCGTCCCGGTGAGCCAGTCGGCGGGCAGCTGCCCGGCCGCGACGAGCATCCGCGTCCCGAACTCGGGCCCGGTCAGCTCCTCCTGCCCGACGCGCACGAGCTGGGGTCGCGGCGTGGCCAGTACGGCGAACTGGGCGCCCGGCACCCAAGACTTGGCGTGGGACTTGAGGGAGACCGGGATGCGGTCGAGTCTGGCGACCGAGTTCAGCAGGGCGCCCGAGTAGATGTAGTGGGCGAGCAGCCGCGCGGAGGAGGCGAGCACTCCGGGGCTGAAGTCGCAGACGGAGAGCTGGCGCAGCTGCTGGGCGAGCAGGGCGAGGCCGAGCGGTGGCAGGTCGAGGGCGAGCAGGGCGATGCGGTCGGTCTCCAGGACGGAGCGCACCGCGTGCAGCCGCCGGATCACCCCGGCCGGCGCGGAGGACGGATAGAGCGCGATCACATAGCCGTGCTGCTCGATGAGGGCGTACATGGCCGTGAGGGAGGCTTCGAGGCCGTCGAGGGGCTGAACGGCGGCGGGCGGGGTCTGCCGGTCGTGCGGCGGGAGCACCAGATCGGAACTGGTGACGGCTATCGCGGTCGGCACGCTGCACACCACCCCGTTCACTGGGACGGGGTGGTCAACCGCGTCCCAGATCGCCCCTGTATCGCCCGAATATTGTCGTGAACAACGCCATCAATCCCTCACGGACGGACACAACTTGCCACTGTGGCGTCCTTCCGCAACTGCACCTTATCCACGGCGTGCGCCGCTCAACACCGGAAACTTGAGATCAATTCACGCAACGTGCGACATGATCCACACAGAGTGATCCGCATATGCCTCAACTCTGCGGCGCGACAGGCGTGTTGGCCTCGCCAAAGGTCTTGACAACCTGATTGGTCTGGACCAGTTTGGAGAGGCGACGGTGGCCACCGTGTCAGGGCCTGTGCAACAGGCTCTTGTCCCCTCCCGCACCCCCACTCCCCCACCGGAGGCCCCAGTGGACCGCGTATCAGGCATGCCCAGACGCAGACGGACCTGGGCCGGCGCCCTCGCCGCCGTACTCGCCGCGTCCGCCCTCTCCCTCGCCGGTGCCGGCCAGGCCTCGGCCGCGGACGTCAACAACACCAAGAACGCCGGCTACGAGTCGGGGCTGTCCAACTGGACCTGCTCGGCGGCCAGCGGCGCCACCGTCTCCTCCCCCGTGCACGGGGGCGCCGCCGCCCTGAAGGCCACCCCGGCCGGGCAGGACAACGCCCGCTGCAGCCAGACCGTGGCCGTGAAGCCCAACTCCAGCTACACGCTGAGCGCCTGGGTGCAGGGCGGGTACGCGTACCTCGGCGCGAGCGGCACGGGGACGACGGACGTGTCGACCTGGACGCCTGACTCCTCGTCCTGGAAGCAGCTGACGACGTCCTTCACGACGGGCGCCAACACCACGTCCGTGACGGTCTACACCCACGGCTGGTACGGACAGGCCGCCTACTTCGCCGACGACGTGTCCGTGTTCGGACCCGACGGGGGCGGCGGCACGGGCGACCCCGACCCGGTGGTCCCCGCGACCCCCGCCGGCCTGAACGTGGCCTCCACGACCTCCTCCTCCGTCTCCCTGGCCTGGAACCCGGTGTCGGGAGCGAGCGGCTACAGCGTCTACCGCAGCGGTACGAAGGTCGCGGCGGTGACCGGCACCTCGGCCACCGTCACCGGGCTGGCCGCCTCCACCTCCTACTCCTTCCAGGTCACCGCGACGAACACGGCCGGTGAGTCGGCGAAGTCGACCGCGGTCACCGGGACCACCAAGGCGTCCTCGGGCGGCGGGGGCAACCTGCCCAAGCACGCGGTGACCGGCTACTGGCAGAACTTCAACAACGGCGCGGCCGTCCAGAAGATCTCCGACGTCCCGTCCCAGTACGACATCATCGCGGTGTCCTTCGCGGACGCCACCTCCACGCCGGGCTCCGTGACCTTCAACCTCGACTCGGCCGGGCTCGGCGGCTACACCGTCGACCAGTTCAAGGCCGACGTCCAGGCCAAGAAGGCCGCGGGCAAGAAGGTGATCATCTCGATCGGCGGCGAGCGCGGCACGGTCGCGGTGAACGACGCCGCCTCGGCGACGAACTTCGCGAACTCCGTCTACTCACTGATGCAGACGTACGGGTTCGACGGCGTCGACATCGACCTGGAGAACGGGCTCAACGCCACGTACATGACGCAGGCGCTGCGGTCCCTGTCCTCGAAGGCCGGCTCCTCACTGATCATCACGATGGCACCGCAGACCATCGACATGCAGTCCACGTCGAACACGTACTTCCAGACGGCCCTGAACATCAAGGACATCCTCACGGTCGTCAACATGCAGTACTACAACAGCGGTTCGATGCTCGGCTGCGACGGCAAGGTGTACTCGCAGGGCTCGGTGGACTTCCTGACCGCCCTCGCCTGCATCCAGCTGGAGGGTGGCCTCGCCCCGTCCCAGGTCGGCCTCGGCGTCCCGGCGTCGACACGCGGCGCGGGCAGCGGCTACGTCTCCCCGACCATCGTGAACAACGCCCTGGACTGCCTGGCCAAGGGCACGAACTGCGGTTCCTTCAAGCCGTCCAGGACCTACCCGGACCTGCGCGGCGCGATGACCTGGTCCACGAACTGGGACGCCACGGCGGGCAACGCGTGGTCGAACGCGGTGGGGCCGCACGTGCACGCGCTGCCGTAGCGCGGACACGCTGCCTTGGCGGCGAAGCTTTCACTTTTTCGGCGCCGCACCGGTGTTGTACGCACCGGTGCGGCGCCGCGTCGTGTTCCGGCTGCGGAACTAGAAGAAGTCCGCCCACGGCTGGTCCCAGATCTGCTTCACGCACAGGACCACGAAGAGCAGGCCCGCGATCGTCAGCATGGCGTTGCTCAGGAGTCCGTTGCGCCACTCGGGGGGTGTTCGGTCGGAGTTGAGGAGCCAGACCAGGGTGAGGGCCAGGAAGGGCAGGAAGGCCGCGCCCAGGACTCCGTACAGGATGATCAGGCGGAAGGGCTGGCCCTCGAAGAGCAGGACCATGGGCGGGAAGGTCAGCCAGAGGAGGTACGCGCGGAACGGCCAGGACTTCTCGTGGGCGCCGGATGCGACCTCCTCGCCGGAGGCGGGGGTGGGGGCGGGGGCCTCCGGGGTGGGGTTCTGCGGGTTGGTGCGCTGCGCGGCGGACGCGGCCCTGTCCTTGCGGAAGCGTTCCACGAAGTCCGCGAACATCAGGCTCACGCCGTGCCAGACGCCGATCAGTGAGGTGAACGACGTGGCGAAGAAGCCGATCAGGAAGAACTTGGCGGTCGCCGTGCCGTACTCGTCCTCCAGGATGTCCCCGAGCTGGATCAGGCCCTTGTCGCCGCTCGCGATCGCGACGTTGGAGGAGTGCAGGATCTCCGCCCCCACGAACAGCATGGCGATGACGAAGATGCCCGTCGTGATGTAGGCGACCCGGTTGTCGAGCCGCATCACCTTCATCCAGCCGGTGTTCGTCCAGCCCTTCGCGTTGACCCAGTAGCCGTACGCGGCGAGCGTGATCGTGCCGCCGACGCCGCCGATCAGGCCGAGCGTGTTGAGGATCGAGTCCTTCTCGTCGGGGAGCACCGGGAGCAGGCCCGCGAACGCCTTGCCCAGGTTCGGGGTGACGCGGATCGCCAGGTACACCGTGACGACGAACATGACGCCGACCAGGACCGTCATGACCTTCTCGAAGACCGCGTACTTGTTGAACCAGACGAAGACCAGACCCACCAGGCCGGTCAGGATCGCCCACCACTTGAGGTCCATGACGTCCGGGAACAGCGCCTGCAGAGGCAGGCCCGACGAGGACATGGCCGCCGCCCCGTAGACGAAGCCCCAGATCACGACGTACGCGACGAAGAACCATGACGTCCAGCGGCCGAGGCTCGCCCAGCCGTCGAAGAGGGTCCGGCCGGTGGACAGGTGCCAGCGGCCCGCCGCCTCGGCGAGGGAGATCTTGACGAGGCAGCCGATTACGGCCGCCCACAGGAGGGTGTAGCCGAAGTTCGAGCCCGCGATCAGCGTGGCGACGAGGTCGCCCGCGCCCACGCCGGTCGCGGCGACCACGATGCCGGGGCCGATGTACTTCCAACTGGATTTACGAGGGGACGGGGCGCCGCCGTCACCGGCCTTGCCGCCCGAGTCCCTGGTGTCCGCGTGTCCCGAGGTGTCCGCCATGCCGATCAAGAAAGCGTAAAGAGATCCGCGGCACAAGAGGGCGTGCGCCGATCCCCACCTGATGTGCACAGCGTGAACTGCCTGTTCGAGGGGTGGTCGAGCGGCGGGACCGGTTCGATTTCGGCCTGATTCCGGTGTCGGGTTCCGGGCTGAGCTTGACCCGGACATGCCATGGCTCCACGATGAGCGCCACACCGCACAGCCATCCCCCGCTCCAATCCCCACATTTCCGGTGATCCCGGATTCCATGGAGAAAACAGGAGGATCAATGCGTTTTCGTGACAGACGTGGGCGGCGTTCCGCTGCTCTCGCCACGCTCCTCGCGCTGGCTCTCGCGGCGCCCGTCGCCGCCATGACCGACGCGGGAGCCGCCCCCGGCAGGGCTCCCGCCTCCGACACGGACGAGATCCGCCAGTACGAGATCCATGTGCACGGCAGCACCTCCGCCGTCCGTACGGCGATCGCTCGGACCGGCGTCTCCATCGACGAGGCCGACGAAGAGACGGTCGTCGTCTCGGGGCGCGCGGCCCAGGCCAAGGAACTGCGGCGGCTGGGGTACGAGATCTCGTCCCTCGGCGCCGCGCCCGACCGGTCCAGCGCCGCCGACGTCGGCGTTCTCGACTTCCCCTCCGCCGACTCGCGCTATCACAACTACGCCGAGATGAACACGGAGATCAACCAGCGGCTGTCCGCTTACCCGGGCATCATGAGCAAGCGCGTGATCGGGAAGTCGTACCAGGGCCGGGACATCATCGCCATCAAGATCAGCGACAACGTCGCGACCGACGAGGCCGAGCCCGAGGTGCTGTTCACCCACCACCAGCACGCGCGCGAGCACCTCACCGTGGAGATGGCGCTGTACCTGCTGCGGGAGCTGGGCGCGGGGTACGGGTCGGACTCCCGCGTCACCAACATGGTGAACAACCGGGAGATCTGGATCGTGCCGGATCTGAACCCGGACGGCGGCGAGTACGACATCGCCACCGGGGCGTACCGGTCCTGGCGGAAGAATCGGCAGCCGAACAGCGGTAGTTCGGCGGTCGGGACCGACTTGAACCGCAACTGGAACTACCGGTGGGGGTGCTGTGGCGGGTCCTCCGGGTCCACCTCGTCCGAGACCTACCGGGGCCCCTCGGCCGAGTCCGCGCCCGAGGTGAAGGTCGTCGCCGACTTCGTCCGCAGCCGGGTCGTCGGCGGCACCCAGCAGATCAAGGCGGGCGTGGACTTCCACACGTACAGCGAGCTGGTGCTGTGGCCCTTCGGGTACACCACCGCGGACACCGCTACCGGGATGACGGCGGACGACCGCAACGCGTTCGCCGCGGTCGGGCAGAAGATGGCCGCCAGCAACGGGTACACGCCGGAGCAGTCGAGCGACCTGTACATCACCGACGGGTCGATCGACGACTATCTGTGGGGCAGTCAGAAGATCTTCGGCTACACCTTCGAGATGTATCCGTCGTCCAGTGGCGGGGGCGGGTTCTATCCGCCCGACGAGGTCATCGAGCGGGAGACCTCGCGGAACCGGGACGCGGTGCTGCAGCTGCTGGAGAACGCCGACTGCATGTACCGGTCCATCGGTAAGGAGGCGCAGTACTGCGCCTGACCTTCGGTGGGCTGCGGTGAGGAGGGGTTCTGGGGAACTGCGGGTTTGTTGTGGCTGGGCTCGCAGTTCCCCGCGCCCCTTAAGAGGCGCTCTCCTGAGCCTCTTCCGCTTCCTCGAAGTAGGCGTCCAGGACCTTGTCCAGGTCCGCCTCGAACTCCGCGAAGTCCGAGCGTGACTTCGCCTCGATCTCCAGCGGGTACCAGCGGCGGTCGGGGGTGTGCACCGTGATGGTGAAACGCTTCCCGAACCGCGGGGACTCCGTCTCCACCGCGCCGATCTCGTCCCAGCGGAACTCGGCCTCCTGGTCGTCCAGGGTCAGCCGTACGCCCTTGTGGTCCGCGACGATCTTCGCTCGGCGGTCCGATGCCTCGAAGACCGGGGCGCCTTCGGGGGCTGGGGGGTCCTCGGGGGTCGGGGGGGCCTCGGGCTCGTCCGGTTCGGCGGGCTCGTGCTTGTTGGAGGGTTCCTGTTCCTCCTTTGTCGCCGCGTCGGACGCCGCCTCGGAAGAGACGGCGTCCGACGGCTCCGGCTTCGCGGGCTCGGCGGGGCGCGGGCCCGTGATGCCGGGCACGGCCGCCGGGTCGACCGCGGCACCTTGCAGGGGCTGGATGTTGGGTCCTATGCGCTGCTCCACAGCGGGCAGTATGGTCGACGATCCTGTGTCAGGAACAGTCGGACTCCGGTTCGTCCCGCTACATCGTTATATGAAGACGCTCAGTGCCGCCGCCATCACGAAGCCCGCCACCGACAGCACCGTCTCCAGGACCGTCCATGACTTGAGGGTGTCTCGTTCGGAGATGCCGAAATACTTGGCGACGATCCAGAAGCCGCCGTCGTTGACGTGCGAGGCGAAGATCGAGCCGGCCGAGATCGCCATGATGACCAGTGCCAGGTGCGCCTGGGACAGGTCCTGGCCCTCCACCAGCGGGACCACAATGCCCGCCGTGGTGACGATGGCCACCGTTGCCGAGCCCTGGGCCACGCGCAGGACGACCGAGATCAGGTAGGCCAGCACGATGACCGGCAGGCCCACGTCGTTGAACGTGTCCGCGAGTGCGTCCGCGATGCCCGAGCCCTTGAGTACGGCGCCGAAGACACCGCCCGCGCCCACCACCAGCAGGATGTTGCCCACCGGCTTCAGGGATGACGTGGAGACCGTCTCCAGGGACTTGCGGGACCAGCCTCGCCTGATGCCCAGCAGGTAGTACGCCATCAGCAGCGCGATCGTCAGCGCGACGAAGGGGTGGCCGAAGAACTCGATGACCGAGCGGAAGGTCGACGGGTCCAGCGCGATCGAGGAGAACGTCGCGGCCAGGATCAGCAGCAGGGGGGTGCCGATGATCAGGAAGACCGTGGGGAGGGGGACCGGTTCTTCCGCGTAGTCGTCGGGGGGCGTGGTGGTGGCGACGGTTCCTGCTTCGCCTGCGGCTGCGTTGTCGGGCCCTCCTGTGGAGCGGGCTGCCGCTCGGCGGGCCGCTCGCTCTTCGGCCACCGCCGCCTTCGCCTCGTCCGCCGCTTCCAGCATGTCCTGCGGTACGGGGACGAAGAGGCGCTTGCCGATCCAGGCCGCGTACGCCCAAGCCGCGAGTACGGCCGGGATGCCCACGACGATGCCCATCAGGATGACCCAGCCGAGGTCCACCTTGAACAGGCCCGCGGCGGCCACCGGGCCGGGGTGCGGCGGCAGGAACGCGTGCGTCATCGACAGGCCCGCGAGCAGGGGCATGCAGTAGAGCAGAATCGACTTGCCCGAGCGCTTGGCTGCCGCGTAGACGATCGGCGCCAGGACGAAGATGCCCACGTCGAAGAAGACCGGGATGCCGAAGATCAGGCCGGTGAGGCCCATGGCCAGGGGGGCGCGCTTCTCACCGAAGAGGTTCAGCAGGCGGGTGGAGAGTGCCTCCGCTCCGCCCGACACCTCCAGGATCGCGCCCAGCATCGTGCCCAGGCCGATGATGATCGCCACGTGGCCGAGGATGCCGCCCATGCCCGACTCGATCATCGAGACGGACGTCGATTTCTGGACCGTGCCGAAGAGTTCCGTGACGGAGAGGCCTGCGGAGAGGCCCACCGCTATGGAGACCGCCAGCAGGGCTACGAACGGCTGGAGTCTGACCTTGATGATCAGGACCAGCAGAAGAACGATGCCCAGGGCCGCGACGGTCAGGAGTCCTGCCGTGCCGTCCAGGAGGAGGAGCAGGCCTCCCGTGTGGGGTGGGATTTCTGGGGCTGTTGGGGCTGCTGCGAGGAGTGGGGTCATGGGGAGGGCCTCTTTTTTTGGGCAGGGGGTATCGCCGTATGTCGTGCGGGATTTGTGGGGGGGAGTTTTTTCCGCTCAGGCGGTCAGGACCGCCAGGGCGTCGATCTCGATCAGGAGGCCGGCCGGCAGGCCCACGTAGACCGTGGTGCGGGCCGCGGGGGGTGCGGTGAGGTTTTGGTCCTGGAAGTACGCGTTGTAGATCTCGTTCATCTCTGCGAAGTGGTCCACGTCCGTGAGGTAGACGCGGATCATCATCGCGTCGTCCCAGGAGGCGCCGCCCTCTTCGAGAATGGCCTTGACGTTGGCGAGCGTCTGGAGCGTCTGCTCGCGCAGGGTCGGGCCCGCGGGGGTCGGCGGCTGGCCCTCCACCGCGGGCAGGAAGCCGACCTGGCCCGCGACCTGGAGGATGTTGCCCTTCCTGACGCCGTGCGAGAACTTGGCGGGCGGGGTGGTGTGGGTCTTGGGGGTCAGGGCGGTCTTGTCGGTCATGTGTTTGGTTCCTTTGTCGGGGTCTTGCCTGAGTACTCGGCGCTGATGGCCTCCGCTGTGCGGCGGACCAGGGGGAGCAGGGTGAGGAGTTCGTCCGCCGTGACCACTACGTTCGGGGCCGAGACGGACATGGCTGCCACTACGCGTCCGTCGGTGCCCCGGATGGGGGCCGCCACGCAGTTGATGGACTCCTCGTGGCCTCCGAGGTCGGTGGCCCAGCCCTGTTCCTTGACCTTGTCCAGCTCCCGCAGGAAGGCGGAGGCGCTGGGGGTCGAACGGGGCGTGTACATGGGGTAGTCGAGCTTCTCCGTGAAGGCTCGGCGCTCGGGGTCGGGGAGGTCTGCGAGGAGGAGCTTGGCGACCGCTGCGACGGTGATGGCTACCGGTTTGCCGATGCGGGAGTACATGCGGACCGGGTAGCGGCTGTCGACCTTGTCGATGTAGAGGACTTCGCCGTCCTCGTGTACCGCCAGGTGGACTGTGTGGCCGATATTTTCGTTGAGGCGTACCAGGTGGGGGTGGGCGATCTCGCGGACGTCCAGGTTCTCCACGGCTTCCTGGGCCAGTGCGAAGAGGCGGGCGCCGAGGCGGTAGCGCTGGTCGGACTGGCGGTAGACCAGGCCGTGTTCGTGGAGGGTGCGCAGGAGCCTGAGGGCTGTGGACTTGTGGACGTCCAGGCGGTCGGCGACCTGTCCTAGGTCGGCGGGGCCCTCGGCGAGCAGCGGCAGGATGCTCAGCGCTCGGTCGACTGTCTGGCTCATGGGGTCGGTACCTCCTCCTGGGCCCGGTCTGCGGTGTTCGTCCAGCCGGGGGCGAGTCGAAGTCTCCCCCACTCGGTGTCGTCCAGGGCGGCCAGGCGGTCGGCGTCGGCGCGGGAGGGGGGTGTGGCCAGGTCGCCGGGGGTGGTGAGGGCTGCTGCGGCCATGAGGTGGCCGTGGCGGAGGCGGTGTTTTGCGGGGAGGCCGCGGAGGGTCGCGGAGAGGAAGCCTGCTGCGAAGGCGTCGCCTGCTCCCACTGTGGCTACTACGTCGACCTTGAGGGCGTCGGCCTCCGTCACTGTGTCGCCCTCGCGTGGAGTGTGGGGCGGGGGCGTACCGGGGGGTGTCCGTCCTCGGTCCGGTGCGGAACAGGGGGCTTTGGAGGGGAGCGCGGTTGACGCACCGGCGCCTGCGGGCGAACACCCCCCGGTACGCCCCCTCGCGTCCGTGGGCGGGTGCGGGTGGGGGTGGGGGGAGGGGGTCGACTCGAAGAGCGTGGCGCCTTGGCTGCCGTTCTTGATCACCAGGAGTTGAGGTTCCGGGAGTGCCTCTCGGATGGCTGTGGGGCCTCCTGTGATGCCCCAGGCCTCCTCTGCCTCGTCCTCGCCCACGAAGACCAGGTCCGCGCCTCGGGCCAGGGCGAGGAGGGTGTCGCCCGCCGTGGTGGCGTCCGGCCAGAGCCCCTCCCGGTAGTTCACGTCGAAGGAGATCAGTGGGCGGGGGGTGGGGTCACTCGGGCGGGGGGTTGGGGCGCTTGGGCGAGGGGCCGTGAGGGTTTGCAGGAGAGTGCGGCACGTGGTGGAGAGGGCCGCCGTGATGCCGGAGAGGTGGAGGATGTCCGCCGACCGGAGGGCCTTGAGGTCGACCGTGGTGGGGGACATCGCTGAGGCTGCGGAGCCTGTGCGGTAGTACGCCACCTCGTGGGCGTCGGTTGATCTGTCGCCGGCCGTGCGGAAGTAGATGCCTGTGGGGCGGGTGGTGTCGCGTTGTACGGCGGAGGTGTCCACGCCGTAGGACGCGATCGTCTCCAGGAGGTGGTCGCCGAAGCCGTCCGCGCCGACTCTGCTGACCCACTTGGTGGTGTGGCCGGCTGCTGCCAGGACGCACGCCACATTGGATTCCGCGCCGCCGATCGCGCGCTCGAAGGTCGGTACGTCGGCGAGGCGGCCTGGGCGGGAGGGCAGGAACGTGACCATGGACTCGCCGAGGGTGACGACCTCCGCCGCGGCCGGAGGGCGCTGGGTGTCGTCGCGTTCGGGCGGTCCGTTGCGGGTCACGGTGGTGGGGGCTCCTGTCTCTGCCGTGGGTCTGGGCGGCTCCGTTGACCCGGCGTTGGCCGAGATGTTAGACAGCAGTAAGCGTGACACGCAATGGCCATTGCGGAGGATGCAATGGCCTCTATGAAGGAGGCTCGCGCTATGGCCGCCGACTCCGTCTCTGCTCGTGGCAGGGAACGTCTTGCCTCGCTCGCCGATGAGCCTGTCGACCATCGGTTCAAAGGTCTTCCGCCCGACGCCGAGGGGCTGACCGTCGGCGAGCTGGCTCTTGAGCGCCGCAATCTGTTCAGCGGTGGGTTCACCACGCCGTTGCTCGCCCTCTCCGCCGAGCGGCTTGAGCACAACCTGCGGCTCATGGAGACGTACGCGGAGCGGCACGGTCTTGTTTTTGCTCCGCACGGCAAGACGTCCATGGCTCCTCAGCTTTTTTGGCGGCAGATCGAGCATGGGGCCTGGGGCATCACGCTTGCCGTGCCTCATCAGGTGCGGGTGGCTCGTGCCTTCGGTGTCCAGCGGGTCTTTCTGGCCAATGAGTTGGTCGATGCTGCTGCGCTTGGTTGGATTGCCAGTCAGTTGGCCGACGATCCCTCGTTTCGGTTCGTCTGTTACGTCGACTCCGTGCGGGGGGTCGAGTTGATGGACGCCGCGCTGCGTGGGGTCTCCTCCTCGCGGCCCGTGGACGTCGTCGTCGAGCTCGCGGCGGGTGAGGGTGCCCGGACCGGAGTGCGGACCGAGGCCGAGTGCGCGGTCGTCGCCGACGCCGTGGCCGGGGTGGAGACACTTCGGCTCGTCGGGGTCGCGGGGTACGAGGGTGAGGTGCCGGACGCCGATCCCGAGCGGGTACGGGCCTGGCTGCGGCGGCTCACCGGCCTGGTCGTGGACTTCGACAAGGCGGGGCGGTTCGCGGGGGCGGGGCTCGACGAGATCGTGGTGAGTGCGGGGGGCAGTGCCTGGTTCGATGCTGTCGCTGATGTCTTTGGTGAGTTGCCTGAGCTGTCGCTGCCTGCGCTGAAGTTGCTGCGGTCGGGTGCCTATGTCTCGCACGACGACGGGCACTACCGGGAAGTGACGCCCTTCGTGCGGGTTCCCGAGGAGGGCGCTCTGCAGCCTGCCTTCCGGCTGTGGGCGCAGGTCGTCTCCCGGCCCTCGGCCGAGCAGGCCTTCGCCAACGCCGGTAAGCGCGACGCCGCATACGACCTGGACCTGCCCGTCGTGCAGGTCGTGCGGGGGGAGGGTGGGGAGCGGGCCGCGGAGGGTATCGATGTCACCTCCCTGTCCGACCAGCACGCCTGGATCCGGACCGCCGAGGGCGCTTCGCTGGAGGTCGGTGACTGGGTGGGGATGGGGCTCTCGCATCCCTGCACCTCGTTCGACAAGTGGCAGCTGATTCCTGTGGTGGAGCAGGACGGCACCGTCGTCGACTACGTCCGCACCTACTTCTAGGAGCTCGCCATGCTGGATCTCGTCATCCGTGACGTGGACGTCGTCGACGGCAGCGGAGGCCCGTCCTTCCGGGCCGACGTGGGGATCGAGGGCGGCAGGATCACGACCGTGATGCAGGAGGCGGCCGCTGCCGGGTGCCTGAGGCCCGTCGCCCGTCGGGTGGTGGATGCCGAGGGGCTGGTGTTGGCTCCCGGGTTCATCGACATGCACGCCCACAGTGATCTGGCCCTGCTGCGGGATCCCGATCACAGCGCCAAGGTGGCCCAGGGGGTCACACTGGAGGTCATCGGGCAGGACGGGCTGTCGTACGCCCCCGTCGACGACCGCACGCTCGCCGAGGTGCGCCGCGCGATCACCGGCTGGAACGGCAGCGGGGACGACATCGACTTCAGCTGGCGCTCGGTGGGGGAATACCTCGACCGCCTGGACCACGGGTTCGGTGGGGAAGGGATCGCCGTCAACGCCGCCTATCTGATTCCTCAAGGTGCTGTGCGGATGCTTGCCGTCGGCTGGGACGACCGGGAGGCGACACCCGAAGAGCTGGGGCGGATGCGGCAGTTGGTCGCCGACGGGATGCGTGAGGGCGCGGTCGGCATGTCGTCGGGGCTCACGTACACCCCCGGCATGTACGCCAAGGACGCCGAGCTGACCGAACTGTGCCGGGTGGTCGCCGAGTACGACGGCTACTACTGCCCGCACCATCGGTCGTACGGCGCCGGCGCCCTGGACGCCTACCGGGAGATGGTGGAGCTGACCCGCGAGGCCGGGTGCTCACTCCATCTCGCGCACGCCACCATGAACTTCGGCGTCAACAAGGGAAGGGGCTCTGAGCTGTTGGCGCTGCTCGATGAGGCGCTGGACGGTGGGGCGGACATCAGTCTTGACACGTATCCGTACACGCCCGGGTGTACGACTCTTGTGGCGATGCTGCCCAGTTGGGCGAGTGAAGGCGGGCCGGAGGCGACCCTGGCCCGGCTGAGGGACGGCGGGACGGCCGGACGGATCCGTCACCACATGGAGGTGGTGGGGTCGGACGGGTGTCATGGCGTGCCCATCGAATGGGACACGATTGAGATTTCGGGTGTCGCCGACCCGGCGCTTGCCTCGTATGTGGGGCGGACGGTCCAGGAGTCGGCGGACGCGCGTGGCGAGGCGCCGTGGACGACCGCGCGTCGGCTGCTGCTCGACGACGGTCTCGGGTCGACGATCCTTCAGCACGTGGGGCATGAGGAGAACGTGCAGACGATCATGCGGCACCGCGTGCACACCGGTGGCTCGGACGGCATTCTGCGCGGTGACAAGCCGCATCCGCGGGCGTACGGCACCTTCCCGCAGTACCTGGGCCGGTACGTCAGGGAGCTGGGCGTCCTCGGTCTGGAGGAGTGCGTCGCCCACCTCACCTCACGGCCCGCGGCACGCCTGCGGCTGCCCGACCGCGGGCTGGTGAGGGAGGGGTACCGCGCGGATCTGGTGCTCTTCGACCCGGAGACGGTGGCCGCGGGTTCGACCTTTGCGGTCCCGCGAACACTGCCGACCGGCATCCCGCATGTGCTGATCGACGGGCGGTTCGTGATCGAGGACGGGCGACGGACAGGAGTGCTGGCGGGGCGGGCGGTCCGCCGTACCGCTGGCTGACCGCCCGCCGACCGGCTGGCTGGTTCGTTACGGCTTGGGCAGGGTGCAGCCGCTCGCGTTCAGGTCGAGTTTGCTGTCGAGGCCGAAGCAGGCGGGTATCTGGTAGGTCTCCTGGCCGTAGTTGATGCCCGCGCGGACGGTGACGGTGCCGTTCTCGTCCACCTCGCACGGGTTGTTGTCGGTGCAGCGTCCGCCGTCCTCGTTGCCGGTGTTGTTGACGGCGACGACGTTGCCGGTGGCGTTGTCGATCACGGGTGAGCCCGAGGTGCCGCCGATGGTCTGGCAGGCGGAGGTGTAGCGGACCGAGTCCTTCCAGGTCCAGGCACCCTCCTTGAGGCGGTAGGCGAAGCCGTCGACGTTGCAGGCGTACGTGCGCTTCCAGTAGCCGGAGACGACCGTGATGGCGGTGCCGGCGACCGGGTGCGTGTCGTTGAGGGTCAGCGGGCTGATGCCGTACGAGCTCCTGATCGCCCCGTAGGTGGTGGTGAGCTGGTAGAGGGAGACGTCCGTGTCGGTCATCGTGGCGTAGGCGATCTTGCTGGCGCGCAGGGTGGCTACGCGGGTGCCGGCGGAGTTCAGCAGGCCGAAGGTGCGGGTGGAGGCCTGGTCGACGATGACCTCGCCGGCCGCGGGGAAGCCGGTTTCGAGGCAGTGGCCGTTCGACATCACCAGCGCCGGGTCGTCGTCCTCGGAGTCGGGGAAGCGCACGACGGAGCCGGAGCAGTTGCTGAGCGAGACGGTGCCGGCGAAGGTGACGGCCTGGATGGCCGCGGGTTCGCCGGCCGCGGATTCGCTGACCGCGGGTGTGCTGGTGGCGGTCTTCGTCTCGGTGGCGGCCACCGCCGGGGCTGCCAGGCCCGTCCCTGTGATCATCAGGGCGCCGAGCGCGGCAAGGAGAGGCTTTTTCATGTGGGGGTCCCCTCGTGTGACGTGAGCGGCCGAAGATCTTCCGACCACTTCCCGTTTTTGTCATGCGCATTCTCAGCCCCCTCCCCCACCCCGACAAGAACCCATTTCCAGCCGCCGGGTGCGCCCCTTGGGGGGACCCATGTGTGTTGCCTGCGGGCGGGTGGGGACTGACCGCAGGCACACAACAGCCCCCGCCCCCTAAGGGGCGCGGGGAACGGCGCGGCCAGCCCTCACCGGCCCGCAGGTGAGAACAGACGCCCACCCCCACCCCCCAAGGGGCGCGGGGAACTGCGCAATCAGCCCCCACCGACCCGCACGTGAAGACAGACGCGCACCCCCACCCCCAAGGGGCGCGGGGAACTGCGCGGCCAGCCCCCACCGGCCCGCACCCGCATCGCAGCCGCCGGCGGGCACCCCCCAAGGGGCGCGGGGAACGGCGCGGGGAACGGCGCAGGCAACCCCCACCGACCCGCACCCACACGACCACCCACCCCAAGACGGACGTCTCACGTGGTGGAAAACACGGCGCGACAACCCCTACCCGCCCGTAAGCTCACGAACATGCAGGTGATCCAGTCGACCAAGCTCGCCAACGTCTGTTACGAGATCCGGGGCCCGGTCCTTGAGGAGGCGATGCGGCTGGAAGCAGCAGGCCACCGCATCCTCAAGCTGAACACCGGAAACCCCGCAGCGTTCGGCTTCGAGTGCCCGCCGGAGATCCTGGAGGACATCCTCCGCAACGTGTCGTCGGCGCACGGGTACGGCGACGCGAAGGGCCTGCTCGCGGCCCGCCGCGCCGTGGTCATGCACAACCAGACCCTCGGCATAGAGACGGACGTCGAGCACGTCTTCATCGGCAACGGCGTGTCCGAGCTGATCGTGATGGCGATGCAGGGCCTGCTGGACGACGGCGACGAGGTACTCGTACCCGCACCGGACTACCCCCTGTGGACCGCCGCCGTCTCCCTCTCCGGCGGCACCGCCGTCCACTACCGCTGCGACGAGCAGTCCGACTGGATGCCCGATCTCGCGGACGTGGAGCGGAAGGTCACGGACCGCACCAAGGCGATCGTGATCATCAACCCGAACAACCCGACGGGCGCGGTCTACGACGAGGCGATGCTGCGGGGCCTCACCGACATCGCCCGCCGCCACAACCTGCTGGTCTGCTCGGACGAGATCTACGACAAGATCCTGTACGACGAGGCCGTGCACACCCCGACCGCCAAGGTCGCCCCCGACCTGCTCACCCTCACCTTCAACGGAATGTCGAAGGCGTACCGCGTGGCCGGGTACCGGGTGGGCTGGATGGCGATCTCCGGGCCGCGGGCGCACGCCGACTCGTACATCGAGGGGCTGACGATCCTCGCCAACATGCGGCTCTGCGCGAACATGCCAGGTCAGCACGGTGTCGTCGCCGCTCTCAGCGGGCGGCAGACCATCAACGACCTCGTCCTGCCCGGCGGGCGACTGCGCGAGCAGCGGGACGTGGCGCACAAGCTGCTGACGCAGATTCCGGGCGTGACCTGCGTGAAGCCGAAGGGTGCGCTCTATCTCTTCCCGCGCCTCGATCCGAAGGTCTACAAGATCAAGGACGACCGGCGGATGGTGCTGGACCTGCTGCGCAGCGAGAAGATCATGGTCGTGCAGGGTACGGGCTTCAACTGGCCGGAACCCGACCACTTCCGGGTCGTCACCCTGCCGACCGCGCGGGACCTGACGGACGCGGTGACCCGGATCGGGAACTTCCTGGACGGGTACGGACAGAGCTGACGCCTCGTCACCCTGCGTGGTCGGGTGGCTGCGTTTTCGGAGTCTGCTCAACTTTAGACGAAATCTAAGCTAGGATGGCTTCCTGTCAGAGCACAGGAGGCCATCTCCCATGTACGAACCGATCCGCACCAAGTCGGTCCACACGATGGCCGGCACCGCCGACTTTCCCCATCGGTCGCGCGAGGAGGAGCTGGACATCCAGCTCGCCGGTCATCTGGCGGCACTGCTCGCGGTCACGGACGAACTCCGCGGGCTCGAACCGTCCGCCTCCGCCGAACTCGATGCCGCCGCGGAACGGCTGGCCGAGCAGGTGACACGGCTGCGTGGGGGGCGTCCGCCCGTCCGTGCGGCGGTTGCGTCCGCCGGCGGTGGCGGTCGTGGGCCGGTGTCCGTCGGATTGCATCAGCGGGCACATGCCCTGGCGGGGCGGGCACTTGTCGTCGCCGCGTCCCGGGCGGATACGGCGGGCGCGATTCTGGCTGCGCAGCGCATGGATGCGCATGCGGCTGCGGCTGCCGCTGCCGCCACCGAGCCGGCACTCACCGCTCGCTGAACCGGAACTTCCGGCTCCTCCGATCGGCCCCGGTCCGCGCGCACCCGCAGCGACGTGCGGACCGGGTGCCATGCATGCATGAAGGGCCGCCCCCTGGGGGGTGCGGCCCTTCTTCGCACTGCGTGCGCCCGCAGCTTCTCGCCTGCGGCCCCGGTGGGGGCTGGCCGCGCAGTTCCCCGCGCCCCTAAAAAACGGGGCTGCGCCCAGCGATCCTCTACCTCGCCCGACACGTGCGGAGCACAAACCCGGGGGCCGGCCCCGAAGTCCTTTCCTTTCAGCCCGTGCGGCGCTTGAGGAGCAGAGGCCCGGGAGCTGGCCCCGAGGTCCTTTTCTTTTAGCCCGTCCGGCGTTTGAGGACCGGGGGTTCGGGGGCTGGCCCCCGCGTCAGTGAGCTGAGGGGAGACTGGACTCGCGCGCCCCCGAGGCCCTTTTCTTTTAGCCCGTCCGGCGTTTGAGGACCGGGGGTTCGGGGGCTGGCCCCCGCGTCAGTGAGCTGAGGGGGACTGGACTCGCGCGCCCCCGAGATTCTTTTAGCCCGTCCGGCGTTTGAGGACCGGGGGTTCGGGGGCTGGCCCCCGAGTCTGTGACGGGGCGTGGGGCTCAACAGGAGGGCCGGGGTCCGGTTGCGTACTGGGATGCGGTCGTCACCCCGTGTTCATGCGATGCGACGAGGAACGTTGGGTTCCGGGAGCACGCTCCGCACGTGAGACGAATCATCGCCATCGTCCTGGCGGTATTCCTGATCGGCGGAGTGGCAGCAGCCGTCGTAGCGGGCCGCGAAGACCAGGACAGCAGCACGGCAACGAAGACCGTGCAGGGAGTGATCGGGTCGGAGAAGGCGGAGTTCTTCGCCGACCCGGACGTGGTGGAGGCCCTCGCTGCCGAGGGCTACACCGTGGAGACGGAGACCTCCGGGTCCTGGGCCATGGAGGGACTCGACCTCAAGGGGTACGACTTCGCGTTCCCTTCCAGCCAGGCGCCCGCCGGGGAACTCGCCTCGAAGTACCACGTACGGCAGCCCCTCCCGCGCCCCTTCTACTCGCCCCTCGTGGTCGTGGCGCACCGCAGCGCCGCCGAGGTGCTGGCGGCCAACGGCCTCGCGACCCTGGAGGGCAAGGGCGGCGGCAAGGGCAATGGCACCCTCGGCATGAAGGCCTACCTCAAGGCCGCCGAGGCCGACCGGACCTGGCAGCAGCTGAAGGGGAGCGAGAAGCACGGTGAGCTGAGCGGCACGCTGTTCATCTCCACGACCGACCCGACCAGTTCGAACTCCGGTGCCCTGTACCTCGCCGCCGCCTCCTACGTCGCCGACGGCGGCCGGGTCGCCGACGGTGCCGCCGCCGTCGACCGCACGGCGCCCCTGATGCGCAAGCTGATCAGTGTCCAGGGCTCCCAGCAGACCAGCACGGACGCGGCCTTCCGCGACTTCGTCAGCGGTGTCGGCAACCCGCTGGTCCTCGTGTACGAGTCCCAGGTCGCCGCGCTCCTCGCCGGCGGCCGGGGCGTCGACGACCTGGTCGTCCTCTACCCGGACACCACCGCCAACAGCGACCACACGGTCGTCCCGCTCACGGCGGAGGGCCGCGCCCTCGGTGAGCTGCTCGGCACCGACAAGGAGTTGCGGCGGCTCGCGGTACGGCACGGGTTCCGTCCTCAGGGCGCCGCCGCCGAGTTCACGGCGGCCACCGACGCCCACACCACCTACCTCAACCAGACGCTGACCGGTGTCCGGCAGGTGCCCGTGCCCGCCTCCGAGGTGCTGCACGAGATGGCACGCCGGGCCCGGGACTAGGGGGAAACAGCACGTGAGCAACAACGGGAACACGAACAAGGACACGAGCGGGGACACCTTCACTCTCACTCCGCCCGAGGCTGTCGCGGCGGTGCCGAAGGAGAAGGCCGGCGGGCTCGTGCCGGTCGACGAGTCCGTCCGTACGGACATGGCGCGCAAGGCCGCGGAGTACGTCGACGGGCTCGCCGTCCTCGACGCCCGCTCCCCCGAATTCGCCGGGAAGATCGGCGAGATCGTCGCGCTCGGTTCCGGTGAGATGCGGGGCGCCGCCGCCCAGTCCAACCGCATGCTGGAGCGCACGATCCGCGCCCTGCCCGCGAACGGCGAGGACGCCCAGTCCCGGGTCTCGTCCTCGCTCGTCGAGCTGCGGCGCACGGTCGAGGACCTGGACCCGCGCGACCTGCCCGGCGGCAGGGCCCGCAGGCTGCTGTCCCGGTTGCCCGGCGGCAACAGGCTCCGCGACCATGTGGCCAAGTACGCCTCGGCCCAGGGCACGCTGAACAAGATCGTGGGCTCGTTGCGCGGCGGCCAGGACGAACTGCGGCGCGACAACGCAGCCCTGCAGACCGAACGCGTCCGTCTCTGGGACTCGATGGGCAAGCTCCAGGAGTACGTCGTCCTGACCGAGGCGCTGGACGCGGCGGTCGAGGGGCACATCAGCGGGGTGGAGGCGCGGGATCCCGCGCAGGCCGACACCCTGCGCGCCGACGTCCTCTTTCCGGTACGGCAGAAGCACCAGGACCTGCTCACCCAGCTCGCGGTGTGCGCCCAGGGGTATCTGGCGATGGACGTCGTCCGGCGCAACAACGAGGAGCTGATCAAGGGCGTCGACCGCGCGGCCACCACCACGGTGTCCGCGCTGCGCATCTCGGTCATGCTCGCCTCCGCCCTCGACAACCAGCGCAAGGTCGTCGAGCAGGTGAACGCGTTGCGCGGCACGACGGAGGACCTCATCCGCGGTAACGCGGAGATGCTCGCCACGCAGAGCGGGGAGATCCAGCGCATCGCCGCCGACCCCGCCGTGGGAGCGGAAACCCTCCGCTCGGCCTTCCAGCAGATCTACCAGACCCTGGACACCATCGACACGTACAAGGCCCAGGCCACGGAAACGATGGCGGCAACGGTCGAGTCCCTCACCTCGGAACTCCAGCACGCCACGGCGTACTTGGAACGCAGCCGCGCACAAGGCGCCCTGGACGGAGGCCACCTCACATGAGAGACCCTCGCACTCCTGCACCCCGCTGGTCCGTGGCCAAGCGTCCGCACCCGTCCCCGCCCAGGTGGTCCGCGGGCACGCACCCGTCCCCACCCCCGTGGTCCGTGGGCAGGCGTTCCGCAGGGCGATGGGGGTCCCCCCGCGCGAGCGAGGCCGAGCGTGGGGGAGGGCGGGCACGGACCACCCACCCGGCCGCAGCCGCCATCGCGCTGGTACTGGCGACCGCCGGATGCACCTCAGCCGTTGAGGGGCCAAGCCCTTCAAACAACAAGCCGGAGCCCGGCACCCTCCGCATACTCGCGTCAAGCGAACTCGTCGACATGACCCCCGTCCTGGACCAGGTCCACAAGGACACCGGCATCAAGGTGAAGCCCACCTACATCGGCACACTCGACGCCGTCGACGTCCTGGCGAAGGGCGGGGCGAAGGGCGCGTACGACGCCGTCTGGCTCTCCTCCAACGACTACCTCCGTCTCGACCCCGCCGCCGCGAAGCAGGTCGTCTCCCAGACCCCGGTGATGTCCAGTCCGCTGGCGATCGGGGTGAAGCCCGCCACCGTACGGAAGTTGGGGTGGAAGCCCGAGGACGTCACCTGGGCCGACATCGGGAAGGCGGTGCGCGGCGGCGGCCTGACCTACGGCATGACCGACCCGTCCCGCTCCAACTCGGGTTTCTCCACCCTCGTGTCCGTGGCCTCGGGTCTGTCCGACGCCCAGTCCGCGCTGACGGACGCCGATGTGAAGGAGGCCACGCCCCGGCTGACGGAGTTCTTCAAGGGGCAGAAGCTGACGTCCGGTTCGTCGGGCTGGCTGGCGCAGGCGTACGACCGGCGCGGTGACGTCGACGCGCTGCTCAATTACGAGTCCGTGCTGGAGTCGAGGAAGGATCTGACGGTGATCCGGCCGCGGGACGGCGTCGTCACCGCCGACTATCCGCTCTCCTCGCTCACGAACACGGGTCGGGAGGTCCGGGAGGACGTCAGGCGGCTCGCCGAGGCCCTGCGTACCCCGGCGATCCAGCGGCTGATCACCGAGCGGACGCTGCGCCGGCCCGTCGTGCCCTCCGTGCCGCCCGCCGCGGGGCTCGATACCACTCGGCGGCGCGAACTGCCGTTCCCGGGGAGCCGTTCCGTCGCCGACGGGCTCCTCGACTCGTACGAGAACAAGCTGCGCCGCCCCTCCCGGACCGTGTACGTGCTCGACACCTCGGGCTCGATGGGTGAGGACGGGCGGCTCGGGCGGCTGAAGAAGGCGCTCACCGATCTCACCGGCGACTTCCGCGAACGCGAGGAGGTGACGCTGATGCCGTTCGGCTCGGCCGTCAAGAGCGTACGCACGCATGTGGTGCGGCCCGAGGACCCGCGTTCGGGGCTCGACGGGATCCGCCGTGACACGCGGGCGCTCACCGCGGAGGGCGACACCGCGATCTATACGTCGCTGCAGAAGGCGTACGAGGAGCTGGGGGCCGACGGCGACACGTTCACGTCGGTCGTGCTGATGACGGACGGCGAGAACACGGAGGGTGCGAGCCCGGCGGAGTTCGACGGATTCTACGGGCGGCTGTCCGCGGCCGAGCGGCGGATTCCCGTCTTCCCGATCCTGTTCGGCGACTCCGACCGCGGCGAGCTGGAACACATCGCCGAGCTGACCGGCGGCCGTCTCTTCGACGCGCGGAAGGGCTCACTGGACGGCGCTTTCAAGGAGATCCGTGGCTACCAATAGGACCGGCAAGGCCGGCAGGCTTCTCGGCCGGCTGGAGTCGCGTAAGAATCTCACCGGGAGCGCCTGCGGGATCGTCGGTCTCGGGCTGACCTTCGCGGGGGTCGCGGGGGCGTACTGGCCCGTCGTCGTCGTGGGTCTGTACGGCGCGGGCGCGTTGATCGCCCCGCCGGAGCGCCCGCCGCTGCCGGACTTCCCGGACCCGTCCGCCCAGTTGGACGAGATACGTGCCGACTTCGGCAAGCTGCGGGCCTATCTCGCGGACGTCGAGCTGCCGCCCGCCGCCGCCGGGCGGCTCACCGAGCTGACCGAGCTGCTGGCGGCGCTGCTCGATCCGGGATGGGTCGCGGAGATCCTCGCGCAGGATCCGGAGGGGGTGCACGCGCTGTCCCGTACCGTGCGGACGGACGTGCCGGAGGCCGTGGACACGTTCGTACGGACGCGGTGGTGGGTGCGGCTCGCGCCCGGTACGGAGGCGCCCGAGCGGCATCTTGAGCGGCAGCTCACGCTGCTGCACGAGGAGGCGGAGGCGCTGGCCGCCGGTCTGCGGGAGACGGAGGCCCGGCGTCAGGAGTCCCACACCCGATACCTGGAGGACCGGGCGTAACCCCCGATACCTGGAGGACCGGGCGTAACCCCCGAGGGTCGCGTGGGGAGTGGGCTCAGCCGGTGCCGAACTCCGTGAGCGCCCGGTCCACGATCGCCTCCAGCTGCTCGTGGTGTGCGCCCCGCCAGTACGCCCGCCCGCACTCCGCGCATTTCGCGAACACGTCGTACGACCTCCGCGTACCCCCTTCGAGCTGCTCGGCGACCTCGTCCTTCGAGGCCTCCGTCAGCAGGCCGTTGCACGCGGTGCACCTGGTCCAGGGGTGCAGGGCGGGGGCGAAACGGCCGAGGACGTCCCGTAGTTGTTCGTCCGGTCGGGTGCTGTAGACGAACGCCCCCGCCCACAGCTCCCGGCGCCGCAGCAGGCCCCGGTCCCGGCTGAGCATCACCCGCTGCTCGGCCGCGGATCTCGCCGCGAGCGCGGGGTCGCCGATGTCCAGCGACTCGTACGCGGCGTCGACGCCGAGCAGCCGCAGCCTGCGCGCCAGCGTGCCGAGGTGGACGTCGAGCAGGAACCGCAGCGGGGCGCCCGGCACCGGCTGGGGGCGCTCGACCGCGCGTACCTCGACGGAGTCGGCCGCCGTCGGCAGATGCGAGACGGCCACCGGGCTGCCGTTCACCACGAGTTCCCCGACCTCGGTCAGCGGGACGCCCAGCGACTCGACGACATGGCCCAGCGTGGACGAGCCGTCGGTGGCGACCGGCGTGGCCCCCGAGCGGCGTCCGTGCGGGACGAACACCCGCAGTCCGGGAGCGAATTCGACGTGGATCTCCGGTCCGTTCACCGGGTCAGGATGACATGCGGGGCGGGCCCGTGGCCTCAGGGTTTCCCCTGAGCGAGCCCTTGGTCCAGGACGTCCAGGGCCCGGTCGACGAGAACGCCGAGGTCGTCCTCGTGCCCGTGCTCGGCCCAGTACAGGGTCGTCTCCGTCAGAGCGCCCACCAGGGACATCGCGGCGACGCGCACCTCGAAGGCGTCCGGTGCCCGGCCGGTGCGCTCGCCGATGACCTGGCAGAGCAGCCGGCCGGTGCCGGACATGTTCTCCGTCATCCGGGTGCGCACGGCGGGCACCTCGACCATCAGCCTGGTCCGCAGCCGGGTCGCCTCGGGGTCCTCCGAGGCGCCGAGGGCGATGCCCGTCCTGAACGCGTGCCGCAGGGAGTCGAGCCACGGTTCGCCGGCCGGGCGGGCGCGCAGTTCTGTCAGCAGGATCGGGGCGTACTCGTCCGTGAGGACGATGTCCTCCTTGGCCGGGAAGTAGCGCAGGACCGTGGAGGGCGACACCTCGGCCCGCGCGGCGATCTGCTCGATCGTCGTCGCGTCGTACCCCTGCTCGCGGATCAGCCCGTACGTCGCTTCACGGATGGCCGTGCGCGTCTTGGTCTTCTTGCGCTCGCGGAGTCCTGGCCGGGGGCCGCCCGCCGCAGGAGCGGCTGGGGCGGCCGGAGCGGCCGGAGCGGCGGGAGGGGGAGTACGTGCGGCCGTCATGGCGGTCATTGTCGGGCATCCGGCCGGACCGGTGCCATGTCCGGGACGGCCGGATGCCGGCGCCTGCCGTGGCTATCCGTACTGGTAGGCCACCATCGAGATGCCGATGTAGTGCGCGATGAACGCCGCGAGCGTGAACGAGTGGAAGACCTCGTGGAAGCCGAACCAGCGCGGTGACGGGTTGGGCCGCTTGAGCGCGTAGATCACGCCGCCGGCGCTGTAGAGGAGCCCGCCCACGATCACCAGGACCAGGACGGCGATACCCCCGGCCCGCATGAAGTCGGGGAGGAAGAAGACGGCTGCCCAGCCCATCGCGATGTAACAGGGGGTGTAGAGCCAGCGCGGGGCGCCGATCCAGAAGACCCGGAAGGCGATGCCCGCGAGCGCCGCGATCCAGATGCCCCACAGCAGCCACTTCCCCTTGCTCTCCGGGAGCAGCAGCATCGTCAGCGGTGTGTACGAGCCCGCGATGATCAGGAAGATGTTCGCGTGGTCGAGTCTGCGCAGCACGCCGTCCATCCGCGGACTCCACGTGCCGCGGTGGTAGATCGCGCTGACTCCGAACAGCAGGCAGGCCGTCAGGACGAAGATCGCGCAGGCCGCACGGGCGCGGGTCGACCCGGCGAGGGCCGTCAGGACCAGGCCGGAGACGAGGACCGCCGGGAACATTCCGGCGTGCAGCCAGCCGCGCAGTCTTGGTTTGACGGGGTGCGGCAGGGAGAGCGCTTCGGCGACACGGTCGACGACCGGCGATTCCGCTGAGGCGTCGGGGCTGGGCGCAGTCATGCGATCCATCGTACCTACGCAACCGTAGGTTACGTATCAGCCGACCGTCGGAAGTGCGCCAAGTGGCCAGCGTCTCATGCGGGCGCCGGGCCGAAGTGCCGGGTGGGCAGGGAAAGGACTTCTTACGCCCACGGCAACAAGTGGTGATGCTCACGCCGCTCAGGTGTGAGGCCCTCTGGACATATGCGCGGACCCGTCGGATGATCAAATGAGTGCGGTCGGCACCGGATGAGCGCCAGGAAGATCGATATCCACCGAAAAGATCGATAAGGGTCGGTAAAAATCCGTGACGATCGGTCACGATCGGTGAGTATCGATTACGTGAAGCATCCGGGTCGCAGCCCCCACGGGGCACAAAAAACAAAAACCCCTCATCTAGGAGCGATCGTGGCGCGCGACATCGCGGCTCCCTCTTCTTCCGACACCGTCCCCACCCACCATCAGGAACTGGTCTCGTGGGTCAACGAGATCGCCGAACTGACGCAGCCGGACAGTGTGGTCTGGTGTGACGGCTCAGAGGCCGAATACGAGCGACTGAGCGAGGAGCTCGTCCGCAAGGGCACCTTCAGGAAGCTCGACCCGATCAAGCGCCCGAACTCCTACTACGCCGCCTCCGACCCGACCGATGTCGCCCGGGTCGAGGACCGGACGTTCATCTGCTCCGAGGACGAGGCGGACGCGGGCCCGACCAACCACTGGAAGGACCCCGCCGAGATGCGGGAGGTCTTCCAGGGCAAGGAGGGCAACGGGGGGATCTTCCGCGGCTCGATGCGCGGCCGGACGATGTACGTCGTCCCGTTCTGCATGGGCCCGCTCGGCTCCGACCTCTCCGCCATCGGTGTCGAGATCACCGACTCCGCGTACGTCGCCGTGTCCATGCGCACCATGACCCGGATGGGTCAGCCGGTCCTGGACGAACTCGGCTCCGACGGTTTCTTCGTGCGTGCTGTGCACACGCTCGGGGCGCCGCTGGAGGAGGGCGAGGCGGACGTGCCGTGGCCCTGCAACTCCACGAAGTACATCTCCCACTTCCCGGAGACCCGCGAGATCTGGTCGTACGGCTCCGGGTACGGCGGCAACGCGCTGCTCGGCAAGAAGTGCTACGCGCTGCGCATCGCCTCCGTCATGGCCCGTGACGAGGGCTGGCTCGCCGAGCACATGCTCATCCTGAAACTCACGCCCCCGCAGGGAGAGTCGAAGTACGTCGCCGCCGCGTTCCCGAGTGCCTGCGGCAAGACGAACCTCGCGATGCTGGAGCCGACGGTCCGCGGCTGGACCGTCGAGACCATCGGCGACGACATCGCGTGGATGCGCTTCGGCGAGGACGGGCGGCTGTACGCGATCAACCCCGAGGCCGGTTTCTTCGGCGTCGCGCCCGGCACCGGTGAGCACACCAACGCCAACGCGATGAAGACGCTGTGGGGCAACTCCGTCTTCACCAATGTCGCCCTGACCGACGACAACGACGTGTGGTGGGAGGGCATGACCGAGGAGACGCCCGCCCATCTGACGGACTGGAAGGGCAACGACTGGACGCCCGAGTCCGGCGTACCGGCCGCCCATCCGAACGCCCGCTTCACCACGCCCGCCGCGCAGTGCCCGATCATCGCGCCCGAGTGGGAGGACCCGCGGGGCGTGCCGATCTCGGCGATCCTCTTCGGTGGCCGCCGGGCCACGGCCGTGCCGCTGGTCACCGAGTCCTTCGACTGGAACCACGGTGTCTTCCTCGGGGCGAACGTCGCCTCCGAGAAGACCGCCGCCGCCGAGGGCAAGGTCGGTGAGCTGCGCCGCGACCCGTTCGCGATGCTGCCGTTCTGCGGCTACAACATGGGCGACTACATGGGCCACTGGGTCGACGTCGCCAAGGGCAAGGACCAGGCGAAGCTCCCGAAGATCTACTACGTCAACTGGTTCCGGAAGAACGACGCGGGCAAGTTCGTGTGGCCCGGCTTCGGCGAGAACAGCCGGGTCCTGAAGTGGATCGTGGACCGGCTCGACGGGCGGGCCGAGGGTGTGGAGACGCCGATCGGTGTGCTGCCGGCGAAGGGCGCGCTCGACACGGAGGGCCTCGCGCTCTCCGAGTCCGACCTCGACTTCCTGCTCACGGTCGACAAGGAGGTCTGGCGTGAGGAGGCCGCGCTGGTGCCTGAGCATCTGAACACGTTCGGTGAGCACACACCGGTCGAGCTGTGGGACGAGTACCGGGCCTTGGTGAAGCGCCTCGGCTGACGCCCACCGTTTGTCGTTTGTCCTCAAGCGCCGGACGGGCTGAGTGATCAGCCCGTCCGGCGCTCGCGCCATATGGCCGGGCGAGGCGCGACCGCCGTCTTTCAAGGGGCGCGGGGAACTGCGCGCCCAGCCACGACGCACCCGCACCCGCACATCAGCGCTTGCCGTCTCCCTTGCCGCAGGCCACGCCGTCCCCGTTGCGGTCGAGCCGCAGGAGGTCGTCCTTGCCATTGATCTTCAGGGGGCCGTAGTCGTTGGACTTCAGCCAGGCGCAGCGGGCCGCTGTCGTCTTCTTGACCGTCTTCGGGAAGACCGTCGGGACACAGACATTGGCGGAGCCGTAGTGGCGGTCGCACCCGGCGACGGTCGGGCTGACCTTCGCCGCGGCGCGCTTCTTGCCGGGCGCGACGACCTTGCCCTCCAGCGAGTCCGCGAAGGAGTGGACGTGGCCCGAGGCGGCCTCCCCTGAAGCGGCCGCCAGCGCGGTCGGGCCCTGGAGGTGGACCCACTTCGCCACCGACGGCACACCGTTCGCGTCGACCGCGAAGAGCATGTACCAGCCGGGCGGGGCGAGGTTCGGGTTGCTGGTCACGTTCAGGTCGACGTTGTTGCCGTCGACGGAGAGCGGCAGGTCCACGAAGCGCTGGTTCGGGTCGGAGGAGTGGGTCACCGCGGCCGGGCGGATCAGTTCGGCCCTGGCGATGGGCCGGTCGACCGTGATGCGTTGCGTGTCGCCGTACGTCCACTCGTTGTCGATGACCGAAGTGATCGACGGGCGTGGGCCCTTGAGTAGGTAGGGCGGGGTGTAGACGGACACGTTGTGGTTCCAGGTGCCGTTGCCGGGGTTGTCGCCGGTGGCCATCACGCGGCCGTCGGGGAGCAGGAACGCGGAGGAGTGGTAGCCGCGGGCCTCGGGGTCGGCGGCCACCGGGTCGAAGGTGTTCGTCGCCGGGTCGTACAGCGACGACTCGTACACCGGGTTGGCGCGGTTGTGCAGGGCGCCGCCGGTCTCCAGGACCTTTCCGTCGGGCAGCAGCACGGCGGAGACGTACATCTTGCCCTGGGCGCCGGTCTGCGGGACCTTGCCGTTGCCGAGGTCGACGGTGCCCTGCGGGAGCGGTGGTCCGGCGACGTACGCCGGGTTCGCCGACTTGAGGTCGATGACGTCGGTCAGGCGGTTCGCGTCGGGGTTCGAGTCGATGTTGCCGCCGCCGATGGTGAGGACCTTCTGGTCCTGGGCCGGGGGCAGCAGCACGCTGGCCGACTGGTCGCGTTCGTCCTTGCGCTGCAGGCCGGGCACCTGGGTGGTGGTGTTGGCGTCGTAGTCGTAGATCGCCGAGCCCGTGCCGGGGATGTTGTTGCCGAAGGTGTGGCTGCCCGTGTAGAAGAGGCGGCCGTCCTGCATCAGGACCATCGTCGGGTAGAGGCCCCAGTACGACCAGGTCTGGTTGACCTGCCACAGCGGCAGCCACTTGTTCTCGGCGTCCGACCAGCGCTCGGCCGTGACGGAACCGGTCGAGTCCTCCTTCAGCCCGCCGAAGGAGAGCACGTCACCGTTGCCGAGGATCGTCGCCGACGGATACCAGTGCCCGTCGTTCATGTCGTTCGTCTTGCTGTACGTCTCGGTGACCGGGTCGAAGGTGTACGAGTCCTTGTAGCCCTGGTAGCCGACCGTGCCGTCGGCGGACGGGTAGCCCTTGTTGCCGCTCATGACCAGGACCCGGCCGTCGTCGAGCTGCACATGGCCCGCGCAGAACATGTCCTTGGGCGTGGGGATCTGCTTGTACGTGCCGGTCACCGGGTTGTAGACGGCGCTGGTGAACGTGCCCGCCTCGAACATCTCCTCGCTGTTGCCGGAGCCCGCGATGAGCAGCACCTTGCCGTTGTTGAGGACGACGGAGTGCATGGAGCGGACCGGGTTCTGCGTGGGCAGCACGTCCCAGCGCCCGTTGGCGCACTGCTCGGCCGTGCCGGTGCACACCGGGTCGGGGATCGGGTCGGCGACCTGGTCCATCGTGTAGTCGTCGGTGGTCGCGGAGCCGGTGCCGTAGACGGAGACACCCCAGCTGATGCGGTCGGTGCCCGCGGGGACCTCGGGGGTACGGACCGTCGCCTCCGACCAGTTCGCGCTGATCGGGAGCGTCTTGAGGTCGGTCCAGTACTGCCAGCCGGCGGTCGTGTCGTGCCGGAAGAGCGTGAGGGAGGTGTCCGGGGTCGTCGACTTGTACCAGAGCCCGAGGTCGTACTGCTTGCCGACGCTCACCACCGGCGCGCACTCGGCAGACTCGGTGATCAGCGCCTTGCGGTCGCCCTCGGTACGGCGGGTCAGCTCGACCTTCATGGCCTTGGAGCCGGTGTGGGCGCCGCCGACGGTGGAGAAGGTGAAGTCGTTGTCGCCCCAGCCGGACTTCTCCCAGCAGTACGGCATGCCGTCGCCGCCCGTGCCCGCGGTCTCGAAGCCCGGGTTCTTCACGAGGTTGGCGGCGGAGGCAGGCTGCGGGACGGAGAGGAGCAGCCCCGAGGTGAGGGCTCCGACGGCGATCAGGGTGGTGGTACGGCGTCGGAGGCGGGCGGGTCCACGTCGTACGGGTCGTCCGAACATCAGCTGGATCTCCTTGGGGTGCGGCTCCTCGCACGGCGGTCCTTGCCCGCCGCCATGCCATAGACCAGGGCCTCCGTGCCGGCGAACCGCAGGACGAAGGTCGTCACCAGGGCGAGTGCCGTGGCGGTGAGCGCGCTCATGCCGAACTGCCCCACGAGCAGCGCGATCAGCGGGATGCGCAGCACGAGGTCGGCGTTGGCGAGCAGCGCGAACCGGCCCGCCCTGTCCCACCAGTGCCGGTGCTGCCGGCGGTCCCGGAAGCAGAGGTGTTCGATGAGCAGGAAGTTCCAGGCGACCCCGAACTGGTTGGCGACGATCTCGGCGGGCAGGTAGTGCATCCCGGCGGCCGTCAGGGCCCACAGGCCGAGGAGGTTGGGCAGGAAGCCCGTCGCGCCGATCAGCCCGAAGACCACCATCCGGGCCACCGGTGAGGCCGTGCGCAGTCCGGCGAGGTGCCGCAGGAAGCGGACGCCCTCCTGCGCGGTCGACTTGGACTCCCCCGCGAACCGGTCCTGGAAGACGAACGGCACCTCGGTGACCTGGCGGGGCCGGGCCCGTACGGCCATTTCGAGCAGGATCTTGTAGCCGAGGGGCTTCAGGACGTCCGCGGTGACCGCGCTGCGGCGGATCGCGAAGAACCCGCTCATCGGGTCGCTGATACCGCGCAGCCGGTGCGGGAACAGCGTCTTCGTCAGCCAGGTGGCGCCGCGCGACACGGCGACGCGGTAGCCGCCCGCCAGGCCCTCGCGGCTGCCGCCCTTGACGTAGCGGGAGGCGACGACGAGTCCGGCGGGGGCGCGTTCACCCGCCGCCACCAACTCGGGGACGAGGGACGGCGGATGCTGCAGGTCGCCGTCCATGACGACGATCCAGTCGGAGGTCGCCGCCCGGATGCCCTCGACGACGGCCCCGCCGAGCCCGCCGACGGGCTCCTCCCTGTGCAGCACGGTCACCGGGTACGGGCAGTCGCGGGCGGCCTCGCGGATCACCTCGGGGGTGTCGTCGGTGGAGTCGTCCACGAAGACGACCTCGCAGGGCAGCCGCGCGGGCACGGAGCCGGTGATCTGGCGCAGCAGCTCGCGGATGTTCGCTGACTCGTTGAAGGTCGGCACGACGATGGTGACCGCGCCCGGTTCGGGGAGCGGGGAGGCCGCGCGCAGCGCCGGATCGCTCAACTCTCCCGGCAGTTCCCCCGGGACGATGGACTCGTACGTCATCGGTCGCCGCCTTCTGTGCTTGCCTTGCTCGCCCTGCTCTCCGTACCGCCGTTCTCGATCTTCCGTATCTCGATGCGGTCCGGGCCCTCGCCGAAGGTGGCGACGGGCGTCGAGTGCTTCATGGCCTGTTTGACGTTGGGCAGGTCGACGGCGTCGCGCCGTACGGTCGGGGAGGCGACGACGTAGTCGAGGTCGCGCCAGCCGCGCGGCATCGTCTTCGTCACCGCGGGGTCGAGGTCGGCCTTGTAGAACCAGATGACACCGAGTCCGGGCCGGTAGCCGGCGTGCACGAGGTCGAGCCAGAGCGCGTCGTCGACCAGGACCCGGGTGTCCTCGGGGCGGTCGACCTCGGTCGCCAGCCACTTGGAGGCGGCCCGGTAGGGGGCGTTGGCGTCGGTGGTGGCGGCGGTACGGGCGCCGTCGTACCAGCGCGGCACGACGTACACGGCCGAGACCGCGACGAGCAGCGCCGCGACGGCGTACCGGCCCCGGGTGACGTACGCGCTCTCGTCGGCGGTACGCCGTCTGCGCAGCACCCCGTGGGCGACGCTCGCCGTGCCTCCGGCGAGGACCAGCGCGAGGAACGGCAGGGCCTGGATGACGTACATCGCGGGCAGGTAGCCGTTCGGGCGCAGGGCGACCAGGGCGAGGACGGCGACGGTCAGGGCGGGTCCGGCGAGCGCCCGCGCGGTGACCGACCAGCGCCAGGTGACCAGGAGGAGCAGTGCTCCGGCCAGGCCGCCCAGCGGCAGGATGCGGTCGTAGTAGAGCCAGGACCGCAGCACCTCGTACGAGCCGGAGCCCTCGTCGAGGATGAAGCCCGAACCGGGCCTGGTCAGCTGGTATTCGAGGCCGTCCCAGAGCGAGACGTGTCCGGCGCCGGGGAACAGCTCGCCCTTGAGGAGGGCGAAGAGCGGGTACGACATGCCGATCAGGACGCAGGCCGTGACGGCGCCGGTGAGGGCGAACTTGCGGGTGTCACGGTGGCTGTGGCGCCACATGGTGACGAGCACGGCGGGCAGGACGAAGATCATCGTCTCTTTGGTGAGCACCGCCGCCGCCGCGGCGAGTCCCGCGCCGAAGTGGTGCCAGAGATGGCGGCTCGGGGAGGCGGCGAGGCAGAACGCGAGCAGCGTCCACATCACCGCGATGTTGTCGAGGAAGATCTCCCGCTGGAGGACCACGGACAGCGGCGAGAGCCCGAAGAGCAGCAGCGCGAGCGCGGCGGCCCAGCGGGGCAGGGAGAGGCGGCGGGCCAGTACGTAGACGAGGACCGCGCTCACCGCGCTGACCAGGAGCATCACGATCCGCATCGAGCCGACGGTCATCGACTCGGGGCTGAGCAGGGACGGTATCCAGGTCAGTGCGGCTATCTGTATCCAGCCGAGGGGCGGGTGGTCGTACCAGTACGTGTAGTGGGCGAGGCCGTCGCCCTGCTGCACGGACCAGGCCTGGGCGAGGTAGGTGCCCTCGTCGTCGCTGAGGGTCGGATAGTCGGCGATGTTCCAGCCCTGCACGGTCATGACGACCACGAGGAGGACGCCGCACAGGATCAGGTCGGCCTTCGAACGGGGCCGCCGGGACGGGGCCGTTCGAGGAGCCGAACCTGCTTCGGGGACAGGTGTGCGCTGCGCGGGGACCTTCGGAGTGGTCACCGCGGGGAGGGTGGAGGTCACGCAGGGACGTCCTCTCGGGACCCGCGGGCCACGGCCGCGGCTTCGGTGGCGGCGGTGGCGGCATTGGTTGCGGCGCCGGTCGCGATGTCGGTGTCGGTGTCGGTGTCGGCGCCCTTGCCGGTGCCCTTGCCGAAGTCGGTGCCGGTGCCGGTGCCGGTGCCGGTGCCGGTGCCGGTGAGATGCGCGCCGACGTGGCTGGTCAGCTCCCAGTCGTTGCGGCCCCGCTGCTCGCGCCAGACGGCCCGGACGGCCGCTCCGGCGAGGAGCACCTGGTAGAAGGGGCCGCCGACGACGAGCTTGAGGTAGTGGACGAAGCGGACGCGCAGCCCGTACTGCTTGCCGAAGTCGTGCAGTCCGACGAGTTCGAAGACGAAGGTGACGAACGCGGTGACGGCCGGCAGGAAGGTGATGAAGGCGACGCCGACGGGGACGTCGAGGAAGAGCGCGACGGCCACGTTGAGCGGGATGATCACGCCGGAGATCGCCTGGAGGTACGGCGTCATGAGCGTGTAGCGCGCGAGCAGGCGCTGGCCGAAGCCGGGAAGCTGCTTCCAGTCCTTCTTGCGGTAGACCTGGAGGAATCCCTGGTTCCACCGGGTGCGCTGCTTGAGCAGCGACATCAGGCTGCCGGGCGTCTCCTCCTTGGTCACCATGTCGGAGTCGTACGCGACGACGACCTTCTTGCCGACGCTGGAGAGCCGTACGCCCAGGTCGCAGTCCTCGGCGAGGCAGTCGGGGTCCCAGCCGTCGGCCTCCCGCAGGACGTCCGTGCGGACGAAGACGGTGTTGCCCCCCAACGGGATGAAACCTTTCTGCGCATGGAGGTGGAGCCGCGAGCGGAACCAGAAGAAGTACTCCAGGCAGTTGCGCAGGCTGTACCAGCTGGAGTGGAAGTTGATGAGCTGGACGCCGCCCTGGACGACGTCGGCGCCGGTGGTGCGGAAGGCGTGGTCGACGTGCGCGAGCAGCTCCGGGTGGACCTGGTCCTCGGCGTCGAAGACTCCGACGACGTCGCCGCGGCAGTGCGGCAGCGCCGTGTTCATGGCCTTCGGCTTGTTCTTCTTCTCGTGGGTGTCGACGACCACACGGACGCGCGGGTCACGGGCCTCGGCGTGCCGGGCCACCGCGGTGGTGTCCGGGTCGTCGTGGCCGACGATCACGATGATCTCGAAGTCGGTGTGGCTGGATTCCAGCAGACGCTGGATGGTGTGGTCGAGGACGGCTTGTTCGTGTCTCGCGGGCAGCAGCAGCGAGAAGGACACGTGCTCGCCCCCGTCCGGACTGCTGAACCGGGTGGAGGCGAGCACCTCGGGCGTACGCCACGCGTGCATCTGCCACCACAGGGTGAAAGCAGCCATCCAGAAAAGGGCGAGCGAAACGACAGCGATGAAGACAGACGCCAGCAACAGATCCCCCCAGGATCCCCAGAACCCCCTGTCACGACAGCGAGTCACTCCTGTCGTGTCCGGGACAGAGACTATGGGGATTCTGTGAAGTCCGGGAGGTGTTCTGATAAATAGCGTGTTTCGGAATGCTCGGTCGACTACTAGGACGTATCCGAACACCTGCGCACATCAAGCCTCGGCGTGCCGGGTGTTTCCCCTGCTCAGCGCCCCAGTGCCGCCCGGAGGCGGTCGACGTCGGTCGTCGGGGCGTCACAGGTGAAATTACGGCAGACATACGCGGTCGGTTCATTGTCGACAAGTGACCGGTGTGCAAGGAGGGGTAGTTCGTCACTGTCCGCAGTGCCCACGGCGACGACCGCGCCGGGTGCGGTGGCGAGCAGGGCGGCGCGGTGCAGCTCCCTGGTGGCCGGATTGTCATTGGGCCCGACGACAGCCACCTCGCGCGGTCCGTCCAACTGCGCCTCGGCGGTGGCCAGTCCCCAGCCGATGAACCGCGGGGCGCGCGGCCCGAGCGCCCTGACCACGCCCAACGCCCCTTCGGCAGCGGTCCGATGGGGCTCCGAACCGGTCTGGGCCGCGTAGCTCAGCAGGGCGCCGGCCGCCGCGCTCCAGCCGGAGGGCGTGGCGTTGTCGGTCGGGTCCTGCGGGCGCCGGATGAGCTTCTCGGCGTCGGCCGCCGTGTCGTACAGGGCTCCCGACTTGTCATCGGTGAACTGCACGAGGACGTGGTCGAGCAGGAAGCCGGCGAATTCCAGCCAGACGCCTTCACCGGTGACCGAGGCCAGCGCGAGGAAGCCCTCCGCGACGTCCGCGTAGTCCTCCAGCACGCCCGCGTGCGCGCCGACGCGGCCGTCCTTGCTGGTACGGGCGAGCCGCGCGTGCTCGTCCAGATGGAGCCGTACGAGCAGGTCGGCCGCCGCGAGCGCCGCGTCGACGAGGTCGGGCCGGTCGAAGTACGCGCCGGTCTCGGCCAGGGCGGCGATCGCGAGCCCGTTCCAGGCGGCGACGACCTTGTCGTCGCGGCCGGGCGCGGGACGGCGGTCGCGCGCCTCCTTCAGCCGGGCCTTGACGGACTCGATCCGTCCGGCGTCGAACACGCCCTCGCTCTGCGGCAGTTGCAGCACGGAGGCGCCCTCCTCGAAGGTGCCCTCCTCCGTCACGCCGAAGTAGTCGGTGGCGAGGCGCGCGTCCTCGTCGCCCAGCACGTCACGCAACTGCTGCGGCGTCCACGCGTAGTACGCGCCCTCGACGTGCTTTCCCGTGCCGTCGTCGCTGTCTGCGTCGAGCGCGGAGGCGAACCCGCCCTCGTTCGTGCGCAGTTCGCGGACCATGAAGTCGGCGGTCTCCAGAGCGACCCGGCGGGCCAGGTCCGACCCGGTGGTCCGCCACAGGTGCGCGTACACGCGGCACAACAACGCGTTGTCGTACAGCATCTTCTCGAAGTGGGGCACGACCCACTCACGGTCGACGGAGTAGCGGGCGAAGCCACCGCCGAGCTGGTCGTAGATCCCGCCGCGGGCCATGTGCTCACAGGTGTCGGCGGCCATCTGGAGCGCGCCCTCGGACCCGGTGCGGGCGTGGTGGCGCAGCAGGAACTCGACCGCCATGGACGGCGGGAACTTGGGCGCCCCGCCGAAACCGCCGTGGGTGGCGTCGTAGTCGCGGGTGAGCCCGAGCAGCGCCTGCGCGAGGTCGCCCTCGCCGGGCACCTGCGCGTCGCCGAAGCCGATCTCGCGGTCGGCGAGATCGCGCACGATCTTCCGGGCGACCTCGCCGACCTCGTCCCGCCGGTCGGTCCACGCGCCGCTCACGCCTTCGAGGACCTGCCGGAAGGAGGGGCTGCCGTGCCGGGGCTCGGGCGGGAAGTAGGTACCGAAGTAGAACGGCTCGGCGTCGGCCGTCAGGAAGACGGTCATGGGCCAGCCGCCCTGCCCGGTCGCCGCCTGCACGGCCTCCATGTACACGGCGTCGACGTCGGGACGCTCCTCGCGGTCGACCTTGATGTTCACGAAGTGCGCGTTCATGTACGCGGCGACCGCTTCATCCTCGAAGCTCTCCCGAGACAGGACATGGCACCAATGGCAGCTCGAATAGCCCACGCTCAGGTGTACGGGCAGATTTCGCCGCCGTGCCTCCGCGAAGGCCTCTTCCGACCAGGGCCACCAGTCGACGGGGTTGTCGGCGTGCTGAAGGAGGTAGGGGGACGTCTCGTGGGCCAGTCGGTTCGGCATGTAGCCATCCTGCCTGAGAGGTCCGCCGGACTGGGGGACGGAGTGGCTGTCAACGCCAAACGGGCTCCACCCGCGAATAGTCCCAGGTGTGGTTCCCCTTCATGCCCGGCCGGACGACGCAGCACGTGATGACGGACGCGATGATTTTTCGCCTCTCATCGAGTGGCAACTCACCGGCACGCCAGCGCCGGTGCACATTCTCCGACGGCCGCGCCTGCCCCGCAGCTTCGGAGAACACGAGCCTTTCAAGCACGTCGTCGGCCAAGGGCCCACTGATGCTGCACCGCACGCAGTCACGGCAGGCATAGGTGTAGGGGCTCCTCCTGCTTTTCGCCCTCTGGCCGCACAACGGGCCGTGGCACACCGTGCCATCGTGGCGTTCGGCTCCGCACCGAAGGATGCCACCGGCAAGGTAGCGGGGAGCGGCTCTCTTCCCATGGAGCCTCGGTGCCCCACTGCCTCTGTGCATATACAGGCTGCCTGCGGAAAACGTCGAACACACCGCCTGCCACCGGTCCGGCGTGACGATGGGTTCCCACCGACCGAGCACCGGCTGCCCTGTCTCCGGAACCAGCAGCAGTTCCCCCCTGTTCGCTCGGTAACCGCAGACCCTCGGCGCCGTCATGATCTGCGTGACCGTTGCAGCGTTGGGCCTGCCGCCTCGGGTTCCGGTCACACCGAGGTCGCGCCATTCGTGTGCGATGGCACGGACGGCTTTCCCGCCCACCCGGTCACCGACGGCCTTCTCGATCAGTGTCGCCTCAACGGGATGCACGGTGATCCGGTCCTCCTGCCACCCGAACGGCCGCGGCCCGTTGTGCGGCACACCTTCCACAGCGCGAGCCCAGTGCCAGTCCGCCAGGCGTCGGCTCCTGACCCGCGTTTCCGCGACCGCCGCGTCCAGTGATCGCAACGCCTCCAGTAATCCCTCCTGCGCGTACGGATCCCGGACACCCCGCGGGTCGACGTAGATCCGCCCCGGCCGACTGGTCAACGCGGTGAAGAAGCGGGCGAGGTCCTCCGCGCGGCGGTACAACCGGTCGTCGGCGACACAGACGACCCCTGCGATCCGCTGTCCGTCATCCGTGCACCCGCGTGCGAGGTCCGCGAGCAGGCGGTCGAATTCAGGTCTTGCCGCTCCCGCCTTCGACGCGCTACGGCCGTTGTCGCCGTACACGGCAACCACCGCGCAGCCGTTCTGATGCGCAGCCCGTTCATTGATCCGCAACTGATAGCGCACACCGTGGCCATCACCCTGCCGAAAGTCCTCCGACGTACGTGCGTACGACGCAACCGGGATCGATCCCGTCGGCTCATCCACCTCAAGGTTGCTCACACTGCCTCCGTTCGACAATCTGCCCGACCGTCATAAAAACGATCGAGTGATTCAAAGGTCACCGAACCGATGCCGTTGATCGCCGCCCTCTCGCGTTCAGGCCCCTTACGAAGGACACTTGACAGCCAAGGAGTTGCTGCTGGAGGGGGACGCGAAATGCGGGACAGCCATCGGGCGGAGGCCGAACGGCTGTTGGTGCGGGCCGTGGAGGAGGAGGTCCGGCGGTCCGGCGGACGGACCGCCGGGAACGTACTGCTGTCACGGGCACGGGCCTCGCTGGACACCATGGCGCAGACGGCCGCCGAGGAGTACGAGGCCTACACGAAGGCGACGGACGAGGCCGAGGCGGGCCGGCTGACCTTCGGGCAGCGCTACGCGCGCGAGGGCGCCGGAACTCCCCTGCTGGTGGCGGCCGTCGCCGCCCTCGCGGCCGCCGTGGCGGACCTGGCACTCGGCGCCGGCACGGGCACGGCCATGGCCGCAGGCGCGATCGTCGGCGTCGCGGGCGCCGCGACCACGGTGGCGAAGGTGACGGCCTCCCACCTGCCGGCCGCGAGCCGCCGGGCGGGAGCCCTCGGCCAGCCCGGCGGCCCCGAACAGCTGCGCCTGACCTGGCTGACCGCCCTGGAGGTCCGCGGGATCCGCCCCTTCTTCGACCAGCAGCGCGTGTACAACGCCGCCACCGGGGCGAAGAAGGGCGCGCCCCAGTTGCGGCGTACGGACAAGAGCGCGGCGGCCCGGCGGCGCAGCGTCCTGGAGCAGTCGTTCGGGCAACTCCCGGAGCCGGTCGGGCCGTTCGCGGGCCGCCGCCAGGAGTTGCAGCGGATCACGCAGTGGGTGCACGCGGCCCGCGCGAGCACCGAGACCCGGCCGACGGTGGTCGTCCTGCACGGCGCGCCGGGTTCCGGCCGCAGCACCCTCGCCGTCCGCGCGGCGCACGAGCTGAAGGATCAGTTCCGCGGCGCGTGCGTGGTGGACCTGCGGGGCGACAGCGCGGAGGAGTCACCGCTGACCACCCGCGACGCGCTGCTCCACCTGCTGAACCGGCTGGGCGCACCCCGCGAACAGCTCCTGTTCCGTGAGCGTTCCTCGCAGGATCAGCAGGTCAGGCGGCTCGCCGAGCTGTACCACCAGCATCTGACCGGCCTGGCGGTGACGATCGTGCTGGACGACGCGAGCGACCTGGAGCAGGTGCGCACGCTCGTGCCGGAGCGCTCCGACAGCCTGGTCGTCGTCACCGCCCGGAAGCCCCTGGACCTGCCTGCCGACCTGCCCGCCTGGGTGCACCAGCTCGCGGTGGAACCGCTGGCCGCGCCGGGCGCCGAGGAACTGCTGAAGGCGTCCGCCCAGGACGCGTCGGCCCCGTACGACGCCGAAGCCGCGGACGAGATCCGGGAGTTGTGCGGCGGGCTGCCCCTGGCGCTGCGTGTCGCCGGCTCGTCCCTCGGCCCGCGTACACCGCGCCGGCTGGCCACCGATCTGGCGGCGTACGGTCCGGTCGAGCCGGTCGAACGGGTCCTGTGGCTGCGCTACACGGACCAGCCGGACCCGGCGAGGCGGCTGCTGCGGCGGCTCGCCCTGGCGGGCCGCGCCTCGCTGGGGGCCGCCGCCGCGGCGGCCCTGCTCGCGACGGACGAGGCGGAGGCGACCCGTCATCTGGAGGCCCTGTCCCGCGCGGGTCTGATCGACCACGTCCGCGGCAGCCGCTACCGCCTGCACGATCTCGTACGGGCCTTCGCGCAGGCCCGTCTCCTCGACGAGGAGGACCCGGCCGAGCGCACGGCCGCGCAGGAACGTCTCATCGTGAACTACGGCGAGCTGGCCGACTCGGTGATCCGCCTGGTCGACGGCAAGACGTCCACGCGCGCGGACACGTCTTTCCAATCGAGCACGGTCGGGCCGCACGGCTTCACCTCGCTGGACGCGGCCCTGCGCTGGCTGGACGACGAGTCGAGCTTCATCACGGCGGCACTGCGGCACGCGGAGGGCGTCAACCAGGCGGCGGTGCTCAACCTCCTGGGCGCCCTGTGCGACTACTGCCTGCTGCGCGGCGACCTCTACCGGCTGGGTGAGATCAGCGAGTTGACGCAGGCCGTCGACCAGGGGCTGCTGGTCCGCTCGGTCCAGTGGCGCACGGGCATCGCGGCCCGTCAGCTCGGCGAACTCGACAAGGCCCGTACGACCCTGACGTCGGTGGTCGACCTCTACTTCGAGGCCCATCACGACGCGGGCGCCGCACGGGCGTTGTGTTCGCTCGGCATCACCCTCCACCACCAGGGCAACCTCACCGAGGCCGCCGTGAAGCTCCAGGAGGCCCTGGACCTGCAGGCCTCCCCCGCCCTCGCGGCGGACCGTGCCTGGACGATGCACGCGCTGGCGGCCGTGGAGCGCGACCGGGCGAGGCTGGGCGAGGCGCTCGACCTCCTCACCCGGGCCCTGGACCTGCACCGCGAGGGCGAGTCCGTGCACGGCGAGGCATGGGCGCACTACCAGCTCGGCCAACTGGGCCTGCGGATGGGCGACGTACCGCGCGCCGAGTCCGAACTGCGCGACGCCCTCGACCTGTACGGGCGTACGCGCGACGCCCGCGGCGAGGCCTGGGCGCTGACCCAGCTGGCCCGGGCCCGGCTCGTCGACGGCGACCCGTCGGCCGCCGTGGACGGTCTGCGCCAGGCGGCCTCCCGCCACCGCGAGAACGAGGACGCCCGCGGCGAGGCCTGGACGGTGTACTACCTGGGCCAGTCACTGGAGGAGACGGGCAACCTCGACCAGGCGGTCCGTGAACTGGAGCGGTCCCGGACGATGTTCTCCCGCATCCGCGACGTCTACGGCCTGGCCTGCGCCCGCCACCACTCGGCCCGGGTGACCCGCGACCAGCGCGCCGCGCAGACCGGCTCACTGCGCAACTCCGGCTTCGCCCGCCAGCTCCTGGTCGACGCGCGCGCCGACTTCCAGCGGATCGGCGTCGCCCACGGCGAGGCCTGGACCTGCCTGGAACTGGCGGTGGTCGACGCGGGCAACGCCCGTACGCAGTCGGCCCTGGCCCTGTGCGACGAGGCGACCGCGCTCTTCGCGTCCTACGGCGACCGCCGCGGCGAGGACTGGGCCCGCTTCCTGCGCTGCACCCTCCTGCCGTACGCGTCCCCCGGCGGCGTCGAGGTGGGCACCGCCGTGGCCCAGGAGGAACTGTCCCAGCTCTCCCGCACCGGCCACCCGTCCCGCGACGGAAAACTGGACGACTACATCGAGGCGTACCAGCTCCTCCTGGAGCGAGGAGCCGACCTGGAGGCCGGCTGGCAGGCCTGGCGCCTGGGAATGGTCCCGAACCGGCATGCGCGAGAGGTGATGGGGGTGACGGTCTCGGCGGGACGGGCGTGACAGCGCCGTGCCCGAAGGGGCCCCGCGGCGTCCTGCGGATGTGACTGATCCGGCGATGCCTCCCGGGCATCACCGGATCAGGACGCCGACGCGGTCGTCATCACGGTCGTGATCGCGGTCGCGTCCGGGGCTCAGCCCTTCGCAGGCGAAGCCGTCCCCCCGGAACCGGAACCGCTGCCGGAGCCGGTCGAGGTGGATGTCGCCTTCCCGGCGGGTTCCGCCTTCGGGTCGGCGTCCTCCTTGAAGTCGACCCTCGTCAGCTGCCGGTTCATGCTCTTCATCAGGCCCCATACCGCCAGGGCCATCACCGCGAAGACGATGAAGCCGAGGACACCGGGGGTGACCTTGTTCTCGTCGACCTCCTTGGCGAGGGGGACGAGGTGCGTCAGTGCCAGGCTTGCGCTCATATCAGGCATTGTCGCGGATGCCCGCGAAGAGGTCGTCCTCGGGGAGGGATGTGTCGACGAGGGACTTCGCCAGCTCGTACTCCTCCGTCGGCCAGACCTCCTTCTGGAGCTCCATCGGGACGCGGAACCAGCCGCCCTCGGGGTCGATCTGCGTGGCGTGCGCGATGAGGGCCTTGTCGCGGATCTCGTAGAAGTCCGCGCACGGGACATGCGTCGTCAGCGTGCGCTCGGCGCGCTCGAACTCGTCCCACCGCTTGAGCCAGTCCCCGTACGGCGACTCCAGGCCCCGGTCCAGCAGGGCGTGGTGCAGCGCCTCGGTGCGCGGTCGGTTGAAGCCCTGGTTGTAGTAGAGCTTCTGCGACCGGAAGGCCGGGCCGAACTCCGACTCCGGGTACTTCTCGGTGTCGGCCGCGCCCTCGAACGCCACCATCGAGATCTTGTGGGTCATGATGTGGTCGGGGTGCGGATAGCCGCCGTTCTCGTCGTAGGTGGTGATCACCTGCGGGCGGAACGAGCGGATCTTGCGGACCAGCTCACCGGCGGCCTTGTCGACGTCCTCCAGGGCGAAGCACCCCTCGGGCAGCGGCGGCAGCGGGTCGCCCTCGGGCAGGCCCGAGTCGACGAAGCCCAGCCACTCCTGCTTGACGCCGAGGATCTCGCGGGCCTCGTCCATCTCCTTCTTGCGCACCTCGTGGATGTGCTCCTCGACGTACTTGTCGCCCTGCAGCTTGGGGTTGAGAATGGAGCCGCGCTCCCCGCCCGTGCAGGTCACGACCAGCACGTCCACCCCCTCGGACACGTACTTCGCCATGGTGGCCGCGCCCTTCGACGACTCGTCGTCGGGGTGGGCGTGCACGGCCATCAGTCGCAGCTGGTCAGTCAAGACTCAATCCTCAGTAAGTCGGCGCCCCAGTGTGAAACGGCGCGATCGGCCCTCCTATAGTGACCGAACCGGCGGGCGAAAAATTCCGGGCCCCGGCCCGGCGGACCCGCCCCGGAAAGGACGATCATGAGTACGGTGCAGCTGCCCGAGGGCCGCTACGGTCGCTCCGCGGACGCGCGCGCCGACCGCAGACTCAAGATCATCGGTTCCGTGCTCGGGGCGGCCCTGCTCGCACTGATCGGCTATTTCGCCTTCCACTACGTGGCCGGCAACAAGATCAGTGCCGAGGTCATCAGTTTCGACGCCTCCGGTTCCGCCGTGAAGGTGCATCTTGAGGTCCGTAAGGACTCGGGCGTGACGGGCTACTGCACGATCCGCTCCCAGGCCGAGGACGGCGCCGAGGTCGGCCGCGCGGACTTCCGGTTCGACCAGGACGCGTCCCGTGTCGACAAGGTCCTCACGCTGCGCACGACGGCTCCCGGCACGACCGCGGAACTCCTCGGCTGCCACGCGGACTGAGCCTCGGGACGCGTTCACCGCCGCCCCTGCCCCACCGTGCGAGCCGTGCGCCTCCCCGGCCACACCGGACCACACGCGACACTGACGGATGTCACTCCCGACGCCTCCGCACTGACCTGCGTGGACGCAATTCTGATGGCTTATGTCCTCCCCCTTCGGCCCGTGAATTGTTAGGCTCGTGGTTTCGCCCACCCGAGAAGGAACATTCTTCTGGGTAGGGCGATGCTTTGTATTCCCAGTACCTACGAGGAGCACCTGTGACCCAGACCAGCGAGAACGTCACCTGGCTGACCCAGGAGGCGTACAACCAGCTCAAGGCCGAGCTGGAGCACCTGTCTGGTCCTGCGCGCGCGGAGATCACGGCCAAGATCGCGGCCGCGCGCGAGGAGGGCGATCTGCGTGAGAACGGCGGGTACCACGCGGCCAAGGAGGAGCAGGGCAAGCAGGAGCTCCGGGTGCGCCAGCTGACCCAGCTCCTGGAGAACGCCAAGGTGGGCGAGGCTCCGTCGGCCGGTGGTGCGGTCGCGCCCGGCATGGTCGTCACCATCGCCTTCGACGGCGACGAGGACGACACGCTCACCTTCCTGCTCGCCTCGCGCGAATACGCGAGCTCCGACATCGAGACGTACTCGCCGCAGTCCCCGCTGGGCTCCGGTGTGAACGGCAAGAAGATCGGCGAGGACGCCCAGTACGAGCTGCCGAACGGCAAGCTCGCCTCGGTGAAGGTCCTCGAAGCCAAGCCGTACGCCGCCTGACCCCGTCCCCGGCGTCGCCCTGGCGAGCCCCCGGTGCCTGCGCGCCGGGGGCTTCTGCGTGCCCGGCCGCCGGGGGCTCCCCCGTGCCTGCCCGAACGGGCCCGCTCAGCCGTCCGCCTTGCGGTACTTGCGTACCGCCAGGGTGCGGAAGGCGACGATGATCAGCACGGACCAGATCACCGAGGCCCAGACGGGATGCTGCATGGGCCAGGCGCTGGACTCCACCACGCCCGGGTTGCCGAACAGCACGCGGCACGCCTGCACCGTGGCACTGAACGGGTTCCACTCGGCTATGTGCCGCAGCCAGGGAGTCATCTGGCTGGAGTCCACGAAGGCGTTCGAGATGAACGTCACCGGGAACAGCCAGATGATCCCGCCCGAGGTCGCCGCCTCGGGGGTGCGCACGGACAGGCCGATCAGGGCGCCGATCCAGGTGAACGCGTATCCCAGGAGGAGCAGCAGACCGAAGGCGGCCAGTACCCTGGCCGCGTTGGTCGGCTCCGCGGAACCGGTGCGCCAGCCCACGAGCAGTGCGACGACCGCGAGGACGAGCAGGGTGATGGCCGTCTGTACGAGGTCGGCGACGGTCCGGCCGGTCAGCACCGCGCCGCGGGCCATCGGCAGGGAGCGGAAGCGGTCGACGAGCCCCTTCTGCATGTCGTCCGCGATACCGGCGGCCGATCCCGCCGTGGCGAACGTGACGGTCTGCGCGAAGATGCCCGCCATCAGGAAGTTCTTGTAGACGTCCGGGTCGGTGGTGCTCCCGATCTGCATCGAGCCGCCGAAGACGTACGTGAACATGACCACGAACATCACTGGCTGGATGATCCCGAACAGGATCATCTCGGGGATCCGGGTCATGCGGATCAGGTTGCGTTTGGCGACGACCAGGGAGTCCCGGACGGACTGCCCGAGGGAGCCTCCCGGGGCCGGGGCCGGGGCCACGCTTCGCGCGGCATCGGTGACGGCGCTCACTTGTCGGCCTCCTTCTTGCGCTTGGATCCCTTGGACCTCTTGAGCCCTTCGGTGTCGGCGCTCTCGCCGTTCTCCGCGTCCTTCTGCTCGGCGAGGTGGCCGGTCAGGGACAGGAACACGTCGTCGAGCGTGGGGCGGCGCAGACCGATGTCGTCGATCTCTATGCCGCGGGCGTCCAGCTCACGGATGACCTCCGCGAGGAGCTTCGCGCCGCCGGAGACGGGCACGGTGAGCCGGCGGGTGTGGTCCTCGACGGTGGTCTCGCCCTTGCCGAAGCCCCGCAGGACCTCGGCCGCTGTCGCGATGTGCTCGCGGTCGTGCACCACGACCTCCACGCGCTCGCCGCCGGTACGGGCCTTGAGCTGGTCGGAGGTGCCGCGGGCGATGACCTTGCCGTGGTCGACGACGCAGATGTCGTGGGCGAGGTGGTCGGCCTCTTCGAGGTACTGGGTGGTCAGCAGCAGCGTCGTACCGCCGGAGACCAGCTGCTTGATGACCTCCCACAGCTGCTGGCGGTTGCGCGGGTCGAGGCCGGTCGTCGGCTCGTCCATGAACATGACCGGCGGCGAGACGACGAGCGCCGCCGCGAGGTCGAGCCGACGGCGCATACCGCCGGAGTACGTCTTCGCCGTCCGGTCGGCGGCCTCGGTGAGGTTGAACTGCTCCAGCAGCTCGACCGCGCGGACCTTCGCCTGCTTGGCCCTCATCTGGTAGAGCTGGCCGACCATGTGGAGGTTCTCACGGCCTGTCAGATACTCGTCGACCGCGGCGAACTGGCCGGACAGACCGATCGAGCGCCGTACCTCGTTCGGGTGCTTCAGTACGTCGATGCCCGCGACGACCGCTTTGCCGCTGTCGGGCCGGAGCAGGGTGGTGAGGCAGCGGACGGCGGTGGTCTTGCCCGCGCCGTTCGGTCCGAGCAGGCCGAGGACCGTGCCCTCCGGGACATCGAGATCGACGCCGTCCAGAGCCCTTACGTCGCCGAAGGTCTTCACCAGGCCTTCGGCGTAGATGGCTCCTGGCATGTGAGTCTCCCAAGTGGTTGGGGATTCTGTGAAAAGTGATGAGTGGGCGACTATTTTCGCCCGCTTTGCGTCTCGGGGCGAGTGAATATCGCACCTCGCCCCCGGCGGCATGTGAGGAGAGACACACCATAACGCGATGTATCGCGTTTCCTCAAGTGATTTTCCCGGCCCGGTTTTCCATGCGTTTCTCCCCCGCCGCGCGCGCTCGCCGCGCCCCCGTCACGCGCCCCCGTCACACACTCGTCGCGCTCCCCCGCCCGGCCTCAGTCGATGACCGTGTAGCCCGCCCGCCGCAGTGCCGAGTTCACCTCGGCGCAGTGCTCAGGCCCCTTCGTCTCCAGGTGCAGCTCGACCTCCACCTCCGTGAGCCCGAGCCGGGGATCGGTCCGTACGTGACTCACATCGAGGACGTTAGCGTCCACCACTGACAACACCCCGAGAAGCGTGGCCAGGGCCCCGGGCCGGTCCGTCAGGCGCAGTGTGACCGCGAGGTAGCGGCCGTTCGCGGCCATGCCGTGCCGCAGGATGCGCTGCATCAGCAGCGGATCGACGTTTCCGCCGGACAGCAGCGCGACGACCGGGCCCTCGAAGGCGTCCGGCTCGCTCATGATCGCCGCGACCGGGCTCGCGCCGGCCGGTTCGACGACCAGTTTGGCCCGCTCCAGGCAGAGGAGGAGCGCGCTGGACAGGGCGTCCTCGGACACCGTGCGGATCTCGTCCACCAGGTCGCCGATGATCCGGAACGGCACGTCCCCGGGCCGCCCGACCTTGATGCCGTCGGCCATCGTCGCCGGATTCTCGACCGACACGGGGCGCCCGGCCGCCAGCGAGGGCGGGTACGCGGCCGCGCCGGCCGCCTGCACGCCCACGATCCGCACGTCCGGCCGCAGTGCCTTCACCGCGACCGCGATGCCCGCGGCGAGCCCGCCACCGCCGATCCCCACGACGATCGTGCGTACCTCGGGGCACTGTTCCAGGATCTCCAGGCCCACCGTGCCCTGCCCGGCGATGATGTCGGGGTGGTCGAAGGGATGGATGAAGACGGCGCCCGTCTCCGCCGCGTACTCCTGCGCGGCGGCCAGCGTCTCGTCCACCACCGTGCCGTGCGTCCGCACCTCGGCGCCGTAGTGCATGGTCGCCGCGACCTTCGGCAGGGGGGCGCCCGACGGCATGAACACCGTGGAGTGCACCCCGAGCAGCGAGGAGGCCAGGGCCACACCCTGCGCGTGGTTGCCCGCGCTGGCCGCGACCACTCCCGCCGCCCGTTCCTCGGGGAGGAGCCCGGCGATCCGCACGTACGCGCCGCGCAGTTTGAACGAACCGGTGCGCTGGAGGTTCTCGCACTTGAGGTGGACCGGCGCGCCCACCAGGCCGGACAGGTGCCTGCTGCCCTCCATGGCGGTCATCCGTGCCACGCCGGAGAGCATCTTCTGGGCGCCGCGCACATCGTCGAGGGTCACCGGCGGCAAGGGGTCGGCCGTGCGATAGCTCATGACCGTCAGTCTCGCAGTTCACACCGCACCCCACCGTCCGTGACCAACGTCCGAGACCGGTTTGCCCAGCGCCCGTACGGCCCGCCCCCCGTCCGCGTACTCTGTCCCCCAACCCAAGCCAGCCCCACGCATGAATAGAGCCCCCGGCCATGCCCACAACACCTGGAATGTCGATGGACATGACGACCGTCGGTGACACCGGTCTTCTCGAAACGCTGCAGCACGAGGTCGCGGTGTTCGCCCGCCGTGCCGAACAGACCCGGCTCGGCGGGGTCGGCCAGGTGCGCAACTCGATGGACCGCGCCGCCTACCTGCTGCTCAACCGCCTTGACAAGGAAGGCCCGATGGGCGTCAAGGCGCTCGCCGCGAGCATGGGGATCGACTCGTCGACGGTCACCCGGCAGGTGGCCCCGCTGGTCGACACCGGCCTCGTCAAGCGCACCTCCCACCCGGAGGACGGGCGGGCCGTGGTGCTCCAGCTGTCGCCGCGCGGACTCTCCCGTCTGGACGAAGTGCGTTCCTCCAGGCGCCAGTTGATGGCGGAACTGACCCAGGAGTGGTCACCCGAGGAGCGCGAGGCCTTCTGCACGCTGCTCACGCGCTTCAACACCGCTCTCTCCACCCGCATGGCCGCGTCGCCGTCCGCGGAGGCACCGGCAACCTCCTGACCGCCCGTACGCCGCCCACCGCCCGCCACCGCTCCGGGCCACACCGGCCGGATCCGGGCGTACCGTCTCGTGCCGGCCTCTTGACCAGGGGCCCGCGCCTGGCCTCATATGAAGTCGGGTCCCGGCGTACGCGACCGTTCACGGCGTACGTCTCCAGGGCCCGCTTTTCCCACGGGGAGGCGCGGTGCGAGAGCGGCAGGCGTCCCGGAACGCCCGCCGTGCCCGGGAGTTCGAGGCGTTCGTCGCGGGCGCGGCAGGGCGGTTGCTGCATGCCGCCACACTGCTCACCGCGGAGCCCCCGGACGACAACCCGCGCGCGCGGCGCCTGCTCACCGCGTCCCTGGCCCACACGTACGCCGTCTGGGACCGTCTGCACGGCGAGGACCCGTACGACCGGACCCGGCAGTATCTGGCGGTGCGCTTCGCGCGCGGGGCCTGGCACCAGTACGGCGGCCTCGGCCGGCCGTATCCCCGTGGCCGCCCCGACAGCGCCCTGCGCCACCTCACCCCTCAGGAACGGCTGATCCTCGTGCTGCGCATGTACGAGGGCGTCGCCGAGGAACAGGCCGCCGCGCTGCTGGGGCTGCCCACGGAACGCGTACGGGCGATCTGCGCCCGCGCCATGGCAACGCTCCTGCATCCGCCCCGGCAGGCCGCCCCGCCGGTCGCGAAAGTGGTGCCTTCATGAGCCCCGTCAACCGCAGGGAGGCCGATGTCCGGCGCATTCTGGAGGAACCGCAGCCGCCCGTACCGCCGGATCTGTACACGGAGGCCGTCCGCAGGGGCGGGCGCATGCTGCGCCGCCGGACGTTCGCCCGGCGGCTGATGTGGCTGGTGCTGCTCGCGGCGACCGTGGCCCTCGTGGTGTGGCTGTCGGTCGCCCAGCCGTGGGTGGAGCCGCCGTCGGAGACGACTCCACCGCTGACCGGCTGGTGAAAGGTCCGGCGGGCGGCCTCTGCGGGGCAGCAGCCTCTGAAAGGCCGCCTGGGACCTCGACCGGGCCTGTCGGGCTACGCGAGGGCCTGCTTGAGGTCCTCAAGGAGGTCGTCGATGTTCTCGATGCCCACGGAGAGGCGTACGAGATCGGCGGGGACCTCAAGGAGGGACCCGGCCACGGACGCGTGCGTCATCCGCCCCGGGTGCTCGATCAGGGACTCGACGCCGCCCAGGGACTCGCCCAGGGTGAACACCTTGGCGCGGTTGCAGACCTCGACGGCCGCCTCCTCGCCGCCCTCGACCTGGAAGGAGACCATGCCGCCGAACGACCGCATCTGCTTGGCGGCGGTCTCGTGACCGGGGTGCTCCGGAAGGCCGGGGTACAGGACGCGCGTCACGCGCGCGTGCCGGGTGAGCATCTCGGCGACCTTGCCGGCGTTCTCGCTGTGCCGGTCCATCCTGACGGCGAGCGTCTTGATGCCGCGCAGCACCAGCCAGGCGTCCATCGGGCCGGCGACCGCGCCCATCGCGTTCTGGTGGTAGGCCAGCTCCTCGCCGAGCGCCTGGTCGGCGACCACGAGGGCGCCGCCGACGACGTCGGAGTGGCCGCCCATGTACTTGGTCAGCGAGTGCACGACGACGTCCGCGCCGAGCGCGAGCGGCTGCTGGAGGTAGGGGCTCGCGAAGGTGTTGTCGACGACCAGCTTCGCGCCGGCCTCCCGTGCGACGTGCGAGAGCGCGGCGATGTCGGTGATGCCGAGGAGCGGGTTGGAGGGCGTCTCCACCCAGACCGCCTTGGTCTTCGGGGTGATGGCGGCCCGTACGGCCGCGGGGTCGCTGGTGTCGGCGACCGACCACTCCACCCCCCACCGCGAGACGACCTTCGCGAAGAGGCGGAACGTACCGCCGTACGCGTCGTTGGGGATGACCACGTGGTCGCCGGGACTGAGCAGCGTACGCAGCAGGCAGTCCTCGGCCGCCAGTCCGGACGCGAACGCGAGCCCGCGGCTGCCGCTCTCCAGGGCGGCGAGGTTCTCCTCAAGCGCGGTCCTGGTCGGGTTGGCGCTGCGGCTGTACTCGTAGCCGCCGCGCAGACCGCCGACGCCGTCCTGCTTGTAGGTCGAGACCTGGTAGATCGGCGGGACGACCGCGCCGGTGAGGGGATCGGCGGTGTTGCCCGCGTGGATCGCCACGGTTTCGAAGTGCTGACTGATGTGCCTGTCGCTCATGGGCACCGAGGGTAGTGCGCCCGCGGGCATGATGACGGCGGACGTCCACCTCCTGGCCCGAGCCCGTCGCCGGGGTTCCTGGTGGAACCGCCCCCTCCGGCCTCCCTCCGGCCTCCCTCCGGCCTTTCTCCGGCCTTTCTCCGGCCTTTCTCCGGCCTTCGACGAAGGTTTTCCACAGGAGCCGCCGCCCTGGTTGGCCAATTGTCGGACGCGTCTGGTTCGCTTGTGGCATGGAGATTCTCTGGGTCCTGATAGCGCTGGTCATGATCGGATTCGTTGTCGGACCGATCGTGTCGCGCAGGCGTGCCGGTGGTATCCAGCAGGTCGCCCCCGGCGACCCGGACGCCGCGGACCCGGCGAACTACGGTTTCCTTCGGCAGGAGGAGCTGGACATCCGCATGCCCGGCCCCGACCAGGACCTGCTGGAGGTCCTCGACCTGGTGCAGCGCAGCCAGGACCACCGCGCCGCGTCGCAGCTCCTCGCCGGTACGGAGGCGGAGGGCGAGCGGCGCTGGCAGCGCGTCCAGGCCTTCGCGGGGGCCGCGTCGCTGGAACTGCAGCAGCGCCCCGGCGGGGTGAGCGACAACCCCGGCGGGCAGTGGCTGCGGGTGTGGCGGGCCGAGCAGCCCAAGGACGCGGGCGGCGCGGCGGTGCACGCGGAGTTCCTGGTGCAGCAGGCGTGGCGTACGTCGTCACCGGGGACGGACGAGTTCCGGATCATCATGGAGGAGGCGCGGTCGGCCTGCGGTGACGCGGCGCTGCTGGCTCCGGGCGACCCGATCCCGTACATCATCGAGCTCTCCGTGGCCCGCGGGCTCGCCTATTCGCAGCCGGAGTTCGAGAAGCTCTGGCTGAAGATCCTGGACCGGGATCCCGCGCACATGGGGGCGCATCTGGCGGCGCTGCACTACTGGTGCGAGAAGTGGCACGGCTCGCGGGAGACGGCCTACTCGTTCGCGGAGGCGGCCGCGGCGCGCGCTCCCCGGGGTTCCCTGCTCGCCGCCATGCCGCTCTTCGCGGTCTTCGAGCACCTTCCCGAGGTGAACCTCGTCAGCAGCTTCTACCAGAGCGAGGTCGTGACGAAGGCGGTCCACGGCGCGCTCTTCGCGGTCCACGCGGCCCGCCCGGACGACCCGATGCTCGCCCATGTCCGCCATCTGCTCGTCTTCTTCCTGGTACGCGGCGAGCGCTGGGCGGAGTCGATGAACCAGCTGGTGCATGTCGACGGCCACGTGGGCGCCCTGCCCTGGACCCTGACGCCCGACCCGGCGGCGGACTACGCGGTGTACCGGGCCCTGTCGGTGGCGGGCTACGAGGCGAACGGGGGGAGCCCGGCGACGCTGCCGCACTGAGCGCGGCCCGGGCCCGCCCGAACTGGGGGGCTTTCCGCCCCGGCGAAAATGGGTGGCCGCCCGAACCGGCCGCCCCCACGCTGTACGCCATGGAAGAACCGCAACACAGGATCCGCGCGGCGCACTCGGAATCCACGATCACCGTCTACCAGGCCTACTCCCCGGAGATCGGCCTGCCCGCCGTCCGCGACGGGCGTTTCCCGGCGATGTGGAAGCGGGACAGGATGACGTGGATCAAGCCGTCGTTCCTGTGGATGATGTACCGCTGTGGGTGGGGCGCCAAGGAAGGGCAGGAGGTCGTTCTCGCTGTCGAGATCGAGCGGGAGGGTTTCGAGTGGGCGCTGCGCCACGCCTGTCTGTCGGGTTACGCGCGCGGGGTCCACCCGGATCGTGCCGCATGGCAGCGTCGGTTGAAGCGCGCGCCGACTCGTGTGCAGTGGGACCCCGAGCGGGACCTGCGCCTCCAGCCCCTGCCGTACCGGTCCCTGCAGCTCGGCCTCTCCGGTGAGGCCGCACGGCGTTACGCGGACGAGTGGACGGTCGCGATCCGCGACGTGACTCCGCTCGCCCGTGAGATCCACGCACTCGTCAGCGGCGGAGACCTCGACTCGGCGGCACGGCTGCTGCCCCAGGAGCGTCCCTACCCGGTCGGAGAGGAGCTTCTTGCCCAGCTGGGTGAGTGAAGGGAACGCTCGCCCGTCCCCACGAGGCCCCGCGTCCACGCGAACAGGCCCGTCGGTCACAGGTGGTGTGACCGACGGGCCCCTGGCGGTCAGCCTTCCGCGCGGGCCGGCAGGCGCCACCCCGGGCGGGGGAAGTGGCAGGTGTAGCCGTCCGGGTAACGCTGCAGGTAGTCCTGGTGCTCGGGCTCGGCCTCCCAGAAGGGGCCGACCGGCTCCACCTCGGTGACGACCTCGCCCGGCCACAGACCGGAGGCGTTCACGTCCGCGATCGTGTCCTCGGCGATCCGCTTCTGCTCGTCGTCCACGTAGTAGATCGCCGAGCGGTAGCTGAGCCCCAGGTCGTTGCCCTGGCGGTTCTTGGTGCTCGGGTCGTGGATCTGGAAGAAGAACTCCAGGATCGTACGGAAATCGGTCCCCGCGGGGTCGAAAAGGATCTCGATGGCCTCCGCGTGCGTCCCGTGGTTACGGTACGTCGCGTTCGGCACGTCGCCCCCGGTGTATCCGACCCGGGTCGCCGTCACGCCGGGGAGTCGGCGGATCAGGTCCTCCATCCCCCAGAAGCATCCGCCCGCCAGCACGGCCCTCTGTGTCTGCGCAACCATTGCGGCCCCTTCCAAATGTCAGTCAGCTCGGTCACTCGGGCCGCTCGGCTCGCTCACCACCGGCTTCCATGCCCACTCCCCTCAACGCACGAGGGTTCCGGCCGATTCCGTACCCGGCCGAACGGGGGCAGGGACCCCCGGATGTCGTACGGGAGTCCCTGCCCCTGTCCAGCCCCTCTTCAGCCCCTTTTCAGCTCTCAGCCTCAGTCGGCGCTGCTTCAGGCCGTCACGCGGTGGGCTTGTAGAAGGTGTACGTGGCGGAGTACGGGACGCCGACCTGCTCGGTGCCGGTGCAGGCGGCGGTGGGGGCCACGCCGCCGTCGGTGGCGAGGCGCTGGATGTAGGAGACGTCGGCGAAGACGCCGGCGCCGCGGGTGGCGGTGGACTTGAGCAGCAGCTCGGGGATGGTGCCGGTCTTGGGCGAGGTGGCGACGGCGGCGGCGTTCACGGCACTGCCGTCCACCGTGGACACCCAGACGGGTCCGCGGGAGTGCAGGGCCACCGGGCGGTGGTGGCGGTCGCCCTTCACCGACAGGGTGGCGGCGGGCTCCAGCAGCTTCCAGGCACCGTCGGTACAGGTGTACGTCTGGACGCCGGTGGCGGCGAAGACACCGGTGAGCCGGTTGCCGTCCGGGACCTTCAGCGCGTCGGGAACGCCGACGCCGACCCGTACGGGCTGCGAGACCGCGGCCTGGTCGGCCGACGCGCCGGAGAGCGTGCCGGCGGTCACGGCGGCGAGTGCCGCGGTGGTGAGGACAAGTCGCTTGGCGAGCTTCATCGGATGCGTCTCCAGAGATCCAGAAAACCAGAAATGATGTCTGTACGAGGTCACGGGCGCGGGAGCGGCAGCGGGAGTGGCAGCGGACGGGCACGCGGATTCGGATGCGGGCGCGAACACGGCCGCCTGCACCGGCACGGGCACGGGCACCGGCACCGGCACCGCACGGACACCGACGCCGTTCCGCCGTGCGGGGACCATCGCCGGGGCGACGGCCCGGGCCGCCCAGCTGAGCGCGGGCGCGCAGCACGTGACGGAGCAAGGAGTATCACCGGCCCCGTACCGCCTGGCGAGGGCCTGGGGGGCATACGGCCGGTCACGTCACGGCGGTCCCGGCGGACACCCCGCATGCCCCGTCACCTCCTCAAGAGACCTTGGGTATCGCGGAGTTGGGGTCCACGCCCGCGAACGCGAGACCTATGACGAAGCCCGCGACCTCCTCCAACTGGCGGACCCGGTCCAGCGACCCCAGAGTCGCCGGGGCTCCGCCGACGTCGCTCACCAGGTCGCCGACGACCCGCAGGGCCGCCGGCTCGTCGCCGCACATCGCCACGGTCGGACGGGGCCGGCCGTCGTCGGCGGGGGCCGTCCACAGTCCGGCGGGGAAGAGATGGAACGCCTTCACCACATGAGCGCCCGGTGCGAGCCCGGCGATCCGCGTCGCCATCGACTCGCCGTGTCCGGTGAGCAGATCGCCGACACCGTGCGCGACGGCGTTCGTCGGGTCGATCAGGGGCGTGCCCGCGAGGACGCCCTCGGCCGCGCCCGCCAGTCCCAGCATGTCCTCGACGCCGTCCCACGACACGGCGAGGAGTACGGCGTCGCGGTCCGTGGCCGCCTCCCGCGGGGTGCCGGCGAACGCCCCCCGACCCAGGCGCCCCAACCGTCCGGCGAGCTTGTCCGCCTTGGCCTGCGACCGTCCGCCGATCCACACCTCGTGCCCCGCCCGGATCCAGCCCTCGCCCAGGGCCGCCGCCAGTGTTCCCGTTCCCAGGATCCCGATACGCATCGTCGCCGCCTCACAAACCGCTGTCCGCTGCTGTCAGTTGCGTAGTCACGGTAGGGAGCCCGTCGCGCACCGATCGGTGCGCGACCGACGCGCGATGATGGCGGAGAGGGCCGGCGGAAAGGCGGGGGAAGCGGACATGGCCGACGACGACGCGCACTGCTACGAGCTGGTCGCCGACTGCCGGCTGCGTGCCGGCGCCGATCTGTTCGCGCACACCTGGGACCCCGTCGTCCTGGCGGCCCTGCGCGCGGGACCGTGCCGGCGCCGTGATCTGCGGGCCGCGATCGGCGGCATCAGCGACAAGGTGCTGACCGACACACTGCGCCGCCTCCTCGCCAACGGTCTGATCGGCCGCCGGGCCCATGCCGAGGCGCCGCCGCGCGTCGAGTACGCCCTGACCGCGCTGGGGCGGAGCCTGGTCGAGGGCCCCATGACGGCGCTCGGCCGCTGGGTCACCGAGCACGGCGACGAACTCCTCGAAGCCCAGGAGGCTGGGGAAGCGGAGGGGGCTGTGGAAGCGGAGGCAGTCGAGGAGGCCGGGGAAGCCGAGGCAGCCGGGGAAGCCGGAGCAGCCGGAGCAGCCCGAAGGTCGCGGTAGGTCGGCGGGTTACTCCACCTCTATGCCGTGGTCCCGGACGAGTTCCGTCAGGCCCCCGGTGTAGCCCTTGCCGCCGAGGACGAAGTCCCAGTCGCCGCCCGCCCGTCGGCGGAAGGAGCCGAGCACCAGCGCGGTCTCGCGCGGTCGCCCGTCGGAGACCTCCAGCTGTCCCAGTTCGGACATCTCCGGGTCGAGCAGCCGGATACGGGCGTCGGTGAACCCGGAGAGGTCGGCGTCCGGATCGGCCTCGGGGTCGACCGCGGCCACGAGGACGAACCGGTCCGCCCGCTCCGGCAGCCCGTCGAAGGACACGCAGATCGCGGCCTTGTCGGACCCGGTGGCGGGCAGGGTGCGCACCGAACCGTCGGGCGTCCGCGGGTTGTTGAAGAAGACGAAGTGCTCGTCGCTGAGGACGCGGTTGCCGGCGCAGACGAGCGCGCACACGTCCAGGGCCACGTTCCCGGACCACGACATGCCGAGGACGTTGTAGTCGTCGGGCAGCCGGTCGCCGGTGTCCGGCGGCGCCCCCGCCGCCGCCGTGCTCGCCGCACCCGCCGACCGCGTGCCGCCACCGCTCACCCGGTCACCCGCCCGGTCGCCCTCCCCCAGCCGCCCCCGCAGCCCGTGCCGGTGCAGCAGGTCGACGAGCTGGGGGCCGGAGACGAGTTCCAGCGGTTTGCCGTTGGCGAAGGTGTGCGAGCCGGGGCCGAAGCCCGAAGTCGTCACCAGGACACCCTTGTTGGCCCCGGCGTCCTGCACGGTCCCGTACAGGTCTCGTACGGCGGTGGGCGGCACGGTGTTGCGGTACCGCTTGACCTGTACGACGATCTTGCCGCCCCGGATCGGTGCCGGGTCCAGCGCGTCGACGTCCACGCCGCCGTCGCCGGAGCGCTGGGTCGTCACCGCCTGCATCCCCATGGCCCGGAAGAGTTCGGCGACGAGGTTCTCGAAGGCGATGGGGTCCATGGCGTACAGGTCGGGTTCCTCGTCGCCGCCGTGGGCGACGACACGGTTGCCGACGTCCTGCGGCCGACGCCCCGTCCGTACCGGTGTGAGCTGGTCCGGCCGGGCCGAGAGCTGTCCCCGCAGCGCGTCGGACAGGCAGCTGCCCGCGTCCACCTGTGCGAGGTGCAGGTCGCGGAACGACGAGCGGGAGGCCATGACGGTCGCGAGGAAGATCTGGCCCGGCCTGCCCGTGGTCGGGTCGTGTCCGTCCACGAACCCGTTCAGGGTCACCGCTTCGAGTGCGCCCAGTTCATCCGCGGCGAAGAGTTCGTGCAGGACGAGCAGCATGCACTGCGCGAGAACGTCCCGGTACAGCGCCCGCCGCCGGCTCACGGGCTGCGGGGTCTCCTTGTCCTGGTCGGTCCCGGCCACGTACCGGACGGATTTGACCTCGGGGACGATGCCGAAGCCGGGCAGCTCCCAGTCCAGCACCAGTTCCCGGGCCGCCGGGTCGTAGGCCGCCGCGACCTGGCGCGGCAGGTCCTCCGGCCACGCCGTCGAGGCGTAGAGAGCGGCGGAGAAATACTCGATCACCGCGTCGGGATCCAGCCGCCGGACGCCGTCGGTCACCTCGGCGACGCTCGCGTTGTGGCGGCGTACGTCGGCCAGCTGGGCGTCGGCCCACTGCTGGTACTGCCGCTGGTAGGCGGCCAGTTGCTGCTGCCGGTGCGCCTCGGCGGCCTGGGCGGCGTGCCAGTCGTGCTCGAAGCGCGCCCGGGCCTCGGCCTGCGCCTGGGCCCGGCGGTTCGCGGTCCAGCCGCTCTGCACCTGGTACCGGCCGGCGTCCGGCATGCGGACCGGCTGGGCCAGCGGTCCCGGCGCGAAGGGCTCGACCGCCTCGGGCCGCAGGAGCGAGGCGGCCCTGAAGGGAGGCGTCCGACAGCCTGCGGCGAGCAGGCCCTGCAACGAGGCGACCTGCGCGTCCAGTTCGTCGGTACGGCGCTGTGCCTCGGCCTGCCGGTACTGGCGGTGGTTCTGGGCCGCTCGGCGCTGGTAGGCGAGCGTCTGCTGTTCCGCGCGCCTGCGCTGCCTGGCTTCGACTTCCAGCTGGCGCTGCTGCTGCCGTTGCACTTCAGCCCACACGCCGACAAAACCGGTAGAGCGACGAGACATGCGCTGCAGGCCCTCCCCAGGACACAGGACAATGGCAGCCGAAAAGCACATCGTAGGCGTGCCGGCTGCCCCGCCTACTCCCGCGTCCCGCTTCCGTAGGGCCGGGTGAGGATCTCCAGGCTGTGGCCGTTCGGGTCCTCGAAGTACGTGCCGCGACCGCCGTCGTTCGTGTTGATCTCGCTGACACGGCGGTGGTACGGGTCCGCCCAGTAGGTGAGACCCGCGTCCTGGACACGGGCGAAGATCGTGTCGAAGTCGTCCTCGGAGACCAGGAAGGCGTAGTGCTGGGGCGGGATGGAGCCGACGGCGTCCATGTAGTCGAGGGTCACCCCGTTCGGGATCCGCACGGGGATGAAGGGCCCGTACGCGGGACTCACCTCCAGGCCCAGGATGTCGGCGAGAAAGCGGGCGGACGTCTTCTTGTCATGGGCGGCGACGATCGTATGGTTCAGCTCGACGGTCATCGTACGGACCTCCTCGGTTCGCCGGCTGCTCGGCACGTTCCATGCTCCCGTACACATCAACGCCGGGGCCCGTACCTGTACGACAGTGCCCCCACCGGAATATCCCGATGGGGGCACATAGGGGCGCGGAGAACAGCGCAGTCTCTTGCTTTTAGGGGCGCGGGGAACTGCGCGACCAGCCACAGCGGACCCGCAGAGGACAACGCACCCCAGCGGAGCTAGATCGTGGCCGCGTCGATCACGAACCGGTACCGCACATCACTCGCGAGCACCCGCTCGTACGCCTCGTTGATCTCAGCCGCAGAGATCAGCTCGATCTCCGCCCCGAACCCGTGCTCCGCACAGAAGTCCAGCATCTCCTGCGTCTCCCGAATCCCCCCGATCCCGGACCCCGCAAGCGTCTTGCGCCCACCGATCACGGAGAACAGGTTCAGGGAAACAGGCTCCTCGGGCGCGCCCACGTTCACGAACGCGCCGTCGGTCCGCAGCAGCGACAGGAACTTGTCCAGGTCCAGCGGAGCGGAAACGGTCGAGAGGATCAGATCGAACGACCCCCGCAGCTCCTCGAAGGTCTGCGGGTCACTGGTCGCGTAGTAGTGGTCGGCGCCCAGCTTCAGCCCGTCGTCCTTCTTGCGGAGCGACTGCGAGAGCACGGTCACCTCGGCGCCGAGCGCGTGCGCGATCTTGACGCCCATGTGCCCGAGGCCGCCCATGCCGAGGATCGCGACCTTCTTGCCGGGCCCGGCGTTCCAGTGCTTGAGCGGGGAGTACGTGGTGATGCCGGCGCACAGCAGCGGCGCGGCCTCGTCCAGGGCGATGCCTTCGGGGATACGGACGGTGAAGGCCTCGTCGACCACGATGTGGGTCGAGTAGCCGCCGTAGGTGTTCTCGCCGCTGCGGTCGACGGCGTTGTACGTGCCGGTGTTGCCCTCGACGCAGTACTGCTCAAGGCCGGCCTTGCAGTTCTCGCACTCGCGGCAGGAGTCGACCATGCAGCCGACACCGACGCGGTCGCCGACGGCGAACTTGGTGACACCGGAGCCGACCTCGGTGACGACACCGGCGATCTCGTGCCCGGGGACCATCGGGAAGATGGCCTCGCCCCAGCCCTCACGGGCCTGATGGATGTCGGAGTGACAGATGCCGGCGAACTTGATCTCGATGAGGACGTCCTGCTCGCCGACCGGGCGACGCTCGATGGTGGTGCGCTCCAGCGGAGCCTTGGCGGCGGGGGCGGCGTATGCGGCGACAGTGGTCATGCGGAGGGTTCTCCTAAGGAGTGGATCCGTGCCCGGCCTGCCTTCCGGCCGGGTACGGCGTCCAGCCTGCCCCCTTTGCCGTCCTTCACCCAGACCACGGTGTTTCGTACGTCCACTGGTCCTACTACTGGCGGGGGCAGGCTCGTATGCGTACGACCGTGTAGCAGCGTGAATACTGGACGTATGGACGAACAGGCCTCTCAGGAGCCCACCGGCGGGACCGGACAGGAGCCGGGACGGCCGCTGGACCGGCGCGCCGAGCTCAGCGAGTTCCTGCGCACCCGCCGGGCCCGGCTGAAGCCGGAGGACGTGGGGCTGCCGGACTTCGGGCGGCACCGCCGGGTGCCGGGGCTGCGCCGCGAGGAGCTGGCGCAGCTGGCCGGGGTGTCCGTGGCGTACTACACCCGCCTTGAGCAGGGCAACGGCCGGAACGTGTCGGCGGAGGTGCTCGACGCGATCGCGCGCGCCCTGCGGCTGAGCGGCGCCGAGCACGCGCATCTGACGCATCTCGCGAAGCCCAAGCAGCACAAGAAGAAGGTGTCGGCCCGGCCGCAGCAGGTGCGGGTGGCGATGCGGCAGCTGATCGACACGTTCGACAGTGTGCCCGCGTACGTCGTGGGGCGGCGCTCGGACATCCTCGTGTGGAACCGGATGAGCGCGGCGGTCTTCGGGGACTGGGCCCAGCTGCCGGCGCAGGAGCGGAACTGGGCGCGGATGGTGTTCCTGCGGCCCGAGTACCGCGAGCTGTTCGTGGAGTGGGAACAGAAGGCGTCCGACATGGTGAGTTTTCTGCGGATGGACGCGGGGTGCCATCCGGACGATCCGCGGTTGTCGGCTCTCGTCGGGGAGCTGTCCGTGAAGAGCGAGGAGTTCCGGCGGCTCTGGGCGACGCATGACGTCAAGGAGAAGAGTCATGGGGTGAAGCGGCTGCATCACCCTCTGGTGGGTGAGCTGACGCTCTCCTTCGAGACGTTCAAGCTCGTCGACGACGAGGAGCTGTCGATGGTGACGTATCACCCGGAGCCGGGGTCCGCCTCTGCCGAGGCGCTGCGCTTGCTCGCGAGCTGGGGTACGGACGCGGTGCGGGCGGGCACGTCGGCGCCGAGGCAATAGCCTTTTCCCTCGCCCCCGCCGCCCCTACCCGTCCCGTCCCGCACTCAGGGGCTCCGCCCCCGAACCCCCGCTCCTCAAACGCCGGAGAGGCTGAAAACCTCCTAGGGGCGCGGGGAACTGCGCGGCCGGCCCCCACCGGACCCGCAGCCGGAATCGCCCCCTCAGGCCCCGGCCCGGTACGGCGGAGCCGAACCCCAGGACCATTGCGGGACCGGCTGCTCGGCCGGCGGTGTCGCGTCCGGGCCTGAGAAGTACACGGCCAACCGCGTCCCCCACTCCGCGTAAGCGAGAAACGCGGACCGGAACTCCGCGTCCGAAGGCAGCCCCGCCTCGTCCGCCGCGTCCTGCAGCAGGTTCACCCACCGCCGCCGCTGCACCTCGGTGATCCCCTTCCCCAGGTGCTTGGCGACCATGTGTCCGTGCCCTCCCTGCGTCTCGGAGTACACGGGCGGCCCCCCGAAGACCTCCCCGAACCAGGAGGCCACATGCGCCGCGTGCTCGGCGGCGAGCCCTTCGAAGACGGGGGCCAGGACGTCGTCCTTGAGGACCTTGTCGTAGAACACCTCGGTGAGGCGCGCGAAGGCTTCGGTACCCCCGGCCCAGGCGAACAGCGTGGGCACGGCCGCCCCCGTCCCCCGTACCGTCGTCGGCTTGTAGTGGCGTGTCTCCTCCACGAACCCGGTGAAGGGGCCGATCTCGGCGACGAAGTCGGTGAACAGCTCGGACTCGCGGAACCCCTCGACATGGTCCTCGGTGGACGTCCAGGTGATCCGGAGCACGTAGTGCTGGAAGTCCTCCTCGCTGCGGGCCAGCTCGTAGTCGACGCACTGCGGGGCCGCCGCGAGGTGCGAGGCGGCCCGGGAGTACGCGGCGAGGAACAGCGCCGACTGCTCCTCGGGGATGAGGTACCTGATGTATTCAACGGTGTGCGCGGTCATGTCCTCCCCCTACCCGAACGGCCCGCCGGCAGCTGTGCTTCCGGCGGGCCGTTCGTGCGTATCAGCGTTCAGCGAACCTGTCGGTGATCCATGTGATCCACCGGATCAACCCGACGGGTCACTTGCCGTAGTACGCGTTGTAGATCGAGATCGTCGACTTGTTGCCCTTCTTGTCGGCGATCTTGGCGTGGAACGAGATCGCCTTGCCCTTGGCCGGGTTGGTGATCGCGATCTTGCCGTTCTTGACGGTGACCTTCTTCCAGGTCTGGCCGTAGTCGTACGACACGTACACGGCGAGGGACTTCAGGTTCGAGCCCGCCGCCGAGCCCTGGACGGTCACCGGGACGGAGACCTTCTTGTCCGCCGGGGCCCTGCTGTCCAGGCCGACGGCCGCGTCGAAGCGGATCGAGGACGCGGGCAGTTTGGCCAGGTCGGCCTTCTTGGAGCGGAAGGTCCAGCTGGCGTCGACGCGGGTGGAGGCCGCGGCGACCTTGACGGTCCGCTTGACCGAGGTGGTCAGCTTGTACGCGGCGTCACCGGCCGGGACCTTGAAGATGCCGTCCCCGACCAGCGGGTCGCTGTTCGAGCCGACCTTGGCGCCGTTGCGGTAGAGGGTCGTGGTGACCGACGAGTAGAGCGAGGAACCGGAGTGGGTCTTGCCGTCGGCGAACAGCGGCAGGTAGCCGTAGATGCCGTTGCCCTCGCGGTAGAGACCGAAGGAGGAGGTCAGGCGAGGGCCGAAGACCGCCGTGTTGAAGGTCTTCTCGTAGCTCTTGCCCGCCGCGAGGGTCTGCGGGGTGCCGAGCGTGTAGAAGGCCTCGACGATCGGCCAGCCCCATTCGTCGACTCCGCCGTGCTGCTCGAAGTCGAGGTTCCACTTGACCCCGCCGGCGGTGGACAGGTGAACCGTCCGGGTGCCGGGGAGCGTCTGCGGGACACTGATCGCGGAGGAGCCGGAGCTGCCGGGCAGGCTGCCCCAGGCGGTGAGCGCGCCCTTCTTGCCGCTCGCCGAGGCGCCCAGACCGGTCTTCACCGTGGCCAGTTCGCTCGCCTTGTAGTGCTTGGTGTAGCCGGTGGCGAGCTGCTTGACCTTGGCTCCGGCGGTGGTGTCGTACTCCTCGGCGGGCTTGGCCCAGTGGCCGTCCCACTGCTGGTACAGCGTGCCGTCGGTGATCTGCGGACCGGCGTGCGCGGAACGGAAGTTGTCGTACGAGTCCAGCCACCAGCCGAACCCGTAGCTGTTGTTGCCGACGTCAACCGTGTAGTCGGGTGAGGCGAACTCGGACTTGGCCGCCGCGTCGGGCACGGTGATGTCCACCGGCTTGGCGGTCCGCGCGTCCACCGTGATCGTGGCGTTCTTGGTGACGCTCAGCTTCGGCTGGGCCACCCAGTCGGCGCCCTTGGCGAAGTCCTCCGGGTCGACGAAGAGCGCCGAGTCGAGGATGTAACCGCCCTTGGGGACACGGACCTTGACGGTGCCGGACGCGTCGTAGGGCGAGTACCACTTCTCCTTGGAGAGCCCGGAGACCCCGGAGAGGTTGGCGTTGTAGTACTCCGCCGCGTTGCCGTCACGGCCGATGAACTTGAGCGTGAGGTCGTACGACTCCACCTCACGCTGCACCGCCGCCGCCGTGCGTACGCTCTGCCCACCGCCGGTGGCGGTCACGTACGCGGAGTAGGCGCCGTCGACCGTGCCGCCGAGCTTGCTGTTGGCCGTGAGGTCGGCGGAGGCCGTGCCGCCCGCCGGGACGGTCAGCGTCTTGGCGCCGAGCGTGAAGAAGCCGGCCGGCGCGGCCTGCCCCTTCGGGTCGGTGGCCGCCACGGTGAGGTTCAGCGTGACGTCGGTCTTGCCGAGGTTGCGGTACGTGACCTTCTTGGTGACCGGGGTGTCGTCGGTGTGCGGCCACTGCTGGACGCCGAAGCTCACCGACGACGGCTCGGCGACGACGGTCTGCTTGATGGCCTTGTCGACCTGGATGCGGCCCGAACCCTGCTGGAACGGCGTGTACTTGCCGCCCTTGGCGGAGCCGGTCAGCGCGCCCTTGAGCTCGGCGTACGTCCAGTCGGGGTGCTGCTGCTTGAGGATCGCCGCGGCGCCCGCGACATGCGGGGTCGCCATCGACGTACCCGAGATGGTCACATAGCCGGCCGGCTTCTCGCCGACTTCCTTGGCGATGACGCTGCCGGGGGCCGAGGCGGCCGTGATGTCCACGCCGGGCGCGGTCACGTCGGGCTTGATCTGCCCGTCGAGGCCGGGGCCCCGGCTGGAGAACGAGGCCAGCTTGTCCGTGTCGTCTACGGCGCCCACGGTGAGCGCGGCCTCCGCGCTGCCCGGGGAGCCGATCGTCTGCTCGCCGAAGTCGCCGTCGTTGCCCGCGGCGATGGCAAAGAGGATGCCCTTCTCCTTGGACAGCTTGTTGACCTGCGCTTCGAGCGGGTCGATGTCGGCGGTGTCCCCGCCGCCCAGGCTGAGGTTCACGACGTCGGCGCCCTGTTCGGCCGCCCAGTCCATACCGGCGAGGATGCCGGAGTCGTCGCCGTAGCCGCTGTCGTCGAGGACCTTGCCGTTGAGCAGCTTCGCGCCCGGTGCGACGCCCTTGTACTTGCCGGCCGACTTGGCGCCCGTACCCGCCACGATGGACGCGACGTGCGTGCCGTGACCGTACTTGTCGGTCGCGTCGGGGGCGGCGGAGAAGTTCTTCGCGGCCACGACCTGGTTCTTCAGGTCGTCGTGGGTCGCGTCGACACCGGTGTCGAGGACGGCGACCTTGATGCCCTTGCCGTCGAAGCCGGCGGCCCACGCCTTGTCGGCGCCGATCTGCTTGACGGACTTGTCGAGGCTGGCCTTGCGGACCCCGTCGAGCCACACGTGGGCGATGCCGGAGGCGGTGCTCGCACCGCCGGACCGGGTGTCGGTGACCGCGGCCCACAGGTCGGGCGCGTCGCCCTTGGGCGTCAGCACCGCGTCCGCGTTCAGCGACTTCAGGGTCCTGCGGACCTCGGTGTCGCCGGCCTCGCGGACGTCCGCCTTCGCCGCCGCGGCCGTGCCGCGGTAGCCGACGATCAGCTTGAGGCCCTGCTTCTGCGCCTTGCGGCTGGCCGCGGTGCTCAGTTCGGTGACGTCGAACAGCCGCTGGTCGAGCTTGCCGCCGGCTATCAGCCGGGCCGCGTCGGCCGGCACGACGAGGGTGTGCCCGTCGGCCTTGCGTATCTGGACGGGTATCCCCTCGCGGCCCTTGGCCCGTTCCAGGCCGAGGACACGGCCCTTGGCGTCGACGACCACACGGTCGCCGGTGATCAGGGTGACGCGGTGCTTGGGCGTGGTCTGTACGGCCCGGTCGGTTGCCGTACGCTCGGCCTCCGCCGACGCCGGGCTGGTCATGCCCGCCGCCAGGGCCACGGCTGCCGCCGCGGCGATCGTGGCCGTGCACGCTCTCTTCACTTGTCTGCGCAAGTCTCCCCCTGGAGATCAGGTCCGGGATGAACCCCCGTTCATCCGGCCGGGGGACATCCCGTACGCATGCTCGCGCGTAACCCCCCGGAATACTCAGTATGCCGGGGGGTGAACTGGTGCTCAATAGCAAGACAGGCGTCAGGAGTTGGCGTTTTCCTTGACGGTGATCCTCCCCTTCCGGATCGTGGCGACCCGGGGGGCCTTTTTCGCGAGTGCGGAATCGTGCGTGACCATGATGAAAGTGAGCCCGTGCTCCTTCCACATGGTGTCGAGTACGTCCATGATCTCGTCGCGCATCGACTCGTCGAGGTTGCCGGTCGGTTCGTCGGCGAGCAGCACCTTCGGCTGCTTGACCAGGGCACGGGCGATGGCGACGCGCTGCTGCTGACCGCCGGAGAGCTCGGCGGGCAGATGCCCGGCCCGCTCGGCGAGCCCGACGGACTCCAGTGCGGCGGCGGCCCTTTCCCGCCGTTCCCTCACCTTCACCTTCAGCGGTACGAGGGCGGTCTCCACGTTCTCCTGGGCGGTGAGGGTGGGAATGAGATTGAAGCTCTGGAATACGAATCCGATGTTCTCGCTGCGCACGTTCGTCAGTTTGGTCTCGGACAATCTGGCGAGATCTGTTCCGTCCAGTTCGATGCTTCCGCCAGTGGGGCGGTCCAGGCCGCCGAGCATCTGGAGGAGGGTGGATTTGCCGCCGCCGGTGGGGCCCTGGATGACCAGGCGGTCGCCGTCCGGGATGGTCAGGTCGACGCCTGCGAGGGCGTGGACGGTCTCCTTGCCGCGCTTGTACTGCTTGGTGATGCCTCTTAGTTCGTACATGTGTGGCTCCTGGGCCGGGCGCTCCGCCGGGGGGGCGCGGTAGGAAAAGGTGCGGGCCGTCCGGGGCTGGTCGCGCAGTTCCCCGCGCCCCTGGAGGGGCGGGGTGGCGGCCGTGCCGGAAGTGCGGGTTGTACGTGGCTGAGCGCGCCGTTCCCCGCGCCTTTGACGGGGCTCGGGGTGCGGGGCCGCCCCGTAGCAGTTCGGCTACTCGACCCGGCGGAGTGCGTCCGCCGGGCGGAGGCGGGAGGCGCGCCAGCCGCCGAACGCGCCGGCGATCAGGCCGCCCGCCACCGCGAGGCCCACCGCGATCGCGATCGTGTTGAGGGCCACGGGTGCCGTGAGGGTCACGTCGAGGGCCTTGGAGGCCGCCTGGCGGGCCGGGCCGCCCATGCCGCCGCCACCGGGGCCTCCCCCGCCGCCGGGGCCGCCCATGCCCCCGCCCGTGGAGGCGAGTTCGGCCTGGAGCGTCGGGCTGATCGCGGTGACGGCGTACGCGCCGCCGAGGCCGAGGGCGATGCCGAGGACACCGCCGACGAGGCCGTTGACGACGGCCTCCCCGACGACCTGCCGGGTGACGCGGCCGGACTTCCAGCCGAGTGCCTTCAGCGTGCCGAACTCCCGTACGCGCCGGGACACGGCGGACGAGGTGAGCAGTCCCGCGACCAGGAACGCGGCCACGAGCACCGCGATCGAGAGCCACTTGCCGACGTTCGAGGCGAGGTCGGACGCGGTGGACAGGGACCCGGACACCGTGTCCGCCAGGTCGGCGGAGGTCGTCACCGTCGTACCGTCGATGTTCTTCTGGATGGTCGACTTGACGCTGTCGATCTGCTGCGAGTCGGACGCCTTGACGTAGATCGTGGTGACCTTGTTCTTGGAGTCACTGAGCGTCTGCGCCTGCTTGAGCGGGATGTACAGGTTGGCCGCCGCGTCACCGCTGTCGGGTGTCGCGATACCGATGACCTTGTACTTGACGCTCTTGACGGTGACGGTGTCACCGAGGGCGAGCTTCTTCTCCTTGGCGTAGGACGTGTCGGCGACGACGACCTTCGCGTCGGTCTCCGAGGTCTTGAACGTACGGCCGCTGGTGATCTTCGACGAGGTCAGCGGGCCGAGGTCCGGCTTGGTGACGTCGGTGCCGTACACCGAGTAGTTGTTGACGTCGAAGTCGGCGCCGCCGCCCTCGACGCGGCCCTGCGGGGACTGCTGGGCACCGGGGCCGCCGCCCTGCTGGTTGCCACCGCCGCCGCCCTGCTGCTGGTCCTGCCGGAACTCACCCCGCTGGAACTGGCCGCTGACCTTGATGACCTGGAGGCTGAGCCCGCCGACGGCGTCCGAGACGCCCTTCTGCGTATCGACCTTGGAGACCGTGCCGGCCGCCAGGGTCTGGAAGCCCTGCACCATGACGCGGTCGCTGCTCTGCTCCTCGTCGGAGTCACCGTCCCGGGCGTCGAACTGGAAGCGCGGGCGCTCGCCCGTGCCCGACTGGGCCTGGGCCGCCTTGGTGACCGTCATGTCCGTGCCCAGCCCGTACAGCGACTGGAGGACCTTGCCCTGCGCCTTCTCCATGCCGGACGACACGGAGCTGACGACGATGACCAGGGCGATGCCCAGGGCGAGTCCGGAGGCGACGACGAGCGCCGCCTTTCTGCGGCGGCGCAGTTCGCGCCTCAGATAGGTGAAGAACATGGCCGCAAGCTAGGGACGGCGTGTGATGGAGGGATAAGCCCCGCATAAGAGAAGGATGAGAAGGCTGTGCAGAACCTCGGAAAGGCCCCCCGGCGGGCTGTGCGGGCCCCGGGAAGGCTGTGAAAACGCCGAGGGCGGCTGCTCGTGGTGAGCAACCGCCCTCGGTGCGAGGTGTGTTCGGGTCCAGGGGTCAGGCGGCCGAACCGGCCTTCCACGCCGCCCAGTCCAGGTTCCAGCCGTTGAGGCCGTTGTCCGGGGCGATGGTCTTGTCACCGGTGTTCCGCACGTCCACGACGTCACCGACGATCGAGTTGCTGAAGAACCAGCCACCCTCGGACTTCGTGTCGTTGGCGCCCTTGGTGTCCGACAGGCCCACGCAGCCGTGGCTGGTGTTGACGCTGCCGAAGATGGACTTGGCGGCCCAGTAGTTGCCGTGGATGAACGTGCCGGAGTTCGACAGGCGCATCGCGTGCGGTACGTCCTTGATGTCGTACTCGCCCTTGCCGTCGTCGTCCGTGAAGCCGACGGTCGCGCCGTTCATCCGGGTCTCCTTGAACTTCTCGGAGATCACCATCTGGCCCTGGTACGTCTTGTTCTCGGGCGAGCCGGCCGAGATCGGGATGGTCTTGATGGTCTTGCCGTCCTGCGTGACCTTCATCGTCTTGGTCTTGGCGTCGACGATGGAGACCTGGTTGCGGCCGATCTTGAAGGTGACCGTCTTCTGCTGCACGCCGTACACGCCGTTCGCGCCCTCGACACCGTCGAGGTTCAGCTTCAGGGTGACGGTGGAGTTGCCCTTCCAGTACTCCTCGGGGCGGAAGTCCAGGCGGTTGGCGCTGAACCAGTGCCCGACGACCTCCTGGCCGCTGGTCGAGGAGACGGTGATGCCCTTCTGGACGTCCGCCTTGTTCGTGATCGCCTTGTCGAAGTTGATCGAGACCGGCATACCGACGCCGACGGTGGAACCGTCCTCGGGCGTGAAGTTGCCGATGAAGCTGTTGGCCGGCGAGACCGTCGTGAACGACGCGTTCTCGTGGGCGGCACGGCCGGCCGAGTCCTCGGCCGTCGCGGCGATCTTGTAGGCGGTGGCGCGCTCCAGCTGACCGCTGGGCTTCCAGCTCTTCTTGTCGGCGGATATCTCGCCCTCGACGGCGGCACCGGCCGCCGTCTTCATGGTCACTTCACTCAGTGTGCCCTTGGTCACAGTGACCGCGGCGGCGCTGTTGATGGAGGCGTTGTCGGAGCCGTCCTTGGGCGTGATCTTGATCTGGGCCTCGGAGGTCTTCTTCGCCGCGGCCTCGTCGACCTTCGACTGCGAGGAGCCGTCCCCTTCGTCGTCGCCCTTGGGGTTGTCGCCGCCCCCTCCGCTGCACGCAGAGAGCATCAGCACCCCGCCGAGCAGTGCGGACGCGACCGTCAGGCCCTTGCGCCGCTTACTGTCCGTCATCACACGCTTCTCCATCGTTGCCGAATCCCCTGAACCACGAGAGTCCCCGTAACACCAATTAACGCTACGACCGGTTCGTCCCGTTCCACATCCATCGAGGGTGTGGGGCATGCCACGTCGATCCACAGGGATACGCCTGGTGCGGGTGTCGGTCACTGCGTCCCATGAGACGACAGGACCCCGGGTGGCGGTTGCCGCCCGGGGTCATGAATTCTCCCGAGCGGTGTCAGCCGGCCGTTTCTTTCTCGTCCGAGGCGTCATCATCCTCGTCCAGGTCCCAATCCGGCGAATCGGGGTCGTAGTCGATGTGCTCGCTGCTCCACGAGGCCTGCGCGAGTTCGACCCCGGGCAGGTCCGCGACCAGGTCGAACGGGTCGACGAGGTACGCGAGGGCCTCGGCCGTGTTGTGCGTCACGGTGCTCTCGGCGTGGGCCCGCTCGTCGGCCGGGATCTCGGCGTCCTCGGCCATGCTGCCCAGCGCCGCCTTGGTCAGCGCGTTCTCGTCGTCGACCTCGACGACCAATTCGACGTGCAACCGCACAAATCGTGATGTCTCAGGTGTGCTCATACCTCGGAGCGTACGACTCCTGGCCACCGTGACTTTCCCGTGACCCGCACCTTTCACTAACATCGCCCCACACGGCCAATTCGCCAGCGTCACAAGGGGATCGATATTCCGTGTCCGCACGTCGATCGTTGCTGACCGCCACCGCCGCGGGGACCCTCCTGGGTGCCCTGTGGTTCGTTCCGTCCGCCAACGCGACGGACGACAAGCCGGCGGAGCACAGAACACAGACGACGACCACAACGGTGGTCCGCACCGCGGCACACACCTCCACGGACACGTCCGCGGAGGCCGCCACAGAGGATTCCGGCACGACCGACGACACGACCACGGAGGAGACCCAGACCCACCTGGCCGACACGGGAAGCTTCGACACGACCCCGTACGTAACAGGCGGAACGCTGTTCCTGGCCCTGGGTGCGGGATTCGTCGTCTACTCGGTGCGCAGGGAGCGCATGGCGGAGTACTGACCCCCGCAAGGGACGCGGGGAACTGCGCGGACGGCCACGACGTACGCGCAGCCGCCGCACAACACTTCCCCCCCCCCGAGCTCTCAGACGGAGCCTCAGGCGGACCGACGCCCACCCTGCTGTCCACCGCGCGTACGCGACGCTGCGGCACCCCCGCGCCCACGCGAGGCCGCCGCCCCGGCGCCGGACCCGCTGCGAGCCCCGCCGCCACCGGCCCGCGTACCGGCGGACCGAGTACCGGCGGCAGCCGCGCCACGGCCACCCCCGCCACCACCGCGCCGCGCCCGCGGCTTGCCCTGCGAAGGCTGGGCAACCGCGGGCTCCGGTACGGGAATGACGACCGGCACGCCGGAAGGCTCCCGCGCCCCGGTGATCCGGACCAGTTCCTCGTCGCTGGACCTGACGCGGGCCGTGTGCGGGTTGATCCCCGCGTTGGCCATCAGCTGGGTCATGTCCCGCTTCTGCTCGGGCAGGACCAGCGTGACGACGCTGCCGGACTCCCCCGCGCGAGCGGTACGGCCGCCGCGGTGCAGGTAGTCCTTGTGGTCGGTCGGCGGGTCGACGTTCACGACGAGGTCGAGGTCGTCGACGTGGATGCCGCGCGCCGCCACGTTGGTCGCGACGAGGGCGGTCACCAGACCGGTCTTGAACTGGTCGAGCGTGCGGGTGCGCTGCGGCTGCGAGCGTCCGCCGTGCAGGGCGGAGGCGCGTACGCCGCTCGCGAGCAGCCGCTTGGTGAAGCGGTCGGCCGAGCGCTTGGTGTCGACGAACAGGATCACGCGCCCGTCGCGGGCGGCGATCCGCATCGCGACGGCCTTCTTGTCCGTCTCGTCGGCGACGTGCAGCACGTGGTGCTCCATCGTCGTCACGGCGCCCGCGGAGGGATCGACGGAGTGCACGACGGGGTCCGTGAGGTACATCCGCACGAGCCGGTCGATGTTCTTGTCCAGGGTCGCCGAGAACAGCATGCGCTGACCGTCCGGCTCGACCTGGTTGAGGAGCCCGATGACCTGCGGCATGAAGCCCATGTCGGCCATCTGGTCGGCCTCGTCGAGGACGGTGATCGACACCTGTGCGAGGGTGCAGTCACCCCGGTCTATCAGGTCCTTGAGGCGCCCCGGCGTGGCGACGAGCACCTCGGCACCGCGCCGCAGCAGGGCGGACTGCTTGCCGATGGAGAGCCCGCCGACGACGGTCGCGAGGCGCAGGTTCACGGCCGTGGCGTACGGCGTGAGCGCGTCGGTGACCTGCTGCGCGAGTTCGCGCGTGGGCACCAGGACGAGCGCGAGCGGCGCCTTGGGCTCGGCGCGGCGGCCCGCGGTGCGGGCGAGCAGCGCGAGGCCGAAGGCGAGGGTCTTGCCCGAGCCGGTGCGGCCCCGGCCGAGGATGTCGCGCCCGGCGAGGGAGTTGGGCAGGGTGGCGCCCTGGATCGGGAAGGGGTCGGTCACACCCTGGGCGCTGAGGGTCTTGCCGAGCGCGGCCGGCATGTCCAGCGCGTCGAAGGACTCGACGGAGGGCAGTGCGGGCGTGAGCGTCTGCGGCAGGGTGAACTCGCGCGGCGGGGCGGCCTGCGCGATGGGCTTCTTGCGTACGTTTCTGCCGCCGCCGTTGGCGGGGGCCGCCTGGCCGCCGCGTGTGCCACGAGTACCGCGGGAACCCCGGGAATTCGCCGGCCGCCCGCCGGCGGTTCGTTCAGGACGTTCGGATCGAGTCATGCTGGATCTGGAATTCCTTCCTGGGCCGCACGGTTTCCCGTGCTTTCACGGTTTCCCGTGCTCTGGGACACACGGACAGCACAAGCCGGGGCCCGCACCCGAAGGTGCGGACCCCGGCTCGCGTGATGCGCGTCCCGGAATTAGGCGGGAACGATGTTCTCCGCCTGCGGGCCCTTCTGGCCCTGCGTGACGTCGAAGGAGACCTTCTGGCCCTCCTGCAGCTCACGGAAGCCAGAGGTGGCGATGTTGGAGTAGTGGGCGAAGACGTCGGCGCCGCCGCCGTCCTGCTCGATGAAGCCGAAGCCCTTTTCGCTGTTGAACCACTTCACGGTGCCAGTAGCCATGTCATTTCTCCTTGGATAGGTGTGGCTCCCATCCGGAAATGACCGGAAAAACAAAACGCGCCTGAGAGAGAATCCTTTCAGGCGCACAAGTTAATGGGTACCAAAAACGTTTCGCTATGAACCCTAGCACACGAATCGGCGGGGCTGCCGTGACGCGCACGACAGCCCCGCCCCCGGTCGGGAGATCCGTCAGGACAGCGGGCCCGTCACCGGTTCCACGGCCGCGACCAGGCCGCCGGCGCGTACGAACGCGTCCGCCGCGGCGAGGTCCGGGGCGAGGAAACGATCCGGCCCGGGGCCCGCCACCCCGGCGGCCCGGACGGCGGCGATCGCGGCCCGCGAGGCCGGCGCGGGCGTGAGTCCGGTACGCAGTTCGACGGCGCGCGTGGCGGCGTACAGCTCGATGGCGACGATCCGGGTCAGGTTGTCGACGGCCGTGCGGAGCTTGCGGGCGGCCGACCAGCCCATCGAGACGTGGTCCTCCTGCATCGCGGAGGACGGGATGGAGTCGGCGGAGGCCGGTACGGCGAGCCGCTTCATCTCGCTGACCAGGGCGGCCTGCGTGTACTGGGCGATCATCAGGCCCGAGTCGACGCCCGCGTCGTCCGCGAGGAAGGGCGGCAGCCCGTGCGAGCGGTTCTTGTCGAGGAGCCGGTCGGTGCGGCGCTCGGCGATGGAGCCGAGGTCGGCCGCGACGATGGCGAGGAAGTCCAGCACGTACGCGACCGGGGCGCCGTGGAAGTTGCCGTTCGACTCGACTCGCCCGTCGGGCAGGACGACCGGATTGTCGACGGCGGAGGCCAGCTCACGGTCGGCGACCAGCCGGGCGTGGACCATGGTGTCGCGCCCGGCACCGGCGACCTGCGGGGCGCAGCGCACGGAGTACGCGTCCTGCACGCGCGGCGCGTCGTCCTGGTGATGCCCTGTCAGCTCCGAACCCTTCAGCACGGCCAGCATGTTGGCGGCGCTGACGCTCTGGCCGGGGTGCGGCCGGATGGCGTGCAGTTCGGGCGCGAGGACCTTGTCGGTCCCGAGGAGCGCCTCCAGGCTGAGGGCGGCCGTGATGTCGGCGGACTTGTAGAGGGTGTCGAGGTCGGCGAGGGCCATGATCAGCATGCCGAGCATGCCGTCGGTGCCGTTGAGGAGGGCCAGCCCCTCCTTCTCGCGCAGTTCGACGGGCTCGATGCCGTGCTCGGCGAGCAGTTCACCGGCGGGGCGGACCACACCGTCAGGGCCCTCGGCGTCCCCCTCCCCCATCAGGGTCAGGGCGCAGTGGGAGAGCGGGGCGAGGTCCCCGGAGCAGCCGAGCGAGCCGAACTCGTGGACGACGGGGGTGATTCCGGCGTTGAGGACGTCGGCCATGGTCTGCGCGACGGACGGGCGCACCCCGGTCCGGCCCGAGCAGACGGTCTTCAGCCGCAGGAACATCAGCGCCCGGACGACCTCGCGTTCGACGCGCGGCCCCATCCCGGCGGCGTGCGAGCGCACGATGTTGCGCTGCAGCTGCGCCCGCAGCTCCGGGCTGATGTGCCGGCTCGCGAGGGCTCCGAAGCCGGTGGAGACCCCGTAGACGGGTTCGGGTTTGGCGGCCAGCGCCTCGACGATCTCGCGGGCCGCGGCGAGCGCCGCCACCGCCTCGCCGGAGAGCTCGACCCGGGCGCCGCCGCGCGCCACGGCCAGCACGTCGGACGCGGTGACCCCGCTCGTCCCCACCACCACAGAGTGCATATCCATATTCAGGAGCGTACGCAGTGAATGCGATGGTGTCACTAGTGGGTACGGGGTTGGGTCCTTACATCTACGTCACACCGAGGCCTCACCCGCGGCCTACCGCCGCCCGCGGAACCGCCGCCGTTCGGCCGCCGCGGGCGGGGGCGCGTCGGCGAGGCGTACGACGGGATCGTCGGGGCCCTCACGCCCGGCGACGACGGGCTTCGTGGCACGTACGGCCTTGGCGCGGTACTGGGCCGCGTCGGCGAGGCGGAAGAGGCGGCGGGCCGAGCGGACGGGTCCGAGGGGGTCCCCGGTCGAGGCGATCCCGCACGCGACCCCCTCGCCCAGCTCCAGCTCACCGGCCCGGCGGCACAGCTCCTCGGCGACCCGGACCACCTCGTCGGCGGCGGGACCCACCGCGACCAGGCAGAACTCGTCACCGCCGAGACGGGCGGCGAGCGTGCCGGGCAGCATCGCGCCGCACAGCGAGAGCACCGACCCGAAGCGTTCGAGGAGCCGGTCGCCGACGGCGTGCCCCCGGGTGTCGTTGACGCGCTTGAGTCCGTTGAGATCACACACCACCAGGCTGACGACCACTCCCTGCGCGCGATGGCACTCGATGGCCTCGTCCAGACGCACGTCCACGGCCCGGCGGTTGGCGAGCCCGGTCAGCGCGTCGGTGAAGGCGAGCCGCCGGGCCTCCTCCAGCCGTTCGGTCTGCGCGATCCCGGCGGCGACCACGGAAGCGAGGACGGTCGCGAAGTCGGCGTCGGCACGGCCGAAGGCGGGCGCGCCGGCCGACCGGGCGACATACAGCTCGCCCCAGGCGCGCCCGTGCAGCACGATCGGCGCGACGACGCAGCAGCCGCGCCCGCGCCGTCGCAGCGCGGCGACTCTCTGATGGCAGTACTCGGCGCTCCCGGCGGCCGGACCGTCCGCCGTCTCGACCCAGGCGTTGGGCTCGCCGCCGCCCACCCAGCGCTCGTGCAGGAACTCGGTGATCTCGGGGAACTGATGGACGGGGTACGTCTCCGACTCCGGGAACTCCTCCTCGCCCGGGGCCCGCTCCCCCGTGTTCACCAGGACCCGCAGCCGCCCCAGCTGCCGCTCCCACACGGACAGCGCGGCGAAGCTCCCGCCCAGCGCCAGGCGGGCCCCGTCCGCCGCCGCGCGCCACGACTCATGCGGGGCGTGCGCGGCGGCCATGCCCTGCGCCAGCGCCACCACGGCCCTCAGTCGCACATCGTCACCACCCATTACCCTAGGTTAGGTAGGTTTGTACGACTATGAGAGGTCGACGCGGCGAACAGGGGTTCCGCCACGGACGGCCCGCTGGGATGATCGACCCGGAAGTTAACCCACGTTAACCGGGGAGTGCGACATGACGGAGCAGGACGGCAACGGGCCCGACCAGGCGGATCGAGCGGACCGGGCGGACCAGGACTCGACGCGACGGTTCGGGGAGTACGTGGCGGTGCACCGCCCCGCCCCGTACGTCGCCGAACTCTCCCTGGACCGGCCCAAGGCCATGAACGCCGTGTCGTCCCGGATGGCCCGCTCGATCGCCGCGGCCTGCGAGGCGCTGGCCGCCGACCGGGACGTACGCGTCGTGGTGCTGACCTCGACGCACGAGCGGGCGTTCTGCGTCGGCGCCGACCTCAAGGAGCGCAACTCCCTCACGGACGCCGAGCTGGTCCGGCAGCGGCCGGCCGCGCGGGCGGCGTACACCGGGGTGCTGGAGCTTCCGATGCCGACGGTGGCCGCCGTGCACGGCTTCGCGCTGGGCGGCGGTTTCGAACTGGCCCTGGCCTGCGACCTGATCGTGGCCGACGGCACCGCCGTGGTGGGCCTGCCCGAGGTGTCCGTCGGCGTCATCCCCGGCGGCGGCGGTACGCAGCTGCTGCCGCGCCGGGTGGGCGCCGCGCGGGCCGCCGAGCTGATCTTCACCGCTCGGCGGGTGGCGGCGGGGGAGGCGCGGGAGCTGGGGCTGGTCGACGTCCTGGTCGATGACGGTCAGGACCGGACGGAGGCGCTGGCGCTGGCCGCGCGCATCGCCGGGAACTCGCCCGTGGGGCTGCGGGCCGCGAAACGGGCGCTGCGGCTCGGGCACGGGCTCGATCTCCGGGCCGGCCTGGAGATCGAGGACGCGGCGTGGCGGTCGGTGGCGTTCTCGGGGGACCGGGCGGAGGGGGTGGCGGCGTTCAACGAGAAGCGCCGGCCGGAGTGGCCCGGGGAGTGATTCCCTCGCCCCCCATTGTCCTCAAACGCCGGACGGGCTGAGTATCAGCCCGTCCGGCGTTTGAGGACCGGGGGTTCGGGGGCAGCGCCCCCGAGTCAGTGACGGGAACGGGTAGGGGCGGTGGGGGCGAAAAACCCCGTTCGGGTGACGCCGCGCCGGACACCGTCCGAACCCCCACGCGCGTGCATACCCTGCGCATCGGGGGGATCGGCATGACTAAGACGGCACAGCAGACGGACGACCCGACGGCCACAGCGGCAGCGCCTCGCGGACGCCACCGCAGACCCCGCCCCCACCGCACCCTCCTCACGGTCACCGGCCTCGCCCTGGCGGCAGGCGCGCTCGGCATGCTGCGCCTCGCGGTCCCCACCCCGTCGCAGGCCGGCGGCGAACGCGTGGAGGCGACGGAGCTGGACCCCAGCGCGTCGGCGGTACCCGAGAAGCAGCCGCGGCACGACCCGACGGCGGCCCCGGCGACGCCCGCGTCCCCCTCCGCCACCCCGTCCCCGGACACCACCCCGGTGCCGCCGCGGGCGAATCCACCGAGCCACACCGCACCGGCAAGGACCGCAGCCCCGACGGCCGTCCACCCCTCACCCACAGCCGCACCCACGCGCCCGGTCACCGCCCGGCACCCGGAACGGCGCCCACCCGCCGCCACCGCCGAGCCCTCGGCACCCGCCCGGCCGCCCGGAACGGCGCTCCCGCCCCCGGTCCCGCCGGACGCCATCTGCGTACCGATCGTGGGTCTGTGCCTCGACAGCGACGGCAAGTAGGACCGGCGAGAGCCCTCAGCCCCGCCGGCTCATCAGCCAAGGCTCGACCACGCCGAGCCCACGCACCGCCCGCTGCCACATCGGCTGGAGTCCGAAGCGGTACGCTGGCGGCTCCTCGCCCTCCTTCTCCGCGGCGACGGCCTCCTCGACGGCCACGGCCTCGGAGGCGGGCGCGTCGCCCGTGCGGATCAGCTCCTCCGCGAACGCCCCGTCGACCAGGACGGCGTCCTTGGGAGCTATCGACGTCAGCCGGGAGGCGAGGTTCACGGTCGTACCAAACACGTCACCCATGCGTGTGGTCACCGTGCCGAACGCGATGCCCACGCGCAGCTCCGGCATCGTCTCGTCGTTGGCCATCGTCTCGATGAGGCGCAGCGCGATCTCGGCGGCCACCCCCGCGTCGTCGGCCGCGTACAGCACCTCGTCGCCCAGGGTCTTGATGAGCCGTCCGCCGTGGGCGGCGACGAGGTCGGCGGCGGTGGTCTCGAAGGCCTCGACGAGTTCGCCGAGCTCCTCCTCCTCCATGCGCCGGGTGAGGCGGGTGAAGCCGACGAGGTCGGCGAAGCCGACGGCGAGGCGCCGGTCGACCATCTCCTCGTCGTCCGCGGCCTGCACGACCCGCCCGGTCGCGGCGGCGAGCTGGCGCCGCCAGACGTAGATCAGGAACTCCTCCAGCTCGGGCAGCAGCAGCTCGATGAGGGGGTACGTGACCTCGGTGCGCGTCATGCCCGGCTCGGGCGGCTCGGTGAGGCCCTCCAGGAACGAGTCGATCTGCCACTCGGCCAGCCGGGCCGTGGTCTGGCCGGTGGAACGGGCCACCTGGACCGCCATCGCCTCGCTGAGCAGTCCGGCCTCGACGAGACCGGCGAGGCGCCGCAGGGCGAGTACGTCCGCCTCGGTCAGCGCCTTGGCCTGGCCGATGTCGGCGAAGCCCATGGCCCGCCAGAAACGGGAGGCCAGCTCCATGGAGACACCGGCGCTGCGGGCCGCCTGGAAGGGGGTGTAGCGGCGCTCGGCGCCGAGGATGAGCTGTTCGAGCCGGAGCGCGAGCGGGTCGTCGTCGGACTCGGCGCCGGGCTGGTCGGTCCGGCCGTCCGGCCCGCCCGTCCGGCTGTTCTGCACGTCGGTGCGGCTGTCCCGCACGTCCGCCCGGCCGTTCTGCACGTCGGTCCGGCCGTCCTGCGCGTCCACTGGGTCCTGTTCCTCTTCCTCCACGCGCGCGTGGAGCTCGGCGCGGTCGACCCGCGCGGCCGCCGTGTCGGCGACAGACCCGGCGGCACGCCCGGGCTCCCCGTCGGAGGCGGGGTCACCCGTGCCCGAACCGCTGTCGTCGACCGTCACGCCTGCTGCCCTTCCGATCTGCCGCGGTCAGGTATCGACCGGCCTCAACTCTACGGCAGGTGTGCTCTGGCTCACTCCCGACTGCCGAGGCCGGACGGCTCCTGACCCACTCCGTCCCCGTACGTCCGGCGGACCGCTCCGGCCCGCTCCCTGTCGTACGGCCCGTCCGCGCCCCTTGCTCACCACCGGCACGAACAGGCACGCCACGCGGGGAACGCACGGAACGCCCCGCGTACCCCGCTGGGCGCGTACGTCACTCGCTTCCCGGGGATCCCGCCGATCCCGCCGGGCGCAGGTGCACGATGTCCCCGGCGCCCACGGGCTGCTGCACGCCTTCCGCGGTGGCCAGCACCAGCCGTCCGTCACCGTCGAGGGCGACCGCCTCGCCGGTGATCGAGGTGTTCCCGGGCAGTTCGGCCCGTACCTCCCGGCCGAGCGTCGCGCAGCCGGCGGCATAGGTGTCCTGGAGACCGGACGCGGCGGGGTCGCCTCCCACACTCCGCCATTTCTCGAACCACTGTTCGAGCGAGCGCAGGACGGTCCGCAGGATGGTGTCCCGGTCGGTGGTCGCCGCTCCCGCGAGGGCGAGCGATCCGGCGCCCGGTACGGGCAGCTCGTCGGCGCGGAGCGTGACGTTGATGCCGATGCCGACGACGACCGCGTCGTCCCCGGCGCGTTCGGCGAGGATGCCGCCGACCTTGCGTTCCGCGCCCTCGACCGTCACCAGCAGGTCGTTGGGCCACTTCAGCGCCGTGTCCACGCCGGCCGACCGCGAGAGCCCCGTCGCCATCGCGACCCCGGCGAGCAGCGGCAGCCAGCCCCACCGCTCGACGGGGACGCCGGTGGGCTTCAGCAGGACGGAGAAGAAGAGGCCCGAGCGGGCGGGCGCCGTCCACCGCCGGTCCAGGCGCCCGCGCCCGGCGTCCTGCTCCTCGGCGATCAGGACCGTGCCCTCCGCCGCCTTGCCTTCGGCGGCGAGGGCGACGAGGTCGGAGTTGGTGGAGCCGGTACGGGCGACCACCCGCACGTCGGACCAGAGCCCTCCACGCCCTCCGTCACGCCCCCCGTCGCGCACGAGCGCGCGGCGCAGCGCCACGGCGTTGAGCGGCGGACGGTCCAGGTCGGACCACGGGTTGCTGTGCGCGTCGCTGTTCGCGTCTGAGTCATCTCGCGGCGTCATGCAACCCACCCTAGGTGTGGTAAACGCCGCACTGCCGAACGGTAGGCACGCCACTACGCTACGGATGAGTAGCCAATCCCCCATCTGAGCCCGATCCCCTTCTGAGCACCTCACCCTCACGTCCCCACTGAGCAGGCAGGGAGCCGCATCCCGATGTCCGAGCCGGAACAGCAGCATGAGATCGACATCCACACCACCGCGGGCAAGCTCGCGGATCTGCGGCGCCGCATCGACGAGGCGACGCACGCCGGCTCGGCACGCGCCGTCGAAAAGCAGCACGCCAAAGGCAAGTTGACGGCCCGTGAGCGGATCGAGCTGCTGATGGACGAGGACTCCTTCGTCGAGTTCGACGAGTTCGCGCAGCACCGCTCGACGGACTTCGGGCTGGAGGACAACCGCCCGTACGGGGACGGGGTGGTGACCGGTTACGGCACGGTGGACGGCCGTCCGGTGGCCGTGTTCTCGCAGGACTTCACGGTCTTCGGCGGCGCCCTCGGCGAGGTCTTCGGCCAGAAGATCATGAAGGCGATGGACTTCGCGCTGAAGACCGGCTGTCCGGTCATCGGCATCAACGACTCCGGCGGCGCCCGCATCCAGGAGGGCGTGGCGGCGCTCGGCATGTACGGCGAGATCTTCCGCCGCAACACCCACGCCTCCGGAGTGATCCCGCAGATCAGCCTGGTCGTCGGCCCGTGCGCGGGCGGCGCGGTCTACTCCCCCGCCATCACCGACTTCACGGTCATGGTCGACCAGACCTCGCACATGTTCATCACCGGCCCCGACGTCATCAAGACGGTCACCGGCGAGGACGTCGGCTTCGAGGAGCTGGGCGGCGCGCGCACCCACAACGCGGTCTCCGGCGTGGCCCATCACATGGCGGGCGACGAGAAGGACGCGATCGAGTACGTCAAGTCGCTGCTGTCGTACCTGCCGTCGAACAACCTCAGCGAGCCGCCCGCCTTCCCCGAGGAGGCGGACCTGACGACGACGGACGAGGACCGCGAGCTCGACACGCTGATCCCGGACAGCGCGAACCAGCCGTACGACATGCACACGGTGATCGAACACGTCCTGGACGACGCCGAGTTCTTCGAGACGCAGCCGCTGTTCGCGCCGAACATCCTCACCGGATTCGGCCGCGTCGAGGGGCAGCCGGTGGGCATCGTCGCCAACCAGCCCATGCAGTTCGCGGGCTGTCTGGACATCGACGCGAGCGAGAAGGCGGCCCGCTTCGTGCGCACCTGCGACGCCTTCAACGTCCCCGTGCTCACCTTCGTGGACGTCCCCGGCTTCCTCCCGGGCGTCGACCAGGAGCACACGGGCATCATCCGCCGCGGCGCCAAACTGATCTACGCGTACGCCGAGGCCACCGTCCCCCTGATCACGGTGATCACCCGCAAGGCCTTCGGCGGCGCCTACGACGTCATGGGCTCCAAGCACCTGGGCGCGGACCTCAACCTGGCCTGGCCGACGGCCCAGATCGCCGTGATGGGCGCGCAGGGAGCGGTGAACATCCTGCACCGGCGCGCCATCGCGGCCACCCCCGCCGACGAGCAGGAAGCCACCCGGGCCCGGCTGATCCAGGAGTACGAGGACGCGCTCCTCAACCCCTACACGGCGGCCGAGCGCGGCTACATCGACGCGGTGGTCCTGCCCTCCGACACCCGCGCCCACGTCGTACGCGGCCTGCGGGCCCTGCGCACCAAGCGGGAGTCCCTGCCACCGAAGAAGCACGGCAACATCCCCCTCTAGCCAGCACGCCGGTCGTCGAGAACGGGAGCGGTCATGAACATCAAGGTCGTACGGGGCAACCCGACCCCCGAGGAGCTGGCCGCCGCCCTGGCAGTGGTCAGAGCCCGCGCCGCGGCGGCGGAGACACCCCCGCCCGGCGCGGCACGGCACAGGGACGCCTGGTCGGACCCGTCCCGCCTGGCCCAGACCCGCCTGCCGTCCCCGGGCCCCCGGTCCTGGTCCCACACCTTCTGGCCCCGCTGACCCCCTGATCGGGCCCCTCCGGGGCCCGTAAGGGGCGCGGGGAACTGCGCGACCAGCCACGACGCACCCGCAGTCAAAGAAGCACCCCCACGGCTTCGGCCATCACCTCGTACCCGAGATCATTCGGGTGCAGGTGATCGCCGAAGTCGTAAGCACCCCGAAGCCGTTCGGACGCGACGGGATCGGCGAGCGCCCGATGGAGATCGACCACGCCGTCGTACTCCCCCGAGCAACGAACCCACTCGTTGAACTCGTGACTCACCTTCGCGGCCCGCTCCCCCCAGTGATCGGACCCCCCGAAGGGCAACAGCGTCGCCCCGACCGCCCGCACCCCCCGACCCCGCACCTGCCGTATCAACTCCCGGTGCCCCGCGATGAGTTCATCCACCTCGACACGCGGCGCGGGCCGGTACGTGGGCTCCGCCGCCCCCTCACTGAACCCGATGTCGTTGAGCCCGAGCAGCACCACGAGGGTGTCGACGCCGGCCAGGGAGAGCACGTCCCGTTCCAGCCGGTGGACGCCCTTCTCCCCGTACCAGGCGGAGTCGTTGAGCAGCAGGTTCCCGCCGATACCGGCGTTGAGCACGGGCCGTCCGGTGCGCGCGGCGAGGGCGTCGGACCATCGGCGGTTCGCGCCGGGCGTGGACCCGAACCCGTCGGTGATCGAGTCGCCGAAGAGCGCCACGCCGTCCGTGCGCCCGGCGGAGACGTCGACCGCGGTCAGGAAGTACCAGGACTCGGTGGTCTCGTCGAAGCCCGCGCCCCCGGTGTCCGCCAGGAGGTCGCCCGCACCCCGGTAGCTGGTCGTGAAGGCCTGCGCGTGGAAGGTGGCGGGGCCGGTGACGGCGTCGAGGTGCAGGGTGACGGTCACGGACTCCCCGGCCGCCACGGCGAACTCGGCCGCGTCGCCGACGGTCTCCCCGCGCGCCGGGATCTCGACGGACGCGGCCCCGCCGAAGGTGAGCCGCACGGGCTCGGCCCGCACGGCGGCACCGGCGCCAGCGCCGGCAGCGGCATCTACTCCGGCGCCGAGGGCCGTACGCGCGAGGGTCGCGCCCGCGATCCGCAGCGGCGAGGTCCCGTACGCGTTCGAGAGGCGGATGCGGACGCGGTCGCCGCCCGCGGTCAGGCGGACGACCTGCCGCAGGGACTGGCGCCAGAAGCCCTCCTGGGACCAGTTGGGGGTGAAGCCGGTGCTGGGCGACTGCGGAGAAGCGGTCCAGGCGGTGGTGAACACAGCGGTTCCCTCCAGTTCCTCAGGGGCGTACTAATGGGATTCGAGTCCCCTTAGTGATGCCGGGAACGGTAGCAGGAAGCGAGCATCTAATGGAACCAGCGACCCTTTTACTCAAGATGAGTACGCGTACTCAGGCGTCCGGAGCCGTGCCGGAGTCACGATCGGAGACATGCTGTGGTCCGACCCGGAGAACGAGCCGCCGAAGGAGCTGCGCGACATGCAGGACATGTTGCGGCGGCTCGGCGTCCTCATGGCGCTTGCCGTGGTGTTCGCGATGATCATCCTCGGCCTCATGTGAGACCGGCCCGACCGGCAGTCCGGCCTCCGGCAAAACCGGCCGGCAGCGGCTCGCTACGCTGACCGCATGACTGATCAGCCACGCCGCAGGCTCGTTCTCGCCTCCCAGTCCCCCGCCCGGCTCGGACTGCTGCGGCAGGCCGGACTCGACCCCGAGGTCGTCGTCAGCGGGTTCGACGAGGACGCCGTGACCGCCCCGACCCCCGCCGAACTGGCGCTCGCCCTCGCCGAGGCGAAGGCGTCCGTGGTCGCCGCACGGCCCGAGGTCGCCGGCGCCCTGGTGATCGGCTGCGACTCGGTGCTCGAACTGGACGGCGTGGCGTACGGCAAGCCGGTCGACGCCGAGGAGGCGACCGCGCGCTGGAAGTCGATGCGCGGCCGGGCGGGCATCCTGCAGACCGGCCACTGCGTGTGGGACACACAGGCCGGCCGGCACACCTCGGGGGTCGCGTCCACCGTCGTCCGCTTCGGCGAGCCGACCGACGCCGAGATCGCCGCGTACGTCGCCACGGGCGAGCCGCTGCACGTCGCAGGGGCGTTCACACTGGACGGCCGCTCGGCCCCCTTCGTCGACGGCATCGACGGCGACCACGGCAACGTCATCGGGCTCTCGCTGCCGCTGGTACGCCGCCTGCTGGCCGAACTGGGCGTCGGCATCACCGACTTGTGGACCCCGCGCGAGCACTAGGGCCCACCGAGCCGATCGGGAGCGGCGGGCCCAGCGGGCCGGGGTCGGAGGCGGTTCAGGGGCGCTTCAGGAAACGCGGTTCAGGAGACGGAGGGCGCCGGGGGCGGAGGCAGCACACCGTCCCCGGAGCCCCCGGCACTCCCGGAACCGCCGACGCTCCCGGGGCCGCCGGGACTCCCCGGGCCCGCGTCCGGTCCGGCGTCCGGCCCCGCGTCCGGCTTCGCGTCGGACCTCGTGGCCTCCAGCCGGTCGTACGTCATGAAGATGAGCACGATCAGGCCGAGCACGACCATCGTGAACGCGAACGCGCCCCAGCCCACCAGGCCGACCGCGAACGCGCCGAGCAGGGCGTGCACCACCGCCGCGCTGATCAGCAGGATGCGGCCGAGGCCCGCGGGCGCGCGGTCGCGCAGGCCGACGCGCAGCGCGGTGAAGCCGCAGAGCGCGAAGTAGAGGCCGAAGACGAGCCCGGCGACCTTCGACGACGTGGACATCACGTCAGGGTCGAGCCCCGCGAGGGACATGTCCTGCCGGTCGACGACGACCCCCATGAACCAGTTGACCCACGCGATGCCCACCGCCTCCACGAAGAGCACGATCGCGGTCACGAATGCCACCGGTCTGCGGATCACCGGGCCCCACCCACTTTCGACTTCCGCCCGAGCAGGGCCCTGTTACCTCAAGTATCCGTACGCCAGCGAGCACGCTACTAACGAGTAAACCCAGGGACAAGGGATCTGCGGAGGGCAAAGAATCGTTGGGCCATTCGTAGGGTCTCCACAAAGAAACCGAGTGGCGCGCAGCACGGACTCACAGAGACCTTGGCCACACCGGAGAGCTAGGGTTCAAGGCAAGCCCCCTGCGTACCGAGGTAGGGCAAGGGAAATCGCGGGCGAGCAGGCCTTGTATCACGCTCCGTGTGGGCAAGCTCACCATCGGGGACGGGTCGAAACGACGTGTCGGCAGTCCCTAAACTCGGCTTGTTTCAAGGAGAGGGAGCCAACGTGCGCAAGGTGTTGATCGCCAACCGTGGCGAAATCGCTGTTCGTGTCGCCCGGGCGTGCCGAGACGCCGGCATCGCGAGCGTGGCGGTGTACGCCGAGCCGGACCGGGACGCCCTGCATGTGCGGGCCGCGGACGAGGCGTTCGCGCTGGGCGGTGACACCCCCGCGAGCAGTTACCTCGACATCGCCAAGGTGCTGCAGGCCGCCAAGGACTCCGGGGCGGACGCGATCCATCCCGGATACGGCTTCCTCTCGGAGAACGCCGACTTCGCCCAGGCCGTCCTGGACGCGAACCTGACCTGGATCGGCCCGCCGCCGCAGGCGATCCGCGACCTCGGTGACAAGGTCGCCGCCCGGCACATCGCGCAGCGCGCGGGCGCCCCGCTGGTCGCCGGTACGCCGGACCCGGTGCCCGGCGCCGACGAGGTCGTCGCCTTCGCCCGGGAGCACGGCCTCCCGATCGCGATCAAGGCGGCCTTCGGTGGTGGCGGCCGCGGTCTGAAGGTGGCCCGTACCCTCGAAGAGATCCCCGAGCTGTTCGACTCCGCGGTGCGCGAGGCCGTGGCCGCGTTCGGCCGCGGCGAGTGCTTCGTGGAGCGCTACCTCGACAAGCCCCGGCACGTGGAGACCCAGTGCCTGGCCGACTCCCACGGCAACGTGGTGGTCGTCTCCACCCGTGACTGCTCCCTGCAGCGCCGCCACCAGAAGCTGGTCGAGGAGGCGCCCGCGCCGTTCCTCTCCGACGCCCAGGTGGCCGAGCTGTACGCGTCCTCCAAGGCGATCCTCAAGGAGGCCGGGTACGTCGGCGCCGGGACCGTCGAGTTCCTGGTCGGCGCGGACGGCACGATCTCCTTCCTGGAGGTCAACACCCGTCTGCAGGTAGAGCACCCGGTCACCGAGGAGGTCTCCGGCATCGACCTCGTACGGGAGATGTTCCGCATCGCCGACGGCGAGGAACTGGGCTACGACGACCCGCCGCTGCGCGGCCATTCCTTCGAGTTCCGCATCAACGGCGAGGACCCGGGCCGCGGCTTCCTGCCGGCCCCCGGCACCGTGACCCTGTTCGCCCCGCCCACCGGTCCGGGCGTGCGCCTGGACGCGGGCGTGGAGTCCGGCAGCGTGATCGGCCCGGCGTGGGACTCGCTGCTCGCCAAGCTGATCGTCACCGGCGCCACCCGCGAGCAGGCCCTGCAGCGGGCCGCGCGTGCGCTGGAGGAGTTCACCGTGGAAGGCATGGCCACGGCCATCCCCTTCCACCGCGCGGTCGTCGCCGACCCCGCCTTCGCGCCCGAACTGACCGGCTCCACCGACCCGTTCACGGTCCACACCCGCTGGATCGAGACCGAGTTCGTCAACGAGATCCCGGCCTTCACCGCTCCCGCGGACACCGACACCGAGGACGAGCCGGGCCGTGAGACGGTCGTCGTCGAGGTCGGCGGCAAGCGCCTCGAAGTCTCCCTGCCGGTCTCGCTGGGCATGTCCCTGGCCCGTACGGGACTCGCGGCGGGCGCCAAGCCCAAGCGGCGCGCGGCCAAGAAGTCCGGCCCGGCCGCCTCCGGCGACACCCTCGCCTCGCCCATGCAGGGCACCATCGTGAAGGTGGCCGTCGAGGAGGGCCAGGAGGTCAAGGAGGGCGACCTGATCGTCGTCCTGGAGGCCATGAAGATGGAACAGCCCCTGAACGCCCACCGCTCGGGCACCGTCAAGGCCCTCGCCGCGGAGGTCGGCGCCTCCCTCACCTCAGGCGCGGTCATCTGCGAAATCAAGGACTGACACCAGCCAGCTGTCCCGCCGGACGGGGTGCGCCTCTGGAGGCGCACCCCGTCCGGCGCTTTTCAGGGGCGCGGGGAACTGCGCGGGCAACCCCCACCGGCCCGCAGACACAAGACACCCGCGGCACCCGTGCATTTCAGGGGCGCGGGGAACTGCGCGACCAGCCACATACGGCCCGCAGCACCCAGCCGGTGGTCAGGGGGCAGACGGATAGGGTTCGAGGGCGGCCACCATCCCCGCCCGAAGGACCGAGGAGAGGGTAGGTAGGACACATGGCCAACCCCCCGGCAGGGATGCGCGCCGACGCCCGCAGAAACCACGCCCGCCTGGTCACCGAGGCAAGAGCCACATTCGCCCAGCACGGCGCAGACGCCTCCTTGGAGGACGTGGCGAAACGCGCAGGCGTAGGAATCGGCACCCTCTACCGCCACTTCCCCAACCGCCACGCCCTGCTGAACGCGGTCTTCGCGGACGCGGTGAGCGACCTGCTGACCCGCTCCCGTGAACTCCTCGACGCCCCGAACCCGTGCACGGCGCTCGTGGAATGGCTGCGCGCCGTCATCACCCATGCGAGTGAGTACCGCGGACTGTCACGCGCGCTCATGTCGGCCTCGCACGACGACGCGTCGGCGCTCGCGCAGTGCAGCGGCCCGATGCGCGAGGCGGGCGACGCCCTCCTCACGCGCGCGCAGCAGGCAGGCTCCGTACGCACCGGTGTCGCCATCGGTGATCTGCTTCAGCTGACCAACGCGATCGCGCTGGCCGCCGAAGAGACCCCGGGCGACCCGGAGTTGGCCGACCGCCTGCTGGCGCTGACGCTGCGGGGCCTGAAGGCCTGACCCCGCGCACACCGAACGTAGCCACTGGCGCGGTGCGTTCCGACGTACGGACTGGACCCCCGTCCGTCCTCGGCACCGGCCCTGCTGTACCGCCCTGCTGTACCGGCCCTGTTGTACCGGCCGCTTCAGCGTCTGCGCATGTCGGCGACCCGGGCCCGCTCGCTCTGGGCCTGGTCGCCCAGCACCGCCGCGGCGCTGCGCAACTGCGGTCCCGCACCGGGCACCTGACCGCGTCGGGGGCCGGGCAGCGGCACGTCCCGGCGTGGCGGCTGGCGCCCCGCCGGGACCGTATCGCCGCCCGAACCACCCGCTCCCGCCACCGCGATCTGTACGCCCTGGTCGGCCAGGGCCTGCAGTTCGGTGGCCGCGCGGTCGTCCTGGGCCGGTGGCTCGTCCGTGACCAGGCGGGTGATCACATCGGTCGGCACCGTCTGGAACATCGTGTCGGCGCCGAGCTTGGTGTGATCGGCCAGGACGACGACCTCGGCGGCCGCCTGGACGAGCGCGCGGTCGACCGAGGCCGACAGCATGTTGGAGGTGGACAGGCCGCGTTCGGCGGTGAGGCCGCTTCCCGACAGGAAGGCCCGGGAGACCCGCAGCCCCTGGAGGGACTGTTCGGCCCCGCTGCCCACCAGGGCGTAGTTGGAACCGCGCAGGGTGCCGCCGGTCATCACGACTTCCACCCGGTTGGCATGGGCCAGCGCCTGGGCCACCAGCAGGGAATTGGTGACGACGGTCAGCCCCGGCACCCGCGCGAGCCGGCGAGCCAGCTCCTGCGTGGTGGTTCCCGCCCCCACCACAATGGCCTCGCCCTCTTCGACGAGACCCGCGGCGAGGTCGGCGATGGCCGTCTTCTCTGCGGTCGCGAGATGAGATTTCTGCGGAAAGCCGGACTCCCGCGTGAACCCGCCCGGCAATACCGCACCGCCATGTCGGCGGTCGAGGAGTCCTTCTGCCTCCAGTGCGCGCACGTCCCGCCGTACGGTCACTTCGGAGGTCTGGACGACGCGGGCGAGCTCACGGAGCGACACGGCTCCATTTGCTCGCACCATTTCGAGGATCAATTGACGACGTTCTGCAGCGAACACGAAACTGACAGTAACCCCAACGACCGTCTGCTTTCAGCAGTTTGCGCCGAATAACAGAAGTTGTTCGCATGGCACTACCCGGAGTGGTATACGCGCCTAATCCGGGCGCCTATGCCGGGCGAATGGTCGACGACTCCCCGTGACCAGAGGGACGCCCGATCCTCGTGACCAGCGAAAAACCGCGCACGGCACCGCTTTCCACGCCGCGTCGGCCCCGCTTCGGGGTCCCCCGCCACCCGCGTCGGCGCTCAGCCCTCGCCGGTGGACTTCCGGGTGTGCAGCTGACGGGCCACCTCGGCGATCGAGCCCGACAGGGACGGATAGACGGTGAACGCCTTCGCGATCTGCTCGACGGTCAGGTTGTTGTCGACCGCGAGCGAGATCGGGTGGATGAGTTCCGAGGCGCGCGGCGCGACGACCACACCGCCGACGACGATCCCCGTGCCCGGACGGCAGAAGATCTTCACGAAGCCGTCCCGGATGCCCTGCATCTTGGCGCGCGGGTTGCGCAGCAGGGGCAGCTTCACGACCCGGGCGTCGATGACGCCGCCGTCGACGTCCGACTGCGAGTAGCCGACGGTGGCGATCTCGGGGTCGGTGAAGACGTTCGACGAGACCGTCTTCAGATTGAGCGGGGCGACCGCGTCGCCGAGGAAGTGGTACATGGCGATACGGCCCTGCATGGCGGCCACGGAGGCGAGCGCGAAGATCCCTGTGACGTCACCGGCCGCGTACACGCCGGGGGCCGTGGTCCTGGAGACCTTGTCCGTCCAGATGTGCCCGGACTCCTGGACCTTGACCCCGGCCTCCTCCAGGCCCATGCCGTCGCTGTTCGGGATCGCGCCGACGGCCATCAGACAGTGCGAGCCGGTGATGACACGGCCGTCGGCGAGCGTCACCTCGACCCGGTCGCCCACCCGCTTGGCGGAGGCGGCGCGCGAGCGGGCCATGACGTTCATGCCGCGCCTGCGGAACACGTCCTCCAGGACGGCCGCCGCGTCCGGGTCCTCGCCCGGCAGCACGCGGTCACGGCTGGAGACGAGCGTGACCCGCGAGCCGAGGGCCTGGTAGGCGCCGGCGAACTCGGCTCCGGTGACACCGGAGCCGACCACGATGAGCTCCTCGGGGAGCTCGTCGAGGTCGTAGACCTGCGTCCAGTTCAGGATGCGCTCGCCGTCGGGCTGCGCGTCGGCCAGCTCGCGGGGGTGCCCGCCGGTGGCGATGAGGACGGCGTCGGCGACGAGCGTCTCCTCGCTGCCGTCCGCGGCCCGCACGACGACCTTGCGGGAGCCGTCCAGGCCCTGCATGCCCTCCAGCCGGCCGCGGCCGCGCAGCACCCGCGCCCCGGCACGCGTCACGGAGGCCGTGATGTCGTGGGACTGGGCGAGCGCGAGGCGCTTCACCCGGCGGTTGACCTTGCCGAGGTCCACGCCGACGACGCGCGCGGGCTGGTCGATGTGCGGGGTGTCGTCGGCGACGATGATCCCCAGTTCCTCGTACGAGGAGTCGAAGGTGGTCATCACCTCGGCCGTCGCGATGAGGGTCTTGGACGGCACGCAGTCGGTGAGCACCGACGCACCGCCCAGGCCGTCGCAGTCGACGACGGTCACCTCCGCGCCGAGCTGCGCGGCCACCAGGGCCGCTTCGTATCCGCCGGGTCCGCCGCCAATGATCACGATCCGAGTCACGTACTCCATTGTCCCGCACGCTTCAAGGTGCTTCCGCACGGGGGCGCTGTCCGGGTGTCGCGGGGCGGGCGGCCGGGGTGGCACGGGTGTGCGATCCGGGACCACGGTTACGGGAGAGTCACCTGCGTCCCCTGCCGTACCCTCGGTCCCATGTCGCTCTACGCCGCGTACGCCGGCAATCTCGACCCGCGGCTCATGACGCGCCGCGCACCCCATTCGCCGCTGCGCGCCACGGGGTGGCTCAACGGCTGGCGGCTGACGTTCGGCGGCGAGCACATGGGCTGGGAGGGCGCGCTGGCGACGATCGTCGAGGCCCCGCGCTCACAGGTCTTCGTCGCCCTGTACGACATCGCTCCCCCGGACGAGGAGTCCCTGGACCGCTGGGAGGGTGTCGGCCTCGACATCTACCGGCGGATGCGCGTACGGATCCACACGCTGGAGGGCGAGGAGTCGGCGTGGCTGTACGTCCTCAACGGTTACGAGGGAGGGCTCCCCTCGGCCCGCTACCTCGGCGAGCTGGCCGACGCGGCGGAGTCGGCGGGCGCCCCGCACGACTACGTGATGGAACTGCGCAAGCGCCCCTGCTGAACCCCTGCCGTCCCCTGCCGACCCAGGGGACGCGTCCCGGAACAGGCCGTCGCCGGGCTTCGTCGGAAACAACAAGACAACGATCGCAAACCCGTGACCATCAACATCTACGCGCGTAGGCCGCGAGCGGCTACCCTCATGCGCGTGAACGCATCTCTTCTTCCGGACGACATCCAGGGCGACCCGTACGCCGCCGCCGACGCCGCCGCCGCGCGCCTGCGGGAACTCTCGGGCGCCGAGACCCACGACGTCGCCCTCGTGATGGGCTCCGGCTGGGCGCCGGCCGTGAACGCCCTCGGCGATCCCGAAGCCGAGTTCCAGGTCACCGATCTGCCCGGTTTCCCGCCGCCGGCGGTCGAGGGGCACGGCGGCACGGTCCGCTCGTACCGGATCGGCGACAAGCGGGCGCTGGTCTTCCTGGGCCGCACCCACTACTACGAGGGCCGCGGGGTCGCCGCCGTCGCGCACGGCGTCCGGACGGCCGTGGCCGCCGGCTGCAAGACCATCGTGCTGACCAACGGCTGCGGTGGACTGCGCGAGGGCATGCGGCCCGGACAGCCGGTCCTCATCAGCGACCACATCAACCTCACGGCGACGTCCCCGATCGTCGGCGCGAACTTCGTCGACCTGACGGATCTGTACTCGCCGCGGCTGCGCGCGCTGTGCAAGGAGATCGACGCGACGCTCGAAGAGGGCGTGTACGCGCAGTTCCCCGGCCCGCACTACGAGACTCCCGCGGAGATCCGGATGGCCCGCGTGATCGGGGCCGACCTGGTGGGGATGTCGACCACGCTCGAAGCGATCGCCGCGCGGGAGGCGGGGGCCGAGGTGCTCGGCATCTCGCTCGTCACCAACCTCGCCGCGGGGATGACGGGCGAGCCGCTGAACCACGAGGAGGTGCTCCAGGCCGGCCGGGACTCGGCGACGCACATGGGAGCGCTCCTCACCCAGGTCCTGGACCGGCTGTAGTTCTTCGCCCCCGCCGCCCCTACCCTCCCCCACCGTCACTGCATGGGGGCTGCGCCCCCTCGCCCCCTGATCGCGCTGCGCGCTCGTCCTCAAACGCCGGACGGGCTGAAAGAACAGCGGCCGGCCCAAATGACGCCGAAGGCGCAGACGGCGCCGACGGATCGGCGGCGCACCGGCGGCGGACCCGAAATGCCGGGGCGCAGCCCCGCATTTCAGGGGCGCGGGGAACGGCGCGGCCCACCCCCACCGGCCCGCGGACAAACCCGTGGGAAGGGGCGCGGGGAACGGCGCGACCGGCTCCACCCGCCCGCGGACAAACCCGGGGGCCGGGGCGCAGCCCCGCCTTCGAGGGGCGCGGGGAACTGCGCGGCCGGCCCCCACCGGCCCGCGGACGGATCCCGGCAGCCCGTCCGGCGTTTGAGGACACCCGGGGGGCCGGGGGCAGCGGCCCCGGGGGAAACCGGGGTACACCACCACGTACAGACGACGAAAAGAGGTCGACCCTCGTGCAGGACGAACTCATCGCGCGGGCCACGGCATGGCTGGCCGAGGACCCCGACACGGACACCCGCGAGGAACTCGCCAAGCTCATCGACGCCCAGGACACCGCGGAGCTGACCGCCCGCTTCTCCGGCACGCTCCAGTTCGGCACGGCAGGCCTCCGCGGCGAACTGGGCGCGGGCCCGATGCGGATGAACCGCGCGGTCGTCATCCGCGCCGCCGCCGGCCTCGCCGCGTACCTGAAGGCGAAGGGGCGGACGGGCGGCCTCGTCGTCATCGGCTACGACGCCCGCCACAAGTCCGCCGACTTCGCCCGCGACACCGCCGCGGTGATGACGGGCGCGGGCCTGCGCGCCGCGGTGCTCCCCCGCCCGCTCCCCACGCCCGTACTCGCGTACGCCATAAGGCATCTGGGCGCGGTGGCGGGCGTAGAGGTGACGGCCAGCCACAACCCCCCGAGGGACAACGGCTACAAGGTGTATCTGGGGGACGGCAGCCAGATCGTGCCCCCGGCGGACGCCGAGATCGCCGCGGAGATCGCCGCGGTCGCGCGCCTCGCGGACGTCCCGCGCCCGGACTCCGGCTGGGAGACCCTCGACGAGGGCGTCCTGAACGCCTATCTGGAGCGCACGGACGCGGTTCTCGCTCCCGGTTCCCCGCGGACCGCCCGCACGGTCTACACGGCCCTGCACGGCGTCGGCACGGAGACCCTGCTCGCCGCGTTCGAACGGGCCGGCTTCCCCGCGCCCGTCCTCGTCGCCGAGCAGGCGGAGCCGGACCCGGACTTCCCGACCGTCGCCTTCCCCAATCCGGAGGAGCCCGGCGCGATGGATCTCGCCTTCGCGAAGGCCCGCGGGAGCGACCCGGACCTGATCATCGCGAACGACCCGGACGCGGACCGCTGCGCCGCGGCCGTCAAGGACCGCGGGACCGGCGGGAACGGCGGTGACTGGCGCATGCTGCGCGGCGACGAGGTCGGCGCGCTCCTCGCCGCGCACCTCGTCCGCCGGGGCGCGCGCGGCACCTTCGCGGAGTCGATCGTCTCCTCCTCCCTCCTCGGCCGCATCGCCGGGAAGGCGGGTCTGCCGTACGAGGAGACCCTGACGGGCTTCAAGTGGATCGCCAGGGTGGAGGGCCTGCGGTACGGCTACGAGGAGGCGCTGGGCTACTGCGTCGACCCCGACGGCGTACGGGACAAGGACGGCATCACGGCGGCCCTGGCCATCACGGAGCTGGCCTCGGAGCTGAAGGAGGAGGGGCGCACGCTCCTCGACCTGCTGGACGACCTCGCCGTCGAGCACGGGCTGCACGCCACGGACCAGTTGTCCGTCCGGGTGGACGACCTCTCCGTCATCTCCGACGCGATGCGCCGGCTGCGCGAACAGCCGCCCACGCGGCTGGCGGGCCTGTCCGTCACCGGGAGCGAGGACCTCGCCCTCGGGACGGACCTGCTGCCGCCCACGGACGGCCTGCGCTACACGCTGGACGGCGCCCGTGTCATCGTCCGGCCCAGCGGTACGGAGCCGAAGCTGAAGTGCTATCTGGAGGTCGTGGTGCCGGTGGGCACCCACGACGACCTCCCGGCGGCGCACGCGAAGGCGGCGGAGCTGCTGGCGGAGATCAAGCGGGATCTGTCGGCGGCGGCCGGCATCTGAACGGCCCGACGGACCGGCGCCGCCGAAAGCGCCGGTCCGTGGCCCCTTCAGCCCCGCCTCAGAGCCCGTACCGGCTCTTCAGGTGGCGCCAGAAGTCGCGGAACATCCACTTGTCGAACTCGGTGATCTGCGTGGCGCTGCCCGCGTTCATGAGGAAGCAGCACTGGCCCGTCGGCGTCCAGTCGTAGAAGTCGTCGAGGCCGAAGGTGTGGCCGACCTCGTGCAGATAGATGTGGATGTCCTCCTGGGACAGCGCGCCGGTGAAGTACTCCTGGCCGACCCGCTGGCCCCAGTCGCCGCCCGCGCCGCCCTGGAAGCCCTTGGTCAGCCAGAGGGACTGGTCGTAGTGGCGGGCCGCGCCGCCCGGACACTTCGTGTAGTCGCCGTCCTGGTGGAAGAACCGGCCGCAGTCGGGCGCGCACTGCGGGGCGCCTCCGCTGTCGAGGTTTCCGGCATAGACGTCGACGGAGTTGTCGGTCCACTGGAGGGTGGAGCGGTTCTTGACCGCCCAGCCGACGATGTTGACGGGCACGCTGGTGTACGGCCAGGCGTTGTGGCCCGTGCCGTTGTCCAGCATGGCCGCCGTCCACTTGCCGAACTGCTTCTTCAGGGCGGCGTGGACCTGGTCGCGCAATGCCGTACCGACCGGGGCGTCGGACTCCCAGCGGACGCAGTAGTTGATGCTTCCCCGGTTGGCCATGACCTGGTCCCAGCCGTAGTTGCGGAAGCCGTACAGGTCCGGGTAGGTCGTCGAGACGTGGTTCCACACCTCGTTCAGCGGCTGCACCAGGTTCGCGGGCGGGTTCCACTGGTCGGCGGCCTGCGCCGGGGCGGCCCGCGTGAGGGGCGAGGCGGCCAGCACCACGAGCGCGACCAGGACGGTGACCAGACGCGCCCGGCGCCTGTGCGGACGACCGGGCGGACAGCTCTGCAAACGCCTGTGCGGATGTCTGCGCACGGTGAACTCCCTTGGTGGGGGACGGGATTTCACCCTCAGGTCGCCACCGGTGCCCCCGCGGTTGCCCGCCGTGTAGCGATTCGGCTCAGCCCCACACCACCAGGACCGCCGCCCACACCAGCGCCAGTACGACGGCCAGCGGCCAGAGCGGGCGGCCCCGTTCGGGGGTGGTGCTCTCACCGGTGGGGCGCAGCGCCGGGTCCTCGCGCATGGCCGACAGCTCGGCGGCCAGCGCGTCGTACGGATGGACCAGGCCGCGCCGGCGCTCGAACCACGCCCAGCGCGGCGCCGCGACCGACCAGTCGTCGTCCCGCCAGCGCAGCTTCAGTTCGAAGGACCGGCGGCGTACGGAGCGGATGTCGTCCCAGGGGACGTGCCGGGGGCCGCGCAGCCCGGTGACCCACAGGCCCGAGCGGTCCGCGGTGATGCGCCAGGCGAGTTTCACGGGGACGCGGGCGGCTCCGTAGAGGCCGAGTGCGGTGGCCAGGCCCAGTTTCCAGGAGGGCAGTTCGGCCTCGGTGAACCCGGCCCAGGTGAGCCAGACGCCCCACTGCACCAGCAGTGCGGCGGCCACCCAGTCCAGCCAGCCCGCACGCCAGCGGCGTACCGGGGCGGGCGCGCGGTCCACGACCGACTCCCTTGCCTGCCGCTCCAGTTGGCGGTTCCGCTCCTCGCGGGCCTTCTCCTTGGCGATGCGCCGCATTCCCGCGCTCGGCGACAGCGGGCGGACCGGGCCCGCCGACCACTCCGTCAGCGGGGGCTGGTCCGGGTCCTCGTCGGCGCTGAGGACCACGACCTCGGCGCCGTCGAAGGGCGCCCCGAAGAGGACGGCCTCGCGGACCGGGCCGGGGACGTCGTCGTCGACGGCGTCGAGGAGCCGCTCCAGTTCCTCGGCCCCGGTACCGGCGCCGGCATCGGGGCTGTCCGTCCCGCCCTCGCCCCCGTCCTCGCCCTCGTCGTCCTCGTCGTCCTCGTCGGATTCGCCGTCGTACGACGTCAGTTCCACCGTGAACAGGGGCCGCATGGCCGCGAGGTCGTCCGCCGCGTACACCTCCGTGGTGCCCTGTGCGTCGTCGCGTACGAGGACACGCAGTACGGGTGCGGGGGTCCGGCGCAGGGCGACGGCCCGGTGGCGGCCGAGCCACGCCGAGACCAGGGCGGTCAGGCCGAGCCCCGTCAGATAGAAGGCCATGACCCAGGAGCCGCGCTGGTCGTCGACCGTGCCCCACAGGTTCGCGGTGACGCCGGTGAGCACACCGAGCACGAGCACCACGACGCCGAGCGGTAGCAGGAAGCGGCCGCGCCGCACCGGGGCGTGGGCGGCCGGGACCTGTGCGGTGCCGTCCCCGGCGGCCTCCAGCGCCTGTGCCAGCTGGGTACCGCGGGCCCGCAGGCGTACGGCGACGGCGGTCCAGGAGGCCACGACGACGAACGCCCCGACGGCGGTCACCGCCCAGGGCAGCGACGATGCCTGCACCGCGAGCCCGAGGAGCAGCGCGGGCGCTCCGGCCCAGACCAGTTCGGGGCGGGCGAGCACCCACAGGACGTACACCGCGAAGCCCGCCGCGACGAACGGCCACAGCCCGCCGAGCATCGCGGCCCAGGCGCCCGCGCAGAGCGCGAGGGTGGTCACGGCGCCGGCGATCGACCGGCGCACCCGCAGGAACGTCCAGCGCGACGGCAGCGCGGCCGACCAGTTCGCCGCCCGGCCGGCCGTCCAGTCCCGGCAGTCGTCGGGTATCGCGGCCGCGGGCAGTCGCAGCGGCTCGTCGTACGACACATGCACTCCTGGATCGCGTGGGAACGCCGGTGCCGACACCGGCGCGGGCACCGGTGGTGACAGTAGCGAGCGAAACGACCCGCCCAGGCCGGCGGACGTCCCGGCGCCCGATGCGGGTGCCGCCCTCTCGTACGGGCGGGCATGGCCATCCGCCTCAAGCGGGCCCGCTCGGAGTGCGGCGGAGGTGACGCCGGGTGGTGCGGTGCCGGGTGGTGCCGGGTGGTGCCGGGTGGTGCGGTGCGCGGGATCAGGCCACTGACAGGAGGATCGCCAGCAGGACGGCTCCGGCCGCCGCGGGGGCCATGACCTCGTAGGCCCAGCGCACCGAGACGTCGCCCTGGGCCTGCGGGTCCTTGCCGCGGGCCTCGACCAGTTCGCGCAGCTCGTCGATGATCTGGTCGCCCTGGGCACGTACGGGGCCGGTGGCGACCGCGGCGGGGTGCGGGGCCGGGCGGGTCTGGCGGGTCTGGCCGCGGGCCTCCTTACGGGCCGCCCGGTTGCGGGCCCGCAGGGAGACCGGCACGGCCCAGACCTGGTACTTGGTGCCGGTCTTGTCGAGTACCTCGTTCGAGTAGCCGGACCTGAACGCCTCGACCGTTCCCCAGGGCAGCGTGATCACCCGGAAGGGGTTACGGATACGCATGCGCTGCTCGTTCGCGTGGACGGCGGGGCGCAGGGTGAAGGCGGCGACCAGGGGGACCAGCACGAGCAGTGTGGCCAGCGCGACCCAGGGGGTGCGGCCCTCGCCCGTGAGCAGCGCGTCGATGCCGAGCCAGGCCGCGATGCCGAGCAGCAGGGCGCCGCCCGCGACACCGGACGGGGACCGGTAGACCCTGTCCTTGAACTGGGGTTCCGCCGGGGGGTGCGGGGCGTCCGGTGCGGGTGGCTGGTGGTCCGGGGTCGTCATACCCCGATTCTGCCTGACCGTCCCCTTGGGGGTCGCTCCGCGGGTGGGGCCGTTGCCGCGTGCGGGCCCGCCGGGGCGTCCCACGCCCCATCCGGACCCGCCCGAGGCGTCGCCACCTGCGGGGCGATGGGGGCGGGCGGCGCCGTTCCCCGCGCCCCCATCGGGGCCCAGCCGGAGCGTTGTCGGCTGCAGCGGCGTGGGGGTTGCCCGCGCCGTTCCTCGCGCCCCTGTCGGGGCACGGCCGGGGCGTTGTCGGCTGCGGGGCGGTGGGGGTTGCCCGCGCCGTTCCTCGCGCCCCTTGCGGGGCTCGGCCGGGGCGCCCCGTCAGGGGCGCGGGGAACTGCGCGGCCGACCCCCACGCCGCTGCAGGCGAACGCACCCGGGGGTATACAGCCGCTACGCGCGTAGATATGCTCGGGTGGTGACCATGCCCACCACTGCACCCCCCGCAGCCCACGCATTCACGGACGTGACCGCGTCAGACAGCACCCTGCGCCGCTTCCTGCACGGGCTGCCCGGCGTGGACACGGTCGGTCTGGAGGCGCGTGCCGCCGCCCTCGGCACCCGTTCGATCAAGACGACCGCGAAGGCGTACGCCATCGACCTCGCCATCTCGATGGTCGACCTGACGACGCTGGAAGGCGCGGACACCCCCGGCAAGGTCCGGGCGCTCGGCGCCAAGGCCGTCCACCCGGACCCCACGGACCGCACCGCCCCGACGACCGCCGCCGTCTGCGTCTACCCCGACATGGTGGCCGCCGCGAAGGAGGCCGTCGCCGGCTCCGGCGTGCTGGTCGCCTCCGTGGCGACCGCCTTCCCGGCCGGCCGCGCCGCGCTCGACGTGAAGCTGGCCGACGTGCGCGACGCCGTCGCCGCGGGCGCCGACGAGATCGACATGGTCATCGACCGCGGCGCGTTCCTCGCGGGCAGGTACCTGAAGGTGTACGACGAGATCGTCGCCGTGAAGGAGGCCTCGGGCGCCGCCCGCCTGAAGGTCATCTTCGAGACCGGCGAGCTGTCGACGTACGACAACATCCGGCGCGCGAGCTGGCTCGGCATGCTGGCGGGCGCGGACTTCATCAAGACGTCGACGGGCAAGGTCGCCGTCAACGCGACCCCCGCGAACACGCTCCTGATGCTGGAGGCCGTCCGCGACTTCCGCGCGCAGACCGGGATCCAGGTCGGGGTGAAGCCCGCCGGCGGTATCCGCACCACGAAGGACGCCGTCAAGTTCCTGGTGCTGGTCAACGAGACGGCGGGCACGGACTGGCTGGACAACCACTGGTTCCGCTTCGGCGCCTCCTCGCTCCTCAACGACCTGCTGATGCAGCGCCAGAAACTGGCCACCGGCCGCTACTCCGGCCCCGACTACGTGACGGTGGACTGATCCACATGGCTTCCGAAATGGTTTCCGCGAAGGCTTCCGCATTCGCCTACGCGCCGGCGCCCGAGTCCCGCTCCGTCGTCGACATCGCGCCCTCGTACGGCCTGTTCATCGACGGCGAGTTCACCGAGGCCGCCGACGGCAAGGTCTTCAAGACCGTCAGCCCGAGCACCGAAGAGGTCCTGTCCGAGGTCGCCCGGGCGGGCGAGGCGGACGTCGACCGCGCGGTCGGGGCCGCCCGCCGGGCCTTCGGGAAGTGGTCCGCGCTGCCCGGCTCCGAGCGCGCCAAGTACCTGTTCCGTATCGCCCGGATCATCCAGGAGCGCAGCCGCGAGCTGGCGGTCCTGGAGACGCTGGACAACGGAAAGCCCATCAAGGAGACGAGGGACGCCGACCTCCCCCTGGTGGCGGCGCACTTCTTCTACTACGCGGGCTGGGCCGACAAGCTCGACCACGCCGGGTTCGGCAAGGACGTGCGCCCCCTCGGCGTCGCCGGCCAGGTCATCCCCTGGAACTTCCCGCTCCTGATGCTGGCCTGGAAGATCGCCCCGGCGCTCGCGACGGGCAACACGGTGGTGCTGAAGCCCGCCGAGACGACCCCCCTGTCCGCCCTGTTCTTCGCGGACATCTGCCGTCAGGCGGGCCTGCCGAAGGGCGTCGTCAACATCCTTCCCGGTTACGGCGACGCGGGCGCGGCGCTCGTCGCGCACCCGGACGTGAACAAGGTGGCGTTCACCGGCTCCACCGCCGTCGGCAAGGCCATCGCGCGCCAGGTCGCGGGCACGGACAAGAAGGTCACGCTCGAACTGGGCGGCAAGGGCGCCAACATCGTCTTCGACGACGCCCCCATCGACCAGGCCGTCGAGGGCGTCGTCACGGGCATCTTCTTCAACCAGGGCCAGGTCTGCTGCGCGGGCTCCCGCCTCCTCGTCCAGGAGTCGATCCACGACGAGCTGCTGGACTCCCTGAAGCGCAGGCTCTCGGCCCTGCGCCTGGGCGACCCGCTCGACAAGAACACCGACATCGGCGCGATCAACAGCGCCGAGCAGCTCGCCCGTATCTCCTCGCTCGTCGAGCAGGGCGAGGCGGAGGGCGCCGAGCGCTGGTCCCCGTCCTGCGAGCTGCCGTCCTCGGGCTACTGGTTCGCCCCGACGCTCTTCACGAACGTCACCCAGGCGCACACCGTGGCCCGCGACGAGATCTTCGGCCCGGTCCTGTCCGTGCTCACGTTCCGCACCCCGGACGAGGCGGTCGCGAAGGCCAACAACAGCCAGTACGGACTCTCGGCGGGCATCTGGACCGAGAAGGGCTCCCGGATCCTGGCGGTCGCGAGCAAGCTGCGCGCGGGCGTCGTCTGGTCCAACACGTTCAACAAGTTCGATCCGACCTCGCCGTTCGGCGGCTACAAGGAGTCGGGCTACGGCCGCGAGGGCGGTCGCCACGGCCTGGAGGCGTACCTCGATGTCTGACAAGCCGAAGAACACCGGGAAGAAGACCGAGCAGAAGGCCGAGCAGAACCAGCGCCTGAGCGTCTTCAAGACCTACAAGCTGTACGTCGGCGGGAAGTTCCCGCGTTCCGAGAGCGGCCGGGTGTACGAGGTGACCGACTCGAAGGGCCAGTGGCTGGCCAACGCTCCGCGCGCGAGCCGCAAGGACGCCCGTGACGCGGTCGTCGCCGCCCGCAAGGCGTTCGGCGGCTGGTCCGGCGCGACCGCGTACAACCGCGGTCAGATCCTCTACCGTGTCGCGGAGATGCTGGAGGGCCGCAGGGACCAGTTCGTACGGGAGGTCGCGGAGGCGGAGGGTCTGCCGAAGTCCCGGGCCGCCGCCCAGGTGGACGCGGCGATCGACCGCTGGGTCTGGTACGCGGGCTGGACCGACAAGATCGCGCAGGTCGTCGGCGGCGGGAACCCGGTGGCGGGCCCCTACTTCAACCTCTCGTCCCCCGAGCCGACGGGTGTCGTGACGGTCCTCGCCCCGCAGGAGTCCTCGTTCCTCGGGCTGGTCTCGGTGCTCGCCCCGGTGATCGCGACCGGCAACACGGCGGTCGTGATCGCGAGCGAGAAGTTCCCGCTCCCCGCGCTGTCGCTGGGCGAGGTGCTGGCGACCTCGGACGTCCCGGGCGGCGTGGTGAACATCCTCACCGGCGGTACGGCGGAGATCGCGGCCCCGCTCGCCGCCCACCAGGACGTCAACGCGATCGACCTGGCCGGCGCCGACGAGGCACTCGCGAAGGAACTGGAGATCGCGGCGGCCGACAACCTCAAGCGTGTCGTCCGTCCACAGCCTGTGGATTACTTCGCGACGCCCGGCATCGACCGCCTCACGGCCTTCCTGGAGACGAAGACGGTCTGGCACCCCACGGGCGCGCTGGGCGCGTCGGGCTCGTCCTACTAGGCCGCCTGCTCCACCGGGCCGGCGCCCGGCCCGCCAAGGCCGATGCCCGGCCCACCAGAGCGGGAGAGCCGCGCTTCCCCACCGTCCGGGGGAGGCGCGGCTCTCTCTCGCGTCACCGGTACGTCCGTACGGTTCAGGCGCCCAGCAGCGTCGTCACCTGGCCCAGCACCGGGACGCTGCCCAGCGACTGGGCCTGCGCGACCGGCGCCGTCAGCATGGTCGTCGCCATCGGCGGGAAGTCGGCGATCTGCGTGCCGAGCCCGTTGTCGAGCGGGTCGACGCCCGTGCCCGCCAGCGGGTTGGGCTTCAGGCCCGCGACCGGACCGGTCACGTAACCGACCGTCCCGGTCAGGGCCTGCAGTCCGGACTGCGGGTCGATGGTGCCGAGCGAGGTCGGGCGCGTACGGATCACGTCCACCACGGGGTCGGTGTCCGCGACCGCCGAGGTCGCACCGGCGCCGACCGCGATCCCCGCGGTGGTGAGGGCCAGCAACGCGCGCCGGGCGGTCGGGTTCTGGTAGGCCGTGTGTCGTGCCATCGCTGCTGCCACCTTCTGATGCGCTGAGTAATCGGGTCGACACGTAGGGTAGTTGAGGGGTGACGTACGTTCCAAAGGCGACCCGCGGACTCGGCCGGGAGCGGATGATGCCGCACACTGGTGTCTCGTGAGTTCCCCTTTCCCGAATTCCCCGGCAACCGCCCGTGTCGTACTGCTGTGCGGCCCCTCCGGCTCCGGCAAGTCCCTTCTCGCGGCCCGCTCCGGCCTTCCGGTGCTGCGGCTCGACGACTTCTACAAGGAGGGCCACGACCCGACGCTGCCGCAGGTGGCGGGGAGTTCGGACATCGACTGGGACCATCCGCTGTCCTGGGACGCGGACGCGGCCCTCGCGGCGATCGCTGAGCTGTGCGGGACGGGGCGTACGAGCGTTCCCATGTACGACATTTCGCGGAGCGCGCGTACGGGTGCCGAGACCGTCGACTTCGAGTCGGCCCCGGTCTTCATCGCCGAGGGCATCTTCGCGGCGGAGATCGTGCAGCGGTGCCAGGAGGCGGGGCTGCTGGCGGATGCGCTGTGTCTCAGCCGGGGGGCCGTGACGACGTTCCGGCGGCGGTTCCTGCGGGATCTTCGCGAGGGCCGGAAGTCCGTGCCGTTCCTTCTTCGGCGGGGGTGGCGGCTGATGCGGGACGAGCGGGTGATCGTGTCCCGGCAGACGTCGCTCGGGGCGTACGCGTGTGATCGGGACGAGGCGCTTGGCCGGCTGGCCGTGGCGTCTCGCTCCGCGACGTCCCGCTCCGCGGCGGAGGTTGTGGGTGACGTGCGGGTGAGTGGGGGCTGAGCTCGCGCCGTTCCCCGCGCCCCTCAAAGGCAAAGGATTGCGCCGTTCCCCGCGCCCCTGAAGGGCAAAGGCAAAAGACTGCGCCGTTCCCCGCGCCCCTCACAAGCGAAAGACTGCGCCGTTCCCCGTGCCCCTGACGGCAAAAAGCAGCGGGGCCGGTTGGGCCCCCCGGCCCCTCCGGTCCCGCTGCTCTTCGTGATCCCCCGTGGTCCCCCCGGACCCCGTTGTGCTCCCCCGAGCCGTCCGCCGCCTCCCCCGAAGTGACGGACCGCCCCTTGTCGTCCGCCGCCTCCCCCCGGAGTTGCGGACTTCCCCCGTGCCGCTCGTCACCTCCCCCGAAGCGACGAACTTCCTGCGCTGCCCGACGCCTCCCCCGGAGTGACGGACAGCCCCCCCCCACTGCCTTCAGGCGACGAGCTCCCCGAAGGACTCCTCCTCGTCACGGCCGAAGCTGAGGACGTCGTCCTCACGCAGCCGGCGGAGCGACCGCCAGATGCTGGACTTCACCGTGCCGACACTGATGTCGAGGATCTCCGCGATCTCCGGGTCCGTGCGGCCCTCGTAGTAACGAAGGACCAGCATGGTGCGCTGGAGTTCGGGAAGCCGGGCGAGCGCCTGCCACAGGACCGCGCGCAGCTCCGTGCCGCGCATCGCGTCCGTGTCACCGGCCGTCTCCGGCAGCTCCTCGGTCGGGTATTCGTTCAGCTTGCGGCGGCGCCACGCGCTGATGTGCAGATTGGTCATCGTGCGGCGGAGGTAGCCCCCGACCGCCGCCTTGTCACTGATGCGGTCCCACGCCCGGTACGTCGAGAAGAGGGCGCTCTGCAGCAGGTCCTCGGCCTCGAAACGGTCGCCGGTCAGGTGGTAGGCGGTCGCGTACAGGGAGGCGCGGCGCTCCTGGACGTAGGCGGTGAACTCCGCCTCCGACACCGAGTGCCGCTCCCCCGTGACCTCCCCGTACGCCGCCCCTGTTCCCCCGTGGGCAGCCCCCGTGCCGCTTCCCCCCGCATGTGCGTCAACCACCGTCATGTACGACCCGGTGTGCTGACGCCCGGTGCCGCGAGCGCACCCCCGCCCGCTCACGGCACCGGACTTCTCGGTGCTCCTCGTGACGTCGTGGAGCCGCGTGACAACTGCGCCAGTGTTGGTGCTGTGCAGCGTGTTCATCTCGCGCCCCCCGTCGTGGAGTTCCGGTTCTCCGGTACTTCGTCTGCTTCGTCGCCGACCGTGTCGCCGGCTTCGCTGCGGTGCTTCCGTGCTTGTGACCAAAAGCTTGCCGGGGCCACTTCATGACGGTGTCCCCCGACTGTCACAGACCTGTCACAGGGGGCGGGACCTGCCTGGCGCTTCCCGTCGTCCTCGATTTCCACAGTCCGATCACAGAGAAGCGTCGTACGGCTACTCATCCGGCACACTCGGCACGCCTCGGCCACCCACTCGTACGCGGGACATGTGTGGGAGCGCTCCAACAGTCGATACCCGCCCACGTCATGGGACAGAATGACGTCCGTGCCTTCCCTGTTGCTGATCGAGGACGACGACGCCATCCGGACGGCCCTGGAGCTCTCGCTGACGCGCCAGGGACACCGGGTGGCCACCGCTGCCACCGGCGAGGACGGACTGAAGCTGTTGCGCGAGCAACGGCCCGATCTGATCGTCCTCGACGTGATGCTGCCAGGCATCGACGGATTCGAGGTGTGCCGCCGCATCCGGCGTACGGACCAGTTGCCGATCATCCTGCTGACCGCGCGCAGCGATGACATCGACGTCGTGGTCGGCCTGGAGTCCGGCGCCGACGACTACGTGGTCAAACCCGTGCAGGGGCGGGTGCTCGACGCCCGGATCCGGGCCGTGCTGCGCCGCGGCGAGCGCGAGGCGAACGACTCGGCGACCTTCGGTTCGCTGGTGATCGACCGCGCCGCGATGACCGTGACGAAGAACGGCGAGGACCTGCAGCTGACGCCCACCGAGCTGCGGCTGCTGCTCGAACTGAGCCGGCGGCCCGGCCAGGCCCTGTCCCGGCAGCAGCTGCTGCGGCTGGTGTGGGAGCACGACTACCTCGGTGACTCCCGGCTCGTCGACGCGTGTGTGCAGCGGCTGCGCGCGAAGGTGGAGGACGTGCCGTCCTCGCCGACCCTGATCCGTACCGTGCGCGGCGTCGGCTACCGGCTGGACAATCCTCAGTGACCAAACCGCAGGACAAGCTCCGTGGCTGGGCGGCGGCCCGCCGGACGGTCATGGCGGGGCTGCGCTTCACCAGTCTTCGGCTGCGCCTGGTCGTGGTGTTCGGGCTGGTCGCGCTGACCGCCGCCGTGTCGGCGTCCGGGATCGCGTACTGGCTCAACCGCGAGGCCGTGCTGACCCGTACGCAGGACGCGGTGCTCGGCGACTTCCAGCAGGCGATGCAGACCCGCGCCAGCACGCTGCGGCAGCACCCCACGCAGGGGGAACTGCAGCGCGCCGCCGGGCAGATGGCGAACAGCAGCCAGCGCTTCAGCGTGCTGCTGATCGCTGAGGACGAGAACGGCAAGGCCGTCCGCGGCAACTCCGACCTGGACACCTTCACGCTGGAGGACGTACCGCAGTCCCTCCAGAAGGCGGTGAACAAGGAACAGAAGATCTCCTCGCACAACAGGTACGCGTACCACCTGTACTGGCAGCGGACCGTGCAGGACGACAAGCCGTATCTGGTGGGCGGTGCCAAGGTGATCGGCGGCGGGCCGACCGGGTACATGCTCAAGTCGCTGGAGCCGGAGGCCAAGGACCTCAACTCGCTGGCCTGGTCGCTGGGGATCGCGACCGGGCTCGCGCTGATCGGCTCGGCCCTGCTCGCGCAGGCCGCCGCGACGACCGTACTGAAGCCGGTGCACCGGCTGGGGACCGCCGCCCGGCGGCTCGGCGAGGGCAAGCTCGACACCCGGCTGCGGGTGTCGGGGACGGACGAACTCGCCGATCTGTCACGGACGTTCAACCGGACGGCCGAGTCGCTGGAGAAACGGGTCGCGGACATGAGCGCCCGTGACGAGGCGTCCCGGCGGTTCGTGGCGGACATGTCGCACGAGCTGCGGACCCCGCTGACCGCGATCACCGCGGTGACCGAGGTGCTTGAGGAGGAGCTGGACGCCGAGACCGGCAGCGTCGACCCGATGATCGAGCCCGCCGTACGGCTCGTCGTCAGTGAGACCCGGCGGCTGAACAACCTCGTGGAGAACCTGATGGAGGTCACCCGCTTCGACGCGGGCACCGCCCGGCTCGTCTCCGACACCGTCGACATCGCCGACCAGATCACCGCGTGCATCGACGTACGCGCCTGGCTGGACGCGGTGGAACTGGACGCCCCGCGCGGCATCATGGCGCACGTCGACCCGCGCCGACTGGACGTCATCATGGCGAACCTCATCGGCAACGCCCTCAAGCACGGCGGTTCCCCGGTGCGCGTGTACGTGCGCGAGGAGGGCGCCGACCTGGTCATCGAGGTGCAGGACCACGGCCCCGGCATCCCCGAGGACGTCCTGCCGCACGTCTTCGACCGCTTCTACAAGGCGAGCGCCTCCCGGCCGCGCTCCGAGGGCAGCGGACTCGGCCTGTCCATCGCCCTGGAGAACGCCCACATCCACGGCGGCGAGATCACCGCCGCGAACTCACCGAAGGGCGGCGCGGTCTTCACCCTGCGTCTGCCGCTCGACTCCTCAGAGCCGAAGGACCCCGAGGACGACCGGGATCACGGGGACGACGGCAATCACGGGGACCCCGGAGCCGGGGCCGAGGACGCCCACCGGGCCGACGCCGACCGCACCGAGGGGGGCGTGTGATGCCCGTACGACAGGACACGCCGGACACACGTGACGGACGGGACGCACGGGGCGCACGGGACGCACAGGGCGCACAGGGCGCACAGGGCATACGCGCCCCGCGTGCGCCGTATGCCCCGCGTGCGCCGTATGCGCCGCGTGCGCCACGAGCCCTGCGCGCGGTCCGTACGGCCCGTGCGGTCCGCACTGTTCGCGCTGTTCGCGCTGTTCGGCCGGTGCTCGCCGTGCCGCTGCTGGCCATGGCACTGGCGCTCGCCGGGTGCGGGATCCGGGCGACCGAGGTGCCGACCGACTTCGGGCCCGCGCCCTCCCGGGTGCCGTGCGCGCTGACCGGCCCCGACATCGGTACGCAGTCCTCGCGCGGCATCCTCGTGCAGGTCTTCCTCGTCTGCTCCTCCCAGCTCGCACCGGTCGACCGGACCGTACGCATCGGGGCGGGTCCCGCCGAGACGGACCGGGTACGCGCCGCGCAGGCCCTCCTCGACGAACTCTCCGAGTCCCCGTCGGACGCGGAGAGGCAGGCGAACTACTCGACGACCGTGCCCAAGGGCCTCACCGTGGCCGGTCCGCGGCGCACCGACCCGGGCGACGCGCTCCGGCTGAGCACGGCGCCCGCGGACCTGACCCCGTACGCGCTGGCGCAGATCATCTGCACCTTCAGCGACTCCGAGGCCGCCTCCGACGACGGCACGGTGACCCTGGGCGGCCCCGGCGGCGACGCCGCGCGTCGCTACGAGTGCACGGAGGCCGTGCGGACGCGGCCGGGCACGGAGACCCCGCCCTCGACGCGGACCGACGGGGCCTGAGCCCTTCCGCGCCACCGGCGGGCGCTTCGCGGGGGCTGTCGTGGAGCGGCCGTCCGGAGCCCGTCTGTGGCGCACGCCTCACCCGTGCGGGCCAAGCGCCGCCGTCACACGGAACCGATCCTGCCGGTGTCCGCGTCCTTGGGGTCGTGCAGCGTCAAGGCTCGAACGGCGGAACCGCCGTGAACCGCGTCCGTGCGACGGGAGGTCTCCTCCTCGTCGCACATCTCGCGCTTGTCGCCTGGGTCACGCTGCGGCCCCTGGACGTGCCCTGGGTGAGCGCCGCGAACCTGCGGCCGTTCGCCGGCATCAGGGCCGATCTGGCGATGGGACCCGAGGCGGCGGCCCGCGCCATCGGCAAGGGTCTGCTGCTGCTCGCCCCGCTCGGGGTGCTGCTGCCCCTCGTGGGCGGCCGGCTCGCCGTCTCCCCGCTGCTGTCCCTGATGCGGACGGTCGCGGCGGGCGCGCTGCTGTCGCTGGGCATCGAACTGCTGCAGACCGGGGTGCCCGGCCAGGTCGTCGACGTCGACTCGCTGCTGCTGAACACCGTGGGCGTGGCGCTGGCCCATCTCGCGGTCGTCCCGGCCGCTCGGGCCGCGCTGCGCCGCCGTGCCCTGCTGCGGCGCAAGGCCGCCGCACTGCGCCGCAGGGAGGCGGTGGAGGAGTCGACTCAGGGTCTGACCCCGACGATTCCCAGGGTCGGTATCGCTCCATAGAGTGACGCCCGTGACTCTTCGTATCCGTAACGTGGATGTCAGACGGGGCGACCGCACAGGAAGCCCCGGATCCATCCGACGACGCTCACGAAGGAGTCGCAATGAACCGCCTTGCCCGCCCGACCGACGGCCGGATGATCGGCGGAGTGTGCGCCGCGCTGGCTCGGCGCTTCGGCACCTCCGCGACCACGATGCGCGTGATCTTCCTGGTCTCCTGCTTGCTGCCCGGCCCGCAGTTCCTGCTCTACATAGCCCTGTGGATCCTCTTCCCCGCAGAGGGCAAGGCGACCCGCACGGCCTGGTGACGCGTACGGCCTGGTGACCAGCACGGCCTGGTGACCCGTGCCTGAGCACGCCGATGGGGCGCACCCGAGCGGGGGTGCGCCCCATCGGCGCGTACGGAGGCGGTTCGGGCCCGGTTCCGACGAGAGGGCCCGGTGGGGTGCCGCTCAGCCCAGCGGGATGCCGTTGACCGGTGCGCCGTGCGTGGGCAGGCCCTGGATGGGCAGACCGCCGAGCAGGCCGGCGACGGGCGCGGCGGGACCCTCGGCGAGGAGGTTCATGACGGCGGGCTGGGCGGCGGTGACGGCACTGCCGAGCGCGTTCTGGCCCTGGGTGACCGCCTCGCCCGTACCGGGCAGGGCCGAGGCGAGGCCGTCGACCGGCAGCGTGCTGGTGGCGTTGCCGAGCGCCGGGACCTCGGGGAGCGCGGGGGCGGCGTTGGCGGCGCCGGCTCCGGCGGCGGCGAAGGCGGCACCGAGAGCGGCGACACCGAGGGTCTTGGCAGCAGACTGCTTCATCTTCGTCCTTGCATGCTGTGACGGGGATTTGAGCGGTCCGAAACGGTAATCACGTGCGAGCGCGCCCCGCAAACATCGAAAAGCGGCCGAGTCGTCATCACCCGGCCGCTTCCCGTCCTTCGACTTCAGCCCTCTTCGCGCACAGAACCGCTGGTGGAGGCGGTCTGCTGGAACAGCCATTCGGACTTCAGCTCGGCATAACCAGGCTTGATCACGTCATTGATCATGGCCAGTCGTTCATCGAAAGGAATGAATGCTGATTTCATCGCATTGACTGTGAACCACTGCATGTCGTCGAGCGAATAACCGAAGGCGTCGACAAGGTGCTCGAATTCCCGGCTCATGCTGGTGCCGGACATCAGCCGGTTGTCGGTGTTGACGGTCGCCCGGAAGTGCAGGCGCCGCAGCAGCCCGATGGGGTGCTCGGCGTACGAGTCGGCGGCGCCCGTCTGGAGGTTGGAACTGGGGCACAGCTCCAGCGGCACCCGCTTGTCGCGTACGTACGAGGCGAGGCGGCCCAGTTTCACAGTGCCGTCGTCCTGCACCTGGATGTCGTCGATGATGCGCACGCCGTGGCCCAGCCGGTCGGCGCCGCACCACTGGAGCGCCTGCCAGATGGAGGGCAGCCCGAAGGCCTCGCCCGCGTGGATCGTGAAGTGGTTGTTCTCCCGCTTCAGATACTCGAAGGCGTCCAGGTGACGGGTGGGCGGGAAACCCGCCTCGGCGCCCGCGATGTCGAAGCCGACCACGCCCAGATCCCGGTAGCGGTTGGCCAGTTCGGCGATCTCCAGGGCGCGGGCCGCGTGCCGCATGGCGGTGAGCAGGGCGCCGACGCGGATGCGGTGGCCGTTCTCGCGGGCCAGCCGCTCGCCCTGCCGGAAACCCTCGTTGACGGCCTCGACGACCTCTTCGAGGGTCAGCCCGGCTTCCAGGTGCTGCTCGGGCGCGTACCGCACCTCGGCGTAGACGACGCCGTCCTCGGCGAGGTCCTCGGCGCACTCGGCCGCGACGCGGAACAGCGCCTCGCGGGTCTGCATGACGGCGCAGGTGTGCGCGAAGGTCTCCAGGTACCGCTCCAGCGAACCGGAGTCGGCGGCTTCGCGGAACCAGATGCCGAGCTTGTCGGCGTCCGTCTCCGGGAGGCCCGGGTAGCCCGCGTCACGGGCGAGGTCGACGATCGTGCCGGGGCGCAGGCCGCCGTCCAGGTGATCGTGCAGCAGGACCTTCGGCGCCCGGCGGATCTGCTCCGAGCTCGGGGTGTTCTTGGTCTGGCTCGTCATTTCCGCACTCTAACGCCTACGCGCGTAGATCTCTCCTTGCGCGGATCCGTCGATATGTAACGGTGACCGTGCGGACGGATGGCGTACACCATTACTTCTGACACTGTTTTGTCATGGCACAGCAAGCGACGCCGGTTCGCACGGCACGGCTGGGGCGGGCGCTCGGCACGGAGCCGACGGCGGTGAGCGGCGTGGTGCTGCTGCTGCCGGGCGGCGAGGAGACCTCGTCCCGCAGACCTTCACCGATGCTGGCGGCGGCGTCCGTCAGGGCGTTGGGCCGCCGGCTCGTCCGCGCGGGACGCACGGAGGGGCTGGCGGTGCACGTGGTGCACTACCGGTTCCGCGGCTGGAACGGCAGCGAGGCGCATCTGGCGCAGGACGCCGCGTGGGCCGCGGACGAGGTCGTACGACGCTACGGGGACGTGCCCGTCTGTCTGGCCGGGGTGGACATGGGTGGGCGGGCCGCCCTGCGCGCGGGAGGCCACGACGCCGTCAACTCCGTGCTGGCGCTGTCCCCCTGGCTGCCCGAGGAGGATGTCGCGGCACCGCCCGAACCGGTGAAGCAGCTCGGGGGGCGGCGGGTGATGATCGTGCACGGCACCAACGACCAGCGGACCGACCCCGAGTTGTCGTTCCGGCTCGCGGCGCGGGCCAAGAAGGCGAACCGGGACATCTGCCGGTTCGAGGTGCACTCGGACCGGCACGCGCTGCACGCGTTCCGCGACGAAGTGCACGCGCTCGCGGAGGACTTCGTGATGGGGGCGCTGTTCGGGCGGGCGTTCTCGCGGCCCGTGGAGGACGCGCTCGCGGCTCCGCCGCCACTGGGCCTGCGGATGCCGCTCGCGTCCGGCTTCGGGCAGTCGCTTCGCCGTCGATGAGCTTTCCGGGCCGGGACCGGCTGCGGGCGCGGCTCCGCCGCACCGCCGCACCGCCGCACCGCCGCACCGCCGCACCGCCGCACCGCCGCACCGCCGCACCGCCGCACCGGCGGAGAGATCCTGGCTGCCGCGGTTGCGGCACGGCGAACAGTCGCCTGAGCGCACGACATGATCCGGCCGAACTCGTTACCGCGCGGCCGCGTCCGGACGTGGCCGCGTACGGCAAAGCCTGGACGGGCTTCATGGCGCATTGCAGGATCTGGAGGCGCGCGCGGAAGACCTGCGCGGCCGAGGAATGTGAGACGCATACATGACCAAGCGTGGATTCGACCTGCCGCCGAAAGCGTCGCCGGACGTCATCGCCCAGCGTCACGAACTGGCCGACGCGGTCTGCCGGGAACTGCTCCGTGCCGGACTTCCCGCTTATCGGGGCGACGCCGACGGCGGCCCGTACACCGGCCCCGGAGCCGAGGCGCACCTGGATCCCCTCGTCGGTGGTGCGGTGTTCGTGGACTGGAATTCGTCCGGGGAGCTGACGCGGGCTGCCATCGATCTCTTCGAGAAAGGAATAGACCCCTCGGATCCGCCGGCTGTCTTCCGTCATTACGGAACGGTTCACCAGAACATGCGGGACGCGCTTCTGGCCATTCTGCGCTCCGCGGGATTCGAGGCCGAAGAGGCGGATCCGCATACGCACGGCGGTGCGATCCGCGTGTCCGGTTTCCGCCACTGATCCGTTCCCGTGCGCGTCGGTCACTCGCGTCGCTCACTCCGGCAGCAGCGAACCCCTCTTCGACAGCAGGAACTTCTTGAAGGCCGCCACCGGGGGTGTGTCCGGGTGGCCGTCGAGCCAGGCGACGCCGATCTCCCGGGCCGCCCGGGGGGCCGTGACCGTCAGTTCCACGACTCCTGGGCGGGGGACGGCCGGCGGGGGCAGGAGGGCCACTCCCAGGCCCGCCGCCACCAGGCCCCGCAGGGTCTCGGCCTCCTCGCCCTCGAAGGCGATCCGGGGGCGGAAGCCCGCCTGCCGGCAGAGGTCGTCGGTGATGCGGCGCAGGCCGTAGCCGGGTTCCAGGGTCACGAAGGCCTCGTCGGCGGCCTCCGCGAGGCGGATACGGCGGCGGGAGGCGAGGCGGTGGTCGGCCGGGACCACCAGGCGCAGTTTCTGCTCGTCCAGGCGGCGGCCGACCAGGTCGGGGGCGTCCGGGACGGGGGACGTGAGGCAGAGGTCGAGTTCGCCGGAGCGCAGGCGCTCGATCATCGCCTCGCCGTAGTTCTGGACGAGGCTGAAGCGGACGCGGGGGTGGTCGACGCGGAAGGCCCGGATCAGCGCCGGGACCGTCTCGGAGCCCATGGTGTGGAGGAAGCCGAAGGCGACCTTGCCGGTGGCGGGGTCGGCGTCGGCCCGTACCTCGTCGGCGGCCCGCTCGATCTCCGCGAGCGCCCGTTCGACGGAGCCGAGGAAGGTACGGCCGGCCGGGGTGAGGGAGACGGTGCGGCCCCGGCGGGCGAAGAGGTCCACTCCCAGGTCCTGTTCGAGGCGGACCATCGCCCGGGACAGCGTCGACTGCGGGACCTGCATCTCCTGCGCGGCCCGCGTCACATGCTCGGTGCGGGCGACCCCGGCGAAGTACGCCAGCCGCGGGGCGAGCAACCGCGACATGCCCGCGCTGTCTTCTGTGTCACCGGACGGTGACAGGCGACCCTCTGACCTCTGCTGATGCATCACAGGAACGATTATGGCGATTCCATGCATTGGACGGATGACGGGGAGGACTTTAGGTTCGAACCATGCCTTCCGCCAGTACCGGGGCGTCCACCAGCGTGGTCGCCCCCTCCGCCGCCGCCGCTCCCACCGAAGCCGTCGTCCCCACCGAAGTGGTCCCCGTCGACACCCGGCTGACCCCGGGCGGGCCCGGCTACCGCCGGATGAGCTTCGCCCTCTTCCTCGCCGGGGTCGCGACCTTCGCGCTCCTCTACTCCACCCAGGCTCTCCTCCCCCTGATCTCGCACGACTTCGGGGTCACGGCGAGCACCGCGAGCTGGACGGTGTCGGCGGCGACCGGCGCACTGGCCCTGTTCGTCCTGCCGCTGAGCGCGCTCTCCGAGCGATTCGGACGGCGTACGTTGATGACGGCGTCGCTCGCGGTCGCGGTGACCGTCGGACTGCTCGTGCCCTTCGCCCCCTCGGTCGGCTGGCTGGTCGCGCTGCGGGCCGTCCAGGGCGCGGCGCTGGCCGGACTGCCCGCCTCTGCGACGGCGTATCTGGCGGAGGAGGTACGGCCGAAGGCACTCATCACGGCCATCGGCCTGTTCGTCGCGGGCAACAGTGTCGGCGGGATGAGCGGCCGTGTCATCACCGGCTGGGTCGCGCAGGAGTGGGGCTGGCGGGTCGCCGTCGCGGTGATCGGCGTGATCGCGGTGGGCTGCGCCGTCGCCTTCCGGCTGCTGCTTCCCGCGCCCAAGCACTTCAAGGCGGGTTCGCTGCGCCCGGCGGCGCTGGTCCGTACGGTCCGGGACCACCTCGCGAACCCGCTGCTGCGCAGGCTGTACGCGATCGGCGCGCTGTTCATGACGGTGTTCGGCGCCGTCTACACGGTGATCGGCTACCGCCTCACCGACGCCCCGTTCTCCCTCCCGCAGGGCCTCATCGGCTCGATCTTCCTGGTCTACCTGGTCGGTACGGTCTCGGCGTCGACCGCCGGAAAGCTGGTGGGCCGGCTCGGGCGGCGCGGCGCGCTGTACCTGGCGGGCGCCACGACGACCGCGGGCCTGCTGGTGTCGCTGGCCGACTCCCTGCCGTTCGTGCTGCTCGGCCTCGTACTGATCACGGCCGGGTTCTTCGCCGGGCACGCGGTGGCGTCCTCCTCCGTCAGCCACACGGCGAAGGAGGGCCGCGCCCAGGCCTCGGCGCTCTACCAGTCCGCCTACTACCTGGGCTCCAGCGCGGGCGGCACACTCGGCGCGATCGCCTACCACTCCGGCGGCTGGGCCGGGACGGTCGCGCTCGGCCTGCTGGCGGTGGTCGGGGTCGGGGGCATCACGGTGCTCGGGTCGCACGCGGCGCGGACGCAGCGGCGGCTGGTGGCCGTGCGGCACTGACATTCCGGGGCCCGCTCGGGGGCGCCGGCGGACATGTGGGGTGCAGGTCAGGACAGTAACTGTCCTGACCTGCACCTTTTCCGTCTCGGGGGGCCATTGTCAGTGGGCTGCGGTAGCTTCCGGAGTGCCGGTACCGCAATGGGGCGGTGCTCGCACGGCGGACAAGGCCACAGGGGTGGGTTGGCTATGAGCGACGGTACGGCGACGGTGGAAGACCTCGATGTCCGGCTGGAGAAGCACCGGGTCGAGCTGACGGGGTACTGCTACCGGATGCTCGGCTCGTCCTTCGAGGCCGAGGACGCGGTCCAGGACACACTGGTGCGCGCCTGGCGCAGCTACGACAAGTTCGAGGGCCGCTCCTCGATGCGTTCGTGGCTGTACCGGATCGCGACGAACGTCTGCCTGGACATGCTGACCGCAGGCAACAAGCGGGCCCGGCCCATGGATCTGACGGACTCGACGCCCCTCGCCCAGGCCGCGCTGACGCCGCGCGCGGACAACACCTGGCTGGAGCCGATGCCGGACGCGCGCGTGCTGCCGACGGTCGCCGACCCGGCCGAGGCCGCCGTCGCCAAGGAGTCCGTGCGCCTCGCCTTCATGGCCGCCCTGCAGCAACTGCCGCCCAAGCAGCGGGCCGTGCTCATCCTGCGTGAGGTGCTGGCGTGGAAGGCGAGCGAGGTGGCCGAGCTGCTCGGCACGACGGTCGCCTCCGTGAACAGCGCGCTGCAGCGGGCGCGGGCGACGCTCTCGGAGAGCGGCAGCGGGAGTGCGGCGGCGCGGGCCGTCACCTCCGATCCGCTCGACGAGGAGCAGCAGAAACTGCTCGACCGCTATGTGGCCGCCTTCGAGGGGTACGACATGGCGGCGCTGACGGCCCTCCTGCACGAGGACGCCGTGATGACGATGCCGCCGTTCGACCTGTGGCTGACCGGGCCCTCGGACATCACGGGCTTCATGACGACGCTCGGCGCGGCCTGCGCGGACTCCCATCTGGTCCCGGTCGCGGTGAACGGACTGCCGGGCTTCGCCCAGTACAAGCCGGATCCCGAGACGGGCGGGCACACGGCGTGGGCCGTGCAGGTCCTGGAGATCTCAGAGGGGCGGATCACGGGGTTTCACTGCTTCCTCGACACGCAGCGGTGGTTCCCGCTGTTCGGGCTGCCGCTCCAGCTCGAAGGGCAGGGCGACGAGGGCGAGCAGCGCGCGTAGGGCGGGGTCCGGGGCGCGGAGTCTGAGGCGGCCTCCGGCGCGGCGGGCCGCGAGTTGCATCCTCGCCAGGGCGTCGACGGTCGTCAGGCCGGGTGGGCCCAGATCCCTGACGTCGCAGACGACGACGCGGGCCGTGGTGTCCTGAAGCCGTGCGCGCACGGCTTCGCAGAGCCGCGGCACGTCGTCCTTGGTGACGGGGCCGGGCAGTACGAGTACGTCGGGTGTCGAGGGGTCCACGTGCGGTAGACCCTGGCGGGGCGCGGAACTCATCGCGGGTGCGGGTGAGTGGGGGTTGCCCGCGCAGTTCCCCGCGCCCCTGAAAAGCCGGTCGATCGTCGGCTGACGGCCGGTGGGGGTGATCCGCGCCGTTCCCCGCGCCCCTGAGAGACGGGCTGGGCGCGGCTCCCAAGGGGCGCGGGGAACTGCGCGAACGGGGGCGAGGGGGCGCAGCCCCCATGCGGTGGCGGGGAGCCACACGGCCGGTGGGGCGTGCTCTCGGCTCTAGGGTTGGGTGTATGACCCATGAATCTTCGTCCGGCCCGTCCCGGATACCCGGGCCCCGCCACCCCCAGGCCTCGCTGGAGGTGCCGTGCAGGGCGTGCTGAACGGATTCGCGGTCATCGCGGTGGTCATCGGAGTCGGATACCTGATCGGGCGGCGGGGGTACCTCGGCGACAACGGACGGGAGGTGCTGACCAAGCTCGCCTTCCACGTCGCCACCCCCGCACTGCTCTTCACCACCCTCGCGCGGGCCGACCTGTCGGTGATCCTGTCGAACCGGCTGCTGGTGACGGCGGTCAGCACGTTCGCGGTGGCCGGGATCTTCGTCGCGGTCGGTGCCGTACGCCGCTGGGGCGTGGGCCGTACGACGATCGGCGCGCTCTGCTCCAGCTACGTCAACGCGGGCAACCTCGGAATCCCGATCGCCGTGTACGTCCTCGGGGACGCCTCGCTCGTCGCGCCGGTCCTGCTGTTCCAGCAGATCTTGATGACGCCGGTCGCGCTGACGGTCCTCGACCTGTCCGGCGCGGGCGAGAAGCAGCCGCTCTGGCGGCAGGTCACCGCTCCCGTCCGCAACCCCGTCGGGATCGGCTCACTGGCCGGCGTGGCCGTCTCGGCGACCGGGCTGACCGTCCCGGGACCCGTCATGGACCCGTTGACCCTGATCGGGAACATGTCCGTACCGGCCGTCCTGCTCGCCTTCGGAATCTCCCTGTGCGGCAGCACGATGCCGGGCCGGGGCGCCGACCGGGCACCCGTACTGCTCTCCGTCGCCCTGAAGTCCGTGGGCCAGCCCCTGGCCGCCTGGGCGCTGGCGGCGGGCGTCTTCGGACTGCGGGGCGAACCCCTGCTCGACGTGGTGGTCACCTCGGCCCTGCCGGCCGCCCAGAACCTCTTCACCTACGCCTCCCGCTACCGCGTCGGCGAGGTCCTGGCCCGCGAGTCGATACTGCTGTCGACGATGCTGGCGGTACCGGTGCTGGTGGTGATCGCGGCGTTGCTGGGATGAGGCCCTCGACAGCACCGGAACGGGGAACGGGACCGGTGGTCGTCCGCCGGTCCCGTTCCCCGTTCCGCACTTCGATCCACCCGCCTCAGGCGATACGTTCCCGCACCACCGGTGCCGTCGTGAACGCCGTGCCGGGGGCCGCCACCTCGTACGAGTCCGTCACCGCTTCCAGTGCGTACGCGAAGCGTTCCGGGGTGTCCGTGTGGAGGGTGAGGAGCGGCTGGCCCTCGGTCACCGTGTCGCCGGGCTTGGCGTGGAGTTCGATGCCCGCGGCGGCCTGCACCGGGTCCTCCTTGCGGGCGCGGCCCGCGCCCAGGCGCCAGGCGGCGACGCCGATGTCGTACGCGTCGAGGCGGGTCAGGACGCCGGAGGCGGCGGCCTTGACCACGTGCTGCTCGCGGGACGTGGGGAGGGGGGCGTCGGGGTCGCCGCCCTGCGCCGTGATCATGCGGCGCCACGCGTCCATCGCCGAGCCGTCGGCCAGTGCCTTCGCCGGGTCGGCGTCCTTGATGCCCGCCGCGTCCAGCATCTCGCGGGCCAGGGCGAGGGTGAGTTCCACGACGTCGGACGGGCCGCCGCCGGCCAGGACCTCCACCGACTCGCGGACCTCCAAGGCGTTGCCCGCGGTGAGGCCGAGCGGGGTGGACATGTCGGTGAGGAGCGCGACCGTCCGTACGCCGTGGTCCGCGCCCAGGCCCACCATCGTGGAGGCCAGCTCGCGGGCGTCCTCGATCGTCTTCATGAAGGCGCCGGTGCCGACCTTGACGTCCAGGACGAGCGAGCCCGTACCCTCCGCGATCTTCTTCGACATGATCGAGGAGGCGATCAGCGGGATCGCCTCGACCGTGCCGGTCACGTCCCGCAGCGCGTAGAGCTTCTTGTCCGCCGGGGCGAGGCCGTCGCCCGCCGCGCAGATCACCGCGCCGACCGAGTCGAGCACGGAGAGCATCTCGTCGTTCGAGAGCGCGGCGCGCCAGCCCGGGATCGACTCCAGCTTGTCGAGGGTGCCGCCGGTGTGGCCGAGACCGCGGCCGGACAGCTGCGGGACGGCCGCGCCGCAGGCCGCCACGAGCGGGGCCAGCGGGAGCGTGATCTTGTCGCCGACGCCGCCCGTGGAGTGCTTGTCGGCCGTCGGGCGGGACAGGGACGAGAAGTCCATGCGTTCGCCGGAGGCGATCATCGCGGCGGTCCAGGTGGAGATCTCCCGGCGGTTCATGCCGTTGAGCAGGATCGCCATGTTGAGGGCGGCCATCTGGTAGTCGGCCACGTCACCGCGCGTGTACGCGTCGATGACCCAGTCGATCTGTCCGTCGCTCAGCTCGCCGCGGTCCCGCTTGGTGCGGATCACGGAGATGGCGTCCATCGACGACGAAGTCATGGCTTCCCTTCGGTAGTGCGGCGGCCCCTCCCGGTGTCCTGACGACACACGAAGCGAAGGGGCCGCAGGTGACACATGAATTACCTGGTGAGGTGCTCGGGGCCGAAGGCCTGCGGGAGCATCTCGGAGAGCGGGAGGAGACCGGCCGGGGTCTCCAGGACGAGGTCGGGGCCGCCGAACTCGTACAGGAGCTGGCGGCAGCGGCCGCAGGGGACGAGGATCTCGCCGCGGCCGTCCACGCACGTGAAGTGCGTGAGCCGGCCTCCCCCGGTGTTCTGGAGCTGTGAGACCAGCCCGCATTCGGCGCACAGGCCCAGGCCGTAAGAGGCGTTCTCGACGTTGCAGCCGGAGACCACCCGGCCGTCGTCGACCAGGGCCGCGACTCCGACCGGGTAGCCCGAGTAGGGGGCGTACGCGCGGGACATCGCCTCGCGCGCCACCTCCCGCAGGGCCTTCCAGTCGACCTCGGCCGGTTCGGTCCCGGCCGTCGTCACTTGCCCTGCCCTCGCCGGTACGGCATGCCGTCCGCCTTCGGCATCCGCAGGCGCTGCGCGGAGAGTGCGAGGACGAGCAGCGTGACGACGTACGGGGTGGCGGTGACGACCTGGTTCGGGACCTCGTTGGTCGTGGTGTACCAGAGGAAGACCAGGACGCCGATGAGCGTGGTGATCGCCGCGTTGACGTACCGCTTCTTCCATACGAAGTAGGCCGCACCGATGATCAGGAGCAGGGCCAGCAGGAGCAGCAGCGCGTGGACGTTGGTGCCGCCGCCGCGGAGCTTGAGGCTGTCGGTGTAGCCGAACAGGCCGGCGCCCAGGGCGAGTCCGCCCGGCATCCAGTTGCCGAAGATCATCGCGGCGAGGCCGATGTAGCCGCGCCCGCCGGTCTGGCCCTCCAGGTAGATGTTGGAGGCGACCAGGGAGAGGAAGGCGCCGCCGAGTCCGGCGAAGCCGCCGGAGATGACGACGGCCAGGTACTTGTACTTGTAGACGTTGACGCCGAGCGACTCGGCCGCGACCGGGTTCTCGCCGCAGGAGCGCAGGCGCAGGCCGAAGGAGGTGCGCCACAGCACCCACCAGGTGACCGGGACGAGCAGGACGGCGATCACGGTGAGCGGCGACAGGTCGGTGAAGAGGCCGCCGACGAGACCGGCGAGGTCGGAGACCAGGAACCAGTGTTTGCCGTTGAGGGTCTGCAGCCAGTCCGAGAGACCTGGGATGTCGAAGGTGCCGAGCGAGTCGACGGGCGGCGACTGCTTCGACGTGCCGCCCTCCTCGCCCTCGAAGGCGAAGGTCGACAGATAGCGGGTGGCACCGAGGGCCAGGATGTTGATGGCCACACCGGAGACGATGTGGTTGACGTTGAAGGTGACCGTGACGACCGCGTGCAGCAGGCCGCCGAGCGCGCCGCCGATGATGCCGAAGGCGACACCGGTCCACGGGCCCCACTGGAAACCGGCCCAGGCACCGAACCAGGTGCCGAGGATCATCATGCCTTCGAGGCCGATGTTGACGACGCCCGCGCGCTCGGCCCACAGTCCGCCGAGTCCCGCGAGGCCGATCGGTACGGCCAGGCGCAGGGCGGTGGACATCTGGCCGGTGGAGGTGATGCCGTTCGCGTCGGTGACGAGGCGGACGACGGAGACGAGGACCAGCAGGCCCGCGATGAGCAGGAGCAGGACCGGGAGCGAGATACGGCGGCGGCCCCGGGCGGGCTTCGGCGCCTGCGGCTTGGCGACGGTTGCGGTGCTCATCGGGCAGCCACCTCCTTCTTGGAGTTGTCGTTGGCGGCGGCGGCCAGTTCGGCACCGACACGCCGCTGCTGGCGGCGCAGGCCCCAGACGCGTACGGCCTCGTAGGAGACGACGACCGCGATCACGATGAGACCCTGCATGATCACCGCGATCTCCTTGTCGTACGCGACCGGGGTCGCGTAGTCGAGGGCGGGTGAGGCCTTGTCGAGGAAGGCGACCAGCAGGGCGGCGAAGGCGATGCCGACCGGGTTGTTGCGGCCGAGCAGCGCGATGGTGATGCCGGTGAAGCCGAGGCCCGTCGGGAAGGACAGGCTGTAGGTGTGGGCGTCGCCGAGGAGGATCGGCAGGCCCGCGAGGCCCGCCATGCCGCCGGAGATCAGCATCGCGGTGAGGACCATGCGCTTGGCGTCCACGCCGGAGGCGGCCGCGGCGGTCTCGGAGGCGCCGGTGGCACGCAGGTCGAAGCCGAAGCGGGTGCGGTTGAGGACCAGCCAGTACAGGACACCGGCGAGTACGGCGATCAGGGTGAAGCCGTAGATCTCGCCCGCGTCGCCCATGTCGAAGCCGGGGAACCAGCCGGACTCCTTCATCACGCCGGTGGTCTGGTTGTTGCCGAGCGGCTGGCCCCAGACCTCGGTGAGGGTGAGGTAGCCGATGAGGCTGGTGGCGATGGCGTTGAGCATGATCGTCGCGACGACCTCGCTCACTCCGCGGGTCACCTTGAGGACACCCGCGATCCCGGCCCAGAAGGCGCCGGTGAGCACGGCGATCAGCATCAGGAACGGGATCTGCAGGGCGGCGGGCAGCGAGACGTGCGCGCCGACGACCGCGGTCATCATGGCGGCGAGGCGGTACTGGCCGTCGACGCCGATGTTGAAGAGGTTCATCCGGAAGCCGACGGCGACCGCGAGGGCGGCCAGGTAGTAGACGCCGGCCTGGTTGATGATCAGGACCTGGACGTCGGCGAAACCGGCCTGCTCGAACATCAGGGTGTACGGCTCGATCGGGCTCTTGCCCGAGGCGAGCAGCACGAACGAGGTCAGCACCACGGCCGCCACGAGCGCGATGACCGGTCCGGCCACCGCGAGGAGCACGCGCTCCTTGTCGAACTTCTTCATCGGGCCTCGTCCTCCGGGGCTGCCTCTGCGGCTTCCGCCACCTGGCTTGACTGCTGTTCGTGCTCCACGTGCTCCAGGTGTCCGGAGGCCGCGCCCGTCATGGCCGAGCCCAGCTCCTCCGGGGTGACGGCCGCCGGGTCGGCGTCCGCGACGAGCCGGCCGTTGTAGATCACCCGGAGGGTGTCGGAGAGGCCGATCAGCTCGTCCAGGTCCGCGGAGATCAGCAGCACGGCGAGCCCCTCACGGCGGGCCTCGCGGATCTGGTCCCAGATCGCGGCCTGCGCGCCGACGTCCACACCGCGGGTGGGGTGGGCGGCGATCAGGAAGCGCGGCTTATGGCTCATCTCGCGGCCGACGATCAGCTTCTGCTGGTTGCCGCCGGACAGGGAGGCCGCCGTGACGTCGATGCCGGGCGTCCGGACGTCGTACTCCTCGACGATGCGGCGGGTGTCGGCCTGGGCGCCCTTGATGTCGAGCCACCTGCCCTTGCCCTTGGAGTTGGGCTTCTCGGTGACATGGCCGAGGATGCGGTTCTCCCAGAGCGGGGCTTCGAGGAGCAGGCCGTGGCGGTGGCGGTCCTCGGGGATGTAGCCGACGCCCTGTTCGCGGCGCTTGCGGGTGGGCCAGGAGGTCATCTCCTCGCCGATGAAGCGGATGGTGCCCGAGTCGGCGTTCTTCAGGCCGATCAGGGCGTCGACCAGTTCGGTCTGGCCGTTGCCCTCGACCCCGGCGATGCCCATGACCTCACCGGCGTGGATGGTGAAGGTGACGTCGTCCAGGACGCGCTTGGCGTCGCCGCCGGCCGCGTCGCCCGCGAGGGAGCCGGCGGCCGGGGTGTCTCCGACGGTGCCGGTCTCGCCGAGCGAGGCGCCGCCGGCCGCGTACACGGTGAGGCCCTCGACCTGGATGACGGGCTTGTCGGTGACCGTCGACTCGGCGGTCTCCGGGGTGGGCAGTTCGCTGCCGACCATCATCTCGGCGAGCTGGCGGGAGGTGGTCTCGGCGGGGACGGCCGTGCCGACCGTCGTGCCGCGGCGGATGACGGTGATCTCGTCGGCGACCGACAGGACCTCGCCCAGCTTGTGGGAGATGAAGATGACGGACAGGCCCTCGGCCTTCAGCTCGCGGAGGTTGTCGAAGAGCGCGTCGACCTCCTGCGGCACGAGGACGGCGGTGGGCTCGTCGAGGATCAGGATGCGGGCGCCGCGGTAGAGGACCTTGAGGATCTCCACGCGCTGGCGGTCGGCGACACCGAGGTCCTCGACGAGGGCGTCCGGGCGGACCCCGAGGCCGTAGCGCTCGGAGATCTCCCTGATCTTGTCGCGGGCGGCGCCGCCGATGCCGTACAGCTTCTCGCTGCCGAGGACGACGTTCTCCAGGACGGTGAGGTAGTCGGCCAGCATGAAGTGCTGATGGACCATGCCGATGCCGCGCGCGATGGCGTCGGCGGGGCTGGTGAAGGCGACCTGCTCGCCGTCGACCGCGATGGTGCCCTCGTCCGGCTTCTGCATGCCGTAGAGGATCTTCATCAGGGTGGACTTGCCGGCCCCGTTCTCGCCGACGAGGGCGTGCACGGTGCCCTTGCGGACGGACAGGTGGATGTCGTGGTTGGCGACGATACCGGGGAAGCGCTTGGTGATCCCCGCCAGTTCGACCGACACGGGCGACTGCGACGGGGACGGTGACTGTGCGGCGAGCGGAGGGCTGCTGGACGCGTCGATGGCGTACTCCTTGGAAAAGGGGCCGATCTACGCGCGTAGCGCCCCTGCTTCAACTACTACTGCGGAGTCGGATGTTCTGGATGTATCCAGGAGCACCCAGGCATATCAATGCCTCCCGGACAGAACCGGATCATCCGCCGCGCGAACGGGGCGCGGGAAGGCCATCCTTCCCACACCCCGTTTTCGCGACCGTAACGCTGCCATTACAGCGCCCGATTGACCATGGTTACCGCGGACGGTTACTACGAGGTCTTGACCTTGATGGTGCCGTCGTTGATGCCCGTGGTGGCCTTCTCCAGAGCCGCCTGCAGCTTGGCGTTGCCCTTGAAGTCGGGGTTCGAGTCCGCGAGGCCGACACCGCCGGTCTTGAGGGAGGCGCGCACGACACCCGTCTCGGGCTTGCCGTCCTGGACCGACTTGGCGAGGTTGTAGACCGCGCCCTCGACGTCCTTGGTGGCCGAGGTGAGGATGTACTGCTTGTACGCCTTGAGGGCGTCCTGGCTGTACTGGTCGGAGTCGACACCGATCGCCCACACCTTGGCGGCGGAAGCGGCCTCGATGACGCCCTGACCGGACAGGCCCGCGGCGTGGTAGACCACGTCGGCGCCGTCCTCGATCTGGCCCTCGGCGGCGGTCTTGCCCTTGTCCGGGCTGGCGAACCCGCCGTCCTCGGCCTTCTCGGTCAGGAACTGCGAGACGACCTTGACCTTCGGGTTCGTGTCCGCGACACCCTGCTTGTAGCCCGCCTCGAACTTGTGGATCAGCGGGATGTCCACGCCGCCGACGAAGCCGACGGTCTTGGACTTGGTGGTGAGGGCCGCGGTGACACCCGCGAGGTACGAGGACTCCTCCTCGTGGAAGACCATGTCGGCGACGTTCTTCTTGTCGATCGTCTCGTCGTCGACGATGCCGAACGTGGTCTTCGGGAACTTCTCGGCGACCTCGGCGACCGCCGGCGCGTAGGCGTAGCCCACGCCGACCACCGGGTTGTAGCCCGCCTTGGCCAGCGTCTGCAGGCGCTGCACCTTGTCGGCGTCGGACTCGCCGTCGGTGGGCTCGACGGCCTTGGAGCCGTACTTGAACTCCGAGGCGGCCTTCTCCATTCCGCGGGTCGCGGCGTCGTTGAAGGACTGGTCGCCCTTGCCGCCGACGTCGTACGCGAGGGCGATGCCCTTGCTCTTGCCGTCGCCGCTGTCTGCGGCGTCGTTGGACGTGCCGCCGCAAGCAGCGAGGGCGGCGGTGAGGGTAGCGGTCGCAACGCCCGCGACAGCGATTCGGGACACCCGGCGCATGGAACGTGACTCCTTTGTGCAAGCGCCCATACCAGGCGCTGGTTCCGCCGCAGCGTAACGCGCGTAGACCAGACGGAAAACCCCTTCTGTCCGGTCCGTTATCGAGCTGTGGCCACAGATGCCGTACAGACTACGGAACGTCGAACGCCCCTTGCGGGAGGCAAGGGGCGCGCGACCTGCGACGGAGTCTGCCGGCAGGGCTACCGGCCGGTACGCGAGGCGTACGGGCCGGGTGTGTCGTCGACCGCGGGCTCATGGGGGCCGGCCCCCTTGAGGGGGCGGGGCTGCGCCCCTGCCCGGCCCGCGGTAGCCGGTCGACCGACGGCCGGTGGGGGTGACCCGCGCAGTTCCCCGCGCCCCCAGAGGTGGCGGGGCTGCGCCCCTGCCCGGCCCGCGGTAGCCGGTCGACCGACGGCCGGTGGGGGTGACCCGCGCAGTTCCCCGCGCCCC
>NZ_KZ679052.1 GCF_003024195.1 Streptomyces dioscori
CCCTTGGCCGCCAGCTCCTCCGCGTGCTTCTCGTCGTCCGTCCAGCGCGAGTTGCCGCCGTCCACGACCACGTCACCCGGCTCAAGCAGCTCGCCGAGCTCATCGACGGTGGACTGGGTCGCGGCACCGGCCGGAACCATCACCCACACCACCCGCGGACCCTTGAGCTTGCCCACAAGCTCCTCAAGGCTGTGGACATCGGCGAGATCCGCGTTGCGGTCGTATCCGATGACGGTGTGGCCTGCGCGGCGAATGCGCTCGCGCATGTTGCCGCCCATCTTGCCGAGGCCGACGAGACCGAGCTCCATCAGGTTGTTCCTTCACTAGCGATGTGGCAGGAGGGCACTTTCGTACCTGCGCCCGAGCCTAAACCCGGACTCTCCTGCACACCTGTGGGCATAGCCGCTCAGACGTATGCCCTCACCTGCGGTTCTTCGTCAGCCGCTGAGCCGCACCGGCATGATCAGGTACTTGTAGGCCTCGTCCGCCTCGGCGTCCAGCGCGGGCCTGCCGCTGAGGAGCGCCGGCTTGGTGGACGTCGTGAAGGAGAGCTGCGCGACCGGGGAGTCGATGGCGCTCAGTCCGTCGAGCAGGAACGTCGGGTTGAAGGCGATCGAGACGTCGTCGCCCTCCAGCTGGGCGTCGACCCTCTCCACAGCCTGTGCGTCGTCGCTGGATCCTGCCTCCAGGATCAGCACGCCCTGCTCGAAGCTCAGCCGCACCGGGGTGTTGCGCTCGGCGACCAGGGCCACACGCTTGACGGCCTCCACGAAGGGGGCGGTCTCGATGACGGCGATCGAGTTGAACTCCGTCGGGAACAGCGAGCGGTACTTCGGGAGGTCGCCCTCCAGCAGACGCGTGGTCGTACGCCGGCCCGCTCCCTCGAAGCCGATCAGGCCCTCACCGGCTCCGGAGCCGGACAGTGCCAGGATCACGCTGTCGCCGCTCGTGAGGGCCTTGGCGGTGTCCAGGAGCGTCTTGGCGGGCACCAGGGCGACCGCGGACGCCTCCGGGTTCTCCGGCTTCCACAGGAACTCGCGGACGGCGAAGCGGTAGCGGTCGGTGGACGCCAGCGTGACCGTGTCGCCCTCGATCTCGATGCGCACACCGGTGAGCACGGGCAGCGTGTCGTCCCGGCCCGCCGCGATGGCCACCTGGGCGGCGGCCGAGGCGAAGACCTCACCGGGGACGGTGCCGGTCGCGGACGGCATCTGCGGCAGCGCCGGGTACTCCTCCACAGGCAGTGTGTGGAGGGTGAAGCGGGAGGAGCCGCAGACCACGGTCGCCCGTACACCGTCTGTGGAAATCTCCACCGGCCGGTTGGGGAGGGCGCGGCAGATGTCGGCGAGCAGGCGGCCGGAGACGAGCACCGTGCCTTCCTCGTCGATCTCCGCGTCCACGGAGACGCGTGCCGAGACCTCGTAGTCGAAGCTGGAGAGGCTCAGTGCGCCCTCCTCGGCCTTCAGAAGGAGGCCGGCGAGCACAGGCGCCGGTGGACGGGCCGGGAGGCTGCGTGCCGCCCAGGCCACTGCCTCCGCGAGTACGTCGCGTTCCACCCGGATCTTCACCGTTGCCGCCTCCGTCTGTTGCCGGCGCTCTCGCCCTGCTCGGTCTTCGTCGTCTGACTCGGCGTTGCTCAGCCCACCGATGGGCCGGTCGCCGGGGACCAGTCTGACGCACCGCACTGACAGTCGGTGCCTCTCGGGGTCAAGTCGTTCCGAGCGGCAGTCGAGGCTCCGAGCGTGAGTTGTGCACAGCCCAGACTTCGAAACGGTTCTCAGGCTCTCTCTAGTTGTCAGTAGTAGTAGGGGCTGTGGATACCGTGGATAACCCCGTTTTCGCAGCTCAGAGCATGTTTTTTGTCCACTGACCCTGTGGGTGGAGGCGGTGGATAACACGCCTCTTCTGTGGACGGCGAAAAGTTCTGCACACTCCGTGCACAGGCAGGGGGTACTTCTCCCCAGCGCCGTCCCCAGCTTTACCCACGTTCCCCACAGCCCAACCCGGCACCTTCGTGTGACGCCTTTCACTCGACCCGGTGAGAACGCGCGTCGTGTTGCCGAACAGTGGACAGCGATGTGGAGAAGCTGACGATCACTGGGGACAACTGCCCCTAGCCTGTGGGTCGCCGGTGGACAACTTCCCGCACAGCCTGTGGATCTTTTCTTTGTCCACAGGCTGTGGAGATCTTTTGTCCACGGATCCACAGGCGACTGAGCTGGGCTGATTCTCTTTCAGCTGCCGTGCCTGTGGACACGATCTGGACAACTTCGCAGTCCCCAGGGTGTGGACACAAGAAAGTCCCCGAATCTGTGGAGGGCGCCCGTAACCAGGCGCGTAATCGAACAGCTGATGGCTGTCGGGTAACGGCGGAACGGGTCCGGACGGGCCCCGAGAGGCATCCCGGAGGGTTCTGGAGGGGTTCTGGAGGGGTTCCGAGGCCCTGAAAAGGGTGCCGGAACGGCGAAGGCGCCCTCGGGAGCGAGCCCCGGGGCGCCTTCGGCGACGTACCGCTGTGGGTGTCAGCCGTTCTTGATGCGGTTCGTGAGTTCGGTGACCTGGTTGTAGATCGAGCGGCGCTCCGCCATCAGCGCGCGGATCTTGCGGTCGGCGTGCATCACGGTCGTGTGGTCGCGGCCGCCGAACTGCGCGCCGATCTTCGGCAGGGAGAGGTCCGTGAGCTCACGGCAGAGGTACATGGCGATCTGGCGGGCCGTCACCAGGACCCTGCTGCGCGAGGAGCCGCACAGGTCGTCCACCGTGAGGCCGAAGTAGTCGGCGGTGGCCGCCATGATGGCCGGCGCGGTGATCTCCGGGGACGAGTCCTCACCGCCGGGGATCAGATCCTTGAGGACGATCTCGGTGAGACCGAGGTCGACCGGCTGCCGGTTGAGCGACGCGAACGCCGTCACCCGGATCAGCGCGCCCTCCAGCTCACGGATGTTGCGCGAGATGCGGGACGCGATGAACTCCAGCACCTCCGGCGGGGCGTTGAGCTGCTCCTGCACCGCCTTCTTACGGAGGATGGCGATACGGGTCTCCAGCTCGGGCGGCTGGACATCCGTGATCAGACCCCACTCGAAGCGGTTCCGCAGCCGGTCCTCCAGCGTCACCAGCTGCTTGGGCGGCCGGTCGCTGGAGAGCACGATCTGCTTGTTCGCGTTGTGAAGCGTGTTGAAGGTGTGGAAGAACTCCTCCTGCGTCGACTCCTTGTCCGCCAGGAACTGGATGTCGTCGACGAGCAGGATGTCCATCTCGCGGTACCGCTTGCGGAAGCTGTCGCCCTTGCCGTCGCGGATGGAGTTGATGAACTCGTTGGTGAACTCCTCCGAGCTCACGTACCGCACCCGCGTGCCCGGGTAGAGGCTGCGCGCGTAGTGCCCGATCGCGTGCAGCAGGTGCGTCTTGCCGAGCCCGGACTCCCCGTAGATGAACAGCGGGTTGTACGCCTTGGCCGGCGCCTCGGCGACGGCGACCGCGGCCGCGTGCGCGAAACGGTTCGAGGCCCCGATGACGAAGGTGTCGAAGAGGTACTTCGGATTGAGGCGCGCGGTGGGCTCACCGGGACCCGTCGCGGGCGCCGGCTGCGCGGCCAGTGGGCCCGGTGCGCCGCTGGAGGCGGGCAGCGACGAGCCGACGGGGCCGCCGCGGTGGACATGGCCCATGCCGGACGGGGACGGCGGCTCGGACCGGTCACGGCGGTCCGGACGCTGGTCGTAGTCCGAGCGGGGCTGGTCGTAGTCGGGCCGCTGCTGCTCGTAGTCGGACCGCTGGTCGTACGGCGAGCGGCCCGGCTGCTGCCGGTAGTCCCGCGGAGGGGACGCGTAGGGATCGCGGTCGGGGAAGCCGAGCCGCTGCTGCTGCCAGCCGTAGTCGTCCTGCGGGGGCCGCGGCCAGGCACCCGGTTCGGGGCGCTGGTAGTTGGGGTACGCGGGGCGGGCCGTCGGCAGCTGGTCCTCGTGGGAGGGCGGCTGCTGGTCGGAGCGGCCCTGCGGGTGGTCGTCCATACGGTCGTCCGCGCGGTGCCGACCGTACCCGCGGTAGCCGTCGCGGCCCTGCGAGGGCGGGCGCTCGGGCTCCTCGTACCGCTGCTGCGACTGCTGGACGGGCGGCGCCGACTGCGAAGGGGGTTCCCCCATGGAGTCGTCGACGGTGATCGCGATCCGGATCGGCCGTCCGCACTCGCGGGTCAGCGTCTCGCTGACGATCGGGGCCAGGCGCCCTTCGAGGACGCTCTTGGCGAATTCGTTCGGGACGGCGAGCAGTGCGGTGTCCGCCACCAGCGCCAGTGGCTGACAGCGCTTGATCCAGCGCTCGTCCTTCGTCTCGACACCCTGTCCGCGGCCCTCCCCGAGAAGTTGCTCCAATACTCGTGGCCACACTGCGGCAAGATCGGCAGGTACGTCAGCCACAGGGCACGCTCTCTCACGGGTCCCACGAACGTGTGATTCCTGGGACGGGTCGGGTTGTAACTCGGTGAACGGGGTGGACGAAGCCGCTGGAGCGGCCGGAACGAATGAGATGGAGCGGAGAGAAGGGAACGAACCGGAGTCCGGCCACGGTAGTCAGGGCGACCCATGCGGTTCAAGTTGTTGTCCCCAGCCTGTGGACAGTGTCTCCCGAGCGGCGCCGGTTTGACCGGATGGCGTAGCCGCGCGTACCGTGACCAGGTCGAGTTGTCGATGGCTGCTGCCGCCTGCCTCCGATGGGCACAGATCGCGAAGAGTGATCGGGAAGCGGTGCACTCGGGCGTAATGCGAGCTACTCGTTGGCGCACGGTGACAGCCAGGACGGCACTCCGCCGCCACCGATTCTTTCTGGAGCCCCCGAGTGAGCAAGCGCACCTTCCAGCCGAACAACCGCCGTCGCGCCAAGACCCACGGCTTCCGCCTGCGGATGCGTACCCGTGCCGGCCGCGCGATTCTCGCGAACCGCCGTGGCAAGGGTCGCAGCAGCCTGTCCGCCTGATTACCTAAACAGGTCATGACGTGCTGCCTACCGAGCATCGGCTGAGGCGGCGCGAGGACTTCGCGACCGCGGTACGCCGAGGACGCCGGGCCGGACGCCCGCTCCTCGTCGTCCACCTTCGTAGCGGTGCAACAGACCCGCACGTGCCTGGGGAGAGCACTCCCCCGACGCGTGCGGGTTTCGTTGTCAGCAAAGCCGTGGGCGGAGCCGTCGTACGCAACGAGGTGAAGCGTCGGCTTCGCCATCTGATGCGTACGCGAGTGGCTCGGCTGACCCCCGGTAGCCTGGTAGTCGTACGAGCGCTGCCCGGTGCGGGCGACGCCGACCATGCACAGCTGGCCCGAGACCTGGATGCCGCCCTGGAGCGGCTGCTGGGAGGGGGCGCGCGATGAAGTACCCGCTGCTGGCTCTCATCAAGATGTACCAGTGGACCATCAGCCCGTTGCTCGGGCCGGTGTGCAAGTACTACCCGTCGTGTTCCCACTACGGGTACCAAGCCATCGACCGGCACGGTGCGATCAAGGGAACGGCACTCACCGCCTGGCGCATCCTGCGGTGCAATCCGTGGTCGCTGGGCGGTGTGGACCATGTCCCGCCGCGCAAGCGTCCGCGGTGGCACGAGATGCCGCGCAACGCCTGGCGTGCACGCAAGGGCGGGAACTCCGCCGCCGAACCGGCCACCGAGGGGCACGGTATGTCCAACCATCCCTCAAGCCCGGCCGCCGAGACCCCGTCCCATGCTCAAGGAGCCTGATAAGTGGACACGATTGCCAGTATTTTCAGCTTCATCACGACACCCGTTTCCTGGGTCATCGTCCAGTTCCACTCGGTGTACGGCGCCATCTTCGGCCCCGACACGGGCTGGGCCTGGGGCTTGTCCATCGTGTCCCTGGTGATCCTGATCCGTATCTGCCTGATCCCGCTCTTCGTGAAGCAGATCAAGGCCACCCGGGCGATGCAGACGCTGCAGCCCGAGATGAAGAAGATCCAGGAGCGCTACAAGAACGACAAGCAGCGCCAGTCCGAAGAGATGATGAAGCTGTACAAGGAGACGGGTACCAACCCACTCTCCTCGTGCCTTCCCATCCTGGCGCAGTCGCCGTTCTTCTTCGCCCTGTACCACGTGCTGAACAGCATCGCGTCGAACGACACCATCGGCGTGATCAACAACCGGCTGCTGGAGAGCGCGCAGAAGGCCCACATCTTCGGTGCCCCGCTGGCCTCGAAGTTCACGGACAGCAGCGCCAAGGTCCAGGAACTGGGCTCCACGATCACCGACGTGCGCGTCGTCACGGCGATCATGATCGTCCTGATGTCGTTCTCGCAGTTCTACACGCAGCGTCAGCTGATGACGAAGAACGTCGACACCACGGTGAAGACGCCCTTCATGCAGCAGCAGAAGATGCTGATGTACGTCTTCCCGGTCATGTTCGCCGTCTTCGGTATCAACTTCCCCGTCGGTGTCCTCGTCTACTGGCTGACCACCAACGTGTGGACCATGGGCCAGCAGATGTACGTCATCCGCAACAACCCGACGCCGGGTTCCAAGGCCCAGGCCTCTTACCTGGAGCGCCTGACGAAGCACATCACTCAGCACGGCAAGACCCGTGGCCGCGGACAGAAGGCCATCGTCAAGGCCATCGTCGCCAAGGGCCGTGACCGCAACGAGTTCGAGCGCAAGTTCATCAACGGTCTGACCAAGGCAGGTCTGGCGGCTCAGGCCGACGGCAACGTGGTGAAGAGCGAGGCCTCGACCCTGGTCGAGACCGAGGACGGCACCCCGGTGGCAGGCGCGGCTCCCAAGCGCCAGCAGCCCAAGCGGCAGAGCAAGTCCCAGCGGCAGTCGGGCCCGGTCCAGGGCGCTGCCAAGGCCGCGGGCGAGTCCGAGCCGAAGACCTCCCTCAGCAAGTCCGACGAACCGCAGGACGCCAAGCCCGGCTCCAAGCCCGCGGGTGGCAAGCCCGCGTCCGGCGGTAAGGCCGCGTCCGGTGGCACCCGCAGCAAGGCCCAGTCCGGACAGCGCAAGGGTCCGCAGCGGCCCAAGTCCCCGTCCAAGAAGTAAGCAAGAAGGAGTCCATCCCGTGACGGAAGGCACCACCTCCGCTGCCCCTGAGGGTGGCGACACCCTGACCCGCCTGGAGCAGGAGGGCGAGATCGCGGCCGACTACCTTGAGGGTCTGCTGGACATCGCCGACCTCGACGGCGACATCGACATGGATGTCGAGGCCGATCGTGCGGCTGTCTCGATCATCAGTGATTCCAACAGCCGCGACCTGCAGAAGCTGGTCGGCCGTGACGGCGAGGTGCTGGAGGCACTCCAGGAGCTCACACGCCTGGCCGTGCACCGGGAGACCGGCGACCGCAGCCGGCTGATGCTGGACATCGCGGGCTATCGCGCGAAGAAGCGTGAGGAGCTCTCCGAGCTGGGCGCGAAGACGGCGGCCGAGGTCCGGAGCTCCGGAGAGCCGGTCAAGATGGACCCGATGACGCCCTTCGAGCGCAAGGTGGTGCACGACGCCGTCAAGGCGGCCGGCCTGCGCAGCGAATCCGAGGGCGAAGAGCCGCAGCGCTTCGTTGTCGTGCTCCCTGCCTGATCAAGCACGTCGCACTCCCGGCCCCGTCTGTGTTCGCAGGCGGGGCCGAATTTTGTCAGCCCGGCGTGTGTCGATAGTTCCTGATAGTCCTTGTAGTCAGCGCGTCATGCGCTCAAGCGGTACGGAAGGACGGTTCCCCGTGACGGAGGCAGCGGAGCTCCCCCCTGCGCCCGAGCAGGCTCGGGCGGTATTCGGTGATCGCTTCGCGGACGCGGTTCGGTTCGCGGAGTTGTTGGCCGACGTGGGAGTTCAGCGCGGTCTGATCGGTCCTCGTGAAGTGCCTCGTCTGTGGGAACGGCATCTGTTGAACTGTGCCGTGCTCTCGGAAGTGGTTCCGGAGGGCGTGACCGTGTGCGACGTCGGGTCCGGGGCCGGCCTGCCCGGCATCCCCCTGGCCCTGGTCCGCACGGACCTCAAGATCACACTGCTTGAGCCGCTGCTGCGGCGCACGAACTTTCTCAACGAGGTCGTCGAGCTGCTCGGGCTCGACCATGTCACCGTCGTCCGTGGACGCGCCGAGGAGGTCCTCGGCAAGCTGCCTCCGGTCCATGTGGTGACGGCCCGGGCGGTGGCCCCTCTGGACCGCCTCGCGGCCTGGGGAGTCCCGCTCCTGCGTCCGTACGGAGAGATGTTGCTCCTCAAGGGCGACACCGCGGAGGAAGAGGTCAAGAACGCCGGAGCCGCCCTGAGTAAGCTCGGAGCCGTCGACACCTCGGTGCTGCACGTCGGCGAGGGCGTTGTGGAGCCCCTGGCCACGGTGGTGCGAGTGGAGGTCGGAGAGAGCCCAGGCGGTGTGCGGTTCGCGGCCAAACGGGCGAAGGCGGCACGGACGGGGAGGACCCGCAGGCGCCGCTGATCCCGGTCCGGCCTGGACGCCGGACGCTGGGAGTACGTCGTCGGGGCGGAGACCTGGTGACTGATCCGTCCTGACGACGAGACGTACTCCACACAAGCTGCCAAACCTATGCATGCCGGAGTGTCGCACGATGGCGGCCCCGCGCGCTGTGCATCGTGTTTCACGTGAAACGTCGCTCATTGCTGCACGGCATCATCGGTCGCGGTCGCGCCGCAGCCGAACCCCGCGACCGTAACCCGCTGGGATCCTTGGGATCCTTCGGGAAAAGAGCCTCTCCTGTCCGAAGCGCGTCCCTCGAAGAGGGCACGGAGTTGTCCACAGAGGTGGATTTCTCCACAGAAGCACGGGCCTCGCTGGTTCACGACCCCGATGGCATGGGAGGCTCTGTTCATTGCGAGCCTGAAGTCGAGGAGAGTGAATCCTTGCGGTCCGACGCCAACATCGCGGGACCGATGACCGATCCGGTCCCCGGTCCCCGAACCGAGTCGATCGGGGACGATGTTTCACGTGAAACACCGCCCCCGATGGACGACACTCCCATCGGTCGTGCTGCCCAACTTGCTGTGGAGGCTCTAGGTCGAGCCGGCGAGGGCCTGCCACGGCCCGAGCAGACCCGCGTCATGGTGGTCGCCAACCAGAAGGGCGGGGTCGGAAAGACCACGACCACGGTCAACCTTGCTGCCTCTCTCGCGCTGCACGGCGGCCGCGTCCTGGTGATCGACCTGGATCCCCAGGGCAATGCGTCCACCGCGCTGGGCATCGACCATCACGCCGAGGTTCCGTCCATCTACGACGTGCTGATCGACAGCAGGCCACTCTCCGAGGTTGTTCAGCCGGTCCCAGACGTCGAAGGCCTCTTCTGCGCACCTGCCACGATCGATCTCGCCGGTGCGGAGATCGAGCTGGTGTCCCTGGTGGCACGTGAGAGTCGGCTGGAACGAGCGATCCTGGCGTACGAGCAGCCGCTCGACTACATCCTCATCGACTGCCCGCCCTCCCTGGGACTGCTGACGGTCAACGCGCTCGTCGCGGGCGCAGAGGTCCTCATCCCGATCCAGTGCGAGTACTACGCACTGGAGGGTCTGGGCCAGCTGCTGCGCAACGTCGACCTCGTCCGGGGACACCTCAATCCCAACCTGCACGTGTCGACGATCCTGCTCACCATGTACGACGGCAGGACCCGTCTTGCGTCCCAGGTTGCTGACGAGGTGCGCAGCCACTTCGGCGAAGAGGTACTGCGCACGAGCATTCCGCGCTCGGTCCGTATCTCCGAAGCCCCCAGCTATGGGCAGACGGTGCTGACCTACGACCCGGGATCGAGCGGTGCCCTCTCCTATCTTGAGGCGGCGCGCGAGATCGCATTGCGCGGAGCGGGCGTGGCCTACGACGCGCAACACGCCCACATGGGCGCACACAATGAACAGAGCATGGTGGAGGGGATCCAGTGAGCGAGCGACGGAGGGGGTTGGGCCGTGGTCTCGGCGCACTGATCCCTGCTGCCCCGACAGGGGAGAAAGCAGTACCGCCGGCGATGGGCGGAGCGTCCACCTCGCCGGGAGCCGTACCGGTGCTGACCGCCGAGCGCGGGGTGGCGGCGGCCAAGGTCGCCTCACTTCCGCCGGCCCAGGTTTCCCCTGAGCCGGAAGAGCCGTCGGTGAGCGTATTCGGGGAGGCTCCGGCGGCACCTGTGGGTGCGTACTTCGCTGAGCTGCCCCTCGACTTCATCACGCCGAACCCGCGTCAGCCGCGAGACGTGTTCGACGACGACGCTCTCGCCGAACTCGTCACCTCCATCAAGGAGGTCGGGCTTCTTCAGCCGGTCGTCGTACGGCAGGCAGGGCCGACGCGCTACGAGCTCATCATGGGCGAGCGGCGCTGGAGGGCCTGCCGTGAGGCGGGGCTTGAGGCCATCCCGGCGATCGTGCGTGCCACGGACGACGAGAAGCTCCTCCTGGACGCACTGCTGGAGAACCTCCACCGGGCGCAGCTGAACCCGCTGGAAGAGGCTGCCGCCTACGACCAGCTGCTCCAGGACTTCAACTGCACGCACGACCAGCTGGCCGACCGCATCGGACGGTCACGCCCTCAGGTCTCCAACACCCTGCGGCTGCTGAAGCTCTCGCCGTCGGTCCAGCGCCGTGTGGCCGCCGGGGTTCTCTCCGCAGGACACGCCAGGGCTCTGCTCTCCGTTGCCGACTCGGAGGAACAGGACCGACTGGCTCATCGGATCGTGGCCGAGGGACTCTCGGTGCGGGCCGTCGAGGAGATCGTCACCCTCATGGGTTCGCGGCCGCAGTCGGCTCCGCGTTCCAAGGGACCAAGGGCCGGTTCTCTGCTCTCCCCGGCGCTGAACGATCTCGCGGGTCGTCTCTCGGATCGTTTCGAAACCCGGGTGAAGGTCGACCTCGGCCAGAAGAAGGGCAAGATCACCGTCGAGTTCGCCTCCGTGGAGGACCTGGAGCGCATTCTCGGCTCACTCGCTCCTGGTGAGGGGCCGGTACTGCAGAAGAGCCTCCTGGACGACGACTCCGAGGACACGGAGTCCTGAGTATTTGATCGGCCGGTCGGCTGCGACAGACCGGCCAGTGGAGCGGGCCGTGTCCGGTGTGTGCCGGAACACGGCTCGCTCTTTGCTTTCTGTCGGTATCGATGGAATCGCATCGTCGATACGATGCGTTCGGGTATGGCGCATTCACCTGGCAGTACCTTCTGTGGGGAGGCGGAGGTCATGCGAACGGTGAGCCGCACAGGACTGGTGAGCGCGGGTCTGGGGCTGGGTGCAGTCGGAGGGTTCGTCGGCAGCCTGCTCAGGGAACGGAGCGCTCTGACAGCCGCCCGCGATGCCGCGGGCGAGGGAAGCGAGGAACTGCCTACATGGGGCGCCGGCTCGTACCGCTCACGCTGGACAACCTTCAGGACCTTCCCAAGCGCTGTCGCGCGTGTGTCTTCTGGGAGTTGGACCCAGTCAGCGGCCAGGCCGCGGTAAAGGCAGGCACTCCCGACCTGGAAAAGGAGGCGTGGATCTCCGCCGTTCTGCTTGAGTGGGGATCCTGCGGCCGGGTCGTCTACGTGGACGACGCTCCGGTGGGCTTCGTGATGTACGCACCGCCCGCCTATGTACCGCGCTCCACGGCATTCCCCACGAGCCCGGTCTCGCCCGACGCGATCCAGTTGATGACGGCCTTTATCCTGCCGGAGTTTCAAGGGCAGGGGCTCGGGCGTGTGATGGTCCAGACGGTTGCCAAGGATTTGCTGCGGCGAGGCTTCAAAGCCATCGAGGCCTTTGGGGACGCCCGGTGGAAGGAGCCAGCCTGTGTCCTTCCCGCCGACCACCTGCTGGCTGTGGGCTTCAAGACCGTCCGGCCGCACCCGACGTACCCGCGGCTGCGTCTGGAGCTACGGACGACGCTCTCCTGGAAGGAAGACGTGGAGTTGGCGCTCGACCGGTTGCTGGGGGCCGTACAGAAGGAACCAGCCCTGCGCCCGCTGTAGAGGGGGCCGTACGGGGCATACGAAATGGGCCGACCCGTCGGGGTCGGCCCATTCATGTTTCACGTGAAACATCGTCGCTCACGAGCGACGGCTTGCCGTATTACTCGGCATTACTCGGAGATGAAGTCCTCAAGGTCCCGCACGATCGCGGCCTTCGGCTTCGCACCCACGATGGTCTTGGCTACTTCGCCGCCCTGGTAGACGTTCAGGGTTGGGATGGACATGACGCCGTACTTGGCGGCCGTACCCGGGTTCTCGTCGATGTTGAGCTTGACGATCTCGATCTTGTCGCCGTACTCGGCGGCGATCGCCTCAAGGGACGGCGCGATCTGGCGGCACGGACCGCACCAAGCGGCCCAGAAGTCCACCAGTACGGGCTTCTCGCTCTTCAGTACGTCCTGCTCGAAAGAGTCGTCTGTCACGTGCTTCAGGGTGCCGGCCACGGCGGGCTCCTTAACTGGTTGGTGCGGTGGGGCGGATGGGGGGTCAGACAGTGGTCTTCTCGGGCTCCGCAGGCTCGCCGTCCGCAAGGGCGGCGAGGAATCGCTCGGCGTCGAGAGCTGCGGAGCAGCCGGTGCCGGCCGCGGTGATCGCCTGACGGTAGGTGTGGTCGACGACGTCGCCGGCGCCGAAGACACCCGTCAGGTTCGTGCGGGTCGAGGGCGCCTGGACCTCCAGGTAGCCCTCCTCGTCCAGGTCGAGCTGACCCTTGAAGAGCTCCGTGCGCGGGTCGTGGCCGATCGCGATGAACAGGCCGGTGACAGGCAGCTCGGACGTCTCGCCGGTCTTGAGGTTGCGCAGCTTCAGGCCTGCGAGCTTCTGGTCGCCCTGGATCTCGGCCACCTCGCTGTCCCAGACGAACTTGATCTTCGGGTCGGCGAAGGCACGCTCCTGCATCGCCTTGGAAGCGCGCAGCGTCTCGCGCCGGTGGACGATGGTCACGGACTTGGCGAACCGGGAGAGGAAGGTTGCCTCCTCCATTGCGGTGTCGCCGCCGCCGATCACGGCGATGTCCTGGTCCTTGAAGAAGAAGCCGTCACAGGTCGCGCACCAGGAGACGCCGCGTCCGGAGAGGGCGTCCTCCTTCGGCAGACCCAGCTTGCGGTGCTGCGAACCGGTGGTCACGATGACGGCCCTCGCGCGGTGGACGGTGCCCGCGGTGTCCGTGACGGTCTTGATCTCACCGCTGAGGTCGACCGAGACGATGTCGTCCGGGATCAGCTCGGCACCGAAGCGCTCGGCCTGCGCCCGCATGTTGTCCATGAGCTCGGGGCCCATGATTCCGTCCTGGAAGCCGGGGAAGTTCTCCACCTCGGTCGTGTTCATGAGGGCACCACCCGCGGTGACGGCGCCCTCGAAGACCAGCGGCTTCAGTGAGGCGCGCGCGGTATAGAGCGCCGCCGTGTAGCCGGCGGGGCCGGAGCCGATGATGATCACGTTACGGACGTCGGTCACGGCTTGATTCCTCGTCTCTGGGGACTGCTACGTACGACCGGGGGAGCTTCTCTCGGAACTCTCACCCCATCCAACGGATCCTAAGGGGCGCGCATTCCCACTGTGTCCGGGCACACGAAGACGAGTCACCGCGGGGGAGGCCGGGGCCGGGGCGAAGTGGGCCGAGGTCGGTCCGCGGCGGTGCGGCGCAGGCTCAGCTGCGCGGGTAGGTGTGCTCCAGCAGGACCTTGCCAGAGGCCGACGGCTTGTTCATACAGGCGGAGTCGACGACGTATGCCGTGACCTGTGTCAGGTCGGTGGCGGCGGGCAGCACCACGAGATACGCGTCCGTGCCCTCGTAGGCGCCTTCCATGGAGGCGAGCGGAATCGCATCGCGACCGATCCCCTGCATGACGCAGCTGGGCACCGAGGGTGTGTTGAAGACCTTCGGCCCATCGGTGGACGCGGTGCCCTGGGGGCGGGAGCTTCGAGGGCCGGTGCCCTTCTCCTCTTCCGCCTTGGCCAGGAGATCCGCGACCTGGCTCTCCAGCTTCTCCCCGGCGAACGTGTTCGTGGAGTCGCTCTGCTGTGGAGATGCCGAGGGCGGGTCGTTGTCCGTGCCGTCGCCCCCCATCGCCTGGATCAGCAGGCCCCCGAGGCCCAGTGCGGCAGCCGTGAACATGGCGCCCAGGACGACGGTGCTGCGGCGAGTGCGACGAGTGCGGTTCGTGCGACCCGGTCCGGTGGCGGCACGAGAATGTCCTGCGGGCCGATCTGCGCCGGTCGATGTTTCACGTGAAACATGCCCACTGCCGCTGCTGGCGCCGGTCCTGCCCTCGCGCTCGTCGTCGACCGAGTGGTGGGACTCACTCAGCGACGACAGGGCGCCCGCACCGGAGGCACCGGCCGCTGTGGCATTCAGCAGGGCTTCGGCAGCGAGGGCGGCGTCGATGCGTCCGGCGACGTCGTCGGGCATCCGCAGTGGGCCCGGCAGTGTGCCGAGCATGCCGCGAATCTCTTCCAGTGAGTCGTACACGTCGGCGCAGAGGGTGCAGTCGTCCAGGTGACGTCGTACATCGGCTGAACGGGACGGGGGAAGCAGACCCTCGGTGAGGTCGGAGATCTCCGTGACGTCCGGGTGCCCGGCCGTGTCGGTCGTGGATGTCACGCTCGCCCACCTCCGCCCTTCACAGCCGCTGAATCGCTTGGTCCGTCATGTGGTCCCGCTGCGGGTGGGACGGATGTCCCCTGCGTACGGTTCCTTCCCTCGCTCGACTTCTTGCTCGGTCTGTCGCTCCCGCTGTCCGTGCGCAGGTGTTTGAGCAAGGGGAGAAGTCTGGCTCTGCCGCGAGCACAGCGGCTCTTGACCGTGCCGGTCGGCACGTCGAGCAGACTGGCGGCCTCCGCCACGGGGTAGCCCTGCATGTCCACCAGGACGAGAGCGGCTCGCTGATCGGCGGGCAGGGTACCCAGAGCCGCCAACAGCTCACGGTGCAGATCATTGCGCTCAGCCGGTGCGGAAGCCGACTCGTGCGGCTCCAGGAGCTGCTCCAGGCGTTCCGTGTCGTCCACGGGGGAGGTCTTCCTGGAGGCCGTCTTGCGGGCCCGGTCCAGGCAGGCGTTCACGGTGATCCGGTGCAGCCAGGTGGTGACGGCCGACTGGCCGCGGAAGGTGTGGGCGGCCCGGTAGGCGGAGACGAGAGCGTCCTGGACGGCGTCAGCGGCTTCCTCGCGGTCGCCCAGCGTCCGCAGGGCCACGGCCCAGAGCCGGTCGCGGTGCCGCCGTACGAGCTCGCCGAAGGCATCGGGGTCACCTTCGACATGACGGGTGAGGAGGTCCTGATCGCTAACTTCGCTGTAGGCGCCGTCCGCCATCGAACCCCCTCCCCCTCGGTTGCTCCTCAGCCGGTGAACTTCACGTCGGTGATCGCCTGCTTGTAACCGGCGCCACTGAACTGGTCGCCGGCCGCGTTCGGCACCGCCGTGATCCAGACCAGAACGTACCGGGTCTTCACAGCCTTCTTGGCCGAGATCTTCAAGTCCGTCGTCTTGGTCGTCCCAGCCGCGATCTTCGTCATCGAAGTCAGATTCTGCGAGGACGACAACGAGTTGGCCGCGTACAGCGTGGCCGTGGTGTGGTCGCCCGCGTAGTACAGCCCTATCGAGGCCGCCGACACTTCTTTCTCGGATCCGAGGTCGTAGACGATCCCGACGCCCTCCTTGAAGGGCGCCAGCTTGGGACCGCCCCGGTAGGAGTACGTCCTCCAGTACGTGGAGCTGTCCTTGTCGTACGTCAGGCCCACGTCGTTCGCGTGCTGGGGCTTGCCGTCCGGGAAGTACTCAGCGGCGCTCTGGATGGTGAGCGGCTTGGCCGGCTTCGTCTCGACGCCGCTCTTGTCGTTGCCGTCCGTGATCTGGGTGTCGCCCGTCTCGTCGGACTTCCCGTGATCCATCAGCGCGTCGGCGAGCTGCCAGCTGCCCAGTCCCAGCGCGGCGATCAGAAGCGCGGACACAGCCCACTTGAGGGCTTTGCCGGTGCGCGTCTGCAGCGGGGGAAGCGGCGCCGGCATCGCCTGGGTGGATCCCGGGTGAGGCGCGGGGCGGCCGTAGTTGCCCTGCTGGTACGTCGTGCGCTGATATTCGGGCGGCGCGGTGAACGCCGGCTCGGGCGGACGGATGCGGGGCATCTCGCCGATCGCCTTCACCAGTTCCTCCGGTGTGGTGCACGGAGGTTCCTGACGGGACGCGGTGGCGCCGTCGTTGACGAGTGCGCGCATCGCGAGCTCCGACAGACCGCGATGCACGCCTGCGCGTACCTGGTCGGGCGGGATGAGCCCGACGCCCTTGGGCAGTCCGGAGAGTCCGTACGCGTCGTCCTCGTACGGCCAGCGCTGGGTGAGCGTGGCGTACAGGAGAGCGCCGATCGCCTCCGTGTCGGTGCGCTGAGGGGTGTCGGAAGTGATGCCGCGCAGGGCGGCGTTCACGGCGAGGCCCCGGATGCGCCACTGACCGGACGAGGTGCGCAGCACGGCGCCCGGGGTCAGCTTCAGATGCGCCAGCCCTTCGCGATGTGCGGCGGCCATCGCCTGGGACACCTGACTGACCATCTGGTACGCCTCGTGCACCTCCAGCGTTCCGGCGGCCAGGAGCGTCGTCAGCTCCGTGGCGTCGGGCAGCCATTCGTGCACCACATAGACGAGGTCGTTCTCCTCGACCGCGTCCAGGACCTGGACGAACCGGGGGTCGCCCAGCAGGGCGGACGAACGGGCCGCCGCGAGGACGGAACGCGCTCGTGGATGGTCGGCGGGCAGCAGGTGCACACCGACGGCACGGCGGAGTTTCTCGTCCACCGCACGCCAACTGCTGAAACCGTCCAGACGGGTGACGCACTCCTCCAGGCGATAACGTCTGGCGAGCTTGTGCCCACTGTGCAACTCGGGCGGTGAAGTCCTGCCGGGGCTCTCGTTCCCCCCGCTCCCCTGTGCCTCTGTGCTCTCCGAGCTGTCCGTGTCCCGCTCCCGGTTCTGGGCCACCCCGTCGGCCGTGGACTGGTCCGCCTTCGCGGTCAGCGGCTCATCGCCGCTGCTGTCCGCCACGTCGACGGCAGCCGTGCTCCGTTCCGCCACCGTCGCTCCTGCCTCCCCATTCGTTGCGCGCTGTCCGACGCCAAAGCCAATTGTGCCCACAGTCCGTCCCTCTGCACGACACGCGGTCGCGGACGATGGTTGTGCGCCTACCCCGCTCTCAGCGCCCAAGGCGCCCGCGGACCATGCCCACCATTCCGTTCAGTTCCTCGATGCGCATCCGTCGCGCCGCGACGAAGAAGACTCCGAGCAGTACGACACCGCCGCCGACCAGGGCGAGGAGCGAGCCTCCGGCGCCCTGTCCCAGCGACTTGCTGATTCCGTAGCAGGCCGCGCCGCTGAGCAGCGCGGCCGGTACCGCGGCGATCGCGAGCCGGGCGTAGGTGCGCAGGACGCGTCCGCCGTCCAGGTCGCCGCCCAGCCGCTTGCTCAGTCGGCTCCACGCCACCCCGACGCCGATCGCGTAGGCGAGCCCGTACGAGGCGGCCATGCCTGCGACCGCCCAGCGCGGGGGAAGCAGAAGGAAACAGAGCGCGGAGGCGCTGGCGTTGACGACGGCCACGATGACCGTGTTGTAGAAGGGCGTGCGCGTGTCTTCGTACGCGTAGAAGGCGCGCAGCACGACGTACTGCACGGAGTAGGGGATCAGGCCGAGGCCGAAGGCCATCAGCATGAAGCCCATGTTCGTCGCCTCGCTGGTCCCGGAGGCGCCGAACATCAGCGTGCACATCGGGATGCCGAGTGCGACGAAGCCGAAGGAGATCGGCACGATCGCGACGGCCGTTGTGCGCAGCCCCTGGGAGATGTCGTCCCGGACGGCGCCGGTGTCGCCCTCGTGGGCCGAGCGTGCGAGGCGCGGCAGCAGGGCGGCCATCAGGGAGACCGTGATGATGGCCTGCGGGAGGCCCCAGATGAGTTGGGCGTTGGCATAGGCGGCGAAGCCGGTGCCGTCGACCGGCGAGTCCTTGCCCGCCGCGGTGGACAGCTGGGTCACGACGATCGCGCCCGCCTGGTTGGCGAGGACGAAGAGCACGGTCCACTTGGCGAGCATCGCCGCCTTGCCGAGTCCGTGGCCCTTCCAGTCGAAGCGCAGCCGCAGCCGGAAGCCGGTCTCGCGAAGGTAGGGGATCATCGCGAGGGCCTGGACGACGAGACCGAGCAGGACGCCGACGCCGAGCAGTTGCTCGCCCTCCGGCGGGATGGTCGAGGCCGTCATGCCGGAGCTGCTCGCGGTTCCGTACACCCAGATGAACATCCCGAGCGTCACGATGATGACGACGTTGTTGAGGACCGGGGTCCACATCATCGCGCCGAACTTCCCGCGTGCGTTGAGGATCTGGCCCATCACCACGTGGATGCCCATGAAGAAGATCGTGGGCAGGAAGTAGCGCGCGAAGGTGACGGCGACGCCGTTGGCCGCCTCATCGCCCGCGACCCGCGTCGACAGCGCGCGGACGAGGAGCGGCGCGGCGAGCACCGCGAGCGCGGTGAGCAGGCCGAGCACCACGATGACGAGCGTCAGCAGGCGGTTGGCGTACGCCTCTCCACCGTCCTCGTCGTCCTTCATGGCCCGCACGAGCTGCGGTACGAAGACGGAGTTGAGGCCGCCGCCGACGGTCAGGATGTAGATCATCGTCGGCAGCTGGTAGGCGACCTGGAAGGTGTCACCGAGAAGGCCGACGCCCAGCGCCGCGACGATCAGCGCGGAGCGGATGAAGCCGGTGAGACGGGACACCATGGTGCCGGCCGCCATCACGGCACTCGACTTCAGCAGACCAGACGCACGGCCCCCGGACTTCTTGGCGGGGGCGGCCGCGGGCGCGGGAGGCGCCATGGTGGCCGCAGCGGGCTCCCGCGCGGGCGGGGGAACGCTGGGCGGCCCGGTTGGGGGCTGGACGCCGCCCTGCTGCTGGTCCCGGAAGAGATGGGCGAACGCGTCCGGCTCGTGGCGCTCCTCGCCGGCCTGGGTCACCAGGTCGTCGACGCCCACGAACTGCGTCGTACGGGGATCGTCCCCGTAGGGCAGGTACTGCGTGGGGCCTTCCGGCTCGGGCGCCGGGGTCTGTGCCCACACGCGGGGGTCGGGGGCGTACGGGGACTGGGGCGGCTGGGAGTAGAGCGGTGGCTGTGCCTGGTACGTGCCGGGCGGCGGCGGAGGATGCGCGGCGCGGTCGTAGAGAGCCTCGGTGACCGGGTCCTGGGCGGACAGGTCCTGGGCCCGGTAGGGGTCCTGGGCATAGGCGTCCTGGAAGTACACCTCGCCCGCGGGCTGCGGAGGCACCTCGCCAGGATCCGGCGGGCCCTGCGGCGGGCCGTCGGGGTGGCCGGAGCCCCCCGCGCCCTGACCGCGGTCACCGTCGTACGGCGCGTTCATGGTTACCCCACCTCATCGTCCCCGGGCCCACCGGCCACGACATCGCTCAACGGTCCACTCTCTCACCCGTGCCGGACGGGTCGGTGATTTCCGGTGCGGTGTCCGGTGAAGGGTCACTCGGGTGCTCCGGGTCGGGCGCGCTCGACTCGGTCGTGGACGCCCGGTCGCGGCCGCCCTCCGCCTCGTCGGCGCTCTCCGCGTCGGCGTTCTCCGCTGCGCTGCTCTCCGTATCGGTGGCGGGGGCGCCCGCCCCCAGCGCGGCCTGGCGGGCGGCCTCCCGCTTGCGCTGCGTGTACATCCGGAACCCGGCGAGCACGAGCAGCAGGACGCCGCCGGCGATGACCAGCATCACCGTGGCCGTGATCTCGGTGACCTTCACATCGAAGGTGACCGCAGGTCCGTACGCCTGGCCGTCCTCGGTGTACAGCTGGGCGATCACCCCGGCCCGGCCGTTCGCGTGGGCGTTGGTGGTGAACTTCACCGACTGGCTGTGCCCGCCCGCGACCGCGACCCGCTGCTCCTGGAAGTCACCGTCGCCGATGCTGAGGCGGCTCGGCTGTGTGGAGGTGAGACGCAGCACCAGGTGGTCGACGCCCTGGACGAGGTTGTTCTGGACGGTGACCGGGATCGTGGCGCTGCGGCCCGAGAGCTTGGCCTCGGACTTGTCGATCAGCCCGACGCCCTCGGTGAGGCTTCTGAGGTAGCTCAGCACGCCGTCGCGGTACGCCGTCGCCTCGTCGGCCCGGCCGCGCCAGGAGGTGGACATCGACCGGTCCATCGCCCTCCCGAAGGGAGTGACCACCCGGGACTTGTCGGAGAGGATCACCTGGAAGCTGTCGAGCTTCCTCTGTGTCTCCTCGATCCGCGCGAAAGCCTCCTGCGACAGCTCCTGCTTGGTCAGCGAGCGGGGGTAAGCGGACGCCGACGGCACCCGGGTGGTGGCGCCCGCGTCCGGCTTCGCCTTGGTGGCCGCGGACAGCTCGGCGGACTCCGACCAGTTACCGCCCTGGAGCGCCGTCAGAGCCTGCGCCATCGTCTGGGCCTGACTGGCGGTCGGCATGCGCTGCGGGGCGACCACGACGCTGCGCTGCTTGTCCGGCGCCTGGCGGGTGAGCATCAGGCTCTGCGCGAGGAACCGCTGCACGGCGAGCGTGGAGTTCCCGGCCACCGTCATGTCGCCCTGGAAGGCCGTCGACAGACGGGCGTCCGCGACGACCGCCGTGGTGCCGCCGCCGATCGGCCGGGCCGCCGAGGGCGTGTACGGGAGGGCGCCGGTCTCCTGGAGGCTGTCGCTGCGTGAGAGCACCGTGTCGGCGCCGGCCGAGGTCGCGACCTTGACGATCGACGGGTCGATCGCTCCGCTCACGGGCCAGGCGTACTCCGTGCTGGGGGTCACATGAAGGACCGACTCCACGGTGATCGCGGCCGCGGTGGTGGCGTCCTTGAGATGGCTCAGGGATCCGGTCACCTTCGTGCCGTGGTGGGCCAGGGACGCCAGATCCGGGTCGGCGAAGGGGAGCGCGACGACCTCCTCGCCCTCGACAGCCTTCTCCAGCTTGCTGAGCCACTGCTTGGCCACCGCCTGGTGCGTGCCGGCCGTGGTCGTCCCGCTGGAGCCGTCCACCTGGACCCGGTAGCTGCGGGTCATGGCGTCCACGGAGGCGAGCAGGTCCGGGTCGATGACCCAGGTGATGTCGAGGTCCTCGCCGCGGCTGAGGAGCTGTTCCAGACGGCCACCGGGGGAGAGCTCGGCGGCCAAGGTCTCGTCGTCCGCGAAGACGGGGGTCTGCTGCTCGTTCGAACCCGTCTCGGCCGTCATGTGGGAGGTCGAGATCAGCGGCCAGAGGTAGGTGGTCCTGGCCTTCGTGTCCGCCGCCTCCGGCTGCCACGGGAGGAAGGTCCGCTCGATACCGAGAATCTGGTCGTACGCCGCGGCGGTGGTCCGGCCGGTGAGCGTGACACCGAGCTGGTAGACGCCGTCAGAGCCGAGGTCCAGCTTGTCGACGGGGACGGAGATGCTGAATGTCTGCGGGACGCCCGGGGCCAGTCTCGCGAACTTCGCCACGTACTTGCCGCCGACCTCCGAGCCCGCGTAGGGGTTGCTCTTGGCGGCGTCGTCGATGGCCGAGCGGCCGTTCAGCGTGGGGCCCACCCGCAGTCCGACGTGCGCGGCGGTGACCGCCTGCTTGCCGTTGTTGACGATCCTGCCGGAGACGGTGAGCGTGTCACCGTCGGAGGGGACACTGGGGCTCAGCGTGTCCAGCGAGACGCCGACCGTGCGGGAGCCGGTGGCCTCGGCCGCTGCGCTGGGCTCTGCGGCATAAGAGGACGAAGAAGTGGGCAGCTGTAGGACGCCGGCCAGCAGAGGCGCCCCGGCGAGCAGTGCTCCGGTGCGCCGAAGCCACCGGCGGGCAGGTGAGGGACTGGTCCCCTGGAAGTCTGCCGCCTCGGCCACGCGCTCGCCCGTCCCTCGTCGTCGTCAGTGGTCGTCGGAATGTGCGTCCACGCATGGTAACGATGCGCGCCGAGGGTAAGTGCCGCGGTCCGCTCCACAAGATCGGAAGAAGAGACCCGGCTGTCCCTCTATGTGGCCGTATCTAGGGCAGTGTCCCCACCGTGAACGAGGCGAGGGACCTGTGCACTTTTAATGAAGGCGCCCTCGGGCACCGGGGCCACGTAACCTTTTCTGTTGTGTCGAACGCCAACGAAGACAGTCCCAGTGCACTGAGTCAGGTGCAGAGCCGCGCGGTGAGCGAGCTGCTGCGGGTGTCCCCCGTCGCCGATGAGCTGGCCCGCCGTTTTCAGGAGGCCGGGTTCTCTCTCGCCCTCGTCGGCGGCTCGGTCCGGGACGCCCTGCTCGGCAGGCTCGGCAACGACCTGGACTTCACGACCGATGCCCGCCCCGAGGACGTACTGAAGATCATGCGTCCCTGGGCCGACTCGCTGTGGGAGGTCGGCATCGCCTTCGGCACGGTGGGGGCGCAGAAGGACGCGCGGGTCGGCGATGTCGTCCAGAGCTTCGAGATCGAGGTGACGACCTACCGCTCCGAGGCGTACGACCGGTCCTCGCGCAAGCCCGAGGTGTCCTACGGAGACTCCATCGAGGAAGACCTGGTCCGCCGTGACTTCACGGTCAACGCGATGGCCGTTGCCCTTCCCGAGAAGAAGTTCATCGACCCGCACGGGGGACTCGACGATCTCGCCGCCCGGGTCCTGCGGACTCCGGGTACCCCCGAGTCGTCCTTCTCCGACGATCCGCTGCGGATGATGCGGGCGGCGCGTTTCGGGGCGCAGCTCGACTTCGAGGTGGCACCGGAGGTCGTCGCGGCGATGAAGGCCATGGCCGACCGCATCGAGATCGTCTCGGCCGAGCGTGTGCGTGAGGAATTGAACAAGCTGATCCTCTCCGCACACCCGCGCAAGGGGCTGTCGCTGCTCGTCGACACGGGGCTCGCCGACCGTGTGCTGCCCGAACTGCCCGCGTTGCGTCTGGAGCGGGACGAGCACCACCGGCACAAGGACGTCTACGACCACTCGCTGATCGTCCTGGAGCAGGCGATGGCGCTGGAGGAGAACGGTCCGGACCTCACCCTGCGCCTGGCGGCGCTGCTGCATGACATCGGCAAGCCGCGGACGCGTCGCTTCGAGGAGGACGGGCGGGTCTCCTTCCACCACCACGAGGTGGTGGGCGCGAAGATGACCAAGAAGCGGATGACCGCGCTCAAGTACTCCAACGAGCTGGTGAAGGACGTCTCGCGCCTGGTCGAGCTGCACCTGCGCTTCCACGGCTACGGCACCGGGGAGTGGACCGACTCGGCTGTCCGCCGCTATGTCCGTGACGCGGGACCGCTCCTCGGCCGGCTCCACAAGCTGACCCGCTCCGACTGCACGACACGGAACAAGCGCAAGGCCACCGCCCTGTCCCGCGCCTACGACGGTCTGGAGGAGCGCGTCGCCCAGCTCCAGGAGCAGGAGGAGCTGGACGCGATCCGTCCCGACCTCGACGGCAACCAGATCATGAAGGTCCTGGACATCGGACCGGGTCCGGCCATCGGTCAGGCCTACAAGTTCCTGTTGGAACTGCGTCTGGAGAACGGGCCGATGGAGTACGACGCCGCGGTGTCGGCGCTCAAGGAGTGGTGGGCGGAGCAGGGCTGAGATCGCGCGAGCGTGATCGGCCGGGGTCATGTTTCACGTGAAACATGACCCCGGAGGAGATAGCCCGGATACGCCGAGGGCCGTTGTTTCACGTGAAACAACGGCCCTCGGCGTATCCGGGCTCTTACTTCTCTGTAGAGCCCTTACTTCTTTGCGGAGTACTCCGACAGGCAGAGGGTGAAGTCACTGCTGCCGCCGGTCTCGGTGTACTCGGCGTACTTGGTGCGGTCGCAGCCCGAGTTGTCGCTCTTCTTCTGCTCGACCTTGTACGCGGCCTTGGAGTTGCCGCAGTCCACGACCTCAAGCTCCGGGTCGGTGGTGCTGTTCGGGTTGCCGATGCTCATGCAGTCGCCGACCTTGGCGCTCGACGCATCGTCACGGCTCGCGATCCAGCCGCCCACGGCGACTATGAGGACGACGACCGGGATGGCGAAACGCAGGTACTTCTTGAGGTTGCGCTTCGGCGGCTCGGGCGCGACCGGGGCGTAGGGAGCGTTCGGGTGCTGCGGGTAGCCCTGCGGGGGCTGCTGTCCGTAGGGGTTGCCCTGGGGCGGCTGCTGCCCGTAGGGATTTCCCTCGGCCGGCTGGCCCTGAGCGAACGGATTCTGGCCCTGCGGCGGCGGCGTGGTCACTTGGGGGTCCCCCTCGAACGTGGAGCGCTTGGCGCGAAATAAGACGCACGTAAGCTACCGGGCCCCACTGACAACTCCGTAGCCCGGAGTGTCTCTGTGTCCTTGATGTGACACTTACTGGCGCTCAAAGCGGGCCATAGCCGCAGCAACCGCCCCGTAGATAACGGCCACCGTGACCACAAGCGGCACGGATCGGCCGTCAGGGGGCAGCATCAGGGCGGCCACTCCCGCGGCGCCGACGAAGGCGACGTTGAACAGGACGTCGTAAACGGCGAAGATCCGGCCACGGAAGCCGTCGTCGACGGACGACTGGACGACGGTGTCGGTGGCGATCTTCGCGCCCTGGGTGGTCAGGCCCAGGACGAAGGCCGCGATCAGGAGGGGGACTTCGGCGAACGACAGGCCCAGCGCCGGTTCCAGGACCGCGGCGGCAGCCGCGCAGGCGATGATCCAGCCGCCGGGTCCGAGCCGGTTCGCGCCCGCCGGAGTCAGCACGGCCGCGGCGAAGAAGCCCGCTCCGGAGATTCCCACGGCCAGGCCGAGCAGGGCGAGCCCGTCGTCATCGGGGCCGGACGACCATGCGTACCGGCAGAGCATCAGCACCATGACCGTCAGCGCGCCGTAGCAGAACCGCATCAGGGTCATCGCGGCCAGCGCCCAGGCGGCCTCGCGGCGCGCGGGCTCGGCCAGGTGACGTACGCCCGACGCCAGGCCGCGCGCCGTGCCGAGTACGGCCGTCCTCAGCCGTGGCCGCACTGACTGCCGTTCGGGGCCCAGCAGATCCGGGGCCAGTCGCAGCGAGGCGAGCGCGGAGCACACGTACAGGGCCGCTCCCACGAGGACGACCACCGCGTCGGAGTCGGAGCCGACGAGGCGTACGACGAAGGCGAGGCCGCCGCCGAGGGTCGCGGCGAGGGTTCCGGCTGTGGGCGACAGCGAGTTGGCCATCACCAGGCGCTCGGAGTCGACCACGCGGGGCAGGGCGGCGGAAAGACCCGCGAGCACGAACCGGTTGACGGCGGTCACACACAGCGCGGAGGCGTAGAAGAGCCAGTCCGGTACACCGCTGAGCATCAGAACGGCCGTCAGGGCCGCCAGGAGCGCCCGTAGGAGGTTGCCGTACAGAAAGACCTGGCGGCGTCTCCAGCGGTCCAGGAGGACGCCTGCGAAGGGGCCGACGAGGGAGTACGGGAGGAGCAGGACCGCCATCGCGGAGGCGATCGCGGCGGCCGAGGTCTGTTTCTCCGGTGAGAAGACGACGTAGGTGGCGAGCGCGACCTGATAGACACCGTCGGCGCCCTGCGACAGCAGCCGGACGGCGAGCAGACGCCGGAAGTTCCTGAAGCGCAGGAGTACGCGCAGGTCACTCACGACAGCCATGGGTTACAGCCTCGCACAGGGCGAGGGTCCCCGGAGCGATGCCCCGGGGACCCTCAACAGCCGTGCGTGGGACGAGCCTTCAGCGCTCGACCTCGCCCTTGATGAACTTCTCGACGTTCGCGTAGGCCTCGTCGTCGAAGTACTGGACCGGCGGGGACTTCATGAAGTAGCTCGACGCGGAGAGGATCGGACCGCCGATGCCGCGGTCCTTTGCGATCTTCGCGGCGCGCAGGGCGTCGATGATGACACCCGCGGAGTTCGGGGAGTCCCAGACCTCCAGCTTGTACTCCAGGTTCAGCGGGACGTCACCGAAGGCGCGGCCCTCAAGGCGGACGTACGCCCACTTGCGGTCGTCGAGCCAGGCCACGTAGTCCGAGGGACCGATGTGGACGTTCTTCGCGCCCATGTCACGGTCGGGGATCTGCGAGGTGACGGCCTGCGTCTTCGAGATCTTCTTGGACTCCAGGCGGTCGCGCTCCAGCATGTTCTTGAAGTCCATGTTGCCGCCGACGTTGAGCTGCATGGTGCGCTCAAGACGGACACCGCGGTCCTCGAACAGCTTCGCCATCACGCGGTGCGTGATGGTCGCGCCGACCTGCGACTTGATGTCGTCGCCGACGATCGGGACGCCCGCCTCGGTGAACTTGTCCGCCCACTCCTTGGTGCCGGCGATGAAGACCGGCAGAGCGTTGACGAACGCGACCTTGGCGTCGATGGCGCACTGGGCGTAGAACTTCGCCGCGTCCTCGGAACCGACAGGCAGGTAGCAGATGAGGACGTCCACCTGCTTGTCCTTGAGGACCTGGACGACGTCGACCGGGGCCTCGTCCGACTCCTCGATGGTCTCGCGGTAGTACTTGCCGAGCCCGTCGTGGGTGTGGCCGCGCTGAACCGTGATGCCCTTGTTCGGGACGTCGCAGATCTTGATGGTGTTGTTCTCGCTGGCGCCGATGGCGTCCGAGAGGTCGAGGCCGACCTTCTTCGCGTCGACGTCGAAGGCGGCGACGAACTCGACGTCACCCACGTGGTATTCGCCGAACTGGACGTGCATCAGGCCCGGCACCTTGGACGCCGGGTCGGCGTCCTTGTAATACTCGACGCCCTGAACCAGCGAGGCGGCGCAGTTGCCCACGCCGACGATGGCTACGCGAACCGAACCCATTCCGGTTGCTCCCTGTGTGTACTCGGTGAAGCCCTGAGAGGACTTCACGTGGCAGTGTCATCGGACGGATCCGGCCCGGGGGTGCCCCCGGGCCGGGGCAGGCCGCCCGACTCCCCAGATGTGTTGTCCTGCTGAGCTGAGCCGTCAGGTCCGGGACGCCGATGGTCCCGTCCCGCCCGCTCGCTCTCGATGAGCTCGTTCAGCCAGCGCACTTCGCGCTCCACGGACTCCATTCCGTGGCGCTGGAGCTCAAGCGTGTAGTCGTCGAGTCGCTCCCGGGTGCGCGCCAGCGAGGCACGCATCTTCTCCAGGCGCTCTTCGAGACGGCTGCGGCGGCCTTCGAGGACCCGCATCCGTACATCCCGTGACGTCTGGCCGAAGAAGGCGAAACGAGCGGCGAAATGTTCGTCCTCGTACGCGTCGGGACCCGTCTGCGAGAGGAGGTCCTCGAAGTGTTCCTTACCTTCCGCCGTCAACCGGTAGACGATCTTGGCGCGGCGTCCCGCGAGGGGCGCCGCGAGGGCGTCCTCGGAGGTGTTCCCCGGCTCCTCGATCAACCAGCCGTTGGTGACCAGCGTCTTGAGGCAGGGGTAGAGCGTCCCGTAGCTGAACGCACGGAACACACCCAGTGACGTGTTGAGACGTTTGCGCAGCTCATAGCCGTGCATCGGTGACTCGCGGAGAAGGCCGAGGACGGCGAACTCAAGGATTCCGGAACGCCGGCTCATCGTCGCCTCCTCTCTGCCGCGGCCGTGCCGTGACGGTCTTTATGCCGAGCTGATGTATCGACTCGATACATCGACACGATAGATCGGTCCTCTCCCTGCGACAAGAGGGGGCACGGTGAACGGCGTCACATCACCGATTAGTAGGAAGCAAGTTGCCTGATTTGGGGTGAACTTCGGTGCTAGGCAGGTTTTGACGGTGCGTAGTCTGTCCGCCATGCAAACCACCGGGAACCGAGTGACGCCTGGGGACGTCCTTGTCCTCGGTGCAGTACGGATGAATGTAAAAACGACCGCATCCGTACTTCGGGGGGACCGGAAACCAGCTGCCGTTTCCAGGTGCGCTCAGGTGCGCCTGCCCGAGGAGTAATCGTTCGATGAGCGAGCACCGTCGCAAATCGCCGCAGCCGCAGGGTGGCGGACGTGCCGCGGCCCGACGCGGCCAGACCGGCTCGTCCTCCAGCCGCCGTGCGGCACCGCGAGGCGCAACCGAGTCTCCTTCCGATTCATACGACTCGGGGGGTGAGGAACGCCCGTACGGCAGTCGTGCCGAGGCCCGGAGGGCGTCACAGAGAAACAGCAGCGGCGCCGGTCGACGCAGAGCGGCCGACGGCGCGGCGCAGGGAGGCCGTGGGCGCGGGCGAGGGTCCGTACCGCCGAAGAAGCGGATCATCGACTACCCGCGCGCGGGCAAGTACGGGGCGGCACGTTGGGTGCCGTCCTGGAAGCTCGTGACGGGACTGTTCATCGGCTTCTTCGGCAGCATGATGGCGGTCGCGGGAGTCGCGTACGCGCTGGTGGGCCTGCCGGACGTCGCCAAGACGGCGGAGGCGCAGAACAACGTCTACTACTGGGCCGACGGCACGCAGATGGTCGCCACCGGTGGTGAGACGAACCGGCAGATCATCGACTACTCCCGGATTCCCAAGGAGATGCGCTACGCCGTCATCTCGGCCGAGAACAAGACGTTCGAGAACGACCGTGGCGTCGACCCCATGGGTATCGGCCGGGCGCTGTTCAACATGGCCAAGGGCGGTCAGACCCAGGGCGGCTCCACGATCACCCAGCAGTACGTGAAGAACGCGATGCTGGAGGACCAGTCGCAGACGATCTCCCGTAAGTTCAAGGAGCTCTTCGTCTCCATCAAGGTCGGCGCCAATGTCGACAAAGAAGACATCATGGCCGGCTATCTGAACTCGGCCTACTACGGCCGCGGCGCCTACGGGATCCAGGCCGCCGCGCGTACGTACTTCGACAAGGACGCCGAGGACCTCAACCCGAGCCAGTGCGCCTTCCTGGCGTCGGTGCTCAAGGGCGCCACGTACTACGACCCGGCGGGCGCGGAGTCGATCGACCCGTCCGCCACCCCCGCGGCCAACCGCGAGCGGGCCGAGACCCGCTGGCGCTGGATCCTCGGCGAGATGGTCAAGGACGGGCACCTGGAGGAGTCGGTACGGAACAAGTACCCCGACTTCCCCACGCTGCAGAGCCCGCGGTCCAACGCCCAGCTGGGCGGTCAGGTCGGTTACCTGGTCGACCTCGCCAAGGCGTACATCGTCAACAACAGCGAGAAGACCGGGATCACCGAGAAGCAGCTGCGTGACGGCGGCTACGAGATCCACACGACCTTCGACAAGAAGAAGGTCACTCAGCTCGAAGCCGCGGTGAAGAAGGTCCGCAAGGAGAACATCAAGGAGAAGGAACGGCCGAAGACGGACAAGCACGTCCAGTTCGGCGGGGCTTCCGTGGACCCGGAGACGGGCGCCATCAAGGCGATCTACGGCGGTGTGGACGCGACCGAGCACTTCACCAACAACGCCGACCAGACGGGCGCCCAGGTCGGTTCGACCTTCAAGCCGTTCGTCCTCGCGGCGGCCATGAAGTGGGGCGTGCGGGATCCCGACCTGGAGCCGACCCAGGCCCAGGACGAGCGCATCCAGGTCTCCCCCAAGAGCCTCTACAGCGGCAAGAACAAGCTGAAGATCGAGGACTACGACGGGACGGTCTGGAAGGACAAGGACGAGAAGGAATGGCTGCAGCGGAACGACGGCGACGAGTCGTACAACCCGCCCACCTTCCAGATCGACCTGCGTGAGGCGATGAGGGTCTCCTCGAACTCCGCCTACGTCCAGCTGGGCATGAACGTCGGCCTGGACAAGGTGCGGGAGTCCGCCGTGGACGCCGGCATCAAGGAAGGCAGCCTGGCCAGCGCCAACTTCCCGTCCTTCTCCATCGGTACCTCCGACCCGAGCGCGATCCGCATGGCCGGCGCGTACGCCACCTTCGCGGCGAGCGGCAAGCAGAACGAGCCGTACTCGGTCGACGAGATCACCGACAAGGACGGAACGGTCTTCACGCACGAGAACTCGGCCAAGGCGAAGCAGGCCTTCACGGAGCAGGTCGCCGATAACGTCACCGACGTCCTCAAGACCGTCGTCGACGAGGGCACCGGTACCGCGGCGAAGCTGAGCAACCGGCCGGTGGCGGGCAAGACCGGTACGACCGACGGCAACAAGTCCGCCTGGTTCGTCGGCTACACCCCGCAGCTCTCGACCGCGATCTCCATGTACCGCATGGACGACGACGAGTCGAACAAGAAGCGCGAGTTCCTGGAGATGTACGGAACGGGTGGCCAGGACAAGATCCACGGCGCCTCGTTCCCGGCCGAGATCTGGCACGACTACATGGAGCAGGCGCTCAAGGGCACGAAGGTCGAGCAGTTCCCGACGCCCGAGCCCATCGGTGAGGTCGTCAACGACGTCGTGGTTCCGACCCCGACTCCGACGCCCACCGAGACGGAGGAGGAGGAAGAGACCGAGGAGCCGGAGCCCACGCCGACCAGGAGCGAGCCCTCCCCGAGTCCCACCACGAGTGAGTCCTGTGGCGCCTTCGGCTTCGGCTGCGAGGACGACGGTGGAGCCAGCACCGGCGAGACCGACACCGGCGGCACGGACGGCGGCGCGAGTCCCTCGACCTCGGAGTCCGAGGAAGAGGACGGCGGGAACAGCAGAGGCAATGGCAACGGGGGCCTGTTCCAGGGGTCCTCGGGCTAGCGGGTAGAAGTTCCCTCGACGCGACGTGGTCGCCGGCTCCGGTCGGCGGCCACTCGCGTTTTACCGGCCACTCGTGCGTTGCCGACCACTCGTGCTGTGTTGACCACGCGCGTTCTACGAGGTCAGGCGCCCCGGCGGGCGCCTGCCGGGCCCGAACCCGCCCGCCCTCGGCGTATTCCCAGACACGTACGGCAGGATGTGCGGCATGCCCAGTGCAGAAACGACGCGCGCGAGCGTGCACGAGCCAGATCTGGTGCCGCCGACCAAGGAGGACCCGGTCGCGGCGACCGGCAGTGAACTGTTCGGCGGTCCCCTCGGGCGGCGCGCGCTGACGGGGACGTCCTGGTGGACTCCCGTACGGGTCGTCGCACTCGTCGCGATCGGCATGTTCGCCCTCGGCATGGTGCAGAAACTGCCCTGCTACGACGGTGCCTGGTTCTTCGGGGCCAGTTCCCAGTACACGCACGCCTGCTATTCGGACATTCCGCACCTCTACCAGGGGCGTGGCTTCGCCGACGGGCTCGTGCCGTACTTCGACAAGCTCGAAGGCGACATGGAGTACCTCGAATACCCGGTCCTGACCGGCGTGTTCATGGAGGTCGCCTCCTGGCTCACGCCGGGCAGCGGAAGCATCCAGGACCAGGAGCAGGTCTACTGGATGGTCAACGCGGGGATGCTGATGGCCTGCACGGCCGTCATCGCCGTCTGCGTGACCCGCACCCACCGGCGGCGGCCCTGGGACGGCCTGCTGGTCGCTCTGGCGCCCGCCTTCGCGCTGACCGCCACCATCAACTGGGACCTCCTGGCTGTCGCTCTGACGGCCGCGGCGATGCTGATGTGGTCCCGGAGCCGTCCGCTCGCCTTCGGGGTCCTCCTGGGGCTCGCCACGGCCGCCAAGCTCTATCCCGTGCTGCTGCTGGGGCCGCTGCTCGTGCTGTGCTGGCGGGCGGGCAGATGGCGTGCGTTCGGCACCGGCCTGCTCGGCGCCGCGGGTGCCTGGCTGGCCGTGAACCTTCCGGTCATGCTCCTGGCGCCCGAGGGCTGGTCGAAGTTCTACACGTTCAGCCAGGAACGCGGAGTCGACTTCGGCTCCTTCTGGCTGATCCTCTCCCAGCGCAGCGACACGGCGCTCGACACCGACACCGTCAACACGTGGGCTTCTGTACTGATGCTGCTGTCCTGCGCGGGCGTCGCGGCGCTCACGCTGGGCGCTCCGCGCCGGCCCCGCTTCGCCCAGCTGGCGTTCCTGATCGTCGCGGCCTTCATCCTCACCAACAAGGTCTATTCGCCGCAGTACGTACTGTGGCTGGTTCCCCTCGCCGTGCTGGCCCGCCCGAAGTGGCGGGACTTCCTGATCTGGCAGGCGTGCGAGGTCGCGTACTTCCTCGGGATCTGGATGTACCTCGCCTACACGACCAGCGGCGACGCCCACAAGGGACTGCCCCAGGAGGGCTACCAGCTGGCCATCGCCGTCCACCTCCTCGGCACGCTCTACCTGTGCGCCGTGATCGTGCGCGACATCCTCATGCCCGAGCGGGACGTGGTGCGCCGCTCCGGGGACGACGATCCGTCGGGCGGTGTGCTGGACGGCGCCCAGGACGTCTTCGTCCTGGGCCCCGCGGCCCATCCGCCCCGGCACGCGGCCCACTTCGACGGCCCGTACGTGGAATGGGGCGCAGGCGAGGGCAAGGGCGGGAGAGATCCGGGTTCGCTCTGAGCGAACAGGAGCGGGGCAGACACACGAAAGGCCGTACACGGAGTCCGTGTACGGCCTTTCGCCCGTGTGGGGGCGCGGCGCGGGGCGCCCCGCGGTCAGCGCTCCACGACGCGGTCGAACTGCGTGGTGGTGTGCCGAAGATGGGCCACCAGTTCCTCGCCGACCTTCGGCTCGGGAGCGTCCGAGGGCACGAAGAGGATCGAGACCTGCATGTGCGGGGGCTCCGCGAACCAGCGCTGCTTGCCGCCCCAGACGAACGGAGAGAGGTTCCGGTTGACCGTGGCGAGGCCGGCCCGGGCGACGCCCTTGGCGCGCGGCATGACGCCGTGCAGGGCCTTGGGGGCCTCCAGACCCACCCCGTGCGACGTACCGCCCGCCACGACGACCAGCCAGCCGTCCGAGGCGACCTTCTGCTGCCGGTAGCCGAAACGGTCGCCCTTGGCGACGGCCGAGACGTCCAGGACGGCTCCGCGGTACTCGGTCGCGTCGTGGTCCCCCAGCCACAGCCGCGTGCCGATACGGGCCCGGAAGCGGGTCTGCGGGAACTGCTGCTGCAGCCGGGCCAGCTCGTCGGCCTTGAGATGGCTGACGAACATCGTGTGCAGCGGCAGCCGCGCCGCGCGCAGCCGGTCCATCCAGCCGATGACCTCCTCGACGGCGTCCGAGCCGTCGGTACGGTCCAGGGGCAGGTGGATGGCGAAGCCCTCCAGGCGCACGTTCTCTATGGCGGCGTGCAGCTGCGGCAGATCCCGCTCGCTCACCCCGTGCCGCTTCATGGAGGACATGACCTCGATGACGACACGGGCGCCCACGAGGCCGTAGACGCCGTCGACGGACGAGACGGACCGGATGACACGGTCGGGAAGCGGTACGGGCTCCTCGCCCCGCCTGAACGGCGTCAGCACCAGAAGGTCGCCGCCGAACCAGTCCTTGATCCGCGCCGCCTCGTAGGTCGTGCCGACGGCCAGGACGTCCGAGCCCAGGCGGGTGGCCTCGTCGGCGAGCCGCTCATGGCCGAAGCCGTAGCCGTTGCCCTTGCAGACGGGGACGAGTCCCGGGAACTGCTCGGACACGTGCTTGTGGTGCGCCCGCCAGCGTGCGGTGTCGACGTAGAGCGTGAGCGCCATGGCCGGACCTGGAACCTTTCTCGTGGCAGCGGTGTAGCAGCGTATGTCGGTGGTACGAAGACGAATTCTGGTGCGTCAGCGGCGCGACATGTAGATGTCGAGCGCCTTGTGGAGCAGTTTGTTGAGCGGGAAGTCCCACTCCCCGATGTATTCGGCGGCCTGTCCGCCAGTACCCACCTTGAACTGGATGAGGCCGAAAAGGTGATCGGTCTCGTCCAGCGAGTCGGAGATGCCGCGCAGGTCGTAGACGGTCGCGCCGAGCGCGTAGGAGTCGCGGAGCATCCGCCACTGCATGGCGTTCGAGGGCCGGAACTCCCGCCCGATGTTGTCGGAGGCGCCGTAGGAGTACCAGACGTGCCCGCCGACGACCAGCATCGTCGCGGCGGACAGGTTCACACCCTCGTGCCGCGCGAAGTACAGCCGCATGCGGTTGGGGTCCTCGGTGTTGAGGGCCGTCCACATCCGCTGGAAGTACGCGAGCGGCCGGGGCCGGAAGTGATCGCGCAGCGCCGTGATCTCGTAGAGGCGCTGCCACTCCTCCAGGTCCTGGTAGCCGCCCTGGACGACCTCGACGCCGGCCTTCTCAGCCTTCTTGATGTTGCGCCGCCAGAGCTGGTTGAAGCCCTTGTGGACGTCCTCAAGCGACCGGTTGGCCAGCGGCACCTGGTAGACGTAGCGGGGCTGTACGTCGCCGAAGCCCGCCCCGCCGTCCTCGCCCTGCTGCCAGCCCATGCGCCGGAGCTTGTCGGCGACCTCGAAGGCGCGCGGTTCGATGAAGTCGGCCTCGATGTCGCGCAGGCGCTTCACGTCCGGGTCCTGGATGCCCCTCTTGATCGAGGTGGCCTCCCAGCGCCGGATGATCACCGGCGGGCCCATCTTCACGGAGAAGGCACCCTGCTGCTTGAGGTGCGCGAGCATCGGATCCAGCCACTCGGTCAGATTCGGCGCGAACCAGTTGATGACCGGGCCCTCGGGCAGATAGGCGAGATACCGCTTGATCTTGGGCAGCTGGCGGTACAGCACCAGGCCCGCACCGACGATCTCGCCGGACCTGTCGTCGAACCATCCGAGGCTCTCGGAGCGCCACTCCGCCTTGACATCTGCCCAGGCGGGGACCTGCATGTGGCTGGCCGCGGGCAGGCTCTGGATGTACGCCAGATGCTGCTCGCGGCTGATGGTCCTCAGGGTCAGGCTCATTGTGGGGCGCTCCTCGGCTGGTGTGTCCCCATGGGTACAGGGGCTCCGGCTCTCGCGCCGAAGCCTACTGCGCCCTGCGAGCGCCCCGTCTGGCCGTATGCGTCCCGGGCCCCGGCCGGTGCGCGGCCGGGGCCCCTTGAGACGTGATGGGGGGCGTCGTCAGCCGATGACGCCGCCGAAGAGGCCGCCGTGCGCCATGCCGAGGAGGAAGCCGACGGCGGAGGCACCCAGACCGAGGATCAGTCCGAACCGTTCCCTGGTGGTCTCGGAGACGAACTGTCCGTACGCGCCGGTGATGATGCCGATCAGCCCCGCCCACGAACTGAGCAGATGGAGGCTGTGGAACATCGCGGAGACGAAGGCCGTCAATCCGAGGACCAGCGTCACGGCGAGCAGCGTGTCCTGGAGCGGATGCGGCTTGTGGTCGGTGGCGAAGAGAGAACCGGCGGTGTTGGGTCGCAATGTCTGTGCCATCTGGCACCTCCTGCGGAAGGTGGCGCATCGTAGCGCCATACACACCCGATGAGTACAGACTGAGGGTCACCGGGCCCGGATTTCAACCGGAAGCCGGTGAGCGGGTAGTCTGTAGCGTCTGCACCGGTGTCTGCCCAGGCCACGGCACGGTCCCTCGCTCAGTTCACTGATCGGCGGTCCGATTGTCAGTGGCTGCCGATACCGTTGCGAACGCATCACAACCCTCCTGCCACGGAACGACCGTGGCCGCTGAGTCCAAAGGAGGTGGGTTACACATGCGTCACTACGAAGTCATGGTCATCCTCGACCCCGATCTCGAAGAGCGTGCTGTCTCGCCGCTGATCGAGAACTTCCTCTCCGTCGTCCGTGAGGCGAACGGAAAGGTCGAGAAGGTCGACACGTGGGGCCGTCGTCGTCTCGCGTACGAGATCAAGAAGAAGCCCGAGGGCATCTACTCGGTCATCGACCTGCAGGCCGAGCCTGCGGTCGTCAAGGAGCTCGACCGCCAGATGAACCTGAACGAGTCGGTCCTCCGGACCAAGGTCCTCCGTCCCGAGACCCACTGAGCTTTCCAGCTCAGCTGAACTCGGGCATCGAGTAGCAGCACCAAGCAGCCAGCAGCAAACCCGCCGAGAGGTTCCCCCATGGCAGGCGAGACCGTCATCACGGTCGTCGGCAATCTTGTCGACGACCCCGAGCTGCGCTTCACCCCGTCCGGTGCGGCGGTCGCGAAGTTCCGTGTCGCGTCCACTCCCCGCACCTTCGACCGTCAGACCAACGAGTGGAAGGACGGCGAAAGCCTGTTCCTGACCTGCTCGGTCTGGCGTCAGGCGGCGGAGAACGTCGCGGAGTCGCTCCAGCGAGGCATGCGCGTCATCGTGCAGGGCCGGCTGAAGCAGCGGTCCTACGAGGACCGTGAGGGCGTCAAGCGCACGGTCTACGAGCTGGACGTCGAGGAAGTCGGCGCCAGCCTGAAGACCGCCACGGCCAAGGTCACCAAGACCACCGGCCGAGGTGGCCAGGGCGGTTACAGCGGCGGCGGCGGTGGCGGCGGCCAGCAGGGCGGCAGCTGGGGCGGAGGCTCCGGCGGCGGTCAGCAGCAGGGCGGCGGCGGTGCTCCCGCCGACGACCCCTGGGCGACCAGCGCTCCTGCGGGCGGCGGCAACCAGGCCGGCGGCAGCGGTGGCGGCGGCGGTGGCTGGGGTGGAAACTCCGGCGGCTCCGGCGGTTCCGGTGGCGGCTACTCGGACGAGCCCCCCTTCTAGGCCCAGGGCCGAAGAGGGTGGGCCGTACCCACACTTCTTGATCAAACAGGAGAGACACACATGGCGAAGCCGCCTGTGCGCAAGCCTAAGAAGAAGGTCTGCGCATTCTGCAAGGACAAGGTCACGTACGTGGACTACAAGGACACGAACATGCTGCGGAAGTTCATTTCCGACCGCGGCAAGATCCGTGCCCGCCGCGTGACCGGCAACTGCACTCAGCACCAGCGTGACGTCGCCACGGCCGTGAAGAACAGCCGTGAGATGGCGCTGCTGCCCTACACCTCCACCGCGCGATAAGGGAAGGGTGACCGAAACATGAAGATCATCCTCACCCACGAGGTCTCCGGCCTCGGTGCCGCGGGCGACGTCGTCGACGTCAAGGACGGCTACGCTCGCAACTACCTGATCCCGCGGAGCTTTGCCATCCGCTGGACCAAGGGCGGCGAGAAGGACGTCGAGCAGATCCGTCGTGCTCGCAAGATCCACGAGATCGCGACGATCGAGCAGGCCAACGAGATCAAGGCGCGCCTTGAGGGCGTCAAGGTCCGCCTGGCCGTCCGCTCCGGCGACGCCGGCCGTCTCTTCGGCTCCGTCACCCCGGCCGACGTCGCTTCGGCGATCAAGGCTTCCGGTGGCCCCGAGGTCGACAAGCGCCGCATCGAGCTGGGCTCGCCGATCAAGACGCTGGGCGCTCACGAGACGTCCGTGCGTCTGCACCCCGAGGTGGCCGCCAAGGTCAACATCGAGGTTGTCGCAGCCTGACCGCTGCGCTCAGCAGAGCTGAAAGAAGGGCCGCACCCCGCGTGGGTGCGGCCCTTCTTGCTGTTCTGTCTTGATGCTCCAGGTCGATCTTGCTCCAAGTTGATCAATGTCTTGTTTCACGTGAAACGGAAGTGTCCCGGTTTCACGTGAAACAACAGGGCCGTGTTTCACGTGAAACAGTCAGCGCGTAGCGCCCGTGACGATCCAGCGGCCCGAGCGGGTGCGCAGCCACAGGGTCAGCATGCGGACGGTCATCATGAGGGTCATCGCCGCCCAGACGGCGGTGAGACCGCCACCGAGGGTGGGAATGAGCAGCGCCACCGGAGCGAAGACCGCCAGGACGAGCACCATGGCCCGCGCCAGGTACGGGCCGTCACCCGCGCCCATCAGTACGCCGTCCAGGACATAGACGATGCCGCAGATCGGCTGGGAGAGCGCCACCATGAGCAGTGCGGGCAGCGCGATGTCGTGGACGGCCGAGTCGCTGGTGAACAGCGGAAGGAACAGGGGGCGGCAGGCGATCACCAGGCCGCCGAGCACGACTCCGACGGCGACACCCCACTCCACCATGCGTCGACAGGCTTCACGGGCTCCTTGGGTGTCGCCCGCGCCGAGGTAACGCCCGATGATGGCTTGCCCCGCGATGGCGATGGCGTCGAGCGCGAAGGCGAGCAGGCTCCACAGGGACAGGATGATCTGGTGGGCCGCGATGTCGGCGTCCCCTAGGCGCGCGGCGACAGCGGTGGCGATCATCAGCACCGCTCGCAGGGAGAGGGTGCGGACGAGCAGGGGTGCACCGGCTTGGGCGCAGGCGCGTATCCCGGCAGCGTCGGGTCGCAGGGAGGCGCCGTGTTTACGGGCGCCGCGGACGACCACGAAGAGGTAGGCGGCGGCCATTCCGAACTGGGCGATGACGGTTCCCCAGGCGGAGCCGGCGATGCCGAGGTCCGCGCCGTAGACGAGGCCCGCGTTCAGGACCGCGTTGGCGACGAAGCCGGCGATGGCGACATAGAGCGGTGTCCTGGTGTTCTGCAGACCCCGCAGTACGCCGGTGGCGGCAAGGACAATGAGCATCGCGGGGATGCCGAGCGCCGAGATGCGCAGATACGTGATGGCGTAGGGCGCGGCGGTGTCCGAGGTCCCGAAGAGTTCCACCAGCGCGGGTGCGGTGGGCAGGAAGACGGCGATGACAGCGATGCCGAGCAGCAGGGCGAGCCAGATACCGTCCATCCCCTGGCGGATGGCGGCCTGAAGGTCGCCCGCCCCGACGCGTCGGGCGACGGCGGCCGTGGTGGCGTATGCGAGGAAGACGAAGATGCTCACGGCCGTGGTGAGGAGAGCTGACGCGACTCCGAGGCCGGCGAGTTGGGCGGTGCCGAGATGGCCGACGATGGCGGTGTCGGCCATGAGGAAAAGAGGCTCGGCGATGAGCGCGCCGAAGGCCGGAACGGCCAGCGCGACGATCTCTCGGTCGTGCCGTCGCCGGGTGGCCTTGGGGGCCGCTGGAGCCTGTGTCATGCACATCAATCTAATCTTCCACAGGTAAGAGATGCAACTATCCTGTGCCCCTTACTGGCAAACTCGTGCGACGTACCACCGCGCGCCATTCGCATCGATCTTGGCCCGAGTCGGAAAGTTTTTCTTCTGCACAGCCGGTGGACGGGGTATGTGCAGGTCAGAGCCGGTGTGGAAAACAGGCTGAGGGCTTGTTCACAGGGCTGTCCACCGGGTCGTGCACAGGTTTTGCGGAGTTCTCCACAGCATCGGGGCCGTCGTCCACATGGCCTGTGGATAACCAGATTGGCTGACGGTGCCCGCGGGCCTACCGTGGTGCGGCACCCTCTCCCTCCTCCGTCCTCGGAAACCTCGCAAAACCGACGCGTCAGAACCGGAGTTGGGCGTCTCATTTGTCAGTGTCGTGCCGTAGGAATAAAGGGCATGGCGAGGTCCGCTCGGCGGACGGGAGGAGGTGGCCCGGTGAGTATTTCCGAGCCCTTGGACGACCCGTGGGCCGACAGCGGTCCCAGTGACCGTCTGCCCGCCTCCCGACAGCGCCGCGACGGTGGCGGCCGGAGCCGGGAGGACCAGCACGACCGCGGTTCGGACAGCGGTGGCTGGGACGGCGGGGGATCGTCCTTCGAACGGGTGCCACCACAGGACCTGGACGCGGAGCAGTCCGTCCTCGGCGGCATGCTGCTCTCGAAGGATGCCATCGCCGACGTGGTCGAGGTGCTCAAGGGCCACGACTTCTACCGGCCGGCGCACGAGACCGTCTACGGCGCGATTCTCGACCTCTACGCCAAGGGCGAGCCGGCCGACCCGATCACGGTCGCCGCCGAACTCACCAAGCGCGGCGAGATCACCAAGGTCGGCGGCGCCTCGTATCTGCACACACTGGTCCAGACGGTCCCGACGGCGGCCAACGCCGAGTACTACGCGGAGATCGTCCACGAGCGGGCGGTCCTGCGCCGCCTGGTCGAGGCCGGTACGCGCATCACGCAGATGGGTTACGCGGCCGACGGCGACGTGGACGAGATCGTCAACAGCGCCCAGGCCGAGATCTACGCGGTCACCGAGCAGCGCACGACCGAGGACTATCTGCCGCTCGGCGACATCATGGAGGGCGCGCTCGACGAGATCGAGGCGATCGGTTCGCGCTCGGGGGAGATGACCGGTGTGCCGACCGGCTTCACCGACCTCGACCAGCTGACAAACGGTCTGCACCCCGGTCAGATGATCATCATCGCGGCCCGTCCCGCGATGGGTAAGTCGACGCTGGCGCTGGACTTCGCCCGAGCCTGCTCCATCAAGCACAACATGCCGAGCGTGATCTTCTCGCTCGAAATGGGCCGCAACGAGATCGCCATGCGTCTGCTGTCCGCCGAGGCGCGCGTGGCCCTGCACCACATGCGCTCCGGCACTATGACCGACGAGGACTGGACCCGGCTCGCCCGCCGGATGCCGGACGTCTCGGCCGCTCCCCTCTACATCGACGACTCCCCGAACCTGTCGATGATGGAGATCCGGGCCAAGTGCCGCCGCCTCAAACAGCGTGCCGACCTGAAGCTCGTCATCATCGACTACCTGCAGCTGATGCAGTCGGGCGGCAAGGGGCGTTCCGAGAGCAGGCAGCAGGAAGTCTCGGACATGTCGCGAAACCTGAAGCTGCTGGCCAAGGAGCTGGAACTGCCCGTCATCGCGCTGTCCCAGCTGAACCGTGGTCCCGAGCAGCGCACGGACAAGAAGCCGATGGTCTCCGACCTCCGTGAATCCGGTTCCATCGAGCAGGACGCGGACATGGTGATCCTGTTGCACCGCGAGGACGCGTACGAGAAGGAGTCACCGCGCGCGGGCGAGGCGGACATCATCGTGGGCAAGCACCGTAACGGCCCGACGGCCACCATCACGGTCGCTTTCCAGGGCCACTACTCCCGCTTCGTGGACATGGCACAGACCTGATCTCTCCTCAGGAGAAACCAGGTCGGGGCCGAATGCGCTCGACGTGGGACGTCGGGGCAGATGGACTGGGGCCATGACGACGACTTCCGCCGAAGAACTCCTGCCTGCCACCCGCCGGGCCCTGCTGCACAGAATCGCCACCGCTCAAGCGCAGGGGCGTGCGCCGTCGTTGGTCGCGGCGGTGGTGCGGGGCGGGCACGCGGTCTGGCACGGGTCCCGTACCTCGGTGGACGGGCACGGACCCGACGAGAACGTGCAGTACCGCATCGGGTCCATCACCAAGACCTTCACGGCCGTCCTGGTCCTGCGGCTGCGGGACGAAGGCCTGCTCGACCTCGGTGATCCGCTGGAGAAGCATCTCCCGGGAACCGGCGCGGGAGAGGCGACGATCGCCGAACTCCTCGCACACACAGCCGGGTTGGCGGCGGAGTCGCCCGGGCCCTGGTGGGAGCGCACCCCCGGATCGCTGCGTCCCGAACTCGCCGACGTCCTGGGCGAGCAGCCGCACCGGCATCCGGTCGGCCGGCGGTTCCACTACTCGAACCCCGGCTACACGCTGCTGGGCGCATTGATCGAGGAACTGCGGGGCGCTCCCTGGGAGGAGGTCCTGCGCGGCGAGGTGCTCGAACCGCTGAAACTGCACCGGACGACCGGACAGCCGCAAGCGCCTCATGCGGGTGGCTGGGCCGTGCACCCCTGGGCGGACGTCATGCTTCCCGAGCCGGTCGAGGACCTTGGACTGATGGCACCGGCCGGTCAGCTCTGGTCGACCAGCGGCGACCTGGCGCGCTTCGCCGTCTTCCTCGCACGGGGCGACGACCGGGTGCTGAGTGCGGAGTCCGTACGGGAGATGCGGACGCCCGCCGCGCCCGCCGAACCGGAGGAGGTGGCGGCCGGTGCCGCGTACGGGCTCGGTATGCAGGTTCAGCATCGGAACGGCCGGACCCTGGTGGGGCACGGCGGTTCCCTCCCGGGCTTTCTCGCCGGGCTCATGATCAGCGTCGAGGACGATATCGCCGCCGTCGTTCTCGCGAACTGCACCTCGGGTCCACCGGTGGCGACGGTCGCCGCCGACCTCGTGAGGATCGTCGCGGAGGCCGAGCCCCGGATTCCCGAGCCGTGGCGGCCGCTGCCCGAAGTCGACCGGACCGTACTTGAGTTGGCCGGGCCCTGGTATTGGGGAACGCATGCTTTCGCGCTGCGCCTCACGTCCGACGGGGGTGTGACGCTCGGGCCCCTGGCCGGCAATGGCCGGCGCTCGCGTTTCCGTGCCGAGGGCGACGGGACCTGGACCGGGCTCGACGGCTACTACGCCGGTGAGCTTCTACGGGCCGTAGAGGGGCCTGGCGGGTCGGTGACCCACCTGGACCTCGGCTCGTTCGTGTTCACCCGTCAGCCGTACGGTGAAGGCGCTCCGATCCCGGGTGGAATGGACCCCGAGGGGTGGCGGGGGATCAAGTAGCCGCCTTACCGGACCCACCGCGTGGAGTGCTGTGCCGAGGGGTGTCGTGTTTCACGTGAAACACGACACCCCTCGGCACACCGTGCAATGTCATGACCTCTGACCCGATGTCACCGGGACGGGTCTCAGAGCTGCAGCTTGAACCCGACGTGTGACGCGGTGAAGCCCAGGCGCTCGTAGAACCGGTGTGCATCCGTCCGCGTGGCGTCCGATGTCAGCTGTACCAACTGGCAGCCCTCGCTTCGGGAGAGATCCACGGCCCACTCGATGAAACGGGTGCCCAGACCGCTGCCCCGCTCGTCGGCGTGCACGCGTACGGCTTCGATGATCGAGCGCGTCGCTCCCTTGCGGGACAGCCCGGGAACGATCGTCAGCTGGAGCGTGCCGACGACCCGGCTCTCCCGCACAGCGACGACCACGTGCTGGTTCGGATCCTTGCTGAGGCGTTCCAGTGCGGCCAGGTACGGCGTGAGGTCGTCCGGCGACTCACGCTGCGAGCCCAGCGGGTCGTCGGCGAGCATCGCGACGATCGCGGGGATGTCATCGGCGACCGCGGGGCGTATCTCAAGATCTCCCATGGCGTCAGCCTAGGCAGCTGTGCGGAACGAGAACGGCACAGCCGCTTCCACTCGTGGACCTGCCTACGCGGGCGCGGGCAGGCTGGCCGACTCCACCACGCGAACCAGCGGGGCCAGCTCAGGGCTCCTGGCCGCCTCGTCCAGCGCCTCCCGCAGGGCGACGTCGTTGGTGGGCCGAGCCTCCTCCAGGAGCTTGAGCCCCGCATCGCTCACGTTCGTGTAGATGCCACGGCGGTCGGTCGGGCACAGGTAGCGCGAGAGCAGGCCTCGGTCCTCCAGTCGGGTCACCAGTCGTGTGGTGGCGCTCTGGCTGAGGACGACCGCGTCGGCGACCTGCTTCATCTGCAGATGGCCGCCGTCGCCGTCGTGCTGGCGGCTGAGGACGTCGAGAAGCGAGTACTCGCGCACGCTCAGACCGTGCCGCGTCTGCAGGGCTCGTTCGATGTGCGCCTCGATCCTCCCGTGCAGCAGAGAGAGGGCGCACCAGCCCTGAGCGAGAGCGGTGAGCGCGGGGTCCGTCGCTGTCATGGCATTTCCTCCGTCCCGGAGTGGCTGACACCAGGATAGGGCACGGCCGCAATATCCTGCGCTTGCACTTAACCCGCGTCTGCAACTATTGTGAACGCACGTAAAGTGCTCCTGCAATCTTCCTGGAAGGTCGTCCCCATGCCTCTCGCGCTTCTGGCCCTCGCGATCGGGGCCTTCGGAATCGGAACCACCGAGTTCGTGATCATGGGCTTGCTGCCCGAGGTCGCCGGCGACTTCGGTGTCTCCATCCCCACCGCGGGTTTCCTCGTGACCGGCTACGCGCTCGGAGTCATGTTCGGCGCGCCCCTCATGACCGTGCTCGGCACCAAGATCTCCCGCAAGCGGATGCTGATGCTGCTGATGGGACTCTTCATCGTCGGCAACCTGATCTCCGCGGTCGCCCCCACCTTCACCGTCATGCTGATCGGACGCGTGATCGCCTCGCTCGCGCACGGTGCCTTCTTCGGCATCGGTTCGGTCGTCGCAGCCGACCTGGTCGCGCCGGACAAGAAGGCCGGCGCCATCGCCATGATGTTCACCGGCCTGACCGTCGCCAACGTCGTCGGCGTACCGCTGGGCACCCTCATCGGACAGTCCGCAGGCTGGCGCGTGACCTTCACGGTCGTCGCCGCGCTGGGCGTCCTCGGCCTGGCCGGCATCGCCAAGCTGGTACCCGACATGCCCAAGCCGGAAGGCGTGCACCTGCGTCACGAACTGGCCGCCTTCAAGAACGTCCAGGTCCTGCTCGCCATGGCGATGACCGTGCTCGGCTTCGGCGGAGTCTTCGCGGCGATCACCTACATCGCACCGATGATGACCAACGTCACCGGTTACGCCGACGGCTCCGTCACCTGGCTGCTCGTCCTCTTCGGCCTCGGCATGGTCGGCGGCAACCTCATCGGCGGCAGGTTCGCCGACCGCGCCCTGATGCCGATGCTGTACGTGTCACTGGGCGCCCTCGCGGTCGTACTCGCCCTGTTCACCCTCACCGCGCACAACAAGATCGCGGCGGCCGTGACCATCACGCTGATCGGGGCCCTCGGGTTCGCCACCGTTCCGCCGCTGCAGAAGCGGGTGCTCGACCAGGCGCACGGCGCTCCCACTCTCGCCTCCGCCGTGAACATCGGTGCCTTCAACCTCGGCAACGCCCTCTCGGCCTGGCTCGGCGGCGTCGTGATCGCGGCCGGCATGGGCTACACCGCCCCCAACTGGGTGGGCGCCGTCCTGGCCGCCGCCGCCCTGCTGCTCGCTGTCCTGTCGGCCGCGCTGGAGCGCCGTTCAGGCTCGGCCGATTCCGTGGAGCCGGCCGCTGTGAAGGCGGAACAGGCCCTCTCCGTGCAGCAGCAGGCTGTCGTCCACAACTGAGCGCGGGCCGTCATCCACAACTAGGAGTCGGCCGCCATCCCCCACACCGCACCACCTCGCAAGGAGAGACCCTCATGAGCACCACCACCGTCACCCCGCTGACCATCCAGGACGCCGAGGCGCTCGTCACGGCCGCCCGTCGTGCCGCGGAAGCCGCGGACGTCAAGGTCAGCGTCACGGTCCTCGACGCGGGCGGCCACCTGCTCGCCTTCCGGCGCGACGACCGAGCGGTGCTGATCTCGGGCGAGACCAGCACCCGCAAGGCCTACACGGCACTGCAGCTCGGCACTCCCACCGCGGATCTCGTCGAGGCCGTCCAGCCCGGAGGGCTCTTCCACACCCTGCCGACCGCGCTCGACCGTCCGCTCCTGTTCATCGCCGGCGGTGTGCCGGTCCACCGTGACGGCCGCCTGATCGGCGCGATCGGAGTCGGTGGCGGTGCACCGGAGCAGGACCACGGGTTCGCCACGGCCGCGGTGCAGACCCTCGCCTAGAAGGGCAGGCGCCCGGAGCGCGCTGTACCGGCGAACCGCCCGCTCATCCCTGAGCGGGCGGTTGCTCGTTTCAGGCCGTGTCGCCGGGTTTAGCCCGCGGCCACGGTGAGCGGAGCGAACCGCCGTGTCCAGTCGCCGGGCAACTCCCCGATGCCGTACGTCATGACCGCGTTGAAACTCACGGAGGCGAGACCGCGCTCCTTGACCCATGCCAGCAGTTCCTCATGGCGTACGTCGATGTCCGTGCGCAGGGGAAGGTCGGTACGCGAGGCCAGGGAGGCGATGAGCGCCTTCGCCGTCTCGGTGTTCCGGGCGATCAGCGGGCCCACGACCTGGGTGTCCATGTTGGGCCAGGCGGCCGCGTAGCCGATGATCCGGCCGTCCTCCTCCGCGACGCGCAGTTGGTCGGAGAAGGCGGGCAGCCGCGTGATCATGTGTGTCCGGTCCGCGCCGAAGACCTTCTCGTCGAGGCGGAGGATCGTGACAAGGTCCTCGGCCGTGGCCGCGCGCGTGGCCACCTCGGGCTCCGGGCTCCGCGGGCTGAGGCGGCCACGGACCATCTCAGCGCGCCCGATGGTCTTGAAGCCCAGTTCCTCGTACAGAGGGCGTCCGTACGGCGTGGCGTGCAGGGTCACCGGGATGGTCCCCAGGTCGGCCACGACATGGCGCATGAGGTGGCGTCCGATGCCCTGACGGGCGTACCGCTCGGCGACCAGCACCATGCCGATGGCTGCCAGATCCGGCTGCTCCCGGGGCCCGTAGGCGGTCACGACGCAGGCGGCGACAAGGCCTCCGCCGGGGTCGTCGATGCCGTAACCCGTCCCGGCCGTGAGCAGCAGACCCCACTTGTGTTCCTCGCGGGGCCAGCCCCGGTTCTCGGAGAGGTCGGCGCAGGCGGAGAGATCGCGGGGCGTCAGACGGCGCATGGGCAGAGCGGCGAGGGAAGGAGTCGGCACGCAGGTCAGGCTGTCCGACGGGTGGCTTTCCCGTCCACCGGTTTGCGGGCGGCCGTACGGATCCTTTGCCCGCGCCGGGTCAGCCCCCAGGGCTTGAGGACCGAGATCGCCGTCATGAAGAGATACGCGGACAGCGAGACGACCGGTCCGAACAGGACGTCACCGGGGTCGGGCAGCGGGCCGCCGTCCGACATGGCTGCGACCGCGGTGTCGACCCCGGGGCGCAGGGCGAAAACGGTGGCCGTGGTGGTGGCCAGAGTCAGCCAGAACTTGGTGTAGACCCACCGGTGCCTTGCCAGCCCCCACGGCGTGCCCAGGGACAGCACCAAGCCGGTGAGGAGGCTGAGGAACGCGAGGGGGAGCAGAAGCCAGTCGGCGAAGGTCTTCATGGCGCGGACGGACGCTTCCACGGTCACCGCTGACCCGGTGCTGGTAGCGGTGATTCCCAGGGCGAGCAGCCCGAGTGTGAGCCCGAGCCAGCACGCGGACGCGGCTACATGGACGACGAGATTGGCCCGGCGCGCGGGACGGCTTAGTTTCACGTGAAACACCGTGCCGGGCGCGAGCGGCTGAGACATCTGACAGCGGGAGTAACCGCGCGTACTAGCCTCGGCGTACACCCTGTGAATTGGCTTGCCCCGCCTGGCAATTGGAAGAATTGATGAGACGTCCACCACGCAATTCCTGACGTAAGGAATCGGGGACTTGTGCGTCGGACCGCGGCCGGTATGGTCGACTCCGGTTCGTGTCCGACGTGGTGTCCGCACACCCGTCGGGGCGATCACAGGGCAATGCAGCCTAACGGGACAGAAAGATCGAAGAATCGCATTTCCGGTTACGTGACCGGGCTGGTGGTAATGGGTGGCATGCTGACATGGCTGTAGTGCGGCCAATGTCACATTCTCGGCTCACTTGTCCCCGGCGTGCGGTGGCGCGGTCCAATATGGGGGCATTGGCCGACAGGACGGAACGGGGCGAAGCAAGCAGTCTGCGGGGGGAAAGCAGGCATCTTCCGATGGAGGAGGTGCGCAGACCGACCGAAAGATGTTCGAGGCGAGGCACAGCATGGACGCTCCGACCACCACGTCGGCCGACAACGGCACTTCAGGGGGTGGCGGCGGAGGCGGCTGGTTCACACCGCACACGCCACCGGAGCCGCCCGCGGGCGGCGAGCAGGGGGCGACCGAGGGGCGGCGCCTGGCCGCGTTGCGGCCCGTCCGCAGGTCCGCGGGGGGAGAGGGCGGCGCGGCACCGCGGCGAATACCCCCGAGTGCGGATCCCGGCCCGGACACGGATCGCGCCGACCGGGCCGACGCCGACCGACCGGACGTCGGCCGGGCCGACGCCGACCGACCCGGCCCAGGCTCTGGCTCTGGCCGTGCAGGTGTCTCCGGCGGGAGTGCAGGCCCCGCCCGTGGTGTCTCGTCCGTGCCCCCGGCGGCGTCCCGGGAGGCGACACCCCGCGCTGTGACGCACAACGGGCCTCCCCCCGTACCGAAGCCGGGCCACGAGCACCCTGGCCACGAGCACGCGGTCCGCGAGCGCCCGGAGCACGAGCGCCCGGCCCACGAACACGCCGTCCCCGGCCGACGGCCCTCCCACTTCGCAGCTCCCGCGGCAGCCGCCCCCACGCCGGTCTCGGCCCCCACAGCGGCTTCCGCGCCCGCGCCGGACTCGGTCCCCGCGCCCGTGCCCGCCGCCGCCCCCGCCCCCGCGAGGCCCGCCTCCCCCGACGCCGTCCTCATCCGCCGCACCATGGCCGAGGTCGCGCCCGTCGCCGACAAGGTCACCTCGTACTTCTACGCGCTGCTCTTCGTCCGCCATCCCGACCTGCGCCCACTGTTCCCGGCCGCGATGGACACCCAGCGGGACCGGCTGCTCAAGGCCCTGCTGACAGCGGCCGAACACATCGACAACACCGAGATCCTGGTCTCGTACCTGCAGAACCTCGGCCGCGGCCACCGCAAGTACGGCACACGCCCCGAGCACTACCCGGCCGTCGGGGAATGTCTCCTCGGCGCGCTCAGCCGGTTCGCCGGGTCGGTCTGGGACGGGGAGACCGAGGCGGCCTGGGTCAGGGCGTACACGACGATCTCACAGGTCATGATCGACGCCGCGGCGGCGGACGAACTGCGCGCGCCGGCCTGGTGGTACGCCGAGGTGATCTCGCACGATCTGAGGACCCCGGACGTCGCCGTCGTCACGGTCCGCCCCGATCAGCCGTACCCCTTCCTCGCGGGCCAGTACGCGAGCCTGGAGACCCCGTGGTGGCCGCGCGTCTGGCGGCACTACTCGTTCGCCTCCGCGCCCCGCTCGGACGGGCTGATGTCGTTCCACGTGAAGGCGGTTCCGGCGGGCTGGGTCTCCAGCGCGCTGGTGCACCGGGCCCGCCCCGGCGACATCGTCAGGCTCGGTCCGCCCGCGGGCTCGATGACCGTCGACCACACCACCGACAGCGGACTGCTCTGCCTGGGCGGCGGCACCGGCATCGCGCCGATCAAGGCGCTGGTCGAGGACGTCGCCGAGCATGGGCAGAGGCGCCCGGTCGAGGTGTTCTACGGGGCCCGCACCGATCACGACCTCTACGACATCGACACCATGCTCCGGCTCCAGCAGAGCCACTCATGGCTCTCGGTGCGTCCCATAGTCGATCAGCAGGCACATCTCCAACTGCCCGACGTGATCCGCGAATACGGTCCGTGGGACGAGTACGACGCCTACCTCTCGGGTCCGCCCGGCATGATCCGCAACGGCGTGGACGCGCTTCGGGACATCGGTATCCCGTCGGCACGTATCCGTCACGACGCGGTGGAGGACCTGGTCGCGGCACGCGACTGACACCGACTGACACCGACCGGCCCCGACCCAGGTCCCGCCCCCCGGCTCGCGTCAGCGAGGCAACGAGCCGGGCAACCAGCGGGGCGTCAGCCCAGGTCGGGTGCCTGCATCGCCCGTACGCCCTCGATGTTCCCGTCGAGATAGTGCCGCAGCGACAGCGGTACGAGGTGGACGGAGGCGATGCCCACGCGAGTGAAGGGGATCCGCACGATCTCGTAGTCGCCGCAGGGTTCTTCGATCTCGGGGCCATGGCGGAGCGAGGGATCCATGGATTCCAGGTGGCAGACGAAGAAGTGCTGAACCTTCACCCCGGTCGAACTGCTGTCCTCGCCGATGTGCTCGACAGTGTCGACGAAGCACGGGACGACATCGGTGATCTTGGCGCCGAGTTCCTCGTGCACTTCACGGTGGAGGGCGTCGACGACGGTCGTGTCCTCGGGCTCTACTCCGCCACCGGGCGTCAGCCAGTAGGGATCGACGCCGGGTTTGGTCCGCTTGATCAAGATCAAGTCGTTGCCGTCCAGCAGGACGGCCCGGGCGGTGCGCTTGACCACGGGTCGGTCGGTCATGGGAGGAATGTGGCCCGGTTGGTTCCACGTGAAACATCGCCGTCCGGACCAGGCGAGTCTTCTGCGTCACGACCAGCCGGAAGCGGCGCGCATCAGCCACTCGTGGGCCCGCGCGATATGCGGCATGGCCAGGGTGCCGGTCCGCACCACCAGGAAGTATGTACGAAGGGGTGCGACCGTCGGCTCGCTCAGCGCCACCACGTCGCCCCGCTCCAGCGCCGGTCCGCACAGATAGCGCGGCAGGACCGCGAGTCCCGCGCCGGTGGTGGCGCAGGCGAGTACGGCCCGCAGGTCGGGGACGATGACCGTGCCCGACGCGGCGGGCAGGGAGTCGAACACGGAAGCCCAGTAGCGGGCGATGAACGGCAGTGACTCGTGCACCTCGACCACGGGCAGGTTCTCCAGCGCGGGCGCGCCCTGAACCCGTAACTTGTCGGAGTCGATACGGGCGACCCAGCGCGGGGCGGCGACCAGTACGTGTTCCTCGTCGCAGAGCGGAGTCGCGGTGAGCAGGGGGCCCCGGGGGCGTGCCGCGCTGATGGCCAGATCGTGATGCCCGGCGGCGAGTCCTTCCAGCGTTTCCTCCGCGTTCCCGAAGGAGGCCCGCAGCGCGAAGCCGTGGCCGTCGTCGCCGATCAGCTCGGTGAGCGCGGGCAGCGCGCGCTCGGCGGTGAACTCCGGTGGCCCGGCGAGATGGAGGGTGCGCAGGGAGGAGTCCGCGTCGAGGCCGGTCTCGGTGATCTCCACGAGGGCGTCGAGATGAGGAGCGGCCTTGTGGGCGAGTTCGTCCCCGATGGTGGTGGGGGTCACCCCGCGGGCCTGGCGCAGGAACAGGGGGCGTCCCAGCTGCCGTTCGAGTGTGCGGATCTGTGAGGTGACGGCCGGCTGAGAGAGGCCGAGCAGGGCGGCGGCACGGGTGAAGGAGCCGGCCCGGTGCACGGTCACAAAGGTCCGCAGCAAGGCCAGATCCATGGCTTCCCTTCGATCTCCAGCGTGCCGGAAGCCCCCAACTATAAATAAGTCGATAGCCCCCTGTCGCTACCGTGATTGGACACTGACACAGAGTCAACTAGCCTTGTTCGCGCGGTTCTTAGCGCAGAGAACCGGGGCGGTCCGAGCCACGAGGGGGGAGGCTCGGACCGTCCGTTGTGCGTAGCGCGGCTACTGGCCGGTCACTCAGCAAGCACTCACTCCGCGGACTCGTCGAGCGCCCGCCGGACATCGGCCACCAGATCCTCCGGATCCTCGGCGCCGACCGAGAAACGGATGAAGCCCTCCGGGACCGCGTCGCCGCCCCAGCGCCCGCGCCGCTCGGCGGTCGACCGCACCCCGCCGAAGCTCGTCGCGTCGTCCACGAGCCGCAGCGCGTCGAGAAAACGGTCGGCACGCGCGCGCGTGGGCAGGGTGAACGACACCACGCACCCGAAGCGCCTCATCTGCTGCGAGGCGATCTTGTGCGACGGGTCGCCGGGCAGCCCGGGATAACGGACTCCGAGTTCCTCGGGCCAGTCCCGCAGTGTCTCGGCGATCACCTGGGCACTCGCGTTCTGCCGGTCCACCCGCATCTGCAGCGTGGCGAGCGAGCGGTGCGCGAGCCAGGCCTCCATGGGCCCCGGGATGGCCCCGACGATCTTGCGCCAGCGCCGTACGGAGGTCATCGCCGAGGCGTCGACGCCCGCGACGTACCCCAGGAGGACGTCTCCGTGCCCGGTGAGCTGCTTGGTGCCGCTGGCCACGGAGAAGTCCGCGCCCAGCTCCAGCGGCCGCTGCCCGAGCGGCGTCGCCAGGGTGTTGTCGACCGCGACGAGAGCGCCGCGCGCATGGGCCGCCTCAACGAGCCGCCGCACGTCGCACACGTCGAGCCCCGGGTTCGACGGCGTCTCGATCCACAGCAGCTTCGCCCCGTCGAGGACGTCGAGCTGGGCGTCGCCGCCGGTCGGCGCCGTACGCACCTCGATGCCGTACGCCTCCAGCTGGCCGCGTACGAGCGGCAGGACCTGGTAGCCGTCGTCGGGCAGCACGACCGTGTCGCCGGCGCTCAGCTGGGAGAAGAGGACGGCCGAGATGGCGGCCATGCCGGAGGCGAAGACGAGCGTCTCGACGCCGTCCTGCCCCGGAGCCTCCAGCTCGCCGATGGCGCGCTCCAGATGGGTCCAGGTCGGATTCTCGTCGCGCCCGTAGGTGTAGGGGCCCGTGGGATCGCCCGGCAGATGGAAGTGCGCGGCGAAGACCGGGCCGGGGAGGGTCGGCTCGTGCTTGACCGGCTCGGGCAGCCCCGCTCGCACGGCACGCGTGCCGTCACCCACTCCCTCGGAACCCGCTTCCTCGAAAGAATTCGTCATGCCGCCTGTTCCTCCACTTGCTCGCGTACAGCGGCGAGCAGTCCGGTGCTCGCCGCCTCCACCATCTCAAGACACTCCTCGAAACCGTCCATCCCCCCGTAATAGGGATCAGGTACGTCGAGATCGGCGCCGGCGGTGACGTCGTACGAGCGCAGCAGCCGGACCTTCTCGGCGTCGGCCGGGGTCGGTGCGAGGCGGCGCAGGGCTCTGAGGTGGCCGGAGTCGAGGGCTATCACCAGGTCGAGCCGGGAGAACCAGTCGGGCCGGAACCGGCGGGCCGCATGGCCGCTGCCGTAGCCGTTCGTCTCCAGCACGGAGACGGTGCGCGGGTCGGCGCCGTCACCCTCGTGCCAGCCGTCGGTACCCGCGCTGTCCACCTCGACCAGACCGTCGAGCCCCGCCTCGGCCACCCGCGCGCGGAAGACGGATTCGGCCATCGGGGAGCGGCATATGTTGCCGGTGCATACGAAGCACACGCGATAGGGCATCGGGGTCGCTCAGTCCTCGTCGGGAAGGACGACGTTCAGGGCCCAGGAGACGATCGAGATGATCAGGCCGCCCAGGACGGCGGTCCAGAAACCGTCGACGTGGAAGCTCAGGTCCAGCTTGTCCGCCAGCCACGAGGTGAGCAGCAGCATCAGAGCGTTGACCACCAGCGTGATCAGACCGAGCGTGAGAATGAACAGCGGGAAGGTGAGGACCTTCACGACCGGCTTGACCAGGAAGTTCACCAGCCCGAACAGCAGCGCGACAAGCAGCAGCGTGCCGATCTCCTTGCCCTTGCTGTCACCGCTCAGGGTGATCTTGTCGAGCAGCCACACCGCCACCGCCAGGGCGCCCGCGTTGGCGATCGTCTTGACTACGAAATTCTTCATGTGTCTGATCGTGACAGAAGAGATCGGACACGAGCAGCGGGGCAGGGGCGGACAAGGCGATGAAGGCATTCCGGCTGGACGAACTGGAGGCGGAGCGCGCCGCCAACGACGGCGCGTACCTCCAGTTCCTGCGCGAGAAGAACATGTCGGTCGGCCTGTACGCGCTGGACGCGGGAGCGCAGGACCCGCAGCAGCCCCACCACCAGGACGAGGTGTACCTCGTCGTCAGCGGCCGTGCCGCGATCACGGTCGGCATGGAGACGACCCAGGTGGCACGCGGCAGCGTCGTGTACGTACCCGCGGGGGTGGCCCACAAGTTCCACCACATCAGCGAGGATCTGCGGGTCGTCGTGGTCTTCTCTCCACCGGAGAGCTGACGTCCGCCTCAGGGTTCCCTAGGGGAACGGTCAGGGGCAGACAAGGGGTGCCAGGCCCCCGCCGGCACCCCTGCCGCGCCTAGCATCGAGACAGGACATTCGTGGCCCGCCGACAGGGCGGGAGCGATCAGGGACAGCACTCGGAAACGGGCAGAGAGACAAGGAACAAGGGCGATGCGAGAGATCTTCGCGGGGATGCCGTGGTGGGTTAAGTGGATCGCGGTGCCGGTCATCGCTCTGGTCGTGTTCGGCGGCCTGATAGCGAGCGTCGTCGGTTTCGTGATCGGCCTGCTCTTCAAGCTGCTGCTCTTCGTGGCACTGGTCGGCGGACTCATCTACGTCGTACGGAAGTTCATGTCGGGCTCCACGTCGAGGAGCGACTGGTAGGCGGGCGGCCCGGGGGACAGGTGATCCGCCGGACCTCACCGTCCGGCAGGCCCGCACCGCCGAGGGAAACCGACGGTTCCCTCGGGCGGGGGAAGTTTTCGAGGCATGTCGTCAGCGATCGGTGGCAGACGGTTAAAGTCCGGAACTCGCCGCGGGGTTGATCCTCGGGAGCGGCGTTCCGAACCCTCCCGTGTCACCCTCGCACGGGCGGCCCCCTCGCGTTTCGGGAGTGACCTTTGGCCACGGCTGGCACCGCACCCGCAGGACCGAAGGTTCCGGCCTCCGAGCCGCATCCCACGACCCTCATCGGTTCGGTGCAGCGTGCGATGCGTCTTCTGGAGTCCGTCGCGCGTCACGAGCACGGAGCGCCCGCGAAACAACTGGCCCGTGAGGCCGGGCTCGCTCTCCCCACGGCGTACCACCTGCTGCGCACCCTGGTGCACGAGGGATATCTGCACCGTGAGAAGGGGCTGTTCTTCCTCGGCGAGGCGGCCGAGCGGCTGAGCCGCAGCGGAGCCCAGCAGAAACGTCGCAGCACGATCGCCGATGCCCTGGGAAGCTGGCGTGATTCGATCGGTGCCCCCGTCTACTACGCGGTCTACCGCGGCGGGGAGATCGAGGTCGAGTGCGTCGCCGACACCCCGGGCAATCCCGCGGTCGAGGAGTGGGCGGACTTCCGGGAGACGGGGCACGCGCACGCGATCGGCCAGTGTCTGCTGTCCCAGCTCGACGCGGAGGGGCGCAAGGACCACCTCGACCGCTACCCCGTGCGATCGGTGACGCCGTACACGGTGCGTGACGATCAGACCTTGATTCGCCGTCTCGAATCGACCGGACGCATGCAGCCGGTGATCGAACGTCAGGAGTACGCGCTGGGCACGGTCTGCGCCGCGATCCCTCTCACCCTGGGCAGTACGGCCGCCACGGTGGCCCTCTCCATGCCGTCCCACCAGGCCGAACGGCTGCTGCCGGCGGCGCGGCGGCTGCAGAGCGAGATCGACACGCTGATGGGGACACTTGCGGTCTCTATCAGCATCTGAAAACTCACTCCTTGTGATCTGGTGTACACGTTCAGCAAGATGCCAGAAGTGTTTAGGTGGACGATTCCCGGCCATGGACGGCAAACGACGGGGTAGGCGATGCGCGAGTCGGTAGTACAGGCAGAGGTCATGATGAGCTTCGTCGTCTCGGAGGAGCTCTCCTTCCGCATTCCGGTGGAGCTGCGTTACGAGACCTGTGATCCCTATGCCGTGCGTCTGACCTTCCACCTGCCCGGCGACGCTCCGGTGACCTGGGCCTTCGGCCGGGAGCTGCTGATCGACGGGGTGGGCCGGCCGTGCGGGGACGGAGACGTGCACATCACTCCCTCGGACTCCTCCGAGAGTTTCGGCGATGTGCTGATCCGTCTTCAGGTGGGCGTCGACCAGGCCCTGTTCCGCTGCGGTACGGCGCCGCTGCTGGCGTTCCTCGACCGTACGGACCGGCTGGTCCCGCTGGGTCAGGAGCGCTCCCTCGCCGATTTCGACACGCATCTGGACGAGGCCCTGGACCGCATCCTGGCGGAGGAACAGAGCACGGGGTGACGCGGCGGCAGCCGACGTGAGGTGACGCTTCCCCGTTCCCCGTCCCCCGGGGCGTCGTTCCCTGCTGCCTGCTGCCTGCTGCCTGCTGCCTGCTGCCTGCTGCCTGCTGTCCGCTGTCCGCTGCGCGTCAGTGCTTGCGGCGGCGGCCGCTTCCGCCCCGGAGCGGTGCCTTCGAGCCGGACTGGGCCTGCGGTTGGGGCTGTTGTGGCTGTGGCTGCGGCTGCTGGGCCGGGGTGGCGCCGCCCTGCCGGTCGGCCGAGACCACCAGCGCCGCGAGGGCTGTGGTGACCGGAACCGAGGCGACCAGTCCGATCGAGCCGACGAGGGTGCGGACGATCTCCGCGGCCACCAGTTCGCTGTTGGCGACCGTCCCCACGCTGCTCTGCGCGATGGAGAAGAGCAGCAGCAGAGGCAGCGCCGCGCCGGCGTAGGCGAGGACGAGCGTGTTGACGACGGACGCGATGTGGTCGCGGCCGATACGGATGCCCGCGCGGTACAGGCCTCGCCAGCCCATCGTCGGGTTGGCCTCGTGCAGCTCCCAGACCGCCGATGTCTGCGTCACCGTGACGTCGTCGAGCACTCCGAGCGACCCGATGATGACACCCGCGAGCAGCAGACCGCTCATGTCGATGGACGGGTAGAGACCGTGGATCAGACCGGTGTTGTCATCGGTGTTGCCGGTCAGTGCGGCCCAGTCGATGAACAGTGAGCCGAGCAGCCCGATCAGCACCAGCGACAGCAGCGTGCCCAGTACGGCGACCGACGTCCTGGCCGAGAGGCCGTGGCACATGTAGAGCGCGATCAGCATGATGGCGCTGGCCCCGACCACGGCCACGATCAGCGGATTCGACCCCTGCAAAATCGCGGGCAGGATGAAGAAGGTCAGGATGAGGAAGCTGACGGCCAGCGCGATCAGCGCCATGACACCACGCATCCTGCCCACCACGACCACGGCGAGGGCGAAGATACCGGCGAGCAGCGCCATGGGGAACTTGCGGTTCACATCGGTGACCGAGTACTGGAGCTCCTTGGGGGCGTCGGGCGCGTACGCCACGATTACCTCCTGGCCCTGCTCCAACTGGCGTGAGGAGTCCGGCTGGACGATCTCCGTGAAGGTACGGCCCTTGTCCTTGCCGGAGTCGACCCGGATCGTCGCCTTCTTGCAGGTGCCCGAGTCCTGCTGCTGAGCCGATGAGCCCTCGGCCGTCGAGGTGTCGCCGGTCGGAGTCCCGCCCGAGGCGTTCACGGACTTGCAGTCGACCTTGTCGACCTTGGTCACGGTGGCCTGCTGGGTCTGCCGGTCGAAGCCGACCCCCGTGCGCTCGTGTCCGGGGGCGCCGCCCGGCCACAGCACCGCGAGACCGACAACGACCGCCGCGGCGAAAGGAATCAGCACTGCCGCGATGATCTTGCGCAGATGCATGGAGACAGGAGCCGCGGGGCCATGACTGTGCGAGTGGCCGTGCCCACCGCCGACAGGTCCGTCGCCGCCACCGCCGGGCCGGTCGCCGCCGCCTCCGCTGCCGGGGCCCTGAGGGCCCTGTCCAGGTCCGCCGCCGTGACCGTGGCCGTCGTGGCCGTGTCCGTGGGGCGGTTCGGACGGCGGAAGTGGGGGCTGCTGCGTCGTGGTCACCGACCGATCATCGCAAGAACGAGAGGGGCCCACTGTTCACCGCGCCCATTGTGACGCTAGCGTGGAAGCACCTTTGCACACGCGGGAGCTCGGAGCACCGGGCTGAGAGGGCGCTGACCTCCGTATCCGCGATGTTTCACGTGGAACATCGCCGGACGGGAAACGCTGCGTCGACCGCCGAACCTGTTACCGGGTAATGCCGGCGTAGGGAGTAGGTCTCATGACCAACAAGGACGTACGCACGCCTGCCTCCAGCCAGACGGGCGGGGCGCTCGCCCCGGTCGACGGCATCGAGGTGTCCGCAGTGGCCGAGGACGGCGGGGCAGCTGCTTCGCCCGAAAGCGCCGAAGCCGGGACATCCGAAGGCGGGAAGTCCGAGAGCGCGAGGTCCATCGGCTGGCACAAGGCGTATGTCGCGGGCTCACGCCCCGATCTGCGGGTGCCGGCCCGTCAGGTGCATCTCACCAACGGCGAGTCGGTCACCCTGTACGACACCTCCGGTCCGTACACCGATCCGCTCGTCGACACCGATGTACGCAGGGGTCTGGCACCCCTGCGCGACAACTGGATCATCGCCCGCGGCGACACCGAGGAGTACGCGGGCCGCCCCGTGAGTCCCGAGGATGACGGGATCAAGCACACCTCGCCGCGCGGTGGGCTGCGCAATCTCGACGCGGTCTTCCCGGGGCGTCCGCGGTTGCCCCGCCGCAGTCGCGACGGGCAGGCGGTGACCCAACTCGCCTACGCGCGACGGGGCGAGATCACGCCGGAGATGGAGTACGTGGCCATCCGGGAGAACGTCGACCCCGAGGTCGTCCGCGAGGAGATCGCGGCGGGCCGGGCCGTGCTGCCGGCCAACGTCAACCATCCCGAGATCGAGCCGATGATCATCGGCAAGCGGTTCCTGGTGAAGGTCAACGCCAACATCGGCAACTCCGCGGTCACCTCCTCCATCGAGGAGGAGGTCGACAAGATGACCTGGGCGACGCGCTGGGGCGCCGACACGGTGATGGACCTGTCGACCGGCCGCAACATCCACACCACCCGCGAATGGGTGCTGCGCAACTCCCCCGTCCCCATCGGCACGGTTCCCCTCTACCAGGCGCTGGAGAAGGTCGACGGGCGTGCCGAGGAACTCACCTGGGAGATCTACAAGGACACGGTCATCGAGCAGGCCGAGCAGGGCGTGGACTACATGACCGTCCATGCGGGGGTCCGCCTGCCGTACGTCCCGCTGACCGCGAACCGCAAGACCGGCATCGTCTCGCGCGGCGGCTCGATCATGGCGGCGTGGTGCCTGGCGCACCACAAGGAGTCGTTCCTGTACGAGCACTTCGAGGAGCTCTGCGAGATTCTCGCCGCGTACGACGTCACGTACTCGCTCGGCGACGGGCTCCGGCCCGGGTCGATCGCGGATGCCAACGACGCCGCGCAGTTCGCGGAGTTGCGCACCCTGGGGGAGCTCAACAAGGTCGCGAAGCGCTTCAACGTACAGACCATGATCGAGGGCCCGGGGCATGTCCCGATGCACAAGATCAAGGAGAACATCGACCTGCAGCAGGAGATCTGCGAGGAGGCCCCGTTCTACACGCTCGGCCCGCTGACGACCGACATCGCGCCTGCGTACGACCACATCACCTCCGGCATCGGTGCCGCGATGATCGCCTGGTGGGGCACGGCGATGCTCTGCTACGTCACGCCCAAGGAACACCTGGGCCTGCCCAACCGTGACGACGTCAAGACGGGCGTCATCACCTACAAGATCGCGGCCCACGCGGCGGACCTCGCCAAGGGACATCCGGGCGCACAGGAGTGGGACGACGCGTTGTCGGACGCCCGCTTCGAGTTCCGCTGGGAGGACCAGTTCAACCTGGCCCTGGATCCGGACACCGCACGGGAGTTCCACGACGAGACCCTGCCGGCCGAACCGGCCAAGACGGCGCACTTCTGCTCCATGTGCGGGCCGAAGTTCTGCTCGATGAAGATCAGCCACAGTATCAACGAGCAGTTCGGCGGTACGGCGGACGCGGGGGCCTCACCCGAAGAGGTCGCCGACGGGATGCTCCAGAAGTCCAAGGAGTTCGCCGCCGCGGGCAACCGGGTCTATCTGCCCATGGCCGCGAGCGAATAGGGTTCCTTCACCTTTGGCCGACCGAACGGTCGTGGCGCTGAGATGCCGAGGTCCTGGACGATCATTTCCAGGACCTCGGTGATCCGGCCCGTTCGGCGCGCGAGTGGGGCCGGTGGTGGAAGAGGTGCGCTATTGCCTTTCGAGCCACCAGATCAACAGGGAGACCGCACCGGCCCCGAGGGCCGTGCAAGCTCCTTTGAATGCGTTGGCGCCTGCGGAGCGCGCCCATTGCTTCCACTTCGTTGAGCTGGTCTTGTGTGGTGAGTAGCCCTCCGAGATGGAGTCTGTAGACTCCATGGCAGAGCTCCTTTCGGTTTCGCAGACGGGGGTGCTTGGCGCAAGGGAGTCCGCGACCTGAAGCTTGCCGGCCGGGTCGCAGGGCTCCCTTTTGCTGTGTTCACACGGAACAATCTTGGTTCCTTTTCGGCCAGCCGCTTGTGTGGCGCGGCCGGCGCTTTATTGTATTTATTGTGCATATACCTCCATTTAGCGTCCTGGGGTGCACATCGGTGTGCATCTTGGCAGTGCTGGTGGCGGCACCCATACTGATTTGAATGCCGAAATTCTTTGGTGTCGCCACCCTTTGGCTGGCGTGGACGTGGGGGTTGCATGCGGTTCGATGATGCTGAAGTGCGGTGGCGAAAGAGCTCGGCCAGTGGTTCGGAAAACTGCGTTGAAGTAGCTTTCGCCGATCATGTGGCTGTACGCGACTCGTCCAATCCCCATGGGGCTCTTCTGGGATTCAGCGCATATTCCTGGTGCTCTTTCCTGTCGGAGCTCAAGGCGCCTGGCTCAGGAGCCCGCTCCTCATAGGTTGTGGTGTCGGCGATTCCATGGTTCCCGTTGCGCGGCCGGTGACGTTCCGCAACATGCTCCCCTGGTGTTTCTCGTGTCACTCCTGGCCGAACAGGAATTCCCTCGTCACTCCAGTGGCCACCTCCCTCTCGACTTCCCAGAAGATATCCAGATAGTCTGTCGGCCGGCGCTGTGAAGTGCGCCCCAGGGCCTTTTCGCTCAGAATGGCCGAGCCGTCCGGATTCTCCAGATAGACGACCATCTCGTCCTCGTCCTCAGGAAACTCGAAAAGAGCATAGGGAGATCCGAAACGTGGGTAAATTCCCGCACTGAACGGAACGGTGTACACCGTGACCGTGGGCATCTCGTTGACCGTCAGTAGCTTTTCAAATTGTTTGTGCATCGTCTCGGGTGATCCCACTGTTCTCCGGATCACGGCCTCGTCCAGGATGAAAAAGGACTTGGGACCGTCTGTCTGAATCAGACGGTCCTGGCGCTCCAGGCGCAGCTGCACAAGTTGCTCGGTCTTCTCCCCTCCCAGGTTGAGCCGGTTCAGGACCACCCGCATGTACTCCTCGGTCTGCAGCAGACCGGGTACGAAATTGGGTTCGAAGTTCCTGATGATCGACGCGGAGCTCTCATATCCGAGATACGTCTCGAAGTCCTGATTCACCCAGGGGCGGTACTGGTCCCACCACGGCGGCCGTCGTGCGGCACGTGCCATGTCGGTCAGCACCTTGACCTGTGCCCGGTCCGTGATCCCGTAGTGCTCCGCCAGCACCCGTACGTCGGTGACCGACACGCCGACGGTGCCGGCCTCGATCCGAATCACCTTTGAGGGTGACCAGTCGAGCTGCTCGGCTACCTCGCGCTGCTTCAGTCCTGCGCCCTCCCTCGCCTTCTTGAGGCGATCGCGCAGTCGTGCACGCTGGAATCCGGGCTCTTCCTGTGGCACCGAGGTCTCCGTCCTGACGCAGTGGGCGTTGTCCGTCAGTAGGCTAGTGGCCTGGAGGCGCTCAGGCACGCCGCTTAGGGCTGCTCGGCCGATGGCGAAGGCGCTGTCTGCTGCCGACCCGAACGCCTGGCGCCCATGAGCCGCACGGCTCGACGCGCGCTGTCTCATCGCCGCCAGTCTGTCTGCCCGGACACCAAGTGCGTCATGCTGGATTGCCACATGGCATATAGCATCCTGCGCGCCCACGTATAAAACAAGCCCACCTGCGAATGTGTGTAGGCGAGTCAATTAATGGGGCTCGATTTACGGTAGAGCGATACTTTTCCTACGCGTCGTAATGCATGCCTGAGGGGCTTGAGTGCCGTGGCTGGCGACACCATTGCGCGGAACGTAAAAAGAAAAGATCGACGACGGAAATCCGTCGTCGATCATTCTTGCGGGGCGGGTGGTGTCGGCGAGCCCGCCGCTACTCCGGAGCGTGCTCCGGTCCCCCGAAGTCCGGGCTGCTGAAGTCCGGGCTTGAGTAGCTGGGACGGGGACCCGCCGCCGCACCCCCGTCGGGACTGCTGAATCCCGGCCGGTTGTAACCGAGCTGCGGCATCCGGCTGACCGGTTCCGTCGGCTTCGTACGGCCGAGGGCCGCTGTGCCGGGGTCGGCGAGAGCCTCCCGGAGGAACGGCATGAGGCCGCGCTCCAGGAGTGCTTCGTGCCAGGCTTCCCTGGCCAGAGCGACCTCCTCGTTCCGTTCACCGTGTACACCGGCCTGCAGTGAGCTGGCGCCGTTGCGCAGGGCGGCGAGCAGCAGGCAGACCGCGGCGACCAGGATCGAGACCGCGGTGATGGCGCCGAAGACCCAGCCGGTGGTGAGGAGGGTCCGTGCGATGCCCGGCTCGGGGGCGAGCATCTTCAGGATGTAGCCGACGAGCAGGAAGATCGCCGCGGCGGTGCCGGCGAGGACCGGGGCGAGCACGGCGACCACCGCGGCGGCACCGGCCCCCGCGGTCTCGGCGACTTCCCCCATGGTGGTGGCGAGCCCCACCGCGCTCGTGCCCGGATCCGAGGAACTGCTGGATCCTTCGCGGACGGGAGGGGTGGACGGCGCCGGTTGGCGCAGTTCCTCGCGGACCTTCACATAGTGCTGGTACTCGCTCGCCGCGGCCGCCGTGATGAGTGCGGTGGCGTTGAGTGCCATCGTGCGCAGCTGTTCGGGGTTGAGCCGCTGACCGACAGCGGCGAGTTCCGGACGGTGTGGTGCGGAGCGCAGCGCCTCGTCGAGGATCCGCTCGTACTCTTGGCGGTCCTCGCTCAGCAGGTGCTGCGGAACGCTGTTCATGTGCATCCCCCGATGCTCCGTAGGGCTGGGTGACTCGGCATGCTGACGAGCCGTCGGGCAGAAACGGAGGGGAGCCTGCTACGGATAAGCCGATGGTAGAGCGATGACGGCACAGGGTGACAGGGGGTTTCCAGAATTTGCCCCCGGACCGCACGCGTCCTCCATCGCAGGACGTGTGCCCCGTGAACGCCTAGTTATCCAGGGGAAGCTGCTGGACCAGCAGTTTCCCGGCCATGGTCACGCCGCCGTCCATCGCGATCGCGAGCTTGTCGGCGTACACATGAGGTTCTTCGACCGCGAGAGGCGGAGAGTTCTCGCCGTCCTCCGAGCCGACCTCGCCCCGCAGGTACGGAATGGGGCTGTGACCATGGACGATGCGTGACCCGCCGTAGGTCTCCAGCAGGGAGCGGACCGCCTGCGCGCCGCCGTCGTCGCGGAACGCGAAGCGCTTGGTGAACTTGCGGAACAGGTCCCAGCACTCGTCCGCGTCATTGCGGGTGAGGGTTTCGCGGATGGTGTCGTTGACCGCTTCGATGGAGTCGCCGTAGTCGAGATAGGCGGTCGTGTCGGAGTGCACGAGCAGATGCCCGTCGGCCAGTTCCATCGCGTCCAGGCGGGCCATCCACTGCAGATGATGGTCCTGGAGACGTTCCATGTCGGTCTTCTGGCCGCCGTTGAGCAGCCAGGCGGCCTGGAAGGTGGCGGTTCCCGCGCCGGAGTTGACGGGGGTGTCCCCGAACCGCCTGGCGCCCAGGAGCAGCAACTCGTGGTTGCCCATCAGCGCCTTGCAGTAGCCGCCGACCGCGGCGGCCTCGGCGGAGAGCCGCATCACGAGGTCGATGACGCCGATCCCGTCGGGCCCGCGGTCGGTGAAGTCACCGAGGAACCACAGCCGGGAGGTCCCGGCCGCCCAGCGGCCTTCGAGGTCGATGAGCCCCTTCTCGTGCAGCGCGGAGACGAGTTCGTCGAGGTAGCCGTGCACGTCGCCGACGACGTACAGCGGACCGGGACCCTCCTCGGGCTGCGGAATCCGACCGGCCTCGGGGTCGACCGGCATCTGAACCGTGTCACCGCGGTTGATGACCGGCAGATCGCGCTCGGTCGGCGTGTAGCCCTCCGGCTCGGCGGCGGGGACGCCGGCCTCACCGTTCGGCGGTCCGCCCGCGTAGGAACCGGACCGGACGTACGGCTCCGGGGGCCCGGTGTACGGGTCGGCGGCCTGGTCGTACGGCTCGGCGGAGCGGTCGTACGGTTCGGCCGGCCGGTCGTACTGCCCGGGCGGTGCCGGGTGCGGTCCGGGCGGCTGCGCGTACGGACCGGCTTCGTGGACGTACGCCGGTACGCGGAAGTCGCGCACCGTCGGCGTCCGCATCTCGGGTCCCTGACCGGCCCCCTGAGTCATCGACCCCTCCACCACCATCGCGCCGCATCTGCACCGCGTCGGACTGCCTGGTCGCAGCGGCCCGCGGTGTCGTCCGCCCATCATAGGAATGCGGATCGCGCCATGTGATGACCCAGGGGTGGTGAATCGGAGCAGAACCCCAGTTCACCGTGGTTTTCTCCCGAATTGGGAGGGCCTTTCCGCGTCGGAGGTCACCCCTGCTCCGGAGACCGCGGTGGACTGACGGTCGTCCGTGGCGGCCGTCGCTCGGAGGAGGTGCGCACGATCAGCTCCGTCGGTATCACCTGCTCGACCGGTTGGTCCGATTCGACCCCCTCGATGGCGTCGATGAGGAGCTGGACCACGGCCGTGCCGATTCGTCTCGGTTTGAGCGAGAGTGTCGTGACGGGCGGTTCGGTGTTGGCGTAGACGGTGGACTCGCTGCAGCACACGAGCAGCAGGTCGTCCGGTACGCGCAGGCCGTAGCGCCGCGCCGCCGCGAGGAGGTCGGTGCCGTTCGGGTCGAACAGACCGTAGACGGCGTCGGGACGGTCGGGCCGGGCGAGCAGCCGGTCGGCGGCCACCGCTCCCGCGCACGGATCGTGCGCGGGATAGGCCTCGTACACGGGATCCTGGCCCACACGCTCGCACCAGCGGAGGTACGCGGTCGTCGACAGGTGCGTGTACGTGTCCGTGGTCGTCCCGGTCAGCAGGCCGATCCTGCGGGCTCCGGCGGCGGCCAGGTGGTCGAGGATGCCGAGGACCGCGGCCTCGTGGTCGTTGTCCACCCAGGCGGTCACCGGCAGCGAGCCGGCCGGGCGGCCGTCCGAGACCACCGGTAATCCCTGGCGGACGAGTTCGCTGACGACCGGGTCCTGGTCGGAGGGGTCGATGACGACCGTCCCGTCCAGGGCCACGTTCGACCACACGTCGTGGCGCGAGGTCGCCGGGAGGATGACCAGGGCGTAGCCCCGGGCGAGCGCGGCCGAGGTGGCGGCTCTGGCCATCTCCGCGAAGTACGCGAACTCCGTGAAGGTGAAAGGTTCGTCCCCGTAGGTCGTCACGGTCAGGCCGATGAGGCCCGACTTGCCGGTACGGAGGGTTCGGGCCGCCGCGGAGGGCCGGTAGCCCAGCCGATCGGCGACCTCGCGGACATGGCGTCTGGTGGCGTCCGGGAGCCGTCCCTTGCCGTTGAGGGCGTCGGAGACCGTCGTGATGGAGACTCCGGCGGCCGCGGCCACGTCTCTGATGCCCGCCCGGCCCGGCCGGTTTCCTCGACGCGAGGTATCCGACCGGCTCACCTGGTGCTTCCCTGCTGCTGTCATGGCGAGCCGATAGTAGGGCTCATGCGGTGGGGTAGTGCGGACGCATATGCACTCGTTGACAGGCACGTTTCTGCATGGTCATCAGTGCGCAACTCCCTTGGAAAGCAAGGGAGTTGACCGTTTCAATGGCAGTACGTCACTTGTCGACGCGCATGAGCCTGCCAAAGGGGCCATGTCTCGAAGAGGTCTCAACTCACCTTCACGAGGGATGCGCGCCACGGCGCGAGCCACCGGCGCGGGCTGTGACGAGCAGCGCGCCCCCTCTTTCGTACGCCTTCGTGCGGTGATGCCCGGGAGTGCGCACACGGATCGTCGGTGCCGGCCGGGAGGTCGGTCCCGGCCGTACTCAGCGGCTCCGAATCCTCTTAAGGTGAGCAGTATTGGTAGCCGGTGGTGGTGATGAGCCGGAGACGGTCACAAGGAGGACTGCGGTGAGCGAGACGAGCCCGAAGCTGCGAGCCGAGCTGGAGGGTATCCCCACGTACAAGCCCGGGAAGCCCGCGGCCGCGGACGGTCCGGTGGCGTACAAGCTGTCCTCCAACGAGAACCCCTATCCGCCGCTGCCGGGTGTGCTGGAGAGCGTGAGCGCGGCGGCCGGGTCCTTCAACCGCTACCCCGACATGGCGTGCACGGGGCTGATGAACGAGCTGGCGAACCGGTTCGGGGTACCGCTCACGCATCTGGCCACCGGAACCGGATCGGTCGGCGTCGCCCAGCAACTGGTGCAGGCGACCTCCGGACCGGGCGACGAGGTGATCTACGCCTGGCGGTCCTTCGAGGCGTACCCGATCATCACCCGCGTCAGCGGGGCGACGCCGGTCCAGGTGCCGCTGACGCCGGGGGACATCCACGACCTCGACGCGATGGCGGACGCGATCACCGACCGGACCCGGCTGATTTTCGTCTGCAACCCCAACAACCCGACGGGTACGGCCGTGCGCCGGGCCGAGCTGGAACGATTCCTCGACCGGGTGCCGGGCGACGTCCTGGTGGTTCTCGACGAGGCGTACCGGGAGTTCGTACGCGATGCCGAGGTGCCGGACGGCGTCGAGCTGTACCGGGAGCGGCCGAACGTGTGCGTGCTGCGTACGTTCTCCAAGGCGTACGGTCTCGCCGGGCTGCGGGTCGGCTTCGCGATCGCTCATGAGCCGGTGGCGGCTGCGCTGCGCAAGACGGCCGTGCCGTTCGGGGTGAGCCAGCTCGCTCAGGACGCGGCGGTCGCCTCGCTGCGCGCCGAGGACGAGCTGCTCGGACGGGTCGGTTCGCTGGTCTCCGAGCGCACGCGGGTGGTCGAGACGCTGCGCGGTCAGGGCTGGACGGTGCCGGACACCCAGGCGAACTTCGTGTGGCTGCGGCTCGGGGAGCGCACGGTCGACTTCGCCGCCGTGTGCGAGCAGGCCGGGGTCGTGGTGCGGCCGTTCTCGGGCGAGGGCGTCCGGGTGACGGTGGGCGAGACCGAGGCCAACGACATCTTCCTGAAGACGACGGAGAGCTTCCGCAAGGAGATCTAGCCGAGCTGTCGGCTTCGAGCCCATGGGCCTCCAGCCGGACCGTCGGCAAGAGGCTGTTGATCAAGGCCCTGGCACCCCGCGAGAGCGAGGGGCCAGGGCCTTGTGGCGTTCGTCTCGTTCTTTGCTCCTGCGCGCCTCTGACCTGGTGTTTCGTGCCAGATAAGCCAGGTCCCGCAGCAAGGTACCCCCACCTGTCACCGCTCGAACGGGCATGCGTCATAATTGCTTGTGAATGTGAACGCGTTCACAAGCGCGTCCCATTTGCTCCCTGGATGTCTGGGGCAAGCGGGACAAACTGCCGCGGTTACCACGGCGACGTAAGGAGTTGACGACGTGGAATTGGCTTTGGCGCCGGAGACGATAGCGCGATGGCAGTTCGGCATCACCACCGTCTACCACTTCCTCTTCGTCCCGCTCACGATCTCGCTCGCCGCGCTCACCGCGGGCCTGCAGACCGCCTGGGTGCGCACGGAGAAGGAGAAGTACCTCAGAGCCACCAAGTTCTGGGGCAAGCTCTTCCTGATCAACATCGCGATGGGCGTCGTCACGGGCATCGTGCAGGAGTTCCAGTTCGGCATGAACTGGTCCGACTACTCACGCTTCGTCGGTGACGTCTTCGGTGCCCCGCTCGCCTTCGAGGCCCTGATCGCCTTCTTCTTCGAGTCCACGTTCATCGGACTCTGGATCTTCGGCTGGGACAAACTGCCGAAGAAGATCCACCTGGCGTGCATCTGGATGGTCTCGATCGGCACGCTGCTCTCCGCGTACTTCATCCTCGCGGCCAACTCCTGGATGCAGCACCCGGTCGGCTACCGCATCAACGAGCAGAAGGGGCGCGCCGAGCTCACCGACTTCTGGCTGGTCCTGACCCAGAACACCGCGCTCAACCAGGTGTTCCACAGCTTCTCGGCCGCCTTCCTGACGGGTGGTGCCTTCATGGTGGGCATCGCGGCGTTCCACCTGATGCGCAAGAAGCACATCCCGGTGATGCGGACCTCGCTGCGGCTCGGCCTGGTCACCATGGCCGTCGGCGGCCTCCTCACCGCGATCAGCGGAGACACCCTCGGCAAGGTCATGTACGAGCAGCAGCCCATGAAGATGGCCGCAGCCGAGGCCCTGTGGGACGGCGAGGAGCCCGCGCCCTTCTCCGTGTTCGCCTACGGGGACGTCGACAAGGGGCACAACTCGGTGGCCCTGGAGATCCCCGGGCTCCTGTCCTTCCTCGCCCACAGCGACTTCGACTCGTACGTGCCCGGCATCAACGACACCAACAAGGCCGAGCAGGAGAAGTTCGGCCCCGGCGACTACAAGCCCATCGTCCCCGTCGCCTACTGGGGCTTCCGCTGGATGATCGGCTTCGGCATGGCGTCCTTCTCCCTGGGCCTGCTGGGACTGTGGCTGACCCGGAAGAGGTTCCTGCTGCCGGCCGCCCGGCGGACGGGGGAGGACGAGGTGCCACACCTGGTGCTGCTGAGGAAGCCGCTCGGGTCCAGACTCACCCGGCTGTACTGGCTCCTGGCGGTCTGGACGATGGCCTTCCCGCTGATCGCCAACTCGTGGGGCTGGATCTTCACCGAGATGGGCCGCCAGCCCTGGGTCGTCTACGGCGTCATGCAGACCCGGGACGCGGTCTCCCCCGGTGTGTCGCAGACCGAGATGATCATCTCGCTGGCCGTTCTGACGACGATCTACGCCATCCTCGCCGTCATCGAGGTGAAGCTGCTCGCGAAGTACATCAAGGCCGGACCGCCCGAGCTCACCGAGGCCGACCTCAACCCGCCCACGAAGATCGGCGGCGACCCCCGGGACGCCGACAAGCCGATGGCCTTCTCGTACTAGGCCCAGGGAGCTGAGTCATGGAACTTCACGACATCTGGTTCGTCCTCATCGCCGTCCTGTGGACCGGCTACTTCTTCCTGGAGGGCTTCGACTTCGGGATCGGCGTCCTCACCAAGCTGCTCGCCCGCGACCGGACCGAGAAGCGGGTCCTGATCAACACCATCGGCCCGGTCTGGGACGGCAACGAGGTGTGGCTGCTCTCGGCGGGAGGTGCGACCTTCGCCGCCTTCCCCGAGTGGTACGCCACGCTCTTCTCCGGCTTCTACCTGCCCCTGCTGCTCATCCTCGTCTGCCTGATCCTGCGCGGAGTCGCCTTCGAGTACCGGGCCAAGCGGCCCGAGGAGCAGTGGCAGCGCAACTGGGAGAACGCGATCTTCTGGACCTCGCTGCTCCCGGCGTTCCTGTGGGGTGTGGCCTTCGGCAACATCGTCCGGGGCGTGAAGATCGACCAGAACTTCGAGTACGTGGGCAGCCTCGGGGATCTGCTCAACCCGTACGCAGTCCTGGGCGGGCTGGTGACGCTGACGCTGTTCACCTTCCACGGCGCGGTGTTCGCGGCGCTCAAGACCCTCGGTGACATCCGGGAACGGGCCCGGAAGCTGGCGCTGCGGCTCGGAGTGATGACGGCCGTGCTCGCGCTGGTCTTCCTGCTCTGGACCCAGGTCGAGAACGGTGACGGCAAGAGCCTGGTCGCGCTGGTCGTGGCAGTGGTCGCGCTGGTCGCGGCGATCGGAGCGAACCAGGCGGGGCGTGAGGGCTGGGCCTTCGGGCTGTCGGGCCTCACCATCGTCGCCGCGGTCGCGATGCTGTTCCTGACGCTCTTCCCGAACGTCATGCCGTCCTCGCTGAACGACGAGTGGAGCCTCACGGTCACCAACGCCTCGTCGAGCCCGTACACGCTGAAGATCATGACCTGGTGTGCGGTGATCGCTACACCGGTGGTCATGCTCTACCAGGGCTGGACGTACTGGGTGTTCCGTAAGCGGATCGGTACCCAGCACATCGCTGACGCCGTGCACTGAGGCTCATCAATCCGGGGGCATGTTTCACGTGAAACATGCCTCATGAGAAGAAGGTGTGTTTCACGTGAAACACACCTGCTTGACCCAAGGGTGTGTTTCACGTGAAACCGATCGACCCACGACTTCTTCGATACGCCCGCGCCACCCGTCTCTTCCTGATGGCGGTCGTGGGACTGGGAGTTGTGGGAGCGGGGCTGGTCGTCGCTCAGGCCATGCTCATCGCCGAAGTGGTGGTGGGCGCCTTCCAGCACGGACTGTCGACGGCTGAACTCCGCACACCACTCATGCTGTTGGCGGCTGTTGCGGTCGGTCGTGCGCTCATCTCCTGGCTCACCGAACTCGCGGCGCACCGGGCGAGCGCGGCGGTCAAGTCGGAGCTGCGGGGACGGTTGCTGGAACGGGCCGGTGCGCTCGGTCCGGAGTGGCTGAGCGGGCAGCGGACAGGCTCACTGATCGCGCTCGCCACCCGAGGGGTGGACGCCCTTGACGACTACTTCTCGCGCTATCTGCCGCAGTTGGGGCTCGCGGTGGTCGTACCCGTCGCCGTCCTCGCGCGGATCGTCACCGAGGACTGGGTGTCGGCGGCGATCATCGTCGGCACGCTGCCGCTCATTCCGATCTTCATGATGCTCATCGGCTGGGTCACGCAGTCCCAGATGGACCGCCAGTGGCATCTGCTGTCCCGACTCTCGGGGCACTTCCTGGACGTCGTCGCGGGGTTGCCCACGCTCAAGGTCTTCGGGCGGGCCAAGGCGCAGGCCGAGTCCATCCGGCGGATCACCGGGGAGTACCGGCAGGCGACCATGCGGACCCTGCGCATCGCCTTCATCTCGTCCTTCGCACTGGAGCTGCTCGCCACGATCTCGGTCGCCCTGGTCGCCGTGACCATCGGAATGCGGCTCGTCCACGGCGAGATGGAGCTGTACGACGGACTGGTCGTGCTGATCCTCGCCCCCGAGGCCTATCTGCCGCTGAGGCAGGTAGGGGCGCAGTACCACGCGGCGGCGGAGGGGCTGTCGGCCGCCGAGGAGATCTTCTCGGTCCTGGAGACGCCGGTGCGGGAGCCCGGGACCGGTGTCGCGCCCGCCTCCGGGGAGCTGCGCTTCGACGGAGTGACGGTCCGCTACCCCGGGCGGTCGTCCGACGCCGTGTCGGACGTGTCCTTCGCGGTCCGGCCCGGCGAGACGGTGGCGCTCGTCGGCCCCAGCGGCGTCGGCAAGACGACTCTTCTCAACGTGCTGCTGGGGTTCGTCCGGCCCACGGAGGGGCGGGTCGAGGTCGGGGGAGTCGATCTGACGGACGCCGACCCGGAGCAGTGGCGTTCGCATGTCGCCTGGGTGCCGCAGCGGCCCCATCTGTTCGCCGGGTCCGTCGCCGAGAACGTACGGCTGGCGCGGCCGGAGGCGGACGACTCCGCGGTGCGGGAGGCGCTGGCCGACGCGGGGGCCCTGGAGTTCGTGGACGCGCTCCCCGACGGACCGCACACGCTCCTGGGCGAGGACGGTGCCGGGCTCTCCGCCGGGCAGCGGCAACGGCTCGCCCTGGCCCGGGCCTTTCTCGCGGACCGGCCGGTGCTGCTCCTGGACGAGCCGACGGCCTCGCTCGACGGGGCGACCGAGGCCGAGGTGGTGGCGGCGGTCCGGCGCCTCGCCGTCGGACGGACCGTCCTCCTGGTCGTCCACCGGCCGGCCCTGCTGGCGGTGGCCGACCGTGTGGTGCGCCTGGAACCGGCGGCTTCGGCGGACCAGGCCGCCGCAATGCCCGGCGGTACGCGGCCGAGCCACTCCGACGTGGTGGCGTCAGCACCCGCGGCGGACGCGGGGAAGACGGCCCCGATCCCGGAGGGGCGGGGTGACGTGCTCGCGCGCGTACGTGCCATGGCCGGGCCGCGCAGGGGGCGGCTCGCGCTGGCCCTCCTGCTCGGCAGTCTCGCGCTCGGAAGCGCCGTCGGTCTCATGGCCACCTCGGGCTGGCTGATCTCCAGGGCCTCCCAGCAGCCGCCCGTGCTGTATCTGATGGTCGCCGTGACGGCCACGCGGGCCTTCGGGATCGGGCGGGCCGTCTTCCGGTACGCCGAGCGGCTGGTGTCGCACGAGGCGGTGCTGCGGATGCTCGCCGACACCAGGGTCGCCGTGTACCGGCGCCTCGAACGGCTGGCGCCCGCCGGACTGCGGACCACCCGGCGCGGTGATCTGCTCTCGCGGCTCGTCAGCGATGTCGACGCGCTGCAGGACTACTGGCTGCGCTGGCTGCTGCCCGCCGCCGCGGCGGCCGTCGTGTCCGCCGGTTCGGTCGGCTTCACGGCCTGGCTGCTGCCCGAGGCGGGTGCCGTGCTCGCCGTCGGGCTGCTGGCCGCGGGCGTGGGCGTCCCGCTGGTGACCGGAGCCGTCGCGCGCCGCGCCGAACGCCGGCTGGCACCGGCACGCGGTGTCCTGGCGACCCGGGTGGCCGACCTCCTCACGGGAACCGCCGAGTTGACCGTCGCGGGCGCCCTGCCCGCCCGTACCGCCGAGGCGCGGCGGGCCGACGCCGAGCTCACCCGCATCACCTCGCGCGCCGCCACCGCCACCGCGCTCGGTGACGGACTGACCGCGTTGATCTCCGGCCTCACCGTCACGGCCGCCGCACTCGTCGGCGCTCAGGCGGTCGTCGACGGGCGCCTCAGCGGCGTTGCGACGGCCGTCGTCGTCCTCACCCCCCTGGCCGCCTTCGAGGCCGTCCTGGGGCTGCCGCTCGCCGCCCAGTACCGACAGCGGGTACGCAGGAGCGCGGAGCGCGTGTACGAGGTCCTGGACGCGCCCGAGCCCGTACGGGAACCGGAGCGGCCGGTGAAGGCGCCCGCATCGCCGTTCCCGGTCGTGGTGAAGGACCTGGCCGCCCGATACGAGGGACAGGAGCGGGACGCGGTCGCCGGGGTGGACCTGGTGCTCGAACAAGGGCGCAGGACCGCTGTCGTCGGGCCGTCCGGATCCGGCAAGACGACGCTGGCCCAGGTGCTGCTGCGCTTCCTGGACCCACGCGGAGGGACGTACACGCTGGGGGGTGTGGACGCGTACGGCATGGACGGCGACGACGTACGGCGACTGGTCGGGCTCTGTGCGCAGGACGCGCACCTGTTCGACAGCTCGGTGCGCGAGAACCTGCTGCTCGCACGGAAGGACGCGACGGACTCCGCGCTGCGGGACGTGCTGGGACGGGTGCGGCTGCTCGACTGGGCCGACGGTCTGCCCGACGGGATCGACACGATGATCGGGGAGCACGGGGCCCGGTTGTCCGGGGGGCAGCGGCAGCGGCTGGCGCTCGCCCGTGCGTTGCTCGCGGACTTTCCCGTGCTGGTGCTCGACGAGCCCGCCGAGCATCTCGACCTGGCCACCGCCGACGCCCTCACCGCCGATCTGCTGGCCGCGACCGAGGGGCGTACGACGCTGATGATCACCCACCGGCTCGCGGGCCTGGAAGCGGTGGACGAGGTGATCGTCATGGCGGAGGGGCAGGTGGCGCAGCGGGGCGCGTTCGACGAGCTGGTGCGTGCGGAGGGGCCGTTGCGGGAGATGGCCGAGCGGGAGAGCCGGACGGGGATGCCGGCCTTCGCAGGGTGACCGGACGGGGACGACCGGCCCTCGCACGGTGACGGGACGGAGATACCGGCCTTCGCACGGTGGGAGGAGCACGCAGGACCACGTGCCAGGGTTCGACTTTCCCTGACAAATGGGACTAACTAGGCTCGGTGCATGTCAGTCGAGCCGGGCTCCGGTGGCGCCCCGAACCCAGACGACGTGCCGCGGCTGCTGGAGGCGATGCGGGCGGTCGGCAGCGGTCTGCAGCTGCGGTCCACGCTGGAACGGATCTGCGAGACCGCGGCGGAACTGGCGGACGCGCGGTACGCGGCTGTCGGGCTGACGGCGGAGTGCGGGGACGGCCTCGCCGAGCACCCGGGCCCGGACGCCGACGGGAAGCCGGTCAGGTGGATCGGGCGGCTGCCGGACGGGTACGAGGGAGCCAGGGGGACCGAGGAAAGCTGTCGTCCGCCCGAGGCCGGCTTCCTGGCCGTCCCGATCCGCGTACAGGGCGAGAGCCTCGGCACCTTCTACCTCGCCGAGAAGCGCGACGGGCGCCCGTTCGGCGAGCACGACCTCGACATGGTGCGCGTACTGGCGCGCGAGGCGGGCATCGCGGTGGGGAACGCGCGCCTGTACGGGGCCGCCAAGCGGCGTGAGCGCTGGATCGACGGATCCGTGGCCGTCACCACAGCGCTGCTCTCCGGAGGAGACGCCGACGAAGCCCTCCAGGTGGTCGCCGAACAGGCCCGCCGGCTCTCCGACTCGATGGCCGGCCTCGTGCTCCTGCCCGCGGCGGCGGGCGGACTGGAGATCGTCGCCGTCGCGTCCGAGCACCCGTCGAGGGCACTGGGCCTCGTCGTACCGCCCGAGAACGCGGTGGCGGGCCAGATCCTCGCGGGAAACGCCGTGTTCGTCGAGGACGCGGCCTCGGACCCGCGGATGCTCGCGGACCTCTCCCGGGGCTACGGGCCGACGATGCTGCTTCCCCTCCAGAGCGGCGGCCGGGTCCTGGGGACCCTCGTCATGGCCCGCGCGGCGGACGCCCGCCCGTTCACTGATACCGAGCGCACCCTGGCGACGCAGTTCGCCTCCCAGGCGGCGCTCGCGCTGATGATGGCCGAGGCACAGCGGGACCGGGAACAGCTCGCGGTCTACGAGGACCGTGACCGGATCGCCCGTGACCTGCACGATCTCGTCATCCAGCGGCTGTTCGCCACCGGGATGCTGCTGGAGAGCGCGCAGCGGCGGTCCGTGCTGCCCGAGGTGCGCAAGGGTGTCGGCAAGGCGGTCGACGAACTCGACGTCACCATCCAGGAGATCCGCACGGCCATCTTCGCGCTGCAGCAGGGACCCGCGGAGTTTCCGACCCGGCTGCGGACGCGCGTCCTGCGCGAGATCAACATGGCCGCCGTACCGCTCGGCTTCAAGCCGTCGCACCGCTTCGTCGGGTCCGTGGACACGGTGGTCGGTGAACTCACCGCCAAGAACCTCGTCGCGGCCCTCCGCGAAGCCCTGTCCAACGCCTTCCGGCACGCGGGAGCGTCCCGTATCGACGTCACCGTGGACGCGACCGTACGGCTTCGGGGCGAGGAGACCGGCGTACGTCTGACGGTGACGGACGACGGTGTCGGCATCCCCGAAGGAGGCCGGCGCAGCGGGCTGAAGAACCTGAAGCGCCGCGCGGAGTCGCTGGGCGGGGACAGCTGGTACGGCCCGGGGGCCGGGGAGGACGGCGGCGGCACGTCGGTGGTCTGGGAGGCGCCGTACTGAATCAGGGACAGGGCTGGGCCGGGCGGAGGCCGTACAGGGTGGGGGTGGGGGCGAGCCGCCGACGCGTGCGCCGGTGTGCGACTCGCTGAAGTGGCGTCGGCGAGACCCCTGTTCGGCTCAGCGCAGTGGTCCATCCGTGGCGACCGCTCCCCCAGGTGTACGACGTGAACAGGACCTGAGCCGTCCGCGCGCGACACGATCCATGTCATGCGCTCACGTCGACCTCACCGTCCTCTGCTCGTCACGGCGCTGTCGTGCGCGCTGGCCGGCCTGGCGGCGGGACCGGCGACGGCCACCGGGGACGCCGACGGCTCCGGCGGGGTCGGCGCCGAGGTCGTACGGCTGTACGAGGAGGCGTCAGTGGCGGCGCAGCGGTACGAGGCGGGGCGCCGCGAGGCCGATGAGCAGCGGGGCCGGGCCCAGCGGCTGGAGCGGCTTCTCGACCGGGGGCGGCGGGACATCGCCGTGCTGCACGGGGACCTCGGCCGTATCGCACGTGCCCAGTACCGCACCGGCGGTGGGCTCCCGCACACCGTGCGGCTGCTGCTCGCGGACAGCCCCGAGGAGCTGATGCGCGGTCAGCGGGTTGTCCGGCAGGTGGATCTGGCGGTCGACAACGCCGTCACCAAGAGCCGCCGGGCCGAGCGCAGGCTCGCCGCCGACGAATCGAAGGCGGCCTCCGCATGGCAGGTGCTGGAACGGCGCAACGACGAACTCGCCGGGATCAAGCGCGGCATCGAGCGGAAACTGGAGGAGGCCCAGGGCACGCTCCAGGGACAGGCGGACGCCTCGGCCGCCGCCGGTGCGTGCCGGGGCCCGGCCCGGCTCGACCAGCCGGACGAGGCCTTCACCCAGCCGTGGATCCCGCCGGTGGAGACGTACGGACTGTCCGCGGGGTTCGGCAGCGGCGGTGAACGCTGGGCGAGCCGGCACACCGGGCAGGACTTCGCGGTGGACATCGGTACGCCGGTGCGTTCGGTGGGCCGGGGACGGGTGGTGAAGGTGTCGTGCGGCGGCCCGTTCGGCATGGAGGTCGTGGTGCGGCACACGGGCGGCTACTTCACGCAGTACGCCCATCTGGCGGCCGTCACCGTGGATCAGGGGGAGCGGGTGTCCACCGGACAGTGGGTCGGCCAGTCGGGCACGACCGGCAACTCGACGGGCCCGCATCTGCACTTCGAGGTACGTCTGACGCCGCAGCCGGGCTCGGGAGTCGATCCCCGGGAATGGTTCGCCGAGCGGGGAGTACGGCTGTGACCGAATGAGCGGGCGGGCCGGCCTGAGGGAGCGGGCCGGCTGCCGACCCTTTCCTACCGGCGCTCCGCGAGTATCCGCTCGATGACGACAGCCACGCCGTCCTCGGTGTTGGCGGCCGTACGGCCGGACGCCGCGGCGATCACGTCGGGGTGCGCGTTGCCCATCGCGTACGACGTGCCAGCCCACGTGAGCATCTCCACGTCGTTCGGCATGTCACCGAAGGCGACGACCTCCTCGTGCGAGATCCCGCGCTCGGCGCAGCACAGCGCGAGGGTGCTGGCCTTCGAGACGCCGGGGCCGCTGATCTCCAGCAGCGCGCTGGGGCTGGACCGGGTCACGTTGGCCCGGTCGCCGATGGCCAGCCGGGCGGTCATGAGGAAGTCGTCCGGGGCGATCTCGTGGTGGAACGCGAGGATCTTGAGCACCGGCTCGTCGGCACCCGGGGCGTCCGGCGCCAGAAGTTTCTCGGCGGGCGCGACGGTGTCGGGCGCCTCCAGGTGCAGCTTCGGGTACGCGGGCTCCTGGTAGAAGCCGTACGTCTGCTCGATGGCGAAGAGGGTGCCGGGAGCGGCGTCGCGCAGGAGACGTACGGCGTCGAGAGCGTTCTCCCGCGCCAGTTCGCGCACCTTGACGAAGCGGTGGGCGCCGGGGCCGCCGTGCAGATCGACCACGGCGGCGCCGTTTCCGCAGATGGCGAGGCCGTGGCCGTGGACGTGCTCACTCACGACGTCCATCCAGCGGGCCGGGCGCCCGGTCACGAAGAAGACCTCGATGCCGGCCGCCTCGGCGGCGGCCAGGGCGGCCACCGTGCGCGGAGAGACGGACTTGTCGTCGTGCAGCAGGGTGCCGTCGAGGTCCGTGGCGATCAGGCGGGGCGGGAGGGGGGAGGCCGGAGTCCCGGGCCGTCGGGTCGCTGAGGTCACTCCGCCATTCTCCCGCATATGCGCGCACGGGCGTGCGGCGGTCCGCACATGTGAGTGACGTAACCCCTCACCTGCCCTTTTCCGCCTCACACGCCGCAGCCGCTGGGCGGGGGCGCCCCGGAAGGGGCACGGGGAACCGCGCGGGCAACCCGGCACGACCCGCAGTCGCGTACCGGGCCCCCGGCCCCTCCCCGCTGGGCGCCGCCCTGCACCGGGCGTCAGCCCAACTGAGCGACCGCCTCCAGCGCGATCTGCTCGAAGACCTTCTCGTCCGCCGCGAAGTCGGAGCCCGGGATGGGCCAGTGGATCACGATGTCCGTGAAGCCCAGCTCCACATGGCGGCCCGCGAAGTCGACGAACGCGTCGAGGGACTCCAGTGGACGTCCACGGTCCGGGGTGAAGCCGGTGAGCAGGACCTTGTCGAGCTCACGCACATCGCGCCCGACCGTCTCGCACGCCGCGGCCAGCTTCTCCGTCTGTCCGCGGAGGGCGTCCACCGACTGCTCGGGCGTGCCCGCCTGGAAGAGCTTCGGGTCCCCGGTGGTCACCCACGCCTGTCCGTGCGCGGCGGCGAGCTTCAGCCCGCGAGGCCCGGTGGCGGCCACCGCGAAGGGCAGCCGGGGGCGCTGCACACACCCGGGGATGTTGTACGCCTCACGCGCCGAGTAGAACGTGCCGTCGTACGACACGGTGTCCTCGGTGAGCAGCCGGTCGAGCAGCGGTACGAACTCGCCGAAGCGGTCGGCGCGCTCGCGCGGCGTCCACGGCTCCTCGCCGGTGCGCAGCAGTGTCGTGGCGTCGAACCCGGAGCCGCCCGCGCCGATGCCCAGCGTGATCCGGCCACCGGAGATGTCGTCGAGGGAGATCAGTTCCTTGGCCAGGGCCACCGGGTGCCGGAAGTTCGGAGAGGTCACCAGGGTGCCGAGGCGCAGCCGGTCGGTGGCGCCCGCGGCGGCGGTCAGGGTCGGCACGGCGCCGTACCAGGGGCCCTCGCGGAACGTCCGCCAGGCCAGGTGGTCGTAGGTGAAGGCGGTGTGGAACCCGAGCTGCTCGGCGCGCTGCCAGGTGGAACGCCCTCCCTCGTGCCAGCGGAGGTAGGGCAGGATCACGGTGCTCAGGCGCAGACTCATGCCGCAGAGCCTAAGCGCAGCGGTGCGGCACACCGAAGCGGCCGACCGGCCGGGGTGGCCACCCCGGCCGTGGCCACGGCCGGAGCCCCGCTGGGCGGACGGCAGCGACGCGAGGCGGCCCGCCGCGAGCCACCCGGCCCACCGGGTCGTCAGTGCGTGGCCGGAAACCGCAGGTAGCGCGGGGGCACGGCCGCCGTGAGCCAGACGCCGTTGGCGCTGACGGTGAAGACGTGCCCGTCGCGGCTCATGGCGCCGGCGTCCACGGAGAGGACGACGGGGCGGCCGCGCCGGGCTCCGACGCGGGTCGCCGTCTCGCGGTCGGCGGAGAGGTGCACGTCGTGCCGGTCCATGGGCCGCAGACCCTCGGCGCGGATCGCGTCCAGACTGCGGGCGACGGTGCTGTGGTACAGGTACGCGGGCGGGGTCGCCGACGGCAGTCCCAGGTCGACCTCCACGGAGTGGCCCTGGCTGGCACGGATCCGGGTGCCCTCGATCGCGAAACGCCGCTTGTCGTTGTCGGCCACCACATGGTCCAGCTCGTCCCGGGTGAACGGGAAGCCGTGCGCCGCCGCCGCGGCCAGCAGGGTGCCGATCTCGACCCAGCCGCCGTCGTCGAGCGTGAGCCCGATCCGCTCGGGCTGGTGCCGCAGATGCTTCGAGAGGTACTTCGACACCTTCACGGTGCGCCTCTCGTCCGCGGGGCGTCTCCCGTCCGCGGTGCGCCTCTCGTCCATGGGTCTCTCGTTCATCCCGCCAGGGTGCCTGGAGAGACACTGATCACGCATTTGATTTTGGCCCGGAGGTTTGATCCACAGCCAAATGCGTTATCCACAGGCGTAGTTGAGGAATCTGTGGACAACTCCTCGACATTTCATGATGGTTCGTCAACTTCGGCCGTTTGAGGGCGGTGTGCGGCAAGTGCGTCCAAGGCCCGCGCCCTGACCTCGCGTTCCGCTGCCAGAGCGATGAACTCGGCCGCGTGCTCCACGCCGACAAGCCCTTCAACGGCGGTCATTGTCGCGGCCGGGACCGCCACAGTACGTGTCTCTTCCTGGTCCGCCCGGGGTTTCTCCACACCGAGATGCCGGCGCAGCTGTCGATGGGCGAACAGCTGCATGGCCCGCGCCAGTTCGGCGTCCACCGTCTGGCGTGCGAGCGGCCGCAGCCGGCGTACGAGCGCTGCCGCTTCCGTGGCGTCGGCGTCGTTCGGCGCGTGTTCGCCGAGATAGCGGGCGAAGACGTGCTCGGCCGTGAACTCCAGGAACCGGGAGGCGATGTGCTCCACCTGCCCCCTCAACTCCCGCAGATGACTGGAGATCGCGGACAGCGGGACGCCCGCCTCGTACAACTCCGCCGCCACCGCCAGTTCCTGGGGGCTCGGAACGAGGAACGTGTCGTCCTGCCCCGGGATCCGTTCGAGCACGCCCAGCTCGACCGCCTCTGCCACCGCCGCGTCGTCCGGGTGGCCGCCGAACCGTTCGTCGAGCTCTGCCCGCGAGATGTGGACCGCCTCCTCGTCCGTCCACGGTCCGTCGACCTCCGCGACCAGACCGAGCACGCCGCCCAGACCGCGCCCCGCGTCCCAGGCCTCCAGCAGCTCCTTGATGGAGGCCAGGGTGTAGCCGCGGTCCAGCAGGTCCGCGATCTGCCGCAACCGGGCCAGATGGGCGTCCGCGTAGAGGTTCGCGCGCCCGCGCCGCTCCGGGCGGGGGAGCAGCCCGCGGTCCTGATAGGCGCGGATCGTCCGGACCGTGGCGCCACTGCGGTGCGCCAGGTCCTCGATCCGGTACGCGGCGCCGGCCGGCTCGTCGATCACAGTCCCTGCCCTTCCGGTTCCGGGCCCTTGCGGTTCCCTGCCCGCCCGAGCGCCCGTCGCTAAGCGATCGCCGCCCTGCCGATCGCCCCCGCCGCGGCCCGGGCCGCGGGCGACACGGCCAGATACTCGACCGCGCGGCGCATCGAGCCCTCCTTCGAAGGATGGTACGAGCGCCGCAGATAACGCGGGACGGCCGAGCCGAGCTCCTTCCACGTGGGCAGCAGCCCCCTGCGCACCGCCCGGTTGTGCGCCCCGAGCGAATAGCGGAGTCTGCCCGCCAGTTGGGGATCGTGGCGTATCAGATGGCCCGCTCCCCACGCCCACATGTACAGCATCACCGGGGCCGTGACCGCCATGCCCGCGACCCGGCGCGCATACCGGGGCAGGCCCTCGCCGCCGCAGTGCTGGTACATGTCGAAAGCGACCGCGCGGTGCTCGACCTCCTCCGCGCCGTGCCAGCGCAGCAGGTCGAGCATGACCGCGTCGGACCCCGCCCCGTCCAGCCCTTCGGCGGCCAGCACCCAGTCGCCGAGCACCGCGGTGAACTGCTCTATGGCCGAAACCACCGAGAGCCGGAAGAGCAGCCACTCCCGGGCCGGTATCCGGCCCAGCGGCGGAGTCTCGCCCAGGATCGTCCGGAAGAGGAACTCGACGTGCTTCGTGTACGCGTCCGTGTCCAGCCGCTGCGCCGCCAGATGGTCGAGCACGTACGCGTGCTGCACGCTGTGCGTCGCCTCCTGCCCCATGAACCCCTTGACGTCCTTGAGCAGTTCGGGGTCGGTGACCAGCGGCAGGCCTTCCTTGAAGACCTTGACGAACCACCGCTCCCCCGCGGGCAGCAGCAGATGCAGCACATTGATGACGTGGGTGGCCGTCGGCTCGGCCGGTATCCAGTGGAGCGGGGTCCGCTCCCAGTCGAAGGAGACCCGGCGGGGCGTGATGGCGTGGTGCTCTGTCACAGCGGTGGCTCCATCCGTGCGATCGCGCGCAGTGCCCTGGGAGCGAAACGGGACATGAGACGGCCGCCGCGGGCCTCCACTGTCACGGGCACCACGGCCTGGTTGCGGACGACGGCCCGCACAACGGCCTCGGCGACCTTCTCCGGCGGGTAGTTGCGCAGTCCGTACAGCCGCGCCGACCTTTTCCGGCGCCGCTTCTCCTCTTCGGCGTCGACTCCGGTGAAGCGCGCGGTCGAGGTGATGGCGGTGTTGACGAATCCGGGGCAGATCGCCGAGACGCCGATGCCCTGGCCCGCCAGTTCGGCGCGCAGGCACTCACTGAGCATCAGCACCGCGGCCTTGGAGGTGCTGTAGGCGGGCAGTGCCTTGGAGGGCAGATAAGCGGCAGCCGACGCGGTGTTGACGATGTGGCCGCCCTGTCCGCGGTCCGCCATCTGTTTACCGAAGAGCCGGCAGCCGTGGATGACACCCCACAGATTGACGTCGAGGACGTTTCGCCAGTCCTCCACGGTGGTGTCGAGGAAGGAGCCGGACAGTCCGATTCCGGCGTTGTTCACGAGGACGTCGACCACCCCGTACTCGGCGGCGACCTTCGCGGCCAGTTGTTCCATGGCCTGTTCGTCCGAGACGTCGACCGTCTCGGCCCAGGCCTCCGGGGCGCCGGCTAGCCGGGACAGCTCCGCGGTGCGCGCCGCGCTCTCCGCGTCCCGGTCGACGGCCACCACGCGCGCGCCGGCCTCGGCGAACGCGAAGGCGGTGGCCCGTCCGATGCCGCTGCCCGCGCCGGTGACCAGGACGAGCTGCCCGCCGAAGCGCCCGGCGTGCGGGCCGCTCACCGCGGGCTCGGGCCGACCGCCCTCGGTCGAGGTCACGAACTCGGTGATCCAGGCCGCCACCTGGTCGGGCCGGGTGCGCGGGATCCAGTGCTTGGCCGGGAGGGTGCGGCGCACCAGCCGCGGGGCCCACTGCTCCAGTTCGTCGTAGAGCCGCTCCGAGAGGTAGGCGTCCCCCAGGGGCGTGATGAGCTGCACGGGCGCGTGGGCGTACGCGTCGCCGCGAGGTCTGCCCAGGCGGGGGCGGATGTTGTCGCGGTACAGCCACGCCCCGTTGGCTGCGTCCCTGGGCAGTGACGAGGTCGGATAGTCACCGGCGGGGATCCTCTCCAGGCGGCGCAGGATCTTCGGCCACTGCCTGCCGAGCGGGCCGCGCCAGGCCAGTTCGGGCAGGACGGGGGTGTGCAGCAGGTACACGTACCAGGACTTGGCGCCCTGACCGAGCAACTGCCCGACCTTGCGGGGCGTCGGACGCGACACGCGCTTCTTGATCCAGTGCCCGAAGTGGTCGAGGGACGGACCGGACATCGAGGTGAAGGACGCGATCCGCCCTCTTGTGCGCTCGACCGTGGTGAACTCCCAGGCCTGCACCGAACCCCAGTCGTGGCCGACCAGATGCACCGGCCGGTCCGGGCTGACCGCGTCCACGACCGCCAGGAAGTCGTCCGTGAGCTTCTCCAGGGTGAACCCGCCGCGCAGCGGCCGGGGCGCGGTGGATCTGCCGTGGCCGCGCACGTCGTACAGCACGACATGGAAGCGCTCGGCCAGGCGCCCGGCGACCTCGGACCACACCTCCTTGGAGTCCGGATAGCCGTGCACCAGCACCACCGTGGGCTGCGCCGCGGGATCGCCCCACTCGGCGACACACAGCTCGACACCGCCCGTACGCACCCGGCGCTCACGCGCGCCCGCGAGGGTCACCCGTCCTTCACCGAAGGGCACTTGCCCTTCGCCACGGCTCACACGTTCTCCGTCACGGCTCACTTTTCCTCCGCCCAGCGCCGCACGTGCGGCAAGTCGTCGTCCAGCCAGAACGCGCTCTGCCCGGGGTCCCGGGAGTCGGTGACCACGAGGATCTCCTCGAACTTCGCGCCCGTGCCCCGGAATCCGAGGTGCGGTTCGACCGCCCACAGGCCCGGACGCGGCGGATGGTCGGAGAAGCGGTACGGCGACCACAGAGGAGACCAGCCGTCGCGGTGGCCGTGCAGCGCGTCGCCCACCAGACCTTTCAGCGCGCCTCGGCGCACGCGTACGCGAGCCGCTGCACCTTCCTGAAACCGCCGAGCTCCGCGGCGAGCGGGCCTGATGGGGCCCCGGGCCGAGCAACTGCTGAGGTCATGCCACCGTCCGTTCCAAGCCGACTGCCGTACGCGCCCGTAACTTGACACTGATGAATGTGACCATTGTCGGCGGCTGCGTCAAGGGGTGGGTGCGGGACCTGTGGAAAACCGTGTGGTTGTGGACAACCCGGCCGGCCCTGACGAGCCGACCGTCCCGAGCGCCCTGGCCGACCCGACCGACCCGACCGACCCGACCGACCCGACCGACCCGGGCAAGCCGGGCACAGCGGCAGCCGTCGGTTGTTCGACCTGAGGGGGACCCCTACGGGCCCGTACGACTGGAGGGTGACAGCGATACAGCTCCCAGGTCTGACGACTGATGTGGCCTGCGCCACTACCTTCGGAATGTGACTGTGATCGCGACCGAAAGCCTGAGCAAGCGGTTCCCCAGGGTGACCGCTCTTGACCGGCTCTCCGTGGACGTCGGACCCGGTGTGACCGGACTCGTCGGAGCCAACGGAGCCGGCAAGTCCACACTGATCAAGATCCTGCTGGGGCTGTCCCCCGCCACCGAGGGCCGCGCCGCGGTGCTCGGCCTCGATGTCGCCACCCAGGGCGGCGACATCCGGGAGCGCGTCGGATACATGCCCGAGCACGACTGCCTGCCGCCCGACGTCTCGGCCACCGAGTTCGTCGTCCACATGGCGCGCATGTCCGGCCTGCCCCCGGCGGCGGCCCGCGAGCGCACCGCGGACACGCTGCGCCACGTCGGCCTCTACGAGGAGCGGTACCGCCCCATCGGCGGCTACTCGACGGGTATGAAGCAGCGCGTGAAACTCGCGCAGGCGCTGGTCCACGACCCGCAGCTGGTCTTCCTCGACGAGCCGACGAACGGCCTCGACCCGGTCGGCCGCGACGAGATGCTCGGCCTCATCCGCCGCATCCACACCGACTTCGGCATCTCCGTCCTGGTCACCTCGCATCTGCTCGGCGAGCTGGAGCGCACCTGCGACCACGTCGTCGTCATCGACGGCGGCAAGCTCCTGCGGTCCAGCTCCACCACGGACTTCACACAGCGCACGGCGATCCTCGCGGTCGAGGTCACCGACACGGACGAGCACCCGGACGGCACCGGCGCACTGCGCGACGTGCTCCACGCGCGCGGGGTCGAGACCCACGACGGCAGCGGGCTGCCGGGCGCGGGCCACATCCTCCTGCTCACCGCGCAGGGCGAGGAGACGTACGACCTCGTACGGGACGTCGTCGCCGACCTGGGCCTCGGTCTGGTGCGCATGGAGCAGCGCAGGCACCACATCGCGGAGGTCTTCAAGGACAGCGACGAGCAGGCAGCCAGGGACGCCGAAGCGCAGGCCCTGAAGAACGGCGACGAACAGCGGAAGGAGGCGGTCGGCCATGGCGGTTGAGCAGCCCCAGGCACAGGTTCCGGCTCCGGCGCGCGGCGGCGAGCAGACCCGGATCCACAACATCGGCTACCGCAACTACGACGGCCCCCGCCTGGGCCGCGCGTACGCCCGCCGCTCGCTCTACTCGATGTCGCTGCGCGGTTCGTACGGCCTCGGCCGCTCGGTGAAGTCCAAAGTGCTGCCGATGCTGCTCTTCGTGGTGATGTGCGTGCCCGCACTGATCATGGTCGCGGTCGCCGTCGCCACGAAGGCGAAGGACCTGCCCGTCGACTACACGCGCTACGCGATCATCATGCAGGCCGTCATCGGTCTGTACGTAGCCTCCCAGGGACCGCAGTCCGTCTCCCGCGACCTGCGCTTCAAGACCGTCCCGCTGTACTTCTCACGTCCCATCGAGACCGCCGACTACGTACGCGCCAAGTACGCGGCGCTCGCGTCGGCGCTGTTCATGCTCACCGCCGCACCGCTGCTGGTGCTCTACGTAGGCGCGCTGCTCGCCAAACTCGACTTCTGGGACCAGACCAAGGGTTTCGGACAAGGGCTCGTCTCCGTGGCACTGCTTTCCCTGCTCTTCGCCGGCATCGGCCTGGTCATCTCGGCGGTCACCCCGCGCCGCGGCTTCGGTATCGCCGCCGTCATCGCCGTGCTGACCATCTCCTACGGAGCGGTGTCCACGGTCCAGGCCATCGCCTACGACCAGTCCAGCACCGACGCGATCTCCTGGCTCGGCCTCTTCTCGCCGATCACGCTGATCGACGGGGTGCAGACCGCCTTCCTGGGCGCCACGTCCGCGTTCCCCGGCGGTGACGGTCCTTCGAGCGGCCAGGGCGTCGTGTATCTGCTCGCCGTCCTGGGGCTCGTCGCGGGCTGCTACGGCCTCCTGATGCGCCGCTACCGAAAGGTCGGACTGTGACCGCCCGCCCGTCGTCCGCCACCACCCTTCCAAGGAACGGGCCGCGCCCATGAGCACCCTCACCATCGACCACGTCTCGCGCTGGTTCGGCAACGTGGTGGCCGTCAACGACATCACGATGACCATCGGCCCCGGCGTCACCGGCCTGCTCGGCCCGAACGGCGCCGGAAAGTCCACCCTCATCAACATGATGGGCGGCTTCCTGGCCCCCTCCACCGGCTCCGTCACCCTCGACGGACGGCCGACCTGGCGCAACGAGGAGATCTACAAGCAGATCGGCATCGTCCCCGAGCGTGAGGCGATGTACGACTTCCTCACGGGCCGCGAATTCGTCGTCGCCAACGCCGAGCTGCACGGCCTCGGTGACAAGGCCGCGCACCGGGCCCTCGCCACGGTCGAGATGGAGTACGCGCAGGACCGGAAGATCTCGACGTACTCCAAGGGCATGCGCCAGCGCGTGAAGATGGCCTCCGCGCTCGTCCACAACCCCTCGCTGCTGCTGCTCGACGAGCCCTTCAACGGCATGGATCCGCGCCAGCGCATGCAGCTGATGGAACTGCTGCGGCGCATGGGCGACGAGGGCCGCACGGTCCTCTTCTCGTCGCACATCCTGGAGGAGGTCGAGCAGCTCGCCTCGCACATCGAGGTGATCGTCGCCGGACGGCACGCGGCGAGCGGCGACTTCCGCCGGATCCGCCGCCTGATGACCGACCGCCCGCACCGCTATCTCGTCCGCTCCAGCGACGACCGCGCGCTCGCGGCCGCACTCATCGCCGACCCGTCGACGTCCGGCATCGAAGTGGACCTTCAGGAGGGCGCACTGCGCATCCAGGCCGTCGACTTCCCCCGCTTCACGGCACTGCTGCCGCGAGTGGCCCGCGACCACGGCATCCGACTGCTCACGGTCTCGCCGTCCGACGAGTCCCTTGAGTCCGTCTTCTCGTATCTCGTCGCGGCGTAGGAGGCCGAAAGATGTACGACCCCACAGTCGCCCGGCTCACCTACCGCGGCCTTCTCGGCCGCCGCCGGGCCCTCATCCTGGGCGCCCTGCCCGTCCTGCTGATCGTCATCTCCGCGGCCGTACGCGGCTTCACGGGCGCCGACGACCAGGTGGCCGCGGACGTCCTCGGCGGCTTCGCGCTCGCCACGATGGTGCCCATCATCGGCGTCATCGCGGGCACCGGTGCGATCGGCCCCGAGATCGACGACGGCTCGGTCGTCTACCTGCTCGCCAAGCCGGTCAAGCGCCCCACGATCATCTTCACCAAGCTGATCGTCGCCGTCGCCGTGACCATGGTGTTCTCGGCGGTCCCGACGTTCCTCGCCGGGCTGATCCTCAACGGCAACGGCCAGCAGGTCGCTGTCGCCTACACCGTGGCCGCGCTGGTCGCCTCGATCGCGTACGCCGCGCTGTTCCTGCTGCTCGGCACGATCACGCGGCACGCGGTGGTCTTCGGGCTCGTATACGCCCTCGTGTGGGAGGCGCTCTTCGGGACGCTGGTCTCCGGGGCGAGGACGCTGAGTGTCCAGCAGTGGTCGCTCGCGGTGGCCCAGAAGGTGTCCGGCGGCGACCTCGTCACCTCCGACGTGAGTCTCACCACCGGCACGGTGCTGCTGGTCGTGGTGACCGTCGCCGCCACCTGGTTCGCGGGACAGAAACTGCGGACGCTGACGCTGGCCGGCGAGGAGTAGGCCTCCCCGGGGCCCCGGAAGGCGGGGCTTCGGGTGGCCGATGCGGCTCCACGCGCGCGTGGAGCCGCATTTGTCTTTGATCCCGCGGTGGAATTTTGATCTTGAAGTGGGTTTTACGCCGGTGACGGCACACTGGCCCGAGGGGATGCGACGAGGAGGAACGGGGATGGCAGCACAGGCGCCACGCGGTGACGGACGCGGTGACGGACAGGGCCCAGGCGAAGGCCGGGGGGAGTCCACCGAGGAGGTCTGGGACGAACTCGTCCTCGACGAGGACTTCGTGCGGTCCGCCGATACGGAGGAGCCGTCCGCGCGCGCCCGTATGCTCGCGGCCCGCTGGCGCGAGGGCGGCCCCGATCCGCAGCCCTGGCGCTCCGACGAGCCGCCCGCGGGATGGTTCTTCAGCAAGGCGCGGCGGCGCAGGTGGCGGCGCCGCTGATCTCTGTCGCCCGCTGTGTGCCGGGCGCCCTTTTATTCGGCGGTGTCCGATTATTCAGTGGCGTCCGACTCGTCCCGCGGGCACAGTGGACATGTCCAGGCCGCCGGATTCCTCCGGCGCCGCAGTCCGGGTGAGGAGCACGGCGATGCCCGTCAGTGGCGGTTCGTCGAGCTCCCGAGAGGGCAGCGTGCGGGCTCCGGAGTAGTCAGCTCCGTCGAGTCCGCCCCGTACGGGAGCTGCCCGGGGCGGCCGCTTCGAGCGCGTACCTCCGCGCGGGCCGCCCCTCCCGGGCGGGACCCAGAGGTGCCGCGGAGCCGCTAGCCCAGCAGCCTCTCCAGCACCACCGCGATGCCGTCCTCGTCGTTCGACAGGGTCATCTCGTCGGCCACGGCCTTGAGTTCGGTGTGGGCGTTGGCCATCGCCACGCCGTGTCCCGACCACGCGAACATCGGTATGTCGTTCGGCATGTCGCCGAAGGCGATCGTGTCGGCGGCCTTCACGCCCAGGCGGCGGGCCGCCAGGGAGAGCCCCGTGGCCTTGGACAGGCCCAGGGGCAGGATCTCCACGATGCCCTCGCCCGCCATCACGATGTTCACGAGAGAGCCCGCCGCCGCCCGCGCCGCGGACGTCAGCTCGTCGTCGGTGAGACGGGGATGCTGGATGTACATCTTGGTCAGGGGCGCGGCCCACAGCTCGGCCATGTCGGTGAACGGCACGGACTGCAGCAGGCCCTGCACCCGGTAGCCGGGGCCGACCAGCACGTCACCGTCGAGTCCGTCGCGGCTCGCGGCGAGGGCCAGCGGGCCGACCTCCGCCTCGATCTTGGCGAGCGCGAGCCCCGCCAGCTGCCGGTCGAGCGTCACCGACGTGAGCAGCCGGTGCGCCCCGGCGTCGTACAGCTGGGCGCCCTGCCCGCACACCGCGAGGCCCTCGTACCCGAGGTCGTCGAGGATGTGCCGGGTCCAGGGCACCGCCCGGCCGGTGACGACGAGGTGCGCGGCACCCGCCACGGTGGCCGCGGCGAGTGCCTCGCGGGTGCGCTCCGAGACGGTGTCGTCGGAGCGCAGCAACGTTCCGTCGAGATCGGTCGCGACGAGCTTGTACGGGAACGCCCCGGTCGCCCCGGACGACTGCGCTGTCCCGGGCGTATCGGAAGCCCCGGTGGACGCGGTGGACGCGCTGGAATCTGTGGGCTCGGTGGTGCCGGTCACTTGGAGATCGGCTCCAGCAGTTCACGGCCGCCCAGGTACGGACGCAGCACCTCGGGCACCCGTACGGAACCGTCGGCCAGCTGGTGGTTCTCCAGGATCGCCACGATCGTGCGCGGGACGGCGCACAGCGTGCCGTTCAGGGTCGCGAGCGGCTGCACCTTCTTGCCGTCCCGCATGCGCACCGAAAGGCGGCGGGCCTGGAAGCCGTCGCAGTTCGAGGCCGAGGTCAGTTCGCGGTACTTGCCCTGGGTCGGGATCCACGCCTCGCAGTCGAACTTGCGCGAGGCGGACGAGCCCAGGTCGCCCGAGGCCACGTCGATGACCTGGAAGGGCAGCCCGAGGCCGGTCAGCCACTGCTTCTCCCAGTCGAGGAGCCGCTGGTGCTCGTTCTCCGCGTCCGCCGGATCGACGTACGAGAACATCTCGACCTTGTCGAACTGGTGCACGCGGAAGATGCCCCGGGTGTCCTTGCCGTACGTGCCGGCCTCGCGGCGGAAGCACGGCGAGAAGCCCGCGTAGCGCAGCGGCAGCTTGTCCGCGTCGAGGATCTCGTCCATGTGGTACGCCGCGAGCGGGACCTCGGAGGTGCCGACCAGGTAGAAGTCGTCCTTCTCCAGGTGGTACACGTTCTCCGCGGCCTGGCCGAGGAAGCCGGTGCCCTCCATGGCGCGCGGGCGGACCAGCGCCGGGGTCAGCATCGGGATGAAGCCGGCCTCCGTGGCCTGTGCGATCGCCGCGTTGACGAGAGCGAGCTCCAGGAGCGCGCCGACACCCGTCAGGTAGTAGAAGCGCGAGCCGGACACCTTGGCGCCGCGCTCGACGTCGATGGCTCCCAGCGCCTCGCCGAGCTCCAGGTGGTCCTTGGGTTCGAAGCCCTCGGCGCCGAAGTCGCGGATCGTGCCGTGCGTCTCCAGGACGACGAAGTCCTCCTCGCCGCCGACGGGGACGTCGGGGTGCACGAGGTTGCCGAGCTGCTGCAGGAGCCGCTTGGTCTCCTCGTCCGCCTCGTGCTGCTCGGCGTCGGCCGCCTTGACGTCCGAGGCGAGCCGGCCGGCCTTCTGGAGCAGCTCGGCCTTCTCTTCCGCCGAAGCCTTGGGGATGAGCTTGCCGAGCGCCTTCTGCTCGGAGCGCAGCTCGTCGAAGCGGACGCCGGACGACCTGCGCCGCTCGTCGGCGGAGAGCAGGGAGTCGACGAGCGCGACATCCTCTCCACGGGCGCGCTGGGAGGCGCGAACACGGTCGGGGTCCTCACGAAGCAGGCGAAGGTCAATCACCCCACAAGGCTACCGGTGCGGGGTTCCGGGACACGACCCGGTATTCCGATCTGTCGCTTCTGTCATGGTTTGCTGGAATTGTCGAGTCGTTTGAATTGTGCCGATCCGCGTCAATCGAAAAGGGCGCGGCTCCCTGGAACGGGGCAGGCGGGATGCGGTGGGTTGACTCGATTCCCTTGCGGGACAAGGGACTTGGCAGAGGGGTTGTCCACAGGAATCCACACCCTCGAAAAGTTATCCACAGGCTGTGCGAAAGATCTGTGGACATCGGAAGTGATCGTTCCGAAAGCCGCATTCGGGGCGAGGAATTCCCGAATCAAACCCTCTCTACACCCACGTTCGGGTGGAAATGGTTCCCTCTAAGGGATTGGTCAGGGAAAACAGGTGGACGAAGGGTGACCTGCGGGGCTGTGGACGCAGTTGTGGGCTGTAGGCCGATTTGTCGACTGTGTCGTGCTTCGTTGTCGACTTGTCCCCAGGTCGAGAAGCGAGCCTGTGGATAACTTTGTGGATGAAGAAAATCTACAGGTAGGACCAGCAGCTAGGACTGGTAGGCAGGCAGGCAGGCAGGACCAGCAGGCAGGACCGCCTAGAAGCGGCCGTCCTGGCAGCGAGCCAGCCAGTCCGAGGCTGCCGCGAACTCGCCGTCCGAGGTCCCGGCCCTCGGTGCGCGTACGTCCTTCGGGTCGACGTCGGCCTGCGGATAGGACCCGATGAACCGCACCTTCGGGCAGACCCGCTTGAGGCCCATCAGCGCCTCGGCCACCCGCCGGTCCGCGATGTGCCCCTCCGCGTCGATCGCGAAGCAGTAGTTGCCGATGCCCTCTCCGGTGGGCCGGGACTGCAGCAGCATCAGGTTGACGCCGCGGACGGCGAACTCCTGGAGCAGTTCGAGCAGGGCGCCGGGATGGTCGTCGCGCTGCCAGATCACCACGGACGTCTTGTCGGCGCCGGTCGGCGCCGCGGGCCGGGCGGGCCGGCCCACCAGGACGAACCGGGTCTGCGCGTTCTCCGCGTCGTGGATCTCGGTCTCCAGGGCCTCCAGGCCGTACCGCGCCGCCGCGAACTCGCCCGCGAAGGCCGCGTCGTACCGCCCCTCCTGCACCAGACGTGCGCCGTCCGCGTTGGAGGCCGCCGACTCCCAGATGACGTCCGGGAGGTTGTCCCGCATCCAGTTGCGCACCTGCGGCTGGGCGGCCGGGTGGGCGCTGACCGTCTTGATGTCGGACAGCTTCGTGCCGGGGCGGACCAGCAGGGCGAAGGTGATCGAGAGGAGCACCTCGCGGTAGATCATCAGCGGCTCGCCGACGGCCAGCTGGTCGATCGTCGTGGTGATGCCGCCCTCCACTGAGTTCTCGATCGGCACGAACGCGGCCTCGACCTCACCGGCCCGCACGGCGTCGAGCGCCGCCGGAACGGACACCATCGGGACGAGCTGCCGGGTGGCCGACTCCGGAAGAGTCCGCAGGGCCACTTCGGTGAAGGTGCCCTCGGGGCCGAGATACGCGTAGCTGGCTGGCATGGCCTCACCCTAATGGGCCTCGCGGAACTGGGCTCACGCTTCCCCAACCCCGCCCCGATGAGCGGATCTCAGCCCTCCAGCAACTTCTGACCCACGTACTCCCCCTCCGCCGCGCCGCCCGGCACCGCGAACAGCCCGCTCGACTCGTGCCGGATGAAGGTGGACAGCGCGTCCCCGCGGTCGAGCTTGCGCTGCACCGGTACGAAGCCGCGCAACGGGTCGGCCTGCCAGCAGACGAAGAGCAGCCCCGCGTCCGGCACCCCGTCCGCGTCGATGCCGTCGTGGAAGGAGAAGGGCCGCCGGAGCATCGCCGCGCCGCCGTTCTCGTCGGGCCGGGTGATACGGGCGTGCGCGTTGATGGGGACCACCAGCTTGCCGTCGCCGCCGGTCTTCTCCAGATCCATCGCGGTCGTCTCGGTGCCGCCGGACAGCGGCGCCCCGTCGGACTTCCGGCGGCCGATCACGTCCTCCTGGTCCTTGACCGACAGCTTCTCCCAGTCGTCGAGGAGCATCCGGATACGGCGTACGACGGCGTACGAGCCGCCCGCCATCCAGGCCGGGTCGCCCGCGTCGGGCACGAAGATCCGCCGGTCGAAGTCGGACTCCGAGGGCTTGGGATTACGGGTGCCGTCGATCTGGCCCATCAGATTGCGGGCCGTCAGCGGTCGTGTGGTGGCGCCGGGCGAGCGGTTGAAGCCGTTCATCTGCCAGCGCACCCTGGCCGCCCGGCCCGCGTCCTGCTGGATCGCGCGCAGGGCGTGGAAGGCGACCAGGGAGTCGTTGGCGCCGATCTGGACCCACAGGTCGCCGTTGCTGCGGGCCTTGTCGAGATGGTCCGAGGAGAAGTCGGGCAGCGGGTCGAGGGCGATCGGGCGCAGCTTCTCCAGTCCCGTACGGGCGAAGAAGCTGTGGCCGAAACCGAAGGTGACCGTGAGGGACGAGGGTCCGGCGTCGCGTGCCACGTCCGTGTCGTCGTGCGCGGACGCCTCGCCCGCCATCAGCCGCTCGGCGGTCGTCGACCAGCGCCGCAGCAGGGCCGCCGCCTCCTTGCGGCCCGCGCCCGCCGCCAGGTCGAAGGCGACGAGGTGGCCCTTGGCCTGCAGGGCGTTCGTGATGCCCGGCTGATGTTTCCCGTGAAACATCACCTCGTCCGCGCCCACCGAGTTGAGGAGCGCGGTCCGGTCGGCGGCGGGCGCGGCGGCGTAACCGGCGGCTCCGCCCGCCGCACCCAGCGCGAGGCCCGTGGCACCGGCGGTGCCGAGCAGGCGCCGCCGGGAGACGACGCCCCTGGAGCCACCGGAACCGGAATCAACCCCCTTGGGGGGAGCTTTCGGAACAGGGGTCTTCGGAGTGGACTGTTCAGCCATGGTGTCGTTCAGCCGATCTGCGCGTTCTTGTCCACGGTCACCTGGTCGATGTCGGACGTCCGCACGGTCACCTCGATCTGCCAGCTGCCCGCCATGGGGATCTGCACCCCGCTCGCCGTCCAGTGTCCGGTGGCGATGCGGTCGGGGACCACGGGCAGCGGGCCGATGTCCTTCGCCTTGAGGGTGAAGGCGACCTTGACCTCGGGGATGTCGAAGGCCTTGCCGTTCGGCCGCTCCACGTAGACGTGCATGTCGTTGCCGCCGACGCGGGCCGGGTCCAGTTCGACGCGGGCTATCCCCTTGCCGTCCTGGCCGCCCGTGTCGAACGGGATGTCCAGCGACAGCGCCTCACCGGTCTGCTCCGCGGTCGCGGCGGCGGTGGCGGCCTTCGCCTCCTCCTCCGTACGCCCCGGTTCGGTGGACGTGAGCACGGTGGTGACGGCCAGCAGGACGACCGCGACGCCCGCCTCTGCGAGCACCGAGCGGCGCAGGCCCGAGCGGAGCGGGTCGGCGTCGCGCAGGCGCTTGTCGCGCGCGGTGGCCGCGGCGGCCCGCTGCCGGGCCAGCTGGGCGGCACGCTTGCCGCCGCCCCCGCCGTCGCCGCCCGCGGGGACCTTCTCCTTGTCCTTCGCGTCCGGGCTTTCCTCGGACCCGGTGGATGTTTTGGAGCCCTTGGCCCCCTTGGAGCTGTTGGACGCCTTGGCTCCCTTGGCTCCCTTGCCCCCGGCCGATCCCGTCGATCCCGTCGATCCAGACGTTCCGGCCGAACCGGTCGACTTCTTCGAAGCCGTGGCCCCGACCGAGGCCTTCGCCCGCTCCTTGGCAGGCGCCGGCGTCTGCGCCAGCCGTGCGGTCCAGCGTCGCGAGACGAACGCGATGCCGACGAGGACGACCACCAGGCCGACCTTGATCATCAGCAGCTGCCCGTACCAGGTCCCGGTGAGCGCGGACCACGAGCCGACCTGCCGCCACGACTGGTAGATCCCGGTCACGACCAGCACGGCCACGCTGCCGAACGCGACCTGCGAGAAGCGCTGTACGGCGGACCGTTCGATCGAAGGTGCCCGGTAGAGCACCACGAGCAACGTCGACAGCCCGCCCAGCCAGACCGCGACGGCGAGCAGATGCAGCACGTCGGCGGGCATCGCGATGCCCGCCTGGAGACCGGTCGAGGCGTGCTCGGCCATCGCCCACGTCGCGGCGAGACCGGCCGCCACGACGAACCCGCCGATGGCGAGCCCGAAGGTCAGATCGCTCTTCTCCTCCTCGTCCTCGCGCTTCTCGTACGCCCCGAAGAGCACGGCGATGAACAGCGCGGCCGCGGCGAGCAGCAGCAGCCTCGACACCAGGGCGGCGCCCGTCTTGGTCTGCAGCACGTCGCTGAGCAGGTTCAGGTCGAAGATGTCCCCGAACTTCCCCGACCCGGTGTACGACCCACGCAGCATCAGCATGGCGAGCGTGGCCCCGGTCAGGGCGAGCCACCCGGAGACCACGAGCCGCTGCACCGCCCGTACACCGGTGCCGCGCTGCCAGCAGGCCAGCACGAAGGCCGAGCCGCCGACGAGCAGGATGAATCCCGCGTACGACACATAGCGCGCGAAGCCGTAGAGGCCGCCCACGAGCCCGCCGCCGGCCTCCTGGTCGGACACGGCGACCGTGGTCGTGGAAGGCGCGCCGATGGAGAAGGTGAAGGCGCCGGAGACGGGATGGCTGTCCGCGGACACCACCTGGTAGGTCACGGTGAACGTGCCGTCGGGCAGGCCCGAGTGCAGCTTCACGGCGTACGTGTTGCCGCCCTGCCCGGACGTCTTGCCGGTGTCGACGCGCTTGCCCTTGGGGTCGAGCACGCGCACCGAACTGTCGGACATCGCGACCTGCTCGGAGAAGGTGAGCGACACCTGGGCGGGGGCCTCGGCGACCACCGCTCCCTGCTGGGGGTCGCTCCCGGTCAGGGCGGCGTGCGCGGAGACGGGCACGGCCCCGGCAAGGAGCGCGCCGGTGACGGCGAGGAGCAGCAGCAACAGCGTCCGCACACGGGGAGCGATGGTCTGGCTCAACGGTGTTCCCTCCCTCAGTGGTGCGATGTCGTGAACGGAACGGACAGAGTGGACAGAGCAGGCAGAGCGGACACGGTGGATGGGTCGGTCGGGGCGGTCGGATCGGAAGACGACCGCGAGGACGACTTCGTCGCCGCGGACGGCTGGTAGGTGGCGGACTTCACCGGCATCTCGACCTTGATCGGATCGGACTCGGTGAAGCGCAGCTCCAGGGACACCGTGTCGCCCTCCTTCGGCTTGCGCTTCAGCTTCTCGAACATGAGGTGGTCGCCACCGCTTTCGAGGACGAGCTTGCCGTGGGCGGGGATGTCGAGGTCCTTCACCTGCTCCATCGACTGCCCGACGGTCGTGTGGATGGTGACCTCGCCGGCCACGTCGCTGGTGACGGAGGACAGCCGGTCGTCCGCGCCGCCGTCGTTGGCGATGACCAGGAAACCGGCCGCCATGGAGTCCGACACGGGCTGCGGCATGTAGGCGGAGCCCACCGAGAGCCCGCCACCGGAGCCGCCCGAGCCGTCGGAGTCCGAGTTCCCGCAGCCCGTCAGGATCAGTGCGGCGGCAGCCACGAGGGCCGCCGCGGACGCCGTACGACGGGTCACGGCCTCGCGCCCTTGATCAGCGCGGGGAGGTCCTTGGTGTAGTCGTCGACGGTGGCGTCCTCGCCGTACAGCACGTAACCGCCGTCGGTCTTCGGGGAGAAGGCGATGACCTGCGTGCCGTGCATGGAGGTGACCTTGCCGTCCTTGCCCTTCGTCGGCGCCTCGATGGAGATGCCCAGCGTCCGGGCGCCCGCCTGGATCGTGTCGAAGGAGCCGGTCAGGCCGACGACGTCCGAGTCGATGCCCTTGAGCCACTTGCCGAGCGCGGCGGGGGTGTCACGCTCCGGGTCGGTGGTGACGAACACGATGCGCAGCGAGTCCTTCTGGGCCTGGGACAGCTTCTTGTCCTGGGCGAGCTGCTTCTTGGCGACGGCGATGTTGTTCATCGTCAGCGGGCAGACGTCGGGGCAGTTGGTGTAGCCGAAGTAGATGAGCGTCGGCTTGCCCGCGGTCGCCTCGCGGAGGTCGTACTTCTTGCCCTGCGTGTCGGTGAGGACCAGGTCCGGCTTCTCGAACGGCTTGTCGAGGACCGTGGCGGCCTTGTCCGAGCCGGTCCCGGTGGACACCTCGGCGACGGCGTTGTCACCGCCGCTCTCGCCGCTGCCGCAGCCGGAAAGGGTCAGAGCGGCCGCGGCGAACAGAGCGGCCACGGCGTACGTCTTCTTGCGCATAGTGCATTCTCCTGGGGACCCCGCACCCGATCTCCTGGGTACGGGCCCCGGCCCCGGCCGGAAACGGACCGGCCGGGATCGCGGTGAGCGTCCGACCTCGGATCGGTCGGACAGGACCTGCGCGGAGGCCGTACCGGACCGGCGGGGGCCGGTCCGGACCTGCGCGCAGGCCGTACTGGACTTAAGCGTTGGTACGCCGACGGCCGGCGAGAACGCCGAACGCCACGCCCGCCACACCGACGACGATGCCCACGACGCCCAGCACACGGGCGGTGGTGTCGCTGCTGTCGGTGGAGGCGGCCTCGGTGGTCGAGGCGGCGGCCTTCGCGTCGTCGGCCTTCTCGGCGTCCGCGTCGTCGTCGGAGGCGGCGGATCCGTGGTGGTCGTCGGTCGCGGCGGACAGCGCGAGCACCGGAGCGGGCGTCTCGGGCTCCTCCTCGCCCTTCTCCTGGGTCTCGATCCAGCGCACGACCTCGTCGTTGGAGTACGTCTGGATCGCCTTGAACACCAGTTCGTCGGCGTCCTCGGGCAGCGCGCCGATGGAGAGCGGGAACTTCTGGAAGAAGCCGGGCTGGATGCCCTTGCCGTCCGCGGTCCAGGTGACCTTGGTGACGGCCTCGTTGATCTTCTCGCCGTGCAGTTCGAGCGGCTTGTCGAGCTTGGACTTGGTGACCTTGACGTTCCAGCCGTCGACGGGCTGCGGCATGACCGAGGCGAGCGGGTGGTCGGCCGGGAAGTTGATCTCCAGCTTGGTGGTCGAGGCATTGTCGCGCTCGTTCGGCACCTTGAAGTTGACCGTGGCGTAACCGCCCTTGGCGGCCGTGCCCTCGGGCTGCACGCTGACGTGGGCGAACGCGGGGCCGGACAGGACGAGGACGGCGGAGGCGGCGACGACACCGGTCGCGGCGATACGAGAAGCCTTCATGGCAGGAAACACTTCGCTTTCAGCACTGGTTCGGTGAAGAACCGTTCGGTCAAGAACCGTTGGGTCGAATCCGTCAGGTCAAGAACCGTTCGGTCAAGAACTGGGATTGCGCGCGTGAAAGAGCGGGCACGCGCGCGTGCCGCACGACGGCACCCTTGGAGTGGTACGTCCGAAGGAGTACGTCCGAAGTGGCGCGTCGTGTCAGGCGGCGAGGACGAGTGCCCCGCCGGCCGGCGGACCGCGCCGGCTGACCGAGTGCTGAAGAGCGGTCGTACGCGGGGCCGGTGGCTCGTACGCCCAGCCGCGCGGTGCGCCGGGCACCGCCGGGAGCACGCCGGGCAGGCCCGCCAGCAGGGCCCGTACGAGCGCCAGGGCTCCGCGCAGGGAGACCAGCGGCCCTTCCGCGACTCCGTGCGCCGAGAGCCGCAGGAGGCGCCGCAGAGCGATGTCCCCGCGGCGCAGCAGCCACCCGGCGGCGACGGCGGCGAGAACGTGGCCGAGGAGCATCGGCAGCGACGGCAGCACCGACGACGGTGATCCGACGGCGGCCGACATGGCGCCCGCCTGCTCGTGCAGGGCGTGCGAGGCGCCCGTGCCCGTACCGCCGGTGCCGGTGCCTGTGCCGAGTTGTGCGTCGGCGAGGATCCGCTGGGCCTGGGCGGGGCTGAGGGTCGCGACGGACGCGCCGCACACCAGCCGCGCGGCGCGGGCCACGAGCGAGGTGTCCACACCGGTGGAAGCCGTGGAGGCGGTGGCCGCCGTACCGTGCTGTCCGAGTCCGAAGAGCGTGTGCAGCACCGTCTGGCCGGTCGCGAGGAGCACGGTGATGCCCGGCAGCGAGCGCTCACGCCCGGCGAGCGGCGCCGCGACGGCGAAGACGGCGAGGAAGCCCACCCCGAGCGACCACAGGGGAACCGTCGCGCAGGAGGCGATGGAGTGGCCGGCCGCGGCCAGCACGACACAGACCGCGGTGAACACCGCGGCCCTCAGGACCCGGAGATCACCTCCGGTGTGCGCGCGCTGGTGGGAGGCAGTCATGGCGGGCTCATCATCGCACTGGCCCTGGCCGCCCCATACGGCAGGTCCACAAGATGACGTGCGGACCGGAAGATGAGGTTCTGGGGTCATTCGCCCGCATATGTGTCGGCTTCGTCGGTGCCGCGTCGGTGCCGTGCCTCGGTCCTGTGTGTCGGTCCTGTGTGTCGGATACATACCGGCCATACACCGGCAGATGGCGTCGGTACATCCCCCGTATGGGCGTTCTCACGTCGCCCGCACGCTTAGCCCCGGGCTCCGGCGGCAATACGTATCGGTATGTCGAGCCGCGGCCAGGAGGCTGGAGCATGAGCATCTGGTGGTCCCTCCATCTCCGGCGTGAGGCGGCGAGTGTTCCGCTCGCCCGGCGCCTGCTGATCGGCACGATGGAGTCGGCGGGGGTGGATCCTGACATCTCCTACGACATCTCCGTCGCGCTGAGCGAGGCCTGCGCCAACGCCGTCGAGCACGGCGGCGACACGGACCGGGGCAAGCCCACCGAGGCCTACCGGGTCACCGCCTATCTGGACGGCGAGAAGTGCCGTATCGAGGTGACCGACTCCGGCCCGGGGTTCCCGTCCGGACGGGGGCGTGCGCCCCTGCGGCCCTCCCACAGCGACGCGGAGCACGGCCGGGGCCTGTGTCTGATCCAGGAGCTCGCCGACCACGTCCACATCGGCAGCTCCGTCAGGGGCGGGGCCGTGGTCAGCTTCGACAAGATCCTCAAGTGGCGCGAGGGCACACCGCTGCTGGCGACCTGACGGCCCGTCCCGGGCCCCTTCGAACGGGCACCCCTACCGGGCCCCTCCAAGAGGGGTGGTTTCCCGCCGATTTCAGCTTTCCCGGCATTCTCAGGGCGCTCACAGCTTTCACCCATGTCCCTGACGGGTCGCCTCCCTAGCTTTTCCGGCATGACGGGAACACACAAAGGCACGACCATCACGCGGCGCCGGGCCCTCGCGGTCACCGGCGGTACGGCCGCGGCCGGCGGGCTCGCGATCGCCGGATACCAGTCCGCCTTCGCCGACGAGACGGCCGCCACGGCTGCGGAGAGCGCCACGGGGAGCGCCACGGAGACGGCCTCCGCGAGCGCGTCGGCCACGTCGGGCAGCGGCACCTGCGTCCTCATGTCCAGCGTCACCGAAGGCCCGTACTACCTGGACGGCGCCCTCGTGCGGAAGGACATCACCGAGGGCAAGAGCGGTGTCCCGCTGACGCTGCGGATCACCGTGCAGGACACCACGGAGTCCTGCGCCCCGGTCGCCGGCGCGGCCGTGGAGATCTGGCACTGCGACGCGTGGGGCTACTACTCGGGCTACACGACGGCCAACCCCGGCGGCTCCGCGCCCGCCGAGAGCGAGGACGGCTCGACCGCCGACGACAAGACCTATCTGCGGGGCTACCAGGTCGCCAACGCCAACGGGGTCGTCAAGTTCGAGACCATCGTCCCCGGCTGGTACACGCCGCGCACCTGCCACATCCACGTGAAGGTGCACACCGGCGGCGAGAAGGAGGACGGCACCTACGAGGGCGGCAAGGTCAACTACACCGGCCAGCTCTTCTTCGACGACGACATCGCCGAGCAGATCTTCGAACTGGAGCCCTACTCCCAGCACTCGGGCACCTGGACCGAGCTCGACGACGACATGGTCTACGACGGCGGGGGCGCCTCCAGCGGCCTGCTCACCCTCAAAGCCGTGCACAAGAAGGACCCCTCCAAGGGCTACAAGGGCTCCATCACGCTCGGGGTCGACCCGGACGCCGAGAACACCGGCGCGGGCAGCGGCGGCGGTGGCGGCGGCACGCCCCCGAGCGGCGCTCCGAGCGGTGCCCCCAGCGACGCCCCGAGCGCGTCGGCCTCCTCCTCCGCCTCCTCTTCCTGAGGAGGCCGTCGGCGATGAGCAGCCGTGCGGACGAGACGCTGGCGCGGGCCGCGGTGGCCGCGCTCACCGGGCAGCTGGCGCTGGCACCCAAGCCAGGACTGCCCGACCCGCGTGACCTCGGTGCCCGGGTGACCGGTGAGGACCACTGTTCGCTGCGCTGGTCGGCCAAGGCGCTGGAGCCGGGCCTCGCGGCGATGGCCGCCGCCGCCCGCCGCACCGGTGCGGCGACCCCCGAACTGCGGGCGGAACTCGGTGCGATCGGACGCTGCACCGAACACTCGGTGGCCCTGGCGGGCGGCGGGCACCGCGGAGCGCTGTGGGTGCTCGGCCTGCTGGTCGCCGCCGCGGCCCTGGAACCCCGGACCGGCGGACGGGACCTGACCGCCGCCGCCAAACGGATCGCGGCCCACTCCGACCGGCGGGCGCCACGACGGCCCTCCCGCGGTTCGTCGGTCTCCGCGAAGTACGGCGCGGCCGGTGCCCGGGGCGAGGCGAGAGCCGGCTTCCCCCATGTGCGCAGGGCGTTGGACACGCTGGCCGCGGCCCGCACCGCGGGCGTCCCCGAGCCGTACGCGCGCCTGGACGCCCTGCTGACCGTCATGTCGACGCTCCAGGACACCGAGTTGCTGTACACGGCAGGCCCGCACGGTCTGCGGCACGTGCAGGCGGGCGCGCGCGGGGTCGTCGAGGCGGGCAGCACGTCCACCGGTCCGGGCCGCGCGGCCCTGGCGGCCTTCGACGAGGACCTCCACGCGCGCGCGTGGAGCCCGCGCGGAAGCAGCGGGCTGCTCGCGGGGGCCCTGTTCGCGGATGCGCTTCCGGTGCGGGTCAGTTCACCGGCACCGGCCGCTTGACGGCCGTTTCGGGTGCCGGAGCGAGAAGTGAGCGCGCGGCCCGGCTCTCCGTCGGCCCGGGGGCCGGGTTGCCGTCCGAGTCCGTGGTCCGGCTCTCCGTCGGTCCGGGGACCGGGTTGCCGAGCGGGTCCGTGGTCCGGCTCTCCGTCGGTCCGGGGACCGGGTTGCCGTCCGAGTCCGCGGTCCGGCTCTCCGTCGCCCACCGCACCGCGGGACCCATCGCGTACGAGGCCGCCAGCGTCAGGGCGCCGAGCAGCAGCCAGCCGGGCGTTCCCCAGCCCACGAGCAGCGCCGTCAGCACCAGTGGGCCGAGCGTCCGCGCCACCGTCGCGCCCGTACCGAAGAAGCCCTGGTACTCGCCCACCCGGTCGGGCGGAGCGAGGTCGAAGGAGAGCTGCCAGGATCCCGCGGACTGCTGCATCTCGGCGACGACCTGGAGCACCGCGCCGACCGTCAGCACACAGACCGCCGTCCACGGCGGGACCCCGGCCGACAGGGCGAACACCGCGCACGAGGCCAGCATCACGAGCCCCGAACGCCGTACCGCGCGCGTGGCCGACGCCGTGCCCGTCACCCCGCGGGCCGTCCGCACCTGGAAGAGCATCACCGCGCCGGTGTTGAGCACGAACAGCGCGGAGACCACCCACGTCGGAGCCGCGGTCCGCTCGGCGATCCACAGCGGGATGCCCAGACTCAGCAACGGCATCCGAAGCAGCAGCACGGTGTTGAGGAGGGTCACGACGGCGTAGGGACGATCGCGCAGCACGCCGGGCGCGTCACCCCGCCCGGACCCCTGGCCGGCTCCCACGCGCGCGTGCGTCCCGTCCACGGCCGGCAACCGCAGCAGCACCGCCGCGCACAGCAGGAAGCTCACCGCGTCCAGCGCGAACACCCCGAGGTAGGCCGCCCGCGTCCCGGCGTGCAGCGCCAGTCCGCCGAGCCCCGCCCCCACCGCGAGCCCGGCGTTGAGCGTCGACTGGAGGTGCGCGAGCAGCCCCGTGCGCTCCTGGCGGGACACCAGACCGGCCAGGAGCGCCTGCCGGGCGGCCGCGAGCCCCGACTGCGCGGTCGCGTACGCGCACGCCGCCAGCACGAACGGCACGAAGCCCCGCACGACGAGGAAGGACGCCACGGCGAGGCTCGTGGCCAGCGCCAGGAGCACCGCCGTGCCGCGCGGCCCCCGCCGGTCGGCGAGCCGGCCCAGGGGTACGCCCGCGACCGAGCCGACCGCCCAGGCGACCGTGAGCCCGAGCCCCACGCGCGCGGGTGCGAGCCCGACGACATGCGTGAAGTAGAGGGCGGAGGTGACGTAGAAGGCGCCGTCCCCGACGGAATTGCTCAACTGGGCCAGGGCCAGGACCCGCTGCGGTCCCGCGGGCGGGATCACACGGTTCACGCGTACGGAGGCCTCGGCTGCCGTTGCTCGGTTGCTCATGGCCATGACGCTACGAGGGCAGTGGACCTCTCGGCAGGCCCAATAACTGTGCCATTTCCTGGCCCAATTTCCGCGCCTCGCGCCCCGCGCCCCGTGCCAAGCACGCAGCGCCCCGTGCCCGGTGCCCGTCCTGCTTCAGGCCCCCTCCAGCACCTGCCCCAGCGCTTCCAACGCCTCCGGATAGACCCGCTCCCGAGGCGTCCCGTACCCCACCACCAACCCCTGGGGCCGTCCGTCGCCCGGCGTGTGCCAGTGCTCGCCGAGGTGCCCGACCGCGAGGCCCTTCCCGGCGGCCCGCGCCAGCACCGCCCCCTCGTCCGCCACCTCGACCAGCGCGTGCAGCCCCGCCGCGACACCCCGTACGCCCCGCCGCGCGCCCAGCCGGTCGAGGAGCTGGTCCCGGCGCCGCCGGTAGCGCAGCCGGCACGCGCGTACGTGCCGGTCGTAGGCATGACTGGTGATCAGCTCGGCGAGGGCCAGCTGGCCGATGGACTCGGTGTGGTGGTCGCTGTGCAGCTTGGCGTCGGCGACCGCGTCGACGAGATGCGGCGGCAGCACCATCCAGCCGAGCCGCAGCGCGGGCCCGAGCGTCTTGGACGCCGTCCCCAGGTACGCCACCTGCCCGGGGGCCATCCCCTGGAGCGCGCCCACGGGCTGCCGGTCGTAGCGGAACTCCCCGTCGTAGTCGTCCTCCACGATGACCCCTCCACGCGCGCGTGCCCAGTCCGTGAGGGCCCGCCGCCGCTCCGGGTGCAGGGTCACCCCGGTCGGGTACTGGTGCGCGGGCGTCACCACGACGGCCGCCGCGTCCCCGAGCCCCCGTACGCGGACGCCCCGTTCGTCGACCTCCGCGGGGGCCACCGTCCCGCCGTTGTGCCGCACCACGTCCCGGTGGAAGGGCAGCCCGGGGTCCTCCATGGCGATCGCCCCGCCGTCCAGCACACGGGTGAGCAGCGCGAGCCCCTGTACGTATCCGGTCGTCACCACGATCCGCTCGGGCGGCGCGATCACCCCGCGCGCCCGCCCCAGGTACCCCGACAGCGCCGTCCGCAGTTCGATCCGGCCGCGCGGGTCCCCGTAGTCGTACGCCAGGGAGGGCGCGTTCGCGATCGCCCTGCGCAGCGCCCGCAGCCAGGCCGCCGCCGGAAACGTACCGACGTCGGGGCTGCCGGGCCGCAGATCGAAACGGGGCGCACGCGCGCGTGCCGACGTCCTCGGCGCGGCCGCGTCCACGGAGGGCAGCGGGGCGACCTGCGTACCGGCCCCCTGCCGCGCGGTGAGATAACCCTCGGCGACGAGCTGGTCGTACGCCGCCTTCGCCGTGCCGCGCGAGATCCCGAGCTCCACGGCGAGCCGCCGGGTCGCGGGCAGCCGTGCTCCGGGAGCCAGCCGCCCGTCCCGGACGGCGTCGCGCAGGGCCCGTTCGAGCCCGGCGCGACGCCCGTCGGAGACGTCCGGATCGAGATGCAGATCGACACCGACACCGGCCCAGAACGAGTCCACCGACCAGATCTCCTTCTGCCGGGGCCGCGAAAAACCGCGCAGCCTTTTGCCTTTTGGGGGCGCGGGGAACTGCGCGACCAGCCACAGCGCACCCGCGGACGACGGAAATGGCCGGGCACCCCATCGGTACCCGGCCATTCGTGTCGGTTCATGCCACAGCACAGCGCCGACTCATGTCATCGCACATCAGCCCGTCAGCGAAGCCATCCACGCCTCGACCTCGTCCGACCGGCGAGGGAGCCCCGCGGACAGGTTCCGGTTGCCGTCCTCCGTGACGAGGATGTCGTCCTCGATCCGGACGCCGATGCCCCGGTACTCCTCCGGCACGGTCAGGTCGTCCGCCTGGAAGTACAGCCCCGGCTCGACGGTCAGGCACATGCCCGGCTCCAGCGTGGCGTCCACGTACGTCTCCGTCCGCGCGGCCGCGCAGTCGTGGACGTCCATGCCGAGCATGTGACCGGTGCCGTGCAGGGTCCAGCGGCGCTGCAGCCCCAGCTCCAGGACCCGCTCGACGGGGCCCTCGACGAGCCCCCACTCGACGAGCTTCTCGGCCAGCACACGCTGGGCGGCGTCGTGGAAGTCCCGGTACTTGGCACCCGGCTGCACGGCCGCGATGCCGGCCTCCTGGGCCTCGTACACGGCGTCGTAGATCTTCTTCTGGATCTCCGAGTACGTGCCGTTGACGGGCAGCGTGCGCGTGACGTCGGCCGTGTAGAGGGTGTGGGTCTCCACGCCCGCGTCCAGCAGGAGCAGGTCCCCGGAGCGCACCGGGCCGTCGTTGCGTACCCAGTGCAGCGTGCACGCGTGCGGTCCGGCCGCGCAGATCGAGCCGTAGCCGATGTCGTTGCCCTCGACCCGCGCGCGCAGGAAGAACGTGCCCTCGATGTAGCGCTCGCTGGTCGCCTCGGCGCGGTCCAGGACCCGTACGACGTCCTCGAAGCCGCGCACGGTCGAGTCGACCGCCTTCTGCAGCTCGCCGGCCTCGAACTCGTCCTTGACCAGCCGGGCCTCGGAGAGGAAGACCCGCAGTTCGGCGTCGCGCTCGGCGGTGACCTTGTCGGTGAGCGCCGCCTCGATCCCGGCGTCGTATCCGCGCACGACCCGGACGGGTCCGGTCGCCTCGCGCAGCTTCTCGGGGAGTTCCCGGACGTCGGAGGCCGGGATGCCGTACAGCTGCTCGGCCTCGGTCAGGGAGTGGCGGCGGCCGACCCACAGCTCGCCCTGGCCGGAGAGCCAGAACTCGCCGTTCTCGCGGTCGGAGCGCGGCAGCAGGTAGATCGTGGCCTTGTGGCCGTCCGCGGCCGGCTCCAGCACGAGGACGCCGTCCTCGGTGAGACTGCCGGTCAGGTACGCGTACTCGACCGAGGCACGGAAGGGGTACTCCGTGTCGTTCGAGCGGGTCTTCAGGTTCCCCGCGGGGACGACCAGGCGCTCGCCCGGGAAGCGCGCGGAGAGAGCGGTGCGGCGGGCCGCCGTGTGCGCGGCCTGGGCGATCGGCTCCAGGCCGTGCAGCTCCGTGTCGGCCCACCCGGACTTCATGCTCTCGGCCAGCTCGTCGGACACGCCCGGGTACAGGCCGTTCTTGCGCTGCTTGATGGGCTCTTCTTCATCCGCCTGGTCGGCGGCATCTTCAAGCACGGCTTCCGGGGTCTCCGGAATGAGCGCCTCCGACACGATCTGCCTCCTCGATACGACTCTGGACGCCTACCATCGTACGGTCGTACGGAAGAGCGCCCAGGGCCGGAAGACCCGATGACGTGCGGCTCACACAGGGGGCACGCCGGCGCCCCTGAAGAGGGGCCTGCGGCTCACTCGGACCGGCCCGCCCGGGTGACGTGCGGCAGGTGGTGCGGCCCGCGCGGAACCGGACGTGGGGCTCGTGCGAACCGGCCCGCGCCGGACGTGCGGCTCACTCGAAGCGGCGGACGCCGGACATGCGGCGGCTCACTCGAAACGGGCCGCGAGCAGCACCACGTCCTCGTCGCTGTCGGTCTCGTCGAGGCCGTCCGGCAGCATGGTCCGCAGGACGTGGTCGGCGACCGCGTCCGGGTCCGCCCGCAGCGCCCTGGGCACGCTCGCGGCAGCCGCGTGCAGCCGCGAGAAGGCCCGGTCCATGGGATCGCCGGTGCGGTGCAGCAGCCCGTCCGTGTAGAGCAGAACCGTCTCTCCGGGCTCCGCCCGGAACTCCACACTGGGCGCCTCCCAGCAGGCGAGCATCCCCAGGGGCGCCGAGAGCGACGTCTCCACGTACTCGGTGCGCCGCTCGCCGATCACCAGCGGCGGGCTGTGTCCGGCCCCGGCCAGCGTGATCTTGCGCAGCGCCGGCTCGCAGTACGCGAAGAGGGCCGTGGCGGAGCGGGCCGGTTCGGTGAGCCGCAGCAGCAGTTCGAGGTCGGAGAGGACGGCGACCGGGTCCTCGCCCTCCATCACCGCGTACGCCCGCAGGGAGGCCCGCAGTCGGCCCATCGCGGCGACGGCGCTGGGCCCCGACCCGGTGACGGACCCGACCGCGAGGCCGAGCGCGGCGTCGGGCAGCGGCAGCGCGTCGTACCAGTCGCCGCCGCCGCGCGGTCCCGTGCGGTGGCGGGCGGCGAGCTGGACCCCGGAGACCCGGGGCAGCCGCGAGGGGAGCAGCTCCTCCGAGATGGTCGTGATGCACGCGCGCGTGCGCTCCAGTTCCACCAGGCGGGCCAGATGCTCCGCCGCGTACGCCGTGTAGAGGCCGATCAGGTGACGCTGCCGTTCGACCGGCTCGGCCGGCTCGTCGTAGAGCCACACGGCGGCGCCGAGACGGCCCGCCGCGTCCGTGGCCAGCGGCAGCGCGTAGCTCGCGGCGTAGCCGAGCCGCGCGGCCACCTCGCGGTGCCGCGGGTCGAGCCCGTCCTCGGAGAGCAGGTCGGGCTGGGCGATCTCGCCCTCGCCCCCGGGGAGCCCGTCGAGGATCTTCCCGTACGACGTGGAGCTGCGCGGGACGGTCTCGATGTGCCCGAGATCCGCCCGGGCGAGGCCGAGGCCGATCGTGGTGTCCGGGCCGAGGCCGTCGCCCGGTTCCAGCACCACGAGACCGCGCCGGGCGCCCACGAGGGCGGCTCCGGCGCGCAGCAGTTCCTGGAGGGCGTCCGCCAGTGAGGCGGTCCGTGCCAGTCGCTCGGTCAGCTCGTGCAGGGTGGTGAGATCGGACACCCAGCCTGCGAGTCTGTCCTGGAGGACGGCGCTCGGGGCGTGTGGGGAAGTGGCCGGTGGGGAACCCGTGGTGGCACGTGTCGGCGCGACAGTGTGTGTGGGTGAGGGAACCGTTGAATCGATTCCGGCCACTTTCGGGAGGTGAGGGGCGTTCATGGTGTCCGGCTTTCCGACCGGTGCGTATTGCTCAATAGCATCGCAAACCCCCATGTCATTCTGCGCCGCTGGCAGTGTCTCCACATGTACACGCACTCGTGAGGGGATGTCCAGCATTGTCCTGCTGGGATTCCTGGTGTCCGTGGGACTGCTACGGAAAGGTAAAGTTGGCTTAAAACTGACTCAAGTCACGGCGTATTGCGGTCGACTGGCCTAGCTCGACAGAGCGTCACAGCGGTCGTGATGGGTACGTACTCGGTGAAGGCCAGATGTGGTGGGGATCCTCACAGAACCCTCCCGGAACCTGGCGCCGGACCCGGGCGTCTTAACCAGCGACGACCGTGCCCCATCCTCCCGTGGCGGAGGCGGCGAGATATACGCGGTACAGCAAACGCCAGGCGCCGCCACCCCACGCCATGCCCGTGCTTTAGCCAGACGCAGTATGGACGCGGACGCAACCAACGCTCGGCCCATAGGGGTTCCCCTTGTCTCTGACGAGGGTGTGATGCGCCAGTAGGTACGCACAGTGAAGTGATCGACACATGGTGTGATGTGGTTCCTCGGCGTTCAACGGAAAGGAACGAGCGCACATGCGCGAGATCCTCGGAAGGCGACGCAGGCTCCTGTCCAGGCGAAACGACGGGAGGCCTGAGATGCTCAGCGCGGCCCTGACCTTCGCGACCCAATGGCAGTGGCCCGTACTCCCGGGTGTGGCCCCGGACCCGCAGGGGCGGGCCCGATGCGGGTGTCCGGACCCGGAGTGCACGGTGCCAGGTGCCCACCCCTTCGACCCCGGCCTGCTCGCGGCCACCACCGACGAGCGCATGGCGCGCTGGTGGTGGACGAACCGGCCGACGGCCCCGATCATCCTCGCCACCGGAGGAAACGCCCCGTGCGCGGTGAGCCTGCCGGCTCCGGCCGCGGCGAGGGCGCTGGCCGCCCTCGACCTCAAGGAAATGCGCCTCGGCCCCGTGATCGCGTCCCCGACGCGCTGGGCGCTGCTCGTGAAGCCGTACTCCCTGGAGCAGCTGGGTGAGCTGCTCTACGCCAAGGACTTCGTGCCCGGCTCGCTGCGTTTCCACGGCGAGGGCGGTTACGTGGCCCTGCCGCCGTCCGAGACCGGACAGGGCGGCATCCACTGGGAGCGGGCTCCGCTGCCGGGTTCGGCCGCCCCCTGGGTGCCCGATGTCGAGGCCGTGGTGGACGCGGTGGTGGAGGCTCTCACTCGTACGGGTGTGAGCGCCCCCGAGTTGTAGGGGACTCGGGCGCGCGGCGAACCGCGCGCCCGCCCTCGCTCGTTATCGTCCCCTTCATGCTGCGTCACTCCGGGGGACGACCCCTGGACTCCCTGTACTCACCGCACTCCCCGGATCCCCCAGACCCCGACCGACCGGATCCCCGAAAAGTCCGCCTGGCGATGCCGGCGGTCATCGTCGTTCTCACGGTCGTGCTGCCGCTGGGGGTGGCGTCCGCGGGACCGGTGGGCCGCGATGCTCCCGCGTCGTCCTCCGCATCCTCACTGTCGTCCGCACGGGCGTCCGCACAGTCGCCGGACGGTGCCGGCCGCGACGCCGGTGACCGTGGCGCCGGTGGCCGTTACGCCGCTGAGCGTGATGCCGGGCGACGGGGCGTCGACGGTCGTCACGCCGACGGCCCTGATTCCGGCGGTTCTCGTTCCTCCGGTTCGCGTTCTGCCGCCGCTGGTGTCGACGGCCCCGGCGGCCCCGGCGGCACCGGAGGTCCCGGCGGTCTTGGCGGCCCCGGTTCCGACGCGGCGCCCGGCTCCGGTCGTGCCGACGGTGGGGCGGCCGGCCGGCACCCCTCGGCTTCCGAGCGCTCCTTGACGCTCGGAGTGGGGCTCGCCACCGCCGCCCGCTGCGGACCCGAACTCGCCTCCCCCGACGGCATCGAGGCGCAGACGTGCGTGCTGACGCAGGGGCGCGAGACGTGGGCGCGTACCTACTACCGCAACGCGACCGGTGACGCCCTCACGTCCGTACTGACGCTTCTGGCGCCCGGAGGCCGCACCGTGCGGATGCACTGCGCGGTGGGCGCGGACGACGAGCCGGGGGTGTGCGAGACACCGCGGGAGCGGACGGTGGGCGACGTTTCGGAGTACTCGGCGATCGCTGAGTTCGCCAAATCCGCGGAGGGCGCCGACGGGCCGCTGCTTCTGCGCTCGGGGAGCAACTCGCCTACACGGAAGGTGCGTTGAGAACTTCGCCGAGGGCGGTCCCGGGTCCGGGCACGAAAAGACCCGGTTGCTGGCGACGGGGGATGCACCAGCAACCGGGCTATTGGAACGGTAACAAGAGATCGGCAGTTCGCAAATTCGATCTCGGCTATTCAGACACGGATTCGCTTGTCACGACCGGGAGTTGTGACAGGAGTCACCCGCTTTGCGCACCTGTCGCCCGGCTGACCGGTCGGTCAGCCGGAGGTGGGTGTACGCCGTGCGTCAGCTGAGGGTGACCTGGCGGTTGGTGAGACCGCCACGCGCCCGGCGCTCGTCCGCGGTGAGCGGCGCGTCCGTGGCCAGCGCGGCGGCGAGCCGCTCGGCGAACTCGGACGCGGGCTTCTCGATGTCCTCCGCCGAGACGCCCGTCGGCAGGTCCCAGACCGGGACGGTGAGCCCGTGGGCACGGAAGGAACCGACCAGCCGGGTGCCTTCGCCGAGGCTCGACCGGCCCTCGGCGTGCAGCCGCGCGAGCGCGTCCAGAAGCTGCTCCTCGGGGTGCGGCATGACCCAGCGCAGGTGGTTCTTGTCGGGGGTCTCGCACCAGTACGCGGCGTCGACACCGGCGAGCTTCACCGTCGGGATGGCGGCGGCGTTGGCCCGCTCCAGGGAGGCGGTGACCTCCGTGGCGGCGTTCTGTGCGTCCGGAACCCAGAATTCGAAGCCCGCGTGCACAACTGGCTCGAACGCGCCTTCGGGGTCGAGGAGATCCTGCAGGCGCACTCCGTCGCCCGGGGCGCGCCGGCCCTGCACCGGAGTGCCCGGCTCCGCGGTGAGCGCGCGCTGGAGCGTGTCGGCCAGGTCGCGGCTGATGTCGCCGGACGCCGTGTCGTTCTGCAGACCGATGAGGACCGAGCCGTCCTCGCGGCGCAGCGCCGGCCAGGCCATCGGCAGCACCGTCGCGAGGGTGACCGACGGCACGCCCTCAGGGAGGGCCTCCTTCAGGTGCAGCTCGACGGTCGCCGCGGGCACCAGCTCGCGCAGCGCGATCCAGTCGCCCTCGCTCGGCAGGCCCTCGAACGGCCGGTGGATCAGCTCGGTCACCGCGTGTGAGGCGGCGCGTCCGTGACACGCCTTGTAGCGGCGGCCGCTGCCGCAGGGGCAGGGCTCGCGTGCTCCGACAACCGGGACGTGTCCGTCTGCTCCGGCGGCGCGGGCCCCATCCTGCCGCTGCGGCTGCTTGGCCTTCGTCTGGGGTCGCTTCTTGGCCATCGTGGATGTCTCCCGGTTACGGCTCGACTCGTACGGGCGCGAGCCTAGCCGTTCGTACGAGGACCGACGGGACCCTGTGGACAACGTGCCGGGTCGTAGCCGGAGCGGCGCTTCGGTTCGTCCCGGAACCGGCACTTCCGTCTGCTTGGGCGCTGTCAACCCGGCCGGCCCCGCCGGCCCTGCCAGCCCTTCGCTCCACTCGGCCCGGCCTGCCCGGCCTGCCCGACCTGCCTGGCTGGTCCGGTGGGCGCGGTCAGTCCAGACCGTCGAAGGCGTCCCTGAAGTCCAGGTCGGACATCGCGGACACCGTGGACGCCGCGGAGATCGTGGGTGACGCTGCCACCGTGGTCGTCGCGGACACCGCCGGGCCCGTGACCCGCGTGGCGAAGTCGCTGCGGCGGCGTACCGCACAGGCGTCTTTGTGTACGACCACCCACACCGTGACCTCGCCGCGGGCGTCGTCCCGGACACCCCAGTCGTCGGCCAGCGCCGTGATGATGTTCAGCCCGCGGCCGCCGTGCGCGGTGACCGAGGGTGTGGCCGGAACCGGACGGGTCGGACCACCGCCGTCCGTCACCTCGACGGTGAGTCTGCCGGTCGGTTCGACACGCCACGCGGCCCGGACGTCGCCGTCCCCGGCGAAGGCTTCACCCAGTGGCCTGCCATGACGGCAGGCGTTGCTCAGTAGTTCGGAAAGGATCAGTACGGCGTCGTCGATGACCGTTTCCGCTACACCGCCGGTGCGCAACTGATCGCGCATCCGGTGTCTTGCTTCTCCCACGCCCGCAGGGCCATGGGGTACGGCCATGCTCGACGACGTGGGCACCTCTTGTGCCACCATCAACGCCACCCCCGAGACCTCCTTTGCCCCACGCCACGGTGTGGATGCCCTTCTGGGATGGACCGGAAACCGGCCAATGCACGTGCAGTGACGCACTCGTAACGATCGAACACGGAACGAGTGCGCCGGAGCACTCCCTGTGATCGGGCGGCCTGAAATCGACTATTTGGCCGAGAATCGGCGCCACGTGGACGGAACGTGTGGGGCCTGTGGGGACCGGGAGGGGAGTGGTTTCAGCGGCCCAGCTGGCGCAGCACCGCTCGCGGGCGATTGGTGATGATGGCGTCGACACCGAGTCCGAGGCACAGGTCGACGTCCTCGGAGTCGTTCACCGTCCACACATGCACCTGGTGACCTGCGCGCTTCAGACGCTCGATGTACGCCGGATGGCTGCGCACGATCCGCATCGAGGGACCGGCGATGCGGACTCCCGGAGGCAGCCGCCCGTCGCGCAGCCGGGGTGAGACGAACTGCAGCAGATAGACCGTCGGCATCGTCGGGGACGCGGCGCGGACGCGCTGCAGGGAGCGCGCCGAGAAGCTCATGACGCGTACCGGCGACTCGGCGGCTGAGGGCGGCGCGTCCAGACCGAAGCGCTTCAGGAGGACCAGCAGACGCTCCTCGACCTGGCCGGCCCAGCGGGTGGGGTGCTTCGTCTCGATCGCGAGCCGTACGGGACGGCCGGCGTCCGCCACGAGTTCGAGTAGGCGCTCCAGCGTCAGGACGGACTGCTGTTCCCAGGAGGGGGGCCGCTGCTGTTCCCAGTCGGGCGCCTCGTCGCGGTTCTTCCAGGAGCCGAAGTCCAGGGCGGCGAGATCCGCGAGTTCCAGTGCGGAGACCGCGCCACGGCCGTTGGAGGTGCGGTTGACGCGACGGTCGTGGACGCAGACGAGATGCCCGTCCGCGGTCAGCCGTACATCGCATTCAAGGGCGTCGGCCCCGTCCTCGATGGCTTTCTCGTACGCGGCCAGGGTGTGCTCGGGGGCCTCTTCGGAGGCGCCGCGGTGAGCGACGACCTGCGTCGGGTGCTGTCGTGCGTGGGTCACCGCGTCATGGTGCCACCGCGAGTGGGTACGCGTGGGACCAGCGGGGGATCCGTGGCGGGATCGGTAGTGGGATCGGCGGTGGGGCCGATGGCGGGACCGGTGGCGGGACCGGTGGTGGGACAGGCGCCGCGGTCCGTGCAGTGGTTTTGTCAGACCTGTCCTATATAAATGAAGATCTCGGAGTCACAGGTGCCGCTTATGGCGCCCTGACGTCCCGTGGGAAAAGCTGACGGCATACAAAAGCACATGCACAGCTGAATCGTGCCGGTTCCCGAACACGTGTGGCGGAGTCCTGAACACACGCGACCGAACATGACCGGATGCGAACTTACTGAACAGCCGTGGATCGAGAGGAAGAGCTGTGAGCACCGAGAACGAGGGCACTGCAGTACCCCCGGCCCCGTCTGCACCTCCCGTGCCGGTGGATACTCCCGCTGCTTCCGTGCCCCCGGAGCAGGCGGTATCGCCGGGAGCGGGTCCCGCGGGCCCCCACGACGGCACCCACCGGCCCCAGGCGCCGGGCTCCTTCCAGCAGGACGCGCCGACGGCCACGCTGCCCCCGACGCCTCCCGGGGCCCCTCAGGGCGCCGTTCCGGCTCCGGAGGGAGGCGCCTGGCCGCCCCCGCCGCCGGCCACGCCCGCGTACGCGAACGAGGCAGGCTCCGGCCCGTACGCCGGAGAGGGCGCGGGTGGCTCCGGCCCTTATGGAAGCGGCGGCGCGGGCGGCTCGGGTCCTTACGGAGGCGGCGGCGCGGGCGGTTCCGGTCCCTACGGAGGCGGCGGCGAAAGCAGCTCCGGAGACGTCTGGGGTGCCTCGTACCAGCAGCCCGCCCCCAAGCCGAAGTCCGGCGGGCGCGGCGGCCTGGTCGCCGCGGTCCTGGTGGCCGCGCTCATCGCGGGTGGCGTGGGCGGCGGCATCGGCTACTGGGCGGCAGACCGCAACGACGACTCCTCGGGCTCGACGACGGTCTCCTCCTCCGAGAGCGGCGGCGACCTCAAGCGCGACGCGGGCACGGTCGCGAACGTGGCCGCCACCGCGCTGCCGAGCACGGTCACCATCGAGGCCGAGGGCAGCAACGGCGAGGGCGGCACGGGCACCGGCTTCGTCTTCGACAAGCAGGGCCACATCCTCACCAACAACCATGTGGTCGCCGAGGCGGTCGAGAGCGGCAAGCTGTCGGCCACCTTCTCGAACGGCAAGAAGTACGACGCCGAGGTGGTCGGCCACGCCCAGGGTTACGACGTCGCGGTGATCAAACTCAAGAGCGCGCCGGACAACCTCCAGCCGCTGCCGCTCGGCAACTCGGACAAGATCGCGGTCGGCGACTCGACCATCGCGATCGGCGCTCCGTTCGGACTGTCGAACACGGTGACCACGGGCATCATCAGCGCGAAGAACCGCCCGGTCGCCTCCAGCGACGGCAGCTCCAGCAGCAAGGCCTCGTACATGAGCGCCCTGCAGACCGACGCCTCGATCAACCCGGGCAACTCCGGCGGCCCGCTCCTGGACGCCAAGGGCGCGGTGATCGGCATCAACTCCGCGATCCAGTCCACGAGCGGCGGGGGCGGCACGAGCCAGTCGGGCTCGATCGGTCTGGGCTTCGCGATCCCGATCAACCAGGCGAAGAACGTCGCCCAGCAGCTCATCAAGACCGGCAAGCCCGTCTACCCGGTCATCGGCGCCTCGGTCGCCCTGGACGAGAGCACGGGCGCGAAGATCACCGAAGAGGGCGCGAACAACTCGGCCGCGGTCACGCCGAACGGGCCCGCCGACAAGGCCGGCCTCAAGCCCGGTGACGTCATCACCAAGCTCGACGACCGGGTGATCGACAGCGGCCCCACCCTCATCGGCGAGATCTGGACCCACCAGCCCGGCGACACCGTCAAGCTCACCTACACGCGCGACGGCAAGCAGCGGACGGCGGAAGTGACCCTGGGCCAGCGCGAGGGCGACAGCTGACCGGTTAGTCTTGTCCCCGCGCCGATCTCTCAGCGGCGCGGGGTGGGTTGCCCGAGCGGCCTAAGGGAACGGTCTTGAAAACCGTCGTCGCAGCGATGTGACCGTGGGTTCAAATCCCACACCCACCGCGCAGGTCATAAGCGTTGCAGGTCAGAAGGGGTGCCACTTTCCGGAGTGGCACCCCTTCTGCGTCCGGCCTGTCTCACCCTGACCCGCTCCTGTCCCGCTTCTGACCAGCGCGTATGGGCCATCCGTGGGCCGGAACGGGCCCACTGCCGGCCCCAGCGGCAGACTCCACAGCCAGTCTCGGTCCACAGCGCGCAAGACCAGGGGGGAAACCGTGAGCCGACCACTGCTGTTTCTCGACGTGGACGGGCCGCTCAACCCTTACGCGGCCAAGCCGGAACGGCGCCCCGCCGGTTACACCACACTCAGAGTCCCCCGGAAAGAAACCCATCAGGACGACACAGGCTTCTCGCCTCGCCGCCCGCTGCGGGTCTGGCTCAACGCAGAACACGGGCGCATCCTGCTCCAGCTCGGCTTCGAGCTGTGTTGGGCCACCACGTGGATGGACGACGCCAACCGGTGGATCGCACCGGTCCTCGGCCTTCCAGAACTTCCCTTCGTGGACTTCGGCGAGGTCCTGCTGCGAGAACGCCCCGATGGAGTCCACTGGAAGACCAGGCCGTTGCTTCGCCCGGTCCCTGGACACCTCACGAACCACCGGGTGAGCAGGTGGAACGACTTCGGAAGATCGCGTACGTGGACCGAGCCTCAGTCGGCAAGCAGCTGACGCGCTAGTTCTTGCGCTCGTCCTCCCGGGGCGCCCCACACTCACCGCAGGAGAGCGGCCCCTGACCGGGTAGATCGGTCGGGGGCCGTTCCTTTGTGTGTGGGCACGCTACGGGCGGTGGCTCGTCATGCGGGATGCCGATGTGATGGTCGAGCGGGCCTCGCGTTCGGTCAGGCCCGTGCGGACGGCGGCGTGGACCAGGGCCTCGGTCAGTTGTGGGCCGAAGCCGTTCTCGTAGGCGCGGCAGGCCGCCCAGAACAGGCGGGTGTTGCGCTGGCCCTCGTGCGCGGCGAGGACGAACTGGACGAGGCCCTGGCCCTGCTGGCTCGGCGTGGCCGCCGTCGGGGTGTTGTGAGGGCGGGGCGGTGGCGCCAGGAGGCGCAGCAGCGACGCCGGGCAGGGGGCGGGGGGCAGCTGGGCGGTGCCCGGAGCCGTGCTGTAGACGCCGTGTTCGGTACGGGAGCCGGGGCCGACGAGGTAGCCGCCGGCACCGCGGACGTCGATGCCCGGGGCCAGCCGGCTCGCGGAGTTGGGTACGACGACGTCGGGCGGTCCGCTCAGCCAGAGGTGGCGGCCGCCGCTGGGCGTCAGCACGACGACCGTCTCGGGGATCGTGAACAGATGCCGCAGCGCCAGTTCGCGAAGGGCCGCGGACGAGTCCGTACCCGACTTGGTGTCCAGGTCGATGCCGATCAGGTGGTGGGGGTCCAGGCCGCAGGCGATGCCGTAGCCGGTGGCCCAGGGCGCGGCGGCGAAGAGCGCGCGTATGCGGCGGGGGTCGGTCGAGGCGTCGTACACACCGTGTCCGAAGCGGTTGCACTCGCCGTGGCAGGGCGGTGCCGCCGGGTCGTCGCGGTGGGGTGAGCGCAGCGCGGGGAGCTTGGTCCGGGACAGCGGGATGACGGCCAGTCCGCGTTCGGCGGCTGACAGGGCGTGTGCGAGGGCCAGCGTCGTGGCCTGCCGGTCGATGGTGGCCATACATCTATGTTCGTACGAGTGTTCGAAAAAGGGAAGGGGTGGAGGCGGAGGGCGCCCCGGAGAGGGTGGATAAACCCGCCCGGCGGGATTGACTGAAAAGGTGACGAAACGCTTCATCCCTTGCGGTGTATGGGATTGAGCTGCCCACACCATCCTGAACTGCGGTTTTGGGGGCGCGAAGGGGGTTTATCGACATGTACTCACGCTTGCGAGCGAATAGCGGCTTCCGGGGTGGTTCGCCGGGGATTCGGTGGGCAATTCTGATCTCGCGACGTCGTGAACGAACACCGGGGCGGTCGGCCAACTGCCCCGGATCCAGCCGTACTCAGCCGGTCCTGACCGGTAACAGGTCCCGACCGGTACGTACTTCTCGCTTCTGGAGGAACACACATGGCAAGCATCCGTACCGCCCGCGTTCTCGCCGCCGCGGCAGCCCTGCCGCTCGCCGCCGCCCTCTTCTCGGGAGTGGCAGTGGCCGACAACGGCTCTTTCGCGGACAACGGATCGAACGCCGCGGTGGCGACTGTCGGTGGCAGCGGAGTCGGGGGTGACAACTACGGCACCTCGTCCACGACGCAGCAGCAGGCCGTCGGTTCCGGCGCCTCGAACCAGAGCAATACGGCGCAGGTGAACGGGTCCGCGTTCACGGCCATCGACCAGTCGAACGACAACGTCGCCGTCAACTTCACCCACCTCTGGTGAGCCGGCGGCCGCCGGGGGCTGGAGACCCCCGACGGCCGTATGCCTCCTTGGTGGGGTGCTTTGTGGGGTGGTAACACGTCTGCGCGGCGGTGCTTCGGCATCGCCGCGCAGACGTTTGTGTGCATTTGTGCGTGTGTGCGTGCGTGCGTGTGCGTGTGTGCTCGTGCGCGCCCTGCGCGTCCCGGCCATCCGCGTGCCTGCGTGTGCGTGCCTGCATGCCTGCGTGTCTGCGTGTCTGAGCGCCCGCGCCGCTGCGCCCGGTGCGTCGAGCGACCTCGGACCTTGGGAACCTTGACAGCGGGGTGTATCTGACGGACAGTCAGAAACCCTTGCTCGTACGTACGAGGTCCGGGAGGGACGTCGTCGTGCATCTCGCCCCCACCGAACGCCAGCGACGCCTACGCGCCGAACTCCGCGCGTATTTCCGGGAACTTCTGCCGGAGAGGCCTGCTCCTGCCGACTCCGGCACCCGGACCGGGTCCGCGGGGCGGCGGGCGCTGCTGCGGCGGATCGGCGCCGACGGATGGCTCGGTATCGGCTGGCCCGAGGCCTATGGGGGCCAAGGGCGCGGCGCCGACGAGCAGTTCGTCTTCTTCGACGAGGCCTGCCGGGCGGGCGCCCCGATCTCCATGGTCACGCTGAACACGGTCGGGCCGACGCTCATGAAGTACGGGACCGAGGAGCAGAAGGACTACTTCCTGCCGCGGATCCTGCGTGGAGAACTCGTGTTCGCGATCGGGTACAGCGAGCCGTCGGCGGGTACGGACCTGGCCTCGCTGCGGACGCGTGCCGTGCGGGTCGGCGACCCTGAAGGGCAAGAGGGGCAAGAGGGGCAAGAGGGGCAAGAGGCGTGCGAGGAGTTCGGCGAAAGGGCTGGCGAAGGGTCCGGCGTAGGGCCCGGTGGCGGGTGGATCGTCGACGGGCAGAAGGTGTTCACCTCCAACGCCCAGCGCGCCGACTGGATCTGGCTCGCCTGCCGTACGGACCCCGACGCGCCGAAACACAGGGGCATCTCGATCCTGCTGGTCCCCACGGACGCGCCGGGATTCTCGTGGACCCCGATCGAAACGGTGGGCGGGCTGACCACGACGGCCACGTACTACGACGGGATCCGGGTCCCGGCCTCCCGCCTGGTCGGTGAGGAGAACGGCGGCTGGGGGCTCATCACCGACCAGCTGAACCATGAACGGGTCGCGCTCGCCGCCCTAGGTATGCAGGCCGAGGACTTCTACCTGGCCGCGCTGGCCGCCGCTCGCGTCCCCGATCGGGTGACCGGGCGGCGCCGGGTTGACGAGCCGTGGGTGCGTTCGAGACTGGCCGAGGTACATGCGCGGCTGGCGGCGACGCGCCTCCTCAACTGGCGTCTGGTGGGTGATGTGGGGGCCGGCCGGCTGGCACCCGGCGATGCGAGCGGCGTGAAAGTCGTGGGAACCGAATCGGCCGTCGCGGTGTATCGCATGTGCCAGGAGATCGTCGGACCGGACGCGCTGATCCGGTCCGGTTCGCCGGGGGTGTTCGGGGACGGCGAGCTGGAGCGGATGAACAGGGCGGCGCAGATCAACACGTTCGGGGGCGGGGTGAGCGAGGTGCAGCGGGAGATCGTGGCGACGATGCGGCTCGGGATGACGAGGGGGCGGCGGTGAGCGGGAGGAGCGTGTCGGGAGAGGGGCCGGTGTCCGTCGACGTGACCGTGGACGTGACCGGGGCCGGATACGAGGACATCCACGCCCGGCTGAAGACGTACGAGGGGCTGACGGCCGTCGGAGGCGTGGGCAAGGACCTGGTCAACGAACCGATGATCCGGCACTGGTGCGAGGCGATGGGAGACACGAATCCGGCGTATGCGGGAGCGGACGCCGTCGCGCCGGCCACCATGCTCCAGGCCTGGACGATGGGGGGACTCTCCGGCCATGGGGGCCGCTCGGAGGCGTACGTCGAGATGCTCGGGCTGCTCGACACCGCCGGGTACACCTCGGTGGTCGCCACCGACTGCGAGCAGGAGTATCTGCGGCCGCTCAGGCCGGGGGACCGGATCACCTTCGACTCGGTGATCGAGTCGGTCTCCGAGCGCAAGACGACCAAGCTGGGGACGGGGTACTTCGTCACGACGCGGACGGACGTACGGGCAGGGGGCGAACCGGCGGGTACGCACCGGTTCCGGATCCTCAAGTACGCACCTGCGGGGCGGCGCAGGAGAGACGGTGCGACGGGCGGCGTGACAGGCGGCGTCACGGGCGGCGTCACGGGCGGGGCGACGGGCGGGGCGAGAACGGCGGCCGAGGAGGCCGTGGCGGATGCCGGGAAGGCCCTCGCGTCCTCCGGAGAAGCCGCGTCGGCCTCCCGCCCCGAGCGGCCCCGGCCCGTCGTCAATCGCGACAACGCCGGCTTCTGGGAGGGCGTGTCCCGGCACCGGCTGCTCATCCAGCGCTGCGAGAAGTGCGCGACCCTGCGCTTCCCCTGGCTGCCGGGGTGCAACTCCTGCGGCTGCCTGGAGTGGGACACGGTCGAGGCGGCCGGCGACGGAACCGTCTACTCGTACGTGGTGATGCATCACCCGCCCTTCCCTGCCTTCGATCCTCCGTACGCGGTGGCACTGGTCGAACTCGTCGAGGGCGTGCGGATGATCAGCAATGTGGTGGGAGTGCCGCACGACCGCGTACGGATCGGGATGCCGGTGCGGCTGGAGTTCGAGCGGGTGGACGAGGAGCTGGAGCTGCCGGTCTTCCGGACCGTCGTCCACTCCTCCGCCGAAGGGAGCGGGGGCTGATGGACTTCACGCCGACGGAGGAGCAGACGGCGGCCCGCGATCTGGCCGCGCGGATCTTCGGCGACCTGTCCACGCACGAGCGGCTGACGGCCGTCGGGACGGGCAGCGACGAGGAGTTGTGGAAGGCGCTGTGCGCGGCGGGGCTGCCGGCCGCCGTCGAGGACATCGGGCTCCTCGGGCTGGTGCTCCTCCTGGAGGAGCAGGGGCGGACGACGGCCCAGGTGCCGTTCGCCGCGAGCTGTGTCCACGGGCTGCTGGCGGTGTCGGCGCACGGCTCGGCGGAACAGCGGGAGCGACTGCTGCCGGGGATCGCGGACGGGTCGGTCGTGATGACCGGCGCCCTGCACGACACCGCGCTACGGGCCGCGGTAAGGGCAGGCGTGCCGGGCGGGTTGAGCGGGGTGGTCCCGGTGGTGCCGTGGCTCCGCGACGCCACGCATGTGCTGGTCGCCGACGAGGAACAGCGGCTGTGGCTCGTCCGGACCGCCGACGCGTGCTGCGAGCCCGTCGAGTCGACGGCTCCGTGGTCGGCCGGACGCCTGACCCTGGACGCCGCACCGGCCGAACAGCTCGGTGGCGCCGACGCGTACGACGACGTGCTGGCCACCGCGCGTACGGCCTTCGCGGGGCTGCAGGCGGGAGTGTGCGCGGGCTCGGTCGCCCGGGCCGTCGCGTACACCAACACCCGTGAGCAGTTCGGACAGCCGCTCGCGGCCAAGCAGGGGGTTCAACTCCGGGCGGCGGACGCCCACATGGACACCGAGGCGATACGGGTCACGGCGTACGAGGCGGCCTGGCGGAGGGACGAGGGGCTGGACCACGCCGCGCATGCGCTGACCACCGCCTGGTGGGCCTCGGAGGCGGGGCACCGCGTCGTCCACGCCGGGCAGCACCTGCACGGCGGTATGGGAGCCGACCTGGAGCATCCCGTGCACCGGCATTTCCTGTGGGGGCGGCAGCTGGAGGCGTATCTGGGGTGCGGGAGCGAACTGCTCCAGGAACTGGGGGAGTCGATCGTGCGCGGCGAGGGGGACGCATGACCAGCGAGGTCGGACGCATGACCGACGAGGCCGGACGTATGACGCCCGAGGTCGGACGTATGACGCCCGAGGTCGGACGTATGACGACCGAGGCCGGACCCATGACGACCGACGTCGGGCCGGTGCGGGCCGGCGACGTGCTGGCACCGCTGGAGATCGAGATCACCCGCACGCTCGTCGTCGCCGGGGCGATCGCGTCGCGCGACTACCAGGACGTTCACCACGACGCCGAGTCGGCGCGGCAGAAGGGTTCGCCGGACATCTTCATGAACATCCTGACGACCAACGGGCTGGTCGGGCGCTACATCACCGACCACTTCGGCCCCCGGGCCGTGCTGCGCAAAGTGGCGATCAGACTGGGCGCCCCCAACCATCCGGGCGACACCATGGTGCTGACCGGGGTGGTGGAGGACGTCCGGGGCGACACGGCGACGGTGCGGGTCGTCGGCGCCAACAGTCTCGGAAAACACGTCACGGGGACGGTCACCGTCACGGTCGGGGGCCCGGTCGGGGCCACGGCGCGGAACGCGGAGGGCCGGTCATGAGCGTGCGGACGAGGGACAGCCTCGGCGGACGGGCGGCCGTCGTCGGGATAGGGGCCACCGAGTTCTCCAAGGACTCGGGGCGCAGCGAGCTGCGGCTCGCCGTGGAGGCGGTGCGGGCCGCGCTGGACGACGCGGGGCTCACACCGGGGGATGTGGACGGCCTGGTGACGTTCACGATGGACACGAGCCCCGAGATCACCGTCGCCCAGGCGGCCGGCATGGGCGAGCTGTCGTTCTTCTCCCGGATCCACTACGGCGGCGGGGCGGCCTGCGCGACCGTCCAGCAGGCGGCGCTGGCGGTGGCCTCGGGCGTGGCCGAGGTGGTGGTCTGCTACCGGGCGTTCAACGAGCGGTCAGGGCGGAGATTCGGCTCCGGGGTGCAGCGCCGGACGCCGTCCGCCGAGGGCGCGGCGCTCGGCTGGGCGCTGCCGTTCGGACTGCTCACGCCCGCGTCGTGGGTGGCGATGGCGGCCCAGCGCTATCTGCACACGTACGGGCTGACCTCGGAGGCGTTCGGGCAGGTCGCGGTCGTCGACCGGAAGTACGCGGCGACCAACCCGGCGGCGTACTTCCACGGCAGACCGATCTCGCTCGCGGACCATGCGGCGTCCCGCTGGATCGTCGAGCCGCTGCGGCTGCTCGACTGCTGCCAGGAGACGGACGGCGGACAGGCGTTGGTCGTCACCTCGGTGGAGCGGGCGCGCGACCTCCCGCGTCCGCCGGCCGTGATCGTCGCGGCCGCCCAGGGCGCGGGGCGGGCCCAGGAGCAGATGACGAGTTTCTACCGGGACGATCTGACGGGGCTGGCGGAGATGGGTGTGGTGGCGCGGCAGCTGTGGCGTACGTCGGGGCTGACGCCGGCCGGGATCGACGTCGGGATCCTGTACGACCACTTCACGCCGTTCGTGCTGACGCAACTGGAGGAGTTCGGGTTCTGCAAGCCGGGTGAGGCCGCGGACTTCGTGGCGGAGGAGCGGCTGCCGTTGAACACCCACGGAGGGCAGCTCGGGGAGGCGTATCTGCACGGGATGAACGGAGTGGCGGAAGGGGTCAGGCAACTGCGCGGTTCGGCCGTGAACCAGATACCCGGGGCTCGGCGGGTGCTGGTGACGGCGGGGACGGGTGTGCCGACCTCGGGGCTGATCCTGGGGTCGGACGACCGGGCCTGATCCAGGGGTCCGCCCGATCCCCGGTTCGGACGATCGGGGCTGATTGCGGGGCGGACGGATGAACGTGGCGCGTGTCCGGGCCCTACAGCGAGGGCGGGGCCGTTGACTCGGCCTATGCGTTGGCTGCGATGTCACAAGATGATCGTCGGATTCGGGTTCGTGCTGCTCCTGCTGGGGCTCACGGCGGCACCACCGGCACAGGCGGGGCCCTGGTCACCGGGTACTGCCGCTCCGGTGGTCTCCCCCGGCCGGGAGCCCGGCGTCCCCGAATCCGGTGTCCGGGAGTCCGGTGTCCGCGAATCCGGCGTCCGGGAGCCCGGTGTCCGGGAATCCGGTGTCCGGGAATCCGGTGTCCGGGAGTCCGGCGCGAGACCCAAGGCGGTCACGTTCAAGGGCCGGGCGTTCGACACCTGCCGGGCGCCGTCCGCGGACACCATGCGCCGGTGGCGGGCGTCCCCGTACCGGGCGGTGGGTGTCTACTTCGGCGGGCGCGGGCGGGCCTGCCGGTCACAGCCCCATCTGAGTCACCGCTGGATGCGGACGGTGCGGGACCAGGGCTGGCGGGTCCTGCCGCTGTACGTGGGCTCGCAGTCGACCTGTGTGTTCGCGCGGCACAAGAAGAACGTACGGATCGGCCGGCATCCCTGGAAGCAGGGGACGGCGGAGGCCCGCGACGCGGTGAAGAGGGCGGCGGCGCTCGGGATGAGGCCCGGCAGCCCGCTCTTCCTGGACATGGAGGCCTATGCCTACCGGAACAAGAAGTGTGCCCGCACCACGCTCCTGTTCGTGCGGGGGTGGAACCGCGAGGTGTCGCGCCGGGGGTATCTGCCGGGGTTCTACAGCAGCGCCGCGTCGGGCGTCGCCCACATGGAGCGCTCGCGGCGGGCCGGGGTACGGGATCTGCCGTCGGTGGTGTGGTTCGCGCGCTGGGGCGTGAAGAACGGGCTGCACCGTGAGCCCGTACTGCGGAAGACCGCGTGGGCGCCCGCGCGGCGCATCCACCAGTACGCGGGGAACGTACGGGAACGGCACGGCGGCCGGACGCTGCTGATCGACCGCAATCTGATGCACGCGCCGGTCGCACGAGTCGACTGAGCTGTCGCGGGCGCTGTGCGGAGCGGCCCTCGTACGCGGACCGTGCGGAGCGGCCCTCGTACGCGGTCGTACTACTCCGGCACCATGCCGGGGGCCGGACTACTGCGGTGGGAGTGTGCGGGGGCCCGTCTCTCAGGGGTGAACCCTCAGGGGTCCTGAGCCTCGTGTCCACCTTCAGGAGGTGGGGCCTGCCCCCCTCCTACAACCTGAGGCGGACAAGGCTTCGGGACCTGCGGCCGATCCGCTGGAGTAGGGGGCGATCCTAGCGTGGAGCCATGACCACACCCGTCTGCACCAGCGCTTCGAACGTGGCGACGCGGACCCATGCGTACCCGTCGTTCTCCTCGTACGTGAGGGCTCGCCAACCCGTGTTGCTGCGTACCGCGCGCTCGCTGACCGCGAACCCGTGCGACGCCGAGGATCTGCTGCAGACCGCCCTCACCAAGACGTATGTCGCCTGGGAGCGGATCGAGGACCACCGGGCGCTCGACGGATATGTGCGGCGGGCGCTGCTGAACACGCGGACGTCGCAGTGGCGCAAGCGGAAGGTCGACGAGTTCGCGTGCGACGAGATGCCGGAGCCGCAGGTTCCGCCGGCCGGGGACCCGGCGGAGCAGCAGGCGCTGCACGATGCGATGTGGCGCGCGATCATGAAGCTGCCCGCCCGGCAGCGGGCGATGGTCGTCCTGCGGTACTACGAGGACCTGAGCGAGGCGCAGACGGCGGAGGTGCTGGGTGTGTCGATCGGTACGGTCAAGTCGGCCGTGTCGCGCGCGCTGGGCAAGCTCCGTGAGGACCCTGAGCTGGGCCCCGTGCGCTGACCGGCGTCTTGGAGGCACAGAGCGCGGAAGCGGGCAAGCAATCCTCGCCGTGACGTGATCGATCACCCCGGAGTAGTGACATACCGCGCGGTATGTGAGCAGAATCAGCCCAACCCTTACTACCGCGTAGGCAATGTCGCCCCCGGGAGGACGCCGTGCTGAGCACGATGCAGGACGTACCGCTGCTGATCTCTAGGATCCTGACCCACGGGTCGACGATCCACGGGGCATCTCAGGTGATCACCTGGACCGGTGAAGCCGAGCCGCACCGGCGTTCGTTCGCCGAGATCGGGGCACGGACGGCACGGCTGGCACACGCCCTGCGCGACGACCTCGGAGTCCGGGACGACGACCGGGTCGCGACGCTGATGTGGAACAACGCCGAGCACGTCGAGGCGTACTACGCGATCCCGGCCATGGGCGCGATCCTCCACACGCTGAACCTCCGGCTGCCCCCCGAGCAACTCGTCTGGATCGTCAACCACGCCGCCGACCGGGTCATCGTGGCCAACGGTTCGCTGCTCCCGCTGCTCGCCCCGCTGCTCCCGCACTTCAAGTCGGTCGAGCACGTGGTCGTCTCCGGCCCCGGTGACCGCTCGCTGCTCGACGGGGCGAGTGTCCAGGTGCACGAGTACGAGGAACTGATCGCCGACAAGCCGGACAGCTACGACTGGCCCGCGCTGGACGAACTCCAGGCCGCGGCCATGTGCTACACCTCCGGCACGACCGGCGACCCCAAGGGCGTCATTTACTCGCACCGCTCCATCTACCTGCACTCGATGCAGGTCAACATGACGCAGTCCATGGGGCTCACCGACGGGGACACCTCCCTCGTCGTGGTCCCGCAGTTCCATGTGAACGCCTGGGGCCTGCCGCACGCGATGTTCATGACCGGCGTGAACGTGCTGATGCCGGACCGCTTCCTGCAGCCCGCACCGCTCGCCGAGATGATCGAGAAGGAGCGTCCCACGCACGCCGCCGCCGTCCCCACCATCTGGCAGGGGCTGCTCGCGGAGCTCAAGGGCAAGCCGCGTGACGTGAGTTCGCTGACCCAGGTCACCATCGGCGGCTCCGCGTGTCCGCCCGCCCTCATGAAGGCGTTCGACGAGTTGGGCATGCGCGTCTGCCACGCCTGGGGCATGACGGAGACCTCACCGCTCGGCACGATCGCCCGGCCGCCGGCCCATGTGGAGGCGGGCTCGGACGAGGAGTTCGCGTACCGGCTCACCCAGGGCCGTTTCCCCGCCGGTGTCGAGCCACGGCTGACGGGACCGGGCGGCGAGCGGCTGCCCTGGGACGGCGAGTCCGCGGGCGAGCTGGAAGTGCGGGGCCCCTGGATCGCGGGCGCGTACTACGGCGGTCAGGGCGCCGAGGCCCTGCGTCCCGACGACAAGTTCAGCGAGGACGGCTGGCTCAAGACCGGTGACGTCGGCACGATCAGCCCCGACGGCTTCCTGACCCTCACCGACCGCGCCAAGGACGTCATCAAGTCCGGCGGCGAGTGGATCTCCTCGGTCGACCTGGAGAACGCCCTCATGGCCCACCCCGATGTCGCCGAGGCCGCGGTCGTCGCCGTCCCGGACGACAAGTGGGGCGAACGCCCGCTCGCCACCGTCGTGCTGAAGGAAGGCGCGGGCGCCGACTTCGACACCCTGCGGTCCTTCCTCGCCGACGAGGGCAAGATCGCCAAGTGGCAGCTCCCCGAGCGCTGGACGATCATCGAGTCGGTGCCGAAGACGAGCGTCGGCAAGTTCGACAAGAAGGTGCTGCGCAGGCAGTACGCGGCGGGCGAGCTGGACGTCACCCAGCTCTGACGGACACAGCGGGCGATAAGTGCGGGTTGGGGCGTTGTTTCACGTGAAACAACGCCCCAACCCGTATGTGTGCACGCGTGGTTGAGGCGGCCGGGTGCACGCGTGGGCTGGGGCGACGCTCAGTTCGTGCCGATGCGGGCCAGCAGATCCACGATCCGGTCCTGGACCTCGGCGCTCGTCGATCGCTCGGCCAGGAACAGCACCGTCTCCCCCGCGGCCAGCCGCGGCAGCTCGGTCTGATCGACGGCCGCGGTGTAGACGACCAGCGGGGTGCGGTTGAGCTGGCCGTTCGCGCGCAGCCAGTCGACGATCCCGGCGCGTCGGCGGCGTACCTGCATCAGGTCCATCACCACCAGGTTCGGCCGCATCTGCCCGGCCAGCGTGACGGCGTCCTCGTCGGACGAGGCCCGCGCGACCTGCATTCCGCGCCGCTCCAGCGTCGAGGTCAGCGCGAGCGCGATCTCCGCGTGCTCCTCGATGAGGAGAACCCGCGGCGGATGCTGCTCGCTGTCGCGCGGAGACAACGCCTTGAGGAGTACGGCGGGGTCGGCGCCGTACGCCGCCTCGCGTGTCGCCTGACCGAGACCGGCGGTCACCAGGACCGGCACCTCGGCGGCGACGGCGGCCTGACGCAGCGACTGGAGTGCCGTACGCGTGATCGGGCCGGTGAGCGGGTCGACGAACAGAGCGGCCGGGAAGGCGGCGATCTGCGCGTCGACCTCTTCGCGTGAGTGCACGATGACGGGCCGGTAGCCGCGGTCGCTCAGCGCCTGCTGCGTGGTGATGTCCGGCGCGGGCCACACCAGCAGCCGACGCGGGTTGTCCAGCGGCTCCGGGGGCAGCTCGTCGTCCATCGGCTGGGGGTGGGGCTGGTTCGCGACCTCCACCGCGCCGCCCGGGCCGTCGAGCGGCTCGGGGCCTTCGTCGGCGTTCTGGTCCGGTGCTCCTATGGCGTACGAACGGCCGGTGCCCTCGGTGGTGTGGGCGAGCCGGGACTGCTGCCCGCCGGCACCCGGGTGCGAGCGCGCCGCCGTGTCCGTCTGCTCGGCCGCGGGGTCGGGCCGCGTGCCGAGCTTGCGGCGCCGCCCGGAGCCGTTGGTCGCGTGCGGGGGAGGCGTAGGCGCCTGGGGCTGTGCCGCGGTGCCCCCCTGCGCCACGGGTTGCGCCGGCGTCTGCGCGTGGGCCTGGGGGGAGGGAGACGCCGTCCGGCCGGGCTTGGGCTGCTGGGCGTCGATCATCCGGCGGCCGAAGGGGACACCCTGCCCGAGCGTACGGACGCTGATCGCCCGGCCCTGAGTCGAGTTGGGGTCGACGGGAGGCGCCGCCTCCTCCGCGGGGAGGGGCTGTGCGACGCGCGGCTGTTCCTGGGCCGCCGCGGGCTCAGGAGCGGCCGACGTATCGGCCGTGCCCGGCCACGGCTGCGGCGCGGCGGCGCCCTCCGGCGGTACGGGTACTCCGGCGCCGGAGGTGTCGGCCGCGCCGGGCCACGGCTGAGCGGGCGCGGTCGGGTCCGCGTTCGGAGTCCCGGCAGCGGGCGTCCGGGGCTGCTGCTGCGGTTGCGGCTGGGCGGGACCCGCCGCGGGGGTTCCTTGGGCAGGCGTGCCGGGTGCCGGGACTCCGACGCGGCCCGGGGCGCCCTCGGCCGTCGCGGGTGCCGCGGGTCCGGCGAGACCGGCCGGGGCGACCTGGCCGGGAGCGGCCTGCGGCGGCAGGGCCTGACCGGGGAGGGGCCCTGCCTGCTGGGGAAGGGCCTGCTGCGGATGGGCCTGCCCGGGGGCGGGCGGCTGGGGGACACCCTGCGGGAGAACGGCCTGTCCCAGGGCGGGAACGGCCGAAGGGGCGCCGTGCCCAGGGATTCCCTGACCAGGTACGGATACGGGCGCGGGCGCGGGTGCGGGCTGGCCGGGAACGGCCTGCCCGGCAACGGGCTGAGCGGGCGCGCCCTCAGGGAGAACGGCTGGGGCGGGAACGGCTTGTACGGGAGGCAGATGGCCCGGCATCGGCTGCTGCCCGGGCCCCGCAGGCACCGCGGCCGAACCGTCCGACGTCACATCGCCCACACCTGCGCCTGCGCCGACGCCTGCGCCGACGCCTGCCGCCTCGCCTGCGGCCTGCCGGGCCCGTCGGCGTCCGCTGGGCGCCTGCACCGGATGCGGCTGGGGCGGCGTGTGATCGTCGGCAGGATCGCGCAGGGCGACATCATGGCGTCCGCCGGCCGCCGCTGCCTGACCGTGGCCATGGCCCTCGGCGGACTGCGTCGCGTACTCGGGAGAGCGGTCCGCCTCGGCGGGCGGCAGTGCGAACACCGCGCGAGGCCCCGCCTCCTGGGCCGCCGCACGCTCCGCCGCGGCGGCCAGCGCACGCCGCCGCCGTCCGGTCGGCTGAGCGCCGCCGCCCTCGGAGTTCTCACCCGCGTCCCCACCTGAACCCGTACCCGGCCCGGAGGGCACGGCCGCGGGCAGTGCGGCGGGCAGGGCCTGTCGGCCGCCGTCCTGCAGGGCCCGGCGTCCGTCGGCGGGCGCGGGTACGCCCTGCGGAGGCACGGTCGCACCCAGGCCGGTGGCGGCGGTACCGGCCGCATGCTCGGCGGCGGTGACCACCGCGCCCTCGGAGACGCCGCCCCCGGAGCCGCCGCCCTCGACGGGGCTCGGCCGCCCACGCCGCCGTCCGGTCGCACCCTTGCCCTCGGAAGCACTCTCGTCCTCGGCGGCCCGGGCCGGCAGCGCGGGCTGCCCCGCGGCCTCCGCGGCGCGCCTGCGTCGCCCGGTGGGTACGGCCGCCTCCGTCGGGGGCCCCACCTCGCTCTCCAGGAAGGCGTCGACGGACGCGCGCCGGGCCCGCCGCCGTCCGCCGCCCTGCGAGGAAGCCTGCTCGGGCAGCGCGAGGGCGGAGCCGACGGCACCGGAGCCCGCACCCGCTCCCAGTGCCGCTCCCGCACCCGCTTCTGCGGCCGGAGGGCCGTCCGGGGCCCCGCCCGGGCCCGGACCCGCGTCGGGAAGGCCGCCCGCACCCGGAACGGCGGCCGGAACCGACCCGGCCCCGCCGCCGATGGGTACTTCGAGAACGAACGCGCTGCCGCTCATCCCGGGGACCTCGTGCGTCTGCAGCACTCCCCCGTGGGCGCGCACGATGCCGCGCACGATGGGCTCGTGCACCGGGTCTCCCCCGGCGTACGGCCCGCGTACCTCGATCCGTACGCCCTCGCCGCGCTGCGCGGCCGCCACGACGACCGTGTTGTCCATGTAGCCGCCGGCCGAGGCCGGCGAGTTGCCCGTGGAGTCGACGCCCGCTACGTCCGCGATGAGGTGCGCGAGCGCGGTGGCGAGCCGCTGCGGATCGACCTCCGCCTCGATGGGCGGCGCGTGCACGGCGAACTGCACCCGCCCGGGACCGATCAGCTCGACGGCCCCGTCGACACCGGCGGCGACGACCGCGTCCAGCATCACTTTCGTACGGGTGACGCCCTCGGTCCCGGAGTCGAGGCGCTGGTAGGCGAGCACGTTGTCGACGAGTGTGGTGATGCGCGAGTAGCCCGCCGAGAGGTGGTGCAGCACCTGGTTGGCCTCGGGCCACAGCTGTCCGGCGTCGTCCGCGGCGAGGGTCGCGAGTTCGCCGCGCAACTGGTCCAGGGGCCCGCGCAGGGAGCGCCCCAGAACGGCCAGCAGCTGTTCGTGCCGCGCGGACAGTGCCTCGTAACGGTCCTTCTCGCGTTCGGCGAGGGCCGCGTACCGGTCGTCACCGGCGGCCAGTTCCTCGTCGTGCTCCTCGCGCAGTTCGGCGAGTGCCCTGGCGTGCTCCTCCCGGAGGGCGGCCAGCTCCTCGGCATGCGTCTCGGCGGCCTGCGCGAGCTCCTGCTGATGCCGCTCGGCCTCGGCGTCCTTCTCCTCGGCGAGCGCGTCGTACGGCCGCCGGTCCGTGAACGTCATCACGGCCCCGACGAGCTGGTCGCCGTCCCGTACCGGCGCGGTGGTCAGGTCGACCGGCACGCGGTCGCCGCTCTTGGACCACAGCACCTGCCCGCGCACCCGGTGCTTGCGCCCGGAGCGCAGGGTGTCGGCGAGCGGCGACTCCTCGTACGGGAAGGGCTCGCCGTCCGCGCGCGAGTGCAGCATCAGCGGGTGCAGTTCCTGCCCGCCGAGGTCGCTGGCCCGGAAGCCGAGTATCTGCGCCGCGGCCGGATTGACGAGGACGACCCGTCCCTCGGTGTCCGTGCCCACCACGCCCTCGGCGGCGGCCCGCAGGATCATCTCCGTCTGCCGCTGCGACCGCGCGAGTTCCGCCTCGGTGTCGACGGTGCCGGAGAGGTCCCGTACGACGATCATCAGCAGCTCGTCGCCGGTGTAGCCGTAACCGTCGTACGCCTGCTGCCCGTTCTCCAGGTTCGCGCTGGTGACCTCGACGGGGAACTCGCTGCCGTCGGTGCGGCGGGCGATCATCCGGGTGGGCCGGGTGCGCCCGTTCTCGTCGACGGTCTCGGCCCGCCGCATCGTGCCCGGGATGAGCCGGGAGTCGAACTGCGGCAGCAGATCGAGCAGTCCACGCCCCACGAGCGCGGTGCCCGGGGCCTCGAAGGCCTCCAGGGCGATGGTGTTGGCGTTGACGACCGTTCCATTGGCGTTGACCAGCACCAACGCGTCAGGAAGTGCGTCGAGTATGGCTGCGAGGCGAGCAGCGCCTCGGGATGGCCTGCTGCTCACGAGACGCTTCCTCCCTGTTACCGCTCCTTGCCGACCGCGGTAGCCATCTTGCCAACGGGTCCGCGACGTGTCACGCGAGGGAGTCTACGGGCAGTGGTTGCGCTCGCGACGCCGGATGAGAGGGAGGTCGCACGTAGAGGGGACGCAGAACGCACGCAGAAGGCCTGGAGAACCTGTGACCGTGCGATTCGCCGCCCCGACGCGACACCCGATCCCACAAATCAGCCGACGCCTGCCCACAGCCCCGGCCCTACGCGTCCACGAGTCGGCGGGTCGGCGGGTCGGCGGGTCCACGAGTCTGCGGGTCCGCACGACCACGGGTCTACGGGTCTACGCGCCTACGCGCTGAGATCCGGGAGGACGGGCACGAGGGCGTTCCAGCGTGCGATCTCGCACCCGTCACCGCGCTCGTACGTCGCGTCGACGGGCCGCCCGGCCCAGGTGCCCGTGACGTGGGCGGTGGCCGGACCGCCGTACTGCATCGTGCACATCCCGCGCTCCTGCGCGGGCGCGAACGGGCTCTTGCCCCACGAGATGTTCCGGTCCAGGTGGTCGCAGGCGGCCTGCGCCTGGGGATGGCTGCCGCCCATCGGATGGCAGTCGAGCTCGAACTTCCCGTCGCGCCCGTCACCCGCCCCGCTGACCGTCACCGTCAGATGGTCGGTCCTGTCCGCACCGCTCACCGGCGGCGGCACGAGAGGAAACGAATCGGCGTACGCGACCGTCGGCGCCCCGGACAGCGCGGCGAAGGAGGCGGCGGCGGCGGAGGTGGCGACGGTGAGGGCGATGCGGCGCAGCATGGTGGCTCCCCTGACGACGGTTCTGATCGACTGTCCCGGCGGCTGCCCTTGCGACAGTTCTGACGCCTGCTCTAACGCCGTCCGAGCCCTGACGTTGCGCCGCGAGAAGGGCTTTGCCCTCGGGGCTTTCCCCCTAGTACCGTGGGGGGCGATTGGTGACAGCCCGCTCGGCTGTGTCATCATCTGCAGGCACCATTTCGCGCAGGCGAGGATGGTTGTGCTGGAGGCGTCGCCTAGTCCGGTCTATGGCGCCGCACTGCTAATGCGGTTTGGGACTTCAATCCCATCGAGGGTTCAAATCCCTCCGCCTCCGCAGAAGATCACGAAGCCCCGGTCGTCCTCGACCGGGGCTTCGTCGTTCCTTGATCGTTCCCGACGCTCCACGGGACCGTGCCGCGGGCCGTCCGATGGGCTCCAGGGGGCCGTTTCCGCAGGTCAGGCAGGGTCTGGCAAACGGATTTCGCCTCACGCCGCCAGTCATGTAATGTTGTTCCCGCAACGCCAACCGGGCAGAAAAGTCCGGAAGGAAGAGCAAACACAACAGAACACACAAGCACTCGTAGCTTAACGGATAGAGCATCTGACTACGGATCAGAAGGTTGCAGGTTCGAATCCTGCCGAGTGCACACAGTTGAGAAGCCCCGGAGAGATCCGGGGCTTCTTGCGTTTCTGGGGCATACAGCGGCGAAGTGCAGCGGCCGTGGTCCAAGAGGGCTTGCCGAGCTCGCGGACGAGGTCTGTACACACTGTGTGGCGACCGGGGGGTCGTGGCATGTGCGCAGCACGGGAGGGGAACTCATGAGGATCAAGACCGGCACAGTGGCAGTCATGACCATGGTCCTGGCGACACTGGCGGGCTGCGGGCGCAGTTCGGCCGGAGGGTTGGAGGACTCGGCATCTTCGGCTTCGAGTGCACCGTGGTCGGCGCAAGCCGGTCTCTCTCCTGAGGAGCTGCAGAGCCGTTGGTGGACATGGGCGATGTCGGAACCTGAAGGTACCAACCCGGTCGCTGACGAGGACGGGAGCGACTGCGAGCGCAACCAGCCGAAGGACGTGTGGTTTCTGGCAGGGACCTTCGGTACTCGGGCCGAACGCACATGCAGCATCCCCGACGGGGTCCCTGTCGCGTTTCCCCTGGTGAACCTGATGGCCGGCCCGGCGGTCTGCACCAGTTTCATGAGCACGGCCAAGGGGTCGGCGGTCCTGGACGGCGAGGAGGTCGAGGCGGAGAGCAGCCGAGGAGAGCCGATCTCTGTGCAGGGCGTCGTCTTCAACCCCGTCACCGGCACGGACGAGCGCTTCACGACCACCGGGTGCGGCCTCTGGGTCCAGTTGCCGCCGCTGAAGTCCGGGAAGCACACGCTGACGATCCGTGGTCAGGCCGAGGACTTGTCCGTCGGTGTGGACTACTTCCTGACCGTGGATGCCGAGGATGCCTTGGATGCCGTGTAGGCGAACGCGCAGGGGAGCCCGAGCTCGGGTCCCCGGCCCCCGGGGGCCCCGAGCCTCTATGCTCGTCAGTGATGGCACAGGTGTGGAAATGCAAGGGGCTTCGGTGGGCCGGGGGCGAGCCCGTGCTGGTCTGGGACGGGGAGCGGCGCAGTGGGTTGCCGTGGGGGAAGCAGGTCGCGTTCGCCGTCGTGGGCGGGGGTGAGCGGCGGTGTGTGGGGGCGCGCGGGCACAGCTGTTTCGCGGGGGCCGCGGTGTCCGGGCGCAGTGTCGGGGCCCGGTGCGAGGAGTGCGCGCGGCTGGACCGGGCCCATTCCGTCGCGGCGGACACCTTCGCCGACGACCCCCGGCCCTACTCCGTCTATCTGGCCTGGTTCGGACCCGGGATGGTCAAGGTGGGGATCACGGCCGTCGAGCGCGGGTCGGCGCGGCTGCTGGAGCAGGGCGCCGTCGTCTTCACCTGGCTGGGGCGGGGGCCGCTGATGTCCGCCCGGCGCAGTGAGGAGCTGCTGCGGACGGCGCTGGGAGTGCCGGACCGGATCGCGTACGACGCCAAGCGGGCCGTGCGGAGTGCGCTGCCGGAGCGGGGCGTGCGGGCGGCGGAGGTACGGGAACTGCACGCGCGGGCCGTGGGGCTGGACGGGTGGCCGGACGCCCTGGAGCAGATGCCGTTCGAGGCCGTCGATCACACGGACGCGTTCGGGCTGGACGGGCTGCCGCCGGCCGTGGCCGTCGTCGGCGAGCTGGTCCCGGGAGGTGTCGTGCGGGGTGAACTGGTCGCCGCCGCCGGGCCGGATCTGCATCTGCGGACCGGGCGAGGGGTCGTCGTGCTCGATACGCGGCTCATGACCGGGTGGGAACTGACCGGGGCGACCGGAGCGACGGGAGCGACCGGGGCGACGGGAGCGACCGGGGCGACGGGAGCGACCGGGCCGGGGGAGCGCGGGGACGTCACCGTGCCCGTGCGGGAGTTCGGGGGAGTTCAGGACGGGCTCTTCTGAGGGGCGGGGGCAAGAACATAGGCGGGGCAGGGGGCAGGCACCGGGCGGTGTGGAAGCGTGGGCGTGGGCGTGCCGAGTGGTACCGGTGCCACACGTCGCATGGCGCCGAGGTGGAGCGGAGCCACGGTTTCGAGCGCGGGCATGGCCGACGGCACGGAGAGGACGGAAGCGGGATGGAAGCGGGGACGGAAACAGAGGGCGAAGCCGTCGGCGTGCGGCGGTTCTGGGAAGGCCTCGGGCTTCTCGGGCTCGTCGACGTCCACACCCACTTCATGCCCGAGTCCGTACTGAAGAAGGTCTGGGCCTACTTCGACGCGCTCGGGCCGCTCACCGGCGGTGTCGAGTGGCCCATCACCTACCGCGCCGAGGAGGACGAACGGGTCGGGATGCTGCGGGAGTTCGGCGTGCGTGCCTTCACCGCCATGCTCTACCCGCACAAGCCGGGCATGGCCGAGTGGCTGAACCAGTGGGCCGTCGACTTCGCCCGCCGGACCCCCGACTGCCTCCACACGGCGACGCTGTTCCCGGAGCAGGGCGTGGCGGAGTACGTGCGCAGGGCGCTGGACGACGGGGCGCGGGTCTTCAAGGCGCACGTCCAGGTGGGGGCGTACGACCCCGCCGACGCGCTTCTCGATCCGGCCTGGGGGCTGCTCGCCGAGGCGGGGACCCCTGTCGTGATCCACTGCGGATCCGGGCCCTCGCCCGGCAAGCACACCGGCCCCGGGCCGGTCGGGCAGGTGCTCGCGCGGCATCCGCGGCTGCGGCTGGTGATCGCGCACATGGGGATGCCGGAGTACGAGGACTTCCTCGACCTCGCCGAGCGGTTCGGGGAGGTGCGGCTGGACACGACGATGGCGTTCACGGACTTCAGCGAGGAGTTCGCACCGTTCCCCCGGCGCGCGCTCCCCCGCCTTGCCGGACCGCCCCGCCCCGACGGACCGCCCCGCCCCGACGGCCTGCGCCGTCACGCGGATCTCCCTCGCCTCGCCGGTCTCGGTGACCGGATTCTGCTCGGGACCGACTTCCCCAACATCCCCTACCCGTACGAGCATCAGCTGCGGGCGCTGGAGCGGCTCGGGCTCGGGGAGGACTGGCTGCGCGCGGTCTGTCACGACAACGGGGCACGGCTGTTCGGGCTGTGAGCGCCGGACCCGCCCGTACGAGGCCGGACCTGCCCGTACGAGGCCGGACCTGCCCGTACGAGGCCGGACCTGCCCGTACGAAGCCGGGCCCGCCCGCACGAGCACCGGACCCGCTCGTCTCGTACCGGGTCCGAGAGGTTCCCCAGTGTTCCCTGAGAGACGGCTGTGTGTTTCTCAGGGTATTCACAGGTTCCCGAAAGGGTGCTCTCAGGGCGGCCCACCAATGTGTTGGCTATGACCACGACCTCGCCCCAGGGGCGCACCGAACTGCTGAGGCCGGACGGGAGCCCCGTCCGCGTGCTTGTCGTGGACGACGAGCTGTCGATCACCGAGCTGCTGTCCATGGCCCTTCGCTACGAAGGGTGGCAGATCCGCAGCGCGGCCGACGGAACCGGTGCGGTGCAGACCGCCCGTGAGTTCCGGCCCGACGCCGTCGTTCTCGACATGATGCTGCCCGACATGGACGGTCTCGCCGTCCTCGGCCGGCTGCGCCGGGAGCTGCCCGACGTGCCCGTTCTCTTCCTGACCGCGAAGGACGCGGTCGAGGACCGGATCGCGGGGCTGACGGCCGGCGGCGACGACTACGTCACCAAGCCCTTCAGCCTGGAGGAGGTCGTGGCCCGGCTGCGCGGTCTCATCCGCCGTTCCGGCGCCGCCGACCGCCGTTCCGACTCGGTGCTCGTCGTCGGTGACCTCACCCTGGACGAGGACAGCCACGAGGTGTCGCGCGCCGGTGACGGCATCCACCTCACCGCGACCGAGTTCGAGTTGCTGCGGTTCCTGATGCGCAATCCGCGCCGGGTGCTCAGCAAGGCGCAGATACTCGACCGCGTGTGGTCGTACGACTTCGGCGGCCAGGCCAACGTCGTCGAGCTCTACATCTCGTATCTGCGCCGCAAGATAGACGCCGGCCGTGAGCCGATGATCCACACCCGGCGCGGCGCCGGTTACCTGATCAAGCCCGCGACGTCGTGAGCGGGCGGCGACGGCCGCGTACGCAGCGGCGCCGACCGTCCGGGGCCCCGCGCACGCTGCGGCGCCGGCAGCCTCGGACCCTGCGGACGCGGCTCGTCGTCTCGGCGGTCGTGCTGATCGCGGTGGTGTGCGCGGTGATCGGCACGGTGACCACGATCGCGCTCCGCTCGCACCTGTACGAGCAGCTCGACGACACGCTCAAGGACGCCACCATGAGGGCGGCGGGACCGCTGAAGCCCGGTGGGGTCCAGCCCGATCCCGACGGCGACGGCAGCGGTGGCGGCGACAACGGGAAACCGGAGAAGTCGCTGTCGGAGTTCGTCAAGCAGGGCCCGCAGCCCAGCGGCACGGTCGCAGCGGAGGTGACCGGCGGCAGCATCACCGAGGCACAGGTCGGCAAGAAGACCAAGACCGACGAGGGGATACCGGACCTCGACGCCGACTCCCTCACCGCGGCACAGACCGCCGCCCTCGCGGGCGTGCCGCAGGACGGGCGCCCGCACACGGTCACCCTGCCCGGCCTCGGCGAGTACCACGTCCAGTTCCAGACCGGTGACAACGGCTCGTTCTACGTGGGCGTGCCCACCGAGGACGTCACCAACACGCTCAACACCCTGATCCTCGTCGAGGTCAGCGTCACGGTCGCCGGCCTGATCGCCGCCTCCTTCGCCGGGGCGACCATCGTGACCGTCGCCCTGCGCCCCCTCCGCAAGGTCGCCTCCACCGCCACCCGCGTCTCCGAACTGCCGCTGCACACCGGCGAGGTGACCCTCAACGAACGGGTCGCCGAGTCCGAGACCGATCCGCACACCGAGGTCGGGCAGGTCGGGGCCGCGCTCAACCGCATGCTCGACCACGTCCAGGGCGCGCTGCACGCGCGCCAGGAGAGCGAGACCCGCGTACGGCAGTTCGTGGCGGACGCCAGCCATGAGCTGCGTACCCCTCTCGCGTCCATCCGCGGATACGCCGAGCTGACCAGACGCGGACGCGAGGAGACCGGGCCCGACACCCGGCACGCGCTGGGCCGGATCGAGTCCGAGGCCGGGCGGATGACGGGCCTCGTCGAGGACCTGCTGCTGCTCGCGCGCCTCGACGCGGGACGGCCGCTCAGTTACGAGCACACCGACCTTTCGCCGCTGGTCGTGGACGCCGTGAGCGACGCCCGCGCGGCCGGGCGCGAGCACAACTGGCGGCTGGAGCTGCCGGATGAACCCGCGCTGGTGCTGGCCGACGCGGCTCGCGTCCAGCAGGTCATGGTGAACCTGTTCGCGAACGCGCGTACCCACACACCACCGGGCACGACCGTGACCGCCCGCGTGCGCCGCCAGGGATCCTGGGTGTGCGTGGACGTCCAGGACAACGGGCAGGGCATTCCGCCGGACCTGCTTCCGCATGTCTTCGAACGGTTCGCGCGTGGCGACTCCTCGCGCTCGCGCTCCTCCGGCTCGACCGGGCTGGGGCTCGCCATCGTGCAGGCCGTCGCGGCCGCGCACGGCGGTGCGGTGACCGTCGACAGCGTCCCCGGACACACCGTCTTCACGGTGCACCTGCCCGCGCCGGCCCCGCAGGCGCCCCATTCTCATGAGGCGTTCATTTCTCAAACAAATTCACAACCGTACTCACAGGCACACCACAGCGCGACCACATGGGTGCAACAGGGCGCTTGACGACAGTCGTTGTCATGCGAACCGAACCTTCTCCCGGCAACCTGCCGGCGCGGGAGCACCTCCCGGCCGGAAATGCCGGTACGCCTGTCCTGGACGTAGTGATCCCCGTCTACAACGAGGAGAAGGACCTCCAGCCGTGTGTGCTCAGACTCCACGAGCACCTGTCCCGCACCTTCCCGTACGCGTTCCGCATCACCGTCGCGGACAACGCGTCCACGGACACCACTCCCCTGGTGGCGGCGCGGCTGGCGGCGGAGCTCCCCGAGGTCAGATCGTTCCGGCTGGAGCAGAAGGGCCGCGGCCGGGCGCTGCGGACCGTCTGGTCCGCCTCGGACGCCCCGGTCCTCGCCTACATGGACGTCGACCTCTCCACCGACCTGAACGCGCTGCTCCCGCTGGTCGCCCCGCTGATCTCCGGTCACTCGGACCTCGCGATCGGCTCGCGGCTCGCCCGTAGCTCGCGGGTGGTGCGGGGCGCCAAGCGGGAGTTCATCTCCCGTACGTACAACCTGATCCTGCGGGGGTCGCTGCAGGCCCGGTTCTCCGACGCGCAGTGCGGCTTCAAGGCGATCCGGCGCGATGTCGCGCAGGTGCTGCTGCCGCTCGTCGAGGACACCGGCTGGTTCTTCGACACCGAGATGCTGGTCCTCGCCGAACGGGCCGGGCTGCGCATCCACGAGGTGCCGGTTGACTGGGTCGACGACCCGGACTCGACCGTGCACATCGTGAAGACCGCGACCGACGACCTCAAGGGCGTGTGGCGTGTGGGACGCGCCCTCGCCACCGGCTCACTGGCGCTCGACCGCCTCGCCCGGCCGTTCGGGGACGACCCGCGCGAGAGCGAGATCAGCGGCGTACCGAAGGGCCTGGCCCGCCAGCTCGTCGGATTCTGCGTCGTGGGCGCCCTGTCCACGCTGTTCTACCTGGTGCTCTACAGCGGCTTCCGTACGTTCTCGGGTTCGCAGATCGCCAACGCGCTCGCCCTGCTCGTCTCGGCGGTCGCCAACACCGCCGCCAACCGGCGCCTGACCTTCGGCGTACGGGGCAAGGGCGGCGCGGTCCGCCACCAGGCGCAGGGCCTGGTCGTCTTCGCCATCGGACTCGCCCTCACCAGCGGCTCGCTCGCCGCCCTGAACGCGGCGACGACCGAGCCGGCGCACGCCACCGAACTCGCGGTGCTGGTCGTCGCCAACCTCGCGGCGACCGTGCTGCGCTTCCTGCTCTTCCGGGCCTGGGTGTTCCCGGACCGGCACGACACGTCACCGTCGACCGTCGTCGCCTCCCACACGCCCGCCATGCCGACCGCGCCGCCGACCGTGCCGACCGGACCCGCGTCCCCCGTCTACGCGACGGCGCCGCGGTCCCCGTACGGCACGCAGTCCCTGTACGGCGCGGCCGACGCTCCGCACGACCACCAGACCTGGGGGGACCCGACGATGCAGCTGCAGCCGGTGCGCCCGAACGATCACGATCCGAGGGACCCGCGATGACGACGACTCAGCACGAGCAGCCGGATACGGGGGCCGCCGACCCCGGTCGGAGGCCACCCGCATCGACGGCGGTACAGGAACCGGTCACTCCGGCGGAGCCGACCGCGCCGCCCGCCGCTCCCGAGGACGGCAGTCCCAAGCAGCCCTTCGCGCGCCGCCTGTGGCGCGGGCGGCCCGAGGACAACCGCTGGGTGCGCCCCGCGTTCCTCGGCGCGCTGCTGCTGATCGGCGCGCTCTACACCTGGAACCTCACGGCCTCCGGGTACGCCAACTCCTTCTACTCGGCGGCGGCCCAGGCCGGCAGCCAGTCCTGGAAGGCCTTCTTCTTCGGCTCGCTCGACTCGGCCAATGCCATCACCGTCGACAAGCCCCCGGCCTCCCTGTGGCCGATGGCCCTGTCGGTGCGGCTGTTCGGCCTGAACTCCTTCGCGATCCTGTTCCCGCAGGTCCTCATGGCCGTCGCCACGGCCGGAGTGCTGTACGGGGCCGTGCGCCGCCGGTTCACCCCCGCGGCCGGCTTCCTCACCATGGCGGTGTTCGCGCTCACGCCCGTCGCCGCGCTGATGTTCCGCTTCAACAACCCGGACGCGGCCCTCGCCCTCCTGATGGCCGTCACGGTCCACTGCGTCCTGCGCGCCATGGAGAAGGCCGAGACGAAGTGGCTGGTGTGGGCGGGTGCCGCCGTCGGTCTCGCCTTCCTGGTGAAGACCCTCCAGGCCTTCCTGATCCTGCCGCCCCTCGCGATCATCTATGCGGTCCTCGCGCCCACGACCGTGCGCAGGCGCATCGGTCAGGTGCTGCTCTCCGGCCTGGCGATGATCGTCGCGGGCGGCTGGTGGGTGGCCCTGGTCGAGCTGTGGCCGGCGTCCTCCCGACCGTACATCGGCGGCTCGCAGAACAACTCGTTCCTCGAACTCACCTTCGGCTACAACGGACTCGGCCGCATCAACGGCGAGGAGACCGGCAGTGTCGGGGGCGGCGGAGGAGGCGGCGGCTGGGGCGAGACCGGCTGGGACCGGATGTTCAGCTCGTCCATCGGCGGTCAGATCTCCTGGCTGATCCCGGCCGCGCTGATCGTGCTCGCCGCCGGGATCGCGCTGACCTGGAAGACGAAGCGGACCGACATGGCCCGCGCCGCGTTCCTCGCCTGGGGCGGCTCGCTGCTGATCACCATGGTGGTCTTCAGCTTCATGCAGGGCATCTTCCACGAGTACTACACCGTGGCCCTCGCCCCGTACGTCGCCGCCGTGGTCGGTATGGGCGCGAGCGTGCTGTGGGAAGAGCGCGGCCGGATGTGGATCTCGCTCACCATGGCGGCCACCGCCACGGCCACCGCGGTCTGGGGTTACGTCCTCCTGAACCGCTCCTCCGACTACCTGCCCTGGCTCAAGTGGCTGGTCCTGGTCGGCGGGCTGGTCGCGGCACTCGGCCTGATCTTCATCGCGCGGCTGGGACGCAGGCTGTCCCTCGCGGTGGTCGGGCTCAGCTTCGTCGCGGCTCTCGCGGGCCCGACGGCGTACACGCTGACCACGCTGAACGAAGGCCACAGCGGCTCGATCGTCACGGCGGGGCCCTCGGTCTCCGGCGGTCGCGGCGGCCCCGGCGGCGGTGGCATGGGCGGCGGTCCCGGTGGCGGCGGTGGCGGTATGCCGGGCCAGAACCAGCAGGGCGGTACCGGTACCGGTCAGAACCAGCAGGGCGGCGGCATGGGCCAGCCTCCGACCGGCGGCTTCCCCGGTGGCGGCCAGCAGAACGGCAATGGCCAGACGGGGCAGAACGGCCAGAACGGTCAGAACGGCCGGACCCAGCCGGGAGGCGGTACCGCCGGCGGTACCGGTGACGGTGGCGGCATGGGCGGCGGAGGCGGTGGCGGTATGGGCGGTCTGCTCAACGGCGCGACCGTCAGCTCCGAGGCCAAGGCGCTCCTGGAGAAGAACTCCGGGGACTACACCTGGGTGGCGGCGGCCATCGGCGCGCAGAACGCGGCGAGCTACCAGCTCTCCACCGGCGACCCGGTGATGGCGATCGGCGGCTTCAACGGCAGCGACCCGTCGCCGACGCTGGCCCAGTTCAAGAAGTACGTGGCGGACGGGAAGATCCACTACTTCATCTCGTCCGGCTCGATGGGCGGCGGTGGCGGCAGCGACAGCTCCGGCACCGGGACCCAGATCAGCGAGTGGGTGCAGAAGAACTTCAAGGAGGTGACGGTGGGTTCGTCCACCTTCTACGACCTGACGCAGGCCACGAGCAGCTGACGTACTTCACCAAAGGCGGTGGCCCGGGCGAACGAGCGCCCGGGCCATCTTTTCTGTTGTTGTACGCCGTATAGGGACTGTTCTACGGTGTATGGCATGCCCACTTTCCAAGGCCACCCCCAGCGGTGGCTGATCCTCGGTGTCATCTGCCTCGCCCAGCTCACCGTGCTGCTCGACAACACCGTGCTGAACGTCGCGATCCCCACCCTCACCGAGGAACTGGGCGCCGGCACCTCCGACATCCAGTGGATGATCAACGCGTACTCGCTGGTGCAGTCGGGACTGCTGCTCAGCGCGGGCAGCGCGGCCGACGGTTACGGCCGTAAAAAGATGCTGGTCGCCGGTCTCGTGCTCTTCGGCATCGGCTCGCTGGTCGCCGGACTCGCCGACACCACCGGGCAGTTGATCGCCGCCCGCGCGGGCATGGGCGTCGGCGGCGCGCTGCTGCTCACCACGACGCTCGCCGTCGCGATGCAGATCTTCGCGCCCGACGAGCAGCCGAAGGCCATCGGCATCTGGAGCGCCGTCAACGCCCTCGGCTTCGCGACGGGACCCCTGCTCGGCGGGTTCATGCTCGACCACTACTGGTGGGGCGCGATCTTCCTCATCAACCTGCCCGTGGTGGCGCTGGCCCTCACCGCCGTGATCAGCCTCGTACCGGAGTCCAAGGCTGTATTTTTCCGGGGAGCAACCCCCGGACCCCCGGAGCGCGGCGACCGCCCCGACCTCCTCGGCGCCCTGCTCTCCACGATCGGCATGACCGCCCTCGTGTACGCGATCATCTCCGGCCCGGAACACGGCTGGACCTCCGCCCGCGTCCTCGGCACCGCCGCCCTGGCACTCGCCGTCCTGGCCTTCTTCGCCTACTGGGAGAGCCGGATCCCGTACCCGATGCTCGACCTGCACTTCTTCCGGGACCGGCGCTTCACCGGGGCCGTCGCCGGTGCCGTACTGATCACCTTCGGCATGGGCGGCGCGCTCTTCCTGCTGACCCAGCACCTCCAGTTCGTCCTCGGATACGGGCCCCTGGAGGCAGGTCTGCGGACCGCGCCGCTCGCCCTGACCGTGGTGGCCCTCAACTTCACCGGACTGTCGGCGAAGTTCACCGCGAAGCTCGGCACACCCGTCTCCATCGCCCTCGGCATGGTGCTGATGTCCGGCGGCCTGGTGTCGATCGCGACCCTCGCGTCGAACGGTTACGCCGGTACGCTGCTCGGCCTGCTGCTCATCGGCGCGGGCTGCGCGATAGCCAACCCCGCCATGGCGCACGCCATCATGAGCGCGATCCCGCCGGAGAAGGCGGGCGTGGGCGCGGGCATCAACGGCACGCTGGCCGAGTTCGGCAACGGCCTCGGCGTCGCCGTCCTCGGCGCGGTCCTCAACGCCCGCTTCGCCGCGCTGATCCCGTTCGCCGCGGCCTCGCTCCCGGCGACGCTCGCCACGGCGGACTCGACGGACGAACGCGCGCGGATCACGGACGGGTTCGCGTCCGGCCTGGAGACCAGCCAGCTGGTGGGCGCGCTCGCCGTGCTCCTCGGCGGACTGCTGGCCGCCGCGTTGCTTCGGCGGGCCGAGAGGGCAGACTCCGCGGTGGCGGTCCCGATGTGAGGCCGCCCGGTGGGTAGCAGGGCCGGGGCGGACCTCGATGGTCCGAGGCGTCCCGGTACGGAAGTGTCGAGGAAGGTGCGCCATGGTGAGGGCAGTCGACCGGGCCGAGCGCCCGGCACGGACCAGCGTGTGGTTGGAGGGCAAGGCCCCGCGAGGCGGTGGCGCCCGGGGCGGCCAGCCGGCGTCACTCGACCGTGAGCGGATCACCGGGGCGACGGTACGGCTGCTCGACGCGGACGGGCTGGCCAAGTTCTCCATGCGACGGCTGGCCGCCGAGCTGAATGTGACCGCGATGTCCGTCTACTGGTACGTGGACACCAAGGACGACCTTCTTGAGCTGGCGCTCGACGCGATCTACGGCGAACTGGAACTGCCCGACCCGGAGGCGGACGAGGACTGGCGGGATCAGCTCCGCGCGCTCGCCTCCGGCTACCGGGCGCTGCTCGTACGGCATCCCTGGGCCTCGCCGCTCACCGGGACGTTCCTCAACATCGGCCCCAGGTCGGTCGCCTTCTCGCGGACCGTGCAACGGGTGATCCGCAGGACCGGGCTGCCCACGCACCGGCTGGCGGGGGCCATCTCGGCCGTCCTCCAGTTCGTGTACGGGTTCGGCACGATCGAGGGGCACTTCACCGCGCGGTCCGCGGAGGCGGGGATGAGCCCTGACGCGTACTTCCAGCAGGCGCTGAGCACTCTGCGGGGGGCTCCTGAACTGGACGACGTGCTGGAGGAGTCCAAGGAGCTGATGCGGGCGCGCGGGGGGAGCACGGTGGGGGAGATGTATGAACGGGACTTCGGGTTCGCGTTGGATCTGGTGATCGCGGGGATCGAGACGGTTGTGCTCCGCGGGGGTGAGGGGTAGGGGTGCGGGTTTGTTGCCCGCGCCCCCTCAAGACGAAGAGACTGCGCCGTTCCCCGCGCCCCTGAGATGCGAAGACTGCGCCGTTCCCCGCGCCCCTAAAAGCAAAAGGCTGCGCCGTTCCCCGCGGCCCTGGGGGGTGAAGGTCAAAGATTGCGCCGTTCCCCGCGCCCCTGGGGTGGCCGGGCTGGGGCTATGCCAGGCGGGCCGGGAAGCCGCCCGTTGCCACCGGGCCCCATTTTTCCGGGGTGATGCGGATGATCGACTTGCCCTGCTTGAGCATTGCCTGGCGGTACTCGTCCCAGTCCGGGTGTTCGCCCGAGATGTTGCGGAAGTACTCGACCAGGGGTTCCACCGAGTCGGGGGAGTCGATCACCTCGGCCGTGCCGTCGATCTGGACCCAGGGGCCGTTCCACTCGTCGCTCAGGACGATCAGGCTGACCCGCTCGTCGCGCTTGGCGTTGCGGGTCTTGGCGCGCTCCGGGTAGGTGGAGACGACGATGCGGCCCGAGTCGTCGACCCCGCAGGTCAGGGGCGACCCCTGCGGGCTCCCGTCGGCCCTGCGGGTCAGCAGGATGGCGCGATGACGGGGACGTACGAAGTCGAGCAGCTCGGCCGACGATACGGAGGTGTTCGTAGCGATGTTCGGTGCCATGGGGGCAGCCTAGATGTACAACCGCCCACCCAGGCTGACCCTGCCGTGCCTACGCACAGGTCTTTGTCCGTACCCGCGGGCTATACCTGCGGGAGCGTCTCCCCCTGCACCGCCTGGATGTCCAGCTCCACCTTGAGCGTGGTGCCGATCGCCGCGATGCCCGCCTGGACGACCTGGTTGTAGTTCATCGCGAAGTCCTCGCGGCGCAGTTCCGTGGTGGCACGGAAGGCCGCCCGCGTGCCGCCCCAGGGGTCGGCGCCGGTGCCGAGGTAGGCGAGGTCCAGGTCGACCGGGCGTACGACCCCGTGCAGGGTCAGGTCGCCGTGGACCGTCCAGCGGTCGCTGCCGGTGGCCGGGGTCAGGCCCGTCGAGACGAACGTGATCTCCGGGTGGCGCTCCACGTCCAGGAAGTCCGGCGACTTCAGGTGCCCGTCGCGCATGGCGTTGCCCGTGTCGATCGAGTCGGCCCGGATCACCGCCTCCACCCGGGACTTGGCGACCTCGTCCGGGGCGATCTCGATCGACCCGGCGAACTGCGTGAACCGGCCGTGCACGCTGGAGATCCCCAGGTGCTGGGCGACGGCGCCCACGGAGGAGTGGGCCGGGTCCACCGTCCACGGGCCGGGCGGCGGCAGCTCGGTGCCACCCTGCCGGGCGAGGGTCACGGTGCCGATCTCGGCCCGGCCGCTCGCCGTGACGATGGCGCTCGACGCGACGGGCGCGTACCCGACGGCCGTGACGATCACCGTGTACGCGCCGGGCACGAGGACGACCGCGTCCCGCACGGCGCCCTCCTCGTCGGCCTCGGCACGCACCACCTGGGCGCCCGTCATGTCGGTCACGGTGACGACCGCGTGCGACACGGCCCAGCCGTCCCGCGTACGGATCCGCGCGGTCAGTCCCATTGCACACAACCTCATCTCATGAAAACCGGCCCGCGGAGCACGCCTCCGCTCGGAACGCGCCCCACGGGCCGGGGTCTTCGACCTGCTGGTTCTTCAGCTACTTGTTCTTCTTGTTCTTCAGGTTGTTCTTCAGGCGGTCCTGCGACTACTCGCCGGGGTGGGCGAGCCGGATGTCGTGGCCGTCCACGCCGCCGCCGCTCACGGTCAGGGCCGTGGCCACCGGCGGGTAGCCGGTCGCGATGACGGTGTACTCGCCGCTGTCCAGGTCGGCGAAGGCGTACGCCCCGTCCGTCCCGGTGGTGGCGGTGCCGACCACGTTGCCCGCCGCGTCGACGAGCGTGACCCGGGCGTCGCCCAGGGGGCCGGCGGGTGCGTGCACCACGCCCTGGAGCTGCGCCCCGGCGGTCAGTTCGACCTCGACCCGGGTGACGCCGGTGCCGCCGACCTCGACGGGCAGGGCGCGGGGCCGGTGTCCGGCGGCGTTCACCGCGACGGTCACCGCACCGGGCACCAGCTCGGCGAAGGTGAACTCGCCCTGCTCACCGGTGGTCCCGGTGGCCAGCACGTCACCGCGCACATCGGTCACGATGACCATCGCGCCGACGACCGGCTGCCCGGTCCCGGCGGCCTTCACCGCACCGGCGAGCCCGCTCGTGCCGCTCAGCAGGATGTCGTACGCGAGCGGCTCACCGTTCACGACGACCGTCGAGGCCTGCGGCTGGAACCCGTCCGCGGAGGCGATCAGCACGTACGAACCCGTGCCGGGCGCGTCCACCGCGTATCCACCGTCGGCCTGGGCGACCGAGCGGCCCAGCTGACGGCCCGCGAGGGAGATCAGCGTGACGGCTGCCCGGGGCACGGGCGCGCTCTCGGCGCCGCGTACGAACCCGTGGACCGGCACCCCGCCGGAACCGGAGCCGGAGCCGGAACCCGCACTCACGGCGGCGTCGGTACCGGCCGCCAGGGTGGCGACGGCCGAGAGCCGCTGGGTGCCCGCGGGACCCTGCTCAGGGCCCGCACCGTTGCCGGTGTCGGCGACCGCCCAGCTCGGTACGCGCTCGTCGCTCCCGTTCGGGAAGACGTCGGCCGAGCCGGCCGCCGCGGGGGAGTTCGCCGTGGGGGAGTCCGCCGCCGGGACGGTCGCGGCGACGGCGGCCGTTCCGTCCGCCTGGGCGGCCTCGGCGGCCTGCGCCAGCCCGCCCGACGTACGCAGCGGGACCTCCTTGATGAACAGCGTGACGACGAAGGCGAGCAGGGCCATGGCGGCGGCGATCAGGAAGACGTCCGCGATGCCGTGCCCGTACGCGCTCTCCATGACCGTGCGCAGCGGCGCGGGCAGGGAGTCCATGTCCGGGATGCTGCCGGTCGAATGGCTCGCCGCGGCGGCGTACTTGGGGTCGATGCCGGTGAGGCCGTCCTTGACGTAGTCGGTGATGCGGTTGGCCATCACCGCGCCGAGCGCCGAGACGCCCATCGCGCCGCCGAGGGAACGGAAGAAGGTCACCGTGGAGCTGGCCGCGCCGAGGTCCTGGGGCGCCACCTGGTTCTGCGTGGAGAGCACCAGGTTCTGCATCATCATGCCGATGCCGAGACCCAGCAGGGCCATGAAGATCGCGGTCTTCCAGTAGTCCGTGTCGTAGCGGATGGTGCCCAGCAGACCGAGGCCCGCCGTGATGAGCACACCGCCGCCGACCAGCCACGCCTTCCACTTGCCGGTCTTGGTGATGATCTGGCCGGAGACCGTGGAGGAGACGAACAGGCCGCCGATCATCGGGATCGTCAGCACACCGGACATGGTGGGCGACTCGTCCCGGGCCAGCTGGAAGTACTGGCTGAAGAAGACGGTGCCGGAGAACATCGCGACACCGACGAAGAGCGAGGCGAGGGAGGAGAGCGCGATGGTCCGGTTGCGGAAGAGCCGCAGCGGGATGATCGGTTCCTTGGCCTTCGACTCGATGAACACGAAGAGCAGTCCGAGCGCGATCGAACCGCCGACCATCGCGTACGTCTGCCACGACACCCACTCGTACTTGTCGCCCGCGAAGGTGACCCACAGGAGCAGCAGCGAGACCGCGGCGGAGATGAAGAACGCGCCGGCCCAGTCGACCTTCACGTCCCGCTTCACGACGGGCAGGTGCAGGGTCTTCTGGAGGACGATCAGCGCGATGATCGCGAAGGGCACACCGACGTAGAAGCACCAGCGCCAGCCGAGCCAGCTGGTGTCGGTGATGACACCGCCGAGCAGCGGGCCGCCTACGGTCGCGACGGCGAACGTGGCTCCGAGGTAGCCGGAGTACCGGCCGCGCTCACGCGGGGAGATCATCGCGGCCATGACGATCTGCGCGAGGGCGGACAGACCGCCCACGCCGATGCCCTGGACCACGCGGCAGGCGATCAGCATGCCCGCGTTCTGCGACAGACCGGCGGCGGCCGAGCCCAGGACGTAGACGACGAGGGCTATCTGGACGAGCGCCTTCTTGCTGTACAGGTCCGCGAGCTTGCCCCACAGGGGTGTGGTCGCGGTCATCGACAGCAGGGCGGCGGTGACGACCCAGGTGTAGGCGGACTGGCCGCCGCCCAGGTCACCGATGATCTCGGGCAGGGCGTTGGAGACGATCGTCGACGACAGGATCGCGACGAACATGCCGAGCAGGAGCCCGGAGAGGGCTTCCATGATCTGCCGGTGCGTCATCGGAGCGCCGTCGGGGGCGCCTCCGTGCTTGGCGTGTGAGCCCCGCACACCGGCTGGTGTGGTCGTTGCCATGGGCTTCCTTTTCTTGTGTTGCGTCATACGGGTGTACGGGTGGTCCGCTCGGCGGGCGCCGCGGCGGGCCCGGCCGGTACGACCGGGGAGGCCGGTACGGGCGTCAGGGCCCGGCAGTCGCCGAAGCTGGCGCGCAGTCGGCCGAGCAGGGTGTTGAGCTGGTCGACCTCGTCGTCGGACCAGTCCGCCAGGTAGTGGGCAAGCGCGTTCATGTAGCGCTCGGAGAGATCGGCGAGCATGTCGCGTCCGGCGGGGGTGAGCCGCAGGATGCGGGAGCGCTTGTCGGCCGGGTCGGGGGACCGGTCGATCCAGCCGTGCTCGGCGACGTGCGCCACATGCCGGCTGGTCACCGACATGTCGATGGCCATCAGCTCGGCGAGACGGCTCATGCGCATCTCCCCGTGCCGGTCGAGCAGCGTGAGCACCGCGGCGGAACCCGCCGGGCACTCGTGCGGGAGGATCCGGCCCAGCCCCCGCTTCACGGCGCCGATGGCGCTCAGCTGCTGGGCCAGCTCCTCGTACTGCCGTCGAGCGGCCATCGCACCCCCTTCATCCCTCTTCACGTTTCGTTTATTGCCTCAGGCAACCATAAATACTGTTGGTTGCTGCAGGCAAACGAAATGGGACCCTACGGCCTAAAACCTTGGCAAAGGCAAGTATTGGCGAACGTAAACTCGCAGCTCAGGCGGGTTTTTCGTGGCCGCTGGCCGCTGGCCGCTGGCCGCAGACCGTCGGCAGTCGCTGGCCGTTCGACCCGCGCGATGCCTGAGTCGGCCGCCCCATTCAGCCCGTCCGGCGTCTGAGGACGAGGCCGCAAGGCCGATACGGGGGTCCGAGGGCGGAGCCCCTGGGCGGTGCCCAAGAGATAGACGGCCCCAAAACTTGGGGCCACCGAACGCACCCGATAGGGTCACGCGCATGGCAAACACCCAGGGCCCCGAGGGCAACTACGACCCCGCGGGTAGCACCCAGATGTTCCGAGCATTCGTCGACGACCCGCAGAGCCGTCAGCAGCAGCAGGCGGCCACCACCCGGGGTCCCCAGGTCGGGCTGATCGTCGGTGTGGTCGTGGCCGTCGCGATCGTCGCCGTGGTCGCCTGGCTCGCACTCATGTAGCCGCTGCGAGCAGCCGCTCAAGCGGCTGCTCAGGCGGTTGCGGGCGCCCCCGGGCGCCCTATTCCCACCGGATGGACACGTCCAGCGTCTCCACATGCATACCGAGAGGTACGCGCCAGGCGTCGACGCACACCGTCCACGTCTTCTCCGTCCGGCTGCCCGGAGTGATCGGCACGGGCAGCCGTTCGGTCGACTCGACGGTCGCCCAGTCGATCCCGAGCGCGCCGATGACGTGCGTCCCGAAGGTCACCGTGCCCGAACGCACCGCGGTGCCCCCGGTGTTGTGGAACCCGACGGTGACCTTTTCGCACCACCGCTTGTCGGCGGGCTCCCGCGCGGGCTCACCGACGTCCAGCACGGCGGGACCGGCGGGCGTGCCGGCGCCGCCGGTGGCGCCCGTACCGCCGTCCCCTGCCGAGGGCGGGCTCGTACGACCGCTGTCGTGCGCCGCCGCCCCGGACGAACCGGACGCCGATGAGTCGGACGCCGAAGGGCCGGCGTCGCGCCCGTTCGCGCCCCCGCCCCCGGCAGCCGGGGCGCCACTCGGGTCCCCGCCGCCCGACCGCTTACCGCCGGGCGCCGCACCCGCCGAACTCGGGCCGTCCACCGGCCCCTTGGCCGCGGACCCGCTCTCCAGCGGCACCAACTCCACGTCTCCTGTGGGCGCGACGGCCTCCGCCGAGGACGAGGGCCGCTGCACGGCGACGTACCCGTCACCGTCGCCTTCGCCACCACCGATACCACCACCGATACCACCACCGATGCCGATACCGCTGCCGCAGGCGACCAACGTCACCGCGCCCAGACAGACCACAGCCGCCGAGGCGCCCCCAAGGGCCCCTCGGCGACCACGTATCGACTGCTGCCCCACCCGTCGACGCATCGCGCCAGTGTGGCTGACGATCCGTCAATTATGAACCCGCGCGGAAGAACCTCTCGGGGACTCGGGGGCTCGGGGGCTCGGGGCGCCGGCTCAGTCGGAGATGAGGCCTTCCCGAAGCTGGGACAGCGTCCGCGTGAGCAGTCGGGAGACGTGCATCTGTGAGATGCCGACCTCCTCGCCGATCTGCGACTGCGTCATGTTGGCGAAGAAGCGGAGCATGATGATCTGCCGCTCGCGGGGCGGGAGTTTGGCGAGCAGGGGCTTCAGGGACTCGCGGTACTCGACGCCCTCCAGTGCCGTGTCCTCGTAGCCGAGGCGGTCCGCGAGGGATCCCTCGCCGCCGTCGTCCTCGGGGGCCGGGGAGTCGAGGGACGACGCCGTGTAGGCGTTGCCCACCGCCAGGCCGTCGACCACGTCCTCCTCGGACACGCCCAGCACCACGGCGAGTTCGGCGACGGTCGGCGAGCGGTCCAGCTTCTGGGAGAGCTCGTCGCTGGCCTTGGTCAGCGCGAGCCGCAGCTCCTGGAGCCGGCGCGGCACGCGCACCGACCACGAGGTGTCCCGGAAGAAGCGCTTGATCTCACCCACGACCGTCGGCATCGCGAACGTCGGGAATTCCACGCCCCGTTCGCAGTCGAAGCGGTCGATCGCCTTGATCAGGCCGATCGTGCCGACCTGGACGATGTCCTCCATCGGCTCGTTGCGCGACCGGAACCGGGCGGCCGCGTAACGCACCAGCGGAAGGTTGAGTTCGATGAGGGTGTCCCGCACATAGCCGCGCTCGGGGCTGTTCTCGTCGAGTGCGGCGAGCCGCAGGAACAGGGAGCGGGACAGAGTGCGGGTGTCGATCACTTCCGGGGTCGGGGGGAAGGCCGGGGCTTCCGCGGCCGGGATGGCCGGAACCTCGACAACGACACTGTGAAGCACGTCTGGCGCGGATTCGCTCTTCGTGAGCGTGAGCACCTTCGAGCTGCCCTGGTCTGCGGACATGCCACCCCCTTTGGGTCGCGGACGGTCGCGGCGGAACGCTCCCGTCGAAGGAACGCAGCCTCCACCTGAATACCGGCGGCGGGGCTGCGGCAAACGCGTCACCGGAAGAATGTCACATGTCGGCAACACGCTGTAGTGACATGTCGACACAACAGGGGTGAATAGGCCCTGGAAAAGGGGGGTCTGACGGTTTTTCGACGCAGAAACGACGGGAAAAGGCCTTGGAAGCGATTCGCTCCCCGGAGCTACGCCTCGATCCTGTTTGCGGATCGAAGCCGAGCGAAACTACGGGCGAGGAGCCTTGACACATGCATCTGCGAGACACCCAGTTCAGCGCTGATCTGTGACTGCGTCAGATTGCTGTAGTAACGCAGCAGAAGGATGCGCTGCTCCCGCTCGGGCAACTGGACGAGCAGATGCCGTACGAGGTCCCGGTGCTCCACGCCGTCCAGCGCGGGGTCCTCGAAACCGAGCCGGTCGAGGAGTCCTGGCAGCCCGTCGCCCTCCTGGGCGGCCTCCAGGGAGGTCGCGTGGTACGAGCGCCCGGCCTCGATGCAGGCCAGCACCTCGTCCTCGGTGATGCGCAGCCGTTCGGCGATCTCGGCGGTCGTGGGCGTGCGCCCGAAGGCCGTCGTGAGGTCCTCGGTGGCGCTGTTCACCTGCACCCACAACTCGTGCAGCCGGCGCGGTACGTGGACCGTGCGGACGTTGTCGCGGAAGTACCGCTTGATCTCACCGATGACGGTGGGCATCGCGAAGGTCGGGAACTGCACGCCCCGGTCGGGGTCGAAGCGGTCGATGGCGTTGATCAGCCCGATGGTCCCGACCTGGACGACGTCCTCCATGGGCTCGTTGCGGGAGCGGAAGCGGGCGGCCGCGTACCGCACGAGCGGGAGGTTCGCCTCGATCAGCGCGGCCCGCACCCGGCCGTGCTCGGGGGTGCCGGGCTCCAGGTTCTTGAGCTCGCCGAAGAGGACCTGGGTGAGGGCCCGGGTGTCGGCGCCGCGGCGCCGCTGCGGGCTCTGGTCCGGGGAATCGCCCGGCTCGTCGATCCGTTCGTGGGCCTGCGGCTTCTGCTGGGGAGGTGCAGGTGCTTGAGGCGCGGTACTGGCCGGCACGGTCAACTCCACCTCTGGGTCCGTCAACCCGTGAAAACACAAGTCCGAACGACGTCCGTCAGACACATGCGTCAACTCATCGGTCAAAAGCGGTCATAGCATCACAAGACATGTGCACTGTGTGCAAGCACCTCATCACTCCGTGTTGAGCTCCGTTCGGGGGCCGGGGCATGAAGAGCACACGAAAGAACCCCCCGCCGTTCGGGCGAGGGGCCGGTGTTCCGCGTGGGACGCGACGTGCCGCGCTGTACCGCGTCGTGCGGCGTCGCGCGGCGACTCAGAACTCGTAGTCGGCGATCACCCAGGTGGCGAACTCGCGCCACAGTGCGACGCCCGCCTGGTGGGCGGGATGCTCGATGTACCGCTTGAGGGCGTCCGTGTCCTCGACCGCGGAGTTGATCGCGAAGTCGTAGGCGATGGGGCGGTCGGTGATGTTCCACTCGCACTCCCAGAACTGCAGTTCGGGAATCGAACCGCCGAGTGCACGGAAGGCGGCGACGCCCTCGACGACGCGGGGTTCGTCCCGCTCGACACCTTCGTTGAGCTTGAAGAGGACCAGGTGGCGGATCACGTGCACTCCGAGATGTGGGGTGGGGGCGGCGACGAAACGCCCTAGTCCTTGGCCCCGTCGGCGACCCAGGTCATGAAGTCACCGACGGACTGGGCGGCGTTCGAGATGCCCTCGAAGCCTATCTGGACGTAGTCCGCTGCCCCTTTGGGGTCGGTGATGATCACGTACAGCGCGAAGACCACGACTACGTAGACGGCGATCTTCTTCGAATGCACCGCCATCGCGGCCTCCCCCGTGTGCCTGCTGTCTGTGCCCGCGCCTGCCACCCGCTGCCTGTGTCCCTGCGGCCGCTGTGCCTGTTGGGGCCCCTGGTGTCGGCGGCGAGTGTAACCCCGGCCAGTTGATCTGACGATCTTTCAATGAAGTGGGGCAGGGCAGCACGAAGGGCCTGACCGCCTCACGCGCCAACGACGAAGGCAGCCTTGGGGTCCGGCTGCTGACCGACCTGTGCGACCACGTCATGGTCGGCATCGACCGCCTGCCCACCGTCGCCATCCTCGACCGGCTGAACGCGCTCGACGATGCCCCGTGGGCGGATCTGCACGGCAAGCCGCTCGACAACCGGCGGCTGTCGAAGATGCTCGCGGAGTACATGAAGGCCGACAATGAGCCCATCGCCTCCCGCAACATCAAGACCGCCGGGAGTGTGCTCAAGGGCTACTCCGCCGCCGATCTGTGGGACGCCTGGGCCCGCTACTGCCCCCCACCCCCGGAAAGTCCGCTACCTCCGCTACCGGGCATGGAAAACACGGTCTGACCAGCGAAAACGCGGTAGCGGCAACCGCCCTCGGTTGCCGCTACCGACCCGCTACCCATCCGCTACCGCTACCCCTTCCCGCTACCTCGAACAGGCCCTTGACCTGCGAGGTAGCGGCGGTAGCGGAAGTAGCGCCCCTCAGAGGGCCCCCGGAAGGCCAGTCCTAGAGGAGACCTTTTGATGAGCATCGCCGCTGTGGACACTGCACCGCTCGCTGAGGCTGACGACCTGGCCCCGGTTCTCCTGACCGTCGAAGAGGCCGCCCGCTGCCTCCGCGTCGGTCGCACCACCTGCTTCGCGCTCATCCGCACGGGAGAGCTGGAGTCCCTGACCATCGGCGGACTCCGGCGCGTCCCCGCCGACGCTCCGGCCGCATACCTCGAACGCCGCCGCGCTGAGCAGCGAGCTGCCTGATCGCCTCACACCGGGACGCCACCTCGCCGCGAGGTGGCGTCCCGGGCTGTTTCCACACCAACTTGAAGGAGTCCGCCCGTGGCGGAGGACAAGAAGCGCACCCGGCAGCCCAACGGCCGGTCGTCCATCTACCAGAGCAAAGACGGCAAGTGGCACGGCCGCGTGACCGTAGACATCCGTGACGACGGCAGGCCGGACCGCCGACACGTCGAACGCAAGACCCGCGCCGAAGTGACGTCCGCCGTGCGAGAGCTGGAGAAGCAGCGCGACAGCGGAGCCATGGGCAAGGCGGGTCGGGCCTGGACCGTGGAGGCGTGGCTGACGCACTGGGTCGACACCATCGCGCCGCTCGCGGTCAACGAGAACACGATGGTCGGATGCGGCGTTGCCGTGCGAAAGCACCTGATCCCCGCGCTTGGGGCCCATCGTCTCGACAAGCTCGGCCCCGAGCACATCGAGCGCTTCTACGGGAAGATGCAAACGGCCGGCCGTAGGGCCGGGACGATCCATCAGATCCACCGCACCTTCAGGACCTCCCTCAACGAGGCGGTACGACGGGGCCACCTCGCACGCAACCCGGTACAGCTCGCCAAGGCGCCCCGGGTGAGCGAAGAGGAGATCGAGCCGTACACCGTCGAAGAGGTGAAACGACTCCTGCGAACCGCCGATGACCGCCGCAACTCCGCTCGCTGGGCTGTGGCACTGGCGCTCGACTCCGGCAGGGCGAGGCCCTTGGGCTGAAGTGGACCGATGTGGACGCCGAACGCGGAGTGCTGATGGTGCGTCGGAGCCGTCGCCGCCCGCGCTATGCCCACAGGTGCGGGGACCCCTGCGGTCGTAAGGCCAGGTACTGCCCGCAGAGGCAGCGCACGAACCCGGAGACGGCAGACACGAAGTCACGCGCCGGACGCCGGGCAGTTGGCCTGCCTGCGCAGCTCGTAGACCTGTTGAGGGCTCACCGGGTGAAGCAGGATGCCGAGCGCGCGGCGGCGCGGGAGAAGTGGGCCGATGAGGGCTGGCTGTTCGCCACTCCGGACGGACGCGGCACCCCGCCCCGCACCGACTACGACGACTGGAAGGAATTGCTTTCCGACGCCAAGGTTCGGGACGGTCGGCTGCACGACGCTCGCCACACCGCAGCGACGGTCCCGCTGATCCTCGGAGTCTCCGAGCGAGCCGTGATGGGGATCATGGGATGGTCCACTACGTCCATGGCCGCGCGATACCAACACATGGTCGACACGGTTCGGATGGATGTGGCGCGGCAGGTCGACGGACTCATCTGGAGGTCGGCCGGAACAGGCTCAAGCGACCGTAACGACGAATTCCCCGAGGGCTTCACGTCAGCGCGGTGATCAGGACAGGGCGGGGCTTTCAGGCCCCGCCCGAAGGTTTTGCTTGCTTCTGCGACGTGCGACGTGCGGCTCGCTGAGCTGCCATTTGGGTACGCTGAGCAGGCTGGACGTACAGCACGAGCACTGCTTCGTCAATGAGTTCGGCAATGTCTGCGATCTCTTCGGCGGAGTAGGCGAGGGCTTCGTGCGCCGCGTCGTTCCCGACGAATCGTGCCTCATGAAACGCGTCCACAATCTCCTGCGACGCGCCAAGATCCTTAAGTGCAGTGATGCGCTCGTACAGATTCTTGCCGGCGGCGCCGCGTTCTTTGACGATCTGCTCGACGGTCGCGCGATACCCGATGCCGGCGAGACGGAAGGCTCCGGCTGCCTCGGCCAGGGCGCCTTCCGAGAAGACCTCACGGATGGTCTCCGGAGCCTCGGGGGCTAGCTCACGCGGGGTCCTCTTCGGCCAGAGCTGTTCCAGTTCCCTGGTAGCAATGGACACCGTGTAGCGCGCTCCCGAGAGTTGGTGCACCTCCATGGCCCCGAGGCGCAGGAAGACGCTCTCAGCATTGCACCAATGGCAGCGCAATGACATTAGAAACTTGGCAGTAGAGGGTTCCGTGTTGGACACGCGAGTACCTTGCAGTTCTCGGTGCTCGGTACACATGAGTGTCGCGTGATGGAAGCAGTGCGGACACTTGCCAGCGACAGTTGACTGGTCGGGGTCTCGACCATCAAGGCCCTTGAACTCATTCGTCACTTGAGGACCGTATCCCGTCGCTGTGACCTGAGGCGCTGCCTTTTCGTGGAAACGACCCGCTGCCAGAGGTGTGGAACTCGTTCTGGTTCCATAGCTCAGAGGGTTAGGTGAGTAGGTCAGGGGTCGGCCAACTGAGACGGAGCAGCACGAGGGGCCCGGTCCAGTGGACCGGGCCCCTCATCTATCTGCGGTAGCGGAGGGATTTGAACCCTCGGTGACTTGCGCCACACTCGCTTTCGAGGTCTGTTCGCGCTGGTCAGAGCGCGGTATAAGGCCGTTCAACCTCGTTCATTCCCGTACTCCGGCCCGTTGCGTGAACCCTCGTGAACGCCTTCGGACGGGGGTGAATGAGACGGAAACTGAGACGGAGCGCGCGAGTGCTGACCAGCCGTTATCCCCACTCGCAGAAGGCAACGGACGCGTCATCCCCGGACTTGTAGCGCGGCCATCGTTGCCCATGAGGGTCTGAGGCCTCCACCTTACGAACCGCGTCGATCAGCTCGCGCGGCCCCCCGGCGCGGAGCGTCCTGAAGGCTTCGGACCAGGTCGCCATCGAGTAGTCCGTCACGAGGCATGCCGCACCGTCGGACAAGAGCGCGGCGGCGCGCAGATCCTCGGCGGGAGCGCTGCCGGTCAACGCATGTTCTGCGGCTTCGGGCCCGGAAGCCGCGACCCAATACCCGGTCGCCGTGTTGCGGGTCTCTCGCTGCGCGAGCACCAAGCGGCGCAGAGCCTCTTTGTGCTCTGCCGTATTGGTCTCGTACCGATCAACTTCCGCCTTCAACTCCGGAAGGATCTCCTTCACGCGCAAGTCAGTGATCACGGAGAAGCCTCGGCGGCTTTCGAGCACGATCGGGGAGTCAGCCAAGACGAGGTGATCGAAGGAACCTTCGCGCTGTCGGAGGACAGCCACCGTTGCGGACGGGGTTCCCGGATTTCCCAAGTCGCATTCGGGGTGCTTGGCCGCCACACGTTCGAGGGCATCGGCCAAACCGGTCGAAAGTGAGCGCTCCGGGTCAGCCAGTGCGGCCACGAGCTGACTGCCCAGGTGTGCGACGTACCACGGAACGCCGTGGCGGCATCCCGTGTCCAGACCCGCAGTGCTGAGCCCGTCCAGCACGACGGCAAGAGCGGGTGTGCTGGCCACCCAATCTTCGTTGGGGGCGGCTCCACCGGGTCGGGTGTCGATCGCGACGCGCATGCTCAGCCTTCGTGTCGGTACAGCGGAGTGACGCGTCGACTCTCCAGCACTTCGAGCGTTGTCGGGTCGTAGCGGCACGAAATAAGAGTAGAGAAGCGGCGCGTGCGGACCTCTCTGTAAAGCTCTGCCAGGTTGTTCTCCAGGAAGTGAACGACTCCGTTCGCTCCGATGGAGTGGATACCGGCGATGTAGAGGAACGTTCCCTTCCCATCCAGGCGGGGGAGGCGTCCCAGGTAACCGACATCGCCGGCCGACCCGTCCTCATCCTGTGGGGACCGGAATTCCTTCCCGGCCACTTGGTCGACCAGGTGCCACGCATGATCCTTGGCAAACCGAAGGTTGTCGTCCCCTTCGAGCACCTGCGCCACGATCGGGGACAGGCGGGGGCCGCAGACCACGACGTGGTTGTCCCGATTGAGGTTGACGATTCCACTCGGTGGGATCACCTCGTACTGAGTGTCCAGTTTCATGCCACCCAGCAGCTTGCGAAGGTGCTCGAAGTTGTTGAGGTCTTCCCGCGTGACCACCTCACTGGGGTTCTGCTCAGGCGCCTTTCCCGCTTCGTACTTGCCCCCGAGCGAGACCGTAACCAGGTCTGTGCCGAAGAAGGCGCGCTCTGGCGGGGGCCCAGATGACGCGAGCTGACCGACGCGCCCGCGGCTGACGCCGAGTCGCTTCGCGATTTCAGCTTGGGTCATGCCCGACGCCTGCGCCTCTTCGATCGCTTCCCGGCGGATGCGGGACAGCTCGTTCACGTGGCTCTGATACCGCGCCATCAGGTCGATTGCGGCTTTGGCGCGGTCTACGGGGTCCGCGATCCCAGGGACCTGCTCCATGTCGTAGTGCACGACTCTCCGATCATTGCCTAGGGGGGATATCAGACTCTACAGCGAGAGGGGGTTGCGCGCAGCTTCCAGTTTGCCTACCGTACCTATCAAGCGAGACGGCAACCCCCCCTAAGCACTCTAAGGGTGGATCCGTCTTGGGTTTCTGACCTGCAAGAACGCTTAGGGCGGGGACGCTGCAATCCCGCTAAAGGCCAGGTGGAACAGGGCTTCGGCCCGTACTGGCGAGGTGGCCCGGTGACCGCGAGCAACGGCCGGCGTGTGGGGACTAGGTCCCCCTTGCAGTGCTGGTTCTTGTCTCTTCGATCTTCGGGAGTTCTCGTGCGTCAACGAATGCTTTGGGCGTCGCCGTGACGGACCGGCCGACGGCGCCCGTAGGGCCCACCGGTCCGTTCTCGGCTCGCAGCGCCTCGTGCTGCGGCCGGCTGCCTCTCCCACCCGTCCGGGTCCGCTTGCTGCGGGGGCCGTACGGGTGGGAGCGCGGGGAGCCGGAAGTGACTCCAACGGCAAGCGGTCCCCGGGTGGCACCCCGGGGACCGCGTTCGGGCCGTTCCACCCTGCGAAAAGGAACAACGACCCATGGTGTACATCGGTGCTGTTCAGGCGGTTGTTACCGCCGACGAGTTCGACCGCGAGCCTACCGCCGCGGAGCTGGACGCGATTGACCGGGAGATGCCCGTCATCCGGGCGGACATCGACCTGTTGGACGCGCAGATCATCACTTTGGACCGCACGCCGACGGAGCTGGACGCGCGGCGTATCCGGCGGGCCCGCCGACGGGTGCTGGCCGCTCGCCGCACGCTCGCCAACTTCGCCGCGACGCGGGCCCCGGGGGTGTCCGCATGAGCACCGTCCAGACGCTCGCCGCCGCGCATGCGGAGGTGAAGGCGGAGATCGCGCGGACCGACACGAAGACCGGTCTGCTGCTGGCGTTCGTCGGCGCGGTGCTCGCCGGTTCGTGGACGGTCGCCAAGGACGTGCACCTGACCGTTCCCGCGTACGTCGTGGGTGGTCTCGGCATGGGGGCGCTGGTCGTAGCGGCGGGTCTGCTGCTGCGGTCGGTCCGCCCCAACCTGCGGGGCCGCCACGGTTTCCCGCTGTGGGCCACCCTCACCGCTGAGCAGATCAGCATCACCCTGTCCGAAGACCGAGCGGCGGACATCGCGGGGCTGTCCCGTCTCGCGGTCGCCAAGTTCACCGGCCTGCGCCGCGCGGTCGACCTCACCTGCACCGGCGGGGCCCTGCTCATCCTCGCCGCGCTGCTCGCCCTCGGGGGTGCGGCATGAACGCCGACTCCTCCTCTCCCCGGGGCCTCGCCCTGGTGCTGATCGTGGCGGGGGCGCTGGTCATGGTCGCCGCCACCGTCGCCCTGCTCGTGACCCACGAACCGGTCTTGCGGTTCGCGGTCGCTGCGGGCGGGGCCGTCCAGATCCCCGGATGGCTCCTGCACCTTTGGCGGCCCCGGCCGTCGGCCGTGTGGCAGATCGGGCCGGACAACGGCGACACCGACGAATGGATGGGCGAGCGATTCATCTGGGAGCCGGGCGACCGTGACGAGCACGGGAGGGCCGGCCGATGAACCGCAAGGGAAAGATCCTGCTGGTGGCCGCGCTGGTCGCGGTCGTTGCCATGGCCTTTCGGGTCTCCTGGAACGCGCTGCGGGACATCGCGAGCGCGGTCGGCGCCGACGAGACGGCCGCGACGCTCTACCCGTTCGTGGTCGACGGCCTGATGGCGCTCGCCCTGATCGCGACCCTCGTGCTCACCGACGACGCACGGAAGTTCGCGCTACGGGTGCTGGGCACCTACACCCTCGCCTCACTCGTCCTCAACTACGTCCACGGCCTCGTGCCCAAGCTCCACAGCGACACGGGCGTCACGGTCGACTGGACCCGACTCGCCGACTGGGACCCGGCCAACTGGGCTCTCGTGCTGCTCGCCACCTCGCTACCGGTCGGGTCGATCTACTTCGGTTCCGACCTGGTCGCCAAGGTCCTCCACCACCAACCCGCCCCGATCGCGAATGCGGAGGAATCCACCGAGACCGAGAGGATTCGGTCTACGGCTGACCTCGGAGAATCGACGCCCGCGCCGATCACTGCGGTGCCGTGGCGGATGCCCGACCCGGTCACGGTCGAGTTCGTGAAGTCGACCGTCCCGCTCAAGCCGATCCCGGCCGTGGCTGCAGCTCCGGTCACCTCGATCGCCCCGCGCCCTGTGCCTGCTGAGTCGACCCGCCCGCGTCGGGCCACGGGTCGACTCCCGCAGGCCGCCCGGTCGACCCGCCCGAAGCGCACTGCGGCTGAACTGCTCGCTGAGGCGCGGAAGGTGACGGCGGGTTGGCCGGACGGGAAGGTGACGGCTGAGGGCATCCGCCGGGAGGTCCACACCTCCCCGGCCAATGCCCGGATGCTGCGCGACACCCTGCTCGCCGAACGCGCCACCCCGGCGCCGTGAGCGGCGGGGCGTTCGGCAAGTGCTACGACCCCACCGGTGCCCGCCACGGCATACCGACCTTCCCGTGGCGCCACGCCCCCGACGGCTACGCCACCCGCCGCCAACTGAGGGCGTGCGGCCTGCGCCCCGGCGGACAGCCGGTCGCGGCGCAGGTGCTGCGCCCGCGTTACCGGCGGGGCCCGCTGGTCGCCTACCTCTACCGCGAGGACCTGGCCAAGCCCGTGCGGCCGATGACGCCGGCCAAGCGTGCCGCGCTCGCCAAGGCGATGCGCGCCCGCCGCACCTGCCCCGCCTGCCGACGCGACGCGGGATACGTCATCCCGCTCTCACTCGGCACCTGCGTGACCTGCGCCTACCCCGAACCTCCGACAGCGTGAGGAGTCTTTGAATGGGCAAGCCTGATACCCGCCGTCTGGATCGTGAGATCCACAAGACGAACCGCAAGCTGGAAGCGGTCCGCAACGAGGAGATGTGGCCGCTCACCGGCTCCGAGCGCCGCGCCGTGCTCGCCGCCCTCGCGGGTGGCTCCTACCGCGTCGCCCGCGGTAAGAGCACCGACCGCGCGGACCGCAGGCTGGAGACGGTCTATCAGTCCGTGCAGACCCGCCTCATCACGGAACTGAGCGCGTTGCAGGGCGAGCGGCAGCGCATCGTGAGCGAGGCCGCGAAGGTGAAGGCGGCGAAGAAGTCTTCGGGGTGGTGGTGACCATGCCCGGCAAACCGGCGCCTGCGGGTGAGTGCCCGCAGTGCTGGCAGCACGCCCATGACCGGCGCGCACACCGCCACCTGCGCCCCCGCGAGGACTGCCCGCAGTGTGTCGACCACCTGCGCAACGGCTGTCCCTCCCTGGTGCCCGGCAAGAAGTCGCGTTGGTGGTGAGCGCGCCCTTGCCGCCCGCACGTCCCGCCGCCTGAACCGCGCGGCCCTCGCACGCTGCGACGCCCGGGGTGGCCCTCCCTGCCGCGGACCAGGCCACCCCGGTACTCCCACGAACTCCCGCCCCGACAGGGGCAGTCAGGAGCAGTTCCAGCATGTCTGAGAACGTCGTTCACCTGCACAAGAACCTCGAACCTGCCGACGAACCGGCGGCTGTGACCACGTTGACCGTGGTCCCCGACCCGGTACCGGCGCCGATCGTGCCGCTGTGGGTGCGCTCCGGCCGTGCCGTGAAGACCGCCGTCACCCACGAGCGGACCAAGACCGCCGCCCGCGCCGTCGTCCGCCACGGCCTCTACACGTTCAACGGGGGCCGGATCGTGGCGCGCCGCACGTGGGACGGCAAGACCGGCTCCCGCTACGAGCGGATGCTCCGCGCGGCGGAAGCCGCCGGGAACTATGAGGTGGCGGAGGAGTGGGAGGAGCGGTTGCAACGCTTCCGCGAGGCACGCCACCGCCGCCGCATGGACCTGCTGCACTCCCCGGTCGACGTGGCCAAGGGGATCGCGGTCGGCACCGGGATGGGCATCGGAACCCTGGTCGCCCTCGGAGTCGTGATGGCCATCAACAACGGCGAGATCAAGGACGTCATCACCCCGCTCGCCGCAACGATCGACTTCATCGGCCTCCTCATCCATATCGTGCAGGTGGTGTGGGGCCCGGCCCTGACGATCGGCCCGTTCCTCGCCCTGCTTGCCCTGTGGGCCGTCGGCAGCAAGCAGCAAGCCGCCCCCGCATGGGCCCTGCCCGACAACATCCGATCGAGCGAGGGCGAACCCATCACCCCCTCGATCGTCGTCAAGGCCCTACGCGACCTCGGGGTGCCCGCGCTGCGCAACGCCATCAAGGAGATGGGCGACGCCGGCGCCTCGATGCTCGGGCCGATCCGGATCGCCGGATGCGGTGTCGAGGTCGACGTCACCCTGCCCTCGGGGGTGTCCACGAACGAGGTGCAGAACCGGCGCCGCAAGCTCGCGGAGAACCTGACCCGGCACGAGCACGAGGTGTTCATCACCATCCCCCAGGCGGCGCGGACGGTGCGGCTGTGGGTGGCCGACTCCGGCGCTCTGGATGAGCCGATCGGTCCGTCTCCGCTGGTCACCGACGAGACGATGACCGCCGACTACGGCAAGGGCCGCGCGCCGTGGGGGCAGGACCTGCGCGGAGACGCGGCAGCGCTGAGCCTCTACCAGCGCCACCTCCTCATCACCGGCCTGTCCAACCAGGGCAAGACTGTCGCGCTGCGCTCGCTCGCCCTGTGGCTGGCGCTGGACCGGTCGGTGGAGTTCCTGCTCGGTGACCTCAAAGGCGTGGGTGACTGGGCCATGTTCGATGGCCGCGCACGGGTGCTGATCCAGGGTCCGACGGATGAGCACGTGATCCAGGTGACCGAGATGGTGGAGGGCGCCGTTGAGGAGATGAACCGCCGGATCCAGGCCCCGCCCGGCACGGTCTTCCCCGCCCTGATCGTGCTGGTCGATGAGGCGCAGATGGCGTTCATGTGCCCGGCCAAGGACGAGGACAAGCGACCGTACGGCGGGTCCAAGGCCAACTCCCGGTACTTCATGGCCGTCCGCAAGATTCACAACCAGGGACGGGCGGTCAACGTCCTGATGTGGCAGGGCACCCAGGACCCCACCGATCAGAACCTCCCCAAGCTGGTCCGCGAGGGCGCGCACACCCGCGCCTCCCTTGCGCTGGGCACCGAGTCACAGGCGCGCATGGCGCTGGGGGACAAGGCCGTTGACGGCGGGGCCGCCCCGAACATGCTGCGTCCCGGTTTGGATCAGGGAACGCTGGTCGTCGCCTCCTCCGGTATCGACATCCCCGCCGGGCAGGCCGCCATCACGGTGCGCACGCACTACATCGACGACGACGCCGCCGTGGCCATCATCGAGCGGGCCAAGGCTCTGCGCGACGGCGTCACCACCCTGCACGCCATCGAGCAGAGCGACCAGGACCGTGACCCGCTCGCGGACATCGCGGCCGTGGTCGGCACGGCGGAGCGGGTGCGTACCAAGGACGTCGTCGCCCGGCTCAGCACCCTCAACTCCGGCGCCTACGGCAAGTGGTCGTTCATCGACCTCAAGCGCGTTCTCGACGGCACCGGGGCCGAGCCGTACAAGTCCGACGGGGTCATGGTCGTCGGCCGTGACCGGCTCGCCCGCGCGCTCGCCAACCGCGACGACACGGGTTCCGCTTCTGCCGCTGAGTGACAGGGAGTCGACCGGTGGCGGGGCAGGGAGGCAGGGAGAACTCCCTGACCCCCTCCCTGACCCGCCTCCCTCCACCTGACCTGCACAAATGATCGTTCAGGGAGGCAGGGAGGCACCCCAGGTCAGCCCCCGAAAACCCCCTCCACAGCGCACCCCCAAGGGGATGCCCGAGCCTCCCTGACCCACCGCCGGAAGGGATTCCGCATGTACCCCGAACACCCCGGTTACCTGCCCGCCGAACGGGCCGTGACCGTCCACCAGCCCACCCCCATCACCCACCCGCCGGCCGCTCCGCTCGTGCCCATGCAACCGGGCTCCGTCCCCGCGGTGGCGAGCGTCGTCCTCCCGGACGGGCGGGTGGTCACCGGCTACGCGATCAGCCCCATGCAGCCCGAGCCCCTCGCCGCCAAACCCGCCGTCTCCCGTGCTGCGGTGAACGTCGCGTTGGGCGGGGTCGGGTTCCTCGCCGTGTGCGGCGGTCTCCTGTTGCTCACCTCGTTCATCGCCGCGCTGACCGCGTTCATCACCCAACTCATCACCCTCGCCGCCGTGATCTTCGGCGGCTGGATCGCCGTACAGATCCTCGGCACGAGCGGCCACAGCGGCGGGGCCACGGTCAACATCCGCAAAGCCGTGATCAAACGCAGTCATTTCCATCGCTGATTCACAAAGCAGTTTCCGGTTTGCTGTTCCAATGAGTCACGATCCCCGGATAAAAGCTCGGGTTATCTCGGACCGCATGCACGAGAGCGGGGCAATCATGGCGCATCTCGGTAGCAAAAGCTCGCCATCCTTCGTACCCGAGAACTGCCGGGGTGACCGCAGTCGTCATCAGTCCGTAGTCGATCGAGTCGGCCAGAATGTTGACCAAGGCCATCACTCGGGCTCGCTCTTCTGGATCCTGCGGGATTGGTGCACCGCCGTAGATGCAGTCGTAGAGCGACGGGTGCGCGGCTATGAAGCCATCAACCTGGTGTAGCCGCTCAAGGCCGTTATAGGTGGCCGTTGCTCCGGCAAGCCCATTGTTGGTTCTTGTCTGGCGTGCGAGTTCCCGCGTCTGCCAGGCAGTGATGAGTAATGACGCCACCACGCCGATGGGCGCGATCATCTCGAATGCTTCGGTCATTTCAGTCCCCCCAGATCGAAAGTACCGGGGCATTACCCGTAACGAGTGATCAGGTAACTGATCGCGTCTCGATGACCAGAAACACCAAGGGCGGCCCCCGTCTCGCCAAAGTCCGGGGCCGCCCTTGTCTCCAGTCCTCAACAGACCTGTGGAGGTCTCCCAGCATGACGCAACCCACCGACATCCGGCGAGGGCGCGGCGAACGGCCGCGTGTGCTGGACGTGTTCTCGTGCGCCGGTGGGGCCGGTGCCGGCTACCACCGGGCTGGCTTCGCCGTAGACGGTGTCGACATCGCCGACCGCCCCAACTACCCGTTCCCCTATCACCGGGGCGACGCGCTCACCTACCTCGCCCACCTCATCGTCACGGGTGAGATCCGCCGGTACGCGTTCGTCCACGCCTCCCCGCCCTGCCAGGACAAGTGCACCCTCACCGTGGGCACTAACGCCTCGCAGGGATGGGGTGGAACGCATGTGGACCTGGTCGAGCCGACCCGGGCCCTGCTCGATCGGACCGGCCTGCCCTACATCATCGAGCAGCCCAACGGCCGCGCGAAGATCCGCAAGGATCTGACCTTGTGCGGCGAGATGTTCGGGCTCGGGGTCATCCGGCACCGCAACTTCGAGTTGGGCGGCTGGAGCGTCAACCGGCCGGCGCACGTCGCCCACCGGGGCCGCGTGCGCGGGTGGCGGCACGGCGAATACTTCGACGGCCCGTACGTCGCCGCGTACGGCAACGGCGGCGGCAAGCCGTCCGTGCCGGAGCTACAGGCCGCGATGGGCATCGACTGGACGGACGTGCGCGAGGAACTGACCGAGGCCATCCCGCCCGCCTACGGCGAGTGGATCGGCCGCGCATTCCTCGCCCGCACGGCGCAGGGGGTGGCGGCGTGAGTGCGCACCTGCTGAACGCGGCCCTGTCCGCCGCTGAGCGCGGCTGGCACGTCTTCCCGCTCCGTCCCGGCAGCAAGCGCCCCGCCCTGCACGGAGAGACCGCCTGCCCCCGTACCGGCCCCTGTGCGAGCGGGCACCGCAAGTGGGAGCAACGGGCCACCACCGATCCGGACCGTATCCGTGCGGCCTGGTCACACGGGCCGTTCAACGTCGGTATCGCCACCGGTCCCTCCGACCTGGTCGTCATCGACCTCGACATGCCCAAGAACAAGAGCAACGACAAGACCAGTGAGGGCACGCCTGACGGCGTGACGACCTTTGAGGCGCTCTGCGAGCGCACCGGCCGCGCCGTCCCCGACACCTACCGCACCCGGACCGCGAGCGGCGGACAGCACCTGTACTTCACCGCCCCGGCAAGCGTGCGGCTGACCAACACGGCAGGCACGATTGCCCCGTTGGTCGACACCCGCGCATGTGGCGGGTACGTCGTCGCCGCGGGCAGCATCACCCCCGCCGGACCCTACGAAGCCGTAGGCGGCTCTGTGGCGGCCCCGGTGCCCGGATGGCTGCTGAGCATCCTTCAACCCGCCCCCAAGCCCGCACAGCCCCCTACAGGGGTCGTAGCGGGGCAATCGCGGCGATACGCGGATGTAGCACTCACGTGTGAGGTGCGGAACGTGGCCACCGCCGCGGACGGCACCCGCAACTCCACCCTGCTCAGGGCCGCACGGGCTCTGGGACGGTTCATCGCGTCCGGCGACCTCCCTCGATCGGTGGTCGAGGAGGCTCTTAGAGGAGCGGCGGGGGCCAACGCCACACAGCCCCAGCGCTACTACGACGACGTGATCCGCCGCGCCCTGGACTGGTCGATCACCCACAACGCGCCCCGGGGCAGGGCCGCATGACCAACCCTCTCCCCTCTAAGAGCCACACCCGACACCCCACCGGCCCGCCGGCCGCCGAACCTGCCGGACCCCCGACGGCCGTGAGCGACCCGAAGGGCGTCGCCGAAGGCGTCCCCACTGCCGTTGGTTCTGACCCGCAGGCCGGAGACGACCGGTACCCGATCGCGTGGTTGACCATCAGCACTCCGTACCGCGCGGTGCCCATCGCAACGTCGTGGTGCATGTGCGGCCGTGACCGGCACGCCACCGGAGACGCCGACGTGTGGGCCCTGATCGCCGACCACGAAGCGCACCGCGACACCTGCCCGCTCCGCACCACCCAGGAAGGGAGGGCCGCCGCATGAGCGACACCATCGACGGCGCGACGCTGCTCAACGAGGTGGAAGCCTTTCACCGCCGCTTCAACGTCTTCCCCACCGAGGCCGCCTACGTCGCCGTGGCGCTGTGGGACGCGCACGCCCACCTGCTCGACTGCTTCGACTCCACCCCCCGCCTCGCCTTCCTCTCCCCGGAACCGGGGTCGGGGAAGTCCCGCGCGCTGGAGATCGTGGAAACCCTCGTTCCGCAGCCCATGACGGCCGTCAACGCGTCCGCCGCCGCCCTGTTCCGGTCGGTGTCCGGGGTGGACGGCCGGCCGACGATCCTGTTCGACGAGATTGACACGATCTTCGGCCCGAAGGCAGGGGACAACGAGGAACTGCGCGGATTCCTCAACGCCGGTCACCGCCGGACCGGGGTCACCTACCGGTGCATCGGCGACGGCGGCAACCAGAGCGTGCAGGCCTTCCCGTCCTACTGCGCCGTCGCGGTTGCCGGACTCGGCTCGCTCCCAGACACGATCCTGACCCGCTCCATCGTCATCCGGATGCGCCGACGAGCACGCAACGAACGCGTGGAAGCCTTCCGGGCCCGCCTCCACGAGGCCGAGGGGCACAAGTTGCGCGACCGGCTCGCCCAGTGGGCCGAGCACAGCCGGGGGTTCGTCATGGGCGCGTGGCCGCAGATGCCCGACGGGATCACCGACCGCCCCGCCGACGTGTGGGAACCCCTGCTCGCCATCGCCGACGCCATCGGCGGGGACTGGCCCCGCCGAGTCCGGGAAGCGTGCGTGACGCTCGTCAAGGCAGCGCAGTACACCGACAAGCACAGTCTCGGCATCCGCCTGTTGACCGACCTGCGCGACCACGTCCTCATCGGCATGGACCGCCTGCCCACCATCGCCATCCTGGACCGGCTCAACGCCCTCGATGACGCCCCGTGGGCCGACCTCGACGGCAAACCGCTCGACAACCGGCGACTCTCCCGAATGCTCGGGGAGTACATGACGGCCGACAACGAGCCGATCCGCTCCCGCAACATCCGCACCGCCGGCGGCATCCTCAAGGGCTTCCACACCAGCGACCTCACCGACGCGTGGGCCCGCTACTGCCCCCCTCCCCAGGAAGCCGCTACATCCGCTACGCCGCTACAGGCCAGCTCAGAGGCCCTGAATCTGTAGCGGCACCGAAGCGTGTAGCGGCTACGCCCACCACCCCGGAATCCGGGCGTAGCCGCTACACGCCACCCCTCCGCTACAGAAAACCCGCCGCTGACCTGCGATGTAGCGGCGTAGCGGATGTAGCGGACTTCTCAGGAGGGGGTCAGGACCCCCGACAGACTCCCTTGAAGGAGACCTTTCGATGAGCATCGCTGCTGTCGACATCGCACCGCTCGCTGAGGCTGGTGACCTGGCCCCGGTTCTCCTGACCGTCGAAGAGGCCGCCCGCTGCCTCCGCGTCGGTCGCACCACCTGCTTCGCGCTCATCCGCACTGGAGAGCTGGAGTCCCTGACCATCGGTGGACTCCGGCGCGTCCCCGCCGACGCTCCGGCCGCCTACCTCGCACGTCGCCGCGCTGAGCAGCGCGCTGCCTGATCGCCTCACACCGGGACGCCACCTCGCCGCGAGGTGGCGTCCCGGGTTGTTTCCACACCAACTTGAAGGAGTCCGCCCGTGGCGGAGGACAAGAAGCGCACCCGGCAGCCCAACGGCCGGTCGTCCATCTACCAGAGCAAAGACGGCAAGTGGCACGGTCGCGTGACCGTCGGCATCCGTGACGACGGCAGGCCGGACCGCCGACACGTCGAACGCAAGACCCGCGCCGAAGTGACGTCCGCCGTGCGGGAGCTGGAGAAGCAGCGCGATAGCGGAACCATGCGCAAGGCGGGTCGGGCCTGGACCGTGGAGGCGTGGCTGACGCATTGGGTCGACACCATCGCGCCGCTCGCGGTCAACGAGAACACGATGGTCGGATACGGCGTTGCCGTGCGGAAGCACTTGATCCCTGCTCTCGGGGCCCATCGTCTCGACAAGCTTGGACCCGAGCACATCGAGCGTTTCTACGGGCGAATGCAGGCGGATGGCCGTCGTGCCGGCACGATTCACCAGATCCATCGCACCTTCCGTACCTCGCTCAATGAGGCGGTCCGGCGTGGCCACCTCGCGATGAACCCCGTGCGGCTCGCCAAGGCACCGCGTCTACGGGAAGAGGAGGTGGAGCCGTACACCGTCGAAGAGGTACAGAGCCTCTTGCGTGCGGCTGACAACCGCCGGAACTCCGCGCGATGGGCTGTGGCGCTCTCTCTTGGACTCAGGCAGGGGGAAGCGCTCGGACTCAAGTGGGCTGATGTGGATCTGTCACGGGGCGTATTGATGGTCCGTCGGAGCCGCCGCCGACCGCGCTACGCCCACGGATGCGGCGACACCTGCGGAAGGAAAGCCGGGTACTGCCCCCAGAGGCAGCGAACCAATCCGGAGACGGCCGATACGAAGTCTCGCGCGGGCCGACGGGCGGTCGGGCTGCCCTCACAGCTTGTGGACCTGTTGCGGACGCACCGGAGCAAGCAGGAGGCCGAACGCGCGGCGGCTGGCGACGACTGGACGGAACAAGGCTGGCTCTTCGCGACGACGACCGGACGGGGCACCTCGCCCCGCACGGACTACGACGACTGGAAGGAGCTTCTCGACGACGCCAAGGTCCGAGATGGCCGGTTGCACGACGCCCGCCACACTGCCGCCACGGTCCTGCTGATCCTCGGAGTCTCCGAGCGGGCGGTCATGGGACTCATGGGTTGGTCGACCACGGCCATGGCCGCGCGGTACCAACACATGGTGGACACGGTTCGGAACGAGGTTGCCGAACGCGTCGACGGACTCATCTGGAAGTCGCCCGGAGACCGACCGGACGACGGTGACGCCGAGGCGCTCGTACCAGCCAACTGACAGGAACGGGGTGGCCGGTGATTGGCCACCCCGTGTTCATTGGCGGTGTCTATCCACGCAGAGTTACCGCCGCCCGTCTGACTGCTGTATATCGGACCCATCAGGCATTGGATCGGAGGGTCCGCTGATCATCGCCTGTACAAGGATGCTCAAGATCTCTGCCCTGCGCTCTTCGCTCAATCCGGCATCAGTCACCAGCCGCTCTGCTGCGAGGTATCGGGAGAACTCCAAAGGCTGATCGAAGTAGGCCCGTAGATGCCCCGCCGCCGCTTCCTGGGACCTGATGAATGTCCGGCTCACATAGCCAGCCAGCGCAGCAGCGACGGTTCCGAGACCACCTGCGACGACACTGCCAGCCACGGTGCTGGCATTCAATGCAATGGTTACGAAGCCGAGGAGCAGGACGAACCCGAGCCCCATGGCGATCTGTGCGCTGAGGAAAGATCGCTTCGCCTGGCCGAGGGCAATGCCGTGGTAGTGGTCGAGGCGGCGATGTGTTACAACCCACAACTCAGAGAGCGTCAGGCGGGCTTGCCTCTGATCCAGGTCTCTGTTGACTCTGGTGTCGAGAGAGCCATCGGCCTCTTGGTCGGAGCTGGCGGGAGCGGAAGCTGAGCCTCGCAAGGCTTCTTCCAAGTCTTGCTCGGCTTCACGAACACGTTCACGGCTCTCTGAACGTCGCGGGTCGCTCAAAGCCATGAACATCGCCGCTGCTAGGCCGAAGCACAGAACGCCCCCCACCGCCGCGAGCACCCAGTCGCTGGTAGTTGGGGAGCCATCCAGGGTGTCGTACCTCAGGGCCACGAACCACGCGCCAGTGAAACCGATGCCCGGGATCCATCGAAGAATCTGGTTGGGCCGAACGCGGGGTTCTCTGTCTGCCATGAGTGGTCAGCATGGTAAATCGACGGAGGCGTGTCCACAGAGATGGGCAACTGAGACGGGAACTGAGACGGAATGTAGATGAGGGGCCCGGTCCAGTGGACCGGGCCCCTCATCTACCTGCGGTAGCGGAGGGATTTGAACCCTCGGTGACTTGCGCCACACTCGCTTTCGAGGCGAGCTCCTTCGGCCGCTCGGACACGCTACCGAGAGAGATCCTAGCCCAAGATGGGCCGTGCTCGGAAATCGGTTCAGCGGCTCCTGAAGAACTCCGTGAGCAGCCGGGCGCACTCCTCGTCGAGCACTCCGGCGATCACTTCGGGCCGGTGGTTGAGCCGGCGGTCCCGTACGACGTCCCAGAGGGAGCCGGCCGCGCCCGCCTTCTCGTCCCGGGCGCCGTAGACGACCCGGTCCACACGGGACTGGACGAGCGCTCCGGCGCACATCGTGCACGGTTCGAGGGTGACGACGAGCGTGCAGCCGGTGAGCCGCCACTCCCCGGTCCTCGCGGCGGCCCGGCGGATCGCCAGCACCTCGGCGTGGGCGGTCGGGTCACCGGCCGCCTCACGCTCGTTGTGCCCGGTGGCGAGCACCGTCGTGCCGTCCGGGGCCAGCACCACGGCGCCGACGGGTACGTCCCCGCCGCGGCCCGCGAGTCCGGCCTGCTCCAGGGCGAGCCGCATCGCGGGCCGCCAGGGATCGCGTACGGGATCTTCTACGGATACGGCCTCGGATACGGGGACTGGTACAGGTACGGGAACCGGTACGGGACCGTCGGCGGGGTCCTGTTCCTCCTGCGTGTTCGACGGAGTCAGCGGACGGTCTCCAGGACCTCTGCCGCTCCGAGGACCTCGGCGATCTCGCCGAGTGCGTCGGTGCTGTCCAGGGCCAGCAACTCCTTCTCGCTCACACCGAGATCGGTGAGGACCTCGCGGTCTCCGATGGGTCCGGACGGCACGGTCTCACCCTTGGAGGTGGTGCCGACGTCGTCCTCTTCGTCGTCGTCGGTCTCGTCCTCGGGTTCACCGTCCTCCGTGCCGTCGAGGTCGAGGGAGTCCAGGTCGGCGACATCGTCGTCGCCGGGCTCCCGTCCGAGCAGTTCGTCCGTGAGCAGGATCTCGCCGTACGAACTGCGGGCCGCGGCCGCGCCGTCCGAGACGTAGATGCGAGGGTCCTCCTCGCCGTCCACGCGGACGACTCCGAACCACGCGTCCTCCTGCTCGATGAAGACGAGCACCGTGTCGTCGTCGACCGAGGCTTCGCGGGCCAGGTCGGCTAGATCCGACAGGGTCTCCACATCGTCGAGCTCTGTGTCGCTCGCTTCCCACCCGTCTTCGGTGCGCGCGAGCAGTGCGGCGAAGTACACCGTGACTCTCCCACTGGTCCTAGGCGTGCCGGTTGGGGATCCCCCCGGCGGAGGTTGTGGGCGGGGGGTACGTGCTCCGAGCCCCGCCCACTCGGAATCGTGGCAGAAACAGAGCGTTCAGGAGAGGTCTTCGGCTCGCTGTGTCCCGGTCGCGTTCCCACGCCCGGTCGCGTGGCGCGTGCGTCACGCCGCCGCATGGCCTCACCTGGGCGCCCGGCGCCCACCGACAGCGGGATCGTACGCCGCCGCACCCCGGCTTCGTACGCGCCTGCCCGACCGCTGCCCGGCGGGTCGCACGGCGATGCCCCTACGGACGGCTCGGCGAACGGCCCCGGGGCTGGTCGGACGCACTCAACCGACCATCCGGGCCCGCGCGTCCCGGGTCCTGCGCGCATCCGGGCCCGCGCGCCCTGGGTCCTGCGCGCATCCGGGCTCGTCCGTCCCGGCTCCTGCGGGCAGTCGGGCCTGCCCGCGCCGGGTTCTGCGCGCAGTCGGGCCTGCCCGCGCCGGGTCCTGCGGGTAGTCAGGTCTGCCCGTCCCGGGGCCTGCGGGCAGTCGGGCCATGCGCTCCGACGCCAGCGGCTCGCCCGCCGACGGGCTCCCACCCGGCCCGCCGCCCGGCCGGCCCGCCGCCGGGTCTGCCTGCCACCCGGCGGGCTGCGGGTGGTGGGGCGTGCGTCTGGTTTGCGCGGCGCGCGTCGCGGCGAGGGCTGTCGGCGGTGGGGCGTCCGGCCTGTCCGTCACCCCGGCGACGGCTGCCAACGGTGGGGCATCCGCCCGGCTTGCGCGGCGCGCGGCGGTTGCTGCCGGTGGCGGGCACTCGCCCCTGCCGCCGCATTGCGGTGTCGCCAGCCAGCCTGTGGCCGCACGCCGACGGGCATCCACTTGCGGCTACCGGCGGTGCCTGACCGCACCTCCGTTGGTCGGCGCTTGAGCTTCCGGCCCACGGCGGCGGGCCGAGTGGCGTCCGGGCGATGGCTGCCCACCGGGCGGAATCGCGGGCTGTGGCTGCCGACCAGGCCGGCGCTGGCCCGCGGCTGCCCGCAGTGCGGCGCGCTTGTGTCTGCTGGCCGTGCGAGGGCCCGCACGCCGTTGATCGGCGCTGTAAGCGGGTCTCGGGCGGCGGCCGTACCGGCGTTCAGCCCGAGCGGGTCAGCGGTGGGCTCCCGGGCCTGCGGCTGTCGGCCGTGCCGGTGGCCGGTCCGTGGCTGCCCCGGTGTGCGCATCCGGTTCGCGGTGGTGGGCCGTGGCGGTGCGTCGGGTGCGGGGGCGTCGGGTGCGGGGGCGTCGAGGTGGCGCTGTCGGCCGCGGGGTCGTCATGGCGGTCGGGACTACCAGCGGAACGTGCGCATGCGCATCGCGTGGCGCAGGCGGGCCGTTTTCGCTCGGCGCGGCTGCACCCTGTCGCGCAGCTCGCGTGCCTCCGTGAGTTCTCGCAGGAACTGGGCCCTGCGCCTGCGGCGCTGCGCGTCGCTCTCCAGGTCTTCCCGGTTCTGTCGCTCCGGGTCCGGCATCGGCAACACCCCCAGTTCGGTCACTCCCACTTTCCCCCCGACGGGCGGTTTGATGCCAGCGGAGGTTTGCGCGGTGGCATCGGCGAAGTGTTCCCGACCCAGGTGGCGACGGGCGACGGGCGCCCTGGACGGGCCCGGATACCCTGGGGGACATGCGTCTCCACGTCGTCGACCACCCCCTGGTCGCTCATAAGCTCACCACGCTGCGCGACCGCCGCACCGACTCCCCGACCTTCCGCCGGCTCGCCGACGAGCTGGTCACCCTGCTCGCCTACGAGGCCACGCGGGACGTGCGCACCGAACAGGTCGACATCGAGACCCCGGTGTCCGCCACCACGGGCGTCAAGCTGTCCTACCCGCGCCCCCTGGTCGTACCGATCCTGCGAGCCGGCCTCGGCATGCTCGACGGCATGGTGCGTCTGCTGCCGACCGCCGAGGTGGGTTTCCTCGGCATGATCCGCGACGAGGAGACGCTCCAGGCGTCCACATACGCGACCCGTATGCCGGAGGACCTCTCCGGGCGCCAGGTGTACGTCCTGGACCCGATGCTGGCCACGGGCGGCACCCTCGTCGCGGCGATCCAGGAGCTGATCAAGCGCGGCGCGGACGACGTGACGGCCGTGGTCCTGCTCGCCGCCCCCGAGGGCGTCGAGGTCATGGAGCGTGACCTCGCGGGCGCCCCCGTCACGGTCGTGACCGCGTCGGTCGACGAGCGCCTGAACGAGCACGGCTACATCGTCCCGGGCCTGGGCGACGCGGGCGACCGTATGTACGGCGCGGCCGAATAACCGGCCCGACCGGACCGCCTTCTGTGACGGTCCTTGTCGGTCCTCCGCAGCAGCTCTTCCTCAGCAGTCCTTCTTCGTGGAGGGCGCCGGTTCGGGCCTGGCCAGTGCGGTCAGTGCCTTGTCGGCGTCCTCTTTCGTCGTCAGGGCCTTATAGGCCTTGCCGAGGATCAGGTCGACCTCCGCGGGCCTGGCCCGGGTGTCGGTCTTCAGCTCGGCGCCGGCGAGCTGGGTCGCGAGGACGGGCAGGGCCGCGTCGGCGGCAGCCTTCGCGCCGAGCACGATGCCGGGCCCGTCGACCTTCTTGTCGTACGCCTTGGTCGCGTTGCCCACCTCGCCGATCTTGAAGCCGCGCTTCTTCAGCGCGTCCGCGGTGTCCTTGGCGAGGCCCTTGCGGGCCGTGGCGTTGAGGACGTTCACGGTGATCCGGCCGGGCTCGGGCAGGGCCTTGACCGGCTTCGCGGAAGGCGAAGGGGACGTCTTGCAGCCCGGTGCCGATCCCGCCGCGGACGCCTTGTCGCCGCCGCCCGTGAAGACGTCGATGAGCTGCAGGGTTCCCCAGCCGGCCAGTCCGAGTGCGGTGACGGAGGCGGCGACCGCGAGCACGATCCTGCGGCGCCCCCGGTTTCTGCGCATCCGTGGGTACTTGTCCCCCGTGATCCGGTACTGGCCGCCCATGCCAGGGGGAGTGAGCATGCTCATGGGCGCAGCGTAGTGCGCCGAAGCGACGATGCCTACTAGATGATCATTGACCGGGGCTCAGTCCAACCCAAAAGGGCCAACCCGGGCAGGCGTCACCCGCCCAGGGGTGGACCGGTCCGGGCGAAGGGAGGAACGAGGAACTCAGTCCAGTTCGAGGACGCGGGCGTGGAGCACCTGGCGCTGCTGGAGCGCGGCGCGGACGGCGCGGTGCAGGCCGTCCTCCAGGTACAGGTCGCCCTGCCACTTCACGACGTGTGCGAAGAGGTCGCCGTAGAACGTGGAGTCCTCGGCGAGCAGCGTTTCCAAGTCGAGCTGGCCCTTGGTCGTCACCAACTGATCGAGGCGGACCGGGCGCGGCGCGACATCCGCCCACTGCCGGGTGCTTTCCCGGCCGTGGTCGGGGTACGGCCGTCCGTTTCCGATGCGCTTGAAGATCACACGGAAAGCCTACCGGCCAAGAGCTTCCGGGCGCAGCCATGGCGCCGGAGTGCGACGCTGGAAATGACGTCGTAAATATGGGCAAACCGGTAATTCTCCCAGATCACCCGTTCATGATCCGTTAGGAAACGGCCCGAGAACGGTCTCGGGAAACCCGGAAACAGGGGCCTGAAATGACTAACAGTGAAGCACGGCGGGTCCGGAACCCCGGTACGGCCGGGACTTTCGAAACGGATACGGCCGGGACTTCTGAAACCGGTACGGCCGCGGCACCCGCCGCCCCGAGCGACACCCCCTCCCTCCCGCCCCTTCCGCCCCAAGCCCTGGAGATCGTCTCCGGGTACGCCTTTCCGGGGGCCGCGCTCGATCTGGGGGCTCTGCTGTGGGACGGGCGGTGTCTGCCGGACGCGCAGATCCGGATCCCGCTGGGGATGCTGAACCGGCACGGCCTGGTGGCCGGTGCCACCGGTACCGGCAAGACCAAGACCCTGCAGCTCGTCGCCGAGCAGTTGTCGGCGCAGGGCGTGCCGGTCTTCCTCGCGGATGTGAAGGGTGACGTCTCCGGGATCTCGGCGCCCGGCCAGGAGAACGACAAGGTGCGGACGCGGGCCTCGGAGGTCCGCCAGGAGTGGACGCCGGCCGGTTACCCCTGCGAGTTCTACGCCCTCGGAGGTATGGGCCACGGCATCCCCGTACGCGCCACCGTCACGAGTTTCGGCCCGGTCCTGCTGTCCAAGGTGCTCCGGCTGAACCAGACGCAGGAGCAGTCGCTCGGCCTGATCTTCCATTACGCCGACCAGAAGGGGCTGGAGCTGGTCGACCTGAAGGACCTGCGGGCCGTGGTCACCTTTCTCACCTCCGACGAGGGCAAGCCCGAGCTGAAGGGCATCGGCGGACTCTCCACGGCCACGGCCGGCGTGATCCTGCGCTCGCTGACCGCGTTCGAGGCGCAGGGGATGAGCCCGTTCTTCGGGGAACCGGAGTTCGACACGAACGAGCTGCTGAAGGTGGCGGCGGACGGCCGGGGCACGGTCTCGGTCCTGGAACTGCCCGCCGTGCAGGACAAACCGCAGCTCTTCTCGACGTTCCTGATGTGGCTCCTCGCCGACCTCTTCCACGACCTCCCCGAGGTCGGTGACCTCGACAAACCGAAACTCGTCTTCTTCTTCGACGAGGCGCATCTGCTCTTCAACGACGCGTCGAGGGCCTTCCTCGACGCCATCACGCAGACCGTCCGGCTGATTCGCTCGAAAGGGGTCGGCATCTTCTTCGTCACGCAGACCCCCAAGGACGTACCCGGGGACGTCCTCGCCCAGCTGGGCAACCGTGTGCAGCACGCGCTGCGCGCCTTCACCCCCGACGACCAGAAGGCGCTCAAGGCCACGGTGAAGACGTTCCCGGACTCCCCGTACGACCTGGAGGAGGTCCTCACCGCCCTCGGCACGGGGGAGGCCGTCGTCACCGTCCTCAGCGAGAAGGGCGCGCCGACGCCGGTCGCGGCGACGCGGCTGCGGGCGCCGGAGTCCCTGATGGGTCCGGTGGACCCGGCCGTCCTCGACCGGGCGGTCGAGCAGTCGCCGCTGCACACGCGCTACGCCCTCGCGGTCGACCGCGAATCGGCGTACGAGAAGCTCCGGGCCGCGGAGGCGGGTACGTCCGCGCAGCCGGACGCGGGTACGCCGACGAAGACGGACCGTGAGACGGACGCGAAGCCGGAGACGGGCGCGAAGCCGGAGAAGGATGCGAAGCCGGAGAAGGGTGCGGGTGGAGGCCGTGCTGCCCGTAAGACCGAGGAGGGCCCCTCCGTCGTCCAGCAGGTCGTCGGCAGCGGCGTCTTCAAGTCGCTGGCCCGCAGCCTGGGTACGCAGATCGGGCGCGAGATCACCCGATCGGTCTTCGGTACGGCCCGGCGCAGGCGGTAGCCGGTACCCGTAGCCAGAACCGCCTCTGCGGCGGCGGGGACGGCGGCGGGGAAGGGGGCGGGCCAGCCGTGGCCCGCCCCGCGGTCGGTTCACCCGACCCTGTCCGTCGATTCAGTCGCGCTCGCCGTTCCGGAACGGGACCTGCTCCGAAGCCGAGGCCGACGACGGTGAGGGCGTCGGCTTCACTTTCGGGCTCGGGCTCGGGCTAGGGCTCGGGTTTGGTGCGGCCCGGCGGGATTCAGGAGGCGGCTTCGGAGCGTTGCGGAGGGATTCGGCGCGTACCAGGGCGCGCAGGATCGCGTACGGGTCCATCGGCATGGAGAGAGTCCTCTCGTGCTGCTGGGAAAGGGGGAGCGGTCCGGTCGAAGCCGGGCTCCTCAGCAGCGGAGGACCATGCAGCGCAGGGCGCGCGGGGCGGGGGCGTGATGGAGGGCGCGGACCCGCGACCGGGGATGCGCGCCGGTGGCGGTTGGGCGGTGCGCGGACCGCCCCGCAGGGTGCCGGCGCACCGGGGGACGGTGGCCGTGACGGGCGGCCGACCGGAAAGCGGTGTCCAGGACGTCGTGGGGGTGTTCGAGACCGGGCTCGGTGGAGACGGCGGCGGGCGGGGCCGTACGGATCCCGCCGTGCCCGCCCGCCGAACCGGCCGCGCACACGGCACACAGCGCGCACAGCAGCGAGGCGAGCAGCACGAGGAGCCGCTGCCGGGCGACCCGGCGCGGAGCACGCGGGACGAACCGGCCGGGACCCGGGTCGGGACCCCGGTCAGGACTCCGGTCAGGACCCCGGTCAAGACCCACGTGGGCCCCCGGGTCGGGACTCCCGTCGGCACTCCGGGCGAGGCTCCGGTCGAGGCTCATGAGAGGTCATGTCCCCGGTCGGAGGGCCCGGTGCATCGGCCGCACCACCAGAACCGCTCGCTTGGCGTAGAGCGGCGCGTCCGGACCTGGGCTTCGACCTGGACCTGGACCTGGGCTGGGACCCGGGCCTCGGCTCGGACCCGTGCCCGGACCTGGGCTCGGGCTAGGACCAGGGCCTCGGCTCGGACCCGGGCTCGGACCTGGGCTCCGACCCGGACCCGGACCCGGACCCGGACCCGGGCTCGGACCCGGACCTCGGCTCGGACCCGGGCTCGGGCTAGGAGCAGGGACTCCGCTCCGGCCCGGGCCCGGGCCCGGGACGACCCGGCCCCGTACGACTCCACCACCCCGCTCAGAGCGCGCGCGGTACGGCCAGGGCCCGTTTGCGCATCTGGAACGACGTGATGATCTCCGTGATGCCGAGGGCCAGCAGCCAGGCGCCGCCGACGACGGTGAGGACGGCCACCGACTTGAAGGGGGAGACGATCAGGACGACCCCGGCGAGGAAGCTGAGGATCCCCAGGAGGACCTGCCAGCCCCGGGCGGGCACGGACGGGTCGGACGCGGCGGCCAGCGTGTGCGTGACACCGCGGAACAGCCAGCCGATGCCGATCCACAGCCCGAGCAGCAGGATCGACTGCATCGCGCCGCGGAAGCAGAACAGGCCCAGCAGGATCGACAGCGCTCCGCTGATGAACGCCATCACCCGCAGGGAGGTCGCCTTGTGCGTACCGAAGGCGGAGGCCAGCTGGAGCACGCCGCTGAAGAGCAGATAGAGCCCGAAGAGCACGCCCGCCGCGAGCAGCGTCGCCTTCGGCCACACCAGCATCATGATGCCGAGCGCGAGCGCGGCGATCCCGGCGGCCAGTACGGCCTGCCAGGCGGTGCGGGAGAGCAGGAAGAGGGGACCTTCGAGTTGCTCCGGTTCGTGGAGATCGCCGGTCCGGCGCGGGTCGCGGGCCGCGTGGGCCCGCCGGTCGTCGTATTCAGGGCCCCAGGGGCCGCCACTCGGTACCTCGGCCATGCCTCATGCTCGGCCGGGCCCGGGGCCCCTGCCACTCGTGACACCCGAACGACTGAACGCGGCGGCACGCCCCCGGCGAACCTCAGCTGCCGGAAGCCTTCGCCGCCTTGGTGGTCTTGGCCGCCTTCGTGGTCTTCCCGGTCCTCGCCGCCTTCGCGGTCGTCTCGGCCGCCGCCTTCGCCGCCGCCTTCATCTCCTGCTTGTGCGCCCGCACCTTCGTCAGCGACTCGGGGCCGGTGATGTCCGCGACCGAGCGGAAGGAGTCGGCCTCACCGTAGGGACCGGCGGCCTCGCGCCAGCCCTTCGGGCGTACGCCCAGCTGCTTGCCCAGCAGGGCGAGGAAGATCTGCGCCTTCTGGGTGCCGAAGCCGGGCAGCTCCTTGAGCCGCCGCAACAGCTCCGCCCCCGAGTCCGCGCTCGTACCCGTCCCCGCGCCCTCCCAGACCTTCGCCGCGTCCCCGTCGTAGTGCTCCACGAGGTACTGGCACAGCTGCTGGATCCGCTTGGCCATGGAGCCCGGGTAGCGGTGCACGGCCGGTTTCGTGGACAGCAGGGCCGCGAAGGCCTCCGGCTCGTACGCCGCGATCTCGTGCGCGTCGAGATCGTGCGCGTCGCGATCGTGCACGTCGAGATCGTCCCCGCCGAGCCGCCGCGCGATCGTGTACGGGCCCGCGAACGCCCATTCCATCGGGACCTGTTGGTCGAGCAGCATGCCGACGAGCGCGGCGAGCGGGCTGCGCCCGAGGAGTTCGTCGGCCTCGGGCTGCTGGGCGAGATGCAGGGTGACGTCCATGCCTCGATCATCGCGCGTGCGGGTTCAGGCCGCTCGCCAGTACCCCAGCGCGTTCACCCGCTGCTTCGGCAGGGCCAGTTCCTTGCGGAAGTACGCGGCCAGCGAGCGGGTCGTCGCCGTGTCGCAGGCGATCCAGACGTACGGGTCGGCGGTCTCCTTGAGCAGTTCCGGCACGGCCGCCCGCACCTGTGCCACCAGATGGGCGCCCCGGTCGAGCCGGGGGACCGTACGCAGGTCGTGGCGGGCCGGGTCCACCCGCAGGGGCAGACCGTCCATGCCTCGGACGTCCCCGCCCGCGCCGCTCCCCGCGCTTCCGCCGCTCCCGCCGATCCCGCCGCTCACGGAGGTTCCAGCGGTCCCTGCGGTCTCGAACCAGATCGTCGCGGGCGCCGTACCCACCGCTGCCAGCAGGGAGTTGAGAGCGGGGAGCGAGGCGGGGTCGGCGATCGCCAGCACCCGGGACGGGGCCGGGTCCGGGTCGGTGAAGCCGGTGCCCTGGACCGTGGCCTCGATGGTGTCCCCGGCCTTCGCGGCCCGCGCCCAGTCGCTCGCGCATCCCTCGTGCAGTGCGAACTCCAGGCTGAAGGTGCCCGCGGCCGGGTCGGGGTCCACGAGGGTGTACGCCCGCTGGTGTGGTTTGCCCGCGTTGTCGAACCACAGCCGCACCCACATCGTCGGGTGCACCCCGGTCGCCGCGAGCATGCCGCCGTCGGAGAGGTGCAGCCGGCGGTAGTGCTCGGTGACGTCCTCCGTGCCCAGGACGGTGAACGTGAAGTCCTTGCCCCGGAACAGCCTGAGGACCGCGCCCTCCCAGCCGTGTCCCTGCCCCTGCCCCATGACGTTTTCACCCTTCGCGTACGATTCCGGCACACCTTACTTAGGTGAGCCTAACCTAATCTCGAACTGAGGGGAGACGCAGAGTGACTGCCGAGATCTACCGCGATGCCTGGGGCGTCCCGCACCTGCGCGCGGACGACGTGCTCGAACTGGCCCGCGTCCAGGGGCTCGCCACGGCCCACGACCGTGCCTGGCAGATCGAGGTCGAGCGGCACAGGGCCCGTGGCACCTCGGCCGCGTTCCTCGGCGCGGACGCGCTCGCCTGGGACCGGTTCGCGAGACAGGCCCTGCTCGACGACACCGCGAGACGCTGCTTCACGGCCCTGGAGAGACGGGACCCCGAGACGGCCGCCTGGGTGCGGGCGTACGTCGACGGGGTCAACCAGGGCCTGCCCGAAGGGGTCCGCCGCGCACCCGAGTTCGGGACCGTCGGGCTCGTTCCGGGCCGGTGGGAACCGTGGACCCCGCTGGGCGTCTGGCTGGCCACGCACATCCTGTTCGCCGGGTTCCCGGCCAAACTGTGGCGCGAGGAGGTCGTACGCCGTCTCGGTCCGGACGCCGTCGCCCTGTTCGCCACCGACGGACCGGGCACCTCCGGCAGCAACGGCTGGCTCGTCACCGGCGAGCGCACCGCCACCGGGCTGCCGGTCATCGCGGGCGACCCCCACCGTTACATCGAGGCGCCGGGTGTCTATCAGCAAGTCCGGCTTGCCTGTCCGGAGTTCGACGTCGTGGGCCTGGCCGTACCGGGCGTCCCCGGCATCGCCCACTTCGGCCACACCGGCACAGTGGCCTGGGCGATCACCAACGCGATGGCCGACTACCAGGACCTGTACCGGGAGCGGCTCCGGCGGTCGGGCGACGGCGATGGAACCGGGCGGCCGGGAGCGGGACAACTGGTCGAGGCGCTCGGCCCGGACGGGGCCTGGCACCCCGCCACCCACCGCACAGAACGGATCGAGGTGGCCGGCGCCGACCCGGTGGAGGTGGAGGTGATCGAGACCGACCGCGGCCCGGTCATCATCGATGGCGATGGCGATGGCGATGGCGATGGCGATGGCGATGGCGATGCGGACGCCAACGCCGACGCCGACGGTGGCCGGGGTGAAAACGCAACCGGCGACGCCATCAGCCTCCGCCACCCGCCCCGCGTCTCCGAAGACCTCGGCTTCAGCGCCCTCCTCCCCCTCCTCCGCGCCCGCCGGGTCGCCGACGTCGACCGCGCCCTCGACGACTGGGCCGAGCCCGTCAACGTCGTCCAGGCGGCCGACACCGAGGGCGGCCTGCTCCACCGCGTCGCGGGCCGGGTACCGGTACGCGACCCCCTGAACGGCACCCGGATCGTCCCGGCCTGGGAACCGGCCCACGAGTGGCACGGCTGGTACGCCCCCATGCCCCGCGGGACGGTCGACGACGGCATCGCGGTCATGGCCAACCAGCGCGGCCCCGCCACCCCTCTCGGCGTCGAGTTCGCGCCACCGCACCGTGCCGTCCGCCTGCGCGCCCTCCTCGACGTGCGGAAGGACTGGAAGGCCGCCGACATGGCCGCCCTCCACATGGACACCCACCTCGCCTCCGCGGCCCCGCTGCTGAACCACCTCGCCGCCCTCGAAGACCTCAGCCCCGAAGCCGCCGCCCTGCGCGGCCAACTCCTGCGCTGGGACCGCCACATGGCCGCCGACAGCACGGCGGCGGCCGGCTACGCGGCGGTCCGCAGCGCCGTCGTACGCCGTCTCGCCGCCCACCCCGCCCTGGCACCCCTCACCGAACTCCCGCCCTACCCCGAGGTGTTCCGCCCCTGGCTCGCGCTCCTCCCCCGGGTCGCCTTCGCCCTCGAAAACCTCCTCACCGCGGAGAAGCTGTACGGGATCGACCGCGCCGAGATCGTCAGGGCGGCCGTGGAGGAGGTGGCCGGGGCCCCGCCGAAGGGTGTGTGGGGCGACACCCACCGCCTCGCTCCCTGGCGGGCGCTGCCGGACCCCGCGTACGACGAGAGTGACGGGAGTGACGGGAGTGAGCCGGGGCTCTCCGGCGATCACGACTGCGTGCTGTGCACCTCGGCCGTGCCGGGTCTCACCGACCGGGCCGCGCGCGGCCCCGCCGCCCGCTATGTGTGGGACCTGGCACGGCGTGAGGACAGCCTCTGGGTGGTGCCGTTCGGCGCGTCGGGCGTACCGGGTTCACCGCACCACCGCGACCAGCTCCCCCTGTGGCTCGGCGGAGAACTGGCCCCCGTGACCACCGACTGGAACCAACTCCGCCCGGACCGGCCGAGCAACGAGAACAAGAACGACAAGAACGACGACAAGAACGAGAACGAGGACAACGCACGCATGACGTCGTACACGACCACGACCACGACCACGAGCGCGACCACGGGCGCGACCCCGCCCCTGCATGACCGCGCGGCCGTCCACAAGGAGGTCGTCGAAGGTCTCGGTACCGTCCGTATCGTGCCCGTGGACGAGGACGCCGACCTGGACGTGCTGCATCCCTGGGTGACGGCCGAACGGGCCCGTTTCTGGGGCATGGGCGGTTTCACCAGGGAGCAGGTGCTGGAGACGTACCGGCATCTCGGTTCGCTCGACACGCACCACGCGTTCCTCGCCGTCCTGGACGGCGAACCGGCCGCGCTCTTCCAGACGTACGAACCGCAGGCCGACCGGGTCAGCGAGTGCTACGAGGTGCAGCCCGGCGACATCGGTGTCCACCTGCTGATCGGCCCGGCACCCGGGGGCGTCGGCCGGCCCGGCCACAGCACCGCCCTGCTCAGGGCCTTCACCACCTACGTCCTGCGGGTTCTCGACCGGCCGCGGGTCGTGGTCGAGCCCGACCTCCGCAACGAGAAGGCGATCACCCGGCTGATCCGCCAGGGCTTCGTGCTCGGCCCGCCGGTCGTGCTGCCGGAGATCGACCTCCCGGAGGTGTACCTGCCCGAGAAGAAGGCCCGTCTGGCTTTCCTCGTGAGGGACGGCGCGTCGGCGGCTTCCGGTGGGGCATGGTCGGGGAGTGGCCGATGACATCACTCCCGAAGCCCTAGCCGCGCACTACGAACTGGAGCCCATCCCCAGGGAGGGCGGCCTCTTCCGCCGTACCTGGGCGGGTCCCGAACGCCCCGACGGACGGCCCGAGGGCTCCGCGATAGTGGCCCTCCTGACCTCGCGGCCCGGCGACTTCTCCGCCCTGCACCGCCTCCCGGCCGACGAGACCTGGCACTTCTATCTGGGGGACCCGCTGGAACTGCTGCTCCTCGCCCCCGACGGCACGTCCCGTACGGTCCTGCTCGGCCCGGACGTCCTCGGCGGCCAGCACATCCAGTTCACCGTGCCCGCGCGCACCTGGATGGGCGCGCGGGTCGCCGCGGACGGCGCCTGGTCGTTCTTCGGCTGCACGATGGCCCCCGGCTTCACGTACGAGGGGTACGAGCATGGGGACGGAACCGAACTCGCCGCCCGCTACCCGGCACAGGCGGCGCGGATCACCGCGCTGAGCCGCCCGTGACGGGCGCGCGTGGTGAGAGTGGCGTGAGTGGTGCGAGCGGCGGGCTGCTCGAAGGCCAGGTGGCGCTGATCACCGGCGCCTCGGGCGGCCTCGGGCGGGGGATCGCGCTCCGGTTCGCGGCGGCGGGCGCGGCCGTGGCCGTCCACTTCCGTACGAACGCGCGGGCGGCGGACGAAGTCGTCACCCGCATCGCGGACTCGGGCGGCCGAGCGGTGGCCCTGCGGGCCGATCTGACCGTGGAGTCCGAGTGCCACCGGGTGGTGCGCGAGGCCGCGGACTGGGGAGGCGGCGCACTGACGGCCCTGGTCAACAACGCGGGCGTCCAACCGGTCCGGGAACTGCCCGGCATGACGCTGGCGGACTGGCGGGCGGTGGCCGACGCCAACGTGTCGAGCGTGTTCGCGTGCACGCAGGCCGCCGCCGAACTGATGCGGGACGCGAGAGACGCGAGAGATATGAGAGATGTGAGAGACGCGAGAGATGCAGGGGACGATGCCGGTGGACGTGTGCGCAGCATCACCCACATCGCGTCCATCGAGGCCACGCACCCCGCCCCGCACCACGCCCACTACTCCGCGTCGAAGGCGTCCGTCGTCATGCACGCGCGCTCGGCGGCCCTGGAGTACGGTCCCTACGGAATCCGCGTGAACACCGTCTCCCCGGGACTCATCGACCGCGAGGGCCTCGCACAGGCCTGGCCGGAGGGCGTACGACGCTGGCAGCAGGCGGTACCCACCGGGAGGCTGGGGCGCCCGGAGGACGTGGGCGACGCCTGCGTGTTCCTCGCCTCGCCGATGGCCTCCTGGATCACCGGGCACGACCTGGTCGTGGACGGGGGTGTCTCGGCGCGGCCGACGTGGTGAAGGGGCTAGCGGGTCGGTCGGACGGGTCGGACGGGTCGGACGGGTCGAACGGTGAGCGGGTTGAACAACGTGCCGCGTACATCCGTACTCCCGCAGAGGTCACTTCCGCAGAGGCCACGGACGAACGCGCGACGAGCACGAGAAGCAGCACGGAAAGCAGCACGGAAAGCAGGGAGAGCCGACGTGGGCCGAGTGCGCCGTACACACCGGGCCGCGGCCCTCGTCAGCCTGCTGGGCACGTTGTTGCTGCTCCTGCTGGGCGGCGCGACCCCCGCGTCCGCCCACTCGGCCGTGCGGGACACCGACCCCCGTGAAGGGTCCGTCGTCCAGACCGCGCCGCGCGAGGTCACCATGACCTTCACCGAGTCGGTCGGCATCACCGACGACTCCTTGCGCGTCCTCAGCCCCGAGAACCGCCGGGTCAACGCCGGCGACACGGAACACGTCCCCGGCAGCTCCGACAAGGTCCGCGTGCGGCTCCGCGACGACCTGCCCGACGGTACGTTCACGGTCGCGTGGCGCGTGGTCTCGGCGGACAGCCACCCCATCTCCGGCGCCTTCACCTTCTCCATCGGCGAGCCCTCCGCGACGACTGCCTCCATCTCCGCCGAGCCGGCCGTGAACCCCGCCTCGGGCGCCCTCTACGACATCGCCCGCTATGCCGCGTACGCCGCCGTCGCGCTGCTCATCGGCGTGGCCGTCTTCGTCCTGGCCTGCCGCCCGCCGAGCACCCAGCCGCTGCGCGGGCTCGTGCGCGCCGGCTGGTGGACCCTCCTCGGCACCACGGTCGTCCTCGTCTTCCTGCGTGGCCCGTACGAACGCGGTACCGGCCCGTCGACCCTCCTGGACCCGGCCCTCATCGAGAACACCCTGACGAGCAGGCCCGGCTGGGCACTGCTCGCCCGGCTCACGCTGCTGGCGGGGGTGGCGGTCTTCCTCGTACGGACGGAGGGGGCACTGCGGCGGTCCGGGGCCGGGGCCGGGGCAAGAGCAGGAGCAGGAGCAGGGGCGGGGGCGGGGGCGGGGGCCGAGGGACTCGCACCGACCCCGACCCCGACCCCGACCCCGACCCCGGTATCGGCATCGGCATCGGCACCGACGCCGGCCGTTCTCGCGGTCGGGGGGTTCCTGGCGCTGGCCCTCGCGGGCACGTGGGCCGTCGCCGAGCACGCGTCCGCGGGCATCCAGGTGCCCCTGGCGATGACGTCCACCATGCTGCACCTGCTGGCGATGGCGGTCTGGCTCGGGGGTCTCGGCGCCCTGCTCACCGCGCTGCACCGTTCCGAGATCCCGCTCCCGGCGGCGGTCGTGCACCGTTTCTCGCGGCTGGCGTTCGCCTCGGTCACGGTCCTGGTGCTGACCGGCGTCTACCAGTCGTGGCGCGGACTCGGCTCCGTCGACGCGGTGTTCGGCACGTCGTACGGGCGGATCCTGGTCGCGAAGGTGTGCGCGGTGGTGGTGCTGCTGGCCGCGGCGGCCTTCTCGCGCCGCTGGACGGCCCGGTTGACGGAGGTGACCCGACCGTCGAAGGAGCGGGTGCCGGAGATGGCCGTGTCCGGGGCAGTATCAGGGTCGGTATCCGGGTCCGGGGCGGTGTCCGTGTCCGGCCCGATGTCGGACCCGGCGTCGGACCCGACTCCGGGCTCGACGCCGAGTTCGACGCCGAGTCGGACGTCGAGCCCGGTGGCCGACGACCCCTCGCCGACGCCCTCCTCGCCCTCCCCCTCGCCGTCCGGCGGCTCCGGTCACCGCGCCCTGCGCCGCTCGGTTCTCGCCGAGGTGGTCGTGGGGGTGGCGGTGCTGGTGATCACGACGGTGCTGACCGGCACCCAGCCCGGCCGGGCCGAACTGGAGACGGCCGCGGCGGCCGAGTCCACCGCGAACGCCGCCGGGGGCGGCCCGACCGCGTCCACGACCCTGATCCCCTTCGACGTCGGCACCCCGGGCGGCCACGGCAAGGTGCAGATCGTCCTGGAGCCGGGCCGTGTCGGCGAGAACACGGTCGAGGCGGTCGTCATCGGCCCGGACGGAGGCATCGCCACCGTTCCCGAGATCAAGCTCTCCTTCACCCTCAAGGCCCAGAAGATCGGCCCCATCGACGCCCGGCTCACCGACCAGGGCGGCTACTGGGGGACCCGGTCCCTCAACCTGCCCCTGGCCGGCACCTGGACGATGAAGGTCACCGTCCGTACGTCGGACATCGACCAGGTGTCGGAGACCCGGCAGGTGAAGATCGCCCGCTGACCTGCGGAGACGGCCGGAGGGTCGGAGGGTCGGAGGGCCAGACGGCCAGACGGCCAAACGGCCGGAGGGCCAGACGGTCAGCCGGCCGCGCTGACCCGCCGAGGCGGCCGCCGGTCCCGGGATGTCACCAGGTCGGCATGATCGCCTCGGGGTAGCGGGACCCGGCGGCCCCCCTGGGCAGGATCTCCTGGACGCGGGCCAGGTCCTGCGGGGTGAGCGTGACGTCCGCGGCGGCCACGTTCTCGGCGAGGCGCTCCGGGCTGCGGGTGCCCGGGATCGGGACGACGTCGTCGCCCTGGGCCAGCAGCCAGGCCAGGGCCAACTGCGTGACCGAGATTCCCTTGCCCGCCGCGAGGGCGGTCAGTTCGCGGATGGCGGTCAGGTTCCGCTCGTAGTTGCCGGGCTGCCAGCGGTCGTCCCAGCTGCGCATGTCGTCGGCGGGGTACTCGGCGGCGGGCCGCACGGTGCCGGTCAGGAACCCCCGCCCGAGCGGCGAATACGGTACGAATCCGATGCCCAGCTCACGCACCACGGGCAGGACGTCGGCCTCGACGGCCCGCTCGAACACGGAGTACTCGGTCTGCAGCACCGACACCGGGTGGACGGCGTGGGCGCGCCGGAGGATGTCGGGCCCGGCCTCGCTCAGCCCGAGGTACCGGACCTTGCCTTCGGCGATCAGCTCGCCGATCGTGCCCGCCACGTCCTCGATGGGTACATCCGGGTCGACGCGGTGCTGGTACAGCACGTCGATGTGGTCGGTGCCGAGGTGACGCAGGCTGTTCTCGGTGACCGCACGGATGTGCTCGGGACGGCTGTTGAGGGCGTAGCCCTCGGCGTTCTGCGGTGCGTCCATGTCGAAGCCGAACTTGGTGGCGATCACGACGTCGCCGCGGAAGTCCCGTACGGCATGGCCGAGCAGCTGCTCGTTGCTCCCGGTGCCCATGCCGTACAGCTCGGCGGTGTCGAAGAGGGTGACGCCGAGTTCGTACGCCCGGCGGATGGTCGCGATGCCGCCGGGTTCGTCACCGGAGCCGTACGCCATGGTCATGCCCATGGTGCCGAGGCCGATCGCGCCGACGGTCAGCCCCTGCCCGCCGAGAGCACGAACGGACAGTCCACTGCTCTTGCCCTGCTGGGCGTCGTTCTGGTGGTTCTGCTGATTCTGCTGGTCATCGCCCTGCTTGCCTTGCTGTGTCATGCCGTCAACGCTAGGAGCGCGCACACCACGAGTCATGGGCCGTCGGCCGCATAGGATTGCCTGATCCTCTCAGAGCCACCGGCTTCCGGAGACGGAGACGGAGACGGAGACGGAGACAGAGACAGCGACAGAGACAGACAGCGACAGAGACAGGGAGCGCGCATGCTGGACGAACTCGCCGCGGTCATCGCCCGGCACGGCAGCGACATGTGGTCCGACACCGCGGTGCCACGCCAGCGACTGGTGACACTCGACGAGGCGGAGGCGCCGCTCGACCTGCTCTACGAGCCGATGATCTGCTTCGTCGTCCAGGGCTCCAAGAGCAGCGTCGCGGGCGAGCGGAGCTGGACGGCCGGCCGCGGGCAGGTGTTCCTCAACTCGCTGGTCCTGCCGGTCACGGCCACGTTCGAGGAGGTGCCGTACCGCTCGGCGGTCCTGCGCCTGGACGGCGGCAGGCTCGCCCAACTCCTGCTGGAACTGGAACCGGACGGCACGGATCAGCCCGTTCTCCCGGGCGCGGGCCCGGCCGGCCCGGTCACGGCACCGATGACTCCCGAGATCACCGACGCGGTCACCCGCTGGGTACGGCTGCTCGACACCCCGCAGGACATCCGCGCCCTGGCGGGCCGTTTCGAGATGGAGATCCTCTACCGGCTGCTCGGCACCGGTCTCGGCCCGACCCTGCGGCACTACACCCTGGCCGACTCGCCCGCGGCCAGGGTCCGTACGGCGGCCCGTTGGATCTGCGCACGGTTCGCCGAGCCGCTCGCCGTCGACGAGATCGCGGCGACGGCGCACATGAGCACCGCGAGCCTGCACCGCAACTTCAAGGCGGCCACGGGGATGAGCCCCTTGCGCTTCCAGAAGCACCTCCGCCTCCAGGAGGCCCGCCGGCTGCTCCTCGCCGGCAACACCACGGCGGCGCTGGTCGCGGAGAAGGTCGGTTACGTGTCCGCGACCCAGTTCAACCGTGAGTACCGGCGGACGTACGGCCTCCCGCCGGGCCAGGACACGGCACGCCTGCGCGACCGTCTGGCGGACGCGGGCACCCGGGCGATGTGAACAGCCCCCGCTCCCTCCCTCCCTCCCTCCTTCCTCTCACTCTCACTCGGCATCCCAGTGGGCAAGGCGGTCCAGGGCGGCGGAGGTCCGCGCGAAACCCTGGTCGCCGAGGAGGGCGCGCAGCTCACCGTTGAAGCGGTCGATCTCCGGCTGGGCGGCGCGCAGGGCGGCGGAGCCCTCGGCGGTGAGCTCCAGCGTCACGGCCCGGTGCTCGCGCGGATGGGCCCGCCGTACGACGAACCCGGCCGCGGTGAGCCGTGCGACGAGCGCGGTGACGGCGGACTCGCGCAGCCCCAGGGTGCGGGCGAGCTCCCGCTGGGTCCCGCCGGGCCGGTCGCGCACGGCGAACAACGCACCGAGCTGAGCGGTGGTGACCCCGGCGGCGGCCACACAACGCCGGTCGGCGACCGTACGCAGCCGAAGAGCGGCCCGCTGCAGAAGAAAGAACAACCGCTGATCGGCTTCGGGTTCGGACATGGCCCGATGTTGACAGATGAGACAGCCGTACGGGACTCTCACTTCACTAGTGAAGTGAGAGCCGCTGCATTGCCAGTGCGCGCCTCTCGTCCCCTCCCTGACGTCCGAAGCTGAGGTGCAGGTGTGAAGGACTCTCTGGACCTGGCCGCAGCCCAGGAGGCACTGGCGGCACAGCCTTTCAGCAGGCTGCTCGGCACCCGCCTGGTGGCCTTCGGCAAGGGCGAGGCGGTACTGGAACTGGACATCCGGGACGACCTGCGCCAGCAGAACGGCTTCGTGCACGGCGGCGTACTCGGCTACGCGGCCGACAACGCGCTGACCTTCGCCGCGGGCAGCGCCGCCGGAGCACACGTACTCACCTCGGGCTTCACCATCGACTACCTGCGCCCGGCCGACGGCGCCCTCCTACGGGCCCACGCCCACGTCGTCCGAGCCGGCCGCACCCGGATCGTCTCCCGCTGCGACCTGTCGACGCTGGACGCACAGGGAACGCAGACGCTGTGCGCGGTGGCACAGGGGACGATCGCGGTACGGGCCGCCGTCCACGGGGACACCGCCCCCGGTATCTAGTTCGCCCGCGGTTGAACCCCGCGGTAGGACATCACCGACGACGGCACGCTTCCTCCTCCTCCTCCTCCTCTAGAAGACCCCTTGCCGATGGCCGCCGGGAAATTTTCACGAGCCGGTCGATGAATCGCCAGGGCATCGACCACGACAGCGAAAACGATCTGGCCGACCCAGTGGTGGACGATGATGCGCCATCGGGCAGTCATGTGTACGACGAGCCGCCGCCCTGGCCGACCATCACGGGTGACGATGGGTGGACGGTGGCTGCAGATCGTTCCGCATGATCCGCTGAAGAGCATCCAGGTCGGCGAAGAATGAGCGTATGGCCAGCCGGTATTCCGGCGTCTCGAATGTCACCGCTTCCGAACACAGCAGGTCGCGTGCGGTCCGTAGCCGTTCATAGACCCCCTCGGCGGCCCGGTATACGTGATCGGGTCCGGATATGGCCACTTCCCGCAGAACGGACTTGGCGTCGGAGTGCTGCGGATCACTGAGAAAAGCGTCGTGAACGGCTCGCTGCCGAGCAAGGCCGGATTCCCCCTGAGAGGCCGCCACCGTCATACGGCTGTGCGCCTGGGCCAGTGAGGCCAGAAACCTGGCGTAAGTGATCCGCTTCACTTCCGCCCAACGCTGTTCTCTCTCGCGCCGAGAACGCAGAACGTCGGTCACCAGCGTTGCGCCGATCCCCAAAAACGCGCCGACCGCCACAACCGCCAGAGTCCCCCACTCCATGCGTGCAGGCTACGAGGTCCCCCACAAGGCGTCCATACGCTCCCGGTTTGAGCAAGGCTCACGACACGTCCCACCACCGGCCCAGCGTGACCGGAGCCAACCTCCCGGCCACGCAACACGGTGTCCAACGGTGCTGACTACCGCTGTGTCTTGGCGGATCAGTCACCGCTCGGTCGTGGAGACGGGGCGACAGTTTTGCGACCGATCCCCGTCGACGAGCACGGACGGAACCGCGGGTCATCGCCCCCACGGCGAGCAGCACGACGGACGGCAAGAACATCGTGCAGTCCACACACGGACGAGGTCAGGCGACAACGCCCGACCGCACGACGCACCGTCGGCACGGTCCGGCTCATCCCCAGGGCCGCGTTGAGACCGCAAACGTTGAAGGGCCCCACCGCAAGCGGTGGGGCCCTTCAACGTTAGTGCCCGGTGAGGCACTGGCGGAGGATACGAGATTCGAACTCGTGAGGGGTTGCCCCCAACACGCTTTCCAAGCGTGCGCCCTAGGCCACTAGGCGAATCCTCCGGGGCAAACAATACAAGACGTTGAGCAGTGCTCGCGAACTCGTTCCCCCCGCTCGGATCGGGTACTGTGTGCGCAGCCCCTCACGTGGCGCTATCTGACTGAACTCCCCCAGGGCCGGAAGGCAGCAAGGGTAGGTTGGCTCTGGCGGGTGCGTGGGGGGCGCTTGCGTTTGCGGGGTGAGGCGGAGGCCGATTCGGGCCGGTCGGCCCGAGGGTGCCGGACGTTGGCGGTGGGGCCGGGTGGGCGGGAGTCGGCGGGCGTTCCCCGTTGTCAGTGGGCGCCTATAACCTCGTGTGTGTGTCGTCCCTCGCGCTGTACCGCCGTTATCGCCCGGAGTCGTTCGCCGAGGTCATCGGGCAGGAGCATGTCACCGACCCGCTGCAGCAGGCGCTGCGGAACAACCGGGTCAATCACGCGTACCTGTTCAGCGGGCCGCGCGGCTGCGGGAAGACGACCAGTGCGCGCATCCTCGCGCGCTGTCTGAACTGCGAGCAGGGACCTACGCCCACACCGTGCGGCGAGTGCCAGTCCTGCCGGGATCTCGCGCGCAACGGGCCCGGGTCCATCGACGTCATCGAGATCGACGCGGCCTCCCACGGTGGTGTGGACGACGCCCGTGACCTGCGTGAGAAGGCCTTTTTCGGGCCCGCGAGCAGCCGGTACAAGATCTACATCATCGACGAGGCCCACATGGTCACGTCGGCCGGTTTCAACGCGCTGCTGAAGGTCGTCGAGGAGCCGCCGGAGCACCTCAAGTTCATCTTCGCCACCACCGAGCCCGAGAAGGTCATCGGGACGATCCGCTCGCGTACGCATCACTATCCGTTCCGGCTGGTTCCCCCCGGGACCCTGCGGGAGTACCTCGGCGAGGTCTGCGGACGTGAGGGCATGCCCGTCGAGGACGGGGTGCTTCCGCTCGTCGTGCGGGCCGGCGCGGGCTCCGTGCGTGACTCGATGTCCGTCATGGACCAGCTCCTCGCGGGCGCCCGGGACAACGGTGTGACGTACGCCATGGCCACCTCACTCCTCGGATACACGGACGGCTCGCTGCTCGACTCCGTGGTCGAGGCCTTCGCCGCGGGTGACGGCGCCGCCGCCTTCGAGGTCGTCGACCGTGTCATCGAGGGGGGCAACGACCCCCGGCGGTTCGTCGCCGACCTGCTGGAGCGGCTGCGGGACCTCGTGATCCTGGCGGCCGTGCCCGACGCTGGTGAGAAGGGGCTCATCGACGCCCCCGTGGACGTGGTGGAGCGGATGACGGCCCAGGCCGGCGTCTTCGGCGCCGCCGAGCTGAGCCGCGCCGCCGACCTCGTCAACGCCGGGCTGACGGAGATGCGGGGGGCCACCTCGCCCCGCCTCCAGCTCGAACTGATCTGCGCGCGCGTGCTGCTGCCCGCGGCCTACGGCGACGAGCGGTCCGTCATGGCCCGCCTCGACCGGATCGAGCGCGGCGTGAACTTCAGCGGGGGAGGGGCAGGAGGCGGACTCGGTGGCGGGGTCGGTGGGCCCGCCGTCGGTTACGTGCCTGGGCCCGACGCACACCCGGGGGCCCAGATGGGAGCCCCCGCCGGACAACCGGGACACGCGGGGATGCCGGGCGGCGGGGCCGCCGCCGCTCGCGCCGCCGTGCGGGGAGGGGGCGTGGGACAGGCGCCCGGAGCTCCCGGTCCCGGCCCCGGTCCCGGTCCCGGCCCCGGTTCCGGCCTCGGTTCCGGTCCCGGCCCCGGTGGTGATGCGGGAGCCGGGCCCGCCCACGGACCAGCAGCTCCCGCGGCCGCGTACACACCCCCGCCCGCTCCCGTCGAGCCGGCTCCCAGCCACAGTCCCAGCCCCAGCCACAACCCCAGCCTCAGTCCGGTCGCGCCTGCCGCCCACGCACCCACCCCCGCTCCCGCCGCGGAACAGCCGGCCGCCCCGGGCGCCGGTGGTGCGCCCGGTGCCTGGCCCACCGCGACGGCCGTGGGCAGCGGGCGGCGGCCGGGCGGCTGGCCGACCACGGCAGGCGCAGGCGGGGGGCAGCCCCCGTCCGGAGGGTCCGCCGCGTCGGGCGCCCGCCCGGCACCGGCGTCCGCGCCCTCCCAAGCGCCTTCCGCCGCCGCCTCCTCGCAGGGGACCGGCGGCCCCGCCGCGTACTCCGCTCCTCCGAGCGGTGGGCCCGACCCCCGTACGCTCTGGCCGAACATCCTGGAGGCGGTCAAGAACCGTCGCCGCTTCACCTGGATCCTGCTCAGCCAGAACGCCCAGGTGACCGGTTTCGACGGCACCACGCTCCAGATCGGCTTCGTCAACGTCGGAGCGCGGGACAACTTCGCGAGCAGCGGCAGCGAGGAGGTGCTGCGGCAGGCGCTGTCCGAGCTGTTCAACGTGACCTGGAAGATCGAGGCGGTCATCGATCCTTCCGGAGGTTCGGCGCCCCCGCCCGCGCCCGGTGGCGGCTTCGGTGGCGGTGGCGGTGGTTACGGCGGCGGCTACCCGTCGGGTGGCGGCGCTGCTCAGGGCACGGGCGCGCCCCGCCCCGCCCCGCAGCAGCCCGCCGCCCCGGCTCCGGCGCCCGGGCCGTCCTCCGCACAGTCCCAGAACCGCCCGGCGCCCGCCTCCGCCTCCGGTTCCGGCTCCACGCCCTCGTCCGCGCCGGCGCACCAGCCCCCACCCCGCCCCGCCGCCCAGGAACCGCCTCCCATCTCCCCGGAGGACGACACCCCGGAGGACGACGACCCCGACCTCGACGAGTCGGCCCTCTCCGGCCACGAACTGATCGTCCGAGAACTGGGAGCGACGGTCCTGGAAGAGTTCACGAACGACTGACCGACCAACGCCCCACCCGGGCAGACCCACCGAGCACAACCCCGCCCCCGCCCGCCTGCCCACTCAAGGGGCGCGGGGAATTGCGCCCCAGCCCCCAGCCCGCGCCCCCCGACACACAACCCCGCCCCCCACCCACCCAAGGCGCGCAAGGAACTGCGCACCCAGCCCCCACACTGCGGCACTGGACGTACGACCTTGACCCCCACCCACCCAAGGGGCGCGGGGAACTGCGCGACAAGCCCCCACCCACCCGGCACAGATGCCGAACCGTCCAGCTGCCCGACACCAGATCCCCCGCCGGCCAGCCGCCCGCTACGCTGACCCCCGTGAACGTCCTAGTAATCGGCGGCGGTGCCCGCGAACACGCCCTGTGCCGTTCCCTCTCCCTCGACCCCGACGTCACCGCGTTGCACTGCGCCCCGGGCAACGCCGGTATCGCCGACGTGGCCGAGCTGCACGAGGTGGACGCCCTCGACGGCAAGGCCGTGGCCGCGCTGGCCACGGATCTCGGCGCCGAGCTGGTGATCGTCGGCCCGGAGGCACCCCTCGTGGCCGGAGTCGCCGACGCCGTGCGCGAGGCGGGTATCCCGGTGTTCGGGCCCTCGCAGGACGCCGCCCAGTTGGAGGGCTCCAAGGCCTTCGCCAAGGACGTGATGGCGGGTGCGGGCGTCCCCACCGCCCGCTCGTACGTCTGCACGACCCCCGCCGAGGTGGACGAGGCACTGGACGCCTTCGGCGCCCCGTACGTCGTGAAGGACGACGGGCTCGCCGCAGGCAAGGGCGTCGTCGTGACCGACGACCTCGCAGCCGCCGCGGCCCACGCCAACGCCTGCGACCGCGTGGTCATCGAGGAGTTCCTCGACGGCCCCGAGGTCTCGCTCTTCGCGATCACCGACGGCGTGACGGTCGTCCCGCTGCAGCCCGCCCAGGACTTCAAGCGGGCCCTGGACGGCGACGCGGGTCCCAACACCGGCGGCATGGGCGCGTACTCGCCCCTCCCGTGGGCCGACCCGAAGCTGGTCGAGGAGGTCATGCGGACCGTTCTGCAGCCGACCGTCGACGAGCTGCGGCGCCGCGGCACCCCGTTCTCCGGGCTGCTGTACGCCGGTCTCGCGATCACCTCGCGCGGGGTACGGGTCATCGAGTTCAACGCCCGCTTCGGCGACCCCGAGACCCAGGTCGTCCTCGCCCGCCTGAAGACGCCGCTCTCCGGCATCCTTCTCGCGGCCGCGAACGGCACCCTCGCCGACCTCGAACCCCTGCGCTGGAGCGACGACGCGGCCGTCACCGTGGTCATCGCCTCGCACAACTACCCCGGCACCCCTCGCACCGGCGACCCCATCGAGGGCCTCGCCGAGGTGGCGGCGGAGGACGCCCCGCACGCGTACGTCCTGCACGCCGGTACGAAGCGGAACGGCGACGCCGTCCTCAGCGCGGGCGGCCGGGTGCTCTCGGTCACGGCGAGCGGCAAGGACCTCACCCAGGCCCGCACCCGCGCGTACAGGGCGGTCGACCGGATTCGCCTCGACGGCTCCCAGCACCGTACGGACATCGCGGCGAAGGTCGCGGAAGCCGCCGCGGAGTAGCTTGAGGTAACCCTCGGTCACGGGCTGCCACCTGCACCGTTTCCCGCCACGCGACACCCCCGGCAGCCCGCACCCAGCCCGCACCTAGCGCACGCCCGGTGCATGCTCAGCACCCCCACAGCACCCCCACGGCACCCTCGGGCCCCGGATCCGGCACAGGATCCGGGGCCCTTTCGTCAGCCACCTTTAGCCAAAGCCATTCCATCGAGTGACCGATCCCCCATCCGGCTGACGAGGGGCGGGGCCCCAACTAGGGTGCGGCGCAAAGCGTTCCGGCACTTGGCCCACCGGCATTGCGATGTCAGTCGCGGGTGCCACAGTGGGGGAGTGAGCAACACCATGGACGTCCGCCGGCGGTGGCTGGGTATGCACACGCCGGGCGGGCAGTAGGGGGTGACACCGGTCGTGTCCGGTATGGGAGTGGAGTTGGGCGCGCACACCGCGCGCTCACGGGCTCTCGCCGTGCTGCGCATCCGCAGCAGGGCGCTGGCTCTCGCCCTGCTGCCCGCGGCCGTCGCCGTCGTCCTGCTCGTCGGCGGGTCGACCGGGCACATCGACGGCCCTGGCTGGGGCGTGGTGCGCGCGGTCGTGACGGGGTTCGCCGTGTTCGTGCTGCTGTGCGCGGTGGGTGTCGCGCTGCTCGTCGCCCGTTCGCGGCCCGCCATGAGCCCGACGGTCCCGGTCGCCGAGGAGTCGGCGCCGGACCTGTACCGCATGGTGCGGGATCTTGCCGAGCGCCTCGAAGTGCCCGCGCCCTCCGCGATAGCGCTCACCCCGGACTGCGACAGCTGGCTGGAGGACCGCACCCACCCGGCCCACACCCCGCCCCGCCCGGAGTCCGGGGACGAGATGGAGGGCGGCCGGGGCCTTGGCCTCGCCCACCGGCGTACGCCCGCCGCGCCCGTCCTCGTCATCGGCTCCCCCTTCCTGTGGTGGATGCGGGTCGGCGAGCTGCGGGCGGTGCTCGCCCCGGTCGTCGCGGGTACGGGACCTTCGGCGCACCCCGACATAGCCGCGGCCCGGAGGTTCGTACGCGGTCTCGACGCGGCCGTGGCAGTGGCCTCGGAGCCCTCGCGCGGACCCCTGACCGGGATGGTGCTGGGCGTGGCCGGCTGGGTGGCGAGGGTCATGCTGCGCGGCTGCCGGGTGCACGCGGCGGAGATGGAGCGGGGCGTGGCGACCGCGGCGGCGGAGCGTGCGCAGACGGTGGACTACGGCCTGCGGATCGTCGCCCAGGAACAGGTCGGTCTGGCGTACGCGGGCTGGGACCGGCTGCTGACCAGGGTCGCACTGCCCGCCTGGCGCATGGGGCGGTGGCCGTCCCGGCTCGACGCGGGTGTCGTCGCGGCGCTCACCGAACTGTCCCGGCGTGACCGGCTGGCCGAGGGCTTCACCTCCCGGCTCGGCGAACGGCCCGCCTGCGATCTCCTGGAGGAGCCGGGCGCCATCGACGAGGCGACGTCCCTGCTGGCCGCGCGCCTCTTCCACGGCGGCCCCGCCGAGACCGGACCCGACTGGGCCCCGGTCGACTGGGCGGAGTATCCGGACGAGGTCGTCGACCGCAAGTGGCGTACGGACGCGGCACGGCTCCATCGCGTACTGGACGGACTGGGCGTGAGCCGCACGGCGGGTCCGGGGACATCGGAGCCGGAGGGCCCGACGCTGGACCGCGTGATGGACCACCTGACGTCCGCCGCGCCCCCGGAGGGCGAACAACGCACCACTGAAGGCACAGACACCGACGCGACGGCGTACGAGGCCGACGGCGGCCCGGAGAGCGACGAGGACGGCGTTCCGGCGACCGAGCGGAGCGCGGCGCTCGCGGCGGTGCTGAGCGCCGAGCTGGCGCGCGAGGAGGCCGCGACGACCGCCGGGCCGACGGGTTCCGCGGCGCCCTCGACGGCCTCCGCGGGACAGGGGGGCCCCGATCTGGCGCTCTGGGACGACGGCGCGCTGCCGCTCTTCCCGCTGCAACCGCCGCGGACGGGTCGCGAGTTGCTCGGCGACCATGTGACGGCGATGGTCTGCTGCGCGGCGATGGACACGGCCGGGGCGATGCCGGGGCTCGACTGGCTCGACGGCCCGTCGCTCCTCGTCGACGGCGAACGCTCCGCGGACCTGGGCCCCCGAGTCCTCAGCCTCATCGAGGAAGGCGACCCGGCCCCCCTACGAGCCTGGCTCCTGGACCTAGGAGTACGCGCAGAAAAACCAGTCAGACTGGTCTGACCCCGCCCCCCTCAGGGGCACGAGGAACGACACGCGCACCCCCACCCACCCAGGGGCGCGGGGAACGGCGCGAGCAACCACGACGCTCCCGCACACCCCCATACCCCCGCACCCCCACCCCCTCAGGGGCGCGGGGAACGGCGCACCCAGCCCCCACGAACCCGCACGTCACGAACAACCCCCGCCCACCCCCACCCCCACCCGCGCCCCCATCTCCCCGCCCGCCGCAGGCAATTAGCGACGAACGGTGACCGCACGCATGCGTAATGTGATGTGCTGGGTCCACCCGTGCCCACCCGTGCCTACCCGTGCGCGGCGGCACGTATGGGCAAGGACGTACGAGGGAGGGAACGTCACATGGGGACCGAGCAGATCCGCCGATGGGAGTCGGGAGCGCTGGCGCACGCCGTCACGGACCCATTCGGACAGGGCCCCGTCCCCTGGCTGCGCGGCAGCGAGAACTACTTCGACGACACGGGCCACGTCGTCCCCTGGTACGTAGACCACACCCCACCCCCCGGCGCGACCACCGCCCACGACCGCTACCGAAGCACCGGCCCACGCGTCCCCACCTCGCGCGCGACCGCCGGAGACCCCCGCTCGGCCGATGACGTCCACCGGCAGATCAAGGGGTTCGCCTCCACCGGCGCGGTCGCCCCCGGCGAGGCCGTCGACTTCCACATCACGGTGGACCCGCCCCAGCAGTTCGGCGTGGACATCTACCGCATCGGCCACTACGGCGGCGACGGCGCCAGCAAGATCACCACCAGTCCGCGCCTCTCCGGGATCGTCCAGCCGGCCCCGCTCACCGCGGACCGTACGGTCTCCTGCCACCACTGGTGGCTCTCCTGGCGGCTGCAGATCCCGTCGTACTGGAGCATCGGCGCGTACGTCGCCGTCCTGACCACCGACGACGGGCACCGCTCCCACATCCCGTTCACGGTCCGCGACGACCACCCGGCCGACCTGCTGCTCGTCCTGCCGGACATCACCTGGCAGGCGTACAACCTCTATCCGGAGGACGGCCGCACGGGCGCGAGTCTCTACCACGCGTGGGACGAGGACGGCCGGCTGCTGGGCGAGGCCGACGCCGCGACGACGGTCTCCTTCGACCGTCCGTACGCGGGCGCGGGCCTGCCCCTGCACGTGGGCCACGCCTACGACTTCATCCGCTGGGCCGAGCGCTACGGCTACGACCTCGCGTACGCCGACGCCCGCGATCTGCACGCCGGCCGCATCGACCCCACGCGCTACCGCGGCCTGGTCTTCCCGGGACACGACGAGTACTGGTCGACGACCATGCGCCGTACCGTGGACGTCGCCCGCGAGCAGGGCACCTCGCTCGTCTTCCTCTCCGCCAACACCATGTACTGGCAGGTGGATCTCGCGCCCTCCCCGTCCGGCACCCCCGACCGCCTTCTCACCTGCCTGAAACGCCGTGGACCGGGCAGACCCGCGCTGTGGCGGGAGATCGACCGCCCGGAGCAGGAGGTCCTCGGGATCCAGTACGCGGGCCGGGTCCCCGAGGCCCACCCCCTCGTCGTCCGCAACGCCGACCACTGGCTGTGGGAGGCGACCGGAGCCCACGAGGGCGACGAGCTGGAGGGCATGGTCGCGGGCGAGGCCGACCGTTACTTCCCCCGGATCGCGCTCCCCGAGCACCAGGGCCGCATCCTCCTCTCGCACTCCCCGTACCGGGACACGGAGGGGACGATCCGCCACCAGGAGACGTCCCTGTACCGCGCGCACTCCGGGGCTCTCGTCTTCGCGGCGGGCACCTTCGCCTGGTCCCCGGCCCTGGACCGGCCGGGGCACACCGACGCCCGGGTCCAGCGGGCCACCGCCAACCTCCTCGACCGCATCTGCAAACGCGACTGAGGCCGCCCTCCGGCCGCTCCGGACCGACCCTTGGCCGAGCGCGGGCCTCCCGTACGGGAGAATCGAGCCAGTCAGCCAGAACCCCGGGGAGGAACCGTGTCCGGATTCGTAGAAAAGCCCGAGCCCCCTCAGGTTCCGGGTCTGGTGCACCTGCACACCGGCAAGGTGCGCGACCTGTACCGCAACGAGGCTGGCGACCTCGTGATGGTCGCCAGCGACCGCATCTCCGCGTACGACTGGGTGCTGCCCACGGAGATCCCCGACAAGGGCCGCGTCCTGACGCAGCTGTCGCTCTGGTGGTTCGACCAGCTCGCCGACCTGATGCCGAACCATGTGCTCGGCACCGAACCGCCGCCCGGCGCTCCCGCCGACTGGCAGGGCCGCACGCTGGTCTGCAAGTCCCTGGAGATGGTCCCGGTCGAGTGCGTCGCCCGCGGCTATCTCACGGGTTCCGGCCTCGTCGAGTACAACGAGACCCGTACCGTCTGCGGCCTCGCGCTCCCGCACGGGCTCAGTGACGGCTCGGAGCTGCCCGCCCCGATCTTCACCCCGGCCACCAAGGCCGCCGTCGGCGAGCACGACGAGAACGTCTCGTACGAGGAGGTCGCCCGGCAGGTCGGTGCGGAGACCGCGGCCCAGTTGCGGCAGGCGACGCTCGCCGTCTACGGCCGCGGCCGTGACATCGCGCGCGAGCGCGGAATCCTCCTCGCGGACACGAAGTTCGAGTTCGGCTTCGACGGCGAAACGCTGGTCGTCGCCGACGAGGTGCTGACCCCGGACTCGTCCCGCTTCTGGCCCGCCGACCAGTGGGAGCCGGGCCGCGCGCAGCCCTCGTTCGACAAGCAGTACGTACGCGACTGGCTGACCTCCGCCGAGTCCGGCTGGGACCGGAAGAGCGAGCAGCCGCCGCCGGCCCTGCCCCAGCTGGTGGTGGACGCGACCCGTGCCAAGTACGTGGAGGCGTACGAGCGCCTGACGGGCACGCCCTGGACCTGAGCGGACCGCGGCGCCCACCCACGGGCGCTGCGGCCAACGAAGGAACCCCCGGTCGATGACCGGGGGTTCCTTCGTTTTTGCTGACTGACTTCCTACGCTGAGCGGACGACCAGGTTCGAACTGGCGACCTCAACCTTGGCAAGGTTGCGCTCTACCAACTGAGCTACGTCCGCGCCGCGCGGTGGCTTTCGCCGTGGCGCGAGAGCAACTATACCCAACCTCGCTCGCGTGCGAGACGCACCGCCGAGTGCCGGTTCTCGGCTCCGAGTTTGGACACGGCCGACGACAGATAGTTCCGTACAGTCCCCTGCGACAGCGCGGCCCGCTCCGCGATCTCCGCGACGGGCGCCCCGTCGGCGGCCAGCTCCAGCACCTCGGCCTCGCGCGAGGTGAGCGGCGAATCCCCGGCGGAGATCGCGTCGGCGGCCAACTCGGGGTCGACGTAACGGTTTCCCGCGTGGACGGTACGGATGATCTCCGCGAGCCGTTGCGCGCTCACCGTCTTCGGGACGAAACCGCGCACACCGGCCGTCAGTGCCCGCTTGAGATGGCCGGGGCGCCCATGGCTCGTCACGATGAGCACGCGGCAGGCGGGCAGTTCGGTCCGCAGCGATGTGGCCACCCTCACACCGTCGGCCCCGGGCATCTGCAGATCCAGTACGGCCACGTCGGGTTCGTGCGCCAGCGCCATCGCCAGCGCCTCGGGCCCGCCGGCCGCCTCCGCCACCACGAGCAGATCATCCTCAAGACCCAGCAGCGCGGCGAGCGCCCCCCGGATGAGGTGCTCGTCGTCGGCGAGCAGCAGCCGGATGGGTCGTACGGATGTCATGGGGTGACCTCTTCACTCACTGAGCGCGAAACGGTGTCCGACGAGGAGGCGGACGACGAACCTGCCGGGAAGGCGGACGAGGAGGTGGGAGGCAGGGGCACGTCGGCCACGACCCGGAAGAGGCCGCCGTCGACGGGCCCCGCCTCCAGCGTCCCGGCCACCGCGGCCAGCCGCTCCCGCAGCCCGGCGAGACCGGACCCGCCGCCGGGCCGCCCGGCGGCCCCTTGCGCGGCGGCCCGCTCCACCCCGTCGTTCTCGACCGTGAGGACCACGTGGTTCCCCGCCGTCTCCAGCGTCACGCGGCACCGCCGGGCGTCGCCGTGCCGCAGTACGTTCGTGGTGGCCTCCCGTACGACCCAGCCGAGCGCCGACTGGACCGCCGGGGGCAGTCCGGTCGCGGAGCCGGTCACCGAGCAGTCGACCCCGGCCGCGGTCAGCACACCCTGCGCACCGGCGAGTTCGGCACCGAGGTCGGCCTCGCGGTAGCCCCGTACCACCTCGCGGACCTCGCGCTGCGACTCGCGGGCGATCCGCTGCACCTCGATCATCTGGTCCACGGCCTCGGGGCGTTCGCGGCGGGAGAGCTGGACGGCGAGTTCGCTCTTCAGGGCGATCACCGCGAGGTTGCGGCCCATCACGTCGTGCAGGTCGCGTCCGAAGCGGAGCCGCTCCTCGGCGACGGCGAGGCGGGTCCGGGTCTCGCGGGCCGCGTCCAGCTCGTACACGGCGTCGAGCAGCCAGACGGAGAAGACGGAGGTGAAGACGAGGCCGCCGCCGCCGAACAGCACCGCGAACGCCGTTCCCAGCGAGGCGTCCCCGTCGAGGCCCAGCGCGAACGCCATGAGTCCCGCGTACGCGGCGGTGCCGGCCACGAGCCCGAGGACGCGCAGCCGGCCGCGTACGCCGAGCGCGATGGTGCCGGTGCCGAAGATCAGCACGCCCACACAGACCGGGACCACCGCCGACGTCGTGTCCTCGCCGCCCGGCCCGTGTCTCACCAGGCTGAGCGCGGCGGTCCCCAGCAGCACGGAAGCGACGCCGAGCACGACGAGCAGGCGTACGGGCTGTTCACGGGTACCGCGCGTCCAGTCGAGCGACCTGGACGCGGTCACTCCGCACAGCACGGCGTGGGCGCACAGCGGCAGCACGAGCCAGACGGCGAACCCGGCTCCCACCTGCCCGAAGACCGGCAGCCCGATCGCGGTGACCTCCACCAGCGGAAAGAAGTGGAAGGACCAGCGGGTGTACGTCTCGACCTTCGCCAGCGTGCTCTTCCCGCGCCACCAGCGACCCGGCCTGCGCATTCCCGAACTCCCGATTCCCATGACCGACCGTCCCCGTTTCCGTCGCCGCTCCGCTCTGGTGCACTGCGCGGGCCGGGGTCAGCGCCTCGGTTCCCAGCGGAACCACTTGTGTACAGCAAACACCGCGAGCACGATCCAGGCCAGCGCCGTCGCGAGCGCGCCCAGGGTCTCGGACGTGGAGAGGTTCCCGGCCCAGCCACCGCGGATGAGGGTGATCACCGGGGACAGCGGCAGCAGTTCGCAGAACCTGGCGAGCCGGTCGGGCATGACCTCGAAGGGCACGACGGTGCCGGAGCCCACCATCGATATGAGCAGCAGGGGCATCGCCGCGACCTGGGCGCCCTCCACGCTCCTGCTGAAACTCGCGGTCACCGCCGCGAGCGCCGGCCACATCATGAGCCCCAGCAGCAGCCCCAGGACGGCGAGGAGGGGTGCCTCGGGCGTTCCCACGTCCATGAGCGCCGCGCAGGCGGCCGTCAGCACCAGGCTCTGCACCAGGCCGATGAGGACCGACGGGACCGCGGCACCCATGAGGATCTCGGCGTCCCGCAGCTCCCCGGTGCGCAGCCGCTTGAGCACGAGCTCCTCACGACGGGCCGCGTAGACGCTCACCAGCGAGCTGTAGACGGCGAAGAGCAGGGAGAAGCCGATGGCGGAGGGCAGGATGACCGAGCCGACCGAGAGACCGGACCCCTTCAGGTCCATGTCCTCGACCGTCGAGCGAAGGCTGAGCGGCAGGATCAGCGGCACGAAGACGGCCGCGAAGAAGGTGGCCCTGCTGCGTGCGAGGAGGGTGAGTTCGGCCCGGGCGAGGGAGGTCATGCGCCCCACCGCGGTCACGGTCGACTCCGCGGGTGCGGTCCTGGTCACGGTGTCCGCGCTCATGCCACATGCTCCTTCTCGGAAAACTGGGACTGTTCCGTCTGCCCTGCCTGCCCTGCCCGTTCCGCCTGGGCGTCCTGCTCCGAGACGTGCCGTGCGATCCGCAGGAACGCCTCCTCCAGGGACCCCGACCGGATGTCGAGCCCCCGCAGCTCGACACCGGCCTGTTCGGCCCATGTCAGCAGCCCGGTGGCGGCCCGCTGCAGTTCGTTCGTACGCAGCCGTATTACGCGTCCGGTGACCTCGTGTCCGGTGACGCCGAGGGAGTCGAGCGGCGGCAGATCGCCGGGGAAGTAGCCGCTGGGCAGTTCGAAGGAGATGCGCGACGGCTGGGAGGCGGTCACCTCGGCAGGGGTTCCGGAGACCGCGATCTTCCCGGCGTGCAGGATCGCGAGCCGGTCCGCGAGCCCTTCCGCCTCCTCCAGGTAGTGGGTGGTGAGCAGCACGGTCGTGCCCTGCGCACGCAGTTCGCGCACCAACTCCCAGGTCTCCTGGCGCCCTTCGGCGTCGAGGCCGGTCGTCGGCTCGTCCAGGAAGAGCACCTCGGGCCGTCCGAGGAGCGCGAGTGCCAGGTCCAGGCGCCGCTTCTCCCCACCGGACAGCTGCTTCACGCGTACGTCGGCCCGGCGGGTGAGGCCGACCAGGGACAGCGCCTCGCTCTCGGGGCGGGCCCCGCTCGTGCAGCCGGCCCACATGCGTACGGTCTCCGAGACGGTCAGCTCGGAGGGGAAGCCGCCCTCCTGGAGCATGAGGCCGATGCGCGGGCGGACGGCGGAGCGTTCGGAGTACGGGTCGTGGCCGAGAACGCGCACCTGGCCGCCGGACGGCCGGGCGAGGCCCTCGATGAGTTCGACGGTGGAGGTCTTGCCCGCGCCGTTGGTGCCGAGCAGTGCGAAGAGTTCGCCCCGGGCGACTTCGAAGGAGACCCCTCGGACCGCCTCGAACCCTCCCCCGTAGACGCGTCGGAGATCAGTGACCTCGATCACGGGCTCATTCGTATTCATGACTCAAGCGTCCCCGCGGACGACGGCCTTCGGCAGTGCGCGCTGTCACTGGTGGACATGACAAATGTCAGACGGCCGTGAACCGGACGGCAGAGCAGGCGCATACGAGAAAGACCCCGGTCATATGACCGGGGTCTTTCTTCGCTGAGCGGACGACCAGGTTCGAACTGGCGACCTCAACCTTGGCAAGGTTGCGCTCTACCAACTGAGCTACGTCCGCATTGCCTCCGACCGGCTTTCACCGATCGGCGCGGGCACCAGCCTACCTGATCGAATGAACGACCAGACCGGCGATGCAGAGCGGGTGACAGGAATTGCACACTGCGCCTTCCCCCTGGAAGGGGGATGTTCTGCTACTGAACTACACCCGCGTGACTCCGGTGAGCCGGGCCTTTCGGCCTTGCCCCTCGGCGTGCTCCGAACTCTAGCCGATCGCCCGGGGTACAACGCAAGTCGACTACCCCCAGGCCCGAATGAACCCCGACCCACAGCGCCGACCCCCACCCACCCAAGGGGCGCGGGGAACGGCGCGCTCAACCCCCAGGAACCCGCACCCAACACAGGGCCTGGCCCCCACGCACCTCAGGGGCGCGGGGAACTGCGCGACCAGCCCCCACGGAACCGCACCCGACACACAACACCGCATGCACAACGCACACCGCCGGCAGGCGACCGCAGGGGCCCGGAAAGGAGTCCGACCCCCGAGCGGCCGAACTCCCCGCAGAGCACCTGAGCACCCTGAGCACCTCAAAACCCCACAAGCCCTACTGCGCAGCAGTAAAAGCCTCATACACCCGCTTGGGAATCCGCCCCCGCGCAGGCACCTCCAACTTGTTGGACTGCGCCCAAGCCCGCACAGCCGCAGGATCCGGCGCCACCGCCGTCTGCCGGTACGCCTTCCCGGACCGCGACCGCTTGCGCCCGGCCTCCACATACGGCTCAAGCGCCGCACGCAACTGCTCGGCATTGGCCGGATTCAGGTCGATCTCGTACGACTTGCCGTCCAGACCGAAGGCGATCGTTTCCGCCGCTTCCGAGCCGTCGATGTCGTCGGAGAGAGTGACTACGACACGCTGCGCCACGAATATCGGTCCCTTCGTGCGGCACCTATCCGACGACGTGCGACGACGTGTCGAGATGCCGACTGTCCGACTGCTTTTATGGGTGATTGGGCAAAGTATCGGCTATTGCCAATTCATTTGTACAGTGCCCGGCAATCCAATGTGAAGCTCGACTAAATCCCCTGGCGTGTCCCCAGGCAATAGGGGGCCCGGTCTCGATCCGGATCTTTCCCAGGATTTTTCGTGAAGGCAGCCCGACGATAGGTTCTCGATGCGCAATCGTGATGACGGTCACGTAGATTCCTACGAATCTACTCGCGTAGAAATTTTGTACGGGTAGTCTGAACGAACCTGCTCAGCACCACACACCGGGAGTGCCAGTGGCACGCGTCGTAGTCGACGTCATGCTCAAGCCGGAGATCCTCGACCCCCAGGGCCAGGCGGTGCAGCGTGCACTGCCGCGCCTCGGTTTCGAAGGCATCTCCGACGTCCGTCAGGGAAAGCGATTCGAACTGGAAGTGGACGGACCGGTGGACGACACCGCGCTCGCCCGCATCCACGAACTCGCCGAATCCTTCCTCGCCAACACCGTGATCGAGGACTTCACCGTCAAGGTCGAGGAAGTCGCGGAGGCCGGAAAGTGACCGCTCGTATTGGCGTCGTCACTTTCCCGGGAAGCCTCGACGACCGGGACACCCAGCGGGCGATCAAGCTCGCCGGCGCCGAACCCGTCGCTCTCTGGCACAAGGACAAGGACCTCAAGCAGGTCGACGCCGTTGTCCTGCCGGGTGGTTTCTCGTACGGCGACTATCTGCGCGCCGGTGCGATCTCGCGCTTCTCGCCGGTCATGGCGACGGTGATTGAGCAGGCGAAGTCGGGAATGCCGGTGCTCGGCATCTGCAACGGCTTCCAGATCCTCACCGAAGCCCATCTCCTTCCCGGCGGGATGCTCGGCAACGACCACCTCCACTTCATCTGCCGCGACCAGAAGTTGAAGGTGGAGAACGCGGAAACCGCCTGGACCGCGGACTACGAGTCCGGCCAGGAGATCCACATCCCGCTGAAGAACATGGACGGGCGGTACGTCGCCGACGAGCGCACCCTCGACATGCTGGAGGCGGAGGGCCGCGTCGTCTTCCGTTACGTGGTCGGCGGCGCGTTCGCCGACGGTTTCGGCAATCCCAACGGCTCGCTGCGGGACATCGCCGGCATCTCGAACGAGGCGGGCAACGTCGTCGGTCTGATGCCGCACCCGGAGCACGCTGTCGAACCCCTCGTCGGGTCCGGCCGCACCGACGGCCTCCCCTTCTTCACCTCGATCCTCAAGAAGCTGGTCAACGCATGAGCCGGACGCCTCTGGACACGGTCGAGCACGCGGCCGAGACCCCCGACGTCGAGCTGCCCTGGGCCGAACTCGGCCTGAAGAAGGACGAGTACGAGCGGGTCGTGGAGATCCTCGGCCGCCGTCCGACCGGTGCCGAGCTCGCCATGTACTCGGTCATGTGGTCCGAGCACTGCAGCTACAAGTCCTCGAAGGTGCACCTCCGCCAGTTCGGCGAGAAGGCCCCCCAGTCGGACGCCCTCCTCGTCGGCATCGGCGAGAACGCCGGCGTCGTCGACGTCGGCCAGGGCTACGCGGTCACCTTCAAGGTCGAGTCGCACAACCACCCGTCGTACGTCGAGCCCTACCAGGGCGCGGCCACCGGCGTCGGCGGCATCGTGCGCGACATCATCGCGATGGGCGCACGCCCGGTGGCGGTCGTCGACCCGCTCCGCTTCGGCGCGGCGGACCACCCGGACACCAAGCGCGTACTCCCCGGTGTCGTCGCGGGCATCGGCGGCTACGGCAACTGCCTGGGCCTGCCCAACATCGGCGGCGAGGTCGTCTTCGACGCCTGCTACCAGGGCAACCCGCTGGTCAACGCCGGTGCCATCGGCGTCATGCGGCACGAGGACATCCACCTCGCCAAGGCGTCGGGCTCCGGCAACAAGGTCATCCTGTACGGGGCCCGCACGGGCGGCGACGGCATCGGCGGCGCCTCCATCCTGGCCTCCGAGACCTTCGACGACGCCAAGCCGTCGAAGCGTCCCGCGGTCCAGGTCGGCGACCCCTTCCAGGAGAAGCTCCTCATCGAGTGCACCCTGGAGGCATTCGCCGAGAAGCTGGTCGTCGGCATCCAGGACCTGGGAGCGGCCGGACTGTCCTGCGCCACCAGCGAGTTGGCGTCCAACGGCTCCGGCGGCATGCGCGTGACGCTGGACGACGTACCCCTGCGCGACTCCACGCTCTCGCCCGAGGAAATCCTCATGAGCGAGTCGCAGGAACGCATGTGCGCGGTCGTCGAGCCGTCGAAGGTCGACCGCTTCCTGGAGATCTGCGACAAGTGGGACGTCATCGCCACGGTGATCGGTGAGGTCACCGACGGCGACCGCCTGGAGATCTTCTGGCACGGCGGCAAGATCGTCGACGTCGACCCGCGCACGGTCGCGCACGACGGCCCGGTCTACGAGCGTCCGTACGCCCGCCCGCACTGGCAGGACGCGCTGCAGGCGGACGACGCGAACAAGCTTCCGCGGCCCGCCACCTCGGAGGAACTGCGCAACCAGGTCCTTCAGCTGGTGTCCTCCCCGAACCAGGCCTCCAAGTCCTGGATCACCTCCCAGTACGACCACTTCGTGCAGGGCAACACGGTGCTGGCGCAGCCCGAGGACTCGGGCATGATCCGCATCGACGAGGAGTCCGGGCTCGGGGTGGCCATCGCCACGGACGGCAACGGCCGGTTCGCGAAGCTGGACCCGTACACGGGTGCGCAGCTCGCGCTCGCCGAGGCGTACCGGAACGTCGCGACGACCGGTGCCAAGCCGCTCGCCGTCTCCGACTGCCTGAACTTCGGTTCGCCCGAGGACCCGGCCGTCATGTGGCAGTTCGCGGAGGCCATCCGCGGACTGGCCGACGGATGCCTGCAGTTGGGCACGCCGGTCACCGGGGGCAACGTCTCGCTCTACAACCAGACGGGCGAGGCGGCCATCCACCCGACTCCGGTTGTCGCGGTCCTGGGCGTCATCGACGACGTCGCCCGGCGCACGCCGGTCGCCTACCGGGAAGAGGGCCAGCTCCTCTACCTTCTCGGCGACACGCGTGAGGAGTTCGGCGGTTCGGCCTGGTCGCAGGTCGTCCACGACCACCTCGGCGGACTGCCGCCGGCCGTGGACCTGGAGCGGGAACGCCTCCTCGGCGAGATCCTGATCTCCGCGTCCCGTGACGGCATGATCGACTCCGCGCACGACCTGTCCGACGGCGGTCTGATCCAGGCCGTGGTCGAATCGGCGCTGCTCGGCGACAAGGGGGCGCGGCTCGTCGTGCCCGACGGGCTCGACGCGTTCACGTTCCTCTTCTCGGAGTCCGCGGGCCGCGCCGTCGTCGCGATCCCACGCTCGGAGGAACTGCGCTTCACCGACATGTGCGGTGCGCGGGGCCTGCCGGCCGTGCGTATCGGTGTGATCGACGGTGACGCGGTCGAGATCCAGGGTGAGTTCGTTCTGCCCCTCTCGGACCTGCGCGAGGCCCACACCCGCACGATCCCTGCGCTGTTCGCCTAACACCCACACGAAACCCGGCCCCGCCCAGCAACCGGGCGGGGCCGGGTTCCGTCTGCGGCCCGGTGGGGGCTGGTCGCGCAGTTCCCCGCGCCCCCAAAAAGCAACGGGCGGCGAGGCCCGTATCCCGTCTCCCGCCCGGTGGGGGCGGGCCGCGCAGTTCCCCGCGCCCCTGGGGGGCACCGGCGAGCGCGGCTGCACCAAGCGACCCCGGCGCCCCCTCCGCCCGCGCCCAGCCCCCACGCCGCCGCGGACGAAGCACCCCGGTGCACCCCGGCTGCTTTCAGGGGCGCGGGGAACTGCGCGCCCAGCCCCCACGCCGCCGCAGTCGAAGCACCCCCGTGCACCCCGGCTGCTCTTAGGGGCGCGGGGAACTGCGCGCCCAGCCCCGACGGCGCCGCAGCCGAAGCACGTCGGTAAATCCGGCGGCTTCGCCGTCAGGGGCGCGGGGAACTGCGCGCCCAGCCCCCACCGCGCCGCAGACAGAACCCCACCCCCGCTCACCCACCCCGCAGTCGCGGACCCACCCCCGCTCACCCATCCCGCAGGCGCACCCCCGCCCCGCATAAACTCCCCCCATGCCCCCGGCCAAGAAGCGTCCCCGCGCCTACGATCCGGTAAAGACCCGCGCCGCGGTCCTCGCCCAGTTCGGGAACGTGCGGGCGGCGGTGCGGACCCTCACCCCCGGCCGGCTCGCCGCACCCGCGGGCCTCGGCGACTGGACCGTACGGGAGTTGGCCGTGCATCTGACCATGGCGCTGGAGGCGGTCAGCCGCGGCCTGGACGGGCCGGAGCCGGCGACCCCCGCGCTCGCCCTCCTCGACTGGCCGTCCACCACCGCCCCCCGCGCCGGCGAGGTCGACGGCGACGTCCACGCGCTCGCCGCCGCCGAACCGGACCTCGACGCGCTGTACGAGCGCACGGAAGCCCGGTTCGGGGAACGGCTGCCGGACGCCAGGGACGGCCGCCTGCTCACCACTCGCGTGGGAGCGATGACCGTGGCCGACCACCTCGTCACCCGCACGGTGGAGCTGGTCGTTCACACCGATGACCTGAACGCGGCCGTCCCGGGGCTCGACATCCCCTACGACCGCCACGCCCTCGCCACGTGCACCCGCCTGCTCGCCGACGCCCTCGCCGCGAAGGCGCCCGGCGCCTCGACGGAGGTGCGCGTACCGCCGTACGCCGTCGTGCAGTGCGTGGAGGGCCCGCGCCACACCCGCGGCACCCCGCCCAACGTCGTGGAGACGGACCCGCTCACCTGGATCCGTCTCGCGACCGGGCGGACGGCGTGGCAGACCGCCCTCGACGACGCGAAGGTCAGCGCGAGCGGAGAGCGCGCCGACCTGGGCGCCCTGCTCCCCCTCATGGGCTGAGCCGGACGGCCGGACCGGGAACCGCCCGTTGCGCGGCCGTTACCCCGTGAGGGAACCAAGCACCCCACCCGCCCCGTCAAAGCGGCATGCACACGCAGCGACGCAACCTCAGCGCCCTCAGCCCGCGGGTCGGCCTCAGCGCCCTGGCGGTCACCGGACTCCTCGCCACGGCCGCCTGCGGCACGGAGAGCGGCAGCGGCGACAGCGGCGGCAAGGATCCCGGTTCGAGTTCCGTCGGGACCCGGCAGGACACCGGGCTCACCGGCACGCAGTGGAACGTCGACAGCGTGACGGCCAAGGGGAAGACGCAGGACGCCCCGGCCGGCGCGCACGTCGAGTTCGGCAAGGACGGCAAGGTGGGTGGCAACTACGGCTGCAACCACTTCGGGGCCACCGCCGAGATCGAGGGCGACACGATCACGATCGGCGACGACACGTTCAAGACCGAGATGGCCTGTACGGCCGACGGCACGATGGGCTTCGAGTCGAAACTCGGCGAGGTCATGTCCGACAGCACGATCAAGGCCGACGTCAACGGCGACAGGCTGACGCTCACCACCGAGGACGGCTACACCGTGAAACTCACCGCCGACAAGCCGGCCGACCTCTACGGCACCAAGTGGAACGTCACCGGCACGGTGAAGGCCGACAAGAAGGCCGACACCAAGGGCGGCTCCGCCGTCGCCCTGGCTTCCGAGGCCGAGGGCAAGGTCCATCTCACCTTCGACGAGAAGGGCACCGTCCGTGGCGAGCTCGGCTGCAACAAGGTGACGGCGAAGGCCACGGTCGGCGACGGCACTATCACTCTGGGCGCGCCGGGCACCACCCGGAAGATGTGCTCCGACTCACTCATGGACACCGAAAGGTCCCTGCTGGCGCTCTTCGGCGGCACCGTGAAGTACACGCTGAAGGGCAGCAACCTGACCCTGACCAGCGAAAACGGCGCTGGCCTGGAAGCCGTCGCCGCGAAGTGACCCCGGACGGGCGGCGTCTCACCGCGCCGCCCGGGCACTTCCCCAATTCGGACCAGTGGTCGATCTCGCCTACACTCGGTGGCGTGCCACGTGGTGACGGTCGACTCAGTCATGATCTGCTCCCCGGCGAGAAAGGACCCCAGGACGCTTGCGGCGTCTTCGGAGTCTGGGCTCCCGGTGAAGAGGTCGCCAAGCTCACTTACTTCGGGCTCTACGCCCTCCAGCATCGAGGCCAGGAATCCGCGGGAATCGCGGTCAGCAATGGCTCTCAGATCCTCGTCTTCAAGGACATGGGGCTCGTTTCCCAGGTCTTCGACGAGGCGTCCCTCGGTTCCCTGCTCGGTCATATCGCGGTCGGTCACGCCCGCTACTCGACCACCGGGGCCTCCACCTGGGAGAACGCCCAGCCGACGTTCCGTGCCACCGGGCACGGCTCGATCGCGCTCGGCCACAACGGCAACCTCGTCAACACGGCGGAGCTCGCCGAGATGGTCGCCGACCTCCCGAAGCAGGAGGGCCGCACCCCGCGTGTGGCGGCGACCAACGACACCGACCTGCTGACGGCCCTGCTGGCCGCCCAGGTCGACGACGACGGCAAGCCGCTGACCATCGAGGAGGCCTCCGCGAAGGTCCTCCCGCAGGTCAAGGGCGCCTTCTCGCTCGTCTTCATGGACGAGCACACCCTCTACGCCGCCCGTGACCCGCAGGGCATCCGCCCGCTGGTCCTCGGGCGCCTGGAGCGCGGCTGGGTCGTCGCCTCCGAGTCCGCCGCCCTCGACATCTGCGGCGCGGCCTACGTCCGCGAGATCGAGCCGGGCGAGTTCGTCGCCATCGACGAGAACGGACTGCGAACCTCCCGATTCGCGGAAGCGAAGCCCAAGGGCTGTGTCTTCGAGTACGTGTACCTGGCCCGCCCGGACACCGACATCGCCGGCCGGAACGTGTACCTCAGCCGGGTCGAGATGGGCCGCCGCCTCGCCAAGGAAGCTCCGGTCGAGGCCGATCTGGTGATAGCGACCCCGGAATCGGGCACGCCCGCCGCGATCGGTTACGCGGAAGCCTCGGGCATCCCGTTCGGTGCCGGTCTCGTGAAGAACGCGTACGTCGGCCGGACCTTCATCCAGCCTTCACAGACCATCCGCCAGCTGGGCATCAGGCTGAAGCTGAATCCCCTCAAGGAAGTCATCAAGGGCAAGCGGCTGGTCGTCGTCGACGACTCGATCGTGCGCGGCAACACCCAGCGCGCCCTGGTCCGGATGCTCCGCGAGGCGGGCGCGGCCGAGATCCACATCCGGATCTCCTCGCCGCCCGTGAAGTGGCCCTGCTTCTTCGGCATCGACTTCGCCACGCGCGCGGAGCTGATCGCCAACGGCATGTCCATCGAGGAGATCGGCACGTCCCTGGGCGCCGACTCCCTCTCGTACATCTCCATCGACGGCATGATCGAGGCCACCACCATCGACAAGCCGAACCTCTGCCGTGCCTGCTTCGACGGCGAGTACCCGATGGACCTCCCGGACCCCGAGCTGCTCGGCAAGCAGCTCCTGGAGACCGAGCTGGCCGCGGGCCCCGCGTCGGCCGCGTCCGACGCGATCCGTCGCCCGTAAGACCTCGCAGCGATCTCGCAGCGACACCGCTGTACGAGCTGTACGACACGAAAGTTCTCACCGTCATGTCTGAGACAACTGGTGCCAGCTACGCCGCCGCGGGCGTCGACATCGAAGCGGGCGACCGCGCCGTCGAACTGATGAAGGAGTGGGTGAAGAAGACGCAGCGCCCCGAGGTCCTCGGTGGCCTCGGCGGTTTCGCCGGCCTCTTCGACGCCTCCGCCCTCAAGCGGTACGAGCGCCCGCTGCTCGCCTCCGCCACGGACGGGGTCGGCACGAAGGTCGACCTCGCCCGGCAGCTCGGCGTGTACGACACCATCGGCCACGACCTGGTCGCGATGGTCATGGACGACATCGTGGTGTGCGGCGCCGAGCCGCTCTTCATGACCGACTACATCTGTGTCGGCAAGGTCCACCCGGAGCGCGTGGCCGCCATCGTGAAGGGCATCGCCGAGGGCTGTGTCCTCGCGGGCTGCGCCCTGGTGGGCGGCGAGACGGCCGAACACCCCGGCCTGCTGGGCCCGGACGACTTCGACGTCGCCGGCGCCGGTACGGGTGTCGTGGAGGCCGACCGGCTGCTCGGCGCGGATCGTATCCGTACGGGTGACGCGGTGATCGCCATGGCGTCCTCCGGCCTTCACTCGAACGGGTACTCACTCGTCCGGCACGTCCTGTTCGACCGCGGGAACCTGAAGCTCGACCAGCACGTCGAGGAGTTCGGCCGCACGCTCGGCGAGGAGCTCCTGGAGCCCACCAAGATCTACTCGCTGGACTGTCTGGCGCTGACCCGCACGACCGACGTGCACGCCTACTCGCACATCACGGGCGGCGGCCTCGCGGCCAACCTCGCCCGGGTGATCCCGGACGGCCTGCACGCGACCGTCGACCGCGCCACCTGGACCCCGGCCCCGGTCTTCGACCTCGTCGGCACCACCGGCCAGGTCGAGCGCCTGGAACTGGAGAAGACGCTGAACATGGGCGTGGGCATGATCGCGATCGTCCCCCAGGACTCCGCGGACGCCGCCCTCACCACCCTGGCGGACCGAGGAGTGGAAGCCTGGGTGGCAGGCGAGATCACGGACCGGGGCACCCACGACACGGGCGCAACCCTGACGGGCGACTACGCAGCACGGTAGTCACGCGGTAGCCATGAAAGGGGCGCCCACAAGGGCGCCCTTCAGGGCAGCCCCGTAAGGGGCGCGGGGAACTGCGCGACCAGCCACGACGAACCTGCAGCCGACCAGCCCACAGCAAGTACTCCCAGCCAACCCGCAGAGCGACATGCACAAAACCCGGTCCGGCAACCAACCCCGGACCGGGTGAAGCGCAGCTAGAACGACGAGCGCAGCTGGTACGTCAAGCCCCGCGGCGTTGCGACGCAGGACCGGACTCATCGTCCTCGTCCTCGTCGTCGTTGTAGAGATCCGCGTACTGGGAGTACGGGTCGTCTTCCTCGTCGTCGTCCTCGAACGGCTCGCCATTCGGCGGCTGTTGCGAAGTCGAAGCGCCCAGCTCATTGGCCAGACGCGACAGATCGGTCCCGCCGCTGCTGTACTTCAGCTGGCGGGCGACCTTCGTCTGCTTGGCCTTTGCCCGGCCGCGCCCCATGGCTCGACCCCCTCGGATACGGGGCTCGACGGCCCCAGAGTCTTGACACGCGTTCATGATCTGGAACGGGCTCTCCGTGGAGAGACCGGTCCGTAGGGCTTCCACGGTACCTGAGCCCACGCCCATACGGTACGTCGCCCGCAGGAAGCTCGTGTGCACAGGACCCGCGAGGTGCCCTGTCCTCGCTGGTCAACCGCGATTTTAACCTCTTCTTGGCGAGCGACCCGCCGACGAACGTGAGAGTTCTCTCCCACACCCGCCGACGGGACCCCGCGGGGTCGTGAGCACAGCCCTGCGAACGGCTGCCGAACAGCCCCCGAACATCAGGGGCGGCGGGCCTCGGCCATGCGGTGCTCGGCGATCCGGTCGGCCGCGGCGGCCGGCGGAATCCCGTCCTCCTTCGCACGAGCGAATATGGCCAGCGTGGTGTCGAAGATCTTCGCGGCCTTCTCCTTGCACCGGTCGAAGTCGAAGCCGTGGAGCTCGTCGGCGACCTGGATGACACCGCCGGCGTTCACCACGTAGTCCGGCGCGTAGAGGATCCCGCGGTCGGCGAGGTCCTTCTCCACTCCCGGGTGCTCCAGCTGGTTGTTGGCCGCGCCGCAGACGATCTTCGCGGTGAGCACCGGCACGGACTCGTCGTTCAGGGCGCCGCCGAGCGCGCACGGGGCGTAGATGTCCAGCCCCTCGGTCCGGATCAGCCGCTCGGTGTCCGGGGCGATCTGCACGGCGGGGTGCTTGTCGGCGATACGGCCCACGGAGTCCTGGCGCACGTCCGCGATCACGACCCGGGCGCCGTCCTCCAGCAGATGCTCCACCAGGTGGCGGCCGACCTTGCCGACGCCCGCGACGCCGACCGTGCGGCCACGCAGCGACGGGTCGCCCCACAGGTGCTGGGCGGAGGCCCGCATGCCCTGGAATACCCCGAAGGCCGTCAGGACGGACGAGTCGCCCGCGCCGCCGTTCTCGGGGGAGCGCCCGGTGGTCCAGCGGCACTCGCGCGCCACGACGTCCATGTCGGCCACGTAGGTGCCGACGTCGCAGGCGGTCACGTACCGGCCGCCGAGCGAGGCGACGAAACGGCCGTACGCGAGGAGCAGGTCCTCGGTCTTGATCTGCTCGGGGTCACCGATGATCACGGCCTTGCCGCCGCCGTGGTCGAGCCCGGCCATGGCGTTCTTGTAGGACATCCCGCGGGCGAGGTTCAGCGCGTCGGCGACGGCCGCGGCCTCGCTCTCGTACGGGTAGAAGCGGGTGCCGCCGAGGGCCGGGCCCAGGGCGGTCGAGTGGATGGCGATGACGGCCTTGAGGCCGGTGGCGCGGTCCTGACAGAGCACGACCTGCTCATGGCCGCCCTGATCCGACCGGAACAGGGTGTGCAGTACGTCGTCAGGGCTGCCGGTTACGTCGGTCACTGTGGTGACTCCCAGGTAAGTAGCGGCGGGTCGGGGCGGCCCTCGTACGGGTGGCGGGGGTCCGTGTGGCACGAGATTAGAGCCTGTACGGGACCGCCATCGGCCCAGTGGTCAGGATCACCCCCGGCCGGAGTACGGTCACGGACGGGCGTGGGACGATTTGCAGGGGTTTCCCGCGTGTCCGCGCACCGGTTGCGCGGTTTTCCACCGGGTCGGCTGGGGAGGGAGCAAGCGTGCCCAAGGTGACCTCGTTGATCGTCCCGTACGCGTCCTATCTCCGGGTGTACGAACCGCTCGCGGCCTTCCCGGAACCGGAGCGCGGCCACTGGTACCGCTACGCGCGCCGGCCAGGGCGTCCCTCGTACCAGGACGAACTGCGCCGCTCGCTGGCCGACTTGCTGCCCGTGCCGCCGATCGCGGTGCCGGTGCAGGAGAGCGGTGACGCGTTCGTCGCGGAGGTGGACGGCGTGCTGTGCGTGTGCCCCTGGCGGACCCGGCTACGCGGCTGGGAGGCGCTCGGCGACCTGGCCGAGGAGCTGCCGGCCCCCGTCCTGGACGCGGCGCTGCCCGAGCTCGTACGCCGGCAGGCGACCCAGGACTACGAGCGCTGGCTGACCCGCAACCCCGACGCCCGGCCCTGGATCCGCACCTCGACCTGGCAGGTCCCGCTGCACTGGTTCGTGCTCGTCTCGGACGAGGAGCGCGAGTACGACAAGGGCGCCGGGTCCGGGGGCGCTTCGCGGGCCGAGCAGGACGCTCCCGTGCTGCGCTACCGCACGCCGATGGTGCAGGCGCGGCGGCGGGTGGCGCGGGCCCTGCGGACGCTGCGGGACACCCTCGACGAGGGTCCGCTCATCGACGGCCTGGTGGACGTGGGGCGTTGGCTGGAGGAGTTCCATCCGCGCTCGCTGGTGGAGCTTGACTACGGCGGCCTCGTCCACGTGCTGCCCGCGGGGGAGCTGGACGGCGACCATTCCGCCGCCGATGTCGCCGAGGGCATCGAGGCGTTGCGCACGGGCGACGGGCCCGGCGCGGGCGAGGCATACGGTCGGCTCGTGGAACGGTGGCGTTCGGTACGGGACCGGCGCTCGGCGAACTGAGGGGCGCACGGAGGCTCTTCGGGCGCCCGGTTCCTGTGCGTCACGGAGCCTGACAGGACGTAAGTCCCGATCCGGGTCGTACGGGGTAAGGGTGACGGACGGCACTAACACGGACCTTGCGCCCAACGGCCCTCCTCATGCCAAAATAGGACAAGGAGTCCGGGGAGGGCTCTCTCTGCCCACGTTTGGGTGGAATCTCGGCATTGCGCTGCAGGGGGGTCACGTGACTCCTGATCGTCCTGTGACTGATCGTCACAGTGGCGTGACTGTCCGCTATGGCATGGTCCATCGGCTTCCGTCGCTGATGAACACCTGGGAGGGCAATTCCATCGGTTTGGCCGACGTGGCTGGACGGATGGTGTAGTTGTAGTGCCGAGGACAAGCCGTTCGTCCTATAACCGACTCGACCCGCATCCGCCATTTCGGGCAACGCGGGTCAAGGTGCAGAATTTAGAGGAAAGAACCGAGAACGATCGGTTCTCCCGAGGAGGCCGCTCATGACCGCTCGCACCCCTGATGCCGAGCCGCTGCTGACCCCGGCTGAGGTCGCCACGATGTTCCGCGTGGACCCTAAGACGGTCACGCGGTGGGCGAAGGCCGGCAAGCTCACGTCGATCCGCACGCTGGGTGGGCATCGCCGTTACCGCGAAGCAGAGGTACGTGCTCTGCTCGCGGGCATCCCGCAGCAGCGCAGCGAAGCCTGAACAACAACTGCATAGCCACATAGCAGGGTATTTCGGCAGGTCCCCCAACTTGTCGGCAGGGCCCTGACGCAAGTACCGCTTCACGCGTCATCCAAGCACCACCCAAGTACCAAGCGACGCGGATCCCGCCCCAACGGGGTCCCCGCCCGAGCAAGAACCACTAGCACTGTGGGTGCGTCGTAGATCGCGCTGGACTCCGCCGGGTCCAGCGCGATCTTTTTTTGTGCGCTGGTCATGGGGTGTGCGCGCTTACCGGGTCGGTCTGTGAGTGGCCTTGTCGCAGTCTGGGCGAGACTGTCGGATCGGCTGTGAGTCCCTCTGGGGCTCGGTGCAATTGCACATATTAAATTGACCTGTTGTAGGTGGGGGGTAAGATCCGCAGGTTTGAAAACTTATGCGGTGACACCCGTCACATGCCGGGGTTCTTGTTGCGCGTGGCATACCTGCGCTATTGGGGGACGCGTTCATCTGGGGCCGCGTGAGGGGTAGTTGAGACGCGGCCTTCGTTCAGACGGGCGGATCACGCGGGCGCGTACGCGGCGATCGCGCGGGCGGTCACGTGGGCGATGACACGGGCGGTCACGCCGGGGCGGGGCCGTCGTCCTCCGGGGTGCCGTCCAGGTCCTCGGGGCCGGCCTCCGAGGCCAGTCGCAGGAGGCGGTGGCAGATCGGGCAGTGCCTCGTCCGGTGGCGGTGTCCTGAGGCGGCCGACAGGTGGGCGCGGAGCAGGGCTCGCGTCTCATGCCGAGCGGTCGCCGCCATGGTCACCTCCGGTGGGGTCTGGGGCTTTGTTCTGTAGGTACTTGGGGAATGTGGCGGCGTCAAGGGCGTGTGGACGGCGGACGGGCCTGATGGGGTCTGTGGGGGTGTTGTTGGGATCTGTGGCGGCGATTGGGGTGGTGGGCCCGTTCGTCGGCTGCGGGTCGACGGGGGCTTGTCGCGCAGTTCCCCGCGCCCCCAGGGGGTGGGGGTGCCGTGGAATGTCGGGTGCGGGCCGGTGGGGGTTGGCCGCGCAGTTCCCCGCGCCCCTGGGAGGCCCCGGAGGGGCCCTCGGGAGGGTGGGCGCAACAAGAAGGCCCCGCTTCCGTTTCCGGATGCGGGGCCTTCTTGTTCTTCTTCTGCGGTCCTGACGGGATTTGAACCCGCGGCCTCCACCTTGACAGGGTGGCGAGCACTCCAAACTGCTCCACAGGACCTTGTTTCGCAGTGCGATCTTGCGTTGCGCTGCGAGACAAGACTGTACAGGAGGGTTGGCCCCCCGAGCGAACTCACCCGGTGTGCGGACGCCGTTACGGAGCGGCCGCGTCGATCGCCTTCACGATGCGCTTGTCGGAGACCGGATACGCCGTGCCCAGCGCGTGCGCGAAGTAGCTGACGCGCAGCTCCTCGATCATCCAGCGGATGTCCCGGACGGAGGAGGGGACGGGGCGGCCCTGCGGCAACTGCTCCAGCAGCCAGGCGTACTCGTCCTGCATCTCGTGGACCTTCTCCATCCGACTGGTGTCCCGCTGCGCGTTCGTCGGCATCTGCTGCAGACGGCGGTCCGCCGCGACCAGATAGCGCATCAGGTCCGGCAGCCGCCGCAGGCCCGTCGCCGTGACGAAGCCGGGCCGTACGAGGGCGTCCAGCTGCGTCCGTACGTCCGTCAGGTTGGCGAGCAGCACAGGGCTGCGTACGCCCTTCAGACGGCGTTCACAGGCCTGCCAGGCGGCCAGCACCTGTTCGACCTGGCCGACCGTGCGGACCGTCGTGTCGACGATCTCCGCGCGCACCTTGTCGTACAGCTTCCGGTACGACTCCTCGTCCCAGGCCGGGCCGCCGAAGTCGCCGATGAGCTTGTCGGCGGCGGCCGTCGCGCAGTCGTCGAACAGGGCCTGGATCGACCCGTGCGGATTCGCGGAAAGGGCCAGCTTCTGGGCGTTGGTGAGCTTGTCCGACGCGAACTTCGCCGGATTCACCGGGATGTTGCGCAGGATGAGCCGCCGCGTGCCCTTCCACATCGCCTGCTGCTGTTCGGCCTCGGTGTCGAAGAGGCGTACGGAGACGGTGTTCGCCTTCGGCCCTTCGTCGACCAGAGCCGGGTACGCCTTCACCGGCTGGCCCGCCCGGCGCGTCTCGAAGAGGCGGGTGAGGGAGCCGATGGTCCAGTCGGTCAGCCCGGTCCGCTCCAGGGACTCCCCGCCCTCCCGCTGGGCCGTCGCCGCCGCGGCCTGCGAGATCGCCTGGCGCGCCTTCGGCTTCAGCCGGACCTTGAGGGCCTCCAGGTCCTTATCCTCGGCCAGCTTGCGGCGCCGCTCGTCGACGATCCGGAAGGTGATCTTCAGGTGGTCGTCGAGCCGGGACCAGTCGAAGTCGTCGGCGGTGAGAGGCACTCCGACCATGCGCTTCAGCTCGCGCGCCATCGTCACGGTCAGGGGCTCCTGCAGGGGCACCGCCCGCTCCAGGAACCGCTGCGCGAAGTTGGGCGCCGGAACGTAGTTGCGGCGGATCGGTTTGGGGAGAGAACGGATCAGCTCGGTGACGACCTGCTCCCGCAGCCCCGGGATCTGCCACTCGAAGCCCTCGTCCGTGACCTGGTTCAGCACCTGCAGCGGAATGTGGACGGTCACACCGTCCGCGTCGGCGCCCGGCTCGAACTGGTACGTGACGGGGAACTTCAGCCGCCCCTGCCGCCACGAGTCCGGATAGTCGTCCTTGGTGACCGCCCCGGCGGTCTCGCGGATGAGCATCGAGCGCTCGAAGTCGAGGAGTTCGGGCTCTTCCTGCCGCTTGTGCTTCCACCAGGAGTCGAAGTGCGCGCCGGACACGACATGGGCGGGCACCCGCTCCTCGTAGAAGTCGAAGAGCGTGTCGTCGTCGACCAGGATGTCCCGGCGCCGCGCCCGGTGCTCCAGCTCCTCGACCTCGGTGAGGAGCCGGCGGTTGTCGGAGAAGAACTTGTGGTGCGTACGCCAGTCGCCCTCGACGAGTGCGTTGCGGATGAAGAGCTCGCGGCTGATCTCGGGGTCGATGCGCCCGTAGTTGACCTTCCGCTGGGCGACGATCGGCACCCCGTACAGGGTGACCTTCTCGTACGCCATCACCGCAGCCTGGTCCTTCTCCCAGTGCGGTTCGCTGTACGTGCGCTTCAGCAGGTGCTCGGCGAGCGGTTCGATCCACTCGGGCTCGATCTTCGCGTTGACGCGGGCCCACAGCCGGGACGTCTCGACGAGTTCGGCGGACATCACGAAGCGCGGGGGCTTCTTGAAGAGGGCCGAGCCGGGGAAGATCGCGAACTTGGCGTTGCGTGCGCCCACGTAGTCGTTCTTCGCGCTGCTGCGGCCGTCCTTCCCGCCGTCCTTGCCGCCCTCCTTCCCGGTCTCCTTCACGTCCTTCATGCCGATGTGGGAGAGCAGGCCGGCCAGCAGGGAGAGGTGGACGTGCTGCTCGGGAGCGTCGTCCTCGTTGAGCTGGATGCCCATTTGCTTGGCGACGGTCCGCAGCTGCGTGTAGATGTCCTGCCACTCGCGGATCCGCAGGAAGTTCAGGTACTCCTGCTTGCACATGCGACGGAAAGAGGACGAGCCGCGCTCCTTCTGCTGCTCGCGCACGTACCGCCAGAGGTTGAGGTACGCGAGGAAGTCGGACGTCTCGTCCTTGAAGCGGGCGTGCTGCTGGTCCGCCTGCGTCTGCTTCTCCGACGGCCGCTCGCGCGGGTCCTGGATGGAGAGCGCGGCGGCGATCACCATGACCTCGCGGACGCACCCGTTCTTGTCGGCCTCCAGGACCATGCGGGCCAGGCGCGGGTCGACGGGCAGCTGGGCGAGCTTGCGGCCGGTGTCGGTGAGCCGCTTGCGCGGGTCCTTCTCCGTCGGGTCGAGGGCGTTGAGCTCTTGGAGGAGCTGGACGCCGTCGCGGATGTTGCGGTGGTCCGGCGGGTCGATGAAGGGGAACTTCTCGATCTCGCCGAGCCCGGCCGCGGTCATCTGGAGGATGACGGACGCCAGGTTCGTACGGAGGATCTCGGCGTCGGTGAACTCCGGGCGGGCGAGGAAGTCGTCCTCGGAGTACAGCCGGATGCAGATGCCGTCGCTCGTACGACCACAGCGGCCCTTGCGCTGGTTGGCGCTGGCCTGCGAGATCGCCTCGATGGGCAGCCGCTGGACCTTGGTGCGGTGGCTGTATCTGGAGATACGGGCGTTGCCCGGGTCGATCACGTACTTGATGCCCGGGACGGTGAGGGAGGTCTCGGCGACGTTGGTCGCCAGAACGATCCTGCGCCCCGTGTGCTGCTGGAACACGCGGTGCTGCTCGGCGTGCGAGAGGCGCGCGTAGAGAGGGAGCACCTCGGTGAACCGGTACTTCCTCTTCTCCAGCGCGTCCGCCGTGTCGCGGATCTCCCGCTCCCCGGAGAGGAAGACGAGGATGTCGCCCTTGCCCTCGCCCTGCAACTCCTCGACGGCGTCGCAGATCGCGGTGATCTGGTCGCGGTCGGCGTCGTCGCCGTCCTCTTCGAGGAGCGGGCGATACCGCACCTCGACGGGGTACGTACGTCCGCTGACCTCGACGATCGGCGCGTCCCCGAAGTGCCGGGAGAACCGCTCCGGGTCGATGGTCGCGGAGGTGATGACGACCTTCAGGTCCGGCCGCTTCGGGAGCAGCTGGGCCAGATAGCCGAGCAGGAAGTCGATGTTCAGGGACCGCTCGTGGGCCTCGTCGATGATGATCGTGTCGTACGCGCGCAGCTCGCGGTCCGTCTGGACCTCGGCGAGCAGGATGCCGTCCGTCATCAGCTTGACGAAGGTGGCCTCCGGGCTGACCTGGTCGGTGAAGCGGACCTTCCAGCCGACGGCCTCGCCCAGCGGGGTGTCCAGCTCGTCGGCGACCCGCTCCGCGACGGTCCGGGCGGCGATCCGGCGGGGCTGGGTGTGCCCGATCATGCCGCGGACGCCACGGCCCAGCTCCAGACAGATCTTGGGGATCTGGGTCGTCTTGCCGGAGCCGGTCTCGCCCGCGACGATGACGACCTGGTGATCACGGATGGCGTCCGCGATCACGTCCTTCTTCTGACTGACGGGCAGCTGCTCGGGGTACGAGACGGTGGGCACGCGGCCGCGCCGCTCGGCCATGCGGGTCTCGGCCCTCGCCACCTCCGTCTCGATCTCGGCGGTGACGGCGGCGCGGGCCTCTGGCTTGCGGATCCGGCGCGCGCCTTCGAGCCTGCGCCCGAGCCGGTGCGCGTCGCGCAGTGACAGCTCGGCCAGACGGGAGGCGAGATCGCCGAGGGCGGGGGCAGGATGCGTAGACATACGCGGTCCAGGATCTCACCTCGGGGAAACGTGGGGCGAACGCTTTTGCGCGGGGGCCTGTCCGGCAGGCAGGGCTCCGAGGCCGCTAGAGGTGACCGTCGCAGAGAAATATCCTTTATGCGCCTTTAGCGTGGGCGTATGTCCGAGATGCCGCACGGTGCCCATGGCAGACCGCCCACGCGGCGCGAACGCTGGGCCTCCTTCAAGGAGTCCCCCTTCCTTCCCGCGTCGGTGCTGGTGCTGATCCTCGCCGCGGCGGCCGGCCTCTTCGCGGGCTCGTACACGTACTCCATGGCGAACCCGACCCCGCGCCATGTGCCGACCGCGATCGTGGGCTCGTACGAGGAGGGGCGGGGCAAGGCGTTCCTCGCCGAGATGGAGAAGGCGCTCGACGCCTCCCTGAAGATCCACGCGTACGACAGCCGGGCGGCGGCCGTGCGGGCGGTCGACGACCAGAAGGTCTTCGCCATCCTCGATACGCGGGACAACGGCAGGGCGGTGGTCCTCGACGTCTCCGGGGCGTCCGGGGCCTCGGTCGCGGAACTGCTGGAACAGGCGGCGCCGGCGGTCGGCAAGGCCACGGGGGTGGCGGTCACGGTCCGGGACATCAAGCCGCTCCAGGAGGGCGATCCGCGGGGCCTCGCCATCTTCTACATCTCCCTGGCGGCCGTGATCATCGGCTTCATCGGGGCGATCCAGCTCAGCGTGCACGCGCGGGGGCTGAACCCGGTGGAACGCATCGCGTTCACCGCCGCGTACTCCCTGCTCGGCGGTTTCGTGATCGTGGTGGCGGTCGACTGGATCCTCGGCGCTTTGAAGCTGCCGTTCGTCGAGTCCTGGCTGATCCTCGCGCTGACCATGTTCACGTCCGGCATGGTCTTCACGATGTTCAACACCCTGTTCGGGCGCTGGGCGATGCTGCCCACCTGGGGGCTGATGGTCATGCTCGGCAACCCCTCGTCGGGCGGCGCGGTCTCCTGGCCCCTGCTGCCGTCCCCGCTCGGCGTCATCGGCCGCTGGCTCCCGCCCGGCGGCTCGGTCAACGCCCAGCACACGGCGGTGTACTTCGCCGGCCACCAGCACGTCTTTCCGTTCCTGGTCCTGACCGGCTGGGCCCTGCTGTCCTGCGCGGTGTTCTGGACGTGGCGCCACCGCCACCCAGGAGGCCGAACCGGGGGTCCGTCCCACGCGGCGGGCACCCCACCGCCGGAATCCTCGACGACGGGCGCGGCGACCTGACGGCGTCACGGGAACCTACGAGACGAGCCCCCGAGCCCCCGAGCCCCCGAGGCTCCATGGCCCCGGGACCCTGCGTCATGTGGCCGGCGCCGACGAGTCCTTCGGCTGCGGGCCGGTGGGGGCTGGCCGCGCAGTTCCCCGCGCCCCTAAAAGGCGCGTGCCCTGCAGGACGCCGAATGCAGGGCTCAGACCGCCGCCCCGAACGGGGCCCCGCCCCCCGGCCCACGCCCCGTCGGCCCGAGTGGCGCGCTGGCGCTTTTAAGGGGCGCGGGGAACTGCGCGGCCAACCCCCATGGACCCGCAGCCGAAGGACCCGCCGGCGCCGGCCGCACGGCAAAGGCCCCGGGGGTTGCGAATCGGGCCCGGCCCACGCGGCGGGGCGGCGGCCCGAGCGGAGCGCTGGCGCTCTTGAGGGGCGCGGGGAACTGCGCGGCCGACCCCCACGGACCCGCAGCCGAAGGACCCGCCGGCCGGCCGCAGGGCAAAGGCCCCGGCCACGGCGAAGGCCCCGTCCAACTGGACGGGGCCTTCGAGAAGTGGCTGGGGCCGGGATCGAACCGGCGACCTATCGCTTTTCAGGCGATCGCTCGTACCAACTGAGCTACCCAGCCACGCGGTTCAAACAACAACCGCAGCGGTCCTGACGGGATTTGAACCCGCGGCCTCCACCTTGACAGGGTGGCGAGCACTCCAAACTGCTCCACAGGACCAAGCTTGTGCACGAGCGAGCGAACTCAGTCTCGCACACGGTATTACGTGCCCCCAACGGGATTCGAACCCGTGCTACCGCCTTGAAAGGGCGGCGTCCTAGGCCGCTAGACGATGAGGGCTATCGGCCCACCTGGGCGCTTCGCAGCGCGTCGGGGACGTGAGAAGCATATGGGATGTCGGGAGGGATCGCCAAAACGGTTTACGGGGCGGGGGTGGAAGGGGTCGTGGAGGCGGGCGCGCCGGGCTGGTTCTCCTTCGGGAGATGGCGGCTGACCTCGGCCGTCGTCAGTCCGAGCCCGCCCAGTTTGATCTCGTCCCAGGCCTGGAGCCGCCGGGTGTCGCGGTCCAGGTAGAGGATCGACGTCTCGATCGGCGCGGGATCGTCGCCCTCCAGCGCACGCAGTCCGCCGCCGCCCGTGGAGCCCTCGATGCGCAGCCGCGTGCCGTACTTCAGGACCTCCATCTCCTGGTGGTGGACATGGCCGGCCAGCACCAGCGGCACGTCCCCGTCCGTCTCGCGCGCGGCGGTGGGGTTGTGTGCGACCGCGATGTCGACCGGGGTCCCGGCCGCCTCCTGGTCGCGGAGGGAGGAGGCGAGGCGGGCTCCCGCCAGTACCTCCGACTGTCCGGCGCCGCCCACCCCGGCCGAGCGGTCCGGGGTGAACTGCGGGTCCCCGATCCCCGCGAAGCGCAGGCCGGCGACCGAGACCGCGCGGCCGTCGTCGAGGACGTGCACGTTCTTCATGCGCTTCAAGTAGTCCTGGGTGACGCGCCCGTCGTGGTTGCCGCGCACCCAGACGTACGGGGCGCCGAGGTCGGCCGCCGGGTCCAGGAAGCCGTTCTCCGCCGCCGTCCCGTGGTCCATGGTGTCGCCGGAGTCGACGATGACATCGATCTTGTACTGCTTCACCAGCGACGCGATGATCTTCCAGCTCGCCGGGTTGAGATGGATGTCGGAGACGTGCAGGACCCGGATCGTGGAGGGGTCCGGCGCGTACGCGGGCAGCGTGGACGTGACGTCGTACAGCTTCGTCACGTTCGTCACCAGGCGGGCCAGTTCCTTCTGGTAGACGTCGAACTCGCTGACGATGCTGCGCGCGTTGCCGACGACCGAGGGTGCCGAGGAGAGCAGGCCCGAGAACTTCGGTTCCAGGACCGACTTGGGGTTCCAGGTGGCGAAGGCCGTCGCCCCGCAGGCGGCCAGCAGGGTCAGCGCCAGGCCGCCCGCCGCGAGGGCCCGGCGCGGGCGGCGGTAGACGGCGAGGCCGAGCCCCGTCGCACCGGCGACCACGGCGGCACAGGACCGTACGGCCAGGTCGAGCGTGCCGGCGCCGACGTCCTCGGCGACCTCGTCCTGGAGGCCGGAGAGCCGTTCCGGATGGTCGACGAGGGCCTGCGAGCGGACCGGGTCGAGCTGGTCGACGTCCACGTCGAGGCGCAGGGGAGCGGTGTGGCTGCGGAGTTCGAGGGCGCCGAGCGGGGAGACGTTGATCTTCGTCCCGCCGGTGAGGGAGGGGCGCAGGGTCATCGTGGTGTCCATGGGGCCGACCGGCGCCCGGACGTTCCCGACGACCAGCAGGCCGAGCCACGCGCCGAGCAGCACGACGGCGACGAGCCCGAGCGCACGGGCGTAGGGGTGCGGCTGGTGGACGAGTTCGATGGCGGGCTGGGAACGGCGTGAGCGGTAGTGCCGTACGAGGATGCGGGGAGCCTTCCGTACGCGGAGCAGAGCGGCGGCAGCGGGGACGCGGGCCATTGGGCCCGTATGCCCAAGCGGCGGGGCGGGTATGCGGAGCGCCGTCTGCCGTCTGCCGTCTGCCGACCGCCGTCCGTCGCGGGTCGCGTCCGCGGCACCCCTACCGTCCGGGCGTCCGTACCGGACAATGGTCTTGTGCTGGAGATGACGCGCGAGGAGTTCGAGGAACTGGTCGCCGAGGCCCTGGACCGGATTCCGCCGGAGCTGACGCGGCTGATGGACAACGTGGCGGTGTTCGTCGAGGACGAACCGCCCGCCGACGATCCCGAGCTGCTCGGGCTCTACGAGGGGACCCCGCTGACCGATCGCGGTGAGTGGTACGCCGGGGTGCTGCCGGACCGGATCACGATCTACCGGGGGCCCACGCTGCGGATGTGCGGGACGCGCGAGGAGGTGGTGGCCGAGACCGAGGTCACGGTGGTGCACGAGATCGCCCACCACTTCGGCATCGACGACGCGCGCCTGCACGCCCTGGGATACGGCTGACGTCCGGCCCCGTGAGTGCCCCGTACGCGCCTCGTGTGCACAGGGCGCATACGGCCGCGTGTCCTCTTGTGGGCGGCGGGAGTTGGGCAGGGGGACTCCCCATACCCTTCCTCGCGCTCCCGTCCCCGCGTTCCCGGCTCGGTCCGGGCAGGGGGACCCCACCCGGAGGTAGCTGCCCGTGCGCGCCATGTACGTACCCGTCCGTCTGGCCGCCGCGGCCCTGGCAGTCGCCGCCTCCGCGGGCTGCATGAGCGTCGGCGACGACGAGGGGAGCAGCCGGGTCAGGCCCTCCCACTCGGCGGGGCAGCAGGGCGGCGAGGAACCCGACGGGGGGTCCGCGGTGAGCGGCGGCGACTCCGGCCGGCACGGGGCGAGTGACGGAAAACACGCCAGGGCGAAGCCGGGCAGGTCGGCGTCCGGGTCGGCGTCGCCGTCGGCGGGGGAGAGCGGTTCGGCCGCGCCGAAGAAGCCGGCCAAGGGTGAGAGCGGCGGGAAGAAGCCCAGGCCAGGGGCGCCTTCGCCGACGAAGGAGCAGCCCACGCCGACGCGTGAGGACCCGGAGCCGACGCCTCCCAAGGAGACCCCGCCGCCGTCCCCGGACCCGACCACCGCCGAGCCGTCGTCCTCGGCGCACCCGGAGCCCGAGCCGCAGCTCGTCGAGCGTCGGGAGCCGGCGCCGCGGGCCGGGATCGAGGCCTGAGCGGCGTCCGGGTGCATGGATGTGCGGGCGGGGTGCGGCGCATGGAGGTGCGGGCGGGGTGCGGGGATGGATGTGCAGGCGGGGTGCGGGTGGCGTGCGGGCCTCTGACCTGGACATTCGGCCTCAGTTTGCCTTGAGCGGCACAGGGTGCGTATGGTAGTAGATCGTTTGATCCCATCGCCCGGCGCCATCACAGAGCGCCGCGTGGCGCGTACTCTCCCTTGCCGTGGCTGACCGCATTGAGGCGGTCGTTTGCGAAATCACGGAGTTGACGGGCGCGTGCCGAAGAGACTCCGGAAGGTTTCGCATTCGCATGTCCATTTCCAGTACTGATCACATCGTCGTGCCCGAGAACGAGGCGCCCGAGGTGACCGAAGAGACCGCGGCCCCCGAGCTTTCCGCGGCTCCCCAGACCTCTGAGACCCCCGAGACCCCTGAGGTCACCTTCACCGACCTCGGTCTCCCCGAGGGCGTCGTGCGCAAGCTCTCGCAGAACGGTGTGACCAGCCCCTTCCCGATCCAGGCCGCGACCATCCCGGACGCCCTGGCCGGCAAGGACATCCTCGGCCGCGGCCGTACCGGCTCCGGCAAGACCCTCTCCTTCGGCCTGCCGCTGCTCACGCAGCTCTCCGGCGGCCACACCGAGAAGAAGAAGCCCCGCGGCATCATCCTCACGCCGACGCGTGAACTCGCGATGCAGGTCGCGGACGCCCTCCAGCCGTACGGCGACGTCCTCGGCCTCAAGATGAAGGTCGTCTGCGGCGGTACGTCGATGGGCAACCAGATCTACGCCCTGGAGCGCGGCGTCGACGTCCTCGTCGCCACCCCGGGCCGCCTGCGCGACATCATCAACCGCGGCGCCTGCTCCCTGGAGAACGTCCAGGTCGCCGTGCTCGACGAGGCCGACCAGATGTCGGACCTGGGCTTCCTGCCCGAGGTCACCGAGCTGCTCGACCAGATCCCCGGCGGCGGCCAGCGCATGCTGTTCTCGGCCACGATGGAGAACGAGATCTCCACGCTGGTCAAGCGCTACCTCACCAACCCGGTGACGCACGAGGTCGACAGCGCCCAGGGCAACGTCACGACCATGTCGCACCACATCCTGATCGTGAAGCCCAAGGACAAGGCGCCGGTCACCGCCGCGATCGCCTCCCGCAAGGGCCGCACGATCATCTTCGTCCGCACCCAGCTGGGCGCCGACCGTATCGCCGAGCAGCTGTGCGACTCGGGCGTGAAGGCCGACGCGCTGCACGGCGGCATGACGCAGGGCGCCCGTACGCGCGTTCTCGAAGACTTCAAGAAGGGCTACGTCAACGCGCTCGTCGCGACCGACGTCGCCGCCCGCGGCATCCACGTCGACGGCATCGACCTGGTCCTGAACGTGGACCCGGCCGGTGACCACAAGGACTACCTGCACCGTTCCGGCCGTACGGCCCGTGCGGGGCGCAGCGGCACGGTCGTGTCGCTCTCCCTGCCGCACCAGCGCCGGCAGATCTTCCGCCAGATGGAGGACGCGGGCGTCGACGCCACGCGCCACATCATCCAGGGCGGCGCCGCCTTCGACCCGGAGGTCGCGGAGATCACGGGCGCCCGGTCGATGACCGAGGTCCAGGCCGAGTCCGCGGGCAACGCGGCGCAGCAGGCCGAGCGCGAGGTGTCGCAGCTCACCAAGGAGCTGGAGCGCGCGCAGCGGCGTGCCGTCGAGCTGCGCGAGGAGGCCGACCGTCTGGTCGCCCGTTCCGCGCGTGAGCGTGGCGAGGACCCGGAAGCCGCGCTGGCCGAGGCTGCCGCCGTCGTCGAGGCCGCCGCGGTGGCCGTGGCGCAGGAGCCGGTGGCGCAGGCCGCCGAGCCGCGCGACGAGCAGCGTCAGCGCCGGGACGACCGTGGCAACTACGAGCGTCGCGACAACCGTCGTGACGACCGCCCGTCCGGTGGTTTCCGTCGTGACGACCGCGGTGGCGACCGTGGCGGCTTCCGCCGCGACGACCGTCCCTCGGGTGGCTCCGGTGGCGGCTTCAACCGTGACCGCCGTGACGGCGACCGTCCCACCGGCGGTGGCTTCCGCCGTGACGACCGTCCCTCGGGCGGCTTCAACCGTGACCGTCGTGACGAGCGTCCCTCCGGTGGTTTCCGCCGGGACGACGAGCGTGGTGGCGGCCGTTCCTTCGACCGTCGTGACGACCGTCCCTCGGGCGGCTTCCGCCGGGACGACCGTCGTGACGACCGCGGTGGCGACCGTGGCGGCTTCCGCCGCGACGACCGTCCCACGGGTGGCTCCGGTGGCGGCTTCAACCGTGACCGCCGTGACGGCGACCGTCCCACCGGCGGTGGCTTCCGCCGAGACGACCGCCCCTCCGGTGGTCACCGTGGCAGCGACCGTCCGTTCAACCGTGACCGGAGCGACCGTCCCACCGGTGGCGGCTTCCGCTCCGGCGGCCACGACCGCCCGTCCGGCCGCCGCGACGACCACCGTGGCGCGGGCTCCGGCTCGGGTTCCGGCTCCACCGGCTCCTCCTTCCGCCGCGACGACAAGCCGCGCTGGAAGCGCAACGGCTGACAGCGCCCCAGCTGACGCCGTAGCGACGTAGCACGCGAAGGGCCCGGACGACCTCGGTCGTCCGGGCCCTTCGGCGTTCGCGGGTGCGGCCTGCTCGCGGGGGCGCGCGCCGGAGCCGTCCGGGCGCCGAAAAATGACAACTCCCCTGCCGTGACCGGCTGTTACGCTCCGGCGCGGAATCGGACGGCCCGGTGGATCGCCGGGCCCAGGGGAGGGGACCCGTTGAAGCCACCAGTTCGTCATGCCCTCGTACGCGGCGCGATCGCTGTGACGCTCGCGTCGTCGGCCGTCGCGTTCACCCCGTGGACGGCCGCGGCGGCCGAGAACCGGCCGCCGTCGCAGCCCGCGTCGGCCGACCTGACGACCGGGAGCGCGGCCTGTGCGAGTGGGGCGGACCCGACGTACGTGCGCCGGCAGCCGACGCTGTCCGCGGTGCTGAGCGACCCGGACGGGAACCGGGTGAGTGCCCAGTTCGAGGTGTCCTGGACGGACGAAGCGGGCGATCCTCAGGTGCGTACGGTCGAGACGACCGCCAAGTCCAGCGGTTCGTCGTTCAGCTGGACCGTGCCGTCCGAGGTCCCGGCGTTCACCGACGTGAGCTGGCGGGTGCGGGCGAACGACGGCACGGTGTGGGGGCCGTGGAGCTCCGACGGCGAAGGCCGGTCGTGCGCCTTCGTGTACGACGACGTGGCGCCCGCGGAGCCCTCCGTGTCGTCGCCGGAGTACCCGGAGTACTCCGAGGACGACGAGTGGCACGACGGGGTGGGCACGTACGGCACGTTCACCGTCGACTCCACGTCGGATGACACAGTGTCCTACCTCTACTCCTTCCAGGACGGGGGCTCAGGGACCGTGAGGCCGGCGGAGCCCGGAGGCCCGGTCGTGCTCACCTACCTGCCGCAGTCCTCCGGCATCCCCAGGCTCACGGTCAAGGCCATCGACCGGGCGGGCAACGCGAGCGCGCCCAGTGAATACCTGTTCCGCGTGCGCGAGGGCCGTACGCCCGTCGCCGCGTGGAAGCTCGCCGACGCGGCAGGGGCCGGCGAGGCGGCGGCAGGCGCGGGCGGCCGTCCCGCGACGGCGGGCGACGGGGTCGAATTCGGCGCCGAGGGTCCCGCACGGACCGCGGTGACGGGAGCGGCCGGGTTCGACGGCACGGACGGGGCGTACCTGACCAGCGGCGCCCCGGCGGCCGACCCGGCAGGGGCCTTCACCGTCAGCGCCTGGGTACGTCCGGACTCCCTCGCCGAGGACCTGGCGGCGGTGAGCCAGGACGGCGGCGCGGACGTGGCGGCGTTCGGGCTGGGGACGGACGACGGCGCCTGGTCGTTCACGGTGGGCGACTCGGTCGTACGGGGCGGAGTGCCGGAGAGCGGCGAGTGGGCGCAGCTGACGGGCGTCCACGACCCGGTGGCCGGGACGGCCCGCCTGTATGTGAACGGCAGGCCGGTCGGCACGGCCGAGAACGTCACGCCGCCCTCGACGTCCGGGGCCCTCCAGATCGGGCGGAGCCAGGGCGCCGCGAGCCGCAACTGGCACGGCGCGCTGGCCGACGTACGCGTGTGGGACCGGGTGGTCGTCGCTCCCGAGGCCGCCACGCATGCGAAGCGCGGCACCGCGAGCAAGGGGTACTGGGCGCTCGACGAGGCGACGGGCGGCAGCAGCCCCGAGCGGGACGGCGGACTGCCGTTGACGCTCGGCGGCGACGCGAGGATCTACCGCGCCGACGACTCCTGCGACCCGGGGTCCGACCCGGACTGCGGTTCGGCCCCGTACCCCATCGTCGGCGACGGACATCTGGTGCTGGACGGCGACGGCGACTTCGCCGCGGCGGACGGGCCGGTCGTCGACACCGGGGACAGTTTCTCGCTCTCCGCGCACGTACGGATCGACTCCGCGGCGCAGGACCGGCCGATGACGGTGCTGTCGCTGCCGGGTGAGGACGGTTCCGTCGCCGTCGTCCGCTACTCGGGCGCCTCGCAGCAGTGGCAGGTGACTCTGACGGACTCGGACGGCGAGAGGACCACGCTCACCGCGGACGACAGCTGGGCGTCCCCGGACTACGACCACCATCTGTCGCTCGTGTACGACGACGCGGCCGACGAGATCCTGCTGTACGCCGACGGGACGGTCTCGGCGCGGGCGTCGTACCGGCCGGGCTGGACGGCGAGGACCGGCATCGAGGTCGGGCGGTCGCGGGTGGACGGGGGCTGGGGCGAGTACCTGCAGGGGGTTGTGGACGAGCTGCATGTCCATGCCGGGGTACTCAGCCCGCATCAGGTCACCTCCCTGCAGCTCGGCATGACGGACGTCTAGGGGCCGGGGGCCGGGCCGGAACCCCACCGGCCGTGTTTCGGCCAGATCAACCGCACTGTGGCGCATGTCATACCCCCGGCGAGGGAATTGCTGGGGGCATGACAGAAGACGCCAGAGTGAGTGGGCTGTCGGACGAAGAGCGGCTGGCCCAGCTCGGATACACGCAGGTTCTCGCCCGCCGCATGTCGGCGTTCTCCAACTACGCGGTCTCCTTCACGATCATCTCGGTCCTGTCGGGCTGCCTGACGCTCTACCTGTTCGGCATGAACACCGGTGGCCCGGCGGTGATCACCTGGGGCTGGGTGGCAGTGGGTCTCATGACCCTGTTCGTCGGGCTGGCGATGGCCGAGATCTGTTCGGCGTACCCGACCTCCGCGGGCCTGTACTTCTGGGCCCACCGCCTGGCTCCGCCGCGTACGGCGGCGGCCTGGGCGTGGTTCACGGGCTGGTTCAACGTCCTCGGCCAGGTCGCCGTGACCGCCGGCATCGACTTCGGCGCGGCCTCGTTCCTGGGCGCGTACCTGAACCTGCAGTTCGACTTCGAGGTCACCCCCGGCCGCACCATCCTGCTCTTCGCCGCCATCCTGGTCCTGCACGGCCTGCTGAACACCTTCGGCGTACGGATCGTCGGCCTCCTCAACAGCGTCAGCGTGTGGTGGCACGTCGTGGGCGTCGCGGTCATCGTCGGCGCGCTGACCTTCGTACCGGACCAGCACCAGTCCGCGTCCTTCGTCTTCACGGAGTTCGTGAACAACACGGGCTGGGGCAGCAGCTTCTACGTGGTGCTGCTGGGCCTGCTGATGGCGCAGTACACCTTCACCGGGTACGACGCCTCGGCGCACATGACGGAGGAGACGCACGACGCGTCCACGGCCGGGCCCAAGGGCATCGTCCAGTCCATCTGGACGTCGTGGATCGCGGGCTTCGTCCTCCTCCTCGGCTTCACCTTCGCGATCCAGTCGTACGACGGCGCCCTCACGTCGCCGACGGGCGTACCGCCGGCCCAGATCCTCCTGGACGCGCTCGGCGCGACGGCGGGCAAGCTCCTGCTCCTCGTCGTCATCGGCGCGCAGCTCTTCTGCGGCATGGCGTCGGTGACCGCCAACTCCCGCATGATCTACGCCTTCTCGCGCGACGGGGCGCTGCCGTACTCCAACCTCTGGCACACGGTGAACCCGCGTACGCGTACGCCCGTCGCGGCGGTGTGGCTCGCGGCGCTGGGCGCGCTGGTCCTCGGCCTGCCGTACCTGATCAACGTGACCGCGTACGCGGCGGTGACGTCGATCGCGGTGATCGGCCTCTACATCGCGTACGTCATCCCCACCCTGCTCCGGCTGCGCAAGGGCGAGGCGTTCGAACGGGGGCCGTGGCACCTGGGCCGCTGGTCGCGCCCGATCGGCATCGTGGCGGTCGTCTGGGTGGGCGTGATCACGATCCTCTTCATGCTCCCCCAGGTCTCCCCGGTCACCTGGGAGACCTTCAACTACGCCCCCATCGCGGTCCTGGCGGTCCTCGGCTTCGCGGCGGCATGGTGGTTCGCCTCGGCCCGCCACTGGTTCCTCAACCCGAACCACGAACGCACCCGCGCCAGGGAGGCGGCCCGAGCGGGGGCCCCGGAACCACTGGATCCGTGACCTCTCGACCCTTCGGCGCGGCCGGGACACCGATACCCGATCGGAGTCCCGGCCGCGTCCGGCTATGCTCGTTCCTGCGTCGACCATGGTCGGTGCGTGCGTCGGCGTTGCCCGGCGCACGGACCCTTAGCTCAATTGGCAGAGCAGTGGACTTTTAATCCATTGGTTGTGGGTTCGAGTCCCACAGGGTCTACACGAAAGCCCCCAGCTCAGAGGCACTTGAGCTGGGGGCTCGTTTTGTTCGTCATGCCTGACGGGGTTCGCCCTCGTTGCCGGGTGGCCGTTCCACGACGAAGGATCCCTTGCCGCGCACGGTGACGATGAGCCCGCGCTCACGCAGTTCCTGAGCGGCCCGCCGAGCGGTGAGCCGGGCCACGCCGTACTCGTCGGCGAGATGGTTCTCCGAGGGGATGGGCCGGTCGGGCGCCAGCTCGCCGGACGCGATCTTTCTCGCGATGGCATCGGCCAGTTGTACGTACAGCGGTGTCGCGCTCAACGGGTCCAGAGCGGGTTCTGGCGATGTGTGGGAGTCGAGCCCATGCTTGCCCATGCGCTCGATGGTCCCAGGTTGCGACGGCGGGCAGCACGTGTTGCGTGCGCGGATGCCCGGCCCGCGATGTGTCCCGCTCAGCTGTCCGGCTCAGCCTCTTCGGGCTCGACCCCGGAGGGCCGCTCGGGTCGCACAAAAGTGCCCTTGATGGGGACCGTGAGCACCAGGCCCTGATCGCGGAGTTCGCGCACGGCCCGGCGGACAGTGTTGACGGCCACGCCGTACTGCTCGGCGAGATCGCGCTCAGCCGGAAGCCGTGCGCCGGCGGCCAGGCGTCCTGTGCGGATCTGCTCGGCGATGTGGTGCACGACTTGGAGATACACGTAGACGTGACTCGTCAGGTCAGGTGTCCACCGGTCGTTAGCCATGGCCGCACGCTAAGGCGACTCCTAGCAACGCACCACATGTGGCAACGTCCGTATGCAACCTGATGCTTCCGGTTGCTACCTATCGCAACCTAAGGCAAAGTGGACGTAGAAGACCCCGGCGAGGTGGCAAGACCTCCCGGGGCGTGGTCAACGCTGAAACAGGAGCGTCAACATGCTCGACCCTATCCGCCGCGCCCTCCATTGGTTGCGGCTTCTCTTCTGTCCGGGGACCGGCACTCGGCGGCGTACTCGTCATCGCGCCCGTCTCTGCCTTCACATCACCGCCGTGCGGCACCCCGCTCCGTACGGCGGCGGCGCCCACGATCAGGTGGCCGTTCTGCAACAGCGCCGCCGGCTCGCCCTCGTGCTCGCCGCCGACCTCGGGATCGATCTCGACTCGCATCTGATCGGTGCGCCGGAGGTGGCCGCCTGATGGAGCGTCCCGTCCAGCCCGCAGCCCGTCTGCTGCCCTGGCAGTCCCTCGACGGGAAGCCCTGTTATCTGGTCACGGACGACAGCGGCGGCGGGTATCTGTCCCGGCTCGCCGACGACCTGGAGACCGTCCTGCTAGCCACGGGCGCCGACGTGCTCGACCTCGCCCGCCCGCTGCTGGACGACCCGGCGTCACCGCCCGCGGAGCTGCGCTTCGCCGGACGGCGGCTCGCCGAGTGCCTGACCGACGTCCTGCGCGTCGCCGAGTCCCGGGGGATGCGTCTGACCGGCGCCGAGTAGGCGCTCCGGAGGCCCGGCCCGGTGAGTGCATTGTGTACACATGGTGCACTCGGTACTCTTGGGCGCATGACCCAGATGCCCATAGAGTCCATCCGCGACGTGCGCGCCCACCTGGCCGAGGTGGTCGAGCGGGCCGACCGGGACGACACCCCCACGGTCATCACCCGGCGGGGCAAGGAAGTGGCGGCCGTCGTCTCGATCGAGGTCCTGCGCAGGTACCAGGAGTGGGAAGAGCGCGAGATCAACCGGATCATCGACGAGCGCATGGCGAGCACGGCGGACGGCGTCCCGATCGAGGACGTCATGAGGGAAACGCTGGCACGTGGTGAATGAGCCCGGCGCGCCTGCGTACCGCACCGTCTTCCGGCCGGAGGCGCGGTCGGAACTGCGCAAGATCCCCCGGGCTGCCGCGCTGCGCATCCTTGCCAAACTGACGGAGCTGGAGACGGACCCGCTCGGCTTCCACACCACCGCGTTGGTCTCGCAGCCGGACCGGCGCCGCCTCCGCGTCGGGGACTACCGAGTCGTCTACACGCTCGACAACGGGGAACTGGTGGTGTGGGTGGTCCACGTCGGACACCGGTCCACCGTCTACGACGTATGAGCGTACGGCTACCGGGGCCACGTGAGGGGCTCACCTCATGAGGGCATGGTGGCGAGGGAGCGCGGGGCAACGGGTTCACGTGATCACCAGCAACGCCCCCCACATCACCACCGCCAGCGCCGGCAGCAAGTAGGCGATCAGGATGATCGAGCGGCCTCGGCCCCGGCCCTGGCCGCGGGTGGACCAGCTCGCCCACGTCGCCGCGTACTCCGGCAGGCGTTCCACCGCTCGGCGCTGTACGTGCTGGTAGTACAGGCGGTGCCGGTGGCCGACGTACAGCCAGGTGAGGGCCAGTACGAGGCCGAAGGCGGCCAGGACGCGGGCTGCCACGAGGTGGTGCTCCGAGGTGAGGAGCGTCGTGTACGCCACGGCGAACAGCGACTGGCCCACCAGGAAGAGGTTGCCCCGCTGGAACAGCATCGTGTTCTCGTGCAGCGTGTGCTGCCAGAGTCTGCCGTCCTCCGCGATGCGTTGTGCTTGCGCCTGAGTGTCCCCGTCGTCCCCCATGGCACCGTTCTGCCCCGCCGTCGCGCGGAGCCACCGCTTCCGGGCGATGCGGAACGGCCGCCGCGTCAGCCCGCCGTCAGCTCCGCCAGCGGGAGCGTGTGCTGGGTCTGGAGGACCTTCGCCCGCAGGTACAGGACGTTGTGGGCCGTCGTGAACACGCCCGTCGGGACGCGGTGCCGTACGTCGATGCCGAGCGCCCGGAGCTGTTCCGCCTTGTCGGGGTTGTTGGACAGCAGGTCCAGCTCCGTGATGCCGAGCGCCGTCAGCATCTGGGCCGCCGCCGTGTAGTCGCGGGCGTCCTCGGGCAGGCCGAGGGCCGTGTTGGCGGCGTACGTGTCGAGGCCCTCGTCCTGGAGGGCGTACGCGTCGAGCTTGTTGTAGAGGCCTATGCCGCGGCCCTCCTGTCGGAGGTAGAGGAGGACGCCGCCGCGTTCGGCGATCTGCTCGACGGCCTCGCGCAGCTGCGGCCCGCAGTCGCAGCGCGAGGAGCCGAAGGCGTCGCCCGTCAGGCACTCGGAGTGCAGTCGGACCAGGGGCGTGGCGCCGGCCGGGTCGCCGAGGATCATCGCCACGTGTTCCTGGCCGTCGGTCAGGCCGTGGAAGGTGACCAGTTCGGCGTCAACGCTGTAGCCGTCGTGGAAGCGCAGGGGCACCCGGACGCGCGAGCGCTGGGTGGCGGCGGGGTAGTCGGGCATGCGGGGACTCCGGTCCACGTTCCTCATCTGCTTCAGATTTGAAGCAGATCCTCGAATCGAGACCCTAACTCATGCTTTAAAGTTAAAGCAACGGATGTCGCAGGGAAGAGACCCCGGGCGCAGGGGCTACGTACACGGAGGGGTTACGTGCACGGGCCCGGCGAGCGGCGGCGCCATGGGACGTCGTCCGGGGGTGCCTGCGCGTCGTCGCCCTCCAGGCCGCGTGCGACGCTCGCGCAGATCTCCTCCAGTTGCCCCACCTGCTCCGGGGAGATGCGGTCGAAGAGGGCCGCGCGGACCGTGTCCACATGGCCGGGGGCCGTACGCTCCAACAGCGTCATCCCCTCGTCGGTCAGCACCGCGGTGCTGCCGCGCTTGTCGCTGGGACAGCCCTCGCGGCGTACCGCCCCGTCCTTCTCCAGACGGGTCACCGCGTACGTCAGCCGACTGCGCGTGATCTTCGTCCGCTCGGCGAGATCGGTCATGCGCAGCCGGCGGTCCGGCGCCTCGGAGAGGTTGGCCAGGATGGAGTAGTAGACATGCGGCATACCGGCCTCCTGCTGGAGCTGCCGGTCGATCGCGTCCTCCAGGAGGTGGGAGGCGGCGATGTAGGCGCGCCAGGCGCGCTGCTCCTCGGAGGTGAGCCAGCGGGTCGTCATGCCTTCAGTGTAAGTTTGTTTCAAACTTGAACCAAGTCGAGCCGAAGCCCAGGTACGGTCCCCGTCTCGCCCCGCCTCACCGCCCCGCGAAAGAGAGCGCGTCCATGCCCCACCCCCACGTCCTGTTGTCCGCCGCCGTCTCCCTCGACGGCCGCCTGGACGACACCGGGCCCGAACGGCTGCTGCTCTCCGGCCCCGCCGACTTCGACCGGGTCGACGAGGTACGGGCCGGCTCCGACGCCATCCTGGTCGGCGCGGGCACCCTGCGCGCCGACAACCCGCGGCTCCTCGTGAACTCCGCCGAGCGCCGCGCCGCCCGGGTGGCTGCGGGGAGGTCCGCGTACCCGCTCAAGGTCACCGTCAGCGGCACCGGTGACCTGGATCCCACCGCCAACTTCTGGTCCACCGGCGGCGAGAAGGTCGTCTACACGACGGATGAGGGTGCCGTGACGGCCGCGGAGGCCCTGCGCGGGCTCGGCGTCGACGTCGTCCCCGTGGGGGCCGGGCTGGACTGGCGGGCCGTGCTCACCCACCTCCACGACGTCCGCGGTGTACGGCGGCTCATGGTCGAGGGCGGCGGCCGGGTCCACACCCAGCTCCTCCAGCAGGGCCTCGCCGACGAACTGCAGCTCGCCCTCGCGCCGCTCGTCGTGGGGCAGCCGCACGCGCCGAAGCTGTTCGGGGACGGCGACTACCCCGGCGGACCCCGCAACCGGCTGCGGCTGATCGAGACCCGGCCCGTGGGAGACGTGGTGCTCATGCGGTACGTGCCCACCGCGCCCGGCACCGGACCCGTACCCTCCGCCGCCGACCACCGATGGCTGGCGCTCGCCTGCGAACTCGCCGCCGAGTGTCCGCCCTCGGAGACCGCCTTCAGCGTCGGCGCGGTCGTCGTCGCGGCCGACGGCACGGAGCTGGCCCGCGGATACTCCCGCGAGTCCGACCCCGTCTCGCACGCCGAGGAGGCCGCGCTCGCCAAGATCGCGCCGGACGATCCCCGGCTTCCCGCCGCCACGGTCTACAGCAGCCTGGAGCCCTGCGCCCGCCGCGCCTCACGGCCCGCGCCCTGCGCCCGGCTGATCCTCGACGCGGGGGTGCGCCGGGTCGTCACCGCGTGGCGCGAGCCCGACACGTTCGTGGCCGCCGCCGACGGGAACGGCCTGCTCGCGGCGGAGGGCGCCGACGTCGTCGTACTCCCGGAGCACGAGAGCGCGGCCAAGGCGCCCAACCGGCACCTGAACCGGGGCTGACATCTACCGGTGTGCGCCGGGTCCCGCGAATGGCGTACAGTGGAGTCAACGACGCGGGGTGGAGCAGCTCGGTAGCTCGCTGGGCTCATAACCCAGAGGTCGCAGGTTCAAATCCTGTCCCCGCTACTGAAGGCCTGAGGCCGGAATCCAATGGATTCCGGCCTCAGGTGTTTTCCGGCCCCCTATGCCGCCCCATCGCTCATGCTGTCCCGGGCGCTGTCCCGTATGCCGGCGCTCACCCGCCCGGTCCCCGTCCGCTCGCCCCGCCCCGCCGGTCCCTGAACTCTGGACGGAGCGAGTGGCCGAGGGCAGGAGACACGTGATCGGGCGTCGAGCGGTCGAGCAGCGGTCGCCGGGCTCCGCCGGGTCGCAGCCGGACAAGCGGTCCGGCCTGTATCCCCGTACCCGCGCGGTCATCCGCGTGCTGCCCGCGCTGCTGATCGTCGCGGGTGTCGCCTACGACGTCCTCACCCCGCAGTACTTCACCGCCGCTCCCTTCCTCTCGGCCGCCTCGCTCGTCGCCGCGCCCCTGCTGTCGCTCGGCGCCACCGTGTGGACGGGCATCGCGGGGACGGCGGCCATGGTCCTCGTCACCCTGCGGTTCGCCGTCGACGCGAGCGGGATCACCGAGATCGCCACCGTGGCCGTCGTGGCCTGCCTCGCCGTCGTCATCAACCGGCTCGTGAGCCTCGGCAACGCCCGCCTCGCCTCCGCCCACGAGATCGCCGAGGCCGCCCAGCGAGCCGTCCTGCCCGAACCCGCCGCGCGGACCGGCGGCCTCGACCTCGCGGTCCGTTACGTGGCCGCGCAGACCGACGCCCTCATCGGCGGCGACCTCTACGCCGTGCAGGACACCCCGCACGGCGTACGGCTCGTCGTGGGTGATGTGAGAGGGAAAGGCATGGGCGCGGTCGCCGCCGTGGCCGTCGTCATCGGGGCCTTCCGGGAGGCCGCCGAACAGGAGAGCACCCTGGAGGCGGTCGCCCAGCGGCTGGAACGGTCGCTGATGCGCGAGGGCGTGCGGCGCGACAGCGTCGAGGTCTTCGAGGGCTTCATCACCGCCGTGCTCGCCGAGATCCCGCACGGCGCCCAGCGCGTACGCCTCGTCAACCGCGGTCATCCCGGACCGCTCCTGCTGCGCGGCGACGGAACCGTACGCACGCTCGCCGCGGCGGAACCCGCGCTGCCGCTCGGGATGGGCGACCTGGGCGCCTGGCCCGACCGTGCGCAGGAGGAGGACTTCCTGGGCGGATCCATGCTGCTCTTCCACACGGACGGGCTGTCCGAGGCCCGGGACGAGCGGGGTGTGTTCTTCGATCCGGTGGCACGGCTGTCGGGGCGGGAGTTCGCCGGGCCCGACGCGCTGCTCGCCGAGCTGGTGGACGAGGTGTTCCGGTACACCGGGGGCGGCGGTACGGACGACATGGCGCTGCTCGCCGTCCGGCGGCCGTGAGGGCGTCGGGGCATCTTCCCGGACCTCTCCGCACCTATATCACCTGCAGTAGTCGAACGACGCCCCTGCGCATAACAACTGACGCACCATCAACAAAAGTGGTCCCTGTGAATGGCGATCAACTCGCCCGATTTACCCCGCTCCCAGCGTTTAAGTCCAGGCCAGGACCCGTAACGATCATCAGGAACAGCTTGGAATCCGGTGCCTGAGTCTATTAACGTTCGATAACGCAGCGCGGTGTCCCAGCCGTCACAAGAGACGGCTCCGTGCGCACGCGCCGAATCCCGCAAGGGAACCGGGGAACCACCTACATGGGGTGAATCGCGTGTCTTTCGTGGTGGTGAACACCGCGGTTGACGCGCGTAGGAGACCTTCCTGCTCCGAACCCGTCAGCTAACCCGGTAGGCGAGAAGGAAGGAAAGGAGCGCGCCCACGTGGCGTTCAACAGGCCTGCCCCCACCCCGTCGTTCATACCGGACGAGGTGACGGGAGAGACCTCGGGCGACAAGAAGCCCGACACCTTCGCCTTCGGCGCCCGCAGGGACGACGAGCCCTGGGAGCCCTGGAATCCCAGCGCCGACACCGTCGTTCCCGTCCGCGGCAAGCACCGCGTCGCCAAGCAGCGTGGCGGGGGACTCGCCCGCAGCTCCACCGTTCTGGGCGTCGGCGTCATCGCCGCCGTCGGCGCGGGCGGCATGGCCTCCGCGCAGACCGGCAAGCCGCCGGTGTCGATCTCGATCCCCGACCTGCCGAACGTCGGCTCGCTGATCTCCGACGAAGAGGCCCCCGAGGGTTCCAGCACGGCGCTCACCGCCGCGGGACTCACCCAGGCCGACGCCGAGGAGGGCAACGCCGACGCCGGCGAGGCCCTGCGCTCGCGCATCATGCTCCAGGCCGAACTCCAGCAGGACCAGGTCGACCGCGAGGCCCAGGCCGCCGCGGAGGCCGCCGCCGCGAAGAAGGCCGCCACGCTCGCGGCCAAGGAGCAGGACGCGGCGAAGGCCAAGGCCGCCGCCGCGAAGGAGAAGAAGGAGCAGGAGGCCAAGGCGAAGGCCGAGGCCGCGCGCCTCGCCGAGCTGGCCAAGCAGTTCACACTGCCCACCTCCTCGTACACGATCACCTCCACCTTCGGGCAGTCCGGCTCGCTGTGGTCCTCCGGTCAGCACACGGGTCTGGACTTCGCCGCTCCCACGGGTACCCCGATCAAGGCCGTTCACAGCGGCACGATCACCGAGGCCGGCTGGAGCGGCTCGTACGGCTACCGCACGGTCCTTACGCTCGACGACGGTACGGAGCTCTGGTACGCCCACCAGTCGTCGATCGGCGTCAGTGTCGGGCAGAAGGTCAGCACGGGCGATGTCATCGGGCGCGTGGGTGCCACCGGCAACGTCACCGGGGCGCACCTCCACCTGGAGGTCCACACGGCCGGCGGCAGCGGGATCGACCCGATGTCATGGCTGCGCGGCAAGGGCCTCAACCCGTAAACCGCCTGGCGGCGGGCGACCCCACTCCCACTGACACGAACCAGAAAAAGCTGACGCGCGCGTCCGGGTGACGCGCGCGTCTTTGCTTTCAGGGGCGCGGGGAACTGCGTGACCAGCCACGGACGGCCCGCAGCGGACCGTGGCGCGTCAGGTTCGGTACGGGTTGTACGCCGGGTAAGGGGGCGGATACCCGTACCCCGCCACCGGCCACGGCACAGGCGCCGGCGCAGTCGCCCGCGCCGCATACGCCAACGCCGGCCGAGCCGGCTCCCGCCGAGCCCACAGCTCGTGCAGCAACTCCCGCTCCCGCACGGCGAAGTCCGCCCCCGCCCGGCCACGGCGCCCCCGGTGACGCAGGAACGCCAGCGACGTCGCGTACGCCTCGTACTCCGCCACCGCCCGCCCCGCGTCCCGCCCGCCATGATGCGTGGCGTACTCCCGCGCCAGCCGCCGCGCCTTCATCGAGCCGAGGACGAACGGCTCGGGCGCGGCCAGCCACCCCGCCACGGCGTACGAGGGAAGCTCCGTGCGGACCGTGCCGAGTTCGCGCTGGCGCGTCCAGACGGCCAGCCAGGTCAGCAGCCCGAAGGACGGGACCATGAAGGCCCCGTACACCGCGAAGAAGCCGTACTCGCCGAACGCCGACGAGCCGTTCCACATCGCGTGCATGCCCATCGCGAGCAGCAGTCCGGTCAGGGGCAGCAGGACGCGCCGCACCTGGTGGCGGTCGGCCGAGAGCGCCGCGATGCCGAAGCCGATGCCCGTCAGCACGGTGAACAGCGGATGCGCGAAGGGCGACATGATCACGCGTACGAAGAAGGTCGCGGCGGTGACGGAGAAGATGCCCGTGTCTCCGGTGAGCTGGTCCGTGCCGAACGCCGTGCCCAGATAGAGGATGTTCTCGGTGAACGCGAAGCCGGTCGCCGTGACGCCCGCTATCACCACGCCGTCGACGATCCCCGTGAAGTCCCGTCTGCGGAACAGGAAGACGAGCAGGACCGCCGCCGCCTTCGCCGACTCCTCGACGATCGGCGCTATCACCGTCGCGCCGAGGGTGTCCGCGTGGGACGGGTCCGCCGTGGCCGTCGCTATCCACTGCGTCGCGAAACTGTTGGCGACGATGGCTATCAGCGCGGCCGCGCAGGCGCCCCACGCGAAGGAGAACAGCAGGTTTCTCCAGGGGCCCGGATCGACCCTGTCCAGCCATCGGAACGCCGCGACGAGCAGGGGTACGGGGAAAATGGCGAGGCCGAGGCCCACCAGGAAGCCCTCCGTGCCGGTCTGTTTGCGGACGAGGGCCAGGATGACCAGGCCGGACAGGGCGAGCAGGGTGGTCAGCGCGGCGTAACGCACCCACGTGCGCTGCCACCAGTGCGCGTGCCGACGGGCGCCTCCGGCGGGCAGGCCGGGGGGTGTCGGGGGTGGGGGGCTGGTGGCCATGACAAAAACCCTAACGAGGGAGGGGCTTGGCCCGCGAGAGCGCCCCGTCCCGGTGGGTGGGGGCGGGGCTCAGGCGCCCGTGCTGTCCGTACCGCTGTCCGTTCTGCCATTGCTGTCCGTGCCATGCGGTACGCGGCGGAACAGGAGATCGTTCACCACGTGGCCCTTGTCCAGGCCCTGGGCCTCGAAACGGGTCAGCGGGCGGAAGTCGGGACGCGGCGCGTAACCGTTGTCGGGCCGGGTGTTCTCGAAGTCCGGGTGCGCGGAGAGAACGTCCAGCATGACTTCGGCGTACGGCTCCCAGTCCGTCGCGCAGTGCAGCAGCGCGCCGGGCCGCAGGCGGGACGCGGCGAGCGTGAGGAACTCCGGCTGGATCAGGCGCCGCTTGTGGTGGCGCTTCTTGGGCCAGGGGTCCGGGAAGTAGACGCGCAGGCCGGCGAGGGAGTCCGGGGTCAGCATCTCGCGGAGCAGGATGATCGCGTCGCCGTTGGCCACGCGGATGTTGGACAGGCCGGCCCGGTCCGCGAGGTTCAGCAGGTTGCCCTGGCCGGGGGTGTGGACGTCCACGGCGAGGATGCCGGTGTCCGGGGCCGCGGCGGCCATCCGGGCGGTCGCCTCGCCCATGCCGAAGCCGATCTCCAGGACGACGGGGAGGTCGGCCGCGAAGAGTTCGGCGAGGTCGAGGGTGCGCTGCCCGTCGATGTCCAGGCCCCACTTGGGCCAGAGACGCTCCAGCGCGTCCGCCTGGCCCTGGGTGACGCGGCTGCGGCGGGGCTGGAAGCTGCGGATCCGTCGCTCGAAGTGCGAGCCTGCCGGGTCGGGCTGGGGGCCGTCGGGGAAGCGGGGTTCGTTTCTGGGGCGGGGGGTTCTGGATGAGTCAGACACAGTGGGTCGATTTTACGGGTCGGGTGCGGGTGAGGGTGAGGGTGCGGGTCCCTTGCCGGTCCGTGGCGGGTGGGTGCGGGGCCGGTCCGTCGTGGGTCGGGGCCGTGCCGGTACGTCGAGTCCGCCGCCCCCGGGCATACGGAACTCTGCTGACAGGGCAGGCCTCGTTCGGAAGGGCTACGCGGCGGACTGCGACGTACCGGCACGGCCCCTCGCGTGCGCTGTCGCCGGTCAGGCGGCTGCCAGGGCCTTGAGGGCTCGCTGGGCCACCTCCCGGCCGATGGGGAGGGAGGCCGTGGCCGCGGGGGAGGGGGCGTTGAGTACGTGGACCGTGCGGGGGCCCTCCTGGATCAGGAAGTCGTCGACCAGGGTGCCGTCGCGCAGGACCGCCTGGGCCCGGACGCCCGCGGGGGTCGGGATCAGGTCGTCCGAGGTGATGGCGGGGAGCAGGCGGCGGACCGCGCGGGTGAAGGCGGCCTTGGACAGCGAGCGGTGCAGTTCTCCGGTGCCGTAGCGCCAGTGGCGGCGGGCTATCTGCCAGGAACCGGGCCAGGCGAGGGTCGAGCCCAGTTCGCGCGGGCGGACCGTTCGCCAGTCGTAGCCCTCGCGGGCCAGGGCCGGGACCGCGTTCGGGCCGACGTGGACGCTGCCGTCGATGCCGCGGGTGAGGTGCACCCCGAGGAAGGGGAACGCGGGGTCGGGGACGGGGTAGACGAGGCCACGGACCAGGTCGGGGCGGGCGAGGGTGTAGTACTCACCGCGGAAGGGGACGATCCGCATGTTCGGTTCGTCGCCCGCGAGGCGGGCGATCTCGTCGCAGTGGAGACCGGCGCAGTTGACCAGGACACGGGCACGGACGACCGTGCCGTCGTCCGTGCGGACGGCCACACCGAGGTCGGGGCGGCGGTCGATGTACGCGGCCTTCGTGCCGTACCGGATCAGGGCGCCGGAGGCGTTCGCGAGGTGTCCGGCCACGGCGGCGTAGTCGCACACCCCGGTGGTGGAGACGTGGATGGCGGCGAGGCCCCGTACCTCGGGCTCGTACTCCTCGATCTGGGGGGCGCCCAGCTCCCGTACCGGAATGCCGTTCTCCCGGCCTCGCTGGACGAGAGCGTGCAGACGGGGGAGCTCGTCCCGCTCGGTGGCGACGATCAGCTTGCCGGTCACCGCGTGCGCGATGTCGTACTCGGCGCAGAACTTGACCATCTCGGCCGCGCCGCGCGCCGCGAACTGTGCCTTGAGGGAACCCGGGCGGTAGTAGATCCCGCTGTGGATGACTCCGCTGTTGCGTCCCGTCTGGTGCCGGGCCGGGCCGGGCTCCTTCTCCAGCACGGTCACGCGCGTGCCCGGTGCGGCACGCGTGATCGCATACGCCGTCGACAGACCGACGATCCCGCCGCCGATCACCAGCACGTCACAGTCGTAAGCGATCTCCCGCACCATCCGCCCGCCCACCTCCACCTCTCCGACTCCCACCTCCGATAGTGCACTGCGCCACTGACAACCCCCTCAAACCAACATTCCAGCCGAACCAAACCAAACACCGACCCGATCAGACACGGGGGGAGGGAGAGGGGGCACGACCGGGTGCCGGGTAACGGTTCGGGCCGGGGGCGGCCCTTCAGGGGCGCGGGGAACTGCGCGACCGGCCACAGCGCACCCGCAGCGACAAGACGCCCGCAGACGCGGCTTTTAGGGGCGCGGGGAACTGCGCGACCAGCCACAGCGGACCCGCACCCCCGCAACCCCCTCAGCCTCGCAGGGAGCTGCAAACGACCTAGGCCGGGGCCATCAGCAACGGCCGAGCCCGCTCGCGCAGCTCGACGACCCGCGGCTCGTCCCCGTACGGCTCCAGCCGGTGGAGAAGATCCTTCACGTACTCCGTGGTGCGCGCCGAGGAGATGCGCCCGGCAACCTCCACCGCCCGCACCCCCTGCTCGCACGCCGCGTCCAGATTGCCCGATTCGAGCTCGGCGACCGCGGACACGACAAGCCGCAGCCCGTGCGAGCGTACGAACTCCTCCGTCGGCTTGGACAGGGCCTGCTCCGTGAAGCGGCGGACCTGGCGCGGAGCCTTCAGGTCGCGGTAGCACTCCGCCGCGTCCGCCGCGAAACGGTCGTACGAGTAGAAGCCGAGCCAGGACGGATCCTGGTCGCCGTCGCGGGCGCGCTCCAGCCAGCCCTCGGCCGCCTTCAGGGCGCCGCCGGCCGCGTGGGCGTCACCCGCGCGTGCGTGGGCCCGTGCCTCGACCAGGCGGAAGAAGCTCATCGTGCGGGCCGTGGCCAGCCCCCGGTTGCGTTCGAGGGCGGCCTGCGCGAGGTCCACGCCCTCGTCGCCGAAGCCGCGGTAGGTCGCCTGGAGGGACATGGAGGCCAGTACGTAACCGCCGAGCGGGACGTCAGCCGCCGCGCGGGCCAGGCGCAGGGCCTGGATGTAGTAGCGCTGTGCCGCCTCCTGCTGGCCCGTGTCGAAGGCCATCCAGCCCGCGAGCCGGGTGAGTTCGGCGCTCGCCCCGAAGAGGGAGCGGCCGACCTCGTCCGAGTACGAGCCCAGGAGCAGCGGTGCCGCCTCGACCCGTAAGCATTCGGGGACCATGGACGAACGCCAGTCGCCGCCTCCGTACTTGGAGTCCCAGCGCCTGGCGTCCTCGGCGGCCTCGCGCAGCTTCAGCACGTCGCTGTGGCCGACTTTCAGTGGCGCCGCGGAGCCCTCCAGCGGGCCGGCGTCCCGTGCCACCGAGGTGTCGGCCGGGGTTATCAGCCACCGGGAGGCGGGAGTCGCGTACGCGCTCACCGCGAACGATCCGGCGAGCGACTGCCAGATGCCGCCGGAGCCGGCCCGGCGTCCGGCGAGGTCGAGGCGGTACAGATCCGTCGCCGACCGCACGGCCTGTCCTACGTCGCGGGGGAAGGCGAGGCCGACCTCCGGTGCGGGATCCGCGTCCGCCAGGCCGATCTCGTGGAGCGGCACCGGGCGGCCGAGTTTCTGGCCGATGGCAGCGGCGATGAGGTGCGGCGCGGCACCTTGCGGCACCATGCCTTTCGACACCCAGCGCGCCACCGACGTCTTGTCGTAGCGAAGAGTCAACCCGCGTTGAGCGCCAAGATCGTTGACGCGACGCGCGAGTCCTGCGTTGCTGATTCCCGCGAGGGCGAGAACGGTGCCGAGTTTTTCGTTCGGCCCGCGTTGCTCCCTGGACATTGCGCCACCCCTCGACACAGACGGCTGCCGCGCGGGTTCAGCCACGCGGCATTCGTGCTGTGTCTTCCCGGGCCGTCAACCCCTGGAACCCCACCCGCAAAAGCACGTGGCTGAGCCCTCAGGAATATGCCTCCCGCGAAAACACAGGCAAACACAGGGTAGTTCGCCGCATCCCAAGCGTTAAGGGGCATTGTTCCGGATGGCGGGATTGTGGTCCGCGGGTCGGCACGGAGCGTCGTGTCGTGCTCCCGCTGTGTGGCAGTGCGCCCGTCCGTGCGCTCTTCTCCGGCCAACAGGGGAGCGCTTCGATGGATGACGCGTGGGTCGGCCCGCTGTACTGGATCCAGTGGGCTGGGGGACGCCGCCGCCTACATCCCCGCGGGCGGCGGACCGGTCCGGGAGGCGGAGTCCGCCTCCCGGACTGTGCGTTGCGCACAGCCTGTACGGAGCGTGTGCAAGCCTGTCTGTCCATCCCCGATTTGGCTGAATATCGCCCCTGCTCTCCGAGGCCAAAAACCGCGTCTACCACGGTACTTGAGGGCGCGTTGGAAGTTTTTGGGGAGTGTTTCGGGGGCGCATTCGCGTCGTAGCCCGTACGTCAATTCTTCGCGATCGCCTTTCCCCGCGCGTGAGTTCACCGCCGAGGGGGCATCTCCCAGGGGCGCACTCCGGGGAGCGCGAGCGGCCCCGTCGGCTCTCCGGCGCGCTTTCTTCGTGGCAGCATGGTGACCGGTTCGTGCGGTGCACTGGTTGTCCACAGCCTGTGGAGGCGGCGATGCGATGGTTGGTGGGATGGAGCAGCACCGCCGCTCGTGCGCCTGAGTTCGGGTCGGCGGGCGCGACCGGCGGCGACGGCGAGACGGTGCATCCGGTCGGGTCCCAGCTCCTGTGGGGCGACCCCGATCCGCTCTGGGCGGTCGGCGACTGGCGCCCCGACGAGGTGCGGGTCGTCAAGGCCGACGACCAGAACCGCATGGCGGTGCTCGGTACGTGCGGCGCCTCCGACGAGGAACTGCGCGTGGGCCTGTTCGCCGCGCGCGGCGGGGCACTTCGGCATCTGACGGCCTGGTCGGGCAGTTACACCGCCGTCGTCCAGGTGGGCCGCCGTGTCATGGTCTGCGGCGATCTGGCAGGCGTCAGACCGGTGTTCTACACGCCCTGGGCCAGCGGTACGGCGTACGCGACCGCCGCCCTGCCCCTCGCCGACCTCATCGAGGCCAACCTCGACTTCGGTCATCTGGCGGCCCTGCTCGCGGCTCCCGACGTACCGGCCGCCCTCCAGGACTCCACCCCCTACGAAGGCGTACGGCGCATTCCGCCGGGGCACGCGCTGATCCTGCGCGCCGGGGCGCGCGAGATCGCCGGGTACGAGCCGGTGGCCTCCCTCGCCGTCGCGGCCCCCACCGCCGACGCCGACAGCGCGGTCGACGGCGTCCGGGACGCCCTCGTGGAGGCCGTACGCACCAGGCTCGCCGCCCCCAGACACGTACCCGGAGCCGACATAGACCCAGGGCCCGTCCCCGGAATGGGGCCCGCCGAGCGGCGAGCGGCCCGCGGCATGCCGGTGCCGGGCATCGGGGCCGACCTCTCCGGAGGACCCGCCTCCGGCACGCTCGCCCTTCTCGCCGCCGGCCTTCCCGGCGCCCCCGGCACCGTCCTCGGGCACGGCACGGGAGCCGGCGAACGCCTCCTGGCGGTCACCTTCAACGACATGGTGGTCAAGGGTCGCGAGGCCGAACTGGAACGGGCCGGCACGCTCGCCGCCAACCCGCGCCTGCACCACGTGGTGGTGGCCGGAGGCGAGGAAGTCCTCCCCTACGCCGAGTTGGAGGGCCCGCTCACCGACGAGCCGGGCCCGTCCCTGGTGACGGCCGCCCGCCATCGTGCGCGCCTGGCCTCCGGCAGCGCGGACCACTTCACCGGGTACGGCGCCAGACAGGTCCTGGACGCCCACCCGGCCCGCCTCGCCGACCTGCTCATGGACCGCAAACGACGCCACCTGGTGCGTCCGGTCGCCGCCCTGACGAAGGCGGACGGTTCCGTCATGGTCCCCGCGCGCGTGTACGGCGCCGCCCGCAAACTCTCCCGTACGCCTTACCTGGTGGGCATAGAGGGGCTGGCCGACCGGCTGCTGCACAAGCGGTTCGAGGAGCCGGCGGGGGCGGTGGGGGCGTCCCTCGCCGCGCTCACCTGGGCCAGGCCGGGCCCCGCTGCGCGGTGGCTGACCGGTGAGGCCCTCGCTGAAGTATCGGTTCGCCTGACGGGTGCGACGACCCGCGCGGGCATCGGTCCCGGTCAGCGGCCGGGCGATTTCCGGGCCCGTTCCGCGCTCACCCGGCACGCCGGGGACCTGCGCATCCTGGAACAGGCCGCCGAGGTCCGCTTCCAGCGCCTGCACGCCCCCTTCCTCGACAACCAGGTCGTACGCGCCTGCCGCGCCCTCCCCGAAGCCCTGCGCGTCCAGCCGGGCGCACGGGCCGCGATCCTCCGTACGGTCCTGGAGGGCGCCGGGGTGGCGGACCTGCCGTCCGGCTGGGGCGCCCCCTCCCACGCGTCCTCGAACGCCGCCGCGCGCACCGGGCTGCGGGTCGCCGTGGACGACCTGGTGGACCTCTTCGACACGCCCCTCCTCGCCCAGGCGGGCCTGGTCGAGGCCCGCGTCGTCCGCAAGGCCCTCCGGGCGGCGGCCGACGGCGAGCCCCTCCCCCTGGAAGGCCTAGCGGACCTGGTCTCCCTGGAACTGTGGCTCCGCCGCCTGCTGGACCGCCGCGGCACATGCTGGACGGGCACACCGGCCCGCCAGCGGGCGGTCCCGGAGGGGATCCGTCCGCAGCGGGGGGCGTTGGGCGCCGGGGCGGGCAGGGGTTAGGCGGTAGCCGGCAGGTGGTTCGTCCGCGGGTCCGGTGGGGGCGGGCCCAAAGGTTGCGCAGTTCCCCGCGCCCCTGGGCATCTCACCCCGTCCGCTGCCTTCCAGCCCGTCCGGCGCTTGAGGACGAGCGCGAGGCGCGATCAGGGGGGCGAGGGGCGCAACCCCATGCGTGGACGGGAACGGGAAGGGGCGGCGGGGGCGAAAAAACGCCCGGGCACCCCCACCGAACCCGCGACAATGCCCCCGTGCGGTACAAAATTCTGGGCGTCACCCAGGCCACGGACGACCAGGGCGCCAACCTCCCCCTCCCCGGCCCCCGCCTACGCGCCCTCCTCACGGCCCTGGCCCTCAGAACCCCCCACCCGACCCCGACGGAAACCCTCATCGACGAGGTCTGGCCGGACAGCCCCCCGACCGACGCCCCCGCCGCCCTCCAGGCCCTGGTGGGCCGCCTCCGCAGAACCCTCGGCAAGGACGCCGTCACCTCGGACCCGGGCGGCTACCGCCTCACCGCCACCCCCGAGGACGTGGACCTGTTCGTCTTCGAGCGCCTGGTCACAGAGGGCAGGGCCTGCCTGGACGAGGACCCGGAATCCGCCGCCCGGATCCTCCGCGAGGCCCTGGCCCTGTGGCGGGGCCCGGCCCTGACCGACCTCCCCGACCGCACCACGGCGGCGACCCGCCCGGACTCCCTCCGGCAGGAGGCGACACGCGCGCGCGTGGAGGCGGACCTGCGCACCGGCCGCGCCCGCGAGGCCGTACCGGAGCTGCAGGCCCTCACCGAGACCCACCCGTACGACGAATCGCTGCACGCCCTCCTCGTACGGGCCCTGCGGGACACGGGCCGCCCGGCGGACGCGCTGGCCGCGTACGAACGGGCCCGCCGAGCCCTCGCCGACGGCCTGGGCACGGACCCGAGCCCGGAACTGCGCGCCCTGCACGCACAACTGCTGACCCCGCACACGACCCCCACCCCCGCTCCCGCCCTCACCCCCGAACACCGCGAACCCACCGGCAACATCCGTCCCCGCCTCAACTCCTTCGTGGGCCGGGAACCCGAACTTGCCGCGATTCGTTCCGAATTGCGCAGGGCCCGTCTCGTCACCCTCACCGGACCGGGCGGCTCCGGAAAGACCCGCCTCGCCGAGGAGGCCGCCTCCGGGCATCCGCGGGCCTGGCTGGCCGAGCTCGCCCCGCTCGACCGGCCGGAAGCGGTGCCCGGTGCGGTCGTCAGCGCCCTCGGCCTGCGGGAGACCGCGCTGATGACCCATGAGATGGCGGGCCAGCAGGACGACCCGGTCGCCCTGCTCGTCGAGTACTGCGCCCCGCGCAGCCAACTCCTGATCCTCGACAACTGCGAGCACGTCATCGACGCGGCGGCCGAGCTGGCCGAGACGCTCCTGACCCACTGCCCGGGACTCACGATCCTCGCCACCAGCCGTGAACCCCTGGGCGTCCCCGGTGAGTCCGTGCGCCCGGTCGAACCCCTCCTGCCCGAACCGGCCCACCGCCTCTTCAGGGAGCGCGCGGCGGCGGCCCACCCCCAGGGCGACGTCGGCGACGACGACGCCGTGGACGAGATCTGCCGCCGCCTCGACGGTCTGCCGCTGGCCATCGAACTGGCCGCCGCCCGGCTGCGGATGCTCGCCCCGCGCCAGATCGCCGACCGCCTCGACGACCGCTTCCGGCTCCTCACCTCGGGCAGCCGCACGGTCCTGCCCCGCCAGCAGACCCTGCGCGCGGTCGTCGACTGGTCCTGGGACCTGCTCGACGAGCCCGAGCGGACCGTCCTGCGTGAGGTGTCCGTCTTCGCGGGCGGCTGGGACCTGGAGGCCGCGGAGGCCGTGTGCAGCGGGCCCGTGGCCGAGCTGGTCGGAGCGCTCGTCGACAAGTCCCTGATCGTCGCGACGCCCAGCAGCCGGGGCGGCGGCGACATGCGCTACCGACTGCTGGAGACGATCCACGAGTACGCGGCCGAGCGCGTCGCCGAAACCCCTGAACTGCGTGCCGCCGCCGAGCGCCGGCATCGCGCGTGGGCCCGCGCCCTGGTCGAGCGGGCGGACCCCCTCCTGCGGTCCGCCGACCAACTCCGCTGGATCGAACGCCTGGAGAACGACCTCGACAACATCCGCGCGGCCCTGCACCGCAGCGTCCTCGCCGCGGACGAGCCGGAGGCCGCGGCGCTGGTCCTCTCCATGGGCTGGTTCTGGTGGCTGCGCAACTTCCGCCGGGAGGGCGCGACCTGGACCAACCGCGTCCTGCTCCTGGGAGCGGCGCTCGACGCGGCGGCGGATCCGTCCCCACCGGATCAGGCGGGTACGGATTCTCGCCGCCTCGACACAGCCGGCCTCGCCGGGGTGCAGCTGGACGCGATCGACCCCCTGGCGATCTGTCTCGACACGACGGACCCCTTGAGAGTGGGTCTCGGCGTCGAGATCGACCCCGTCGGGTCCTTCCTCGCCGACCCCGAGGGCGAGAGCGGCCACCCCCTGCACAGAACCCGTATCAAGCTGCGGGTGCTGCAGATCTTCCTCGCCTCGGAACTCGGAAAGGTACCGCTGACGCGGGAGCGGACCGTGGAGTACGTCGCACGACTGCGCGGCACGCTGGCGCGCGGCGGCCCGGACGCGGCGAGCTTCCCCGGCATCCTCTGGCCGCTGATCGGGTTTCTGATCGGCAACACCGACGGTGTGCGCGAGACGATGGAGGCCTCGCTCGCCAACTGCCGTGCGCACGGCGGCGAGTGGGAGATCGGCATCGCCCTGCTGTTCTCCGTGCACGTGGCCGTCGACATGCCCGGTGGTATGGAGTACGTCGACACGTACATCGAGGAGCTTCGGACCGTCTCCCTGCGCGTCGGTGACCGCTGGATGCGGGCCCAGGTGTGCGGCGCGGGCGGCGAGGCGGCCATGGCGCGCAGCCGGTTCGAGGAGGCGAAGGGCGAGTTCCGGGAGGCTCTGCGGCTCGCCCACGAGGTGGGGGCGTACGCGGAGAAGCCGTTCCTCATCGCCCGGCTCGGTGAGATCGCCTACCGCGAGGGCGACCGGGCGGCGGCGCTCAGCGCCCTGGACGAGGCGACGGCCGCGGCCGACCGGTACGCGGTGCCCGACTCACGCGCGTTCGTCCTCCTCGTACGGGCGCAGATGGCCGTCGACGACCGGGAGTTCGGCCGGGCGCGCGAACTCTGCGAGGCGGCCCGCCAGGAGACGACCCGGGGCACCCCGCCGCCCCAGTTCCTCGCCGCGCTGAACGGTGTCGACGGCCTTCTCACCGCGGTCGAGTCGGGTCCCGGCCAGGGCCTGCTCCGGCTGGCCGACGCCCTGCGGAAGGCCATGGAGGGGAGATGCGCGGAGGTGGTCCTCGCCGCCCTGGCCGAGCAGGCGGCGGGAGTGCTGTCCGGCATCGGCGAGCACGCGCGCGTGGTCCGCGTCCTCGCGGCCGCGTCCCGCTGGCGGGAGGGCCACCCGCGCCCGCAGCCCCAGCGGGTGGAGCTCGAACGCGTCGAGGCCACGGCGCTGGCCGAACTCGGCCGCCCTGCCTACGACACCGAACGCGCCGCCGGTGCCGCGCTCACCCGGGACGGCGTCCTGAAGGAACTGACAGGGGAGCCGAGGAACTGACCGAGGCGTCACCGGCACCGGAAGCGTGAGTCGGCCCAGTCCGCCAGTGCCGCCGTGCCGAGGCCGGAGTGCGGTTCGACGACCAGGCGGATCGTTTTCCTGCCCGTCAGGTCGACGTGCACGGGCACCGCGGCCTGACCTCCTCGGACCGGCCCCGACTGCCACCTGCGCACACCGTCCGCGAACACGGAGAACCGCACCCGGCCGAGTCCCATCGTCAGGTCGTCCACACCGACCATCGCGTCGTACGAGGAACACGCGCGGTTGAGATCGATGGTGACCGACGAGGCGCCGTGCACGGTGACCCCGTTCGTGTACCGCTTGCCGCCGACGGACATGCCGTACCGCTGCCAGACCCAGCTGCTCTCACCGAGCCGCATCTCGGGCTCGGTGCCGTCCCCGGTGATGCCGTACGCCAGCTGGTTCCACTGGAAATCCTGGGGGGCCGGCGGGGCCGGTGGAGGTGTGGGTGTCGGGGTGGGCGTCGGCTTCGGTTTCGGCTTGGGCGTGGGTGCGGGCGCGGGTGCGGGCGTACGAGTCGGTGTAGAAGTCGGCTTCGGTTTCGGCTTCGGTTTCGGCGCCGCCGCGGCCACCACGGGCTCGGGTTCGGATTCGGCCTCCGGCGGGTTCGAGGGCCGGGAGGGCGACGGCGAAGGGGACGGCACGTTCGGTTCGACGACCGGGTCGGGCGGGCGCGGCCCGGCCTCGTCCTTCTTCACCGCCGCGTCGTCGCCCGCGAGCGCGAACACCACCGTGGCGACGGCCGCCGCGACGACTCCTGCGACGATCCCTGCCTTCGCGGGCGTGCCGAGGCCTTCCGCCGCGGCCCCGCCGGCCCCCGCGCCACCCGAGCCGCCCCCTGCCGCGGACGCGGCTCCCGCGGCCCCGGCCGCGCCCACGCCGGTCCCGCCGGCGATGAGGGCGGCCGCCTTCGCGTATCCGGCGGCACCGAACCAGCCGATGACGGCGACCGGCACGACCGCCGGGATCCCGCTCGCCACGTCCTTGATCTGACCGGCGGCGAGCCGGCACTTGGCGCACTCCTCCAGGTGTTTGCGCAGCCCGCGCTCGGCGCGTGTGCGCAGCCCGCCGCGCGCGTACGCGCCGAGCCGGTCGGCGTAGCGCGCGCACTCCTCGTCCGCGGTGAGCGTGGCGCTCACATGGGCCTGCAGATAGGCCTGCTTGAGTCCCTCACGGGCCCGACTCGCCAGTACGCGCGTGCCGTTGGCGTCCAGCCCGAAGAGGGTGGCCACCTCGCTGGGCGACTCGTCCTCGACCTCGGTGTGCCACAGCACGGCCTGCCAGCGCTCCGGCAGGGACCGGAACGCCTGCATGGCCATGGACTGCTCGGCCTCGTGCATGGCCCGTACGTCCGCGCCCAGTTCGTCGGAGGCGGTGTCGTCCGACAGTTCGGAGCCGCGCGCGGCCTGCGCCGCGAACACGGCGAAGTCGTCGACCAGGTGCTCCCGCCGCGCCGATTTCGTCCAGCCCGCCGCGACACGTCGTACGGTCGTCAGCAGATAGGCGCGTACGGAGTACTCGGGGCCGCTGCCGCCGCGGACGGCCTGGAGCATGCGGGCGAAGACCTCGGCGGTGAGGTCGTCCGCGGTGTGGGCGTCGCGGCAGCAGGTACGCGCGTACCGGCGGACGGCGTCCGCGTGCCGCCGGTACAGCTCTTCGTAGGCGGTGTCGTCCCCCGACCGCATCCACCCGATCAACTCGGCGTCCGAGGGCGGCACTTCGACAGCCTCGACAGGAGGCGGCAGCACTCCGCCGTCATCCTGCCCGCGCCCCTCACGCTGCGACGGAACAACGGCTTCCGGTACGGCGCTGCCGAGTGGCTCGTCCTGCTCGTCAACGCTCATCGCGGAAAGCCCCCGCCTGCACACTCGGACCCGAACACCGGGAAAGAGTGCCACAGGCACTCACTGCCGTTACCCCCAGGAACGCATCAACCACTCATCCGAATGGATCACCCAAACGGGGCTTGACACCCAAAGAAACCCCGCCCCACTCCCAGGCCCGCGAGGACCGGCACCTGACGACGCACCCCGCACCCCCTCAGGGGCGCGGGGAACGGCGCGAGCAACCCCCACGAACCGACACCCGACGACGCACCCCACACCCCCGCCGGAGGCACCCGCGCCAAACGGCTACGCAGGACGAGACCGAAGCCCCTCCAGCAGGATGTCCAACAGCCGCGCAGACGCCGCAGCCTGCTGCGCAGCATCCGGCAGCGAAGGCGCCGCCGTAGCTATCACCAGCAGCACGTCCGACACCGTCACATCCGCCCGCAACTCACCCGCCCCACGAGCCCGGTCCACCAGCCGCCCCACGACCTCAAGCAGCTGCGCAGCCCCGGCATCGTCCTCGTCCGGCTGCTCCCCGAGGGAAGCCGGCCGCTGTTCCACGAGCCGCAGATCGGGCCCGCCGGGCTGGGACCGCTGCTGCGGCACCCGCGCCCCGTCACGCACCGCGGCCCCGTCGAGCACCGCGGAACCGTCGAGGACCGAACCGTCCTCTGCGACACCCACCCGCAGCACCTGCGGCGGCAGCAGCCGCCCGGCGCCCGAGGCCACCGACGTCCGCAGGAAGCGCGAGAGCGCCGACCACGGCTCGTCCTCCTGCCCGAGCGCGGAACGCGCCTGGTCGGTCAGCCGGGAGGTCTCCTCCTCGGCGATACGCCGGACCAGGACGTCCTTGCTCGGAAAGCGCCGGTACACCGTGCCCACACCGACCCGCGCGCGCCGTGCCACGTCCTCCATGGGAGCGCCGTACCCCAGCTCCCCGAAGACCTCGCGCGCCGCGCGCAGTACGTGCTCCAGATTGCGCTGTGCGTCCACCCGCAGCGGCGTGGTGCGCGATACGTCCCCCGCGCGTCCGTTCCCCGCCGCCGCCCCGGTCGCGCCGCCCGTTGGAAGCGCGGACGCGGATGTCCAATGAGTGTCCTGAATATGCATGTGTGTTCCCCCGGTAATGACGTCTCCCCCCGGAGACTCTCCCCGCCATCGACAGACCGGAGTCAGTGGAACAACCTTCGCCGTGGGCCCCGCCGTACGGACCCGTCGAGCGCATCCCCCTACACCCCGATGACACACGAACATAGTTGAGGCGGAGTCAATTCAGAAGGGGGAGGTTCCGCACGGAGCGCCCCCCGATCGGAGTACGGGCCGGTTACGTCCCGGTTGCGCCCCCTAATGCCACCCCGCTCACACCCGCTGACCTGCGGACCTTCCCCGCGCTCCGGTGAAACGGCCCGCTCCGCGCGTCTTCGGCGGCCGGTCACACAAATTGACGGGCCTGTGGACAAACGCCCGGAGCCGGTGCGTCATGGGTGAGTGAAGGAACGTGCGCGCATTCTCGTTGTCGGCGGCGGCTACGTCGGGATGTACACCGCCCTGCGTCTCCAGCAGAAGCTCAAACAGGAGCTGAAACGGGGGGACGTGGAGATCACCGTGGTCACTCCCGACCCGTACATGACCTATCAGCCCTTCCTGCCGGAGGCGGCCGCGGGCTCCATCTCGCCGCGCCATGTCGTCGTACCCCTGCGCCGTGTCCTCGACCGGTGCCGCGTCGTCATCGGCGAGGCCACGTCGATCGACCACGCCAAGCGCACCGCGACCGTCGCGACCCTCGCCACCGAGGAGGAGGGCACGGGCCCCGACCAGCTCTCGTACGACGAACTGGTGCTGGCCCCCGGCTCCGTGTCGCGCACCCTGCCGATCCCCGGTCTCGCCGAGTTCGCCATCGGTTTCAAGACCGTCGAGGAGGCCATCGGTCTGCGCAACCACGTCATCGAGCAGATGGACATCGCCTCCTCGACCCGCGACCCCGCGATCCGCGACGCCGCCCTGACCTTCGTCTTCGTAGGAGGCGGGTACGCCGGAGTGGAGGCGCTCGGCGAGCTGGAGGACATGGCCCGGTACGCCTCCCGCTACTACCACAACGTCAAGGCCGACGACATGAAGTGGATCCTCGTCGAGGCCTCGGACCGTATCCTCCCCGAGGTGGGCGAGGAGATGGGCAAGTACACCGTCACCCAGCTGCGCCGCCGCAACATCGACGTACGCCTGCGGACCCGGCTCGACTCGTGCACCGACCGTGTCGCCGTCCTCAGCGACGGGGCCCGCTTCCCGACCCGCACGGTCGTGTGGACGGCGGGCGTGAAGCCCCACCCGATCCTCGCGGCCACCGATCTGCCGCTGAACGAACGCGGCCGGCTGAGGTGCACCGCCGAGCTGACCGTGGACGGCACCACGCACGCGTGGGCCGCGGGCGACGCCGCCGCCGTGCCCGACGTGACCGCGTCCGGGCCCGGCACGGAGACGGCCCCCAACGCCCAGCACGCGGTCCGCCAGGCCAAGGTCCTCGGCGACAACATCGCCCACTCCCTGCGCGGCGAGCCACTGGAGACGTACTCCCACACGTATGTGGGTTCCGTCGCCTCCCTGGGGCTGCACAAGGGTGTCGCGTACGTCTACGGGCGCAAGCTGAAGGGATACCCTGCCTGGTTCATGCACCGCGTCTACCACCTGAGCCGGGTGCCCACCTTCAACCGAAAAGCCCGCGTGCTCGCCGAATGGACCCTGTCGGGCCTCTTCAAGAGGGAGATCGTCTCTCTCGGTTCGCTCGAACACCCCCGCGCGGAGTTCGAACTCGCGGCCGGTGGAAAGCCTCCCCAGGACCACCCGAAGGGGTCGTCCTGACCGGAGTCAGGAACTTCGCCCGCGGGACCGGCGTCTGACGAATGTCGGTCCCGTCGGACACACTGGTCCATCACGACCATGGGCGGGCCGACCGCTCGCCCTTCGATCCCACGAGGCCTGTCCCACAGTGAACTTCACGCGCTGGAGCGCCCGACTCCCCGGAACGCAGCGCCGCGCGGCGGCGCGGGCCGACGGACTGCCCACGGCACTCCCCTCGGAGAGCTCCGTGCCCGCGGCACGCGCCGAGCGGCCGACCGCCGAGGGGACCTCCCTCGCGCTCGCCCCCGCGGTGGACGAGCTGCCGGTCCGTGAGGTCCTGGACCGCATCCCGGCCCTCGTCGCACTCGTCCACGGCCCCGACCACCGCCTCGCGTACGTGAACGACGCCTATGTGACGGCCTTCGGGGTCCGCCCGTCCGGCGACCCCGCGCGCGAGGCGCTGCCCGAGCTGGCCGAGATCGGCCTCCTGCCGCTCCTGGACCAGGTCCTGCGCAGCTCCAAGCCGCGCACGGTCAAGTCCCGCAAGGTCCCCGGCGGCCGCTCGTACACGTTCACGTGCACCCCCGTCGAGGTCTCGGCCACCCCGGACGGAGGCGGTGTACTGATCTTCGCGGCGGACGTCACCGACCACGCCGAGGCCGCCGAGCGGCTGCGGGCCAGCGAGCGCAGGCAGCGCGAGACCGCCGTCACCCTCCAGCGCTCCCTGCTCCCGCAGGAACTGGAGGAGCCGGACGACCTGCGCGTCGCCGCGACCTACCACCCCGGCGGCACTGAGGCCGCGGTCGGCGGCGACTGGTACGACGTGATCACCCTCGGCGGCGGGCGCACCGCCCTCGTCATCGGCGACGTGATGGGCCGCGGGATCCGCGCGGCGGCCGTCATGGGCCAGCTCCGCACGGCGGTCCGCGCGTACGCACGCCTGGACCTGCCCCCGCACGAGGTGCTCCAGCTCCTCGACGGCCTGGCCATGGAGATCGACGCCAACCAGATCGCCACCTGCGTGTACGCGGTCCACGACCCGAACGAGGGACGGCTGGTGTACGCGTCCGCCGGCCACCTCCCGATCCTCGTCCGCGACGAGAGCGGCACCGTCCACCGCGCCGACGAACCCACCGGACCCCCGCTCGGCACGGGCGGCTGGATGCACGCCTCCGGATCGGTGCCGCTGGGCCCCGGCTCCACCGCCGTCCTCTACACGGACGGCCTGGTCGAGCGCCGGGACGCGGACCTCGACGAGGGAATCGCCTCCCTGGAGGGCGCACTCGCCGGCGCCACGGGCACACCCCAGGTGGTCTGCGACCGCCTGGTCCGCTCGATGGGCGTGACGGCCGAGCACGACGACGACGTCGCCGTCCTGGTCCTCCAGCACCCGGCGCGTACGGGTCCCGACGGCGACCTCTTCCGCAACGCGGCCCTGGAACTGCTCGGCGGCACGGAAGCGGCCCCACGCGCGCGTGCCTTCGCCTCCGGCGTCCTCACCAGCTGGCGCTTCGCACCCGATCTGCACGACCTCGGGGTGCTCGCCGCCAGCGAACTCGTCGCGAACTCCCTTCAGCACGGCACCCCGCCGATGCGTCTGAGACTCCGCCGCACCGACCGCCGGCTGATCGTGGAGGTCACCGACGGCGACGACCACCTGCCGCGCCGCCGCCGCGCAGAGCCGGCCGACGAGTCGGGCCGCGGCATCGCGATCGTCGCCACCATCGCCTCGAACTGGGGCTCCCGACGTGCCCCGGGCGGCGGCAAGGCGGTGTGGTGCGAGTTCGCACTCCCCCGCACCACCTGACCCGGAAGCCCGTCGTCCGCGGTGGCCCTGCTCAGGCCGCGGTCTGCACCGACTCCGTCGAGGCCCCGCCCCGCACCACGACCCGGCTCTTCGCGAGCGAGGGCTGGTTCTGTACAGGAGTGAGCTGCCGCCCCAGCCGCACCGCCAGAAACGTGATCCCCAGCGAGAACACCAGGAACGTCACGATGTACGGGGCGTGCAGCGAGGCACCCATGGGGCCGCCCACCGCCGGACCGACCGCGAGGGCCAGCTGCTTCACCAGGGCGAAGGCCGAGTTGTACTGACCGGCCAGCCCGCTCGGCGCCAGATCCGCGACCAGCGGCGCCACGGTCGGCGACAGCATCGCCTCCCCGAGCCCGAACAGTGCGTACGTCGACACGAACGCGGCCGTCGCCATGGTCTGGCTGCCGTGCCCGAGACCCGCGTACCCGGCGATGACCCAGGCGAGAGCCCAGATCAGCCCCACCGCGCCGATGACCCGGGACCGCTTGCGCCGCTCGACGAACTTCAGCACGGCGAACTGCGCGACGACGATCATCGCCGTGTTCGCGGCGAGCGCCGTCCCGAGCGCCGAGGTGGAGATACCGGCCGCCTCGACGCCGTACGCGCTCAAGCCCGACTCGAACTGCCCGTAGCAGGCGAAGAACAGCACGAAGCCCACCACGCACAGCTGCACCATGGCCCGGTTGCCGAGCAGCTGCTTCCAGCTGCCCCTGGCCCGCCCCGGCGCATCCGCGACCTCGGGCGCCCGCGGCATCCGTACGGTCGCCATCACCACCACGAGCAGCAGGAACATCGCCGCCTCGATCGCGAACAGCAGCGTGAACGAGCCGGCCCGTGAGGCGTCGACGAGGTGACCGCCGATGAGCCCGCCGACCCCGAGGCCGAGGTTCTGCAGGAAGAACTGGGTGGCGAAGGCGCGCGAACGGGTTTCGGTGGTCGAGACGTCGACGATCATCGTCGCCAGCGCGGGCTGCATCACGGCCTGCCCGGCACCGAGCGCGGCAGCCGACATCAGTACGGTCGTGGAAGTGCTCGCCAGCCCCAGACTCAGCGAGCCGACGGCGGCGGTGACCAGGGCGAGGAGCAGCACGGGCATCGGCCCCCGCCGGACGATGGCCCGCCCCGCGAACGGCAGCACCACGAGCGCCGCCACGGCGAAGACGGCGAGCACGAGACCCGCCGTCATGGCACCGAGATCCCGTACCTGCGCCACGTAGACGTACAGATACGGGACGGTGAAGCCGAGGCCGAACGCGCTGAGTGCGTTGCCCACATGGATCCGGCGCATCTCCGCGCCCATCGCCCTGGTCACTTTCACCTGCCTTGATCGAGAAGTCTTACGCCTGCCTCAGGAGTTAGGAGTGAAGACTTCGAAGCTAAAGTTAGGATCTAAACAATACATCTCGAAGGACTTCAACGCCAAGCGGGTGCGTGCCATACTGCGGCCATGGGTGACACCCCCGCCGCGAACGAGCCGACGCTGGACGAGCAGATCGCCGCCTACCAGCGCGAGTTCCGGGACCTCGACCCCCAGGTCGAGAAGATCGTCTCGGCCCTCGGCCGCCTCAACCGCCGTATGAACGTCGCGTACGGCCGCCAGACCGCCGCTCTCGGCATCAGCAACGCCGAGTGGGAGGTCCTCAAGGCGCTCGTGCTGTCGGGAGCGCCGTACTGCCTGGGCCCCAGCGACCTGGCGAAGAGGCTCGGTCTCACCCCGGCGGCCATGACCCACCGGATCGACCGGATGGTGGGGGAGGGTCTCGTCACCAGGGAGCGCGACGAGTCCAACCGGGTCCGCGTGATCGTGGAACTCACGAACGAGGGCCGGGACAAGTGGCTTGAGGCCATGCGCCTCGCCACCGTCTTCGAGGAGGACCTGCTCCAGGACCTCTCGCAGGCGGAGCGCGGCGCCCTGGAAGACGTGCTGACCAGGCTGCTGCGGCGCGTGGAGGACGCACAGCCGGACGCCGGCGGCCGGCTCACCGACCTCGACTGAGGCTTGCTCAGGCCGAGTTGAGGGTTTGCCGGGTGGCCACCAGGGGGAGACTTGACACTCCCCTCGCAGATCCGTAAGGTTCTTCGAGTTGCCACGGAGCCGTAACGGTTCTGCGACAGCACCTCCGCCGCGGATGCGGCACACCAAACCACCAGCTCGATCTCCCAACGGGATTCAATTCGGCGTGCCCGAATTAATTTCGATTTGGGGCCGGCGGCTCCGATTAGGAACTGCCGACAGGATCCGCTAAAGTTTTGGACGTCGGAACGGCCCAACAGCCGCAAAGACAAACCCGGTTGACTGGGAGTCAGGCCCGAAAGGATCTGATAGAGTCGGACTCGCCGGAAAGGGAAACGCAAAAGCGAAAACCTGGAAAGCACCGAGGAAATCGGAACCGGAAACGGTCTGATAGAGTCGGAAACGCAAGACAGCGAGACAAGCACAACAGTAGAACAGTAAGACCGAAGGGAAGCGCCCGGAGGAAAGCCCGAGAGGGTGAGTACAAAGGAAGCGTCCGTTCCTTGAGAACTCAACAGCGT
>NZ_KZ679053.1 GCF_003024195.1 Streptomyces dioscori
CTCGGCGACGGCCAGGAAGTCTCGGTCTCCGGCACGCTCGCCGGCCCCAAGCACCACCAGAAGATCGTCGCCGTCGGTGAGTACGACGTGGACCTGGCACTCGCCGACCACATGGTGGTGCTGCGTTACGAGGACCGTCCGGGCGTGGTCGGCACGGTTGGCCGGGTCTTCGGCGAGGCGGGGATCAACATCGCAGGTATGCAGGTGTCCCGCTCCGCGGCAGGAGGCGAGGCTTTGGCGGTCCTCACCGTCGACGACACGGTCCCGCAGGAGGCGGTGAACGAGGTCGCCGGCGAGATCGGTGCCACGTCGGCCCGGTCGGTGAACCTCGTCAAGTGAGCGGGGTCGGCCCCGGGGCCGACCGTAACGGGTTCAGGCCACTGCTGATGTCGCGGGCGACCTCGACCGGGACATCCCGGCGGACGGGCATCCCAGGACTCTGTCGAGCCCGTCCAGCCATCTGTCCGCCTCGTCGTCGCATCGTTTGTCGTGCGTGAGCTCGTCGGGCGACATCGGGTGCGGGGAAAATCTTGGCCCCGCTCAGCCACTCACCACACCGAGTAGGACCCGGACCGTCTCCGCCATCGTCTGCCGACCCTCGGCGAGGTAGGGGCGGGGGTCGGTCAGGTCGGGGCGCTCGGCCAGCGTTTCGCGGATCGCGCCGGTGAACGCGACGTTGAGAGCGGTACCAATGTTGATCTTCACGATGCCCGCCTGCACGGCTTGGCGCAGATCGTCGTCGCCGACGCCCGACGAACCGTGCAGCACCAGAGGTACGGGCACGGCCTCCCGCAGGCGTTCGATGAGCGCGTGGTCCAGGGTCGCGGAGCGTTCGGTCATCGCGTGGCTGCTGCCGACGGCGACGGCCAGGGCGTCCACGCCGGTGTCCGCGACATAGCGTGCCGCTTCCTGCGGGTCGGTGCGCACCCCGGCCGCGTGGGCGCTCGCGGGGGCGTCGGGTTTGCCGCCCACATAGCCGAGTTCGGCCTCCAGCCACAGGCCCGCACCGTGGGCCCACTCGACCGCGGCGCGGGTGGCGGCGAGGTTCTCGGCGTACGGCAGCGCCCCGGCGTCGAACATCGCGGAGGAGAACCCCGCGTCGGCCGCCGTGCGCAGCAGCCGCATGTCCGTCACATGGTCCATGTGCAGCGCGACGTCGACGTCACAGGCCTTGCCGACCTCGGCCGCTGCCCGCGCGATCGGCTCGACCCGGCCGCCGTGGAACCGTACGGCGTTCTCGCTGATCTGCAGGATCACCCCTGGGGCGCCCGCCGCGGCTGCGCCGGCGGTGATCGCCTCGGCGTGCTCCAGCGTGATCACGTTGAAGGCGGCGACGGCCCGGCCTGCGGCGGCGGCCTGCGAGACGAGTTCGCGCGTGGGAACCAGGGGCATGAGGGTGTCCCCTCGCTTTCATGTCGGTTCGGTGGGTACGGGCCGGTGTCGGCCCGTACCGCTGTGTGTTCGGCGGCCGGTACGGATATGTGGTTCGGCCGGCACGGATACGCGGGCGATCAGGATTTCTGCGGAGCCGGACTCACGTGCGCCCCGCCGTCCGCCGCCCCCGGGGCCACGGAACTCTCGCCGCTCTTCTCGTCGCTGTAGACCATGAGGGTGGAGCCGGCGAGGGCCAGCACGATGCCGAGGGTGCCCCACACGTTGGGGAGCCTCTGGTAGACCGCCAGGGACAGCACGATGGTCAGCACCGGCGCCAGTGCGTTGGTGACGGGGGCGACCACCGTGGCCTTGCCCCGGCTGAACGCCATGACCAGGAACAGCGCGCCGATCGCGTTGAGGACCTGCGTCACCGCGGTGAGTGCGGGCGCCTGCCACGGGGCGTCGGACGGGAAATCGCCCATCATCACGAACGCCACCGGCACCAGCAGCAGTCCGCTGATGGTCATCCAGCCGAAGGTCGTCGCGTCGTTGACCCCGACTACCGCGGCCTTGCGCATACAGAACGCCTGTACGCCCCAGGCGACGCAGATCAGGACGGCCATCAGCAGCCACGGGCCGTGGGAGTTCGCGTCGTCCTTGCTGCTGGGAATGCTGAACAGCACGATCGCCGCCAGCGCCGCGACGACACCTATGAGGGCGAGCCGGTTGATCCGCTCACGCAGCAGAGCCATCGCCATGAGGACGGTGACCACGGGGGAGAGCGAGACCACGGGGAAGATCAGGTACGCCGGGCCGTTGGCGAGCGCGTGGAACAGCAGCAGCTGTCCGCCGGCGCCGGTCAGTCCCGCGATCAGTCCGTACCCCGCGGCGATCGGCCGGCGGTCGAACGTGTGGCCGCGCATCGCGAAGTACGCGGGGATGAGCATCGTGCAGGCCCAGATGATGTAGATCATCTCGTTGGGATAGCCGTACCTGCTGTTCGGCTCGCTGGAGAAGGCGCCCCACACACCCCAGAACAGGACCAGTAGCGCCGCGTACACGATCCAGCTCTTCGTACCTCTGTTCATCGGTCGTCCTCTCCTGAGGCAGGGGTCCGGGAGGCCAGCCGCAGCGTGTCGAGCGCGGGCTGGTCGAGCGGGGTTCCGGCGAGTTTCGCCGCGTACAGAGCAGCACCTACGACAGGCTCGTAGAGAGGGTGTCGCAGCTCGTAGTGGGCAGGACGATTTCTCAGTCCGGAATTTCTCAGTCCGGTGGTGAACGCCTCCAGAACCAGGTGGGCGCCGAAGGTGCCGCCGGAGTAGGAGACCGGTACGGTCTCGTCCGGGCCGAACTCCAGCCGCTCGCGGGTGACGTCGACGAGCAGGGCGAGTTCCCGGCCTGCGTCGGTGAGGATCTCCGCGGCGACCGCGTCGCCCAGAGCGGCCGCCTCGGCCACCGAGCGGCTGAGCGCGGCGATCCGGCTCCGGTCGCCCTGCCACTGGTTGTGGACGACGTCGATCACGTCGAGGTCGGACGCGAGATGCAGGTGGCGCCGGAACACCTCGGCCAGGGGGCCCTCGGGGAGCCGCCCGTCGCCCATCCGCGAGAAGGCGTTGAGGCCCCGGATCGCGATCCAGTGCGCCGATCCCTCGTCGCCGAACATCTCGCTCCAGCCACCGATGCGCACGCCTCGGCCCAGCCGCTCGCCGTACGTCATCGAGCCGGTGCCGCTGATGACGTTGATGCCGTCGACCGCGCCCAGCGAACCCGCCCAGCCGCAGACCATGTCGTTGTCACAGGCGTACCGGTCGTGCCCGAGCACCGCTCGCGGGGTCGCGTTCAGGACGGGCAGATCGCGGGCCGCCTCCCCGTAGCCGGGCAGTCCGAAGAAGGCGTACTCGATGTCGGCGGGGGCCAGCCCGGCCGCCGTGCAGACCGCTTCGACGCCTTCCTTCAGCACACGTTCGACAAGCTCGATGCCGTGGGAGAAGTAGTACGAACTTGCCGCCTGCGCTCGCGCCACGACCTGTCCGGACCGGTCGACCATGCAGAATGCGGTTTTCGTACCGCCGCCGTCGACACCTAGGAACATCGTTGTACCTCCGTCCGGCGCCCTCGATCCGCGCCGTCGATGCCTTTGATCAGTGGTGCAAGGAGTGCAAGGTCACGCCCTGCACCACGCGGTTGATCTCACCCGAGGGGAACGGGTTGTCGGGCCGCAGACCTCGGGCCAGGGAGGCGCGCAGGGCGATGAGCTGGGCGTACACCACGGCGGACAGCGCCAGGGCGACATCTTCGACGCCGTCGAGGCCCGGCAGCGGCCAGGCGGCGTCTGTGCCCTCCGTTCCCGCACCGGAGTCCGCGGAGACCGTGACGACGCTGCCGGCGGGCAGATTGCCGCACAGCTCCGCGTAGATGTCCTGGTCGTACTTGCGGGTGTACGGGTCGTTCGACATGTACACCACCACGACCGAACGGTCGTTGAGAACCGCCTTGGGACCGTGCCGGAACCCCAGGGCGGACTCCGCGACGGCCATGAGCGTCCCACCGGTCAGCTCAAGCACCTTCAGCGCCGACTCCTCGGCGAGGCCCTTGAGCGGGCCGCTGCCCAGGAAGACGATCCGCTCGGGCGCGCTCTCCAGGAGAGCGCCGACGGTGCGGTCGACAGCGCTGCTCCCGGTGATCGACTCGGCTGCCCGGGCCAGGCGTTCGGCGACGCCGTCGTAGGCGCTGCCGCCCAGGGCGAGCAGCGCCGCGAGCGTCATGCAGGTGAAGCTCGACGTCATGGCGAAGCCGTGGTCGTTGGACTCGGGCGGCATCAGCAGCACGTGCGACTTCGGCAGCTTCGCGTGTTCGCGCGCCAGGCGGCCCTGCTCGTGGCAGGTGATCACGAGGTGGTGCACCTCGGTGAGAACCTGGTCGGCCAAGGCTGTGGCGGCCACGGACTCGGGACTGTCACCCGACCGCGCGAAGGAGACCAGCAGCGTGGGCACGTCCTCGGCGAGACAACCGTGGGGGTCGGCGACGAGGTCCGTGGTGGCGACCGCGTCGACGCGCCGTCCCAGCCGTCGGGCCAGGGCGGGCTGGAGCACCTGGCCGGCGAAGGCGGAGGTGCCGGCGCCGGTGAGCACCACGCGCAGGTCGCCGCGGGCGAGAAGGGGGGGCAGGAAGGCGTCCAGCGAGTCCCGGGAGGCAGCGACGATCTTGTCGACCTCGCGCCACAACGCGGGCTGCTGGGCGATCTCGCGGACGGTGTGGGCAGCGCCGTCGTCCGAGGACAGCGTGCCAAAGGGCGTGGTCACACGTGCTCCTTCTGGTGCGGGTGGGAGGCGCGGTCGTAGTCGCGCAGAACATCGCGGACGTGGTCCACGGCCAGGTCGCGCGGCCGGGCGGCGAGCTCGCCGTGGCGAACACGGGCGTACTGGAGCGGAAGATGTGCGCTGAGCAGCGGCAGGGGGACGTCCAAGGCCGAGAGGTTGTCCAGCAGCCGGGCCTGGGCCTTTTCGATCTCGGGGTCGGGCCAGTAGTAGCGCATCCGGTCGCTGTAGCTGTAGCGGCGCGCTAGGCGCTGCTCGGCGGTGCTACCCGGGTAGTAGCCCTCCCACTTGGCCGGCTCGGCGAGCATCCGCCGCTCGACGACCTCGGCAAGCTCTGACCGCTCGGCGGCCGGCACCAGTTCGTCCTCGATCGCGGCCAGGGCGAACAGTGCCTCGCGCAGGGCGAAGGTCAGCCCGGGGCCCACCTTGAGGACCGCCCAGTGGTCCTCGACCAGCGCGCTGAGTGCCTCGGCGGTCTGGTAGTCGGTCGAGTGGGCCTCGTAGACCATGGTGGGCTCGTCGTCGAGGACCTTGCGCAGTTCCTCGGTCAGCTCCCGCCGGTAGTCGACGACCTGAAGATGGTCGAACTCCACGGCCGGCTGGACGACGAGGGCCATGACACGCGGCCAGACCTCGTCTATGCCGTGTCGGGCGAACGCCTTGCGGTGCTGCTCCAGAGTGGTGCGCGCCGCCTCGGGAGTGGTCGGGACGAGGGCGCCGAGCGTTTCGTGCGCGCCGCCGGGGGTGGGCACCTCGGTACCGATGACGTACCGGATCCGCTCGGCCCGCTCGGGGCCGGCCGTCTCCTCGGCCACCCGGATCAGCCGCGCGGCACGTTCGGCCACCACGTCGTCGGTCAGCGGTGCGGGGTCACCGGCGCACGCGAAGCTGCAGTCCAGGTGGATCTTGGTGAAGTCCGCCGCCACGTAGGCGGCGACCAGGGCGTCGGCCCGCTCCATCGCCTCGTCGGGCGTCAGGGACTGCCACCGGTTCGGTCCGAGGTGGTCGCCGCCGAGGATCACGCGGTCCAGTGGCAGACCACTTTCGGCGGCGATGCCGTACACGAGGTCACGGAAGTCCGCGGGCCGCATGCCCGTGTAACCGCCGAACTGGTCGACCTGGTTCGAGGTCGCCTCCACCAGTACATGACCGCCGGTCTCCCGTGCTTGCACCACGGCTGCCTCGATGACCAGCGGGTGAGCCGAACACACCGAGGTGATGCCCTGCGGCTGTCCGGCCTTCTGGCGCCGGACCACCTCGCTCAATGGGCTCTGCATTGCCAACCCCTCACACGACGCGTATCCCAAGCCTCTGTGCCGTCATGGCCCCTGCGGCTCTTTTCGGACAGTACTGGTCTTATTTAGGGTCGTCAATAGTCTTATTCTGGTATGCATCTGGTATTGAGTGGCCGACGGTCGATCCGTGGCGATCGTTCAAGACCGGTTGGTGAGCGTTTACGTCTGGTTGGTGATGGAGGCCCGGAACCGGTAGCGGTCCCCCCGGTAGACCTGGACGGTCAGTTCGATCGGGCGTGAATCCTGGTTCGACGTCAGCTGGGTCGCGACCAGCATCGGCATGGTCTCCCCGATCTCGAACAGCTCGATCTCCCGTGGCGTCGGGTGGCGGGCCTCGACCGAATAGTCGGCGACACGGGGCAGCTGCGGCGGGTCGGCGGCGCGCAGGGTGGCGTAGAGCGAGGCCGTGGTGAAGTCGGTATCGGCCAGGGCCGGGCAGGCCGCCAGGGGGAGCCGGTTGTGCTCAAGCACGACCAGCAGACCGTCCAGGAAGCGCAGCCGGTGGAGGTCGAAGAGGTCGGCGCCCGGAGCGATCCGGAGCTGCTCGGCCTCGTACACCGTGGCCGGGCGGACGGTCGAGGAGAGCACCTTGCCGGCCGTCGTCAAACCGTTGGCCTGGGCATAATCGGCGAACCCCTGGACCTGCGGGGCCGTCGAGGCGGGCGTCACGGTCGCCTCGGGGAGCAGGCCGAGCTCGGCGACGAACCACCCGCGCGACGACGACGGCCGCACGATGCCCCGCGACTGCAATTGCGCGAGGGCCGCTCGCAGCGTCACGCGAGACACGGCGTACCGGTCGACCAGAGCCCGCTCGGAGGGCAGCCGGTCGCCGGGGCGGGCGGCAGCGGCGCGCAGGTCGTCGAGCAGCTGCGTGGCGGTGCGCTCGTACAACGGGAGGACGTCGTCCCCGAACAGGCCTCTGGGCATCGGCGTTCTCGCATCGGTCATACCAGAAACATACCAATCCGATCGGCGGCGCGAATCCTTCGTCCAAGCAGCTCACCCGTTGACATGCCACTCGAATACCACTTACGTTCTCGATGCAGACCGCCCAGTGATGAGGAACCAGCGATGAGGAAGTCGCCCCCGGGCGACCTTCCGTTTCGTCGCGCCTCGGGCACCATCCGGTGATCGAGGCAGCGTCGGCGCAGCTCACCGAAGACGGCCGCGCACTGCCGCCGGAGGCGACCCGGCACCGGGGTGCCCATTCGGACGACACGTCCTCCCCGACCCCATCCGATCCACTGCGACAACCGGTAGCGGACCAGGCATCGACCAGCCCCGCAGGCGGTCGCTTCGTAGCGAGCACGCTGCTCGACTCCGACGATCCACAACGACGGACCAAAGGCGGCTGCCCCAGGCGGGCACGCACGACCGAAAGAGAGTTCGACATGACGGACATGAACCGGCGAAGCGTACTGAAGGTGGCGCTGGGAGGTGCCGGCCTGGCCGCCTTCCCCGCCGTGACCGTGGGCGCCTCACCCGCGGCCGCCGCACCGAACTCGGACCCGGACCTCGTCGGAGTCGGCGACACCTCCATCACCCTGGAGTTCGACGACCAGCTGCGCAGCCGCGTGGCGCTGAAGGGCGTCGACCTCACTCGCTTCGACGCCGGCGAAGCCCTGCTGGTGGGCGACAGGACCATCGAGGCGTTCGCCCACCGCGGACACCGGACCCGCACCACCCGGCACACCCGCCACGGCAGGGGCGTCCGGGTGACGATCGAGGGCACGTCCAAGGAAGGCGTGCACAAGACGGTCGAGCTGACCTCCTTCGAGCGTCTGGCCGGCATGATCGTCATGAAGGTGACCTACACCAACAGGTCCTCCACCGCGCTGAAGGTCACCGGATGGCGCAACGCAGCCCACGAACTCCTGGAACATCCCGGCGGCTTCCACACCTTCTCCGGCACCACGCACACGGACCGCCGCGACTGGGTGATGCCGGTGAAGGACGGCTACGTCCAGGAGAACTCGCTGGGGATGGACTCCTCCGACTACGGCGGCGGCACCCCGCTGGCGACCGTCTGGCGCCGGGGCGCGGGCCTTTCCGTCGGACACGTCGAGCCCGTGGCGACGGTCCTGCGCATGCCGGTCCGCAGAACGGCCGCCGGAGCGAGCATCGCCATCCAGAACGACACCGCCCGCACCTTGCGGCCGGGCCGTCGGCTCAGCACCAGCAGCACGTTCTTGACCGCCCTCCCGGGCGACCACTTCGTGCCGCTCCAGCGGTACCGCGACTACATGAGCGACATCGGCCAGCGGGCCCCCGAGGTCCCCGCCTCGGCCTTCGAGCCCATCTGGTGTGCCTGGGGCTACGAGCGCGACTTCGCCACCGAGCAGATCACCGCAACCCTGCCGAAGGCGCGCGAGATCGGCCTGCGCTGGGCCGCGCTCGACGACGGCTGGCAGACCAATGAGGGTGACTGGGACATCGACACGGCGAAATTCCCGCGCGGCGAAGCGGACATGCGGGCCTTCACCAAGGAGATACGGGACGCCGGCCTGCGACCGCGCCTGTGGTGGGCCCCGCTCGCGGCGGACCCCGACAGCAACCTGATCCGGGACCACTCAGACATGCTGTTGTTGGACCGCGACGGCAACAAGCAGGACGTCACCTGGTGGGACGCGTACACGCTCTGCCCCGCCTACCAGCCGACCGTGGACTACTTCGTCGAGCAGGCGAAAAGGTTCATCGGAGACTGGGGCTACGAGGGGCTCAAGATCGACGGCCAGCACCTCAACAGCGTCGCGCCCTGCTACAACCCGAAGCACCGGCACGCCCGCCCCGAGGAATCCACCGAGGGCGTGGCCCGGTTCTGGAAGGCGATCCACGAAGCCGCGCACGGGGCGAACCCCGACGCGCTCGTCGAACTCTGCCCCTGCGGCACAGCCTTCGCCTTCCACAACCTGCCCTACGTCGACCAGTACCCCAGCTCGGACCCGGAGTCCTCCTACCAGGTCCGCAGCAAGGGCAAGTCGATGAAGGCGCTGATGGGCGCGGGCAGCAGCTACGCCGGCGACCACGTCGAACTGAGCGACAACGGCGACGACTTCGCGTCCTCCTACGGGGTCGGAGCCGTCCTGTCGACCAAGTTCACCCTCCCCGGAACCGGCGCCCCCGACAAGGCGACCGACCTCACGCCGGAGAAGGAGGTCCTGTGGCGCAAGTGGGTGTCGCTGTACGAGAAGAACATGCTGCCCACCGGCGAGTACCGCGGTGAGCTGTACGACATCGGTTTCGACAAGCCCGAGGCGCATGTCGTGGCCAAGAAGCGGACCCTTCACTACGCCTTCTACGCCGACCAGTGGGACGGGACGGTCGAGCTGCGCGGTCTGGGCCGCACCCGGTACCGCCTGACCGACCCGTTCACCGGCAGGTCGCTCGGAATGGCCACTGCTCAGCACAACATTGTGAAGCTGTCCTTCGAGCGGTTCCAGCTCATCGTGGCCGAGCCCATCGGCTGATCGCCGATCGGCCGGCTGTTCCGCACGCGCCCGGTCGCGCCGGGCGGGAACAACTGGCCGGCGAGGGCGGCTTCGCGGAAGCCGCGCCACCAGCCTTCCTGCGGGTTGAGCCAGTACGCGCGGGGTGGCGTAGGTGCGGTTGAAGGCCTCCTGCAGCAGGGCCTGTCTCCTTAGCTCCTCTTCGCGTGAGACCGGGAACCGGCGCATGCCGCCGCTCCGGAACGTGGCGTTACGAGGCGGGTGGTGCGGGATGTTCGGCGGATGTGATGCGGCGTCGGACGAGGAGGTCTCGATGCATCTCCTCACTGCTGCGCAGGGCGAGTGCCGCCATGGTCAGTGAGGGGTTGGACGTGGCCACCGTGGGCATGCTGCCGCATCCGACGGCATAGAGGTAAGGGTGGTCCCAGCAGCGTTGCCATTCGTCGACCACGGATGTGCGAGGTGAGTCGCCCATGATGTGGGTTCCGGCTCCGTGTCCGGCTGCCCTGTAGGCGTAGGGGCGGCCTTCGAACTCGAAGTAGCCGGGCCAGTCAGGCCCCTGTTCGAAACGCGTATGGTCCTCTGCGCCCAGCAGATCGAAGAGCTGGTCGGAAACCGTCTTCGCGGCGACGATGCCGCGTTTGACGTAGTCGGACAAGTCGTAGTGGATGACCGGCCGCGGAGTGCCCAGCGCGTCACGGTGACGAGGATCGAGGGTCACGCGGTTCGCTGGGTCGGCCTCCTGTTCGATCTCGAACTGGAAAGCGAACTCGCGTCCGATCTGATCGCCGAGCGCCCGCCGCAGTTCTGTACCGAAGATGCCGCGGCCGTCGGACCCTCCGGTGCCCAGGAGTTCGGCGACCCGTTGCTCGGGCGGTCCCAGGGACCAGGTCCAGCCCCAGTTGCCGATCTCCACGCGAAACGGAGCGCGCCGGGTACGCGCGGCGCCGAAGCGGAAACCCTCCAGCCCGGAGGTCGAGCCGGGACCACGATAGGCACCGACCTGCTGGGGCATCAGGCCCCACGTCAGCAGGACCGGGTGGTCCATCAGGTTGCGGCCGACCTGGTCGCTGCTGTTGGCGGCTCCGGAGACGAGGAGGAGCTTGGCGTTCTCGATCGCGTGCGCGGCCAGGACGACGAGGTCCGCGTCGACGCTGTGGGTCACTGCTTCAGTGGTGCCGTCACGGTAGGACCGGTAGTCGACACCGGCCGCCCGCCCGTCGGCTCCGATCCGGACCCGCGTGACGACCGCCCGGGTGACGAGGGTGACGGACGAGCCCCAGCGGGCCTGGGTCTTGAGGGGCGTGTACTTCGCCTGGGACGGGCAGATCGGTACGCAACTGGCGTAGCCCTGGCACAACGTTCCCTGATCCGGCTGCCCCGGTCCCGGGGCGGGCCGGTAGCCGGCGCCGTCGTCGTAGGAGGGATGGGGCAGGCCGTTGCGGGCGTGTGGTGTCGTGACGACGCGCAGAGGGACCGGATCGTCCGCCCCGGGATCCCGAATGGTCCCGCCGTCCAGGGACTTCGTCATCACCTGGTCCAGGTAGCTCTGCGGGATGGCCCGCATGGGGAACCGGTAGCCGTCCGGGAACGGCAGGCCGACTTCCGCACGCTGCTCCTCGGCGTCGCCGGCCACCCCGATCTCCCGCTCGGCCGCGCGGTAGTACGGTTCCAGGTCGTCGTAGCCGAGGGGCCAGTTGCGCCCCTGCCCGAAGTCCCCGGCGCGGAAGTCCTCCGGGTGCATCCGGGGCGCGAGACCGGTCCAGGCCAGGCCGGTGCCGCCGTTGGCCCGCAGGTATCCGCTGCCGTACGGAAGCGGGCCGTTCTGCACGAAGTACTCGCCGACATCGGCCATCGCCGGCGACGGTGCCGCGGTACTCGTCCGGTAGGGCGAGTTGGGCACCTTGAGCAGTGCTGTGCGGTACGTCTCGACCGCGTCCGCGTGCCCCCCGTCCGAGCTGGACGCGCCGTGTCCTGCCTCCAGCACCAGGACCCGCCAGCCCTGGTCGCCCAGGCGTTTGGCCACCAGGGAACCCGCGAAACCTCCACCGACCACGACCACGTCCCACCGCGGCCCCTGCGGACCGTTCATCGCGCGATCACCGACTCGGTGTCACGTGCTCCCGTGGGCGCTGCCTCGGACTGGGCGGGTGTTACCTCGGACGGGGCGTCGGCCCAGCTCCCGTGCGCCTGTGCCGCCGCGCCGGGCGCGTTCCCGCCGAACGCACGCCATACGAGACCCTGTTCATAGGCCTGGGACGAGACCACGTACGGCCCGGCCTCCGGTGTGCCCGCTCCGTTGCCCGGGGGCAGCGAATCCGGCAGGCCGGGCCATGTCCCGACGTACCAGAGGTGGGTGATCGCCCGCGCCAGCTCCCGGGCGGAATCGTCCTCGAAGCGCGGCGGGCTGTCGGGGGTCCCCGCCACCGCGTCGGCGAGCCGGTCGAGCCGCTCGGCCCCTGCCTGATCCACGACGATCTGCCGGTACGTGTGCAACATGCCGGTCTCCTGCAACTCCCTGCAGTCGAAACCGGTCAGGTCCGCCGACAGGGCGGCGAACTGGTGGAGTTCCATGCTCTCGAAATCCTTTTTTCTATGGAGTCAGACAAGTTCTTCTCGTACGCGCGCGCCCTCGCGGGAGGGTGAGCCCGCGCGGGTGGGGCTCACGCCGGATCGCTGGGGCACGGCCGACGCCCGGACCGGTACCGGCGCCGTCGCGTCAGCGGCGTTCCGCCGTGGCGGCTCCACCGGATCGGACACGGCGAACGACATTCCGCGCGGCGATCGGCGCGTCCTGTGAGCCGGGGTTGTCGGCGCCGTGTGCCCCGGGAGCCCCGTCGCACATCGCCATCACCGCTCCGGTGTGCCGGGGAGGAGCGAAGGCCGGGCCTCGGCCGGACCGGTACCGCCTCCCGGGTGGGGGCCGAACCTGTTCAGTTCGGCCGTGATGACGGCGGCGACGCGCGGCAGTTCGTCGCTCTCCAGCATGTCCCAGTGACCGCAGTCCACCGGTTCCACCACGAAGCCGCCGCCTGCGCGGCGCTGCCAGAACGCGCGCAGTCGGGCGGCTGCCTCACCGTCCTCGTCGTCCTCCACGGCCATGGCCTGCATGAGCACCACGCGGGCCCGCGAGTCGGGCACCTCGTAGGCGAGGCCAGTTGCCTGGTGGTGGTTGTACACCGTGAGGTACCGGGCGACCTGGTCGTCGTCGATGCCCGGGTACATGCCGTTGAAGCGGATCAGCTTCTGCCGGAACTCCTCCATGCCGGTCGGCGTGAACGGGGCGTGCCGTTCCGCGTCCTCGGCGCCGCGGGTGTCGAGCAGGACGGCGCTCACCCTTTCGTGCCCGGCCGCCGCCAACTGGCGGGCCATCTCGTGGGCGATCAGCCCCCCGTAGGACAGCCCGCACAGCACCAGCGCCTCGTCCGGGCGGGGACCGACGAGCCGCAGGTACTCCTGGGCGATGGCCTCCACGGTCGGCAGGGTCGACTCACCCGGATTGATCCCCGGCGCCTGCAGGCCCAGCACGCCGACATCCTCCGCGAGCGCGGTGGACAACGGCAGATAGCAGAAGGCGGTGCCGCCGGCGGGGTGGACGCACACCACGCGCTGCCGGCCGTTTCCGGCGCGGAACTCGACCAGGCTGCTGTGCTTCGCGGGTCCGGTGGTCCCGGAGAGGGCGCCGCGAACGAACTCCGCGAGCGCCTCGATCGTGGGACGCAGCATGACGTCCCGGACCGGCAACACCACGCCGAGTTCCTCCTGCACGGCGTGTGCCATCTTGATCGCCGAGATCGAGGTGCCGCCGAGCTCGAAGAAGTTGTCCGCGACCCCGACGTCCGGGTGCAGCAGCACGTGCCGCCAGATCCGGTACAGGGCCATCTCGACGTGGTCACGGGGTGCGGCCGTGTTGACCTGCCCGGCACGGGTCCCGGCGGTCGCGCTCAGCACCGCTTCCCGGTCCACCTTGCCGTTGCGGTTCAGCGGCAGCCGCGCGAACTCGGCGACGACCGCGGGGATCATGTAGTCCGGCAGCCGTTCCCCCAGCGCGAGACGCCATTCGTGGGGTGTCCGGTCGGGCCCGGGGTCGCGTCCCACGCCGGCCACCAGGTGCGGGTCGCCCGGCGTCCGGCGGTCGGCAAGGACGACTGCCTCCCGCACCCCGGGCACCGCCAGCAGAGCGGCCTCCACCTCGCCGGGCTCGATGCGGAAGCCGCGCAGCTTGAGCTGGTCGTCGCTGCGGCCGACGTACTGGGCGTTGCCGTCCGGCAGCCAGCGCGCCAGGTCGCCGGTGCGGTAGAGGCGTTCTCCCGGCACGAACGGGTCCGGCACGAACCGCTCGTCGGTGAGGTCGGGTCGGTGCAGGTATCCGCGCGCCAGGCTCGCGCCTCCCGCGTACACCTCGCCGGGAACTCCCACGGGCACCGGGCGCATGCGGTCGTCCAGCAGGTACAGACGCGTGCCGCGCAACGGCCGCCCGATGGGGCACGACCGGGAGCGGGCCTGCGGATCGGTGTACGCGGTGGTGTAGAGCGTGGCTTCGGTCGGTCCGTAGCCGTAGCAGATACGAAGGCCCGGCAGTGCCTCGCGCATGCGGTGCAGCGCGGCTTCCGGCAGGGACTCCACGCCGGTGAGGAGCTGGCGCAGGCTCAGCCCGGCCAGCCGCCGGGACGGGTCCTCGTCGATCCACATGATGTAGGAAGGGGGCAGGAAGGCCTGGGTCACCCGCCGCTCCCGCAGCCAGTCCATGAGTGCCCCGGGGTCGCCGCGCAGCTCGTCGGGGACGAGGTGGAGCACCGCTCCCGTCGTCAGCGGTACGAGGAGTTCGTGCACCGAGGCGTCGAAGCCGATGCTCGACCAGGCCGACGCGGCCTCGCCCGCGGCGTCGCCCATGAGCTCGCGCCAGTGGTCGAGGAGATTGACGACGCTGCCGTGGGTCACCGCCACGCCCTTGGGGCGGCCGGTCGACCCGGAGGTGTAGATGACGTACGCCAACCGGGCAGGGTCCGGGTCGATCCGCGGCGCGGCCTCCCGTGTGCCTTCCGCCTCGACGGCGGCCAGGTCCTGCCAGAGTCCGCCGTCGGCCGGAGGGGCGGCGTGGTCGGTCAGCACCAGTGCCGGCTCGGCATCGGCCACCATGGCCGCGAGCCGTTCGGCGGGCTGCCCGGGGTCGAGCGGGAGGTAGGCGGCCCCGGCCTTGAGGATGCCGAGGACCCCGACGACCAGTTCGAGCGTGCGCCCGGCGTGCAGGCCCACCACCTGGCCGGGGCGGACACCGCGGGCGATCAGCGCGTTCGCCAAACGGTCGGCTCGCAGGTCCAGCGCCGCGTAGGTCACTTCCGCGTCCCCGGCGACCACCGCCGGCTGTCCGGGCCGGGTCCGCACCTGTTCCGCGAAACGCTCCAGCAGGGCGGCGGACGCCGGTGTCACCGGGTCGCCTCCCCAGCTGAACGTCGACAGGATCTCTCGCTGCTCGTCCTCGTCCAGCAGGGTGAGGTCGCCGACGTCCGCCGCGGGCTGCTCGGTCATCAGCCGGAACACCCGCAGCAGTTGGCGTGCGAACCGCTCGACGGTCGTCTGGTCGAAGAGCGCGGTGGCGTACTCGATCCCGCCGACCAGGCGCCGGCCCTCGTCGGCGACGACCGCCACCAGGTCGAATTTCGCGGCGACATGTGAGTCGTCCTCACGCACCTCGACGGTCACGCCAGGAAATTCGAGCTCCTGCCGCATGGAGGGAACCCAGGCGACCATCGTCTGGAACAGGGCCGTGTAGGCCGGACTCCGCGGCGGGTTGACCAGCTCCACGACCCGTTCGAAAGGCAGGTCCACATGGGCGAGGTCTTCACGCAGCCGCCGGTTCACGCGCTTCAGCGCCTCCCCGACGGTCGGTGAGCCGGACAGGTCGGCGCGCACGGCAAGGGTGTTGGCCAAGAAGCCGATGAGGCCACCGACATCGCCCTGTCGTCGGTTGGCCGTTGGGGTGCCGACAACGATGTCCTCCTGCCCGGAGAGCAGGGACAGCAGCAGCGACCAGCCGGTCAGGACCGTCGCGTACAAGGAGACCCCGTGCTGCTTCGCCAGGGCTCGCAGCGCCTGGGTGAGGTCCTCGTCGACGACCAGGGCCGCCCTGCCGCCCCGGAAATCCTGCTCGGGCGGACGGGTCCGGTCCGTGGGCAGGGGGAGCACGGCCGGGACCCCGCTCAGCGCACCGGTCCAGTACTCGGCGTGCGCGGCGGCCTCCTCTCCCGCCATCCAGTCCCACTGCCAGCGGGTGTAGTCGCTGTACTGCCACCGCAGTTCCGGCAGCGACACTTCCTGTCCTTCGTGCAGCGCGGCGTACATCGTGCTCAGCTCCCGCAGCAGCAGGGACTGGGACCAGCCGTCGAAGATGAGGTGGTGGGCCGTGAGCAGAAGGACGTGGTGGTCCTCACCCAGCACGACCAGGCGGCCGCGCGTCATGGCTTCCTCCCCGAGGCGGAAGGGAGTGCTGCCCACCGCCCGCTGGGCCTGTGCGAGGCGCTCGTCCGCGTCCGGCAGCCCTCTCAGATCCTCGACGGTGACGGGGAAGCCCGTCTCCGGGGGATCGACGACCTGAAGTGCCGAGCCCTCGGCCGGCACCAGCCGGGTGCGGAGCGCTTCGTGCCGGGCGGCGAGCAGGTGCAGCGCCTGGACGAGCAGGTTCGCGTCCAGCGGCCCCTTGAGATCGAAGTTCATGAGCCCGTGGTACGCGGCGCTGGCCTCTCCACCCATCCGCGCCAGGACCCACAACCGCTCCTGTGCCAAGGACAGGGGTGCAGGGTCGGACGCGGGGATGCCGGCGGGGCCTGATGTCGATGAGGCCGACAGGGTGGACGGGAGAATTCGGGGGGTGGCAATGCGGGGCACAAAGTCTCCTTCATGAGAAAGGAAGACGGCGAAACAGGCGTGGGACGCGGCGCGGGGACGGCCTGTGTCCGGTCGGCTGCACCGGCGACCGGGAGCATCGCGAGGGCGGCAGCTGAATGCGTGGTGGCTGCGTCGGGCCTCGGCGTGCCGGGCAGGATTCCGAGGCGCCCGTCCGGCGGCGGGCTTTCGTCGTGACTCAGGAACTTTTATCGGCGCGTCACCGGAGACGTGACGTCAGGGGTATCGGTCTCAAGTAACTGGACTAGCAATGCGTATGGCTAATCTTGAATTAATCGTTCGTCACGCAAAAGTACATCCCAGACCGCTTTAAAGGTCAACAGTGACGCAGGTCACACAAGTTCCTGGGGGTGAAATGTTTGGATCCGTCATGTCTCGAAAAAGGTTAAGGCGGCAATTCTGTCAAATATCACCACCCTTCCGTCATGAGGAACTGGGTGAGAGAAGTCCGATGCGCGCCGAAAAGGCATGCGGTCCGGCGATGTCGAATCTCCCGCCCTTGTCGCGGCTTGTCGAAACCCGTGCGCCCTCCGGCCCGTCCATACGCGGTGGGCTGCACCGTTTCGCCGGACTGAAGCCTTGACGGGGCGTAGATCTTCAATACGCTGAAGCGGCTTGAGATTCACGGAGGCGCTTATGGGCAAGGCCCGAACCGGTGCGGTCGCGGGTGCGGCAGCATCTCACGCGTCCCCTGTGGTGGACGTGTGGGCGCGTGTCGTGTTCCTGCGATTGCGCCTCGCGGGGACTGGACATCACTACCGGGGGAGAGGCCCGGTCGTCGCCGGCGGGCCGGGAGAGGGGCGGCCGACGCGGCGTACACCGGGCAGGTCCGGCGGGCGCATGCCTTCGACATTCCGGCGGGTCGGCTGTTCGGCATCACCCCAAGGGGCCAGCGGATTCCGGCGCCCCGGCAGAGTAAAAGGCGCCGTCCATAAAAGCGTCGCCCCCGGAGGGAGAGCGGAAATTTTCATCTCCGACTGAATGTATATCGGTCCGTACGGGTTCGTCCCGAAGGAGTCCGGCCGACTCTGCGGCGATTTCTGCTCCCCATGCGAGTTCCCACCGTCGGCAGCGGTTCACCGTCCGGGAAGCCGCCCTTGAGCACATCAGGCTCCGACCGCCCGGGCATGCACCGGCCCGGGTGTTGCCGCTTCTTCACGCACCACACACCGTTACGGATTCCCGGCCGATCCGGGCAACCCGGTAGAGGCTCCCGCATGAGTGTCCGCCGAGACCGAAAGGTCACACCCCAGTCCGTGAGGACCGCGGAAAGGACGTTACTTCGATGAGTACCGACACTTTGACGAGCACCGACGGCCTGCCCTTGGACGGCGTGACCGTCCTCGACTTCACCCAGGTCTTCATGGGTCCCAGCTGCACCCAGATGCTGGGTGACTACGGCGCCGACGTGATCAAGATCGAGCGCCCCGGAACCGGCGACCTCTCCCGGACGTCCTTCCCGGACCGGGACGGGCTGGACGGGCCGATCTTCCTCGCCATCAACCGGAACAAGCGCAGCGTCTGCGTCGATGTCCGCGCACCCGAAGGCAAGGAAGTGATTCTGAGCCTGGTCCGCACGGCAGACGTGGTGGTGAGCAACTTCCGCGGTGGTGTGATGGAACGGCTCGGTTTCGGCTACGAGGACCTGCGGACGATCAACCCTCGTCTCATCTGGGCCTCCGGCACCGGTTTCGGAAGCGCCGGCCCGTACAGCCACAAGGGCGGCCAGGATGTGATCAGCCAGGCCTACTCCGGGGTGATGTGGCGCCGCGAGTCCCCCGACCTGCCGCTGTCCGTCTACCCCACACCACTGGGCGACTACACCACCGGCATGCATCTGCTGCAGGGCATATTGCTCGCGCTGTTCACCCGGACCAGGACCGGGGAGGGCCAGAAGGTCGAAGTCAGCATGTACGACTCGATGCTGCACATGCAGATGCAGGAGGCCTGCGCGCAGCTGAACCGCGGCTACGAGGTCAACTGGGCCAGCATGCCGCTCAGCGGTGTCTTCCCGACCATGGACGGCGCGGTCTGCATGGTCGGAGCGTTCAAGGAGAACCCGCTACGCGCGGTCTGTGCAGCCCTGGGGATCGACGAGGACCTCTCGCTGCGTGAGGAGTACTCCACCATGGAGGCGCAGTTCCAACGACGCCCGCAACTCCAGGCGATCTTCCGGGAGCGGTACGCCGGCAACGTCACGGATCACTGGATCCGACGACTGGAGGAGCAGGACATCCTCTGCGCCCCCGTGCGCACTCTGGAAGAGGCCCTCGCGGACGAGCAGACCGCGGTCAACGGCATGATCGTCGATATGAACCACCCGGTGGCCGGCAAGGTCAGGGCGGTCGCCGCACCCATCCTCCTCTCCGGCGCCCGCATGGCCGTCCGCCACTGCCCCCCGCAGCTCGGTGAGCACAGTTCCGAAGTCCTCAGGGAACACGGCTTCGACGACGCCCGGATCGCTGCGCTGGTGGAGAGCGGTGTACTGCGGTGACCGCAACGCCCTCCGCGGACGAAGTGCGCCTGGAGATCGACCAGCACGTCGCCCGTGTGACCATCGACCGACCCCACGTGCTCAACGCCGTCGGCGCCAAGACGCTTCAGCACCTCAACGAGGCTTGGGAACGCATCGAGTCGGACCCCGAGGTCCGTGTGGTCGTCGTGACCGGCGAAGGCGACCGGGCCTTCTGCACCGGCGCCGACATGTCCGCCGAAGAGACCGGCAGGACCGGCTTGGAGTACTGGGACGCTCTCGACCCCAACGGTTTCGGCGGCCTGTCCCTGCGCACCACCCTCGACGTCCCGGTGATCGCCCGGGTGAACGGGTACGCCCTCGGCGGTGGCATGGAGATGGTCCTGGGCTGCGACATCGTGGTCGCGGCCGAGCACGCCCAGTTCGGGCTCACCGAGCCCCGTGTCGGACGCGTCCCACTCGACGGGGGAGTCACCCAACTTGTCCGCCGTCTGCCCCACACCCAGGCGATGAGCCTGCTGCTCACCGGGCGGCGGGCGAGCGCGGCCGAGCTCGCCGGGATGGGACTGGTCAACGAGGTGGTTCCGGCCGAGCAGTTGGACGAGGCGGTCGGCCGCTGGGTCGCCGGTGTTCTCGCGTGCGCTCCGACCTCGCTGCGCGCCATCAAGCAGATGGTGCAGCGCACCGCGCACCTGACCAGTCAGGAGGCGCGGGCGACCCGTCTGCCGGCGCTGATGGCAGCCCTGGACAGCGAGGACAGCCGGGAGGGCGTCCGAGCCTTCAGGGAGAAACGCCCACCGAACTGGCCCGGGCACTGAACCGCCGGCGATCAGCGGCAGACCACTGTGGGGGGGGGCGCCCGACTCTGCTCATAGTTTTCGCAGCTCACCGCGAGCCCGTGTTCCGTGCCGTGCTCACGCCGGACGAGAACACGCTCGCGACGGCCATTGCGGACCGGACCGTGCGGTTGCGGGACATCTCCGACCCTCGCTCTCCGCAGCGGGTCGCCGAATCGGCCGGGCACTCGGCGACGGTGGGTACGCCGGTACTGAGCTAAGGGCTGTCCCGTAACTCCCGGCGGGCGCACGACGACAGCTACGGCACCTCGCGGCGTTGCCGGATCGCCCGAATACACCCGGTATGAGGGCGACCCGGCGCCTTGCGATGTCCCGCATCTGACGCCGCGCGCTGATCCACCGGGAGTTACGGGACAGCCCTTAGGCCGGGCGAACCCCGGCGACCGGATCCGACGACGGACGCACCTTTCTGCGGCGGGTGAGCGATCCACGGCGGCCACGGCTGTTGACCCGTCCGCCAACCCGGGTGGGCGCCGTGTCCGGTGTCGTCCTGCGCGGTCACGTGGGCGGAATCCAGGGTGTCGCCTTCTCCTCGGACGGAGACCTGCTGGCGACCGCCGGTCAGGACGGCACGGCGCGTCTGTGGAGTGTCAGCGGGACCCGGGCCGCCGAGCCGTATGCGGTACTCACCGGTCATGGCGACAGAGTGCACGCCGTGGTGTTCGCCTCCGACGGGGTGACACTGCTGACCTCACGTCAGGACCGCACGTCGCGTCTGTGGCCTATCCGCCCGGAGCGGGCCGCCGCGCGGATCTGTGAGTGGGTGGGTCCGCGGATCGTTCGCATCGAACTTCCTTACCCCAGTGTCCAGTTGTGCTTAACCGCCGACTGTGGAACGCAGTGGCTTGTTTTGCCGCCACACCACGGCGTTCCGATCGCGGCGCCTCGAACCGCGCCACCGTCGGCGGGCGCGAACCGAGGACCGCATCCACGTCGAGCGAGCCACTGGCATCCGTGCGGCCCGCCCTGTCACCGCGCCGCGCCGCACGGCGCGAAAGCCGGTCGGATCGGGCGCTGGATCGCCGGCCCGTCCTGGCCTGCCCGCACGGATGCCACTGCGCGCCGCGACCGGTCAAGGTTGCGGACGGGAGACCGCGAGCACACAGGTCCGCGTCCTCCGAATCAGCGCCGCCCTGGCGACCACCTGGCCATTCTCGGGCTCCCACAGCCCTACGCCGCCACGGGCGGCTCCTCCGGACGTCTGTGCAGGACACGGTCCCAGCCAGGGCAAACGACCGCTGGGCCGAATATTTGAAACGTTCCATTGACACGCAGTTCAGTGTGTCTTAATTTCGTTCCATCTCGACGAGGAGTAGATGACGTGAGCGCAGAGAGCAACCCGACAGCATCGCCCACTCGGCAGCGTCTGAGCGCGGAGTACCTCCGCGCGCTGCCGAAGGCAGAGGTGCACTGTCACCTCGAAGGATGCGTGCCTCCGGAGACGGCTCGCCGTCTGGCCGAGGGTCACGGCGTCACCCTTCCTGCCGGAGCGCGCGACGGGGGTGACCGGTACCTCTTCCGCAACTTCGACGAGGGGCTTGAAATCTATGTCGCGGTATCGAAGTCGATGCAGACGCAGGACGACTTCAGGGCGGTCACCTACGACAGCCTTCTCACCGGCGCCGAAGGAGGGCTCCGGTACCGCGAGATCGCCTTCAATCCGCAGAACCACCCCGAACTGACCTACGCAGAGATGATGGACGGGATTCTCGCCGGCGTGCGTGAGGCCCGGGCGAAGGTGGGCGTCGAATCACGGATCGTCGTCGCGATCAATCGCGAACTGGGTGGCGAGGCGGCGCTCGAACTTGTCCGCGAGGTGCTCGCGCATCCCCACGACGAGGTGGTGGCGATCGGCCTCGACTCGAACGAACTGGCAGGACGGCCGTCCGAGTTCGTGGCCGCGTACGACCTGGCCCGCGAGGCGGGCCTCAAGCTGACGGCGCACGCGGGAGAGCACGGCGACTCCACCGAGATGGTGGAGTGCCTGGACCTTCTCCGGGTGGATCGCATCGACCACGGATACGCTGCGCTGCTCGACCCCGAGTTGCTCTCGCGCACCGTCGCTTCGCAGATCCCCTACTCGGCGTGCTGGTTCATCGACTATCCCGAGCTGGAGGTGGAGGGTCGACGCCGCGATGTCGCGGCGATGGCTGCAGCAGGTCTGAACATGTGTCTCAACTCCGACGATCCGGCGCTCATCGGGCCGGAGCTCCATGAGGACTTCATCGACGCGGCCGTGCATCTGGGATGGACCGTCGAGGACGCCGAGAAGTACGCGCTGGCCGGTCTCGACGCCTGCTTCGCGGACGATGTCACCGTCGCCCGCCTTCGCGCCGAGTTCACTGCCGAACTTGAGCGACTCCGCCCGGTCGCCTACAGATCAGACGACAAGTAAGGACAAGACCATGACCGATCAGCGGAATGGCCCCGGTGGCACGATGTCCCGCCGCGGGCTGCTGGGGCTCGGCCTTTCCACCACGGCGGGCTTCGCGCTCGCCGGTTGTGGAGCATCGACGGACACCGGGTCGGGCACCCGGACGGGCGGCGGTCTGGGTCAGCTCGACTACGCCTTCTCCTGGCTGTACGACGTGACACAGGCCGGTCCGTACATCGCAGACACGAGGGGGTACTACAAGAAGGTCGGCTTCCCGTCGGTCAAGTTCATTCCGGGCGGCCCGTCAGCGGTCTCCGTGCTGACCCAACTGGCAAATGGAACCGCGCAGTTCGGTGTCTCGTCACCGACGGAAATCGTCGCGGCGAACCAGAACGGTGCATCGTTCCGGGTCATCGGCGCGCTCTACCAGAAGACGCCGTCCTGCATCGTGTCGCTGCAGAGCAACCCCATCACGACGCCGGCCGGCCTGAAGGGGAAGACGATCGCCGTCGCCAACGCGGACAAGCCCGCGGTGGAGGCGTTCCTCGCAGTCAACGGCCTCAAGGCCTCGGACATGAAGATCGTGCCCTTCCAGTACGACCCCGCCCCCTTGGTCGCCGGTCAGGTGGACGGGATCATGGACTACTCGACGAACTCTCCCATCAGTCTCAAGCAGTCCGGTCACGATCCGGCCGTGATGATGTTCGCCGACTTCAACTACGCCACCATCACCCAGACCTATGTCGCCTCCACGGATCAGATTTCCAAGAACCGGAAGATGCTGAAGGCGGCTCTCCGTGCCGACATCATGGGCTGGAGAGCCAACATCGCGGACCCCGAGGAGGGCGCGACTCTGGCCGTGAAGAAGTACGGCAAGTCGCTGAAGTACTCGCTGGAGAACCAGCTGGCCTGCAACAAGGCGGAGATCGTCCTGATCAGGACCCCCGACACCGAGAAGAACGGCGTCCTGACGGTCACCGAGGCACTCCAGAAGGAGACGGTGGCAACGCTCGGACTCACGGGCGTCGACACGACCACGGACAAGCTGTTCGACATGTCCCTGCTGGCCGAGGTCTACGAGGAACACCCGGAATTGAGGAAGCTGACGTGACTGAACGCAAGAGCATCGGCGAGCAGGTCGAAGCGACAGCAGCGGCAGCCGAGGCCGACAACTTCGCGCGCGACGTCGGAGCGGCGGTACGTCATCGACGGCAGGAGCTGGGAATGGCGAGCAAGAAGCTCGCCGCCCAACTGGGGGTGTCGGCGTCCTTCATCACCCAGCTGGAGCAGGGTCAGTCCTCCATCAGCCTCCCTCGGCTTTACCGACTTGCCGAGTTGCTGGGCACCACACCGAACGGTCTGCTACCCGTCAGCTCCACCTCGATCCTGATCACCAGAGCCGGCACAGGTCAGGAGATGCAAGCGGCGAATCGCAAGGATGCCCAGCGGCCGCGGCTCCTGACCCGAGGTGGCTCGGGGCTGTCACTGAAGGCGCACCGCTATCTCATCGAACAGGCGGACCCGCCGCAGGACTGGTTCGAACACGAGGGTGAGGACTTCGTGTATGTGATCCGCGGGCATCTACGTGTCGAATTCCTGCGAGGCCGCCCGGTCGATCTCGGCCCAGGCGACGCGCTGAACCACGACGGTGACGTCCCCCACCGATGGGGACTCGGCAGCGACGAGCCCGCCGAAGTCCTCATCGTCAACAACTTCCAACACTGAGAGTGAGGGAGCCCGAATGCCTGCGCAGGTAGATCAATCGCATGCGAAAACGCCCGCTGGAATCGAGCTTCACGACGTCACGAAGACCTTCATGGCGAAGCGGCGGCGCGTCGACGCTCTCGGCGGCGTGAGTCTCACAGTGGACCGAAACCAGTTCGTCAGCCTGATCGGCCGATCGGGGTGCGGGAAGTCGACCGTGCTGCGCCTGCTCGCCGATCTGGACCGTCCGACCGACGGCACCGTATCGATCCATGGCCAGAGCCCCTCGGTCGCCCGTAGGAGCGGGCGCCTGGGAGTCGCGTTCCAGGACTCCGCGCTGCTGCCGTGGCGCACCGTCACGGACAACATACGGCTGCCGCTCGAAGTGGCGGGCCGGCGCCCCGACCAGTCAACCATCCAGGATGTTGTCGAGTTGGTGGGGCTGCGCGGTTTCGAGGGAGCGCGGCCGAACCAGCTGTCCGGCGGGATGCGGCAGAGGGTCTCGATCGCGAGGGCTCTCGCCTTCGAACCGGACGTCCTCCTGCTTGACGAACCCTTCGGCGCACTCGACGACATGACCCGGCAGCGGATGAACCTCGAACTCCAGCGGATCTGGACGAAGAGACCGGCCACCACACTGCTCGTCACCCATGGGATCTCCGAAGCGATCTTCCTCTCGGACGTGGTCGTCGTGATGACGCCGCGACCCGGCCGCATCCTGCGCACGGTCACGATCGACCTGCCGCGACCCCGGGTGCCGGAGATGACGCGGAGCCCGGAGTTCGGCCGTCTCGTCGACGAGCTGAGTGAGCTGCTCTTCGAGGAAGAGACGGCCGCTCGGGTCGACGCGGCCGAACCGCCTGCCGAGCGGAGCGCCTGAGATGACCTCGACGGACACACCTCATGGGCTCGCGGTGGCACCCGCGGGGCCGCCGCCGACGCGGCGGCCCGCCAAGGGGCCCCGGCGCGTAGAACGCGAGGTCCCGGGTGCCGTGTGGACACTGGGAGGAATCGCGCTCGCAGTCGGGCTCTGGTGGCTGGTCGCGGTCTCCGGGCTCCTCCCGTCCGGCTCGGTGCCATCGCCGCCGAGCGTGGCCGAGGACCTGATCGAGAATCTCTCGTTCTACCTCACCAATGCCGCCCCCACCCTCGTGACGGCGCTTGAGGGCTTCGCGATCGCTGTTGTCATCAGCCTCGTGTTCGGTGCTGTCGGATCGTTGACCGGGCTTCTTGAGCGCTCGGTCTCCCGCGTCGCTCTTGCGGTCTACTGCCTGCCGCTGCCGGCACTCCTTCCGTTGATTTCGAGCCTTGCGGGCGCGGGCCAGCCTACGAGGATCACGATGGCGGTCCTGTTCTCGTTCTTCCCGATGCTCATCGGGGTGATCGCGGGTCTGCGTGCGACGCCGGCGGACATGGCCGCGATCGTGCACTGCGCGGGGGGTGGCCGTCTGCAGATCCTCCGCAAGGTCGGACTCAGGGCGGCGCTTCCGAACATCGTGGCCGGCATGCGTATCGCCGGCCCGGGAGCGTTCCTGGGAGCGCTCGTGGCCGAGTTCAGCGGCGCCGACGACGGCCTTGGCGTGGTGCTCGTCGTCAGCCAGCAGAAGCTGCAGACCGCGCAGACCTGGGGCGTCGCCATCGTCGCCACCGTGATCGGCGGGCTCCTCTATGTGGCGATCACGGCCATGGGCCGCTGGCTGCACGTGGACCCCGTCGAGTCCCAAACCTCGTTCGGGGCGGTGCCCGGCGCCGGCCTTCTGCAGCGTGTGGCCGAGTTCCTCACGCCCGCCGTCGCGCTGATCGTGATCTGGGTCGCGATCATCCAGTTCGGGGGTGTGAGTCCCCTCGTGTTCAAGTCCCCACTCGACGTGCTGGACTACCTGGTCGGCAATCCGGCTGCGGCCACGCACCGCAGCGCGTTGACGACGGACTGGCTGGTCACCATGCGCGACATGGGCATGATCTTCGGAGTCGGCATGGCCGCAGCGATCATTGCCGGATGCGTCCTGGTGAGCTTTCCCGCCCTGCTGCGCCTGGGTCTTCCGCTGCTCCTCGCGTCGCAGTGCGTTCCGCAGATCGCCTTCATCCCGCTACTGGTCGCCATCTGCGGTCGAGGAACCGCGTTCATCATCGTCACGGGGCTTCTGGTGGTCTTCTTCCCAGCAATGATCGTCATCGTCACAGCGCTGGAGGAACGGTCGCGATCCACCCTTGACCTGGTCAGCGTCTACGGCGGTGGCCGCTGGGCGATCCTCCGGTTCGTCAGGATCCCCGGAGCCGTTCCGGGAATCCTGAACGCCGGGCGGATCAGCATCCCGCTCGCGCTTTTCGGCGCGGTCGTCGCCGAGTGGCTCGTCACCGGGAACGGGATCTCGGAGGCCATGACGACCGCCACGACGACCTTCGACTACACCCGGCTCTGGGCAGACGTGGTCGTCGTGACCGTGACCGTGATCGTGCTTTACGAGGTCGTCGCCGTCCTCCACGAACGTGCGCGCCGACGGTTCTCGGTCTGACGACACCCGTGTGCCCGGCGCCTTCCACCCCCGCCCGGCCGCACTTCGGCCCGTAGGCCGAGGCATCGCTAAGGAGACATCACAGAATGGTCCGTTTCATCGGCCCCGACAACGACGCGTACGTCGCGAGCGTCACGAAGCACATCAAAGAGTACGAGGAACTCACCGGCGAGAGCGTGACACTGGAGATCATCCCCGAGACGGATTACGTGACGAACAGCCTCGACGCGCTGCGCGGCCGGCTTCGCGGTGAGTCCGCGCCGGATGTGTTCGTGTCGGGACCCGTCTCGATGTGGAAGCTCGCAGGCGAGGGCATCGTCGAACCACTCGACGCGTATCTCGACAAGTGCGGCGACGACTACCGGCCGGAGGACTTCCTGCCGTCCTTGCTGGCTGCCAACCGCTGGTCGGGGGTGCGGGGGGACGCCCTCGGAACAGGTCCCCTGCTGGAGATCCCGGTCAACTGGGAGACGTACAACCTGGCGTACCTGCCGGATGTGCTGGAGCGAGCGGGTCTCAGCGAGCCGCCGTCGACGTGGGAGGAGTACTTCGCCGCGGCAGCGCGGATCGCGGAGAGCGTGCCCGGCGTCCGCGGTTTCGCCCAGCGAGGCACCGACACCTGGCACACCATGTACACCGGATACGCGACCCAGGTCTGGTCGTACGGTGCGACCGACTTCGACGACGCGGGCCGCAGCGCACTCGCCAGTCCGGCGATGCTCGCGGCGACCCGTGACTTCCTCGCGGCGGCGCATGTGTCGGGGCCGACACGGTTCCCCGGCGGGCACTGGCTCGAAGTCGCCCGCGACTTCGCGGCGGGCCGGTACGGCATGATCGTCGACTCGGACCACTACGTCGCCTTCTTCGAGGGAGCCGACTCGGCCGTTCGCGGGCGGGTCGCCTACACCAGGCCGCCGCTGGGGCCCGGTGGAGGGCGAGAGGCGAACATGTGGACCTGGTCGCTCGCGATGAACAGCGCCTCGAACGACAAGACCGGCGCGTGGAGGTTCATCGAGTGGGCCAGCTCGCCGGCCTTCCTCGCCCGGGCGGCGCTGGAGGGCAACATGAACCCGACCCGGCAGAGCACGTGGGACGACGACGCGTTCCGTGCCGCGGCCTCCGGGTGGAACGGCTTCGGTGACAACAGCCTGGAGATTCTCCGGACGACCGCCCGAGTGCTGCCGACTCCCATGCCGGAGTACCTCGATGTCGCGAGCATGTGGTCGGCGGCCATCGTGGAGGCGTACAGGCAGCCGGATGCCCTTGAACGTGTCTTCAGTGAGACCGCGAGCCGCATCGATCGGTTCCTGGGCGGGGATCGGACGAGCGCGTCGTGAGGGTCGGTGTGGTGGGCGCGGGCCGGCACGCGAACAGCGCCCTCTACCCGTCGATCCTTGAGGCCGGTCTTGATCCCGTCGCTGTCTGTGCCCGGACGCCGGAGCACGCCGCAAGCACTGCCCGACGTTGGGGCGCCGATGCCCACCACACCTCGGTCGAGGACATGCTCGCGGCCGGTGGTCTCGACGGGGTAGTGGTCGCCGTCCCGCCGAGCGCCTACCGGCCGATCCTCGCCCAGTGCATCGAGGCTCGGATCCCGGTCTTCTGTGAGAAGCCGGGCGGGCGATCCGCGGCGGAACTCCGGGAACTTGCCGGCCTCGCCGCCCGGGCACAGACCGAGGTCGTCGTCGGATACATGAAGCGGTTCGCGCCGGCGTACCGGAGTGCTCGGGAGGTGATCAGCTCCGACGAGTTCGGCTCACCCACTCTCGCGCATTTCACGTTCGCGATGGGGCGTGTCGACGAGTACCTCGCCGATCTTCATCACTATTTGATCGACAACCCGGTGCACATGATCGACCTGGCACGGTACCTGGTGGGAGAGATCGGCGAGATTTCCGCGGTCCTGAACGTCGTGCCGGCTGTCGGTCTCAGCGTGAGTGTCGTCGCCCGGGCGGAGGGAGGTGCGGCGTGCTCGTTCGACTTCTGCACCACCGCCTCCTTCGCACACCGGGGTGAGTTCGTCGAGGTCTACGGACAGGGAGACGCAGTCCAGGTCGACAACGTCGACACCTGCACGTACCGTCCCGCCGACGGTCCGGCGGAGGTCCGGCGTCCCAACTACACCCTGCCGACGCCGTCGAACTCCGGCTGGACCGTGATGGGGTTCGTCCCCGCGCTGCAGCATTTCCGCGATGTCGTGGCGGGCCTCGCCGACAACCGGTCCGATCTGGCGAGCGCCGCGCGGACGCTCGAAACCACCGAAGCCGTCTGGCATCGGCTGGAGCCGGCCTGGTCGGCACTGCGGGTCGAGTGACGGCGTTCGCGCCTTCTACCGGTCGATGACGCGCCGCTGGAGGCAGGGTTCCCCTCGGACCAGCAACCAAGCCGCAGAGACAGGGCAGGGCCGGGAGTCACCGCCCTCCCGGCCGTGCGTCGTGCGCGATGTCAGCTCGCCTGTACGAGCCCCAGCGCCACGTCCACGATCATGTCCTCCTGGCCGCCGACGAGCCCGCGCCTGCCGACCTCGACGAGGATCGTGCGGACGTCGACGCCGTAGCGCTCGGCCGCCGCCTCCGCGTGCCGCAGGAAGGAGCCGTAGACCCCGGCGTAGCCGAGAGTGAGCGTCTCGCGGTCGACACGGACCGGCCGGTCCTGCAGCGGGCGTACGAGATCCTCGGCCGCGTCCTGGAGCGCGAAGAGATCGCAGCCGTGCTTCCAGCCGTTGAGGTCGGCGACCGCGATGAACGGTTCGATGGGGCAGTTGCCCGCGCCCGCGCCCTGACCGGCGAGGGAGGCGTCCACGCGGGTCACGCCCTCCTCGACCGCGATCATGGAGTTGGCGACCGAGAGGGAGAGGTTCTCGTGGGCGTGGATGCCGATCTCGGTGGCGGGGTCAAGCACGTCGCGGTAGGCGCGCATCCGCTCGCGCACGCCGTCCATCATCAGCCGGCCGCCGGAGTCGGTGACGTAGACGCAGTGGGCGCCGTACGACTCCATGAGCTTGGCCTGCCCGGCCAGCGTCCTGGCGTCGGCCATGTGGCTCATCATCAGGAAGCCGGACACGTCCATGCCCAACTCGCGTGCGGTGGCGATGTGCTGGGCCGAGACGTCAGCCTCGGTGCAGTGCGTGGCGACCCGCACCGATCGCACCCCGAGCGCGTACGCCTGCTTGAGCTCCTCGATGGTGCCGATACCGGGCAGCAGGAGGGTGGTGAGACGGGCGTTCTTGACGTGAGCGGCCGCCGCCTCGATCCACTCCCAGTCGGTGTGGCTGCCGGGGCCGTAGTTGAGCGAGCCGCCGGCGAGGCCGTCGCCGTGGGACACCTCGATGCCGTCGACGCCGGCCGCGTCGAGCGCGGCCACGATCCGGCCCACCTGCTCGGGCTCGATGCGATGCCGGATGGCGTGCATGCCGTCCCGCAGGGTGACGTCCTGGATGAACAGCTTGTCGGTGCTCATGCGCCGGCTCCCTGAAGTTCGGTGGCGCGGGCGGCCATGGCCTCGGCCATCCGCAGGGCCGCGCTGGTCATGATGTCGAGGTTCCCGGCGTAGGCGGGGAGATAGTGGGCTGCGCCCTCGACCTCCAGGAACACGGACACCTGGTGGGTGGCCGCGGCCTGGGTGAGGGTGTGCACCGGCTGGTCCGCGGGGACGGGGGTGATCTGCACCTGTTGCTTGAGGCGGTAGCCCGGCACGTACGCCGACACCTCGTCGACCCGCTGCGCGACGGCTGCGCGGATCGCCTCGTGGGCCGCCTCGTCGGGCGCGTCCACGAGCGCGAGCACGGTGTCGCGCATGATCAGCGGCGGCTCGGCCGGGTTGAGGATGATGACCGCCTTGCCGCGCTCGGCGCCGCCGACCGTCTCGATGGCGTGGCTGGTCGTCTCGGTGAACTCGTCGATGTTGGCGCGGGTGCCGGGACCGGCGCTCTTCGAGGCGATCGAGGCGACGATCTCCGCGTACGGGACCGGCGCCACCCGGGAGATCGCGGCGACGATCGGAATGGTGGCCTGGCCGCCGCACGTCACCATGTTCACGTTGTCCGCGGCGACGTGGTCGGCGAGGTTCACCGCGGGGATCACCATCGGGCCGATGGCGGCGGGGGTGAGGTCGATGAGCTGCTTGCCGTACGGGGCGAGCGCGTGCGCGTTGGCGATGTGCGCCTTCGCGGACGTCGCGTCGAAGACGATCCTGATGTCCTCGAAGCCGTCCATGGCGATCAGGCCCTGGACGCCCTGGGCGGTCACGGGGACCCCGAGCCGCTCGGCGCGGGCGAGCCCGTCGGAGGCGGGGTCGATGCCGACCATCGCGCCCATCTCCAGGCTTTCCGACAGGCGCAGCACCTTGATCATCAGGTCGGTGCCGATGTTGCCCGAGCCGATGACGGCAACCTTGGTCTTCATGCGGAGGCTCCTTCGTCGCCGGAGGCGTGGAAGCGGACGGAGACGGAGCCGAGACCGGTGATCTCGGCGCTGAACACGTCTCCGGCCGCGGCGGGCACCATAGGACCGAGCGCGCCGGACAGCACGACCTGGCCCGCGCGCAGCGGATCGCCGACGTCACGCGCGGTGCGGGCGAGCCAGGCCAGGGCGGCCAGCGGATCGCCCAGACAGGCCACGCCGCTGCCCGTGGAGACGGTTTCTCCGCCCCGGTCGAGGGTCATGGCGGCCTCCACCGGCTCGAAGTCGGTGAGCGGCTTGGCCGGTGTGCCGAGGACGTAGAGCGCGGAGGATCCGTTGTCCGCGACGGTGTCGCCGAAGGTGATGTCCCAGCCGGCGATCCGGCTGTCCACGATCTCCAGGGCGGGGACGGCGTGCGCCACGGCGGCCCGGATCTGCGCGGCGTCGAGCGGCCCCTCGGAGAGGTCGGCGCCCAGGACGAACGCGATCTCCGCCTCGACCTTCGGCTGGAGCAGCGCGCCGACCGGTACGGACGCCCCGTCCGCGACGCTCATGTCCGCGAACAGCACGCCGAAGTCCGGCTGGTCGACACCCAGTTGGCGCTGGACGGCGGGGGAGGTGAGGCCGATCTTGCGGCCCGTGACGCTGCCGCCCGCTTCGAGGCGGCGCGCGGTCAGCAGCTCCTGGACGGCGTAGGCCGCCTTCACGTCGTCGCTGCCGATCAGATCGCGCACCGGGGGACAGGGAACACGGTCGGCGGCGGCGCGCAGCAGACGATCGGCCGCCTGCGCCACGGCGTCGTCGCCGGGAGAGAAGTCGTTCATGCCCACAGCTTGAACATGGGGGCCGTCCTGCGCCCAGCGATGAGTTCTGCCTCGCGGAACCGGTCCGCCGATCGGTGGACGCGCGGCAGCCGGTCAGTGCTCGCGCAGCTCCGCGCGGCGGCCGAGCGTCGCGGAGATCCCCGCCGCGGCTGCCCGCACACTGGTGGCGTGCCGGACGGGCTGGAACCGGTGCACCGGGCCCGTCACACTGACCGCCGCCACGATGTCGTCCGACGGCCCGAAGATCCCGGCGGCCACGCAGACGATGCCGACCGCCGACTCCTCGTACTCGAAGGCCACCCCCTTGGTCACGACGTCGGACAACTGGCGCGTCAGTACGTCGACGTTGGTGATCGTCCGGGGCGCCTTGCGCTCCAGGGGCCCGCGCAGCGCACTCTCCCGCACGTCGGCCGGGGCATGGCTCAGGAGCACCTTCCCGAGGGCCGTCGCGTGCAAGGGCATGCGCCCGCCGAGCCGCGACGGGGAGGGGGCCTGTTGGTGGCCGCCCATCTTCGCGACGTAGACGACCTCCGTTCCCTCACGGGTGCCCAGGTGGACGAGTTCGTGCGTGCGCTCGTACAGGTCCTCAAGAAAAGGAGTGGCCACTTCGAGCAGCCCGCGCTCGACCGACGCGCGCATCCCCAGCTCGAAGACGAGTCCCGACAGGCGGTAACGCTCCTGCACCCGGTCCAGGAGCCGGGCCGCCACAAGGTCGCCGAGCACCCGGTGCAGGGTGCTTTTCGCGAACCCCGTACGCTGCCGCAGTTCGGTGAAGCTCAGAGTGGTGTCCTCAATGCTGAAGGCCTGCAGCACGGCGAGGGCTTTGCTCAGGACGCCGCTCGGCGCGTCGTTGCTCACGAGGGTCTTCTTTCCGGGGCAGCGCGACGATCCGACTGTACGGGACCACGAACACCCCTCGCGGTTGCGCTGCGCAGCCAGCATCGCTTGATCAGGGGACGCGTACGCGCGCCCCGTGCGCCCTCTCGGCGCGGCTGGGTGTTGCGGCCCGCCGCGGAGCCGGCGCCCGCCTGATCGAGAGGTACTGACTGGCGGCGGGTGCAACGACGTTCGGGTACGGTGCGAGCCGTCGAAGAGACGTACGGCGAGCCCTGGTCGTCGAGATCCGGCTCTATGCCTTCTCGCGGCCCTGTCGGTCCGCCAGGCCGCGGATCAGGGACACGAACGGTGCGACGTGCGAGCTGTAGCTCATACCGTCGAAGCTGTTCGTCAGCGACAGTCCGTCGGTCATGGCCCGTCCCAGAACAGCCAGCTCCTCGATGAAAGCCTTGTCGCCCGCGACGTCGCCCGGTGCGAAGACAGGCGTCAGGACGTCCACCCATGAAGCGTGGGCGAAGTCGCGGATGCGGCGCACGGTAGCCCTCACGACCTCGTCGTCCTTCTGCGGTCCCACGCTGATCGCCAGCAGAAGGCGGAGGTAGTCGGGCCGCTCGTCGAGGGAGGCGCACGCGGCGGTGAACCAGGCCTCGAACCGGTCGAGGGGTTCGAGGCCGTCGAAGGAGGACGGATGGGCGAACAGCGCGTGCAGCTCGTTGAAAGTGCGGTCGAGCAACGCGGCCAGGACGCCCAGTTTGTTGCCGAAGTGGTAGTAGATGGAGCTGGCGGGCAACCCGGACTGCGCGGAAAGGTCCGAGATGGCCATGCCGTCATACCCTCGACTTGACACGAGGCTACGGGCCGCATCGAGGATGAGATCACGGCTGCTCAACCCGGCAGCGGCCGATACGGAGTTGTTTCCCTTCACCATGGGCCCATGATAGGTGCCGCGCGTTGTGTGGACGGACAGGCGTGCGGCTGGGCAGACCGTTGCCTGCACCGCCTCCTCGGCGGCCGAGGCGTCTCAGCGCAAGAAGCCCTCATAGTTGCGCTGTTGCAGCTGGCTCTCGATCTGCCTCACCGTCTCCAGGCCCACACCGACGATGATCAGAATGCTGGTTCCGCCGAACGGGAAGTTCTGACCCGCGCCCGTCACGGCCAGCGCGATGGTGGGGACAAGAGCGATCAGCCCCAGATAGAGCGCGCCCGGCCAAGTGATCCGGGTGAGCACGTAGTGCAGGTACTGGGCGGTCGGCCGCCCGGCTCTGATTCCCGGTATGAAGCCTCCGTACTGCTTCATGTTTCCGGCGACCTCGTCCGGGTTGAAGGTGATCGCGACATAGAAGAACGCGAAGAACACGATCAGCGCGGAGTACGTCGCTATGTAGACCGGGTGATCGCTCTTCGAGAGGTTCTGGGTGACCCAGGCCTTCCACCCTGAGTCGCTTTGTGAGAACTGGGCCACCAGAGAGGGCACATAGAGAAGTGACGAGGCGAAGATCACTGGGATGACACCCGCCTGGTTCAGCTTCAGCGGTATGTAGGTGGAGGTGCCGCCGTAGGAGCGGCGACCGATCATGCGCTTCGCGTACTGCACCGGGATACGACGCTGGGCCTGTTCCACGAACACCACCAGGCCGACCAGGGCCAGAGCGACGAGGATGACTCCACCGAACTCGATCCATCCGTCGGCCAGGGTGCCCTGCTTCTTGATCGCCCACAGGGCGGCGGGGGTCGTGGAAGCGATCGAGATGAACATCAGGATCGACATGCCGTTTCCGATGCCACGGTCGGTGATCAGCTCGCCGAGCCACATGACGACCGCTGTGCCGGCGGTCATGGTGATGACCATGGTCACGGTCACGAAGACGGAGCGGTCCGGAACGATCAGGCCGGCCGCTGAGCAGTTCTGGAACAGCGAGCCGTTGCGGGCGGTGGCCACCAGACCGGTGCCCTGAAGAACGGCGAGCGCCACGGTCAGGTAGCGCGTGTACTGGGTGATCTTCGCCGTGCCGGCCTGGCCCTCCTTCTTCAGGGCTTCCAGGCGGGGGATGACCACGGTCAGCAGTTGCAGGATGATGCTGGCGGTGATGTAAGGAAGGACGCCGAGGGCGAAGATGGTGATCTGCAGCAAAGCGCCGCCACTGAACAGGTTGACCAGCCCGAACAGTCCCTCGCTGCCCGAGGTTTGATCGATGCACTGCTGGACCGCTCGGTAGTTGACGCCAGGGATCGGTACATGGGTACCTATCCGGTACACCACGATGACGCCGAGGGTGAAGAGCAACCTCCTGCGCAGGTCAGGCGTTTTGAACGCGTGGGCTAGCGCGACGAACACGGTGCCTCCCGCGACCCTACGTGCTGGTGCCGTAATGCGGGTCAGAGATTTTCGAAGTACAACGGCACGTCGACGACCGCTACCGCTGTGGTGATGGGACCGACCGTCCGAAGAGGAGGGTGGTCTCGGCGCGCGCTGTCCTTTCCCTGCCGCAGCGCCGTGCGACCCGTAGGCCAGGGGTCGAATGAACGTTCTGCCTCGCAGCATTGTCAAGTCCTGCCGGATGCCTGTCAAGACTGAACGTTCTGTCTGAACTGGTGAGGAGTGTGTCCGAGATGCACTCGGCGCCGACCTCGCAGCCCGGAACGCGGTCAGGGCGTGCGGTCTGCCTCCGTGGCGGCCCGGACCAGACCGCTGGACGCGCTGAGTGGTACCTCCTTGATGAACAGGGTGACAAGGAAGGCGATCAGGGCGATCGGGGAGACGTACAGGAAGATGTCGCCGATGCCATGGCCGTAGGCGCCCTCCAGCCAGGTACGGACAGGGGTCGGCAGGGCGGCGAGGTCGGGCAGTCGGCCGCTGCCGGACGCCTTCGCCGCGGTGGCCTGGTCCTGCGGGCTGAGCCGGGCGATGGTGTCGAGGGCGTGATGCCCGATGCGGGTCGTGAGGACCGAGCCGAGCACCGAGACGCCCACCGCGCCGCCGAGTGAGCGGAAGAAGGTCACGGTGGAGGATGCGGCGCCGAGGTCGCCGGGGGAGACCTGGTTCTGTGTGCACAGCACGAGGTTCTGCAGGGTCATACCGACGCCGAGGCCTATGAGTGCCATGCAGGTGGCCGTGTACAGGTAGGGGGTGTCGTAGCGGAGTGCGCCGAGCAGGGCCAGGCCCGCAGTCATCAGAACGCCGCCGGCCAGAAGCCAGCCCTTCCACTTGCCGGTGCGGGTGATGATCCGGCCGGAGACGGTGGAGGAGATGAACAGGCCCGCGATGAGCGGGATCGTCATGATGCCCGACATGGTCGGGGACTCGCCCCGTGCGAGCTGGAAGTACTGGCTGAAGAAGACGGTGCCCGCGAACAGGGCGATACCGACGAACAGAGAGGCGAGGGAGGCGAGGGTGATGGTGGGGTTGCGGAACAGTCGAAGCGGGATGATCGGTTCCGCGGCCCTGCTCTCGACCGCGACGAACAGCAGTGTCAGCACGCCGGCCGCTCCGACCAGCGTGTATGTCTGCCAGGACAACCAGTCGTACTTGTTGTCGGCGAAGGTGACCCAGATCAGCAGGGTGCATACGGCGGCGGTGACGAGGAAGGCGCCGGCCCAGTCGACCTTCACCTGACGTTTGACCAGCGGCAGGTTCAGTGTGCGTTGCAGCACGACCAGTGCGACGAGGGCGAACGGGATGCCGACGAACAGGCACCAGCGCCAGCCGAGCCACGAGGTGTCGGTGATGACGCCGCCGAGCAGCGGGCCGCCGACGGTGGCGACGGCGAAGGTGGCACCCAGGTAACCGGAGTAACGGCCGCGCTCCCGGGGGGAGATCATCGCGGCGAGCACGACCTGCCCCAGGGCGGACAGGCCGCCTCCGCCCAGGCCCTGGATGACCCGGGCGGTGATCAGTGTGGTGGGGTTCTGGGCGAAGCCGGCGACCACGGAACCGAGGACGAAGATCACCAGTGCCGACTGGACCAGGATCTTCTTGCTGAACTGGTCGGCGAGCTTGCCCCACAGGGGTGTTGACGCGGTCACCGCGAGAAGGGACGAGGTGACGACCCAGGTGTACGCGCTCTGGCCGCCGCCGAGGTCGCTGATGATCCTGGGCAGGGCGTTGGTGGCGACGGTCGAGGACAGGATGGCGCAGAACAGGCCGAGGAGTAGTCCCGACAGGGCGCGCATGATCTGTGCATGGGTCATCGGCTCATCGGTGAATCCTCCCTCGTGGAGGGCGGGTGACTGCGCACCTGCGTTGGGGATGGTTGTCATGGACGGCGATTCCTTTACGGGGGTGATGGGTGTTCAGGGCCGGGGTACGGGCGGCGCCCAGCCGGTGCGTACGACCTCGTGCGAGGCGTGCTCGGGAATGGCTGGTCTCCAGCGCCGTTGCTTGGGGCAACCATGTGGTCGCGAGATCGCGCCGGACCGTGTTGTGAGTAGGCTAGCAGACGCCAAGATAGAACGTTCGGTATTGACAAAGTGCTCGCGTGAGGCCTAAATAGGAGGACCGAACGTTCTCCCAGGGTTCCTTGCGTCGGCATCGCCGAACGTGCTCTCGGGCTGTCCGGCGGCGGCCGTCCAGTCATGGCCGGTGGGCGAACTCGTCGCGCGTACGCCAGGAAATCTTGGGAGCCCCGAGAGCGGATGCCTCTCGGCTCCCTGACCGACTCCGTAAAAGAACTACTTGAGAACGAGGACGCTTTGACCTTCCGTCACCAGGTGAATCGTTGTGCCACGGTCACCGGACTACTCTTCGCCACCGCACTGCTGACAGCCCCTCAGGCTCTGGCATCCACCGCCCCCGTGCATACGGATTCTTCGAGCGATGCGGTGGCAACGGCTGAGTCGCTCGGCAGGCTCGGCCCACTGACCGACCTCATCATCGAGCGGCTCCAGATCGGTGACGACGTGGCAGCGTCCAAGTTCGGAACCAACTCGCCCATTGAGGACCCGGTGCGTGAGCGGCAGGTATTGGAGCAGGTTCGGGTGAAGGCTGCAGCCCTGGGGGTGAACCCGGATGCGGCGGCTGCCTTCTTCCAGGATCAGATCACGGCGAGCAAGATCGTCCAGAGAGGGTTGTTCGCCCGCTGGACCGCGCACCCCGAGGAAGCTCCTACGACACGTCCCGACCTCGGTCCGATCCGTGAGCGGCTCGATCAATTGACCACGGAATTGCTGCAGGAACTCAAAGGCACTGAGCAACTGCGTGACAAGCCCGTCACGTGCGCGGTGCAACTCTCGTTGGCCGCCGGTTCCGGGGCGGTACTGGAACGACTGGACGCGCTCCACCGCCAGGCACTCAGGACCGGGACGCACTCCGTGTGCCGTTAGGGAGCCGGTCGATCAAGTCCCGTGCTGCGGGGGGAATGAGCATCGCTCGCCCCCCGCAGCGCATGTGCAACGGCGGTCGTGGCAGGTCCGACCCGCGCGCGTAGCGAAGGCTCGCGGCGCCGGCCCCGGCCGTACGCACGGTGGCCCTGAGCCGGTTGCGGAAGTCCGGCAATGACGGGCACACATAGAGGTAGAACGTTCGGTCTTGACATCGTGCGACTCGGTTGCCATGATGATGAGACAGAACATTCAGTCCCGCAGAAAGCGTGTCCGTGGCTTCGCCGTCGGCAGCCGTCCGGCACACCACACCATTCAGCGGACCGATGTCATCCACCTGGTCGAAGCGGCCGGCAGCACTGCGTGCTGAACCCGCTTCACCTTCCCGTACCAATCGAAAGGTTCGTTGTGAGCACTGTTGCTGCTGCTCCGTCCGGTGTCGCCGGGACCGCTTCTGCTCTGCGGCGGTTGTACTTCGTCCGGTTCGCGTTCGCGATCGTCTGGGCTGCGGTGCTGCTTCCGATGGCATCGAAGATCAACCCGGCGGTGGCGACGCTTCTCGTGCTGTACCCGCTGTTCGATGTGGGCGCGGCCGTGTACGACGCGAAGGTTTCGAAGGGCACGGGGTCACCTGTGCTGCTGTATGTGAACGTCGCGGTCAGTTCCGCCACGGCGATCGGCCTGGCCGTAGCGAGTGCGTCGGGTATTCCGGCGGTGCTGCGCGTGTGGGGTCTGTGGGCGGTGGTGGCCGGACTGGTCCAGCTGATCGTGGCTGTTCCGCGCCGCAAGATGGGTGGCCAGTGGCCGATGATCCTCAGCGGCGGCATCTCGGTCCTGGCGGGCGGGTCGTTCATCGCCTCGGCCGGCGCCGACGACCCCTCGCTGTCCGGCGCGATCGGCTACGCCATTCCGGGCGCGATCTTCTTCCTCGTCTCGGCCCTGCGTCTGGGCCGCGCCTCGAAGGGTGAATGACATGGGCGAGAACGTCTATGACGTCATCGTGATCGGCGCCGGACCGGTGGGAGAGAACGTCGCCGACCGGGTGGTGCAGGGCGGACTGAGTGCCGCCGTCGTCGAGCGCGAACTGGTCGGCGGTGAGTGTTCGTACTGGGCCTGCATGCCGACCAAGGCGCTGCTGCGGAGCACGAGTGCGCTCCGGGCCGCCCGGCAGGTGCCGGGGGCGCGTGAGGCAGTGAGCGGTGAGGTGGATGTCGCGGCCGTGCTGCGCCGCCGGGACTCCTTCGCCTCGCAGTGGAAGGACGACGGACAGGCGTCCTGGCTCAGCTCGGCGGGCATCGCGCTGTACCGCGGTCAGGGACGGATCAGTGGCGAGCGAGCCGTCGAGGTGGTCGCCGAGGACGGTACGACGACGGCGTTGACCGCGCGCCACGCGGTGGTGATCGCGACGGGAACCGCCGCGCTGCTGCCGGACATCGACGGTCTGCGCGAGGCGGCGCCGTGGAGCAGCCGGGAGGCCGCTGCCGCGAGCGAGGTGCCCGGGCGGCTCGCTGTGATCGGCGGCGGTGTGGTGGCCTCGGAGATGGCGACGGCGTTCGCCGGGCTGGGCTCGTCGGTGACGGTGCTGGCGCGTGACGGTGTGCTGCCGCTCGCGGAACCGTTCGCCGGTGAACGGGTCACCGCGGCACTTCGGGAGGCCGGTGTCGATGTGCGTCTTGGCGCGGAGGCCGTGTCCGTGAAGCGTGACGGTGACGGTTCGGTGCACATCACGCTCGCCACCGGTGAGACCGTCGAAGCCGACGAGGTTCTCGTCGCGATCGGCCGTACGCCCAACACGCAGGACATCGGCCTGGGAGCGGTCGGCCTGAGGCCGGGCTCCTGGCTCGCCGTGGACGACACACTGCGGGTGATCGGGGAGGCTGGGGAGGCGTCGGCCGACGGCTGGCTGTATGCGGCCGGTGATGTCAACCGGCGTGTGCTGCTGACGCATCAGGGCAAGTACCAGGCTCGCGCCGTCGGCGATGTCATCGTGGCGCGCGCCAAGGGCGAAGCGGTTCAGGACGAGCCGTGGGGCAGGCACGTGGCCACCGCGGACGAGCGTGCGGTGCCGCAGGTGGTGTTCACCGAACCGGAGATCGCGTCGGTGGGCCTGACCGCGGCTGCCGCCGAGACGGCCGGCCTGCGGATCCGTGTCGTCGACCACGACCTGGGCGCTGTCGCGGGCTCGGCTCTGCATGCCGAGGGCTACCAGGGACACGCCCGTATGGTCATCGATGAGGACCGCAAGGTGATCGTCGGATTCACCCTCGTCGGCCCCGATGTGGCGGAACTGCTGCACGCCGCGACGATCGCGGTCGTCGGCGAGGTGCCGCTGGATCGCCTCTGGCACGCGGTTCCGGCGTTTCCCACCGTCAGCGAGGTCTGGCTGCGGCTGCTGGAAGCGTACGGGCGCTGACCAACCCGTCCCGTCGTGTCCTGTCCTCCCCGTCCCTCCCCGTCACGACCACGACGGGACGGGGAGGGACGGCCCCACCAGAGGGCAGCGCACGGCATGAGCCCAAGATCATCTCACGATGCAATGGAGTGACCTCATGGAAGCGGAACTCACGGGTCAGTTCGAGGACGACGACTCGGCACGGCTCACATCCGGGCGACGAGCGGTGAGCGGCGGTGCCAGCGTCTCCAAGGGCAAAGAAATGGAGTTGCTGCACCTCGGGGAGGGCCGTGTCCTTGAGTTCACAGTGCGAGGACCGGAGGACGGGCCGGTCGTTCTCTTCCACCACGGCATGCCGGGTTCCGCGGTTCCGATGGACTCCGTCCTCGACTCGGTAACCGGCAAGGGGTATCGCGTCGTGACCTACTCCCGCCCGGGCTATGGCGCGTCGACCGCGTCCCCGGGTCGCACGGTTGCCGACACCGCGGAGACGTGCCGCCTTCTCATGGATCATCTGGGCGTCCACGAGTACTGGGTGGCGGGGTGGTCCGCGGGTGGTCCGTACGCACTGGCCTCCGCCGTCGCCGACTCCGAACGGGTCTCCGGTGTGCTGTTGATCGCCTCGTTCGCACCGTATGACGGCGAAGGCCTCGACTTCGTGGAGGGCATGGGTGTGCAGAACCATGTCCTTTTCGGGAGCGGGGCCCGCGGAGAGCAGGAACAGCGCGCGATCGTGTCGCAGATGGCGGCGATCGTACGCGACAGCGATCCCGCCGAGCTCGCGGCCGGGATGGCGAGTCTGCTCCCCAAGGTGGACGCAGCCGAGCTCATCGGCGCCTACGGCGTGGACAACGCCGCGCACATGAACCACGGACTCGCGGTGGGGGAGGACGGCTGGCTGGAGGACCTGCGGGCCTTGACGGCTCCGTGGGGGTTCGACCCGGCCGACATCACCGTGCCCGTCGAATTGTGGCACGGTGCCCTCGATCAGATGGTGCCGGTCGCGCACGGGCAGTGGCTGACCCGGCGGTTGCCGACCGTCCATGGCCATATCGAGGGTGGCCACGGCCACATCTCGCTCGGTGTCGGAAGACTGGGACACAAGCTCGACCGGCTTCGATCCAGGACGTCCTGACCGCACTTCCCAGGACGTCCTGACCGCACCTCGACGTGACGCGCACCGCGAAGTCACGACATGTGGCTGTGCCGGTCGCGACCGATGAGCACCGGGGACTCACGAGGTGTGCACCTTCCGTGCTGCACGTGACTGCCAAGGCCGCGGCCGCAGGTTCTCTCCGCGGCGCCTCTCGATCCCGAGCCCGTAGGGAGCTGTTGTGTCATCCAAGAACGTTGCGGACTACATCATTGTCGGCGGCGGGCCCGCGGGATGGGCGTTGGCCCACCAACTCGGGGCGAATCCGCAGAACCGGGTTCTGGTGATCGAGGCCGGCGGCGGTTCCGATCTGAGTCCACGGCGTCCGGGCCCCACAGACTTCGTGCGGGCGTCGAGCAGCGGTCCGCAGTACATGAGGCAGTACGCCCACCGGCCGTTCGCAACCGAACGGATGGAACAGGGGCGCTCGGAGCGGGTCATGGACGGTCCGACGTCGGCTCACGGCCTGATCTGGGACCGGGGGAGAGAGGCCGACTACGAGACGTGGGAAGCAGCCGGCGTCGTCGGCTGGAACCGGTCCCGTTTCGAGCAGGCCTTCACCGCCATCGAGAAACGCGTCGCCGGTGTCACCGGAGGGCGCGATGTCGAAGGCCCCCAAAGGTCCGAGGCGCCGAACACGCCGGACATGGCGAGCGCATGGTGGATCGACGCTTTGTCGCGGCACGGCATTCAGGCGGCCGAAGACCTGAACGTACGTCACGAGCAGGCCGCCTATGCGTCGCTGTCGACCTGGAACGGCGCCCGCACAAGCGCACCCCGCTCGTTGCTGGGCAAGTACGGCCGACGGTCGAACGTCCGTGTCCGCACACACTGCGAAGTCCGTCGGATCCTTTTCGACGGCACGACCGCGATTGGTGTCGAGGCGAAAACCTCCCGAGGAACGGTCCGGTTCACTGCCCGCCGTGAGGTCGTTCTCTGCGCCGGAACGACGGGGAGTCCGCTGCTGCTCGAACGCAGTGGTGTAGGGGATCCGGAGGTGCTCACCACAGCCGGTGTGCACCTCGTCGCGGCGAATCCGGCCGTCGGCGACAACCTGCGGCAGCGCCGTGGAGCCGTCGTGGCAATCCGACTGAACGGTCTGTCAGGACGTGACCGACAGCCGGGGGCATCGGCCGCACGACCGTGGTCACCGTTCACACACCGCGTACGGCGATCCAGTGAGTCGATGGACAACGGCACCAGGGTTGTGGCAGCGCTGAGTTCGGACCGCGGGGCGTCGGATCCAGACATGACTCTGCTGTTCACACCGGCCCCGGTGACGGCGCACGACGGAATGCCGACCGGTACGGCCGGCGCGACCGTGGCTTTCTACCCGCACTCGCCCACCAGCACCGGGACCATCCACATCACAGGGCCGACCCTTGAAGACCCGCCAAGGCTCCTACCGGGTCACCTCTCCACCGGTCATGACAGAGAACTGACCTTCGCGGCCTTCGCCCGAGTACGTGAGATTCTGGCCACCGAACCGTTCGCCTCCGCCACGACCGAAACGCTACCCGGGCCAGGAGTCGTCGCCACGGCGGACATCCTGCGGTACGTGCTCGACCAGGGGTTCACCGGGAATCACGAGGTCGGAACATGCGCGCTGGGTCCCGCCGGGGTGGTGGACGACGCACTCCAGGTGCGCGGGACCCATCGGCTGCGAGTCGCTGACGCATCGGTGATGCCGACGCTCACCACCGGGGACACGACGGCACCGAGCATGGCGGTCGGCTGGATCGCGGGGGACATCCTGAGGAACGCGAATACACAAGGCAGATAGAGCAGATACACAAGCCAGATAGAGCAGACAGATACGCCTACCCTGGCCACCGCACCCGGTGGCCAGGGTAGGCGTATCTGTCTGCGCCTGACGCCTGACACCGCCTCTGATTGAGTGCGCCCGCTCTGCCTTGGTCACCGCCAGGCATGAGAGGTAGAACGTTCGGTCTTGACAATGTGCGGGACGGTCCTCTTTAATCAAGGGGACCGAACGTTCTCCCTGCTTGTTGGGTGTGTCCCTCATGACTCTGCGTCCCGAGATCCTTTTCTCGGGTGCGGCCCTGGCCCTCGTGGCCGGCGTCGCAGCCGTTCTGCCGGTTGTCGCACCTCAGCCGGCTCCGGCCCCTGTGACGGCCGTGGTGAAGTTGGCGGCCGGTGACCGGCTGACCGTGATGCCGGCTCCCGGCGCTGAAACCGACTCGGCGAGTCCGAACGACGTGATTCGGCGGCTGCTGCGGTTCCAGTGACTGGTGCGGGTCGCCCTTGAGTGACGTAATTCCGGCCGTATGCAATGCAGTTGCCGGTGTCCCACCCGAACGAAGCATGGATCGGTCGGCCCGGTGCAGCGCCGCTGACAAGCCGCGCCGACCTGCCCTGATCTCCTCATCCTGTAAGGACACATCATGCGAATCCGTATCTCACGTCGCGTCGCCCTCGCGGTCGGCGCACTTGCCCTGCTGGGCGCCGCCACGGCTCCGGGTACGGCGTTGGCGACCGGTGGCCGGTCCACCGACACTCCGAAGCCGACCGTCGTCCTCGTGCACGGAGCGTGGGCGGACTCCTCCAGTTGGGCACCCGTCATGGAGAGGCTGCGCAAGGACGGCTATCCCGTGCGGGCCATTGCCAATCCCCTGCAGGGGCTCACCGGCGACACGGCCTACGTTTCCAGCTACCTGGCAAGGATCTCCGGCCCCGTAGTCCTGGTCGGCCACTCCTACGGGGGCGCCGTGATCACCAACGCGGCCGCTTCCGACCCCGATGTGAAGGCTCTCGTCTACATCGCCGGTTTCATCCCCGCGAAGGGGGAGACGGTGGGTGAGCTGGCGGCGAAGTCGTCACCGCCCATCCCGCTGATCTCGACTCCCGTTCCGGACGGTACGGATGTGTCCATCGACCCGGATCACTTCCGGGAAGCTTTCGCGGCCGACGTCGACAGGACCACGGCCGCCGACCTGGCGGCGGCCCAGCGGCCCGCCAACACGAAAGCCGTCACCGATGCCAGTGCGGAGGAGGCGTTCCGCACCGTGCCCTCCTGGAGCCTGATCACTCGTCAGGATCACGCGATCGCTCCCGACGTGCAGCGCTTCATGTCCGAGCGAGCCGGTTCGCACACCGAGGAGGTCAACGCCTCCCACGCCGTGATGATCAGCCGACCCGGCGCGGTCACGCACGTGATCGAGGACGCTGCCCGCAGCACCCGTTGACGAAGCAGCGGCGCCGCCTCGTCGCCCGGACGTGTGGCGAGGGGTCGGACGGTGTCGGCCGGCGGACGCCTGACGGAAATCTAGCCAGCGCACCCCGTCGTCTGTAGAGTGAGCGTTACATACAGGCGAAGGTCATGAAACAAGTGCGCGCATCAGCACGCTTTCGCCCAGCTCAGAGGGCCGTCCGACAGGCCCTCATCAAGCGTCGCAACGAAGCGAGGTTTCCATGAGCATTCTTGAGCACGTCAAAAACGCGCCAATGAGCCGCGTGCAGATCCAAGCAGTCGTGTTGTGCCTTGCAATGAATCTGCTCGACGGGTTCGACCTCCTGGCGACCTCGTTCGTCGGTCCGGCGATCACTCGTGAATGGGGCCTGTCCCCGTCACAGGTCGGCGTCCTGCTCAGCAGTGGCCTGGCGGGTATGGCGGTCGGGGCGCTCTTCCTCGCCCCGCTCGCCGACCGTGTCGGTCGCCGCCGCCTGACCCTCGCCGGTCTTGCGATGGCCTCGGTGGGCATGCTGGGCGCCGCTGTCTCACAGAACTTCGGCCAGCTCCTCGCCTGCCGGCTGGTGACCGGCGCGGCCGTGGGAGTCATGGCGGCCAGCTTGCCCGTGCTCGCCTCCGAATACGCGAACCACAGACGCAGAGGGCTGGTCGTCGCGCTGATCACGACCGGCTACGGTCTGGGCGCGGTCGCGGCCGGTCTTGCGACGAGCTTGCTGCTCAGCCCGTACGGATGGCGATCGGTGTTCGTCTTCGGAGGCGTCGCCACGGCAGCCCTCTTCGCCCTCGGCCTGCGCTTCCTCCCCGAGTCCATGGACTACCTCATCGCGTGCCGCCCCCGGGACGCGATGACCAGACTCAACCGGATCCTCGTCTCCATGGGCCATTCCCGGGTCGACGAACTGCCCCAAAAGGCCACGGTGTCGCGGAAGGCGGCGGTCGAATCCTTGTTCCGTGGGCACAACGCCCTGCGCACGGTGCTGATATGGGTCGCTTTCACCGCGGCGATGACGGCTTTCTACTTCGCGAGTTCGTGGACCCCCACTCTGCTGCTGAAGGCCGGTATGTCCAATCAGCAAGGGATCAACGGCGGAGTGCTGTTCAGTCTCGGCGGGGTGATCGGCGCGGCGTCGCTCGGGATATTGGTGTCCCGGATCGAGCCTCGACGGCTGACTGCCGCCTACTTCTTCGTCGCGGCAATCGCACTCGTACTCTTTTCGATGACGCTCGGCTCCCTGGGCGGTGCACTCGTGGTCGCCGTGCTCGTCGGATTTCTCCTCAACGGCTCGGTGTCGGGCATCAACGTCATCATCCCGACCCTCTATCCCGCCGAGTCCCGCGCCACGGCGCTCGGCATGGCTGTCGCGGTGAGCAGGCTCGGTGCCGTGCTGGCCCCACTGCTCGCGGGATTCCTGCTGGACGCCGGATGGGCTCCCGGTTCCATGTTCCGTGTCTTCGCGATACCGGCCCTGGTCGGTGCGTTCGCGACCGTTCTCCTTCTGCGCGCAGACAGGATTCGCGGCAATGCGGAAGCCCCGTCGACCACACCCGAAGTCCCCAAAGGTGTGACGGCGTGAAGAGAGTGGGCCTTCCCGGAACGGAGGTCCGCGACCGTATGAGACGTAACGTGAGAGCAATACAGGAGGCGGTCGATGTCGGCCATGTCGAATAAAGCTGCCCCATCGAATGAGAATGTGAATTCGAATGCGGACTTTGACGCGGGACCCGGCACCGCACTCATCCTGCTGCACGGAGGCGGACCGGGCGTGGACGCCCGGAGCAACTGGGCCACGGTCCGTTCCAGGCTCTCGGCCGCGTTCCACTGCGTCGCTCCCGACCTGCTCGGTTTCGGAACACACATCTCCGCCGGCGAGGCGGCCGACGGCAGGATCCAGGGGCCGCACGCCTGGGCACGGGCAAGGGCCCGGCAGATCCTCTCGGTGCTCGACGACCACGAGCTGGAGCGGGTCCATGTCCTCGGAAACTCGGCCGCCGGCGGAGCCGCGGCACTGGCCCTCATGGCCGAGGCGCCCGAACGGGTCGACCGCGCAGTCCTCATGGGCGGGGCGGGCACCGGACCTCTGCCCCGGGCCATCCCCTTCTACGACCGACCGACGAGGGAGTCCATGCGTGCCACCCTGAGCCGCCTGGTGGCGGACGAGGAAGACCACCGCGACCACCTCGACGACCTCTCCCTCCTGAGGCTGGAGCAAGCCCTGCGCCCCGGCGCCGAAGAAGCCTTCCGCTCCATGTTCACCGAGGCGGCCGAGGGGCCGCCCCCCGTCGACCTCACCACGATCCGCACCCCGGTCCTCGCCTTGCACGGGGAGCTCGACCGGGTCTCACCGGTCGCCGTCTCCGAACGCCTTGTCGAAGCCCTGCCCTCAGGACGCCTCAAGGTCGTGCCGGGAGCCGGCCACTGGATCCATGTCGACCGACCGGACGAGTTCTGCACCCTGGTAGGGGAGTTCCTGAACGCATGAACCGACACAGCCTTCACCAGGAGGACCCGCCCGCTGTCCTCATCGTCGGGGCCGGGCCCGCGGGCCTCACCCTCGCGATCGATCTCGCCCGCCGCGGCGTGGCGTGCCACATCGTGGAGGCGACCGAGCACCGTGCCGTCAATCCCCGGTGCAACACGACCTCCGCGCGGTCGATGGAGATCTTCCGACGGCTGGGCCTCGCGGACGAGATCCGGCAGGCCGGTCTCCCCAAGGACTATCCGACATCCATCCAGTACCGGACGACGCTGGTGGGCGAAGAGATCTTCCGTATCGATCTGCCTTCCGCGGGCGACGTGCTGGCCGGCGCGGGCAAGGACAGCTGGCCCACGCCGGAGCCGCAGCACAGGGTCTCGCAGCTCTACCTGGAACCCGCCCTGGAACGGCACGCGAGCACCCTGCCCGGGGTGACCATCGAGCGCGGAACACGCCTGGTCGAACTGCGGCAGCACGAGGACCACGTCGAGGCGGTCGTGGACTCCGGCGGCACCACCCGGGCGCTTCACTGCGCCTACGTGGTGGGCTGCGACGGGGCCCACAGCACGGTCCGCCGCCAACTCGGCATTCGCTACGAGGGCGTCGACGCCATCCAGAATTTCGTCTCGACCTTCGTCCGCTCTCCCGAACTCGGGCGGCTGGCCGCACGGGATCGCGCGTGGACGTACTGGACCTACGGGCGCCGGATCGCTTCGCTGATCGCCATCGACGGGGGCGAGTTGTGGCTCAACCACGTCGCTTTCCCGCCGGACCACGACACCGGCCAGGAGGACCCCGAACAGCTCCTACGGGAGTCGGTGGGGGCACCCGTCGAGCACGAAGTGCTGGGAGTGGTCCGCTGGACCGGTCGCCGCCTCGTCGCACAGAAGTACGGCGCGGGGCGTGTCTTCCTGGCCGGCGACGCCGCCCACATCTGGATCCCCGTCGGCGGGTTCGGGATGAACGCAGGCATCCAGGACGCGGCAACGCTGGGCTGGATGCTGGCCGCGGTCCATCACGGGTGGGCGCCCCCGGACCTGCTGAACGCGTACGAGCTGGAGCGCAAGCCGGTGGGTGAGCAGTTCGCCGGCGCGGTGGGGGCGGCGGCGCGCAGTTCGTTCGCGGACTTCTCGCCCGACATCCATCTGCCGGGTCCGGAGGGTGAGCGGGCGCGTGCGGAGTTCGCCGGCCGACTCGCGGACACGGAACCGAACCGGTATTCGCCCGACGGCTTCAGTTTCGGTTACCACTACGCCGACTCACCGCTGGTGATCGGAGCGGAGGACCAGGCCGCGATCACCATGGGCTCCTACCAGGAACGGGCACAGCCCGGCTTTCGGCTCCCGCACGTATGGCTCGATGACGGGCGGTCGGTGCTCGACCTGCTCGGGCCCGAATTCACCCTGCTGCGGACCGACCCCGGCGCCGACGTGCGGCCCTGGACCGACGCGGCGCGTGAGCGGGCGATCCCTCTCACCGTCGTCGACCTGCCCGGGCACTGGTCCGACCGCTATCCCACGGCACTCCTGCTCGTACGTCCGGACCAGCACGTCGCCTGGATGGGCGACGCGGACGCGGTTCCCGAAGAGCTTCTGCACACAGCCACCGGGCGGGTCGCCGCCCACCAGCAGTAGAGATCACCAGGAGAAGGCACATGTCATACGCACTGGGCATCGACGTGGGCGGCACGTTCACCGACGCCGTCGCCTCGGACGGTGCCGGCCGGATCGTCTCGGCCAAGACACCGACGACTCCGCCGCACCGCGAAGTCGGTGTCATGCGCGCGATCGAGGAGATCGCGGGGGAGTTGGGCATCGACATCGGTGAACTGCTCTCGCAGACCGACTACATCGCCCACGGCACGACCGCGTCCATCAACGCTCTGGTCCAGGGGACGGTGGCCGATGTCGGGCTCATCGCCACCAAGGGACACCGGGACTCGATCTACATCATGAACGCCGAGGGGCGCACGCTCGGACGGTCCGCCCACGAGATCCAGGACACCCTGCGACAGCGCAAACCCGCGCCGCTGATTCCGAAACACCGGGCACTTGAGGTCACCGAACGCATCGACCATGCCGGAAAGGTGCTGGTCCCCCTCGACGAGGATGAGGTACGCGATGTCGCACGATCCCTCGTGGACCAGGGCGTCGAGGCGATCGCGGTCTGTCTGCTGTGGTCGTTCAAGAACGCGTCCCACGAGCAGCGCATCCGCGAACTGATCCACGAGATCGCCCCGGACATGTACGTGACCCTGTCGTCGGAGGTGAGTCCGCGCATCCGTGAGTTCGCCCGGACCTCCACCACGATCATGAACGCGCAGATCGGACCGCGGCTGCGCATGTACTTGACCCCCCTGCAGAAGCAGTTGGAGGACCACGGGCTCAAGGGACCGCTCCTGGTCATGCAGAGCGAGGGCGGCACGATCACGGCCGACCGGGCACCGGAGCACGCCATCACCACGGTCGGAAGCGTCCTGTCCGGTGGTGTCATCGGTGGCATGCGCATGGCCGAGCAGCTGGGTCACCGCAATGTCATCACGACCGACGTCGGCGGGACGACCTTCCTGGCAGGGCTGATCGTCGACGGGGAGCCGGTGATGGCGCCGGGTTCCGTCGTCAACCAGTTCCCGATCAATGCCGCGACCATCCGCGTGCACACGATCGGGTCAGGCGGCGGGGCGCTCGCCTCCGTGGACGCCGGCGGCAACCTGAGGCTGGGCCCGCAGAGCGCCGAGGCCGTCCCAGGACCCGCCTGCTACGGCAACGGCGGAACCCGCCCCACCAACACCGACGCGAACCTGGTCCTCGGCATCCTCAGCCCGCACGGGCTGCTCGGCGGCCGGAAGCCGCTGCGGATGGACCTGGCGCGGGAGGCGATCCGCGAGCACGTGGCCGACCCGCTCGGCCTCACCGTCGAAGAGGCCGCCATCGCCATCCACGAGGTGCAGAACGCGCAGGCGGGCGACCTCCTGCGCCGGTCCGTCGTACAGGCGGGCTACGACCCCCGTGACTTCGTGGCCTACGCCTTCGGCGGTGCCGGACCCGCCCACTGCGCCGGTTACTGCCAGGACCTGGGAGTACGCGAGGTCGTCGTGCCGCTCGGCCCCGTCGCCTCGGCCTTCTCCGCCTACGGGCTCGCGGCCTCGGACATCGTCCTGAGCGCCGAACTCTCCGACCCCTCGTCCTTCCCGGTCGACCACACGGTCCTGGAATCCCACTACGCCCGCCTGGAAGCCGATCTGCAGCGCGCGCTCGACCGGCAGAAGGTGAAGTTCCAGGAAGTGGTCATGCAGCGCGAGATCGACCTGCGCTATTCGATGCAGGTCAACGAACTCGCGACCACCATCCCCGACAACGGGTTCACCGAACGCACCGGTGACGAGATCCTGGAACGCTTCGAGGAGCAGTACGAGCGCATCAACGGCAGCGGCGCCGGCTACCGCGAAGCCGGCGTGCAGGCCATCACCTACCGCGCGCGTGCCAAGGCGAGCCTCGACTTCCCCGTCGTACTGCCCGACATCGCACCGGCGAGCACCTCCGACCCCGCCGAGGCACTGCGGGAGGAACGGCACGTCTGTCTCGACTCGCAGACCGGTTACGTGCCCACCCCCGTCTACGACTACGCCCGGCTGCGCGCAGGGCACGAGATCACCGGTCCGGCGATCGTCGACGTACCGACCACCGTGGTCGTGGTTCCCGCCGGCGTGACCGGTCGCGTCGACCGTCTCGGCAACCTCGTGCTCAGTTACCAGTAGTCGCCAGTTGTCACGAGTAAGGACAGCTCTCATGCCATCGAAGATCCCCGGGGCGGACGAGTTCACCAGCCGTCCCCTTCCGCGCGAGGAACTGCTGCGGCAGATCTCGCCCTCCCTGCAACTGCACCAACTCGACGGCGAACAGGCCGACCAGGTCAACGCCCTGACCTACGAAGTCGTCCGGCACCGCCTGTGGGCCATCACCCAGGAGATGGGGGAGACACTGCGGCGGATGTCGGGCTCCCATGTCGTCACCGAGTCCAACGACTTCAACTTCTCCATCTGTGACGAACTCGGCGAACAGGTCCAGGTCGGCGCCTACAACGTGGGCCTCATCGGATCCATGGACCTGGCCATCGTCTGGACGCTGCGCAACCGCAGTGACAACCCGGGCATCGAAGAGGGCGACATGTTCCTCTGCAACGACCCGTGGATCGGCGGCGGACTCCACCAGAACGACGCCGCCGTCCTGGCCCCGATCTTCCACGAGGGCAAGCTGTTCGGCTGGACCTCGGCCATCGCCCACCAGGTCGACCTCGGGGGGCCGCGGCCGGGATCCTTCAGCCCGTCGGCCCAGGACGTGTTCGGAGAGGCTGTTCCCACACCGCCGATCAAGGTGGTCCGGGGCGGGGTGCTGCAGCGCGATGTCGCCGACGCCTGGGTCCGCAGGTCACGGCTTCCCCACATGGTGGGCCTCGACCTGCGTGCCAAGATCGCCGCCAACAAGAACGCGGCGGAGCAGATCCTCCGGCTCATCGCCAAGTACGGTGCCGACACCGTCAAAGCCGTGATGCGCCGCATGATGGACGACGCCGAACGCCGACTGAGGGCCAAGCTGGAAACCCTGCCCGACGGAACCTGGACCGCGATCGGCTACCAGGAACAGTCGCAGACCGGGGACCGGGACCTGCACGCCATCAAGGTCGCGATGACCAAGGAGGCCGACCGGCTGGTCTTCGACTTCCGGGGAACGGCCGAGCAGACCGGCATCATCAACTGCCCCTACCCCGGACTGCGGGCCGGGATCGTCTTCACCATGCTGCCCCTGCTGGCCGGGACCATCCCCTGGGCGGCGGGCGGACTGATGCGCTGCTTCGAGATCATCACGGACGAGGACACCATCACCAACGCCTCGTTCCCGGCAGCCGTCGGGAAGGGGCCCTTCGGGCCGGCGTGGGGATCGGGCAACCTGGTCGCCGAGGTCATCGCCAAGATGCTGGACGCCGAACCCGACCACCGCAGCGACGTGCAGTCGATCTGCAACGGCACCACCGACCTGTGCGTGGTGTCCGGCGTCGACGTCCGCGGAGGCGGCAGCAAGGGCTTCGTGTCGCCCATCTTCGACGTCATGGCCGGCGGCTACGGGGCGCAGGTGCACCACGACGGCGTCGACACCGGCGGCCGGCTCATCATCCCCTCCGCGCGGGCACCCGACGTCGAGATGACCGAGTACCTGTACCCCCTGGTCGCCCTGTGGCGACGGGAGCAGACCGACTCCGGCGGGCCGGGCCGGCAGCGGGGCGGCATGAGCGGCTCGGTCTGCTATGTGCAGCATCCGGACCAGAGCGGGACCATGTCTCTGGTCATCTCCGGCACCGGCAAGGTCGCGAACCAGAACGTCGGCCTGGCCGGGGGATACCCCGGCAACTCCCAACTCGACCTGGTGGTACGAGGTATCGGCGCGCCCCAGCTCGCCGGGGCGACGGCCATCCCCGCCGACCTGGACGCGCTCGGCGGTGACATCGAGGTGCTGCCCTGTGAGGGGGAGTCGAACCTAGGCCCGGACGACGCGCTGTATCTGCACTGGCAGGCGGGCGGCGGCTACGGCGACCCGCTGCTCCGCCCGGCCGAGGGCGTCCGCGACGACGTACTGCAGGTACGGGTGTCGGCACACGCCGCACGAGACATCTACGGCGTCGCCTTCCACGAGGACGGTGAAGTGGATGTGCGTGCCACCGACGAGATCCGCGCGAAGCTGCGCCACCGCCGCGCCGCCGATGCCGGCCTGCCCGACGCCCGGCTCGAACCGATCGGCACGCCGGACCTGAGCGAGCTGCGCCGGCTCGACGACAACCTCGCGGTCCGGACGTCGTCCGACGGCACCGGGACGGTGGTGTGCGCCCACTGCACCACCGACATCGGACCGCTGGCCGAAGGCGTGTTCATCGAGGGGCTGGCCCGCCGCGACTCCGCACCGGCCGAGGCCGGTCCGCACATCTGGCACGACCCGTCGGTCTACGTCGACGCGGAGATCGTCTTCCGCCAGCTGTTCTGCCCCGGCTGCCTGACCACGGTCAGCTCCCGGGTCGTACCAGTCGACCATCCGCTGCCCTACGACGACTACCGGCGCTGGGCCTGAGAGCACCGGCAGAAGGAGACAGAACGTGAACCCGCACCACCATTCCCTCTTCATAGGGGGCCAGTGGGTGACCCCCGCGTCCGAGGAAAGGATCACCGTCCTCGACGCGAGCACCGAGGACGTTCTCGGCAGCGTTCCGAACGGCAGCGAAAAGGACATGGACGCGGCCGTGGCCGCCGCACGCGCGGCCTTCGACGATCCAGACGGCTGGGCCGCCTGGGAACCGGCACGCCGGGCGGACGCCCTCCACCGTCTTGCCGAGGCACTGGAGCGACGCGCCGAGGCCATCACACGCATCGTCAGCGCCCAGAACGGTATGACGATCTCGCTCTCCGAGCAGGTCGAGGGCGCCCTGCCGACCGTCCTGCTGCGCTACTACGCCGATCTCATCCGCGACGACACGGGCGAAGAGGTCCGCGACGGCATGCTCGGCGCGCCCGTCCACGTGCGCCGTGAACCCCTCGGCGTGGTCGCCGCCATCGTCCCCTGGAACGCTCCGCAACTCCTGTCCGCGACGAAATACGCGCCCGGCCTGGCCGCGGGATGCACCTTCGTGCTCAAACCGTCCCCGGAGACCGTGCTCGACGCGGTCCTCTTCGCGGAGGCCGTCGAGGAAGCGGGTCTGCCGCCCGGCGTCGTCAACGTCGTCCCGGCCGGCCGCGAAGTCGGCGCGTACCTCGTCTCGCATCCCGGTGTCGACAAGGTCGCCTTCACCGGTTCCACCGGGGCGGGCCGCCAGATCGGCGCGGCCTGCGGCACCCTCCTGCGTCCGGTGACGCTGGAACTCGGCGGCAAGTCGGCGGCCGTCATCCTCGACGACGTCGACCTCGGTTCGGCGATCGCCGAACCGTTCTTCCAGGCGACGCTGCTGGCGAACGGCCAGGCCTGCTTCGCCAGCACCCGCGTACTCGCGCCGCGGAGCCGTTACGACGAGGTCGTCGACGCCGTGTCGTCGCTGGTCGGCGGCCTGACGGTCGGAAGTCCTCTGGATCCCACAACGCAGATCGGTCCCATGGCGACCGCACGCCAGCGCGACCGGGTCGAGGGGTTCATCAGTCAGGGCAGGGCGGAAGGCGCCCGGCTCGTCGTCGGCGGTTCACGCCCCGACTTCGAAAAGGGCTTCTACGTCACACCGACCGTGTTCGCCGATGTGGACAACGCGCAGGTCATCGCACGCGAGGAGATCTTCGGCCCGGTGCTGTCCGTCATCGCGTACACCGACGAGGACGACGCGGTGCGCATCGCCAACGACTCGGAGTACGGGCTGGGCGGCTCCGTGTGGACGGACGACGACGAGCGCGGTATGCGCGTCGCGCGCCGGATGCAGACGGGAACGGTCGGTCTGAACCACTACACGGTCGACCCGGCGGCACCGTTCGGTGGGATCAAGGCCAGCGGACTGGGCCGGGAATTCGGCCCCGAGGCATTGCGCAACTACCAGCAGATCAAGTCGATCTACCGATGAGTCGTTCAGGGTCACATATCGAGCGTTACAGAGAGGTGGGATCGGCGTGACGAGCATGATGGACGTCGGAGACACGCGACTGGCCTACACCGACGTCGGTACCGGCAGCCCCATCGTGTGGCTGCACGGCTCGGGGCCGGGTGCCACGGGCATGAGCAACTTCGGCGGCAACCTGGCAGCCTTCGGGGACCACCGCAACATCGTGGTGGACCTCCCCGGCTGGGGACGTTCCACCAGGCCCACGACGGACGAGCCGCTGATCTTCCATGCGGCGGAACGAGTATGTGACGCCATGACGGCGCTCGGGATCGAGCGTGCCCACCTGGTGGGCAACTCCTACGGTGGCGCCGTCGCGATGCGCATGGCGATGCGTCATCCCGAGCGTGTGGACCGGCTGGTGCTCATGGCTCCGGGAGGAGTCCTGCCCGCCGATGCCCCACCGTGGCCGAAGGGGCTTGAGCACCTCTTCGCCTACATGGCGGACGAGAAGCCCTCACGGCAGGCCATGGCCGAGTTCGTGCGGCTGATGGTGTTCGACGAGTCGCTGGCGACCGAGTCCCTCATCGACGAGCGGTACGAGTCGAGCCTGAGGGCGCACCCCGAGCTGCCGATTCCCCCGAACTTCGGCGATCTGACTCCCGACCTGCATCGTGTCGCCGCCCCCACCCTGCTCGTCTGGGGACGGGAGGACCAGACCGTGCCGCTTGCCTGGGCGTCGAAGATCCTGGAGGGCATACCTGACGCGGAGCTGCGCGTTCTGCCCCACTGCCGGCACTGGGTGCAGTACGAGCGTGCAGACGAGTTCAACCACATCGTCAGCGAGTTCCTGCGAGGCGGAGCGTCCGCCGCAGTGGAGGGATGAGGCCGTGGGTATCCGCAAACTGGGTTACGTCGGACTCAACGTCACCGACGTGGACGCCTGGACGAGTCTGCTCGGACACACACTGGGCATCGGCGTCACCACAGAGAAGTTCGGCACCGACGAGGTCGCCCTCGCCGAACTGGACGTGTTCAAGTACCGCGTGGCTCTCCACCCGTCCACGGAGGACGGTCCACGCGAACTGGGCTGGATCGTCGACACTCCGAGCGAGCTCGACAGGCTCACCCGGAGGCTCACCGACGCGGGCTTCACCGTCAGGGACGGCTCGCCGGAGGAGACACGGCTGCGCGGCGCGACCATGCTGCGCTGGTTCACCGATCCGGTCGGATACCGGGTCGAGCTGGCGGTCGGCGAGACCAAGGCGCGCACCAGTGTCGCGCGCCCGGACGGCACGAGCCCGGGTGCCACCGGCCTCGGCCACTTCGTACTGGCCAGTCCCAAGCTCGACGAACTCCGCGAACTCTACGAGTCCGTGCTGGAGTTCAAGCTGACCGACTACCGTGCCCCCGGTCTGTACTTCTTCCGTTGCAATACGGCCCACCACAGCATCGCGCTCGCGCGAGCGGAGGCGCCGTCGATCCACCACCTTGAGTTCGAGTACGACTCGCTCGACGACGTGGGACGGGCCTACGACCGCGCCAAGGCCAACGGTGCGCCGGTCTCCATCAGTCTCGGCCAGCACATGAACGACAAGGCGATCTCGTTCTATGTGCAGAACCCCAGCGGGTTCCACCTGGAGATCGGCTGTGGCGGAATCGAAGTCGGGGACGATTGGGTGCCGCACGACTTCGGTGTCCCGGATGTGTGGGGGCACCACCACACCAGTGCCAATCCCTTCGCGTCGCCGACGTCATGACGGGCACGCACCGGGGCCCTGGGGGTGATCAGCAACTGGGTGTGTCCCGGATAGGTGCGAACCCCACTGGTGGAGAAGCAACTGGCGGACCAGGTGACGGTGCACGGACTGAGCACCGATCAGGCGGTCTCGGACGTGCTGCCGGCGCGATCGGCACTCAAGCGGTTGAGAGAGCCCGATGAGGTTGCCGGCGCGGTGGCCTTCCTCTGTTCACCGGAGGCGATGTCCGTCACCGGGACGGAGCTGATCCTCGACGGACGGTGGAGCACGTCCTGACAACGATGGTGTCGCTGTTGGTGCCGTGACGCAGGAGGCACCGGTGTGGATGAGCGGACTGCCGCCCGCGACGGTACGCGCGTCGCCCTGTGACGGTACCGATGGCTCAGTTGTCGGGGGAGGGGCGCTGCCAGAAGTTGCAAAGCCCGAACCGTCGGTTCGGGCTTTGGCTGGTCGGGGTCATGGCGTGGCGGTGGTGCGGGAGGTGAGCTCCGGGATGGTGCGGGCTTTGAGGATGCCTTCGACGCCGTGGAGGAAGGTGTCGGAGATCAGCTTCGGGTCGAAGAGGCAGCCGGCTGACATGGCGCCGTCGCGGAGCATGATGAAGTGACGCCCCGCGGCGTCGGCCGTCGTCTCGCTGGTCTGCGCCAGCAGGTCGGTGACGGTGGTCAGGAACCATTGCCGGTGAGCCAGGACGGTCTGGTGGATCGGATGGGCGGGGTCGGAGTACTCGGCCGCCGCGTTGAGGAAGGCACATCCGCGGAACCCAGTGGACTGGATACCGTCGGTGATGGATTTGGCCACCGCCCGGACCTGGTCGTTCGGGGACGGGCTGCTGGCCTGTGCGGCGGCGACCTGTCCCCGGATGGCCTGGTCGGCCTGCGCGAGATAGGCCAGGATGAGGTCTTCCTTGCTCGCGAAGTGCCGGTACAACGTGGCCCGGGTCACCTGCGCCTCCGCGACGATCCGGTCGATGCCGACGGAATGGATCCCCTCGGTGTAGAAGATCCGGGTTGCTGTGTTGAGCAGCCGGGTACGTGCCTCAGACACCACGCCGCTGCCACCTTCAGTACTGCGGCTCATATGCTCCCTAACCAGATCTTGACGAGATAGAACGTTCGATTTCCACTATAGTACGCCGGGCCCCATGTAGGTAACGGACAATGGTGTGGCAGGGCTGGCTCAGGCGTCTGTTCTGCCCGGCCCAGCGTATTTGCGTGAGGCGTCCCACTCGGTCGGGGGCGATGAAGTCACCCCCCCCGGGGGACCAGCGTCACGCTACCGTGACAGAGAGGGCAACCGGAGCGTTGCCGCGAGTCACATTGGAGTACGCCTTTACGACAGCAGCAGAGCCGGAGATCGGGATCTGCTGGCGGGCCGCTGCGCCGCCGTCGTCGGCCGAGACGACGAGGTTGGGGCGCTAGGGCCTGTCTGACAATTCCCGTCGTCGCCCGGCAGACGGGAATTGTCAGACAGGCCCTAGGCGGCGGTGCACACGCAGGAAGTGCCCTCCTGCTGAGATGACACGCACAGGTCGACATGCCCGGCTCGGGAAAGGCCGGTGCTGACCGCGGTCGGCGACGCCCCGGCCGCTTTCATGCAACAGGCGTGCTGTTAGCGTGACTTGGCATGGCAATCATTCTGGTCACTGGCGCCACTCGGGGCATTGGTTACGAGACAGTACGTACGCTGGCCGACGCAGGACACGCAGTCTGGTTGGGGGCCCGCGACCCGGAACGTGGCAAGAAGGCCGCCCAAGAGACCGGCGCCCACTTCGTCCACCTCGACGTCACTGACGACTCTTCGATCGAGGCCGCCACGCACACCGTGGGCGAACTCGATGTCCTGATCAACAACGCCGGAATACTTGAACCGAACCCCGCGCTGGCCGAGGCAACGAGACACTGTCTCCAGGTGGTCTTCGACACCAATGTTTTCGGTCCCGTCCGGGTGACGAACGCCTTCCTGCCCGCCCTGTCCCGGTCGGACTCGGCCACAGTGATCAACGTGACCAGCAGCATCGGCTCGCTGTCCAAGTCCGCAGATGTCAACGACGAGTTCACCGCCTACCCTCAGGATCTGTACCGGGCCTCCAAGGCGGCGCTGAACATGTTCACGGTGCAGTGCGCGAAAGCCAATCCGACCATGCGCGTCAACTGCGTGGACCCCGGCCTGACCGGCACCGAGATGATGGGCGGCTTCGGCCAGCCACCCGCCGTCGCGGCGGCGACGATCGCCAGGGCGGCCCTACTCGGCCCGGAAGGCCCGACGGGACAGTTCCTGGGGCCCAACGGAGTGGTGCCGTGGTGAGAACAAGGCCACGAGGCCCGCTTCGAGGCGCAGTGGCAGGACGGTGATGCCTGCTGCGGTGGGTCCAGCCTCGGCCTGCCGCAACAAGGCGCGGCCGAGCCGTGGCGCCGGAAGTCTGGGAGGCAGGCGAGCACGTGGACACGGGCCATGCGACGCCGCCACGTCCTGCCATGCACGTCGGTAAGTCATGATGGTCGTGGACCCCAACCACGTGCCGCAGGCGATGGCTTGAGCCGCAACGGCCCGTTTCCCCGGCGATAGCGCGCGTTGACACGGCCGCCTCGCCGGCCTGCGACTACAGGAACGTCGTTCCGAGCGGTGCCGCGGCCGGCGGGCCGCCCGTTCCTCACGGGCGCGTCCTCCCGACCATGAGCTGCCACCGTCGGACGTGCTCGATGCGGAAGCACCGGCTCGACAAGAGTGGGTGCAGCACACCCACGCCCCAGGTGCCGACGCGCATTACTGTCGTCAGCGTGGACAGTGAGAACAAGCTCGGAGACTATCTGCGTGCCCGACGCGCTCTGGTACGGCCGCAGGACGTAGGTCTGCCCGACTACGGTCAGCGGCGCGTTCCAGGACTCCGGCGCGACGAGGTGGCACTGCTCGCGGGGGTGAGCACGGACTACTACATCCGGTTGGAGCAGGGCAGGGAACGACATCCGTCCGATCAGGTGCTGCGGGCGATCGCCGGCGCGCTGCGGCTGGATGACGCCGCCGCCGCGCATCTGTTCCGGCTGGGCCTGCCGGTGTTCGGAGCGAGGTCGGCCACGTCGCTGACCGTTGCCCCGGAACTGTCGCGGCTGATGGACGGCATGCCGGACGTGCCGGCCTTCATGGTCGGCGCGGCACAGGACATCCTGGGCGCCAACGCGATGGCACGGGAGCTCTACCGCGGATTCGCGCGGTACGACAACCTGCTGCGCATGATCTTCCTGGACCCGTATGCCAGGTCCTTCTACGGTGACTGGGACGCCGCTTCCCGGCTCGCGGTGAGCAACCTGCGGGCGTCGTCCTCGCAGTTCCCCGCGGATGAACACATCGAGCGGGTCGTCGGTGAGCTGACCCTGCACAGCCCGGCGTTCGCGAACCTGTGGGCTCGCTACGAGGTGCGTCCGCGGACTCGCGAGGAGAAGCACTTCGTGCACCCGCGGGTGGGGGAACTGCGACTGCACTTCGAGACGTTCGCGGTGGCCAGCGCTCCCGGGCAGCACCTGTCCGTCTACAGCGCCGAACCCGGCAGCGCCAGCCACGACGGCTTGGTCCTCCTGCGGCGCCTGGCCGAGCACGCAACTGCTGATTCCGGCGACTCCGACCAGGTGACAGCTCTGGAGAGAGGCGACACCCGATCATGACCACGTCGCTTGCCGGCAGCGTGGGCACCTACGACCACACCGACTGCCGCGGCAAGGTGAGCCGACCCGATGCACGGTTGCCGCGCAGGTCCACACTGCCGGAGTCATCACGTTCCACCCCTCGAAGAAAGCTCGTCGTCCGTGATTCTGCCGTTTGATGAAGCAGGCCGAGGCGAGACGGTCGTGCTGCTGCATGCCCGGCCTGCCGACCGCACGATGTGGCGGGCACACCTTCCCGTGCTCGCCGAAGCCGGCGTCCGGGCCATCGCCCTGGATCTTCCAGGCCATGGGGACGCCGCCGCGCCCCAGCGCCACGCGGTGGCTCCCTGGACCGATGTACTGGAGACACTCGACCACCTCGCGGTCGACCGTTTCATCCTCGCCGGGAACTCACTCGGCGCGTTGGTGGCGCTCCAGATCGCCGTAACAGAGCCCCGTCGTGTGCGGGGATCGGTGTCCATCGGCTACCGTCCGCACGACCTGCCGCCGTCGTCACGCCTGCAGTCCGCGTGGGACAGGGAACGCGCCGCGTTGGAGCACGGGGACATCGAAGCCGCCGTGCAGGCCGGTGTCGAGGCCTGGACGTCGCCCAAGGCGACGGACGACGTGCGCGAGCAGGCAGCGGTCATGATGCGTAACCAATTGGTCGCGCGCGTCGCGTACGGCGAACCGAAACCGGTGGCGGACCCGCTGCGCAAGGGCACGGGTGTCTTGCGTGATATGGGCGTTCCGGCACTGGTCGGCGTCGGTGAACTCGACATGCCCGACTTCTTCGAGGGCGGGGCGGGCCTGAGCGATGAACTCGGTGCGGGTGAGGTCGTCGTCCTTTCGGACGCCGGGCACCTCGCTCCGTTCGAACAGCCCGCAGCCTTCTGCGCCTTGCTGCTCGACTTCGTGGGCCGCCTGCCTGGATCTAGCCGTGTCCCGGGGGGCATGGCGGGTTCACCAGGAGAGGCACAGGTCAGGCGCCAGAGATCTGGGCGCGCTCCGTGGTCCGTCCGCTGGCAGGAGCCATGTACGAGGACTTCTGCCGGGCACTGGCGGACCGCGGTCGGTACGCGCTATGACCGCTCCTCTCCCTTGCCGACCTTGCCGACCTTGCGGGAGAGAGCCTGGCCCTCAAGTCGGCTATGTCACAGGTTGATTCATAGTAGAAAGAACGTTCTGCCTTGCGTGGCCCGTCGTGCTCGTGACATGCTGCAAGAGAGAAAGATCGTTCTGTATTCCTATGAATGAGGTTCCTGTGACTCTCTCCGTCCTTCGGCGATCAGCGTTCGTCGCTGCCGCCCTCACCGCCGTGGCGGCCGTCTCCATCCCGGTTGCCGGCGCCACTGTGCATCACGACGACAAGCCCAAGCCGACAGTCGTCTTCGTGCACGGAGCGTTCGCGGACTCCTCCGGGTGGTACGGCGCGATGGACCGCCTGCGCAAGGATGGCTATCCGGTCCGTGCCGCGAGCAACCCGCTTCGCGGTCTCCCCAGCGACGCCGCCTACGTTCGGGACTTCCTCAACAGCATCAAGGGACCGATCATCCTGGCCGGCCACTCGTACGGCGGGGCAGTCATCACCCAGGCGGCCGCGGGCGACCCGGACGTCAAGGCCCTCGTCTACGTGGCGGCCTCGGTGCCGGACGTCGGCGAGTCCCTGGCCGACCTGAAGGCCCACCAGGTCGACAACCCCGCGCCGCCCCTGCCGTTGCAGCAGGTGGCGTTCACCAGGCCGGACGGAACCCGAGGCAGCGACGCCTACATCGACCCGGCCAAGTTCCGCGAGACGTTCGCCGCGGACGTCAATCCGACCCTGGCGGCCGACATGGCGGACACGCAGGAGCCGATCGACATAGCGGCGCTCAACCAACCCGCCACAGCGGCCGCGTGGAAGACCATTCCCTCGTGGTTCCTGATCGCCAAGCAGGACCATGCGAACAGCACGAACCTCCAGCGCTGGGAGGCCGAGCGCATCGGAGCGCACACCGTCGAGATCAACTCCTCTCACGCCGCCATGGTCAGCCATCCCGGGGCGGTCAAGGACCTGGTCGAACAGGCCGACCGCGGTACGAGCTGACACATCCTCGTGCCACGGCCCGGCAACGCTGTCCGGCCGCGGCCAAAATGAACGGCCCGCCCGCAAGGGCAACGGCGACACGAACCGCTGCTGGAGGCGCTCAGCTTCCGGCGGCGGTTCGTCGTCTGTCGCCCTCAGGTCGCTGAGCGCCGCACTCGGACCCAGGAGCTGTTGGACACCATCGAGCTCGCGGACTTCGCCGGGCATCACCCTTGCCGGCTCACCGAAGGAACGCACCAACGAGGCGCCATCGCCCGGGTGTTGATCACGGAGCAGGACCCCGTGCAGGTAAAGGGCCGTATGGGGCCCATGCCTGCCATCGTGCGAAGGGCCATGACGCGACGCTGAGCGTCGGGTACGCATCACTCGGCGGCCGTCCTCCGCATCGTCGAGATGTCGAGGCACAAGGGTACGGATCGTGACATCTGTCGAGAGACCTCCATCGTCCCGTCCCATACGTTGGCGCACCAACACCTTCAGCTTCGCGCCATAGGACGCCCCCACACGTGGCCCGACCAACGACGCAGTACCACCGGTCTCTCAAGACCTCCGTTCCACGTCGTGTCCAGAGGAATCCACAGAATTCCCCGGCGGTACGAGCCGGGCCTGACTCCGGAGCGTTCATGCGAACCACCACCATCACCCGCGGATCTCGGATCGCAGCCGTTGCGATTGCGGGTCTCCTTGTCCTGGCCGGGTGCGGCGACAAGGAGTCGCCCTCAGCCGCGAGCGGCGCGGACGGGGGCAAGGCTGTGACCGGAACCCCCATTCTCGTCGGGTTCATCAACACGGGCGAGGGCGGCCTGTCATTCCCGGAAGTCGCAGTCGCGGCAGACACTGCAGGCAAGTACGTCAACACCCACGGCGGTGTGAACGGCAGACCGATCAAACTGGTCACCTGCTCGACCACCGGCGCTCCGGAGAGCGCGGGCAAGTGCGCCAACGATCTCATCGACCAGAAGGTCGCCGTCGCCATGCTCGGTGTCGAGCTCGGCGCCGACGCCCTCCTGAAGCCGCTCAAGGAGGCAGGCATCCCGATCTTCGGGGTGTCCACGTCCGGGGCGACGCTGGCCACTGACCCGTCCGTGATCTTCACGTCCCCTCCGGCGTCACTGACCTGGAACGGCTTCTGGAAGGTCATGAAGGGAGCCGGAGCCCGGAAGCCGATCCTGATCGGTGTGGACGCCGGTCCGATGTACAAGAAGACCCTGGACACGACCGTGGTGCCGAGCGCGAAGGCCGCCGGTCTGGACCTCAGCTACACGCTCTACAACCCCGCCGCACCTGACTTCGCCGCCGCCGTCACCGCCGCGAAGGGGAAGGGCGCCGACGCGATCTATTTCGCCGGGGCGGAGGGCGACTGCACGAACGGCATCAAGACCGCCCGGCAGCTCGGGTGGAACAAGCCCATATTCGCGGGCAGTTGCACGCAGTTCATCAAAACCCTCGGTTCGCAGGCGGAGGGCGTCCATACGCAGCAGTACCTCCTGCCCGCCAACTCCCGGGACACCGCACCCGAGGCCAAGCAGCGGCAGATCGACCTCTACGTCGAGCAGATGACCGCGGCCGGCGCCAAGGACAGGATCGACTCGTTCGCGATCTACGGGTTCGCCGACGTCATGACCTTGACCGATGTCCTCAAGGGCATCAGTGGCAGGATCAGCCCGGCCACGGTGAAGAGCGCACTGACGACCTACAAGGGTGATGTGTTCCTCGGCGCCCCCGTGGACTGCTCTGCGCGTCCGTTGCCGAAGGACAGCTGCGGTAGTTCGATCGCCTCTCTCATGGTCCTGCCGGGCGGTCAGCAGAAGGTGATCACCGGCGATTTCATCAACGTCACCAGGGACTGACCGGCGATGGACCAGTATCTGCTCTTCGCCCTGCTCGGGATGGGCGCCGGTGCGGTGTTCGCCGGCCTCGGGATGGGCCTCGTCACGGTCTACAAGGGTTCCGGCGTGGTGAACTTCGCGCAGGCGAGCCTGGGCCTGTGGGGTGCTTTCGTCTTCGATGAACTCCGCAGGACCGGAGATCTGGTGCTGCCCGTGCTGGTGATCCCAGGGCGCGTCCACCTGGGGACGAGCACACCCCTTCCCGTGGCGCTCGCCGTGGGGCTGCTGTCCAGCGCAGTGCTCGGCGGCCTGGTCCACGTCCTCGTCTTCAGGCCGTTGCGCAATGCTCCGACGCTGTCGAAGATCATGGCTTCGGTCGGGATCCTGACTCTGCTGCAGAGCCTGCTCGTCAGAAGGTTCGGCGCCGGCTCCCGGGTGGTGGACGCGGTGCTGCCGTCGGGAAGTCTCCGGTTCGCCGGCGTGGAACTGCCGCAGGACCGCCTGTGGCTGCTGGGCATCACGGTAGTGGTCGCCGGCGTGCTCATGGCCTACTACCGCTGGTCGATGGCCGGACTCGCGACGCGGGCAGGCGTGGAGGACGAGGTGGCCCTCCTGCTCGCACGCTGGTCCCCGAACCGTCTCGCGGGCCTCAACTGGGCGCTGGGTACCGGGGTGACGTCACTTTTCCTTCTGCTCGCGAGCCCGATCACCGGTCTGAACCCCGCGAGCATCGGCACGCTGGTCGTCCCCGGCCTTGCGGCTCTGCTGGTCGCGCGGCTCTCCTCCGTCGCGGTCGCCGCGGTGGCGGGGCTCGCCCTGGGGGTGCTGCAGAGCGAGCTCTCGTACATGCAACTGCAGTCGTGGTGGCCCCACAGCCTTCCCAGCGGTACGACCGACGCGGTCCCGTTCGTCGTGATCGTCGTCGCGCTCGTCCTGCTCGGCAAGAAGCTTCCGCGCCGCGGTGAACTGGTGCTCTCGCGACTGCCGGCGGTCGTGCGGCGGCCCTTGCGGCTGAAGTGGGTGCTGCTCGGCACGGCGGTTGTGGCGTTGCTGGCACCGCTGCTCGGGCAGGCGCAGCGCAACGGCCTGATCGCCAGCATGGTCTTCGCGGTCATCGCCCTCAGCTATGTCGTCCTGGTCGGCCTCGTGGGTCAGGTTTCCCTGGGACAGGCTGCGATAGCCGGCGTCTCCGCGTTCACGCTGGCCCGGGCCACGGACGGGCTGCCCTTCCCGGTCAGCGTGCTCTTGTCGGCGCTCGCTGCCACCCTCGCGGGGGTGGTGATGGGGGCACCGGCACTGCGTATCCGTGGCGCCCAGCTCGCCGTCGTGACGCTCGCCGGTGCGGTGGCCGTGGAAGCGTTGTTCCTCCGGCAGATCTCCGTGAGCGGTTCCGGTCTGGCGGACCCGGAGCTGTTCGGCCTGGACCTGGCCGCTCAGCGGTACAGCGAACTGGCCCGGCTCCCCTTCACCTACACCGTGCTCGCCGTGCTCGTGCTGTGCTGCCTGCTCGTCTCCCGTGTTCTGAACGGCACCACGGGACGTCGCTTCCTCGCCGTGCGTTCCAATGAGCGGGCCGCCGCCGCGGTCGGCGTCGACGTCGCCCGGACAAAACTTATCGCCTTCGCTCTGTCGAGCTTCATCGCCGGCCTCGGTGGCGCACTGCTCGCGTACTCGCGCGGCAGCGTCTCGATCGAGAGCTTCAACTATTTGGCCGGCATCAGTTTCCTCATCTTCGCTTTCATCGGTGGCATCACCAGCGTGGGCGGGGCTCTGCTCGCGGGTCTGATCGGGCCCTTCGGCTTGTGGTACGTCGTGCTGGACGGCCTGGTGCCGCTGGGGTCCGCGTACGACATCCTTGGTGGCCTGACCATGATCAGCACAGCGATCGTGGCCCCGGAGGGTGCCGCCGGCTTCTACGGCAAGGCGGTGCGGAACCTGCTCTCCCGCCGCACCGGACCGGCGCGCGACGTCGCAGAGGTACCGCCGCCCGCGGACATGCCTGCGGCAGACGTTCCTGGCGCGGACACGCCTGCGGCTGACGTTCCTGGCGCGGACACGCCTCAAGCCGCCGTTGCTGCCCCGGACGCGCCGCCCGTGCCGCTGTCCGCGGCGGAGGGCATCTCCGGTCCGGCCCTGGAAGTCGAGCGCGTCAGTGTGAGGTACGGCGGGGTGCGCGCCGTACAGGATGTGTCGATGGTCGTCCGAGCGGGCGAACTGCACGGCCTCATCGGCCCCAACGGCGCCGGCAAGACCAGCACACTGGACGCGATCGCGGGCTTCTGCGTGAGCGAGGGCGCCGTCCGGATCCGCGGAACCGACGTCAGCCGGTTCTCTCCCCACCGCCGCTTCGGCACCGGGCTGGCCCGCACCTGGCAGGCGACGGAGCTGTTCCTCGATCTGACCGTCCGGGACAACCTGCTCGTGGCAGCTCAGCCGGGAAGCCCCGGAGATCTCGTCAACGACCTGGTGGGCCGGGCAAGGGTCATGAAGGACGACGCGATGTCCGCTCTTCGGCTCCTCGGCATCGAGCACCTCGCCGACAGCCACCCCGCACAGCTCAGCACCGGGCAGCAGAAGCTCGTCGGAGTCGCCAGGGCACTGGCCGCACGGCCCGCGGTGCTCCTGTGCGACGAGCCCGCCGCCGGTCTGGACAGCGCCGAGAGCCGCGAGCTGGGCCGGCATCTGCGCACGGTCGCGGACACCGGCGTCGCCGTCGTGTTGATCGAGCACGATCTGTCCCTCGTCCTGCAGATGTGCGACGAGGTCACCGTCCTCGATTTCGGCCGGGTCATCGCACAGGGCACACCCGAAGCCATTCGTCGCGACCCCGCCGTGATGACTGCCTATGTCGGCGACCCACGTACCGTCGATCCCGTCTCGCAGGAGGTGCAGCCGTGAGCTTGTTGCTGCTGGAAGAACTGACCGCCGGCCGTGATGGCGTGCCCGTCGTACGCGAACTGGACCTCCATGTGCACGCCGGGGAGATCGTCGCTCTGCTCGGCCCCAACGGAGCCGGGAAGACCACCGTCCTGGAGACCGTCGGTGGCGTGCTGCAGCCGCTGTCCGGCTCGGTGCGGGTCGGCGGCGAGCAGGTGCGGGGCGTCCAGCGCGCCGCAGCGCTCGGAGTGAGCTACGTGCGTGAGGGCAGAGGGCTGTTCACCCAGCTCACGGTCCGGGAGAACCTGCGACTGCGCACCCACAGCCGTCGGGCGGCACGGGAGATCCTGCCCCGCTACCCGGTGCTCGAAGCCATGGCGGACCGGCGCGTCGGGCTGCTCTCCGGCGGTGAACAGCAGCTGCTCGCAATCGCCTGCGCCCTCTCCGTCGAGCCACGGTTCCTGCTCATCGACGAGATGACCATGGGCCTGGCCCCGGTCGCCGTGAAGCAGCTCCTCACGCTGGTCCGTGAGGCGGCCGACCGGGGTGTCGGAGTCCTGTTCGTCGAGCAGCATGTACAGGACGCGCTGCAGCTCGCCGATCGTGCCTGTGTCCTCAGACATGGTGAGCTGGTCGCGCACGGCACTTCCGAACAGCTCGCGGAGCAGCTGGAAGCCCTGCACGACAGCTATTTCGACATGAGCTTGCCGCGTTAGGAGCGTTGCCCGGGCCAGATTCTGTGGTTCGCCGTCACCGACCCGATCCGCGCATCGGGACCGTTGTCCAAGGAGATCTTGTGCTGAGCAGTGATGTTGTTGTTGTCGGTGCCGGAATGGCGGGTGCGTCGGTAGCGGCGGAGTTGTCGAAGCGTTTGTCGGTCGTGGTGGTGGAAGCGGCTGCCTCGGGCGAGGAACACAGCACGGGCCGGTCCGCTGCCGCGTTCCTGCCTTCCTATGGAAGCGCTTGGGTGCGCGCGCTGACGGAGGCGAGCCGCCCGCTGTACGACGCGATCTCCGCCGAGAGCGGCGTACCGCTGCTGCAACTGCGCTCTCTGCTCTGGCTGGCGACCGACGAGCCGAGCGAGGACGCCGTCACCGAACTGGTGCGGACGTCACCGCACATGAAGACCCTCACCCCTGCCCAGGCGCAGGCGCTCTATCCACCGCTGCGGGCCGAGCAGGTCCGCTCCGCCGCCGTCGACCGCTCGGCTGCGGATCTGGATGTAGCGAGCCTGCACCAGAGTTACTTCAGGACGATGCGTCAGCGTGGCGCCACCGTGTTGTTCAACTCGGCGGTGCGTGACATCAAGCGGGACGGCCAGGGCTGGCACGTCGCGGCAGGCCAGCATGTCATCCGGTGCGCGAAAGTGGTCAACGCCGCGGGCGCGTGGGTCGATCAGGTGGCCGACCGCGCCGGCATCCCGAGGATCGGTATCCAGCCCCGGCGGCGTACGGCGTTCGTCAGCCCGACTCGTTACGACGGTGACGTCTCCGAACTGCCGCTGGCCGTGGACGCGTGTGAACGGTGGTACGTCAAGCCGGAGGCGGGGCTGATGCTGGGCTCGCCCGCGGACGCCACGGAGGTGTCTCCTGGCCGGCCGCGCCCGGACGAACTGGAGATCGCCCGAGCACTGGAAGCGATCGAGGAGACGACCACGCTCGGGCTGCGCAGTGTGCAGCGTGCTTGGGCGGGGTTGCGCAACTTCGTCGCCGATCACGAGCCGGTGGTCGGCGCGTGGTCCGCGCACGAGGGCTTCTTCTTCCTTGCCGGGCAGGGCGGTTACGGTATCCAGATGGCACCGGCACTGGCCCGGCTGGCGGCTGACATCGTTGCTGAGGAAGCGCTGTCCGAGGAGACAGCCGCCTACGGGGTGCCCGTGTCCGGTCTGGCCCCCGACCGTCTGTCCCGCGCGACCACGTGAATCACAGAGGGCGGCCCGCCTCCACGCCGGTCGACGTGAGCTGATGCCGCTCGGGCACTGCGGACCCGGTGCCCCTGGTGCGGCGGACATCGTGAGCGCGTGACGTGATCTCGCTGCGATGGACGTCAGCGCCTGGAGGGGCCCGGCAGATGGAGCAGACGCAGCTGCAACATCAGCGCGAAGCGGGTCTCCGGGTCGCCGAGATCGGACTCGGCGACCTCGGTCACGCGGCGCAGTCGGTACCGGAAGGTGTTCTGGTGCACGCACATGGCCTCGGCGGCGGCGGGAACGTCCCCGAAACTGTTGAGCCAGTTCCGCAGCGTCTCCACCAGGTTGGTGCTGTGCCGCTGGTCGTAGGCGAGCAGGCGGGTCAACGGTCCCGGCGGTGGGTCACCGCGTTCGGCCATCAGGTCGGCCAGGTCGAGGAGCAGCGCCTCGACGTGCACGTCCGTGATCTGAGCGAGGCGACGGGAACCGCCGCCTGTGCGCAGCACCCGCAGGGCCCGGTCGGCGCCGAGGCGGGAACGAGAAAGCTCACTCCGGTTCCGGGCGAGCGTACCCACGCCGATCAGGGGCTGCATCCGGTTGCCGACCCGAGTGAGGAAGTCCGAGGCGATCCGGGCTGCCGTCTCCTCGGCGTCGGTCTGATGCTGCGGTACGGGGAGGATGCCGTACGCCACGTCGCCGATCATCGCGGTGGCGGCGCGCGCGTGGATCACGGAGAGGTGCATCGCGAAGGCGTCGGTCAGGCGCTCGCGCTCGGCCGCGTGCCGGGCGTGCAGGTCGGTCGAGCCGGTCGGTGCGGCCGGATCGGGTACGGCCAGGGCGAGGACCACGCCCGCGTAGTCGGTGAGGCCGAGGCGACTCAGGGCCTCCGACGCGCCGGGGCCGCCCTCCAGCGCGGTGGAGAGCAGGTCGGCGCGCAGTCGTCGTGCGACGTCGGCGCCGGCCCGCAGCCGCAGCATGTGCAGTGCGACCAGCTTGGCCGCGTCGTGCAGTGCCCGCGTGCGCTGCGAGGTGAGCGGGGTGTCCACGGCGGCCCAGATGGACCCGAGGATCTCGTCTCCCGCGCGCACCGTGATCGCGGCACGGGGGATGTGGAATCCGTCCGTCTGCGTGGGCGCGACCAGGACGGCCTGGTCGGTGCGGTACAGGTCGCGGAAGGTGCCGCGTTCCTCCAGCAGGCGGGTGAAGCGTTCGGGCACCTGTCGTCCGAGGACGGTTTCCACCCGGGAGTCGTCGGCCTCGTCCTGGCGGCCGGAGAAGGCCAGGACGCGGGAGTTGCGGTCCTCGATGGTGACGGGTGCGTCCAGGAGGGCGGCCACCGCGTTGGCCACGGCGAACATGTCCCCGGACGGGGTGCCGCCCAGGGTCTGCGGTCCTGCCTCCCCGACGTCACCGTCCGCGAGCAGCGAGCGCAGCAGCGTGGCGAGCTGTGCCCAGGAGGCTCCTCGGGTGAGCGCGAGCAGGGCGACGCCGGAGCGTTCGGCGGCCTCCAGGACCAAGGGCTCATCGGGGGCGGGTGAGCGGATGATCAGCGCCGCCGCACCGGCCTCACCCAGCGATGTGAGGAGCCGGGCGGTGTCGACCGTCCCGTGCACACCGACACCGAGGACCAGTGCCTGGCGGGGGAGTACAGGTTCGTCCAGGGCGTCGTGGATCACCACGCCCCCGATGGCGTCCGCACGCTTTGGATCACCGCAGACCAGATCGAGCAGCGTGGTGCCGAGATCCTCCAGGACGCGTGACAGTCCGGCACGTGGTTGCACGGTCACCACCCTCTACTCCCCGACGGGAGAACGGACGTGAGTGGCGTCGTTCGTCGCCAGTACCCAGAATTGTGCCCCGGGTTCGTCGCGAGCGACAAGCCGCGGCCTGCTCAGGGCACCTTCGGGGTCGCGCGCATGCCGTGGTGCACATACCTGTCGCCGTTGGGCAACGCGTAGAACGTCACCGGGATCCAGGACGGACTGCCCGTGTACCGCACGAGGAACTCGCTGTCGGAGACCGGGACCAGCGCGGTCTCCTGGACCGGTTCCGGCACCAGGTCGGCGAGCGGTCCGGTCGTCGTGTACCGCAGCCGCAGCCCGTCCGTGCCGTCGATGCCGTCGATGCGCGTTCCGGCCCGCTCGTACCGGCCGAGGTATCGACCGGCGTCCACCGACACCGGTTCGGCCGGTGGCCGCGGAGGCTCGGGCAGGGCCACCCCCGCCAGGTCGGCGAAGATCTCCCCGAACAGGTCCCGGTACAGGTCCTTCGCCGCGCCACCGTTGGTGAGGAGCGTGACGGCCAGGTCCTGCTCGGGCAGCACCCGCAGGAACGCCGCCTGGCCGAGCGTGCTCCCGTCGTGTCCGACCAGCCGGTGGCCGTCCCAGCCGAAGCGGATCCAGCCGAGACCCCAGGAGTCCCCGAGCGTCAGTTTGTCCGGCAGTTGGACCTGCTGCTCGGTCATGGCCCGCGCCGCACGTTCCGAGAGCAGACGCGTGCCGTCCGGTGCGGTGCCGCCCGCCAGATGCAGACGGGCGAAGGCGAGGACGTCGTCGGCCGTGGCGGTGATCAGGCCGGCGGGCCCTGCGGAGCGGGGCAGACTCCATGCGGGCACCGGACGCGGGGGCTCGTCGCCCTCGGCGTCATGACCCATGGCGGTACGGAAGCGCAGCGCGTCCTCCGGCAGCGTGACGGTGTGTTCGAGGCCGAGCGGGACGACCAGCCGCTCGCGCAGCGCACGGTCCCAACTCATGCCGGTGAGTCTCTCGATGACCCGTCCGGCGAGCACGAACCCGGAGTTGCAGTAGGAGAAGGTCGCCCCCAGGGGATGGTTCTGCGCGGCCTCGTCGAGCCGCCCGACGAAGCGTTCCAGGCAGTCGTCGCCGCGTCCGGTGTCGGTGAACACGTCCCCGTCGATGCCGCTGGTGTGCGTCAGCAGGTGGCGCATGGTCACCTGCTGTGCCACCTGCTGGTCGGCAAGGCGCAGTTCCGGCAGGACGTCGGCGATCGGGAGGTCCAGGTCGAGGGTGCCCTCGTCGACGAGTTGCATGGCCAGGGTCGCCGTCCACACCTTCGTGATCGACCCGATCTGGAAGAGGGAGTCCCGCGTGGTGGTCACTCCGGTCGCCTTGTTGAGCACGCCGTGCGCGACCACATCGCTGTGCGCGCCGCGGGCGATGCCCAGGACCGCGCCGGGCACCTGGTGCCGTTCGGCCAGTTCGGCAAGGCGACGCTGCCAGTGCGGCGCGTCCACGGGGCGCGCGGAGGGTCTCCCGGGCGTGGACCCACCGGCGTGGTGTTCGACCCAGTCCACGATGCGGCGAGCCAGGTCGGTGCGGTGCGAGGGCGGGCCGTCGAGGGGGAACAGGTGCGAACCGCGGGGGTACAGCACCAGACGCGTGGGCACACCCTGGACCTTCAGCGCGTTGAACCACTGCTCGGACTGCCCGACAGGGCACCGTTCGTCGGCTGTGCCGTGCACGATGAGCGTCGGTGTGCGCACGTTCTCCACCCGGGAGGGCGGGGAGAGTTCGGTGTACCGGTCGCGGTCGAGCCAGGAAGAGACGCCCGGTTCGGTGGTGGCCGGCCGGTGTCCCGTATCGCTGGTGCCGCACATGCTGGTGAGGTCACTGATCATCGCGCCGGCCACTGCCGCGGCGAAACGCTCGTCGCGGCTGGTGAGGTGGCCGGTCATGCAGCCGCCGTAGCCGTACCCGGCCACAGCGAGCCGTTCGGGGTCGGCGGTTCCTTCGGCGACCAGGGTGTCGATGGGTTCGAGGAAGTCCCGTGCGTCGCCGGTGCCCCAGGCGCCGGGGGCGGCGGTGAGGAAGGCATCGCCGTAGCCGTCGCTGCCGCGCGGGTTGAGCAGCAGCACGGTCCAGCCGCGGGCGGCAAGCTCCTGGTGGTGGAGGTGTACGGGGTCCGCCGCGCCGTTCCAGGCGTTGTGCGGGCCATCGTGGATGTCGAGCAGCAGCGGGGCGGGTCCGGTGCGCCCCGGATCGCGCAGCAGCCAGCCGTGCACTGTGCCGCCGTCGGAGATCTTGAACTCTCTTTCCTGCGCGGGGAAGAGTTCCACGTCGTTCAGCGCCGCGCCGTGCCGGGTGAGGACACGCTCCTGGCCGGAGGACCGGTCGACGGCCACGATCTCGCCGTAGCTGTCGGGCGTGGCCAGGACCACGACGGCTGTGTCCTTGGCGGCGGACACACCGGAGACCACGCGGCCCGCGCCGGCGATGAGTGCCCGCGGCGTACCGTCGGCCGCGTCGACCGTGTACAGATGGCTGCAGCCGCGGTTGCTCGCGCAGAAGAGGACGGTGCGGGCATCGTCGGAGGCGTGGGGTGAGGCTCCGGGGTGGCCCGGGCGACCTGGGGTGACGCAGCGGTCGAGGCCACGCGTCAGATCGACCGCGGGACCGCCTTCCAGCGGCACCCGCAGCAGGCCGGCGTGTCCCGGTTCGGTGTCGCTACGCCCGACGACCAGCAGGGCGTCACCTTCGGCGGCCCAGGTGACGGCTTGGGCGATGCCCGCACCATCACCTACGAGGCGCGGCTGGGCGCGCGCTTCGGGGTCGGAGACGTCCAAGACGTAGGCCTCGGAGCTCGGTGTCGGATCGGCCACGGGTCCGCGTTCCGCGCAGAAGGCCAGGCGGCGGCCGTCGGGTGACCAGGCCGGAGTGCCGGCGTGCCAGTCCCCGTCGGTGACCTGCCGGACTCGTTGATCGGTGAGGTCGAGGACGTGCAGATGGCTGCGGACGGTGGCCACGAAGCCGCCACCATCGACCGTGTGATCAAGCCGGTCCACCACCATGGGGGGTGGCACCTTCGCCTCGGAGCGAGTTGACGGCAGTCGGTCCACCGGAGCGGTGAAGGCGAGAGCGGTGCCGTCCGGGCTCCACACGGGCGCGCCGGCCCCCAGCGGCAGCTCGGTGACCGGCTCCGGTTCGCCACCGTCGGTCGGTAGCAGCCACACCTGAGCGGGGCCGTCGCCTCCGCGCAGGAAAGCGATCCTGGCACCGTCGGGTGACCATGCCGGTGCGGTGTCGGCGGGGCCGCGGGTGAGACGGCGAGCCGCGCCGGATCCGGTCGGCACCGTCCACAGCACCCGTTCGTCCCTGTCCTGGTCGCGGTCGGCGGTACGCAGCACATACACCACGCGCGTGCCGTCCGGTGACAAGGACGGCTGCTCCGGCAGCGCGAGGGAGTAGAGATCGTCGATACCGAGTGGTCGGGTCAAGGCGGGCTGTCTCCTCGTGGACGGTGTGGATGCGGCGGACGTGTGTGGGGCTGCGGAGTGCTCCGCGCCACCGAGGACGTGGGCAGCGGGTCGATCACGAAGGGGCAGTCCAGCCTGGTGGGGCCGTGATCCGCGTCCGTGTCGGTCCGGCAGCCGCTGAGCTCACGGTCATGGCCGGACCAGTGCATCGCGGACGGCCATGGAGGTCCCCGCGTTCCGCAGCTGTCAGCTGTGATACCAGAAAGTAGGCCACGGGGGGAGGTTGTCGCCTCGTCGGCAACACCAAGAGACATCTTCGTTCTTTGTCGCAGCCGACGAAGAGGAACAGCTGGCCTGCCGGTGCGGGCGGGGCCGCACATCAGCGCGTGAGTACCGGTCTCGGGCGGATGCGACAGACGTCGAAAACGAGACCCTTGGCACCAGACATCTGGAGGGCGACTTCAGGCGTCCGAAGACCGATAGTGAGCCGGAAAGGGCCCGACCGACTGTTTCTCAAGTGAGGCGAATCGATGGACGCATTTCCGCTCTTCCGCTCGACGGTGGACGCCGGAGACCTGGTGGCGATCTCCGGACAGATCGGCATCGTCGACGGCCGTCTGGTGGACGGCGGTGCCGCGGAGCAGACGGATCAGGCCCTGGCCAACCTGTCGACGGTCCTGCACTCGGCCGGACTGGCGACAACCGACGTGGTCAAGGTCAACATCTATCTGACCACGATGGATGACTACGCCGCCTTCAACGAGCGGTACAACGCGGTCTTCAGTACCGAGCCCCCGGCCCGCACATGTGTGGCAGTGCATCAGCTGCCGTTCGGCGCTCTGGTCGAGCTCGAAGCCTGGGCCCGTCGCCGCTGACGGCCCGCCGCCAGGACTGCGCTGCCTCTCGGATCCCGCTCGCCGCGACCTCATCAGGCGGGAGCGGGCCCTGAGGGTCACGTACGGGTTTTACGATGCGTGACTGATGTCGCATGGCGTGGTACGACTGAAGACGCGCTGACGGGAGTCGTGGGCGGACCGGCGTAAGCCTGCGGCAGGATGGTGAGGCGTGTGCTCGAAGAGCTTCAGCGCGTGGTGGAGTCGCTCGCACATCGCCTGGGACGAGCGGTTGCCGTGGACGACCTGGACTTCAGGCTGCTGGCCTACAGCGCACACTTCGGCGAGGGTGACGAGTGGCGCGCACGTGTCATCCTCGGTCGCGAGGCCCCACCCGAGGCTCTGGCGTGGCTGCGCCGCCAGCGTCTCGGCCGGGCGACGGGACCGGTGCGGCTCCCGGCCGACAACAAGCTGGGGATCCTGCCACGGGTGGTCGTGCCTGTCGTGTACCAGAACGTGCGTTTCGGTTACCTGTGGCTGATCGACGCCGATGGGTCACTGTCGGACGAGCAGTTGGAGCTGGCGTCGGCAGCGGCCGTGGACGCGGGCGCCATTTGCTTCCGTGATCGCGTCGTCTCACAGTTGCGCACGGCTCGGGAGGGAGAGCTGGTACGCGACCTGTTCTCGGAGGACGAACAAGTCAGGGGCATGGCCTCGGCCCGATTGGTCGAGGGTGGCCTGTTCGCGTCGCGGGGCGACGTCACCGTAGTCGTGGCACGTCCTCTCGCAGCCGGCGCCGAAGGTGTCGGTGTCGACGAGGACGACCGCATAGCTCTCCAGATCGCTCTGGATACGGTCTCCGCCCGGCTAGGTGATCGAGGTAGCCTGCGGCTGGTCCGTCCGGACCATGTGGTCCTGGTGGTTCCCAGCGTGACGCTGCGACGTTCGCCGGAGGTACCGGACGCCCTCCGCACGACCTCCTTGGAACGATTGGGCCGGAGCACGAAGTGGCGTGACGTGCACGTCGCCACGGGCAGCCCGGCTCACCGACTCGACGATGCCGTGACCTCGTACACGCAGGCGCTCGACGCGCTGAGGGTGGCAGAGGTCGTCCCCTCGTTCGCCCCCCTGGTCGCACACGAAGCTCTAGGTATCTACGCGCTGCTTGCCGCCCAGCCCTTCGACCAGCTCGGAACGTACGGGGTGCATCCTTCGGTGCGGCGGCTGCTTGAGGCCGACCGTGAGCTGTTCATCACCGCTGAGCTGTATCTGGACCGGGCGGGCGATGCCCGGACTACCGCCATCGAGCTCGGACTGCATCGCGCCAGCGTGTACCACCGCGTCCGTCGCATCGAAGACGTCACCGGGCTCGACCTCTCGGACGGGCAGCATCGCCTCCTGCTCCACCTGGGCATCAAAGTCTCCCGGCTTCTGGGCCTCGCCTGAGCCGAGAAACAGCTGCCCTCCCATCCCCACCCGAGGCGGTCCTCGGCACGGGCAGGTCGGACCCAAGCATCCATGGTCCGGCCATGCCGTGTCCTGCCCGGCTCGCTCATCGGGTCACAGCAGCGGTCCCGGCTTCTTCGTCGTCTCAGAGTGTCCGCTCGTAGAGCGTTCCTACGCGGACCAGCGTCGGACGTCCGTCCGCGCCGGGATTGTAGAACTGCACGGCCCTGTAGGCGTCCGGACTGCCGATGTCCAGGGAGAAGCGGCGCAGTTCGCTGTCGATGCAGACGAGCGGCAAGGGCCGGCCCCCTCCGGATGCGCCCCCCATCAGCCGTTCCCAGGCGACCAACGCGGGTGAAGGTGTCGTGCGCAGATGGAGTCGCCCGTCGTGCACTTCGACGGAAATCTGGCCGTTGGGTGACTCGTAGACCCCGGTGAACTGCTCGTTGTCGACCTTGAGGCTGGGCTCCGGCGGGTACGAGGGAGCGGGGCTGCTGACGTCGAAACACTCCTTGAGCAGACTCTCGCACAGCTCCGTGTACAGCTGAAAGCCGGTCGTGCTGTTCGTGAGTACCGCGAGGACGGCCTTCTGCTCAGGAATGACATACAGGTTGGAGTGCATACCGAGGTTGGCGCCGCCGTGTGCCAGGACCGGGTCGTCACCCTCGCGGACGATGGCCCAGCCGAGTCCGTAGTTCACGTACATGGGGAAGCAGCCCCAGTAGTCGTCGAACTGCGGTTGGCGCATCTTCTGAAGTGCCTCGCGGGACAGGATGCGGTGTCCGTCGGGTGTCGTGCCGTCGATGTGCATCCGCCCGAGCTTGACCAGGGCTTCCACGTCGAGCCACAGGCGGGACCCGGCCGGGCCGTTCTCGGGCCAGGCGCGCAGGCGAGGGATCCGCGACGCGTTCCCGGTGGCGGGGTCGACGATGTGCCCCACGGCGGTTGAGCGCAACAGGAGTTCTTCGGCGTCCGCGGTCGCGTTGAGGCCAAGGGGCTCAAGGATGCGCCTGCTGAGTGCCGTGTGAAAGCGCTCGCCGGTGATGACTTCGATGATCCTTCCGAGGGTGCTCATGCCCATGTTGCTGTAGGACCACCGCTGGCCGGGGGTTCCCGTGACCGGCAGGCTGGTGAGCTCTCGCATCAGCCGTTCAAGTACGTCGTCGCCGGGAACGAGGTCTGGCATGTAGTCGCCGGGCAGGCCGGACGAGTGGTTCAGCAGCATGCGTACGGTGATGGCAGCTGAGCGCTCGGCATTCGTCAGCGTGAAGTCAGGCAGGTAGGTCTGCACCGGCGCTTCGAGTTCGAGCAGACCCTCGTCGACGAGCGCCATCGCCAGTGAAGCGGTGAACACTTTGGTGACGGACCCGGCGGCGAACAGTGTGTCCGGTAGTACGGGGGCACCGGTTACCACGTTCACTGTGCCGGTCTCGGCTTTGACAAGTGTGCCGTCGTGCCACAGGGCTGCTGAGGCACCTACGACGTGGAATGTGGCGGCCAGTTCCGAGAGCCGACGAGTGAGCTCCTTCGATGTCATCATTCGCACAAAGATAGGTGAGCGGGCAATCGGCCACACGCGACACCAGTCACCCTTGCCCGTTGGCTGCCTTGACAGTTGTCGCGCAGGTCCAGGAAGGGACAGTCGACTGCTTGTCGCAGCTTTCTCGGTGATGTGTCTTTTCGACACAGGGCACAGTGGCCATGGGATGATCCCTGGCCACTGTGCCCTGTGGGTACCGCTGTCGAAGGCGAGCAGTCCGCCTTCCGCAGTCAGTGCGTTCCGTTCAGGCAGGTTGGGCAACCCGGAAGGCGCTCACCGTGGTGGAGAGACCTCTTGAAGCGAGCCTCCTCCTCAACTGGAGCCGGAAGCTCGGCGGTGAGAATCGGTCGTTCCGGGAGCGCGTCACGGTCCACCAGTGCACCACCCTTGATCACGGCGTGGATGCTTTCGTAGTTCTTGGCGCCCCGCAAGGGGTCCTCGTCGAGAACAATCATGTCGGCGATCTTGCCCACTTCGAGCGTCCCAAGATCAGCGTCGACCTTGTACGCCTTGGCGATGTTGCGCGTCGCCGCACGGAGCAGATCGATCGGAGACATGCCCTTCTCCTCCATGGCTCTCAGCCAGACGAAGTGACCAGACGCCAGCCGGCCAAGGGCCTCCTCCTCGGGCAGCCCGTTCCAGGTGCCCTTGATCAGGGGCTCCTGCATGACTTCCGGAGCGAAGATTCCTCCGTCATTGGCGAGGAGAATCATCGCACCGGACTCGATGAGATTGCGGGCATTGGCATCCGACGCCTTCCACATCGTCCATTCATGGTCCGAGATGGATTCCTTGAGATGCGCCAGACCGTGATCGGTGAGCGGAAAGACGACGGCGCCGCATTCGCCCTGTGCGAGGAGGTCAAGGGTTTCGCGCGGGATCTCGGTCGGCCCGGTCATGTTGCAGTGCTGCACGAGGTCGCACCCCGCCTCGATCGACATCCGCAGCCCTTCGACCGACGAGGTGTGCGACTGCACGGTCAACCCGGCTCGATGAGCTTCCTCGACGATGGCGCGCTGCGTTCGCTCCGAAAATTGGATGAAGGCGCCGGCGGATGTACCGCCGTGCTCGTTCGACGCATACTTGACGAAGTCGATCCCGTGCCCGATGTATTGACGAACCTCGTCCCCGACCGCTTCCGGTGTGAGCCACATCAAGTGTCGCCCAGTGTTCTCGACCCACGTGGCATTTACTCGGTCGACGAAATGAGTGGTGCCGATACCCGGGATTCTCGAATCGAAGTCTCCGGAAAACGGGCCGTCGAATCCGATGATGTTTCCCGCGCAACGAATACGGCTGCCGACGATCTCGCCCTGTTCGATCTTGTCGCGGACCGCCATGAGCGCGCGCCGCGGTCCCCACGTGTCGAACACTGTCGTCATTCCGGCTCGGAGCGCGACCTGGGCGGCCTCGGCGATCAAGTCATCGTAACGCCCCTCGTATCGAACGAGCGTTTCGAAGAGGGCGTTGATGAAGAGATGCACGTTGGCGTTCATCAATCCAGGAATGATGAACTTTCCGCTGAAATCGATCGTCTCGGTGTCCGCCGGGATCGTGAGATCATCCGGCCGGCCGATGGCCACGATGCGACCGTTCTCGACGAGGATCGACCGACCGTCGATACCCGTCTCGGAGACGCCGTCGATGACAGTCGCGCCAGTCAACAGGAGTGACATTGTGTTCCTTCCACGATCGCCCGTGTTCTTCCGAAAAGATGAGCACGTTGCATTGATTCCTCCCACGCGGCCAAGCACTCGCGTTCAGCGCCAGACGTTCTCCGCCACGCGGAGGAAATTCTCGCCGAGGATGCCCCGGATGGCTTCGGTCGGATAGGAGCGATCCGCCAGTGCCGTCGCGATCGCGGGCAGTCGCTCCGGCTCGACGAAGTCAATGCGATCCCACTTCGCATAACTCGATGGGAACAGATCGGGGTTCTGAGCCAGTTCATCGTTGAGATCGTCGGCCTCGAAGCAGAAGTCGAGTCCAAGGCCCACGTGCTCCCAGCCGACCAGATCCACGGCGTGATCGATGTGGCGGACAAGCGCTTCGGTGCTGGTGTCGTTGGCACCCAGGAAGATGCCGACCCCGTTGATACCGATGACACCACCCGTTTCAGCGCATGCCTGGATCTGGTCGTCCCACACGTTGCGCTGATGGTCATGGACCGCGCGCGTCGCCGAATGGGAAAGCACGACGGGTGCCGTCGAGGCGGCGAAGACATCCATCGACGTGCGATAGGAACAATGGGTTGCGTCGACGACCATGCCCACTCGATTCATCTCGGCCACCACTTCTCTGCCGAACTCGGTCAGACCGCCGTCCGAGTCGTCGTGGCACCCCGAACCAGCTGCGTTCCGCTGGTTGTACGTGAGCAGCATGGTCCGGACACCGAGGTCGTAGTAGGTCTGTACGGTGTCGATAGTTCCACCCAACGGACGCGTGTCCTCAAGATCGAACGCAACCGCGAGGCGTCCGGTGGCCTTGGCCTGACGTACGTCGTCGGCCGAGTCGGCCATGACGTAGCGGTCAGGGTTCGTGAGCACATGACGGCGGAAGGCGGAGAGCACCCTGATCGTGTCGGCGATGTCGTGAGGCGCGTAGCCCACGTTCACCGAGACGAATGAGGCGCCGGCTTCGGCGTAACGCCACAACTCGTCGACGCGGGTGTCCGGGTCGAGCGGAAGGCAGCAATGCTGCTCCCACACCAGCGCCTGGGCGTATTCGGCCGCAAAGGCGTGCTGCGTCGTCGTGTGCTCCTGCTTCATGGATCTCCCAGAGCCGATAGGCGGGTCTCGGCCGAATGCTAGGACTACGCGGGACGACGGGCGAGCGTCAGTTGTCGTACGACTGAGGACAGCCGATCGACAAGTGTCGTGGTGGGTGAGGTGGCGCGAGGCTCCGCTGGTCGCACGGTGCACAGCTCTCTAGGAGGCGGCGAGTCCCGGGACCGTGTGTCGCATGGTGGTCACCACGAGACAAGAAGACGATTGAGGCCGCGGGTCGCATGACCGGTTTTCCAGTCCAGGGCGTGTATCTCTTCTGCCAAGGAAACAGGCGGCAGACGGGTAAGCACCCCTCGAACCGCTTCGGTCAACTGGATCTTTGCGAGGTGCGACCCCAAACAGCGATGCACCCCGTGCCCGAAGGTGAGATGAATGGGCCGAAATAACTTTTGCATGTCGACCTCGGGAAGGCCGTAGTTTGCGCCCAAGACGTCCACGACCACTGCTTCTCCCGGCCCGATGGTCAATCCGGCCATTTCAACGGATTCTGTCGCCATGCGTGCGAAAGTTGTGGTGACTGCGGGATTGGTGCGCAATGTGTCTTCGACGAATTCCGGAATCAAGGACGGCGTGTTCCGCAGCGCGTCAGCCTTCTCAGGTCGACTCAGTAGATCAAGGATGGTCAGCGAAATCTGGTCCACTGTCGTTTCGTAGCCTGCCATGAGGATGGCGAGACAGAGTGTCACCATGGCCCGGTTGGTCAGTTTTCCGTATCTGTCGCACGCCTCAATCAGCACGCTGATCAGATCTGCACCGCGTTTCTTTTCTTTCCTCTTGCGGGCAATCAGGCTCATCATGTAGCGGATCAGACTCAAGCTGCGGTCTTCGCCGTCAACCGGCGTGCCGTCCAGGTCGAACAAGACCGCGACATGCCCTGCGAAGTAGTTTCTGTCCTCCACTGGTATTCCCATGACATGACATATGACGTGTATGGGGAGCGGTGCGGCCAGTCCGGATACGAGGTCGCCCTGCGGGCCTCGACTCGCCACGTCGTCCAACAGCTCTGTGACGAGGGTTTCGACGAAAGGCTTCAGTTCCGCTACCCGTGACTGTGTGAACGTCCCGGCGACGAGTCTGCGAAGTTTCGCATGTTCCTGGCCGTCCATGCTGATGATGGATTCCGGGGAGGGGTCGGTGATGCCCATTTTGGCACCCTCCGGACCAGCCGCCAGGGATCTGCTGAAACGCTTGTCGGAGAGGATCTGGCGCGCGAGATGATAATCGCTGACGACCCACATGCCCGCGCCACTGGGGGCCTTTGCCCACTGCATCTTGACACCGTCGGGCAAGGGTGGCGGATCCAAGAAGTCTGGTAGCGGTCCCCAGGAAGGGCAGAAGCCACTGCGTTCGGTACTCTTGTCCACCGTGCCCCTTGGTGCTTTTCTACGTCCAGACCGGACATAAGGCTTGCAGAGCGCCTTGGGGTTTGTCCCGGCTCGTCAGGCAGCATGAATTCTCGTCGCGCCACGACTAAATTCGGGCTTCTCCTGTGCATAAATCATTCACTGCGCATGGTTACCCTAAGCCGCTGACTCCACCGAGTCAAGACCGAACGTTCTGCCCCGACGGAGCGCTGGCGGACGGTGCCGAGACGTGCCGCTTCGGTGAACCGTGGCGCGCTCTCGCCGGCCCTGGCAGGAGCGGATGATCATGAGGCTGCCGGCTTGCTGACTGTCAGCCGCCTCGATGCCACTGCACTGCGGCATCACACATGCGTGACATGCAGGGCCTCCGGCGGGGCGCTCACTGACAAGGGCATCGAACCGGCGGCCCAGCTGCGCTGCTGTGTTGGGGCGCTCGCCGCTGACTCGCCGTTCCGGGGTCCGAGTGCCGGCCTCAGTTGTCCAGAAGGGCGGGGCGCCCGCTCCTCAGCGGACCTTTCGCACCCGGGTGACGCTGAAGGCGCCGAGGAGTCCGAACACGGCTCCTCCCAAGAACAGGCCGGGGTAGCCGAACGCGCCGATGACGCCCGGGGCCGCGATGGGGATGAGCGACTGGGCGAGGTTGGCGACGCCGAGGTCCTTGCCCGCGGTCTCCTCGTTCGGCAGGACGTCCGCGAGCAGAGCGAGTTCGACGGCGAAGAAGGCGCCGGTTCCCGCGCCCAGGATGAGCTGGCCGAGCAGCAGCATGGGTATGGACGTGGACAGTGCGATGAGGGTGAGGCCGGCGGTCGCTATCAGGGATGCAGTGATGACGAACGGTTTGCGTCGGCCAATCTTGTCGGAGAGCCAGCCGAGTACCGGAGTGACGAGGAGCAGGCCGACCGCATTGGCGAGCACGGCTTGGAAGACCTTGGTCGGTGCTTCGGCGTCACTCACGTCGAAGTTCGCTATCAGGAAGTACGTCAGGTAGCCGGTGGCGGTGAACTGCGTGGTGTTGAGGAAGAACCGGGTCAGCCAAGCCCAACCGAGGTCGGGATACCGGCGAGGGTTGAACACGAAGGAGCCGAACAACGCCTTCATGTCGAACTGCTCGGCCGGCCGTTCGGTCCGGGTGCGGTCCTTGATCGGGGCGATCGCGCCGAGCATGAGTACGAGGCCGAACAGGCTCGGAACGAGAACCTGCAGGGTCCCGATCGGGAAGAGCTGCACCAAGAACGTCGCGCCGACCCCGCCTACGTTCTGGGCGAGGCTGATGAAGGATGCGACACGACCGCGGCGGTGAGGTTCCACCTGGTCGGGCAGCATCGCTATCAGGGCGGCGAGTGCGAAGTTGAGGCCGACTTGTGCGACGCTCCATCCGATCAGGACGAACAAGACGTTCGGTGCGTACGCGATGACGGCGACGCCGACGTAGCCGATGAGGGCTCCGGCGAGGATCCACGGCTTCCGCATCCCGTGACGGCTCATGGTCCGGTCGGACAGTCGCCCGGCGAGCGGGTTGGTGACGAAGGAGAAGAAGGCGCCCACACCCAGGACGAGCCCGAGGTTCGCTGCCGAGTCGGCGCGGTCCAGCTCGCGCAGCCGCAGAGCGATGGTGACCGCCAGAGGCGGGACCAGGGCGATCGACCAGCCGAGCAGTGCGAGAGGTATCGCGGCGGCGGCGTACTTGGACGGCGGCCTTACGGCGTGCTGCGGGGGAGTGGGGGCCAGTACCGAGGGTCCTGGACCGGCGCCGGTGGTGACAGGGGTGCTGCTTGATTCGTCCACATCAAGGTCCTCTGGATGAGGTAGACGCGGCAGGTGCGTCAACGTGGGCGAACCGTAACACCGAATTGTTCCAGGTGGAACTTTTTCTTTGGAGGGCGTGCCGAACAGCCCTCCAGTCCGGTGAAGTGCTCGCGGGGCCAGGTTCGACGCCGGTCAGGTCTGTCGGGAACCTTCGGCGGTCTGCGTTTCCAGCAGGCGCTCCAGCAGGGCCATGCCGGCGGACATGTCCGCCTCGGCGTCGAGCAACGCCTGCGTGGAAAGGCCGTCCATCGCCGCGACCAGCAGCGAGGCCGCCGTGTCGAGGGGGATGTCGCTGCGCAGGGTCCCACGGTCTCGGTGGAATTCCAGGATGAGCCTGGCTTCTGCCCGGATCGACCGATAGCGGTCGCGGAAGAACTCACGCGAGCTGCCGTACCCCGGCTCCAGTGCGCGTGCCACCATGCTGTGCCGCAATGCCATGAGGCCCGGCGTCTTGAGTACGTAGTTGGCGGCGAGCGCGGCGAACCCCGGCTCCAGGCCGCTGTCGTGAGCCGCCGCCAGTGCTTGCCGGTCCTTCTCCCGCAGTACCTCCAGGAAGAGGTCCTCGCGGGTCTCGAAATAGCGCCGCAGTGCGGCATGGCTCACGCCGATGGCTTCACCGATCGCGCGCAGCGACGTGCCCTCGAAACCGAGATCGGCGAACACCTCGACCGTGCGGTCGAGGATCTGCTGGCGACGGAGGATCCCCTTCGGGTAGCGCCCGCGAGACCCGGTGCCCGACAGCGGAGACACCTTCCCCCCGTCTTCCTTGGTCATCTGAGCAGCCCTTCCGTCGCTCGGTGTGCAGCGATGCAAACACTAGCGAAAGAAAAAGTTCCATGTGGAGCTTTCTGGTGTTAGCGTGCGGACATGTTTGACGACGACACTCAGGCGCAGCTCCGCATCGGCAATGTGGTCAGCTCCCGGATAGCCCCGAACCTCTTCCGGCGGACCGCGCCTCTGACGGTGACGGCGTGGGAGGTCCCCGACGAACCCGTTCCCTTCGCGGAAGTCGTCGACCAGCCCTTCGAACCGTTCTCCGTCGGGCAACGATGGAGCAGACCGTGGGGCACCACGTGGTTCCACGTGACGGGGGAGATGCCTGAGGGTTGGGGCCGGGAGGGCACGACCGTCCAGTTGCTCGTGGATCTGGGATTCAGCGGCCTGCTGCCGGCATTCCAGGCCGAAGGCCTGGTGTACCGACCCGACGGCTCGATCGTGAAGGGCATCGAGCCCTTCAACCATGTGATCGACATCGATCCGGAGCGGACCACGGAGATCGACTTCTACATCGAAGCCGCATCCAACCCCAACCTTCTTGAGCACTTCTTCGTCACCACTCTTGCCTCGGCGGCCGGAGGCGCGCCGCTGCCCTCGGGCTTCGCCGCACCCACCAGGTCTCACACCGTGCACCTGGGGGACAAGGCCACGGCCGGCACCGAACCGATCTACACACTGCGCAAACTCGCCCTGGTGGAACGCGATCTCGCCGTGGACTCGCTGCTCCAAGATGTCTCCGCGCTCATGGGACTCATGGGTCAGCTCGATCCCGCCTCCCCGCGTCGCGCGGCGATCCGCCACGCGCTGGAGCGGATGTGTGACGTCCTCGATCCCGACGACGTCACCGGCACTACCACAGCGGCCGCGGGCGAGCTGAGTGAGGTCCTCACCTCTCCCGCCCACTCAAGTGCCCACTCGATCGTGGCGGTGGGGCACGCGCACCTGGACTCCGCCTGGCTCTGGCCCACCCGGGAGACGGTCCGCAAGGCGGCACGCACCTTCTCGAACGTACTGACCCTGATGGACGCCGATCCCGACTTCGTCTTCGCCGCCACCAGCGCTCAACAGTTCGCCTGGGTCAAGCAGTTCTACCCGGAGCTGTTCGAGCGGGTCCGGACCCGGGTCCACCAAGGACGGTTCATCCCGGTCGGCGGTATGTGGGTCGAGAGCGACACCAACATGCCCGGAGGTGAAGCCCTCGTAAGGCAGTTCCTGCTAGGACAGAACTTCTTCCTCCGCGAATTCGGTGTCCTGTCCCGGGAGGCGTGGCTGCCGGACTCGTTCGGTTTCACCGCGGCGTTGCCCCAGATCGCACGCGGCGCCGGCACGGACAGTTTCCTGACGCAGAAACTCTCCTGGAACGACACCAATCGGATGCCTCACCACACCTTCCTCTGGGAAGGACTCGACGGCACCCGGATCTTCACCCACTTCCCGCCGAACGACACCTACGGCTCCGACCTCGGAGCCGGTGACCTGGCGAAAGCGCAGAAGCAGTACGCCGAGCACGGCGCCTCGAACACGTCGCTGACACTCTTCGGCTGGTCCGACGGCGGAGGCGGCCCCACCCCGGCGATGCTGGCCGCCGCTCACCGCAACCGCAACCTCGAAGGCGCCCCCCGCGTCACACTCGGCTCACCCACGCGGTTCTTCGACGAGGCCAAGGAGGCGCTGGCCCAACCGGCCGTCTGGTACGGCGAGATGTACCTGGAGGCACACCGCGGCACCTACACGAGCCAGGCAAAGACGAAGCAGGGCAACCGGCGCAGCGAGCATCTCCTGCGCGAGGCCGAACTGTGGAGCGTGACCGCGGCGGTCGGCGGGCTGATCGACTACCCGTACGACGAGTTCGAGTCGATCTGGCAGACGGTTCTGCTGCAGCAGTTCCACGACATCCTGCCCGGATCGGCCATCGCCTGGGTGCATGACGAGGCCGAAGAGGTCTACCAGGAGGTGGCGGTCCGCCTGGAGGCTCTGATCGAAACGGCGCAGCGGGCCCTTGCCGGTCACGGCAGCGAGCGGGTTGTCTTCAACGCCGCCCCGGTGACGATCGGGAGCAGTCCGGCCCTGGGCGCCGTGACCGCTGACTCGGCCCCGCAGGATGCCGCGGCCATTCCCGCTCGAACCGACTCCGGGTACGTGTTGCGGAACGGCCATGTCACCACGCGCTTCGACCCGGACGGGCAGCTGATCTCGTACGTCGACCGGGGAACGGGCCGGGAACTGATCGCTCCGGGTCAGGCAGCGTCCGTCCTGCAGATCTTCCGTGACATCCCCAACATGTTCGAGGCCTGGGACATCGACCGCGCCTACCTGCGCTCGATGACCGAGTTGCGCATCCCGGACTCCGTCGAGATCGTCGACCGGACCCTCGTGGTGCACCACACCTACGGAAAGTCATCGTTCACCCAGCGCTACTGGCTGGCGGAGGACGACAGCGAGCTGCAGATCGAGACCGTGGTCGACTGGCACGAACAGGAGAAGCTTCTCAAGCTCGCCTTCCCGCTGGACCTGCGCGCCGACGAAGCGGCGTCGGAGATCCAGTTCGGCCACGTCCGACGCCCTACCTTCGTCAACACCTCCTGGGACCACGCACGATTCGAGACGGTTGCGCACCGTTGGGTCCATGTGGCGGAGGGCGACTTCGGTGCCGTGGTCGCCAACACCTCCACCTACGGGCACGACATCACTCGCACCGTACGGGACGATGGCGGAACCACCACGGTGGTGCGAGAGTCGCTGCTCCGAGCACCGAAGTACCCCGACCCGGAAGCCGATCAAGGCGTCCACGTCCTGCGCACCGTTCTCGGCGTCGTGGGCGGCGTCATCGACGCGGCATCCACCGGTTACCGTACGAATCTGCCGACCCGAATCCTGGACGACGCCCACCAGGGCGTCGAGCCTGTGGTCACCGTCTCCGCGGATTCCGTCTTCGTGGAAGCGATCAAACTGGCCGAAGACCGTTCCGGCGACGTCATCGTGCGACTCTACGAAGCGGCTGGATCACGCGCCGACGCGGTCATCCATCCCAACTTTCCCTTCGCCGCCGCCTCGTTGACCGACCTGCTCGAACGTGACCTCGACCAGCGGACATGGCATTCGCACGAGGCCATCGAACTTGTTCTGCGGCCCTTCGAGATCGCGACGCTGCGCATCAGCCGAGCCCGGTAGAGGCACGATGGGCCGCCCGCTTTCCGATCAGGGACCTGTCGCTGCTGGGCACACCATGTTGTCGATGCGTCATGGGGATCTTCGGATCTTCTTGACGGAGACTCAGGTCGATTCGACCGGGGGATGCCCGTCCAACGCAGTCGATGCCGACCGATGAATCCGCGAGCGGCGATGGTCCGATCAGCCGCCGCTGACACCGTCCATATGTGGCCGTCTGGGCAGGTCGTCGTGAGCCCGTTCCTAAAGGTGGCGCTTCAGGAACGTCACGCCGTACGTCTGCTCACTCAGTTGTGAGGAGCTCGTCGGCCGTGCCGTGGTAGTTGTACACGCGCGCGGTCGGCGGGCCCTCGAAGCCGATCGGACTGAAGTCGCGAGCGAAGCGATGAAACGAGCCTCGTGACAGATCCCGGGCAGGCTTCGGACCATTCCAACCTCACGCTGTGCGGCCCGGATACGACGGCGCCGTCGACGCCTCCGTGGGCGACTGCGTCCGTGTGCCCCCGCGCTGACGCGTGTTCAGGTATCGGATGGCGTGAGCCAGCGGGTACGCGTTCCTCAGCGCGGCGAGCCCGAACGGGATCCAGCTGGAGAAGACCTGACCGCCTGTGGTTTTCAAGGCCTCGTCGAGGTCGGCGGGGCAGCCGCGTTCCGCTGAGTCCGAATGCCGGGATTCACCGTCAGTGAATCCCGGCGTCGCTTCAAGGATCTATCGCAGTCGGATGATCGGCTGGCTCCGGACGCAACCCCGGTGGGGGAGAGGCTCTAGCGAGGAAAGGCGCTGCCAGGAGTTGGCGGCCGAACCGCCTGTCCGGTCGTCGGTGTTCAGGACTGTGGTGCCGAGGCGGTCGCGTTCCCGACGAGTTCGGGGACGGTGCGGGCTTTGAGGATGCCTTCGACGCCGTGGAGGAAGGTGTCGGAGATCAGCTTCGGGTCGAAGAGGCAGCCGGCTGACATGGCGCCGTCGCGGAGCATGATGAAGTGGCGGCCGGCAGCATCGGCCGACCTGTCGCTGGTCTGCGCCAGCAGGTCGGTGACGGTGGTCAGGAACCACTGCCGGTGAGCCAGGACGGTCTGGTGGATCGGATGGGCGGGGTCGGAGTACTCGGCCGCCGCGTTGAGGAAGGCGCACCCGCGGAACCCGGTGGACTGGATACCGTCGGTGATGGATGTGGCCACCGCCCGGACCTGGTCGCTCGGCGAGGGGCTGCTGGCCTGTGCGGCGGCGACCTGCCCCCGGATGGCCTGGTCGGCCTGCGCGAGATAGGCCAGGACCAGGTCCTCCTTGCTCGCGAAGTGCCGGTACAACGTGGCCCGGGTCACCTGCGCCTCCGCGACGATCCGGTCGATGCCGACGGAATGGATCCCCTCGGCGTAGAAGATCCGGGTTGCCGTGTTGAGCAGCCGCGTCCGCGCCTCGGAAACGATGCCGCCTTCATTACTCCGACTCATACGCTCACTGACCAGATCCGAAGAGATAGAACGTTCGTTGCAAAGTATAGTACGCCCGGGCTTATGGATGTAAGGGGAAACGGCTTCGGCGGTCTCAGCTCGATCGAGTCCGTGAGCTCAAGAGTTGCCTTGCCTGATCGGGGGGAGGGGCAGTCCTCCCCCCGATGGGCGGCGCTAAGCCACTGTGACGTCGAGGGTCACCGGAAGGTTGCCGCGTGTCGCGTTGGAGTACGGGCACATCGCATGGGCCGCCTCAACCAGCTTGTCCGCTGTCTCCTGCGCAACGCCGGCCAGTTCGACGTGCAGGGCGGCGTTCAGGCCGAATCCGCCCTCCGGGGTCTTCACCACCCCCACCTCGACGACGACGGCGGAGTCGGAGATCTGAGTCTTCTGCTGCGCCGCTACGGCCTTGAGGGCCGAATGAAAGCACGAGGCCCAGCCTGCGGCGAACAGTTGCTCAGGGTTGGTCGCGCCGCCGGGGCCGCCCATCTCCTTCGGGATCGCCAGCGTGATGTCGAGCAGGCCGTCATTGGTCCGGGCCCTGCCTCCCGCCCTGCCGTCGCCGGTGGACGTGGCAATGCCTCTGTAAAGGGTGTCGGACACTTTGTTTCTCTCCTGGTTCAATAAGCGGTCGCTTGGGCCGCTGTGTCACGTTCACGACCGTGGTTGCCATCGGCTCCTCCTGCTGACGTAGAAATTCAGCAGACGGGGACGGGCGGTCTGGCTGCGGCGGTAGCAGCCCGTCACGGGAAGGTAGAACGTTCTGTCTTGCATAGTCTGGTGCGGAGGACGGCCGCTGTCAAGACAGAACGTTCTGTTCTTCGAAGTTTTCTCGCAGGGCGGGCTGGCGGTCGGTCGTGCATGACGCTTCGGGCGTACGGGTTTCAGTGGGAGGGCTTCCTCGTCGCCTTCGCGCTGGTTCAGGGGCACTGTTGCTCCGCTTGAACGGTCCAGCGGTGCTTCGCGCTTCGACGCAGTCATCGGCGTGGGGGTGTCAAGCAGCCCGGCGTCGTGGGGGTGGCCGCCGCCGACTCCGCCGCACGAGTCCAGTCTGAGCTGATGCGACTGCTGGAGACACCGCGGCGGATTGCGGCCATCAGTCCGCTGTGGCTGTCGGACATGACCAGCTGGATGTTCTCCAGGCTGCTGGCCGCTGGCCGCAGGCTGCGCAGGAACGTGGGCCGGAGCGGCTTCGATTCGCTGTCGCCGGCCAACGCGCCGAGGATCGCGCGGTGCCCGGCGGCTCAGATCCCGGCGGCGACGACCACGGCCTGCGAGGCGATCCGACCGCCGCTACCCCTCGGAACCCTCCATGACCGACCTCTGCACCACCAAGCCAACCGCCCGCGAACCGCAGATCACCGCACAACCTGAATCGAGACAGCTGCCCTGACCGCACAGAACAGCGGGGCATGATCGTCCCCAGGGCATACGCCCGCGCAAGGAACCTGACAGATCGGCCCTCTGGAAGCCTTCTCGGTCATCAGAGGCACCCGCCCGTATGTGGTCGTGAGCGGGCGTCACGGTCCAGCAGCTGACACCCTGTCCGGCTCGGAGTAGGGCGCTGTGACGTGAGCCCGCAGGAGCACGTCGACCCCGCGCAAAAAGGTCTCGCACACTACTGACGGATCGAACAGGCACCCAGCGGCTGTTGCACCATCACGCATCATCACGAAGTGGTGGGCCGCCGCTTCGGCGGGCGCTTCCCGCACCTTGGCGAGCAACTCCGCAACCGTCTGGAGGAACCACTGGCGGTGGGCGAGTACGGCCTGGTGCACCGGATGGTCAGGGTCGGGATATTCGGCGACGGCGTTGAGGAACGCGCAGCCCCGGAAGCCGGGAACCTGGATCCTCTGCGCTATGGACCTGCTGAGCCTTCGCAAGGCGTCCGCTGCTGAGAGCTCGGCAGCGAGGGCCGCCTCGGCCTGTTCGCGCTCGGCTCGGTGCGACTCGTCCAGGTAGGCGAGTACAAGGTCTTCTTTGCTGGGGAAGTGCCGATAGAAGGTCGCCCGGGTCACCTGCGCTTCCGTGACGATGCGATCAACGCCGACCGAGTGGATTCCCTCCTCGTAGAAGATCCGGCAGGCCGTGCTGAGCAGCCGGGACCGCGCATCGGAGGGTCGGCCGTTGAGGTTAGTGCGCGCCATCTTCCAATCCTAACAGATAGAACGTTCGGTCTTGACGATTCGATGTAGGGATTGACATAGTGTCAGCCAGAACGTTCTATCTAGAAGAAGGGACGTTTGCTGTGGCGTCAAGGGCATGGAGTGCAGACGACGTGCGTGGGCCGCCGATGGAGGACCGATCAACTGGGGAGAACCAGTGCGGACTTGCGCAGCGAGTCACCATGTGACGCGCTGGCCCCCGAGCGGCGCAGATTGCCACCCACGCAGCATCGTGCCGTATGCCGCCTGCACCGACACATGTCCCCGCCGCGGATGGGCTGCCGGCCGGGAAGTGGCGGCGGAGAGCCCATGATCCGCCCAGCCCCCGCCCACCCTCACCGTTGCATGTCCCGCAGGAGACGCGCCATGCCTTATTGGGCTGTCACCATTCCGACCCACACCGCTGACGGTACGTCCGGCGTCCATGTCTTCATCGTCACCGCCGACCGCCCCGAGCAAGCCCGCGGCCGCGCCCTGGCGAAGGCGGACATGCCGATGTCGCTGCGCCATCGCCGCAACGCGGCCCTGCGCCTCGCCGCTCTGACCATTGCCGAGATAACGCCCCGATGGGGCATGTGACCTCACACGACGTTCCGTCGCCGTCCCTTGTGATCAGATCGGCCGACGGGGCGGATCTCCTGCTCACGTCGCGGGAAAGGGTGTGCCCCTGGAGTTCCCGAAGGGGAGGTGTGCGGTCCCCGCCCTCCACTCCATCGTCGGTGATCGCTGCGGGCGGCGTGCTCGTCCTTCGGTGTGTGACTGTTCCAGGGCCCTCGGCCACCGCGGCAGTTGTCGCGCGGTGGCCGAGGGCCTTGTCGTGGGCAGGTTCTGGGCCCGTCGGGGGACGCGCAAGGCCTAGGTAGAACGTTCTGTCTTGACAGATTGTGCCGGAGTGGTCATGCTGTTTATAGATGGAACGTTCGGTATACCTCCGGAGGTTCTAGCGGCTCACAAAGGGGCCGTCGTCTGGAGCAAGCCGAACGTGCCAACTGCTGAATCGCACCTTCGACTTCGCCGCAACTTCGAAAGGATCATCGTGACCACCGTTGACACTCCCGCTGTCGGGGGCATCGCGCCGGCTCTGCGCCAGCTGTACCTTGTGCGATTCGCATTCGCCATCGTCTGGGCGGTCCTCGTGTTCGCCACCGCGTCCGAACTCGGCGCGCTCGGCATCGCCCTGGTCGTCATCTACCCGCTCTTCGACGTCGCCTCCGCGGTCTGGGACTCCCGCTCGTCCGGCGACAACGGACAGGTTCGTGGTCTGCAGGTCAACATGGCCATCAGCCTCGTCGCCGCTGCGGGTCTGGCCGTCGCCAGTGCCTCCGGAGTGCCGGCCGTCCTGCGTGTGTGGGGCGTCTGGGCGATCGTCTCCGGAATAGTCCAGCTGATCGTGGCTGTCAGGCGCCGCGCGATGGGCGGTCAGTGGCCGATGATCCTCAGTGGCGGCATCTCCGTGCTGGCCGGCGCCAACTTTGTCGCGAGCGCCTCGGGGACGGACCCCGCGCTCAGCGGCGTGGCCGGTTACGCCGTGCTCGGCGGCATCTTCTTCCTCGTCTCGGCCCTGCGTCTCGGCCGCTCCAGCAAGGAGATCTGACATGGACGACAAGACCTACGACGTCATCGTCATCGGCGCGGGTCCGGTCGGGGAGAACGTCGCTGACCGGGTGGTGCAGGGCGGCCTGAGCGCGGCCGTCGTCGAGCGGGAACTGGTCGGAGGCGAGTGCTCGTACTGGGCCTGTATGCCGACCAAGGCGCTGCTGCGCAGCGGGGCGGCGCTCCGCGCGGCTCGACAGGTGCCCGGTGCCCGTGAAGCGGTGACAGGTGATCTGGATGTCGCTGCCGTGCTCAAGCGCCGAGATGCCTTCGCTTCGAACTGGAGGGACGACGGGCAGGCGTCCTGGCTTGAGCAGGTGGGTGTGCCGCTGTACCGCGGACACGGTCGCGTCAGCTCCACCCGGGTTGTCGAGGTGACCGGCAAGGACGGCTCCACGGCCACGCTGACCGCGCGACACGCGGTCGTCGTCGCGACCGGAAGCGGCGCGCTGGTCCCGGATCTGGAAGGACTGCGCCAGGCAAAGCCCTGGACGAGCCGGGAAGCGGTTGTGACGGGCGAAGTCCCGGGTCGGCTCGCCATCATCGGCGGTGGCGTGGTCGCATCGGAGATGGCGACCGCGTTCGCAGGCCTGGGCGCAGCGGTGACGGTGCTGGCGCGTGACGGAGTGCTGCCTCTGGCGGAGCCGTTCGCCGGTGAGCATGTCGTCAAGTCGCTGCGTGAGAGCGGCGTGTCCGTCCGCCTCGGAGCCGAGGCGGCGTCCGTCAAGCGAGCCGACGACGGAACGGTGTCCATCACGCTCACCAACGGTGAGCAGGTCGAAGCCGATGAACTGCTCGTCGCGATCGGCCGTACGCCCAACACGCAGGACATCGGCCTGGACGCGGTCGGTCTGACGCCCGGGGCCTGGCTCACCGTCGACGACACCATGCGGGTCGTCGGCGAGGACGGCGCACTGTTCGATGACGGATGGCTGTATGCCGCGGGCGACGTCAACCGGCGCGTTCTGCTGACCCATCAGGGCAAGTACCAGGCCCGCGCCGTCGGCGATGTCATCGTGGCCCGGGCCAAGAACGGGACGGTCGAGCAGGGTCGGTGGGGTCGGCACGTGGCGACGTCCGACGAACGCGCTGTACCGCAGGTGGTCTTTACCGAGCCGGAGGTCGCGTCGGTGGGGCTGACCGCAGCCGCCGCCGAGGCCGCCGGGTTGCGGATCCGTGTCGTCGACTACGACTTGGCCGCGACTGCCGGCTCCTCGCTGCAGGCCGAGGCATACCGCGGTCAGGCGAGGATGGTGGTGGACGAGGACCGGAAGGTGATCGTCGGATTCACGCTGGTCGGCCCGGATGTCGCGGAGCTGCTGCACGCGGCGACGATCGCGGTGGTCGGGGAGGTGCCGCTTGACCGGCTGTGGCACGCGGTGCCTGCATTCCCCACGGTGAGTGAGGTGTGGCTGCGTCTGCTGGAAACCTACGGCCGCTGACACACGCGACTGATGTTCTCTGCCCCGCCCGAGCCCGACGGGATGAGACGACAGCACGCCCCCTGCCTCCCCGCAGGGGGTTTCGTGCTTCTTCCGGCGCCAACGCGGCGGACCGCCCGGCGCGGCGCGGAACAGGCCCTTGTCGGGCTCGGCCGACCTGTACCGATGTCGGGTCGGGCGCCCCGGTCGTGTGGCGGCAGGCCGCATGGCTCGCGACCGGGCGCAACGGGCATGAGTAACTTCAGCGGCACCCTCGCGGCCTTCCAGGACTACCGCCCACATCGGTGTGGACCTTCCCGGCTGGAGAAGCCCAGGCGGTCGCGACCTGGCCCGCAGCGCTCGGCGCCCGCGTCGTCGATGCCGAGGGTGCGGCACGGACGGCGACGTGCGATGACGTCTCTTGCCTGCACCCCGCCGTGCATCGGATAGAACGTTCGGTCTATACTTAGCGATGTCCTCTGCGTCTTTCTGAAGGATCTCCACATGTTCGAATCGATGGTCGGCCGCATCCGGACCCCTGACGCACTCGGCGAGGCCGAGGCCGAGGCGCTGGTCCACGGCATCTGCTTCAAGACCGGTCCCCCCGAGCGCCTGGGCGTCGAGGTGGAATGGCTTGTCCACCAACTGGACGCTCCGCAGACGCCGGTGTCGCCCGAACGACTCTCCACGGCGTACACCGCACTGCGGGCACTGCCTCTCACGTCCTCCTTGACCGTCGAACCCGGTGGTCAGCTGGAACTGAGTTCGCTGCCTGCCACCTCGCTCATGGATTGCATCCGCACCGTCTCAGCCGACCTCGACTCGGTCCGTGCGGTGCTGCGCGACGTCGGCCTCGGCATCGTCGGCCTGGGCCACGATCCCTGGCACGCGCCACGCCGCTTTCTGCGGCAGCCTCGGTACGACGCCATGGAAGCCCACTTCGAGCGGCTCGGCCCCGCCGGCCGCTACATGATGTGCAGTACCGCGTCCGTGCAGGTCTGCGTGGACGCGGGGTATGAAGAGCCGGGCCCCCTCGGCCACGTACGCCGTTGGTGGCTGGCACATCACCTGGGGGCCGTCCTGCTCGCATCATTCGCGAACTCGCCGATGGCCGACAACAGGCCCACCGGCTGGCGATCCACCCGGCAGCTGCGCTGGATGCAGATCGGCGCGGGCCGCGCGGGCGGCGCTCCGCTGGACACTCATCCGCGTACCAGCTGGGCGCGGCACGTCCTGCACGCGCCAGTGATGTGCATACGCCGCGACAGCGGACCGTGGGACGTGCCGGACGATCTGACCTTGCGGGACTGGACACGCCACCTGATGCCGAGACCGCCACTGCACGGCGATCTCGACTACCACGTGACCACCCTCTTCCCGCCCGTCCGGCCGCGCGGCCACCTGGAATTGCGCATGATCGACGCGCAGCCCGGTGATGACGGCTGGATCGTGCCCCTCGCGGTGACAGCGGCACTGTTCGACGATCGCGAGGCGACCGACATCGCCTGTCGCGCTGTCGAGCCGCTCGCCGCACGCACACTCGGCCGACAGGCCCCGCGCAATCCCCTGTACGAGATCGCCGCCCGTGACGCGCTCACCGATCCGGGGCTGCGGGAGGCTGCCGTCACGTGCTTCACCGCTGCCCTCGACGCCCTGCCCCGGCTCGGCGCCACGACTGCGGTCCAGGACGCCGTATCCGCGTTTCTGGAGCGCTACGTGTCGCGGGGCCGCTGCCCCGCCGACGACATGCTGGTCATGGAAGGCGGCACCGGCCATGGTCGGCTCAGCGAGGAGTACGGCCCATGAACCACCCTGCCGACGACACCTTCGCCACAGCGGCAGGCGAAGCGAGTCCGGACATCGAAACGCTGCGCGAGCGGGCTCTCTCCGCGCTCGTCACCGTTCGCGAACGCACCATGTTGCTGACCAGTTGAGTGGAAGGCCCCGAGCTGACCGCCCAGGTGTCTCCCCTGATGTCTCCCCTGGTGTGGGACCTGGCGCATATCGCCAACCAGGAGGAGCAATGGCTGCTGCGCGCCGTCGCCGGGCAGGAGGCGATCCGGCCCGAGATCGACAGCCTGTACGACGCGTTCGAGCACCCACGTTCCGAACGGCCCGGCCTGCCGCTGCTCGCGCCCGACGAGGCCCGCCGGTACGCGGCCGACATCCGTGCACGAGCCCTGGACGTGCTGCAGGAAGCCGCGTTCCACGGCACGCGGCTGACGGAGGCGGGCTTCGCCTTCGGCATGATCGCCCAGCACGAACAGCAGCACGACGAGACCATGCTGGTCACCCATCAGCTCCGCGCCGGGCCGCAAGCGCTGACCGCCCCCGATCCCGCCCCCGCACCCCTGTTCGCCGGCCCGGCGGAGGCGCTGATTCCCGGCGGGCCGTTCACCATGGGCACGTCGTCGGAGCCGGGGCCCTGGACAACGAACGGTCCGAGCTGACGCCGAGCGTGAGCGGCAGCGTCAGGAGCGCCGGTGAGTACGAGGCGAGCGAGGGGCCTGAGCCCCAGCCTCACTTGCGACCCAGCAGTGCAGGTAGAACGTTCTGTATTGACAATCTTCGTGGCCGACGGCATTCTAAGAGAACAGAATGTTCTTTCTTCTGGCGGGTTCGGGCTTGTTCCGTCCCGGCGTCGGCCTCCCGGAGATGCGGCGAAGCCGACCACCGGTATCCAGGGCTGAGCGCGAAGCGCCTGCGGGGGAGACGTCGGCGGTACATGGCGACGGCGACGATCCGACGGCCTTGGTCCAGCGAACTCATAGGAGTTGGTGCGTGAACTCTGAACGACCCGAGAAGCGAGGCACCCCTGTGGGCAGGCGCGTCTTTCTCGGCACCCTTGGTCTCGGAGCGCTGGGCGTCTACGCCGCACCAACCCTGCAACGTGGCACCGAAGCATTTCTGGCCGGTGCCTCACAGCTGGACCCATCCGGCCTGACCGGTCTGTTGCCCAACGGCGGCGGCTTCCGCTACTACTCCGTGACCACCTCGGTACCGCACAAGGACGCCACGAACTACCGGCTGACCGTCGACGGCCTGGTGGACCACCCGACGACCTACACGCTCGACGACCTGCGCGCCCTTCCGCAGACCCGGATGGTCAAGGACATCCAGTGCGTCACCGGCTGGCGGGTCCCTCAAACTCCCTTCGAGGGGGTGCGGCTGTCCCACCTGCTGGACGCCGCCGGCGTGCGCGGCTCGGCGGGCGCCGTCCGCTTCACCTGCTTCGACGGCGCCTACTCCGAGAGCCTCACCCTGGAGCAGGCCCGCCGCTCCGACGTCCTGGTGGCGCTGCGCATGCAGGACGAGGACATCAGCCATGCCCACGGGGGCCCGGTCCGCCTGTACGTGGCACCGATGTACTTCTACAAGTCCGCCAAGTGGCTGTCCGGCATCACCGTCACCGAGTACGTCAAGCCCGGCTACTGGGAGGACCTCGGCTACGACGTCGACGCCTGGGTCGGCAAGTCGAACGGGCGGGACGATGACCCCACGAGCTGAGGCGCACACTCCGCCGCCCGCCGAGCTCCGCCGGTTCGGGCCCGCGCAGCGCTGGGTGCACCGTGCGACGGCCCTGCTGACGGGCGTGTGTGTGGTGACGGCGTCCTTCCTCTACATCCCGGTGCTCGCGGAGATGGTCGGACGCCGCAATCTGGTGGTCCGCGTTCATGAGTGGTCGGGGCTTGCCCTTCCGATCCCCGTCCTGGTGGGCCTGTTCTCCCGGCACTTCCGCGCTGACCTCGGGCATCTCAACCGCTTCGGGCCGCACGACAAGGTCTGGCTGCGCGCGGTCCTGCGCCGCGACAAGCGCTACTCGTCCCGGCCGGCGGCCAAGTTCAACGCCGGACAGAAGATCTACGCGAACTGGATCGCCGGTGCGACGCTGGTGATGCTCGGCACGGGCCTGATCATGTGGTTCACCCATCTCACCCCGATCACGTGGCGCACCAGTGCGACTTTCGTCCACGACTGGCTCGCCCTGACCATCGGGATCGTCCTGGCCGGACACATCGGCATGGCCATGGGGGACCCGGAGGCACGCGCCGGCCTGCGTACAGGCACGGTCGACCCCCAATGGGCGAAGCGCAGGCATCCGTTGTGGCGCCCAGGGTCTAAAAGGATGCGTTGACCAGCGCAGCGAATGCCCGGGTGGCAAGCGGGCACCAAGGGACGCACTCCTTGTTCGCATCCCCTGGTGCCCGTTACCGCTGCCCCGTCAGGAAGGCGGCCCAGGTGCGGTAGCCGTCTTCACTCACGCCCCAGCTGTCCGCAAGGCTCGCGACGATCATGAGGCCCCGCCCCCGCGGGTCCTCGTCCTGAGCCCATGACACCCGGGCAGGTGCCGGATTGGAGTCAGAGACTTCGATCCTCACCTCGTCGGCCGTCTCCGTGATGCGCAGCCCGACCCGGCCGAGGCCATGCTCGATCGCGTTCGACACCAGTTCGGACACGACCAGCCGCATGTCATCGGCGAGTGACGGGTCCAGGTCCCACAGCCGCATGATCGCGAATGCGGCGTTTCGGGCCTGCGGGACGTGGACGAGATCCGGAGGGATCGCGGTCTCGAAGGCCCGCCGGGGTGGCGTAAGGATCATGGTGGGGGACATGGTGGATCCTCTCGTTCCTCGGGCCGCCGAGGTGTGGGCGCCAGTTTCGATCCGGTGTCCAGCCGGTCAAGTGATGTATGTAACGTTCACTATACGGCTGGGAGAAGCTGGGCGCCAGTGCCCCTAGGGCTACAAAAAGGGAAAAATCGTCCACATCCTGTCCTGCTCGACATGCTGCCCTGCCCGACGGGACCGCAGGTGCGCCGGCGCCTCAGTACGGGCGGTCGCCGATGATCGTGACGCGTTCCATCAGCCGGAAGTCGGGGAAGTAGTCGCTGACCGCGTAATGCTGGGTCGCCCGGTTGTCCCAGAAGGCCACCGAGCCCGGCTCCCAGCGGAAGCGCACCTGGTACTCCGGGAGCGTCGCCTGGCGGAACAGCAGGTCGAGCAGATCCTGGCTCCGACTCGGTGCCAACCCCACGATGGCGCTGGTGAACACCGGATTGACGTAGAGGAGTTTGCGGCCGGTCTCGGGGTGCGTGCGCACCACGGGGTGTTCCACCGGCTGGAATCGGGCGCGTGCTTCGCGCATGTTCTTCGCCACCTCGTCCGCGGCTTCCCCGGTCACCGTGGGAATTTCATGCAGCGCGCTCAGACCGTCGATCAGTTCGCGGACGTCCTCGGGGAGCCCCTGGTAAGCCGCGTGCATGTCCGCCCACAAGGTGTCTCCACCGAGTGCGGGGACCGTGACGGCGCGCAGCATGGAGCCCAGCGGCGGTGTAGGGCTGAAGCTGACGTCGCTGTGCCAGATGTTCTCGGTTCCGGGGCGTGCTCCGTCGTGTTCCAGTCGCACCACCTCGGGGATCTCGGCCTTGGGCAGGAAGGGGTGATCTTCGAGTTCGCCCCAGTGCCGGGCCACGTCGGCGTGCTCCCGGGCGGTGAGTTCTTGCCCGCGGAAGAACAGCACCTTCCACTCCAGCAGCGCCCGCTTGAGCTCGGCGAGCACCTCGGGAGCCAGTTCCTCGGCGAGGTCGACGCCGCGGACCTCGGCACCGATCAGGAGGGACTGCGGAATCAGGGAAAGGTGCCGGTACGGTTCGCCGGCGCCCTTTGGGCGGAACTCCCGTCCGACCATGGACGGACGCAGCGCTCGCGCCGAGCGGGCGAATCCGGTCCGTTCGCGCTGTTCGGTCCCAGAGGTCATGTCAGATCATCTCCTTGGTGGTGGATCCGCTGCCCGCGGGTTCAGTCGCGGGCGCGTCGGTACGAGAGGTGGCGGCACCGCCGGTTGCGGGGGAGCGGCCGTGACGCATGCGCCAGGTGGTCAGAAGGGCCAGCAGTGCGGCGGCCGCGGCGCAGGTGAAGGCCAGCCGGTAGCCGCTGCCCGCGAAGACCGAACCGGTCGGGCCGACCGGGTAGCGGGTGCGTACGGAGGCCAGGGCCGATGCCCCGGCTGCCGCTCCCAGCTGGTTGGCGACCGCGATCAACGCCGCGCCGGTGGCGGCTCGTTCGTCGGGCACGGCCTCGGTGATGAGGTTGGCGAACGATGCGTAGGCGAGTCCGGTGCCCAGACCGAACACGAGGCTGATGAACAGGACGGCGCCGCGTTGCCCGGGCAGCGCGGCGAAGCCGAGCGCCCCGATCGCCACCAGCGCTTGCGCCGTCAGTGCCGTGCTTCGCGGGCCGCGGCGCCGGGCCATATACCCGCCCAGGGGTCCACCGGCGAGCGAGCCGAGTCCCAGAGTGAAGGTCCAGCCGGCCGCGGCCAGCGCGGACAGACCGAACGCGTAGCCGAGCCCGGTCTGGCGCGGGGTCTGCAACAGCTGGGCCAACAGATAGGCGGCGGCGGACGTGCCGGCCGTGGTGAGTACGGCCGAGAGCAGTGTGCCCCGCACCGCCGGAGCGGTGAGCAGGCCGAGGTCGACGGCCGGGTGGGCTCTGTTTCTTTCGCGTCGCCAGAAGCCGAGGGCCAAGAGCAACGCGGAGGAAAGCGCCCCCACGGCGCCGGGCGACGCCCAGCCCGAGCGCACGGCGGCGCCCACGCCCCCTACCAGTGCCGCCGCTGCCAGGCCGAGCAGAAGCGCTCCCAGGACATCGAGCCGCCGGTGTTCGGAATTCGCCGTGTCGTCCGGGCGCCGATCGTCAGGCAGTGCCACTGCGCCGAGTGGCAGCACCAGCGCGCTCAGCAGGAAGAGGAACCAGAACACGCCGTGGTAGCCGTAGCGGTCCACCAGAGCACCGCCGAGGAAGGGCGCGATGATCCCGCTGATCCCGATCCCACTCGAAACGATGCCCAGGGCGACCGGCACTCGATGGCGGGGAAAGGCGTCTCGGACCATCGCGTAGGCAACCGCCAGTGCACCGCCGACGGCGCCCTGCAGGAGTCGGCCGAAGAGCAGCAGCGGCAGCGATGTGGCCACCGCGCACAGCAGCGACCCGGCCGCGAAGAGGGTCCCGGAATACAGCAGTACCCGCTTCTTGCCCACCACGTCGGCAATGCGCCCCAGCAGTGGGATGCACACCACGGCGGCGAGGCTCACCGTGCCGGTGACCGCGTCGGCTCCCGCACTGCCGAAGGACTGCGCGAGGGACCTGGCCGCCGGGTAGACCAGGCTCACTTCCAGCGGGGCGGTCTCTGTGAGCAGGACGAGCACGGCAAGGATGCCCAGTTGCCGGACCCGGGAGTCGGTGGGAGGGGTCATCGACGGATGCCTGCTTTCGTGAAGGGACGGGGATGGCGGCTGCCCCACGAGCGATTAACTCACGTGGGTCAGAAGTGGTTCATGTACGCCGTATTGCAAGTTCATGTCCTTACGCGACCGCGCATCTGGTGCAGATTTCCGGCAGGCGGCGACGGCGGTGATAATTCGCCCATGACCTCGTCCACTCCGGAACAGCGTTCCAGGCCGGCCCCGGCGCCCCGCGCCGACGGAACGCGGTTGGCGATCATCGAGTGTGCCGAGCGGCTGTACGCCGAGCGTGGGGTGAACGGCGTCTCTCTGCGGGAGATCGGCGCTGCCGCAGGGCAACGCAACACCGGCGCCGTGCGGTACCACTTCGGTTCCAAGGCAGGTCTGCTGTCGGCGGTCTTCGAGCATCGGATGAGCCCGGCCAACGGGCTTCGTGAGCGGATGCTGGCGGCAGCCGACGCGGAGGGACGCGGAATGGACCCGCGGACGCTGGTGGAGGCGCTGGTACTGCCGTTGGCCGAGCTCCTCGGCGAGCCGGGCCGGCCGAGCTGGTACGCACGCTTCCTCGCCCAGACAGCCGCCGATCCCGTGCTGGCCAACGCGGTCGGGTACCGTCCTGACTCCCCGTGGACCAGCGGAGCGGTCAAAACGGAGCAGCGCATCCTGCGCCATCTGCGCCGTCTGCCTGAGCGTCTGCGTCGCCAGCGCTTCCTGCTGCTGGTCGGTTTCTTCACTCACGCCTTGGCCGACTGGGAGGCCCAGCTCTCAGTCGGGCCCGACCATCTGACGAGCAGACAGGAACTGGTCGAGCATGTGATCGCTCTGGGAGCCGCCATGCTCGCCGTGGACAGCCCTCAGACAGCGGACACCGCCGGCACTGTCGGCGCGCCGTGCATGGAACGGCCGGAGTACGAGACCGGGACAGTCTGACGGCGTCACCGCCCGCATCACGGGCGTGCGCCCGGCTGGGCGAAGTACGGTCACTCGTCGCCCCCCTCACGTACAAGGGACTTGATCCACGCGCTGACGGCGGCGGCCGTGGTCTGGGAGTGCTGCTGCCACAATGAGAAGTGGTCGCCGGGGACGTCGACTTGGGTGTGGGGAAGGGGCCACGAGGTACGCCATTCCTCGCCGTGAACGTGCCGGGCCATTGCAGTGGTCGGCGCGGTGGCGCGCACCAGCAGGGTGGGTGCGCCGACCGGCTGCGGCTGCCAGTTGAGGAACATGCGCGTATACGCCCCCAATGCCGCGACACCTGCGTCCTCGTCGCCCGTGAACGCGTGCCCGCCCAAGTGCGGTGCGATGACTGCAGGCAGCGACAGCAGCCACTCCTTGTCACTGTTGCCGTCGTGGATGAGGTAGGTGTCCAGCAGCACCTGCCCGGCGGGAGCCACACCCATGGCCTCAAGGCGCTGGGTGACGGCCTGCGCGACCGCGCCGCCCGTGCTGGCGCCGACGGTCACGAAGCGCCGTTCGCCCAGGTGCCGCAGCAGCGAGTCGGCGTGCGTGAGGGCAAGCGTCTCCACGTCGGCCGGCAGTTCGTTGCCCGCACCGACTCCGGGGTGCGGAAACTCGAAGACGTCCCACTCGCCCTCAAAACAGGCATGGAAGCGGGCGAATTCGCCGCCGGGGGCGGCGAGGGTCGGCTGGATGCCCGGGAAGAAGACGAGTACCGGGCGTTCGCCGGGTCCGGTCGCGCGCCGCACCGGTGGCAGTGCGTGCCGTCGGCTGTCGACCGCCTGATAGGTCGGGACGGCCCAGGACGCGGTGACGAGCATCTGCATCGCGTCGATCACCCGGCCTGCTTCGCAGACTTGCCGGTAAAGGGAGGACAGGGTCTGCGCGGGCCGCCCCGTCGGCTGCCCGATGCGTCTTGGGGTCGTGGGCAGATCGTCCTCAAGCAGACCGAGTACGTAACGGGCCAGATCCTGTGGTGTCGGATGCTCGAAGACCACAGTGGCGGGGAGCCTGAGCCGCAGCGCCACGCTCAGCCGATTACGGAGCTGTACCGCCGTCAGAGAGTCGAGACCCAGCTCGATGTATGACCTGCCCGGTGGGAACGAGGCGGCGTCCGGGTAACCGAGTACGTGCGCCACATCAGCATTGAGCAACTCCACCAGGGTGTTCAGACGCTGTGCGGGTGACACTTCGGCCAGCAGGCTGCGCCAGCTGCCAGGCTGTTCCCGTCCGCCCGGGTTCGGGTGGCCGCCTTGGGGCGGAGATGCGGCAGGACGCACCAGATCCCGCAGGAGCGGCGGCACATGTGTCCGGGCGGAACGGAGGGCGGCCCGGTCCAGCAGGGCCGGAACCACCACGGGCTCGCTCGTACGAAGCGCCGCGTCGAACAGGGCGAGCCCTTGATCCACGGTGAGTGGCCGAAGCGCGTCCGACGTCAGCCGGGGCGCGGCGGTCATCCCGCTTTCCGTGCTCCAGGGCCCCCAGGCCAGCGAGAGGGCAGGCAACCCCAGCCGGGTGCGGTGGCGGGCCAGGGCGTCGAGGAAAGAGTTCGCCGCGGCGTAGTTCGCCTGGCCCGCGCGGCCCAGCAGGCCGGACACGGAGGAGAACAGGATGAAAGCCGACAGGTCCAGATCCTTGGTCAGTTCGTGCAGATACCACGCCGCGTCTGCCTTCGGACGGAGCACCGTCGCCATGCGTTGCGGTGTGAGGGATGCCAGAACACCGTCGTCCAGTACCCCAGCGGCATGCACCACGCCGGTCAGGGCCGGTCCGTACTCGCTGATGGCATCGGCCAGCGCTGCCCGGTCGGTGACGTCACAGGCGATGATGCGAACCTTGGCGCCCAGTTCCACCAACTCGGAGTGCAGTGCTGCGGCGCCCGGTGCTCCGGGTCCGCGGCGTCCGATCAGCACCAGGCGGCGCACGCCGTATGACGCCACGAGGTGTCTGGCGAGTTCTGCACCGAGGGCGCCGGTACCGCCGGTGATCAACAGCGTGCCCTCCGGGCGGAATGCCACAGGTGTACCTTCGGCGGCGGACCGTGCCAGGCGCGGCACCGTCAAACGCCCCTCGCGAATGGCGAGTTGCGGTTCTCCCGAGGCGACGGCCGCGGTTAGCTGCCGCAGTGATGCCGGTCGCTCGTCCACATCGACGAGCACGATCTGTCCCGGCAGCTCCGACTGGGCCGCGCGCACCAGTCCCCACACCGCGGCTCCCGCTGTGTCCGGCGCAGCTGTCGTGGAGGTGGCGTTGCGTGTGACGACCACCAACTGGGAGCCCGCCGTCCGCGGATCGTGCTGCCAGCTCTGGAGAGCGCGGTGCACTTTGTCGGTCAGCTGGTGCAGGGCGGTGAGGGGGTCGGCGTCCCCCGCGGGTCCGGCCGCCGTGACGACTACGGTGTGCGGATCGGGGGCAGGGGGGAACGCCGGCTCGGGGAGCGCCCCTGACAGGTCCAGTCCGTCGTCCGAGGTGTCGTCCAGGAGGGCCCAGCGTGAGGTGTCCGCGGAATGTCCCCCTGCTACGACTGTCCACTCGGGGAGCAACAAGGCTTGCTGGGCCAAGCCGCCACCGGCGGTGGGCAGTTCGCGGGTCGCCATGGAGCCGATGTGGGCCACCGGACTGCCATCGGGGGTTTCGAGAGTTGCTGTGACCGTGTCCGCGGCCGCACCGGGTGAGATCCGTACCCGGACCTCTGTGGGACCTGTCGTGCCGGGCTGGAAGCCGTTCCACGAGAAGGGAACGCGGATGGCTGCATCGGCTGCCGTCCCGGTGAGCAGGGGAGCGTGCAGTGCCGCGTCCAGCAGGGCGGGATGGATCCCGTAGCCGCCAGCTGCGGTCCGTTCCGCTTCCGGCAGCCGGGCCTCGACGAACAGTTCGTCGGCCCGCCGCCACATCGCCCGTACGCACCGGAAGGCGGGACCGTAGGCGAGGCCCGTGTCCGCGAGTGTGTCGTAGGCGTCGGCGAGGTCGATCTCGGTAGCGCCCTCCGGAGGCCACACCGATTCCTTGGTCGCCACGGGAGGAGAGGCCGGTCCGAGGAAGCCGGTGGCATGCCTGGTCCAGGAGCCGTCCGCGCCGTCCGGCTCGTCACTCCGTGCGTGGATGTCAAAGGGCCGCCGGCCCGCGTCGTCAGCGGCGCTCACGACGACCTGGAGGCGCAGTTCACCGGCTGGTGGGAGGGGCAGCGGAGTGAGGACGAGGAGCTCGTCCAGTGCACCGCACCCCATCTCGCGGCCCGCCCGCGCGGCCAGCTCCACGAACACCGTTGAAGGGATGACGGCCGATCCGGAGACCGTGTGATCGGACAGCCACGGCTGAGCCGCGGCGGAGAGGCGACCGGCGAACACCGTCCGGTCGGTGTCCGGTACGGCGAACCCCGGGTCCAGCAGCGGATGATTTGCAACGGCCGCAGCGGGACGTGGCGTGGCCAGGGCCGGCAGCCAGTACCGCTGCCGGTGGAAGGCATACGTCGGCAGGTCCACCCGCCGTGCACCGGTGTGAGCGAACACGGCGGGCCAGTCGACGCGCGCTCCGTGCACATGGAGCCGCGCCATCGCGGAGAGGAGGGCCTCGGACTCGGGCTTGTCGGCGGGGAACGAGGCGACGAAGATGCCGTCACCCCTCAGGCAGTCCTCGGCGGCGGCGGTGAGGCCGGTGCCGGGGCCGATTTCCAGGCACGCCGAGACGCCCGTGTCCGCGAGGGAGAGCACGGCGTCGGCGAAGCGGACCGGTTGGCGTGCGTGCCGGACCCAGTACTCCGGTGAGCAGAGCTCATCTGCCTCGGTCGGACGGCCCGTCAGGGTGGAGATCACCGGTAGGCGCGCAGGACGGAACGTCAGCCCTCGCGCAACTCGGCGGAAGTCGTCGAGCATCGGTTCCACCAAGGGGGAGTGGAAGGCATGGCTGACGCGCAAACGGGCGGTTCTGCGGCCCCGTAGCCTGAACTCCGCCTCGATGGCCAGCACCATGTCCCGCAGGCCGGAGATCACCACTGTGCGCGGGCCGTTGACGGAGGCGATCGCCACCGGCCCGTCGGCGTCCGCCAGCGCCTTGAGCACCTCCGCCTCCGAGGCATGCAGAGCCACCATCGCACCGTTGTCCGGAAGAGCCTGCATCAACCTGCCTCGCGCGGCGACGAGGTGAGCCGCGTCCGAGAGATCCAGAACCCCGGCGACATGGGCGGCGGCAAGCTCCCCCACGGAGTGGCCCACCAGGAAGTCGGCGGACACCCCCCACGACGCCAGCAGCCGGAACGCGGCGACCTCGAAGGCGAACAGGCCGGCCTGGGTGAAGTCTGTGCGGTTGAGCAGGGCAGCCTCGGGCGAGCCGGGCTCGGCGGAGAGCACCGCGGTCAGCGGCAGAGTGAGGTGACCGTCCAGCTCCGCACAGACCTCGTCGAAGGCGGCGGCGAAAACCGGGAACGCCGTACGCAGCTGCGCGCCCATGCGGGGACGTTGGGCGCCCTGGCCGGTGAACAGGAACGACGTACGCAGGTCTGTGTCGGCGACAGCTCGTACCGAGTCCAGGACCTCGCGGCCGTCGGCCAGCCCGTGCAGTGCGGCCGTCATACGGGAACGGTCCCCTGCCGCAACCATCGCACGGTGGGTGAGCGCCGACCTCGATACCGCCAGTGAGAAACCTACGTCGGACGCTGAGAGATCGGGCCGGGCCGCCAAGTGGTCCGCCAGACGCCGGGCTTGGGACCGCAGAGCCTGTTCGTCGGCGCCGGAAAGAATCCAGGGCGCCGTCACCGCGGCGCCAGAACCGTCAACGGGCGGGACCGGGGGCTCCTCCAGGATCACGTGGGCGTTCGTCCCGCCGATACCGAAGGCCGAAACACCGGCCCGGCGCGGTGCGGAGCCCTGCGCGGGCCAGGGGTGGGACTCGGCCAGCAGTGCTACGTGCCCCGTGGACCAGTCGACCTTCGGCGTGGGGTTCTGCGCGTGAAGCGTCCGGGGCAATTCCTCATGACGCATGGCCTGCACCATCTTGATGACCCCCGCGACACCGGCAGCTGCCTGTGTGTGCCCGAGGTTGGACTTGACGGAACCGAGCCACAAGGGCGGCCCGTCCGCGGGTCGGCCCTGCCCGTACGCGGCCAGCAGGGCCGTTGCCTCGATGGGGTCGCCGAGCATGGTGCCCGTGCCGTGTGCCTCGACCACGTCCACGTCGCCCGGTCGGAGGCCCGCGTCGGCCAACGCTCGCTCGATCAGGCGTTGTTGGGCCTGGCCGTTCGGGGCCGTGAGGCCGTTGGAGGCGCCGTCGGAGTTGACGGCGGACCCGCGCAGTACGGCCAGCACGGGATGGCCGTGGCGGCGGGCGTCGGACAGCCGCTCCAGCAGGACGAGGCCGACGCCCTCGGCCCAGGCGGTTCCGTCGGCGGCGGCCGAGAAGGACTTGCAGCGGCCGTCGGGTGCGAGCGTGCGCTGTCGGCTGAAAGCGGTGAACGCCCTGGGAGTCGCCATCACGGTCACTCCGCCGGCCACGGCGAGGGAGCACTCACCGGAGTGCAGCGCCTTGGCCGCCCAGTGCAGCGCCACCAGCGAGGACGAACAGGCGGTGTCGAGCGTGATGGCGGGTCCGCGCAGGCCGTAGACGTAGGAGACGCGGCCGGAGGCCACGCTTCCGGTCGCACCCAGGGCCAGGTGGGCCTCCACGTTGTGCGGGTCGACGGGGCGGAAGGCGTAGTCACCGTGCATCACGCCCACGAAGACGCCCGTGTCGCTGTCGCGCAGGGCGCTCGGTGCGATACCGGCCCGCTCCCACAGTTCCCACGAGGTCTCCAGCAGCAGCCGCTGCTGCGGGTCCATGGCCAGTGCCTCGCGGGGGGAGATGCCGAACAGCTGCGGGTCGAACTCTGCGGCCTGGTGCAGAAAGCCGCCGTTGCGGGTGTACGAGGTGCCTGTGCGGTCCGGGTCCGGGTCGTAGAGGGCGGCCAGGTCCCAGCCGCGGTCCGTGGGGAATCCGGTGATCGCGTCGCGGCCCGCCGACACCAGGTCCCACAGGTCGTCGGGAGAGTTCACCTCGCCGGGATAGCGGCAGGCCATGGCGACGATGACCACGGGGTCGGCCGTGTCGGGGCCTGCGGCGGGGCGTTGTCCGGCGTTGACGTGCGGGAGGAAGAGCGTGTTGTGGATCTGCCGGGTCAGTGCAGCCGGAGTGGGGTGATCGAAGACCAGCGTCGACGCAAGCCGCAGTCCGGTTGCCTCGCCCAGGCGGTCCGTCAGCGTCACGGCGCCCACGGACGTGAGCCCGAGATCGGCGAAGGTGCTGTCGCTGTCGAGAGCCTCGTGCGCTGTGTCACCGCAGACGGCGGCCGTCTCGGCGAGCACCGCTTCACGCAGTGTGCGCTCGCGCGCGTGCGGGGGAAGGGACAGCAGGTGCCGTCGCAGAGCGGCATCGGTGCCCGCGGAGCCGGCCCGACGGGCACTTGTCGTGGTCCGGGCTGTGCTGGTGACGACCGCGTGGCGGGCGATCTTTCCGGATGCCGTGCGCGGGACAGTCGCTATCTCACGGATCTCGACGGGCACTTTGAACTCGGCCAGGTGCGCGCGGCAGGCGTCCAGGAGGTCGCTGGGATCGAATCCCTCCGGTCCCGGTACAACATGGGCGACGGGTACTTCACCGAGGATCTCGTGCGGCAGGCCCACCACCACCGCGTCCCGCACACCGGGACAGCGCAGAAGCACCTGCTCGATCTCCGCGGGGTGGATGTTCTCGCCGCCACGAATGATCAGCTCGCTGACCCGGCCGGTGACGACGAGATGACCGTGCTCGACGCGCCGGCCGAGGTCTCCGGTGCGGTACCAGCCTTCATACAGCGCGGCCTCGGTCTCCTCGGTCTGGTTGTGGTAGCCGCTCATCAGGCTCGGACCGCGTACCCAGATCTCGCCTTCGTCGCCGTCGGCGACGTCGGTGCCGAGACCGGGGTCCACGACGCGTACGACCATTCCGGGAACGGGCGGTCCGCACGATCCGTCGAGCCGTGGTTCGTCCGGACGCATCACCGCGATCATTCCGCAGGTCTCGGTGCTGCCGTAGGCGTTGAGGAGCGGTGCTCCCAGCAACGTCTCCACGGACGTGCGCAGAGAGGGGGCACTCGGTGCCCCGGCCACGATGCAGGCGCGCAGGCCATACGTCAGAGGTGTGTGTGCCGATGCCACGAGCTGGTGGTAGGTGGCGGGTACTCCGGCAAGGAGGGTGTAGGGGCCGTCCAGGGCCGGGTGAGGGGTGTCGAGTTCACGCAACAGTCCATCGGGCGGGAGGTGTTCGGCCATGAGTCTCGCGCTCGCACCGGTAGCGGTGACGCCCAGGACGGCGAAGGAATGCCCGAAACTGTGGGACAGCGGCAGCGGCCACAGAATCCGGTCCTGGGACGAGAGACCGAAGACGGGCGCGTAGCACGCCGCCGTCGACCACAGCGCGGCGCGCTGCGTGGACACCACGGCCTTGGGGCGGTGCGTGGTGCCGGACGTATAAAGCATCCAGGCCGGCTCGTCGAGTCCCAGATCGTCCCGCGGTGAGTCGCGGGTGTCGGTGGCGGCGATCCGGAAAAGGGCCGTGCCCTCCGGGGCGTCCTCGGGGACGGAGCCGGCGCCCGTGAGCAGTATGCGCGGACTGCCGGACTCGGCGGCGAAGCGGTGCCGCCGGGCCAGCTGAGAGGGGTCGGTCACGAGGACGGACGCGCCGCTGTCCTTGAGGAAGTGGGCGAGCTCGACGTCGGAGGACCGGGGATTGAGCGGCACACCGACCGCTCCTGCCCTGACGGCGGCCAGCAGGATCTCCGCCAGCTCCACACAGTTGCCCAGACAGACGGCGATCCGGTCCCCGCGCCGTACTCCCATGCGGGCCAGAGACGCGGCCAGGCGCGCTGTGCGCTGCTCCAGATCCTTGTACGTGACGGCACGCGCGTCGTCGGCGAAGGCGACCCGCGAAGGAGACCTCTTCGCGTGTTCCTTCAGCAGTTCCGGCAGCGCCCGGATCAGCCCCTCATCTGCCATCGCCCGCTCCTCTGATACGCGCCGCAGTGCGGCGTTCGCAGGTCCCGTGTTGTCAGACAGAGCCAGCACACCGACGTTGAGGCGGTTTCTCCCAGCCAACACGCTGCCATTGCGCTGCCACCTTAAGATAGAACGTTCGGTGTTGTCTTGTCGATCGCGGGCGGCAGCGCAGGAACGCGGTTCCTAGGGGCCCAGGGTGATGGCGTCAGCAGGCACGCATCGAGTGCCGGAGCGCGCGTGAGGTCGATGAAGCACGCTCTGCTCTGCTTGGCTGATCAACCCGACAGGGCTGCGTCTACGGCTGCTGCGGCATGTAGACGTGCGGTGGGGAAGACCGGAACAGGGCTGTCCGCGGAGCCGATGAGAAGCTCGATTTCCGTGCAGCCCAGGATGATGCCCTCCGCACCGGCGGCGGCAAGGTCCTCTATGACCTTTCGGTAGGCAGTTCGCGATTCGTCCGTCACCACTCCAAGGCAGAGTTCGTCGTAGATGATGCGATGCACGACGGTGCGCTGCTCGGAATTCGGGATGGACACATGCAGGCCGCCGGCCTCAAGGCGGCCCCGGTAGAAGTCCTGTTCCATGGTGAACGCCGTGCCCAGCAGTCCGACCCGGCTCAGGCCCGAAGCCCGTACGGCGTCCGCCGTGGCATCGGCCAGATGCAACAGCGGAATGGACACCGCCGCCTCGACAGCGTCGGCCACCTTGTGCATCGTATTGGTGCAGATGAGCATCAGGTCGGCGCCGGCCGCTTCCAGCGACCGCGCTGCCCCGGCAAGGATCTCGGCGGCTTCCGCCCAGTGTCCCTGGACCTGCATCTGCTCGATCTCCGCGAAGTCGACCGAGTAGAGCACGCATCGAGCTGAGTGGAGCCCGCCAAGTCGTTCGCGTGTGAACTCGTTCAAGAGCCGATAGTACTCAGCCGTCGATTCCCAGCTCATCCCGCCGATCAGACCTATGGTCTTCATCAACGCACTCCTCGCATGCCGTCATCGGGGTTCCGCTCACCTTCCTGACATGCTCGCATAAGCGCAATAAGCTAAGTAACGCAAAGTCATAAGGCTTGCTTTGGTTACTTTGTTCGGGCTCTGACGCAGCCGAGAAGACGACATCTACTGGTCTCGCACCGGGGAGAGTGTCTTTCCTGCCTTCACCTCGCCGTCGTGTGTGCTGACAACCCTGGTTGATGTCTCCGCTGACGGGACGCGTTCGGCGCGTACGGACAGCACGGAGGAGCCGAACAGCAGCACCGCGATGAGGATCGACACGGCAATGATCGCGTGGGTCGACCCGTACGCACCGGCGCTCGCGTAATAGATGCCACCGATGACCGCGACCGACAGAGCGGCGCTGAGCTGAAGGGTCGCGCTGACCAACCCGCTGGCCAGGCCGGCGAAGGTACGCGGGATGTGGGTGACAGTGATGCGGATCAGTGAGGGCAGGGCTAGTCCCTGACCGAAGCCGATGAGTGCCAGGGGTGCGGCGGCCCACGGGGTCTGGTCGAGTGCGGCGACGAGTGCGGCGAAGGCCAGGAAGCCGATGGTTTCCAGCAGCAGGCCGAGAGCGGCGATACGGCGCGGCATGACCCGCATGAGGTGCTGCACGGTCAGCGGTCCGATCAGAAACCCGATACCCAGCGGCAGGATGTCCAGGCTGGCCTGCAGCGGCGTGCGCCCCACGGTCTGCTGGTATTCGGAGAAGATGAGGAAGAACGCAGCGATGGAGTAGAACAGGGCGACCGCTGTCAGTGCGATCCGCACGCCGGGCGCGGTGAGTGCTCGTGGTGGTACCAGGGGCATGACATGGCGGTCTCGGTTACGGCCGGCGCTGAGGGTGGACTCGTAGCGCCAGAACCTGTGCAGCAGGCCGACCGCGACGACGAGGAGGACGAAGCACCACCAGGGCCAGTTCAAGGCGCGTCCCTCGACCAGCGGAATGACGATTCCGGCAAGGCCGGTGAAGAGCAGAACGGCGCCGACCCAGTCGAGTTTCTCCACGCCTCGGGTGTGTGGATCGTGCAGGAACAGGCTGCCCAGCAGGGCGAGGGCGGCGATGGGCAGATTGAGGAGGAAGATCACCCGCCAGCCCAGGCCCCAGAGGTCGGCGGTGACGAGGAGTCCGCCCAGGGACTGGCCGATGACGGCGGCGAGTCCGAGGGTCGCACCGTGGAAGCCGAGGGCGATCGTCTGCTCCCGGCCTTCAAGGCTTGCGCGGATGAGGGCCAGGGACTGCGGGGCTGCGAGGGCCGCGGTGAGACCTTGCAGGATACGACCGACGATGAGCAGCCAGGGTTCCCCGGCCGAACCGCAGAGGAGCGAGGCAAGGGCGAATCCCACGAGGCCGACGAGGAAGACCCGCTGTCGCCCGTACAGATCGCCGAGTCGGCCACCGAGGGTGAGTGTCACGGCGTACGTGGCGGCGTAGCTGGCCACGATCTGCTGGCCCAGAATGTCGCCGCCGCCGAGGTCGTCCTGGATCGAGGGGATGGCGAGGTTGACGATGAAGAAGTCCAGCGGCGGCAGCAGCGTGCCGGCCAGCAGTGTGACCACGCCCACCCATGTCCGGGCCGACGTGTGTGATGTCGAAGTCGAGGTCATTACCTGCCCCTGTTCGCGGCAACATCCGTGTCTTCCGGCTGTCCCCAGAGGGCCAGAAGGGCGTCGGCGGAACGTTGCGTCGTATCGGCGGACACGCCTTCGCGTGCCTGAGTGGAGAGGCCCATGAGGAAGCCGTGGATGAGGCCGGCTATGGCATTCGCATCGGTCCCGGGCTGCAGCGAGCTTTCTGCGATCGCCTCTTGGACCCTGTCCAGGACGCGGGAGTGCGTGACGGTGCTGGACACCAGGCCGTACTGTTCCCAGGCTTTGCGCACCAGCGGAAGGTGCTCGGACACGAAGTAGTCATGATCGAACCGGAAGTCCTCCGCGTTCGACCTGTAGATCACGAAGACGGTTTCCATCGGTTTTCTTCCTCATCGTGTGACCTGCGTACGGGCGGCGCGTGCGCACGCGGCCGTTGCGTGACCAGGTGGGTAGTAGGCGGCCGACGAAGTCGAGCAGCAAGGCGCGGAAGACTTCGGGCTGTTCGAACGGAGCGAGGTGCCCGGCATCCGACAGGACGACGACGTCATCCGCCCCGAGCACATCACCGGGCCGACCAACCATGGGCGCAGTGCCCCCACGTCTGCTGAGCGGGCTCTTCGGAGTTGTGCCGGTCATTCCTGCTGTTCCGTCGGCCGTATCAGGATCTCGTTCACGGCGACGTGGCGCGGCCTGGTGACGATGAAGGCGATGGTGTCCGCCACATCCGCGGGGCGCAGGCATTCCATCGTGGTGTAGCGCTCATACATCCGCTCCTGGACATCAGGGCGGTTCTGCAGGGGCAGTTCGGTCTCCACCGCGCCGGGCTCGACGAGGGAGACACGCAGGTGACGCTGGGTGACCTCCTTGCGGAAGGCTTCCCCGAAGGCGGTCACCGCGTACTTGCTCGCGTTGTAGACACCACCGCCACCGCGCACCATGCGCCCGGCTGTACTGCTGACCAGGACGAGGTCCGTGACCTTTCGGGGGCCGTCGGTCGCCGCCTTGAGCAGGTGCGGGGCAGAGGCGTGGGCCGTGTACATGAGCCCGAGTGTGTTGAGTTCGATCATCCGGCGCCAGTCGTCGGTGTCGGCACCCGCGATCGGTCCGAGGATCATGGCGCCCGCGTTGGCCACCACGGTGTCGAGACGGCCGTATGCCTCGACGGTGCGGGTGACGGCGGCTTCGGCCTGTGCTTCGTCGGTGAGGTCGGCGCCCACGGCCAGAGCGTGGCCACCGGTCTTCTCGATCTGCTCGACGAGGCCGTCCAGACGGTCCATCCGGCGGGCGACGACGGTCACGCTTGCACCGAGTGCGGCCAGCGCGAGCGCAGTGCCCTCACCGATCCCGCTGCTGGCTCCGGTCACCAGCGCGACTGTGCCGGTCAGGGGGCCGTTGCTGGCAGGCCCTTGGAAAATGCGCGCGAACTCCGCGCCGCGAGGATGACTGGTCATGAAGCCAACCGTAGGAGCGCGAGGACCGGCGTGGGAGGGAGCGGTACACCCACCGATGCCGTCGGGCAGTACGCGGTCGGTGCCGTTCAGCGGCAGGGTGGCGACGACGGTCGGGGTCCTACTCCTGGCAGGCAAGGCGGCCGTAGGTCCTGTCCACAGGACAGGTGTCGTCTCGCCCGGCTCAGGTTCGGCCTCAGGACGTGGGTGTGGTCTTGGCGGAGTCGGTGGCGCCGTCGGCTCGCTTGTCCGTTGCGCGGGGCAGAGGCCAACGGGTGCGGGTTGCGAGACCGAGGGCGGAGAGTACGGCCGCGACGGCGAAAGCCTTGCCGACTCCTGTGCGGGCCACGATGCCCCACGCCGCACTTGCCGCAGCGACCACGGCGCCGGAGGTGACGACGTAGGCCGCCATGACTCGGGCACGCAGTGCGTCGTCGACCACGCGTTGCGCCGCGACGTAGGCGCACGTGCTGCCGAGCGTGTAGGCGATACCTGAGAGCAGCAGGGCACTGCCGACGACGACAGGCTGGGTGCAGATGGCCGCGGTAACCAGTGCGACGGTGAGCAGGGCGGCTGAGAAGACCATGCCCCATTCCTCTCCGCGCCCCTCGACCCGGGACCAGACGGTCACCGACAGCGCCGCGCCGGCACCGAACATCGCCAAGAGGGCCCCGAAACCACTTCCGTTGAGGCCGAGTCGCTCATCGGCAAGGACAGGTGCCAGGGCCATCACCGAGGTGGCCGGCACGATGAAGATCGCGAGGCGGGCCAGGATCTGGCGCTGTGGCGCCGCCATGATGCATCGAAGACCGGCGCGGAGTGACCGTCCGAACGACTCCGTGGGCGGCGGTGCCGGAGAGGGCGCCTTCCAGACCAGGATGGCCAGCACCGTGCAAGTGAGGCTCAAAGCATTGATGGCGAAAACCCATGGGGTGCCGAGTGCGGCGATCACCAGGCCGGCGAGGGCTGGCCCGGTGGCTTGAGCCACGTTGAATGTCAGACCGTTCAACGCGATCGCTCGGCCGGCGAGTCGGCCGGGCACCAGCGACGGCTGGAGAGCTGCCCAGGTGGGTGCGGCGACTGCTGTACCGAGGCCGATGGCGAAGGTCAGCGTGAGCACGACCAGTGGGTCGGCCCGACCGAGCCACGTGGCCACGGACAAGGCGGTTGCGCTGAGGGCCATCCATGCTTGGCATGCGATGAGCAGAAGCCGGCGGTTGAGCCTGTCCGCGAGGGTGCCGGCGACGAAGCCGAGCCCCACCAGGGGCGCATAGGTAGCAGTCTGGATCAAGGACACCTGCAGGGGCGAACCTCCGTTGTCCTGGATCGCCCATGCTGAGCCGGTTGCCTGCATGAGCCGCCCCACATTGGCGACCAGTTGGGTCACGAACAAGATCCGGAACGCACCGTACGCAAAAGGGGCCCACGTGGAGACTGGCTCTGATTCGCGCGAAGTCGGGGCTTCTCCGGGAAGGGCCGGAGTGATGACCCGCCCTCGCCCCTGCTGTCGTCTGATCATGCGGTGGGCCTACTTCGTGGTCGCTGGGCATACCGATCGAGACCGCATGGGGCGGTCCGGTACAGGTGCGGTGCTGGAGACGGGACACGCGGCTGCCGAGTCTGCGGGGCGCCGGCCCTGGATCTGCGTCAAGCCAGGTGCCGCCGGCGAAGGTGCCTGGCGGCGGCGAGGTGCGATATCTCGCGCTCGACGAGCTCGTCGAGCGTCTGACGGTCGGTTCCCAGCCCGACGATCGTCCACCGGTTGTCCTTGCTCTTGAACGACTCGACGTCAGCGGCCTGGATCCACGAGTCGGTGTCGACGGTGAAGAGGAGCTCTTCCGAGGTCGTGTCACGGCGGACGACACCGTCGATGACGTGCACCCGGCGCTCGTAGATGGTGCGGGCCTCGCCGAGGGAGCCCCGCACCGTCCGTTCGAGGACCGTGGCGCCGCGCTTGCGCCGGGCGTACCGCCATGCCTCGTCAGCGCTTGAGAAGACCTCGACCTCGCTCTCCATGGTGCGCACTACATGCACCGTGCGACCGCCGTCGTGAACGTTCATCCGTAGCTCCTCTGTCCGGATCGAGTACGCCGTCTCAAGCGGCCGGCAGCCGGTGGCTGCAGTGGCCGCGTGAGGGGCGGAGTGAGACTGCGCCCCTCACCTCCCGTCACTGAGGGCGCTGAGGTGTACCCGCCGCGCTGATGTCGAAGACCGTTCCGGTGACGGTGAGGGCGTCATGGCTTGAGGCCAGCAGGATGTAGGTGCCGACGTAGTCAGCCGGTTCGATCACCCTCTCCAAGGCCGAGTACTTCTCCTGGTAGTCCTGGATCGGAATGTCCTTGATCTGCTGCTGATCCAGGCCGAGTGACTTCGGTCCGCTCAGGTTCGTCGCCATCCCTCCCGGAGCGACTCCGTTCACCCGGATCTCCGGTGCCAGCTCATAGGCCAGCTGCCGCACGACGCCGAGTCCGGCATGTTTCGTCGCGGTGTAGAGGACGCCGCCGCCCTGTGGATAGAAGGACGCGTTGGACAGCGTGAGAATGACCGTGCCACGCGATTCTCTGAGTGCGGCCGCTGCCGCCCTCGCGCCCAGCAGGTAGCCCAGCACGTTCACGGCGAAGAGCTCACGGAATCCGGCTTCGAGTTCAGTCGGCGAGAGGTCCACCAGGGCGCGGCTGAAGTCCCACAACCCGACATTGCCTATGAATACGTCGAGCCGGCCGAAGGCGTCCACAGCAGCAGCGACAGCCCGCTCGTTGTCCGCGTACGAGGTGACGTCGCCGGTGACGACGCTGAGGTCGCCGCTGCCGATCGCCTCCAACGAGGCGGCTTTGGCAGGGTCTCGTTCGAGGACCACGATCCGGGCACCCTCGTCGAGGAAGCGCTCCACGATGGCTCGCCCGACCCCGGAGCCGCCGCCGGTGAGCAGGACGACACGTCCCTCAAGTCCGCGCACGTCGATGTGTCCTTTCCGTCGGGTCCGCTCAGTGGTGGTTGGTGACGAACTCGGTCACGAGCCGGTTGAACTCCGCGGCGTGTTCGAGTTGTGCCCAGTGGCCGCATCGGTTCAACAGGACCATCCGCGAGTCCTGGATCATCGACATCGCGCGGAGACTGATTTCCCAGTGGACGGTTCGGTCGTCGCGGCCGTGGACGATGAGCGCCGGCACGCTGGAGGTGTGCAGAGCCTGTGCCGCGGACATGAAGGCGTCCTGACCCAGGCCGACCTTGGCGCGCGCGAGCCAGTCGTTGAGGTGATCGGGGTGCGCCAGTGCTGCCCGCGATCGTTGTTCGGCGAGCTCGTCGGTCGCGAAGGTGGGGTCGAAGCACATCACCTGGACCAACCGCTTGAAGTTCTCCGGCGACGGGTCCTGGTAGGTCTCGACGAGGACTTTGAATCCTTCGGTCATTCCGGCCGGGGACAGCACGTTCACGCCCCACACCCCGGATCCCATCGTGATGAGGTGAGACACCCGTTCCGGCCAGCGAGCCGTCATGACGATGCCGACCCCGCCGCCCATCGAGTTGCCCACGATCGCCGCCCGCTCGATGTCGAGGGCGTCCATGAGCTGCTTGACGGCCTCGCCTTGGTCGAAGCCGGTCTCCACGTTCTGGCGGCTCGACTCGCCCCAGCCCGGCATGGTGACCGCGATGACCCGGAACCGCTGTGACAGTGGACCGATGTTCGGGGCGAAGTTGGACCATCCCGTCGCGCCGGGACCGGTGCCGTGGATCAGGAGGACCGGGTGGCCCTCGCCGGCTTCGTTGATCTGGATCTCGTAGTCCGGAGTACGAACGATCCTTCTCGTACTGTCGTCGGTAGGCGCTGTTGCAGAATCGGTCCGGGTCGTCATGGCGTGCGGGCTCCTCGTCGGTCGGATGGGTGGCTCAGTCGGGAAGGTTGACGAAGACGTCGTCGCCCTCGACCTTGACGGCGTAGGTACTGACCGGGCAGGTCGCCGGGAGACTCAGCACGGCTCCGGTTCTTATGCAGAACTTGGCGAAGTGCCACCCGCACTCGACCACGTCCCCCTCCACGTATCCGTCGGCCAAGGACGATTCGTCATGTGTGCACGTGTCGTCGATCGCGAAGTATTCGTCGTCGACGTTGAAGAGGGCGATCGGGCGCTCCTGCTTGAGCTGGAAGCCCTCGCCTTCCTCAAGGTCGGACGTGCTGCAGGCTTTCGTCCAGGTCACGTGGTCGTCACATCCCTCTTGGAGTCGGGTCGCGGGCTTGAGCCGCGCGTGATGGTTCTGATCAGGTTCCTGAGCTCCAGCCCGTCGTCTACCAGCGCGTCTCGGTGGGTTCCGACGGGGAGCTGAATGAGTCGGCGTGCTGCTCCGACATCGCGAGGGCGGTCGAAGCCGCAGACGGCGACGACGACTTCGTGGCGGAGCCAGAACCCCAGGTAGGACTTCGACGTCGCATCGTGCCGCATGACGAGTTCATCGGTCGCGTGGGGACGGCCGAACATCTGGAATGTGCGTCCGAACTGATCGGACCAGACGTACGGCGTCTCGGTGAACGCCGTCGGATGCCCGGCCATGGTGGCGCCCACCGCGGCGCCGTGCTTCATGGCGACGTCCCAGTGCTCGATGCGGCCCGGCCCGGTGACAAGGTGCGGGTGCGGCTGACTCGCCACGTCCCCTGCGGCGTACACCCATGACACGTCGGTACGTCCATGGGCGTCGACGACGATGCCTTGGCCGTCCGTCCCTACCCCGATCGCACGGGCCAGTTCGGTGCGCGGCTCCACTCCGATACCGACGACGACTGTTGCCGCCGGGAGCAGGGTGCCGTCGTCGAGCACGACCCTCTCGACTGTGTCCGCGCCCTCCAACCGCTCCACGGTTCGACCCAGGACGAACCGCACTCCTCGGCTCTGGTGGAGGTCGAGCAGGTGGGAGCCGATGCGCTCGTCAAGCGTTTGCAGTGGTCGCAGGCCGACCTCGACCACGGTGACGTCGAGCCCGTGCTCGCGGGCAAGGGCGGCGATCTCCAGTCCGATGAAGCCCGCTCCGATGATCACGAGTGGGCCGCCGGCGGAGAAGCGGTCCGCGAGCAGGGCGGCATCGGACGCATCACGCAGTACAAGGACGTGGGCCAGGTCGGAGCCCGGGACAGTCAGTCGTCGCGCCGCTACTCCGGTGCTCAGCAGGAGGGTGTCGATCTTCAGTGAGTCGTCGGCACCGAGGTGGAGCGTGCGAGAGACCGGATCGATGCCGCGGACCTCGGAGCCGAGCCGGAGCTCGATGTCAAGTTCGGTGAATCTGCTGGGCGGAACGATCGGACGGAGTGTGCGGTCCGCCAGCTTCGACAGAGGTGGACGCTCGTACGGCGGGTGAGGGTCACGATCGATGATCGTGACCCGTCCGTCATGTCCGAGCGAGCGCATCGCGATCGCGGCTGAGACGCCCGCAGCACTGGCCCCCACGATCGCACTGTGCTGCATGTCGTTCTCCTTCGGGAAAGTCACTCGCTACCGACCATTGACCACTGACGTCTGAGATACCGTATCTTACATCTCGACTGTTGCTCAGGGTGAAACGGTGTAAGCCAGTCGGGAGAGGAGGGTCTGATGGATCTCCAACAGGCCAGGAACGCAGGGGCCGACAGCAGCCACGACACCTCGGCGGGCAAGGCGCTGGCTCTCCTGGACGCGCTGGGCGGACCTCGCGCCGTCATGGGTGTCTCAGAGCTCGCCCAGGTCGTCTGCCTACCCAAAGCGACCGCACACCGCCTCCTGGCGGTGCTCATCGAGAGCGGTTACGTACGACGGGCAGGCGACAAATACGCGCTGTCGACCCGGACATTCGAGCTGGGGAACCAGGTCGCCGTCGCACGTGCGAACGGCTTGCGGGATCGCGCGATGCCGGTGCTGACCGAGCTCTACGCGCAGACCCGCAAAACAGTGCATCTCGCTGTGCCTGCCGGATCGAGCGTGCTGTATGTCGAGAAGCTGTTCGGGCCGGACTCCGTCCGGATCAACACCGCGGTCGGCATGCGTCGACCGCAGTACGCGACGGCGCTCGGGAAAACGCTGCTCGCGTTCTCCGATCCACCGGCCGGCGGATCCATGCAGGCTCGCTACTACCGGTTCACCGCATTCACGATCGCCACCCGCGGCCTGCTGGAGCGGGCTCTCGACGAGGTACGCGACCAGGGTTTCGCCACCGACTTCGAGGAGACGTTCCTCGGCGTCTCGTGCATCGCGGTGCCGGTCCTCGACCGCAGGACTCGCAAACCCGTAGCCGCGTTGTCGCTGTCGACCGAAGCCACGGGCCGCTCCGTCCTGCGCTACAAGAGCGCGATGCTCAAGGCGGCCGAGCAACTGTGCGGCCAGGTCAGCAGATTGGTCGCCTGATGCCAACCGCGGTTCGGTTCGAACAGGCGGAACAGTTTTGTTGTCGGATACGCCGTCTCCTCGCACGATCGGTGGACCGGCGGGACACGCGAACCACAAGGGACGGATCAACGCATGACGAGAGTCGAGGCACTCGGCTACCTGGGCCTCCGGGTGAAGAGCCTGGAGGACTGGGAGGTCTTCGCAACCGAAATTCTAGGGATGACAGCATCTCATCAGGAGATCGACGGTGAGGCCGCACTCGTCCTGCGCATCGACGAGCGTGCTCATCGCCTCACGCTGCGGGCCGGTGACGACGAACTCGACTACGTCGGGTGGCAGGTCTCCGGGCCCGACGCACTCGACGAGGTGGCAGCCGCACTCGACGCGGCCGGCGTCGACTACAAGGACGATGCGAGGCTCGCTGATCTGCGCGGCGTGCGCCGACTGCTGAGCTGCCGCGACCCTGCCGGCTACGCGCTGGAGTTCCACTATGGCCCGAGCATGCTCCAGGAGCCGTTCATCTCGCCCACGGGTGCACGGTTCGTCACGACAACTCCCGACGGCGCGGACACGGGCTTGGGCCACGTCGTCGTGGTGAGCGACAACGTGGAGGAGACGATCGAGTTCTACCGGCGTGTCCTCGGTTTCAAGGTGAGCGACCACATCATCCCGGTGCCGGGGCTGCTCCTGACCTTTCTGCACACCAACGCGCGGCATCACTCTCTCGCGGTGGCCCCGATCCACGGGGACGGACCGGCAGGGATCAATCACTTCATGGTCGAGGTCGACGACCTCGACGTCGTCGGCCGAGCCCTGGACAAGGTGCAGCAGCGCAAGATCCGGCAGCTCGCCACGCTGGGACGCCACACGAACGACAAGATGCTGTCCTTCTACGTGCAGTCCCCGTCCGGCTTCGGAGTCGAGTACGGCACCGACGGGCTGCTCATCGACGACAAGACATGGTCGGTCGTGACCTATGACGCCTCGGCGTACTGGGGTCACAACTTCGACCCCGCGTGACCTTCCTCAGTGACGAGTGGAGAACTGACATGACCATCGAGGCGCCTGGAACCACCGCCTACCTTGAGTCGCTCGTCGACGTGGCGACCGGGGAGCTGGACCGCAGGATCTTCAGTGACGAGGAGATCTTCGATCTGGAGATGAAGCACATCTTCGGGCGGGCCTGGCTCTTCCTGTGCCACGAGACGCAGATCCCGAAGAAGGGCGACTTCTTCGAGGCGCCCATGGGCAAGGACAACGTACTCGTGGTCCGCCAGCGCGACCGCAGCATCAAGGCCCTGCTCAACACCTGCACGCACCGCGGCAATGCGGTGTGCCGGGCCGAGGAGGGCAACGTCCGGAACTTCATGTGCACCTACCACGGCTGGACGTTCGGCCTGGACGGCGAACTCGTCGGGGTGCCAGGGATGTCGGACTTCTACCGCGACGAGCTGGACAGGTCGAAGCACCCCCTGCGCAAGGTGGCCCAGCTCGACACCTACAAGGGTTTCGTCTTCGCCACCATGGACCCGCAGGCACCGCCGCTGCAGGAGTTCCTCGGACGCACGGGCCGGATAGCCATCGACCTGCTGGCCGAGCGCGGTGACATCGAGGCCCGCCCGGGCGTACAGAAGTTCACGCTCAACTGCAACTGGAAGTTCACGGCGGACAACGCCTTCGACTACTACCACCCGCAGATCACCCACATCTCGGCCCAGGCGGTCGGGATGATCCCCAGTGCCGACGTGAACGACACCGGAGGTGCCAAGACCGACGAAGGCAAGGCCCTGGGCGTGCAGCGGCTGCCCACGGACCTCGACACACTGGTCGCGCTCGGCGAATACGGGCACGCGATCTCGGGCCCGAGCCTGGACTCGATGCTGAGGACCCTGCCGCCCGAGATGCACGAGCTCGTCACCTGGCGCAGGAACCCCGGTCCGCTCGCGGCGCTCGGCCCGGTCGGATCCCGGTTCGCCGGCCACCCGCACCTTTTCCCGACCGCCTGGTTCACGATGGACGCACAGATCAGCCTCCGCGTGCCGCGCAGCGCGGGCGTCACCGAGGTGTGGTGGTTCAGCTTCAAGGACCGCAACGAGTCCCCCGAGGAGCAGAAGGCCCAACTGGGCCGCCAGATCCACTCGTTCGGGCCTGCGGGCTTCCTGGAGCAGGAGGACGGCGAGAACTGGTCGCAGAGCACGGCGCAGACCCGTGGCGGCGCCAGCCGGGACATCCCGCAGCTCCTGAAGATGGGCCTCGGCCGCGGAAAGATCATCCACGAGGACGGCGTGGCCCGCATCGAGGCTCCCGTGAACGAGCACGCACAGCTGTGGACCTACCTGTCATGGCTTCAGTGGGTCAAGGGCACCGACTGGGACGAGCTGCGTTCGGCCACCACGCCCGGCGACTACATCTGAGGACTGACGAGTCATGGCAACTGCGCATCTGGAGACGACCCTCGCGCCGGAGAAGATCGCCGCGATGTACCTGCAGTACGAGGTCGAGCAGTTCTACACCCACGAGGCCGCCCTGCTGGACCACCAGCGGTTCGAGGAGTGGGTCGACCTGTTCACCGACGACACGACGTACTTCATGCCGATCCGCCGGACCGTGCCGCGCCGCAACCTCTCCCGGGAGTTCACGCAGCCGGGCGAGATGGCGTTCTTCGACGACGACAAGGCCACCCTCGTCGGCCGGGTACAGAAGCTCGGCACCGGCACGGCCTGGGCCGAAGATCCGCCGTCACGGACTCGCCACCTCGTGACCAACGTCCGCATCGTCGAGGACCTGGGCACCCAGCTGACGGTCGAGACCTGCTTCCACCTCTACCGAACACGGCTCAAGTCGGAGATCGACGAGTGGATAGGACGCCGCGAGGACGTGCTCCGGCGCACCGAGGAGGGATTCCGGATCGCGCGGCGCGACATCTACCTCGACCAGACCGTCTTGCTGTCGCAGAACCTCAGCAACTTCTTCTGACAACCCGACCGAGCCGGACGCCGGCCGCCCGCCGGGGCTGCCCGACGGGTGAAAGGACGAGGAGGACCGGTGGGATCGACCCGCCACGACCTGAGAGCAGGGGGCACGAGGTCGGTCACCGCCAACGGCATCACCCTGTGCTGTGCCGCGTACGGCGACCCCGCGGACCCGCCGCTTCTCATGATCATGGGAATGGGCACCCAGCTGAACGGCTGGGACATGGGATTCTGCGACCAGTTGGTCGACTCGGGTTTCTACGTGATCCGCTTCGACAACCGTGACGTCGGACTGTCGGAACGCATCGAGGGCGCCCCTGACCTCGCCGCGATCCGACGCGGCGATCTCAGCACCCTGCCGTACACCCTCAAGGACATGGCGGCCGACAGCGTCGGACTCCTCGACGCTCTGGGGATCGAGCGCGCCCACATACTCGGTGCCTCGATGGGTGGAATGATCGCCCAGCTCGTGGCAATCCACTGGTCCGAGCGAGTCCGCTCCCTGAGCCTGATCATGTCGAGCACCGGGGACCCAGCCGTCGGCCGGGCGGACCCGGCCACTTTGGAGCTCATGCGTCGGCCCGCTCCGGCCACCCGGGAGGAGGCCGTCGAAGCGGCAGTGGAACGTTCGCGTGTGCTGGCCGGAAGCGGCTTCCCGTTCGACGAGGACGCGGCACGAACCCGTGCGGCAGCGGCCTACGACCGCGCGCACGACCCGGCCGGCCGGCTCCGCCAGCAGGCGGCCGCCATCGCCTCGACGGACCTGACGCCCGAGCTGCGCGATCTGCGCGTACCGACCGTCGCCCTGCACGGGACGGACGACCGCCTGGTCGGCATCAGCGGCGGCCAGGCCATCGCGGACGCCGTGCCGGGCGCCCGGCTCGAAGCCGTCGACGGCATGGGCCACGGCATCGTGCCCGAAGCCTGGCCCCAGATCATCGCAGCGATATGCCGCAACGCGGCCCGCCCCACAGCCTCCCCAGGAGACGCCAGGTGACAGTTCAGGCAGACAAGCAGGCACTCGGGCCGGACCCCGACGCGCTGCGCGAGAAGTACCGGATCGAGCGGGACAAACGGCTGCGTCCGGACGGCTCACGCCAGTACCAGGCGCCCGAAGGTGAACTCGCGCATTTCATCGACGACCCCTACACACCGAGGATCGAGCGCCGAGCGGTGTCGGATCACGTCGACGTCGCCGTGATCGGCGGGGGATTCGGCGGGCTGCTTCTCGGCGCGCGTCTGCGCGACCTGGGCTACGAGGACATCCGGCTCGTCGAGCAGGGCGGTGACTTCGGCGGTACGTGGTACTGGAACCGCTACCCCGGCGCCGCGTGCGACACCGAGGCCTACATCTACCTCCCGCTGCTGGAGGAGACGGGCTACATACCCACCGAGAAGTATGTGAAGGCACCCGAGATCCTCGAACATTGCCGACGGATCGCCCGGCACTACCGTCTCTACGACAACGCCCTGCTCCAGACCCGGGTCTCGGGCGTCACATGGGACGAGGACGCCGGACACTGGGCGATCGAGACCGACCGCGGCGACGTGTTCACCGCCCGGTACGTCTGCATGACCGCCGGCGCGATGCAGAAACCGAAGCTGCCGGGCGTGCCCGGCATCGAGTCCTTCCAAGGACACACGTTCCACACGACTCGCTGGGACTACGACTACACCGGGGGCGACAGCACCGGCGGGCTCGAAAGGCTCGCGGACAAAAAGGTCGCGATCGTCGGAACGGGTGCGACAGCCATTCAAGCCGTGCCCCACCTGGGCGCCGGCGCCGGACACCTGTACGTCGTCCAGCGCACCCCGTCGGCGGTCAGCCCGCGCAACAACCGGCCCACCGACTCGGCCTGGGCCGCCTCGCTCCCGCACGGCTGGCAGCGTGAGCGGATGGACAATTTCTCGACCTTCGTGGCCGGCGGCGACGCGGAGACCGACCTCGTCAACGACGGCTGGACCGCCATCTACCGCCTGCGCACGCTCAGCGGCGGCGTTTTGGACGAGATCGACGACTTCACCAAGATGGAGGAGATCCGCGCCCGGGTGGCCGCCACCGTGCGCGACAAGGCCACGGCAGAGAGTCTGAAGCCGTGGTTCCGCGCGCTGTGCAAGCGGCCATGCTTCAACGACGACTACCTCCACACCTTCAACCGGCCCAACGTCACCCTCCTCGACACCGACGGACAGGGCATCGAGCGCGTCACGCCGACCGGCATCGTCGTCAACGGCACCGAGTACGACGTCGACTGCCTCGTCTTCGCCAGCGGGTTCCAGGTAGGGGCGCCGTTCGCGACCAGGCTCGGCTACGACGTGGTCGGCCGTGGCGGCCGCAAACTCAGCGAGAAGTTCTCGACCGGTATCTCGACGCTCTACGGCATGCAGACCAACGGCTTCCCGAACTTCTTCATCATCGCGCTCAACCAAGTGGGTGTCAGCTCGAACTTCGCCCACGTCCTCGACGTCCAGAGCCGGCATGTCAGCCAGGTCATCCACGAGGTGGACCGCAGGGGCGCCGGTGCGGTCGACGTCGCCGTCGCGGACGAGGAGGCCTGGGTCCGGACAGTCTTCGACTCTTCGCGCGCCAACCTCGAATTCCTTGAGTCGTGCACCCCCGGCTACTACAACAACGAGGGGCAGCCCAACGCAACCGCCGCGAGGCGCAACGGAGCCTACGGGCCCGGCATCGTCGCCTTCGATCACCTCATCAGCGCCTGGCGCGCCGAAGGGACATGGCAGGGACTGGTCTTCGAGCCCACCAGGAGCACCTGAGATGTCGGGCGACGGACCACTGTCGGGGCTGCTCGTCGCGGACTTCTCCCGCATCGTGGCAGGTCCTTACTGCACCATGCTGCTCGGTGATCTGGGCGCCGAGGTCATCAAAGTGGAAAGCCCGGCGGGCGACGACACGAGGACCTTCAAGCCGCCGGTACGGGACGAGGAGTCGACGTACTACCTGGCCGTCAACCGCAACAAGCGCTCGGTTGCGCTCGACCTCGCCGACAAGGGCGACCTCGTACTGGCGCGCAGGCTCGCCCACCGGGCCGACGTCCTCGTCCACAACTTCAAGCCCGGGACCACGGAGCGCTACGACCTGGGCTACGAGCAGGTCGCGGCCGCCAACCCGGGTCTCGTCTACTGCGCGATCAGTGGCTTCGGCACCCGTGGAGGCGCGGCCCTGCCCGGCTACGACCTGCTGATCCAGGCTGCCTCGGGGATGATGGCGATGACGGGTGAGGCCGACGGGGCCCCGCTGCGCACGGGTATCTCGGCCATCGACGTGATGACCGGGCTGCATGCGGCGGTCGCGGTCCTGGCAGCCCTCAACCACCGGACCGCCACCGGTCACGGGCAGCTCCTTGAGATCGATCTGCTCTCCAGCGCCCTCTCGTCGATGATCAACCAGTCCTCGGCCTGGGTCGCCGGCGGGGTGGTGCCGCAGCGCATGGGGAACGAGCATCCCAGTCTCTTCCCGTACGGTCCGCTGCCCACAGCCGATCGAGAGCTCATCGTCGTGGCCGGCAACGACCGGCAGTACCGAACCCTGTGTGACGTGCTCGGACGGCCTGACCTCGCGGCCGACCCGAGGTTTGCCTCGGTGGGGCTGCGCAACGACCACCGCGATGAACTGCGCCCCGAACTGGAAGCCGTGCTGGCCACTCGCGGCGCCGACGAGTGGGCCGGGCTGCTCACCCGCGCCGGTCTGCCGTGTGGTCCGATCAACGACGTACGGCGCGGGGTGGAGACGGCGACCCGGCTGGGCCTCGAACCCGTCGTGGACGTCGAAGGGGTGCCGATGGTACGCAACCCCGTCACCTACTCCCTGACGCCGCCGCGCTACCGCCACCGCCCGCCCGCGCTGGACAACGCCGGCGAGTCCATCCGGGCCTGGCTGGCCTCCGAGGTCTCCGCGAAGGAGCCCCTCGATGCGTGACGCCGTGATCTGCGAGCCCGTGCGCACCGCGGTCGGGCGGTACGGCGGAGCTCTGGCCGGCGTCTCGGCCGGCGAGCTGGCTGCGGCGGTGGTCGCCGAGCTGCTTCGCCGCACGGGTGTGCCGGGCGCGGACATCGACGAGGTCGTTCTCGGACAGTGCAATCCCAGCGGCGAGGCGCCTGCGATCGGCCGGGTCGCCGCGCTGGACGCCGGGCTGCCGGTGTCCGTCTCCGGGCTGCAGCTCGACCGTCGTTGCGGATCGGGGCTGCAGGCGGTCTGCACGGCCGCGATGCAGGTGCAGACGGGAGTCACGGACGTCGTCATCGCCGGTGGAACCGAGAGCATGAGCGCGGTCGAGCATTACACGAACGGAATCCGGTTCCCGGGACGCACCGCGTCCGTGGTGCTGCACGACCGACTGGCCCGGGCGCGCACCACGGCCGGCGGCAAGCACCACCCGGTCCCCGGTGGCATGCTCGAAACCGCGGAGAACCTGCGTCGCGAGTACGCCATCTCACGCGAGGACCAGGACGAGCTCGCCGTGCGCTCGCACCGCCGCGCCGCGGCGGCCCGGTCCTCCGGCGTCTTCGCCGAGGAGATCGTCCCGATCACCACCACGGGCCCCCGTGGCGAGCAGGTCACGGTCAGTGCCGACGAGCACATCCGAGCGGACACGAGCGCCGCGTCCCTCGCCCGGCTCGCACCGGTGCTCCGCCGTCAGGACCCGGAGGCCACGGTCACGGCCGGCAACTCCAGTGGCCAGAACGACGGTGCCGCGGCCTGTCTTGTGACCACTCGGGAAATGGCCGAGCGACTCGGGCTGAGGCCGTACGCGCGCCTGGTCACCTGGGCGACGGCCGGTGTCGAGCCGGCCCGCATGGGCATCGGACCGGTGCCCGCGACCGCCCGGGCTCTGCAGCGGGCCGGCCTTGCCCTTGCCGACATGGACCTGGTCGAGATCAACGAGGCGTTCGCCGCGCAGGTCCTGGCCGTGACGCGGGAGTGGGGTTTCGGCGCCGCGGACTGGGACCGGGTCAACGTCCACGGCTCCGGCATCTCGCTCGGCCACCCCGTCGGGGCGACCGGCGCGCGCATCCTCGCCACCATGCTCCGTGAGCTGCGGCGCCGCGAGGGGCGCTATGCCCTCGAAACCATGTGCATCGGCGGTGGGCAGGGACTCACCGCGATATTCGAACGACTCGCCTGAAGGGCTGACGCCGACAGGTCGCCACGAGGTGACCTGTTCTGAGGAAAGGACGAGCCACTGTGTTCGGCAACGACAGGAGCCCGGTCGCCATCGTGACCGGAGGTGCCCGAGGGATCGGCCGCGGAGTCGCGAACCGACTGGCGGCCGACGGCTGCGCCGTCGCCGTCCTCGACCTGACCGCGGAGGCGTGCGCCACCACCGTCGAAGAGATCGCGGCCGCCGGCGGGACGGCGCTGGCCGTCGGCGCGGATGTCTCGGTGGAGGACGACGTCACGGCCGCGGTCGATCGCGTGGTCGCGGAACTGGGAGCACCGACGGTACTGGTCAACAACGCCGGCATCGTCCGCGACAACCTGCTCTTCAAGCTTCAGCCAGAGGAGTGGGACGCCGTCATCAACGTGCACCTGCGTGGCGCCTACCTCATGTCACGGGCCACGCAGAAGTACATGGTCGACGCCGGTTGGGGCCGCATCGTGAACCTGTCGAGCACCTCCGCGCTCGGCAAGAAGGGCCAAGCCAACTACGCCGCGGCGAAGTCCGGGCTCCAGGGTTTCACCAAGACCCTGGCCATGGAGCTCGGCAAGTTCGGTGTCACGGCCAACACCGTGGCGCCCGGGTTCGTCGTCACCGAGATGACCCGGGACACCGCGGCTCGGATCGGCATGCCGTACGACGAGTACGCCGTCATGCGCGCTGCCGAGATCCCCGTCGGCCGGGTGGGGCAGCCTGCCGACATCGCCGCGGCGGTGTCGTTCTTCGTCAGCGAGGAGGCCTCGTTCGTGTCCGGACAGGTGCTCTACGTCGCCGGTGGGCCGAAGGCATGAGAATCGCGCGGATCCGGCTCGGCTCCGGCGACGAGGTCTGGGCCCGCCTCGACCCGGAACACTCCATCGAGCTGCTCGACATCGAGGACCTCGGGCGGGAGGGGCGCGACCTCGGTCCGGCCGGCGCGCTGACCCTCGTCAAGCCGGTCACGGCGACCAGCACCGTGGTCTGCCTGCTCGGCAACTGGAAGGGGCGGGACGGCCGGGACGGCCCGAGCTTCTTCGTGAAGCCGATCAGCTCCCTCATCGGTGACGGCGAGGCGATCGTCCTGCCCGGCATCTGCCGCACCGTGGTCTACGAACCCGAGATCGCGGCCGTGATCGGCAGGACCTGTCGCGAGGTCACCCCGCAGGAGGCACGCGCTCACGTCCTCGGCTGGACCTGCGTCAACGACGTGACAGCGACGGACCTCGGGCTGAACACCAACTTCCCCTTCCTGCCGGGGAAGTCGTTCGACACCTTCGGCGTGCTGGGCCCCGTCATCGAGACGGAGCTCGATCCGGACGACACAGCGCTTCGTGCCCGCATCAACGGCCGGGTCGTCACCGACACGGTCACCTCCCGGATGAACTGGTCGACCGACGAGGTGGTGAGCTGGGTGAGCAGGTTCATGACCTTGCGTTCCGGTGACCTCGTCTGCCTCGGTACGCCTCCGCAGATCGAGCCGATCCAGGCCGGGGACCTCGTCGAGGTGGAGGTCGCCGGGATCGGCACGCTGCGGAACCCGGTGGTCGCCGCCGGGTGACCGGTCGCCGGTCTGCCGGCGTCCACCTGGTTCGGCGTCCACCCGGTTCGGCGTCGGGCCGACGCCGACGTTGTCGATCGCCGTGACACAGATGCTCGGCCCCATGGACCCCAGCACCTCAAGGAGAGAGAAGCCGTGACGGGACAAGTCCTTCGAACAGGCCGCTGCGGCCCCACTGTCGATGAGCGCTGACCGATGAGCACAGACGGCGGCGACGCGGACCCCACGGTCCTGCTTGAGGTTCGGGATGACGTCCTGGTCGTCTCCATCAACCGCCCCGAGGTACTCAACGCCATCGACCAGCCCACCGCCGAGCTGCTCGCGCATGCCTTCACCCGGCTGGATGAGGACGACACCGTGCGCGTCGGGGTCCTGTCCGGAGGGCCGAAGGCCTTCTCGACCGGTGCTGACCTGCACGCCGTGGCGGCCGGTCAGTCGCCGATGGTGCCGGGGCGGGGCTTCGGCGGTCTCACCGAGAGGCCACCGCGCAAACCGCTGATCGCGGCGATCGAAGGGTACGCCCTCGGCGGCGGTTTCGAGATGGCCCTCGCGTGCGACCTCATCGTGGCCTCGCGCACTGTCCAACTCGGGCTGCCAGAGGTCACGCGGGGCTTGATCGCCTCCGCGGGAGGTCTCCTTCGGCTGCCCACCAGGCTTCCCCATTCCGTGGCGATGCGGATGGCTTTGACGGGCGAGCGGCTGACGGGCGAGCGGGTGCTGGACCTGCATCTGGTCAGTGAGCTGGTCGACCCCGGATGTGCCCTGGAGTCCGCGGTGGCCCTGGCCGCGCGGATCGCGAAGAACGCGCCTCTGTCGGTCCAGGCGAGCAAACACCTGGTCAACGCGGCAGCCGACGGGATGACCGACGACCTGCTCGGCGTTCAGAACGAGCTCCAGGCGCGGCTGCTCACCTCACGAGACGTCGCGGAGGGCATCGCGGCCTTCAAGGAGAGACGGCCGCCCCGATGGCAGGGGCGGTGACCGCGGCGCACCTGCGCCACGATCCCGTTGACTCTGCGCAGAAGGGGCGCCCCATCCATGGGGCGCCCCTTCTGCGCAGAGTCAACGGTGCGTCATCAGCGTGCCGCGGTCGGCCGGATGATCAACTCGTTGACGTCCACGTCCGCAGGTTCTCCGATGGCAAAGGCGATCGCGCGGGCGATGGCATCAGGCGAGATGACGCCGCCCGCCCGGTACTCCTTGATCGCCTGGGCCGCGGCGGGGTCGGTGATGGTCTCGGCGATTTCGGATTCCACCACACCGGGGGAGATGGTCGTCACCCGGATCGACGGGTCGACCTCCAGGCGCAGGCCCTCGCTGATCGCCCACGCCGCAAACTTGGTCGCGCAATACACCGCGCCCGTGGGCACCAGTTCGTGCGCCGCGGTGGACCCCATCGTGATGAAGTGCCCACCACCCTGCCGCTGGAAGTGCGGCAGCGTCGCCGCGATGCCGTGCAACAGCCCGCGCACATTGACGTCGATCATCTGATCCCACTCATCGACGAGCAGTGCATCCAGCCGGGACATCGGCATCACCCCGGCGTTGTTGACGATGACGTCCACCCGCCCGTGCTCGGCCACCGCGGCGTCGACGAACGCGGCGACGTCCGCGCGGTCGGTGACGTCGAGGCGCCGCACGTCGATGCTGCCGCCGGCGTCCCGGACACGGTCGGCCAGGCCGGCCAGGCGGTCCTCGCGCCGAGCCCCGGCGACGACGTGATGTCCTTCGGCGGCCAGATGCGCTGCCACTGCTGCACCGATGCCGCTGCTGGCGCCGGTGACGAGGATGATCTTCGAATCGGTCATGGCTTCATCTTTGGCGCCGGCGCCGCAGTGAACCAGGGTGCGTTGCACCCTGGCAGGCGCCACCGCGGTTGCCTGACCGGGTCCGGCCCGCTCCGGGGAGGGCTCATCGCGTTCGTGTACGGCTAGCTCCTGATGAGGCGGCGCGCCGATCCCGCGGCGGCAGCGCCGTCACCGGCCGCAGCGACCGCATAGCCGACGAAGTCTGACCTGAGCTCACCCACCGCGAGCAGCCCCGTGAGGGAGGTCCGCATGCCGACATCCACGCGTACGAATCCGTCCGGGTCGAGATCCACCAGGCCCCGCAGCAGCGACGACCTCGGCTCCAGGCCGGCGTTGACGAAGAGTCCCGCGACGTCGAGGCCAAGGACTCCATCTGTTTCGAGGTCGCGGATCTGGACCGCTCCCAGCGTCCCACCGGAGGCTGTCAGCGTCTCCACCTTCGCGTGGGACAGCACGCGGATCCGGTCGCTCTCGTCGATGGCCGACCTGGTCGCGTCGGAGAGGTCGGGCTCCGCACGTCGAGTGATCAAGGTGACGGACGACGCGTAGCGGGAGACGACCAGTGCCTCGCGAGCGGCGAAGTCGTGGTCTCCGACCACAGCGACCGATTTCTCCTTGAAGAGCGGGCCGTCGCAGGTGCCGCAGTAGGAGATGCCGCGACCTTCCAGATCACCTTCGGCGTCCAGGCCCAGACGCCGGCGGCCGGCCCCCATCGCGGCGACGACTGTCCGAGACCGGATGTCTGTTTCGAGGCCGCGAACGGCGAACCCGGTGCCGTCCTTGGTGATTTCCGTGACGTCGTCGAACACGAACTCGGCACCGGCCGCGAGCGCTTGCGCCTCGACGCGGCCGGCCAGCTCACTGCCGGAGATCGGATCGGACATCCCGGGGAAGTGCACCACCTCCTCCAGGTTGATCAGTTCGCCACCCATCACGATCTCCGTCACCACGACTGTGCGCAGGCCGAAGCCGGCCGCGAACAGACCGGTGGACAAGGCGGCGAGTCCACCGCCTACCACCGCGACGTCGTACTCGTCGGCGTTGCTCATCCGGCCACCTCGCCGATCCCGGCCACGAGCTCCTCGCGGCGTGCTGCTTCCCTGAGCGCGTCGATGCCCAGGATGCTCAGTACTTGCGGCAGCGCTTGCCGGGCGCGCTCCTCGATCTCGTGCTGCTCCAGACTCGACACGGGGTGTGCGACGCGGGCGAAGGCATATCCCGGCAGGCCACGGCGCGCGGCCATGGCGGATGCCGAAGCCAGGAACGGCTCCGTGCAGATGGCGGCGGCCGGGACGCCTCGCGCCTCGAAGTCCGTGGCGACATGCATCGTCGTCGCCGAGCAGGAACCGCAGTCTCCGAGGCCGGTGAGGACGACATCACAGCGGTCGGCCATGTCGTCCAGCTGCGCTGCGGACGGCAGCATCACTCCCTCGGTGACGACCGGACCGACGAACTCGACGCCAGGGAGCTCAGGGTCGAGAAGGGCCGCGACGGCCTTCAGGAGCTCCGGCGCGTTCCGCTTGGTGTTCGCGAGCAGCCCGACCACCAGCTTCTCGGTGCGCGCCGGCCGTGTCGCTGTCCTCACCTCCGCGACCGCATCGTCCGGTACGGGGACCAACGCCTCGATCGCCATCGGGACCTCCTTGCTGCTGGGTTTCTTGTCGGTGGTGTACGCGCTCAGGGCACCCGGACCGGCGCGACGATGAACTCGCCCGGCGGGGTGGCGTAGCACCAGCTGGTGATCACCGAGGAGATGCCGGCGTTGCGGCCGCCGGCCACGATCAACGCGATGTCTCCCGGGTCCCGCGCCCCGTAGCGGTAGGTGATGCCACCCTCGGTCCTGTCCCGCACCGGGTCGGGCCGGAATTTGAGTTCGGCCCTGGCCAGGTCGGCGACCGGTCGTCGGAAGTTCTCGTAGAGGAACTGCTTGGCCTCCTGCTTCGACCAGCCGTGCTTGGAGCCGACGAGGTCGGCGTGTTCCGGCCCCATGACCACGACCACCGGGCCACCGGGCATCATGGCGCCGAGCCGGGAGAGGGTGTCCGCGATGGTGTACAAGATGCCTTCGGCGCTGGTGCCGGTGCGGTTTTCGATCGGCTCGGGGCCCCGGCCGCTCATCACCATCACGGTGCTGTCCTGCGCGCCGAAGCCGTGCTCGACGTGCAGCGGTTCCCAGGGCGATTTCTCCTCGTTCTCCGCGATGCAGAAGCCGAGTTTGCCCGGGTGGCCCTGTGTCGCCTGGTCCAGGCTGTCCGGAGTGAAACCGAGGACGTTGCGGAGGATCAGCCGAAGAGCCCGCCCGATGGCCACGTTCGCATGGGCGGCGGGGGCATAGAGGTTGGTTCCGCTGTTCATGCCGAGCGCCTGCCGCACGGGCCCGTTCACCACCGTGAGCTGAGCCCCGCCGCCCGTGCTCGCGTTGGACATGTAGAAGTACGTCCGGTCTCCCGCACCCCATCGTCGGTCCGCCCAGCCCTCGATCGCAGCCACCACGACGGGGAAATGCTCCGCGGCACAGCCGGCCAGCACGGCGTTGACCGCGGCCAGCCGGACGGTGACCTCACGCCGGTTCTCCTCGACGCTGAGCAGGACATCGTCAGGTTCCCGGCCCGCCGCGAGGAGGCAGGCGCGCACTCGCTCGGCCGTCGGCACCGTGACGGGCAGCCCGTCGGTCCAGCCGCGCCGGGCGAATTCGTCGCTCAGCGCGGACTCGGATTCGCCGGTCACTGTCGCGGCCGTCACCGGGATGCGCCGCCATCGATGCTGACGACGTCGAGTCCTGTGGAACTGAGGGCCTTTCGGTGGACTTCGACCTTCATGGTCTCTCCTTGAACGTCGGGGATGACGCGAACCGGCTCGTCCGGATGCGCCGCGGGCATCGGTCCCGGGGTTTGTCGGTCCTTGTGGCGCCCGTAGTCAACACGGGTGCCGGGCAGTCGGCCACGACTGCGTTCCGCTTCGCTGAACCGCTCGCGAACCGCTGCCGGGGCCGTTGCCGGAACAAATCGGCGACGTGCTCAGACCGCCATCCCCCCGCCCATGTCGATCATGGCCCCGTTCATCGCGCTGGCCGCGTCGCTGGCAAGGAAGGCCACCATGTTCGCGACCTCCTCAGGCAGCTCGTAGCGCTGGATGGCTGTCCTTCCGCGGGGGTAGAGCGTCTCGGGACGGTCTTCGGTCAGCGGACGGTCCGGGCCCCACATCGAGCCGGCGTTGACCCCGAGGACCTGGATCCCCTGGGGGCCGAGCTCCTTGCCCAGGAACCGGGTGAACTGCCCGAGTCCGGCCTTCAGGGCGCCGTACACGGTGAGCCACGGCATGGCCGAACTTCCGGCCTCGGAACCGATGTTGATGATCCGGCCCCTGCCCTCGGGCAGCATGTGGTCGAGCACGGCGCGCGTGCAGTACATCGGTCCGGTCAGCGTGCCGCGGACGGACCGGTCGATCTCCTCGCGCCCGAAGGTGACGAAGTCTCCGACGACGACGTCGGCCGCGTTGTTGACCAGGATGTCGATGCCGCCCAGCGCCTCGGCGGCCTCGGACATGACGGTCCGCACGCCGTCCCAGTCCATGACGTCGCCGTGGATCGGGACGACCTTGGTGCCCCACTTCTCGGCCGCCGCGGCAGCGACGCCGGCCGCGTCCGGTGCGGACGGGTGCCTGGAGAACCCGCGCTGACGTACCTGCTCCTGGCTCAGGTCGACCACCGCGACGTCCGCGCCCAGCCCGGCCAGCCTGTTCACGCAAGCCTGGCCGAGGTTGATACCCGCGCCACCCGTGACGACCGCACGCCGGCCTCGCAGGTCCAGCAGGTCGGTGACCCGCTTCCCGATGCTGTCGAGCGGGATGCGTTTCTCGTCCCACCACACCGTCTGCGATCCGTGGCCGGCGTCGATGTGGTCCTGGAGTACCTGCTGCATGAAATGCGTGCTCATCGGCGTTCCTCAGTCGTCGCGGAAAAGGTGGTGACGTCCCGTCCCCGGACGAGGGGCCGGAACATCGGGTAGGGCATGGGGTGCTGGTTGGCGCCGAGTTCCGGCGCTCCCCGCCAGCGGTACAGGCACAGGCAGCGACCGGGGCTGCGGTTGGTGATGTGCTCGGTGGTGGGTGTGGTCATCACGAAGCCGACCGCCTCGAAGAAGCGCGATGTCCGCACCAGGTCGGGCAGTGCCGTGTTCATCGCCAACAGCTCGATCGGCGTGGCGCCGCACTCGTCCGCGACGAGCTGGGCACGGGCGTCGATCGAACTGATGGGCCCGGGGAAGCGGGCGTGCCACGCGTTGAACCAGCCGACATAGGGTCTGTCCGGGCTCGCGGTCGGATCGACGGCCGCGAAGGAGAAGCGCTGGGACTGACTCGAAAGACGGATGCCGAGGAGCCGGGCCTGCTCCTGCCAGGGGATGCGTGGCTCGACGACCAGAGGTACGGCGAATCGGTCCGTGTAGGCGGCGGGCTGCTGCGGGACGCGTGGCAGCCCGGCGAGGTAGTCGGCAGGAGCGGTGCCGAGCCGGGCAGGGTAACCGGCCCGGACGTAGGCGTCGGTGGTCCGTGTCCACAGGTCGTCCCAGAGTGCCTTCAAGGGCGGGGTTGCCGACCGTGTGCGGACCCCGAGCATCCGGCCGTTGTCGCTGGGCCGGAGGTCGTAGGCGACCAGCAGGGAACCGGGGGTGGGCGGTTCGTTCTCGCGGCCCTCCTCCGGCTGGTCACCGTCGAAGCGCGCCGCGATGGTGCGCCCGTCGTAGGACGTGGCCAGCCGTGACCAGCTGCGCCGGTCATCGAGGTGATGGCCGGTCAGTACGTACTGGTCCTGGCCGGCCACGATGTACTGGTCGAGCGTCAGCATGGTCCGCCCGGCCGCCGCGATCGCCTTCAGCGTGGCCGTCTCGTCGAGGTCGAGCCAGGGCGCGTCGCGGGCAGCCTCGTAGTCGAACCACCCCCAGACGTCGCCGTCGTTGGTGAAGCCGTTGGCCGGGGACTCCGCGTAGGAATCCATGTCCGGGAACACCGCCCGGAACCGGTCCCTCGTGAGGTGCGAGCTGAGCTCGTGCGGCAGATACCCGACGGCCCGGCCCTCGCGCCGGAGGCCGAGTAGCTGTGTGTCGTCGAAGGGGCACGGGGTGACGGTGACCGGTACATCCAGCAGGCGGCCCCTTTCTGCCCAGATGGCCCGGTGCAAGCGCGTCTGCTGGGCGGCCGACAGCGGCTCTCGGGCCAGGGCATCGATGACCGGGGAGGCCGACGGGGCAGTCACGCGTGGCTCCGGTGGAGCACCTTCACCTCGGTGAAGGAGTGCAGCCCCCAATATCCGTTCTCCACGCCGATGCCGCTCCACTTCGCACCGCCGAAGGGCTGGTCGGGACGGAGGGCGAGGTGGGTGTTGACCCAGGCGGTACCGCAGTCCAGTTCGTCGGCCACGGCCGCCGCGCGGTCGGCGTCGGTGCCCCAGACCGAGCCCGAGAGCCCGAAGCGGGTGCCGTTGGCGCGCTCGACCGCCTCGTCCACGGAGCGGTAGGGCAGTACCGGGAGCACCGGCCCGAACTGCTCCTCATCGACGACGGCCATGCCGTCGGCGACCCCTCGCAGGATGGTCGGCCGGTAGAAGAAGCCGGGGCCGTCGACGACGGCCCCGCCGACGACGGCTTGCCCCCCGCGGCGGACCGCGTCGTCGACCAGCCCGGCCACGCGCTCCAGCTGAGGCACGTTGTTGAGAGGGCCGAGCCGGCTCTCCGGGTCGCTTCCGGCGCCGACCCGTACCGCGGCGGCGAGGGAAGCGAGAGCTTCGACCACTTCGTCGTAGCGGTCCTGCGGGGCGTACACACGCTTGACCGCGGAGCACACCTGCCCGTTGTTACGGAAGGCCGACCAGAAGAGCCGTTCGGCGACCGCCTCGACGTCGACGTCGTCGAGCAGGATCGCCGGGTCGTTGCCGCCGAGCTCCAGGGTGATGCGCTTCAGGTCCGGCGCCGCCGAGGCCGCGACGTGCTTGCCGGTGGCTACTGAGCCGGTGAAGGAGACCTTGCGCGGAACAGGATGCTCCGTCATGCGGGCACCAAGGGGGTCGGAGCCGCTCACCACGTTCAGGACACCGGCCGGCAGCACCTCGGACAGCACCTGACCGAGCAGGAGGGTCGCGAGCGGTGTGTAGGGCGAGGGCTTGAGGACCATGGTGTTGCCCGCCCGCAGTGCCGGCGCGATCTTCCACGCCGCCAGACTGAGAGGGAAGTTCCACGGCGTGATCGCGGCGACGACCCCGAGGGGGCGGCGCCGCACACGGATGTGGACCTTGTCGTCGTCCTGGAGGATCTCGTCGTCGACCTTGAGGCCGGCGAAGTGACGCAGCCACAGCGCCACCGAGCGCACTTCCATCCGGGAGTCGGCGAGTGGCTTTCCCTGCTCGCGGGTCAGCAGGGGGGCGATCGTGTCGGCCGCCGCGAGGACGGCGTCGGCAGCCGCAAGCAGTGACTTCCGCCTGGCGGACTCGTCCCGCTGCCAGGTCCGGTACGCGTCCTGGGCGGACTGCATCGCCTCGTCGAGCTGGGCCGTCGTGCACTCGGGCGCAGTGGCGAACGGTGCGCCGGTGGCGGGGTCGACCACCTCGAACGACCTCGAAGTGGTGACGGCGTTGCCGCCGATGGTCATCGAAAACTGGTCCGTCATCGCGGTCGGCCTTCCTGGCGGGGCAGCTGGAGCCGGCGACGTGTGCTGTCGACGTCGGCGATGGTGAGGTCGAGGGCGCGCGCCATGTCTGCCGCGCGCGCGACGAGCGGGGTGCTGCCCTGAGCCAACTCACCTTTGCGGAGGTAGAGCGTGTCCTCCAGTCCGGCCCGGCAGTTTCCGCCGAGTGCCAGCCCGATCGCCGTCAGCTCCAGGTTGGCCCGGCCGATGGCGATGACCTGCCAAGCCGCATCCTCGGGCAGCCTGCGCACCATCATCATGAGGTTCTCCGCGGTGGCGGCCATGCCGCCGCGGACCCCGAGGACGATGCTGAACTGCAGCGGCTCGACCAGCAGTCCTTCGTCCCGTAGCCGGAGGCAGGCGTCGAGATGCCCGGTGTCGTAGATTTCGAGCTCCGGTTTGACGCCGAGTTCCTGCATGCGGGCGGCGAGTCGGTGCACGCCGGCGGGTGGATTGCGGAACTCGCCCTCGCCGAAGCTCATGCTGCACGGGTTCAGCGTCGCCATCTCGGGGCGAAGCTCGACGAGTTGCTCACGCTCCTCGAACGGAACGCTCAAGCCCACTCCGGTCGACAACTGCACCAGGACGGGGCAGCGCTCCCGGATGAGTTCCACGGTTCGGGCCGCGATGGAGAGGTCTGCCGTCGGCCGGTCGTTGCGGTCACGCAGGTGGAGGTGAGCCACCGTGGCCCCCGCGGCGTAGGCCTCGGCGACCTGGTCGGCGATCTCGTCGGGCTGCGTCGGCAACCAGGCGTTGTCCTGCTTCGTCGCGATGGGGCCCGTCGGCGCCACGGTGATGATCACGCTCACGCCCGCCTCCTGAGGACTGGAGAAGCCTGAAGGTTCGTTGTCACAGACATACGGTATGTGGAGTATGATATCTCGGCAACCGTCAGTCGCCTCTGTCTTCATGGCAACTCGCGAGGCGCCCGGGACCATAAGAGAGCAGGAGCCCGTGGTCGATCCTGTGACCGTATCGGTCATAACCCACCGATTCGAAGCGATCGTGCAGGAGATGGGCGAGGCGATGCTGCGCACCGCCTACTCGCAGATCCTCAACTCAAGCAGGGACTTCTCCACAGCGATCACGGACCGCGAATCGCGGCTGGTCGCACAGGCGGAGCACGTTCCCATCCACGTGGGCTCGATGCCCTGGGCGGTCCGCGCCATCACGGACTTCTTCGGTGACTCGATCAACCCCGGAGACGTGTATCTGCTGAACGATCCCTACCACGGCGGCAACCACCTCCCGGACCTCACGACGTTCGTTCCGGTCTTCTTCGAGGACAAGCTGCTCTTCTGGTCGATCAACCGGTCCCACCAGAGCGACATCGGGGGTTCGACGCACGGCGCGTACAACCCGGCCGCGACCGAGATATGGCAGGAGGGGCTACGGATCACCCCGCTCAAGCTGTACGACGCGGGCACGGTCCGTGAGGACGTCATGCAGATGATCGCCATTAATGTGCGCCATGCCGACGACTTCCTGGGTGACCTCCGCGCGATGATCGGCTCCTCCTGGGTGGGAGAGAGGCGCATTCTGCAGCTGCTGGACGAGTACGGAACCGAAACGGTCACCGAAGCCATCGACGCCATACTCGACAGCGCCGAGAGCCAGACCCGGGCCTGCATCTCGACCTGGACCGACGGTGTCTACTTCGGTGAGGCCGTGCTGGACGACGACGGCCACGGCACCGAGGACATCCACATCCGGGCCCAGGTCACCGTCTCGGGCGACTCCCTCCACGTCGACCTGAGCGACTCCCACCCCCAGGTCACCGGCTTCATCAACTCGTCGTACCCGAACATGATGTCCGCGGTCCACATGGCCCTGTCCTTCCTCATCGAGCCGCGAACCCCGAAGAACTCGGGGACGTTCCGGCCGCTGACGGTGACGGCCAAGGAGGGCACGGTGGTGTGGGCACGTCCCCCGGCGCCCGTCACGCTGGCCACGAACCACTGCGCCCAGGAGATCGCCGAGTCGGTGATCAAGGCTCTGGTGGGAGCATGTCCCGACCGTGTGATCGCCGGCTGGGGTCGGCGGTTCCGGATTGCCATCAAGGGCGTCGACCCACGGACCGGCCGCCAGTTCATCTGGCACCTCTTCCACGCGCGGCCGGGGGGAGGCGCGTCCCCTGCGGGAGACGGATGGGAGACGGCGGGCGAGGGCCAGGCGATGGGCTCCTCCAAGTTCGGCTCGATCGAGGTCGCAGAGGTCCGCTTCCCCCTCTTCTTCGAACACCACGAGTTCCGCCCCGACTCCTTCGGCGACGGACAGTTCCGGGGAGGCGCCGGCTCGGTGCTGCGGCTCCGCATGGAGACCGAGGGGACGGCGGTGGCGAACACCGCCGGCGACGGGGTCAGACACCCGTCGTACGGGACGTGCGGTGGCCGCGACGGCGTTCCGCACCGGTACCGGCTCCTCGCGGGTGAGCACGTGCGGGAGCTGCGGACCAAGGAAGTCGACATCGAGGTACCGCCCCACTCGGTCTTCCTCGTCGAGTCCGCGGGCGGCGGTGGCTACGGACCACCGGCCGAGCGCTCTCCCGATGCCCGGCGGCAAGACATCGAGAACGGCTTCGTCTCGGCGGACGACACCACCGACCGCGCCCTCCTCACGACAGGGACCTGAACATGTACCGGATCGGCATCGACATCGGCGGCACCTTCACCGACCTGGCCGCCGTCGACGGCGACGGCAAGGTGGTGATCGCCAAATCCTCCTCCACCCCGCGAGACCCTTCCGACGGGCTGCTGGAGGGGCTGACCAAGCTCGCCGCCGCGCTGGGCACCACGCGTGAGCAGATGCTGCGTGAGACCGAACGGATCGTGCACGGCACCACAGTGGCCACCAACGCGCTGCTGGAGGGCAAGGGCGCGAAGGTCGCCCTGCTCACGACCGAGGGTCACCGGGACGTGATCGAGATGCGCGAAGGGATGAAGGAGGACCGCTACAACGTGCGGATGGCGCCGCAGCAGCCGCTGGTGCCACGGGCCCGGCGCTTCGGGGTCCGCGAACGGATGCGGGCGGACGGTACGGCGGCGATCCCCCTCGCAGCGCAGTCGCTCGCGGCCGCCGTCGAGGCGGCCGCAGCGTCGGGAGCCGAGGCGATCGCCGTCTGCTATCTCCATTCCTACCGCAACCCCGAGCACGAGCAGGAGACCGCTGCCGCGCTGCGCGGTCGGCTTCCGGATACCTACATCTCCCTCTCCAGCGAGGTCCTGCCGCAGATCAAGGAGTACGAGCGGGTGTGGACCACCGTGGTCAACGCCTACGTCGGCCCGGTACTGGCCGACTACCTGTCCCGGCTCAGCGGTCGCCTCGCGGACGCGGGCTACGCCGGTGAAGTCATGATCATGCACTCGCACGGCGGCGTGGCCACGATCCCGGAGTCGACCCGGCTCGCCGCCGGGGCCGTCCTGTCGGGGCCCGCCGGTGGTATCGCGGCCGCCCGGCAGGCCGCCAAGCTCGTCGGGACAGGGGAGCTGATCACCTTCGACATGGGAGGTACGAGCACCGACATCGCCCTGCTGCAGGACGGCGAGGCGCCGCTGAGCGCGGAGAAGCAGGTCGGTCTCGCCAAGGTTTCGCTGCCGACCCTGGACATTCACACGCTCGGCGCGGGTGGCGGCTCCATCGCCCGGGTCGACAGCGGCATCCTGCACGTCGGTCCGGAGAGCGCCGGCGCCCTGCCCGGTCCGGCGTGCTACGGCCGCGGAGGAACCGAGGCGACCGTCACCGACGCGAACGCCGTCCTCGGACTCCTCGACCCGGCCGGCTTCGCCGGCGGCGACCTTCCCCTGGACCCCGCCGCCGCCGAAGCCGCGGTTGCGGAAGTGGCATGCACGATGGGAGTGGCCACCGTCGAAGCCGCCGCCGGGATCTCCAAGGTCGTCAACACCACCATGGCCGAGGGCATTCGGATCATGTCGGTCCGTCGTGGCGTCGACCCGCGCGGCTTCACACTGGTCTCGTTCGGGGGAGCAGCGGGTGTGCACGTCACCGAGGTGGCGCGGCTGCTCGACATCAAGCGCGTGATCGTCCCCAATGTCGCCTCGGTCCTGTCGGCCTGGGGAATGCTCGCCACCGACCTGCGCTTCGAGATGGTGCGCTCCCACATCGGGGACGCCGCGTCCACCTCGGTCGACGCCATGCGCAAGGTGCTGCTCGACATGGAGAGCGAGGGCCGTGCCCGGCTCGACGGGTTCGACGGCCGGATCGAGGTCCAGCGTGCGCTCGACATGCGCTACGGCGAGCAGATCTACGAGATCACCGTCCCCGTCAACGACGTGGACGTCGATGCCGACGACTTCATCGACGAGGTCGTGGCGCGGTTCCACAAGCGCCACCAGCAGCTGTACGCCTACAACGCGCCCGGCCAGGAGGTGGTCATCGTGAACGCACGGACCACCATCGTCGGAAAGCTGCCGGAGCTACGCGCCGAGCCGCTGTCGACCGGCAACGGCCGCAGCGCGAAGGCCGGCGTACGGCAGGTCTACCTGGACGGCTGGACCGACGTACCGGTGCACCGGATGGAGACCGTGACGCAGGGGGAGTGCATCACCGGTCCCGCCCTCTACGAGTCGGCCACCACCACGGTGCTGCTGCGCGCCGGCGATTCCGCAGTCGTCGACGAGCACGGCTGGCTCGATATCCGCCTGTCCCAGCCGTCCGCCACGAGGAGGAGCCCATGACCACCACCGACGTCGAGGCCGCGCTGCGGGAAGTGCTCGCCGTGACCGAGGAGCGGTACGTCGCGAACAATCCCCGAAGTGAGCGCAGGTTCAGGCAGGCGGCGACCGTGATGCCCGGCGGCAACACACGGACCTCGCTCTACTACTCGCCGTTCCCGGTCACCTTCGTCGCGGGGGAGGGGCAGTTCCTCACCGATCTCGACGGGCACCGTTACGTCGACCTGCTCGGTGAGTACTCGGCCGGCCTCTACGGTCACTCCGACCCTGCGGTCCTGACCGCCGTGCGCAAGGTCCTCGACGAGGGGCTGTCGTACGGCGGCCCCAATCAGTACGAGGTGGAGCTGGCACAGGAGATCACCCACCGCTTTCCGTCGGTCGAGCTGGTGCGGTTCACGAACTCGGGAACCGAGGCGAACCTCTTCGCTATCGGGGCCGCCCGTGCCGTGACGGGCCGGAGCAAGGTGCTGGCCTTCGAGAGCGGCTATCACGGAGGCGTGCTCAGTTTCCGCGGCGAGGCTCCGCTCAACGCTCCGTACCCGTATGTCGTCTGCGAGTACAACGACGTGCCCGGGACCTTGGCCGCCATCCGCGAGCACCGTGACGATCTGGCCGCCGTCATCCTTGAGCCGATGCTCGGTGGTGGTGGCGCGGTGCCTGCGACCGCCGAGTTCGTCCGCGCGATCCGCGAGGCGACGACGCGCTACGACGTCGTGTTCATTCTCGACGAAGTGATGACCTCGCGACTGGCGCCGGGCGGACTTCAGGAACGGTTGGACGTGGTGCCCGACCTGACGACGTTCGGGAAATACATCGGTGCGGGCTTCGGCTTCGGTGCGTTCGGAGGCAGCCGGCGCCTGATGGAGCGGTTCGACCCGAGTGTGCCGGGCAGCCTGTCGCATCCCGGGACGTTCAACAACAACACGGTCACCATGGCAGCCGGCCTCGTCGGGCTGCGCGATGTCTTCACACCCGAGGCCGCCCGGGAGCTGAACGCGCGGGGGGACAGACTCCGGGACCGGCTGAACTCGCTCTTCATCGAGTACGACGTGGCCGTCCGGGCGACCGGTGTCGGCTCCATCATGGGGCTGCACTTCCAGCGTTCCCCCATAGTCAGTGGTCGCCACATCGCCCCGGCCCCCGACAAGCGCACCCTGCTGCATCTTGAGCTGATGCTGCGTGGTTTCTACATCGCGCGAAGGGGCTACCTGGCGCTTCCGCTCCCTGTGACCGATACGGACGTGGCCTCCTTCGTGGACGCCGTGGCGGACGTGGTGGCCACCCATCGACGCCTGCTCCGTTAGCGGCGACAGCCCGTCGGGCAAGGACCCGACCGGCTGTCGCCGGCGTTCGCTCAGTCCTCCGGCCCGGGGGCGAGGGTGACGAGGGCGGTGGCAATCTCGTCGAGGCGGGCAGGGGCGAGGGCATAGAGAACGTAGTAGCCCTCGCGCCGGGTGGTGGTGAGTCCTGCCTGGGTGAGCTGATGAAGGTGGCGGGAGGTGACGGAGGGGGACAGGCCGAGGAGAGAAGCGAGTTCTTGCGTGGTGCGGCTCTGGGCGGCGAGGTGGGTGACGATCCGCAGCCGTGGGGCGGCGGCCAGAGCCCGGAGCGCCGTGAGGGTGTCTTCCTGACTGGCGGGGCGGGCGGTCGAGGCGGGCGCGAGAGGCAGAGCGGGGTAGGTGATCCGCAGAGGCCAGGGGGCGTCGCAGGTGACGCGGACGTGGGGCCAGACGTAGTGGCTGGCGGTGAACGTCACGGGCTTCTCGCGTGTGACGGAGATGTCGTGGTCGTGCGGACGGTCCAGGCGCAGGGTCCGGCGGCCGGGGTCCACGCGGATCTGGGGAGCGAGGGTGCGGAGCATCGGGAACAGGCCGTGGTGGGCGATCCGGGCGCCTGAGCGGGTGATCGACTCGTACAAGGAGGGCTCGACGCGCTCCCACTCCTGGGCGAAAGCGGCGTCCCAGTAGTCCTCCAGCACGGTGAGCGCGTCGTCGAGGACGGGGAGGGGATCGGTGAGGATGCTCTCCAGGCGTGCCGCCCGGCCCGGGTCGCTGTGGCGGTACTCGGCGAGTACCGCGTCGCGGGTGGCGGGGTCGTCGACGAGGTCGTCCCCGGTGTGGCGGGTGCGGTCGACGAGCGTTCGGGCGAGTTCGGTGGCCAGCAGAGCGGGCGGCAGGCCCCGTACGGCCGCGAGCTGGTCCGCGAAGTCGGCGTCGTGATCACCGGTGCGGCTCTCGAAGAGGGCGGGGATGTAGTCGGCCACGACGAAGTCGTGCCCACGCATACGCCGGCGCAGGCCGGCGGGCAGGCGGCGGCACCGCCTGACCCAGGGGACGTGCAGGGCGTGGTGGCCGGGGGCGGTGAGGACGTGCCAGGAGTGGACGGCTTCGAGCAGGGGGGAGACGGAGAAGGCGATGTCCTCCTCGGCCGTCTCGGCGAAGCGCAGGGTGATCACGATTGCAGGATTTCACAATCAGTTGATCAAAACCGGTCGTCCCGGCCAGGCTCAGGAGGAGCAGACCGCGCGCCGTCCGGCCGCAGGTCGACCCCCCTCCGTTCCGAGCAAAGGCTGCAGGTGACCCTCACCGCACCGTCCTTCGCCGGTTGTGCGGCACAGATCAGGAAGTCCCAGCTCATGGTGAAGACGGAAAGCCTTCTCGCGTTCGCCGCGATGTCCCTCGTCGTGATCGCGATTCCCGGGCCGAGCGTCCTGTTCGTCGTCGGCCGCGCCCTCGCGCACGGCCGCCGCACCGCGCTCGCGACCGTCCTGGGCAACCTCCTGGGCTGCTACGCCCTCGTCCTCGCCGTCGCGCTCGGCGTCGGCGCCCTGGTCCAGAGCTCGACCACCGTCTTCACCGCCTTGAAGCTGGCCGGCGCCGTGTACCTGGTCTATCTCGGCGTCCAGGCGTACCGCCACCGTGGCCGGCTGCGCGCCGATCTGACGACCGGGGAGGGCGAACGGCGTGGTGATCTGCGCACCGTCCTGGACGGCCTGGTGGTGGGCGCCACGAACCCCAAGGGCCTGGTCTTCTTCGCCGCGGTCCTGCCCCAGTTCGTGAACCACGACGCGGGGAACATCCCGTTGCAGATGATGCTCCTCGGCCTGATCCATGCCGCGATCGGGCTGGTCTGCGACACCGTCTGGGGCCTGGGTGCCTCAGCGGCCAGGACCTGGTTCGCCGGCTCCGACCGGCGCCTGTCGATGATCGGCGGCGCGGGCGGCATCGCACTGATCGGCCTCGGGCTCACCGTCGCCACCACCCGCCAGTGACCCCGCTGCAACGTCCACCCCACGCGTCCGGCGGTGTGAGCGCCCCGGCTCCGCCCGCAGCCGCCTGCCTGTCGGTCTCCAGTGCCGTCGCCTTCGGCTCCGGCGCGTCCGGGTCGCGCAGCGGGCGCGGGGCGAAGCCATCAACCACCTGTGGCGTCAGGCGGGCTGACGGTCCAGGTCGAGCTGGAACAGCTTGATCGCGTTGCCGCGGACGATTTTGTACGTGGTTTCGGCGTCGATGCCGGCGAACTGCCCGGCGAGGTGCTCCAGGGTGTGCGGGTAGGGGCCGTCGGCGTGCGGGAAGTCGACCTCGAACATCAGGTTGTCGATGCCGATCCGGTGAGCCTGCTCGATGGCGTGCCGGTCGGCGAAGATGCAGCCGAACATGTTGCGTCGGATGTACGTGGAGGGCAGCTCCTGCATCTTGATCTCGCCGAGCCCCCACGTGTGGTGGGTGTAGGCGTGGTCCATCCGCTCCATCGCGTAGGGCAGCCAGCCGGCTTGGCCCTCGGAGTAGGCGAGCTTGAGGCGTGGGAACCGGTCGAGCACGCCGGAGAAGATGAAGTCGGCCATCGAGGCATATGAGTTGGAGAACTGGAGCGTCGTCGCGACGACGTCGGGTGCGTCCGGCGGCATCGGCATCATCTTCGACGACGAGCCGATGTGCATGCAGATGACGGTGCCGGTCTCCTCGCAGGCCGCGAAGAACGGATCCCAGTTGCCGTCGTGAATCGTCGGAAAGCCGAGGTGGCCGACGATCTCACTGAAGGTGACCGCACGGGCCCCCCGCGCCGCGTTGCGGCGCACCTCGGCCGCGGCGAGTGTCGGGTCCCACAGGGGCACGACCGGGAGCGGGATGTGCCGGCCTCCCGAGTCGCCGCACCACTCCTCGACGATGAAATTGTTGTAGGCCTCGACGCACGCGATCCCGAAGGCCCGGTCCTTGCTGGTCTGTTCACTGAACGCCTGACCGCAGAACCGCGGGAAGGTGGGGAAGGCGAGTGAGGCCTCGACATGCTGGGAGGTCATCGCCGCGAGCCTGGCCTGTGGGTCGTAGCACGCGGGGTGCATCTGGTCGTACGTCGCCGGCTCGTTACCGCGCATCGCGGCCGTGGTCTCGACGCCGTCGAGGATGAGGATGGGCCGTCGCAGCACGTACGCGGAGTCGCCGAACAACCAGACGTCGCCGGGGTCCCCGTCAGGGTCCTCGACCAGGCCGTTGAACAGCTTCGATTCCCTGCTGATCATTCGACGCTCCACCCGAGGTGCCCGGTCCTGGTACTTCGCCGGAAGCCACCTCTGGAACAGCGTCGGGGGCTCGATGATGTGGTCGTCGACGCTGATGATCATCGGTAGCTCGGTGGTCGTCATCCCGACTCCCTCTCGTCTCGATTGGCTTCCGCACACAATATCTCAGATATCATGGCCTGGCGAGGGTCCGTCCGAGGAGGACCACATCGCCGAGCGCGGCCACAAGCGCGATCTGAGGGTCGGGCAGCTGGTTGGCGGCGGACGAGCCTCGAAGCTGGCGCACCGCCTGGACGACACGCTGGATCCGCTGCGACTCCCCGGTGTGCGAATGCGACATCGTGCCGCCGTCGGTCACCACCGGATGGCGTCCGGTCACCTCGATCGCGCCGTCGGCGACGAAGTCCGGCCCTTCGCCGACGCCGCAGTAGCCGAACGCCTCGAAATACCGGATGATCTCCCAGCTGAAATTGTCGTACAGCTCGAAGACGTCGACATCCTCACGGGTCAGCCCGGCGCGTGCGAAGGCGCGGTCGGCCGCGTCCCGGCCCAGCATCCCGACCCGTTCGTAGGTCGGTGGATGTGTGTAGCTCGGCCCCCAGCTCTCGGAACCACCGCCGAGCACGGAGACAGCGACGCCAGGGAGGTCCTGGGCGCGCTCCGCCGTGGTGAGGACGAGAGCACTGCCTCCTTCGGCGGTCGTGGCGCACTCCAGCAGGTGGTAGGGGTCCGCGACCATGCGTGAGGCCAGAATGTCCTCTGCCGTGAACGGGCCGCGACCGCAGTACACGGCCTCCGGGTTCCGTGAACCGTTGTTCCGGATCACTGCTGCCACCTGGGCGACCTTGAGCGGGTCGACCGAGAACCTGTGCATGTACTGCTTGGCCGAGAGGGCGAACTCGGCGGGAGTCATCAGTCCCCAGCACTCGATGAACTCGTTCGAGGGCCGGGTCCAGGGCGCCGTGGTCGCGGCGTTCTGATGAATCCCGGCCTCGCCGGCGGCAAGCACCACGACGTCGGTGACACCGGCCTCGATCGCGGTGGCCGCCTCAAGGACCGATGCGGCACCAGGCATGGCGCGGCCGGCCCAGAAGTAGGGGATGCCCAGCGCGTAACCGAACTTACGCGAGCCGTTCTGATAGTCCAGTCCCGGCAGGATGTTGACGCCGGTGACGTCCTTGACGGTGAGGCCGGCGTCGCTCAACGCACCCCTGATCGCGGCCGCGGTCACGGTGTCGGACGTCTCGCCCGCCAGCTTGCGCGCCTGTCGCGTGTTGAACGCACCCACGATGACCGGCTGTCGGCTTCTCACGGGCGCCGCCCGGTCGCCGCCGCAAGCTCGAAGAACGGCAGGGCGACGTCCGCGGACTCCTGATGGAACCTGACCCGAACTGCGGCCCCGATCAGGTCCGTGTCCGGCTCGGCACCGACGATGTTCGTGAACATCTCGTACTCCTCCTCCAGCCGGATCACGGCCACGACGTAGGGCGGGTCGAAGGCCGGAGTCGGTGGCCGCCAGACGACGGTGAAGGTGACGACGTGGCCGCGCCCCGAGGACTCGACCCACGCGTAGTCGGTGTCCAGGCAGTGGGGACAGAAGGCGCTGGGGATGAAGAAGCACCGCTCACAGTTCGCGCAGCGCTGCACGAGAAGTCTTCCGCCGAGGCAGCCGTCCCAGAACGGGCGCGACAGGTCGGTGGGTCGGGGCAGGGGGCGCATGGCGGGGCTCACCTGGCGACCACGGCGGCGGACTGCGCCATCGCGTCGAGCAACTGGTCCATGATGCGCAGCGCGTGGCCCGAGAGGAGGGTGCTCGCCGCGGTGGAGTTGCGCTCGCACAGGGCGTCGGCGATCTCCAGGTGTTCGAGCGCGTCGGGGACCAGGTCGCGGACCAGGCCGACGTCCCGCCGGCGCAGTGCGACCGTCAGGACGAAGGCGTCCTCGACGGCGGAACGCATGCACCCGTTTCCCGAGGCGTTCGCCACCGCCACATGGAACTCCTGGTCTGCCCGCCGGAAGCCGGAGGGATCGCCGCCGCGGGCGCAGTCCAGGGACTCGGCGGCCCACCGTGCGATGACTTCGAGCTGTTCGCCCGTGGCGTGGCGGGAGGCGTAGGTCGCGGCGTCCGACTCCAGAACGGCGCGGTACTCGAACGCCTCCCGTACCGACCGGGCCGAGGCGAGCGTGACGCGGAGCCCTCGCGGTGTCGGCTCCACGAGTCCGATGCGGCGCATCCGCAGGAGCGCTTCGCGGACCGGTGTCTTGCTCACCATCAGCTCCCTGGCGAGCGTCGCCTCGCTGACCGGGCTGCCGGGTGGCAGTGACGCATTGACGATGCGGTCGCGAATCTCGGCGAATACGAGGTCGGTGAGGTTGTCAGGTCTCTGGATCATGGGGTGGCCACTCTTTGCCTCGCTTTCGCGCCTGGTGGGGCAACTCGATCTTGAGATATCAGACATTGACATGTGCTGTATGGGATATCGTATCTCGAAACGAGGAGGCTGTCATGAGCTACGCACTGCACGAGGGGATCACCTGGCCCGGCGACCTGCCGGACAAGGAACTCCGAGAGCACTTCGCGTTCCTGGGCCGGCTGCGTGTTCTTGAGGTCGGCGACGAGCTTGGCGAATACTGTGGGAAGGTCTTGGCCGGTCTGGGCGCGGATGTGGTGCGGGTCGAGCCGCCGGGCGGTGCGAAGACCAGGACGTACGGCCCGTTCCTCGACGACGAGCCCCATCCCGATCGCAGTCTGCACTTCTGGCACCACAACCTGGGAAAGCGTTCGATCGTCCTCGACCTGGACTCGGAAACCGACCAGGAGCGATTCCGTACCCTGGCCGCCCAGGCGGATGTGGTCCTCGACAGCACGCCGCGGAACCACCTCCTCGAACGCGGCCTCGGGTACGACGCACTGCGACAGGTCCGGCCCGACCTGATCCACGCGAGGATCTCTCCGTTCGGCGACATCGGCCCATGGCGCGACTACGAGGGAAGCGACCTGGTCCATCTCGCCCTGGGCGGGGTGATGATGAACTGCGGCTACGATCCTGACCCGGCGAACGGATACGACACCCCACCCATCGCCCCCCAGATGTGGCAGGCGTACTACATCGCCGGCGAGATGGCGGCGATGTCGATCCTGGCGGCTCTGACCTACCGGCTGCACACGGGACGAGGACAGGCGCTGTCGACGAGCGTGCACCAGGCAGTGAGCCAGAACACCGAGACCGACCTACCGGACTGGATCTATCTCAAGCAGGTGCACCGCCGCGTGACGTGCCGGCACTCGACCACGTCGGCTCGCAGTCCTTCGATCGCTCAGACCAAGGACGGCCGCTACGTCCTGCCGTACCGGACCTATGTGCGCTCCCAGGGCGACGAATGGGACGCCACCGTAGAGCTCCTGCGCACGTACGGATTCGAGGCCGACCTGGACGACCCCAAGTACGCCACGGACTACCGGAACAGCGATGAGGCGCGGGACCGGCTGGCACATCAGGTCAACCTCCTCCTCGGGCAGACCCTGTTCGAGCGAGACGTGTGGCGTGACGCACAGGCGCTGAATCTTCCCTGGACACCGGTGCGGCGCCCCGAGGAGAACGCCACGGACGAGCACTGGCTGCAGAGAGGCGCGTTCTTCGACGTCCACCACCCCGAGCTCGACCGTACCTTCCTCTACACCGGCGGGAAGTGGGTCACGGAGGAGTTCGAATGGCCCCGCGGACCGCGGCCGCCGCTGGTGGGTGAGCACACCGACGAGATCGAGGCAGAGTGGAACCGTGGCCGGCCACAACAGCGACCGGCCTACACCTCACCTCGCAACGAAACGACCGTCACCAGCCCGCACGGCAAGCCGTTCGCCCTGTCCGGCGTGCGCGTCGTCGACATGAGCTGGATGCTGGCGAGTGCCGGCGCAGGTCGTTTCCTCGCTGCTTCGGGCGCCGACGTCATCAAGGTCGAGCACATCAGCCGACCGGACCGCATGAGGTTCAGTCCGCTCGGCGCCTGCCCACCAGGAGGCCGCGCCGAACGGGACGCCGCTGTGGACGCCCTGCCCACCCCGGTCTACACGGGGGACGACGGCAGCCCGAACCGCAGTGGCTCCTTCATGGAGATCAACTCCGGCAAGCGGTCGCTCTCCCTCAACCTGAAGCACCCGGAGTCACGGAAGATCCTCGAAGACCTGATCAGGGATGCCGACATGGTCCTGGAGGGCTTCTCGCCCGGCACGATGACCCGGATGGGACTCGGCTACGACCGGCTGCGGGAACTCAACCCGCGCATCATCTACGTGCAGCAGAGCGGCCTGGGCGAGCGGGGGAGCTACGGCAAGGTGCGCACCTTCGGGCCCAGCGCCCAGGCGATCTCCGGGATCAGCGACATGTCGGGACTGCCCGCCCCCTTTCCGCCGGCGGGGATCGGCTACTCCTACCTGGACTGGTTCGGGGCGTACAACATGTCGACGGCCATACTCGCCGCGCTCTACCGGCGCGATGTCACAGGGCTGGGCTGCCATATCGACGCGTCCCAGGGCGAGACGGGCCTGTATCTCACCGGGACGGCGATCCTGGACAAGACCGCCAACGGCCGCGACTGGGCTCGTTACGGCAACGCCTCCCCGTACAAGAAGGCCGCTCCGCACGGGGCGTTCCCCACGCGGGGCGACGACCGTTGGCTGGCGCTGGCGTCGTTCACCGATGCCCACTGGTACGGCGTGACCGACGTCCTCGGTATCGAGGAACTGCGTGACGACCACCGTTTCACCAGACTGGTGGACCGGATCGAGAACGCTGACGCACTGCATGGGTACCTGGCCGAGGTGACCCGGAACTGGGACGGCTTCGAGCTCATGCATGAGCTGCAAGCGAGGGGAGTGCCCGCCGGCGTGTGCCAGACCGCAGAGGATCGTCACGAGTCCGATCCGCAACTGGACGCACTCGGCTGGCAGGTGGAGCTGGAGCAGAGTGAACTCGGCCGCTGGCCGGTCAAGGAGCATCCGACCTGGTTCTCCGAGACGCCCACCTACATCGGCGGCAGATACGGCCGGTCGGGGCCGAGCTACGGGGAGGACACCGACCAAGTGCTCAAGGAACTCGCCGGGCTCGACGCCGCCCGGATCGCCGAGCTCCGCGCGGACGGAGCGCTCTGACCGGTTGGTCTTGACGTCGACGCCGGGCAGCGACGTCAAGACCACTGCGAGGGACGGGTGTCGACGCACGCACACCCGTCAGGTCCTCGACGGACCGACAAGGCGGACAGGAGCGATGATCTGCTCCGCAGCCGTACCGGCAGTCCGGCCGTCTCCCTCAGGAGGCGAGCCGGACTGTCTCGATGACCGAGGTGCAGGTCCGGGCCGCGATGGCTTCGGCGCCCCCGACGCAGCTGAGGACGAAGAGCGTCCGACCGTCATGGCCGCCGACCGCGCAAGCCAACGGCATCCGGTCGCCGAAGCCGACGACATCGGCGACGGCGCCGCCTTCGAGGACCCTCCGGACGTCGGACGTCCACGGCGATGCGCACCAGATCCCTTCTGCCGGGTCGACGGAGATCCCGTCGGCGCCGGCCGGTGCGAGATCGGCCCACGTCCGGCGCGCGGAGAGTGACCCGTCCACCCCACGGTCGTACGCCGTCAGCCGTTGAGCTGGGAACTCCGCGACGACGTAGGTGTCCCCGCCGTCGAGGAAGGCCGGCCCGTTGGGTGCGTCGAGCCGCTCGGCGACCACCCTCGCGCGGCCGTCCGCCTCGACCAGGATCACGACGCCGTCCGCGTCGACAGGTCGCTTCTCAGCGTTCGAGTGAGTGCCCATCGAGCCGACGTAGGCGCGCCCCTGGTCGTCTACCACCATGTCGTTGAGTCCGCCTACGGCCAGCTCGGACAGGTCGGCGTGTACGACGACCTCGCCCGTGGTGTCGAGTCGGAGGATGTTCGGTTCACTGAGGTTCACGATGAGCAGCCGGCCGTCGGGCAGGAAGCCGAGGCCACTGGGACGCTCACCGCCGGTGAACTCCACGACCACCTCTGCTCGACCCGACTCGTCGACCGTCATCACACGGTGCGCGAATATGTCCGAGAACCAGAGTCGGCCGTCTCGCCACCGTGGACTCTCGGCGAACGTCAAGCCGTCGAGCAGGGTCCGAGGGACCCATCGGCGACTCACAGGCCCGCCATGGCTGTCACCGCGTCCAGCGCGCGCAGGGTCTCGTCCGGGGTCGGCGGCGGGGCCGACAAGGTCGCGACGCCGACCGCCGCCCAGTCCTCCAACGGGATGCGGGTGCCCGGGTGGTTGTAGAGGAGGACCATCAGACGTTCGACGCCGGCCGCGGCGTACGCCTCACGGATGTCCTCGCCGGGGTCGCGTACACCGACGGTGACGGACACCTCGCTCGGGTCCCGTCCGATCCGTGCGCACTCGGCGTCGATGGCGGCCCGGAACTCGGCAACCTGTGCCGGTGTCACGCCGGTGGCGAGCCATCCGTCAGCCCAGGTGGCGATACGCCTCGCGGCGACCGGTGTGGGCTGCGCGCCCACGATCACGGGCGGATGCGGGCGCTGTATGGGCCGTGGATCGCAGACCATCTCCGGGAAGGCGACGAGGTCCCCGTCGTACCGCGCCGACTCGTTGGCCCACAGCTCCTTCATCGCCGCGACGGCCTGGATGGTGTAACCCCAGGGCTTGGCTGCCGCGGCCGGGTTGTGGAGCTCGGTGACCTCGCGCAGCCATCCGGTGCCGAGGCCGAACATGAAGCGGCCTCCGCTGAACGCGTCCAGGGTGGAGACGGCCTTGGCGAGTGTGAGCGGCGTATGTTCCGGCACCAGGCAGACGCCGGTGGCGACGCGAAGGCTGCTGGTGACGGCGGTCATCATGCTCAGGACGACGAACGGGTCTGCCATCTGGTGGTAGACGTCGGGGATCTCGCCGCCGGTCATGGGGAAGGCGATACCCGGGTGTTTGGGTACGACGGTGTGTTCGGGGGCCCAGTACGACTCGAATCCCCGGGATTCGAGCTCCCGTGCCAGTGTGACGGCGTCGATCGTACGAGTCGTGACAGCGAGCTGAGCGCCGATCTTCATCTGGAGCATCCGCCCTTCGTGGTGGGTGCAGGAGGTGGGCGCGACGCGCTCGGACCTGCCGCATGAGTCTCGGGCGTGAACACGTGCACCGACCAGGGTGACGTCTCGCAGAACAGAACACCGACCGCCCCGTTTCGACTGGTTCTGCGAGCCGGAACGAAGTCGTGGAGCCGCGACCGGGCTGCTGTTTGACTCAGGGCGCCGAGCGTCCGCCGGGCCCACAACTCGTGGCACGGGGGCCCTAGACGTTGCTGGAGGAGAGACCATGAAGGTCGGAGTCCACTTCAACTTTCAGAACTACCTCGACTGGGACCGTTTCCTTTCGAAGGCTCCCGGCCCGCCGAAGGTGACCGACCAGCAGATCTATGACGAGGAGATCGCGCTGGCCGAGCTGGTCGAGCCGCTGGGCTTCGACTCGTACTGGGCGATCGACCACCACTTCACGCCGTACGTCATGACCGGTGGGGCGCTGCAGCACCTGACCTTCATGGCCGGCCGGACCAGCAGCATCGACTTCGGCACGATGATCGTGGTGCTGCCCTGGTACGACCCGATCGTGGTCGCGGACCAGATCAGCGCGCTCGACAATCTGCTGCAGGGCCGCCAGCTCACCCTGGGCATGGGCCGGGGCGCGGCGGTCCGGGAGTTCGACGCGTTCCGCGTGCCCATGGCCGAGGCGCGCAGCCGCTTCAACGAGACCCTGGACATCCTTCGCAAGGCGATGTCCCAGGAGTGGTTCTCGCACGAGGGCGAGCATTTCACGATCCCCGAGACCACGATCCGTCCTTCCTACCGCAACCCGCAGCGGCTCATGGACCGTATGAGGATCGCGTGGACCAGTCCGGAGACGCTTCCCATCGCGGCCAATGCCGGGCTGGGAATGCTGATGACGAACCAGAAGAGCTGGGACGACTACTCGTCGGACGTCGCGGCGTTCAACAGCATTCGGGCGGGCAACGGACTCAAGCCGACTCAGCCCACTGTCGTGGTGCGGATGACCTGCGCCGAGACGGAGGAGGAGGCCTGGCAGGCCATGAAGGTGCACTCCCTCGAAGCGGGCGAGAGCAGCAGGCGCCACTACCAGTTCGACGACCCCGAGCGATTCCGCAACACCAAGGGGTACGAGCAGTACGCCAAGCTCAGCAACGCGATCACCGACCAGGAGACCCTGGCGGAGAAGAGCGCGCGCCCGCAGGCGTGGGGCACACCGGACCAGGTCTTCGAAAAGCTCAAGGAGATTCAGCGCAAGACCAGCGCGGACGAGTTCGTCCTCAATGTGCGGTTCGGGGCGATGCCGAGCGAGCAGGCCGAGCGATCCATGCGGCTCTTCGCGAAGGAGGTGCTGCCGCGGCTGCACGAGCTGGAGGCACCCCTCGCAGCCGAGATGCGCGGCGCGGTCGACGGCGCCGGCCATGTGGCCTTCGGCAACGCTGAAGAGCCGACCCGCCTGGGCCTGTGACCCGATACCGCTGAGAGGGACGAGATCATGGGGAACGACTACTTCAAGAAGCTCTACTCCCGCGCTGTCGAGGCGGGTGACAGCCTTGAGGTCCTGTGGGACGAGCAGCGCATGCCGTTCGACTCGGTCGAGAAGCGCCTGACGGACCTGCTCGATTTGCGTGGCAGGAAGGTGGTCATCACCGGCGGAGGTGGCGCGGGGCTCGGGCAGGCCTGCGCCAATCGGTTCGCCGGCCTCGGTGCCGACGTCGCCCTGGTCGACATCAAGGTCGAGACCACGGACGCGACCGGAAGCATGCCGCAGTACTCCGGTCCGGACCCGCACGGCGTGGCCTCCCGGGTGGCCGAGAAGTGGGGGACCCGGGCCTTCGGCGTCCATGGTGACGCGACGGACTGGGACGACGTCCAGCGGTGGATGGCGGAATGTCACTCGCTGCTGGGCGGAATCGACGTCCTGGTCAACAGCGCCGTCGACGTCGCCGTAGTGGACTTCAGTACGGCCACCCGGGACGATCTCGACCGCTCCATCCGGGGCACCATGGCCGGACCGATGTACGCGAGCAGAGCTGTTCTCGACTACATGATTCCGCAGGGCCGCGGACACATCATCAACATCGGCAGTGCCTCCGCGAACATGCCGACTGCGCCGAAGAACCTCCTCTATGGCACCGGCAAGAGCTGGCTCGCCTCCTTCACCAAGTTCCTCGCCGCCGAGGTCATCCACCACGGCATCCGCGTGGCCGGGGTGAACCCGGCGTCGATGGTGCGCACCAAGGAGAAGATCCCGGTGCTCAACGACATGTGGTTCTACTCCCTGATCCGCAACCAACTGGGCCGTTACCTCCTGCACGAGGAGACGGCCAACGTGGTCGCGTTCCTCGCCACGGACGCGGCGAGCGCCATCGTCGGTGAGGTCATCGGCACCGACGGCGGCTCGTCTCTCTGACGAGTGGCTGTGCACGACATCGGTCGATCACCAGAATCAGCATCCTCAGTACACGACTTCGCCCCGCCGCCGATCGTCCGGCCGGCGGGGCGAGTCAGTGAGGCCGAGGAGCGGTGACAGGCCCAGTTGACGGTCCTGGCCGGCAGGCGCCGGAACGCCGTACGGGCGCGCTGCTGCGGACAACGAGGCAGAACGATCGGTCCTAACGGAATTCGTAACACCGCCATACCGGACACCGGCACAACCGCGGCCGCGTGGCGGGCGGCCATCGACGTTCGACCGGCAGGTCTACCGCCAACGCAACGTCGTCGAACGCCGCTTCAACCAGCTCAAGGCTTCCGCGGTATCGCCACCCGATACGAGAAGACCGCAACCTCCTAAGAAGCGGCGGTCACACTCGCGTCGTTCCTGCTCCGGGCAAGATCCGTTTGAGGACGCGCCCTAGTTCTTGAGCAGGTTCGCGCGGAGGAGTTCGTTGATCAGGCGCTCGGTCTCAGGTCCGTTCTCGGGGAGTTCAGCACCGTGGGTCTGAGGAAGACGCCGCATCGTCACGGTGACTCCGTCATCGACGAGGCGCCGGGCGTACGCGCTGCCTTCGTCGCGCAGGACGTCGTAGTCGCCCAGGACGACGAGCGTGGGGGGCAGGCCGCGGAGGTTGGACGCGTGCATGGGGGAGGCGTAGGGATGATGTGCGTCGGCCGGGGAGGCGAGGTACATGTCCCACATCTCCAAGGCGTTCTGTCGGGTCATGACGTAGCCCTCGGCGAACAGGCGCATCGAGGCGGTGTTGCAGCCGCTGTCGGTGACCGGGATGTTGAGCACCTGTGCGGAGAGGGCCGGCCCCTCTCGGTCGCGGCTCATCAGCGCCACCCCGGCGGTCAGGTTGCCGCCTGCGCTGCCGCCGCCCACCGCGAGTCTGGCCGGGTCGACACCGAGCTGGTCGGCATTGGCCGCGACCCAGGTCAGAGCCGTGTAGCAGTCCTCGACAGGGATCGGGAACTTGTGGTCCGGCGCCAACCGGTAGTCGACGTCGATGACGACGACGCCGAGTTCGCGGGCACGCGCGCCGTGCACCATGGCGTTGGCCCGCAGCACGTCGAGCCCGCCGCCGATCCAGAAGCCTCCGCCGTGGAAGTGCAGGTAGGCGGGTGCCGTCGCCACGTCGACGGGCCGGTACACGATCGCGTCGATCGAACCGGTCGTGCACGCGGCGCAGGCGGACCATCCGCACTCCCCGGTGACAGGAATGCGGATCTCGCTCACCTCGACACCTTCGATGGCCGGCGGCGTTGTGCCGCCTCCGCTCATCTGCGCCTGCTGCCTCGCGCGCTCCTGCGCGACCTCGGTGAACCATGCGTCCCGTGCGACGGGGTCGGCCGGCGGCTGCCTGACGGCGGGAGCCTGGCTGTTGGCCAGGAGGGGCGTGATCTGTTCGATGATCTCGCGAAGTCGGGGTTCCGTGACCAGTTCCATGGATGGGAACCCTAAGGTCCGCACCACCGAATGTCTATATCAGATACCGTATCTCAGTCGGCGGGGTCAGTGGACGCTCGATCTGGTTGGCCCGCAGCCCACGGCGCGCCGAAACGGTCACGGTACATCGTCGGGATCACCGGTCGGCGGGTCAGCGGGCCGTAGCGGCCGATGGGATAGCCCAGGGGGATGGTCGCGCCTATCTCGAACGTGGCCGGGACGGCGAAGTGTTCGCGGACCGCGGGTTCGTTCTCAAGGTGGTTCGTGGTCATCGCCGCCCCGATCCCGAGACCGCGGGCTGCGAGGAGCAGGTTCTGCGTCGCTGCGTAGATCGACGACCACGCGAAGCGGACATCGGGGTTGTCCCGGTCGGGGAACGCGTTCTCGATGAGAGGCAGGACGAGTACCGGGATCCGGTCGAAGTCGAAGATGAACCGTCGGTACCGGCGTCGTCCCTCGGCGGCCGCCGAGGTGTCGGCGGGCGGAGGTTCAGGGAACCGGTGGCCGACTGCCTCGACCAGCATGTCCCGGAACCAGCGGCGGTCCTCCGGTGCCGTCACCACCAGGAACTTCCACAACTGGCTGTTGCCCGCACTCGGCGCGCGGGTCGCGTAGTGGATCAGCTTCTCCAGCAGCTCGTCGGGGAGCGGGTCGGGACGCAGCCGCCGGATCGATCGGCAGCTTTCCAGTGCCTCGAAGAGGTCGATCCGACCGGTCATGCCGCTGCCTCTTCCGCTTGGCCGTCCCGACTCCAGAGGTGGTCCTTCGGGAGGGCCAGAACCGCGAAGCGCGTCTCGCCGTCCGACGAGCTCTTGTGCCCCTGGCCCTCGAAGTCCTCCACGAGGCAGACATCGCCCGCCCTGAGGGTCCGTCGCCCGCCGCTCCCGCCGACCTCGATCTCGAACCCGCCGGTGAGCACGATGAGCAGACTCGTTCCGGGCTCGGTGTGCCAGTCGGATTTCATGGATGGTGACAGGCACACGAAGCTGAGCGCGTCGACCTCCTGAGCCTTGTCGCCCGGAGCCGGGAACAGGTCGTCGAAGGGTGACAGGTGGGCGACCTCGCCGTCGGAGAACATGCGAAGCAGGCGGGGCGAACCGTATGCCGTCCGCCGGCCCTCGTCGAGAGCCGGCGGCACGGTGCCGATGGGCAGCCAGGCCGGTTCGACCTCGACCTGGAGGTAGGAACAGGGGGATGCGGCCCGGATGAGCACGGGCGCTGCGAGCGGGCCGGGAACATCGAGGAACAGCACGTCACCCGCACCCAGGCTGGCCCGCATGTCGGGGACGACCACCTGGATCGTTCCCGAGATCACCAGGACGAGCCGCCGCTCACCGGTGCCGGTGAGCTCCTGGAGCGGCCCGGCAGGAGCGGCCGCCGACCGTACCTGCCGCACGGCGTAGACGCTGCTCGGATCGGGAGCCAGTTCATGGTCATGAGCGGTAGCAGTGGGTCCTGGCGTGATGAACGGCAGGTGCAAGGACTCCAGCCGGGGGTTGTCCTGGCCGTCACGAGCAACACGAAGCGTCTTCATGATTCCTCCGCTTGAGTCTATTGCGACGTACGATATCTCATGTATCGTGCCGCTCCATCCGGCGGGTGATGCACATCGCACGCGCAGCCGGAACAGGCGGCGGGACCGTCTGCTCAACCGAGAGGTGAGGCAGTGAGAACATCCAACATCGCGGGGGGAATTGCCCTCGCCACCCTGCTCGCTGTGAGTACTGCTTGCGGAAGTACTGACTCCGGCAACAAGGCGGATTCGTCCGGCTCGCAGGCCAAAGCGCCGACCATCGCAGGCGGCAAAGCCGCGGACAAGACGATGGACCCGGTCACGATCGGCTTTCACAACCTCGAAGGCGGTTCCATCTCACTCGCCGACGTCCGGCTCGGCTTCGAAGCCGGTGTGAATTACATCAACAAGCAGCTGGGTGGCGTCAACGGCCACCCGCTCAAGTCGATCAACTGCAAGACCGACGGAACGCCCGAGGCGTCGGTGAACTGTGCCAACCAGTTCGTCGAGCAGAAGGCTGTGCTGGCCGTGCAAGGCGCCGACTTCGGCGCCGACGCCATGCTTCCCGTGCTGAAGTCCGCCGGACTTGCGGAGTTCGGGAACTTCCCGCTGACCCCGGGTGTGAACTCGGCGGTGGGTGACGCCTACTTCATGCAGGGGTCCGCGCAAGAGGGCTACGCGGCCAACCTTGTCCAGCTGCAGAAGCTGGGTGCCTCGAAGGCGGCCGTCGTCCTGGTGGACAACCCGGCGAGCCACGACACCTACAAAACCGTCATCGAGCCTGCCGCGGCCAAGCTGAGGCTGAAGGCGAAGGTGTTCTACGTCCCGGCCCAGTCCGACTGGACGGTTCAGTCGGCGACGGTCCTCGCGTGGGGGCCGGACGCGATCAGCACCTATGTCGCCGCGGACAGTCTGGCCGCCGTGCCGGCGTTCCGGGCGGCGGGCTTCAGCGGCTACATCACCGCCGGGGCGAACACGGAGATCATCCCGCAGCTGGACCCGAGCGTGCTTCAGAAGGTCCTGTTCAGCGCCCCGTACTACCTCCCCGAATTCGCCAACCCGCCGGCCCGGGTGAAGAAGGACCTCGACATCTTCGAGGCCTACACCTCGAACCTGCCGGCGAAGGGCAGCGTGACTCAGCGTCAGACCGGTTTCTACACCGCGCTCATGGCCGGCCAGCTGCTTCGGGACCTCGGTGCCAAGAACAAATCCCTGACGGCCCAGGTTGTTCACAGCGGACTGCGAACGTGGAAGGGCGAACGGGAACCCTTCCGCCTCAACGGCTGGGACTGCTCCACTCCGACGTGGCCCGACACGACGGCCTGTGGGGCCGGGAACGTCTACGCCGCCCCGGGCAAGGACCGCGTCCTGGAGCCGCTGCCCGACCAGCCCGTCGACATGTCCGCGGTCCTGCCGTGACCGGACAGGTCACTTCGAGCGAGAAGGCGAGAGCCGCACAGTGAGCGAAATCCTCCTCTTTCTCGTGCTCGGCCTGGGTGTCGGAGCGGTGTATGCCGCTCTGACCCTCGGGGTCGTTCTGACGTACCAGGGCACGGGTTTGATCAACTTCGCGGCCGCAGCGATGGCCGCGGTGCCCATGTATGTCTACGAGGAGCTGCGGCAAGGAAGACTGACGCTGCCGGTGCCATGGCTTCCTTCGTTCGACGTCGGACACACGCCCAACTGGCTGGCCGTCGCGACAGCGGTGGCAGTCGCCGGACTTCTGGGTGCCATGACCGAGTTGGCGGTCTCCAGGCCGCTGCGCAAGGCACCTCCCCTGGCGAAGGTGGTCGCCGCCGTCGGGATCCTGCTCACCCTGCAGGCCGTCGTAGGACTCAAGTACGGCACCGTCCCGCTGCTGCGATCGGTGGTCCTCCCTCAGGGCGTGGTGGAGTTGGCCGGCGTCAACGTCGCCAAGGACCGGCTCTGGCTGGTCGGCATCACGGTCGTGCTGTCGGTCGCACTGGCGCTCTGGTTCCGCAAGTCCCGGATGGGCCTCGCCATCCAGGCCTCCGCGGAGAACGAGCGAGCAGCCGGCTTCGCCAGACTGTCACCCACCTCGACCGGTCTGGTCACCTGGACGCTCTCCTCCATGTTCACCGCCCTGGTCCTGGTGCTGGCCGGACCCGCTACGGGCACCCTCTCACCCTCGACCATGCCGCTCCTGGTGGTTCCCGCGCTGGCGGGCGCGCTCGTTGCCCGATTGAGCTCGCTCACGGTCGGCCTCCTCGGCGCCCTGGCGCTCGGTGTGGTCCAGTCCGTCCTGCAGTACTTCTCCCAGACCAGGGACTGGTGGCCCGAGTGGGCCAAGCAGGGGCTCACCAACGTGGTGCCCTTCCTCGTGATCGTGGTGGCCCTCTTCGTGCTGGGCCGCGCGATCCCCACCCGTGGCGACGACGTACGGTCCTCGCTTCCCGCCGTACTGGTCCCACGCAACCGTCCTCATATGGTTGCGGCCTGGTCAGCCGTCGGCCTTGCCGCCCTCGCCCTGACGTCCGGCACCTACCGGTTCGGTGTCATCACCAGCCTGGCCGTGTCGCTGATCGCCCTCTCCCTGGTGCTGCTGACCGGACTGCTCGGTCAGATCTCGCTCGCACAGGCGGCGTTCGCGGGAGTCGCCGGCATCGTCCTGTCCAAGCTCGGTGACTCGGTGCCGTTCCCCTTGTCACTGTTCATCGCGGCGTCTCTCGCGTCCGTCGCGGGAGTCCTCGTCGGCATCCCGGCGCTGCGCATCCGCGGCGCCCAACTCGCCGTGGTGACGCTGGCGGCCGCGCTCACGCTGCAGGACTTCGTCCTTGCCAACCCCAAGCTCGTCTCGGCGACGGCGAACCTCATCCCCGACCCGGCCCTCTTCGGGTGGAATCTCTCGGTGCGCGGTGGCCAGGAGATCGCGCGGCTGCCCTTCGGTGTCATGGTCCTCGTCATCGTCGTGGTGGCGTCCCTCTGCGTCGGAAATCTGATGCGATCCGGCACCGGCCGGACGATGCTGGCGATCCGATCGAACGAGCGAGCCGCCGCAGCCATCGGCATCAACGTGCCGAGGGTCAAGCTCGCGGCGTTCGCGGCTTCCTCCTTCCTGGCGGGTCTGGGCGGCGGCCTCATCGGCTACAGCCGCGGACAGCTGTCCGCGGATTCCTTCGGGGTGTTCGTGGGCCTGTCGTTCCTCGCAGCGGCATACCTGTCGGGAATCACCAGCGTGAGCGGCGCCGCCCTCGCGGGGGTGTCGGCGAGCCTCGGCATCGTCTACGTGTTCATGGACCGCAATCTCCACCTCGGCAGCTACTACATGCTGATCACGGGCATCTCGCTCATCCTCACGGTCCTGTTCAACCCGATCGGCCTCGCGGGCAAGACCCGGTCGGACTACGAGAAGGCACGGGCCCGTCTGGCACCTCGCAAGTCCCGGACGAAACCCGAGGCCCGCAGCGCCGAGTCCAGCAGCAGCCCGGCCCTTGCGAAGACCCCTCGGCAGATCGGAGACGTATCGCTCTCCGCCCGCGGTATCACGGTCAGATACGGCGGTGTCGAAGCCGTGTCCAACGTCGACATCGACGTGCGTGCTGGCGAGATCGTCGGTCTCATCGGCCCCAACGGCGCCGGCAAGACAAGTTTCGTCGACGCCCTGACGGGGTTCACCCGCAGCACGGGGGACGTGGACCTTGCGGGTGACCGTCTCGACCGGCGGCCCGCGCATGAACGCGCGCGGCGTGGCCTCGTCAGGACATGGCAGGCCGGTGAACTCTTCGAGGACCTCACCGTCACCGACAACGTGCGAGTCGCCAACGAGACGGGCAACGAAGCCCTGGGGATGCTCCGCGACGCCGTGCGGCCCACGACCCCGGCGTCTGCGCCTGTCGAGCGGGCCCTGGCACTCATGTCGCTGACCGACGTCGCGGACCGCAAGCCTTCCGAACTGCCGCTCGGCAGACAGAAGGCGGTCGGTATGGCCCGAGCCCTGGCCATGGAACCGCAGGTGCTGCTGCTGGACGAGCCGGCCGCCGGACTGGACAGCACCGAGAGCCTCGCCTTCGGCGAGCAGCTCCGCCGGATCGCGGGTACCGGTGTCGGCTGCCTGCTCATCGACCACGACATGCACTTGGTGATGAGCGTTTGCGACCGTGTCTACGTCATCGAATTCGGCAAACAGATCGCTACCGGAACTCCTGAAGCGGTGCGCACCGATCCTCTCGTCCTCAAGTCCTACCTGGGCAGCCAGTCGTTCGAGACGACAGAGGACGCAGACGATGCTCCTGTCGGAAAGGAAGAGGTGGGATCATGACCGCACTCATCGAGACCCACGATCTCAGCTGCGGCTACGGAAAGCTGCCCGTCGTCCGCCACCTCGACCTGACCGTCGCGGCGGGAGAGGTCGTCTGCCTCCTGGGGGCCAACGGCGCCGGCAAGACGACCAGCCTGCTGACTATCGCAGGTGCCCTGCCGCGACTGGGCGGCACCGTTCACGTCGGTGGCAGACCGGCCCCCGCGGCCGCCCACGTCGTGGCACGCCGCGGACTCGCCCTCGTGCCCGAGGGCCGCGGGCTGTTCTACCGGTTGACGGTGGCGGAGAACCTCCGACTACGGAGACATCGCCGCTCAAGCGTGTCCATCGATGACGTCCTCGGTCACTTCCCCGTACTCGCGAACCTGATGGGCAGGCGCGCCGGACTGCTCTCCGGCGGTGAACAGCAGATGCTGGCACTCGCCGGCGCCCTGGTCGCAGACCCGCAGGTGATCCTCCTGGACGAGATGAGCCTGGGGCTCGCCCCGATCATCGTCGAACGGCTGCTCCCGATCGTCAGGAGCATCGCCGACGAACGCGGGATGGGTGTGCTCCTGGTGGAGCAGCACATCCTCGCCGCGCTGACGGTCGCCGACCGCGGATACGTGATGGCCCACGGTTCGGTGGTCGCCGAAGGCACGGCCTCCGAGCTCCGGCGCGACGCGGAACTGCTGGAGGCGAGCTACTTGGGTGAGAAGCCCAGCATCGACGCGGCGATTGCGGAGGGACTGGTATGAAACGTTCGGAGACGACCCGGGACACGCCATACATCAACGACACACATCCGACCCCCGAGGCACTGCGTCGTACCTTCGGAACCTTCCCGAGCGGAGTCGTGGCGCTGTGCGGCACGACACCCGAGGGGGAGACGGTCGGAATGGCCATCAGCGCGTTCATCCCCGTCTCGCTCGACCCGCCGCTGATCGGTGTGGCGACCCAGAACAGCTCGCGCACCTGGGCGGTGCTCCGCCAACTTCCCTCACTCGGTGTCAGTGTGCTCGCCTCCGGCCAGCAACTTGAGGCCCGCCAGCTGGCGGCGCGCGAGGGAGACCGCTTCACGAACATCGATCTCGGCAACGTCACAGAAGGCGGCGCGGTCTTCCTCGCCGACTCGGTGTCGCGCTTCGACTGCGTCCTCGAATGTGAGACACCGGCCGGAGACCACACCATGGTCCTGCTCCGCATCCGGGCACTCAGCCTCTCCTACGACGTCTCACCGCTCGTCTTCCATGAGAGCGCCTTCGCCACTCTGAGCCCGCTCGGTGAGGCGGACATCACCTGAACGTGCGGCCGTTCAGTCCGCCGGAACCGAACAGTGGCCCGATCGGCAGGTCCGGGTAAGTCTGGATGGCCAGTGGACCCGACAGTGAGGAGCACGCTCATTTCTGAGAGCATCGCCACCAGCAGGGAGCCGACGGCACCGGAGACATCGACCCGCACCGCTGTCGAGGCCGCGTTGGTGGCGCCCGGCGCCGACTTCGAGACCTCGGTGGTGCCGGTGCGCGGCGTCCCGACAACGGTCTACCGGAACGCGCCCACGACGCTGGCCGAGGTGTTCGGACGAGCCGCGTCGTGGGGCGACACCGCGGCTCTCTCCTACGAGGACCGTACGGTGACATGGCCGCACTACTCCGCCATGGTGAGTCGCATCGCGGGAAGCCTGGTCGTCGACCACGGAGTCCGCCAGGGCGACCGCGTTGCCATCGCCATGCGCAACTACCCGGAATGGGCACTCTCGTTCGCGGCGGTGACCTGTCTCGGCGCCGTGGCCGTGCCACTCAACTCCTGGTGGAACGGTGAGGAGTTGGCCCGCTCGCTGGCCGACTGCGGTGCCTGCCTGCTGTTCGCCGACGGTGAGCGCGCACGGCTCGTCGCCGAGCACCGCTCCGGTCTGCCGGCGCTGCGCACGGTGGTCGAGGCCGCACCGAAGGCGCACGCGGGAGATCTGGCCTGGCACGACATCGTGGCCGGCCCTGTGGCAGACCTCGGCACACTCGCTGCCGCGATCTCGCCCGACGACGATGCCACGATCATGTACACCTCCGGCACGACCGGGCAGCCCAAGGGTGTCGTCGCCACGCATCGCGCCCACACCACCGGACTCATGAACATCCTCTACCAGGGGGCCCTCCACGCAGCGACGAACCGGGCCCGGTCGGAACCGGTCCGGCCCGTGCGCACTCCCTCGCAGGCCCTCGTCGGGGGTCCGCTGTTTCACATCTCCAATCTTCCGAAGCTCTACGTGGCCGCCTGGCGCGGGCAGCACCTCGTCTTCATGCGCCGCTGGGACGCCCCCAAGGCCGTGGCTCTCATCGACACGCTCGGCCTCGACGGTTTCGCGGGTGTCCCCACGATGGTGCGGCAGCTGCTCGACGAGGCCGAGGCGAAGGGTACGACGCTGCCGAGTCTTCGCCAGATCGGGACGGGTGGCGCACCTACACCCGGCAACCAGATCCAGCGGATCGGGCGCCAGTTCCGGCGAGAGGTCCTGGCCAGCACCGGCTACGGCCTCACCGAAACCACCGGTCCCATGGTGGGCATCGCGTCATCCGACTTCTTCGCCCGGCCGGACGCGGCCGGGCGGCCCTTCCCGGTCAGCCAGGTCCGGGTGGTGGCCGCCGACGGGTCCGACGCCGGCCCGGGCGAGGTCGGCGAGGCACGGATGCGGGGCGTCACCCTGGCCAAGGGCTACTGGAACCGGCCGGACGAATCGTTCTGTGACGCCGACGGCTGGTTCGCCACAGGGGATCTGGTGACCGTGGACGAGGACGGGTTCCTGCGGATCGTCGACCGGATCAAGGACGTGGTCCTGCGCGGCGGCGAGAACATCTACTGCGCCGAGGTGGAGGGACTGCTCGCCACCCACCCGGACGTGATCGATGCCGCGGCCTTCGGCATCCCGCACGACATCCTCGGCGAAGAGGTGGCGGCGGCGGTGCAGGTACGGGCCGGGTCGGCGATCGGGTCGGCAGAGCTTCAGCGGCATGTCGCCGAGCGAGCCGCCGCCTACAAGGTCCCCGCCGTGCTGGTCGTCCGGACCGGTCCACTGCCGCGCAACCCCGCCGGGAAGGTACTCAAGTCCGAGCTCCGAGCCAGCCTCGAAGCGCACGCAGCAGTCAAGGAGCAGCCATGACGACACCCTCAGGGGCCGACGCATCCCCGGCCGAGTATCAGGAGATCCTCTATTCCGTCGAGGACCGGATCGCCACGGTGACCCTGAACCAGCCGGCACGGCGCAACGCGCTCACCTTCCGGCTGCGCCGCGAACTCATCGACGCGCTCAGGACGGCCGAGAGCGACGATGACGTCACGGTTGTCCTGATCCGGGCCAACGGGCCGTCGTTCTCCGGTGGCTATGCCTTGTCGACCGGACGACAACCCGATCCGGAGAGCGAAGAGCCGGAGAGCGAAGAGCCGAAGACGAAGTCCTACTGGGACGACGGAACCCGTCCGGAACGGTGGATCGACGCCGAGGAGTTCGACGGCTGGACCGACCAGTGGGCGCGCAGTTGCCTGCGCGACTGGATGAATGTCTGGGAGCTGCTCAAGCCGGTGGTCGCCATGGTGCACGGCCATTGCCTGGCCGGAGGGACGGAGCTGATGTCCCTGTGTGACATCGCTTTCGTCGCCGATGACGCCCAGATCGGCTACCCGCCGGTGCGCGGCATGACCTCGCCCGACATCCCGTTCTTCCCGTGGAGGATGACCATGGCCCGGGCAAAGTACCTGCAGCTCACCGGGAACAGTGTGACCGGCGCCGAGGCGGCGGCCATGGGCTGGGTCGCGAAGTCCTTTCCTCCCGAGGAGCTTGAGGAGCGGACGATGCGTGAGCTGCGCGCGATGAGCCACATAGCGCCGTCGCTGCTCGCCGCCAACAAGGAGTCCGTCAACCAGGCCTACGAGATCATGGGTATGCGGACCCACTTCCAGCAGGCATGGACCATGCACTCGCTCAGCGGAGCGCTGAGGCCCGGAGCCCGGGACTTCGCGCAGCGGCTCGGCGAGGGCGGCCTCAAAGCCGCCCTGGAGTGGCGTGACGGTCCGGCGCGTGGCGAAGGGTTTCTCTGAACTGCGCTCAGGCGGGCGAGCGCAGTTCCGCGGGACGGAGCCCGCCGTCACCGGTCGCCTTCCCTCCGAAGGCCTGGAGCAGTTGTTCCATGATCCGCAGAATGTGCTCGGACAGGCGGTCGGCGGCGGCTGCGCCGTCACCGGACTTGATGGCCTGCGCGATCCTGATGTGCTCCCTGCTGTCCGGAGTGAAATCCCGCTCGACGTGCACGTCCCGCTGGCGCAGGACCTGCGTGAGGACCACGGCGTCCTCCACCGCCTTGTGCAGCATCGCGTTGTCCGCAGCCGCAGCGACGGCCTGGTGGAAAGAGGTGTCCGCGTCACGGAAGGCTTCGAAGTCATCGGCCACCTCGGCGGAGGCCTGCGCGAGCTCCACCAGTTCGTTCTTCTGCTCGCGGGTGGCGCGGTCCGCGGCGTAGCGTGCGGCCGCCGCCTCAAGGCCGGCACGCATCTCGAATGCGTCGCGGATGATACGAGCGGTCGGCACCACGACGCGCAGACCACGCCCGGACGGTGCCACCAGCCCGATCTGGCGCATCTGCAGCAGCGCTTCGCGCACCGGGGTCTTGCTGACTTGCAGGTCCTTGGACAGCATCGCCTCACTGACCGAGCTGCCAGGCGGAAGGCTCGCATCGATCATTCGCTTCCGGATCGCCGTGAATACGAGATCGGTCAGGTTCTCAGGTCGTTCGATCATCGAACGCATACCCTCCAATGAGTTCACGTATCGTGTCCGATACAGCATATGTCAGTGTGAGGGATGCGGATGGCTGCCGTGCGCGGCATCAGCAGGCCGGAGTGTCAGCCGCGGGGCTCGCGTTGTCGTTCTGCCACCCAGGCGGCGACCTGGGCCCGACTGCTGAAGGCCAGCTTCTCCAGGATGTGAGCCACGTGGGCATCGACCGTACGCGGCGAGATGGCGAGGCGGCCGGCGATCTGTCGATTTCCAAGGCCGTCCGCGACGTGCCGCGCGACCTGCCACTCGCGGTTGGTCAGGGGACGGAACACCTCGGCGTGATCGCCGCTCGCGCTGCCGGCTTCTTGCGCGCCCGTGGCGTAGGCCAGTGCCTGAGCCGGCGACAACTCCGCGCCCGAGGCCATGAACGAGGCCAGGACGCGATCAGGGAACTTGGCACGCAGCTGTTCGAGCGAGGCGTCGCGGAACTTGCGCAGGGCGCCGACGGTTTCGATGGAGGCGCCACTCTGCCGCCATACGGTCTCGGCGCATCCGGCCAGAGTGGCCGCGTGCTGCGGATCGTGGGTGACGCTGAACCAGGCCAGCGCGTCCAGACACATCGCCTGCCCGATCAGCTCCACGTCGTGAACCTTGAGCTGAAGGGCCTCCAGTGTCATGGCTTCGGCTGCTGCCGGCTCGCCCGCGTCCCAGACGACCATGCCCAGGTTCATCAGGGCACTTGAATGCAGCGTGCTCTCCACGTGCTGCTCGGTGAGCCGCAGACAGTCCTGGAGGAGTTCTTTCGCCGACGCGAGATCCCCGCACAGCCACTGCGTGAGGCCGTATCCGAGGAGGACGTGTGCCTTTCCGACATCGTCGTCGGTGGACGCGAACAGGCGGAGTGCCTGGTCGAGCGGAGCCTGTGCCCCGTGCGGATCGCTTTCGGCGAGCTGGGCCATTCCCTCGACGAAACGCAGGTAGGCCAGATCGCCGGGGGCCGGCTCGGGCCCGAGCTCACTCAGTGCGTCGGCGATGAGCTGGGGGACGACTCCGGCGTCCCCCGAGTAGAAGGAGAAGTACGCGAGCCAACGCAGGGCGGTGGCACGGCCTGGGGTACCCGGCTCGGACTCCTCGACGCCGCGCCGGAGCCAGTGACGCCCCTCTGATATCAAGCCGGCCGTCACCCAGTAGAGATTGAGGTCGGACGCGATGCTCATCGCCTGAGCGGGGTGGCGTGCATCCAACGCGAAGCCCAGCGCGGACGCGACGTTCTGGTGTTCGGCGCGCAGGCGGGACGACCACTCCTGCTGGCCGGGCCCGAACCAGCCCTCGCGGTACCGGGTCGCCAATCGCGTACACCACTCGACGAGCCGCTCCTGGACGGAGTGGCTCTCGCCCGACGCGACAAGCCGTTCGTGACCGAACTCGCGCAGGGTGCCGAGCATCCGGTACCGCGCCTCGGGGCCGGCGTCCTCCTCGCGCGTCAGGATGGATTTCTCGACCAGTTCTGTCAGCAGGTCCACGACGTCGTCCGGGGCCAGGCCGTCGCCGGTGCACACGGACTCGACGGCGGAGACGACGAAGCTGCTCGGAAACACCGACAGGCGTGCCCACAGGCGCTGCTCGAACTGCGAGCAGAGGTCGTAGCTCCACGTGATGGAAGCGAGCAGGGTCTGCTGACGTGCTGAAGCGCTGCGGTCGCCTGTCGTCAGCAGCCGCAGTCGGGAGCTGAGACGTGCGTTGATCTGTTCGACGGGGAGAGCGCGTACGCGGTCGGCGGCCAGTTCGATCGCCAGGGGAATCCCGTCGAGTCGGTGACAGATCTGAGCGACGTGCGGCGCGTTCCTCTCGGTCATGACGAAACCAGGTGCTCGGGCCTGAGCCCGGTCGAGAAACAACCGGACGCCGTCGTACTGCGCCAGGTCGGCGGCGCGGGAATCCACGTCCCAGGTGGGGACGGGGAGCGGCGGAACGGCATAGGTGTATTCACCCCCGACCTTCATCGCCTCACGACTCGTGGTGAGGACGTGCACCTCGGGAGCGCGCGTGAGGATCCGCCTGACCAGCAGAGCACAGGCCATGACGAAGTGCTCACAGTTGTCCAGCACCAGCAGCAGATGCTTGTCCGCGAGCCGCTCGGCCAGGTTCTCGGCACTCCAACCGGAGGGTTCGTCGCGAAAACCCAGAGCCAGGGCGACAGCGTGCGGCACCAGCTCGGCGCTGCGGACCTCGGCCAGTTCGACCAGCACCACGCCGTCGGGAAATGCGCGACGTGCCTGATCGGCGATGCGCATCGCAAGTCGGGTCTTGCCCACTCCGCCGGGACCCGTCAGGGTCACCAGCCGCGACGAGGACAGCAGCTTCCTGGCCTCGCCCAGCTCATGGCGGCGACCCACGAAGGTGGTGACCTCGGCGGGCAACGATTCACCGTCGATGCGGTGGGCGGATCGACCCATCAGCCGATCGTAGCGGGGGACACCATAGGTAGGCATGTAGGTAGATCGAGGGATTGCCGGAGCTTCGGGACCGGCGAGCCTGACCTGGATCGGGTGTGACGCCCGCCACGACGTCAGGGGTTTCCACATGACAGGGATGAGTCATCAGCCGCCGCACCTGACCATCGGGGCGCCCAGGAGGAGGCTGGCGACGGGAGCGGAGCGCCGCTACGTCCGGCTGGCGGTCATGGGGGACGGGGCGACCCTGCGTACGACGGGTCGTACGGCGAGGGGGTGGCCTCAGCTGCTGGCGCGGGTCATCGGTGCAGCTCACGACGTCTCCTGGTGCGACACGAGGAGCGCGGGGGCCGCGACGTACGACGTGCGACGGGTCCAGCTTCGTGTCGCCGTCGCTCAGCGGCCGCACCTGGTGTGCCTGGCTGCCGGGCTGGCCGACGTGCGGGATCCGCAGTGGGATCCTGCTGCGACGTGGGCGCACCTGGTGCACTGTGCCCAAGTGCTCTCGAACCGGGGCGCCGTACTGCTCACGACCCGGCAGGGCACCGGACGGCTGGGGCAGGCCGGAAGCTGGCGTTCCGCGAGCCGTCGCTCCCGGATACGACAGCTCGACGACCTGTACGACGAGCTCCATGACCAGTTCGGGACGATTCACCTCGACCCGGGCGGCACGGACGGAGGCGTGCGCTCGGGCACCGTCGAACTGACCAGCCGGTTCGCACACGAGCTCACCCGTCACGGCCTGGAACTCCCGGCCGCCTCGTCGGCACAGTGGTCGTAGGTTTCGCGCCCTCGCGCAGCTCACAGCCCCAGAGCTTCCGCCAGGTGCCGCGCGTGGTGGGCCGGCGTGCCCAGGAGAACACGGTCGGCCGTCGCGCGCTTGAAGTAGAGATGAGCGCTGTGTTCCCAGGTGAAGCCGAGCCCTCCGTGCAGTTGGATCGCCGTTGCCGCGACGTCGTAGTAGGCCTCGGAGCAGACGATGTTCGCGACGCCGACCGCGGTGTCCAGGTTGGGCGCGTTCGCGTCGACCGCCCGGACGGCGTCGTCGAGAGCGGCTCGGGCGAGCTCGGTGCTGATGAGCATGTTGGCGAGGGCATGTTTCACGGCCTGGAAGGAACCGATCGGACGCCCGAACTGGTACCGGGTCCGGGCGTATGCGGTGGTGACTTCGAGCATGCGCCGAGCACCTCCCAGCTGATCGGCGGCCAGGCCGACGGAGCCGACGGATCCGGCGTCCGCAAGGAGTTGTCGAGCCGACCCCGGCGCGCCGATTCGCACGGCGGGCGACGAGGTGAGACCGACGTGGGCGAACCGCCGTGTCTGGTCCATGGCGAGCACCGGCCGGACCTCGACCGCCGGACTGTTCGCGTCCACCCTGAACACCGAGATCACGCCGTCGTGCCGGGCCGGCACCAGAATGACGTCGGCGACCTGGCCGTCGAGGACGCTGTCGATCCTCCCGGTCAGTGTCCACGTGCCCGCGTCCGCGACGGCGGTCACGGTGGTGGCGTCGGCACCCCAGCCCGCGCCGTGCTGAGGCAGCGCGAGCGTGCAGACGAGAGACCCGTCGGCTATCCGGGGGAGCAGGGCCCGCATGGCCGCGTCGTCCCGTGACCTGGCTATGAGCGTCGCGCTCAGCAGCACCGTGGACAGAAACGGCCCGGGGAACAACGAGTGGCCGAGCTCCTCGCCGGCTACCGCCAGCTCACGCATCCCGCAGCCCGCGCCGCCGTACTCCTCCGCCACGGCCAGCCCCTGCACACCGATCTCCGTGGCCAGGCGCGTCCACGCCGAACGGTCGAATCCCTCGGGGGAGTCGAGATGTTCACGTACGACGGATTCGGGCGCCGTGGCGGCCAGCATCCGATGCAGGGTCGAGCGGAGGTCGCGCAACTCGTCCGGCTCGTCCACGCCGGCCGCGGTCGGCGTCGGGCTAGCCACGCCGGAGGGAGGAGTAGGGAAGGTCCTTGTCGACCCTCGGCTCGGCAGGCAGGCCGAGCACTCGCTCGGCGAGGATGTTGCGCATGATCTCTGTCGTCCCGCCTTCGATGGAGTTGGCCCGGGAGCGCAGGAAGAGCAGACGCGGGTCCCGGGCGGCCCCGGTGCCGGAGTGCGCCGTGAGCTCGCCGGGTTCATAGGTGTCGTAGAGCAACGCTTCGTCGCCGAGCAGGTCGAGACAGAGTTCGTAGCCGGCCTTGTTCAGTTCGGCGAATCCGACCTTGCTCACGGAGCTCTGCGGACCGGGCGCACCGCTCGGCCGTCCGGCGGCACGGGCGGCGTACAGACGGAGTACGTGTCCGCGCAGCCACAGCTGCACCAGTCGCGCTCGGAGCGCCGGATCATCGCCGGCCCTTTCGCGGTACAGGGTGAGCGCAAGCTCGACGGGACCGCTCTCGGTCGCCTTCGTCCCGAACATGTCACGTTCGTTCGTCAGCGTCGACATCGCGACCTTCCAGCCCGCGTTCACCGGGCCGAGACGGTCGGTGTCGGGGATGTGAACGTCGGTGAGGTACACCTCGCTGAACTCCGCTTCGCCGGTGATCTGGCGCAAGGGCCGGATCTCGACACCAGGAGTCGCCAGATCGATCACGAAGTAGGTGAGCCCGCGGTGCTTGGGCTGGGCCGGATCGGTGCGCGCCAGCAACATGCCCCGCTGAGACGAGGTGGCCATGGACGTCCAGACCTTCTGTCCGGTCACCCGCCAGCCGCCCTGCTCGCGAACCGCCCGGGTGTCGATGGCGGCGAGATCCGAGCCGGCGCCCGGCTCGGAGAACAGCTGACACCAGCGTTCACCCGTCGCGATGGCCCGCAGACAGCGCTCCTGCTGTTCGGCGTCGCCCCACTCGATCACGCTCGGCGCACCCATCGAGTACGCCAGCCTGCTCTCGACCTGGAGGTTCGGCGCACCGGCGGCTGTGAGCAGCTCGAACACCCTGCGCTGGGCGTCACGCGCCCCGCCGAGCCCCCCGCGCCCGACGGGGTGGTGCACCCAGGTCAGCCCCGCCTCGTACTGGGCGGCGAGAAACGCCGTCCGGTACGTCGTCCTCGGCGGGTGCTCCCGCAGGAGCCGACGAGTCAGGCCCTCGACCTGGTCTCCGGTGCTCATCGGCTCGCAGCAAGGGCCAGCGCCCACGCCTCAAGGCTCAGCGGGTCGCCCCCGAAGGACCGGAACTGCTCCGGCGTGGCGGGCTGACCCACGTCGCGGTTCCACTCACTCGCCTGCACGATCGGCGCGACCATTCCTCTGGCCAGCGCCTGCTCGGCCGTCATCGGGAGTTCGGGGGGCAGGATCCGCTCACCCCAGGCGCGCGAGAGCACTTCCGCGATCCCGGTGAAGGTGAGGACGTCGCCCGCCAGTTGCAGCTCGACGCCGTTGAACCGGTCGGGCTCCATGATGGTGGTGGCCGCCGCACGGCCGATGTCCTCGACCGCGATGAGCGCGTAGGTCGTCTCCGGGTCGACCGCGGCCATCAGACGGTTGCTTGTCCGTCCCTCGAAGTACACCGAGGGGCGCAGGAACATCTCCATGAACGTCGCGGGGTAGAGGATGGTCCAGGCCGGGAAGCCCGCCTTGCGGACCAGGTCATTGACCTCCTCCTTGCTGGTCCAGTAGTCACTGATCGGCGGCACCAGATCGCTGTACGACCGGTCCCAGCGTCCCTCTTCCCACCCAGGCGCTGTCAGATGGTGGCCGGCGCCGGACGCCGATGTCTGAACGAAGTGGCGCACCCCGGCCGCTGCTGCCACCGGAATGAGGTTGCGTGCATGGGTCCGTTCGGCATCGGCCTCCGGGTGGGCCATGTCCGGACTGAGTACGGAGAAGACCGCCCGTACCCCCGTGCACGGCCGGACCAGCGAGTCCGCGTCGTAGAGGTCAGCCACCGCCAGACTCGCCCCGAGCTCCACGAGCGCCTTGGCACGCGCGGAGTCGGGGTCGCGCACCAGGGCACGCACCGGGACCCCGGCGGCGAGGAGTGCTCGCGCGGCCGCTCCGCCTTGCTTCCCGGTCGCTCCGACCACCAGGACCGGGCCGTCGGCCGCCGGGTCGATTCGTTGCTCGCTCATCTGCTTCTCCATGAGTGACACTCTCTTCAGGACACCGTGTAGCCGCCGTCGACGACCAGGGTGTCGCCGGTGTGGTAGGCCGAGGCGTCGGACGCGAGGTAGACAGCCAGGCCGGCGAAGTCCTCGCTCCTGCCCCAGCGGCGGATCGGCACGCGCTTGAGGATCGTTTCCTGTACGTGCGGCTGGTCGAAGCTGCCTGTGGTCATCTCGGTGCGGATCCAGCCGGGGATGATCGTGTTGGCGCGAATACCGTGGCGCCCGAACTCGACGGCGAGCCCCCGGGTGACTGATACGAGTGCGCCCTTCGCCGCGGCGTACGACTGCAGCGTGGGTGCACCGCGGATCGCGGAGACACTTGAGATGGTGACCAACGACCCTCCGGGGTCGCCGGCGTCGGCTCGCGCGACCATGTGGCGCGCCGCCTCCCGCAGGGTCCACAGGGCGCCGTCGAGGTCGATGGCCAGGACACGGTGCAGTTCGGACGCACCGAGATCCAGGAACTTGGTGCGTCCACCGACGCCCGCGTTCGCGAACACCGCGTCGATGCGACCGAGGTGCTGCACGGTGTCCTCGACGGCGGACCCCACGGCGTCGGCGTCGCTGACGTCGACCACCGCCGCATGCACCTGGGTGCCGTGCTGCGTCAGTCTTTCGGCGGCTTTCTCCAGTTTCGTACCGTCTCGACCCCAGATGGCGACGGCGGCACCGGCGCGAGCCAGCCCCTCGGCCATGCCGAGGCCGATACCGCCGTTCCCTCCCGTCACCAGCGCCACCTTGCCGGTCAGGTCGAACGGGGCATGCACCGCTGCGCCTCCGCTCTCATTCATAGGGCCGAGGTTCGCTGTTTTCGTCGGTCCGGTCGAGCGAGGTGTTCAGCGGAGTGGACCGATGATCGCGCCGGCCGGGCTGAGTTGTGACTACCTTCCTCTCCATGCCCGTGGCCGTGCGCGATCAGGTCGAGGGTGTCCCGGCTGAGTCCCGACGAGCGGCGCGAGGCCGTCCTGAGCAGAGTGGAGGAGTTGGGTGACGACCCCACCGACGATGCCTGAACACACCGGGCCTGTGCCGCGAGCGCATCTGGTCACCGGTGTCGAGGAGTTCATCGCCGAGCACGTCCTGCCCGTGGACGACGAGCACGACGGCGATGTCGAGGCAGCCGGCGGTGAGTCGCTGCGCATCCGGCTGCAGGCCGGTGCCCGTGAACGGGGCCTGCTGTCCCCGCACGGCCCGACCGACCTCGGCGGCCTCGGCCTCGGCATGGTCGACCGTGTACCCGTCTTCGAAGCCGCGGGCCGTTCACTGTTCGGAGCGATGGCGTTGAACATCAACGCCCCCGACGAGGGCAATATCCATCTCCTCGACCACGTGGCGACGGCTGTGCAGCGTGAGCAGTACCTTCGTCCGCTCGTGCGGGGTGAGGTGCGGAGCGCGTTTGCGATGACCGAGCCGGCGCCCGGTGCGGGCTCGGATCCTTCGCTGCTCACCACGACCGCCACGCGCGTCTCGGGGGGCTGGTCGATCAATGGACGCAAGTGGTTCATCACGGGTGCGGACGGAGCAGGGTTCTTCATCGTCATGGCCCGCACCAGTGGTGAGCCGGGTGAAGCTGGCGGGGCCACGATGCTGCTCGCGCCTGCGGATCGCGACGGGATCAGAGTCGTCCGACATATCGGGACCATGGACCGTTCCATGCTCGGCGGTCATTGCGAAGTCACGTTCACCGACGTCTTCGTCCCGGACGCCGACGTCCTGGGCGCGGTCGACGAAGGTTTCCGCTACGCGCAGGTTCGGCTGGGGCCCGCGCGGATGACCCACGTCATGAGGTGGACCGGTGCCGCGCAGCGAGCCCACGATGTCGCCATCGAGCATGTCGCGGCGAGACGCGCCTTCGACGGGCGACTCGCGGACCTGGGGATGGTCCAGCAGCAGATCGCGGACAGCGAGATCGACCTCGCCGCCACGCGTGCCCTACTCCTCGAAGCGTGCAGAGAACTGGACGAAGGCGGGCGCGCTTCCGGGAGCACCTCGATCACCAAGACGTTCGCGGCCGAGGCCCTGAACCGGGTTGTCGACCGTGCCGTCCAACTGTGCGGTGCCCTGGGCGTCTCCGACGAGCTGCCGGTGGCCAGGATCGCTCGTGAGCTACGCCCCTTCCGCATCTACGACGGTCCGTCCGAGGTGCACCGATGGGCGATCGCACGCCGCGCCGTCCGACGGGGGGCAGGCTCATGAGCGTTCCTCCGGCGACACTCTCCGCACACCAGCTCGAAGGGGTGGCGGCGGCGCTGACCTCCGCCCTCCACCGGCCGGTCGGTCGACTGGACGCATCGGTCATCACCGGTGGCCGGTCCAACGTCACCTACCGGATCACCGACGGCGTGCACCATTGGGTGCTGCGTACACCGCCGAGAGCCGGCCGTACGCCCTCGGCGCACGACATCGGGCGGGAACACCGGGTGACGACAGCGCTTCGGGGCTCCCGCGTCCCGGTGGCCGAAGCGGTGCTCCTCCACGCCGACGAGCAACTGCTCGGCGGGCCCTTCGCGGTGAGTACGTTTGTCGACGGCCGGGTGGTTCGGACCAGGGAGGACCTGGCCGATCTCGGCGACTGCGAAATCGATCAGATCGTGGCGAGCATGCTCGGTGCGCTGATCGCCCTTCACCGGTTCGACTACGTCTCGGCCGGACTCGCGGACTTCGGGCGCCCTGAGGGCTATGCGGCCCGTCAGCTGAGGCGCTGGGCCAAGCAATGGAACCTGACGGGGAACCCGGCGCTCCAGCCGCTCGCCGACGAGGTCGTCCTCAGTCTCAGCCGCAGGGTGCCGGGACAGCCGGCCAGCGCCGTCGTGCACGGTGACTACCGCATCGACAACACGATCCTTGACACGGCTGAAGTGAGAGCGGTGGTCGACTGGGAGCTCTCGACCATCGGGGACCCGGTGGCCGACATGGCCATGATGTGCGCCTACCGGGATCCGGCCTTCGACCTCATCATGGGATTCCCCAGCGCCTGGACCAGCGATCGGCTTCCGTCCCCCGACCGCCTGGCCGCGATGTACGTTGAAGCCGGCGGCTGTGAACTCGCGCACTGGGACTTCCACCTGGCCCTGGCCAACTTCAAGATCGCGGCGATCGCAGCCGGCATCGACCACCGCAGACGATCCGGCGCCGACAGCGGCCCCGGCTTCGACACGGCTGCTGACGCCGTACCGCGATACCTGGAGCTCGCCCGAGAGGCCCTGCCGAGAGCCGCCCGCTGACCCCTGTGAGGAGTGCACTCCATGTCCGTCCCGGAACTGTTCCGCCTCGAAGACAAGGTCGCACTGGTCACCGGCGCGTCAAGCGGGCTGGGGGTCGCTTTCGCCCAGGGGCTCGCCGAGGCAGGAGCGCACGTCGTGCTGGCGGCCCGCCGTGCCGAGGGACTTCGAAAGACGGCTGACCTGGTCGAGGGTGCGGGGAGGCGAGCCCTGACCGTCCTGACCGACGTCTCGGACCCCGCGGCGTGCGAACAGCTCACGGCCAGAGCGCTGGCGGAGTTCGGACGGGTCGACATCTTGGTCAACAACGCCGGCGTAGGCACTGCAGTACCGGCTCTGCGGGAGACCCCGGACCAGTTCCGCTCGGTCCTCGACGTCAACCTCAACGGCTGTTACTGGATGGCCCAGGCCTGTGCACGGGTGATGGAGTCAGGCTCAAGCATCATCAACATCTCCTCGATCCTCGGGCTCACCACAGCCGGCTTGCCACAAGCCGCGTACAGCGCGTCGAAGGCCGGGCTCATCGGTCTGACGCGCGATCTCGCACAGCAGTGGACCGGCCGTAAGGGGATCAGGGTCAACGCCCTGGCTCCGGGCTTCTTCAGCTCGGAGATGACGGACCAGTACCCGCCTGGCTACCTGGAAGGGCAACTGTCACGCATCCCCGCCGGACGAATGGGCCACCCGCGCGAGCTCGCCGCCACGGTGGTCTTCCTGGCCTCCCGGGCGGCCGGCTACATCACTGGCCAGACCTTGCCCGTGGACGGCGGCATCACGATCACGTGAGTGCGGGAGCGCTCCGCAGGCTGCTGTCGAGACCGCATCCGAACCAGCAGCGGCCAGAGCGGCGCTCAACTTGATCTTCCGGGGGCTCGCCGTGCGGATGGGGGGAGAAGGATCCATCGGCTCTCTGGCGGCAGCGTTGAGACGCGCGGGTTCAGCAGAGCGGAACCGGAGCAGCTCGAATTCCTGAGTCCGCTGTTAGCGTCCTGCCATGTCTTCGACTGACGCCGCTCTCTTGGTTCTCCGAGGAGCGGTCGGCGCGGTGTTCTTGGCCCACGGGTTGAACCACCTCTTGGGCGGGGGGAGATTGCGCGGCACGGCTGGATGGTTCGAAAGTCTCGGCATGCGCCCCGGCTACGCGCACGCCGTTGTCGCCAGCACCGTCGAGGTGGCATCGGGCACGCTCCTCGTGCTCGGCCTGTGCACACCGGTTGCCGCCGCGGGTGTTGTCGGCACGATGGTTGTCGCGTGGGTGATCAACCATGCCAGGAACGGGTTCTTCATCTTCCGGCCCGGCGAGGGTTACGAGTACGTGATGGTGCTCGTGGCAACGGGACTGTGCCTCGCGGGAACCGGGCCGGGGCGGTTCTCGCTCGACCGGCTGATCGGAATCGGTCAGCCGGGGTGGGTGGGGTTCGTGATCGGCCTGGCGGGGGCGTTCGGGGCCGCCCTTCTTCTGGCGCTCTGCTGGCGACCAAGCGAGCCTGGGTAGTCGCAGCCGGCAGCCGGACCACCCGTTCTCGCGGCACGGCGACAGCGGTCGCCCTGGTCCCTGGTCCCTGCTGCGTCGGCAGCTGCGTGCCCGGACAGCGATGGGACCCGGTTCGGACAGGCGCCGCCCGTTGCCGGCACACGACAGCACCCGCAATGCGTAGGCATGTAGGTAGGACCACTGATGCGCCGAGGCCATGCCGGCCTGAAGGTGTTGAGTACTTGGAAGTGGAAGGAGGGGTTGTCGTCATGTACGCAGCGACGGAAAACCTCATGCCTCCTGCCGTGGACGCGGCCGCGGCGCACCGGTCCGGTCCGGCGGTGCCGAGAACGACGAAGACTTCGGACGCGACAGCGTTCCCACCCTCTCCTCAGTCACGGGTCGATGACCTCACCTGGCTTCTGACGCACTGCCCGCAGGCACCCTGCTCGGCCCGGAGGATCACCGCCGCGGTCCTGGCGGAATGGCACCTCGGTTTGGGAACGGCCGAGGCGGCACTCCTGGTGGTCTCCGAGCTGGTCACGAATGCGGTGGAGCATGCACAGCCGCCCGTGACGCTGCATCTACATCTTGAGCGGGCCGGAAGCTGTATCTGGGTGGGCGTGAGTGATGGCGGCCCTGCCAAGAACAAGGGGCTCTGGACCTCGTCCTGCGCCGACGACGAGCACGGCCGAGGCCTGGAGGTCGTCAACGCCCTGGCCACCGCTCACGGCACGCGCTCGCACTCGGGTGGCATCACGCACTGGGCACGGCTGCTGACCACCGGCGTGTGAGGACTGACTGGAGCCGAGGCCGAGACCCGGTGGGGGACAGGCGCCGGTCCGCGGACGTCGCCGCCCGGCCGGTGCGGTGTGCTGGACACAGGCCTATGACAAGTCGTGGATAGCATCTCAGATATGAGATTGTCCCGTACCGACGGCCCACCCGACGCGGACCTGGTGCACGCCGCACAGGCAGGGGATGTGAGCGCCCTCGGCACTCTCCTGGCACGCCACCGCCCGATGCTCCTGTCGGCCGCCATCGGCTTGCTCGGCTACGGGCCCGACGCCGAGGACGCCGTGCAGGAAGCGAGCATGATCGCCCTGCGCCGCATCGGCGGTCTGCGCGATCCCGAAGCAGTGAGTTCCTGGCTGCGCGCGGTGGTCCGCAACGTGTGCCGCATGCACTACCGGGCGCCCGTCCACCTGTCGATGGACGACGGGCTCGCTGCGTCGCTCCGTTCCGCCGAATCGGATCCTCAGGAGCTGCTGGAGGGACAGGCCACGCGGGACTGGGTCTGGCACGCCCTGGAAACGTTGTCATCACCGCTGCGCCTGGTGATGATGCTCCGCTACTTCAGCGGTGTGACGGCCTACCAGGACATCGCCGTGGCGTGCGGGGTGCCGGTCGGGACCGTACGGAGCCGGTTGAGCGAAGCACGCGACAAGCTGACACGAGCCCTCCTCGCGACGGCCGACACCGCGCACGGTGACATCCGGACCGTCACGATGGAACGCGTCCGCCAGGCCGAGGAGCTGCTGGAGGCCGCGCGGCGGGGGGAGTCCCGGTCCGCGCTGGGCGCTACATGGCTGCCCACCGTCGCGCTCTCCGGAGCCGGTGGCCTGCGCGCCGAGGGGTATGACGCGTTGGCCCGCGGGCTCGAACAGGACGTGGCCGACGGTGTGCGGCACCGCCTGACCAACGTCGTCGCCGGGCGCGATCTGGCTGTCTGGGAGTTCACGCTGAAGAGTCCGCCGGAGGACCCCCTCCACTGCCCGCCCGGCGGCGCGTGGGTACTGCATCTGCGATCGGGCTGGGTGGAACGGGCCCGGCTCTTCCACACGCGCCGCGCCGGAGACTCCCGGGACCGGCCCTTGAGGCGTGACCCATGACACAGAGGGATGTCCGAACTTTCGCTCCCTCCTGCGCATCTGAGGGGGGATTACGTATCCGGCAGCCGTGCCGTCCACAAGGATGTCGCTCCGGCTGATCCGGCCCAACCCCTGTGCGGAGATCGAAGACATGCCTACCTACTCCCGGCCGGCCGAGGCGCCCGAGGACCTGCCCGAACTGCTCCGTCCGATGATCGAGAAATACCGCGACGAGGCAGAGGAACTGCGCAGGCTTCCGGACGAACTCCTCGGCCACCTGCGCACCGCCGGGGCGTTTCGTCTCAATGCTCCACGAGAGCTCGGCGGATTCGAGCTGCCGCTGGCCAGGTCCGTGGCCCTGATCGAGAAGCTGGCCCGGATCGACGGCCCGACAGCCTGGATCGTGTGGAACCTGAACGCAGGCTTCGCCGCGGCGTTCCTCGGCGAGACCACCGTGGAGAAGATCTGGGCCGACGATCCGGACCCGATGATCGCGCATTCGAGCCAACCAGGTTTCCTCGTGCCGGACGACGGAGGCTTCCGGCTCTCCGGCGAGTGGAAACTCGTCAGCGGGGTCGACGCGGCGCAGTGGCTGGGACTGCTGGCGGTCATCCTGGAGGACGGACGGCCGCGTATGACCGAGACCGGCCCGGAATGGCGCTTCTGCCTGGTTCCCCGTGACTCGGTGACGGTGCGGGACACCTGGCACGCGACCGGGATGCGGGGCACCAACAGCAACACCGTGGTCGCCCAGAACGTACCGGTGACCGCCGACAGGATGGTCGGACCGGACGCGGTGGCCCGCATCGACCGCCCGCTCTACCGTCTGCCGGTGACCAACCAGATCACCTCGGGAGGCGCGGCGGTGGTGCTGGGCATTGCCCGGGCGGCGATCGACGAGGTGGCGGCAGTGTCGCGTACGAAGACCGGGCCGGACGGCGCCCCGATCGCACAGCAACCACGCATCCAGGCCGCCATCGGTCGAGCCGCCGCCCAGGTCGACGCCGCACGGGCGCTGCTGCTGACCACGCTCGGCGAACTGGACGCCGCCGTGGAGGACGGCCGCGTCGCGACGGAGGCACAGCGCGGTGCCGTGCGGGGCGCTCTGTCCCACGCGGGCGAGACCGCGCGCGCCGTGCTCACCTCCATGTACGAGCTGGGCAGTTCGAGCGCCGTCTACGAGTCGAGCCGGTTGGGCAAGCTGTTCCGCGACGGCCTCGTCGCGGCGCAGCACGCTGTCCTGTCGGCGCCGCAGTACGAGGTGGCCGGCCGCACCGTCATGGGCATTCCCGCCGGCGACCCCACCCTCTGAGCGGACCACCGTCCCGCCGGTCTGGCCTGATGGACCGAGCGAAGCCGGTTGCCGCTCGCGCTTGCCCGCCGCTCGACGAAGACCCTTCTCGACGCGGGGGACGCCTGGCCGGTGACTTCCCCACTCTCACCGGCCGGCAGCAGGCGCTACCGGCCGCAGAGCCGGGCACGGTGCATCCCGTGCCCGGCCGTCCCGTACTGATGCCCGCGTTGTTGCCGACGCTCGGGAGGCGGAGAGCCGGGTACAGGACGGTTGTCGAGGGGCTGGCGGATGCCCAACGGCGGGCTCAGGATTCACCAGTCGTCCGAGGCCAGGCTGCCGCCGTCGGAGAACCCGAACGCGAGGTCCACGACGCATCCACGAAGGTGCAGTGCTTCCCTGAACCAGATGGCCCCTGCCAGAATCCAGCTCAGCTCGTTGAGCAGTCCGCTCGACTCGAAACGTCGAATCAGTATGCCGACTGCTCCGGCGCAGTCACTGGCGGGAGTTCCGTTCGCGCTTCCGCTGTCGAGATCCTCGGCGTAGACCCTGTCGCAGAGTATGTACTGCGTCATCGCGCACGCTGCGGTCTCGACGTCAGCCAGCACGTCGTGCATCACACCGCTCCAGCGAGGCAGGTCACCGCACGCAGGGCAGAACCGCCCCTTCTCCCGCAGGTCGACGTCGTCCCGCCCGAGAGCCGCGTAGACCCGGGTGCACAACTCCTCCTCGACCGTGTCCCACTCTCGGCGGTTCTCCTCAAGCACGGGCCACTTGCGTGCCATCCATTCGTAGGGAACTCCCGCCGCGCGCTCGACGATGTTGTGGCGGCCATTGGTGATGTTCCAGATGACCGTGTTGGACACCGCTTCGGCCCCCGGCCTGTTGGCTCCGGACCGGGCTATGGCCAGCATGGACCTGGACAACGCCCGGTAGGCGTCCTCTGCGTCAGCACTGCCTGGCAGAGCACCTGGGCCGGCTCCCAGCATGAGTCCGTTGTTGACGACTCCCAGTGCCATGTCACTGCGTAGATCGCTGTAGCCGTTGAGTGTCTGCGAGATCGCCAGATCGTCGAACGACCGTTCATCGGCGTCGTACGCGGCGGCAAGATGTGGCAGACACGTGTCAACCGCGAGGATCAACTTCCTTTCCCCGCAGCTCAGTGCTCCGTAATGAGGTATCTCTGCCGGACCGCCGGGACGGCTGCCCGGATACTGTTGGGTGATGTCCAGAAGGGTGTTCCAGACACCGATCAGCGCGACCATCACGGCGGTCTCGCGCAGTGGTTCGACCGATGCCCAACTGCGCAGGTTCTCGCGGATCGACGTGGCGGTTGCCACACCGTCGGTTCCGGCCAGCCTGAGATTGTCGATGTGAATGTCGTCGAGGTAACCGAACACCTCGGTCAACGCGGTCTCGCGGCGGTTCTCGTTGACCAGCCATCTCGCGGCAGGCATCACGGTGACGGCGGGCACCGCGTAGACACGTGATGTCATGGCGCCCTGGAAACCCCACTCCTGGACAGCTCGGGCCCACAGCCCTTGCTCGGTTCGTGGTGGTCGTCCCTTGGCGGCGTTCTGCGCCCTCTCGGGAACCCCCAGAGTCCGGACCGCTCTGATGAGGGGGGAGTCGGCGATCAGATGTCGAAGTTCGTCCCAGTCCCGTACGGGCGCGACGTCCGGATAGTGCGTCTCGGCCCAGGCCCACAGGCAAGTTGAGTCACCGTCGCACCCGCAGGGCCGCAGAGGGCCGGCCTCGGACGCTTCGCCCTCCGTTCCCGGACGGGTCCACAGGACTGAACCCGCCCAGGCCGGACAACGTTGTCCTTCGGCGCTGTCGACCGCGGTGAAACGATCGGTGGGGAGCACGCCCGCAGAGCCCGGCTCGTGCAGGATCGCCCCGAGCAGAGCGTATGCGGCCCGCTCCACCGTGCGGCCCAAACCGTCGCCGCTCAGATCCTCGGATCGGGGCAGGCGCAACTGTCCCGCTACCGCGGCGAGGCACCGCCGCCAATCCTCGGCGGTGGCGACAGTCAGCACGGCGGGCCCTGATTCCAATGGGAGGTCGGAGCCTTCCGGACGTTGCACATCCGGAAGCAGCGCCATCCACGCTTCGGGGGAACGCACGACGCCGGGATAGCGAACGGAGACTCTGGAGGCACGCTCGACCCCGGGGTCGCCCAGAGTCACCAGTGATCGCCGTCGCCCTCTGAACTCCTGAACGGTGTGGACGGCGGCATCAAGTGCAGTGGTCCGTCCGGCGGGCCGCACAGGGCTGGCGGTGATGGCTCGATACTCGGCGATGCTGCGCGGTACGGTTTTGGGCGTGGTGGTCAAGGCTCATCTCTCCATGAGTTGCTCAAAGCGTCACCGAGGGCTGCTCCATCAGCTGTCTTCGGTGCCGGTTGCGTTCGAGGCCGGCTGATTTGCTCAGGGCTGCGAACTGCGGGCCGCCACACGCAGGTGCAGTCCGCGCGGAGTCAGGGAGGCTTTGACGGACGGTTGCAGGGCTTTGTCGGTGACGGGCAGGAGTTGCCACCGGGAGACGACGGTGGCCAGGACCAGCGTCGCCTGCGTCAGTGCGAACCGGTCGCCCATGCATTTGCGGGGGCCGGCGGAGAACGGGATGTAGGTCTCCTGCGCCGGCGGGGAGTCTCGCCAGCGGTCCGGGTCGAACTGATCGGCCTGGTCGTACAGGTCGCTCCGCCGGTGGATCTGGTAAGGGCTGAAGGCGACGATCGTGTCCTTCGGGAGAAGGTATCCGCCCAGGTCGGTGTCCGAGGTCGTGACCCGGGTCAGCATCCAGACCGCCGGATAGAGCCGCAGTGTCTCCTTGACCGCGTTGCCGGTCGTCTCCAGCGCCGGCAGATGCGTGAAGTCCAGCCGGGATCCGTGCCGGGTGCTCTCGACTTCCTGGTATATCCGGCTTTCGACCGCAGGGTTCTGGGACAGCAGGTGCATCGCCCAGGACAGGGTGCCCGCGGTGGTCTCGGTGCCGGCGAGGAGGAACGTGAGGACCTCGTCGACGAGTTCGGTGGATGTCCGTCCCGTCATGCTGTCCGGGTCCGTTGCGCTGCACAGCGCGGACAACAGGTCGCCGTGGTCGGATCCTTCTGCTCGTCGGGCGGCGATGATGTCGCCGACTGTCTCGCGAAGTCGGCGGATGGCGCGGGCGTATGCGCGATTGCCCGTGCTGGGGACCTGGTTGAGCAGCGGCGGCGAGATCATTCGCCGGAAGAACCCCGTCATCAGGGTGAGGAAGTCGTCCGTGATCTGTGATGCCGTGGCACGGGGCAACGAGTTGGTGAACAGCGTCTGCAGGGTGACCTCGACTGTGAGGGCCATCATTTCGCTGGTGATGTCCAGGATCTGACCGTCGTGCCAGGACCGCGTCACCTTGTCGGCCTGTTCGCTCATGACCGCTGCGTAGTCTGCCATCCGCCTCGGCTGGAACGCGGGCTGCGAGAGGCGACGCGCTCGCCGGTGATCGCTGTGCGGGCAGGTGATGAGGCCGTTGCCGAGGGCCTCGCGGCCCCGTTCGAACAATGGCCCGCCCTTGTCGAAGGTGCGGTCGTCGAGGAGCACGCTGCGGATCAGAGCAGGATCGTTCACCACTACGACGTGTTTGGTTCCCATCCGTATGCGTGCCACAGGGCCGTAGTTGTGCAGGTTCGACACAAACGCCAGGGGATCGCGAGCCAAAGGCGCGATGTGCCCAAGTAGCGGAAGGATTCCGGAGGCACGAGGAATCGTTTCTATCGCAGGCATGACGGCCTCTCGTTACGGCATGTTTGATAGGCGTATGGAGAACACAGCCAGGGCGGCCCGCGCCGTCCCCTCATCGCTCTGCCGCCTGGCTCGGCCGACCGGCGGTGTGATGCAAAGCTTTCGCGCACTCGTGCGCGAGGCGCTGTCGCGAGATGAGCGACGGGGCAGTGTCTGAAGCGCTTATGCGCTGACCAGCAGAAGTGTTGGCAAGCCTCCTGCGGAGAGCGCATTCGCCACGGCACCGAATCTAGGCATGCCACTCGCCGAGTGTCAAGACCAAACGTTCTGTCTCGTCTGTTGCTGGCGAAGGAGCAGTGAGAAGGGGAGGGTGGGCGCCCGCCTGCTGGCGCGATGCGGCGGCTCAGCCGACCCGGGGCGGCGCCTCGATGTCGACCCCGCCACCGGCCAGGCCGGCGGTCGCGAGGAGCACGCGCCGCCGGGCGGCCTGCTCGTCGTCGCCGAAGCGGTCGACGGCCCACGAGACGGCGGTGACCAGTTCGAAGATCTCCCCGGCTGCGATGTCTGATCGAGCCGCGCCGATGGCCTGCGCACGTTCGAGCAGCACGTGTGTCTGGGCGATAAGGGTCGCTGTGGAGGGGGCGATCGGAGAGTTCTGATCCATGTGTGCGTCGGCGAGGCAGTACGGGAGGTCATGCCAGATGCGCAGGAGCCACGTCAGATGGACCAGCCACTCGATCAGGGCCTCGCCGGGCTCCCGCGTGCGGGCGAGTCCCTCACCGTCCGTCACGGCCTCCCTGATGCTGGCCTCCATCACCGCAGAGAGCAGGTCCTCTCGCGTCGGGAAGTTCCGGTAGAGCGTCGCGTTACCCACCCCGGCACGCACTGCGATCGCATCCAGGGGCGCGAGCACGCCCTCTTCGGCGAAGACCTCTCGTGCGGCGCTCAGGATCGCGTCTCGGTTGCGCTGCGCGTCAGCTCTCAACCGACGACCAGCGCCGGCCGCCGAATCTGCACCCATGAGACACCCTTCCAAACAAATGGGGACTGTCCCCATATACTCTTGCTGGGGACGCTCCCCACTTAGGACTGGAGTATAGATGCGCACCACATCACTGACAGGACGGACCGTGTTCGTCACCGGGGCCAACGGCGGGCTCGGCCAAGAGCTCGTCGCGGGGGCCCTCTCGCGCGGAGCATCAAAGGTGTACGCCGCCGCACGAACGCCGAAGACGTGGGAGAGCCCCCTCGTTGAGCCCATCCACCTCGACCTGACCAGCGCCGGGACCGTCGCGGCCGCGGCGACACAGGCGGGCGATGTCGACCTCCTGATCAACAACGCCGCTGTCGCGCCGGAGGGCGACAAGATCACCGGATCCATCGAGGACGTCCGCCGCGTCTTCGAGACCAACTTCTTCGGGACCCTGCAGGTCGCCAACGCCTTCGCGCCGATCCTTGCCTCCCGCGGCGGCGGCACGATGCTGAACGTGATCTCGTCCGCGGCCTGGGTCAGCGTTCCCACCGCCTACGGAGCCTCGAAGGCCGCCATGTGGTCAGCTACCAACGGACTTCGCCTGGCGCTGCAGCCCCAAGGCACGCATGTGATCAGCCTGCTGGTGGGCATGATCGACACCCCGATGTCCGCGCGCTGGGACGTCCCCAAAGTCACCGCGGAATCCGTGGCCGATCAGGCCTACGACGGCATCGCCGACGGCGCTCTCGAAGTCCTCGCCGACGACGAAACACGAGGACTCAAGCCCCAGCTCGGTACGCCTGCCGAGGAGTTCTACCCCTGGATCCACGGGCTGCTCGGCTCCTTCGAAGCCTGAAGCCGGCACCTCGGTGGGTCCGTTGCTGGTGCCGGGTCGGTCGAAGTAGGTCAGCTCGTCGGCGGTGCGGCCCTTCAGGGTCCGGCTCAACGTAATGAGCTCGGTCAGCGCCTTCGGGACACCCCCTCCCAGGTCGGTGATCAGTTCTCGGATCCCGATCTCGCATGTGCCGACCGATCGGTCCGGTTGCCTTGAGCAAGTGGCCGACACGGCGACGTGGTAGAACGTTCTGTCTTTACAAGAGGCAAGCCATTCGTTAGCGTTGCCCTAGGCAGAATGATCAGTCTGGCTGAACGGATGCAGTTCGCCGTCCGCCCTCCGGACTGTCCGGCCGCGCACTCCGCGGTTCGCGTCCGGCGGGGCGACCGGGGCCGCACAGCACATGACGGGCGGACCCGGCGGGAGGCAATGGTGTGGCGGCGGCCCGGACTGCGGCGGTTCCACCTGCGCGCCGAGACGCAACGGACCGCACCTGCTGTGACGTTGGAGAAGTCCTGGCCGTCGGCCTCCTGCCGAGGGGCGCTCCGGGTGAGCTGACGACGTAGCCGGTCCGTCGGCGCGCAGTATGTGTCGATGTTCGAGCCCGGTAGCCCGACCTCAACATGAGAAAGGCATGACGTGACGAACATCGTTGACCTGGGAGAGTTCGGTGAGGGGTTCCGAAAGGACCCGCATCCGGTGTACGCGCAATTGCGAGCACGCGGCCCGGTGCACCGGGTGCGGCTGCCTGATCCGGGCCCTCGCCAGGAGGTCTGGTTGATCGTCGGGCATGACCAGGCGCGCGCCGCGCTCGCCGATCCACGACTCGCCAAAGACGAAAGCAAGATCGATTTCATGCCCATGGACGAGGAGTTGATCGGCAAGCATCTGCTGATCGCGGACCCGCCGCAGCACACCCGGCTGCGCAGCCTGATCGCGCGCGCTTTCACGGCGCGCCGTGTCGAGGAACTGAGGCCTCGGATCCAGCAGATCACCGACGACCTCCTGGACGTGATGCTCGCGCAGGGCCGCGCCGACCTCATCGAGTCCTTCGCCTACCCGCTGCCGATCACCGTGATATGCGAGCTGCTCGGCGTCCCTGAGCTGGATCGCACCGAGTTCCGTAAAATTTCCAATGAGGTGGTGGTGCCGTCCGACCCCGAGATCATGCAGGACGCCTTTGCGCGCCTCGCCGGCTACCTGGATGGCCTCATCGAGGACAAGCGGAGCGCCGGGCCTGGCGGCGATCTGCTGAGCGAGTTGATCCGTACCACGGCGGAAGACGGTGATCGGCTCTCGCCGGACGAACTGCGCGGCATGGCATTCGTCCTACTGGTCGCCGGACACGAGACGACAGTCAATCTCATCACCAACGCCGTCCACGCCCTGCTCACCCACCCCGAACAACTGGCCGCCCTGCGCGCCGACATGACACTTCTCCACGGCACCGTCGAGGAGGCCCTCAGGTACGAAGGGCCGGTGGAGACCGCTACGTACCGGTTCGCCGCCGAGCCCCTGGAGATCGCCGGAGTTCCGATCGCGAAGGGCGAGTGGGTGCTGGTCGGACTGGCGGCCGCCGACCGCGACGCAGGCCGCTTCGACGCTCCCGACCGATTCGACATCCGGCGGGACACCCGCGGTCATGTCGCCTTCGGCCACGGCATCCATCATTGCCTCGGCGCGCCCTTGGCCCGCTTGGAAGCTCGCATCGCGCTCCGGTCACTTGTGGAGCGCGCCCCGAACCTCACCCTCGACGGACCGCCGCAGGAGTGGCTCGCGGGTGTGCTGATGCGCGGAGTTCAAAGCCTGCCCGTGCGTTGGTGAATGCCCGCGGGGCCGGACATCCGTGACCGCGAGCCGCGCGTTGACGGTTCCTGTGTGGCGCCGGCCAGGAGGGAACGCAGGTGTTCGGAAGGGCGGCCGCGCTCTTTCGCAGGTGCTGAAGACGCGCGGCTTCCGATTGCGCTGCCCATATGAAGATCCACTACCCAGGAGGACGACCGTGACCCATGGACTTCCCAAGCGCGGGGGACACCGCATCACCGTTGAGCCGAGTGACCGACACGTGCGTGCGGTGAGGGGTGGGCAGGTGCTCGCGGTGAGCGACAAGGCGTTGGTGCTGCGCGAGACAGGCTGTCCCGTCGCGTACTACATACCGTTTCAGGACGTACGCCTCGACCTTCTGACTCCGTCGGAGACCCGCACGAACTGTCCCTTCAAAGGCGACGCCTCGTACTGGTCGCTGCCGGACGCGGCGGACCTGGCCTGGGCGTACCTCGACCCGAAGCCGGACGTGGCCGAGATCAAGGATCATCTCTGCTTCTACGAGGTTGAGGTGTCCTGACGGGCTGGTGTGTGACGGCGGGTGGGTCGTCCGTGGTCCGCTTCGACGGCTCGCAAGTGGATCGTTGCTGACGGACCCGCCGCCCGGTCATGCTCCGCCAACTACTCCAGGATGGCCCCAGCTCTTCCTGTCAGTCAGTGGGTCGGCGGACGGTGGAACCCGGGTGGGTTGCTGCGGGGCAGCACGGCCTCCGACGACGTGAGCGAGGGTTCACTGCGACCGTGGGACCAGATAGAACGGTCTGTCTTGACAGTTGAAGGTGGAGCCGTGATGCTATATCGAGATAGAACGTTCAGTCTCAGCGGGGAGTTCTTCGACTCTCCGCACGTGTGCACCCGCCAGGGACGCCAACGTGGGCATCACCTCCTGAATCCACTCTCCCTGTCGTCACAGCACGGAAGGAACTTCGTGACCACCGTTGACTTGCCTGCCGCTGCCCCACCCGCGGCCGTCGACAGACCTGCGCCTTCTCTGCGCCGGCTGTACACGCTGCGGTTCGCATTCGCCGTCGCTTGGGCGGCCCTGCTGTTCGCCAACAAGTCCCAGCTCGGGGCTCTCGACATCGTCCTGCTCGTCATATACCCCCTGTTCGACGCCGCCGCGGCCGTCATGGACGCCCGCTCGTCCGGTACCGCCGGGCCGATCCGTGGTCTCCGCACGAACATCGCGATCAGCGCTGCCGCAGCTGTCGGCCTGGCCGTCGCCGGCGCTTCCGGAGTTCCGGCGGTCCTGAGCGTGTGGGGTGTCTGGGCGATCGCTTCCGGGGCTGTCCAGTTGCGGGTGGCTCTCGGCCGCCGCAAGCAGCAGATGGGTGGCCAGTTGCCGATGATGCTCAGCGGTGGCATCTCCGCGCTGGCCGGGGCGCAGTTCATCGTGGGGGCTTCCGTCCCGGATCCGAAGCTGACCACCGTGGGCGGCTACGCCATTCTCGGCGGAATCTTCTTCCTCGTGTCGGGGCTGCGCCTTGGCCGTGCCAACCGGGCGGACTGACATGAGCACCACGTCGTACGACGTCGCCCTCCCCACATCAGCCGGCCCGGTACTCCGGGGCCGGGTCACGACCTTGATGGAGAACGTATGAGCGAGCAGCAGTCCGGCGGTACGGAGGGCACGGCGGCCGACAGGTCCGCGCCGGATCTGGAAGAAGGGGATACGCGGCAGGAGGAGGGTGCCACTTCAGCCAAGAAGCGTTGGGCCTCTCGCGGCGGTTCGATCGCGCGGGGGGTGCTGGTCGGGCTGGTGGCCGGCGGCGCGGGCCTCGCAGTGGGCGAACTGATCGCGGTGGCCACCGGGGAAGCGTCTGCGCCGGTAACGGCAGCTGGAAACTGGGCGATCAGCATCACGCCCACCTGGCTTGAGCAGTACGCGATTCGCAACTTCGGCAGCAACGACAAGACCGTGCTGCTGATCGGCGTCTATGTGACGCTGGCGTTGGCGGCGGCCATCGACGGCGTACTTGCCCGCACTCGGCTGACGCTGGCGAGCATTCTGACCGCGGTGGTAGGTGTGGTGGGCGCGATCGCGGCGGTCACGCGACCGGCTGCGGACACGAGTTGGCTGTTTCCCTCGCTGCTCGCCGGACTCGCCGCGGCGTTGGCGCTGCGATGGCTGACGATCTTGTCGCTGAAGGAGTCTCAGTCCTCCGCCGAACTGACCGGGAGGCGCCGCTTCTTGTTCGGCACGCTGGGTACAGGCGCGGGCGCGCTGGTGGCGGGATACGGCGGCAATGCGTGGATCAAGAAGCGCTACAACGTTTCCGATGCGCGCGCGAAGGTGGTACTGCCGACTCCGGCGAAGGTACTGCCCGAACCGCCCGCCGCGGTGCACCCGAACGTGCCCGGGCTCGGGTCTTTCATCACCCCGACCTCCCAGTTCTACCGGGTCGACACAGCGCTCACGCTCCCGCATGTAGACCCGAGGGACTGGAAGCTGAAGATCCACGGCATGGTGGACCGCCCGTTCGAGATCACCTTCGACGAGCTGCTCTCCTACAGGTTCGAAGAACATGACATGACCTTGACCTGCGTCTCGAACGAGGTAGGCGGTCCGTACGTCGGCAACGCGCGCTGGCTCGGCACGCCGTTGGCGCCGCTGTTGCGGCGTGCCGGCATCCATCGCGGGACGGACATGATCTTGTCCACCTCGTCCGACGGAATGACGATCGGCTCGCCGGTCGAAGCGGTGCTCGACGGCAGGCAGGCCATGCTGGCGATCGCGATGAACGGTGAGGCACTGCCGGTCAAGCATGGGTTTCCGTGCAGGATGCTGATCCCCGGTCTGTACGGATACGTGTCCGCCACCAAGTGGTTGACGGATCTGAACCTCACCACGTTCGCCGCCTCCGACGCCTACTGGACGCCGCGCGGCTATTCGCCACAGGCCCCGGTCAAGACCGCGTCCCGGATCGACGTGCCGAAGAGCGGGGCGACGGTACCGGCCGGGCCGGTGGTCCTCGCCGGTACGGCCTGGGCGACCCACCGGGGCATCGCCGCGGTGGAAGTGCAGATCGACAACGGGGCCTGGCGAGAGGCGAAGCTGGCGGCGTCGGACACGCCGGACACCTGGCGGCAATGGTCGTACGAGTGGGCGGACGCGGCCAAGGGCTCGCACAAGGTCAAGGTACGGGCGACCGACGGCACCGGCGCCGTGCAGACCTCGACCGTCCAGGACGTGGTGCCGAACGGCTCCACCGGCTATCACGGCATCACCGTGAGGGTTTCCTGATCGGACACGTGGGCGGTGCGTGACGTCACCGTCGAGGGCTGCCGCCTTCACGGCCGGTTCCCGCCCTTTGTCGTGCCTCAACGTACCTCAACGTGCCTCCGGCGTTTGAAAGTTGAGGGTGGCTTCAGCCTGGTCGGCGGCTCGGCGTACCGAGCTGTTCATTCGAACCAGCGAGATAGAATGTTCGGTCTTGACTCTGGACGAGGGATCACACTAAGTTCAGGTCTGTATCGAGCGATACATATACAAGTCGGCGAGTCGGTTTCGTCATACATGCATCAGTAAGGACGGTCATGCTCCACAGGACTTCACTGCGCACGCTTGGTCTCGGTCTCTCCCTCGCCGCCCTGGCGACGTTCTCGGCAGCGTGCAGCAGCTCCTCCGATGACTCGTCGGCCGATGGCTCGACGACGTCAGCTGCGCCGAAGCCGGCCGGATCAGGTTCGACGGCGGCTTCGGCGGCGCCGGACTCCGCTGACTCAGGATCGAAGTTGGTCCTGAAGACCGCGAAAGGCAGCGCGGGCATCTGGCTTACCGATCCGGCGGGTCGCACGCTGTACCTGAACACCAAGGACAAGAAGACGGCGTCCAATTGCTATGACAAGTGTGCCAAGGAGTGGCCGCCGCTCACGACGACGAAGCCGGTGACAGTGACCGGCAAGTACACCGTGCCGAGCAGCGTGGGCACCATCACCCGGACGGACGGCGCGAAGCAGGTTACCTACGGTGGCCACCCGCTGTACTACTACAAGGGCGACAGCGCCCCTAACGAGATCAAGGGTCAAGGCGTCGACGGCAAGTGGTTCCTCATCGGGCCGATCGCCAACATCATGAACGGCTCCAAGCCGTAACAGCAGTCAGGTGCGGCTGCTGCTGCGCCGCGAGCCCGCCTGTACAGGAACGGCCTTCGTCTGACCCTGAGATTGCGTCGCAGGCGCACTCGGCCGGTACGAAGGCCGTAGTGCTTGCTGTGTTCGGAGGCCGCGGTTCCGGGAGCTTTTCCACCAGGGATTGAGTGGCGCTTCCGACACTCACCCCGGTAACCCCGGCCGAGCCGAGAGGCGGCGCCGAGAGCGGTGATCGCACCGGCGCGGCTCGAACGGCACTACGGCGGTCAGTTCTCCCAGCTGCCCCGAGACGAACCGGCCCGCGGCCACGGTCACGGTACGAGCGATGGCCGTAACTGCGGCCGGCAGGACAGAACGAACCCGCAACGGAGCTCGTCACGTACGAGCTGTCTTGGTCGACTGCTTGTACCGACGAGCTCCGTTGTACTTTCGCCTCGAACCCGCAACGTGCTCGCAGGAACTGCGGAAACGCTGACTTCCCGGCTTAGGTGAAGGCCCGCTGTCTGGTCGCGGAAAATTGCTACCGCCGCCTGCGGGTTCACTTGGCCCGCCGGCAGACTTGCTTGAGTGCCTGTGCCTCACGCACGGGGGCTTGGACAGGTGAGTTTGTGCAAGGCGCTCGATGACCAGGCCGTGAGCGGGTCGAGCTCACAAGTGCCTCGGAGGCCGTGCTGTGTACGTGGTCGGCGCTGCGGCGGTACTGGCTGCCACGACCTGAGGCGCGGCCAGCACGGGGGTAGCCGGCCGCGTACTTCTCTACGCTGAGTCCGGCAGTGGGATCGCGTTGAAGACGTCCTTCGGATCGAAGCGACGTTTCACTGCAAGGAGCCGCGAAGTGTTCGGACCGTACGCGTGGGCGATCTGTGCGGTCTCATCAGGTCCAAGTAGGTTGGGGTATCCACCAGGTAGCGCGTGGGGTCCGAAGGCACTGCTCGCCCTGTCGGCCCAGGCGCGGTGCTCCGCCGCACGGCTGTCGGTGGGATCCCAGAGAGCGATGACCTCGATCATGAGATGCGGGGTGCGGACGCCGAACGCCGTGTCCTCAACGGGGACGCGCGCTGCGGCTCCGTGCAGGCTGTGCACGGATACGGCTGAGTAGGGCGACGTCAGCGTGGAGCCTGCGAGGGTCAGCGCGTCACGGACGCCTGAGGTGAGGGCGGGCACCGAACGTGAACGGATCTCGACGTGCCGTCCGAAGGGGAACAGCGCGTCGATGCCGGCGAGCATCTCGGCGGTGGTGGTGGCAGCGATCTGGGAGACGAGGGGCGTTCCGATCGAGGCGAGCTGCGCCAGCGCGCGTTCCCCAGCGGTGACGTCATCGCCGCTCCATGTCGGCGACAGGAACACCATGGGCTTTCCGCCGGGACCCGGCAGGACGCCGGACTGCACAGTCAGGTCGTCCGGGCTGTCGAGCAGAACGTCCGACAACCCGGTCAGCACGGTCGTGACCTGCTCCCACGGGAACAGCACCATGCCGGACAGCAGAGTGGACACTCGGTGCAGGCGTACACGCATGGAGGTGACGACACCGAAGTTGCCGCCACCGCCGCGCAGGGCCCAGAACAGGTCAGGTTCCCGAGCGGAGTCGACGGTGATGATGGAGCCGTCGGCGAGCACCACGTCCGCGGACAGCAGATTGTCCAGGGCGAGTCCGAAGCGACCACTCAGCGGTCCGTAACCGCCCCCGAGGGTCAGGCCCACCATTCCCACCGCGCCCGCTGAGCCTGTTGCGGCGGTCAGGCCGAAGGGTTGCGCAGCGGCGACGAGATCGGCAGCCGTGGCGCCTCCCGACACGTGCGCCACTTCGGCCACGGAGTCAACCGTGACCGTGCGCATGCCGGAAAGGTCGATGGTCAGGCCGCCGTCGCTCAGCGCCCTGCCGGCCCAGTCGTGTCCGCCACCACGGACCGTCAGAGGAGCGTCGTTCTCCCGCGCGGCCAGTATGGCGGCCCGGACCTCAGCCGGGTCGGCGCACCGGACGATCACTCCAGGGCGGGTGGGAACGGCACCGTTCCAGATGCTTCGTCCGACGTCGTAGGCCGGCCCGGTGGTGAGCACCTCTCCCGCTTGGACGGTCTTTCGTAGCGTGGTGGTGAGGCGGGCGATCTGTGTCGGGGTGGGCGGTGACATAACAAGTTCCCTACGTATCAGTCGAATGGGGCAATTGGCTGTGCTTCATGCAGTGGGTCTCATACAGCGGGCGTGCTGGCGTGTTGGGTGCCATCGGTCTGTTCAACGCCCGTGGGCTGTTCAGCCCACGCACTGTCGAAGTCGGTGCGAAATCGGGACAGGAGGGAGGCCAGTTGGCTGATGTCCTCGTCGCTCCAGTCGGCCAGCCGCGCAGCGAGTTCCGTGGTGCGACGCTCGTTGAGCTCGGCGAACCGGGCGCGGCCGTCGGCGGTAAGACGCAGGATCCGTGAGCGCCGGTCGGCCGGGTCGGGCCTGCGGTCGACCCAGTGCAGCATGGTGAGTTGAGCGACGTAGCGACTGGTGACCGACATGTCGACGCCGAGCAGTTCGGTGAGCCGGCCGATGGTGAGGGCGCCATGGCGGCTGAGCATGATCAGGGCCGTGGCACACCCTGCGGAGCAGCCAGGTGGAATGATCCGGCCGAGTTCGCGTCGTACGCTGCCGATGGCCGCGAGCTGGTGCACCAGCTCTTCATGCAGGGCAGTCGTGGCCACCTGCGTCTCCTTAGCCTCGCTTCGGGTAATTGTTTGGTCGTCAGGCGCATTGGGTGCATGTAAGTGGGCCGGGCAGTTGTCCGTCGCTCGAAACGCGATCGCCGACGCGTCTGTGTCACGCTACCAGAACGTGAGATAGAACGTTCGGTCTTGACTTGTGTCCTGCGGCACCTAAGCTGAGTCCGAGTGTTCGCCCACGACTGGGCTCGAGCCTGGCCCTGTACATGTTGCGTTTCGTCCGTAACGACGCTCTGGCCGTGCTCGGTCCGACCGTCGGACGCCAGTTGGCGACGGCGACCCAGAAAATCCATTCCCGCCTGCGGCGAAAAGCGGGTCAGGCTCCGGCTGTTGCAGCCGGAGGTCTCACATGCGAAGGAGTCTCAACCAATGGAACCTGCTGTTCATCTGAGCGTCGACACCAGCAAGCCCCATCCCGCACGGGTATACGACTGGCTGCTGGGCGGCGAGAACAACTATCCCGTCGACCGGGAGATCGGTGAGGCGCTGCCGATAGAAACGCGAGGCAACGCGGTCCGGAACAGGGCGTTCATGCGCAGGGCAGTTGGCTGGCTGGCGAAGAAGGGTGTCGATCAATTCCTCGACATCGGTTCCGGCATACCTACCGAACCCAACCTGCATCAGATCGTGCAGACGATCGCCCCCGCCGCACGGATCGTCTACGCCGACAGCGACCCGAGCGTCCTGCCACACGCGGAGGCGCTTCTGACCAGCACCCCGCAGGGGCGCACCGACTTCCTGCATGCGGATGTGCGGCAGCCCGCGGTCCTGCTGGAACGCGCCGGCGCACACCTCGACTTCGAACGGCCCGTTGCTCTTTCGCTGCTCGCGCTCCTTCACTTCCTACCCGACGATGAGGACCCGTACAGCATCGTGAACACCCTGGTGAAGGCACTCCCGCCGGGCAGCTTCCTGCTTCTGTCGCACGGGACAACCGATCAGCATCCGGAGTGGAATGGAAAGATCGAAGCCGCGTACGAGCAGGGCTCCATCCCGCTCCGGTTGCGTACTCGCCGTGAGGTCGAGCCGTTCTTCGAGGGTCTCGAACTCGTCGCGCCCGGACTGGTGTACGCCACCGAGTGGTACCAGGAAGGCCCGGCGCCCACCCCGGAGCGAAGTGGCCTCCACGTCGGAGTTGCCAGGATCCCCTGACTGGGCGGCCTGACGCGGCTCACACCCGGTCGACCGCGCACGAGCCGGCAGCAAGCGGTACGTCTCGACCGGTGGGCACGGCAACAGTTCTTGGCGACGACTTCCTCCCAGGCGCGGGTGTCTTGACGGTTGCCCGGCAGAGGCAGGCCCACCACGATCTCCCAGGTGGATGTCGGCGTCGTTGACCTGGCGGGCGGGGGAGTAGCAACGGCAGCAGAGCACCTTCACTCGCGCCAGGTCGGTTCCGATGGCTCCTGGGCGATGTCGCGGAGCCAGATGACCATGGCGGTGACCTCAGTGTGCCGTGGAAGATGTAGTCACGTCCGTCGTAGCAACTGGTGACCGCACGACACTGCTTCCCCTTGCGGACGCACCGTTCGGCGGCGTGACGGCGCCGGTACCGGTACGGATGGGGGTCGAAGGCCGGGTGCCGCCCGCCGCTGCGGCCCCGCCGGCGACGGATGTCGCGCTGGTCAGCAGGCCGGGCAATGGTCGCGTTGAGGTGCCGCCGACGCAGGTAGGCGCGGTTGTCGCGCCTGGAGCAGGCATTGTCGCCGCGGAGTCAGTCCGGGCGGGCGCGCGGGTGCCCGGGCCCGTGCCGGGAGATCCGCAGCCGCCCGGGCGTCGTTTCCCAGACCAGCGGGCGGACCCGGTCGTCGGCCATGAAGTGGATGTTGCTGGTCAGTCCGCCCCGGGAACGTCCCGGGGCCTCGCGTCCTTGAGCCTCCACCGGAGAGTGCACGGGCTAGGGAGTGTGCCCAGGCTTGGGCGTGTGTGTGGGGGGAGTGGGCCTGAGGCGGGTGCCGGAGAGCGGCGCGGTGAGAGGGAGTTGGGGTGTCGCTGTCACACGCGTAGCTCATGCACAGGTCGTCCCGGACGACATCGGCGGCGATCTGTGCGGCGGTGGCGCGGGTGAACAGGTACGCGGTGTCGGCGGCCCGCAGGGTCGTGACGGGCAGAGCGACGTAGCGGTCGGGTTCCTTCCGGGCAGCGATGCAAGTCTCTGTTTTCTGCGTCCGTGAGTGGCAGCCTCGGCTCTCGTGGCGAAGATGCGACAGGCGCAGCCCGACGGAACCTTCGGCATCGTCGGCTCGTACTGGCCGGTCTGGACCCGGGATACGGAGCCGGAACAGCGGACCGCCGCCGACAGGATCGACCTGTTGTACAACAAGTCCCGCGTGGACGTTCTCGTGCACGGCACCTCCCCGTCGACCTTCTTGACTGGCACAAGCAGGTCGGCGGCGCCGACTTCATCCACGACGGCGACCCCGTGGACGCCGCCGGATCCATCGACTTCTCCGTCCTGAACTACTACGACCCGATCTACATGTTCACGTGTCTCGGATGCCACCGCGGACGGGGCGCCGTCCCCGGGGACATCGCTTGGTCGCTCACTGACAACTTCGAATGGGCTGCGGGCTACTCCCCGTGTTTCGGCCCCGTGTATGTCGACTACGTCCACGGCACAGAAGCGGACTCTGAAGGCGAGCTTCGACTGGTGCCGGGCGTCCATCGACAGGCATGTCTCAGCACCTGCTGACTCGATCAGTACGGCGTGCCCCTGGGAACGGCGCCCTCGACGACGATCCGGCTCAGGCTCTCTCCCGGCTGAACGCGCGCAGCAGGTCAGCCGCCACGCTCACGGCGATGGTCGCTGGCTCCTTGCCCGCGATGTCGGCTATGCCGATCGGGGTCTTGATGCGGTCGATGACCGCGTCCTGATGACCGCCCTCCGTGGACAAGCGCTTGCGGAAACGCGCCCACTTGGCCGCCGACCCGATCAGTCCGACGGAACCGAGATGCGGGGTGCGCAGCGCGGCGTCGCACAGCGCCACATCCTCTGCATGATCATGGGTCATGATCAGCACGTGGGCACCGTAAGGCAGTTCCATGAGCACTTCCTCGGGCAGCAACGGCGTGTGCCGCACATGGACCTGCGCCACGGCGTCCGCCAGCGCGCCGAGCCGCTCGACGGCGAGCATGTCGGAGCGGGTGTCGATCAAATAGAGGTCGAGATCGTGGCGTGCCAAGATGCGCGCCAACTCCAGCCCGACATGGCCGAGCCCGAAGATGGCCACTGCCTGCACGACCGGCAATGGTTCCAGCAGAATCGAGACCGTGCCGCCGCAGCACTGGACGCCATGCCGGTTCGCCACCTTGTCGTTCAGGGCGAAGTCGATCAGATCAGGTTCCGGTTTGGACGCGGCGATCAGTTCTCGGGCCCGGTCGACGGCGACGGCTTCGACGTTGCCCCCGCCGATGGAGCCCCAGGTCTGGTTCTGCCCGACGACGAGCTTTGCGCCGGGGTCGCGGGGAGCATGGCCGCGCACGGTCGCCACGGTCACGAGCACGCCGGGTTCCCGGCGTGCTCGCAGCCTGGCGACCGCGGCGACCCACGCCATGTCAGGCACTGCTCGGCTCTTCCGTGTCCGCTCGTGGTCCTCGACCGGCTGCCTGCCGGCCGGAGGCCGCCCCGGGGTGAGGCGTGTCGGCCCGGCGTGCCGTCTCGATCGCCCAGTACACAGCTTCCGGCGTCGCCGGCGAGGACAGTTCGACGCTGACGCCGCTCGGCCCGAACGCGGCGGCGGCCTGCCGCAAAGCCTCGCGCACCGAGAAGGCCAGCATCAGCGGAGGCTCTCCCACCGCCTTGGACCCGTAGACAGCCCCCTCCTCGGTGGCGTTCTCCAAGAGGGTCACGTTGAATTCCTCGGGCATCTCCGAGAAGCTCGGCAGCTTGTAGGTGCTCGCGGCCTGCGTGAGCAGACGCCCCCGGTGCGGACCGTCGCTGACGTCCCAGCGCAGGTCCTCCAGAGTCAGCCAGCCAGCCCCCTGCACGAAGCCTCCCTCGATCTGACCGATGTCGATCATGGGTGACAGGCTGTCGCCGACGTCGTGCACGATATCCACCCGGCGGATCCGGTAGGCGCCCGTGAAGCCGTCCACCTCGACTTCCGCCGCTGCAGCACCATGGGCGAAGTACTTGAAGGGCGCCCCCCGGAAGGACTGCGCGTCCCAGTGCAGCCCCTCGGTTCGATAGAAACCCGCTGCCGACAACTGCACTCGCTGGACATAGGCAGTGCGTACCAGTGTGTCCCAGTCCAGCTCCCCGTCGACGCCCAGCGCTCGCGCGATACCGTCGGTGATGCGCACGTCGGAGGCGGGCGCTCCCAGCTGTGTGGCAGCCACCTGCAACAGCCGCTCGCGCAGCTGATCACAGGCATGCTTGATGGCCCCACCGTTGAGGTCCGCCCCGGAACTCGCCGCTGTCGCCGAGGTGTTGGGGACCTTGTCGGTGCGAGTCGGGGCCAGCCGGACCCGCTCAAGGGGGATGCCCAGCGTCGTCGCGGCGACCTGCAGCATCTTGGTGTGCAGCCCCTGTCCCATCTCGGTGCCGCCGTGATTGATCAAGACGGAACCGTCCTTGTAGATCAGCACCAGCGCGCCGCCCTGGTTGAAGGCAGTGAGGTTGAACGAGATACCGAACTTGATGCCGGTCAGCGCAAGCGCCCGCCTGGTGTTCGGGTGCGTGGCGTTGAAGACAGCGATCTCGCGCCGGCGGACGGCGACATCGGCCCCGGCCTGCACCTGCTGCCACACGGCGGAGATCCGTTCGGGCTGCGTGACGGGCTGTCCGTACGGAGTCGTCTGCCCTTGGCCTGGCTGGTAGAAGTTGCGCTCCCTCAACTCCATGGGATCAAGGCCGAGCTGCGGTGCCGCACGGCCCATGATGTCCTCGATGACCAGCATTCCCTGCGGGCCACCGAAACCGCGGAAGGCGGTGTTGGAGACCGTGTTCGTCTTAACGATGCGGCCGGCCACCCGGGCGTTGGGGATCCAGTACGTGTTGTCGATGTGGCACAGGGCGCGAGCAAGGACCGGCTCGGACAGGTCCAGGCTCCAGCCGCCGTCCGCGGTCAAGGTGGCTTCCAGAGCCTGGATGCGGCCGTCCGCGTCGAAGCCCACTTTCCACGTCGAGTGGAACCCGTGGCGCTTGCCGGACATGGTGAGGTCCTGGGTCCGGTTGAGCCGGAACCGGACCGGGCGGCCGGTCAGCTTGGCGCCGAGCGCGGCGATGGCAGCGAAGCCGTGCGGCTGCATCTCCTTGCCGCCGAAGCCACCACCCATCCGCAGGCACTGCACGGTCACCTCGTGGCTGGCCACGCCGAGCACGTGCGCGACGATCTCCTGGGTCTCCGACGGGTGCTGAGTGCTGCTCTGAATGAACACCTGGCCGTTCTCGTCGATCTGGGCCAGCGCCGCGTGCGTCTCAAGGTAGAAGTGCTCCTGCCCCGAGAACTGGAACTCGCCGGTGAGAACATGCACGGCGTCGGCGAAGCCTGCCTCGATGTCACCTTGCACCATCAAAGGCGTGGCGCCGTGGTAGCTGCCCGCGGCGATCGCATCCTGCAGCGTGATCAGGGACGGCAGCTCATCGAGTTCCACCTCGACGGCTGCCGCGCCCAATCGGGCCGCCTCCAACGATTCGCCGAGCACCCAGGCAACGGCATGACCGTGGAACATGACCTCGTCAGGGAAGAGGGGTTCGTCATGCTTCATGCCGGCGTCATTGACACCAGGCACGTCGGCTGCCGTGAGCACGCGCACCACGCCAGGCACCTTCAGCGCCGGCCCCGTGCGCAGCGCAGTGATCCGGCCGTGTGCCTGCGCTACCTGGACCGGATAGGCGTGCAGCACGTCCTTGGTGCGCTGCACCAGGTCGTCGGTGTAGAGCGCGCCGCCGGTGACATGCAGGCTGGCGCTCTCATGCGGCAGAGGGAGGCCTACAACAGGCTTCTCGGGACGCTGGGACAGTTGGCTCACGACCTCACCGCCTCGGTGGTCTGCGCGTACAGCTTGAGCAGGCTCTGGCCGAGCATGGCCGAGCGGTAGCCGGCGCTGGCGCGATGGTCGTCCATCGGTGTTCCCTCCGCACTCAGCACGGCAGCCACGCTTCGTACGGTTTCCTCCGCCCAGTCCTGGCCCTCCAGCGCCGCCTCGGTGCGCACGGCTCGGACCGGGGTGGCGGCCACTCCGCCCAGCCCTATCCGAGCCTTGCGAACGATCCCGCCCTCAATGTCGAGCGCGAAAGCGACCGCCACGCTGGAGATGTCGTCGAATCGCCGCTTGGCGATCTTGTGGAAGGCCACGACGGGCGAGAGCGGCCGCGGGATGCGTACTGCACGGATCAGCTCGCCTTGACGGCGTACTGTCTGTCGATAGCCGGTGAAGTAGTCCGCGAGCGGGACCACTCGCTCGCCGGTCGGGTCGGCAAGGACCAGTGACGCCTCAAGCGCCAGGAGCGTCGGCGGGCTGTCGCCGATGGGCGACCCGGTACCGAGATTCCCGCCGAGCGTGGCGCCGTTGCGGATCAGCCGAGAGGCGAACTGCGGGAACAGTTGGGCAAGCAGCGGGACTTTGCCGTCCAGGTGTCGCTCGATCTCCGTGAGGGTGAGCGCCGCTCCGATCTCGAAGTGGTCCGCGTCGACGTGCAGCTCGCGCAGTTCAGGCAAGCGGTCGACGGCGATCACACGATTCGCTCTGCGGGACTTGATGTTGACCTCGACGCCCCAGTCGGTGCAGCCGGCGATCACGAGGGTGTCGGGCCGGTCTCGCAACACATGCAAGGTCTCCGCGAGGGTTCGTCTGCGAAGGAAGACGCGGTCGTCCTGGGCGTATTCAGTGGCGACGGGAACGGGCGCGGGCTGCTCGCGGCGCTGTGCGAGCGGATCTGTGCCGGCCGGCATACCGACGGCGAACGCGGCATCGCGGATCGGCCGGTATCCGGTGCAGCGGCAGAGATTCCCGCTGAGTGAGTGGAGATCGAAGCCGTTGGGCCCGTGCTCAGCATCGGCGTTTTCGGCTGAGTCGTCCTGTGGGCGCGCGCACCGGTCGGGCCGGTAGTACTCGGCCGCCATGCTGCAGATGAATCCCGGTGTGCAGTAGCCGCACTGGGAGCCGCCTCGGACGGCCATTTCTTCCTGCACCGGGTGCAGGACGGTTGCCGCGCCGCTCTCGTCGGCTGCAGCGAGACCCTCAGCTGTGACGACTTCCTGGCCGTTCAGCGCCGCGACCGGGACCAGGCATGCGTTGACAGCCACCCAGTCGGTTGGCTTCGCCACTCCGGGGCGGGCCACCAGGACCGAACAGGCGCCGCATTCCCCCTCGGCGCAGCCCTCCTTCGTTCCGGTCAGGCCTTGCTCCCGCAGGAAGTCCAGCACCGTCGTGTGGGCTGCGGCAGGTGTGATCGGGGCTACTTGCCCATTGACTGTGATCTGGGCCCTCACCATGCCAAGTCCTCGGGCCGGTGCGCAGTCATTCGATTCGGCAGGTACACCAATGGAGTGCAGCTTTCTGTCTCAGGCCGCCGCATCGACAGGAGCGGTGGCCAGGCGCATGCACCGACAGCGTCGACATGCGGAAGGGAAGGGAGTTCAGCAGACGCGGGAGGGAAGCCAGAACGTGCAGTCAGTGGGCACGTGAATACGGCGTGCTCAGCAGCCGTGTGCGATGCGTCCCGGAGCCCAGGCTGTGCCGTGGGCGAGGCGACCCAGGTCAGAGATGAGATTCATCTGCAGGTCGCCCCCTCACGGTGATCATGAAGAATTTCCACGCAAAAGTAGTCGCGGCAGGGGTGTGCGTCAAGCTTCGGGCACCTGGCCAATCCTGGGCGTGACGCTGCCCCGCGAGGCGAACTCGATCCGCCTGCGTCCTCCGACACAGTGAGTCCATGCAGGGCCCGATCATGTCGGCCACCGGTATGGAGCGGGGGCCAGGTGCTTCCCGGCCCGGCTCGAACGGGCTGCGAACGCACGCGCGATGCGCGCTCTGTGGCGGAGGGCGGCGGGCGGCGGGTCTGGAACGGGGGAGCGCGGGGCCGGTGCAGGGCTCGGCGACTACAGGTGCCAGGCGGCCATGGTCAGGCTCTGGCGGTGGTGAGGGCCGTGTACGAGGTCGGCGCGGGCGACGGTGTAGTCGCATTCGTCGGCCGGGCAGGCGTAGACGGGGCGGCCCTTGATGTGCTCGTCGGGGCCGGGGGTGAAGCCGCCGACGTGGCAGGAGTGTGTCCTGGAGCTCTCGGTGATCACGGCGTGAATCCCGGTCAGCCCGTCGGTGGGGACATCACGGCTGAGCGAGCGTTTGGCGTGGTGCGCGGTGATGTAGGCGGCCGCACCGTGGTGACCGGTCGTGGCCAGTCACCCGCGCTCAACCGGGCCGGTTCCGACGCGGTGCGGTATGCCGTACCGCTGCAGCGCGGCCCTGATCAGCGCGCCGGTGTACTGCTCGGCGGCGGAACGGGTCTAGATCGGGCTGTGCGCCATCGGCGTGACCCAACTCGCCTGTGTGCGACGACTTTTGCTGTGCTGATGGACCGGGGGCGGCTGTCCGCAGAGGCGGTGCCTGCTGGGCACTCCCCCCGCTCCGCAAGGGGTTCGGATTTCCGTAGCGGCCTCGTTCACGCCCGGGGGTGGCGTTGTGGCGGGCGGCGCAGTGTCTCCTGGGCCGCTGCGCGCGTCCCGGCCGTGGCCGGCCGGGACGCGCGCAGCGCGACGGCAAGCCGGGGAACAGCCCTCCCCCCTTGGGGAGTTGGCAGAGGACCGTTCCCCGGCACCACCCGACACTATGAGCCCCGAATCCGCCCGCAACCGGCTCTGACCTGCACAGATGTCGGTGGATGTGTGTGGACTGTTCCGGAAAAAGAGGTACGGGCACGGTGTGCCAGGTCAGCGATGCGGGAACCTCTCCAAGGGTTTCGGGCCCGCCATCCGCCGGTGAATAAGCGTCGGGCACCCTCAAGGGGTTGCCGGCGTGGCGGCGGCGTTGGGGCCAGTCGGTCACACGGGTGACAGTGTTGTTGCCCACGTCCACACGCAGCACCAGCGCAGACCACGCCGCTGCGCGCTTGATGCATCGGATCCTGCGGTGGCGGAGTTAGGCGCGGTTTTCGTGGGAAGCGTGCGCTTGGACAATCAGCCCGCGATGGGGCTGGACACGTGGCCGGCCAGACCCGGTACGGGGCACGCGGACCTTCTCCAGCACCGGTTCGGGCCGCGAGGGCTCATTCGGATGGACGCTGGCAAGCGACGTCGGCCCGGGTGACGACTTCGCGGAGGCGTTCGTCGGCGGCGTGTTTGTTCCGCCAGGTGATGTAGCGGCGGATCATGCTGCCCTGCTCCTGGTGGCCGGTGGCCGGCGGTCGGTGCCGTCGCGTGCGAAGTAGCGCAGGGCGGTGAACTGGGCCTCGATGCGGTTGGCCAGGAGCGGTTGGCCGGGGTGCAGGCGATCTGCACGTTGTTCGCCGCCGCCCGCGTTGCGACCCGCTGCCACCGCTTGCACGTCAGGTGCGGGGAGCAGTTGTCGCAGACGATCGCGATGCGCACGCCGTCCGCAGGCTCACCAGCAGGAGCTCGGTCACCGGGTCCACAATCCTTGATCGGATTTGCACGATGGTTGCGGTCACCCTCATCGACTCCTTGTGAATCGATACAACCTGCGCTAGCTTTTCGCGCTAAGCCGCCCCGAGCTGCCACCACCCAGCATGCGGGGCGGATGGTGAGATTCGTCCGCGAGGAAGTAATCAATGAACCACACTGGATCACTTGATCGACGTCCGAGTCCAAGCCCATGGTGGGTGGCGACGATCTGTGGAATGGCGTCGTACGTCGATGCTTCGACCATCGTCAGCACCGGAATTGCCCTCGTTCTTTACCAGCAGTCGATCGGTGTCACTCCGAATCAGATCGGCATCCTGTCCGGCGTACTTACTCTGGGCATCGGGTTGGGCGCACTGCTCGGCGGGCGCCTGGGCGATCGATTCGGTCGGCGAAACGTCTTCATGGTGACCATGGCGCTGATCGCCGCCGGGATTGCTTTCCTGGTGTTCGGCACGAGCTTCTATCTGCTGCTGGCGGGTATCGTGCTTGCCGGGTTCGGCACCGGAGCCGATCTGCCGGTGTCGCTGGCGACAATTTCGGAAGCGGCCACCGACAAGAACCGCGGTGCGATGATCGGGCTCTCTGCCGTGCTCTGGAGCGTCGGCGTGCTGGTGTCGGTGACGCTCGCCATCTTTGCAGGCGGCTGGGGTCACCTCGGCGGGCAGGTGCTCTTCGGCCAGATCGGGGTCGTCACACTCATCGTGCTGATCTGCCGCGTGGGCATTCCGGAATCGCAGATGTGGTCGGAGGCGCGGGAACGACGACTCGGCGGGGCCCGCACCATCCGTGCGGACAAGGTACGCGCGCGGGACCTGCTCAAGGCTCCCTACTTCGTCCCCTTCGCGGTGCTGCTCGTCTTCTACGCCCTGACCAATGCGGCGTCCAACACCAATGGACAGTTCGGGACCTATCTAGCGGTCAATGTCGCGCACATTTCTGTGCAGATGAACTCGCTCATCGGCTTCCTGACCTTGCCCATCTATATCGTGCTCGGCCTCGTCTTCATGCGCATCGTCGACAGCAAGAACCGCATGCTCTATTTCACGGTCGGCAGCGTGTCACTCATTCTCGCGTATGCGGTACCGGCGGCCTTCGGCTTCACCGTCACGACGATCATCATCATGAACGTGCTGTCGGCGATCGGTGGCGCTTTCGCCTTCGAGGGAATCCTGAAGGTCTGGGCCCAGGAGTCGTTCCCGACCCTGCTGCGGTCGAGCGCGCAGGGGGCGATCTTCGCCGTCGGACGAATGGCCGCTGCTGGTCTGGCGTTCTTTACGCCGGCGATCGCCGCGGCCAGCTTTCAGGGACTCTATTGGGGGCTGACGGTCATTGTCGCGATCGGTCTCACCGCGGCATGGGTCACGTTTCGGCGGGTTGAGCGTACCCAGTTCACCATGGAGCAGGAACTGGACCCGGAGATCGAGTCACCGCGCGATGTACCTGGGACTGCTGTGCTCTGAAACGAGCCGAACCAGGAGCGCCGCAAGGCCGCGAACACTGAGTGCAGCTTGAGTGCGTCCCTCCACGGCACTCGACGCTTACAATCGCCGGACCTGCGGCTATGTAGCCTCGCGGGACACCTGACTTCGGCCGGGTGTCGTAGCGCTGGGCAGGACGACGGCGCGGATGGCCAGTCCGATGCGGCGCCGGACTTCGTGGGGCACAGTCAGAGCGCACGGCGTCGACACGTCAGCACGGGCTGTATCGATTTACACACGCTCGACAAGGCCGTAGGGTATTCCGCAGGTTGCCTGGGTCAGCTCGGCGGCACGAGGAGTGCTGCGTGGGACCGAGAAGGCTCAGTCCCGATGTGCCCCTCGACCGTGGTGAACAGGGCGCTCGTCAAGCCTTGTTGTCGGGTCGTCACCAGGCATTTTCCCTTTCCGGGGCCGGCTACCGCCCAGTCCGCCACGAAGGGTCTGGGTTAACATGGAAGCCGAGCGCGGGCTCAGGGAACCGATCGAGTGGGGGCGGCTGTGAGTCCTGCGAAAGGCGTGGGGAAGTCGCCACGCGTCAAGGACGTTGCCGAGCGTGCCGGGGTCTCTGTGGCCACCGTTTCCAATGTCCTGAACACACCGGGACGAGTCGCGTCGGCGACGCGAGATCGCGTCGAAGCCGCCATGACAGAGCTGGGCTTCGTACGGAACGAATCCGCACGGCACCTGCGTGCCGGCAGGAGCCGCACCGTGGCGTTCGTCGCGTCCGACGCGGCGAACCCCTTCTTCGCGCAGATCGCCTCCGGCGTGGAAGACGTCGTGGAACAGGAGGACCTCTCGCTGTTCATCTGCAACAGCCGACAGCAACCGGATCGTCAAGCCGCGTACCTGAGCCGGCTGGAACAGCAACGCGTACTCGGAGTTCTCATCACGCCGGTTGCCGGGGACAAGTTGATAGACGCCCTGCCCGCGCGTGGTACACCCGTCGTGGTGCTCGACGACAGCTCTTCGGGGAACTTGCACTGCTCCGTTTCCGTCGACGACAACCTCGGGGGCAAGCTCGCCGCGGAGCACCTGGCGGAACTCGGTCACACTCGCGTTGCGTTCGTCGGCCCGCCGGGCTTCCGGCAGGTGAGCGAGCGTCGAGAAGGATTCGAAACAGCGCTGTCGAGGCTCGGCCATGTCACCTCGTCGATCACTCAGGTGGTGACCGACGGCCTCACCGTGGCCAACGGTCGAGCAGCGGCAAGGCACATCGCCGACCTCCCGAAATCGGAGCGTCCCACCGCAGCATTCTGCGCCAACGACCTCCTGGCCATCGGGCTCATCCGAGGCTGCGTCGACGTCAATTTGTCGGTGCCCGGCGACCTGGCCGTCGTTGGATACGACGACATCGAGTTCGCGGAGACGGCCGGGGTTCCGCTCACCTCGATCGCGGGGCCCAGCCGTGAGCTCGGCCGCGCCGCCGCGCGTCTGCTTCTGGACGAGTCGGCGAACCCGGAACATCAGCATCAGCGTGTCAAGTTCACGCCTCACCTGGTCATTCGCTCGTCGTCCTGCTAGCTGCCCGACGCCCGTCCGACGCCGGACACCTCGCTGGGGGTTGGTGCCGCACTGCTGCTCTGGTACGTTGTGTATCGATTCAATCGCAGCAACCCGCCGTTGTATCGGCAAAAGTTGTATCGATTCAATTACTCTCGAAGGAGACTCATGAGCACTTCAACCGCTACGAAACCACGCAAGGGACTCAGCGAGGAGTATCTTCGCGCTCTCCCCAAGGCTGAGGTGCACTGTCATCTCGGAGGCTGCGTTCCTACTGAGATGGCCGCGCGGTTGGCGGCGAGCCACGGCGTGGCGATTCCGGAATCTGCTGTGCGACACGGCGGCCGCTACCGGTTCGCCAATTTCGACGAGGGTCTCATCGTCCTCAACGCGGTCACGAGCTCCATGCAGACGACGAGGGACTTCGAGGAGGTCACCTACGTCAGCCTGATGACCGCGGTCAGTGGCGGCGTACGCTACCGCGAGTACTACTTCGACCCGCAGAACCACCCGGCGCTCAGCTACCCCGAGATGCTGGAGGGCATCCTGGCGGGAGCCCAGGCGGCAGAAAAGGAGACCGGCGTCGTCACCCGGATCGTCCCGGCTATCAATCGGGAACTCGGCGGCGAGGCTGCCGTCGAGCTGGTTCAGGAGATCATTCGGCACCCGCACGAGTACGTCGTGGGCATTGGCCTCGACTCGGATGAGAAGGCGGGCCGACCGTCCGAGTTCATCGCAGCATATGCGCTGGCGCGAGATGCCGGGTTGAAGCTGTCCGCTCATGCCGGTGAACACGGAGACCCGAGCGAGATCCGGGAAGCGCTCGACCTGCTGAAGGTCGACCGTCTGGACCATGGCTACTCGGCCCTCGATGAACCGGAGCTGCTGTCCCGCCTCGTTGTGTCGCAACTGCCGGTGGCCGCGTGCTGGTTCGTGGACTATCCGCCGCCGGAGGTGCCCGGCCGGATTCGGGACCATCGGGCCATGGCGGCGGCGGGGGTGAATCTGTCGATCAATTCGGACGATCCGGCATTGATCGGTCCCGAGCTGCATGACTGCTATTTCGATTCCGCACTTCACATGGAGTGGACGGTCGAGGATGCGGAGAAGTACTCGCTGGCCGGGCTGGAGGCGAGTTTCGCGGACAGGGAGACGATCGACCGCCTGACGGCTGAGTTCAAGGCCGAGCACCAGCGTATACGTCATCTCGCCTGAGACGCCCCGGGGACAAGGCGGGCCGTCGAGGCGGGAGAGCCGTGGCGGATCGTCAGCGAGGGAACGCACGGCGCCGAACGAGGTGCGACCTCACGCGGCCCGCTCGAACCCCGGGCAGGTCACGAGCGCTGGCACGAACGAGTACATACCGAGGCACGGCCGCTGAGTCGTGTCGGAGGAAGAAGGAAGCGCATGGTCCATTTCATCGGTCCGGACAACGACGCGTATGTCGCGAGCGTGGTCAGGCACGTAGCGGAGTACGAGGAGTTCTCCGGCGAGAAGGTCGAAGTCGAGATCATCCCCGAGACCGACTATGTCACCAACTCCCTGGACGTTCTGCGGGGCCGGCTGCGGGGTGAGTCTGCGCCGGACGTGTATGTGTCTGGGCCGGTCTCGATGTGGAAGCTGGCCGGTGAGGGCTTGGTCGAGCCACTCGACGGGTATCTCGACCGATGCTCCGCCGACTTCGACCCGAGCGACTTCCTGACACCCTTGCTCGACTGCAACCGGTGGACCGGCAAGCGCGGCGACGCCCTCGGCACGGGTTCGCTGCTGGAGATCCCGGTCAACTGGGAGACCTACAACCTGGCCTATCTGCCTGAGGTCCTAGAGCAGGCCGGTCTCGGCGAGGCACCGACGACCTGGGAGGGATACTTCGATGCCGCGGCGGCCATCGCCGAGAGGGTGCCCGGAGTGCGTGGTTTCGCGCAGCGCGGCACCGATACCTGGCACACCATGTACACGGGGTTCGCGACCCAGCTGTGGTCCTGCGGCGGGGTGGACTTCGACAGCGCGGGCCGGAGCGCTGTCGCCTCCCCGGAAGCGCTCGCGGCCACGCGGGACTTCATCTCGGCGCTCCACACATCAGGCCCGACCGCGTGGCCTGGTGGCCACTGGCTGGACGTGGCCCGGGACTTCGCCGCCGGCCGGTACGGCATGATCGTCGACTCCGACCACTATGTGGCCTTCTTCGAGGGACCGCACTCGGCGGTGCGCGGGCGGGTCGCCTACACCCGGCCGCCCACCGGTCCGGGCGGGCAACGGGAGTCCAACATGTGGACCTGGTCGCTGGTCATGAACAGCGCCTCGCGGGACAAGGACGCGGCGTGGCGCTTCATCGAGTGGGCCGGCTCGCGCTCGTTCCTCACCCGAGCCGTGCACGAGGGGAACATGAACCCGACGCGGCAGAGCACCTGGGACGACGAGGGCTACCGGGCTGTGGCGGCCACGTGGAATGGATTCGCCGAGAACAGCCTTGAGATCCTGCAGACCACCGCCCGCGTGCTGCCGACCCCGATGCCGGAGTACCTGGATGTGGCCGGCATCTGGTCCCGGGGCCTGGTCGACGCCTTCACCGAACCGGCGCGGTTCGAGGAGATCCTGACCGCGACCGCCGCGCGGATCGACGGCCTTGAGTTCGGCGGCTGCCCGCTGGGCGGCCGGTGAGGATCGGCCTGGTCGGAGCTGGCAGCCACGCGAACAGCGCGATCTGCCCGGCGATCCTGGAGGCCGGCTTCGAGCTGGTCTCCGTCTGCGCCCGCACGGAGCAGCGCGCCCGGTCCACGGCCGCGCGGTGGGGGGCGAAGGGGCACTATGTCGGCCTCGACGCCATGCTTGAGGCGGGGGGCATCGACGGCGTCGTCGTGGTGGTCCCTGCCGGGCAGTACCGGTCCGTCGTCACCCGATGCATCGAGGCGGGTCTGCCGGTCTTCTGCGAGAAGCCGGCCGGAGGGTCCTCGGTCGAGGTGCGCGAGCTCGCCGAGCTGGCCTCGGCGGCGCAGGCCCAGGTCGTCGTGGGCTATATGAAGCGGTTCGCCCCGGCCTATCGTCGGGCCCATGAGCTGATCCACTCGGCCGAGTTCGGGGCGCCGTCGTTGGCGCATTTCACCTTCGTGATGGGGCAGTTCGACGCCTATCTCAAGTGGAGCCGCAATGACCTGCACTTCTACCTCACCGACAATCCCGTGCACCTGATCGACCTGGCGCGGTACCTGGTCGGTGACCTGAGCGAGATGTCAGCCGTGCTCAACGTGGTCCCGGGCTTCGGGGTGGACGTGAGCCTCGTGGCGAGGGCCGGCGGCGGGGCGGCGTGCTCGTTCAGCTTCTGCACCACTGCCTCTTTCGCTCACCGCGGTGAGGCGATCGACGTCTACGGGCGGGGTAACGCGGTGCAGGTCGACAACGTCGACACCTGCGTCTACCGCCCGCTCGACGGGCCGGCGCAGACCTGGCGGCCCAATTACACGCTGCCCTGGAGCGACAGCTCAAGCCTGGTGACCATGGGCTTCGTCCCCGCGCTCCGGCACTTCGCGGACGTCGCCGCTGGGCGCGCGGTGAACGAGTCCGACCTGGACAACGCGGCCCGCACCCTGGAGGTCGCCGAGCAGCTCTACGCACAGCTGGTGGCCGCCTGATCGAGGACGATGGACCGGTAGCCCGCTCCCCGCACGGGCGGGCCCCGGTATGGGTACTCACAGTGCCCGACGGTGCTACCGGTCTCGTCGCAGCGCGTTGATACGTCGCCGGCCTGGACGATCCAGTGGGATGTTGGGGCCGCTGTACCAGCGGTTGCCCGGTGGCCTGCACCAGCTGCGTGATCCGGACGTCACCGACGAGGAATTACCGGATCCTGGCCCGCACCGCCCGACGGGAGGACCAAGGAGGTGCGTCCGGCGGCGCGGACTGGCGCGGGCGTTCCGGATGCGATGCCCGGGCGGCGTGTCCTCGTCAGGGTGTCTTCGGGCGCGGAGCGTCCGCCGGTCTGTCCTGTGCTGTGCCGGCGGACTCGATGTGTGAGAGTGCGTCGAGGAGCCGCAGTTTTTCGTCGCTGTCGCTGTCCTTGTCGGGGTAGTAGACGACGAGGATGACGTCGTCGATCGCGAGTTTGTCGCGGTGGAGGCGTAGCTCACCGACAACAGGGTGGTGGACGGTGGCCGTGCCTCCGTCCAGACTGCGGACGTCGTGGCGGGCCCACAAGGTACGGAACCGCTGACTGGACAGTGCGAGTTCTCCGACGAGTTCGATGAACCGGGGGTTGTCGGTGTCGTCCCCGATGGTGGTGCGGAGGGCGGCGACGAAATCGGCGGTGGCTTTCGTCCAGTCCTGGTGGAAGGCCCGTTCCTCGGGATCAAGCAGGAGAGAACGCAGCCGGTTCTGGCCGGGCCGCAGGCGAGGGGAGAGCGCCACCGCCATGGGGTTGGAGGCCAGGACATCGAACGCGCGCCCTTCGACGAACGCGGGGATCTGAAGGTGGGCGAGCAGCTCATGCACCCGCGCTGGTAGATGCTCGGGCCGCTTGCGCCGCGGCGCCCTGGGGCGTGCCGCCGCGAGACCGAGCAGATACATCTGCTCAACGTCGTCGAGCTGGAGGACCCGCGCAAGTGATTCAAGGACCTGCGATGAGGGGTTCTTGTCACGGCCCCGTTCCAGCCGAAGGTAGTAGTCAGGACTGATTCCGGCGAGTAGGGCGACTTCCTCGCGGCGCAGGCCGGGCACGCGGCGATTGCCCCCCGGCGGGAGTCCTGCCTGCGCCGGGGAGACCAGTTCACGCCGGGCACGAAGGTAGCTGCCGAGTTGGTTGCCGGATTCCTCATCCTTCATACCGACACCGTAATACGGTCCGCGTCTTCCAAAGGGGGCCCTGTCAGGACCAGGGAAGACAGGGGCCCTTCCACACCCGGCAGATGCCGTCAAGACTGCGACAGCACTGTTTCGAAAGAGACAGAGAACATCACTGTCTCCGCTGCCGGCCTGAACGCCGACGGCACCTTGGACTGAAGGGAAAACCTCGTGGACCTCTCCAACCGCACCGTTCTCATCGTCGGCGGAACCTCGGGCATCGGGCGAGAGCTGGCCCGGCGGTTCGCTGCGGCAGGCAGCACCGTGGCCGTCGGCGGCCGCAGTCCGGAGGCACTCTCGGAACTCGCCGGGGAAGGACTCGGCACGATCAGCATCGACATCACCGACAGTGCCTCCGTCGCATCTGCCCGTGACGAAACGCTCGCCCGGTACCCCGAGCTGGACACCGTGGTGACGATGTCGGGGGTCATGCTCCTGGAGGATCTCCGCGACCCCGCGCACTTCGAGGACGCAGCAACGACGATCGACACCAACCTGCTCGGCACCATCCGGGTCATCGACGCCTTCACTCCCCACCTGATCCAGCGGGGCGCCGGCACCTTCATCACCGTCACCTCCGGCATCGCCTTCCTGCCGTTCCCGCCCATGCCCAGCTACGCCGCCTCGAAGGCCGCGGTGCACGCCTACTCCGAGGCACTGCGCGCGCAGCTCGACGGCACCGGCGTCGGCGTAGTGGAGCTCGTTCCCCCGGCCGTCGCCACGGCAGGCCAGGAAAAGGTGAACCCGCACGCGCTGCCGTTGGACGACTTCGCCACCGAGGTCATGCACCTGCTCGCACAGGACCCCACCCCCCGCGAGATTCTGGTGAAGGGCGTACTCGTGCACCGCTGGGCCGAGCGCGACGGCACCTACGACGGCCTCGTCGCACAGCGGTCCCAGGCCCTGGCCATGCTCCCCAGCCGCCAAGGCTGACACCCTTCCCCGCCCGATCGGCGGCCTCACCGTTCATCGCCCGAACCTGCCACCCGAACGGTTCCGCCTGCGCGGCCCCCCTCCCGGGCGGCAACAGTCTCAGCGGCGGGGGTCTCCGGGGGCATCAGGCTGGTGCGTTCGGCGATCGCCTCCGCGGACGGCTTGAAGTGGCGGCGGACGTTCTCCGGCCTCTTGCGCCGGGACATCACCGTCAGCAGTGAGGTGCCCTGCTCGATGGGGAGGTGCAAGTCCCGTTCAGACGACGCCTCCCGACCTTCGCGGGAGCCTCATGAGGTCCGGCAGCGACGTCAAGCCGCCATCTCTGTCCTCACGAGTCCCGGACGGTTCGCACAGCGAGAGCAAGGACAGCAGCTGCAGCCGACCGCGTGTCCCCGTACGGACGGTCGGGGTAGGTGGTTTCCGCCCGGTTCCACTGGTCCGCCCTGATATACCAGTTGACAGGTTTGGTTGTCCCGCCGACGAGGGTTGCGCGGACCTCGTTGAGCCACAGCGACCAGCGGGCGCGGTAGTAGCCACCCACGAGACCGGCCCAGGAGCGGGTTGCGTATTCGGCCAGAACGGCTGAGTCCTCATAACCCCAGGAGGTCAGCAGGCGCTTCGCCTCCATGGAGAGGTAGCGACTCTCCTCCTCGTCGGCGCCCCATGCTTGGGCGTCGGCCAGCCACCTGCCGAGCAGGAAATGTTCATTCGTGGCAAGCACGACGTCCTGCGCGTCGATCAGGTCGAGCAGGTGCCGTGTGGCGTCGTCGAAGGCCTTGAGATCGCGTGAGCGTGCGGCGGATGCGACGGTGTGCAGGGCTGTCCGTGCCACGTCGTCTGCGACCTGGCGTGCGAGGTCCACGAGATCGTAGGACATGCCGGGGGAGTCCAACCGCTCGGCGGCATCCAGCAGCGCCCGCAGCGCCGGGATCAGGGCTCCGTCCGGATAGGCGGCGGCTCGCGGGCCCATCAGACTGGCCTGGTTCGCGTCCAGACTCGGCACGGCTGCGATCACTGAATCGGTGCTGGCGTAGGGCGGGACTGCTTCGGTCATGGCGTCTTCCACCTGGAGGAGAGTGGCGGCGAACTCGGGTGCGCCGTGCACCTCTGCGGCATCGACCGGGATGCCCGCCAAAGCCTGCACGGTCTCTGCGGGAAGGCCGCCCTGTGTGCCGTGCCGCCATGGTCCGTAGGCGGTACGCAGCAGGATCCGCCATGCCTCGTTGGCTTGTGGGTCCGCTGCGCCATAGCGCGATGCCGTCCACTCCTGTACCCAGGAGCGGAGGTCGATGGGCTGGCCAGCCCAGGTGAGGTCGTTGAAAAGGTCCCACAGGACAGGGTTGTTCCCGACGCCCTCGGCCATATTGGCGAGCCCGACCAACCCGGGTGCCCTGTGGCCATGACGCCACTGGAGGGGCAGAGCCGCCACGTCCGCCAGGTCACCGTAAAGGGCTGTTCGACCCCCGTAGTTGGGCAAGATGCCCAGCACCCAGTCCGTTCCGCCGAACCCGTCCTCGTGATGGTGCTCACCGGTGAGGTCGAGAACGAGGACGCGATCGGTGTCGATGGCGTCGAGCAGTTCACGACGAGGATTCCCCGCCCAGGCCTGCATGACCCAAGTGGCATCCGGATTTGCAGCCGTCATCGCCTTCTGTACCCCGCAGGCCGCCGAGCCGAGATCAGTGCCTCCGGTGCTACCGCCCTCGTGGATCAAGTCCACCGCCCACATTCCGGTAGTACCGAACGCGGCTCGTTGCTCGCGGTAGAACGTCGTTGCCACGGATGCGTAGGCATGTGTGGTCGTGTCGAGCCAATCAGGCCGTATCGGGCCGGCAACGTCCTTGAACCAGCGGCCTTGCGGTACGGTACGGGCACCGGCATGGTGTTTGCTGAAATCAGGCGGGACCGTGCCGCTGAAACCTGGCAGGATCGGACAGATATCTAGTTCCTGCATTTGCTCGATCACTCTACGGGCCAGTGTCGCCCGGTTGTTGACGAGCGCCCTGCTGATACCGCGGCCGAAGTTCTGGATATTGTTCAGCCAGAGCCACGGCTGGTGCGATGGCGGTCCCAGCCACTGCAGGATTTCCTGCTCGTCGTATCCGTAGCGCAGGAATGTATTCAGATAGGCCAACTCCTGGCCAAGAGTGAGATGAGCTGCGTTCACTCCACCGGCCGCCAGTAGATCGATCTCATGTTCCCATTGCGCCCAGTCGTAGAACGGGGTCGTGTACCCGCCGACGGTCAGGTTGTACGCGACTCGGCGGTCGAACAACGCATCGCCGGAAACCTCCGCTGCCTCGGGCAAGTCGCGGTCGACCGGCCGAGTGCCGAGACGCGAGACGTGCGCGACACCGGTGCGGCGTGCGAACGAGGCGTAGCCGGCGACGGCTGAACCGGCGCCGGAGGCGGTGATGACCAGAATGTCTCCGCTTGATCGGACATGGAATCCGTCGTTGATCTGCGTGGTGATGGTGACCCTGACAGCGTGTTCCGGCAATCCGCTGAGTCGGCGAACCGCCGCCTGAGCGGCCGCTGCCGGCGACGCGGAATGCTGATACTCGGTCATGGAGTCTCCCAATGAGGGTGCTGCGTGGACACGGTCTGCGTACGGACACGCAGGACCGCAAGGGATCCGATCAATGCGATGGAGCCGCCGAGAAGGAAAAGCGTCGGATAACCGCCGAGGATCGTCACCGCGAGTGATGCGATGAAAGGGGCGATGACCTGAGGAGCGGTCAAGGCGATATGGAATACGCCGAGGTCACGGCCGGCGTCGCCGGTTTTCGGCAGTACGAGTGTCGCCAGCGCCAGGTCCACCCCGAGGAAGACCCCTAGAGCGAATCCGCTCAACGCGGTGCAGAAAAGAAATGCAGACCACGTCTGCCACCTGAGAGGGATGAACAAGGCACTGGAAAGCAGCAGCGATGACATCAGTACAAAACCGCGGTGCCGTCCGAAACGGTCCACGAGGGGCCCTGCGCAGGCAGTACCCACCGTGACAAATACCAGGCTGATCGTCAGTGCGGTGGCAACGCCTTCGGCAGCCGTCACGCCCAGTGGGGGCGCTATGAAATCTTGCAGGATGTAAAGGGTGAACCCGTTGACCATGTTGTAGCCGAGGTAAAGGACGGTTCGGGAGACGAACACCCAGCGGTAGTCGCTGGAGGTGAGGCCCGCGAACATCTGCCGCAATTCTGTACCGGCGCTCCTCGGCCTGTGCCGTTCGGGCGGACTGTGCCGCACCTCCCGGGCCAGCCAGGCCGAGACTGCCGAGGCGAGCGCAAAGGCCGCGGCCAGTAGCCCGTAGCCAAGCGCAGCGGAATCCACGAACAACGCCCCGAGCTGTACTCCAATGACACTTCCGACGGGCAGACCTAGGCCTTGCACGGTACTGGCGAGACCGTGGCGGTGCGATGGGATCCGATCCGGGATCGTCGTGAGGACGACGTTGAGTCCGATGTTCACGGTGCCCTGGACCAGGAACCAGCCGATGAGCAGCCCGGCAACTGATCCGACGGCGCCCAGCAGGAGGAGGGAAACGGCCGTCGCGAGGCCGCCGAACAGGATCCAGGGGGTCCGTCGTCCCCACCGGCTTCTGGTGCGATCGGAGAGCAGACCGATTACGGGTGGCACAGCAAGGGAAGCGATCGCGCTGACTCCGGTGATGAGTGCCAATGTCGAGGGGGCTGCGTCTCCGGCGATGCGTCTGACCTGTGCCGGCAACAGAACGGAAAGCACTCCGCCGATCGCTGCGTAGCCGAACACATTGATCAGGAAAAGTGACGCCAGTACCGGCCAGAGTCGTAGACCGGCGCCCTCGTGCGGGGAGCGCTTCAGCTCACCCGGCCGCAGAAACGGCAGATGCATGTGGATTGCCTTGGGTAGTCGGGCGGAGCGGGCGCTGGCTGCATTCAGTCCCGACGGAGGCGAGAATCGAGGCCGAACGTTCTTCCCTGTGAGCGGCCTGGCTACCATCGGCCGGTCTGCGCCTGGTTGACCACATGCCTGACCGTGTCATGCCATTGAGGCTCGGGGTGGATGCTGGGGTTCCTCGGTCGACCATCTCGTCGGCGACCACGTCCGCAACGGACGCAGTCCTCATCCGTTGCGTTCGGAATGCTGGGTCAGACGCTCACAGTCGGGGGAAGGTGCATGACGCGGTTGAGTCCGCCGTCGACCGTAATGGCTGCACCGTTGACGTAGCTGGCTTCCGAGCTGGCCAGAAAGGCGACGACGGCGGCGATTTCCTCGGGTGTTCCCATGCGGCGCATGGGAATGTGCGCCGAATACGTCTCGACGGCACCCGAGACGTCGCCCATGAACCCGGTCATGCCTGTCGGATAGATCACGCCCGGGTGTACCGTATTCGAGCGAATTCCCTTCGCGCCGTATTCAATCGCGATGCTGGCGCTCAGACTTTCCGCGGCGCTCTTGGCGGCACCGTAGGCGGGCTGGCCGTAGTTGCTGTGCAGAGCGTTGGACGAGCCGACATTCACGATGTTGCCACGAGTCCGCTCCAGATGTGGGATCGCAGCCTTGGCCGCGTAGAGGACCGCGCCCGCGTTGACGGCGATGATGTCCTGCCAGGTCTGCTTATCCAGCCCGGCGAGCAAACCGATGTCGCTCGCACCTGCGCAGTTCACGAGGACGTCCAGGCGGCCGAACGATTGAGCCGCTCCGTCGACCAGCTCGACCACAGCCGCCTCGTCTCGGACGTCAACCACTCGCTGGACGATCGTGCTGCCCCCAGGGGCATGGTCGACGGTTCGGCTCAACTTCTCCGTATCGCGGCTGGCGATGACTACCGTCGCACCTTCTTCGGCGAGCCGTAGAGCGATCGCGGCCCCCATGCCGGACCCGCCCCCAGTCACCAGTGCGACGCGGTCGGAAAACCGATTGCATTTCATGTTCCATTCCTTTCGATCCCGGCAAGCCGGAGAATGTCGGCATTGTCGGCCGCCGAGTTCGCCGCAATTGCGTTACTCAGGCGCCCATGCAGCTCTCCCGTTTCGGGCTGTGAACATGTCTTTAACTTATTCCACGGTAAGCAGGCTGGGGATGCACGATTCATGACTGCAGCTAACGCGCCGGTGGAAAGGGGGAGTATCGAAGCGCCTCGCTGTGAGGTGTAGAACGTTCGTTCTTATGCTGAAGCATGCATGAGGAGGGTCGCTCGCGTCAACACCGAACGTTCTGCCGCGGGCCTGCTTCTGCAGGCTCATGGCGGAGGCGGTCGACGGCAAGGCGTCGAGGGCTCACGGTTGCCGAGTTGCGGAAGCTAACCATGGCGAGGTGATCACGCACTCAGACGGACAGTGGGGAATCGCAGGCCGGAGCTGGACGCGTAGACGCCGGACGGATGGATGAGCATGTGAAGCCTCTGGTGGAGGCGGTTCTCTTGGCAGAGAAGCCATCTACCAGGGAATTCGTGTGTCTGTCAGCCCAACTGTCCGGCTGTCGTGGGAGGTTGTAAAGGGCTCAGTGACGTCGAGGTGACGTCCGTCCTGTCGTTACTGGCGGCCCGGCGACTACGACGCCGTACGCCATCCGCGCCGTGCGCGGGGTGGACGACCTGCGCTTGCCCGTCGAGGCTCCGGTGAACTGGTTTGAGCCGGAACTGCGGTCCTGCTCGCTGTGTGAACCTGACCAAGCTCACGCAGCGATCATCGGAGAGTGTGCCGACTTCCGCCTGGGGGCCGCTGGCCGGCCGAACGCTGCCACGCGATTGCGTTCGCAGACGTTTTAGAGGCCGAAGAACTCGGTGATGATGTCTGCTGTGTCGAGCTGGTGGCTGGTCTTGCCGATGAGTGCCGGAGCGGAGGAAGCGCCGGGAACGGTGTGGCCGCCGCGGTGGATGGTGTAGAGGACCACCGAGGGGACGCCTTCTGCCTCATAGGTTGTGCGTTCGACCTCGGTGGGGTCGGCCGTAATCCTCTTCGGCAGACGTGTGGCTGTGGGTTCGGTGGTAATCCCATTGCGCTCGGCGAAGTAGCGAGCCGTGCGGGTGGCTGACCAGCTGGAGCCGCCTACTTTGAAGAGGGTGCGCAGGGCCCATTTCATGGTGCCGCCCTGGTAGGACACGATGGGGTCCTTCGTGCCGTGGATCAACATGACCGGTACGGATGCCCGTGGTGCCTGACTGGCGAGGAAGTTCTCCGGTGCGGGCATGGTTGCGGCGATCACTGTGACACCCGCCAGCAGGCTGGGAATCTCATGGGCGAGACGGATGGCCATCTGGCCGCCGTTGGAGTAACCGACCGCATAGACACGACTGGGGTCGATGCGCCGGTCCGAGGCGTACGTGGCGATGACTGAGCGGGCGAAGCCGACATCGTCGATGTCGGCTCGGCGGGCCGGGAAGTGGCTTTCGCGGCGGGCGTCGTTCCAGTTGCCGCGATAGCCGTCGAGGTAGGCGACCAGTGCGCCCCGGGCGGCGAGCGCGTCGTAGACGCCACCGGTGAAGGCGCGATGCTTGTCACCGGTCTGGCCGGAACCGTGGAACACGAGAATCAGCGGCCTGGCCTCGCCCGGCGCTGCGGTGCCGACAAGAGTGAAGGTGCGGGTGGCCTCGCCGACAGCGACGCTGCTGCGGGTGGCTGTGAGGGTGCTGGACATGGCGTTTCCTTGGGTCAGGCGAAAAAGTCGATCAGGGTGTCGGCCATCCATTCGGGTGCTTCCTCCGGTACGAAATGCGCCGCACCCGGTGCGACGGCGCCTGTGGTGTTCGGGGCAACCTGCCGCACCGCTTGCTCGACGCTGTCCCGCATGCCGTGTTCACCTCCGATGGCCAGAACCGGAATATGCAGTGGTCCCTCGGCGGCCAGCGCGACCACCTGGTTCCCGGACTCTCCCGCGCGGTAGAACTCGAAGCTCGCGTGCAATGCGGCGGGGTCGCGCAGGGCATCGACGTAGACGTCGACCGCAGCCTGGGGGATGGCCTCGGGGCTGGCGGCTTTAGTGGCGAACTGGTAACCGAAGTAGATCTCCTCGCGGCCGGACACCATGCGCTCGTTGATCTCGGCCAGACGATTGAAGACGAAGTGCCAGGCCAGCTCGTTGACCTCGGGCGGCATGAGCAGTGGGGGCATCGGAGTGAAGCCGGCGAGGACGGCCTCGGCCAGCACGAGCTTGCTCACCCGGTCGCGATGGCGAGCAGCGAGCACGTAACCGACCATCATTCCCATGTCGTAGCCCGCGACCTGGAAACTGTCGTGGCCCAAGGAGGTCATCAGGCCGGCCATGTCATCGGCCAGCGTGATCGCGTCGTACCCGCTGGCAGGTTTGCCGCTGGCACCCATGCCGCGCATGTCGGCGGCCACGACCGTGAATTGCTCTGCGAGAGCAGGCATCACCAGCCGCCAGCAGTACCAGAACTGCGGCCACCCTGGCAACAGCAGCAGTGCCGGGCCGGACCCTCCGATCGCCGCATGCAGTTCCACGCCGTTCACATTCACAGTGCGGCTGGTGAACGTGTCGACAAAGCCGGCCGGAAGGTGCGGGACGGTGTCCACGGTGAAAGGCATCGGTGTCTCCTCGTGCCGGACCCAACCACAAACGGATGAGCCATCCGCTTCAAAGTAACACAACCGGATACACCATCTGGTTAGGGTGGGGTATGAACACTCCGCCGTTGCGCAAGGACGCCGTCCAGAACAGGCACCGCATCATCGAGATCGCCCGGCGGTACGTCGATGACGGCAGGCCCCTGCAGCTCAACGACGTGGCGCGGACCGCATCTATCGGCGTGGCCACCGTCTACCGGCACTTTCCAACACCGGAAGCTCTGCTGGAGACCATCGCGCTGCCTGCCATCGAGAAGCTGCTGCGGCGAGCCGAGCACGCATTGGCCGAGGACGACCCCTGGACGGCGTTGCGTGATTTCCTCGCCGCGGCGATCGAAGTCCTGCTGACCGACCCGGCAGTCTCTCCGGTGTTCGCCGCAGCAACTGACGCCCTGGAGGACACCAGCGACTGCAAACGAAGGCTCGCCACAGCCTTTGCTGAGCTGCTGGCACGCGCGCATGCGGCGGGAGTCATCGATTCCGGCGTCACCGAGTCGGACATGGTCCCTCTGATGTGCGGCATTGCCTACGCCGCGAACATCCAAAGCACCCTCGACCCAACCGAACGAGCCACGCTCGGCTTGCGCTACCTCGACCTGCTCCTCACCGGCCTGCACCGCCCCTGATCTGCACCGCCCCTGATCACGACAGCCGTTCGAGGTCGCGGCTTGAGGGTGCAGACGCCGCCGGTACCCAGCGCCGCGGCACAGGCCGAAGAACACGCAGGGTGCTGCGAGTTACTGGGCCAGGGGGAGAGCTGAAGGCTGAACGCTGGTGAACCTTTGACGAGATGGGTCACCGCGGTCCCGGATACGGGAGGCATCCGGCCGGCTCGTATCCTCATCTGCCTCGCCCGTCGGCGCGTCGACGTCCTGCACGCCCTCCTGAAATACCGCATGCTCTGCCAGCTAACCCGGATACGAACAACCAGCCTGACCAAGCCCGCATCCCTCCACCAAGCAGAGAGAAGTACCACTCAGGGGGAGGAGGGTGGCGGCTGGGGCAGCGGGTGGGCTCCCGCGGGGCGCAGGCCGTCGAAGATGATCGCGAGGTAGCGCTGCCAGAGGTCGGGCGGGGCGTCCGGCAGGGAACTCGCCGCGTGCTTCGGCGCGCACATCAGCGCCACGACATCCGCTCCGGTGATGTCCGTGCGCACCGCGCCGGACGAACGCGCGCGCTCGACCAGCGCATGGACGTGGCGGAACAGCCGCTCCTGGGCCTGGGACAGCTCAGGGTCGAACTCGGCGGCGCGCTGGAGGTGCATCAGGTCGAAGTGCTGCATCTCGCGCGCCACGGCGGACAGGAACTCCAGCAGTGCGGCTCCCGCATCAGCGGCGGTGAGTAGTTCTCCACCCGTCTCGGTGAGCGCGGTGATCCGGTCGAGGACGATCGCGGCGACGAGGTCGTCTTTGGTCGCGAAATGCCGGAAGACCGTGCCCTTGCCGACGCCGGCCCGGCGGGCGATGTCGGCCACCGACACATCCAGCCCTCGCACGTCGAACTCGTCCGCCGCGGCGGCGAGCAGAAGCTTCCGGTTTCTGGCGGCGTCCGCGCGCAGCGGTCGGGGGGAGGTCACAAGGAGAGACTAGCAAGTTGACCGCTCGGTCCGTTTATGGTTACGGTCTCGCCATAATCGGACCGTGCGGTCCGGTTACCGCATTGAGGCCCACGCAGGGGAGCGCAGTCCATGAAAGCCGTCGTCGTACACGCATACGGACCGCCTGAGCAGTTCACGGTGCAGGAGGTGCCGGTACCCCGACCGGGGCCCGGTCAGATCCAGGTCCGGATCGCCGCCGCCTCGCTCAACCCGACCGACATCCGGCTGCCCGGCGGTGAGTATCGCGCGGCCGTGGACCTGCCGTTCCCGCACATACCGGGCAACGACTTCGCCGGAACGGTGAGCGAGGTCGGTCCCGGCGTCACCGCCTTCCGCGTGGGTGACGAAGTCTTCGGCGAGGCCGTCCCCCGCGCCATGCGCGCAGTGGCGACCCGTCACGTCCCTCGCTGAGCACAGGCTCGCTCGCCGAGTACGCGGTCTTCGAGGCAGACACCTCGCTGATCGCGCACCGCCCGGCGGGCCTGTCCGCGCCGGACGCCGCCGCCGTGGCGACCGCGGGCCTGACCGCGCTGTCGGTGATCGGATCGGCCGAGGTGAAGGACGGCGAGAGCGTCCTCGTCGTCGGCGCGACCGGTGGCGTCGGTACCGCCGTGATCCCGCTGCTCGCCGCCGCAGGGGCGCGCGTGATCGCCACGGGCCCCCCTGCGGACGCCGACGTCCTGCGCGAGCTGGGTGCGAGCGAGGTCATCGGCTACGCGGCGAGCGACTACCCCGCGGACATCGACGTCGCGCTGAACCTGACGCTGCCCGATGACCGGCTGATCGGACTCGCCCGGACGCTTCGGCCCGGCGGTCGCCTGATCACGATCATCTTTCCGCCGCCCGCGCCGGAGATCCTCGGCCGCGACGACGTGGACCTGCGTTTCCTGCTCGACCTGGGCGGGGAGTTCGGCGGCATGCGCGAGGTCGGCGCACTCGCGGTGGACGGCCGCCTGCCCGCGACCATCAGCCGCCGCTACACCCTCGACCAGGGTCCGCAGGCATGTGTCGACCTGGTCCGCACCCACACCCTGGGCAAGCTCGTCGTCACCATCTGAGCGACGGCCGCCCGGCGTCCCGCTCCCGATCCGTCCTCATTCGCATCGGCACACCCGTAGGCGAGTGACGGTCTCCCAGGCTGCTGTCCTGATCCGCTCGAAAGAACCTGATCCGCTCGAAAGAAAGCGAGGTGGTCCGATCATGGCTGCCGACCCGTCCGCCCCACCCGAGTTGTCTGAATACGTCCGGTCCGTCAACGGGATCGAACTGCACGTCACGGAGGCCGGCTCGGGCGCCCCGCTGCTGATGCTCCACGGCGTCGGCGTGGACGCTTCGGCACAGCGCCGCGAGATCGAAGCATTGGCCCGCTCCCACCCGGTCATTGCGCCCGACCTGCGCGGCCACGGGCGCAGCACACGTCCTGCGGCCTTTTCGCTGAGCGACCACGTCGAAGACATGATCGGGCTGCTGGACGAGCTGGGCCTCGCCCGGACCGCCGTGCTGGGCGGCTCGATGGGCAGCTACGTGGCACAGGCTCTGGCGCTCGCCGTACCGCAGCGCGTACGGGAGTTGATCCTGGTGGTGGCCACGTCCCACGGCCGGACGTCCTCCACGGACCGCGTGCTCGCCGAACACGCCGACGAGCTGCGGGGACTCTCCCGTGAACAACAGCAGCAGTGGCTCAGCGACCGCCTGTTCGCGCCGGAGACACCGCCGTCCGTCCGCGACCAGGTGCGTGACTGGTACGTTTCCCGGCACAGCCTCGGGTTGACGATGAGCCCGGAGCAGATCGAGGTCGCCAACAAAGCCGTCCTGGGGTTCGACTTCCGAGCCGACCTGGCCACCCTTGAGATCCCGACCCTATTGATCAGCGGACGCCACGACATCCTCAACCCGCCGGCGGAGGCCGAGCGGATGGCCCGGCTGCTGCCCTCGGCCCGCCTGGTGGTGTTCGAGCACTCGGGTCACCTGCCGTCCCTGGAGGAACCAGAGCTTTTCGTCCCCACCGTCCTCGCCTTCCTCGCTGAGCACACGTCGGTGTCCTGACCGGATCCGCCAGCGGCCGGCGACGCGGAGCGGGGGTGCGGTCCTTGATCTCGGCCACAATGCTGTTGAGACGCACCACGTTGTCGGTCGCGGCCGCCGCGAACCCCTGTACTTCGGGCGCTGGCTCGATGCCGACGAGGTCCGATGAGTTGACGGTTTTCTCCAGCTTCCTGCCGGAAACACCCAGCCCTCAGCAGCCGAGCCTTCGGGACAGTCGGCGCCCAGGATGCGGGGACCGCCCTCGTAGAACGGGGCAAGCGGCAGCGCAAGACCGCCCCAGCGGTCCTGGAAGGCCGCGGCCCGGTCGATCTCCACGGCCGGGACCCCGTGCTCGATGTGGCCACTGGCTGCTGTCAATCTGGCTGGGGGTGGACCGCGTTGCCGTGAGGTCAGGTCTTCGCCGACGTCGGCGAAGGTACCGGTTGATGCTCACGCGGGCGGGCTCAGGGAGCGCAGCCGGTCTGCGATGTCGTACACGGTCAGGCGTAGTGCGCGGATGTCGGCGATCAGGTCGCGCCAGGGTTCGTATGCGGCGGTGTCGACGTTTTCTCCGGAGGCTTTGAGGTAGGCGACGGCGACGCCGTAGGCGAAGAATTCGTTGCGGGCCGGCAGCGGCCGCAGCAGTACGAGCTGCTCCATGAGCGCGGCCGCCCGCCAGTACGCGTCCGGGGAACCCTCCGTCAGCTGAGGGGTGTTCACCCGGTGGCGTGCCACCGCGGCTACGAGCGCGGAGTAGTCCAGCACGCCCAGTTCTTTGCCGAGCAGTTCCTCCTGCCGGTCCAGGAGCCAGCGGATGTCGATGTGCAGGTCCAAGATCATGCCGCCCGGTGCGTGGTGCGCGCGGACTGCGGAAGCCCGCCGAAGTCACGGTCGAAGGCCTCGGCCATGCCCGGCTGGGAAACGGCCTCACGGAACGCATCTGTCGCCACGCCCAGCTTGAGCTGGTTCTCCTGCTCAACAGCAAGGTCGGCGAGCAGGGCGCGCACGCTCGTCTTGCGGGCGGCGGCGATCGCGTTGAACCGGTCCCGGGTCTCAGTGTCGATCTTCACGGTGGTATCAGCCATACCCTCAGTATGCACGCGTGACTACCTTTGTGAATACCTCAAGGGTGGCACACGTGGACGGCCCGGGGGTGCAGCGCGTCGAACTGAGGCAGATGGCGAGTCAGGTGCCCGGGGCGGCCGCAGCGGCAGAATGCGGGACCAGCGGGGCTCCTGGCTGAGCTGGAGAGCCGAGACCTGGACACCCCTCTCAACGGCATTGCAGCCATGTCCGTTGCCTACGGCCCCGCCGTCACCCGTCCGGGGGCCTCCCGGAAACCCTCATTCAGTGCGACTGCCGGGAGCCGTCCGGGCCCACCGCCGCGCTCCAATGCCTGATGGTCGACCGGCCCCGGAAGCTCCCGGCCGCCGACGGAGCGTTCGGGGCCGCTGGCCGGGCAGTAACGGAGTCGATCTTCTGTTAGTTCTGGCTGAACAGCCCTCAACGCACTGGCTCTTCACGCGAGTGGCGCGGCGAGGAGCCGCGCTTACGGGTAAAACGTTTCGGTCCACAGAAGGAAGCATGGACCTGACGATGGCAAGAGGTAGAACGTTTGGTCTTCCTGTCTGACCGTGTCTGGCCCCGCGCTACGTCTTCTTCGACGCCTCTCGTGTGCCCAACCAGGACAGGGCGCCGGCTGCCTCGCTCAGTTGTGCCAAGCTGATGGTGTGTGCCGGAAGTGCTCTGGGCTGGCTGGTGTGAGTGCGCGGGGGAGAAGTTGCTGATACGTCGGACCGGCCGGTCTGAAGGCTGCCGTCCGGACTGGCAGTAACGGATCAGCTCGGCACTGGAATTCGGCGACTGGATCGCCGGGCGATCGGCGGCAGGGCCGACCCGCGTCGAGCGGTGGGGGTGGTGGAGGGCGAGGAGTCGGCGGTGCGCGGCCGGGGCCGCGGTGGCGCACAGAAAGCCGGCTCCCTTACCGGGTACGTCGAGGCCGGCCGGCAACTTTTTTTAGGGGCGGGTGTCCTCTTGGGCGGCGATGTGGCTGGGCAGGAGGCCGGCGACGGCCGTGCGGGTCGTGCCGCGGCCGACGCCGTGGTCACGGCCAGGGCGGCGACGGAGCGCCCCTTCAGGTGCGCGACCTCGGAAGGTACCTCCTCGAACGCGCTGAACGCGGCCGCAGCATGCAGGCAACTCGGTTCGGCGTAGGAGCTGCTACAGCGGTGCAGCAGTTGCGGAACTTCAGTTCTGGACTTCAAGGTCAAGAACGGTGCTAGTGTTCTGATGGTGGGAAGACCCAAGCAGTTCGATCCGGATGTCGCCGTTGAGCATGCCATGGACGTGTTCTGGCGGAAGGGGTATGCCGGGACCACGCCGCAGGACCTCGTCGACGCGATTGGCATCGGCAAGGGCAGCCTGTACAACACCTTCGGTAGTAAACACGACTTGTTCGAGCGGGCGCTTCGCCGCTATCGAGACGGCCAGGCCGTTGCCCTCATCGAGATGTTGCAGGAGCCTGGGCCTGTCAAGGTGCGTCTGCGTAAGACGCTGGGGTTCCTTGCCGAGATGGACCTCGCCGACCCGGACCGTCGGGGTTGCATGGCCGTGAACACGGCGGCAGAGCTCGCCGCCACGGACCAGGTGGCAACCGAACTTGTCCAGCGCATGTTCGCCCGAACCGAGGACGCCTTCCGTGCGCTGATCGAAGAGGGGCAACGCTCGGGAGAGGTCGCACCGGAACGTGATTCCGCAGCCCTGGGGAGCCTGCTGCTGAACACAGTCGTGGGCCTGCGCCTCATGGCGCGCGTTGCCGAAAGCCCTGATCGGCTGGTCCGAGTGATCGACGCGACGGTCGACTCTCTCTAACCCGCACCGCAGCATTCGCTCCACCTGGAGTTACCGCTGCCCATATTTTGTACTTCGAGTTCAAGAACTGGAGTGTCATGCACCTCAATCTCACCGCCAAGACGGCCGTCGTCACCGGTGCCAGTCGGGGCATCGGGCTCGCCACCGTCCGGACTCTCACGGCTGAAGGCGTGCGCGTCGTCGGAGCCGCCCGCACCATCACGCCCGAGTTGAAGGAAACCGGCGCCTACACGGTGTCGGCCGACCTGAGCACCGCCGAAGGCGTCGCCACCCTCATGGACAGCGCTCTCACCGAGCTGGGCGGCATCGACCTGCTGGTGAACAACGTCGGAGCCGGGGACGACGTAGAGCCCATCGGCTTCCTCGACACCGACGACACCCAGTGGACCCGCATCCTCGACCTCAACCTGCTCAGTGCCGTCCGTGCCGCCCGCGCGGCTCTCCCGAGCCTGATCGAGCGCCGTGGGTCGATCATCAACGTCTCGTCCATCAACTCACGGCTGCCCGCCGCCGGCCCGGTCGCTTACAGTGCGGCCAAGGCGGCCCTGGCTGCACTCGGCAAGTCCCTGGCTGAGGAGTTCGGGCCCCGGGGGGGTGCGCGTGAACACCGTCTCTCCCGGAGTGGTCCGCACTTCCCTGTGGGAGGACCCCGAGGGATTCGGTAGCAAGGTTGCAGCCGGAGCCGGGGCGGAGCATGCCGCGTTCCTTCAGCAGATCCCGGAAGCATTCGACATCACTACCGGCCGCATCACCGAACCCGAAGAAGTGGCGGCCTTGATCGCGTTCCTTCTCTCCGACGTCGCAGGCAACATCACTGGCGCTGACCACATCATCGACGGCGGCGCCATCAAGACGCTCTGAATCACGGAGGCCCACGAGGGCGGGGCTGATCTACATGGTTGCGGGACGAGAGGCGCCCCTGTCCCGCAACCATGAGAAGAAGTGGCACGACCGTGTGTCGGCGTACACGTTTACGTGACTCTGGCTAGATTTTCGTGGGCGGAGATCACCTCGGGGCTGGGGTCGGCCGGCCCGCGGAACGGCGGCGGAGATGGGCGATCAGGACCGCTCGGTGGCGGAGGAGTGGGACGCCGGCGCCTCCGGCCATGGGGCGTGAAGACGGGCCATAGTCAGGCACGTAGGGCATGGATCTGATCTGGGGTGGATCTGTATGGCGTGGTCCTCGTGCGTTGGCGCGATCTGAAACAGGCGGAGCAGGGTCACCAGCGGCTGTGCCAGTACAGGGCGTTCATGGTGGCCCGCAGAGGAGCGGCACCCTCCCGCAGGGAACCCCAGGCGCCGCCGTTGTTGATGTAGCGGAGTGGGAAGACGCCGGCCCGCTTGGTACGCAGCTGGCTGTGGCCCAGCTCCGAGCTCGCCGAGTAGCGCACCAGGTGCTGCGCTCCGACGTTAGTGGGGGCGGCGTTGCCGGCACTGACCGTGCCGTCGGCGTTCGAGCCGATGAGGGTCCAGTCCGTTCCACCCTGGGCCTGGGCAAGAGTAGGGCCGAGCCAGCGCCGGAAGGTGCCGTTCGGGTAGTACATCTCACGGCACTGAAGGTTGGAGAGGCAAGCGCCCGACAACCGTGCGGCCTTTTGAGGGGTGCCCAGGTTCACGACGTCCTCGACCAGGAGCACCGGAGGCCAGCCCGGGTCACCCTTTGCGTATCCCGCCAGCGCCGCACGGATGATCAGCCCGCCCATGGAGTGCCCGACAAGGTCGACGGTCTGCCCCTGGGCGGAGTATTTGTTGTAGATCTCCCACGCGAGGCCGCGTCCGAGGACCTTCAGAGAAGTGTCGACGGTGCCCCTGCGCTGAGGGTCGATCCGCACGTCGCACCCAGCATCGTCCTCCTCGTAGAAGCCGACGCGATGCAGCGTCCCCTCCCACTTGGACCTGTTGAACAGTTTGGCAGCGGAGTCCCACTTGGCTCCGCAGGTGTCGCCGGGGGTGTAGCCCTTGATGAAGAAGACCGGGCGGTCCTTGCTGTCCTCTCGCGCTGAGGATGTCCCGACCTCAGATGATGCAGAGGCACCGACCGCGGTGGCGGGCCGGGAAACGGCAGTACCGGTGGCCGCTATGACGGAGGCTGTTCGGCTGCCCCTGTCGGCGTCGGTATCGGCTGCTTGTGCAGGCGCGCCGGCAACGCCAACAGTGAATGCTGCTGTGACGGCCGCGGCGGCGAGAGCGGGACGAGTACGCATCTGTCTCTCTTTCAGTCGAAGGTGGGGGAAGTCTCGGCAGGCGAACTGTCCGCGGCAATACCTGGAGTTGTCCGGGACGTGTCCGGGACAGTGGCAACTGTCCGACCTGCGATGTCCGGCCATCTGTCAGACAGCCTCACCCATCCGAGAGCAGCCGGGCATCACGTCGCCACTTGATCTGCGCGTCTCAAATTGAGTTCTCCCACCGGCTGTTCTCTATCCGGCCGTGTAATCGGCGGGGTTCGAACAGGGGCTGGTTCGGCTGAGTTGTCCGGTCTGGAGGCCTGAGAGAAGGGCCTCCTGGTAGCTCGCGATGTCGAGTCCAGCGAGAAGCAAGAGGCCCTGTTGTCGAAGTGTTGCGTGGTCGTGGTCGCCGAGTCCAGTTCGTCCACTCATGAGTGTGACTGTCTCGCGCACAGGTCTGGGAACGCGTCCGACCGGCCAGATCACCTGCCCCGGTACGGCTCGGACACAACCGATTCCAAGTGGGTCCTGGTGCTGGATCTGCTGCCGGTTCCGGGCTGGTCGGCAGGCCGAGGCAGGCCCCCGGGGGGCTACGGCCACCGGCAGATGATCGACATGGTGCGCTACTCTGTCGACAACGGCATCAAGTGGCGGGCGATGTCGTCCGACTTCCCGCTGCACGGCGCAGACCCGACGGCTGCCTCCGCGACGCCCCGCCGACGGCCTCGGCCGGCGCTTCCTCCTCGGCTGGGGCCTCCAGATACTGCCCGAGTTCGATCACCCGCTACCTGAGAACTTCTTCGGCGTCTGCCAAGCCCGCCCGAACCTCGCCAAGTTCGGCTTCGAGTTCCCCCCGGGTACGATCGCAGCCTTCCGCCGCACTTCCAGAACCGCGCGCATCGACGGCATCCGCGATCCCCACGGCAACTCGTTCAGCAACGAGTCGAGGCTCCCACGACAGCCGCAGCCCCGTGCCTGACCAGCGAAATCCGCACACTCGGTTCGCAAAGAGCACGGTCTTTGAGGTGTTGAGGGCTCACCTGGTTGGTTGTGATTTCTGGGGGTGTTTCAGGGTTGGTGAGGGCGGGACGGCGCCGAGGAAAGGAAAAGCAGGCAGGGCCGGGGCGGGGTATGGCGCAGGTGGTGCGCTCCTTGTCCGACCCGGACGCCGGCCAGGAAACGGCGGTTGGGCGGTTCAGCGGCGCGGTGTGTGATCGGCCGGAGTGCGGATGTCGAGTGGGGCCCGGTGGAAGAGTTCTTCCTGGTCACTCCGGCTGTGTCACGGTCAGGGACCAGCGGACGTTCTGTGATGAGGCATCGACGGTGATGGTGAAGGAGCCAGGCCGCACTATGCCGGCTTCCATGGCCACCGAGCCGGTCCCGGCTGTCCCGGCGGGGCAGCCGACCGAGAACGCTGCCACTTCCGTGCCCTGCGATTGCATCGTCACCTGCACGTCGCCACCGCCTTCGCAGGCCACCGTCAGGATGGTCGGCAGCTTGTCCCAGGCTCCACCCGATGCGACTCCGCCGTCACCGGTGTGTTCTTCCACCCACACCAGACCGTCCGGGCCGGGATGGGGCAGCAGGGGATCGGTGACCGCAGCCGCGGGCCCTACGGTGCCACCCGTCAGAGCACAGACCGTCACCGCTGTCACCAGCAGGGCTTTTCTCATCCCGTTCATACCTACTCCTCGCCTATATGCCATGGACGCCACAGTCTGGCGGGGCGATGGCCTTCGGACCTGAGTACGCGTACTCAGGCACTGGCAAGTCGGCCGGAAACGAACGGCTTGCCGACTGCAATTGGCCGCGTGAGAGCGGTTTCCTGGCCGGGCCCGGTACCCGACACGGGGCCGGTTGCTGGTGGTCAGGTGCTTCGGGGTAAGCAGTCGGCTCACCCGCTGGGGAGGGTTGTGGGCGGGCTGTCCTGCGTATGCAGGCAGGCAGGCCGATCGCGGAGCGGGCCGTGCAGGGCGCGGGAACAACGCACGGGAAGCCATGGGTGGTTACGGGTCGGGGGCCAGTTGGCGGTCGCCGAGCGCGCGTACCTTCGCGCCGATGAGGTCGTCCAGGTCCAGGACGGGGCCGATGGCCAGGACAACGGGGGCCGCCACAGCACTTCCGGTGGCGAAGTCGAGGTGTGGCTGGGCCGGTACACGATGCCGTGCGCCTGGATGGCGTAACCGCCCATCGGCGCCAGCCCGTACGGACGCCCGGCAATGAGAGCGTCGGTGAGCGGCCGCCGGTGATGCTTGGGCAGGTTGTGCAGACTCACGCGGCCGCCGCCGGCCGCACCCGCTGGAAACGCTTCTCCCAGACGGCATGCATGCCGCGGCCGGGCATCTTGCGCAGGACGGGCCAATGGCTGACCAGCAAGGTGGCGTCGAGGTGGTGGGTGCAGTCCTGATGCCGACCGTTGAGCAGCACGATCCGGTACATCTCCAGCAGGAGCTTCTCGGCCTGGAGATCGAACGTCCGTAGCCCCGATCACGCCGGATGCAATGGCAATGTCACGACGCCACGCGGCAGCTCGGCGAACTCTGCCGCGGTCCCCACCTCCCCGCGCCCGGCACGGCCAAGCCTGATCCGTGCAGGCCCATTCCCCGGCCCGGCGTGAGGGTGACTCCGGGGCAGGAGGACTGGGGAACGGGGATACCCACGCGAGCCACCCAATCGTTGTGGAGACAGTGAGGGAGTTCCGGCTGCCGTGCGGTGGGCGCGGCAGCCGTAGTGCGCCGAAGGACGGAAGTTGTCGTCTAGGGAGACAGAAAATCCGGTGTACAGGATCGGTTGAAACGGCCTGGTTGACACAAGCAAGGCACGCGGCTTGTCGCACATGCTCATCCGGTGGCTCTTCTGTCGCAAGAAGCGAAGATCGACAACCTCTGGCCCCGAGTTGACATGCGGCAACACTTCACCACAACCGCGTCCTGCTCCTGTGAGTCTTACCACCGAGCGCCGGCAGAAGTCGGCTACCCCAGGGGATCGGGACGCGGGTCATGCCGAAATATGCGAACGTCCAGCACTTCACACGGTTCTTCTGGCCCCCGCGTGGTGCAAGACAACAGCCGGCCACGTTCGCCCGGCAACTGGTTGGGCTCTGGCTGTTCGCGCTTGCCTTCGGGGCCGGGCTGACCGCGATCGGCTGGGACGACGAGTTCGGGATGGTGCTGCTCCTCTTTTATGGCGACATCATCGACGGGGTGCGGTACCGCTGGACGGCCACCCTGGCCTCGCTAACGGTCCTGTCGGCTGCCAGCCGGCTCACAAGAGCCGTCCTGCCCGGCTCCCTCGACGATGCCTGGGCGCACAGCGTTGGCTCCGCTGTCGGTGTCACGCTCGGGCTGGCAGTGAGCGCCGCGATCACACGGCTTCCGGAGCGCCAACTCGAACATCGACCCGGCCGTGATCCACACCCTCGCGTTCTGTGAATGGGTGAAGAAGGGTTTGCCCCTCTGTCTCATAGGAGACTCCGGCATGGGGAAGTCTCACCTGCTGATCGCGCTGGGCACCGAAGCCGCGATGGCTGGCTTCCGGGTGAAGTACGTGCTGGCCACCAAGCTGGTCGACGAGTTGGTGGAGGCCGCCGACGAGAAGGTACTGACGAAGACGATCGCCCGCTAGGGACGCGTCGATCTCCTCGCGATCGATGAGCTGGGATACATGGAACTCGACAAACGCGGCGCCGAGTTGCTGTTCCAAGTTCTCACCGAACGGGAGGAGAAGAACAGCGTCGCCATCGCCTCCAACGAAAGTTTTGGAAAAGCGCACATGTTCCGGCGAACCTGTGCGAGGTGCTGCCGAACTGCGACAGGTTCGACGAGGCATAGCGGGAGCTCTCGTACTCAGATGTCCTGTGGCCATCCGCCGAGGGTCTGCGTCAGATCCTGGTGAAGCTCCGGATCGTCCGTCGCCCGGGCAAGGCGATAGGCAGTCGGCCCGACGCGCCAACCCGAATCATGATCGAAAGGCGGTCGCTGTCCCGCTGCGTTGTGAGCGAGCTTTGTCACCAGTTCCGCGAGAGCAAAGTACAGAGCGTGTTCCTCGGTCAGCGGGTCTTCTCTGTTCAGGCTCCGTCGCCGGATTCGGTCGAAGACTTCGCGGCCCCGCGGCCACTGGTCTTCACGTTCTGCCAGGATCAGGGCCTCGTCGATCTCTGGTGACCGCCCCATCCTCCGGGCCGCAGCAGCAAGAACGCTGCCTGCCCAAACAACGGGATCCTGCTGTTGCTGGAACAAGTTCCGCCCCCAGAGATAGAGACGCTCATTCGTCGGCAGGTCAGTCATGATCGCTGCAATTCTCGTGGAGGAAATGGCGGAGATCGGCGGCGAGAGTGGACATTTACTCATCGGCTGAACAGGGTAGGTCAGACGTTCGCGCGCCGTCACCGTGGTTCTGGGCCGGGCAGGCGGCCGGGATCGACACGGTCGGCGAGGTAGATCATGGTGGCTTCGGGGTCCATGCCGAAGGCGGCGGCGACGAGTTTGGGGTCCATGGTGTTGACCAGGTCGAGCAGCCGAGTGCAGCGGATCATGCGGGGCGGGAAGCCGCAGGCGTCGAGGACGTGGCTGACATAGGCGGTGGACGCCGGTCGCCGGCCGGACTTCGTCTGGCGGGTGACCATGACGTGGGGATTGTCGGTTCGCTGAGCTTCGCGGTGAGCCAGACAGCGTTCCAGCACTGCCCATGACGCGGGGTCCAGGGGGACCGGATGCGGGCGGTCGCCGAGCCGGGCGGTCCTCGCCCGCGGGTCCAGATGATCGCTCTGCAGCATCTTGACCTCGCGGCTTGAGGCACCGTGCAACAGCGCGAGCATGCCCAGCAGAGCCTCGTGCGGGTGGACGGCCGGATCGGTGGTCCAGCGACGGAACAGGACGCGTTGCTGATCGAGTGTCAGTGTCGCTCCGGTGAAGCCGCTCGGGCCTCGGGAGGACAGACCGCGGGTGGGATCCACCAGCACGATCTTCCGCGAGCGGGCGAAGCGGAAGAACTGTCCGAGCACGACCAGCCGACGTTTTCGGGCCTTGGGCGAGCCGGTGAGGAAGGCTTCGACGTCGTGGACGTCGCTCAGCGCCCAGTCCTGCTTGCCGCGTTCGCCGGCGAGGAAGCGGGCGAGATCACGCATGATGGCCAATGCCGCCTCGACGGTCGCATCGCTACGAGGCCGTGTTCCGGCACGGCGGGCCCTCTCGCGCGAGCGCATCATGAAGTCGGCGAACGCATCAACCGCTGGCCGCAGGGTCTCGGGGACGGCATTGATGCGACGCTGTCGGCGGCCGGCCGCGAGCCGCTCGGCCTGATCGGTGGCCACGGCCATGCCGTGACCGGTGAAGAAGGTTTCCAGTGCGCGGGCGAGGGAGCCCATCGAGCGTCCGGAACGACGAGAGCGTTCGAGCAGAGCCTGCGGGTGGTTGGGATGCTCGTCCAGAAGAAGTCGCCCCAGGGAAGTGATCATCGTGCATGCGCGGCTGACGCAGTACTTGGCGGCGAGATCAGCCGCGAAGTCCCGCAACCAGTCCGGGGGTTCGGCGAGTTCGGCGATCAGGTTCTCGGCCCGGACGAAGGGCCGGTCGGGATGACGCTGCCAGCAGGCTGAGCACAGTCCCAGCCCGGCATGCCGTCGCACGCGGCCGCATTCGCGGCAAGGCCGGGGCGGCTGCGTGGTCTGGCGGGGACGCGAGCAGTGCCCGCACCTGCCGGTGTCCTCGCGCAGATAGCTGGGCCGGTGACACCGAGGACAGGGCGCCTTGGCGGCGTCGCGTTCAGCCGTGCGTGAGCAGTCCCGGCACAGCGTCGCTGTCTTGTCTCTGACCGGGTGACCGCAGGCGGTGCACACGCGTGAACAGGTGATGCACCGGCCGGTGTTCTCCTGGAGGACGCGCTGCCGGCCGCAGCGGGGGCAAGCGGTCCTGGCCGCCGCTTCCTTCTGCCGGGCGGTGCAGCGACAGCAGTACTGCCGGTCGATGAAGCCGACCGGGGCCCCGCAGCCGACGCAGTCGCTCTGTTTGACGCCCACGATGCCACCCGGGGTCAGAGCGGCGGCATCGAACGGCCGCGGGCCGAGGCCGCCTTGGGCAGGTCAGCGACTGGCCGCGGTGGGGTGGCAGGGTGCTCGACCGGGGTGGTGTCGACCTCGAACAGGTCGTTGGGAGTGCATTCCAGTGCGGTGCACAACGCGATCAGGGTGGACATCTTCACCTGGGAGGGCTCCTTGGTGAACAGCGCGGACACCGACGCGGAGGACATCTGCAGGCCGGCACGTTCGGCCAGGAGCCGCTGCAGCTGGGTGCCGGTCCAGACCTCACGCTGGGCGGCGGCCATCCGCAGGCGCCATCGGATCTTCATGCGGGACTGCCCTCCTCCGCGGTGAGCTCACCCAGCGTGGTGGTCACCGCGCGGCGATAGGCGTCCTCGATGAACGTCGCCGACGGCCGGACGTATCGCATGGTCGAGCTGACCGTCCAGTGACCGAGGAGTTGCTGGATCGCCACGAGGTCCACACCGCGTTCGTAGTTGTGGGTCGCGCAGGCCCGCCGCAGGGCATGCGGGCTGAACCGGTCGGCGGCCGGGCGTCCTTCGAGTTCCATCAGATAGCGCAGGCGGTTGCGGATCGTCCCGCGGTGCAGGCTGCCGCCGGACTCGTCCGCGAACAGCACCGGCGAGTCGGGGAACTTGCCCCGCACGTCGTCGAGGAACCAGTGCAGGACGAGGTCGAGGCCGTCCAGCATGGGCACCCAGCGCGGCCTGGGGCCGGAAGTGCGGGCGCCTTTGCCAAAACGTACGTGAAGTTTCCCGAACGGGCCCCGCGAGAAGTGGACGTCGGGACGGTCCAGAAGGGAGGCTTCTTCCGAGCGCAGGCCAGCGTGATACAGGGTCCGGAACATCGCATAGTCCCTGGCCGCAGGTCCGTACTTGCGGGCGGTGGCGATCCGGGCCTTGAGGAAATCAAAGAACTCCGCCACCCGTTCCGGGGTCGGCGGCGGCAGTTGAGCCGGGGAATCGTCCCCGACATGTCGCGAGGCGTTGAACTCGTCCACTGGGCAGACCAGACGGACACCGAACCCCGCTTCAATCTCAACGGCTTTGCGGACCTGCAGGAACCGATGGAATCCCTTGAAGATCTGCACATACTCGCGGCGGGTCGATGCCGCCCGCCCGGCGAGGGCCAGGTCGCCGACGACGCGGTCGATGTCTTCCGGGGTGACGTCCCACGCGGGTCGGCCCAGCGCAGTGAGCGTTCGTTCCAGCAGGCCAATGTCGTTCTCGACAGTCACCGGGCTGAACCCGCGGGCCCGCCACGAGGCGACGAACGCCTCGACACACTCGGCCTGGAATTCCCACGGATCGGCGGTCACCGGCTCCAGCAGGACGGCACCACCCTCGATCACCCGCAACTGGGAAGTCACCGGCACACCTTCCTCGCACCTGACCGATCAAGGCAGCACCTGGAGAAGCCGAGTGCCACCGCGAAGACCAACGAGGACCGCAGGAGATGGATACGGGCCGGTGGCAGCAGCGATCCTCGAAAAGGAACATGTGCCAGCCCCAGATGGGTGGACCAAAACGTTTACCGATCCCCGGCTCTGCGCGGCCATTGTCGACCTTCTCACCTTCGGCGGGAACATCATCGAGACCGGCACTGATTCCTTCCGCCTCGCCCAGACCCGAGCTAGGGCCCAACAGACTGCTGACTGACGACAGCGGGCCCTTACTCGACAGGTGCCGTGGGCCAGCCGATGGCCACCATCACGACACCGGGGAAGCCGCTACTGGGAAGGACCGAACACCCTGAACACGCAACGGTCAAGGAGGTTTCCGAAGGCTTGCGGTGAACCCACATCCGGGGCAGGGCGCACACCGGCATCATCGATACTCGCGATGAAGTCGACATCGGCCCAGCCACCGCGGAACAGCACCACACAAAGCTCGGTCTCTGCCAGCCCCGTGATACGGACGCCGATTGAATCGGGGTCCTCCACTCGCGAGCGGTCCGTCTCAAACTCCTGAGGCCAAGAAGCTGCTTCGTCACGCCAGCTGATAGGCCCGACAGCCAATCCTGCGGACTTCCACCCACGCCGACGCTCTGCAATTTCGACGACCGCTTGATCAAGATCGATGACTCTCTTCACGGTCTGATCATCGAGCACGCAGGCGCTGAGCTCTATCGTTTAACGCTCGACCAGACACTGGACCTCCCCCCAGGCCAGGTGGTGTCAGATCGCACCGACATTTCACACAGCCCAAGGCAGCTACTGCTGTCGAAACTCACCGACAAGTGGTGTCCGTTTCCGGCTCTGGTCCGCTTCGTGTGGGCGCGTACGCAGGGTGACTGTTGATCTCTGCCTGATGTCGCTTGAGTTCGCCCGAAAATCGCTGGGCTGGACGGTGCTGTGGTCGACAGTTCTTCGCCGTGAACGAAGTGCTGCCGCAGCTGGATGAGCTGCTGTTCTCCTCGGTCGAGGGTGTATTGGTGGAGTCGGTAGAGGTGACCGATGTGGTTGTCCGGGTCGAGGCCTGTACGACCGCAGGGCGGGCGGCCTGTCCGGGGTGCGGGTGCTGGTCGGGGCGAATACACGGCTCCTACCTGCGGTTCCCTCGTGATCTGCCAAGGCCGGTAACGCTCGGAGGGGGGTTTGTTGGTGTGCTGAGTGCTTGTTGGCCTGGGGTGTTGTGGGTTTGCTGAGAAGCGAGGTAGGTGTTTGGGCCGGGGCGGGTGGGCTGTGTGAGCTGGGTTTATGTGTTCTGCGTGGAGCTTGGCTGGGTGGGTTGTAGGTAGTTTTAGCGTGTAAAGGCCTGGTTGTGGTTTTTGCTGGTCAGTGCTGTTTTGCCTGGTCGGTGGGGTGGGGGTTAGTGGCGGCGTGTGGGGCGTCTGTGTTGTTCGGCGAGGTGGTCGAGCTTCACCGCGGCGAGTGCGGTTTTGGTGATGCGTTCGGTGCCGTCGCAGATGGCGGTGACGGCGGCTTGGCGGATGAGCCTTGTGAGGGAGCCGATGCGGCCGGCGGTGCGCTGGTGGAGGTAGGGGGCGTGGCGGGGGAGGGTGCCGGGTCGGTGGTGGTGGAGGTCGAGGGCGTTTTCTATGTCGGTGATGACGTCGCGGAAGGGGTGGCGGGTGCCGTGGCGGGCGGGGAGGGGGCCGCAGTCGATGAGGGTGGCGCGTCCGGCGAGTTGGGCGCCGCGCACGCCGGTGAACAGGGGGGTGTCGGGGAGGTTGATGCCGGCGTAGACGAAGGTGGCGGGGAGGCGTTCGGTGAGGTCTTTGATGAGGTCGGCGGTCTGGGCGCCGGTGGTGGTGCGGGGGTTGAGGCGGTGGATCTCGTCGATGAGGACGAGGTGGACGCCGGCGTGGGTGTAGGTGTGGCAGACGGCGTCGGTGATCTGGGTCTGGGTCATGCGGGTGGTGACGGGGATGGCGAGGTAGCGGGCGAATTCGGTGATGAGGGTTTTCGCGGTGGCGCCGGGCGGGACCAGGACGTACGCGACGGGTACGGCGGTGTGGGCTGATCCGGGTGGTGTGGGGTTTTGGCGGGTGTGGGCGAGGTGGCAGGCGCGGCCGACGTTGAGCAGGGCGGTGGTTTTCCCGGCTGCGGCGGGTCCGGTGACGATCAGTGAGGGCCGGGCGGTGGTCTGCTGGTGGCGGCCCAGGATCATCAGGGTGCGGACCTGGGTGGCGAGCTGGCTGATGGCGGGGGTGCGGATGGTGACGAACGCGGAGTGGTAGGCGAGGCGTTCGTCACGGCTGCGGGGCGGGGCGTCGGGCTGGGGCGGGGCGGGCGGGTCGGTGGTGGCGAAGCGGTGCCAGCCCTGCCAGGTGGTCAGGGGCCAGGAGGGCTCGGCTGCGCCGCCACCCCTGTCGGAGGTGGTGCCGGCCGGCGGGGTGTTCTGGCTTTCCTGTGGGGGGTGGGGGTTCACCACTTGTCGGCTTCCTCGTGCGCGTCGTAGAGCCCGAATCCCGTGCGCGGGGCGGGGAGGCCGGCTTCGTCGTCTTCGGTGTCGGGGATCTCATCGAGGTCGTCGATGCTGTCGTCCTGGCCCCATTCGGTCGGGTCGTTGGCGCCCTGGCCGCGGTCGTGCTGCGGGTGGTGGGCTGCGGGGAGGGGAACTGCGGCGGTGCGGGCCACAAGAGCCTGTTCGGTGGTGGTGGCGTGGCCGCTGTGGACGCGGCGCATGAGCTGGTCGAGGGCGTCGGCGAGGTGGGCTTCGACGTGTTCGGCGTCGCCGTGGGTGTGGTGCTGGGCGTGGGTGCGGATGTGCTGCCAGGTGTGGTCGTTGAACGGCTGGTGGACGTGGTCGCGGTGGATCCACGGGATTTCGGTGAGGTGGCCGTCGGTGAGGCGGATCCAGATCTGGCGCACGTCGTGGGGGTTGTAGTGGATCTCCCATTTCCCGCTGCGGCCGGCGACGGGGGAGGCCTGGCCGCGGTAGGGGGCCAGGAAGTCGGCGTCGTAGGTGCGGTGGTGGATGCGGATGCCGGCGGGGGTGATGGACTGCCAGCGCACGGGGAGCAGTTCGAGGTAGTCGCGGCCGCTCAGCGGGACGGGCACGTGTCCGGCGACGGCGAGAAGGGCGGCCCACATCTGGTTCGGGGTGAGGGCCTTCTTCGGCATCAGGGGGTGGCGCAGGCCTTGATGGGGCCGGTGGTGGTAGTGCACCAGCCATTCGTCGAGGAGGTCCTGGAGTTGGGGGACGCTGTAGCAGGCGTCGTGCGTGATGTCGGGGCCGCGGCGGGTGACGTCGGATCCGGTGTAGCCGGGCAGGTGCTGGCAGAACAGCGCGTTGATGGTGCCGAACGTCCGCTCGACGATGCCTTTGGCGGTGGGGGCGTGGGGCGGGGCGGGCTGGACGCTGATGCCCAGGTGTTCGCAGGCGGCCGTGAACGCGGCGGAGACGAAGACTTTCCCGCGGTCGACGACGATCGTCTCGGGCAGGGCGACGGGCCGGGCCGCAGCCCCCGCCAGACGCTCGTCCAGCGCGGCGAGCCGCTGGTGGGGCAGTGCGGGGGCGCGGTCCATGCGCAGGATGTGCGGCCAGGTGGGCCGGGCGGGGTGGGGGACGGCCATCTCCGCGAGCAGCAGGGCCGCGTCGACGGCCTTGGTCGCGCTGGGGCACAGGACGGCGGCGAGGATCGCGCGGGTGGCGACGTCGACGGCGATGGTGAGCTCCGGGCGGGTCAGGCGCCCGTCGTCGAAGAGGGCCAGGACGTCCAGGCGGGTGGTGTCGATCTGGACCTGTTCGCCGGGCCGCAGCGCCGTGGCGGGGGTGAAGGCCCGCCCCTCGATGCTCGCCGGCACCTGCCGCACGGGCTTGGTGGGCAGTTCACCGGGCCGGGCCAGGGTGGTGACGAGCCGGTACAGCGTGGCCTGCGACGGCACCGGCACCGTGCCGGGGCCGTGCCGGTCGGCAAGGATCTGGTGGACCAGCGGGAACAGGCCGTTGATGGTGCCCCGGGAGCGGCCGCGGCGGCGGCGCAGTGCTTCACGGACGGCGGCGACGACCCGTTCGTCGGCCCGCCCGGTGGGGCTGGAGGCACGGGTGGTGCGGTGGTCGAGGAGCCCCCACAGGCCCTGCTTGCGGTAGGCGAGCCGCATGCGCTGCACCGTGGTGCGCGACACCCGTCCGAAGCCGAGCGCGGTCAGTTCCTGCGCCTTGGCTTGCTCCCGCTCGGCCAGGGTGTGCCGCTGCGGGTCGTACTGCGGCCGCACCGTTCCTTCGCTGCCGGGCCCGCCGGTGAGCCCGCATTCGACTTCCCGCACGTGCCGCCGCCAGGCCAGCGCCTTCTCACGTGCTGCGGCGGGGGCGGTCTCGAACAGCCCCCACTGCGGGGCCGCCTGCGGCGTGTCGGCGCCGATGACGGTGAAGCCGGGGTCGGCGAACAGGTGCCCGGCGAGCACGGCCTGCCCGCCGCCGTCCGGCCCGACCAGATGAATCTCCTGTCCCGACAGGGCAACCACCTGCCACGTCACGCCGCCGTACCGGACGCGCGCGCCGGGCTTCACGGCCGGCCGGGCATTGCGCCGCGTGCTCACCGAGTACCTCCCGTCCTGCCCGGACGGTTCCCGTCCCGTGGGCCGACGAGGACGCGTTCGTGCAGCGGCGTCTCCAGACCGGCCGTCAGCTGCTGGTGCCACAGGGCGTGAAAGACGCAGGGCAGGACCTCGATCGGGTCGCCGGCCGCTTCGGTGCCCTCGATCAGCGGCCGCGGGCGCGTGAACGCTTCGAGGACCGCCGCCATCAGTCCCGGGCGGCCTGCGTTGCGGGGGTGGCGGTAGCCGGCCAGCCACTTCAGGTTGGCGGCCGGTACGTCGTCGAGCGGCGCCAGACGCCGGTAGGTCCAGCCGATGTCCGCGCACGCCTGTGCGACTGCCGCGGCGGCGTTTCTCGCGCGTTCCCCGCCGGCGTCGGGGTGGCCGGGGCAGTCGGCGAGCAGCGCGGTGCCATCAGCGTGGCGGGCGAAGAGCTGCGGTACCCAGGAACGCACCTGCCCGCGGGGATTGCGCCACAGCAGCCGCACCGGCCGCCCCGCCAGACCCGTCACGTCCCGGTCGCGGTCCAGGACCATCAGCTGCACACGCATCGCCTTCGACCCCGCGGCCACGTGCCGACCGGTGGTCGCCGACCACCACAGGCCCGGCCCCCAGCGCCGCCCCGGGATGATGGGGAACGCCGACACCGGCGGCAAGTCCTCGAACGCCACGGTCATCGCGGCATCCGCCCACCGCTGCTGCACCGCCTGCCCCACCGGGTCGAGGAACACCGCCTCGAAGTCGCTGCCCCGGCCCGCGGCCACTCGCCCTGCCCGGCTCCGGGCTGCTCCTGTGCTGCTCACCCGCGCCAGCCAAGCCGCTCCCGCCGACAGGCGACGCCATTTTCAGTATTTCTGCCACGCACGGGTGCCGTATCAGCTAACAGCCAACCCGCCCCCCGGCGCACCGCTGTCAGCCGCCGTTTTCCTGCCCGCCCGCTGTCAGCATCCGGCTGAGCACCTCGACGGGCAAATCCACCCACCGGGCCACCTCCTGCAGCGGCACCCCGCCGTTCACCGCCGCCACCGCCGTGCGTTTCCAGGCCGCCTCGATCAGAGCGGCGCTGTGACCGAGCCCGCGCAGCAGCCGCTGGGCGACGTCGGCGGTCGCACCGCTCTGCACCCCGCGCAGCTGCAGCAACTGCTCCTCGGCGCCGTCGACGGCGCTGGTGATCAGCATGCGCTGCTCGGCGGGCACGGCAGCGCGCCACATCGTCCCCGAACCGGGTGCCTTCTTCTCCCTGCCCGCCACCCGCAGCTGCCCGGCCGCGGTCGCCGCCTGGTGCTCCTGGCGCAGCCACCACGGATCGTTGTCATACCCGGGCGGCCCGCCGGCCCCGCGGCGAAGCCGGATGACGCCGCCCATCCACGCGATGAGCGGCCCCCCGTGGTCGGCTGCGGCCAGCGGCCCCAGCCAGTCCCGGCCCAGCCGCTCACCGAGCCGGCGGCAGAACATCCCGTCGGCCGGCAGCGCCCGCGGCCGCCCGGCACCGCTGTCCACCCACACCAACTCCGCCATGCCCGGATCCAGCAGCGCGCCGGCCACCATCACCACCTCGGGAAAAGTGACCGGGTCCCGCCCCACGATCCGCCACCGCTCCAGATCACCACCAACATCCCCGCCCGCGACCTGGTGCAGACGCCGCGGCCAGATCGTCTCCCGCTCCCAGCCATACGCCTGCTCCCACCACCGGGCCACCACCGCCTGCGCCAGCGCGAACACCCGCTCCGGCTCGGCCCCGGCCCGCACCGCCCGCCGCGCCACCCTCGCCCACTGCCGCTGCGCCGCCACCACCTCCGGCAGCCCGCGCAGGTCCAGATGTTCCAGCGGCTGGTTGGCATCCGCGTCCAGCAGCCATCGCCCATGGCGCACGCACACCCGCTCCCGCCGCGGCGTATACCGCACCACCCGCACGGCCGCTCCTGTACGCCGGGCCGTACACAGCCGGCAGCCGAAGGCCACCGGACCGGCCACCGCGCCACCGATCCGCCACAGCCCCACCGGATCGCTGGCCCCGGCGCGCAGCTTGGCGTCCTCGTGTGCCCAGGACGGCAACGCCCGCGCCAGGACGTCTTCCTCGACGCCGCACATGCCCGCCAGGACCTCGCGTCCGGCCGCGTTCAGCAGCACCTCGGCATCGGCCCGTGCGCCCCCGCCCTCGTGCCCGGGCGGGTAGTTGCGCCACTTCCAGCACGACCGCAGCACCTTCGCTTCCATCCCGTAGCGGTTCGCGATGCGGCAGATCAGCGACGAGGTCGTCTCCCTCGGCAGGGGAGCGGTCCGCAGCAGGCCGGAGTGAGGGGGCACTCCACCAGGTTCGCGTGTCCGCCGTTCCGGCGGGCGCTTTTGCAGCGGATGCCCGGGTGCCCCGTCCTTGCCAGGGGCCGTCATTCGCACTCGACGGGACCCTTCGGGCCGTTTTTCCTGTCACCGCCTGCTACTCCTGTGACCTGGGAAGACGATGCGATAGACCAGGAGGTAGGGGGAGTTGGGAAAAAATCTTGGCCACCGGCATCCGGATCTGGCCTCCGGCGGCGTGTAAGGGAGCGAAGGCCCTTGGGCCTTCATCAACGAGTTCGTTTCTACTGGGAGGCCTGGTCGATGACTTGGTCGTACTGGGCAGGAGCGGGCGGGGTTCCCCTGCTGCTCCTGCTGTTCTTCGCGATGCGCCGCGCCAAGGGTGTCGTGGAGATGCTCGTGAAGGCGCACATCGAGACCCGGGCGGAGCGCGAGCAGCGCGCCACCATGGTCGCGATGGCGCAGTCCCTGCCCGATGGTGGCGCCGCGGCCCGCTTCGAGCAGGGACGGCCGGCGTGGCTGTTCCGCAAGGACGCAGCCGAGCCGGCGGGCCACCGGGCTATCGCCACGCGGGAGGCCGCGTGAGCGAGGCCGCCCCGGGAGCGGACTTCGAGTCCTTCGTCCTCGAGACTATCGAGGCGTTCTCTCGACTGGCCCGGGCCCAGGCAGGCGACTTGCACAGCGCCCAGGACGCTGTGCAGGACGTCTACCTGAACATGTACCGCCGGTGGGACCAGCTCATTGCTGGCCACGGTTCCCTGACCTCCTACGGCCGCATTGCGGTGAAGCGGGCGGTCATCGACCAGTTCCGCCGCAACAAGCGGATGGTCACGGTGCCTGTTCACGGCCTGCCCGAAATGGAATCAGGCATCGGAATCCCCGAGGCCGCCTACGAAATGATTAAGGAAGGCATCGACGAACTCGTCTCCAGCCTTCCTGAACGGCAGCGCGAGGTCATCACACTGTGTGTTCTGCAGGACCTCAGCCCTGCCGTGGTTGCGCAGCGCCTCCAGATAAAGGAGGAGTCGGTGAAGCGCTATATCAAAGCCGCCGCCAACAACCTGAAGAAGTCCATCAACGAGCATAGCGAGGAGGCCACCGCATGACGTACCTGTCCGCTTGGACGCACCAGCCCGAGGGGCGGGGAACCATCCGGCTCCTCGCCCTATGGCTCCTGCTCGAAGGCTCTGAGCAGGCATTCTCCAAGGGTTCTCGGATCAGCGAGGACCCTGTCCAGGCGGAGGGGGGCCAGCCTTCGGGCTGGCCCCCGGCCCCCGCCCTCTGCCTGGAAGAAAACGGAAACCATCGAGCCGGCGTGGTTCGTGAACTGCACGCTCTCCTGAAAAAGGAAATCGATGCTTCCGCGACACCACAGGAAACACGGCGCGTGGCAGAAATCCTTGAGTTCCTGGACAGGGATAATGTAGCGCGAAGCTGGTGGGAAAGAGCAGCTCTCAAGGGTGACGAGGATGCGCGGGACTATCTTCATATCCTCGATGTCGAGAGCGAAGAAGAGCTATCAGCATGCTCTAGGCGCGCGACTGAACGAACTGAGGAATCTTTCATGTCATTCGTGAGTAGCTTTGTATGCCGGTCAGCCGGTATTCGCGTAGCTGCGGACAGAGTCGACTGGGCTTTGGGGGAAGCCGGAGTCGGGCTGTCTGAAACAACGCAAGCTCTCGTGCGTGAGATTGAGGACTTCCTGGCGCACTTGGACCACACCACCGGCGGGCCGCGGTGCTGACACGACAGCGCCTCGCGCGCCCACAGACGGGAGAGTCCTTGTAGACCAGCCTCCATGAGGCCTTCACGCGAGAAGGCCGGACGACTCGTTGAAGTGGCGGCCCATCCCCGCGCCCGCGGGGATGGGCCGCCACTGCATTACCCATAGCTCCGTAGGTCGACTCACGGAGTCTTTACGCCAGCCACGACTGGATCGAGCACTCGCCACTGAATACGGGACCACCAACCCAGTCCCCGATCGGTGCGACGTCAGGTGGGGAGATGCTGCTGCGGACGCGGTACGACTTACACCCGTCGCATCGAAGCGTCCTGGCCAGCTGCGCGAGCCTCGCCCAACTCTGGTTTCTACGCTGCCGCCAAGCCAGGGGCTCACCAAGCAATAACCACCGCCGGGTTCTTGCCGAGCTCTTGCTAGTCCTAGCTGCTGCCCCACGGCACGGAGATCAAGACGTGAACGCTATCCGTACGCTTTTTGTACGCGATATGTGCGCTTCACGCTAGGGTCGGAGGAAGGAGGTTCTGTATGCCCGAGCTGTTCGACGCGGTTGACGCGCTCATTGCGTCCCGTTCCCCGCTACCGCCCCCGGCAGAGCGCAGGCGGCTGCGCCAGGCACATGGCCTGACACTGGACGAGGTGGCCACTGCACTGCAGGTCCGGCGGGCGACGGTCAGCGGCTGGGAATCCGGCAAGACCGAGCCGCGGCCGCCGGAGCGCGACGCCTACGCGCGGCTGCTGGACCAGCTCGCGGAGCTCTACCCGGCGCCGTCAACGCCGGAGGAGACGGACGCCCCGACGGTGCCGGCCACGCTCACCGCCGCGCCCGCACCGGCTGACGTGCAGACTCCGTCCGCTGGTGCGGCTATCGAGGCCACGGACACGACTGCAGCCGAGAACACCCAGACCAGCCGCGCCCCCGCCCCCGCCGCCGCTGCCCCGGCGGCCGCGACGCGTCCGGCTCGCGCCGTCAGGCCGTCGTCGACGTCGCGCCGCCCGGGCGTGAAGCGGGCGGCCCCGGCCGGAGTTCCGGCGAGCGCCACCGACCCGCGGTTCGAGAACGGTCCGCTGGCGGTCATCGACGTCGATGACGACGGCCAGGTCCTCGCGTACTGCACCGGCGGGCTGGTCCTGGACGTGCCCGCCAAGTCGATTCCGTCCCTGGTGGACTGGACGCTGCGCGAGGCGAAGCTGGGGCAGCCGAAGCTGTCCGGTCCGGGCAAGGATGCCGACCCGTTGCTCGTGCTCACCGAGTCGGCGCTGGAGCGCTACGGCCTGCCCGTCGCCCTCACCGACGAGGAGCGCCTTGCCGGGCGGCTCCCGGAGGGCCACAAGGTGGTCAAGCAGTTGGTCCGCGCGGAGTGGAAGCTGACGAAGAGGGGCTTCGGGCCGTGGGCGCGGATCTACCGGCCTGCCACTGGGTCGGAGCGGGCCTGCGTGCAGCTGTGCATTCCGTCCTGGCAGGCGCTGGATACCCGGCACTGGGGTGAGGCCGGGCAGCTGGCGCCGGCGGAACTCTCCCGGGTGCTGGGCGTGTATGCGTCCCGGGTGATGACGCCCCGCGGATCGACCGCGGTGACGGGCCTGGAGCTGATGACCGCGCTGCACCCGCCGACCCGCGCCTCCGAACCGGACGTCGACGGTAAGCGGCACTCCGAGCACAACCCCGGCAGCCTGGGCAAGGACCCCGTCGACTGCGCGCCGTGCGAAGCCCCGGACGGACACCCGCTCCTCAAAGACCTGCCGCGCTTCCACGTGCGCGGCCCGGCGGAAAAGCTGTTCGAGGAGGCGTACGACTGGGCGCGGCCCATGACGGATGCCGAGTGCACCCTGCGGCACCTCGTGGGCATCGACGTGAACATGGCCTTCGCCGCCGGCGCCAACGGCCTGGTTGTCGGCCTGGGAGCGCCGACGCACGTCAAGGCGCCGGTGTTCGACGCGAAGCTGCCCGGCTCCTGGCTGGTCGACCTCTCCCATGTGGATCTGTCGCGGGTGAAGGTCGGTAGGGACAAGTGGGCGGACCTGGACGCGAGTTGCCTGCCCAGCCCGTTCACGCCGAAGGGGGAGCGGCCTGAGGGGCCTGCCTGGTACGCGACGCCGACCGTGGCGTACGCGGTGGAGCTCGGCTACGACGTCACGCCGACCGAGGCGTGGGTCCGGTACGAGAACGGCCGCTACCTTGACGGCTGGTACAACCGGCTGCGCGACGCCTACCTCGCCACGATGGCCGACCTCGGTGTCGGCGCAGACCTCGCCCCGGCCGACTTCCTCGCCGCGATGGACGGCTACCGCAGCCGCGACCCGCAGCTGGCGATCGTCGTCTCCGCCATCAAGGCGACGGTGAAGGGCGGCCTGGGCAAGCTCCGCGAGCGGCCCCGCGGCGAGGGCTGGCGGCCGGGCGAGCCGTGGCGCGCGCTGTCCCGCCCGACGTGGCGGCCGGACATCCGGGCGGCGGTCATCTCCCGCACCCGGATCAACCTCCACCGCAAGATCGTCAAGCACGCGGCATTCACCGGCCAGTACCCGGTCGCAGTCCTGTCGGACTGTGTCGTCTACGCGGCAGGCGGACCCTCGCCGTTGGACTTCCTGCCGTACCGGGAGGGCAAGCCGCTGCCCGGCGGTTTCAAGCTCGGCATCAACCCCGGCCTGGTCAAACACGAGGGCACCCAGGACGTGCTGTGGGGTGAGGAGGTCCGCGAGCGGTTCAACGCCCCGGAGCTCAATCTCGCCCGGTACATCAAGGACGGCACCGTCACCGATGTCGACAGCGGAGAGTAGGAGAAGGCGACGATGAGCCTGATCGGTGACGGCCTGGACGCCGCGGTGCAAAAGGCGTTCACCCGCCCGGCGCCCAAGAGCGCGGGCCCGCAGATGCGGTACCTGGTCAAGCAGCTCGGCGGCACCAAGGCCGCCGCGCAGATGCTGCGGGTCTCCCAGCGCACCGTCGAGCGGTACGTGAAGGACCAGATCAAAAAGCCCCGCCCTGGCCTCGCCGCACGTCTGGAGCGCGAGGTGAAGAAGCGCTGGCAGCCGCAGATCCGCGCCAGGGCCAAGGCGAAGGCGGCGGACACGGGCGGCATCGTCATCGACACCCGCGCACGCCTCGGCTACACCGCGCCCATCGGATCGACGGACCAGGACCGCGTCCGGCACCTGACTGTAGCCCTGCCCGCGCAGTACGCCGCCCGCCTCTTCGACGCCCAGGAGACCGGCGCCACCGACCAGGAGCTCCAGGAGATCGCGGCCGAAGCACTCAAGGAGGTGTACTTCCAGGACGGAGGCCGCCGCGCCGGAAGCCTGGAAGAAGTCCGGTTCACCGACATCGAACACCTCGAGTTCGACCTGTAGACCCCGAACAACGAGTCCCGTCAGTCACAGAGGCTCCGCCGGGACTGGGCAACGGCGGTCTACCTCTTGCCCGCCGTTTTGAAGCGGAATCCGAAGAGACCGCCGGTTTCGTGTTCGTCGGTGAGGCGGGGGCTGCGGATGTAGGGCTCGGGATCGAAGCCGCGCTGTGCGGCCATACCCAGGCTGTCGGTGTTGATCGTGACGATGTACTGCAGGTTCTCCTCCACGGTGACTTCGGCGGCGAGCTTCAGGGCGGCCGCGACTTGCCGGTCGTCGACGCCGTCGTAGAGGTGGCTGTCGTGGATGAGGAAGTCGGGGCCACGGCCGTGGCGGTGTGCCAGGACCGCGAGGGTCAGGTCGAAACAGAAGATGACCATGTTGCTGATGCCGCGGCTGCCGTCGCTGTCGATGCGCGGGGTGATGGTCAGGCTGTTGCGGCCGGCTTCGATGGCGAGGTAGGCCTCGCGCCCTTCTCCGTAGAGGCGCTGGGCGTAGTGAGAGAACAGCAGGATGGCTTCGTCGGTCTGCCGACGGCGCTCCTGGAGATCGGTGTCGACCGCCTGCTGCAGTTCCACGCTCTTCGCGGTGATCTGCCGGGCGCTCGCTTCGAGGGTCTGAGCCGCTTCGAAGCGGTGACGCAGAGCCTGGAGGGCGGCCTCTTCACGCCCGAGGGCTGTCTGCAGGGTCGTCAGAGCCTCCAACGCTCCTCCCTCGGCAAGTTCTTGAAGGAGGCGGGCCTGGTCCTCGCCCAAGCGTGCCCGCTCCGAGCGGCGTGACTGAAGCCGCTCGGTGAGCTCGGCGACTTCTTCTTCCAGGAAGCGTCGGCGGTTGCGGATCACTGAGTGGTGGAACGTCTTCACGTCCTCGAACCGCCGGCGGACCTGATCATTGAGGACGACGCCGAGTTCTCGGTAGACGGGCTCGAGGTAGTCGACTTCGACGTCGGTGGTCTCGGTGACGGCTGCCTGGAGCTCTTCGAGGTTGTGCTGGTCGATCACATCCTCCTGTGCCAGCTGCTTGATACGGCGGCTGACCTGGTCCGCTCTGTCCTTGAGGCGTTCGTATTCGGGGACGACCTGAAAGGCCGCAACCTGTGCACGGAGCCGCTCCACCTGTGCCTTGGCCAGCGTGATCTGGCCTCTGAGGTCTGCGGTGGAACCCACGATGCGCCCCCACACGGGGTCATCGACCGCTTTCTTCAGCTGGGTACGTGTTGCCTTGCGGGCGGCCAGCTGTCTGTACTCGTCGACGAGCTGCCAGTCCAGGCCCAGCAGGTAGGCGAGGTTGGAGGCGGCTTCCGGGGCGGACTGCCGGGAGAACGTACGGGTCGGCTCGTTGAAGCCGTGCGACGAAATACGTCGGGCGAGGAAGGAGAGCAGCACCCTTCCGCTTACGCCTGGATGGTCACCGCGCAGACCGAAGAGGTCCCGCTCGATCAATTGTGTCCACCGCTCCGCGGGCAGCTCTACGGCGCCAGTGCGGGGAAACATGGCACCGTCGTCAGTCCCGGTCACGTCCTCATCGAGCGTCACGAAGCCGGCACGCTGGCCGCTGCGGCGGACCTTGAGCGGACCGCTCAGGCCGGGCCAGTCCAGTTCAAGGGTGAACGTGATGTGCCGCAGCGCCTTGTTCATGGCGAGCGTGGTGTTTGTGGCCCGGGCCCCGAACAGGAAGTGGATCAGCTCGATCAGGCTGGACTTGCCGGCGCTGTTGCGGCTGTCAGTGTCTGCGGAGGAGGCGGTGGTGGAGGCGACGATCAGGTTCAGGCCCTCGACGAAGGACACCTCTTTGAAGCGCCCGTCGTCAGCGCTCAAGCGGCGCAGCATGCATGCTCCTTGCAACGAGGATGTCCTGGTCCAGCTCTATGGCTCCCATGCTGTAGAGCACGTCCAGTGCCAGGACGAACCAGCCGAACGATACGGGCGAGGAGTGGCCGTGACCGGCCCGCCAGGTCTTCAGCCGGGCCCATGTCTGACTGACAGACCGCGGTTCGTCCAACTGCAGCAGGACCTGGGCGCCGACGGCGAGCAGGCACCGGTCAGGCGCAATGCCTTTCGTAGGAGTGATCATGCCGATATCCCGATCCCGGGCTGCCAGCCAGCTGGAGGCGCTTCGAAGATGTCACACCGCCCGAAGAAATGCGCGAGTACAACGAGGGCGGCACGCAGCACCTTCGGCTGGGGCTGCGCGTTGCCCAGTACATACATCTGGAGCTGCCACAGCACGTCTTCAGGATCGGCCCAGTGTCTGCGAACCTGCTCGTAGTACACGCGGAAGCCCCGCGCGACCTCATCGTGTTCCAGCTCCCGCATACTGCCCGCGTAGAAGGCGTCCACGAGGTGGGCCTGCCGCATCCCGCGGAGCAGGTCCTCGCGTGCTTCCCCTTCAAGCCGGTTGAAGTCCAGTTTCTCGACGGGCACGTCTGGCAGAGGCATGAGCGGGTCAGAGGAAGTCCGGAGTTCCTGAAGCTGTTTCAGGAGAGGCTCAAGATCATCCATCCCGATTCCGAACGTCATCTCCTTGATCGGAATCTCGCACCGGAGGACGTCTTCCGCTATCACCTGGTCCAGTTGCATGCACTCGTGCCACAAGCGCCGGCTACCCATCTGCTCAAACAGCAGGGCCGGTGTGCTGGTGGCCGCTTCGGACAGCATTACCGTCACTTCAGGGTGCACACCGCGTCGATCGTTGTGCACGAACACGAACGTGTCGAACTGCCCGCTGCGCTTGGCGAGCGCACCGGCCAGGTCGCCGTTGAACTTCTTGCGGATTTTGCTCGGCTTCACCGTCTGCGGGGCGTAGCAGGCATACAACTTGCGGGAATGCAGCGTGAGACCGTCTGCCGACATATCGCCCAGGCTGCCCGCAGTGCGCACATCCAGGAAGTCTGGGTACCTCGAGCATATGAGCCGGTGGAAGAAGTCTTCGAACTCGTTCTCGTACAACTCCGCCATGAGCTCAAGGAATTTAACCCGCGCATAGGCGCGCTGCTCGTACCGCATATACCCCCCTTACCTGCAAGGAGGAAAGAATAGCCCTATGTGATCACTCTCGGAAGTCTCACCGTCACGCTCCAGACAAGGCGCCTTGCCAACTCGGAGCCTCAGGGCGGATATCGATGGTGCTCAGCAGCGCCTGTTGGTGAGGGTGGAGTTGGTGCCAGAGGACGGTTTGCTTGCGGGCCCAGCGCTGAAGTTCGGGCGAAAGAGGCTGGCTTGTGGCGCGGAGGGTGCGGTGCTGGTGGTACTTGCGTTGCCAGGCGAAGGACCAGGGCGGGTTCCACCATGGGTCGAGGATGGTGAGTTCTTGCAGGGTGAGGGCGGACAGGAGGCCGGCGCGGGCTTTGCGCCGCTGCTGGATGAGCCAGCGCCCCAGGGCGAAGCCGTGGTGCTGGGTGTGTTTGAACACGGCGAGGTGGCCGTGGGCGGCGGCGTAGGCACGGGCGTGGGGGAGGCCTTCGCCTGGTGGATAGCGGTGCGTGGTTGTAGGAGCCGGTACGGGTTCGGTGGCAGGCGCGGCGCCGAGGGCGGCCAGGAGCTCTTGCTGGGTGGGATGGAGGCTGTCCCACAGCCTTGTCTGGGTGGTGAACCAGCGACGCTGGGCCACGGTCAGGTTGCCGCTGGCCGGGGCGGCGTGTGCCCGGTGGTAGGCGCGCTGCCACGCCAGGGGCCAGGGCGGATTCCAATGCGGGTCAAGGGCGTTCAGCGCGGTGATCCGGGCCGGATCGGTGCGCCCGTCAGCCACGCGGTGTCGCTGGCGTAGGAGCCAGCTACCGAGGGGATAGCCGTTGTGGCGGGTCCGTTCGGCCACGGCGAGGTGCCCGTGTTCGGCGGCATAGCTACGTGCGTGGGCGAGCCCTGAGTCTACGCGGGTGGGACTTCGATCGGCTTCGGTCACTGCGCGGGCGACGGCAGAGGTGATGCCGATGTCCGCGAGGAGACTCTGCTGATCGAGTTGCAGAACGTCGTGCCGGACGCACTGACGGCGCAGCCACACTGTCACCTCGTCCTCGTCCCTGCCGCGATGCGGGCCGGGCACTTTCAGCTGGCCTTTCCGCCATCGCTTACGGGCCCGCTGGTAACTCCGCTGCCAGGGATAGGGCCAGGGCGGATTCCACCAGGGATCCAGTTCGGCCAGCAGTCGGCCACGCAGCCACATGCCTTCGGTGGCCTGAGCGTGCCGACGGTCCTGGCGGCGCTGCTCCACCAGCCAGCGGCCCAGAGCAAACCCGTCGTGCACGTAGTCGGAGGCAACCGCAAGATGCCCGTGTACCGCGGCGAAGGAACGAGCACTGGTCATGCCGTCCAAAGCCCACAGACCGGCAGCAGCAACCTGCTCGTTCACGGCCTGGGGTACCCCAGGCCCGCCCTGCACTTTTGCGGCTTCCTCGGCTGTGATGCCGATGTCTGCCAGCAGGCGCTGCTGATCGGGGTCCAGACGCCGATATGCGGCGCACTGCCGCGACAACCACACGGCGAGATCTGCTTCGACTCCAGGAAAGCCGCCCCCCACATCGAGCCCGCCCCGGCTCTCCACCAGCCGCCGGGCCTGTGCGTAGGAGCGCTGCCATATCAGCCCCCAGGGCGGATTCCACCAGGGATCGACGGCGTCGAGTACGCGAGAGTGCTCCGTAGGTTCCCGGTTCTCGCGGGCCCTGCGGCGCTGGTGCACGAGCCACGACCTCAGCGGATACCCCTGGTACATCGCGTCCTTGCCCAAGACGGCCAGGTGACCGTGCTCGGCGACGTAGGACCTGGCGTGCATCAGCCCCGTTTCGAAGCCGGCCTGGACGGGGACCCGCCGCGGCAGAGCAGTGCAGGCCGCCTCGGCCGTGATCCCGATGTCCGCCAGCAGACGCTGCTGCTCAGGATGAAGAGTGCTGTAGCGGGTGCACTGCAGATACAGCCACTCACCGTTGAGGATCTGCGTGCCGGGGAATCCCGCCGCCGCATCGGGCGGGCCGGCGACTGCGGCGTGATCGCGCGCCCGGTAGTACGAGCGCTGCCACTGCACCGACCAGGGGACGTTCCACCACGGGTCCAAAACCGCGAGAGCCTGTGCACGGTCCGGCGCTATCGCCCACGCTCTGGCCTGGACGTTGCTCAGCCATTCCCCAAGCCGATAGGAATCCACCACGGTGTCCTGCGGGACTGCAAGATTGCCGTGTTCGCGCACGTAGCGGCTGGCATGCACCAGGCCAGCCGCGAAGGCTTCGTCCGCCTGCCGGCTGTGTCCGCGCCGCCGCTTACCCTCCGCACCACGGCCGCCGGACCCCACACGCGCCCGTACCGCGAGATCGTCCACCAGAGGACGCTGACGGTGCGCCGGAGCCACCGCCCACATCGCCTGCTCCGCAGCCCTTGTCCCGCCCTGCGCCCGCACACACTGATACGCCCACGCAAAGAGAGGACCTGACGTCTCCCGCGCCAACTGCTCCACGTACCAGGGCCTCCGCACACAGCCAGCAACAGCAGTCAAAAACGACGGCAGATCAGCCAGGCGAAAGGGAACATGGCCCTGCGCATCGGCCACCACACGGCGCCGGAAGCCGTCACTGGCAAGCAGCGTGGCCAGGGCAACGGTCTCCGGATAGACCACCAGTTCCCGAGCCACAACCCGCCACGCATCCTGGTCCAACCCGGCGCTGTCCAGGCTCCGCAGCCGCGCCGACCACATATGCTCCTGCGGCCACGTCTGCCACCACCACGACGACGTCACTGCCCGCGCCACCTCAAACGCATCCGACGCCAGCGCGGAACGACGCAGCAGCCTCACGTGACAGCGCTGGGCGTCCAGCACTTGCACGCACCCGGCCAGGTCCACCACCCGGCCCGCCGTGCCCGGTACATGCATCAGCCACCGGCGATGAGACAGGCAAACCCGCTGCTGCGACCCCAGATACAGGCGAGCGGTCTCCCTCCTTCCGGTACGCCGCGCCGTGCATTCAGGACAAGCCGGCCCCCAGCACCGCACCTTCTCCGCGGTGTGGTGAAACTGCGCTGCCGGCCCTACAGCGAACCGCCGACGGGGCTCCTCCTGAGCCCAGGCAGGCAGCGCCCGCAGCAGACGATCCTGCGGGACGCGACACAACTGCGCTACCCGGTCCCGGGCCTCCTGGTTCAGATAGATCTCACTGTCCAGCCGCGCCCTGCCCATCATGTTCGGCAGCCCGTCCACATCGACGACCACCGCCAGCAGGTCCCCGAACCCCATGCCGTAGCGCGCCGCCAGCCGCGTCAGGAACGATTGCGTCATCTCGCCCTGCAGCGGCCCCACGCGCAGCACACCGCTCGCCAGCGCGAGCCCCCCAACTGCTGCCGGTGCCTGACTCTCGCCGCTCATGCCACCCCAGTCCGTCGGCCACGCTTCTCGTAACCACCTGCGAGCCACACCCGGTTACGGAGCCCGAGAGGTCTGCGCACCGATCAAGCAGCACTCATGCCCACTCGACTCCCAACTCCACGAGGGCAGCGCGCTGCTCCTGTGCGAGCTTGTCGCGACGGGTCCTGGTGTTAGAGATCCACACGCCCAGCTTCACGGTCACCGGTTCAGCCTCGCCGCCGACCGTGATCCGCTCTGCATGAGCCCTGGGGACGCTGGCGTGGCCTTCGCGGGCGATGTACTGAGCGAGGGCCGTGAGGCCCCTCTGGAAGGCCATCGACGCCTTCCCGGAGCCCTTGGCCGTGGGGGCCGGGACGGGCCGTTCGGCAGGCTTCACGCCCAGCCCGGACAGCCGCTGTTGCTGCTCCTTCGACAGCTCCGTCCAGGCGCTGGCCTGCCGCTGGAGCCATCTGCCAAGGTCATCACCTTCGAAGAGCACGCCCGGCTCAATCTGCGGCAGCACACCGTCGGTGTCGACGAGGTCGGCGAGGATACGGTAGTGGCGTTGCCAGTCCAGTGGCCACGGGCAGTCCCAGTCGGGGTCTACCGCTGTCAGCTGCTGCGCGCGTTCTGCCGCCCGCTCCGGGTTCTTCCCGAGGCCGCCCTTCCGCCTGAGATTGGCGGCATGCTGCCCGACGGGCATCATCGCGTCGCCCTCGCCCCAGACAGCGTCCTGACGCGGGGCCAGGTGCCCGGTGGACCGGCGGTAGGACCGGAGTGCGGCGAGTTTGGTCTCCCAGGCTTCCTCGCCGGGCTCCCACACCATTCCGGCCTCCGGGGCGTCCAGCAGCTCCTTGCGCCGCTCCTCCATTTCCCCGGCCCGCAGTGCCTTCCGCTGCTGGTGGACCCATCGCCCAAGCGGAAAGCCTTTCGTCACCCCGACCTGGGTCTCTGCGTCGTAGGGAACGGCGTAGAGGCCGGTGATCTCGTTCTCGGCCCGCCACCGGATGAGGGCCTGGTAGCCCTCGAGCCACACCAGTGAGTCCGGCCGGTACACCCGCGTACGCAGGAACGCGGCGATCGTGGCGGCGTCGCGCGGGCTGGAGAAGTGGAGCAGGGCCGACTCGGCAGCGGCGTCGGTGTCGTCCTGCTCCTGGTCCTCGCCCTCGCTGCCGGCCCCGACGATCTGCCCGTCCTCATCGCGCCGGACGTGTACCTTGCGCTTCCCGCTGCTCAGGGCACGGGAGGCGAGCTGCTCGACGAGTCGTTCATCATGCGAGCGGAGTCCTTGGAGGACCGCTACAAGGGGGCGGAACGAGGCGCTGGCGACCATGTCGGTCGGGTCCTCGTTCGGCTCCAGGAAGATCGGCACGATGATGCGCGCGATCTTCGTGCTGCCGTCCTTGTTGAGCCGGAGCGCGCGGCCGATGTTCTGCACGATCTCCACCTGCGAGCCGCGGGTGTCCGCGAAGCAGATCGCCTCCACTCCCCGCTCGCCGGTGATGTCGACGCCTTCCCCGAGGACGCGAACGCTGGCGAGGAAGGCGCGGTGGACCCGGCGTCCGGCCGCGTCGATGCCGCCTGCGAACTGGCGGATGACCTCGCGCCGTTCGGAGACGAGGTGGTCGCCGCACAGCCATGCCGCCCACACGCGGTCCGGGGGTACGTGGCGGCCGGCCTCCAGCTCGTAGAATTCCGCGTCGATCGACGATGTAGGGAGGTCTTCCGCCTTCGCGAGGGCTTCGTCGGACGTCTCGGTGACGTACAGCTCCGCGGCCGTCTCCGGGAGCTTGTCCGCGAACGCCTGCGCTTCCTCAACCTTCTGGTGGAACGTCATGACGGTGCGCAGGTTGTACGCGGACGCGTGCTCCAGGAGCGCGGTCTGCAGGAGCGCCAGGCGCCGGCCCCGCAGCGCCTCCTCCGACAACCCCAGGACCGGCGAGGGGTCGCGGATCTCCAGCACGTCGATCTCGAACCCGGCGAGGATGCCCCGCTCGATTGCCTCCGAGAGCCCGAGCTCCGCCCCGGGCAGCCATGCGCCGTACGTGCCGTCCGGGTCGTCGGCCATCGACGCGATCTCCAGCTCCTGGCCGTCCGCGCCCTTCTGCGGCCGGGCGGCCGCGAGGATGCGCGGGGTCGCGGTCAGGTACAGCCGGAAGTCCGCCGGGATCCGGGCGTTGTCGTGGATCGCCGCCCACGGACGACCTAGATCCCCCGCCGTACCGTGGGCTTCGTCGATGATGGCGAGCGAAAAACCGTCCATTTGCTGGCCGTACAGGCGCTCTCCGCCCGCCAGAGCGGCCTCCAGCGGCCCGCGAACCTTGCGCTGGCCCACGGGTGCGTCGATGTCCTCACGGTCCACGAGGGAGGCGTACGTGGCGAACACGATGACCGGCCCGTGCCCGGCCCACAGGGCGAGCTGGATCGGGTTGGTGGTGGTGCGCACCCCCAGCTCGTTCAGCACCGCATCGTTCTCCAGCGAGCACACCGCGACCATCGGGGCCCGGTGACCCACCGCCCGCCACGCCTGGGCGGTCTGCACGAGCAGATCCAGAGTCGGGACGGTGACGAGGATCCGGCCCTTGGGGAAGCACTCCAGCGCGCTTGCAGCGGCCATGATCGTCTTGCCGGAGCCGGTCGCTGACACGATCGTGCCACGGGCACCCTGGGGCGGCACGGATGACCTTGCAGGGAATCCGACCCACTTCCGGAAAGCTGACTTCTGGTCGATCTGGTGTTTTTTGAGCGGAATCCTGCTCATCGTCCGTCCTCCTCTCCCGTGCCGTACAGCCATACCTTCTTGAGCCGTTCCAGCGGCTTTTCCTCTTGGCCTTCTTCCTCCCAAACTCCTTCCAGCCACTGCCTGGCGTTGTCGATCCTCTCGCACAGCACGAAGGACTCGGGCAGTTCGACCAGGTGGTAGACGTCGCGAGGGTAGGGGCTGTCCGGCCCGTAACGGCGCCACAGCCGCTCCAGCCGGTCCCTGTTCACGCGCAGGTACTCCTCCAGGTCCTGCGGGTAGGCGTCCCGCTCGGCCAGGCGCACGGTCTGCAGCGCGATGCCCACGAGCTCGAGGGATAGCTCCTTGTCCCACTGGTCGGTGTTGGTGCCGGTCACGGCCGCGTAGTGCTGCTCGCACACGGCGAGGACCTGCTCGATCAGCTCCGGGTACGCCTCGGCTCCCTCGGTTTCGCCGTCGCGTTCAGCGGGGCGCTGGCCTTCGGGCCGGGCATAGGCCCGGTCGTCGGCCTCCACCAGGTTCAGGCCGTGGTGGGTGAGGTGTTCCAGGAGCAGGAGGGACAGTGCGCGGGAGGGGTCGCTGGTGTGCAGTTGGTCGTCATCGGGGGCGCTGCCGCTGGGGAAGCCGAACTGTCCGGGGAAGACGATGGCGCGGGTGAAGAAGTCGCACAGAGTCCCGAACATCTCCGGGTGTGGCATGCCGGTGATGTTCCGGCCGGTCTCCGCACGCGCGGCGTTCATGACCACGTCGACGAACGTGCGGCGGGCGGCCTCCTGGCGCAGGACCTCACCGGCCGGACCTTCCCCGGTCACTTCCACCACGCGGTACAGGCCCTGCTTGCTGTACAGGCCGCCCGGCCGCTCGTTGGCCCGGCGCACCATGGCCAGAGCCTCCTCCACGGACCGCGCGTTCGCGTAGTTGGTCAGAGTGGCGGCTCCCGGGTGCGCCTCATCGGTCCGCATGGCCAGGACCCGGTACCGGGTCAGACCGGCAGGCTCCCCGCTCTCCTGCGAAAGGCCGGCCCCCGGCTCCGGTGCCACGGCCTCCTCGCCGTCCAACTGCTCCTGCCACCGCAGGAAGGTCTCCGCCTCCTCTTCCGCTGCCTGGTAGTCGGCGTTGTACTTGTCATCGCCGTGCAGCGCCGCCGACTCGGCCCACGACTCCAGCAGCCCGGCGTGCTCCCACCGCTCCTCAGAAGCGGGGAGCTGCCCGTGCCTGCCGTCCATCAGCGCAGGCAGGGCACCACTGACTGCGGAGGGCGCGGCCAGGGCCGGGACGGGCAGCACGAGCGGGTTCTCCAGCCCGTGGTCGTCCAGCACGCTGTACGACCAGCGCCCGGCGGAGGACCACGTCAGGGTGATTCCCTCGGGCCACTCGTGCGCGTTCACCAGCTGCGTGCCCACGGCCCAGCGCCACGCAGCAACGCAGGACCCCTGGTGCTCGTCATCACGGGTCACCGAATATGAAGCCTCCGGGAAACCCGCACGCGCGAATTCCTGCTCTACGGCGCGCACATAGCGCTTCCAGATAGGGAAGAGATCCACTGCCATTCCTTCTTTCCGGGAAAGAAAACTGACCCTCGATCAAGAACCGCGCCCCGTCCGGGTGGTTGGGGGGTGTCCCGTGTTTCCGCCAACGGTACATGCTGCATCAACCTGATGCACGCGCTATACTGGAACTCACACGAACGAGCGACCCCCACCCTCATAGCCAGTCAAGCCCGCGCCAGCGGGCTCCAAGGTTCTGGAGGCGCAGCCGGAAGGACCGCCAGGCGGGGGAGCGCAGCGGACCCGCCCAGGAGTCCGCAGGACTCTCCAACTCCTCAACTATGCACCCGACTAGCCACACTTGACACACTCTCAGAGGGCGAGCTCGCATCGCGCGCCACGCCGGTCGCGCAGCGGCCGGCCCCACCGGATCCTGGAGCGCAGCGAAGGGATCCGCCCACGCATCGCGTGGGCGGCGGGAGCGCAGCGACCGCCTCCCTTGCACATCGCGCAGCGATGTGGTACCCGCTCCGCGGG
>NZ_KZ679054.1 GCF_003024195.1 Streptomyces dioscori
GGTACTGCAGGGGGGACCCTGTGGGAGAGTAGGACGCCGCCGAACTAATATTACGGAAAAGCCCCCGCACTTCGGTGTGGGGGCTTTTTTGCGTTCCGGCCCATACAGGCGCAGGCGGTGGGCTTTCCGAGACGCTTAGGGTCTGTAGGTATGCGCTACGACCTGGTGATCTTCGACAACGACGGTGTCCTCGTGGACAGCGAGCCCCTCTCCAACACCCTGCTCGCCGGGTACCTCACCGAACTCGGGCACCCCACCTCGTACGAGGACTCCCTGCGCGACTACATGGGGGCCGCCATGCATCGCGTACACGACCTGGTCGAGGAGCGGACCGGGGAGCGGTTGCCCGCCGATTTCGACGACGTCTTTCATCGGCGGGTGTTCGCCGCGTTCGAGCGGGAGCTGGAGGCGGTCCCGGGGGTCGAGGAGGTCCTGGAGAAGCTGACCGCGGACGGGGTTCCGTACTGTGTGGCGTCGTCCGGGAGCCATGAGCGGATCAGGGTCGGGCACCGGAAGACCGGGCTCGACCGGTGGTTCGGCGGCGGGCGCGTCTTCAGCTCGCAGGATGTCGGGCGAGGGAAACCGGCACCGGACCTGTTCCTGTACGCGGCCGAGCGGATGGGAGTGGCCCCGGACAAGTGCCTTGTCGTCGAGGACAGCCCGCTCGGAGTACAGGCGGCCCGCGCGGCCGGGATGGACGTGTACGGCTTCACGGCGATGACGCCGGCCGAGCGGCTGGCGGACGCCGACCGGCTCTTCGGCGAGATGGGCGAGCTTCTGGGACTTCTCCAGAGCTGAGCCCCCGGGCAGAAGCTGAGCATAATTCATCTTCTGGTTTCTCTACCCACGAGTAAGCCTGAGCTCTACGCTGAGCCGCCATGACAGATGTGCTGCGTCGTGGCCGGGCTTCCTTGGCGTTCAGCTTCTTCGCCCAGGGCGTCGCCTTTGCGCTCCTCGTGACGCGTATCCCGGCGATCCAGGACCGGTACGGCGTGTCCGACGGGCTGCTGCCCGCCTTCCTCGCCGCCGTACCGATCCTCGCCGGGGCCGGGAGCGTCTGCACCGAGCACCTGGTGAAGAGGGTGCCGCCGAGTCACGTACTGCGGTGGTCGCAGCCGGTCGTGCTGCTCGCGCTGCTGGGGGTCGGGGCCGGCGACGGGCTGTGGGAGCTGGGGCTGGCTCTCGCCGCGTTCGGACTCGCCGTCGGAGCGCTCGACGCGTCCATGAACATGCTCGGCGTGAGCCTCCAGCACACCTACGGACGCAGCATCATGCTCGGGTTCCATGCCGCGTACAGCCTCGGGGGGATCGTCGGAGCCTCGCTCGCGTGGGCGGGGGCGCACTGGGATCTGGCGCTGTTCGTGTCGTATCTGCCCGTCGTACTGGTGCTGGTGCCCGCCGCGTTGGTGGGGAGCCGCTGGTACGTCGACGGGAGCGGGCCCAACAGCGGTTCCAAGGAGGCCCAGGCGGCGGACAGCGTGGGCGGCGGAGCCGGTGGGGCCAGTGGTACGGGTGTGGGGTTCAAACTGCTGCTGCCGCTGTGTCTGGTGATGGCCATCGCCTACATCGGCGACTCGACCGTCTCCAACTGGAGCGCCAAGTATCTGCAGGACGTGCTCGGCAGCTCGGAGCAGCTGGCGACCGTTCCGTACAACGTCTACATGGTCACCACACTGCTCGGACGGGCCGTGGGGGACCTCGGGGTGCGGCGGTTCGGGGCCGTGGCGGTAGTGCGGGTCGGAGCGGTCGTCGCGGCGGCCGGCTTCGCGGTCGTGGCGGTGGCGCCGGGCGCCTGGGTCGGGATGCTCGGCTTCACCCTTGTCGGGTTCGGACTGTGTGTGATCGTGCCGCAGACCTTCGCGGCGGCCGGCAGGCTGTTCCCCGGGGCGGCGGACGCGGCCGTGGCACGACTGAACATCTTCAACTATGTGGGGTTCCTGATCGGTTCGCCCCTGGTGGGTGCTCTGGGCGATGCGTGGAGCTATCGGGGCGCGATGCTCGTACCGATGGCGTTGGTACTCGTGACACTGTTCTACGCCCGGTCGTTCGCTTCTGGACCTTCCCGATACGGTGACGGGCATGAGCGGCCGCGCACAGCTGATGTGGGACGAGGCAGTAACGGGCTATGACTTCGGTCCGGATCATCCGATGGATCCGGTCCGGCTGGCGCTGACCCGGCGCCTGGTCGACGCCTTCGGACTCGACCGGGAGGTGGATGTCGTCGCGGCCAAGCCCGCCGGTGACTCCACCCTGCGGCTGGTGCACAGAGAGGACTACGTCGAGGCGGTCAAGGCCGCCTCCGTGGATCCCCGGGCGGCCGACGCGGCGTACGGGCTCGGGACCATGGACGATCCCGCGTTCGCCGGTATGCACGAGGTGTCCGCCCTGATCGCCGGGCAATCAGTGGGTGCCGCCGAGGCCGTGTGGCGGGGTGACGCGCTGCACGCGGTGAACTTCGCGGGCGGGCTGCACCACGCGATGCCCGGGGGCGCGTCCGGGTTCTGCATCTACAACGACGCCTCACTGGCCATCGCCCGGCTGCTGGAGCTGGGGGCCGAGCGGGTCGCGTACGTGGATGTGGACGTGCACCACGGGGACGGTGTGCAGGCGGCGTTCTGGGAGGACCCGCGGGTGCTGACCGTGTCGCTGCACGAGCATCCGCGCACGCTGTTCCCGCAGACGGGGTGGCCCGAGGAGACCGGGGCCGCGGGCGCCGAGGGATCCGCCGTGAACGTGGCGCTGCCGGCCGGGACCGGGGACGCGGGGTGGCTGCGGGCCTTCCACTCCGTGGTGCCCGAGCTGATCGCGGACTTCCGGCCGCAGGTGCTCGTCACCCAGCACGGGGCCGATACGCACTTCGAGGATCCGCTCGCGCATCTGGCCGTGTCGCTGGACGCGCAGCGGGCCGTGCAGGTGGCGTGTCATGAGCTGGCACACGAGTACGCGGAGGGGCGGTGGGTGGCGCTCGGTGGGGGTGGGTATGCGGTGGTGGATGTGGTGCCGCGGTCCTGGACGCATCTCGTCGCGATCGCGGCGGGGCGGGAGGTGGAGCCGTCCTCCGTCATTCCTGAGAGTTGGCGGGCGGAAGTGTTCGCTCGTACGCGGCAGTTGGGGCCTGTGCGGATGACTGATGGGCGGTGGCCCGTGTCGTTCGTGGGGTGGGAAGCGGGGTACGACCCTGCGGATCGGTTGGATCAGGCCGTGTTGGCCGCTCGGCGGGCGGCGTTTCCCCTGCGGGGGTTGTTGGCCTAGGGCCTTTTGTCGCCCCCGCCGCCCCTACCCGTTCCCGTCCACACATGGGGGCTGCGCCCCCTCGCCCCCCTCGTCCTCAAACGCCGGACGGGCTGAAAGGGCGCACGGCGAGCGGGTTGAAAGAGCACACGCCGGACGGGCTGAAAGAGTGCACGGTGGGCGGGTTGAGGAAGGAAGGCGGGGCGCAGCCCGCGTTTCTTCAGGGGCGCGGGGAACTGCGCGGCCCGCCCCCACCGGCCCGCAGCCGAAATCCGGCGCGGCAGTTACGCCAACTGTGGGGTTGTCGGGCTGTTTTGGGCGCGGGCTCGTGGTGCCTGCGGGAGCATCGGGGGGTGGTGAGTACCGGGGCGTTGCGGGCGCATCTGCTGGCGGTGAGGCTGGCCGGGACCGTGGCGACCTCGCGGGAGGCGAGCCTCAGGAGTTATCGGCTGTTCGCCGCCCGGGACCCGCGGGTGACGATCGGACTCGATCCTGAAGGGGACTGGAAGCAGCCCGATCTGATCGCTCTGATGGCAGATAAGTGTGGCGTATCGGCAGATTCACGGCATACCTCCGGCCCCGATGTGATCGATCCCGATCGCACCCTCGTGGCGCTCGACGCCTTCGCGGAGCGCCTTGCGGAAGCCGCGCGGAACCGTTCCCCGGTGCTGCTCGGCACCGGACATCCGCACCGTCTGCTCGGCTTCTACGCCGCTCTCGCGGACGCTCTGTCGGCGGCCGGGTGTACCGTCCTCACCCCCGCGCATGGTAGCTGTGTCGACATAACGACCCGGTTCGGTCTACGCACGTACAACCTTGACTACGTACGGGGAGTCGCGCTGGTGCGGGAACCCGGGGTGCGAGGTGCCGGTCACGAGACCGGCGCGCACACACACTCACCCCTCCCGGTTCGCAGCGCCCTGGCCGCCGCGGCGGAGGCCGGCGGGCCGCTTCCCGAACTCGTGGTGGGGGACCACGGGTGGGTCTGCGGGGCAGGTCAGCTGGGGTTCGAGGCCATCGGCCTGGGTGACACCGATGATCCCGCGCTGTTCGTCGGCGAGGCAGAGGGGCGGGTGTCCGTCGTCGTTCCACTTGATGACGCTGTGCGGTCTGATTACTACCGACCGCTTACTCGCTATGTACTCAATCGAGCGTGTCTGTCACAGTAGGCCGCCGATGGGGGCTCCTCTTCCCCACTCGCATCACCCGCCCCTACTCTGGGGAGTGAGCACGCAACGACGAAGTGTCACCGGAAGGGGAAGCCGGCGACCGTCGAGTGCGGAAGGTTCAGGTGTGTCATGGCTGCTGGCGAGAGGCCTCTGAACGAGGTTCAGTTCCTTACCGTGGCGGAAGTCGCCTCGGTGATGCGAGTGTCGAAGATGACCGTGTACCGCTTGGTGCACAGCGGTCATCTGCCCGCGATCCGGGTGGGGAGGTCCTTCCGCGTCCCGGAGCAAGCGGTTCACGAGTACCTTCGCGAGTCCTACGTGGGGGTGGAGACAGCCTGACGGCGGTCCGGGAGAGGTCCCGGGGTGCTTGATCGCGTCCCCGGGATTTCGCCCGGAACCCCTCGATTACAACCTCTGGCGCTCAGGCGGGTAGGCTGGCCCCTCATAAGTCGTGTGGGCCCATGCAGCCCAGCAACGAGTAAAGAGAAGTGAGCGAGGGTAGTCGTGGGCTCTGTTATCAAGAAGCGGCGTAAGCGGATGGCCAAGAAGAAGCACCGCAAGCTGCTCAAGCGCACTCGCGTTCAGCGACGCAACAAGAAGTAGTCGCGGCCTGCGGCGGTCGCCCACCACGCGTGAGCGGGGCGTGGGCGACGCCGCGACAGTGCGCTCTGTGGCCCCTCACCTGTCGGTGGGGGGCCACAGTCGTGTGCGCCGGAGGGCCCGGTGAGGGCCTGTATGTCCGGTGATACGAACGCCGTGCGTATGTCTGGGCGTACGTTCCGTGCGGTGAATGGCTTGGTCTGATCGTATGTCCCGGGGTGCGGTCACTTCGTGCATCGGGCAGTCATCACAGCGCAACACCGACCCGCTAACGTGACCGTCACGGGGAACACGGCAGAGTACGAGCAGGTGTCGTCGACGGCTGGAAGGAAGGCGCTGATCTTGGGGAAGGTCGTGCTCGTGACCGGAGTGGCCCGTCAGCTGGGGGGCCGGTTCGTACGACGGATCCAGCGTGACCCCGAGGTGGACCGGGTGGTCGCCGTGGACGCGGTCGCGCCCGAGCACCACCTGGGCGGAGCGGATTTCGTACGCGCCGACATAAGGCAGCCCACCATCGCCAGGCTGCTGGCCGAGCACTCCGTGGACACGGTCGTGCACATGGACGTGACGGGCACCCCGCTGGGCAGCGGCAGCCGGGCCACGGTCAAGGAGACCAACGTCATCGGCACCATGCAGCTGCTCGGTGCCTGCCAGAAGTCGCCGACGGTCAAGCGGCTGGTCGTGAAGTCCAGTACGAACGTCTATGGGTCGGCGCCCCGCGATCCGGCCGTCTTCACCGAGACGACCCCGCCCAAGTCGCTGCCCAGCGGCGGCTTCGCGAAGGACACGGTCGAGGTCGAGGGGTATGTGCGGGGGTTCGCGCGGCGCCGGCCCGACGTCGCCGTGTGCGTGCTGCGGTTCGCCAACATCCTCGGACCGGGCGCGGACACCCCGCTCGCCGCGTACTTCTCGCTGCCGGTGCTGCCGACCGTGCTCGGCTACGATCCGCGGCTGCAGTTCGTGCACGAGGACGACGTGATCGACGTACTGCGGATCGCCTCGCACGAGCCGGAGCGGGGCACGCTCAACAGCGGCACGTTCAACATCACCGGCGACGGCGTCCTGCTGCTCTCGCAGTGCGCGCGCAGGCTCGGCCGGCCCACGGTCCCGTTGCTGATGCCCGCGATCAGCTGGGTGGGCTCGGCACTGCGTACGGTGGGCATGACGGACTTCTCGCCCGAGCAGCTGAGGCTGCTCACCCACGGCCGGGTCGTGGCGACGAACCAGATGCGCGAGACGCTCGGCTACCGGCCGAAGTTCACGACGGCGGAGACGTTCGCGGACTTCGCCCGCAGCCGGGGCCCCGGACTGCTGCCGCCCGAGGCCCTCGCGGGGGCCGTCGACCGGATCGCCGCACTGCCCGCACTGGGCGGTGGCCACCCCCCGACGCAGAGCGCCAACTGAGCGCCAACCGAGGAGCGCATCAACGATGGCGGACGCCAAGGTCATTCCGTTCGACGACGACCGGTCCCGCGGGAGTGCCGTACAACGGCCCGCGCGGCGCCGGGGCGCGGGGAGCAGGCGCAAGGGCGAGCCCACGGCGGTTCACGAGGTCCAGCCCCTGCCCGCACGAACGATTCCGCAGGATGATGTTCCTGTGACGCGTGAGGAACCGGCGGCTGGATCGCCTGCTGAAACGGCGGCCGGGGCGGCCGCTGTGGAGAAGCCGCGGGACGACGGCTGGGAGCGGCGGATCGCCGGCGGTCTGTCGTTCCTGCGGCGGCGCCTGACCGGTGACTACGAGGTCGACGACTTCGGTTACGACCAGGAGCTCACCGAGCAGGTCCTGATGTCGATGGTGCGCCCCCTCTACGAGAAGTACTTCCGCGTCGAGGTGAAGGGCATCGAGAACATCCCGTCCGAGGGCGGGGCGCTGATCGTCGCCAACCACTCCGGGACGCTGCCGCTGGACGGCCTGATGATGCAGGTCGCCGTCCACGACAACCATCCCGACAACCGGCATCTGCGGCTGCTCGCGGCCGACCTGGTGTTCATGCTGCCCGTGGTCAACGAGCTGGCCCGCAAGGCCGGCCACACCCTCGCGTGCGCGGAGGACGCCGAACGGCTGCTGCAGCGCGGCGAACTGGTCGGTGTGATGCCGGAGGGTTTCAAGGGCATCGGCAAGCCGTTCAGTGAGCGCTACAAGCTGCAGCGCTTCGGCCGCGGCGGGTTCGTGTCGACGGCGCTGCGCCAGGGCACGCCGATCATTCCGTGCTCCATCGTGGGCGCGGAGGAGATCTATCCGATGATCGGCAACGCGAAGACCCTCGCGCGGCTGCTCGGGTTCCCGTACTTCCCGATCACGCCGACGTTCCCGTGGCTGGGTCCGCTGGGCGCCGTGCCGCTGCCGACCAAGTGGACGATCCAGTTCGGCGAGCCGATCCGCACGGACGGTTATCCGCCGGAGGCGGCCGAGGACCCGATGCTGATGTTCAACCTGACGGACCAGGTCAGGGAACAGATCCAGCACACGCTCTACAAGCTGCTGGTGCAGCGCCGTTCGGTGTTCTTCTGACCGCTGGTTCCCACGGCTGACGCTGGTTCCCGCGGCTGACGACGAGTGCGTACGCGGATGGGGGCGCCCCTTGTGGAAAGGGGCGCCCCCACCTGCGTACCGACGGGAGCTAGTCCGCGTCCTCGCTGTCGATGCCCAGGCCCGGGAGCAGGCCCGGGAGGAGGGGCGGCAGGGTCACATCCGGCTCGGGGGCGGGAGTGTCCTTGCCTGACGGGGAGGCGCTGGTGTCGTCCTCCGGCGGGTCGAGGAGGCCGCCGGTGTTGCCGCCGAGCAGACCGTCGTCCTCCGTCTTGGACGTGGACGGCTTCGGCTTGCCGCTGCCCGTCCCGGAACCGGTGCCGTCGGACGAGTCGCGGCCCGAGGCGCTGGGCGGGACCGAGCGGTCCGACCCCGAGGAGCCGGGGGAGTCGGAACTCGGGCCCCGGTGGCGGCCGGTGCCCTCCGGAGCGGGCGGCTGCGGAAGCAGCGCGCGCAGCGGCTCGACCTCTTCGTCTATGGCGTCGAAGACCGAGCTGACCTGGCGGCTGACATCGCCGAGCTGGACGGGCAGCCGGTCGCGGAGGGCACCCCAGGCGTCGCGGTGCGACTGCGAGAAGGCCGAGAGCGCCTGGATGGGGCCCAGGGAGTCCGGGTCCCGCTCGTAGGCCTCGTGCAGCAGACGGTGGCCCTCGCCGGCGTCGTGCTGCATACCGAACAGCGCGCGCCTGATCTCGCCCAGGGACTCGTGGTCCAGGGGGCCCGAGCGACCGCGCTCCATCAGGCGACGCGCCTCGCTCAGCCGGGTGGAGGCCTGGTCGAGATAGAGCTCGCCGCGGTCGCTGCTGCCGTCGGCCATGCCCAGCTTGAGGTCCTCCATTCCGCGCTTGAGCCCGTAGAGCGAGTCACCGGGCAGGGCGTCGGAGCTGGCAGCGGCGACCCCGCTGAAGGCTCCGGCGGCCACACCCACGGTGAGTCCGCCCGCGGCGAGCCCCTTCGACAGCCGGGAACGGGGCCGCAGTTTCCCCAGTCCGGTCGCCCTGTGCGCGCCCCTGCCCCGGTGGGACCGTTGCTCGGGGACCGGAAGGCCCGTCGCATCGCCTCCCGCGGCCGTGCCCTCCAGCAGCATGGCCTCCATGGCGGCCACCAGCTGGGCCCTCTGGACGACCTTGACCTCGGGGTCCATCTGGGGTTTGGGCAGCTCGCCGAGGCCGGTCGCCAGGGACAGCATCCGGCTCTGCTCGGACCGGTCCGCGACAGCCGGAGCAGGTCCTTCGGACTGCTCGGCCGCCGTATCCCTGTCGGAGTGGTCCTCCAGGGCCTGGGCGAAGGCGTTCGTCCGCCGGTGCGCCGATACGTTCGCGATCACTGGCGGCACCTCCTCTCGTCATGACGGTCGGCTCCCCAGGGGGTCCTGAGGGTCACACCCCCTGACCACGACAACTCGATCGAGTGATCGAAGACGGCCAGGGTGTGACCACAGGGAGCCTGTATCCCGCACAACGAGCGGCTCGGCACTTGGGTTACGGACGACGGATGATCGGACCGTGAAGTCAACAGACTTTCACGGAGGGTGAGTTGGACGTCGCTGAGCGTATGGATTCATACGAGGTCGTACCCGGGCCGTACCGGTGCCGGTCCGGCGGGCCGGCCGCGTGGCGTCGAGCCTGCGGGGGTACGGGGTCTCAGCGGGCGTCTTCCGGGAGGAGCCGTGCCAGCGTGCGCACCGCCCGGTACTGGAGGGTCTTGATCGCGCCCTCGTTCTTGCCCATGACACGGGCGGTCTCGGCGACCGAAAGGCCCTGGAGGAACCGCAGGGTCACGCACTCCTGCTGCTGGGGGTTGAGGCGGCGGACGGCGTCCAGCAGTGCCGCGTTCGAGAGGGACTCCAGGACGGAGTCCTCGGGTGAGCGCTCGACCTCGTTGGCGTCGAGCATCTCGCCGGTGGTCACTTCGAGCCGGAAACGGCTCGACTTGAAGTGGTCCGCGACGAGGTTGCGGGCGATGGTGACCAGCCAGGCGCCGAAGTCACGGCCCTGCCAGGTGAACGTGCCGATGCGGCGCAGTGCGCGCAGGAACGTCTCGCTCGTCAGGTCTTCCGCGGTCGCCTTTCCGCCGACGCGGTAGTAGATGTAGCGGTACACAGTGTCGCTGTACTGGTCGTAGAGCCGGCCGAAGGCCTCGGCCTCACCAGCCTGTGCGCGCTCCACGAGATCCATCATCCGGGCGCTGTCACTGTCTGCGGCCGGGCGGCGTGCGGGGGTGGCTGGCGCGCTCGAACGTCCTCGTCTGCCGACCGCCGCGCTTCCCTCGGCCAGTGCGTAGCACGGGCCGACGGGCGCGACGGAGACAGCGAGGGCGGGGACGGCGTACGCGGTGGGGACGAAGCCGCGCAAGCGGTCGAGGACCGTTGCGCGCAGCGTAGCCAGGCCCGAGGCGTCAACCCCGACGTGTGGGTACACGGGACTCCCAGAGGCAGAGCTTCCATCACGTGCAGTACCGGACCTTTCACTCGTCGTAGCGAAGAGTGGGGTCCGTTATGCGTCTGAGGAGAATAACGCTTCGTACAGGCAGTGCTACACCCAGTTGCTCAAATCATCGATTACGTCGCTTCTGTAACCGAATGGCGCCTGATCAAGTGCCGGATAGTGACCGGTTGTTGATCGATTCGGTTCGCGTTCCGTCTGAGTCCGGGGCGTGTTGTGGCCGGGTGCCGTCAACGTGACGGGCGTGCCTTGAAGAGGCGCCGGGGTGCCGGGGCGCCCTAGCGGCGGCGGCGGTGCAGGGCGATGGCCGCCGCGGTGCCACCGGCGACCGCGCCCACCCCCGCGGCCGCGGGGATGCCGACCTTCGCGGCCTTGCGGCCCGTGCGGTAGTCGCGCAGCCGCCAGTCGAGCGTGCGGGCGTGCTTGCGGAGCTTGGCGTCCGGGTTGATCGCGTACGGGTGCCCGACCAGCGACAGCATCGGGATGTCGTTGTGGGAGTCGCTGTACGCGGCGCAGCGGCCGAGGTCCAGGCCCTCCGCGGCGGCCAGGGCGCGGACCGCCTCCGCCTTCGCGGGGCCGTGCAGGGGTTCGCCGACGAGCTTGCCGGTGTATACGCCGTCCACCGATTCCGCGACCGTGCCGAGGGCGCCGGTCAGGCCGAGGCGGCGGGCGATCACCGTGGCGATCTCCACGGGGGCGGCCGTGACGAGCCACACCTTCTGACCCGCGTCCAGGTGCGCCTGGGCCAGGGCACGGGTGCCGGGCCAGATGCGCTCGGCCATGTACTCGTCGTAGATCTCCTCGCCGATCGACATGAGTTCGGCGACGCGGTGGCCCTTCACGATGGACAGGGCGGAGTCGCGGGCGTCCTGCATGTGCTCGGGGTCCTCGACGCCGGCCAGCCGGAACCAGGCCTGCTGCCAGGCGAACCGGTAGAGGTCGCGGGACTCGAAGAACTTGCGCTTGTACAGGCCGCGGCCGAAGTGGAAGATCGCGGCGCCCTGCATCACGGTGTTGTCCAGGTCGAAGAACGCGGCGGCCTGGTCGTCGCCGTGCACCGGGAAGTCCGGTTCGGCGGTTCCTGGCGCGGCTGTGAGCTCTTCCAGTTCCTGGGAGGTCTTGCGCGCTGCCTCAGCCGAGGCTTCGCCTGCCAGCACGCTTCGCGCTGTCGCGGAGCGCCTACGGGGGGTGAGCCATCCGAGAGCGGCCATGGCGTGAGCATAGCCAGTTTGTTCGGGGCGGCTGGAGTCGGGAGGTTTGGATGCGGTGAACTCTTTGCGGCGTTGTTGTTGCGGAGCTTGGCCCTGGGGGCCGCTCCTGGGCTTCGCCGGGGGGTGTTCGTCGGGTGCGGGTTCGGTGGGGGTGGGCCCACGGGACTGCGCAGTTCCCCGCGCCCCTAAAAGATTGCGCCGTTCCCCGCGCCCCTGAGGACGAAAGATCGCGCCGTTCCCCGCGCCCCTGCGGACGAAAGATTGCGCCGTTCCCCGCGCCCCTGAAGACGAAAGACTGCGCCGTTCCCCGCGCCCCTGAAACAGGGCTGTCCGCCGGGTCCCTGTTTTTAGGGGCGCGGGGAACTGCGCGATCAGCCCCCGCTCACCCGCACCCGACCTACGGCCTCCGCGCGGGAGAATGGGGGGATGAGGTCTATTTTTCGGCGTGGGCGGGCGGAGCGGGTCGTTACGTTGATCGGGAAGCCCGGCTGCCATTTGTGTGAAGACGCACAGGGTGTTGTGGAGAAGGTCTGCGGTGAGCTCGGCGTGCGCTGGGAGAAGAAGGACATCACCGAGGACGCCGAACTGCACCGGGAGTACTGGGAGCAGATCCCGGTGGTGCTGGTGGACGGGGCGCAGCACACCTTCTGGCGGGTCGACGAGGGCCGGCTGCGGCGGGCGCTCACGGCGTAGGGGAGGCCGGTGGGGCGCAGGAGTAATCGGACCGTGGCCTGACTGAGCAGTCCGGCGGGGCCGGAATGTCACTTAGGATCGAGGGCGATTCGGACTCGGGGGCGGGGATCGTAGAGGAGAGTGTGCGGTTTTGCCCCCAAGATGTGAGGAACGAAGGTGCGTGTGCGCCGGTTCCGTACGGGTGCGCCGGGGGTGCGTGACCCCGGTCACGTTGGCCGGGCAAATCGGACACCATCTTTGTGCACGCGTTCACAAAGACATAGCCTGCATTCGACGGGGCGGTCCAGGGACGTGTGACCGCCTGAAGCCCCGCGCTACCCGCAGGAGCACCGTGGCAACTGGCCGAACTCACCGAACGGCGACCCGCAGCCGAGGGATTCCCGAGGCCACCGTCGCCAGGCTTCCCCTGTATCTCCGAGCCCTCACCGCTCTGTCGGAGCGCTCGGTACCCACGGTCTCCTCCGAGGAACTCGCGGCCGCGGCGGGGGTCAACTCCGCCAAGCTGCGCAAGGACTTCTCGTACCTCGGGTCGTACGGGACGCGCGGTGTCGGCTACGACGTCGAATACCTCGTCTACCAGATCTCCCGCGAGCTGGGCCTGACCCAGGACTGGCCGGTAGTGATCGTCGGGATAGGAAATCTCGGCGCCGCCCTGGCCAACTACGGCGGGTTCGCCTCACGCGGGTTCCGGGTCGCGGCGCTGATCGACGCCGATCCCGCGATGGCCGGGAAGCCCGTCGCCGGGATCCCCGTCCAGCACACCGACGAGCTGGAAAAGATCATCGACGACAACGGTGTGTCGATCGGTGTCATCGCGACCCCCGCCGGGGCCGCACAGCAGGTCTGCGAGCGGCTCGTCGCCGCCGGCGTGACCTCCATCCTGAACTTCGCGCCGACCGTGCTGTCCGTGCCGGACGGCGTCGACGTACGCAAGGTCGACCTCTCCATCGAGCTGCAGATCCTCGCCTTCCACGAGCAGCGCAAGGCCGGCGAGGAGGCCGAGGCGCAGGCCGACGCCGTACTCGCGGCCGAGGCCGAGGCCGCGGCGGCGAAGGGGGCCGGGAAAGGGCCCGACGGGGACGTTCCCGCCGTGATGCCGGCATGAGTCTTCTTGTTGTCGGGCTGAGCCACCGCAGCGCTCCGGTCAGCGTCCTGGAGCGCGCCGCGCTGTCCGCGGACGCCCAGATCAAGCTGCTCCAGGACACGGTCGCCGCCGAACCGGCCACCGAGGCCGCGGTGCTCGCCACCTGCAACCGGATCGAGCTGTACGCCGACGTGGACAAGTTCCACGCGGGCGTCGCCGAGCTCTCCACGCTGCTCGCGCAGCACAGCGGGGTCGGACTGGACGAGCTCACCCCCTACCTGTACGTGCATTACGAGGACCGGGCCGTCCACCATCTCTTCTCGGTGGCGTGCGGACTCGACTCCATGGTGGTCGGCGAGGGACAGATCCTCGGCCAGATCAAGGACGCGCTCGCCACCGCGCAGGAGCTGCACTCCGCCGGCCGGCTGCTGAACGACCTGTTCCAGCAGGCGCTGCGGGTCGGCAAGCGCGCTCACTCGGAGACCGGCATCGACCGGGCCGGGCAGTCCCTGGTGACCTTCGGCCTGGAGCAGTTCGCCGAGGACGCGACGGTCGACGCCTGGGCCCGGGACAAGCGGGTCCTGGTGATCGGCGCCGGCTCGATGTCCTCGCTGGCCGCCGCCACCCTGGCGCGCGCGGGCGTGGCCGAAGTGGTCGTCGCCAACCGGACGTTCGACCGGGCCGAGCGGCTCGCCACCCTGCTCGTGGAGCAGTACGCGCAGAGTAAGGCGGGAGAGGGCGGCACCGACGTGATCGCCCGTGCCGTGCCGATCGACGCCGTCGCGGATGAACTGACACGTGCCGATGTCGTCGTGTCGTGCACCGGCGCGACCGGTCTCGTCCTCACCGCCGAGGTCGTCGCGACCGCGATGGAGGGGCGTGCCGTCCGGGTGCCCGCTCCGGCCCCGGCCCCGGGTTCCGGTGCGCGCGCCGCGAGCGGTGCGTCCGCCGTACGAGGCGAGCTGCCGCCCACCAGCGTCGGCACCGAGGAGAACTGTCCCCTCGACCCCACCGCCGCGCAGGGCGCACAGAGCGTGCAGACCGTGCAGGGCACCGCCGGGTTCTCCGTGCTCGGCGAGGCCGCCGTGGCCGGAATGGGCGCGGCCGAACTGGGACAGCACGCCGCCTGGGTCGACAAGGGCGCGTCGGCGACGGCCGTCGAGGGCCAGAGCGGCTCCGTCGCGCTGCTCGACCAGGCCGCCGAGGCCGAGGCCATCACCGCCCTCGCCGCCGCCGCGGCCCTCCTCGGACGGGTGCCCGAGCGGCGCCGGCCCGAGCCCGTCGCCGAGGTGCCCAGGCCCACCCCCGTGCTCTCGCTGCTCGACCTCGCCATGCCCCGTGACATCGACGCGGCCGCGCACCGGCTGCCCGGGGTACGGCTGGTGGACATCGAGTCCCTCGCCGAGGCGTCCGCCGACGCGCCCATGGCCGCCGACGTCGACCAGGTGCGACGGATCGTCTCCGACGAGGTCGCCGCCTTCGGTGCCGCACTGCGGGCCGCGCACATCACTCCGACCGTCGTGGCGCTGCGCACGATGGCCGCCGACGTCGTCGCGGGCGAGATCGCCCGGCTCGACGGACGGCTGCCCGGCCTCGACGACAAGCAGCGCAGCGAGATCACCCAGACCGTGCGACGCGTCGTGGACAAACTGCTCCACGCGCCGACCGTACGGGTCAAGCAGCTGGCCGCGGAGCCCGGCGGTGCCGGGTACGCGGACGCACTGCGGACCCTGTTCGACCTGGACCAGGAGACGGTCGCCGCCGTCTCACGGGCCGAGGCGCGGGACGCCGACACCGATACCGCCGGTGCTGTGGGCACCGCCGGTGCCGTGGGCGACGGTCGTCGTGGTGACGGTGGGTTCGGCGACAGCAGAATGTTCGACAGCGACAACTTCGAGAGCGCCGAAAACCGAGGGCGAGCATGACTGAGCAGGCACTGAGGCTCGGGACCAGGCGGAGCAGACTCGCCATGGCCCAGTCCGGGCAGGTGGCGGACGCCGTGAGCCAGGTGACCGGACGGCCCGTCGAGCTCGTGGAGATCACGACCTACGGGGACACGTCCCGAGAGCACCTCGCGCAGATCGGCGGCACGGGCGTCTTCGTGACCGCCCTGCGCGAGGCGCTGCTGCGCGGGGAGGTCGACTTCGCCGTGCACTCCCTCAAGGACCTGCCGACCGGGCAGCCCGACGAGCTCGCGCTGGCCGCCGTACCCGTCCGCGCGGACGTCCGTGACGTGCTGATCGCACGCGACGGTCTGACGTTCGCCGAGCTGCCGGACGGGGCGAGGATCGGTACCGGTTCGCCGCGTCGCATGGCCCAGCTGAACGCGTACGCGCGTGACCTCGGGCTGACCATCGAGACCGTGCCGATCCGCGGGAACATCGACACGCGGATCGGGTTCGTGCGGGACGGCGAGCTGGACGGTGTCGTGCTGGCCGCCGCTGGACTGCAGCGCGTCGGACGGACCCACGAAGTGACCGACTTCCTGCCGGTCGACATCATTTTGCCCGCCCCCGGCCAGGGGGCCCTCGCGATCGAGTGCGCCGCGGACAACGCGGACCTCGTCGCTGCGCTCGCCGAGCTCGACGACCCGTACACCCGGGCCGCCGTGACCGCCGAGCGATCCCTGCTCGCCGCCCTGGAGGCCGGTTGCAGCGCACCTGTGGGTGCCTTCGCCGACCTGCTGGCCGACGGGCAGACTGTCAAGGAATTGCGCCTGCGCGGCGTCGTCGGCACGACCGACGGCTCGACGCTGGTGCAGTTGTCCACCACCGGTCCCGTGCCCGAGACACATGACCAAGCAATGGCGCTCGGCCGTGAACTCGCTGCCGAGATGCTTGCCAAGGGCGCGGCCGGTCTGATGGGGGAGCGAGTACATTGAGCCCCACCACCCTTCCCATCGGCCTCGAACACGGGCACGTCACCTTCCTCGGTGCCGGACCCGGTGATCCGGGACTGCTGACTCTGCGCGCCGTCGAGGCGCTGGGGAACGCTGATGTCCTGGTCGCCGAACCCGAAGTGCTCGACGTCGTCCGCACGCACGCCAGACGAAACGTCACCGTGCTCGACACCGATACGGGCGCGAGCCCGGACACGCCTCAGCTGAAGGTAGTTGACGGCACGTCAGCCACCTCTGGCGTCCCCGCGTCGAAGGACGCGGCCAATATTGTCATGGAGGCCGCGAGGGGCGGCAGGCGGGTCGTCCGTGCGGTCTCGGGCGACCCCGGGCTCGACGCGTACGCCGCCGGCGAGATGCTCGCCTGCGCCGCCGCGGGGGTGCCTTTCGAGGTCGTTCCCGGTGTCGCCGCCGCTGTGGGTGTGCCCGCTTACGCGGGTGTGCCGTTGCGGGACGCCGAGGGTGCGGACGTGCGGTTCGTCGACGCCCGTACCGCGTCCGCGCGGTGCTGGGCCGAGGTCGGGGCGTCCGACGGGACCGTGGTTGTTTCGGCCGCGCTTGATTCCGTGGGGGCCGCCGCGGGGGAGCTTGTGGCTGCGGGGCGTAAGCCCGATACCCCTATGACCGTCACCGTCGCCGGTACCACCACGCGGCAGCGGACCTGGTGCGCCACGCTCGGCACCATCGCGCAGACGCTGAAGCAGGCCAAGGTGCTGCCCTCGCCCGAGGGCGGGCGGCCGGTGATAGCCGTGGTCGGCGAGCGTTCCTCCGCCGCTCAGCGTGAGCAGCTCTCGTGGTTCGAGTCCAAGCCGCTGTTCGGCTGGAAGGTGCTCGTGCCGCGTACGAAGGAGCAGGCGGCGTCGCTCTCCGACCAGCTGCGGTCGTACGGGGCCGTGCCGCACGAGGTGCCCACGATCGCCGTGGAGCCGCCGCGGACGCCCCAGCAGATGGAGCGGGCGGTCAAGGGTCTGGTGACGGGCCGGTACGAGTGGATCGCCTTCACTTCGGTCAACGCCGTCAAGGCCGTGCGGGAGAAGTTCGAGGAGTACGGGCTCGATGCGCGTGCCTTCGCCGGGATCAAGGTCGCTGCTGTGGGTGAGCAGACCGCCAAGGCGTTGATCGCTTTCGGGGTCAAGCCTGATCTGGTGCCGAGTGGGGAGCAGTCCGCTGCTGGGCTGCTTGAGGACTGGCCGCCTTACGATCCCGTTTTTGATCCGATCGATCGGGTGTTTCTGCCTCGGGCCGATATCGCGACCGAGACATTGGTTGCTGGGTTGATCGAGCTCGGGTGGGAGGTCGATGACGTCACGGCTTATCGGACCGTGCGTGCTTCGCCGCCGCCGGCCGATACCCGTGAGGCGATCAAGGGCGGTGGGTTTGATGCCGTTCTGTTCACGTCGTCCAGCACTGTGCGGAATCTGGTGGGTATTGCCGGGAAGCCGCACAACGTGACCGTCATCGCGTGTATCGGGCCCGCTACGGCGAAGACCGCCGAAGAGCACGGGCTGCGCGTCGATGTCATGTCGCCCGAGCCGTCCGTGCACCGGCTGGCCGAGGCGTTGGCGGAGTTCGGGCTTCGGCGGCGGGCTTCCGCTCTTGAGGCCGGGGATCCTGTCACCCGGCCCAGTGAGCGGCGGCCCGGGTCTCGGCGTCGGCGTACCACCACGTAGTTCCTTTTTGGGCTACTTACCGCCGCGTGGTCCGTTCGTTGTGGGTCGGGGCCGTGCCGGTACGTCGAGTCCGTCGCCTTCCGGGTGTACTGCCGTACGCCTGGAAGTGTGGGGTTTTTTGCAGGAGCCCTATGCGACGGACTTCGACGTACCGGCGCGGCCCGCTCCCGTTGCAGGGCGGCCGGCGGGCTCCGACTGGGCGTCGGCAAAGGCAGTGGGTGGGCGGGCGTAGCGTGGTCTCATGACGACGTACGGATCCTTTCCCGGCAGCCGGCCGCGGCGGCTGCGGACCAGTCCTGTGATGCGGCGCATGGTTGCCGAGACCCGGCTGCACCCCGCCGATTTCATCCTTCCCGCTTTCGTGCGTGAAGGCATTTCCGAGCCTGTGCCCATTGCCGCGATGCCCGGCGTCGTGCAGCACACCCGCGACAGTCTGAAGAAGGCTGCCGCCGAGGCCGTGGCCGCGGGGATCTCCGGGATCATGCTCTTCGGGGTGCCGGAGGAGTCGAAGAAGGATGCCCTGGGGACGGCCGGGACCGATCCCGACGGGATTCTGCAGGTCGCCCTTCGGGACGTGCGCAGTGAGGTCGGGGACGAGTTGTTGGTGATGTCCGATCTCTGTCTCGATGAGACCACCGATCACGGGCATTGCGGGGTGCTGGACGCCGAAGGGCGCGTGGACAATGACGCGACCCTGGAGCGGTATGCCGAGATGGCTCAGGTGCAGGCCGACGCCGGGGCGCATGTCGTGGGGCCCAGCGGGATGATGGACGGTCAGGTCGGGGTCGTTCGTGACGCTCTCGATCAGATTGGGCGTGAGGATGTGGCGGTGCTCGCCTATACCGTCAAGTACTCGTCCGCTTTCTTCGGTCCTTTCCGGGAGGCTGTCGGGTCTTCCTTGAAGGGGGATCGGAAGACCTATCAGCAGGACCCCGCCAATGCGCGGGAGTCGTTGAAGGAATTGGCGCTCGATCTCGAAGAGGGCGCCGACATGGTGATGGTGAAGCCCGCGGGACCTTATCTGGACATCCTCGCGCGAGTTGCGGACGCGGTCGATGTGCCCGTCGTCGCTTACCAGATCTCCGGCGAGTATTCGATGATCGAGGCCGCCGCTGAAAAAGGGTGGATCGATCGGGATGCGGCCATCCTGGAGGCGTTGACCGGGATCCGCCGGGCCGGGGCCCGGAACATTCTCACGTACTGGGCCACCGAGGTGGCGCAGAAGTTGCGTTGAGGCGTCGCCCGGGGGCGTGCCGGGGGTGCGCCGGGGGCGGGTGGGCGTGAAGAGCGTATGGCTCGGAGTGATGACGTGACTACGGTGAGTAGTGTGGTGGGTCACTTTGGTTCGAGCACCGCTCCGGGGGGACCGTGGAACCCGTCTTCACGCATGCCGACAGGCTCTTCTCACTGCTGAACAGACTCGTACGCCGCCCGCGCGAGGGCGAGTTGCCGCGCGAGGTGCCCGACCGGGACGGGATTCCCGTGCTGGGGCTCGTCGGTGACCGGCAGGACCGGCTCGTCGAGCAGATCCGGCGGGCGCTCGGGGAGGCCCAGCCCCGGCGCGTACCGCACGAGATCATCGACGTGGACGAGCGCTGGGACGAAGTCAACCGTGAGCGTGGTGATCTCGCCGCGGACTGGCAGCGGTCCGAGGTGTGCCGCAGGGTGCTCGTCCAGCTGGCTCAGGAGTATTCGTCCGAGCGGGGCGGGCACGACCGGCGCGTACGCTTCCGGCGGTTCGGGCTCGTCAACTGGCTGCTGGAGATGACCTGCACGGACGAGGAACCCGACTCGCGGCACGACCAGGACATGCTGAGCCGGCTGCGGGACCGTGAGTTCCAGCGCCGGCCGGTGCTCGGTTTTCTGCGGGCGCCCGGCACCGAGGTGGCCCTGCAGGGCAAGGTGCCCTGGTGGGCGTACGTCTTCGGGCTGTACGTGCTGCCCCTGATGTGGTTCCGGGCCTGGCGGGTGCTGGGCGGCGAGTACCGGTGGCTGCTGCGGCAGCCGTACATGGCGCCCGGTGATCCGGGGACCTTCGCGGGGTTCGCGCTGCGGCTCACCCAGCCCCGGTGGGGGCGCGAGGATCCCGACCAGGTCGTGAAGTTGATGATCAACGCCTTTCTGGAGGATCTGCGTGTCGCCTACCGGCGGCGGCCCTGGCGGCGGCGGGCCGCGCGGCGTACGGCGTACTGCGTGGCGTTCCTCAAGGGCGTCAGCGACGACAACCGCGGGCGGGAGCTGGTGCGTTCGTTCGTGGAGGTGCGCAGGGAGACCGGTGCCTTCGATCCCCTGCTGATCGTCACCAGTTGCGCGGAGGGTGAGCACGATCACGAGCGCATGCGTGTGCGCAGCCTGGCGGAGGAGCTGTCGCCGTACGAGGCCTGGTGCGAGCGGTTGCGGGGCGCGGGACGCAGCCGGGACGCCGACTTCTGGTATCTGCCCGTGCGGGTGCCCGCGCCGCTGCCGGACGGGCACCCCGACCTCGCGGCCCAGAGCGAATGCACGTCCGCAGCGCGGCGGTTCACCGTCGGACGGCCACCGCTCTGGGCGGGACGTGCCGCCACCGCCGGTGTCGTCGCCCTCGTCCTCGCCCTGGTCGCCGCGACCGTCGCGGCGACGGTGGAGAGGGACGACCGGTGGCGGTTCGCGCACTGCGGACAGGCGCGGTCCAAGGCCGACGCGGCGACGGTGACCTGGGAGAAGGGGACGAGGGAATGTGTCGGCGTCGCCTCGCACGGGTTCGCCTTCGGTTCCCACGACAAGAGGCTGACGGAGACCTTGCAGGTCATCGCCGACCAGAACGAACGGGCGGAGCGGCTGCACCGTGACTTCGACAAGCGGCCGCTGGTCACTCTCGTACATGTCTCGGCCATGCTCAGCAGCCCCGACGGGCAGTCGCTCAAGGCTCTCTCGTATGCGCGCGAGCAGTTGCAGGGTGTGGCGAGCGCCCAGCGGCGGCAGCTCGACGGACAGGGCGAGACGGAGCCCGTGCTGCGGATCCTGTCGGCCAACGCCGGTTCCGGTATGCGGTACGGCGTGCGGGTCGCGGGCATGGTGCGGAAGCTGATGGAGGACGATCCGACCATCGTCGGTGTCACCGGCCTCGACGAGAGCCGCGAGGACACGGTCAGGACGATCGGTGCCCTCACCCGTGCGGGGCTGCCCATGGTCGCCACGACCCCGTCCGCCGACACGCTCGACGACCACTCACCGCTCTACCACCAGGTCTCGCCGCAGAACGCGCGCGAGGCCGAGGTCGCCGCCGCGTACGCCGACGAACTGGCCGAGAAGGGCGAGAAGGTGAAGAAGCGCGAGGTACTCGTCCTGTACTCCGCCGACCGGAGCGACGCGTACAGCCGGACCCTGTGGAAGGACGTCGAAAGTGCCTTCAAGGAGAAGGGCTTCACGGTGACGCCGTGGGAGTTCGTTTCCGAGGCAGCGCCTGTCGGCTCCTTCTCCGGTACGCCCGGTGCGCACTCCGCCGGTCCGGACGTCTGCCGTGACAAGAAGCGGATGGTGTTCTTCGCCGGACGCTCCGAGGACTTCGAGGCGATCCTGGGCGCCGTCGACCAGACGTGCGGCACCTCCGAACCCTTCATCCTCGGTGGTGACGACGTGGCCCGCCTCGGCGCCGACATGAAACGGCGCGCCTACTTCCGCCGCCTGGAGTACGACTTCCTCGACTTCACGCGCAACACGGCGTCCTGCGACGGCGCCGGCAACCTCTACAGCACGATGAAAGTGCTGTTCCAGGAGGAGTGCCCGTCCCTCGTGACGACCTATCTGGACGGGCACGCGGCCCTCGCGTTCGACGCCGTCGGTGTGTATCTCAAGGCGATCTCCTACCTCCAGGAGAGCGCGCGTGGCATGCCGCTCACCCCGCACGCCGTGTGGCAGGCGCTGGGCACCGTCCACGGCGAGCGGGCGCTCGACGGGGAGAGCGGCACCATCGACTTCGGTGGTGAGACGGGCGGGCACACCCCGATCGACAAGCTGATCTCGGTCCAGCGGGTGGTGAACGGCGGCCTGCCCACCCAGAAGGGCCTCTGCGGCCGTGTGGGCGATGGGATTCAGGCGGGCTGGTGCCCCTGAGGCGCTCGAACGGGCGCCGGGGGTGGCGTGCTTGGATGGTCCGGGCCGGTGCGGGGATCCGGCCCGGCCGCAGCAGCTTCGATGTGGGGAACGACCTGCCCTGACTGCGGATCCGGGACGTGGAGAGAGGTGCGGGCGGTGGCGGGGGACGAGTTCACTGAGCTGTTGGGGCAGCTGAAGGAGCGGTCGGGGCTCAGTTACGGGGTGTTGGCGAAGCGGCTGCACACGAGCGCGTCCACGCTGCACCGGTACGTCAACGGGGATGCCGTGCCGACGGACTACGCGCCCGTGGAGCGGTTCGCCCGGGTGTGCAGAGCGACCCCCGAGGAACTGGTCGAGCTGCACCGGCGGTGGGTTCTCGCCGATGCGCAGCGGAGGCAGAAGCCGAGTGGGAGAGTAGCGGGGGCGCCGGAGGGTGTTGAGGCCGTGGTCGAACCCGCCGATCTTCTGGTCTCGCCGCAGGTCGCCCCTTCGGGCTCACGGCGGCGGCGTACCGTCGTGCTCGCCGGTGCCGCCGTGGTCGCCGCTGTCGTGTCGGTGGCGCTCGTCGCGCAGTTCGTGACGGGTGACGACGGGGAGGGACGTGAGCGGCCTGTCGGGGCCGCCGCGTCCCCCGATGACCGGCCGGAGGCCAGTGCGTCCGGCGGTGCGAAAGGCAAGTCCGCCTCGCCGTCCGCCTCGCGTTCGGAGAGCCCGTCGGCGTCCGCCGACCCCTCCGTCTCGCGGAGTGCTGGGGCGGCCGGGCCCGCGGCGGGTGCCGGGGGCGCGGAGGGTGCCGCCGCACCCATCGTCGCCGTCAACCCGTACAAGTGGGACAGTCCGTGCAGTCAGCACTATCTCTTCGACCGCGAGCCGGAGAAGGTGCCCCCGCCGCCGAGCGAGCCCGACGCGCGCGGGTGGGTCAAGGCGCTCGGCGGGGTCGCCGCCGGGCAGCAGATGCTCGCGCTGACCGTCCAGGGCACCGGGAAGGCCACCGTCGTCCTGGACGATCTGCATGTGCGGGTGGTGGACAAGAGCGCGCCGCTCGCCTGGAACGACTTCGCGATGGGCGTCGGGTGCGGTGGCGGTGTGGAGACCACGTCGTTCGGTGTGAACCTCGACGCCGGGCGGCCCGACACCGCACCGAAGGCCGGGCAGCGCGACTTCCCGTACAAGGTGAGCGAGTCCGACCCCGAGGTGTTCTACGTCTTCGCGGACGCGCGGACGTACGACGTGAGCTGGTATCTGGAGCTGGAGTGGTCGAGCGGGGGCAGGACGGGGACCGTACGCGTCGACGACCACGGCAGCCCCTTCCGGACGAGCGGGAACGTGGGGCGGCCCGCCTACGACTATCCGCTCGGTGACTCGGCCTGGGGACCGAACGCGTCCGTGTCCGACGGGTCCGGCTGAGTTCCTGGCGCGTCGGTGGCCGGGCGGCGCAGTCGGGGCACGATCAAGTCACCGCGGGAGTTAGGTTGTTGCCCGTTGACGGACGCGACTCTCCAGGGGGAGACCCAATGCCCGGTGATGCTCTCAGCCAGGACCCCGCCGAGCTGAGAAGGAGGATCGACACCACCAAGGCACACCCGGCTCGTGTCTATGACGTCTTCCTCGGGGGCAAGGACAACTACCCGGTGGACCGGGCCGCGGCGGCCGCCGCGCTCGCCGCCAATCCGCGCGGCTATCTCGACGTCCGGCACAACCGCGACTTCCTGCGCCGGGCCGTGAACACCCTGACGGGCGAAGAGGGCATCCGGCAGTACCTGGACATCGGCACCGGGCTGCCGACCCAGGAGAACGTGCACCAGATCGCCCAGCGGCTCGCCCCGGACGCGCGTGTCGTGTACGTCGACAACGACCCCGTCGTCCTCGCGCACGCGCGCGCACTGCTCACCAGCGGGCCCGAAGGGCGTACCGACTACATCGACGCCGATCTGCAGAACCCGGCCCAGATCCTCGAAGCCGCCGCCAAGACCCTGGACTTCGAGCAGCCGGTCGCGCTGGCGCTCGTGGCGATCCTGCACTTCGTCGAGGACGAGCGCGCCTACCCGATCGTCCGCGAACTGATCGACGCGCTGCCCCCGGGCAGCCGGCTCGTGCTCAGCCATCTCACCGAGGACCTCAACGCGGAGAACGTGCGCGCGGTCCAGCGGACGTACACCGAGCGGGGCTTCACCTTCGTGCTGCGTACGAAGGCGGAGGTCGAGCGGTTTCTCACCGACAACGGGCTGGAAGTCGACGAGCCCGGTGTCGTACCCGCCCATCACTGGCGGCCCGACAACGCGGCGCCCGTGCCCGAGCAGCCCGAGACGGGCTACCTCGACGGTCTCGACGACATCGAGAAGGTCCGCTATCGCGACATCAACGATGTGACGGACGCGGACATCAACGTGTACGCCGTCACCGGCCGCAAGCCCTGAGCGTGCACCGGTGCGGACTGCCGGTCAGTCCCACCAGAAGGTCCAGGAACGTGCGCCGAGCACCTCACGCTCGGCGTACGCCCGCAGCGAGGCATGGGCGCTCTGTGTGATGTTGTCCGGGCAGAACGCGTGGTGCTCGGCGGCTATCGCCTCCGCCTCGGACAGGGTCCCGGGCGGGGCCGCGACGGACACGATCAGCTGGTCGAAGGTGAGCGCCACGACCCGGACGCCGAAGCGGTCCTCCCAGGACCGCAGGACCGCGCACAGCTCCGCCACGTCGTCGGTGAGATTGACCGGACCGCACCAGCCGATGGCGGCCGGGACGTCCGCGCTGCGGCGGGCCGGGACGAGCGCGAGGCGTGCATCCTTCAGCAGGCCCGCGCCGCCGACGAGCGCGTCCGTCACCTCGGCCGCCCATACGTCCGGATCGACATCCGGTACGCCCGCCGGGGCGAGGCCCGGCCAGTCGGCGTCCTGGTCCTCGGCCGCGCACTCCTCCCACAACTGAGCGAGGACCTCCTCGGCGTCGTGGTCGCCCGGATAGGAGGCGAGGTCCGGGTCCAACTCCCATTTGTCCGGGTGCGGTTCGCTGCCCGTCCGGCCGCCGACCAGGACCGGGCACAGGCCCGCCGTGCGGCGCGCGGACGCCAGCCGCAGCCAGTCGCCCGGCGCCGCCGGGGCGTCGGCACGCCACAGCAGCGGTTCGTCCCAGGGGCCGTCGACCGTCGTGTCGAGCAGGGCGCCGGGCGGGAGGTCGAGACCGAGCGAGCGGCCGGCCGGGTCGGCCGCGAGCGTCGGCAGCTGGTTCGGAAGAGTCGCCATGCCCGTGACTTTAGAGCCCGCCACTGACAACGGCCCCAGGGGGCGGAACGGTCCGGGGCCGTCATGACCTCGTGCGCCGACCGTCCGTGGCGGTCCGTCAGTCCGTGCCGAACCAGGTGAGCGCGAGCGAGTCCAGCGTCGGCTCGGGCGGTTTCGGCAGCATGCGCAGATACGAGGCCAGGTCGCTGTAGACGTGCAGCAGCGTGTACGCCATGACCGTGCGCGGGTCGAACGGCGGGCGCCCGTAGGCCTCGTAGAACCGCTTCAGGAGCCGGGGCTGTCCGCACGAGAGGAACAGGCCGACGTTCACGAAGTCGTAGGCGGGGTGGCCGGTCAGTACCGGCTCGAAGTCGAAGAGGCCGGTCAGCCGCCAGCCGTCCGGGTCCACCGTGAGGTGCTCGCGCATGAACTCGGTGTGCAGCAGCACCCGTCGTGAAGGAGCGGGCAGCGGGACCGAGTTCAGGAACCACGGGATCTGTTCGAGCCAGACCTCCGGCAGTCCGGACTCGCGCTGCTGCTCCACCGCGTTCGCGCGCTGCGCGTCGACGAACAGGCCCCAGTCGGACGGACCGACGAGACCCGACAGCGGCCCGGGGCTCAGCGCGTGCAGCGCCGCGAGCGTCTCACCGGCCTCCGTGACGATACGGTCCTGGTCCGCCGCCGGGATCCGCGACCACGCGTCCGCGAGACCCTCGCCGGGCAGCCGGGACATCAGGACGAAGGACCAGCCGTTCTTGTACGCGCCGGCCGAGTGCAACTGCGGTGTCGGGACCGGCAGTTTGCCGTACACATGGCTGAGCATCCGCTCCTCGCGCCGGGCGTCGAGCTTCTCGAAGGCGGGGAACAGCTTCAGAACGTGCGCGGCGCCGATGGAGTACACCGGGAGCGAGCCCTCGATGTAGCGGACCATCTGCTTGGGGACCAGGCCGAGGCGCTCGCACAGGTCCGCCACGGCCGGCCGCAGCAGGGCCTCGTCGCGGACGACAGCGTCCAGCTCCTCGCCGGTCTCAACGAGTGGCAGCATGACTGGCGCACACCCTCCGGACGGCCGGAGGGATGGAGAAGGGCAGTGCAGTGCTCATTGCGCTCCCAGCGTGCGGTTCGACGAGGCTCACGTACCCCGGAGTCGGGGTCGGCGGCCCGCAGCATCGCATACTCCGGGGTGCGCCCGGCCGGCTCAACCTTTGGCCCTTGCTTGCACGGACAGGCAGGGCCCGTGCAGGTCAGAGGCGCGTCGGAGGACAGCCGGGGAGAGGTCGCGGCGGAGGGCAGGGCAGGAGCGGGTGCGCCCCCATCGGCCGCTCACCCGAATGGGTGAACGGCGTCAGAGGCGTTCGGGGGTCCTGATGCCGAGCAGCGCCATGCCCTGGTGAAGCGTGCGGGCCGTCAGGTCGACGAGGAACAGCCTGTTCTCGACGACCTCCGGCGGGTTCGCGTCGCTCAGCACGTGGCACTGGTCGTAGAACGTCGTCAGGTGTGACGCCAGCTGGTACAGGTACGCGGCCAGCTTGTGCGGCTCGTACCCCGCGGCCACGTCCAGGAGCAGCTCGCCGAACTGGTCCAGGTGCAGCCCCAGCGCACGCTCCGCCGGAGCCAGCGCCAGCTCCGGGTGGGCCACCGGACGCGCGTCCCCCGCCTTGCGGAGGATCGACCGGCTACGGGCGTACGCGTACTGGAGGTACACGCTCGTGTCGCCGTTCAGCGACACCATCTGGTCCAGGTCGAACTTGTAGTCCCGGACGGCCGACGTGGACAGGTCCGCGTACTTCACGGCGCCGACCCCGACGAACCGGCCGTTCTCGACGATCTCCTCCTCGGACAGGCCCATCTTCGCGGCCTTCTCGCGGACCACCGTCGTGGCACGGTCGATCGCCTCGTCGAGCAGGTCCACCAGCCGGACCGTCTCGCCCTCACGCGTCTTGAACGGCTTGCCGTCCTTGCCGAGGACCGTGCCGAAGGCCAGCTGCTGCGCCTTGGTGTCCCCGTTCAGCCAGCCCGCCCTGCGAGCCGTCTCGAAGACCATTTTGAAGTGCAGCGACTGGCGCGCGTCGACCACGTACAGGAGCGTGTCCGCCTTCAGGTCGAAGACACGGTTCCTGATCGCGGAGAGGTCCGTCGCCGCGTAGCCGTAGCCGCCGTCCGACTTCTTCACGATCAGCGGCACCGGATTGCCGTCCGGGCCCTTCACGTCGTCGAAGAACACGCACAGGGCGCCCTCGGAGCGGACCGCCACGCCTGATTCTTCGAGGATGCGGCAGGTCTCGTCCAGCATGTCGTTGTAGCCCGACTCGCCGACGATGTCCGCGTCCCGGATCTCCATGTCCAGCTTCTCGAAGACCGAGAAGAAGTACACCTTCGACTCGTCCACGAACCGCTGCCAGGTGGCGAGAGTGTGCGGGTCGCCCGCCTGCAGGTCGACCACCCTGCGGCGGGCCCGCGTCTTGAACTCCTCGTCGGAGTCGAAGTGCGTGCGCGCCGCCTTGTAGAGGCGGTTGAGGTTCGACATCGCCTCCTCGCCCGTCTCCGCGGCGTCCGCCGAGCGGTCCAGCTCGTGCGGGTGCTCGTCCAGGTACTGGATGAGCATGCCGAACTGGGTGCCCCAGTCGCCGATGTGATGCCGCCTGACGACATTCTCGCCGACGAACTCCAGGATCCGCACGACCGCGTCGCCGATCACCGCGGAGCGGAGATGGCCCACGTGCATCTCCTTCGCCACGTTCGGCTGGGCGTAGTCGATGACCGTCGTTCCCGGGTGCGCGGCGAGCGGTACGCCGAGACGGTCCGCCGGGTCCGCGGCGCGGGCCGCGAGGGTCTCCGTGATCGCGCGGTCCGTGAGCGTGATGTTGAGGAAGCCGGGGCCCGAGACCTCGATGTCCCTGATCAGGTCACCCGCGACGACCTGGTCGACGACCTGGGTCGCGAGGTCCCTGGGGTTGGCCTTCGCCTTCTTCGCCAGGGCGAGGATTCCGTTGGCCTGGAAGTCCGCCCTGTCGCTGCGTCGCAGCAGCGGGTCCGCTTCCGCGGTCTCCGGCAGGGTTGCCGTGAGGGCGGTTGCGAGGCGCTGGTGGACGTGGGCGGTGAGGGACGTGACCGGGGGCATGGGGTGGGTGCCGTTCTCCTCGTGGGCATGGATCAGGCCAGTATCCCACGTGGGGCAAAGGGGTTTCTCGCCCCCGCCGCCCCTACCCTTCCCGTCACTGCATGGGGCTGCGCCCCTCGCCCCCTTATCGCGCTGCGCGCTCGTCCTCAAACGCCGGACGGGCTGGGGAGTCGCGGACCGTCCGCGAATCCTTCAGCCCGTCCGGCGTTTGAGGACCGGGGGTTCGGGGGCTGGCCCCCGAGTACGTGGCGGGGAAAAGGCGTTTTCGTGGTTGAGGGCAGAGCTGGGACAATGAGCCGGTCAGCCGTGCGAACCCGTAGGAAAGAAGGACGTGCCGATCGTGGCTCAGAGCACCGAGACCACCGACTGGGTCTCCCGTTTCGCGGATGAGGTCATCGAGGAGTCGGAGCGCCGAGCCCCGGGCGCGCAGACATCAGTCGCTACCGCTCCGGTCATCGTCGTCGCGTCCGGACTGTCCCCCTCCGGCCCCATCCACCTGGGCAACCTGCGCGAGGTCATGACCCCGCACCTGGTCGCCGACGAGATCAGGCGGCGCGGCCACGAGGTCAGGCACCTGATCTCGTGGGACGACTACGACCGGTACCGCAAGGTGCCGAACGGCGTCCCGGGGGTCGACGCGTCCTGGGCCGAGCACATCGGCCGGCCCCTGACCTCCGTACCCGCCCCGGAAGGCTCCGCGTACCCGAACTGGGCCGAGCACTTCAAGTCCGCCATGGTCGAGGCGCTCGCCGAGATGGGCGTCGAGTTCGACGGGATCAGCCAGACAGCGCAGTACACCTCGGGTGTGTATCGCGAGCAGGTCCTGCACGCGATGAAGCACCGGGGTGACATCGACGCGATCCTCGACCAGTACCGGACTAAGAAGGCGCCCCCGAAGAAGCAGCAGTCGCAGAAGCCCGTCGACGAGGCCGAGCTTGAGGCCGCGGAGGGATCCGGCGCCGCCGCCGAGGACGACGGCACCGGGTCCGCCGGGTACTTCCCGTACAAGCCGTACTGCGGCGGCTGCGGCAAGGACCTCACCACCGTCACGGCCTACGACGACGACACCACCGAGCTGACGTACAGCTGTAGCGAATGCGCCTACTCGGAGACCGTCCGGCTCAGCGAGTTCAATCGCGGCAAGCTCGTCTGGAAGGTCGACTGGCCGATGCGCTGGGCCTACGAGGGCGTCGTCTTCGAGCCGAGCGGTGTCGACCACTCGTCCCCCGGGTCCAGCTTCCAGGTCGGCGGGCAGATCGTCGGCAGCATCTTCGGCGGCAAGCAGCCCATCGGGCCCATGTACGCCTTCGTGGGGATCTCCGGGATGGCGAAGATGTCGTCCAGCAAGGGCGGGGTGCCGACTCCGGGCGACGCTTTGAAGATCATGGAGCCGCAGCTGCTGCGGTGGCTCTACGCCCGCCGGCGGCCCAACCAGTCGTTCAAGATCGCCTTCGACCAGGAGATCCAGCGGCTCTACGACGAGTGGGACAAGCTGGGCGGCAAGGTCGACGACGGGTCCGCCCTGCCGGGGGACGTCGCCGCCCACGCGCGCGCCGTCGGCACCGCGGCCGGGGAACTCGCGAAGACGCCCCGGCCGATGGCCTACCGCACGCTCGCCTCCGTCGCCGACATCACCGCCGGCGCCGAGGACCAGACCCTGCGCATCCTCGGCGAGCTCGACCCCGCGGACCCGATCACCTCGCTCGACGAGGTCCGGCCGCGGCTCGACAAGGCGGAGGCCTGGATCAACACCCAGGTCCCCGCCGACCAGCGGACCGTCGTGCGCAAGGACGCGGACGCCGAACTCCTCGCGTCCCTCGACGACCAGGGCCGGGCCTCACTGCGGCTGCTGCTCGACGGTCTCGACACGCACTGGTCGCTGGACGGGCTCACCCACCTCGTCTACGGCGTTCCGAAGGTCCAGGCCGGCTTCTCCGCCGACGCCACGCCCAAGGAGCTCCCGGCGGAGATCAAGGTCGCCCAGCGCACGTTCTTCGCGCTGCTCTACCACCTGCTGGTGGGCCGCGACACCGGCCCGCGCCTGCCCACGCTGCTGCTCGCGGTGGGCCAGGAGCGGGTGAGGAAGCTGCTCGGCGCGTAGCACTTGTCGCCGGCTGTACGCGGAAGGGGGCGCCCGGAGTTCACCGGGCGCCCCCTTCCGCGTACAGCCAGTAAATACTGGCACACCTGCGCCTGGCGCTAAGGGCTGTCCCGTAACTCCCGGCGGGCACACGACGACAGCTACGGCACCTCGCGGCGTTGCCGGATCGCCCGAATACACCCGGTATGAAGGCGACCCGGCGCCTTGCGATGTACCGCATCTGACGCCGCGCGCTGATCCACCGGGAGTTACGGGACAGCCCTTAGGCGATGTGGTCCTCCTGGAGCTCCGCCGTGTGGCGGTTGGTGAAGCGGGCGACCAGCCGGTCGGCCTCGCGCTGCGGGAGCGTGGTGCCGTACGTGTCCTCCACGTTGCCCCGGAACTGGCCCGAGGTCGGATAGCTGCCGTCTATCGACTTCTTGAAGACCAGGTAGTAGTCCTCCTCGGTCGGCTCCGTGCCGCCGCCCGTACCCAGCTCGCGGGTACGGCCGGAGCCGGTCGGGATCGGGAAGGTACCGGTGTCCTCCGGAGACGGCTCGGGGGCCGGGTCCTGCGGCTCCTGCTCCGCGTACTGCTGCTGCGGGAACGCCTGCTGCTGGGCGAACGCCTCCTGCTGCTGAGGGACCGCCTCCTGCTCGAACCGCCGCCGGTTCTGGAACCGCCGCTCGTCCTGGAGCCGTTGCTGCTCCTCGAACTCCTCGGCCTGCTGCTGCTCCGCGTACCACTGGGTGTACGCGGCCTGCGGGTCGTACGTCGGGTCGTAGCCGCCCTGGTACTCGACGGACTGGGGGTTCCGGGCCTGGAGCCACGGGTTCTGCGGCTCGGCCTGGTCCGGCTGCTCGGGGGGCTCGGTGAACTCGTCGCTCTCAGGAGCGGGGCGCCGCGCCCGGTCGCCGGCCGCGTCGTCGTCCCGTACCGCTGCCGCCGCCGCGGGGGTCCGGCCGCTCGCGGACGCCTCGGCCGGTTCCAGCGCGGGCTGCGGCGCCGGGGGCAGCAGCGCGGGCTCGATGCCCGCCGCCGCGAGGCCGGAGGGCGCGGTCTCGGCGAGGGGGACGCCGTAGCGGGCGAGCCGCAGCGGCATCAGGGACTCCACCGGGGCCTTGCGGCGCCAGGAGCGGCCGAAACGGGAGCGCAGCCGCGCCTGGTAGACGAGACGTTCCTGCTCCAGCTTGATGACCTGCTCGTAGGAGCGCAGCTCCCACAGCTTCATCCTGCGCCACAGGAGGAACGTGGGGAGCGGGGAGAGCAGCCAGCGGGTGAGGCGTACGCCCTCCATGTGCTTGTCGGCGGTGATGTCGGCGATCCGGCCGATCGCGTGCCGGGCCGCCTCCACGGAGACCACGAACAGAATCGGGATGACCGCGTGCATGCCCACGCCGAGCGGGTCCGGCCAGGCGGCGGCGCCGTTGAAGGCGATCGTCGCGGCCGTCAGCAGCCAGGCCGTCTGCCGCAGCAGCGGGAACGGGATCCTGATCCAGGTGAGGAGCAGGTCGAGCGAGAGCAGGACGCATATGCCCGCGTCGATGCCGATCGGGAACACGTAGCTGAAGTTCCCGAAGCCCTTCTCCAGGGCGAGTTCACGCACCGCGGCGTAGGAGCCGGCGAAGCCGATCGCCGCGATGACGACCGCCCCGAAGACCACCACTCCGATGAGGATCTTGTGCGTCTTGGTGAGCTGCATAGGCGCGGCCACCCGTACTCCCCTCCCCTTACGACCTGTTGCGCGCAACAGAGTGGCACATGTGTACGGGGTCCGGATGCCCGGTACGGGTGGAGCCCGGCCTCCGTGGGGGCCGGGCTCCACCAAATGTCCTGGTAGGGCTGCGAGTGGGAGGGCGGTCGAACTGGACGCCGCGGTTCCCGACTCGGGCCCTGTGTCAGTCCTTCTTGGTGGCGGACCTGCTGGGGCTCGCGCCGTCGTCGGAGCCGCCGCCGAGGTCCGAACCCTTGCCGGAACTCTCGCTCGCGGACTTGCTCGCGGACTTGCTCGGGGAAGCGCTCGCGTCGGTGCCCGACCCGGAGGTGGCCCCGCCACCGCCGCCGTTCGCGGTCACGACCGCCTGCACGGCCTCCTTCGCGGCCTTCTGCGCCGACTTCGTCAGATCGGCCGCCTTCGGGGAGTCGTTGCCCGCGAGGCCCGCGCCGTTGTAGTCGACCGTCACGACGACGTTCTCCACGCGCGTCACGAGCGTCTGCTGCCGGAAGGTGCCTTCCTTCTTCTTCAGGTCGTACGTCACCAGTGTCGCCTCGTTGCCCGTGCCGGACACCGGCTGCGACTTGGTGTTCTTCGCGTCCTCGACCGCACGCGCGTCCTCGGCGTGCTTCGTGTAGTACTCCGAGGCCAGCTTCTCGCCCGTGCCCCGCGTCTGGTCCGACTCGAAGCGCAGCAGCGACACGTTCAGCCAGCGGAACTGCGAGCCGTCCACGCCCTTGTTGTCCAGGCTGTCCCAGGAGCAGTTGCCGCGGGTGCTGATGTCCTCGGACTTGCCTTCCTTGCCGGACTTGGTGCCTTCCGGGACGAGCTCCTTCAGCGTCTTGGAGGAGAACACCTTGCACGGCTCGGGGAGCTTCGCGTACGTCGCCTCCTTCACCACCGCGGCCGCCTCCGTGGCGGAGGACGACGCCGAGGAACCGGACTCCTTCTTCGCGTCGTCGCCGGAGCCGTCGCCGGAGTCCGAGGAGCAGCCGGAGGCGACGAGCATCACCGGGAGGACGGCCGCCCCGACGAGGACGCGGGTGAGTCGCTGACGGTGTCGCTGTACGGATCGGTGCATGGTTCCTTCACTCAAGACGCTCGGGTGTACGTGCGGACGGCCGCGTTCTCCGCCTGACCGCACTCGGTCGGGTCCGAGGAGCCACGGTAGCCCGAACGGGACATGTGCGGCTCAGGTTCCGCCAGGGCCGAAACCCTCGCCGACCGTCCCTAATCGCTGAACGACTCGGCGAGCTGACCCGCCAGTTTCCGCGCCCTGTCCTGCATGTCCTCGCTGCTCGGGATGTCCGTGGTGGTCGCCGGCTGCTCGTCGTACTGGATGGTCACGACCACGTTGGACGTGCGGAACACCACAGTCACCGTGCGCTGCTTGGAGTCGTTCAGCGCGTCGTCGAGGAACGCGGTGTTGCCCAGATCGTCGAGCGTGCGGGGCTGCAGGGCGCTGGGCGTGGAGCCCGGGACGCCACTGGCGGAGGGGTCCGCGGACGGGTCTGTGGAGGGGTCGGTGGAGGGGTTCGCGTCCTCGGAGGAACCGCTGTCGCCGTCACCGGTGGCGTCGTCCGACGCACCGGACGTGCCGGACGTGTCGCCACCGGCGGTCGACCCGGCTCCCGAACCGGACGACCCGGACGCGTCAGGCGCTTCGGACGAGGCGGAGGACGACGCGGCCGGTACCGGAAGGTCCGCCGCCACCTCCTTCTTCGCGTAGATCTCCTCCGCGCGGTCGTCGTCGCTGACCGTGTTGTCGTAGGAGACCACCCGCTCGAAATCCACCAGCAGATGGTCCGTCGCGGTCGCCGACTCCGCCTTCCAGCGGCAGCCGACCTTCCGGTCCGTGTCGTACGTGACCGTCGCCGTGCCCTCGTAGGCCTTCTCGCGCTGCTCCTCGTCCGTGAGCTGCTCGATGCCCGGCAGCAGCGAGTCCAGGGTGCCGTGCGACACCGCGCCGCAGGGCTCGGGGAGGGTGCGGTACTTGCCGGGCTGCGCCGCGGTGGCCGTCGACGTCGTGCCGCCCGGCTTCGGGTCGTCCTGGCCGCCGCCGTCCGGCGAGCCGCCGGTGCAGCCGGCCAGCACGACCGCGAGGAGCGCGGCGACGCCGGGTACGTACGCCTTCCGCTGCACGGTGGGGCTCCTCTCGACGGGTCGATCGACTGTGCTCACGACCAGGGTGTCCTGTGGTTATTCGGTTGCCGCACGGGGGTGCGGCCTGGAGACAATGTGTATCGCACGCACTGCCGTGGACGCCGGTCCGTTGTCCCAAACGTTGGCCTTGGCGCCGGTTTTGCGATTTAAGACTTCTGTTGGTTTTCCGGGGGAATGAGGACGATATGTCGTACGTGGAGATGCCGGGGGCGAAGGTTCCGATCCGTATGTGGGCGGACCCGGCGTCGGTGGAGGAAGGGGCGATGCAGCAGCTCCGCAACGTCTCCACGCTCCCCTGGATCAAGGGCCTGGCCGTCATGCCGGACGTGCACTACGGAAAGGGCGCGACGGTCGGATCGGTCATCGCGATGCGGGGCGCGGTGTGTCCGGCGGCCGTCGGGGTGGACATCGGCTGCGGCATGTCCGCCGTCAAGACGTCCCTGACGGCCAACGACCTGCCGGGCGACCTGTCCCACCTGCGGTCGAAGGTGGAGCAGGCGATTCCGGTCGGACGGGGCATGCATGACAGCCCGGTCGACCCCGGCGGCTTCCACGGTCTCGCCACCCGCGGGTGGGACGACTTCTGGGGGCGGTTCGACGGGGTCGCTGAGGCGGTGAAGTTCCGTCAGGGGCGCGCCACCAAGCAGATGGGCACCCTGGGCGGCGGAAACCACTTCTGGGAGTTCTGCCTCGACTCGGACGACTCGGTCTGGATCATGCTGCATTCCGGTTCCCGGAACATCGGCAAGGAACTCGCGGAGCATCACATCGGTATCGCGCAGAAGCTCTCGCACAATCAGGGGCTGATCGACCGCGACCTCGCCGTATTCATCGCGGACACCCCGCAGATGGCGGCGTACCGGCACGATCTCTTCTGGGCGCAGGAGTACGCGAAGCACAATCGCGCGATCATGATGGCGATCTCGAAGGACGTCGTCCGCCGGGAGTTCAAGAAGGCGAAGGTCACCTTCGAGCCGGAGATCTCGTGCCATCACAACTACGTGAGCGAGGAGCGGTACGAGGGCATGGACCTGCTGGTCACCCGCAAGGGCGCCATCCGCGCGGGCTCCGGCGAGTACGGCATCATCCCGGGCTCGATGGGTGCCGGTTCGTACATCGTGAAGGGTCTCGGCAACGAGAAGGCGTTCAACTCCGCCTCGCACGGCGCGGGCCGGCGGATGAGCCGTAACGCGGCCAAGCGCCGTTTCACGGTCAAGGACCTGGAGGAGCAGACGCGGGGCGTGGAGTGCCGAAAGGACTCCGGTGTCGTGGACGAGATCCCGGCCGCGTACAAGCCGATCGAGCAGGTCATCGACCAGCAGCGGGATCTGGTCGAGGTGGTGGCGAAGCTGAAGCAGGTCGTGTGCGTGAAGGGCTGACGAATCCGTGCCGCATGAATTCATGCGGCACGGATTTCTTTTCTGCGGCGTCCGTCCCGGGCAGGTTCGGCGTCCGTCCGGGCCCGGCGTCCGTCCGGGGCTACAGCTCCCTGTGGACCTTCGTGTTGGAGGCCTGGGCGCGGGGGCGTACCACCAGCAGGTCGATGTTGACGTGCGAGGGGCGCGTGACCGTCCAGGTGATCGTCTCGGCGACGTCCTCGGCGGTGAGGGGTTCGGCCACCCCGGCGTAGACCTTCGCGGCCTTCTCCGTGTCGCCGCCGAAGCGGGTCAGGGCGAACTCGTCGGTCATGACCATGCCCGGGGCGATCTCGATGACCCGGACCGGGGTCCCGACGATCTCCAGGCGGAGCGTCTCGGCGAGGACGTGCTCGGCGTGCTTGGCGGCCACGTAGCCGGCGCCGCCCTCGTAGGTGCCGTGGCCCGCGGTCGAGGAGACGACGACCACCGTGCCGTCGCCGGACGCGGTCAGCGCCGGGAGGAGGGCCTGGGTGACGTTCAGCGTGCCGATGACGTTCGTCTCGTACATCTGGCGCCACTCCGCGGGGTCGCCCGACGCGACCGGGTCGGCGCCGAGCGCGCCGCCCGCGTTGTTGATCAGGACGCCGATCTTCTTGAAGGCCGTCGCGAACTCGTCGACCGCCGCACGGTCGGTGACGTCCAGCGCGTACGCCATCGCCTCGCCGCCCGCCGCGCCGATCTCCTCCGCGAGCGCCTCGATACGGTCCTTGCGGCGGGCCGTGAGAACCACCCGGTAGCCCGCGGCCGCCAGCTGCCGGGCCGTCGCGGCACCGATTCCGCTGCTCGCGCCGGTGACGACGGCGATACGGGACGCGGCGGCGGGCGCGGTGGATGCGGCGGATGCGGGGGCGGTCATGGGTGCTCCTCGGCGGAGGGGGCGGGCGGGGCGGGCTGGGCTGCGGCCGGTGCTCGCTCGTACGGTCGATTGCTCTCCCGGCCAGGATAGGCGGGCCCGGTGGGCGGCCGGACGTCTCACCTGATGGCGGCGCCCGGGGGGTGGCCGGACGTCTCACCTGATGGCGGCGCCCGGGGGGTGGCCGGGATGGCATACATGCGGTGACCCACTGCAGTTCCTCGCGCCCCTGAAAGACTGCGCCGTTCCCCGCGCCCCTGGGTTTGGGCTGCGGGCCGGTGGGGGCTGGTCGCGCAGTTCCCCGCGCCCCTAGGGGGTGGGGTGGGGGTGCGCAGTTCGGCTGCGGGTCGGTGGGGCGTGGGAATAGGCCGGGTCAAGGGGGCGTTCAGGGGTATAGTTGAATCGTCAACAACCTGGAGGATGAGGTAGCCATGCAGTTCGGGATCTTCACCGTCGGCGATGTCACGCCGGACCCCACCACGGGCCGGACCCCGACCGAGCATGAGCGGATCAAGGCCATGGTCGCCATCGCGCAGAAGGCCGAGGAAGTAGGGCTCGACGTCTTCGCGACCGGTGAGCACCACAACCCGCCGTTCGTGCCGTCGTCCCCGACCACCATGCTCGGCTGGGTCGCCGCCCGCACCGAGAACCTCATCCTCTCCACCTCCACCACCCTCATCACCACCAACGACCCGGTGAAGATCGCCGAGGACTTCGCGATGCTCCAGCACCTCGCGGACGGCCGCGTGGACCTGATGATGGGGCGCGGCAACACCGGCCCGGTCTACCCCTGGTTCGGCAAGGACATCCGCCAGGGCATCAACCTCGCCGTCGAGAACTACGCCCTGCTGTACCGGCTGTGGCGCGAGGAGACGGTGACCTGGGAGGGCAAGTTCCGTACGCCGCTGCAGTCGTTCACCTCGACGCCGCGGCCGCTGGACGGCGTGCCGCCGTTCGTCTGGCACGGCTCCATCCGCTCGCCGGAGATCGCCGAGCAGGCCGCGTACTACGGCGACGGGTTCTTCCACAACAACATCTTCTGGCCGGCCGACCACACCAAGCAGATGGTCGAGCTGTACCGGTCGAGGTACGCGCACTACGGCCACGGCACGCCCGAACAGGCGATCGTCGGACTCGGCGGGCAGATCTTCATGCGGCGCAACTCGCAGGACGCGGTGCGGGAGTTCCGGCCGTACTTCGACAACGCGCCGGTGTACGGGCACGGGCCGTCGCTGGAGGAGTTCACCGAGCAGACGCCGCTCACGGTCGGCTCGCCCGAACAGGTCATCGAGAAGACACTGTCCTTCCGGGACTACGCCGGTGACTACCAGCGGCAGTTGTTCCTCGTCGACCACGCCGGGCTGCCGCTGAAGACCGTGCTGGAGCAGATCGACATGCTGGGCGAGGAGGTCGTGCCCGTGCTGCGTGAGGAGTTCGCCAAGAGGCGGGCGGCCGGGGTGCCGGACGCGCCCACACACGCGTCGCGGGTCGCCGCGGCTGCCGCTGCCACGGCCGAGGCGGGCCAGGAGGTGACCGCGTCATGAAGCTGGTCGTCGTCTCGGCGGGGCTGAGTGTTCCGTCGTCCACGCGGTTGCTGGGAGACCGGCTTGCCGCGGCGGCTTCTGCCGGGAGTGGGGGCGGGGGCGGGGTCGAGGTCCAGGTGGTCGAGCTGCGGGATCTCGCGGTCGAGATCGCGCACAACCTGACCACCGGGTTTCCCGGGCCCGCGCTCGGGGCGGCGTTGTCCGCGGTGGCGGGTGCGGACGGGCTGATCGTGGTGACGCCGGTCTTCTCCGCCTCGTACAGCGGACTGTTCAAGTCGTTCTTCGACGTCCTGGACCGGGACGCGCTGGCCGGGAAGCCGGTGCTCGTCGCGGCGACCGGGGGGTCGGCCCGGCACTCGCTGGTGCTGGAGCACGCGATGCGGCCGCTGTTCGCGTACCTCCGGGCGGTGGTCGTGCCGACCGGGGTGTACGCGGCTTCGGAGGACTGGGGGGCGGAAGGGCTCGCCGAGCGGATCGGGCGGGCCGCGGGGGAGTTGGTCGGGCTGATGGGGGGTGGGGGGCCGTCTGTGCCTGGGCCTCCGGCTCCGGGGGTGGGTGTGCAGGTCGGAGGTTTCGAGGTGGTCCCGTTCGCGGAGCAACTCGCCGCGCTGCGGTCGCCTTGAGGGCGCGGGTTCGGTGGAGCTTGTCTGCGCCGTTCCCCGCGCCCCTGAAGAGCGGGGCTGGAGCCCGGCTGTTCGGCTGCGGGTTCGGTGGGGGTTGGCCGCGCTGTTCCTCGCGCCCCTGAGGGGGTGGGGCTGGAGCCCGGCTGATCGGCTGCGGGTTCGGTGGGGGTTGGCCGCGCCGTTCCCCGCGCCCCTTACTGGGCCTGGGGTGAGACCCCCTCGACCCGCGGCCGAACTCCAGACCCTCGCCCCCGCCCTCCCAGGGGCGCGGGGAACGGCGCGCTCAGCCCCCGCCGGGCCGCAGTCGAATTCGCACCCCAGCCTCCGCCCCCTCAGGGGCGCGGGGAACTGCGCGGCCAGCCCCCGCCGGGCCCGCAGCCGGGTAGCCGGGGTCAGACCCCGTCGGGCCCGCAGCCGGGCCGTCGCGGGCAGCCCCCGCCGGGCCCGCAGTCGGACAGTCGGGGGCAGCCCCTCAGGGCCCCGTCGTCCGGGGGTCGGGGGCGTGGGCGCCTGGGAGTGTGCGGCGGAGTTTTCGGGACTGGCGGCGGGTCCAGGACGCCGCGCGGGCACGGGTGCGGGTCCATGCCCGGCGGCCCCGCGTGGAGCCGAGGTCCGTGAGAAGGGCCTCGTAGCGGCCCACGATCGGCTCCGCGTCGTAGCGGTGCGAACCCGCCAGCGCCGCCTCGCCCATCGCGAGCCGCAGTGGCTCGTCCGTGATCAGGTCGAGCATCGCCTCGGCGAGCGCGCGGGAGTCACCCACCGGCACCAGCCGTCCGTCGACCCCGTCGGTGATGATCTCCGCCGGCCCCAGCGGACAGTCCGTGCTGATCACCGGCACCCCGCAGCGCATCGCCTCGACCAGCGTCATCCCGAACGACTCCGCGTCCGAGGCCGACACCACCATCGCCGACTTGGCGAACTCCGCCTCGATGGGGGTGCGCGGACCCATGAGGCGTACGTGCTCGGACAGGCCGAGGCCGGTCACCAGGTCCTGGAGGTGGTCGCGCTGCGCGCCGCCGCCGTAGATCCGCAGCCGCCAGTCCGGCTCCTTCGAGGCGACCGCCGAGAAGGCCTCGATCAGCAGGTCGAAGCGTTTGCCGGGGACCAGCCGGCCCGCCGCGGCCACGACCTTCGTCGTCGTGTCGCGGACGATGCCCTCGGGCGCCGGCACGATGTTCGGCACGGCCGCGACCCGCACCCCCGGCAGGTTCATCCGCCGCCGGTACACCTCCGCGTCCGCCTCCGTCGTCGTCACGACCGCGTCCAGCCGGCGGTAGTGCCGTGCCAGCACGCTCCGCAGCCGTTTGGTGTGCTGGTCGTGCCGCAGGTGTTCCTGGGCGATGCGCAGGGCCCGGCGCGGCGCGAAGAGGGAGACGTAGACGTTGATGCCGGGGCGGGTGCCGATGATCACGTCGGCGTCGGAGCCGGTCAGATAGGCGGCGGCCCGCCGGTCGGTGAGGCGCGTGTACTGCTCGTAGCGCTTGTCGGAGTTGGGGAAGTCCGTCGCCGGGAGCGTGTACTCGGGGTCGGTGAGGTCCGCGCTGCCGTCCTGTTCGTCCACCAGCGGGACGACCGTGATCCGCGGGTCGATCGTGAAGCGCGGCTCGGCCCGGTGCCGCCGCATGGACACGATCTCCACGTCGTGGTGGTCGGCCAGCGCCGCCGCGAGGTTGAGCGTCGTACGGACGGTCCCCCCGATGGCGTACGCGTTGTGCAGCAGGAACACGATCTTCCTGCGGCCCGTGCGGCCCGTGCGGCTGCGCCCCGTACGGCTCATGCGCTTCGCGGCCCCCTCGTCTGCCGTACGCTCCGTGCGTTCCGTACGCTCCGTGCGTCCAGTGCGCTTCATCGGTGCGTGGCCCTCCCCGTCGCGGCGCTCGCCCCCGGCACATGGGACACAGTGGCGGGGCGAGGTAAGCCACCGGTCCCGGCGGGGTGAGAGCCGGGTAAGAGGTCCGGCCCCGGCCCCCAGTCATCAGGTAGTACGTACAGAAGCGCTTGGCAGACTGGTGCCGTGCCCCACAATCTGCTGCTCGCCGAGGACGACCGCGCGATCCGCCACGCCCTGGAACGGGCCCTGAGCCTGGAGGGATACGAGGTCACCGCCGTCGCCGACGGTGTGCAGGCGCTCGCGCAGGCCCATCGCACGCCTCCTGACGTGCTCGTTCTCGATGTGATGATGCCCGGCATCGACGGCCTCCAGGTCTGTCGCGTCCTGCGTGCCGAGGGCAACCGCACCCCCATCCTGATGCTGACCGCGCTCGTCGAGACCGCGGACCGCATCGCGGGCCTGGATGCCGGCGCCGACGACTACGTGGTCAAGCCCTTCGACGTCGAGGAGGTCTTCGCCCGGCTCCGGGCCCTGCTCCGGCGCACGGGCGCCCCCGACGACGTACCCAGCGAACCGCAGCGCGCGCCCGATGGCCAGATCGCCGCCGCGGGCCTGCGCCTCGACCCGCAGGCCCGGCGGGTCTGGCGGGGCGCGCGGGAGATCGAGCTGACGCGCACCGAGTTCGACCTGCTGGAGCTGCTCGTCCGCAACGCGGGCATCGTTCTCGACCACACCACCATCTACGACCGCATCTGGGGATACGACTTCGGGCCAGGATCCAAGAACCTCGCCGTGTACGTCGGCTATCTGCGGCGCAAACTCGACGAGCCGGGAGGAGCGGCCGGTGCGGCCGGTGGGCCCGGTGCGGACGGTGTGTCCGGTTCGGCCGTCGTGCCCTCGGTGATCCACACCGTGCGGGGCGTGGGGTACGTGCTGAGGGAGGACTGAGTGCGGCCCACGGGCGTGCGGACCGGCCGGCCGGGCCGGTTCGGGCGGTGGGTGGCGCGGGCCCGGCTGACGTCGCTGCGGACCACCTTCACGGTGTCGTTCGCGGCCGTCGCGGCGGCCGTCACCGTCCTCGTCGGCTTCCTGTCGTACGACGCCGCCGCCCGGCTCGTGCGCGTGGACCAGCAGACCGTGTTCGAGGGCGTCGTGCAGGATCTGTTCGACGAGGTGCGCCGCAACCCGCTGGAGCCCGCGGACTTCGCCACCGCGGGCGCGGGCGGCGGGCCGCGCGACGAACTCGTCCGGCCCGGCGGCACGGTCGTCCAGGTCCTGGGTCCTGACGGATCCGTCGTCGACCGGGGCCGGACGCCGCTCCCCGTGGCCGCCGCCGACCGCCCGATCGCCGCCGCGCAGGCCGCCGGGCGGCTGGTGGAGCACCGGGACGTCGACGTCGGCGACGGCGTCTACCGCGTCGCGACCGTCTCGCTCGGCGGCGGGCGGGGCGCCGTACAGGTGGCGCAGGAGTTCAGCGGTACGGAGGATCTGCTGCGCGACCTCCAGCAGCGGACCGTGCTGCTGGTGGGCGCCGTGGTGCTCGCCGCCGGGCTCTTCGGCTGGTGGCTGGCCCGGCGCATCACCTCGCGGCTGGTGCGGCTCGCGGGCGCCGCCGAGGATGTGGCGCGCACCGGGCGGCTCGGCATCCAGGTGCCGGTCGCCGGGTACGACGAGGTGGCCCGGCTCGGCCGGTCCTTCGACCGCATGCTGGGCCGGCTCGCCCAGTCCGAGGACGACCAGCGGCGCCTCGTCCAGGACGCGGGACACGAGCTGCGTACGCCCCTGACCTCGCTGCGCACGAACATCTCGATCCTGCGCCGGATCGACGAACTGCCGCCCGCCGTCCGCGAGGAGCTGGTCGACGACCTCGCCCAGGAGTCCCGCGAGCTGACCGACCTGGTCAACGAGCTGGTCGCGCTGGCGGCCGGCCAGTCCGACACCGAGCCGCCGCGGCGGGTGGCGCTCGGCGACCTCGCGGACGACGTGGCGGTGGCGGCGCGCCGGCGCACGGGGCGGGCGGTGACGGTACGGGTCTCCGGGGACACGGTGGTCGACGGGCGGCCCGCGGCGCTCCAGCGGGCGATGTCCAACCTGGTGGACAACGCGGCGAAGTTCGACCGGGGCGGCAGCGGGCCGATCGACCTCGTCGTGACGCGCGCCGACCGTGACACCGTCCGGGTCGAGGTCCTGGACCGGGGGCCGGGTATCGCCCAGGAGGATCTCGACCGGGTCTTCGACCGCTTCTACCGCGCGCCGGACGCGCGCAGCCTGCCCGGTTCCGGGCTCGGCCTCTCGATCGTGCGCGAGGTCGCGTCCGCGCACGGGGGATCGCCGTTCGCCGTCCGCCGCGAGGGCGGCGGCTCGGTAACGGGCTTCACCGTCACCGTCACCGATACCGGCACCGGCACCGGCACCGGCCGGGCGGGGTGACGGGGCGCGCGGTCCGCATGGGGTGGTTGGGGCGGTTGGGTCCGACCGGTTTCATGGCCGTCGACCGACCGGGCCGCCGCCCTCGCGGTGGACGGCGAAGGGCCGACCAGCGGTCGTGGCCGGCGGCCGGCCGATCGGGGTCGTGACGGTCGGCGGCCGGACTCCTGGCCGTCGGCCGACGGGGCCGCCGTCGGCGGGCGGGCTCCTGGCCGTCGGCCGACCAGGGCCGTGGCTGTCGGTCGGCCGGTGCGGTGGCTGTCGGCCGGGGTCGTGGCCACGCCCTCGTCACCAGCCCTCGCGCAGGTCGTCGTCCTCGCCCTCCTCCAGGAGGGTCGCCGCCTCGCCCACGACCCTCGGATCCGGTTCCCCGACCACCTCGTGGTCCTTGTCCGTGTAGTCGAAGCGGGCCAGCACACTGCGCATGGCCTCGACGCGGGCCCGCTTCTTGTCGTTGCTCTTCACCACGGTCCACGGGGCCTGCTCGGTGTCCGTCTCGCGGAACATGGCCACCTTCGCGGCGGTGTAGTCGTCCCACAGGTCCAGCGAGGCGAGGTCCATCGGGCTGAGCTTCCACTGCCGTACGGGGTCGACCTGGCGGATCGTGAAACGGGTGCGCTGCTCGCCCTGCGACACCGAGAACCAGAACTTCACCAGGTCCACGCCGTCGTCGACGAGCATCCGCTCGAACCCGGGCGCCTGCCGCATGAAACGCCGGTACTCGTCGTCCGAGCAGAAGCCCATGACCCGCTCGACGCCCGCCCGGTTGTACCAGGACCTGTCGAAGAGCACGATCTCCCCGGCGGTCGGCAGATGCTCGACGTACCGCTGGAAGTACCACTGCCCGCGCTCGCGTTCGGTCGGCTTCTCCAAAGCCACCACCCGGGCGCCGCGCGGGTTGAGGTGCTCGGTGAAGCGTTTGATCGTGCCGCCCTTGCCGGCCGCGTCCCGCCCCTCGAAGACGACGACGAGCCGGCGCCCCGTCTCCTTGATCCAGCCCTGCAGCTTCAGCAGCTCGATCTGCTGCAGCCGCTTGTGCAGGTCGTACTCCGCGCGTTCCATGCGCTGCGCGTACGGGTAGTTCTCGCGCCAGGTGTCCACCGGGGTGCCGTCGGGGCGGATCAGCACCGGATCGTCGTGGTCGCTGTAGTCGACGCTCATGCCACTCAGCAGCTCGGTCATGTCTCTCCTCAGGAGGGCCGGTAAGGAGTGGGCATGTGTGCGATGAAAGCAAGCGGAGGCGTACGGACGGCGAAGTCCAGGTAAACGACCCGCGAGATTGTGGCAAGGGTGGTGGGGGAGCGGCGGTCGGTGCGAGGAGGCGGGGCGCACCGCGGGGGTGTCGCTGGGTACACCCCCCGATACGGGTTCTGCGCCCAATGTGCCCGTCTCCCCTTCTCCGTAGCGTCTTTCGCGGGGCACAGGCAGTGCCCGGCAGCGGGGGCACCGGCGGTGCCCGACACGGGGCGCGGACCGTGCCCGACGGAGGCTGATGACGATGTTTCGCCGAACCGGCACCGATCGACGTACGCACAGCAAGGGCGACCACGGCAAGGGTGCCCACGGCGCGGGCGGTCACGGCGCGGGCGCCGCCGACGTGGCCCTGCGGCTGGTCAAGGTCAGCAAGACGTACGGGAGCGACGACAGCGCCGTGACCGCCCTGGACGAGGTGACGCTCAGCCTGGCGCGCGGCACCTTCACCGCGGTGATGGGCCCCTCGGGCTCCGGCAAGTCCACGCTGCTGCAGTGCGCGGCGGGCCTCGACCGGCCCGACAGCGGCATCGTGACGGTCGACGGGGCGGAGATGACCGGCGGCACCGAGGCCGAACTGACGAAATTCCGGCGCAACCGGATCGGCTTCGTCTTCCAGCAGTACAACCTGCTCGACACGCTCACCGTGGCGCAGAACACGGTCCTGCCGCTGAAGCTCGCCCGGCGCAGGGTGAACCGGGACCGGGTGCGGGAGACCCTGACCGCCGTCGGTCTCGGCGACCGCCTCGGCCACCGGCCCGACCAGCTCTCCGGCGGCCAGCGCCAGCGCGTCGCCATCGCCCGCGCGCTGGTGACCGAGCCGAGCGTGATCTTCGCGGACGAGCCGACCGGCGCCCTGGACACCCGCAGCGCGCGGGACGTCCTGCGGCTTCTCCAGGACGCCGTACGCGTCCACGGCCGTACGGTCGTCATGGTCACCCACGACCCGGTGGCGGCCTCGTACGCCGACGCGGTGCTGTTCCTCGCGGACGGCCGGCTCGCGGGCGAGATGCGCCGGCCGACCGTGGACGCGGTGGCCGAGCGCCTCGCGCACCTCGGCGACGACGTGATGGCGGGGGCGTGAGCGCGATGTTCACCATGTTCACCCTGGCGATGCGTTCCGTACGGCAGCGTCCCGGGCGCTTCGCCGCGACCCTGCTGTCCGCCTTCCTGGGCGCGGCGATCATCATGACGTTCAACTCGATGCACGACACGGCCGGTGCGCCGGGTGTCGACTCCGTCAGCGCGAACACCCTGTCCACCGCGGCGGGTGTCGTCGGCGGCTACGGCACCCTCCTGGTGTTCTTCGCCGTCGCCTCCACCCTCACGGTGAACGTGCGCCAGCGCTCCGCCGAGATCGAGCTGCTGCGCTGCTCCGGGGCCACGCCCGCGCAGCTCAAGCGGATGGTCGTGGGGGAGGCGGTGGCCGTCGCCCTGGTGGGCGCGCTGCTCGCCGTCGGCCCCGCGATGCTCGGCGGGCGGGTGCTGCTCGACGTCTTCCAGGACAGCGGGCAGGTCGCCGAGTCCGTCGACCACACCTTCGGCCCCATCGCCCTGTTCTCCGGCCTCGACATCACGGTGCTCGCGGCGGCGGGAGCGGCGTTCCTCGCGGTGCGCCGGGCGACGAGCGGCCGGCGCCGGTCCCGGGGCAGGGGGCGCACGTTCCTCGTCCGCGGGTCCCTGGCCCTCGGCGGCCTGGCGATCTGCATCACCTTCGTCCTGTCCTCGACGGACGCCGCGCTGATGGCACCGCCCGCGTACGGCGCGATCCTGCTCTCGGTCGGCCTCGCGCTCCTGTCGCCGGGACTGCTGAGGTCGCTGCTCGGCCGGCTGCCACTGAGGGGGCCGAGCGGCTATCCCGCCGTACACGGCCTGCGGGCGCGCACGGCCGAACTGGCCGGTGTCATGGTGCCGTTGACCCTCTTCATCGGCATGGCCACGGCGACGCTCTACATGCAGGGCGTCGAGAACGACGCGATCGACGCGGCGGGCGTCCCCAAGTCGGTCGACGCGAAGAACCTCGAAACGCTCAACCTGACGGTCGTCGGCATCATCGTGGTCTTCTCCTGCATCATGCTGGTCAACTCCCTGTACGCGGCCACGACCTACCGGCGCAGGGAGTTCGGGCAGCAGCGGCTCGCGGGGGCGACTCCGGGGCAGGTCCTCGGCATGGTGGGCATCGAGTCGCTGGTCCTCACGGTGACGGGTGTCGTCCTCGGTACGGGGGCCGCGCTGGCCGGGATCGTCTCGTTCACGACGGTCCGCACGGACTCGGTCCTGCCGGACCGGGGGCTGGGGATCTGGCTCGGGGTCGTGGCGGTGGCGGTGGCGGCGACGATGGGGACGAGCTTGGTCACGGCTTGGCGGGTGGTGCGGACACCGGCGATCAGCGCGGTCGCGCTGGCCGCTTAGGGTGCGCTTCGAGAGTGCGGGTTCGTGGGGGCCGGCCGCGCCGTTCCCCGCGCCCCTAAAAGATTGCGCAGTTCCCCGCGCCCCCATCCGGGGGCGCGGGGAACTGCGCAATCTTTTGCGTCAGGTGCGGCGGGCGTGCAGGACTGTGCCGTCCAGGGGGAGCGGGGTGCGGTCCAGGAAGGTGAGGCCCGCCTCGGCGAACAGGCGGGCGTAGTGGTCGGCACCACGTTCCCGGCCACCCACGTTGCACATCATGTGCAGATCCCACGCCGTGGCCAGCGAGGCCGACCCGTCGACGGGCAGAACGCGTTCGACGACGAGCAGATCCGCGGCGACAGGCATCGCACGGGCGCAGTGCCGCAGGATCTCGCGGCAGCGGTCGTCGTCCCAGTCGTGCAGGACCCGGGACAGCACGTAGACGTCACAGCCCGCGGGCACGTCCGCGAAGTCGCCGGGCAGGAAGACGCACCGCTCCGCGTGACCGGCCCGGCCGAGAAGGTGCCGGGCGGTCTCGACGGTCTGCGGGCGCTCCAGCAGGACGCCGCGCAGGCGGGGGTGCGCGGACAGGATCCGGCCGAGCAGTTCCCCGTTGCCCCCGGCGATGTCGACCACGGTGGCGCCTTCGGGTGCCGCGGCGAGGACCGGGTGCGCGGGCAGCGGGTCGAACATCCGGGCACCGGCGGCCATCGACAGGTCGAAGAGTTCGGCGAGTTCGGGATCGCGGGCGAAGTGGTCGAAGTGGTTCTCGCCGAAGCGCTGCTCGAAGGCGACCTGTCCGGTGCGCACGGTGTGGTCGAGCCCGGCGAAGGACTCGTAGAACGGGCCCCCGTACATCAGCGCCAGCGGCCGCATCGACCCTTCGGCGTCCGTGCGCAGCAGCGCCCCGGTGTCCGTGAGGCGGAACCCGTCGCGGTCCTCGCTCACCACGCCGAGCATGGTGAGGTAGCGCAGCAGGGTGGCCAGGTTCGGCGCGAGGGCACCGACCTCCCGGGCCAGTTCCGCCAGGCCGGTGCCGCGCTCGCGGTCCATCGCGTCGGCCACCTCAAGGCGGGCGAACGCGGCGAGGGCCTGGGTCGTCCACGCCCCGGTCAGCAGCCGCAGCAGGGTCTCCGCGTGCTGCTGCCCCTGGTGGGCGTCGTCGAGGTGGGCGGCGAGGACGTCCCGGTGGTCGCCGGGGACGTACAGCTCCACGCGCCGGTAGCCGGCCTTGGCCTCGGCGGGCGCGGTGAAGTAGAACACCGTGCCGTCCTCGTGCGGGTTGTAGCCGCCGCCGTCAGGGGTGGCGCCGTACTGCCCGAACGCGGCGCACAGGCCGCGCAGCACCAGCGGGTCCGGTGCCTCGACCTCGAAGGCGACATGCGTCTCGCGCTGCCGCTCCCGCTCGTGCGCGGCGACCGTCGCGAGGTCCGACCCCGGTGGCACGGTCAGCGCGAACACCTCGACCGTGCGCCGCGCCCCGTCCGCGCACTCCACCGTGGGGCGCAGGATGCCGACTTGAAGGTCCGCCGGGGACCGGCCGTGCCGTACGGCGAGCCGTTCGCGTACGACGACGCTCGGCCGTGGTGGCGAGTCCGCGGCGAGCCCGCAGTCGGCGAGTGCGGCGTACAGCGCGGCCTCGTCGGGCGGGAAGACGAGCAGAGCCGCGTGCGAGAAGGCGCAGCGCTCCGCCAGGGCGCGCAGCTCCGGGCCGTCGAGCCCGGGGAGCAGCAGCGGGAGGAGGGTGGCGGTGTCCTGTTCCTTGACGAACTCGACCGTCTCGCGCAGGCGGGACATATCGCCCGACAATGCCGTGATCACTGCGGGTGGATCCTCATTCCGGGGTTCGGATGACTGCGTACGGATGGCTGTGTACGGGTGCCTGTGTACGGATGGCTGCTTGGGGACGACTGCGTACGGGCGTGAGCGGCTAGATGCCGACGTAGTGCTCGGCGAACCAGTCCTGCTGGCTGCGGGAGGTGCGCAGCGAGGTGAGGCGTGAGCGGCGCAGGGAGTTGTGGAACAGCGACTCGCCGTCCGCGCCGGACGGGCCGTGCAGCAGCCCGATCATCCAGTGCGAGAACTCCTGCGCGCGCCAGATGTGAGTCAGACAGCGCGCGGAGTAGGCGGCCAGGCCCGTGGGGTCGCCGAGCGCGAGGTCGTCGGTCAGGGCGTCGGCCAGGGCCGCGGCTTCGAGGACCGCGAGGTTGGCGCCCTTGGCGGCGGACGGGCTGATCAGTCCGGCGGCGTCACCGGCGAGGAACAGCGCGCCGTGGCGCAGCGGTTCGAGCACGTCGGACTCCAGGTCGACGACGGCCCGCTGCACCACACGCCCGCGGCGCAGCGGGCCGTACTCCGGCGCCCGCATCCGCAGTTCCAGTTCGTCCCAGATCCGTTCCTCGGACCAGGAGTCGGCCTGCATGCCCCGTTCGCACTGCAGGTAGTAGCGGGTGATCTCACTGGTACGGGCCATGTGTCCGGCGAACCCGCGCTCGTGGACCGCGTAGCCGACGGCGTCCAGGCTGGGCGGTGCCTCGGCGAGCAGGCCGAGCCAGGTCACGCCGTGGTCGCGGTGGTGGCGGACCGTGCCGGCGGGCAGGGAGCGCCGGGCCGCGCCGTGCCGTCCGTCGCAGCCGGCCACGTACCGGGCCCGCCAGCGCAGGGGCCGTCCGTCGGCCTCGCGCGCGGAGACCTCGGGCCGGCCGGTGTCGGCGCCGTGCACGGCCACCGCCTCGGTGCCGAACCGGATCTGTCCGCCGCGTTCGAGGTAGCGCGTCAACAGGTCGGACACCAGGTCCTGTTGGGGGTAGACGGTGTGCCGTTCCCGCTGCCCGAGCCCGCCGTAGTCCAGCCGGAACCGGCCGTCCCCGGTACGGAACTCGCAGACGCCGTGCGGCTGTCCGTGCCGGTGCAGCCCTTCGGCGAGGCCGTGCCGGTCCAGGGTCCGCACGGTGCCGGGCGCCAGGAAGCCGGCGCGCGCCCGGGTCCGTACGTGCGCGGGCTCGGCCCGTTCCAGGACCACGCAGTCGATGCCCCGGTCCAGCAGGATGTTGCCGAGCACGAGCCCGGCCGGTCCGGCCCCGAGGACGGCCACGTCGGTGGTGTGGCCGGTCGGTGCCGGTCGGTGCTTCCCGTCTGTCACGAAACCAGATATTAAGCAGGTCAAAACCGGTCAGTGCACCTGATTCACCCGAATGCGCCGATCGAACGGCAAAGCGGGCGGGGGGTGTTCGTTTTTGGGGTGGGCTCGGTGCGTCGGCGTGGGCTCAGTGCGTCGGGGTGGGCTCGGTGCGTTGAGGGTGCGGCCCGGTGGGGGCTGGTCGCGCAGTTCCCCGCGCCCCTTGCGAGGGCTGTGCCCTCAGGACAAGCGAAAGGACTGCGCCGTTCCCCGCGCCCCTTGCGAGGGCTGAAGTCGGGTGGATGTGCCGCTCAGGGCCAGACCAGGCAGTACGGCTGGTGGCCTGCCTCGTGGAGGCGGTGGCTGAAGTCCTGCCATTCGTGGAGGAGTTGGTACACGTTGTACGCGTCGCGGGGGCCGCCGCGGTCCGGGACCGTCGACCAGATGAAGGCTGCCGCGCCCACGGCCTCCTCGCCTATGCCGCGCAGCGGGTCGACGACCGTCATGGGGAGCCTGACGACGGCGTAGTCCGGGTGGAGGACGACCAGTTCGAGCGGGGGCACCTTGTGCAGGGGTATGCCCTCGATGCCGGTCAGAACCATCGCGGCCATCGTCTCCGGCTTGATCTTCGTGAACATGCCGTTCATACCGAGCTCGTCGCCGCCGAGCTCCTCCGGGCGCATGGAGATGGGGACACGGGCGGCGGTCGCGCCGTCCGGTGCCCCGAAGTATTTGTAGGTCACCCCCACCCGGCCACCATTCCCGCTGCTTCCTGGCCTGAGCTGGTCTGCCCCGCGGTCCGTGTAGTCCATACCGTCCATACGCGCGGACGGGTCGATCCGCTCAGGTTCGCCCTGCGATCCCTGTGTCTGCCGTGCCTCGGCCGCTTCCGCCTCGCGCCGGTGCTTCCCCCGCCGGGCACGCCGAGGGCCGAGGTCATCGGTCCCCTCGCCCAGTCCGCCACCGCGATGCATATCTCCACCCGACTGCTTTTCTAGGGTGCGCGACCCCCGCCACGCAACCCGATCATCGTGACAGTGACCTCCCCCACGGCCGCACGCCGAAACGTGCGTTGAAACACCTGTCCGCAGGATCTTCGCAGCCTCTGACACCATGGTCCGTGTGAGCTATCCGTACGAAGCCCCAGTTTCGCAGACTCTTTTCGACCGTGCGGCGGCCGTGACGCCCGGCGGCGTGAACTCTCCCGTCCGCGCGTTCCGCGCCGTGGGCGGTACGCCCCGGTTCATGGTGTCCGGTAACGGTCCATACCTGACCGATGCCGACGGGAGGGAGTACGTCGACCTCGTTTGTTCCTGGGGACCGATGATCCTCGGCCACTCCCACCCCGAGGTGATCGCGGCCGTCCAGGACGCCGTCTCCCGCGGTACCTCCTTCGGTACGCCGGGTGAGGGCGAGGTCGCGCTCGCCGAGGAGATCGTCGCCCGGGTCGAGCCCGTCGAGCAGGTCCGGCTGGTGTCCAGCGGCACCGAGGCGACCATGTCCGCCATCCGTCTCGCGCGCGGGTTCACCGGGCGCGCCAAGGTCGTGAAGTTCGCCGGCTGCTACCACGGGCATGTGGACGCTCTGCTGGCCGCCGCAGGCAGTGGCCTGGCCACCTTCGCGCTTCCCGACACCCCCGGCGTCACCGGCGCCCAGGCCGGCGACACGATCGTCCTGCCGTACAACGACCTCGACGCCGTGCGCGAGGCCTTCCGCGCGCACCCCGGCGAGATCGCCTGTGTCATCACCGAGGCCTCGCCCGGCAACATGGGGGTCGTGCCGCCGCTGCCCGGCTTCAACCAGGGACTCAAGGACGCCTGCGCGGCGGACGGCGCCCTGTACATCTCCGACGAGGTCATGACCGGCTTCCGTACGAGCCGGGCCGGCTGGTACGGGGTCGACGGCGTCGCGCCCGACCTGATGACCTTCGGCAAGGTCATGGGCGGCGGCTTCCCCGCCGCGGCCTTCGGCGGGCGGGCGGACGTGATGGGGCACCTCGCGCCCGTCGGCCCCGTCTACCAGGCCGGCACGCTGTCCGGGAACCCGGTCGCGACAGCCGCGGGCCTCGCGCAGCTGCGGCTGCTCGACGACGCCGCGTACACCCGGCTCGACGCGGTCTCCGGGCAGATCCGTACGCTCGTCACGGACGCCCTCACCAAGGAAGGTGTGGTGCACACCCTGCAGAACGCGTCCACCATGTTCTCCGTCTTCTTCAAGGGGGAGGACGTACGTAACTACGAGGACGCGAAGACGCAGGAGTCGTACCGCTTCAACGCCTTCTTCCACTCGATGCTGGCGCAGGGCGTCTACCTGCCGCCGTCGTCGTTCGAGTCCTGGTTCGTGTCGACGGCGCACGACGACCGGGCGGTACAGCGGATCGCCGACGCCGTTCCGGCGGCGGCACGGGCAGCAGCGGAGGCCACGGCAGCATGAGTGACATCACCGTCGTACACGTGATGCGGCACGGCGAGGTCGAGAACCCGGACGGGCTGCTCTACGGGCGGCTGCCCGGGTATCACCTGTCCGAGCTGGGGCAGCGGATGGCCGAGCGGGTCGCCGAGCACCTCGCTCCGCGTGACATCACGCACGTCGTCTCCTCGCCGCTGGAGCGGGCCCGGGAGACGGCCACGCCGGTCGCCGAGTCGCACGGGCTCGATCTCGCGACCGACGCGCGGCTCATCGAGGCGGAGAACGTCTTCCAGGGCAAGACCTTCGGGGTCGGGGACGGGGCGCTGCGCAACCCCGAGAACTGGAAGCACCTGGTCAACCCGTTCAAGCCGTCCTGGGGCGAGCCGTACCTGGAGCAGGTCGTACGGATGATGGGGGCGCTGGACGCCGCGAAGGACGCGGCGCGGGGGCATGAGGCCGTGGTGGTCAGCCATCAGCTGCCCATCTGGATGCTGCGGTCCTTCGTGGAGCGGCGGCGGTTGTGGCACGACCCGCGTAAGCGGCAGTGCACGCTGGCGTCGTTGACGACGTTCACGTACCGGGGCGACAAGATCGTGTCCGTGGGGTACACGGAGCCGGCGCGGGATCTTGTGCCCGCGCATCTCCTTGCAGGGGCGAAGCCGGTGAAGGGCAAGTCGAAGGCGTTCGGAGCGTAGCTTTCGGCTCCGCGCCGTTCGTGTGCATGGTGCGGGCCGGTGGGGGTTGCCCGCGCAGTTCCCCGCGCCCCTGAGAGGCGGGGCTGCGCCCTGGCCTCCACCGGCCTGCTTGTTCTCGTAGTGCGGCCCGGTGGGGGTTGCCCGCGCAGTTCCCCGCGCCCCTCAGGACCGGGCCCGCCTTTGAGGGGCGCGGGGAACGGCGCGGGTGACCCCCACCGGCCGTCAGTCGAATAGCCGCCCCTGCCACCTTCCCCCCCAGGGGCGCGGGGAACTGCGCGGCCAACCCCCGTCGGCCCGCAGACGGGCAACGCGCACACCCAGCGGAGCGAACCGGTTCCCGGGCTGTCGTCACAACTTCGCCATCGGATAGTCACCGAAATATCTGAGTGTGCGGGGGAACCCCCTTCTTCGTCGTGCCCTCTAACTACGTGTCCAGATTGCTTGGGCGCCGAGCACGACGAATGGGGACGGAAATGCGCGACATCAGCCGAAGGGGAATGCTGGGGCTGGGAGCAGGGGCCGGAGCCGCGGCGGCCATGGGGATCGCGGGCTGCGGCACCGCCCTCGGTGGCGGCTCCCACCACGTCGGCGGCTCCGGAAAGCCTGGTGACAGCGCCAGCGGCCGCCCCGCCCGCCCCCTGGGTGACGGCTCCACCACCTTCACCGGCAAGCAGCCCAAGCAGCCCGGGAAGCCCGTGCCTCTCCAACCTGGCGAAACCCCGCCACAGTTCGTCGTCTTTTCCTGGGACGGCGCGGGAGATGTGGGCAACGGCCTCTTCGAGCGCTTTCTGAAACTCTCCGAAGAGCATGACGCGCGAATGACGTTCTTTCTCTCGGGGCTCTATCTCCTCCCTGAGTCGAAAAAGCGCAAGTACCTTCCGCCGAACAACGCGCCGGGCGCGTCCGACATCGGTTATCTGACGGACGACCACATCAAGTCGACGCTGAAGAACCTCCGGCGGGCCTGGCTCGACGGCCATGAGATAGGCACTCACTTCAACGGCCACTTCTGCGGCGGCACCGGCACGGTGGAGAACTGGACGCCGGCCCAGTGGCGCAGCGAGATCGACCAGGCGAAGGCGTTCGTCAAGGAGTGGCGTACGAACACCGGCTGGAGCGAGAAGGACGTGCCCTCGCTGCCCTTCGACTACGAGAAGGAGCTCGTCGGCGGCCGCACCCCCTGCCTGAAGGGCCAGGACAACCTGCTGCCCACCGCCCGCGAGCTCGGCTGGCGCTACGACGCCTCCTCGCCCGGCGGCACCCAGGTCTGGCCGGGCAAGAAGGAGGGTGTCTGGGACCTGCCGCTGCAGGCGATGCCCTTCCCCGGGCACACCTTCGAGGTCCTCTCCATGGACTACAACATCCTCGCGAACCAGTCGGTCAACTCGACCCAGGCCCCGCCCGCCAACTACCCGGCGTGGCGCAGGCAGGCGACCGAGTCGTACATAGCGGGCTTCACGCGTACATACGAGACGAATCGCGCGCCCTTCTTCATAGGCAACCACTTCGAGGAGTGGAACGGCGGCATCTACATGGACGCCGTCGAGAACGCGCTGAAGCACATCGCGGGCAAGAAGGACGTACGCCTGGTGTCGTTCCGGCAGTTCGTGGACTGGCTCGACGCGCAGGACGCGGCCGTCCTGGAGAAGCTGCGGACCCTGGGCGTGGGGGAGGAACCGACCGGCGGCTGGAAGGCCTTCCTCGGTCAGGACCAGGCCGCCTGAACCCCGCGAGGGGGGTGCGCAAGATCCCCGGAACGGACATGCGAAACTTTTCACATGAGTGCCGCCAGCCGTGCCGTCCAGCGCACCGACCGGACCCGTAGCCGTGCCGACCGGACCCGTGGCCGTGCCGCCGCGGCCACCGGAGCGGCCGTCGCCGCGGCGCTGCTCCTGTCCGCGTGCGGATCCGGGGGCAAGTCCGGCGGGTCGGGTGACACCGGTTTCGTCACCGGCTCCGACGGCATCGCCACGGTCGGCAAGGGCAGCCGCGCACAGGCGCCCGAGCTGTCCGGCAAGACCATCGACGGCAAGCAGCTCGACGTCGCCGACTACAAGGGCAAGATCGTCGTCCTGAACGTCTGGGGCTCCTGGTGCGGCCCGTGCCGCCTGGAGGCCAAGAACTTCGTCAAGGTCTCCGAGGACCTCAAGGACCAGGGTGTGCAGTTCGTCGGCATCAACACCCGGGACACCAGCACCACTCCGGCGATCGCCTTCGAGAAGGCGCACGGCGTCGAGTACCCGAGTCTGTACGACCCGACGGGCAAGCTGATGCTCCGCTTCGAGAAGGGCACGCTCAACCCGCAGACGATCCCGTCCACGCTCGTCCTCGACCGGGACGGCAAGGTCGCCTCCCGGTCGCTGTCCGCCCTCAGTGAGGACAATCTGCGCAAGATGCTCAAGCCGATCCTCGCGGAGAAGTGACCGCTCGTGTCTCTTCTCGTGGCCGCGGGCACCGACCTCAACCGGACCGTCCTCGACGGGGCGCTGGTGCTCGCCATTCCGATCGCGCTGCTCGGCGGACTCGTCTCCTTCTTCTCCCCGTGCGTACTGCCGCTCGTACCCGGCTATCTCTCGTACGTCACCGGCGTCAGCGGCACCGACCTGGCCGACGCGCGACGCGGCCGGATGGTCGCCGGAGCCTCGCTGTTCGTGCTGGGCTTCACCGCCGTGTTCGTCTCCGGCGGGGCGCTCTTCGGCTACTTCGGCTCGACCCTGCAGGAGCACAAGGACACGATGTCCCAGGTGCTCGGCGTCCTCATGGTCCTCATGGGGGTGTTCTTCCTGGGGATGATGCCCTGGCTGACGCAGCGCGAGTTCCGCTTCCACAAGCGGCCGGTCGCCGGTCTGGTCGGGGCCCCGCTGCTGGGCGCGCTCTTCGGGATCGGCTGGACACCCTGCATCGGACCGACACTCGCCTCCGTGCTGGCGCTCTCCTCGTCCGAGGCGAGCGCCGGACGCGGGGCCATACTGACGGTCGCGTACTGCGTCGGTCTGGGTGTGCCCTTCGTCGTCGCGGCCGTGGCCTTCCGCAAGGCGCTCGGCGCCTTCGGCTGGGTCAAGCGCCACTACGTGTGGGTCATGCGGATCGGCGGCGGAATGATGATCGTGACCGGTCTGCTCCTGCTGACCGGCGCGTGGGACGGCATCGTGCAGGAGATGCAGGGCTGGTCCAACGGCTTCACGGTAGGGATCTGACGCATGAGCGCGACACGGGACACCGGCGCGAGGACCGACGGCCGGACCGACGAGAACGGTACGGGTGACACCGCGACGCGTGACGCCGGTGATCTCGGTGCCGCCGGGGCCCAGTTGTCCACCGCGCCCCGGGAGACGGTCATGCCCGGCTCCTTCGGCGGCGCGCGCGCACCGGGCGTCACGGGCCGGCTCGCGTGGACCGGACGCGAGGTCATCGGCTGGGCCCGCTGGATCTGGCGGCAGCTGACCTCGATGCGGGTCGCGCTGATCCTGCTCTTCCTGCTGTCCCTGGGCGCGATCCCCGGCTCGCTGATCCCGCAGTCCGGGACCGACGAGACGAAGGTCGCCGACTTCCTGGCCCGGCACACCACGATCGGGCCGGTCTACGAGAAGCTCGGGCTGTTCCACGTCTACAGCTCCGCCTGGTTCTCGGCGATCTACATCCTGCTCTTCATCTCGCTCATCGGCTGCATCGTGCCCCGCACCTGGCAGTTCGTCGGCCAGCTGCGCGGCCGGCCGCCGCGCGCCCCGCGCCTGCTGACCCGGCTGCCCGCGTACACGACCTGGCGGACCGCGGCCGCGCCCGAGGAGGTCAGGGACGAGGCGCTGAAACTCCTGAAGAAGCGGCGCTTCCGTGCCCACCTCGACGGGGACGCGGTCGCCGCCGAGAAGGGCTACCTCCGCGAGGTCGGCAACCTGGCCTTCCACATCGCGCTGATCGTGATGCTGGTCGCCTTCGCCTGGGGCCAGCTCTTCAAGTCCGAGGGCAACAAACTGATCGTCGAGGGCGACGGTTTCGCCAACACCCTCACGCAGTACGACGACTTCAAGTCCGGCAGCCTCTTCGACACGGACGACCTGGAGCCCTTCAGCTTCGTACTGGAGGACTTCGAGGGCACGTACGAGGAGACCGGACCCAACAAGGGCACGCCGCGCACGTACCAGGCGAAGGTCGACTACAGCGTGGGCGCGGACGGCAAGGAGCAGAAGAAGACCGTCAAGGTCAACGAGCCGCTCGACATCGACGACTCGAAGGTCTACCTCACCGCCCACGGCTACGCGCCCGTCGTCACCGTCCGGGACGGCAAGGGCGAGATCGTCTACCAGCAGGCCGTGCCGCTGCTGCCGCTCGACTCGAACGTCACCTCGACCGGCGCGATCAAGGTCATGGACGGCTACAAGGACGCCAAGGGCAAGCAGGAGCAGCTCGGCTTCCAGGCGTTCTTCCTCCCGGCGTACGGGGGCGAGGGCACCGCGGTGGTCTCGCAGTTCCCGGCGCTGCTGAACCCGGTGCTGAACCTGGCCGCCTACCACGGCGACCTCGGCGTCGACGCGGGCCTGCCGCAGAGCGTGTACCAGCTCGAAAAGAAGAACATGAAGGAGTTCAAGGACTCCAAGGGCAAGCAGCTGCGGGAGAACCTGAAGCCGGGCGAGACCATGCAGCTCCCGAACGGCGCCGGCTCGATCACCTTCGAGAAGGGGGTCAAGGAGTGGGCGAACTTCCAGGTCACCCGGCAGCCCGGGGCCGGCTGGGCCCTCGCCGGTGCCTTCGGCGCCATCTTCGGCCTCGCCGCCTCCCTCTTCATCCAGCGCCGCCGGGTGTGGGTGCGGGCCGTGACCGGCCCCGACGGGGTCACGGTCGTCGAGATGGCGGGCCTCGGCCGCAGCGAGTCCGCCAAGGTCCCCGAGGAACTGGGCGTCCTGGCGGGCCACCTGTACGACCTGGCGCCGGGCGCACCCGACACCCCGGACCAGCCCGACAACGACAGCCCGGACCAGCCCGGGAACGACACCCCCGAACCTCCCGCCGTACCTGCCGAAGGGGCTGAGACGAAGTGACTCTCGCCGCCGCAACCGACCTCGCCGCAACCGACTTCGCCGCCGCGACCGACCTGGCCGCCGCGACCAACGAGCACCTCGCGAACGTCAGCAACACGCTGATCTACTCCGCGATGGCCGTCTACACGCTGGCCTTCTTCGCGTACATCGCCGAATGGCTCCTCGGCAGCCGCAGCAAGGTCGGCCGGACGGCCGCCGCGCTGACCGCCGACCAGGCAGGCAAGGCCGGCAAGAAGGCGGCCGGCCCGGCGGTCACCGTGCAGAACGCGGGCGGCACCGCCGTACTGGAGCGGCCGCAGGTCGTCACGCGGGCCGCGGCCGGCGCCCGGGACGTGCCGGACGGGCCCGGCGCGCACGGCGGTGACGAGCAGGGCGACCTGTACGGCCGGATCGCCATCTCCCTCACCGTGCTCGCCTTCCTCATCGCGTTCGGCGGTGTGCTCGCCCGCGCCCTGTCGGTGCAGCGGGCGCCGTGGGGCAACATGTACGAGTTCAACATCACCTTCTCCACCGTCGCCGTCGGTGTGTATCTCGCGCTGCTCGCGATGAAGAAGAACGTCCGCTGGATGGGCCTCTTCCTGGTGACCACGGTCCTGCTGGACCTCGGCCTCGCCGTCACCGTCCTGTACACGGCGAGCGACCAGCTGGTGCCCGCGCTCCACTCGTACTGGCTGTACATCCACGTCTCCACGGCGATCTTCTGCGGCGCGGTCTTCTACGTGGGCGCGGTCGGCACGATCCTGTACCTCTTCAAGGACAGCTACGAGAACAAGCTCGCGACCGGCGGCAAGCCGGGCCGTTTCGCGACCTCCGTGCTGGAGCGGCTGCCCGCCTCGGCCTCGCTCGACAAGTTCTCGTACCGCGTGAACGCCGCCGTCTTCCCGCTGTGGACGTTCACGATCATCGCCGGTGCGATCTGGGCGGGCGACGCGTGGGGCCGCTACTGGGGCTGGGACCCCAAGGAGACCTGGTCGTTCATCACCTGGGTCGCCTACGCCTGCTATCTGCACGCCCGTGCCACGGCCGGCTGGAAGGGCCGCAAGGCCGCGTACATCGCGCTCGCCGCCTTCGCCTGCTGGCTGTTCAACTACTACGGAGTGAACATCTTCGTCACCGGCAAGCACTCCTACGCCGGGGTCTAGCCCAGACGCAGGGGGCGGCCGGCCAGGGCGTCCTCGGGCCAGTGCACGGAGGCCCGCAGCAGGGGCTCCACGTCCGTCGGCCGGAGCCTCGCCAGATGCCCGAGTTCGGACCGCAGCCGCTCGGCGACGACCGGGTCGGGCAGCGCCAGCGGGTCGGTGACCTGCCAGACCCCGTACAGCAGTCGGCGTATCCGCAGGTGCAGGGCGGTGTCCGTGCCCTGCGGCGGGGGCGGGCCGGTGCCGACGCGGCCGAGCGCGACCCGGGTGCGGGCGTCGGACGCGGAGCCGCCGTACCCGTCCGGGACGGGTGCGGGGTGGTACGGCGCCGACGCGAGGAACACCAGCGCCCGCAGCCACGCCTTCGTGTCGTGGCGGGGGAAGGCGTCGCGCAGATACGTGACGGCAGGTTCGGCGGCGCCCAGGGCGAGTTCGTGGAGCAGCCGGTAGAGGATCCGCTGCTCCTTCGGCCCCGAGCCGTTCCCAGAGCCGTTCCCTGAGTCGTCCCCCGAGCCGTCCGGCGCGACCGGGATGTCCGTGTAGTGGGCGACGAGTGTGCGGTGCGCGGCCTTCCAGGTGGCGTGGTCCGGCTCCCTGCGGTGCAGGCCGAGCAGCAGCAGCGCCCGCAGGAACGGATCGCCGACGAACTGGCCGGGAACCGTGGGCAGGCCCTCCTCGACGAGCCGCGCCTCCAGGTCGAGAACCCCCACCGCGCCGAAGTCGCCGGGGAGCCGAGCCGCGGCCAGCACGCACGCCGACTCGCGGTCGTGGGCCACGGCCAGCAGCGCCAGCTCGTCCCGCCGGCCGTCCGGCACCAGCCGGTCGAGCAGCTCACGGTAGGCGGGCCGCCCGTCACGCGCCGCACGCTTCTCGTGCGCCTCGTGCGCCTCGTGCGCCTCGTGCGCCTCGTGCGCTTCCTGCGTTTCCTCTGCTTCCTGCGGTACGAGGTCCGCGGTGAGGAGTTCGCCGGGTGTGCCGGCGCCCCGGGGAAGGTTCTGCCGGGCGGACTCGGCGAACAGCGTCGTACCGAGCGGGCTGCCGCCGGTCAGCCGGTGGGCCGCCCCCGGCAGCCGGGACGGTACGGCCAGGCCCCGGCAGGCCGCCTCGACGACGCGCGGGGTGTCGTCGGGGGACAGCGGGGGCAGCGCGACGAGCAGCGCCCGCGACGAGGCCGTGCCGCCGGGCTCCCAGCCGCTCGTGCGGGCCAGCTCGGACAGGGTGCGGCGGGTCGCGTTGCGCAGCGCCGGATGACCGTGGCCGCGCAGACCGGCGAAGAACGCCACCCGGTCCGCGATGCCGTCGGCCCGGTCCCGCAGGACCGCTCCCATCAGCCCGACGCCCGGCGCGCTCTGCGCGTTGTCGACGAGGACCACCGGACGCCCGGTCCGGTGCCCGCGCGGCAGCGAACCGCCGTACGCGTCGTCGAGATCGGCCAGCAGAGCCCGTACGAGATGGCCCTCGGCGTGGGTGCGAAGATCGCCGCCCGCCCTGAAGTGGCCGGAGAGCAGCAGAAGGCCGAGCTTGGGGTTGCCGTCGGCGTTCGGGTGGTCGCGGTACCAGGCGGCGGCCTTCCGCAGCCTGCGGTGCGTGGGCGAGACCCCCTCCGAGAACGTCTCCAGGGCGGCCTCGACGACCGGCTCGACCACCGGACCCGTACCCGGGAGGGAGCCGGTGAGCGGGTCGGTGAGACGGGCCGAGACCCGGCCGACCCAGCGGCTCGTGGGTGCGCCGACCCAGGATCCCGTGTCGTTGAGCAGCAGGATCTGTTCGGCCTCCCGGCGGACGCGGGGCACGTCCCGGTCGTTCCAGCCGCCCGCCGCCACGGCCAGCAGGCCCGCCGCGAGCCGGGGGAACGGGATCCGTCCCGCGTCGGCCACCGGCTCCGCGAGCTGCTCGGCGATCGTCACCAGCGCCTGAGCCACGGGCGACCAGACCTCGTGCGGCCGTCCCGCGGGAGGCCCCGCGAACCGGTCGGCCTCGCAGTCGATCAGCGCGAGCGGCGTCCGCCCCTCGTACGCGGCCCGCAGCTCCGCCAGCACCGCGCTCTTGCCGAGCCCGCGGGCCCCGGCGAACACCACGAAGGGGAGCTCCCTCGGGTGTTCACAGGGGCTTGGCCCGTGCTGGAACGGCCGCAGGCCGACGAGCCGTGGAGCGAGGCCGGGCGGCTCCGTGTCGAACAACGCCCCTCGGCTGTGCAGCCCTCTGCGCACCGCATCTCCCCCTGGGACCCCTCGGGTCCGGTTCTCGTAGAGGTGAGGTGTATCAACCGGGGCGCGGCCAGGGGGCGTTGCTTCGGAGTGGACCGATTGATGTCCGCGGGGTTACGCAAATGTCGGCGCCGTCGGCACAGTCCGACCGGGCCCGGTTCAGTTCACGGTGATCGAGTCGAGTTTCGAGCGCAGGTACACATGGGAGTCGACGGGTTCGTACGCCACCCGGCCGACCGGGGCCGGGACCGACTCGACGCGGGTCCCCGGGGTGCACTCGCCGAAATAGACGAGGGACATCAGCTCCTCGGTGGGCTCGTCGGCGGGCGGCGGCAGTACACGATGACGGCCGGAGCGCCAGCGGTCACCGGTCCAACGGGCCATCAGATCACCGATGTTGATGGTGAACGCCGCCGGGTCGAAAGGCGCGTCCTCCCAGCCGCCGTCGTCCGTCCAGACCTGCAGCCCGCCCTTGCCGGCCTGCCGGTCGAGGATGGTGACCGTGCCGAAATCGGTGTGCGGGCCGATACGGAACTGACCCTCCTCGGGCTCGCCGACGACCTCCCTGCCCGGATACCAGTTGATGTTGAAGCCGTAGGTCGGGTGGTCCATGTGCCGGGTGAAGAAGTCGGGCTCCAGGCCCAGCGCCTCACCGAGCAGGGCGAGGAGATGGTTCTCCAGTTCACCCATCCGCGCGAGGTACTCCTCGCACAGCGCGCGGAGCCCCGGGGCCTCCGCCGGCCAGACGTTCGGCGCGCACCACTCCGCGTCGGTCACCGGGTCCTCGAAGGGCTCGTGCGTCGCGAAACTCAGGGACTCCTTCAGGTCGGGCGGGGTCGGGGTGCCCTCCGCGTAACCGTTGGCCTCGGCGCCAGGACCGAGCCAGCCCCGGCCGCCGACCTTCACCGCGTACGGCTCCTTGGCCTCGGCGGGCAGCACGAAGAAGGCGCGGGCCGCCTCCCGTACGCGTACCCGCAGGCCGGGGTCGACGCCGTGACCGGTCACCAGCAGGAACCCGGCGCTCCGGAGCGCGCCGTCGACCGTCCGGGCGATCCGGGAACGGGCCTCGGGATCGCCGGAGAGCCAGGGGCCGAGATCTACGGTCGGCACGCGGGGCCCGCCGCGGGCAGCGGTGTCACTCACTGTCGTCGCGTCACTCACCGATGTCCTCGTTCCACAGTGCGGGGTTTTCCCTGACGAAGTCGCGCATCATGGCGACACACTCGGCGTCGTCGAGGAGCACGATCTCCACGCCGTGCTCCGCCAGCCAGTCGTGTCCGCCGTGGAAGGTCTCGGCCTCCCCGACGACCACCCGGGAGATCCCGAACTGCCGGACCAGACCGCTGCAGTACCAGCACGGCGAGAGCGTGGTCACCATCGTCGTACCGCGGTACGAGCCCTGCCGTCCCGCGTCGCGGAAGGCGGCCGTCTCGGCGTGCGTGGACGGGTCGCCGTCCTGGACGCGGCGGTTGTGGCCCCTTCCGAGCAGGGTGCCGTCCGGCGCGTACAGGGCGGCGCCGATGGGGATGCCGCCCTCGGCGAGACCGGCCCTGGCCTCTTCGACGGCGGTCGAGAGCCAGGTGCGGGCCTGCGTCCTGTCGAAGCGCTCCACGTGGTCCACACCGTCGCTGCCGTTGCTGCCGTCGCTCATGGCATCCACTCTCCCCGATCGACCCCCGGATCAGTCCCCGGACGGGTCCGTCTTCACCCGCGAGCCGGCGGGGGCGGGCCGCGCAGTTCCCCGCGCCCCTAAAAACCAAAAGACTGCGCAGTTCCCCGCGCTCCTGAAGGGCGAAAAGATTGCGCCGTTCCCCGCGCCCCTATCCCCGTGCCCCTTCGGTGGGACGGGGCGTAGCCCCTCCCCGAGGGGCGCGGGGAACTGCGCGGCCCGCCCCCACGGTCCCGCAGGCGAACGCGGTTTCTCAGGGGCGCGGGGAACTGCGCGGTCAGCCCCCACGCAGCCGCAGATCGATCCACAGGTCGCCGCCGCCCGGCAGGGTGTAGCGGTCGGACTCCACGTACCCGTGGGCCAGCGCGAACCGCAGCCCCTCGGCGTTGGCGGCCAGCACAACGGTCTCGACCGTCGTGGCACCGAGCGCACGGGCCAGCGCCAGCCCCCGTACGTGGAGCCGCTCACCGAACCCCCTGCGGCGGTGGCCGGGAAGCACGCGGGCGATCACGGTGGCCGCGTTCGCCGCGCCCTCCGGCGGCCGGACCGTCGTGCAGCCGACCAGCACGTCGTCGAGGTACGCCACTTCCAGGTGGTACCGCCCGGCCCGCTCGCGGACCTCGGCCAGGGACAGCGCGGCCGGCGGAACGATCACGTTGTGGACGTGCCGCCAGTCCTCCAGCAGGGCTTCGGAGGTGGTGGCTTCGACCCGTTCGATACGGAGATCGGTCATCGCAGCAGGCAAGCGTGTGACCGGACGGGGCGTCAACCGGGTAAATGCCGTTGTCCCTCTCGCGGGGGTGCGGCGAGGATGAGGGCGTGGCCCACTTCCTCGCTCACGACGGCACGCGGCTCGCCTACCGCGAGGACGGCGGGGCGGGCGAGGGCGGGCCGTTGCTCTGTCTGCCGGGCGGGCCGATGCGGGCGTCGGCGTATCTCGGGGACCTGGGCGGGCTGTCGGCGCACCGGCGGCTGGTGCTGCTCGATCTGCGGGGCACCGGCGGCTCCGAGGCACCGGCCGACCCGGCGTCGTACCGCTGCGACCGGCAGGTCGACGACGTCGAGGCCCTGCGCGCACACCTCGGCCTCGACCGGATCGACCTGCTCACGCACTCGGCGGGCGGCGACCTCGCGATCCTGTACGCGGCCAGGTACCCCCGCCGCGTCCGCACGCTCACGCTCGTCGCCGCGCGGGCCCGTGCGCTCGGGGTCGACTTCACCCCGGAGCAGCGGCGGGAGGCGGCGGCCCTGCGTACGGACGAGCCGTGGTTCGAGGACGCGTACGAGGCGTATCTGAGGATCTGGGACGGGTCCGCCACCGACGCCGACTTCGACGCCGGGACCCCCTTCTTCTACGGGAACCGGACCGCCGCCGCCCGGGCGCACGCGGCGGCCGAGGTGGCCCAGTCCAACGACGAGGCGGCGGACGCGTACGCGTCCGAGGGCGCGTTCGCCGATCCCGCCGGGACGCGGGCCGCCGTCGCCGGGCTCGACGCGCGTGTGCTCGTCCTCGCGGGGGAGCTGGACGGCGGCCCGCTGCCGCGTGTGGCCGCCACGGTGGCCGGCTTGTTCCCGCACGCCGAAACGGTCGTCCAGCCGGGCGCCGGGCACTTCCCGTGGGTGGACGACCCGGACCGGTTCGCGGGGACCGTCGCCACGTTCCTCTCGCGGTAGGCCGGTAGGCCGGTAGGCCGGTAGGCCGGTCGTGCGGCAGCTCAGGAGGCGGGGGTCGGTGTGTCCTCGGTGAGCAGGCCCGTCGCCTTCAGGGCGGTCCAGAAGTCCGCCGGGACGGGATGGTCGAAGAGCCGTACGTTCTGGGCGACCTCGTCGGCCGAGCGGGCACCGACGACCACGCTCGTGACGGCGGGGTGCCCGAGCGGGAACTGCACGGCGGCGGCGAGCGGCGGTACGCCGAACTCCGCGCACACGCTCCGCAACGCCCCGATGCGTGCGCCCAGTTCGGCGGGTACGGAGGTGTGTCCGTGGGGCGCCCCCGGGCGCGGGTCGGCCAGCAGGCCGGACTGGTAGACGCCCGCTGCCATGACGGCGACCCCGCGCTCGGCGCACAGCGGCAGCAACTCGTCGAGCCCGGAACGGTCGAGCAGGGTGTAGCGCCCGGCCAGCAGCACGCAGTCGGGTCCCGGCACCGCGGCCTCCCGCAGGAAACGGGCCGCCACCGGCGCGTGGTTGACCCCGATCGAGACGGCGCCCACGACTCCCGCGGCACGCAGTTCGGCCAGCGCCCGGTAGGCCTGCGAGACGGCGGCGGTGAAGTCCTCGTCGGGGTCGTGCACGTGCAGGACGTCGATCCGGTCCAGCCCCAGCCGTTCCAGGCTCTCCTCGACCGAGCGCAGCACCCCGGCGTAGGAGTAGTCGAGCCGCGGTCCGACGCCCGCCGGAGGGTCCGCCCAGATGGGCTGGGTGTCGGGGCCGCCCGGTTCGATGATCCGCCCCACCTTGGTGCACAGCACGTACGCGTCCCGCGGCCGTACGCCGAGCGCGGCCCCCGTACGGCTCTCCGAGCGCCCGTAGCCGTACACGGGGGCCGTGTCGTACAGCCGTATGCCCAGTTCCCAGGCGGTGTCGAGGGCGTCGGCCGCGTCCTCGGCCGGTACGGGCTCGAACAGGCCGCCGAGGGAGGCGAGGCCCAGCCCCAGACGGCTGACGCGCAGAGCCGTGCGGCCCAGTGGTACGAGTTCGTCCGCTTTCATCAGGCCGCTCTGCCTTCCGCCGATGCCGATGGGTCAGTCATTTGTCCGGGTCGGTCATTGGTCCGGGTCAGTCGGTTGTGGTGGGCAGGCGTAGGCGTACTCCGTAGCCGCCGGTGGGCGTGGGGCCGGCTTCGAAGGTGCCCGCGAGGTTCTCCGCCCGTTCGCCGAGGCCTATCAATCCGACCCGGGAGCCCGGCAGTTCGAGTACGGGGCGGGTCGGTGGGGTGTTGACGACCGTCACGCCCAGTCCGTCGTGCTCGTGCCACAGGCACACGGTCGTGGTGGCGCCGGGCGCGTGCTTGCGTACGTTCGTCAGGGCCTCCTGCACGGTCCGGTAGACCGCGCGCTCGGCCGGTGCCCCGATGCCGGACGGCAGTTCGCCCCGCAGTGTCACCTCGATACCGCTGGAGTCGATCAGCTGCCGCAGGTCGGCCAGGGTCGGCTGCGCCGCCGGTTCGGGCGTACGGCCGCCCGAGGCACGTAACAGCGCGACCATGTGCCGCAGTTCGTCGAGGGTGGTCACGCTGAGCCCGCGGATCGCCTGGGCGGCCTCGCGCGTCTCGGGGTCCTTCGCGCCGACCTGGAGGGCTCCGGCCCGTACGGCGATGAGGCTCACCTGGTGGGAGACGACATCGTGCATCTCCCGTGCCAGCTGGGCCCGTTCGCGGGCCAGGACGCTCTGGGCGTGCATGAGGCGCTCGTGCTCCCGGGCCTCCTCGACCTCGGCCAGCCGGTCGGCGGCGTCACGGCTGGCCTGCACCAACTGGCCCAGGAAGACCGGCGCGGCGGCCGTCGCCAGCAGATAGACGAAGTCCACGAACGTCCAGAAGCGGTCGTCCTCCGTGTACTCCGACAGCGGCCACGGCAGCGCGGAGGCCAGCGCCGACGCGATGGCGCAGCCGACGAGCAGCCGCCGGTCCCGGCTGCGTCCGGCCAGGGTGTAGAGGGCGGCCAGGGGCACCACGACGACCGACGAGAAGAGCGCGGCGGGCAGCGACAGCAGGAACACCGCCAGGGGGAAGCGCCGCCGCACGACGAGCGCCGCGCAGGCGGCGGCCGAGAGGGCCAGTTCCAGCGGGGTGTAGTCGTCGAGCTGGAGGCCGGTGTCCACGGCCGCGAGGGCGGCGAGCAGTGCGTCGGCCGGTATGGCTCTCAGGAAGGAGGCTCTGACGGCTACGGCCTTCACGGGGCCCCGGACCGGCACCTCGTCGTCCCCTGCTGCCTGAACCCGGATCACGCGCGTTCCGCTCCTCCCCGTCCGGCCGCCCTGCCCCGGGGCGCCCCCGGCCAGGCCTGCCGAACGCTGGCCAAGCCTAGAGGGGAGGCGGTGCGCGGCGGGGCCGATGGCGATGGCGCCGTACCCGTTCGAGGACTTTGCCTGTTCTTTACAACCTGGTCCGCCGCTGCCTCGTCTCTCCGCTCGCCATCCGCAACGCAGCCGTCCGCCGTACCACCGTGCGGACGGACCGATGAGAGAGAGCACACATGCGCCGAACTGTCCTCAGCGCCCTGGCACTCGCGTGCACCGCCGTGCTGGCGAGCACGGTGCCCGCGTTCGCCGACGGGACCGCCCCGACCCCCGTCCCCGCCTCGGCGAAGCCGAGCGCAGAACCGACCAAGGCCCCGGCCCCGGCCGAGAGCAAGCCCCCGGCCACCGCGCCGAGCGCCGAACCGAGCACCGCGCCGACCGAGGCGCCCACCAAGGCGCCCTCGGACGCCGAGGTCTCCGTCGTACCGAGCGGAGCGCCCGACACCGGCGAGGTGTCGACCGGGTCGCAGTCCGGTGGCGGGAGCGGCCTGATCGGCGGGGGCGCCGCCGCGGCGGTCGCGCTGGGCGGCGCGGCCGTCTACGTCGTACGCCGCCGACGGGCGACCGGGGCGTGACCCTGCCGTCCAGGCGCGCCTTCGTCACCGCGGCGATGGCCACCCTGCTCGTCGGCTGCGGCGGGGGAGGGGGCGGCGAGAGCGACGGGGCCGCCACCGGCCGCGGCCGGGGCGAGGACTCGTCACCGCCCCCGAGCCCGGCCGGGAAGAACGTGCGCGCCCTCGCCCGCTCGGTGCCCGTCGGGCTGCGCATCCCGGCCATCGAGGTCGACACGCCGGTCATGAGGCTGGGGCTCGCCCCGGACGGCAGCGTGGAGGTTCCTCCGGTCGAGGCCGACGACCGGGCGGGCTGGTACCGCCACTCGCCGACGCCCGGCCAGGTCGGCCCGTCGGTGATCCTCGGCCACGTCACGGTCGGCTCCTACGGCGAGGGCGTCTTCCGTGATCTCAAGCGGCTGCGGCGGGGCGACCGGATCGAGGCGCGGCTGGCGAACGGCACGGCGGCGGAGTTCACCGTCAGCGGTGTACGGACGGTCGCGCAGGCGGAGTTCCCGACGGAGGACGTGTACGGGGATGTGGGCCGGCCGGAGCTGCGGCTCATCACCTGCGGCGGCCCCCGCAGCGGTGACGGCTACCGCGACAGCGTGATCGTCTTCGCGGAGCTGAGTTCGAGCGGCCAGGGGGGTTCCTGACCGGGCGCGCCGCACGCCTTGGATTCCGGGCCGTCGGAACCGTACGCCGACGGTCCGGGATCCTTCCGGATGAGCACCACGAGCCCCGACCACGAGCCACGAGAGCCACGCAGGCCACGTAAGTCATGCAAGTCATGCAAGTCCTGTACACGGCGTCACGACCTGGAGAGCGTTGAAACGGTCCCGCGAGCAGGCAGCGTCCGAGCTGTTCGCCGCCCTCTACCCGCGGCTGGCCGGCTGGTGCCGCCGGCTGGTCGACGACGACGAGACGGCGCACGAGATCGCCTCGGAGGCGTTCACCCGGCTCTGGGCCCGCTGGACCTCCGTGGCCGAACCCCGTGGCTTCCTCTACGTGACCGCGGCCAATCTGGTCCGGGACCACTGGCGCAAACTGGAGCGCGAACGCAGGGCCGTGCGCCGTGCGACGGCCGAGGCCGCCGTCCGCCCGGAGACCGAACAGGCCGACCCTTCGGTGCGCCTGCTCGTACAGTCGCTGCCGGAGCGGCTGCGCGTCCCGATCCTGCTGCACTACTACGCCGACATGCCGATCCGGGAGGTGTCCGTGCTGACCGGGCGCAAGGAAGGAACCGTCAAGGCCGATCTCCACGCGGCCCGCGAACTGCTCCGCGCCCATCTGAGGAGAAGCGTTGATCACACACTCTGACGACGGCCCGGACTTCGAACCCGACGACCCCCTCGCCGTCATCCTGCGGCCCGCGTCCGACTACCTGGGCCCGCCCCCCGGCCGGTACGAGGCGATCCGCCGCGGCGCCGCCCGGCGCCGGCTGCTGCGTGCCGCGGCCGGGGCCGGCCTGCTGTGCGCCGTCACGGCTCTCGTGGCCCTGCCGGTCCGGCTCGCGGCCCCCGACCGGCCCGCGTCCCCGACGGTTCCCCTCGCTCCGCCGTCCACGAGCAGCCGTCCGGCCACGCCCACCCCGTCGCCGTCGACCGGGCCCGCCGAGTCCGACGCGGGCGGGCCCACCGAGGCCACCGAGCAGCCACCGGCCGCGAGCCCCGACGCGTCGACCGGGCCGTCCGCGGCCGCCCCCAGCAAGCCCCCGGCGGACTCGGTGGCACCCTCCGCGGCGCCGACCGAGAAGCCGTCGACGACACCGACACCGACTCCGTCCGCGAAGTCCCCCTCCAAGGGCCCCCGGTGACGGCTCGTCAGGCGGCGGACCGCACCGCCGGGGTGGGGCTGCCCCCACCCCGGGTCTGGTAGGTCGCTTCATGGCGGCGGCGGACGTACGGCGGCAGAGTTGAACTCAGAAAGTCGCCAGAAAGTCCAAGGGGAAGTTCGTTCCGAACTTCAACCAAGAAACGCAACCGAGGACTTCGCCCGGAAGCCGCTCCGCCCGCCGCCCGGAAGGAACCGCCATGAACATCTCCACGACCTCCGGCCCGATCACCGGCCTCGCGACCACCGCCGTCGTGACCGGTGTCCGCGCGACCCCCGAGAGCGAACTCGCCCCGCTGCTCGCCGCCTGGGACGACGCGCACCCCGGCGCCTGCGACGATCACGACCTGGAATGGCGGCACCTGCTGGACGAGATGGCCCACCCACGGACGACGCAGGCGTTCTACCGGCTGGCCGCGTCCGCCGGGAGCTGATCCCGGCGCGGCCCCCGTCGCCCGCTCCCGGTCAGGACTTCGGCGGAGCGGCGTCCTCGGGACCCTCACCGCCGGTGTCGTCCTTGCCGCCGCCCGACCCGCCGGGCTCGCCCTTGTCCCTGCCCTTGTCCTTGTCGCCGTCCTTGTCGCCGTTCTTGCCGCTGTCCTTGCCGCTGTCCTTGCCGTCGTCCTTGTTCTCGTCCCTGAGGGACTTGAGGAAGTCGGGGTTGTCGTCGGGCGCGACCCAGCCGCCCCGGCGGGACGACGAGGCGTCGCGCGGGGTGCGGACCCGCCCGACGATCAGCCAGGAGATCGAGCCCACGAGCGGGAACAGCAGCACGAGGATCGCCCAGAGGGGCTTCGGGATGTAGCGGACGTCCTTCTCATCGGTCGTGATGCAGTCGATGAAGGCGTAGATGCTGAGTGCCAGCGGCACCAGGATCATCAGCACCCGAAGCATGCGGTGGTTCCCCCTGCTGTGGAGACGCGTACGACGACGCGTGTGGAGATGTGTACAGAAGAACTCATGGCCGTCGGGGCCGGTCGAGCGGCCCCCCTTACGGAGCCAGCGTAGCGAGTAGCCGATACTGGGACGCATGGCTTACGACGATCTTCGCTCCCTGCTCCGGGCGCTGGAGCGCGAGGGCGACCTCCAGCGCATCAAGGCCGAGGTCGACCCGTACCTGGAGGTCGGGGAGATCGTCGACCGCGTCCAGAAGGCGGGCGGCCCCGCGCTGCTCTTCGAGAACGTGCGCGGATCGGCGATGCCGCTCGCGATGAACGTCTTCGGGACGGACCGCCGCCTGCTCAAGGCGCTCGGCCTGAAGTCGTACGCCGAGATCAGCGAGAAGATCGGCGGGCTGCTGAAACCCGAGCTGCCGCAGGGCTTCATGGGGGTGCGCGAGGCCTTCGGGAAGCTCGGCGCGATGACGCACGTACCGCCGAAGAAGGTGAAGTCGGACAACGCCCCCGTCCAGGAGGTCGTGCTCACCGGCGACGACGTCGACCTGGACGCCCTGCCCGCGCTCTTCACCTGGCCGCAGGACGGCGGGTCCTTCTTCAACCTCGGCCTCACCCACACCAAGGACCCCGAGTCCGGCATCCGCAACCTCGGGCTGTACCGCCTCCAGCGCCACGACAAGCGCACCATCGGCATGCACTGGCAGATCCACAAGGACAGCCGCAACCACTACGCGGTGGCCGCGCGTCGCGGCGAGCGGCTGCCGGTCGCGATCGCCTTCGGCTGCCCGCCGGCCGTGACGTACGCGTCCACGGCCCCGCTGCCCGGTGACATCGACGAGTACCTCTTCGCCGGGTTCCTCCAGGGCAAGCGGATCGAGATGGTCGACTGCAAGACGGTGCCGCTCCAGGTGCCCGCGCAGGCCGAGGTCGTCATCGAGGGCTGGCTGGAGCCGGGCGAGATGCTCCCCGAGGGCCCCTTCGGCGACCACACCGGCTTCTACACGCCGCAGGAACCGTTCCCGGCGCTCACCATCGACTGCGTCACGATGCGCAAGCGCCCGCTGATCCAGTCGATCGTGGTCGGCCGCCCGCCGACGGAGGACGGCCCGCTGGGCCGCGCGACGGAACGCTTCTTCCTCCCGCTCCTCAAGATCATCGTGCCGGACATCGTGGACTACCACCTGCCCGAGGCGGGCGGTTTCCACAACTGCGCGATCGTCGCGATCGACAAGAAGTACCCGAAGCACGCCCAGAAGGTGATGCACGCCGTCTGGGGCGCCCACATGATGTCGCTGACCAAGCTGATCGTGATCGTCGACTCCGACTGCGACGTCCACGACCTGCACGAGGTGGCGTGGCGCGCGCTGGGCAACACGGACTACTCCCGCGACCTCACCGTGGTCGAGGGCCCGGTCGACCACCTCGACCACGCCTCGTACCAGCAGTTCTGGGGCGGCAAGGCGGGCATCGACGCCACACGCAAGTGGCCCGAGGAGGGCTACACGCGCGACGGCGGCTGGCCCGAGATGGTCCTGTCGGACCCGGATACGGCGGCGAAGGTCGACCGCCGCTGGAAGGAGTACGGACTCTCGTGAGCAGCGCATCAGCGGCGATCCCGCAGCCCCGGCCCGGGCGCACGAAGGCGTTCCTGCGGCTCGTCATGATCGAGCACTCCGTCTTCGCGCTGCCGTTCGCGTACATCGCGGCGCTGACGGCGATGTTCCTGACGGACGGCAACATCCAGTGGGGCCGGCTGCTCCTCGTCACCGTGGCGATGGTCGGGCTGCGCACCTTTGCGATGGCCGTGAACCGGATCATCGACCGGGAGATCGACGCCCGCAATCCCCGTACGGCCCAGCGTGAGCTGGTCACCGGCGCGATGTCGGTGAAGCACGCCTGGACGGGCGCGCTGGTGGCCCTGGTCTTCTTCCTCGGCGCGGCGGCCCTTCTGAACCCCCTCTGCCTGGCGCTGGCGCCCATCGCGGTGATCCCGATGGTGGTCTACCCGTACGGCAAGCGGTTCACGAACTTCCCGCAGGCCATCCTCGGCCTCGCCCAGGCGATGGGCCCGATCGGCGGCTGGCTGGCGATCACCGGCGAATGGTCGTGGGACGCCGTCATCCTCGGCCTCGCGGTCGGCATCTGGATCGGCGGCTTCGACCTGATCTACGCCTGCCAGGACGTACGGACGGACCGCGAGGTCGGCGTGAAGTCGGTACCGGCGCGCTTCGGCGTCCCGGCCGCGATCTGGGGCGCGCGCGGCTGCCACGCCGTGACGACCGGCCTCCTGGTCTGGTACGCCCTGGCCACCGACGCGGAGATCTTCTTCTGGCTGGGCCTGCTGATCGTGGCGGCCGCGTTCCTGTACGAGCACACGATCGTCCGCCCGACGGACCTGTCCCGCCTGAACCGAGCGTTCTTCCAGGTCAACGGCTTCATCGGCATCGCACTGTTCGCGTGCGCGCTGCTGGACCTGCTGGTGCGGGGGTTGACCGTCTAACCTGCATCGTTCGAGGGGACCGCGCACGTAGAGTCCCTCGTGCTGAGTTTGCCCGCCGTGTGCGGGGCCGCGACCACGAGGAAGCCGAGCGCGATGTACCTGAGCCGGATCAGCGTGTGGAACGTCAAGTCGTTCCACGGTCCTCGCGAGGTCGTGCTCGACCTGGCCAGGCCGGACGGCTCGTATGCCGGATGGACGGTGCTCGCGGGACGGAATGGTTCTGGGAAGACGACGCTGCTGCGGGCTGTGGCGCTGGCGGTCATCGGCCCGGACAACGCGCGCCGCATCATGCCTAGTTTCGAGGCTTGGGCGAGCGAGGGCGCGGAGGTGGCCGAGGCCTCCGTCAAGATCGTCCCTGGCTACGAAGTGGATCACAGAGGGATTGACGGCACTCTTTTCGCAGACGTGCAGCCACCGGACACCTTCATGTCGGAACTACGGTGGCAGCGGCGCGGCGCACCCGCAAAGGGGCCGTACGGGGGTAGTCAGACGGAACCGTCCTTGTCTGCCGGTCACAGTTTGAATGTTGAGGGCGGCGATCTCTTCGCGCCGGGCGGCTTGTGGGATTCCAAACCCGTCGGTTGGCTCCTTGCCGGATACGGGTCCTTCCGCCGACTGTCCGGCGGTGACGACCGCCCCCGCAAGCGCGTCGGCGTGTTCTCCCGCGTGGGCACCCTCTTCGACGAGGACCTCTCCCTCGCCGAAGGCGTTGGCTGGTTGGTAGGCCAGCATCTGCGAGCCCTGGAGGGAGACGAGGCCGCCGCCGAGTTGAAGGCCACCGCGCTGGCTGTGCTGGGTGACGGGCTCCTGCCCGATGGGTGCCGGGTCGTGGACGTCGACTCGGAGGGCCTGTGGGTCGACTGGGAGGGCCGACGTTTCCCGTTGCGCGAGATGAGTGACGGTCTTCGCACGATTACCGCGCTCGTCGTGGACCTCCTCCGGCAGGTGTACGAGTCCTACGCCGTCGCCCGTGAAGTAGGCCTGGCTCTCACCGAGCAGCGGCACGGCCGTATCGTCGTGTCGGTCCCGGGCGTCGTACTGATCGACGAGGTCGACGCCCACCTGCACGTGTCCTGGCAGCGTCGCATCGGGCCGTGGCTGACCGCGCACTTCCCCGGCATCCAATTCATCGTCACGACGCACAGCCCGTACATCTGCCAGTCCGCCGATCCGGGCGGCCTCGTCCGGCTGCCCGGCCCCGGCGAGCAGGCTGGACCACATGTGGTGGACGAGGACCTGTACGAGCGCGTGGTGTACGGCAGCGGGGACGACGCCGCCTTGTCGGAACTGTTCGGTCTCGACAGTCCGTATTCCGAGAAGGCGGAGGCGCTGCGGGCCGAACTGGTCGCCCTGGAGGGGGCCGTCCTGCGCGGCACCGCCGATGCGGTGGCACTGGCTCGCTACACCCGTATCAAGCAGCTCCTCACCAGTTCGCCGTCGGCGCGCCTGGACGAGATGTCCGCCGGCCTGGCTCGGCTGGCAGACGAAGAGCCCCGTGCGGCGGGGGACGGAGAACTCGGCGAGTGATCAGGCTGGTGCGGATTCCGCTGCCCCGAGAGACCACGGAGTACCTGGAGCGGTACGGAGCCAGGGTGGAGGCCGCCGCCGACCGGAAGTCGGTGGCAGGCGACCTGTGGAGCCGGAACACCACTGTGCGCACGAAAGTACATCCTCGGTTGAAGGACACCCTCGGGGAGATGGCGGTCGGCCACGAGCGGTGCATGTACTGCGGTGACAACCAGGGGTGCGCCGTCGACCACTTCGAACCGTTGGCGTGCAACCCGTTGCGGACTTTCGACTGGACCAACCACCTCCTGGCCTGCTCGCTGTGCAACAGCCACCACAAGCGGGACCGCTTCCCGCGGAACGAGGTGGACGGTAGCGAGTTGCTGCTCGACCCGACCCGCGAGGACCCCCTGCGCCACCTGCATCTCAACCTGGCCGCAGGTTCGTACAGTGCGCTGAGCATCAAGGGTGAGGCGAGCACAGAGGTGTTCGGGCTGAACCGGCCTGTGCTCGTCAAAGGACGTAGGGAGGCTTTCACCCGGGCCGGACTCTTCATCGGGCAGTGGAAAACGTCCTGGCGGCGCGGCGACCGGGAAACGGCCTTGCAGATCGTCCGGCTCGCCTGGAACCAGCCCTTGGCCGACGTACTGGCGTCGATGTTCCATCAGGCGGTTCATCCGGCCGCGGCGGGGCTTTTTGCGGGCGAGGCGGACCTGTTGGCTCTCCTGCTCGACGCGCAGACCCGGGAGGCCTTCGGTCCCGGCCCGTCCAACGGGAGCGGCGCCGGAACGCCGACGCCGTAGCACCGGGCATGTCAGCCGGTGGTGTCCGCGTCGGCGCGGGCTTTTTCGATGAGGGCGGGGGCGTCGGCGGAGACGAACGAGCCCATGCCGGGCTCTGTGTAGACGAGGCCCTCTTTTCTGAGACCCACGTTCACCTTCTGAGCCGTAGCGGTCGCGAGGCCGAACTCCTCGACGATCTGCTGCACGGACGGCACGCGAGTGCGAGGCGTGTAGGTGCCGTCCTCGATACGGGAGCGGATCACCGCGGCCACCTGCCGCCAGCGGGGAATATCAGGTGCGAACTCCATCACTACACCATCGTCAGGTCACTACGGGTGTCTAGTCGATCTGTAGTTCCCCTAGAATACGTAGTGCACCTGTAATACCGTCTCTGGGACAAACCCCGGCGGCGGTTGCACCCGCCCCGGGGCACGACACCAGCTTCGAAGGAGCTGACACATGTCCGACCCTATCTCCGGCCTGACCTCCTGGGTGGGCCTTCTGCTGGCTTCCCTGGGTGTGCTCGTCCCCTTGGCGGGGCTCACCCCGCCCATGCCGACGGGGCGGCATCGCAGGACCGCCGCCCCGACCGTGCGGCCGAGACACCGGCCCGTCCTCGCTCCGGGGGCCCGGCGCCCCCTCGGCGTTCACGAGGGTGCCCTCGACGGTACGGCGAACCGTTCCGTGCGCCCGTACGTCCTGTGCGGAACGGAGGCCGCGTGAACGGCGGCGGATCCGACGGCACGGACGGCGCGCGTCAGCTCAGGCTGCTGCCCTGGTACGGCCTGCACGGCGGGCCCGCCTACGTCATCGCCGACCCGGAGCGGCCGGGGCCGGTCTCGCGGTACGCGGACGTCGTCGAGGCGACCCACCTGGAGATGGCGGCCGTACTGCTCGGCCACGCCCGCGAACTGGCCGACGAGGCGACCCCCGTCGAGCTCCGCCACCTGGTGGCGGAACTGACCCAGGCACTGACCGACACCCTGCGCATCGCCTCCGGGGTGCGGCGGTAGGGGGCGGGGGCCCGGCGTTCAGGCACTGGGCCGCGACGCCGGGCCCCTCCGTCCCGCTACCGTGCGGCCTACCATCGAGAGCAGGACCCCAGGGAGGCCACCGTGACCGTTTCGGACCTTGACCGCCTGCACTCACAGCTCAGCAAGCTGGAGGACATGTTCCCCGGCTACCTGACGGAAATTGTCGAGGGCAGCATCGTGATGAACCCGGTCAAGCCGTTCCACGGGAAGACTATCCAGCGGTTGTGGTCGGACCTGGAAGGCCAGCTGCCCTCCGGGTGGGCCGTCGTGAGCGACGTGGCGTTCGTGTTCGACGACGACAACGAGTTCTGCCCCGATCTCGCGGTCATCCCGGCGGAAGCGGAGGACGAGAACCGCAGCGCCTATCCCGCCGACCTGATCGAGTTCGTCGTCGAAGTGGTGTCACCGAGCAGTGTCCGACGTGACTACGAGGTCAAGCCCCGCTGGTACGCCTCCTGCGGCATCGCCAACTACCTGGTTGTCGACCCGCTCAAGGGGCACTGCGTGACGATGTGGAACCCCGGTCCCGACGGCTACCGCGGCCGTGACGTCATCCCGTACGGCAAGGACCTGACCGTCGACTCCCCGCTCGGCGGGCTGACACTCGGCACCGCCCGGCTGCCCGTTGACCCGCAGGGGCGCCACCGGTCCTGAGTCAGTGGCGTCGCGCCGGTAGGCTCAAGGTGTGAACGCAGGAGAAACAGAGCGTCGGCCTTGGATCGTGGGGGTCTCCGGCGCGTCCGGAACGCCGTATGCCGCTGCCGTGCTGCGTGCTCTCCTCGCGGCCGGTGAGAGCGTCGACCTCGTCGTCTCACGGGCCTCGCGGCTCACCCTGCTCGACGAGACCGGGATCAGTTTCCGGGACGCCCACTGGCAGGACGACCTGCGGGAGTGGCTCGGCCGGGGGGCCGACGGCAAGCCCGGCACGTTCGCGGTGGACGTCGACGCCGTACGGCACTGGAGCGCGGGGGACCTGGCGGCGGGGCCGTCCTCCGGCTCGTACCCTTCGAAGGGCATGCTCATCGTGCCCGCGTCCACGGCGTGTGTCGCCGGGGTCGCGCTGGGGCTGTCCAAGGACCTGTTGCAACGCGCCGCGAGTGTCGTCCTCAAGGAGCGGCGGAAGCTGGTCGTCGCCGTCCGGGAGACCCCGCTGAACGGGCAGACCCTGCGGCACCTGGTGACCCTCGACGACGCGGGCGCGACCGTACTGCCGGCCTCCCCGGCGTTCTACGCGGGCGCCACGCACATCCAGGACCTCGTGGACTTCGTCGCCGGGCGCGTGCTGGACGCGGCGGGCGTCGGGCACACGCTGTACCGCCGCTGGGAGGGCGAACTCGGCGGCGGCTCCCGCACCACCTGAACACAGCGCTACCCACTCATACTTCAGGAACTTTCAGCGGAAGGCTATCGATCGCATGGACGCGGTGGACAGGCAGCTCATCCAGGCTCTCAGGGAGAACGGCCGGGCCTCCTACGCGGAGCTGGGACGCCTCGTCGGACTGTCGGGGCCCAGCGTCACCGACCGCATCAACCGCCTGGAGGCGGCCGGTGTCATCACCGGCTACCGCGCGACGGTCGACTCGGCCTCGCTCGGACTCGGCGTCATCGCCCTCATCGGCATCTCCCTCTCCGACGCCGCCGACCACGAGGACGTGGCACGCCGGATGAAGGACCTCGGCGAGATCGAGGACTGCTGGTTCATCGCCGGCGACGACTCCTACATGCTCAAGGTCCGCGCGTCCGACGTGGACGGCCTGGAGCGGACCATCCGCCGGCTGTCCGGGACCAAGGGCGTCTCCAGGACCCGTACCACCATCGTGCTCTCCACGAAGTGGGAGAACCGGGTGGGCGAGCTGCCCGAGGAGGAGTAGGACGGGCGCGGGAGTACGGTTGGACGTCGCACGATCCACACGAATACGCGCAGGTCACAGGGAGAGGTACACGCATGGACGTCGGGCTCAAGCGCGAGCTGGAGGACAAGGTCCGGGCCGGTGAGCGGCTGACCCGCGAGGACGGCATCGCGCTCTACGAGTCGGACGACCTGGCCTGGCTGGGCGGGCTCGCCCACGAGGTGCGCACCCGCAAGAACGGTGACGTCGTCCACTTCAACGTCAACCGCCACCTCAACATGACGAACGTGTGCACCGCGTCGTGCGCCTACTGCTCGTTCCAGCGCAAGCCGGGCGAGAAGGACGCGTACACGATGCGCATCGAGGAGGCGGTGAAGCTCGCCAAGGCGATGGAGGGCGAGAACCTCACCGAACTGCACATCGTCAACGGGCTCCACCCGAACCTGCCGTGGCGTTACTACCCGCGGTCCTTGAGCGAACTGAAGAAGGCCCTTCCGAACGTCTCCCTGAAGGCCTTCACCGCCACCGAGATCCACCACTTCGAGACGATCTCCGGGCTCAGCGCCTCCGAGATCCTCGACGAGCTGATCGACGCGGGTCTTGAGTCACTGACCGGCGGCGGCGCGGAGATCTTCGACTGGGAGGTCCGGCAGCACATCGTCGACCACCGCACCCACTGGGAGGACTGGTCACGTATCCACCGCCTCGCGCACGAGAAGGGTCTGAAGACCCCGTGCACGATGCTGTACGGGCACATCGAGGAGCCCCGCCACCGGGTCGACCACGTCCTGCGCCTGCGTGAGCTGCAGGACGAGACCGGCGGCTTCCAGGTCTTCATCCCGCTGCGTTACCAGCACGACTTCGTCGACATGAAGGACGGGAAGGTACGCAACCGGCTGCAGGCCCGTACGCAGATGGCGACCGGCGCGGAGGCGCTGAAGACCTTCGCGGTGTCGCGGCTGCTCTTCGACAACGTGCCGCACGTCAAGGTCTTCTGGGTCATGCACGGCGTCCAGACCGCGCAGCTCGCGCTGCAGCACGGGGCGGACGACATGGACGGGTCGGTCGTCGAGTACAAGATCACGCATGACGCCGACAACTACGGCACGCCGAACAAGCTCACCCGTGAGGATCTGCTCGATCTGATTCGGGACGCGGGGTTCCGGCCGGTGGAGCGGAACACCCGGTACGAGATCATTCGGGAGTACGAAGCCGCGCCGGCGGGGCGGCGGGAGTCGCCTCAGCCGATGCGGTTCTGATCTTCTGATCTTTGGGCTGACGCTGACCTCCTGGGGGCTGCCGCCCCCGGGACCCCCGCCCGGTCCTTCGCTGCCGCGTTCTTCTGCGGGTGCGTGGGGGCTGGGCGCGCCGTTCCCCGCGCCCCTCAGGGGCGAAAGGAATGCGCCGTTGCCCCGTGCCTCTTTGGGGAGATAGAACGTTCGGTCTTGACAATGGGGCCCGACTGCCTCTTAGCTGTGACGTGACCGAACGTTCTCCATTATCTCCGTGACGTCTTGAGAGGCGCTGCCGTGAACACCTCCGTGAACACCTCCGTGAACTCCCCCGTGGACCCCTTCGTCGGGACCGCCCCCACCGCCGTCCCCGCGGCCCTGCGCAAGCTGTACTTCGTGCGCTTCGCCTTCGCCGCGGTGTGGGCCGCCCTGCTGTTCGCGACCGCCGACACGCTGGGGCCGGTGAGCGTGACGCTGCTGGTGATCTACCCCCTGTTCGACGTGGCGGCGGCGGTCGTCGACCTCCGGGCCGCGCGGGCCGACGGCGGCAGGGCTCCGGCGCTGCTCGTGAACATCGTGATCAGCTCCCTGACGGTCATCGGGCTCGCCGTCGCCGCCACGTCCGGCATCCCGGCCGTGCTGCGGGTCTGGGGAGCGTGGGCCGTCGTCTCGGGCGTCGTGCAGCTCGTCGCGGGCGCCCTGCGCCGGAAGCTGGGCGGTCAGTGGCCGATGATCGTCAGCGGCGCCATCTCGACCCTCGCCGGCTCGTCCTTCATCGCCTCCGCCGCCGGCGACGACGCCTCGCTGTCGAGCCTCGCCGGTTACGCCTTCCTCGGCGGCCTCTTCTTCCTCGCCTCGGCGCTGCGCCTGGGCCGCGCCCGCGACGCGGTGTGACCTCGTCCGCGTCGGCCGAGAGGCCATGAGGTTCGCGAGGTCCATGAGGTTCGCGAGGCCCATGAGGTTCGCGAGAGGGCGGTTCGGGGGCCGCGAGAAGACGGTGTGGGGCCGCTTGCGGGTCGCGCGGCCTTCGTCACGGCAGCCACTTGAGTCACAGGCCGGGTAATAAGTAATCTGCCCACATGGCCCTTACGTTCGAGCTCGACCCCTCCATCGGCCCCGCCCTGCGGGACGGCATCACCGACCTGTGGGCCGACGTGTCCAACGCGGGCGGCTCCGTCGGCTTCGTACCGCCCGTCTCGCGCGAGACCGTACGGCCCGAGCTCGTGAAGCACTTCGTCGCGATGGCCGAGGGCCGCACCCGGCTCCTGATCGGCCGCGACGAGGACGGAACCGTCGCCGCGACCGCCTTCCTCACCCGCAACACCCACCGCCTGATGACGCACTGGCTGTGGCTGTACACGGTGATGGTGCACCCGAGGCACCAGGGCAAGGGTTACGGCCGTGACCTGCTCACGGCCGCCGCCGACGCCGCCCGGAGTCTCGACGGCATAGAGGCGATACGGCTGACCTGCCGGGGCGGTGAGGGCCTGGAGCGGTTCTACGGATCGTGCGGCTACAAGGAGGTCGGCCGCGTACCGGACGCGATCAGGGTGTCGCCGGGCGACGACCGCGACGACATCACGATGCTGCTGTCACTGGGCCGCCTCGACTGACACCGCCGACTGATCCGCCGACTGACACCGGCGACCTACACCGGCGGGGCCGCGGACCCCCGACACCCCCCTACAAGATCGCGGCCCGCGCGTGCTTCACTGGACGGTGCCCTTTGGGAACGTTCGGAACGGGAAGAGTGGATTGAGATGCTCCGCTACACACTGATGCGCCTGGGGATCTTCGTGGGCTGCCTCGTGGTCGTCTGGGGCCTCGTCTACTCCGGCGTCGCCCCGCGCGGCCTCGGCGACTCGAACGGCATGTGGGTCGTCATGCTCGCCCTGGTCGTCTCGGCGCCCATCAGCTTCGTGGTCCTGCGCAAGGAACGCGACCGCGCCTCGGTGCAGGTCGTCCAGCGCGTCGACCGTATGAAGTCCAACCTGGAGGCGAACCGCAACCAGGAGGACGAGGCGGCCGACGCGGCAACGGGCAACGTGTCCGGCGAAACGCCGAGCGAGGTGCCCGGCGACGTGTCCGGCGCCCGGAGCCGGACGGCCTGAAGGCGACGGCGGGCCGCGTCCCGGCCCCGCCGCCACCGCACCTCGCCCCGGCGTGACCGCCGGCAGAACATACTCTTTCCTGTATGGGTGCAGTGAAGAGCAAGCGGATGCCCCGTGCCGTGCGCGAACAGCAGATGCTGGACGCCGCCGTACGGACCTTCGGGCAGCGGGGCTACCGAGCCGCCTCGATGGACGAGATCGCCGATCTGGCGGGCGTGTCCAAGCCGTTGGTCTACCTGTACCTGAACAGCAAGGAAGACCTCTTCACCGCGTGCATCCGGCGTGAGGCCGCCGCCCTGACCGCGGCCGTACGCGCCGGAGTCCGGCCCGATCTGCCCGCCGACCGCCAACTCTGGGAAGGCCTGCGGGCGTTCTTCACGCACACCGCGCAGAACCCGGACGGCTGGGCGGTGCTGCACCGTCAGGCGCGTACGCACGGGGAGCCGTTCGCCGCCGAGATCACGTCGATGCGTGAGGAGATCGTGGCGTTCGTCACCCAGCTGATCGTGGTCGCCGCACGGGAGGCCCACCGCAACCCCTCACTGCCCGAACGCGAGGTCGCGGGCCTCGCGGAAGCGCTCGTCGGCGCCGCGGAATCCCTCGCCGCCTGGGCCAACGCCACTCCCGGGGTCTCCGCCCGGCAGGCCGCCGCGACCCTGATGAACTTCGCGTGGGCGGGCTTGGGCGACCTGATGGAGGGCCAGCCGTGGGAGGAAGCCCCGGAGACCGCCGGGGCTCCGAAGGGCGCCTCGGCTCCGGCGGACGCGGCGCCCTGATCAGGTCAGGCGAGCGGGAGCACTTCCCCCGTCAGATGCAGTCGGCCGCCGTCGGCCCCGCGCAGCTCGAAACGGCTGCTCCTCGCCCCGTACGACACCGTCCCCGGCAGCAGCACCGGCGCCTTGAACTCCGCCCGTACGCGGACCGCTTGGGGTGTCCCGCGCCCGGCGAGGCAGCGCGCCACGGTCCACATGCCGTGCGCGACGGTCCGGGGGAAGCCGAACATGCGGGCGGTGAGGGGGTGGAGGTGGATCGGGTTGCGGTCCCCGGACGCGGAGCCGTACCGCCGCCCGACGTCCTCCGCGAGACGCCACTCGGCGAGCACGGGCAGCGGCTTGCGCTCCGCCGCGGCGGCCTGTCCGCGGAGCCGTCCCGCGACGGCCTGCTCGGCGACGCTTCCCGCTGCCGCGGGCTCGACGGCGTGCCGTGCCAGATAGGTACTGCGTGACTCCCACACGAGGTCGCCGGCCGCGCGCACCTCGGTCGTGACGACGGCCTCGGTCCCGCGCCTGTGAGGCACCAAGTCATCAACTGCCACGGCGAGTTCGTACTCCCCGGTGGCCGTGAGCGCCCGGTGCTGGGTGATCCCGATGGACGTGTGCACCAGCCCGAGCAGTGGCAGCGGGAACGTCCGCGCGCTCATCAGCCGCATGGCTGCCGGGAAGCCGAGAACGTGCGGGTAGGTCGGGGGCAGCTCGTCCGCCCCCACCCCGAAGCCGCAGGCCCGCTCGTACGCGGCGAGTCTGCCCAGGTCGACCCGGACGCCGGGCAGTACCAGCCGGGCACGGGGTGCGGTGACCCCGGTCCGGGGCCGCTTGAACGGGGAGAGCACCGCTCCCCGGGCCAGCAGGGGCCACAGCGCCGGCGACCGCCCGAGGGTACGCGTCCGCGTCCCAGTCCCAGTCCCACTGCTCCCGACACCCACAAGCTCACCCATCTCCAACTCTCCTCCTCCACAACAGCCCGTACTCACGGTCCGCTCCCGGGCGCGCCCCGGTGGGGGCGGGCCGCGCAGTTCCCCGCGCCCCCAAAACAAGGGCTGCGCCCTTGAGGGGCGCGGGGAACGGCGCGCCCAGCCACGACGCACCCGCACCCGGCAGCGGCGCTTTCAGGGGGCGCGGGGAACGGCGCAACCAGCCACAGCGCACCCGCACCGGGCAACGGCGCTTTTAAGGGGCGCGGGGAACTGCGCGACAAGCCCCCACCGGGCCCGCACCCGACGACGACCCCCGACCCGCCCCGCGCCGCAGGCATCCGCAGGCATCCGCAGGCACCCGTTCACGCCCCCAACAAGCTCTGCCCACACACCCGCACGACCTGTCCATTGACCGCCCCGGATCCCGGACCCGCGAACCACGCCGTCGTCTCGGCGACATCCGCCGGCAGCCCGCCCTGGGAGAGGGAGTTCATCCGCCGCCCCGCCTCCCGGATGAACAGCGGCACCGCGGCCGTCATCCGCGTCTCGATGAACCCGGGCGCGACCGCGTTCACGGTCACGCCGTACTCCGACAGCGCCCGCGGCCCGAGCGCCCGTACGAGCCCCACGATCCCCGCCTTGGACGCCGCGTAGTTCGTCTGGCCGGCGTTCCCCGCGATTCCGGCGATGGACGCGGTGGCCACGATCCGCCCGCCCGCCCGCAGCGTGCCGCCGGTCAGCAGCGCGTCGGTCGTGCGCAGCACACTCGCGAGGTTGACGTCGAGCACCGAACTCCACCGCTCGGCGGGCATGTTGACCAGTCGCCGGTCCCGCGTGATGCCCGCGTTGTGGACGAGCACGTCCAGCCCTTCGGGGAGCGCGTCGGCGATCCGCGCCCCCGCGTCGTCCGCCGTGATGTCGAGCGGGAGCGCGACCCCGTCGAGCCGCCGGGCGGCCGCGGCCAGGTCGGCCCCGGCGGCGGGCACGTCCAGGCACACGACTCGCGCCCCGTCCCGCGCGAGCGTCGCGGCGACGGCTTCGCCGATCCCGCGCGCGGCCCCGGTGACCAGCGCGGTCCGCCCGGCGAGCGGCTTTCTCCAGTCCGCGGGCGCCCCGTTCCCGGTCTCGCCGTCGCCGATCTCGACGACCTGTCCGCTGACGTACGCCGACCGGGGCGAGAGCAGGAACCGGAACGTCGACTCGGCGGCACGCGCGTCCGTGAGCCGTACGAGATTGACGGTCCTGCCCCGCCCGATCTCCTTGCCGAGGGACCGTACGAACCCTTCGAGGCCTTGCTGCACGGCGGCCTGGTGGTGGTCGGCGGGGTCCGTGGGCGAGCCGAGCACCACGATCCGCCCGCTGGCGGCGACCGACCGGACGACGGGGTGGAGGGCCGCGTGCACCTCGGCGAGCGTGTCGACGTCACGGACTCCGGTGGCGTCGAGGACGACGGCGACCGGGTTCTCCGTGCCCAGGTCCAGCGCCGAGCCGGCCGGTACGAGGTCCAGGTCCAGTCCCGCGAGCGCGAGGACGGGCGCGAGGTCGAGGTCGGACCTGCCCGCCGTGAGGTGCATCAACCGGCCCTGCAGGGAGGGTTGTTCGGCGCTCCACCGCCGTAGTCGCGCCGGCTGGGGCAGGCCGAGCCGCCGGGTCAGGAAGCGGCCGGGCGCGGTGCCGGTGAGGCTCAGATAGCGGTCGGCCATGGTTCAGCTCCCAGCTCGGTCGGATGCGCTCGGGCGCAGGCTCGCGCGGGCGCCCCCTCCTTGCTTACTCTGGAGTAAGGTTACCCGAGGTAATGCTACGTCACCGTGAGGGAGCAGGTCGAGATGAGCCCCGTCGAACCCAGTCGCGCACCCCGGCCGCTCCGCGCCGTCGACCCCGTTCCCGAGGCCGGATCCGTCCCCGCGGGCGGCCCCATTCCCGCCGCCGGATCCGTCTCCGCAGCCGGGCCCGCCCCCGCCGGCGGCCCCCTCCCTGCGCCGGGCCTCCGTATGCCGGGCCTCCGTATGCCGGAGCCGCGCCGCGTCGCGGTCGTCGGCGGTACGCGCATCCCCTTCGCCCGCTCGGACGGCCCGTACGCCGCTGCCTCGAACCAGGAGATGCTGACTGCGGCCCTCGACGGCCTCGTGGACCGTTACGGGCTCGAAGGGCCGGGCGCGGTGGGGGAGTTGGTGGCCGGTGCCGTCCTCAAGCACAGCCGCGACTTCAACCTCGCGCGCGAGACCGTGCTCGGTTCACGGCTCGACGCCCGCACCCCCGCGTACGACATCCAGCAGGCCTGCGGCACCGGCCTCCAGGCCGTGATCGCGGCGGCCAACAAGATCACGCTGGGGCAGACCGAGTCCGCCGTCGCGGGCGGCGCGGACACGGCCAGCGACGCCCCGCTCGGCGTCAACGACCAGCTGCGGCGCATCCTCCTGGAGGTCCGGCGCGCGAAGTCGGCGGGTGCCCGGCTGAAGGCGCTCACCCGCGTCCGCCCCGGCCACCTCGTCCCGGAGATCCCGCGCAACGCGGAGCCGCGTACCGGACTGTCGATGGGCGAGCACGCGGCTGTCACCGCCCGGACGTGGGCCGTCACCCGCGAGGCGCAGGACGAACTGGCGGCGGCCAGCCACCGACGGCTCGCCGCCGCCTACGAACGCGGCCTCTTCGACGACCTGGTCGTGCCCTTCCGGGGGCTGGCGCGGGACCAGAACCTCCGCCCCGGCTCGACGGTCGCCGAACTGGGCAGGCTGAAGCCCGTGTTCGGCATACAGGGTCCCAACCCCACCATGACGGCGGGCAATTCGACGCCCCTGACCGACGGCGCGGCCACCGTGCTCCTCGCGAGCGACGCGTGGGCGGCGGAGCGCGGCCTGACTCCCCTCGCGTATCTGACGGCGTACGGGACGGCGGCCGTCGACTTCGTGGCGGGGGACGTGGCCGGCGGGGAGGACGGGCTGCTCATGGCGCCCGCCCACGCGGTCCCGCGCATGCTGGAACGGGTCGGACTCGGCCTCGACGACTTCGACTTCGTCGAGGTGCACGAGGCGTTCGCGTCCCAGGTGCTCGCCACCCTGGCGGCCTGGGAGAAGCAGGGCCTGGGCCAGGTCGACCGGGCCCGCCTCAACGTGGCGGGCTCGTCCCTGGCGACCGGCCACCCCTTCGCGGCCACCGGGGCGAGGATCGTGGCGACCCTGGCGAAGCTGCTGGCGGAGCGGCGGAGCCCCGGCCGCGGCCTGATCTCGATCTGCGCGGCGGGCGGCCAGGGTGTGACGGCGATCCTCGAACGCCCGTGACCCGGCCGGGCGCACGACGATCCGCACGATTCCTCGTGCGCCCCGCCCCTGTGCGACGTCCTTCCATGCCCACACCTTGGGCAAAAGATGAACAGCCGTCCGAACACGCACCAACCTCTCACTCTTATGCACACAAGCCCCCCAGTTTCCCGGGTGAACCTGCCCGTTCACGGGTCCGTAATGGGAGAAGTACGAGAGCAAGGAGCCGCCCGTGTCCCGCGATCCCTCTTCCCGCCCCCAGCCCGCCCTGCCGGAACCCGAGGTCAGGCGGCTGGACGGGGTCGTGCGAGAGGTCTCGGTCCCGCCGCTGATCCTGCCCGTGACGCACGGCTCGCTCGCGGACATCCCGTTCGACAACGCGGACCAGGTGCCGAACGACCCGGTGCTCAGCCGCAAGGGGCCCGACGGCCGCTGGCAGGACGTCACGGCGGCCGAGTTCGCCGACCAGGTGCTCGCGGTCGCGAAGGGGCTGATCGCCGAGGGCCTGATGCCCGGCGACCGGCTCGCGATCATGGCGCGTACGACGTACGAGTGGACGCTGCTGGACTTCGCCGCGTGGGCCGCGGGCCTGGTGACCGTCCCCGTCTACCCGACCTCGTCCGTCTTCCAGACGCGCTGGATCCTCCAGGACTCGGGCGCGGTGGCGATCGCCGTCGAGCATGTGTCGCAGGCCGCCGCGCTCGGCCCCGAACGCGACCGGCTGCCCGACGTACAGCACGTGTGGATCTTCGAGAAGGGGCACACGGACCGGCTCGCCGAGCTGGGCCGGGGCGTCCCCGACCAGGAGGTCGCCGTGCGTCGCGGGGTCCTCGGCCCCGACTCGCTCGCGACGGTCATGTACACCTCCGGCACCACCGGGCGCCCCAAGGGCTGCGCGCTGACCCACGGCAACTTCTTCGCCGAGGTCGACAACGCCGTCGAACTGCTCCACCCCGTCTTCAAGTCCACCTTCAAGGAGCCCGCGTCCACGCTCCTGTACCTCCCGCTCTCGCACGTCTTCGGCAGGATGGTCGCCGTCGCGTGCATGCGCGCCCGGGTCCGGCTCGGCCACGCGCCGAGCATCCGTACGGAGGAACTGCTGACGGACCTCGCGGGCTTCAGCCCGACCTTCCTGCTGGCCATCCCGTACGTGCTGGAGAAGGTCTACAACAGCGGCCGCGCGACCGCCGAGAGGATGGGCCGCGCCGCCTCCTTCGACCGTGCCGCCCGGGTGGCCCGCGGTTACGGGGAGGCGCTGGAGGCCCAGCAGCACGGCACGGGCTCCGGGCCGAGCGCGAAACTCAGAGCGGCCCGCGCCGTCTACGACCCCCTCGTCTACCGCCGTATCCGCGCGGCCCTCGGCGGCAAGGTCCGCCAGGTGGTCTGCGGCGGCTCCCCGCTCGGCCGCCGCCTCGCCTCCTTCTACGCGGGCGCCGGCATCCAGGTGTACGAGGGCTACGGCCTCACCGAGACGACGGCCGCGGCGACCCTCACCTACCCGCACCGGCCGCGCCTCGGCACCGTCGGCTGGCCGCTGCCCGGCACCCGGGTGCGGATAGCGCAGGACGGCGAGGTCCTGCTGAACGGCAACCAGGTGTTCCGCGGCTACTGGGACCCGCAGGCGGGCGGGGTGGTCCCGGCCGCCCAGGACGGCTGGTTCGCCACCGGTGACATCGGCGAGCTGGACGACGACGGCTACCTCACGATCACCGGCCGCAAGCGGGACATCCTGATCACCACCAGCGGCAAGAACGTCGCGCCCGCGCCGCTGGAGGACTGGCTCCGCGCGCATCCCCTCATCAGCCAGTGCGTCGTCATCGGCGACAACCGCCCGTACGTCACCGCGCTGGTCACCCTGGACGGCGAGGGCATGGCCCACTGGTGCCGGATGACCGGCAGGGCGGAGGTCCCGACGGCGACGCTGGCCACCGACCCGGACCTGCTCACCGTCATCCAGCGGGCGATCGACGACGCCAACCGCCTGGTCTCCCGCGCGGAGTCGATCCGCCGCTTCACCGTCCTGCCCCTCAACTTCACGGAGACGGCCGGCCATCTGACCCCGACGATGAAGCTCCGTCGGGCGGTGGTGACCCGGGAGTTCGCCGGGGAGATCGAGACGATGTACGACGGCGCACTCGGCAGCGAGTAGCCGGCCGGGAGGAAGCGCGGGAGCGCGGGAGCGCGTGGGGGAAAAGGCAGGAGCCCCTTCACCTGACGGTGTGGGGCTCCTTGGGTCTTGCTTCTAGGTTCCGGATCAGAGTGCCGGGCTCGGGGAGCCCGGACTCAGCCGAAGGATCAGACGGGGGTGACGTTCTCCGCCTGCGGGCCCTTCGGACCCTGGGTCACGTCGAAGGTAACCGCCTGGTTCTCTTCGAGGGAGCGGAATCCGCTCGCGTTGATCGCGGAGTAGTGGACGAAGACGTCCGGGCCGCCGCCTTCCTGGGCAATGAAACCAAAGCCCTTTTCGGCGTTGAACCACTTCACGGTTCCGGTAGCCATAAGCCCTCCTTGGGCCCAAAGGGTTGCCCTGCTCCAGAACCTGCAAGGTGTAAACAAAAGCTTGAGAACAAAACCTTGTAAACAACTGCATTCGTCTGAAAACGACGAGAGCCCGCGGTCACATGCTCCGCAGGCTCTGTACTGCAAGGGAAACCAAACTGCAACTTGCGGACGACCTTACCCAGGAGGGCAGCCGAAAGCAATAGAGGGCAAGATCACGTCACCCGGAAGTTTGGCGGTCCCGCCAAAGGGGCTGACGTAGCGGTATCACCCGGTGTCACAGGGGTTGACACGGGAGGCGGAGGCGGTTTCGTACTCCACTCGGGCACCCTGGATCCTGCACCGTACCGCATGGGGGTTAGCCTCGCGATGTGGACAATTCTCCTGAGTCTCCCGAGGGGCGTCCCGACGCCCGCCGCTCACGGCCGCGCGTCGGCCACATCCAGTTCCTGAACTGCCTGCCCCTGTACTGGGGGCTCGCGAGAACGGGCACGCTGCTCGACTTCGAGCTCACCAAGGACACCCCGGAGAAGCTCAGCGAGAAGCTCGTACGGGGCGATCTCGACATCGGGCCCATCACTCTCGTCGAGTTCCTCAAGCACGCCGACGAGCTGGTCGCCTTCCCCGACATCGCGGTCGGCTGCGACGGCCCCGTGATGTCCTGCGTGATCGTCTCCCAGGTCCCGCTGGACCAGCTGGACGGCGCCCGGGTCGCTCTCGGTTCGACCTCGCGCACGTCCGTACGCCTCGCGCAGCTCCTCCTGTCGGAGCGGTACGGCGTCGAGCCGTCCTACTACACCTGCCCGCCCGACCTCAGCCTGATGATGCAGGAGGCCGACGCGGCGGTGCTGATCGGCGACGCCGCCCTGCGCGCCAATCTGCTGGACGGCCCGCGCTACGGCCTCCAGGTGCACGACCTCGGCGCCCTCTGGAAGGAGTGGACGGGCCTGCCCTTCGTCTTCGCGGTCTGGGCCGCCCGCCGCGACTACCTGGAACGCGAGCCGGTCCTCACCCGCAAGGTGCACGAGGCCTTCCTCGCCTCCCGCGACCTGTCCCTGGAGGAGGTCGGCAAGGTCGCCGAGCAGGCGGCCCGCTGGGAGGCCTTCGACGAGAAGGTCTTGGAGCGCTACTTCACGACGCTCGACTTCCGCTTCGGCGCTCCGCAGCTGGAGGCGGTCACGGAGTTCGCGCGCCGGGTCGGGCCCACCACCGGTTTCCCGGCGGACGTGAAGGTCGACCTGCTGGAGCCGTGAGCCGCGCCCGGACCCTGAGTGCGCGGGGCGCGCGGCACTACCCTGCAGGAGTGCGTGCGGGTCGTGCGGGTCGTCCGGGTGACGACACCCGAAGGACCTCCGGGGGGACGACACCCGGGGGCCGACAGACATCCGCACACGGGTCTACGGGGGACGGGGGAGGTGCGGGCGCATGCGGCCGCTCGAAGTCGATGAACCCACGGTGGTGGGGCCCTACCGGCTGCTCGGCCGGCTCGGCTCCGGCGGCATGGGCCGCGTCTATCTGGGCCGCAGCGCGGGCGGCCGTACCGTCGCGGTGAAGATCGTGCACCCGCACTTCGCGCTCGACGAGGAGTTCCGCGCCCGGTTCCGCCGCGAGGTGGAGGCGGCCCGGCGGGTGGGCGGCGCGTACACGGCCCCGGTTCTCGACGCCGACCCGGACGCCCCGGTCCCGTGGGTGGCCATCGGCTACGCCGCGGGCCCCACACTGACCGCCGCGGTCACCGACTCCGGCACCCTCGCGGAACACTCCGTACGCGTCCTCGGCGCCGGCCTCGCCGAGGCGCTGACCGCCGTGCACGGCCTGGGCCTGGTCCACCGCGACGTCAAACCGTCGAACGTGCTGCTGACCCTCGACGGACCCCTGCTCATCGACTTCGGCATCGCCCGCGCGACCGACGGCACGGCGTCCCTCACCGCGACGGGCGTCTCCATCGGCTCGCCCGGCTACATGTCACCCGAGCAGATCCTCGGCAAGGGCGTCACCGGCGCGGCCGACGTCTTCTCGCTCGGCGCGGTACTGGCGTACGCGGCGACGGGCTCGTCCCCGTTCCCCGGCGACTCCTCGGCCGCCCTGCTCTACAAGGTGGTCCACGAGGAGCCCGAACTGGGTGCGCTCTCCGGCGGGTTGCGGGAGGTGGTGGCCGGCTGCCTCGCCAAGGACCCGTCGGCCCGTCCCTCCCCGGCGGCCCTCGCGACCGCCTTGGCCCCGGAGGGCGCGGCCCGGCTGGTGGCGGCGGGCTGGCTGCCGGGCCCCCTGGTGGAACAGGTCAGCCGCAGCGCCGTACGCCTGCTGAACCTGGAGGTCGCGGACGGGACGGCGGAGGCGGCACCGTCGGGGGTGGTGGACTTCAGCAGGCCTTCGGTGGACAGCCCGGCAGCGTCAGTGGGCAGTTCCCCGGTGGACGGCCCGTCAGTGAAGAGTGCTTCGGAGGCGAACGCGGCGGGGGAGGGAGAGGCGCCCGGGGTCTTCGGCCCGCCCGACCCCTCGTACGCGTCCTACTCCCCCTCCTCCCCCTCCTCCCCCTCTTCCTCTCTCTCCCCCTCCCCGTACTCGCCCTACGCTCCCGGTGCCCACAACGGGCCGCACACGCCGTACCCGGGCGCCCCCACGTACGTACCGGAACCGCGGGACGCCGACGAGCAGGTCACCCCCGCCGCCGGCAAGGTGTCCGTCAGTGTGGCCGCGACCTCCGTGCCGGGCGCGGGCGGCCGGGGACGCAAGCTGAGCTGCACGGTCGCGCTCGCGGTGGCCGGGGCACTGGCGGCGGTGACGTTCGGCTCGGTGTTCGTGTTCGACCTGCTGCCGGGGACCGGAAACGGCTCCGACGGCAGCAGCGACGCGGGGCCCGCCGGGACACCGCCCGCGGCCAGCGCCGGCCCTTCCTCCGGGAGCAGCGGCACCCCCAGCAGCGGCCCCACCGGCGGCGCGGACAGCGCGGTACCCGCGTCGTACCTCGGCACCTGGGAGGGCGACGGCTTCGCCCTCGACGGCAAACTCCCCATGGGCACGTTCCGGGTGACGGTCGGCCAGGCCGAGAAGGGCGAGCGGCTCGGCACGTTCCGCCAGACCGACCTCATCGGCGGCACCTGCGACACCGACCTCTACCTCAAGAAGGTGACGGCCGGACAGCTGATCGCCACGAGCGTGGCCAAGCCGTCCACCACGTCCGAGTGCACGACGGGCCGCCACGAGGTCCGCCTGATCCCGGTCGGCGACGACCTGCGCTACGAGACGGACAACGCGGAGGCGGGGGATCCGGTGGCCCGGATGTCGAAGGCGGGGTAGCGCGGGGCGCGCGGCGCGCGGGAGAGGCGGGGCCGATCGGCCGCCCGTCCCCGCCTCCCTGCCTCCCCGCCTCCCCGCCTCTCCGCCCACCCCGTCGATCACTACTGTGTCTGCGATAGCGAACGTCAACGGGGAAGGCTCGACCATGGAGACACTGCAGCCCGACGACCCACGGGAGTTGGGCAGCTACCGGTTGCTGGGGAGACTCGGCGCGGGCGGCATGGGGCGGGTCTACCTCGCACGCTCACCGGGTGGCCGCACGGTCGCCGTCAAGGTCGTACGACCGGAGCTGGCCGCCGATCCCGACTTCCGCAGCCGCTTCCAGCACGAGGTCGAGACGGCCCGCGCGGTCTCCGGCCGCTACACGGCCCCGGTCGTGGACGCGGCCCCGGACGCCGCACTGCCCTGGCTTGCGACCGCGTACGTCCTCGGCCCCGATCTGACGGACGTCGTGGAGGCGCACGGCGCGCTCCCCGAGCGGACGGTCCGTGCGCTGGGTGCGGGACTCGCCGCGGCCCTCCAGGAGATCCACGCCGCGGGCCTGATCCACCGCGACCTCAAGCCCTCCAACGTCCTGCTGGCGGCGGACGGCCCGCGTGTCATCGACTTCGGCATCGCGCGGGCGGTGGACGGCAACCGCATGACGCAGACGGGAGTCGTGGTCGGCTCGCCCGGCTTCATGTCGCCCGAGCAGGCCATGGGGCGGGACGTCGGTACCGCCGGTGACGTCTTCTCGCTCGGCGTCGTTCTCGCCTTCGCCGCGACGGGCCGCAGCCCCTTCGGTGAAGGCGCCGCCTCGCACGCCGCGCTGCTCTACCAGGTCGTCCACGGCGAACCGGATGTCACCGGCGTACCGCAGTCCCTCGTCGGCCTGATCCGCGCCTGCCTGCTGAAGGATCCGGCGCAGCGTCCGGCACCCGCCGAGATCGTTGCCGCTCTGGCGCCCGGCGGAGTCGAGGGGCTGCTGACCGACTGGCTGCCGTCGGCGGTCGCCTCGACGATCGCGACGCATGCGGCCGGAATCCTGGACCTGGACCTGGAGATGCCGGAACCGGCGGTACAGGTGGGTTCGGCGGGTTCGGCGGGACCGTTGGGTTTGGTGAGTCCGGCTGGTTCGGCTGGTCCGGTGCAGGCGCCGTCGGCTTCCGGGTTCGGACCGCCGCCGGCGATGCCGGTCGCGGCACCGGGGTACGGACAGGGCGCGCCCGTTACCTCGGGTACCTCGGGTGCCCCTGGTACGCCGCCGTACGGGACCGGTGAGGCCCCCCTCGGCACCGTGCACCTGGGGTCGCCGGACACCGGACCGGGCACGGCCGCCGCTCCGGCCGCGTCCCGCCGACGGTTCCTCGGCCTCGCCGCGGGTGTCGTCGGGGTGGTCGCGGCAGGCGGCGGTACGGCGTGGTGGCTGAGCGGGAAGGACGGCGACGCCGAGAAGGACGGGGCGTCGGCGGCGGCCGGAGGAGGAACGGCCCAGGCGGGGGCGGGGGCGGAGAAGGAGAACTTCACGACACCGCCCGCGGGTACGGCCCCGCAGCCCCTGTGGCACAAGTCCGTCGCCGAGGACAGCATCGCCACGACCGAGCAGTTGCTCACCCATGGCGGGCTGCTGTTCATCAGCGGCGACCCGCTGGTGGCGTACGACGTGAAGTCGGGCAAGCAGCGCTGGTCCCGCAAGGACGTGCTGCCGTTCGGCGCCCCGCTGCTGCTCGCCGACGGCAAGCTGTACATGGCGGACTCGGACACGAGCGGCGTACTCAAGGCGCTCGACGCGACGACGGGCGAGGAAGCCTGGCGCAGCCGTCTCGGCGAGGACCTCAAGGTCGAGAAGACGATCGCGATCGACGCGAAGAACGTCTACGTCACGGTGACCGACTACGCGGACTCCCGCAGCGCCACGGACTTCCGTACGGGCGTCGCGGCCATCAGCCACAGCACGGGCAAGAAGGTGTGGCTGCAGAAGCGCGACTGGGGCACCGACGACTACGACGTCGAGGGCACGGTCTCCGGCAAGCACCTCGTCTACGCGGACTCCAACCGCAACCTCACCGTCCGTGACACGGCCACCGGCACCCAACTGTGGACGAAGAAGATCGGGGACGACTGGACCTGGCGCCCCACGGTCGCCCCGGGCCCAGGCCTCGTCCTCCTCCCCGGCACCACCCTGACGGCGATCGACGTCGAGACGGGCAAGTCCCGCTGGACCCTCTCCCCGAACGGCCGACGCGGCTTCGACAACCCCACGGTCGTCGACGGTGTCCTCTACACCGCCGACCACGACGGCGGCGTATGGGCGGTCGACGTCAAGACCGGCAGGAAACTCTGGCTCTGCGAGGACCCGGGCGCAGACCAGGCGCCCGCCCAGTTCCTCCGGGCGGGCGGCACCCTGTACGGAGCCTCGGCCATGGACGGCGGCGGAGTCTTCGCCCTGGACGCCAGGACCGGCCGGGCGCGATGGGTCTACAACGACAACAAGGACCCGGGAGAACCGTGGCAGATCACGATCTCCGGGAACCGGCTGCTGGCGATGCATGGGTATGAGGTCTATGCGCTGCCTGCGGTATGAGGGACACCAGACAGTTCGTTCCCTCTGGGCAGCGCTGGAGGACAGGCGGCCCCGGAGGACCGGCGAACCCGAGCGATTGCGATGAGCATGTCTGCAGATTCGACGTCAGCGTACGAAGTCCAGTTCACCTGGACGCCTTTTCAGCTTCTCAGCGGCGCGTGGACGAAGCGGCTTGTCGCGTTCCGCGTCGATGAAAGAGGAGTGACCCTGGGGGGTGCGCCCGCCCGGTACGCGAGTCAGACCGCCTTCGTTCCCTGGGGCGATGTCGAAGCGGTGGTGCTGTGGCAGCAGGAGACCTCCGCGCCGACACCGATGCGCTACGTGGGCCTTCGCCGCCGGGCGGGCGCACCTGCTCTGCCCGGTCCCAACTCCGCGCTGACGCGGGAGCGGACCGGCCGGCTGGCGGGCCATGTCGATCACGAGGTCTTCCTCGCGAGCAGGCACATCAACCTGTGGACCCTCGACCGCGAGCGCCTGGCCGAGGCCCTGCGCACGTTCGCTCCGACGGTGGCGGTGGAGGAGAACGGCCAGACCGGCTAGGCCCTGTCGTCAAATTCCCGGCGTCCGCCCGGAGCCCGGCAGGCGAGAATTGGACGACAGGGCCTAGGCCTCCCCGGAATGTGCACAGGCGATGCACCCGAACAGTTGACCAGTGCCAGCTAGGCTCTGGACTGCGTATTTTCAGATCATGACCTGCAGGATCCCAAGGGGAGGGGACACGTTCCGATGCGAGTGCGGGCAACCGTAATCCGGGAAGGAGTCGCACCGCAGGACGCGGTCATCAACGTCGACGACGGTACGACCGCGGCCGAAGTCGCCGCGGCGGTGGAACGGCTCCGTGCGCGGGGCGGCCCCGCGTCGTTCGCGGCTCAAGGGGTGGTGACACCTCTCCCTGGTCAGGCCCCCTCGTGGCAGCGGCCCGCCGCCGAGGCCGGGCTGTGGGTGGACGGCAGGCTCTGCGCACCCGAGGCGAAGATCGGCAGCACGCTGCGGGACGGCGTGCGCCTCACCACCGACCCGTCCGTCGGCCCCTTCATGGTCAACGGCGAACCCGTCGGCAGGTACGAGGTCACTGTCAGCGGAGGTGCCGGGGCCGGCCGGGTGGCCCGCCTCTCCGCCGGGGTCAGCACGATCGGCTCGGCGCCCACCGCCACGCTCTCCGTCGAGGACCCCTACCTGGCGCAGTTGGCGGCCCGGGTGACCGTCGACGTCAAGGGGCGCGTGGAGATCGCTCCCTACGACGGCGTTGAACTGGTTCTCGACGACGAGCCGGTGTCCGCCCCGCAGGAGTGGCAGCCCGGTGTCCTGCTGAAGTCCGGCGAGTCGCTGTTCAGCCTCTCCGAGGTCGGCGAGCCCGACGCCCACCTGTCACCCGCGGGAGCGGGCGGTCTCGCCTACAACCGCCCACCGCGTCTGACCTCGCCCAGAGCCAACCCGCGGCTCGTCGTTCCCGCACCGCCGAAGAAGGACGAGGCACAGCGGTTCCAGCTCATCTCGGCGATCCTCCCCCTCTTCTTCGGGGTGGGCATGTACTTCGTCACCAAGATGATCTACATGTTGCTGTTCTGCCTGCTGTCACCCCTCATGATCTTCGGTCAGTGGGTCAGCGACAGGCGGCACGGCAAGAAGAAGTACCGGGCCGCCATGAAGGAGTACCGGCAGGCCAAGGCCGATCACGAGGCCGAGGTCGAGCGGCTGAGCGAACTGGACCAGCGCCGCAGGCGCGAGGCCTACCCGGACCCGGGCCAGCTCCTGCTGTTCGCCACCGGTCCGCGGCGGCGCCTGTGGGAACGGCGGATCACCGACCCGGACGCGATGCATCTGCGGGTCGGCTTCAGCGATCTCCGTGCGGAGATCGACGTCGCCAACGCCCGCAACGCCAGCTCGGACGCGGAGGATCCGGAGCCTCCGGTGGTCACCAACGTGCCGCTGACACTGCCGTTCGCGGAGCTCGGTGTGGTCGGCATCGCCGGCGACAGGGCGCGTGCGGTGGCCGGCGCCCGCTGGATGACCGCGCAGGCGGCCGTGCTGCACAGCCCCCGCGACCTGTCCATGGTGGTGCTCTCCTCGGCGGCGGACGCGGCGCAGAACTGGAGCTGGGCACAGTGGCTGCCCCACACCAGCCCTCAGCAGGGCCAGAACTGCGTCGCCCTGATGGGCACCGACGCGGAGTCCATCTCGCGCAGGGTCACCGAACTCCTCGCGGAACTCACCAGACGGCAGGCGGTGGCCAAGGAGAACGGCGGCCTGAACGCCCTGCGTCCCGACACGCAGGTGCTGCTCGTTCTCGACGGCGCCCGGTTGCTCCGCAGGGTCCCCGGTGTTCCCCAACTGCTCCAGGAAGGCCCGGCGCACGGGATCTTCGCGCTCTGCGTGGACGAGGACGAACGACTGCTGCCGGAGGAGTGCCGCACCGCGATCTGCTGGACCCTGGAGTCGGCCACCCGGGTCCACCTCCGCGGGTACGGATACGAGGCCGCCGGCGACGTACTGGCGGACCAGGTCTCCATCGCCTGGTGCGAACGCATGGCCCGCGCGCTCGCACCCGTCGTGGACGTGAGCCGTGACGACGCCGACAGCGCACTGCCCACGGCCGCCCGGCTGCTCGATCTGCTGGAGATGCCCAACCCCACGGGCGCCGACATCGCCAGGATCTGGCAGCGCGGCGGGGCGACCACGGCGGCACCGATCGGACTGGCCGCCGACGGCCCCTTCGTTCTGGACATCCGCCGGGACGGCCCGCACGCACTGATCGCCGGTACGACCGGCGCCGGTAAGTCGGAGCTGCTGCAGACCATCATCGCCTCGCTGGCCGTGGGCAACACCCCGGACGCCCTCAACTTCGTACTCATCGACTACAAGGGCGGCAGCGCCTTCCAGGACTGCGCACGGCTGCCGCACACCGTCGGCATGGTGAGCGACCTCGACGCCCATCTGACCGAGCGCGCACTCGCCTCGCTCGCCGCGGAGCTCCGCCGCCGTGAGGAGATCCTCTTCCATGCCGAGACCAAGGACATCGAGGACTACAACGACGCCCGCAGGCTGCGCCCCGACCTTGAGCCCATGCCACGGCTCATGCTGGTCATCGACGAGTTCGCCTCGCTGGTCGCGGAGCTGCCCGACTTCATCGCCGGCCTGGTGGACATCGCGCGGCGGGGCCGGTCGCTCGGCGTGCACCTCCTGCTCGCCACCCAGCGCCCGGCGGGTGTGGTCAGCCAGGACATCCGGGCCAACACCAACCTCCGTATCGCGCTGCGCGTCACCAACGGCGAGGAGTCGCGCGACGTCATCGACGCCCCCGACTCGGGCAACATCTCGAAGGCCACACCGGGCCGCTGCTACGTACGGTCCGGAGCCCAGTCACTCATCGGTGTGCAGTCCGCGCGCATCGGTGGACGGCGGCCCGGCCACGACACGGCACCCCAGGTCACGCTGAACTTCCTGGACTGGGTGGCCTACGGGCATCCGCCGCCGCGAGCCGCACAGGCGGACGGCGACGACGGCACCATGGTCACGGACCTGGCCGTGCTGGTGGAGGCCATCAGCGCGGGCGCGCAGCAACTCGGCTGCGCGCAACCCCGCAGCCCGTGGCTGCCGCCGATCCCCTCACAGGTACTCAACTCCGAGCTGCCCGCTCTGCCCGAGGCCGGGCCCGGCGCCGACACCGTCCGCCCGGTGGCCTTCGGACTCACCGACCTGCCGGCCCAGCAGGCGCGCGCGGCCCTCGCGCTCGACCTGGCCGACGGGGAGCACCTGATGATCGCGGGCGGTCCGCGCTCCGGGCGGTCGACCGCCCTGCGGACCGTCGCGGGGGCGCTCGCACAGAACTGCGCACCGAGCGACGTCCACCTCTACGGAATCGACTGCGGAGCCAACGCGCTGCTCCCGCTGACCAGCCTCCCGCACTGCGGTGCGGTCGTCACCCGTGACCAGACGGCCCGTGTCGACCGGCTGCTGGGGCGGCTTCTCGACGAGGTCACGCGACGGCAGATGTTCCTCGCGGAGAAGGGCCAGTCGAGCGCGGCCGAGCAGCGTGCGGCCGCCGAGCCCGAGGACCGCCTGCCGTGGATGGTCGTTCTGATCGACGGGTGGGACGCCTTCCGCCTGGCGTTCGAGAACTACGACTACGGACGTCTCGTCGAGGCGGCGAAGCGGCTGTTCCGCGAAGGTGCCGCCGTCGGCGTCAAGGTGGTCCTGGCCACCGACCGAAGCGGCCTGATGGGAGAGATCTCCAGCTCCTTCGCCGAACGGCTCGTGCTGAGGCTCGCCGACCCCCAGGACTATTCGTTCGCGGGCATCACCCCGAAGGACGTACCCAAGGAGGTGCCGTCCGGCAGGGCCCTCAAGGGGACCGACGACGGGGTGCAGGAGAGCCAGATCGCGCTGCTCGCGGAGAACCCGAGCGGACAGGCGCAGGTGGCGGCACTGCAGGAGATCGCACGGGTGGCGGCGCAGACCTGGCCCCGCCCGGCCCAGCACCAGCGGCCCATCCGGGTCGACGTACTGCCGGCGCGGCTCAAGGCCTCCGAAGCCATGGCGCTGCAGCCCGACTTCGTTCCGCCGTCGGACCTGTGGGCCCTCTTCGCGGCCGGCGGGGACGAACTGTCGCCGCTCGGCATGGACTTGGAGGAGGCGGGCCCCGGCTTCGTCATCTCGGGGCCGCCGAAGTCGGGGCGCTCAAGCACCCTGGTGGTGGCGGCGATGTCCTTGCTGAGCCGTGGCACCGAGGTCGTCCTGATCACGCCGAGGCGTTCCCCCCTGCGGGACCTCGCCTCCGAGCCCGGTGTCCTCGGGACGCTCGACAGCGAGGGGTCGGCGGACGACCTCCAGGCGCTGACGGGCAGCGCGCGGGGGCCGTACGTCATCCTGGTGGACGACGCCGAGCTGATCTACGACACACCGCTCGACGAAGCCCTTGAGGAGGAACTGCGCCGCGGTATGGACGGCGGCCTCGGTCTGATCATGGCGGGCGCGGTCGACACGCTGTCCTCCCAGTACCGGGGTTCCGTGGTGCAGGCACGGCGCTCACGCAACGGCCTGCTGCTCTCTCCACAGGGCACGGCGGACGGCGAGATGTTCAACATCCGCGTGTCGTCGAACAGCGGCGGCGGCCCGACCGGCCGCGGACTGTTCGTCCGGAGCGGGGAGGCCATGCCGGCGCAGGCGGTGCTGCCGGGCTAGGGCTTCTTCGGCGGAGACCGGGCCGACGGTGGACGGCTGTCGCCCGGCTGAGGGCTGACGGCTGAGGGGGGCCAACGCATTCGGGCCGGACAACCTACAGGTTGTCCGGCCCGAATGCGTGTGCTCGATTGCTCGATGTGGGGTCGACTTCCCCCTCATCAACGACCGTTGAGCAACTAGTCGTTGATGGTGTCGTTCGCCTGGGCGGCGTCGCTGGTCTCCTTGCGGGCATTCTCAAGAGACGTGACGAAGTTCTGCAGCTGCGGCTTGAGCTTGTCCCATTCCTCCCGGAATCGGTTGGCTCGGCCACCCTTCCAGAACTCCTCACTGTGACTCGTGCCCGTGGAGATGGCACGAATCAGGTCGTCGAGGTTCCCGTGCTGAGTCTTGAAGGTGGTGGAAAGACTCCGGAGTCGTGTGGTATCTGCGCCCTTTAGCGTCATGACTGCCTCCCCGTGTATCGATAGCCAGACGAACCTTCGGTCCGCCGGACCCGATGCTATCGCAATGGGTGTAGCCACGTCATCGGCCCGAGGCTCCTTGCTTGCGGTACTGGAAGCTCCTTATTGTTGGTTCCCTGTAGACGACAAATATTTCCGAACTGCAACTTGATGCCGCACTGGAGGCGCACGTGGGCGATACGAACGAGCAGCCGAAGGTCGATAACCCTTATCGAACTCAGCTGGAGACGCTGAAGAGTAATCTCGTGGAGGAGGTCAAAGAGCTCAAAAAATGCCTTAAGACGGCATCTCAGGATGTTGGGGACAAAAAGAAATCCTGGGTCGGCAAGACGGCCAACAAGTGGCACGACGAAATCGAAGGTAACCGCGGCCGCATGATCAGGGAGATCGACAAGCTCATCCCGGCGGTGCAACGGAGGATCGACTCCCTGCCCGAGAAGGTGTCGCCGTCCGAGGCGAAGATGATGCGGATGGATCTGCGTTGACGACGCGGAGCGGCGTTGACACTGAACAAGCTGAAGCAACCGCACGGTACGGGGGACATTTTTATGGCAGGCGATGAGGACGGTTTCTCCGGCATCGACCCGGAACAGCTGGCCAAGACGATCCAGTCTCTCCAGAAGGACCAGGAGAAGCTGAAGTCCAGCGCGACGTGGATCAAGTCGAGTTTCGAGCGATACGGCGTCGAAACTGACCCGCTGACCGAGCTGCTCGCCATCGCCGGCTGGTCCGAGAACCAACTCCCCATGCTCAGACGCCGCCACCACCTCTCCATCGCCGAGGATGAGAAGTACGGCCACGGCTACAAGGGAATGGTGCGGATCAAGGAGAGCATGGTCGGTCAGACCAAGCAGTCCCAGGCGAATGGGAAGAAGCTGGGGGATGATTTCAAAGAAAAGCTTGAGAACGGGGAGGAAATTACTCCAGAAATGTTCGCAGACCTACGTGCGAACGAATCGGACGCCGACTATGTGAAGTCCTTCTACGACGTGCTCGGTTCGCGGAACCTGCTGTGGATGTCCCAGGAAATGGGGGACCGCAACAGTGATTTCTACAAGGATGACGCCGAGCAGCGGGAGAAGGACCGTAAAGTGATTGCCGACACCTTCGGTACGTATACGAAGGTGGCTTTTGAGGGCAAGACGCCCAAGGAGAAGCAGCGGGCGTGGAATAAATGGTTCGACGATTCTGCGGTTGACGAGCACTTTGGGTTCCGGCCGGACCGCCTGACTCCGCTGCTCCGTGGTGGGTCACATGACAAGGACTTCCTTGTGGCGTTCGGTGACCGTGTGTTCAGCAAGGATGCCAAGACCAACGAGAACCAGTTCCTCGGAAACAGTGGAATTGGTGAGGGGGAATGGAGCAAGGACGGCTACGAGCAGCTGTTCGACGCCATCTCACGGAACTCTGAAGCTTCCGGTGAGTGGATGGATCACAATCCGGACGGCGTCCAGTCGATGCTGTACTCCACGGGCCCCTGGAAGGTCGATGAACCAGCAGAGCGTGGAGTAGCTTTCCTCAATATTCTGCAGGCAGGAAGCGTGACGCTGCGGAAGGACAACCCGGCGCTGGCGGAGAAGAACGCCGCACGGCTGATCTATGAGAATTATCAGCACAGCAAGGGCGATTTGAAGAACGTACATCCGATCGACGGTACGTCCGCCGTTTACACCAGCATCCTGACCTCTTACTGGAAAGACGTCGAGCACAGTGTGACGTCGCCTGTGAGCAATAATTTGTGGAGTGGCGGAAAGGAGTGGAGCGACAAGTCCTATTTTGCCGGGCAGGATAAGAAGCGTGCAGGTCTTGAGTTTTCCCAGGACATGTGGGGAGCGCTGACGGTGGAAGCCGGTCGCGACCCCCGGGGTGCTGGAATCATCGGAGCACTTTTCCAGGGGTACAACGAGAAGATGATCGCGCAGGAGAACGACATCAACCCGCATCGTACGGGTGACTCTGTGCGCTATATCTCGGCGCAGAAGGGGATGATGCAACGCTTCTACTACGAGAACATGCGCACCGTTGCCGATCAACTGGGCGCAGAGCGCGACAAGTGGGTTGAGGACACCAACGCGTTCCGCGACGGCCTGATTGACCAAGTGACGGGTGTGGCAATGGGTGCTACCGGCGGAGCGGGTATGGCGGGCGCCAAAGGCGCTGCTATCGGCGCTGCTTATGGGATGGTGTCAGACGTCCTTACGGTTTGGATAAAGGATGGAGTCCATGTCGATGCATCGAACGCACCGGCTGCTCTTCGGCACCAGATCGAAGGCGTGAAAAAGGCGACCATCGACACGAGTTGGCAGACCTCTTACCAGGATCAGGCGAACGACCTCCTACGCGAGAAGAACGGTGGTTTCGACGCGAGGTACATCCCGGAAGTCGAGGTATGGAAGGTGGACGGAAGTCATGAGACGTACACCGGAAACCCGAAACAATATATCAAGGGAGACTCGTCGCGAAACTTCCTGACGAAGGATGGAGTCGTGATGGATCCGGAAAAGATGTCACCCAGGCAACGCACGGCCTATGGCGAATGGCTGCGCGACCCTGCCGTGGTCCAGAAGGTGTACACGCCATTTTCCGACGGCCGTAACGCCTGGGACTGGCCCGGCCAGAACGACTAGTGCTGTACAGAATGTATTTCTCGGTGCAGAGGCGAAAACAGGAGGCAGTGTGTTCGAGAAAAAGGCAGGGAAGTCCGAGGATATGGCGCCGGTCGTCGGCCGGAAATCTGTCGTGATGACTTGCCTTGCCGTTGTGCTGTTCGGGGCCGCGGCGTGCGGGGATGAAGCAGGAGCAGAACCGTTGAGTAAGTCACAGATCTCCCGCGCGGTGCTGAGTCAGGGAGATGTACCGGGATACAATTTCTTCGACGAATCACGTGCCGAGACGGATAAGTCGGCACGAGCGGACAAGAAGGCTTGTCAGCCCATTGTCGCGTTCGCTATTGCTCCCGAGATGTCAGCGTATGACAAACGCTCGGCACGTCAGAGAATCACCAAGAGTGAGAAGCCGGATGCCGACTATCAGCTCATTTTGACAAGTGCTGAGTCGGAGGCGGCGGCTCAGGACGCATTGAAGGACCTCAAGAGCGCTGTCACGGCTTGTTCTTCGGGATTCAATCTCACGTATTCGGGTCAGACGAACAAGGTTCGGCGAGTCACCTCCGACAAGACGTCGTCCGGCAGTCAAATCAATATCTTGTTCGAGTATCAGGCGGGAATGAAGATCCGATATGTCGTAATGCGGGAGGGGGCGACCCTGGTCAGAATCTCTGCTGCCACCCGGTACGCAAACGAATTCGTCACCGTGCCGAAGCGAATATCTGAAAAGCAGTTTCAGAAGCTGCGGAAAGTAGCGGAATGACGGGCCGTCCCCGAGGCGCGTCATTTGATGTGAAATGCGATACCTTTAGAGCTGAATGCGGTGGTGGATTTTGCTCCCTTGAGTCGTGCCGTGAGCTGAATCTGCCCCTGCCACGAGCCCGCGCGAAGATCTCCTGTTTCCTTGATTCGGAAATGTAGCGGCTTGCTTTCATCACGTGACAGGCCGATGTCGGAGACGAGCGCCGCGTCATCCTCCAGACTCTGGACGGCGTCGGAGGTCGGAGTGGGGCCGGGGGAGGGAATCTTCAATTCCTTCCAGCCGTTCGCTGTCTTCCACTGGACAGACAGGGCGGAAGTGGATTCGGCAGCTCTGCAGTCGCCTTCGACGTCTTCGCACAGGAAGGCCAGGATCTGGATCTTCGGGTAGTCCACCGCGGAGCGATTCTTCACCGAGAAGTCGTACTCGGACCAACCGCCTCCTCGCTGCACGTACTCGGCCCCCGAATCCTCCGCGACCTGAAAATTGGTCAATCGTGCTGATCCATGGGCGACGGCCACTGACGTGCGTGCTTTGCTTATCCTGGCGGTCACGCCGATGGACTGACCGCTGTCAGTGGGACGCATTCCAGGGGTCAGGCGCAGGTTGAATGTACTGCGGCCTGAAGGCAATGCGGTCTGAAACGTGCCGCTGAGATCCTTGTTGCTGCCGGCGGCCTTCGACGAGAGACGGAGAGTCTTCCACGATGAGGATCCGAGGTCCTGGTATTCAATGGCGACGTCACCCTTGGGTGCGTGCTGCAAGCTGATGGAAAGACTGACGTCGACGTTGCTTCGTTTTGATTCGCTGTTGTCCACGGCGAGAGCCAGCGGTCCCGGCTCTCCCCTCACGAAGTCGGACGAACTCTCGATTTTCATCCATACAGGGCTTGTGGAGGGCTGGCCCTCGTCGTGCGGCTCCTCGCTCGTGCACGAGGCGAGAGCTGCGATCGACAGTGCCGCGACCATCGCTCGGCTGTGGCGCATCTCGTTCCGATCCGTTCGGTGATGTGAACGCCAAGAGCGTTGGCGATCCTCGGTCAGCTCTTGCGGCGCACGATACGTAGTCCCACCGCGTCCTGCTGTTCGACGTCGCTGTCCGTTGCCAGATGGATAGGTACGAACACGACTGTCCAGTAGAAGCCGAAAAGCCAGCGGCCGGTGAGGCGGAGGAAGCGGGGGTGCCCGCCGTCCGAGGCCCGGACCACACGCAGGCCTGCCACCAGCTTCCCCAGGCTCGCCCGGGTCGCCAGCGTGAGCAGGACGTGGTTCACGAAGGAGACGCTCAGGGCCGCGCCGAGCGCCGCACCCCACACCGCGGGGGACTGCGGTCGGAGTTCGACCACTCCGTCGACCACCTTCACGCCGGTCGCGGCGCCGGCGGCGAGGCCGCACATCAGGGCGGTGAGCGCGTCGACGACCGCCGCGGTGATCCGGCGTACCGGGGTGGGGGCCGGGACGCGAGTGGGGGTGCGTTGCTGGTTGGCCACGGCGCTAGTTTCCGGTTCCCGTCTTCTTCTTGTCCGCCTCTTCCTGCTCCACGCGCTTGAGCGCCTTGTCTATGGCGGCGCGGGCATTGGCCACGGCGTCAGTGATCTGCTTCTTGTGGCCGGACCACTCGCCGCGGAAACGCTCGCTCTTGGGGCCCGTCCAGGTGCCGGTGCCACAGAGGTGCTGGACGTTGTCGACGGAGCGCTCCAGTTCGTCCGCGTACTTCTTGAGGAGACGTACGTCCTCTCGGCAGTCGCTCTCTCTGGACATGTTTCCTTCCTCAGCTGGTGGCGGCCGGGGTGATCAGCTTGGTGATCGCCCTGTGTAGTGATGTCTTGCCGACGGCACGCGCCTCGATGCCGGTCGGGGCGTTCGGCTTCTCGACGTACACCGTCCACAGGTCCTTGTCGGTGGCGTACGTCGTGAGGAGGGGGCCCGGGGCGTCGGCGAGGAGGACCGTCTGGCCGACGACGAGCGCGTTGTTGATGGCCTCGCCGAGGGCACGGCCGACGTTGTCGTCGCTGATCTGCTCGGGCGTGATCTGCTGGACGCGGCTGTCCTTGTCGGCGACCTCGAACGGGTCGATGAAGAGCTGCACCATGTCCGCCGCGTCCTTGGCGGAACTGGCGAGGGTGAACATGTGCAGGCCGCCGCCCGTCACACGCTCCACGAGGTACAGGTCCTCGGCGTGTATGTAGACCAGCATGTGTGTGACACCGCTCGACGTGTGCTGTTCAACCGCCAGCGCGCGGGCGGCGGTTCGCCGCAAGGTCAGGGCGAGACTCACCTCGGGGGTGATGCGCATGTCGAGGTCCACCCCGGACGGGACGGAACCGGGGTCCGTGCCGTCGGCGGGGACAGTGGCACCGGAAGCCGCATCGCCGGACTGAGAACTCGCGAACGCCGCTCGCAGCACGGCGTCGAGTTCGTCGATGTTGGTGACCTCGACCGCCTCCCGCGAGACGAGGGACCGCAGCGCCGTGGCATAGACCCAGTCGCGCTCCTGACCGGAGAGCTCGGTGATCCGTGGGGTGGGAGCGATGCATTCGGTCAGCGAGTCGGGATCGAGAATGGCGATCTCTTCGTCGGTGAGCCTCAGGAGGGGCTGGGTTCCCCCTTCGGAGAGCGCCTCGGCCAGGATTCCGCGGAACTCCTGGAGTTCCATGTCGATTTCAGGGCTTTTCATGACTGTTAGTCCGATGCTCGCTTACCAGAAGCTGTATTTGCGGATGGCGTTGGGGACCAGGTTGGTGACGGCACTCTTGGCACCGGCGACGATCTCGGCGCCCTTGTCCTTGATGTCGTTGCCCCACTCCTTGGTGGCCTTCCAGGCCTCCTTGGCGCCGTCCTTGATGTCGTCCCCCCACTTGTCCCAGGCCCAACTGCCCAGGAAGTAGGCCCCGGCCACGCCAAGGGCGACCCAGCCTACGACGGGGACCGCGGCGGCCACGGCCGCGGACGCGCCCAGGGCTGTGGCCATGCCCGCGCCACCCAGTACGGCCACGGCACCCGCGGCCTGGACGCCGCCCATGCCGCGGTCGGCCCAGCCCTGCGCGCCGTCGTGCGTGGGGAGGAACATCTCCTTGACGCCGCTCACCACGGCCAGCGGAAGAAAGACACGCGTAGCGAGAAAACCGGTCCCGGGCGCCTTGGAGAAGAGCTTCGCGGCGTAGGGGATCTTGAGGCGCATGGCGGTGTTCCGGACCGCCTGCTGCCACTTCCAGGGCTCCTTGTACCAGTTACGGATCCGCTGGTCCTTGAGGAGCTCCTGCAGGAGTTCGCCGCGCTTTGCCGCGGTGCGCGCGGCCGGAGAACCGAAGTACTTGTTGAGTTCCCAAACGGCGCGTGCGCCTGCCACGTTCTGCCCCTGGGCCCACCTCTGGTAGAGGTGCATGGACGCTTCGATGGCCGTGGGAATCTTGAGAATCTTGAAGGGCGTCTTGATGTCCTTGAGGGTGCCCTCCTTGAACTCCTTCCACGTCTCCAGTGCGCCGGCAAGACCGGCGAAAGTGAGAACCGCCTCCGGGTCGTCCAGGGACAGCCCCAGGCGACGACGGATGTCCTTGGCCTCGTCCTGCGCCCAGGATGCCTTCTTGGGGAAGTCGGAGACGCCTTCCGCCTTCGCTTCCCATTTCGCGAGAATGTTGCTGATCAAGCCGCCCTGGATGGAGAGAGTTCCTCCCAGTACGTCGACGGCGGCAGCCAGTTTCGGCGCCTGGACATCGTCCATTCCCTTGAAGCCCACTAAGTGATCCTTTTCTGCTTCGCTCTAGGGCGTGCCAATTCCCTGCCGAGGGTCAGTGGCATGACTCTTCAGAGCGCGAGGTGGCCGGCTTCCGCTGCATCGTCGCCGGACCTGTCGTGCTCGCTACCGCGGGCCGTCAGTGGTGGGGCTGCGGCAGCTGCGGGCGTGGCAGCAACGGGCAAGGAGTGGCGCTTCACTGTGAACCCCCGTGAGACAAAGATGCAGTCAAGAGCAATGACGGTATCCGTGGGGCGATCGGTTTCGCTACAGCGAAGTTCCTTGCACCGCTGGGCAGACATGGATGAAGCAGGGCAAGTCGTGAGGGGATGTGGCGCGATCGTGTCTGGGCCCACGGGCGTGTGGTCCATCGGCAAGCCTTCGGCAGGACCGCGGCAGGACCGAGGCAGGGCTGGTGTCGCGGTGACGCGACCGCAGCATGTAGATGCTGTGAAGCAGTGCGGGTGAAACGCTCTTTGCTTCCCTGTACAGCAACGTGTACTTACGACCTGCTGTGTCGGGGGATTACAGCTATCAGGAGTTGCTCCGCTGCACAGGAAGACCGCGGTGCGCGTTGCCGTGCCCGTCGCCGTACTCGCCTTTTCGCTGACCGCGTGCGCGTGCGCGTGCGCGTGCGCGTGCGGTGGCGGTGACGACGACGGCGCAGACGCCAAGCCGAAGCAGGCGGGGTCGCAGGCTGCGGCCGTGGCGTCGGAGTCCCCGGCCGAGGCTGCGCCCGGCGGCGCTCTCGATGCCGGCCAGAGCGCCACGAAGTATGTCTGGGCGTTCCCCGGCAAGTAGGCCTGGGGCGGTCCCCGTCCTCAGCTCGGCAGCTTGGACGGGAGGTCGCATTTGGCGTCCTTGTGGGCCTGACGGGCGAAGTCTGTCGCCAGGTCGATGAGAGTCTGGCGTGCTTCCTTGTCTGAGGTTTCTAGCGGTTTCAGGGCGTCGGCGAGGACGGTCATGTTCCAGGGTTGCTTGCTGGTCTTCTCGCTGGCGTAGCAGGGGACCCAGATCGCGGCCACTTCCGCATTGGAGACGCCCTTGAGGCCGGCGGCGAAGTAGGTGGTCTTGCCCCCAGAGTTCGGTGGGATTTCTGTCTCAGCCCACTGTTTCCAGGGTCTGGCCGATCCCATCTCGGCTGCCAGGATGAGGAGGGATTCGGAGGCATCGCCAGTTACGGTGCAGGTGCTCCTGAATTCCCAGTTCCGATCTGGTCTCCAAGTCCCGTTGAAGCTGTAATTCGGGGCCCGAGGTAGCACAGAGTCGAGAATCTCGGCGGTCTTCTCCCTGCCAGGCACGTGAGTGCACACGTCGTCGGCCCGAACGTGGCCATGCCTCTCGAAGCTTCCGAGCAGGTGGGCGAGGATCAAGGTCGCGGCGGTAGCTGCGGCCATTCCGCCGTAGACGAGGGGCCTACGAAAACGTCCGAAGTCGTTCGCTTCCGTCGAGGGTGTTGAGCCTGCGGAAATTCCGTACTCCTCTTTGCGCGACAAGTTTCGGAGTTTTGGCGTCAGTTCGGGAGCTTGGACGGGAGGTCGCACTTGGCGTCCTTGTGGGCTTGGCGGGCGAAGTCTGTCGCCAGGTCTTTGAGGATCTCGCGGGCTTCTTTGTCCGAGGCGTCGAGGGGTTTCAGGGCGTCGGCGAAGACGGTCATATTGTACCTCGATTTGCTTGTTTTTTCGTGCGCATAGCAGGGTACCCAGATGGCGGCGAATTTGGAATTGTAGATTCCCTTGAGCCCGACATTGAAGTAATCGAACTTACCGCCGGAATTCCGTGGAATGTGAGTCTTGATCCACTCCTGCCATGACTTGTCGGGCCCTGCTTTGGCGTCTAGGTAGAAGAGGGCGTTATCGTTTTCATCTCTAATGCCGCATCGGCTCCTGAAACCCCAGTCCGCGTCCGGCCTCCACGTCTGTTCGAAGTCGTATCTGGAAGCCTCGGGAAGCGCGGAGCTGAATACCTTGGCGACCTCTGGTCGATTGGGTACGTTGCGGCAGATGTCTTCGGCCTTGATATCCCCGCGCTTCTGGAAGATCCCAAATAGGTAGGCGATAGTCAGGGCTGCGCCGACAACCGCGATCACCACGCCGTAGATGAAGGTTTTCCGTAGGAATTTACGGTCGCTCGGAGGCAATGTTGATCATCCATTCAATTTCAAGCCGAACCGCTACTCGGCAGCTACACGCTTGTCAATCAGAGGGACTGCATCGGCAAAACCCCTGCCTGCCTGGTCACCAGCCCTGGATGCAGCCGAATCATCACCGGTTGCAGCCCTGACGGAATATTGGGTCGTCAGGATTGCTGAGCGTTCACTCTGTGCTGTGTTCTTCACGTTCTGGTAGACCTGCTCCTTTCGTTGCTCTCCGTCATCGCCAAAACCGTCGAGGATACCGCTGAAAATTTCTCCTGCTGCTGTTCCGGCGAGGCCACCCGCGACAACGCCGCCGGGACCGGTGAATGGAGTCATCGCAATGGCTGTCGCACTGCCGACCAAGGAGCCTCCCCACGTGCTTGCGTGGTCTTTCCATGCGCTGCTTTGTGCGGCCGAATCAGCGCTGTCTTTATCGGCCTGGAAGTGTTGCCCCGCACCAATCACGCCCTGGAACAGGCCGGTTCCGTAGGTGATTTTATCGATGGCGGCATCAGCCGGTTGCGGGTAGGTGCTAGGGTGTTTTACCTGGGCTTCCATCAGTGCGGCGGCGTATACGTGTTGAGAGACCATGAGTCGCTCATATCCTTCTCCATTTCGGGACACCGCATATAGGAACCGTACAGTATCTGCTGTATCCATTTCTGCCGCTGTTCCGGAAGTCGGATATAGTTTGTCCCCGTACATGATGTCTGCATCCAGAGCACGTTGCATATCCGGCATGTACTCGGCGGAGATGTTCGCGAAACTGTCCGAAAAATACTCGTGATTGCGCAGGAGGTCCTGATCCTCGGATACTGATCTCACCAGGGATTCGAACAATTTGGCTTGGGCTTCTGAGTGTTTTACGTCCTCTGTTGTGGCCTCTTCGCCCGGGCGATGGCCCGTCATTGCTGCTTCTAGTGCGTGGCCCAGGGAGTTGCGGCCCGTCACGCTCTCCTCGCCCGGCTTGCTGTCGTTTGGCCACTCTCGGGATTCGAAGAGGTATTTGAAGTTCGACTCTGGCTTGCCTGCCTCGTTCTTCTGCTTCGCTGTGAAGAACACCGTTGCCGCGGCCGGGCTGTTCGACAGGGCCTTCATGTAGCCCGTGAGGGGATCGTTGCCCTTGTCGTTGCCCACGTGGTTGAGCCTGCCCGTGGCTCCCCACGCGGGGCCGGGGCCGTCCAGGACCTGCTTGTCTTCCTTGATCAGCGCTGTTCCGTAGTTTTCGAGGAACTTGTCGTCGTAGTCGCCGAAGCGCATCAGGTTGCTCATGACAAGGAAGCCTTTGGGGCCACCCGAGCTGCCGTACGGGGGAGGGCCCGGTTCTGCGATCGGGTCGCCTCCGAGCACGACCATGTCCTTCTTCCACCGCACCATCGCCGGTGCGGTGGAATTGGTCGCCGCCGCAACGGTGAGGCTCAGGTTCCTCTGTACGTCGTCGAGGGCGTCGGAGCTTTTGAAGTCCGAGGGGCGACCGTATCCCGGAGCGCTGCCCAGGTTGCTCATCCCGTACCAGAGCTGCAGCGTCTTTCTCGCTCCCAGGGCCCCTACGACCTTCTCGGCGAAGGGGTACTGGTCGTGGTTGAGGGCGAAGAGGGTGTTCAGTTCGGAGAGTTCTGCAGGGGAAAGGTCTTCGGGGTCCTTCTTCGCGAGCTTCGTCGCGCGCTTCGCATCCTTGGCCGCCGCGGCGTTGGCGGCCCGGGTCACGTTCGCCTCGTTGATCTGCACCATGCCCTTGAAGGCGGAAAAGGGGCTGTTGTCCATGTTCATGGACAGGTGGTAGCGCCTCTTCAGCATGGGCAGTTCGTCCCGGGCCCAGCCGGCCACGTGCAGGATGTCCTGCAGTTCCTCGGCGCCCACGCCGTAGTGGGCGAGTTCCGTCTTGTAGTAGGACGCCCGGTCCTGGAGTTTCTCCTGGTCCCGCTGTACGGAGTCGATCGTGCCCTTTAGCGCGTCCGGGTCAATGCCCGAGAAGACACTCCCGCCGCTTGAACTGTCAGCCTTGTCCATGCCCACTGTCCCCGTTCGCAGCGCACCCGCTGCCGACCTTCAGCCGCTTTCAGTACATTCGCCGGTTGCGGTTCATCGCGCCGGCTTCCTCGGGTGTGACCTTCTCCGGCATGCGGTCGATCTCGCGCTGGATGTCCGTAAGCACCTTGTCGATACGGGCTCGTACGGTCCTGCGGTGGCCGACAACATCGCCGTGCCACTTGTCAGCGGTCTTGCCCACCCATGATTTCGTGGAGTCCCGGCCGCCCTTTCCGATGTCCCCCGCCCCCCTCTTCAGGGCGTCGACCAGGTCGGACCGTTCCTTCTCAAGCTCCCGCTTCAGCCGTTGCAGTCGTTCCCGGTCCGGGTTGTCCTGCTTCGGTTTGGCATCGGCTGCCATTTCGCTCCCCCGTCAGTCAGCGGTTCACCGACTGGATCTCCTCCACCGTGATGTTCTGGGTGGCCTCGATCGTGCCGTCCGGCATACCGATCGCTCCCGCCTGGCCCGTGCCCGTCCAGCTGATTTCCCAGGTGAGGGCTGCCTTGAGGGGGAGTGCGGCGCCGCCTGAGGAGCGGCGGTAGATGATGCCGCAGGGCGGCGTCTCGCCGGCCTTTCCCTTGGCGTAGGGCTCGCCGATCTTGCCGTCGACTATCGGGCAGCCGCCGTCGGCGGGGATTGTCGTGGCATCCGCCGTGCCGGGGCTGAGCGTCAGGGATTTCGGCTTCGCCGTCGTGGTCGCCTGGATGTTGAAGCCGGGGACGTTGATCGCGGCTGTTGCCTGGACCTCGTCGAACGTGGCTTTGTCCAGCCATGCCCACGTCGGCAGGTTCACCTTCGTGATCGCCTCGGGGGCGAGTGTCACCTTGGTGCCGGGTAGTTCCATGTGCTGGTAGGCGAGGGCCGCCAGCATCTCCGGGGTGATGGCCTGTTCGTACTGCGGGGGCGGGGCTTCGCCGTTGTCGACCCAGAAGGGGAGTGCGCTGCACGAGGTGCGCTTGAGGTAGTCCGGCTCGTTCGGGTTCTCGACGCCGGCCCAGAACATCCCCTCGCCGTCCTTGTCGACGTTGTAGTCCTTGTAGCCGGGGGTGTCGGTCCAGCCGTAGTCGTCCTCGTAGTGGCGTTGCATCTCGCCGATGGCCGAGCCCGCGGTTCCCGTGATGGCGGGGTCGTTCTGCCACTTGTCGATGTCGCCGGACATCTTCTTCTTGAAGTCCTTGGCGCCCATGTAGGGGGCGTACCAGCAGGGCGGCGGCGTCCAGTTGACGTCGGCGGAGGCGACGTTCCCCGCGCTGCCGCTCTTCGTCACGGCTCCGGAGTACTGGACGCTGGCGGCGGCGTAGATGCCTGTGCCGTCGCCGCCGCCCTTCTGATCCGTCTTGGTGTCCCCACTATTGCTCGGCGTCTCCGTCGCACTGGCCGGTGTTCCGAGCGTGAGCGTGCCGAGAGTCAGTACCAGCGCAACCGTGCTGATGCTGAGGGGCGTACGCCGTGGTGTGTTCACTGGCACTTCGCCGCCTTCGTCTCGACGAGCACCTTGGACGCCTGCCACAGGCCTTCACCGGTGGGGAACTTGACCATGATGATCTTGAAGTAGTCGAAGCCGTCGATGCTGGGCTTGGTCTTGAGGACCTTCCCGGTCTTGATTTCTTCGCTGTAGAACTTGTTCGAGTCCACGCAGAACGCGACCTCCACCGAGTTGCCGTTCGCGGCGGACCGGGTGGCGGCCTGGTAGTGGCGCCGGGTGCCAGTGGCTGTCCAGCCGCCGTCGACCCTCCTGTCGATCTGCGTCTTCGCGTAGGTCAGGCCCTCACCGGTGGAGTACGTGGTGACGGCAGCGTCCTTCGCCGTCCCCTTGTCGATGCCGCGGTAGATCGCGCGGACATAGTTCGCCGCATCATCCATAGCCGCCGCCTCGTTCTTAGCCTTCGGCTTGTCCCAGTCGAAGACCAGGTTCATGTCCTTGGGCAGGGAGACGTCCACTCCGTCGGGGCTGTCCTCGGACCCCGCACCCGCCGGCTCCGCCGATTTCGTCGGCTTCTTCGAGCCCTGGTCGGCGCCTGCGATCTTGTCGTTGTCGCTGGACTTGTCGTCCCCGCCGCCGCACGCCGTGAGCAGCAGGGCTGCGGTCGCGGCGAGCGCGGTAGCAACGGGCAAAGAGCGGCGCTTCACAGTGGACCCCCGTGTGATTCAGATGTATTCGAGAGCCACGACGGTATCCGTGGGGTCAAGGCTTTCGCTACCGCGAACTCCCTTGTGCGGACGGGCGGACCTGGAGAAATCAGGGCAAGCCGATGGCGCAAGTGACCCGATCGTGTCTGAGTGCACAGCGGACCCGGACATGCCCCCGGATATGACCCGCATGTGCCTGGAGCCCCGGACGCCGACCTGCGTCCGGGGCCCGAGGCCCGCCCCGCCTCAGTTCTGCTGGGTCGCGCCGCGCTCCGGCGTCCGGCAGCGCGGGCACCCGCACGGCGGGTACGCCGACGTCTGCGGCAGTGGCGACGGCAGCGGCCCGGCTCCTCCGCCGGTCCGGATCTCGACCCTGCTTCGCTCCCCGGTCACGGCGCCCCGCGCGTCAACCGTGTAGACGCGCAGGGTGAGGCGCGCACTCCGGTGAGGGGGAGTGGGTTGCGTGAGTTCCAGTACGTCCGTCATGGGCGGGTACTGGTCCGCGCACTCCGGGCACGCGTAGACGTTGAAGCCGGGGCCCGTCGCCGCGTGCACCTCGTGGACCAGTACCGGCTGGGCCGTCACCCGGTGGCAGCGTGCGCACATCCGCACGGCGGGGCGCGTCATCGGGCAGCCACCGGGACGCCGTGAATGCCGTGTTCCGCTGCGCGGCGGCTGCGGATCGAGTTGAAGCGGTGGGGTGGTGGGACCGGGATGTAACGGAGCGGCGGGAGTGACCCCAGGCGGTGACGGCCGCGCGGGCTTGGGGTGCACAGGTTCAGCACCCAGGCGAGGAGGCGGAGAGGGAGGAGGTGGAGGGTAAGGTCCAGCACGTTGACGCTCCTTCGAAGCGTTGGCCATGCCCCGGGACGGTTACCGCCGTCGCCGGGGTATTTCACGCCGTGAGCATACATTGCTACGCATGTCAGTGCATAGCAGTTAGCAGCTGTAGGGCCATCACTGCAGCTCAGCGCTGTTTTACGGTGGTAGTCATGGCAGCAGAAACAGGTGACTATCCGATCGACCCGAACAAGATCGCGTACGTCTATATGCAGGTGGCAGACCACATCGCTGCCCGTATCGCGTCGGGTGAGTTGCAGCCGGGTGCGCGGTTGGCCGGAGAGCGTGACCTCGGTACGGAGTACGGGGTCGCCTATCTGACCGCCCGCCGAGCGGTCCGCGAACTCCGCGACCGCGGCCTCGTCATCACCCTCCCCGCCAAGGGCACCTTCGTCGCGTACCCCGAGACGACAGACGACGGTCAGGAGCCGTAGGGGAGCCATAGGAGTTCGCGTTCACCGCACGTGGGCACAAAACAGGCATGCCATGCTGCCTCACCGCCCCGCACGCCCTCCTTCGAACCCTTCACTCCATAGCCCGTCCCCCCGACGCCGTGTCCGCCGTGGCCGCCGTCGATCTGGAACTGGTCACCCTCACCGAGGACATGGCCGTCATCACCTGGCACACCGGTGTGGAATCGGAGGGCGAGGTCGTCTACGGCACCCATCCCGCCCATCTGAACCGGACCGCCTCCGAGGGCCGCGACACCGCTCACCACTATGTGGAGCTGACGGACCTCGAACCCGGGCAGACGTACTACTACCAGGCCCGTTCCCGGGGTTCGGTGGCCACGCCCACACCACTGCACCTGGTGAGCGGCAACGCCGTCGGCACCTCCCTCCATGGATTCGGCTCCCACGGCGGCCCGTACTCCTTCACCACCCCCCAACCCCCTCCCGGGCGGCATGTGTTGTCGATCGCCCTCTGCAACGACCTGCACCTCGGCGAAACCACCGCCGGGCTGGTGACGGGCATGCCGTTGATGCGCGGTATCTCCCAGCGGCTCGGTCTCGGCCCGTACCCGGAGATCATGGGGCGGGCGCTGGTGGAGGAGGCGCATCGGCGCGGGGCCGGCCATCTGCTCGCAGCCGGGGACATATCCGCCGGCGGGGCGCCGCGGGACCTGGCGGAGGCCAGACGCCTGCTGGACGGATTCGGCACGCACGGGCGGGACTACTTCGTCGTACGCGGCAACCATGACCGGCGCGGTCGGCAGGGCCTGCAAGAAGGGCGCGGCGACAACTTCCTGGACGCCTTCCCCGCCAACGGCGGACCGGGCGGCGAGTCCGCGTACTTCGCCCGGGACCTCGGCGGGCTGCGGATCGTTGGGCTGGACACGTACGAGAAGAAGGGGAGCGGCGCAGGGTCCGGCGGGCTCTCCGACGAGCAACTCGCCTGGTTCCGGGCCGATGTGCGGGCGCACAAGGACCAGCCCACCGTGGTCTTCGGGCACCACCCGCTGACCGTACGCAACTCGCCGTTCCCCGTGACCGGCGGACAACGCCTCAACCGCCGCCAGGCCCGCGCGATCCTCGACGCGTACGCCGCCGCCCCCGGCGTCTTCCTCCACCACGCGGGCCACACCCACCGCAACAAGCGCACGGTCCTCCCGCAGGCGCGGCACGTCACCCTGCAGGAGGTGGGCGCCGTGAAGGAGTACCCCGGCGGTTTCTGTCTGCTGCGGATCCACACGGGCGGCTACGCCCTCAACTACTACAAGGCGAGCAGCGACCCGGCGCGCGAGTGGAGCGAGCGGAGCAGGCGTGTGGCGGCGGGCCTGTGGCCGCAGTACGCCCTCGGCCGCTCGGTCCGCGACCGCAACAGCGTCGTCGTACGCGACCTCTCAGGCATCACACCGGCCGTGGCACGACGGCCAGCCCTGCGCGGCGCTGTCTGAACGTCACGCATCGGTCCTGCGCGGCGCCGTCCGAAGCGTCACACGCAGGCCCTGTGTGCGGCGGCAGCTGAAGCCTCACGCACAGGCCCCGACATGTGGTGTCAGCCCAGATGCGGCGTCAACCCAGATGTGGTGTCAGCCCAGCTTCGCGTTCTGCGTCTTCACCACCGTCGTCGCGAGCTCCGTGTCGCTCGGGCGGCCCTCCGCGAGCGCCCTGCCGTCCACCGCGAAGTAGACGGCGACGACGTCACCTCGGCGTACGGCGGCCGAGTGCATCGTGTGCGTGGTGCCCTGGAAGGTCATCGTCGACTTGAAGGCGAGGGACTCGTCGCCCGCCTTGTCGGCCTGCTCGGCGGCGACCGAGTCGTACGGGCTGCTGTTGCCCTTCGCCTCTGCGGTGAATCCGCCGCCGCAGGAGGACACCGATTTGGAGAGGTCCGCCATGGCCGACTCCGCGCCGCCGTCCGCGTAGGTGTTGAGCGTGACGTAGGTGTAGCCGTTGGCGTCCTTCGAGGTGACTCGCGTGAGGTCGGCCGTCGTCTCACCCAGCGGGAGCTGGTTCAGCGCGTACGCCAGCGGGGCGCACTCCTTCTTGTCCACGGTCACCTCGTCCTGGGACTTGGCGAAGGCGTACTCGGTCGCGGGTTCCTCGACCTCGTAAGCGTCCTTGAGCTCGGCCTTGGTGATCATCAGCTTCGCCAGGCGGTCCGCCGGGCTGACCTCCTCGGCCTTGGACGCCGTGGCTCCGGCTCCGGGTTTGCCGGCGGCGTCCGTGTCCGAGTCGCCGCCTCCGCAGGCGGTCAGCCCGGTGAGCAGGGCGAGGGCGAGTGCGGACGTGGCCAGGACGGCGGTTCGCTTCATACGGGACTGGCTCCTCATGGTTTCGGGCAGATCCTGGTGATCCGTCGTCCACCCGTGGCTGAAGATCGTCCCACGCGTCCCGCAGGCCCTCCGTGAGCCTCCGTGAGCATGTCGTGCAGGGACGATGGACGCAGCGTGACCGGTACCCGGCGGGGCGGGAGCGGATGATTCGCTGGTGCACAGTGAGGGCGTCGACCGGAACCCCGTGCGCGGACCCTTCTTCGACAGGGAACCGAACGCCCCGCGTTGCGCGTGGATAACGTCGTGGTGGGTGGGGTTCGCGGTAGTGGTCGCGCCTTGAGGGGCTTATGTGCTGCTGATACGGTGCGGTGGCTTGACACTCGTTCCGGCTGTGGCTGTTCGGCACCTTTGCGGCGGATATTCGACCAGGTCGGGCGGTACGCCCGGTGAGGGCCCGGTGCCCGGAGTGCGTCAAGTTTGCGAAATGTGCCAAGTGTCCTGAATGTTGAAAAACTTCTTGGGTGTACGGGGAGCGGTTGCGTGAAGATCCAAGAGCGTACGGGGGCGGGCAACAACCGTTCCTCCGCGCCGGTTCAGCCGACGATGGGGGAGCGCCTTCCCTCGCCGCCTCGCGAGCGCAAACCCGCACTGGCCGCACTCGCGGTGCTGCTGATCCTCGTGGGCGCGCTCGGGGCGACCATGCTCGTACTGCGCGCCGGTGAACGTGTCGAGGTCGTCAAGGTGACCGGCGACATCCAGGCCGGTGAGTCCGTCGGCGACAAGGTGAAAGCGGTGCTGGTGGCCGACGACGCCGGGATCAACTACGTCAAGTGGACGCAGATCAAGACCCTCAAGAAGCTCAAGGCCAAGTCCACCATCTACGCCGGCACCCTCGTGATCGGCCAGATGTTCGGCACCGAGGCCAGCGTCCCGGACGGCAAGGCCGTCGTCGGCCTCTCCCTCAAGGAGGGGCAGTACCCCGAGGGCATCGAGGTCGGTGACCTCGTGGCCGCCTACCAGGTCGGCAACAACACGTCCGCCAACTCGGGCGACAAGACGGACTCCGGTTCGACGGGCTCGGCCGGTTCGAGCGGTTCCGCGGGCGGCGCCCCGATCGTCGACGACGCCCGTGTCACCAAGGTTCCGGACGACAGCGCCGACAGCACCATCAGCAGCACCAACAAGCGCGTCACCGTGACCGTCGACGAGAGCGATGCCGCCGCGCTGGCCCGTGCCGCCGCGGCCAACGAGGTCGCACTCGTCAAGGTCCCCGGCAACTAGCGGCGGAGAGTCACACACACCATGGCCCTCATCGCCCTCGCCGCGGACAAAGGCTCCCCCGGCGTCACCACGACGGCCGTCGCCCTCGCGGCGGTCTGGCCGCGCCGCGTGCTGCTCGCCGAGACCGACCCGGCCGGCGGCGACCTCGTGTACCGCAGCGCCGCCGCGCACGGCGGACCGCTGAACCCCAACACCGGCATGCTGTCCATAGCCGCCACGGCCCGCCGCGGACTCGTACCGGACCAGATCTGGGACCACGTACAGCCGTTGAGCGGTGGGCTCGACGTGCTCGTCGGGCTCGCGCACGCCGAGCAGGCGGCCGGGCTCGCCGGTCTGTGGCCGACCCTCGGCCGGGCCTTCGCCCAGCTCGCCGACTCCGAGCACGCGCCCGCCGACGTCATCGCGGACTGCGGACGGATCAGCGGGGAGTCCCCGGCCGTCGAGATGTTCGCGCAGGCCGCGCTCGTCCTGCTGGTGTCGCGCACCGAGCCGGAGGCCATCGCGCGGGTGCGCGACCGGGCCGCCGCGCTCACCGCCAAGCTGCACGGCGGACCGCGGGGCGCGGGAGCGCTCGGCACGCCCCTCATCGGTGTCGTGCTCATCACCGACCCGGGCGACTCCGCCAAGATCGTCCACCAGGTCAACGACATGCTGATGGCCTCGCAGACCGGGGCCCGTGTCGTCGGCACGATCGCCGCGGACCCCACGGGCGCCGACCAGTTGGCCGGCCGCAAGCGCGGACGGCTCGACAAGTCGCTGCTCATCCGCTCGGCACGCAAGGTGACCTCGGACCTCTACCAGCAGTTCGGCGCGGCCTGGTCCGTACCGGCCGGCGGTCCCCACGGGCAGCCCGCCGCCGGAGCCGGCCGATGACCGCCGTCGACCATCAGCTCGTCAAGCGGTTCCGGCAGGACGCCGGTGACCGGATCGCCGAGCAGCGCCGCCTCGACCAGGTCTCCGGCGTCACGCCGATGTCCAACGAGGACGAGCGGCAGTACGCCCGCGCGGTCATCGCCCAGATCCTGGAGGACTACGCCCGTACGGAGATCAACTCCGGGCGTACGCCGCTGGACGCCGAGACCGAGGAGCAGTACGCGGCCGCTGTGCACGCCGCGCTCTTCGGGGTCGGCCGCCTGCAGCCCCTGCTGGACAACCCCGACGTCGAGAACATCGACATCAACGGGTACGACCAGGTCTTCGTCGGCTACGCCAACGGCGAGGAGGTCAGGGCCGATCCGGTCGCCGAGACCGACGAGGAGCTCATCGAGCTGATCCAGATCCTCGGCGCGTACTCGGGTCTGTCCTCCCGGCCCTTCGACTCCGCGAACCCGCAGCTCGACCTGCGGCTGCCGGACGGTTCGCGCCTGTCCGCCGTCATGGACGTCACCCGCAGACCCGCGCTGTCCATCCGCCGTGCCCGCATGGGCAAGGTCTTCATGTCCGACCTCGTCGGCAACGGCACGCTCACCCCCGAGGTCGGGCACTTCCTGGCCTGCGCGGTCCGGGCCCGTAAGAACATCATGATCGCGGGCGCCACCAACGCCGGAAAGACGACCCTGCTGCGCGCGCTCGCCAACGAGATCCCGCCGCAGGAACGCCTCATCACCGTCGAACGCGCCCTGGAGCTGGGCCTCGACACCTTCGCCGATCTGCACCCGAACGTCGTGGCGTTCGAGGAGCGGCTGCCCAACTCCGAGGGCCAGGGCATGATCTCGATGGCCGAACTGGTCCGGCGGTCGCTGCGTATGAACCCCTCGCGCGTCATCGTCGGCGAGGTCCTCGGCGACGAGATCGTGACCATGCTGAACGCGATGTCGCAGGGCAACGACGGTTCGCTGTCCACGATCCACGCCAACAGTTCCCACGAGGTGTTCAACCGCATCTCCACGTACGCGCTCCAGGCCACCGAACGCCTGCCCATCGAGGCCAGCCAGATGCTCGTCGCGGGCGCCGTGAACTTCGTCGTCTTCGTCCAGCGCCGCAACAACTTCGAGTCGGGCGGCCGGCTCCAGCGCGTGGTCACCTCGATCCGCGAGGTCAACGGCGTCGACGGCCGCGTCCTGTCCAGCGAGGTGTTCGCCGAGACACCGGACGGCAGGGTCCTGCCGCACGCGCCGATCTCCTGCCTCGAAGACCTGATCCAGTACGGCTATCGCCTGCCCGGCGGGAACTGGGGGTGACTTGATCATGCAAGAACCGACCATGACACCGGCCATGACCACGGGACGGCCGAGCATGACCCTGGCCGCTCTCGACTCGCTCGGCTCCATGGGCGGCCTGTTCTCCACGACGGTCCTGTACGCGCTCGCGTGCGGGATCGCGGTGGGCGGCGGCCTCGCCCTGCTCACCGCCGCGGTCCGCGGCCTGCCCGCCAAGCCCGAGCACGAGAAGCAGAAGGCGAGCGAACGGGCCTCCGAGCTCGTACGGTTCGCCGGCCGACGCGGTTCCGTCGCCGCCATCGCCGGGATCGTCGTCCTGCTGCTCACCCGGTGGGCCGTCGCCGGAATCGCGACCGCCGTCCTCGTCTTCTTCTGGGACAAGCTCTTCGGCGGCGCCTCCGAGGAGAAGGCCGCCATGAAACGCGTGGAGGCCCTCGCCTCCTGGACCGAGTCGCTGCGCGACACCATCGCGGGCGCCGTCGGCCTCGAACAGGCCATCCCCGCCTCCGCCCGCGCCTCCGCGCCGGTCCTGCGCCCGCACCTCGACGCCCTCGTGGACCGCCTGCGCTCCCGTACGCCGCTGCCCGAAGCCCTGCAGCAGCTCGCCGACGAGATCAATGACGCGTCCGCCGACATCATCGTGGCCGCGCTCATCCTCAACGCGCGACTGCGCGGCCCGGGTCTGCGCCAGGTCCTCGGCGCACTCGCCAAGTCGGCGCGTGAGGAGGTCGACATGCGCCAGCGCGTGATGGCCCAGCGCGCCTCGACCCGCCGCTCGGTGCAGATCGTGGTCGCGGTGTCGATCGCCTTCGTGCTCGGCCTGTCCATCTTCAACCGCGAGTTCGTCGAACCGTACGGAACGGCCGTCGGCCAGCTCGTACTCGCGTGTGTCTGCGGTCTGTTCGCGCTCGGCTTCTGGTGGCTGCGCAAGCTGTCCACGATCGAGACGCCGGAGCGGTTCCTGGTGCGGGACGAGTCGGCGGTCCAGTTCGTCCGCCCCCGTACGTCGCCGGGGTCCCAGCCGCCGTCCTCGTCCCCGCAGCAGCCGCTGCCGCTGTCACCGGAGGAGGGGGTACGCCGATGAACTCGACCCTGACCCTGCCCGTCCTGGTCGGTGCCGTCCTGGGCCTGGGCATCTACGTCCTGGTCCGCGCCCTGATGCCCGCCAAGCGCAGCGCGGTCGCCCAGGTCGCCCGCATCGACGCCATGAGGGCGCGGGGAGCGGCGTACGAGTCCGCGCACCGCACCTCGGACGCCGACGCCGGACGGCTCGGCAGCGTACGGGCCCGGGTCGGGCAGCGCGTCGCCGAGCTGTACCTGCAGCAGGGCTGGGAACTGCGCTCGCTGCGGGCCGACCTCGCGGTGCTCGACCGGAGCTGGGAGAACTTCCTCGCGACGAAGGTGCTGCTCGGAGCCGCGGGAGTGTTCTTCGGGCCACTCATGTTCGCGGTCGTCTGGACGCTCGGCTTCGGCCGCAGCCCCGCCATCCCGGTCTGGCTCGCCCTGCTCTTCGCGACCGTGTTCTTCTTCCTGCCCGACCTCGAAGTGCGGCGGGACGCGGCCGAGAAGCGGCGCGACCTGCGGCGCGTCATCGGCGCGTACCTCGACCTCGTGTCCATGAGCCTGGCGGGCGGCCGAGGCCTCCCCGAGGCGCTCATGGCGGCCGCCGAGGTCTCCGACGGCTGGGCCACGCAGCGCATCCGCAACGCGCTCGCGGACGCCCGGATCACCGGCATCAGCCAGTGGCAGGCCCTCGGGTCGCTGGGGGAGGAGATCGGGGTCGAGGAGCTCAAGGACCTGTCGGCCTCCCTGGCGCTGGTCGCGGACGACGGCGCGAAGGTGCGCGAGTCGCTCGCCTCGCGCGCCGAGACGATGCGGCACCGCGAACTCGCCGAGATCGAGGGCAGCGCGGGCGAGAAGTCGCAGTCGATGCTCGTGGCGCAGCTGCTGCTCTGCGCCGGATTCCTGGTCTTCCTGATCTTCCCGGCGGCGATGCGCGTGTTCCAGGTCTGAGGCCGGCGCCCCGCGCCCGGCAGCCGCTTCCGCGACAACTGCATCCGTGAACTGCCCTGCACTGTCTTGAACTGTTTCGAGAGGACAACTCACCATGAACGGACGGAACTACAGCACCGGGATCCCGGGGGTGGACTTCCTGATCACCTTCCTCCAGGGCCGGGTGCAGCGCGCCCGCTCCGGCGAACTCGACCGCGGTGCGTCCGCGGTCGAGTGGGTCATCATCTCGGCGGTCGTCGTGGCGATCGTCGGCGTGGTCGCCGCGATCATCAACGCCGCGCTCAGCGACGGCGCCAACAAGGTCGGCGACTGCATCAAGGGCGCGGACGCGGGCAGCACCTGCTGATTCCGCGACCGTCCCTTCTCTCTCGTACACGGGGTTGCTGGTGAGCGCACGACGCCTGGTCCGCCGGGTACGCCGCCGGGTGGAGGCCGCCTCCGCCCGCGGCGACTCCGGCATGACCGCGATCGAGTTCGTGCTGCTCACTCCGGTCCTCTTCTTCATGATCTTCGCGACCGTGCAGTTCGCGCTGTACTTCTTCGCCGACCACGTGGCCCAGGCGGCGGCCCAGGCCGGAGCGCGCAAGGCCCGTGCCACCGCCGACGAGTCCCCGGGCGCGTGGCGCGGCGAGGCGCGGGACGTCGTGGACAGCTACATCGCGCAGCTGGGGCCGCAGTTGGTGCTCGGCCCCGACGTGAAAGTGCTCCAGCCGGACCCGGACACGGTCGGCGTGGAGATCACGGCGAAGGTGCCGTCGGTGTTCCCCGGACTGGATCTGACCGTGCAGGCGCGGTCGGTGGGGCCGGTGGAGCGGTTCGTCGAGGATGACGGGAACTAGATGCGCGCAGTGGTGAGGCGACTGCTTTCGCGCGGCGCCGACCTCGGTGACCGGGGGCTGTCCACCGTCGAGGTGGTGATCCTCGCACCGGTGATGATCCTCTTCATCCTGGTACTGGTGGCCTTCGGGCAACTGGTCGACGGGCGCGGGGCACTGGACGGGGCGGCCAGGGACGCGGCCCGCTCCGGTTCGCTCCAGCGCGACCAGGGCTCCGCGATGGCGGAGGCGCAGAAGGCCGCGGACGCCGACCTGGCGGACGTCTGCGCCGGTCCGGTCACGGTGAACAAGACCAGCGCCGGTTTCGAGGACGCGGACCTCTTCACCGTGGAGGTCAGCTGCGAGGTGCGGGGCCTCGCGATGCTGGGTCTGGACGTGCCGACCCGCCTTGAGGCGTCGTTCACCTCGCCGCTGGACCCCTTCAAGAGGAAGGCGTGACGGTGCGCGTGAAGAACACCTTGGGCGCGTGGGCGGCGGCGCGCCGCGAACGCCTCGACGACCGCGGGTCGGGCGCCGGCGCGGTGATCATCTTCGCGCTCGTGTTCCTGTCCCTGTCGGCCTTCGTCATCGACGGCGGCCTGTCCATCTCCAAGCGCGAACGGGCCGCCGACATCGCGGAACAGGCCGCCCGTTACGCGGCCCAGGACGTCGACCTCGACGCGCTGTACGAGAACCAGGGCGGCGGCGCCCCGATCCTCTTCGAGAACTGCGGAGCCCGCGTGAAGGCCTTCGCCCAGGAGATGGGCATGACCGGCGCCGACATAGCCGCAACGAACTGCGTCACCGCCAACGCCGACCAGGTCGAGGTGGAGGTCCAGCTCACCTACTCCCCGGTCTTCACAGGAATGTTCTACGGCGGCGACGTGACGGTACGGGGGCGGGCCGTGGCGGAGAACGAGGTGGGGTGAGCGGGAGGCTCGCCGAACTCCGGCGGTGGGTTGCGCGTCAGCGGTTGACCGACTGGATTTCCTGGACGGTCATGGGGCGGGTGGTCTCGAACGTGCCGTTCGGGAGGGTGCCGCCTGCGCCGGCCGTGCCTTCCCAGGTGATCTGCCAGGTGACCGAGGCCGTCAGCTCGTACGGTGTGCCGGCCGTGGCGCGGCGGTAGGAGATGCCGCACGGCGGGTTCGTACCGGCGTCGCCCGTCCTGTACGGGGTGCCGATCGAGCCGTCGTCGTCGATCCCGCAGTCGCCGGAGGCCGGGAAGGTGTCCGCGTCCTCGGTGCCCGGCTCCAGGTGCAGCGCGACGGGCTCGGCGGTCGTCTCCGCCCACAGGTTCGTGTTCGGGAGCTCGGCGCGGACCTTGACCGCCTGGAACGTGCCCTTGTCCAGCCACACCCAGGTCGGCGCGTTCACCGTCGACCTGACGGCCGGCTTCAGCTCGATCTCGGTACCGGGGACTTGGACCTTGTCGTACGCGTACTCGGCGAGGGTTTTGGCGGTGGGGGCGTTCGGGACGGCGGGGATGTCGCCGGCGTTCTGCCAGAACATGACGCGTTCGCAGTCCCACGAGGCCGGGTCGGCGAGGTCGGGGGCCACACCGCGCCAGAAGTAGCCGTCCTTGCCGGTGTTGTAGTCCTCGTACCCCTTGACGGTGTCGAGAGAGCCGTCCTTGAAGTTGTAGGCGTCCTTGCCGTCCCGGTAGTGGTCCGTCCAAAGCTTCTCGCCGCCCCAGGACGTGTGCGGGCTGACGTATCCCAGGCCTTTCGTCTCCGCGAGCGCCTTGAGCTGCGCGGAGGTGAGGACGGGCTCGTACCAGCAGGGCGGTGGCGTCCAGTTCACGTCCGTCGACGAGAGGCTGCCGCTTTTGCCGCCGGTGGGGCCGCTGATCCGGGTGACCTTGATGCGGGAGACGGCGGCGGACACGTCTTGGCCCTGGGCGTCGCCGGAAGCACCGGTTGCCGGAGTGGTCGCCCTGTCCCCGTTCAGGTCGGCGTGGGCGGTGCCGCCGCTCCACAGCACGGCGGCGGCGGTCGCACCCGTGATCAGGAGCCGCGAGGAGGCCGGAATCCTCATGCCCGACATTCCTTCGCCTTGCTGACGACCTCGGAGACCTGCGCTTTCCAGACCTGGGAGGAGCCTGACGGCGGCAGCATGAGCAGCCGGAACTTCAGATAGCTGCTCAGGCTTTCCTCGGTGCGGTTGATCTCCCCGGACTTGATGTCCTTGCTGAAGATCTTCGACTGATTGCTGCAGAAGGTGACGAGGGTGCGTTTGCCATCACTCAGTGTGGTGACGTCCTCGTCGTAGTACTTCTCGGTTCCGGAGGGAGTCCAACCTCCCTTCACGGCGGCCTCGATCTGCGACTTGACGTACTGTGCGGCCTGGCCGCCCGAGTAGTACCGGTAGGCCGGGTCGTCCGGGTCCTGCGCGACGATGCCGTGGTACATCGCCCGCAGGTAGTTCTTCGCGTCGGCTAGTGCGGCCTCGTGCTTCACGTCGGACGGCTTGTCGAAGTCGAAGACGAGGTCGACGTCCTTCGGCAGGCTGAGGTCCGGACCCTCGCCGCCCGCCGATGCGGACGCGGCGGCCGACGGGCTGGCGCTCGACGCCCTGTCCGCGCCCTTGATGTCGTCCGGCGGTGTGTCGTCGTTGCCGCCGCAGGCGGTGAGCAGGAGTGCCGTCGTGGCGGCGAGGGCGGCGGTGGTCACGGTGTGGCGGGCCACGGTGGTACTCCCCCTGTTAAGGCATGTGTGCTCGTGTGCGGCAGGGAACGAAGCTATCAGGGGGGCGTAAAGGCCCTCAGGTCAGCGGCGGGGGATTGTGTGGGGATCGTGAGGGCCGCACCCGTGGCAGTTGCGAAGCCGTACCGATTCGGGTGGCGGGGAGCGGGCGGTTGACCGGGTGAATCGGGTGTAGCGGGCAGATGGTGAGGAAACCGCCACGGTCGAGGCTCGCTCGTTCCGCCCACCCTTCGACAGGCTCAATACGATCTAAGTAGGCTCAGCACACCCCCGCTCTCCCTCCCTTCCCACACGACATCAGGACACCCGCCATGGCGCGACGTACCACTTCCAACCCGTCGGGAAGCTCGCCGGGTCCGAGGAATCGGACGCCGCAGCCCCTGCCCCGGCGCAGCCGCACGGTGGGGGACTTCGTCAAGGCGTTCCTCGCCTTCGTCGCCCTGCTCGTGCTGCTCGTCGGTGTGCCCGGCGCGCTGGCCGTCCAGATCGGCTGGCCGCTGCCCTCCGGGGCGCCGTCGACGGAGTGGCTCCAGCAGGAGATCACCGTCGACACGTTCATCAACGTGCTGACCGTGGTCGTCTGGCTGGCCTGGGCCCAGTTCACCGCCTGCGTGCTCGTCGAGATGAAGGCCGCGCTGTCCGGTGTGGGACTGCCGAACCGCGTGCCGGGGGCCGGCCCGAGCCAGTTGCTCGCGCGCCAGCTCGTCGCCGCGCTGCTGCTGGTCGGTGCCGCCGCGGCGAGCTTCACGCCGGGTCTTTCGCAGTTGGGCCAGCAGTTGGAGGGCAACCAGCGGCCCGCCGTCGCCGCGGCGGCCCAGCAGACCCCGGGCGGGCTGCTGGCGCAGCAGCAGGCGCAGACCGCCGCGAGCGCCGCCGCACTGGCCGAGCAGGCCGCCGACGCCGCGCACGCGGAGGGCGGGGGCGCCCACGCGTCGGAGGACGCCACGAAGTTCTACCGGATCCAGCCGCCCGAGGGCCGTCACCACGACTCCCTGTGGGAGGTCGCCGAGCGCCACCTCGGGGACGGGCGCCGGTACAAGGAGATCTACCAGCTCAACAAGGACCGTGCGCAGCCCGACGGTTCGAAGCTGTCCGAGGCCAGCCTCATCCGGCCCGGCTGGATCATGGAGATGCCCGGTGACGCCCGCGGCGGCGAACTGGTCGAGATGCCCGACGAGGCCCCGAAGGTCTCGCCGGACGTCCAGCGGCAGATCTCCGACTACGCCAGGACCAGCGGCGGCGCCCAGGAGCAGGGCCGGCCGGGACAGCAGGGCGGCGGGTCCGGTGCGCAGGACCGAGACACCGCGCACATCAGTCTTCCCGAGCAGCGCCCCGGCCAGGGGCACGAGCAGGGCGGACAGGGCGGGCAGGAGCATGGCGCGCCCGCCGCCGGTGAGGGCAGCGGGTTCGGGCTGCCGCAGGCGCTCCTCGGCGCGCCCCTTCTCGCCGCCGGGCTCCTCGGTGCCCTCGGCCGGCGCCGCCGCCAGGCGCTGTGGCAGTCCGCGCTGGGTGCCGTCGGCGGGCGCCGCGGCATGGAGCCGCCGACGCCCACCGGCGCCGCCGCCGACGCGCAGGACGCGTTGCTGGTGGGGGCCGACCCCGAGGGCGTACGCCTGCTGGACCTGTCGTTGCGCGGGCTCGCCGCGTCGCTGGCGGGGGAGTCCCGTCCGCTGCCGACCGTGTACGCGGCCTGGATGGGTGGCAACGGCGATCTGCACCTGCAGCTCGCCCAGCCGTCCGGCCGCCCGCCCGCGCCGTGGCAGCTCGGGCAGGATCAGACGTTCTGGATGCTGGCCCGCGCCGACGCCGAGCGGTACGAGGACGTGGACACGGCCGCCCCGTACCCCGGGCTCGTCAGTCTCGGCACGATGGACGACTCGCGGCTGCTGCTCAACCTGGAGTCGGTGCCCGGCATCGTCTCGCTGAGCGGCCGCGAGCAGGACCGGGCGGGCGTCTTCGCCTCCGTGGCCGCCGAGCTGGCGACCAACGGCTGGTCCGACCGCATGACCATCACCCTCGTCGGCTTCGGCGAGGACCTGACGCCGCTCGCCCCCAACCGGCTCCGCCACCTCGACGGCATCGAGGCGCTCGTGGAGACCATGGAGGCCGAGACGCGGCAGCGGCGCGGGGCATTGGGAGCGGCCGGGCACGATTCCGTTCTCACCGGGCGTACGGGCCCGGCCCAGCACACCCGTTGGGCCCCGCACCTCGTCCTGCTCGCCGCCGAGCCGTCCGCCGAGGACGCCGTCAAGCTCGCCGAACTCGCCGCCGACGCCAGCCGGCTGGGCATCGGCTACCTCGTCGGCACCCGGTCGGGCGACCTGCCCGGCGCCGCCTGGGAGATGGAGATCACCAGCGAGGGCAAACTCCTCGCGCCGCTCCTCGGCCTCGAACTCGACGCGCAGCTCCTGCCGGTGTCCCAGCAGCGGGCCGTCGTCGAACTGTTCACCGACGCCGACCCCGAGCACGACGACGACCGGCCCACCCCGACACCGCCGTTCCTCGTCGACATCAGCGAGCAGGGGCGTCCCGCGGTGTACGCGCGGCTCGTCGGCCCGTACGAGATCATCGGGCTCGACACCCCGGACGGTGAGCGCAGCGCGCTGCTCCACGAGGCGCTGGCGCTGCTGCTCCTGCACCGCGAGGGCGTGCACCCGCGGGTGCTGTCCTCCGCGCTCTGGCCGCGCGGGGTCACCGACGACGTACGGGACGCGCTCGTCGAGCGGCTGCGCGCCTGGCTCGGCGCCGACCCGGACGGCACACCGCGGCTCGCCGCCGACGCGACGGGGCGGCTCAAGCTCGCCAAGTCCGTGGTGTCCGACCTGGACGTGCTGCGCTCGCTCTACCACGAGGCCACCCAGGGCCGGGGCGCCGGCAGCCGTGCGGTGCGCGGCCGGCTGCTCACCGACGCGCTCGTGCTCGTACGGGGGCCGCTGCTGGCCGAGCGGCCCGAGGGGCGGTACGGCTGGCTCACCCACGAGATCATCGACGCCCAGCTGCCCCTGCTGGTCGCGGACATCGGTCTCGCCCTCTCCGCGTTCCACCTGGAGAAGGACCGGGCCGAGAAGGCGATCGAGGCGCTCGACGCGGCGCTGGGCTCCGCGCCCGGAGACGAGCGGCTGTGGCACGAGCTGCTGCGGGCCACGCACGCGACCGGCGACAGTGACCGGCTGAAGCGGCTCGCGGCGGACCTCGTCGCCCGCAGCGGCGCGCGCGGGCTGCCGCCGCGCACCGAGGCGCTCCTCGACGAACTGCTGCCGACCTGGCGCAGCGGCGTCGCCGCCGCGGGATGAACGGCCTCGCGCCGATCGACCTGTTGGTGATCGCCGGCGCCGTCCTGTGGGGCGGCGCCGCCGGTCTGTTCGTGCCCCGCCCCGCGTACCGCTTCTCCGTCGGCCCCGACGAGCCGTGGGCGGACCGGTGTCCGGAAGGGCATCCTGTGGGCGGACGGTTCGGGGGCTGGATCGGTCTCGCCCGCTGCCGGGAGTGCGGCGGGCGGCGCGGGCGCGCGTACGGTCCCGGCAGCCTCCCCGTCGCCCTCGCCACCGCGCTCGTGTGCGGTGCCCTCGCCGCGGCCACCGGTACCCGGCCCGAGCTGGCCGTGTGGCTGCTGCTCGCGCCCCTCGGCGTACTCCTCGCCGTCGTGGACTTCCGCGTCCAGCGCCTGCCGGACGTGCTGACGCTGTCACTGGCCGGTGCCGCGCTCGTGCTGCTCGCGGGCGCCTGGGCCGCGCCCGAGCACGCGGGTGACTGGCCGACCGCGCTGTACGGCTCCCTGGCTCTCGGCGGCGGCTACTTCGTCCTCTTCCTCATCAGCCCCAACGGCATGGGCTTCGGCGACGTGAAACTCGCCCTCGGTCTCGGCGCCGTCCTCGGCTGGTACGGCTGGGGGACCGTGCTGCTCGGCACGTTCGCGGGGTTCCTGTTCGGCGGCCTGTACGGGATGGGGCTGGTCGTGGCCCGCAGGGCCGGGCGCAAGACGTCCATCCCCTTCGGCCCCTTCCTGATCGCGGGCGCCCTCGTGGGCCTGCTCATCGGGGCGTTCGCCGCCTGATCCCGGCCCCAGCTCGGGTGTGCACCGCCTGACGTCGGGTGATCACATCGTCTGGCGTACGCTGGATCAGTCCGTCCACACCCCTATGAAAGGGACCGCTCCGGTGACCGAGAAGGCCGACCTCCAGTCCGTCCTCGACCGTGCCGCCGAGGGTGGGCGGATCACCCCGGAAGAGGCGCTCGACCTCTACCGCGACGCTCCGCTGCACGCGCTGGGCTCCGCGGCCGACGCCGTACGCCGCCGCCGGTACGCCGGTACGGAGCACATCGCGACGTACATCATCGAGCGGAACATCAACTACACGAACGTCTGCGTCACGGCGTGCAAGTTCTGCGCGTTCTACGCCCCGCCGAAGGCCAAGGACAAGGGCTGGACGCGCGACCTCGACGACATCCTGCGCCGCTGCGCGGAGACCGTCGAGCTGGGCGGCACGCAGATCATGTTCCAGGGCGGGCACCACCCGGACTTCGGTGTCGAGTACTACGAGGAGCACTTCTCCGCGATCAAGGCCGCGTACCCGCAGCTCGTCATCCACAGCCTGGGTGCGAGCGAGGTCGAGCACATGGCCCGGATCTCCAAGGTCAGCGCCGAGGAGGCGATCCGGCGCATTCACGCGGCCGGCCTCGACTCCTTCGCCGGCGCGGGCGCCGAACTGCTGCCCGCGCGGCCCCGCAAGGCCATCGCCCCGCTCAAGGAGAGCGGCGAGCGCTGGCTGGAGATCATGGAGATCGCGCACAACCTGGGCGTGGAGTCCACGTCCACCATGCTCATGGGCACCGGCGAGACCAACGCCGAGCGCATCGAGCACCTGCGCATGATCCGTGACGTACAGGACCGCACAGGCGGCTTCCGCGCCTTCATCCCGTACACGTACCAGCCCGAGAACAACCACCTCAAGGGGCGTACGCAGGCCACGCTCTTCGAGTACCTGCGGATGATCGCCATCGCCCGGCTGTTCATGGACAACGTGGCCCACATCCAGGGCTCGTGGCTCACCACCGGCAAGGAGGTCGGCCAGCTGTCGCTCCACTACGGCGCGGACGACCTCGGCTCGATCATGCTGGAGGAGAACGTCGTCTCGTCGGCCGGTGCCAAGCACCGCTCGAACCGTATGGAGATCATCGACCTGATCCGCAAGGCGGGGCGCGTCCCGGCGCAGCGGGCCACGACGTACGAGCACCTCGTCGTCCACGACGACCCGGCGAACGACCCCGTCGACGACCGGGTCCAGTCGCACATCTCGTCGACCGCGATCGAGGGCGGGACCGCCCACCCCGAGCTGAAGCTGCTCGCGTCCAACTAGGCGCGAAGCGGAGGGGGTTCGGCCCGGTGGCGCTGACCATTCACGCGGCGGACGAGCTGAGGTACAGCTGGGACGACGCCGGCCCCGGTCCCGGTCCCGTCAAGGGTGGGGCCGTCGCGGTGGAGGGGGACCGGGTCGCCGCGACGGGAGCTCTGGAGGAGCTGCGAGAGCGGTTTCCGGGGGCTCGGGTGCGGGTGTGGCCCGGGGTGCTCGGGCCCGGGCTGGTCCACCTGGGGCCCGTGCCGGACGCGCCTTCGCCTCGGGAGCGGGTGCATGCTCTGCTGAAACTGGGGGCGGTTGCCGTGCTGGCGGAGTACGCGGATACGGCGGACCTGCGGGGTGCCGCCGAGCGCAACGGTGTCGTGGTCCTGCCCCGGGTTCGCCCCGCGGTGATCGTCGAGGCGGGGCGGGCCGATCTCGCTGTCTTCGGCGGCGAGGACGGGGTGTGTCTGGCGACGGTGTGCGGTGGGCGGTTGGTGCATCGGCGCCGATAGCTCCGCCGTGAGCTTTGCTGTTCGTGCGCGTGTCCGGTGCCGAAGGGATCGGTCGAGCACGTGCAGGACGGAGCCTGCACGTGGCCACCGCCTACGCGCACCGATTGCGCAGAACGGGCCTGGCGTTGCGCACGCAGCCGGCCGTACGGGTCAGGCGGGTCCCAGGCCGGCGTTGCGGGCCCGGACGATTGCCGCAGCCCGGTCGTTGACCTGGAGCTTGGAGAAGATGGATCCGACGTGGTTGCGGACGGTCTTGTCGGCGACGAACAGGCGGTGTGCGATCTGGTGGTAGCCCAGTCCGTCGGCGAGCAGGCCGAGGACTTCGCGTTCGCGGGCGGTGAGGGTGGGAAACGCTTCCTTTGCGGGGGCGCCGGCGAAGGAGGCGAACAGGGCGGCCAGGCGCTCGGCCACGGCCGAGCTGAAGACGACACCGCCGTTGCCCACGGTGTGCAGGGCGCGCAGGATCTCCTCGCACACAGCCGCCTTGAGAAGGTAGCCACGCGCGCCGGCGCGCATGGCCGCGAGCAGGTTGTCGTCGTCATCCATCGTGGTCATCACCACCACGCGGGTGCCGGGGTGTACGCGCAGCAGACGGCGGATGGCCTCGATGCCGGAGATGCCCGGCAGCCCGAGATCCATGACGACGAGGTCGGGCAGAACACGGGCGGCGACTTCCAGGGCGCTCTCACCGCTGTGAGCCTGGCCGACGACGGTGAAGCCGTCGTCCAGGTCGACAGCCGCGGCGAGTCCTTGTCGGAACAGGGGGTGGTTGTCGACCAGCAGGACCCGATAGCGGTCCGGGCCGCCTTCGCCTGCCCCCAGAGGACCTGTTGCCGGCTGGGCCGGTACCGGGAGTTGGGGGCTGCCCGCGGGGGCCGCCGCAGCGGTTGCTCGGAGGAAACCGGCCTGGCTGAGGTGGACCGGATGAATGGCAGCCCGGGGCGTACGGGCGGTGCTGTCAGGTGAGCTGTCGTGCATGAACGCTCCTAGGCTTTCCGGTCGTCGTCCGGTCGTCGTCCGGTCCGCGGTGGACCCGATGCACCGTTTGTAGCCGCTCACCCGTTGTTCAAGGCAGGTCGGCCGATGCCGAACAAACGGATGCCGAACAACGTGAGCCGGCCGGTACAGGGCCGACTCGCCCCGAACTCATCGGGTGCGCACCGGCCGGGACCGCCGACGGCCGCAGGGCGAACCGGCCTTGCTCCGGTTCACCCTGCGGCCGTCGGCCGTCGGCGGTCCTCAGGTGTGGACGGTGAGCGCACGTTCCGGCGGTGGGACCCGACCGACCACGTCGCCTTGTCGCCGTCCTGTCCCGCGGCCCGGGCGGGGCGTGTCCTGTGGGGCAGCTCGCCGGGCTGCCGCACAGGACACGGACCCGGTCAGCCGACGATCGCCATGATCACGCGGGCGATCTCCAGGGCGAGGTTGCCGGGAACTCCGCACCCCTGCAGGAACTGAGCGATCTTCTCCACCGCCCAGGACTCGGCGCGCTCAAGGAAGTCGGCCAGCTGCAGGGCGTGACGCAGCACGTACTCGGCGGCCTGCTCGCTGAAGTGCCGCACCAGCCAGGCCAGCGCCTTCCCGCCGTATCGCAGGGCGGCGACGACGAGCCGGCGCTTGAACCCGGCGGCCTGCGCCCGGGACATCTCGTCCAGCTGTGCGAATGCCGCCCTCAGCTCCTCCCCTTCAGTGGTGTCCTGCCCGGCCTCACGCATCCGCTCGACGAGGTCGTCGAGGTCGGCGGTGGTGATGTTGCCCGGAGCTTCCGACATGACAGTGATCCTTTCGTGGTTCCACCAGGACTTCTGGTCGTCCTGGCGGGGTGAGATCACTGTCGGCCGCCCGGTGTCCCAGGCACCTGAGGCATCCGCCTCATCGGCGCCCGGCTCCTGCTCGGCGCGAGGTGCGCAGTCGCTGCGGGCTCACCTTTGGGCCCGCGCTCACGTTCGGTGGCGACATCCGCCGCGACGCTCAGGTCGGCGTCCGGCCGTCGCGCCTCGTGCCGGCCTCGGCCTCGGCCTCGGCCCCAGGTCTTGTACCGGACCGTCCGCAGGCGGGGTTCCGGCCGGTCCGGGTCACCTGCGGCGTGGGCAGGGCGGGGCGTAGTCGAGGAGGGGGAAGTGGCGGGCCCACTCGGCGCGGGTGATGGTGCTGTGGACGTGCCCGCAGGCGTCGGCGAGGACCCGGTCGAGGTCGGTGTACCAGATCTGGACACTGAAGTGGGCGGTCACGGTCAGGAACGTGCCGTCCGCCTTGAGGTAGCGGACCTCCTTGACCGTCCCGCGGGGGTTGGTGAGGTGGGCCAGCGGGGCAGGGTGCGTGCGGTCGGTCACGTCCCAGACGTTCACCGCACCGTCCACGCCGACGGTCACCGCCGTGCGGCCGTGGGAAGCGAAGTCCACGCCGGTGACGATGTCGGCGTGTCTCGCCAGCTCGCCCAGCTCATGGTGGCGGGGAAGATCGCTGACGTCCCACAGCTTCGCCGTGTGGTCGTCGCTTCCGCTCAGCAGGGTGCGGCCGTCCGGGCTGTAGGCGAGGGCGTCCACGGCGTGCAGATGTCCCCTGAGGACGGTGACGAGGGCAGCGTGGCGCGGGTCGGTCACGTCCCAGAGGCGGACGTCGTGGCCGTCGGAGCCCGAGGCCAGGGTCTCTCCGTCGGGGCTGAACACCACAGGCTTGACGTTGCGGGCGTGCCCGGTGAGCTTGTCGAGCATGCGGGGGCGGGTGGGGTCGGTGATGTCCCAGAGCCGGATGGTGTCGTCGTAGCTGCTGGTGGCGGCGATGTCGCTGCCGTGGCGCACGGCGACGGAGTAGACGGCGTCGGTGTGCCCTGTGGACCGCTTCGACAGCAGCGTCGGGTCCTGGGGATCGCGCACGTCCCACAGCCGGAGTGTGCGGTCACTGTCCACACCGAGCAGCGTGTTGCCGTCGGGGGTGAACTGGATCGGGCCCGAGCCGGCTCTGCCGACGCGGGTGGCGCCGAGTCGGCGCGGCTGCCGTGGATCTTTCATGTCCCACAGGACGATGTGCGGGCCGTTGGCCATGGCCAGCATGCGGCCGTCGGCGGTCACGGCCGGTGTGTGCCCGGCCGGTGTGCGCTCGGCCGGTGTGCGCCCGATCAGTCGGGGGCTGGTCGTCCCGGGGTCGATCGACGCGACGGACAGGGTGCTGAGCAGGGCGTCCTGGGTGCGTTTCTGCGCGGTCCGGAAGTAGGAGGCCAGGGCGATCTGGATGGCCAGGGACGGTTTGTAGGGGCTGAGGCGCACGGCTTCGTCGGAAGCTCGCAGGGCCACGGTCTCATTACGCTGCCGGGTGACGGTGTGCTGTGCCTCCACGGCGAAACCAGCGGCGGCCACGGCGCACACGAGCAGGACGACCAGGGCCGCGGCCAGTCGGCGCAGTCGGCGCAGCCGGTGGCGGTCTCGCAGCTGCGTCTGTCGCGCCGCTGACCGGCCGGCGTCGAGGAAGGCACGTTCCCGGGCGGTCAGTGCCTGCGGCGGGAGGTCCGTAGCCGCGGTGAGGCGTACACCGCGGTACAGGATGTCGGGGTCGTGGTCCAGGGACTCCCAGACGGTGGTGGCCTCGGTGAGCGCGCGGTGCAGACGTTCCTGGTCGCGGTCCTCCTCCAGCCATCCGGCGAGCCGGGGCCAGCAGCGGATCAACGCTTCGTGAGCGATCTCCACGTGGTCGCCGTCGGCGCTCAGCAGCCGGGCCCGGGTCGCCTGTTCGATGACGAACCCGGTATCGGGACCGCCGTCGAGTTCCCGACGGGGCACACGGCGCTTGGTGTCCTCGGTGCCCTCGCCCAACGCGACGAGCCGCAGGAACAGCCGCCGCGCCGCCCTTTGCCGGTTCAAGTCAAGGGCGTGGTGGAACTCTTCGGCGGTTTGGGTGAGCGCCCCCTCGAAGCCGCCCGCCGCGTGGTAGCCGGCCAGTGTGAGCGCGTTGCCCCGCCGCCGCTTCCACGTCTCCAGCAGAGCGTGCGAGAGCAGGGGCAGGGCGCCCGGCCGGCCGTGGGCGTCGGCCGTGAGGGTCGTCAGCAGAGCACTTTCGACGGTGAGCCGGGAGCGGGCCGCAGGCTGGACGATCGCCGCCCTCAGTTCCTCGGTGGTCATCGGGCCGACGGGATGCTGCGTGTGGGCCAGGGCGTCGACGAGGCCGGGTAGCCGCGTGCAGTGCGTGTAGAAGTCGGACCGTACGGCGAGGGCGACCCGCGTGCGGCTGTCGGGGGCCTGCGCCGCGTACACAAGGGCGTCGACGAACCGCTCCCGTTCCTGCGCGTCGCGGCAGACGGTGAACACCTCCTCGAACTGGTCGACGACGATGAGCAGTTCGTCCGCCGCGAAGCCTGCCTCTTGTTGCCTGGCGAGGATCCTGCGCACCGTCCGATGGAAGGCGTGCGGCTCGGCCGTGAGTGCGGTCTGCACCGGCTCGTGAGCCATATCGGCTCGGGCGGCCAGACGGACGGCGCATTCCTCCAGCGGATGCGGGCCGGGTGTGAAGATCAGTGAGGTGCTTTCGGAAAAAGCGGGAAGAACACCTGCGCGCAACACCGAAGACTTGCCGGATCCTGATGCACCGAACAGCACAAGGAGCCGTTTTTCCTTCAAATGCTCGACAAGTGTGCCGGTGATTTTTTCGCGGCCGAAGAAAAACCCCGCATCGGCCTGCCCGAACGCTGCCAGACCGACATAGGGGGGTTTCGCATCGCTCCTTCGCCGGTCCTGCGTGCCCGTCCCGGTCCACGTGTCCGTGCCGGCGACCGCGTCAGCCGTCCGTTGCCAGATCAGTTTCCATTCCCGCTCGTCACCGCCGCAGGCACGGACATAGGCGAGGGTGACGGCCAGGCTGGGCAGTTGACGTCCCCCCGCCGCCGAGGACAGCGTCGCGATCCCGTAGTGCGCGTCTCGCGCGAGGTCCCGGTAGGTGGGACGGCCGGCCTGTTCCCGCAGTTTCCGTAAACGCATCGCGAATTCGAACAGTGGGCCGCCGTCCGGGTCCAGAGGGCTCTCTCCCCGTGGCATACGCTCACCCTTCCCCCGGGTCGCACGAATTTGTTCGGAATCCGTCTGTTCGGAATCTGATTGTTCGGCATCCGTTTGTTCGTCGTCGGCCGACTGGCCTTGAACCCAGATTAGCGGCTACAAATCGTGCACAAGGTCCGGCGTTGAGAGACCGGACAGCGAGACGAAAAGAGAAAGAGGGTGGCGCTCTGTCTGCCCACGTCCCGCGAAACCACTGGAGCTTTCATGCGCGACCGCACGCCTGCGTTCGCGGTCTTGACCCTCTGAGACGTGCCCTCTGGGACGTGCCCTCTGGGACATGCCCTCCGGGACGTGGCCGCTCAGCCCATGGCCGCGTACTTCTCCTTCGCCTGCCGCGTCACCGGGGTGAAGAAGTTGATGAGGTTGCCGTCGGGGTCGCGGAGCAGGAGGGAGCGGTTGCCCCAGGGCATCGTCGTGGGCTCCGCCACGAGGTCGGTGACGCTCTCGGTGACGTACTCGGTCAGGTTCTGGTGGACGGCGTCCACGTCGTCGACGAGGAACTCGGTGATCACGCTGTGGTTCTCCGCCGGACGGGCCGAGCCCGGGGCGAACAGCGGAACCGTGCGGGTGCTCGCGATGGCGAGGGTGGCGTTCGGGGTGCCGAGTTCGGCGAAGTCGTCGTTGGCCCAGGCCGCCTTCAGCCCCGTAACCCGTTCGTAGAACGCGACGAGGCGGGCGACGTCGCCGGTGATGACGCGGATCGAGACGAAGTTCATGGTGATCTCCTGGTCTTCCAGCCGTGGAAGCTGTCTGCTGTGCTTCGCAGGCTAGGACCGATAGAGGACAGTTTCGGCCCGGTATCGGCGTTAGGCTGCGAACATGCCCAAACCCGCCGGCCGCGTACTGACCCTCCTGGAGCTGCTGCAGTCCGGCGGCACCCGGACCGTGGCCGAACTGGCCGAGCGGCTCGGCGTCGACGGACGGACCGTGCGGCGGTACGTGGGTCAGCTGATCGACCTCGACGTGCCCGTGGAGTCGGTGCGCGGCCGGTACGGCGGCTACCGGCTGGGCCCCGGACATCGCCTCCCGCCGCTCATGCTCGGCGACGACGAGGCGCTGGCCGTGCTGCTCGGCCTGCTCGCCGGCCGCCGGACCGGGCTGGTGACGGCGGGGCGCACGGCGAGCGAGACGGCGTCGGCGAAGATCCGCCGGGTGCTGCCCCGGCATGTGGCCCGTCGGCTCGACGTACTCCTGGACTCGCTGGCCTTCACGGACCGGCCCGGCGAGTTCGACACCCCGGACGCCGACGTCCTGCTCACCCTCGCCGACGCGGTGGGCCACCGCCGGCCGGTCGCGATGAGATACACCGGCGGCGACGGCCGGCGCGGCGAACGCACGCTGCACGCCTACGGGATCGTCGCCCACGCGGGCCGGTGGTACGTCACGGGCCGGGACGCGGACAGCGGTGAGGACCGTACGTTCCGGCTCGACCGCATCACGGACGCGCGGACGCTGCCGGGCTCGTTCGAACCACCCGAGGGCGTGGACCCGGCCGAGCGGGTGGTGTCCGGGTTCGCGACGGCCGAGTACCGCTACGAGGTGACCCTGCGGATCCAGGGGACGACCGAGCAGATCCGCGCCCGCCTCCCCGCGAGCGTGGCCACCCTGGAGGAGACCGACGAGGAGGGCTGGCGACGGGTCCGGATCCGGGCGGAGCACCTCGACTGGCTCCCCCCGGTCCTGGCCTCCCTCGACCGCCCCTTCGTCATCGAGACCCCGGATGAACTACGCACCCTCACCACCGAATTCGCCGCCCGCCTGACCGCCTACGCCGACCATCCCTGACCCAAGAGGCGCAGCCCTGAAGGGGCACGGGGAACGGCGCAATCTTTTGTCTTCTAGGGGCACGGGGAACGGCCGAGTCTTCTGTCTTTGAGGGGCGCGGGGAACGGCCGAGTCTTTCGGCTTTCAGGGGCGCGGGGAACGGCGCAATCTTTTAAGGGGCGCGGGGAACTGCGCGACCAGCCACAGCGAACCCGCACCCGAAGAACTCACCCCGCGTCGGACGCGGTCTTCAGGGACGTCGTCTCAGGGTCCGTACGGCTCGGGCTCTGGGAAGACCCGGGCAAGCGCCTCGATACGGCTGGAGACCCCGAGCTTGTGGAAGGTGTTCTCCAGATGCTTCCGCACGGTGCTCGGTGAGATGACGAACTGCCGGGCGATCGCTTCGGTGCTCAACCCGTTCGCCACGGCACGCAGGATGTCGAGTTGGCGAGGAGTCAGCCGTACGGGCTCGCGGCGGCGGCGCGCGGCAGTGTGGTAGACGTCGATCAGGTGAGGGCGCAGCAGTTGCAAGGTGAGCAGGTCGCGGTCAGTGAACGGTTTCGCCCTTTCGCGGCTGAGGTTGTACATGCGGATACGCCCCGGGGCAGTGGGCAGCGGCACGACCACCATGGTGAGGAAGGGCCGCATGTACTCGCTGTAGAGAGCCAGGTTGCGGAACTCCCGAACCCCCATGTAGTCCGAGAGCTGGGCGACGCCGAGGTGTCCGTGACTGCGCTCGACGTCGACACAGTGCGGATGCTGGTGCTTCCAGCGCCACCAGGGTTCGTCGTCCGGCTCGGGGTAGCTTCCGCCGTACTCGACGGCCTGACTGGCCAGGACCCGCCTGGTGGGGAGATCGACCTCGCAGAACTCGGCCAGGTCGCAAGGGACCAGCCGGCCCAGCCCCTGCAGCAGCGACAACGGCGGGCCCTCTCCGGTGGTGTCGTGCCGGGCCTCGTCGATGACGTCGAGCATCGCCCGCAAGTGGCTTTCGGTGATCGAGTGACGGCTCATCTTCTCGGCCCCTCATGCAGACCTGCCCGTCCAACGCTACGCCTCTCCGCGGGCGGGATTCGTCAAATGACGAATGGTGGTTGCGGCGGCACAGGAACACCGTGGTTGACGAACCATCCGATCCCATGAACGGGGTGAAGTCATGCAACACCGATCACAGCCGGTTTCCGCCCGACGAGTCGGCCTTTCGAGCGGGCGGATCCGCCCCGGGTTCCTGCTCGCGGCCGGCGGAGTGCTGGCCGTGCTGGCCACGACTGTCCCGCAGAGCTGGGCTGCGACGGCCGCGCCGGCCACGTGCCTCAACGAGGCCGCAACCATCTCGGGAGGCCCGGGCAACGACACCCTCTTCGGCACACCGGGCAAGGACGTCATCGTCGGCCTCGGCGGAGACGACCGTATCTACGGCCGCGGAGGCGCCGACCTCATCTGTGGATACAGGGGGAACGACGTGTTGTCGGGCGGTGGCGGAAACGACTCGCTGGAAGGGGGCAACGGTCAAAACCGGCACTGGAACTGGGGCAACGACCACTTGTACGGAGGTAAGGGCAAGGACACGCTGAATGGAAGTGCCGGCCGGGACACGATCGGCCCCTCCGTCGACAACGGCAAACGCGACAGGGTGTTCGGCCACGGCGGACGCGACACGCTGAACGTACGGGACGGAAGGCCCAATGACAGGGTCAACGGCGGTCCTGGGTGGGACTGGTGCGTCGGGGACCGGGGCGAGCACATGATCAACTGCGAAGCCCCCTGACCGTCGGCGGAGTCGATGGAGTCGATCCGCCGAATGTCGTGCGCCTCACCTTCGTCCGCTCACCGAGGCGGGTCGAGGGCGAGGCGCACTGCCGACTCAGGAGTCCCCGAGTCCCCGGGCCCCCGAGTCATCCCGTGAACGCCTCGCCGAAGTCCCCCGCCCCCTGCTCGACCCCGCTGCAATTCGTCGCCGCGTCATCCGACGCGGCGTCGTCCCCCTCGCACTGCTGATCCCGGAACGTCGACCACATCGACACCCACGCGACCCCCTTCTGCTCCGCGAACGCCCGTACCTCCGCCGCGTCCGCCAAGGTGAACGTCTCGTTGTCCACGTCGTTGACGCCCAGCATCGACGTCAGGGCGAGCCCCTTCCACGCCCCCGCGTCCGACAGTCCGAAGATCTCCTTCAGCTGGTCGTGGGCCGCCCGCGCCGACGTCTTCGCGTAGTCGCCCATGTCCTCGTCGTACGAACTGCCGTAGTTCATGGTCATGATGTTGACCGTGGACACCACGACGCCGTTGTCGTTGGCGGACTCCAGCAGCGCCACGCCGTCGTCGTCGAGCCCGGACGGCATGACGGGCAGCGTGAAGGTGACCGACAGGTCCGCGCGCTCCTTCTGCAGCAGCGCGATCGCCTCCGAGCGCAGCGCGACCGAGTCGGAGTCGGTCAACTGCGTGCCCTCGACGTCGAAGTCGGCCTCCGTCGCCCCGGCCGCGTCGAGCGCCTTCCCGTAGGCGGCGGCCAGCTCCGTCGCGCTGTCACAGGTGGAGGCCAGTTCCTTCCCGGACGCCCCGCCGAAGGAGACGCGCACGGCCGCGCCCGACTCCGTCAGCGCCGAGATACGGGATTTCACCGCCGAGTCGCCGATCGCGGTCGTGCCGTTCCAGGAGGGCGTACAGGCGCTGCCGTCCGCGATGACGAAGGCCAGGTTGTACGTCGAGGGGGAGCCCGCCGAGTCGTTGTCGGAGGCGGTGGTGGCGCTGACGTACGGGGCGTAGGCGGTGCCCGACGAGCTGTCCGACGAGCCGCCGGACGCGCTCCCGGAGGGTGACGCGCTGCTCTGCCGACTGCCCGACCCGTTCGAGTCGTCCGCCCCCGAGGAACACCCCGCGGTGGCCAGGGCGATCACGCAGACGAGCCCGGCAGCCGGCTTCAGGAAAGTCCTCATCGCGCATGCTCCCAATCTCGTGATTTCTGTCTCAGCCTGTCTCAGGATGGAAACAAAGTGTGTTCCCGAAGTGGAAATGTCTCACGGGCGGCCCCGCCGCACGAAGACAGCGAATTCAGGGGAAGTGCACGGAAACGGCCCGGCAAACAGGGTCAACCGGACATCGATATGCGGACATTGGGCATCTTCTCGGCGGTCCGTGCGCTGTCCGGTGATCAAGGATTCTCTCAGGGAAAAGACAGACTCGGGCGTTTCTCATGGCCGTCTCACAACAGAATCAGAGTTTCGGACACATAAACGCTCCCTAATATCCGGGGAATGCATTCCGAGCCTGCCATCGAATCCCGCGCCGCTGTGCGCGGCCGCCGCCGCAAACGCGGCAACGGGCCTGAGGACGGTCCCGTGTTCGTTGACAACTCCGGTCGCAGGGCCAGGCTTCTGCGCCGGATCGGCACCCTCCTCGGTGTCGTCTGTATCGGGTACGCGGTTGTGCTCGGCATGGCGTTCATGGGGTGGGGCCCCTCGCTCACCCCGTCCTCGCTGCTGCCCTTCGGGGGCGGCGGCCCGAACGGCGGTCAGAACTCAGGACCCGGCGGCGGGCTCCAGCCGCAGGGCGGTACCGGCAGTCCGCCCGCGCGGCCCACCGGCGCCCCGCCCTCGGGCGTCGCGACCGGCGCGGCACCCACCGCCGCCCCGTCGGCGTCCGTCTCCGCCCCGTCCGCGTCCGCCTCCGCGGCCGCCAACTGACCGGAACGGACCCACACCCATGGCTACTACGACGCCCCCGCGCGGCCGTCGGCGGGCCCCGTCCCGGATGACCCGGGCCGCGGGCAAGGCAGCGGCGCTGCAGAAACCGCGTGTCATCCTCGCCCTGCTGCTCCTTCTCGCGCTCACCAGCGTGATGCTGCTGGACGGCTATCTGCGTTCGGAGGTCGGCGGCGACGAGCGCGTACGCAGCGACGCCAGCTCCAGCAAGGTCCCGGACTCCGTCATCGACGGCGGGCCGATCCTCTCCTTCAGGAACGGTGAGGCACGGTCCACGTCCGTCCCGGAGAAGACCATCGCGCTCACCTTCGACGACGGCCCCAACCCCACGTGGACACCCCAGATCCTGAAGATCCTGGAGGAGAACGACGTCCCGGGTACGTTCTTCCTGGTCGGCTCGATGGTCTCGCGCTACCCGTCGATCGTGAACGACCTGGTGGACCAGGGCAATGAGGTCGGCATCCACACCTTCACGCACGTCGATCTCTCGTACCAGAGCAGCAGCCGGATCGAGCGGGAGATGGATCAGACGCAGCTCGCCCTGGCGGGTGCGGCGGGCATCACGACGACGCTGTTCCGTGCCCCGTACTCCTCGGAGACGGACGCCATCGACAACTACAGCTGGCCCGTCTACAAGAAGCTCGGCGCCGAGGGCTACACCAGCGTCTTCGTCGACACCGACAGCGACGACTGGAAGCGGCCCGGCGTCTCGAAGATCATCAAGTGGGCCACGCCGTCGAAGAACAAGGGCGCCTCGGTGCTCTTCCACGACGCGGGCGGCGAGCGTTCGCAGACGGTTGCCGCGCTCGGCACGTACATCAAGAAGATGAAGGCGAAGGGCTACACCTTCACCACGATCAGCGGCGCCACGCAGCAGGCGGACGCGGCCGCGCAGCAGTCGGGCACGGACGACGACGCCACCTCCGACGCCACCTCCGATGACGACGCCGGCGCCGACGACGCCGGCGCCGCGGCCGGCGCGAACCAGCAGGCGGACGGCCAGCAGCCCGGCGGCGGCGAGGCGCCCGGCGGTCAGGCCCCCGGCGGTCAGCAGGGCCAGGGTGCCCAGGGCGGCAACGCGCTCCAGGCCGCCCACCGCACCGCCACCGGCACCACCCTCTACGAGGGCAAGGCGCTCGTCGCCGCGGTCGCCGTCGCCGAGTGGACCGTACCGGGGCTCGCGACCGGGCTCGCGATCGTGGGCGTCGCCGTCATGGGCCGCTTCGGGATGATGCTGGTCCTCGCCCGCAGGCACTACCGCAAACGCAACAGACGCCGGTTCAGCTGGGGGGAGCCCGTCACCCGGCCGGTCACCGTCATCGTGCCCGCGTACAACGAGAAGGAGTGCATCGCCAACACCCTGAAGTCGCTGGCGCGGAGCACCCATCCGATCGAGATCATCGTGGTGGACGACGGTTCCACGGACGGCACCAAGGAGATCGCCGAGGCGCTCGGCATGCCGAACGTGCGCGTCATCCGCCAGGAGAACGCGGGCAAACCGGCTGCCCTCAACAACGGTGTGCGGCACGCCCGTTACGACATCGTCGTGATGATGGACGGCGACACCGTCTTCGAGGCGGACACCGTACGGCAGCTGGTGCAGCCCTTCGCCGACCCCGGCGTCGGCGCGGTCGCGGGCAACGCCAAGGTCGGCAACCGCAACACGATCATCGGCGCCTGGCAGCACATCGAGTACGTGATGGGCTTCAACCTCGACCGCCGTATGTACGACCTGCTGCGCTGCATGCCCACCATCCCGGGCGCGATCGGCGCGTTCCGCCGGGAGGCCGTGCTCGCGGTCGGCGGGATGAGCGAGGACACCCTCGCCGAGGACACCGACATCACCATCGCCATGCACCGGGAGGGCTGGCGGGTCGTCTACCAGGAGCACGCCAAGGCCTGGACCGAGGCCCCGGCCTCCCTCAAGCAGCTGTGGTCCCAGCGCTACCGCTGGTCGTACGGGACCATGCAGGCGCTGTGGAAGCACCGCAAGTCCCTGACCGACAAGGGGCCCTCGGGCCGCTTCGGGCGGGTCGGCATGCCACTCGTGGTGATCTTCCAGATCGTCACGCCGGTCTTCGCCCCGCTGATCGACGTGTTCACCGTCTACTCGATGATCTTCATCGACTTCAAGGCGTCGCTGCTCGCCTGGCTGGCCGTCCTCGGCGTCCAGCTCGTCTGCGCGGCGTACGCGTTCCGGCTCGACAAGGAGAAGTACCGGTATCTGCTGATGATGCCGCTGCAGCAGCTCGCGTACCGGCAGATGATGTACCTCGTCCTGATCCACTCCTGCATCACGGCCCTCACGGGCGGCCGGCTGCGCTGGCAGAAGCTGAAGCGCACGGGAGAGGTCGGTACGCCGGCGGGGGTGGGCTGATGGGCTCGCACCGCCGTGGTGGTCCGTCTCCGGCGCCCGCCCCGCCGCCCGCCCCGCCGAGCGTTCCGGCGCCCGCCCCGCCGAGCGCCCCGGTGGCCGTCGGGCCGGGCGCGCTCTCGGACACGGCCCGTCTGCCGTGGGTGAGGCCGGAGCCGGGGCTGGAACCGGAGCCGGGGCCGCGGCCGGAGCCGGTGGCCGCCACGGAAGCCCCGCCGAAGCCGCGCCGCGGCGCCGGACGTGACCGGTACTTCGACACCCTCCGGGCTGTCGCCCTCGTCCGGGTCGTGACCTACCACACCTTCGGCTGGGCCTGGGCGGGCATGGTCCTCCCCTCCATGGGGATCATGTTCGCGCTCGCCGGCACCCTGATGGCGAAGTCCCTGGAGCGGCCCGCCCTCAAGGTGATCAGGAGCCGGATCCGCCGACTCCTGCCGCCCTTCTGGTTCTGGGGTCTCTTCGTCGTGGTCGCGATGCTGATCCACGGCTGGATGCCGGGTTGGCAGATCGTCTACTGGGTCGTGCCGCTGGGCGATCCGCCGGGCAACGCGTGGGGTGAGCAGGCCTGGGAGATCCTCTGGTACCTGCGCACCTACCTCTGGTTCGTCCTGCTGTCGCCCCTGCTGCTGAAGGTCTTCCGGCTGGCCCCGGTCGCCGTCCTGGTCCTCTCGCTCGCCCCGATCGTGGTCCTCCAGTTCCTCTGGGAGCCGCCCGACGACCGCTTCGGCGTCGGACTCCTCGACCTGGCCACGTACCTGTTCTGCTGGATCCTCGGCTTCGCGCACCGCGACGGCGTCCTGGAGCGGCTGAAACCGTTCGCCGTCGTCGTCCTGTCGCTCGCCGCGATCGGGTACGGCGGCTGGTACGCCCTCACGCACCGGGCCGAGACCGGCTCGTACGACCTCGACGACATCCCGTACGCCCAGGCGTTCTGGTCGGCCGGGTTCGTGACCCTGCTGATGTACGCGAAGGCGCGCCTCGGGATCGACTTCGCGTGGCTGGCGCGCTTCAAGCGCCTCGACCGGGTCGTGCGGATCTTCAACGCGCGCGCGGTGACGATCTACCTCTGGCACGAGCTGGCGCTGATCCTCGCCATCCCGCTGATCGACCAGTTCTGGAACGTCCCGGCCTTCGAGACGTATCTGCCGCTGGAGAGCCAGTGGTTCATGTTCGGCGTCGGCTGGATCCTCATCGGCGTGTTCGTCCTGCTGTGCGGATGGGTGGAGGACGTGGCGGCGAAGGCGAAACCGCGACTGCTGCCCTGAGCCGGGTTCATGGGATGCGTACTGCCACAATGGGTCCGTGACCCGCGCATCCCTGAACAAACAGCCGCACGAAGTCGCCTCGATGTTCGACGACGTCGCGGAACGCTACGACCTGACGAACGACGTGCTGTCGCTGGGCCAGGACCGGGTGTGGCGCAAGGAGGTCGCGAAGGCGGTCGACGCGCGGCCCGCGCAGAAGATCCTGGACCTCGCGGCGGGCACCGCCACCTCCTCGCTGCCCTTCGCGCGCACGGGCGCGTACGTCGTCCCCTGCGACTTCTCCCTCGGGATGCTCAGGGTCGGCAAGAAGAACCACCCCTGGCTGCCGCTCACGGCGGGCGACGCGACGAAGCTGCCGTTCAAGGACGACACCTTCGACGCGGTGACGATCTCCTTCGGCCTGCGCAACGTCCAGGACACGGACACCGCGCTGCGGGAGCTGTACCGGGTGACGAAGCCCGGCGGACGCGTGGTGATCTGCGAGTTCTCGCACCCGACCTGGGCGCCGTTCCGCACGGTCTACACCGAGTACCTGATGCGCGCGCTGCCGCCGGTGGCCCGCGCGGTCTCCTCGAACCCCGAGGCGTACGTCTACCTCGCCGAGTCGATCCGTGAATGGCCCGACCAGCCCGCCCTCGCCGAGCGGCTGATCAAGGCCGGCTGGTCGAAGGTGGCCTGGCGCAACCTCTCGGGCGGCATCGTCGCGCTGCACCGCGGTTTCAAGCAGGGCTGAGGCATCTCCGGGCAGCGGCCGGCGCTCACCTGAGGAGTGCGAAGGGGTCGTGCGGAGGGTCGAGTTCGCGCTGCAGGCCGCCCGACGGCGGCTGGGGCAGTCGCGGTTCGCGCACCCCCGCGCCCCCGCCGCCCTCGCCCTCGCCGAGGTCGAACCACACCGTCACGACCGCCCCGCGCGGCACCTCGGAACCGGGCAGCGGGTACTGGCGTACGACGTAGTCGACGACCGTCAGATCGAAGTCGGGCCGGTCGGGCGCGGCGAGGAGCACCCCACGCGCCTCGGCCGTCTCGCGCGCGTCCACGGCCATCAGGCCGACGAGCCGCGGTACGCGCACTTCGGGTGTCTTGCGTGGTATGCGCACAGACGTCACCCCCAGCGGTACCGGCAGGGTAAGCCCATGCCGGGCCCCGCCGGAAGGCGTCGGAGGGCGGGCCGCCGCCGGTCCGGGCCCCTCAGAGAGCCAGCCGGTAGCAGTGCCCGAACTGGTCCGTCTTCGGGGACGTGAACGTCTCCGACAGCTCCATGCCCAGCCGTCTGGTCACGGCGATCGAGCGTTCGTTGCGGGAGTTCACCATGGCCACCACGCGGGTGACGCCCGTCGCGCGCACCCGCTCCAGCGTGGCCTGCGCCGCCGCGGTCACGTACCCCTTGCCCCAGTACTCCCGGCCGAGCCGCCAGCCGATCTCGATCTCGCCCTTGGGGCCCCACTCGTGCGGCCACGGCTGGGCGCCGGTGAAGCCGATGACCCGGCCGTCCTCGTCGAGCATGGTCCAGAAGCAGAACCCGTGCTCGGCGTCGTGCCGGCGCTGGCGGGCGGTCAGCTCCTCGTACACGGACAGTTCGGCGGATTTCCCGCCGTGGAACTCCATCACGTCCGGGTGGTCGAAGGCCCGGTGCCAGGCGAAGGCGTCCTCGTCGGTGGGGACGCGCAGGTGTACCACGGGGAGAGCTCGGTTCACGGGGCAGCCCTTCAGCCAGGTGATCAGTACCGCTGCATAGACTGCCCATGTCCCGTGCCTGTCAGCACGCGGATTTCGAGACTTCGCGCTACGAGATTTTCGAGCCTTCGAGCCTTGGGGAGACCCCGCCGTGACCGAGTCCCAGTCCCAGCCCCTCTCCGAACATGCCGCGCCCCTCTCGGAACACTCCGCCGATGTGATCGTCGTCGGGGCGGGCCCGGCCGGTTCCACCACGGCGTACTACCTGGCCAAGGCCGGGCTTGATGTCCTGCTCCTGGAGAAGACGGCGTTCCCGCGGGAGAAGGTGTGCGGCGACGGACTGACGCCCCGCGCCACCAAACAGCTCGTCTCCATGGGGATCGACATCTCGGAGGAGGCGGGCTGGCTCCGGAACAAGGGGCTCCGCATCATCGGCGGCGGCGTCCGCCTCCAGCTGGACTGGCCGGAACTCGCCTCCTACCCGGACTACGGACTCGTCCGCAAGCGCGACGACTTCGACGAGCAGCTGGCCCGCCAGGCGCAGAAGGCCGGCGCGCGCCTGTACGAGCGCTGCAACGTCGGAGCCCCGATCGTCGACGACCGCACGGGCCACATCACGGGCGTCCACGCGAAGCTCGGCGACGCCGACTCCAAGGAGAAGCGCGAGGTCACCTTCCACGCGCCCCTGGTCGTCGCCGCCGACGGCAACTCCACCCGGCTGTCCCTGGCGATGGGCCTGCACCGCCGCGAGGACCGCCCGATGGGCGTCGCCGTGCGGACGTACTTCACGTCCCCGCGCCACGACGACGACTACCTGGAGTCGTGGCTGGAGCTGTGGGACCGCCGCGGACCCGGCGAGGACCGGCTGCTGCCGGGCTACGGCTGGATCTTCGGCATGGGCGACGGCACCTCCAACGTCGGCCTGGGCGTCCTCAACACCTCGGCCGCCTTCAAGGAACTCGACTGGCGCGAGGTCCTCAAGGCATGGTGCGCCTCGATGCCCGCGGACTGGGGCTACACCCCGGAGAACATGACCATCCCGATCCGCGGGGCCGCCCTGCCGATGGCCTTCAACCGCCAGCCCCACTACACGAAGGGCCTGCTGCTCGTCGGCGACGCCGGCGGCATGGTGAACCCCTTCAACGGCGAGGGCATCGCGTACGCCATGGAATCGGGGCAGATCGCCGCGGACGTCATCGTCCAGGCGCAGGCCCGCGCGACCCCCGCCCAGCGCGAACTCGCCCTGCAGCGCTACCCGAAGGTCCTCAAGGACACCTACGGCGGCTACTACACGCTCGGCCGCGCCTTCGTGAAGCTCATCGGCAACCCGAAGGTCATGAAGATCGCCGCCGAACGCGGTCTGACGCATCCCGTGCTGATGAAGTTCACCCTGAAGATGCTCGCCAACCTGACGGACCCGACGGGCGGCGACGCGATGGACCGCATCATCAACGGCCTGACGAAGGTGGCCCCCAGGGCCTGACGGGACCGGGGCCCGCCCGGGCCCCCGTTCCCGCCGCCCGGTTCCCGCCCCCCCGTGCGCGCGCATGCCTGCGGGCCGTACGCGCGCACGCTTGTGGGCCGTTTCCCCCGCCGGGGAAACGGCCCACAAAAGCGTTCAAAAGGTGTGCCCCAAGGGCGTGTGACCGAAGGTCAGAGCACCCGGACCGCACCGCTCGCCGGGTAGCCCGACAGATCCTGGATGACGACGCCCTTCGAGGGGTTCGCCGCGTCCAGGTACTGGCCGCCGCCGATGTAGACACCCACGTGGTACGCCGAGCCCGCGCCACCCCAGTACAGGATGTCGCCGACCTGGATGTTGGACAGCGAGACCGGGGTGCCGGCCACGGACTGGTCCTGGGAGACGCGCGGCAGGTCGACACCGACCTGCTTGAACGCCGCCTGGACGAGGCTGGAGCAGTCCCACGCGTCGGGTCCGGAGGCGCCCATGACGTAGGCGTCGCCGACCTGCGCCCGCAGGAAGCTGATGACGGTCCCGACGCTGCCGCTGGCGGGAGCCACGGCGTCGCTGCTGGCGGCCGTGGAGGCCGTCGTGAGGGTCGTGCGGCCCGCGGAGCGGGTGGCGCGCTCGGCGGCCTCCTTGCGGGCCGCCTCGGCCTTCTCCTTGGCCTCGGTCTTCTTCTTCGCGTCCGCGAGGTCCGACTTGGCCTGCTTCGCGGCCTTTTGGGCAGCGGCGTCACGCTCGGCACGCAGCTGGTAGTCGGCCGCGGCCTGCTGGGTCACCTCCGCGGACTCGGCGACCTGAGCGGTCATGTCTGCCGTGAGGGTGGGCAGCTCGATGGTCTGGGTCACCGGCTCGGCCGCGTTGGCCGTTCCGGCGGCACCGGCCACTGCCAGGGTGCCGAGGACGCCACCGGCAACTCCGGCGCGCATCGCGAGCGCCGAACTGCTGCGAGGCCGGGGTTTCCGGTGGCTTCGTATGTGAGCGGTGTGGGACATAGGGACAACCGGTATCAGGGGCTCCTCCATACCTTCAAGAAACGTGTGGTGCGCCACAATTGTTCAACGGACGCGCGAATCGGGGTCGTGACGCCCTTTATTGACGCCGTAACGGGCAATCTGGACAGTGCCCGACGCGCCTGTGATCACGGCCTTTTCGCGTTACGTCCGAATTGCCCGCGACCTACCACTCGTTGAGCCGGTTGGCCAAGCCCGGTTGTTTCCGGCCTGTTACCGATGTGACGCACGTCACGGAACGGTAGCCCCGGCGAGCGCGTTGCGCGTGCGGATCGTGGGGAGACTCGGCGCCGATCCGGAGGGTGGCCCCGGGTCGGGTCGACGCCGCCCTCCGCTCGTGAACGGATGCACGCACCCCCGCTGTCCACAACGGACATCCCAACTCCCCCCGACGTGTGAACGAGTTCCTCTATCAAGCACCCAGGTCCAGCACCAATTTGCCTTGGATCCGCCTGGCTTGATAGTGCGCCAAGACCTGGACCAGCGACGACGGGTGAAAATGTCACCTCTGGTGATCACTCGGACGCTTCTCGTACGAAGATCGGCACTGATCCGACTTCATGATCCTTGGCCGGGTGGTGGAGATCACAAAGACGTTGTCGTACCCCGTGTCGCAGATCACAGACCGGCAGGCATAGGATGCGGGGCAGTTGGGCTTGTGACCTGCTTCACATGTGCGCGATCTTCGTGTGAGCCGCACGGGGTTCCGTACACCTCACGAGAGTCGTGGGGTTCGTGGAGCAGGGGCGACGCCTGATGCAACCGCCAGCAGTCAATGCCGACTGAGAGGAGCGAGGAGCGGTGAACGCGTATGCGCCCATCCTCGTACTGGGAGCCCTCGGGGCAGGCTTTGCGATCTTCTCCGTGGTCATGGCCACGCTTATCGGTCCAAAGCGATACAACCGGGCCAAGCTCGAAGCCTACGAGTGCGGAATCGAGCCGACCCCCACGCCGGCGGGCGGCGGGCGGTTCCCCATCAAGTACTACCTGACGGCGATGCTCTTCATCATTTTCGATATCGAGATCGTCTTCCTCTATCCCTGGGCCGTCACCTTCGACGCGCTCGGGGTCTTCGGGCTCGTGGAGATGCTGCTCTTCGTGCTCACCGTCTTCGTCGCCTACGCGTACGTGTGGCGGCGCGGCGGCCTGGAATGGGACTGAACCCCGTATGGGACCGACACCCGTAAGGGCCCCGCATGGGACTGACCCCCGCAAGGGACTGAGCCCCGTATAGGGGACAGAGGAGCCATTGAGCATGGGACTCGAAGAAAAGCTGCCGAGCGGCTTCCTGCTGACCACCGTCGAGCAGGCCGCGGGGTGGGTGCGCAAGTCGTCCGTCTTTCCCGCCACCTTCGGCCTCGCCTGCTGCGCCATCGAGATGATGACGACAGGGGCGGGCCGCTACGACCTGGCGCGCTTCGGCATGGAGGTCTTCCGCGGCTCGCCGCGGCAGGCCGACCTGATGATCGTCGCCGGGCGTGTCAGCCAGAAGATGGCACCGGTTCTGAGGCAGGTCTACGACCAGATGCCGAACCCCAAGTGGGTGATCTCCATGGGGGTCTGCGCCTCTTCGGGCGGCATGTTCAACAACTACGCGATCGTGCAGGGCGTCGATCACATCGTCCCCGTCGACATCTACCTCCCGGGCTGCCCGCCGCGGCCCGAGATGCTGATGGACGCGATCCTCAAGCTCCACCAGAAGATCCAGTCCTCGAAGCTCGGCGTGAACGCCGAGGAAGCGGCCCGTGAGGCGGAGGAAGCGGCGCTCAAGGCGCTCCCCACCATCGAGATGAAGGGGCTGCTGCGGTGAGCGACGCGAACGGCAACGCCAAGAGCCCGACCGGAGACGGCAAGGGCAGGAGCCCCGGAGACGGCAAGGGCACGGGCCCGGCCGGCGACGGCACGAACGGCGCCAACCCGGAGAAGGACCTCGGCGCCTCCAACCTCCCGGGCCAGCGCGGCGACGGCGGCGAGGAGATCCGCGTCCAGCGCGGCATGTTCGGCGCGAACAACGGCGGGGACACCTCCGGATACGGCGGCCTGGTCCGCTCGATCCGCCTCCCCGGCCCGGCCGCCCGCCCTTACGGCGGCTGGTTCGACGAGGTCGCCGACGAACTCGAAGGCGCCCTGGAGGAACAGGGCCTGGTCCCGGAGAACGCGATCGACAAGACGATCGTCGACCGCGACGAGCTCACCTTCCACGTCGAACGCGAGCACCTGCTCCAGGTCGCCAGGACCCTGCGCGACGACCCGGCCCTGCGCTTCGAGCTCTGCACCGGAGTGAGCGGGGTGCACTACCCGGCCGACAAGGGCCGCGAACTGCACGCCGTCTACCACCTGCGCTCGCTCACCCACAACCGGCTGATCCGCCTCGAAGTCAGTGCCCCCGACAGCGACCCGCGCATCCCGTCCCTCGTCACGGTCTATCCGACCAACGACTGGCACGAGCGCGAGACGTACGACTTCTTCGGCATCGTCTTCGAAGGTCACCCGGCGCTGACGCGGATCATGATGCCGGACGACTGGCAGGGCTTCCCGCAGCGCAAGGACTATCCCCTCGGCGGTATCGCCGTCGAGTACAAGGGCGCCCAGATCCCGGCTCCGGACCAGCGGAGGTCGTACTCATGAGCACGCAGTCAACGAGCGCGCAGTCGGCGGACGCGACGAACGCGCAGTCGGCGTCGGCGCGGGAGACCACCGAGGGCACCGTCTACACGGTCACCGGTGGCGACTGGGACGAGGTCGTCGAGACCGCCGCCAAGGCCGACGACGAGCGCATCGTCGTCAACATGGGCCCTCAGCACCCGTCCACCCACGGTGTGCTCCGGCTCATCCTGGAGATCGAGGGCGAGACGGTCACCGAGGCCCGCTGCGGCATCGGTTACCTGCACACCGGTATCGAGAAGAACCTCGAATACCGGACGTGGACCCAGGGCACCACCTTCGTGACGCGCATGGACTACCTGACGTCCTTCTTCAACGAGACCGCCTACTGTCTCGCCGTCGAGAAGCTCCTCGGCATCGAGGACCAGGTCCCGGACCGCGCGACGATCATCCGGGTGCTCCTGATGGAGCTGAACCGGCTCTCCTCGCACCTGGTGTGCATCGCCACCGGCGGTATGGAGCTGGGCGCCACCACGATCATGATCTACGGCTTCCGTGATCGTGAACTCATTCTCGACATCTACGAACTCATCACCGGCCTGCGCATGAACCACGCGTTCATCCGCCCCGGCGGCCTCGCCCAGGACCTGCCCCCGGGCGCGGTGGACCACATCCGCGAGTTCGTGAAGAAGATGCAGAAGAACCTTCCCGAGTACGACAAGCTCGCCACCGGGAACCCCATCTTCAAGGCCCGTATGCAGGACGTCGGCCACCTGGACCTGACCGGCTGCATGGCCCTCGGTGCCACCGGACCGATCCTGCGGTCCGCAGGCCTCCCGCACGACCTGCGCAAGGCCCAGCCGTACTGCGGCTACGAGACGTACGACTTCGACGTCCCGACCACGGACACCGCCGACGCGTACGGGCGCTTCCTCATCCGGCTGGAAGAGATGCGCCAGTCGCTCGCGATCGTCGAGCAGTGCCTGGACCGGCTGGAGCCCGGTCCGGTCATGGTCACCGACAAGAAGATCGCCTGGCCCGCCCAGCTCGCGCTCGGCCCCGACGGCCTCGGCAACTCGCTCGACCACATCAAGAAGATCATGGGCACCTCCATGGAGGCCCTGATCCACCACTTCAAGCTGGTGACCGAGGGCTTCCGCGTCCCGCCGGGACAGGCGTACGCGGCCGTCGAGTCACCCAAGGGGGAACTCGGGGTGCACGTCGTGTCCGACGGAGGCACCCGCCCCTACCGGGTCCACTACCGGGACCCGTCCTTCACCAACCTGCAGGCCATGGCGGCGATGTGCGAGGGCGGCCAGATCGCCGACGTCATCGTGGCCGTCGCCTCCATCGACCCCGTGATGGGAGGCGTCGACCGGTGACCACCATTCCTTCCGGGCCGGGCGTACAGCCACAGGGCACACAGCCGCAGGGCCCGGGGCCGCAGGGCGTCAGCCTGGGCATGCCCCAACTGCCCGCGCCCGACTATCCGGCCGACGTCCGGACCCGGCTCGAAGCGGACGCGCGCGAGGTCATCGCCCGCTACCCGGACTCCCGGTCCGCCCTCCTTCCGCTGCTGCACCTCGTGCAGTCGGAGGAAGGCCATGTCACGCGCACGGGGCAGCGGTTCTGCGCGGAGGTGCTCGGCCTCACCACGGCCGAGGTGACCGCGGTCGCGACCTTCTACTCCATGTACCGCCGCAAGCCGAGCGGCGACTACCAGGTGGGCGTCTGCACCAACACGCTGTGCGCGGTCATGGGCGGCGACGCCATCTTCGAAGCCCTCCAGGAGCACCTGGGCGTCGGCAACGGCGAGACCACCGACGACGGCAAGGTCACCCTGGAGCACATCGAGTGCAACGCGGCCTGCGACTTCGCTCCGGTCGTGATGGTCAACTGGGAGTTCTTCGACAACCAGACCGTGGACAGCGCGAAGGGCCTCGTCGACGACCTGCGCGCGGGCACCGAGGTCGAGCCGACCCGCGGCGCCCCCCTGTGCACCTTCAAGGACACCGCCCGCATCCTGGCGGGCTTCCCCGACGAACGCCCCGGCGCCGTCGAGGCGAGCGGCGGCGCGGGCCCCGCCTCGCTGGTGGGCCTGCGGCTGGCCAAGGGGGAGACGGGTCCCGCGCGCGTGGTGCATCCGCGCGGGTCCAAGGCTGCCGGATCGTCCGCGGCCCCCGGTTCTTCCGGAGCCCCAGGAGCCCCCGGGTCCTCCGGGTCCTCCCGGGACGGGTCGGCGCACGACCCGTCACCGGCCGACCCGTCGCCGTCCGGCCAGCCCTCGTCCAAGCACCTCAGTTCGCACGACGCACCGCAGGACACGTCGGCCTCCGACCCGGACCACCCGGCCGGGCCCGCCGCCGAGGAGGGGGAGTGATGACCTTGTCCACTCAGTACGGGGGCACCTCCCGGCCGGAGACCGGAGCGGACCCCGAGAAGGTGCTCGCACCGGTGCTTTCGGCCTTCTGGGACGAGGACAGGTCCTGGACGCTGGACACCTACCGGCGGCACGACGGGTACGAGGGTCTGCGCAAGGCGCTCGCCATGTCACCGGACGACCTCATCGCCTATGTGAAGGAATCCGGACTGCGCGGCCGCGGCGGCGCGGGATTCCCGACGGGAATGAAGTGGCAGTTCATTCCCCAGGGCGACGGAAAGCCTCACTATCTAGTTGTCAACGCCGACGAATCGGAGCCCGGGACCTGCAAGGACATCCCGCTCCTCTTCGCGAACCCGCACAGCCTCATCGAGGGCATCGTGATCGCCTGTTACGCGATCCGGTCTTCGCATGCGTTCATCTATCTGCGGGGTGAAGTCGTCCCCGTGCTGCGGCGGTTGCACGAGGCCGTACGCGAGGCACAGGAGGCGGGCTACCTGGGGGAGAACATCCTGGGCAGCGGACTCGACCTCCAGCTCACCGTGCACGCGGGCGCGGGCGCGTACATCTGTGGTGAGGAGACCGCACTCCTCGACTCGCTCGAAGGCCGCCGTGGGCAGCCGCGACTCCGTCCCCCTTTCCCCGCGGTCGCGGGACTTTATGCCTGTCCCACTGTGGTGAACAACGTCGAGTCGATCGCGTCGGTTCCCGCGATTCTCCACAAGGGCAAGGAATGGTTCCGCTCGATGGGCAGCGAGAAGTCCCCGGGCTTCACGCTCTACTCGCTCAGCGGCCATGTCACCAGCCCCGGCCAGTACGAGGCCCCGCTCGGTGTCACCCTCCGCCAGCTCCTCGACATGAGCGGCGGCATCCGGGCCGGACACCGCCTCAAGTTCTGGACGCCGGGCGGCTCCTCGACCCCGATGTTCACCGACGAACACCTCGACGTCCCTCTCGACTACGAGGGAGTGGGCGCCGCGGGTTCCATGCTCGGCACGAAAGCACTCCAGTGCTTCGACGAGACGACCTGTGTCGTACGGGCCGTCACCCGGTGGACCGAGTTCTACGCCCACGAGTCCTGCGGCAAGTGCACACCCTGCCGCGAAGGCACGTACTGGCTCGTGCAGTTGCTGCGCGACATCGAGGCCGGCAAGGGCGTCATGTCCGACCTCGACAAGCTGAACGACATCGCCGACAACATCAACGGCAAGTCCTTCTGCGCGCTGGGCGACGGCGCCGCCTCACCGATCTTCTCCTCCCTCAAGTACTTCCGTGAGGAGTACGAGGAGCACATCACGGGCCGCGGCTGCCCCTTCGACCCCGCCAGGTCGACGGTCTGGGCCGACAAGGACAAGCACACGGAGGTGAACGCATGACCGTGACCACGAGCGCTCCCTCCGGAGGCGGGGAAGCGGCGGTCCCGCCGGAGGACCTCGTCTCGCTGACCATCGACGGCGTCGAGATCAGCGTGCCCAAGGGCACCCTGGTCATCCGCGCCGCCGAACAGCTCGGCATCGAGATCCCCCGCTTCTGCGACCACCCCCTCCTCGACCCGGCCGGCGCCTGCCGCCAGTGCATCGTCGAGGTCGAGGGCCAGCGCAAGCCCATGGCGTCCTGCACGATCACCTGCACGGACGGGATGGTCGTCAAGACCCATCTCACCTCTCCTGTCGCCGAGAAGGCCCAGAAGGGTGTGATGGAGCTGCTGCTCATCAACCACCCGCTGGACTGCCCCGTCTGCGACAAGGGCGGCGAGTGCCCGCTGCAGAACCAGGCCATGTCCCACGGCGACTCCGAGTCCCGCTTCGAGGGCAAGAAGCGGACGTACGAGAAGCCCGTCCCGATCTCCACCCAGGTGCTGCTCGACCGCGAGCGGTGCGTGCTGTGCGCCCGCTGCACCCGGTTCTCCAACCAGGTCGCGGGCGACCCCATGATCGAACTGATCGAGCGGGGCGCGCTCCAGCAGGTCGGCACCGGCGAGGGCGACCCCTTCGAGTCGTACTTCTCCGGGAACACCATCCAGATCTGCCCCGTCGGGGCGCTCACCTCGGCGGCGTACCGATTCCGCTCGCGGCCCTTCGACCTCGTCTCCTCGCCCTCCGTGTGCGAGCACTGCTCCGGCGGCTGCGCGACCCGCACCGACCACCGGCGCGGCAAGGTCATGCGGCGCATCGCGGCCAATGACCCCGAGGTCAACGAGGAGTGGATCTGCGACAAGGGACGGTTCGGCTTCCGGTACGCGCAGCAGCGGGACCGGCTGACGACGCCCCTGGTGCGCGGCGCTTCCGGTGAGCTGGAGCCCGCCTCCTGGCCCGAGGCACTGGAGGCGGCGGCCCAGGGACTCCTGGCGGCCCGCTCCCGGGCCGGTGTCCTCACCGGCGGCCGGCTGACCGTCGAGGACTCCTACGCGTACAGCAAGTTCGCGCGCGTGGCCCTCGACACCAACGACATCGACTTCCGCGCGCGCGTGCACAGCGCCGAGGAGGCCGACTTCCTGGCCGCCCGCGTCGCCGGCCGCGGCCGGGACCTCGACGGTACGGGCGTCACGTACACGGCACTGGAGAAGGCGCCCGCGGTCCTGCTCGCCGGATTCGAGTCCGAGGAGGAGGCGCCCGGCGTCTTCCTGCGGCTGCGCAAGGCGTGGCGCGGACACGGACAGCAGACCTTCTCGCTGGCCACGCACGCGACCCGCGGCCTGGAGAAGGCGGGCGGCACCCTGCTGTCGGCCGCCCCCGGCACCGAGACCGCGTGGCTGGACGCGCTCGCCTCAGGCACCGGCCTGGAGGACGACGGGGCGAAGGCCGCCGAGGCACTGCGCCTGCCGGGCGCCGTGATCGTCGTCGGTGAACGGCTGGCCTCCGTGGCGGGCGGGCTCACCGCCGCCGTACGGACCGCCACCGCCACCGGCGCCCAGCTGGTGTGGATCCCGCGCAGGGCCGGGGAGCGCGGCGCGATCGAGGCGGGGGCGATGCCCTCGCTGCTGCCCGGCGGACGCCCCGCCACCGACCCGCGCGCGCGGGACGAGGTCATCGGGGCCTGGCGGATCGGCGCGCTTCCGCACCGGCACGGCCGTGACACCGGACAGATCGTCGAGGCCGCCGCCACCGGCGAACTCTCCGCGCTCGTCGTGGCGGGCGTCGAGGTCGCCGACCTCCCCGACCCCACGCGCGCGCGTGCGGCCCTGTCCGAAGTGGGCTTCCTGGTCTCGCTCGAACTGCGTCCCAGTGAGATCACCGCGCACGCGGACGTCGTGTTCCCGGTCGCCGCGGTCGCCGAGAAGGCGGGCACCTTCCTCAACTGGGAGGGCCGGGCCCGTCTCTTCGAGGCCGCCCTCAAGCCCGACCAGATGACCCGCCGGGTGGCGCCCACCGACGCGCGCGTCCTGCAGATGCTGGCCGACGCCATGGACGTCCACCTGGGACTGCCCGACCTGCGGACCGTGCGCGCGGAGCTGGACCGGCTCGGCGCCTGGGACGGGCCGCGGGCCGCCGAACCGCTGGTGAGCGCGGCGCAGTCGCCGCGGCCCGCCGCCGGGGAGGCCGTGCTCGCCGGGCACCGGCTGCTGCTCGACCAGGGCCGCCTCCAGGAGGGCGACGAGGCGCTCGCCGGGACCCGGCACGAGGCCCACGCGCGCGTGTCGGCCGCCACGGCCGCCGAGGCGGGCGTCAAGGACGGCGACACGCTGGCCGTCACCGGGCCCTCGGGAGCGGTCGAACTCCCGCTGCGGATCACGCAGATGCCCGACCGGGTGGTCTGGCTCCCGCTGAACTCCGCCGGGGGAGGCGTCGCCTCGGACACGGGCGCGGCCCCCGGCGCACTCGTCCGCATCGGTCCGGCGACGCTCGCCGGCGAGGCCCCCAAGGAGGTGGAGGCATGACCCCGAACCTCACCGCGCCGGTCTACCTGGCCGCGGAGGACCTCTCCGTGTTCGGCCGGGACGTCTGGTGGCTGGTCGTCATCAAGGCGGTCTTCTGCTTCGCCTTCCTGATGCTCACCGTGCTCTTCTCCATCGTGTGGGAGCGCAAGGTCGTCGCCTGGATGCAGCTGCGCATCGGCCCCAACCGGCACGGCCCCTGGGGCATGCTCCAGTCGCTCGCCGACGGCATCAAGCTGATGCTCAAGGAAGACCTGATCGTCAAGCGCGCGGACAAGGTCGTCTACGTCCTCGCGCCGATCGTGGCGGCCATCCCGGCCTTCATGGCGATCGCCGTGATCCCCTTCGGGCCGCCCGGCAACGAGATCTCGATCTTCGGCCAGCGCACCACGATGCAGCTCACGGACCTGCCGATCGCGATGCTCTACATCCTCGCGGTCGCCTCGGTGGGCATCTACGGCATCGTGCTCGCGGGCTGGTCCTCCGGGTCGACGTATCCGCTGCTCGGCGGCCTGCGCTCGTGCGCGCAGATGATCTCCTACGAGATCGCCATGGGCGCCGCGTTCGCGTCGGTGTTCCTGTACTCCGGCTCGATGTCCACCTCGGAGATCGTCGCCCAGCAGGAGGACCGCTGGTTCGTCATCCTGCTGCCGGTGTCGTTCCTGATCTACATCGTGACGATGGTCGGCGAGACCAACCGCGCCCCCTTCGACATGCCGGAGTCCGAGGGCGACCTGGTCGGCGGCTTCAACACCGAGTACTCGTCCATCAAGTTCGCGCTGTTCATGCTCGCCGAGTACGTGAACATGGTGACCGTCTCGGCGGTCTCCGTGACGCTCTTCCTGGGCGGCTGGCGGGCCCCCTGGCCGATCAGCACCTTCTGGGAGGGCGCCAACCACGGCTGGTGGCCGATGCTGTGGTTCGTCATCAAGGTGCAGCTGCTGCTGTTCTTCTTCATCTGGCTGCGCGGCACGCTGCCCCGCGTCCGCTACGACCAGCTGATGAAGCTCGGCTGGAAGGTCCTGATCCCGGTCTCCGTGGTCTGGCTGATGCTCGTCGCGACCGTACGGACCCTGCGCAACGAGAACTACGACTTCGCCGACATCGCCCTGTACGTGGGCGGCGGCGTCCTCGTCCTGCTGCTGCTCTCGTTCGTCGTCGACATGTTCCGCGAACGCAAGGACGCCGAGGGCGCCAAGCAGGCACTGGACGAAACCGCCGCCTTCGACCCGATGGCGGGCGGCTATCCCGTGCCGCCGCTGCCCGGACAGGAGTTGCCGCCGGTGCCCAGGCGCCGCCCGCGCCGGGAGCGGGAGTTGATTGTCAGTGGTGGCATGAATACTGACAGTGACGGATCCGATGGACCTCGTGACGGAAAGGAGGCGTCCGATGGCTGATGAGCAGAAGGAGACCAAACCCGGTTTCCAGAACCCCGTCGCAGGCTTCGGCGTGACCTTCAAGGCCATGTTCAAGAAGCGGCTGACCGAGCAGTATCCGGAGCAGGAGAAGACCACCGCACCGCGCTTCCACGGCCGGCACCAGCTCAACCGGCATCCGGACGGCCTGGAGAAGTGCGTCGGCTGCGAGCTGTGCGCCTGGGCGTGTCCCGCCGACGCCATCTATGTGGAGGGCGCGGACAACACCGAGGAGGAGCGCTACTCCCCGGGCGAGCGGTACGGACGCGTCTACCAGATCAACTACGCCCGCTGCATCCTGTGCGGCCTGTGCATCGAGGCGTGCCCCACGCGCGCGCTGACGATGACCAACGAGTTCGAGCTGGCCGACAGCAGCCGCGCCAACCTCATCTACACCAAGGAGCAGCTGCTCGCCGGTCTGGAGGAGGGCATGGTCGAGTCGCCGCACTCGATCTTCCCGGGCACGGACGAGCAGGACTACTACCGGGGGCTGGTGACGGAGGCCGCGCCCGGCACGGTGCCGCAGGTCGCCGTCTCCAAGGGCGAGGTCCCGCAGGAGAGCGAGTCCACCTTCGGTCCTGACGAGCCCGCGTCGGAGCAGGTGATCGGCCGATGACCGCCCAACTGGCCGCCCACTCCGGCTCCCTGGCCGCCGACGCCGGCGCCTTGCTGGCGGCCTACTCGACCTCCACGGGCGAGGCCGTCCAGTTCTGGATCCTCGGTACGGTCGCCGTGATCGGCGCCCTGTGCACCGTCCTCATGAAGAAGTCCGTGCACAGCGCGCTCTGCCTCGCCGGCACCATGATCGTCCTGGCGGTGTTCTACCTCGCCAACGGCGCCTACTTCCTGGGCATCGTGCAGGTAGTCGTCTACACGGGCGCGATCATGATGCTGTTCCTCTTCGTGGTCATGCTCGTCGGTGTCACCGCGGCGGACTCCCTCAAGGAGACCATCAAGGGCCAGCGCTGGCTGGCCCTCCTGTGCGGCCTGGGCTTCGGCATCCTGCTGTGCGCCGGCATCGGCAACGCGTCACTGACCGAGTTCGAGGGCCTGGCCCAGGCCAACGCGGGCGGCAACGTGGAGGGCCTCGCGGCCCTCATCTTCACGAAGTACGTCTTCGCCTTCGAGATCACCGGCGCCCTGCTCATCACGGCCGCCGTCGGCGCGATGGTGCTCACCCACCGCGAGCGCACCGAACGGGCCAAGACCCAGCGCGAGCTGGCCGAGGAACGCGTACGGGCGAACAAGCAGCTTCCGCCGCTGCCCGCACCCGGTGTGTACGCCCGGCACAACGCGGTGGACATCGCCGGTCTCCTCCCGGACGGCACCCCGTCCGAACTGACCGTCATCAGCACGCTGCGCGAGCGCGGCCAGATCCGCGATGTGTCGGACCAGGCCATCAAGGACCTCAAAGCGCTCGAACAGCGTTCCGGGGAGCGGCTCGGCCGCGAAGGCCGCGAAGAGGAGGCCGCGAAGTGAACCCCGTCAACTACCTGTACCTCGCCGCCCTGTTGTTCACGATCGGCGCCTCGGGTGTCCTGATCAGGCGGAACGCGATCGTGGTGTTCATGTGCATCGAGCTGATGCTCAACGCGTGCAACCTCGCGTTCGTCGCCTTCTCCCGGATGCACGGCAATCTCGACGGCCAGATCATCGCCTTCTTCACGATGGTCGTCGCCGCCGCGGAGGTCGTGGTCGGGCTCGCGATCATCGTGTCGCTGTTCCGTTCCCGCCACTCGGCCTCGGTCGACGACGCCAGCCTGATGAAGCTGTAAGGGGTCGCTGAATCGTGGACAACTTGATTGCGCTGCTTGTCGCGGCACCTCTGCTCGGAGCGGCCGTACTGCTGTGCGGCGGCAGGCGGCTCGATGCCGTCGGCCACTGGATCGGCACGGTCCTCGCGTCCGCCTCCTTCGTGATCGGCGCGATCCTCTTCGCCGACATGCTGGGCAAGGACGAGGAACACCGGGCCATCGGGCAGCACCTGTTCAGCTGGATCCCCGTCGAAGGCTTCCAGGCGGACGTCGCCTTCCAGCTCGACCAGCTGTCGATGACGTTCGTGCTGCTGATCACCGGCGTCGGCTCGCTCATCCACGTGTACTCGATCGGGTACATGGAGCACGACGAGCGCCGCCGCCGTTTCTTCGGCTATCTGAACCTCTTCCTCGCGGCGATGCTGCTGCTCGTCCTCGCCGACAACTACCTGCTCCTGTACGTCGGCTGGGAGGGCGTGGGCCTCGCCTCGTACCTGCTCATCGGCTTCTGGCAGCACAAGCCCAGTGCCGCGACCGCCGCGAAGAAGGCCTTCCTGGTCAACCGCGTCGGTGACATGGGCCTGTCGATCGCCATCATGCTGATGTTCACCACCTTCGGGACCTTCGCCTTCGGGCCGGTCCTGGAGGCCACCGGTGAGACCGGCGAGGGCAAGCTCACCGCCATCGGGCTGATGCTGCTGCTCGCCGCCTGCGGCAAGTCCGCCCAGGTGCCGCTGCAGTCCTGGCTCGGGGACGCGATGGAGGGCCCGACCCCGGTCTCGGCCCTCATCCACGCCGCGACCATGGTGACCGCGGGGGTGTACCTGATCGTCCGCTCCGGGGAGATCTTCAACGCCGCCCCGGACGCCCAGCTCGTCACCACCGTCGTCGGAGCGGTCACGCTCCTCTTCGGTGCGATCGTCGGTTGCGCCAAGGACGACATCAAGAAGGCGCTCGCCGGTTCGACCATGTCGCAGATCGGCTACATGATCCTCGCGGCGGGCCTCGGCCCGATCGGCTACGTCTTCGCGATCATGCACCTGGTGACGCACGGCTTCTTCAAGGCCGGGCTCTTCCTCGGCGCCGGTTCGGTCATGCACGGCATGAACGACGAGGTCGACATGAGGAAGTACGGCGGCCTGCGCAAGCACATGCCCGTCACCTTCGTGACGTTCGGCCTCGGCTACCTCGCCATCATCGGCTTCCCGGGCCTGTCCGGCTTCTTCTCCAAGGACAAGATCATCGAGGCCGCCTTCGCCAAGGGCGGCACCGAGGGCTGGATCCTCGGAAGCGTGGCCCTGCTGGGCGCGGCCATCACCGCGTTCTACATGACGCGCGTGATGCTGATGACCTTCTTCGGCGAGAAGCGCTGGCAGCCGGACGAGAAGGGCAACGAACCGCACCCGCACGAGTCGCCGAGGTCCATGACGATCCCCATGATCGTGCTGGCCTTCGGATCGGTCTTCGCGGGCGGCTTCTTCGGCATCGGCGACCGCTTCCTGCACTGGCTGGAGCCCGTCACCGAGCACGCCCACGGACACCCGCCGATCGGCGCGACGGCCATCACGCTCTCCACGGTGACCGTCATGATCGTCGGCGTCGGCCTCGCCTACCTGCAGTACGGGCGCCGTCCCGTCCCGGTCGTCGCCCCGCGCGGCTCCCTGCTCACCAGGGCCGCCCGGCGCGACCTCCTCCAGGACGACTTCAACCACGTCGTCCTGGTGCGCGGCGGCGAACACCTCACGCGCTCCCTGGTGTACGTCGACCACACCCTGGTCGACGGGGTCGTCAACGGCACGGCGGCCTCGATGGGCGGTCTGTCCGGACGGCTCCGCAAGCTGCAGAACGGCTACGCGCGCTCGTACGCCGTCTCGATGTTCGGCGGTGCGGCGATCCTCATCGCCGCGACCCTGCTGATGAGGGCGGTCTGATACCGATGTCCTTTCCTCTGCTGACAGCGACGGCGGCCCTCCCGGCGATCGGGGCGATCGCCACGGCCGCCGTGCCGGCCGCCCGCCGCACCGCCGCCAAATGGCTGGCGCTGCTCGTCTCGCTCGCCACCCTGGCCCTCGCCGTGATCGTCCTGGTCCGCTTCGACCCCGACGGCGACCGCTACCAGCTCACCGAATCGCACTCCTGGATCAAGGACTTCGGGGTGCGGTACGAGCTGGGCGTGGACGGCATCGCGGTGGCGCTGATCGCGCTGACCGCCCTGCTCATCCCGTTCGTGATCCTCGCGGGCTGGCACGACGCCGACCCGCTGGAGACCCACAGCAGCCGCTGGCGGCCGACCCAGGGCTTCTTCGCCCTGATCCTCGCCGTCGAGGCGATGGTGATCATCTCCTTCGAGGCCACCGACGTCTTCCTCTTCTACATCTTCTTCGAAGCCATGCTCATCCCGATGTACTTCCTCATCGGCGGCTTCGGGGACCGGGCCCACGCGGGCTCGGACGAACACGCGGCGGCACAGCGTTCGTACGCCGCCGTGAAGTTCCTCCTCTACAACCTGGCCGGCGGCCTGATCATGCTGGCCGCCGTGATCGGCCTCTACGTGGTGGCGGGGAACTTCTCGCTCCAGGAGATCGCCGAGGCGCGGGCCAACGGCTCGCTGGACATGGCGACCAACACCGAACGATGGCTGTTCCTGGGCTTCTTCTTCGCCTTCGCGGTGAAGGCGCCCCTGTGGCCGCTCCACACCTGGCTGCCCAACGCCATGGGGGAGTCCACCGCCCCGGTCGCCGTACTGATCACCGCGGTGGTCGACAAGGTGGGCACCTTCGCGATGCTCCGCTTCTGCCTCCAGCTCTTCCCGGAGGCCTCGAAGTGGGCGACGCCCGCGATCCTCGTCCTCGCCCTGATCAGCATCATCTACGGGGCGCTGCTCGCGGTCGGCCAACGGGACATCAAGCGCCTTGTGGCGTACGCGTCGATCTCCCACTTCGGGTTCATCATCATGGGCATCTTCGCGATGACCAGCCAGGGGCAGTCGGGCGCGACGCTCTACATGGTCAACCACGGGATCTCGACCGCCGCGCTGATGCTGGTGGCCGGCTTCCTGATCACCCGGCGCGGCTCGCGTCTGATCGCCGACTACGGAGGGGTGCAGAAAGTCGCCCCGGTGCTCGCGGGCACCTTCCTGATCGGCAGCCTGGCGACGCTGTCGCTACCGGGACTGGCGCCGTTCGTGAGTGAGTTCCTGGTCCTGATCGGCACGTTCGCGCGCTACCCGGTGATCGGGATCATCGCCACCTTCGGCATCGTCCTCGCCGCGCTCTACACCCTCGTCCTCTACCAGCGGACGATGACGGGCCCGGTGAAGCCCGAGGTCTCGGCGATGCCCGACCTCAAGGTGCGCGAGCTCGTGGTGGTCGCCCCGCTGATCGCCCTGCTGATCTTCCTCGGCGTCTACCCGAAGCCCCTGACCGACATCGTCAACCCGGCGGTCAAGCAGACCATGTCCGACGTACACAAGAAGGACCCCAAGCCCGAGGTGGAGGCCGCCAAGTGAGCACTACAGCCGTCCACAGCCTGTGGACAACGGCGGCCGATCCGATCCAGAAGATCGACGCGCCGAACATCGAGTACGGGCAGCTGGCCCCCACCCTGATCGTCATCGGGGCGGCGGTCATCGGCATCCTGGTCGAGGCCTTCGTGCCCCGCAGGTCCCGCTACTACGTGCAGGTCTTCGTCTCCGTCGTCGCCCTCGCCGCCGCGTTCGCCGCGGTGGTCGCCCTCGCGGCGAGCGGATACGGCACCACGAAGGCCGGGATCGCCGCGATGGGCGCCGTCGCGGTCGACGGACCCGCGCTCTTCCTGCAGGGCGTCATCCTGCTCGCCGGCGTACTGGGCGTGTTCACGTTCGCCGAACGGCGCCTCGATCCCGTGGCGCACGGCAACCGCGTCGACTCGTTCGCCGCGCAGGCCGCCTCCGTACCGGGCAGCGACAGCGAGAAGGCCGCCGTCAAGGCGGGCTTCACCACCACCGAGGTGTTCCCGCTGCTGCTCTTCGCCATCGGCGGCATGCTCGTCTTCCCGGCGGCGAACGACTTGCTGACCCTCTTCATCGCGCTCGAAGTCTTCTCGCTGCCGCTGTACCTGCTCTGCGCCGTGGCCCGCCGCAAGCGGATCATGTCGCAGGAGGCCGCGGTCAAGTACTTCCTGCTCGGCGCCTTCGCCTCCGCGTTCACCCTCTTCGGCATCGCCCTGCTCTACGGCTACGCCGGCTCCGTGTCGTACGCGACGATCGCCCAGGTCGTCGACGGCACGGTCGAGACGGTGAACCCGGCCCTCGCCGACACCATGGGCAACGACGCGCTGCTGCTCATCGGCGCCGCGATGGTCGTCATGGGCCTGCTGTTCAAGGTCGGCGCGGTGCCGTTCCACATGTGGACCCCGGACGTCTACCAGGGCGCGCCGACCCCGGTGACCGGCTTCATGGCCGCCGCGACCAAGGTGGCCGCCTTCGGCGCGCTGCTGCGGCTCCTGTACGTCGTCCTGCCGGGCCTGCGCTGGGACTGGCGGCCGGTGATGATGGGCGTCGCCGTCGTCACCATGCTGGGCGGCGCGATCGTCGCGATCACCCAGACCGACATCAAGCGGCTCCTCGCGTACTCGTCCATCGCGCACGCGGGATTCATCCTCGCGGGTGTCATCGCGATGACACCGGACGGTGTGTCGTCGGTGCTCTTCTACCTGGGCGCCTACTCGTTCGTGACGATCGGCGCGTTCGCGGTGGTCACCCTCGTCCGTGACGCGGGCGGCGAGGCCACGCACCTGTCCAAGTGGGCCGGTCTCGGACGCAGGTCACCGCTGGTGGCCGCCGTGTTCGCGGTCTATCTGCTGGCCTTCGCGGGCATCCCGCTGACCTCCGGCTTCGCGGGCAAGTTCGCCGTGTTCAAGGCGGCGGCCGAGGGCGGCGCGGGCGCGCTGGTCGTGGTCGGTGTGATCTCGTCGGCCATCGCGGCGTTCTTCTACATCCGGGTGATCGTGCTGATGTTCTTCAGCGAACCGCGTCCGGAGGGACCCACGGTCGCCGTGCCGTCGCCCCTGACGATGACGGCTATCGCGGTGGGCGTGGCGGTCACGCTGGTGCTCGGTGTGGCGCCGCAGTACTTCCTGGATCTGGCGGGTCAGGCGGGCGTCTTCGTCCGCTGAGGTCTTACGGTCCGTGGGCCCCGGTTCCGCCTGGAACCGGGGCCCACGCCGTTCTCCGGGCACGGTCCGGCGGGCACACCGCGCAGATACTCCGTCGCAGCCTGTGGATAACTCCGACGCTGTCGGTGCGGACCCCTATCGTGGACGCAGTGGTCGAGGCGCGACGTACGGGGGACGGGACGATGGGCGGGACGGGTGTGATGACAGAGGTGGCGGAGAGCGAAGCGCTCGCAACGCTCCACCGGGTCTTCGGTTACGAGGCCTTCCGCGGCGAGCAGGAAGCCGTCATCGAGCATGTGGTGAGCGGCGGGGACGCGGTCGTCCTCATGCCCACGGGCGGCGGAAAGTCGCTCTGCTACCAGATTCCGGCCCTGGTCAGACCCGGCACGGGCGTGGTGGTCTCCCCGCTGATCGCGCTGATGCAGGACCAGGTGGACGCGCTGCGGGCGCTCGGCGTGCGCGCCGGGTTCATGAACTCCACGCAGGACTTCGACGAGCGGCGCACGGTCGAGGCCGAGTTCCTCGCGGGCGAGCTCGACCTGATCTACCTCGCGCCGGAGCGGCTGCGCCTGGAGTCCACGCTCGACCTCCTCAAGCGCGGAAAGATCTCCGTCTTCGCGATCGACGAGGCGCACTGCGTCTCCTCGTGGGGCCACGACTTCCGCCCCGACTACCTCTCGCTCTCCCTGCTCGGCGAGCGCTGGCCGGACGTACCGCGCATCGCGCTGACCGCGACGGCCACGCACGCGACGCACAAAGAGATCACCGAGCGCCTGGGCATGCCGGACGCCCGCCACTTCGTGGCCAGCTTCGACCGGCCCAACATCCAGTACCGGATCGTGCCGAAGGCCGACCCGAAGAAGCAGCTGCTGGCCTTCCTCCAGGAGGAGCACGCGGGCGACGCGGGCATCGTGTACTGCCTGTCGCGCAACTCGGTGGAGAAGACGGCCGAGTTCCTCGCCCGCAACGGCATCGCGGCGGTGCCGTACCACGCGGGTCTCGACTCGGGCACGCGCGCCGCCCACCAGTCGCGGTTCCTGCGCGAGGAGGGCCTGGTGGTGTGCGCGACCATCGCCTTCGGCATGGGCATCGACAAGCCGGACGTCCGGTTCGTCGCCCACCTGGACCTGCCCAAGTCCGTCGAGGGCTACTACCAGGAGACGGGCCGCGCGGGCCGTGACGGGATGCCGTCCACAGCCTGGATGGCCTACGGCCTGAACGACGTCATACAGCAGCGCAAGATGATTCAGTCGAGCGAGGGCGACGAGGCGTTCCGCCGCCGGGCCGCCGCGCATCTCGAAGCGATGCTCGCGCTGTGCGAGACCGCCCAGTGCCGGCGCGGTCAGCTGCTCACCTACTTCGGCCAGGACGACGTGGCCGAGGCATGCGGGAACTGCGACACCTGTCTGGTCCCGCCCGAGACCTGGGACGGCACGGTCGCGGCCCAGAAGGTGCTGTCCACGGTGGTGCGGCTGCAGCGCGAGCGGGGGCAGAAGTTCGGGGCGATCCAGATCGTCGACATCCTGCTCGGGCGCAAGACGGCCAAGGTCATCCAGTTCGACCACGACCAGCTGTCCGTCTTCGGCATCGGTGAGGAGCTGGACGAGGGCGCGTGGCGCGGTGTCGTACGGCAGATGCTGGCCCAGGGCCTCCTCGCGGTCGAGGGCGCGTACGGGACGCTGGTGCTGACCGAGGCGAGCGGCACGGTGCTGCGGCGGGAGCGGGAGGTGCCGCTGCGCAAGGAGCAGCCGAAGCCGGCGACGTCCCGCGGCTCGTCCTCCTCGTCCGGTTCCGGCCGGGCCGAGCGCAAGGCCAAGGCGGCGGCCGCGGCGGCCGAGATGCCCTCCGAACTGCTCCCCGCCTTCGAGGCACTGCGCTCCTGGCGTGCGGGCCAGGCCAAGGAGCAGGGAGTCCCGGCGTACGTCATCTTCCACGACGCGACCCTGCGGGAGATCGCCACACTGTGGCCCACCTCGGTCCCGGAGCTGGGCGGCATCAGCGGCATCGGCGAGAAGAAACTGGCGACGTACGGGGAGGGCGTGGTCGGCGTCCTCGCATCCCTGGACAAGCCCGCGGCAACCCAGAAACCAACCCCTCCACGCCGCAGCGACGGCGACCCCGACCTCCACTGGCCAGAAATGGAACCAGAACCAGAACCGGAGGACTGGGACGCATAGGGGCACCCGTGCCCCCTAAGGGGCGCGGGGAACGGCGCGCTCAACCCCCACACACCCGCACCCAACACCCAACGGCAAGCCCCCGCCTCTAAGGGGCGCGGGGAACTGCGCGACCAGCCCCCACCGGCCCGCGCGTCACAACGCCCGTGACGCGTAGGCCCTGACATCCGCGTCGGTGTCCGACGAGACGCCGGCGAGCGCCGTCCGCGCGGCTTCGGCCACCGCGGTCGAGTCGTCGGCGGCCTTCGTACCCGCGTGCCGGACGAGCGCCAGCACCGCCGCCTTGCGGACGTCCGCGTTCGGATCGCCCAGCGCCTCGGCGAGCGCCGGCACGGCGACGCCGGCATCCGCCACGGACAGCGCGGCGGAGGCCCCGGCCCGCACCTGCCACGCGGGGTCGGACAGCGCAAGAACGGCCCGCGCGGCCGACCCCGCCGAGCCCCCCGTCCCGCCCAGCGCAGCAAACGCAGCCCCGCGGACCAGCGCATCCGCATCCTCGGTGAGCCGGTCGAGCGCATCGAGGACGACACCGGCCCCGGTACCGGCGCCCGCGCCCGGACCCACCGTGGCCAGCGCCTTGGCCACGGCCACCCGCACCTCCCGGGAGGGATCGGCCGCCGCCAGGGCCAGGGCGTCGGCCGCGTCGACCGACACCAGCGCCCGGACCGCCTCGATGCGGACCGACGCGTCGGGGGCGTCCAGCGCGGGAGCGAAGAGACCGGCGTCGCCCAGCCGCAGGGCCCGCAGGACGTCGAGCGCGGCGGCGCGCACGACGGGGTCGGACTGGGCGAGGGCGAGCGTGAGCGGCTCGCGCAGGGCCGGTTCGGGTGTGAGCGTCTCGACGAGTTCGCGCAGGGAGGCCGCGGCGGCGGCGCGTACGGCACGGTCGGCGTCGACGAGCGCACCGGCCAGCGCGGGACCCGTACCGACGGGGGCGGTCTCGGTGAGCACGGCGACGGCAGCCCGTCGTACGGCGGGCTCGGGGTCGGTCAGATAGGGCAGGACGGCGACGAGTTCGGGCTCCTCCTCGGCGAGGGCGAGAAGGTCGAGGAGCCGCGGCGAGGCACCGGCGCCGGCGTGAAGGCCGGTGTCGATGTCGGGCCCCGCGGTGGTGGTCGGCCCGGCGGCGACCGGCGCCGCGTCCCGGGCGCCGGCCGTGGCCACCCCCTCGGGGTGGACCTCGCCGATGTGCCGGGAGGCCCCGCCGACGGGGGCGAAACCGTCGACGGGGACGGCGTAGGGAGCGACGGGACGAGCGGTGAAGGTCATCGAACCGGAGGGGGACTTGTGCAGGTCGAGGTGGTGGAACCAGGAGGAGTCGTCGCGCGCGGGATGATCCGTGCGGTCGTGGTAGAGCCCCCAGCGGGACTCCGTGCGGGCCAGCGAGGCACGGGCCGCCATCTCCGCGCAGTCGCGGATGAAGGTGACCTCCGCGCACCGCATCAGCTCGTGCGGAGTGCGCCCGCCCATCTCGGAGATGTCCACGCGCATCCGCTCGAAGGACTCCAGGGCGAGCGACAGCCGGGCCCCGGATTTGGGCGGGGCCACGTAGTCGTTCACGAAGCGGCGGAGCTTGTACTCGACCTGGGTCTGGGGCGGCCCGTCCGGGTTGGACAGCGGACGGTAGACCAGCTCGTGCGCCTCGCGCAGCTGGTCCTGCGGCAACTCGTCCTCGTGGGCGCGGTACTGCGCCGCGTCCGCTCCCGCGAGGTCCCCGAACACGAACGCGCCGATCATGTAGTTGTGCGGGACACAGGCCAGGTCCCCGGCGGCGTACAGCCGCGGCACGGTCGTCCGCGCCTGGTCGTCGACCCGTACGCCCGAGGCCGAGTGGCCGCCGCACAGACCGATCTCGGAGATGTGCATCTCCACGTCGTGGGTGCGGTAGTCGTGCCCGCGGCCGGCGTGGAAGGTGCCGCGGGTGGGCCGCTCGGTCGAGTGCAGGATCGACTCCAGCGAGGCGATCGACTCCTCCGGGAGATGGCTGAGCTTCAGGTAGACGGGACCGCGGTCGGAGGCGACCTCCGCGGCGAACTCCGCCATCATCTGCCCCGACCAGTAGTCGGAGTCGACGAAGCGCTCGCCGTGCCGGTTGACCTGGTAGCCGCCGAAGGGGTTGGCGACGTACGCGCAGGCGGGCCCGTTGTAGTCCTTGATCAGCGGGTTGATCTGGAAGCACTCGATGCCGGTCAGTTCCGCGCCGGCGTGGTAGGCCATGGCGTAGCCGTCACCGGCGTTCGTCGGGTTCTCGTACGTCCCGTAGAGGTAGCCGGAGGCGGGCAGGCCGAGCCGGCCGCAGGCGCCGGTGGCCAGGATCACCGCGCCCGCGCGGACGGTGACGAACTGCCCGGTGCGGGTGTTGAAGCCCGCCGCGCCCACCGCCCGCCCGCCGTCGGTCAGTACGCGCACCGGCATGACCCGGTTCTCGATCCGGATGCGTTCGCGCATCTCGCGCCGCCGCAACTGCCGGTAGAGGACCTTCTTCACGTCCTTGCCCTCGGGCATCGGCAGCACGTACGAGCCGGACCGGTGGACCTGGCGCACCGCGTACTCGCCGTACTCGTCCTTCTCGAACTTCACGCCGTACGACTCCAGCCGCTGGACCATCGCGAAACCGCGGGTGGCGGTCTGGCGGACGGTGGACTGGTCGACGATGCCGTCGTTGGCGCGGGTGATCTCGGCGACGTAGTCGTCGGGTTCGGCGCGGCCCGGGACGACCGCGTTGTTGACGCCGTCCATGCCCATGGCGAGCGCGCCGGAGTGCCGTACGTGTGCCTTCTCCAGGAGGAGCACGTCGGCGCCGTGCTCGGCGGCGGTCAGCGCCGCCATCGTGCCGGCCGTGCCGCCGCCGATGACGAGGACGTCGCAGGAGAGCTCCTCGGCGTCACCGAGAGCGGGGATCTCCACAAGGGTGCCCGGAGCGTCCGGGCCGGCCGGGGTTTTCACCAAGGTGCCTTTCAGGTGCTGAGGGAGGTGAGGACTTCGCGCCGCAGGGCCGCCCGCGCCGGGTCGTCGTGCGCCGCACGGTCGCGGGGGCGCGGCACCTCGCATACGGCGGTCAGCCGGCCGGATCCGAGGAGCGCCACGCGGTCCCCGAGGAACAGGGCCTCGTCCACGTCGTGGGTGACGAAGACGACGGTCGCGCCCGTGCCGTGCAGCACCTCCACCAGCAGGTCCTGCATGCCGGCGCGGGTCTGGGCGTCGAGGGCGCCGAACGGTTCGTCCATCAGGACGGCGCGCGGACGCGGGGCGAGCGCACGGGCCAGTTGCGCGCGCTGGCGCTGGCCCCCGGAGACGCGGTGCGGCAACTGCCCCGACCGGTCGGCGAGTCCGACCCGGTCGAGCCAGGACTGGGCCTGCCTCCTGCGTTCGGTACGCGGCACGCCCTTGATGGCCAAGGGCAGTTCGACGTTGGCGCGCAGGGTGAGCCAGGGGAGCAGCGCGTCCTCCTGGAACACCAGCGCGCGGGTGGCCGCCGGTCCCTCGATCCGCAGGCCGTCCTGTTCCACCGCCCCGGCCAGGGCGGGCAGCAGTCCGGCCAGGGTGCGCAGCAGCGTCGACTTGCCGCAGCCCGAGGAGCCGACGACGGTGAGGATCTCGCCCGGCGAGACGTCCAGGTCGACGTCGGCCAGGGCGGTGGAGTCGGGGCGGCCGAGGGTGGCCGCACGGAGGGTGAGCCGGGTACCGCGTACCGGCGCGGGCTCGTTCACGGAAGCCGCCGAAGCCGCCGAAGCCGCCGAAGCCGCTGGGTCCGCCGGGGCCCGTCCGGTGGATGTGCGGGTCTCAGACGAGGTGCTCATCGCGGGCCTCCTCGGGCCGGACGGCGGTGGGGGCGGGGCCCGCCGGAGCGGCGCGGCCGGGTGTCCTGGCGCGGGCCCCGGGGACGTACGACGTGCGGGGGAGCCAGCGGGTCAGGCGGCGGCCGAGGAGTTCCACGGCCGTGGAGGTGAGCCAGCCAAGGATGCCGATCGTCACCATGCCGACGAAGACGCCGGGGTAGTCGACGACGGTGTAGTCCTGCCAGGTGCGGTAGCCGACGCCGTACTGGCCGGAGATCATCTCGGCGGAGATCACACAGATCCACGAGACGCCGATACCGACCGAGAGGCCGCCGAAGATGCCGGGCAGGGCGCCCGGCAGGACCACCGTGGCGAGGATCCGGCCGCGCCCGCCGCCCATGGTGCGCACCGCCTCCTCCCAGACGGGGGTCAGCGCGCGGACCGCGTGCCGGGTGGAGACCAGTACGGGGAAGAAGGCGGCGGCGCAGGTGATGAAGACGATGCCCTGTTCGTTGCTGGGGAACAGCAGGATCGCCACGGGGACGAGGGCGATCGCGGGGATCGGCCTGAGCACTTCGAGGAGCGGGCCGAGCAGGTCCTCGGCGAGCCGGGAGCGGGCCACGGCCACGCCGGTGGCGATGCCGAGGACGGCTGCCAGGAGGAAGCCCGTGAGGATCCGGGTGAGGCTGTCGGTGAGATCAGTCCAGTAGTCGTCCCCGCCGAGCCGTTCGCCGAAGGCGCGGGCCACGTCGGCGACGGTCGGGAACTGCGAGAACCGCAGCCACAGGTCCACGTCCAGGCTGGTCAGCAGCTGCCAGGCGACCAGGGCGGTGGTGAGGGAGGCGGCGCGCAGCGCATAGCGGGCCGCTCCGGTGCGCCCCCTCACGACGGCTCCGGAGCGTCCGCGGCGCGCGCCAGCGCGCCGGCGTACGGGAGCGTGCGCGCGCCCTCGTGCCCGGCGGCGTACGCCCGCGCGCCGGCCGCCGTGACGAACGGCAGCAGCGCGTCTTTGTCGGCCACCCAGACGGCCTTGTCGGCGAACCAGAGGGTCCCGGTGGTGGTGTCGGGGACGTACGCGGCACGGACGGAGGCTTTGTGCGCGGAGACGTGACGCAGGAGAGCGGAGGGCGACGTGAAGGTACGGGTCTCGGTGGCGCCCTCGGGCCACACCTCGCTCGCGGTGGCGGGAGGAGCCGCGGCGAGCTGCTCGGCGTACGCACTCGTGCCCAGCGCGCGCTTGACGTATCGGTCGTCCACGAAGGCGTCCACGTCGATGTCCCCGACGAGCTTCGCGGACTTCAGGACGGCGACGTCCTTCTTCAGGGCGGAGATCAGCCGGGGTTGCAGTGCCAGGCCGAAGGTGGCGATGCCGTGCCCGCCGTTGTAGAGGTGGACGACCTCGGCGGGCAGCCCGGTAGCCTTCGCGACCTTCTCCGACGCGCTCACGGGATGGTCGTGGAGGTAGTCCGTCGCCTGCGACTGCGCTTTGAGGAAGGCTTCGAGCACGGCGGGGCGCTTCTTCGCGAAGTCCTGGCGGGCGGTGACCCCGTGGAAGGTCGGCAGGTTCAGTTCGGCGCCGTCGTAGAGGGCTTTCGCCTTGCCCTGGAAGGCGAGCAGGCCGGGCCAGGCGACGAACTGCGAGAGCGCGTCCGCGCTGCCCGCCGAGAGCGCCGAAGCCCCCACCGCGGGCTGCTGGTTGAGCTTCTCGATGTCGTCCTGCGGGTCGATCCCGGCGCGCTGCAGGGCCCGTACGAGGGTGCCGTCGGCCGCCGAGCCGATACTCGTCGACACCTTCTTGCCGCGCAGGTCCTTCAGGGAGGAGAGCTTCGAGTCCGGTGCGGTGACGATGGTGTTGAGGCCGCCGCGCAGGTTGTAGCCGGTGACGGAGACGAGGCGGGTGGGGCGGCCGAGCTGGGTGCCGCGGGCCGCGTTGATCAGCAGCGGGAAGTCGCCCATCGAGCCGATGTCGATCTTTCCGGCGGTCATCTGCGCGGTGATCGGGGCGCCGGTCGCGTAGTCCTGCCAGTTCACCTTGTAGGTCCTGCCGTCGCCCAGCGCGTTCAGCTGCTTCTCGAAGTAGCCGAGGGAGCGCAGGAGGGTGCCCGCCGTGACCGTGTTGATGGTCTTGGACTGGTAGCCGACGGTGACGGTGACCGTGGAGCCGTCACCGGCCTCGGCGTCGCCGCCGCAGCCGGCCAGCGGGAGCAGCAGGGCGACGGCGGTGGCCGCGACCGCGGAACGCCTCGGGGGCGTGCGTTTCTTGCAGGTCATGGGGGTTCGGGCCTCTCACCGGAGCAGATAGGGCATGTTGACCGTGACGGCTCCGGTGGGACAGCGGGCCGCGCACGGGCCGCAGTACCAGCACTCGTCGACGTGCATGTAGGCCTTGCCGTTGCTCTCGTCGATGGCGAGGGAGTCCAGCGGGCACATGTCCACACAGAGCGTGCAGCCGTCGATGCACTTCGACTCGTCGATGGTCACGGGCACGTCGGCCCGCTGGGGCGCCAAGGGCATGGCTGTCTCCAGGGAAGTCCCGCCGAGGCGGGCGAGGGGGTGAAGGAGTCAGAGCGAGCGGCGCAGCAGACCGCTCATCGTGATGCGGTCGCCGCGGAAGCGGATGAACTCCAGGTCGACGGGCCGGCCGTCGGCGAGGTGCGTGAGACGTTCCAGCATCAGGACGGCCGAGCCGCGCGGGGCCTGCAGCACGGTCGCGGAGTGCGCGTCGGCGTTGACGGCCTCCAGGGTGATCTCGGCGTGGCCGAGCGGCTGTCCGGTGATGGCTTCCAGGAGGCGGAAGACGTCGGTGTTCTCCAGGTCGGCGCCGAGCAGGGCGGTGCCGAGGTCGAGCGGGATGTAGGTGAGGTCGAGGGAGAGCGGCAGGCCGTTCAGCCGCCGGAGCCGTTCGATGTAGAGGACGTCGGAGCCGACGGGTACGCGGAGCCGTTCGGCGACCGGGGCCGGTGCGGCGACGGGGCCGGCCGAGCGGACCTCGTTGCTGACGCGGCCGTGTTCGCGCAGGGTCTCCGCGAGTCCCATCAGCCGGTCGAGCCCGTGCGGGTACTTCTCGGCGACGACGACCGTGCCGACGCCGGGCAGCCGTTCCACCAGGCCCTCGGCCCGCAGCAGGTCGAGGGCCTGGCGCACGGTGTTGCGCGTGGTGCGGTAGTCGGCGCCTATGGCGGTCTCGTGCGGCAGCGTGCCGTCCGGGAAGCCGCCCGTCAGCACCTGCTGGCGCAGCAGGTCGGCGAGCTGTCTGGCCTGGTCCGCACGCAGCCTGCGCCGGCGGGCGGCGACGGTGGTCGCGCCCTGGCCGGCGTGGTCTCGGATGCGTTCGGTGGGCATGCGTCGGACCCTACCCAGGGGGTGGGGGAGTTGGTGTTGCTGGAGTGTTGCGCCACCGGTCGCTCCGCGGGGTGTGCGGTTGAGCTGGGCTTATGCCCGGGGTGCGGCAAGATCTGCCACTGCGCTGGCTGCTGTGGTGTGCGGGTTTCGGCGGCGCGGGGTTGTTCGTCGGGTGCGGGTCCGGTGGGGGCTTGTCGCGCAGTTCCCCGCGCCCCTGACGGGCGCCCTGGCGGGCGGCCCTTGAGGGTGGCCCTGGCGGGGCCGGTCGGTACGTGCACGGGTGCGGGTCCGGTGGGGGCTTGTCGCGCAGTTCCCCGCGCCCCTGGAGGGGCGCCCGGGTGGGCGCCTTCCCCAAGGGTTACGCGGTTGGCACCACCCTGCCTGTCACCTCGCCGAGGCCTACCCGGGTGCCGTGTGGGCCCGGGGCCCAGGCCGTCAGGGTTACCACGTCGGCGTCCTCCAGGAACGTTCGCTTGCCCGTGGGGAGTTCGAGGGTGTCGCGGCCGTTCCAGGTCAGTTCGAGGAGCGAACCCCGTTCGTCGTCCGAGGCCCCGCTCACCGTGCCCGACCCGTACAGGTCGCCCGTGCGCAGCGAGGCGCCGTTCACGGTCATGTGGGCCAGCTGCTGCGCGGCCGTCCAGTACATCGTGGAGAACGGCGGCTCGGACACCACATGGCCGTTGACCGCGACGGAGATGCGCAGGTCGTAGCCGCCGGGGTCCTCCGAGGCGTCCTCGGTCGTGTCGTCCAGGTAGGGGAGGAGGGGGTGCGTGCGCGCGGGGGGCGCGACCCGGGCGTCCTCCAGTGCGTCGAGCGGGGTGATCCAGGCAGACACCGACGTGGCGAAGGACTTGCCGAGGAAGGGGCCGAGAGGGACGTACTCCCAGGCCTGGAGGTCGCGTGCGGACCAGTCGTTGAGGAGGCAGAGCCCGAAGACGTGGTCGCGGAAGTCGCTCAGCGCCACCGGCGTGCCCATCGGGGAGGGCGTACCGACGACGAAGCCGACCTCCGCCTCGATGTCCAGCCGGACGGACGGGCCGAAGACCGGCGCCGGGTCCGCCGGAGCCTTGCGCTGGCCCGACGGGCGTACGACGTCGGTCCCCGAGACCACCACCGTGCCCGACCGGCCGTGGTAGCCGATCGGCAGATGCTTCCAGTTGGGGGTGAGGGAGTCCTCGGCGTCGGGCCGGAAGATCCGGCCGACGTTCCGGGCGTGGTTCTCGGAGGCGTAGAAGTCGACGTAGTCGGCCACCTCGAAGGGGAGATGGAGGGTCACCTCGGAGAGCGGGTGCATCAGGGGCGCGACCGTCTCGCGGTGCGCGGGCACCGTCACCCACGCGGTGAGCGCCCGCCGGACGTCCGACCACGCCGTGCGGCCGGCCGCGAGCAGCGGGTTGAGCGTGGGGCGCGCGAGCAGGGCCGCGTACGGGGAGCCCAGTTCCACCGCGGCGGCCCCCGCGTCCAGGACGTGGTCGCCCAGCCGCACGCCCACACTCCGGCGACCGGCGCCGCCCGAGGAGCCGCCGGAGGAGCCCTCAGGGGAGCCGTCCGGGGAGTTGTTCAGGGAGAAGACGCCGTACGGAAGATTGTGCGGGCCGAAGGGATCGCCCTCGGGGACATCGAAGGGGGGCATGGGGTGCTGCCTCGCTTTCCGTGTGGGTGGAGCACACGTTACGGGGAGGCGCCGCCCGTGGGCAGTGTCTAAAGAGTTCGCAATGTCCGATTAAGGGTGGGGTCGGAGTAATTCATTCCGGCTTAGCTTCCTTCAGGGGGGCACGGACGGGGTGGGTCCGGGTCCAGGGATGTGTGGGACACGTGGGGGGACCCGTGGCCAAAAGCTCTGCCAGCGTGCCGTTGTATCTGGACCGGGAAGTACCCGGCCTGATCGTGAAGTTCGGCGACTACCCGCTCCATCACGGCGGAGTGGGCGCGATCCGCAGCCTGGGACGGCTGGGGGTCCCGATGTACGCGATCACCGAGGACAGATACACGCCCGCCGCGGTCTCGCGCCATCTGCGGCGCGCGTTCGTCTGGCCGACCACGGGGACGGAGCGGACGGAGCGGCTCGTCGAGGGGCTGCTGGGTGTCGGGCGCCGGATCGGCCGCCCCGCGGTCCTCGTCCCGACCGACGAGGAGGCCGCGGTCCTGATCGCCGAGCACCAGGCCGAGCTCACGGGAAACTTCCTGTTCCCCAGGGTGGCGGCCGGGCTGCCCCGGCGCCTGGCCAGCAAACAGGGACTGCACGAACTCTGCGTCGAGCACGGCGTACCCAGCCCGGCGGCGGCGTTCCCGGAGTCGTACGGGGAGATCGAGGACTTCGCGGCGAAGGCGAGGTTCCCGATCGTGGCCAAGAACCGTGAGGCGTTCGTGCGCCGCGCGCGGCCCGCCGTGCACGGGACGACCCGCATCACCACCCAGGAGGGCCTGTTACGGCTCGCCCGCGACTGGGGCGAGCGGCCCGGCGTGATCCTGCAGGAGTATCTGCCCCGGGAGGACGCCGAGGACTGGATCGTGCACGCCTACTTCGACGCGGACTCGGCGCCGCTCGCGATGTTCACCGGCGTCAAGGTCCGCTCCTGGCCCCCGCACGCGGGCATGACGGCGAACGCGTACGTCGTCGACAACCCGGAACTGGCCGACCTGGCCGCGCGGTTCATCAAACAGATCGGCTTCAGCGGCGTCATCGACCTCGACCTGCGCTTCGACCGCCGCGACGGCCGGTACAAACTGCTCGACTTCAATCCGCGGATGGGCGCCCAGTTCCGGCTCTTCGAGAACGAGTCGGGGATCGACGTCATCCGCGCCATGCATTTGGATCTGACCGGCCGGGCCGTCCCGGAGGGGGAACAGCTCGCCGGCCGCCGCTACATCGTGGAGAACATCGACCTGCCCGCCCTGCTCGCGTACCGCCGCAGCGGCTATACGACTCCGCACGCTCCCGACCGCCCGAGCGGTACGGAGCTGGCGTGGCTGGCGGCGGACGACCTGCGGCCGTTCTTCACGATGCTGGCGCGCTTCGTACGGCCCGGCGCGAAGCATCTGTACCAGCTGTGGAGGGACGGTCGCGGCGCCCGCGTGGCCCCGGGCCACCGATGACCGCGGCCGGTCCGTGACGGCCCGGCGGAGCGGGGGAGCGGGGGAGACGTAGGCCCGCAGCCGTGGAGGGCGGGTGCGGGGTGACCACGGAAGCACGGAAGCACGGAAGCACGGAATGGCGAAGTGGCGTTCTGGGGAGGGGACTTCGTGATGGAGCCGGTGGCAGTGATCGGTGCCGGGCCTTTCGGCCTGTCCACCGCCGCGCATCTGAGGGCGCGCGGCATTCCGGTACGGGTGTTCGGTGAACCCATGGTGAGCTGGCGGGCGAACATGCCCGAGGGGATGCTCCTCAAGTCGACCCCGGCCGCATCGAACATCGACGCCCCGCAGCCGGGGCACGACCTCGTCGACTACTGCGACGCGGCGGGCATTCCGCGCCTGGTCACGGACGAGGACATCGTCCCGGTCGAGACGTTCGTCGCGTACGGGGAGTGGTTCCGGCAGCGGCTCGTGCCGGAACTGGAACGGGTGCGCGTCGTCTCGGTCGACCGCCGGGCCGACCTGCGGGGCTTCGAACTCAAGCTGGACTCGGGGGAGGTGTTCACCACGCGGGCGGTCGTCGTGGCCACCGGTCTGTCCGGGCTCGCGCATCTGCCCCGCGAACTGGCCGTGGCCGCGCCCGACGGGCCGGCGCCCACCGGTCCGGTCTCGCACAGCTCGCAACTGCACGACCTGTCACGGTTCTCCGGCCGGGAACTGATCGTCGTCGGCGCGGGCCAGTCCGCCCTGGAGACGGCGGCGCTCGCCGCCGAGACAGGCGCACAGGTGCGCGTGGTGGCGCGCGGAAAGAGGTCTGTCGACTTCGGCGCGCCCCCGTGGCAGCAGCCGCTGCTGCGCCCCGAGTCGCCCTTCGGCCGGGCCTGGTCGCTGTGGGCGCTCACCTACTACCCGCACCCCTACCGTCATCTGCCCCCGGCGGTCAGGCACTTCCTGGTCCGCCGTGTCCTCGGCCCTCTCGGCGCCTGGTGGCTGCGCGACCGGTTCGAGGGAAAGGTGCAGGTGAGCGAGGTGGCGCGGATCCTCCGCGCCTCCGGGGAGACCGCCGGGCGGCCTGCCCTCACCGTCCGGACCCTCGGCGGCCGCATCGAGGAACTGTCCGCGGACCACATCGTCGCCGCCACCGGCTACCGCGTCGACCTCGCCGCGATGGACTTCCTCGGCCATGAGCTGCGGACACGGCTGGCCGTCAGCCGCGGGACACCGAGGCTGGGCGCCGGATTCAGCTCCTCCGTGCCCGGTCTGTACTTCACGGGGCTGCCGGCCGCGGCCTCGTACGGACCGGTGATGCGGTTCGTGTGCGGGACGGAGTTCGCCTCGCCGCGGCTGGTCCGGCATCTGGCGGCACGGTACCGCTGAACCCGGGGCGCGGGCGCGCTCGATGGGAGCGCGCGCGGGCGCACGCGGGCGGTCTGGAGGGGGCGTGAATCAGGTCGGCACGGTGGCCGATATGTCATGGGATCGGCCTGAACTCCAGGGGTCTGCTGGGGCCCGCGACGACGCGTGGGGTGGTCGAGGTGCCGGACGACGTCCGGTTCCCGTCGAGTCGCTGGGGGATTCGATCCGTATTCTCTGATCATGGCCCCACCGATTGCATATTCACTCATCGCCACTGACCTGGACGGGACGCTGCTGCGCGGCGACGACACCCTCTCGGACCGGTCGCGCGCGGCGCTGGCGATGGCGGTCGGGGCAGGCGCCCGGCACCTCGTGGTGACGGGGCGCCCCGCGCCGCGCGTACGGCCGCTGCTGGACGAACTCGGCAGCCAGGGGCTCGCGGTGTGCGGACAGGGCGCGCAGTTGTACGACGCCGGCGCGGACCGCATGGTGTGGTCCGTCACGCTCGAACGTGAGCTGGCCGAGGTGGCTCTCGGCAAGATCGAGGCGGAGGTCGGCGAGGTGTACGCGGCCGTCGACCAGGACGGAGTCGACGGACTCACGCTCATCGAGCCGGGTTACGAGATGCCCCACCCGACGCTGCCGGCGGTACGGGTGCTGCGGCGCGACGATCTGTGGACCCAGCCCATCAGCAAGGTGCTGCTGCGGCATCCCCTGCTCTCCGACGACGAGTTGGCGTCGGCCGCGCGTGGAGCGGTCGGTTCTCTCGCCACCGTGACGATGTCCGGGCCCGGTACCGTCGAACTCCAGCCATGCGGCATCACGAAGGCCACGGGCCTCGCCCTCGCCGCCGGCCGGCTGGGCCTGACGTCGGCGCAGACCATCGCCTTCGGGGACATGCCGAACGACATCCCGATGTTCGACTGGGCCGCGCGCGGGGTCGCGATGGCCAACGCGCATCCCGAACTCAAGTCCGTCGCCGACGAGATCACCCTCTCGAACGAGGACGACGGCATCGCGGTGGTCCTGGAGCGCATGTTCTCCGGCGACCGGACCGGCCGGACGGGCCCCCGTGTCGGCCGGCAGGCCGGTCCGGGGACCCGGGCGAGCGTCGGTCAGTAGGCGCCGAAGACGTTGTCGATCGAGCCGTAGCGCGCGGCGGCGTAGTTGCACGCCGCCGTGATGTTGGCGACCGGGTCGAAGGGGTCCAGCGACGTCCCGGTCACGTGGTACGCCGAGAAGGTCGGGTCGATGACCTGCAGAAGCCCCTTCGAGGGCGTACCGGCGACCGCGTTGGAGTCCCAGTTGTTCATGGCCTGCGGGTTGCCCGACGACTCGCGGATGATGTTGCGGTGGATGCCGTCGTAGGTGCCCGGGATGCCCTGCTGGGCCATGACGTCCAGGGACTGCCTGATCCAGCCGTCGAGGTCGTCCGTGTAGGTCTTCGCCGAGGCCGGGGTGACGGCCGACGCCGTGGACGCCTTGGACGCGGTGGCCGTCTTCGCCGAGGTCCCGCCGTTCTTGGTGCCCACGGTCAGCTTGAGGCCCGGCCGGATGACCCCCGGGTCGTCTCCGATGACCGCGCGGTTGGCCTTGTAGAGCTTCTTCCAGTCGCCCGAGGTGTGCGCCTTGGCGATCTTGGACAGGGTGTCGCCCTGGACCACCTTGTAGGTGACCAGCGAGACCTGCGGGACCGCGTCCGGGGTGGCGGCCTGGGCGCCGGTGGCTCCCACGAGGGGGAGCGCGAGTGCGGCTCCGCCCGTGCCGGCGGCGACGATGCCACGGGTGAGGGTGCTGTTCCTGGGACGGCGGTGCTTGCCTCGTGCGGGCATGGCGAATGTCCTCTCCGGCGCCTGCGAGGTGAGCTGTCGGGTTCGGGCGGGAGATGCCCGGCCGCGTGGGGTGCGCGACTTGACCCCTAGCCGTTCCGAATGACGGACCGGCGGCTTACCTGGGTCCCCCGCTCCTGCCGTACGCGAGTGAATGGGTGACTGGGGATTCCGGGCGGCGGCAGGATTAGGCGATCCGTCCGGAGTGACGTGAACGTATGCGAGAGCACATGCCGTGAACAAGCCCCGAATTCGCGCAGCGACGGCTATGAACTGCCATGTCGGGCGAATATCTCTTGATCAAAACGGAAGGCGAAGTTCAACTTGCTTTCCGCAAAGGGAAATCGACAGGACCGGCGAAATGATCACCGCGCGCGGGCGTGACTCAATTCACTGGCGCGGGCGGCCAATGTCCATAAAAAAGGTGATACGCAATATTCTGCGGCTGCCGGATACCAGCCGCCGTGGGCGGTTCCAGTGGTGCGTGAACCCGCCCCGGCTCATCCAGCCGTACGCGGAATCCTTTTCTCCCAGGTGCGGTGGAACGCCACTTCGTCGCCGTCCTTGCAGATCACTTCGTTCGAGGTGATGAAGTCCGTCTCGTCGCAGGTGATTTCGGAGTGCGTCTCGACACTCGCGTCCCACGGCATTTCCGGCCGGTGCAGTCGGACGGACCAGTCGGACCGGGTACGTGCGGACAACGGGTCGGACTCATTGATCGTGTACGTCTCCAGCGCGTCCTCGGTGAATTCGAGACCGTCCGGATAGACGCGGGTGCCGCCGTACCGCGGATCCACTTCCAGGCGCCATTCGCCCTTGGCGACATCGCGGACCACGAGGCGTTCGGGGCGCGGCTCGTCCAGCGTGGCGGGGAAGTTGACGCCCAGTGGAGCCGACTGCTCCGGTTCCTCGAAGGCGATGGAGGGGTCCGACTCCTGGGCGCGGAGCGGGAGTTCCAGCACGCTGCCCGACGGAGTGAGGGTGAAGCCCGCCTCCGAGCCCGGCTGGGGCCAGATCCACGGCCAGTACGCGGAGGAGACGGCGAGCCGGATGCGGTGGCCCGGCGGGAAGGCGTGGCCGATGCCGTTCAGTTCGAAGAGCACCTCCTCCGTAGAGCCCGGTTCCCAGGGAACCACCTGGTCACGACCATGACGGGCTGTCAGGTTCAGGACGCCTCGGGTGACGAGGGTCGAGGCGCCGTCGGGGGCCACGTCGCACAGACGGGCCACTACTTGTCCACGTTCCGCCGCGGAGGTGAGCCTCAGGCGCACGCGCGGGCGGCCCAGTACCCAGATCTCCTCCGGGACCTCGAACTCGAAGCACACCGACCGCGCGTCCTCCTCCCGCTGGTCCGGCGGCAGGTCGGCCTCGTTGCCGAACGGGAAGAAGCGGCCCGCGTCCAGCCCGGTGTGCTGGGGGGAGCGCACCACCACTGGGGCGCCCTGGAGCGCGTACGGGACGTGGGCGACCAGGGGGGAGGGCCAGGCGTGGTCGCCGACCCAGCGGCCGGGCAGCACCGGGTACACCGTCGCGGGCGGGTGCGAGTCGCTGACGTACGAGCGCAGCAGCGGCTCGGACATCACCCCGGAGCCGGAGCCGGAGCTGGAGCCAGAGCCGGTGCTGGAGCCAGAGCCGGTGCTGCTGCCGGTGCCGGTGCCGGTGCCGGTGCCCGTCTCGGCGTCGGCGTCGGTGTCGGTGTCCTTCAGCCAGTGGTCCCACCAGCGCAGCGTCTCCTGGAGGAAGCCGATGGCGGGGCCCGGCGGCAGCCCCCGGTCCGGGTACTGGTGCGACCAGGGCCCGATCAGGCCCCGTACGCGGTCCGGCGGGAGGTGTTCCACGAGGCGCAGCACGGTGTCCCGGTACGGGTCGTGCCAGCCGCCGACCGCGAGCACGGCCGCGCGGATCGCCGAGTAGTCCTCGCAGACGCTGCCGCGCCGCCACTGCTCGTCCCTCGTCTGGTGGGAGAGCCAGGTGTGCAGGAACGGATCGACCGACTCCAGCCGTTCCACCCACAGGTCCCGCCAGGACGCGCCCACGTACGCGGGGTCGGGCGGGCGCGACACGAACGCGAGCATGGTCGCCGCCCACGCGTGCATGTCGACGGCGAGTACGGAACCACCCATGTAGTGCACGTCGTTGTCGTAGCGGTCGTCCGAGGAGCAGACGGTGACGACCGCCTTGAGGGGCTCGGGCGCGAGGGCCGCGATCTGGAGGGAGTTGAAGCCGCCCCAGGAGATGCCGAACATACCGACCTTGCCGGAGCACCAGGGTTGCGCGGCGAGCCAGTCGACGACCTCGACCCCGTCGGCCAGTTCCGTCGCGGAGTACTCGTCGCCCGGCAGGCCCTCGGAGTTGCCGTGCCCGCGGACGTCCACGCGCACGGAGGCGTAGCCGTGGCCCGCGTACCAGGGGTGGCGCTGCCGGTCGCGCGGGGCGGTCCAGTCGGTCAGCCGGTAGGGGAGGTATTCGAGCAGGGCCGGTACGGGTTCGCCGCCGAGCGGACGCCACACGCGCGCGTAGAGCTTGGTTCCGTCCCTGAGGGGAATGCGGATGTCCTCGTGAAACGTCTCGCAGGGGAAGGACGTACGGATGCGCATGGGTGTCACCTCAGTGGACGGGGTGCATCGTGCGGCGCAGCCAGGGCGCCGCGGCGATCACGAGCAGACCGGCGGCCACGGCGATCGCGCCGTTGACACCGAAGTAGGCGGGCTTGGAGACGTCGTCGTAGAGCTTCACGGTCTGGGCCTGGATGCCGTTGGCGAGGGCCAGCGAGAGGAACCAGAGGGACATGGTCTGGCTGGCGAAGGCCTTCGGGGCGAGCTTCGTGGTGGCCGACATGCCGGAGGTCTCCAGGAGGATGTCGCCGAGCCCCAGCAGGAAGTACGAGCCGACGATCCACCAGACGGACATCAGGTAGTCGTCGCCGTCGTGGCCGGAGGTCGGCAGCACCATCAGCAGGAACGACAGCCCGCCGAGCACCACTCCGAACGCGATCTTGTTGGAGGCGTGCGGCTGGCGGTGCCCCATCCGCACCCACAGCGCGGCCACCACGGGGGCCAGCGCGACCTCGAAGGCGCCCAGGGCGGACGCGTACCAGCCGGCCGGGAACTCGAAGCCGAGGATCGTCGTCTCGGCGTTCGACGCGGCCAGCAGGATCATCGTCGAGTACGCCTGGAAGAGGATGAAGTTGAAGACCGTGGACGCCAGGAAGAGGACGATGTACGGGCGCAGCCGGCCCCGTTCCCCGGCGGTCACCCTCGGACTCCTGAACATCACCGTGAAGTAGACGACCGGCGCGATCACCGAGATCAGGGTGAGCAGGTCCACGAAGCGGTCCATGGTGAGCACTCCGGAGAGGGCCAGTACGACCGCGAGGACGGCCGCGGCCAGGAGCCCCAGGACGATCAGCCGGACCGCGCGGCGCATGGCGCGGGGCGGCAGCGCGAACTCGGCCGCCTGTCTGCGTCCGGCCAGGTGACGGCGGCCCGCGACGTACTGGATGAGGCCGAGGGTCATGCCGACGGCCGCGGCGGAGAAGCCCCAGTGCCAGCCCCGGTGGTCGCCCAGCCAGCCGGTGATCAGCGGGCCCGCGAAGGCGCCCGTGTTGATGGCCATGTAGTAGAGCGCGAAACCGGCGTCGCGGCGGTCGTCGTCGGTGCGGTAGAGCTTGCCGACCATGGTGGCGACGTTCGGCTTGAGCAGGCCCGTGCCCGCGCTGATCAGACCGAGGCCGGCCCAGGTGGCCGCCGCGGTGGGCACCGCCATCGCGTAGTGGCCGCAGGCGATCAGGATCCCGCCCCACAGGACCGCCCGGTACGAGCCGAGGACCCGGTCGGCGAGCCAGCCGCCGGCCACCGAGACCAGGTAGACCAGCGTCCCGTACGCGGCCGACACGGAGGCGGCCGTTCCGGCGGACATGCCCATGCCTCCGTGGGCGACCGTGTCCGCGAAGTACAGGACGAGGATCGCCTGCATCCCCAGGAACGAGAAGCGCTCCCACACCTCAAGTCCGGAGAGGGTGAGCAGGCCCCTGGGCTGGCCGAGGAAGGCGTGGTCGTCGGCGGCGTCCGGAGGCTCGTCCCCGGGCTCCGGATCAGGTGCGGAACCGGTGTCGATCGCACTGTGGGACAAGATCCACCACTTCCCGCACCACTTCCTGAAAAGCCATCCTCTTCCAGGAGGTATCCGTCAGTTGTCAGTCATATCGGCAGATCACGAACATACCTCCCGTGGTCCGATACCGCCCGGCCTGACCGAAGGGGCAAAAGGGATCAGCCGGCGGGTGTCCGGCAGGGTGGTGGCGGGTGACGGGCGGGCGCTCATCGTGATCGAAAGACGACCGGATACGCTGACTTGAGTGCCAGCAGCGACACATCGACAAACACCCACAGCACAGAGCACACCCAGAGCATCCAGAGACCGCCGTTGAGAGCGTCAGCAGACAGGAGACCCTCGTGACCGTCGTCGGGCCGTTCGGGCTGAGCGTGCGGGACCAGGCTCTCGAAGCCGATGTCCAGGCCGGATTGGCGGCTGTCGAGGAGGGACTGCTCGAAGCGACCAAGAGCGAGGTCCCGTTCATCACGGAGGCGGCCCAGCACCTCGTGCGCGCGGGCGGCAAGCGGTTCCGGCCGCTGCTCGTGATGCTCGCCGCCCAGTTCGGTGATCCGTACGCGCCGGGGATCGTGCCGTCGGCGGTCGTCGTCGAGCTGACCCACCTCGCCACGCTGTACCACGACGACGTGATGGACGAGGCGGACGTGCGCCGCGGGGTGCCCAGCGCCAACAGCCGCTGGGACAACTCGGTCGCGGTCCTCACCGGCGACTTCCTCTTCGCGCGCGCCTCGCACATCCTGGCCGACCTCGGCCCCGAGGCCGTACGGGTCCAGGCGGAGGCGTTCGAGCGGCTGGTCACCGGCCAGATCCTGGAGACGGCGGGACCGCGCGACGGACGCGACCCGGTCGACCACTACATGGACGTGCTCGGCGGCAAGACCGGCTCCCTGATCGCCGTGGCGGGACGGTTCGGCGCGATGATGTCGGGCGCCGACGAGACGGTCGTCGACGTGCTGACGCAGTACGGGGAGCGGCTCGGCGTCGCCTTCCAGCTCGCCGACGACGTGCTGGACATCGCGAGCGACTCGCGCGAGTCCGGCAAGACGCCGGGCACCGATCTGCGCGAGGGCATTCCGACCATGCCGGTCCTGCGGCTGCGCGAGCGCGTCGAGCGGCTGGGGCTCGCCGAGGACATCGCCCTCGCCGACCTGCTCGCCTCCGATCTGAGCGACGACGCACGGCACGCGGAGGCGCTGGCCAGGCTGCGTGTCCATCCCGCGCTCGACCAGGCCCGCCGTGACACCGTGCGGTACGCGGAGGACGCCCGCGCCACGCTGGCACCGCTCCCGGAGTGCGACGCGAAGGCGGCTCTGGTGGAGCTGTGCGACGCGGTGGTGCACCGCGCGGGCTGACCTGCGCGTCTCTCCGTCGGCGGCGTGACCGCCGGGCGACACCCCTCAGCGTGTGGCGCAGGTCACATGCCTGGATTAAGTCCAGTATGAGATTCGTTCCGCAATCCGGTGCAGAGGCCGACGCAGGGGGCGTCGGCGGGATCACGGGAGAGAAAGAATCATGGGGACGATCGTCACGTTCGCACAGCGCCGCAGGAAGCTCGTCATGACCGGTGTCGCGGTGGCCGCCGCGGCCGGTGTCGCCGCCGCCGTGCTCCCCGCGGTGGCCGACACCGGCAGCACCGGCCGGGGTACGGGTTCGAGCACCGGCGCGGACCGCTCGCGGCACGCGGGTCACGGCGAAGGATCCATCGGGGTGCAGAGCGGCTCACTCGCGGCGGCAAGGGCGGCACCATCCTCGCCGCCAGCCTGAACGGCGCGAACGAGGTACCGGTCCAGGGCGGCCCCGCGGTCGGCGACAAGGACGGCGCGGCGCTCGAATTCGTGAAGGTCAAGGGCGACAAGGTGTCCGTCGCCGTCAAGTGGCGCGGCACCGGCAAGCCGGTCATGCTCCACATCCACCAGGGCGCCAAGGGCGTCAACGGCGGCGTCAAGGTCGACTTCACCAAGCTGCTCGACGACGCCCGGGGACGCACGGTCACCGGCACGGTCAAGGTGAAGGACGCGGCCCTGCTCGGGAAGCTGAAGGCCGACCCGGGCAGCTTCTACGCCAACCTGCACACCGCCGAGTTCCCGGGCGGGGCCGTCCGCGGCCAGCTCCACAAGGTGACCACGGACTTCGACTTCCGGCACGCGCTGAACAACTTCCAGGCCTCCGTGATCAAGGGCAAGCAGATCTACGAGTGCAAGAAGTCGGCCGACGGCACCAAGGCCTTCGCGCAGCGTGACGTGAGCGCCGTGCTGGGCGGGCCCATCGCCCACTCGTTCGTGAAGCCCGACTCGGGTACGCCGCAGTGGATCGCCGCCGACCGCAGCGCGGTGACCGGTGCGTTGATCTCCAAGACCCCGAACGGCGACAGGAACATCCCCGAACTGGACCTCAGGGCCACGCAGTCCGGCAAGCACCGGGGCCTGCTCGCGGGCACCGCGGAGATCCTGCGCCTGAACACCGTGGGCGGGGTGGCCCCGGCCGGTTCCTGCAAGGTGGGGACGATCGTGGGAGTGCCGTACGGGGCGGACTACGTCTTCGTGAACAACCGGTAGGCACAGGGCAGGCGAAGGGTTTCAGCGCGCTTCTGCGAGTGACATGGACGGCGTCTCCCCCGCACGACCCCTACGGGTCGGGGGCGGCGCCGTCCACCCGTGTCATACCCCAGGTGTACAAGGAGTTGGCTCCGAGGTCTGACGCTTACGGCCGACCGATTTGGTCAGATGGGACACACCACTTCACAGCAGTTCGGGTGACAATGGCGGCCAGGGTGGACGAGTGCGTGGACGGTTAGCCGCCGCCGACAACGGAGGTAGGGCACACATGGCACCGTACGGATCCGACGACAGCACGACCGAGGACGAGGCGGACGACAGGCGCGGCGGCCGGCAGAAAGCCGCGCGCTATGTCGTTCCCGTCGCGGTGGTGGGGGTGGCGGCGGCGACCATCGGGCTGGTCCCGGCGTTCGCGGGCTCCGGCGACCCCGACCTGCCGAAGGTCAGCGCCCAGCAGCTCATCGAGAAGATCGCCGCCTCGGACGTACAGCAGCTGTCCGGCACGGTGAAGATCAGCACGGACCTCGGCCTGCCGGACCTCGGCGGCCTGGAGAGCAGCCTCGGCGGTGCTGCCACGGGCGGCGGGCGCGGCGGCTCGGGCTCGTCCGCGGACCCGTCGTCCAAGCTGATGGAACTGGCGTCCGGTACGCACACCCTGCGGGTCGCGTCCGACGGGGAGGACAAGCAGAAGCTGTCGCTCCTCGACAAGGCCGCCGAGTACAGCGTGATCCACAACGGCGACGAGGTGTGGGCGTACGACAGCGCGTCGAACGAGGCGTACCACGTGAAGGACGCCGCCGCTTCCTCCGACTCCGCGGAGAAGGGGAAGAAGGGCAGGTCCGAGGACGTGCCGGCCACGCCCAAGGAGCTGGCCGAGGAGGCACTGAAGGCGTCGGACGACACGACGTCCGTGACCGTCGACGGTACGGCGCGGATCGCCGGGCGGGACGCCTACAAGCTGCTGATCAAGCCGAAGGAGTCCGGTTCCACGGTCGGCGCGATCTCCGTCGCCGTGGACGCGAAGACCGGCCTGCCGCTGAAGTTCACGCTCACCCCGGCGAGCGGCGGCGCGGCCGTCGTCGACGCGGGCTTCACCAAGGTCGACTTCTCCAGGCCGGCGGCGTCCACCTTCGACTTCACCCCGCCGAAGGGCGCGAAGGTCACCGAGGGCGACGAGTCGAAGTCCGACGGCCCGGCGGGCAGGGGTGACGCGGACAGGGGGGAGAAGGCACGTCCCGGGAGCGGGAGCGGGAGCGGCAAGGACGGCGAGGAGCTGGGCAAGGAGTTCCAGGGCCTGAACGTCATCGGCGAGGGCTGGAGCTCCATCGCCCGGTTCGACACCGGCGGCGAGGGCCTGCCGTCGGAGAGCTCCGGCGGGGGCGACGCGGGCCGGTTCCTGGACTCGCTGGGCGACCAGGTGAGCGGCAAGTTCGGCTCGGGCACGGTCTTCTCGACCCGCCTGGTCAACGCGCTCATCACGGATGACGGCAAGGTCTACGCGGGCGCGGTCACCAAGGACGCGCTGGTGAAGGCGGCCAACGCGGCGAAGTAGGTCCTGTATCCGCCGGCCTCCGACGGCGGGGTGCCCCGAGCGCGGGGGTGCCCCGAGGGCGGAGGTTCCCCAAGGGGCGGGGGCTTCCCCGAAGGCAAGGCGAAGTGAGGGAGTCGATGGCGGAACTGTCCACCGCGGACGGGGACACGACGGGTGACGGCGGCACGGCGGGCGGCTCGGCGGGCGTCCCAGCGGGTACGGGCGACCCGGGCGACACCATGATCGCCACCCGCGCGCTGACCAAGCGCTACCGCGGTGGACAGCTCGCCGTCGACGGCCTCGACCTGGCCGTCCCGGCGGGCAGCGTCTTCGGCTTCCTCGGACCGAACGGCTCGGGGAAGACCACCACCATCAGAATGCTGATGGGCCTGATCGAGCCGACCTCCGGCACGGCCCGCGTCCTCGGCCGGCCCATGCCGCGCGCCACGCGCACCGTGCTGCCGCACGTGGGCGCGCTCATCGAGGGCCCCGCGCTCTACGGCTTCCTCTCCGGCCGCGACAACCTTCTGCGGTACGACTCCGCCGACCCGGCCGCCGACCCGCGCACCCGGCGTGCCCGCGTGGCGACGGCGCTCGACCGGGTCGGGCTGACGGCCGCCGCGGGCAAGAAGGCGAAGGCCTACTCGCTGGGGATGAAGCAGCGGCTCGGGCTCGCGGCGGCGCTGCTGCAGCCCCGGAAACTGCTCGTGCTGGACGAACCGACCAATGGACTCGACCCGCAGGGGATGCGGGAGATCCGCGCCCTCGTCCGTGAGCTGGCCTCGGACGGCACGACCGTGTTCCTCTCCTCGCATCTGCTCGACGAGATCGAGCAGGTCTGCACGCACGCCGCGGTGATGGCGCAGGGCCGGCTGATCACCCAGGGCCCGGTGGCCGAGCTGGCGGCGGGCGCGCGCAGCCGGCTCGTCGTGACCACCCCCGACCCGGGCGACGCGGCCCGGGTGCTGAAGGAACAGGGTCTGAGCGATGTCGTGGTCGCCGAGGACCGGGTGAGCGCCGACCCACCGGACCGCGACCTCGCCGAGGTGAACGCGGCCCTGGTCACGGCGGGCGTCCGCGTCCGCGGCTTCGGGATCGAGCGGGCCTCGCTGGAGGACGCGTTCGTGGCGCTCACGGGGGAGGGCTTCGATGTCGCGGGCTGAGACCGCCGAGCCGTCGGCGGCGCGGAAGAGCACGGGAGGAGCCGCCGCGGGCCGGTCGCCGAGCCCCCTGTGGACCCTCGGCCTGCTGGGCAACGAACTGGGCACCACGCTCCGCCGCTGGCGGACCATCGCACTGCTCGGGGTGCTCGCCGCGGTGCCGGTGCTGGTCGGCATCGCGGTCAGGATCGAGACGAGCGACGGGTCGTCCGCCGGAGGCGGCGGGGGAGAGGGACCCGCGTTCATCGCGCAGATCACCAATAACGGACTGTTCCTGGTGTTCACCGCGCTCGCCGCCACCCTGCCGTTCTTCCTGCCGATGGCGGTCGGCGTCATCGCGGGCGACGCGATCGCGGGCGAGGCCAACGCGGGGACGCTGCGCTATCTGCTGGTGGCACCGGCGGGGCGTACGCGCCTGCTGATCACCAAGTACGCGACCACGCTGGCCTTCTGCGTCATCGCCACCCTCGTCGTGGCGACCTCGGCACTCATCGTCGGCGCGCTCCTGTTCCCGCTGGGCGAGCTGACGACGATCTCCGGCACCCGCATCAGTTTCGGTGAGGGGCTGGGCCGGGCCCTGCTGATCGCGCTGACCGTGGCCGCGTCACTGATCGGGATCGCGGCGCTGGGGCTGTTCGTCTCGACCCTCACGAACAGCGGGATCGCGGCGATGGCGACGACGGTCGGTCTTCTGATCACCGTGCAGATCCTCGACCAGATCCCCCAGCTGCACGCGATCCAGCCGTACATCTTCTCGCACTACTGGCTGTCCTTCGCCGACCTCATGCGCGATCCCGTCTACTGGGACGACCTGATCCGCAACCTGGAACTCCAGGCGTTGTACGCGGCGGTGTTCGGCGCGGCGGCCTGGGCGCGGTTCACGGCGAAGGACATCACGGCGTAGCGAGCGACGGGACCTCGTAGGGGAAGCGGGCGAGCGGCGGTTCCTGGGCGAAGAACGTCTTGGCGGCGGCCAGGGCGGCGGAGTCGTTCAGTACGTCCCCGGGCTTGCTGCCGTTGCCGAGGAGGACTCCGCCGAAGCGCATCCCCAGGTAGGCGGCCGAGTGGTTGAGGGTGCCGACGAGGGGTTCGGCGACCTCTTCCTCCTCGTGCGCGAGCGCGGTGACGCCCCACAGGGTGCGTCCGGCCATCGTCTTCTTGAACTCGATGCCGGGGGTGCGCAGCCAGCCCGACCAGTGGTCGAGGTAGCGCTTGGTGGACGCGGACACGGAGTACCAGTACAGCGGTGAGGCGATGACGAGGTCCGTCGCCGCGAGCGTCGCGTCGAGAAGCGTCGCCGTGTGGTCGCCGGACGGCCGGACGTGGTCACTGTCGTGGCGCAGGTCCTCGAAGTCGGGCAGCGGGTGCTCGGCCAGGTCGATCCAGCGCCGGGTGACATCGGCGGGCAGCTGTTCCGCGGCCTTGCGGGCCAGCAGCTCCGTATTGCCGTTGGCGCGGCTGCTGCCCAGGAGGAAGAGGAAGTGGCGGGTCATGAGAGCTCCGTCATGTAGGGCGTCCGACGACTACACGCGTATGCAGTATATGCACACGCATGCAGTCGTGGACAGGCCCTCACTCCGGAGCGGACCGGGCCGGGTTACTCCGACAGCTCCCACACCGCGTACGCCAGCGCGTCGCTGTTGCGGTTCAGGGCGGTGTCGTTGATGTTCGTCGTCGTGTCGCACGAGGAGTGGTAGCAGCGGTCGAACGCCACGCCCGCCGTGCCGCCCCACTTGGTCACCTGGGCCGCGGTCTTGCGGGTGCTGGCGCCGGTGAACAGGCCGCCGACGGGGATGCCCGCGCTCTTGAAGTACGCGTGGTCCGAGCGGCCGTCGCCCTCGGTCTCGATCTCGGTCGCGACGCCGAGACCGGTGAAGTAGTCCTTGAAGGTCTTCTCGATGGCCGGGTCGTCGTCGTAGACGAAGTAGCCGGGGTTCGGCGACCCGATCATGTCGAAGTTCAGATAGCCGCTGATCTTCGCGCGGTTGGCGGTGGTCAGGCTGTTGACGTAGTAGCGCGAGCCGACCATGCCCAGCTCCTCCGCGCCCCACCAGGCGAACCGCAGATGCTTGGTGGGCTGGTACTGCGCCCGGGACACGGCGAGCGCTGCCTCCAGGACGGCCGCGGAACCGGAGCCGTTGTCGTTGATGCCGGCCCCCGCGGAGACGCTGTCGAGGTGGGAGCCCGACATGACGACCTGGTTGGTGTCGCCGCCGGGCCAGTCGGCGATCAGGTTGTAGCCGGTGCTGCCGGAGGAGGTGAACTGCTGGATGGTGGTGGTGAATCCGGCCGCGTCCAGCTTGGCCTTCACGTAGTCGAGGGAGGCCTTGTAGCCGGCGCGGCCGTGGGCGCGGTTGCCGCCGTTGGCGGTGGCGATGGACTGCAGCTGGGTGAGATGGGCCTTGACGTTGGCCAGGGGTATGTCCGGTGCGGCGGCCACGCGCGCGGGCGCGGCGTCGGCTATCGCGCTCGTCGTGAGCAACGCGGCGATCGCCATGGCGGCGGCACCCGTGGCGCGTCCGGGAACGGAGAGCTTCATGTGGGGGGCTCCGAATTCCTTTGGATTCCTTGGATTCCTTGCGGAAATGGGTGCCTGATGGTGAAGCTGAGGCTGACGTCCCGTCAAGAGCGCAATCCGGTCAGCCGCGTTCGCATAGCGGATGCGGCTCAGTGGAGGCAGAACTCGTTGCCCTCCGGGTCCGCCATCACCACCCACTCGCCCGACGGTTCCTTCACCTCGCGGACGACCGTCGCCCCGAGCCCGGTCAGCCGCGCGACCTCCGCGTCCCGCTTCCCGTCCTCGGCATGCAGGTCGATGTGCAGCCGGTTCTTCACGGTCTTCGGCTCCGGTACGCGCTGGAACAGCAGCCGCCGCCCGAGCCCGACTCCGGTCTCCTCCTGATACGGGTCCTGCGGGTGCCGTACGCCGGTCGCGTCCCGCCAGGCGTGCCGGCCGTGCGACTCGACGACCAGCTCGGAAGGTGCGGCGCCGGCGCTCAGCAGGCGCTCGATCAGCGGGCTGTGGTCCTCGACCAGGTAGTTGAGGGCGGCGCCCCAGAAATCGGCCTGGGCGTGCGGGTCGACGCTGTCGACGACGAGCTTCCAGTGCATGGGTTCGGTCATGGTGACCATTTATAGGCGGAACCTGGGCGAGGCGGGGCCCATTGGGCGCGATGGGGGCGGGCCTCAAAGATTGCGCAGTTCCCCGCGCCCCTGGGTGGTTCAGCCCTACGGCGTTTGAGGAGCGAGGGTTCGTCTGCGGGTCCGGTGGGGGGCGGGCCTCAAAGATTGCGCAGTTCCCCGCGCCCCTGGGCCATTCAGCCTCTCCGGCGTTTGAGGAGCGGGGGTTCGGGGGCGGAGCCCCTGAGACAGGTACGGGACGGGTAGGGGCGGCGGGGGCGAGAAAACCCCCGCGGACACTCCTCGGACACCCCTCGGACACCCCCTCTCGAATTCGCCATACTGTTCGCATGACCGCAGACGCCCCTGCCTCCGTCCAGCGCACCCGCGTCGTCATCGTGGGCGCCGGCCCCGCCGGACTCACGCTCGCCAACATCCTGCGGGCAGCCTCCGTGGACTGCGTGGTGCTGGAGAACGAGAGCAGGCGGTTCATCGAACAGCGCCCGCGCGCGGGTTTCCTGGAGGAGTGGGCGGTCCGCGCGCTGGACGGGCGGGGCCTCGCGGACCGGCTGCTGCAGAACACGGTCGTGCACACCGAGTGCGAGTTCCGCTTCGCGGGGGAGAGGCACCGGTTCCCGTACACGGGTGTGTCGGGGCAGCGGCACTACGTCTATCCGCAGCCGCTCCTGGTGACGGACCTGGTGCGGGAGTACGCGGACGTCCGCGGCGGCGACATCCGCTTCGGCGTGCGTGACGTGGAGCCGGCCGGCACGGACACCGACCACCCGTCGGTGGCGTACACCGATCCGGAGACGGGTGAACGCGTGCGGTTCGACTGCGACTTCGTCGCGGGGTGCGACGGCGCACGCGGTGTGACCCGCGACCTCATGCCCGCGGAGCACGTCACGGTCGCCCGGCACGATCTCGGCGTCGGCTGGCTGGCCCTCCTCGCCGAGGCGCCCCCGTCCTCCGACTGCGTGGTCTTCGGGATCCATCCGCGCGGGTTCGCCGGTCACATGGCCCGCAGTCCGCAGGTCACCCGCTACTACCTGGAGTGCCCGCCGGGCGACGACCCGGACAACTGGTCGCACGACCGCGTCTGGTCCGAGCTGCACGAACGGCTCGCGGCGGACGGGGCCCGGCCGCTCATCGAGGGCGAGCTGATCGAGAAGCGGGTCCTGGCCATGCACAACTACGTGGTGGAGCCGATGGCGTACGGGCGGCTGTATCTGGTGGGGGACTCGGCCCATCTGCTCGCACCGATCGGCGCGAAGGGCATGAACCTCGCGATCCACGACTCCCTGCTGCTCGGCGACGCGCTGGTCGCCCACTACGGCAAGGGGGACGACAGCGGGCTGCGCGGCTACTCGCAGAGGTGTCTGCGGCGGGTGTGGCAGTACCAGGAGTTCTCGCAGTGGCTGTCCGAGGTGTACCACGGTGTCTCGTCCGGCGATCCGTTCCGTGCGGGGGTCGCGCGGGCGCGCATGCGGCGGACCCTCGGTTCGCCCGCCGCCGCGGCCGGATTCGCCGAACTGTTCCTCGGCAAGGACACCGACTACTGAGGGCGGCTCGCCCGCTCCCGCTCGGCCGCCGTGGTGGCATCGGCCGCCGACGGCTCCGCGGCCACCGAGGCCTCGGCTGTCGCCTCGGCCGACGCCTCCGCGGTCGCGGACGCCGCGGCGATCGCCGCGTTCCGCAGGGCCGTCCGCGACCGGCGGGCCGTGCGCAGCGCGTCCCAGGTCAGCAGCGACAGCGCGGCCCACACCAGCGCGAACCCGGCCCACCGCTCGGGCGGCATCTCCTCGTGGAAGTACAGGACGCCGAGCAGGAACTGCAGCACGGGCGCCAGATACTGCAGCAGCCCCAGCGTGGACAGCGGCACCCGGATCGCCGCCGCGCCGAAGCACACGAGCGGCAGGGCGGTGACGACACCGGTCGCGGCCAGCAGTACGGCGTGCCCGGCGCCCTCGTTGCCGAAGGTCGCGTCGCCCTGGGCGGACAGCCACACCAGATAGCCGAGCGCGGGCAGGAACTGGACGGCGGTCTCGGCGGCCAGCGACTCCAGGCCGCCGAGGTTGAGCTTCTTCTTCACCAGGCCGTAGGTGGCGAAGGAGAAGGCGAGGCAGAGGGAGATCCACGGCGGCTGGCCGTAGCCGACGGTCAGGACGAGCACCGCGGCGAAGCCGGTGCCGACCGCCGCCCACTGGGCGGGCCGCAGCCGTTCCTTCAGGAGCAGGACGCCGATCGCGATGGTGACCAGGGGATTGATGAAGTAGCCGAGGGACGCCTCCACCACATGGCCGCTGTTCACGGCCCAGATGTAGACGCCCCAGTTGACGGTGATCACGGCCGCCGCGACGGTGATCAGGCCCAGCTTGCGCGGCTGGCGCAGCAACGGGAGGGCCCAGGACCAGCGGCGCATCACCACGAGGGCGATCAGCACGAAACCGAGGGACCAGACCATGCGGTGGGCGAGGATCTCTCCGGCGCTCGCGGGTTCGAGGAACGGCCAGAAGAGGGGCACGAGTCCCCACATGCCGTACGCCGCGAAACCGTTCAGCAGACCGATCCGCTGTTCGCCCTTGGACTCCGGACCCGTGTCCGGACCTATGTGCTGCTCGCCCTCGGACTTCACCGGCACGGCCCTTCTATCGCTGTGGCTCCAAACTCAAAGAAGGTAGCGCCAAGCACCCCCGTACGTCATGCCCGTATCGCCATACGGTCATGACAGGCGGGGGTGCGTATCCCGTGCGGGTACGGGTGCGGGTCTCGGTTTGGGGCGGGGTGGGGCTCAGCCCTTGAGCGCCGCCGCGACCGACTCCGCGATCGGCGTGGTCGGGCGGCCGGTCAGCCGGGAGAGGTCGCCCGAGTCGACGATCAGCTCGCCCTTCTCGATGGACACGTCGACACCGGCCAGGATCTCGGCGAACGGCGCGGGCAGGCCGGCGCCGGTCAGGATGCCCTTGAACGTCTCGGCGGGGACGGCGTTGTACACGATCTCCTTGCCGGACGCCTGCGCCACCACGGCGGCGTACTCGGCGAAGCTGAAGGCGGTGTCGCCGCCCAGCTCGTACGTCTTGTTCTCGTGGCCCTCGCCGGTCAGTACGGCCACGGCGGCGGCCGCGTAGTCCGCGCGGGAGGCGGCGGAGATCCGGCCCTCGCCCGCGGCCTGGACGACGGCACCGTGTTCGAGTACGGGGGCCAGGTTCTCGGTGTAGTTCTCGTTGTACCAGCCGTTGCGCAGCAGGGCGTACGTCACGCCGGACTCCAGGACGGCCGCCTCGGTGCCCCGGTGGTCGTCGGCCAGCGCGGCGGTCAGGGAACCGGGGGCGCTGGTGTACGCGAAGAGCGCGACCCCGGCGGCCTTGGCGGCGTCGAGGACGACCTTGTGCTGGGCGACACGGCCCTTGTCGAATTCGTTGCCGGAGATCAGCAGCACCCGGTCGCCGGCGGAGAAGACGCTGTCGAACGTCTCGGGAGCGTTGTAGTCGGCGACCGCGATCCGCACACCGCGGGCGGCGAGGTCCGCCGCCTTCTCCTTGCTGCGGACGACGGCGACGACCTGGTCGGCCGGGACCTTCTCCAGCAGGCCCTCGATGACGTGCTTGCCGAGGTGTCCGGTGGCTCCGGTGACGACAATGCTCATGGTGGAAACAACTCCTTGTGGGGTGGGTACGTACTCACCATAGGAGCTGCACTAACTCTGGGAAAGTACCCACTTTGAAGTAAGGTACCTCCATGACGGTAAGTGCATCGGCAGTGAACGATCCGGCAGTGAACGACCCGGCAGTGACCAGCCGGACGGCGACCGGCCCGGCAGCGACCTCGATCGTGGACAAGTACTCCACCGGCGAGGGGATGTGCCCCTACCGCCTCGTCCTGGAGCACGTCACCAGCCGCTGGGGCGTCCTCGTCCTGATCGAGCTGCGGGAGCGCCCGTACCGCTTCAGCGAGCTGCGCCGGGCCATCGGCAGGGTCAGCGAGAAGATGCTCACGCAGACCCTGCAGACCCTGGAACGCGACGGCCTCGTGCACCGCGACGCCAAGCCGGTCATCCCCCCGCGCGTCGACTACTCCCTCACGGACCTGGGCAGAGAGGCCGCCGAACAGGTCCTGGCCCTGGCCCTGTGGACGGAGCAACGGATGGACGCGGTGGAAAAGGCCAGGCAGGCATACGACGAGGCCCGGTCCTAGGAACCGGGCCTCACGTGACCGGGCCGCACCCCGTCAGCTTCGGGGTCGTGCCCCGTCAGGGGCGCGGGGAACTGCGCGACCGGCCACGACGCACCCGCGGCCAACGAGCCAACCCCTCCGCGGAGCGGCAGGAAAGGCCCCTATCCGACAACCGTCCAGGCATCCCCACCCGTGAGCAGCGCGGACAGATCCCCCTTGCCGTTCTGCTCGATCGCGGAGTCGAGCTGCTCGGCCATCTGCGTGTCGTAGACCGCCCGGTCGACGGCCCGCAGCACCCCGATCGGCGTGTGATGCAGCGTGTCCGGATCGGCGAGCCGGGACAGCGCGAACGCCGTCGTCGGCGAGGCGGAGTGCGCGTCATGGACCAGGATCGCCGGCTCGTTCTCCGGTGTGACGGTGACGACCTTCAGATCACCGCTCACCGCGTCGCGCACGACCCCCTTGGAACCGAGGCCGTCCTCCAGCGGTGCGCCGAAGCGGATCGGCCGCCCGTGCTCCAGGCGGATCACCGCCTCCTCGGCCTGCTGGCGGTCCTTGAGGACCTCGAAGGCGCCGTCGTTGAAGATGTTGCAGTTCTGGTAGATCTCGACGAGGGCGGTGCCCGGGTGGGCGGCGGCCTGCCGCAGGACCTCGGTGAGGTGCTTGCGGTCGGAGTCCACGGTCCGCGCCACGAACGACGCCTCCGCGCCGATGGCGAGGGACACCGGGTTGAAGGGCGCGTCGAGCGAACCCATCGGCGTGGACTTGGTGATCTTCCCGACCTCGGAGGTCGGCGAGTACTGGCCCTTGGTGAGCCCGTAGATCCGGTTGTTGAAGAGCAGGATCTTCAGGTTCACGTTCCGCCGCAGCGCGTGGATCAGATGGTTGCCGCCGATGGACAGCGCGTCGCCGTCCCCGGTGACGACCCACACCGACAGGTCCTGGCGCGATGACGCGAGCCCGGTCGCGATGGCGGGCGCGCGGCCGTGGATGGAGTGCATCCCGTACGTGTTCATGTAGTACGGGAAGCGGGACGAGCATCCGATGCCCGAGACGAAGACGATGTTCTCCTTCGCCAGGCCGAGTTCGGGCATGAAGCCCTGTACGGCGGCGAGGATCGCGTAGTCACCGCAGCCGGGGCACCAGCGCACTTCCTGATCGGACTTGAAGTCCTTCATGGACTGCCTGGCCTCGGCTTTGGGCACCAGAGTGAGCGCCTCGATCGTGCCCGAGCCTTCCGTGGTCGTCTCAGCCATCGATGGCCTCCTTGAGAGCCGTGGCGAGCTGCTCAGCCTTGAACGGCATGCCGTTCACCTGGTTGTACGAGTGGGCGTCCACCAGGTACTTCGCCCGGACCAGCGTGGCCAGCTGGCCGAGGTTCATCTCGGGGATGACCACTTTGTCGTAACGCCCCAGCACCGCGGCGAGATTCCGCGGGAAGGGGTTGAGGTGGCGCAGATGGGCCTGCGCGATGTGCTCCCCGGCCGCCCGCAGCCGGCGTACCGCCGCAGTGATCGGTCCGTAGGTCGAACCCCAGCCCAGTACCAGCGTGTTCGCCGTCCCGGTGAGGTCGTCGACCTCCACATCCGGTACGTCGATGCCGTCGATCTTCGCCTGGCGTGTACGGACCATGAAGTCGTGGTTGGCCGGGTCGTAGCTGATGTTGCCCGTGCCGTCCTGCTTCTCGATGCCGCCGATGCGGTGCTCAAGACCCGGCGTGCCCGGGATCGCCCACGGCCGGGCCAGCGTCTTGGGGTCGCGCTTGTAGGGCCAGAAGACCTCGGTGCCGTCGTCCAGCGTGTGGTTGGGTCCCTGCGCGAACTGCACCCGCAGATCGGGCAGTTCGTCGGTCTCGGGGATCCGCCACGGCTCCGAGCCGTTGGCCAGGTAGCCGTCGGAGAGCAGCAGGACGGGCGTGCGGTACGCGAGCGCGATCCGGGCCGCCTCGACGGCCGCGTCGAAACAGTCGGCGGGCGTACGGGGCGCCACGATCGGCACCGGCGCCTCGCCGTTGCGCCCGTACATCGCCTGCAGCAGGTCGGCCTGCTCGGTCTTGGTCGGCAGCCCGGTCGAGGGCCCGCCGCGCTGGATGTCGATGACGAGCAGCGGCAGTTCGAGGGAGACGGCGAGCCCGATCGTCTCGCTCTTGAGCGCCACGCCGGGTCCGGAGGTCGTGGTCACCGCGAGCGACCCGCCGAAGGCCGCGCCCAGCGCCGCCCCGATCCCCGCGATCTCGTCCTCGGCCTGGAAGGTGCGTACACCGAAGTTCTTGTGCTTGCTCAGCTCGTGCAGGATGTCGGAGGCGGGGGTGATCGGGTACGAGCCCAGGTACAGCGGCAGGTCGGCCTGCCGGGAGGCGGCGATCAGCCCGTACGACAGCGCCAGGTTCCCGGAGATGTTCCGGTAGGTGCCCGTCGGGAAGGCCTGGGTGGCGGGGGCGATCTCGTACGAGACGGCGAAGTCCTCGGTCGTCTCGCCGAAGTTCCAGCCCGCCCGGAACGCGGCGATGTTGGCCGCCGCGATGTCTGGCTTCCTGGCGAACTTGGTCCGCAGGAATTTCTCGGTGCCCTCGGTCGGCCGGTGGTACATCCACGACAGCAGGCCCAGCGCGAACATGTTCTTGCTGCGCTCCGCCTCCTTGCGGGACAGGTCGAACGACTTCAGCGCCTCGACGGTCAGCGTGGTCAGCGGCACGGGGTGGACGGAGAACCCGTCCAGCGAACCGTCCTCCAGCGGGCTGGCCGCGTACCCGACCTTCGACATCGCCCGTTTGGTGAACTCGTCCGTGTTGACGATGATCTCCGCGCCGCGCGGAACGTCGGCGATGTTCGCCTTCAGCGCGGCCGGATTCATCGCCACCAGCACGTTGGGCGCGTCGCCAGGCGTGAGAATGTCGTGGTCGGCGAAATGCAGCTGAAAAGAAGAAACGCCCGGCAGTGTTCCTGCGGGCGCACGGATCTCGGCGGGGAAGTTCGGCAGTGTCGAAAGGTCGTTCCCGAACGATGCCGTCTCGGAGGTGAAGCGGTCTCCGGTGAGCTGCATACCGTCACCCGAGTCCCCCGCGAACCGGATGATCACCCGATCGAGCCGGCGTACGTCCTTCTCACCCGCCGGTTTGCGCTGTTCTCCTACGACGGCTCCGTCGGCCTGCTCAGCTGGACTGCTGACCTGACTGGTCACTGAAGTGAACCTCCTTCGAGGCGGCTGTCCGGGTGAGGCCCTCCCGCAGGCCTCCACCCCGGGCCCAACCCTACGTCGGCAAGGGGTGCCCGCCCCGGGAAGCTCTCATGACGGACGCCGTTTCGAGACTGTCGTACATCCTGTTTTGCCACGATTGCTCCGCCCCCCGGAGTTACCAGTGAAGACGCTCCGTACACATTCTCGGTTCTCACACTCGGACCACGCTGTACCGCCGGTGCCGGCCCCCGACACCGACCCCTGACACAGTGTCAGCTTCCCCGGGTATCAGACAGCTCAGAACTTCAGACAGCTCAGAACTTCAGCCGGCTCAGGACTTCAGATAGGTGAGGACCGCGAGGACGCGCCGGTGGTCCCCGTCGCTCTGGGACAGCCCCAGTTTCATGAAGATGTTGCTCACGTGCTTCTCGACCGCGCCGTCGCTGACCACGAGCTGCCGGGCGACCGCGGAGTTGGTCCGTCCTTCGGCCATCAGCCCCAGGACCTCCCTCTCACGCGGGGTGAGCCCCGCGAGGACGTCCTGCTTCCGGCTGCGCCCGAGCAGCTGCGCGACGACCTCGGGGTCGAGAGCGGTGCCGCCGCGGGCCACGCGGACCACCGCGTCCACGAACTCCCGTACTTCGGCTACCCGGTCCTTGAGGAGATAGCCGACGCCGGTGGTGGAACCGGCCAGCAGTTCGGTGGCGTACTGCTCCTCCACGTACTGCGACAGCACCAGGACGCCGAGCCCCGGGTGCTGCCTGCGCAACTGCACGGCCGCCTTCACACCCTCGTCCGTGTGGGTCGGCGGCATCCGGACGTCCGCGACGACGACGTCCGGCAGCGCGTCCTGCGCCGCGAACTCGGTGATCGTCTTGATCAGCGCGTCCCCGTCCCCGACGCCGGCGATCACCTCGTGCCCGCGGTCGGTCAGCAACCGGGTCAGGCCCTCCCGCAGCAGCACTGAATCCTCGGCGATGACCACGCGCACTCTGTCCTCCACGATTCCCGGCCCCCCAGCCCGTCCCGGACGGCGCACCGGGTCGATCCCCGCCCACGCCCGGCACATACGTCAGCCCCCAGCATCCCAGCATCGGGGCGTGTGCGCGGCACGTTTCCCTCCGCGCAGTTCCCCGCGCCCCTGAAAAGGGGCGCGGGGAACTGCGCAGTCTTTTCGCCTTTGGGGGGCGGGGGGCGAAGCCCCCGGTTTCGGGAAGGGGCGGGGCCGGGGAGAGAAGACCCCACCGGCCCCGGAGCGAGACCTCAGGCCGCCCGCCAGGGCAACTCCGCGGTCACCCGAGTAGGCCCGGCCGCAGGCGAATCGACCACGAGAATCCCGTCCACCGCGTCGAGCCGCCCCGCAAGCCCCGCAAGCCCGGACCCCGCCCCCGCATCGGCCCCACCGACCCCGTTGTCGACGACCTGAAGCATCAGCCGGTTCTCGATCCGCCAGACGTCGACCGTCGCCCGCGTGGCCCGCGAGTGCTTGCTGATGTTCTGCAGCAGCTCGGACACCGTGAAGTACGCGATCCCCTCGATGGCGGGCGCCGGCCGGGCCGGCAGATCGACCTCGACCTGCACGGGCACGGTGCACCGGGAGGCGACCGAGGACAGCGCGGCGTCGAGCCCGCGGTCGGTCAGCACGGCGGGATGGATCCCGCGGGCAAGATCCCGCAGCTCCTGAAGCGCCGTCTTCACCTCGCCGTGCGCCTCGCCGACCATCCGCGCCGCCGCCTCCGGATCCTCCGCCAGCTTCTCCTTCGCCAGCCCCAGATCCATCGCCAGCGCCACCAGCCGGGCCTGCGCCCCGTCATGCAGGTCGCGCTCGATGCGCCGCAGGTCGGCCGCCGCCGTGTCGACCACGACGCCCCGGTCCGACTCCAGTTCCACCACGCGGGTGGCCAGCTTCGAGGGGCCCAGCAGCCCGCCCACGAGGAGCCGGTCCACCAGGGTCAGCGACCGTATGATCCACGGCGTCGCGAGCGTGAGCAGCAGCCCGACCAGCGCGGTCACGGTGATCTCGAAGGGGTTGTCCAGGTAGATCCGGTGTCCCTCGTCCCCGTACAGCTGCAGTCCGTCCTGGCCGCCGGACATGGGGAAGACCCAGAACCACAGCGGGTACGTCAGCATCGTCCAGCCGGTCGTCCACAGGGTGATGGCGACGGAGAAGGCGAACACGGCCCACGGGAAGTGGATGACCGTGTAGACGAGGTGGCGCCAGGACGCGCCGCTCCGCAGCGTCGCCCCCATCCACCCCATGGGGCTGCGCTTGCGCATCCGCAGCGGTTCCGGCGCTGCGACGTCGACCCCCAGCAGGACGCGGGCGCGCGCCCGTTCCAGCGCGCCCAGTGCGCGGCAGCCGGCGAGGCCCGCGGCGAGCACCGGGACGCCGAGGAAGGTGATCAGCAGGCCCGCGCCGAGCGACATCATCGTCACGGCGAAGGTGAACATGAAGATGCTCAGCGGCAGACTCAGCATCACGTAGACGAACTCACGCAGGCTGCGGGCCTCGACCGGCGCCCGCAGCGCGGCGGGGAGCCGGTGCCACCGCTTCCCGGTGCCCTCCCCCCGGAATCCGGGGCCGTCGTCCCACCCGTATCCCTGTCCGTACTCCGTGGCCATGGCCGCCGTCCGTTCCTGTTCGTCAGCCGCTGCTGTTCGTCAGCCGCTTCGTCCGCTGGTGTACCTCCACTGTGCTGCGTGCGGCGCCCGCGGAACATGGAGCGCGTCGGCGTCTCGGCCGGGGGGTTTTCCCTACCCCGGCGCACGGGCCGTGCGGTGACCCGGGCACACGCACGTACACCTCTACGCGACCATGCACGCACGTACGTACGCCCCCGTACGCGCCCCGGTCGGGGCGCGTACGGGGGCGTACGAGGTGTACAGGGGCGTCGCCCCTCCTGAGGACTGCCTGGCCGGGGGAGACGCCCTGGCCAGGGCGTCACTCCGTCCGGTCGCGCCAGGGCAGCTCCGCCGTGATCGTCGTCGGCCCGCCATCCGGCGAGTCGATGACGAACAGCCCGTCCACCGCACCGAGCCGGTCCGCGAGCCCCGCCATCCCCGTACCGCCGTCGAGGGAGGCACCCCCGCGGCCGTCGTCCCAGACCTGTATGAGCAGCCGGTTCTCCGAACGCCACACGTCGACCGAGGCGGACCGCGCCCCGCTGTGCTTGCTGACGTTCTGCAGCAGCTCGGAGACGGTGAAGTACGCGATGCCCTCGATGGCCGCGGCCGGGCGGGCCGGCAGATCGGCCGTCACCTTCACCGGCACCGTGCAGCGGGCGCCGACCGAGGACAGCGCGGCGTCCAGTCCGCGGTCGGTGAGGACCGCCGGGTGGATACCGCGGGCCAGGTCCCGCAGTTCCTGCAACGCCAGCTTCACCTCGCCGTGCGCCTCGTCGACCATGGCCGCGACGGTCTCGTCCGCCTGTCCCTCCAGCAGCTTCTCCTTCGCCAGGCCGAGCCCCATCGCGAGGTTCACCAGCCGGGCCTGCGCCCCGTCGTGCAGGTCCCGCTCGATACGCCGCAGGTCGGCCGCGGCCGTGTCGACGACCACCCCGCGGTCCGACTCCAGTTCGGCGATCCGCTGTTCCAGCTCGTCGGAGGGCGACAGCAGGGCGCGCACCATGGCCCGGTCGGCGTTGGCGAGACCGCGCGCGAGGAACGGCAGCACCGGCCACAGCACGAAGAGCGACGTCAGCATGAGGGTGAAGGTGATGATGCTCCACGGCAGCCGCATCAGCTCGTAGAGCACCGTCCGCCAGCCGACCGGATCCTTCAGGGCCATCCACAGCCACCCGAAGAAACCGCCCCGCCCGCGGAACGGCAACGGGCTCGGCTCGTCCACCCGCACCCCGAGCAGACCCCTGGCCCGCATCCGCTCGAACTTCCCCAACTGGCGCGCGCCCAGCAGCCCGAACGCCAGCACCGGCAGCCCGATCACGGTCACCGTCAGCCCCGCTCCCAGGAACAGCACGGTGACGACATAGGTGAAGCCGACGAGGGACGACGGCAGGTTGGCCAGGAGATGCGCGATCTCCTTCCAGGTGTGCCGGTCGTAGGCGAAGCGCGGGGGTGGCGGCCTGTCGGTGCCGATGCCCAGGGTGTCGACGGCCGGAATGCGTTCGGTCATAGGCGCCACCTTGCCGAACCGCGGCCCGCGGCGCCATGAGGTGGGCCGCCTCCGTCTCCGGGGGAAAACCCCACCATCGGCGGCTCCGGCCCTCCTCGACCGCCGTCCGGGAACCCAACTGCACCATGCCTAACCGTGACGGGCTGCTTACGGTCTCTTTAGCAGGCCCTAGACTCCGGTGCGTACAGATCGTCGAACGCGGCGCACCGCACGGCGCGCACGCAGGCGCACGCCTGGCACTGCGGACTCGTACGGGCCCGTCGTACGTGGTCGTACGGGCTCCTGCTGCACGTGGTCGTACGGGCTCGTACGGGCTAGCTGCACGGCATCACACCAGGTCACACGAGGTCATCCAGGCCAGGGAGCGAGGGGCGGACGTGCCGGAACCGACCATGGTCGCGGCGACCGGAACCACGGGAACCGGAGCCGGTACCGCGGCCACCGGAACCTCCCTCGCGGCGGACTACTTCCAGTCCTACTCGGTCGTCGGACTGCTCGCCGTGGTCGGCGTGCTGTTCGTCGCCGTCGCCTTCGGAGCGGGCCGCCTGCTGCGCCCCGTCGTCCCGACCCCCGAGAAGCTCATGACGTACGAGTGCGGGGTCGACCCCGTCGGCGAGGGCTGGGCCCACACCCAGGTCCGCTACTACGTCTACGCGTTCCTGTACGTGATCTTCGCCGTCGACTCGATCTTCCTCTTCCCCTGGGCGACGGTGTTCGCCGCGCCCGGCTACGGCGCGGCGACGCTCGTGGAGATGTTCCTCTTCCTCGGCTTCCTGGCCGTCGGTCTGCTGTACGCATACAAGAAGGGCGTCCTCACATGGACGTGACCCCCACGGCCGCCTCGACCCCGTCGACGTCCTCGGCCGCCCCGGCGACTCCGGTCCCGCCGGCTCCCGAGCCGGTGCTGCTGCCGGAGCCGAAGCGGCTGGGCGCGCTCGCCCGGCTGGCCCCCGAGCCGATGAAGGTGGTCCTGAACTGGGGCCGCCGCTACTCGCTCTGGGTCTTCAACTTCGGACTCGCCTGCTGCGCGATCGAGTTCATCGCCGCGTCGATGGCCCGCCACGACTTCATCCGCCTCGGCGTCATCCCGTTCGCCCCCGGCCCGCGCCAGGCCGACCTGATGGTGGTCTCCGGCACGGTCACCGACAAGATGGCCCCGGCCGTGAAGCGCCTGTACGAGCAGATGCCCGAACCGAAGTACGTCATCTCCTTCGGCGCCTGCTCGAACTGCGGCGGCCCGTACTGGGACTCGTACTCCGTGACGAAGGGCGTCGACCAGATCATCCCGGTCGACGTGTACGTACCGGGCTGCCCGCCCCGCCCGGAGGCGCTCCTCCAGGGCATCCTCAAGCTCCAGGAGAAGATCGCCCGGGAGTCCCTGGGGGAGCGGTACGCGTCCTCGGGCGCCGGCCGCCCCTCCGTCGCCGCGCTGCAGAGCGGCCTCGTCCAGCCGCCGGCCGCGGCGCCCACCACGGCTGCGACCGCGGAGGACGCCCGATGACCGGGACCACCGGCTGGCTCCCCGCTTCCGTGGGGGAACTCTTCGGCCCCGACGCCACGGCCGAGGAGTCGTACGAGCTGCTGACGGTCGACGTGCCCCCGGCGTCCTGGCTCGCCTCCCTGCAGAGCGCGCGCGACACCCTGGGCTGCACCTACTTCGACTGGCTGAGCGCCGTCGACGAACCGGGCATGCCATCCGGCACACCCGACGCGGCAGCCGACGCGGCAGCCGGTGCGGAGTCCGGCGCCGCACCAGGTTCCGGACCCGGCGCCGCATCGGCCGGAGGCTTCCGCGTGTCGGCCCATCTCGTCGCGCTGGCCCCCGTACGCCGTCTCCTCGTCCGTACGACGGTCCCGCACTCCGCACCCGCCCTCCCCTCCGCCGTCGAGATCTACGCGGGCGCCGCCTGGCACGAACGCGAGACCCACGAGATGTTCGGGGTCACCTTCGAGGGCCACCCCGGGCTGGACCCGCTCCTGCTCCCCGAGGGCTTCGAGGGCCACCCCCTGCGCAAGGACTTCGTCCTGGCGGCCCGCGTGGCGAAGGCCTGGCCGGGCGCGAAGGAGCCGGGGGAGTCGGAGCACGGCGGCCCGAAACGCCGCCAGATGCTCCCGCCGGGAGTCCCCGACCCGAACGAGTGGGGCCCCCTCAAGGGCCAGCTCCCCCCGGCCCCCGCCCGCCCGACCCGAGGCGCGGGCCGCGCGGCGGGTGCGCGAGGAGCGGCGGGCGCGCCCGCCGGCGGCGAGCGCCCACCCCGGCGGACCCGCACGGCGGCCGGCGGCTCGGCGAGCCAGACGACGACACCACCACCGTCGCCGCCACCGGCCGCCACGGCTTCGGCCACACCTGCGCCCGCGTCCACGCCCGCGTCCACGCCTGCGCCCAAGGCGCCGGTCGAACCGACGACTCCGACCGAGCCGAAGGCGCCCGCCGATTCGAAGGCGCCCGTCGACCCCAATGCGCCCGCCGAGCCGAACGCGCCCGCCGAACCGAAGGCGCCCGCAGCGCCACGCGGTTCGGACGCCCCGTGGCACCAGGCCCGCCCGGCCTTCGACGAGCCCGCACCACCGCCGAAGCCACAGTCCGGCAAACCTTCGTCCGCCCCAGACGACCCTGACGCCCGTGACGTCCCTGACGACCCCGACCGCCCCGACGATCCCGAAAGCCCCACAGGAGGCGCGCAGTGAACGACGCGCTCGACGTCGCGCTGCGACTCCTCGTCGTCTTCGTCGTGTTCCTGACGTTCCCCCTGATCGTGGGTCAGGCCGAGCACAAGGTGATGGCCCACATGCAGGGCCGCCTCGGCCCCATGTACGCGGGCGGCTTCCACGGCTGGGCCCAACTCGTCGCGGACGGCGTGAAGTTCGCCCAGAAGGAAGACGTGGTCCCGGCCGACGCGGACCGCCGTGTCTTCCAGCTCGCCCCCGCCGTGGCCCTCCTCCCGTATCTCATGGTCCTCCTCGTCATCCCGATCGGCCCGGGCGAGGGCGCGGTCGGCGAGGTCGTCGACGCGGGCATCTTCTTCGTCCTCGCCGTGATGGGCGTCAGCGTCCTCGGCTCGCTCATGGCCGGCTGGGCCTCGGCCAACAAGTTCTCCCTCCTCGGCGGTCTGCGCACCGCCGCCCAGCTCCTCGCGTACGAACTCCCCATGCTGCTGACCGCCGCCTCGGTCGCCATGGCGGCCGGCACGGTCTCCCTCCCCGGCATCGTCGACGCCTTCGAGTGGTGGTGGCTGCCCTGGCAGATCGTCGGCGCGATCGTCTTCTTCGTGGCGGGCCTCGCCGAACTCCAGCGCCCGCCCTTCGACATGCCGGTCGCCGACTCGGAGATCATCTTCGGCGCCTACACCGAGTACACCGGCCTGCGCTTCGCCCTGTTCCTCCTCGCCGAGTACGCCGGAATCGTCGTCCTGTGCGGCCTGACCACCGTGCTCTTCCTGGGTGGCTGGCACGGCCCGTGGGGCGCCGACGGCCTCGGCTGGGTCTGGACCCTGCTGAAGGCGGCCGTCCTCGCCTTCGTCGTCATCTGGCTGCGCGTCACCTACCCCCGCCTGCGCGAGGACCAGCTCCAGAAACTCGCCTGGACCCTCCTCGTCCCCCTCTCCCTCGCCCAGATCGCCCTCACCGGCATCGTCAAGGTGGTGATCGCGTAACCATGTCCCCCTTTCCCGGCTCCGGCCTGGCCAAGGGCCTGGCCGTCACCCTGCGCACGATGACGAAGAAGACCGTCACCGCGCAGTACCCCGACGCCCAGCCCGAACTCCCGCCCCGCACCCGCGGCGTCATCGGGCTCTTCGAGGAGAACTGCACGGTCTGCATGCTGTGCGCCCGTGAGTGCCCGGACTGGTGCATCTACATCGACTCCCACAAGGAGACGGTCCCGGCCGCCGCCCCCGGTGGCCGCGAGCGCAGCCGCAACGTCCTCGACCGCTTCGCCATCGACTTCTCCCTCTGCATGTACTGCGGTATCTGCATCGAGGTCTGCCCGTTCGACGCCCTCTTCTGGTCCCCCGAGTTCGAGTACGCCGAGACCGACATCCACGAACTCACCCACGAACGCGACAAGCTCCGCGACTGGATGTGGACCGTCCCGGCCCCGCCGGCCCTCGACCCCGGCGCCGAGGAACCCAAGGAGATCGCCGCCGCCCGCAAGACCGCCGAGAAACTCGCCACGGCCCAGGCACAGCCGGAGCCCGGCGTCACCGGCCCCACCGATCCCACCGATCCGCCGCAGGGAGGCGCATCGTGAGTCCCGCCGCGGCCACCGTCTCGGCGGCGCAGGCCACGACCACCGCCGCCGAGACCCACGGCTTCCTCTCCCCGACGGGCGTCGAGATCGCCTTCCTCCTCGTCGGCCTGGTCACCTTCGGCGCCGCCGTCGTCACGGTCACCACGAAGCAACTGGTGCACGCCGCCCTGTGGCTGGTCGTCGCCCTCGGCGGCCTCGCCGTCGAATACCTCCTCCTCACGGCCGAGTTCATCGCCTGGGTGCAGGTCCTCATCTACGTCGGTTCCGTCGTCGTCCTCCTCCTCTTCGGCCTGATGCTCACCAGGGCCCCGATCGGCCGCTCCCCGGACGCCGACTCCGGCAACCGCTGGGTGGCCCTCGCCGTCGCGATCGCCGCGGCCGCCGCCCTCGTCTGGGTGGTCGTCGACGCCTTCCGGACGACCTGGATCGACCTGGACGGCGCCGCCGCCGGCTCCACCGCGGTCACCGGCGCGAGCCTCTTCCAGAGCTGGGTGCTCCCCTTCGAGGCCCTCTCGGTCCTGCTGCTCGCCGCGCTGGTCGGCGCGATCGTCCTCTCCCGCAAGACGAAGGCGAGGACGCAGGCGCAGGAGGCGGCCGGGGGAACGACCACCGCGAGCCCCCTGCGCCCTCCGAGCCCGGGGCCCGACGCCACCCGAAGCGCCGTCCGGGGCGCCGCCAGGAGCGATGCCCGGAGTGACAAGGAAGGCGCCCGCTGATGCATCTCGCCTACCCGGCCGTACTCTCCGCCCTCCTCTTCGCCACCGGCCTCTACGGAGTCCTCGCCCGCCGCAACGCGATCCTGGTCCTGATGTCCGTCGAGCTGATGCTCAACGCCGTCAACCTCAACCTCGTCGCCTTCGACGTCTGGCTCAGCAAGACAGCCCGGGACACCCTGCACTCCGGTCAGGCCCTGACCCTGTTCACGATCGCCATCGCCGCCGCCGAGATCGGTATCGGCCTCGCGATCGTCCTCGCCGTCCACCGCAACCGCGGCACCGCGGACATCGACAGGCTCCGCGACACCGCCGAACCCGGCAACGACGACCCCGACGACGACTCCGATGACGACTCCGACGGCTCCGGGTCCACCCGGAGCGAACCGGCCGAGAAGGCTGAGGCCACCGCGTGACCACGACCACCCTCGCCGTCCTCGTCCCCCTCCTCCCGTTCCTGGGCGCCGCGGCCGGCCTGCTCCTGGGCCGCACCGCCCCCGGCTTCGCACGCCCCCTCGCCGTCCTGCCCTCCGTCGCCGCCCTCGCCCTCGCCGCGGTCGTCGCCGTACGCCAGGGCGGCGGACAGGCCGTGGACGCGGCGACCGAGCTCACCCCGACCGGTTCGGTCCCCGTCGAACTCGCCCTGCACATCGACGGCTTCGCCGCCCTCGTCGCGATCCTCGTCGGCCTGGTAGCGACCTGCGTGCAGATCTACTCGACGGGCTACCTGCGCCACGATCCGCGCTACACCTCGTACGCCGCTCTCGTCTCCCTCTTCACCTCCGCCATGCTGCTCGTCGTCTACTCCGGCGACCTGATGGTGCTGCTGGTCGGCTGGGAGATCATGGGCATCTGCTCGTACTTCCTCGTCGGCCACTACTGGGAGACCCCGGAGGCCCGCGCCGCCTCCATCAAGGCCTTCCTCGTCACCAAGCTCGGCGATGTCCCCTTCCTGATCGGTCTGTTCGCGCTCGCCGCCGACACCGGTTCGTTCCGCATCACGAAGATCCTCGGCAACGTCGCGAGCGGCGGACTCGACCACCCGACCCTCATCGCCCTGCTGCTCCTCGCCGGAGTGGCGGGCAAGTCGGCGCAGTTCCCGCTCCACACCTGGCTCCCCGACGCGATGGCGGGCCCCACGCCCGTCTCCGCGCTGATCCACGCCGCGACGATGGTCGCCGCCGGTGTCTACTTCATCGCCCGGCTCCTCCCGGTCTTCACCGCCTCCGCGGCCGCGCTGGTCGTCCTCGCCGTGATGGCCGCCGTGACGATGGCCGGCTCGGCCCTCGCCGCGCTCGCCCAGGACGACATCAAGCGGGTCCTCGCGTACTCGACGATCGGCCAGCTCGGCTACATGACCGGCGCCCTCGCCGTCGGCGACCGCGGTGCCGCCGTCTTCCACCTCCTCGCCCACGGCGCCTTCAAGGCGCTGCTGTTCCTCGCGGCCGGCGTGATCATCCACGCCGCCGGCACCAACTCGCTGGCCGCCATGTCCCGGATGAAGGACCTGCGCGCCCGCGTCCCCGACGCCTACTGGACGATGACCGTGGCGCTCCTCGCGCTCGCCGCGATCCCGCCCTTCAGCGGCTTCTTCTCCAAGGAGTCCGTCCTCGGAGCCGCCGAGCACGCCGCCGTCGGCCACGCCGAGAGCGTCCCCGGAGCCGCGGGCTGGATCGTCCTCGTCTCCGGCCTGGTGACCGCCCTGCTCACCGCCGCCTACGCGATGCGCCTGTGGCTGCTCGCCTTCCACGGCCACGGCACCGAGGCTCCCGACCACGGCAGGCAGCCCGTCGCCATGAACTCCGTGCTGTGGCTGCTCGCCCTTCCGTCACTCGCTTTCGGACTCGCCACCGGCGTGCTCCCCGACTGGTTCGACGGCCGGGACCTCACCCCGACCCTCACGACCGCCGTCCTCGGTACGGGTGTCGCCCTGGTAGGCGGCATCGTCACGTACGGCGCCTGGCGGCACACCACCGCCATGGCCGGCCGCGTCCCGCTGGGCGCGGTCGCCGCCCACCCGGACGCCGACGGCGGCCTGGTCGAGGCCGAGGCCATCGCCAGCCACGAACCCGCGTACGGCAACGTGGCCTCCGCGCCCGACCCGGCGGACCCAGGCCGCCTGCTGCTCGGCCCGCTGCACCGCCACGCGGCCGTCGGCTTCCACCTCGACGCGGTGTACGCGGCGCTCTTCGTCCGCCCGGTCCAGGCCGCGGCCACCCTCGTCCGGTTCCTCGACCGCGAGGTCGTCGACACCTACGTGCGCGGCGCGGGCGCCCTGCCCCGCTGGCTCGGCGCCGCCGTGCGACGCGCCCAGACCGGCAATCTGCAGACCTATGTGAGCGCGCTGCTCGCCGGCACCGTCGTCCTGGTGGTCGCCGCCCTCCTCGTCGCCACCGCGGGAGCGTGAGCAGGCGTGATCGATATCAATGAGTCCGTGATGCAGTTTCTTCTGGCGTTCATCGTGGTCGCCCCGCTCATCGGGGCGGTCACGGCTCTCCTGCCGGCCCCGCCCGGGCTGAAGGGGAAGTCGCCCGAGCAGGCCGTGCTGCGGCACGGCACGACCGTCACGGGCGCCGTACTCATCGCCGCGATCGTCCTCGCGCTCGGCTTCGACCACGACACTCCGGTCAAGGCACAGCGGATGCAGGCCACGACGGACATCAGCTGGATCCCCGCACTCGACGTGCGGATCCACCTCGGCATCGACGGCATCTCCCTCCCCCTCCTTGTGCTGACCGCGCTGCTGACCTTCCTGTGCGCGCTGTACTCCTACTTCAAAATGCCGTCGGGTCCGTCCCCGAAGGCATTCGTGGCGCTCGTCCTCGTGCTGGAGTCCGGCACCCTCGCGACCTTCGCCGTCCTCGACCTGCTGCTGTTCTTCCTCGCGTTCGAGATGGTGCTCATCCCGATGTACTTCCTCATCGCCCGCTGGGGCGGTGAGCAACGAACCCAGGCGGCCTGGAAGTTCATCCTCTACACACTGCTCGGTTCCGTGGTCATGCTGCTGGGCCTGCTCCTGATCGGAATCAAGGCGGGCACTTTCGACATGGTGGCACTCGCCACTGACAATCACCCCGCGCTGACCACATCGGTGCAGGTCATCGCCGTTCTGGCGATCGGGATCGGGCTCGCGGTCAAGACGCCGATGTGGCCGTTCCACAGCTGGCTGCCGGACGCGCACACCGCCGCCCCGACCGTCGGCTCGGTCCTGCTGGCCGGAGTCCTGCTGAAGATGGGCACGTACGGGTTCGTCCGGATCCTGCTGCCGATCACGCCGGACGGCATGAGCACCTTCGCCCCGTATCTCGCGGCCTTCGCGGTCGTCGGGATCATCTACGGTTCGCTGGCCTGCCTGGCGCTCGCCAAGCAGGGCGCGAAGGGCGACCTCAAACGCCTCATCGCGTACTCCTCGGTCGGCCACATGGGCTTCGTACTCCTCGGCATCGCGTCGATGACCCCGACCGGCGTGAACGGCGCGCTGTTCGCGAACATTGCCCACGGCCTCATCACCGGGCTGCTCTTCTTCCTCGTCGGCGCGCTCAAGGACCGCACGGGCACGACCGACCTCGACACCCTGGCGCAGACGACCGGGGCCGCGCTCTACGGCCGTGCCCCGCGTCTCGGCGGCCTGCTCGCCTTCGCCGCCGTCGCCTCGCTCGGACTGCCGGGCCTCGCCGGGTTCTGGGGCGAGATGCTCGCGCTGTTCGGCGCGTTCGACCCGGCGGACGGTCTCAGCAGGCCCGCGTTCCTGACGTTCATGGCGATCGCCGCGTTCGGCACGCTGCTCACGGCCGCGTACATGCTCGTCGTGGTCCGCCGCGTCTGCATGGGCGACACCTCACAGCACGCACAGCACTCGGAGCAGGGGCGTCCGGAGCTCGCCGACGTCCGGACCTACGAGTTCGCCGCCTGGACCCCGCTCGTCGTCCTCACCGTCGTCGCCGGGCTCTGGCCCAAGACACTCCTCGGCCTGACCGACCCGGCCGTGCAGCAGCTCCTCTCAGGAGGCACCCGATGAGCCCCCAGGCCCAGGATCAGGCAGCGTCCCTGGTCCAGTCCGTCGACTGGCTCGCGATCGCCCCGCCCACCATCGCGGCGGTCGTCGCACTCGCGGTGCTCGTGGCCGACCTCTTCGTGGACGGCAGGAAGAAGGCCCTGCTCGGCTGGGTCTCCGTCGCGGGCCTCGCCCTCGCCGCGCTCGCCCTGCTGCCCCTCCTGGACGGCGACCGCTCCACGTTCTGCCTGACGGGCGACGCGGACGTGTGCAGCTATACGGCGGACCGGTTCACGCTGGTCATCCAGTTCCTCGTCCTCGGCGGCGCGCTCCTCGCGGCACTCCTGTCGATGACCGCCCTGAAGGATGCGGGCAAGGACGCCGGCGGAGACACCGACAAGGCACTTCCCGAAGGGGAGTTCTGGTTCCTGCTGCTCTCCTCGGCCGCCGGCGCCGCCCTGCTGCCCGCCTCGCGCGATCTCGCCACGCTGATCGTCGCCCTGGAGGTCGCCTCCCTGCCCGCCTTCGCTCTCGTCGGCATCAAGCTCGGCGACCGGAAGTCCTCCGAAGCGGCCCTGAAGTTCTTCCTGTCCTCGGTCACCGCGACCGCCGTGAGCCTGATGGGCGTCAGCTTCGTCTACGCGTCGACAGGCACCCTGCACCTCACGGAGATCGCCACCAGGATCGAGGACGTCGATCCCCAACTGCACACGCTCGCCCAGGCGGGCGTGGTCCTCACCCTCGTGGGCTTCGCCTTCAAGACGGCCGCCGTGCCCTTCCACTTCTGGGTACCCGACACCTACGTAGGAGCGCCTCTCCCGGTCGCCGCCTACCTGTCGGTCGTCGGCAAGGCCGTCGGCTTCTCCGGCCTGATCCTCGTCACCGTGATCGCCCTCCCGTCGTACGCGGACGTCTGGGGCCCGGCACTGGCCGTCCTGGCCGCCCTCACCATGACGATCGGCAACGTCGGCGCCCTGCGTCAGCGGGCCACGCGCGCGTACAGCGCGGTACGCCTCCTCGCCTGGTCCTCCGTGGGACAGGCCGGCTACCTCCTGGTGCCGATCGCCGCCGCCGCGTACTCCGAGGACGCCCAGAAGGCCGTCGGCTCCACCGTCGCGTACGCCCTCATGTACGCCGCCGTGAACCTCGGAGCTTTCGCGGTGGCCGCCCTGGTGGCCCGTACGAAGCCACTCAACAGGATCAGCGACTACCGCGGCCTGTACGCCTCCCGCCCCCTCGCCGCGCTCGTCCTCGGCTTCTTCCTGCTCTGCCTGGCAGGTCTGCCGCCGGGCATCATCGGCCTCTTCGCGAAGGTCACCGTCTTCTCGGCGGCCGTCGAGGCGGGACTCGGCTGGCTCGCCGTGGTCATGGCCGTCAACGTCGTGATCGCGCTCTTCTACTACCTCCAGTGGACGACCCTGCTGTTCCGCGCCCCCGAGGGCGAACCCGAGTCGCACCGCGTCCCGGCCCCCCTCACCGCGGCGATCGCCCTGACCGCCGTCCTCGGCGTCGCGCTCTCCGGGGCACCCCAGCTCATCCTGCGCTTCTCGGACACCGGCCTCTTCTGACGCCGCCACGGCAGGCATGCGCACGCGCGCGGGCAAGCGCCACCCTCCACGCGCGCGTGGACCATGTCGTCCCGTCGCCCGGACATCACCCGGACAGCCGACGCGCGAGCCCGTGCGCACAAGGGAACTAGTGCTCCCCGCCTGGCGTTGACCAGTGAGGGAGGGTCCACTGGACCGTGGAGTCACGGAACCAGTGACGTCAGAGATCGACAAGCAAGGGTTCCCCTGCCGCACGATTTGGAGGGCGTACCGTGCACCGCCGGCACAACGGGCTCAGGACCGCCGTACTCCTCGGGGGACTGTCCGCACTCATCATCGTCATCGGCAGCTTCTTCGGGCGTATGGGCCTCGTCGTCGCACTGGTCATCGCGATCGGCACGAACGCGTACGCGTACTGGAACAGCGACAAACTGGCTCTACGCGCGATGCGCGCGCGCCCGGTGAGCGAATTCGAGGCCCCGGCGCTCTACAAAATGGTCCGCGAGCTCTCCACACAGGCCCGCCAGCCCATGCCCCGCCTGTACATCTCCCCGACGGAAGCACCGAACGCGTTCGCGACGGGCCGTAACCCCCGCAACGCCGCCGTGTGCTGCACCGAGGGCATCCTGCGCATCCTGAACGAGCGGGAGCTGCGCGGCGTCATCGGCCACGAACTGAGCCACGTCTACAACCGCGACATCCTCATCTCGTCCGTCGCCGGCGCCCTGGCCTCCGTGATCATGTTCCTGGTCAACTTCGCCTGGCTGATCCCGATCGGCCGCTCCAATGACGACGACGGCCCCGGCCTCCTCGGCATGCTGATGATCATGATCCTCGGCCCGCTCGCCGCGTCCGTCATCCAGCTCGCCATCAGCCGCTCCCGAGAGTACGAGGCGGACGCGTCCGGCGCGCAGCTCACCGGCGACCCGCTGGCCCTCGCGAGCGCCCTGCGCAAACTGGAGGCGGGCACGAAGCAGCTGCCGCTGCCTCCGGAGCCGCGCATCGAGACGGCGAGCCACATGATGATCGCCAACCCCTTCCGCCCGGGCCAGGGACTGTCCAAAATGTTCTCGACGCACCCGCCCATGGCGGAGCGCATCGCCCGGCTCGAACAGATGGCAGGTCGCCACCAGTGAAGACAATCCTCAACATCATCTGGCTCGTCCTGAGCGGCTTCTGGCTATTCCTCGGCTACCTGCTCGCGGGCGTGCTGCTCTGCATCACGATCATCGGAATCCCGTTCGGCGTCGCCGCTTTCCGTATCGGTGCCTACGCGCTGTGGCCGTTCGGCCGGACGACGGTTGAGCGCCGCGACGCGGGAGCGCCGTCCTTCATCGTCAACGTCCTCTGGCTGATCCTCGCAGGCTGGTGGCTGGCCCTCGCCCACATCGTCACGGGCCTCATCCAGTGTGTGACGATCATCGGCATCCCCCTGGGCATCGCCAACTTCAAGCTGATCCCGGTCTCGCTGTTCCCTCTGGGACGCGAGATCGTGCGTACGGACCAGCCGTTCACGTCGTCGGTCCGGTAGGGCGTAGGGCGGCGAGGGGGCGGGGCGCCTACGCCTAATGCCGAGGGTTATCCACAGGCCGGCTCGAATGTCAGTGACGCGCTGCATCATGAATGCATGACCGAGACCGAGCAGTTGCTGGTACGTGTCCTCGCCGAGGCACGCAACTCCCGGCCGTGGGGCTGGCCTTCGCTCCCCGAGCCCGTGGACGCCGCCATGCTCGCCCGCGCCGAGTCCGCCCTCGGCTTCTCCGTCCCGCCGCTGCTCGCCGCGCTCTATCTGCGGATAGGGGACGGTGGGTTCGGCCCGGAGTACGGTCTGCTGCCCCTGCTCGACAGCCCGCCCTCGGGAGAGCCCGCGGTCGTCGCGCAGTACCTCGCCCATCGCGAGAGCGGCCGCAAGGACCCCGCCTGGCCCTGGCCGGAAGGCATCCTGCCGATATCCCACTGGGGCTGCGGAATGTACGCCTGCGTGGACTGCCGTACGCCGGACGCCACGGTGCTCCTGTTCGAGCCGAACGCCGACGACGCCGACCACGCCTGGTACGTGGACGCGCCCACCCTCACGGTCTGGCTCGACGCGTGGCTCCAGGGCACCGGCTGGTACGACGAACTGAACGACGACACGGACCTGCAGCCCTGGCCCGACTTCCGCACACGGACGACAACGACACGAGCGTCATAGCGGACGGCCCCCCCACCCCGCCCACTCCTGCAGGGGGCGCGGGGAACGGCGCGAGCAACCCACAACAACCCGCACGTTCGACACCGCCCCAACACCGTCCCCCCTAGGGGCCCGAGGAACGGCGCGAGCAACCCACAACAACCCGCACGTTCGGCACCACCCCAACCCCCTCCCTCCAAGGGGCGCGGGGAACGGCGCACCCAGCCCTCACCGACCCGCACGCCCTCACCGACCCCCGGCACCCACACACCCGAAGCCGGCCGCAGGCCCAAACGCAAGCGATCAACCCGCGCGAATCCACCGCCGCACCCCGTACACGCCCGCCCCCAGCCCCAGCACACCGACCCCCACGGCCACGGACACCCACGGCAAGGCGAAAGCCAGCGTCAGGCACCCCGCAAGCCCCACCGCAGGCAGAACCCGCGACACCGCCGCCGAAGCCAGCGTCCATGCCGAGGCATTGGTGATCGCGTAGTACACCAGCACCCCGAAGGAGGAGAAGCCGATCGCACCCCGCACATCCACCGTCGCGGCCAGCACCGCGACCACCGCCCCGACGCAGAGCTCCGCCCGATGGGGCACCCGGAAGCGCGGATGCACGGCGGCCAGCCCACCCGGCAGATGCCGGTCACGGGCCATGGCCAGCGTCGTCCGCGACACCCCCAGAATCAGCGCGAGAAGGGAGCCGAGCGCCGCCACCGCGGCACCCACCCGTACGACCGGGACGAGCCCCGGCACCCCGGCGGCGCGCACCGCGTCGGCGAGCGGCGCCGTCGCCTGCCTCAGCCGCGTCGGCCCCAGCACGGACACGACAGCCACCGCCACAGCCGCGTACACGACCAGTGCGACACCCAGAGCGAGCGGGATCGCGCGCGGAATGGTGCGCGCCGGATCCCGTACCTCCTCGCCGAGGGTCGCGATCCGCGCGTACCCGGCGAACGCGAAGAACAGCAGCCCCGCCGCCTGAAGCAGTCCTCCCGCGCCCCCGGAGGCACCCACGCCGAGCCGCCCGGCATCGGAGTCCCCCGAGGTCAGACAGACGACCACGACGGAAGCGAGGACCGCGAGGACCACCGCGACGATCACCCGCGTCAGCCACGCGGACTTCTGCACTCCGCCGTAGTTCACCGCGGTCAGTGCCACCACCGCCCCGACGGCCACCGCGTGCGCCTGCCCCGGCCACACGTACGTGCTCACGGTGAGCGCCATCGCCGCGCACGAGGAGGTCTTGCCCACGACGAACGACCAGCCCGCCAGATATCCCCAGAACTCGCCGAGCCGCTCGCGGCCGTACACGTACGTCCCGCCCGACGCGGGATACCGGGCGGCCAGGCGTGCCGAAGCAGTGGCGTTGCAGTAGGCGACGACGGCGGCGATGCCCAGTGCGAGGAGCAGCCCGGATCCCGCGGCCCGTGCCGCGGGCCCCAGCGCGGCGAAGATCCCCGCACCGATCATCGAGCCGAGGCCGATGACCACGGCGTCCCCGACACCGAGCGTCCGCCGCAGCTCCGCCGCGCCGCTCGCTGCTCCAGCACCGGCCCAGGCCCCGGACTCGACCCCGGACCCGGACGAACCCGGCCGGGCGGGATCGGACTGTGTCATGAACCGCACCCTACTGATCAGTGCAACCGGCAACCGTCGCGCCGGCGTCCTCCTCAGCAACAAGGAGCGAACACAAGAGCGAAACGCGGAGCGGCAAAAACAGCCCAGCGCGGTATGACCACAGGCTTGTGCGAGCAGGATCACAGCACAGGTACAGCACGAAAGGGCAGGTTCACGGCATGGGCATCATCAGCTGGATCATTCTGGGGCTGCTGGCCGGAGCCATCGCCAAGTTCCTGCTGCCGGGACGCGATCCGGGCGGCTTCATAGGCACGACACTGATCGGCGTCGCGGGCGCCTTCATCGGCGGTTGGATATCCGCCCGTTGGCTGGACCACCCGATCTCCAAGAGCTTCTACGACGGAGCCACCTGGGCCGCCGCGATCGGCGGCGCGCTGGTTCTGCTGATCGGCTACCGCATCCTGTTCGGCAACTCGCGCGACTGAGTGCGCGCCCCCGAGGCCGCAGCCAGCAGGCGAGAAGGGTGGGCACCCGAGGTGCCCACCCTTTCTCGTACGCGCGGCCGGCGTCCGTGGAACGACCGGCACGTCACCGGTAGTTGACGAACTGCAGCGCGAAGTCGAAGTCCTTGCCCTTGAGCAGGGCCTGCACGGCCTGCAGGTCGTCACGGCTCTTCGAGCTGACCCGCAGCTCGTCGCCCTGCACCTGCGCCTTCACGCCCTTCGGGCCCTCGTCACGAATGATCTTCGCGACCTTCTTCGCGTTGTCCTGGGAGATGCCCTCCTCGATCGAAGAGAAGATCTTGTACTCCTTGCCGGAGAGCTGCGGCTCACCGGCGTCCAGCGCCTTCAGCGAGATGCCGCGCTTGATCAGCTTGGTCTCGAACACGTCGAGGATGGCCTTCACCCGCTCCTCGGAGTTCGCCTCCATGAGGATCTTCTCGCCGGACCAGGAGATGGAGGCGCCCACGTTCTTGAAGTCGTAGCGCTGCGAGATCTCCTTGGCGGCCTGGTTGAGGGCGTTGTCGACCTCCTGCCGCTCGACCTTCGAGACGATGTCGAAACTGGAGTCGGCCATGTCCTGTGGCTCCTTGTATCGGGGTGCGTAGTGGCGGCCGCCGAACCCGCTTCGGTCCCGGGCCGCATCCGCATAAGCCTAGCCACCCCCTCCCCTCCGAGCACCGATCAATCGAGTGGCGAAGCACCCCCGAGCATCGGGTATCGTTTACGTCGTTGCCACGGAGCGCCGCCGAAAGACGGTTCGAATGGCAGCAACCCCGGCGGTGTGCCCGAGCGGCCAAAGGGAGCAGACTGTAAATCTGCCGGCTCAGCCTTCCCAGGTTCGAATCCTGGCGCCGCCACGCTGAGAGAAGAAACCCTCTCTGAAATGCGAGTAAGCATTTCAGAGAGGGTTTTTTCGTGCTCGGACGGCCTCGGACGGCTCCGGGACCGTCCGCCCGATGGCCCGACTGCTCCGGGACCCCGAACCACGGGACGCTGAGCGCCCGGAGCGCCCCAGCAGCCGCGCCCCGCGTTCTCTCCGTACCCTGACCCCATGTCCTCACGTCGCCGGATCTGCCCCGAGTGCCGTCGCGAGATCGCTGTCGTCGCGGGGCGGTTCGCCCGGCACGACCCGGCGGGGGCCCGGGGGAGCGGGGAACTCGTTTCCTGCCCGGGGTCGCGCAGGCAGGCGGAGCTGGGGGCCTCCCAGCCCGCGCTGGACGGGTACGTCGTGGCGGACTTCCCCGGCCAGCTGCCGCTTTTCTGAGCCGCACCGAGCCCTGCGGCCGGGATCTGAGGCCGAGCCCTCGGCCGGTCCCCTCGGCCGGTCCCCTCGGCCGAGTTCCTCGGACCGCTTCCCGTCAGTTCCCCGCGACCGACTTGACCGCCACCGACACCGGTGCGGAGCCGCTGATCAGTTCCAGGGTCAGGCCGGCTGTCGCCGGGGTGTCCACCAGTTCCGCGAGGACCGCGGCGACGTCGTCGCGCGGGACCGGCCCGCGGCCCGTGGCGGCCTCCAGACGGACGAGGCCCGTGCCCGCGTCGTTCGTCAGCATCCCGGGGCGCAGGATCGTCCAGTCCAGGCCGCGGTGGGCGCGTACGTACGCGTCGGCCTCGCCCTTGGCGCGCAGATACCCGTCGAACACTTCGTCCCCGGGGTGCTCCGGATCCGCGCCCATGGAGGAGACGACCACATGGCGTCGCACTCCGGCCCTGGCCGCCGCGTCCGCGAAGAGCACCGCGGCTCCCCGGTCCACGGTTTCCTTGCGGGCCGCCCCGCTGTCCGGGCCCGCGCCCGCCGCGAAGATCGCGGCGTCCGCGCCCCGCAGATGCGCGGAGACCTCCTCCAGCGAAGCGGACTCCAGATCGCACAGCACCGGCTCGGCGCCGGCCGTCCGCAGATCGTCGCCCTGTTCGGCTCGGCGGATGATCCCCGCGACCTCGTCACCGCGCGCGGAGAGCAACCGCTCAAGCCGCAACGCGATCTGACCATGACCTCCAGCGATAACAATGCGCATGTTTCCGACCGTACGCCCGGATGGAGACACCTGCCGCACAACCCTGTGGATAACTCGTGAGTCTCCTGAGAGATCAGGTTGTACGAGGGGGACGCCGTCAGGCGTCATAAGGAGACCGTCATCACCGCCACACGCATGAGCCCCGCCACCCGCAAGAGCCCTGTCATACGCAGGACGCTCACCGCGGTCGGCTGCACCACCGCCCTGCTCTCCGCGGTGGCCGCCTGCGGCACGGTGGAGAACCTCACCGCCGGTCAGAAGGTGGACCAGGCTGTCGAGGGACTCGGCAAGAAGAAGTCGCTCGCCTTCGAGTTGGGGCTCGACGCCAAGCCCTCGGCACTCGTGAAGCTGGCCGGGGAGGAGGAGCCCGGCGAGGAGATGCCGCCCGAACTGGCGAAACTGTTCGTAGGAGTACGGGTCAAGGTGTCGGTCGAGTCGCGCAAGCCGCTCGCCGACTCGGGTGAGAAGGATCTCGTCGGTACGGGCATGTCGGTCTCGGGGCCCGACGGCGTCCTCGCCGAGTACCGCCTCGTCGGCGACCACACCTACTACCGGGCCGACATGAAGGCGTTCGGCGAGGCGATGGGCTTCCCCCTGCCGAGCGCCGACGAGCTCCCGGAGAGCGAGAAGGACCTCAAGCCGGTACTTGAGGGCAAGTGGGTCAAGATCGACAACCGCGAACTCGACCGCGCCGCGAAGGACGCCACCGGCAAGGGCGGCGAGAACGGCAAGGGCAAGGCCGGCAAGGCCGATCCGGCAGACGAGATCGACAGCGGGACCCAGCAGAAGATCCTCGACGCCGTGCGCTCGGTCGTCGCCCGCGAGGTCACCTTCAGCGACAAGGGAGGCAGCGACGGTGTCGAACGGGTCGTCGCCAAGGCCTCGTTCCGTGACCTGCTCACCGGCATCCTCGACAAACTGCGGCCGCTGGCCGGCGAACTCCCGGCGGGCGCCGAACTGCCCACCGACGAGGACCTGAAGGACGCTCCGGACAAGAAGGTCGCCGTCGACTTCTCACTGAAGAACGGTGATCTGACCCGCGTCGCCGTCGACCTCGCCACCTTGGCGGACGACCCGAAGGGCGCGAAGCTGCCGCTGGTCGTCACGTTCGGCGAAGCCGGGGACGTCAGCGCCCCGTCCGGCGCCACCAAGCTGCCCGCGGGAGAGTTCGGCGGCCCGGGCAACCCGTTCACCAGCGGTCTGCTGGGCGGCTTCTGACACTCAGTTCGCCGACAGTCGCGCGCATCGACAGCTGCGTGCACCGGTGCCTGCATTCACCATTCACCGGTAATCGCATCCGCCACACAGGAGAGGCAGGCACGCGCGCGTAGAGGTCATAAACGGCCCTCACGCGCGCGTGCCGCGCACCGCACCGCAGCACCTCACCGCGAACCACGGCTCACAGATCACGGCACACAGACCACGGATCGCGGCTCACGGCTCACGACTGCCCCGTACGCCCCTGGCGCGGCAGGTCCAGCGCCACGGCCGCCGCCGAGCCGCAGTACTCCCGCACCGCGCTCGTCCGCGCCACCACGCGCCCCCGGTGCACCACGATCCGGCTGTACGCCAGCGACAGCGCCCCGTCGAGCCGGTCCCCGCGCACCGCGAGCAGCTCCGCCGGGAAGCCGGCCTCCACGCGCACCTCGGGCAGCCCCAGCACCGCCCGCGCCGACGAACTCACCGCGTCGTACGCGTCGGTGGACCGCAGCCCGTACCGCGAGGCCAGCAGATACGCCGCCTCCAGCGGGTCCCCGCGGCCCACGGGGTTCGACAGGTCCCGCAGGGCGCCGCTCCCGGCCGCGACCCGCACCCCGGCGGCCCGCAGCAGCCGTACCGGAGCCGTGCCGCGGCGGTCCACGCCCGAACAGCCGCCCTGGGGCAGGCAGACGACGGTCACGCCGGCCGCGGCGAGCTGGTCGGCCGAGCGTGAGGCCACCTCGGAGGGCAGGCGGCTCAGCCCTCCGAGGTGGCTGAGGGTCACCCCGGGCCGCAACCCGCCCGCCATCGCCGCGAGGCGCCCGAGCCGCGCCGGATCGTCACCGTCCGTATGCAGATCGACCGGGCAGCCCTGCTCCGAGGCGACCTCCAGGACCGCCTCCACATAGCCCGTCGGATCCGGGTCCAGATCCGGACAACCGCCCACTACGGAGGCGCCCATCTTCACCGCGTCCCGCAGCATCGCCAGCCCGTCGGCCCCGGCGAGTCCGGTGAGGACCCGGGGCATCGCCACGACCGTCAGCTCGACGAGCCCCCGCAGCGCGCGCCGCGCCTGGAGCACCGCCGCCATCGAGCCCAGCCCCTGCACGTCGCCCACGCGCACATGCGAGCGGACGGCGGTCGCCCCGTGCCCCAACTGCAGGAGAGCGGCCTCGGTCGTACGGCGCTGGACCTCCTTGCCCTCGTACGAGACCGGGCCCTCGCCGTCGGCCGACAGGGCCGTGTCGCCGTGGGCGTGGGGCTCGGCCGGGGCAGGCAGGAGCAGATGGCCGGAGAGGTCCACGCGCGCGGTGTGCGCGGTGAGGCTGCCCGCCGTGCCGACCGCCTCGATGCGTCCGCCGGCCAGCCGCACGTCCACCAGCCTGCCGTCGGTGAGCCGCGCACCGCAGAGCAGCAGGTCGGACCCGTTGTCCCGGCCGGACGGGCCCGGGGAACCCGAGGAGCCCGACGAGGACGAGGAGCTCGACGAGGAGTGGTGCGGCTGCGGCTGGCTGTCTGGCATCGCGCTCCTGGGGCTCGTCGGCTGCGGAGGAGGGGCACAAGATCACGCAGCGTGAGTCGAGCCTAGGGTGACGATCGGCGCACATCGAGGAGGAGCGGAATAGTCATACCGGTGTGGTCCGTCGTGCCGGAGAGGCGGGTGGAACAGCCGGTGAGGACCCGGGAACGGGCCGGGGCAGGTGCCGCGAAACGGATTTGGGCGATCGGCTGCCGAGCGTGTAATGTCTTCATCGCTCGCCCCAATAGCTCAGTCGGTAGAGCGTCTCCATGGTAAGGAGAAGGTCTACGGTTCGATTCCGTATTGGGGCTCTGGTGTGGGAAGTTCCCGTCGAAAGACGGGAACTGATCACATCAAAGCGGTGTAGCTCAGTCGGTAGAGCAAGCGGCTCATAATCGCTGTGTCACCGGTTCAAGTCCGGTCACCGCTACTGACGGTAGCCGATTGCGGGGTCGGTCCTTCAATCGGTTACTCTTTTATGCGTTAATCCATGTCTCATCCGTCCCGGCAAGGAGCACTCACGTGGCTGCCACCGACGTCCGCCCGAAGATCACGCTGGCCTGCGTGGAGTGCAAGGAGCGGAACTACATCACCAAGAAGAACCGGCGTAACAACCCGGATCGCATGGAGATGAAGAAGCACTGCCCGCGTTGCAACTCGCACACTGCGCACCGCGAAACGCGATAAAAAAGGCTCGTTCACGAGGCCGTCCCCTGTAATCGGGGGGCGGCCTCGCGTCGTTGACACCCGCTGCGAACCAGCTGCGAACCAGTGCGAATCAGGAGGTGCCGAGCCGATGGCGCTCGACCAGTCCTTCGTGGGGCGGTCCTACCCGCCCACCGACCCGTACGAGGTCGGCCGGGAGAAGATCCGTGAGTTCGCGGAGGCGGTGGGAGACCCCAATCCCGCCTACCGGGACCCGGACGCGGCCAAGGCCCTCGGTCACCCCGATGTGATCGCACCGCCGACTTTCGTGTTCGCGATCACCTTCAAGGCCGCGGGACAGGTCGTCCAGGACCCGCAACTGGGTCTCGACTACAGCCGCGTCGTGCACGGCGACCAGAAGTTCGTCCACCGGCGCCCGGTGCGCGCGGGGGACCGGCTCACGGTCACGTCCACCATCGAGGCGATCAAGTCGATGGCGGGCAACGACATCCTGGACATTCGCGGCGAGGTCCGCGACGAGGCCGGCGAGCACGTGGTGACCGCCTGGACCAAGCTCGTGTCCCGTGCGGCCGAGGGGGCGTGAACAGATGACCGCGAAGATCGCGTACGACGACGTCGAGGTCGGCACCGAGCTGCCGGCCCAGACCTTCCGAGTGACCCGCGCCACGCTCGTGCAGTACGCGGGAGCCTCGGGGGACTTCAATCCGATCCACTGGAACGAGAAGTTCGCCAAGGAGGTGGGCCTCCCGGACGTCATCGCGCACGGCATGTTCACCATGGCCGAGGCGATCCGGGTCGTCACCGACTGGGCCGGCGACCCGGGCGCGGTCGTCGAGTACGGCGTCCGCTTCACCAAGCCCGTCGTCGTCCCGAACGACGACGAGGGCGCCACGATCGAGGTCAGCGGCAAGGTCGCCGTCAAGCTCGACGACAACACCGTCCGCGTCGACCTCGTCGCGACGAGCGCGGGCCAGAAGGTGCTGGGCATGTCCCGGGCCGTCGTACGACTCGCCTGATGGGCTGAAGAGACACGAGTAAGGGGCGTCCGCTACTGCGGGCGCCCCTTACTCGTACGTTCCCCTCGCCACTTCGCTGTCCCTCCGGAGCACGCTCTTGACTTAGTTAGTGATTGAGTACTAACTTCGTCGCATGGTCAGGATGAGCGCAGAGGAACGGCGTGAGAGCGTCATTCGCGCGGCGATGAGCGAGTTCGCCCGGGGCGGGTACTACGGCACGTCCACCGAGGTGATCGCCAAGCGCGTGGGGGTCTCGCAGCCGTACCTCTTCCGGCTCTTCCCCGGCAAGAAGGCGATCTTCCTCGCGGCCGCGGAACGCTGTCTGGAGGACACGATCCGCGCGTTCGCGGCGGCTTCCGAGGGGCTGCACGGCGAAGAGGCCCTGCACTCCATGGCGGACGCGTACACGAGGGTCATCGCCGAGGAGCCGGAGCGGCTGCTCATGCAGATGCAGATGTACGTCGCGGTGGCGGCGGCCGAGCAGGCCGGTGACCACGAGCTCGGCGAGGCGGTCCGGGCCGGCTGGATGCGGCTGTGGGAGACCGTCCACCTGCCGCTCGGTGCCGACATCGACGAGACCACCGACTTCCTGGCCTACGGGATGCTCATCAACTGCCTGGTGGCCATGGGCTTCCCGCCACAGCACCGGGTGTGGGAAGGGCTCTATCCGTCGGCCCGGGCCAAGGGTCGGCTCGAACACTGAAGCGGAACACCCATCCGGAAGGCGGCAAGTACGGGCGCCTTTTCATGGCCGCAAAAGTTAGTTAGCAATAACTAACCGACAGCTAGCGAAAACCCGCTGGGGGAGCGATGTCACAGCAGACGCCCGAACGGACACCACAGCCGACCGAACGTCGCGGGGGAGCCGTCTGGGCCCTCGTCATCACCAGCGTCGCCGGATTCATGGCGGCCCTGGACAACCTCGTCGTCACCACCGCTCTGCCCTCGATCCGCGAAGACTTCGGGGGAGCGCTCGACGACCTGGAATGGACCGTGAGCGCGTACACGCTCACCTTCGCCGTGCTGCTGATGTTCGGCGCGGCCCTGGGTGACCGGTTCGGCCGCCGCCGGCTCTTCCTCGTCGGCATCACCGTCTTCACCGGCGCGTCCGCCGCGGCCGCCATGGCGCCCGGCATCGACTCGCTGATCGCCGCCCGCGCGGTCCAGGGCGTCGGCGCGGCCATCATGATGCCGCTGACCCTGACCCTGCTGACGGCCGCCGTCCCGGCCGCCAAGCGCGGGATGGCGTACGGGATCTGGGGTGCCGTCAACGGACTCGCGGTCGCCTCGGGGCCGCTCATCGGGGGCAGCCTGACCGAACACCTGTCCTGGCAGTGGATCTTCTGGCTGAACGTGCCGCTGGGTCTCGCCCTGCTGCCGCTCGCCCGGCTGCGCCTGACGGAGTCGTTCGGCGCCGGCGCCCCGCTCGACATCCGCGGCACCCTGCTCGCCAGCGGTGGCCTCTTCGGCATCGTGTACGGGCTGGTCCGGGCGCCCGTCGTCGGCTGGAGCGACGGTGTCGTGCTGCTCGCCCTGTTCGCGGGTACGGCTCTGCTCACCGGCTTCGTCTTCCACGGCATGCGGGCGAAGAACCCGATGCTGCCGATGAGGCTCTTCCGTAGTCGTGCCTTCGCCGGGATCAACGCGGCGAGCCTGCTGATGTTCCTCGGGATGTTCGGCTCGATCTTCCTGCTCAGCCAGTACATGCAGGGCGTGCTCGGCTACTCGCCCACCGAGGCGGGGCTGCGCATGCTGCCGTGGACCGGTATGCCGATGCTCGTCGCGCCGGTCGCCGGCTATCTGTCGGACCGTATCGGCGGCCGTCCCGTCGTCGCGGCGGGTCTGTTCCTGCAGGCCGTCGGGCTCGGGTGGTTCGCCGTCGTGGTCGAGGCGGACACCTCGTACGCCGCGCAGCTGCCCGCCCTGATCATCAGCGGCGTCGGGATGTCTCTCTTCTTCGCTCCGGCCTCCAGCCTGGTCATGTCCAGCGTCCGGGCGCAGGAGCAGGGGATCGCGTCCGGCGCCAACAACGCGCTGCGCGAGGTCGGCGGGGCGCTCGGTATCGCGATCATGGCCTCGATCTTCTCCGCGCAGGGCGGCTACGAGAGCGCGCAGACCTTTGTGGACGGGATCCGGCCCGCGCTGTGGGTGGGCGCGGGGGCGGTGGCCCTGGCGGGGGTCGGGGCGCTGTACATCCCGCGGCGGCGGGCTGCGGGCGGGTCTCAGGAGGTTACGGAGGCGGCCGTGCCTGTGCCTGTACCTGTACCTGAGACTGCGTCGCGTTGAGTTGAGTCTGCGGGCCGGTGGGGGCGGGCCGCGCAGTTCCCCGCGCCCCTCGGGAGCCGGGGCTGCGCCCCGGCTCCCGCCCCTTGAGAACGGCCCCGCCCGACCCGGCGGGGCCGTTCTCGTACTCTGGGGGCGTGCAGGAACTTCACGACACCGCCCTCGCCCCGCTGACCACCTTCCGGCTCGGTGGTCCCGCCGACCGGCTGATCACCGCGACCACCGACGACGAGGTGATCGCCGCCGTCCGCGAGGCCGACGACTCCGGTACGCCGCTGCTGCTGATCGGCGGTGGCTCGAACCTGGTCATCGGCGACAAGGGCTTCGCGGGCACAGCCCTGCGCATCGCCACGCGCGGCTTCGAGCTGGACGGTACACGGCTGGAGCTGGCCGCCGGGGAGGTGTGGACCGACGCGGTCGCCCGGACCGTCGAGGCCCGTCTCGCGGGCATCGAGTGCCTCGCCGGAATCCCGGGCTCCGCCGGTGCGACACCGATCCAGAACGTGGGCGCGTACGGCCAGGAAGTGTCGTCGACGATCACCGAAGTGATCGCTTATGACCGCGAGAGCCGTGAGACGGTCACCATGTCGAACGCCGAGTGCGCCTTCTCGTACCGGCACAGTCGGTTCAAGGGCGATCCCGAGCGGTTCGTCGTGCTGCGTGTCCGTTTCGAGCTGGAGGACGCCGCCGGGCTGTCCGCGCCGCTGAGGTACGCCGAGACGGCCCGCATGCTCGGTGTCGGACCCGGTGACCGCGTGCCCGTGGACGCGGCCCGCGAGACCGTGCTGAAGCTGCGTTCCGGGAAAGGCATGGTGCTCGACCCCGAGGACCACGACACCTGGTCGGCGGGCTCGTTCTTCACCAACCCGATCCTCACGCGCGAGGAGTTCGCCGCGTTCCACGCGCGCGTGGTGGAGCGCCTGGGCGACGGAGTGGTCCCGCCCGCCTACCCCGCGGACGACGAGAACACCAAGACCTCCGCGGCCTGGCTGATCGACAAGTCCGGCTTCACCAAGGGGTACGGCACCGGCCCCGCCCGTATCTCCACCAAGCACACCCTGGCCCTCACCAACCGGGGCGGGGCCACCACGGAGGACCTCCTCGCGCTCGCCCGCGAGGTCGTCGCCGGAGTCCACGAGGCCTTCGGGATCACGCTCGTCAACGAACCGGTGACGGTGGGCGTCAGCCTCTGAGGTCCGGCTCCGAGGCTCCGGGACCCACCGCCCCCGCCCACGCCCGCCCCGGGGCCGCTCAGGCGGCCGGGGCGGTCAGCCAGTCGTCGATCCCGGACAGCAGCTTCTCCCTGATGTCGGGCGGGGCCGCCGAGGCGCGTACCGACTGCCGTGCCAGTTCGGCCAGTTCGGCGTCCATGAAGCCGTGGTGGCGGCGCGCGATGTCGTACTGGGCGGCCAGCCGGGAGCCGAACAGCAGCGGGTCGTCCGCGCCGAGCGCCATGGGCACGCCCGCCTCGAAGAGCGTGCGCAGGGGGACGTCCTCCGGCTTCTCGTAGACCCCCAGGGCGACGTTCGAGGCCGGGCAGACCTCGCAGGTGATGCCGCGGTCCGCGAGCCGCTTCAGCAGCCGCGGGTCCTCGGCGGCCCGCACCCCGTGCCCGATCCGCGAGGCGTGCAGGTCGTCCAGGCAGTCGCGGACGGACGCGGGGCCCGTCAGCTCACCGCCGTGCGGCGCGGCCAGCAGCCCGCCCTCCCGGGCGATCGCGAAGGCCCGGTCGAAGTCCCGCGCCATGCCCCGCCGCTCGTCGTTGGAGAGGCCGAACCCGACGATGCCCCGGTCCGCGTACCGCACGGCCAGCCGGGCCAGCGTGCGGGCGTCCAGGGGGTGTTTCATCCGGTTCGCGGCGACCAGCACCCGCATACCGAGCCCGGTCTCGCGCGAGGCCGTGTCCACCGCGTCCAGGATGATCTCAAGCGCGGGGATCAGACCGCCCAGGCGCGGCGCGTAGGACGTGGGGTCGACCTGGATCTCCAGCCACCCCGAGCCGTCCTTGAGGTCCTCCTCGGCGGCCTCGCGCACGAGCCGCTGGATGTCCTCGGGATCTCTGAGGCACGACCGCGCCGCGTCGTACAGACGCTGGAAGCGGAACCAGCCGCGCTCGTCCGTCGCCCGCAGTTTGGGCGGCTCGCCGCTCGTCAGCGCCTCGGGCAGGTGGATCCCGTGCTTGTCGGCCAGTTCCAGCAGGGTGGTGTGCCGCATCGAACCGGTGAAATGCAGGTGCAGATGAGCCTTGGGCAGCTCAGAGACCTTACGTACGTGCTCCATTCAAGGATCCTGCCGCACGCCGGCGCCGTATCGGTAGCGCTTTCCCTGAACGTGGTCTTGCTCGCACGAAGAAACGAGCCGCCTCCCCGGAGGGAAGCGGCTCGCCTCACCCGCTGATCTGAGCGGATTCAGTACTTACTGTCGTGACCTACTGCCGTGCGCGGGTTCAGGCCTTGGCCTCCGCCAGGAGCTTCTGGATCCGCGAGACGCCCTCGACGAGGTCCTCGTCACCCAGCGCGTACGACAGCCGCAGATAGCCCGGCGTGCCGAAGGCCTCACCCGGGACGACCGCGACCTCGGCCTCCTCCAGGATCAGCGCGGCCAGCTCGACGGAGGTCTGCGGGCGCTTGCCGCGGATCTCCTTGCCGAGGAGCGCCTTCACCGAGGGGTACGCGTAGAACGCGCCCTCGGGCTCCGGGCAGAGCACGCCGTCGATCTCGTTGAGCATGCGCACGATCGTCCGGCGGCGGCGGTCGAAGGCCTCGCGCATCTCGGCCACGGCCGTCAGGTCGCCCGAGACGGCGGCGATCGCGGCGGCCTGGGCCACGTTCGACACGTTCGACGTGGCGTGGGACTGCAGGTTGGTCGCGGCCTTCACCACGTCCTTGGGGCCGATGAGCCACCCGACCCGCCAGCCGGTCATCGCGTACGTCTTCGCCACGCCGTTGACCACGATGCACTTGTCGCGCAGCTCGGGAAGTACTGCCGGCAGCGAGGTGAACTTCGCGTCCCCGTAGACCAGGTGCTCGTAGATCTCGTCCGTCATCACCCACAGGCCGTGCTCGACGGCCCAGCGGCCGATGGCCTCGGTGTCCTCGGCGCTGTAGACGGCACCGGTCGGGTTGGAGGGCGACACGAAGAGGACGACCTTGGTCTTCTCCGTACGGGCCGCCTCCAACTGCTCGACGGAGACGCGGTAGCCGGTCGTCTCGTCCGCGACGACATCCACCGGGACACCGCCGGCGAGACGGATCGACTCGGGGTACGTCGTCCAGTAGGGGGCCGGGACGATGACCTCGTCGCCCGGGTCGAGGATCGCGGCGAACGCCTGGTAGATGGCCTGCTTGCCGCCGTTGGTCACCAGGACCTGGGAGGCGTCCACCTCGTAGTGGGAGTCACGCAGCGTCTTGGCGACGATCGCCGCCTTCAGCTCGGGAAGGCCGCCGGCCGGCGTGTAGCGGTGGTACTTCGGGTTCTTGCATGCCTCGATGGCGGCCTCGACGACATAGTCCGGGGTCGGGAAGTCGGGCTCACCGGCGCCGAAGCCGATCACCGGACGTCCGGCGGCCTTGAGGGCCTTGGCCTTGGCGTCCACGGCGAGGGTGGCGGACTCGGAGATCGCGCCGACTCGGGCGGAGACCCGGCGCTCGGTGGGAGGGATTGCAGCGCTCATGGGGCCCATCGTTTCAGACCGGAAACGTCCCCGGCACACTGGTTTCACGGACTGGGCAACGCCGGACGAACCCGGGGCCGGGTACGCACAAAGTCCGTACGGACACTTTCTGTTCGACGACCGGCCGCCGACCACGTACACTCTCACCTCGTTGGCCTTCACCGGCCGCACTCTTCCGGTGCACTCCGAGCACCCGGGCGGATGCGGTACGTTGTGGGGGAAGCAAAGGGTCGTAGCTCAATTGGTAGAGCACTGGTCTCCAAAACCAGCGGTTGGGGGTTCAAGTCCCTCCGGCCCTGCTACACACTCCTTTCACCAGGATGTGTGCACATGTACGTACTGCATTGCACCGCCGTGCGGCTCACACCGGGCGCGGCACGGCCACGACCCGGAATCAGGTGAGGACGAGTGACGGACGCCGTGGGCTCCATCGACATGCCTGATGCCCAGGATGAGGCGCCGGAGTCACAGAAGAAGGGCCGCAAGGGCGGCAAGCGTGCCAAGAAGGGCCCGCTGAAGCGCCTCGCCCTCTTCTACCGCCAGATCGTCGCGGAGCTCCGCAAGGTTGTCTGGCCGACCCGCAATCAGCTGACGACGTACACCACAGTGGTGATTGTGTTCGTTGTCATCATGATCGGTCTGGTGACTGTGATTGACTTCGGACTCGACAAGGCCGCCAAGTACGTCTTCGGCTAGGCCTAGCGCGAAGGGCGCCGTACCCGGCGCCCGCTTTCGCGTGTTCCACCCCCATGATCCAGGAAGAAGCAGCCACCGTGTCTGACCCGAACCTGAACGATGCCGTCGAGTCGGTCGAGTCCCGTGACGACGAACTCGACATCGTCGAGGGCGCGGACGTCGAGGACGAGGTCGAGGCTGCCGACGCCGCGGCGGGCGAGCCCGCCGAAGAGGCCGCGCTGCACGTCGAGGACGAGTCCGGCGAGGACGCCGAGGGCGACACCGCCGCGGACGCCTCCGAAGAGGACGAGTCCGCCGATGCCGCGACCGACGAGGACGAGGTGGAGGAGGCCGAGCCGGTCGACCCCGTCACCGCCCTCCGTGAGGAACTTCGTTCGCTGCCCGGCGAGTGGTACGTCATCCACACGTACGCCGGTTACGAGAACCGCGTGAAGACCAACCTCGAACAGCGTGCCGTCTCGCTGAACGTCGAGGACTTCATCTTCGCGGCCGAGGTGCCGCAAGAAGAGGTCGCGCAGATCAAGAACGGCGAGCGCAAGACCATCAAGCAGAACAAGCTCCCCGGCTACGTGCTGGTGCGCATGGACCTGACGAACGAGTCCTGGGGTGTCGTCCGCAACACCCCCGGCGTCACCGGCTTCGTGGGCAACGCCTACGACCCGTACCCGCTGACGCTGGACGAGATCGTCAAGATGCTCGCCCCCGAGGCCGAGGAGAAGGCAGCCCGCGAGGCCGCCGAGGCCGAGGGCAAGCCGGCGCCGTCCCGCAAGCTTGAGGTCCAGGTGCTGGACTTCGAGGTGGGCGACTCGGTCACCGTCACCGACGGCCCGTTCGCGACGCTGCAGGCGACCATCAACGAGATCAACGCCGACTCGAAGAAGGTCAAGGGCCTCGTCGAGATCTTCGGCCGCGAGACTCCGGTGGAGCTCAGCTTCGACCAGATCCAGAAGAACTGACGTTCTTTCGGACCGTACGCTTCCGACCAGGTCAGACAGGCTCTTGCAGCCCGTCTGACCTGCTCGGTTTCAGGCTGCGCACCGATACCCGTTATCGTTGTGCGGTATGCCTCCATCCGGATGATCCGGAATGGATGGCCGGAAACTCTCACTAGGACCCGGAGAGAGCAATGCCTCCCAAGAAGAAGAAGGTCACGGGGCTTATCAAGCTCCAGATCCAGGCCGGTGCGGCCAACCCGGCGCCGCCGGTCGGCCCCGCACTGGGCCAGCACGGCGTCAACATCATGGAGTTCTGCAAGGCCTACAACGCCGCGACCGAGTCGCAGCGCGGCTGGGTCATCCCGGTGGAGATCACGGTCTACGAGGACCGCTCCTTCACCTTCATCACGAAGACCCCGCCGGCCGCGAAGATGATCCTCAAGGCCGCCGGTGTCGAGAAGGGCTCGGGCGAGCCGCACAAGACCAAGGTCGCCAAGATCACGCAGGCCCAGGTCCGCGAGATCGCCACGACCAAGCTGGCCGACCTGAACGCCAACGACCTGGACGCCGCGTCGAAGATCATCGCCGGCACCGCCCGTTCCATGGGCATCACGGTCGAGGGCTGATCCCCACCACCGCAGAACACCGTGGCAGGGCCTGCTCGGCCCCTACCACGACTCCTCAGAGCACACAGGAGCAGTAGTGAGCAAGCGCAGCAAGTCTCTCCGCGCTGCGGACGCCAAGATCGACCGGGAGAAGCAGTACGCCCCGCTCGAAGCCGTCCGTCTCGCCAAGGAGACCTCCACCTCGAAGTTCGACGGCACCGTCGAGGTCGCCTTCCGCCTGGGTGTCGACCCGCGCAAGGCCGACCAGATGGTCCGCGGCACCGTGAACCTCCCGCACGGCACCGGCAAGACCGCCCGGGTCCTGGTCTTCGCGACCGGTGACCGTGCCGAGGCCGCGACTGCCGCCGGCGCCGACATCGTCGGTTCCGACGAACTCATCGACGAGGTCGCGAAGGGGCGTCTGGACTTCGACGCCGTCGTCGCCACCCCGGACCTCATGGGCAAGGTCGGCCGCCTGGGCCGTGTCCTCGGCCCGCGTGGTCTGATGCCGAACCCGAAGACGGGCACCGTGACCCCGGACGTGGCCAAGGCCGTGACCGAGATCAAGGGCGGCAAGATCGAGTTCCGCGTCGACAAGCACTCGAACCTGCACTTCATCATCGGCAAGGCGTCGTTCGACGACACGCAGCTGGTGGAGAACTACGGCGCCGCGCTCGACGAGATCCTTCGTCTGAAGCCGTCGGCCGCCAAGGGTCGCTACATCAAGAAGGCCACGATCAGCACCACGATCGGCCCCGGCATCACGCTGGACTCGAACCGCACCCGCAACCTCCTCGTCGAGGAGGACCCGGCCGCCGTCTGAGCCTGACGCTCACCGGTAGCCGCGTCGCAGACGCGATTTCAGGACGGGCCCCGCAACCTTTCGAGGTGCGGGGCCCGTCTTCGTGTCCGGCGCCCGGTGTCCGGTGAGCGTCAGGCCTTGGCGTGCGGCCCTCGGTGCCGGCGTCCGGTGCCCGTTTCCGGGTCGGATGTCGGTGGCCTGCGCTAGCGTGCGAGGCACAGGAATCGCATAGGGGGACGAATGATGAGCTCGATCGTGCGCCGGGTGACCGTCTCGATAGCGGTGGCCGCCGCCCTGACCGGAACCGCGGCCTGTAGCGGCTCGGACTCCGACGGGGATCCCGGAGGGGACGGCAAAGGTTCGGCAGGGGACACCAAGGGCACCGGCGGGGCCGGCACCCTTACGGACGCGATCGTCGCCCTTCGTTCCGTGGAGAAGAGCACCGACGGTGCGGACTCCGCCAAGGTCGAGTCCACCACGACCATGGGCACGATGATGTCGATGAAGGCGGACGGCGCTCTCGGCTGGGCCGACGGACTCACCGGCAACCTGACGATCACGTACACCGGCGGCACGATGGCCGACCAGATGCGCCAGCTGGGCACCACCTCCATGGAGGCCCGCTATCTGCCGGACGCCTACTACGCGAAGATGGGCGACAAGTTCGCCGAGCAGTCCGGCGGCAAGCACTGGATCAAGTACGACTACGACGACCTGGCGAAGCTCGCCGGCGGCTCGGGCGCGTACATGAAGGACCAGATGCAGAACACCACGCCGAACCAGTCGGTGAAGCTGCTGCTGGCCTCCGGGGACGTCGAGAAGGTCGGCGAGGAGAAGGTGCGCGGCGAGGACACCACCCACTACTCGGGCACGGTCGACGTCGCGGATCTCGCGGGCCGGAACTCTTCGCTGTCCGCGAGTCAACTGGCGGATCTGAAGAGCCAGTTGGAGCAGGCGGGCGTCACCACCGAGACCATCGACATCTGGGTGAACGACCAGGACCTGCTGGTCAAGAAGGCCGAGAAGGGCGAGCTGGCGACCGGCTCGATGTCCTCGACGGCGTACTACAGCGACTACGGCGTCGAGGTCGCCGCCGAGGAGCCCGCGGCGGGCGACACCGCGGACTTCAAGGACCTCGTGCGGAGCCAGCCGACGGGTTGACGCCGCCCGGTCTCGGTCGACGGCTGAAGTCGCCCGGCCTCTGCCGACGGGCTGAAGCCGCCCCGCCTCAGCCGACGGGCTGAAGCCGAGCGGCCCCCACCAGCCGGTTCGGCCCCGGGTTCTGCTCCCTCCCGGCAGTCACAGGAGTCACAGGCGTCACACAGGTCACGGCAGAACTCGCAGGACTGCTCGAACCCCGCTGGGATACGCTCGCGGCTTGTCTGTGAGTCGCTCATCTGTTCCTTGGGGGGAACCATGAAGCTTTCTGTGCGCACGCCTGTACGCCGTGGGGCGACGGGCGCGGTCGTCGCCGCGCTCGTCTTCGGCGGGGGTGCCGTCGGCTGTTCCAAGGGGGACGAGGAGTCCCCCGAGATGACGCCCGCCGCGGCCGTCGCCAAGGCGGCGAAGAAGACCGAGGACATCACCTCCCTCAGCTACCGGATGACCGGCAGGACCCCGGAGGAGGGGCGCGTCAAGGCCGAGGCCCAGATGCGCATGGAGCCCGACCTCGCCATGAGCATGAAGATGACCGCCCTCGACCAGGGGAAGGACGGCAACGCCGAGATCCGCCTGGTCGACAAGGCGATGTACATCGGCGGGGGCGCCGCGGCGGCCAAGGAGATGGACGGCAAGAGCTGGATCAAGTTCGACATGTCCACGCTGGGTGACGACGCGCTGGGCGGCGGCGGGGCGCCGGGTGCGGGGACGGCCGACAAGAACCCGGCGCAGGAGTCCACCTTCCTCACCGGCTCCAAGGACGTGAAGAAGGTCGGCACCGAGAAGGTCGAGGGCGTCGAGACCACCCACTACAAGGGCACGGTCACCCTCGACCAGTTCCGCAAGTCCCTCAAGAGCGAGAGCAAGGCCACCCGCGAGAAGCGGGAGAAGAGCCTTGAGCAGTACGAGAAGCTGGGCGTGGACGCGCTCACGATGGACATGTGGGTCGACGGCGAGGACCACACCAAGCAGTTCCGCATGCAGGGCGACGCCGACAAGGGCAAGCTCGACATGACCATCACCTTCCTCGACTACAACAAGCCCGTGACCGTCGAGGCCCCGCCGGCCAAGGACGTCATGGACCTGGCCGAGATGATGGGCGACCTGGAGGGCTGACCGGCCCCGGGGGCACGATTTGCTTGACAGTGCCCCGTTCACGTAATCTTCCACAGAAGCCAAAGACCGCTGGTCGTTGCCGTGCTCTCAACAGAGGATGCGGTGACCGAAGGATCCGCTGAATTGCGGACGACCCGCGCAGGTGACTGTGGATGAGCTCCCGGACAGTCCCGTACTTCGTACGGATTCCGTCTGGTAGAGCCACGCCCCGTGCGCCTGCGCCGGGGCGTTTCGTTTTCCCAGTCTCCTTCTGAGCGGTCCTCATCACCCGGAAGGAGGCCACGCTTATGGCAAGGCCCGACAAGGCTGCCGCGGTAGCCGAGCTCGCGGACCAGTTCCGTAGCTCGAACGCCGCTGTGCTGACCGAGTACCGGGGTCTCACCGTGGCGCAGCTCAAGACGCTGCGTCGTTCGCTCGGTGAAGACGCCCAGTACGCCGTGGTGAAGAACACGCTGACCAAGATCGCGGCCAACGAGGCCGGGATCTCCACGCTCGACGACCTGTTCAACGGTCCGACAGCGGTTGCCTTCATCTCCGGTGACCCGGTGACGTCGGCGAAGGGTCTTCGTGACTTCGCCAAGGACAACCCCAACCTCGTCATCAAGGGCGGTGTCCTTGACGGCAAGGCGCTGTCCGCCGACGAGATCAAGAAGCTTGCGGACCTTGAGTCCCGCGAGGTTCTGCTCTCCAAGCTGGCGGGTGCCATGAAGGGCAAGCAGTCCCAGGCTGCCTCCCTCTTCCAGGCGCTCCCGTCGAAGTTCGTCCGCACCGCGGAGGCGCTTCGCGTCAAGCTCGAAGAGCAGGGCGGTGCCGAGTAACTCGGCTCGCGCAATGACCGCCGCCTGAGGCGACGGTCGCAGCGGGCCGAACGTACGCCCGCCTCACCAGTACATCCCGGCACCTGCCGAATTAGTGGAAGGACGCCATCATGGCGAAGCTGTCCCAGGAAGAGCTGCTCGCGCAGTTCGAGAACCTCACCCTCATCGAGCTCTCCGAGTTCGTGAAGGCCTTCGAGGAGAAGTTCGACGTCACCGCCGCCGCCGCGGTCGCCGCCGGCCCCGCCGCCGCTGCCGCCCCGGCCGAGGCCGAGGCCGAGCAGGACGAGTTCGACGTCATCCTCACGGGTGCCGGCGAGAAGAAGATCCAGGTCATCAAGGTCGTGCGTGAGCTGACCTCGCTGGGTCTGAAGGAGGCCAAGGACCTCGTCGACGGCGCTCCGAAGCCCGTCCTGGAGAAGGTCGACAAGGCTGCCGCCGAGAAGGCTGCCGAGTCCCTCAAGGGCGCCGGCGCCTCCGTCGAGGTCAAGTGACCCGACGAGTCCGCCAGGACTCCTGCGAGCCGCGTAGAGCCGCTTTCGTAGCGGTGTAACGCTGACGCACCGAGGAGCGATCACCCAACTGGGTGGTCGCTCTTCGGCGTTCGAGGGGGCCGTGCGGCGACTGCCTTGCGCTGTAGGTCGCGACGAGTATGGTGATCTTCGTTCGTGCCTCCAGCCGCCCGTGACGGGCTGCACGGCAGGTTGCAAGTGACGGTGGCAGCACCCGGTTCGGGCATGGGGGGCCTTGACGAACCGCACGCAGCGCGCAATTCTCAGGACGCGTCGTCACAACGATCCGGATCCGAGGCATGGATCGGCGGCGAAGAGGGCAGTATCGATGTGCATCGAGGGCGTGGCTTGCAGCAGGGGTTGAGAACAACGAGGGTCTTCAAAAACCCGCACTGGACATCAGTGGGCCTAGTGGCTACACTGACCCTTTGCGCTGCCTGTTAGCTGCCTCCTGCCCGTCACCAGGGGCATACCCTCGCTTGAGCATCGTGGATGGAACCGACTCTGACCTGGTCGTATTCGACCGGTTCGGGAGACGTCTCTCCCGGTGCCCCGCTTGGGACCGGTACGCGCGTAGTGAGTCCGAGCCCTCGGAAGGACCCCCTCTTGGCCGCCTCGCGCACTGCCTCGACCGCGAATACGAACAACGGCGCCAGCACCGCCCCGCTGCGCATCTCCTTTGCAAAGATCAAGGAGCCCCTTGAGGTTCCGAACCTTCTTGCGCTGCAGACCGAAAGTTTTGACTGGCTGCTCGGCAACGACGCGTGGAAGGCTCGTGTCGAGGCGGCTCTGGACAGTGGACAGGACGTCCCCACGAAGTCCGGTCTGGAGGAGATCTTCGAGGAGATCTCCCCGATCGAGGACTTCTCAGGGTCGATGTCCCTGACGTTCCGCGACCACCGCTTCGAGCCTCCCAAGAACTCGATCGACGAGTGCAAGGAGCGCGACTTCACGTTCGCCGCGCCGCTCTTCGTCACCGCCGAGTTCACCAACAACGAGACCGGCGAGATCAAGTCCCAGACCGTCTTCATGGGTGATTTCCCGCTCATGACGAACAAGGGCACCTTCGTCATCAACGGCACCGAGCGTGTCGTGGTGTCGCAGCTGGTCCGTTCGCCGGGTGTCTACTTCGACTCCTCCATCGACAAGACGTCCGACAAGGACATCTTCTCCGCGAAGGTCATCCCGTCCCGGGGTGCCTGGCTGGAGATGGAGATCGACAAGCGCGACATGGTCGGTGTCCGCATCGACCGCAAGCGCAAGCAGTCCGTCACCGTCCTGCTCAAGGCTCTCGGTTGGACGACCGAGCAGATCCTTGAGGAGTTCGGCGAGTACGAATCCATGCGCGCCACCCTGGAGAAGGACCACACCCAGGGCCAGGACGACGCGCTGCTCGACATCTACCGCAAGCTGCGCCCGGGCGAGCCGCCGACCCGTGAGGCCGCTCAGACGCTGCTTGAGAACCTCTACTTCAACCCCAAGCGCTACGACCTCGCGAAGGTCGGCCGCTACAAGGTCAACAAGAAGCTGGGCGGCGAAGCGCCGCTCGACGCCGGGATCCTGACCGTCGAGGACATCATCTCGTCGATCAAGTACCTGGTGAAGCTGCACGCCGGTGAGACCGAGACCGTCGGGAACAACGGCACCTCGATCGTCGTCGAGACCGACGACATCGACCACTTCGGCAACCGCCGTCTGCGCAACGTGGGCGAGCTCATCCAGAACCAGGTCCGTACGGGTCTGGCGCGTATGGAGCGAGTCGTCCGCGAGCGCATGACGACCCAGGACGTCGAGGCGATCACGCCGCAGACCCTGATCAACATCCGGCCGGTCGTCGCCTCCATCAAGGAGTTCTTCGGCACCAGCCAGCTGTCGCAGTTCATGGACCAGAACAACCCGCTGTCGGGTCTCACCCACAAGCGCCGTCTGTCGGCTCTTGGCCCGGGTGGTCTCTCCCGTGAGCGGGCCGGCTTCGAGGTCCGTGACGTGCACCCCTCGCACTACGGCCGCATGTGTCCGATCGAGACCCCCGAAGGCCCGAACATCGGCCTGATCGGCTCGCTCGCCTCCTACGGTCGGGTCAACGCGTTCGGCTTCGTCGAGACGCCTTACCGCCGGGTCACCGACGGTGTCGTCACCGACGAGGTCGACTACCTGACCGCCGACGAGGAGGACCGCTTCGTCATCGCGCAGGCCAACGCCGTGCTCAACGACGACATGCGGTTCAACGAGGCCCGTGTCCTGGTCCGCCGCCGTGGCGGAGAGGTCGACTACGTCCCCGGTGACGACGTCGACTACATGGACGTCTCGCCGCGCCAGATGGTGTCGGTCGCGACCGCCATGATCCCGTTCCTGGAGCACGACGACGCCAACCGTGCCCTCATGGGCGCGAACATGATGCGCCAGGCCGTGCCGCTGATCACCGCCGAGGCCCCCCTCGTCGGTACGGGCATGGAGTACCGCTGCGCTGTCGACGCCGGTGACGTCATCAAGGCCGAGAAGCCGGGTGTGGTCCAGGAGGTCTCCGCGGACTACGTCACGGTGGCCAACGACGACGGCACCTACACCACCTACCGGGTGGCCAAGTTCTCCCGCTCCAACCAGGGGACCTCGGTCAACCAGAAGGTCGTCGTCAACGAGGGCGACCGGGTCATCGAGCACCAGGTGCTCGCCGACGGCCCGGCCACCCAGGAAGGCGAGATGGCGCTGGGCAAGAACCTGCTCGTCGCCTTCATGCCGTGGGAGGGTCACAACTACGAGGACGCGATCATCCTGTCGCAGCGCCTCGTGCAGGACGACGTCCTCTCCTCGATCCACATCGAGGAGCACGAGGTCGACGCCCGTGACACCAAGCTCGGCCCCGAGGAGATCACCCGGGACATCCCGAACGTCTCCGAGGAGGTCCTCGCCGACCTCGACGAGCGCGGCATCATCCGCATCGGTGCCGAGGTCGTCGCCGGTGACATCCTGGTCGGCAAGGTCACGCCCAAGGGCGAGACCGAGCTGACCCCGGAGGAGCGCCTGCTCCGCGCGATCTTCGGTGAGAAGGCGCGCGAGGTGCGCGACACCTCGCTGAAGGTGCCGCACGGCGAGATCGGCAAGGTCATCGGCGTCCGCGTCTTCGACCGTGAAGAGGGCGACGAGCTGCCGCCGGGCGTGAACCAGCTGGTTCGGGTCTACGTGGCGCAGAAGCGCAAGATCACGGACGGCGACAAGCTCGCCGGCCGGCACGGCAACAAGGGTGTCATCTCCAAGATCCTTCCGATCGAGGACATGCCCTTCCTTGAGGACGGCACGCCGGTCGACATCATCCTCAACCCGCTGGGTGTCCCGTCCCGAATGAACCCGGGACAGGTCCTGGAGATCCACCTCGGCTGGCTCGCCAGCCGTGGCTGGGACGTCTCCGGGCTCGGCGAGGAGTGGGCGCAGCGCCTCCAGGCCATCGAGGCCGACAAGGTGGAGCCCGGTACCAACGTCGCCACCCCCGTCTTCGACGGTGCGCGTGAGGACGAGCTGGCCGGTCTGCTGCAGCACACGATCCCGAACCGCGACGGATCACGCATGGTGCTCCCGACCGGTAAGGCACCGCTGTTCGACGGCCGCTCCGGCGAGCCGTTCCCGGAGCCGGTCTCGGTCGGCTACATGTACATCCTCAAGCTCCACCACCTGGTCGACGACAAGCTGCACGCCCGTTCGACCGGTCCGTACTCGATGATCACCCAGCAGCCGCTGGGTGGTAAGGCCCAGTTCGGTGGCCAGCGATTCGGTGAGATGGAGGTGTGGGCGCTTGAGGCTTATGGCGCCGCTTACGCCCTCCAGGAACTGCTGACCATCAAGTCCGACGACGTGACCGGCCGCGTGAAGGTCTACGAGGCCATCGTCAAGGGCGAGAACATTCCTGAGCCCGGCATTCCCGAGTCCTTCAAGGTGCTCATCAAGGAAATGCAGTCGCTCTGCCTCAACGTGGAGGTGCTGTCCTCGGACGGCATGTCCATCGAGATGCGCGACACGGACGAGGACGTCTTCCGCGCCGCGGAGGAGCTCGGTATCGACCTGTCCCGGCGCGAGCCGAGCAGCGTCGAAGAGGTCTGACGGGTCTGGCCGGGGCTCGCTGAACACGAGCCCCGGCTAACCAACCCCGGACCCCAGTCAGACCAGTGAAGAATCGACCCCGAAAGAGGGATTGACGACAAGTGCTCGACGTCAACTTCTTCGACGAGCTGCGGATCGGCCTTGCTACCGCTGACGACATTCGTCAGTGGTCCCACGGTGAGGTCAAGAAGCCGGAGACCATCAACTACCGCACCCTCAAGCCCGAAAAGGACGGACTCTTCTGCGAGAAGATCTTCGGTCCGACCCGGGACTGGGAGTGCTACTGCGGTAAGTACAAGCGCGTCCGCTTCAAGGGCATCATCTGCGAGCGCTGCGGCGTCGAGGTCACTCGCGCCAAGGTGCGTCGTGAGCGGATGGGTCACATCGAGCTTGCCGCTCCCGTCACCCACATCTGGTACTTCAAGGGCGTCCCGTCGCGTCTTGGCTACCTGCTCGACCTCGCCCCGAAGGACCTCGAAAAGGTCATCTACTTCGCCGCGTACATGATCACGTACGTCGACGACGAGCGTCGTACGCGTGATCTGCCCTCGCTGGAGGCGCACGTCTCCGTCGAGCGTCAGCAGGTCGAGAACCGTCGCGACTCCGACCTTGAGGCCCGCGCCAAGAAGCTTGAGACCGACCTGGCCGAGCTTGAGGCCGAGGGTGCCAAGGCCGACGTGCGCCGCAAGGTGCGCGAAGGCGCCGAGCGCGAGATGAAGCAGCTGCGCGACCGTGCGCAGCGCGAGATCGACCGTCTCGACGAGGTGTGGACCCGCTTCAAGAACCTCAAGGTCCAGGACCTCGAAGGTGACGAGCTGCTCTACCGCGAGCTGCGTGACCGCTTCGGCACGTACTTCGACGGATCGATGGGTGCCGCGGCGCTGCAGAAGCGTCTGGAGTCCTTCGACCTCGACGAGGAAGCCGAGCGGCTTCGCGAGATCATCCGTACCGGCAAGGGCCAGAAGAAGACCCGTGCGCTGAAGCGGCTGAAGGTCGTGTCTGCCTTCCTGCAGACCTCCAACAGCCCCAAGGGCATGGTCCTCGACTGCGTCCCGGTCATCCCGCCGGACCTTCGCCCGATGGTGCAGCTGGACGGTGGCCGCTTCGCGACCTCCGACCTGAACGACCTGTACCGCCGTGTGATCAACCGCAACAACCGTCTGAAGCGGCTTCTCGACCTCGGCGCGCCCGAGATCATCGTGAACAACGAGAAGCGCATGCTCCAGGAGGCCGTGGACGCCCTCTTCGACAACGGTCGTCGTGGTCGCCCGGTCACCGGTCCCGGCAACCGCCCGCTGAAGTCCCTGAGCGACATGCTCAAGGGCAAGCAGGGTCGTTTCCGTCAGAACCTCCTCGGCAAGCGCGTGGACTACTCCGCGCGTTCCGTGATCGTCGTCGGTCCGCAGCTCAAGCTGCACCAGTGCGGTCTGCCGAAGGCGATGGCGCTGGAGCTCTTCAAGCCGTTCGTGATGAAGCGCCTGGTGGACCTGAACCACGCGCAGAACATCAAGTCGGCGAAGCGCATGGTGGAGCGAGGCCGCACGGTCGTGTACGACGTCCTCGAAGAGGTCATCGCCGAGCACCCGGTTCTGCTGAACCGTGCGCCCACCCTGCACCGCCTCGGCATCCAGGCCTTCGAGCCGCAGCTGGTCGAGGGCAAGGCCATCCAGATCCACCCGCTCGTCTGCACCGCGTTCAACGCGGACTTCGACGGTGACCAGATGGCCGTGCACCTGCCGCTCTCCGCGGAGGCGCAGGCCGAGGCCCGCATCCTGATGCTGTCCTCGAACAACATCCTGAAGCCCGCCGACGGCCGTCCGGTGACGATGCCGACCCAGGACATGGTCCTCGGTCTGTTCTTCCTCACCACCGACGGCGAACTGCGGGACGTCAAGGGCGAGGGCCGGTCCTTCGGCTCCTCGGCCGAGGCGATCATGGCGTTCGACGCCGGCGAGCTCTCGCTGCAGTCGCGCGTGGACATCCGCTTCCCGGTGGGCACCATCCCGCCGCGCGGCTGGACCCCGCCGGCCCGCGAGGAGGGCGAGCCGGAGTGGCAGCAGGGTGACACCTTCCGCCTGAACACCACTCTGGGCCGCGCGCTCTTCAACGAGCTGCTGCCCGAGGACTACCCGTTCGTCGACTACGAGGTCGGCAAGAAGCAGCTCTCCGAGATCGTCAACGACCTCGCCGAGCGGTACCCCAAGGTCATCGTGGCGGCGACGCTCGACAACCTGAAGGCTTCCGGCTTCTTCTGGGCGACCCGTTCCGGCGTCACCGTGGCCATCTCCGACATCGTCGTTCCCGACGCGAAGCGCGCGATCGTCAAGGGTTACGAGGACCAGGACGAGAAGGTCCAGAAGCAGTACGAGCGCGGTCTGATCACCAAGGACGAGCGCACGCAGGAGCTCATCGCGATCTGGACCAAGGCGACCAACGAGGTTGCCGAGGCGATGAACGCGAACTTCCCGAAGACCAACCCGGTCTCGATGATGGTGAACTCCGGTGCTCGCGGAAACATGATGCAGATGCGTCAGATCGCGGGTATGCGTGGTCTGGTGTCGAACGCCAAGAACGAGACGATCCCTCGTCCCATCAAGGCGTCCTTCCGTGAGGGCCTGTCCGTGCTGGAGTACTTCATCTCCACGCACGGTGCCCGTAAGGGTCTGGCGGACACCGCCCTGCGTACCGCCGACTCGGGTTACCTCACCCGTCGTCTGGTGGACGTCTCGCAGGACGTCATCATCCGCGAGGAGGACTGCGGCACCGACCGTGGTCTGCGCCTGGAGATCGCCGAGGTCGGCGCCGACGGCGTGCTGCGCAAGGCGGAGAACGTCGAGACCAGCGTGTACGCACGTGCGCTGGCCGAGGACATCACCGTCGACGGGCGGGTGCTGGCCCCGGCCAACACCGACCTCGGCGACGTCCTCATCGACGAGCTCGTCAAGCACGGCATCAAGGAGGTCAAGACCCGTTCGGTCCTGACCTGCGAGTCCGCCGTCGGTACCTGCGCCATGTGCTACGGCCGTTCGCTGGCCACCGGCAAGCTGGTCGACATCGGTGAGGCGGTCGGCATCATCGCCGCCCAGTCCATCGGTGAGCCCGGCACGCAGCTGACGATGCGTACCTTCCACACCGGTGGTGTGGCCGGTGACGACATCACCCAGGGTCTGCCCCGTGTCGTCGAGCTCTTCGAGGCTCGTACGCCGAAGGGTGTCGCCCCGATCTCCGAGGCCTCCGGCCGCGTGCGGATCGAGGAGACCGAGAAGACCAAGAAGCTCGTCGTCACCCCGGACGACGGCAGCGACGAGACGGCGTTCCCGATCTCGAAGCGTGCCCGACTCCTGGTCAGCGAGGGCGAGCACGTCGAGGTGGGCCAGAAGCTCACCGTGGGTGCCACCAACCCGCACGACGTGCTGCGCATCCTGGGTCAGCGTGCCGTCCAGGTCCACCTGGTCGGAGAGGTCCAGCGGGTCTACAACTCGCAGGGCGTGTCGATCCACGACAAGCACATCGAGATCATCATCCGGCAGATGCTGCGCCGTGTGACGATCATCGAGTCGGGCGACGCGGAGCTGCTGCCCGGCGAGCTCGTCGAGCGGTCGAAGTTCGAGACCGAGAACCGTCGTGTGGTGCAGGAAGGCGGCCACCCGGCCTCCGGCCGTCCGCAGCTGATGGGTATCACCAAGGCCTCGCTCGCCACCGAGTCGTGGCTGTCGGCGGCGTCCTTCCAGGAGACGACCAGGGTTCTGACGGACGCGGCGATCAACGCCAAGTCCGACTCCCTGATCGGCCTCAAGGAGAACGTCATCATCGGTAAGCTCATCCCGGCCGGTACGGGTCTGTCCCGCTACCGCAACATCCGGGTCGAGCCGACCGAGGAGGCCAAGGCCGCGATGTACTCGGCCGTCGGCTACGACGACATCGACTACTCGCCGTTCGGCACGGGCTCCGGCCAGGCCGTTCCGCTGGAGGACTACGACTACGGTCCGTACAACCAGTAGGCGGGTCGCCTGAACAAGGCGCCTGATCGAGTCAGAGGGCGGTCACCTTTCGAGGCGGCCGCCCTCCGGCGTTCCCCGGCGTTCTCGGGCCGGCCGGCCCCTCTGCGCGCCGTCGGGAATTCCTGACATGAGTGGTGCGGGAACCTGTGCCCGTATTGCCGCGTTGGAGCATGATGGAGATCCGTGGAGACCAGTCGTCGGGGGAGGTGCTCCCGTGTCGTATCCGTCGCCGTGGCAGCCGGGGCAGGGGCAGGGGTGGAATCAGCCGCGTCCCTGGCAGGAGCAGCAGGCTGCCGGGCACGCGATGCTCGCGTCCACCGCCGACCGGGAGCGGGCCGTGGACGTGCTCAGAGCCGGGTTCGGCGAGGGGCGGATGCAGCAGCCCGAGTTCGAGAAGCGGGTGGCGCGGGCCTACGCGGCCCGTACGGTGGGTGAGCTGGCCCTGCTGGTGTCCGACCTCCCGCAGGGGCCCGTACCGCTTCCGGCGGTCTCTGGGCCCGTGCCACGGACGTTCCTGCCCGTCTCCGTGCCGCCGAAGACGAACGAGAAGGCCGTGGGGTCGGCGATCTGCGGGGTGCTCTGTCTGGTGACCGTCGGGCTGACCGGGATTCCGGCGGTGATCCTGGGCCACAGCGCCCGCTCCGAGATGCGGCGCACGGGCGAGGGTGGCGAAGGTCTCGCGCTCACGGGACTGGTCTTCGGCTGGCTGTCCACCGCGGGCTGGGCACTGCTGGTGACCTTGCTGTTCGTCGCCGTGGTGACGTCCTGACGAAGATCGTCCGAGGGGCTGCGGTTTGGCATGGTCCGCTCAGGGATGCCAGTGCGGTCCATTTGTTTTGACCGCAGCCTATGAGGTAGGTACGCTCAGACCTTGTGCCTGGGGTGTGCCCTGGCTTCCGTGCGTGCCTTCAACCGCACTAGGGGAGCCATCACCGGCCACCGCAATCTGCGCCCCTCCCGCCTCGCGGCGGGAATCTGCAGTGTTCGACACACCCGACCGCGTGGGTCGGCGGTGTTCCAGGTTAGCTTCACCATTCGGCACACAGAAACCGGAGAAGTAGTGCCTACGATCCAGCAGCTGGTCCGGAAGGGCCGGCAGGACAAGGTCGAGAAGAACAAGACGCCCGCACTTGAGGGTTCGCCCCAGCGTCGTGGCGTCTGCACGCGTGTGTTCACGACCACCCCGAAGAAGCCGAACTCGGCCCTGCGTAAGGTCGCGCGTGTGCGTCTGACCAGCGGGATCGAGGTCACTGCTTACATTCCGGGTGAGGGACACAACCTGCAGGAGCACTCGATCGTGCTCGTGCGCGGCGGCCGTGTGAAGGACCTGCCCGGTGTTCGTTACAAGATCATCCGCGGATCTCTCGACACCCAGGGTGTCAAGAACCGCAAGCAGGCCCGCAGCCGCTACGGCGCCAAGAAGGAGAAGTAGAAATGCCTCGTAAGGGCCCCGCCCCGAAGCGCCCGGTCATCATCGACCCGGTCTACGGTTCCCCTCTGGTGACCTCCCTGATCAACAAGGTGCTGCTGAACGGCAAGCGCTCCACCGCCGAGCGCATCGTCTACGGCGCCATGGAGGGCCTGCGCGAGAAGACCGGCAACGACCCGGTCATCACGCTCAAGCGCGCTCTGGAGAACATCAAGCCGACCCTTGAGGTCAAGTCCCGCCGAGTCGGCGGTGCGACGTACCAGGTCCCGATCGAGGTCAAGCCCGGTCGCGCCAGCACGCTCGCGCTGCGTTGGCTCGTCGGTTACTCCCGCGCCCGTCGCGAGAAGACCATGACCGAGCGTCTGCTCAACGAGCTTCTCGACGCCTCCAACGGCCTCGGTGCCGCTGTGAAGAAGCGCGAGGACACCCACAAGATGGCCGAGTCCAACAAGGCCTTCGCGCACTACCGCTGGTAGTCGCTACCCCCATCGAGACCGAGAGAAGACCGAAGCCTTATGGCTACCACTTCACTTGACCTGGCCAAGGTCCGCAACATCGGGATCATGGCTCATATCGACGCGGGCAAGACGACCACCACCGAGCGGATCCTCTTCTACACCGGCGTCAGCTACAAGATCGGTGAAGTCCACGACGGCGCCGCCACCATGGACTGGATGGAGCAGGAGCAGGAGCGTGGCATCACGATCACCTCTGCTGCCACCACCTGTCATTGGCCGCTTGAGGACAACGACTACACCATCAACATCATCGACACCCCCGGGCACGTGGACTTCACGGTCGAGGTGGAGCGTTCGCTCCGCGTCCTCGACGGTGCCGTCACGGTGTTCGACGGTGTCGCGGGCGTTGAGCCGCAGTCCGAGACGGTGTGGCGTCAGGCCGACCGCTACGGCGTGCCGCGCATCTGCTTCGTGAACAAGCTCGACCGGACCGGCGCGGAGTTCCACCGCTGCGTCGACATGATCAGCGGCCGCCTCGGCGCGCAGCCGATCGTCATGCAGCTCCCCATCGGTGCCGAGGCCGACTTCAAGGGTGTCGTCGACCTGGTCACCATGAAGGCGCTCGTGTGGTCCGCCGAGGCGGAGAAGGGCGAGATGTACGACGTCGTCGACATCCCGGCCACGCACGCCGAGGCTGCCGAGGAGTACCGCGGCAAGCTCGTCGAGACGGTCGCCGAGAACGACGACGAGATCATGGAGCTGTACCTGGAGGGCAAGGAGCCTTCCGTGGAGCAGCTGTACGCCGCGATCCGCCGCATCACCATCGCGTCCGGCAAGTCCGAGGGCACCACGGTCACCCCGGTGTTCTGTGGCACCGCGTTCAAGAACAAGGGCGTCCAGCCCCTGCTCGACGCGGTCGTGCGCTACCTGCCGACCCCGCTTGACGTCGAGGCCATCGAAGGCCACGACGTGAAGGACCCCGAGGTCGTCATCAAGCGCAAGCCGTCCGTGGACGAGCCGCTGTCCGCCCTCGCGTTCAAGATCATGAGCGACCCGCACCTGGGCAAGCTCACCTTCGTCCGGGTCTACTCGGGCCGCCTGGTGTCCGGCACTGCCGTGCTGAACTCCGTCAAGGGCAAGAAGGAGCGCATCGGCAAGATCTACCGCATGCACGCGAACAAGCGTGAGGAGATCGAGGCGGTGGGCGCCGGCGACATCGTCGCCGTGATGGGTCTGAAGCAGACCACCACCGGTGAGACGCTCTCCGACGACAAGAACCCGGTCATCCTGGAGTCCATGGACTTCCCGGCGCCGGTCATTCAGGTCGCCATCGAGCCCAAGTCCAAGGGTGACCAGGAGAAGCTGGGTGTAGCCATCCAGCGTCTCGCGGAGGAGGACCCCTCCTTCCAGGTTCACTCGGACGAGGAGACCGGCCAGACCATCATCGGTGGTATGGGCGAGCTGCACCTTGAGGTGCTGGTCGACCGTATGCGCCGTGAGTTCAAGGTCGAGGCCAACGTCGGTAAGCCGCAGGTCGCCTACCGTGAGACGATCCGCAAGGCCGTCGAGCGCGTGGACTACACCCACAAGAAGCAGACCGGTGGTACCGGTCAGTTCGCCAAGGTGCAGATCGCGATCGAGCCCATCACCGAGGCCGACGGCCCGGCGTACGAGTTCGTGAACAAGGTGACCGGTGGCCGTATCCCGCGGGAGTACATCCCGTCGGTGGACGCCGGTGCGCAGGAGGCCATGCAGTTCGGCATCCTCGCCGGGTACGAGATGACGGGTGTCCGCATCACGCTTCTCGACGGTGCCTACCACGAGGTCGACTCCTCCGAGCTGGCGTTCAAGATCGCCGGTTCGCAGGCCTTCAAGGAGGCTGCCCGCAAGGCCAGCCCCGTGCTCCTTGAGCCGATGATGGCCGTCGAGGTCACCACGCCCGAGGACTACATGGGCGAGGTCATCGGCGACATCAACTCCCGCCGTGGCCAGATCCAGGCCATGGAGGAGCGTGCCGGTGCCCGCGTCGTGAAGGGCCTCGTGCCCCTCTCGGAGATGTTCGGCTACGTCGGCGACCTCCGCAGCAAGACCTCGGGTCGCGCAAGCTACTCGATGCAGTTCGACTCCTACGCCGAGGTTCCCCGGAACGTCGCCGAGGAGATCATCGCGAAGGCCAAGGGCGAGTAACACACACCGTTTACACGCTTTAGGCTTGACACCGACCGCCCGGGTCGCGAACCGGCAGGGGACGAGAAATCGTCCTTGACCGGGGAGGACCTCGGCGGGCGGCATCCCAGCAAAGATCACCCTGGCGCCGATGAGTAAGGCGTACCAGAACCACTCCGCAGGAGGATTCAGTGGCGAAGGCAAAGTTCGAGCGGACTAAGCCGCACGTCAACATCGGCACCATCGGTCACATCGACCACGGTAAGACGACCCTCACGGCCGCCATTACCAAGGTGCTGCACGACGCGTACCCGGACCTGAACGAGGCCTCGGCCTTCGACCAGATCGACAAGGCTCCCGAAGAGCGCCAGCGCGGTATCACGATCTCGATCGCGCACGTCGAGTACCAGACCGAGACGCGTCACTACGCCCACGTCGACTGCCCCGGTCACGCGGACTACATCAAGAACATGATCACGGGTGCGGCGCAGATGGACGGCGCCATCCTCGTTGTCGCCGCCACGGACGGCCCGATGCCGCAGACCAAGGAGCACGTGCTCCTGGCCCGCCAGGTCGGCGTTCCGTACATCGTCGTCGCCCTGAACAAGGCCGACATGGTGGACGACGAGGAGATCCTGGAGCTCGTCGAGCTTGAGGTCCGTGAGCTCCTCTCCGAGTACGAGTTCCCGGGCGACGACCTTCCGGTCGTCAAGGTCTCGGCGCTCAAGGCTCTTGAGGGCGACGCCGAGTGGGGCAAGTCTGTCCTCGACCTGATGAAGGCCGTCGACGAGTCGATCCCGCAGCCCGAGCGTGACGTCGACAAGCCGTTCCTGATGCCGATCGAGGACGTCTTCACGATCACCGGTCGTGGCACCGTCGTCACCGGTCGTATCGAGCGTGGTGTCCTCAAGGTCAACGAGACCGTCGACATCGTCGGCATCAAGACCGAGAAGACCACCACCACGGTCACCGGCATCGAGATGTTCCGCAAGCTGCTCGACGAGGGCCAGGCCGGTGAGAACGTCGGTCTGCTCCTCCGTGGCATCAAGCGCGAGGACGTCGAGCGCGGCCAGGTCATCATCAAGCCGGGCTCGGTCACGCCCCACACCTCGTTCGAGGCGCAGGCGTACATCCTGTCCAAGGACGAGGGCGGCCGTCACACGCCGTTCTTCAACAACTACCGTCCCCAGTTCTACTTCCGCACGACGGACGTGACTGGTGTGGTGACCCTCCCCGAGGGCACCGAGATGGTCATGCCCGGCGACAACACTGAGATGACCGTTGAGCTCATCCAGCCCGTCGCCATGGAGGAGGGCCTCAAGTTCGCCATCCGTGAGGGTGGCCGGACCGTCGGCGCCGGCCAGGTCACCAAGATCAACAAGTAGTCCCGACTGCCTGTTGGGCTTGACAGCCTGGTAGCTCCACAGCGGTATCGCTCCGCGCAGAGCTCCTGAAGGGGCCCGTACGACTTCGGTCGTACGGGCCCCTTTGCTGTGTCCGGGCGGGTGGGGGGGCTGGCGCGGCGGGCGTCGAAATGATTCGTCACGAAAGTGTTCGGCGGTGACGACCCGTTCCCCTCAGGGGTCACTCCCGTCACCGTTTGTCGTGCCGACATTCGATACGGGGACGGTCGAGGGGTGACGCATGTCCGGAGGGGTCAGTCGTAGAGCCGTGCTGGGGGTCGGGGCGGGGGCCGGGTTGCTGGGGTTGTCGGGGGCCGGGACCGCGTGGGCGGAGGGTGTGCCGCAGGCCGCTGCCGATACCGCTTCGGACCCGGGCGCGTACATCTCCTTCTCTCCGGAGCCCGGGGCGTTCCGGCTCGTGGGTGCCCCGGTCGTGGTCAGCGCCGACGATCACCCCGGAGTCGTACGGGTGGCCGGTGACCTGCGGGAGGACATCGAGCGGGTCACGGGGGTGCGGCCGCGGGACTCGGCGGCACGCGAGGTGATCCTGGTGGGGACGGTCGGGCGCAGTGCGCTGATCGACGGGCTGGTCGCGGCCGGGAAGCTCGATGTCGACGGGATCCGGGGCAGGTGGGAGACCTCCCTGCAGACCGTGGTCGAACGGCCGATGCCCGGCGTGGAGCGGGCGTTCGTGATCGCCGGCAGCGACCAGCGCGGCACGATCTTCGGGGCGTACGACGTCTCGTACGGGATCGGGGTCTCGCCCTGGTACTGGTGGGACGACGTGCGGCCGGTGCGGCGGAGCGAGGTGTACGTGCGGCGGGGGCGCTTCAGCCAGGGGACGCCGGCCGTGAAGTACCGGGGTGTCTTCATCAACGACGAGAATCCGGCGCTGGGGACCTGGGCACCCGGGTACTTCGGGCCGGGGAAGGCTCCCGGTCACCCCGGCGGCTTCACCGCGGACTTCTACGCGAAGGTCTTCGAGGTGCTGTTGCGGCTGAAGGCGAACTATCTGTGGCCGGCGGTGTGGGGGCGGGCGTTCGCGGAGGACGACCCGGAGAACCACGCACGGGCGACGGCGTACGGGATTGTCATGGGCACGTCTCATGAGGCGCCGATGATGCGGGGCATCGAGGAGTGGAACCGGCATGCCGTGCCGGCCGTGCGTGACAGCGCGGGAAACATCGTGACGCCGGGGCGGGACCCGTACGGCGGCACCGGCGAATGGTCGTTCCGGCGGAACGCGGAAGCCGTCAAGGCGTACTGGCGCGACGGCATCGAGCGGATGGCCGACCAGGACTTCGAGGGGGTCGTCACCCTCGGTATGCGGGGCAACGGGGACACCAGCCTGCCGGACGGCGACGGCATCGAGCTGATGCGGGAGATCATCGCGACGCAGCGGGCGATCATCGAGGACGTCACCGGCCGGCCCGCCGCCGAGACCCCGCAGGTCTGGACGCTCTACAAGGAGGTCCAGCGGTACTGGGACCGCGGGCTGCGGGTGCCGGACGACGTGACCGTCGTACTGACGGACGACAACTGGGGCAACATCCGCAAGCATCCCGACCTGGGGGAGGGCGAGGGAGTGCGGGGTGGCGGTTACGGCCTGTACTACCACTTCGACTACGTGGGCGTCGGCCGCAACTACAAGTGGGTGGACACCACCTCGCTGCCGAACCTGTGGGACCAGCTCCACCAGGCGATCGCTTACGGGAACCGGGAGCTTTGGGTCACGAACGTCGGCGATCTGAAGGGCAACGAGCTGCCGACGGAGTTCTTCCTCGACTATGCGTGGGATCCGGGGCGGTGGCCGCTGGAGGCGTTGGGGGAGTGGGAGCGGCGGTACGCGCGGCAGAACTTCGGCGACGCGCACGGGCAGACGGAGGCGATCGCGTCCGTGCTCGCGGCGTACGGACAGCTCCAGTCACGGCGCAAGCCCGAGCTGCTGAACCGCCGGATCACGCTGGTGGACGGGCGGGTCGTGTACGACGACCAGGAGACGCCGTTCCACTTCGGCCACCGTGAACTGGAGCGGGTCACCGAGGAGTGGCGGCGGCTCGGCGAGGAGGCGGCGCGGATCGGCCGACGGCTGCCGGCCGCGGACCAGGACGCGTGGTTCGAGCTGGTCGGATACGAGGTGGCGGCGACGGCCAACCTGTACGGGCTGCGGGCGGCGGAGTTCACCAACCTGCTGTACGCCCGGCAGGGGCGGGCCGCGACGAACGGGCTCGCGGCCGAGACGGAGGCGGCGCTCGCCCGCGACCTCGCGCTCGCCGAACGCTTCAACGCGCGGGTGGCGGGCGGCAAATGGCGGGGCTTCCAGACCCAGCCGCACATCGGGTACGGGGATGTGGAGCGCTACGGCCCGAACGCGCCCTGGCAGCAGCCCGAACGGGACAACGTGGCACTGCCGGACGAGATCTTCCCGGCGGTGAAGCGGATCGAGGTGCCGGCGGGGGCGGGGATGGGGGTGGCTCTGGACGGGGTGGACGGGGTGGAGGGGTGGTGGCCCGGGGGTGGCGCGGGCCCAGCCGAGTTGCCGACCTTCAGTCCGTACCAGACGCGGCCCGACCAGTACATCGAGGTGTTCAACCGGGGGCGGACGGCCTTCGACTACCGGATCACGCCGTCCGTGCCGTGGCTCGTGGTCGACCGGCCGCGGGGGCGGGTCCAGGAGCAGATACGGGCCGTGCTGACGGTGGACTGGGAGAAGGCTCCGCGGGGGCGGGCGGAGGCGTCGGTGACCGTGGAGGGGGCGGGGGAGGTGGTCGAGGTCGGGGTGATCGCGGAGCAGCCGTCGGCCCGTGTGGCGCGCGGGCTACGGGGGCTGCGGGGCCTGCGGGGCTTTGTGGAGGCGGGCGGTTACGTCGCCGTCGACGCCGGGCACTTCGCGCGCTCGGTGGGGGCGTGGCGGCGTATCGACGGGATCGGGCGTACGGGGGCGGGCGTGACGCCGTGGCCGGTGACGGCTCCCGGATGGACCCCGTCCCGGGGGAGTTCGTCACCGCGGCTGGAGTACGAGGTGAGTCTGCTGTCGGCAGGGGCGGTGACCGTGTGGGCGTACCTGTCGCCGCGGAATCCGGCGTTGGCGACGGGCGCCGGGCTGCGGTACGGGGTCTCGTTCGACGGGGACGTGCCGCAGATCGTCGACATCCACGCGGCGACCGGGGCCGACGACGGTCTGATGAACATGGAGTGGGCCCGCAACACATCGGACAACGTCAACCGCACGTCTTCGCGCCACATGATCAGGGCCGAGGCCGGGGCCGCGGGGGTGCACCGGCTCATGTTCTGGGCGGTTGATCCGACGGTGGTGGTGCAGCGGTTGGTGATCGACACGGGTGGGTTGACGCCGACGTATCTGGGGCCGCGGGAGAGTTGGCGCGTGCGCTGAGTTCTGACGCCGGGCTCTGACGCTGCGGTCCGGTCAGGGCTGGTGGCCGTGGTCCTTGATCGACTGCTCGATCGTGTAGGCGGTCGTGGTGAACGCCTCGATCTGCTCCGGCGTCAGCTCGCGGACGGAGATCTCCTCCAGTGTTCGCCACATGTCGGTGATGGGGGTACGCAGGGCGCGGCCGGCGTCGGTCAGGCGGACGATCAGGACGCGCCGGTCGTGGGTGGACGGCTCGCGGGTGAGGAGGCCGGCCTCCTGCATGCGACGCAGGGACTTGGAGACGGTGGAGTGGTCGAGGCCGACGCCTTCCAGGAGTTCTGACTGGGTCTGCTCGTCGCGGTCGAAGAGCTGCATCAGGAGCAGTTCCTGGCCGGGATGCAGGTTCATGGCGCGGAGCATGGTGGCGGCGTGGGCGCGGTGGGCGCGGGCGAGTACGAAGATGGCGTAGCTGAGGCTTCCGTCGCGTGCCGCGGTCGGGGGGGTGGGGTTGGTCATTGTTGTTCCTTGGGTGCGGGTTCGGTGGGGGGTGGCCTACGGGATTGCGCAGTTCCCCGCGCCCCTGGGGGGTGGGGGTGGGGGTGTGAGGTTTGGCTGTGGGGTGGTGGGGGCTCGTGCCAGGCCCCGTAAGGGGCGCGGGGAACTGCGCGGCTCGCCCCCACCGGGCCCGCACCCGAAATCCAAGGGTGCGTTGCCCTCGTGGGTGTCGCTGCACCGGAGGGTCAGGCGACCGTGAGGACCAGTTTTCCGCGGCCGTGGCCGCTGTCGCTGACCTCTTGCGCCTTGGCCGCGTCGGCGAGCGGGTACGTCGTGCCGACCGTGACGGTCAGGTCGCCGTCGGCGGCCAGGCGGGCGAGTTCGGCGAGGCGGGTGGCCGAGCGGCGTTGCGGGCCCTCGGCGAAGACGATGCCGAGTTCGCGGGCCCGGAAGTCGGCGGTGGTGACGACCCGGTCGGTGGTGCCGCGCAGGGTGATGGAGTCCTCCAGCGCGCCCTTGCCCGCGGCGTCGAAGACGGCGTCCACGCCGTTCGGGGCGAGTGCGCGGACCCGCTCGACCAGGCCGTCCCCGTAGACGAGTGCGGTGGCGCCGAGTGAGGTGACGTACTCCTGGTTGTTCGGGCCGGCCGTGCCGATGACACGGGCGCCGCGGGCGACGGCGAGCTGGACGGCGATGGTGCCGAGGGCGCCGGACGCGCCGTGGATCAGCAGCGTCTCGCCGGCCTTGACGTCGAGGAGGTCCAGGACCCGCTCGGCGCCGTCACTCGCCACGGGCAGTGCGGCTGCCTGTGTCCAGTCGAGCCCCGCCGGCTTGGGGGCGAGGACGGTCGCGTCGGCCAGCGCGTACTCGGCGTAGGAGCCGGTGTCGGACCAGCCGAGTACCTCGTCGCCGACCTTGAAGCCGTCGACGCCTTCGCCGAGGGCGTCGATGATTCCGGCGATCTCGCCGCCGGGGACGGCGGGCAGGGTGGTGGGGAAGATGGCTTCCATGATCCCGGAGCGGATCTTTCCGTCCACGGGGTTCACGCCCACGGCCCGGACCTGGACGCGGACCTGGCCGGGTCCAGGCTGGGGCACCTCGGTCTCGGCCTCGTGCAGGACCTCGGTGCCGCCGAACGCGTCGAAAATGATGGCCTTCATGACTGTTGTCTCCCTCGGTGGGCCGGGTTGAACGACTGCCGACCGCATTTACGTGGCCAGCCACATAAAAAGTAGCACCGATTGTGTGGCTAGCCAAGTAGTTGGTGGAGGGGCGCTCTGGAGCCGGGGACGTTCCGGTGCTGCCGTCAGTCCTTCGCGGGGTATCGCGGCAGGTCGGCCGTCGAGATGGTCCACTCGGCGATCGTGACGTCCTCGCCGTAGAGGAAGTCCTTGCGGGTCGCGTAGCGGGGGCCGTCGGGGGTGGGGTGGATGTCGGAGAGGACGGCTCCTGTGCCGGTACGGGGGTCGAAGATCGCGTAGATGGGGATTCCGAGCAGCGGGTAATCGCGCGCCTTGCCGGCCCAGTCGTTCTCGGGATTGGAACGGGAGACCACTTCGATGGCGGCGATGAGCGTTCGGGAGTCGATGGAGCCCTCGACGTTGAGGTCGTCCCACGCGATCAGCATCACATCGGGGTGGCGCATGATGCCCTCTGGCTCGTCCTCCACATCTGGCGTGCCGGTGTGAGCCAGTAGCTCGTCCGGCATGACCTTCTCCAGACGGCGGCTGACGAGTGCTGCCGTCACCTCGTGGGGCCCTCCCGGCGACATCATGTCGTGGACGATCCCTTCCTTGGTGATCTCGAATTTCCCGGGGAGCGTGTCGTCCATCGACTCAAGGAATTCGCGCATTGCCTGGTAGCGGTGGTGAGCGCCGGGTCGCGTGTCGTCCGAGGCGATGGTCATGGCGCTCGCTCCTCGTGCTGTGTGCCGGGGGGTAAGGATCGTCCCCTTCATGCTAGGTGGCCTCCTGGGGATTGGATCGGCAGTCACGGCAGCGGTGTCCTGGTTCCTGGGAGCGGAAGGCGCGGTCGCAGCCGTCGCAGTTCCGCAGGGGGAGGGGGCGTTCGGATGGTGCGGTCCTGGTTGTCGCGATGGTGGGGAGCGGCGGTGGGAGCAGCTCCGTGAGGCGGTGGGCCAGAAGGCCGGCCGGATGACGGAACGGGCCCTCGGGCAGGCCTGCCGTCAGGGTCCGGCGTACGGCTTCGGGGGTGGCGCCGCGGTCCAGCCAGGCGGTGACCGCGGGGGCGAGATGCTGCACGACTCGCTCGGGGAGGAGCAGGCGGGGGTCGTCGCGGTGCAGGCTCGCGAGGAGGGTGGCGGCCGGGTGGTGGAGGGGCGCGGGAGAGGGTGCGGGAGGGGGTGCGGCTGGTGGCGTGGCGGGCGGCGGAGTCCTGACGTCCGGTTGTACGGGGGCCGTGGCGGGCGCGGGTCTCGGCGGAGGGGTGGGGCGAGGGGTGGGGCGGGGCTCCCGGACCGGGATCTCGTTGACCCCCGGCTGGTTGTACGACACCGTTCGTGTGACGACGTGCCCGCTCGGC
>NZ_KZ679055.1 GCF_003024195.1 Streptomyces dioscori
CGACCAGCACATGAGAACGGCCGCCCCCTTCCGGAAGGGGGCGGCCGTTCTCATGTGCTGGTCGTCAGTCGCTGCCGACTCCGCGGCCCAGCTCCCACAGCTGCAGCGTGGCCGACGAGTTGAGCGCGTACTCGGCGCCGGTGATGTCGTCCCGTACGGCGACGTACTGCTTGCCCTGCCACAGGGGCAGGAGCGGGACGTCGTCGGCGACGATCTTCTGGATCTCCTCGATGCTCTTCGAGGCGCTGAGGCGGTCGGCCTCGCGGCGGGACTCCGGGATCAGGGTCTCGCGGATGCGCTTGTTCACGTACGGCGACGCGATGGTGTTGTCCTTGTCCAGGAACGGCGTGAGGAAGGTCTCCGCGTCCGGGAAGTCGGGGAACCAGCCCATGCCGTAGACGGCGAACTTGCCCTCACGCTGCTTGGGGCGGTAGGTCTCCCACTTCTCGCCCTTGATGTCCACGTCGAAGAGGCCGGTGTCGTTGAGCTGCTTCTGCAGTGTCTCGAACTCGGCCTTGGTGGCGGAACCGTAGTGGTCCGTCGTGTAGTTCATCGTGAACTTCACCGGCGTGGTGATGTTCGCGGCGGTGAGGAGGTCCTTGGCCTTGGCGACGTCCGGCTCGCCGTACTCGTTGAAGAACGAGTTGGCGTGGCCGGTGACGGTGGCCGGGACCATGGAGTACAGGGGGTCGGCGCCGGTGCCGTACACCTTGTTGGTCAGTTCGCCGCGGTTGACGATGTGGGCGATCGCCTGGCGGACCGCCTTGTCCTTCAGGGAGGGCTTCTCGACGTCGAAGCCGATGTAGCGGATCTCCAGGCCGGGCTGCTCGATCACATCGATCTTGCTGTCCTCGGCGTTCTGCAGCTTCTTGATCTGCTCGGGCGACATGGTGCGGGTCATCATGTCGATGTCGCCCTTGTCGATCGCGGCGCCCATGGACTCCGTGTCCTCGAAGGACCGCAGCTCGACCTTGTCGTTCTTGACGTCCGAGATCCCCTGGTAATACGGGTTCTTGGTGAAGACGATCTTGGTGACGTCGTCGCCGCTGGTCTCGGCCTTGAGGCTGTACGGGCCGGAGCCGCTGACGTCGAAGCCGTCCCGCAGCTTGTTCTTGGCGTAGTCCTTGGGGTTCAGGATGCCCGCGACCGGCGTGGACAGCTTGAACGGGAAGGTGGCGTCGGCGCTCTTGAGGTGGAAGATCACCTCGCGGTCGCCCTTGGTCTCGACGGCGTCGACGGTCGACAGCAGGGCGAAGACGCCCGTGTCGGCCTTGATCTGCAGCGCGCGGTCGATGGAGAACTTCACGTCCTCGGCGGTGACCGGGTCACCGTTGGAGAACTTGAGGTCCTTGCGCAGCGTGCAGGCGTAGCGCTCGTTGCCGGAGTCGGTGAATCCGCACTCCTCGGCAGCCTCGGGGGTGGGGTCTCCGCCGCCGTTGGGCATGGCCATCAGGGTCTGGACCGTCTGGCGCAGGACGTTCCACGCGCCGACGTCGTACGCGTAGGCCGGGTCGAACGGGGCCGGTGCCTCCTTCGAGGCGGTGAACCGGTCGGTGGTACCGACGGCGATCGCGTCGCCGCCGTCGCCTCCACTGTCGGAACCGCCGCACGCGGCGAGGACAGAGGCGAGCAGACCGATCGCGGCCGGCAGCACCAAAGGCTTACGGTTCATGCTCGAAGTTCTCCAGAGCTGTCGATCCCGCGGGCCCGGCATGCCGGGGTGTTGCGGTCGGGTACACGGGGGTTACGGCGATGTTCTCGCGATGAGATTAGTCGGGACCGGCAGGACGGTTCGCAGGTACCGGAGTTGAGTTCCCATCACGCTGCGAGACCGGCTGTGGACGCACCGAAAAACCGACAGTGGAAGGATTCGTACAGGTTTCCACGAATCAGGACACAAGGGCGCGCACATGACCCTCACAAAGGCCCGCCAGACACACCGGGAGCCTCTTGTCGACCCCCTCCGCAGTGGCGAACGTCACACCTTCAACTGTGTGCGAGAGCACCGGAATTCGGCCACCCGGGGCGCGCGACCGGTGATCGAATTAACTCGATGCAGTGACCATGCAGTTTTTCCGCATTCCCTCGTGCACCGTGGGTGAACGATTAGCGCTTTTCCGTCATCAGGCTCCGGAGAAAAGGCAGGTCGACCTGTTCGAGGGATCGTACGACGGTCCTTCCGGCAGCCGGGGCGATCGGCGCGACGGAGGGTACGGCGACGACCTGGCAGCCCGCCGCCTCCGCGGCGGCCACGCCCGTCGCGGTGTCCTCGATGACCGCGCACCTGGCCGGATCCGCGCCGAGCCCGGCGGCGGCGATCAGATACGGGTCGGGGAAGGGCTTGGTGCGCTCCACCTCGTCGCCCGCGACGGTCAGGGTGAAGTTCTGCGCGCCGAGCGAGAGCAGGACGCGGTCGATGATGCGGCGGTGCGAGGCGGAGACCAGCGCGGTGGGGATGCCGTGCGCGGCCAGCTCTGCCAGGAGTCTCGCGGCGCCCGGCATCAGCGGCAGGGAACGCGCGATGCGGTTCTCGAACCCGTCGTTCAGCAGCACGGTGAGTTCGGAGAGGGTGATCGTGGCACCGGTGGCCTCGATGAGGAAGCCCGCGCTGCGGGTCATGGGGCCGCCGACCACGACGTGGCGCCAGGCGTCGTCCAGCCGGTGGCCGAGCTGGGCGAAGACCTCCACCTCGGCGTCCCACCAGAAGCCCTCCGTGTCGACGAGGGTTCCGTCCATGTCCAGGAGGACTGCCTGGAGGGTGGAGCTTTCGGCTGTACGGGTGCCTGGTGGGGGGACCGTACTGGTCATAGGCGCACCTCCGTCTGAGGGACGAGAAGGCCGGTTCCCTCCCGGGGAACCGGCCTGCACTGGACCGACCAGTGTACGTCCACGTCGGCAGCGGCGCCTCTTGGTATGGCGGGGGCGCCGGGGGCTGGGGGTGCTTGGTCGGCTGACGGTGCGTCGTGGTTGCTCGCGCAGTTCCCCGCGCCCCTGAGTGGGACGGCGCGCAGCGCCTCCCCGAGGGGCGCGGGAGACTGCGCCGTTCCCCGCGCCCCTGGGTGGGACGGGGCGCAGCCCCTCCCCGAGGGGCGCGGGGAACTGCGCGGCCCGCCCCCACCGGACCCGCACCCGTTTGTCGCGCCCCTCAAGAAGTTCTCAACGGGCGTTGAAGTACTTCGCTTCCGGGTGGTGGATCACGATCGCGTCCGTGGACTGTTCCGGGTGGAGCTGGAACTCCTCCGAGAGGTGGACGCCGATGCGCTCGGGCTCCAGGAGGCGGGCGATCTTCGCGCGGTCCTCCAGGTCGGGGCAGGCGCCGTAGCCGAGGGAGAAGCGGGCGCCGCGGTACTTGAGCGCGAACATGTCCTCCATCTCGGACGGGTCGTCACCGGCGAAGCCGAGTTCGGAGCGCACGCGCGCGTGCCAGTACTCGGCCAGCGCCTCGGCCAGCTGCACGGACAGGCCGTGCAGTTCGAGGTAGTCGCGGTAGGAGTTCGCCTCGAAGAGCTTCGCCGTCTCCTCGCCGATCCGGGAGCCGACGGTGACGACCTGGAGGCCGACGACATCCGTCTCGCCGGACTCCTCGGGGCGGAAGAAGTCGGCCAGGCACAGCCGGCGGCCACGGCGCTGGCGCGGGAAGGTGAAGCGGGTGCGTTCGTTGCCCTGGTCGTCCAGGAGGATCAGGTCGTCGTCCTTGGACACGCAGGGGAAGTAGCCGTATACGACCGCCGCTTCGAGGAGGTTGCCGGTCTGCAGCTGGTCCAGGAGGCCGCGCAGGCGCGGACGGCCCTCCGTCTCCACCAGTTCCTCGTACGTCGGCCCGTCGCCCGTGCGGGCCTGCTTGAGGCCCCACTGGCCCTTGAACAGCGCGCCCTCGTCGAGCCAGGACGCGTACTCCTTGAGCTGGATGCCCTTGATGACGCGGGTGCCCCAGAAGGGCGGGGCCGGGACAGGGTTGTCGACGGCGACGTCGGAGCGGGCCGCGCCCTCCTCCGGGCGTTCCTCGACGACTGTCTGGGCGGTGGCCCGCACCCGGCGCTGCTTCAGCTCCGGCAGGGTGGCCCCGGGTACGCCGCGCTTGACCGCGATGAGCGCGTCCATCAGGCGCAGGCCCTCGAACGCGTCGCGGGCGTAGCGGACCTCGCCCTCGTAGATCTCGTGGAGGTCCTGTTCGACGTAGGCGCGGGTGAGGGCGGCGCCGCCGAGGATGACGGGGTAGTCGGCGGCCATCTTGCGCTGGTTGAGCTCCTCCAGGTTCTCCTTCATGATCACCGTGGACTTGACCAGGAGTCCCGACATGCCGATGACGTCGGCGCGGTGTTCCTGGGCGGCCTCCAGGATCGCGGAGACGGGCTGCTTGATACCGAGGTTGACGACGGTGTAGCCGTTGTTGGACAGGATGATGTCGACGAGGTTCTTGCCGATGTCGTGGACGTCGCCGCGCACGGTGGCGAGCACGATGGTGCCTTTGCCGTCGTCGTCGGTCTTCTCCATGTGCGGTTCCAGGTGGGCCACCGCGGTCTTCATGACCTCGGCGGACTGGAGCACGAACGGCAGTTGCATCTGGCCGGAGCCGAACAGTTCGCCGACGACCTTCATGCCGTCGAGGAGGGTCTCGTTGACGATGTCGAGCGCGGGACGCTCCAGGAGGGCGTCGTCGAGGTCCTGTTCGAGGCCGTTCTTCTCGCCGTCGATGATGCGCCGCTTGAGCCGCTCGTTCAGGGGCAGGGCCGCCAGTTCCTCGGCTCGGCCGGCCTTGAGGGACTTGGTGGTGGCGCCCTCGAAGAGGGCCATCAGCTTCTGCAGCGGGTCGTAGCCCTCGCGGCGGCGGTCGTGGATGAGGTCGAGTGCGGTGGTGACCTCCTCCTCGGTGAAGCGGGCGATCGGCAGGATCTTCGAGGCGTGCACGATCGCCGAGTCGAGGCCGGCCTTGACGCACTCGTCGAGGAAGACCGAGTTGAGCAGGACGCGCGCGGCCGGGTTGAGGCCGAAGGAGATGTTCGACAGGCCGAGGGTGGTCTGGACGTCGGGGTGGCGCTGCTTGAGCTGCCTGATGGCCTCGATGGTGGCGACGCCGTCGCCCCGGGACTCCTCCTGGCCGGTGCAGATGGTGAAGGTCAGGGTGTCGATGAGGATGTCCGACTCGTGGATGCCCCAGTTGCCGGTGAGGTCGGCGATGAGCCGTTCGGCGATCGCGACCTTGTGCTCGGGGGTGCGCGCCTGGCCCTCTTCGTCGATGGTGAGGGCGATGAGCGCGGCGCCGTGTTCCTGCGCGAGCCGGGTGACCTTCGCGAAGCGCGAGTCGGGGCCGTCGCCGTCCTCGTAGTTGACGGAGTTGATGACCGCGCGCCCGCCGAGCTTCTCCAGGCCGGCCCGGATGACGTCGACCTCGGTGGAGTCCAGGACGATCGGCAGGGTGGAGGCGGTGGCGAAGCGGCCGGCCAGTTCCTGCATGTCGGCGACGCCGTCGCGGCCCACGTAGTCGACGCACAGGTCGAGCATGTGGGCGCCCTCACGGATCTGGTCGCGGGCGATCTCGACGCAGTCGTCCCAGCGGGCCTCCAGCATGGCCTCGCGGAACTTCTTGGAGCCGTTGGCGTTGGTGCGCTCGCCGATCGCCATGTACGCGGTGTCCTGGCGGAACGGCACGGTCTGGTAGAGCGAGGCGGCGCCGGGTTCGGGGCGCGGGTTGCGCGGGGCCGGTGTCAGGTTCCGTACGCGCTCGACGACCTGGCGCAGGTGCTCGGGGGTGGTGCCGCAGCAGCCGCCGATCAGGGAGAGGCCGTACTCGGTGACGAAGGTTTCCTGGGCGTCGGCGAGTTCGGGGGCGGTCAGCGGGTAGTGGGCGCCGTTCTTGCCGAGGACGGGGAGGCCGGCGTTCGGCATGCAGGACAGCGGGACGCGGGAGTGGCGGGCCAGATAGCGCAGGTGCTCGCTCATCTCGGCGGGCCCGGTGGCGCAGTTCAGGCCGATCATGTCGATGCCGAGTGGTTCGAGCGCGGTGAGCGCGGCGCCGATCTCCGAGCCGAGGAGCATGGTGCCGGTGGTCTCCACGGTCACGGAGACGATCAGCGGCAGGTCCACGCCGAGGGTGTCCAGGGCCCGGCGGGCGCCCAGTACGGATGCCTTGGTCTGCAGCAGGTCCTGGGTGGTCTCCACGAGCAGCGCGTCGGCGCCGCCGGCGATCATGCCCTCGGCGTTCCGCTGATAGGCGTCGCGCAGCAGCGTGTACGGGGCGTGCCCGAGGGTCGGCAGTTTGGTGCCGGGGCCCATGGAGCCCAGCACCCAGCGCTGCTGACCGGTGGAGGCGGTGAACTCGTCGGCGACCTCGCGGGCGATGCGGGCGCCGGACTCGGAGAGCTCGTAAACGCGTTCGGCGATGTCGTACTCGGCGAGGGCGGCGTGGTTGGCGCCGAAGGTGTTGGTCTCGACGCAGTCGACGCCCACCGAGAAATACTCCTCGTGGACGGAGCGCACGATGTCGGGGCGGGTGAGGTTCAGGATCTCGTTGCAGCCCTCAAGGTTCTGGAAGTCCTCAAGGGTCGGGTCCTGTGCCTGGAGCATGGTGCCCATCGCGCCGTCGGCCACCACCACGCGGGTGGCGAGCGCCTCGCGGAGGGCGTCGGTTCGAGCCCGGCTGTAGGCCGACTCGGACGGAAGGGACGGGTTCGGCAACGAGGCCATGGAAGATGCTCCCTGGAGTGCGACGGCTGTCGGCTTTGCGCTTCTTGTGGAAGGCGCACGCCGTCAGGGTAGCCCGCGGCGGCACCGGAGGGGCGGGAGCGTCCACGGGACGGACGCGCGATCCGTACCCGGCATCGGGTTGGATGCGTTCGCAACTCGTCACGGCCGCCCATTAGCGGGAGGTCGGCGGCGAGCGGTAATGTTCGACATTGCCGAACGGTGGCGGCGAAGCGGCGACCGACGGTCCAAGGGGACGGAGGGCACGACGGCGATGGCACGGAACATCCAGTCGCTCGAACGGGCGGCCGCGATGCTGCGGCTGCTCGCGGGCGGGGAGCGACGGCTCGGCCTGTCGGACATCGCCTCGTCGCTGGGCCTGGCGAAGGGCACGGCCCACGGGATCCTGCGCACACTGCAGCAGGAGGGTTTCGTCGAGCAGGACGGGCCCTCCGGGCGCTACCAGCTGGGCGCGGAGCTGCTGCGCCTGGGGACGACCTATCTCGATGTGCACGAGCTGCGGGCGCGCGCCCTGGTGTGGACCGACGACCTGGCCCGTTCCAGCGGCGAGAGCGTCTATCTGGGGGTGCTGCACCAGCAGGGCGTGCTGATCGTGCACCACGTGTTCAGGCCCGACGACAGCCGGCAGGTGCTGGAGGTCGGGGCCATGCAGCCCCTGCACTCCACGGCGCTGGGCAAGGTCCTGTCGGCGTACGACCCGGTGGCGCACAGCGAGGCCCTGGAGGCCGAGCGCGAGGAGTTCACGGCGCGTACGGTCAGCGCGCCGGAGGCGTTCGAGCACGTCCTGGACCTGACCCGCGCGCGCGGGTACGCGGCCGATGTCGAGGAGACCTGGACGGGCGTGGCCTCGGTGGCGGCGCCGATCCACAACCAGCGGCGGATGCCCGTCGGCGCGGTGGGCGTCACGGGGGCGGTGGAGCGTGTCTGCGACAAGGACGGCGGGCTGCGTCCGGAGCTGATCGCCGCCGTGCGCGACTGCGCCCGCTCGGTGTCGAGGGACCTGGGCGCCGGGCGGTTCTGAGCCCTCGCGGAGGCCGCGCCGCGCCTTGGGTGGGGCGCGGCCGAGTCCGGGGCCCCGATCGTGGGAAGAAGGCCGGTACGTCGTCGACGTACCGGCCTTCTTCGTGCCCCGCCGGCCACGGAACGTTCCTGCTCGCACGCGGTGTGCGGCCGTTCCCATGATCGATGGGTCACAGCAGTCAGTAACGATCGTGTTTTCGATAACAGAGGCCTTGACGAGGTGGTATTGGCAGAGCAAGACTCCCGTCCATCGGTCGGCATTGTCGAACACCTACCGGCAATACGCGTTAGAGTGTGACAAGGCCAAGGGCCGGCAACGACCTCACCTGAGGTCGCGAACCACCGGAGGGACCCGGGGTTCGCCTTCCCCTGGACGAAGGACAAAGGAGTCGCGGGTGTCCAGCTCCGACATCTTCATCGGCGAGACCATAGGTACCGCCATACTCATCCTGCTCGGCGGTGGCGTGTGCGCCGCCGTCACGCTGAAGGCCTCCAAGGCACGCAACGCCGGGTGGCTCGCCATCACCTTCGGGTGGGGTTTCGCGGTCATGACCGCCGTGTACATCTCGGCGCCCCTCTCCGGTGCCCATCTGAACCCGGCCGTCACCCTCGGCATCGCGATCAAGGACGACGACTGGAGCAACGTCCTGACCTATTGGTCCGGCCAGCTCCTCGGCGCCATGATCGGTGCCCTGCTCGTGTGGGTCGCGTACTACGGACAGTTCCTCGCGCACCTCACCGACCGCGCCATCGTTGGAGACCAGCACAGTGTGGGCGGCCCCGGTGCGCAGGACGTCAAGTCCGTGGAGGCACGGGAGGCCAAGGCGGGCCCGGTGCTCGGCGTCTTCTCCACCGGCCCGGAGGTCCGGGTCGCCTGGCAGAACGTCGCGACGGAGGTCATCGGCACCATCGTGCTGGTGCTCGCCGTCCTCACCCAGGGACTCAACGACAGCGGCAAGGGCCTCGGCACGCTGGGCGCGCTGATCACCGCGTTCGTCGTCGTCAGCATCGGTCTCTCGCTCGGTGGTCCGACGGGGTACGCGATCAACCCGGTCCGTGACCTCGGCCCGCGCATCGTGCACGCCCTGCTGCCGCTGCCCAACAAGGGCGGGTCGGACTGGAGCTACGCCTGGGTTCCCGTCGTGGGACCGCTGATCGGCGGAGCGATCGCCGCCGGTATCTACAACGTGGCCTTCGCCTAGAGCTTTACAGCTTTGCTTGGAGCCGTACGTCCGCTCGGCGCCGACGTCCGTCCGGTACGGGACGGACGTCGGCCGGAGCCGGAAGCAATACGCCGTAAGCCAGCCCCACACCCACGGAACCCACGGACTTTCAGGAGCACACCGTGACCGACGCGCACACCGCCGGCCCCTTCATCGCCGCCATCGACCAGGGCACCACCTCCAGCCGCTGCATCGTCTTCGACCGGGACGGCCGGATCGTCTCCGTCGATCAGAAGGAGCACGAGCAGATCTTCCCGAAGCCGGGCTGGGTGGAGCACAACGCCGCCGAGATCTGGACCAACGTCCAGGAAGTCGTCGCCAGTGCCGTCGAGAAGGCCGGCATCACCCGCGACGACATCAAGGCCATCGGCATCACCAACCAGCGCGAGACGACGCTGCTGTGGGACAAGAACACCGGTGAGCCCGTCCACAACGCCCTCGTCTGGCAGGACACCCGCACCGACGCGCTCTGCAAGGAGCTCGGCCGCAACGTCGGCCAGGACCGCTTCCGCCGCGAGACCGGCCTGCCGCTCGCCTCGTACTTCGCCGGCCCCAAGGCCCGCTGGCTGCTCGACAACGTCGAGGGGCTGCGCGAGCGCGCCGAGGCCGGCGACATCCTCTTCGGCACCATGGACAGCTGGGTCATCTGGAACCTGACGGGCGGTGTGAACGGCGGCCGGCACGTCACCGACGTCACCAACGCCTCCCGCACGATGCTGATGAACCTGCACACCATGCAGTGGGACGAGAAGATCGCCGAGTCCATCGGCGTCCCGCTGAACATGCTGCCCGAGATCCGCTCCTCCGCCGAGGTGTACGGCGAGGTCACCGGCGGCCGGCTGGGCGACCTGCTCGGCGGCATCCCGGTCGCCTCCGCGCTCGGCGACCAGCAGGCGGCCCTGTTCGGCCAGACCTGTTTCGCCGAGGGCGAGGCCAAGTCCACGTACGGCACCGGCACGTTCATGCTGATGAACACCGGTGACAAGCTCATCAACTCGTACAGCGGCCTGCTGACCACCGTCGGCTACCAGATCGGCGACCAGAAGCCGGTCTACGCCCTTGAGGGTTCCATCGCCGTCACCGGCTCGCTCGTCCAGTGGATGCGCGACCAGATGGGCCTCATCAAGTCCGCCGCCGAGATCGAGACGCTCGCCCTGTCGGTCGAGGACAACGGCGGCGCGTACTTCGTGCCGGCCTTCTCCGGTCTGTTCGCCCCGTACTGGCGTCCCGACGCCCGCGGTGTGATCACCGGCCTGACCCGGTACGTCACCAAGGCGCACATCGCGCGCGCCGTCCTGGAGGCCACCGCCTGGCAGACCCGCGAGATCAGCGACGCCATGACGAAGGACTCCGGCGTCGAGCTCGCGGCCCTCAAGGTCGACGGCGGCATGACCTCCAACAACCTGCTGATGCAGACCCTGGCCGACGTCCTGGACGCCCCCGTGGTGCGCCCGATGGTCGCCGAGACCACCTGCCTCGGCGCCGCCTACGCCGCCGGTCTCGCCGTCGGCTTCTGGACGAACACCGAGGACCTGCGCGCCAACTGGCGGCGGGCCGCGGAATGGACCCCGAACATGGCCGCGGACACCCGTGACCGTGAGTACAAGAGCTGGCTCAAGGCCGTCGAGCGGACCATGGGCTGGCTCGAAGACGATGCTGACGAGGAGTAATTCGCAATGACCACCCTGCAGAGTGTCCCGGCTCTTGGGACGCACCCGGCCAACGGCTCCGCCGCCTTCCACGCGAAGGCAGTGAGCCGCGCCGAGACCCGGGAGCAGCTGTCCAGGTCGACATACGACCTCCTGGTGATCGGTGGCGGAATCCTGGGCATCTCCACCGCCTGGCATGCCGCGCAGTCGGGTCTGCGGGTGGCCCTGGTCGACGCCGGCGACTTCGCCGGCGCGACCTCCTCCGCCTCCTCCAAGCTGCTCCACGGCGGTCTGCGCTATCTGCAGACCGGCGCGGTGAAGCTGGTGGCGGAGAACCACTTCGAGCGCCGTGCGGTCTCCCGTCAGGTGGCCCCCCACCTGGCGAACCCGCTCACGTTCTACCTCCCCGTGTACAAGGGCGGGCCGCACGGCGCGGCGAAGCTGGGCGCGGGTGTCTTCGCGTACTCGGCGCTGTCGGCCTTCGGTGACGGCGTCGGGCACCTGCTCTCGCCGTCGAAGGCCGCGCAGGACGTTCCCGAGCTGCGTACGGACAACCTGAAGGCCGTGGCCGTGTACGGCGACGACCAGATGAACGACTCCCGGATGGCCCTGATGACGGTCCGCGCGGCCGTCGAGTCGGGTGCCACCGTGCTCAACCACGCCGCCGTCACCGGCCTGCGCTTCACCCGGGGACGGGTGACCGGCGCCGAACTGAAGGACACGCTCTCCGGTGACGAGTTCGGCGTGTCGGCGCGCCTGGTGCTGAACGCGACCGGGCCCTGGGTGGACCACCTGCGCAAGATGGAGGACGAGAACGCGGCGCCCTCCATCCGCCTCTCCAAGGGCGCGCACCTGGTCCTCAAGCGCACCTCCCCCTGGAAGGCCGCGCTGGCCACGCCGATCGACAAGTACCGCATCACCTTCGCCCTCCCCTGGGAGGACATGCTGCTGCTCGGCACGACCGACGAGGAGTACGAGGGCGACCCCGCGGACGTCTCGGTCACCGAGAAGGACATCTCACAGATCCTCGACGAGGCCGCGTTCTCGATCCGCGACAAGCAGCTGACCCGCGACCTGATCACGTACTCCTTCGCGGGACTGCGCGTCCTGCCCGGCGGCCCCGGCGACACGTCCAAGGCCAAGCGGGAGACCGTCGTCACCGAGGGCCGGGGCGGCATGCTGTCCGTCGCGGGCGGCAAGTGGACGACGTTCCGGCACATCGGCCGGACCGTCATGAAGCAGCTGGAGACGCTGCCGGGCCGGCCGCTCGGCGAGGACTTCGAGCCGGTCTCCGCGCTGCCGAAGAAGCTGCCGCTGCCGGGTGTCGCCAATCCGCGCGCGGTCGCGCACCGGCTCCTCGTCGACACCCCCGCGGCCGGTCCGCGGATGGGCGCCGACACGGCCAAGCACCTCGCGACGCACTACGGCTCGCTGGCCTTCGACATCGCGCGCCTCGCCGAGGACAACCCGGAGCTGGCGGGGCGTGTGCACGAGGACGCGCCCGAGATCTGGGCGCAGGTCGTGTACGCGCGCGACAACGAGTGGGCGGAGACGGCGGACGACGTCCTGCGGCGCCGCACGACCCTCACGATCCGCGGCCTGGCGGATGACGAGATACGGGGCAAGGTCCAGAACTTGCTCGACAACAAGTAGGCACTTGGGGCCCGCCCCCACGGGGCCGCACCCGCCGGTGAGCGGGTGCGGCCCCGTCGTGGCCGGTCGCGCAGTTCCCCGCGCCCCTGAAAGAGCGGGGCTGGGCGCCGCGTTCCCTGCGCGGCTCAAAGCCGAAAGATTGCGCCGTTCCCCGCGCCCCTGAGTGGGACGGGGCGCAGCCCTCCCGCCCCTGGGTGGGACGGGGCGCAGCCCCTCCCCGAGGGGCGCGGGGAACTGCGCGGCCCACCCCCACCGGGCCCGCACGTTCAGGGGACGAGGCACTCGGTCGTGCTGTCGCCGTTCTCGGTGTTCTCGGTGTTCTGGATGCCTTCGATGTCCTCGGGGCTGTGCAGTTCCGCCCTGCGGAGGATGAGTTCGCGTCCGAGCAGGAGTGTGGCGCGGGAGGCGGGGACCGGGTCGGGCAGGGTCGTCAGGTCGGTGAGGTGGGCGAAGCCGATGATCCGGCGGACGATCTCGGTGCCCGCGAAGCCGACCGCGTCGGTCCACACGCGGCGCAGGAAACGGTCGAGGTAGGCGTCGTCGAAGAAGGTGTCGACGCGGGTCGGCCACAGGCGGCGGAACTCGGACTCGAACCCCTCCCAGGAGAGGCGGAGTTGGGCCGCGTGGTCGGTGACGGTACCGAGGGCGCGCGCCCGGGCAGTGGCGACGAGGACGTTGGCCCAGTACAGGCCGATGTCGTAGCCGATCGGGCCGACGAAGGAGAATTCGGGGTCGAAGACGCGGATCACAGGGGTGCCGTCGCGTTCGCCGACCATGACGCTGCCGGTGTGCAGGTCGCCGTGGAGCAGGGCCTGCGCGGACGTCATGAAGGTGTGGCGCAGCTCGGCGACCTCGGTGCGCAGCCGGGTGTCGGCGCGGAACTCGGCGGCCAGGTCGTCGAGTTCGGGATGCCAGTGGTTGTGCTCGTGCTCGATGTAGGGCTCGGAGAGGACGACGTCCTCGGTGATCCTGCACAGCTCGGGGCTGACGGAGGCGGCGATCAGGGCCTTGCGCTCGGCGGACGGCATGCCGAAGTCACTGGTGGCGAAGGTGAGTTGCGCGACGAACTCGCCGATCCTGCGTGAGGTGTCCGGGCCGTAGGAGGCGCCCGCGTTGAGGACCGTGCGCAGCACCTCCAGGTCGGACATGTCCTCCATGACGAGGGCGTAGTGGCCGGGGTCGTAGCCGTGGATCGCCGGGATCTTGTCCGGGGCGACCCTGGCGACCTGTTCGTAGGCGCGGGCCTCCGCGTCGGCACGTTCGGGGCTCATCGGCCAGGAGGGGCCCGCGACCCGGACCCAGGGCAGGGCCTGCTTGACGGCGAGGCCGCGGGTGCCGGCGCCGTTCGCGGCGAGGAACACGCGGTTCATGTTGCCGTCGGAGACCTCGCGGACGTGGATGTCCTCCAGGTCGTCCCAGTGGCCGCGCTCACGCAGGTACGCGGGCACGTCCTCGGTCTCCAGGATGCGGTAGCCCATGAGAACTGTGAACTCCCTTATGCGGTACGGCGCTTGGACAGGGTGAAGCTGAAGATCAGGGCGAGGATGAGGACCGCGCCCTCGACGACGTCCTGCGTGTAGTACGGCAGGCCCTTGATGGTCAGGCCGGTCGTGATGATGCCGATCAGGACGGCGCCCAGGGCGGTGCCCCAGACGTTCGGGCGGCCCCGGCCGAGGACGGAGGTGCCGACCAGGGCGACCGCCACCGCCTCAAGGAGCTGGGAGGTGCCCGCCGAGACGTCTCCCTGGCCGATGCGGGAGGCCAGGATGAGGCCGCCGATCGAGGCGAGGACGCCGGACAGGACGTACGCCAGGGCCCGGTAGGCGCCGACGCGGATGCCGGCCAGCCGGGAGGCCTCCGGGTTCGCGCCGATCGCGTACAGGACGCGGCCCCAGCGGGTGCGGGCGAGGAACACCCAGGCCACGACCGTGAGCGCGCCGAAGATCAGCACCGAGACGGGGACGCCGAGGACCGTGCCGCGGTCGATGCGCAGGAAGCCCTCGGTGAACTTCCCCGGGGCGGTGGATCCGTCGGCCTGGGTCATGCCGGGAGTGATGGACTGGCCGTCGACCAGGACGAGTTTGGTGCCCTGGATCACGAACATGGTGCCGAGGGTGGCCAGCATGTCGGGGATCTTGAGGACCACGATCAGCAGGGCGTTGAGCAGTCCGGCCAGCGCGCCCGCCGCGATCACGGCGAGGATCGCCACGAGACCGACCTGGTTGTACGAGACCATCGTCTTGGCGGCGACCGTGACGCCGAGCCCCGCGACGGCGCCGACGGACATGTCGATGCCGCCCACCGCCATGGTGAGGGTGACGCCCAGGCCGAGGATCGCGGCGACGGACACGTACCGGAGGGTGTCCAGGAGCGTCGCGGAGTCGCGGAAGGACGGCTCGCTGAGCGCGAAGTACGCGAAGAGCGTGACGGTGACGAAGATGAAGCCGTACTTGATGACGGCGCTCTGGATCCGCAGGGCCGGGGAGGTCGCGGGCACCAGGGCCGCCTTGGTCGGCACCTCGGTGCTCTGGGTGGTGGTCATGGCGCGCTTCCCCGAACTTCCCGGTGTGACTTGGTGTATGGCTTCGTGCGTGGCCTTGTACGTGACTTCGTGTGCGGCTTCGTGTGCGGTTTCGTGTGCGGCTTCGTGTGCGGCTTCCCGGTGGCCGGCATCAGACCGACGCCGAGATGGTCCGGATGACGCGGTCGCGCTCCGCGTCCTCGCCGTACGCGTCGAGGTGGATCTCTCCCGCGGCGAGGACGACGACCCGGTCGGCGACCTCCAGGACCTCGTCCACGTCGGCGGACAGGACGAGGACGGCGGCTCCTTCGGCGGCCAGGGCGCGGGCGCGGCGGCCGATGTCTCGGCGGGCACCGATGTCCACGCCTCGGAACGGCTCGTCCAGGATGAGGACACGGGGTTTCTCGGCGAGCCAGCGGCCGACGACGACCTTCTGCTGGTTGCCGCCGGACAGTTCCTCCACCGTGCTGTGTTCGTCGCGGGCGACGACGCCGAGCTGTTCGATGGTGCCGCGGCCGAGGGCGTTCTCCCTGCGCCGGTTCACGAGCCCGGCCGTGGAGAGGGCTCGGAGGAACGGCAGGGAGACGTTCTGGGCCAGGGACCAGCCGGGGACCAGGGCGTCGGCGTGCCGGTCCTCGGGGACGAGGTGTACTCCTCGGCGGATCGCGTCGGCGGGGCGGCGGGGCGTGTAGGGCCTGCCGTCCAGTTCGACCGTTCCGGTCGCGAACGGCTCGGCGCCGAAGAGGCCGCGGGCCAGTTCGGTCTTGCCCGCGCCCAGCAGACCGACCACGCCCGTGACTTCGCCCGCCCTGAGGTCGAGGTCCTGAGGGGTGCGGCCGGGGAGCAGCGGTACGCCTTTGAGTGAGACGGCGGTCTCACCGGAACCGGAACCCGAACCCGAGAGCGGGCTCTGTTTGGCGTCCGTGGGGCGGGCCGTCTGCGCGCCCTGGGCCTGGGCGAGCATGGCGCGCAGGGCGCGGTCCCAGTCGAAGGGCTTGGACTGGTCCTCGGTGAGACGGCCGTCCCGCAGGACGACCAGCCGGTCGGCGAGTGCGTCGATCTCACCGAGGCGGTGGGAGACGTACAGGACGGCGATGCCGTCGCCTCGCATCCGCTCGACGAGTGCGAACAGGCGCTCGGCCTCGGCGGCGGAGAGCGCGGAGGTCGGCTCGTCGAGGACGAGGAGCCGGGGGCTGGTCGCGAGGGCGCGGGCCAGGATGAGCAACTGCCGGTCCGAGATGCCGAGTTCGGTGACGTCCCGCTTGAGGACCTGGTCGCTCCAGCCGAGGTCGAGCGCCGACTGGATCTCCCGGGCGCGGGCCAGCAGCCTGCGCCCGTCGAGGAACGGGTTGCCGCGGCGCTGGGCCAGTTCCTCGAAGACGAGGTTCTCGGCGACGGTGAGGCCGGGGACGATGCCCTCGCCGATCCGCTGGTGCACCGTCTGGATGCCCAGCTGGCGGGCGGCGAGCGGGGACCGGAGCGCGGCGGGCCCGCCGTTCACCTCGACCTGCCCGCTGTGGTCGGTGTGCACCCCGGAGAGGATCTTGATAAGGGTGGACTTGCCCGCGCCGTTGGCGCCGAGGAGCGCGACGACACTGCCGGGCGCGATGTCCAGCGAGACGGACTCCAGAACCGTCTTCCCGCCGAAGGCCATACCGACGCCGCGCAGACTCACCGCGGCGGGCGCGGTGGCCGGGACGGGCGCGGCGGGCCCACGGGTGCCGGTGTCAGTGGGCGACATTGGGGATCCAGTCGGCCGTGCTGACCTTGGCGAGGTCCAGCGCGGGCAGCGCCTCGCGCAGCTGGTCCATGTTCTTGATGTTCTTGCTCGTCAGGAAGTCCTGGGTGATCGCGACGGCCGGGAACTCGACCGAGGTCTTGTTGAGCTGTCCGGCCAGTTCCAGGGCCGCGGTCCGCACGACGGCGGCGCCGACCGCCGAGGGGTCCGTGCCCGCGGTGGCCACCCAGGGGCTGTCCTTGGCGGTCATGTTCTGGATGTCGGCGTTGGAGACGTCCGCGCCGAAGACCTTCACCTTGCCCTGGAGCTTCTTGTTCTGGACGGCGAGGACGGTGCCCTTGGCGAGTTCGTCGTAGGGGGCGAAGACGCCCGCCACGTCCGAGTGCTGAGTGAGCGCGGCGCTGACCAGGGGCACGTTGTCGGTGGCCGTGGAGTCGGTGACCTTGCCGACCTTGAAGGCCTGCTTCCAGCCGTTGGCGTCGGCCGTCTTCTTCCAGACGCTGTCGCGCTTGTCGAGGGCCGCGTACCCGGCGACGTTGACGTAGCCGACCTTGGCGTCCTTGCCGAGTTCACCGGCCATCACGTCGAGGACGGCCTGGGCCATGCTGGCGTCGTCCTGCTTGGTGCTGACGACCGACTTGTTCGTGGTCTCCACGTCGTAGACGACGACCTTGATGCCCTTCTTCACCGCCTTGTCGATCTCCGGCTGGATCGTGGCGGGGAAGCCGTGGTCGACGATGATCGTCTTCGCCCCGGAGTTGATGGCCGAGGAGAGGTCGGTGGCCTGCTTGGCGTTGTCCGCCTGGGCGTCGTACACCGTGAGGTCGATGCCGAGGGCTTTCGCCTGGGCCTTGGCGCCGTTGCCCCACTGCTCGAAGTAGTCACCGGCGCCGCTCTGCCGGACCAGCGCAACCTTGACCTTGCCCTCGCTGAACGGCGCGGGCTTCTTCCCGGTGGCGGTCGCGGCCGGGGCGGCGCTGTCGCCGGCCTTCTCCGAGGCGTCCGACGACTGCGAGCAGCCGGCGAGGAGGAGGGCGGAGGCGGAGGCCATCGACAGCGCGGCGAAGGGCAGACGCGTCCGGGCGAGAGGCGTACGGGGCAGGCGGGTACGGGTACGGGGCATGACGGCTCCAGGGGCGGTGCGCGGAAGAGGAGAAGAGGGCGTGCGGCGTGCGGGGGTGCCGGTCCGGAGCGCCGGGCGGGGGCCTGTTCAGGCCATGGCCGCGGGCGGGTCAGCGACAGCGGGCTGTGGTCGACCGGAGCAAGTCCACGTACAGCCGCCGCACGAGCAGCAGCGTCTTCATACGCAGATCATGAGAACGTTTCCAGCCAGCCGTCAAAGTTTTAAGAACGCATTCTCAGTGGTTGAGACAACAACTTCGTCACACTCGGCCGACCGCCGGTCGGGAGTTACGATCTCGGGACCGGCACCCGACCCGGGACAGTGAGGTCTCCGATGACGACACCCTGCGCGACAGCGACACACCGCTGTACCGGCGCGGTGTGTCGCGGCTGATCACGGGTCCGGATCCCGACGTCGAGATCCCCGTTCGAGCCGCCGCCCGCCGCGCGGCCCGAGCCGCCCGCGACCGGACTGGATTGGTTCGGTCCGGTTCGGTCCGGCCCGGTTCGGTTCGGCTGCCTGTCCGGTGTCCGGACGGCCGGACGGACACCCACCGCCCCTCACCGCCCCTCACCGCCCCTTCCCACTCCTGGAGTTGCTCTCATGACCCTGCTGACCACGTGGCCCGAGTCCGGACCCGAGACGACGGTGCGCCGCACCTCCGAGCCCGCCGAGATCGCCGCCGCGCTCGCTCCGCTCGGGGTGCGCTACGAGCAGTGGCCGGTCCGCGAGGACGTTCCCGCGGACGCCGACACCGAGACCGTCTTCGCCGCGTACGGCCGGGAGATCGACAAGCTGAACGCCGAGGAGGGCTTCACCACGGTCGACGTCCTCGGGCTGCACCCGAGCGACGACCCGGAGTTCCCGGCGAAGGCGAAGGCCGCGCGGGAGAAGTTCCTCCAGGAGCACACGCACGACGACGATGACGAGGTCCGGTTCTTCGTCGCGGGCTCCGGGATCTTCTATCTGCACGTGAACGGCGAGGTGCACGCCGTGTTCTGCGAGAAGGGCGACCTGCTGGGCGTGCCGCGTGGTACGACGCACTGGTTCGACATGGGGACCTCGCCCGCGTTCACCGCGATCCGCTTCTTCCACGAGGAGGACGGCTGGATCGGCAGCTTCACCGGGTCCACCATCGCCGGCCGCTTCCCCGACTACGACACCATCGCGGCGGGGTACGAGCAGGACCGGGCCGCGGCGTGAGCCTGCCGTTGACGTTCGACGTGGACGGCGTGGTGCTCGACATCGAGGGCACCACGAGCGCCACGGGCTTCGTCGTCGACGTGCTCTACCCGTACTCGCGCTCCCGGTTCGGGGCGCTCCTCGCGGAACGGGGCGACGATCCGGAGGTACGGCGGGCGGTCGCCCAGGTACGTGAACTGCTGGGCGAGCCGGACGCCGACCCCGTACGGGTCGAGAGGGCGCTCAACGAGTGGCTCGACGGGGATGTGAAGGCGACCCCGCTCAAGACCCTTCAAGGCCTCATCTGGTCCGAAGGGTTCGGCCGCGGCGACCTGGTCTCGCACTTCTACGACGATGTGGTGCCGGTACTGCGGCGGTGGCACTCCGGCGGCGTACGGCTGCACGTGTACTCGTCCGGGTCCGTGGCCGCGCAGCGCGCGTGGTTCGCGAGCAGCCCGGACGGTGATCTGCTGCCGCTCGTCGACGGGCTGTACGACACGGAGAACGCGGGGCCCAAGCAGGAGCCGGAGTCGTACCGGCGGATCGCCGCGGCGACCGGTACGGAGGCCGGGCGCCTCCTGTTCCTCTCCGACCGGCCGGGCGAGCTGGACGCGGCGCGGGCCGCGGGGTGGCACGCCGTGGGGATCCGGCGGGCCGGGGAACCGTACTTCGAGCAGGGCGTCGGTGACCACGCGCAGGCGGGGTCGTTCGACGAGATCGACATCATCGGCGGCGGCACCAGCAGCGGTAGCGGCGCCAGTACTTCAGGGAGCAGCACGTGAGCACGGACGTCAGCACGCTGGATCTGGAGGAGGCCGGGGCCGTCCTCGCGGCCGAGTCCGCCCGTTTCGCGTCCTTCGGCTGGATGCGTGGCACCTCCGGGAACCTGTCCGTGGTGCTCTCCCGCGATCCGCTGCGGCTCGCGGTGACGGCGAGCGGTCACGACAAGGGTGAGCTGACGCCGGCGGATGTCGTGCTGGTCGATGAACGGGGGGACGCGGTGAGCGGCGGCAGGCCGTCCGCCGAGGCGGCGCTGCACGCGCGCGTGGCGGCGCTGACCGGCGCGGGTGCCGTCGTGCACGTGCACACGGTGGCGTCCGTCGCGCTGGGGCGGCGGTCGCCCGGCGGGATCGTCCTGTCGGACCTGGAGATGCTGAAGGGGGTGGGGGTGCCGGCCCATGGTGTGGAGGTCACGCTTCCTGTCATCGCCAACAGCCAGGACATGACGGTGCTCGGGGACCGGCTTGAGGCTGCGCGGGATGTGCGGATGCCGGCGGTTGTCGTGGCGGGCCACGGTCTGTATGTCTGGGGAGACTCGCCTCGGCAGGCCCGCCACCACACGGAGGTCGTGGAGTGGCTGCTGGAACTGGAACTCACGGGTACGGGGCGCTGACGGGGGTTTGACCGCCTGCGGGCCGGTGGGGGCCGGCCGCGCCGTTCCCCGCGCCCCTTCACGACGGAGGCCGTTCGTCGACTGCGGGTGCGTGGGGGTTGGCCGCGCCGTTCCCCGCGCCCCTGAGGGGGTGCCGGTTGTAGCTTCGCTGCGGGCCGGTGGGGGTTGGCCGCGCCGTTCCCCGCGCCCCTCAAGGGGCAAAAGCCGGGGCGCAGCCCCGCTTTTGAGGGGCGCGGGGAACGGCGCGGCCGGCCCCCACCGGGTCGCGGTCAGAACACTGGCCCGAGCCCACGCCCCGTCAGGGGCGCGGGGAACTGCGCGGCTCACCCCCACCGGCCCGCAGCCGAGCGACAAGTCCTGCTAGCTCAGCCTGTCCCCCGGCAGTTCCCCCGCCGACACCTCCAGTACGCCCCGTTCCGTCACCAGGGCCGTCACCAGGCGGCCGGGGGTGACGTCGAAGGCGGGGTTGTGGCCTCGGGACCCGGCCGGCGCGGTCCGGATGCCCGACCATTCCAGGACCTCGGACTCGTCCCGCAGTTCGATGTGGATGTCGGCCCCCGTGGCCGTCGCCACATCGACGGTCGTCGTGGGCGCGGCCACCAGGAACGGCACCCCGGCGTCGGCGCACGCCAGTGCGACCCCCACCGTGCCGACCTTGTTCGCCGTGTCCCCGTTCGCCGCGATCCGGTCGGCCCCGACGATCGCCGCGTCCACCTCGCCGCGCAGGATCGTCCCGGCCGCCGCCCCGTCCGCCTGGACGAAGTGCGGGATGCCCTCCTGCACCAGTTCCCAGGCGGTGAGCCGTGAGCCCTGCAGCAGAGGGCGCGTCTCGTCGGCGTACACCACCTCAAGGGCTCCCCTGGCGTGCAGTTCGCGGATGACGCCGAGCGCCGTGCCCCAGCCGGCTGTGGCGAGCGCCCCGGTGTTGCAGTGGGTGAGCACCCGCAGCGGCCGGTCCACGCCGACGCGCTTGAGCAGCCAGTCCGCCCCGAACGCGCCCATCGCCCGGTTCGCCGCCACGTCCTCGCGCTGGACGGCCGCCGCCTCCGCGAGCACCGCTTCGAGGCCGTCGTCGAAGCGGGTCAGCACCCGGTCGACGCACACCATCAGGTTGACCGCGGTGGGCCGGGCTTCGCGGATGCGCGCGACGGCCGTGAGGACCTGGTCTCGGGACCAGCCTTCGCGCTCCCCTTGGAGCATCGCGAGCGCCACCCCGTACGCCCCGGCTGCGCCGATCGCGGGCGCCCCGCGGACGACGAGCCGCCGGATCGCGTCCACCAGGTCGTCCACGTCACGGATGTGGCGGGTCTCGGTGCGCTGCGGGAGGACGGTCTGGTCGATGAGCGCGAGGCTGTTTCCGGTCCAGTCGACAGCGCGCAGTTCCTGGGGCATAGCGGGGCACTCCTGAAGTTCCGAAGATGCGCGACACCGTACATGACCTCGAAGAACCACAGTTCGAGACAGTTGCGCGCATGTCCGGAAACCGGTGTTACAGTCCAGCACCCGCAGCCCTGAGGGCCGATGTGTTGGAGGACGTGTGCTGCTGACGATGCGCCGCTTCCTCGACCACGGCCGCTGTGCAAGCGACGGCTGTCGACGCTGACCGCCGAGACACCGGCTCCCGTTCCGGTGTCCCCCGTGCCACCCCTGGTTCCTCCTCACCTCTCAGCGTTTGTGCTTGAGCGCGCACCGTCGCCGCACGCACCTTCACGGAAGGCCGGTCCCATGCCTCGTACCCGTACCCGTAGACCCCGCTCGCTGCGCCTCGCCGCCGTCGCTTCCGGCAGTGTGCTGCTGGCCGTGGCCGCGACCGGCTGCAACGCCGCCGCGAAGGACGACAGTTCCTCGGCCGGCGCCAAGGGCGACGGCAAGTCCTTCACGCTGGTGACGCCGGACTCGGTCGGTCAGAACCAGTTCCTGAAGCTGGCGGTCGACGGGGTGAAGGCGGCGGCGAAGGCGCACGACGGGACGCAGAAGGTCTACCAGTCCTCCGACAGCGCCTCGCAGCAGCAGAACGTGCAGGCCGCGGTCGACGCCGCGCCCGACGTCGTCGTGCTGGTCGGTTTCGAGTTCGCCGACGTGGTCGCGCAGCAGGCCGAGGCGCACCCGAAGCAGCAGTTCCTGATGGTCGACGCCTGCACCGAGAAGACGTTCGCGAACGTGAGCTGCGCGGTCTTCCGTGAGCACGAGGGTGTCTATCTGGCGGGCGCCGAAGCCGGGCTGCTCAGCGAGAACGGCAAGGTCGGCGCGGTCGTCGTACTCGACACCGGGCAGTTCCGGCGCTACAGCGACCCGTTCGCGGCCGGTGCGAAGAAGGTCGCCGCGAAGGCGTCCGCGAGCACCCGCTTCGTCGGCGGGCAGTCGCCGTTCGACGACTCGGCGCGCGCCAAGGAGCAGGCGAACTCGCTGCTCGCCAAGGGCACCGACCAGATCATGGCGGCGGCCGCGGCCGGCAACTACGGCGTCTTCGAGGCGGCCAAGGCGAAGAAGGCGTACGCGTACGGCGTGGACGTCAACCAGTGCACGGCCGCTCCCGGCACCGTCGTCGACAACGTGATCAAGAAGACCGATGTCGCCGTGCAGGAGGGCATCGAGCAGGTCCTGGCAGGCAAGGCGGGCAAGACCGTCTCGTACGGCCTCAAGGAGGGCGGCATCAGCCTGACCGGCCTTGAGGACGGTGTGGACGCGTCGAAGTGCGTGATCGCCGACCACAAGGACGTGCTGAAGAAGGTCGAGGCGCTGCGCGACCAGATCGTGTCCGGAGAGCTGACGGTCGATGACCCGGCCGCCAAGTGACATACCGGCGGCGGGCGACGGCGCGGGCTCCCCAGCACTGACGCCTGCCGCCGGGCCGACACCCGCCGCCGAACCGATACCCGCCGCCGGACTGCCCCCGGCCGTCGAGCTGCGCGGCATCACCAAGCGTTTCCCCGGCACCCTCGCCAACGACGCGGTCGATCTGACGGTCCGGCGCGGTGAGATCCACGCGCTGATGGGCGAGAACGGCGCGGGCAAGTCGACGCTGATGTCCGTCCTGTACGGGATGGAGCGGCCGGACGCGGGGTCGATCCGTATCGACGGCGTCGAGGTGTCCTTCGGGAGTCCGAGCGCCGCGATGGCCGCCGGGCTCGGCATGGTCCACCAGAGTTTCAAGCTGTTCGACTCGCTGACGGTCGCCGAGAACGTCGTCTACCGGGCTGAGCCGCGCCGTTTCGGCCTGGTGGACCGGGCGGCGGCCCGGCGTCGGGTCCGTGAACTGGGCGCCGAGCACGGTCTCGTCGTCGATCCGGACGCCCGGGTCGGGGACCTGCCGGTGGGGCTGCGCCAGCGCGTGGAGATCCTGAAGCTGCTGCACCGCGGCGCCCGTACGCTCATCCTCGACGAGCCGACGGCGGTGCTGACACCCGCCGAGGCCGACGCGCTGTTCGTGGTGCTCAGGTCGCTGACGGCCCGCGGCCGGACGGTGATCCTTGTCACCCACAAGCTGCGTGAGGTGCTGGAGGGCAGCGACAACGTCACGGTGCTGCGGGACGGCCGGGTCGTCGCCCGGCTGCGTACCGCCGACACGAGCGGCGCGGGGATCGCGGCGGCGATGACCGGCCGCGACGTCGAGCTGGACCGCGTCCACCCGCCGGGCACGCCCGGTGACGTGGTGCTGGCCGTCGAGGGGCTGCGCACGGCGGGCGTGCACGACGTCGGGCTGGCGGTGCGGGCCGGGGAGATCGTCGGCATCGCGGGGGTCGCGGGCAACGGGCAGAGCGAGCTGGTCGAGGCGCTCGCCGGGCTGCGGCCCGCCACCGCCGGGCGGGTCGGACTGCGCGGCGAGGACATCACGCACGCCTCGGCCACCGAGCGGCGGGCGAAGGGCCTCGCCTACGTTCCGGAGGACCGGCACGCGGTCGGCACCGCGCCCGCGGCCTCCGTCGCGGACAACCTCGCGATGGGCCACCACCGCACCTCGCTGTCCTCGCGGCACGGTCTGCTGCCGCCCTCGGCGGTACGCTCCCACGCGCGCGAACTCGTCGACCGCTTCGGCATCAAGGCGTCCACACCCGACGTGCCGGCGACCGCCCTGTCCGGCGGCAATCTGCAGAAGCTGCTGATCGGCCGCGAACTGGCCCACGACGCCCCGCTGCTGCTGGTCGAGCAGCCCACGCGAGGCGTGGACATCGGCGCGATCCAGGCCATCCACGACGAGCTGATCGCCTACCGCGACGCGGGCCACGCCGTCCTCCTCGTCTCCGCCGAACTGAGCGAGATCCGCGGCCTGGCCGACCGGATCCTGGTGATGTACGAGGGCCGGGTGACGGCCTCGTACGACAGGTCGGACGCGGACGAGGCGACGCTGGGCCTGGCCATGGCGGGCGGCGCCGCCGCTCCCCGTGCCGACACCCCCGACCCGGACGACACCCCCGACACGGACGGAGACTGACATGGCCTCGGCCCCGGACCCGGCCCGTACCAAGGGAGCGGCCCGCATCAAGGAAGCGGCCCGTACCAAGGGAGCGGCCCGTAGGAATGGGACGGCCCGTATCAAGGGAGCACTGCGCTCCCCCGTCACCTTCTCCGTCGTCGCCGGGCTCGTCATCGGTGCCCTGTTCCTGGTGGGCACCGGCGCCGATCCGTTCGCCGCGTACGGGGCGGTCGTCACCGGCTCCCTCGGGGCCGACGGGATCGGGTCGACGCTCACCACGGGCACGAGTGTGCTGGGCATGGCCCTCGCACTGGCGATCCCGCTGCGCGCCGGGCTCATCAACCTGGGCGGGGACGGACAGATGGTGCTCGGCGGGATCGCCGCCACCGTCACCGGTCTGTACTCGCCGCTGCCCGCGCCGCTCACCGTCGTCGCGGCGCTGCTCGCCGGGGTCCTGGCGGGCGCCGCGTACGCCGCGCTGGCCGCGCTGTGCGAGAACCGGTTCGGGGTGCCGCTGCTGGTGAGCAGCCTGCTGCTGAGCTATCCGGCGACCTCGCTCGCCTCCTATCTGGTGCGCTATCCGCTGAAGGAGCCGGGCTCCAGCCTGCCCCAGACGCGGCGCCTCCCGGAGGGCGTGGCGCTGCCCGCCTTCGGCACGTCGACCGTGACGGCCGGACTGGTACTGGTCGTCCTCGCGGCGGGCGCGTACTGGTTCGCGGACCGGCGCACGGCCGTCGGGTACGAGATCCGGATGACCGGCCTCAACGCGCGCTTCGCCGCGTACGCGGGCGTGGAACGCAAGGGGCTCACGCTCCGGCTGGTGTCGGCCTCGGGCGCGCTGGCCGGACTGGTCGGCGCGATCGGGGTGCTGAGCTTCCCCTACCGCTTCCTCGACGGATCGCTGACCGCCCCCGGCTACACCTGGACGGGCCTGACCGCGGCGCTGCTCGCCGCGGCGGCCCCGCTGGGAACGGTCGTGGCGGCGTTCTTCTTCGCCGTCCTCCAGGTCGGCGGACTGTCCATGGAGCGCACGACCGAGGTACCGCGCGAGCTGACGCAGGTGCTGCAGGCCATCGTCATCGTGTTCCTCGCGGCGCGGCTGCGCTTCCCGCGGCTGCGGCGCCGAAAGCCCCAGGACCCGCAGGAACCCGCCGCGCACGAGCCGGACGACCCGGCGCCCACCGCCAAGGAACCCGCCTCCCAGGGGGAGTTCGCCTGATGTTCTTCGACTCCGATCTCCTCATGTCGGCGCTGCGCGCGCTGACGCCGATCCTGCTGGCCGCGCTCGGCGGCGCCCTGTGCGAGCGGGCGGGCGTCTTCAACATCGGCCTTGAGGGCATGATGCTGATGGGCTGCTTCACGGCCGTCACCACCAGCTGGTTCACCGGCAGCCCCTGGCTCGGTGTGCTGGCCGCCGCGCTGGCCGCCGCCGCGTACTCGCTGATCCTCGCCGTCGGCGCGGTGACCCTGCGCGGTGACGCGGTCGTGCTCGGCATCGCCATGAACCTCCTGGCGGTGGGCCTGACCGGTTTCCTGCTGCGTACGATCTTCGGCGTGCAGGGCACTTTCGACGATCCGTCACTGGCCGGGCTGCCGCTGGTCGGCGGCTTCTCGCCGCTCGCGTATCTGGCGTGGGCGGCGGTCGGGGTGACCGCGCTGCTGCTGTCCCGCCATGTGTGGGGGCTGCGGCTGCGCGGGGTCGGCGAGGCACCGGAGGCCGCCGCCACGCTCGGAGTGAGCCCGACGCGCTACAAGTACGCGGCCGTGCTGGTGTCCGGTGTGCTGTGCGGACTGGCCGGGGCCCAACTCGCCCTCGGCAACGTCACGTTGTTCTCCGAGAACATGACGGCCGGCCGTGGCTGGATCGCGGTCGTGGCCGTCATGCTCGGCCGCGCACTGCCGCTCGGTGTGCTGCTCGCCGCACTGCTCTTCGGTCTCGCCGAGGCCGCGGGCTTCCGGCTCCAGGGACTCGGCATGCCGCAGCAGGCCACCGACGCCGCCCCGTACGTCGTCACGCTCGTCGCCCTCTTCCTCAGCACGGCGCAGCACCGCCGCCGCACCGCCCGTACCCGCATGACCACGCGTACGACTGGAGTCACCCCATGACGCAGGAACCGGTCCCGCAGGACCTGGCCCCCATCACCCGCATACCCCGCACCGGGCTGCCCGCGCGGGCCGTCGTCGTCGGCGATCCCGCACGCGCCTCGATCGTCGCCGCGCTGCTCGACGGGGCCGAGGAGGTCTCGTACCACCGCGAATACCGTGCTTTCACGGGGACGTGGAAGGGAGTGCCGGTCGTCGTCGCCTCCCACGGCGTGGGGGCGCCGGGCGCGATCCTGCTCTTCCAGGAGCTGGCGGACGCGGGTGTGTCCACCTTCGTACGGTTCGGTACGGCGGGTGCGATGCGGCCCGGGATCCAGGACGGCGACCTGGTCATCGCGGAGGCGGCGGTACGCGACGACGGGGTGACCCAGCAGTTGCTGCCGCCCGAGTATCCGGCGGTGGCCACCCCGGAGGCGGTGCTCGCGCTCCAGCTGGCGGCACGTGAGCAGGGCGCTCCGCACCACCGCGGCCTGGTGTGGACGCGCGCCGCGTTCCAGCCGGGGCTGATACCCCTGTTCTCGTACGAGGGGGCGGGGCTCGCGGCTATCGAGATGGAGCTGTCCGCGCTGTACGTGACGGCCTCGCTGCGCGGGCTGACCGCGGGCGGGGTGCTCGTGATCGACGGCGCGAACGCGGACGAGCTGGTCGACGAGGCGAGTACCGGCGGCTACGACCCGCACCGCGAGATCGTTGCGACGGGTGTGGAGCGCGGCTCGGTGGTCGCGCTGGAAGCCCTGCGGCTGCTGGCGGAAGCGGAGGAGCGCGCGCTGTGACCGTCACCGTTCCTTCCCAACGCCCCGCGAGCGCCGACCTGTTGATCCACGGCGGTGACGTCCTGACCGTCGACGGGGCCGGCACGATCGTGCCCGACGGAGCCGTGGCCGTCCGCGACGGCGAGATCGTCGAGGTGGGCCCCGCCGGGGAACTGCGGGCGCGCCACTCGGCCGCCGAGACTCTCGACGCGAGCGGCTGTCTCGTGCTCCCCGGTCTGGTCAACGCGCACACCCACCTGGCGATGACTCTGCTGCGGGGCCGCGCCGACGACGTGACGCTCCAGGGGTTCCTTGAGCGGGTGATCCGCTGGGAGAGCGAGCTGCTGTCGCCGGAGAACGTAGCGACGGCGATCCGGGTCGCGATCGCGGAGAGCGTACGGGCCGGGGTGACCTCCGCGCTCGACATGTACTGGTTCCACGAGGCCGCCGAGCAGGTCGCGCGCGAGGCGGGCTGGCGGCTGCACACGGGCCCCACCTTCATGGACGTACCGGATCCGGCCGACGGCATCGCGTACGAGGACCGGCTGGCGTGGGCCCGGCGCGACCTGGCGGGCCGTACCGGGAAAGAGGCGCGGCGGCCCGGTACGCGTCCCGTCCTCTTCGCGCACTCCGCCTACACCCTCTCCCCCGAGCAACTGACCGGGATCGCCGCGCTGGCACGGGAGTTCGGCGCGCTGCTGCACATCCACGCGGCGGAGAACGCCACCGAGGTCGCCACCGTCGAGGTGCGGTACGGCAAGCGGCCGGTCGAACTGCTCGACTCGCTCGGACTGCTCGGCCCCGATCTGCTGCTGGCCCACACCGTGGACCTCACCGGAGCCGAGATCGCGGCGCTGGCCCGTACCGGAACGTCCGTCGCGCACTGTCCGGTGTCCAACCTCAAGCTGGGCTGCGGCATCGCCCCCGTGCCGCGGCTGCTGAGCGCGGGCGTGACGGTCGGCCTCGGCACGGACGGCGCGGTCAGCTCCAACACCCTGGACATGCTGCGCTCCCTGGGTCTCGCCGCCCTGGTGCACAAGGCCGACGGGGACCCGACCGCCGTGGGCGCCGAGCAGGCCGTGCGCATGGCCACCATCGAGGGCGCCCGCGCGCTGGGACTTGACGCCCAGCTGGGCTCGCTGGAGGCCGGCAAGCGCGCCGACCTGATCGTCCTGGACCTGGGCGGCCCGCATCTGGCGCCCCGCCACGACCCCTGGTCGACGCTCGCGTACGCGGCCCGCGCCGAGGACGTACGGGACACGGTCGTCGACGGCCGGATCCTGATGCGCGGCCGTACGCTCACCACGCTCGACGAGGGTGCGGCGCTCGCGGAGCTGGCCGCTCTCGTGTCACGGTCCGACCTCGTGTGAGCCGCATAATGAGACATCGGATGTAAGACGGACGCAAGACAGATGCAAGTCATCGGGTGTCCCAGCGACGGCCCGAGTGACGGGGAGGCCCGCCATGGCAGTCACCGATGAGGCGATCGAGAAGATCAAGGGAATGATCGTCTCCGGCGCGCTGCGCCCCGGCGACCGGCTGCCGAAGGAGAGCGAGCTCGCCGCCGACCTGGGTCTGTCCCGCAACTCCCTGCGCGAGGCGGTGCGCGCCCTCTCCCTGATCCGCATCCTGGACGTGCGGCAGGGCGACGGCACGTACGTCACGAGCCTCGACCCGCAGCTCCTCCTTGAGGCGCTGAGTTTCGTCGTGGACTTCCACCGCGACGACACGGTCCTGGAGTTCCTCGCGGTCCGCCGCATCCTGGAGCCGGCCGCGACGGCGATGGCGGCGCAGCGGATCAGCGAACAGCAACTGGACGCGCTGACCGCCCAGTTGGACGCCCTGGGCGCCGGGCTCTCGGTGGAGGAACTGGTCGCCTGCGACCTGGAGTTCCACCGGGGCATCGTGCAGAGCTCGGGCAACTCCGTGCTCTGCTCCCTCCTCGACGGCCTCTCGGGACCCACCACCCGGGCCCGGATCTGGCGGGGCCTGACCCAGGAGGACGCGGTCAGCCGCACCCTGCACGAACACCGCGCGATCCTCGGCGCCCTGCGCGACCGGGACGCGGAGGCGGCCCGCTCCTGGGCGACCGTGCACATCGCGAGCGTGGAGCAGTGGCTGCGCTCGACGCTGTGAGCGATCCCGGCAGGATCACGACAGCTCGGATGACTGCTGGGTGTTCGGAGGCACTGAACGGGGCAGTGATCCGGGCACTCCCCCATGCGAGGGGGCTGCGGACGCCCTGTGCACAAGCCGTAAGGTTGGGGCGTACGTGAGGGTACGTCGGAAGGAGGCGCTGAGTGATCGAGCTCGACGGGGTTCCCGAGCTGGTCGACCCGGTCATGGTGGCCGCGTTCGAGGGCTGGAACGACGCCGGCGACGCCGCCTCCACCGCGGTCGCGCATCTGGACAGCGAGTGGAAGGGCGAGGTGTTCGCGGCGCTCGACGCCGAGGACTACTACGACTTCCAGGTCAACCGGCCCACGGTGTGGCTGGACGGCGGTGTACGCAAGATCACATGGCCGACGACAAGGTTGTCAGTGGTCCGGGTCGGCGGCGACAAACCGCGGGACCTGGTGCTGGTACGGGGCATCGAGCCGTCGATGCGCTGGCGCTCCTTCTGCAACGAGCTGCTCGGCTTCGCCCATGAGCTGGGCGTGGAGCTCGTGGTGATCCTCGGCGCGCTGCTGGGCGACACCCCGCACACGCGTCCGGTGCCGGTCAGCGGAGTCACCTCCGACCCGGACCTGGCCCGCACGATGGACCTGGAGGAGACCAAGTACGAAGGCCCCACGGGGATCGTCGGCATCCTCCAGGAGGCGTGCACGCACGCGGGCGTACCGGCGGTGTCGCTGTGGGCGGCCGTACCGCACTACGTGTCGCAGCCTCCGAACCCGAAGGCGACGCTGGCCCTCCTGAACCGCCTGGAGGACCTCATCGACCTGCGGATCCCGCTGGGCGAACTGCCGGAGGACGCGCGCGCCTGGCAGGTGGGCGTGGACCAGCTGGCCGCGGAGGACAGCGAGGTCGCGGAGTACGTGCAGACGCTGGAGGAGGCCCGGGACACCGCCGAGCTGCCGGAGGCGTCGGGCGAGGCGATCGCCCGCGAGTTCGAGCGCTACCTGCGCAGACGGGACGGGAGCGGGCCGGCCGCGGCGCCGGGCAGCCATGCCACGGAGAGCGGCGATCCCGGCACGTACCTCCGGGACAGTCCGGGCGGCCGTCCGAAGCCGGTGCGCCCGCAGCGGCCGGAGACGACCGAGGGCGCCGCCGGGGACACCGGTGACACCACCGGCGCGACGGGCGACGCCGAGGAGACCACCGGGTCCGGGTCCGGCGAGGGTGCGCCGGGTGCCGCGGACTCGAAGGAGCCGCCGGAGTCGTCGGAGGACTGACCGTGCTCGGAGGACTGACCTGACGAAGGGGCGGTGTGCTGCGGCAGACCGCCCCTTCGCACGTCACCTGTCACGCGCCGGGCGTCACACCTGGCGTACCGCCACCGCGTCGTAGTCCGTGTCCGGCGTCGGTTCGACGTCGAAGCGTGCGTTCGGGAGGTACAGGCGGTCGCCCCACGCGGCGGCCGTGGTCGGGATCCGGAAACGCGGGTCGGTGATCCGGGTGAGCGCCCGCCCCCGCGTCCCGGCGGCGTTCAGCCGGAACACGTCGATGGCGTTCTGCTGCTGCTGAACGACGTAGAGGGTCCGGCCGAGGAGCAACAAGCCGTCCCCGTTGGGCAGTTGGGCGCCCCCGAGGTCCACGGCGCTCGCGGCTCCGGTGGCCGGTTCCACCCGCATCAGCGTGCCGCCGCCGACGAAGACGTTGACCACCAGGAGCGCGCTGCCGTCCGGGGTGCGCTCGATGCCGTTGGCGGTGAAGTCCGGGCCCTGCTGCCAGTCGCCGCCCAGGGGCACGGGGGTGACGGCTCCGGGCCGCCCGTGCCTGTCGAGCGCCAGCCGGTAGAGCCGGGGCGCGAACGAGTCGGTGAACCAGGCCGCGCGCGGAGTGAGGATCACGTCGTTCACGAACGAGCCACCGACGGCGTACGTCTTCTCGATCTTCCCCGTGCGCGCGTCGACGGTCCGCAGATCACCACCGGCCCCGCCGCTGACGAACAGCCGGCCGTGCCCGTCGATCTTCAGGCCCACGCTGGGGTGTCCGGCGCCGGGACCCTGGCTGATGACGGAGCCCCGCCCGGTGGCGAGGCTCGCGCGGTAGAGGGAGCCGTCGGCGAGCGATCCGAAGTACGCGTACGGGGTCGCGCCGATGGCGATGCCCTCCGGCTGGAAGCCGGCCGGCAGCGGAAAACGGTCGGGCCAGGCCTTCTCCCGCGTTTCGGCCGCGTGCGCCGTACCGCCCAGGAGGGTCGCGCCGCCGACGGCGGCGGCCGTGGTGAGGAGTCTTCGACGTGCGAAGGAACGGTCTGCGAGTGCCACGGTGCGTCCTTCCACGAGAGGGCCGACGCGCTGTCGGCCCTGCGGTCAACAGACGCTGTCACCCCATCACATGACATCCGCCTCCGCAGCCTTTGGCCGGATTGTGACGTGACATCGGTTTCCGGACGAATTGCACACGGTACCCAATTCAATTTGTTTCCAAACGCAGTTGGCGAACTCGGGGGTGGACGAGTCGGCCCGGGAGGAGCAGGGTGTGCCCGGAGGACACAAACGGAGGAAACAGCACCGAAACAGTTCGCCGACGAACGACCCGGTGAACGACAGGGTGAACGACGGGGCGAACGACAGTTCCTACAACGGGACTTACGACAACTGGACAGCGATACCGACCACTTGAGCACCTGCACGGACCGAAGGGAGCGGCACGCGATGACCGACCAGGTACAGCCGGAGCGGGGCCCGGGAGCGTCCGGACCGGGGCCCGACGGAGCGGGATTCAACTACCGGGGAGCCGAGCAGGAGCTGATCGTCGTCGCTCGGCCCGAGCCCCGACTGCGTGCCGGGGCCCAGGGGGTCCGTTCGGCGGCCGGCTCCGATGTGTCGGCACTCACCATGTTCCTCAGTGACGAACAGCTCGCGCTGGAGCCGCTGTTCGGCAGCGAGGAACGGCTCAGGTCGGCGGTCCAGCCGCCGGCCGACGGCGCCGAGACACTGCCCGACCTCGGCCTCTTCTACCGGGTACGGGGCGGCGAGGAACGGGCCCAGGAGCTGCGTTCACGGATCGCCGCGCTGCCGGAGATCGCCACGGCGTACGTGAAGCCGGCCGCCGTACCGGCTTCCGTGGGGTCCGTCGGCCAGAGCGCCGACGAGACCAGGCGGCACAAGGAGGGCGCCCCCGTCACCCCTGACTTCACCAGCCGCCAGGGTTATCTGCGCCCGGCGCCCGAGGGCGTGGACGCGTACTGGGCCTGGCAGCGGCCCGGCGGGTCCGGCCAGGGCGTCACCGTGATCGACGTGGAGGGGGCCTGGCAGCTGGGCCACGAGGACCTCGCCGCGAAGCTGGCGGGGGTTGTCGTAGGCACCCCGATCCAGGATCTGGCCTGGCGCAACCACGGCACCGCCGTGATCGGGGTGATCGGCGGCGACCGCAACGAGTACGGGATCACCGGCATCGCGCCGGACAGCGTGACCGCGGCCGCGTCCTTCCACGGCATCGGCACGGCGGCGGCGATCCACGCGGCGGCCGACCGGCTCGGCCCCGGCGACATCATCCTGATCGAACTGCACCGCCCGGGACCGCGGTTCGACTACCAGCAGCGCGACGACCAGCGCGGCTACACGCCCGTCGAGTGGTGGCCCGACGACTTCGCGGCCATCCGGTACGCGACCGCCCGGGGCATCATCGTGGTGGAGGCCGCGGGCAACGGCGGCGAGTCGCTGGACGACGCCGTGTACGAACGCCGCCCCGACGAATTCCCCGAGTGGTGGCGCAACCCCTTCAACCCCTCCCACCAGTCCTCCGGCGCGATCCTGGTCGGCGCGGGCGCCCCGCCGCCCGGCACCCACGGCCGCGACCACGGCCCGGACCGCTCACGGCTGGCGTTCTCCAACTACGGGGCACGGGTCGACGCGCAGGGCTGGGGCCGCGAGGTCACCACGACCGGCGGCTTCTGGGACCGGCCCGGCGATCTGCAGGGCGGCGCCGAGGAGATCGCCTGGTTCACGGACACCTTCTCCGGGACGTCCTCCGCCTCCCCGGTGGTGGTCGGCGCCCTGGCCGCGCTGCAGGGCATGCTCAGGGCGGCCGGCCAGGAGTCGATGACTCCGGAGAAGGCGCGCAAGGTGCTGCGGGCCACCGGTTCCCCGCAGCAGGACGCGCCGGGGCGGCCCGCGTCGCAGCGGATCGGCAGCCGGCCGGACATCAAGGCGGCGGTCGCCCATCTGCTGCCGGGGGCGGTCGGCTCGGGCCAGGCCGAACGGTACTGGGACGAGCTGGTGCCCTATCCGCGTGAACTCCCGCCCAGGCTCCGGCTCTACGTGGCCGGCGGCTGGCGGAGCCTGCACAACCCGTCTCCCGAGATCCGCCAGTCGGTGCAGGCCGCCTTCGCCGGTGGCCGGCCCGACGTACGGGTCTGGTTCTCGGACGACGAGATCGTCGGCCTGGTCGTCACGGGCTGACCCGACCGACGGGCCTTCGGGCCTTCGGGCCACATCCGATGAACGGTCGCCACGACCGGCCATCACCCATCACTCATCACCCATCAACGCCCAACCATCACCCAACCATTGAGGGAAGGTGGCACCCGCATGAGCACCACCCCGCAGATGAGCCAGCAGGGCCAACAGGGCTTCGGCCAGCAGGGGTTCGGCCAGCAGGGCCAGCAGGGCCCTAGCACGGCTCCCCCGCAGCAGGGTCAGCAGCAGGGCTACGGCCAGCAGCAGTTCGGACCCCAGCAGTTCGGCCAGCAGCAGCCGTTCGGGCAGCAGCAGGGCATGGGCCAGCAGGTTCCCCAGCATCTGCAGCAGCAGCTCCAGCAGCTGGGTCAGCAGCAGCCGTTCCAGCAGCTGCTCCAGCAACTCGGCGGGCAGCAGCAGCAACAACAGGGCCAGCAGGCCCAGCCACTGGTCATGCGCAGTGCCGTCGAGGCCGCCGCGCTGACGAGCGGTGTCGCCGAGCACTTCTGGGACGTCGTCACCCCGCTGCCGGGCCAGCCGTCGATCCTCTACCTGTACATCAACCAGGCCTGGCGTCCGCTGGTCAACCCGAACCAGGTGACGCACGACGAGGTCCAGGAGGCCTTCGCCTTCGGCCAGCAGGTCATCGGGATCTACGACTCCTCGACGAACACCATCCAGGCCGTGATCGTGAACAAGTAGCGGCCTGACGGACGGACCACCGCACGCGTGACGCGCGGTGGAGCGCACAGAGGGCGCCGGACGGGCGACGACCCGTCCGGCGCCCGGCGTCGTGCGTTCTAGAGGGCCACGCCCATCAGGGCGTCCACCGCACGGGAGACGACGCCGGGGGCGCCCTCGTCCGTGCCGCCCCGCTCCTCCTGGAGCGCGGCCCAGCGGTCGACGGCCGCGAGGGCGGCCGGCGCGTCCAGGTCGTTCGCGAGGGCCTCGCGGATCTCGTCGACGAGCGCCTCGGCCGACGGTCCGTCGGGCCGCGACACGGCGGCCCGCCAGCGCTCCAGGCGCGCGACGGCGTCCTGCAGCACCTGGTCGGTCCACTCCCAGTCGGCCCGGTAGTGGTGCGAGAGCAGGGCGAGCCGGATGGCCGCCGGGTCGACGCCTTCGTTTCGGAGCGTGGACACGAAGACGAGGTTGCCCTTGGACTTGGACATCTTCTGGCCGTCGAGCGCGACCATGCCGGCGTGCACGTACGCCTTGGCCATGGGGAACTCGCCGGTCAGCGCCTGTGCGTGGGAGGCGCCCATCTCGTGGTGCGGGAAGGCGAGGTCGGAGCCGCCGCCCTGGACGTCGAAGCCCATGCCGAGGTGGTCGAGCGCGATCGCGACGCACTCGATGTGCCAGCCGGGCCGGCCCTGTCCCAGCGAACCGCCGTCCCAGCTGGGCTCGCCCTCGCGGGCCGCCATCCACAGCATCGGGTCGAGCGGGTTCTTCTTGCCCGGACGGTCCGGGTCGCCGCCGCGCTCGGCGGACAGCAGCCGCATGGCCGCCGTGTCGAGGTTGGCCACCCCGCCGAAGTGCGGGTCCGCCTCCACGGAGAAGTAGACGTCACCTTCCAGTTCGTAGGCGGCACCGGAGTCCCGCAGCCGTTCGACCAGCGGGACGATCCCGGGTATGGCCTCGACCGCGCCGATGTAGTGCCTCGGGGGCAGCATCCGCAGGGCTGTCATGTCCTCGCGGAAGAGGGTCGTCTCCTGCTCGGCGAGGGAGACCCAGTCGACGTTGTCCCGTGCGGCGCGCTCCAGCAGAGGGTCGTCGACGTCCGTCACGTTCTGGACGTAGTGAACCTGCCGCTTGGTGTCGAGCCACACGCGCTGTACGAGGTCGAACGCGTTGTAGGTCGCCGCGTGACCGATGTGGGTCGCGTCGTACGGAGTGATGCCGCAGACATAGATACGGGCGACGGGACCGGGGTCGAGGGTCACAGGACCACCGGTCGCGGTGTCGTGGATCCTGAGGTCGCGGCCCTTGCCGGGCAGGGCGGGGACCTCGGAAGCGGGCCAGGCATGCATACCTTGAGCCTAACCGGACGGATGTTCCGTATACGAACCGGACCAGGGCAGATGGCCGGACAGGCGTTCTTGCGCGTGGCCCCGAAGTGTGCGTCCGGGCTACACGGGTGGCCAGGGGATCGCGGGCCACTCCCCCGAGGGCTCCGGATGCCGTCCGGAGGCGAGCAGACCGGCCACACGGGCGCGTGTGGCGTCCAGCTCCACCTCGGTGATCAGTTCCCCCAGCCGTACGCCCAGCGGCCCTCCCAGGGCGTCCCTGAGCCGTTCCAGGGCTTCGACGGCCTCGGGGGTGAGCTTCTCCCCCGCCCAGCCCCACAGCAGCGTGCGCAGCTTGTTCTCGGCGTTGAAGGTGACGCCGTGGTCGATTCCGTACAGCCGTCCCCCGGAGGTGGGCAGCAGGTGCCCGCCCTTGCGGTCGGCGTTGTTGATCACCGCGTCGAGGACGGCGAGCCTGCGCAGCCGTTCGTCGTCGGCGTGCACGAGCAGCGCGGTGCGCCCCTCGCCGACCTCGGCGAGGCCGATGGCCTTCCAGCCCTCGCCCGCCTCCTCGGCGTCGACGAGCGCGAGCAGCCCGGCGCCGCCGTCGATGATCTGGCCGTCGCCGTTGCCGCCGTCGCCGTGGCCGTCACCCGGTTCCTCCGGCTCCTCGTCCGGCGGCTCGATCCACAGCTGGCACATGCCCCGGCCGTACGGTCCTTCGCGCAGCACGGTGGTCGGGACGAGCCCCCAGCCGGTGGCCTCGGACACCTCGTAGGCCGCGACCTCCCGCTGGGCGAGGGTGCCGTCGGGGAAGTCCCACAGCGGGCGCTCGCCGGCGACCGGCTTGTAGACGCACAACGCCTCGCGCCCCTCGTACGACACGTCGCACAGCAGTACCGCGTTCGACGCCTCCCGGATGCGGCCGCGGACGGTCAGCTCGCCCTCGGTGAGCAGCTCGGCCGTGGTCACGCCTCGCGGCGGTATCCGTTCTGGCGCGGACATACGTGTCCTTCCGGGTCGAGCGGGAGACTGCACAGCGGGCAGGGCGGCCGGCCGGCGTTGACGACTTCGAGGGCGCGTTTGGCGAAGGCGCGGGCCTGTGCGCCGGTGAGGCGGACGCGCAGCATCGGCGGCCCGTTCTCCTCGTCCTGGAGCAGTTCCTCCTCGGCGGCGGCCAGGTCCTCCTCGGAGTCGGCGTCCAGTTCCACGAGGGCCTGGGCCTCGACGATCATGCGCTGCTCGTCGCCGTCCCAGGCGAGGGCCATGGTGCCGACCCGGAACTCCTCCTCGACGGGCGATTCGAGCGGGGCGGTGTCGGAGACCGCCGTCGGGGGCAGCACGGGGACGGGGGCGATGCCGCCGGTGCGCCGTACCACCTCGTCGAGAAGCTCGTCCATTCGTTCGGCGAGCGCCGCGACCTGCGTCTTCTCCAGGGCGACGCTGGTCACCCGGGGGCCCGAGGAGGCCTGGAGGAAGAAGGTACGGCGCCCTGGCAGCCCGACCGTACCGGCTACGAAACGGTCAGGCGGGTCGTAGAGGAACACCTGACGGGACACGTCCTGTCTCCATTGGATCGATCGACTGCTTCTGCCGTCACTTGCGTCTGCTGCTGACAACTGCTGCGCTGCTTCGACCGCATCACCCTACTGCGGCCGACGATCACGGTGCGCCCGCACCGCCCCCGACCGCGGCGTCGCCGCCGGACGGCTCCTCGCGCGGCGCGAGGGAGGCGAGATCCCCGGTGTCCCCGAGGCGTACGAGAAATGGCCGCAGTCGTGTGTAACGGATCGCGGTGATGGAACACGGTTCTACGGAGATCCGCTGGAAGAGGTCCAGATGAAGACCGAGTGCGTCGGCCACGAGCGACTTGATGATGTCGCCGTGCGAGCACATGAGATAGACGGCGTCGCTGCCGTGGTCGCGCTCCACGCGCGCGTTCCACTCCCGTACCGCCTCGGCGGCCCGGGTCTGCATCGCGCGCATGGACTCACCGCCCGGGAACGCGGCGGCGGAGGGGTGTGCCTGGACGACCTCCATCAGCGGCTCGCCCGACAGTTCGGCGAGCTTGCGGCCGGACCAGTCCCCGTAGTGGCACTCCCCGATGCGCTCGTCGGAGTGGGCCGTCAGGCCGGGACGGGCGTCGAGGAGCGGCCGGATCGTCTCCTGGCAGCGCTGGAGGGGGCTGCTGACTATCTCAGCGAGCGGGATGTCCGCGAGGCGTCCGGGCAGTGCCGCCGCCTGCGCGTTGCCGCGCTCGTCGAGGGCGACGCCGGGTGTCCATCCGGCGAGGAGTCCCGCGGTGTTGGCGGTGGAGCGTCCGTGCCGGACAAGGATCAAGGTGGGCATGCGGCCCAGCGTAGGCGCCCCTACGGGTGCGCCGGAGAATCAGTGACAGGAGAATTCGCTCTGTGATCGTGGACTGTGCCATCTACCGGGACGGACACCGGACCGAGGGCCCGGAGGACCTGTCCGACGCGCTGGCCGCGGCACGTGCCTACGGGAACGCCTTCGTATGGATAGGGCTGCACGAGCCGACGGAGCGGGAGTTCGAGCTCGTCACGGCCGAGTTCGCCCTGCACGAGCTGGCCGTCGAGGACGCCCTCAAGGCGCATCAGCGACCCAAGCTGGAGGTCTATGACGACTCGCTGTTCGCGGTCCTCAAGCCGGTGACGTACGAGCCGGACAGCGACACCGTGTCCTCCGGCGAGCTCATGATCTTCCTGGGCGACTCCTTCGTGGTGACCGTGCGGCACGGCGAGGGTGCGCCCCTTAAGTCGGTGCGCGGCCGGCTGGAGAAGGACCCGGAGATGATGCGCCTCGGTCCGACGGCGGTGCTGTACGCGATCGCCGACGCCACCGTCGACCACTACCTGGAGGTGGCGACCGAGCTGCAGACCGACCTGGAGGAGCTGGAGGCGGAGGTGTTCTCGCCGGACGACGGCGGCTCCCGGCACACCGCGTCCCGGATCTACACCTTCAAGCGGCAGATCCAGGAGTTCCGCAGGGCCACCGGGCCGTTGTCGGTGCCGTTGAACCGCCTGGCGGGCGCCGGTGTGGTCGGCCCCGCGGTGCCGTTCGTCGACGACAAGGCCCATCCGTTCTTCCGGGACGTCAACGACCACCTGACCCGCGTCAACGAGTCGGTGGAGTCGCTGGACCGGCTGGTCTCGGACGTCCTGTCGGCGCACCTGGCGCAGATGAGTGTGCGGCAGAACGACGACATGCGGAAGATCTCGTCGTGGGCGGCCATGGCAGCGGTCCCCACGATGATCGCGGGGATCTACGGCATGAACTTCGAGCACATGCCGGAGCTGCGCTGGCTCTGGGCCTATCCGGCGGTCATCGTGATCATGGTGGTCCTGGAGGTGCTGCTGTTCCGGCTCTTCAAGCGACGGGGGTGGCTGTAGCAGCGGCCGTCGCCCGCCACGCGCGCGTGGCGGGCGGGGTCGGCGGGGCGGTCAGGCGTATCCGGGTGCGGCCGTGGCCGGTCCGCCCAGGGCGTCACGCCGCTCCGGCATGGTCAGGGAGACCATCCGCCGCCAGCCGACCGTCCGCTCGTAGGCGTACATGGCGCGGATGCCCGTGGCGAGCAGCGCCGCCTTGGGCCCCGGCCAGCCGAGGATGCGTCCCATGTGGGCCATCACGGCGAGGCTGACGTCGCGGTAGACGCCGGCCTCGGCCAGCGCGCACTCGCGCAGGGTGCGCTGGATGGTCCGGCCGTGGCCCGCGCGGGCGAAGCGCAGCAGTTCCTCGTGGCAGTACGCGAGGTGGTTGTCCTCGTCGTCGGAGATCATCCGTACGGCCTTGCCGATCTCCGGATGGTCCCCGAAGTCCTTGCGGAGCATCACCATCTGGTCCGCGGCACGCTGCTCGGTGACCCTGCTGTGGGACAGGTAGGTGACGATGTCCTGCACGGTGAGGGGTTCGTCGCGCTTGAGCTTGTCGTGCGTGAGGCCGATGCCGTTCTTCTCCAGGAGCATCGTGTAGTCCGTCTCGGGCGGGATCTCGACCGGCGTGAGACCTCGCTTCTTCATGAGGGCGTTGAAGATCCGGCCGTGCTTGTCCTCGTCGGCGCCGTGCCGGGTGATCTTGGGTGCGAGCGCGCGCTCGGCCTCCGGTACGAGGGCCGCGATGCGCGCGTTCTCCCAGCCTCCCTGCGTCTCCCCGCTGGCGGCGATGGAGCAGAAGAGCCGGAAGGACTCGTCGTTGTCGATGATCTCCTGGAAGAGACTCTTGGCCGAAAGCATGACTGCCACCTCCACGCGTGACCCCCACCTCCTGCGGGAGTCCGCAAAGAACGAGTCAAATGGGCAGCCAGGGGTGCGGCAACATCTGTGTCGGACAAATCCGCCGAACGGTGGACGCGAAGGGAATGCCGGGCGCGTAACCGAGCGGGCCGTCGCGCGTTGTTCTCCGTGACGGCCGTGGCGGGGAAGACCCCCCGAGCCCCCACCACGGCCGCAGAACTCTCCCGTCCCGCGAAGCTGTCCCGCCAGGCGTGGCCTGTGACTTCGGCCCGTCGGCCATGCGACTCCGGCCCGTCGGCTACGCGACCCCGGCCCGCTCGGCGGCGTCGGTGCCGGCCCGCAGCGCGGCGATCCGCTCGTCCAGGGTGAAGCCCGCCGGGGCCAGCGTCAGCGTGGTGACACCCGCTGCCGCGTAGGCCTTCATCCGGTCCGCGATGCGGTCCACCGAACCGAGCAGCGTCGTCTGGTCGATGAGCTGGTGCGGGATGGCCGCCGCCGCCCCCTCCTTGTCGCCGGCCAGGTACTTGTCCTGAATCTCGGCGGCCTCCTGCTCGTACCCCATGCGCTGGGCGAGCTGGTTGTAGAAGTTCTGCTTGCGGCTGCCCATGCCACCCACATAGAGCGCGGTGTACGGGCGGAACATGTCGGCCAGTGCCGCCACGTCCTTGTCCTCGCCGAGCGCGAGGGGCACGGTCGGACAGACGTCGAAGCCGTCCATGGTGAGACCGGCCTTCGCGCGGCCCGCGCGCAGGTGCCTGATCGCGGTGTCCTCCAGATGGTCCGCGGACGGGAAGATCAGCAGGGCGCCGTCGGCGATCTCGCCCGTCTGCTCCAGGTTCTTCGGGCCGATCGCGGCGATGTAGAGCGGGATGTGCTCGCGCTCCGGGTGCACGGTCAGCTTGAGCGGCTTGCCCGGGCCGCCCGGCAGCGGCAGGGTCCAGTGCGCGCCCTCGTAGGACAGACGCTCGCGGGTCATCGCCCTGCGCACGATCTCGACGTACTCGCGGGTGCGGGCCAGCGGCTTGTCGAACTTGACGCCGTACCAGCCCTCGGAGACCTGCGGTCCCGAGACGCCGAGGCCGAGGCGGAAACGGCCGCCGGAGAGCGAGTCCAGGGTGGCCGCGGTCATCGCGGTCATCGTGGGCTGGCGGGCCGGGATCTGGAAGATGGCCGACCCGACGTCCATGCGCTCGGTCTGGGCGGCGACCCAGCTCAGCACGGTGGCCGCGTCCGATCCGTACGCCTCGGCGGCCCAGCAGACCGCGTACCCGAGGCGGTCGGCCTCCTTGGCCACGGCGAGGTTGTCCGCGTCCATTCCGGCACCCCAGTAGCCGAGGTTGATCCCGAGCTGCATGGCCGATTCCCCTTACTGATCAGTAACGTCCCTTGCCCGGCACCCTAGCGCGCCACCGGGCCGAGCGGCAGGGACAGCGGCAGGGACAGCGTTGCGGATCATGTGACGAAGGTTGTCCACAGGCTTCCCACACGTCGACTTGCGGCCAGTAATCTCAGCCACCATGGAGCAGAGGCATCTCGGCCGTACCGGCCTGCGCGTGTCCCGCATCGGTCTCGGCACCCTCACCTGGGGCAGGGACACCGGCGAACACGACGCCGCGGACCTGTTGAAGGCGTTCTGGGAGGCGGGCGGGACCCTCGTCGACACGGCCGACGTGTACGGGGACGGGGAGGCCGAGTATCTGCTCGGACAGCTCATGGACGGGCTCGTCCCCCGCCGGGATCTCGTCATATCCACCAAGGCGGGCAGTGTGCCCGACCCGGACCGGCGGTTCGACGGCTCGCGGGGACATCTGCTGTCCGCCCTCGACGCCTCACTGGCCCGGCTCGGCACGGACCATGTGGACCTGTGGCAGGTCCACGCCTTCGACCCGGACGCGCCCCTGGAGGAAACACTCCAGGCCCTCGACATCGCTGTCAGCAGCGGCCGGGCCCGCTATGCCGGGGTCTCCAACTTCTGCGGCTGGCAGCTCGCGAAGGCGGCGACCTGGCAGCTCGCCGCACCCGGCACCCGCACCCGGCTGGCCAGTACGCAGATGGAGTACTCGCTGCTGCAACGCGGTGTCGAGCGCGAGGTGCTGCCCGCCGCCCTGGACCTGGGCATCGGGCTCCTGCCGTCGTCACCGCTGGGCCGGGGCGTCCTGACGGGCAAGTACCGGCACGCGACGCCCGCGGACTCGCGGGGCGCCTCCGAGCAGCTCGCGCCGTTCGTCGCGCCGTATCTGGACGACGCGGCGAGCCGCATCGTGGACGCGGTGGCGACGGCGGCGGACGGCCTGGCGGTGACGCCGCTGCAGGTGGCTCTCGCCTGGGTCCGCGACCGGCCCGGGGTGGCCGCCCCGATCATCGGCGCGCGCAACGCGCTGCAGCTCACGGCCGCGTTGTCAGTGGAGACCCTTAGTCTTCCTGACGAGATCTGCCGGGCGCTCGACGACGTGTCGGCGCCCGTGCACCACTATCCCGATCACGACTGGAGCACGCTGTGACCACGGAGCCGTCCGCCGCCGCGGAGAAAGCCGAGCCGGGGACGCCGGACGCCGGTCCCGAGTCCGGGATGCCCGGCGCAGGGGATCAGCCGGGCACCGAGCCCCACGAGGACGCCTCGCCGGACACCGGGGGGAGAGACACCGCGGACGCGGCGGGCGGGGCCGAGGACTCCTCGGCGGACATCGCGGAGGGCTCTTCGGCGGACACCGCGGAAGACTCTTCGGGCGCCGACAGTCCCCTCGTCGGGGGCGCCGGTGGGGACGGTGGGGCCGCCGACAGTGCCGACAGCGCCGACAAGGGCACCGGAAGTCCCGCCGAGGGCGCCACCGAGGGTGCGGTCCAGTTGTCCGAGGCCGAGGCCGAGCTGGCCGCGCAGCGGGAACTGCGGGAGCGGATCGAGCGGCGGAAGGCGGAGAAGGACGGGCCGGTCCTGGCCGGGACGGCACTCAGCGGGACGGCCGCCGATCTGCTCGCGGCCGTCCGGGCGGTGGAGAGCGGCGAGAAGCCCTCGGCGAGCGTCTTCAGCGGGCCGGAACCCACCCCGCGCAGGGTCGCGCAGGAGCCGGTGCGCCGCCCGCAGCCCGTGCCCTCCGGTGCCCCGGCGTCGATGGCGTCGGAGTCCGTCGACGCGGTCCGCGCCGTACTCGTCCGGGGCGGCGCCCCGGAGGCGCTGGCACCGCAGACCGCCGCCACCCTCGGCGAGGGGGCGGACGGACAACTGCGCGAGGACCCCTGGCAGTTGCTCCGGGTGGCGGGGGTGCGGCCCGAGCAGGCCGACGGGTTCGCCCGGGCGCTGCTCGGTGCGGAGTGCGGTCCGGACGACGAACGGCGGGGCCGCGCGGTCACGGTGTGGCTCCTCGAACAGGCCGCGCTGGTGGGGCACACCGCCCTGGAGGCGGCGGCGCTGCACGCCGCGCTCGCGCAGCGCTCGGTGCCCGACCCCGACGCGGCCGTGCAGAGCGCGCTGGCCGAGGGTGACGCGCTGGTCTTCCAGGACGCGCTGGACGAGCCCGGCGGCACGCCCCCGGCTCCCCGGCGGTCCGTGGAGGACGCCACCCCGGACGACGACGGCGGCGAGGACGGCGAGGACGGTGCGGAGGCCGAGGAGGCGCGTCCGGTGCGCGTCCTCATCGGTCTGGAGCGGTACGCGCTCGCCGAGGAGAGCCTCGCCGACGGACTGGCCCGGGTGGTCAACTCGCTGCCCAAGGACGAAGGTGCCGCCGCGGCCTGGGAACCGGCCGCGACCGGCTCGGCCGCCGAGCTGATCCGGGCGGTCGCGGGCCGCGGCCTGGTCCTGCACACCGGCGGCGAGGCGTCCCGCGCGGAGCCCGCCTCCCTGGTGGCGGCTGCCCTGTCCCTCGGCCTCCGGGTGTGCGCCGCAGCCCACCACCCGGACGGCCGCCGCCGCTTCGCGCAACTGCTCGCCGGTGCGGACGCGCAGGAGCAGGACGCGCGGGAGCAGGACGCGCGGGAGCAGGCCGAGGGCACTCGCACCGGCGCGGTCGTGGCCACCGTCGCCGGTCTGCTCTCCGGTGAGGAGGGCCCGGGGCGGGACCGGGACGGCATGCTCCGGACCGACCTCCTGGTGGTGCTGGACGCGCCCCAGCTGGACGTCGAGAGCGCGGCGATGCTCGCCGAGTCGCTGCCCGACGGTGCCCGGCTCGTCCTGAGCGGGGACCCGGGTGTGCTGTGGTCGGCGGGCCCCGGACGGGTGTTCGCGGATCTCCTCGCCGCGCGGGTGTGCCCGCAGATCGCCTCACGGACCCCGGACCCGGGCCCCGTCGGGGAACTGGTCTCGGGCATCGGCATCGGCGAGCTGAACCAGGTCGAGGCGCCGGGCAAGGAAGTGGTGATCATCCCGGTGCGGGACGCCGGGGAGGCGATCCACCGCACCGTGCAGCTGGTCGCCGACTCGGTGCCGCGCGCGATCGGCATCCCGGCCGAGCAGACCCAGGTGATCACTCCGGGCCACGGCGGTGCGGCGGGCACACGCGTGCTCAACGCGGCCCTGAAGGAGCGGCTCAACCCGGGCCCCGGCCGCTTCGGCGGTTTCGACCCGGGCGACCGGGTCGCGTACTCGGCGACGCCGGGCCGTGCGGTCCTGGGCCAGGTGGTGAAGGCCGACGCCGACGGGCTGCACCTGGAGTGCGCGGGCGTGCCCGTCGTCGTACCGAAGGAGCGGGTGGAGCAGACCGTGCGGCACGGGTGGGCGCTCACCGCCCACCAGGCCGTCGGGGTCCGCTGGCCCGCCGCGGTCGTGGTGCTGCCCGGCGACGCGGCACAGGCGCTCTCCAGGCCGTGGGTCTACACCGCGTTCGGCCGCGCCGACCGACACCTGTCCGTGGTCCACGGCGTGGAACAGGCGCTGCCGCACGCGGTGGCGGAGATCGCCGCGAAGCCCCGTACGACAAGGCTGCCGGCCCTGATCACGGCTCAGATCCCGCCGTCGGTCTGAGCCCGGCGCCGTACCACGGACGCGGCGGTGGCGGTCACCGGGCCCTTGCGGGGCCGGTGACCGCCACCGTCGGAGTGGGGCGGGCTGCCGGGGTGCGGCCGGGCCGTCAGCGGTCCGCGTTGCGCGACCGCAGGTCCTGCGCCGCCGCCTCCGCTTCCACCGCCGTCTCGTCGAGGGTGTCCTCCAGCTCCGGCTCGACGGTGTCCGGCACCTCGTCCTCGATGTCGTCGAGGTCGTCGATGCCGTCATCGGCGTCGTCGTCGAAGACCGCGCTGACGTCGAAGCGGCACACCACCTGATGCGTGTCGGCCTGCTCGAACGGGGCCTCCAGCCACTCACCCGGGTCCGCCGGTTCGTCCGAGGCGGTCACCCACAGCGTCGAGTCGCCCTCCTCCAGGCCGAACTCCTTGTGCCGGGAGGCGATCTCGTCGGGCTCGAACTCGCCGAAGAGGACGCCGAGCGCACCGTGCACGGTCCCGGACGCGGCGTCGAAGCCCGCCGTCACCGCCCCGGACTCCTCGACCGCCTCGACCCGCTGGGCCTGCGCCAGCAGCCGCTGCGGTTCCACCACCGCGTAGTCCCGGCGGATCAGCACGCTCAGCGCGTTGGGCTCCTCCGGCCCGGTGTACGGCGGCAGGGCGTCGTCGGAGCCGGGGATCTCGAAAGGGGTGACCTCGTCGTAGCGGTCGTAGAGGAGCTCGTCGTACTCCTCGGCGGCCGCCGCCAACTCGTTGAACGCCTCGTAGACGGCCGGGTCGTCCTCACCCGACCTGCGCTCGACCGCCGCCAGGTGGCGGTCGAGCGCGGTCTTGACCGCCTCGGCGGCGGCGCGTACCTCGGCAGCGGTGGGCTGCGCAGCATCAGACATAGTGCAGACGCTATCCGTACCGGGCCTCCGCACGCACAATAGATGCGATGCCGGAATACGAATTTGTCAACGTGTATGTGCCGCGCGGGGTCTCCCGCAAGGAAGCGGCACGCCTGCTGACGGACCACGCGGAGTACGGACACTGGGAACTGGACCGCCTCAGCCTGCATACCGACGGCAGCCGCAGGGTGCGGCTGCGCCGACGGATCATCCGCCAGGTGCGCGCCACATGGTGACGCGGGAAGGCTGAAACGGAGCGGGCCCCGCACGTGCGGGGCCCGCTCCGTCGACCTGCTTCAGGCCGGCTGTCGGCCCGCTCCCGGCCTGCTTTCGACTGGCTGGGATCAGTCGCTCACGCCGAGGCGCGTGCCTTGCGGTAGAGCACGGCGCCCGCCAGCAGCGCGCCCGCGCCCACGGGCAGCGCGAGACCGAGCGGCAGACCGGCGCCGGTCTGCGCGAGGTGCGCGGAACCGTCGGGGCGGCCGGCGGCCCGGGAGCCGAGGCCGTTCGCGTCCGAGGCGTGCGCGTTCGAGGCGTCGGCGTTCGAGACACCCCCGCTTCCGTGCCCCGACGAACCGGGCCGCCCCGAGCCGTCCGAGCCGTCCGAGTCTCCCGGCTTGCCCGGCCCGCCCGGTGTACCCGGGTGCTCCGCGTCATCACCGGGCTGTCCCGGCTTGCCCGGGGAGCCGGGTCCCCCGTGTCCGGGAGACGTGGTCCCGTGCCCGCCGCTGCCGGTGTTCCCGCAGGCGTTGCCCGTGGCCGTGTTGCCGACACCGGCGACGGAGACGCTGTTGCCGCAGACGTTGACCGGTACGTCCACCGGGATGTTCACGTGATTGCCGGAGCCGACGCCGGGTGAGTCGCCGGTGTGCCCCCCGGCGTGCGATCCGGTTCCACCGCCCGAGCCGCCGTGCCCGTGGTGGCCGGAGCCCTTGCCCGCCCCCTTGTTGCTGCATTTGTTGCCGACCGCCGGGTTGAGCACGCCGACCACGTTCACGGTGTTGCCGCAGACGTTGACGGGCGCGTGCACCGGCGCCTGTACCGAGTTGCCGGAGAGTACGCCCGGGGAGCCCGAAGCGGTGCCGTGCGCCCCCGAGTCGGCGTGCGCGTAACCGCCGGTGGCCGCGAGGACCCCGGTTGCCGCCGCCACCGTCATCAGGCCTTTGCGGGTGACCTGTCGCATAGCTTTTCCCTGCCCCTTGTGAACCGTGTGGTGCGCGATATCGCGGTATACGGAAAGTCGGCGGCCCCGGAGCGCATGGCACGCACTCCGGGGCCGCGGACTCAGACCCTCATGGACTCAGACCTTCATGGAATGCAGGCCCTCATGAGGTGAGCACATCGTCAGACGTCGAGCACAGGGTCAGACGTTGGTGCAGGTGTTGCCGAAGGCGGGGTTCAGCAGCCCGATCACGGAGACCGTGTTGCCGCAGACGTTCACCGGGATGTGGATGGGCGCCTGGACGACGTTGCCCGAGAGCACGCCCGGGGAGCCGACAGCGGCACCCTGAGCACCGGCGTCGGCAACCGCAAGACCCGCACCGGCGAGAACGAGGCCACCCGTGGCAGCCGCAGCGGCGACGATCTTCTTGATCATTGTTCCTCCTAGTAGGCAAATGTGATCCCAGCCGCGGATCACATCAGCAGTAACGAGGAGGGAGTAATAGGGCTACGAGCTTATGAGCGCATTCACTCTTCTCAGTCGACTCCGTACGCGCTGGCGATTATTGGAGTGTCGTTTCAGCGGGTTAATGCCGGACACACCCGTCCGGCCCACCCCGGCCCACCCCGGTCCGCACCGTTCAGGATGCCTCGATGAAGCGGTCGAGCACCCGCACGCCGAACTTGAGGGCGTCGACCGGGACCCGCTCGTCGACACCGTGGAACATCCCGGCGAAGTCCAGCTCCGGCGGCAGCTTCAGCGGGGCGAACCCGAAGCAGCGGATGCCGAGGTCGTCGAAGGACTTGGCGTCGGTGCCGGCGGAGAGCATGTACGGCACGGCCCGCGCGATCGGGTCCTCGGCGATCAGCGCGGTCTGCATGGCGTCCACGAGCGCCCCGTCGAAGGTGGTCTCCAGGGCCTTGTCCGCGTGCACGTCCTCGCGCTTCACGTTCGGGCCGAGGATGCGGTCCAGGTCGGCGAGGAACTCCTCCTCGTAACCGGGCAGGTAGCGGGCGTCGATGTGCGCGGTCGCCTGGCCCGGGATGACGTTCACCTTGTAGCCCGCGCCGAGCTGGGTCGGGTTGGCGGTGTTCTGGAGCGAGGCGCCGATGAGCTTGGCGATACCGCCGAGCTTGGCCAGCGTCGCGTCCATGTTCTCCGGGTCCAGCTCGGTGCCGAGGGCGTCGCCCAGCTCGTCCAGGAAGTGCCGCAGGGTCTTCGTCACACGCACGGGGAACTTGTGCCGCCCGAGCCGTCCCACGGCCTCCGACAGCTCGGTGATCGCGTTGTCCTTGTGGATCATCGAACCGTGCCCGGCTGTGCCGTCCACGGTGAGCTTCATCCAGTGCATGCCCTTCTGGGCGGTCTCCACCAGATACAGCCGCAGGTTCTCGTTGACGGTGAAGGAGAAACCGCCGACCTCGCCGATCGCCTCCGTCACGCCCTCGAAGAGGTCGGGATGCTTGGTCACGAGGTGCTTGGCGCCGAACGTGCCGCCCGCCTCCTCGTCGGCCAGGAAGGCCAGCACGAGGTCGCGGGGAGGCTTGCGACCGCTGCGCACCCGCTCGCGTACGACCGCGAGGGTCATCGCGTCCATGTCCTTCATGTCGACCGCGCCCCGGCCCCACACACAGCCGTCGGCGATCTCGCCGGAGAACGGGTGGTGCGTCCAGTCCTGGGCGTTCGCCGGTACGACGTCGGTGTGGCCGTGGATGAGCAGTCCGGGCCGCGAGCGGTCCTCGCCCTCGATCCTGACCACCGTGGAGGCGCGGCCCGTGTGCGACTCGAAGATCTGAGGTTCGAGTCCCACCTCGGCGAGCTTCTCGGCGACGTACTCGGCGGCCTTGCGCTCACCCGGACCCGAGTGGTCGCCGTAGTTGCTCGTGTCGATCCGGATCAGCTCGCGGCAGAGGTCGACGACCTCGTCCTCACCCTTGATGCCCTTGGTCGTGTCCTGCTCGCTCACGTGCTTCCTCCCACTGTCACTGCTGGTGGTCACCCACGTCCTTCCCCCTCATCCTCTCTCCCCGTTCCTCCCCGCCCAAGGCCGGACCACGCCCGTCACACGCCGTTCACGCCCCACGGCCCGGCCACCGCCCCGTGATCGGGGGCTCTCCAAAGCCTGGTAATGTTTCCTTCGTCGCCGCGAGGGGAACCCCGCGCGACAGACACCTTGTCCGGGTGGCGGAATGGCAGACGCGCTAGCTTGAGGTGCTAGTGCCCTTTATCGGGCGTGGGGGTTCAAGTCCCCCCTCGGACACCAGCTGAGACCCCACTTCACGTGGGGTCTTCTGCGTTTCAGGATCCACGACGCGAGCAGCCTCGCGATCACCGCATCAGCCCCTCTGGGCGCTGGGCAGTCTCATAAGCCAAGGCCCCTGTTCCGACGGCCCTGGTGCTCGCGCATGTACTCGGCTATCTCTTCTGCGGTGGGCCCGCTCACCTCATCGCTGCGCCCGGCGGACTCCGCGGAGAGATCGACGCCTGCGTCGCGGGCTGTGCCGGCAGCTACGGGTGTATCCACGGTTTTTCTGTCGCGGGCTTCGGGTGCGCGGCAAGGAGACGCGGATCGGTCGACTCCGGCGCCGGGCGGGAACAGCTGGTGCTTCAGCGCACCGGCCTCGACCCCGGTGATCTGACGCGGCCTCGCACAACGCGTCCACGACGGTCGGCCCGGACGTTTGCTGAGTGAGCCGGCAGGCCTCCGGGATCAGCGCGCCGAGCAGCCTCAGCACGACCAGGAGGTGTCGCTCCTCCGGGCTCAGCGGGAGGCGGGGACCGGACGGGCGCGGGTGCGTCGCCGTCAGAGCCAGCAAGGCCCTCAGCCTCATTGGTGTGGTCGAAAGGGGCAATGGCCTTTGCGATCGCTTGCCGCACGAGGCCGGGCAGGAGAGGTGGCAGGCACACGGTCAGTACTTCTCCGGCCATGCGGATTCCCCTTCGTCACGACGCTCGGCAGTCGCTGAGCGTGCCCCCCGACGCCTGGACGGCGTTCATCAGCGGGTTTCCGGCAGGTGTGGGGCAGATCTCGTCAAGGTGACATAAGGCCATGTCAGCGGGGTGCGGAGCCCACACCGAGGGCCCCGTACAGACCCGTTCGCGTCGCTGGGACGCGAGGTCGGGGCTAGCGTCGTACTAAAATTCCACGCTTGTTCGGAGCTGAGTGGAATATCCCCAGGCATACCTGCGGGCCCGCCTGCTCCCCCGGTGCATCCGGGTACGACATGTGAGGACCCGATGGCAGCCCTCCAGCATGGCCCCGCGTTCCAGTTGTCCGACGACGAGGTACGGGCCGAGTTCGGCGACCGGGCGCGTTTCTCCGCAGCCTCCGCACCTTCACCGCGCACGCTCGTCGACATCCTCGACGCCGCTGTGCGCGCGTATCCCGACGAGCCCGCCCTCGACGACGGGCGCCGCGCCCTCAGCTACCGCGCCCTCGCCACAGAGGTCGAGGCGCTGCGGCGGCGGCTGGGTGACGCGGGTGTCGGCCTCGGAGACCGCGTCGGTGTGCGGGTGCCGTCCGGGACCAATGAGCTGTACGTCGCCGTTCTCGCTGTTCTCGCCGCCGGGGCCGCCTATGTACCGGTGGACGCCGAGGACCCGGACGAGCGGGCCGAGCTGGTCTTCGGGGAGGCGGGCGTTCGCGCCGTCGTCGGGGCGGGACACGAGCTGACCGTCGAGGGGCGGAGCGAGGTGCCGGCCTCGCGGCCCGGGGTCGGGGACGACGCCTGGATCATCTTCACCTCCGGTTCGACCGGCAAGCCCAAGGGTGTCGCCGTCACGCACCGCAGTGCCGCCGCCTTCGTGGACGCCGAGGCCAGGCTCTTCCTCACCGAGGAGCCCATCGGACCCGGTGACCGGGTCATGGCCGGGCTCTCGGTGGCCTTCGACGCCTCCTGCGAGGAGATGTGGCTCGCGTGGCGTTACGGGGCCTGTCTGGTGCCCGTACCCCGTTCCCAGGTGCGCAGTGGGGCCGACCTGGGGCCCTGGCTTGTCGAGCAGGAGATCACCGTCGTCTCCACCGTGCCGACACTGGCCGCCCTGTGGGAGCCGGAGGCCCTCAACGAGGTACGGCTGCTGATCTTCGGCGGTGAGGCCTGCCCGCCCGAGCTGGTGCAGCGCCTGGTCACCGAGGGGCGTGAGGTGTGGAACACCTACGGGCCCACCGAGGCGACCGTCGTCGCCTGTGCGTCCCTCATGACCGGTGAGGAGCCGATCAGGATCGGGCTGCCGCTCGAGGGCTGGGAGCTGGCCGTCGTCGACGAGGCCGGGGAGCCCGTGGCGATGGGCGGTAGTGGGCAGCTCGTCATCGGCGGAGTGGGGCTGGCCCGTTATCTCGATCCCGAGAAGGACGCCGAGAAATACGCCCCGCTCGAATCGCTCGGCTGGGATCGCGCCTACCGCAGCGGTGACCTGGTCAAGGCGGAGCCGGAGGGACTGATCTTCCTCGGGCGGGCCGACGAGCAGATCAAGCTCGGCGGGCGCCGGATCGAGCTGGGGGAAGTGGACACCGCTCTTCAGTCGCTGCCCGGGGTGGCCGGAGCCGCTGCCGCCGTGCGGACCGCGCGCGGCGGGAACCAGCTGCTCGTCGGCTATGTCGTCCTCCAGGACGAGGTTCGAGCAGAGATTCAAGAAGGGATTCAAGATGGTGGCGCCGAAGGGGGCGGCTGGGATCATGCCGCCGCCGTCGAGCGGCTGCGGGCCGAGCTGCCCGCCGCCCTCGTCCCGCTGATCGCGCTCGTGCCCGAGCTGCCCACCCGTACGTCCGGGAAGGTCGACCGGGACGCGCTGCCCTGGCCGCTGGAGAACCTGGAGACCGGCGGACCCACCGAGCAGCTGTACGGGACCGAGGCCTGGCTCGCCGAGCAGTGGAGCGAGGTGCTGGGCATCCCGGTGGGTTCCGCCCGGGACGACTTCTTCGCGATCGGCGGCGGGAGTCTCGCCGCCGCCCTGCTGACCACGCGCCTGCGTACCCGCTATCCGAGCGCCGCCGTGCTCGACATCTACCAGCAGCCCGTGCTGCGCAAGCTCGCCCGGCATCTGGAGAAGTCCGCTCAGGGCGACGGCGCGGAGCGGGTGATCGCGCCGGTGCCGTTGCGGGCCAAGGTCGTGCAGCTGCTGGTACTCATCCCTCTCTTCGCGCTGCTCGGGCTGCGCTGGACCGTGGCGCTGGCCGCGCTCGGCAACGCGCTCCACTGGTTCGGGGCGTATCCGTGGGCGCCGACCGCCTCCTGGTGGCTGATCGGACCGTTGGCCGCGCTGCTCTTCAGCCCGCCCGGACGGCTCGCGATCGGGGCCGGCGGGGCGCGGCTGCTGCTGAGGAACGTGACGCCGGGACGGTATCCGCGCGGCGGGAGCGTACATCTGCGGCTGTGGACGGCCGAGCGGCTCGCCGAGTTCAGCGGGGCGACGTCGCTGACCGGGTCCTGGCTGGAGCGGTACGCGCGGGCACTGGGCGCCAAGGTCGGCCCCGACGTCGATCTGCATTCGCTGCCGCCCGTGACCGGCATGCTCAAGCTGGGCCGCGGTGCCGCCGTGGAGTCCGAGGTGGACCTGTCGGGGCACTGGCTGGACGGCGACCGGCTGGAGATCGGCCCGGTCAAGGTCGGCGCGCACGCCGTGGTCGGCACCCGCAGCATCCTCTTCCCCGGCGCGCGCGTCGGAAAGCGGTCCGAGGTGGCCCCCGGCTCGGCGGTCTCCGGGCAGGTGCCGACCGGTCAGCGGTGGGCCGGCGCGCCCGCGGCCAAGCTCGGCAAGGCCAAGCGGGACTGGCCCAAGGAGCGCCCCCAGAAGGGCACGTACTGGCGGGTGATGTACGGGGCGACCGGGTTCGCGCTGACGATGCTGCCCGTGGTCTCGGGGCTTGCCGCGCTGCTCGTCGTTGGCGTCTTCGTATCGCCGGACGCCGGGCTCGTCGAGGCGCTGCGGGGTGCCGCCGTGGCGCTGGTGCCGGCGACCCTCGCCTTCGGTCTCGCGTTCGCGCTGCTCCTGCTGGTCGCCGTGCGGCTGCTCAGCCTCGGGCTGCGGCCCGGTACGCATCCGACGCACAGCAGGATCGGCTGGCAGGCCTGGACCGTCACCCAGCTGATGGACCGCTCCCGCGAAACCCTGTTCCCGCTGTACGCGGGACTCGTCACGCCGGTGTGGCTGCGGCTGCTCGGGATGCGGATCGGGCGGGGCGCCGAGGTGTCGACGGTCCTCGCGCTGCCGAGTCTGACGACGGTCGGCGAGGGCGCGTTCCTGGCCGACGACACGCTGACCGCGCCGTACGAGCTGGGCGGTGGCTGGATGCGGATCGGGCGGGCCGAGATCGGGCGCCGGGCGTTCCTCGGGAACTCCGGGATGACCGGCCCCGGCCGCTCGGTGCCGGACGGCGGTCTCGTCGGCGTGCTGTCCGCGACGCCGAAGAAGGCCAAGAAGGGCAGCTCCTACCTGGGACTGCCGCCGGTCAAGCTGCCCCGCTCCACGCAGGGCGGCGACCAGAGCCTGACGTACGACCCGCCGGCGCGGCTGCTGTGGGCGCGCGGGCTCGTCGAGCTGTGCCGGATGGTGCCCGTCTTCTGCTCGGCGGCGCTCGCCGTGCTGACGGTGGCCGCGCTGAGCGCGCTCGGGGCGTGGGCCTGGGCGCTCGCCGGGCTGGTGCTGCTGGGCGCCGGTGCCGCGGCCGGACTGCTGTCCGTGGTCGCGAAGTGGCTGCTCGTGGGTCGCCACCGCGCCGGTGAGCACCCGCTGTGGAGCGGTTTCGTGTGGCGCAACGAGCTGGCCGACACCTTCGTCGAGGTCGTCGCCGTGCCGTGGTTGGCCGGGTCCGTGCCGGGTACCCCCGTCATGAACCTGTGGCTCCGCGGCCTCGGCGCCCACATCGGCAAGGGCGTCTGGGTCGAGAGCTACTGGCTGCCCGAGACGGACCTGGTGACACTGGAGGACGCGGCGACGGTCAACCGTGGCTGTGTGCTGCAGACCCACCTCTTCCACGACCGGATCTTGAGGACGGATACTGTGGTCCTCCGTGAGGGCGCCACGCTGGGTCCGGGCGGAATCGTTCTGCCCGGCAGCACCGTCGGGGCGCGCAGCACACTGGGACCCGCGTCCCTCGTCATGGCGGCGGAATCCGTTCCCGACGACACCCGTTGGCTGGGCAACCCGATCGAGGCGTGGCGTTCCTAGGCGTCGCGTTCCCAGACGCGGCTCGTACGGCGCCCGGGAGGCGATGCCGGTACGCCGTACGAGCACAGCGCAGGGAGCAGATACTTCAGTGGTTCAGCAGACAGTGGGAGCGGATCCGTACTTCCCGGCGAACGGGGACCCCCGTTACCGGGTCCATCGGTACGAACTCGCCCTGGACTACCGTCCGGGACCCAACCGGCTGTCCGGCACCGCGCGCCTGAACGCCATAGCGGGCCGGTCGCCGCTCGCCGAGTTCCAGCTGAACCTCGCCGACTTCCGGATCGGGCGGGTCCGGGTCGACGGGCGGGCCCAGCACTACACCCACCGGGGCGGCCGGCTGCGGATCCGCCCGGGGAAGGCGATCCGCGCCGGGGCCGCGTTCACCGTGGAGATCCACTGGTCGGGCAATCCCAAGCCGGTACGCAGTCCGTGGGGCGGGATCGGCTGGGAGGAGCTGGAGGACGGGGCGCTGGTGGCGAGCCAGCCGGTGGGCGCGCCCTCCTGGTACCCGTGCAACGACCGGCCCGCCGACAAGGCCTCCTACCAGATCGCCGTGACCACGCCGTCGGCTTACTCGGTGGTGGCGGGCGGGCGGCTGCTGACGCGTACGCCCAAGGCGTCCACGACCACGTGGGTGTACGAGCAGGCCGCGCCGACGTCCAGCTATCTGGTCGGGCTCTCCATCGGCAAGTACCAGACCGTGCTGCTCGGCGACCCGGGCCTGGGCGGGGTGCCGCAGTCGGGGCACATTCCGGCGCGGCTGCTCACCGAGTTCTCGCGGGACTTCGCGCGGCAGCCCGCGATGATGACGCTCTTCGAGGAGCTGTTCGGGCCCTATCCGTTCGGTGAGTACGCGGTCGTCGTCACCGAGGAGGAACTCGACGTGCCCGTGGAGGCGCAGGGGCTGTCGCTGTTCGGCGCGAACCATGTGGACGGCGGGCGGGGGTCCGAGCGGCTGGTCGCGCACGAGTTGGCTCACCAGTGGTTCGGGAACAGTGTGAGCATCGCCGACTGGCGGCACATCTGGCTGAACGAGGGGTTCGCGAAGTACGCGGAGTGGTTGTGGTCCGAGCGGTCGGGTGGGCGCAGTGCGCAGGCCCTGGCGGGGATCGCGCATCGGGGGCTGGCCGGGAAGCCGCAGGATCTTCGGCTGGCCGATCCTGGTCGGAAGCTGATGTTCGACGACCGGCTGTACGAGCGGGGCGGGTTGGTGTTGCACGCCGTGCGGTGTGCTTTGGGGGACGAGGCGTTCTTTCGGATGTTGCGGGGGTGGGTGACCGTGCATCGGGGTGGGGCGGTGACCACTGCGGCGTTTGTCGCGCATGTGGCTCGGTATTCGGCCGAGCCGTTGGATGAGCTGTTTGCAGCGTGGGTTTTTGAGGGGGCGTTGCCTGCGTTGCCCTCGCCGGGGGTGGCCATTCCTGAACGGCCGTCTTATCCGCCGAGCGGGGGGTGACGGCGGGGGCCTGGGAGTGGCGGTGGTTTTGACCTGCGGGAGCGTCGTGGCTGAGCGCGCCGTTCCCCACGCCCCTTGGGGGGCGCCCCGGGAGGGGCGCCCCCGGGGGCCCTCTTGGGGTTAGCGGGGGACCTTCAAGGCGTCCCAGGTTTTCTTGCCTGGGATGCCGTCCGCGTCCTTGCCCTTGAAGCCTTGTTTTTGTTGCCAGGCCGCGTAGGACTTGCGGTCCGCTTCCGTCCAGTCGGGGCCCGGGCCGGATTCGTAGCGGCCGCAGCCTTCCGCGACCAGGCGGCGGCCCATCGCCGTGATGACCGCGGACTTCTGGCCCACGTGGAAGAACGCGCTGCCCGGGAAGGGGACGTACGACGGTTTGGGGGGTGTCGTGGGGGGTTTGGGAGAGGTGGGCTTGCCCTTCAGGCGGGCCGCTATGCGGGTGCGCATGCTGTCCATCGTGAAGCCGCGCGGGTCGACCTTGCCGGGCTGCCACTCCTTGTGGCCGATCACGGACCGCTCGCTCCAGCCGTGGGCGCGGCAGATCGCGGCCGAGACCTTCTCGATGGCCTCCTTCTGGACCTCGGGCCACGGGTCCTTGCCGTCGCCGAGGTTGACGCACTCGAAGCCGTAGAAGTGGCGGTTGCCGTCCGTGTCCGCCTCGTTGTCCGACGGGAGTCTTGTCTCGTTGATGACGGCTGTCAGCACGTCTCCGTCGCCCAGGCCCGCGTGGTTGGCGCGGCCGTTGCCGACGAGGTGGACATGGCCCTTCTTGTCGATGACTCCGTGACACAGCGGGCCGGGCAGGCTGGCATAGCCGTCGTAGCAGATGTCGACGGAGGCGGCGGTGCCCGAGGTGACGGTGTGATGGATCATCACGCCGTTCATGGGGCCCCAGGCGCCCTTGCTGTTGCGGTTGTGGCTGCGCCAGTTGCGGACCTCGTGGACCGTCAGGCCCTCCGCGCGCAGGATCGTGATCAGTTTGGACGCGGTCAGTGGTGTTGCCATGGACTACTTGTCTCCTTCCGGGGCCGCGGCATGCTCCGCTTCGGCTGTCTCCGCCCGCTGTTCCTCCTCGCGGGCCCGCGCCTCCGCCGCGAGCGTCGCCTCGTCCGCCGCCGGGACCTCGGTGGCGAGCGGGGCGAAGGCCAGGCGCAGGTCCACCGCGCCCGCCTCGCCCTTGACCAGGGCCAGCGGCGCGAAGTGCCGGGTGATTCCGGCCGGTTGCTGGAGCAAGGGCCTGCGGGAGCCGTCTACCGGCCATTCGACGCCGCCGGTCGCGGTGCGGGCGGGCACGGTCCAGTGGTCGCCGGTGCGGTAGGCGCCGCCCTTGGCGAAGTACACCTCGATGCCGTCCTCCAACGGCAGCCACTCCCCCTCGGTGACGGGAACCGCCCCGCCCCGCAGGGTCGTCGTGCGGCCCTTGCGGCGCGGCCCCTCGTGGTGGTCCCAGCGGCGCAGGAACGGGTTCATGTGCGGCAGCCGGCCGACGCCTGGTTCCGGCTCCGCCGACAGGCGTACGCGGCGGCCGGGGAGGTCCAGTTCCTCGACCCTCAGCAGGGGCAGGGGTTCCAGGCGGGAGGCGTACGCGGTGTCGGTGAACTCCACGCGGTCGCCCACGTCCAGGTCCAGCTTGTCGTCGTGGCCGAGGGACGCCAACCGCACCCAGGCGCCGTCCAGTCCGTCGACCGGGAAGACCACGGAACCGTTCTCGCGCGACCACTTGAACGAGGCGTCCTTCGCCGCGCCGCCCGCGTGGATCTCGACCCGGTAGAGCTGGTTCTCCGGGCCTCGGTAGCGGGCGTCCGGCTTGACCAGGCAGGGGTCCTCGTCGGCGTGTCCGGGGCGTTCGGCTCGGGCGGCCAGGCGGGACGAGGAGACGGCCCTCGCCCTGGCCCAGCGGGTGAAGGCCTCGCGGACCGTGTCCTTCGACGGTTCGGCGGCCTCGATGTCCAGGTCGGCGAGCGCCAGGGGCAGGACCTGCCAGACCACCTTGGCGCGGGCGGCGGTGTCCGGCATCGCCGCGCCGAGCGCCACCTCGCGCAGTGCCGGGTCCTCGGCCGCGGTGACCGCGCGCTCCCAGACCTGGAGGTAGGCGACGAAGGGCGCCTGGGCGGGCGAGGGCAGCCGGTCTCCGGGCTTCTCCGGGTCGCGGAAGCCGTCCGGCTGGTCCCAGTACGTCCAGTGCGGACTCGGGGTCGGCTGTGCCGTGTCCTGCCCTTCGGTGTCCTTGCCGTTCTTGCTGTCCTGGCCGCCCTTGTCGTCTTCGTCGTCCTCGTCCGGTACGGGGACTCCCGTGGCCGGGCGGTCCGCGTCGCACAGGATGCCGTCGACGTAGTAGCGGCCACCGTGGATGTGGAGGGTGTCGATGTCGTGCTTGCCGCCGACGTACTCGATCCGGAAGCCTGCCGCGTCGCGCGGTCCGCCGTGCGGGCCGATCAGGTCGGTGGCGAGCGCGCGGGCCTGATGGAGCTGGATCGCGGTCTGTTCGTTGGCGTCGGCGTCGAGCTGGACGCGGCCCTGCTGGACCAGCACCGCCGAGTAGTGCCGCTCCGGCCGGAAGGTGGAGCGGGAGAGGTCTGCGTGCATGAAGGGTGTCCCCCTGGTCGGGAAGGTGCGAGGTCGGAGAGTTGTGGGGCGGGCGGGCCGCCTCGGGCGCGGGCTACGTCACGAAGAAGATCCCGGCGTCCGTTCCCGCGGGCGTGTACTCCGCGAGCCGGGCCCGCAGGTTGTCCTCGCGCTGGGGCCGGTACAGGTCGTGGAAGGCGCCCAGTTCGGCCCCGTCCTCCGCGCCGCGCCGGATCTCCTCCGCGACCCGGTCGGCCAACAGGCCGTACCAGGGCGTCCCGTAGCGCGTGGACGTGAAGCGCGGCCGTACGCGGGAGGCCCGGTCGGGGCCCGCCTCACCTGCCAGGTCCGGAAGGCAGCGGTACCTGGGGGGTGTACGGGAGCCGGTGGGCACGTACGAGAAGCGCAGGCAGCCGATGCCCCGGCGGGCCACGTGGAGGCGGCCGGTGAAGAGCGAGTTCTCGGCGATGCGGACCGCGTGCGTGTGGATCTCGCCGATCACGGTGGTGCGGTGCAGGTGCAGGACGGCGTGGGCGTGCCGGCAGTCGGGGGCGGAGAGTGCCTCGCGGTCGTCGGCGGTGGCGTCCAGGACGCTGTCGCGCAGGTGGATGTCGAGGGGTTCCTCGGAGACCTCGTCGCCGATGACCTCGATGGTGCCGAGGATGCTGTGCTCGATCTGGAGGCACGCGGTGGTGCGTTCCAGGACGATGCTCGGTTCCTCCGGGGAGTGCGGGTCGCACTCCGGCTCCAGGGACCAGCCGGGCACGAGCGTGCAGTGGCGTACGACCACGGCGCCCATCGGGCCGGTGACGTTGATGCCGCGGCCGGTGACGAGGAGCCCGTCGAGCACGATCCGGGGCCGCTCGCCGGGCGCGCAGTCGTCGGAGACGGCACGGATGTTGAGGGCGTCGGGGCGGTTGCTGTACCAGTCGAGCAGCCGGATCACCGGGCGGGTGCCCTCGGCGGCCCGCAGTTCGAGCCGGTCGCCCGGGTCGAGGTCGAAGTCCAATTGCTCCTGGTAGGCGCCGCTGTGCGTGATCTCGATGATGCCCTCGGGGCCGCAGCGGCCCGCCCGGCGGTCGTGCTGCCAGGCCCGGTAGGCGTCCATGATCTGCCGGTGGGCCTGGCCGGGGCCGACCCGGAACACGGTGGCGTCCGGGCGCGGCTCGCGGTCGCGTACGTACTCGCCGCCGCCCAGGTCGGCGCCGGACGCGTGGTGGTAGTCGACCCAGACGCCCTTACGGGGCGCGGTCCGTGCGCCGAAGGCGATCCGGCCCAGCTCCGGGTCGACCGCGACCTGGCCGCGCTTCGGGCGGTAGCGCCAGTCCGACAGGTCCGCGACCACGAGGTCGGACGGCGGTACGGGCCGGTCCTCGCCGTCGCGCCGGATGACGAAGCTCTTGCCGGGCCCGTAGAGGTCGGCGAGCCGGTCGTGGAGTCGGCGGCGGCGGATGAAGGCGGGGACGTTGTCGATCTCCGCGATGTGGTGGGGCGAGGGCTCCGGGACGGGCTTGGTGACGAGTGGGGTGTCGTTGCCGAGGATGGAGAAGGTGTAGAGGTTGCGGGCGCGGTCGACGCAGTACGCGGGTGACGAGGTCAGCGAGTGCGCCTTGAGTCGCCAGACGTACAGTCCGACGCCCGCCGGGGTCCAACCCCCTTGCCGGTGGCGGGAGTCGGCCCTGCGGACATCGGCCGAACGGGCCACCTCACCGAAGGGGCCGCCCGCCAGGTCGAGCGCGGAGCCGTTCCGGAGGTCGGCGAGCCGTCCGCGTGTGCCGCGCCCCGCCGCATCGGTTCCCCCGGCTTCTCCGGTTCCGTACAGCTTCACGGGCTGCTGGTGGGAGAGGTGGCGGGAGAGTTCGACGGCGCGTGCGGGCCAGCCCGCCACGTTCGCGGAGAGTTCTTCGAGGAGGTGGAGGGTGCCCTTGCGGCGGCGGTTCGCGACCGTGGCGGCGACGTCGGCGCGGGGCGCGACGGCCTCGGTGAGCGCGGCCGAACTCCCGCCGCGCAGCCCGGTGGTGAGGACCCGCTCATATCCCGGCAGCGTGCGGTAGCCGACGAGGTCGCCGAGGTACGGCAGCACCCAGGGGGCCGCCGTCTCGACGAACAGGTCCTCGTAACCCTGCTCGACCCCTTCGCGTACGAGGTCGAGCTGTTCGGCCATGACGGCGAGCAGCGCGCGCAGGGGTTCGCCCTCCTGGGCGTCGCGCAGCCGGTGCCACTGGGGAAGCAGCTCGGCGAGTCCGTCCGGTTCCCTGGACATCAGTTGACCTCCGTCAGAATCAGGGTGTCCGCGGCCCTCGGTGACAGCAGGGCGAGCTGCGCGGGGCGGATGCCGCGGAAGACGTACACCGAGCGGCCCTTCGCCAGGTGGCGGGTGTCGGTGATGTCGGGGTTGAGGCGCAGGAGTCCGGCGAGCGGGACGCCGTACCGGGCGCAGATCTCCGACAGCGTCTCGCCGTCCTTCCTGCGGACGGTGTGGGTCTTCTCGTCGTATGTGGCTCCGCGCGCCGGGACCGACGACTTCGGCAGGCCGGGGTCGGCGAGGAGCCGCGTGAGTTCACCGGCGGTCGTGGAGGCCGCGACCCCCGTGAAGACGTCGACGTCCACGTAGTCGACGCCGGGGACCCGGTGGGCCGTGGCCAGGATGTCGGAGAGGCGGGCCGGCTGCCCCAACTCGCGCCCCTCGAAGCCGAGTTCGCGCAGAAGTGCCTGGCGCAGACGGGGTTCGACGAGCTGCCAGGAGTGGTCCGGTGACACCTTCACCTTCGCGGACACGAGGAGCGCGACGAGTTCGCGGGCGTCCACGCGGACCGGGAGGTTCGGGTCGCCGTACTCGGTGAGGGCGGCGCGCAGGGACCTCAGGAGCGGTGAGTCGCTGCCGTCGCCCGATCCGGCTCCGGCTCCGGCTCCGGCTCCGGCTCCGGGTCCTGCGATCGGCACGTCGTCCGTGCCGGCGACCGTCACGTGCAGCACGCGCCGCCGTCCGTCGAAGAGTTCACGTGCGGCGGCCCGGCCGACGCCGGCCCGGGAGCGGGCGAAGTCCTCGTAGTCGGCCTCCGACACCAGACGGTCGAGGGCCGAGACGGCGAGCGGGATCGTGCGGCGCGTCAGGGCGGGCCCGTCCGCGTCCGCCCCGCCGGTGGCCGGGCGTGGGTTGGTGACCGCGGAGACGCCCAGCGGCCGGGTGAGGGCCTGGGTGACGCGGCCCGCGGCGACGTTGGCGGCCCGGCCCGTGCCGAAGCGGTAACGGGCGTGGATGTTCTCGTGACCGCCGGGCAGCCGGGCGCCGTGCACGCCGTCGCCGAAGGTCACGGTGGTCCGGCCGTCGGCGGTGCTGCCGGTGATGTACACGCGGTCGCGCGGGCCGCGCCCCGCGAGGCTGTCGACCTCGTGCCAGAGCACGCCGTCGGCTCTGATCTCCAGGACGGGCGTGGCGCCGAGCGGGTTGTCGTCGGCGAGCCAGGTGAGGGGCGACTGCCAGAGCGCGAACGTCTGGTTGGCGCGGTCCGGGTCGCCGCTGCCGATCGCCTCGTCGCGGGACTCGCCGTGCGTCGCCTCGACCACGTTGCCGAGGACGCGCACAGTGTCCCGCCGGTAGCGGTACGCGAGGTCCGTGGTGAACGTCAGCTCGGTGTGGACGTGGTCGCCGGGCAGCCGCGGGTCGATCGCCGGTTCGGCGGCGGCGACGGTGACGACCTCGGTGGCCCGTACGGCGGTGGCGCCCGGCAGGTCGCTGCGCTCCCCGTCGACGATCAGGGTGCGACCGGGCCGCAACCCGTCGTACAGCTCGGCGAGTTCGATCTCGTTGCCGTGCACGTCCTCGCCGAGCGGTTCGTCGGCGAGGCGCAGCGGTTCGCCCTGCGCGTGCACGGTGGTGTCGCGGATGTGCGAGAGCAGGACGTCGAACTCGTCCAGCCACGGGTCGGCCAGCACGAGTTCGGTGCCCCGGCCGGTGATCCCGTAGTTGGTGTACGCGGCCGTCCGCGCCGACACGACCTTCGTGGTGACGTACGCGAGGGCCGGGTCGCCCGGGATGCCGCCCTCGGCCCCCTTGGTGGGGCGCTGGACCGCCACCCAGCTGCCGACCGTGATGCCGTCGCGCACCGAGTCCAGCTGGAGCAGACGACGGTTGGCGGGCGCGGGTTTCGAGGCGACGACCACCTCGACGTTCGGGGCGGCACTGCCCACGGTGTACGTGAGGCTCACCTCGTACTCGCCGTGCGTGAACTGCTCCGGGACGCCGGGCCTGAGGGTGACCTCTTCGGTGGTGCCGTTGTGGATGCCCACGCGGACCACGCCGTCGGCGTCGGGGCGCGACACGAACAGGGTGCGTTCGGGCAGGCCCGCGCGCAGGACCGCGGTGACGCCGGGCTCCTGGGAGTCGGTGGGCCGCCCGGTGGGCCGGTTCGGCTCCCGGTCCTGGCCCGCGGTGGTGGACAGGCCCACCTCGCCCGTGCCGAGGCGGAAGGTGACCGGCACGGCGAGGGGGAGGTTCTCCGCGCGCTGGTCGGAGCTGCTGCCCTCGACGTACTGGAACTCCGCCCGCACCGGGGCCTTGCCCGCCGTGTCGAACACGACGCGCATGCTGACCAGCGAGGCGCCGGTGAGGGGCCAGTCCGCGGTGCGGATGACCCGGCCCCGGTCGTCCTGGACGGGCTTGAGCGGGGCCATGGCACCGAAGGGCGCGGTGGTGAGGCGCAGGGCGAGCAGTTCGCGCAGGAGCGGTGGGGTGCCGGGGGCGGCGGCCGTGCGCCAGGCCGGGTAGAGGCCGGTCAGCCCCGGGTCGAGGACCGAGAGCAGGCGGGCGGTGTCCGCGCCGGGACGACGGGGGCGGGTCGCTCGCGCGGTGGGCGCCGGTGCCTTGCCTCGGAGCGCGGGCAGGACGGCGCCGAGGGCTTGGAGGGCGGCCTCGTGACGGCCCGCCGCCGACGCGGACGTCCGCGCGCTCAGGTTCACCGGCGCACTCCGGGCCGCCGACGCGCTCCGCGTCACTGCCGCCGTGGCGCCCTCCGGCTCGCCCTCCCCCGGAGGTACCGGCTGGGCGGGCGCCAACTCCATTGCCCGCTCGGCCAGTTCGGCGAGAACCGCTTCCAGCTGCTCGAACCAGGCCGCCACGTCCTCGTACGGGGTCGCGAGGACCTGGGCCTCGCCGAGGCGCGCGACGGGCTCGGCGAGGCGGGCCGCGAGGCTCTCCGGTGTGCCGATGCCGTCCAGGTCCGCGCGCAGCGGGGTGAGAACCTGGTCGTCGAGGTCGTCGATCAGCCGACTGACCGGGCGCGGGTTGGGCACCTCGGGTGTGGGCGGTTCGTCGCCGGGCTCACCGGGGGCCGCGGGCTCGGTGGTCCAGCGCCGTACCTCGTCGACGAGTTCCCGGAAGGTGGGCGGGGCCGAGACGGGCAGCCCGATCGCGGTGATCTCGTCGTCCCGGTCGACACGAACGCTCGCCACGGGCAGCAACAGCCTTTGCGCTCCCGCCTGTTCGCCGAAGACGAAGAGCAACGGGTCGCCGACGGCGAGGGAGTTTGCCGTGCCCTCGACGAACAGCGTGGAGCGGCGTTCCAGGTCCTCGGGGGTGACGAGGGAGGGTCGGCGGCGCCTGACCTTCAGCTCGTTCCAGTCCCAGCGGGCCGTCAGGTCGCGGCTCGTCTCGAAGGTCTGCGACTGTTCGTCGGCGGACGCGGGCACGCTGTGGCTGCGCGCGCCCCGCGGGATGACGACGGGCAGGGTCTCGGCGCGCGGGTCCCGTTCGAGGGTGTACGCGAGATGGGTGGCGGCGGCGACGCCCGGACGCGGCCGGTGGCCGACGAGGCGGCCGAGCAGCACCAGGGAACGGTGTTCGCCGGCGGTGCGCAGATAGGCCTCGTCGGCGATCCGCTCGGAGTGGAAGGTGAGCAGGTCGCCCAGGACGGCGGTGGCGTCGAGCAGGCCGATCGCCGGGTCGTCCGGGGTACGGACCGTCAGCCCCCGCAGCGCCGGATACGCGGGTGAGGCGAGCCGGTCGAGCAGGGCGGCCAGGAAGGAGCCGTGGTCGCCGACGCGGTAGGCGAGGGCGGTACGCCCGGGAGGGTTGTGGAGCGGGGCGGGGGCGAGGCGTTCGTCGTGGCCTGCGCAGGCGCCCCCGGCGCCGGACCCGGGTCCACCGCCGCACGCACCGCCGCAGGTGCAGTCGTCGTCGCTCATCGGGCACCTCCGAGGGATATCGTCAGCCGGCCGTTCTCCGGCCGGTCGGGGTCGTTGTCGCAGGTGGCGATCTCCAGCGGGCCGAGCCGCAGCACGCCGTCCTCCCTCTCTCCCCGGTCCTCGTGGAACTGCCTTCGCAGCCGGGTGACCTGGACGCTCTCCACGCCCGGCACCGCCGCCGCGACGGCGACCAGGCGGCTGAGCCGGACCGGTTCGCCGAAGGTGAGCGCGTCCGGGTGGAAGAAGCCGAGCCGCCCGCCGGGCAGACGGCCCCGGCCGAGTACGCGGTACAGCTCGGCCAGGATCTGCCCGTGCTGGTGGCCCGGGACGGCGCAGACCCGCAGCGCGATGTCGAGCGGCACGGGCCGGGCGGCGCCGACGACGAGGTCGTGGCCGATACGGCGGTACGCCTCCAGGGCCTGGGTCACCTCGGCGAGCAGCCTCGGTGAGGGGTCCCCGGTGCCGTACGCGTCCACGGCGATGTGGGCCTCCTGGCCGCTGCCGGTCCAGCGCAGCGTGGCGGCGGCCCGCTGGACGCCGGGGAGCGCGGCGGCGAGGGCCGCGTAGTCGTCCGCGGTGACGGCGCGCAGCCTGGTGCGGCGCAGGTCGAGCGGGGCCGACTGGCGTACCTGCTCGACGGGTTCGGGTTCCGTGCCGCCGGCGGCGGGCAGCGGGTTGCGTACGCCGGCCACGGGCGGGCGCTCGCAGTCGGCGGTGAGCACGAGGTGGTTGATGGCCTCGGCGCCCACGTTGCCGGCGGTGCCGCCGCCGAGCCGGTAGCGGAGTTCGAGGCGGGTGCCGGGGGTGGGCCGCGCGGCGTGCCGGCCGTCGCCGAAGCGGAGGGCGAGGCGTCCGTCGTCCTGCAACTCGCCGACGAAGTGGCGGTCGCGGGGGGTGCTGTCGAGGAGGTCGCGGCGGGGTTCCCAGATCACTTCGCCGTGGTGGCCGTCGTGGCCGTGGTCGCCGTCGTGGCCGGGATGGCCGGGATGGCCGTGATGGAAGTGATGGGCCTCGTGGAGTCGGACGGCGGGCAGGGCATGGCGTGGGTCGTGCCGGAGTGCCGCCGCGGCGGGGCCGCGCAGGGCCTGTTCACCCGGGTGCAGGCCCTCTGCATACGCGGGGCCCCAACTGTGCGCGATCTCCCAGGCGATGTGTTCGTCGAGGACCGTGCCCGCGCGGGCCCGCGCCGTGAGCACCTCGACGCGCCGGAGCTTGGCGTGGAGCAACCGGTCGCTGCGGAACAGGAGTTCACGCAGGGCGCGGACCGGGTGGCGGCGCAGTTCGAGGCGCTCCAGGACCTTCAGGCCGTAGAGCACGGTGAGTTCGGCGATCTCCTGTTCGCCGAGCCCGTCGCGGTCGCGCGCGCTGCGCCACAGCTCGGTGAGCCGCTGCTCGACACGTGCCGGGATGGCGGCGATCCGTTCGGCCTGGCCGCCGGCGACGGCCCCGGGGTCCGGGAACGGCACGGCCTGGGTCACGGGTGAGCGGCCGAGCACGGGCCGGAAGCGGGGTGCGATGCCCGGGTACACGGACTGGGCGAGCAGCGTCCGCAGCGCCGCGGCCTGGGCGTACGCCGTGCCAGGCACGACCCGCCCCTCGCTGCCCGTCCCCTTGCGGCCGGGGCGCCGCCCGGTGAGTTCCAGGCCGAGTCCGGCGCGTACGGTCGCGTCCTCGCCCACCACGGCGAACAGCTCGTGGAGGTCGGCGGCGGTCAGCGGCTCGCCGCGCTCCCCCTTGTCGGTGAGGGAGTTGACGAGCCGGGCGGGGGCGTTGCCCTCGTCGCGGTCGGCGCAGCCGAAGGCCGGTGTGCCGCAGGAGCCGACGACGGCGGGCCCCGGCGGTACGGTCACCGTCTCCGGGAGGCCTTCGCCGCGCGGGTTCAGCGAGCGGCCGTGGTCGACGAGGACGACGTTGCCGCGGGCGATCGTCACGTCCTCGACGGTCCCCCAGCCTCCGGCCGGGGGTACCCACGTCTCGCTTCGCTCGCAGCCTCGTCCGGCGTGTGTGGTGAGGCACAGCGGGAAGCGCAGCGCGTCCTCGGCGGACCAGGTGACCTCCAGGACCGGCTGGTCCTCGATCCGGTCGACGGCCGGGGTGACGGAGGTCAGCCGGACCACCTGCCGGTGGGTGGGGTCGGCGTCGCCGGGGGTGCCGGTGCGCGGCCCCTTCACCTCCTCCAGGACCAGCAAGTCCCCTGCCCGCAGCGCGAGTCGGCGTTCCTCGCAGGTCTCCGTGTCGCGCCACTCGTCGCGCAGGGTCGCGGCCGTGGCGCCCCTGGGGAGGGAGCGCACCTCACCGCCCCAGGTCCACAGCCGGATCGTGTTGTGGGCGGACCGCAGCTCCAGCGGGTCGGCGGCCACGACCGGTTCGAAGACCTCCACGGACCCGCGCTCGTCGAGGTCGGCGAGGTCCCCGTCACCGATGACCGTGCCGGGTGCCGGACGGTCGTGCGGGTCGAGGGAGCGTACGTCGACGGAGGCGAAGCGGTACGTGCCCGGCGGCAGCGTGTGGTCGCCGGCGCTCTGCACGGTGACGTGGGCGCGGGCGTTGCAGCCGTCGTGCATCGCGTAGTCGATGAGCCGCACGTGCCGGCGGACCGAGACGCGGCGGCGCGCGGTGTCGAGGTAGGCCTCCGTGGCGACCGCGTCCTGGTGATGGCTGATCTGGTCGCCGGTGTAAGCGAGCATCTCGACCAGCGTCGTACCGAGGTCGGCGGGGTTGCGCTCGATCCAGTCGGGCGTGGTGAGGGTGAGCCGGTCGAGGAGCAGCTTGCGGATGGTGTCGTAGTCGCGGGCGGTGTAGTCGACGACGGGCGCTTCGGGGAACGCCTGGATCGCCGCAGAAGGCTCGTACCCGTGCCCGTGCTCGTGATTGCAGTCGAAGGGGGTCGGGCGGTCGGGCCGGAAGGTGAAGGTGGCGCTGTGGTAGCGCTGGTCGAAGCCGCGGTACGGCTCGGTGCCGGGGCGCCCGTACGGGTCGGTCTCCACCAGGGAGAGCCGGTAGCGGGAGGAGTCGCCGGCCCGGTCGAGGGTGACGTACAGCCGGTCGTCGAGTTCGGGGTCCTCCTCGCGCTCGACGCCGATGTCGACGACGGTGATACCGGTGAGGCCGTCGACGCGCCGGCCGCCCTCGATGCGTACGTTCTCGGCGCACAGGCCGTGCGGGGCCTTGCCGAGGAAGGTGACGGTGAGGGTGAGCCCGTCGTCGCTCACCTCGACCGCGTCGACCCCGTTGAGCTGGGCGGCCCTCGCCTTCGCCCGCCGGGAGGTGGTCGTGCCGCGGGTCGTGCCGGAGGCCGTCATGCCGCGGCCCTCCCTTCGAAGACGTCGTCGCGGCGCGTCCCGGTGGAGCGCACGGCGTAGGAGAGGTGGACCCGGATCGTGTCGTCCTCGCCCACCACGTCCAGGGCCTCGATCTCGACGAGGTCGCCGAGCCAGCGCTGCAGGGAGGCCTGCACGGACAGTTCGAGGGTGCTGGTGAGTTCGGGGCTGCTGGGCGCGAACACCAGGTCGAGCAGTCCGCAGCCGAAGTCGGGGCGCATCACCCGTTCGCCGGGGCTGGTGAACAGCACCTGTTCGATCAGGTCGCGGACGTGCTCGTCGTGGCGCGCGTGCGCGGTACGGCCCCGGCGGTCGGCCCTGAAGGGGAACGCGATGTCGCTGCGGGAGCGGGTGCGTGGACTCATCGGACGGTCACCTTTCGCCGGTCGGCCTGGACGACGGGCGGCCCCTGCGGGACGAACGCGGCCGTGAAGCACTCGGCAGCGGAGATGTCGAGCAGGACGGGCGAGCCGCCGGCCGTGACCCCGGTGCTCCCGGCCGTCCAGCCGACGGAGACACACGGCTCGGGCACGCCGTCGACGGTGTGCGGGCAGCCGGTGACGACGTACGCGTGGGCGGCCGTGGCGACGGGTTGCCCGTCCATCAGCACGGTGGAGCCGGATGTGGTGGTGGTGGCGCGCCCGCCGTGCGGGCAGCTGATCAGGGCGCCTGCGCCGAGCAGGCCCCCGGACGCCCCTGTCGCTCTGGACACGTGATGGTTCCCCCGTCTTCCTATCGCTTCGAGAGCACGGTCAGCTGGCCCTCGTTGATCGTCACTTCCTTGCCGCGCAGAACGACCTCGGCGCCCGCGCCGGTCGCGATGACCACGGCGTCCTGGGTGATACGGATGTACGCGCCGCCCTGGGCCTGGAGCAGAATCCCCTGCTCGGCACCGGCGGTGTCGCTCATCACGAGCTTGTGCGCGAGAGGTGTCTGCACGACCACGGGCTTGTTCGGCGAGTTGGCCTGCAGCTCGCGGCGCGCGTCGGGCGGCAGTTCCTCGGCGGTCCCGTACCAGCACCCCGTCCAGATGGGGAAGCTGGGATCGCCCTGCTCGAACTCCACCCAGACGCCGGCGTCGGGCGGCGGCACCGTGAACTGTCCCGACTCAGGCCCGGTGAAGGGCAGGCAGGGCAGCGCCCAGGTCGACGGCTCGTCGCCCAGGACGTCAGGGACCTCGGCCCTGACGCGCCCGATCCGCAACGGGTCGTCGTTGTCCACCACCCGGCCGCGGAACTTGCCGAGGTAGCGATTGCCGGTTGCCGCCATGCTGAACTGCTCCTGCTCTGTCGGGTGTCGCGGGTCGCCTCGCGGTGGGTCAGGGCCTGACGTAGGCGCTGCGCGCCTCAAGCCCCTCCCGCGAGACGGTGAAGTTCTGCTGGTACGAGCCCGGTCGCAGGGTGTGCGTGACGGACTTGACGTAGTAGTCGCCGTCGTACGCCCGTCCCGCGCCGCGCACGCCGACCAGCTGACGGGGCTGGAGGATGTAGCCGTGCCGGTTGACGTCGAGCGACCCTGAGCCCGAGATGACGTCGGCGGACACGGCGGCCCTGGCGAGCAGTTCGGCCTCGGCCTGTTCGCGCTGCTGCTTGGCGGTGCCGGAGAGCGTTCTGCGTTTGAGGGCGGGGGTGGGGCGTTTGCCGAGCGGCGGGCGCAGGGGGCTGATGGGCGGCTGCGGCAGCAGGGTGGACACCCTGGTCCCCGGGTCCTGCCAGCGGGCCTGCGGCTCCTCGCGCGCGGTCCCGTCGTACGCGAACGTCAGCTGGTCGACGGTGGAGTTGTTGTCCATGTTGACGTTGAGGGCGTGCTGGCGGACGCCGAGGCGGATCTCGGGGCCCCAGCGGGCGGACGACTGCCCGGGGGTGGGGCCGGGTTCCAGGTAGAAGGTGTAGCCGTTGGCGCGGGCCAGCTCGGTGACGTACTGGAGGTCGGTGCCGGTCTGGTAGTGGACGCGCAGGTCCTGGTGCGGGGGCTGGCTCACCTTCTCCTTGTAGACGTCGGGCCGGATGCCGTAGTCGGAGTAGCGGCGCAGGATCGCGAGGACGCGGTCGGAGGGCGGGAGGTTGGGGTAGCGGTCGGTCCGTTCCTCCAGGTCCATCAGCAGCGACAGGTCCTCGCCGGTGACGGTGAGCGTGGAGTGGCCCGGCTGGTTGCTGGCGCCGACCTCCTGGCGCACGATCAGGCCGTCGAGGAGCACGTCGGAGGTGCCCTTGACGGTGACCGTGACGATGATCCGGGTCTTCGGGTCGAAGAAGCCCTCCGGGAGCAGGGCGCGGTTGATGATCCCGTTCTTGGTGAGGTCGAAGGCGAGCTGGAAGCCGCCGCGTTCGCCCGCGGTGGCGGTGATCTGCGCGGACAGCAGTGCTTCGGTGACCTCGGCGGGGACGGGGCGGGTGAGTTTCGGTCCCATGCGGAGGGTGATGTGTACGGGGCCCTGGCCCACGGGGACGTCAAACACGCCGCGCTCCCCCGCCGCCGGGGCCGCCGGGGAGCGGTATCCCGATGACCTTGCCTGCCTCGTCGGTCAGCTCCCGCGGGTCGAGCACCGGGTTGGCGTCGGCGATCCGCCACCACTGGGCGGGGTCGCCGAAGTAGCGCTGCCCGAGGAGGTCGGGGCGGTCGCCGCTGCCGACGGTGTGGTGCCGGCCCTCGTCGCCGGGCGGGTCGAGCTGATCGGCCTGGTCGAGCGGGGGCAGCAACCGGCGCTTGGTGTAACGGACTTCGGTGCCGTCGGGTCGGCGGTGGATGCCGATCTCGGCGTCGTGGTAGCGGCTGGAGCGGGGGTAGGGGTGGGCGCCGGGGATGGCGTCCAGGGCGTTCTCGTAGGGCTCGATGTCTGCCATGGCCGCTGCCTCAGCCCCTTCCGGTCAGGGTGACGCCGGTGCCGGTGCCGGTGCCGGTACCTGTGCCTGCGCCGGTGCTTGCACCCGTGGCGGCGCTCGTGAAGCCGAGTCCGCCGAGGCTGCCGAGTCCGCCCAGGTTGCCGCGGCGGGCTGCCGCGGCGAGGCGTTCCTTCTGGGCGAGGTGGGCCATGTAGAGGTCGGCGCCCTTGTGTCCGGCGGGCAGGTCGCTGACGGTGAGGACCTTCAGTCCGATGCTGAGCGAGGCGCGGATCGGGTTGAGGTTCACGTCGAACGCCGACTCGTTGATGGACAGTTCGGTGATCCGCACGGGCATGATGCGTTTGCTGCCCCAGGTGAAAAGGGTCAACGGCATTTCGATCGGGCTGATTTCGATGGCCCCCTTCTGCGAGAGGCGGGTCGCGTCGCGTATCTGCTGGGTCGTGGGCTGCACGAGCATTTCGAGCGTGGCGAGCTGGGGGTGGATGCCGTCGGGGGCGGCGACCTCGAACTGATCGGTCGCGTCGATCTCTGCGGTGAACTTCCAGGTCTCCTGGGCGGGCCCTTTGAGCCGCAGCGCCTCGTTCCGGTCCCCGGACCCGCTCCCCCCGCCGCCCGAGTCCCCACTGCCTCCGGCCGACTGGGGACTGAGGCTGCGCTCCAGGGTGTCGGGGTTGAACTGGAGCACGATGACGCGCTGGGGGGTGCCGCGGTCGGGGTCGAGGACGACTATTCCGGACCGGATGGGTTTGGGGATGTCGGCGTAGCGGGTCACAGGCGCTCCTGGAGTCGGGCCCGCAGGTCCGTGTAGTCGTGGTCGGGGAAGAGCGCGGGGAACGTCTCCAGCATTTCCTGGAGCCCCTTCACGAGAGGTACGAAGCCCATACCGCAGAGTTCCGGCCGGCAGTACAGGTACTGCCAGCCGATCACTCCCTTGGTGATGAGCAGCGTGTCCAGATATCCCGGGTAGTCCAGTTCCATCCGCATGACGCCGTCGCGCAGGTCGTAGAAGTAGATCTCCGGGTCCGTCGCGCCGGGTACCGCACGCAGGGCGGCCATACGGCCCGTTCCTGTGCGGGGTGTGTCGTCGAAGACCCGCAACTCGCCGTAGAGCGCACGCTGTGAGGCGTCGTCGCCGTCCCAGACGTCATCCATGTGGTTCTGTGTCACCGCGCGCATCACATGACACAACCTGAATTCGCCTACGATCTCGGAGTTCTCGTCCCGAGGGCGCCAGGAAGCCCAGATCTCCTTGTACCGAAAGTAGCGTTTCTGAAATTCTTCACCCAACGGCAGACCGTGGTTCTCGGCAAGCGTATCGAATATCGGACCCGGGTCCTGCATCAGCTTGGAGAGGCGACCGAACTCCGCTTTTCCCACATGGAGCCCTTCGGCTCCTTTCAGCTCCTGGAACACCGCGGCACAACGCTGCTCGTAGGGGAAGATGAATTCTGCATCCTGCTGAGTCATTCTAGAACTCCCAGGTCCAATTGATTTCTTCATGTTTGCTTCTGAGGCCGGCCAGCAGGGTATCGAGACCTGTGAGTCGCAGTGTTGGATGACTCAGCTTGTAGTTGCGCATCATCAATTCGACATCACCTACGTCGGAGAGGCTCTCCTCGCTCTTGTGCAGCTCGTTGCGCGCATCGACGAAGTGCCGTGCGAGCGCCTCATGAGAACCTCCGATGAGGCGCTTGTTGATGGACGGGCTGCCGGCACCGTTGATGGACAGTCCGATCCTGCCGTTCGGGTCCAGAGGGAGTGGAGAACGGTCGACCGTCATCCTCGGCGCCTCGTCCTCCTCCCAGTCCTTCGGGTCCTTCCCGGTTCCGCCGACCTTCTTGTAACCGCCGTACTCCGCGTAGATGTAGCTCGCGACATGGGAAGGGCCCCCGTGGAACGTGGCCCTCGTCCGGTACCAGATGATCGGCTCGGGCTCCGGAACGGCGTGATACGCCGGACCCTCCAGCTGGCGGTAGAAATCCTTGTTCGTCTCTCTGCGCGCCGGGACCAGGTTGTTCCCCTTCGCCTTGCCCCCGAGGCTTTCCGGAAGCAGGTGCATACGCACCCAGGCTCCCTTGGCACTGAACCCTCGATCCGAGATGTCATCCCACCCGGGAGGCTGGCCGTCCGCAGCTTTCCGGGCGTCCTGCCCGCCGCCGCCGAACAGCGTTTTGCTGGGATTGCCGATGAACTTGGACTTGTGCTCCTCGCTGCCGCGCGTGTCCTCATCGCCGACCGGGGAGACGTCGGCGAAGTCCTGCAGCTCCTCATGGGGAATGTCGAAGTAGACGCGATGGCGTGCCTCGTCGGCAAACCGCATCATCGCCCTCTTGAGGTCCCTTTCCTTGTCTCTTTTCTCCTTCGCCCGCTTTTCCTTGTCTGTTTCCTTCAGCGGACGGGCCTGCTCCGCCAGGACCTTCGTGAACTTGACGTGCGCCTGCTTGAGGAAGCCTTCCTGTTCCGACTTGTGCGGCTTGGCTTCCGGTCTGCCGAGGTCCTGCTTCCAACTGTCGAGGTACGCCGGGATCTCGGCCGGTGTGCTGTGGACGTACAGCGGTGCCCTGGCGCCCCGGCCATGGAAGGCGAGGGTGTGCTGCTCCCCGTCGTCGGCGTCGGCGTACCGCACCGTGGGCATGGTGATGTCGGAGGTGTCGCGCCTGCTTCGCTCCGACCGCTCCCTGTGACTCCTGCGGGATCGGGCGTCCCTCGTGCGGTCCCGGTTGCGGCGCCAGCGGTCCCGCAGTCGGCGCAGCCGGTCGTTCAGGCGGCTGCCGAGCTTGCGGCGGGCCTTGCCGTGGAGCCTGCGGGCGGCCCGACGCGCCCTGCCGGCCGCCGACTTGACGGTCTGGCGCGCACGACGGGCCCGACGGGGACGGTCCCCGGGACGACGCTTCCCGTCCCTGTCCGGGTCGGGACGCCGGTCGTCCTTTCGGTCGGGCTCCGTGCGGCGGTCGTCGGGGCGCCGCTCGCCGGGACGCGTGCTTGCGGGGTCGCGGCCGTCCGCACTGTCCGTGCCGGGGCGGCGGCGGTCGGGGCGGAGTGTGTCCCGGGCGGGGCCACGGCGTCCGGGGCCCGCGGTACGAGCGTCCCGCTCCTCGTCGCGTGTCCTCTTCTCCGCGTCCTTGGCTTTGCGCCTCGCCGCGTTGACGTCGCGTCCCTCCTCGCGGCGTTCGTCGTCGTCGCGACGCTTCTTCGGCCTGGTGGTGTGCGAGGGGCGCGGCTTCTTCTCCGGGGAGGACCGCTTCCCGGGGCGGGGGCCGGGCCGGGGCCGTGACGTCCTGTCCGGGGACGGCTTGCGCGGCGTCGGCCGGTCGGCGTCCTTGTCCGTTCCGGACGGCGCCTCGTCCTTCGGCTTCTCGTCCTTCGGCCTGCTGGGCGCGGCCGGCTGGTCGGGGGCGTCCGGCCCGCCCGGCTTGTCCTTCTTCCTCCGGAGGTTCTTCAGCATGTCGCCGAGCTTGTCGGCCACCTTGCCCATGAACCGGCCGACGCCCTCGATGAGGAAGGTGTAGACGAGCTCAAGCAGCGCGACGACACCGGCGGCGACCGCTTTCGCGAACGGCAGCGCGCCGTTTCCGCTCTTGACCGACTTCAGGAAGTCCATGAAGAGTCCGAACGCGGCGAGGATCTCGCTGAGCGCGCCCCAGGCGGTCTGCAGGGCGTCGATGACGGCCATGACCCAGCCGGCGCCGGGGATGAGTTTGGCGACGACCTTTTCGAGGACCAGCACACCGATGATGACGGGCAGTTGCGGCAGGGCCTCGTCCCAGGCCATCCGGCCCATCTGCTCCGCGGTGACCCCGCCGTCGAGCAGTTCCTGGAAGTCCTCCATCGGGATCCCGATGATTTCCTGGACCTTCTGGTTGAACCAGGCCTTGACCGCCGTCTTGATCTCGTCGAAGAGGTGGTCCCTGGCGCCCGTCTCGGCGGCGGCCCCGGCCTTGCTGATCCAGTCGCCGGGGTCGGACACGATGTCGTTGAAGATGGCCGCCCATTCACCGAGCCCCTGGACGACGGCCGCACCGAACTCCAGGGCGCCGACCGTGACGGTCTCGGCGATGTCGACGGCCGCGAGCAGACCGCCCTCCAGGAGGTCGAGCCCCGCCAGCAGCGCCCCGCACAGGCCGTCGAGCAGTTTGCCGGCGACCTCCTTGAGTGCGTCGGCGAACTCGTTGACCTTCTGCACGGCCCAGTCACGCGCACCGTCGATGGTGTTGCGCCACTTGTCACGCATCGCCGGGTAGTCGGCGAGGAGCTCGTCGCCGAGGGCGATCAGGGCGTCCGCGAAGGTGTTGATCTGTTCGACGACCCAGTTGCGGGCGTCGTCGATGAGCTTGAAGACCTGCTGCTTGAACGTGTCGATGAGATCGGTGACGACCTGACGGGCTTTCTCGAAGACGCTCTTGATGGCGTTCTTGAGGGTCTCGAAGAAGTCCTTCAGCTTCTCGATGGCCTCTTCGAGCCAGTTGTCGGCGTCGTCCTTGCCCTCGTTCTGCTTCCTCTCCGCCTCCTGCTCGGCGGTGGTCTGCTCCGTCTCGATCTTCTTGTTGTCGTCCTCGGTGCGCTTGTCGACGTCCTTGTCGGTGTCCTCCTCCTTCTTCTTGATGTCCTTGCGGACCGTGTCGTACTTCTTGCCCTTCTTGTCGTCGATCTCCGAGACCTTGTCGTCCTGCTCCTTGCGCCACCGGTCGCGGGAGTCGGCGATGTCGGAGCGACCCTTGTCACGGGCGTCGGCCTGCTTCTTGCCGCTGGCGTCCACCTCGCGTCCGAGGTCGTCGTCGTGCTGCTTGCGGTCGTCCGTCGCCTTCTTGTCCTTGTTCCGGCGTTCCTGGCCCATCTTCTGCCGGCCCTCGGAGAAGCCGGCCCGGATCTGCGGTCCCCGGTCGTGCTCGGCCACCGCGGACGCGGACTCGATGGGCACGCCCCCGGACACCGACCGTGGCCCGCTCGACTTCGCCCCGCCCTTCCCACCGGCCGCCTTGGCGGTCAGGGTCTCCTTGGGGACGTCCGGGTAGAGCTGGTCCTCGCCCATCGGCAGGGCGGCGTCCGCCCGGCCCGACCGGTGCAGCTCGGTCTTCCGCTCGTCGAGCTTGCCGCTCTGCTCGTCGGTGCGCCCCGGGTCGGAATCGTCCTCAAGCGGCAGTCGGGGGGCGTCGCCCACCCGGGCGTTCCGCATGCCCTCGTCATGGGTCGGGAGTCCCAGGATGGAGTCGATCAGGTCGTCGAGCGGGAGGATCTCCTTCAGCAGTTTGCCGAACAGCTGGGCGCCGATGGTGAGCGCGATGTCCCACCAGCTCGGCTCCGGCACGTCCGCGCCCGGCACCTCGCCCTGCGGCTTCTGCTCGCCGGTGATCTCGGCCGTCCTGCCCGCGGCGGCCTCCGTGCGGGCGACCTTGGCACCGGTGTAGGTGCCGGGGGCCGCGGGTGTCGGGCCGCCCGGGACCGTGCGCGGCGAGCCGGACGGCCGTCGCATGGTCGGCGGCGCCTTCCGCAGAGCCGAGCGTTCCTTGTCGACGGAGCGGCCCACGGCGCCGTCGACGCCCTTCAGGGTCTCCAGCGCCTGGTGCGGTTCGAGGGACCCGGCCGTCGCCAGGCCCGACTCGGGTGTGGCGTTGGAGACATCCGGAGCCGGCGCCTCCTTCTTGGGCTTCGATCCGCCGGCCGTGGCGGTACGACCGCCGCCGCCCCGGCCACCGGCCCGTACGGGCGCGGGCGCGGAAGCCGAACGGCCACCGCCCCCGCCGCTTCTGCGAGCGCTCTTCGCGGCCTGACGTGCCGCCTGCTTCCTGCTGCCCGTCGGCCGGGCACGCGAGCCCGCCGATCCGCCTGCCGAGCGTGCGGGTCCCGGTGCCTCGGTGACCTTGGGGGTGTTGTTCCCCGCCTGCGGTCCGGCGGACATGGGCGAGGGGCCGTTGCCCGGGGCGAGTTGCGGAGCGTCGACGGGCCCCGGGGTGGAGACCTTGTCGGGGCCTGTCACGGGGCCGGGAGACGTGGCGTCGCCCTTGCCCTCCGTCACGTCCTGCCCGCCGGGGCCGGGCGTGGCCGGTGCGGGTTCCGTACCGCCCTCGCCCTCACTCGTGCCACCGCCGTCCCGGTCCGCGACGCTCCCGGCCTGGTCGGTACCGCCGCCGGCCTGCCGGTCGGGCTCCTTTCCGGTGTCCGGGCCGGCCTCCGTGCCGTTCCGGTCCGCGGCGCCCGCCGCGCCTTGTCGGCCTGCCGCCGCACCGCCGGACCCGCCGTCCGACGCGCCCTGGGTTCCCGAGGGCGAGCCGGCGGACCGGGTACGGGCCTCTTCGTCCGCCTTGGCCAACCGGTCGGGCCCGGCCGCCTCACCGGAGGAAGGCACGACATCCCGTCCGGCACCGTCGGCGGCGCGTGCCTCCTCGTCGCGCCGGGCGGCCTCGGCGTCCTCCTGGCGTTCTGCCGCCCGCTCGTTGTCCGCGTCCTTACCCGTGACCGATATGGACGTCGCCGCCGCTCCGCCACCCGTCGACGCGGCGGACGTGCTGCCCGCGTCCGCCGTGGAGTCGTCGTCCGTGGTCAGGCCGTCCATCAGTTCCTGGACGGCCCGGTCCTCGGTGTCGTCCTCCTCGGTGTGCACCGCGGTGTCCCCGCCGCCTTCGGCCCCCGTCACGTCCTGGACCGCGTCCGCGGCCGGCGGTCCGTCGGAGAGCGAAAGGGCCGGCGCGCGGGGCGCTCCCCGCTTGCGTCGCTCGAACAGCCGCGGGTCGGTCACCGTGTCCCCGCCCGACGCGGTGTCGGCGGCGGGCGTGCCACGGCCCGCGTCGTCGTCGGCGTCCGGTTCGACATCGCCCTCGGCGGACTCCGCCTCCAGTCCCAACGGCTCGTCGTCGGCGTCCTGCTGATTGTCGGGATCGCCCATGGTGCGGGCCGCACGGATGTCGTCGCCGGTGCGCGACCTCTCACCGGGCTCAGCCCCGCTCCGGTCCACCGCCGCAGGAGCGGTCACCTGCCGGCCGGCGGCCTCGGCGACCGGGTCCTGCGACTGCCCCGGATCCTGTTCGCCCGCCTGCCGCTCAGGTTCCTGCGCGGCCTCGTCCTGCGCGCCCTGCTCCTCGTCCCGGGAGTCGCGTCGGTCCTGCTCCTTCTGCTCCTCCTGGGTGTTCCGCGCGTCCTTGTGTTCGTCCGAGGCGTCTCTCCGCGCGTCCTGTCCGGAGGACTGCCGGTCGTCCTGCCGCTCCTGGGACCGTTCCTGCTGCCGCCCGGCCGACTCCTCACCGTCCCTGGACCCGGTCCGCCCGCCGGACGCGCCGTCCTGCTGATCCTCGGAGTCGGGGGCACGCCCGTCCTGTCCGTCGCCCGGCGCGGACGGCCCGTCGTCCTCCTGCCGGTCCTCCCCCTCCCTGGGTGCCGCCGCGCTCTCTTCCTCCGCCCGCCGCTCCTCGGTGGAGGCCCGCTCACGTTCTTCCGCGATCTCCTCCGCCGCACCGGGCACAGCCGTCGGAGCCGTGGCGGCCCTCGGTGGCAGCGGCCAGGTCCGTTCCGCCTCCTCCACGGCCTCCAGCAGCCGGTCCAGGACCGGTGTGGGCAGTCTCTGTTCCAGGCGGTCGAGCACGGTCTCCTGCACCGTCGGTGCCATACGCGCCAATTGCAGCCGCACCCGGCCCGACCTGTCCTCCGGGTCGCCGCGCAGGGACCTCAGGACACCGTTCGCCAGGCGGTCGATCAGGGTCGCGGGGTCCAGCGCCTCCGTGCGACGCCGGTCGGCGTCCACCGTGGCGTACCGCAGCCACCCCGGCGTCGCCTGCCCCGGTGCCACCGCCGAGGCGGCCCCCTCCACGGCCTCCGCGGACTGCGCCGACTGTGCGGACTGTTCGGACTCTTCGGCGGTCGGGCGTACGAGGTTCTGGGCGGCCGATTCCGCCTCCCGCTCGATCGCCTGCTGCGGGAGGCTCACCGCGCCGAGGTCGCGGCCGGCCCGCAGGGCGCCGAGGCCGTGCGGGTTCTGCACGGTGTGCAGCAGCTCGTGGGCGAGCAGCCGCCTGCCGTCGGCCGTTCCGGGACGGTAGGCGCCCTCGCGGAAGAAGACGTCCTGGCCGACGGCGACGGCGTCCGCGCCGAGCAGTTCGGTCAGCTGTCCGGCGTCCCGCCCGGTGTGCAGCCGTACGCGGCCGAGGTCGTGCCCGAGCTGTTCCTCAAGCTCCCGCCGTACGCCGGCGTCGAGCGGCTGCCCGGCACCGCTGACGATGTCCTTCGGCTCGGGTGCGCGGGCCTTGGCCGCACGCTCCTTGCGCCTGCGGCGCCGCTGTTCGGCGGCCTGCTCCGAACCGGCGTCCTGGGTGGGTGAGCTGCCGCTCATGGGGCCTGCACCTCCCCCTGGCCGGAGAGTCCCGCGTGCACGGCCCGTGCCAGCTCCTGGCCGAGCCGTCGCGCGGACAGCCCGGCGGGCAGCGGCGGCAGTCCGGACAGCGCGTCCAGGGTCACCGCGCCCCGCCCGGTGGCCAGCGGCACGCCGTGTTCCCGTACCAGCCGGGTCAGTTCGTGTGAGAACGCGGTGGACACCCGGTCGGGGTCCACCGTGAAGCCGTCGAGGACGAGTTCGCCGATGTTCACCCGGATCGCGTCCGGCCGCCCGCCCGCGCCCTCGTTTACGCCGTTCACGCCGTTCAGACCCATCCGCGGACCTCCCCCGGTGTGAGCGAGCGCTCCAGCTTGAGGTACTCGGTGCGGGCCGCCGCGAGCATGTGCCGCATCTGCAGGCGGTCGCCCTCCTCGGCGGCGAGGAAGGCACCGGACAGGGCGATGTTGCGGATCGAGCCGCCCGCGACGGTCAGCTGGGCCAGCAGCTCCGGTTCGATGCCCTTCACCGGGGTCTGCGGCGGCAGCACGCGGCGCCAGATCTCGGCGCGCTCGTGCTCGGCCGGGAACGGGAAGTCGACGACGAACCGGATCCGCCGCAGGAACGCCGTGTCGAGGGCCTTCTTCATGTTGGTGGTGAGGATCGCGAGGCCGCGGTAGGCCTCCATGCGCATGAGCAGATAGCTGACTTCGAGGTTGGCGTACCGGTCGTGGCTGTCCTTGACCTCGCTGCGCTTGCCGAAGAGGGCGTCGGCCTCGTCGAACAGGAGGAGCGCGCCCCCGCGTTCGGCGGCGTCGAAGACACGGCGCAGGTTCTTCTCGGTCTCGCCGATGTACTTGCTGACCACCTGGGACAGGTCGATGACGAAGAGGTCCAGGCCCAGTTCCTTGGCCATCACCTCGGCCGCGAGGGTCTTGCCGGTGCCCGAGCCGCCCGCGAAGAGCGCGGTGACGCCGAGGCCCCGGCGCAGGGTCGCGGCGAAGCCCCACTCCTGGTGGACCGTCGCGCGCTGCCGCACATGCGCGACGATCTCCCGCAGCACGCTCGTCTGCCGCTCGTGCAGCACCAGGTCGCCCCAGCCCGCGTCCGGCTCGATACGGCGGCCCAGCTCGTCCATGCCGATCCGGGCCTCGTTCAGCCCGGCCCGCCAGGCGAGCAGCGCGGGCTCCGGCGGCGTGGGGTCCGGCGCGTCCTCGGCCGGCAGCTCACGGCGTACGGCGGCCGCGGCGGTCCGTACGACATGGGGCGGCAGCTGGAACTGCGCCACCAGCGACCGCAGTTCGCTCTCCCCGATGTCGACGACGCCGTCGAACGCGCCTGCCCACAGGGCCAGTTGTTCCTCGTCGTCCAGGCTCGGCACCGTCACCCGTTCGCCGCGCGCCCGGTCGGACCGGCGCGGGTCGGGGCTCGACACCACGACGGGGACGGCCGCCCCGGCGAGGAACGCGTCGGTCGCCGCGTGCTGGTCGCGGTCGAGTTCACCCGCCTCCACGAGCAGGGCGGCGGGCAGCAGGATCGCCTCGCGCTGCCACAGCCGGGCCAGCAGATCGCGGTCGGCGGGGGCGGTCGGGATGTCCTCGGCGTTCATCGCGTACAGGGCGAGCCCGGAGCGGGCCGCCGCGGCGGCGGCGAGGTCGGCCCGGCTGCGCAGGTCGCCGCCGACCACCTCGACGAGCAGCGGCGCGGCAGGCCGGGCAGGCGTGGTCCAGCCCTCGGCGATCCGGTCCGCGGCCGTCTCGTACGACGGCGGAAGCTCCTCCGGGACCGGCGCGCGGCGCAACTGGCCGTGCAGGCGCGCGTCCAGATAGGGCGAGCCGAGAAGAAAGTGCAGGACGCGTTCGTCGAGCCGCAGCCGGGACAGGGTGAGGGCCTGGGACTGCCGTGACTCGTCGGCCGGCTCGACGATCCGCCAGCGCCGCAGGGGCGCGACCGGCGTCAGCGCGCTCCAGTGCGGCTCGGCGAGCGCGGCCAGGGCGAGCGAGAACGTCGGGTACGCGCGCTCCGGGTCCCCACTCGCCGCGGCGCAGCGGGCGGCGGTGCTCGCGTCCAACTCGCAGGCGGCGGTGAGGAGTACGAGATCCCGCTCGAACGGGGTGAGCCCGAAGCAGCCGACCAGCGCGTCGAGGGGACCGGTCCCCGGACCCGCCGCACCGGTGGAACCGTCGGAGTCCGGGCCTGCGGAGGTGCCCTCAGAGGTGCCCGCCGACTCGCTCGTACGGGACGCGCGGGACGCGTGCGCGTCGACGCGGGCGAGTACGCGCCGGATCTCCGAGGTCAGCGTCGCGCCGCCGCCCCCTGTGTCCTCCCCGCCCGGTTCGTGTCCGCCCATGCCCTTGCTGCCTGCCCCCGTCGTCCGCATGCCGCCTCACCGCTCCGTGCGGTCGGGACCGCCGTCGGGGGTCGTGGAGTCCGTCGGGGCCCCGGGCTTCGGGGTCGCGGGCGCCGTGCCCTTGGCCGCGCCGCGCGGGGCCCTGCTCGCCTGGGCCGCCTTGCCGGGCTGCGCACCCTTATTGGTACGGGTACGGGCCGGTGTCTTGGCCGCGGCCTTCACCGGCGCCTTCGCCACCTTCGCGGAGGCCGTAGCGGTCGCCGTCCCGGCCGATGTCCCGGTCGACGCCTTGCCTGACGTCCCGGCCGACGCCATGGCCGACCTCCCGGCCGGTTCCTGCGCGGCGGCGGTTGCGACGGGCGCGCTGCCGTTCGGCGCCCCGAACGGCAGCGCCCGTACCGTCGACCGCTCCACCGGCTTGGCCGCCACCGGTGTCTCGCGGCCCTCGATCAGGACGAGCGCGGCCTGATAGACCACCGAGAGGGTGTACGGGGTCTGGTGGAGCATCCCCCACAGCTTCGAGGTCTCGTCGATGTCCATCACCGTGGGCGTGAACCGCACCCGCTGCGCCGCCCCGGCGAGGTCGCTGTCGGCCAAGTACGGCTTCTCCCCCGCCAGTTCGATGATGTCGAGCGGCAGGACGGGGATCTCGTGCAGCGTGCGCACGACGGAGCCGATCAGCCGCTGGCCGACCAGTTCCGTCTCGTCGCCGTACGCGCTGATGAGGAAGTGCAGGTCCAGTGCCGCCGCGGGGCGCTTCAGCAGCGTGCCGTCGGAGGCGCGGGTGGGCAGGTCTGCGCCGCGTTGCGAGGTGTTGGGGGTGACCTGGTAGAGGAAGACCGTGATCGTGGGGTCGGCGGGCGGGTCGGCCGACGGCTTGCGCGGCTCGACCTTGACGGCCATGTCGATGTCGGGCTGCAGGTTGGCCTCGATCAGCAGGGCGAGGGCCTGGGTGACGTGGGCGATGACAAGTGCGTTGCTCATGACGTCGGTTCCTCGGTCCGTCGTGCGCCGATCGGTCGGCAGCGGGCTTTCGGGTGTCTCACTCGCGCCCCCTCGCCAGGTAGTCCGCCAGACTCACGGTCGCCGCCGGTCGCCCGGGGGCGGCGGGCCGACGGCCGTCCCCGGCCGGGGCGGCGCCCGCCGCCGTCACTTCGAGGCGCCCGATCTGTACCTGGACCACCTGTTCGCCGCCGCGCCCCGACCGTCGGCCGGTGGCCTGCCGTGCGGCGTCGCGGGCCGCCGCCGTGTCCGCGGCACCGGGTCGCGGCGCGGCGGAGACGGCGGCGGGGGAAGCGACGCCCGCGCCCGAGGGGAGGGGCACGGACACCGCGCTCGGGGAGGAGGCCCGCTCCGGCTCGCCCCGCCCGGCGGAACGCCGCACGGAGTCGGGAACCGGCCGCAACGCCGGTAGGACGTCGGCGGCGGGCCGCAGCAACGGCACCTGGGGCAGCTCCCGCGGCACGGGCCGGGGCGCCGACTCGTCGGACACCGGCCGCCCGGCCTGTACCACGGTCCGCTCGCGCTCGGTACGGAGCTGGACCTCGCGCACGGTCGGCCCCGGCAAGTCCGTTGCCTGCAAGCCCTGTTGGGGTGCGGTCGGCCACAGAGGGCCCGCCGTGTCAGGCTCGGGCGCGGTGGCCCGTACCGCCTCGGCCCGTTCGAAGGGGCCGGCCAGTCGCGGTCGGAGCCGCACCACGTCCGCGGGCGGCAGGGCGGCCGGGGTGTGCCGGGCGAGCAGCCGGTCGAAGAAGTCGGGCGCCCGTGACGCCCGCTCCTGCTCGGGGCGTCCGCCCAGGGGGTCAGACATCGGCACACAGCTCCAGGTAGTAGCGGCGCCGCAGCGGGCTCAGCGCCAGGATCTCCGGCTCGCTCCATCCGTAGGCGGTGGCGAGCAGATGGACGTCGAGGAGCACGTCGCGCGCCCAGGCGTCCAGTTCGGTCCACAGATAGGAGGCGATGTCGAGTTCGGCGCGGGTGGCCGCTCCGCACTCGGGGCAGTTGACGTTGAGCGTGAGGTCGGCGCCCGGGTCGGCCTCCTGCGCCGCCTCGGCGAGCCGGCGCCGCACCGCTTCCGGCAGCGCGTCGGCGGGGACGTCCGCGCCATGGCGTACGGCCGAGACGACGCACCGTTCCAGCAGGGCCAGGCGAGGTTCCGGGTGCCGGGCCGCCGCCGTCAGGTCGGCGGCACTCGGCACCCGGAGTTCGATCTCCCAGCCGTCCTCGGCGACCCGCACCGAGGGCGGGGCGGGAGTACCCGTCGATTGGGCCAACTCCGCGGCGTCCAGGTCGAATTCCATGTCCTCGCCGCAGGCGGAGCAGCCGAGGCGGACCTGCATGCGCTCGCCGAACAGGGTCCGGCGCAACGCAAAGAGGTCCGCCTCCCGCTCGCCCACCGGCAGCGCGGACAGCGTCTCGGCCCCGGTGTCCGGGCGGGCCGCGCGGTGGAGCAGCAGGGCACGTCCGGACGGGGCCTGGACAAGCCCGGTCTCCCAGGTGGTGAGTAGTTCGGCCGCCCGAGTGATCGTCATGCCCTGCCCCCCGTTCCGTACCGGCCGTCTTGGCCGCCTTGGCGGTACTGGCCGTACTGGCCCCCGCTGGCCCCGCTGCCCCCGCAGCCCTTGCTGTCCCAGCCGTCCCAGCTGAGGTAGCTGTCTCAGCTGTCGTAGCTGTCCTGCGACCCCGTGCCGGTCAGGCGGGGTTCAGGAACGAGGGCTCCTCCGGCTCGGGCACCTCGTAGTCCCGCTCCCAGCCCTCGCATTCGAGCTTCAGCGACTGGATGGCCACCGCGTTGGCGTTGGCGTCCAGCTCACCGAGCACCTGGTACTCGCTCGGCCAGGTCCGGTAGAGCTTGTGCGAGACGGCCACCTGCCCGGCCTCGTTGAGGACCTGGATCACGATGTCCTTGCGGAAATCCGCTAGGGACACCTCGGAGCCGAGGCCCGCGCCGACCTGCCAGACCTTGTTGGCCCAGCGGTCGAACTCGGGATCGTGGGTGACCCCGCGCTCCAGCGTGATGCCCTCGAACTCGGAGCGCCCGGGCGACTTGCGCGGCGAGCTGGGATCGCCGCCGTGCCGGTGCTTGACGACCTCGGTGGTCCGCTTCAGCGGACTGATCTTGCTGATGCCCGCGACCGTACGACCGTCCCACAGCACAAGGAACTTGAAGTTCTTGTAGGGGTCGAAACGCTGGGCGTTGACAGTGAACTCAGCCATCGTTTTCCTTCACGTTCTCCCTCACCGGTACGTCGGTTCTAGAGCTCGAACTGCCCGGACGTCTGCTGGATCCTGACCACGACGAACTCGGCCGGCCTGACCGGTGCGATGCCGACCAGGACGTTGACGACACCGTTCGCGATGTCCTCGTCCGTCGTCGTGTCGCGGTCGCACTTGACGAAGTACGCCTCCCGCGGAGTGCCGCCCTTGAAGGCGCCCTGGCGGAACAGCGTGTGCAGGTACGAGGAGGCGCCGAGGCGGATCTGCTGCCACAGGTTCTCGTCGTTGGGCTCGAACACGACCCACTGCAGGCCGCGTTGCAGGCTCTCCTCGACATGCAGGGCGAGCCGTCGCACGGGCACGTACTTCCACTCGCTGTCGAGCGCGTCGGAGCCCTCCAGGGTGCGCGCGCCCCAGACGAGCGGGCCCACCAGTGGCAGGGTGCGCAGGCAGTTGACGCCCAGCGGGTTGAGCAGGCCGCTCTCGCGGTCGGTGAGGTCGACGGTCAGCGAGTGGACTCCCGCGAGCCGTGCCTCGGTGCCGGCCGGCGCCTTCCACACCCCGCGCTCGGAGTCGGTGCGCGCGATGACCCCCGCGACCGCGCCCGAGGGCGGGAAGGACCGCAGCCGTCCGGTGAGCGGGTCGGTGAGCTGCAGATGCGGGAAGTACAGGCCGGCGTGGTTGCCGCGGACGGCGTCGAAGGCGGCGAGTCCGGCGCGGGCGGTGTCCACGCTGCCCCAGGTGCCGGGCGCGTCGACGAGCAGGAAGATCCGCCGCTCCTCGCAGAGCCGCTGGGCCGCGGAGATGACGGTGAGCGCGTCGTCGGTCGACTCGTACGCCGCGAGTTCCGGCAGGACGAGCAGGTTGACGTCCGCGACCCCGCGCAGCGCCTGGAGGCCGGTCTTGCCCGCCTCGCTGCCGATGAGGTCGCGCGGGCCGGGGGCCTCGCCGTCCTCGCCGCCCTCCAGCGGGAAGACGGGCGGGTTGACGGAGGCCTCAAGGCCCAGGTCGTTGGCGCACTCGCCGACGAAGCGGACGACGTCCTCGGGGTCGGTGGAGCCCGCGACGACCTGGAGGCGCCGGCCGAAGGCGGTGACCTCGGCGCCCGCGAAGGCGTGCCGTCCCGGCGCGTCGGGCAGCGCCCGCAGCTTGCCTTCGAGCAGCAGGGCCAACTCGGCCACACCGGACGGGGATTCGCCGTCGCAGTCGGGGTCGTACAGCGTGAACTCGCGCTCGACGTCACCGATCTTGACGGTCAGGTCGACGGCGAGGTTCGGCAGGTCGTGCCCGAACGGCTTGGAGACGGTGCCGGACGGGTCGGGCCGGCCCTCGCCGACGGCCTCGACGCGGACGAGCCGCGACCCGGCGTTGATCACGGTCGGCGCGTACCGGCCGTGCGAGGCGTCCATGGACAGCCCGGTGAAGCTCTCCCGGGCCCGGCCCCTGGCGTCGTACACCCGCAGGTTGAAGGTCTCGTCGGGGCGGGGCGTGTCGTGGTCGACGGCGACGCGCAGGCCGTTGCCCCAGACGCCGAATTCCTTGGCGTGCACGTCGAGGACCGCGCTCCCGCTGTGGCCCTCGGTGGACTCCAGGGTGACGCGGGCGGCCTTCCCGCTGTTCGCTTTGGCGACGCGGACGATCACGGCGACCGTGCCGCCGTTGCCGAAGAACTGGTGCACCGCGTAGCCGACGGCGCTGCGTGAACTCAGGCCCCCGAAGCGGCGCTCGAACTCGGTGAAGCTCGTGACGCGCACCGGCTCGTTCAGCGGGCCGCGCCTGGTGTGCCCCACGAAGGCGGTCACCGAGGTGGTGACGGACGAGACGGTCCGTGCGCTGCTGGGAAGTTCTTCGACGTATACGCCGGGATACGTGGGCCTGGCAGTGTTCACCGCGTTCATCGGCATTCCCCCTCCTCATCGGATCTCGGGCACCGGATGACATGCACCAAGAGGCGGCAGAGGGGGTGGTTCGCATCCGGCGCACGCGGAGGTCTCCGGACGTGCGGAAGGCACGCCGGTCCACGACACCGCATCAGCTTCCCCCGTCAGTGCCCCGGCCGGACGGCCGTCCGGGGTCAAGCAGCACGCTTGTGACTCCTGATGCTCAAGTGCTCAATCCACCCTGTTGGCTGGGTAGTTGCGTATGCAAGGCGTGTTCACGCCACCCCGCAAGGAGATTCGATGGAGGGCACCACGCACAGCTCGCACACGATGTACTCGTGTCGCGGCGCCTGATTCACGGATCCGCCACAGGCCGTGGTGCAGCAGAATGGAGCGCATGTCCCGACGCACCCCGCGGTCCCGCAACCAGCGCCGTTCAGCTCCCGCGCACAACCCCCCATGTCCTTGCGGTCTTGCGGAGACGTACGAGGCGTGCTGTGGCCGGTTTCACCGGGGTGAGGGCGCGGCACCGACCGCCGAGGCACTGATGCGCTCGCGCTACTGCGCGTTCGTCAAGCGCGACGAGGCATACCTGCTGCGCACCTGGCATCCGCGCACCCGCCCGGCCCGCCTGGACCTGGACCCGTCGACACGCTGGACGGGCCTGGAGATCCTCGCCACAACGGAGGGCACGCCCTTCCACACGACAGGCACGGTGACATTCCGCGCGTCCTACACGGGCGGCTCACTCCACGAACGAAGCCGCTTCGAGCGGGAGAACGGCGCATGGGTATACGTGGACGGAGACGTGTCGTAGGCCCGCGCCCACACGCCCGGGGGCGCGGGGAACGGCGCAATCTTTGACCTTCCGACACACAGGAGGCGCACCCCCACCCACCCAGGGGCGCGGGGAACTGCGCAGTCTTTTGTCTTTGAAGGGGCGCAGCCCCCGAAGGGGCGCGGGGAACGGCGCGCCCAGCCACGACGCGCCGTCAGCCGACAGCAGGCAGCGGACCGGGACCTGTCACCCCTCCGGGCTGAGAATGTCCAACTCCTGCAGCGCACCAAGCACAACCTCCCGGGTCAACGCCTCCGCCCGCACGGCGTCACCCGCCCGCACCGCCTCGGCGACCTGCACATGCAACGTCACCGCCGCCGGATCGGGATCCTCGAACATCACCTGATGGTGCGTACGCCCCGCCAGCACCTCGGCCACCACATCCCCGAGCCGCGCGAACATCTCGTTGCCGGAGGCGTTCAGCACGATCCGGTGGAAGGCGATGTCATGGACGAGGTACCCCTCCAGCTTGTGGCCGCGTGAGTGCGCGACCATGCCGAGCGCGCACTCGGTCAGCTCGGCGCACTGCTCGGCCGTGGCGTGCTTCGCGGCCAGCCCCGCCGCGACCGGCTCGACGGCGCAGCGCAGCACGGTCAGCGAGCGCAGCTGGCGCGACCGGTCGGCGCCCGCCAGCCGCCACCGGATGACCTGGGGGTCGTAGACGTTCCACTCGTTCGCGGGACGGACGGTCACGCCGACCCGGCGGCGGGACTCCACGAGGTGCATGGACTCCAGGACGCGGACCGCTTCGCGCATCACCGAGCGTGACACCTCGAAACGCTGCGCCAGTTCGTCCGTGCGCAGAACGCTTCCCGGGGGGTACTCGCCCGCGGTGATCGAAGGACCGAGGCGTTCCAGTACATGGCCGTGCAGCCCCCGGCCCGGTGTGCTCATGGGTTCAGGGTACGAGGAACAGAGCGCGAACAAAAAGTCAGACTTATACGTCACAGACTCTTGAATTCATCTGACCTATGGGTTTCAGTGTCGTGACGGATGCGGCACCCGACATTCATCCGGCATCCGATGTCGAAGAAGACAGCGAGGCAGCTATGACTACCCCCCACGTCGTCGTGGTGATGGGCGTGGCAGGCACGGGCAAGACGACGATCGGGCCCCTGCTTGCGGACCGGCTCGGCGTTCCCTACGCCGAGGCCGACGACTTCCACCCCGAGGCCAACATCGCCAAGATGTCGGCCGGTACGCCGCTCACCGACGAGGACCGCCGGCCCTGGCTGGACGCCATCGGCGCCTGGGCCCACGGGCGGGCCGGACTCGGCGGCGTGGTCAGCTGCTCCGCGCTGAAGCGCGCCTACCGGGACCGGCTCAGGGCCGCCGCCCCGGACGTCGTCTTCGTGCACCTCACGGGTGACCGCGAGCTGATCGAGGACCGGATGGCGCACCGCCAGGGCCATTTCATGCCCACGGCGCTCCTCGACTCCCAGTTCGCCACCCTCCAGCCGCTCCAGGCGGACGAGACGGGTGTCGGGGTGGACGTCACCGGCAGCCCCGACGAGATCACCGACCGGGCCGTGACCGCGCTGGACGGCCTCGCCCGCTAAGCCCCCCCCGCCCCCTGCTCCCCCTGCGGGGCGCCCCTCCCCTCTCCCCTCCCATGCAAGGAAACGCACCGTGACCAGACTCAGCGTCGAGATACTGGCAGCGGATCCCGTCGAGCCGATCACCTCGGCGGGCCACGCTCAGCTGGGTATCGCCGTACTGGCGGGCATCGCCGTCATCGTCCTGCTCATCACCAAGTTCAAGCTCCACGCCTTCCTGGCGCTGACCATCGGTTCGCTGGCGCTGGGCGCCTTCGCCGGTGCGCCGCTCGACAAGGCGATCACCAGCTTCTCGGCCGGTCTCGGCTCGACCGTGGCCGGCGTGGGCGTGCTGATCGCGCTCGGGGCGATCCTCGGCAAGCTGCTCGCGGACTCGGGCGGCGCCGACCAGATCGTCGACACGATCCTCGCCAAGGCGGGCGGCCGCTCGATGCCCTGGGCGATGGTGCTGATCGCCTCGGTGATCGGGCTGCCGCTCTTCTTCGAGGTCGGCATCGTGCTGCTGATCCCGGTCGTCCTGATGGTGGCCAAGCGCGGCAACTACTCGCTGATGCGCATCGGCATCCCGGCGCTCGCCGGCCTGTCCGTGATGCACGGGCTGATCCCGCCGCACCCCGGTCCGCTGGTCGCGATCGACGCGGTCGGGGCGAACCTCGGTGTCACCCTCGCCCTCGGCATCCTCGTCGCCGTCCCGACCGTGATCATCGCGGGGCCGGTGTTCTCGAAGTACGCGGCCCGCTGGGTGGACGTCCCGGCGCCGGAGAAGATGATCCCCCAGCGTGCCTCCGAGGACCTGGAGAAGCGCCCCGGTTTCGGCGCCACCATCGCCACCGTCATGCTGCCGGTCGTGCTGATGCTGGCCAAGGCGCTGGTGGACATCGTCGTCGACGACCCGACGCACATGGTGCAGCGCGTCTTCGACGTGATCGGCTCCCCGCTGATCGCGCTGCTCGCGGCCGTGCTCGTCGCCATGTTCACGCTGGGCCGGGCGGCCGGGTTCACCAAGGGCCGGATGTCCTCGACCGTCGAGAAGTCGCTCGCCCCCATCGCGGGCATCCTGCTGATCGTCGGCGCGGGCGGCGGCTTCAAGCAGACGCTGATCGACTGCGGGGTGGGCCAGATGATCCTGGACATCTCCAAGGACTGGTCGATCCCCGCGCTGCTGCTGGCCTGGCTGATCGCGGTGGCGATCCGGCTCGCGACCGGCTCCGCGACCGTCGCCACCATCTCGGCGGCCGGCCTGGTGGCCCCGCTGGCGGCCGACATGTCGACGACGCACGCCGCGCTGCTCGTCCTGGCGATCGGCGCCGGTTCGCTGTTCTTCAGCCATGTGAACGACGCCGGGTTCTGGCTGGTCAAGGAGTACTTCGGCCTGAGTGTCGGCCAGACCATCAAGACCTGGTCGGTCATGGAGACCATCATCTCGGTGGTCGCCGGAGGCCTGGTGCTGCTGCTGTCGCTGGTGATCTAGCGATCCAGCTCGCAGGTACTCCACAAGTACCCCAGAAAGGTACGGCGATGACCCACCCCCTCTTCGACATCGGAGGCCGTACGGCGCTGGTCACCGGGTCCAGCCGGGGCATCGGCCTCGCGCTGGCCCGGGGTCTCGCGGAGGCCGGCTGCACGGTCGTGCTGAACGGCCGCGATCCGGACCGGCTCGCCGAGGCCGCGGCACGGCTGCCCGGCAAGGCGGTCCACACGGCCGCCTTCGACGTGACCGACGGCCCGTCGGTGGCCGCCGGGATCGCGGACGTCGAGGAGCGGGTGGGCCCGCTGGACATCCTCGTCAACAACGCCGGGATGCAACTGCGGTCCCCGCTCCTGGAGTTCACCGACTCCGACTGGCACCGCATCCTCGACACCAACCTGACCAGCGCGTTCCTGGTGGGCCGCGAGGCCGCCCGGGGCATGACCGCACGCGGCCACGGCAAGATCGTCAACATCTGCTCCCTGCAGAGCGAGGTGGCACGGCCCGGCATCGCCCCGTACGCGGCCACCAAGGGCGCGCTGAAGATGCTCACCAAGGGCATGTGTGCCGACTGGGGCCCGCACGGGGTGCAGGTGAACGGGCTCGGCCCCGGCTACATCGAGACAGAACTCACCCAACCCCTCGTGGACGAACCGGAGTTCAGCGCCTGGGTCCGCCGCCGGACCCCGGCAGGACGCTGGGGGCGTACGGAGGACCTGGTCGGCGGCGTGCTGTTCCTCGCCTCCCCGGCGGCGGACTTCGTCAGCGGTCAGATCCTCTACGTCGACGGCGGCATGACCAGCGTCCTCTGAGAGCCGCAAGAAGGGACCGCCCCCATGCTCGGTTGCGTGATCCACGGCCAGGGCGACCTGCGCGTGGACGAACTTCCCGCCCCCTCCCCCGGCCCCGGCGAGGCACTCGTCGCCGTGCGCTACGGCGGGGTGTGCGGATCCGATCTCCACTACTGGCGGCACGGCGGGGTGGGCGACTTCCGCCTCCGCGAGCCGATGGTCCTCGGGCACGAGATCGTGGGCACGGTCCTCGCGTACGGAGCCGGCGCCGACGCGGCCTTCGCCCCGGGTGCGGCCGTCGCGGTGCACCCCGCCACCCCGTGCGGGGTGTGCCCGGAGTGCACGGCCGGCCGCCGGAACGTGTGCCGGGACACCCGCTACCTCGGCAGCGCGGCCCGCACCCCGCACGTACAGGGCGGATTCGCGGCTCAAGTCGCCGTTCCCGCCGCCCAGTTGAGGTCACTGCCGCCGGATCTCCCGCTGCGCCGGGCAGCCCTGGCCGAACCCCTGTCGGTCGCCCTGCACGCGGTGCGCCGGGCCGGCGACGTGCGCGGGAAGCACGTCCTGGTGACCGGGGCCGGCCCCATCGGCTGCCTGGTCGTCGCGGCGGCGAAGGCGGCGGGGGCCGCGCACGTGACGGCGACCGACCTGCTGCCACGGGCACTGGAGTACGCGGTGGCCGCGGGCGCCGACTCCACCGTACGCGCGGACGAACCGGCCTCTGCCGCATGGCCGCCCGAGGTGGACGCGGCGGTCGAGGCGTCCGGGGTCGCGGCCGGCCTGGACACCTGCCTGCGCCTGGTGCGACGCGGCGGGGTCGTGGTCCAGCTCGGCATGCTCCCGCCGGGCCGGAGCGACTTCCCCGGCAACCTGCTGGTCAGCCGCGAGATCGACCTGCGGGGAGCGTTCCGCTTCGACGAGGAGTTCGACGACGCACTCACACTCCTGGCGAGGGAGCCACGCTTCGACGACTTGATCAGCGCGACGATCCCCCTGACCGAAGCAACATCAGCCTTCACCCTGGCAGCAGACAGAACAGAATCCTGCAAGGTCCTGCTGGACTTCAGCCCGTTCTAGGGGCGCGGGGAACGGCGCAATCTGTTGCCTTTCCCCCTTCCGGGCCACAGGGAACGACACAGCCCCCAGGGGCGCGGGGAACGGCGCAGTCTTGCCGCTTTTCAGGGGCGCGGGGAACTGCGCGACCAGCCACCCACAACGCGCCACTTCCCCACCCCCCAGGAACCACACGAGCCCCCCAGAAGTCTCCCTTCACGCAAGTGATCACGTCCGCAGCGGAAGAGAGAGCCACCTTGAACAGCTCACCCCTCCACCCCACCCGCCGAACCGCGCTGACCCTGAGCGCCGCCGTCGGCGCCGGCGCCGCGCTGGTCACGGGCGCGGCCCCGTCGGCCCACGCGGCAGCGAAGCCGACGCCGAAGCCGAACACGGCGGACCACGACACCGTCAGGGCGCTCGCAGAGCTGGAGCGCACCCACAACGCCCGCCTCGGCGTCTACGCCCACAACACCGCCACAGGCAAGACCGTGCGGTACCGCGCGGACGAGACCTTCCCGATGTGTTCGGTCTTCAAGACCCTCACCGCCGCGGCCGTCCTGCGGGACCTGGACCGGCGCGGCGAGTTCCTGGACCTGCTGATCCGGTACACCGAGCAGGACCTCAAGGACGCCGGCGGCTCCCCCGTGACGGGCCGCCCGGACAACCTCGCAGGCGGCATGACCGTCGCCGCCCTGTGCCACGCGGCCATGGCCCACAGCGACAACGCCGCGGCGAACCTGCTGCTGCGCGAACTGGGCGGCCCGACCGCGATCACCCGCTTCTGCCGCTCGATCGGGGACCCCACGACCCGCCTCGACCGCTGGGAGCCCGCGCTGAACTCGGCCGAGCCGTGGCGGACGACGGACATCACCAGCCCCGCCGCCGCCGGGCGGACGTACGCGAAGCTCGCCCTCGGGGACGCGCTCGTGCCCCGGGACAGGCGGCAGCTGACCGAGTGGCTGCTGGCCAACACCACCAGCACGAATCGTTTCCGCAAGGGCCTGCCCGCGGACTGGGCGCTCGGCGACAAGACGGGCACGGGCAAGTACGGCACGACCAACGACGTGGGCATCGCCTGGACGCCGGCCGGGGCACCGGTCGTGCTGTCGGTCCTGTCCACCAAGCCCGACCCGGACGCCCTGATGGACGAACCACTCGTCGCCAGGGCGGCCGAACTCCTGGCAGCGGCGCTGGGCTAGGAAGCCCACCCGCTGATCACGGCCGCCAGAGCGGATGTTCCCGCTCGGCCCACTCCCGGCTGACCGAGCCCGTCCGCAGTCCCCGCCGGGACTCCGGGCGGGCGAGGGCCATTCCGATGTGTCCCGCGAGAACGAGCCCGATGGTCAGCGCGAGCCAGTCGTGGACGAATGTCGCACTCGTGCGCCAGACCAGCGGCGCGAGGTGCGTGAACCACATCAGCAGCCCCGTGCCGACCATGACGAGCACGGCTCCGGCGATCCAGGCCGCGTACGTCTTCTGCCCGGCGTTGAACTTCCCGGCCGGCCGGGACTCCGGCCGGGCGTCGCGGCGCAGGGCGGAGCGCAGCCAGACCTTGTCGTGCGGCCCGAAGCGGTTGAGAAGCCGCAGGTCCGCCCGGAAGGCGCGCGAGACGAGCCCGGCGAGGACGGGCACGGGGAGCAGCAGCCCGGACCACTCGTGCAGCCGCACGACCAGCTCGCGGCGGCCGACGAGTTCGGCGAGCTGGGGCAGGTAGAGGCAGCCCGCGGTCAGTACGCACACTCCCATCAGGAGTGCTGTCGTGCGGTGCACCCAGCGTTCGGCGGGCGTGAAGCGGCGCACGCGCAGCGCCCCCGCGAGGCGTTCCCCGTCCTCCGACGCGGCGGCCGGTGCGACCGGTGCGACTGTGGGCGCCGCGTCCGGTGCCTTCGAGGCGTCGGTCCCGGGGGTCTCAGGTGGTCTCATCGTCACGTCCGTTCGACCGGCCGACCCACGCGTCCACGTCGTAACCCCGCTCTTCCCAGTAGCCGGGGCGGACGTCCGAGGTGACGGTGATGCCGGAGAGCCACTTCGCCGACTTGTAGAAGTACATGGGGGCCACGTAGAGGCGGACGGGGCCGCCGTGGGCGTGGTTGATGTCCTTGTCCTGCATGCGCAGGGCGACGAGCACGTCGGCGCGGCGGGCCTGGTCCAGCGTCAGGCTCTCCGAGTACGCCCCGTCGAAGCAGGTGAAGCGCACCGCCCCGGCCGAGGAGCGCACCCCCGCGGCGTCCAGCAGCCGGGACAGGCGTACCCCTTCGAAGGGGGTGTCGGGCACCCGCCAGCCGGTGACGCACTGGACGTCACGGACCATCCGCGTCTGCGGCAGGGCACGCAGGTCGGACAGGGTGTACGTGCCGGGGTGGTCGACCAGGCCGTCGATCTTCAGGCGGTACGAGTCCTCGTCCTTGTGCGGGACGGAGGACGTGACGGAGTAGTAGCGGAAGCCGCCGCCGTTGGGGAGCAGGCCGGTCAGACCGGTGGGGTCCTTGTCTGCGGCGCTGCCGAGGAAGGATTCCAGGCCACGCTGGAGGGTGGGCGCGGTGGCCACGCCGAGGGCGCCGAGTCCGAGCATCCCGAGCATGAGCCGGCGCCCCACCGGGGTGCCGCCCTCTTCGGGGCCGTCCGTGGCCGCTGACGAAAGTTCCGGGTTCACACATGGATTCGAGCACCCCCGGCCGCCAGAAGCCAGCGGTCGGGGGTGCCCGTCAGAGACACGTAATGACTTCTTATACGTTTCTCAGGGGCCGTGTCCGTCAGGCGCCGTGTCCGTCAGGGGCCGTGTCCGTCAGGAACGGGCGGTCGGGAGCGGGCGATCGGGAGCGGCGGTCACGCGTCGGACCCCGCCGCCTTGTCCAGCTGGAACGCCTCGTTGCCGAGCCCGATACCGGCGTACGCCTCGGGTTTGCGGGCGCGCAGGAACAGGCCCTGGGCGACGCCCGCGGCGGCGGCCAGCACGATGACGCCGGGCAGCAGCCGGCTCAGTGCGGAGCCGGGTCCCGCGCCCACCAGGACGTCGAAGTCCTTGACCGTGTAGACGGCGATGACGAGGAGCGCGAGGCCCGCGATCACCGAGCAGGCCAGCCGCCAGGCCTGGGCGCGCCCGGCGCCCCGGCGGACGAAGAAGACGACGACGGAGAGCGAGGCGGCGGCCATCAGCACGATGACGCCGAGCGCGCCGACGTTGCCCATCCAGGTGAAGAGGTGCAGTACGGGCGCGGTCGGGTCGCCGGCCGGCTTGTCGTCGGCGAGGGCGAACGCCACGACGGCCACCACGGCGACGGCGGACTGGAGCAGCGAGCCCGTGCCGGGGGCGCCGCTCGCGCCCGTGGTCCGGCCGAAGGCGGCGGGCAGCAGTCCTTCGCGGCCCATGGCGAAGGCGTACCGGGCGACGACGTTGTGGAAGCTGAGCATCGCGGCGAACATGCCGGTCACGAACAGCACGTGGAGCACGTCGGTGAACGTGTCGCCGAGCCGTGACTCGGTGAGGTGGAACAGCAGTCCGGCGCTCTGCTTCCGGGAGGCGCCCACGATCCCGGAGGGGCCCGCGGCGACGGTCAGTGCCCAGGAGCTGAGCGCGAAGAACACGGCGACGAAGCCGATCGCGAGGAACATCACGCGCGGGACCAGGATGTGCGGGCGGCTGGTCTCCTCCGCGTACACGGGGGCCTGTTCGAAGCCCAGGAACGCGGCGATGCAGAAGCACAGCGCGGTGCCGAGGCCCGCACCGCTCAGGGTGTCCGGGTTGAAGGCGTGCAGCGACAGGCCTTCCCTGGCGGGGTCGGCGACGGCCGCGATGTCGAAGATGACGACGAGGGCGACCTCGATGAGCAGCAGCACGCCGAGCACGCGCGCGTTCACGTCGATCTTCAGCCAGCCGAGGGCGCCGACGAGGACGGCGGCCAGCAACGCCGGTATCCACCAGGCGAGTTCGATGTCGAGGTAGGTGGCGAACAGGCCGGACACCTCGAAGCCGAAGATGCCGTAGATGCCGACCTGGAGCGCGTTGTAGGCGACGAGCGCGACCGCCGCGGCGCCCGAGCCGGCCAGGCCGCCGAGTCCTCGGGAGATGTACGCGTAGAAGGCGCCCGCGTTGTGGACGTGGCGGCTCATCTCGGCGTAGCCGACGCTGAAGAGGACGAGTACGACGCCGAGCAGGACGAAGAGCAGCGGCTGCCCGACGATGCCCATCACCGCGAATGTAGTGGGCATGACACCCGCGACCACCATGAGAGGGGCGGTCGCCGCGAGGACGGAGAGCAGCAGGCCCCCCGTACCCAGCCGGTCGGAACGCAGGGCCCGGTCCTGGCCCTTGAAGGTGCTGATGCCTTTGTCGGTGGCGGCCGGTCTGCTCGTGCCCGTCGTCATGGCGGGATCGTCCTTTCGACTGACAGGCTGCTGCCTGACTGGATGACTGGATGGCTGGCTGACTGGCTGGGCGGGCGGGCGGATTGCTGGATGGCTGGCCGGGGGTCGTTCAGACCGTGCCGAGCACGCTCTCGCGGGCGGCGCGGAAGGCCTGGTGCGGGTCCCGGCCGGGGTACGACCAGGGCACCGCGGTCGCGTGCGGTCCGATGCGGTGGAACAGGGCGGCGGCCTCGGCGCCCCGGCCCTCGCAGTACTTGGCGTGGACGAGGAAGTTGAGGTCGAGCCGGCTGCGCGGATGGTCGTCGCGCTCCCACTCCAGCCACCAGTCGAAGGCCGACTTCATCACCTGGCGCGCCCGGCGCCCGACCCAGTGTCCGGAGGCCACCGGGTCGGGCGATTCGCTGCCTGCCGCGGCCAGGACGCGATAGCGCTCGGCGTGCGCGACGACGGGCAGGATCGCGAGCGGCGAGTCGGCGGGCGCCTGTTCGGCGGACCAGGTCGCGAAGTCGTAGACCTCGTGCAGCGGGTCCTGCCCGGACTCGGGGCGCCGCTCGGCGAGCCGGGCCACCATCAGATGGTGGGCGTGGTGGTGGTCGGGGTAGCGGTGGCGGACCTCGTCGAAGAGCTGCACCACGTCCTGGTCGGCGCCGAGGACCCGCTCCAGCATCAGCAGGCCGAGCCAGGGCGTGGGGTCGGCGGGCAGCGCCTCGGCCGCCGTACGGCACGCCTCACGCGCCCTGGTCGGCTTCTCCTTGCCGTTCAGGGCGCGTTGGACGGTGGCGACGGCGAGCAACACGGCGGCGTCGGCCGACTCGGGTTCGGCGAGCTGCCAGTCGCGGGCCCAGGCGAGCGTGCCGCTCTCCTGGGCCAGGGTCGTGACGCGATGGCCCCGGCGGTCCCAGTCGTCACCGGTCGCGGCCAGCAGGGCGCGTACGGCGGTCCACCGCCCCTGGGCCAACGCGGCGCGGGCGGCGACGAGTTCGGTGTCGTCGAGTGCGGCGTCGAAGGGCTGGACCGCGCGCTTGCGGGCGCGGCCGAGGGGCGGCGGAGGTGGGGACACCGCGGAACTCCCTCGCACGACGCGGATATTCAGGTCTGGTGTGCAGGACCGGTGTGTGGCCGGTCGACCTTCACCGCTGACTGGTTCTGTCAGCGCGCGGTCACGCACAGCCAACCCCTCGTTACGGGTTCACGTCAAGGCCCACCCGATCGCTGACACGCGTCAACCCGGGCCCACACGACGTGAGTTGGGCCTCACCGTCAGTCCACGGCCTGCGCCGCGGCCCGCCCCGCCGTGCGCCCGGAGAACAGGCAGCCGCCCAGGAACGTCCCTTCGAGGGCCCGGTAGCCATGTACTCCCCCGCCCCCGAAACCGGCCGCCTCCCCTGCCGCGTACACCCCGGACAGCGGGTCGCCGCCCTCGGTCAGCACCTGCGAGGAGAGGTCGGTCTCCAGGCCGCCGAGTGTCTTGCGGGTGAGGATGTTGAGGCGGACGGCGACCAGCGGGCCGGCCTTGGGGTCGAGGATGCGGTGCGGGGTCGCCGTGCGGGTCAGCCGGTCGCCGAGGTAGGCGCGGGAGCCGCGGACGGCCGTCACCTGGAGGTCCTTGGTGAAGGGGTTGGCGATCTCGCGGTCGCGCGAGGTGATCACGCGGCGCAGCTCGGCCTCGTCGATGAGCGGCTCCTTGGTGAGCGCGTTCATGCCGCGGACGAGTGCGGCGAGGTCCTTCTCGACGACGAAGTCGACGCCCTTGTCCATGAACGCCTGCACCGGCCCCGGCACATCGGCGCGCGCCCGCTGGAAGACGCCCTTGACGGACTTGCCGGTGAAGTCGGGGTTCTGCTCGGAGCCGGAGAGCGCGAACTCCTTACCGATGATCTTCTGGTCGAGCACGAACCACGTGTAGTCGTAACCCGTTGTCATGATGTGTTCGAGCGTGCCCAGCGTGTCGAAGCCCGGGAACAGCGGTACGGGCAGCCGGTTGCCGCGGGCGTCCAGCCAGAGCGAGGACGGGCCGGGGAGGATACGGATGCCGTGCTTGTCCCAGATGGGATTCCAGTTCTGGATGCCCTCGGTGTAGTGCCACATGCGGTCGCGGTTGATGAAGTGCGCGCCCGCGTCCTCCGCGACCCCGAGCATCCGGCCGTCCACGTGCGCGGGCACCCCGGAGATCATCCGCTCGGGCGGGGCGCCGAGGCGCTCGGGCCAGTTGGCGCGTACGAGCTCGTGGTTGCCGCCGATGCCGCCCGAGGTGACGATCACCGCCTGGGCCCGCAGTTCGAAGGCGCCGGCGACCGTGCGGCCGCTGGCCCGGCCGCGCTCGACGTCCGACGGCTCCAGGATCTCGCCGCTCACCGTGTCGACCGCGCCCGCGCTGCGCGACAGACCCGTCACGCGGTGGCGGAACCTCAGCTGTACGAGGCCGCGCGCCACGCCCTCGCGGACCCGGCGCTCGAAGGGGGCGACGACACCGGGGCCCGTACCCCAGGTGATGTGGAAACGCGGCACGGAGTTGCCGTGGCCGTTCGCGTCGTAGCCGCCGCGCTCCGCCCAGCTGACCACCGGGAACCAGCGCACGCCCTGCTTGTGCAGCCAGCTGCGCTTCTCGCCGGCCGCGAAGTCGACGTACGCCTCGGCCCACTTGCGGGGCCAGTGGTCCTCCGGACGGTCGAAGGCCGCGGTGCCCATCCAGTCCTGGAGCGCCAGCGCGCGGCTGTCCTTGATCCGCATCCGGCGCTGTTCGGGCGAGTCCACGAAGAACAGGCCGCCGAACGACCAGTGCGCCTGACCGCCGATCGACTGCTCCGGCTCCTGGTCGAGGAGGATCACCTTGCGCCCCGCGTCGACGAGTTCCGCGGTCGCCGCGAGCCCGGCGAGCCCCGCTCCGATCACGATCACATCTGCGTCGTACGCCATGGGCGGGTCCTCCTGAGGCTTGTTACCGACCGGTCGTTACCGATCGGTCAGATCCTTGGGCACCGGAGTGACCCAGTCAACTGCCGGGTCGCGGGTACTCGGGCTACAGTCGATCGCAACCACACCCCGCCCCGTCACCGTCCGAAGTCTTGAGGTACGCAGCGTGTCGGTTCTGGTTCTCGTCCTCGCCGTCGGCGCGGCCTGCTGCCTGGGCGTCGGTTTCGTCCTCCAGCAGAACGCGGCGTCGCACGCACCCCTGGGCGACTTCCTCTCCCCCCGGCTGCTCCTCGACCTCGTGAAGGTGCCGCGCTGGCTGGGCGGCATCGCCTTCATGGTGGTCGGCATGGCGCTCGGCGCGATCGCGCTCGCGCACGGCGAGGTGTCCCTCGTCGAGCCGCTCCTCGCCACGAATCTGCTCTTCGCCCTCGTCCTCTCCCGGCGCCAGACGCGCCAGCCGCTCGGCCGGCAGGGCTGGGGCGGGCTCCTGCTGCTCGCAGGCGGCGTGACGGCCTTCATCGTGGCCGGGCAGCCGCGGGGCGGCGACGCGATCTCCGACCCGGTACGGCACTGGCTGATCATCGGCGTGATGGTGGGCCTCGCCCTGCTGCTCACCGCGTACGCCAAACGGTCCCGGCTCAGCTCCGGTCCCGCGCTCGGGGTGGCGGCGGGGCTGCTGTACGGGGTCCAGGACGCGCTCACACGGGTGAGCGGGACCCGCTTCTCCGACGGCGGCTGGGTCGCGCTCGCCACGAGCTGGCAGTCGTACGCGGTCGTCGCCCTCGGGATCACGGGGCTCGTGCTCGTCCAGAGCGCCTTCGAGACCGCGCCGCTGCGGATGTCACTGCCCGCGCTCACCGCCGCGCAGCCGATCGCCGGGATCGTGTGCGGGGTGGGTTTCCTCGGGGACCGGCTGCGGGCCGACACCGGGGCGCTGGCCTGGGAGGCCGCGGGACTCGCCGGGATCGTGGCGGGCGTCGTCCTGCTGGGACTGCACCCCGCGATGCCGAACGGGGTGGCGCTCAAGGAGCGGCTGCGGGACCTGCAGCCCCGCTGACCTCGCACCGGCCGGTTCGGCCCGCCGTGGGCCGCCGTGGGCCGCCGTGGGTCGCCGTGGGTCGCCGTGGGTCGCCGTGGGTCGCCGTGGGTCGCCGTGGGTCGCCGTGGGTCGCCGTGGGTCGCCGACAGGCTGCTTTGATGGGCGGATGAGTTCCGCTGACGAGATTCTCGACGTCGTCGACGAGCACGACGAGGTGGTGGGCCGGGCCCGGCGCGGGGACGTGTACGCGCGCGGGATGCGGCATCGATGCGCGTTCATCCAGGTCACCGATGCGCAGGGACGCCTGTTCGTGCACCGGCGCACGTCGACCAAGCTGGTGTTCCCCTCCCTGTACGACATGTTCGTCGGCGGAGTGGTGGGTGCGGGCGAGAGCTACGACGAGGCGGCTTTGCGGGAGGCCGAGGAGGAGCTGGGGGTGTCCGGGCTGGCCCGGCCGACCTTCCTGTTCAAGTTCCTGTACGAGGACGGGGCCGGGAAGAGCTGGTGGTCGGCCGTGTACGAGGTGCGGTGCGAGGTGGCGGTCTCTCCGCAGGTGGAGGAGGTGGCCTGGCATGCGTTCCTCTCCGAGGGGGAGGTGGAGGAGCGGCTGGGGGTGTGGGAGTTCGTGCCGGACGGGCTTGCGGCGTACTCGCGGCTGCGGGCGTTTCGGGAGGGGGCGGCGGGGGCGGGCTGAGGTGCGTTCAGCTGTGCGGGCCGGTGGGGGCTGGGCGCGCCGTTCCCCGCGCCCCTTAAAGACAAAAGACTGCGCCGTTCCCCGCGCCCCTCAAGGACATAAAGACTGCGCCGTTCCCCGCGCCCCTTGGAAGCGCGGGCCTGCGGCGCCATGACCGGGGGCCGGTAGGGTCGCTGGTGTGATCGAGTTTGTGCGGAACGTCCGGTTGTGGTTCGCGCCTGCGCGGATCGAGGAAGAAGGGGTCACCCCCGACTACCGGTTCTCGCTGGCGAACGAGCGGACGTTCCTGGCGTGGCTGCGGACCTCGCTCGCCCTGATCGGCGGCGGCTTCGCCGTGGACCAGTTCCTGCCGGATCTGCGCTGGGAGTGGCGGGCCGGACTGGCCCTCGGACTGCTGGCCGCGGGAGTCCTGTGCGCGCTGCGGTCGGTGAACCACTGGGTCCGCTGCGAACGCGCGATGCGCAGGGGCGAGGACCTGCCGGTGTCCCGCTTCCCTGCCCTGCTGAGCATCGGTGTAGCCCTGGTGGCCATCGCGATGGTGGTGGTCGTACTGGCGGGGTGGGAGTAGTGACGGCGGGCGCCGGCGGGCCCGGAGGCCGGGACCCGGGACTCCAGCCGGAACGCACCCGGCTGGCCTGGCGGCGGACGACCCTCGCGGCGACCGTGGCCGCCGTACTCGCCGGGAAGTCGGCACTGCGCGACGGACCGGGCGTGACCGCGCTGCTGGTGTGCGCGCTGTGCTGCGCGCTGTGGCTGGGCTTCCTCGCCGTGGCGCACCGGCGGATCCGCGCCCTGTCCGGGGGCGTGCCCCCGGAGGCGTTCGCCCCGAGGCACGCGAGCACCGCCGCCCTGTGCACGATCGCGCTGGCCGTCTGCGCGGCGGCGCTGGTGTTCTAGGGCCTGTCTGACAATTCCCGTCGTCGCCCGGCAGACGGGAATTGTCAGACAGGCCCTAGCTCCCACGCCGGGCACGGCCATGAGCACGGCAACGGCTGCGGACACCCGGCCGCGCACACCCGGCGGTGCCGCACGGCGGCCACGTCGACTACGTTCATGACGGTCACCATGACCCGTCACCGCCACGCCCGTCACGCCCGTCACGAGGGGTGCGGGGACGACCGCCGGCGCACCGGGCGGCCCCGAGACGCCGGTCACGTTTCGTTTGCCCACTGGACGGCATACCGACCGGTCGGCATCATGTGGGGGAGCCCTGATCCCCGCCTACGGAGGAAACACGATGAGTCCAGACCACCCGCCAGGTCTCGATCTCGACCGGCTGCGCGGACTGCTCGACAGCGAGCGGCCCGGACTGGTCGACGGCCCGCTGACCGGCCGGCTGATCGAGGGCGGACGGTCGAACCTCACGTACGCGGTCACGGACGGCACCTCCAAGTGGGTCGTGCGCCGGCCGCCGCTCGGGCACGTCCTGGCCACCGCGCACGACATGAAGCGCGAGCACCGGGTGATCAGCGCGCTGCACTCCACCGCCGTACCCGTGCCGCGGACGCTGCTGCTGTGCGAGGACACCGAGGTGCTGGGCGCGCCGTTCTACGTCATGGACTTCGTGGAGGGCACGCCCTACCGGACCGCCGAGCAGCTCGCCCCCCTCGGCCCGGAGCGCACGCGCGGCGCGGTGCTCGGCCTCGTCGACACCCTGGTCGAGCTGCACGCCGTGGACCCCGCCGAGGTGGGCCTCGCCGACTTCGGCCGGCCCGAGGGCTTCCTCGACCGGCAACTGCGCCGCTGGGGCAAGCAGTTGGACGCCTCACGCAACCGCGAACTGGCCGGGATCGACGAACTGCACGCCGCCCTCGGACGCGAGCTGCCGCACTCCCCCACCGCCACCGTCGTGCACGGCGACTACCGGCTCGACAACGTGCTGATCGGCGAGGACGACCGGATCAGGGCGATCCTCGACTGGGAGATGTCCACGCTGGGCGACCCGCTCACCGACCTGGGCCTGCTGGTCATGTACAGCATGCCGCTGGGGCTGGCCGACTCCCCCGTCTCCACGACCGCGACGGCCGCCGGACACCCGTCGCCGGCCGAGCTGATCGAGCGGTACGCCGCGCGCTCGGGGCGCGACGTGTCCGCCGTCGCCTGGTACACGGCGTTCGCGTGGTTCAAGCTCGCCGTGATCCTGGAGGGCATCCACTACCGCTACACGCTCGGCCAGACCGTCGGCGCGGGCTTCGACCGTATCGGCGACCTGGTGCCCGTGTTCATCGAGCACGGCCTGACCACCCTTCAGGAAGGCTGACCGCATCATGGACTTCGCGTTCGACGCACGCACCGAGGAACTGCGTGCCAAGCTGCTCGCCTTCATGGACGAGTACGTCTACCCGGCCGAGGAAGTCGCCCACGAGCAGCGCCAGTTGCTTGCCTCGCCGTGGGACACTCCGGCCGTGGTCGAGGAGTTGAAGGCCGAGGCCCGCCGTCAGGGCCTGTGGAACCTCTTCCTGCCGGACTCCGAGTACGGGGCCGGGCTGACGAACCTCCAGTACGCGCCGCTCGCCGAGATCACCGGCCGTTCCCCGCAGTTGGCGCCCACCGCGCTGAACTGCGCGGCGCCCGACACCGGCAACATGGAGGTGCTCAGCCAGTTCGGCGACGAGCAGCAGCGCAAGCAGTGGCTGGAGCCGTTGCTCGCCGGTGAGATCCGGTCGGCGTTCGCGATGACCGAGCCGGAGGTGGCCTCCTCGGACGCCACCAACATCACCACGCTGATCGAGCGGACCTCCGGTGGCGGCGCGGACGGCGGCGACGAGTACGTCGTCACCGGCCGCAAGTGGTACATCTCCGGGGCCATGAACCCCGACTGCAAGATCTTCATCGTGATGGGCAAGACGGACCCCCAAGGCTCCGACATCCGCCGTCAGCAGTCGATGATCCTGGTGCCGCGCGACACCCCGGGCGTCGAGGTGAAGCGCGCGATGCAGGTGTACGGCTACGAGGACCACTCCCACGGCGGTCACGCCGAGGTCGTCTTCCACGGGGCGCGCGTCCCGGTCGCGAACCTCATCGGCGAGGAGGGCGGCGGCTTCGCCATCGCGCAGGCGCGGCTCGGGCCCGGCCGCATCCACCACTGCATGCGGCTGATCGGCATGGCCGAGCGGGCGATCGAGCTGATGTGCCGGCGGGCGGTGTCCCGTGAGGCGTTCGGCAAGTCGCTGGCCCAGCAGGGGGTCGTGCACAACTGGATCGCGGACGCGCGGGTCGCCGTCGAGCAGCTTCGGCTGCTGGTGCTGAAGACCGCGTGGATGATGGACACGGTGGGCAACAAGGGGGCGCACACGGAGATCCAGGCGATCAAGATCGCCACGCCTCGGACGGTGGTCGACATCATCGACAAGGCGATTCAGTTGCACGGTGCGGGGGGTGTGAGTCAGGACTTCCCGCTGGCCGAGCTGTGGGCCGGGGCCCGTACCTTGAAGTTGGCGGACGGGCCGGACGAGGTGCATCAGCGGTCGCTGGCGCGGCATGAGCTGAAGAAGTACGTCTGATCCTCTGGCGAGGTGGCGGGGTGGCTGGGGCGGGATTTTCGCCCCCGCCGCCCCTACCCGTTCCCGTCACCGACGCGGGGGCTCCGCCCCCGCACCCCCCGTTGCGCAGTTCCCCGCGCCCCTAGGTACCTAGGGGCGCGGGGAACTGCGCAGTCTTTGGCGTCCGCCCCCGCCGGCCCGCGGAGAGCCGACTACGGGCGGAGCGCCCTCAGGAGGAGGTCCGCGAGGTGGTCCGCCACCTCTTGTTGGGTGAGGGGGCCGTCAGGGCGGTACCACGTGGACAGGTGGTGGACCGAGCCGAAGTGGTAGTCGACCACCAGGTCCGCCGGGGTCTTCTTCGAGAAGACCCCCGCCTCCTGGCCCTCCTCGATCAGCGCGCGGAACCGCTCGTGGTAGCGCCGCCGCTCGGCCCGTACCTGCTTGTTCTTCTCCGGGCTCAGGTGGTGCATCGAGCGGAAGAAGATCGACGCGTCGTCGAGGTTGTCGATCGTCGTGACGACGACGTCGGCTGCGGCGCCCCGCAGCCGTTCCTCCACCGGCGCGTCGGCGTCCGCGAAGGAGTCGAGCCGCTCCTGCTGCACCCGCAGCACGCGCGCGTACACCTCGTGGAGCAGATCGTCCTTGGAGCCGAAGTAGTGGTAGAGCGCACCCTTGGTGACACCGGCCGCCTCGACGATCTCCTGGACCGACGTGCGGTCGTAGCCGCGCTCGGCGAAGAGCCGGGTGGCGGCGGCCAGCAGCCGCCTCGGAACGGGCGTGCCGTCCCCGTCCGTCGTCCTGGGCACTGCCGCCACCTGCCTTCCAGTGTTCTTTGTGTTGTTCACGTTGTAGAGGCCGTACGAGGCGTTCCGGTTGCGCCCCGCCTTGTACGTCCGCGTTTGTCTACGCGCCGTCGTGCGGACGGGCGCGCAGTTCCCTCCGGAGGATCTTCCCACTGGCCGTCTTCGGCAGGTCGGGCAGGATCTCCACCTGCCGCGGGTACTTGTAGGCGGCCAGTCTCTCCTTGCAGTACGCGGCGAGTACGGCCGGGTCCTCCTCCGCCCCCGGCCGCAGGCTGATGTACGCCTTGACGGTCTCCCCGCGATACCCGTCGGGCACCCCGACGACGGCCGCCTCGCGCACGGCCGGGTGGGTGTAGAGGACGTCCTCCACCTCGCGCGGCCACACCTTGAAGCCGGACGCGTTGATCATGTCCTTCTTGCGGTCGACGACATAGAGCCAGCCGTCCGTGTCGATGAAACCGATGTCGCCGGTGCGCAGTTCCCCGTCGGGGAAGGTCTCCGCGGTGGCCTCGGGGCGCCGCCAGTAGCCGGGCACGACCTGCGGGCCGCGTACGAGGATCTCGCCCTGCTCCCCGAACGGCACCTCCTGGCCGTGGTCGTCGACGATGCGTACGACCGTGTCCGGGCCCGGCAGGCCGACGGCGAGCGTCCCGGAGGCGGGGTCGACGGGCGCCTCCAGGTGGGGCGGCACGGAGGCGCAGGGGGCGGTGCACTCGGTGAGTCCGTAGCCGTTGCGGATGTACGGGCCGAAGCCCGCCCGGAACTTCTCGACGAGCGCGGGCGGCAGCGGCGCGCCGCCGGACGAGATGTTCACGAAGGAGGAGAAGTGGTCCGGCGTCACGGAGGGGTGCGCGGCCAGCGCCATGAAGGCCGTCGAGGGGCCGACCGTGTAGTGCGGCCGGTGCTCGGCGAACGCGTCGAGGACGACGCCCGACTCGAAGCGGTACGCGAGGACGAGCGTGCCCCCGCTGTTGAGGCACGCGAGGAACTGGCAGACCATCCCGGTGATGTGGAACAGCGGCGCCATCGCGAAGTACACGGGCGCCTCGGGCAGGGCGAGGCCCGTGCGCTGGCGCTCGGCGTTGTACATGACGTTGCCGTGCGTGTTGGTGGCTCCCTTGGGAGCGCCGCTCGTGCCCGAGGTGTAGCTGATCAGCGCGATGTCCGCCGGGCCCTGGTCGCGGTCGGCCGGCGCCTTGTGGCCGGCCTTCGCGACGGTCGTCAGGTCGTCGGCGTCCGGGGCCTGCGGCAGCCGCTCGAAGGTCAGCACGCGCGCGTCGTCCCGCGTCTGGAAGTCCAGTTCGCAGCCGGTCAGCACGATGCGTACGGGCGAGTCGGCGGCCGTGTCGCGCAGATACGACTCCCAGGCCCGGTCGGCGCAGATCAGCGCGGCGACCTCGCCGTCCCGCAGGACGTGGGTCACCTCGCCCGACTTGTACATGGGGTTGACGGGCAGGACGGTCGCGCCGGCCTTCCAGGCGCCGAGGACGGCGAGCACGAAGAGCGGGCTGTTCTGCAGCAGGACGGCCACCCGGTCGCCGCGCTCCAGACCGCGTCCGGCGAGGTGTCCGGCGACCGAGTCGCTCAGCTCGTCCACCTCGCGGTAGGTGAGCCGTCCGTCGAAGTAGGTGAGGAAGGTGCGGTCGGGCGTCTCGGCGACGGCCCGGCGCAGGGCGTGCACGGGCGAGTCGTCGGGGCTGACGGGTCCGCGCTGGGCCTCGTTCAGGAGGGCGACCCACGGCCGGCCCGCGTACAGGGAGGTGGTGGTCATCGGCCGTCGGCCTCCCACTTCTGCTGGATGTGGTTCATGTTCGTCAGCCAGCGCTCGGGGTCGCCGGCGCGCGCCCGGTAGTACTCGGCGACCTCGGGGTGCGGGAGGATCAGGAAGCGGTCCTCCTCGATCCCGGCGAAGAGGGCGTCCGCGACGGCCTCGGGCTCGATGGCGGTGGGCAGCAGGACGAGGTCCCCTGCGCTGCCGGTGCCCGCGAGCATGTCGGTGCGCACGCCCTGCGGACAGATCGCGTGCACCTTGAGACCGCGGTGGCGGTACGTGAGGGAGAGCCACTCGGCGAAGGCGTACGCGCCGTGCTTGGTGACGCTGTACGGGGCCGCGCCGATCATGGTGAGCAGTCCGGCCGCCGAGACGGTGGAGACGAAACGGCCGCTGCCGCGCTCCAGCCAGGCCGGGAGCAGTTCCTCGGCCGCACGGACGTGCGCCATCACGTTCACGTCCCAGGCGAGCTCCCAGACCCGTGCGGGGGCCGCCTCGGAGCCGCCCGAGGGCAGTCCGGCGTTGGCGCAGTAGACGTCGACGGTGCCGCCGAGGGCTTCCCGGGCGTCGGCCACGATGGTGGACGCGTCGCCGGGGACCGCGATCCCGCCGATCTCCTCGGCGACGGCCGCGGCCTTCACGGCGTCCAGGTCGTTGACCACGACCCGGGCCCCCGCGGCGGCGAACCGCCGGGCCAGCGCGGCCCCGATCCCTCCGCCGGCCCCGGTGACGACGACTCCGGCATCCTGCATGGCTTCCACCATCGGTCTCCTTCGACACGACGACATCAATGCTCCGCTCCCACCAGACTAACCGGTCGGTATGCGACCCGTAAGGGGCGCGGGGAACGGCGCAGTCTTTTGCTTTTCGGGGGCACAGCCCCAGAGGGGGCGCGGGGAACGGCGCAGTCTTTTGTCTTTCAGGGGGCGCAGCCCCCAAGGGGCGCGGGGAACTGCGCGACCGGCCACGACGGACCGGCGGCTTACGAACAACCGGCGGAAGCCATACCGTGCACATGCCAGTGCAACCCCCTTCCGCCCCCACGGAGGCCCCATGCACCGCCTGTCCAGACGAAGTCTCCTCGCCGCCACCACGACCGCGGCGGCGATCTCCACGGGAACGCCGGCCACGGCCGCACCCGGGGCGGCCCCCACCGGGGAAACGGCCCCCCGCCGTTTCCGAACCGGCTTCGACCGCCTCGCCGCAAGCGGCTACTCCCTCCTGGACGGCGACCGCGTAGGCATCGTCACCAACCCGACGGGCGTCACCAAGGACGCCCGCCACATCGTGGACGTCATGCACGCCGACGACCACGTGAACCTCGTCGCCGTCTTCGGCCCGGAACACGGCTTCCGCGGCACCGCGCAGGCCGGCGGCTCCGAGGGCCGCTACGACGACCCGGCGACCGGCCTCCCGGTCTACGACACGTATCTCAAGAGCGGGCAGCCCCTGGCCGACGTCTTCACCGCCTCCGCCGTGGACACGGTCGTCTTCGACATCCAGGACGCGGGCGCCCGCTTCTACACGTACATCTGGACGCTGTACGACTGCATGGACGCGGCCAGGATCGCCGGCAAGCGTTTCGTGGTGCTGGACCGGCCGAACCCGGTGACGGGCCGCGGCGCGTACGGGCCCGTGCTGCACAAGGAGTTCGCGACGTTCGTCGGCCGGGAGCCGATCTCGCAGGCGCACGGGATGACGGTCGCGGAGCTGGCGCGGCTGTTCAACGCGGAGTTCCTCGCGGAGCCGGTGCCCCTGGAGACGGTCCTGATGTCGGGCTGGCGGCGGTCGGACTTCTACGACGCCTCGGGGCTGCCGTGGGTGCCGCCGAGCCCGAACATGCCGACGCCCGACACCGCTCTCGTGTACGCGGGCACCTGTCTCTTCGAGGGGACGAACCTGTCGGAGGGGCGCGGTACGACCCGCCCCTTCGAGCTGCTCGGCGCGGAGGGCATCGACCGGCGGTGGGCCGCCGAGGCGGAACAGCTCGGGTTGGCAGGGGTGCACTTCAGGGAGGCGTACTTCGCGCCCACGTTCTCGAAGTTCCAGGGCAAGACCGTCGGCGGTGTGCAGCTCCACGTCCACGACCGCGCCGCGTACGACCCCGTACGCACCGGGATCGCGCTGCTGGTGACCGCCAAACAGGTGTGGAGCGGGTTCGCCTGGCGGCCGGACAACTGGATCGACAAGCTGACGGGCTCCACGCTGGTCCGCACGATGATCGACGCGGGCGCGACGGCCGACGAGGTCGTGGCGGGCTGGCGGGACGAACTGGCGGCGTTCCGACGCGTACGCAAGGAATACCTCCTGTACCGCTGAGGCCCCCCGGATCGTCCGTGGCGTCGGCCGTGGCACCCCACCCGCATCGGATCCCCTATCCTGGACCATCCGTTCTGGATCATCCGCTGAGACATGAGTTCGGGCTGGTCAGACTGGACGTGGCCCCTGGCCAACTCCCCCGGTCGGCGGGACGATTACGTGCACATCGCACGGGTTGCGGAGGCCGAAGGGGGCTTGTCATGGCGGATCCTGAAGTGGGCGTGACTCCCTACTGGGAGCTGACGTTCGACGCGGACGGCGATGTGGACGCGCGGCAGCGCGACCGGCTGCTCCGGGAGGTGGTGGACCGGGGTGTCAAGGACCTGATCGTGTTCGCGCACGGCTGGAACAACGACCATGCGATGGCGACCCGGCTCTACAGCCGCTTCTTCGCACACGTTCCCGCCCTCGCGCCCAACGCCCGCCTCGGATACGTGGGCGTGCTGTGGCCGTCGATGCGGTTCACCGACGAGCCGATCCCCGACTTCGCGCGGAGCCTCGCCGCGGTGCCCGTGGGCCCGGCGCTGGACAAGGGCACGCGCGGCGCCCTGCTGACGGCCTTCCCCGGCCGGGCCACCCTGATCGACCAGATCGCCCGGATGCTCGACCAACAGCCGGAGGGTGACGCCGCGTTGGAGGAGTACGGGCGGCTGGTACGGCTGCTGGTCGAGCTGCGGCCGGAGGCGCCGGGCGCCGCGTTCGCCGCGGACACCCTGGCGGATTCGGGGTCCCCGGCCGACTCTCCGCCCGGATCGTCTGCCGAAGCTCCGAACGAGCCGCGGATGTTCCTCGGCGACACCGCGCGGACCTGCCGTGAGTTCGCGCGGGCACTGGCGGAGGAGGCCGGCGCCGAACCCGCCGCGGAGAGGGCGCAGGCCGCGCCCCGCCTCGCCCGCGCCTGGGACGGAGCACACGAACTGCTGCGCCAGGCAACGTACTTCGCGATGAAGCGCCGTGCGGGCACGGTCGGCGAGCGCGGTCTCGGGCGGCTGGTCGGGCGGCTCGCACAGACGGCTCCCGGGGTGCGGGTGCATCTCGTGGGGCACAGCTTCGGCGGGCGCCTGGTGTCCTTCGCGCTGCGCGGGCTGCCCAAGGGGGTGCGGACCGTGAAGTCCGTGACGCTGCTCCAGGCGGCCTTCTCGCACTACGCGTTCTCGGGACGGCTCCCGCACGACGTACGGGACAGCGGTGTGCTGCACGGCCAACAGGACCGTATCGACGGCCCGTTGGTCTGCTGCTTCTCCCGTTTCGACTCGGCGCTCGGCACGGTCTATCCACTGGCCTCGCGGACGGCGGGCGACGACCGGGCGGCCGTCGACCTCGCTTTTCCCCGCCTTCTCGGACCCAGGTGGGGGGCGTTGGGCCATGACGGGGTGCAGGCGGTGTCCGGCACGAAGGCGTTCACGCTCGCCGAGGCGCTGCGGGCGAAGCTGCCCGCTTCGGGATGTGTGAACGTCGACGCCTCCGCGGTGGTGCGGCGCGGCGGCGCCCCGGCGGGCGCCCACAGCGACATCTGCCACCGGGAACTGGCCCAGGTGGTCCTGGCGGCGGGCCGCATCCGCTGACCCGCCACCAGTACGTACGTACCGCTGCGCCTCCCCTACCTCACCGGTGCGAGGTGAACTCCACGACCTGCTGGTAGGTCGGCCGGTTCTGCCAGCTGATCTTCCCGTGCTTGATGCCGCCCAGCGTCCGCTGGTTGACCGAGTCGGCGCACCACTGGTCGCCCGCCGAGCAGAGGTCGTCGCCCGGGTAGACCTGGGCGGCGGTTCGGCCGGCCGCCGTCCTGAGCGTGCCGATCAGGATGTCCCGGCAGGCGCTGAGGCTGCCGCCGCCGCAGTACGGCTTGGCGAGGCCGCCCTGGACGGACTCGCCGAGCACCGCCCTGAGGTCCTTGTGGACATAGCTCCACCAGCCGTACTGGAAGGAGCTGCCGGCGTGCGATCCGGTGGGCCCGTGTCCCGCCGAAGGGGCCTCGTCCACCGGGAGGTTGGCGGTCATCGCGGTGTAGAGGTCGCTGCCGAGGCCAGGTTCGAACTCGGCCTTCACCAGCGCGGGCCACCAGGCGTCGAGGAGACGGATCGCGTCGGCGTTGGCGTACGCCTTCGAACCGGCGGAGGTCTCCTTGCGCCTGGCGCCCGCCGCCACCCAGTCGGACAGTTTCGTCACGGCCGCCGCGGCCGTCGTGTCGGTGACCGGCGAGCTCCTGATCACCTGCAGCAGCTTCGGCAGGACGTCCTCGGCGCGCAGATCGGCGAGCGCCGCGTCGGCCATCGCCTTGGTGAGCGAGGCCCTGGTCACCCCGCCCGCGGTCACCAGCTTCTTCACCCGGTCCTCCAGGAGGTTGCCGCGGTGGACGGAGCCGTTGCCCCAGGGAGCCGTGGTGTAGTCCTTGGCCTGCTTGTTGTTCCAGGAGATGTAGTAGTCCTGGTCGATGGAGTGGGGGTGCGCGGACGCCGGGGTGTAGTCGGCGGTGTTCGTCGTCGGCGTCCAGTTTCTCCACTCGTACGCCGGCTGCGCCCACACCGGGAACTCGGCGTCTACTCCGGTGGCGCGTACGGGGTTGTCGCCGCTGTTGTAGTAGGCGGTGTGCTCCGAGTCGGCGTAGAACCAGTTGAAGGTGTAGTTGATGTGCTGCACCGCCGCCTGGAAGGTCTGCGGGCTCTTCACGTAGTCCGGGTCGTTGAGCATCTGGAAGCCGATGATCGAGTCGGCTTCGTGCAGGAAGGAGGAGCGCAGCGTGGTGTACGCGACCTTCTTGCCGTCGACCGTGGCCCGGTGCGTGACCGGGCCGTACTTGGTGCGCCAGACCTGCATGCGGTAGGAGCCCGCGGGGGTGCTGTCGGCGGTGGTGGGCTTCCAGGCGTTGGTCTGCTCGACCTTCTCCATGGCCGTGCAGGTGCCGCGGTACAGGTAGTGGGTGTCGTCCTGGCACAGCTCGACCGCGTAGGTGTCGATGATGTCCTGGCCGGAGGTCGTGGCGCTCCACGCGTAGTCCTGGCCGCGGCCGAGTTCGACGTACATGCTCAGGCCCGCGAAGGAGGCGCCGCGGGCGCTGAGTCCTGGGCCCTGGATCTCCTGGAGCATGAGCAGCTGTGGCGCGAAGTAGCCGGTCTGCGGTCCGAAGACGGCGATCGGGTGGCCGCTCGCGGTGGACCTGCCGCTCACCACGAGGGCGTTGGACATACCGCGTCGCGCGGAACTGAGGGCGCTCGCCGTCGCCGAGGCCGTCGTTCCGGTGGCCGTGGCGGTGGCCGCGCTGCCCGTGCGGTCGTAGACCAGCGGCTCCTCGGTCACCGTGCCCGCGGTGGGCAGTGCGGTGCCCTGCGGGGTGGCCGGTTTGGTGGCGTACGGGAAGCTCTCGCCGTTGTGGACGGTGAGGACGGCCTCGGGGTCGTTGCGCTCACGGAAGGACTCCCAGACCTTGGTGCCCTCCTCCACGCCGTACTTGGACTGGGCGGCGAGCAGGGAGACGGCGTTGTTGACCTCGCCGCCGCCCCCGGAGCCGAAGAGCGCGCCGATCACGGAGGCCAGCGCGACCAGGTCGGTCTCCTTGAAGTGTTCGATGGTCCCGGCGTTGGTGATGGAGTCCTTGTGGCCGGTGAGGACGTACTCGCCGGGGAAGTAGCGGCCGCTGTCCGAGGCGTCTATGTAGGAGTTGATGCCGGCGAGGTAGGCCCTGACGTCGGCGAGCGCCTGCTGGCCCCGGGCTCCGTTGTTGGCGACGGCGCTGTCGATCTGCGCCTGCAGATCCGCCTCCGTGTACGGGGCGTGGCGCCAGAACTCCTGTTCCAGGCCCTGGTTGGAGGGGGCGCCGCCCGCGAAGGGGGTCAGTTTGCCGCGCCCGACGTGCCGGAAGACGTCCATCAGCCACAGCCGGTCCTGGGCGGCGGCGTACCCGGCGCCGAACTCGGTTCCGTAGCGGGTGGTGCCCGTGATGTGCGGCACGCCGGTCTTCTTGTCACGGACGATCGTCACGTCGGTGCGCCCCGCGGGCTTCAGGGTGGACTCGACCTGATCGGCGGGGACCCCGAACGAGGCGTCCCTGAAGAAATCATTAATTTTGGCGTCGGTGAGAGCGGAATAACCGGACGCCAGATTGCCGTAGGGCGCCAGCTGATCGTCCGCGTGGGCGGGCTGAGTGCCGAAAGCCTGGTTGAGAAGGATCTCCGCGAGGGTCGCGTTGCCGTTCTGACCTGCGGGGAGAATGTCCGAGCACTGGCTGCCGCAGTAGTCGTTCGCCGCGGCGGCGGGGGTGTCGGCGGCGACCGCCTGGGAAAGCGGTGACAAAAGACCGGCAATGAGAACGCATACCGAAGCGCCCATGAGGAACTTGGGGAATCTGCGGGGAGTTCTCAGTCTGTCGAGGATGGTGCGTGGGATACGCCGGGGCATGGCTGACTCCTCACGACGGGGGTGGGCGGGATGTTACTGCCGGTATCCCCGGGTTAGAAGATGAACATGCGTCACTTTCGGCGCCGGAGGGGCCGACGGAGCCCTGCCGGGGCCACCGACCGCCACCGACGACGGCCGGGAATGACCCGAGAGACGGCCGACAACCGTCTTGCGGATGGCCGATAACCGGCTGATTGGCGGTTTTATGGCGGTCGCCGAAAAACAGATGGAGCCGAATCGCGTGTCGATACGTCTATTCGGCGACGTCCTTACGACGACGCCGAAGTGACCGAAGTACAGGTGCAGGTGTGACGGAGGTGCAGGGCGATGGCGGGATTCCGCAGTCTGGCGAGACAGGTGCGCGACCCGAGGAGCGATCTGGCACTGCGGCGCTATTCACTGCGCAAGTGCCTTGAGAGGTTCGCTCCTTACGGTCACCGGGCGACCTGGGACCATCTGTGCTCCCGGGCCGGGTTCGACCCCGAGGACCGGTCCCCCGATCCGGTGCGGCTCGTGGCCGCACTGGACGAACTGGAGGCGGCCCGCTCCGTCTGGCTCACCTACGAGGCCGGGTTCGCCCAGCGCCGCAAGAAGGAGAAGCACGACGGTCTGCGCAGCCCCGGCAGCGTGGACGACTGGCACCGGCTCACCTGGGGCGGCTTCGGGGTCGCCTGGTGCGACGACCCCGGGATCCACCCCCATGAACCACTGGCCGAGGTGCTGCGCCGGCTGATCGCCGCCCTGGAGCGGGAGCCCGGCGCCGTCTGCCCCGTCTGCTCGGGCGAGCGCCTCGTCTGGAAGTACGACCTGGCCCACGAACCGTCCTCCGGCCCCGTCTGCACGGCCTGCGGAATCGTGGTCCCCCGACCGGTCCTCACCCCCGAGGCGCTCGCGGAATGCCGCCGGGGACGCCTGCTCGTGGCGGTCGCGGGGTAACGAAGGCCGGGGGTGCGCCGGAGGAGCCGCACCCCCGGATACATGCCTACGGGACCTTGACGTCGGTGTGGATGGCCAGCTTGAACTCCGCGCACATCAGCGCTGTGGAGACCTTCGCGTCCCGCGCGCCGCGCACGGACACCTTCAGGCCGAGCGGCGTGCCCGGGTGGACGAACATCTGCCACATGTAGGTCCGGTACTGGCCGCCCCGGGTGGGTGCCGTGTCGGAGGTGGCCGTCGAGTCGTAGCGCGCCGCCGTGAGGTTCAGCGGGTCGCGCACGAAGCGCGCCCGGTACTCAAGGCCGCCGGCGTCCGGCTCCCAGAAGACCAGCGCCGACAGGACACCCCAGCCGTCGTGGCTCGGCCAGATCAGCCCCGAGCGGGCGTCGGGAAACTTCGACGCGCCGGAGCCGCCCTTCGCCGGGTCGTGCATGCTCCAGCGGTCGTACTGCTCCTCGCCCGTGACGTACGGGAAGCGCACGAGGTGGTACCCGTCAGGGTCGTACGTGATCCGCTGGGCCCCCGTGCGCGCGGCTTCCCACTTGAGCGAGCAAATGGCCAGGCTCATCGCCCGTTCCCCTTTCGATCTCCGGTTGTCGGTGCGGCCTGGCACCATCGGGGGCATGGTCCAGGTCTGTGTGAACGGGGGGCGCGGGTCCGGCGACGGAGCACTCGTGCCGTTGTCGCCGAAAGCGATGGCCGGCTCCGCGGCGGAAGCCGTCGCGGCCGGGGCGTCGGACATCCATGTGCATCCCAAGTCCCCCTGTGGAGAAGACACACTGTCGGCGAAGGCGGTTGCGGCGACCCTGGACGAAATCCGGTCACAGGTGGACGTTCCCGTCGGAGTGACCACCGGCGCCTGGGCCGAACCCGACCCCGCCGCCCGCGTCGCGCGCGTCCATGAGTGGAGCGTCCTGCCCGACCACGCCTCGGTCAACTGGCACGAGCCGGGCGCCGAGGAGGTGGCCGCGGCGCTCCTCGCGCGGGGCGTGGGCATCGAGGCGGGCATCTGGTCCGGCACCGACGGGGCCGCGCGGTTCGCGGCGTCACCGCTGGGCCCGCGGGTGCTGCGCGTCCTCGCGGAGGTGACGGACCCGGATCCGGACACGGCCGAGGACACGGCCCGCCGCCTCCTCGCACAGCTCGGCGCCGCACACGGCCGCCCGGTCCTGCTGCACGGCGAGGAGGGCGGCACCTGGCCCGTGCTGGACCTCGCCGCACGCCTCGGCCTGGCGACCCGTATCGGCCTGGAGGACACGCTGACCCTCCCCGACGGCCGACGGGCCACGTCCAACGCCGAGTTGGTGACGGAGGCACTGATCCGGCGCGTGCGCGGCAGGCGGCCGTAGCAGCCCCAAAACCCGTCGCTCCACCCCTTTCCCGTCCGCACAGTGGGAGGCGATGAGACCAGGCTGAGCACCATGCGAGTTCCCGGGGAGCCCCACCATGTCGACGCTGCGCGTCACCGCCGAAGTGCTGACCGTCCACGAGCATCCGAACGCCGACGCGCTCGAACTGGCCCAGGTGGGCCTGTACCGGGCGGTGGTCGCCAAGGGCGCCTACCGCACCGGCGAGAGCGCCGTCTACATCCCGGAGCAGTCCGTGCTCCCGCAGGAGCTGATAGCGGAACTGGGGCTCACCGGGCGCCTCGCGGGCAGCGCCTCGGACCGGGTCAAGGCGGTCCGGCTGCGCGGCGAGCTGTCCCAGGGGATCGTCTGCCGGCCCGCCACCGAGCGCTACAGCCCGGTGACGGGCGGCCGGGCCGTCGCGAAGGCGGTCAGCCCGACGTATCTGACACGCAAGGGCGGCACGGAGTACGAGTGACGGGAGCGCCCGGAGTACCAGGGCCCGGGAGCTGTCTCAGCGGCAGCTTCCGGGCTCCGGCCGCTCCTCGGGCTCACGCTCCACGGGGCGGCGTACGCGCTGCCCGCCGCGCTCCACCATGAGGCGGGAGCCGCTCTGCCGCTCGCCGAAGACGTCGTCGGGGTTGGACAGGACGCAGTTCTCCAGGGAGAGGCAACCACAGCCGATGCAGTCCGTGAGGTGATCCCGCAGGCGTCCCAACTGCTTGATGCGCTCGTCGAGTTCGGAACGCCAGGCCTCCGAGAGACGGGCCCAGTCCTCCCGGGTGGGGGTGCGTTCCTCGGGGAGTTCGGCGAGGGCGTCACGGATCGTGGCCAGCGGGATGCCGACGCGCTGCGCGGCCCGTACGAAGGCGACCCGGCGCAGGGCGTCACGGTGGTAGCGGCGCTGGTTGCCCGCGGTGCGGCGGCTGCTGATCAGGCCCTTGGACTCGTAGAAGTGCAGGGCCGAGACGGCGGCTCCGCTGCGGGCCGACAGCTGGCCGACCGTGAGTTCATGGATCTTCTCGGGAATCTGGGGCACCCCTCGAACCCTACCCAGCCCGTCACCCCTGCGGTCCGTTGACAGGGAACCCCGCTGCGACCATGCTAAGCAGTTGCTTAGGAATATTCTCAGAGACGCACGCACGCAGCGACGGGAAAGGCCAGGGACATGGCAGAGCCGAGGATCTTCGCGTCCGCCGACGAACTGAAGGCGGCGGTGGGTGAGCAGTTGGGGTACAGCGACTGGGTGGAGGTCGACCAGAAGCGGATCGATCTGTTCGCCGAGGCGACGGGTGACCACCAGTGGATCCACGTGGACCCGGAGAAAGCGGCGAGCGGCCCCTTCGGGACAACCATCGCGCACGGCTATCTGACACTGTCGCTGCTGCCGTTGTTCGGGCCTCAGCTGATCGCGGTCGAGGGCGTGAAGATGGGCGTCAACTACGGGACGAACAAGGTCCGGTTCCCGGCGCCGGTGCCGGTGGAGTCGCGGCTTCGCGCCACCGCGAAGATCACGGCGGTCGACGAGGTGACGGGTGGGGTGCAGGTGTCTGTCGGCTTCACGGTGGAACGGGAGGGCGGCGAGAAGCCGGTGTGTGTGGCGGAGTCCGTGTCTCGCTACTACTTCTGACCCGGGGGGCGGCGGCGGACGGGGTGGGTACCTGCGGGTCCGGTGGGGGCTGAGCGCGCAGTTCCCCGCGCCCCTAAAGGCGGACGTTGCCTGCGGGCCCGGTGGGGGCTGAGCGCGCAGTTCCCCGCGCCCCTAAAGACGGACGTTTCCTGCGGGTTCGGTGGGGGCTCGTCGCGCAGTTCCTCGCGCCCCTGAAAGCGGACGTTGCCTGCGGGCCCGGTGGGGGCTGAGCGCGCAGTTCCCCGCGCCCCTAAAGGCGGACGTTGTCTGCGGGTTCGGTGGGGGTTGGGCGCGCGGTTTGCCGCGTCTCTGGGCGCGGGTGCCCCTCCGGCCGGGCGTAGCCCGGCGTTGAGGGGCGCGGGGAACTGCGCGGCCGGCCACGACGGGGCCGCAGACGGCGTCTGGTTCTGGGGGCGCGGGGAACTGCGCGATCAGCCACAGCGGGCCCGCAGACAGCCCGGCGACCGGCGGTAGCCCCTAGGGCCGCGGCGCCCCGACCATGCGCAGGACCAGGTCCGCGTACAGGTCGCCGACCATCTCCGGCGTACGGGGACCGTTCACGTTGAACCACCGGGCCACGTCGATGCACAGGGACAGCACGGCAAGCGTGGTACCCGGCACGTCCGGCACGTCGAAGTCCCCCGCAGCCACCCCGTCCTCGATGATCGCGCGCACCTCGGCGTCGACCTGCCGCCGCAGACCGATGATCTCCGCGCGGGCATCGGCACCGAGCGAGTCCAGTTCGTACTGCACGACCCGCGCCGTGGTACGCCCCCCGGCGTGCCAGCGCACGAACGAGCTCACCGCGTCGGCGAGCCGCTCGGCCGGGCTCCCCTCACGCGCGCCCGCGGTCCGCAGGATGTCGAGGGCCTTCTCGTGCCCGATCCTGCTGATCCGGTGGAGCAGTTCTTCTTTGGTCTTGTAGTGGATGTAGAGCGCGGCCGGACTCATCCCCGCCCGGCCGGCGATGTCACGGGTCGTCGTCGCGTGGTACCCGCGCTCGGCGAAGGCCTCCACCGCGGCGACGAGCAGCCGCCTGGCCGCGTCAGGGGTGACCTCGGCCCACGGCTGCAGTTCGCCGCCGGCCGTCTCCTCCGCCGTACTCATCGCTCGTTCGCCCCTTCCAGTGACAGAACGAACACCATACCCCCGATACTGAGCGAGCGCTTAGAGTGCCCGCTCAGAGGCGCACGCCCTCACAGCTTGTCGAAGGGGTCGTGTTCGGCCAGGAGCTTCTCCAGGCGGGCCTGGTCGACGCGGCTGACGATCTGCCCAGCCTCCTGCCGGTCCCGGATCACCTTGGCGAGGGTGAACGCCGAGGTCACGAGGTACAGCACGGCGATCCCGAGGAAGGCGCGCACCCAGGTGTCGGCCTCCAGTTTGAAGATGCCGATGGCGGTGGCGATGATGGCGACGGCGAACGAAAGCACCGCCTGCCCGTAGAACGCGGCGGTGGACTGCTGCTTGACCTGTGTCTCACTCATGCGACCAGAATCGGCGCGGGTGGCCGGAACCACATCCGCGCACGTACTCACGTCAGGTACTCAGAAGGGTGCAGCGGGCCTCAGAAGGCCGAAACCCCGGTCAGCGCGCGGCCGATGACCAGCTTCTGTATCTGGCTGGTGCCTTCGTAGAGCGTCATGACCCGCGCGTCGCGCAGCAGCTTCCCGACGGGGTACTCGTCGATGTAGCCGTAGCCGCCGAAGACCTGGAGCGCGTTGTTCGCGGCGCGCACCGCGGCCTCCGAGGCGAAGAGCTTGGCCTTCGAGGACTCGGTGGCGAACGGCTCCCCGCGGTCGACGAGATCCGCGACCCGCCAGGTGAGCAGCCGGGCCGCGTCGACGTCCACGGCGATGTCGCTGAGGAGTTCCTGGACGAGCTGGTGGCGGGCGATGACCTTGCCGAACTGCTCGCGCTCGGTCGCGTACGTCACGGCGGCGTCCAGTGCGGCCTGGGCGATGCCCACGCAGCCGGCGGCGACCGACATCCGCCCCTTGGCCAGCGCGGACATGGCGACGGAGAAGCCCTTGCCCTCGGGCCCGAGCATCGCCGAGGCAGGTACGCGGACGTCCTCCAGGGTCAGTTCCGCGGTGGCCTGGCCACGCAGTCCGAGCTTGCCGTGGATGGTGCGGCGGGTCAGACCGGGGGTGTCGGTCGGTACGAGGAAGGCCGAGACGCCCTTGTGGCCGGGTGCGTCGGTCGAGCGGGCGAAGAGCAGGACGACGTCCGCCCAGGTGCCGTTGGTGATGAAGGTCTTGCCGCCGTTGATGACATACGCGTCACCGTCGCGCACCGCCTTCGTGGACAGGTTGCCCGCGTCGGAGCCGGTGCCCGGTTCGGTGAGGCCGAAGCAGCCGACGTACCCGCCGGAGGTGAGGCCCGGCAGCCACCGGCGCTTCTGCTCCTCGGTCCCCCAGGACGCGATGGTCTTGGCGACGAGCCCGAGCGAGACCGAGACGATGCCGCGGACCGACGAGTCGCCGCGGCCCAGTTCCTCCGTCACCAGGCAGTACGCGAGGTGGTCACCGCCGGAGCCGCCGTACTCCTCGCCGATGGTGAGGCCGAGGAAGCCGACCTCGCCGAGTTTCTTGACGATCGAGCGGTCGACGTCCTCCGCCCGGTCCCAGGCGATCACGTTCGGGGTGATCTCGCGCGCGACGAAGTCCCTGGCCAGCCGTCGGACGGCGGTCTGCTCCTCGCTGAGTTCCAGGTTCACTGTGATCAACCCCTGCTTTAAATTAGCACTGCTAGTTTCTGGTCCGCAGCCCTACTATGTGGGCCATGGCCCGACCGCGCAAGCCCCTCCTCAGCACCGACCGCATCGTCGCGGCGGCCCGGACCCTGGTGGACGCGGAGGGGCTGGCCGCGGTCTCCACGCGGCGGCTGGCGGCCGAGCTCGGGGTGAGCGGGCCGTCGCTCTACAACCACTTCCGTACGAAGGACCAGATCCTGGAGGCCGTCGCGGACTCCGTGAGCGCACAGGTCGACCTGTCGATGTTCGAGGACGGGCGGGACTGGCGGACCGCGCTGCACGACTGGGCGGTCTCCTACCGGGCCGCTCTGCGCGACCACCCCAACATCGTTCCCGTGCTGGCGCGGGGGCCCGGACGGCGGCCGGCCGGACTGCGGCTCGCGGACGCGGTGTTCGGGGCGATGGTCGCCGCGGGATGGCCCGCGGCGCAGGCGACGTCCATCGGGGCGGTGATGCGGTACTTCGTGATGGGGTCCGCGTTGTCGTCGTTCGCCGGGGGGTTCGTGGACGACGAGACGGCGTACGATCCCGCCGACTATCCGCATCTCGGGCAGGCGCATCTGCTTGCCGAGCAGCAGGAGAAAATCGATGAGCGGGCGTTCGAGACGGGGCTCAGCGCGTTGCTGGAAGGGTTGGCCTCGCAGTATGCGGGGTTGCGAGAGTAGGTGGATCCACGGCTGCGGGCCGGTGGGGGCTGGTCGCGCAGTTCCCCGCGCCCCTAAAGGCTCCCCGCGCCCCTGAAAGCTTCGGCGGTGGCCGAAGTGTGGGGCGCTCATGCTGGGCGTATGACCTCCTCACGCAGCGGGGCGCGTACCGGGGCCGCCGGACTCGCCGCTCTTGCCTCACTCGTCGCCGATGAGACGCGGGCCGGGTTTCTGCTGGCGCTGCTCGACGGGCGGGCCTGGACCGCCGGGGAGCTGGCACGGCATGCCGGGGTTGCCCCTTCGACCACCAGCGAGCACCTGGGCAAGCTGGTCGCGGGCGGGCTGCTCGCCGAGGACCGGCAGGGCCGGCACCGGTACGTACGGCTGGCCGACGCCCGGGTCGCCCAGCTCGTCGAGGACCTGGCCGCCCAGGTCTCACCGGCGGCGACCATGAAACCCCGCACGCTGCGCGAGGCCGGCGCAGGCAGCGCGATGGCCCGGGGCCGCACCTGCTACGACCATCTGGCCGGCCGCCTCGGCATCGCGGTCACCGACGCGCTGACCGGTCTCGGGCTGCTCCGCCAGGACACCGGTTTCGCGCTCACGGACGAGGGCGTGGGCTGGTTCGAGGAGACCGGCATCCCGCTCATACGCACCGGTCGGCGCCCGCTCGCCCGCGCCTGCCTCGACTGGACGGAACGCCGCCCCCACCTGGCGGGCATCGCGGGCGCCGCGCTCTGCCACCACGCCCTGACCGCCAACTGGTGCGTACGCATCGGCTCGGAACGAGCGGTAAAGGTGACGGAGACCGGCGAACAAGCCCTCTCACGACTACTGGGAATCCAGTCAGAAACCCTGCGCTGACCCACCTGCCTCAAGGGACGCGCTGAAGACAGGGGCGCAGCCCCGTCCTTCAGGGGCGCGGGGAACTGCGCGGCCGGCCCCCACCGGCCCGCGGACATCCAACGACGCCACCCCGCATCCCGCAAAGCGCCCCGTCCGAAACCCGCGAGCCCTTTCCCCCCACCCCACCTAACCTCTGGACCGTGATGACATCCCCCGCCGGCCGCAGGCCAGACCCCCTCGCCACCACAGCGGCCGGCGCAACCGTGCTGCTGTGGGCCTCCGCCTTCGTCTCCATCCGCAGCGCCGGCGAGGCCTACTCCCCCGGCGCGCTTGCGCTGGGCCGGCTGCTCGCCGGAGCGCTGGTCCTCGGAGCGATCTGCCTGGTACGCCGGGAAGGACTCCCCGCACGGGCCGCGTGGCCCGGGATCGTGGTGTCCGGGCTGCTCTGGTTCGGCCTGTACATGGTGGTCCTCAACTGGGGCGAGCAGAAGGTCGACGCGGGCACCGCCGCCCTCGTCGTGAACATCGGACCGCTGATCATGGCCCTGCTCGCCGGCTGGCTGCTCAAGGAGGGCCTGCCGTCGCGGCTGCTCGCCGGGATGGCCGTCTCGTTCGTCGGCGCGGCGGTCGTCGGACTGTCCATGTCGGGCGAGGGCGGCGCGTCCGTGCTCGGCGTACTGCTCTGTCTGCTCGCCGCGGTCGCGTACGCGGGCGGTGTGGTCGCCCAGAAACCGGCCCTGCGGCACGGTTCCGCGCTCCAGGTGACGACGTACGGGTGTGTGATCGGCGCGGTGGCCTGTCTGCCGTTCGCCGGGCAGCTGGTCTCCGACGCCCGGGACGCCCCGGTGTCCGCGACCCTCAACATGCTGTATCTGGGCGTCTTCCCGACCGCGCTCGCCTTCACCACGTGGGCGTTCGCATTGGCGCGTACGACGGCGGGGCGGATGGGCGCCACGACGTACGCGGTGCCCGCGCTGGTGGTGCTGATGTCCTGGGTGGCGCTCGACGAGGTGCCGGGCTGGATCACGCTCGTCGGGGGCCTCGTGTGTCTGGCGGGGGTGGCGGTGTCGCGGTCCGGGCCCCGGCCCGGGGCGACCGCGACGACCGCTCCCGGCACGGAAGCTGCCGCCACGGCTGTCGCCGCCGCTCCCGAGCCACGGTCCGACAAGGCCCAGTAAGTACCAGTAAGTACCAATAAGCAAGTGGCCGAGTCTCCGTCTCCCTAGAACATCACCAGCGCCCGTCCGCCCTTGCCCGCCAGCATGTTCTCGAACGCCGACGGGATGCCGTCCAGGGCGATCCGTTCCGTGACGAGGGCGCTCAGGTCCAGTCGTCCCGCCCGCACGTGTTCGGCGAGGATCGGCAGGTCGCGGGCGGGGTCGGAGTTCCCGTACACGCAGCCGGCGAGGGTGCGGCCCCAGTGGAAGATCTCCAGGGCGTTGAAGGTGACCTGCTGGTCCTTGCCGCCGATGCCGACGACCGTCGTACGTCCGCCGCGTCGGGTGGACTCCCACGCGGTACGGATCGTGACGGCGCGGCCCGCGCACTCCACGGCCACGTCCACGCCCTGCTTGCCGGTGAGCCCCCGGATCTCGCGGGCGGTGGTGTCCGAGGCGATCACGTACTCGGTGGCTCCGGCCGCGCGGGCCAGGGACTCCTTCTCCGACGACACGTCCACCGCCACGACGGTGGAGGCACCGGCGATGCGTGCGGCCTGGATCGCCGCGAGTCCCACGCCGCCGACGCCGAAGACCGCGACCGTCTCACCGGGGCGGACCTGGGCGGAGTAGTGCACCGCTCCGTAGCCGGTGAGGACGGCGCAGCCGAGCAGGGCCGCGTCCGCCAGGGGGATACCGGCCGGCGCCGGGAGTACGCAGTCGGCGGCCACCACCGTCTCCTCGGCGAACGCGGCGACGTTCAGGCCGGGGTGGAGATCCGTACCGTCGGAGGAACGGTGGGCGTAGACGTTCGCGGCCCCGGCCAGCGCGTTGGCGCACAGCCACACCTCACCCAGCGTGCAGGCGTGGCAACTCCCGCAGGAGGGGGCCCAGTTGAGGACCACCTCGTCGCCAGGTGCGACGTGGCCGACCCCGGGGCCGACGGAGACGACGGTCCCCGCCCCCTCGTGGCCGAGCACGGCGGGTACGGGCAGCCGCATGGTGCCGTTGGTCAGTGAGAGGTCGGAGTGGCAGACCCCGGCGGCGGCGAGACGGATCCGTACCTGCCCCGGGCCGGGCTCGGGCAGGTCGATCTCAGTGATCTCCAGCGGGGCCCCGACGGCGGGCAGCACAGCGGCGCGGGTCATGAGTACAACGCTCCTAGGACTCTGATCTCTCGAATCTCTGGATCCCTGAATCTCTGAATCTTCAGAACTGGAGGGACTTGGTCTGGAGGTACTCGGACAGTCCGTGCGAGCCGAGTTCGCGGCCGACGCCCGACTGCTTGTAACCGCCGAAGGGCGCCTGGGGGTTGAAGCGTCCGCCGTTGATGTCGACCTGCCCGGTGTCCAGGCGTCGCGCGAAGGCCACGGCCTCCGACTCCTCCCCCGCCCAGACAGCGCCCGCGAGCCCGTACACCGTGCCGTTGGCGATGCGGAGCGCGTCCGCCTCGTCCTCGTACCGGATGATCGACAGGACCGGGCCGAAGATCTCCTCCTGCGCGATCGCCATCTCGGGGGTGACGTCCGCGAAGACGGTCGGGCGGACGAAGTAGCCCTGCTCCTGAGGGGATTCGGGGCCGCCCGCGACCAGTCGGGCGCCGTCGCCGATGCCCTTCTCGATGTAACCCACCACGCGGTCGCGCTGCTTGGCGTTGACGACCGGGCCGATGCGCTCACCGTACTTCGCGGCGGCGTCGGCAGCCAGGGTCACGGCCTCGTCGTACTGGGAGTCGTGGACCAGCATGCGGGTCCAGGCACTGCACGTCTGGCCGGAGTTGGACATCACGTTGGCGACACCGACGTTGACCGCCTTGGCGAGGTCCGCGCTCGGCAGGATGACGTTGGCGGACTTGCCGCCCAGTTCGAGGGCGACGCGCTTGACGGCCGCGCCCGCCGTCGCGCCGATCTGCCGGCCGACGGCCGTGGAGCCCGTGAAGGAGACCAGGTCCACGCCCTCGTGCTCGGCGAGCGCCTGGCCGGCGACCGGGCCCAGGCCGGTGACGAGGTTGAAGACACCGGCCGGGACGCCCGCCTCGTGGACCGCCTCCGCGAAGAGCTGAGCCGTCAGCGGGGTGTCCTCGGCGGGCTTGAGCACGACCGTGCAGCCGGCCGCGAGGGCGGGGGCGACCTTGGCGACGATCTGGTGCAGGGGGTAGTTCCAGGGCGTGATGGCGCCTACGACGCCTACGGGTTCGAGGTAGACGGTGGAGTTTCCGACCTTCTCCTCGAAGGGGTGGGAGGCGGCGAGGTCGGCGTACGAGCCTGCTACCGCGATGGGGGCGCCGACGTGCACGGCCTGGGAGAACTTCAGCGGTGAGCCGAGTTCGGCGGTGACCGTCTCGGCGATCTCGTCCTTGCGGGCGACGAGGACGTCCCTGAGGGCGCCGATGCGGGCGGCCCGCTCGGCGGGCGGGGTGGCGGCCCAGGCCGGGAAGGCTTTGCGGGCGGCGCGGACGGCTGCGTCCACGTCCTCGATCGTGCCGGCCGGGACGTGGGCGATGAGCTGCTCGTCGACCGGGTTCACGACGGCGATCGTGTCCGGGGCCGCTGCGGGGCGCCAGGCGCCGTCGATGTACATGCCGTCGTGTGCCTTCATGGGGTCCTCCCGCGGGTGAGGGTGTCGTCGTCCACGGCCCAACCTAGCGGTCACCTCCGCCACAAACTAGCGGTGTTAGTTTTTAACCACCATGGGCATACGCCGACCGCGCAGTTCCCCGCGCCCCTTGAGGGGTGGGCGCGTGTGCGTCGGGTGCGGGCCCGTCGTGGTTGCCCGCGCCGTTCCCCGCGCCCCTGAGGGGGTGGGGGCCGGTGTGCGTCGTCGAGTGCGGGTGCGTCGGGGTTGCCCGCGCCGTTCCCCGCGCCCCTTGAGGGGTGGGGGTCAGCTTGAGTGGTTGCTCGCGCCTTTAGGGGCGCGGGGAACTGCGCGGCCAGCCACAACGGGGCCGCACTCGACAACGCACGTCAACCCCCACCCACCCCAGGGGCGCGGGGAACGGCGCGACCAGCCACGACGGGCCGGGGGTCTCGCGGTTCAAGCCTCCAGGTCGGGGAGTCGGGACGGCGCCGGGGACACGCGTACGCCGTCATGGTCGAAGACGAACAGGTGCGCGAGATCCACGAGCAGCGGCACCTGCATGCCGGGACGCAACGCATGGTCCGGCGTCGTACGCACGATGAGATCCCCCGGCAGCCGCGCCTCACCCACCGGCGGTCCGGGCTCCGCGTCAGCGGGATGCTCCAGCACCACGACAGGCCCCGCCCGCAACCCTCCGGCCGCCCGCCCCCGCAACCGCAGCCGGTCGAGGACCCCGCCTTCCCGGCGCCGCCGCCCACCCACCCGCTTCACCGGACGCGGCGCCTCCAGATCCGGTACGAGCGCGGGCTGCGAACCGGTGTCCAGGTGCACCAGCACCTCGTGCCCCTGGAACTCCACATGCTCGACCAGCCCGCTGATCGCCACTTCCCCGGGACGCGCCCGCGTCGGCCGCGCCAGGCGTACCGCCTCGGAGCGCAGCCCCACGATGACCTCCCGCCCTTGCTGCACCCGGAGCAGGCGATGGTCCGGGGACAGGGGTTCGGGCAGGACGAGGGCCTGGCGGCCGAGGCCGATCGACATCGCCCCGTCGAGCGGGGCGAGGACGACACCGCGCAGGAGATTGATCCTCGGGGTGCCGATGAACGCGGCGACGAAGACGTTCTCCGGCAGCGCGTAGACCGTACGCGGTGTCCCGAGCTGCTGGAGCACACCACCGCGCAGGACGGCCACCCGGTCCCCGAGCGACATCGCCTCCGCCTGGTCGTGGGTGACGTACAGCGTCGTGACGTCCAGGTCCCGGGTGAGCCGGGCGATCTCGGCCCGCAGATGGCTGCGGAGTTTGGCGTCCAGGTTGGCCAGCGGCTCGTCCATCAGGAAGGCGGAGGGGTGCCGGGCGATCGCGCGGCCCATGGCCACGCGCTGGCGTTCCCCGCCGGAGAGCTGGTGGGGGAAGCGGTCCAGGAGGTCCTCGATGCCGAGCATCCTGGCGGTGGCCTCCACACGCGGACGAGGGTCCCGGCCCGGGTCCTCGATGCGCAGGGGGAAGCCGATGTTCGCGCCGCTGTTCATGGTCGGGTAGAGCGCGTAGTTCTGGAAGACCATCGCCATGTGCCGCTCGGCGGGCGCGAGATGGTTGGCGTACTCCCCGTCGAGCCGCACCTCCCCCTCGGTGGGCTCCTCAAGTCCGGCGATCATCCGCAGTACGGTCGACTTTCCGCAGCCGGAGGGCCCGAGGAGCACCAGGAACTCGCCGGGCTCGATGTCCAGCGACAGCCGCTGCACCACACGGACACCCGGCGTGTAGGACTTGCTGACCTGGTGAAGAGAGACGGCACGTGGCATGAGACGTGACCCCCGGGGGCCCTTGGGGCATCGATGTTCACGATGCTCCGCGGCCGGACGGTTCGGACGGCTCGTACTGGTACGTACGAGACCTGTGAGTCACGGAAGCTAACGGACCGCGCGGGCCCCGGGGAACCCTTTGAACACCTCGAATCGCCGCAACTCAGGCGCCGCCGCGGCCCGTTCGGCGTTTCTCCAGTTCAGGGGAGGGAGTGCTCGCGGCGCGGCCCGCATCCGTTGCGGCCCCGCCCTCGACGGCCCCGGCGTCAACGGCCCCGGGCGCGGTACGGCCCTGTCGCAACCCCAGCCCGGAGGCGATCAGCAGCAGTCCGCCGAGCATCACGAACGGCGCGGCCACGCCCGCGACTCCCGCGATCAGGCCCGCGGTGGCGGGCGCGGCGACCTGCCCGAGCCGGTTGCCGGTCAGCCGCAGGGCCAGGGCGGTGGAGCGGGCCCCGTCCGGAGCGGCCTGGACGACCGTGGTCATCGACAGGGGCTGGCCGACGCCCAGGCAGAAGCCGAGCGCGGCGAGGATCACGGCTAGCGCCCAGACCGGCACGGGCAGGGCGATCCCGGCGCACAGCAGGGCCGCGAGCAGACAGGTCGTGGTGAGCAGCGCGGCCCGGCCGAGCAGCCGCAGCATGGGCGTCATCACCAGCCGGCAGGCGATGGTCGCCGCCGCGCGCAGGCTGAGCAGCAGGCCGATCACGGAGGGCGCGATGCCCCGGTGCTCGCCGACCACCGGCAGGTACGCGGTGAGGATGTCCGTCGCGGAGAGCACGGCGAGGCTGATGAAGATGCCCGCGGGTACGCCCCGGGTCCGCAGGATGCGGTGCACGGGCACGCGTCCACCCGGTCCCGTACGGGACATGGACGGCGTACGGTCCTCGATGCGCCACAGGGAGACGAACGAGAACGCGGCGACGCCGCCCGCGACCAGCAGGGCGAGGGCGCTGGTGCCCGCCATGTCGGGGCCGCCGATCAGGGCGCCGGCGGCGATCGGTCCGACGAGCTGGCCGAGCGAGGCGCCGATGGTGAAGTGGCCGAAGTTGCGGTCCTGTTCGTGCGGCGCGGACTGGCGGGCCACGAGCGACTGGGCGCCGATCACGAAGGAGAGGTGCCCGAGGCCCATCACTCCGCTCCAGGCCGCCATCGCGGTGAGGGAGTCCGCCGTACCGCTGAGGGCGCAGCCGCCTGCGATGAGGACCACGCCCACGGGCAGCAGCGGGGCGCACCGGCCGTGGTCGGTCCTGCGGCCGAGCGGTACGGCGGCGAAGAGCGGCAGCAGCGCGTACACCCCGGCGATCACACCGATCGCGCGCTCGTCGGCGCCCAGCGCGAGGGCCCGGTAGGAGACGGCGGGCCGTGCCATGGACACCGCCCCCTGCGCGAAGCTGAAGGCGATGACCAGGCGGAGCAGCCAGCCGCGGTTCGCACCGGGCCTCACAGTGACGTTCTTCATCGGACAGCCATGGCTCAGATGATGCCGAACAGGATTCCGGACCCGAGCACTACGAGTGAGGTGAGGGCGGCCCACTTGACCACGAACTTGGTGTGGTCGCCGAAGTCGACCTTGGCCATGCCCACCAGCACGTACACGGCCGGGACCAGCGGGCTCGACATGTGCAGCGGCTGGCCCACGAGGGAGGCGCGGGCGATCTCCAGCGACGAGACGCCGTGCGCGTTACCGGCCTCGGCGAGGACCGGCAGGACGCCGAAGTAGAAGCCGTCGTTCGACATGAAGTAGGTGAGCGGCAGGCTCAGGGCGCCGGTGACGACGGCCATGTGCGGGCCCATGCCGTCGGGGATGCCGTCGACGAGCCACTTGGCCATGGAGTCGACCATGCCGGTGCCCTGGAGGACGCCGGTGAAGACGGCGGCGGCGAAGACCATGCCGGAGACGTTGAGGACGTTGTCGGCGTGCGCGGCGAGCCGTTCGCGCTGGTCCGGGATGTTCGGGAAGTTGACGGTCAGGGCGAGTGCCGCGGCGAGCAGGAACAGGACCGGGATCGGCAGCAGTTCCATGATCATGGCGGTGAGCAGGACGGCCGTGAGCAGCGCGTTGAACCAGTACAGCTTGGGACGCAGGGTCGCGCGGTTGGGGTCGAGACCCTGGAGACGTACGTCGTCCACGTCGTCCACGTCGTCCTCCCCGGCTCCGCCGCCGGAGCCGGCCGAGGCGTCCGCGTCGGTACCGGAGCCGGTGCCGGTGCCGGTGCCGGTGCCCGATCCGCCCGTGGTCTTGGCGAAGCGCACCTTGCCGTCACCAGAGGCACCAGAGGCACTGGAGCCATCGGAGGCACCGGAGGCACCTGCGGCACCCGCACCGACGAGCACCGTCTCGGTCTCCCGCAGCTCCTCCTCCTCCTGCGCCTCGCCCTTCTCCTTCTCCTTCTCCAGGACGTCGGCCAGGCTCAGCACACCGAGGCGCTTGCGCTCGCGCAGGCCGAGGACGTACGCGAGGCCGATGACGGCGACCAGGCCGACGGCGAGCGCCGGGATCATCGGGACGAAGATGTCGCCGGCGTCGAGCTTGAGCGCGGTGGCGGCGCGGGCGGTCGGGCCGCCCCAGGGCAGGGTGTTCATCACGCCGTTGGCGGTGGCGGCGACACCGGTCATCACCACGAGGCTCATCTTGAGGCGCTTGTACAGCGGGTACATCGCCGAGACCGTGATCATGAAGGTGGTCGAGCCGTCCCCGTCCAGGGAGACGATCGCGGCGAGCAGGGCCGTACCGACGACGATGCGCATCGGGTCGGCCTTGCAGAACTTGAGGATGCCCCGGACGACCGGATCGAAGAGGCCGACGTCGATCATGACGCCGAAGTACACGATGGCGAACATCAGCATCGCGGCGGTGGGCGCGAGGGTGCCCACCCCTTCGATGACGTAGTCGCCGAGGTGGGCGCCTTTTCCGACGAACACACAGAAGAGTGCCGGGATCAGCACCAGCGCCGCGATCGGCGACATCTTCTTCATCATGATCAGGACCAGGAAGGTCGCGATCATGGTGAAGCCGAGGATGGTCAGCATGAGTGGATACCTAACGTTCGCCCTTGAACTCCCACCAGGGACGGCGGTTCGAGTGACGTTAGGTCGGGCCGACAAGCCTTAACAAGATGTTGACACGAGAGCAATAAGCGCAAAACTCCTGGTCACGGCGTTGTGCCTGTGGGCGCTACGTCGATGGGTACGCCATTGAGCACGGCCGTGCCGGACAACGGGTCGAGCAGACTGCCGTCCAGGAGCTGGTTGACGTTGACGCCGGGGTCCGCGGTGGCGTGCCGCAGCCGGGTGCCGGGCCTGTCGTGTCCCCAGCCGTGCGGCAGGCTCACGACGCCGCGTCGTACGGAGTCGTTGACCTCTGCGGGGGCGACGACCTCTCCTCCGGCGCCCTTCACGCGCACGGGTGCCCCGTCGGTGACGCCGAGGCGTCCGGCGTCGTCGGGGTGGATGTGCAGCGTGCAGCGGTTGGTGCCACCGGTGAGGGCGGGGATGTTGTGCATCCAGCTGTTGTTGGAGCGCAGATGGCGGCGGCCGACCAGCACGAGGCCATCGGGACGCTGCCGCAGGGCGTCCCTGAGCCGCGGGAGGTCGTCGGCGAGGGGCTGAGGAAGCAGTTCGACGAGTCCGCTGCGGGTCTTGAGGGGGCCGGGGAGGCGCGACCGGAGCGGCCCGAGGTCGATGCCGTGCGGCGAGGCCAGCAGCTTCTTCAGGCTCAGGCCGTCGGGGCGGGCGCCGAATCCGTCGCCGTACGGGCCCAGGCGCAGCATCAGGTCGAGGCGGCGCTCGGGGCCGGTGTCACCGGTGAGGGCGGCGGCGAGTTCGCGGGGGTCACGGCCGTGCACCGGGGAGTGTGCTTCCTTGACCGCCTTGGCGAGGGTCTGGTCGATGACCAGGGTGTCGACGGCGGAGGGGTCGGCGCCGTGCATGCCGGTCGCGGCGAGGACGAGCCGGGCGAGGATCTCCGTCTCGGCCATCCTGCCGGGTTCCAGGGGGACGGCGGCCCGGGTGTAACGGACCTGGTTGCGTACGGCGAGGGTGTTGAAGGCGAAGTCGTGGTGCGGGCTCTGCGAGGGCGGGGGCGGCGGCAGCACGACGTGGGCGTGGCGCGAGGTCTCGTTCAGGTACGGGTCGACGCTGACCATGAAGTCGAGCGAGTCGAGGGCCTTGTCGAGGCGGTCGCCGTCGGGGGCGGAGAGCACCGGGTTGGCGGCGATGACGACGAGGGCGCGGATCGGCTCGCCCTCGGTCGTCGCGGTGTCGATCTCCTCGGCGAGCGCGGCGAGCGGCAGTTCGCCCTTGGCCTCCGGGTGACGGCTGACGCGGCTGTGCCAGCGGCCGAGCGCGAAGCCGCGGCCAGGTCCCGCGGGGCGGGGTGTGCGGTCGGTGGCGGCCTGCGGGAAGAGGGCGCCGCCGGGCCGGTCGAGGTTGCCGGTGAGGATGTTGAGGACGTCGACCAGCCAGCTGGCGAGGGTGCCGTGCGGGACGGTGCAGCTGCCGATGCGGCCGTACACGGCGGCGGTGGGCGCGGCGGCGAGTTCACGGGCGAGCGCACGGATGGTGTCGGCGTCGACGTCGCAGGCCCCGGCGGCGGCCTCGGGCGTGAAGTCGCTTACGGCGTCGCGCAGTTCGTCGTATCCCTGGACCAGCTCGCTCAACTCACCGAGGTCGGTGAGCCGCTCGTCGAAGAGGACATGTGCCATGGCCGCGAGCAGCAGGGCGTCGGTGCCGGGGCGGACGGCCACGTGCCGGTCGGCGAGTTTGGCGGTGCGGGTGCGGCGGGGGTCGATGACCGTGAGGGTGCCGCCGCGCGCCTTGAGGGCCTTGAGTTTGCCGGGGAAGTCGGGTGCGGTGCACAGACTTCCGTTGGACTCCAGGGGGTTGGCGCCGATCAGCAGCAGGTGGTCGGTGTGGTCGAGGTCGGGTACGGGGATCGCGTTGGCGTCGCCGTAGAGGAGACCGCTGGAGACGTGCTTGGGCATCTGGTCGACGGTGGACGCGGTGAACACGCTGTGCGTGCCGAGTCCGGAGAGCAGGACGGCCGGGTAGAGGGCGCCTGCCATGGTGTGCACGTTCGGGTTGCCGAGGACGGCTCCGACGGAGTGCGGCCCGTACCGCTCGACGACCGGTCGCAGTCCGGCGGCGACCGCGTCGAAGGCCTCCTCCCAGGTGGCTTCGCGCAGTTCGCCGTCCTCGCGTACGAGGGGGGTGCGCAGGCGGTCCGGGTCACCGTCGGCGGCCCCGAACGACGCTCCCTTCGGGCAGATGAACCCCTGGCTGAACACATCGTCGCGGTCCCCGCGCGCGCTGGTCACCCGGGTCCCCTCGATGGTGAGCGTCAGCCCGCAGGTGGCCTCGCAGAGCGGGCAGATACGCAGGGCCGTACGGGAGTGGGAGCCGGCGGTGGTGGACACGGGTCCTCCGAGGAGATGGCGACATCGATGGCGCACTGACTCTGACCTGACCGGGCCGAGCATACCGACCGGTATGGACGGTGGGGAGGGGGTGCGGGACGCGGATGTCGGCGCATCCCGGAACCGGCGGCAGGGCGGGCTTCCGTCGCCGCCGCACGGTCGGTCAGTCGAGCGAGCGCGAGAGATACGCCCGGAGCAGTTCCCGTGTCTCGTCGATGACCCGTTCGTCGCCCGCCGGGTCGAGGCGGAAGGCGAGCTGGACGAGGGTGTCGGCGGCCTCGACGGCGATGAGGAAGATACGCCGGAGGTCGTCGTCGGGGGCGCGGTCGAGATACCCGGAGAGCATGTCGGTCAGCCGGTCGGCGACGCGGGTGTTGGGCTCGGCGTCACGGGTGCCGACGGGTATCTGGTTGCCGAAGTCGACGAGGGAGAAGCCGGGCGCGGTGCGCTTCATGGCGAGGTACTCGTCGAGGACCGCGTCCATGGCCACCCGCCAGCCCGCTCCGCCGCCGGTCCTCCGGAGGCTCTGGGTGACACGGTCGGTGTAGATGTCGAGGTTGCGCTGGGCGAGCGCGTCGACCATGGCCCGCTTGTTGCCGAAGAACCGGTAGACGGACCCGATGGGCACTCCGGCGCGCAGGGCGACCGCGCGGGTGCTCAGGGCGTCGTAGCCGACCTCGTCCAGGAGGTCGGCGCAGGCGTCGAGGATACGGGTGAGTCGTTCGGCGCTACGGCGCTGGACGGGCGCACGGCGCAGCGAGGTCGCAGGGGGCACGGGCTTCATGATGCCTTTCCGCCGGGTTCCGGTGAACCTTGCCCTTGGGTACGAAGTGGGTGCCCGTACCACTCATCCACCGCCGCACGCGGCCGGCCTCGGGCGCACGGCCGGCCGCGGGCGCGCTGCGGTGGGGGCGCGCGGGGGACGGCGCCGGTCGCGGGGAGTGCGGCGCGTGCGGCGCGTGCGGCGCCGGCTTCGGGACTCAGCCGTCCGTCGGGGGTGCCGAGAGCTCCGGGCCGTCGGGGGACGGCGTCCGGTGCGAGGTCGGTGTGGGACCCGGGTCCGACACCGTGATGTCCGCAGTGCCGGCGACCGGGTCCCCGTCCACGGCCCAGACCGTGTCGTCGTCGGCGTGCAGGCGCACCGTCACCCGGTGGGTGCCGCGCGGGACGACGTCGGCCGGGAGGTGGTGGGTTGTGCCCCGGAGGAGGGACAGGGGGCGGTCGTCCAGCCGGAGCAGCGCGTAACCGCGGCCCGGTTCGGCCTTCTTCCGTGTGCCGGCCGGCGAGAAACGGAAGTCGTGGACCGTCAGCCGGACGTCCCAGCCGGCGTCGGCGCCGTCCGAGCCTGCGTCCACCGCGGGCTGTATCTCGACCTCGACCTCGGGTGCGCTCTTCTTGTCGATCTCACGGTAGTGCCGCCCCTCCTCGTCCGTGTCCTTCAGCACCCTGCCCACCGGTGACGGTCTGACCTCGTCGTCCTCGCGCGCGCCGTCGGACCCGCAGCCCGTCGCTCCGACGAGCAGAGCACCGAACAGGGCACAGACCGCGAGCGCGGTGAGGAATGCGCGCGTCCACGACATGCCGGGAGGTTAGAGCACCGCTCCGACAGCCGGATCCCCCTGGAGTCGGGTTCTTGGGCCCAGTCGGGGCTTCTTGGGCCCAGTCGGGGCTTCTTGGACCGAGTCGGGTCTTAAAGCGCCGGCTCCTGGCCAAACGCCACCTCCGTGGGTCTGGCGCGAACCCGCCGTCCCGCGCCGGGCCCCGGCCCCTCCCTCTTGCGCACCGATTCACCGAATCCTACGGTGTTGCATAGGAATCAGAACGAGGGAGCGATCACTCATGAGCGGGGACGCGCGCACCAGCGCAACGGCACTGCGGAAGACCGCCGAGGCGCTGACGTATCTCTCGGGGTTCGGCAACGAACACAGTTCGGAGGCGGTCCCGGGCGCCCTCCCGCACGGCCGCAACTCACCGCAGCGGGTCCCGCTCGGGCTGTACGCGGAGCAGCTGAGCGGTTCGGCGTTCACCGAGCCGCGGGCGCACAACCGCCGCTCGTGGCTGTACCGCATCCGCCCGTCGGCCGCGCACCCCGACTTCACCCGCACCGACAACGGCACCCTGCGCTCGGCCCCCTTCACCGAGTCGGTGCCGGACCCGAACAGGCTGCGCTGGAACCCCCTCCCGGAGCCGGCACCGGGCACCGACTTCCTGGCGGGCCTGTGGACCCTCGGCGGCAACGGCGACGCCACCCGGCGCACCGGCATGGCCGTGCACCTGTATCACGCCAACTCCTCCATGCGGCGGGTCTTCAGCGACGCCGACGGCGAGCTGCTGATCGTGCCCGAGCACGGCGGGCTGCTCCTGCGCACCGAGTTCGGGCTGCTGCATGTGGAGCCAGGACATGTGGCGCTGATTCCCCGTGGGGTCCGCTTCCGTGTGGAGCTGCTGGGTGACGCCTCCGACGACGACGGGCGGACCACACACCCGACCGCCCGGGGTTATGTGTGTGAGAACTATGGGGCGCCCTTCCAGCTCCCCGATCTCGGTCCGATCGGCGCCAACGGTCTCGCCAACCCCCGGGACTTCCGCGCACCGGTCGCCGCGTACGAGGACGAGGAGGGCGACGGGCACGGAGGGAACACAGCGGCGGGGCCCGTGGAAGTGGTCAACAAGTTCTGCGGCAACCTCTGGACCGCGATGTACGACCACTCGCCGCTGGATGTCGTCGCCTGGCACGGCAACCATGTGCCGTACACCTACGATCTGCGCCTTTTCAATGTGCTCGGCACCATCAGCTACGACCATCCCGACCCGTCCATCTTCACCGTGCTGACGTCACCGTCCGACACCCCGGGCCTCGCGGGAGTGGACTTCGTGGTCTTCGCGCCGCGCTGGCTGGTGGGAGAGGACACCTTCCGGCCGCCCTACTTCCACCGGAACGTGATGAGCGAGTACATGGGGCTCATCGAGGGCGCGTACGACGCGAAGGCGGAGGGTTTCGTGCCGGGCGGCGGTTCGCTGCACAACATGATGTCCGCGCACGGCCCCGACCGGGAGACCTTCGAGCGGGCCAGCGCCGCCGAACTGCGTCCGCAGAAGATCGACGACGGTCTCGCCTTCATGTTCGAGACACGCTGGCCGGTCACCGCCACCGCGCAGGCCGCCCACGCCGAGCACCTGCAGGCCTCGTACGACGACGTGTGGCAGGGCCTTGAGCGGCACTTCCGGGCGGGCGGGCGGCCGTGACGGCACACGGCTCACGCGGGCCCTGCCCGACCGCCGCTCGTGGCCGCCGTGGCCGCCCGTCGTGAACGCCCGTTGCAACCGACGCCCGCGACCGGTACGGATACCCTCGTGACCTCCTTCGCGCCGGACTCCATCGTCCTGAACCGCAAGCTGCCGCTCTGGTATCAGGTGTCGCAGTCCCTGCGCGCCTCGATACTCGGGCGGTCCGCGCAGGACCCACTGCGCCTGCCCACCGAGGAACGGCTGGCGGAGCACTACGGGGTGAGTGTGCTGACCATGCGGCAGGCGCTCAAGGAGCTGGAGGACGAGGGGCTCATCACCCGGCACCGCAGACGCGGCACGTTCATCGAGCCGAGCGCCCTGCGGGGAGCGCCGGTCCGCCTCCTCGGCTCGGTGGACGCCATCGTGGCCCAGCAGTCCGGCATGACCACGGAACTGCTCGACCACGGCAGCGAGCCCGTGTCCGGCGAACTCTCCGCGTACTTCCCGGATCTGGCGGAGGTGGCCACGTACCACCGGCTGCGCAGCGACGAGAAGACCGGTGAACCGACCAACCACGCGCGCAACTACGTGCGGCCGGAGCTGGCGGCCCTGTTCGATCCGGAGGATCTGGTCCGCTGGCCCATGACCAAGGTCCTGCGGGATGTCGCGGGGGCGCGGATCGGCCAGATCACCGACACCGTCGAGGCGCGGCTCGCCGACCCGGAGACCGCTCGGCTGCTCCAGGTCCCGCTGCTGAGCCCGATCCTGCACTACACGGGCGTCGTGCACGGCGCGGACGGCCGGGCGCTGGACGTGGTCCGCATCCACTACCGGGGCGACCGTTTCTCGTTCACCGTCACCCTCGACGCCCACTGACCGTGCGGGACCCGGCCGCCGCCGACGGGCCACGTCGTACGATGCCGAGCGTGACGCACGACGACGCTCCGCTGCTCGCGGACCTCATGCCGTGGTCCGTCGCACCTCCCCGGCTGGGCCGGGCGTGGCCGGCGGCGCCCGACCCGGCGTCCCTGAAAGCACGGTGGGACGCCCTGGTGAAGGCCGAGGGGCCCGACCGGGAGGCGCTGTTCGGCGCCACCCGCGCGCGGACCCTGCACTCGGCCGTGGGGCAGCTGCCCGGCCAGGCCTCCGGTACGGGCCGGCTGGCGCGCGCCTCGGGCCCGTGCGCGGAGCCGGTCCGGATCCAGACCGGCCCGTTCGACGAGCAGTGGCTGATCCCCGACCACCGGCTGATCGACGCGGCGCGCCCCGAGCTGTGGCGGGTGGCCGACGAGCACCAGGTGTTCGCGGTCGAACAGCCGCCCTCGCCCGACGGACCGGCACTCCTGGTCGCGTCGGTGCTGCCGATGGTCCCGCCGCAGCCGAAGTCCCCCGGGGCGAAGGCGGCCGCCGTCGCCCGCCCCGGCCGCGTGCGTCCCCTGTACCGGCGCCCCGGTGGCCTCGAACCGAACCTGACCCCGGGCCTGCCGGACCTCCTGGCCGACCGCCTCGGCCACTCACCCGCCCCGCTCGACATCCTCGCCTGGACGGTCGCGGTCGCCCGCCGGGGCCCGCGCGGGGTGACCGTCCCGCTCACCACGGACCCCGAACTGTGGTCAGTGGGTACGGATTTGGGTCACCGCATGCTGCGGCTGATGCGCCGCGACGGGGAACGCCCCAAACTCCCCGGCGGCCGACGCCCCTACGTACGGGCCCCGCTGCCGCCCTTCCCGGCCGAACCGCGCTACGACCGCGAGGAGGAGACCCTCCACCTCGACGAGGGCCGCATCTCCCCCGTCCCGCCCGCGGCCTGGGACTTCGAGGTCGGCGGCGTCCGCGTCCTGGACCAGTGGTTCGGCAGCCGGATCACCCACCCCGAGCCCGGCACGCTGGAGGCCGTCCGCCCCCCGACCTGGCCCCAGCCCTGGACCACCGACCTCCTGGAACTGGTGACAGTCCTCACCCTGCTGTCCGAACTGCGTACACAGCAGCAGGAGTTGCCGATCAAGTCCCTCATCACCACGGCGGACCTGCACAAGGCGGGCATCCTCCCACCCCCCACCCCCGCGCAGGCTCCAGCCTCGGTGCTGACCCACGAGGAGGAGGGCCCGGAGGGCCAGTTCACCCTGCTGTAACCCCTTGGCCCCAAAGGGGCGCGGGGAACGGCGCGGTCTTTCGCCTTCAGGGCCGCGGGGAACTGCGCGACCAGCCACGACGCACCCGCAGCCGACAAACCCACCCGCCGCCCCCACCCCCGGGGCGCAGCCCCGCCTCGGAGGGGCGCGGGGAACTGCGCGACCGGCCCCCACGGGCCTGCAGCCGTCCAACCGACCGCCGCCCCGCCCCTCGGCCCCTGCATGACAAAGCCCTGGCCCGCAGGCCATGATCCCCGCATGGAGTCGCAGCCCCTGCCCCTGGAGGGCATCACCGTCGTCGCCGTCGAGCAGGCCGTCGCCGCGCCCTTCGCCACCCGGCAGCTCGCCGATCTGGGGGCGCGGGTCATCAAGGTCGAGCGCCTGGACGGCGGCGACTTCGCGCGCGGCTACGACACCGCGGCGAGCGGGCTCGCCTCGCACTTCGTGTGGTGCAACCGCGGCAAGGAATCCGTCGCCCTCGACCTGAAGGACCCGCGCGGACTCGACGTGGTGCGCCGCCTGATCGCCGACGCCGACGTCTTCGTACAGAACCTCGCCCACGGCGCCGCCGCGCGGCTCGGTCTCGACGCGGCGACCCTGTGCGCCGCGCACCCGCGGCTGATCGCCGTGGACATCTCGGGTTACGGGCCCTCGGGTCCGTACGCCGACAAGCGGGCGTACGACATGCTCGTGCAGTGCGAGGCGGGGCTCGTGTCCGTGACCGGGACGGCCGGGCAGCCGGTCAAGGCGGGCATTCCGGCGGCCGACATCGCCGCGGCGATGTACGCGTTCTCGGGGGTGCTCGCGGCGCTGGTGCGGCGTGGGACGACGGGCCGCGGCGGACCGGTGGAGGTGGCGATGCTGGACGCGCTGGCCGAGTGGATGGGGCATCCGCTGCACCATGCGATGCACGGAGGAACTCCCCCGGCGCGCACCGGGCTCGCGCACGCCGTCATCGCCCCGTACGACGGCTATCGGACGGGTGACGGTGGGCGGGTGCTGTTGTCGGTGCAGAACGACCGGGAGTGGTGCCGCCTCGCCGAACACGTGCTGGAGCGGCCGGAGCTGGCCCACGATCCGGCGTACGCGACGAACGCGGCCCGGGTCGAGAACCGGGACCGTACCGATGGACTGGTCGTCACGGCACTCGCGGGGCTCACCGCGGAGGAGGCGGTGGCGCGGCTTGAGGCGGCCGGGATCGCCTGCGCGCTGCTGAGGGACGTGTCGGACGTGGCGGAGCATCCGCAGCTGGCGGCCAGGGACCGGTGGCGGGACGTCCGGTCGCCGGTCGGGCCGCTGCGGGCTCTGCTGCCGCCGATCACTCTGCCGGGCGGGGAGGCGGCGAGGATGGGGCCCGTACCCGCACTCGGGGAACACACCGAGGCGGTGCTGCGTGCCGTGGGGATGACGGGCGATGAGATCGCAGCACTGCGCCGGGACGGTGTGTCCGCCTGAGCGCGGGTCGGAATTCTTCTGGTCCTGCTGATTCTTCTGGTGCAGCTGGTGCTACTGATGCTGCTGATTCCGCTGGTCCTGCTCGGTTTCGGCCGCCGTTCAACGACCGGGGTCGCCTGTCAGCGGCCGCCGAACAGGGAACGGCGCAGCCGGCGCAGCGGTGCGAAGAGCGAGACCCGCCTCACTCGCGCACTCCTGCCGGTGCGGTCGTGCGCGGTGTCACGTGCGGTCAGCTCGCGCATCAGAGACGTCGCCTCGGCCGCCTCACGCTGAGGGATGGCAGGGCCACCCATCACCGAAAGATGGCGGTCGAGGCGCGAACTGGTCGCGCTGCTCCCACACGTGATCGCAGGGACTCGCGCCCTGCCACGCACTGTTATCTGTTCCATGTCACTCCCCACCCGTACGAGGGCACCCGGCCCGGGCAGGTTAACCCTATCGCTCCCTCATCACACTCGTGTATCCCGGGCACGGGATTCACCTACCCGCAAAGGGGGTTGACGATTACTCTCCGAATCCGAGCGATTTCAGGGCGAGTTGGACAACCGGTGCGGTGGTGGGCTGCGGCGAGCCGCCGTCGGGCTCGACGGTGACAGCGAGTGAGATCGCGTCCGAGTTCAGTCCGGTGGCAATCAAGGGCGTGTCGCCGTCGAGGAGTCCCAGGGAGCGCGGTTTCTCCTCCGGTCGCATGAGCCACAGCTGGTGGACCCTTTCGTTCGAAGGCGTACCGAGCCCGGCCGAGGTGACGACGGCGGTCTTCTGCGAGGCGGACGCGACGACGCCGATGCCCTGACCGTTCGCGTCACGTCCGGCGGCGGCCCGTGCGTCGGGCGCCGCGAGAACGTGGGCGATCTCACGTGCCTGTGCCCGCTGTTCGGCCAGCTGGTCCTGCGTCCGGGACGCCTGCATGCCGAAGAGCGCGGCGACGACGAGAGCGGCGGCGGCCGTGGTGGAGGCCAGCGGGATGAGGAAGACCGAGAAGGGTGAGCGGCGGGCGCGGGAGGGCGGCCGTTCCGTACGCGTGCGGGCCGCGGGTTCCGCCCGTGCCGGGAGTTCCGCGGGGGCCGGCTCCTGAGGGGTCGTCCGGATGGCCGTCAGGACCCGGTCGCGCATCGCGGCGGGGGCCGGGGCGGCCGTGGACCAGGCGAGGCGGACCGCGTCCTCGCGCAGGGCGCGCACTTCGGCGGCGCAGCTGTCGCAGCGCTTCAGGTGCTTCTCGAATCGCTTGTGCTCATGGGGTTCCAGGGCGTCGAGGGCGTACGGGGCGGCCAGCGAGTGCAGTTCGCCGCGGCGGAGGATGCTCATGCGACACCTCCGAGGCAGTCGCGCAGCCGGGTGAGTCCGTCGCGCATGCGGGTCTTGACCGTGCCGAGCGGCAGGGAGAGCCGTTCGGCGACTTCACGGTAGGTGTAGCCGTCGTAGTAGGCGAGGGTGACGGACTGTCGTTGCAGGGCGGTGAGCCGGTCCAGGCAGCGGCGTACCCATTCCCGTTCGAGGCCGGCCTCGACCTCCTCGGCGACATGGTCGAAGGCGGGGCCGTTCGCCCGCCTGGCCATGCGCAGTTCGCGTTCCGTGGCGGAGCGGGCGCTGCGGACCCGGTCGACGGCCCTGCGGTGCGCGAGGGTCAGGACCCAGGCGAGTGCGCTGCCGCGGCCTGGGTCGTAGCGCGCGGCGGAGCGCCAGAGTTCGAGAAGCACCTCCTGCGCCACTTCCTCGGACTGGGCCGGATCGCGCACCACGCGGCGTACCAGCCCGAAGACCGGCCCGGACACCAGGGCGTACAGATCCTCGAAGGCCTTCTGGTCGCCTCCGGCCACGAGCACCAGAAGTTCGTCCGCCTCCACCCGTTTCCCCCTTCGCCGGTCTGAACGGCTCGTCCCGTCCTCACGTATTCGGCGCAGGAACGCCGTCGGATGGGGTTACGGATCAGCCGCTCGAAAACGCGGGTGAATTTCGAACCAATCCTTATTCCCCCCGGCTCCGAATGGCGTGCATCAGGCATCACCCACCGACGCGGTACGAGCGTGGGGGCGAACCACTCGACAGGTCGCTCCCGCCACATCACCGCCGGAACACAGCTTTGGGACAGAGGACGGACGGCATGACACCTTTCACCAGCGGGTTCGTGGGACGCAGGAGCCTCGCGACCCTTGTCTGCGGTGCGCTGGCCACCGGCGGGCTCGCGGCCGTCGGCGTGAGTGCGCTCGAACCGGGGGCGGCGAGCGCCTCCAGTCACCGGGAGGCTCCGCTCATCTCGGGGCAGCCGCAGTACGACAACACGGACGTGTACGCGTTCGCGAGCCCCGACAAACCGGATACGACGACCATCATCGCCAACTGGATCCCGTTCGAGGAGCCGGCCGGCGGACCGAACTTCTTCCCGTTCGCGGAGGACGCCCAGTACGACCTGCACATCGACAACAACGGTGACGCGCAGGGCGAACTGGTCTTCCGGTACACGTTCGAGACGCATGTCAAGAACGACAAGACGTTCCTGTACAACACCGGCCCGGTCGAGAGCCTCGACGACCCGGACCTCAACATCACGCAGACGTACGACATAGACCTGCTGCAGCTCAAGGACCAGCACCTGGTCAAGAAGACGAAGTACGCGGACGACGTGGCGGTCGCGCCGTCCAACGTCGGCAAGGCGTCCATGCCTGACTACGCCAAGCTCCGTTCCCAGGCCGTGCACGAACTGCCGGGCGGGGCCACCACGTTCGCCGGCCAGGCGGACGACCCGTTCTTCCTCGACCTGCGCGTCTTCGACCTGCTGTACGGCGGGAACCTGTCCGAGGTCGGCAACGACACCCTCAAGGGCTACAACGTCAACTCCGTCGCCCTCCAGCTCCCCAACGACGTGATCCAGGAGTCGGCCGACCAGCCGATCGTGGGCATCTGGTCGACGACGCAGCGCAAGAACGCGAGCGGCCACTACCGCCAGGTCTCGCGCCTCGGTATGCCGCTGGTGAACGAGGTCGTCAACCCGATCAAGGACAAGGACAAGTTCAACGCGTCCGCGCCCTGGAACGACGGTGACTTCCTGAAGAACGTCACGGAGCCCGAGCTGCCGAAGCTCATCGAGGCGATCTACAAGATCGAGGCGCCCGACGAGCCCCGCAACGACCTCGTCGACGTGTTCCTGAAGGGCGTGGAAGGCCTCAACCAGCCCCCGAACGTGCGTCCCTCGGAAATGCTGCGTCTCAACACCTCCACCAAGCCGGCCGCCGAGGAGAAGCGTCTCGGTGTGCTGGACGGCGACAACGCGGGCTTCCCGAACGGCCGCCGCCTCGGCGACGACGTGCTGGACATCGCGCTGCAGGTCGTCGAGGGCGAACTGGTCGGCTCCAAGAACGACCTCGGTGACGCCGTCGACAAGAACGACGTGAAGTTCGAGAAGGCGTTCCCGTACGTCGGTCAGCCGACCTCGGGTTCGCGCGGGCCGCTGGCCAAGGGCACGACCGGTACCAACGACGTCCGCAACCAGCTCGGTGACGCGCTGCAGCCCGCCGGTACGACCGGCACGGGCGGTATGGACGACACCACGCTGATCGCCGTCTCGGCGGCCTCGGGCGCGGCCGGGTTCCTGCTCGTCGGCACGGGTCTGCTCTGGTGGCGCAGCCGCCGCCGGTCGTACTGACCGCGGCCGGCCTGCATCCCTGACTGCTGACCGGCATCCCTGACTGGCGCGGTCCGTGCGTAACCGTCCCCCACGGCGCACGGGCCGCGCCACCCACCGCGGCGAACACAACCATCACGTGAACCACCTTTTCCAGCATGGCGATTGAGGAGAGCGCAATGTCCCCGCGTAGCAACGACGACGCGCAGGAGAGGGACCTCGTCGACGAGGCCGCCGACCCGGCCGGGACGGCTGAGACACCTGCCGACCCGGCCGGGACGGCCACCACGGCCACGACGGCAGGTTCGGCCGAGGCGCCCGAGGCGGCAGGGACGGTCGAACCGGCAGGGGCGGCCGGGACGGCGGGGACAGCCGGGACCGACGGTCAGCTTCGGCCGACGCCCGGGGAGCGCCGGGGATCCGGGCGGTCCCGGGCGCTGCAGCTCGCGGCCTGCGCCGTCGCTCTCGCCGTCGCGATGACCGCGGGGGCCGTGGTGCTGGGCAACAGGGACGGCGACCGCACCGGCACGGTGTCGTCGGCGCCCGGCCTCAATCCCGAACTGCTCGCGGGCGGCAGCCTGGCCTCGGGCATCTCCGCACTGCAGTCCCATCTCAAGGCGCAGCCCAAGGACTCGGGCGGCTGGGCCACGCTGGGCATGGCGTATGTCGAACAGGCCCGCACCAACGGCGACCCGTCCCGCTATCCGCAGGCGCAGCGCGCGCTGGAGCGGTCGCTGAAGCTGAGCCCCGACAACGATCCGGCGCTGGCGGGCCGGGCGGCGCTGGCCGCGGCCCGGCACGAGTTCCCCGACGCGCTGGCCTTCTCGGAGAAGGCACTCGACGAGAACGCCTTCAACGAGCGCGCGCTGTCGGTCCGCGTCGACGCCCTGGTCGAACTGGGCCGCTACAAGGAGGCGGCCAAGGCCGCCGACGAGGCCGACTCCCGCCGCCCGGGCGTCCCGGTCTTCACCCGGTACGCCTATGTGCGTGAGCTGCGGGGCGACATCGGAACGGCACGCCGTGTCCTGAAGCAGGCGCTGGCCGGTGCCACCGCGCCCGGCGACATCGCGTACGTGGCGGGTTCGCTGGGCCAGCTCTCCTGGCGCGAGGGCGACTACGGGACCGCGCTGACGTACTACGAGCGGGCGCTGCGGGCCGACAGGACCTATCTGCCGGCGCTGGAGGGCCGCGCCCGCGCACAGGCCGCGAACGGCGACCGGGCGGCAGCCATCCGCGGGATGGAGGAGGTCGTGGCGCGCTTCCCGCTGCCGGGCCCGCTGGTCGTGCTCGGCGAACTGTACGAGGCGCGCGACGACGAGGGGGACCCGGCGAAGGCCCGCGACCAGTACGCGCTGGTCGACGCCTGGACCTCACTGGCCCGCGCCAACGGCGTCAACGCCGATCTCGACACCGCCCTCGCGGCGGCGGACCACGGCGACCGCGAGGCCGCCCTGCGCGCCGCCCGCGCGGAGTGGGAGCGCCGGCACACCGTGCACACCGCGGACGCGCTCGCCTGGGCCCTGCACGTCAACGACCGAGACGACGAGGCCCTGCCCTACGCCCGGCGCGCCACGGCGACCGGCTACCGCGACGCCACGTTCCTCTACCACCGCGGCATGATCGAACGCGCCACGGGCCACGAGAAGGAGGCCCGCGGCAGCCTGTCGTCGGCTCTCGAACTCAACCCCGGCTTCTCCCCGGTGGGCGCGAAGCAGGCCGAGAAGGCCCTGACCGCCCTGGGCGGTGCGCGGTGAGCGCCGCCGTACTGCGCGGGCTCCGCTCCCGCCTCACCGGCAACCGTGGGTCGTCCGTGCGCCGCCGCGCGTACGGGTCCTGCGCCGCCGTGCTCATGGCCGCCTGCGCGCTCGTGCTGATCCCCTCCGGGACGGCCTCGGCGCACCCGCTGGGAAACTTCACCGTCAACCGGTACGACGGTCTCGTCGTCGCACCCGGAGAGCTCCGGGTCCTGCATGTGGAGGACCTCGCGGAGATCCCGGCGACCCAGGCGCAGCCCGCCATCGACAAGGCGGGCATGGGGAGTTGGGCGCGGGAGCGGTGCGAGACGGCGGCCGGGAGGAGCCGGGTGACCGTGGGCGGGAAGCCCGCCGCGCTGACCGTCGGCGAGAGCCGCGCCCAGGTGCGTCCCGGGCAGGCAGGGCTCAAGACACTGCGGGTGGAGTGCCGTTGGACGGCGGCGCTGCCCGACGGAAACCCGGCGCTGCGCTTCCGTGCCTCCGTGGACGACGGACCGGGCTGGCGCGAGGTCACGGCACGCGGCGACCGGATGACGCTCACGTCGTCCGACGTACCCGAGAAGTCCATATCGGGTGAACTGACCCAGTACCCGGCGGAGTTGCTGTCGTCCCCGGCGGACACCGCGTCCGCCTCACTGCGCGTACGCCCCGGCGGCCCCGCGCTCGTCGAGGAGAACACCGACGCGCCAGCCTCGTCCGTGCTGCCGCGCGGCGCCGACCGTTTCACGCGGGCGCTGGACGACTTGGTCTCCCGCCAGGACCTGACCTTCGGTTTCGCCCTGCTGGCCCTGGCGCTCGCGGTCCTCCTCGGCGCGCTGCACGCGCTCGCGCCGGGGCACGGCAAGACGCTGATGGCCGCGACGGCCGCGGCCCGCGGCGGCCGGGCGAGTATGCGCGACGTCCTGCCCCTGGCTGCGTCGGTGACCATCACCCACACTCTCGGCGTCGCGGCGCTGGGCCTCCTGGTCACCGCCGGCTCGGCGGCGGCGCCCTCCGTGGTGACCTGGCTGGGCGTGGCGAGCGGCGCCCTCGTGATGGCGGCCGGCCTCACCCTCGTACGACGGGCCTGGCGGAACCGAGCCCCTGCCCACGCGCACGCTCCGGCACACGAGCACACACACGAAGGCGGGCACGCGCACACGCACGAGGCTGGGCACGCGCACGAGCACGAGCATGGTCAGGGGCATGAGCACGGTACCGGGCACACCCACCAGCACGACAACGCCCTGGCCGGCGTCCACGAGCGTCGGCCCGTACTCGCGCACTCCCACGCCGGCGGTGCGGCCCGGACCTCGGGGCACGGCACCGCCGCCGCCCTCCTGGAACCGCCCCCGCACAGCCGTTCCGAGAAGGACGGCCACTCCCACGACCACGGTGACGGCCGTTCCCGCACCCACACCCACACCCATGGCGGCTTCACCCACAGCCACGAGATCGCGCCGACCCTGCGCGGCACGATCCTGCTCGGCTTCGCCGGCGGGCTGGTGCCGAGTCCGTCGGCCGTCGTCGTCCTGGTGGGCGCCGCCGCCCTCGGCAAGGCCTGGTTCGGGCTGCTGCTCGTCCTCGCGTTCGGCGTCGGACTCGCCCTGACCCTCACGGCGGCCGGGGTCGCCGTGGTCAAGCTGGGCAGTGGGGTGAGCCACGTGCTGGCGACCCGCTCACGCTGGGCCGACGGGCCGGTGGTCGCGCTGGTACGCAGGACCGTGCCCCTGGGGTCCGCGTTCGTCGTCGTGGCCCTCGGGGTCGGACTGGTGCTCAAGGGGGCGGCAACCGCACTCGGTTGAGCTACTTTTGTTCAGAATCGTGCGGATGCGAATGGGGGACGCCCGTGTCCGAAGAACCGGGCAGTGAACGCGTGATCGCCGGCCGATACCGCCTGCTCTCGCCGCTGGGCGAGGGCGGGATGGGGACGGTGTGGCGGGCCCGCGACGAGGTGCTGCACCGCGAGGTCGCCGTCAAGGAGGTACGGGCCCCGGGCGGGCTGCCGGGCCCCGACGTCGAGCGGATGTACGCCCGCCTGGAGCGTGAGGCGTGGGCCGCGGCCCGGGTCTCGAACCGCAATGTGGTGACGGTCTACGACGTGGCGACGGAGGACGGCCGCCCGTGGATCGTGATGGAGCTGATCCGCGGGATCGCACTGTCCGACGCGCTGGACGCGGAGGGCCCGATGCCTCCTCAGCGCGCCGCCCACATCGGCGCGGAGGTGCTCGCCGCGCTGCGGGCCGCGCACGAGGCGGGGGTCCTGCACCGGGACGTGAAGCCGGGCAACGTCCTGCTGTCGAACGACGGCCGCATCGTGCTCACCGACTTCGGCATCGCCACCGTCGAGGGCAGTTCGGCGCTCACCATGACCGGCGAGGTGATCGGCTCGCCGGAGTTCCTCGCCCCGGAGCGGGCGCTGGGGCGTACGCCGGGGCCCGAGTCGGACCTGTGGTCGCTCGGTGTGCTCCTGTACGCGGCCGTCGAGGGGAACTCGCCGTTCCGGCAGAACACCCCGCTCAGCACCCTGCGCGCGGTCGTCGACGAGGAGTTGCCGCCGCCGCTGCGGGCGGGCCCGCTCGCTCCGGTCATCGAAGGGCTGCTGCGCAAGGACCCGGCGGAACGCATGTCCGCCGAGGACGCCGAGCGGGATCTGCGGCTCGTCTCGGCCGGCGGTACGCCCCGTACGGGGCCCCTCCCCTACTCTCCGACGGTCGCCGCGTTCCCGCAGGCGGACCAGCGGGACGCGACCCGACCGTCCCCGGTGCCGGCGTACTCGCCCGCCTCCCCCGGCCCGCAGAGTCCGACCGCCACGACGACGGCCGCGCAGCCCGACCGTCCCCGGCGCGCCATGATCGTGATGATCGCGGGGCTGGCCGCTCTCGCCCTGGCCATCGCGGGCCTGAGCTACGCGCTGATCAACCGCGGCGACGGGGGCGACGGCGGGAACGGGGCCAAGAGCTCGAACGGCGGGACCACGAGCGGCGGCTCGACCGGCGGGAACGACAGCGGCGCGAGCAACGGGAGCGACGGGGGCGGCACCGACGGCGGCTCGACGACGGAGAACTCCGGTACGAGCGGGTCGGACGGCGGCTCGACCACGGGCGGCGGGAGTACGACGCCCGCGCCCACCCAGTCCGTGAAGGTGACGGTCTCGGGCTCGCACACCGACTACACCGGCGCCTGCCCGCCGCCCGAGGCGGAGGCTCCGACCTTCACGGCGACGTTCACCGTGGGCGTCGTACCGGTCGATGTGCAGTACCGCTGGGTGACGGAGACCGGCGAGGTGTCCGACCCCGGCTGGAAGACGCTCTCGTTCCCGCAGGGCGGCGGGAAGACCAAGCAGAACACGGTCGTCCTGACGACGTACGACACGTCCGGGACGCTCACGAACAAGATCGGTGTGGAGGTCCGCAGCCCGCAGCGGACGGAGTCGAACCAGGTGCCGTTCTCGGTGACGTGCGAGACGGAGGCCCCGACGGGCGGGACCTCCGGCTCCGGTTCTCCGCAGGCACTGGCTCCGAACGGGGCGGTCAGGCCGCGGACGTGAAGACGGGCAGGTAGCCGCCCGACTGACCGGCGGCGGTCGGGTGGTAGGACTCGCCGATGTTCAACCAGTTGACGCTGTGCAGCCAGGCGCTGCCGGAGCAGATCTCGTGGTTGGTGAAGGTGGGGCGTACGTCACCGAACGTGAAGCCGTGGTCGGCGGCGCGCTTGGCGATGGCGCTGTCCAGGTGGTCGGCGGCGCCGTTGATGGCGGCCCGTTCCGTCTCGGTGAGACCGGTCAGGCAGCTGCCGCTCAGCTTGTAGAAGCGGGGGTAGCCCAGCACGACCACCTGGGCCGCCGGGGCCTTGGCGCTGATCGCCGAGTAGACCGAGTCGAGCCTGCCGGGGAGTGTCGAGTCGACGTACGCCTTCGCCGTGTTGACGCGGGCGACGCAGGTGCTCTCGGACTGCAGGACACAGGTCGTCATGACGTCGGCGAAACCGGCGTCGTTGCCGCCGACGGAGATCGAGACGAGGCCGGTGCCGGAGTTGAGCGGGCCCAGCTGGTTCGCCAGAACATCACTCGTACGAGCGCCCGAGCAAGCGGTGAAGTCGAAGGACGAGGGTGAGTTCGCGGCCGCCCACAGGTAGGGATAGGCCTTCGTGCTGCGCTTGCAGTCGCCGCTTGAGCTGATGTAGCTGCCCGCGCCGACGCCGGAGGAGTAGGAGTCGCCGAGGGCCACATAGCCCGTGGCGGCGGCCTGTTCGGATGCCTGGGCCGTCGCTGCCCCGGTGAGGGCGAAGGCGGCGGCGAGGAGAAGTGAGGTCACGTATGCCGTAAGTCGGGAACGTCTCATGGAACCTCCCTTTAGCAGGATCTCTGCCGTGACTTTGGTACCAGCCGCACGTGTCGCCAGGAAGTGTTCATGCCAAGACTTTTCTGGACAGGCAGGTAGTTCTTCCTGGCGTTCACCACACGTTCGATTGCGTGCTCATGACAGACATGTGACATACCCTCAACTCCCTTGAGCTACGCCCGTAGATCGATCACGCTGATGTCTCAACCGGTAGCGGAACGCGACGCTCCTGGCTGTGCGCGCAATCACGTGCGCACCCCCCACAGACGCGCGCCCCATCCCAGGCGCGCGCCGCCTATGAGGAGGAATCCCTCGTAATGGCACAGCTGCGTAGCAAGAAGATCCGGATCGCCGCGGCGACCTCCGTGGTGACCGCCGCCCTGCTCGGCGCCGTCACCGCCCTCCCCGCCCAGGCCGCACCGGCCGAGGGCCGGGTCCTGGCGACGGACTCCCCCACCGCCGTCAAGGACAGCTACATCGTCACGCTCAAGAAGGGCGCCGGCTTCAAGGCCTCGTCGGCCCAGGGCAAGAGCCTCATCAAGGGATACGGCGGCACCGTCGCGAAGACGTTCGGCGCCGCGCTGAACGGCTACTCGGCGAACCTCTCCGCGGCCGAGGCCCGCAGACTCGCCGCCGACCCGTCGGTGGCCACGGTCGAGCAGAACCAGATCGTGCGGGCGAGCGACACCACCCAGTCCAACGCGCCCTGGGGTCTCGACCGGTCCGACCAGGCGTCACTGCCGCTCTCCGGCACGTACACCTACCCGGACTCGGCGGGCAGCGGAGTGACGGCGTACGTCATCGACACCGGCGTACGCATCACGCACTCGCAGATCAGCGGGCGGGCCAGCTACGGCTACGACGCCGTGGACGGCGACACCGTCGCCTCCGACGGCAACGGTCACGGCACGCACGTCGCCACGACCATCGCGGGCTCGACCTACGGCATCGCCAAGAAGGCGAACATCGTGGCGGTCCGCGTGCTCGACAACGCCGGGTCCGGCACCACCGCGGGCGTCATCGCCGGCATCAACTGGGTGACCGCGAACCACAGCGGTCCCTCGGTGGCCAACCTGTCGCTCGGCGGGGGCGCGTCCTCCACGCTGGACGCCGCGGTGTCCAACTCCATCGCGAGCGGGGTGACCTACGCGGTGGCGGCGGGCAACAGCAGCGCCAACGCCTCGTCGTACTCGCCGGCCCGGGTCGCCGCGGCGATCACTGTCGGGGCGACCACCAGCACGGACGCGAAGGCCAGCTACTCGAACTTCGGGTCGGTGCTGGACATCTTCGCGCCCGGGTCGTCGATCACAGCGGGCTGGAACACGAGCGACACGGCTACGAGCACGATCTCCGGTACGTCGATGGCGACGCCGCATGTCGCGGGCGCGGCGGCGGTGTATCTGGCCGGTCACACCTCGGCGACTCCTGCCCAGGTCGCCACGGCCCTGGTGAACGGCGCCACCACCGGCAAGGTCACGTCCCCCGGCACGGGCTCCCCCAACCGCCTCCTGAAGATAGTCCCGTAACCAACCCGCACCCCAAAGACCGCGCCGTTCCCCGCACCCCTTCAGGGGCGCGGGGAACGGCGCGGCCCGCCCCCACCGGCCCGCGGGCGAAAGACAACCCCCCTTCACGCGCCGGCAGCCGCCACAGGGCTTGACTGCCCCCGGACAGCTGCGCGACATTGAAGCCCGGCATCCGGCGCTTCAGGGGGCAAGTCGCCCATGCAGACCATAGGTATCAAGTCATCATCATCACACCCGCCCGACCCGGACGGCGAAGAGCGGTTACGACAGGCGCGAACCCCGGCAAGGGACCTGCTCCCCCTGCTCGCGGGAGCGGCCACCACGATCGCCGGCGTAGGCGCCGTACTGGCCCTCGCCGACATCGACTCCCCCCTGCGTGCCCCGTTCACGCTCTTCTTCCTGCTCGCCGCCCCCGCCGCCACCGTGGCGATCGCCCTGCGGAACCTGGAACCGGTCGGCCGCGTCCTGGCGTCCCTGTCGGCAGCGGTAGCTGTCAATCTTCTGGTCGCCCAGGGCATGCTCGCCGTGCACCGGTGGTCGGTCCCGGGCGGCATCGCGGCCGTGGCCGCACTCAGTTCCCTCATTCTCCTGCTGGTCCTGGTACGGCGCCTGCGCGGCCGTACGGCGAGAAGACGGGTCTCCTGACGTGGACGACGTGAACGACGTGGCCATCAGCGTGTACCGCCCCGGCGAACTGACCTCCGCCGACCGGTCGGCATGGACGGCCTTCCAGTCGAAGGCCCATCTGCACGACACACCGGAACTCGCGAACCCGTTCCTGTCCCCGGAGTTCACGCTGGCCGTGGGCCGCTGCCGGCGCGGCGTACGGATCGCGGTCATCAGGGAGAACGGCGAGCCCGCCGCGTTCTTCCCCTTCCACACCACCGCCGCGGGCGTCGGCCGCGCGATCGGCCTGGGCATCTCGGACTGCCAGGGGCTGGTCCACCGCCCCGGTTTCACCTGGGACGCCCGGGAGCTGCTGCGGGCCTGTGGGCTCTCCGTGTGGGAGTTCGACCACCTGGCGGAAGGCCAGACGCCGTTCGAGGCCGGAGCCTCCGGCACCTTCCCGTCCCCCGTCATCGACGTGGACCGCGGCTACGAGGCGTTTCTGACCCAACTGCGCGCCCGGTCGCCGAAGTTCACCCGGACCACGCTCGCCAAGGAGCGCAAGCTGGGCCGTGACCACGCGGACGTGCGGTACGTGCACGACGAGCGCGACCCCGAGGTGCTGAGCACGCTGATGCGCTGGAAGTCGGCGCAGTACCGCAGGACCGGGCGCAGCGACCGCTTCGCGCACGACTGGATCACCCGGCTGGCACAGCAGCTCTTCCACAGCCGTTCCGAGTCGTTCGCCGGGCTCCTGTCGGTGCTCTACGCCGACGGCCGGCCGATCGCCGCGCACTTCGGACTGCGCTCCGAGCGGGTCCTGGCGTGCTGGTTCCCCGCCTACGACCCGGAGTTCTCGAAATACTCCCCGGGATTGATCCTGCATCTGCGCATGGCCGAGGCGGCCGCCGCCGACGGCATTGCCTATCTGGATCTCGGCCGGGGTCAGAAGGAATACAAGGACTCCCTGAAGACACGGGAACTCACCGTGTCCGAAGGGTGGGTTGCGCGCCGCCATCCCGTGGCGTTCGGACACCGGGCGCGGCGCGCCCCCGTCCGCGCTCTGCGCAATGCGGTGCTGGGGAGGCCGGAGTTGTTCGAGCCGGCCGACAAGATGCTCAAACGGATGGGGAAGATCCGTTCGGGCGGTTGAGTAACGGCCAAAACAACAAAAACGTGAGGCCATGTTCCAGGTCTTGCCATAGCGTCTCAATCATCAATACCGTCGTACATCTCACCCGCATCGGTCCATCAGTGCATATGCGATCTAGGGGAGGGCTCAAGATCGCGACGAGGGCCCGGCGCGGGGCGCGGTAGGGGGGTGCCGTGCTCGGTGACCGCAACTGTGCCGAGCCGTGCCGCGAGACCGACCCAGACAGTCGGCCAGTTATGCCAGCTCACCCGGCGTGGACGGAGATCTATTTCGGCATGCCGTGAGTGAGAAACCCCCCTTTCGAACCGGACAAAGAACCGGACCGCCCAGGGGCGGGCGGTCCACCGGACGAGAGGGACCGGACTCAATGACTTCTTTTCTGCGCCCGGCGGATTCGGGACAAGATCAGATCAAGGACCAGCTCAGGAATGAGTTTCAAGGTCAGATTCAGGATCAGATCACTGCCAGCACGTACCGGCCCATATCAACTCACCTGGCCATAGCGCCGCCGGTGAGCATCGTGATTCCCGCCATGAACGAGGCGGAGAATCTCCCGTTCGTCTTCAAGACACTTCCGCAGTGGATTCACGAAGTGGTGCTCGTCGATGGGAATTCCACCGACGACACCGTGGCCGTCGCCCGCGAGCTGTGGCCCGACGTCAAGGTCATCGAGCAGCGCGGCAAGGGCAAGGGCGACGCACTGATCACCGGTTTCGAGGCGTGCACCGGCGACATCATCGTGATGGTCGACGCGGACGGCTCGGCCGACGGTCACGAGATCGTCAGTTACGTCTCCGCGCTGGTCTCCGGGGCCGACTTCGCGAAGGGTTCGCGGTTCGCCAACGGCGGCGGCACGGACGACATGACACCGATCCGCAAGCTCGGCAACTGGGCGCTGTGCACGGTCGTCAACCGCAAGTTCGGCGCGCGCTACACCGATCTCTGCTACGGATACAACGCGTTCTGGCGGCACTGCCTGGACAAGATCGACCTCGACTGCACGGGCTTCGAGGTGGAGACCCTGATGAACATCAGGGTGGTCAAGGCGGGGCTGAAGGTCCAGGAGATACCGAGCCACGAGTACGTCCGCATCCACGGCGCGAGCAATCTGCGGGCCGTGCGTGACGGACTGCGGGTGCTCAAGGTGATCCTCAAGGAGCGCTCCAACCGGCGCTCGCTGCGCCGCCGCCCGCGTGCGCTCACGCTCGGCTCCGGTACGGGAGAAGCGTCTTGAGCGCTCCGGACATCTCAGTGGTGATCTGTGTCTACACCGAGGACCGCTGGGAGGACATTCTCGCGGCGGTCGCCTCGGTGCGGGCGCAGTCCCGGCCCGCAAGGGAGACCCTGCTGGTCGTCGATCACAACCAGACACTCCTGGACCGGCTGGCGAAGGAGTACAAGGAGTACAACGAACGCGAGGAGCACGAGGGAGCCGGGGAGGTGCGGGTGCTCGCCAACGCGGGCCCCCGTGGCCTGTCCGCGGGCCGCAACACCGGTATCGCCGCCTCCCGCGGCGACGTCATCGCCTTCCTCGACGACGACGCGGTGGCCGAGCGCGACTGGCTCCGCCACTTCGCCGAGGGGTACGAGGATCCGCTGGTGATGGCGGTCGGCGGCCGGACCATGCCTATCTGGGCGTCGGGCCGCCGGCCCGTCTGGTTCCCCGCGGAGTTCGACTGGGTGGTGGGCTGCACGTACAAGGGGCTGCCGCCCGGCCGGGTCCGGGTACGCAACGTACTCGGCGGCAACGCCTCGTTCCGCCGTACGGCCTTCGACGCGGCGGGCGGTTTCGCGACCGGCATCGGGCGCGACGGCGACAGACGTCCGCTGGGCTGCGAGGAGACGGAGCTGTGCATCCGGCTCACCCGGGCCCGGCCGGACGCCGTCCTGCTGATCGACGACCGGGCGGTGATCCACCACCGGGTGCCGGAGACACGCGAGCACTTCGCGTACTTCCGCACCCGTACGTACGCCGAAGGTCTGTCCAAGGCCCTGGTCGCCCGGAGCGTCGGGGCCGGCAAGGGACTTGAGTCGGAGCGCCGCTACACCACGCGTGTGCTGCCCGCCGGAGTCGCGCGCGGGCTGCGCGACGCGCTGCTCGCCCGCCCCGGCGGCGCGGGCCGGGCCGCCGCCATCGTCACCGGAGTCGTGACGGCGGCGGGCGGCTACGCACTCGGGAGCGTCCGGGCGCGCAGGGGCGGAACCACGTTCGCGGCGCTCCCGATCGAGCGGAACAGCCGGACCGGGGGGACCGACGCGATCGAGCGGACCGAGGGGGCCGAACCATGAGTGGATCACCCGAGCCGCGCGTGCCGATCCTCATGTACCACTCGGTGGCGAAGGCGCCGAACGACGCCACCCGCACGCTGTCCGTGACACCCGAGGCGTTCGCCGAACAGATGGCACTGCTGCGCGGCTCGGGCTTCACCCCGGTCGACACCGCCCTGCTCGCCGGGAGTTGGCGCGAGTCGGCACCCCTGCCGGAACGCCCCGTACTGATCACCTTCGACGACGGCTACGAGGGCGTGCACCGGCACGCCCTGCCCGTGCTCACCCGGCACGGCTTCGCGGCCACGCTGTTCGTGTCGACGGGCTGGCTGCGCGGGGAGTACGACACCGGGGGCGGCCTCGACGTCATGCTCGACTGGGACCAGGTGCGCGAACTGGGCTCCTCCGGTGTCGAGATCGGCGGCCACAGCCATACGCATCCGCAGCTGGACCAGCTGCCCGACGACGCCCTGCGCTACGAACTGCGGCACTGCCGGGAGATCATCGCCGCCGAACTGGGCGTGCTCCCGGCGTCGTTCGCGTACCCGTACGGCTACTCCAGCCGCCGGGTGCGCCGGGCCGTGCGCGAGGCGGGCTTCACCCAGTCGCTCGCCGTGGGCAACGCCCTCGCGCGGCGCCGCCAGGGACCGTACGCGCTGCGGCGGGTCACCGTGCGCCGCAGCACCGGGATCGAGGAGTTCGAGCGGCTCGTCGAGGGCCGCGCGATCGCCCGTATCTTCGCCAGGGACCGTGCCCTCACCAAGGGGTACTCCATGGTCCGCAGAGCACGACAGGTTCGCCGGAAGGCCATCCGTTCCCGTGTCTGACACGACCACGGCCGAAGCCGACACCCCCGCGCCCGATCCACCCGAACGGTCCGGGCGGCGCCTGCGCCTGCCCCGGCTCGGGCCGTCGTCCGGAGGCAGCCAGCTGTTCCGGAACGCCTACGCCCTGATGCTGAACACCGGTATCTCGGCCGTCCTCGGGCTCGGCTTCTGGCTGGCCGCCGCCCGGTACTACTCCGAGTCGGCGGTCGGGCAGGGCTCCGCCGCGATCGCCGCGATGAAACTCCTCGCGGGCCTCACCGCGGTGACGCTGACGGGCGCCCTGGCCCGGTTCATCCCGGTGGCGGGACGCGGCACCGGCCGGCTCATCCTCCGTACCTACCTGGGCAGTTCGGTGGTCGTGGCGCTCGCCGCCGGCGTCTTCCTGCTCACGCTGGGGCTCTGGGGATCCTCGTACCGCTTCCTGCACGACCCGCTCATCGGCATCTGCTTCGTCCTGTCGGTCGTCGCCTGGTCGGTGCTGACCCTCCAGGACGGCGTACTGACCGGGCTGCGCAGCGCGCTGTGGGTGCCCGTCGGCAACACCGTGTTCTCGGCGGTCAAGCTGGCGCTGCTCGTGGCGTTCGCGTCGGCGATCCCGACCATGGGTGTCTTCGTGTCCTGGGTCGCGGCCATCGCGGTGTCCGTGCTGCCGCTGGGCTGGCTGGTGTTCCGGCGGCTGGTCCCCCGGCACGTCGAGGCGACAGCGGAGGGCGCCGAAACGCCCACCATGCGGGAGATCGGACGGTTCCTGGCCGGCGACTACACGGGCTCGCTGTTCTCTCTCGCCGTCGTCTACCTCGTCCCGGTGATCGTCGCCTCGCAGGTCAGCTCCGCCGACAACGCGTACTTCTACATCACCACCACCATCGGCGGCACGGTCAACCTGCTCGCCATCAACATGGGCGCCTCGCTGACCGTCGAGGGCTCGCACGACCCGGCACGGCTCGCCGCGAACACCCGGGCGGCACTGCGCCGGATGGCACGGATCATGCTGCCGGTGGCCGGGGTGCTGTTCTTCGGGGCCCCCTGGATCCTCGGCGTGTTCGGCCAGGGGTACGCGGACGCGGCGACGCCACTGCTGCGCTGGTTCGCGGTCGGAGCGGTACTGCGGGTCGTCATGGAGACGTACTTCGCGGTGCTGCGCGCCCAGAGCCGCACCGGCGGACTCGCCTGGCTGCAGGGCCTGTTGTGCGTACTGGTCCTCGGCCTGACGGTGATCCTGCTGCCCCGCATGGGACTGACCGGCGCGGGCGTAGCGGAGATCTCCAGTCTCGCGGTGATCGTGCTGCTCGCCGCCCCGCGCCTCTACCGGATCGTCATGACCGCGCCGCCCGAGGAAGCCTCCGGGGACGCGGCGCCCGACGGTGACCTGGCGGACCTGGGCACCCGCGAGGTGCCGGGACCGAAACAGGACGGGCCGGCGAAGGACGGGGCGAGGAAGGACGGGCCACGGAAGGGGCGCGGTCCGGCCTGGGCGCAGCGCCTGGACACGGACACGCTGGCGCTCGGTGTCCAGCTCGACTTCGACCACCTGGAGCGGCGGCCGGACGTACGGCCCGGTCCGGGGACACCCCCGGCGGGCATACCCGCGGTCGACCGACCGGGCCGCCCGCCGAGCCGTACGCCGGTCCCTCGGCCCGGCTCTCGGCCGGATGACCGCTCGGACCACCGCACGGACCACCGGCCGGACCACCGGCCGACCTGGGCGCTGAAGGCACCCCGGGCTCCAGAGCAACACCCCTCCTCCCGGTTGGAGTTGGGCCTTCCCGTCGAGCGGCGGGAACCGGGTTCGGAGACCTCCCTCAGCCCGTCCGAGATCGAGGTGGACGCCCCCTTCGACCCACCGGTCGGCGGCATCGCCGAGGAACCGGAGGGCGTACGCGCGGCAGGCGCGTCCGGCACGGGCGGCGCGTCCGGAGCCGTACGGGAGGCGGACGGGCCCGGACCGTCACAGCCGCCGGCCGCCGGGTGGCAGCGGTTGCGGCCGACCCGCCTCGGGGTGCTGCTCGGCTGTCTGCTGACGGCCGCGCTCGTCCTGTACTGGGTACCGGCGTCCGAGCTCGGGGAACGCGATCTCGACCGGATGGGCGGGCTCGGCCTGATCTCCGTCCTGCCCACACCGACCCTGGTCGGCGCCGGGTTGCTGGTCCTGGTGTTCGCCTCGCTGCTCTGGCTGGGGCGCGAGCACAAGGCCCTGCTCATGGTCACCCTGCTGGCCACCGTGGTGTCGCTGCACGCGCTGCCCGCCGTGATCGAGACCGAGCCGCGGTTCGCGACGGCCTGGCAGCACCTGGGGTTCATCGACTACATCGACCGCACCGGCTCGGCCGTCCCCGACCTGGACGCCCGCTGGAGCTGGCCCGGCTTCTTCGCGGCGGCGGCGTTCCTCTCGAAGGCCTGCGGGGTCGACGACCTCACCGAGGTCATCCGCTGGTGGCCGACGGCCATGCAACTCCTTTACCTGGCACCGCTGTTCCTGCTCGTACGCCATATGCGGGCGAGCTGGCGCGCTCAGTGGACCGGCATCTGGATCTTCGTGCTCAGCGGCTGGGTGGGCCAGGACTACTTCTCCCCGCAGGGCTTCACCTATCTCCTCTACCTGGTCTTCGTGGCGATCCTCCTGGTGTGGTTCCGGGCGCCACGGGTGCTGTGGACGAGGATGCGGCCCGGCGAACTGGAGGTCGAACCGACCGGCCGACGCGAACGGGCCGTACTGCTCATGGTGCTGATCGGCCTGTTCATGGCGACCGTGCCGGCCCACCAGCTCACGCCGTTCGTGATGCTGGGCGTCCTCGCGGCCCTCGTCCTGGCCGGCCGCTCCGAACTGCGGGGGCTGCCGATCCTGTTCGCCGTCGTGGTCAGCGTGTGGATCGGCTTCCTCGCCGAGCCGTACTGGTCGGGCCACTTCGGCGAACTGTTCGGCGGCGTCGGCGGGGTCGGCGACAACGTCTCGTCCTCGGTCTCCGGCCGTATCGGCGAGGGCAGTTCGTCCCACACACTCGTCCTCTACGCCCGCGTGGCACTGGCCGGCGGCGTGCTCGCGCTGGCCTGCTGGGGCTGGTGGCGCCGACGCGACCACAAGTACCGCGAACGGTCGCTGCTCGTCCTCACCTTCGTCCCGTTCCTCGGCTTCGGCATGCAGTCGTACGGCGGCGAGATGGCACTCCGCGTCTTCATGTTCGCCCTGCCGGGCGCGGCCCTGCTCGCCGGCCTCGCGCTCTTCCCGCGTACCGGCGTCACCGCGGACGAACGCGACAAGGACCGGGTGAGCCTCGCACCGCTCGCCGCACTGCTGGTGGGCCTCGTCCTGGTGGGCGGCTTCCTGGTGGCCCGCTGGGGCAACGAGCCGTTCGAGCGGATCAGGCCGGGCGAGGTCGCCGCGATGGAGTACGTGTACGCCCACGACAAGCCCACCACGCGGGTGCTGTGGCTGAGCAACGACACGGTCAACAACGTGACCCCGGCGATGCCGTGGGGCGAGCGGGACATGGAGAAGGTGAACTACGTACCGACGCTCGCGCCCGCCGATCCCGTGCTGGTGTCGAGCCTGGTCAAGGCGCTCAAGGACGCGGGCCCGAACTCGTACCTCATGATCAACCGCAGCCAGGTGACGTACCTGCAGCTGGACATCGGCTACTCGAAGACGTACGAGTACCGGCTCATCCGCAACCTCGACGCACGGCAGGAACTGCGCAAGGTCTTCGTGAACGAGGACGTGTCCCTGTACGCCCTGCGGCAGCAGCCGAGCGGCAAGGTCGCCAAGGCCGACCCCGGCCCGATCGGTCCGCAGGTGACCTGGACGCCCTGGTCGGTGGTGGGGGCGCTCGCGGCGGTCGCGCTGATCGCGCTGCTCGCGACGCGGGAGGTCGTACGGGTGGCCGTACGCCCGAGCGTGCGCCAGCACCTGTGGCTGCAGTCGACTTTCTGGTTCTCGCTGCCCCTACTGGCTCTGCTGCTGGCGTCCCTGATCCAGAGATTCCTGACGATGGCTTGAGCCAAGGCGAAAAGATTGCGCCGTTCCCCGCGCCCCCGATCGGGGGCGCGGGGAACTGCGCAATCTTTTGGGCTTTCGCCCTTGGGGGCGCGGGGAACTGCGCGACAAGCCCCCACCGGCCCGCAGCCGACACACGACCCGCCCCGCCCCGCCCCCTACCGACCTACCGGCCTACCGGCGAACCCACTTCACTTCATACGCGCCCATGGCGAACCGCTTCCCATCAACCTCCGCACTGATCGTGCGCCCCAGCGTGTTCACCACAAGAACAACCCGGTCCGACGCAAGAACCCGCACATTGGCCCGATCGTCCGCCGCGACAGCCACCGACTCGTACCGCGTCCCGGGAGGGAACTCCGCCCCGAACCGGGAGAGAAGGCCGAGCATCGGCAACGGCTCACCCCCCGAGGAACGATCCGTGGGCGTCCACAGACACCCCGCGCACCCGCCCCCCTTCTCCGTCTCCGGATTCCAGTAGAAACCGGAGGTGGCCCCGCCCCGCGCCATGGCGATCAACGCGGCCGCGTGCACGGCGACCCGGTGCGACTCGGACCACCCGTCCCGTACGTCGTCGCGGTCCGCGGGCTCCACGTAGTACTCGGCCCACCACAGCGGTAGATCACCGGTCCGCGACCGGACCCACCGGCTCACGGCCGTGAACTTCCCGGTCGCCGCGAACTCGTCGGGCAGCAGCTCGTCGTCCCTGGTGTAACTGGACCCGTCGACGACGACGAAATCCGCGCCCGCCTTGTGCTTGTTCCAGTAGTCGAAGGCGTCGAGAACGCGTTGGTCCAGCGCGCCCCAACTGCCCCGCACCGTGGGCGAGGCGTCCTCCTTCTGGCGGGGGTCGACGCTGTCCATGACCAGATAGGGCCCGCCGACCTCGATGTCCTTGTCGACCTTCTTGAGCGCCTTGTAGACGAGGTTGTACAACTCCGTGTAGCCCTCGTAGTCCCAGCGGGCGGCGGAGTCGTTCCAGAAACCCTTGAACTCGTTCCACACGATGAGGTGGCGCACGTCCGGGTAACGCCTGGCGACAGTCGCGGCGAGAGCCGCGTAGTCCTTGTAGTGGGCGCGGTCCGGAGCCGTCTCCAGCGCCGCCTGGCTCCAGTCGGTGCGGTCGGAGCCGGGCTTGCCGCCCTTCATCCAGTCCGGCGCGCAGCACAGCGTGACGACCGGCGTGCCGCCCGTCGCACGGACGAAGTCGATCCGGCGGTCCATCGCCTCGAAGTCGTAACGCCCCTTCACCGGCTCGGGGTTGTCGGCGCCCCAGCCCATGATGTGCTGGATCTGCGGCGGGGACTGCTCACCGAGGCGCCGCTCCACCCGCTTCGTGGCCGCCGCGCTGCCCTCGTCGGCGCTGTACTGGGTGTGGGTGAACCCCCAGCCCACTTCCGGTTCCGGCGCCGGGGGGACGGACGGTGTGCCGTGCACCTTGTCGCCGTCGCGGGTCGTGCCCGCCTCACTCCCCGCGCTTCCCGGCAGGGTGTGGATCAGGGTCAGGACCAGGGCCAGAGCGGCCACACCCACGCCGAGCAGAGCGGTGAAGCGCCACCGCCGAGCCCCCGAATTCCACCCATGACGTGCCATCAAGGACAACAGTAACCGCGCGCGTCAGCGGCGGAACAGCTTCCGGAACACCACAGCCGTGTAACAGGACAGCGTCCGGACCCACTCGCGGACGCCCGTGGACGCAACGCGGAAACCGGATGCACGGGGCGTCCGTGTGACGGATCATGTCGGCATGTCTGCCAACCCGCACGACGCGCTGCCGATCCGGCTCAACGTCGACGACAGCGACTCACCGTCGGACGTCGTCGACGCGCTGTTCCTCGGCCGCTTCGCGACGGGCGAGCAGCCGCACTCGCACTCGGCGAACATCGACCGCGTACGGTCCGGGGTCTCCCTTCTCCCGCCGGGCGCCCGGGTGTTGCGGTCCGCCCGCGACGACGACCGCAGCGCGACACTCGCGGAGGGCGACGGCTGGACGCTGCTCGTGTCGCGCTGGAACCGCGGCGCCGACGTGACGGTCACCGCGACCAGCGAGGAGCTGGCCGAGAAGGTCCTCGGCCAGGCCACGGACGGCGCGGCCGACGAGCCGGAACCGCAGCCGGAGAACGTGACGATGGGGTTCTGGTACGTGTCCCCGCGGCGCGGCCCGCACCGCACGACCCGGCAGATCTCGGCGGGTACGTGGGAAGAGGTGCGCGGCAACTACACGGCGCCGGTGGCGGACGCCATGGACGGGCTGATGAAGACCACGCCCGAGGACATCGCGGGCCGGCTGTTGTTGCTGCACGGTCCGCCGGGCACGGGCAAGACGTCGGCGCTGCGTACGCTGGCGCGCTCGTGGCGGGACTGGTGCCAGGTGGACTGCGTCCTGGACCCGGAGCGCCTGTTCTCCGACGTCGGCTACCTCATGGACATCGCCATCGGCGAGGAGGACGGCTCGGGGAAGGGACGCTGGCGGCTGCTCCTCCTTGAGGACTGCGACGAACTGATCCGCGGCGAGGCCAAGCACACGGCGGGTCAGGCGCTCTCGCGGCTGCTCAACCTCACGGACGGCTTGCTGGGCCAGGGCCGCAACGTCCTGGTGGGCGTCACCACCAACGAGGACCTGGAGCGCCTGCACCCCGCGGTGGTCCGCCCGGGCCGCTGTCTCGCCCGCATCGAGGTCGGCCCGCTGACCCGCCGGGAGTCCACGGCCTGGCTGGGCACGGAGGAGGGCGTGGGCCGGGACGGCGCGACGCTGGCGGAGCTGTACGCCCTACGCAGAGGCACCACCCCGACATCGGTCCCGGACCAACGGACCGACACGGAGGCAGGCTTGTACCTCTAGCCCCCACCCACTCACCAGCACCGCCGTGGAGTCCCGCCGCAACGGCGAGCAACCACCGCGGCGGATCCCGGCGGTGCCGAATCCACGTCTGCCCGCTCGGTCCGTGCAGGCCACGGCCACCGGCCACCGGCCGCCGCCCGGGACCCGGCCGCGGCGGTCGGCCGGGGTGGCCGGGCAGGGCGGTGGGGCGACGGCCGCGCCCCACCCGTCAGCCGGACTCCCCATAAGCCGCGCGCAGCGCGTCCCGTACCGCGGCGAGCGCGGCGGCCTCCGACAGCCCGAGCCGCCGTACGCGCTCGGCGTAGGCCTGCGCGTCGGACGCGGCCGTACGGTCGGCGGCCGAACCCGCGGCAGCGACCAGCGTGCCGTTGCGCCCCCGCGTCTCGATGACCCCGTCGGCCTCAAGCGCCCGGTACGCCTTGGCGACCGTGTTGGCGGCGAGGCCGAGCTCCTCGGCCAACCCCCTCACGGTGGGCAGCCGGTACCCCACCGGCAGCACCCCGGCCCTCGCCTGCTCGGAGATCTGGGCGCGCACCTGCTCGTAGGGCGCGACCCCCGTACCGTCCTCGATGTCGATCTTCAGCGTCACCCGCCGATTGTCCCGCACCCGCCGGAAAATGAGAGGCGGCCTGCCGCACCCCGCGCGTAGCGTGCGATTCCATGACTGTGATCGTCCGCGACCTCCGCACCGAGGATGCCGAGGACGCCGAAGGCTTCTCGCACATCCGGCGTCTGGCGCTCCCCTACATGCTCTCCACCCCGCAGTCCGTCCTCCACGACGTCACGCACGCCCACCCCGACGCGCATTTCCGGCCGCTGGTCGCCGAGGAGGACGGCGAACTCATCGGCACGGCCCACACGGGCGTCGTGTACGACAGTCCGCAGCCGGGCCAGGCCTATCTGAACGTGTACGTGCACCCGGGGCGCCGGGGCCGCGGCGCCGGCACGCTGCTCGTACGGACCGCGGAGGAGCATCTCGCCGAGGTGTCCGCGACGAAGCTCTTCGCCTGGGTCCTCGACGAACCCGCGAACCGTTCCTTCGCCGAGCGGCGCGGCTACCGCGCGAGCCGCTCCGCGCACTTCCTCCGCCTCGACCTGGCGCACAGCCCCCTGCCCCCGCGCCCGCAGGCACCCGCGGGCGTGGAGTTGCGCACGGCGGCGGACTACGCCGACGACCCGCGCCCCCTCTTCGAACTGGACGCGGAGACGCTCGCGGACGAACCGAGCGACATCGCCCACGAGTTCACCGACTACGAGGCGTGGCTGAAGGAGACCTGGCACCACCCTCTCCTCAGCCAGGAGTTGACCTCCGTCGCGGTCGTGGACGGCCGGCCCGCCGCGTTCAGCGCAGCCCGCACCGACGGCCGCACCCGGTACGGAACGGTGATGACCGGCACGGCCCGCGCCCACCGCGGACGCGGTCTCGCCAAGCTCGCCAAGGCCGACTCCCTGCACCGCGCCCGCGCCGCCGGCTTCACGGAGGCGTTCACGGGCAACGACTCGGGCAACGGCCCGATGCTCGCGATCAACAAGTGGTTCGGTTACGAGATCTGCGCCACGGAGGTACAGCATGTCCGCGAACTCGGCTGATCCCGCACGCCGGAAGGCCGTGGACATCGTCCTGGTCAAGGCCGGCCGTACGAAGATCCGGTACCCGGCCGACCTGCTCCACGACGACGGGACGCACGTCGTCGTCCGCGCGGCCTGGGCGGGAGCCGGCGTCCGCGACTTCGGCTTCGTACGCTTCGAGCCGGGCGACGTCTTCACCGAGCACTACTGGCGCGACCGCTGGTACGCGGTGAAGGAGGTCCGCGACGCCGAGGGCACGCTCAAGGGCTGGTACTGCGACATCACCCGCCCGGCCGAGGTCACCCTGGCAGACGGCACGCCACGCGAGGTGGTCTGCGAGGATCTCGACCTGGACCTGTGGCGCTCCGCCGACGGCGGGACCGTACTGCGCCTCGACGAGGACGAGTTCGCGGCGAGCGGCCTGGAGACCACGGATCCACGGGCCGCGTCCGCCGCCCGGTCCGCCCTGGACGCACTCGAACTCCGCGCCCACGAAGGCGATTTCGAAGCGCTGCTGACCTAGCCGCCGCAGCCTCGCATCCTTGTAGCCCCGCAGCTCCGTAGCCCCGCGGCCCGCCCCTTCACGGCACAGCGATCACCGCATACCGCTCGTCCCCCACCTCCCGGCCCCACAGCAGGGAGTCGTCCGACAGCCGCTCCACGCGCACGTCCTCCGCGAGGGGCGCGAGCAGAGCCGTCAGCCGGTCGGCGGATATGCCGACCGGGCTCACCGTCCCCCACACGCCCTCGACGAGGACGAGCCGTCCGCCGGGGCGCAGCAGCCCGCGCCAGAGCCGCAGGACGCGGCCGGGCTCGGGCAGCGTCCACAGCACATGGCGGACGAGGACGGCATCGAACCGCTGCTCCCCGACGGGCGGGGCCGCCGCGTCACCGACGAGGAACGCGGCGTCGCGCCCGGCCAGTTTGGCGCGGGCCAGGCCGACCATGCGAGGTGAGAGGTCGATGCCGGTGACCCGGTGCCGCGCCTCGGACGCGAGGAGCGACAGGCTGCCCGTGCCGCACCCCAGATCGAGCACATCGGAGGGGCCGCGGGGCAGCCAGCCGCGCAGTCTGGCCGCCCATGCCTCGCGCACGGCGGGATCCCGCAGCCCGTGGTCCGGCTCGTCGTCGAAGGTGTCGGCCGCCACGTCCCAGTCGACGCCGGACCGTTCTCCACCAGTGCTGTTGCCAATGCTGTCACTCGTCATGCACCCAGAGTGGCACCCGCCACTGACAACGGGCCGACGCCCTGTTCGGGCCCCACTCGGACCCATCCTTCGTACAAACCGACAAGATGTCCGACATGTGGACTCATTGATGAAACGTGACACCCGCCACTGACAAGCGGCCACCGATGAGTCACCCTCCCGGAAATGGTCTGACTCCGTGAGAACGCGGTACTCGGCAGACCAGCCGCAGGGAGGCCCCTATGCGCCGCATGACCATGCAGAAGCCCCTGAAGAAGTCGGACTCCCGTCGTGTACGGGAGGAAGCCGACCAGCGCCCGGCGGAGCGCCCGGAGGTCCGGAAGGACATCCATCGCACCTGGTGGCCGGACGGGTGAGCGCCCCGGCACGGAACGCCCCCCGGGCCAGGGCGGACGCGGTCAGATCGCGAGCCGCTTGCGGTAGTGGAGCCGGTCGTAGGGGCCGTCCACGCGACGCTCGACGAGTTCGTACCCGTACCGGGGGTAGAGCCGCCGGTTCTCCCACATCAGCGCGTTCGTGTAGAGCCTGACCTCGGCCAGTCCCAGCGCCCGTGCGTGCGCGTCCACGAAGGTGAGCAGTCGCCGCCCGACGCCCTGACCATGGGCGTCCGGGTGGACGGCGACGCTGTCGAGGAACAGATGGTCCTCGTGCGCCTCGACCACCACGAGCCCGGCCACCGGCTCCCCCGTGACGAACACATGCCCCGCGGCGATCCCGGCCGCGTGGTCCGCCCGCACGGGCTGTGGCACGACCCCGATCCGCTCGACGTACGGGCGGTACGCCGCATCGGTCACGGCCCGCACGGCGGCCGCGTCGGCGAGGACGGCCGGCCGGATCGATCCCCGGACCCCCGACTCGCGCGCACTGTCTGCCATGCCCGTAACGGTACCTACCTGAGCCCAGTCTCAGCACTCCCTTAACGGCACCATAAGGATCGCCTCCACCCGCTCCCAGCAGGCGATTTTGCGGTTTCGAGGGGCTAGCTTGCTGATCGCCCCAGGCATCACAGGCACCCCCGGCACCCCCCAGATCCGTTTCGAGGAGTACCCCCATGCCCGCTCGCCACCAGGCAGCCGCCGCCCGCCTCGCCACCGTCTTCGCGGTCGGCGTCGCCCCGCTCGCCCTGACCGCGCTCGCCGCTGCTCCCGCCGTCGCCCACGGCTCGATGACGGACCCGGTGAGCCGGGTCGCGGGCTGCTTCGCGGAGGGTCCGGAGAACCCGAAGTCCGCCGCCTGCAAGGCGGCGGTCGCGGCCGGCGGCACGCAGGCCCTCTACGACTGGAACGGCGTCAACATCGCCAACGCCGCCGGGAAGTCCAAGCAGATCATCCCCGACGGGAAGCTGTGCAGCGCGGCCAACGACAAGTTCAAGGGGCTCGACCTGGCCCGCGCCGACTGGCCCGCCACGCAGCTGACCTCAGGCAACCGCACCTTCCGTTACAAGGGCACCGCCCCGCACAAGGGGTCGTTCGAGCTGTACGTCACCAAGGACGGGTACGACCCGACGAAGCCGCTGAAGTGGTCGGACCTGGAGTCGAAGCCGTTCCTCAAGGTCACCGACCCGAAGCTGGAGAACGGCGACTACGTCTTCAGCGGGGTCGTCCCGGTCAAGTCGGGCCGCCACCTCATCTACTCGATCTGGCAGCGCTCCGATTCCCCCGAGGCCTTCTACACCTGCTCGGACGTCGTCTTCGGTGAGGGCGGCGCGGGTGCGGAGGCCTCCGCGGCCCCGGCCGCGTCGGCGCCGTCCGACGAGGAGATCGCGGACGGCGCGGACGAGTCGTCCGTGGAACACGGCGGGCACGGCGACGACGACCCGAAGACCCAGGCGTCGGTCACGGCCGCCGCGGGCACGAAGTCGGACTCGGACTCCGGGACCGACGCGGGCGGCGACTCCGGGGCCGAGGCCGAGGAGACGGCCGGAGCGGCCGAGGCCGCCGACGGGTCCGGGGGCGGCGCCGAACCCGCCGGTGCGTCGGCGAACCTCGCCGAGACCGGGGGGTCCGACTCGACCGCGTACCTCGCGGTGGGTGGGGCGGCTGCGCTGGCGGTCGGCGCGGCGGCGATGTTCGCATCCGTCCGCCGCAGGGCCGGCTTCCGCCGGTAGGTAGGGACCGTGGGGGGTTCGGCTGTACGGGAACTGCGGGTCCGGCCGTGGCTGGTCGCGCAGTTCCCCGCGCCCCTTGCGGGGCTCGGGTCAGCTGATTGCTGACAGGCAGGTTGTGGGGGTGGCTCGGGGCGGGTCCAGGGCGTTGGCCACCTCGTGGAAGGCGATGCGGTCGATGAGGCCGATCGCCGCGTGCTCGGAGAGGTCGAGCGCGCACAGGTCCTGGATCAGGATGTTGCGTACGTTCGGGCCGTCGAGGAACTGCGAGCGGTACGGCGTGACGACCTCGTCGTACCGGGTGGCGATGACCGTGTAGCGGACGCCCGGCACGGTGTCGCCGCCCGCGTTGAGCCGGGTGAGGAACGCGGAGCCCGCCACCTGGTCGGCGAGGGCCGGGGTGGCCGCCGAGAGCACCTCGCTCGCGCCGGGGAAGTGCGTGACCAGCTTGGCCAGTCCGTTCAGGGTGGTGCCGTGGTTGTCGGGGGCGATACCGACGAGGGCGTTCACCTTGGCGGCGCCGCCGAGGAACTTCAGGTAGTGGCGAGGCATCATGCCGCCCTGCGAGTGGCCGACGAGGTCCGCCTTCGCCGCCCCGGTCGCGGCCAGCACCTTGTCGACGAAGGTCTTCAGCTGCTCCGCCGACTTGTCGATGGGGCCGAGCCCGTGGACGAGCGGGACGCCGGGGAGCTGCCCGTAGTCGAGGGCGTAGACGCAGTAGTCGCGGGCGACCAGGTAGGGCGCGAGGCCCAGCCAGTTGTCGACGGAGTTGGCGAACGTGCCGTGGACGAGGACGACGGGGCGCGGGTGGGCGGCGGACGGCTTGCAGGAGTAGTCGTTCCAGCCCCTGCTGGTCGCGGTCGCGGCCCGGTCGGTGGCGGCGGCGGTGGCCGTGGTGGCGGGGACGATCGTGACCACTGCGGTCAGCAGCAGCGCCGACAGGGGTCTGAGCAGGTGCTTCCAGGGCAGCATCGGGTGATCTCCTTGCGGCTCAAGGGAGTGACGAGGCCATACGCCCTGTGATCCGGATCACGAGGATGCTGTTCTTTTTTCAAGTTACGAGCGAGTAGTAAATGTGTGAAGTTACGCGTCAGTAAAAACTTCCAGTGGTAGCCGGGAACACTGACACGTGCCGTTGAACCGTCACCAGGCGGGCCTGATGGGACCGTAGGACGCAATGCGCGGCAAATGCTCACGCAACGCCCGGATTTCACCCTCCCCGGTTAGTTCGACCCACGCCCGAACGGCCCTGAGGCACCGACCGGGGCCGCCCGAAGGGCGCCCCGTCAGGGGCGCGGGGAACTGCGCGGCCCACCCCCACAGACCCGCACCCGACACACGCCCTCTCCCGCGGAGCACAGCGCGGCTACGCCGCCAGCGCACCCGGCACCACCGCCCCCGCCCCGAACTTCGCCCGCACCCGGTCCGCCACCTCCTCAAGACGGCGCACCTTCTCGTCCACCGGGTCGAACGTGAGCTGGTGGGAGGCCTGTTCGGCGGGGTCGAGCCCCTCGGCCCGCAGCGCCACGCCACGGACCCGGGCCCGTTGCAGACCGAGCGCCTCGTACATGCGGTACGCGGCATCGGTGAGCGCGGAGGAGTGGGCGGTCGGCTCGGGGAGCGTACGGCTGCGGGTCGTCGACGAGCGGTCGGCGTAGCGGACGGTGAGGGTGAGCGTGCGGCACACCTTCTCCAGGGCGCGCAGCCGCGAGCCCAGCTCCCCGGCGGCGGAGAGCAGCGCGCGCCGATGCTGCGCGGGGTCCAACTCGTCGCGGGGGAAAGGCCGTTCGGCGGCGAGCGACCGGGAGATGGAGTTGGGCACGACCCTGCCGCGGTCGATGCCCTGCGCCATCTCGTGCAGTGCGCGGCCGGTACGGGCACCGGTGAGCCGTTGCAGGGTGGACAGCGGCGCGGCGGCCACCTTGCCGATGCTGTCGAGGCCGTACTCGCACAGGGTGCGGGCGGTGGCCGTACCGACTCCGGGCAGCGCCCGCACGGGCCGCTCCGCCAGGAACTCCGTGAGGGCGCGGGGGCCTTCCGGGACCACCCGGATCTCCCCGGGGGCGGCTTCCCGCAGGGCCATCCGCGCGAACATCGGGCCCGGCCCGGCCCCGATCGCGCAGTCGACGCCGTGCCAGGCGAGCGCCCGTACCCGGATCAGCGAGGCCAGTTCCACGACGTCCCGCCGGAAGTACCGCTCGGCGCCCCGCAGATCGGCCAGCGCCCCGTCGGGTGGCAGCGCCTCGACGACGGGGGTGAACTCCTCCACCGTGCCGAGCAGCCCGGGCAGGGCGGCCTCGTACATCGGCGGCAGCTGGAAACGTACGCAGAGGATGGTCATCCCGCACTCCCCGGGCTCTGGTGCCACAGTTTCTTTCCGCTCGCGGACCCCTCGCCCGCCGGGCGCAGATCCGCCCACGGATGCATTTCGTATCCCGTGGGCAACTGGATTCGACGGCCGCCCGTCGAATCCCCCGAACCCCGGGAACCGGCCCCGGCCCCGACCCCGGCCTCTTCAGCCCCTCCCCGGGGCCCTCCCTCGGACCCTCCCCCCAGCTCTCCCTGCGGCTCGGCCAGTCTCATCGCCACTCCGTCCAGCCCTTCCTCGTGCCGCAGTTCCGCCAGGTCGGCGAGGTTCCAGGCGGCGGCCCCGACGATGCTGAGGCTGCGTGGGCCGCGCCGCTGCACCACGCCGCGTACGAGCAGGAGCCAGGAGTGGAAGACGGTGTGCGCGCACGTGTCGTGGGAGTCGTCGAAGAAGGCGAGGTCGAGCAGGCCCGTACCGTCGTCCAGGGTGGTGAAGATGACCCGCTTGCCGGAGCGGATCGGCGGTGTCTGGGTGGCCGCCTTGGCGCCCGCGACCAGCACCGTCTCGCCGTGCTCGGCCGCCCGCAGCCGGCGTGCCGTGACGACGCCCAGTTCGTCCAGGAACTTTCGGTGATCGTCCATCAGATTGCGTGAGGCGTCCATGGAGAGCACGCCCAGTTCGGCGCTGAGCCGTTCCGCCGAGGAGAGGTCCGGCAGCCCGGCCGACGCGGTCTCCTGCCCTCCGGTCAGCGGGAGTTGGGAACCCCCGGCACCGCCGACGCCGCGTGCGCCCCGGTGCAGCTCGGTCAAGTGCAGTTGCAGATCACGGCGGTTGGCGCCGAAGGTGTCCAACGCGCCCACCTGCGCGAGCCGTCCGGCCAGCGGGCGGCTCGGCCGGGCCCGTTCCCAGAAGTCGAGCAGCGAGGCGTACGGCTGCCCCTGCTCGATCCGGACCGCCTCGGCCTCGCTGATCCCGTGCACGTCGGAGAGCGCGAGCCGCACCCCCCAGGTTCCCCCCGAGCCCCGCGATCCTTCGGGTGGTCCAGACACCGGTCCGGACGCTGATCCAGACACCGGCCCGGACACCGATCCGGACACCAGTTCGATACTGTGTGCGACCGACGACCGGTTCACGTCCAGCGGCAGGATCGGCACCCCCCGCCGTCGCGCGTCCGCGAGCAGCAGCCGCTTCGGGTACATCCCGGGATCGTGGGTGAGCAGCCCGGCGTAGAAGGCGGCCGGGTGGTGCGCCTTCAGCCACGCCGACTGATAGGTCGGCACGGCGAACGCGACCGCGTGCGCCTTGCAGAAGCCGTACGCCCCGAAGGCCTCGACGATCTCCCAGGTACGGGCGATCGTCTGCGCGTCGTACCCCCGCGAGGCCGCGTGCTGCGCGAACCAGAAGCGGATCCGCCCCTGCGACTCGGGGTCGGAGAGCCCGCGCCGCACCCGGTCCGCCTCGCCCCGTCCGCAGCCGGTCATGATGTCGACGATGTCGATGACCTGCTCATGGAAGACCACGACCCCGTACGTGCCCTTCAGTGGCTTCTCCAGATCGGGGTGCGGGTAGCGGACCGGCGCCCGGCCGTGCCGTGCCTCGATGAACGGGCGCACCATGTCGGCCGCGACCGGTCCGGGGCGGAAGAGGGAGATGTCGACGACGAGGTCGTGGAAGGTCGAGGGCTGGAGCCTGCCGACCAGGTCCCGCTGACCCGGCGACTCGATCTGGAAGCAGCCCAGCGTCTCCGTCGACCGGATGAGCCGGTACGTCTCCGGGTCGCCCTCCTCGACGGCGACGGCGTCCAGGTCGACCTGGTCGCCCGTCGCCCGCTCCACCTCGGCCACGGCGTGCGCCATCGCGGACTGCATCCGCACCCCCAGCACATCGAGTTTGAGCAGCCCGAGGTCCTCGACGTCCTCCTTGTCGAACTGCGACATGGGGAGCCCTTCGCCACTGGTCGGCACGACCGGCGTACGGGCGAGGAGCGAGGCGTCGGACAGGAGGACCCCGCACGGGTGCATGGCGACTCCGCGCGGCAGGGCGTCCAGTGACTCCACCAGTTCCCACAACCGCCCGTACTTCGAACCTTTCCGCGCGGACTCCTCGGCCAGGGCACGGAGTTCGGGCAGTTCCGCCAGCGCGGCGCGGGCGTCGCGGGCGCGGATGTGCGGGAAGGACTTGGCGATACGGTCGATGTCGGCCGGGTCCATGGAGAGGGCCGCGCCGACGTCCCGTACCGCGTGGCGCACCCGGTACGTCTCCGGCATCGCCACCGTCGCGACCCGCTCGGTGCCGAACCGGCCGATGATCGCGCGGTAGACCTCGATACGGCGCGCGGACTCCACGTCGATGTCGATGTCGGGCAGGACCGCGCGGCGCTTGGACAGGAAGCGTTCCATCAGCAGTCCGTGTTCGACGGGGTCGGCGTGCGCGATGCCGATGAGGTGGTTGACGAGCGAGCCCGCCCCGGAGCCGCGCGCGGCGACCCGGATGCCCATCCCCTTCACGTCGTCCACCACCTGAGAGACCGTCAGGAAGTAGGAGGCGAAGTGGTGGTGGGCGATGATGTCCAGCTCTCGGTGCATCCGGTCCCAGTACTCACGCGCCTTGGAGGAGCGGTCGTACCCGAGGCGCATCATCCCCGCCGCCGCCCGGGAGGCCAGTACGCGCTGCGCGCTGCGGCGCCCGGCGCCGACGAGGTGCGCCTCCGGGAAGTGCACGGCGCCGATCCCGAGATCGTCCTCCGGGTCGACCCGGCACTCGTCGGCGGCGGCCCGGGTCTGTTCGAGCAGCCGGTAGGCGGTGTCGCGGCGGTAGCCGGCGGCCTCGACGACCCGTTCGGCGGCGGCGAGCATGGCCCCCTCGCCCTTGAGCCAGGCCTCTCCGCTGTCCAGTTCCTTGCGGGGGTCGACGGGGACCAGCCGGCGGGCGGCGTCCAGTACGTCGGCGACCGGGCCCATGCCGGGGTCGGCGTACCGGACGGCGTTGGTGAGCACCGGGCGCACCCGCTGCTCGGCGGCGAAGCCGACGGTACGGGCGGCAAGGCGCAGGGAGCCGGGTCCGGTGCCCTCGCGTCCGTGCCAGACCGCTTCCAGGCGCAGCGCGTCGCCGTACACCTCCCGCCAGGGCGCGAGCAGTCTCGCCGCCCGGTCGGGCCGTCCGGCGGTGAGCGCGCGGCCGACGTCGGAGGCCGGGCCGAGCAGCACGGTCAGCCCCTCGGCGTGGTTCTCGGCCCGGGGCAGCAGCGGCTGCCCCTCGCCCGCATGGGCCGCAGTAACGATCCTGCAGAGATCGGCCCAGCCCTTCGCACCGTCCCGGGCGAGGAAGGTCACGCGCGGTGTCGACTCGTCGATGAAGGCACCGCCCCGCACGGGGGTTCGGCGCCGCTCACTCCGTACGGACTCTGCGGCAGCCCTTCCGACGGGCCCTCCGGTGAATCCTCCGGCGGGCTCTTCGACCGCGAGGTCGACCCCGAACAGCGGGCGCACGCCCACACCCTGCGCGGCGCAGGCCTTCGCGAAGCGGACCGCGCCCGCGACGGTGTCCCGGTCGGTGAGCGCCAGCGCGTCCATGCCCCGCTCGGAGGCGCGCTCGGCGAGGCGCTCCGGGTGGGAGCCCCCGTACCGCAGGGAGTATCCGGAGGCGGTGTGCAGATGCGTGAAGCCGGACACGCGCACCTCCACCACCAGGGGCTTTCACTCGGCCCTCGAACATTAGTTCCCAAGTTCCTCACCTCCACCATAGACCATTCCCAGGTCGCGCATCGAACATCTGTACGACATCCGTTCGGACCCGTCCCACCTGCGGAAACGTCACGGCACCCGGACCGTGGGGACATGTCACGGACAGCAGAGGCCCCGCCGAAGTCCTTCCTCTCCGAGGTCAAGGACGCGGTCACCCCGCGGGCCACGCTGCTCGTCATCGGCGTGGTCGCCCTGCAGCTGCTCTTCATCGCCTCCTACGTGGGGGCGCTGCACCATCCGAAGCCGAAGGACGTGGCGTTCGGAGTGGTCGCGCCGGGCGCCGCGGCGGGGCAGACGGTGGCCCGGCTCGAAAAACTCCCCGGCGGCCCCCTGGACCCCCGGACGCTCACCGACGAGAAGACGGCCCGCGAACAGATCGCGAACCGTGACATCGACGGCGCCCTGCTCGTCGACCCGAACGGCACCACCGACACCCTGCTGGTCGCCTCCGGCGGCGGCAAGACCCTGTCGAACGCCCTGATCGCGCTCACCACCGAGCTGGAGAAGGACCAGGGGCGCACGGTACGGACCGTCGACGTGGTCCCTGCCGACGCCCAGGACGCCAACGGACTGACCCCCTTCTACCTGGTCGTCGGCTGGTGCGTGGGCGGCTATCTGTGCGCGTCGGCGCTGGCGATCAGCGCGGGGGCGCGGCCGGCCAATCCGCGGCGCGCGGTGATCCGGCTCGCCGCGATGGCCCTGGTCTCGATCGTCGGCGGACTCGGCGGGGCGGTCATCGTCGGACCGGTCCTGGGCGCCCTGCCGGGAAGCGTGGCGGCCCTCTGGGGACTCGGCGCGCTCATCACCTTCGCGGTGGGCGCCGCCACGCTGGCGCTCCAGTGCGTCTTCGGGATCGTCGGCATCGGAGTGGCGGTCCTGCTGGTGGTGATCCTGGGCAACCCGAGCGCGGGCGGCGCCCTCCCCCCGCCGATGCTCCCCCCGTTCTGGAAGGCGATCGGCCCCGCGCTCCCCCCGGGCGCCGGCACCTGGGCGGCCCGCTCGATCGCCTACTTCAAGTCCAACGACATCACCACCTCCATGCTGGTACTGGCGGCATGGGCGGCCTTGGGCACAGCAATCACCCTGGCTGCGGGCTCACGTAACAGACAGGCTCCGCCCCAAGGCCTTTAGGGGCGCGGGGAACGGCGCAATCTTTCGGGCGCGCCCCCACCGGACCCACACCCTCCAGCCGGCCAAGGCGCACGCGAAGCGGCGCCTCCAGGGGCGCGGGGAACGGCGCAATCTCTTGGGCGCGCCCCACCGAACCCGCACCCTCCGGACAACGCGCCGGCCCCGCCCCCACCAGGCAGGTGGGAACGGGGCCGGCGCACACCCGGCAGGACGGCGGAGCCGTCAGCCGATCTGCGTACCCGTGGCGGACAACGCCTCGGTCACCGGCTGGAAGAACGTCTCCCCACCGGAGGTGCAGTCACCACTGCCACCGGACGTGAGTCCGATCGCGCTGCTCCCCGAGAACAGCGACCCACCACTGTCCCCCGGCTCCGCGCAGACATCGGTCTGGATGAGCCCGTTGACGATGTCGCCGTTGCCGTAGTTCACGGTCGCGTCAAGACCGGTCACCGACCCGTCGTGCACCTGGGTCGTGGACCCGCTCCGGGTGACCTCCATCCCGACAGTCGCCTCCGCGGCGCCCGATATCTGCTGAGCGGAGCCGTTGTAGAGGTTCACCTCGCTCGGGTGGTCCACGTCCGCGGTGTACTTCACCAGGCCGTAGTCGTTGTCGGGGAAGCTGGAGTCCGCGTTCTCGCCGATCTCCGTGCCGGAGGAGTCCGACCAGTTGGTGATCCCTTCGGTGCAGTGCCCGGCGGTGAGGAAGAACGGCTCGCCGCCCTTGACCACGTTGAAGCCGAGCGAGCAGCGGCCGCTGCCACCGGTGATGGCGTCACCGCCGGCCACGAAGGTCCTGAACTCCCCCTTCGTGCGCTTGAGTTCGGTCGTGCCGCCGAGCCCGTCGACGACCTTGGTCAGCTTGGTCAGCTCGGCACCGGTGACCGTACGGTCCGCGGTGACGACGACCTTGTTGGTCGCGGGGTCGAGCGCCCACGAGGTGCCGGGGATGGTCGCGTCCTGCTTCAGCGTCGTACGGGCGCTCTTCAGGTCGGCGAGGGAGTTCTCGACGACTCTCGCCCTGGCGCCCGCCGACTCGACGGTCTCGGCCGCGGCCGCGTCCAGCACGTTCACGACAAGGCTCTTGGCCTTCGCGTCGTAGTACGTTCCCGCGGCGTCGCCGCCGAGGTCCTTGCCGAGCGTCGAGGCGAGCTTTCCGGCCGCCGTGACCGAGAGGACCTTCGGCTCGGGAGCGGGCGCGTTCTCACTCGCGTTCGCACTCTGCAAGGTGACTCCGCCCGCGACGAGTGCGGCGATGCCCGCGCCGGCCGCGACGGCCCGTCGCCTGGATATGCGTCGGTGCTTCAACTCGTGTCCTCCTGTGGGGGGTCGGACGCGGCGGTTGTGGGGACCATCGCGACCGAAAGGTGTGTGGCAAGGGTGACGACTCATGAAAAAAGCCGCGTCCATGCCAACGGACACCGCCCACTATTCCGAGGCCGCACCGGGGCACACAAGGTCGACTTCAGGACGCGCGCACCACAACCGACGTGCGCCCCCGCACGGTTGACGCGCGTTGACAAGAACGCCGTCACACCACGTCGATCCCCATTGCAAATACTACGAGCGAGTAACCAACGCCCCTCTGTGAGGTCTAGTCCTGTCCGGATTTCGACCCTCGGGAGTCCGGATCCAGCGGTGTCTCGACGGGCGGGAGTTGCTCCTGCATCGATTGCTGCCACTGGGTCAGCAACTGCTGCGCCTGAGCCGCCAGCTCCAGCGGCCGGTCCGCGGTGCCGTCCGAGGTCTGGCCCGAAGCCCCGTCGAGGGCCTGCCGCGATTCGGCCGGCTCCTGCGGTGACTGCTGTGCCTGCGGCGCTTGCGGTGGCCGCGGCGCCTGCTGGGACTGCACGTGAGCCGTCCCCGGATGCGCCGGGTGTGCCGGATGCGGGCCGTGCCCCGGCTGGGCCCGCTCAAGGAACCGCAGCAGCTCGACCGGGAAGGGCAGCACGAGCGTGGAGTTCTTCTCCGCCGCGACCGCCACCACGGTCTGCAGCAGCCGCAGCTGGAGCGCGGCGGGCTGCTCCGACATCACTCCGGCGGCCTCCGCCAGCTTCTTGGAGGCCTGCAGTTCGGCGTCCGCGTTGATGACCCGGGCCCGCCGCTCACGGTCGGCCTCCGCCTGGCGCGCCATCGACCGCTTCATCGTCTCCGGCAGCGACACGTCCTTGATCTCGACCCGGTCGATGGAGACGCCCCACTCCACGGCCGGGCTGTCGATCATCAGCTCCAGGCCCTGGTTCAGCTTCTCGCGGTTGGAGAGCAGATCGTCCAGCTCGCTCTTGCCGATGATCGAACGCAGCGAGGTCTGCGCCATCTGCGAGACCGCGAACCGGTAGTCCTCGACCTTGATGACCGCGTCGGCGGCGGACACCACCTTGAAGTAGACGACGGCGTCCACCCTGACCGTGACGTTGTCCCGGGTGATCCCCTCCTGCGCGGGCACCGGCATCGTCACGATCTGCATATTGACCTTCTGCAGCCGGTCCACGAAGGGCATGATCATGGTGAAGCCCGGACCGCGTATCCCCGATCGCAGCTTTCCGAGCCGGAGCACCACTCCGCGCTCGTATTGTTTGACGACTCGGGCCGCCGCCATCCCGTACACCGCTCCGACGGACGCGAGTGCCACTCCCGCCGTCACCAGCTCCTCGACCATGACGACCCCCAGGGTCCGTAACGGGCGCAAAAGGTGTGTACTTCGACGGTAACTCCGGCGCGCGGACGAAGGGGAGATGGAGGACAGCGGTGCCTGGCGGGATACGGATGCGGGACGGACGGCGGCTGGCGTTCGAGGAATGGGGCGACCCTCAGGGGACGCCGGTGGTGCTGCTGCACGGCACACCGGGCTGCCGGACGGGGGTGGTGCCGCAGGACATGATCGAAGCACGCCCCGGCGTACGGTTCATCGCGTACGACCGCCCCGGGTACGGGGATTCGGACCGCGGCCCCGGTCGCCGGGTGGCCCAGGCTGCACGGGACGTGGCCGCGCTGGCCGACGCACTCGAACTGGGTCCGTTCGCGGTGCTGGGCCGGGCGGGCGGTGCCCCGCACGCGCTGGCCTGTGCGGCGCTGCTGCCGACCCGGGTACGGCGGGCCGCCGCGCTGGCGAGCCTCGCGCCGCCCTCCAGCGAGGGGCTGAACTGGTTCGAGGGGATGGCGGAGTCCCACGTCGAGGAGTTCACCCGGGCGCTGACCGACCCCGTGGACTTCTCGGAGCGGCTCGCCTCGCGGGCCGCCGAGATCCGCACGGACCCGGCGCAGCTCCTCGCGTCGATCCGGGACGGCCTCACCGAGTCCGACCGGCGGATCGTGTCCACTCCGGCCGTGAGCGACATGCTGTTGCGCAACTACCGTGCGGCGCTGCGCACTTCGGCGTACGGCTGGCTCGACGACAATCTCGCGCTGCTGAGCCACTGGGGCTTCGACCCGGCGCGCATCACCCGGCCCGTGCTGCTGTGGCACGGCGCCGAGGACACCTTCTCCCCGGTGGGCCATTTCGAGTGGCTGGCCCGGAACATCCCCCGCGCCCGCCCCGTCCTGGACCCCAAGGGGGGCCACTTCTCGGCGCTGGAAGCCCTCCCCGACGTACTGGACTGGCTGTGCGCCACCCCTAGGAGCGACGGCTGAGCCGGCGCGGGCCACGCAGGGCAGGGCAAGGGACGAGCCCCCGCACCGCGAACGGTGTGCGGGGGCTCGTCTGCTGCTGGCTGCAGGTCGGGCCGTACGGATGCTGCTTCGGTGCGGGCCGGTCAGAAAACGCTGACGCCGTAGGCGCTCAGGGCCTCGGTGACCGGCTGGAAGAACGTGGTGCCGCCGGAGGTGCAGTTGCCGCTGCCGCCGGAGGTCAGACCGTAGGCGACACCGTTGCTGCCGTAGAGCGGACCGCCGGAGTCGCCGGGCTCGGCGCAGACCGTGGTCTGGATCATGCCGTAGACGACGTCGCCGCCACCGTAGTTGACGGTCGCGTTCAGGGCGGTGACCCGTCCGGTGCGCGTACCGGTGGTGGAGCCGGTGCGGATGACGTTGGTGCCCACGCTCGGGGTGGCCGCGCTGGTGATGTCGACGCTGCCGGCGGTGCCGTCCTTGGCGATCGTGGTGTTCGAGTAACGCACCAGCCCGTAGTCGTTCGTCGGGAAGCTGGACCCGGCTGTCGGCCCGAGGACCGTGGTGCGACCGGAGTTGGAGTACCAGGTGCCCGCACCGTCGGTGCAGTGTCCGGCGGTCACGAAGTAGTTCGTGCTGCCACTGCGGACGTTGAAGCCGAGAGAACAACGCCAGCTGGTCGCGTAGATGGCGTCGCCACCCTTGATCAGCTTGTTGATCTTGCCGGGGGTGCTCTTGATCTGCAGGGCTCCGGCGTTGGCGCCCGCGGCCTGCTTGATCTTCGCGATCTCCGCCTTGGAGACAGTGCTGTCGACCGTGACGACGACCTTGCCGGTCTTGGCGTCGGTCGCCCAGGCGGTACCCGGCACATCGGCCTTGAGCACCGCGGAGTTGGCGCTCTTCAGCTGGGTCGTGCTGAACGTCGATGCGTCGCTCGCGTTCGCCGCGGGGACGGTGAACGCGGCCGCGGCCACGAGTCCGGTGCTCACGGCGATCAGCCGGGTCCGTCTCGCTATGCCACTACGGGGGGTGGTGCGCTTGGTCCTCACTGTTCGTTCCCTCCAAAGGGAAGTCGGGGGCCCGCGTGGGGTCGGGGCCCGTGAGGCGCACGCCAGAGGCAGAGTGTCCGGATTCCGGATACGCCGTGCCCCTGACAAGGCGCTGGGGGGAGTATTTGGCCGCGCACCCGAACGACGCAAGGGCGCCTTTCGGCCGTACGGCGTTCAACATACGTATGTCCCACGGGTGTTGATCTCTTCGGCGCCGATATATGGGTCGCGTACGGATCGGGCTGAGCGCGTCACCGGAGCAGATTGCGCTCTCCGGCCGCAATCTCCGCGCCCAGGGTATTCCCCGGCGGCGGGAATGGGCAGATGAAGTGGTCCGCGAATGCGCACGGTGGGAGCAGGGCCCGGTTGAAGTCCACCGTCGTGCGCCCCCTGGCGTCGGGCGCCGCAGGTCGCAGGAACCGGAAGCGGTAACTGCCGTGCCCGCTGGTGGAATCGCCGAAGACGGCCCACAGCGAACCGTCCTCCTGGACCGTCACCTGCAGCGTCAGCTCCCGGCCGTCCAGAGTGAAGGCGAGTTCCCCGCCGAGCCCGAGCCCCCGCTCGCGCCCGTCGGCGTTCCCCACGCGCACGGTCCGTCTCTCCCCGTACGGCGTGAAGCGCCCCGGCACCGACCAGCGCGGGTCGTACGAGGTGGCGTCGATGCCGCGGAACGCCTGCCGGGCAGGTGAGGCGGGGTCGAAGTCGCGTACGCCCCAGACACCCTCGCGTACGAGGACGACGAACCGGCGCTCCCCGTACGCGACCCGGGCTTCGCCCGCCGGACCGAGGTCGGCCACCAGCCTGACCTGGCCGTTCAGGGGCCGTCCGGCCACCAGGACGCCCTCGGACTCCCCCGCCGCGAGCAGCACCGCGCCCCCGTCGAGGGTCCAGCGGCCGGGCATGTCCGGAATTCGTCCCTCCGGATGATCTTCGATCCAGTGCGTTCCGCGGAGCGCGAGGGGCCCGTGGGGCGCGGAGACCGTCAGGGTGCGCTGCTCGTGCCAGTGCTTCCAGTCCTCCGCCGCGTCCGTCGTCATGCGATCAGCCCTTCCACACGGGTTCCGGCAACCCGAGGTGTGAGCGCAGCGTCGTACCGGTGTATTCCGCACGGAACGCGCCACGCTCCTGGAGCAGCGGCACGACCCGGTCCACGAACGCGTCGAGGCCGTCTGTCGCCGGATGCGGTACGAGGACGAAACCGTCGGCCGCGCCGGCCCGTACGGAGTCCTCGATCCCGGCGGCGACCGACTCCGCCGTGCCGACGAAGGACCACCGGCCGTCCGGCGCCCCGATCCCGGCGGCCCTCTCCCGCGCCTCGGCGTCCGTGGCGCCGAGTACGACGGTGGCCTCGGCCATGATCTTCAGGTCCGTGCGGTCACGGCCGTACCCGGCGAGTCGGCTCCGCACCTCGGCGTGGAGCGCACGGCCCGCCGCCGGGGTCCCGTACCGCGTGAGGAGCACCTCGGCGGTGGACGCGGCGAACGCGCGTCCCTCCGGGGAGTCGTCGGCGGGACGGATGACGACGGGGTGGCCCTGCGGGGAGCGCGGCACGGTGAACTCGCCCGCGATGTCGAAGTGCCGCCCGCGGTGCGCGAACGGGCGCACGACGCCGTCCGGCGTCCAGGAGTCCCACAACTCCCGTGCCACCTCGACGAATTCGGCGGTACGGGCGAGCGGGTCGGCGGACGCCGCCACGTTCCAGGCGGCCCGCCCGGCGCTGAGGTGGTCCAACGTGGCCAGCCTGCGGGCGAGTTCGTACGGTTCGTTGGAGGCCGTGTCGACCGTGGCGGCGAGCCCGATCCGCTCGGTGACGCCGACGAGGGCGTTCAGCACGGTGACCGGCTCGGGCCGTCCGGCCGCGTCCAGGTCGGCGAGGAGGAGGAAGTCGAACAGTCCGCGCTCGGCGGTGCGCGCGAGACGCTCGAAGGACGCGAAGTCGGCCCCGGCGGTGCTCTCGCCACCTCCGGGGAGGTACGCGGCGAGGTGCACCTGCTCGGGAAGGCGCTGGAAGGGCTCACGAGGAGGCTGCTCTGCGGGCGTCCGTACGGTCATGACGTTCCCCCTGTCACGGCGTACCGGTGGGCGGGCCTGCCCAGCCCCAGATGCTCGCGGAGCGTGCTGCCCGGATAGAAGGTGCGGAGGAGTCCGCGGTGCTGGAGCAGCGCGGCCGTGCCGTTGACCAGGCGTTCCAGGTCCCGGCGGGGCTCGACCGGGGTGAGGTGGAAGCCGTCGGCGGCACCGGTCTCGTGCCAGGCGGCGATCAGTTCGGCGAGGTCGACGGGTCCGCCGCGGTACAGCGGGCCCTGCGCGGTCTGACGCGGGCCTCCGCCGCCGTGGCCCGGTTCGGCCGCGCGCTCGCCGTCACCGAGGTCGACGGTGAGGGCGGCGAGGACCCGCAGCTCGTCCGGGTCCCGGCCGTGGGCGAGCGCGATGGCCTGCAACTCGGCCCGGATCGCCCCCACTTGGGCCGGGTTCGTACCCTGGACCAGAGCCACGTCCGCGTACCGGGCGGCGGTCGTACGCGCGTGCCGGTCGGTGGCGTCGACGACCCGTACCGGGTGGTGGACAGGGTGCGGGTCCGCACGGTCGGCGCCGGCCCACAGCCGGGCGGCCACCTCGGCGGCCTGTCCCGCCTCCTGCCACAGCGCGTCGACGGGCGCGGCGTGCCGACGACCGAAGAGGCGGGCCTCGCCCTCGGTGGTCGACACATCGATACACCAGCCCGCCCGGCCGCGGCTCACCCGGTCGAGGGTCGCCACGGCGGCCTGGACCTGGAACGGCTCGGTGTGGGTGGTGGTGACGGTCGGCACCAGCCCGATGCGGGTCGTGGCGGGCGCGACCCGCGCCAGTACGGCGAGCGCGTCGAACCCCGGCCGAGCGAAGCTGTCGCCCAGGGTCACGAAGTCGAAGCCGCCGCTCTCCGCGAGCCGCGTCAGCTCGACGTGGACCGAGACGTCGTCGTGGGCCGCCGTCTGGTCGACGGCTGCGGCCAGGTGCAGAAGCCCCCGGCCGTTCGGTGGCGTCATGGGAGGGAGAACCTTTCTGGGAGGCCCCCGTGCCGCCGCCGCGACGGCGGCGGCACGGGGCCTAGGTGAAACAGGACGTAGGTGGAACAGGACGCAGGTGGAAGGGCTCCGGCGTCAGATCTTCGGCAGGCCCGGCGGGTTGATCTCCGACTTCGGGACGGCCTCGCTCGACAGGCCCCAGCGCTTGAGCACCTTCGCGTAACTGCCGTCCTCGATCACGTGGTTGACGGCGGCGGCGTACGCGTCGACGAGTCCGCTGCCCTTCTTCGTGGTCGCGGCGATCTTGCCCTGGAGGTCGTCACCGGCGCCCGAGAGCGTGCCGACGATCTCCGACTGCCCGGCGCTGGACACGTGGTACGCGGCCGACGGGCTCGGGCCGAGATAGGCGTCGATACGGCCCGACTGGAGAGCCAGGTAGTAGTCCGTGTCCTTCTGGAAGTACTTGATGGAGACGGCCTTGCGACCCGCCTTCTCGTTCTGCTTGCTCCAGTCGACGAGGATCTTCTCCTGGTTGGTGCCGGAGGAGACGGCGATCGTCCTGCCGGCCACGTCCTCGGGCCCGTCGACCTTCCAGCCGCTGCCCTTCTTCGCCTCGAACGCGATGTTGTCGAGCCGGTAGGTGGCGAAGTCGTACTTCTCCTTGCGCTCCTCGGTCACGGTGACGTTCGAGAAGACGGCGTCGAACTTGCCGCTGTCCAGGCCGACGAAGAGGTTCTCCCAGGAGACCTCGTCGTTGTCGAGCTTCAGGCCGAGCGTGTCGGCGACGAGGGTCGCGAGGTCGATCTCGGAGCCGATTCTCGTCTTGTCGTCGGTCGCGTAGAAGCCGAGTGGCGGCGAGGCGTCGGCGCTCTGGCCGAGCTTCAGCGTGCCGCGTTCGCGGATCGCCGCCGGGACGAGCGCGGCGATCTCGTCGGCCTTCTTGCCGCGGATCCGGTTCTGGTCGGGGCCGATGTTGACGTCGCCGACCTTCTTGGTGCCGGACGAGCCCGTTCCGGTCGCCGCGTCGCTGTCACCGCCGCAGGCGCTGAGCAGCGGGGCGACGACGAGGGCTGCGACGGAGACGGCGAGGGTGCGTCGGGATGTCACGGTGAACTCCTGTGCTGGAAAGGGACGGACGGTGAACGGAGGCGGCCTCGACCGGAAAGCCGGTCGGCAGGCCGGTAGGGAATCGGCAGGCCGGTGGAGAAGTTGGTCAGGGAGCGCTCGGGACCTCAGAGGACCTTGGAGAGGAAGGCACGGGTGCGCTCGTGCTTCGGCGCGTCGAGTACGTCGCCGGGGGCGCCCTGTTCGACGATGCGGCCGTCGTCCATGAACACGACGGTGTCCGCGACCTCACGGGCGAAGCCGATCTCGTGCGTGACGACGATCATCGTGGTGCCCTGGTGGGCCAGGTCCTTGATGACGTCGAGGACTTCGCCGACCAGCTCGGGGTCGAGCGCGGACGTCGGCTCGTCGAAGAGGAGCAGCCTCGGTTCCAGGGCGAGCGCGCGGGCGATGGCCACCCGCTGCTGCTGTCCGCCGGACAGCTGCTTCGGGTAGGCGTCGGCCTTGTCGGCGAGCCCCACCCGGTCGAGCAGCCTGCGCGCCGCCTCGGTGACGTCCTTGCGGGACCGCTTCAGCGCGGAGACCGGGGCCTCGACGATGTTGTCCAGGACCGTGAGGTGCGGGAAGAGGTTGAAGTTCTGGAAGACGAACCCGATCCGGGTGCGCTGCTTGAGGATCTCGCGCTCGCGCAGCTCGTAGAGCTTGTCGCCGGAGCGCCGGTAGCCGACCAGGGAGCCGTCCACGCTGATCCAGCCCTGGTCGACCTTCTCCAGGTGGTTGATGGTGCGCAGCAGCGTGGACTTGCCGGAGCCGGAGGGGCCGAGGATGACGGTGACCTCGCCCGCGCGCACCTCCAGGTCGACGCCCTTGAGCACCTCCAGCGAACCGAAGCTCTTGTGGACGGCCCTGACGTCGACCATGGGCGCGGCAGGCCCGTCGGCCGTGCCGTCGGTGGCGGTGCCAGTGCCGGCGGCAGGGGTGGTGGGCGCGCTCATCGGGTGCTTCCCTTCGCGAAGTGGCGTTCGACGTAGTGCTGGAGGACGGAGAGCGCGGTGGTCAGGAGGATGTACCAGGCCGTGGCGACCATGAGCAGCGGTACGACCCGGCCGTTGCGTCCGTAGATGACCTGGACCTGGTAGAAGAGCTCGCCGATCGCCATGACGGAGACGATCGAGGTGCCCTTGAAGAGGGAGATCACCTCGTTGGCCGCGTTCGGCAGGATGGAGCGCATCGCCTGCGGCAGCACAATGCGGCGGATCTGCCGCAGACGTGGGATACCGAGGGCCGCGGCGGCCTCCAACTGGCCGCTGTCGACGGCCAGTACACCCCCGCGCACGATCTCGGCGGCGTACGCGGCCTGGTGCAGGGCCAGTCCCAGGACGGCCGCACTCATCGCGCCGACCAGGCCCATCGTGTCGAAGGTGAAGAAGCCCGGCCCGAAGGGGATGCCGAACTTCAACTCCTTGTAGAGATAGGCGAGGTTGAACCAGAAGAGCAGCTGCACGATCAGCGGGATGGACCGGAAGGCCCAGATGTACGCGAAGGAGACGGCCTTCAGGAACGGGCTGTCCGAGAGCCGCATGAAGGCGAGGACGATCCCGAGGGCGAAGCCCAACGCCGTACCGTACGCGGTGAGTTGCAGAGTCACCCAGACGGCCTTGAGGATCACCTCGGCGGTGAAGAACTCGGCGAACACCTCCCATTCCCAGCCGGGGTTGGTGGCGAGGCCGTGGGCGAACTGGGCGAGCAGCACCGCGGTCACGATCACGGCGGCCCAGCGCCAGGGGTGCCGCACGGGCACCACCTTGAGCGCGCCGTAGTCCTCGGGCTCGGCCGGCGCCTTGACGAAGGGTGGATCACTGGTCAGCGACATGGGGTCCTCGGGGCGGAAGGAGGGAACGGGGTGCGCGGTGCGGGCGCGGGGTGCGCCGTGGGCGCGGGTGCGGTGAACGCGCCTGCGGCTGCGGGGCGCTGGTTACGCGGCGGTGGCGCGACAGGAGAGGTCGCGCAGGAACGCCAGCGCGGCCCGCGCGGTGGCGTCGTTCTGCCGGAAGGCGGGCCCTCCGGTACGGGGCCGGGTGAAGGCGCCGGAACCCCGGGCGTCGGTGTGCGGGCCGAGCGCGAAGCGCCGTGGGTGCGGGGCGCCGGACCGGTCGAGGACGCGTCCGTCGGCGGGGTCCACGGCGAGCAGGCCCTCGGGCGTCGCGGCGGCCCCTTCGGCGTACAGCTCGCGCAGCAGGGTGTCGCGGGTCCGCTCGACCGTGGGGTGCGGCAGCCGTGCCTCGACGAGGGCGCGGGCCTCGACGTACTCGTCGGGCACGGTGGTGGTCGTGGCGCGGAAGACCCCGTCCGCGGCCGTCACGGTCATGCCGGCGCCGAGGAAGTTCAGTACGCCCGCCCGTGACAGGGCGAGCATCTGCCGCAGCCTCGGTCCGGGCGGCCCCGAGGCGAGGTAGCTGAAGAAGCCGTGCCACCAGGGCCCGATGTCGCCGAGTCGCACCAACTGCCCGTAGACGGACAGGAGTCCGAGGAACACGGCCAGGTCGGGGCTGTGCGCGGGATCGTGCCGCCGGGCGAGGTCCCCTTCGATGTAGGCGCGCAGACCGTCCTGGAGCGTGTCGTACGAGGGATGGCGTACGCCGTCCAGGGGGTGGTCGAGCGCCGCCAGATCCAGGCGGTCGGCGGGGTCGGGCACGGCGGCGGCGACCAGCGCACGGAGCTCGGCGCCGCCTGTCCCGCCTGCCCCGTCCGTTCCGCCTGTTCCGCCCGCGTCGTCGACGGCTGCGCACTTCTCGTAGCGCCGCTCGAAGTCGGTCCAGGGCATGGCCGTGCGGTCGGGGTGGGCCGCGAACAGCCGGTGGTAGTGGGCGAGGCCCAGCTCCTTCTCGACCAGCGGCCACACGTCCCGCCGGAAGTCGAACCCACCGGGCCTCGCCAGCAGTTCATCGACCTCACCGGGCCCGAAGAACCGTGGCAGCGGCGGGCGTTCGCCGGTCCAGTCGTAGCCGATCTTCGAGTGGTACGGGACCCCGCGCCGCGACCCGACGTACAGCACGGGCTCCCGCCCGGACGCCCGGTACGTCAACCCCCCGTCCGCATCGGTCTCGTAGCGGCCACCGCGGCCTTCCGTGAGGAGGACCATCAGGTCGACGAAGGCGAGCCCGAAGCCGCGTACGAGCACCGGCTCACCGGCGCCGAGGGCGGACAGATCGCTGTCGGCGGTGAAGTCGGGCGGCAGATGGACGAGGTCGTGCGCACGGGCGTACGCGGCCAACTCACGCTGTTCCGAGTCGAGTTCCGCGTCAAGATGACCGAGGGCGAGGACGACGAGGTCGGCAAGGAGCGGACGCGGCACGCCCTCCAGCCACACCTGCTGACGGCCCTCGCGCGGACCCCCGACCCGCACGGCGCGGTGGGGGTGGTGACGGACCCGGATGCCCGGCGGGAGGGCGGCGACGGTCCGCTCGTACACCCAGCGCATATAGGCGCCCTGCCGCTGCCGGTCCGCGAAGTGGCGTCCGTCCAGTTCGGCCCACTCGTGCAGGGTGGGGCCCTCCCGTACGGGTCCGGCCATGTCCACGGTGTCGTCGGTGAACATGGTGACGTCCTGGGCCTGCGAGTTCATCCACAGCAGCGGTGGCTGCTCCTCGCGCCAGATGCGTCCGCCGCCCGGCGGATACGGGTCGACGAGATGCACGTCGAGCCCCGAACCGGCGTACAGCTCGGGCGCGTTGGCGGCGATCCGCTCCAGCAGCCCGGTCCCGCGCGGCCCGGCGCCCACGATCACCAGCGACGGGCGCACCGCACCCGTCCCGCCCGCGCCGCCTGTTCCGCCCGCCCCGCTCATCGCGCGCGCTCCGAACCGCGTCCGTAGTGCCGCTCCACGTAGTACTGGCCGACGCTGAGCACGGAGGTGACGATGATGTACCAGAGCGTGGCCACCATCAGGAGCGGGATGACTTGGTAGGTGCGGTGGTAGACGAGCTGCACCGAGTAGAGCAGGTCCTGCACGGCGATCACGCTGATGATCGAGGTGCCCTTCAGCGTCCCGATCAGCATGTTCCCTGCCGGCGGCACGATGGAACGCATGGCCTGAGGCAGCACGATCTTCCACCAGCGGCGCCATCGGCTCAGCCCGAGCGCCTCGGCGGCCTCGATCTGGCCCCGGTCGACGGAGAGGATGCCGCCGCGTACGACCTCGGCGGCGTACGCGGCCTCATGCAGGGTGAGGCCGATGATCGCGACCGTGACCGGGCCGAGCAGATTCACCGTCTTCACGCCGAAGAGCGTCGGGTAGAGCGCCCCGATGTTGAACCAGAACAGCAGCTGCACCAGGATCGGCATCGACCTGAAGAGCCAGACGTACCCCCAACTCACCGCTCGCAGCACGGGGTTGCCGGACAACCGGCCCGCGGCGAGCAGGGCGCCGAGGGCGAAGCCGAGCGCCATGACGAGGCCGGTCAGCCACAGGGTGAGGCCGAGGCCGCGCAGGACCGAGGCAGAGGTGAAGTAGTCGCCGACCACGTCCCACTGGAACGCCTCGTTGCGTGCGACGGAGTTGACGGCGAGCCCGAGCAGGATCAGGACGAGGCCCGCGGCGGTCCACTGGCCGGTCCGGCGCCGGGGAACGATGCGCGAGGGCACCGCGTCTTCCGGTGCGGCCACCTTGGTGAGGGTGTGCGAGGACATGCGAAGGCTCCGTGATGCGTCGAGTCGAGTCGAACACGGGTGGTGCCTTCACGCGGATCACGGCCAAACCCCTCAGCAGGACCGTCCGTTGAGAGTACGGGGGCGTTTCCCCGGGCTGTCAAGGCTGTCCACACTGTGAGCGGTACGTCTCACGCCGGTTGACGTGCAACCGAATGCCTGTTCCACTTGTGCGCATGTATTCGCAGCAGTGGCTGGTCACGCGCTCCCACATCGACTTCGGTCGAGTGTGGTCCTCATCCTGTTGAGCTGACCCCCTGCGCGCCCGGGCCCTTCCAGGGCGGGCGCCATCCTCATTTCTTCACCCGCAGCCCCGCCTTCACACGCGCACCCCTCCCCTCGCGCTCTTCGGACCTCGTGCTCTTCGGACCTCGCGCTCCAGCACGCACTTCCTGCCCTTCAGTGCCCCCTTCGGCGCTCCCCTTCGCGTTTCCTCACCGCGCGATCCTTCGTCCCGCGCTCTGCTTCCAGGAGACCGCTCCATGCGTACGTTCCCGCGTGCCCGCACTCACCGTGCCCGCAACCAGCTCCTGCTGCCGTTCGCCCTCATCACCTCCGCGACCCTGCTGCTCACCGCGTGCGGCTCCGGCGGCGACGACACCGCGGCGGGCGGCACCGCCCAGGCCGCCGCCGGCAAGAGCAACGAGATCCCCACCACCGACGTCGTCTCCACCGTCCCGAAGAACGCGGCCGCCGCGGAACTGCTGCCAGCCGGCACCGACTCGCTCACCCTCGCCGTCAGCGTCGGCGGCTCGCCGCCCGGCACCAACTACCTGGAGGACGGCAAGACCCTCGCGGGCCAGGACGTCGACTTCGCGGACGCCGTCGCGAAGACGCTCGGCCTGCGGCTCAAGCGTGAGGCCGCGAGCTTCGAGGCGATCCTGCCGGCCCTGGACAGCGGCAAGTACGACGTCGGGGTCGGCAACTTCGGTGTCACCGACGAGCGCCGCAAGACCATCGACTTCGTCACCTACATCAACGACGGGCAGGGGTTCGCGACCCGCGAGGACAGCGACCTGGACAAGGTCACCGACCTCGCCCAGCTGTGCGGGCTGAACGTGGCGACCGGGGCGGGCACCACGTTCGAGGCCACGCTGGAGGACCAGAAGCATGTGTGCTCCGACGCGGGCGAGAAGGCGTACAAGGTGCAGACCTACAGCGAGCAGGGTGCGCTGTGGTCGTCGCTGCAGCAGGGGCGCAGTGATGTGGTGATGAGCACGATCAACGGGCTTCGGTATGCCGTCGCGCGGCAGGAGGGGCTGAAGTTCCTGAACGAGTTCCGTCGGCTGGATGTGGGGTTCGCGTTCAAGAAGGGCACGAAGCTGGCGCCTGCGGTGCAGGCGGCCGTGAACGGGCTGATCTCCGACGGCACGTACGCGAAGATCCTCAAGAAGTGGGGTACGACGGGCTCGGCGATCACCAAGTCCCAGATCTCCCCACCAGAACTCAAGGACTGACCCACCAAGACCTCCGCCCCCGCCGCCCCTACCCATTCCCGTCCACGCATGGGGGCTCCGCCCCCGAACCCCCATTGCGCAGTTCCCCGCGCCCCCAGGCACCTGGGGTCCGCCCTACCTTTCAGGGCCGCGGGAAACTCCGCAGTCTTTCAGGGGCGCGGGGAACTGCGCGGCCAGCCGCAGCGGACCCGCACCCGACAACGCGTCCCTAGGCACCCAGGGGCGCGGGGAACTGCGCAATCTGTTGGGCCGGCCACAGCGCAGCGATCAGCAGCTGCAGTCGCAACCGCAACCGTCACAACAGCAATCGCATCCGTCACAGCACTCGCAGCAATCGCAGCACCCGTCACAGCCGTCACACCGCTGACAGAACCCCGGCTTCTGCTCCCCCGACCACGGATCGTGGTACTCCCCGCAGCACATCTGACACGTACAGGCCAGCCCCACCCACACCGCGCACCCCGCGAGCAGCCCCCGCCGGTCACGCCGCGGCGGCTCGGGCGGCGGAGGCGGGCCCCCCGGGCCCGAGGGCGCGTACGGGTTGCCGTACGAAGTGGCGTGCGAGCAGGACGCCGTCCCGAACGCCCGGTCCACCGAGTTCCGCAGCTCGTGCACGAGCAGCACATGCGCCAGCTTCGCGTTCGTGAACTCCACGTCACGCAGCGCGAGCCGCATCCCGTGCAGCGCGTCGTCGGCGAGCCGCCGCGCCTCCGCGAGCGACGCCCCCGTGGCGGTGAGCGGGTTCCAGGCACCGGCGGCGGCATCGGCCGCCCGGTCCTCCACCGCGTCCAGCAGATGCGCGAGCCGCCCGAAGAGCCGCCCGGCCTCGGCGAGCGGCGCCGCGTTGCCGGGCCGGCCCGCCAGGACCGCGGTGTGCGCGAAGGCCGCCGCGGTCGCGGACTCGGTCGGCTCGGTGACGGTCAGCAGCGGTGTACCGGGCCCGGCGAGCGTCTCGATGCCCACCTGCCGGTCCACCGCGTCGACGAGCACCGCGGTGTCGAACCCGACGGCCGAGCCGGTCCTGGCGCCCGCCCTGCTCCAGTTCGTGGCAACGCGGCGCGCCGCGAGCGCCACCGGGCGGCGCGCCAGCAGCCCGTCCCCGTCGGCCATGTGATCGCGCATCTTCGCCGAGGCGAGCACCAGCGAAACGGCCGCGGCGAGCCGCGCTCCCTCACCCTGCGCTACCGATGCGCTCCGCATTCCGCGCAGCGGACAAGGCCCCGCGGTACGCCGCCACTCCGTTCCCGGCGCGGCCTGAGCCTCCGTCAGAACCGATATCAGCAAGCCGTCATAGTTCGTGACGACGCGCGCGAACTGTCCGTGGTCTCCGCGCAGTGCGAGGCAAAGCCCGCACAAATGCGCCATCCATTGGGTTTTGAGGTTCTCTCCGAGCCGATGACGGCAGGGCCTGACGATTCCGAACACGACGATCCCCCGTGGTGTGTACGACGTTGAGCTGCGGCGTCCTGGCGGCGGCTCGTTCACCCGAACGCTCCAGCCGTCACCCGTCCGCCGTGAAGAATCATATTTCACTCACAGTCAGCAGCGGTGTAGCGCAGGACCCTTGGGGTACGCGGGCTCTCGACGAATTCGCTGTGCACCAGTACCGTCACGAAACCCCAGCGCGGCGTCTATCCCCTTGGCGCGACATCCGCATCATGCACGACCATGGGGATGCGGAAAGAAGAAAGACCGCTGTGAGAGGAGGCGTCCATGGGATCGGTGCGCAAGGCGAGTGCCTGGCTTGGCCTCGTCGACGACAACGATGACGAGCGTTACTACGACGACGACTACGCCGAGGGATCCGAGACCGGGAGCCGGGAGGTCTGGGTCACGGATCCTCGGGTCAAGGTGGCATCGGAAGCCGCCGAGGAGAAGGGCCGACGGATCGGCACGGTCACCCCGGACAGCTTCCGGGACGCCCGTGGCATCGGTGAGCTCTTCCGCGACGGTGTGCCCGTCATCATGAACCTCACGGCCATGGAGGCCGCCGACGCCAAGCGCGTCGTCGACTTCGCGGCCGGCCTGATCTTCGGCCTGCGCGGCTCGATCGAGCGCGTGTCGAACCGGGTTTTCCTGCTGACCCCCGCCGACACAGAGATCGTCAGCGGGGAGCCCGCCGCCCGTCGTGTGGACGGCTTCTTCAACCAGAGCTAGGCAAGGCCGCTCACCGGACCCGTCTCCGGGCGCCGCGGTGGGACATCCCGGCCGGGGTCCTGCCGAACCGGGGTCCTACCGGAACGCGTCGAGACCGGTGAGCGCCTTGCCCAGTACCAGTTGATGCATCTCGACGGTGCCTTCGTAGGTCAGCACCGATTCGAGGTTCGTCGCGTGGCGCATGACGGGGTATTCGAGCGAGATCCCGTTGGCGCCGAGGATCGTCCGCGCGGTGCGGCAGATGTCGATCGCCTCCCGTACGTTGTTGAGCTTGCCGAAACTGACCTGTTCGGGACGGAGCCGTCCCGCGTCCATGCGCCGGCCCAGGTGGTGGGCCAGCAGAATCCCCTTGTGCAGTTCGACCGCCATGTCGGCGAGCTTGGCCTGGGTGAGCTGGAATCCGCCGATGGGCCGCCCGAACTGCTCACGCGTCTTCGCGTACTCCACCGCCGCCTCGAAACTCGCCCGCGCGGCGCCCATCGAGCCCCACACGATCCCGTACCGGGCGTGGGACAGACAGCTGAGCGGGCCCTTGAGCCCGGTGACGTCGGGCAGTACGGCGTCGGCGGGCAGCCGCACCTCGTCGAGGACCAGTTCGCTGGTGACCGACGCCCGCAGTGACCACTTGTGCTTGATCTCCGGCGCGGAGAAGCCGGGTCGGTCGGTCGGCACGACGAACCCGCGGATGCCGTCGTCGGTCTGCGCCCACACGACGGCGACGCCCGCCACGGACCCGTTGGTGATCCACATCTTGCGTCCGGTGAGGACCCAGTCGCCGCCGTCCCGCTTGGCGTACGTCCGCATGCCCGCGGGGTCGGACCCGTGGTCGGGCTCGGTCAGCCCGAAGCAGCCGATGACCTCGCCGGCGGCCATCCGCGGCAGCCAGGTCTGCTTCTGCTCCTCGCTGCCGAACCGGTGGATCGCGTACATGGCGAGCGAGCCCTGTACGGAGACGAGCGAGCGGATTCCGGAGTCGGCGGCCTCCAGTTCCAGGCAGGCGAGGCCGTACTGCACGGCGGAGGCGCCGGCGCACCCGTATCCGTCGAGCGACATCCCGAGGGCGCCGATCCCGCCCAGCTCGCGCGCCAGCTCCCGGATCCCGGGCAGCTCCCCCTGCTCGTACCAGTCGGCGACATACGGCAGCACCCGGTCCGCGGCCCAGGCCCGCACGGTGTCCCGGACCGCCAGATCCTCCACGCTCAGCAGATCGTCGACCCCGAGCGGATCGGCGGGATCGAACGGCGGCAACTTCGACATGGAGACCTCCGACGCATAAAACTAGCAGTGGTAACTACGGGCGCCTCAGACCGTACGACGCGCTACGACGCACGTCCAGGACCGCACAGAAACCACCTCTCACTGCCCCGCAGCCGCCGACGGCGGGGCCGCCCCACGGGAAACCCGCACGGTGTAGCGCCCCGCACGGGCGGAGCGGGCGGGTAAGGCTTGGGCGCGAGCCACGACGCACGGTCAGCGAACAGACTCGAAGGGCACGGGAGCACCGGAGCCCTCCCTCGGCCCCGGCACCTCAGCCCGAGAGGGCTCCCCGCACTCCATCGCCCGGGGCAACCGCAACGCCATCACCGCCCCCAGCAACAACAGCCCCGCACTCACCAGCAACGTCACATGCAGCCCGTGCACGAACGCATGCCGCGCGGCGGACCGCAGAGCCTCCCCCGACCCCCCGCCCAGCCGCGCAGCGACCTCGTACGCCTCCCCCAGCGAATGCCCCGCCGCGGCGGCGTCCCGGGGCGGCACCCCCGAAACGGACGCGAGCCCGGGCGCGTACGCCGCGTTCATCACGCTTCCGAGGAGCGCGATCCCGATCCCCGCCCCGAGCTGGTACGACGTCTCGCCGATCGCCGCCGCCCCGCCGGCCTGTTCCGGCGGAGCCTCGCTCAGCATCGACTCGTACGCGCCGAAGAGCGTGACCTCCAGGCCGAAGCCGAGCATCACGAAGCCGGTCAGCAGGAGCGGGGCGTTGTCCTCGCCGCCCATCGCCGTCAGTGTGACGACCGCGGCGGCGGTGAGGCAGAAGCCGGCGCACACCATGGTCCGCGGCCCGAAGCGCTGCAGCAGCTTCGCCCCGGCGAGCCCCGCGGCCATCGCGGCGACGGTGAGCGGCAGCAGCCGCAGCCCGGTCTCCAGCGGGGAGAGCTCCAGGACGAGCTGGAGATACTGCGCGGCGATCAGTTCCAGCCCGACCAGCGCGAGCATCGCCAGCACGATGCAGCCGACGGACGTACTGAAGGCGGGCCGGGAGAACATCGTGAGGTCGACCAGCGGATGGCGCCGCCGACGCTGCCGCCGTACGAAGCCGACGAGGAGTCCGGCCCCCAGCATCAGCGGTACCGCGGTGAAGAGGCTCAGCGGGTCCTCTCCGCCGCCGAGCCGCTTCACGCCGAGCACCACGCCGAAGAGGCCGGCCGCGGCCATCAGTGCGCCGACGACGTCCCACGGTCCGTCGCGCTCGCCCTTCGACTCGGGCAGCAGGAGCCGTCCGACGGGCAGGCTGACGAGCATGAGCGGGATGTTGATGAGGAAGACCGAGCCCCACCAGAAGTGCTCCAGGAGGAATCCGCCGAGAAGCGGTCCGACGGCCGCGCCCACGGCGGCGACGGCGCTCCAGACACCGATGGCGAGGGCCCGCTCGCGCCGGGCGGGAAAGACCTGCCGCAGGATGGACAGCGTCGCGGGCATGATCATCGCGCCGCCGACGCCGAGCAGGGCGCGCGCCGCGATCAGCACCTCCGCACTGTCGGCGAGGGCCGCGACGGCGGAGGCGACGCCGAAGAGCGCGTAACCGAGGAGGAGGACGCGTCTGCGGCCGATCCGGTCACCCAGGGTGCCGAAGAGGATGAGGAGCGAGGCGCAGACGAGCGGGTAGATGTCGACGATCCACAGCAGCTCTATCGCGCCGGGCGTGAGGTCCTCGGAGACGGCGGGCACGGCGACGTGGAGCACGGTGGCGTCGACGGCGACCAGGAGCAGGCTGACACACAGCACCACAAGGACGACCCAGCGGCTTGCACCGGCCCCGGTCTCCCGACGGCGACGCGCGGCGGCCGTGGTCGTCCCGGACATGTACGTACCTCCCAGATGTTCCCTCGCGTTCGGCGATCCGCTGGGTGGGGACTCCCTGCGACTGCGGCTCGGGAGGAGCGGTGTCCCGGCCCACGCAACAAAGGCGAGTGAGACGTCAGAGTACGCGAGTTCCTCCCGGCGCCGGGTGGCGGACCTCTCACGTTCTCCTGGGACACGTGTGGCGTGCGCCACGCCGCTCCACGCCGGGCCGTGTGCCGGAGCACGCCCCCGCCGGGGTCCGCGGTTGCGGGCCCCCTCGATAATCGAGCCCGTGACCGACCTTGAGACGCCCGCCGCGCCGCCCCGCCCGGGGCCGTCCTGGCGCCGCGCCGCGCCCGCCCTCCTCGGGTACGCGGCGGTGCGCGCGCTCGGCCTGCTGGTGCTCACGGTGTGGAGCGCCACGCGGGACACGAGCGCGCTGCGGCTGCTCTCGGCCCGCTGGGACTCCCTCTGGTACTCCCGGGTCGCCGAGCTGGGTTACGGCTACGAGGTGCGCCTGCCCAACGGCGACGTGCACTCGAACCTGGCGTTCTTCCCCCTGCTGCCGTGGCTGGAGCGGGCGGTGTCGGCGGTGTCCCCTCTCTCCGCCGCGCACGCGGGCCTGCTGGTCAGCTGGCTCGCCTCGCTCGCGGCGGCCTGGGGGATCTTCGCGGTCGCGGACCAGGTGTACGGCCGCCGGGCCGGAGTCTGCGCCGTGCTGCTGTGGGCGGTCCTGCCGGTCGGCATCGTGCAGTCGATGGCGTACAGCGAGTCGCTGTTCACGGCGCTCGCGGCCTGGTCCCTGTACGCGGTCCTGACCGGCCGCTGGCTGACCGCGGGCCTGCTCGCCTCACTGGCGGGTCTGACCCGCCCGGTGGGCGCGGCGGTCGTTGCGGCCGTGTGGGTGACGGCGATCGCCTCTTTCGTACGGGAGCGGAGCGTGCCCGACGAGGAGGGCGCGTCCTGGTGGCGGCGCGCCCTGGCCATGCTGATCGCGCCCCTCGGCGCGGCGGGCTACGTCCTGTGGGTCGGCCGTCGCACGGGCGGGGGCCCGCTCGGCTACCTCGACGTCCAGGCGGGCTGGCGCAACGGCTTCGACGGCGGTTACGCGTTCGCCCGCTTCGTCGCCGACAAGTTCACCTCGTTCCCGTCGGCCCTGGCCGGGCTGGCCCTGATCGCCGGAGTCGCCCTGCTCGTACGGCTGTACGTGATCTGCGTACGGCAGCGCCAGCCGTTGCCGCTCCTGGTGTACGCGGGGGTCGTCACCGCCCTCGCACTGTGCGCGTCGAGCTATTTCGGCTCGAAACCACGCCTTCTGCTGCCCGCCTTCCCTCTTCTCCTGCCCCTCGCCCTGGCCCTCGCGCGACGGCGAACGTCCAGGTCGGCGTGGGTGCTGGGCGGTGTGGCGGTGGCGTCGGCGGTGTACGGCGCGTGGTGGCTGAACGGGTCGGGTCCGCCGTGATCACACACGGTGGCCGGTGAGCGCCCGGAGAAGCGCACGCAAGCATTCGGTGAACGAATTCGAAAGCGCCATAAAACTCCGCTCCGGAATGATCAATCGAATTGAAGGAAGAGCGGACGGGGGATTCCATAATCCACGGCGATAAACCCCCTTCTGAGAGCAATCCCACATCACATCGTCATCACAAAGACGGTGCTTCGGCCTGGAACACAGCTCACTCGCTGTAACGTCGATTGGGTGCGTACCGAACGAAAGCTGACTCGTCTGGACCGGGTCTTCGCCCGGCTGGACCGTGAGCCGGAACGACCGGCCCACATCGACGTGCCCAGGATGAGCCGGCACCGGGTGGTCCTCTTCGCGTCCACGCTCGCCTTCTACGCGGCCATCGTGTGGGCCGTCGTGATCACCTCATGGCTGGTCCGGCTCGACTGGCAGGTCATGTTCTTCCGGCCGTACCAGCAGTGGCCGGAGATCCACGCGTTCCTCGACTACTACGTGGTCCTGGGCCAGCGCGGCCCCACCGCCGTGATGATCGCCGCCTGGCTGGGCTGGCGCTCCTGGCGGCAGCACACACTGCGCCCGCTGCTCACGCTGGGCGCCTCGCTGCTGCTCCTGAACCTCACGGTCGGCGCGGCGAAGATCAGCATGGGCCGACTCGGTCCGCACTACGCGACCAGCGTCGGCTCGAACGAGATGTGGCTGGGCGGCGACATATTTCCTTCGGGGCACACCGCCAACGCCGTCGTGACCTGGGGCATCCTCGCCTACCTGGCCTCGACGCCGCGCGCCCGCCGGTGGCTGTCCGCCCTCTCCGCCGTGGTCTCCCTCGGAGTCGGCCTGACCACGGTGTACCTGGGTACGCACTGGCTGAGCGATGTGGTGCTCGGGTGGGCCGCGGGACTGCTGATCCTGCTGGCGCTGCCATGGTTCGAGCCGCTGATCGCCCGTGCGGAGTCCGGCATCTTCGATCTGCGGGACGCATGGCGCGACCGCCGTCGTGGCGCGTCTCCGGCTCCGGCTCCGGCTCCGGCCGAGGTGCCCGTGCCGCTCACCCCGATCGGCAGCCCGGCTGGTGAGCAGGAGCCGGTGGTGCGTGAGCCGGTGGCCGCGTCCCGGCCGGCCCGGCCGCCTGGGCATATGGCCCCCGGGCCGCATCTGAGCCGCTCGGAGCGTACGCCGGTGACTCCGCTGGGCAGTCGGCGTCCGCCGCAGTCGGACCGGGTGACACGTGGCACGCAGCCCGCACGGCCCCTGGCCGGGGGCTGAACACGGTCCAGCCACGGCGGGGCCGGTACGCACACCACTCCCCCCACGCACTTCCGTCTGCGGCCCGGTGGGGGCTGACCGCGCCGTTCCCCGCGCCCCTGAAGGCGCCCTGGCCCGCGCTCTTGAGCCTGCGGCCCGGTGGGGGCTGAGCGCGCAGTTCCCCGCGCCCCTGACGGGGCGCAGCCCCGCTCTTAAGGGGCGCGGGGAACTGCGCGGCCAACCCCCACGCACCCGCGCGTACAAACGCACCGGCCCCGCCCCGCCAGGGGCACTTTCAGGGGCGCGGGGAACTGCGCGGCCAACCCCCACGCACCCGCGCGTACAAACGCACCCGGTTCCGCCCCGTCAGGGGCACTTCAGGGGCGCGGGGAACTGCGCGGCACGCCCCCACCAGCCCGTACCCGCCCCGTACCGGCCAGGTCACCCCTTCCAGCAGCGCGTGACCCGTCCGTCCGTGACCTCGAAGTTCAGGCGTCCGGACAAGTACTCCATCGTGATGATCGCCCCCGGCGGCAACGCCCGCACGGTCGACCACCCGCGCGCACGAGCCTGCCGCTCCGCACCCCCCGCGTCGAGGCCGACATACGCGTCCGGAGTGTCCGAGGGCTCCGCGGGCGGAGTGGGAATGGGTGCCATGCCGCCACGTTAGGCGCCCCCGCGCGGACACGGAACCCCGGCCCCGCCACCATCAGTCACCGGTCCCCCTCCGGTCACGCTTCTGTCACAGGACAACGACATCCGTTCCGCCCGCCCCGACATCAGCGGTTACGCGACAAGGCGTCACACGAACGGGCGGTTCCACACGTTTTCCGCCCGCCTTCGAACGTAATTCTGCGCCGCCCGGGACTATCTTCGAAGCGGCTCCGAATGCCACGGCCAAAAGCGGGTATCCGGACCGTTTTCCCTGCCTTTCCTTTCCGATTGCGCGGCTCCGCAAGGAAGTTGGCCCGCCACAGGAAATACATGGTTCAAGCACAGAGCCCACGTACGCCCCCTGTCGGAGCGCGGTGCCACGCGAGCATCATGGCGTGTGCTTCAGGAGGCCCGGGACGCGACGAGCGAGGGGGCGGCGATGGGGACGGACACCGCACAGGCGGCGCTACGGCCCGTACCGGTGAGGCGGCCGGGACGGCTGGTCGTGGACTGGCTGACGACCACCGACCACAAGAAGATCGGCCACCTCTACCTCATCACGTCGTTCGCCTTCTTCCTGGTCGGCGGTCTGATGGCACTGCTGATGCGGGCGGAGCTGGCGCGGCCCGGTACGCAGCTCATCGACAACAACACGTTCAACCAGATGTTCACGATGCACGGCACGATCATGCTGCTGCTCTTCGCGACGCCGACCTTCGCCGGTTTCGCCAACGAGATCATGCCGCTGCAGATCGGCGCGCCCGACGTGGCCTTCCCCCGGCTGAACATGCTGTCGTACTGGCTGTTCCTTTTCGGCGGGCTGATCGTGCTGGGCTCGCTGCTGGTGCCCGAGGGCCCGGCGAACTTCGGCTGGTTCGCGTACGCGCCGCTGAACAGCATGGAACGGTCACCCGGTATCGGCGCCGACATGTGGATCATGGGTCTCGCGCTGGCCGGCTTCGGCACGATCCTCGGCGCGGTGAACTTCCTGACGACGATCATCGGGATGCGCGCCCCGGGCATGACGATGTTCCGGATGCCGATCTTCACCTGGAACACGCTGTTCACGTCGATCCTGATCCTGCTGGCGTTCCCGGTGCTCGCTGCCGCGCTCCTGGTCCTGGAGGCGGACCGCAGGTTCGGCTCGCAGGTCTTCGCCTCGGCGAACGGCGGGGCACTGCTGTGGCAGCACCTCTTCTGGTTCTTCGGGCATCCCGAGGTCTACATCATCGCGCTGCCGTTCTTCGGGATCATCACGGAGATCATCCCGGTCTTCAGCAGGAAGCCGGTCTTCGGTTATCTGACGCTGGTCGGCGCCACGATGGCCATCACCGGTCTGTCGGTGGTCGTGTGGGCCCATCACATGTTCGCGACGGGCGCGGTGCTGCTGCCGTTCTTCTCGTTCGTGTCGTTCCTGATCGCGGTGCCCACGGGGGTGAAGTTCTTCAACTGGACCGGCACGATGCTGAAGGGGTCGCTGTCCTTCGAGACGCCCATGCTCTGGGCGACGGGCTTCCTGGTGTCGTTCCTGTTCGGCGGGCTGACGGGGGTGATCCTGGCCTCGCCGCCACTGGACTTCCACGTCACGGACACGTACTTCGTGGTGGCGCACTTCCACTACGTGGTGTTCGGCACCGTCGTCTTCGCGACCTTCGGCGGCTTCTACTTCTGGTGGCCCAAGTTCACCGGCAAGATGCTCGACGAACGCCTCGGCAAGCTGCACTTCTGGACGCTGTTCGTCGGCTTCCACACCACGTTCCTGGTGCAGCACTGGCTGGGCGCGGAGGGCATGCCGCGCCGCTACGCCGACTATCTGGCGGCCGACGGGTTCACGGCGCTCAACACCATCTCGTCGATCGGCGCGTTCCTGCTGGGCATGTCGACGCTGCCGTTCCTCTACAACGTCTGGAAGACGTCCAGGTACGGCGTGCCCGTCGACTCCGACGACCCCTGGGGCTTCGGCCGCTCACTGGAGTGGGCGACCTCGTGCCCTCCCCCGCGGCACAACTTCACCACGCTGCCCCGGATCCGTTCCGAGTCGCCGGCGTTCGACCTGCACCACCCGCGGTTCGCGGCGATCACCCCGCCCCAGACCCGCTCCGGCCAGGAGGACAGCCCGCAGATCCGCTTCGGGCAGGAGCGTCCGGGGGCCGGCCCCGAGCAGTACTGATCGTGTCCGCACCGTCCGCGGGCGCGTCGTGGCCGGGCGCGCAGTTCCCCGCGCCCCTTCGGGCCCCCTAGCCTGCTGCCGCCGTGACGGCCACCGAGAGGTCGTTGTCGCCCGTGTAGTACGGCCCGGCCGTCACCGTGCCGTACTCCGTCTCCACTGTGACCTTCGGGTACGTGAAGATGGGCTTCTTGTCGGCGATGTCGTCGAGCAGCCGCGCGATCCGTACCCGCGGCCCGCTCTCCCCCGCCGGACGCAGCCACAGGTCCCACACGCCCTCGGGCAGATCGCCGTAGTCCACGGTGAAGCGGAACAGCGCCTGGTCCCGCTGGACCCCGATCCTCGGCGCGTCGGCCCCCGCCCCGGGTTCCGTCTCCTCGCGGCCGGCCAGTTCGACGTACGCGTCCGGGGTGAGCGCGACCCCGTACACCTGGCCGTGGACGCCGAGGCCGCCCTCTCCTACGTGCAGTTCGCCGGCCTCCGCGTGCGGGGCGCGCAGCCAGCTGCGGACGGAGAGGTTGCCGTGCTTGGTCGCGTACGGGATACGGACGGCGACATGGCCGCGCGCGCCGCTCGGCACCCGGTCGACGAGGGAGCGCAGGTCGTTGAGGCCGGGGGTCAGGCGCTGCGGTTCGCCGTCGCCGGTCTGCGCGAAGGCGTCCCAGCGGCCCTCGGGCAGTTCGACGCCGCTGGGCAGCGCGGCGCGCAGCCGGCCGTCGGCGGCCGGGGCGAGCGGCAGCCGGACCTCCTGGACGCCGTCGCGGTGGATCAGCACGAGGTGGGTGTCACCGCTCTCGCCCGTCTCGGCCATGTCGAAGGTGAGACCGCCCGCGGAGTCGGCGAGGCAGTCGGCGCGCGGCGGCATGGCGGCGTCCTCGTCGGTGGGTGTCTGCGCGGTCTGCGGAGCCAGCGTCATCATGCGGAACGCTCCTTCCCGAATACGGTCAGTCCGGCGTCCCGCACGGCGTACGCGCTGCCGAGCAGGGCTCCTCGGGTGCGGTGCAGTGAGCCGCGCACCCGGCCGATCTTCGTGGTGCCGCCCCGTGAGACGAGACCGCCGAAGATCGATTCGTAGCGCTCGGCGATCCGGGACGGGTCGAAGCGCTCGGAGTCCTTGAGCGCCGCGTCCGCCATCCGCCGGCGCAGCGTGTCGTCGTTGATGAGTTCGAGCAGGCCGCCCGCGATGGCCTGGACGTTGCCGACCTGTACGAGGCGTCCGTCGACACCGTTGTCGATGATCTCCCCCGGGCCGTGCGGGCAGTCGGTGGAGACGACGGGCAGGCCGCAGCGCATGGCCTCGACGATGGTCATGCCGAACGATTCGAGGCTGGAGGTGACGGCGGCGATGGAGCCCTTGGCCCACTCCGGTTCGATGGGGTTGGCCGCTCCCATCAGCAGTACGTGGTTGTAGAGGCCCAGTTCGTCGATGAGGTGGCGCAGTTTGTCCTTCTGCTTCCCGCTGCCGTAGATCCGCAGGCGCCAGTCGGGCCGCTCGGCGCGCACCAGGTCGAAGGCCTTGATGAGCAGGTCGTACCGCTTGACCGGGGCGAGCCGGCCGGCCGCGACGACCCATTTGCCGTTGCCGTCCGCGGGCTCTATGCCGGGCGCGGGCACCGAGTTGGGCACGGCTTCGACGTGCACCCCGGGCAGCCGCATCTTGGTGCGGTACGCGGCGGCGTCCGCCTCCGTGGTCGTGGTGACCGCGTCGAGACGCGGGTAGGCGCCGCGCAGTTCGGTGCGCAGTCCGACGGAGTGGCTGTCGAGGGTGAGGTGCTCCTGGCCGACGCGGGCCGGGCCGCGCCTGGTCTCGCGGGCCAGGTGCACGTTCAGGCCGGGGCGGGTGCCGACCACGACATCGGCGTCGACGGTGGAGAGGTGCTCGGCGATACGGCGGTCGGTCAGGGCGCTGTACTGCTCGTAGCGGATCTCTCCCTTCGGGAAGACCCGGGCAGGTTTCCGGTAGTCGGGGTCGTCGCCCTCGTACCCGGGGCCGCCCCTGCGCAGGTCCACGAGGTGGCGCAGGCGCACGCGCGGGTTCCGTGCGAAGACCGGCTCCTCGCGGTGGCGGAGGACGGAGACGATCTCCACGTCGTGCTGTTCGGCCAGGGTGTTCGCAAGGTTGTACGTCGTCCGGATCGTCCCACCGATTCCGTAGGCGTTGTGTATAAGGAAGGAAATCTGCATGCGTCCCCGTATCTCCGGCTCGTCCAGCTACCAGAGGGTTAGACCTGGGTACGGATGCGATGGTTGGGCTTGCTTATCACTCTGTTCCCGAACAGTTGCGCCATCGGTAACCAGATGGGGGAACCTTTTGGGGCCCGCGTGCATCAGGGCTTGTAGGAGAGCTGCGGGACGTCGTGGCACTCGTGGTCCATGTCTCCCTGGCTCACCCATCCGCGGGCGTCCTCCCAGCGGGCCACCGACAGGCACGTCCTGCGCGTCCTGGGCGGTTCGGGCAGGTGCGCGAACCGGACCGGCAGCAGCAGCCCCTTCGCGGTGTACGGCTTCCCCGCGGCCATGTAGCGGTCGACGCACGCGCGCGTGACGCCCGTCCTCACGCAGGAGGTGGCCGCGTCCGTGAACCACATCGCGGCGGCCCAGCCCTCCACCTGCCACTGGGAGCGGGTCTTCAGCGCCTTCGTGCCGTCCCGGAACTCCCGTACGGCCTCGTGGCCCGTGTCCTCGTAGTTGCGGCTCGCGCCCGTCGCCCACAGGGTGTTGCGGCAGCGCGGGGAGTCCTTGTAGTCCTCGCGGACGGTGGACGTCCAGTTCTGCACGTTGGTGACCTTGGCGAGGACCTTCACCCCGACGTCGTCCATCGCCGCGCACAGCCGGGCGTTGCCGTAGGTGTCGATGGCGTCGAGGACCAGGTCGGCGCCCTGCTCCCGCAGATCGGCCGCGACAGCCCGGAAGTTGGGGAGCGCGAAGTCGACCTGCTCGGTGACGACCTCGTACCCCTCGGCCTTCAGGCCCCGGACGACGAGCCGGGCGTACGCCGCCGACGCGGGCTGGTTGTACGAGACGACGGCCGCCGTACGCGCGCCCTGCCGCTCCTTGAAGTAGCGGTAGATCTCGGTGCCGCCGTACAACTCGCCGTCCCAGCCGGGTTCTCCGTTCCTCGGCGCGAGGCTGCCGTAGATCCCGTAGAGGTGCGGCCAGGTGTCGTAGGCCGCGCCGATGGGCTGCCCTCCGATGTCGGGCACGCGCGCGCGGGAGACCCGGGAGGCGCCCGCGTAGTCGAGGGCGGTGGTGGCGACGAGGGCCACCACCTCGTCCTCGTCGACGAGCTTGTGCACGCACTCGTTGTTGCCGACGCCGCTGCCGCCGTCGTCGCACGTGCGCACCTCGACCCTGCGTCCCGCGATGCCGCCGCGTGCGTTCAGGGCGTCGAACCAGGCCTTCGCGCCGTCGCGCGGACCGGTGAAGGCGTCGCCGCCGACCGGGCTGGTGGCGCTCGTGACGATGCCCACGCGGATCGGCTCCGCGGTGGTGCTGGCGGGCGTGCGGTCGGGCCGGTTCTCGAAGTCGCTCTCGGGGAGGCGGCTGCCGCAGGCCGTGCCCGCCAGGAGCAGCAGGAACAGCAGGCCCGCGACAGCGGATTCAGCAGCCCGGCCCCGGCGAGGCATTGCCGCTCAGCGTGACCAGACCGCACAGCGTCCTGACCGACACCTTCCAGGTGCCGTCCTGTTCGACGGAGGTCCCGGCGGCGTCCGGCATGACCGTGGCGCCCTTCAGGGTGAGCGTGTACGTGACGTCCGCGCCGGTCGGCGAGGTGAAGGCGACCTTGCCGACCGTCGCCTCCACCTGTCCGCCCCGCTCGTCGCCGCTGAAGCTCTTCAGGACCGCGTCCATCGCGTCGCCGTTCTCCAGGACGGCCTGTTTCTCCTTCGTGGGGACGGCGGGGTCGAAGAACTTCTTCCAGTTCTCCTTGATCTCCTTCTCGGCCGCCGCCGGGTCGTCCGGCGCGCTCGCGCTCGGACTCGGCACGGCCTCCGAGGTCCGCTCCGCGGAGGGCGAGGGCGGATCCGTGTCGTCACCGCCGCTGTCGTCGCCGCACGCCGTGAGGGCCGGGGCGAGCAGGAGCACCGCCACCGCCAGCCCACGGCCCGTACCCCGCCTGAGATCACTCCCGAGAACCATCTGGCTCACCACCGGGTGTCGGTCCGGGCCGTGCGCGCCCGGAGCTTTCAGGGACAGCTTCCAGAAGGCATAGTGCAAGTCCGTCGGCGGACTTGGAAGACAGCCGCACACATACGGCCGGACACATCATGTGGAGCCCCCATGCGGACTGCTCGACTGCGGAATGTGCGTCCCGTCCTCTGGGCCGGGTGGGCGGCGCTCGCCACGGGCGCGGTGCTGTGCGTCCTCGGCTGGTACGGGATCTCCGGCGAGCGGTACGCGGAACGGCAGCTGCCCTACCTCGCGTCCTGCACGGTGCCCGGAGCGGCCCTGATCATCGCCGCGGCGGTCCTCCTCACCCACGGCAGGAACGCCCTCGCGGCGACTCGTGTGGAGGAGCTGTACGGGCTCCTGGTGGCGGCCGGCCCCGAGGACGCCGCCTCCGCCGACGGGCCGGCCGCCGCGCCCGTGGCGGTCAGCGGGGATCTGCTGATGGTGCCGGGCGGCACGCTGTGGCACCGCGCGGACTGCCCGCTCGTCGCCGGGAAGCCGGAAGCCCTGCCGGTCGACTCGCGGGTCCTCGCGGGCGGGGACCTGGCCCCCTGCCCGATCTGCGAACCTACGGCCTCGGACGACCCCGCGGACGAGTCCCCAGGCGCCTCCCCCGATGTCTCCCCCGGCGCCTCCTCGGACGGTCCCTCGTCCGGGGCGGCGACCGGCTGATGGCGTCACCGATGTCGTCACCACTGATGTCGTCACTGACGTACGACCTCACGCTCGCCGGGCTCTCCGTGGGCAGCGCCGCCGCGCTCACCGGGATCGGACTGGTCGTCACCCACCGGGCGACGGGCGTGCTCAACTTCGCGCACGGCGCTATCGCGATGGTGTGCGCCTACGTGCTGCGCGGGCTCACCGTCGAGTGGGACTGGCCACTCTCGCTCGCCGCGCCGCTCACCCTGCTCGTGGTGGCTCCGGCGATCGGTGCGGCGCTGGAACGATTCGTCTTCCGCCCCCTGGCCGTCCTGGGCGGCGACCCCGCGCAGACCCTCGTCGCGTCCATCGGCGTGTTCGTCCTGCTCGTCGGAGGGGCGGCGCTCGTATGGGGGCCGGGCGCGCGCTCGGACGCGCCGACGCTCGTCTCCGCGGACCCCTGGGGGCAGTTGACGGTGGCAGTCGTGCTGGCCGCCGGCGTGGGAGCGGTGATCCGCCGTACCCGCTTCGGCCGCGAACTGCGGGCCGTCGTCGACGACCGTTCGCTCGCCGCGCTGACCGGCGTCGACGCGGACCGGGTGGCCGCGGCGGGCTGGGCGTTCGGCTCGTTCACCGCGGGCCTGACGGGGGTGCTGCTGGCCCCGTACGTACGCCTGGACCCGTACGGCATGCCCCTGCTGGTCATGGAGGTGGTGGCGGTCGCGGTGGCCGCCCGGATGCGGAGCCTGCCGGTGGCGGTGGTGGTGGCCCTGGGCATCGGCGTCGCCCAGAGCCAGCTGACCCGGCTGCACCCCGGAGGCCGCCTCGAACCCCTCCTCCAGGCGGTCGGCGCGAACCTCTTCGTCGTCGCCCTGCTTGTCGCCGCCCTGGTGCTGCCGGGGATCGGCGCCCGGGACGCCCTCCCGCGCACGGCGACGGCCCGCGTGCCGACCCCGCCGGGCGCGTGGATCGTCGCGGCGGTCCTGTTCCTCCTTCCCCTGGGCTTCGCGGGTACGGACCTGCACACGGCGGTCCAGGTACCGGCGCTGGGCGTGGTCCTGCTCTCCCTGGTCGTGGTCACGGGCCGCGGCGGCCAGATCTCCCTCGGCCAGGCCGCGTACGCGGGTCTGGGCGCCCTCTTCACGGCACTGCTGGCGGCGGGCCGCTTCCCGGGCCTGCCCGAACTCCCGGAACTGGCCGCGCTCATGGCCGCCGTACTGCTGGTGGCGCCCCTGGGCCTGCTGACGGGCTGGCCCGCCATCCGCCGCCACGGTCTGGCCCTCGCCCTGGCGACCTTCGCGGTGGGCGTCGGCGTCAGCCGCTTCGTCCTCGCCCAGCCGTACGCCACCTCGGGCCTGAGCCTGGGCCGCCCGGCCGCCTTCGAGGGCGACCGCGCGTACTACGCACTGGAACTCCTCCTCCTGGCGGGCGCGGTGTGGGCCGTCCACGCGCTCCGCCGGGGCCGTACCGGCCGTGCCCTGGCCGCGATGCGGGACCACGAGGCGGGCGCGTCGGCGGCGGGCGTCCGCGTCCCGCGCCTCAAACTGACGGCCTTCGTCGCGGGCGCGGCGCTGGCCGCGCTGGGCGGCGGCATGCTCGGCATGGGCGTACGCGCCTTCGACCCGGCGGCGTACGACCCGGTCCGCGCTCTGCTGTGGTTCGCCGCGATCGTGGTGCTCGGCGCCGACAGCGTCCTGGGTGCCCTGCTCGCGGCGGCCCTCCTGGTCGGCCTGGACGCGGGCACGCGCGGCGGCGTGGCAGCGGCGGCGACAGGCATCCTGGCGGTCCTGATCGGCCGCTTCCCCGGCGGCCCGTACGAGGCCCTGCGCTCAGCTGCATCAGGCCTGCGCCTGCACCGCGAAGTGACATTGACCCCGCTGGGGGCGGGGGCGCGACGAACGGTCCGAGCGCGGCTACGGAACGCGGGCACGTCGCGGGGTTCGCGGGACGCCACGGCCGAGTCACGCTCGGCCGGCACGCCCACGGCGGAAGCACCCTGGGCGGGAACGCCCGGAAAGGGATCGCCCAGGGAGGGATCGCCCCCGCCGGGGAGGCCTGCCGCGGCGACGCTCCCGGAGGGGACGCGCCCGGAGGGGAGGCCGGCGGTGGGGAGGCCGGTTGTAGAGAGGCCCACGGTGGGGACACCTCCGGTGGAGAGGCCCGTGCCGGGGACGTCTGCCGCCACTGACACGCTGCGCTTTCGCGCCGTCGAACAGCCGCTGGTACGACGGCCGGTGCCACCGGCCGGGTCCGACGCCGACGGCTCCGGTACGCGGTGGCCGTCCGGCGCGGCGGAACGGGCCGGGTCCGACCGTGGCCCTGGCCCGTGCGCGGCCGCTGCGGGCGCGGGCGGCGCGGGCGGCCCCGGTGGCGCCGCGGGGGCTGGGGTGAGGCCCCTCCGCCCTCCGGGTGGCCGCTCGGCACCCGGCCCTCCCGTACTGCGGGCCCGGGCCCTGCGCGTCGCGTACGACGGGTTCACCGCGCTGGACGGGGTCGACCTCGATCTGCCGCCCGGCCGGATCACCGCGGTCGTCGGGCCCAACGGGGCCGGGAAGAGCACGCTGTTCCACTGCCTCGCCGGAACCGTCCGGCCGGTGTCGGGCCGCGTCGCGCTCGGGGAACGGGACATCACCCGGCTGCCCGCCCACGCACGGACACGGCTCGGCATCGCCCGCACGTTCCAGCAACTGGCCGTCTTCCCGACCCTGACCGTGGCCGAGAACGTCCAAGTGGGCGCCGAGCAGGGGCGGGTCACGGACACCGGAGCGGCGGAACGGGCCCTGCGGCTGCTCGGGCTCGACGGAACCGTACGGACGCTGCCCGCCGCGGACCTGCCCACCGGGACCCTGCGACGCGTCGAACTCGCCCGCGCCCTCGCCGCAAGCCCACGCGTCCTGCTGCTCGACGAACCCGCGGCCGGTCTCGACACGGGCGAAGTGACGGCACTGGCCCGCGTGCTGCGCGCGCTCGCCGCCGACGGAACGGCCCTGCTCGTCGTCGAGCACGATCTCGACCTGGTCGCCGGACTCGCCGACACCGTGCACGTCATGACCGCGGGCCGCGTCGTCGCCTCCGGCCCCGCCGACCACGTACTCGAAGGGCTGGACGAGTACGACGACGGGGCAGGCAGGTCCGGCGGATGAGCGCGGCCGGGATCTCGCTGCGCCACGCGCGCGTGCGCTACGGCCCACTGGAGGCCCTGCACGGCGTCACCCTCCACGCGCCCGCGCCCGGCGTCACCGTCCTGCTCGGCCGCAACGGCTCCGGCCGTACGACCGCGCTCCGCGCCCTGGCCGGCACCCTGCCCCTGTCCCACGGCGCCGTGGTCTGGGACGGCGCCGACGTCACACGTCTGCGCGCGTACGAACGGGCCCGCCGCGGCCTGTGCCTCGTCCCTGACCGCCGTGCGGTGTTCGCCTCGCTCACGGTTCGCGAGAACCTCGAACTGGCCGCCTCGGGACGCCCCTTCTCGCCCGCCCTCGACGCCTACCCACGGCTCGACGCCCTGCTGCCCCGAAGAGCGGGCACGCTCTCCGGCGGCGAGCAGCGCATGCTCGCCCTCTCCCGCGCCCTGCTGGCACGCGCGCGCGTGGTCCTCGTCGACGAGCCCGCACAGGGCATGTCCCCGACGGTCGCGGCCCGCACGTACGAGCTGCTGCGCGGCCTCGACGCCTGCGTGGTCGTGGCCGAACAGCGCCTGCCGCCCGGCCTGTGCGCCGCCCCGAACCTCGTGTACGAACTCCGGCGCGGCGCGGTCGTGTTCAGCGGCGAGGCGACAGAGAGGGTGACAGCGACGGGAACGGGGACGGGGACGGGGAGGTCTGCGGCGTCGGGTCCGTCAGGACCGGCGAGGCCGACGTGACCGGCGCGGAGGGGACGGCCGGGGGGACAGGGAGGACCGGCTGAGTCGGCTGGACCGGCTGGGTCGGCCGGGTCGGCCGGGTCGAGGGGATCAGCGGAGTCGGTGTGCTCGGGCGGCTCGCGGCGGGCGCCGGCTCACCCCCTCCGCCGGTCTGGGAAGTGAGCCGCCGTCCCGGGCCCGCCCCCTTCGGAAGCCGCAGCATCGTGCCGATGTTCAGGCGGTCCGGACGCGCCCCGACCAGCTGCCGGTTGAGCTTGTAGAGCGCCTTCCACCCGCCCTTGACGCGGTAGGCCCGGGCAATCGAGGAGAGACTCTCCCCCCGCCTCACCACATGCGCGCGGCCCGTGAGCCCGTACCTCTTGGAGCAGACGGGCCAGGCCTTCCAGCCCTGCACGCGCAGTACTTCCTCGGCGACCCTGATCTGTTCGTCGCGCGTGGCCAGGTCGGCCCGCCGCGCGTAGGCGAGGCCGCCGAACGTCCGCCAGGTGGGCTGCCAGAACTGCAGCCCTCCGTAGAAGCCGTTCCCGGTGTTCGCGTTCCAGCGGCCGGAGCTCTCGCACTTCGCAACGCAGCCCCACGGCCAGCGGTCCTTCGCACAGGCGTACGGCGCCCGGTCCGCCGTCGCGGGGCCGGACGCCGGGGTCGGTGGTGCCGCCGCCTCCGCGGGGGCCGGCAGGGCCAGAACCGCGGCGACGACAGCCGCGTACCGCATGCGCTTGATCGACATCGGGCCACGCTAGGTGGGGGTGCGGCGCCCTTCCACGAGCCGCGCGGGCGGTTGCAGGGGGCCCACCCGGTCGGCCGCGTGCGTTCTTGCCTGCGGGCCGGTGGGGGCTGAGCGCGCAGTTCCCCGCGCCCCTCAAAAGCGGGGCTGCGCCCCTGCTTTTGCCTTTGGGGGCGCGGGGAACTGCGCGGCCCGCCCCCACCGGACCCGCAGCCGAACGCAGATCCTCAGACCGTCAGACCCTCAGCCGCTGTCCAGGCACGATGACATCGGGATCCCCACCGATGACGGCCCTGTTGGCCGCATACACGCGCTGCCACGTCGTCCCATGCCGCGCCGCGATACCGCTCAACGTGTCACCACTCCGAACGGTGTAGCCACCACGGGCCGAGCCACGCCCGGTGTGCCCCACCGACCGCTCCGGCGCCTTCGCCGACTTGGACGACTTGGAGGGCTTTGACGGCGCGGCCTTGCCGGTCGCACCCGACGCGGCCCCCGCCGGAGCGTTCCCCGACGCCCCCGCGCGCGCCGCGCAGGTCGGCCACGCGCCCCACCCCTGCGCACGCTGCAGCTTCGTAGCGACAGCGATCTGCTGCGCCTTGGACGCCTTGTCGGCCGTGGACGCGTAGGCCGTACCGCCGTACGCGCGCCAGGAACCGGCGGAGAACTGGAGCCCTCCGTAGTAACCGTTCCCGGTGTTGATGTGCCAGTTGCCGCCGCTCTCGCACTGGGCGATGCGGTCCCACACCCCACCGTCCGCCGCGACGGCGTTGCCGTTCGCGGCGAGCAGTCCGAGTGGGGCGAGCAGAGCCGCCCCGGCGAGAACCGCGGTCGTACGAGCCTTACGGGTGTTGTCGGCACATTCGGACATGTATTTCCCTCTCGAAGGACCCGGGGTCCCCCGAGGCGGTACGGGACCGCCGCGTCTCGGCGCGGTCGCCCCGACCCGCCCCGTCCGCCGGAGGTGGTGCGGAGTACTGCGGGTGGTGCGAATGATGCAGGTGGTGCGTGTGGTGCGGGCGGCGGACGTACCCGAGCGGTGCTCGCTGCACACGGCGGAGCAATGTAGAGAGGAAAGAGGTCCGGTATCAACCAACTCCTCGTCATTCCAGGCCAGTTCACCGTTACCGTAGGTATCATCGATTTTGAGCCACCCACTTCATTCGTGGATTTCCTGATTTGTCGACCATTGAGCCCGGTGATCTGTGACTCACGTCACCGGGTCAACTTCCGCGCTGATCAAGGGAGTTGGCGTGGAGTGACGGATTCCGCCGCCGGGTTCACCGTGTGCGCAGGATGGTTCGATTCCGTTCGCTCTGGGGCGTGACCCCCGCCACAGATCCTCCGTTGTCTTCTTCATGAGCCGGGAACCCCTCCGGTTCACGGACCGGGAGCCCCCGGCCACAACACGCACCGCACCCGAGGAGCCCCCCGTGCCGCGCATGCTCGACGTCAGCGACGACGTACGCGCCGAGATCGGCGACGAAGAAGCCGACCGGCTGCTCGCCGGAGAGAACGCCCCGGGCAGTTACGACTGCACGTCCTGCCGCACCCAGGGCGACTCCGAACAGGAGCGCACCAGCACCGTCCTGTTCATCGGCGACGAGACGGCCGTACTCGCGTTCGCCCACGCCACCTGCCTGCCCTCGCAGGTCGTCCAGGTGACCGAGGAGCAGCTGCAGGGCGCCGTCCGGTCCATCACCGGGGACGAGCGCCCCTCCGAGGCCCTGCCCGAGCAGGCCGTCCTCGGCGTCACCAGCGGACTCATCCTGCTCGGCGGCGAACTGCACCCCGCGCTCGTCGTCGAACCGACCGGGCGCATCGCCCGGCCGGGCACCACGGGAGGGGGCGGCGACGACTTCCTGCCGCTCCTCATCGAGCAGGGCTTCATGCCGGTCAGTCAGCTCACCGAGGTGCCGCCGGTGCTGCACGGCTGGTCCGTGCTGCTCGCGATGGGCCAGCTGCACGCGGTCCTGCAGCCCAGCAGCAGCGGCGGCTCGCCCGTCGCCTGGTGGCAGGCCCATCAGCCGCTCCAGGTCACCGACAGCTGGCGGGCGGCCGCCAACAAGCACCAGCAGGTGCTGCTGTTCGCGGCCCCGGTCGGCTCCATCGGCCGGCAGCCCCGCGAGGACCTGCTGCGCGACGCCCTCGACAAGGCCGCGGTGGGCGGCCGACTGGTGGCGAGCGCGATGCCCCTCGCCGGCACCTGACCGGCACCGGACCGGCACCGGACCTGCGCCCGTCCCGCATCCGCCCCGTAGCCGTCCTGCAGCCGTCCTGCAGCCGTCCTGCATTCGATCGACAGCGCTGTGACCTGCGAAAGCGGGCCGTCGGCCGCATCCGAAGGGCGGCGGGGTCGTTGGCACGTACGTGTACACCTACGACACCCCCCGCCGCCCGCCCTACTCGTCACCGATCCCGGCCATGCGCCCGGCCCGGGACGCCACGGGCGGCTCTTCGGCCACCCCGATCTACGACGCGCTCTACGCGGAGTACCTCAGGACCTTCCGGGCCCTGCCGGGTGACCGCATCGGCGAGGAGGAGCTGGGCTTCACGGCTTTCGGGATCAGCCCGCACGGACAGGGGTCGCACGGATCGGGCCTGCCCGGATCAGGCCTGCACGCCTCCGGCCTGCCCGGATCGGGACTGCACAGCGCCGGCCTGCTCAGCAGCGGCTCGTACGGCTCAGGCGCGTACACGCCGACCGTGTACGGCATGCGGCAGGTCGCCGGGCAGCACCAGACGGGGTACGCGGCCACGCACCAGAGCCAGACGGTCACCTCCGTGTGGCAGCCGGTGGCACGGCAGCACGCCACGGGCCTGACACCGGCGGCGCTGCCGCCCGGCCCGCGCAGAGAACGCTGACGCGAGCCGAACACGAACGGGAGAGGGCCCCTGCTTCACGCAGGGGCCCTCTCCCATGTCCACCGTCCACGCACACCGCTCGCGCGGCGGCGGTTACTTCTTCTTGCCGCGCTTCTCGCGCACCCGCACCGAGATGTGGATCGGCGTGCCCTCGAAGCCGAACTCCTCGCGCAGACGGCGCTCCACGAACCGGCGGTAGCCGTGCTCGATGAAGCCCGAGGAGAAGAGCACGAACCGCGGCGGCTTGGTGCCCGCCTGCGTGCCGAAGAGGATGCGCGGCTGCTTGCCGCCCCGGATCGGGTGCGGGTGGGCGGCGACCAGCTCGCCCAGGAAGGCGTTCAGCCGACCCGTCGGGACACGCGCCTCCCAGCCCGCCAGCGCGGCCTCGATCGCCGGGACCAGCTTCTCCATGTGGCGGCCCGTACGCGCCGAGACGTTGACCCGCGGCGCCCACGCCACCTGGAGCAGCTCGGTGTCGATCTCCCGCTCCAGGTAGTAGCGGCGTTCCTCGTCGAGGGTGTCCCACTTGTTGAAGGCCAGCACGATCGCGCGGCCCGCCTCGACGGCCATCGTCACGATGCGCTGGTCCTGGACGCTGATGTTCTCGCTGGCGTCCAGCAGGATGACCGCGACCTCGGCCTTCTCGACGGCGGCGGCCGTGCGCAGCGAGGCGTAGTAGTCGGCGCCCTGCTGGAGGTGGACGCGCTTGCGGATACCGGCCGTGTCGACGAACTTCCAGGTGACACCGCCCAGCTCAATCAGCTCGTCGACCGGGTCGCGGGTGGTGCCGGCGATCTCGTTGACGACCACACGGTCCTCGCCGGCCACCTTGTTCAGGAGCGACGACTTGCCGACGTTCGGGCGGCCGATGAGCGCGATGCGGCGGGGGCCGCCGACCGCGATACCGAAGGTCTGCGCGGGCGCGTCGGGCAGCGCCTCCAGGACGGCGTCCAGCATGTCGCCGGTGCCGCGGCCGTGCAGCGCGGAGACGGGGTGCGGCTCGCCGAGCCCCAGCGACCAGAGGTACGAGGCGTCAGCCTCGCCGCTCAGGCCGTCGACCTTGTTGGCGCACAGCACGACGGGCTTGCCCGCCTTGCGCAGCAGCCGCACGACGGCCTCGTCGGTGTCGGTGGCGCCGACCTTGGCGTCGACGACGAAGACGACCGCGTCGGCCGCCTCGATGGCGAACTCGGCCTGCGCGGCCACGGACGCGTCGATGCCGAGGACGTCCTGCTCCCAGCCGCCGGTGTCGACGAGCTTGAAGCGGCGGCCCGCCCACTCGGCGTCGTAGGTGACGCGGTCGCGGGTGACGCCCGGCTTGTCCTCGACGACGGCCTCGCGGCGGCCGATGATGCGGTTCACCAGGGTCGACTTGCCGACGTTCGGCCGGCCGACGACGGCGAGGACCGGGAGCGGGCCGTGGCCCGCCGCCTCGATCGCGCCCTCGATGTCCTCGGCGTCGAAGCCCTCTTCCGCGGCGAGCTCCATGAACTCCGCGTACTCGGCATCGCCAAGCGCCCCGTGCTCGTGCTCCGAGCCGTCGGGCTGGATCTGGTCGTTCATGAAGTCCGTACCTCGTTCATCGTGGTGATCGGTGGAACCGCCCGTATCGGACGATCCACTACTCAAGTACTCAAGTGTTACTCAGCGCCCGGTGAGACGCCTGGCGTTTTCCAGGTGCGCGGAGAGCTGCTTCTGGATGCGCACGGTCGCCTCGTCGAGCGCCTTGCGCGTACGCCGTCCGCTGCCGTCGCCCGCCTCGAAGGGGTCGCCGAAGACGACGTCGACCCGGCTGCGCAGCGGGGGCAGCTGCTTTATCAGCCGTCCGCGCCGCTCGGTGCTGCCCAGGACGGCGACCGGCACGATCGGGGCCCCGCTGCGGACCGCGAAGTAGGAGAGACCGGCGCGCAGCGAGGCGAAGTCTCCCTCGCCACGGGTGCCCTCGGGGAAGATTCCGAGGACGCCGCCGTCGTCCAGGACGCCCAGCGCCCGGGTGATCGCGCTGCGGTCGGCGATCGTGCGGTCCACCTTCACCTGCCCGATGGCGAGCAGGAAGGGGTCCAGCGGGCCGACGAACGCCTCTTTCTTGATCAGGAAGTGCGTGGGCCGGGGTGCCACCCCCATGACCATCGGGCCGTCGATCATGTGGGAGTGGTTGACGGCGAGGATCGCCGCACCGCTCGCCGGAACCCGCCAGGCCCCGAGGACGCGCGGCTTCCACAGTCCGTACATCAGGCCGACGCCGATACGGCGGCCGACGTCGGCCCGCCGGGCTGTCGGCGCTGCGTTCGGAGCTTCGCTCACTTCGCGGCCCGCTTCTCCTCGACGAGGGTGACGACGCACTCGATGACCTGCTGGAGCGTGAGGTCGGAGGTGTCCACCTCGACCGCGTCGTCCGCCTTCGCGAGCGGGGAGGTCTTGCGGGTGGAGTCGGCGGTGTCCCGTTTGATGAGCGCCTCGCGGGTGGCGGCGACGTCGGCGCCCTTCAGCTCACCGCTGCGGCGGGCGGCGCGGGCCTCCGGCGAGGCGGTGAGGAAGATCTTGAGGTCGGCGTCGGGCAGCACGGTCGTACCGATGTCCCGGCCCTCGACGACGATGCCCTGTCCGGCCGCCGAGGCGATCGAGCGCTGCAGCTCGGTGATCCGGGCGCGCACCTCGGGGACGGCGCTGACCGCGCTGACCTTCGAGGTGACCTCCTGGGTGCGGATGGGGCCCGCGACATCCGTGCCGTCGACCGTGATGGCGGGCGCCGCCGGGTCCGTACCGGACACGATGTCGGGCTTGCCGGCCGCGTCCGCGATGGAGGCGGGGTCGGCGATGTCGATGCCGTTGTTCACCATCCACCAGGTGATCGCCCGGTACTGGGCGCCCGTGTCCAGGTAGCTCAGGCCGAGCTGCGCCGCGACGGCCTTCGAGGTGCTCGACTTGCCGGTGCCGGAGGGACCGTCGATGGCGACAATCACGGCCGGGGTGGTCCGGGCGTCGGTGGATTCCACGGGTGCGGACACCTTCCTGGTACGGGGTACTGGCTGGTTCGGGCACGAGCGCGCCCCGAACAAGGTTACTGGCTCCCCGGGCCCCGGCTTACGGACCCCGCGGCGCCCCGGCCCGCGCCCCCGCCGCCACCTCCGCCGCCACCTCCGCTGCCGCCACCGTCACCGCGTCCCTCGCCGCGTCCCTCGTCACCTCCGTCGCCGTGTCCCTCGTCACCTTCGTCGCCACCTCCGTCGCCGATTCCGTGACCGCCTTCGTCAGTGTCCCTGCGCCAGGTTCACGACGATCACCAGGACCAGGACCGCCACCAGGATGGTCAGCCCCAGGGCGAGAGGCCGTCCGGTGTCCGGCAGCCAGGTCGGTGCCTGCCGCGACGGCGGCCCGGCCTGTTCCCGCCGCCGCTGCCGCCGCTTCTGCTGCGTCGGGTGCACCGGCTGCACCGGCTGCATCAGGTGCATCTGTTTCGTCTGCCTCGACGCGGCGGAGGCGGCCGACGGATTCGGCCCGGTCGGTGAGGTGTCGTTGAACACGTCGTGCCCCGTGACCGCGGCCCGCGCGCACCAGGGGCAGGTGGTCAGATGGGAGCCGTGGCTGTGCCGCGGCCGGTCGGGGCAGACCCGGGCCAGGCGGCGTTCCTCGTCGAGGGCGCGCAGCCAGTCCTGTGCCTGGGGCCGGGCGGCCGGGTGGGTGACACCGGGGCCGAAGGCGCGGCGGGCGAGGGCGAGCAGTGCGGGCGGCAGGATCGTCGGGTCGACGACACCGCGCGGGACGATCACACAGCCGGGTGCGGCGACGTAGGAGCGGCTGGCCGCGATGTTGTCCTTGACCGTCGTCTCGGACTCGCTGTCGCGCGGCACGCCTCCGAAGGGGTGGTTCCCGGCGGTCAGGAGCTGGTAGATCAGCACAGCGAGGGCGAAGTCGTCGCTCTGCCGGGTGGCGGGGCCGCCCGCCAGCCGTTCCGGGGCGGCGTAGTCGGCGGTCTGCATCAGACAGGGGAACTCCTCGTGCGTCGCCGGGTCGGTGAAGGCGATGGAGTCGCAGTCGAGGAAGGTGACGAAGCCGTTGGCGTCGACCACCACGTTGTTGCTGGAGAAGTCGCCGACGACCAGACCTTCGTAATGCATCCGGGCGGTCATGAAGGCGAGGTTCCAGCCGACGCCGAGCATGAACCGCCAGTCGGTGCGCTCCGGGAACAGCCGCAGTCGCTGGGCGCGGGTGAAGAGGCCGACGAGCTGGACGTGCCCCGGCTCGCCGAACCGGCGCATCGCGTAGCCGAGGAACTCTCCCCCGGCGCCCCGGGCCACCGCCGTGGGCCAGGCCAGTTCCGGCGGCTGGCCGGGGCCGATGGGGCGGCCGCCGAGCGGGGTCAGGGTCAGCATGCGTTCCAGGCGGCGCTCCTGTTCCGCGCCGGGCGGCTCGCGGTAGAGCTTGACCACGATCTGCCGGTGGTCGGCGACGGGGTAGACGGCAGCCTGTCCGCCTCCCTTGAGCGGTTGCGGGCCGAGCGTCACCCGCCGTCCGTCGAGGAGGACACGCTGCCCTGTCGGGGCCGTCACGAGCCGGGCCCCGTCACCCACGGGCCGGAGTCCGTACCGCTGGAATCCCGGCGGCCGACGCCCCGACGACCGGCGCCCCGACGACCGGGATCCGGACCGCCGCCCCGGCTCATGCGCTCACCGCCCTGCCGGTGCTGCCCGTTCTGACCGCCCGGAGCAGTGTCTTGTCGTCGGCGTTGAGGGCGGTCAGCCGGTCGGAGCGCAGCAGCGCCGCCAGGTCGTCCTCGTCCCCCTCGGGGTCGTCGCCCGGGGTGTCCAGGGACCGCAGGACGGCCGAGGTGAAGGAGGCGTTCGGTACCGGCGGCCGGCCGCCGAGCGCGGCCTGGGCGAGCCCGTCGGTGGACAGGAGCACCCCGTCGACGCCCTCGTCGAGTACACAGGCGGTGCTCACCCTGTCCTCGGCCCCGGGCGAGGTGAGGAAGACGGTCTCGTTGCTGTACTCACTGACGGCGGCGGGCCGCGGCAGCAGATGGAACTGCCGCTCCCCGTCACCGGTGCGGCCCGCCCGCAGGACGACGAAGCCGTCGCCGACCGAGAGGTGGCCGAGCCAGGCGGGAGTGAGGACCACCACCGTGAGGGTGGTGGCGAAGTCGTACGCCTCTCCCCCGGTGCGGTGCAGGAACTCCTCGCAGACCTCGCGGAAGGTCTCGGTCAGCAGGGTGTGGACGGCCTCGCCGGGCGGGCAGCGCCGGTCGGCCCGGCGGGCGAAGTGCTCGGTGGCCAGCTCGACCGCCAGCCGGGCCCCCTCGTCGGACCGGCTGCGGCTGCCCGCCCCGTCCGCGACCGCCAGCACGGTGGCGTCATCCGCGTCGGCATGCCCCCAGGCGTCCTGGCACGGCGCCCCGCTCCGCCGGTGCCGGTACCCCTCGACACTCAGCCCGTGCACCCGCCACGCCCCATTCACGCCGTCACCCCGCTCCGGTCGCCCACCCCGCGCATGCCTCCTGTCCCCCGCATGCCTCCCATGCCCCTCACGGCTGCCATCCCTCTCACGGCTGCCGTTCCTCCGCCGGCCGGCATCCCTCTCATGGCTGCCGTTCCTCTCGTGGCTGCCATCCCGTTCATGCCTCCCAGGCCGGCCGCTGCGTCCTGAACTGGGCGAAGATCTTCTCGAAGACCTCGTCCCCGGCGCCGCGCTGCTCGGCGTTGGCGCTGGCCGACATCATCTGGAGCAGTTCACGGAACGGGAAGCCGTGCAGCCGTGCGTTGAAGGCGGGCGCGAGGGCCTTGAGCACCTGCTCGCCCATGTCGGAGATGTCGCCGACCCCGATCGCGTACAGGCGGTACTTCCTGGCGAGCTGGTCGTCCGTGAGCGTCGGTACGAGGCGCTGCCAGGCGTTGGTCCAGCGGCCGGTGCCGTCGGTGGGCAGGCCGTCCGTGACCAGGCAGATCTGCGGGCGGTAGTACTGCAGTCCGCCCGCGCGCAGCTCGGCCTTGCGGTCGGCGACGATCCGTACGGCCAGTTCGAGGGCCTCGGTGAGCAGGGTGACCCCGGCGGCGCCCAGGACCGGGGCCTGGAACGCGTGTGCCGGCACGAAGGGGCTCACGGGGACTTGCGGGGGCAGCGGCTGCGCCCCTCTCCAGGCGCACACGCCCTGTCCGCCGAAGGTGACGACGGCGACCTCGACGCTGTAGCTGAGGCTCACGTCGTCGTGGAGTTCGCGGGTCCAGGAGCGCAGCGCGTCGTTGAGGGTCTGGATGGGCGGGCCCGTCATGGAGCTGGAGGTGTCGAGGCAGAGCACCAGCGGAAGGCGCTGTGCGTTGTTCTCGAACTCGATGTCCGCGTACGACGCCGGGAGCGTCCGGGGCTGCCGTTCGTTGCGCATGGTCTCTCCGCGGGGCAGTGGGTCGGGCGGTTCGGGCGGTCAGTCGTGCTCGTCCGTGGTCGGCGGCCGGTGCTGGCACGGGACGGCGAGCAGGACGTCCGCGGGTCCGGAGGCCCCCTCGGGATCCGCCCGCGCGGGGTCCGTCACGTCGACCGGGGCGCCGGGCGCGGGCGGCGGGGTGCCGGAGTCGGTCCACTCGGCCCGGTGGAGGCAGTGGTCCAGCTCGACGTACCCCTGCGGGTGCAGTCCGGTGCGCACGGTGGCCGTCCGGCGCGGCACCTCGGCTTCGCGGTCCCGGCGCCGGCGCCTGCGGGGGAGGGGCAGGGGCCGGGGCGTGCCGCGGTGGCGGGGGCCCCGGGCGGGGTCGGGTCCGTCCGCGGCGGGGCTCACGCGGGTGCGGTGGACGGCGAGGACGACCAGGGCGAGCAGGAGGGCGAGGGCGGTGGCCGCGCCGACGGCGAGCCAGATCAGCGTGCGCTTCTCGCCGGCCGCGGCGGTCACGGAATGCACGGCGGCCACGTCGGAAGACATCGACAGCATGATGGTGCGACCCATGACACCCCCGTCTGCCACCCCGCTCGGTACGCCGCTCGGCACCCCGTCCGGCACCTCGTTTGACATCCCGTTCGGGAGCGGGAAAGCACATCGCATATTAGAGGCGAATATCGGCCTGCCGGATAGCCGTCGGGACATTTCGTGGCCGTCTTACGAAGCCCTTTTTCTAGAGGCGGAACACCTCCTGGCACCTGGTGAACATATGTCGCGCGTGTTCCGCCCAGTCACTGGCCAGCTGCTCGAAGTCGTACGGCGTCATACGGCTGGTGAGCGGCAGGACGCAGACTCCGGCGAGGCAGGGACGGGGGCCGCGGACGTCCCAGACGGAGAGCATGGGGATCAGCTGTTCGGTATTCCACGCATTCGCCGCGGCGGCGGCCGGAGCCAGCTGGTCCTCCCGTAGGACATGACCGTCCGTCATGAAGGCGACGAGCAGTTTCCTGGTGGTCATGAAACGAATGGTGACCACGCCGCCCGTTTCGGGAACGGCGAATTCCAGAGTGACGGAAGTGGAATCCGAGACGGCCGGTCCTGCCCGGCTGCGGCCGGCCCAGTTCTCGACCAGTCGGCGCCAGTGGGTGCCCACTTCGGGGAGGGGGCCGAAGGCGGCGTCAGCGTGCGCCACGGCGGGCCGCCTCCCTGACCATGCTGCCGGTCAGCCCGGCGTCGAGCAGTGCCTGCGCGTGCAGCAGCAGGCAGGAGGGGACGCTCGGGGTGAGGCCGCGGTCCCGGTCCGGTCCCGCCTCGACCCGGGCGGCCAGGTCCTTGACGCGGTCCCGGACGGCCTCGGCGACGGCGGGCGGCGGCCAGTCCGCGGCGTCCCCCACCCCGGTGAGGAACTCGCCCAGCAGGGCGTCGAGGCCGGGCCGCTCCCCGGGCTGCCGAGCGAAGCAGCGGGTGAGGGTGGCACGCAGGGCGTCCGGTACGTCGTCCAGGTCGGGTGAGCCGTCGACGACCCGGTAGATCACATCGGCGGCGTCCCCGAAGGGCGGGTGGCCGGCCGCCGCGTAGACGAGCACGCCGGCCAGCGAGAAGACGTCGCTCGGCGGGCCGACCGGCCGGGCCATCAGCTGCTCGGGCGACATGTAGTGCGGGGTGCCCATGGCGATGCCGGGCCGGGTGAGCTTGGGCGCTCCGGACAGCAGGGAGATGCCGAAGTCGATGACGCGGGGTCCGTCGGCGGCCAGCAGGACGTTGGCGGGCTTGAGGTCCCTGTGCACGACCTGGCCCGCGTGGATGGCCTGGAGCGCCTCGACCAGGCCCGCGCCCAGGACGCGTACCTGCGTCTCGGTGAAGGGGCCAGCGGCGCGGACGGCCTCCGAGAGGGCCGGGCCGGGTACGTAGACGGTGGCCAGCCAGGGCGGATCACCCTCGGGGTCCGCGTCGACGACGGCCGCGGTGAAGGCGCCGCCGACGGCCCGGGCGGCCGTCACCTCCCGCGCGAACCGCTGCCGGAACTCCGGGTCGGCCGCGTACTCCGGCCGCACCACCTTGACGGCGACGGCCCGCCCGCCGGGCGACCGGGCGAGATACACCCACCCCATGCCGCCCGATCCGAGCCGCCCCACGATGCGATAGGCCCCCACCCGCAGGGGATCGCTGACCGGCGTCCGCACACGGCCCACCTCCTTCGCGAGGAGAAACACGGAGATACACGGAGAGGAGTTACATGAGGAGTTACATGAGGAGTTACGTAGAAAAACGCAGCGATACCGAGTGTGCCCCGAACCTCCCCGCCGCGAAGCCCCGTCGACCCACATCTACGGCCGAACCACGCACACTCCGCCCACGCCGCGCCCCTGCTGCCGGACCGCCCCGCCGACACCGGACACCCGGCCCTACTGCCGAACCGCCCAGCCCCGCTCCCGCAGCGCCGCGGTCAGCACCGCCGCCGCGGACGGCTGCACCGACAGCTCGATCAGACCCACCTGCTGACCGGTGGCGTGCTCGATCCGGACATCCTCGATGTTGACGCCCGCGCGGCCCGCGTCGGCGAAGATGCGGGCCAGCTGGCCCGGCTGGTCGTCGATGAGGACGACGACGCTCTCGTACGTGGCGGGAGCCGTGCCGTGCTTGCCGGGGACGCGGATCTGGCCGGCGTTGCCCCGGCGCAGGACGTCCTCGATGCCGGTGGTGCCGGCGCGGCGCTTGGCCTCGTCGGAGGACTGGAGGGCGCGCAGCGCCTGCACGGTCTCGTCCAGGTCGGCGGAGACGTCCGCGAGGAGGTCGGCGACCGGGCCAGGATTCGCGGACAGGATGTCGATCCACATCCGCGGGTCGGACGCGGCGATCCGGGTCACGTCACGGATGCCCTGCCCGCACAGGCGTACGGCGGCGTCCTCGGCGTTCTCCAGCCGTGCGGCGACCATGCTGGACACCAGATGGGGCATGTGCGAGACGAGCGCGACCGCCCGGTCGTGCGCGTCGGCGTCCATCACCACCGGGACGGCCCGGCAGAACGAGACCAGCTCCAGCGCGAGGTTGAGCACCTCGGTGTCGGTGTCCCGGGTCGGCGTCAGCACCCAGGGCCGCCCCTCGAAGAGGTCGGCCGTGGCGGCCAGCGGGCCCGACTTCTCCCGGCCCGACATGGGGTGCGACCCGATGTACGCGGACAGGTCGAGGCCCAGCGCCTCCAGCTCGCGGCGCGGCCCGCCCTTGACGCTGGCCACGTCGAGGTAGGCGCGCGCGACCCCGCCCCGCATCGCGTCGGCGAGCGCTCCGGCCACATGAGCCGGCGGCGCCGCGATGATCGCGAGGTCGACGGGGCCCGTGGGCTCCTCGTCCGTGCCGGCGCCGAGCGCCGCCGCGGTACGGGCCTGCCCCGGGTCGTGGTCGGCGAGGTGCACGACGACGCCCCGCCCGGTCAGGGCCAGCGCGGCCGACGTCCCGATGAGGCCGGTGCCGATGACGAGTGCGGTTCTCACTGGGCGATGTCCTTGCGCAGCGCGCCCGCGGAGCCCAGGTAGACATGCGCGATCTCGGCGCGCGGCAGGTCGGACTCGATGTGCGCGAGGACCCGTACGACCCGGGGCATGGCCCCTTCGATGTCCAGCTCCTGCGCGCAGATCAGCGGCACGTCGACGATGCCGAGCTTGCGCGCCGCGGCCGCCGGGAAGTCGCTGTGCAGGTCGGGTGTCGCCGTGAACCAGATGCTGATCAGCTCGTCGGCGGTCAGCCCGTTCCGCTCCAGGATGGCGGTGAGCAGCTCGCTGACCTGCTCGTCCATGTGACCGGCTTCGTCCCGCTCCAGCTGGACGGCGCCCCGGACCGCTCGTACCGCCACGGTGATGCTCCTCGTTCAAATACGGATCGTGCATATACGGATCGGCTCTACCGCATCCAGCCTAGTCAGCCCTCGACGGCCCGATACGCGGCGCCCGTCTGCCGAGACGGCCGCCCCTCTCTCGCTTCTCGCTCTCCCAATCTCCGCCAAGTGGCGCCTGTGCGCCTCTGGACGCGGGAGCCACGGTCCGCTTGCATGGTGAGGCTGTCCGCGCCACGCCTCGGGGGAGGCTCGATGAAGCGTTCCGGACCACTTTTCACGCTCCTCGCGGGACTGCTGCTCGCCCTGTTCATGCTGTCGCTCAACGCGACGACAGGGACGCGCAGCACGACGACCGGGAGCGACTCGGCGGCCGACGCCGTGTCGGCGAGCCCGGCACCCGTGGCGACGGCCACGGTCACGCCGGGCAAGCGGTCGCCGTCACCGTCGCCCAGCCCGTCCAAGTCGAAGCCCAGGTCCACCGCGCCGGACGCCGACTACGCGGGCCGCACCGACGACGACTCCTCCGCGGTCGCGGTGACGCTGCGCGACGGCAAGGCGGTCGCGTACTTCTGCGACGGCCGGGACCAGGAGTCGTGGCTCAAGGGCGACGTCGAGCCCGACGGCAGCATGCGCCTGACGAACCAGAAGAACAAGAACCAGGTCCTCACCGGCAAACTGGCGGGCAAGCGGATCACCGGCACGGTCGACATGGGCCGGCGGGAGTACGGCTTCACGGCCGACAAGTCCCTGAAGCCCAACGCGCTGTACCGCGCCACCGACACCGTGGCCGACACCGAGATCGACGGCGGCTGGATCCTGCTGCAGGACGACAGCCAGGTCGGCATCCTCAAGCGGGACGGCAAGGTGAGCCCCGCGCCCCGTATCGACCCGGAGACCGGCACCGTGACGGTCGACGGTGAGCAGCTCACCGCCCGCCCCGTGACCCCTTGATCCCGTAGAGCCCCTTGATCCCCGGGCTCCGCCCATCACCCATCACCCATCGCTCTTCGCCCGCCGTTCCGACCTTCGCTCTTCGTGCCACCTCCGCTCCGCCCCATGACCGCGAGATCGCGTGACCGCCGGGAGCCGACCATGACAGTGGACCCGAACGCCGCAACCCAGGGTTTCCCCGCACCCGACCCGGCCCGCCGGGGCCCGGGTGCCGCCCGCTATCTCGTACCCGCCCTGGTCGCGAGCGCCGTCGCGGTCGGCCTCGGCGTCTACGGGAACGTGCACGACCCGGAGGGCACCGCCTTCAACCTCGCCGGCTTCAGCAGCACGAGCGCGGTGAAGTCCTGGCTGGCCACGGTCGCGATGGGCTTCGCGGTCGTCCAGCTCGTCTCGGCACTCATGCTGTACGGGCGACTGCCGGGCCCGAGCTGGTCAGGCGTACTGCACCGCTGGTCGGGCCGGATCGCGTTCCTGGTCGCGGTACCCGTGGCGGTGCACTGTCTGTACGCGCTGGGCTACCAGACGTACGAACCGCGCGTCCTGTGGCACTCGCTCCTGGGCTGCTTCTTCTTCGGTGCCTTCAGCGCCAAGATGCTGCTGCTCCGCACGGAGCGGCTGCCCGGCTGGCTGCTGCCCATCGTCGGCGGGCTCGCCTTCTCCGCCCTCACGGTGATCTGGCTGACCTCCGCCCTCTGGTTCTTCCGCACTTTCGGAGTGACGACATGAACCTTCGGAGGGACGACATGGGCAATCCCTCGACGCGGCGCACGGTGCTCGCGACGGGCGCGGCGAGCGCGCTGCTCCTGGGCTGCAGCAAGTACGGGGACGAGAACAGCGGGGGTGCCCCGGAGGAAGCACCCTCCGTGGCCCCGTCCGGCAGTGCGAGCGGAGGCGAGGCACCACCCGGCGGCAAGGAACTCACCAGGACCGCCGACGTCCCGGTCGGCGGCGGAAAGATCTTCAAGGACGAGAAGGTCGTCGTCACCCAGCCGGAGAAGGGCGGCTTCAAGGCCTTCTCGGCGGTCTGCACCCATCAGGGATGCGTCGTCGCCAACGTCTCGGACGGCACGATCAACTGCACGTGCCACGGCAGCAAGTTCCGGGTCGCCGACGGCTCGGTGGCCGGCGGCCCGGCCCCGAAGCCGCTTCCCGCGAGGCAGATCACGGTCGAGGGAGACTCGATCAGCCTCGCCTGATCCGCGGGCCTGATCCGCGGGCCTGATCCTCAGGCCTGATCCTCAGGCCTGGTCCTCAGGGGCGAAACGCTCGGCTCAGGCGTCCCAGAGCGCGCCCAGCGCCACCAGGTCGCCCTGGTGCTCGATCCTGTCGGCCCATTCCGTGGGCCAGGCGTCCGCACCGAGGTACGCCCCCGCGAAGGCACCGGCCAGGCATGCGATCGAGTCCGAGTCCCCCGACGTGCAGGCGGCCCGGCGCAGAGCCGTCACCGGCTCGTCCACGAAGAGCAGGAAACTCAGCAGGCCGGTTGCGAGGGCCTCCTCGGCGATCCACCCGGCGCCGGTGGCCAGGCACGGGTCCGTCTCGGGCGACGGCGACCGCAGGGCCTGCCGAAGCCGTTCCAGAGCCTCCAGGCACTCGTCCCAGCCCCGCGAGATGAAGTGCGTGGGCGTCGGGTCCTGGGCGCGGGTCCACAGGTCACCGAGCCAGCGCTCGTGATAGTGCGTCCGGTTCTCGTACGCGTACGACCGGAGCTGTCCGACCAGGCCGGTCGGTTCGGCGCCCTGCGCGAGGAGCCGTATCGCGTGCGCGGTGAGGTCGGCGGCGGCCAGCGCCGTCGGGTGCCCGTGCGTGAGGGCGGCCTGCAACTGGGCTGCTCCGGCGCGCTGTTCGTCACTGAGGCCCGGGGCGAGGCCGAGGGGCGCGACCCGCATGTTGGCGCCGCAGCCCTTCGAACCCGTCTGGCTGGCGTCCTGCCAGGGACGGCCTTCGCGCTCCAGCAGTTCGCAGGCCGTGAGGCAGGTGTTGCCCGGTGCGCGGTTGTTCTCCGGCGACCGGTTCCAGGCGATGAACTCCTTGCGCACCGACTCCGCCAGTTCCCGTGGACCGAGCAGCCCTCTGTCCATCGCGGCGCGCAGCGCCCGCGCCACCGCCAGCGTCATCTGCGTGTCATCGGTGATGTACGCGGGATCCGGCAGCTCCAGCTCCCGCCAGGGCCCGTACGCGGCAAGGATCGACGGCACGTCCTTGAACTCGGTCGGGTAGCCGAGCGCGTCCCCGAGGGCGAGCCCCACCAACGCCCCGGTGGCGGCCTGCTTCCTGACGGTCGTGGTCATGAGGACGATCCTTTCGAAGACGTGGGTGTAGACGAGGACGAGGACGAGGCCGGAGGAGAAGGGGAAGTGGTTGGCGGGGGCGACCCGGCCGCGGCCCGCAACAGCGGTGGATGCAACGCCGTCGCATCCCCCGCCCGATACAGCGCGGCGGGTTTCCCCCGCCCTCCCGTCAGCCGCGCCGCCCCCGGTACCGGCTCGACGAACCCGGGCGTGGCAAGGACCTTGCGCCGGAAGTTCGGGCGGTCGAGCACGGCCCCCCACACCGTCTCGTAGACCTGCTGCAGCTCCCCGAGGGTGAACTCCGGCGGGCAGAACGCGGTGGCGAGGCAGGTGTACTCCAGCTTCGCGCCGATCCGTTCCCGGGCGTCGGCGAGAATCCGTTCGTGGTCGAAGGCGAGCGGCCCGAGTCCGTCGTACGGCAGCCAGTGCGCACTGGCCGCGTCGCCGCCGCCGCGCGGTTCGGGAGCGTCCGGCAGCAGCGCCGCGTACGCCACGGAGACCACCCGCATCCGGGGATCGCGGTCCGGCTCGCTGTACGTGCGCAGCTGCTCCAGGTGCAGCCCGGAGACGTCCGACAGACCGGTCTCCTCGGCGAGTTCACGCCGGGCCGCCGTCCCTGCGGACTCCTTCGGCAGCACGAATCCCCCGGGCAGCGCCCGGCACCCCGCGTACGGTTCCTGTCCGCGCTCGATCAGCAGCACCTGGAGCGCGCCCGCCCGGACCGTGAACACCGCGAGATCGACGGTGACGGCGAAGGGCTCGAAGGCGTGCTTGTCGTAGCCCTCCATGCCCCCTCCTCGTGTGGCCTCGGCGGCCGTCGGCGCACCGTGCCGGGCGACGGCCGACGGACCGGGACCACCCCCGTGGGCCCTGCTCCACCGGCCGCGCCCGGCACGGGCGTTTCCTTAATGGTCAGTACGACTATAAATCGCGAACCGCCCGCCCACAACCCCCCGGACGCAGAACGGCCGGCCCCGGGAGAACCCGGAACCGGCCGATGCCGCACTGCGAGAGCAGCGAAAAGCCAAAAGCGAGAAACGAAGGGAACCGAGGTGCCTAGAGGCCGACTTCCTGCATCAGCATCCCGACCTCGGTGTTGGACAGCCGTCGCAGCCACCCGGACTTCTGGTCGCCGAGGGCGATCGGTCCGAAGGACACGCGCACCAGCTTGTCGACCGGGAAGCCGGCCTCGGCGAGCATGCGCCGCACGATGTGCTTGCGGCCCTCGTGCAGGGTCACCTCGACCATGTAGTTCTTGCCGGTCTGCTCGACGACTCTGAAGTGGTCCGCCTTCGCGTACCCGTCCTCCAGCTGGATGCCGTCCTTGAGCTGCTTGCCCAGGTCGCGCGGGATCGGGCCCACGATGTGCGCGAGGTAGACCTTCTTCACGCCGTACTTGGGGTGGGTCAGGCGGTGGGCCAGCTCACCGTGGTTGGTGAGCAGGATCAGGCCCTCGGTCTCGGTGTCGAGCCGTCCCACGTGGAAGAGCCGCGTCTCGCGGTTCGTCACGTAGTCGCCGAGGCACTGACGGCCCTCGTTGTCCTCCATGGTGGACACGACACCTGCGGGCTTGTTGAGCACGAAGAACTGGTACGACTGCGTCGCGACCGTCAGCCCGTCGACCTTGATCTCGTCGTTCTCGGGGTCGACGCGCATGCCCTGCTCAAGGACGATCTCCCCGTTGACCTCGACGCGGGCCTGCTCGACCAGCTCCTCGCAGGAACGGCGCGAACCGTAGCCCGCGCGCGCGAGCACCTTCTGCAGGCGCTCGCCCTCCTGCTCGGCGCCCGGGAAGGTCTTGACCGTCTTGACGTCGGGCTTGCCCGCGTACCGGTCCCTGTTGCGCTCCTCAGTACGCGTCTCGTACTCACGCGAGCGCGCGTTCTCCGTACGGCCGCCGCGCTGCTGGCCCTGCTTGGGGCCGCCCTTGGCACCGCCGCGGGCCGCGTTGCCGCGCCCCGACTTCGCACCCTCGTGGGTGGCGCCGGGGCCCACGTCGTAGCGACGCTCCTCGGGACGGGGCTTGCTGGGACGCTTCGGCCGGTCGTCGGAGCCTCCCGCGCCGCCCTGCTGGGAGCCGCCGCCGGCGGGCCCCCGTGAGTTGAATCCGCTGCCGGAGGTACGGGGGCCACCGCTGCCGGCACCACGGGGACCGCCGCCACCGGAGCCGCGGGGTCCACCGCCGCCGGAGCCACGGGAGCCGCCGCCTCCGCCGCCGGACCCGCGGGGGTTGCCGCCCCCACCGCCGGAGCCACGGGAGCCACCGCTCCCGCCGCTCCCGCCGGTTCCGCGGGGGTTGCCGCGCCCGCCGCTGTTCCTGCCGCTGCCACTGCCACTGCTTCGCATCAAAGTTCCGTCGTCGTCGTGTCGTCTGCATCTGCGTCCGGCGCATCCGGATCGAACGACGGGACCCCTTCCAGCGTCTCTGCTTCGATCGCGTCCGCCTCCGGAAGGAAGGGCGCGAGCTCCGGGAGCTCGTACAGGCCGCGCAGGCCCATTCGCTCCAGGAAGTAGTTCGTCGTCCTGTACAGGATCGCACCTGTTTCGGGTTCCGCGCCCGCCTCCTGGACCAGACCCCTCTGCAGGAGGGTCCGCATCACGCCGTCACAGTTCACTCCGCGGACCGCCGAGACCCTCGATCGGCTGACCGGCTGCCGGTACGCGACCACGGCGAGGGTCTCCAGCGCGGCCTGCGTGAGCCGGGCGTGCTGCCCGTCCAGGACGAAGCGCTCGACGGCCGCCGCGTACTCCGGACGACTGTAGAACCGCCAGCCGCCGGCGACGATCCGCAGTTCGAAGCCGCGTCTTTGGAGGCTGTACTCGTCGGCCAGCGCGCGCAGCGCGTCCGCGACCTGCCGTCTGGGCCGCTCCAGGATCTTCGCGAGGTGCTCCTCGGTGGCGGGTTCGTCCACGACCATGAGGACGGCCTCCAGCGCGGGCCGGAGGTCGAGATCCGCGACGCCGCGAGCCCCCTCGGGGGCTCCGGTGGTGTCCTCGCTCACACCTTCACACCTTCTTCTCCCTGACCGGATCCGGGACAGGATCCGGTGGCCGGTCGAATTCGTCCGTCACCGTCGGCTGCGCATCCCCCTCCCCGCCCGTCCAGCGCACCACCAGGTCCCCCAGAGCCTCCTCCTGGTCCAGGGAGACCGCCTTCTCCCGATAGAGCTCCAGAAGGGCCAGGAAACGCGCCACGACGGTGAGGGTGTCGTCGACGTCCTCGACGAGCGAGCGGAAACTGGCCTCGCCGAGCTCCCGCAGCCGTGCCACCACGATCGCGGCCTGCTCCTGCACGCTCACGAGCGGCGCGTGGATGTGGTCGACGTACACCTGGGGCTTGGCCCGGGGCTGCATCGCCTTCACGGCGAGCCTGGCGAATCCTTCCGCCCCGATGCTGATGACGACTTCGGGCAGCAGTTCGGCGTGGTGCGCCTCAAGCCCGACGGTACGGGGGTAGCGGCGCGCCTCCTCGTCGAGGCGGCGGTTGAAGATGTCGGCGATCTGTTTGTACGCGCGGTACTGCAGCAGCCGGGCGAAGAGCAGGTCGCGGGCTTCCAGGAGCGCCAGGTCGCCCTCGTCCTCGACCTCGGCGGAGGGCAGCAGCCGGGCGGCCTTCAGATCGAGCAGGGTCGCCGCGACGACCAGGAACTCGGTGGTCTGGTCGAGGTCCCAGTCCGGCCCCATGGCCCGGATGTGCGCCATGAACTCATCGGTGACCTTGGACAACGCGACTTCGGTGACATCCATCTTGTGCTTGGAGATCAACTGAAGCAGCAGATCGAACGGCCCTTCGAAGTTGACAAGCCGAACCTTGAAGACCCCGTCGTCCGCGGACTCTTCGGGATCACCCTCGGGCTCGACCGCAGCCGGGCTCTCCGCCGCAGGAGGCTCAGCAGGGGGCCCACTCCCGGGCCCCCGCCCCAACGCACGCCGCCGCCCACCCCCGCCGGAGGCGGATGCTGAGGTCGACGCACGGCCGTCGTTCGAGGTCATAGCCGTCGCAGGCTACCGCTACCGCCCACGCAACCGTCGTACGAGAATGCTCGCGTCGCCACGCGATTCGAGATCCGCGAGGACCACCGCGACGGCCTCCCGCACGATCCGCCCGCGGTCGACCGCGAGCCCGTGCTCCCCGCGGAGCACCAGCCGCGCGTGTTCGAGGTCCATGAGCTCCTCGGCGGACACGTACACGGTGATCTTCTCGTCGTGCCGCTCGCGCCCGCTGGGCCGCCGCCCGGAGCCCCGCCCGCGCTTGCGGGACTGGCCCTGCGGCTGGACCCCGGCAGCGCCTTCCGGCGGCGGCGGACGCCGCCCGGAACGGTCCGCCGTGGCGGCGCCCCGGCTCCGGGACTCCCCGTCGGCGGAGTCGGCGTCGGCCGCGACATGTTCGTCGCCCTCGCCGTCACCACCCCGCACGGGCACCGACTGCGGCCCGTCCTCACCGGCCGCGGCGTCGCTCTCGCCCGCCGGAGCGGGCACCCGCGCCTCGCCGTTGGCCGGACGCCGCGGGCTGGAGGACTGGAGCGCCATCCCCCCGGTCGTACGGAACAGTTCGTCGGCCCCCGGCAGACTCACTCGGCGTGACACCGGGCGAGCACCTCCCTGGCGAGCTGACGGTAGGCGGCGGCGCCGACGGAGTTGGAGGCGTACGTCGTGATCGGCTCACCGGCGACCGTGGTCTCCGGGAAGCGGACGGTCCGGCCGATCACCGTGTGGTAGACGTGATCGTCGAACGCCTCGACCACGCGCGCGAGCACCTCACGGCTGTGCACCGTCCGCGAGTCGTACATCGTGGCGAGGATGCCGTCGAGCTCCAGCTCGGGGTTGAGCCGCTCCTGGACCTTCTCGATGGTCTCGGTGAGCAGCGCGACCCCGCGCAACGCGAAGAACTCGCACTCCAGTGGCACTATCACCTTGTGAGCGGCCGTCAGCGCGTTCACGGTGAGCAGGCCGAGCGAGGGCTGACAGTCGATCACGATGTAGTCGTAGTCGGCCATCAGCGGCTTCAGGGCGCGCTGCAGCGTGGACTCGCGGGCGACCTCGCTCACCAGCTGAACCTCGGCGGCGGACAGGTCGATGTTGCTGGGCAGCAGGTCCATGTTCGGAACCGCGGTCTTCAGGAGCACCTCGTCGGCCGCCATGCCCCGCTCCATGAGCAGGTTGTAGACCGTGAGGTCGAGCTCCATCGGGTTGACTCCGAGCCCCACGGACAGTGCGCCCTGCGGGTCGAAGTCGACGAGCAGGACCCGGCGTCCGTACTCCGCGAGGGCGGCACCCAGGTTGATGGTCGACGTGGTCTTGCCCACGCCGCCCTTCTGGTTGCACATCGCGATGATCTTCGCGGGGCCGTGGTCGGTCAGCGGGCCCGGGATCGGGAAGTACGGCAGCGGGCGACCGGTCGGGCCGATGCGCTCGCGCCGCTGGCGCGCCGCGTCGGGCGCGAGCGTGGCCGCGTACTCCGGATCGGGCTCGTACTCGGCGTCGGGGTCGTAGAAATGCCCCTCGGGCAGGTCGTCGTAGTCGGCGAAGTGGGTGCGGTTCTCGCCACTTCCGTTGCCGGCCATGGCGTTCACGTGATGGCCATCCATGCTCTGGTGTGCTGTCTGAGTCATCTTCGGACTCTGGTGGGCTGCGAAGGTGCGCACCGCAACGGAGCCGACAGCTTCGAGCCCCGTTGGCCTTGAGCCCTGCGCAGGCATTCCTGGTTGACCACCCCCGGGAGTAAATGTCGACTCATTCACAAGTCGTCTTACCTCCTTGGTGACCAGGAAACTTCTCGATAGGTCAGCGTGGCACCATGCCGACGGTTGGCGACTCTATGGCGTGTCACCGCTTCGCAGCAACACAATCCGCCGGACCCGGCCCGATGTGTCGGCAACGGAACACCCCTCTGTCAAGGGCGTAAGGGCGTCGCACGGCAGGTTCCAGGGGTGTGCGAAACGGTTCAAGGGTTACGTTCGAGGCGAGTTGAACGAGTCTCGCAAAGTGACCCGACACACATCCGGCCGGGCCCTGTGGAACAAGGTCCGGCCGTACGTGCGATGTTGACGAGTCGTGTTGACGTATCGCCTTTTGTCGGTGGAGAAGCCGTCCGCCGAAGCGGGACGAACCAGGCGGGAACGTCAGCCGAGCAGGCTCTCCAACTCGGCGTGCTCCAGGCCGTGGGCCTCCGCGACCTCACGGTAGACGACCTTGCCGTCATGGGTGTTGAGGCCCCGGGCGAGCGCGGGATCCCGGCGCAGCGCCTCGACCCAGCCGCGGTTCGCGAGCTCCACGATGTACGGAAGCGTGGCGTTGGTGAGCGCGTACGTCGAGGTGTTGGGCACCGCGCCCGGCATGTTGGCGACGCAGTAGAAGACCGAGTTGTGGACCGGGAAGGTCGGCTCGGCGTGGGTGGTCGGACGCGAGTCCTCGAAGCAGCCGCCCTGGTCGATGGCGATGTCGACAAGGACACTTCCGGGCTTCATCCGGGACACCAGCTCGTTGGTGACCAGCTTCGGCGCCTTCGCGCCGGGGATGAGCACGGCGCCGATGACGAGATCCGCCTCCAGGCACGCCTTCTCCAGCTCGAAGGCGTTCGAGACGACCGTCTGGATCTTCGTACCGAAGACTTTGTCGGCTTCCTTGAGCTTGTTGATGTCGCGGTCGAGCAGGGTCACGTGGAAGCCCATGCCGATGGCGATCTGCGCGGCGTTCCAGCCGGAGACCCCGCCGCCGATGACCACGGCACGGGCGGCCAGCACGCCCGGGACACCGCCGGGCAGGACGCCGCGGCCGCCGTTGGCACGCATCAGGTGGTAGGCGCCGACCTGCGGGGCGAGGCGGCCCGCGACCTCGGACATCGGGGCGAGCAGCGGCAGCGCGCGGCTGGGCAGCTCGACCGTTTCGTATGCGATCGCCGTGGTGCCGGACTCCAGGAGCGCGTCCGTGCACTCCTTGGACGCGGCCAGGTGCAGGTAGGTGAAGAGCGTCTGGTCCTTGCGGAGGCGGTGGTACTCCTCGGCGATGGGCTCCTTGACCTTCAGCAGCAGGTCGGCGGCGGTCCAGACCTCGTCGGCGGTGGCGACGATCCGCGCGCCGGCGGCGACGAACTCGTCGTCCGTGATCGAGGAGCCGACACCGGCGTGCCGCTCGATCAGGACCTGGTGGCCGTGGCGCACCAGCTCGTGCACACCGGCGGGGGTGATGGCCACCCGGAACTCGTTGTTCTTGACCTCGCGGGGGATGCCGACCTTCACGTCGATCACGGTTCCTTGGCTCAGGAGGGATGCAGCGGGGATCTGGGCCAGGCAGCGCAAGACATGACGATGCCTGACATACCCGGATGCACGGGAGCACACCGGGGAACACCACGAAAAGACGCGGCGGAGCCAGTCTAATGAAGGGATTCTCTCTGTCTAGCCTTTCAATGCATCAATCTTCTTCGGCTGCGCTACGGATTTCGCAGGCGTTGCGGTCTTGTTCCCTGGTTGATGCGCTCTCCGGGAGCTCATCGCCGAGCATTCGTTCGGCGGCGGTGCGGTGCAGCCGGGCGGCCGTGGGGTCGCCCAGCCGGTCGAGCGTGTCGGCCAGCCGCAGCTGCAGCGCGGCCTGCAGCCGGACGTCGTCGGCGCGGCGCGCCCACTCGGCCGCCTCCTGGCAGGTGACGAGGGACTCCTCGGGCCGGCCCGCGTACTCCTGCACCCGGGCCATTTCGCTCAACGCCCTTGCCTGGCCCGCCACATCGCCGGTCCTGCGGTGTCCGGTGACGGCGGAGCGCCAGTTGCGCAGCGCCTCGCCGTAGCGGCCCGCGTAGGTGTGCACGGTGGCGATCCGGCCGTGCAGTCTGGCCGCGTCGGCGCGCTCGTCGCGGGCGAGCCGCTGGGCCAGCGCGCGGCCGTACCAGTCGGCGGCCCGGTCGTAGTCGCCGAGCTCCTGGTGGGCGCCGCCTACGGATTCCATCGCGCGGCCGGTCGCGTAGGGGTCGTTCGCCTCGCGTCCGGCATCGAGAGCGGCCCGGTAGCGGGCCAGGGCGTCCGTCGTGCGGCCGGTCCGGGCGTCGAGGTCGGCGAGGTTCAGCAGCGCCGCGGCCTTCTCGCGGGGCAGGTTCCGACGTTCGGCGACGTCCAGGACGAGCCGGTGGATGCCGTACAGCTCGGGCGCCGCGGCCTGCGTACCGACATGCGCGACCAGCGCTCTGACCAGGGCGGCCATCAGCCGGCGGGCCAGGGTGTCCAGCTCGCCGTCGGAGACCGCGAGGCGGGCGGCGGCCAGCAGCGCGGGCCGGCGGATGCTCAGCCAGTCGGCGGCCGCGCGGGGGTTCGGGAAGCGCAGCGCGCGGGGCATCCCGGCGAGCTTCTCGCGGGCGGGCGAGCTGTCGGTCTCGGTGATCGCCCGGCAGGACACCAGCAGCCGTACGGTCCGCTCCAGCATGCGGGCACGGGCCAGCTGCAGCTCGGCCACGCGGTCCTCGGTCTCGGTCAGCGAGCGCAGTAGCGGCAGCAGGCAGCCGGGCACCTCGTACTGCGGCAGTGGCGACTCCACCGCCCGCACGAGGCCCAGCCCGGTGAAGTCGTCCAGGGTGGTGCGGGCGGCGCCGACCGAGCAGCCGGCGAGCGCGGACGCGGTGTGCGGGTCGACGAGGCCGGCAGGGGCGAGCGAGAGGAGGCGCAGTATCCGCGCGGCGGTCGACGGCAGGGCCGCATAGGTGAGCCGGAAGATGCGTTCGAGGACCGGGCCGTCGTCACCGTCGGTGTGCAGTTGCTTGGCGAGATCGGCGACGGCGGACTTGGGCCGGTGGGCGAGCCAGGCCCCGGCGAGGACGAGCGCGGCGGGCTGGGCCGCGCAGGTCTCCACGAGTCCTTCGGCGGCGCGCGGGTCCACGGTGATGCGTACGGAGCCGGTGAAGCGGTCCAGGAGTTCGAGGGCGGACTTGGTGTCCATGCCGCCGAGGGTGCAGGGGCGGACGTCCGAGATCCCGGTCAGGGGCCCGCCGGAGACGGCGACGACGAGGCAGTCGGGGGTCTCCGGAAGGAGCGGGTCCACTTGCTGCGCGTCGGCCGCGTCGTCGAGCAGGAGCACGGTCCTGCGGGTCGCGAGCGCCTCGCGCAGCCGCTCGGAGAGGTCGTCCTCGTCCGCTCCGGCGGGGGCGTTCAGTTCGAGCGCGGTGAGCAGGTCACGGGCGGTTCGTTCGGTCGGTACGGGCGTGCCGTCGGGCTCGGTGAGCCGGGCCCGCAGGACACCGTCCGGGTAACTGTCCGCGACCTGCCGTACGAGTTCCTCGGCGAGCGCGGTACGGCCGGATCCGGGTCTGCCCGCGATGAGCAGCACGCGCGCGCGGGGCGCCTTGCGGCCGGCGAGGGTGTCGAGCCCCGCGCGGTCGATGTCGGCCCGCAGCTCCTTCAACTCTCTTGCACGGCCGAGGAACTGACTCCCCGTGAGGGCGGACGCGGCAGCCGGGCGCCGCCCCTTCTCCGACACCGTCGTGCCGCCGGCATCCACCGCCTGATCCGTCACGGGCCACACTCCCGTCCCACTGCGCGCGCAAGCCCGCCGGGACTCCGGACGGGGCGTTTTTGAGAGCCTAGTTCACGCTCTGCGACGATCCGTGCGGAGCGCGGCGGGCAGATCCCCCGATCGGATCAGGCGATCGTCACATCGGTGGGCCGATTGCACGCACCGAAGTGGATCACGCCTCGAACGGGCGTGCGGGCCACGGGGCCTCGGCGGGGCGCAGCGCGTCCAGACCCTCGCCGGCCCGGGCGGCGGTCAGCGCGAGGACGCCCACGACGAGGCAGTTGTTGTGCAGCTCACCGGCGAGGACACCGCGGACCAGCTCGTCGACCGGGACCCGGGAGAGCTCCATGTCGGCCTCCTCGTCCTCGACCTCGAAGCGCTGCCCCTCGGCCTCGGAGAGATCACGGGCCAGGAAGATCCGGACGGCTTCGTCGCAGCCGCCGGGCGTGGTGTACACGTCGGTGAGCACCCGCCAGTCCTCGGCCTTGACGTGCGCCTCCTCGTACAGCTCGCGCTGCGCGGCGTGCAGGGGGTTCTCGCCCGGGACGTCGAGCAGTCCGGCCGGGATCTCCCAGAGCTTGTGGCGCACGGGGTGCCGGTACTGGCGGATGACCAGGGCGCGGCCCTGGTCGTCGAGGGCGAGGACAGCCACCGAACCGGGGTGCACCTGGTAGTCGCGCCGGGCGACCGTTCCGTCGGGCATGACCACGTCGTCGGTGCGCACGGAGGTCTTCTTGCCCGTGAACGGGGTCTCGGTCGCCCTGACCTCCCACTCCTCGGCGGTGTCCTTGATGGTCATGTCGACTTCTTCCTCCCACACGAACGAACCACACGCGCGAACCCGGTGCCGCAACAGAGCTGCGCACACGGCGAAAACCGGGGCACGCGCCCCAAAAGACGCGTACCCCGGCAACCGTACAACCCTCGGCCTACTTGGCCGTCTTGCGCTCCACCGCGGCCTTGACCAGGCCCGCGAACAGCGGGTGCGGCCGGGTCGGACGCGAGCGCAGCTCGGGGTGCGCCTGGGTCGCGACCAGGTACGGGTGGATCTCGCGCGGGTACTCCAGGAACTCCACGAGCTTGCCGTCCGGGGAGGTGCCGGAGAACTGCAGACCGGCCTTCTTCTCCAGCTCGGCGCGGTAGGAGTTGTTCACCTCGTAGCGGTGGCGGTGCCGCTCCTCGACGTACTCCTTGCCGTCGTAGACCTCGCGCACGAGGGAGCCCTCGGCGAGCTTGGCGGGGTACATGCCCAGGCGCATCGTGCCGCCCATGTCGCCGTCGCCCGCGACGATGTCCAGCTGCTCGGCCATGGTCGAGATGACCGGGTGGCCGGTGGCGGAGTCGAACTCGGTGGAGTTGGCGTCCTCGATGCCGGCGAGGTTGCGCGCCGCCTCGATCACGATGCACTGCAGGCCCAGGCACAGGCCCAGCAGCGGGATCTTGTTCTCACGGGCGTACTGGATCGCGCCGACCTTGCCGGCCACACCGCGGTCGCCGAAGCCGCCGGGGATGCAGATCGCGTCGACGTCACCGAGCTGCTTGGCGGCGCCCGCCGGGGTCTTGCAGTCGTCCGAGGCGACCCACTTGATCTTCACTCGGGCCTTGTTGGCGAAGCCGCCCGCGCGCAGCGCCTCGGTGACCGAGAGGTAGGCGTCGGGCAGGTCGATGTACTTGCCGACGAGCGCCATGTGGATCTCGTGCAGCGGGTTGTGGACGCGGTCGAGCAGGTCGCCCCAGGTCGACCAGTCCACGTCACGGAAGGGCAGGTCCAGCTTGCGCACGACGTACGCGTCCAGGCCCTCGGTGTGCAGGACCTTCGGGATGTCGTAGATCGAGCGGGCGTCGGGACAGGCGACGACGGCCGCCTCGTCGACGTCGCACATCAGCGAGATCTTGCGCTTGATCGCGGTGGGCACCTCGCGGTCGGCCCGCAGGACGATCGCGTCCGGCTGGATACCGATGTTGCGCAGGGCCGCAACCGAGTGCTGGGTGGGCTTCGTCTTCAGCTCCCCGGAGGGGCCGATGTACGGGAGGAGCGAGATGTGCACGACGAACACGTTGTCGCGGCCGACCTCGTGACGGACCTGACGGACCGTCTCCAGGAAGGGCAGCGACTCGATGTCGCCGACCGTGCCGCCGACCTCCGTGATGACGACGTCGACGTCGTCGGTGGCCATCCGGCGGATGCGGTGCTTGATCTCGTTCGTGATGTGCGGGATGACCTGCACGGTGTCGCCGAGGTACTCGCCGCGCCGTTCCTTGGCGATGACCGTGGAGTAGACCTGCCCGGTGGTGACGTTCGCGGAGCCGTCCAGGTCGACGTCGAGGAAACGCTCGTAGTGCCCGATGTCCAGGTCCGTCTCGGCGCCGTCGTTGGTGACGAACACCTCACCGTGCTGGAACGGGTTCATCGTGCCGGGGTCGACGTTCAGATACGGGTCGAGCTTCTGCATGGTGACCCGCAGACCCCGAGCCTTGAGCAGCGCGCCCAGGCTGGAGGCGGTCAGGCCCTTGCCGAGGGAGGAGGCGACACCCCCGGTGACGAAGATGTGCTTGGTCGTCGTGGCGGTGCTGCTTCGGAAAGCAGCGGGCGGCATGGCCAAGAGGGGGCTCCCGTGGTCGCGGTTTCGGTTGCGGTACGGCTGCCCGGCCCGGAGGTTCCCGGCGGTGCCGTCGCTGCGGTTCGGGGGTCCCTTTTCCTGCTCGGGCGTCCACCGGTCCACGGGCTACCAGGGTATCAGCGACGCGGGGAGGTCGCTTCCGGCCACGCTCCGCGCACGGGCCGACACGCGCCACACCCGTGCTCACACGTTCGGACCAGGCGGGTTGTCGGGAGGGGCGCGCGGAACATCATCGTGCGTCGTATCCTGCTCGGACACTCGCTGCCGAGCCAGGCCGGCAAACGGCACCACCCCGCCGGTATTCCTGGGCCAAGAGCTCGTCGGTTCGCCTCGCGAAGACAATCGCTGCAACCATTGACATGCGTGACACGCGACAACTGACGTTCCGCAACGACGCTTTACCAATGATCCTCTGACCGCAAGAACACCGCCCCATCGGGGCGAAGTGGCCGTTCGACTGGAGTTGCACGTGGCCGGGCGCATCGAAGACTACGCACTTATCGGAGACATGCAGACGGCCGCGCTGGTCTGCAGGGACGGCACGGTGGACTGGCTGTGCCTCCCCCGCTTCGACTCCCACGCCGTCTTCGCCGGACTGCTCGGCACGGAGGAGCACGGCTTCTGGCGGCTGGGCCCCGCGCACGCCGCCGACGCCGAACCCCCGAGAGCGGTCCGCCGCCACTACCGCGGCGACTCGCTCATCCTCGAATCCGAGTGGGACACCTCACGCGGCACGGTCCGGGTGACCGATTTCATGCCCCCGCGTGACGGCGCCCCGCAGCTCATCCGGATCGTCGAGGGCGTCACGGGCCGCGTCCCGATGCGCTCCGCCCTGCGGATGCGTTTCTCCTACGGGCGTGTGGTGCCGTGGGTGCACAAGCACGAGGGGCGCACGGTGGCCGTCGCCGGACCCGACTCCGTGTGGTTCGACACGGAGTGCGAGACGTACGGCAAGGCGCTGACGACGTACTCGGACTTCACCGTCGCGCCGGGTGACCGGATCGCGTTCACCATCTCCTGGGAGCCCTCGCACAAGCAGCCGCCCGCGCTGCCCGAGCCGGAGCAGGCCCTGGAGGCCACCGAGGAGTTCTGGCGCGACTGGGTGGCCCAGTGCACGTACCACGGGCCGTACCGCGAGGCCGTGGTCCGCTCGCTGATCACGCTGAAGGCGCTGACGTACGGGCCGACCGGCGGCATCGTGGCCGCCCCCACGACCTCCCTGCCGGAGGAGATCGGCGGGGTCCGCAACTGGGACTACCGCTACACCTGGCTGCGGGACGCGGCGATCACCCTGTCCTCGCTGCTGCGCACCGGCTACCGCGAGGAGGCGCGCGCCTGGCGCGAGTGGCTGCTGCGCGCCGTGGCGGGCGACCCCGAGAACCTGCAGATCATGTACGGCATCGCGGGCGAGCGGGAACTGGGCGAGGCGGAGCTGGACTGGCTGCCGGGCTACGAGAACTCCGGTCCCGTACGCGTCGGGAACGGCGCCGCGAACCAGCTCCAGCTGGACGTCTACGGCGAGGTGACGGAAGCCCTGCACCTGGCCCACATGACGGGTCTGGCCCGCAACGACTACGCCTCGCTCCTCCAGCTCAAGCTGATCCGCTACCTGGAGGACCACTGGGACGAGCCCGACGAGGGCATCTGGGAGGTCCGCGGGCCGCGCCGCCACTTCGTCCACTCGAAGGTGATGGCGTGGGTCGCCGTGGACCGCACGATCAAGCTGATCGAGTCCGGGGACGCGGACGGTCCGCTGGAGAAGTGGCGCGAGCTGCGCGACGACATCCACCGGGACGTGTGCGAGAAGGGCTACGACAAGGAACGCAACACGTTCACGCAGTCGTACGGCTCCAAGGAGCTGGACGCCTCCCTGCTGCTGATCCCGCAGATGGGCTTCCTGCCCCCGGACGACAAGCGCGTGATCGGCACGATCGAGGCCATCCAGCGCGAGCTGTCCACCTCGGACGGCTTCATCCTGCGCTACCCCACCTCCGGTGACGACGCGGGCGTGGACGGCCTGGAGGGCGACGAGGGCGCGTTCCTCGCCTGTTCGTTCTGGATGGCGGACGACCTCGCGATGATCGGCCGGGTGGACGAGGCCCGCAAGCTCTTCGAGAAGCTGCTGGCCCTGCGCAACGACCTGGGTCTCCTCGCGGAGGAGTGGGACCCGGTCCTGCAACGCCAGGTGGGCAACTTCCCGCAGGCGTTCAGCCATGTGCCGCTGATCGACACGGCCCTGCGTCTGACGGCCTCCGGGGCGTACGGCGGCTGACCGGCCCGGTTGACCCCCGTCCGGCGCGTCACGGCAGGTGGCGGACGGGGTAGCGTCCGGTCATGGACAGCCGCACCGACACGCCGGACACGCAGCACAGTGGCGGGATCACCGTGCGGCGGGCCCTGGAGCTGCCCGGACTGCGCGGTGGCCTGCCGGAGATCCTGGCGGGCGCCGACCGTCTCGGCCGCACCGTGCGCTGGGTCCACGCGGGCGAGGTACCGAACATCGCCTCCCTCCTCAAGGGCGGCGAACTGCTCCTGACCACCGGTTACGGGCTCGGCACCCGCCCCGCCGACCAGCGGGCGTTCGTCCGTACGCTGGCCGACCGCGGTATCGCGGCCCTCGTCGTCGAACTGGGGCCGCGCTTCACGAGACTGCCCGCCGCGCTCGTGGAGACGGCACGCACGGCCGGTCTCCCCCTGGTGCAGCTGCACCGCGAGGTGGCGTTCGTGACGGTCACGGAGGAGATCCACACCGAGATCGTCAACGGCCACTACGCCCTGCTCCAGCGCGCCGAGGAGGTCCACCGGCGCTGCACCGAGGCCCTGCTCGGCGGGGGCGGCATCCCCCAGGTCCTCGGTATCCTCGCCGACTTCGCGGGCAACCCCGTCTTCCTGGAGACCCCCGACGGCCAGCTCCTGTACGCCGCCGGGGCCGGCCCCGCGAACGCCGACCCGCTCCAGGTGTGGGAGGGGCTGCGCGGCCCGCACAAGGCCGACCAGCACGGCACAGGTCAGCACGGCGCAGGCCGGCACAGGGCCGGGCCGCCCGCCGGCACGGTCCTCGTGGAGGTGCCCGGCGGCGGACAGGGCGGCGGGCCGGGATCCGTCCGGGCACGGCTGGTCCTCCTGCCCGTGAACTCCCCGCTCGCGCCCGTGCACCGGATCGCGACGGAGCGGGCGGCGGCCGTCCTCGCCGTGGTCCTGATGCAGGCCCGCCAGGAGGAGGAGCTGGCGGCCCGCGGGCGCGGCGACTTCCTCACCGACCTCGCCGAGGGCCGGATCGCGGCCGAGGACGCGCCCGCGCAGGCCCGGGTCCTCGGTTTCAAGCCCGGCGCGAGCCCGCTGCTCCCGGTCGTCATGCGCCTCGCCGACGGGCTGTCCCCCGGCGGCGGCTGGGCGGTGCTGGCGCGGGCGGTCGCCGAGGAGCTGGCCTCGGTGGGCGTACCGGTCCTGCTGGGCGTACGCCCCGTGGAGGGCCGCGTACCGCTGCTGGTGGGGCTGCGTACGGAGTCCGAGCGGCCCGCGGTCGCCGACCGGGTCGCCGCGGCGCTGCGGGCGGGTGTGGAGCGGGCCGGGACACAGCGGCCCGGAGCGCAGCCGCCGGTCGTGGTGGTCGGTGTGGCGGGCGGCTGGGCGGCCGCGTCGGCGGGCCTGCGGCACGCGGCCGAGACCGCAACGGCCGCCCAGGGGCTGTCCGACCGGCCCTGGTACGACGCCCGGCGCCTGGACATCGACCTGCTGCTGTGGCGGCTGCGGGACCATCAGGACCTGGCGGCCTTCGTGGACCGCGCGATCGGCCCCCTGCGCGAGCACGACCAGCGCTCGAAGCCGCCGCTGCTGCCCACTCTGGAGACGTATCTCGCGCACGCGGGCCGCAAGGCGGAGACCGCGCGCGAACTGCACCTCAACCGGCAGACGCTCTACAACCGGCTCGCGCGGATCGGGGAGTTGCTCGGGACGGACCTCGACGACCCGCAGACGGTACTGGCCCTGAGCCTGGCGCTGCGGGCCCGCAGACTCGTGCCGTGAGCCCGGACCACCGCTCGGCCCGGGGTCTCGCACAGGGCGCTAAGGCAGCGGCAGGGGCCGGGTCAGCTCGTCGTACACGCTGAGGACCTGGGCCACCGTCTCGTCCTCGGTCGGCCAGGTGGCCGCCTGACGCGTGCCCCGGTCCTTCAGCCGCTCGCACCGGCCGGGGTCGGCGAGCAGCGCGGTGACGGCCTCGGCGAGCGCCTGCGGGTCGCCGTGCGGGACGAGTTCGGCCGCGTCGCCGACGAGTTCGGGCATGCCCGCGGTGGAAGGCGCGACCAGGGGCACGCGCGCGTGCAGGGCCTCCTGGGCGAACAGGGAGCGCGCCTCCGGGCAGCCGGGCAGCAGGGCGAGGTCCGCGGCGGCGAGCAACTCCCCGATGTCGTCCCGGCGGCCGATGAGCCGTACGGGAAGCCCCTCGTTCTCGATGCGCCGCTGGAGTGTTTCGCGCAGCGGTCCCTCGCCGGCGATCACGAGCAGGGGCAGCGGGTCGAGCCGTCGCCACGCGCGCGCGGCGTCCAGCAGCGTGTCGTACCCGCGGTGCCGGTCGAGGGAGCCGACAGCCATCAGCAACGGCCGGTCGGTCGTGCCGAGTTCCGCGCGCGTCTTGTGCCGCGGTCCGTCGGTCTCCGCTCCCTCGTGCGCGGCGCCGGGCCGTCGTCCGGCAGGCAGCGCGACCGCGGCGAGCCGGGCGTCCCGGGCGCCCCTGCTGCGGGCGCGGTCCACCAGGTCGGACGAGGAGCCGAGGACCACCGACGCGGCCTTCGCCACCCGGCGCTCCAGGGCGCGCAGCAGATGAGCCCGCGCGCCCTCGGCGTACGGGCGGGTGTGCCAGGTGACGACGAGCGGGACGCGCCGTCCGCTGAGCGCGAGCGCGGCCCGCAGCGCGGCGTGCAGCCCGTGCGCGTGGACCAGGTCGGCTTCCCCGCAGACCGCCCGCAACGTGGCCACGGAGGACGGGTCGTTGCGCCTGGGCACATGGACGTGATCGGCGCCGACGCCGGTGAAGCCGTAGGCGTGATCCGCCTCGGCCGGGGCGCACACGGTCACCCGCACGCCCCGTGCGACGAGCCCCGAGGTCAGCGACCGCACATGGGCGCAGCTGCCCGCGCTGCCGCCGCCGAGCACCTGGACGGTACGCAGCGGCGACTGTCCGTGCGGTGCGTGTCCGTGCGGTGAGTGGCTGCTCACGTGGGTCACGTGGCCGTGGCTCCTGGTTCGGCGTCGGGCGGTCACGAAGAAAAGTACCGAAGGAACGGGCGACGGGGGTGTACCGCTCGTCCTGCTCCTAAGGATGCCAGGACGGGGGCGGGTTGCCGACCACCGCGGGGCCGATGCGGGACCGGTGGGACGCATGGGATTCGGACGGGATACGAGCGGGTGCGGGCGAGTTGCGGGCGGTCACTCGCACGAGTGAGGGCCGGGGGATGTCCGAAGACAGTCGGGGGCGGGTGTCGTTCCTGGCGAGCCCCGCTACACGCCCCTTTCGCGCCCCTGCCCGTGCCCGTATCCGCGCCCCTGTCCGTGCCCCTATCCGTCCGCCCGGGCCGTCGCCAGCAGTTCCTCCGCGTGGGCCCGTGCCGTCTCCGAGTCCTCCTGGCCGGCCAGCATCCGGGAGAGCTCACGGATGCGCTCCTCGCCCTCCAGGACCTTCACGCCGGAGCGGGTCACCGAGCCGTCGTTGGTCTTCTCGACCAGCAGCTGCCGGTCGGCGAACGCGGCCACCTGCGGGAGGTGGGTGACGACGACGACCTGCGCGCTCCTGGCGAGCTTCGCGAGGCGCCTGCCGATCTCGACGGCGGCCTTGCCGCCGACACCGGCGTCGACCTCGTCGAAGAGATAGGTCGGCACCGGATCCGTACCCGCGAAGACGACCTCGACGGCGAGCATGACACGCGACAGTTCACCGCCGGACGCGCCCTTGGCGATGGGTCGCGGCGGTGCTCCCGGGTGCGGGGCGAGGAGCAGTTCGACCTCGTCGCACCCTGCGGGCCCGTACGAGACGGCACGTCCGCCGACCTCCACGCCCTCCGGGTCCTCGCTCTGGCGGATCTCGAACGACACGCGCGCGTGCGGCATGGCGAGCGAGGCCAGTTCGGCCGTCACGGCGGCGGCGAAACGCTCGGCGGCCTCCGTACGGGCGTCGGTGAGGGCCTGCGCCAGTCCGCCCAGCTCGGCCCGCAGCGCGTCCCGCTCGGCGGTCAGCTCGCCGATCCGGTCGTCGTCGCCGTCCAGTTCCAGCAGCCGCGCGGCGCTCTGCTCGGCCCAGGTCAGCACGGCGCCGACATCCTCGCCGTACTTGCGGGTCAGCGCGGTGAGCGCGGCACGCCGCTCCTCGACCGCCGCGAGCCGCAGCGGATCCGCGTCGAGGTCGTCGGCGTAGCCCGCCAGCTCCCCCGCCACGTCGCCCAGCAGGATCCCGATCTCCCCGATACGGCCCGCGAGGCCGCCGAGGGCCGCGTCGTGGGACCGTACGGCCTCCAGGGCCCGGTGGGCGCCCGCGACGAGGGTCGTGGCGTCGATGCCCTCCGGGTCCTCCGGATTGCCCGCCAGGGCGGCGTGCGCGACCGTGGCGGCCGACGCGAGCGCCTCCGCGTGCCCGAGCCGCTCGGCCTCGGCCGCGAGCTCCACGTCCTCGCCCGCCCTGGGTTCCACCCCGGCGATCTCGTCGAGCCCGAAGCGCAGCATGTCGGCTTCCTGGGCGCGTTCACGGGCGCGGGTGGTGATCTGGTCCAGCTCGGTGGTGATGGCGCGCAGCCGGCGGTAGGCGCCCGAGTACTTCGCGAGCGGCACGGCGACCGCGTCGCCCGCGTACCGGTCGAGGGCCTGCCGTTGCCGGGACAGCTTGAGCAGCCCCTGCTGATCGGTCTGCCCGTGCACGGCCACCAGGTCGTCGGCGAGTTCGGCGAGCAGGCCCACCGGCACCGACCGCCCGCCGAGATGCGCGCGCGAGCGGCCCTCGGCGGAAACGGTACGGCTGATGAGCAGCGTGCCGTCGTCGAGCTCCGCGCCGGCCTCCTCGGCCCGCACGATCGCAGAGGCGCCGTCGGGGACGGAGATCCGTCCCTCCACGACCGCGCTCTTCGCCCCGATCCGCACCAGGGCGGCGTCGGCGCGTCCACCCATCAGCAGGCCCAGGCTGGTGACCACCATCGTCTTGCCCGCGCCGGTCTCACCGGTGACCGCGGTGAAGCCGGGCGACAGCTCGACCACCGCGTCGTCGATGACTCCGAGCGACCGTATCCGCATCTCCTCCAACACGGACATGACCATACGAGGTTTCTCCCACCCGGCGCGACGCCGCCCCATTCCCTGCACAAACGTCCAGGTGCGACCACCCGGGGTACCCGCCCCCCTGAAGGCTCAAAAGCTGGGGCGCAGCCCCGCTTTTGAGGGGCGCGGGGAACTGCGCGGCCCGCCCCCACCGGGCCCGCAGGTTCGTCACCTGCCTGGCGGCGGAGCCCCTAGTGGGGCGCACCCCGCCACCCGGCGACGGGCAGCGCGAACTTCGCCACCAGCCGGTCGGTGAACGAAGCATGGTGCAACCGAGCCAACCGCACCGGCACCGCCCCGCGCCGAACCTCCACCCGAGCCCCCGGCGGCAGCTCGATCGTGCGCCGCCCGTCACACCACAGCACCCCCGGCGGAATGTGCGGCAGGATCTCCACCGCGAGCACCGAGTTCGGCGAGGTCACCAGCGGCTTCGCGAACAGCGCGTGCGCGCTGATCGGCACCATGAGCAGCGCCTCGACCTCCGGCCACACCACGGGCCCGCCCGCGGAGAACGCGTACGCCGTGGAGCCGGTCGGCGTCGACAGGACGATCCCGTCGCAGCCGAAGCCGGTCACCGGCCGCCCGTCGATCTCCAGGACCACTTCGAGCAGCTTCTCGGCGCCGGCCTTCTGCACGGCGGCCTCGTTGAGCGCCCAGTCCGTGTGCACGACGTCGCCGTTGCTGTGCACGACGACGTCGACGGTCATGCGCTCCTCGACCTCGTACGCCCTCGTCACGACCCGGTCGACGACCTTGTCGAGGTCGTCGCGCTCGGCCTCCGCGAGGAAGCCGACGCGCCCGAGGTTGACGCCGAGCATCGGCACACCGGACGCGCGGGCGAACTCGGCACCGCGCAGCAGCGTGCCGTCGCCGCCGAGGACGATCAGCAGCTCACATCCGTCGAGGCACTCCGGAGTCGCCTCCTTGACGAGCTCCACGGTCGGCGGCAGCGGCAGGTCGGCCGCCTCCGCCTCCAGGACGCGTACGCCGAGGCCGGAGCGCAGCAGCCCCTCGACGACGAGCTCGGCACTGCGGATGGCCGCGGGCCGTCCGGTGTGGGCGAGCAGGAAAACTGTACGAGATCGGGTGTCGGTCAACGCGGCCCCTCCGCCACTGCACGGTCAACATCGGCCGGGTCCAGTGCGGGTGCCCCGGCACGCAGCCACAGAAAGTACTCGACATTCCCCGAGGGTCCGGGCAGCGGACTGGCCGTCACACCCTTCACCCCGAGCCCCAGTTCGCCCGCCTGGCGGGCCACACCGCGCACGGCGTCCGCCCGCAGCTCGGGGCTGCGGACGACGCCGCCGCTCCCGAGCCGTTCCCTGCCCACCTCGAACTGCGGCTTGACCATCATCACCAGGTCGGCATCGGGTGCCGCGCACCGCACAAGGGCGGGCAGCACCAGGCCGAGCGGGATGAAGGACAAATCACCGACTACAAGATCCACCGGCTCCCCATCGATCGCCTCCAACGTCAACTCGCGTACGTTCGTACGGTCCTTGACGGTGACGCGTTCATCACTTCGGAGAGACCACGCCAACTGCCCGTAGCCGACGTCCACGGCGAGGACGTGCGAGACGCCCGCGCGCAGCAGCACATCGGTGAACCCGCCGGTCGAGGCGCCGGCGTCCAGCGCCCGCCGCCCCTGGACCTCCAGGCCCAGCGGTACGAAGGCCTCCAGGGCCCCGGCGAGCTTGTGGCCGCCGCGCGAGACGTAGTCCGGGTCGTCGTCGTCCTGGCTGACCAGGATGGGGGCCGCGGTCTCCACCTGGGTGGCGGGTTTGGTCGCGAGGTTCTTGCCGACGGTGACGCGTCCGGCGGCGATCAGCTGTCCGGCGTGCTCGCGCGAGCGGGCGAGCTTGCGTCGGACCAGCTCGGCGTCGAGGCGGCGTCGTGCCACTCCTGCCACGTTCGGTTCAGCTCCTGTTGCTGTTGCTGTAGCTGTTGCCAGCGCTGTAGTTGCTGTCATTGCTGCTGCTGTTCGGCGCCGGGGGCGCCGGAGGCCCCGGGCGGGCGTCGAGCTCGGTGAGCGCGTCGCGCAGCCCCCGGTGCACATCCTCGTACACCTCCACGTGGCCGCCCGTGTCGAGGTGGTCCGCGTCGGCCAGCCGGTCCAGCAGGGCGTCGACCCCGGCGTCACCCGTGGGTGCGCGCGGCACGGACAGCGGGGCGGGGGCGGCGGGGTCGTACTCGGGCCGGGCGTCGGGGTCCGGCCGGGCACCGGACCCGGCGTGCGGCTCCGTCTCCGGCTCAGTACCGAAAGGCTCCGTACCGAAAGGCTCCGTACCGGAGGGTTCCGTACCGGGGCTGTCGGTCTCCGGGCCGGTCATGGACTCGCTCATGCCCCGACGCTACCGCGAAGCGCTGAGGTACCGTCGATCACGATGGCGACGATCGAGGAGTGCCGCAGCGCACTCGACAAACTCTCGGACAACATGGCCGGCGCGAACGGTGACGTACAGAGCGCGGTCGCGTTGGACCGCTCCCTGAGCTGCCGTATCACCGACCTGGACATCACCTTCGTGGGCCGTCTGCGGGACGGCCGGATCGTGGTGCTCGACACGGTCGAGGGCCCGCCGCCCGAAAAGGCCGAGATCCGGCTCGCGATGACCGGCGACGACCTGGTCGCGATGGTCGACGGCGAGCTGCATTTCGCGAAGGCCTGGGGCTCGGGCCGCGTCAAGCTCGAAGCGGGCCTGCGCGACCTGATGCGGCTCAGAAAGCTGCTCTGACCTCCACCCGGCCCGCCCTGCTCAGCCCTTGCCGACACCGACGGACGGGACGCCGACAGACTTGACGGCGGCCGTACGGGCTTTGCGCGCCGCCGGCACCACCAGCGGTGTGCCCGTCTCCGGGTCGTCGATGACCTGGCAGCGCAGCCCGAAGACCTCCTCGACCAGTTCGGCCGTGACGATGTCCGCCGGGGCGCCCTCCGCGATCACCGCGCCCTCGCGCAGGGCGATCAGATGGGTGGCGTAGCGGGCGGCGTGGTTGAGGTCGTGCAGTACGGCCACCAGGGTGCGCCCCTGTTCCTCGTGGAGTTCGGCACACAGGTCGAGTACGTCGATCTGGTGCTGGATGTCGAGGAAGGTCGTCGGTTCGTCGAGCAGCAGCAGCGGTGTCTGCTGGGCGAGCGCCATGGCGATCCACACGCGCTGGCGCTGTCCTCCGGAGAGCTCGTCGACATACCGGTCGGCCAGTTCGGCGACCCCGGTGGCGGTCATGGACTCCCGTACGATCCGCTCGTCGTCGGTGGACCACTGGCGCAGCAGCCCCTGGTGCGGGTAGCGGCCGCGCCCCACGAGGTCGCCGACGGTGATCCCGTCCGGCGCGATCGACGACTGCGGGAGCAGTCCGAGCGTCCTCGCCACCTTCCTCGCGGGCATCGACTGGATGGCCTGGCCGTCGAGAAGGACCCGGCCCTGCCGCGGCTTCAGCATGCGGGACAGGGCGCGCAGGAGGGTGGACTTGCCGCAGGCGTTGGGGCCGACGATCACCGTGAACGAGTTGTCCGGTATCTCGACCGACAGCCGCTCGGCGATGACGCGCTGGTCATAGGCGAGGGTGACGTCCTCGGCGGACAGGCGGCTCACGGTGCTCCTTCGGTGGTTCGGCCCCGTACGTGTCGTGCGTGTCGTACGTGTCTCGCCGTCGGTGTCAGCGTCGGTGCGGGCGTGGGCGTCGGGATTCATATGCGGCCCGCCTTGCGTTCGGTGACCAGGAGCCACAGCAGGTAGACGCCGCCGAGGATGCCGGTGACCACGCCGACGGGCAGCTGGTCGGCTCCGAAGACCCGCTGCGAGGCCCAGTCCGCGACGACCAGGAGCGTGGCGCCCATGCACATCGCCGGTACCAGGTTGGGTCCCGGTGAGCAGGTCAGGCGCCGGGCGAGCTGTGGCGCGGTGAGCGCGACGAAGCCGACCGGGCCCGCGGCGGCGGTGGCCGACGCGGTGAGCAGCACGGCGGCGACCAGGAGCAGCAGCCGCGTCCGCTCGACGCGCACACCGAGCGCGTACGCCACGTCGTCGCCCATCTCCAGCATCCGCAGGGCGCGCGCGTTACCGAGGACCAGTGGTACGAGTACGGCGCACAGGCCGAGCAGGGGCCAGACCTGCTCCCAGTCGCGGCCGTTGAGGGAGCCGGTCATCCAGACGACCGCGCGGGTCGCGTCGACCAGGTCAGCCTTGGTGATCAGATAGCCGTTGACGGCCGTGACGATCGCGGAGACACCGATACCGACCAGGACCAGCCGGTATCCGTGCACGCCCCGCTTCCAGGCGAGCAGATAGATGGCGAGGCCGGTCACCAGTCCGCCGATCAGCGCCCCAACGGTGACCTGCCTGGCGGTCCCGGAGAACAGCACGATCATCACGAGCGCGCCGGCCGTCGAACCCTGCCCGAGGCCGAGCACGTCCGGACTGCCCAGCGGGTTGCGGGAGATGGCCTGGAAGAGCGCGCCGCCGAGTCCGAGCGACGCGCCGACCAGGAGCCCCACCAGGACGCGCGGCAGCCGCAGTTCGTTGACGATGAACTCCTGGCCCGCGTCTCCGTTGCCGAGCAGCGTCCGGACGACGTCACCGGCGGAGATCGGGAAGTCGCCGGTGCCGATGAGCACGACGCCGGCGGTGAGGGCCGCCACCAGCAGCAGGACGACGACCGTGAACGCGCGGACGTCGACCCGGACCGACAGCCCGCCGACGGTACGGACCGTACGGCCGCGGGAGACCCGGGCGGGCGCCGCCTGCGCGGTCTCGGCCTGGTCGCGTGGGGCCTGCTTGCGTGGGGCCTTCACAGCTGTGCCGTCCTCCGCCGTCGTACGAGAAAGATGAAGACCGGGCCACCGAGGATCGCGGTGACGATGCCGACCTGGAGTTCCGCGGGCCGTGCCACGATCCGGCCGATCACGTCGGCGCCGAGCAGCAGCACCGGCGACAGCACGGTGGCGTACGGCAGGATCCAGCGGAGGTCGGGCCCGGTGAAGGACCGCACGACGTGCGGGACCATCAGCCCCACGAAGACGATCGGCCCGCAGGCGGCGGTCGCTGCCCCGCACAGCACCGTGGCGGCGGCCATGGACAGGGCGCGGGTGCGGTTCAGATGCGCGCCCAGCGCTCGGGCGGTGTCGTCGCCCATGGCCATGGCGTTCAGCGGCCGGGCGAGGGCCAGCGCGAGGACCGTACCGGCCGCGAGGAACGGCAGCACCTGCCAGATGATGTCGCTGGTCGCCGAGGCCAGCGAACCGACCGTCCAGAAGCGCATCTTGCCGAGCGCCGCCTCGTCCGTGATCATCACGGCCTGGAGATAGCCGTAGAGCGCGGCGCTGATCGCGGTACCGGCCAGGGCAAGCCGCACCGGAGTGGCGCCCCGGCTGCCGCCGAGGAAGAACACGAGCACGCCGACCGCGGCCGCGCCCGCGAAGGCGAACCACACATAGCCGTTCAGCGAGGTGACACCGAAGAAGGTGATCGCCGTGACGACCGCGGCGGACGCGCCCGCGTTGATGCCGAGCAGCCCCGGGTCGGCGAGCGGGTTGCGGGTGAGCGCCTGGAGCACGGCCCCGGCGAGGCCGAGCGCGGCGCCGACGAGCAGCCCGAGGACCGTACGCGACAGCCGCTCCCCCACCACGACGTCGCCGTACGTACCGGAGTCCTGGAACAGGCCGTGCCAGACCTGTTCCAGGGACAGCTCTTTCGCGCCGATGGCGATGCTCGCCACGGCGACGAGCACCAGCACGACGAGGGACACCAGGAGCCCTGCGGCTCGGACCGCCCGGCGCCTCGGGGGCGCGGGGGCGGTCTCCGCGCTCGGTTCGGGGGGACTGTCGACCAACACGGCAGTTAGGTTAGCCTAACTTGCATTGTGCTTCGATCGGCGGTCGCCCGGCGGTCGCCGTGACCAGGCCCCGTGAGGACCTTGAGCCGCCCTCAGAGCCCCAGCCGGGCCAGCGCCTTGCCTCCGTCCAGCTCACAGGCCGCGTCGCCGCCCGCCGTCCAGGCAGCGGCACACAGCGCCCTCAGCCCGTCCATGGGCTCGCCGTCACCGTCCAGTTCCAGCCTCTCGCCAGCCGCCGTCGCCGTGTAACCCCCGCACCGGAAGCCGTCGCCCGCCTCGACGACCTCGGGCTGCCCGGTCAGCATCCCCCGCAGATCGGCGTCGACATAGGTCGGCCGGTGCTGCGGAGGCGCGGCGAGAAGCTGCGCCCCGTCGGTCACTCCGGTGAGGACGAGCAACGAGTCCACCTCGCCGTTGAACGCGCCCTCGATGTCCGTGTCGAGCCGGTCCCCGACGACCAGCGGACGCTTCGCCCCGGTCCTCAGGATCGTCTCGCGGTGCATCGGGGGCAGCGGCTTGCCCGCCACCTGCGGCTCGGCACCCGTGGCGATCCGTACGACCTCCACGGCCGCCCCGTTGCCCGGCGCGATGCCACGGGCGCCGGGGATCGTCAGGTCGGTGTTGGACGCGAACCACGGGACCCCGCGCGCGATGGCGTAACAGGCCTCCGCGAAGCGCCCCCACGCCAGGTCGGGGCCGCCGAATCCCTGCACGACGGCCGCCGGGTCGTCGTCGGCCGACTCGACGGGCTCAAGGCCGCGCTCGCGCAGCGCGACGCGCAGTCCCTCCCCGCCGATCACCAGCACGCGCGCGCCCTGCGGCAGCTGCTCGCTGATCAGCCGGGCCACGGCCTGCGCCGAGGTGATGACGTCCGACGCCTCGGTCGCTATGCCCAGCTCCGTGAGGTGTTCCGCGACGTGGTCGGGCGTGCGCAGCGCGTTGTTCGTGACGTACGCGAGGCGCATCCCGCCCGTGTGGGCCGTGCCGAGCGACTCGACCGCGTGCGCGATCGCGTTGCCACCCGCGTACACCACGCCGTCCAGGTCGAGCAGCGCAGTGTCGTACGCCTCGCTCAGGGCCCTGTCACTGCCCTCGGGCCGCGTCCTGGCGGTCTGGCTCATTACGCATCGCTCCTCGTTCGGTCTCTTTCCCCCGATCATCGCTCATGGCACTGACACACTTACGATGCATCAATGAACACGGCAGGTACCGCGGACGTACCGGCACGCATGGGCCTTGACCTCACCCCGTTCCGGGGCCTGCGCTACGACCCCGACCGGGTCGGCAGCCTCTCCGCAGTCACATCCCCGCCGTACGACGTGGTCGTACGGCCCGACGGCCTGCACCATCTGGAGTCGGCGGACCCGCACAACATCGTCCGTCTGATCCTGCCGCAGGCCCCCACTCCCGGCATCCGCAACGAACAGGCGGCGGACACCCTGCACCGTTGGGTGTCCGAGGGCGTCCTGAGAACCGACTCCCGGCCGGGCCTGTACGTCTACGAGCAGCGGGACGACGAGGGCATGTTCCAGCGGGGCGTCATCGGTGCCCTGCGGCTGTCGGAGCCGTCGGAGGGCGTGGTGCTGCCGCACGAGGACGTCATGCCGCACGTCGTCGCGGACCGCGCGGCCCTCATGCGGGCCACCTCCGCGAACCTCGAACCCCTGCTGCTGACCTACCGGGGCGACGACGCGGTCTCCGGTACGACGGCCGTCATCGAGCGCACCGCGAAACATCCGCCCCTGTTGTCGACCACCACGGAGGACGGCTTCAGCCACCGTCTGTGGGCCGTCACCCATGAGGCCGACCTCGCCGAGGTCCACGCGGACCTGGCCGGCCGCCAGGCGCTCATCGCGGACGGCCACCACCGCTGGGCGACCTATCTGCGGGTACGCGGGGAGCACCCTTCCCCCAGCCCCTGGGACTACGGCCTGGTACTCCTGGTGGACACCGTGCGTCACCCCCTCCGGGTGCGCGCCATCCACCGGCTCCTGCACCGCCTCCCGGTGCCGGAAGCCCTCGCGGCCCTGGACGGCGCCTTCCGCGTACGCCGCCTCGACGGCCCCCTCTCCGAGGCTCTGTCGGCCCTCTCCGTAGCGACCGCCGAGGGAAATGCGTTCCTCCTTGCGGGCGACGGCTCCTTCCACCTGGTCGACCGCCCCTCCCCCGACCTCCTCGCCCGTACGATCCCGCCGGACCCCCCGCAGGCCTGGCGCACCCTCGACGCGACGGTCCTGCACGCCACGCTCCTCGACCATGTGTGGCGGATCCCGGACGTCCCGGAGCACATCGCCTACATCCACGACACGGCCGCCACGGTCGCCAAGGCGGAGCGCGACGGCGGCACGGCCGTCCTGATGCACCCGGTCCGCGAGGAGGTCGTACGCGAGCTGGCGAGCCAGGGCGTCACGATGCCCCGCAAGTCCACGTCCTTCGGCCCGAAGCCGGCGTCGGGCCTGGTCCTGCGCGCACTCCTCTGACACGGCCCGCCCCGGAAACACGAACGGGCGGGACTCCCCTCAGGGAATCCCGCCCGTGTGTTCCTACCTGTCGACCTCAGTCCGTCCGGTCGCCCTCGGCCTTGTCGCCGGTCGGCGCCTCGGGGGTCACGGCCTCCGGAGCGCCGTGGTCAGCACCGACACCATCTCCGTCGACATCGCCGTCGTCGGCAAGGTCGTCATCAAGGTCGTCGTCGAGGTCGCTGTCACTGTCGAGCTCCTGCGCTTCCACGTCCTCGACGACTGCGGCCTCCGCCTCGTTCTCGTCGTCGACGAGTGCGTCCACGAACTCGACACCGTCGAGTTCCGCGAGACGGTCCGAGGCGTCCGTGCTGCCGTCCTTGTCGGACTCGACGGCCTTGGCGAACCACTCACGGGCCTCGCCCTCACGGCCGGCGGCGAGAAGCGCGTCGGCGTACGCGTAACGCAGCCGCGCGGTCCAGGGCTGGACGGAGTTGGAGGCCAGCTCGGGGCTCTGCAGCGTGACGATGGCCGCTTCGAGCTGGTCCATGTCCCGTCGCGCACCGGCCGCCACGAGCCGCATCTCGACCTGGCCGGCCTTGTCGAGCTTCTGCACCTCGGGGGCGCCGGCCATGTCGAGCGCCTTCTCGGGGCGCCCCAGGCCCCGCTCGCAGTCCGCCATGACGGGCCACAGGTCGACGTTGCCGGTCATGCGCCGCGCGGCCCTGAACTCGGCGAGCGCCTCGCTGTACTTCTGGGTCGCGTACGCCGCGAAACCGGCCGCCTCCCGCACGGCAGCGACGCGAGAGGCGAGCCGCAGCGCGACCCTGGAGTAGCCGTACGCGCCTTCGGGGTCCTCGTCGATGAGCCGGGCCACCATGACCAGGTTCCGGGAGACGTCGTCGGCGAGTCCCTTCGGCAGGCTCATGAGCTCCTGGCGTACGTCCTTGTCGATCTCCTCGCCCGTGACGTCGTCCGGGATCGGCAGGCGCTTGATCGGCTCACGGTCACGGTCCCGCTCGTCGCGGAAACGGCCTCCGCCGCCGCTGCGGTCGCCTCCACGGTCGTCGCGCCCACGGAACCCACCACCACTGGGGCGGCCACGGCTGTCGTCGCGGCGGGGTCCGCCACGGCCACGGTCGTCGCGCCCGCCTCGGTCGTCCCGGCCACGGAACCCACCGCGGTCGCCACCACGGTTGTCGTCACGGTTGAAACCGCCACGATCGCCACCGCCCCGGTTGTCGTCGCGCCGGAAGGCCGGACGGTCGCTGCCACCCCGGTTGTCATCGCGGCGGTCGTCACGGCGGAAGGCCGGACGGTCGTTGTCGCGGCGCGGGGCACCACGGTCGTCGTCGCGCCGGAACGCGGGACGGTCACTGCCGCCCCGGTTGTCGTCACGTCGGAACGCGGGACGGTCGCCGCCACCGCGGTTGTCGTCACGGCGGTCATCACGGCGGAACGGCGGACGGTCGTTGTCACGGCGCGGGGCACCACGGTCACGGTCGTCGCGGCGGTCATCGCGCCCACGGAAGCCACCGCGGTCGTCGTCACGTCGGAACGCAGGACGGTCGCTGCCGCCCCGGTTGTCATCGCGGCGGTCGTCGCGACGGAACGCCGGACGGTCATTGTCACGACGCGGAGCACCCCGATCGTCGTCACGCCGGAACGCAGGACGGTCACTGCCGCCACGGTTGTCGTCACGCCGGAAACCGCCGCGGTCGCCACCGCCACTGCGGTCGTCACGGCCACGGAAGCCACCGCGGTCGCCGCCGCCGCGGTTGTCGTCGCGGCGGAAACCACCACGGTCACCGCCACCGCGGTTGTCGTCACGGCGGTCGTCGCGACGGAACGCCGGACGGTCATTGTCACGACGCGGGGCGCCACGCTCGTCGTCGCGCCGGAACGCGGGACGGTCACTGCCGCCCCGGTTGTCATCTCGCCGGAACGGGGGACGGTCGCCACCACCACGGCTGTCGTCACGGCGGAAGCCGCCACGGTCGCCACCGCCGCGGTTGTCGTCACGGCGGTCGTCGCGGCGGAACGGCGGCCGGTCGTTGTCACGACGCGGAGCACCGCGGTCACGGTCGTCACGGCTCGGCCCGCTGGGCCGGTCGTCACGACGGAACGGGGGACGGCTCCCACCACCGCGGTTGTCGTCACGCCGGAAACCACCACGGTCGCCACCGCCGCCGCCACGGTTGTCGTCGCGGCGGAATGCACCACGGTCACCGCCACCGCGGTTGTCGTCGCGGCGGTTGTCGTCGCGGCGGAAGGCCGGCCGGTCACCGTCACGCCGCGGAGCACCGCGCTCATCGTCACGACGGAACGGCGGACGGGCGCCACCGCCACGGTTGTCGTCACGCCTGCCGGCTCCGCCACGGTCGTTGTCGCGGCTCGGGCCTCCGCGGTAGCCGCCGCGGTCACCACTGTCCCGGCGTCGCTGATCGCGCTCCGGTCGCTCGTCGGGAGAGTTGGTGGACATGGGTGACTCCTGTCATCGGTACCGCAAGTCATTCTCGCGCAGCCGGGTACCCGGCGCGCTTCGGGAAAACAAAAAAGGACCTCTGGTCCCAGCGAGTCGCTGGGACCAGAGGTCCTCAAAGATTGTTCGGCGGCGTCCTACTCTCCCACAGGGTCCCCCCTGCAGTACCATCGGCGCTGTAAGGCTTAGCTTCCGGGTTCG
>NZ_KZ679056.1 GCF_003024195.1 Streptomyces dioscori
CGTCCGCTTCCCCGCCATCGGCGAACTCCCCTACCTCCTCACCCTCGCCGGCCACGGCTTCTACTGGTTCCGCCTCCGCAAGGACGCCATCTAGGACCCGGCCCCGACGGGCACGTACAACGGACGGCGGGGCGGTTTCCCCCGCCCCGCCCTGGGCACGCAGTAGTAACACCCCGACTCCGGGGAAAGGACGCGACGCCATGTCCGAAGCCGTCACCCACTCAGTGCCCTCCGCTTCGACGAGCCCCGGCCTTCTCGCGTCCCTCGATCCACTGCTGCGCGAGTGGCTTCCACGGCAGCGGTGGTTCGCGGGAAAAGGCCGTCCCGTCACCGGGTTCTCCCTGGTCTCGGCGACCGAGGTGCTGCCCCTGAACTCCGGACTGGGCCTGCTCCATCTGCTCGTACGGGCCCATCAGCCGCTCGTGCCCACGCAGAGCGCGCCCGCGTATCCGGCCGACTGCTACCAGCTGCTGCTCGGCGTGCGCGAGACACTGCCGCCACGGCTGGCACCCGCACTGATCGGCCATCCGACACAGGGGCCCCTGGCCGGACTGACCGTGTACGAGGCACTGCACGACCCGCGGCCCGCCGATGTCCTCCTGGAGGCCCTGCGGGAACGGGCGCACCTCGGTGAGCTGCGCTTCGAGCGGGACATGGCGCAGGAGATCCGGAGCGATCTGGTGCCGCGCCTGGTCACCGCCGAGCAGTCGAACTCTTCTCTCGTCTATGGAGATACGTTCATCCTGAAGCTCCTGCGCCGGATCGTGCCCGGGATCAACCCCGATCTGGAACTGCCGCTGGCACTGGCCCGCGCGGGCTGCGCACGGGTTCCGGCACCGGCCGGCTGGATACTCGCGGATCTGCCCGCCGACTCCCTCGGCCCCGGCCAGGGCGATCCCGGCGACCCGTACGTCCTGGGCGTCCTGCAGCCCTTCCTCCAGGGCGCCTCGGACGGCTGGGACCTGGCCCTGCGCGAGATGGCCAAGGGTGAGGACTTCAGCGGTGCGGCGCGGGCGCTCGGCCGGGCCACGGCCGAGGTGCACACCGCGCTGGCCCGCGCGCTGCCCGAGGTGACCATGGGACGCGCGCAGATGGAAGTGCTCGCGGAGGGGATGACCGAGCGGCTGACGGCGGCCGTCCAGACCGTGCCCTCACTGCTGCCGTACGCGCCCGGCCTGCGGTCCGCCTTCGACGCGCTCGCCGATCTGGCGGGCGAGGGCCAGACGTGGACGGCCCAGCGGATCCACGGTGACCTGCATCTGGGCCAGTGTCTGCGGTCGCCGTCCGGCAGCTGGTCGCTGATCGACTTCGAGGGCGAGCCCTCCAAGCCGCTCGCCGAGCGGCGCCTGCCCCAGCCGACCGCGCGGGACGTGGCCGGCATGCTCCGCTCCTTCGACTACGCCGCGCACTCGCTCCGGGCCGAGGGGACCCAGGTCTCCGCCGTGTCCGGCTGGGCGGACGCGTGCCGGGCCGCGTACTGCTCCGGTTACGCCGAGGCCGGCGGGCGTGATCCGCGTACGGATCCGGTGCTGCTGCGCGCGTACGAGACCGACAAGGCGATCTACGAAGTCGTCTACGAGGCACGGCACCGGCCCGACTGGCTGCCCGTGCCGATGGCGGCAGTCCGCCGGCTGGCCCTTCCCGAACCGTCCTGACCGCCCCGACCTGCCCCGCTCCACCTCTCACTGTGCCGAGGAGGCTCCGCCCGTGACGCCCCGCCCGAACCCGCCCGCCAAGAAGCCGAAGAGCTCGAAGGCCAAGGCCAAGGCCGCCGACAAGGCCGCAGACAAGGCCAAGGTCACCGGCAAGGCTGCCGACAAGGCCGCCGACAAGGTGAAGGCCGAGCCGGTGGTGGAGGACGTCCGGGCCGAGGTCCTGGCCGACGTCCGGGCCGAGGTCACGGAGCCCGCACCCGTCACGCCCGCCGACGCCTCCACCCCTTCTGCCACGCCCGCCCTGTCTGCCATGCCCGTCACGCCCGTCACGCCCGTACCGGTTCCGGAGCCCGTCCAGGAGGTGCGGTCGCTGGCCGTGCTGGACCGGGCCGACCGGGAACGGCTGCTCGGCGGCGCGCACCATGATCCGCACGCCGTGCTCGGGGCCCACCCCGTGCCGGACGGTGTGGTCTTCCGGGTGCTGCGGCCGTACGCGCTCGCCGTGACCGTCGTCGCCGAAGGGCTGCGGGCCGAACTGCACGACGACGGGGACGGGTTCTTCTCCGCCGTGCTGCCGCTGCGGGAGGTCCCGGAGTACCGGCTGACGGTGGAGTACGAGGGCGCGGTCCAGGACGTCGAGGACGCGTACCGCTTCCTGCCCACGCTCGGCGACCTCGATCTGCACCTGTTCGGGGAGGGGCGCCACGAGCAGCTGTGGACGATGCTCGGCGCGGAGCCGATGGAGCACCAGGGCGTGTCCGGCACCCGCTTCTCGGTCTGGGCGCCGAACGCCCGCGGGGTACGGATCTCGGGGTCGTTCAACTTCTGGGACGGGACCGCTTTCCCGATGCGCTCGCTGGGCTCCTCCGGGGTGTGGGAGCTGTTCGCCCCCGGTGTGCGGGAGGGCGAGCTGTACAAGTTCGAGATCACCCGCCCCGACGGGACGAAGACGATGCGCGCCGACCCGATGGCGCGGCGCACGGAGCTGCCGCCCGCCACGTCGTCGGTCATCCACACCTCGCGTCACGAGTGGCAGGACGAGGAGTGGATGGCCCGCCGTGCCGACCGCCCCGCACACGAGGCACCCTTCTCGGTCTACGAACTCCACCTGGCGTCCTGGCGACCCGGCCTGACGTACCGTCAGCTTGCTGAGCAGCTGCCCGTCTACATCTCCGACCTCGGCTTCACGCACGTCGAGCTGATGCCGGTCGCCGAGCACCCCTTCGGCGGCTCCTGGGGCTACCAGGTCACCGGCTTCTACGCGCCCACCGCCCGGCTCGGCACCCCCGACGACTTCAAGTACCTCGTCGACGCGCTGCACCGGGCCGGCATCGGCGTGATCATGGACTGGGTGCCCGCGCACTTCCCGCGCGACGAGTGGGCGCTGGCCGAGTTCGACGGACGTCCCCTGTACGAGCACGAGGACCCGCTGCGGGCCGCGCACCCCGACTGGGGAACCCTCGAATTCGACTACGGGCGCCGAGAGGTGCGCAACTTCCTCGTCGCCAACGCCGTGTACTGGTGCGAGGAGTTCCACATCGACGGACTGCGCGTCGACGCGGTCGCCTCCATGCTCTACCTCGACTACTCGCGCGAGGCCGGCCAGTGGACGCCCAACGTCCACGGCGGCCGGGAGAACCTCGACGCGGTCGCCTTCCTCCAGGAGATGAACGCCACCGTCTACCGGCGCGAGCCCGGTGTCGTCACCATCGCCGAGGAGTCGACCGCGTGGGACGGCGTCACCCGGGCCACCCACCACATCGGGCCCGGCGGCTTCGGCGGTCTCGGCTTCGGCCTGAAGTGGAACATGGGCTGGATGCACGACTCGCTGGACTACGTCTCCCACGAGCCGGTGCACCGCAAGTACCACCATCACGAGATGACGTTCTCGATGGTGTACGCGTACAGCGAGAACTACGTCCTGCCCATCTCCCACGACGAGGTCGTCCACGGCAAGCGGTCGCTGGTGTCGAAGCTGCCCGGCGACTGGTGGCAGCAGCGGGCCACCCACCGCGCCTACCTCGGCTTCATGTGGGCCCACCCCGGCAAGCAGCTCCTCTTCATGGGCCAGGAGTTCGCGCAGGGCGCCGAATGGTCCGAGGCGCACGGGCCCGACTGGTGGCTCCTCGACCCGTCGTACGGGGCCGAGGCCGACCACCGGGGTGTACGTGATCTCGTCCGCGACCTCAACGGGGTGTACCGGGAGATGCCGGCGCTGTGGGAACTCGACACCGACCCTGCCGGGTTCGGGTGGGTCGCCGGGGACGCCGCCGAGGACAACGTCTTCGCGTTCCTGCGCTTCGGGGCGGACGGGGTGCCGCTGCTCGCGGTCTCCAACTTCTCCCCCGTCGTGCGGCACGAGTACCGGCTCGGGGTGCCGGATGATGTGCCTGCGTGGCACGAGGTGCTGAACACGGACGCCGAGCGGTACGGCGGGGGTGGCGTCGCGAACGCCGACCCCGTGAAGCCGGACGCGCTGGCCTGGCACGGCCGCCCGTCCAGCATCCGCGTGACGCTGCCACCACTCTCGACACTGTGGCTGCGCCCGGCGTAGGCCCGGATTCCCTCGCCCCCGCCGCCCCTACCCGTTCCCGTCAACGACTCGGGGGCCAGCCCCCGAACCCCCGGTCCTCAAACGCCGGACGGGCTGAAACGTTTTCAGCCCGTCCGGCGTTTGAGGACGAGCGCGAAGCGCGATACGGGGGGCGAGGGGGCGCAGCCCCCATACGTGGACGGGAACGGGTAGGGGCGGCGGGGGCGAGAAAAGGTCAGAAGGACTCTGCCAAGGGCTTCGGGAGTGGGGTCGTGTGGACGATGCCCAGGGACTGGGTCGCTCGGGTCAGGGCCACGTACAAGTCGCTCGTACCGAACGCCCCCGGCTCCACCACCAACACCGCATCGAACTCCAACCCCTTCGCCTGCCGCGGATCGAGCAGCACGACCCCGAGCGTGAGATCGGGCGACTCCCCCGCCACGACCCCGTCGATCCGCGCGGCCAGCACCCCGTGCAGCGCCCGCGGCGCGATCACCGCGAGCCGCCCCTCGACGGGAGTGAGATCGGCGACGGCCTTCTCCACCGCCCCGGCGAGGTCGGACGTCCGCCGGGCCCAGGGCCGCACCCCCGTGGACCGCACGGAACTCGGCGGCTCGAAGTCCGCGTGCTCCGCACGGAGTACCGCCGCGGCGACGTCCATGATCTCGGACGGCGTCCGGTAGTTGACGGCGAGACGGGTGTGCTCCCAGCGGTCTTCGACGTAAGGGGCCAGGATCTCCGACCAGGAGCCCACACCCGCCGCCTCGGCCGTCTGCGCCGGGTCCCCGACGAGGGTCATCGACCGCGTCGGACTGCGCCGCATCAGCAGTCGCCAGGCCATCGGTGACAGCTCCTGCGCCTCGTCGACGATGATGTGCCCGAACGCCCAGGTCCGGTCGGCCGCGGCCCGTTCGGCGGCACTGCGGTGGTCGTCCTCCTCGTGGCGTTCGGCCATCCGTTCGGCGTCGATGATGTCGTGCGCGGAGAGGACCTCCGCGTCCTCGGCGTCGATGTCCTCGAATTCGTACGTCCTGGACGCGTAGGAGACGTCGAGGACGCCCTGTGCGTAGGCGACCTGCCGGTCGCGTTCCTGCTCGGCGGCGGCGCGCGTCGTCCGGTCGTCCTCGCCGAGGAGTTCGGCGGCCTCGTCGAGGAGGGGGACGTCGGAGGTCGTCCAGGCCCGGGTCACCGGACGGCGTACCGCCTCCGCGTCCGCCACGGTGAGGTACGCGTCGGGCTCGGCGAGGAAGTCCGCGACGAGGCGCCGCGGGGTGACGCGCGGCCACAGCCGGTCGATGGCGGCCCAGACCTCGGGGTTCTCGGCGAGATCGTCGCGGATCTGCGTGATGTCGCTGGGGTCGAGGAGATTCGTGCCGTCGAAGGGGTCCGTGCCGATCCGTTCGGCCACCATGTCGGTGAGGGTGTTGAAGATGTGTCCCTCGAAGTGTTCGCGGGCCACGTTGTGCGGCAGCCGCGCCTCACGGGTGCGGTCGCGGGCGACGCCCACGAGACCGGCGTCGAGCATCAGGATGTCCCGGTCGTGCTCGATGGCGATCACCGGGTCGGGCAGCGCCTGCCGGTCGCGTACGACGGCGGCGAGGACGTCCGCCATGTCGGCGCGGCCCTTCACGGCGGCCGCCTCGGGGGTGTCGGAGGCGGTCGCCCGTACACCGGGGAACAGCTCGCCGACGGTGGCCAGCAGGACGCCCGTCTCGCCGAGCGAGGGCAGCACCTCGCCGATGTAGCCGAGGAAGGCGGGGTTCGGGCCGACGATGAGGACGGCCCGCTTGGCGAGCAGCTCCCGGTGTTCGTAGAGGAGGTACGCCGCCCGGTGCAGCGCGACGACCGTCTTGCCGGTGCCGGGGCCGCCCTCCACCACCAGGATGCCGCGGTGCGGGGCGCGGATGATGCGGTCCTGCTCTGCCTGGATGGTCTGCACGATGTCGCTCATGCGGCCGGTGCGCGCGGAGTTGAGCGCGGAGAGCAGTACGGCGTCGCCGGTCGGGTCCTCGTGGCCGGTACGCATCTGGTCGCCGAGGTCGAGGATCTCGTCGTGCAGCGCGGTGACGGTACGGCCCTCGGTGGTGATGTGCCGACGTCGGCGCAGGCCCATGGGGGTGTGGCCGGTGGCGAGGTAGAAGGGGCGGGCGACCGGGGCCCGCCAGTCGATCAGGATCGGGGTGTGCTCGGTGTCGTCGGCGCGGATGCCGATACGGCCGATGTGGTGGGTGGCACCGGAGGAGGTGGCAGAGGGCGGGGAGTCGGAGGGGTCGGCGAGGTCGATGCGGCCGAAGCAGAGTGAGCCGTCCACCGCGTTCAGCGCGGCGAGCAGGCCGGAGCGTTCGGCGACGAGGACGTCCCGTTCGAGGCGGGCCTGCATGGGGGTGCTGCCCTGCGCGAGGGCGTCGGTCACCGAGTCCTCGGTGCCGCCGCGCAACGCGTCGACGCGCGCGTACAGGTCGTCGATGAATTCCTGCTCACGGCGCAATTCATCGTCCGGCAATCCATTGGTGGTGTTCGAGGTCCTGTTTGACAATTCCGCTCCCGGCCGGATATACTGTGCACAGTGAACTTCTTCGTGACTTTGTTTTCGCAAGTCGCGAACCATTCAATATACGCAAAGAAATCCCCCGCAGGCAATTGGCCGCGGGGGATTTCTTTATGCCGTCCGCCAGAATCCGTCGGGGTGCCTCAGAGCACGTCCGCCAGCTCCTCCAGGAGCCGTCGCTTGGGACGCGCGCCCACCATCGACTTCACCGGCTGCCCGTCGCGGAACACGATCAGCGTGGGCATCGACAGCACCCCGTACGCGTTCGTGGTCTGCGGGTTCGTGTCCACGTCCAGCTGCACCACCTTGAGCCGGTCGCCCTCCTCGGCTGCGACGGCGCTCAGCACCGGCGCGATCTGCCGGCACGGTGGGCACCAGTCCGCGGTGAACTCCACCAGCACGGGCAGCTGTGCCCCGATCACCTCCGCCTCGAAGCTGTCGTCCGTCACCTCGGCCACACCCACTGCCTTGATCACCCCGTCCGCCCTTCCAGTTCGCATACGGGTTCCGGACCGCCCGGAACCGCCGCCTCCGACGCCAGCTCGCCCATCGCCCGCTCGGCGCGCGCCAACTGCCCGCCGACCTGCTCGCGTACCGAGCGCAACTCGTCGATCAGCGCGTCGAGTTCGCCCAGCTTGCGCCGGTACACGGCGAGCGAGGCCGGGCAGGCGTCGCCCTGCGGGTGACCCGCCCGCAGGCACTCCACGAAGGGCCGCGTCTCCTCCAGCTCGAACCCGAAGTCCTGCAGCGTCCTGATCTGCCGCAGCAGTTTCAGATCGTCCTCGTCGTACGTGCGGTAGCCGTTGCTCCCGCGCCGCGCGGGCAGCAGGCCCCGCGACTCGTAGTACCTGAGCGTGCGCGTGGTGGTCCCGGCCCGCTCGGCCAGCTCGCCGATTCGCATGCCACGACGCTAAGCGTTGCCGCCGACGTCAAGGCAAGGCTCCCGGCCCGGAAGGGGCTTGTTGCGCCGTTCCCCGCGCCCCTGGGGGTGTGGTGCCACCGGCCGTATGCAACGCGCGGGTCCGGTGGGGGTTGCTCGCGCAGTTCCCCGCGCCCCTAAAGGGGCGCAGCCCCACTTTTAGGGGCGCGGGGAACTGCGCGGCCCGCCCCCACCGGACCCGCACCGTACGCGCACCCGTCCATGGCTTGGCGAAAAGCCGCCGGCGGCCGACCAGGTGGGGGGGAACCTGGGCGGCCGCCGGCGGCCGGGGAAGTGGCTTGGGTGCGGGCAGCGGAGCGCTACGCCTTCGCCAGCTCCTTGTCGCCCGCCTCAGGCTGATCCGGCACAACGGCGGAGCCGTCCGCAGGACCCCCGTGGCCGTCGTCCAGCAACGTCGTCTCGTCGAACGGAATCCGCCCCGCGAGCACCTCGTCCACCCGGGGCCGGTCGATCTCCTTGGTCCACGTACCGATGAGGACCGTCGCCACCGCGTTGCCCGCGAAGTTCGTCAGGGCGCGCGCCTCGCTCATGAAGCGGTCGATGCCGACGATCAGGCCGATGCCGTCCACCAGTGCCGGCTTGTGGGAGGAGAGGCCGCCCGCCAGCGTGGCCAGACCCGCGCCGGTGACTCCCGCCGCGCCCTTGGAGGCGACCAGCAGGAAGAGGAGCAGCGGGATCTGCTCGCTGATCGCCATCGGCGTACCCATGGCGTCGGCGATGAACAGCGAGGCCATGGTCATGTAGATCATGGTGCCGTCGAGGTTGAAGGAGTAGCCGGTCGGAACGGTGATGCCGACCACCGGCTTGCTGACACCCAGGTGTTCCATCTTCGCGATGAGCCGCGGCAGCGCGGACTCCGAGGAGGAGGTGGAGAGGATGAGCAGGAACTCCCGGCCCAGGTACTTGAGCAGCAGGAAGATGTTCAGGCCCGCGACGATCCGCAGCAGCGCGCCGAGCACGATGAAGACGAAGAGGAAGCAGGTGACGTAGAAGCCGAGCATCAGGACGGCGAGGCTCTTGAGGGCGTCCACGCCCGCGGAGCCGGTCACCGCCGCGATCGCGCCGAACGCGCCGATGGGCGCCGCCCACATCACCATGGCGAGGATGCGGAAGACCAGGCGCTGGATGTGCTCGATGCCGCGCAGGATGGGCGTACCGGAGGAGCCCATGGCCTGCAGCGCGAAGCCGGTGAGCAGCGCGATGAGCAGGGTCTGCAGGACCTCGCCGCCGGTGAACGCGGAGACGATCGTCGTGGGGATGATCCCGAGCAGGAACTCCTCGGTGTTCTTGGCCTCGACGACCTGCCCCTGGCCGGCGTCCTTGATCGCGTCGGTCACCGCGAGGCCCGTCCCGGGCTCCAGGATGTTGCCGACGACCAGGCCGATGGCGAGCGCGACGAACGACATGACCACGAAGTAGCCGAGCGCGATGCCGCCCACCGCGCCGACCTTGGCGGCCTTGCGTACCGAGCCGATGCCCAGGACGATCGTGCAGAAGATGATCGGCGAGATCATCATCTTGATCAGGTTCACGAAGCCGGTACCGATCGGCTTCAGCTTCACCGCGAAATCGGGGGCGATCAGACCCACCGCGATACCGGCGGCCACGGCGATGATCACCGCGATGTACAGATAGTGCGTGCGGTCCCGCTTGGCTGCGGGAGCGGCAGGTGCCGTATCGGGTGTGCTGGTCACGGCTGCCCTCCTTGACGACGTCGTCGGCATCATCCGGCGTGCGGCTCACGTCCGGGGGTTGTCGGTGACTATCTCCCGGCGTGTGAGGGCGGTCACCCTTCCGTTCATTTCGTTCACACATTTCCTGGCGGGCACACTGTTGCCATGCGCCTCCCCCGAGCCCCACGTCCTCGCAGCCTGGCCGGGCAGCTCTTCGCCATGCAGGCCGTGCTCGTCGCCGTCGTGGTCGCGGGCTGCGCGCTCTTCACGTACATCAGCGACCGCAGCCAGGCCGAGGACGCGGCGGGCCGCCAGGCCATGGGGGTGGCGCGTTCGGTCGCGGACTCCCCTTCGGTACGGGAGGCCATCCGCACCGCGGACCCGACGACGACGCTCCAGCCGTACGCGCAGGCGGTGACGCGCGGCGCGCAGGTCGACTTCGTCACGATCATGAACCCCGAGGGCATCCGCTGGACCCATCCCAACGAGGAGCTGATCGGCAAGCACTTCCTCGGGCACACGGACCGGGCTCTGCTGGGCCAGTCCTTCACCGAGACGTACACCGGGACGCTCGGCGAGTCCGTGCGGGCGGTCACGCCGATCCGTGACGGGGTGGGCGACGACGACAGGATCGTCGGTCTGGTCAGTGCGGGGATCAAGGTCGACGAGATCAGCGCGCGGGTCGAGGGCCAGGTCAAGGCCTTGTTCGGGGTGGCCGCGGCGGCGCTGGCGTTGGGCGCCATCGGTACGTACGTCATAAACGCCCGGCTGCGGCGCTCCACCCACGGGATGAACGCGGCCGAGCTGAGCCGGATGCACGACTACCACGAGGCCGCGCTGCACGCGGTGCGCGAGGGGCTGCTGATGCTGGACGGGCAGTTCCGGGTGGCGTTGATCAACGACGGCGGGCGTGAGCTGCTGGGGGTGCGCCGTGACGTGGTGGGCCACTCGGTGGCGGAGCTGGAACTGCCCGCTCCGCTGACGGGGGCGCTGCTGTCGGGCGAGCCGCGGGTGGACGAGGTGTATCTCACCGAGTCGCGGGTGCTGGTCATGAACACCTCGCCGGTGTCGGGCGGTGAGCGCCGGGGCACGGTCGTGACCCTGCGCGATGTCACGGAGCTGCAGTCCCTGATGGGCGAGCTGGATTCCGAGCGGGGTTTCACGACGGCGCTGCGCTCGCAGGCGCACGAGGCCGCGAACCGGCTCCACACGGTCGTCTCGCTGATCGAGCTGGGGCGGGCCGAGGAGGCGGTCGACTTCGCCACGGCCGAGCTGGAGCTGGCGCAGGCCCTGACCGACCAGGTCGTGGCGGCGGTCAGCGAGCCGGTGCTCGCCGCGCTGCTGCTGGGCAAGACGGCGCAGGCGAACGAGCGCGGTGTGGAACTGGTCGTCTCCGAGGACAGCAGCATCGACGACGGCCTGCTCCCGGCCTCCCTCACCGCCCGTGACCTGGTGACGGTCCTGGGCAATCTGATCGACAACGCCGTGGACGCGGCGCAGGGCTCGGTGGGCGCCCGGGTCACCGTCACCGCGCTCGCGGACACGACGGGTCTCGTCCTGCGGGTCACGGACACCGGGGCGGGGGTGGACCCGGCCCACGCGGAGGAGGTCTTCCAGCGCGGCTGGTCGACAAAGCCGTCGGGTCCTGGCGGACGCGGCCTGGGCCTGGCCCTGGTCCGCCAGGCGGTGTCCCGCCACGCCGGCACCCTGACGATGACGGAGGCCCCCGGGGGCGGCGCATCCTTCGAGGCCCGCCTCCCCCTACCATCCACAGCCCCACCCCCTGAAGGGGCGCGAGCAACGGGCATTGCAGGCACGCGAGCAACAGCGCAGCCAACCCCCACCAACCCGCACCTCAAAACCGACCCCGACCCCCTCCGCCCCAAAGGGGCGCGGGGAACTGCGCGACCAGCCCCCACCGACCCGCACCCCGAACCCAACCCCGACCCCCTCCACCCCCCAGGGGCGCGAGGAACTGCGCGACCAGCCCCCACCAACCCGCACCCGAAAACCAACCCCGGATCAGCGGCCAGCGCCAGCGCCGGCGCCGAAACCCAACCCCCGCCCACACCACACGGAGGCACCCCATGAGCACGCCCTCCCCCGGGCAGGACATCCGCGTCCTGGTAGTAGAGGACGACCCGGTCGCCGCGGACGCGCACGTCCTGTACGTGGACCGCGTGCCCGGATTCACCGCGGTGGGCAAGGCCCACACCGGCGCGGAGGCGAGACGCGCACTGGACCGCACCCCCGTGGACCTCCTCCTCCTGGACCTCCACCTCCCGGACGGCCACGGCCTGCAACTGGCCCGTTCGCTGCGCGCCGCCGGCTACCACGCGGACGTGATCGCGGTGACGTCCGCGCGCGACCTCACCGTCGTACGGGAGGGCGTGTCACTCGGCGTCGTGCAGTACGTGCTCAAACCCTTCACCTTCGCCACCCTCCGCGACCGCCTCATCCGCTACGCCGAGTTCCATGCCGCCGCAGGCGAGGCCAGTGGTCAGGACGAGGTCGACCGGGCCCTGGCCACGCTGAGGGCGCCGGGCCCGGCCGCCCTGCCGAAGGGCCTGAGCGCGCCCACCTTGGAGAAGGTCACGCGCGCGCTGCGCGACCGCGCCGAGGGGCTGACGGCGACGGGCGTCGCGGAGGCCGTCGGTATCTCGCGGATCACGGCCCGCCGCTATCTGGAGCATCTGGTGGACGCGGGCCGCGCGGGCCGCAGCCCTCAGTACGGGCAGGTGGGCCGCCCCGAGCTGCAGTACCGGTGGGTGAAGGGGTGACCAGTTCAGGGGACCGAACGATCGGGCAGTCGGGCATTCGGGCGATATGAGGGACTACGCGGAGCTACAGGACACCTACGGGCCGCGACCGGGCGCGAATGGCCACGAATGGCCGCGATGAGACACGACCGTAACGGAGCAGTCGCGCAAGGTCATTGACCTGACGCGACCACTCCTCTTACGTTCGGGCCATCGAACAACGGCCACAAAGACGTCGGCCGGCAGGAGGTCGTACCCGTGCGTCCCACCCCCACTCCGTTCCTTCTCGCGACCCTGCTCGCCGCCTCCGCGCTCACCGCCTGCGGCAGCGGTTCCGGCAGCGATCCGGACACCGTGGAGATCTCCTACAAACAGTCGACCGACAACTCCGTACGTGTCATGGACACCTATCTCGCGGACATCAAGGCGGAGTTCGAGAAGGCCAACCCGGGCAAGGAGGTCAAGCTCGTCCCGATCAAGGCCCCGGACTCGGAGTACTACACGAAGCTCCAGCAGATGCTCCGCTCCCCCAAGACGGCGCCCGACCTGGTCTACGAGGACACCTTCCTCATCAACTCCGACATCACGAGCGGCTACCTCAAGCCCCTGGACCCGTACCTCGGCAAGTGGGACGACTGGGGCCAGTTCATCGACACGGCGAAGTCGGCGGCGCAGGCGGAGGACGGGAAGACGTACGGCGTCCCGGACGGCACGGACACCCGGGGCCTCTGGTTCGACAAGGGCATCTTCAAGCAGGCCGGCCTGCCCGCGGACTGGCAGCCGAGGAACTGGGACGACATCCTCGACGCGGCCCGCACGATCAAGGAGAAGGTCCCGGACGTCACGCCCATGAACGTGTACACGGGCAAGCCCGCGGGCGAGGCGGCCACCATGCAGGGCTTCGAGATGCTCCTGTACGGGACGGCCACCGGCGCCACCGAGAGCCCGCTGTACGACACCGCGTCCAAGAAGTGGATCACCGGCAGCCAGGGGTTCAAGGACTCGCTGGAGTTCGTCGAGACGGTCTTCAAGGAGAAGCTCGGCCCGGACGTCTCGGACGCCCTCGACCCGAACTTCGCGACCAGCGTCCGCGGTGAACTCCTCCCCGAGGGCAAGCTCGGCATCAACCTCGACGGCTCCTGGCTCCCGCAGGACTGGCTGAAGGGCAGCGGCCACGAGTGGCCGGAGTGGTCGGAGAAGCTGGGCCTCGCGTACATGCCCACGCAGGCCGGTCAGTCACCCGGGAAGGTGAGCATGTCGGGCGGCTGGACCTGGGCCATCCCGAGCAAGGCGGCCAACCCCGACCTGGCCTTCGAGTTCATCAAGACCATGCAGACGAAGGCGAACGCCCAGAAGTGGTACATCGCCAACTCCGGTATCGCGGTGCGCACGGACGTGGCCGAGGACCCGGCGTACGCGAAGGCGCAGCCCGGCATCGAGTTCTTCACGGGCCTGGTGGCGAACACCCACTACCGCCCGGCCTACCCCGCGTACCCGAAGGTCTCCACGGCCATCCAGGAGGCGATGGAGGGCGTGACGACGGGCGACAGCTCGGTCGCGGAGGCGGCCAAGGGCTACGACGAGGAACTGAAGTCGGTCACGGACAACCAGGTCATCAAGAAGTGAGCGCAGCAAGGCGAGAAGTGAGCACAGTGTGGTCGTAAGTCAGCGGGGAGCCGGTCCCGGTGAGCGCACGGTGGTCGTCAAGGAGAGCGGGAACACCCGCGCTCCACGGCTGCGCACCCTCACCCGGGCCCTCCCCGTCACCCCCGCCGTCGTCATCCTCGTCCTGTTCCTGGCCGGCCCGATCGCGTACTGCGCCTACATCGCCTTCACCGATCTGCAGCTCACCGGCCAGGCCGAGTCGTCCTTCACCGGGTTCGACAACTTCCGTACGGCCTTCAAGGACGACGCGTTCCTCAACGCCGTATGGCTGACGCTCGTCTTCACGTTCCTCAGCTCGATCGTCGGCCAGAACACGCTGGGCCTGGCCCTGGCCGCGCTGATGCAGCGGGCGTCGAAGCCGATCCGTACGCTCACCGGCGGGATCGTCGTCACGGCCTGGGTGCTGCCCGAGGTCGTGGCCGGCTTCCTCCTGTACGCCTTCTTCCGTCGCGAGGGCACGCTGAACGCGATCCTCGACTGGCTGCATCTGCCGTCCCAGAACTGGCTGTTCACGCTGCCGATCCTGGCGGTGTCGTTCGCGAACGTGTGGCGCGGCACGGCCTTCTCGATGCTGGTCTACTCGGCCGCCCTGAACGAGATCCCCAAGGAGATCACCGAGGCGGCGGAGGTGGACGGCGCGGGCGGCTGGCGCCGGATGTGGCACATCACGCTGCCGATGATCCGCCGTTCCATCGGCACGAACCTGATGCTCAACACCCTGCAGACCCTGTCGGTGTTCGGGCTGATCTGGGTGATGACGAGGGGCGGCCCGGGAAACCGCAGCCAGACCCTCCCGCTGTTCATGTACGAGCAGGCCTTCCAGAAGAGCATGATCGGCTACGGGACCGCCGTCGCCCTCCTCCTGCTGGTGGTCGGCTCCCTCTTCTCCCTGGTCTATCTGCGCCTGCTGCGGACGGAGGTCTGAGATGGCCGCGCGTACGACTCTCAACTCCCGCCGTGCCAACCGCCGTTACGCGGCCGATGCGAGCCTCCTGTTCGTCGCGGCGGCCTTCGTGCTGCCGCTGGCCTGGGTGATCCTGTCCTCCCTGGACCCGCGGGCCGGGCTGAAGGTGAAGCTGCCGGACGGGGTCACGCTCGACAACTTCGACGCGGTCCTGAAGCCGGACATCACCTTCACACCGCTGCTCAACAGTCTGATCCTGTGCGGCGGCGCGACCCTGCTGACGGTGGTCTGCGCGGCGCTGGCCGCGTATCCGCTGTCGCGGTTCCGGTCCCGGCTGAACCGCCCGTTCCTCCTCACCATCATCTTCGCGACGAGTCTGCCGATCACGGCGATCATGGTTCCGGTGTACGCGCTGTTCGTGCAGGTGAATCTGATCGACACCATGCAGGGCACGATCTTCTTCTTCACCGCGTCCCAACTGCCGTTCGCCATCTGGCTGATGAAGAACTTCATGGACGGCGTGCCGAAGGAGCTGGAGGAGGCGGCCTGGACGGACGGGGCGTCGTCGTTCCAGTCGCTGCTGCGGGTCGTGCTGCCCCTGATGGGCCCGGGGATCGCGGTGGTGACCGTCTTCTCGTTCGTGGCGATGTGGGGGAACTTCTTCGTCCCCTTCATGCTGCTGCTCTCGCCGGAGCAGATGCCGGCCTCGGTGAGCATCAACGACTTCTTCGGCAACCGCGGCACGGTGGTCTACGGACAGCTGGCCGCGTTCTCGATCATCTACTCGACGCCGGTGATCCTGCTGTACGTGCTGGTGGCGCGGAAGCTGGGCGGGGGGTTCGCGCTGGGCGGGGCGGTCAAGGGCTGACCGCCCCGCCCAGCGCTCCGGGCTGGTGTCAGCTGGTCGTCACGGCCGTGTCGTCGACGACGAAGCTGGTCTGCAGTGAGGTGTCCTCCACGCCGCTGAACTTCAGGGCGACGGTGGAGCCGGCGTACGAGGACAGGTCGAAGGTCTTCTGGACGTACCCCGTGGCCTTGTTGAGGTTGGAGTAGGTGGCCAGGGTGGTCGAGCCCGCGGTCACGGTGAGCTTGTCGTAGGCGGTGCTCGTGGAGGTCTCCGCGCTGTCGATGTGCAGCCAGAAGGTGAAGCTCGCCTTGCAGCCGGCGGGGATGGTCACCGACTGGGACAGCGTGTCGGTGTGCGTGGACCCGTACCCGTCGAGCCACGCCTTGTACGAACCGCCGTGGGCCGCCTGGTCGGTGTCGCTGGTGATGACACCGCTGGTGGCGGTCCAGGTGGTGTTCCCGGACTCGAAGCCCGCGTTGCCGAGCAGTTGCGCCGAGGTGCAGGTGCCGCCGCCGGTGGAGCTGACGGTCCAGGTGAAGGACGCCGTGCCGGTGGCGCCGGTGCTGTCGGTGACGGTGACCGTGGTGCTGTAGGTCCCGGCGGCGGTCGGTGTCCCGGTGATCGCGCCGGAGCTGCTGATCGACAGGCCGGTGGGCAGCCCGGTGGCGGCGTAGGACAGGGAGCCGCTGTTGGTGCTGCTCGCCGAGATCTGCAGGCTGACGGCGGTGCCGACGACGGAGGACTGGCTGCCGGGGTTGGTGACGGTGACGCCGCCGGTCGGCGGGGTGACGTGGCTGCCCACGTTGATCCCGGCGAAGGCGTTCGCGACGCCCGCGTACTGGGTCGAGTTGGCCCCGTACAGCGAGGTGGCGGCGTTCAAGGCGGCGGTGCGGGCGCCCGCGTAGTTCGTCGTCGACGTCATGTACGTCGTCAGCGCCTTGTACCAGATCTGCAGGGCGGCGGCGCGGCCGATGCCCGCGACGGCGACACCGTCGGAGGTCGGGCTGTTGTAGCTGACGCCGTTGATGACCTTGCTGCCGCTGCCCTCTGAGAGCAGGTAGAACATGTGGTTCGCGGGGCCCGAGGAGTAGTGGACGTCGAGGTTGCCGATGCCGGAGTACCAGCTGTCGGAGGAGCCGCCGTCCTTGTCGGGCTCGTCCATGTAGCGCAGCGGGGTGCCGTCGCCGTTGATGTCGATCTCTTCGCCGATGAGGTAGTCGCCGACGTCGTTGGAGTTGGCGGCGTAGAACTCGACGCCGGTGCCGAAGATGTCGGAGGTCGCCTCGTTCAGCCCGCCGGACTCACCGGTGTAGTTGAGGTTCGCGGTGTTGGAGGTGACGCCGTGGCTCATCTCGTGGCCGGCCACGTCGAGCGAGGTCAGCGCGTGGGTGCCGCCCGAGCCGTCGCCGTACGTCATGCAGAAGCAGTCGTCGTCCCAGAAGGCGTTGACGTACGCCGAGCTGTAGTGGACGCGGGAGTAGGCGGCGACGCCGTCGTTCTTGATGCCGCTGCGCCCGAACGTGTTCTTGTAGAAGTCCCAGGTCGTCTGGGCGCCGTAGGCGGCGTCCACGCCGGCGGTCTGGGTGTTGGAGCCGGACCCGGTGCCCCACACGTCGTCCGCGTCGGTCATCAGGGTGCCGGTGCCCGAGGTGCCGTTGTTGAGCGAGTACGTCCTGTGCCCGCCGCGGGTGGTGTCGTACAGCTGGTACGTCGACCCGGAGAGCGTGGTGTTCAGGGTGACCGTGCCGCTGTACTGGCTGTTGCCGGTGCCGGTCTTGACGTCCTGGAACTCGTGGAGCTTCGCCCCCGTGCCCGCGTCGGTGACGACGTGCAGCCTGCTGGGGGTGCCGTCGTCCTGGAGGCCGCCGACGACCGTCTCCCAGGCGAGCTTCGGGGTGCCGTCACCGGCCCAGATCACCTTGCGGGCGCTGTCGGCGGTGGGGTCCTGCGCGTCCAGGGCCTCGGCGGCCCTGAGGGCCTTGGTCTCGGCGGCCGACTTGGTGTAGGTCGCGGTGGTGGAGGAGACCTTGAGGGTCCGCTTACCGGCGAAGGTGGTGCTCACCGTCCCCTTGGCCACGGAGGCGGGCGGGGTGTGCACGACCAGGTCGCCGCCGAGGACCGGGAGTCCGGCGTAGGTGCGCTCGTAGCGGGTGTGGAGCGTGCCGTCGTTGTCCTTGACGACGTCCTTGACGAGCAGTTTCTCCTTGGCGCCGAGGCCCAGGGAGTCGGCCGTCGCGCCGGTCCTCTTCGCCGCGCTCCTGATGAGCGCGGTGCGCTGGGCCGGGGTCAGGTCGGCCGTGAGGCCCCCGCTGCGCACGGGGCTCGGGTGGGGGGCGGCGGGCTCGGCGGCCGCGGGGACCGTCTGCACACCGACGGCGAGGAGGGCTGCGGTGGCCACCAGGGCTCCGGCTGCGGCCGCCTGGCGGGGGATTCGTCTCACTCGTACTCCTACTGCGACGGCCACGGAGGGGCGGCCGGTGACAGCCCGGACAGACGGGATGTGCTGCCCGGGACGAGCTGAGCAGGGGGTGCGGGACCGTGACCGCGGGCAGGCTGTGGGGGAAGCCGGGGGCCGTGGCTGGGGGAACCATGACACCGTTGGCCTGTACATGTCAGTCCCGGACGGATGATCCGAGGGTTATCCCTCTGCGACCCTCAGTGGGCCTGTGCGGCGCCCGTGCGGGGCCTGTGCCACCGCTGTGCCGCCCTCGCGCCACCGCTGTACCGGCGCCGCGACGCCCTTGCGCCGCCCTTGCGCCGACGACGGCTCCAGTCACCGTCCGTGGGCACTTCGCCCACCGAATGGTTCGCGCCGCGCGATGGCGGGGCCCTTCGCCACCGCCGCACCCGCCGGGACCCCCGGGAGGGCATGACACCTGTCAACGGCCGCCCGTCGGCACCCCCGCGGAAGCCCGCGCTCCACCTCCGACACACCCGTCTCGCATATGCCCTTCGACGCTGCTCATGGCGCATGCCGGAGCCGGTCGGCGCGCATGAGCCGTGGCTGCGGACCCGGGCGTACGCCACGGTCCGAGCCCGCCGGTCTATGCACGCGTTCCCTGGACAACTGTCCGAAATAGTAGGTTCACACAATCCGTGAGCCTGGCCGAACAGACCGTAGTCACCGCAGCCCCGCGCCCATACGTTGTGCCCGTGCACCAACAGTCGGCCCCGCAGCCCACCCCGCCCTTCGACGCCCCGGCCGCCCGGAAACTGCGTATCGCCCTCGGCATGGGTCCCGAGCATGTCGCGTACGGGATACGGACCTCGTTCGGACTGCCTCATGTGACACCCGACCTGGTCGACGCCTGGGAGCGGGGCCTGGTCACACCCGGTAACGGTGAACTGACAGCCCTCGCGGGCGTGTTGTGGTGCTCCCCCGGCGAACTCATCGGCGCGCCGCGGACGTTGCGCGAGCACCGGATCGCACGCGGCCTGCCGGCCGAGGACGTCGCACGCGCCGTCGGGCTCGAACTCCTCGCGTACGTACGGATGGAGGAGGCGGACGAATGGCGCGGCAGCGAACGGCAGTCGGCGGCGCTCGCCCGGGTGCTCGACCTCTCACTCGCGGACCACGTCACGGTCACCGGCCGCGAGCCCAAGCTGGCGATGATGCTGCGCGGCGCGGTGACGACCCGCTGGCAGGCGTACGTCCGCCCGGTGGGCAAGCTGCTGACGCTGGAGCGGCGGATCGTGGGGCACGCGCTGCGGGCCCTGCACACCGAGTACCAGGGGCGGATGGTGCCGACCCTGAGCTGGGGCGGCGGCGCGGCGGCGGCCGAGGCCGACGACGCGGGCCGCGACTTCCTGGACCGGATCGTCGACCGCTTCTGGTCGACGATCCGACGCGAGGCCGAGAGGTACGGCGACGGGTGAAGTCGGCTGTCGGCTAGAAGACCGACTCCGCCTCGTCCATCCGGTCCTTCGGGACCGTCTTCAGTTCCGTGACCGCCTCGGCCAGCGGGACCATCACGACGTCCGTGCCGCGCAGCGCGGTCATCCGGCCGAACTCGCCGCGGTGCGCCGCCTCCACCGCGTGCCAGCCGAAGCGCGTGGCGAGGACCCGGTCGTACGCGGTCGGTGTGCCGCCGCGCTGGATGTGGCCGAGGATGACCGGCTTGGCCTCCTTGCCGAGGCGGCGCTCCAGCTCGTACGCCAGTGCCGTGCCGATGCCCTGGAAGCGCTCGTGGCCGAACTGGTCGATCTCGCCGTGGCCGTAGTCCATGCTGCCCGTGGCGGGGTGCGCGCCCTCGGCCACGCAGATGACCGCGAACTTCTTCCCGCGCGCGAAGCGCTCCTCGACCATCTTGATGAGGTCGGCCGGGTCGAAGGGGCGCTCGGGCAGGCAGATGCCGTGGGCGCCGGCGGCCATGCCGGACTCCAGGGCGATCCAGCCGGCGTGGCGGCCCATGACCTCGACGACCATCACCCGCTGGTGGGACTCGGCGGTCGTCTTGAGGCGGTCCATCGCCTCGGTCGCGACGCCGACGGCGGTGTCGAAGCCGAAGGTGCGGTCCGTCGAGGAGATGTCGTTGTCGATGGTCTTGGGGACGCCGACGACGGGCAGGCCCGCGTCCGACAGCATCCGCGCCGCCGTGAGCGTGCCCTCGCCGCCGATGGGGATCAGTACGTCGATACCGAACTCGCGCGCCATGTCCTGCGCGTTCTCGCAGGCCTCGCGGAGGCGGTCGCGCTGGAGCCGGGAGGAGCCGAGGATGGTGCCGCCGCGGGCGAGGATGCCGCTGACGGCGTCCAGGTCGAGGTTGCGGTAGCGGCCTTCGAGCAGTCCCGCGTAGCCGTCCTCGAAGCCGACGACCTCGGCGTCGTAGTTGGTGACGGCCCGGTGCACGACCGACCGGATGACGGCGTTCAGTCCCGGACAGTCGCCGCCTGCGGTAAGAACTCCGATACGCATCGTGCTGTGTCTCCTGCTCGCTGTGGGGCCGTGTCTCCTGGGGTGCCTGAGAGCCAGTCCGATTGTTTCATGGGCCACAGGGGGCCGCTGTCCGCACCCTTCGCGCCCCCGCGACCGCTGACGCGCCCTTCTCACGCCCCCGCCAAGCCCCCCGAGCCTCTCCTCCGCCCCTCCGGAGCGCCTGTCCGCCCTTGGGCTGACGGGCGCCTTAGCCATGCCCGGAGGTATTGTCAAGAGGGCTCAGCCGGCGACGTCGGCTGCGTTTTTACCGACATCGGAGGAAACGGAGAGCACGCGTGACGCGCAGCGTGTACGTGACCGGGATCGACCGAGGTGACGGCCGCCAGGTCATCGAGCTGGGAGTCATGGAGCTCCTGACCCGCCAGGTGGACCGGGTGGGGGTGTTCCGCCCCCTCGTCCACGACGGACCCGACCGGCTCTTCGAGTTGCTGCGCGCCCGCTACCGCCTCGCGCAGGACCCGGCGACGGTCTACGGCATGGACTACCACGAGGCGTCCGCGCTCCAGGCCGAGCAGGGCACCGACGAACTGGTCTCGCAGCTCGTCGACCGTTTCCACGCGGTGGCCCGCGACTACGACGTGGTCCTCGTCCTCGGTACGGACTACGCCGACACCCAGTTCCCGGACGAGCTGGCGCTCAACGCCCGCCTGGCGAACGAGTTCGGCGCGTCCGTGATCCCCGTGGTGGGCGGCCGCAAGCAGACCGTGGAGTCGGTGCTCGCGGAGACCCGCAACGCGTTCCGCGCCTACGACGGCCTGGGCTGCGACGTCCTCGCGATGGTGGTGAACCGGGTCGCCCCCGCCGACCGCGGGGACATCCACGACCTGCTCGACAACCGCCTCCCCGTGCCCTGCTACGTACTGCCGGACGAGCCCGCGCTCTCCGCGCCGACGGTCGCCCAGATCACCCACGCCCTCGGCGGCAAGGTGCTCCTCGGCGACGACGCGGGGCTCGCCCGCGACGCCCTGAACTTCGTGTTCGGCGGCGCGATGCTGCCGAACTTCCTGGGCGCGCTGACCCCGGGCTGCATGGTCGTCACCCCCGGCGACCGCGCCGACCTCGTGGTGGGCGCCCTCGCCGCGCACAGCGCCGGCACCCCGCCGATAGCGGGCGTGGTGCTCACCCTGAACGAGCGCCCGAGCGACCTCGTCCTCACCCTCGCCGCCCGCCTGGCCCCCGGCACCCCGGTGGTCGCCGTCGAGACGGGCTCCTTCCTCACGGCGTCCGAACTCTTCGCCATGGAAGGCAAGCTGAACGCCGCCACGCCCCGCAAGGCGGAGACGGCGCTGGGCCTCTTCGAGCGGTACGTGGACACCGGCGGCCTCCTCAAGCGCGTCTCGGCGCCCAGCAGCGGCCGTGTCACGCCGATGATGTTCGAGCACAAGCTCCTGGAGCAGGCCCGCTCCGACAAGCGGCGCGTCGTGCTGCCCGAGGGCACCGAGCCGCGCGTGCTGCACGCCGCCGAGGTGCTGCTGCGCCGCGGTGTCTGCGACCTCACCCTGCTCGGTCCCGTCGACCAGATCCGCAAGAAGGCCGCCGACCTCGGCATCGATCTCGGCGCCGCCCAGCTGATCGACCCGCAGACCTCCGAGCTGCGCGACCGCTTCGCCGAGCGGTACGCCGAACTCCGGTCCCACAAGGGCGTGTCCGTCGAGCTGGCGTACGACGTCGTCTCGGACGTGAACTACTTCGGCACGCTGATGGTCCAGGAGGGCCTCGCCGACGGCATGGTCTCGGGGTCGGTGCACTCCACGGCGGCCACCATCCGCCCCGCCTTCGAGATCATCAAGACCAAGCCGGAGGCGTCGATCGTCTCCTCGGTCTTCTTCATGTGCCTCGCCGACAAGGTCCTCGTGTACGGCGACTGCGCGGTCAACCCCGACCCGGACGCGGAGCAACTGGCCGACATCGCCATCCAGGCCGCCGCCACCGCCGAGCAGTTCGGTGTCGAGCCGCGGATCGCGATGCTCTCGTACTCGACGGGCACGTCCGGCTCGGGCGCGGACGTCGACAAGGTGCGGACGGCCACCGAGCTGGTCCGCTCCCGGCGGACCGATCTGAGCATCGAGGGGCCGATCCAGTACGACGCGGCCGTCGAGCCGTCCGTCGCGGCGACCAAGCTGCCGGGGTCGAAGGTCGCCGGGCAGGCGTCCGTGCTGATCTTCCCGGACCTCAACACCGGCAACAACACGTACAAGGCCGTGCAGCGCTCCGCCGGCGCGATCGCCGTCGGACCGGTCCTCCAGGGCCTGCGCAAGCCGGTCAACGACCTGTCCCGGGGCGCGCTCGTCGGGGACATCGTGAACACGGTCGCCATCACCGCGATCCAGGCCCAGGCACAGCCCCCGGCCGCCCCGGCGCACGAGGCCCCCGCCCCCGACGCCACCCCCACCGCGACTCCGACCCCGAAGGTTCCCGTCCAGTGAGCGCCACCCGCGTCCTCGTCCTCAACTCCGGCTCGTCCTCGGTGAAGTACCAGCTGCTCGACATGAGCGACGGCAGCCGGCTGGCCGCGGGCCTGGTCGAGCGCATCGGCGAGGAGAGCTCCCGGCTCAAGCACTCCCCGCTGGCCACGGGCGGCGAGAACCGCGAGAGCGAAGGACGGATCGCCGACCACGAGGCCGCGCTGAAGGCCGTCGCCGAGGAGCTGTCGAGGGACGGGCTCGGGCTGGACTCCCCCGAACTGGCCGCGATCGGCCACCGGGTCGTGCACGGCGGCCGGAAGTTCACCCGGCCGACCGTCGTCGACGACGCGGTCCTCGCCGAGATCGAGCGCCTCATCCCGGTGGCGCCGCTGCACAACCCGGCCAACCTCACCGGCATCCGTACCGCCCAGGCGCTGCGTCCCGACCTCCCCCAGGTCGCCGTCTTCGACACGGCGTTCCACACGACGATGCCGGAGTCCGCGGCCCGCTACGCCATCGACGTGAAGACCGCGGACGAGCACCGCATCCGCCGGTACGGCTTCCACGGCACCTCGCACGCGTACGTGTCCCGCAAGGCCGCCGAGCTGCTCGGGCGGGCCCCCGAGGACGTGAACGTCATCGTGCTGCACCTGGGCAACGGCGCGTCGGCGTCGGCGGTCGAGGGCGGCCGGTGCGTGGACACCTCCATGGGGCTGACGCCCTTGGAGGGGCTCGTGATGGGTACGCGCTCCGGAGACGTGGATCCGGCGGTCATCTTCCATTTGATGCGCGTTGGCGAAATGTCCACGGACGAGATCGACACTCTGCTCAACAAGAAGAGCGGTCTGCTCGGACTGTGCGGTGACAACGACATGCGGGAGATCCGCCGCCGTATCGACGGGGGCGGTGCGGACGCCTCACCGGCACAGCTCGCCTTCGACATCTACATACACCGGTTGAAGAAGTACATCGGCGCGTATTACGCGGTACTGGGCCGGGTGGACGCGGTCGTCTTCACGGCCGGCGTCGGGGAGAACGCGGCCCCGGTGCGCGAGGCCGCGATCGCGGGCCTGGACGCCCTGGGCCTGGCCGTCGACGGCGGCCTGAACGCCGTACGGTCCGACGCGCCGCGGCTGATCTCGCCCGAGGGCGCACGGGTCGCGGTGGCCGTCGTGCCGACGGACGAGGAACTGGAGATCGCGCACCAGACGTACGCGCTCGTGCAGGACGGGAACGCCGGGGCTGCCTGAAAAAGCCTCGAAAACATTAAAAAGTCTGCTGGGAGAACGACGGGAAAACAGCCGGTCAGGTCCACGCCTGAGCGCACACCCGCCCATTTGTATCTTCCACCAGACGGAATATTCCGAAGCGAAACAAACCGATAGGATCGCCCTCATGCGCCGTTCCAAAATCGTCTGCACACTCGGTCCCGCCGTCGACTCCCACGAACAGCTCGTCTCGCTGATCGAGGCCGGCATGAACGTGGCCCGTTTCAACTTCAGCCACGGCTCCCACGCCGAGCACCAGGGCCGCTACGAGCGGGTCCGCTCCGCCGCCCGGGAGACCGGCCGCGCCATCGGCGTCCTGGCCGACCTCCAGGGCCCGAAGATCCGGCTGGAGACCTTCGCCGAGGGCCCCGTCGAGCTGGAGCGCGGTGACGAGTTCACCATCACGACCGAGGACGTCCCGGGCGACAAGTCGATCTGCGGCACCACCTACAAGGGTCTGCCGGGCGATGTCTCCAAGGGCGACCAGGTCCTGATCAACGACGGCAACGTCGAGCTGCGGGTCGTCGAGGTCGACGGTCCGAACGTGAAGACGATCGTCATCGAGGGCGGTGTCATCTCGGACCACAAGGGCATCAACCTGCCCGGTACGGCCGTCAACGTGCCGGCGCTGTCCGAGAAGGACGTCGACGACCTGCGCTTCGCCCTGCAGATGGGCTGCGACCTGGTCGCGCTGTCCTTCGTGCGCGACGCCCACGACGTGAACGACGTCCACAAGATCATGGACGAGGAGGGCCGCCGGGTCCCCGTCATCGCCAAGGTGGAGAAGCCCCAGGCGGTGGAGAACATGGAGGCCGTCGTGGCGGCCTTCGACGGTGTCATGGTGGCCCGTGGCGACCTCGCCGTCGAGTACCCGCTGGAGCGGGTCCCGATGGTGCAGAAGCGCCTCGTGGAGCTGTGCCGGCGCAACGCCAAGCCGGTGATCGTCGCGACCCAGATGATGGAGTCGATGATCACCAACTCCCGCCCGACGCGCGCCGAGGCGTCCGACGTGGCCAACGCGATCCTGGACGGGGCGGACGCGGTCATGCTGTCGGCCGAGTCCAGCGTCGGCGCGTACCCGATCGAGACCGTGAAGACGATGTCGAAGATCGTCGTCGCGGCCGAGGAGGAGCTGCTCTCCAAGGGCCTGCAGCCGCTCGTGCCCGGCAAGAAGCCCCGTACGCAGGGTGGTTCCGTGGCCCGTGCCGCGTGCGAGATCGCGGACTTCCTGGGCGGCAAGGGCCTGGTGGCGTTCACCAAGTCCGGTGACACCGCCCGCCGTCTGTCCCGCTACCGCGCGGCCCAGCCGATCCAGGCGTTCACCACGGACGAGGGCACCCGCAACCAGCTCTCGCTGAGCTGGGGCGTCGAGTCGCACGTCGTGCCGTTCGTGCACAGCACCGACGAGATGGTCGAACTGGTCGACAGCGAGCTGCGCAAGCTCAAGAGCTTCAGCGAGGGCGACATCGTCGTGATGACCGCCGGTTCGCCCCCCGGCGTCACGGGCACCACGAACATGGTCCGAGTCCACCACCTGGGCGGCTGACCACCTCCCGTACGCAGCCGTACGCGACTGAGGGCGCTCCCTGGTTCACAGGGGGCGCCCTCGGTGCGTTCAGTCGTTCCTGCCGTTCTGCCTACGGCGTCCCGGGGTCTAGCCGAGCGGTGTGTTGTACTGCCGCATCCCGGGGATCGTCAGGTCTCCGCCGAACTGGGCGGCCTGGACGACCTTCACCTTTGTGAAGTAGATCAGCGGGATGTTCAGCGGCGGAGGGTTCTCCGGGTCGAACGTGATCGGGATCAGACCGAGCAGGTTGCCGGAGATGCTCTCCGTGTACATGACCGTCTTGCCGTTCTTGATGGTGGACGTCGTGCCGCTGCCCCCCTGGACGTGGTAGCGCACTCCGGCGTCCTTGTCGTCGACCGTCTGGTGCAGGTCGCCGATGTCGGTGCCGTTGGAGATGACGTACTTCAGGACCTTCTTGACCGAGCCGTTGGCGGTCTTCACCTTGACGATGCCCTGGTAGTCGGCGCCCTTGAGGGTCAGGGAGCTGGCCTCCAGCATCCACGGGTCGTCGGCCAGAGCGGGGATGCCCTGCTCGACACCGCTCTCGTCGTCCGTGGCGGCCGGGCAGTCGTCGGGGTCCGTGGTGGAGCTCGCGGACGGGCTGGGCGTCGGGGAGGCGGTGGCCGCGTCCTCCACCTCGTCCTCGGCGTCCTTCGCGGCCTCGGACGCCTTGTCGGTCGCGTCCTTGACCGTGTCCTCGGCCGTGCCGGCCGTGTCCTTGACGGTGTCCTCGGCCTTGTCGGCCGGGTCGGACGCGCTCTTCGTGGCCGAGGGGCTGGGCGTGGCGGACGGCTCCGCGGTGGGGGTCGCGGTCTCCTTCCCGCCGGGCGTGAGGATGTCCTCAAGCGCGTCGCCGATCTCGTCCAGGACGTTGCCGCTGCTCTGCGAGGGGCTGGGCGTCGGCGTGGACGCGCCGCCCCCGGACTCGGCCGGCTTGCTCGTCGAGGCGGACGGCGTGGGGTCGGGCTTGTCCTCGGAACCTGAATCCGAGGAAGAGCCGTCGCCCGTCGAACCGTCGCCCGCGGAGTCCTCGTCCGCGGAGTCCTCGTCGTCGGCGGGAGCGCTCGTCGAGGCGGAGGGCGACGGGGTGGCCGTCGGGTCCTTCTCCTCGTCGGCCTTGTCGTCCTTGGCGCTGTCGTCCAGTGCCTCGACGCAGTCCTTGTACTCGTCGATCGTGAGGTTCTTCGCCGACGGCTTGTCGTCGGCCTGGGCGAGGGTCGGTGTGAACCCCATGCCCATGAGGATCGCGGTCGGCATCGACGCTATGGCTATCGCCTTGCCCGCGGGCACGTGCAGCCTGGTGAACAGCGGTTTCCTGGGGGCTGCGTGCCGCGGCCCGGTTCTCTCACGGGACTCGCCCGCGGAGTCCGCGTAGTGGACCTCGTCAGCCGGCACTGTGCCTCCCGTTCGCCCCGTCATTGGGGCTCGTTCCTGACAGATCGTTCGGCCCGCTCGCCCCGTCGGCCGGCGCGGCCTGCGGAACGCCTCCCTTGTCCGTACGGTCCGTCTCGGTCCGACGCGCGGCCGACTCCTCGCCCGGCACCCACGCGACCGCCATCCCGCCGCCCACCAGGGCCAGCAGGAAACCGATCAGGAAGCCTCCGAGGTTCGACACGGGGATGGAGACCAGCCCCAGCAGGATCGCCGCGACTCCGGCGAAGACCCGCACGTGCTTCTGGTACCAGAGGCTGATTCCGAGCACGCCGAGGAGCACGCCGATGATGAGCGAACCGGCACCCGCGGTCGTCGCCATGGCCAGCGTGAGATGCCCGATCTGAAGGTTCGCATACGGGAAGTAAGCGATCGGGAATCCCGCGAGCAGGATGAACAGGCCGGCCCAGAACGGACGGCCACCACGCCAGACACGGAACCGCAGCCGCCAGTAGGTGATTTGACCGCGCGCGGCAGGATTCCCTGCAGGAGTCTCGGCGCTCATGGAAAACAGCTCCCTGGAACGGCGTTGCTGTGAGAGGTTCACGTACTGCTCAGAAGGACTGAGCAAGGTACTGCTCAGGAGGACTGAGCAGGGGGACGGGTGGGCGAGGCAGCACAGGCTCCCTCACCCACCCAGGGAGTGCTTAGTAGCACTCCTTGACACCCTTGGAGAGCGACATCTTCAGGCCGCTCAGCTTGAAGGTGCCGGCGGTGGTCGCCCACGCCGTCTGCTTCACGTCGGTCAGCACGGCCTTCTCGGCCTGCTGCGCGAAGCCGTAGGGGTTCGCCTGGTCACCCTTGGCGATTCCCGGGCCCTTGCTCGCGTCCTTGGCCGCAACACCGATGTCGATGTTGGTGAAGGTCGCGTTCGCCGAGAGGTCCTCGACGTCGATGTACAGGTTCTCGGCCTTCACCGGCGTACCGCCGCCGCCGGCCTTCAGGGTCAGGCTGACGGACCCCAAGAACGGGACGTCCGGGGTGACCACGGACTGGCACATGTTCGTGATCGAGGCGGACTTGAACGCCGACACCGCGACCGGGTGCGCCGTCTTGTCGCCCTTGAGCGTGTACCCCTGGTCGATGGCTCCGTACTGCGAGAAGCCGGTGCCGACCAATTCGTCCGCCGTCACCTTGAACGACTGACCCGACACGCTGAACGACGCGGCGAGAGCGCCTTGTGCAAGGGCGATGCCTATGCACGCCGTGGCGGCCACGCTGGGCACCATGACGACGGCGAACCGCTTCCATCTGGTCCCGCCACGCACCTGGGACTCCATATTTCCTCCTTCTCGGACGTACATCTCCGGCCCTGGCCGCCGCCAGACAGCGACTCAGCCGGGCAGGGATGGGAGAAGTGCTACGTCCTCGGGAAGGAGAGCGCCCGAACCCGGAGGCGCGCAACGCACCCGGATCACCGGCGATCACCCCCGAGCGACAACCACTGGTCGCGCCTGAACACTTCACGCACAACCTGCCGGACAGGCTCCGCCGAGCGGCGAAGACCCCCCTGTCCAAGGGCCGGCGCCACTGCCGCCGCCCCTACTCGGTGGGGACCCAAGAAAACCCGCTGACCCGAGTGGCTGTCGGGGGAGGGTAATGGACCGAGCGTCGCCGATCGTGGTGCATTCTCGCCGCCCGCACAAGGGGGTTCGTTACTGGCTAGTAACGGCCGGATAACCGAACAACGACCCGTCGGTGTCGGCCGGACACCGAGGGTGGCCCCGAAGGAGGTGACAAAGTGATCGAAGATTGGACGGAATCCGACAGATCACCGCTCTGGCCTTACTCCCAGTAACAGCGGCCGCGTTTACCAAGTTTTGGTAAAGCGCGGCCACTATGTAGCTGTGTCGGCAAATCCTTCACCCCGGCATCACCGGCCGGAGCGTTTAGCGACTGGTCAGAACAAAGCCCGCGCCAGCGCCCTGCGCGCGGCCGTCACACGCGGATCGTCGCCGCCGACGACCTCGAAGAGCTCCAGCAGCCGTACGCGTGCCGCCTCGCGGTCGTCGCCCGCCGTACGCGCCACGGTGTCGACGAGCCGCCCGAGGGCGTCCTCCACATGGCCGCCCACCAGATCGAGGTCGGCCGCGGCGATCTGCGCCGGTACGTCACCGGGCTTGTCCGCGGCCTCCTTGCGCACCTGCTGGGGGTCCGCGCCCTGCACCCGCTGGAGCAACTCGGCCTGGGCGAGACCCAGCTTGGCCTCCGTGTTCCCCGGGTCGTCGCTCAGCACGTTCCGGTACGCCTGGACCGCACCGCCCAGGTCCCCCGCGTCCAGCGCCTGCACGGCGGCTTCGAGCAGCGCGTCGTACGGGCCGACCGGGACCTCGGGGGCCGCGGCGGCCCCGTCCTGCCCGGCATCGTCCGCACTCTGGTCCACGGTCACGCCCGTGAGCCCGAACCGCTCCTCGGCGACCTGGACGAGCTGATCCAGGGTGCCCCTGATCTGTGCCTCGGGAGCGGCGCCCTGGAAGAGCGGCAGGGCCTGGCCGGCCACCACCGCGAAGACGGCCGGGATGCCCTGGATCCCGAACTGCTGCATCAGCATCTGGTTGGCGTCGACGTCGATCTTGGCGAGGACGAACCGGCCGTTGTACTCGACGGTGAGCCGCTCCAGAAGCGGGCTGAGCTGCTTGCACGGCTCGCACCACTCGGCCCAGAAGTCGATGACGACCGGGACCTCGGTGGAGCGCTGCAGGACGTCCCGCTCAAAACCCGCCTCGTCGACGTCGATGACGAGACTCGACGCGGACACGGCGGGAACGGCCCCGCCCCCCTGTCGTACCGCTTCGGCGCGCGCCTGCTCCGCCTTCGCCTTGGCCTCCTGGGCCGCTTTCACCGCGGCGAGGTCGACGACTCCGCTCATGGACATGTTCCGTGGCTGCATGCGTCTATCCTCCCCCCTCCGCGCGCCTGTGTGAAAAGCGCTGTGAAAGCCGGTCCTGATACGTGTTTTTGACGCCGGGTCCCCACCTGGCGCCGCGTGGTCGTCGCGCTTTCGCTACGGCCCGTAGCGTAACTGTCCGGGGACGGCCCGGGGAAGCGGGTATCGGTGATCTCCCTCACCCGTTCACAGGATCCCCCTTCGCGGAACGTCCGGATATGGTCGCCGACATGCAGAGTCGCAGTTCCGCCCCCCGTACGGGACGTCCGCGCAGCGCCGAGGCCGACGAGGCGATCCTGGCGGCGACACGCGCGGCTCTCGTCGACCTGGGCTGGTCCGGCCTGACGCTGGGCGACGTGGCGACGCGCGCGGGCGTGGCGAAGACGACGCTCTACCGGCGCTGGGCGGGCAAGAACGAACTGGTCGTCGACGCTGTGGCGGCCCTCTTCGACGAACTGGAACTGCCCGACCGCGGGAGTCTCGCCGCGGACATCGAGATCGTGGTGCTCCAGTTCGCCGCGATCCTGAGCCGCCCGGAGGCCAAGACCGCGCTGATGGCGGTGGTCGCCGAGTCGACCGGCGACGCCGCCCTGCGCGACCGCATCCGCTCGTCGATCGTCGACCGCCAGAAGCACCTCGTCACCCAGGGCCGCGCTCGCGCCCAGGCCCGCGGGGAACTGCCCGTGGAGAACGACCCGGAGACCGCCGCCCGCGGCACGGACCTGATCTTCGACGTGATCGCGGGCGCGGTCGTACACCGCTGCCTGGTGAGCTCGAAGCCGGTGGACACGGACTGGGCGGGCGACTTCACCCGCCTCCTGCTGAACGGCCTGACCGGGGTCTCACCGGCCTGACCGTCACGGACCGCCCAGCTCGCACCAGACGAGTTTCCCGCCGGCACGGGACACACCCATGGGGTAGTGGCCCCACTGGTCGGCCAGCTCGGCCACGATCCCCAGCCCGCGCCCGCCCTCGGCGCCCGCGGCCGGCGCACCGACCCGAGGGGGCTCACCGCTGGTGTCCCACACCGACAGCCGCAGCCATTTCTCCGAACGCTTCACGCGCAGGCAGGACGGGCCGGGGGCGTGCACATACGCGTTGGTGACCAGCTCGGAGGCCAACAGCTCGGCCGTGCCCCCGAGTTCACCGAGCCCGTGCGCACGGAGCATCAGCCGCAGCGCGCCGCGGGCTACGCCCACGGCGAGGGGGTTATGGGGGAGGTTGATGCCGTACTCCCAGTCGTCCCCGTGGTTCATGAGGCCTCCGTCATAGGGAAGTTCCGCAACTCGGGCGCACACGGTGTGTGCTTGTTGCGATACTGAGAGTAGATAGAGGGGAGTAGATTTGTCACCTGCGTCCCCGAACGAGTGACCTTCAACTTCCGGAAAAGGGACGCACCTTGGCACTACGGACGCGGATCAGCGACCGGCAGCGACGTCTGGGCACCGAGCTGCGACGAGCTCGTGAGAACAGCGGAAAGACCACCAATGAGGCAGCGGCGGTGGCAGGGGTCCGGCCTCCGTTCCTGAGCAACGTCGAAGCCGGCCGCACCGCTATCGCCACCGAGCGCCTCCGCACACTTTGTGAGCACTACGGGGGTATTTCTAAGCCCGGCATTGAGGCTCTGGTGGCCATGTCGGAGTCCAGCGGCAAGGGTTGGTGGACCGCCTTCCAGGGACGTATCACCCAGCACGCACTCAACCTCGCGGAACTGGAAACCAGCGCGGCGGCTCTGCGGTCGTACGAGCCCTTGGTCATTCCGGGCCTGTTCCAGACCGAGGAGTACATCCGGGCCCTGTTCGGGGATGTGAAGCCCAAGCACGCCACGACCGAGGACGCCATCGCCTTCAGGCTGGAGCGCCAGCGCATCCTCGTGAGCGATGACGCGCCCGCCGTACACGCCGTGATCCACGAGGCCGCCCTGCGCATGCACTACGGCGGCCCCAGCGTCATGCGCGGGCAGTTGCTGCATCTCGTCGAACTGTCGAGACTGCCGAACGTGACGATCCAGGTCTTCCCGTTCCGCGCACAGACCTTCCTGGGCATCAGCACCCCGTTCCTGTACGCGCGGCCCCCTGTCGTCGAGGAACTGGCCACGGTCGTACTGGAACATCCGAGCGAGCCGATCTACCGTGACACTCAGGAGCACCTGTCCCAATACCGCACGCTCTTCGACCGGTTGACGAAGTCCGCACTCCCTCCGATCAGCCTCTCCCACAAGGCCGAAGCGCAGGCGGCACCAGGTTCCCTTCTGCTGATCCAGCATCTCCTGTACGACTTCTAGAGAGGCCCTCAGTGCCCCAACTCACCTGGCAGAAATCGTCGTTCAGCGGCGACGAGTCCGGCAACTGCCTCTACCTCGCCGCCACCCCCGACGGAATCCTCCACCTCCGCGAGAGCGACACCCCCGACGACATCATCGCCACCACACCCGCCCGCCTGAACCACCTCATACGGGCGCTCAAAGATCCAGCACCTCCTGCATGACCTCCAGGGAGGCTCCCGTGCCCCGACTCACCTGGCAGAAGTCCTCGTTCAGCAGCGACGAGTCGAACGACTGCCTCCACATCGCCACCACCCCCGACGGAATCCTCCACCTCCGCGAGAGCGACACCCCCGACGACATCATCGCCACCACACCCGCCCGCCTGGACCACCTCATACGGGCGCTCAAAGCAGGGCGCTCGGACAGCGGGGCGGCGTTCTGACAGCCGTGCGGGCGGTCGAGGGGGCGACTCGGGTCAGAACCCCGGCGGCTCCGTGTACACCCCCCACTCCTCCCGCAGCACGTCGCAGATCTCCCCCAGCGTCGCCTCCACCCGCACCGCGGCCAGCATCGGGCCGATCATGTTCGACCCGTCCCGCGCGGCGGCGAGCATCGCGTCCAGGGACGACCGTACGGCCGTCTCGTCCCGTGCGGCCCGGCGTCCGCCCAGCTCACGGACCTGGTCGCGCTCCACCTCGTGGCTGACCCGCAGGATCTCCAGATCCCCGGTCACCGAGCCGTGGTGGACGTTCACGCCGACGACCCGCTTGTCGCCCTTCTCCAGCGCCCGCTGGTACTGGAAGGCCGACTCCGCGATCTCCCCGGTGAACCATCCGTCCTCGATCCCGCGCAGGATCCCGGAGGTGATCGGCCCGATGGGGTGCCGCCCGTCGGGGTGGGCCCGCAGGCCCCGTTCGCGGATCTGCTCGAAGATCTTCTCCGCGTCCGCCTCGATGCGGTCGGTCAGCTGCTCGACGTACCAGGAACCGCCCAGCGGATCCGCGACGTTGGCGACGCCGGTCTCCTCCATGAGGACCTGCTGCGTCCGCAGGGCGATCTCAGCGGCCTGTTCGGACGGCAGCGCGAGCGTCTCGTCCAGCGCGTTCGTGTGCAGCGAGTTGGTGCCGCCCAGCACCGCGGCGAGCGCCTCGACCGCCGTACGGACGACGTTGTTGTACGGCTGCTGGGCCGTCAGTGAGACTCCGGCGGTCTGCGTGTGGAACCGCAGCCACTGCGCCTTGTCCGACCGCGCCCCGTACACGTCCCGCATCCACCGCGCCCAGATCCGCCGCGCCGCCCGGAACTTGGCGATCTCCTCGAAGAAGTCCAGGTGCGCGTCGAAGAAGAAGGAGAGGCCGGGTGCGAACACGTCGACGTCCATGCCGCGGCTGAGCCCCAGCTCCACGTACCCGAAACCGTCGGCGAGGGTGTACGCCAGCTCCTGCGCGGCCGTCGAACCGGCCTCGCGGATGTGGTAGCCGGAGACCGACAGCGGCTTGTACGCGGGGATCTTCTGCGCGCAGTGCTCCATCAGGTCGCCGATGAGCCGCAGATGGGGCTCGGGCTCGAAGAGCCATTCCTTCTGCGCGATGTACTCCTTGAAGATGTCGGTCTGGAGCGTGCCGTTGAGCAGCGCGGGGTCCACGCCCTGCCGTTCGGCGGCCACCAGGTACATGCAGAAGACCGGCACGGCCGGCCCGCTGATCGTCATCGACGTCGTCACGTCACCGAGCGGGATGTCCTTGAACAGGACCTCCATGTCGGCGGCGGAGTCGATCGCGACCCCGCAGTGGCCGACCTCGCCGAGCGAGCGCGGGTCGTCGGAGTCGCGCCCCATGAGCGTGGGCATGTCGAAGGCCACAGAGAGCCCGCCCCCGCCGTTGGCGAGGATCATCTTGTAGCGCTCGTTGGTCTGTTCGGCGTTCCCGAAACCGGCGAACTGCCGGATGGTCCACGTCCGCCCCCGGTAGCCGGTCGCGTGCAGACCGCGCGTGTACGGGTACTCCCCGGGCCAGCCGATCCGCTCGAACCCGTCGTAGGCGTCCCCGGGCCGCGGCCCGTAGACCGGTTCCACGGAGTCCCCGGAGAGCGTGGTGAAGTCGGCGTCACGCTTGCGTGCAGCGTCGTAACGGGCCTGCCAGCGTCGGCGGCCCTCCTCGATGGCGTCAGCGTCCATACCCTTGAATTTACTAGGACGTCCTAGTAAATGTCGATGGGACACCGCCACGGATACGTCCATGGCGGTGGTGAGGCGCGGAAATCGGTGAGGCGCGCGGCGGCTCTAGGCCTTCGCGACCGCGCCCGGGTCCTCGATGACCTTGGACTCCAGCTCACGGCTGACCTTGCGCTCCACGAAGAACGCGGCGGTCGGGACCGTACCCGCGAGCAGCACCCACAGCAGCTTGGGCACCGGCCACTTCGCCTTGGAGCCCAGGTCGAAGGCGAAGACCAGGTAGACGACGTACAGCCAGCCGTGCGCGACGCTGACGACACGCGTGAAGTCCGCGGCGCCGTCCAGGTCGAGCACGTACTTGCCGATCATCCCGAGGACCAGCAGGACCAGCAGGACACCGGTGACGTAGGCCATGACGCGGTAGCGGGTCAGCACGCTCTTTTTCATGGCTACGAGCGTAACCACCGGTTTGGCACGATCTTCGCGCGCCCCCACGTCCCGCCGCACCGCACGGGCGCTACTCCTCGTCGAAGTCGTGTGCCGCCACCCTGAGCGGCCGCAGCATCGCGAAGATCTCCCGGCACTCCTCGGCGTCGTACGCGCCGAGCCCGAACTCCATCGCCATCAGGTCGCGGGTGGCCGCGTCGCACACCTCGCGCCCCTTGTCGGTGATGGAGGCGAGGGTGCCGCGTCCGTCGTTGGGGTTGGGCCGCTTGTCGACGAGCCCGGACCGTACGAGCCGGTCCACCGTGTTCGTCACGGACGTCGGGTGCACCATCAGCCGCTCGCCGATCTTGGACATCGGCAGCTCGCCGGCCTTGGAGAAGGTGAGCAGCACCAGCGCCTCGTAGCGGGCGAACGTCAGCCCGTACGGCTTGACGACCGCGTCGACCTCGGCGAGGAGAATCTGGTGCGCGCGCATGATCGAGGTGATCGCGCCCATGGACGGGACGGACCCCCAGCGCTGTTTCCAGAGTTCGTCGGCTCGGGCGATGGGATCGAAGGCAAGGCTGAGCGGCTTCGGCACGGCAAAACCCTACCGGCCGGTCATATCGCGGTCAGCCCCGTCTCGCCTTTCGGTATTCGCCCGCTTCCGCACCCTTCTCACCCGTGCTTCGCCTTCACCCCTTCCGGGCGGCCTCGCCCCCTGTTCTTCCCGTGCGCCGCACCTCCGCGGCCAGGAGCAGACAGCACACCGTGCCGAGCACGCCGACCCCGCCCACCACCGTGCTGACCGGCCAGAACTCGGCCGCCGCCCCGGCCAGCGCCATGCCCACGCCCTGGATGGTCATCAGCCCGGCCGTGTGCACGGTCATCGCCCGCCCGCGCAGTTCCTCCGGCACGGCGTCCACGAACCAGCGGTCGAGCCCCAGCGTGTACGCGCCCGTCGACCCGGCGACCAGCAGCGCGAGCAGGATCCAGCCGAGGTCCGGATGGAAGGGGTAGGCGAGGAGTGGCAGCAGGCCGCAGCCCGCGAGGGGCAGCACGATCCGGGAGCGGGCCGCCGGGGAGAGGGCGGAGCCCGCGTACAGCTCCCCCGCGATCGTGCCGATGGGCATCGCGCACATCAGCAGCCCGATCCAGGCCGTGCCGACCCCGATCTCGTCGGCGTACGCGGCGGCCAGTGCCTCCGGTGCGACGACGAACATCGGCGGCACCCAGAGCAGCAGGAGCAGCGCCCGTATCCGGCGGTCCGCCAGGACCTGCCGGGTGCCCGCGAGCGAGTACCGCATGAGCGGTCCGGCGCCGGTCCGCGCGGGCCTGCGCCGGGTGCCGACGCGCAGCAGCAGCGCGGAGGCGAGGAAGGTGCCGAACGTGATGACCAGCGCCCCGCGCGGGGACACGAACGTCAGCAGGATGCCGCCCAGGCCGAAGCCCACGAGCACGGCGCTCTGCGACACGATCCGCAGCAGGGAGCGGCCCAGCACGAACAGGTCGCCGTCCCCGAGGATCTCGGCCAGCGTGGCCATCCGGGTGCCGCTGAACACCGGCGAGACGGCGGCGATGGCGCACCGCAGGGCGAGCAGGGCGGCGACGGGGGTGGCGGGCAGGGCCATCAGCGCCGCGCATCCGGCGCACACGAGGTCGCACACGACGAGCACCCGCCGGGCCGGGAACCGGTCGGCCACGCCGGACAGCAGCGTCCCGCCCACGAGGTAGGGCAGGAAGCCCAGCGCGAAGGCGAGTGCGCTGAGCAGCGGCGATCCCGTCAGCTCGTACACGAGGACGGTCAGGGCGATCTCGCTGACGACGACGCCCAGCAGGGACAGGGCGTGCGCGGCGAAGACGGCCCGGAATTCCCGGACGGCGAAGACCCGGCCGTACCCGCTCCCCCGCGCGTCGACCGTGGGGGTGTCGACGGAGGGCGGCTCGGGTGCCGTCGTCGCGGTCTGTGTTTCTTCTGGCATGGGGAGCAGCGTCGCGTGACCGGACCGGACGGCCTAGAGTTTCGGCCCAGGCCGAATCTTCGGGCCCGAGCCACCTCCCGGGAGGCGTGATGCCGTACCACCTCCACTTCGGGGAGGACGACTTCCTCAACTGCCGTTTCGCGCTGTCGCCGCTGTGGGAGACGCACGAGGCGGTACGCACCCTGCGGCGCCCGGAGCGGCAGGGCTACCACCCCGCCTGGCTGCGCCGCATCCGTTCGGCGGCGGCCGGGCTTGACCTGGAGCCGCTGTGGCTGCTGATGCCGGAGCGCGGGAACAGCCCGGACTGTCTGATGCCGCCTCCGATCGGGCCGGCGGCCACCTTCGAGGAGGAGATCGCCGCCGTGCGCGCCACGGACCCCGGGCTCGCGCGGACCGAACTCGCGATCTCGCTCGCGGACACCCCGGGCGCCGCCGGGTCCCCGGCGGGCCGGGCGATGCTCGCCGACCCCGCCCGTGCGGTACGGGAGCTGGCGGACACGATGGAGGCGGCCTGGCACACCCTCGTGGAACCCGCCTGGCCGAGGCTGAGGGCCCTCCTGGAGGCCGACATCGCCTTCCACTCCCGCCGACTCGCCGAGGTGGGCCTCGCCGGGCTGCTGCCCGAACTGGACCGGCGGGTCGCCTGGGACGCGGGCAGGCTGACGGTCGACTCGCGGGGCGAGCACGTACGCGAACTGGGCGGCCAGGGGCTGGTGCTGATGCCCAGCGTCTTCACCTGGCCGGACGTGGTGAGCGGCTTCGAGCCGCCCTGGCAGCCGGCACTGGTCTACCCGGCCCGGGGCATCGGGGGCCTGTGGGCCGAGTCGTCCGACCGCACGCCCGAGGCCCTCGTACGGCTGCTGGGCCGGGGCCGGGCCGCCGTGCTGGCCGCGCTCGCGGAACCCGCCGCCACCACGGCCCTCGCCCACCGCCTCGGCCTCGCCCCCTCGTCCGTCTCCGCGCATCTGTCGACGCTGCGTGACGCGGGCCTGCTCGTCGCACACCGGTACGGACACCAGGTGCTGTACGAGAGGACACCGCTCGGCAGCGCGCTGGCCTCGGGCGGGGCCTGACGTTTCGGCGACGAACGGGAACGCGAAGGAGGCGGGCGGGTCGCGGTGTCGCACCCCTGACCGATAGATCCCTTATGTCACGATGGCCGGAAAACCGTCACTGACGGTCACCTTCGCCCAAGGGGGCAGGATGTTCCGGCCGACCCGTACCCGTGTCCGTACCCGCGCGACGCTCGCCGCGTCCGTCGCGTCCGTCGCGCTGGGGCTCGTGACGGGCTGTTCGTCCGCGCCCGAGGGCGATCCGGCCGCCCCGGCCCAGGAGACCGGCGCCGCCAGCCCCGCCGCCGGCTCCCCGTTCTGGATCGACCCGCAGAGCCCCGCAGCCCGGCAGGCCCGAGCCTGGGAGCGGCAGGGCAGGGAGAACGACGCCCGGCTGCTCAAGCGCATCGCGGACCGGCCCGCGGCACTGTGGCCGGCCGGTGACCACCCCGAGCCGAGGATCAGGGAGGCGACACGGGCGGCGGCCGGGGACGGGCGGACGCCCGTGTTCGTCGCGTACGACATCCCGCACCGCGACTGCGGTCAGCACTCGGCGGGCGGGGCGACCGACGCGGCGGCCTACCGGGACTGGATCGACCGGTTCGCGGGGGCCCTGGGCGACAGCCCCGCGCTGGTCGTCCTGGAGCCCGACGCGGTCGCCCACATCGTGGACGGCTGCACACCGGGCGAGTACCACGCGCAGCGCGAGCAGTTGCTCTCCGAGGCGATCGTGCGGCTGAAGCAGCAGCCGAACACGAAGGTGTACCTGGACGCGGGCAACCCCGACTGGATCGATGAGCCGCGGAAGCTCGTCGAACCCCTCCGGCGGGCCGGTGTCGCGAACGCCGACGGTTTCGCCCTGAACGTCTCCAACTTCCAGACGGACGGGATCACCAAGGAGTACGGCCGCCGTCTCTCGGAGTCGCTCGGCGGCAAGCACTTCGTGGTGGACACCAGCCGCAACGGCAACGGCCCGCTGCGGGGAGACCGTGCGCAGGCCTGGTGCAACCCGCCGGGCCGGGCGCTCGGCACCCCGCCCACCACCGACACCGGCGACCCCGTCGTGGACGCCTATCTGTGGATCAAACGGCCCGGGGAGTCCGACGGACAGTGCCGGGGCGGCCCCGCGGCGGGCCAGTGGTGGGCGGACTACGCGCTGGGCCTGGCCCGCAACTCCAAGCCCCAGTAGGTCGCTCAGGTCGCTCGAAGGCAGCGGGCCGCCCGTCGGGGTGTCACTTCACCTGCACCCACTTCGCCTCGGACGGTGTCCCGTCCGCGTCCGACACGAACAGCATGTACCAGCCGGGCGGCACCAGCGTCCGGTCCTTCGGCACGGCCACGGTCACCGAGTCCTTGCTCTTCGTGATCTCCAGCGCGATGGACCGCTGCTCGACGTCCGTGGTGTGCGTGACCGCGCTGGGCCGCATCAGCCGGGCGTTCACGACCTTCTCCGGGTGCCGGGTCGCGAAGGTGGCGCGGCCCTCGCCGTCCACCTCCTGCGGTCCGTCGCCGAGGACGGGGCGGGCCTTGCCGTTCTTGTGCAGGGCGGGCGGGGTGAAGATCTCCATGCGCTGCTCGAAGTGGCCGAGCTTGGTGTTCTGCTGATCGTCGAAGAGCGGGTCGGAGCCGAAGGTGGCGATCCGGCCGTCGGGCAGCAGCAGCGCCTCGGAGTGGTAGTTGCGGCCGACCTTCGGCGAGGCGGCCGTACGGAACGAGTTGGACTTCGGGTCGTAGAACTGCGCCTTGTGGATGTTGCTGGCGCCGCGCCCGCGGTAGTCCTTGGCTCCGTTGGACGTGAACACCGAGTCGTCCGGCATGATCACGCTGTTCAGATAGCGGGTGCCCTGCGGCAGGTCGGGGCCGTCCTCGAAGGCGGGGTTCGCCTTCTTGAGGTCGACGACGGCCGTGCGCGAGGTCGACTCCTTGGACTCGCCGACCCCTCCGCCGCCGAGGATCATCACCTTCTGGTCCTGGGCGGGCGGCAGCAGGAGCGAGGTCGAGGTCTCCGTCTCGTCCGGGTCGCTCAGTCCTGGCACCTTCTGGAACTTGTTGGTCTTCAGGTCCCACAGGCCCGCGTCGCGGCCGAGTTCGGCGGGCCCGTAACCGGCGTTCGAGGCCGGGTAGAAGAGCTTGCCGCCCTTGGTGAGGAAGAGGGCCGGATAGGTGGGGAAGTACCGCTTGGGACCGGGTGTCCACTTCTTCGTCCCCGGGTCGTAGATCTCGTTGTCACCGGGGTCGATCACGCCGACGTCGTCGAGCCCGGAGACCGCGAGCACCTTCCCGTCCTGGAGTCCGACGAGCGTCGGGTACCAGCGGGCCTTGTCCATCGGCTCGACGGGCACGTACTTCTCCGCCGTCGGGTCGAACTCGTAGGCGGCCCTGATGCCCTGGAAGTCCTGCTTCTCCATGGTGATCTTCTCGGAGAGGCCGTACGTGTTGTCGGCGTCCTTGCCCTTGAGGCCGAGGATCTCGTACTGGGCGCGCTTGTCCGTGACCGGCGCCGGGCCGTCCTCGGTGGCCTCGACGAAGACCCGGGCCTCGCTCGCCTTGACCTTCGTCTTCCAGGGCTGCATGACGCCGGCCTTGTTGTAGGTGATCTCCTGGGTGCGCTTGGCCTTGGGGACGGTGACGTCGACACGGCTGACGTACTCGACGCCGGAGGGCGAGCGGAACCGGGTGCCCTTCTTCAGTGCGATGGCCTTGTCCGGGTTCTCGTTCTTCACCCGCATACCGCCGCCGGCCCGCTCGACCTCGCCGTCCAGCAGCTCGTAGCGGGCCGTGCCGCCGGCCACGAGCATGCGGCCGCTGGGCAGTTGGGCATGTCCGGCGCAGAAGAAGTCGGCCGGAGTGGCGATCTTCTTGAAGGTGTCGGCCTTCGGGTCCCACAGGACCGTGTCGAAGGACCCCTTGTCGAACTTCTTCTGCTCGTTGCCGGAGCCCGCGACGATCAGCACCTTGCCGGTGTGCAGGAGCGCCGCGTGGATGGCGTTGGTGCGGAACTCCTTCGGGATGTCGAGCTGCTTCCACGAGCCGTACTTCGCCTGGTAGCCGGGCTGGGCGATCTTGTACTCGTAGTACTGCTCCGAGGCGAAGCCGATGGCGGCCGGCGCGTTGAGTCCGGCGAGCAGCGCGACGCCGCCGACGCCGAGCAGCCGCTTCTGGGTCTTCTTCGAGAGCGTCATCTTCAGTGACGCGTTCTTCACTGACGCCTTCTGCAAGGGCCGGTGGGCCATGGCCTAGCTACCTCCTGTCGTACTGCTGGAGACCGTTCCGGCGGCGCTGCCCGCGAGGGCCGGGGCGGGTTCGGCCGCCTCGCCGATCCGGACGGCGGGCACGAGGTGCCGCTGTGCCCTGCGGGCCCTGGCGCGGGTCGCGGTCCACACCGCAACCGGGGAGAGGGAGATGGCCAGCGCGAGGACCGCCCAGGTGCGCATGGCCGCGTGGGTGTGGTCGAGCACGAACGACGCGACCAGGGACGACGTCAGGACCGCCGCCCAGAAGAGATGGATACGGAAGGTCGCGACACGGTCCGCGCTGGTGTCGCCGCCCTTGGGGGTGATGACGAACCGGCTGGGACGGCGGATCAGGGCCGCACCCAGGGACTTCAGGTAGATGGGCGCGGAAAGAGCCGACATCGCCATGCCCGCCAGACCGCCCGAGCCCTCCGGTTCGTGCGGGGAGACGTTGTGCCGCCGGTTCCACAGATACAGCCCGACCTGGAGTGCGGCCGCGTCGCTGTAGAGCATCAGCCACATGGAGGCGGAGACCTGGGTGCCGGACGCCCCGAAGCACAGGAACAGGACGCAGCTCAGGATGCCCAGCAACCAGTTGACGGCCGTCATCGGGTAGTAGACGAGCATCAGCGTGTACGAGAACAGCCGTCCCGGCGGCATCGTGAAGGGTGCCTTCCAGTACTGCTTGAACAACGTCTCGTAGGTGCCGCGCGACCAGCGCATCTGCTGGGTGAAGAAGTCGGTCCAGGAGGCGGGGCCCTCGCCGACGGCGAGCACGTCAGGGGTGTAGACGGACTCCCAGTGGTGACCGGTCCTCGGGTTCTTGTGCCGGTGCATCTCGAAGCCGGTGGCCATGTCCTCCGTGATCGAGTCGTACAGGCCGCCGACCTGCTTCACGGCCGCGATCCGTACGACGTTGTTGGTACCGACGAACATGGGTGCGCGGTAGCGGTTTCCGGCACGCTGGATCAGCGCGTGGAAGAGGAACTGCTGGGACTCGGCCGCCTTGGTGACGGGAGTGGTGTAGTTGCCGTACACCTGCGGGCCGACGACGAAGGCGACGTCCGGGTCACGGAAGTAGCCCATCATCCGTTCCAGGAACTCCGGGAGCGGGACGTGGTCCGTGTCCACGGAGGCGAAGAAGTCGTAACTGCCGCCGTGCATCGCGATCCACGCGTTGTAGTTGCCGTGCTTGGTACGGGCCTTGTGGACGCCCTTGGCCCTGTTCCACTCGGGCACACCGTGCCGGGTGAAGTGGCGGACGCCGAGCTCCTCGCAGAGCGCCTTGGCCTGCTCGTCGTCCCCCTCATCCAGGAGCCAGACGTCCACCGGTCCTGTGTGGGTGACCCTGACGGCCCCTTCGAGGGTGGCGCGGACCATCGAGAGCGGTTCCTTGCCGGGGACGAAAGTGGTCAGGAAGGCGACCCGGGTTCCCTCCGCGGGGGTGACGGGGACGGGATCCCTGGCCACCATCGTCGCGTGCGCGATCGACACGACGTTGACGACCATGAAGAGCTCGATCAGGCCGATCGCCACGAGCATCGTGATGTCGAGGCCGACCAGCCAGCGGGCGCCGCCCTCACGCTCCACCCAGTGGGTGGGCCACACGAGATAGACCAGCAGGAGTCCTGTGAGCACCGGGGCGAGCGTCATGAGCAGGACGGCTCGTATTCGGTGCGGCTCGCTCGACAGGAGCTTGGTGTACTGCACCCGGTAGGCCGAGCCGGACGGCTCCGTGAGCGGTCCGGCCAACCTGCTGTGGGTGTCGTAGTCGTAGCCCTCCGGCCGCACAGCGCCCTCCAGTGCCCATTGATCGAACAAGCCGATACCCACACAAAAGTGGCATTACGTCGGCGTGTCGAACGGAGGGGGTCCAGGTGGGTGTTGTCTCCGACGGGCTGTCTCCGACGGGTTGTCTCCGACGGTTGGGCGGGGGGCCGGGGGGTGCACTACCGGGTGCGGCCCGGCGGGGGCTGGCCGCGCAGTTCCCCGCGCCCCTAAAAGCGGCGGTCCGGTGCGGGCCGTATGTGGCTGGCCGCGCCGTTCCCCGCGCCCCTGAAAGCGGCGGTCCGGTGCCGGTCGTACGTGGCTGGGCGCGCCGTTCCCCGCGTCCCTGGAAGATGGGGTGCTGTAGGCCGCCTGCTTTTTGGGGGCGCGGGGAACTGCGCGATCGGCCCCCACCGGGCCGCAGCCGAAAATGCGCCCGCAGCGCCACGCGCTCCTCAGGGGCGCGGGGAACTGCGCGGGCAACCCCCGCCGGGCCGCGGCCGGGACCGAAACCCGCAGCGTCACGCACCTTTCAGGGGCGCGGGGGACGGCGCGCGACTCAGCCCCGCCGGGCCGCGGCCGGGAAAAAGTAGCGGCGTCACTCCGACAAGTGGCGCTCAACCGTGGACACCTTGGACGTGAGCCCGTCCGTCACCCCCGGCCGGATGTCCGCCTTCAGGACGAGGGAGACCCGGGGCGCCCGCGCCTCAACCGCGGCCACGGCCCGCCGCACGACGTCCATGACCTCGTCCCAGTCACCTTCCAGCGACGTGAACATCGCGTCCGTCCGGTTCGGCAGCCCCGACTCGCGAACGACCCGCACGGCGTCGGCGACGTACTCCCCCACGTCCTCCCCGACACCCAGCGGCGTCACGGAAAAGGCGACGATCATGCGCCCACGATCCCCTCGTTGCGCGCACGGGACTTGATGACCGCGGCCTCGGCCTCACCCTTGAGCTTGCGCTCGGCGAAGAACCCGCCGGTCGGCAGCACGGACAGGACGAAGTACAGCGCCGCGGTCTTCAGCCCCCACTTGGCCCGGTTCCACGCATCTGCCCAGAAGATCACGTACAGCACGAAGAGGACGCCGTGGATCATGCCCATCACCGGCACCGCATTGAAGTCCGTGGTCCGCTTCAGCACGGAGCAGACGAGCAGCAGCAGGAACGAGACGGCTTCCGGGCCGGAGACCAGACGGAGGCGGCGGAGGGCGGAGGCGGTCTTGATGTCCACGGGTCACCTTCGGTGTTTGTGAATGAGAGCACAAGCGTTGGCCCATTGTGGCATTGGAGCGCCGGCGGACCGCCTCAGGGGTACGAGGGCGGTCCCGGGACGAAGCCCCTAGGGGGACACTCCGGGTCGTTCTCCACCCGTGGGACCTGTCGGCGGAGACGGCCCGCCCGATACCTTCACCTCGTGGCGATGTTCCGACTACAAGGCAGCAAGGTGCTGGCCGTCGACATGACCGGCGACGCCGTGAAGGCGAAGAACGGCTCCATGGTCGCGTACGACGGTCAGATGGCCTTCAAGAAACTCAGCGGCGGCGGCGAAGGCATCCGTGGCATGGTGACGCGCCGGATCACCGGCGAGCAGATGACCCTCATGGAGGTGAAGGGCCAGGGCACGTGCTGGTTCGCCGACCGGGCCAGTGAGATCAACCTCGTGAGCCTCCAGGGCGACAAACTCTTCGTGGAGTCGAGCAATCTCCTGGCGACGGACTCGGGCCTGCGTACGGGCACGTCCTTCACGGGGCTGCGGGGCGCCTCGCAGGGCAACGGGCTGTTCACGACGACGATCGAGGGCCACGGCCAGGCGGCGATCATGTCCGACGGCCCGGCGGTGGTGCTGCGGGTCAGCTCGCAGTACCCACTGACCGTCGACCCGGGCGCGTACATCGCCCACCAGGGCGATCTGCGGCAGACCTTTCAGTCCGGCGTGACGTTCCGCACGTTCATGGGCGAGGGCGGCGGCGAGGCCTTCCAGATCCGCTTCGAGGGCGACGGAGTCGTCTACGTGCAGCCCAGTGAGCGCAACTCGATCGCGGGAGACGTGTGACATGCCCTTCCGTGAGATCAACTCGAAGATGATCGAGGCCACCGTCGCACCGGGCCAGAAGCTGTTCAGCCAGCGCGGCGCGATGCTCGCCTACAAGGGCGAGGTCTCCTTCACCCCGAACCTGCAGAGCGGCCAGGGCGGGGTCATGTCGATGATCGGCCGCCGGGCCGCCGGCGAAGCGGCGCCCCTGATGACCGTGGAGGGCTCCGGCACGGTCCTGTTCGGGCACGGCGGCCACCACATCCAGGTGATCGGCCTCACCGGCGACACCCTGTACGTGGAGGCGGACCGGCTCCTGGCCTTCGACGGCACCCTGACGCAGGGCACGATGTTCATGGGCTCGCAGGGCGGCGTCATGGGCATGGTGCGCGGCCAGGTGACGGGCCAGGGCCTGTTCACCACGACCCTCAAGGGCCACGGTTCGGTCGCCGTCATGGCGCACGGCGGGGTCATCGAGGTCCCCATCAGCCCGCAGCGCCCGGTGCACGTCGACCCGCAGGCGTACGTCGCCCATCACGGGGACGTCCGCAACAAACTGTCCAGCGCGCTCGGTCTGCGCGATCTGGTCGGCCGCGGTTCGGGCGAGGCCTTCCAGCTGGAGCTGAGCGGCAGTGGCGCGGTGTACGTGCAGGCGTCGGAGGAGAAGCTGTGACCACCTACCCGGGCACGGGCCCCGTGATCCACGACCCGGCGACGCTGCCGGTCGACGACAACGTGAACGCGTACACCTTCTGCGTGGAGCTCAAGGGGAGTGAGTGGTTCCTGCAGAAGGGCAAGATGATCGCCTACTACGGCTCGATGGAGTTCAACGGCATCGGGCACGGCCGCCTCGACCGCCTCGTGCGAACGTCTTTTCATTCGCCGTTGCACGCGAGCGACTGGGTGGTGGCGTCCGGCTCGGGCAAGATGCTGCTCGCCGACCGGGCCTTCGACGTGAATTCCTTCGACCTGGAGGAGGGCAACCTGACCATTCGCTCGGGCAACCTCCTCGCTTTTCAGCCAAGTCTCGCGCTCAAGCAGTCGATCGTGCCGGGCTTCCTGACACTCATCGGAACGGGCAAGTTCGTCGCCGCTTCGAACGGCCCCGTGGTGTTCATGGAACCCCCCATCCGGGTCGACCCGCAGGCCCTCGTCGGCTGGGCCGACTGCCCCTCGCCCTGCCATCACTACGACCACGGCTACATGACGGGCCTGATGGGCGGTCTACGTGCGATGACGGGCATCGGCGGGGCCTCCGGCGAGGAGCACCAGTTCGAGTTCGTGGGGGCCGGCACGGTGCTGCTGCAGTCCAGCGAGGCACTGATGGCGGAGCAGGCGGCGGGGGCGGTGCCGAACGAGCCGGGAGTACCCGGCGGCGGCGGGGTGCCAGGTCACCAGGGACAGCAAGGCGGCGCACCGCGTCTTCCCGGACAGCTGGGGGACCTCCAGCGTCGCTTCGGGCTGTGAGCGGTAGTCTGCAGAGTGTGACGTCGAACGTGTGCACGTCGTCACACCACCCTCACTAGTTCGCCTTTCAACCTTTTAGGTAGACTTGATTCATGGAGACCGAGACGGCCACCCGCTGGCTGACCGATGCGGAGCAGTGCGCATGGCGCACCCACCTGGAGGTCAACAGGCTGTTGACGTATCAGCTCGAAAGGGACCTCCAGCCGTTCGGCCTGACGATGAACGACTACGAGATCCTGGTGAACCTCTCGGAGTCCGAGGGCGTACGGATGCGGATGAGTGACCTCGCGTCCGCCACCCTCCAGTCCAAGAGCCGCCTCTCGCACCAGATCACCCGCATGGAGAACGCGGACCTGGTCCGGCGCGAGAACTGCGAGTCCGACCGCCGCGGGCTGTTCGCGGTGCTCACGGACCACGGCATGGAGACGATGCAGAAGGTCGCGCCCCATCACGTGGGTTCCGTGCGCCGCCACTTCATCGACCTCCTCTCCCCGGAGGCCCTGGAAGAACTCCACAAATCCCTGACCCCCATCGCAGAACACCTCCGCACCCAACGAGGCCGCCCCTGACACCCGGCCCTCCCTCGGGGGGCGCGGGGAACGGCGCAATCTTTTAGGGGCGCGGGGAACGGCGCAGTCTTTTGCTTTTAGGGGCGCGGGGAACTGCGCGACCAGCCCCCACCGGGCCGCAGGTTCCCCACCCACCGTGCTTCAGCAGGCCGCTAGGCCACAGGCAGGCGGAGCTCGAACAGAGCTCCGCCTGCCGAAGCCCCCCGCACGGTGAGCGCACCCCCATGCCGCACAGCCACGTCCCGAGCGATGGCAAGCCCCAACCCGGCCCCGCCGTCATCCCGGGCCCGGGCCTCATCGAGCCGCACGAACCGCTCGAAAACCCGCTCGCGCTCGGCGACAGGCACCCCCGCCCCGTCGTCGGCGACCTCAAGAAGCACCCACTCCCCCACCCGCCGCACGCCCACCGAGACCGACGTCCGGGTGTGCCGCTGCGCGTTGTCGAGCAGATTGCCGAGCACCCGCGCCAGCTGCCCGCGGGACCCGCTCACGTGCAGGGAGTCCACGGTGTCCGCGGTCACGGTCACGGCGACCCGGTCCCCGACCCGCTGCCCCGCCTCCGCACGGACGAGTGCCACCAGATCGAACCGCGCGTCCGCCGGCCGCTCCCCCGCGTCGAGACGGGCGAGCAGCAGCAGATCGGCGGCGAGCCGCTGCAGCCGTACGGTGTCCTCGACGGCCCCGTCGACGTCGAGCAGTTCCGGATGCGCGGCGCCCACTTCCAGCTGGGTGCGCAGTGAGGCGATGGGGCTGCGCAGCTCGTGGGAGGCGTCGGCGACGAACCGGCGCTGCCGTTCCACGGACTGTTCCAGGGCGGCGAGCGTCTCGTTGGTCGTCCGGGCGAGCCGTGCGACCTCGTCGTGGGTGTCCGGCACCGGAACCCGCCGGGTGAGGTCCTCGGAGGCGGTGATCGCGGCCATCTCGCCGCGGATGTCCTCGACGGGGCGCAGCGCCCGCCGGGTGACGAGCCAGGTCACCAGGGCCACCACGGCCAGCAGCAGCGGGAAGCCGATGAGCATGACGGTCAGCGCCGTGCTGACGGCCTCCTGTTCGGCGGTCAGCGGCGCACCGGCGTGGACGGTGAGCGTGCCCTTGCCGTCCACTTCCACCGGCACGGCGGCGAACCGGTAGTCCGCGGTGTCGCCGTCGATGGTCGCGGAGCCGTCGCTGAAGGAGGCCTCGCCGAGTTCACCGGCCTCGTGCGGATCGTCGTCACTGCCGCTGTCGCTGTCGCTGCTCCCGCCGTCGTCATCGTCGTCGTCGCCATCGGCGTTCACGGCCCCGGGGGCCTGCGGCTTGACCCGGTCGACGCCCGTGCCGCTGATCCGCTCCAGGTCCTCGGTGACGGCGACGAGCTTCCCCGCCTCGTCCACGACCTGGACCGGCTGGTCGTCGTTGTCCAGCGAGAGGTTGCCGTAGGGCTGCCCGGCCGCGATGTCGGTGGCGACCTTCTGGGCGGCCCGTTCCGCCTCCGTACCGGCCTGTTCGCTCAGGTTGGTCCACAGCGACAGCAGGACGGCGGCACCGGCCGCGGCGAGCGCGACGGCCACCACGACGCTCGCGGCGAGGGTGGCCCTGGCCCGTACGGATCCGAGGACGCGTTTCATCGCGACTCCAGGCGGTAACCGGCGCCGCGTACGGTCCGGATCAGCGTGGCCCCCAGCTTGCGGCGCAGTGTGCTGATGTAGACCTCGACGATGTTGGGGTCCCCGTCGTACGCGAAGTCCCAGACGTGTTCGAGGATCTCCGCCTTGGACACCACCTCGCCCGCCCGCACGACGAGTTGTTCGAGGACCGAGAACTCCTTGGTGGTGAGGGTGATCTCGTCCTCGCCGAGGTGGACGCGCCGGGCGGCGGTGTCGACCTTGAGGTCGCCGAGCACATGCACGGGCGACGCGCCGCCCGAGGGCCCGCGCCGGCGCAGCAGCGCCTTCACCCGGGCCACCAGGACGACGTACGAGAACGGCTTGGTGAGGTAGTCGTCGGCGCCGGTGTCCAGGCCCTCCGCCTCGTCGTACTCGCCGTCCTTGGCGGTGAGCATCAGGATCGGCACGTCGTGCCCGGCGGAGCGCAGGGCGCCGCACACCCGGTAGCCGTTCATCCCGGGCAGCATGATGTCGAGGATGACGAGGTCGTACGAGCCCTCGCCGGCCATGTGCAGTCCTTCCAGGCCGTCGTGGACCACGTCGACGGCGTACCCCTCGGCCGTCAGTCCCTTGGCGAGCGACAGGGCGAGCCGCTTCTCATCCTCCACGATCAACAGGCGCATGCGTAAAGAGTCGCAAACCGAACCTGAAGAAGCCTTCAGGGTGCTTCAGCTCCGCTTCAGCGTCGGTCGTCCAGATTGGGACACGTCGAAACGCACCGAAGACGCTCGACCCCGGTCGAAGCCGATGATCTCGGAGGAATCCCCATGAAGCGCAACATCGTCATCGCCACCGTCGCCGCCGCCGCTCTGGTCGGAGGCGGCACGGCGACGGCCCTCGCCGTCACGGGTGACGGGGACGCGCCGACCAAGCAGTCCAGCGTGCGGGCCGCGGACGACGACCGCAACGACCGCGACGACCGCGACGACTCCGCCGACGACGACCGTGACGACCGCGCCGACGACAAGGCCGACCGGGCCGAGGACGCGGCCGACGCGAAGGCGGCGAAGGTCACCGCGGCCGACGCGATCGCGACGGCGCTGAAGAGCGTGCAGGGTACGGCCGTCTCGGCCGACCTGGACGACGAGGGCAGCAGCCTGGTGTGGGACGTGGACGTGCTGTCCTCGGGCGGCGCCTGGCACAGCGTCCGGATCGACCCGGGCACCGGCAAGGTCCTCGGCTCGCACACCGAGCAGGAGGACGCCGACGACACGGCGGAGGCCCGGGCCGCGCTGAAGGGGTCGTCCGTCACCGCCGAGGAGGCCGCGAAGGCCGCCGCCGCGAAGGGCACGGTCACCTCCGTCGAGCTCGACGACGACGGCCGTACCAACGCCTGGGACGTCGACACGACCGCCGCGAACGGCGCCGAGAAGGAGTGGAAGGTCGACCTGAAGTCCGCAGCGGTCACCGCGGACACCTCGTCCGACGACAACTCCTCCGACCACGACGACAACGACGACAACGACTCGGACGACGACGGCTCCGACGACTGACATCACTTGACGAGTTCGGCGGCCTCCCCGGCCTGTGTGTCCGGGGAGGCCGCCTTGTCGTGCCCGCCGTGCCCGCCGTGCCACGGGGCGAGCACTGTGACCAGGGCCATCGCGCCCGAGACCGCGAAGCACGCCGCCAGGGGCAGCCGGCCGACCAGCAGGCCGACGGTCGCGGCCCCGGCCGAGGAACCCGCGTTCACGGCGGTGTTCACCCAGGTCCCGGCCCGGACCCGGGCGCCGGGCGGGGCGCTCTCGTCGGCGAGGAGGTACGCCGTGGTGAGGGCCGGAGCGACGAACAGGCCCGCCACCGCCACAGCGGCGGAGAGCGTCACGAGCCCCGGGGCGAGACCCGCCGCGCCCAGCGCGAGGGCGAGCCCGACCGCCAGCAGCGGGAGCCGCAGCCGGGCCGGCACACGCCAGTCGACGGCACCGTTCAGGAGCCCGCCCACCGCGCTGCCCGCGGACAGCGCGGCCAGCACCCAGGCGACGGTGTGCTCGCCGTGGTGCCCCTGCTCGGCGAAGGCCAGCACCAGCAGATCGACGGCGCCGAGCGCGAGCCCCACCCCCGCGGCCGCGAGAACCGGCTGTACGAGCCCGCGCCCGAGGCGGGTCCGCTTCCCGGCGGGGGCAGCGTGCACGGTGACGCCCTTGACCACGGGGGACGTGACGAAGGCCGCTGTGCCCAGCCCGACCAGCAGCGCGCTCAGGGCGACCGCGGCGGCCGGGGGCGCGAAGCCCACCACCAGTCCCACGAGCAGGGGGCCCGAGACGAACAGCAGTTCCTCGGCGACCCCGTCCAGGCTGTAGGCGCGCTGCAACAGCCGCCGGTCCGTGACGAGTTCGCCCCACACGGCACGCATGGTGGGACCGAGCGGCGGGGTGCACGCGCCCGCGGCGACGGCCACCGCGGCCAGGAGCGGGACCGGGGCTCCCGGGCGCCAGCTCACCGCCGCCAGGGTGCCCAGCAGGGCGGCGTACAGCGAGGCCATCGGGACCAGGGCGCGGCGCGGGCCGTACCGGTCGACGAGGGACGCCCGCGCGGGCGACAGGAACACGCTCGCGGCGCCGAAGAGCGCCACGACGATGCCGGCGGCGGCGTACGAGCCGGTGGCGTCGCTCACCGCCAGCATCACGGCGAGGGCGACCATGCCGTAGGAGAGCCGGGCCACGAGGGCGGCGGTGAAGGTGCGGGGGGTGTGGGGCGTGCGGAGTACCGCGGCGTAGGTGGGCCGCGTCGTGGGCGCAGTCATGGGGGTGTTCCTCGGGGAGGGGGCGCCTGTGGGGTGCCCTGGCTTCGGGGTCGCCTAGGAGCCGCGGGGGCTGCGCGAGTGGCGCTGCCAGGCGCGGGTCATGGGCGGGCCCTATGCCATGAGGAGGAACACGGGGGTCAAGCTAGCAGGGCGCCGGGTGTGCCGACAGGTGTTTCCTCGCCCCCGCCGCCCCTTCCCGTTCCCGTCCACGCATGGGGGCTGCGCCCCCTCGCCCCCCTTTGTCCTCAAACGCCGGACGGGCTGAAAGGTGCCTTTCAGCCCGTCCGGCGTTTGAGGACCGGGGGTTCGGGGGCAGCGCCCCCGAGTCGTTGACGGGAAGGGTAGGGGCGGCGGGGGCGAGAGAAGTCCGGTCAGGACCCCGTCAGGTCGTGGATCAGTGAGTCCGCCGCGCCGTACGGGTCCAGGTCGCCCGACACGATCCGGTCCGCGAGCGCGCTCAGGCGCCGGTCTCCGTGGAGCGAACCGATCCGCTCCCGCAACGCGGTGACCGCGATGGTCTCGACCTCGCGGGACGCGCGCGCGAGCCGCCGAGCGGCAAGCTCCCCCCGCTCCTCCATCCACGCCCGGTGCTTCTCCAGCGCCTCGACGACCTCGTCGATGCCCTCCCCGCGCGCGGCCACCGTCTTGACGATGGGCGGCCGCCAGTCCCCCGGGCCTCGGGACTCGCCGAGGCCGAGCATGTGGTTCAGCTCACGGGCCGTCGCGTCGGCCCCGTCCCGGTCGGCCTTGTTGACCACGTACACGTCGCCGATCTCCAGGATTCCGGCCTTGGCCGCCTGGATGCCGTCGCCCATGCCGGGGGCGAGGAGCACCACGGACGTGTCCGCCTGGGAGGCGATCTCCACCTCGGACTGGCCGACGCCGACGGTCTCGACGAGGATCACGTCGCAGCCGGCCGCGTCGAGCACCCGGACGGCCTGGGGCGCGGCCCACGCGAGCCCGCCGAGGTGCCCGCGGGTGGCCATGGAGCGGATGTAGACGCCGGGGTCGGAGGCGTGGTCCGACATCCGGACGCGGTCGCCGAGCAGCGCCCCGCCGGAGAACGGCGACGAGGGGTCGACGGCGAGGACGCCGACCCGCTTGCCCTGCCGCCGGTAGGCGGAGACCAGCGCGGACGTGGAGGTCGACTTGCCGACCCCCGGCGATCCGGTGAGGCCGACCACGTACGCGTTGCCCGCCAGCGGGGCCAGCGCGGCCATGACCTCGCGCAGTTGCGGGGACGCCCCCTCCACCAGGGAGATCAGCCGGGCCACGGCCCGGGGCCGGCCTTCCCTGGCCGCGGCCACCAGCGAGGGGACGTCCTGCATCACAGCTCCGTTCACTAGATCAGCCGGCGGATACGCAGGCCGGCTCCCGATTGCGTGTGCGTCAGGCCTTCGGTACCCGGACGATCAGCGCGTCACCCTGGCCGCCGCCTCCGCACAGCGCCGCCGCGCCCACGCCGCCGCCGCGCCGCTGCAGTTCGAGGGCGAGGTGGAGGACGAGCCGGGCGCCGGACATGCCGATCGGGTGGCCGAGCGCGATGGCGCCGCCGTTGACGTTCACCTTTTCCGTGGACACGCCGAGATCCTTCATTGACTGGACCGCGACGGCGGCGAAGGCCTCGTTGATCTCGATCAGGTCAAGATCCTCGACGCCGATGCCCTCCTTCTTGAGGGCGTGCTGGATGGCGTTCGACGGCTGCGACTGCAAAGAGTTGTCGGGTCCGGCGACGTTTCCGTGGGCGCCGATCTCGGCGATCCAGTCGAGGCCGAGGGCCTCGGCGCGCGCCTTGCTCATGACGACGACGGCGGCGGCGCCGTCGGAGATCTGCGAGGCCGAGCCGGCCGTGATCGTGCCGTCCTTGGCGAAGGCGGGGCGCAGCCTGCCGAGCGACTCGGCGGTCGTCTCGCCGCGGATGCCCTCGTCCTGGCTGAAGACGACGGGCTCGCCCTTGCGCTGCGGGATCTCGACGGGGGTGATCTCCGCCTCGAAGGTGCCGTTCTTCTGTGCGGCGGCGGCCCGCTGGTGGGAGAGGGCGGCGATCTCGTCCTGCTCGGGCCGCAGGATGTTCAGCCGCGTGTTGTGCTTCTCCGTCGACTCGCCCATGGCGATGTTCTCGAAGGCGTCGGTGAGCCCGTCGTGCGCCATGGCGTCGAGCATCTCGATCGCGCCGTACTTGTAGCCCTCACGGGACTTGGGCAGCAGGTGGGGGGCGTTGGTCATCGACTCCTGGCCGCCGGCGACCACGATGTCGAACTCACCGGCGCGGATGAGCTGGTCGGCGAGCGCGATGGCGTCGAGGCCGGACAGGCACACCTTGTTGATCGTGAGCGCCGGGACGCTCATCGGGATGCCCGCCTTGACGGCGGCCTGGCGTGCCGGGATCTGCCCTGCCCCGGCCTGGAGCACCTGGCCCATGATCACGTGCTGCACCTGGTCGCCGCCGATGCCCGCACGGTCGAGGGCGGCCTTGATCGCGAATCCACCGAGGTCGGCTCCCGAGAAGGACTTCAGGGAGCCGAGGAGCCGTCCCATCGGGGTGCGTGCACCCGCAACGATGACGGAGGTGGTGTTGTTCGTTCCAGACATGAGGAGCGATCCCCTTCCAGCTTGCACAGCCGAGGAGTGAACGAGGGTTTACTAAAGAAGGTACTGAGCGGTAGGCCAGCCGTCATCCGGCCCGTCGTGTGATCGCGCGCACGTTGCGTAACCGCCCTCGGAGCGCTGCACTGACAGCATGCTGACGCGAATCGACCACATCGGGATCGCCTGTTTCGACCTCGACGCGACCGTCGAGTTCTACCGGGCCACGTACGGCTTCGAGGTGTACCACTCCGAGGTCAACGAGGAGCAGGGCGTGCGCGAGGCCATGCTCAAGATCAATGAGACGTCCGACGGCGGCGCCTCCTACCTGCAGCTCCTGGAACCCACCCGCGAGGACTCCGCGGTGGGAAAGTGGCTGGCCAAGAACGGTGAGGGCGTACATCACATCGCCTTCGGCACGGCGGACGTGGACGCCGACGCGGCCGGCATCCGGGACAAGGGCGTACGCGTGCTGTACGACGAGCCGCGCAGGGGTTCGATGGGCTCCAGGATCACCTTTCTGCACCCGAAGGATTGCCATGGCGTCCTGACAGAACTGGTCACTTCGGCGCCAGTTGAGTCACCTGAGCACTGACCTCCGTATATCTGGGCCGGTAGGGTTGGGCACGGCCGTCGCCTCTTCGGGGCGGTCCGGGTCCTCATCGTCAGGATCCGAGGGCCGGGGTCCAGGTTTCGGGGGACGAGCGTCGGGGGAGCAGCCCTTGCTCCGCCGTTGATCTGACACCATTCCCCGGGGGCCCTGTCCGGCGGATGGACGGTGCTCGTTTGGAGAGACTTGCGACCAGGGGACGGATGGGACCGCGCAGTGCGGGGCTACGAACGCCAGGAGCGAGAGCCGGCGGCTGACGTCGACCACCTCTCTCGGTTCGAGGCCGAGATGGAACGGCTGAAGACCGAGCGGGAGAAGGCCGTCCAGCACGCCGAGGACCTCGGCTATCAGGTCGAGGTGCTGCGCGCCAAGCTGCACGAGGCGCGCCGCAGTCTGGCGACCCGGCCTGCCTACGACAGCGCCGACATCGGCTATCAGGCCGAGCAGATGCTCCGTAATGCCCAGGTTCAGGCCGATCAGTTGCGCCAGGACGCCGAGCGGGAGCTGAGCCAGGCCCGCGCGCAGACGCAGCGGATCCTGCAGGAGCACGCGGAGCAGGCCGCCCGTCTCCAGGCGGAGCTGCACCAGGAGGCGGTCACCCGCCGCCAGCAGCTCGACCAGGAGCTGGCCGAACGCCGGCAGAGCGTCGAGTCGCACGTCAACGAGAACGTGGCGTGGGCCGAGCAGCTGCGGGCCCGCAGCGAGCAGCAGGCCCGCCGGCTGGCCGACGAGTCGCGCAGCGAGGCCGAGCAGGCCCTGGCCGCCGCCCGCGCGGAGGCCGAGCGGGTCGCGGGAGAGGCCCGCCAGCGGCTGCAGAGCGACGCCGAGCGGGCGCGCGCGGAGGCCGAGGCGCTGCTGCGCCGGGCCCGCACCGACGCCGAACGGCTGCTGAACGCGGCCTCGACGCAGGCCCAGGAAGCCACCGAGCACGCCGAGCAGCTGCGCTCTTCGACCGCGTCCGACTCGGACAACGCCCGCCGCCAGGCCGGCGAGCTGAGCCGCGCCGCCGAGCAGCGCATCAACGAGGCCGAGGCGGCCCTGCGCGAGGCGCGGGCCGAGGCGGAGAAGGTCCTCACCGAGGCCAAGGAGGCCGCGGCCAAGACGCTCTCCGGCGCGGAGTCGGCGAACGAACAGCGCACGCGGACGGCCAAGGAGCAGGTCGCCCGGCTGGTCGGCGAGGCGATCAAGGAGGCCGAGGCCACCAAGGCGGAGGCCGAGCAGGTCGTCGCGGACGCCCGCACCAAGGCCGAGAAGATCACCGCGGAGGCCGAGGAGAACGCCCGCAGTCTCACCGCCGAGGAGACCGCGTCCCAGCTCGCCAAGGCGGCCCGGACGGCCGAGGAAGTACTGAACAAGGCGTCCGAGGACGCCAAGACGACCACCAAGGCCGCCTCCGAGGAGGCCGAGCGGATCCGCGCCGAGGCCGAGGCCGAGGCGGACCGGCTGCGCGCCGAGGCGCACGACATCGCCGAGCAGCTCAAGGGCACGGCGAAGGACGACACCAAGGAGTACCGCGCCAAGACGGTCGAGCTGCAGGAGGAGGCGCGCCGGCTGCGCGGCGACGCCGAGCAGCTGCGCGCGGACGCCAACGAAGAGGGCGAGCGGATCCGCTCCGAGGCCCGGCGCGAGGCCGTCCAGCAGATCGAGGAGGCGGCCAGGACCGCCGAGGAACTGCTGTCCAAGGCGAAGGCCGACGCCGACGAGCTGCGGTCGAACGCCACGACGGAGAGCCAGCGGGTCCGCACCGAGGCCATCGAGCGCGCGACGACGCTGCGCCGGCAGGCCGAGGAGACCCTGGAGCGCACCCGTACGGAGGCCGAGCGGCACCGCACGGAGGCCGTCGAGCAGTCCGAGGAGATCAAGGCCGAGGCCGAGCGGGCCGCCGCCGAACTGCACGAGGACACCGAGCGGGCCATAGCGGCCCGGCAGGCCGAGGCGGCCGAGGGGCTGACCCGGCTGCACACGGAGGCCGAGGAGCGCCTCGCCTCCGCCGAGCAGGCGCTGACCGACGCGCGCGCCGAGTCCGAGCGGATCCGCCGCGAGGCCTCCGAGGAGATCGACCGGCTGCGCGCCGAGGCCGCCGAGCGGATCCGTACGCTCCAGGCGCAGGCCGAGACGGAGGCCGAGCGGCTGCGCACGGAGGCCGCCTCGGACGCGTCCGCGTCCCGTGCCGAGGGCGAGGCCATCGCCGTCCGGCTGCGTTCGGACGCCGCGGTGGAGGCCGAGCGGCTCAAGACGGAGGCACAGGACACCGCCGACCGCGTACGGGCCGAGGCGCAGGCCGCCGCCGAGCGGCTGGCCACCGAGGCCGCCGAGGCGCTGTCCGCGGCCCAGGAGGAGGCGGCCAGGCGCCGCCGCGAGGCCGAGGAGCTGCTGGGCGCCGCGCGCCAGGAGGCCGACCAGGAGCGCGAGCGGGCCCGCGAGCAGAGCGAGGAACTGCTGGCCTCGGCGCGCAACCGCGTGGAGGAGGCCCAGACCGAGGCCGTCCGGCTGGTCGAGGAGGCGGACCGCCGGGCGACCGAGATGGTGTCGGCCGCCGAGCAGACCGCGCAGCAGGTGCGCGACGCCGTGGCCGGGCTGCACGAGCAGGCCCAGGAGGAGATCTCGGGCCTGCGCAGCGCCGCCGAGCACGTGGCGGAGCGCACGCGCACGGAGGCGCAGGAGGAGTCCGACAGGGTCCGCGCCGACGCGTACGCGGAGCGGGAGCGGGCGACCGAGGACGGCAACCGCGTCCGGCGCGAGGCGCGGGACGAGGCGGAGGCCGCCAAGTCGCTGGCGGAGCGCACGGTCTCGGAGGCGATCGCGGAGTCCGAGCGGCTGCGTTCGGACGCCGCCGAGCATCTGCAGCGGGCGCGTACGGAGGCCTCGGACGCCGTCGCGTCGGCCGAGCAGGACGCCTCGCGGTCCCGGGCCGAGGCACGGGACGACGCCAACCGCATCCGGTCGGACGCGGCGACGCAGGCGGACACCCTCATCACCGAGACGACCGCCGAGGTCGAGCGGCTCACGGCGGAGACCAACCAGGAGGCGGAACGGGTCCGCGCCGAGTCCGTGGCGAAGGCCGAGAAGCTGATCTCGGACGCGACGGGCGACGCGGAACGGCTGCGCGCCGAGGCGGCCGAGACGGTCGGCTCCGCGCAGCAGCACGCCGAGCGGATCCGGTCGGAGGCCCAGCGTTTCAAGGCCGAGGCCGCCCAGGAGGCCGACCGCCTCATGTCGAACGCCCGCGACGAGGCCGACGACACACTGGACAAGGCGCGCAAGGAGGCCAACAAGCGGCGCTCCGAGGCGGCCGAGCAGGTCGACAAGCTGATCACGGAGACGACCGCCGAGGCCGACAAGCTGCTCTCGGAGTCGCAGCAGGCCGCGCACAAGACCACCGCGGACGCCGAGGCACAGGCCGACACGATGGTGGGCGCCGCCCGCAACGAGGCGGAACGGCTGCTGTCCGAGGCCACGGTCGAGGGCAACACCCGGGTGGAGCGGGCCAGGACGGACGCCGACGAACTGCTGATCGGCGCGCGCCGGGACGCGACGGCCATAAGGGAGCGCGCCGAGGAGCTGCGCGACCGGATCACCGGCGAGATCGAGGAACTCCACGACCGGGCCCGCCGGGAGTCCGCCGAGACGATGAAGGCGGCGGGCGATCGGTGCGACGCGCTGATCAGGGCCGCCGAGGACCAGCTGAAGGAGGCCGAGGCGAAGGCCAAAGACCTCGTGTCGGAGGCCGGTTCGGAGGCGAGCAAGGTCCGGATCGCCGCGGTGAAGAAGGCGGAGGGGCTCCTCAAGGAGGCCGAGCAGAAGAAGGCCGCGCTCATCGCGGAGGCCGAGGGCATCAGATCCGAGGCAGTCCGCGAGGCGCGGGCCGCGGTCGAGGAGGGCAAGCGCGAGCTGGAGGTGCTGGTCCGCCGTCGGCAGGACATCAATGCCGAGATCTCCCGTGTCCAGGACGTCCTGGAGGCGTTGGAATCCTTTGAGGCGCCGTCGAGTGGCAAGGACGGGGGCGTCAAGGCGGGCGCGGCGGCCGGTGCGACCCGTTCGGGTGGCAAGCCGTCCGAGGGCTAGCCAGATGGGCAACTTCCGTGCATGCCGGGGGGGCTTCAGTGAAGCTCCCTGGCAAGCGTTCCGGCCGTTAGCCACCAAAAAGGGTGTCATTCTCCATATCAATCGGGCTACTGCTCGATGACACACCGTTTTGGCCCCTAGGATTCCACCTATCACCTCACCGGTCTCATTCGACAGGAACCCCATGAGCGACACTTCCCCCTACGGCTTCGAGCTTGTGCGGCGTGGGTACGACCGCGCTCAGGTGGACGAACGCATTTCGAAGCTCGTCTCCGACCGTGACAGCGCTCTGGCCCGTATCACTGCTCTCGAAAAGCGCATCGAGGAACTCCATCTCGAAACGCAGAACGCCCAGGCCCAGGTAAGCGACGCCGAGCCGTCGTACGCCGGCCTCGGTGCCCGCGTCGAGAAGATCCTCCGCCTCGCCGAGGAGGAGGCCAAGGACCTGCGCGAGGAGGCCCGTCGCGCGGCGGAGCAGCACCGCGAGCTCGCCGAGTCGGCGGCCCAGCAGGTGCGCAACGACGCAGAATCGTTCGCTGCGGACCGCAAGTCCAAGGCGGAGGACGAAGGCGTCCGGATCGTCGAGAAGGCCAAGACGGACGCTTCCCAGCTCCGTCAGGAGGCGACGAAGGACGCGCAGTCGAAGCGCGAGGAGGCGGACGCCCTCTTCGAGGAGACCCGCGCGAAGGCCGCGCAGGCCGCCGCCGACTTCGAGACGAACCTCGCCAAGCGCCGTGAGCAGTCCGAGCGTGACCTGGCCTCGCGTCAGGCCAAGGCCGAGAAGCGCCTCGCGGAGATCGAGCACCGCGCGGAGCAGCTGCGGCTCGAAGCCGAGAAGCTGCGTACGGACGCCGAGCGTCGGGCCCGTCAGACCGTCGAGACGGCTCAGCGGCAGGCCGAGGACATCGTGGCCGACGCGAACGCGAAGGCCGACCGGATCCGGTCGGAGTCCGAGCGGGAGCTTGCGGCGCTCACGAACCGGCGTGACTCGATCAACGCGCAGCTCACGAATGTGCGCGAGATGTTGGCGACGCTCACGGGGGCGGCTGTTGCCGCCGCGGGTTCTCCGGCCGAGGACGAGCCGATCACTCGTGGGGTGCCGGCTCAGCAGTCCCGCTAGGCGCTGGCGCTGGCCCTGGCTCAGTACGGGTCGGGTTGAGGTTGCGGGGATCTGCGGACCGGCTGTGGCTGGTCGCGCAGTTCCCCGCGCCCCTTACGGGGCTGTGGCTGGTCGCGCCCACGCGGCGGAGCCGCATATCGATACAGCCCCGCGCCCCTCACGGGGCGCCTACGGAGCCCTCTGCCTTTAAGTGGCAGGGGGCTTTGTTGCGTTTTAGCCTCGGGGGATGATCGAGGTTGAGGGGCTGACCAAGCGGTACGGCGAGAAGATGGCTGTGAATCAGCTGACGTTCGCCGTGCGGCCCGGGATCGTCACCGGGTTTCTCGGGCCGAACGGGGCCGGGAAGTCCACGACCATGCGGATGATGCTCGGGCTCGACCGGCCGACCGCGGGGGACGTGCGGATCGACGGGCAGCACTACGACCGGCTCAAGGACCCGCTGACGTACATCGGCGCCCTGCTCGACGCCAAGGCCATGCACGGCGGTCGCAGCGCCTTCAACCACCTGCTGTGCCTCGCGCAGAGCAACGGCATCCCGCGCGGCCGGGTGCACGAGGTCCTGGACACCGTCGGGCTCACCGCGGTGGCGAAGAAGAAGGCCAAGGGTTTCTCGCTCGGCATGGGCCAGCGGCTCGGCATCGCGGGCGCGCTGCTCGGCGACCCCCGGATCCTGATGTTCGACGAGCCGGTCAACGGGCTCGACCCCGAGGGCATCCACTGGATCCGGAACCTGATGAAGTCCCTCGCCGCCCAGGGCCGTACCGTCTTCGTCTCCTCGCACCTGATGAGCGAGATGGCGCTGACCGCCGACCATCTCGTGGTGATCGGCCAGGGCCGGCTGCTCGCCGACACGTCCATGGCCGACTTCATCAGGGAGAACTCCCGCTCGTACGTACGCATCCGGTCGCCCCAGCGTGAGCTGCTGCTCGACGTGCTGCACCGGGCCGGGATCGTCGTCGTGGAGACCGGTGGCGGGACGCTTGAGGTGGACGGGCACCGGCCCGAGGACATCGGTGAGCTGGCCGCGCAGCACCGGATCGTGCTGCACGAGCTGAGCCCTCAGCAGGCCTCGCTGGAAGAGGCGTTCATGCAGCTCACGGCGGAGTCGGTGGAGTACCACGCGCACTCCGGCGCCCCGCTCGGCGCCGCGCCGCCGCCCCTGCCCGGTGACCGGCCGGGACCGCCGACGCCCGGACCGCAGGTGCCGGGGCCCCAGTGGGGCGACGACTGGAAGAAGGGCTGATTCCATGGCCGCGACCCAGGTCCTGAGGTCCGAGTGGACCAAGATCCGGTCGGTGGCGTCCACACTGTGGACGCTGAGCCTCGCCGCCGTGGTGACCGTCGTGCTCGGCGTACTGATCTCGCTGCTGTCGAAGAACGAGTTCGACAAGATGAGCGCGAAGGACCGGCTCTCCTTCGACCCCACCTACATCAGCTTCGCCGGGATGAGCCTCGGTCAGCTGGCGATGATCGTGTTCGGTGTGCTGGTGGTGTCCAACGAGTACAGCACCGGCATGATCCGCACCTCGCTCTCCGCCGTCCCGCAGCGCGGCACGTTCCTGTTCAGCAAGATGGCGGTGGCGACCGGACTCGCGTTCCTCGTGGGCCTCGTGACCAGCTTCGTCGCGTTCTTCCTCGGCCAGGCGATGCTCGGCTCGCACAAGGCGGCGATCGGCGACCCGGGCGTCCTGCGCGCGGTCATCGGCGGCGGCCTCTACATGACCCTCATCGCGGTCTTCTCGATGGGCGTCGCCACGATGCTCCGCAGCCCGATGCTGTCCCTGGGCATCCTGATGCCGTTCTTCTTCCTGATCTCCGCGATCCTCGGCAACGTCTCCGCCACCAAGAAGATCGGCCAGTTCCTGCCCGACCAGGCCGGCAGCAAGATCATGCAGGTGGTCACCCCGATCGACGACGACGTACCGTACGGACCCTGGGGAGGGCTGGGCATCATGGTGCTGTGGGTCGTCGTCGCGGTGATCGGCGGGTACGTGCTGCTGAAGAGGCGGGACGCCTGAGGTTTTTTACCCGCTCTTGAAGGGAACCGTCAGCGCCCCGATATCCTCCTAACCCTTACGGGGGCGTGTGCCCCGACGTCCTGAACCTTTCGATGGGTGCGGAGAATGATCGAGGCAGTCGGCCTGACGAAGCGCTACGGCGACAAGACGGCCGTGTACAACCTTTCCTTCCAGGTCAGGCCGGGCTCGGTCACCGGCTTCCTCGGCCCCAACGGGTCGGGCAAGTCCACGACCATGCGGATGATTCTCGGGCTGGACAACCCCAGTGCCGGGCAGGTGACGATCGGCGGCTACTCGTACCGCAAACTGCCCAACGCCCCGCGCCAGGTCGGCGCGCTGCTCGACGCCAAGGCCGTGCACGGCGGCCGGCACGCCCGCAACCACCTGCTGTGCCTGGCGCAGCTGTCGGGCATCCCCGCCCGCCGGGTGGACGAGGTGCTCGGCGTCGTGGGCCTCCAGGACGTGGCGAAAAAGCGCTCCAAGGGTTTCTCGCTCGGCATGGGCCAGCGGCTCGGCATCGCGGCCGCGCTGCTCGGCGACCCGCAGGTGCTCCTCTTCGACGAGCCGGTCAACGGACTCGACCCCGAGGGCATCCTCTGGGTGCGCAACCTGATGAAGTCGCTGGCCGCGGAGGGCCGGACCGTCTTCGTCTCCTCGCACCTGATGAGCGAGATGGCCGTCACGGCGGACCATCTCATCGTGATCGGCCGCGGCCAGCTGCTGGCCGACATGAGCGTGCGCGACTTCATCTCGCACAACTCGGCCGACTTCGCACGGGTGCGCACCCCCGGGACCGACCCCGCCCAGCGCGAGAAGCTGACGGCCGCGCTCACCGAGGCGGGCGGTCAGGTGCTGCCCGAGCAGGACGGCGCGCTGCGCGTCACCGGGCTGCCGCTCCCCCGCATCAGCGACCTCGCCCACGACGCCGACGTACGGCTGTGGGAGCTCTCCCCGCACCAGGCCTCGCTGGAGGAGGCGTACATGCGGATGACGCAGGGCGCCGTCGACTACCGCTCCACCACCGACCAGCGCGCGGGCCTGCAGCAGCAGTTGCCGCCGGGGGCCGTGCCGCCGCAGATGCCGGTGCCGGGGCAGGGCCAGCCGGGCTGGTACGCGCCGCCGCCGCCCCAGCAGGGCGGGCAGCCGTTCGCGATGCCCCAGGGACAGCCGCCCGCGGGCCCCTACGGCGCTCCGGGCGTCCCGGGCGCCGGGGAGCCCAACCCGTACGCCCAGCCCGCTCAGCCGGCCCCTGCGCAGTCCGCTCCCGCGCAGCCCGCTCCCGTACAGCCGTCGGCCGCCCCCGCGCAGCCCTCCGCCGCCCCCGACCTGACCAAGCCCGAGGACGCCCGATGAGCACGCCCCAGCCGCAGACGCACCAGCAGGCCGCCCCTGCCCCGAACTGGCAGTCGGCGCCCGGGACTTCGTACACCTCGCCGATTCCGGTCACGCGCACCCATCTCGGGCACGCGCTCACCTCGGAGTGGACGAAGATCAAGTCGGTGCGCTCCACGATGTGGACGCTCGGCGTGTTCCTGCTCCTGGTCGTGGGGATCGGCCTGCTCGTCGCCGCCCAGACGAACGACAACGACTACGCGGACGTCCCCTACACGATCCCCGCGTTCTTCGGGCTGATCCTCGGGCAGATCTGCCTGATCACCCTGGGTGTGCTGGTGGTCTCGTCCGAGTACGGCACGGGCATGATCCGTACGACGTTCACGGCCTCGCCCCAGCGCCACCGGGTGCTCACCGCGAAGCTGCTGATCTTCTTCGTCGTCGCGTTCGTCGTGTCGGCGCTGGCCATCGGATTCGTCGGCCTGGTCACCTCGGGCATGCACGGCGGGGCCTCGGACAACGAGTGGGGCGGGACCGTCCTGAAGGGCGCGCTGTACGTGTCGCTGCTCGGCGTGCTCGCGCTCGCCGTGGGCTCCATGCTGCGGCACTCCGCGGGCGCGATCACCGCGATGCTCGGCCTGGTGCTGGTCCCGGCGATCCTGCCGGCGTTCCTGATGATGTCCGAGAGCCTGCGCACGGTCGGCGACAAGATGATGGACTACAACGCCCCGAACGCGCTCGCCAAGATCTTCGAGATCGACTCCGAGAACGGTGGCGGCACCTCGCAGCTCGTCCTGCTCATCGGGGTGACCGCGGCGGCGATCGCGGGCGCGTACGTGCTCCTTGAGCGACGGGACGTCTGAGCTCCGCAGAGCCGACGCGCCTGCCGGGGTGCTAGAACCTCGGCGCGTTCCGGGACCGCTGCACCCTCGTGGTGCGGCGGTCCTTCGCGTTCCAGCACGACTTGTGCCAGTGGCGGCGCTCGTCCACCCCGGAGTGCTCGGGCCAGGCGACCACGTGCGGGACGCCGGAGGGAATCTGCTGGTCGCAGCCCGGGCAGCGGTAGGTCTTGCCCTGCGCGCTCGCGCCCGCCACGTGCCGTACGCTCCAGGACTCGCCCTGCCAGCTCTCGGCCGACTGCCAGCCGCCGTACCGGTCGGACGGATCCTCGTCCGCGTTCCGGCCGGAGCCACCGACGTGGGGACGGTTGCGACGCGGGGACACAGGACACCTCACGGAGCTATACAGGGAGCAGGGGCTGCGTCCAGCCTACGCGGAGCTCCCAGGGGTACGCGTACGTCACCAATCCCCACAGACCTCCCGCACGGTCGGCTCATTCTCCAGACAATCCGCCAATCTCCCCGCCAAGCCGTGTCTTTGGCACGTGTCAGACGGTTATGCGGGATGGGGGAGCCTCATCGGCGCAAGGAGGCAGGAGCGCGATGCGCGTAGGAAGTTTCGTTCTGGCGGCCCAGTTTCCCGGTCAGGGACAGGGCGAGGCGCTGCACCGTGCGGTGCGGTCGGCGGAGGTCGCCGAGGAGGCCGGGCTCGACACGGTATGGCTGGCCGAGCACCACTTCGTGCCGTACGGGACGTGCCCGTCGGCCGTGACGCTGGCGGCTCTGCTGCTGGGCCGCACCCGGCGGATCCGCGTCGGCACGGCGGTCAGCGTGCTGCCCACCGTGCACCCGGTGGCACTCGGCGAACAGGCCGCGCTGCTGCACGTGACCTCGGGCGGACGTTTCTCGCTCGGGGTGGGCCGCGGCGGACCGTGGGTCGATCTGGAGGTCTTCGGAACGGGCCTCGAAGCGTACGAACACGGGTTCCCGGAATCACTCGATCTGCTGATGAGCTGGCTGCGCCGGCCGTCCGTGGCGGGCGGCTCCGAGCGTTTCGGCTTCCGTGAGGTCGCGGTCGTACCGCGGCCCTCGGAGGCCCTGTCGGGCGGTGAGAGCCCCGAGGTCGTCGTCGCGTGCACCTCGCCGTCGAGCGTCAGGATGGCCGCCGAGCGCGGGCTCCCGATGCTCCTCGGCATGCACGTGGGGGACGAGGAGAAGGCCGAGATGGTCGCGCTGTGGCGTACGTACGCGCTCGCCGCGGGGCACTCCCCCGACGACCTCGCGGTCGCCGGCGCCTCCCATGTGTCGGCCGGTGTCGCACAGATCGCGGACCGGCGGACGGACGCCGTCGAGACGCTGCAGAAGGCCATGCCGGGCTGGCTGCGGCAGGGGCTCGAAGCCCATGTGACGGTGGACGACCGCAAGCGCTCGATGCGCGACCCCGCGGCCTACACCGAACTCCTGTGCGGGCTGCACCCGGTGGGCACTCCCCGACTGTGCGCGGACCGCCTCGCGGCGACCTCCGAGCGCACGGGGATCACCCGCTTCGCGCTCCTCGTGGAGGGCTCCGGCGATCTGGCCGCCACGGAGGAGAACGTACGGCGGCTGGGGGACGAGGTACTGCCACGGCTCCGGTGATCAGCACACCGGCGCACCTGACCGGGACCACCGCACCCCGCCGACGCGGACCCGTGGCCCGGGCCGGACAGGCCCGAGCCGCGGGAAGCCTGCCGCTCCCGTACAGAACACCTCCCGCGTACGGAGCGGCAAGCAGGGTGGCATCACCGCATCAGCAGTCCCGGAACTCCGGCGACTGGTTCAGCAGCTGACTGCGCACCGACGTGAAGCGGGTCAGGGTGTCGTCCACCGAGCCGTCCAGTGGGAACACTGCCACCCGGTGGCAGTTCTGGAAGGCCAGCCTCACCCCGAAGTGCCGCTGCAACGCACCTCGTATCGCGTCACTCGCGAGGGCTCGCAGCAGCTGGCCCCGCGCCTGCTCGTCCGGCGGAGGCGTCTGGTTGTCGGCGAAGTTGCCGCCGTCCACCTTCAGCTGAGCCACCAGGGAGCTGATCATCTCCCATGCGTAGGGCAGGGAGGTCCGGACGCAGTCGACGAATTCCGCTTCGTCGACCTCGCCTCGCTCGGCCTTTTCGAGTAGGGCCGGTGAGACGTCCAGCGACATGGGTTCTCCTCTCGCACCCCCTCGGCAGAGGGGGTTGACGGACAGGGAAGGGGACCGCGATACCGAACACGCTGAGTACATGCATCGCGACCTCCCGTTTATACGGTAGGCAACTGTTCGTGGCCGCACCAGGACATTGAGCACACAGCGAAGACCCAACGTGCACACAACCGGCCACTTTCGAACAGGGCTTATACGGGGAAACAGGGGCGACAGGGAAGACGGCGGGAAAGGCTCCGGTCAACGGGCGTCCTGGCCGGATCGCGCCGACCCGTGCCGGTCGAGTAGCGTTGCCGACCATGCGTCTCGTCATTGCCCGCTGCTCCGTTGACTACGCGGGCCGGCTCACCGCCCATCTCCCGTCGGCCCCCCGTCTCATCCTCGTGAAGGCGGACGGCAGCGTCTCGATCCACGCGGACGACCGGGCCTACAAGCCCCTCAACTGGATGTCGCCGCCCTGCACCCTGAAGGAGGGTTCGGGGGACGACGAGGGCGTGTGGACCGTCATCAACAAGGCGGGCGAGAAGCTCATCATCACCATGGAGGAGGTCCTCCACGACTCCTCGCACGAGCTCGGCGTCGACCCCGGCCTGATCAAGGACGGCGTGGAAGCACACCTGCAGGAGCTGCTCGCCGACCGGATCGAGATCCTCGGCGAGGGCTACTCGCTGATCCGCCGCGAGTACATGACGGCCATCGGCCCGGTCGACATCCTGTGCCGCGACGCGGACGGCAAGACCGTCGCCGTGGAGATCAAGCGGCGCGGCGAGATCGACGGCGTGGAGCAACTGACGCGCTACCTGGACCTGTTGAACCGCGACCCGCATCTCGCGCCGGTCCGCGGCATCTTCGCCGCGCAGGAGATCAAGCCGCAGGCCCGCGTCCTCGCCACGGACCGGGGCATCGGCTGCACGGTCCTCGACTACAACGCGATGCGGGGCATCGAGGACGACAAGCTGCGGCTGTTCTGACTCGGGCCGGATCTGTTCGTACGGCATGACGGTGGGCCGGGACCTTTCACAGGTCCCGGCCCACCGTCATGCCGTGCCGTCGCGGACTAGGAGGCTTGCGTATAGAAGCCCTGTCCGCGCCTCTCCCCGCCTCAGATCACCGTCGGCGACCCGGACGTGCCGCCGCTCGCGGAACTGCTGCTGGTGGCCGGGCTGGACGCGGGGCCACTGGCCGAGTCGGAGGTCGACGGGGTGGACGGCGGGGTCTCGCTGGGCTCCCCGGAGGGCTCGGACTCGGTCGGCGTCGGAGTGGGTGTGGAACTCGTCGGCGGCTTCGTCGTGTCCGACGGCTTCGGCGAAGTCGGCGGCCTGGTGGTCGACGGCGGCTTCGTCGTGGACTTGGTCGGGCTCGGTTCCTTCGACCCGCTCGGGTCGTCCGACGGCTCGCCGGTCGACGTCGGGGTCGGGTCGTCCGAGGTCCCGAGGACGCCGTCCTCCCCCGGGTCGGTCGGCCGGGCGGTCGACTCCACGTCGCTGCTGCCCTTCTTCGGCCGGTCCGCGCCGAGCCCTTCGCCGTCGTCGTCCGCGCTGGCCGACGGGGTGACGCCGACCTTCTCCGACGGGGTGTTGTCGTCGGGGTTGGAGGTCGCGCCGAGCGTCACCACCGTGCCGAGCACGGCCGCGAGCAGGGCGCCCGCCCCGGCGGCCACCAGATTGCGCCGGGTGCCGTTGACCAGGCCCTTCACCCCGCCCGCCGGTCCCGTTCCGGTCTTCGCCGAGGAGCCGGACCCGCTGCGGTGCGTGATCAGTGTGGCGGGCTCGCCGGGTCCCTGCAGCGAGGGGACCGGCGCGAGCGCGGCCGGTACACCGCCGGGCGGGGACGCCGACTCCTCGTACCGCGCGTCGGGCACCTCCTCGCCGGACGTCGAGCCGACCCCCGCGGGCAGTGCCGGGAGTCCCCCCTGCCCGAACGAGGCCGGGAGGCTGGAGAAGCCCGAGCGGTCCGCGACCAGGGCCAGGGCGCGCCGCCCCGCGACGGTGCCGCGCTTGTCGGCGAGAGCGCCGCGCAGGCCGACCGAGGCCTCCAGTTCGGCGCGGGCCCGGTCGAGTTGTCCGCCGCAGAGCGCGAGGATGCCCAACTCGTGGTGGAAATAGGCTTGATCCGAGACCTCCCCGGCGAGCCGGGCGGCCTCGCTCCCGGAGCGCAGCGCGCGCTCCCAGGCGCTCCAGTGCAGTCCCGCGGCGAAGGCGGGCGCGGCGGTCCGGGCCAGTTCCACCGCCGTGGCGTTCTCCTCGTCCTCGGCCGGCGGCACGGTCAGCGGTACCAGGGCGGCCAGTGCGGCGAGCACGGCGTCCGCCTCCGCGCAGACCCGCTCCGGGGTGACGGACGGGTGCCCGGCCCACCAGGCGTAGTGCCGGGCGGCGGCGCGGGCGGTCCCCTCGGCGTCATCGGCGTATCCGGCGCTCTCCAGCTGGGTCTGCACCCCGGCCGCGAGCCGGTAGTGCGAGCCGACCGGGGTGACGAGCGCGCAGCCGACGAGCTCCGAGAGCGCGGCGTCCGCGTGCGTGTGCCCCACGATGGCGGGCAGATGCGCCTGGTGCGGCACCTCGCCGCCCAGGGCGACGGCGAAGCGCAGGGTGGCGCGGGCCGACTCGCTGAGCCGGGAGGCGAGCAGTGCGGCGGGCGCGGCGCCCTCGGCGAGCGAGGGCAGCGGCACCTCCTGCCGGTCCTCGGTGCCGGACCCGCCGGTGGAGGCGTCCACGGATGCGTCCGGGTAGGTCTCCGAGGGCGCGTCGTCGTACTCGCCGGAGTAGCGGCCGAAGTCGTCGAAGGCCTCCGGGTCGGTGCTCAGCTGGTCGCGCTGGCGCAGCAGGGCGCCGGCCTGGACGAAGCGCAGCGGGAGCCCTTCGGACTCGAACCAGAGGTCGCCCGCCCAGTTGGCCTCCTCCTCGGTCAGGACGCGGCCGACGGCACGCTCCAGCAGTTCGAGTCCGCCGGCGCGGCCGAGACCGCCGAGGAAGACCTCTTCGAGGAGCGAGTCGGCGGCCGGCGCGGCGATCTCGGGCGTCGCGGAGACCAGGAAGGCGCACTCGGGTGTGGCGTCGAGCAGGTCTTCGAGCGCGTTGCCGCCGAACTCCACGTCGTCCAGGACGACGACCGCGCCGATCTCGTGGACGAGTGCGAGCAGTTCGTCCTGTTCCGGCCGGTACAGCGGGGCGTCGTAGACGGTGGCGAAGAGTTCGTGCAGCAGATCGTCGGCCGTGCGGCGGTGGCCGCTGAGACGGATCACGCCGTCGGGCGCGAGGTCCGCGCAGTCGTCGGCGACGGCGTCCAGCAGAACGGTGCGGCCCGAGCCCGAGGGCCCGGTGAGCCGTACGGACCGGCCGCGCGCGAGCAGCCGTACGAGCCGCTCACGCTCCTCCTGGCGCTCCAGGAGCGGCAGTCCGGGCCCCGGTGCCCCGGGCGGGACGGGCGGCCGTGCGGAGCGGGTGTGCTCGGTCCGCTCGGCGGCGCTGAACTTCGTGGGCCGCGGCGGCCGCTCGCCCGGCGGGCAGAGCTCGATCTCGCTGCCGTCGACGGGGTTGACGGTGAGCAGATGGTCGCCCGCGACCAGCTGGACGGTGCGGGCGGGTGCGGGTGTGTGCTGGACGCCACCCTGCCCCAGCGCGTGCGTCAATGGCTCGCGCGGTGGGCGCTGTCGTGGCGCCGAGTCGTCGTCGTGACCGTGGTCTTCGGGTCCCCGGTTGTTCGGGTCCATAGGTCCAAGCCCCCCAAAAGCGTCGTGTGCGAGCCCCCTCCGGCCTGCCGCACACTGCGCTGTCGCTTCTGGTCCGGTGCCCACTGACGGGTTCATCAACACGCGGGCACGCGAACCCTAAACCTTCGCACAGTATCTACGAACACACGGGGTACCGCGCCGTCCGAGACGTCACAGCTTCGTGAGGATTGTTCGCGAGGTACGGGTTTCGTACGCCGCTTCCGATCCGATCTTCGCCGTTTGCGGCAGTGACGCGAAGCCTCACACCCGGGGCAGTGACTCGACCCCGATACCGCCCTCGATCGCCAGGATGCGGTGGAGGCGGGTGGCCACCAGCAGGCGCTGCATCTGCGGCTTGACGCCGCGCAGCACAAGCCTCCGGCCGCACCGCCCCGCCCGCCGGTGGGCCCCCATGATGACACCGAGTCCGGTGGCGTCCCAGGAGTCCAGCTCTGACAGGTCGAGCACCAGGTCGCCGACGCCGTCGTCGATGGCCGTGTGCAGGACCGTACGGGCGTCCGCCGCGCTGCGGACGTCGAGGCGGCCCCCGACGACCAGCTCGGCGTGGTCGCCCCTGATGTGCATATGCGCTCCCCGAGAGTGCGTTTTTCGTACTCGGCGTCTTCGTCTGTCCTGTGGTGCGAGGTGTTGCCAGGACTGACTGCCGTACCAGGGCAGAAGTTGCCGTCCGTGAGCGAACCGATACCCAAATCACCCTGACGAGTGACGGTGTGACGGGTCGTGGTTCACCACGCGGAGCCGGTACGTGTGTCAGTACGTGTAGAAGCCCTGCCCGCTCTTGCGTCCGATGTCACCGGCGTCAACCATCCGGCGCATCAGTTCCGGCGGGGCGAACTTCTCGTCCTGGGACTCGGTGTAGATGTTGCTCGCCGCGTGCAGCAGGATGTCGACACCCGTGAGGTCGGCGGTGGCGAGCGGTCCCATGGCGTGACCGAAGCCCAGTTTGCAGGCCAGGTCGATGTCCTCGGCGGTGGCCACGCCCGACTCGTACAGCTTGGCCGCCTCGACGACGAGTGCCGAGATGAGCCGGGTGGTGACGAAGCCGGCCACGTCGCGGTTGACGACGATGCAGGTCTTGCCGACCGACTCGGCGAACTCCCGGGCGGTGGCGAGCGCTTCGTCGCTGGTCTTGTAGCCGCGGACCAGCTCGCAGAGCTGCATCATCGGCACCGGCGAGAAGAAGTGGACGCCGACGACCCGCTCCGGGCGCTCGGTGGCCGCCGCGATCTTGGTGATCGGGATGGCGGAGGTGTTGGAGGCGAGTACGGTCTCGTCCTTCACCAGCCTGTCGAGCGTACGGAAGATCTCGTGCTTGACTTCCAGCTTCTCGAACACGGCCTCGACGACGATGTCGACGTCGGCGACCGCGTCCAGGTCGGTGGTCGTGCTGATGCGGCCCAGCGCCTCCTCGGCGGCGCCCGCGTCCAGCTTGCCCTTGCTCACGAACTTGTCGTACGAGGCCTTGATGCCGTCGGTGCCACGGGTCAGCGCCGCGTCGGTGACATCCCGCAGGACGACGTCCCAGCCCGCCTGCGCGGCGACCTGGGCGATACCGGACCCCATGAGTCCGGCTCCGATGACGGCGAGCTTCCCTGCCACTGTCCGACTCCCCTGCTGCTTCACGACCGGCTTCGACATCGCGAGAGCGCCCCGAACAACACGTCTTCGAGTTGCCTCTCCGGCGGACCATAGCGCTCGTGAGGTGCCGTGTGACCGCTAAGTAATGCGCGTCACGTCTCATCTGACGGACATCACACCGGCCGGCTCATTCCGCCGCCCGTACGGCGTAGTTGAGGACCTTCTCCCTCAAAAGGTCCGCCGGCCGTCCGGCGGTGCCGGCACCTCGCGGGAGACCTCGGCCGGCCCGCGTCCGGCGATCGGCCCGGGCTTCGGACCGTCCGGGGCGGCGGCGGCCGACTCGCCGTGACAGTGGGCACACGCGTCTTCCGAACGGCCGGGACATAACTACGCTGGCCGCATGGTCAATCTGACGCGCATCTACACCAGGACCGGCGACCAGGGCACGACCGCTCTCGGCGACATGAGCCGCACCGCCAAGACGGATCCGCGGATCTCGGCGTACGCCGACGCCAACGAGGCGAACGCGGCCCTCGGCACGGCGATCGCCCTCGGCAACCTCGACGAGGAGATCGTGAAGGTCCTCTCCCGCGTCCAGAACGACCTGTTCGACGTGGGGGCGGACCTGTCGACGCCGGTCGTCGAGAACCCCGAGTTCCCGCCGCTGCGCGTCGAGCAGTTCTACATCGACAAGCTGGAGGCGGACTGCGACCGCTTCAATGAGCGGCTGGAGAAGCTGCGCTCCTTCATCCTCCCCGGCGGCACGCCCGGAGCGGCCCTGCTCCACCAGGCCTGCACGGTGGTCCGCCGGGCGGAACGCTCGACGTGGACGGCCATGGAATCCCACGCGGAGGTGATGAACCCCCTCACAGCCACCTACCTCAACCGCCTCTCGGACCTCCTCTTCATCCTGGCCCGATCGGCGAACAAGGAGGTGGGGGACGTGCTGTGGATCCCGGGCGGCGACCGAGACTAGAGGCGCGCCCTTCAGGGGCGCGGGAAACGGCGCAATCCTGTCGTCTTTCGTCTTCAGGGACGCGGGGAACGGCGCAGCCTTGTCGTCTTTCGTCTTCAGGGGCGCGGGGAACGGCGCAATCCTGTCGCCCTCAAGGGGCGCGGGGAACTGCGCGGCCAACCCCCACCGGACCCGCACCCAAGAACGCACCCCAGCTCACCGCTTCACCGAGCCCGCCGCAGGCGCCGGCGCCGGCGCCTTCTTCGGAAACACCAGATACGTCAACGCGATCACCCCGTGGATCCCGGCAGCCCGCCACGCCACATACCGCCAGCTCTCCAGCGAAGACACCCGCCCCGCATCCCCGACGTACCAGATCGCGATCTGAAGCAGAGCCGTGGCGACGGCAGCCCCCACCACCGTCCCGAGCCACACCCGCCCCTCATGCCGCGCCCGAGCCATCCCGTACTTCGGCGCCCCGGCCGGCCGAGGCCCCCCGCCGAGCCGATGCGCCGCGTGCCCGTCGAGCCACGTCACGGTCCGGTGCCCGTGCCCGACGGTGTACCCGATGTACAGCGCGGCCAGCCCGTGCGTCCAGTTCGGCTCGGCCCCGGCCTTGAGATCCAGCGCGGTGACCACGAGCAGTACGACCTCAAGCAGCGGCTCGCACAGCAGCAGCGCGAGGCCCGTGCGGGGCATCCTCAGCAGATAGCGGAAGGCGAGCCCCCCGGCCAGCAGCACCCAGAAGCCGACCTCGCACACGACGATCAGCGTGACGACCACGACGAACTCCTCTCGTTCACCCTTCAAGGCTCGCGGGAGAGGCGTCCTCGATCGTCATCGGCAGTGACGAAGTCGCGCTGCATCCTTCGATGTACTCGCGGACCGTCCTGCGGCATCAGGCGCGGCGCAGGCACTACGTGTTGGATGGAGTCATGCCCGTACGCCGCTTCCGCCCGCACCGCGACGACGTACGCATCGCCCTCGCGGGACTGCTCGGCGGACTCGTCCTGTGGAGCACCGGCGTCCACACACGCCCCGCCACCGAGCCGATCGTGCTCTGGCCGGGTCACTGGGTGATCCTCCTGCCGCTGGCCGCGACGGTGGCCTGCGAGCTGCTGCGGCGCACCCGACCGCGCACAGTTCTGCTGATCGGCGTCGCGGCCATGACCCTCGACAGCGTCACCCGGGGCAACCTGGCAACCGTCGTGATGTTCACGGACCTCGTCTACGCCGCCGTGCTGTACGGGCCGCCCGCCACCGCCCGCCGCGTCCTGTGGATCAGCGGCCTGCTCACGGTGCTCGGCACGGTGGTGCCGGTCGCCCTCTGGCGGGAGCCGGAGGCACTGCTGATCGGGGTGGTCATCGGGGTCGTGGCGTTCATGCCCGGTGCCACCGGCTGGGTCGTGCGCAACCACCGCGACGCCGCCGAGTCCGCCCGGCTGCGCGCCGAGCAGACCGCCCTGCTCGCCGAGATCGACCGCGTCCAGGCCGTCACCGCCGAACGTGCCCGGATGGCGCGGGAGCTGCACGACATGGTGGCCAACCACCTGTCGGCGATCGCCATCCACTCCACGGCCGCGCTCTCCCTCGACGACCCGGACACCTCGAAGCAGGCGCTCGGCGTGATCCGCGAGAACAGTGTCGAGGGGCTCGCCGAGATGCGCCGTCTCATCGGCATCCTGCGCGACAGCAGCGGGGACACCGAGCCGGCCGCCGCGCCCACCCTGGACGGGCTCGGCTCCCTCGTCGACCACGCCCGCGCCAACGGCCTCGACGTCACCCTCGACCGCAGGCACACCGCGCTGCCGACCCCGGTCGAGCTGGCCGCCTACCGCATCGTGCAGGAGTCCCTGACCAACGCACTCAAGCACGCCTCCGCGGGCCCGGTCACCGTCTCGCTCGTCCAGCGGGACAATGCTCTGGACGTGTGCGTGACCAGCCCGTTCGGCGGCGCCCGGGACGACGGCCCGCGCGCCCCCGGCTCGGGCGCGGGCCTGATCGGGATGCGCGAGCGGGTCGCCCTGCTGCAGGGCACGTTCGAAGCAGGACCCGAAGTCGGACCCGAGGCAGGACCCGAAGTCGCACGGGGCGCCGGACGGGAGGGCGCGGCCGGCGGCAGGAGCTGGGCCGTCCGCGCCACCTTCCCGATCACCGTAGGAGAAACCGCATGACCCGCGTGACCCGCGTGATCCGCGTGCTCGTCGCCGAGGACCAGTCCGCCGTACGCGCCGGTCTCGTCCTCATCCTGGGCAGCGCCCCCGACATCGAGGTGGTCGGCGAGGCCGCGGACGGCGAGCAGGCGGTGGCCATGGCCAGGGAGCTGCGCCCCGACCTGGTCCTGATGGACGTCCAGATGCCGCGCCTGGACGGTGTCGCCGCCACCCGCCAGGTCGTCGGGGAAGGCCTCGCCGACGTCCTCGTACTGACCACGTTCGACCTCGACGCGTACGTGTTCGGCGCGCTGCGCGCGGGCGCCGCCGGCTTTCTGCTGAAGAACACCGAGGCCCGCCAACTCATCGAGGCGGTCCGCACGGTGGCGGGCGGCGAGGGACTGATCTCGCCCGCGGTCACCCGTCGGCTGATCGCCGAGTTCGCCGCACGCCCCGTCCGCGAACCGTCGGCGGACCCCTCGGTCCTGGACGCGCTGACCCGGCGCGAACGGGAGGTCCTCTCCTGCCTGGGCGAGGGCCTGTCCAATGCGGAGGTCGGGGTGCGCCTCGACATGGCGGAGGCGACGGTGAAGACACACGTCAGCCGCCTCCTGGGAAAGCTGGGACTGCGCAGCCGGGTGCAGGCGGCCGTGCTGGCACAGGAGTTGGGCGTGTAACAACTGGTCGCACCGCGCCCTCACAGTGGTCTGGACCTATTGACCTATGGTCCAGACCTTTCTATTGTCCTGCGCACCTCATAAAACTCCCCCAAGGAGACGCGGATGCGCCTCAGACGCAGACTCGGACACAGAGCCATAGCGGGATTCACCACCCTGCTGCTGCCGTTCGCCGCCCTGGTCGGGCTCGCGAGCCCCGCCTCCGCCGCCACGTCGGCGACCGCCACCTACGCCAAGACCCAGGACTGGGGCTCCGGCTTCGAGGGCAAGTGGACCGTCAAGAACACCGGCACGACGGCCCTCAGCTCCTGGACCGTCGAGTGGGACTTCCCCTCGGGCACCTCGGTCACCTCCGCCTGGGACGCCGACGTCACCAGCTCCGGCACCCACTGGACCGCCAAGAACAAGTCCTGGAACGGCACCCTCGCACCGGGCGCCTCCCTCTCCTTCGGCTTCAACGGCTCGGGCACCGGCTCCCCCGCCAACTGCAAGCTCAACGGCGGCAGTTGTGACGGCGGACCGACCGTCCCCGGCGACAACGCGCCCTCCGCCCCGGGCAAGCCGACCGCCTCCGACGTCACCAACACCTCGGTGAAGCTCGCCTGGAGCGCGGCCACCGACGACAAGGGCATCAAGAACTACGACGTCCTGCGCGACGGCGCCAAGGTCGCCACGGTGACCGGGACCTCGTACAGCGACTCCGGTCTGACCGCCGGCACCGACTACTCGTACACCGTGCAGGCGCGTGACACGGCCGACCAGACCGGTCCGGTCAGCGGCGCGACCGCCGTGCGCACCACGGGCGGCACCACCGACCCGCCGCCCACCGGCGACAAGGTCAAGCTCGGCTACTTCACCGAGTGGGGCGTCTACGGGCGCAACTACCACGTCAAGAACCTGGTGACGTCGGGCTCGGCCGCCAAGATCACCCACATCAACTACGCGTTCGGCAACGTCAAGAACGGGCAGTGCACCGTCGACGACACCTACGCCGCGTACGACAAGGCCTACACCGCCGACCAGTCCGTCAGCGGCACCGCCGACAGCTGGGACCAGCCGCTGCGCGGCAACTTCAACCAGCTGCGCCAGCTGAAGGCCAAGTACCCGCACATCAAGGTGCTGTACTCCTTCGGCGGCTGGACCTACTCCGGCGGCTTCGGCCAGGCCGCGCAGAACCCGGCCGCGTTCGCCAAGTCCTGCAAGGCCGTCGTCGAGGACCCGCGCTGGGCCGACGTCTTCGACGGCATCGACATCGACTGGGAGTACCCGAACGCCTGTGGCCTGAGCTGCGACACGTCCGGCTTCAGCTCCTTCAAGACCCTCAGCCAGGCGCTGCGCACCGAGTTCGGCTCCAACTACCTGGTCACCGCGGCCATCACGGCGGACGGCTCGTCCGGCGGCAAGATCGACGCGGCCGACTACGGCGGCGCCAGCGCGAGCCTCGACTGGTACAACGTGATGACGTACGACTACTTCGGCGCCTTCGACGCGGACGGTCCGACCGCCCCGCACTCGCCGCTGACCTCGTACAGCGGCATCCCGGCGGCCGGCTTCAACTCGGCCGACGCCATCGCCAAGCTCAAGAGCAAGGGCGTACCCGCGAAGAAGCTGCTGCTCGGCATCGGCTTCTACGGGCGCGGCTGGACCGGCGTCACCCAGGCCGCCCCCGGCGGTGCGGCGACCGGCGCGGCACCCGGCACGTACGAGGCGGGCATCGAGGACTACAAGATCCTCAAGAGCTCCTGCCCCGCCACCGGCACGATCGCCGGCACGGCCTACGCCTACTGCGGCAACAACTGGTGGAGCTACGACACCCCGGCCACCATAGGCTCCAAGATGACCTGGGCCAAGAACCAGGGCCTGGGCGGCGCGTTCTTCTGGGAGTTCAGCGGCGACACCACGAACGGCGAACTGGTGACAGCCATCAACAACGGCCTCAACTAACAACCCCGTAAGGGGGCGCGGGTGCGCGCCCCCTTGAAGGCCGCAGGGACCGCAGGCCCCTTAAGGGGCGCGGGGAACTGCGCGGCCAGCCCCCACCGGCCCGCAGACAACCCCCCGACCCCCGCGGCGTAAGCCAAAACCGCCCGGGCAGCAAGTGAATGGTTAAGCCACATTCACCCGCTGCCCGGGCGGCGCGGCTTCAAGCCAAGCCAAGAACCCGGTCAACGCATCCTCGCTCATGGCGAGTTCAAGCCGCGTCCCACGATGAACGCAGGTCAAGATGATCGCGTCGGACAGCAACGCAAGCTCTTCCTCGCCCTCAGGCGCCCGCCGCCCCGCGACCTCGATCGCCGAGCGTTCGAGAACCCGCCGCGGCCGAAGCGCGTACGAGAAGACGCGGAACCACTCGATCCGGTCACCGCTGTAGCGGGCGATGCCATAACCCCAGCCCTTGCCGCTCGTGTCGGTCTTCTCCGGGACGTCCCACCGGAGGCTGCAGTCGAAGGTGCCGCCCGACCGCTGGATCACTCTGCGACGCAGGCCGAAGACGAAGAGTCCGAGGGCCACCAGTACTACTACCGACCCGACCACAGTCAGAGCGAGGACCATCGACACCGACCTCCTCGTCTCCTAGGTAACGGAAAGGAAAAAAGCACCCGCATCGCCTCAGCCGCGACCCGGTCCGGAAAAGCTCCGGTCCTGGCCGCGGCTGAGTCACTTCCTTCTGCGCGCTGGTCTCAGTGCGCAGACACCGCCCGCAGTCGGACGTCCGCGCGACGCTCGGCGGACGCGTCGGCGTCCGACTTGGCGCGCTCGAACGCCCGCTCCGCACGCTGGACGTCGATCTCGTCCGACAGCTCGGCGATCTCGGCCAGCAGCGACAGCTTGTTGTCCGCGAAAGAGATGAAACCGCCGTGCACCGCGGCGACGACCGTTCCACCATCACTCGTACGGATGGTCACCGGGCCCGACTCCAGCACACCGAGCAGCGGCTGGTGACCGGGCATGACGCCGATGTCGCCGGACGTGGTACGCGCGACGACCAGGGTGGCCTCGCCGGACCAGACACTGCGGTCCGCGGCGACGAGCTCGACATGCAGCTCAGCAGCCAAGGTGGGCTCCTCGGGTCACCACCCGGCGTTCGCTGCCGGGTGTTGGGTCAAAGTCTAATGGGCGTAGTGAGAGGGGCGGGACCCGCCCCGCGAGGCACGGCCCCGCCCCTGTCACTCAGAACGCGAGGTTCAGCTGACGCCGAGTTCCTTGGCGTTGGCCTTCAGGTCCTCGATGCCACCGCACATGAAGAACGCCTGCTCCGGGAAGTGGTCGTACTCCCCGTCGATGATCGAGTTGAACGCCGCGATGGACTCCTCCAGCGGAACGTCCGACCCGTCCACACCGGTGAACTGCTTGGCGGCGTGGGTGTTCTGGGACAGGAAGCGCTCCACACGACGGGCACGGTGGACGACGAGCTTGTCCTCCTCGCCCAGTTCGTCGATACCGAGGATCGCGATGATGTCCTGGAGGTCCTTGTACTTCTGCAGGACCGTCTTGACGCGCATGGCGGCGTCGTAGTGGTCCTGCGCGATGTAGCGCGGGTCCAGGATGCGGGACGTGGAGTCCAGCGGGTCCACGGCCGGGTAGATGCCCTTCTCGGAGATCGGACGGGAGAGCACCGTCGTCGCGTCGAGGTGGGCGAACGTGGTGGCCGGGGCCGGGTCGGTCAGGTCGTCCGCGGGAACGTAGATCGCCTGCATCGACGTGATCGAGTGACCACGCGTCGAGGTGATGCGCTCCTGCAGCTGACCCATCTCGTCGGCCAGGTTCGGCTGGTAACCCACCGCGGACGGCATACGGCCGAGCAGGGTGGAGACCTCGGAACCGGCCTGCGTGAAGCGGAAGATGTTGTCGATGAAGAACAGCACGTCCTGCTTCTGCACATCGCGGAAGTACTCCGCCATGGTCAGACCGGCCAGGGCCACGCGCAGACGGGTGCCCGGGGGCTCGTCCATCTGACCGAAGACAAGAGCGGTCTTGTCGAGAACACCGCTCTCTTCCATCTCCGCGATGAGGTCGTTGCCCTCACGCGTGCGCTCACCGACACCCGCGAAGACGGAGACGCCCTCGTGGAGGTTGGCGACACGCATGATCATTTCCTGGATCAGCACGGTCTTGCCGACACCGGCACCACCGAACAGACCGATCTTGCCGCCCTTGACGTACGGGGTCAGCAGGTCGACGACCTTCAGGCCCGTCTCGAACATCTCGGTCTTCGACTCAAGCTGGTCGAACGCGGGAGCCTTGCGGTGGATGGTCCACCGGTCGCCCTCGTAGGCCTCGTCGGAGTTCAGGACCTCGCCGAGGGTGTTGAACACCTTGCCCTTGGTGAAGTCACCGACGGGGACGGAGATGCCCGTGCCCGTGTCGGTCACCGCGGCCTGGCGGACCAGACCGTCGGTGGGCTGCATGGAGATGGTGCGGACCAGACCGTCACCCAGGTGCTGGGCGACCTCAAGGGTCAGCGTCTTCTTCTCGCCGGCGTTGGCCGGGTCGGCCACCTCGACGTGAAGGGCGTTGTAGATCTCCGGCATGGCGTCGACGGGGAATTCCACGTCGACGACCGGGCCGATGACCCGGGCGACGCGGCCCGTGGCAACGGCCGTCTCAACTGTCGTCGTCATTTACCTGTCACTCCCCGCGGTCGCGTCGGCCAGCGCTGCGGTGCCACCGACGATCTCGCTGATTTCCTGGGTGATTTCGGCCTGGCGGGCCGCGTTGGCAAGTCGGGAGAGTGAAGTGATCAGGTCTCCCGCGTTGTCGGTCGCCGACTTCATCGCGCGGCGGGTGGCGGCGTGCTTGGAGGCAGCCGACTGGAGCAGCGCGTTGTAGATACGGCTCTCGACGTACCGCGGCAGAAGGGCGTCCAGGACGTCCTCCGCCGACGGCTCGAAGTCGTAGAGCGGGAGGATCTCGTCCTTGCTGGACGACTCCTCCGCAACCTCTTCGAGGCTGAGCGGCAGCAGACGGCTGTCGACAGCCGTCTGCGTCATCATCGAGACGAACTCGGTGTAGACGATGTGGATCTCGTCCACGCCGCCCTCCGCCGTCTCCTTCTCGATGGCCTCGATCAGCGGAACGGCGACGTTCTTCGCGTCCGCGTACGAGGGCTCGTCGGTGAAGCCCGCCCACGATTCCGAGACCTTGCGCTCACGGAAGTTGTAGTGGGCGAGACCGCGGCGGCCGACGATGTACGTGTCGACCTCCTTGCCCTCGGCCACCAGACGGGCGGTCAGCTGCTCCGCCGCCTTGATGGCGTTGGAGTTGAAGGCGCCGGCCAGTCCGCGGTCGCTCGTGAGGAGCAGTACCGCGGCACGGGTCGCCGTCTCAGCCTCCGTGGTCAGCGGGTGCTTGGTGTTCGAACCGGTCCCGACCGCCGTGACCGCGCGGGTGAGCTCGGTCGCGTACGGCGTGGAGGCCCGTACCTTGCGCTGCGCCTTGACGACACGCGAGGCGGCGATCATCTCCATCGCCTTGGTGATCTTCTTGGTCGCGGTGACGGATTTGATGCGACGCTTGTAGACCCGGAGCTGGGCTCCCATGAGTCAGGTCCCTTCCGTCGTCACTTGCCCGCAGCGGCAGGGGTGTCCTCGCCGAGCAGCTTGCCGTCCGACGTCTCGAACTGCTTCTTGAAGTCCGCGATCGCGTCGGCGATGGCCTGCAGGGTGTCGTCCGACATCTTGCCGCCCTCCTTGATGGAGGTCATGAGGCCCTGCTCCTTGCGGTGCAGGTACTCAAGCAGCTCCTTCTCGAAGCGGCGGATGTCGGCGACCGGAACCTCGTCCATCTTGCCGGTGGTGCCTGCCCACACGGAGACGACCTGGTCCTCGGTGGCCATCGGCTGGTACTGAGCCTGCTTGAGCAGCTCGACCATCCGCTGACCGCGGTCCAGCTGCGACTTCGACGCGGCGTCCAGGTCGGAACCGAAGGCGGCGAACGCCTCCAGCTCACGGAACTGGGCGAGGTCCACGCGCAGTCGGCCGGAGACCTGCTTCATCGCCTTGTGCTGCGCGGAACCACCGACTCGGGAGACGGAGATACCGACGTTCAGCGCGGGGCGCTGACCGGCGTTGAAGAGGTCCGACTCCAGGAAGCACTGGCCGTCGGTGATGGAGATGACGTTGGTCGGGATGAACGCCGAGACGTCGTTGGCCTTCGTCTCGACGATCGGCAGACCGGTCATCGAGCCCGCGCCCAGCTCGTCCGAGAGCTTCGCGCAACGCTCAAGGAGACGGGAGTGCAGGTAGAAGACGTCACCGGGGTAGGCCTCGCGCCCCGGCGGACGGCGGAGCAGCAGGGACACGGCGCGGTAGGCGTCGGCCTGCTTCGAGAGGTCGTCGAAGATGATGAGGACGTGCTTGCCCTCGTACATCCACTGCTGGCCGATGGCCGAGCCGGTGTACGGCGCCAGGTACTTGAAGCCGGCCGGGTCGGACGCCGGGGCGGCGACGATGGTCGTGTACTCCAGCGCGCCGGCCTCTTCGAGGGCGCCACGCACGGAGGCGATGGTCGAGCCCTTCTGACCGATGGCGACGTAGACGCAGCGGACCTGCTTCTTCGGGTCGCCGGTGCGCCAGTTGTCACGCTGGTTGATGATCGTGTCGACGGCCAGCGCGGTCTTGCCGGTCTGACGGTCACCGATGACCAGCTGACGCTGGCCACGGCCGATCGGGGTCATGGCGTCGACGGCCTTGTAGCCGGTCTCCATCGGCTCGTGGACCGACTTACGGGCCATGACGCCCGGTGCCTGCAGTTCGAGCGCGCGGCGTCCGGACGTCTCGATCTCGCCGAGACCGTCGATCGGGGCGCCGAGCGGGTCGACAACGCGGCCGAGGTAGCCCTCGCCGACGGCCACGGACAGGACCTCGCCGGTACGCGTGACCGGCTGTCCCTCCTCGATACCGCTGAACTCACCGAGGACGACCGCACCGATCTCGCGCTCTTCCAGGTTCAGCGCGAGACCGAGGGTGCCGTTCTCGAACTTCAGCAGTTCGTTGGCCATGGCCGAGGGCAGGCCCTCGACCTTCGCGATGCCGTCGCCGGCAAGGGTGACCGTACCGACCTCCTCGCGCGAGGCCGCGTCCGGCTTGTACGACTGGACAAAGTTCTCCAGCGCATCCCGGATCTCCTCCGGCCGGATCGTGAGCTCCGCCATCTGGGTTCCCTGCTCTCCTTGTTGGGCCCGAAGTTTTCTTGGGGGGTCTGGGGCTTTTTCCCTCAGCGGCTGCGCCGCGGGCCCCCAGGAATCCTCTGCACGGCCCAACCAGGGCCGTAAGCACTGCGGTGTACTGCTTGTGTACGCGTATTGAATTGCTGCTAGCTCGCCATGCGGCGGCTGACTGCTTCCAGCCGGTCCGCGATGGAGCCGTTGATGATCTCGTCTCCGACCTGCACCCGGATCCCGCCGAGGACCTCGGGGTCCACGTCGAGGTTGAGGTGCATGGGGTGGCCGTAGAGCTTCGCGAGGGCGGCGCCGAGGCGCTGCTTCTGCACGTCGCTCAGCGGAACCGCCGAGGTGACGACGGCGACCATGCGGCTTCGGCGGTCGGCCGCGAGCTTGGACAGGGATTCGAGTCCCGACTCCAGGCTACGTCCCCGGGGCGCGGTCACAAGGCGAGTGACCAGCCGCTCGGTGACGGCGTCGGCCCGGCCGCCGAGCAGGCTGCGCAGCAGCTCGCTCTTGGCCGCGGCGGAGGCGCCGCGGTCGGTCAGCGCCGCACGCAGACCGGTGTCCGAGGCGACGATCCGGCCGAACCGGAACAGCTCGTCCTCGACGTCGTCCAGCCTGCCCAGCCGCTGCGCCGCCGTGAGGTCGGCGGTGTCGGCCAGCTCCTCGACGGAGTCGACCAGGTCACGCGAACGCGACCAGCGGGAACGCACCAGACCGGCCACCAGGTCGGCGGTGGTGCCGCTGACCTGACCGCTGAGGAGCCGCCCGGCCAGCTCGGCCTTCGCCTCGCCGGCCTGCGCCGGGTCGGTGAGGACCCGGCGCAGGGACACCTCACGGTCGAGCAGCGCGGTGACGGAAGCCAGCTCGCCGGCGAGCTGCGCCGCGTCGACGGACGTGGAGTCCGTCAGCGCGTCGAGACGCTCACGTGCGGCGGCCAGCGCGTCGCGGCTCGCTCCGTTCATCGCGTGGCCTCGGCCTTCGAAGCGGTCTCGTCGAGACCGTCGAGGAACCGGTCGATCGTGCGGCTCTGCCGGGCGTGGTCCTCAAGGGACTCGCCGACGAGCTTGCCGGCCAGTTCGGTGGCCAGCTGGCCCACGTCCTGGCGCAGCGCGGACGCGGCGGCCTTGCGGTCGGCGGCGAGCTGCGAGTGACCGGCGGCGATGATTTCCTCACGCTGCCGCTGGCCTTCCGCGCGCATCTCGGCGATGAGCGTGGCACCCTGCTCCTGCGCCTCCTGGCGCAGACGCGCGGCCTCGTGCCGGGCCTCGGCGAGCTGGGCCTTGTACTGCTCCAGCACGCTCTGGGCTTCGGTCTGAGCGGCCTCGGCCTTCTCGATACCGCCCTCGATGGCCTCGCGGCGCTGCTCCAGAACCTTGTTGATGTTCGGGAGCAGCTTCTTGGCGAGGAAGCCGAAGACGATGACGAAGGCGATCAGGCCGATGACCAGCTCGGGAATCGGCGGGATGAGGGGATTTTCCATCTCCTCGGCCGCGACAGTGAGCAGCTGGCTCATATCAGTGCCTTTCGTCTAGTGGGCGGTCTGTCGTGAATCCGACGTCAGACGCCGTAGACGAACGGCATGACCAGACCGATGAGGGCGAGCGCCTCACAGAAGGCGAAGCCGAGAATCTGGTTGGCACGGATCAGGCCGGCAGCCTCGGGCTGACGGGCAAGGGCCTGGGTGCCGTTACCGAAGATGATGCCGACGCCGACGCCGGGGCCGATCGCGGCAAGGCCGTAGCCGATGGAGCCGAGGGAGCCGGAGACAGCGGCGAGGGTCTCAGTGGCAGCCATGCTGATTCTTCCTTCTCTGTACGGACCGGCGGGGGTTGGCCACCGGACGTTTAGGGGGTTTTACCGGGGGTGGCTCAGTGGTGCTCGGCGAGCGCGCCCTGGATGAAGGTGCAGGTAAGAAGCACGAAGACGTATGCCTGCAGGGCCTGGATGAACAACTCGAACGCCGTCATCACGATGACCATGATGAACGAGACGCCCGCGTAGGCGATCCCGATGCCGTTGAGCAGGTACCAGCTGGCGATCGTGAACAGCAGCAGCAGGGTGTGGCCCGCGAACATGTTCGCGAACAGTCGCACCGCGTGCGTGAACGGCCGGACGATCAGGTTCGAGAGGAGCTCGATGCCCATGGCCAGCGGCAGAACCGGGCCCAGCGACTTGTCGTAGCCGGAGAAGTTCTTGAACGCACCGACGAATCCGTGCCGCTTGAAGGTCAGCGAGACCCACAGGACGTACACGATCCCGGCGAGGACCGCGGGGTACGCGATGATCGACGTGACCGGGAACTGTGCGACCGGGACGATCGACCAGATGTTCATCATCCAGATGAAGAAGAACAGCGAGACGATCAGCGGTACGTACTTCTCGCCCTCCTTCTTTCCGATCGTCTCGTAGACGACGCCGCGCCGGACGAAGTCGTATCCGGCCTCGGCGACCATCTGCAGCTTGCCCGGGACGACCTTCGGCTTGCGGAAGGCGGCCCAGAAGAAGCCGATGACGATGACGGAGCCGAGCAGCGCCAGGAGCATCGTCTTGTTGAAATAGACGCTGCTGTCCGCATCGCCCACGAGGGGCTCGAACAGGAACGAGTGCAGGCCGGGAGCCGGGAATCCACAGCCGTCGAAGATGTGGCAGTCGGTCTCGAAGGCGAGCACCTGCGTCGGGTCAGCACTCACCGCGGGCTCCTTCAGCGTGGCGCATAGGTACGGCAACCTCGTTGTGTCGGCGCGGCGCGCAGCCGCGGTTCGGCACTGGACTGGTGTAACGGATGTGAGGGCGGCTGGGGGGCATCAAGCCTCGCGATTGAGCAGGCGTCAGCTCAGATGCCCGCGCCCGCGATGCCGCAGTTGGCACCGGACGATAGCAGGGTCTTCTACGAGCACTTATCCCGGCCCTACCCCTCACGACGAGTGGCCCGTCTTTTCGGGCTTCTCGCCCTTCGAGGACTCGGGTTCGACGTAGAGGATCTTGGCTTTCATCTGGGCACGCGCCTGTGCGCCGATCCACGCGAGCGTGGCGGCGACGATCGAGATCGCGAAGGCCTTCGGGTTGAACAGCGTCGTGTTCTTGAACGCGGCGACGAAGATGAACAGCAGAAGAATCTGTGCCGTGTAGAGCATCAGACCCATCGCCTGGAACAGGTGCGGAAGCGATTTGGCGGTGCGCTGCAGAACGTACAGCCCGACACCCATGAAGAGGATCACGACCAGCGTCGCCACAAGCGCCCCGACCGCCCCCTTGCCGCCCGCGACCACACCACTGACGACGGCGGCGATCGCGCCGACGGCAGCTGTGGGCACAGCGGCCTGGAGAAGGATCCGGACGTCATTGGAGGGCATGGCGGCAACTCCGCTTTGCTCAAGGGGGCAGGTGTCGTCATGGACGAGCGTAGTCCCGGACAGCGAGAGAACCTCACCGCCGGTGAACCGTCGCAGTGCGGTCCTTCGGCTCTGTCCTGGGTTCTCGTGAACCGTATCACAAACTATTTGATGAGGTCTTTACCTGGTTGGTGTGCTCGGCGTCACACATGAGGGTGAACATGCACGTCTGTGCACTCGGGCGACCCACTTGTCTGGTAATGGGGCGCTTTCGGGGAGCCGCCCACCGGACGGCTCTTGCGAAACTCTTACCCGGCGTCAGCGCGACGACCCGGCCCCTCGCTCGTCCAGCAGCCGCGAACGGGCGCCGACAGCGCTCGCCCCGTTGACTCCTGAGACACCGACGGCGACCGGAGTACGACGTTCCTCGTCCTGCTCCCCGTCCTCGTCCCTGCCCTGCGCGCGGTCCCCGCCGGCTTCGTCGTACGCGACCGCGGGGCCACCCTCCGCGGGCACGTCCACGGCCTTGCGGCGGCGGTAGCGCGGCGGGATGAAGTTCTCGGCCCAGCGCGGGGCACGCGGCGTGAACCGCGGCAGCAGAAGCAGCAGCAGGCCCACCGCGCTGAGCGCCATGATGCCGAGCACGATCCACATGGCGCCCGAGTTCACCGAGTAGGCGAGAGCTCCGAAGGCGATCAGCGCCGACCAGAAGTACATGATGAGCACGGCCCGGCTGTGCGAGTGCCCGATCTCCAGGAGCCGGTGGTGCAGGTGCCCCCGGTCGGCCGCGAACGGGGACTGGCCGCGCCAGGTGCGCCGCACGATGGCGAGCACCAGGTCCGCCGCAGGCACGGCGATGATCGTCAGCGGCAGCAGCAGCGGGATGTAGACGGGCACCGTCTGGTGCACTGCCTCCTTCTCGGACCCCGCGAACAGGTTCATCGCGTCCGGGTCGACCTGCCCGGTGATCGAGATGGCGCCGGCCGCCAGCACCAGCCCGATGAGCATCGAACCCGAGTCGCCCATGAAGATCCGCGCGGGATGCATGTTGTGCGGCAGGAAGCCCAGGCACATGCCCATCAGCAGCGCGGAGAAGAGTGTGGCGGGGGCGGCGGACTCCAGCCCGTACCCGTACCAGATGCGGTAGCCGTACATGAAGAACGCGGCGGCGGCGATGCAGACCATGCCCGCGGCGAGGCCGTCGAGGCCGTCGGCGAAGTTCACGGCGTTGATGGTGATCACGACGAGCGCGACCGTCAGCAGCGTGCCCTGCCACTGGGTCAGCGAGACCGAGCCGACGCCGGGGATGGGCAGCCACAGGATCGTCAGACCCTGCATGACCATGACGCCCGCGGCGATCATCTGGGCACCCAGCTTGATCAGCGCGTCGATCTCGAACTTGTCGTCCAGGACGCCGATCAGCCAGATCAGGGCGGCGCCGGACAGCAGCGCCCGCGGTTCGTTGGAGTTCTCGAAGACCACGCTGAGGTTCGTCAGATGGTCCGCGACCAGCAGGCCCGCGCACAGTCCGAAGAACATCGCGATGCCGCCGAGGCGCGGGGTGGGTTCTCGGTGCACGTCACGTGCCCGGATCTCCGGCATCGCTCCGGCCACGATCGCGAACTTCCGCACCGGCCCGGTCAGCAGGTACGTCACCGCGGCCGTGATGCAGAGCGTCAGGAGGTATTCACGCACGGGCATTCCCCACAGGTCTCGCTGGCCATCTCAGCCCCACACCATAGCTTCGTGCGCATACGGTTGAGGACTTCCGGGTAGAGCCGATGGTTGCACGAGTGGCTGCAGCTCCACGCCCGTCCACCCCACGCTAGCCGGGATAGGGCGGAAATCTCCCGGTCAGATCCCGCACTTCTTCACGTACGCGCCGGCCTGCGGACTCGTCCCTGAGGGCCGCGCCGAACAGCACCGCGATCCGGGCCATCTCGGCCTCGCCCATGCCCTGGGTGGTGACGGCGGCCGTGCCCAGGCGCAGTCCCCGTACGTCGGGGCGGGGCAGCGCGCAGGTGTCGAGGACCATTCCGGCGGCGGCGAGCCGGCCGCGGGCGGTGCGGCCGTCGACGCCGAGCGGCGCGGGATCGACGGTCAGCAGATGGGTGTCGGTGCCGCCGGTGACGACCGCGAGCCCCTCGGCGGCCAGGCCCTGTGCCAGCACGCGCGCGTTCGCGACCACCTGATGGGCGTACGCCGTGAACGCCGGTGTTGCCGCCTCGCCGAACGCGACGGCCTTCGCGGCGACGGTGTGCATCTGCGCGCCGCCCTGCGTGAAGGGGAAGACGGCCCGGTCGACGCGGTCGGCCAGCTCGCTCCCGCACAGCAGCATCCCGCCGCGCGGCCCGCGCAGCACCTTGTGCGTGGTCGCGCACACGACGTCCGCGTACGGGACCGGGCTGGGCGCCGCTCCCCCGGCGACGAGGCCGATGGGGTGGGCGGCGTCGGCGATGAGGTACGCGCCGACCTCGTCCGCCACCTCACGGAAGGCCGCGTAGTCGATGTGCCGGGGATACGAGATGGACCCGCACACGATGGCCTTCGGGCGGTGGGTGCGGGCCAGCGCCCGGACCTGCTCGTGGTCGATGAGCCCGCTGTCCGGGTCGACGCCGTAGCCGACGAAGTCGAACCACCGGCCGGAGAAGTTCGCGGGTGACCCGTGCGTGAGGTGCCCGCCGTGCGGCAGGCCCATCGCGAGGACGGTGTCCCCGGGGCGCAGCAGGGCGGCGTACGCGGCCAGCACGGCCGAACTCCCGGAGTGGGACTGCACGTTGGCGTGTTCGGCGCCGAACAGGGCCGTGGCGCGCTGTACGGCGATCCGCTCGGCGACGTCGACCAGCTCGCAGCCGCCGTGGTGGCGGGCGCCGGGGTATCCCTCGGCGTACTTGTTGGCGAGCGGCGAGCCCAGGGCGGCCAGCACGGCGGGCGAGGTGAAGTTCTCGGCGGCGATCAGCTGCAGCGTCGTGGTCTGCCGCGTCAGCTCCGCGAGGAGGATCTCGGCCAGCTCCGGATCCTGCCGGCCCAGCACATCGACGGACGGCGGGCCTTCGAGCGTGGGTGTGACCGGCATGGCGGACTCCGGACCTCGGCGGGGGATCGCTATGTCCAATGTAGAACCGACTCCCCTGCCGCGCCCGGCGTTACGCCCGAGCCCCCCGCACAACGTCCGAACGGCCCTCCCCGCCGCCCCACCCAGGGACACGTGCCCCCAGGGCCTCAGACCCGCCCAGACGCCCTGCTCAGGCCCGCGCAGGCGCCCCGCTCAGGCCCGCGCGGGCGCGCCCGTGAGCGCCGTGACCACCGGGTCGAGTGCCTGGTTGATCTCGTCGCCCACCGAGCGGAAGAACGGGAGGGGGGCGCCGTACGGGTCGTAGACCTCGTCCGCTTCCGCCGTGGGGGCCAGGAGCCACCCGCGTAGAGCCGCCGCGGCGCGGACCAGGGCACGGGCGCGTTCGACCATGCCGTCGTCCAACGGCGGCAGGGTGGTGGGGTCTATGGCGCGGACCAGGCGGGTGAACTCCTTCAGGGTGAAGGTGCGCAGGCCCGCGGAGTGGCCCATCGAGATGACCTGGGCGCGGTGGTCACGGGTGGCGGTGAGGACCAGGTCCGCCCGGATGACGTGCTCGTCCAGCAGTTCCCGGCCCACGAAGCCGGAGGCGTCCGCGCCGAAGTCCGCGAGGACCGCCTCCGCGTTGGCCTCCATGGGCGCGCCCTCGTGCCCCCAGGTACCGGCGCTCTCCACGATCAGGCCGCCCCACAGGGGGTCGCCGAGCCGGTCCGCCAGGGCATGGCGGGTCAGCCGCTCGGTGATCGGCGAGCGGCACACGTTGCCGGTGCTGACGTGGAGGATGCGAAAAGAGGAGTCGCCCGAGGCCCCGTCGCCGTAAGCCCCCGCGTACCCCGTCCCCGTACCTATGCCACGCCCCGCGTCAGGGGCTGTCAATTCGCCACCTCAAGGTCGGGTACGACCTTTCGCAGCTCCTCGGCCGACAGCGCGCCGGCCCGCAGCAGCACCGGCACCTTGCCCGTCACGTCGACGATCGACGACGGCACGATGCCGGGGGTGGGACCGCCGTCCAGGTACACGGAGACGGAGTCGCCGAGCATCTCCTGCGCGGCGTCGCAGTCCTCGGGGGACGGGTGTCCGGTGAGGTTCGCGGACGAGACGGCCATCGGGCCGGTCTCGGTGAGCAGTTCGATGGCGACCGGGTGCAGCGGCATGCGCACGGCGACGGTCCCACGGGTGTCGCCGAGGTCCCACTGCAGGGACGGCTGGTGCTTGGCGACCAGGGTCAGCGCGCCCGGCCAGAAGGCGTCGACGAGTTCCCAGGCCATCTCGGAGAAGTCCGTGACCAGGCCGTGCAGCGTGTTCGGGGAGCCGATGAGGACGGGCGTGGGCATGTTGCGGCCACGGCCCTTGGCCTCCAGCAGATCGGCCACGGCCTCCGAGCTGAACGCGTCGGCGCCGACCCCGTACACGGTGTCGGTCGGCAGCACGACGAGCTCGCCCCGGCGTACGGCGGACGCGGCCTCGCGCAGACCCGTCGAGCGGTCGGTCGCGTCGTTGGTGTCGTATCGCCGTGCCATCAGCAAGCCTCCTCGCACACGCGGACCCCGGTGGCCGCGCATCTAACGGTTTCCACGTCGTCCACAGGGGACATCGCCGTGGTCATGGCGTCGCCCTGCGGGCGGTCGCGAACCGCGGCCGGTTGTTGAGGTCCGGGTGGTCGGCCGCGTCGGCCCAGCCCCGCTCCTCGGTGAAGATCCACGGCACCTGTCCGCCCTGGGTGTCGGCGTGTTCGACGACGACGACACCGCCGGGCCGCAGCAGCCGGTGCGCGGTGCGCTCCAGACCGCGGATCAGGTCGAGGCCGTCCTCCCCCGAGAACAGGGAGAGTTCGGGATCGTAGTCCCGGGCCTCCGGAGCGACGTACTCCCATTCCGTGAGCGGGATGTACGGCGGGTTGGTGATGACGAGGTCGACCTGGCCGTCGAGGTCCGGGAAGGCGTCCAGGGCGTTGCCCTGGCGCAGGTCGACCCTGGACCCCTCGACGTTCTTGCGGGTCCACCGCAGGGCGTCCTCGGACAGCTCCACGGCGTGCACGCGCGAGCGCGGGACCTCCTGTGCGAGGGCGAGCGCGATGGCGCCCGAACCGGTGCACAGGTCCACGATCAGCGGCTCCACGACGTCCATCGCGCGGACGGCGTCTATGGCCCAGCCGACCACGGACTCGGTCTCGGGCCGGGGCACGAACACGCCCAGCCCGACCTGGAGTTCCAGATAGCGGAAGTAGGCAAGACCGGTGATGTGCTGGAGCGGTTCGCGGGCCTCGCGGCGCGCGATCACCTCCCAGTACCGGGCGTCGAAGTCCGTGTCCTTGACGGTGTGCAGCTCGCCGCGCTTCACACCGTGCACGAACGCGGCGAGCTCCTCGGCGTCGTTGCGCGGCGAGGGCACGCCGGCGTCGGCCAGCCGCTGGGTGGCCTGGGCCACTTCCGCGAGCAGCAGGTTCACGCGTCCTCCGGGCTGAGCTGTTGTCCGTCGTGCGGATGTGTACTGCGACTGTCCACTGCGGCCGTGCGGGTACGCGTCCTAGGCCGCGGCGAGCTTGGCCGCCGAGTCGGCGTCCACGCAGGCCTGGATCATCGCGTCGAGGTCGCCGTCGAGGACCTGGTCCAAGTTGTACGCCTTGAAGCCGACGCGGTGGTCCGAGATGCGGTTCTCCGGGAAGTTGTACGTACGGATCTTCTCGGAGCGGTCCACGGTGCGCACCTGGCTGCGGCGCACGTCCGCCGCGTTGCGCTCCGCCTCCTCCTGGGCCGCGGCGAGGAGCCTGGAGCGCAGGATACGCATCGCCTGCTCCTTGTTCTGCAGCTGGCTCTTCTCGTTCTGGCAGGAGGCGACGACTCCGGTGGGAATGTGCGTGATGCGCACGGCGGAGTCGGTGGTGTTGACGGACTGGCCGCCGGGCCCGGAGGAGCGGTAGACGTCGATCCGCAGGTCGTTCGCGTGGATCTCGACGTCGACCTCCTCGGCCTCGGGCGTGACCAGCACACCGGCGGCGGAGGTGTGGATACGGCCCTGCGACTCGGTCGAGGGCACCCGCTGCACGCGGTGCACCCCGCCCTCGTACTTCATCCGCGCCCACACGCCCTGGCCGGGCTCGGTGGCGCCGTTGCCGCCCTTGGTCTTCACGGCGACCTGGACGTCCTTGTAGCCGCCCAGCTCGGACTCGGTGGAGTCGATGATCTCGGTCTTCCAGCCGACGCGCTCCGCGTACCGCAGGTACATGCGCAGCAGGTCGCCGGCGAACAGGGCCGACTCGTCGCCGCCCGCGCCCGCCTTGATCTCCAGGATGACGTCCTTGTCGTCGCTGGGGTCGCGCGGGACGAGGAGCAGGCGGAGCTTCTCGGTGAGTTCCTCGCGCTGCTTCTCCAGGTCCTTGACCTCGGCGGCGAAGTCGGGGTCGTCCGCGGCGAACTCCTTCGCCGTCTCGATGTCGTCCCCGGATCGCTTCCAGGAGCGGTACGTCGCGATGATCGGGGTCAGCTCGGCGTAGCGCTTGTTGAGCTTGCGCGCGTTGGCCTGGTCGGCGTGGACCGACGGGTCAGCGAGCTTCTTCTCAAGATCGGCGTGCTCGCCGATGAGTTCCTCGACCGCCTCGAACATCTCCGGCTCCAATGGACTGCCCCCGCCGCCATCACGGGCTCGGGGACGTAGGTACGGCATGGGGGTTCGTACGGGGGTTCCCTGCTCGATCGAACTGCCAGATCGAACTGCTCGATCGATCTGCTCGATCGCGTTCGAGAGCGAGGGACGGGGGCTGCACCGCAAAGCGCCGGTCCCAGCGCCCCCGGACGGAGGCACCGAAGACCGGCGCTGTGAGCTCGCTACTTGGTGTCGGCCGCGGCCTTGGCCTTGCCGAAGCGGGCCTCGAAGCGGGCCACGCGGCCACCGGTGTCGAGGATCTTCTGCTTGCCCGTGTAGAACGGGTGGCACTCGGAGCAGACCTCGGCGCGGACGGTGCCGCTGGAGATCGTGCTGCGGGTGGTGAACGACGCGCCACAGGTGCAGCTGACCTGCGTCTCGACGTACTCGGGGTGGATGTCGCGCTTCAAGGTGTCTCCTAGTTTCGGGAGGGCGCCGGGTCGCTGCCGCGGATTGCGGGGGCGTGAACCGGGGCCGACTGTCCAGTCTGCCAGGACTGGTGCCATCTCCCCAAACCGGGGGATGGCCGGGGGTATTCCCCGGGGCCCCTGGAGGGGGTGGCTGGTGCCGCCCGACAGGGCGCGGCACGGGGTGCCGGGGTGGCGCCGTGGGCGGGTGCGGGACCGTCATGGCCGGGCGCGCAGTTCCCCGCGCCCCTTGCGGGGCCGGGGCGGGGCACGATCGATTACTGGACGACGCCCTTGGCGTCGCCGGTCGCCGTGCCCTCCGTCGCCGACTTCGGGATCGCGCGGTCGTTCTTCAGCGCGGCCCAGACCTGCGCGGCCTTGTCCTTCTCGACCAGGACGCGGTTGCCGTCCGCCGGGTCGTACTGGACCGGCAGCGTGACCATGTTCATCTTCGACGAGCTGATGCCCTTGAGCCCGTTGGCGAAGGACGCCAGGTCCTTGACCGAGGCCAGGTCGGAGTCGGTGGTCACCGTCTTCGTCGCGGTGTCGGCGAGGTCGTACAGCTTCTTCGGGCTGGTCAGTACGCCGACGTCCTTGACCTGCTCGACCAGCGCCTTGACGAACGCCTGCTGGAGCTGGATCCGGCCGAGGTCGGAGCCGTCGCCCACCCCGTGCCGGGTGCGCACCAGGCCGAGCGACTGCTCGCCGGTCAGCCGGTGTGTGCCGGCCTTGAGGTCGAGGTGGCTCTCCTTGTCGGTGATGTCCTTGGTCGTGGTGACCTCGACACCGCCGAGTTCGTCGATGAGCTTCTGGAAGCCGCTGAAGTCGACCTCGACGTAGTGGTCCATGCGGATACCGGTCATCGACTCGACGGTCTTGACCGCGCAGGCGGCGCCACCGGTGGAGTACGCCGAGTTGAACATCGCGAGGGACGCGGCGTCGTGCTCCACGCCCTCGCTGTCGGTGCACGCGGGACGGGGCACGAGCGTGTCGCGCGGTATGGAGACCACGCTGGCCTTCTTGTGGCCCTCGTAGACGTGCACGACCATCGCGGTGTCCGAGCGTGCGCTGCCGTCGTCGGTGCCCCCGCCCAGGTCCTTGTTGCTGCCGGAACGGGTGTCGGAGCCGAGTACGAGGATGTCCTGCGAGCCGTTGTCGACGTCCAGGGGCCGGTCGGTGCCGAGTGCCTGGTCGATGTCGACGCTCTTGATGTTGTCGTTCAGGTTGAAGTACACGTACCCCAGACCCGTACCGCCCAGAACGAAGACACCCGCAGCGGACCAGGCCGCGATGACGAGCGCCTTGTGACGCGTGCTCCGCGGTTTACGGCGACGGCCGGGTTCGGGTGTGCTCTCGGCGGACATGTGCTCCTCGGTTCTCGCTGGTCGGCTCTGTTACCCCCTGCGGTCAGGGTCAGGCGTGGTCATGTGCCGTGACGTCGCTGTCAGGACCCGTCTGTTCAGACGGTGAAACCGAAAAAAGGGTTGCACAGCGCTTTGTGACCGTACTGTGCGAACACGGACACAACGGGTGACCGGCGGTGTGGGCCGTCGGCGGCTCACCTGCGCTTACGAGGGCGGACGCCCTGCTTCCGCGTCACCGTGGCGACCTTCACATCTGTGGCGAAGGTCTCCCGTACCGCCCCCGCGAGGGCAACGGCGGGGACGACGCGGAGGGCCGCCCCCGAGGTGACGGGGACGGCCCTCCGCGGTACCGGCTGCGCCGGCCGAGACCCTAGTCGTTGCCGTTGCCCGGCATCGGCGTCGTCTTCTGGATCTGCAGCAGGAACTCGGCGTTCGACTTCGTCTGCTTCATCTTGTCGAGCAGCAGCTCGATCGCCTGCTGCTGGTCGAGCGCGTGCAGCACGCGACGCAGCTTCCAGGTGATGGCGAGCTCGTCGCTGCCGAGCAGGATCTCTTCCTTACGCGTACCGGACGCGTCGACGTCCACCGCCGGGAAGATGCGCTTGTCGGCGAGCTTGCGGTCGAGCTTCAGCTCCGCGTTGCCCGTGCCCTTGAACTCCTCGAAGATGACCTCGTCCATGCGCGAGCCGGTGTCGACCAGCGCGGTGGCCAGGATCGTCAGCGAGCCGCCGTCCTCGATGTTGCGCGCGGCACCGAAGAAGCGCTTCGGCGGGTACAGCGCGGTCGAGTCGACACCACCGGACAGGATGCGGCCGGAGGCCGGGGCGGCGAGGTTGTACGCACGGCCCAGACGCGTGATCGAGTCGAGCAGCACGACGACGTCGTGGCCCAGCTCCACCAGCCGCTTGGCACGCTCGATGGCGAGCTCGGCGACCGTGGTGTGGTCCTCGGCGGGACGGTCGAAGGTCGAGGAGATGACCTCGCCCTTCACCGACCGCTGCATGTCCGTGACCTCTTCCGGACGCTCGTCGACCAGGACGACCATCAGGTGGCACTCGGGGTTGTTGACGGTGATCGCGTTGGCGATCGCCTGCAGGATCATGGTCTTGCCGGTCTTCGGCGGGGCCACGATCAGACCGCGCTGGCCCTTTCCGATGGGCGCGACGAGGTCGATGATGCGGGTCGTCAGCACACCCGGGTCGGTCTCCAGACGGAGCCGGTCTTGCGGGTACAGCGGCGTCAGCTTGTTGAACTCCGGGCGTCCGCGCCCCGATTCGGGCGCCATGCCGTTCTGCGAGTCCAGTCGGACGAGCGCGTTGAACTTCTCGCGGCGCTCGCCGTCCTTGGGCTGCCGGACGGCGCCGGTGACGTGGTCACCCTTGCGCAGACCGTTCTTGCGGACCTGGGCGAGGGAGACGTACACGTCGTTCGGACCGGGGAGGTAGCCCGACGTACGGATGAACGCGTAGTTGTCGAGGATGTCCAGGATGCCCGCGACGGGGATCAGGACGTCGTCGTCGGCGACCTGCGGCTCGTTCGGGCCGAACTCGTCGCGGCCACGGCGGCCACGGCGGTCGCGGTAACGACCGCGGCGGCCACGACGGCCACCCTCGAAGTCGTCGTCGTCCTGCGGGCCGTTGTCGCGCTGCCGGTCCTGGCGGTCCTGACGGCCGCCGCCCTGCTGACGGTCCTGCCGGTCCTGGCGCTGCTGGTTGCCGCCGCCCTGGCCCTGACCGCCCTGGCCGCCCTGATTGCCCTGGCCGCCCTGCTGCTCGTCGCCCTTGCCGCCACGGCGGTCGCGGTCGCGGCCCCCACGGTCACGGTCGCCGCGCTCACCGCGGTCGCCACGGTCGGCGCGGTCGCGACGGTCGCGGCGGCCCTGACGGCCGTCGTTCCCGCCGTCCGAGCCGTCGCCCTTGGCCTCGCCCTGGGACTGCGCGGACTCCTCGGTCCTGACCTCGGTCTTCGCCTCGGCGGTGATCGTCTCGGGGCTGCCCGCCTCGGCGGTGGCGCGACGCCGGCGGCGCTCGGCCGGAGCGTCGTCCCCACCGCGCTCGCCGCCCTCGCTCGCCCGCGCGGGGCCGCCGGCCGGCTGGCCGGGGATCTCGATCTGCTGCTGAGCCACGGCCTTCTCGGCCTTGGCCTCCGCCTTCTTCTCGGCGGGAGAGACGGCCTCGTCCCCCGTACGAGCCTTCGAGGTGGCCCGGCGCTTGGGCTTCGTCTCGGTGGCGTCCCCGGCGGCGGACGCGGTCTTGGCCGAAGCACCCCCGCCGCCGCCCTGCGCCTCCTTGATGACCTCGATCAGCTGGCTCTTGCGCATCCGCGCGGTGCCCCTGATGCCGAGGCCGGATGCGACCTGCTGCAGCTCGGCCAGCACCATGCCCTCAAGGCCGGTACCGCGGCGCCGACGGGAGCCGGCACCGGTGGCAGGCGCGGAGGCGTCCGTGGCGGGCGCGGCAGCGGTCTCCTCGACACGTGCGCCCATCAGATCGGTGGTGTCGCTCACGAAGGGTCCTTCCCTGGAGCGGACGTCGGCCTGTCTGGCTCGGCGACCGGTTGTGCTGTCCGACAGTGGTCCGTCATGTGTGGACCGTGCCGGGGCGGTGGTCCGCCAAAAGGCGGAGGGAATTTCTGGGATGACGTTTCCCGGGGCCGCGGACTTGAGGTTCTGTGTCCATCGGCTCGGTCACGCCGGTTCCGGAGCGTACTCAGCACCGCTCAGCGCCTAGCACCCAATGCATGGCACAAAGCGATTTGGGGGGCTCCCGGAAGAATGATTGTCCCGGACGGGGACGTGAAGCACCTCGCCATGGTGGGGTCGGGTGCAGACTTGAGGTTAACACTACCGGATCCAACAAACATTCCCCCTCTCGAAATCCGGCAACCGAGTGTCACGGAGCAAGCGGCAGCACGCTCGCCCCGGTGGCGTCGAGGCCCAGCCGGTTGGCCGCCCAGCCCTCTCCCGCCAGTTGTGCGACCTTGTCGGCCGCGGCCTCGTCGGCGAGCGCGAGCACGGTGGGCCCGGCACCCGAGATGACCGCGGGAATGCCGTCCGCCCGCAGCCGCTCCACCAGCGCGGCGCTCTCCGGCATGGCCGGCGCGCGGTACTCCTGGTGCAGTCGGTCCTCGGTGGCGGGCAGCAGCAGCTCGGGGCGCCTGGTGAGGGCCTCGACGAGCAGTGCGGCGCGGCCCGCGTTGGTAGCGGCGTCGACATGCGGGACGGTACGTGGAAGGAGTCCGCGGGCGGTCTCCGTCAGGACGGCCTTGCCGGGTACGAAAACCACCGGAACGATGGAATCGGCGGGTTCCATCCTGATGGCGCGCGCCGCCCCGTTCTCCAGCCAGGACAAGGTGAATCCGCCGAGCAGACAGGCCGCGACGTTGTCGGGGTGACCCTCGATCTCGGTGGCGAGCTCAAGGAGCGCGGTGTCGTCGAGCTTGCTGTCGCCGCCTATGGTCACCGCGCGTGCGGCGACGATGCCGGCGCAGATCGCGGCGGACGAGGAGCCGAGGCCCCGGCCGTGCGGGATGCGGTTGGCGCACACGATCTCAAGACCGCGGGGCTGACCGCCCAGCAGGTCGAAGGCGGTGCGCAGGGACCGTACGAGCAGGTGGCGCTCGTCGCGCGGCAGCGTCTCGCTGCCCTCACCCGCGATGTCGATGTGCAGGCCGGAATCGGCCACGCGGACGACCACGTCGTCGTACAGCCCCAGTGACAGGCCGAGGGCGTCGAAGCCCGGGCCGAGGTTGGCACTGGTGGCGGGGACGCGCACCCGGACGGCGGCGGCGCGGAACGCTGGACCGGCCATCGCTCGATGACTCTCCTTGAGCTTGAGCTGCGAGATTTTCGAAATCCTGCGAGACGTACGGAGAATGCGGAAGACCCGGAGGCCGCAGGGGCGGCGCGGCACCGCGGCATATGCGGCGGGCGGGTTCGGTACAGCTTATCGAAGGAAGGTTCAGTGGCGACATAGGGCGCACAGGAGGCGCACGATGCGTGTCGTATGCCCCTCGTGCACCCCCGGTCAGGTGGTCCGACCCGGGTGCGGACGGCCCGGACGACTCAGCTCACCCGGGCCGCCCCGGCCACCCGGACTACGCGAGCCCGAGCCGCTCGGCTGCCGTCGCGGCGTCGACCGGGACCGTGACGGGCTGCGGGGCGCCCGCGACGGCCCAGTCGGGGTCCTTGAGGCCGTTTCCGGTCACCGTGCAGACGATGCGCTGCCCCGGGTCGACCTTGCCCTGCTCGGCCGCCTTGAGCAGACCGGCGACGGAAGCCGCCGAGGCCGGCTCGACGAAAACACCCTCCTGCGCGGCCAACAGCCGGTAGGCGCGCAGGATCTCACGGTCCGTCACCTCGTCGATGAAGCCGCCGGACTCGTCCCGCGCGGCGAGCGCGTACTGCCACGAGGCCGGGTTGCCGATGCGGATCGCGGTGGCGATCGTCGAGGGGTCCTTGACGATCTCGCCGCGCACGATGGGCGCGGACCCGGAGGCCTGGAAGCCCCACATGCGCGGCGTCCGTGCGGCGATCTTGTCGGCGGCGTACTCGGTGTACCCCTTCCAGTACGCGGTGATGTTGCCCGCGTTGCCCACCGGAAGGACGTGGATGTCGGGGGCGTCGCCGAGCATGTCCACGATCTCGAAGGCCGCGGTCTTCTGCCCCTCGATACGCACCGGGTTCACCGAATTGACCAGCGCCACCGGGTAGTTGTCGGAGAGGTTGCGCGCCAGGGTGAGGCAGTCGTCGAAGTTGCCGTCGACCTGGAGGATCTTCGCGCCGTGCACGAGGGCCTGGCCCATCTTGCCGAGCGCGATCTTGCCCTGCGGCACGAGGACGGCACAGACCATCCCGGCGCGTACGGCGTAGGCGGCCGCGGAGGCAGACGTGTTGCCCGTGGAGGCACAGATGACGGCCTTCGCGCCTTCCTCCTTGGCCCGGGTGATGGCCATGGTCATACCGCGGTCCTTGAAGGACCCGGTGGGGTTCGCACCCTCGACCTTGAGGTGGACCTCGCAGCCCGTGCGCTCGGAGAGCACCTGCGCGGGCACGAGCGGCGTACCGCCCTCACGCAGCGAGACGACCTGCGTGGTGTCGGACACCGGCAGCCGGTCCCGGTACTCCTCGATGATTCCGCGCCACTGGTGGGTCATTGCTCGTTACTCTCCTTCAACCCGCATGATGCTGGCGACACCACGCACGGTGTCGAGGTTGCGCAGCGCCTCCACGGTCCCCGTCAGGGACGCGTCGGTCGCGCGATGGGTGACGACCACGAGGGAGGCATCGCCGCCTCCGTCCTGCCGCCCCTGCTGGCGAACCGTATCGATCGACACTCCGTGTTCGGCGAACACGGTCGCCACCTGGGCGAGAACGCCCGGTTTGTCGGCCACATCGAGGCTGATGTGGTAGCGGGTCACGACCTCGCCCATCGGCGACACCGGCAGCTGGGTGTACGCCGAGTCGCCGGGCCCCGTCGCGCCGCTGAGCTTGTTGCGACAGACGGCGACGAGGTCCCCGAGGACGGCGGACGCGGTCGGCGCGCCACCGGCGCCCGGCCCGTAGAACATGAGCTGCCCGGCGGCGTCGGACTCGACGAACACGGCGTTGTACGCGCCGCGCACGGAGGCCAGCGGATGGGTCAGCGGAATCATGGCCGGGTGCACACGCGCGGTCACGGACCCCCCGTCGGCGGCCCGCTCACAGATGGCGAGCAGCTTGATGGTGCAGCCCATCGCCTTCGCGGAGGCGAAGTCGGCGGCGGTGACCTCGATCATGCCCTCGCGGTACACGTCGTCGAGGCGTACGCGCGTGTGGAAGGCGATCCCGGCGAGGATGGCGGCCTTGGCGGCGGCGTCGAAGCCCTCGACGTCGGCGGTGGGGTCGGCTTCCGCGTACCCGAGGGCGGTGGCCTCGTCCAGGGCCTCCTGGTAGCCGGCGCCCGTCGAGTCCATCTTGTCGAGGATGAAGTTGGTGGTGCCGTTGACGATGCCCAGCACGCGGTTGACCTTGTCGCCGGCGAGGGACTCGCGCAGCGGCCGGATCAGCGGGATGGCACCGGCGACGGCGGCCTCGTAATAGAGGTCCGCGTCGTGGTCGTCGGCCGCCGCGTGCAGCGCGGCGCCGTCCTGCGCGAGGAGCGCCTTGTTGGCGGAGACCACGGACGCGCCGTGCTCGAAGGCGGTGGTGATGAGGGTGCGGGCCGGTTCGATCCCGCCGATGACCTCGACGACCACGTCGATGTCACCCCGTTTGACCAGGGCGGTCGCGTCGGTGGTGATCAGGGCGGGGTCGATGCCCGCACGCACCTTGGAGGGCCGGCGCACGGCCACACCGGCCAGCTCGACGGGGGCCCCGATGCGCGCGGCGAGGTCGTCGGCGTGCGTCGTCATGATGCGCGCCACCTCTGAGCCGACTACCCCACAGCCCAGCAGCGCCACCTTCAGCGGACGCGTACGCATCATCCGACCTCGTTTCCTCATACCGTCACGGTGGGACCAGTCTCACTCACCGGACGGGGGTTTCTACCCTTCGTCCGGATCGTGAGATGTCGATTTCATTTACGCGAGGCCGGAAAACAGGAGATCTTCCGCCCTGGCTCGTCCGTTCATGTCAGCCGACATCGAGACGAAGTAGATCCTCCTCGGTCTCGCGGCGGACGATGACCCTGGCCTCGCCGTCGCGGACCGCGACGACGGGCGGACGCAGGGCGTGGTTGTAGTTGCTCGCCATCGAGCGGCAGTACGCGCCGGTGGCCGGCACCGCGATGAGGTCGCCGGGCGCGAGGTCGGACGGCAGGAAGGCGTCCTTCACGACGATGTCCCCGCTCTCGCAGTGCTTGCCGACCACACGGACGAGCATGGGCTCGGCATCGCTCGTACGGGAGACGAGGGCGACGCTGTACTCGGCGTCGTACAGCGCCGTACGGATGTTGTCGGACATGCCGCCGTCGACGGAGACGTACGTACGCAGTCCTTCGAGGGGCTTGACGGTGCCGACCTCGTACAGGGTGAAGGCGGTCGGCCCGACGATGGCGCGCCCGGGTTCGACGGAGATCCGGGGGGTCCGCAGCTTCGCGGCCTCGCACTCGCGCGTCACGATCTCGCCGAGCGCCTTGGCGATCTCGTGCGGCTCGCGGGGGTCGTCGTCGCTGGTGTAGGCGATGCCGAGGCCGCCGCCGAGGTCGATCTCGGGCAGTTCGACCCCGTGCTCGTCACGGACCTGGGCGAGTAGCGACACGACACGGCGGGCGGCCACCTCGAACCCGGCCATGTCGAAGATCTGCGACCCGATGTGGGAGTGGATGCCGATCAGTTCGAGCCCGTCGAGGGTGAGCGCACGCCGGACGGCCTCGGCGGCCTGTCCGTCCGCGAGGGCGATCCCGAACTTCTGGTCCTCGTGCGCGGTGGCGATGAACTCGTGCGTGTGGGCCTCGACGCCGACGGTGACACGGATCTGCACGCGCTGCCGCTTGCCGAGGCTCTGCGCGATGTGCGCGACGCGCACGATCTCCTGGAAGGAGTCGAGGACGATACGTCCGACGCCGACCTCGATGGCCTTGGTGATCTCCTCCACGGACTTGTTGTTGCCGTGGAAGGCGATGCGCTCGGCTGGCATCCCGGCGGACAGTGCGGTGGTCAGCTCACCCCCGGAACACACGTCGAGATTGAGCCCCTCCTCGTCCAGCCAGCGCACGACGGCACGCGAGAGGAACGCCTTCCCGGCGTAGAACACGTCGGCGTCGTGGCCGAAGGCGGTGCGCCAGGCGCGCGCCCGCGCCCGGAAGTCGGTCTCGTCGACGAAGTAGGCGGGCGTGCCGAACTCCTCGGCGAGCGTCGCCACGTCGATCCCGCCGACGCTGACCGAACCGCTCGCGGTACGCGTCACGGTCTGCGCCCAGACCTTGGGGTCGAGGACGTTGAGGTCGGCCGCCGGGGCGGTGTAGTGCCCCTCGGGCAGGACATCGGCGTGACGGGGCCCGGCGGGGTGTGCGGATCGGCTCATGTCTTTTGGGCTTCCTAGAAGATCTCTGTTCGCTTCGCAGTTCGCTGCACATCAGACGGGATCAAATCAATCAGATCGCATCGGATCGGATCAGGTCTATTCCGCTCAGGTCTGTTCAGCTCAGCTCAGAGATGGTCAGAGATGGGTCGGTGCGTCGATGCCGAGCAGGGACAGGCCGCCGGCCAGCACCGTCCCGGCAGCTTTGGCGAGCGCGAGCCGGGAACGGTGGGCGGCCGAGGGTTTCTCGTCCCCCAGCGGAAGCACGGCGTGCTGGAAGGCGAGCAGCGCGTCGGCGACGGTGACGAGATGCCGCGCGACCCGGTCGGGCGCGCGGTGGCGCGCTGCGGCGGCGAGGACGTGGGGATAGCTGTCGAGGGCGTCGAGGAGGGGACTGGGCCCACTGATGTGGTCCCCGGGAACGGCGGTGAATCCGAGGGCCGCGGCGTTGCGGCTGAGGGCCGTCGCGCGGGCGTACGCGTACCGGACGCGGAAGAGGGGGTTGCCCTCCCGCTGGACGAGGTGCTCGTCGGTGATGCGGGGGTGGTCGTGGGACGCGGGATGAAGCAGCGCCCAGCGGCCTGCGTCACGGCCGAGGGGGGTGGGGTCCTGGCCGGCGGGCACGGGGAGGAGATCGACTTCGAGGGGCGCGCCCGCGGCCTCCGGCTCCGGCTCGGGGGCTTCGGGCGGCGGGCCGTGGGCGTCGACCGTGACGCCGAGGGGCCCGGCCCAGGCGGGGTCGAGCGCGGTCTCGCACGAGGTACGGACAAGGACGCCCTGGGACCGCATGATCCGGGCGAGGACCTGCCCGGTGACGGCGGCGCGCACTTCGCGCGGGTAACGCAGCTGGACGACCTGCCCGGTCGGCCCGTCGACGTACCCGTACCGCTCACGCCGCCGCAGAATCTCGGCGACGAGGGCGCCCTCCCGGCCCTTGAGGGTGATGTTGAGAAACCCGGGCCCGGTGATGTCGACGCGCGCGACGCCCGCCGCGCCGCTCAGGTGGGGCCGCAGGATCTCGGCGACCTCCTTCGGCGGCCGGCCGGCGGGACGGGCCAGCTGCAGGGCGACATTGGTGGCGTAATCGCCACTCCCGCCGGGCCCGGGCGGCACGACCTGCGCGCGCTCCGGCACGGCCACGAGCAGCTCACCGTCGTCCACGGCACGGCGCACGGCGCGCAGTACGGTGCTGGAGAGCTCGACGGGGGTCACGGGACAAGCGTAGGGGAGGAGGGGGGTGGGTAGGCCAATGGGTTTGGGCAAGGGTCCGGCATATGGACTGCTGCCTTCTTCTGCCTTCTTCTGCCTTCTTCGCGTGCCGCTTCAGTTACCGGCACGGCCGGCGCGCTCGGGCCCGCCGGGCCCGTAAAGACTCTGCGCGCTGTCGAACGACGAACCGGCACCACCGCCGGCCCCACTGCCCGAGGCCCCGCCGACACCGGTGTCGGCGGTCTCCCGCCGCTCCCGCCGCTCCCGCCGCTCCCGCAACTGGCGTACGAGCCGGACCAGGTCCGCGGGCTCGAAGGGCTTGGAGAGGAAGGCGTCGACCCCGACGTCGAGGCCGCTCTCGACCTCGTACTGCGTACAGGCGCTGATGATGGCGAGGGGGAGGTCACGGGTGCGCGGATCGGCCCGGAGCCGGGCGGCGGTACGCAGCCCGTCGAGCCGGGGCATGACCACGTCGAGGGTGACGACATCGGGGCGCACCTGGTGGATGACGTCCAGGCACTCGACACCGTCAGCCGCGGTCACGACCTCGAAACCCTCCAGTTCGAGGTTGACCCTGATCAGTTGCCGGATGACCTTGTTGTCGTCCACAACAAGCACCCGACCCGACGCGCCTGGCACAACTTGAGAGTAGGTCGGCGCGCGGGTTCGCGTCCGGCTTTTCCCTACTTCCACCCCGTGAGGGGGATCCCGGCGTGTCCACCGGCCCAAGATCCAACCGCCCTCCGGGCAACGTCCGACACCCTCTCCCCCACCCCCGAAATCCGTTCATGAACACCCGGAGAGAGCTGGTAGTGTTCAACCCGTCGCCGCAACCACAGCGGCCGACACGCCCCCGTAGCTCAGGGGATAGAGCAACGGCCTCCGGAGCCGTGTGCGCAGGTTCGAATCCTGCCGGGGGCACTCGCCACACAGCCAGCCTGAATCAAGCGCTGAGCTGGGCGGATGCCTAGATGAGAGAGCGGGAGTCAGTCTCACTGACTTCCGCTCTTTCTGTTGTCTCCCAGCGTCTACGCACTGCGCTATCTGCGATACACACCACAGGGTGTTCCTCCCCCGCGTTGCCGGATCACCCGAATCCGCCCCGCCATGGCGCCGGACAGGAAATCCAACACGCCCGTCAGGAGAACGGGCGGGCCATCAGGAGGATTGAACTGCCCTTCGCAGAGCTACGACGCTGCACGACGCACTTCGTAGCCATATTCCTTGTCCGGGTCGGTATCGAAGTACATCTCCGGCTCGTCCCCGCCCCGCTGGATCTGCAGCAGCGCGGACCCGGAGTCATCCGAGAAGGACCCACCCTTGTCGATGGGCAGCTCAATGCTGCCGCCCTGGTCACGCCCTCCCTCCAGCTCCCAGGTCCCTTCTCCTGAGATCTTCTCCTCTCCCGGAGCGGGATCGACGAAGCCAAGGGCGACGGCGTTCCGCGGAATTCCGGACATCTCGAACCGGCCGTTCTCGTGGAACTGGACCCGTCCACCGCCGGAGCCTTCCCAGACTCCGACGACCTGCCCGGAATCGAGCATCTCGCTCTCGGCCTCGCAGGCCTGCAGAGAGAACAGGGCGATGACAATCAGTACGGGAACGGCGGCTGCTACGGCACACCCACGGAGCACTCTCACGGAGCACTCTCACGGCGAACCTACTTGCAGATCGTCTCTTGCCACTCGACTTCGGCCCGGTAGCCCGCGAAGTAACCACCAGTCTATTGCGGTGTGCCATGGGCGGCTTCACGAGCTCGTGGTCCAACGCGTAGGAGCCCAGGACACCTTGCGCCTTCCGGTCGTCCGCGCCGACCGCGAGCCCACCGAGGTCGGACACCGACGCCACGACCATCGGCAGGACCGGCGGTACCCGGACGTCCGGTGAGGCCACATCCATCCGAGTGCAAAATTTACCCAGCGCAATGATTGCCTTGTGCTTCTCTTACGTACCTCCTGTGGACCGGGTCGTTCAGCTCAGGAGGCAGTATGCGTGTCACGCAGCGCACCGCAGGGACCGTATTCGTGATCGGCGGGCTGGGCGTGACGCTGGCTGCGCTCGCGTATCCCGCTCTCGTCGGGGTCGAGACCACCACGACCAGCCAGGACCGGATCATCGCCAACACCCGGTACGGGCCGCTGACCGAGGCCGATCGGGATTTCGTCGTCAAGGTGCGGGCCGCGGGGCTCTGGGAGCATCCTCTGGGGCTCATGGCCATGGAGCGTGGGACGACCCCTGCCATGAAGGAGGCCGGGAAGCATCTCGTCGCCGGGCACTCCGGGCTCGACGAGATGTGCCGGAAGATCGCGCCCGAGCTGGGCATCACCCTGCCCAACCAGGCCAGCCCGCAGCAACAGCAGTTCGTGGCCACCGTGGACGGGAGCACCGGGCAGCAGTTCGACACGACCGCCGTGAACATCATGCGCGTCACGCACGGGCAGATCTTCCCCGTCATCGCGAAGATCCGCGCCAACACCAAGAACACCATGGTCCGTGAACTCGCCGACTTGGCCAACGACACCGTCCTCGACCACATCACGGTGTTGGAGAAGACCGACCTGGTCAACTACGACCAGGTCAACTTCCAGCAGACCACCCCGCCCAAGCTCCCCAAGGCCGAGTTGACCCCGCCCGCCCCGCAGCCCGGCTCACCGGTCCTCGTCCTCAACAGGCCGGAAGGGCTGGATGTGAATACGACCTCACCGACGCCCACTCCGACTCCGACCCCCGCCGTGGGATGAGCGACGGGGGGCTATCCGTCGTGGGACGTCGGCGGGTCCACCCAGCCCAGCGGGTGCGGCACCCCGTCCTCCGCATCGTCCACGTCCGGGACCGGTGGCTCGCCGCCCGCCTCGTTGAAGGCGGTCAACGCCTCGACTATCGCCGTCCGTTGGGCGGGAGTGAGGCGTTCCACGATCGTGGCGATCTCCGCGCGCCGGCGGGCCGTGACGTCCTCGACCGTGCGCCGCCCCTCCTCCGTGAGCCGGAGCAGGGTCTCGCGGCGGTTGCCGGGGTTGGTCTGCCGGTCGGCGAGGCCGGCGGTGATGAGCCGGTCGACCATGCGCATGGCCGTGGACGGCGCGACCTGGAGCAGCTCGGCGAGCGTGACCAGCTTGGTGGCGCCGCGCGTGGACAGCACGACCAGCATCCGGACCTGCGGCAGGGTCACCCGTTCCTCGACCTCGGCGAGCGAACGGGCCGACACCGCGACCAGCACGCGCGACGCGGTCAGCACCGCCCGGGTCACCGCGTCGACGTCGTCGTCGACGCCCACGTCGGCGGCGTCCGCGCTGCCGACGGCCGTGACTTCCGCTGCCGCTGCCGCTGCTTCACTTACGTCCACGTCGTTCATGACGTCCAGGTCTTCCGTGACATCGACGTCATCTGTGGCTCCGACAGGGGTCTCGTGCTCCGGCATGTGTCCTTTCTATCTCGCCGAAGTGCCTGCCCACTCACCTGATCCACACAGATTTTCCTCGTCCGTGACCCGTGTAAGCGTGCAAAGGGTCAAAGGCCGCATGGCCGCATGGCCGCATGGCTCAACGGGTCGGTACCGGGCCCGTGCTTCTGCGCACGATCAGTTCGACCGGCACCACCCGGCCGAGTTCCGGTTCCGGCGGCCCGTCCAGCTGGGACAGGAGCAGCCGCAGGGAACGCGTACCGATCTCGGGGAAGTCGGTACGGACCGTGGTCAGCGGGGGAAGCAGGTGCGCGGCCTCGGGGATGTCGTCGTAACCGACCACGCTCACGTCGTCCGGCACCCGGCGGCCCGACTCGTACAGGGCGCGGAGGACGCCGAGCGCCATCTGGTCGTTGGAGGCGAAGATCGCGGTGACGTCCGGGTCGTCGGCCAGTCCGCGGCCCAGTTCGTACCCCGAGTCGGCACTCCAGTCGCCGACGAGGGGCTCGTGGACCACGGCCCCCGACGCCTTCAGCGTGGCCCGCCAGGCCTCCACCCTGCGGTCGGCCGACAGCCAGCCCGTGGGGCCCGCGATGTGCCGGACCGTCGTGTGGCCGAGGTCCAGCAGGTGCTCGGTCACCATGCGGGCGCCCGCCCAGTTGTCCGCCGTCACGAACGACGCGTCCTTGCCGAGGTCGTTCTCCAGGACCATCAGCGGGGTGTCGAGCCGCGCCTCCGCCAGCGCCTTGCCCACCCAGCGCTGCGGGGCGATGGCGATCACACCGTCCGCGCCCTCGGCCGACAGGGTGTCCACGGCCCGTGCGACGGTGGCCCGGTCCGCCGTGTCGAGCGCGATGGAGCTGACCAGGTAACCCGCGTCCTGGGCCGCGCTGTTGATCGCGGTCAGGATGGAGGCCGGGCCGTAAAGGGCCGCGTCGAAGGAGATCACACCCAGCATGCGGGTCCGGCCGCTGGCCAGCGAGCGTGCGCTGCGGCTCGGGCGGTAGCCGAGGGTGCGCATGGCGGTCAGGACCACCTCGCGGGTCTCGGGGCGGACGGCCGGATTGTCGTTCAGGACCCGCGACACGGTCTGCTTGGAGACGCCGGCCAGCCGCGCCACGTCGTCCATCACCGGCCGCGCGCCCGCGAAGTTGCGCCGGCTGCGCCCCTTGGGGAGACCGGGCGGCACACCGTCGCCGTCACCGGCACGTGGGGTCATGGCGGGTGATGCCCTTCGAGGTACGGGGACGGGGGTGCGGGTTCGTCCGTCGGGCGGAGCCCGCCCGGTCGGCCCAGAATAGGCCGCCGGGCGGGAAGGCGGCGCGGCAGCCCCGCCCTACCCGGCCACCCGCCTTACCCGGCCTCCCTCACCTCCCCCGCCTCACCGATCGCCCACCTACGGGTCATCACCCACTCGATCCGTCCGACCGCCGCCGCGGCCGCCTCCTCTGCGGACACGTCCGCCACGTACACCCGCGCCTCCGCCGCCCTCGGCAGCACCCTCAGCCGCAGTCCCTCCCCCCGGAGGGCGAACGCCGGGAGCCGGTCCAGGGCGATGTCCCAGACCCGTCCCGAGTGGAACTGGTCCGCCACGAGCCTGTCGCCCACGTACGCGCGGGCCACGTCACCGGTCCAGCGGACGCGCAGGAGGGTTCCGGTGAGCGGGAGTCCGTCGGGGACGGTGACGGCGTACTCGGCGGCGGTCGTGTCGTAGTGCTCGTCGGCGGGGGCGCTCGCCCGGCCCTGCACGCCCGTCACGGGTTCGGGCGCCGGTCCGGCGGCACGCACCGGTTCAGCCTCTCCGACGCGCGATCGCCCTCCCCCGCCCTCTGCCCCGAACCGCGGGTCCCAGCCGTCCCCCGTCAGGTGGTAGCGCGTGAACACCCCGTCCCGCGACTCCCGCACGCTCCCGCCCGTCACGGCCGGAGGCCGCCGCGGCGCGGGCAGCACGGCGATCGAGGTCTCACCGGCCGGGCTGTGCACCCGTACCTCCCCCTGCCCGCCCCGCGCGTGCTCGTCGAAGACGACTCCGACCCCGGCGCCGCTACCGGAGTCGGAGTCGGCGAGCACCAGCCGTTCCGCTCCCCAGGCGACACCCTTGTAGGCGGTACGGGCCGTCTTCGCGTCCAGGACCAGGAGGCCGACGCGGTCGCCGTCCGCCGTGTCCACCTCGACCAGGGCGTCGGTACCGGGCCGCAACCCCGTGACCAGGACACGGTCGTCGAGTGTGGCGCTCTGCCCGGAGGACACCCGGACCGACCGCAACGTACGCGAATCCAGGGCCAGTTCGACCGGGACGCCGTCCGTCGCCGCCAGTACCAGGACCGTGCGGCCGTCGTCGTCGGCGATCGTGCAGACGGGCTGGGCGGTGGCCCAGTCCAGACGCAGACTCCCCACCTCCAGGCGCAGCGGCCAGCAGAAGTACGCGCCTGTCGGGACCGTGACCGGTGTGCTCGGGAAGGTGAGTGCGGGGCCCGCCGGGAACTCGACCGTGAACGAGGTGTCCGGGTGGTCCGGCAGCTCCTCGTGCGGCTGGTGGTTGTTGACGAAGAGGAAGCCGGAGTCCGCCGAGGCCCGGACCGCCCAGCGCAGGGTGTCCCGGTCGTCCTGCCCCGACGGCCGCCGTACCGGGAGGAAGGATTCCATCGGCGCGATCAGCCGGCCGAAGTCCGCCAACAGCAGGTGTTGCAGGCGCAGTTCGTCGTACGAGGGGCGGTACTGGCCGTACTCGCCCAGCGGGGCCTGGAAGTCGTACGTGCGGACGGGGAGGTCGTTGGGGTAGCCCGTCGCGTGGGACTCCTGGAGGGTCGTCCGCTCGCCCACCGGATTCGTACCGCCGTGGAACATGTAGTAGCCCTGCCACACCGAGCCGCAGCCGATCTTCGTGAGGCCGAGCGCGCCGACGTCGGCCGCCTCGACCCGGGGGCGGCGGTGGTACGAGACCGCCATGCCACCGCCCAACTCGCAGGTGGCCCAGGGGAATCGCTCCTCGGTGGCCGTCGGGTCGGTACCGCGTACCGTCGTCGGGCGCAGGTCGGCGCCGATGCCCTCGTCGTCGCGCTGGTGGGTGAAGAAGAAGTGGGTGCGGCAGGTGTCGGGCCAGCCGCCGTCGGCCTCGGTCCAGAAGGTCTCGGGGTAGCCGCCGTACAGCGGAAGCAGTTCGTCGGGCGGGAGTTCGACACCTCCCCACGCCGTCGACGTCCACAGCGGGGCGCTCAGGCCGGCCGCCTGGGCCATGCGTTTCAGCGTCAGCAGGTGACCGGGCTGGTCGTACAGCTCGTTCTCGATCTGGATCGCGACGATCGGGCCGCCGTGTGCGCGGTCGAGCCCGCTCAGCTGCGCCGCGATCGCCTCGTACCAGGTGCGTACGGGTGCCAGGTACGCGGGATCGTCGGTGCGCGGGGTGCAGGCCCGGGTCAGGAGCCAGTCGGGTAAGCCGCCGTTGCGGACCTCGGCGTGCGACCAGGGGCCGATGCGCGGGACGAAGTCCAGGCCGTGGCGGGCGCAGAGTCCGGCGAAGCGCCGCAGGTCCCGGTCGCCGTCGAAGCGGATCCGGCCCTCGACCTCCTCGTGGTGGATCCAGATGACGTAACTGGCGACGGCCGTCACCCCGCCCGCCTTCATCTTCAGCAGCTCCTCCTCCCACTCCCCCGCCGGGTAACGGGTGTAGTGGAACTCGCCGGAGACCGGGAACCAGGGGCGCCCGCCGCGGGTGAGGTGACGGCTGGTGACCTCGATCGGGTCGGGGACGCCGGGGGCGTCGGAGAAGGGGAGGTGGCCGGTGAGGGGTGGCGCGGCCGGTGTGGACACCTTCAGGCGAAGCGGCGGCATCACGGGTTCACCGGGCCGAGGTCGGGGGTGTCGGTGAGCTGGACGCGCGGTTCGGTCGTGGCCTGCAACTCCAGCAGGACGACGTCGTTGGTGCCGGGGCGCAGGACGGGCGCGGGCACGTACAGCGTGCGCTGCGGGCCGCGGTTCCAGTAACGGCCGAGGTGGAAGCCGTTGATCCAGGCCTGGCCCTTGGTCCAGCCGGGCAGGGAGAGGAAGGTGTCGGCGGGCGTCCCGACCTCGAAGGTGCCGCGGTGCAAGGCGGGCCCGGCGTCGGACGGCGAGTCGGCGGCCGGAGCGAAGGGAACCGCTCCCGCACCCTCCAGGGCCAGGGGGTGACAGTCCCAGCCGTGCAGGGCGGTGCCGTCGAAGGTGACGGGGCCGAGCAGTCCCTTGGGTGCGCCGATACGCGGCCCGTAGTTGACCCCGCCCATGTTCTCGACGAGCACGTCCAGCGTGGCACCGGCCCGCGGCACACGCACGGACAGGGCTTCCTCGTGCCGTTCCCGTTCCAGTACGCCGACGGGGGCGCCGTCCACGAAGACCTACGCGCGGTCGCCGACCCCGCCCGCGAAGTGCAGGACACCGTCGCCGGAGACGGGAACCGTGGTGCGGTAGAGGGCGTACCCGGCCCGCAGTCCCAGCTCCTCCATGGTCACCGGACCGGCGTCGACACGTACCGGCTCGGCGAGGACGCCCGCATGCGGGAGCAGCGGCGCACGCTCGCCCAACTCCACCACGGTGACGGGCAGTTTGGGACTCGGTGCGGGGGCGGCCTCATCGGGTACCGGGGCGTGACGGGCGATGACCTCGCGGAAGGCGTGGTACTTGGGCCCCGGGTCACCGGACTCGGTTAGGGCCGCGTCGTAGTCGTACGAGGTCACGATGGGCGCGTACGCGTGGTCGTGGTTGGCGCCGTTCGTGAAGCCGAAGTTGGTGCCGCCGTGGAACATGTAGATGTTGACCGAGGCGCCCGCGGTGAGGAGCCGGTCGAGGTCGGCGGCGGCGTCGGCCGCGTCACGCACGTGGTGCGGTTCGCCCCAGTGGTCGAACCAGCCGATCCAGAACTCCGCGCACATCAGCGGCCCTTCGGGCTGATGGGCCCGCAACCGATCGAGCGACTCGGTGATCCTGCTGCCGAAGGTGCCGGTCGTGAGGACGCCGGGGAGGCTGCCGGCCGCGAGGTGCGCCGGGTCGGCCTGGTCACAGGTGAACAGAAACTCGTCCACACCCCGGGCGCGAAAGGACTCGGCGAGGTGTTCCAGATAGGCGCGGTCGTCGCCGTACGCCCCGTACTCGTTCTCCACCTGCACGGCGATCACCGGCCCGCCGTTCGCGGCCAGTTGGGGCACGAGCTGGGGCAGCAAGAGGTCGAAATAGCGGTCGAGCGCGTCGGTGAAACGGGGGTCGCTGGTGCGCAGCCGGATGTCGGTGTCCGTGGTGAGCCAGGAGGGCAGGCCGCCGCCGTCCCACTCGGCGCAGATGTACGGGCCCGGACGCAGCAGAACGTGCAGACCCTCGGCCTGGGCCAGCCGCAGATAGCGGGGCAGATCGAGGATGCCGTCCAGGACCAGCGTGCCGGGTTCGGGCTGGTGAAGATTCCAGGGGACATACGTCTCCACCGTGTTGAGGCCCATCAGCCGGGCCTTGCGGAGCCGGTCGGCCCACTGGTCGGGGTGGACGCGGAAGTAGTGCATCGCACCGGAGATGATCCGGAACGGCTCTCCATGGAGCCGGAATCCGTCGGAGGACGTACTCAGAACAGTCATCAGGATGCTGCTTCCCTTCAGCTCGGACAGGGGATCGGTGCGGGGACCGCGTCAGCGGTCGACGCGGTGAGGTCTGCCGTGCCGGGCCGCCACCGGGCGCGTGGCACGGACCAGCCGGAGCGTGACGGCCAGGCACAGCGCCGAGCCCACGCCCAGCAGGAGCGGGACGGCACGCACCCCGGACCACTCGATGGCCTTGCCGAGCGCGGGTCCGGCGACGACTCCGCCGACCATCGACGCGGCGATGACCACCGCGCCGGCTCGGCGGGCCCTCGGGGCGGCGCGGTTGAGCCAGGGCAGGCCGGTGGGGAAGATCGGCGCGATGAACAGGCCGACTCCCGCGTACGCGTAGGGGGCGAGGCCCGGGATCGTGGCCAGCAGCAGGCAGACCGTCATGCCGGCGCACGAGACGGTGACGATCGACTGGGCGGAGTGGCGCAGCGCGAGCGGTGCCGCGAGGAAGCGGCCGACGGTCATCATCAGCCAGTACACGGAGGTGGCGGTGGCCGCGGCCCCGGCGCCGTACCCGACCGCCTCCAGATGGGTGGGCTCCCAGCCGCCGACGCCCGCCTCGATACCCACGTGGAGCACGTACAGGGTGACGAACATGGCGAGCACCGACCCCAGACTGCGACCGAGAACGGACGTACCACCGGCCGCCTGCTCCCCCTCCCCCGGCTGCGGCGCGTGCTCCCGCACACCCCTGAGGCACAGCAACAGCGGCAGATTGACGCCGGCGAAGACAAGGAAGACCACCGGATAGTGCTCGGCGCCGACGACACCGATCACGGCCGGTCCGAGGATCGCGCCGATACCGAAGTGCGCGTTGAGGATGTTGAGCATGGCGGTCGAACGGTGGCCGAAGCCGACGGCGAACAGCTGGTTGAGCCCGTAGTCGATACCGCCGAAACCGAGCCCGGCGAGCAGGGCCGAGGCCAGCGCGACGGACCAGTTCGGCGCGAGTGCGAAGCCCGCCGCACCAAGAGCCATCAGCAGGTACGAGGCCCCGAGGATCTGCCGGTTGCCGAGCCGGCCGTACAGCCGGTCGAAGAGCAGCACTCCGGCGACGCCACCGACGAAGTGCGCGCTCAGCGCGAGCCCGGCGGCCGAGGGCGACAGCCCGAACTCCCTCCGGAGGGCGGGGATCGAGGGCCCGTACAGCGCCTGGAGCACACCGATGAGCACGAACCCGCCGCAGGAGGCGACGACCGCGGCGGTACTGAACACGGGCGCGGCCTGCCCGACGCCTGTGACCGGTGGCGCGACCTGCACGACACCCGTGACCGGTGGCGCGGCCGAGTCACGCCCGGCCGGCGCGCCCGCGGTGGAAGCACCCCGGGCGGGGCCGGTGACGCCGTCACGGCTGACGCCCGCCCGCGCGTCGTCACTCACGCGGTCACTCACTCGGTCACTCACGCGGACTCCAGTCGGCGGTTTGCGGCCCGCGCTTCCGCGGGCGACGAGCCGACCGGGGCGTCGGCGGCGGCGCTACGGCAACCATGATGTTACCGGTAACTCAAAGCCGTCAAGATCTCCGCGCCAGAAGGCTGCGAGACGGAAATTCGCCGCTCGCGCCCCCGGTCAGGAGAGGGCGCGGCGCAGGGCGGCGTGGAGGTGGACCGGGTCAGTCCAGTGCCGGGTCCTGGTCGGCGGTACGCGCCAGTGCAGACCGGGCGCGTACGTACGGTGCCGGGGCGGGACGGCCACGTGCGACCCGGCACCGAGAACGCGGGCCGGGGGCACGTCCCAGGTGGCGGCCTCGCCCGGCGGGACGAGCCAGTACAGGACGCCGCCGTAGCCGTCCTCGATCACCGCTCCCGTCCGCGAGCCCAGCTGTTCGAGGATGCGCAGGCCCGTGGCCAGGGGGACCCGGACCGCGTCCCACCACTGACCGGCCGGGAGGGTCCGCACCTCCGGACCCAACGGTCGCAGCCACCTCGGCGCGTCACTGCTCGGCATGGTTGGGCTGCCTCCACCTCTCACCGGGGAACATTCACCGGGGATCATGAGAATAGAACGGAGGGACAACCTCAACTTGCCATTACACGTAGGGAACTTGCCGAAGTACGCAGTGGGTCCCGCGCGCTCTCGCCGACGTGCGCCGCAGCCCCGTAACGTCATTCGGCGTCCTGTCCGTTGCAGGGGTTCGAGTGTGCGTACCCGGAGGCTCCCATGTCAGACCAGGCAGAGCGGTTAAAACGGCCGGAGCAGCCGGATCACGGACCCGCGGGTGTCCAAGGATCCACGGCAGCACTGGCCGCTGTGGATCAACGGGGAGATCTCCCCCGAGTGGCCACTGTTCACCTGGGTCGCCGTACAGAACATGTTCACGGCCTACGGCGGGGAACACAAACGGCTGCGGGCGCTGGTCTCGAAGGCATTCACCGCACGCCGTACCGCCGCGCTGCGACCTCGTATCGAAGAGATCACCGAGCAACTGCTCGACCGGATCGAAGACGCCGGACGGCGGTCCGAAGTCGTCGACCTGCGCGAGGAGTTCTGCTACCCCCTCCCCATCCAAGTGATCAGTGAGCTGTTCGGGCTGCCCGAGGAGAAAGGCGCGGAGATGCAGGCCGTCGTGGACGGCGTCTTCAACACCGCGGCCACGCCGGAGGAGGTGACCGACATCTACACGCGGCTGTACGCGGCACTCGGTGAACTCGTCGCCGCGAAACGGGCGTCGCCCGGGGACGATCTGACCTCCGCGCTCATCTCCGCGCGTGACGACGAGGGAGGTACGCGGCTGAGTGAGCAGGAGCTCCTCGACACGTTGGTGCTGATGATCAGCGCGGGGCACGAGACCACGGTCAACCTCATCGACAACGCGATCCACGCACTGCTCACGCATCCGGAACAGCTCGCGCATGTCCGGGTCTCTGCTCCGGCTTCGACCGGTGGGGCTTGTTGCGCAGTTCCCCGCGCCCCTGAGGGGGTGGGGGCGGGCCCGGTGTTTGTGCGTGCGGGTCGTACGTGGCTGAGCGCGCCGTTCCCCGCGCCCCTGGAGGGGTGGGGCGGGCCCGGTGTTTGTGCGTGCGGGTCGTACGTGGCTGAGCGCGCCGTTCCCCGCGCCCCTGAAGGGGTGGGGGCGGGCCCGGTGTTTGTGTGTGCGGGTCGTGCGTGGTTGAGTGCGCCGTTCCCCGCGCCCCTCGGGGGGTGGGGCGGTCAGACCCTCCGGCGTGCGGGCGCTCGATCGTGCTGAGGGGGTGGTTCGGGATGTGTGGGCGGTGCGGCAAGGTGCGTACACCTGTCGGCTCGGGAGCACCGACCACATGTCCCGGAGCGCCCCCGCCCCCACACGCAGCGGCAGGCGCGTCTTTCAGGGGCGCGGGGAACTGCGCGCCCAGCCACAAACGGCCCGCACCCGATCACGAATCCACGCCGAACTGCCCGGCCAGCCACCGACAGCCCGCAGGTGGATGAAGACGGTCAGGCCGTAGCTTTTTTTCTGGGGGGAGACTTTTTGGGTGGGGGAGTGTCCGACGACTTCTTCGCCGCCGACTTCGTGGTCGTCTTCGCGGTCGTCTTCTTCGTCGAAGACTTCTTCTTGCCCGACGGCGGCTTCGAAGAGCTCGCAGCCGTCTTCTTCGCCGCCCCCTTGCGAAGAGGCTTCACCTCCGCATCCTCACCCCGAGCACCCCGAGCCTGCCGCACGCTGTTCTCCAGCGCGGCCATCAGGTCGATGACCTTGCCCTCGGACTTCCCGGCGGAGGGCGCCGACGGCGCCACCTCCCCGGACGCCTTCGCCGCGATCAGTTCCTCCACCGCCTCGCGGTAGCCGTCGTGCAGTTCCGCGAGATCGACCTCCCCCAGCGTGTCCATCAGCGCGTCGGCAAGGTCCAGTTCCTTGTCCCGGACGGTGACACCCGCGTCCGGGGCGACGTTCTCGGGCGCCCGGATCTCGTCCGGCCACAGCAGCCCGTGCATGGCGATGACGTCGTCGACGACCCGCAGCATGCCCAGCCGTTCCCGCCCGCGCAGCGCGAACTTCGCGACGGCGACCTTCTGGCTGCGCTTCAGTGCTTCCCGCAGCAGGGTGTACGGCTTGGCCGCCGGCACCCCGTTCGCCGACAGGTAGTACGCCGTGTCCATCTGGAGCGGGTCGATCCGGTCGGCCGGCACGAAGGCCAGGATCTCGATCGTCCGGGCGGTCGGGAGCGGCAGGGCGGCCAGATCCTCGTCCGTGATGGGGATCATCGTGCCGTCCGCGTCCTCGTACGCCTTGCCGATCTCCGACGACGCCACCTCGCGGTCCTCCCTCTCGCACACCTTGCGGTAGCGGATGCGTCCGCCGTCCTCGGTGTGGATCTGGCGGAAGGAGATCGAGTGGTTCTCCGTGGCGTTCACCAGCTTGATCGGGATGCTGACCAGGCCGAAGGAGATGGCACCGTTCCAAATGGATCTCACGTTCGACACCCTTCAGGTCGCTGTCGTCCGTCCCGTCCCGTCCTGTCCTGTCCCCTGTCCCCCGTGCATCCGTTTTCTTGCGAATGCGTGGGATTGTCATCCTATGACGCCAATCACTGAGGTGGCCGGGCGAAAGGTGACCCTGAGCAACCTCGACAAGGTGCTCCACCCGGCGACGGGCTTCACCAAGGGCGAGCTGCTGCACTACTACGCGACGGCGGCGGAGGCGTTCCTCCCCCATCTCCGCGACCGCCCGGTCTCCCTGCTGCGCTATCCGGACGGCCCGGACGGCCAGGTCTTCTTCACCAAGAACGTCCCGCCAGGTACGCCCGACTGGGTCGCCACCACGGAGGTCCCCCGTTCGGAGGGGCCGGCCCGGATGGTCCTGGTCCAGGACCTGCCCTCCCTGATGTGGGCCGCGAACCTGGTCACCGAGTTCCACACCCCGCAGTGGTCGGCGCGGACCCCTGATGTCGCCGACCGGCTGGTCCTCGACCTGGATCCCGGCGCACCGGCCACGATCGTGGAGTGCTGCCGGGTCGCGGTATGGCTGCGCGACCGGTTGGCGGCGGACGGGCTGACGGCGTACGCGAAGACGTCCGGGTCCAAGGGGCTGCATCTGCTGGCTGCCCTGCAGCCGACCCCGTCCGCCGAGGTCTCCGCCTACGCCAAGGCGCTCGCGGTGGAGGCGGAGGGCGACCTGCCCGGACTGGTCGTCCACCGGATGACGCGCAGTCTGCGGCCTTCCAAGGTCTTCGTCGACTTCAGCCAGAACGCGGCCCGTAAGACCACCGCCGCCCCGTACACGCTCCGGGCCCGGGCGGCCCCCACGGTCTCCACGCCTGTCACGTGGGACGAGGTCGAGTCCTGCGGCGCTCCTTCCGAACTGGCCTTCGGGGCCGAGGACATCGCGCCCCGTCTCGATCGCCTCGGCGATCTGCTGGGGCCGTTGCTGGACGCGGGCCTGGCGGGATCACTGCCGTGACGCTCGGCTGCGGGCCGGTGGGGGCCGGTCGCGCCGTTCCCCGCGCCCCCTTCGGGGCGCGTTTCCGTGCGGCCTGCGGAACCGAGACCCGGAACACCGCCCGGACACTCGACCGCGGGCCGGTTGGGGCCGGCCGCGCCGTTCCCCGCGCCCCTTTCGGGGCGCGTTTCGGTGCGGCCTGCGGAACCGAGACCCGGAACACCGCCCGGACACTCGACCGCGGGCCGGTGGGGGCCAGCCGCGCCGTTCCCCGCGCCCCTTCGAGGCGCCCCTTCGGGGCGCCGGGCGCCGGGATTCAGAGCTGTACCCACGTCCCCCGGTCGCGGGCCATCGCGTGCAGGGCCTCCACGTCCGCCGGTTTGAGGACGCCTCCCGAGCGGGCCAGGGATGTCGCGTCCGTGTCCAGCAGGATGCGTAGGTCGCGCAGCGGGACCGTCACCGAGACGTCCCGGGGGGCGAAGAGAGCCAGTACGGGGCGCACCTCGGCGGTCAGGGCGTACGAGGCGCGGTCCGCGTCGGCGCGGACCGCGCGCAGCAGGGGCCGGGCCTCCCGGCGCCCCACCGTCACCATCGGATCGGCGACGAGGACGCGCTGCTTGCGGGCGTACACCGTGTGCACGGCGAACAGGCCTCCCGGGCCGATCACCAGGTGATGGACGCGGTCCCCGCCGGGCAGCGGCACCGAGTGCAGGGTGCGCCACCCTGCCCCCTTCAGCCGGTCCAGCGCCTCACCGACCGCGAGTTCCGCCGCCAGGGCGTGCCGCCTGGGATCCGGCCGCATCCGCCGCTGCGGGCCCGGCTCGTGGTCGAGCACGGTCTGCAGGGCCTCGCCGGGCCGGTTCGGCGCGAGGTCGTCGTCCGGGTGCAGGGACAGCCGGGCGAGTTCGGCGGGGGTCGGCACCGGTGGCGGTCCGATCGTCACCGTTCCGGTCAGGAACGGTCCGAGCACATCGAGCACGTCCTCGCGCCGCTCCTCGCTGAGCAGATTGACCCGGGCGGCCTCCCTGTCGTACCAGGCGACGTTCCTGCCGTCCGTGCGGCAGACGTAGAGCCGTTCCTGACCGTGCCGCCAAGTCGGTATGACGCGCAGTGCGTTCATGCATCATCACCCCTCGACCATGGGAACAGGCGGGGTGCTCCAGGGGCAAGAAGGCAGCTACCTTTGGCAGTAGTTGGAGGGGGAGGCGCCGTTGCGGGCTCGCAGAAGGCAACCCGATGTGCCGGTCCCGGACAGCCCGTGGAGCGAGATAGTGCCCGGTCTGTGGATGGGCGGGCACCAGTACACGGGCCGGTCGGGCGAACCGGAGTTCGCCGTCGTGCACGACGAGTTCGATCTGGTGCTGACCCTGCTGCGACTACCCGGCCACGGCCCGGAGCCGGGTGTCGAGCACCATGTGTGGGACATCCCGGACGGGCCGCTGGACGGCACCCAGCTGGCCGGCGTGATGCGGCTCGCCCGGACCGCGACCGAGGCACTGGACGAGGGCAGGCGCGTCCTGGTCCGCTGCTTCCACGGCTACAACCGCTCGGGGCTCGTCGTCGCGCACGCCCTGATCCTCGCGGGCCGTACGACCGACGAGGCGATCCGGCTGATCCGCTCCCGCCGCTCCCCGTGGGCCCTGCACAACGAACTCTTCGTGGAGTACCTGCGGACCGGTCTTGCCACGGCCCGCCTTCTGGAGGAGCTGGCCGAGTAGGCCGAGTAACCGGGCGGGCGGCGCCGACAGCCCCGCCCGCCCGGACCACTCGGCTCGCCCGGCTCGCCCGGCTCGCCCGGACCACTCGGTCCACTCGGTGAACAAAAGGGACTTCCGTACGAATAAGGTGTCCCGGACAGCAGGGTCGTTCAGCCATGCTCCCTGACCCCGTCCGGCCCCGACGCAGGAGCGCAGTGATCCACAACCGCCCCGCGGCCCTCACCCAGCCGGTCGCGCAGCCGGTCACGCAGCCAGTCGCGCAGCCAGTCGCACTGCTCGTCGCGCTGGCGCTCGCCGGTCCGCTGCTGGCGGGCTGCGGCGACCCGGGCGACCTGCGCGGCGCCGGTCCGACGTCCACCGCCGTCGGGCCGACCCGGCTGTGGCCGCAGGTCCCGCCCGCCGCCTCGCCAGCCGTCGACTACGGCGAGGCGGACACCGAGACGGTCGAAGGCGTCCCGGTCCCGGGCGACGACATCCGCAAGGCCGACCCGGTCACCGTCTTCCGCGCGGAGATCGCCGCCCACCCGGACCTCTACACCGGCAAGGGGCGTTACGCGGAGACGGCCCGGCAGGTCGCAGGGTGCGGCGGGAAGAGCGCGCGCGGCCGGACGTGCCCGGTCCTGCGGGCCTACTACCGCGATCTCACGGGTGACGGCCGCGACGACATGGTGCTCGGCGTGCGGATGCCCGACCACCAGCTGGGCGTGCGCGCTTACACCGTCATCGGGCACCGGCTGACGGAGGTCATGGCGACGACCGACAGCACGCTCGGCGTGGAGATCGCGGGCCGGGACGTGATCATCCGCTCGCCGTCGACACTGGCGGGCTACGAGTACCGCACGGTGTGGTCGTGGGACCGGCGGCAGCGGGCGATGCTCGCGGCCAAGGACGAGATCCTGCGGGTCGGGGCCACGGCCACGCCCTCCGGACGCGCGCCCGCCCGCACCCCCGCCGCCTCGGCCGCGCCCCGGTGAACCGTCCACCGGAGGGGCCGCGCCCCGGACCTCCTCCCCGACCGCTCCCAGGGGCGCCCCCCGAGGCCGGCCGCATCGGGCGGTTGCGCCGGCGGACCGCCGGCCTCACCTGGAAGGCAGCCGTCTTCATCACGGTGATGTGCTGCGGGCTCGCCGCGCTCCTCGGCATCCTCGTGCACGTCTCGGTGACCGACCAGACCGTCGGCGAGGCCCGCGACCACGCGCTCGACCGGCTGGCGGAGACCACGGAGGCGTTCGAGGCGGGCGACCGGCTGCCACCGGGCGCGGGCGTGGATCTGGCGGGGCTGCCCGCCGAGTTGCGTACGCTCGCGGCGGGCGGGCAGCGCGGCACGATGGTCGGGACCGGTGACCCGTACCCCACGATGTGGGCGGCCGGGCCCGTGAGCGGCGGACGGACGCTCGCCGTGCGGGTCGACTACGCGCAGGGGGTCCGCACGATCGAGGGGCTCGACCGGGCGATCCTCGGCTCCTCGGCGCTGGCGATCGGCGTGACGCTGCTGGTGGGCGCGTTCGCGGTGACGCGCGTGACGCGGCGGCTGCACTCGACGGCCCAGGTGGCGCGGCGGATCAGCGCCGGCGATCTGGACGCGCGGGTGGGGGATCCCCGGGCCGGGGGTACGCCGATCGAGGGTGCGCGGGCCGGGGGTACGTCGACCCGGGGCCGGGCGGGTCCTCAGGACGAGGTGGCCGCGGTGGCCGGGGCGCTGGACACGATGGCGTCCTCGCTGCAGAACAAACTGCTGAGCGAGCAGCGGTTCACCGCGGATGTGGCGCACGAGCTGCGGACTCCGCTGACGGGGCTGCACGCGGCGGCCGAACTGCTGCCGCCCGGCCGCCCCACCGAACTCGTCCGGGACCGGGTCGCCGCACTGCGCACGCTCACCGAGGATCTGCTGGAGATCTCCCGGCTGGACGCGCGCAGCGAACGGGCGGAGGTGGACGCGGTGCGGCTGGGGGCTGTGGCCGAGCGGGTGGTGCGGGCCGCGGACTCGGGTACGGGCTTGCGTACCGAGGTGCGGGTGGTGCGGGATGCCGTCGTGGAGACCGATCAGCGGCGGTTGGAGCGGGTGCTGGGGAATCTTGTGGCCAACGCCCATCGGCATGGGCGGGGGCCGGTGACGTTGACGGTCGACGGGGGTGTCATCACCGTGCGGGATCACGGGGACGGGTATCCGGAGTATCTGCTGGGGCATGGGCCGCAGCGGTTCCGGACGGAGGGGGGTGCTCGGGGGCATGGGTTGGGGTTGACCATTGCCGTGGGGCAGGCGGGGGTGTTGGGGGCGCGGCTTGTGTTTGCCAACGGGGTGGGTGGGGGTGCGGTTGCCGTGTTGACGTTGGCCGGTTCCTGAGGGGCGGTCGGTTGTCGGGTGCGGGTCCGTCGTGGCTGGTCGCGCCGTTCCCCGCGCCCCTGAAGACAAAGGACTGCGCCGTTCCCCGCGCCCCTTGGGGGCTGCGCCCCTCAAAGACGAAAGATTGCGCCGTTCCCCACGCCCCTTAGGGGGTGCGGCCCCCCAAAGACAAAAGATTGCGCCGTTCCCCGCGCCCCTTAGGGGGTGCGCCCCCGTGGCTGTGCCCCGATGGCTCAGTGTGGCGCGCGGTCGCGGGGAGGGGATTCTAATGTGGCGGTTAGTCAGGCTTGGTCACCATTTCGGAGGAGTCCGCCATGTCTCTGCGTACCGCTTTCGTCCGTCGTCTCGGGATAGCCGCCGCCTGTGGCGGACTCGTCGTCGGGGGCGCGAGCCCCGCCCTCGCCGGTGACGACTGGGACGACCACCACGGCAACCATGACAGCAGCCACGACAGCAGTCACGCCCGTTACTACAAGGGCCGTATCAGCGCGCCCGGCGGGCTGAACCTGCGGGACAAGCCGACCCGCAGCAGCTCCGTCATCGGCTTCGCGGAGTACGGCGAGGTCGTCTCCATCTTCTGCAAGACGCCCGGCCAGAGCGTCCAGGGCAACACCCTCTGGTACCTCCTCGCCGACGGCACCTGGGCCTGGGGCGCCGCCCGCTACATCGACAACATCGGCGCCTCGCCCCGCTGGTGCTGAGCGCGTCCCCCGTACCGCCCGAGGCACACCGGCACAGCCCCTCTGTCGCGACATAACAGGACATCGGGCGACCGGCTTGCTAACTTCCGGACATGCTCTCGCCCGGAACGACAGCGCAGGCGGACCCGCCGGCTCCCGTTGTACGCCTCCCCCGGCGCCGTGGCATCGAGTTCACCCTCCTCGTCATGGCCGTCCTGCTCTCCGTGTACGGCTACTGCGGCGTCGGGCTCGCACGCACCGGAGCCGTCCCGCCCGGCGCCGCCGGATACGGCGCCGGGCTGGGCGTGCTCGCGCTCCTCGCGCATCTCGCGGTGCGTCTGCGCGCCCCCTGCGCCGACCCGCTGCTGCTCCCGATCGCCGTCCTGCTCAACGGCCTGGGCCTGGTCCTGATCTACCGGCTCGACCTGGAGACCCCCGCCGACCGGGCGGCGCCCACGCAACTCGTCTGGTCGACCCTGGGCGTGGCCCTGTTCATCGCGGTGGTGGTGCTGCTGCGCGACCACCGGGTGCTCCAGCGCTACACGTACGTGTCCGTCGTCACCGCACTGGCCCTGCTCGTCCTGCCGATCTTCTTCCCCTCGGTGAACGGCGCCCGGATCTGGATCAGGATCGCCGGGTTCTCCATCCAGCCGGGCGAGTTCGCGAAGGTCATGCTCGCGCTGTTCTTCGCCGGCTACCTCGCCGCCAACCGCAACGCCCTCGCGTACACGGGCCGCCGTATCTGGCTGCTCCAACTGCCCACCGGACGCGTACTGGGCCCGATCCTCGCGGTCTGGCTGCTGAGCGTGGGCGTCCTGGTCCTCGAACGCGACCTCGGCACCTCTCTGCTCTTCTTCGGCCTCTTCGTGATCCTGCTGTACGTGGCCACGGGCCGCACCGGCTGGATCGCGGTGGGCCTGCTGCTCGCGGCCTGCGGGGCCTTCGCCGTCGGCTGGCTGGAACCGCATGTGCACAGCAGGGTCGAGGACTGGCTGCACCCCTTCGCGTCGATCGAGGCGGGCCTGGGCCCGAACCAACTCGCCCAGTCGCTCTTCGCGTTCGCCGCCGGCGGGTTCCTCGGCACGGGCCTCGGCGCCGGCCACTCGATCCTCATCGGCTTCGCCGTGAAGTCGGACTTCATCCTGGCCACGGCGGGCGAGGAACTGGGCCTGGCCGGCCTCTCCGCGATCTTCATCCTGTACGGGCTGCTGGTCGAGCGCGGTATCCGGGCGGGCCTCGCCCTGGCCGACCCCTTCGGCCGGCTGCTCGCGGTCGGGCTGGCGTCGATCGTGGCGCTGCAGGTCTTCGTGATCGCGGGCGGGGTGACGGGGCTGATCCCGCTGACCGGGATGGCGATGCCGTTCCTCGCGCAGGGCGGTTCGTCGGTCGTCACCAACTGGATCATCGTGGCCCTGCTGATGCGCCTCAGCGACTCCGCACGCGGCCGGTCCGAGGAGAAACAGCAGGACGAGGAGAAACGGCTGGGCGAGGAGAAACGGCTGGGCGAGGAGAAACGGCCGGGCGAGGGGAAGCCGCAGGGTGCGGGGACACAGCAGGGCGGGGAGGTCGCGCCGTGACGGGCAACGGGCGGCCCATGACCCGGTACATCCGGCACGCCGCCGCCTTCTGCGCGCTCCTGCTGCTCGCCCTGCTCGTCAACGCCACCCGTGTGCAGCTCGTCCAAGCCCGTACGTACGACGAGAATCCGGCCAACCGCCGCCACACGATCGCCCGCTACGGGCAGCCGCGCGGAGACATCCTCGTCGGCGGGCGTGCGGTCACCGGGTCCCGGGACTCCGGGGAGCAGTTCCGCTACGAACGCACGTACAAGAACGGCCCGTTGTACGCCCCGGTCACCGGCTTCGCCTCCCAGGTGTACGGGACCTCCCTGCTGGAGGGGGCCGCCGACGGCGTACTGGCGGGCACCGACCCGGCGCTCTCGCTGCTCCCCCTGTGGAACGACCTCGCACGGGCCCGTGACCCCGGCGGCCGGGTGGTCACGACGCTCGACGCGGCGGCGCAGCAGGCGGCGTACGCCGGTCTCGGTGCGCGGCGGGGCGCGGTGGCCGCCCTCGAACCGTCCACCGGCCGGATCCTGGCCCTGGTCTCCACCCCCTCCTACGACCCCGGGGAACTCTCCGGGACGGGCTCCGCCGTGGCCGGGGCGTGGGCGCGGCTGAACGGCGCGGCGGACAAGCCGATGCTCAACCGGGCGGTGCGGCAGACGTATCCGCCGGGCTCGACCTTCAAGGTCGTCACCGCGGCGGCGGCGCTGGACTCGGGTGTGGTGCGTGACCTGGACGCGCCCACCGACTCCCCGGACCCGTACCGGCTGCCGGGCAGTTCGGCGCGGCTGACCAACGAGGTCGAGGGGTGCGCGGACGCGTCGCTGCGGTACGCCTTCCAGTGGTCGTGCAACACGGTCTTCGCCGGGCTGGGTGTGGAGGCGGGCCGGGACGCGATGCGCACGACGGCAGCCGGCTTCGGCTTCAACGACCGCAAGCTCGGCATCCCCTTCCGGGTCTCCCCCAGCACCTTCGACACCCGGGTGGACAAGGCGCAGCTCGCGCTGTCGTCCATCGGCCAGTACAACACCCGTGCCACGCCGCTGCAGATGGCGATGGTGGCCGCGGCCGTCGCCAACTACGGCTCGGTGCGCACCCCGCACCTGGTGGAGCGGACGACCACGGACGACGGCGACACGGTGTCCGCCACCGGGCAGCACACCCTGGGCCGGGCCATGAACCCCTCGACGGCCGTACGGCTGCGCGAGCTGATGACGGACGTGGTGGAGAAGGGCACCGGCACGAACGCGGCGATCCCCGGCGCCACGGTCGGCGGCAAGTCCGGCACTGCCCAGCACGGCGTCCACAACTCCGGTACGCCGTACGCCTGGTTCATCTCCTGGGCGCAGGACGACGACTCCATGGAACCGGCGGTCGCCGTCGCGGTCGTCGTCGAGGACGCGGCGGCCGACCGGGGCGACATCAGCGGCGGCGGGGACGCGGCGCCGATCGCCCGCGCGGTGATGGAGGCGGTGCTCGACCGGTGAGACGGGGGTGGTGGCACGGTCGCGGCCCGACCTAACGTTCGGTCATGACGTCACCCGCAGCCGCGTACGAACTCGCCCAGGTGAACATCTCCCGACTACAAGCCCCGCTGGACTCCCCGCAGTTGAAGGACTTCGTCGACGCCCTCGACCCGGTGAACGCGGTCGCGGACGCCGCCGACGGATTCGTCTGGCGGCTGCAGAGCGACGACGGCAACGCGACGGACGTGTCCGTCTTCGGCGAGGACTGGCTGATCATCAATCTGACGGTGTGGCGGGACAGCGACGCCCTCACCGCCTTCATGTACCAGGGGCAGCACCGCGAACTTCTCACCCGGCGGAACGAATGGTTCGAGCGGATCCGGGAGGCGATGACGGCCCTGTGGTGGGTGCCCGCCGGGCACCGGCCGACGGTGGCCGAGGCGGAGGAGCGTCTGCTGCATCTGCGGGCGCACGGGGCCACGGCGTACGCGTTCACCCTGCGGACGTCGTTCCCGCCCGGGGAGGCCCGACCGCTTCTTGAGCCCCAGGGGGTTCCTGAGCGCCAGGGCTTCTGAGCGCCAGGGGACTTCTTGAGGGCCAGGGGGCTTCCTGAGCTCCAAGGCTGCCGAGCGCCAGGGCTGCTGAGCGCTAGGAGGCCTCCTCCCCCGCCCGGATCGCGTCACCCACCTCCGTCACCCGCGCCTGTTCCTCCGCGGCGAAGCGGTCCGCGTCGAGCTTCTCCGCCAGTTCCTCGTCCTGGGACATGAGGAGGTCGAGGTTGGAGTTGCCCATGTCGAAGACGCCCATGTCGACGTAGGCCTGCTGGAGGCGTTTGCCCCACAGTCCTATGTCGCGCACGCAGGGCACGATGCGGGAGAACAGCAGCCGGCGGAAGAGGGCCAGGAACTCCGACCGCTCGGTGTACTCCTCGGCCTCCGCCCTGGGAACACCGAAGTTCTCCAGAACCTCCGTACCGCGCAGGCGGTCCCGCATCAGATAGCAGCCCTCGATGACGAACTCCTCGCGTTCGCGCAGTTCGGCGTCGGAGAGCTGCTGGTAGTAGTCGCGCAGCGCCATCCGGCCGAAGGCCACGTGACGGGCCTCGTCCTGCATGACGTACGCGAGGATCTGCTTGGGCAGCGGCTTGTCGGTGGTGTCCCTGATCAGGCCGAACGCGGCGAGGGCGAGCCCTTCGATGAGTACCTGCATCCCGAGGTAGGGCATGTCCCAGCGCGAGTCGCGCAGGGTGTCGCCGAGCAGCGACTGGAGGTTGTCGTCGATCGGGTAGACCATCCCGACCTTCTCGTGGAGGAAGCGGGCGTAGATCTCCGCGTGCCGCGCCTCGTCCATCGTCTGGGTCGCCGAGTAGAACTTGGCGTCCAGGTCGGGCACGGACTCGACGATGCGGGCCGCGCAGACCATGGCGCCCTGCTCGCCGTGCAGGAACTGGCTGAACTGCCAGGAGGCGACGTGCTTGCGGAGTTCACCCCGGTCGCGGTCGTTCATCTTCTCCCAGTACGGCGTGCCGTAGATGGAGATCGACTCGTCGGGGGTGCCGATGGGGTCGTGCGGGTCGACCTCCAGGTCCCAGTCGATCCGCTTCTGCCCGTCCCACTGCTTGTCCTTGCCCTTCTGGTAGAGGGCCAGCAGGCGGTCGCGCCCTTCGTCGTACTCCCAGCTGAACCGTGCCGCGCCGGTCGCGGGCACCTGCCAGAGGGGAGCTCCGGGGTCCTTGGCGTACAGGTCGTAGGTCGGCATGTCTCGCAGGCTCACACGTGGTAGACGGCGGGTCAACAAGTTGCGCAGGAGGGATTGACGGGCTTGCTGACAAGCAGTCTCATAAGACGTGACCGGCGGTAACCAGGGTGCCTCAGGGCACGACGACCCACGCAAGCACGCACACACGCACACACGCACACACGCACACACGCACCAGCTATGACGACGTACGGCGAGGTGGGCACAGCCATGACGACCGTGACGACGGAGGACCCCGAGGACACCGGGATCGCGAAGCTGCGCGACGCGCTCGGCCTGCTCAAGGACCGTGAACAGGTGGCCGAGCGGCTGCTCGCGTCTTCCGCGAAGCACTCCTACGACCCGGACGAGGAGCTGGACTGGGACGCGCCGTTCGAGGACGGCAAGTGGTTCTGGCCGCCGGAACTGGTGTCGCTCTACGGCACCCCGATGTGGCAGCGGATGAGCGAGGAGCAGCGGATCCTGCTCTCCCGGCACGAGGCGGCGGCGCTGGCCTCGCTGGGGATCTGGTTCGAGATCATCCTCATGCAGCTGCTGGTCCGGCACATCTACGACAAGGCGGCGACGAGCGCGCACGTGCGGTACGCGCTGACCGAGATCGAGGACGAGTGCCGCCACTCGAAGATGTTCGCGCGGCTGATCACCCGGGGCGGGACCCCGCACTACCCGGTGAGCCGGGTGCACCAGAACCTGGGCCGGCTCTTCAAGACGGTGTCCACGACCCCCGGTTCGTTCACGGCCACGCTGCTGGGCGAGGAGGTGCTCGACTGGATGCAGCGGCTGACGTTCCCGGACGAGCGGGTGCAGCCGCTGGTGCGCGGGGTGACGCGGATCCACGTGGTGGAGGAGGCGCGCCACGTCCGGTACGCCCGTGAGGAACTGCGCCGCCAGATGATGACCGCGCCGCGCTGGTCGCAGGAGTTCACCCGGATCACCTCGGGCGAGTTCGCCCGCGTCTTCTCGGTCGCCTTCGTCAACCCGGAGGTCTACACGAACGTCGGCCTCGACAGCCGGAAGGCCCAGGCCCAGGTGAGGGCGAGCGCCCACCGCCGCGACATCATGCAGACGGGTTCGAAACGCCTGACGGACTTCCTGGACGACATAGGAGTCCTACGAGGCACGGGCCGCCGCCTGTGGAAGTCATCGGGCCTGCTGGCCTGAACGGCACGGGCCCGTCCCTGTAAGGGCGCGAGAGACTGCGCGACAAGCACCCACCGGCCCGCACCCACCCCCGAACCCCCACCCACCTCCCACCCCACTCCGCACCCCCCCGGGACGGGCTACCCTGCGAGACATGACCTCGCAGGCCCCCACCCGCGCATACCGACGCCTCAGCGTCGAGGAACGCCGCAGCCAGCTCCTCGAAGCCGCGCTGTCCCTGTTCGCGACAAGGGCCCCCGAGGACATCTCCCTGGACGACGTGGCGGAAGCCGCGGGCGTCTCCCGCCCACTGGTCTACCGCTACTTCCCCGGCGGCAAGCAGCAGCTGTACGAGGCAGCCCTCCGCTCCGCCGCGGAAGAGCTGGAGCACTGCTTCGCCGAACCGCCGGACGGCCCCCTCACCCGCCGCCTCGCCAACGCCCTGGACCGCTACCTCGCCTTCGTCGACCAGCACGACGCCGGTTTCAGCGCCCTGCTGCAGGGCGGCAGCGTGGTCGAGACGTCGCGGACGACGGCCATCGTGGACGGCGTACGACGGGCCGCCGCCGAGCACATCCTCAGCCACCTGGCGGTCGAGGCGCCGGGCAACCGGCTCCGCATGACCGTCCGGATGTGGATCACGGCCGTCGAGGCGGCCTCGCTGATCTGGCTGGACGAGGAGAAGGAGCCCCCGCTGGACGAGCTGCGGGACTGGCTCGTCGAGCAGTTCGTGGCCTGCCTGGTGGCGACGGCCGCCCGCGACGAACAGACCGCCGCGGTCGTACGGGCCGCGCTGACGCTGGAGTCGGCGGACGGACCGATGGGCTCGCTGGCCCGCCGCGTGCTGCCCGTGGTGGGCGACGCGGCGCACCTGCTGTGACACTGGCCCGGTGAAGAGCGAAGACACCCCCTTCGAGGGCGGCCCCCTGGACGGCCGGGTGCTGCCGGTCCTGCTCGGCCCGACCGGCCACCCGCCGAAGGTGTACCGCGTCCCGGTGCCGTCGAACGACGGCGGCGCGCCCACCCTCCTGGTCTACCGCCGCGTACAGGCCGCCGCGAGCAGCCGCCTCGGCCTGCACCAGGGATGGAAGTACGAGTACGACCCCACGGGCCGCGCCGGCAAACTCAAGTGGCCGTGGTCGAAGCCGGACCCGGACCCGGACCCCGCCCCCGCTCCCGGTCCGGTGCCGGACGCCACGCCAGACGCCACGCCGGACGGCAAGCCGGAGGACACCCACGGGTGACCTCGTTGGGCCGGTCCGCCCACGGTCGGCGCGCGCGGCTCGCGCGGGCGTCTGATGCTCACGGTGCGGAGGAGCGGAGATACCGCCCCGCACCGGAGGTGACGCCATGTCAGGAAGGCTTCTGCGACTGGCCTGCACAGCGGCGATCGTGGCGGGCGCGGTACTGGTGCCAGCCCCCGTACAGGCTTCGGCCGCACCGGTACAGGCTTCGGCCGCACCCGATCCGCAGGACGACCGCTCCCCCGTGGCCGAACGCCCCGTGGCAGAACTGCTGACGGACCTTCAGCGGCTGTACCGGGAGGCCGAGAAGGCCACCGAGACGTACAACGCGACCGAGGAGCGGCTGAAGCGGCAACGGGCCGAGGTCGCGAAGCTCACCGGCCGGCTCACCGCGGCCCGCCGCGCCCTGCACGGCAGCCGCGGCGCGGCGGGACGGCTCGCCCGGCAGCAGTACCAGGGCAGGAGCGAGATCTCCTCGTACGTACAACTGCTGCTCGCCCGCGACCCGCAGCACGCGCTCGACCAGGGCCACGTCATCCGGCAGGTGTCGCAGGAGCGGGCCGGGACGATGGAACGGCTGGCGGGGGACGAACGGCGGACGGACGACCTGGCACGCCGGGCCCGCACAGCCCTCGACAACAGGCTCGCCCTCGCCGACCAGCAGAGAAAGGACCGCGACCTCGTACGCGAGCGGCTGAAGGACGTGGAGGAGCTGCTGGCCTCGCTCACCGAGGAGCAACTCGCACGGGTGGCCGAACTGGAGAGGTCCGGGGTGGCGAAGGCCCAGGACGAACTGGTGGCGTCGGGCGCGCTCAGCAGCACCCGCCGGCCCACCTCGCAGGGAGGCGAGGCGCTGCGCTACGCCGTGGCCCAGATCGGCAAGCCGTACGAGTGGGGCGCCGAGGGCCCGGACTCGTACGACTGCTCGGGCCTCACCTCACAGGCCTGGACCGACGCGGGCCGCCCCATCCCCCGCACCAGCCAGGAACAGTGGGCCGAACTCCCCCGCGTCCCCCTGCCCGACCTGCGCCCCGGCGACCTGGTCGTCTACTTCCCCGAGGCCACCCACGTGGCGATGTACCTGGGCGACGGCCTGGTGATCCAGGCCCCGAGACCAGGCTCAAAGATCAAGGTCTCCCCCCTGGCAGCAAACCCGATCCTGGGCGCAGTCCGCCCGGACCCGTCGGGGAGACCTCTGCAGCAGTACACACCACCGAGGCTCCCGGAGGGCGCGACGGACGGCTCGGACGAGGGCTACAGGGCGGACACCCCGTAGAAACACCGGCGTCCACGGCCGTTCCCGTCTCCTACGGTTCGCCCTCCCCCATGGTGCCCCCGTCCTTGCGCACTGCCGTACAGACCACCGAATGCGTGCCGGAGGACCACGCGCTGTTGCCCACCCAGGACGAACTTGTGTAGAGCTTCGGGTCGTACCCGTAGTCGCTGGGCGGCTCGTGCTTCTGGCAGGCCTCGGTCGCCCGCCCTCGCGCCTCGGCGAGGGTCGTGCCCGGGCTCATCCGGTGAAATCCGAGCACCTGCTCACGGTGTGGGCCCGAACACGAGACCAGCTCGGCTTCGTTGTCGGAGACCCTGTCGAGACAGTCCCGCTTCTGCATGGTGGCCGTGTCGGAAAATCGCATGCCAAGGGGGCGGTGCTCCCCGATCGGACCGAACAACGGTTTGCCACGCGCGTCGAGGAGCAGACAGGCGGTACGCCGTCCGGCTGCCTCGAAGCCGGCCCTGGTCGGGACAGCGGCGTAGGAGCGTACGTCCGCGAGCTTCTTACGGGTCTCCTCGGTCAACTGCTCGCACCGCCCACGGCCGGTCAGTCGCGCCTCCGTGGCGGTTGCGGCCGAGACCGTCCCCATCACCTGTCCGTAGACCTCCTGTCCGAGGCAATTCACGAGCCTGAGTTCGGGTTCGCCGTCGAAGGGGGCGCCCGGCCACCTGACGCTGACGCAGTCGCCCTTCGCGAGGGGCGTATCGACAGAGAGGCCCGGCCCATACGGTTTCACCTCGCCCGACGGCTGGCGCGAGAGGGTGATCGAGATTCCTCCGAGTGTCAGGACCAGTACGAACACGCAGGCCGCCGCAGCCTGCCAGACGGCGGCATGACCAAAAGGGAAAGGGAACAGGGCGCGTGTGGGCCCCACGATCTCGGGACCGCTGTACCCACCGTCCTCCGATATCTCGGAGGACGAGGTCCCGAGAATTTCCGGCACCAGAGGAGGTTCACGATATTCGGATTCCTCCGGAGTGCCCTTCGAGAACGGGAGGAACGTATCCGAAGCCCGGGTCGACCGGTCCCTGGTCAGGGTTCCTTTCGGTTCCACAGAGGATTCAGTCTCGGTCCCGGCACGTGGGCCGATCTCCCCTCGGACAAAAGGGCGCTCAAGGTCGACGCCGAAGAGACCCGCTGCCACACGGCGGTACAAAGGGATCCGCTCGAACTGCCCCACGGGAGCGGGCGGACGGTAATCGTCTCCGGAGACTCCGAGGAGACGCATCAGCACTCGGTGCTCCAGTTTCGCTTTCACTGGCCGCCCCCGGGAGCCGTTGCCTCCAGAGCGGTCCCACTCGATGCGGCGCCACCGCTCGCGGGCGTGGGCGTCGCTGGGCCGGCCACGAGACGAGCGATCTGAGGGGAAGAGCCGAGTTGAGCGAGCATGGCCGGAGCGCAGACCCCCAGCGCCACCGCCGCATAGGCTCCACTGATCTGCCCACTGGTTCCGAAGAGTAATGCCGCACCGGCTCCGATGGCAGAGCGCAGTACTGCGAGGCAGATATGAGCCGTCGCGTCCAAGTACGCACGCAGTGCGGGTGGCTTGGCGCGAAGACGACCGCTTGCCGTACGGCGCGCCGCCTGCCATTCGGCGCATCCACGAAAAACGGCCAGCAGTTCGACACTCAGGCCCCCGGCAGCTCCGAATACACCAAACTGCCACCAATTCATCATGCCCCCCGCTGCCAACAGACGTTCAGGCAGCCCACTTCCAAGGGCGCCATAAAACATCCCTACCGGGTTGCCGGACCCGACGCCAGGCCATATGACGTATCGGCCCGTTCGCCGCCGACGTGCGCTACACCGAAAGGGGTCGGCCCCCAGCCCGTCAGGACTGGGGGCCGACCCGGCACAGGGGAGGTTCTCAGGCGCCGGTCACAGAGGCCAGATACGCCCCCGTCCTCTCCGGCTCGTAGAAGAAGTTCTCGAAGTCCGAGGGGTCGTTGAAGCCGTTGGCGAAGCGGTCCGCGACGGGCGGCAGCTGACCTGCCGCGCCTATCAGGTTCAGGACGTGCTCCGGGGGCGGGCCGAGCATCGCGTTCGTCCACTTCGTGACGTGCTGGGCCGTGTCCCAGTAGCGCTCGAACGTGGCGCGCATCCACTCCTCGTCGAACTCCTTGTCCCCGTGGCCGAGGATCGAGTCGAGGTACGAGGCGGCGCACTTGGAGGCCGAGTTGGAGCCCTGGCCGGTGATCGGGTCGTTCGCCACGACCACGTCGGCGACGCCGAGGACCAGGCCGCCGCCGGGCAGCCGGCCGACGGGGTTGCGGACGGTGGGCGCGTAGCGGCCGGCCAGCGTGCCGCCCGCGTCGGTGAGTTCGACCTTGGTGGCCCTGGCGTACTCCCACGGCGTGAACCGCTCCATGAGTTCCAGGGTCAGGGAGAGGTGTTCGGCCGGGTCCTTCACACCCTGGAAGGCGTCCAGCGGGCCGCCGGGTATGCCCTCCCAGAAGAGGATGTCCGCGCGGCCGGAGGTGGTGAACGTCGGCATCACGAAGAGCTCGCCGACGCCGGGCACGAGGTTGCAGCGGACCGCGTCGAACTCGGGGTGCTCGGGGCGCGGGCCCAGCCCGTGCACGTACGCGACGGCCAGCGCGCGCTGCGGCTCCGCGTACGGGGAGCGGGAGGCGTCCCGGCCGAACATCGACACCAGTTCGCCCTTGCCCGCCGAGACGAGGACCAGGTCGTACGTACGGGCGAAGTAGTCGAGGTCGGAGACCGCGGCGCCGTGGATGACGAGCTGGCCGCCGCGCTGCGCGAACGTCTCCATCCAGCCGGCCATCTTCACGCGCTGGTCGACCGACTGCGCGTATCCGTCGAGCCTGCCGACCCAGTCGATGGCGCGCTGCGAGGGGCCCGGGTCGAAGGAGCCGGGGGCCGCGACCGAGACGCCGAGTCCTTCGATCTTCGGAGCCTGGGACTCCCAGAAGTTCAGCTGGAGAGCGCGCTCGTTCTCCAGTGCCGTGTGGAACATGCACTGGGTGGACATGACGCGCCCGGTACGGATCTCGTCCGCCGTCCGGTTGGACATCAGGGTGACCTCGTACCCGTTCGACTGGAGTCCGAGGGCGAGCTGGAGTCCGGACTGGCCGGCTCCGACGACGAGTATCTTCCGCATGCGGGTCCTCACTCTGCACTCTGCGTACGCGTACGCCTTGTCGTACGCGTACGCCTTGTTACGCCTTATTCGGGGCTGACGTCGAGCGCGTGGCCCACCAGTGCCAGCAGGCTCTCGACGACCGAGATCCTGCGGCGCGCGTCCATGATCATGACAGGTATGTGCCGGGGGATCGTGAGCGCCTCCCGCACGTCGTCGGGGTCGAACCGCTCACTGCCGTCGAAGTGGTTGACGGCGACGACGTACGGCAGTCCGCAGCTCTCGAAGTAGTCCAGCGCCGGCCAGCAGTCCTTGAGACGGCGGGTGTCGGCGAGGACCACGGCGCCTATCGCCCCGCGCACCAGGTCGTCCCACATGAACCAGAACCGCTGCTGTCCGGGCGTACCGAACAGATACAGCACCAGGTCGTCGTCGAGCGTGATGCGGCCGAAGTCCATGGCCACCGTCGTGGTGGTCTTCTCCGGGGTCGAGCTGAGGTCGTCGGTGCCCTCGCTCGCCTGTGTCATCAGCGCCTCCGTCTGGAGAGGCGTGATCTCGGAGACGGCGGTGACGAGGGTGGTCTTGCCCACCCCGAAGCCACCCGCCACCACGATCTTCGTGGCGATCGGCGCGCGGGTCCGATCCTTCTGCCAGGCTTTCAACTCCTCGTCGGGCTCCACGACTTCGGGGAGGCCGGACGATCGGGAGACATCCGAGACGCGGGAGACGTCAGAGACGACGGAGTCCACTCAGCACCCTTTCCAGCAGAGCACGGTCCGGCTGTCCCGGGCCGTGACCTGTTCCGTACACACGGATCTTGCCCTGGTCCGCCAGGTCGCTGAGGAGCACCCGGACCACACCGAGCGGCATCTTCAGAAGGGCCGCGACCTCGGCCACCGTACGCATCCGGCGGCAGAGTTCGACGATGGCCCTCATCTCCGGCATCACCCGGGTGGAGAGTGAACCATTCTCCAGTTCACGCCGCTCATCCGGGGCCTCCAGTGCGGCCACGAACGTCTCGACGAGCAGCACGTGCCCGAAGCGCGTACGGCCGCCGGTGAGCGAATAGGGGCGTACGCGGGCGGGTTTGCGGTCGCCGCCGCGGACCGGCAGTTTGGGCGTGCCGTGCGCGTTCGCGTCGCTCACTTGGCCGTCTCCATCGTCGTGGCCTCAAGCGACTGGCGCAGCTCGCTGCGGAGTTCGGGAGTCAGGACGTGTCCGGCGCGGCCCACGAAGAGCGCCATGTGGTACGCGACGACGCTCATGTCGCAGTCGGGGGCGCCGTGCACGCCGAGCAGCGAACCGTCGCTGATCGACATGACGAAGAGTCCGCCCTCCTCCATCGCGACCATCGTCTGCTTGACCGTGCCGCCGTCCATCAGCTTCGCGGCGCCGATGGCGAGGCTGCCGATGCCGGAGACGATGGTGGCCAGGTCCGCCGCGGACCCTCGGGGACCCGAGGGTCTCCCCTCGTCCTGCCGCGCCTGCGCGTTTCTCCCGGGGTCGGAGGAGAGGAGCAGCAGGCCGTCGGAGGAGACCACCGCGACCGACAGGAGGCCCGGCACCTCCTCGACGAGGTTCGTCAGCAGCCAGTGCAGGTTGCGGGCTTCATGGCTCAGTCCGAAGGTGCTGGACGCGGTCAACTGCTTGCCTCCTCGACGGTGTCCCCCTTGGTTTCTACGGCATGTGCGGCGGGCGTCTGCAGCTCCGACGTCTGTTCGGCGATCTCCGCTTCGACATCGCGGCGGCCCTCACTGGCGCCCTGGTGGAACCCGCCGAGACGGCGGCGCAGTGCCTCGGCGTCGACAGGCGCGCGGCGCGGGCCGGCGACCGGCGCGGGCGCGGCGATCCGCGGGGTCCGCTTGGGCAGCCCCTTGTCGGTGATCGGCTCCGCCGACTCCGGCGACGTCTGTACGTCGTCCGGGGCACGCTCGTGGGAATCGGGACCGATGGCGTACGGGTCGGGGGCGCGGTTGCCTCCGGCGCGGTGGTCCTTGGTGGCCTGGGCCGGAAGCCGGACCGCCGGGGCGTCCGCCGGCGACGCGACGCCGCGCTCAGCGGACTCGTCCGCCGTGCCGGACCCGGCGGCCTCGTCCGCCGGAGACACGGCGTGCTCGGGAGACACGGGAGGCACAGGAGACACGGCAGGCACGGCAGGCACCGGGGCCATGAGGACCATGGTGGTCTCGGGACCGGCGGGCTGATCCGGCTCCGGCACGACGGAATCAGCCGCCTCCGGGACGGCGGGCTCGGCGGTGGCCGCAGGCTCGGCGGGAGCCGCGGACTCGCCGACGACAGTCGGCTCGGGCGTGGTGGTCGGCTCGGGCGCGGCAGCCGGGTCGGGCGTGGCGGTCAGATCGGGCGCGGCAGCCGGGTCGGGCGTGGCGGTCGACCCGGGCGTGGCAGCCGCCCCGTCCGTGGTGGCCGTATCCGCCGCCCCGTCCGGAGTGGTCGTACCCGCCGGGCCGTCCGTCTCGCGCAGGGTGTCCTCCGCTGCCGCGATCAGCGGGTCGCGGCCCTGGCGGCCGTACAGGACGTTGGAGTTGACCTCGGCGTCCGCTCCCGGCAGGGACATCGCGGCGGCGCCCCCGGGCGTGCGGGCGGTGGTCGCCTGGGGGACGGCCACGGTCGGCGCGGCGGCGAGCAGCGCCTTGGGCAGGACCACGACGGCCGTGATGCCGCCCTGCTTCTGCTCGCGCAACTGGACGCGTACACCGTGCCGGTGGGCGAGCCGGGCCACCACGTACAGGCCGAGCCCGAGGCCCTCGCCGCTCTCCTCGTCGTACGGGTCCTCGGCGTCGAAGGCCGCGAGGCGCGTGTTGAGCCGCTCCAGGCGTTCGCCGGTCATGCCGATGCCCTCGTCCTGGACGGAGAGCATGACCTCGCCGCTCTCCAGGAGCCAGCCGGACACCTCGACGGGGATGTCGGGCGGCGAGAACGAGGAGGCGTTCTCCAGGAGTTCGGCCACCAGGTGGCTGATGTCGTCCGCCGCGAACCCGGCGAGGTGCGCGTGCGGCGGCAGCGCGGAGATCCGGACGCGCTCGTAGCGTTCGACCTCGCTGACGGCGGCGCGGACGACGTCGACCAGCGGGACGGGGCCGGGGTGCTGGTGGCCGTGCTCCGCGCCCGCGAGGACCAGCAGGTTCTCGCTGTGGCGGCGCATGACGGTGGCGAAGTGGTCGAGCTTGAAGAGCGTGGCGAGGCGCTCGGGGTCCTGCTCGCGCTCTTCGAGCCCCTCGATGACACCGAGCTGCCGTTCGACCAGGCCCAGGGTGCGCAGGGCCAGGCTGACGTAGGTGCCGTGGATGTTCTGCCGGACCTGCTCCAGACGGGCGGTGGCCTCGGCGAGTTCGGTACGGAACCTGTCGCGTTCGTCGGCCATCTTCTGGCGCTGGCCGATGAGGTGCTTGCGGTCGCCCTCCAGCGTGCCGAGGCGTTCCTGGAGTGCGAGGGCGTGCGTGTGGAGCGTGTTGACGGAGCGCACGACCTGCGCGAACTCGTCGTTGCGGCCGGTGAACTTGACCGGGTCGCCGGTGCCGGGCTCGGCGGCCAGCCGGGCCGAACCGCGGCGCAGCACGGACAGCGGGCGCGTGAGCGACCGGGCCATGCCGGTGGAGACGCCGACGGCGAGCAGCATGAGCGCGCCGAGGATCGCGACGCGGATCTCCAGCGCGGTGACGTCGTCGTCGCGCAGCTGGGCGAGTTCCTCGGCGCGCTGGGTGTTGAGGGACGCCTCGACCCCGCGCATCAGCTCGACGCGGGAGGAGAGCGCCGCGTCCAGCTTCTTGGTGCTGGTGGCCAGTTCGTCGTCGGAGAGCGTGGGCTGGTCCGCAAGGCCCGCCAGATACTTCTCGGCGGACGCGACATCCGGCCCGTTGACCGTGGAGTCGTACGAGGTCCGGTCCGCCTTGGGTGCCGTGCCGGCGAAGTCGGCGAGGGCGGCCTGCTCACGGACGTTGGCCTGCTGGGCCGCGGCGGTGAGCGCGTCGCGCTGCTTCGTCGCGGCGGCCGACGACGTGGTGGTCGTGGTGGGCAGACCCGTGATGGGGTCGGTGGTGGTCTGCTTGCTGGTGGGCACGCTCAGCGCGGCGAGCAGCAGACCACGGGTGGAGGCCGCCTGCTGGACGGCGGTGTCGAGGTCGGCGAGGGCGTGCGCGCCGGAGCCCGCGCGGGGCGGAATCTTCTCGGCGAGGTCCTCGGCGAGAGCGTGGAGTTCGGTGAGGGCCGTCGAGTACGCCTGGTGCGCTTCGAGGGCGCTGCTCTCCCCGGTGAGCGCCGACCTGCGGACGGCGGCGATCGCGTCGAGCGTCTTGAGGAAGGACGCGGGGGCGTCCGCCTCGACGGCGGCGACGCGCAGCTCGTCGGCCTGGCGGTCCACGCGGGCGCTGCGGCGCTCCGAGGGGGCCTCGCCCTTGGGCCGGCCGGCCGCGAGGTACGCGGTGACCTCGTCGCGTTCGTCGGCGAGCGAGTGTGCGAGGGCCAGGGCGTCCTGGGTCCGCTCGGCCGACGTCACCAGGTTCTGGGAGTCGTTCAGTTCCCCGGAGGCGGCGATCACGGACGGAGCACCCGCTCCGGCGATCGCGGCGGCCACGACGGCGACGGCGACGATCAGCCGACTGCGTACGTGAGCGGGCCGACCTCGTCCCGCGGGGTCCGGAGTGTCCTGCGGTGCCGGTGAGTTCGGGGTGTGCCCTGAGGCTCCACCCGAGGCCGGCTGCCTGCCTTTGCGCCGAGGCCGCATTTTCTGCACCGGTGCTCGCATTCTTGACTCGTGTCCCCATGGGCCCGGGTGACGATCCGTCAACTCGCGTGTCGTCCCGGTTCGGCTCCCGACCTTCCCAGTGCCGGTGGGCAGTGGTCGCGCATCGCCTGACCCGCCACACGAAGGAGTGAACATCGCCGGGGAGCGGCCCGGCAAGTTCCCCTGGCGCGTGCGACACCCCTGCGGGGCAGGCCGGTTGGACGTCCACGGCAACCGATGGCAGGATGCGCCGCCACGCTTCGCCGGAGTCGGTGAATCCGTCGCAAAACAGGCGCCTGACCTGCTTGTCCGGACCATTTGACCGACGGTTGCCAGCCTTTGGTGAAGCTCGTGAAGGGGTCGTGCAGACTGGCCGGATGCGCTCGGAACTGATCTCGGTACCCGGTGACCCCACCCGCCCCGACGAGGACTACGCATCGGTCGGGCTTCCCGCCTCCGGACAAGGCGGTTCGATCGTCGTCCTCGACGGTGTGACGCCTCCCGCGACGGACCAGGGCTGTCTGCATTCCGTCCCCTGGTTCACCGCCCGGCTCGGTGGCGCGTTGCATGAACTGTCCGTTTCACGACGAGATCTGACACTCGCTGAGGTCTTGGGACACGCCATCGCCCGTACCGCCGACGCACATCGGGCAACCTGTGACCTTTCTCACCCGCGCACCCCGCAGGCAACGGTGGTGCTGGCGCGCTGGTCAGAGGCGTTGGTCGAGTACCTGGTGCTCTCCGACTCGGCGCTGCTCATCGAGTCGCCGGCGGGCGCGGTCATCCCCGTCCTCGACGACCGCCTCTCGCGGGTCCCGCACGCCACGCTGAGGTCGGCCGCGGCGACGGACGCGATCCTGCGCAACAAGGAGGGCGGCTTCTTCACGGCCGCGGCGGATCCCTCCGTGGCGTCCCGCGCCGTCACGGGCACGCTCCCCCGCTCCGAGGTGCGCGCCCTCACGGCGCTCACGGACGGCGCGACGCGCTGGGTGGAGAAGTTCGGCGAGGGCGACTGGACGGACCTGTTCACCCTGATCCGCAAGGAGGGCGGCCGCTCCCTCATCGACCGGGTCCGCACCCTGGAACGCGCGGAAACTGCCGCCACCTACCTGGGCCGGTCCAAGCCCCACGACGACGCGACGGTGGTGTACGCGGAGCTGTGATCACGCCGCTCCGCGCCACGGCGTGGCGTGGCGTGGCGTGGACCCGTGGTCGGGTGCGGGTGCGCCGTGGCTGGTCGCGCAGTTCCCCGCGCCCCTGAAAACCCAAAAGACTGCGCCGTTCCCCGCGCCCCTGAGCGGGACGGGGCGCAGCCCCTCCCCGAGGGGCGCGGGGAACTGCGCGACCGGCCCCCACCGCCCCCGCACCCGACACACGACCCGTCTTTCAGGGGCGCGGGGAACTGCGCGACCGGCCACAACGGACCCGCAGCCGACCCTCAACCCCCAACCCCCCAACCCTTCAGCCCCGCTCGACCCCCCTGTTGAGCCGGTGCAACAACCGCGCCAGCTCAGCCACTTCCCCCCGGTCCCAGTTCGCCAACTCGCGCACGTACCGAGCCCGTCGAGCGTCCCGCACCGTCCCGAACCGCTCCCGCCCCACGTCAGTGAGATGCACGAGCCAGGCCCGCCCGTCCGCGGGATCAGGCTCCCGGGCGACCAGCCCCAACTCCTCCAGCGCCCGCAGCTGCCGAGACATCGTGGCCTTGCCGACCCCGATGTACGCGGCAAGCTCCGTCGCCCGCTGCCGCCCCCGCTCCTCCAGCCGCACGAGCAGCCCGTATGCGGAGGACTCCAGATCGGGATGCACCTCGCGCACCATCTCCCCGGAGGACGCCCGTGCCCGCCTCAGCAGCACGGTCAGCTCACGCTCCAGCGCCAGGAACTCCTGGTCCGCAGGTCCGTGGTCCGCAGGACCCTGATCCACAGGACCGTGGCCCACAGGACCGTGGTCCACACCACTCCCCGGAACGCCGGATCCCGCCCGATGCCCCTCGCCCATACCGCCCTCGTGCACGTCAGCACCCATGACCCGGTTTCCCGATCCTGAAAGTTTCCGCCAAAGACCGCCATTGCCGCAGCTCGGCCAGTATTTCGCAGGATTAGACCAACGGCAGCCGCCGAGCCCTCTTTCCGCCGCTCGCCCGCGTGCGTAGCTTCTTCAACAAGTACCCGCATGGCATGCCCACGCCACGTCATGGACCACCCTCACCCGGGCACCACCGAGCCTTCGGAGGCACGAACATGTCCGTGCACACATCCGGAACGGCCCACCGCTCGCGCGCACGCGTCCACCTCAGAACGCGCCTCGGCGCGATGGGCATCCTGCTCCTGTCCCTCTCCCTGTCCCTCTCCGCCCTCATCGCCCGTCCCGCCCACGCGGCCGACGTCCCGGCCCGCGGCTCCGCGTACATGGGCATGGGCGTCATCCCGCACGACGGCCAGGACGGCCTGCCGACCCCCGGCGACGCCACCCAGACAGAGGGCGTCGACGTCAGCAGCCACCAGGGCAACGTCGCCTGGTCGACCCTGTGGAGCAGCGGGGTCAAATGGGCCTATGTGAAGGCCACCGAGGGGACGTACTACACGAACCCCTACTTCACCCAGCAGTACAACGGCTCGTACAACGTCGGCATGATCCGCGGCGCGTACCACTTCGCGACCCCCGACACGACGAGCGGCGCCGCCCAGGCCAACTACTTCGTGAACAACGGCGGCGGCTGGTCGAAGGACGGCAAGACGCTGCCGGGCGCGCTCGACATCGAGTGGAACCCGTACGGGGCGGCCTGCTACGGCAAGACGCAGAGCGCGATGGTCACCTGGATCCGCGACTTCCTGAACCAGTACAAGGCCCGCACCGGCCGTGACGCCGTCATCTACTCGGCCACCAGCTGGTGGACCCAGTGCACCGGGAACTACTCCGGTTTCGCCTCCGCCAACCCGCTCTGGATCGCCCGCTACGCCTCGGCGGTGGGCACGCTCCCGGCGGGCTGGAGCTACTACACGATGTGGCAGTACACGTCCTCCGGCCCAACGGTCGGCGACCACAACAAGTTCAACGGCGCCCTCGACCGCGTGGTGGCACTCGCCAACGGCTGATCCGCATCGCCCGTACGTACCCGTACGTACGCGGAAGGCCCGGACCCCTCACGAAGAGGGGCCCGGGCCCTACCCGACCGATGGCGTCCGTCACTGCGCCACCGGAGTCCGTGCCACGCGGCTCACACGGGCCGCACGGCTCACGCCGCCAGCGGAACCTCCGTCGCCGCGCCGTTCGTCGCCGGCGCCAGCGCAAGTTCCAGGACCTGGCGGACGTCCGTCACCGCGTGGACGTCGAGCTTCTCCAGGACCTCGGCCGGTACATCGTCCAGGTCGGCCTCGTTGCGCTTCGGGATGATCACCGTGGTGACACCCGCCCGGTGCGCGGCGAGCAGCTTCTGCTTGACGCCGCCGATCGGCAGCACCCGCCCGGTGAGCGAGACCTCACCCGTCATGGCCACGTCGGTACGGACCAGGCGGCCGGAGAGCAGCGAGGCCAGTGCGGTCGTCATCGTGACACCCGCGCTCGGGCCGTCCTTCGGCACCGCGCCCGCCGGGAAGTGGATGTGCACGCCCCGGTCCTTGAGGTCGGCGACAGGCAGTTCCAGTTCGGCGCCGTGCGAGCGCAGGAAGGAGAGCGCGATCTGCGCCGACTCCTTCATCACGTCGCCCAGCTGACCGGTGAGGGTCAGTCCCGCCGCGCCCGTCTCCGGGTCGGCGAGCGACGCCTCGACGAAGAGGACGTCACCACCGGCGCCGGTGACCGCGAGGCCGGTCGCCACACCGGGCACCGCCGTGCGGCGCTCGGCCGGGTCCTGGGCGGACTCGGGCACGTGGTGCGGCCTGCCGATCAGCGCGCGCAGATCGTCCGCGCCGACCGTGAACGGCAGCTTCCGCTCGCCGAGTTCGTGCTGCGCCGCGATCTTGCGGAGCAGCCGTGCGACGGACCGCTCCAGGTTCCGTACGCCCGCCTCGCGGGTGTACTCGCCCGCCAGCCTGCGCAGCGCGCTCTCGTCGAGGGTGACCTCCGCCTTCTCCAGTCCCGCCCGCTCCAGCTGGCGCGGGAGCAGGTGGTCGCGGGCGATGACGACCTTCTCGTCCTCGGTGTACCCGTCGAGCCGCACCAGTTCCATGCGGTCGAGCAGGGCCTCCGGGATGGCCTCCAGCACGTTGGCCGTGGCGAGGAAGACGACGTCGCTCAGGTCCAGCTCGACCTCCAGGTAGTGGTCCCGGAAGGTGTGGTTCTGGGCCGGGTCGAGGACTTCGAGGAGGGCCGCCGCCGGGTCGCCCCGGAAGTCGGAGCCCACCTTGTCGATCTCGTCGAGCAGGACCACCGGGTTCATGGACCCGGCCTCCTTGATCGCCCGTACGATCCGGCCGGGCAGCGCGCCGACGTACGTACGCCGGTGCCCGCGGATCTCCGCCTCGTCCCGTACGCCACCGAGGGCGACCCGGACGAACTTGCGCCCCATGGCGTGCGCGACCGACTCACCAAGGCTCGTCTTGCCGACGCCGGGAGGTCCGACGAGCGCGAGCACGGCACCGCCGCGCCGGCCGCCCACGACCCCGAGACCCCGGTCGTTACGGCGCTTGCGGACCGCCAGGTACTCGGTGATCCGCTCCTTCACGTCGTCCAGACCGGCGTGCTCGGCGTCCAGGACCGTCTTGGCGCCCTGGATGTCGTACTCGTCCTGTGTGCGCTCGTTCCACGGCAGTTCGAGCACGGTGTCGAGCCAGGTGCGGATCCAGGAGCCCTCGGGCGACTGGTCGCTGGAGCGCTCCAGCTTCTCGACCTCCTTGAGCGCGGCCTCGCGGACCTTCTCGGGGAGGTCGGCGGCCTCGACGCGGGCCCGGTAGTCGTCGGACTCCTCGCCCTCGGCCTCGCCGTTCAGCTCGCGCAGCTCCTTGCGCACGGCCTCCAGCTGCCGCCGCAGCAGGAACTCCCGCTGCTGCTTGTCCACACCCTCCTGTACGTCCTTGGCGATGGACTCGGCGACATCCTGCTCGGCGAGGTGCTCACGCAGCTGCTCGGTGGCGAGCTTCAGCCGGGCCACCGGGTCGGAGGTCTCCAGGAGCTCGACCTTCTGGGCGGTCGTCAGGAACGGCGAGTAACCGGAGTTGTCGGCGAGCGCGGACACGTCGTCGATCTGCTGGACGCGGTCCACTACCTGCCAGGCGGCCCGCTTCTTCAGCCAGTTCGTGGCCAGCGCCTTGTACTCCTTGACCAGCTCGGTCACGGAACCGGGCAGCGGGTCCGGCACGGTCTCCTCGACCTGCGTGCCCTCCACCCACAGGGCCGCTCCCGGCCCGGTCGTACCGGCGCCCACACGCACCCGTCCGCGACCGCGGATCAGGGCACCGGGGTCACCGTCGGCGAGGCGCCCGACCTGCTCGACCGTGCCGAGCACCCCCGTGTTCGCGTACGTGCCGTCGATCCGCGGAACAAGAAGCACCCGCGGCTTGCTGGCACCGGTGGAACGGGCTGCTGCCTGCGCGGCCTCCACCGCGGCGCGTACATCGGCGTCGTTCAGGTCCAGGGGCACCACCATGCCGGGCAGCACGACCTCGTCGTCGAGCGGCAGCACGGGCAGAGTGAGCGGTTCGGACGTCAAAGTCATGATCTCCCCTTCGGCATTCAAGTTGAGCTATGCCGACTCAATGCACGTGAGCCTCCGATTGTTCCCTTTCCGCTGTTCGCTGTGAGCGATCGCCTGCTGGACGGGCTGATTACGGGCCCCACGGCCGAACGTCCGGGCGGCTTCCGGCGTCGCAGGAACGTCGTCGACACGTCGATACAACGCCGGGGAGCGTCATGCGGATCAACTTGCTGTTGCGGCTGCTCGTCGCGGGGGGCCTGCTCGCCGGAGCCGCCGGGTGCGGTCAAGGGAGCGCCGGGGACGGCGGTGCCGGCGGCTCCGGCGTCGGGGGCGGTTCGACCCACGGCCCGGAAGGAAGCACCCAACGCGCCCGTGACGTCTCCGAGGCCTGGTCCGGTTCGAAGGCGGCGCGGATCTGGCGCGAGCGGTACTTCCCGATGGACGCCGCCGTCCAGCTTCCCGCGGGTGCCTTCCGCAACGAGGCCGACGAGCGCGCGTACGCCACCCAGAACTTCGAACTCGGCGGCCCGCTCCCCTCCCGCTCGCCGAAGGAGGGTGAGGTCCGCTGGCGTGGCGGCGGCACGCTCGCCCTGCCCGTCTCCTCGGCGCGGGCGGCCTACGAGAAGCTCGCCCGGGGCCGGAACTCCGGCCCCTCCCTCGTCGTGACGGGCGCGCGGCTCGGAACGATGACCCTGTCCACCAGCCGGGGGCCGGCGGCCGTGCCCGCGTGGCTCTTCACGGTCAGGGGGTACGACACCCCGCTCAAGCGGGTCGCGGTCGCGCCCTCCGAACTCCCCCGGCCGCCGGTCGGGCCCGTTGAGCAGACCTCGGACGAGCAGACCTCGGACTTCCTGCTTCCGCTCTCCGGGATTGGGCCGGTGTCGCGGGACGAGGCCGCCGTCACGCTGCGGGCCCAGCACGGTTCCTGCGACAAGGGTCCGCAGGTGGCCGTCCTGGAGACCGCGGACAACGTGGTGTTCTCCGCCGGGGTCCGTGACCGGTCGGACGGCCCGTGCACGTCCGAGATGCGGTCGAAGAAGGTGACGGTGCGGCTCGACCGGCCGGTCGGCGACCGCATGCTCCTCGACGCGTTCACGGGCAGGCCCGTGCCCTACGCCGCGCCGCCGGGCTCCCTGGCACCGTCCTGGAGCTGAACGACGAATCCCGGCACCCGTACCGAAGCCCCTCCCCGGGGGGTCTTATTCGAGTGCGGGCCCGGTGGGGGCTGGCCGCGCAGTTCCCCGCGCCCCTAACGGCACCCGGGCCCACAGATATACGACCACCCCAGCCCCCCAAGGGGCGCGGGGAACGGCGCGCCCAACCCCCACCGAACCCGCACCCGCCACGCCCCGACGACCCTTCAAACCCCCCGCACCCCCAACCCCGCAAGGGGCGCGGGGAACGGCGCGCCCAACCCCCACCGAACACGCACCCGAACCAGCCACGGCCCGACGGCCCTACAGCCCTACAGACCCCCCGCGCTCGCGGCGCCCTTCACATGGACCGCCGCGGCGCGGCGAAAATCCGCTGCCCGGGCAGGCGCGGCTTGCCAGGATGGGGGCATGACCGCGTACGACACCCCGCACGGCAGCCCCGAAGTCATCGACCGCCGCGACGGACCGTACGGCGAGGTCGTGCTGCGCCGTCACGGCGACCTGCTGCAGATCATCGCCAACGGCTGCTTCCTCATGGACACCTCGGACGGCCGCTCGGAGAGGCTGCTGGTGGACGCCGCACTCGGCGCACTGGACGGGCGCCCCGCGCCGGAGATCCTGATCGGCGGCCTCGGCGTGGGCTTCTCCCTCGCCCACGCGGCGGCAGCCCCCCGCTGGGGCCGTATCGCCGTCGCCGAACGGGAACGGGCCATCATCGACTGGCACCGCGCCGGCCCGCTCGCGGAGCTGTCGGCCTCCGCGCTCGCGGACCCGCGTACCGAGATCATCGAGGTCGACCTCGTCGCGCACGTCAATGAGACATCCGACACGTACGACGTACTGTGCCTCGACATCGACAACGGACCCGAGTGGACCGTCACTGAGGGCAACGAGAGCCTGTACTCACGGGCCGGACTCGCCGCGTGTGCAAGGGTGTTGAGGAAAGACGGGGTACTCGCTGTTTGGTCGGCCAAACCTTCGCCTGATTTCGCAAGAACCTTGCGGAATGCCGGGTTCCGACACGTGCGTACCGAAGAGATCCCCGTTGCCCGGGGCGTTCCGGACGTGGTGCATCTCGCGGTAAGACCTGGATAGCCGAGCGACGGTCACTGCCCGTACCCTGCTGCTCTGACGCCGATCATTCAAGCGTCAAGCGCAGTCATGGAATCACCCCACTGGTTCCGGAAAGCACACTCAGGGGCGGGCGATGGAGCAGACACACACCTCGCACAACGGCACGGCGGCCACGCCGGGCGCTCAGCGCCGGGTGCTGGTGGTCGAGGACGATCCGACGATCGTCGACGCCATCGCCGCCCGGCTTCGCGCCGAGGGATTCCTCGTGCAAACAGCGGGTGACGGACCGGCCGCCGTCGACACGGCCGAGGCATGGCAGCCCGACCTGCTGATCCTCGACATCATGCTGCCGGGCTTCGACGGCCTGGAGGTCTGCCGCCGCGTCCAGGCGGCCCGTCCGGTACCGGTGATGATGCTCACCGCCCGCGACGACGAGACGGACATGCTGGTCGGCCTCGGCGTGGGCGCCGACGACTACATGACGAAGCCGTTCTCGATGCGTGAGCTGGCCGCGCGCGTGCACGTACTGTTGCGCCGCGTGGAGCGGGCCGCCCTGGCCGCGTCCACTCCGCGCTCCGGCATCCTGCGCCTCGGCGAGCTGGAGATCGACCACGCCCAGCGCCGGGTCCGGGTGCGCGCCGACGACGTGCACCTGACACCCACCGAGTTCGACCTGCTGGTCTGCCTGGCGAACACGCCCCGCGCTGTCCTCTCGCGCGAGCAGCTGCTGGCCGAGGTCTGGGACTGGGCGGACGCCTCCGGCACGCGGACCGTGGACAGCCACATCAAGGCGCTGCGCCGGAAGATCGGCGCGGAGCGGATCCGTACGGTGCACGGTGTGGGCTACGCGCTGGAGACCCCGACACCCTAGAGTCGGGCACCCTGACCGAGGGGGCGTATGTGATGAGGGGTCTCGGCGTACTGCGCAAGCGCGCCAAGGCGGGCACGGGCCTGATCTCCGGCACGGGTTCCGGCTCTGGTTCCGTACCGGCCGCCGGAGCGGGCCCCGGGGCGGGGCCTGGTCCGGAACCTGGCGCAGGGCCTGTTTCCGGCACGCAGTCCGGTGGCACGTCCGGTGCCGATGCCGGGCCCCATGCCGGCCCCGGCCCCCATGCCGGCCCCGGTCCCTACGCCGACGCCGTTTCCGGCGCGAGTCCGGCGCTGGGCCCCGGTCCCGCTGCCGGCACGGGCGCGGGCGGCTTCGCAGCGACGCGCCCGGCACCGGGTTCCGCGCCGGGTTCCGCGCCGGGTTCCGCGCCGGACGCCGGCGGAACGTCCGGCACGACCTCCGGCGGCGCGACATCCGGCACCACGTCCGGCACGAGCGCGGGCGTCGGCCCGAATGCCGCCCCGGGTACCGGATCCGGCTCGGGTTCGGGATCGTGGGGTGACATGCGCCCCTTCTCCATCAAGACCAAGCTCGGCACGCTGGTCGTCGTCGCCGTCTTCATCACCACCGGTCTGCTGATGATCGCGGTGCGCACCGAGACGGAACTGCGCTTCATTACGGTCTTCTCGATGATCGCGACCCTGCTGATCACCCAGTTCGTGGCGCACTCGATCACCGCCCCGCTGGACGAGATGAACACCGTCGCGCGGGGCATCTCGCACGGCGACTACACCCGCCGGGTCAGGGGCGCCGACCGCCGCGACGAGCTGGGCGACCTGGCCCAGACGATCAACCGCATGGCCGACGACCTGGAGGCCCAGGAACGCCAGCGCAAGGAGCTCGTGGCGAACGTCTCGCACGAGCTGCGTACGCCCATCGCGGGCCTGCGGGCGGTCCTGGAGAACGTGGTGGACGGTGTCTCCGCCGCCGACCCCGAGACGATGCGCACCGCGCTGAAGCAGACGGAGCGCCTCGGCCGGCTGGTGGAGACGCTGCTCGACCTCTCCCGCCTGGACAACGGCGTCGTACCGCTGCGCAAGCGCCGCTTCGAGGTGTGGCCGTACCTGTCGGGCGTGCTCAAGGAGGCCAACATGGTGGCCTCCGCGCGCGCGGGCATCGCGTCCGGCTCCGGGAGCCACACGCGTACGGACGTCCATCTGCACCTCGACGTGTCGCCGCCCGAGCTGGCCGCGCACGCGGACCCGGAGCGGATCCACCAGGTGGTCGCCAACCTCATCGACAACGCGGTCAAGCACAGTCCGCCGCACGGCCGCGTCACGGTGAAGGCCCGGCGCGGCGACGGCCCCGAGTCGCTGGCCCTCGAAGTCCTGGACGAGGGTCCCGGTATCCCGCGCTCGGAGTGGCACCGGGTCTTCGAGCGGTTCAACCGCGGCGGGGTCGTCGCGCCGCACGGGCCGGGCAGCGACGGCGGTACGGGTCTGGGGCTGGCGATCGCCCGCTGGGCGGTCGATCTGCACGGTGGCCGGATCGGCGTGGCCGAATCCGAGCGCGGTTGCCGGATCCAGGTCACTCTTCCGGGAGTGCCCTCGCCGGACAGGTTGACGTAGGGTTCGAAGCGAGAGCCCAAGATCCACGTGATGGGGCAGCAGGACACGTGTCATCGTGCGTTCCTGGCACGGAGGTTCGGCCTTCCGAGGTCGCAGCTCTGAGCGGGCGCGCCCATTTCACATCGGAACCTCGCTTGTTTCCCGCCATTTCGAACGCCGAAACACGCTTTTCGATGTGACTTACGCGACGATGACCAGGCCCGGACTGACCTAGCCGGTCCGGGGGGCGTAGCCTTTATTCCCGCTGTCCATCACCTTGTGAAGCGGAAGAGGGCGGTTGCCGCCGTGTCGCCACAGTCCCCCAGTAACTCATCGAGCGTCTCGACCGAGGACCAGCCCGGGAAGAACCCCGCGGCTGCTTTCGGGCCGAACGAGTGGCTCGTCGACGAGATCTATCAGCAGTACCTCCAGGACCCGAATTCGGTAGACCGAGCCTGGTGGGACTTCTTCGCCGACTACAAGCCCGGCGGCGCGGCCGCCTCGGCTCCGGCGGGTACCGCGGCCGCGGGGGCCGCGGGAACCACCACCGCGCCCAAGGCGGCTCCGGCCGCTCCTGCCGCGCCCCAGCCCCAGGCCCCTCCGGCCCAGGCACAGGCTCCGGCTCAGGCCGCGCCCGCCAAGGCTCCGGCCCCGGCCGCCCAGGCCCAGGCCCAGGCCGCACCGGCTGCCGCGAAGCCCGCGGCTGCCGCACCGGCGAAGGCGGCGGCTCCGGCTGCCGCACCGGCGAAGCCCGCAGCGGCCAAGCCGGCCGCGGCGAAGGCCGCGCCCGCCTCGGAGGCCACCGAGTCTCCGGCGGGGCCGGAATACGTGACGCTGCGCGGCCCGAGCGCCGCGGTCGCGAAGAACATGAACGCTTCCGTCGAGGTCCCCACGGCGACGTCCGTGCGCGCGGTCCCGGTGAAGCTGCTCTTCGACAACCGCATCGTCATCAACAACCACCTGAAGCGTGCCCGGGGCGGGAAGATCTCCTTCACCCACCTCATCGGCTACGCGATGGTGCAGGCCATCAAGGCCATGCCGTCGATGAACTACTCCTTCACGGAGAAGGACGGCAAGCCGACCCTGGTCAAGCCGGAGCACGTGAACTTCGGCCTCGCCATCGACCTGGTGAAGCCCAACGGCGACCGCCAGCTGGTCGTCGCGGGCATCAAGAAGGCCGAGACGCTGAACTTCTTCGAGTTCTGGCAGGCCTACGAGGACATCGTCCGCCGGGCCCGTGACGGCAAGCTGACGATGGACGACTTCACCGGTGTCACGGTCTCGCTGACCAACCCCGGCGGCCTCGGCACCGTCCACTCGGTCCCGCGTCTGATGCCCGGACAGTCGGTCATCATGGGCGTCGGCTCGATGGACTACCCGGCGGAGTTCCAGGGCACCTCCCAGGACACCCTGAACAAGCTCGGCATCGCCAAGGTCATGACGCTCACGTCGACCTACGACCACCGGGTCATCCAGGGCGCCGCGTCCGGCGAGTTCCTGCGCGTCGTCGCGAACTACCTGCTCGGCGAGCAGGGCTTCTACGACGAGATCTTCGAGGCCCTGCGCATTCCGTACGAGCCGGTCCGCTGGCTCAAGGACATCGACGCCTCGCACGACGACGACGTCACGAAGGCCGCCCGCGTCTTCGAGCTGATCCACTCCTACCGGGTCCGCGGCCACGTCATGGCCGACACCGACCCGCTGGAGTACCGCCAGCGCAAGCACCCCGACCTGGACATCACCGAGCACGGGCTCACCCTGTGGGACCTGGAGCGCGAGTTCGCGGTCGGCGGTTTCGCGGGCAAGTCCCTGATGAAGCTGCGCGACATCCTCGGCGTGCTGCGCGACTCGTACTGCCGCACCACGGGCGTCGAGTTCATGCACATCCAGGACCCGAAGCAGCGCCGGTGGATCCAGGACCGTATCGAGCGCCCGCACTCCAAGCCGGAGCGCGAGGAGCAGCTGCGCATCCTGCGCCGGCTGAACGCGGCGGAAGCGTTCGAGACCTTCCTGCAGACGAAGTACGTCGGCCAGAAGCGCTTCTCCCTGGAGGGCGGCGAGTCCGTCATCCCGCTGCTCGACGCGGTGCTCGACTCCGCCGCCGAGTCGCGTCTGGACGAGGTCGTCATCGGCATGGCCCACCGCGGCCGCCTGAACGTCCTCGCGAACATCGTCGGCAAGTCGTACGCGCAGATCTTCCGGGAGTTCGAGGGCAACCTCGACCCGAAGTCGATGCACGGCTCCGGCGACGTCAAGTACCACCTGGGCGCCGAAGGGGTCTTCACGGGCCTCGACGGCGAGCAGATCAGGGTCTCGCTGGCCGCCAACCCCTCGCACCTGGAGGCGGTCGACCCGATCCTGGAGGGCATCGCCCGCGCCAAGCAGGACATCATCAACAAGGGCGGCACGGACTTCACCGTCCTGCCCGTCGCCCTGCACGGTGACGCGGCCTTCGCCGGCCAGGGTGTCGTGGCCGAGACGCTGAACATGTCGCAGCTGCGCGGCTACCGCACCGGCGGCACGGTCCACGTGGTCATCAACAACCAGGTCGGCTTCACCGCCGCCCCGGAGTCGTCGCGTTCGTCCATGTACGCCACGGACGTGGCCCGCATGATCGAGGCCCCGATCTTCCACGTGAACGGCGACGACCCCGAGGCCGTCGTCCGTGTCGCGCGGCTGGCCTTCGAGTTCCGGCAGGCGTTCAACAAGGACGTCGTCATCGACCTCATCTGCTACCGCCGCCGCGGTCACAACGAGTCGGACAACCCGGCGTTCACGCAGCCGCTGATGTACGACCTGATCGACAAGAAGCGCTCGGTGCGCAAGCTCTACACCGAGTCCCTCATCGGTCGCGGCGACATCACGCTGGAAGAGGCCGAGCAGGCGCTGCAGGACTACCAGGGCCAGCTGGAGAAGGTCTTCACGGAGGTCCGCGAGGCCGCGTCCGCGCCGGGCGAGGCGCACGCCCCCGACGTGAAGCCCGAGTTCCCGGTGGCGGTCACCACGGCGATCTCCCAGGAGGTCGTCAAGCGGATCGCCGAGTCCCAGGTCAACATCCCCGAGCGCGTCACCGTCCACCCGCGTCTGCTGCCCCAGCTGCAGCGCCGCGCGGCGATGGTCGAGGACGGCACGATCGACTGGGGCATGGGCGAGACGCTCGCGATCGGCTCCCTGCTCCTGGAGGGCACCCCGGTGCGCCTCTCGGGCCAGGACTCCCGCCGCGGCACGTTCGGCCAGCGCCACGCGGTCCTGATCGACCGGGAGACCGCCGAGGACTTCACCCCTCTCCAGTACCTCTCCGAGGACCAGGCCCGCTACAACTGCTACGACTCGCTCCTCTCCGAGTACGCGGCGATGGGCTTCGAGTACGGCTACTCGCTGGCCCGTCCCGAGTCCCTCGTGATGTGGGAGGCGCAGTTCGGCGACTTCGTCAACGGCGCCCAGACGGTCGTGGACGAGTTCATCTCGTCGGCGGAGCAGAAGTGGGGCCAGACGTCCGGCGTCACCCTGCTCCTCCCGCACGGCTACGAGGGCCAGGGCCCGGACCACTCGTCCGCGCGCCCGGAGCGCTTCCTCCAGATGTGCGCGCAGAACAACATGACGGTCGCCATGCCGACGCTCCCGTCGAACTACTTCCACCTCCTGCGGTGGCAGGTGCACAACCCGCACCACAAGCCGCTGGTGGTCTTCACCCCGAAGTCGATGCTGCGCCTCAAGGCCGCCGCGTCGAAGGCGGAGGAGTTCACGACGGGCGGCTTCCGCCCCGTCATCGGCGACTCGTCGGTGGACCCGGCGGCCGTCAAGAAGGTCGTCTTCACCGCGGGCAAGGTGTACTACGACCTCGACGCCGAGCGTAAGAAGCGCGGCATCACGGACACGGCCGTCATCCGCATCGAGCGCCTGTACCCCCTCCCGGGTGCGGAGCTCCAGGCGGAGATCGCCAAGTACCCGAACGCCGAGAAGTACCTGTGGGCCCAGGAGGAGCCGGCGAACCAGGGCGCGTGGCCGTTCATCGCCCTCAACCTCATCGACCACCTGGACCTGGCGGTCGGCGCGGACGTCCCCCACGGGGAGCGCCTGCGCCGCATCTCCCGCCCGGCGGGCTCGTCCCCGGCGGTCGGCTCGGCGAAGCGCCACCAGGCGGAGCAGGAGCAGCTGGTGCGCGAGGTGTTCGACGCCTGACCGGTCACTGCGTGTACTGACCTGACCGTAGGAACGGAGGGCCCGGTCCTGAGCTTCGGCTCGGGGGCGGGCCCTTGGGTCGTGGGCGGCACGACGCGCTTGTCAGATGTTCAAGGGTTCGAAGTTCCAGTACAGCCGTGCCCGGTCCCCCGAACCGGCCGTCTCCTGATCGTGCGAGGCCCGCAGGTCGGCGTCGAGCGCGCGACGGGCGACCCGGGTCAGGGGATGGCCCGGGCCCAGGATCCGGCCGGCCCGTTCCACCGTGTCGCGGCCCAGCTCTGCGGCGTCCTCGACACGGTCGGTGAGATGCAGCGTCATCGCGGCGTTGACCGCGCAGCCGAGGGCCCAGGGGTGGTCGGGTCCGACGGCGTTCCGCATGTCGGCCAGCGCATGTTCGGCGAGGTCGCGGGCCTGCGTCCGTTCACCGACGGCCCGGTGGATGAGGGCCTGGTTGCTGCGGGCACCGGCGACGAACAGATGGTCCGGCCCGAGCAGACGCCTGTACCGGGCGACCACACGCTCGCTGAGCATGCGTGCCTGATCGATGTCTCCGTGCTCGCGCATGAAGCAGCTGTGGGCGGTCGCGAAGACCAGGGTGACCGAGTGCCGCTTGCCGTGGACCCGTTCACTCTTGGCGCGCGCGGCGGCGAAATACTCTTCCGCCGCGTCCAGGTCGTCGGTGCGGTACGTGCACTGGGCCAGGTTGTAGACGGCCCACAGCGTCTGCGGATTGTCGTCGCCCAGGACCTCCCGGTGCCGGATCGTGTTCTCCCGCTGCGTCTCCAGGGCCTCTCGGTAGCGGCCCAGCAGGCGGAGGTCGATCGCGCACCAGAACTCGCTGTTCAGACTGAGGAAGTGGTGCGGACCCAGCACATCGCAGCGCAGACCGAACACCCGCCGGTCGATCTCCAGGGCCTCCGCGTAGCGGCCGAGCAGCCGCAGCGAGACCGCCCTGTTGTTCTCCGCCCCGAGCGTGGGCGGGGCGCCCTCGCCGAACAGCTGCGTGTAGCCCTCACAGACCTCCTCCGACAGGTGCAGCGACTCCGCGTAGCGGCCGAGTGCCCGCAGATCGGCGGCGAGGCTGCCCACCGCACGCAGATACCGCCACTCCCGTACTCCGCCTGTCGCCCGGTGCTCCTCGACCGCCGCCCGGTTCACGGTCTCGCTGTTCCGGTACGCGCCCATGGACCGCAGCAGATTGGCGTAGTGGTGGCCCAGGTCCCACAGCCGTTCGGAGTGCTCGTCCTGGTCCCCCTGCCAGGCTTCCAGCGCCTGTTCGGCGAACCTGGTGCCCGTGTCGTACTCGCCTGAGAGGTACAGGTAGCGAAGGCAGTGAAGAACGAACTCCTGGACGTCCGGATCGGTGCGCGACAGCAGGTCGGCGTGTTCCAGGTGGGGTACGAGTTCGGCGTACCGGTGCCACAGTTCGGTCCTGTCGGGGTCGTCCGGGTCCGATCCGACCAGTACGCGCCGGGCCACTTCGGCGCAGTCGACGTACTCCTGCTCGGACATGTCGTGCCGGACCGTGCGGTGGACCATCCGGTGCACGGTGAGGAACTCGTTCGACAGGTCCTGCGGTGGGTGCTCCACCCGGACCACCGAGTACTTCCGCAGCTGTTCGACGGCGCCGTCCCAGCGGGCGTCGTCCGTCAGGAGCCTCGCCACGGCCGGCGGGAGTCCGGCGGCCGGTGTCCCGCGCAGGAGACCCACCGGCACCGCGTCGGGGGCGAAGAACGTGCACAGCCGCAGCAGTTGCACGGAATCCGGTGACGTCTCACGGAACTTGTCGAGCAGGAACGCCCAGGCGGCACGGAAGGTCATCGGGAAGTCGGCCGACACCTGGACCAGGGTGTCCCGGTCCGTGTCTCCGGCCAGGAGTTGCTCAAGGTACTCCGCCACCGGCATGCCGGACTCCTCCAGCCAGCCCGCGGTCTGGTCGAGGACCAGCGGCAGGTCCCCCAGGGCCTCGGCCAACTGGTGGGAGTCCAGCTCCGTCAGGCGTGGTGCGCGCCTCCTGATGAACGCCACGGACTCCTCGCGGTCGTACCCGGTGACCTCCACCATGGCGCCGGCACGCGTGCCCCAGTCGGGATTGCAGGAGGTGAGGAGCACATGTCCGGTGCCGGCCGGTACAAGGTCGCTGATGTCGTCCGGTTCGTCGGCGCCGTCCAGGATGAGCAGCCAGCGCGGATACGGATCGCCGCGGCCCAGTGCGTCCCGTACCGCGCGCAACCGCTCGCCGTACTCGGCGCCGGTCGGCAGTCCCAGCTCGGGAGCCAGATCGGCGAGACCCTGCCGGAACGCGGCCCGGTTGCCCGCGTGCACCCACCACACCACGTGGTAGCCGGAGGAGAAGCGGTAGGCGTACTCGGCTGCCAGCTGGGTCTTGCCGACGCCCGACAGGCCGTGCAGGGTCACTCGGCTCTCGCGCTGCAGCGCCTCGTACACCGTGTTCAGCAGCGGCACCCGGCCGGTGAACCGGTCGTTGCGCTCGGGAACGCGGCCCCATACGCGGAGCGTGTGGACCGGGAAGGGCGGGCCGGGACGGGTGTCCCGCGGCGACTCGGGGAGCGGATCGGAGGGCAGGTCGAGCCGGTCCAGGACGCGCCGCTCGGCTTCTTCGGCGCTCACGTCGTGGAGGGTGACCGCGTCGAGCACGACCGCTCCCGCGGGCGGGGCCGAGGGAGCCACGGTCACTGCTGCGATGCGCTGTGCGTTCGGTACGGCGACCTCGCGAAGGGCCAGGTCCCATTCCTGGGCCGTACGGGTGCCCAGTTTGAAGAACTGATCGCTCAGGAGCAGCAGGACGGGCCCGGGGGCCAGCAGGAGGTCGCGCAGCGAGTCCTCGACGGACACGCCGGGCGGCGGTCCCCACCTCTGATGCACGACCCGGTGGCCGCGGCGCTCCAGGCGGTGTCCGATCCAGTCGGCCCAGAACCGGTGGACGCCTGAGAAGCTGAGCGTGACGGTCTGGCGTCCGGTCCGCAGCCGTCGCGGCCGGCCCCGCGGCAGGAGTTCCGGGAGGCTGTCGGGTGCGCCCCGCCGGTCGGTCACACGGTGGTGGCCGCCGTCCGTCCCGTGTCCGCCCCCGGAGGGGTCACCGGACCGTTCCGTGGACCTGGGGGCCGGCAGGGGGCCTGCCGCGGCCGTCCGTTCGCGCATGACCTCCGCCAGCCGGGCGGCGGGCGCGCTGCCGGGCACGCGCTCCCGGATCTCCGACAGCAGTTCGGCCTTGCGGACCGGCACGCCCCACTGGTTGTCGACCGTCAGCCACAGCGAGGCGTGTCCGGCGGCGCGTCCGGTGGAGACCCGGAAGCGGACCGGTCCGTAGGTACCGCCGAACCGGTGCAGGACGACGCTCGGCTCGTCGAGGGCGGTGCAGACGAAGTACGGCGAGCCGTCGAGGGCGACGGTGAAGGTGAACTCCTCGTCGGGGTAGGGCCAGCGGCCGGTTCCCCCGTCTTCGGTCAGCGGGCCCCGCAGGTCGACGGTGACCAGGTACTCGCACTGCGTCTCGGCCTCCCGCGGCCAGGCCACGACGGGCTCGATCAGGAGGGTGTGGTCGTCGAGGTTCATCACGAACCCTCTCCCCAGGCGCTGTGCCCTTTCTCGGTGACGAGTCGCAGTGTGGTGAGCGGATGACCGTAGTACTGGAAGGTGAAGGCGTACAGCAGCCGCATGACCCGCTTCTGGCCGACGGCGTCCACATGACCGTCATCGTTGCGCGTTGTCGGGATGGCCGCCAGGCTGCCGAAGTCCCTCACGGCACCGGCTCTGAAGGCACGCAGCGTCTCCGGGACGGGAAGGTCCGGTCGGCCGGCGACCTCGCGTACCAACCGCTGGATCAGCACGCGCGCCTCCAGGTCCCCGACCTCTCCGGCGGTGACGATGCAGCCGCCCGCCCCCTTGCGCAGGAAGAGCTCGGCGAAGCCGCGCAGCGCGTTCTCACCCTGCCCGAAGTTGTTGACGAAACGTCCCGAATGGCAGGCGTTCAGGCACACCAGGGAGCGGTCCCTGCCCAGGACCTCCATGGTCTCGCCGTTGTATTCGGCCCAGGTGCGGTCCGCGAGCGTGAGACTCATGACGGCGTCGCCGTAGGTGCCGTGGCAGCCCATGTAGACCAGTCCGGTGGGATCCTTCCGGTCCGTGGCGTCGAGCGCCCCCAGGAAGGCGGTCATCTCGGGGTGCGTCCGGTGCAGGTACGGCGCGAAGACATGGGAGTCGTCGACCATGTCCCGGTGGAGGTAGGCAAGGACACTGCCGTGGCACTCGCCGGTGGGGCGCGGCGGGCCCTGGCTGCCGTCGTGCACGGTGGTCCAGCGGGTCAGGACGAGCAGGGCTCCGAGCAGACCCCCGGGCAGGCCGTGTTCCTCGTCAGATGGCACCCAGAACGCCTCCCACGGCAGCTCGTAGCCGGTGTCGTCCCACACGATGAGGCGCAGTGCGTCGCCGTGCCTGGCGCGGACGCTGTTGATCCAGGAGGCCAGTTCGCCCTGGTTGCCCGACCAGTGCTGGATGCCGCGCAGGATCTCGGAGGGGTACAGGCCACGCTGCGTCAGGTTGCCCAGGCCGACGGCCGGAGCGGTCAGGCGGGTCGGTCCTGGCGCGCAGGTGACCGAGAGGTCGCCGCACCAGCCGCGGAACCGATAGCCGTCCCGCCCGTCCGCGCCCGCGGCACGGATGACCCGGAGCACCGCGTACCCGTCCTCCAGCCGCTCGTTGAGCCGGGCGTCGACACTGCCCATGCCCAGCGGAGCCTCCGGCGGATGCCGCAGGTGGAGCAGCGCCGGGAGCTCACGGCGCACGGTGTCCACGGGGCGGCTCAGCGGCGTCCGGCGGATCGCGTTGCCCGCGCCCGTCAGCCAGCGGGGACCACGCGGCGGCTCACCACTCACCGGCGTCCCCTCCCCGGCCGGTGTCCGGGCCCTCGCCGCGTCCTTCGACGATGATGCCGCCCAGTGTGTCCGCCAGGTTGAGCGGCAGGTTTCCGTACGGTTCGCGCCCCGCGTCGACCACGACCGTCTGCAGGCGGGTGCGGTCCATGCTTCTGACGTCCGCCGCGGCGTTCAACGCGTCCTCCACCCCTTCCGCGCCCACCGGGCCGCTCACCCGTCCTGTGTGACTGGCCCTCAGCGGGACGTTGCCCCGCCCGTCCGTGACCACGACGAGCCAGGCCTCGGCGAGACCGCTGCCGTGCTGGCGGAAGGCTCGGCGAAGGGCCCGCGCAGCCTGTTCGATGCCGTGGGCGAGCGGGCTCGCGCGGCCCGGCGGCCGGTAGAGGGCGGCGAGGAGCCGCGGGTCGAGCACGCTGCGCAGGGCGAAGGACTCCGCTTTCAGCTCGTCCGCCGCCCGCGCGCCGCCGACCTCCACGACGTGGACGGCGGCGCGCATGGTGTAGGCCCACTGGAGATACGGGGTCAGGGTGTCCTGCCAGTCCCAGTCGACGCGGCACGTGTGGTCGAGCACCAGCACGAGGAGGCGTTCCGGCGCGCCGGCGCGCACGTGGCTGTGCAGGTCGGCGGGGGACACGGTGAAGCCCTCGGTGCGGCGGACGCGTTGGTGCACCGCGGCCTCACGCACACTGCGCACATAGGCGAGGTCGTTCAGGTCCCGGGCCCGCCGTGAGCCGATGACCACTCCGCGCCGGGGATCCGTGCCGGCCGTCCGCTGCCACGGGCTGCGCAGTGGGGCGAAGTCGCGCAGGACGTCCGCGCGGTCCTCGGGGTAGGGCGTGGCGAAGACGGCCGGAGTACCGCCGGGGGCGCTGCCGACGCCTTCGGCCGGTTCGGTCTCCAGCAGGGTCCCTCCGGATTCGGCCCAGCGGCGCTCGGCGTGGTCGGTCTGTCCGCGCCGTACGGTGTCGCCGCGCGGCCGCGGTACGGGGCGGGGCGGATGCGGCGTGGGATGCGCCGGACCGGCCGCCGGTTCGGGAGGCTGGGGCGGCTCGGTGACGGCCAGGCCCATGAGCCGGGCCGCCTCGTCGCAGTGCGCGACCGCTGCCGTGGGTTCCCCCTCCAGGGCGGCGAGCGCCCGGGCGAGCCTGGCGAGGGCGAGTTGCCTGCGCACGCCGGTGTCCGGACCGAGCAGACGGCCGACCCGGGTGATCGCCTCGTCGGTCACGGTGACGGCCGGCGCGTCGTTCCCGCCGGCCGCCCGGGCCGCACGCTCCAGCCAGGCCGGCGGCAGGGAGACCAGCAGCCGCTCGACGTCGGGAAGCCGCAGATCGGCGGCGGGCAGCCGGATGGCGAACCGGTCGAGCAGGTGGCTGCTGACCCGGCCGGCGTCGGCCGAGCCGCAGGCCGCCAGCCAGCGGGCCCGGGGCCGGGCGGTCCGGCTCAGACCCACGTGCTCGACCACCGCCACGTCCGCACCGAGCAGTTGGACGGCTGCGCGCATCCCGGCGACGCTCAGGCGGCACAGGTCGGGCACGGCGACCACGGGCGGCAGCGCCCCGGGGCGGTCGTCCGCCTGGATCAGCGGGCCGGGCTCCAGGCGGAAGGCGATGCCGCCCGTCTCCTGGCGCAGTACGGTCCTGGCCCACAGGTCTTCGTCCCGGCTGGTGGTGCCGAGCATGACCAGCGGCGCCTCCGGCTGCCCCACGCCCGCCAGGATCCGGCGGAAGAGGCGGGCCACCGGGTCGAGCAGCCGGGGTTCCAGGTCGAACAGCAGCACGCTGCAGAGCGCGGGGTCGACGGCGGCGCAGACAAGAGCCCGGCACAGGCGCAGCGCGAGATCGTCCGGCTGCTGTTCCTGCTCGTACCGTGCTCGGCGCTCCGGCTCGGTGCCGGTGCCAGTACCAGTGCCTGTGCCGACAGGGGTGCCGGTGCCGGCTCGTCGGTCCGCGTCGCGCGGCGGCTCGGTGGACATCGTCGGTCTCAGCCCGCGTCGAAGAGGTCCTTGACACGGGCCTCGTCGTCGGGAGCCCAGTCGAACGTGCCGCCGTGGGCGGCCTCCGGCCTGCGGTGGCGGAACGCCATGGGCAGCACCCTGAGCAGGTGGCCCGGCTCCACTCCGTCCGCCTCCTCCAGGGCGGCCAGCGCGCGGGCAGCCCTGGTCGCGACGATCTCGCCGCGCTGTCCGACGGCGTCGACTCTCTGAGCCACCTGGGCACAGAGCCTGACCACCTCGTCCGGGACCGGCATCGTGTCCACCCGGCTCCTGGCACCCTCCAGCCGTTCCCGGGTGACGGCGTTGTCCCGCGCGGCCTCCTCCAGCCAGGGCGACTCGTCCTTCTGGTGCTCCTCCTCGAAGGCCAGCACGGTCTTTATCGTCCGGTGCCGGGTGTCTGAGTCCTGCTGCTGTGCGGCGACCATGAGCCCGAACCGGTCGAGCAACTGCGGCCGCAGCCAGCCCTCTTCGGGGTTCATCGTGCCCACCAGGCCGAAGGAGACGTGCTTGGCGTTGGCCAGGCCCTCCCGCTGGACGGACAGCACGCCCGTGGAGACGACATCGAGGATGACGTTGACGAGGTGGTCGTCGAGCAGGTTGACCTCGTCGATGTACAGCAGTCCTTTTCCGGCCGCCTCTTCGAGCAGTCCCGGCTGCGGGCGGGCCTCTCCCCTCATCAGCGCCTCCAGCTCCCAGCCGCCGACCACCCGGTCGTCGGTGGCGTTGATGGGGAGGGTGACGGGCAGTTCCGCGTGCGCCATCAGTGCGAAGGCCCGCACGATCGTGGACTTGGCGGTGCCACGCGCCCCGGCCATCAGGACACCGCCGATACGCGGTGCCACGTAGTTCAGTTCGAGCGCCAGCTTGAGGTCGTTCTGCCCCACCACACGACTGTAGGGAAGGATGCGTATGGCTCCGGTCGTACGGCTCACGAGTCGGTTCCCCCTCCGCTGCCCGGTAACGCCTCTGTCGGGGCGGCGGTCCGCCACCGGAACGTGACCTGCAGCTGTGCTTCGGCCTTGCTGGTGACCAGCGCCGCCATTCCCGCGTCGACCTTTATCGACAACTGCATCTCGATCTCGTCGGGCCGCAGACCGTCGGAGAGCTCGCCGAACCGGCTGACGGCTTGCGCGGCGCACCTCCGGGCCAGCTCCAGCCCGTCTGTGTAGGCGTCGTGCGCCACCTCCACGACACGCTGGGCGGCCCGCCCCCTGATCTCCTCGTCCCCGTAGACGGCCGCGAGACCGCCGTCGGAGCCGTCCTCCGCGTCCGGACCGAGGTCGACCTCGATCTGGACGGGGATGGGCCCGTCCGCGCCCGCCGGAACGGGGCCCATCAGAATCACCACGTGTCCCCCTAGTCAACTTGGCTTTCAGACGCGGCAGTTGAAGGTGAAGACTGGGTCTTTCCCCGGTCTTCCAAGGGTTATGCCCATGGACGCGTGGTCGCTCCTCTCACGTGGTCAGGGGCTCGAAGTCCCAGACGGGACGCTCACGACGGCGGGCCCGGACGGTGTAGAGGTGCTGAGGGCCGAACGCGGAGGCCAGGTCGGACAGCGCCTCCTGCTCGATCTTCTCCGCCTGCTGTACGCTCCTCAGCCCGCGCAGGTCGTCCGCGAGAGCGACCCGGGCGAAGAGCGTCAGCGGATGGCTGCTCCCCAGCGTGGCGGTGGCCTTGGAGACGGTGTCCTTGCTGAGGTCGGTGGCCGCTTCGAAGTCGCCCACGAGTTTGCGCATGACGGAGGAGTTCAGGGCACAGCCCAGCGTCCATGGATGCGTGTCGCCCACCGCCGTCGTCATGTCGGCCAGGGCCCGCTCGGTCAGTGCGTGGGCCTGCTCGCGCTCCCCCGCGTCATAGAGGACCAGAGCGTGGTTGGCACGGGAACCGACGATGTACGGGTGCCCGTCGGAGAGCATCACCTCGTACCTGGCGATGACGGATTCACTCACGGCGTTCGCCTCGTCGACGAGCCCGCGACGACGGGCGAGACAGCTGAGGGCGGAGGTGACGATCAGTGTGTGCGGATGCGTCAGGTCGAGCACGCGTTCGCAGCGCGTCCGCAGCTCGACGATCAGATCCCATGTGCGGTCGCGTTCGTCGCTGCTGCCACTGGCGCGGTACTGGCACAGCGCGAGGTAGTACTCCGCGAGCAGTGTGTCCTCGTGGTCCGGTCCCACGGCCTTGCGCATTTCGCGCACGTTCTCCCGCTGGATCGAGCCCGCCACCTTGTACTCGCCCAGCAGCCGGAGGTCGAGGGAGTAGGACCGCTGCGACGAGAGCGTTTCCGGGCTCGTCGCTCCCAGAATCCTTCGCCGGTCCTCCAACGTGCGCCGGTCCTGGTCACGTGCCGCTTCGTACCGGCCCAGAAGCCGCAGGGAGAGCGCCAGATTGTTCTCCGAGCGCATGGTCGTCCGGGAATTCGCGCTCAGGGCGTCACGGCAGGTCGGGACCAGCCATTCGCACAGTTCCCGGGACTCCTCATATCGAGCGAGCGCGCGCAGGTCGGCAGCGAGGCCGTTGACGGCACGCAGGTGCGCCAGCGACTCGACCCCCTGCGCTTCCCGCAGATGCTCGATGGCTGAACGCGTGATGGCCTCCGAGCGCTGGTACTCGCCCACCTTGCGCAACAGGTTGGCGAGGTGGTGGGCGACCTCCCACACTCGCGGGTTGTTCTCACCCAGAGTGGCGCGCCAGACTTCCAGCGCTCGTTCACCGAGCTTGATGCCCGCCGCGTGATCACCGGAGAGATACATGTAACGAAGACTTTTGAGAATGAGGTTCTGGACTCCGCGGTCCTCGCTCCCCAGTACGTCCGCATATTTGAGGTGTGGCACCAACTGGGCGTACACAGCCCAGGAGCGGATGTCGCCCGGGTCCCCGGGGTTCGCCGCCACAAGAGCTTGCCGCACCACGTCGATAAATTCCTGACGGTCCTGGTCCGGCATGTTCTGGCGGACGATCTGATGCACCATCCGGTGCAGGTAAAAAGGTTCTTCCGAGGCGATGTTCTCGTCGGGGTCCGCGGCCTGTAGGCCCTCGGTGATGACGGAATAGCGCCGTAATTGCGTCACCGCGTCCTGCCATGCCCGCGCATCGTGCAACAGGTCGGCGATGCGGGCCGGCACATGCACGTCCGGCGTTCTTCTCAGGAGATCCACGGGAATCGGACCCGGCGCGAAGAAGGTGCACAACCGCAGGAGGTCGACGGAATCCGGTGCGGTCTCCCGGAGTTTGCCGAGCAGTATCGACCAGGACTGCTGGAAAGACATGGGGAAGTCGGGAGAAACCCTGACCTCGCTCCGCTCGATACTGCCTTCCAGCAAATCGATGTAGTGCGCCACCGACAGATCGGAGTCACCGAGCCAGCCTGCGGTCTGGTCGAGTGCCAGAGGCAGATCCTCCAGACCTTCCGCCAGCTGCGCGGCCTCGGTCCGGGTCAGCCTCGGAGCACGACGGCGGATGAAGGCCACCGATTCGGTCCGGTCGTAGACCGGCACCTCCAGCAACTGGCTGCCGTGCTCCCGCCACTGCGGATTGCGGGAGGTGATCAGCACGTGGCCGGTGCCCGTCGGCACCAGGTCCGAGATCTCCTGCGGCTCGTCGGCGCCGTCCAGGATGAGCAACCACTTCGCGTAGGGCTCGCCCCGGCGCAGCGAGGCACGTACCGCCCGAAGCCGTTCGCCGTACTCGGCGCCCGTGGTGAGCCCCAGTTTGGGTGCGAGTTCCGCCAGAGCCCGCCGGCACCCGGCGCGCTTCTCCGCACGCACCCACCAGACCACGTCGTACTCAAGACGGAACCGGTAGACGAATTCGGCGGCCAGTTGTGTCTTGCCCACTCCCGGCATGCCGTGGAAGGTCACCACGCCCGCTCCCGGCTGCGCTTCCCGCAGCAGTCGGTACGCGTCGCTCATCAGCTCTTCCCGCCCGGTGAAACGGGGGTTCCGGTCGGGCACCGTCGGGTCCCAGACCTCCGGGGTGGCGGTCGGGAACAGCGGTGCCCGCCGCGTGCTCCCGCTGGCCTCCACCAGGGGCTCACCGAGCAGGTCCAGCCGGTCGAGGACGCGCCGCTCGGCCTCTTCGGCACCGGGGAGCGTCAGGTCCGTCGCCGCGAGCACGGCGGTGGCCGTCGGTACCGGGCTGCTGGTCACCAGGACGCCGGCGAACCGCTCGGCATCCGGGGCCACCACCTCCCGGAGGGCCGAGTTCCATTCCTCGTACGTCCGGGGCCCGAGCTGGAAGTACCACTCACTGACGACGATGAGAATGCGTCCCGAAGCCCTTTTCAACTCCCGCAGTTGTTCCGTGAGCGGAACTTCAGACGGGCCCTCCCACCGTCGGTACATGACACATTGTCCGCGGCGTTCCAGCACGTGACCGATCCAGGTCGCCCAGGCCCGGTTGTAACCCGCAAAACTGATCGTGATGGTCGGCTTTTGGCCATGCTTGTCGGCCGGCCCGACCGGCGAACGGCGTCCAGACATGCAGCAGCCTCCCCCGCGTTTCCGCGCGTGAGTCTAGACGCGCACGGGAGCAATCAACAGAGCGCCTTCCAGGGCCAGTTGACAGATCCAGCCCTTCTCACCACTCGCCGACGAGCCGACCATCCCATTTACGCCGATATGTTGGATATTGCCTCGCGATCCTCCCCCGCGAAATGGGCTGCTTACGGTGGGGACACACCATCTTTCACTCATTCGGTGGGCACGTAACAGCGAACCCAGCGCGCATAGGCGTCACGGACGCGCTCCTCGGCATCGATCCGCACGCCTGCGGGAGGAGGCGCCTCCCCCATGCGCTCACATTCCACAAGCAACTGATCCACCAGCGCGCGCCCCGTTTCCGTGAGACTTTCGGACGCCGCGAGCACCGGCAACGTGATTTTCGTCTGCGCCCGGTAACGCGCGTGTTCCCTCCACGCGGCGTGCCGTTGTCCGGGCCGGGCGTCGGCGTCGAGCGCACACCGTTGATAGAAGTCAGCGAGCGCCACATGGCTGTACACCCCCTGCAGCAGCCCGTCATAGGGTCTGGGATCCGGTCGCCACGGTGCGAAGAACCGCTCCTGAGGCCCCTCCCGGTGCAACACGACGAGATCACTGAGAGCGGCCAGCTTCGAGTGCTGCATCTCGTGCACGAGGGTCGCCGCCAAGGTGGCAGGGGTCGGCGGCGTACTGCTGAGCACGGCACCGAAAGCCTCCCTCCGGGTTCCGCTGCAGCTTCCCGTCGCCCGGCCGTGCACGCCGGGGCCCACAGGGGCGGCCAGGGGCACGAGACAGCGCAGGAGCCCGGCGACCTCGGCCACCCGCTGTCCACCGCCGAGTTGCAGGACCGAGCGCACCCCCGCCCAGGACAGCTGCCAGCGCTCCCGTTGCCTCCGGTCGAGCTCGGCCGGGCCGCTCAGTTCACGGTGGCGCGGACCGTCGCTCACCGTGCGGTGCGGATCGATGTCGTCGAGGGGAACGGGAACCGAACCGGGAACCAGGCCCGGCAGCATGTACACAGGACTCCACGAGACCGCGTCGGACCGGGTCGCGAAACCACCCCTGGACGCGAGTCCGGAACCCGTGACGATGTCGCGGCCCGCCACATAAACCACGACATCAGCCTCACCACGCCGCCGAAAAGTCATACGGCCGTCGCCGCCCACGACGTGCACGCTCACGTCGGGGGACGTACGCAACGCGCCCAGGGAGGGCAGGACGAGCAGACCGTCGTATGCGTCCAGCCGCACCGAGAACGACACTCCTGCCCGTACCGCCGCCGCGACGGCGAGCGCGCCGAAGCGGCTCAGTTCGCAGCGCAGGGTGCGGGACCGCAGCTGTCGCGCCGTGGGTGGAATCGTTTCGGCGCCCAGGGCTCGCAGACAGCTGCGGGCCAGCGGCCCTACAAGGGGGTACAGCAGCGTGTCACGGGCCGGAGTACCGCGGACGTCGTCGTCGCGGTCGGCCGGCGCCCGCGCGACACCTGCCCGGTCGGCCTGCTCCAGCAGCGTCCAGTCCGCCCGGAACCGCTCGCGCAGCGCCGGTGGGCAGACCTCCGCGTCGGCTTCCTCCACGGCGTCCAGGACCGCACGCAGGAGAAGCAGGCGCCGTACGTGCTGATCCCTCACGAGGAAGGCCAGGGTGTCCGGACCGCCTTCGGTACGGCCCAGTTCGCTCAACGCCTGCTCCGGCAGCGGCGACGGGATCAAGAGGTGTCTCCTCGGATCAAGGGATGTCTCCTCCGGTGGCGGTGAGCCCCGCGGATGACCGTCCCGGCGTCGCGGCGGCGAGCCGGAGGGATACGTGCCGGATGAACCGCTGCAGGTCGGCACAGTAGACGGAAGGGTGGGCGAAACCGCGTCCGGCGCGGTAGCGGTGCGCGTAGTGGCCACCGCCGCAGACGGTGAGCAAGGGGCAGCCCCGGCAACGGGCCGCCAGCGCCGCGACCCCCGCCTGCCGGGCCATGACACCGGGATGGCCCAGTGCCTCGTCGAAACTGTGCCGGTGCACGTCGAGACCGGTCCACGCCGCTCCGGCGTACGCCGACTTGAGGGAGTCCACCTGCTCGATGGAGCCGTCGGTCTCCACGACGACGGCGTCGAACGGGGCGAGCCCCAGGGCCTCCGTGACGGCGGGGAGCCCCATGAGCAGAGCCATGCACTCCTCGAAGAGACGCACCCGCATCTCCCTTCTCGGCCCCTGCCACCAGCGGTCGAACACGGCACAGAGCCAGTCCCCGTACGGCGTGAGGGCGTCCCGCGGGGCGTCCGCCTCCTCTGGTTCCGGCGTGAGGTGCGGCGGCGGCGCCGACCAGTTCCCGTGCGGGAGCAGGAGATCGAGGGCCGGCGGGCGCAGGGCGAGCAGGGACTCGTAGAACTCGACCGGTGGCGTGACCGGGTCCACGACGGTGAGAATCCCGGCGTACGAGTCCGGGAAGCCGTCGGCGAGCAGCCGGGCGCCGCGCGCCGCGGCGGGCCAGGAGGGGCGGCCCCCGCGTGTCACACGGAGCGTGTTGTGCGAGGGCAGGCCGCCGTCGAGGCTGATGCCGACGCGGATGTCCTGGCGGGCGAGGACCATGAGGCGGCGTGCGTTCAGAAGGGTGGCGTTGGTCTGCACGACGGCGTGCACCGCGCAGGAGCGCGGAACCCGGTCGCGCACGCTCCCGGTGAAACGGGCCAGCGTGTCGGCTCCCGCCAGGAGGGGCTCGCCACCGTGCAGCACCAGGGACAGCGCGCCCAGCCCGTGGGTCCTCGCGTGTTCGGCGATACGGTCCGCCGTACGTTCCAGCACCTCGAAGGGAGCGCCGGCGGGGCGGTCGAGCCAGGAGCGGTCCGGGCCCTCGTACAGATAGCAGTACGTGCACGCCAGGTTGCATCTGCCGTGCACCTTGACGATGAACTGGCGAAAAGGTGCAGGCGCGACCGACGCCGACGCGGATCCATGCAGGCCGTCCACCCGGCACCCCCAGCCGTCGAGTTCCGCACAGGGTCGAGGAACACCTCCAGGCGGACCCCCACCCCGTGCACTGACCGTCCGCAGCGCCATTACCAGCGCTTTCCCGGTCGCAAACGCCCACCGGCCGAAGCTGTCCGATTCAACCGGCGGACCGGCCTGAACCGGCAGCCCGTACGGCTCAGAACGCGTTGTTGAACCCCCACAGCATCTCGCTCGGCTGCTCCGCCCTCTCCCTGAGCTCGGCCAGGACCTCGGCCAGCACCGGGTGCTCGATCGTCCTCAACTCCGCGAGCCCCAGTGCGAGAAGATCCGGCAGCGGCTCCGCGGCCGTCTGCTCATCGTCCTCTGCGCCCATCCTCCGACTCCCTCCCTCCGCCCGACCCCGCATCCGCAACCGGCTCCGGCCGTTCCACCGGCCCACGGGTCGTGTACGGGCCCACCGTCCCGTAGGACATACCCCGCCATCGACGTGCCTGCGCACCCGGCGGCGTGCCGGTCGTCGCACAAGTACGTCGAACGGGTGCACGGCACGGGGGCCGTGGGGCCGACGCAAGGCGCCCTATCCTGCTGTACAGCCTTAAGCACAGCCTTTCAGCGATAACGACGGAGCACCACGCATGTACTTCACCGACCGCGGCATCGAGGAACTTGAGAAGCGACGCGGCGAGGAAGAGGTCACCTTCGAGTGGCTCGCCGAGCAACTGCGCACATTCGTGGACCTCAACCCGGACTTCGAGGTCCCGGTAGAACGCCTGGCAACATGGCTGGCCCGCCTGGACGACGAGGACGAGGACGAGTAAACGCCCCACCGTCCCAGGACGGCCGCACCCTCCTAGCCCGCCCGCGCCCTATCAGCCTGTCCGGAGCCCCGCCAGCCCGTCCGGCGTTTGAGGACGAGCGCGAAGCGCGATTGCGGGGCGGCGAGGGGGCGCAGCCCCCATGTGTGGACGGGAACGGGAAGGGGCGGCGGGGGCGAAACCCACCCGGTCGCGATATGCCGGGACGCCCCACCACACCACGCGAGGTCAAATTATCCATATTTAACACGATTACAGCGCCCGGTTCACTAGAACGAGCACCTTGACTTCCCGAATCCGCGATATATCGTGTTCACCAGAAGACGCGATATGGCGCGTCCCTGTGTCCGCCCCGTCCGAGGAGGTCAACCCCATGCCCGAGTGGCCCGTCGCAGAGCCAAGGAAGCTCACATTCGACGACCCGGTGACGGCCCTCCACGTACGCATCGCCAACGGCACGGTGAACGTGGTGGCGATCGACGAGGGCCCCGCCCACCTCGAAGTCTCCGCGATAGAGGGCCCGCCCTTGATGGTCACGCAGGAGAACGGCACCTTGACGGTCGCGTACGAGGACCTGCCCTGGAAGGGCTTCCTCAAGTGGCTCGACCGCAAGGCCTGGCGCCGCAGCGCGGTGGTCTCCCTGGCCGTGCCCGCACAGACACGTGTGGAGGTGGGCGTGATCAGCGCCACCGCAGTGGTCTCCGGCATAAACGGCCGCGCGGTGGTGAAGGGCATCTCGGGCGACACCACACTCGTGGGTCTTACGGGCCCGGTCCGCGCGGACACGGTGTCGGGGAACGTGGAGGTCCAGGCCCTCACCGGCGACCTCCGGCTCAACTCCGTCTCCGGCGACCTGACCGTCATCGAGGGCTCCAGCCCTTCCGTGCGGGTCGACTCGATCAGCGGCTCCGTGATCGTCGATCTGGACCCGGCCGGCCGGTCCAGCGACATCCGGCTGACCAGCATCTCGGGGGAGATCGCCGTCCGCCTGCCGCATCCGGCGGACGCGGAGGTCGAGGTGGACTCGGCGAGCGGCACGGTCTCCAGCGCCTTCGAGGATCTGCGGATCGACGGCCAGTGGGGCGCCAAGAAGATCACCGGCAGGCTGGGCGCGGGGAACGGCCGCCTGAAGGCGACCACGGTCTCCGGTTCGATCGCACTGTTGCGCAGGCCCCCGGCGGAGGACGAACCGTGGGACGAGGAAGTGGATTTCAGGAAGAAGGCAGACATCGGAGAGGATGACTCACGGGACACGGCTCCTGCCCCACCCGGAACGGGACCCACCTCCGAGACGCCCGCGTCAGCCACCACCTCCACCCCCGCCACCGTCTCCACCCCCAGCGCCGACGCCTCCGACGCCGACGCCCCTACCGCCCTCGACGGATCACCCGACGGCCCGACCCACGAGAAGGGGCTCTGACATGGCTCCCGTCTTTGCCCATGGCCGCCTGCGGCTCTACCTGCTCAAGCTGCTCGACGAGGCACCACGCCACGGTTACGAGGTGATCCGCCTCCTGGAGGAGCGCTTCCAGGGGCTGTACGCGCCGTCGGCGGGCACCGTCTACCCCCGGCTGGCCAAGCTGGAGGCCGAGGGCCTGGTCACCCACACCACCGAGGGCGGCCGGAAGGTGTACGCGATCACGGACGCCGGCCGTGCCGAGCTGGCCGACCGCAGCGGCGAGCTGGCCGACCTGGAGCTGGAGATCCGCGAGTCGGTCGCCGAGCTGGCCGCGGAGATCCGTGCCGACGTGCGCGGCGCCGCGGGGGATCTGCGCCGCGAGATGAGGGCCGCGGCCAGCGAGGCCCGGCGGGGTTCCACGGGAGCCGGTGCCAAGGCGCACGGTGAACGCGCGGGCTCGGCCGGCGACTTCACGGACCTCGGGGACAAGGAGGCCTGGCGCGCCGCCAAGGAGGAGATGCGTCGCGTCAAGCAGGAGTGGAAGGAGCAGGCCCGGCGCGCCAAGGACGAGAGCCGGCGGGCCCGTGAGGAGGCCACGCGGGCCCGGCACCAGGCCAAGGAGGCCCAGGAGCGGGTCCGGGCGCAGGCGCAGGAGGAACTCCAGCGCATCGCCAAGCGCGTCCAGGACCAGGTGCAGGACCACTTCACCCGGGGCGACTGGCCGACGGGGGTCCGGGAGGGCCTCACCGAACTCGCCAAGGAGTTCGGCGATTTTGGCAAGGACTTCGGCAAGGAGTTCGGGAAGGACTTCGGCTTCGGCCGGCCGGGGACGGGAACAGGAGCGGGTGCCGGGGCGGGGACGAGGAAGCCCGATCACCCCAAGCGCCCCGAGTACACGGACACTCCGGAGGACTTCCCCGCCGGTTACGAGCCCTCCTGGGCCCATGAGGACTCCACGGGCGAGCCCGCCCGGGACCTGGACCGCCTGCTGGACCGCTTCCGCGACGACATCCGCGACGCGGCCCGCGATCACGGGGTCACTGAGGAACAACTGCGGGATGCCCGCCGGCACCTGTCGACGGCGGCGGCGCACATAGGCGCGGTACTGCGGACGCCCAAGGGCTGAGCGACGGGCATGGGCGACGGGCAAGGCGGTGAGGCGGTCCGGAAGCGGACCCCCCTCACCCGCCCTCCCCCTCAGCCCTCACCCACCCTCCCCTCAGCCCGCCCTCCCCTCAGCCCGCCTTCGCCTCTCCCCCGCCGTACAGCACGCGCCGCAGGGCCACATAGGTGACGCCGTGGTCGGCCAGGACCTCTGAGGGCACGCCGGGGCGGGCGGCGAGGGCAAGCAGGAGGTGCTCGTCGCCGATGTGGCGGTCCTGCTGGGCGAGGGCCACGCGCAGGGACTCGGTGAGGACGTCCTTGGCACCTCGCGCGAAGGGGCGCCGCTGACCGACGAAGCCGGCCCACCACCCCTTGCCACGCCCACTGTCGTTGCCGTCGTCCTTCGCGTTCCCGCGGGCGGTTTCCAGGGCGCCCTCGCCATGGGCCTCCTCGACGCGGGAGACGATCGCCGAGACGTCGATGCCCAGCCCCGAGAGGGCGTCGGTGTCGGCGCGGGAGAGGCCGCCGCGGCGGCGTGCCTCGGCCAGAGCCGCCCGGACGGACTCCCTGCGCCCCCCGAGTCCCAGCGACGTCAGGGCGAACGACGCCCGGCTGGCCTCTCGGTCGAGGAGTGCCAGCAGCAGGTGCTGTTCCTCGACCGTCTCCGCGTCCAGGCGTTCGGCATGGCCGACCGCGCCGAGGACCACCGCGCGGGCGTCCTTGGTGAACCGTTCGAACATCACTGCCTCCCGTACTTCTTGTGCACGGCCTGCCTGCTGACACCCAGTTCCGCGGCGATCTCCTGCCACGACCAGCCCTGATTGCGCGCGCTGCGCACCTGCACCGCTTCGAGCTGCTCCAGGAGCCGCCGCAACGCGGTGACGGCCCGCAGCCCGATCCGCGGATCGCGGTCGCCCGCGCGCTCGGCGAGATCCGTTGCTTCGGTCACGGTGTCAACTTAGATTGACATGCCGGAGAATGTCAACGCCAGTTGACAACTCGGAAGGAGTAGATGTCGGGAGCCGATCTCAGGAGGCGGTGGTCAGCACGACCTTGCCGAAGAGCTCGCCGGACTCCATGCGCTCGAAACCCTCGCGGGCGCGGTCCAACGGGAGGACCTCGTCGATGACGGGGCGTACGCCGGTGGCGGCGCAGAAGGACAGCAGGTCCTCCAGCTCGTACTTGGTGCCCATCGTGGAGCCGACGACCTTGAGTTCGAGGAAGAAGATGCGGGTCAGTTCGGCGTGCGGGGGCCGGTCACCGCTCGTGGCGCCCGAGATGACCAGGGTGCCGCCCGGCTTCAGGGACTTGACCGAGTGGGACCAGGTGGCGGCGCCGACGGTCTCGATGACGGCGTCCACGCGCTGCGGCAGGCGGGCGCCGGACTCCACGGCTTCGACGGCACCGAGTTCCAGGGCGCGCTTGCGCTTCGCCTCGTCCCGGCTGGTGGCGAAGACGCGCAGCCCCGCGGCCTTGCCGAGTGCGATCGCGGCCGTGGCGACACCGCCGCCGGCTCCCTGGACGAGAACCGAGTCACCGGGTCGTACACCCGCGTTGGTGAAGAGCATGCGGTACGCCGTGAGCCAGGCGGTGGGCAGGCAGGCGGCCTCCTCGAAGGAGAGCTCGGCGGGTTTGGGCAGGACGTTCCAGGTGGGGACCGAGACCTGCTCGGCGAAGGTTCCCTGGTAGCGCTCGGTGAGGATGGAGCGGGGCTCCTTCGGGCCGACCCCGTGGCCGGTCTGGCCAATGACGGAGTGCAGGACGACTTCGTTGCCGTCCTCGTCGATCCCCGCGGCGTCGCATCCGAGGATCATCGGCAGCTTGTCCTCGACGAGGCCGACCCCGCGCAGCGACCAGAGGTCGTGATGGTTCAGGGAGGCGGCCCTGACGTTCACGGTCGTCCAGCCGGGGCGGGGCGCGGGAGCGGGGCGGTCGCCCAGCTCAAGGCCGTTCAGGGGGTGGTCGCGGTCGATACGGGCGGCGTAGGCAGCGAACATGTGCCGACCTTAGGTGGCGGGTGCGCCGGACGGAACGGGGTCCGCCTGTGACCCACATCCCTCACGGGACGTGACCCCACGCACCCTCGCCCCCACACACCCACGCGGTTCCCCGGGCCCCTGCGAACGTCGTCGACACTCCCGCCGTCGTGGCTGCTCGCGCAGTTCCCCGCGCCCCTGAAAAACGCCTTCGGCTCTCCCACCGTCGTGGCTGGCCGCGCAGTTCCCCGCGCCCCCGAACAAGCGGGGCTGCGCCCCGGCTTGCCTTCTTGGGGGCGCGGGGAACTGCGCGAGCAACCCCCACCGGCCCGCACCCGACCACCCCGGCAGCCGCCCGGCCGAACCCCCGGAAAAACCTTCCGGCAAACGCAACCGGGCCCCGCCCATCAGGACGGGACCCGGAGCCGACTGGCGGCGGCCAGAAGAAGACGCGGCTACCGCCGAGCCACACCCTCCGCCCGCGCCGCCGCGGCAACCGCCGCGGTGACCGCCGGAGCCACCCGCTCATCGAACGGCGAAGGAATCACATAGTCCGCGGCAAGGTCGTCCCCGACGACCGCGGCCAGCGCCTCCGCCGCGGCGATCTTCATCCCCTCGGTGATCCGGGAGGCCCGCACCTGCAGCGCCCCCGCGAAGATTCCGGGGAACGCCAGCACGTTGTTGATCTGGTTCGGGTAGTCCGAGCGCCCGGTGGCGACGACCGCCGCGTACTTGTGGGCGACGTCGGGGTGCACCTCGGGGTTCGGGTTCGCCATGGCGAAGACGAACGCGCCCTCGGCCATGGAGGCCACGGCCGGCTCCGGCACCGTACCGCCGGAGACGCCGATGAAGACGTCGGCGCCCGCGAGCGCGGACTCCAGGGAGCCGGAGAGACCCGCCTTGTTGGTCATGACCGCGAGGTCCCGCTTGACCGGGGTCAGATCGTCCCGGTCGACGGACACGATCCCCTTGCGGTCCGCGACGGCGACATCCCCGAGCCCCGCCTCAAGGAGGAACTTGGCGATGGCCACCCCGGCCGCGCCGGCGCCCGAGATCACGGCCCGCAGCTGCCCGAGCGAGCGCCCGGTCAGCCGCGCAGCGTTCCGCAGGGCGGCCAGCGTGACGACGGCCGTACCGTGCTGGTCGTCGTGGAAGACCGGAATGTCCAGCCGTTCCTGCAGCCGGCGTTCGATCTCGAAGCACCGGGGCGCCGAGATGTCCTCCAGGTTCACGCCGCCGAAGGACGGCGCGAGCCGCACGACGGTCTCGACGATCTCGTCGACGCCCGTGCAGTCCAGCGCGATCGGCACGGCGTCGACCCCGCCGAACTGCTTGAACAGGATCGCCTTGCCCTCCATGACGGGGAGCGAGGCCTCGGGCCCGATGTCACCGAGACCGAGCACGGCGGTCCCGTCCGTCACGACGGCGACCACGGACGACTTCCACGTGTAGTCGTGGACGAGTTCCGGCTGCTCCGCGATGGCCATGCAGACCTTCGCGACGCCGGGCGTGTACGCGAGGGACAGGTCGTCCTTGTCACGGACGGGCACGGTGGCCTGCACGGCCATCTTCCCGCCACGGTGCAGCGCGAACGCCGGGTCGAAGGAATCGAGGGGCTCGGCCCCGCCGTCCTGATCCGTACTGCTGTCGCTGCGAGGATTGACGATCTCCGCTGCCACTTTGTTTTACCCCTTAAGTCTTCTTGGTTGAGGGTTGCCGCTCCGGGTGAGGAGCGGGCGGGCACCGCGCATGTCGCTGATGACTGTTAAGTACTGATAAGTACGGACATACGCGACGGGCGCGCCGCACACGCGCCCTGAGCCCCGGATGAGGGGTGTAAGGAACCTTCTTACCGGACGGACCGCATCGCGGACGAGTCGATGGAGCGAAGGTCACACGCGGGCGGCCGAAGCTCGCGCACCGGAGGGCCGGGGCCCCCGCATCGCGGAGGCCGGGCCCGTATACCGGAGCGCGAAGGTCACATACCGGTGACATGACTCATGACCGAATACATCGAACAAGCCCACTTCGCGAACAATCCGCCGATAGGCGCCGAGGTGTCGCAAATACGCAGAAGCGGCTGCCCGTATCGCGGGATCCGCAGAAGATCCTCCGGCCCTCGCGGAGGTTTTCCGCACAAGATCCGGTCGAGCCGGACCGCCATGGTCCGGTTAGGGGGTCACCCGTTATCCGATTTTGACATGGCGGGCACCCTGAAGGAGCGAGTCCGAATGGCAAGATGCCCTAATCACACGAGGTCGCGACACCCGAAGGTGTGTGTTCTCGTCGACCCATCGGCTACTGCCGACCCATCGGCAACTCCACCCACCCGCCGGAGGAACCCACCATGACCGCACGCTCCACCCGTCGTACGACCGCCGCGCAGTCCCGGATAGCCGCGGTCGGTGCGATCGCGGTCGCAGGCGCCCTGCTGCTCACCGGCTGCGGTGACCAGACCAAGGACAAGGACAGCGGCAGCTCCGACACCGCCGACTCCAGCGCGGCCCCGCTGGCCGACAAGCTGCCCCAGGCCGTCCGCGACAAGGGCGTCATCAAGGTCGGCTCGGACATCGCGTACGCGCCGGTCGAGTTCAAGGACGACTCCGGCAAGACGGTGGGCATCGACCCCGATCTCGCCGACGCCATGGGCAAGCAGCTCGGCGTGAAGTTCGAGTTCGAGAACGGCACGTTCGACACGCTGCTCGGCGGCCTGCGTTCCAAGCGGTACGACATCGCGATGTCCGCGATGACGGACACGAAGAACCGCCAGGACGGCGTCGACGCCGACACCGGCAAGAAGGTCGGCGAGGGCGTCGACTTCGTCGACTACTTCACCGCGGGTGTCTCGATCTACACCAAGAAGGGCGCGGACCAGGGCATCAAGACCTGGTCCGACCTGTGCGGCAAGAAGCTGGTCGTCCAGCGCGGCACCGTCTCGCACGACCTGGCCAAGTCCGAGGCCAAGAAGTGTGCCAAGGGCAAGGCCATCTCCATCGAGGCCTTCGACAACGACCAGCAGGCCCAGACCCGGTTGCGTTCCGGCGGCGCGGACGCCGGCTCGTCCGACTTCCCGGTCGCGGCGTACGCGGTGAAGACCTCTGGCGGCGGCAAGGACTTCCAGCTCGTCGGTGAGCAGGTCGAGGCCGCCCCGTACGGCATCGCGGTCGCCAAGTCCAACACCGAGGTGCGCGACGCCGTCAAGGCCGCGCTGGACGCGATCATCGCGAACGGCGAGTACAAGAAGATCATCGAGAAGTGGGGCGTCGAGGCGGGCGCTGTCGAAGCGGCCGCGATCAACGGCGGAAAGTGACCGTGTCTCGCTCCTCGACACGTCGCTGAAAGGCATCACCCGTGACTGACTTCAAGAAGACAGACTCGTCGGCGGACACTCCACCGGCCGGACCGGAGGCGATCAGAGCCGTCCCGGTCCGGCACTGGGGCCGGTACGTCGCCGCCGTCGTCGCCCTCGGCATCTTCGGCCTGCTCGTCTGGGCCTTCGCCAACGGCGACATCAACTGGGGTGCCATCCCCGACTACTTCTTCAACGACCGCATCCTCAAGGGTGTCCGCGAAACCCTGGTGCTGACGTTCCTGTCGATGCTCATCGGCATCGTCGGCGGCGTGGTGCTGGCCGTGATGCGCCTCTCGAAGAACCCGGTGACCTCGTCGATCGCCTGGTTCTACATCTGGTTCTTCCGCGGCACTCCGGTCCTGGTCCAGCTGTTCGTCTGGTTCAACCTCGGTTTCGTCTTCGAGTACGTCAACCTCGGGCCGATCTACAAGGACCAGTGGTCCGACTTCATGACGCCGTTCCTCACGGCGCTGCTCGGGCTGGGTCTGAACGAGGCCGCGTACATGGCGGAGATCTGCCGCGCGGGTCTGCTCTCGGTCGACGAGGGCCAGTCCGAGGCCTCGCACGCCCTGGGCATGAGCCACGGCAAGACCCTGCGGCGGATCGTGATCCCGCAGGCGATGCGCGTGATCGTGCCCCCCACGGGCAACGAGGTCATCAACATGCTGAAGACGACCTCGCTGGTCGCGGCGGTGCAGTACCCCGAACTCCTACGGTTCTCCCAGGACATCGGCACCACCTCCGGCGCCACGGTCGAGATGCTGTTCCTGGCCGCCGCCTGGTACCTGATCATGACTTCGGTGCTCAGCGTCGGGCAGTACTACATCGAGCGGTACTACGCCCGCGGTTCGAGCCGTGCGCTGCCGGCCACCCCGTTCCAGAAGATCAAGGCGAACATGCTGTCCCTGTCGAACCGCTCGGGCGGAGGTGCCACGGCATGAGCGCCGACGCGAACGTGACCAAGGACGCGACCGGGGCGGGCTCCGGCACGGCGATGGTGAAGGCCGAGGGCGTCCACAAGTCCTTCGGCCCGGTCGAGGTCCTCAAGGGCATCGACCTCGAAGTGAGGCCCAGCGAGGTCTTCTGCCTGATCGGCCCGTCCGGCTCCGGCAAGTCGACGTTCCTGCGGTGCATCAACCATCTGGAGAAGGTCAACTCCGGGCGGCTGTACGTCGACGGGGAGCTGGTCGGCTACCGCCAGAAGGGCGACAAGCTGTACGAGCTCAAGGACAGCGAGGTCGCGCTGAAGCGGCGGGACATCGGCATGGTGTTCCAGCGCTTCAACCTGTTCCCGCACATGACGGCGCTGGAGAACGTCATGGAGGCGCCGGTGCAGGTCAGGGGCGTGAGCAAGGCGCAGGCGCGGGAGCGCGCGGGTCAGCTCCTGGAGCGGGTGGGGCTCGCCGACAAGGCGGGCAACTACCCCTCGCAGCTCTCCGGCGGGCAGCAGCAGCGGGTCGCGATCGCGCGGGCGCTCGCGATGGAGCCGAAGCTGATGCTGTTCGACGAGCCGACGTCGGCCCTGGACCCGGAGCTGGTCGGTGACGTCCTCGACGTCATGCGCGACCTCGCGGAGTCCGGTATGACGATGATCGTCGTCACCCATGAGATGGGCTTCGCCCGGGAGGTCGGCGATTCGCTGGTCTTCATGGACGAGGGCGTGGTGGTCGAGTCCGGCCACCCGCGGGAGGTCCTGACGAACCCGCAGCACGAACGGACCCAGTCGTTCCTGTCAAAGGTGCTTTAGCCGTCCGGCGGTCGGGCGGATACGCGTTGGGGGCGGTACGGGTTTCCCGTACCGCCCCCAACGCGTTCGTCGGCTGCGGGCCGGTGGGGGCGGGCCCAAAAGATTGCGCAGTTCCCCGCACCCCTAGGTACCTCAGCCCGTCCGCTGCTTTTCAGCCCGTCCGGCGTTTGAGGACAAAAGGGGGCGAGGGGGCGCAGCCCCCATGCGTGGACGGGAAAGGGAAAGGGCGGCGGGGGCGAGGGAAAGTCGGCTACCGGACGGCCAGGACCAGCGCGTCGGACGGCGACCGCCACACCTCCCGCGCCTCCGCGAACCCCGCCGCCCGCAGGGCCCCCGCATGCCAAGAGGCGGACGGAGTATCCCCGTCCGCATGCTCCCCGTAGATCTCGAACCGCCGAGCCGTCGGCTCGGCGAGCACGGGATCGGCCGCGGCCAGCGCCCACCACGACGCCCAGTCGAGAACACCGGCGGCCTTGGCCGTCTCCATCCGCGCATGCCGCTGCGCCCGGTCCGCCGCGTTGATCAGCGGAGTCGTCTCATCGACCATGTGGTCCGCGTTCATGAACACGCCGCCCTCCCGGACGACCCCGGCGACCTGCCCGTACAGCACCGCCAGCGGCTCACTGTGCAGCCAGTGCAGCGCGGTCGCGGTAAGGACCGCGTCGTACGAGTCGTACGGCAGCAGTGAGGCCCACTCGGGGTCCTTGAGGTCCGCCGTGACGAACGCGACCCGGTCGTCGCCCGCGAACGTGCCCTCGGCGATGGTCAGGAGCGCGGGGTCGAGATCGACTCCGGTACTGACCGCCTTCGGGAACCTTTCGAGGAGCCTGGCCGTGATACTTCCCGTACCGCACGCGAGGTCCAGGACCCGTGGCTCGGGGCCCACCAGTGCCTCGACCATGTCGAGCATGACCCGGAAGCGCTCCTCGCGGTCCGGGAGGTACCACTCCTGCTGCCGGTCCCAGCTCTCCTGCCAGGCCTGCCAGTCGGACCCGAGGGTGGTCGTCATGAAAACCCCTTTCGACCCCAGGATGTAATACCCTGGAAGCACCATCAGCCATTACGTGCCCGCACCACGACCATAGAGCGCCCTCGTAAGGACTACAAGTGGAACTGGCCTATTACTCGGATTACGCCGTCCGTCTCGTCAACAGCGAGGAACCGGCCCGGGGCAAGGACACGCTCACGTCGGTCGAGGCCGTCCGTGACCTCTTCGGGGGCAACTCGTCGGCGGCCCGCCGCGCCAACGACTCGGACGTGACCCGCTTCCGCGGTGTACGGGCCCGGCTCCGGGCGGTCTTCGAGGCGGCCGACGGCGGTGACGAGACGCTCGCCGTGGACCTGCTGAACTCGCTGCTGCTGGAGTTCCCGGTCAGCCCGCAGATCTCGGGCCACGACTTCCGGGACGACGACGGCCGCCCGCTGTGGCACATGCACCTCGCGGACCACCCGTCGAACGCGACCGCCGGTTACGCCGCGATCGCCGCGATGGGCCTGGCCTTCCACCTCACCGAGTACGGCGTGGACCGCCTGGGCCTGTGCGAGGCACCGCCGTGCCGCAACGCCTACCTCGACACCTCGACGAACCGCTCCCGGCGCTACTGCTCGGACCGCTGCGCGACCCGGGCGAACGTCGCCGCCTACCGCGCCCGCAAGCGCCTGGAGGCGGAGGACCGGCCGGAGAGCACCGGCCGGGCGGCCGACCAGGCCCAGCGCACGACCGCGAGCGGCGAGCGCCGGCCCTTCTCCGGCGGCCGGTAGCGGAACCGCACCTTCCCTAGGACGAGATCCTCGGGCACGGTTCCGTAGTCCCTGCTGTCCCCGCCGGCGAACGCGTTGTCGCCGAGCACCCACCAGCCGCCCTCGCGCCGCTCGGCCGCGCGCTTGACGACCAGCAGGTCCTGCTGGAACGGATGGCGCAGGACGACGACGTCACCGGGTTTGACCCTGGCCCCGTACTGCACGAGGAGCTGATCCCCGTGCAGCAGCGTGGGCGTCATGGACGGCCCCGTCACCTCGGCGGCCCCGAACGGCAGGACGCCCCTCCCGCGCTCGGTCTCCTGCGACAGCTCCGGCATCCCGGCACCTCCCCGGTCCTATCCTCCACGAGTCCCAGTCTGACCCTGGACTTTTGTCCTAAGCCCATGGGGGCACTCGCGAAAACCCGTCCCTCACGGAGTAATGTCCCACCTGAGAAGACGATCACGAGGAAGGACAGCTCAATGCTTTCCCGCCTGTTTGCCCCCAAGGTCAAGGTCAGCGCACACTGCGACCTGCCCTGTGGTGTGTACGACCCCGCCCAGGCCCGCATCGAGGCGGAGTCGGTGAAGGCCGTCCAGGACAAGATGGCCGCCAACGACGACCCGCACTTCCAGGCCCGCGCCACCGTCATCAAGGAGCAGCGCGCCGAGCTCGCCAAGCATCACGTCTCGGTGCTGTGGAGCGACTACTTCAAGCCCCCGCACTTCGAGAAGTACCCGGAGCTGCACCAGCTGGTCAACGACGCCCTCAAGGCCCTTTCGGCCGCGAAGGCCTCGACCGACCCGGCGACGGGCCAGAAGGCTCTCGACTACATCGCCCAGATCGACAAGATCTTCTGGGAGACCAAGAAGGCCTGACCTCGCGTCACGCTTTCCGACCTGTGGTTGATCCTGACCGCAGCGCCTTCCCGACCGCACCCGGTCCGCAGGCCGCCGAACCCGGCGTCCGTCGCGGTCCGGGTGCGGTCGTTTTCCGTACCCCGCGCGTACAGAGAACCTCCCCATGGGAGGGAAAAGAAGTTGAGCTGATCGTTGTCAATCCCGTGGTCCGCAGAGTATAGAGAACGATGACGCGGGAGGGGTGACGGCATGATCACCGAACTGGCTGTGGAGCGGGTCGAGTTCACCTGCGGCCAGTGCCAGGACCGCTGGACCGTCGACTACGACGTGCAGCGTTTCATGGACGGCCGCGGTCACGAGTGGGAGTACTTCTCCTGCGACAACCGCAGTGTTCCGTCGCCCTACACCCTGGAGGGCGCGCCCTGCTGCGGCCACTGCGGCCGTCGCCGGGCGGGCCGTCTCGCGGCTCGCCGCCCGGTGCCGCTGCCCGGCATGCCCGGCTCGCCCCGCAGCCCGGTCCCCGACGCCGGCGGCCACCGGCCGGAGCGGCACAGCGCGCCGATGCTGTCGGCGGCCGGCGACCCCCAGGGCGCCGCACCCTGACGGGCGACGCCTGTCAGCCCCTCCCGACGCGGCCGCTGTCGAGGCGCCGCTCCTGCCGCAACTCGGCCAGATCGGACTCCAGTTGGGCGACCCGGTGCCGGAGCGTCAGGACATGCCGTACGCCGGCCAGGGTGACGCCCTCCTCTATCAGCGCGAGCGCCTCGGTCACCAGGCCGATCTCCCTGCGGGTGTAGCGCCGCTGGCCGCCGGCCGACCGCACGGGAACGATCACGCTCCGCTCGTCCAGCCGGCGCAGGAAGGCGAGTTGCACGCCGAGCATGTCGGCGACCTGGCCGATGGTGTAGAGCGCCGCGTTCTCGTCGTCGATCGGCAGCGTCGGCACGACCATCCCCCCGTTGCGGCCTGTCAGACATCCGGCCTGGCACAAACCTGCAAGCCAGTTTACAGATTTCCTGGACCGCACTTAAGACAGGACCAGGTCGGACTCACCTCCGGGCGTGGTCCTGCGGCACCTGGCCCACACTGCGCAGAGAGACCCGCCGTCCCGCAAGCACGGGGTGGGTCATGGCCAGGAACCAGGTGTCGGACCTGACGTCCAGCCCCCGGGCCTCGGCTATGCGCCGGCACTCGCGCACGTCGTCGAAGCCGACGATCCAGCGGGGCCGCGCGACGGCGGTGACGCTGTGCACCTCGCGCCGGGAGTCGGTCAGGTCGTCGGTCTGCAGCGCGACGAGCCTGCGCGGGGAGATCACCTCGGACAGCGCACGGGCGACGGGACTGTCCTCGGGCAGGAGCGCCACCGGTTCGCCGTCGAAGTGGACCAGCCCGACCAGTTCGATACGGGGCAGACCACGTCGGGTGACGGCCAGCCGGGCGGCCGGTGTGCGGGCCAGGACCTCCCGGCACTCCTGCTCGGTCAGCCGGGTCCGGTGGTCCTGTTCGGCCGGCCGGGTCCGGTGGGCCCGCTCGGTCGGCCCGGCCCGGTGCTCCGGCCCGCTCCCTTGACGTTCGTCCACGCTTCGGCCCTCCGCCGGCGCCCGCGCACGCCCGCGTGGGCGCACTCGGACCGCGTCCGATGTGGGGGTGCCTGCCGGGGTCCTGGGCCGGCGCCCCCGGACCGGGTGGACCCGGCGCGGGAGCGCGTTCCCACTCTCGTACGGCGAAGGAGCCCGGGCAAGGCGCTGTCCGGTCAGGCGGGCACACCGCGCCCGGAGGCCTTGTCGCACGGTGATCTGGGTTCGTCGAGGAACGTGAATGTGCGTTCGAGCCGGGAGAGACGCAGTACTCGACGGACCTTGGCGGGGGTGCGGGCGAGCCGCAGTTCGGTGCCGCTCAGGCACGTCCGGTTCCTGAGGCGGACCAGCAGGCGCAGACCGCCGGCGTCCAGGAAGGTCACCGCGCCGAGGTCCACGACGACACCGGACAGGGCCGGGTCACCGGGACGGTCGAGGAGGTCGGCGATCCGCGGGAACAGTTCCTGGTCGGCCCAGGCGTCCAGCTCGCCGCGGGGCAGGAGTAACAGCGTGTCTCCCATCGTCCGGTGGCGCAGGCCGAAGGTGACGTGATGGGTGCCCATGGCCCACCTCAGTGTTCTCTCCAGGAATGACGGCAAACGCGAGGGCGCGGCTGGGGGGACGCGCGGCGGATGCCACCAGGGTCTTGGGCGGCACCGAAGTGATACTCACCATCGTGCCCGGTCAAACGCGGTCGTACGCCGTGGACGGGGTGCTTCTTGGTGGTACTTGCATGGATCGGGCGCCCCTGCGCACGCCGTGGCGCAGGGGGCGTGCGCGACTGCTCGTACGGCCTGGGTTCACCCCAGGGCGGCGAGCACCTGGGACGGTTCCAGCGTGCGGCGGACCAGCGCCTGGGCGGTCGAGGTGAGGCGGTTGCCGTTGCGGCCGCTGTAGGCGAGCAGGGCCTCCATGGCCCGTGCGGGTTCGAGCTGGCCGTGCTCGGCCAGCATGCCCTGCGCCATCTCGACGGTGGCCTTGGCCGCGACGGCCGCCTGGACGTGGGTGAGGATGTCCATGGGCCTGGCGGGGTCCGGGCTCCAGTGGACCAGCGCGACGGCGGCCACGTCGGCGAGCGCCTGGGCGAGGCGCAGATCGCCCGGCCGGAGGCCGGCGGGCGCGGTGAGCAGGAGGCTCACGGACCCGATGGTCTGGTGGTTGACCCGCAGCGGCAGCGCGTGCGCGGCGCCGTAACCGGCTTCCTGGGCCTGGGCCGTGAACCGCGGCCACCGGCCGTCGAGGTCGTCGAGATGGGTGGCGTCCACCGGCAGCCGGGTCCGGTAGCAGTCCCGGCCGGGGCCTTCCCTGGTCTGCGTCTGGACCAGTTCGGCCGAGGTCGCGTGGGCGGAGACCGACATCGTTCGAAGGTCGCCGCGGACCGTGGCCATCATGACGCTGACCGTGTCGGCGCCCACGATGCCGACGCAGTGCCCGGCCAGACGGTCCAGGAGGACCACCGGGTCGAACCCGTCGGCGAGGGTGTCGGCCAGCCCGACGAACGCCTCGGCGAGCTGCTCTTCACGGGTCATGACCGGTCACCGTCTCCTTCGTCGCCGAGCCGACCGCGGCCCTTCCGCTGATTGTCGTCCGCTTCCGGCTGGAAACGCAGCGTTCGGGCGAGAATCTCCTGTGCCACCTCGGTGACCGTCCGCCCTTCCGAGAAGGCGTGCGCCCGCAACCGGTCCAGTGCCTGCTCGGGATCGACCCCAATTTGGACCATGACCATGCCAACGGCCTGATGAACCTCGACGTGGTCGGCTTCCGCGGCGTCCACCCATGACGCTACTCCTGCTTCGTCCCCGGATACGAAGCCGTCGGAGGCTGCTTCGAGATTCAGTACTGCGAACGTGACCGCGTCCCTTGCCAGCAGCGCGATGCGCAGGTCGCGCGGCGACAGGGCGCCGGCGGTGTCCCGGTAGAGGTCGAGGGTGCCGATCGCGAGCGCGCCGGCGCCGAGGGGCAGCGAGAAGACAGCCCGGACGCCCAGCTCGACCGCCTGATGGGCGAAGACCGGCCAGCGGCGGGCGTCCGGCCCCTGGGTGAGATCCGGCGCGAGCACGGGGGCTGCCCGGTCGAGGGCGCTCTGGCAGGGCCCGTCGCCCAGCGTGTACTGCGCCTCGGCGAGGCGCGCGGCCGTGTCGTCACTGGCGCACCACAGCGCCCGCGCGGTCCTGCTGCCGGTGATCGAGATCGAGGCGCCGGTGACGGGCAGCAGGTCCACGCAGGCCGCGCAGAGCAGCTCGGGCACCCGCTGCACCTCGCTGGAGGAGGCCAGGGCGGTGAAGGCCTCGGTGACCCGTCGACGGTCCTCCACATCAAAGGGCTGTATGCGGTCGGGCATCTCGTTGTCGCCGCCACGGTTCTCGTGCCGCATCGGCTTCACCTCCGCCCGGTCGCACGGCCAGCAGCATGATCCGCCAAGTATCGCCCACGCCGACGGCCCCGGAGGGCAACCACCCGCCGTCGCGCCCTGTCACGCCACGACACCCGTACCCCCAGTCTCGTCCTTGCGCCCGCTTACGGCTCGTACCGGTTCGGACTCGTGGCGGTCCGGTCGCCCACCGGCCCGGGAATCGTACGGTTTCGGCCACGAGGCCCCTCCGTCCGTACCGCGGGACTCCCACGAGGTGCCGACTCACGACCTCCCACCCCCTCGGTGCGCCGTCCGTGAGTGGCCGATCACCCTCTGTTCCGCACGGGCGGCCCGGCCTAGGGTGATCGGAGCCCAGGACCCCGGCGAAGCACCGCGTACATCAGCGACCCATGAGCGGAAGCCGAGGTGAGGGTCTTGCGAAGGCGGTCGCGCGCCCTGGGGCACCGGCACGCGGTGACCGGCTCCGCGGTGCGGACCGTACCCCTCCGCCGTACGCCGTCCGGCCGCCGCCCCGCGCCCGACGCGTACGTCCGCCGTCCCACGTGCCGGTCGAGCCCCTGCTCTCCCTGGGCCCCCTCCCGTCCCAGCCCGGCGAGGACCGACCGAACCGTCTGTGCCGGAAGCGGCCCCCACCACATTCCCTACGTCGAAGAAGGAGTGACCCGGTCCCATGAGGATCCTGGTCGGCTACGCCAGGGTGCACGGATCGAGCCGGACTCCCGTCGAACATCGCACGGTTGGACCGGCCGGGGCCGGCCGCACGGCGGCCGTCGCGGAACTCTGTCCGCCACGGACGGTGTTCGAGCACGGAACTCCCGCTTTCGGCGGCGTGCCGCGCCCCGATGCCCGGCCGCCCCGGGCGGCGGACTTCGTAGGCCGTCGTCGCGACACCCCGGGCACGCGCCCGGAGCGGCTGTTCGGCGTGGGCGGGCCGCCCACGGCTCGACACCGGATCCGGCGGCACGGCGCGGAGCCACCTCGACGGCCCGGACTCCGGTCGCCGATCCGTTACCGGGGGCGTCGCGGGCGGACCGGCCGGGAGTCGGCCCAGGTCGAACGGGTCGAACGGGCCGGGCGCGGACGGACGACGGCCGGGCGGGAGGCACCCCTTGGCGGCTGACGAACCGGGGTTCCCGCCCACGGGCCGGCTGTGGGAGGCGTTCGTGGCGGAGCTGTCCCGCGGGCTGCGCGCCGACGCGTCCAGGAATCACGGCACGCCACGGAACAGGGACCGGAGCGCCCCCGAGCGGGAGAACGAGGGCCGACGCACTCCGCGGGACGGCGGCGAAAAGACGAAGAAGTCATGAACCCGGGCCGACCGGCTCGGGAGGAGACGTCCACGGTACGGCCCGTCATGAGCAGCGGCGCATGACGTGCCCTCACGTCGTCCGCGTACGGGCCCGGTTATCGCGACGCCCGGACATCCGTCCCGGGACACCCGAACAACCGGCCCCGGACAGCGAGGTCCTGGCACCGACGGGCCGGCTCGGACACCCTTCCGTACCCACTCGTGCGCCCCGGCGGCGCGAGAGGGTCAACGGCGCGTAAAGCTTTGCACCCCCGAGGGGGCGCGGGCCGGAAGATACCACTGCCACCGACTCACCGTAGTCGCGCGATGGCGCCATGTGCTTGGCTGTTGTGTGGAACGAACCACACCCCCTCTGTCCGGCGGCGTCGCCCGGGCACCCGGGGGCCGTCCGCTCCGGCTCGGCAGCCCCACCCAGCCGTCAGGAACCAAGAGATGAGCATCGAACCGCTCAACACCACCCGGTCGCAGGAACTGGCCGCGAACCTGCTCGCCCTGGTCGACGCTCCGGCCCGGGGCGAGAGCGAGGAACATCTCCTGCGCCGGCTTGCGCGGGTCACGGCGCTGGTGCCCGGTGTGGAGGCGGCCGCGTGCAGTCTGATCGGCCCGGAGGGCACTCCCCGGCGCATGGCAGCGACGGACGAACGCACTCGCCGGCTGGAGTGTCTGCAGGCCGAGTCGCGGGTGGGCCCCTGCCTCGACATCGCCCGCGGCAAGGGGCCCCTGGCGAACATTCCCATGTCCCACCCGCACAGCCGCACCCGCTGGCCCCGCTTCACCAGCCGTGCCCTGTCCGAGGGCTTCACCGCCGTCACGGCCCTGCCGCTGGCCCATCAGGACCGGCCCCTGGGCGCGCTCGATCTCTACCACCAGCACGGCCGGCTCGGGCCGTCGGCCATCCGGTGGGCCCGGCTCCTCGCCGACGCCGCGGCCGTCGGTCTGGCCCATCGCGAGGTGCTGCGCGACGCGCTCGTGCGGGGCGATCAGCTGCAGAACGCCCTGAACAGCCGCGTCCTCATCGAGCAGGCCAAGGGCATGCTCGCCGAGCGCCTCGACTGCGACCTCCAGGAGGCGTTCGAGCACCTGCGCGGCCATGCCCGCGCGCAGCGGATGAAGCTCATCGACCTGGCCGCCCTGATCGTCGGCGACCCGTCCGGCACCTCGTTTTTTCCGCGCCGGCACCAAACCCCCTGACGGCCCTCGGACCCGCCGCGGTCACCGGAGCGACGGGCCCGCTCCGGCTGACCGGCGTGCGGCGGGAGTCTTCCAACGGGCCCGACTCTTCGCGTGATTGCCATCGAACCCGGGCCACCGCAGTCGTAGGCTTGAAGCCGCCCGCCGACCGGGAGCCGGAGCCGAACAGGGCCGGCGGAGCGAACCGAAGCAAGTCGATGCGACCCGGCGTGATCCGACCCGGTGTGATCCGACTCGGTGTGATCCGACTCGGTGTGATCCGACTCGGTGTGATCCGGAGGGACGTACTGACAGAGAGAGGCACGGCAGGGGAAGGGGAGGGAGCCGGAATGCCCGAGCAGCCGCGCGAGGAGCGGTTGGCCGCCGCTTTCGTGGAGCTCGCCACCACCCTGGCGGGCGACTTCGACGACATCCACTTCCTGCGCACCCTGTCCGAACGCTGCGTCGATCTGCTGGACATCGCGGCCGCGGGGGTCGCCCTGGCCGCGCCCAGGAACAGCCGGGCGGAAGGCCGGGCGGAGGTCACCGGATCCGATGCCCGCATCCGCAGCCTGGAACGCAACGGCGTCGACTGGGGCGAGGGTCCGTGCCAGGACTGTCTGCGCACCGGGAACCCCGTCGAGGGGATCGCCCTCGACCACCCCGACGCGAACGCGGCCTGGCCCCGCTTCACCCTCAGGGCCCGCCGGCTGGGGTTCCACTCGGTCGCCGCGACGCCCTTGCGTGTACGCGACGAGGTGGTCGGCGCCCTCAGCCTCTTCCTCGACAGGCCCGGCACACCGGACCCCGGGCAGCTCCGACTGGGCCGGGCCCTCGCCGACTTCGCCGCCATCCCGATACTGCAGCAGCGGGAACTGCGCCGGCAGATGCGGCTCACCGAGCAGCTGGAGACCGCGCTGGAGTCGCGCATCCTCGTCGAACAGGCCAAGGGGGCCCTCGCCCAGCAGCGCCGGATCACCGTGGACGAGGCCTTCGCGCTGCTGCGCGACCACGCCCGCTCCCGGCGGCGCCGCATCTCGGCCGTGGCCCGGGACGTCCTGGACGGCACCGGGGAACTCTCACTCTCCGAGCCCGCCGACTGATCCGGCGACTGATCCTGCCGACTCTTCCGCCGACTGACCCTGCCGACTGTTCCGGCAACTGGTTCCTGCGGACTGTTCCGGCGGCTGGTTCCGCGGATTGCTCCGGGCGGACTGATCCCGGGGCACTGTCAGTGGGCCGTGGGATGCTGAGGGCATGACCACGGAGGACTTGGTCCGGCTGCGCAAGGCACGCGACCGCATGGACCGCGAGTACGCCGAGCCGCTGGACGTGCCCATGCTCGCGCGCACCGCGCTGATGTCCCCGGGCCACTTCCAGCGCAGCTTCCGCGCCGCCTTCGGCGAGACTCCGTACGGCTATCTCATGACGCGCCGCATCGAGCGCGCGAAGGCGCCGCTGAGACGCGGCGACCTGAGCGTCACGGAGGTCTGCTTCGCGGTGGGATGTACGTCGCTCGGCTCGTTCAGCTCCCGCTTCACGGAGCTGGTCGGCCAGACGCCGAGCGCGTACCGGGCGCGGTCGCACGAGCCGGGAGCGGCGATCCCGGCCTGCGTGGCCAAGATGTACACGCGACCGGTGCGCCGGGCGGCGGCCAAACCCCTAGCGTGAGGCCATGGACCTCAAAATCGCGCAGTGCTTCATCTCGGTCGACGACCACGACCGGGCGCTCGCCTTCTACCGCGACGTGCTGGGCCTGGAGGTCCGTAACGACGTCGGTTTCGAGGGCATGCGCTGGGTCACCGTCGGCCCCCCGCTCCAGCCGGACGTGGAGATCGTCCTGGAACCGCCCCTGGCCGACCCGAACGCACCGGCGGCGGACCGGCAGGCCGTGGCCGAACTGCTGGCCAAGGGGCTGCTCCGCGGCGTCATCTTCACCACGGAGAACTGCGACGCGACGTACGAACGGCTGCTGGCCGCGGACGCCGACATCATCCAGGAACCGATGGACCAGCCGTACGGGGTACGGGACTGCGCGGTCCGCGACCCCGCGGGCAACCTGTTGCGCTTCACGCAGCGCAAGTGACGCATCCGGCCACCGCTCGTCGGCGCCGGGTGTCGGGTGTCAGGTGTCGTCGGGCCGGGTGTCGCCGGTCAGGATTCCCGTTCCGCGCCGGGGCGGGACTCCTCGGGCGGCAGGCCCGGCTCGGTCATGAGCGCGGGCTCCTCCCCCGCCTCGTAGCTCGCGCAGCGGGGGTTGCGGCAGGGGCCAGGGCCCCAGACGGGCACGAAGACACCGAGGGTCTTGTGCCGGCGCACGACCGTGTCGACGGACTGCTCGCAGACCGGACAGAGGGACTCATCGCTGGCCATGCCTCCAGAATATTGCGGGAGGAGTCGGGCCGACAGCCGAGCGGCAGCCCCGGAATCAGCGCTTCCTGCGGTACGTCCGCACGACCGCCCCGTTCTTGAACGTACGCACCTCGCCGAGCGTGAACTCGCTGATCGCGAAGCCGGAGCCGAACATCGGCATGCCGGTGCCCAGCACGATGGGGTACGTCTTGACGACCAGCTCGTCGATCTCGTCGAGCAGTTCGCCCGCGATCTGCGAGCCGCCGCACAGGTAGACACCGAAGTCGCCGTCCTCCGCCTTGAGCGCACGGACCTTGCCGACAAGGTCGTCGGCGACGATCTCGACGTTCGGGTCGGGCGACTCCTTCAGCGTGCGTGAGGCGACGTACTCGCGCAGATGGGCGTAGGGGCTGGTGACGTCGATCTGCAGCGCCAGGTCGTAGCTGGCGCGGCCCTGTACGACCGTGTCGTACTTCTGGTTCGGCAGGTCGTCGATGCCCAGCGCGCGGCGGCCGTGGGTGGGCAGCGTCTCCGGATACTCGGTCTTGAGGAACTCGAAGAACTCCTCGTCCACGAACGGGATCATCATCGACCCGTCGCCGCCCGGATCTCCGATGAAGCCGTCGATCGAGCAGGCGATGAAATACGTGAGCTTTCGCAAGCCGGTCTCTTTCCGTAGGGTGACGTAACCACTCCATTCATAGTGCTTCATTTGTAGTGGTTGCAAGGCGATTACCGACCGCGTCCCGTACGGGACCGAAGTGGGAGAAAGGATTCCGGATGGTGAGCAACCCGCGGCGCCGAGCCGCACTGGTCGACGCCGCAGTGGAGGTCCTGGCGCGCGAGGGGGCCCGCGGGCTGACCTTCCGAGCGGTGGACGCCGAGGCCGGGGTGCCGGTGGGCACCGCCTCGAACTACTTCACCGACCGCGACGACCTGCTCCGGCAGATCGACGCCCGGCTGCACGAGCGGCTGGCCCCGGACCCGGAGATGATGGCCGAGCTGCTGACGGCTCCGCGGGACCGTGCGCTGGTCACGGCCTTCATGCACGACCTCATGGCCCGCGCCCAACGCGACCGCACGGGCTATCTGGGCCTCATGGAGATGCGTCTGGAGGCCACGCGCCGCCCCGAACTGCGGGCCTCGTACACGAAGACCGTCCGTGCCGACCTTGAGTACGGCATGGAGTTCCACCGCGCCGCGGGCCTCCCGGGCGGCGCCGAAACCGTGACGATCCTCTACCTGGCCATGCTCGGCCTGATCCTTGAACACCTGACCCTGCCGGGAGTACTGAACGGCGTCCTACCGGGCGTGAGCGTCCCGGACGACCTGGTGGAACGCATCGTCGACACGATCGTCCCCCGCGCTTAGCGGCACGGGGAGGACGCCTTCCGCAACAGCGCCGAGGCCGACGCTCTCAGGGGCCGCGGCGCCTTCTGCAACGGCGCCGAGGCCGACGCTTTCAGGGGCGGCGGGGAACTGCGCGACCAGCCCCCACGCCGCCGCACCCGAAGAATCCCCTAAGCCTGCCCTAAGCCCCGTCGGACAGTTCCCCCAGCGGCCGGCGCACCGGTTCGCGCCACATCGGCCACATCAACGGCCCCGCAGGCAACGCGACCGCCCGCCCCGTGAAGCCGAACCCGAGCCGCTCGTACAACCCCCGGCTCCGCTCCCCGCTCGCCTCCAGATACGCGGCGCGGCCCTCCCCGTCACACCGTTCGAGCACATGCTGGATGAGCGCCGTCCCCAGCCCCTCCCCCTGCCGCCCCGGCCTGACGGCGATCATCCACAGATACTCGTGGGCCGCGCCCGCCGGATGCACCTCCGCGGTCAACCGCGCGATCAGCTCGACCCGCTCGTTGCCGGGATCGACGGCCTCACGCAGCCGGGCCGGCCCCTCCTCGTCCTCCTCGTGCGCCCCCGCCGGTATCGACAGCCACAGCGCGCAGGCCGAGCCGTCCTCCGTGACGTCCACATGTCCCGCGTCGAGCACGAGGTCGAGGAAGGCCCCCATCAGCAGAGGATGCGTACGCCGCCGGTGGTCCTCGTCGGGAAAGACCCAGCTGCTCACCGGGTCGTCCTGGAAGGCCTCGTCCAGGAGCCGCGTCACGTCCTCCCGGTCGGCCTCGCCCGCTCTGCGGATCGCCACGCCCATGTCCCGCCCCTTTGCCTCAACGGCCCGTGTCCATACGGCCGTTGCAGCCTAGGTGATCACCCGGGCGAGGGGTGGCGGGTCCCGCGCACCGTGGGGATGCGCGGGGCCCGCCGGAACCGGAACCTCTCCGCCCCGCCGCGCCGTCAGGTGCCGCACGCGACAGAGAACTCCGGCGTCTCAGACGGCCCTCCTCATGAGGTCCGCCGGGTCACGAACTCCGCCAGCGACAGCAGGCCTTCCGCCGCCTCCGGGTCCGGGACCGCACGGGAGAGATGGCCCAGGGCCCGCGCCATCCGGTCGGCCGCCTGCATCTGGGCCCAGTCGCGACCGCCCGCCCGCTCGACGGCGAGGACCGTGCGCTCCAGATCGCCGTTCCGGTAGGGCGCCCGGTACAGCTCGGCGAGTTCGGCCGCGGCCGGGGTGCCGGAGGCGAGCGCCGCGACCACCGGGAGGGACTTCTTGCGGGCCATGAGGTCCGCCCCGGCCGGCTTGCCGGTGCGCCCCGGGTCCCCCCAGATACCGATCACGTCGTCGATGAGCTGGAAGGCGAGCCCGGCCTCGCGCCCGAACGCGTCCAGCGCCGCGACATCCGCGTCGTCCGCGCCGGCGTACAGCGCCCCCAGCGCACACGCGCACCCCAGGAGCGCACCGGTCTTGGCCTCGGCCATGGCCAGTACCTCGTCGAGCGTGATGTCGTCGGGAGCACGACGCTCCATCGCGGTGTCGGCCTGCTGTCCCGCGCAGAGTTCGACGACGCAGCGGGCGAGCCGTGCGGCAGCCGCCGCGGACGCCGGATGCGGGTCCTCGGCGAGCAGCCGGTGCGCCAGCGCCTGCAAGGAGTCCCCCGCGAGGACCGCGTCGGCGTCACCGAACACGGCCCAGGCGGTGGGCCGGTGTCTGCGGGTGGTGTCCCGGTCCATCACGTCGTCGTGCAGCAGCGTGAAGTTGTGCACCAGCTCCACGGCGGCGGCCGCCCGGACGGCTGTCGTCCGGTGCCCGCCGAGTGCTCCGGTCGCGGCCAGTACGAGCGCGGGCCTGATGGCCTTGCCCGCGTTCCCCGCCGTCGGAGTGCCGTCCGCGTTCTCCCATCCGAAGTGGTAGAGAGCGACCCGGCGCAACGGGCCGGGCAGTGACTCGACGGCCCGGCGCAGTTCCGGTTCGACCGAGACCCGGGCCCTGTCGAGGATGGCGGCCGCCTCCTGTGCGTCGGACGAGCCGTGCGGCCCGGCAGGGGCCGGCCCCTGCTCGGGGACGGTCCCTCCTGCCGCTGACGACGGGCTCCGCCGCCGCTCCGTTCGTCCTTCCGTGCGCGTCTCCGTCATGAACTCACCCATGGGTCCGCCTCCCGGGACACGCGGACATACCCCTGAGGTCTACCCGGTCCGGCGGACGGGGACACGGCATGCGGCGTGCCACAGGACTCGGAGGTCACCGCCAACGGCCGATCTCGACGTTCTCCAGGACACCGAGCGCGTCCGGCACCAGGACCGCGGCCGAGTAGTACGTCGTCACCAGGTACGACATGATCGCCTGCTCGCTGATGCCCATGAACCGCACGGACAGGCTCGGTTCGATCTCGTCCGGGATGCCCGCCTGCTGGAGTCCGACGACCCCCTGCTCCGCCTCGCCCGTACGCATGGCGATGATCGACGTCGTCCTGGCCTCGGTCACCGGGATCTTGTTGCACGGGTAGATCGGCACTCCGCGCCAGGTGGGGATGCGGTTCCCCGCCACGTCAAGGGTCTCCGGGACGAGGCCCCGCTTGTTGAGCTCACGGCCGAAAGCGGCGATCGCCCGGGGGTGGGCGAGCAGCATTTTCGTGCCGCGCCGCCTGGTGAGCAGTTCGTCCAGGTCGTCCGGGCTCGGTACGCCGTCGTGCGGCTGGAGCCGCTGGTCGTACTCGCAGTTGTTGAGCAGCCCGAACTCGCGGTTGTTGATGAGCTCGTGCTCCTGGCGCTCCTTCAGCGCCTCCACCGTGAGCCGCAACTGCTGCTCGGTCTGGTTCATCGGCTGGTTGTAGAGGTCGGCCACGCGGGTGTGGATGCGCAGCACGGTCTGGGCGACGCTGAGTTCGTACTCCCGTGGCGCCGCGTCGTAGTCGACGAACGTCCCCGGGATGGCGGGCTCTCCCGTGTGGCCGGCCGCGAGGTCGATCTCCTTCTCGCCGTATGTGTTGGCGCGCTGGTGCGGGATCGCCCGCAGTTGCGCGAGGTGCTCGCGCAGGGACTCGGAGCGCTCCGCGATCGTGTCGAAGTGCGTGCGGGGAAGCGCGAGGACCGTGCACGCGGTGGTCGCGCGGGCCGTGTACTCCCAGATGGCATCGGGGTCGAGGATCGCCTGGTCGCCGAAGTAGGCGCCGTCCGCGAGCGTGCCGAGCTCGGCGTCGTCCCCGTACGGACCCGTGCCGATCTTCTCGACCCTGCCGTGGGCCAGCAGGAACACCTCGTCGGCCGGGCTGCCGAAGGAGGCGAGCACGCCTCCCGGCTCGAACTCCCGCTGTTCGCAGCGCGCGGCCAGCTCGGTGAGCACCTCCTGGTCGTCGTAGGTGCGCAGCGCCGGCAGTTCGCCGAGCTCCGCCGGGATGACCTGGACGCGGTCACCGGTCTTGACGAAGGTGACGCGGCCGTCTCCCACGGAGTAGCTGAGCCTGCGGTTCACCCGGTACGTGCCGCCCTGCACGTTCACCCACGGCAGCATGCGCAGCAGCCATCGTGAGCTGATCTCCTGCATCTGCGGTGCGGACTTGGTGGTCGTGGCCAGGTTCCGCGCCGCGGATGTGCCGAGACTCTTCTGCGGCTGATCCTGGTCCGCGCGGATCTCTTCGCCTACCGACATGAAATGTCCTCCCGATCGTGCAATGGGCTGCGGCGCCCACACTTCCATCACGGACCGTGTTGGTGCTATTACACGAAAGAGCGGGAATGGATCTTCGCGAAGCGGGGCATACTGCGGGCGCCCGGTCAGGCCGGGCAGCCCGGACCGAGGGGTCCGCGGGCCTTTCGACGGGGAACTCCAAGATCGGGCGGCCCGTTGAACAGGCACGACGCACGACGACGGAGGAGACGGCCATGGCAGGCTTCCTGGACCGCGCGAGAGAACAAGCACAGCGCGGCCTCACACAGGGCAAGCAGAAGATCGACGAGGTCCAGGCACAGCGGACCGGCGGTGATCTGCTGAAGACGCTCGGCGCGGCCTACCTCGCGGAGCGGCGCGGCAGCGGTTCTCCCGAGGCCACGCAGCAGGCGCTCCAGGCGGTGGAGAGCCACATCGCGACCCACGGGGACGGCTTCCTGCGCGCCTAGGCTCTGCCGCCCGGCACCTGGCCTCCGGCACCTCGCCGGGCGAACAGGTGGTCGCTTCACGGGAGTTGCGGGTACAAGCAGCGGTACGAGGCGGCCACGGCGGGTGGCCGTCGCGCCCCGTGAGGAGGCGGCCGTGGCCTCACCCATGTCCGCGGGCAGCTTTCTGAGCCGGCTCAAGGCGGAGGAGATCACTGTCGTCGAGGTCGGCGACTGGGAGCATCACAACCGCAACCACAAGGGGCCGTGGGGCCCGGTCCACGGGGTGATGATCCACCACACGGTGACCTCGGGCAGTCAGCGCACCGTCGAGATCTGCCGTGACGGCTACAGCGGGTTACCGGGCCCGTTGTGCCACGGTGTCATCACCAAGGACGGCCGCGTCCACCTCGTCGGTCACGGCCGCTCCAATCACGCCGGCCTCGGTGACGACGACGTCCTGCGCGCGGTCGTCGCCGAGACGGCCCTGCCGTCGGACAACGAGGCGAACACCGACGGCAACCGCCACTTCTACGGCTTCGAGTGCGAGAACCTCGGCGACGGCGAGGATCCGTGGCCCGAGGCCCAGCTGGACGCCGCCGCGCGGGCCGCCGCGGCGATCTGCCGTCACCACGGCTGGACGGAACGCTCGGTGATAGGCCACCTGGAATGGCAGCCGGGCAAGATCGATCCGCGCGGCTTCACGATGGCCGCCATGCGGGCCCGGGTCCGCGCCCTCCTGCAGTGAGGGGTGTCCGACAATGGGGGTGTGACCGGCCCCGACACCCCTGAAGCAGTCGATCCCGACTTCGGCCTCGGCGTCCTGCGGCCGCGGCTGCCGTCACCGCTGCGGGAGGCCGCGGACGAGCGCTTCGCGCGCCACGGTGTGCGGCTGCTGCTCAAGCGGGACGATCTGATCCACCCGGAGCTGATCGGCAACAAGTGGCGCAAGCTGGCCCCGAACCTGCGGGCGGCGGCCGGCCGCAGGGTGCTCACGTTCGGCGGCGCGTACTCGAACCATCTGCTGGCCACCGCGGCGGCCGGGCGTCTCCTCGGGCTGCCCACCGTCGGTGTGGTCCGCGGCCAGGAGCTCGCCGACCGTCCGCTGAACGCGTCCCTCGCCCGGTGCGCGGCCGACGGCATGCGGCTCCATTTCGTCGACAGATCGACGTACCGGCGCAAGAGCGAGCCGCAGACCCTGGCCGCGCTCCTGCGCTCGGCCGCCTGCGAGGACGCGTACGTGATCCCGGAAGGCGGCAGCAACGCCCTCGCCGTGCGCGGCTGCACGGCGCTGGGCGAGGAGCTGGGCGGTCACGCCGACGTCGTCGCGCTGGCCTGCGGTACCGGCGGCACCCTGGCGGGCCTGGCCGGGGGCCTGCCTCCCGGCAGACGCGCGCTGGGCATACCGGTCCTGAAGGGCGGCTTCCTGGGCGCCGGAATACGTGCCCTCCAGGAGGAGGCGTTCGGTGGTCCGCGCGGCGACTGGTCCCTCGACGACCGGTTCCACTTCGGCGGCTACGCCCGTACGACTCCCGTACTCGACGCGTTCGCGGACGACTTCGAGCAGCGCCACGGCCTGCCCGTCGAACGTCTCTATGTCGCCAAGTCGCTGTACGGACTCATGACGCTCGCGGCGGAGGGCGCGTTCCCGCGCGGGACGACGGTCGCGGCCGTGATCACGGGCCGCCCGGACGGGACCTAGGTCCCCTCGCGGAACGCGGCGGCTTCCTCCAGGTCCAGGCGGCGCAGCAGGGTGCGCAGCATCTCGTCGTCGATGAAGCGGCCGTCCCGCAGCTTCACGAACACCGCGCGCTCGGCGCCGATCATCTCCCGGGACAGCCGCCGGTACGTGTCGTCCGCGGTCTCGCCGGTGACGGTGTTGACTTGGCCGAGGCGTTCCCAGACGGCGTTGCGGCGGCGTTCCAGGACCGTCCGCAGCCGGTCCGCGAGGGGTGTCGGCAGGGCGTTGCGCTCGTCGGAGAGGAGTTCCTCCAGGCGCCGCTCGGCGGCCCGGGAGGCCTGCGCCTGGGCGTTCGCCTCGGCGAGGGTCTCGGCCTGCTGGTCGCGCCCGGGGAGTTTCAGCAGGCGGATGAGCGGCGGCAGCGACAGTCCCTGCACGACGAGCGTTCCGATCACCGTCGTGAAGGTCAGGAAGAGGATCATGTTGCGGCCGGGGAAGTCCTCGCCGCCCTCCGCGGTGAGCGGGATCGAGAAGGCGATGGCGAGCGAGACGACGCCTCTCATGCCGGCCCAGCTGATGACGAAGGACCCCTTCCAGGTGGGGTTCTCCTCCCGTTTCCTGATCCGCGCGGACAGCAGGCGCGGCAGGTAGGTCGCGGGGTACACCCAGGCGAAGCGGGTCGCGACGACGATCACGAAGAGGGCCACCGCGTACCAGGCCGCGCTCGCCCCCTCGTACTCGCCGAGGCCCTTGAGGATCACCGGGAGCTGCAGGCCGATGAGGGCGAAGACCGCCGACTCCAGGATGAACGCGACCATCTTCCAGACGGCCTCCTCCTGGAGTCTGGTCGCGAAGTCGACCTCCCAGTTGCGGTGGCCCAGGTAGAGCGCGACGACGACCACGGCGAGCACTCCGGAGGCGTGCACCTGCTCGGCGACGGCGTACGCGAAGAACGGCGTCAGCAGCGACAGGGAGTTCTGCAGCAGGGCTTCCTTCAGGTGCGTGCGCATCCAGTGGATCGGCACCATCAGGACGAGTCCGACGCCGATGCCGCCCAGCGCCGCGAGCAGGAACTCTCCGATGCCGCCCGCCCAGGTCGCGCCCTCGCCGACGGCGGCGGCCAGCGCCACCTTGTAGGCGGTGATCGCGGTCGCGTCGTTCACCAGCGACTCGCCCTGCAGGATCGTGGTGACCCGGGACGGCAGCCCGACCCGGCGCGCGACCGCGGTGGCGGCGACCGCGTCCGGCGGCGCCACGACCGCGCCGAGCACCAGCGCGGCGGTGAGCGACAGGTCAGGAACGATCACGTACGCGGCCCAGCCGACGGCGAACGTCGCGAACAGCACGTACCCGACCGACAGCAGCGCGACCGGGCGGAGCTGCGCCCGCAGGTCGAGGTACGAGCTGTCCGTGGCGGCCGTGTAGAGCAGCGGGGGCAGCAGCAGTGGCAGGACGATGTGGGGGTCGAGGGTGTAGTCGGGCACTCCCGGCACGTACGAGACGATCAGGCCCGCCGCCACAAGGAGCAGGGGCGCGGGCACCGGAGTACGGCGCGCGGCGCCCGCCACCGCGGCGCTGCCCGCGATCAGCAGGAGCAGGGGCATCACATGCATCGGTATCGGCCCGCTTTCATTTCCGCGCGGATTTCCGCACACCCGACGTAATCTGGCAATCATGAAACAGTGCACGCACGCCGACGCGCTGCCGCAGCCGGAACCCGCGCCGCTGAGCGACACCTGCCTCGAATGCCTGGCGGCGGGCTCGCACCCGGTACAGCTACGGCTGTGCCTGGACTGCGGTCACGTGGGCTGCTGCGACTCTTCGCCGATGCGGCACGCCACAGAGCATTTCAAAGAGACGGGGCATCCGATCATGCGGACCTTCGAGCCCGGCGAGAGCTGGCGCTGGTGCTTCGTCGACCACGTGCTGGTGTGACGTGGGTTCCGGACGGTTCGATGCTCTGACGTCTGGGTACGTCAATCCGGCGCGCCCTCTTCCCAATTGGGCCCGCAGACCCCTAGCCACTGTGCGTATACATAGGTTTACTATGAGTGACAGCAAGGGGTTGGGGTCCCGGGGACAGGAAACCTGAGAGCGCGATAGCGTCACCGCTGAAACACGTAGCGCGTTACCCCGGGGGGCGACCCTCGGCCCCCGAAAGAGCTTGTACCACCTTGGAGGTGAGGGTGTCCCAGATCGCAGGCGAGCCCGCGACCCAGGACTTCGTGGAAGTCCGGCTGCCGGCTGCGGGTGCCTACCTGTCGGTGCTGCGTACGGCCACGGCCGGCCTCGCGGCGCGCTTGGACTTCACCCTCGACGAGATCGAGGATTTGCGTATCGCCGTGGACGAGGCGTGCGCGATCCTTCTGCAACAGGCGGTGCCGGGCTCCGTGCTCAGCTGTGTCTTCCGCCTGATCGACGACTCGCTTGAGGTGACTGTCTCGGCCCCGACCACCGACGGCCACGCCCCCGCGCGGGACACCTTTGCCTGGACCGTGCTGTCGGCCCTCGCAGGCAAGGTGTCCTCCTCGGTGGCCGATGACAAAACCGTTTCGATCAGCCTCTACAAACAGCGCGGCGCGGGACCCGGGCCGGCGTGAGGAACGGGGACGGGCCGGTGCGGGACGAAGAGCGCGGCACACGGGAACTGTCCGCCGGGGGCGAAGGCGACCCGGGCGGGCCCCGGCGTCTGGCGGAAGGCGTCGACGGCATCCCCGAGCAGCAGGCCCGGCCGCACCCGGAGGACGGCAGTTCCCCGGCGGCCGGGACGGCTCGGGGAGAGCCGGTCGACCAGGACGAGCGCGAGGCGCTTTCCGGCAGTGACGGGCGACAGGATCCAGACGTTGCCGCGCAGTGGGGGTCCCCCCGGACGGAGTCTGGGGGGACGTCCTTGGAAGGGCGGCGGCGGGTGACGGGCGGGATCATGAGCGAGCAGCACGAACACGAGCGGAACGCCGACAACGGCGCGTCGGGATCACACCACGACCCCCACAACAGGAGCGGGGCGCGGGCCAAGTTCATCGAGCTGCGTGAACTGGACGGCACCAGCGCGGAGTACGCGGAGCTGCGCAATCAGCTGGTCCGTATGCATCTGCCGCTCGTGGAGCACCTCGCCCGCCGTTTCCGCAACCGCGGCGAGCCGCTGGACGACCTCACGCAGGTCGCGACCATCGGGCTGATCAAGTCGGTCGACCGGTTCGACCCGGAGCGCGGCGTCGAGTTCTCGACGTACGCGACCCCCACGGTCGTCGGTGAGATCAAGCGGCACTTCAGGGACAAGGGCTGGGCGGTACGGGTTCCGCGCCGGCTGCAGGAGCTGCGGCTGGCGCTGACCACGGCGACCGCGGAACTCTCGCAGCAGCACGGCCGCTCCCCAACCGTGCACGAGCTGGCCGAGAAACTGGGCATCTCGGAGGAGGAGGTCCTGGAGGGCCTGGAGTCGGCCAACGCCTACTCCACGCTGTCCCTGGACGTCCCCGACACGGACGACGAGTCCCCGGCCGTCGCGGACACGCTGGGCTCCGAGGACGAGGCCCTGGAGGGCGTCGAGTACCGGGAGTCCCTCAAGCCGCTCCTGGAGGACCTGCCCCCGCGCGAGAAGCGCATTCTGCTGCTGCGTTTCTTCGCGAACATGACCCAGTCGCAGATCGCCCAGGAGGTCGGCATCTCCCAGATGCACGTCTCCCGGCTGCTGGCCCGGACCCTGGCCCAGCTCCGCGAGAAGCTGCTGGTGGAGGAGTAGGCGGCACGTCACACGGCTCGCGCCCCGTCAGGGGCGCGGCGGACCACCGTTCGCTCTACTCCCTCGCCGCGCCGGGCCCGGTGATTCCCAGGGCCCGCGTCGTCTCCGGGTTCAGGATCAGTACGAGCGTCGCGACCGCCACCACCGCCAGGGCGATCCCCCCGGGGATCGCGAGACTGTCGGCCTGGAGCAGGTTGTACGCGACGGGCAGCGCCATGATCTGCGTGATGATCGTGGGCCCCCGGCTCCAACTGCGTCGCAGCAGCAGCCCCCGAGCGGCCAGCAGGGGCAGCAGGGCGAGCGCGATCAGCGTCACACCCCCGGTGACCGCCTGGCTCCGGTCGTCCGGATGGCCGGTGAGGCCCATCACCAGCAGGTAGACACCCCCGGCGACGAGGGCGACCCCCTCCAGCGCGACGAGCGCGGCGGCCATGGTCAGCCGTCCGGGGCGGGGTTCGGCGCCGACGTTTTCCGGGGTGGGATTCTGCTCAGGACTCACCCCTGCAGGGTAGCCCTCGCCCGCCGGCCGCCCACGGCCGCCGTGTGCCCCCGGGCGTTCGGGGGCGCGTCCAGCAGGGCACCCGGCGAGCCGTCCCGCTCTCACCTGATCCTCACCTCGGTATGGGACGAGTACCGCGCGGTAGGTACGCTGCATCGCATGCGTGCACTTCTTGTGGTCAATCCGGCAGCTACCACCACCAGCGCACGCACGCGTGACGTCCTGATCCACGCGCTGGCGAGCGAGATGAAACTCGAAGCGGTCACCACCGAGTACCGCGGTCACGCGAGAGACCTCGGCAGGCAGGCCGCGGAGAGCAAGGACATAGAACTGGTCGTGGCCCTCGGCGGCGACGGCACGGTCAACGAGGTCGTGAACGGTCTGCTGCACAGCGGCCCCGACCCCGACCGGCTGCCCGGCCTCGCCGTCGTCCCCGGCGGCTCCACCAATGTCTTCGCCCGCGCCCTGGGCCTGCCCAACGACGCCGTCGAGGCGACGGGCGCCCTGCTGGACGCCCTGCGCGAGGGCCGGGAGCGCACGGTGGGCCTCGGCCTCGCCGCGGGCACACCGGGCAGCGAGGACGAGGGTGTCCCCTCCCGCTGGTTCACCTTCAACGCGGGACTCGGCTTCGACGCCGGCGTGGTCGGCCGGGTCGAACAGCACCGCGAACGCGGCAAACGCTCCACGCACTCGCTCTATCTGCGTCAGGCGATGCGCCAGTTCTTCGGTGAGACCCATCGACGCCGCGGCACGATCACGCTGGAGCGGCCGGGCAGCGACCCGGTGACCGATCTGGTGCTGTCGATAGTCTGCAACACCTCCCCGTGGACGTATCTGGGTAATCGCCCGGTGTACGCGTCACCTAAGGCCTCGTTCGATACCGGGCTCGACGTACTCGGTCTCAGCCGGATGTCGACGACCGCGGTTGCCCGGTATGGCACCCAGTTGCTCACTTCGTCCCCCGAGCGCGGCCCCCATGGCAAGCACGCGGTGTCCCTGCACGATCTGACGGACTTCACCTTGCATTCGAAGGTCCCACTCCCCCTCCAGATGGACGGCGACCACCTTGGACTGCGTACGAGCGTCGCGTTCACAGGCGTTCGCCGTGCACTGCGTGTGATTGTGTGAGCGGAACGGGCTAAAGTCCTTCCACTCGAACGTTTAGGCCAGGATCCACCCCATGGAAGTACGGCTGTGACCTAGTCGACACCGAGGAATCAAAAAAAACTTTCCGGTAGGGGTTGTATCCGCCGCTGAGGTTTGCGAGTCTCTACGTGGCGCTCGGGACGGGCCGCAACATCGCCCCCACAGAGCGCCGGAACCCCTCCTCACTTCAAAGGACCACACCAGTCCGTCTGGTAGTCGGCCCTTCACTTGTTGAGGGATTCGTGAAAGCGTTCACATTCACAAGCAACGTGCATGTAATACCAAGGAGAGGTAGCAGCCATGGACTGGCGTCACAACGCCGTTTGCCGCGAGGAAGACCCCGAGCTCTTCTTCCCCATCGGCAACACCGGTCCTGCGCTGCTGCAGATCGAGGAAGCCAAGGCCGTTTGCCGTCGCTGCCCCGTCATGGAGCAGTGTCTGCAGTGGGCGCTTGAGTCCGGCCAGGACTCCGGCGTCTGGGGTGGTCTCAGCGAGGACGAGCGCCGCGCAATGAAGCGCCGCGCCGCCCGCAACCGGGCCCGTCAGGCTTCCGCCTGACAACCCACCCCGCAACAGCCTGAGCTTGGCGGCGCGTACAGCGTGTACGCATCTCCCGCCCCCGAGCCGCAGCGCGCAGTACCCCCGATGCGCAATCGAATGACACTTTGAGCCCCGGACCACTCAGTGGTCCGGGGCTCATCGCTGTGCTCACCGCACCCGCACCGCGCCCTCATCGCCTGCTCATCGCGCGCTCATTCCGGTGAAGGTTACGCAGCGTGTTCGTGAAGTAGTGGTGCGGAAGGTGCCAGTGGTACGGGAGGGGCTGGCGGGAGGGGTCGGCGGGAGGCTCGGGCTACTTCGGGGTTCGTACCGGAAGGTCCAGGACGACCTGGGTGCCGCGCTCCGGGGCCGGGACCATGTCGAAGGTGCCGCCCAGCTCGCCCTCCACGAGGGTCCGTACGATCTGCAGGCCGAGATTGCCGGAGCGGTGCGGGTCGAAGCCCTCGGGCAGACCCACCCCGTCGTCTTGGACCGTGACCAGCAGGCGGTTCTCCTTCGAGGTGCCGCCGCGGACCGCGGACACCTCGACCGTGCCCCGCTCGCCCTCACGGAAGCCGTGCTCCAGTGCGTTCTGCAGGATCTCGGTGAGGACCATGGAGAGCGGGGTCGCGACCTCGGCGTCGAGTATGCCGAAGCGGCCCGTGCGCCGGCCGACGACCTTGCCCGGCGAGATCTCGGCGACCATGGCGAGCACCCGGTCGGCGATCTCGTCGAACTCCACACGCTCGTCCAGATTCTGGGACAGCGTCTCGTGCACGATGGCGATGGAGCCGACCCGGCGCACCGCCTCTTCGAGGGCTTCACGGCCCCGGTCGGACTCGATACGGCGGGCCTGGAGGCGCAGCAGGGCCGCGACCGTCTGGAGGTTGTTCTTCACCCGGTGGTGGATCTCCCGGATGGTCGCGTCCTTGGTGATCAACTCGCGCTCGCGGCGGCGCAGTTCGGTCACATCGCGCAGCAGGACCAGGGAACCGACGCGCGTGCCCTTCGGTTTCAGCGGGATCGCGCGCAACTGGATCACGCCGTCGTTGCTCTCGATCTCGAACTCGCGGGGCGCCCAGCCGCTGGCGACCTTCTCCAGCGCCTCGTCCACGGGCCCCCGGGATGGCGCGAGTTCGGCGGTGGTCTGGCCGAGGTGATGGCCGACCAGGTCGGCGGCGAGACCGAGCCGGTGGTACGCCGACAGCGCGTTCGGTGACGCGTACTGGACGACGCCGTCCGCGTCCACCCGGATCAGGCCGTCACCCACGCGCGGCGAGGCGTCCATGTCGACCTGCTGGTTCGGGAACGGGAAGGAGCCCGCCGCGATCATCTGGGCGAGGTCGGACGCGCTCTGCAGATAGGTCAGTTCGAGCCGGGAGGGCGTGCGGACCGTGAGCAGGTTGGTGTTGCGGGCGATGACCCCGAGGACGCGGCCCTCCCTTCGTACGGGGATGGACTCCACCCGTACGGGGACCTCCTCGCGCCATTCCGGGTCGCCCTCGCGCACGATCCGGCCCTCGTCCAGGGCCGCGTCCAGCATGGGACGCCGGCCGCGCGGGACGAGGTGGCCGACCATGTCGTCCTGGTACGAGGTGGGGCCGGTGTTGGGCCTCATCTGGGCGACCGAGACATAGCGGGTGCCGTCGCGGGTCGGGACCCACAGGACGAGGTCGGCGAAGGAGAGGTCGGAGAGCAGCTGCCACTCCGAGACCAGCAGATGCAGCCACTCAAGGTCGGAGTCACCGAGTGCGGTGTGCTGGCGTACGAGGTCGTTCATGGAGGGCACATGTGCGAGCGTACCCGTCAGGTACGACAAGACCCGAAATCAGCCACCCGTAAGGGTCCCGGAGACACCCGCGGGCCGCGGCGCCTGAGAGGGACCCTCAACCCTCCCGGCACCGCAGCCCGGAGCAACATCGGCCGCGGGGTGTGCGGTCCCGATCGGCCGAGGATGAGGACCCGGTGCAGTCAGGGCAGAGAGCGCCGGCTCCTCGATCCGCCTTCCTGTGCGGGGAAGGCGGAGGCTTGGTCATTCAGCTGCGCATGTGGGCTTTGCCTATGATTCTGGACTAGACCACTACGGCTGTCCATGCGTTGTCGGATGTTTGTTGTTGTCCACTAATCCAACAACTCACGTCCTACCTGCACCACGCAGCCTAACCCCGGCCGGTTCACGGGCGGGGCCGGATGCGCATGGCGAGTTGCGCCGGCGCCTCCAGCCTCTACGCGGCCTTCGGCGATTCCCGGTCGCACAGAGAGCCGTCCGCGAAGACGCGACTGAAGAGGAGCGCTCTGCTAGATTGGTCTATACCACATACGCAGGTGAGTTCCCCCTTCAGAACGGCAGGCCCAACGTGGAAGTTGTCATCGTTTCGGACGCCAAGGCGGGTGGCGAGCTCATTGCCGGAGCCATGGCGGAGCTGCTCCGGCGCAAGCCCGACGCCCTGCTCGGGGTGGCCACCGGTTCGACGCCGCTGCCCATCTACCAGGCGCTGGCGGCGACGGTCGACGCCGGCGGCGTGGACGTCTCGCGGGCGCGGGTCGCGCAGCTCGACGAGTACGTGGGGCTGCCGGCCGAGCACCCCGAGTCGTACCGGTCCGTGCTGCGGCGCGAGGTGCTGGAGCCGCTGGGGCTCGACCTGGACGCGTTCATGGGGCCCGACGGGACCGCGGAGGATGTGCGGGCCGCGTGCGAGGCGTACGACCGGGCGCTCGCCGAGGCGGGCGGGGTCGACCTCCAGCTGCTCGGGATCGGGACCGACGGGCACATCGGGTTCAACGAACCGTGCTCCTCACTCGCCTCCCGTACGCGGATCAAGACGCTGACCGAGCAGACACGGGTGGACAACGCGCGGTTCTTCGAGGGCGACATCGAGCAGGTGCCGCATCACGTGATCACGCAGGGGATCGGGACGATCCTGGAGGCGCGGCATCTCGTGCTGCTGGCCACGGGTGAGGGCAAGGCCGACGCGGTGGCGGCGACCGTGGAGGGGCCTGTGGCTGCGGTGTGTCCGGCCTCGGCGCTCCAACTGCATCCGCATGCGACGGTTGTGGTGGATGAGGGTGCCGCGTCCAAGCTGAAGTTGGCGGAATACTTCCGGCATACCTACTCCAACAAGCCGGCTTGGCAGGGCATCTAGGCCCGTAAGGGGCGCGGGGTGCTGTGTGGCCGGCCACGGGCTTTTAGGGGCGCGGGGAACTGCGCGGCCAGCCTCGACGTTCCTGTAGCCGACGACGCACCTGCGGTAGCCGGGCGGATACGAAGGGTCCGGGTTCCCCCGTGGTGAACCCGGACCCTTCTTGTGCCCTGCGGGCGATGGTGCGTTGTCGGATGCGGGTTCGATGTGGCTGGCCGCGCAGTTCCCCGCGCCCCTTAAAAGGCCCGTTGCCGGGTGCGGGAGCGTAGTGGCTGGGCGCGCCGTTCCCCGCGCCCCTACAAGCGGCCGTTGCGGCTCAGGGCGTTGTGAGAGATTCCGCTGCTGCCAGGCCGCAGACTCGGGCCGCTCCGTGTGTGGCGATGTGCAGGGTGCCTCGGGGTGGGGCCTGGGGGACGCCCATTTCGATCACGATCGTGTCCGGGCGGGACGCGATCAGGGTGTCGAGGGCCTTTGCCATCCAGGCGTGGCGGTGGGCGTCGCGGACCACGGCGACCACGCGGCGCGACCCGGCGGCCGCGAGTACCTCCGCCCCAGCCCCCTCCCCCGTGAAACTGCCGGTCTCCGTGTCCGGCAGCACGCGTCGCAGTTCGGCGGCGACGCCCCAGGGGGTCTCGTCCCCGACGGCGATGTTCGCGACGGGGGTGAGAGCGGCGACGTACGGGGCCTCGGTGAGGGGTGTGCAGTCGCTGCCGCGGGTGACCGTCAGCGCCCGGCGGGCCGCCACCAGCCCGATGTCGGGGGCTGCGGTGGTCAGGGGCGCGGGCGTGTTCTTGGCCGACGTCGTCCAGGAGGCCAGGGCGCGGACCCGGGCCGCCGCGTCCGCCAGGCGTTCCTCGGGGAGTTCGCCCGTGCGGACCGCCGTGACCAGCGCGTCCCGCAGTCGCAGGACCGTCGCTTCGTCGGCGAGTCCGCCGCCCACGCAGATCGCGTCGGCGCCCGCGGCGATCGCGAGGACGCTGCCCCGCTCGATGCCGTAGGTCGCGGAGATGGCCTGCATCTCCATGCCGTCGGTGACGATCAGCCCGTCGAAGCCGAGTTCCTCGCGCAGCAGTCCGGTGAGGACGCGGCGGGAGAGGGTCGCGGGACGGTCCGGGTCGAGGGCCGGTACCAGGATGTGCGCGCTCATCACGGCCCGGGAGCCGGCGGCGATCGCCGCGCGGAAGGGGGCCAGCTCGCGCGAGTGGAGCACCGACAGGTCGGCGTCGATGCGCGGCAGCGCGTGGTGGGAGTCGACGGCCGTGTCGCCGTGGCCGGGGAAGTGCTTGGTGCAGGCGGCGACCCCGGCGGACTGCAGCCCGGAGACGTACGCGGCGGTGTGCCGGGCCACCAGCGCGGTGTCGGCGCCGAAGGAGCGTACGCCGATGACGGGGTTGGCGGGGTTGGAGTTGATGTCCGCGGACGGGGCCCAGTTGAGGTTGACCCCGCAGTCGGCCAGCCGGCGGCCCAGCTCGCGGGCGACGGCCTCGGTCAGTGCCACGTCGTCGACCGCGCCGAGCGCGTGGTTGCCGGGGAACGACGATCCCGTACGCACCTCAAGGCGCGTGACGTCACCGCCTTCCTCGTCGATGGCGACCAGGACGTCGTCGCGTTCCGCGCGCAGTTGGGCGGTGAGGGCGGCGAGCTGGTCGGGAGAGGCGATGTTGCGGCCGAAGAGGCCGACGGAGGTGAGTCCCTCGCCGAGCCGCCGGAGCAGCCAGGAGGGTGCGGAGGTCCCGGTGAAGCCGGGCTGCAGGACGGCGAGGGCGTCACGGGTCAGCGTGCCGGTGCCGGAGGCAATGGTGGTCATCGGGTGGCGTTATCCCTTCACGGCGCCGGAGGTGAGTCCGCTGACGGCCTTGCGCTGGAGGTAGACGAACAGCAGCAGGATCGGGATGGCGAAGAGCGATGCCGCGGCCATGGTGGCCCCCCAGTCGTCGCCGAACGTCGTCTCGAAGCTGGAGAGCCACAGCGGGAGCGTCTGCTTCTCGGCGTCCTTGTTGAGGATCAGGACCAGCGGGAACTCGTTCCACGCCGTGATGAAGCCGAAGAGCGAGGTCGCCATGAGACCCGGGGCGAGCAGCGGGAAGATGACCTTCACGAAGGCCTGCCTGCGGGTGCAGCCGTCCACCATGGCCGACTCCTCCAGCTCCTTCGGCACGGCGGCGACGTATCCCCGCAGTGTCAGGATCGTGAAGGGCAGCACCATGATCATGTAGAAGGCCGTGAGCGGTATGAGGCTGTTCAGGAGGTCCGCGTCGCGCACGATCATGTAGATCGCGATGACCATGACCTCCCAGGGGGCCATCTGCGCGATCATGAAGGTCAGCAGGAAGTGGCGGCGGCCCTTGAACCGCATCCGGGCCAGCGCGAAGGACGCGAGCAGCCCGATGACGAGGGAGAAGACCACCGCGAGGACGGTCACCGTCAGGGAGTTGCCGACGAGCGTCCAGAAGTGGTCGGCGTCGAGCGCCTTCTGGAAGTGGTCGAACGTGATGTCCGTCGGGACGAAGACCGGGGTGTCCGCGATGATGTCGCCGGTCGGCTTCAGCGCCGTCGCGAACATCCAGTAGACGGGGAACGTGAAGACCACGAAGAGGACGAGGGCCGTCGCGTTGGGCCACAGCCGGGCCATCAGGGAGCGCTTCACAGCTCGTCCTCCTCTTGCTTGAGAACGGTACGCAGGTAGTAGGCCGTCAGGGCGAGCAGGATGAGGATCGTCAGGAACGAGATCGCCGCTCCCATCCCGTAGTGCTGGTTGCCCGGCCCTTCGACGAACGCGTAGATCGGCAGGGTCTCGGTGAGCCGGTCCGGGCCGCCCTTGTTCATCGCGAAGATCTGCGGGAACGCCTTGAAGATCCAGATGACTTCGAGGAAGGTCGTCGCCCACAGGAACGGCCGGATGAACGGGAAGGTCACGGAGGTGAAGCTCTTCCAGGTGCCGGCGCCGTCGATGGAGGCGGCCTCGTACAGCTCTTTGGGGATGGTCGTCGTGGCGGCGTACAGGTTGATCGCCACGAAGGGGATCGACTGCCAGACGATCAGCAGGGTGATCACGGAGAAGGTGGAGAGCTGGGTGCCGAACCAGTTGTAGTCGGCCATCGACGTCCAGCCGGCCTTGGCCAGCAGCCAGTTGACGACGCCGAAGCGCTGGGCGAACAGCCACTGGTAGACCGTGGTCGCGGCGATCACCGGCATCGCCCAGGCCAGCACCACGCCGAGCAGCAGGACCAGCCGCATACGCTTGCCCAGCCGGGCGAGGAGCAGGCCGACGAGCGTGCCGAACACCATGGTGAGGACGACGTTCACGGCGGTGAAGACGACCGTGCGCTGGACGACCTTCCAGAAGTCCGCGCTGCTCAGGACGTCCGTGTAGTTGTCGAACCCTCTCCACTCGGTGAGGTGGAGGATCAGCTGGCGCGGATTGAGGTTCTGGAACGACAGCATGCCGTTCTTGATCAGCGGCCAGCCCAGCAGGATCACCGTGGCGAGCAGGGCGGGCAGCAGAAGCGCGTACGGGGCGGACGCGCCCCCGCGGCTTCCGGCCGGGCGCCCGCCCTTGCCCTTGCGTATGCCTGTGTCGTCGGGCGGGGGTACGTCGGTCTTACGGACACCGGGCGCGGCGGCCGTGCCTGTGTCCGTGCGGTCGGTCTGCACTGACATGCTCGCCATCTCTTCCACCATCGGGGTTCGCAGTTGAATGCGCCGGCGTGCCGGGGACGGAGGGAACCGTCCCCGGCACGGGGGTGATCAGCTGCTCTGCGCGAGCCGCTTGTTGATCTCCGCCTCGACCTGCTTGGCGGCTGCGGCGGGCGACTTCCCCTTCAGGACCGCGGTCATGTAGGCCTTGATCGGGTTGGGGTCGTTCTCCACGGCGGCCCACTCGGGGATCAGCGGCGTGGTACCACCGCCGGCCGCGGCCGGAGCGGCGGCCTCGGCGGCGCCGTTGCCCGCGAGGTGGATCTGCAGCGCCTCCTTGTTCGGGATGACGCCGTTCTCCTTGGCGAGCGCGCCCTCGAACTTGTCGGACAGGGCGAGCTTCAGGAACTCCTTGGCGAGCTCCTGCTTCTTGCTGCCCGCGGCGACCGCGAAGTTGGAACCGCCGAGGAAGACACCCTCGGGCGAGTCGGCCGTCTCACCGGGGATGGTGAAGTAGCCGATGTCCTTCTCTATCTTCTTGTTGGCCGCGATGGCCGTGCCGGCCTCCCAGCCCATGCCGATGAAGGCGCCGACGTTGCCCTTGGCGAAGACCTCGGCCTGCTGCGGGGTCGCCTCGTCCTTGTCCTTGGGGGCCTTGGAGTAGGACTGGTACTCCTTGTAGATCTCCATGGCCTTGCCGACCTTCGGGTCCGCGAGGTTGGAGACGTACTTGTCGCCTTCCTTCTTCACCAGGTCGGCGCCCTGGCCGATCGTCAGGCCGTCGAAGAAGTACCAGTTCTGGCCGGGCAGGTAGATCGGCTCGGCGTCGGTCTTCTTGTCGATGGTCTTCAGGGCGTCGAAGAACTCGGCGCGCGTCTTGGGGGCGTCCGTGATGCCGGCGTCGGCCCAGACCTTCTTGTTGTAGATGACGACGCGGTTGGCGAAGTACCAGGGGGCGGCGTACTGCTTGCCGTCGAAGACCGAGGACTCGTTGAGGGCCTTCGTCCAGTCGCCGCCGATCTCCTCCTTGAGGTCACTCAGGTCGGCGAGACCGCCGGTGGCCGCGTAGGCGGGCGTCTGGGTGTTGCCGACCTCAAGGACGTCCGGCGGGTTGTCCTCGGAGAGCGAGGTGGTGATCTTCTGCTGGATGCCGTTCCACTGCTGCGTCTCGAACTTCAGCTTGGCCTTCGTCTTCTTCTCGAAGGCGGCCGTGAGGTCCTTGGTCCAGCCCTCCGGCGTGGAGCCGTCCATGGCCCAGACGGTCAGGGTCTGGCCCTTGTAGCCGTCGGCCCCCGCCTTGCCGCCGTCGTCACCGTCGTCGCCGCCACAGGCAGCGATCGACATCAACATGCCCGCGACACCGACGGCCGCGATGAGCTTGCGATTCACGTCATCCTCCTCAGGGATGCCAGCAACCCCCCTGCCCACCGCGTGACTTACGACGAGTACTGCCCGTGGGGCTGGGACCTGGTCCTCAATGGTTTAGACCAGTACGGGGAGCTTGGACTAGACCTAGAGAGGTGTCAAGGGTGAAAAAGCCGCTCCAGACCGTCCGTTACGCGACCTACATATGCAGGGACCTTTCACTACACGGGTGACAGATCGGACGGGCGCCCACGCAGGTCGCGACAGCCCCTCCGGGCCGCCCCGCGCACACTATGGACTAGACCAAAAGGGACCCCGACGGTATATAGAGGAGATCACGCAGCGTGCGGGAGGACACTCGCACGGTTGGGCGTGCCACGATGTGAGCCGTGGCCGGCGCGTACGTCGGCCGCATCGGCACTCGAAGCCGGGAAGGCAGAGTATGAGCACCGACGTCAGCAGTGCGGAGAACGAGGGTGGCGCCCCCATCCGTACCGCGCGCGTGCCCAAGTACTACCGCCTGAAGAAGCATCTGCTCGACATCACGGACACGCTGCCGCCCGGTACGCCGGTACCTCCCGAGCGCACGCTCGCGGCCGAGTTCGACACCTCGCGCACGACCGTGCGTCAGGCGCTCCAGGAGCTGGTCGTCGAAGGGCGGCTCGAACGCATCCAGGGCAAGGGCACGTTCGTCGCGAAGCCGAAGGTGTCACAGGCGCTGCAACTCACCTCCTATACGGAGGACATGCGGGCGCAGGGGCTCGAACCGACCTCGCAGCTGCTGGACATCGGGTACATCACCGCCGACGACACGCTCGCCGAGCTGCTCGACATCAGTGCCGGGGGGCGGGTGCTGCGGATCGAGCGGCTGCGGCTCGCCAGCGGGGAGCCGATGGCGATCGAGACGACGCATCTGTCCGCGAAGCGGTTTCCCGCGTTGCGGCGGTCGCTGGTCAAGTACACGTCTCTGTACACGGCGTTGGCCGAGGTGTACGACGTGCGTCTGGCGGAGGCGGAGGAGACGATCGAGACGTCGCTGGCCACTCCCCGGGAGGCGGGGTTGCTCGGTACGGATGTGGGGTTGCCGATGCTGATGCTGTCGCGGCACTCGATCGATCAGGATCAGCAGCCGGTGGAGTGGGTGCGGTCCGTTTATCGGGGGGATCGGTACAAGTTCGTTGCGCGGTTGAAGAGGCCTACGGACTGAAGAGGGGCGGGGTGGGGCGGGGTGGGCTGGGGTGCGTTGTCGGGTGCGGGTGCGTTGTGGCTGGTCGCGCAGTTCCCCGCGCCCCTAAAGGCAAAGGACTGCGCCGTTCCCCGCGCGCCTAAAGACAAAAGACTGCGCCGTTCCCCGCGCCCCTGAGGGGGTTGCTCCAAGCTCCGCTGGACAGCGGTTAGTTGGGCTGGTGGGGGTTGGGTGATGTACGTGGTGTAGCGCTGAGGGGGATCCTGTTCTACCGTCCTCCCGTCACTCATGGACGGGAGGACGACCCGTGCGCACCGACAGCCCCCGCAAGGCACGTCCCCGCAACATCGTCATCTGGACCCTCGTCGCGCTGATCGCCGCGGCCGGCTGGTCCGTGCTCGCTCTCTCGCGGGGCGAGGAGGTCTCGGCCGCCTGGATGGTGGCCGCCGCCCTCGGCTCGTACGCCATCGCCTATCGCTTCTACGCGAAGTTCATCGCGTACAAGGTGCTGAGGGTCGACAAGAACCGGGCCACCCCGGCCGAGCGGCTCAACAACGGCATCGACTTCCATCCCACCGACCGGCGCGTGCTCCTCGGTCACCACTTCGCGGCGATCGCGGGCGCCGGTCCGCTGGTGGGGCCGGTGCTGGCCGCGCAGATGGGGTATCTGCCCGGCACCATCTGGATCATCGTCGGCGTGATCTTCGCGGGCGCGGTCCAGGACATGGTCGTACTGTTCTTCTCCACCCGGCGCGACGGCAGGTCGCTGGGGCAGATGGCGCGCGAGGAGATCGGCCCGTTCGGCGGCGCGGCGGCCCTGATCGCCGCCTTCGCCATCATGATCATCCTGCTCGGGGTGCTCGCGCTGGTCGTCGTCAACGCGCTCGCCCAGTCCCCGTGGGGCACCTTCTCCATCGCGATGACGGTCCCGATCGCCCTGCTGATGGGCTTCTACCTGCGGGTCCTGCGGCCCGGCCGGGTCGCCGAGGTGTCGCTGATCGGTGTGGCGCTGCTGCTGTTCGCGCTGGTCGCGGGCCGCTGGGTCGCCGAGTCGTCCTGGGCCGACACGTTCACGCTCGCCCCCTCGACCCTGGTCATCTGGCTGGTGGCGTACGGGTTCATCGCGTCGATCCTGCCCGTGTGGATGCTCCTCGCGCCCCGCGACTACCTCTCCACGTTCATGAAGATCGGCACGATCGGGCTGCTCGCGGTCGGGGTCGTCGTCTCGCTGCCGACGCTGAGGATGGACCCGGTGACGGACTTCGCCTCGCGGGGCGACGGGCCGGTCTTCGCGGGCGCTCTCTTCCCGTTCGTCTTCATCACCATCGCCTGCGGGGCGCTCTCCGGCTTCCACTCCCTGATCTCCTCCGGCACCACGCCGAAGATGATCCAGAAGGAGACGCAGGTCCGGATGATCGGTTACGGCTCCATGCTCATGGAGTCGTCCGTGGCGGTGATGGCGCTGATCGCGGCGTCCGTCATCGACCCGGGCCTGTACTTCGCGATGAACGCGCCGGCCGGTGTCATCGGCGACACGGTCCAGAACGCCTCCCAGGTGGTGGGCAGTTGGGGCTACCAGATCTCCCCCAAGGAGCTGGCCGACGCGGCGAAGGACGTCGAGGAGGCGTCCCTGCTGTCGCGGACCGGTGGCGCGCCCACCCTCGCGGTCGGCGTCTCGGAGATCTTCTCCAAGGTCACCGGGGACGGTCTGCGCGCGTTCTGGTACCACTTCGCGATCATGTTCGAGGCGCTGTTCATCCTGACCGCGCTCGACGCGGGCACCCGGGTGGGCCGCTTCATGCTCCAGGACACGCTGGGCAATCTCTACAAACCCTTCAAGGATGTGAGCTGGAAGCCCGGTCTGATCATCACGAGCGGCATCGTCTGCGGACTGTGGGGCTACTTCCTGTGGGTCGGCGTCCATGAACCGCTCGGCGGGATCAACCAGCTCTTCCCGATCTTCGGCATCTCCAACCAGCTGCTCGCCGCGGTCGCCCTGGCCGTCTGCACGACCCTGCTGGTGAAGTCCGGGCGCCTCAAATGGGCCTGGATCACCGGGATCCCGCTCGTCTGGGACGCCACGGTCACGCTCACCGCGAGCTGGCAGAAGGTCTTCTCCAGCGATCCGCGCGTCGGCTTCTTCAAGCAGCGCTCGATCTACCAGGACGGCATCGACCGGGGCGAGCTCGTCGCACCCGCGAAGAGCATGGACGACATGCACACGATCGTCACGAACTCCACGGTCGACGGTGTCCTCACCGCGGTGCTCGCCCTGCTCATCGTCGTGGTGATCGCGGACGCGACGAGGGTGTGCATCCGGCACGTACGCCGTCCCGCGCTCTCCACACTCAGCGAGGCGCCCTACGTCGAGTCCCAGATCGTCGCTCCGGCCGGGCTGATCCCGACCAAGGAGGAGAAGGAGGAGGTACGCGATGCGGTCGGCGCTGAACCACGCGGTTAGGGCGGCCAGGGGCGTGCGTTGGTACGTACGGGAGCTGACCGACGAGTCCGCGTACGACCGGTACGTGGCGCATCTGCGCGCGGAGCGGGCCGACGCGGACGTGCCCTCGCGGCGGGAGTTCGAGCGGATGCGCACGGACCGTCAGGAGGCGGATCCGCGGCAGGGCTTCCGCTGCTGCTGACGCCGTGCGGTGTGGGTGCGAGTGGGTGCGCGGTCGCCGGACGACACGGTGCATCCGTTATGCGGACGGGGGTTCCATAAAGCGGAACCGTCCCTTAGATTTCCTGCGCGTTGCACAGGTGATCAGTGAGGGGACGGAGCCGCCGTATGTCGGAAACACCGGATGTGCCAAGAGCGCCCGAAGGGGAACCACCGGTGGTGACACCGGTCCGTGTGGTGATCGCCGTCTGCCTGATCGCGCCGTTCGTGGCGATGCTCTGGGTGGGGTCGTACGCGAAGGTCGACCCGACCTTCATCGGCATCCCGTTCTTCTACTGGTACCAGATGCTGTGGGTGCTCATCTCGACCGCGCTCACGATGACGGCGTTCACGCTGTGGAACCGTGAGCAGCGCGCCCGCAAGGCCGCCCGCCAGTCGCAGAACGGGGGCGCGTCCGCATGAAGGACGGCGTGAACGGCGTGGCACTCGCCGTCTTCATCTTCTTCTTCGTGGCCGTCACGGTCATGGGCTTCCTTGCCTCGCGCTGGCGCCGGGCCGACGGCGAGCAGACGCTCGACGAATGGGGCCTGGGCGGACGGTCGTTCGGCACCTGGGTGACCTGGTTCCTGCTCGGCGGCGACCTCTACACGGCGTATACGTTCGTGGCGGTCCCGGCGGCGATCTACGCGGCGGGCGCCGCCGGCTTCTTCGCCGTCCCGTACACGATCCTCGTCTATCCGCTGATCTTCACCTTCCTGCCGCGCCTGTGGTCGGTCTCGCACAAACACGGGTACGTGACGACGTCCGACTTCGTGCGCGGACGGTTCGGCTCGAAGGGACTGTCGCTCGCGGTCGCCGTCACCGGCATCCTCGCGACGATGCCGTACATCGCGCTGCAGCTGGTCGGCATCCAGGCCGTCCTCGACGTGATGGGCGTCGGCGGCGGCGAGGACACCAACTGGTTCGTCAAGGACCTGCCGCTGCTCATCGCCTTCGGCGTGCTGGCCGCGTACACGTACTCGTCCGGGCTGCGCGCGCCCGCCCTGATCGCGTTCGTCAAGGACACGCTGATCTACATCGTCATCGCGGTCGCGATCATCTACATCCCGATCAAGCTGGGCGGCTTCGACGAGATCTTCGCCAAGGCGGGCGAGGCGTACAACCAGACCAACCCGGCGACCGGCGCGCCACGCGGCTCCCTGGTACCGGGCGAGGCGGGCCAGTGGACGTACGCGACGCTCGCGCTCGGCTCGGCACTGGCCCTCTTCATGTACCCGCACTCGATCACGGCGACGCTCTCCTCGCGCAGCCGCGAGGTGATCCGGCGCAACACCACGATCCTGCCGCTGTACTCGCTGATGCTGGGCCTGCTCGCGCTGCTCGGCTTCATGGCGATCGCGGCCGGGATCAAGGTCGACAACGGGCAGCTGGCGATCCCGCAGCTCTTCGAGACCATGTTCCCGGACTGGTTCGCGGGCGTCGCCTTCGCGGCGATCGGCATCGGCGCGCTCGTGCCGGCCGCCATCATGTCCATCGCGGCGGCGAACCTCTTCACCCGCAACATCTACAAGGACTTCATCAAACCCGACGCGACACCCGCCCAGGAGACCAAGGTCTCCAAGCTGGTCTCGCTGCTCGTGAAGGTCGGCGCGCTCGTCTTCGTCCTGACCATGGACAAGACCGTCGCCATCAACTTCCAGCTCCTCGGCGGCATCTGGATCCTGCAGACCTTCCCGGCGCTCGTCGGCGGACTGTTCACCCGCTGGTTCCACCGGTGGGCGCTGCTCGCGGGATGGGCGGTCGGGATGCTGTACGGGACGGTCGCCGCGTACGGGGTGGCCTCGCCGACGCAGAAGCACTTCGGCGGGTCCTCGAAGGAGATTCCCGGGATCGGGGAGATCGGGTACATCGGGCTCACCGCGTTCGTGCTGAACCTGGTGGTGACGGTGGTGCTCACGTTCGTCCTTCGGGCGGTCAAGGCGCCGGACGGGGTCGACGAGACCTCTGCCGAGGACTACACGGCTGACGCCGGCGACAAGGGAGTCCAGGTGGACCTGCCGCCGGCGACGGCGGGGGCCGGGCACTAGGGGTTTTTCGCCCCCGCCGCCCCTACCCTTCCCGTCACTGACTCGGGGGCGCTGCCCCCGAACCCCCGGTCCTCAAACGCCGGACGGGCTGGATTTCCAGCCCGTCCGGCGTTTGAGGACAAAGGGGGCGAGGGGGCGCAGCCCCCCTGCGTGGACGGGAACGGGTAAGGGCGGCGGGGGCGGATAATCTGGGCCCGTGACCCCGCGCGCACCCATCGTCCTCGACAGTGACCCCGGCATCGACGACGCCGTAGCCCTCCAGTACCTGCTCGGTACCGGCCTGTGGGACCTGAAGGCCTACACCTCCGTGGGCGGCAACCTCCCCGCCGAGCAGACCTACCTCAACGCCCGCGCCCTCGCGCGGGCGATGCGCATCGACACCGACGTCCCCGTCCACCGCGGCGCGGGCCGCCCCCTCACCCGCCTCCCGTACCGTGTCGCCGCCGACTTCCACGGCCCCGCGGGGCTGGGCGACGAGAAGCTGCCCGACTCGACGGCCGCGCACCCGGCGGAGTCGTCCGCGCAGACGCTGCTGCGGCTCTCCCGGGAGTACGAGGGCGAGCTGACGGTGTGCGCGACGGGCCCCCTCACCAATGTGGCGATCGCGCTCCTGGAGGACCCCGGCTTCGCCCGGCGCGTGAAGAAGTTCGTGTTCATGGGCGGCGCGGCCCGCGTGCCCGGGAACATCACGCCGGTCGCCGAGTTCAACATGTGGGCCGACCCGGACGCCGCCGAGCTGGTCCTGTCGTCCGGCATCCCGTTCACCATGGTCGATCTGGACGCCTCGCACCGCTGGCTGTTCAGGCCCGCCGACCTCGCGGCCCTGGAGGCGGCGGGCCCGGGCACCGCGCTCGCCGCCCGGCTGCTGCGGGTCTACATGGAGGCGTACCGCGGCAGCGGCGGGGACGGCACCTGTCCGCTGCACGATCCGCTCGCCGTGGGCGTGTGCGCGGACGAGTCGTTCGTGACGCTCGCGGAGGGGGCGGTCATCGTCGAGTCGGCCGCCGAACTCACGCGCGGCCAGACCGTGTTCGTGCCCTCGGCCGCCGGGCGGATCTACTACCCGGAGTCGCCCGCGCTGACCGCGCGGGCCCGTCTCACCGGCCGGGTAGCCCTCGGCGCGGGCCCACGCGACTTCACGAAGGACTTCGTCACGACCCTGCAGTTGTGGCCGACCGTGGGCTGAGACGCCCCGAGCCACCGGCACACTGCACACTGCACAGCATGGACATCGTGATCAGACGGGCGGAGCCCGGGGAGTACACCGCGCTGGGTGAGATCACCGCGCGGGCCTATCTCGGGGACGGGCTGCTCGACTTCGGGGAGAGCGACGCCTACCTCGGTGAACTGCGGGACGTGGCGAGGCGCGCCGCCGCCGCCGACGTGCTGGTGGCCGTGGAGGGCACCGGGGCGGGGGCCCGGAGCCGACTGCTCGGCGGGGTGACCTTCGTGCCGTCCGGCGGGCCCATGGCCGACATCGCGCGGGCGGGCGAGGCCGAGCTGCGGATGCTGGCGGTCGCGAAGGAGGCCCGCGGCCGGGGTGTGGGGACCCTGCTCGTGCGCGCCTGCGTCGACCGGGCCCGCGCCACGGCCGGCTGCGGAACCGTTGTGCTGTCCACCCAGCGCACCATGCACAGCGCCCACCGCGTCTACGAGCGCCTCGGCTTCACCCGTACCCCCGTCCGCGACTGGAACCCCGTGCCGCACCTGGACGACGTCGTGCTCCTCACCTACGAGTTGACGCTCTGACACGCTCCGCTACACCGTCCGGAGCCGACACGACACAACATGTGGGGGTGCTTCCGGAGCCCGACACAAGATGTATGCTCATGCTCGCTGTCGTCGCAGGGGAATCCGGTGCGAATCCGGAACTGTCCCGCAACGGTGTACTTGTACGTGATATACCCGCATGCCCAGATGTCTGATGCCTGATGTCTGACATCAGATGTCCGCATGCCCGCCTGTCGCGTACGGGAGTCAGTCCGAGGACCTGCCGACAGCGCGCCCAGACCGACCGGTCCGGGTGCATGACGTCCGGGCCTCGTGGAGTGGGCCGGTGGACGCGGCGTACCGCTGCCCAGGGCGCGTACCCCCGTGTGCCCCGAACCCTCTCGCCGAGGCCCCCGTGCCGAGCGAGGGAGAGCCCCACGTGACCATCGCGCCAGCCGATCCGGTCTCCGCGACAGCGACCCGGGACCAGCAGGACAGGGCCGAGGCCGACGGACCGGGAACCGCGTTGCTGCGGATCCTGACCGACTTCACCGCCGACCTCCCCGGTGCCGACCCCGGCCGGGTCGCCGCCGCCGCGCTGCGCGGCCGGTCCGCCGCCGCGGACACGGCGGAGCTGCGTGAGCTGGCCACGGAGTCGGCCGCCGGTCTCATCTCCGAGGACCCGGTCTACTCGAAGCTGGCCGCCCGGCTGCTGACCGTCACCATCGCCGCGGAGGCCGCCTCGCAGGGCGTGCGCTCCTTCTCGGAGTCGGTCGCCGTCGGCCACCGCGAGGGTCTGATCGCCGACCGCACGGCCGCGTTCGTAGGCCTTCACGCGGCCCGGCTCGACACACTGATCGATCTCGCGGGCGACGACCGCTTCGGCTACTTCGGGCTGCGCACGCTGCACAGCCGGTACCTGCTGCGGCACCCGATCACGCGGTCCGTCATCGAGACGCCGCAGCACTTCATGCTGCGCGTGGCGAGCGGGCTGGCCGAGGACGACACGGCCAGGTCGGTCGACGAAGTCGCCTCGCTGTACCGGCTGATGAGCCGCCTCGACTACCTGCCCTCCTCCCCCACGCTCTTCAACTCCGGTACGCGCCACCCGCAGATGTCGTCCTGCTACCTCCTCGACTCCCCGCTGGACGAGCTGGACTCCATCTACGACCGCTACCACCAGGTGGCCCGCCTCTCGAAGCACGCGGGCGGCATCGGGCTCTCGTACTCGCGGATCCGTTCGCGCGGTTCGCTGATCCGCGGCACGAACGGGCACTCGAACGGCATCGTCCCGTTCCTGAAGACCCTCGACGCCTCGGTCGCCGCGGTGAACCAGGGCGGCCGGCGCAAGGGCGCCGCCGCGGTCTACCTGGAGACCTGGCACTCCGACATCGAGGAGTTCCTGGAGCTGCGCGACAACACCGGCGAGGACGCCCGGCGTACGCACAACCTGAACCTTGCGCATTGGATCCCGGACGAGTTCATGCGCCGGGTGAACGAGGACCGCGACTGGTCGCTGTTCTCCCCCTCGGACGTGCCCGAGCTGGTCGACCTGTGGGGCGCCGACTTCGAGGCCGCGTACCGCAGGGCGGAGGCCGCCGGGCTCGCCAAGAAGACCATTCCGGCCCGTGATCTGTACGGCCGCATGATGCGTACCCTCGCGCAGACCGGCAACGGCTGGATGACCTTCAAGGACGCCGCCAACCGCACCGCCAACCAGACGGCGCTGCCCGGCCACACGGTCCACTCCTCCAACCTGTGCACCGAGATCCTGGAGGTCACGGACGACGGGGAGACCGCGGTCTGCAACCTCGGCTCGGTCAACCTCGGTTCCTTCGTGGACGCGGACGCGCAGGACATCGACTGGGAGCGGCTGGACGAGACCGTCCGTACCGCCGTCACCTTCCTCGACCGGGTCGTCGACATCAACTTCTACCCGACCGAGCAGGCGGGCCGTTCCAACGCCAAGTGGCGTCCGGTGGGCCTCGGCGCGATGGGGCTGCAGGACGTCTTCTTCAAGCTGCGGCTGCCGTTCGACTCGCCGCAGGCGCGCGCCCTGTCCACCCGGATCGCCGAGCGGATCATGCTCGCCTCGTACGAGGCGTCCGCGGACCTCGCCGAGCGCAACGGCCCGCTGCCCGCCTGGGAGAAGACCCGTACGGCCCAGGGTGTGCTGCACCCGGACCACTACGACGTCGAGCTGAACTGGCCGGAGCGCTGGGCGGCCCTGCGGGAGCGGATCGCCGCGGTGGGCATGCGCAACTCGCTGCTGCTGGCCATCGCGCCGACCGCCACCATCGCGTCCATCGCGGGCGTGTACGAGTGCATCGAGCCGCAGGTCTCCAACCTGTTCAAGCGCGAGACGCTGTCCGGCGAGTTCCTCCAGGTCAACTCCTACCTGGTGGCCGAGCTGAAGAAGCTCGGCGTGTGGGACGCGCAGACCCGGGAGGCGCTGCGCGAGTCCAACGGCTCGGTGCAGGGCTTCACCTGGGTCCCCGCGGACGTGCGCGAGCTGTACCGCACGGCGTGGGAGATCCCGCAGCGCGGCCTCATCGACATGGCCGCCGCCCGGACGCCGTTCCTGGACCAGGCCCAGTCGCTGAACCTGTTCCTGGAGACGCCGACCATCGGCAAGCTCTCCTCGATGTACGCGTACGCCTGGAAGTCGGGGCTGAAGACGACGTACTACCTGCGCTCGCGCCCGGCGACCCGCATCGCCCGCGCCGCCCAGGCGCAGAGCGTGCCCGAGGCGCGGCCCGAGAAGACCATCCCCGTCCAGCAGGCCGCCGACCCCGACGCGGTCGCCTGCTCCCTTGAGAACCCCGAGTCCTGCGAGGCCTGCCAGTAATGACCACCGCACCTGACGCACCGGAGAAGGCCCAGCAGGCCGAGAGGACCGAGAAGGCCGAGAAGAACCTGCTCGACCCCGGCTTCGAGCTGACCCTGCGCCCCATGCGCTACCCGGACTTCTACGAGCGCTACCGGGACGCGATCAAGAACACCTGGACCGTCGAGGAGGTCGACCTCCACTCGGACGTCTCCGACCTCGCGAAGCTGTCACCGGGCGAGCAGCACATGATCGGCCGGCTGGTCGCGTTCTTCGCGACGGGCGACTCGATCGTGTCGAACAACCTGGTGCTGACGCTGTACAAGCACATCAACTCCCCGGAGGCGCGGCTGTATCTGAGCCGTCAGCTCTTCGAGGAGGCCGTGCACGTCCAGTTCTATCTGACGCTGCTCGACACCTATCTGCCCGATCCGGCGGACCGGGCGGCGGCCTTCGACGCCGTCGAGAACATCCCGTCCATCCGGGAGAAGGCCGAGTTCTGCTTCAAGTGGATGGACTCGGTGGAGAAGCTGGACCGGCTGGAGACGAAGGCCGACCGCCGCCGCTTCCTGCTGAACCTCATCTGCTTCGCCGCGTGCATCGAGGGCCTGTTCTTCTACGGGGCCTTCGCGTACGTCTACTGGTTCCGCAGCCGGGGCCTGCTGCACGGCCTGGCGACCGGCACCAACTGGGTGTTCCGCGACGAGACGATGCACATGAGCTTCGCCTTCGAGGTCGTGGACACCGTCCGCAAGGAGGAGCCGGAGCTCTTCGACGAGGAGCTCCGGCAGCAGGTGACCGACATGATGCGCGAGGCCGTCGAGGCCGAGCTGCAGTTCGGGCGCGACCTGTGCGGTGAGGGCCTGCCGGGTATGAACACCGAGTCGATGCGGCAGTACCTGGAGTGCGTCGCCGACCAGCGGCTGCAGCGCCTGGGCCTCGCCCCGGTGTACGGCTCCGAGAACCCCTTCTCCTTCATGGAGCTGCAGGGGGTTCAGGAGCTGACCAACTTCTTCGAGCGCCGGCCCTCGGCGTACCAGGTGGCGGTGGAGGGGACGGTCGACCTCGACGAGGACTTCTGATTCTCCGAGGGGCCCCGCTCGTTCGCGGGGCCCTGCTCGGCCTCCCTGAGCTGACGGTCGATGCGCCGGTCGCGCACGATGCCGAACACCGAAGGGAGGACGAGCAGGGCGAGGATTCCGAGGACGAAGAGCATTCCGATCAGGCCTTCCAGCTGTGTCGTATTCAGGGACACCACTGTCGCGCCGAATACTCCTTACCGTGAGTGGCAGGACTGCCGCACACCCTCGATTTCCTGCCAGATCGGGTGCACACTGGCAGCATGCTGACCAACGTGGCCGCCGTCCTGCTGAACGGTGCGCATCCCTTCGAACTCGGCGTCGTGTGCGAGGTGTTCGGCCTCGACCGCAGCGACGAGGGACTTCCGGTGTACGACTTCGCGGTCGCCACCGCCGAGGGGCCCAACCTCGCCACCCATGTCCCGGGGCTCACCCTCTCCACCCCGTACGGGCTCGACCGGCTGGAGGAGGCCGACCTCATCGTCGTGCCCGCCGGGAGCCACTACATCGGGCGCACCTACCCGCCCGCGCTGCTCGACGCCCTGGTCCGGGCCGCCGACCGCGGCACCAAGGTGCTCAGCGTCTGCTCCGGCGTCTTCGTGCTCGGCGCGGCCGGACTGCTCGACGGCCGGCGCTGCGCGGTCCACTGGCGGCACGCCGACACACTGGCCGCCCGCCATCCCCTGGCGAAGGTCGAACCGGACGTGCTGTACGTGGACGAGGACCCGGTGATCACCTCGGCGGGCACCGCCTCCGGCATCGACGCCTGTCTGCACATCGTCCGCAAGGAGCAGGGCCCGGAGGTCGCCAACAGCATCGCGCGCCGCATGGTGGTGCCGCCGCACCGCGACGGCGGCCAGGCCCAGTACATCGAGCGGCCGCTGCCGCGCTCGCAGTGCGACACCGTCGGTGCGGTGCTCGTCTGGATGGAGGCCCATCTCGGCGAAGAGGTGACCGTCGAACAGCTCGCCGCCCGCGCGCTCATGTCGCCGCGCACCTTCGCCAGGCGCTTCCAGCAGGAGACGGGCACCACCCCGTACCGCTGGCTGCTGCGCCAGAGGGTGCTGCTGGCGCAGGAGTTGCTGGAGGCCACGGACGAGACGATGGACTTCATCGCGGACCGTACGGGGTTCGGGACCGCGGCCGCGCTGCGCCATCAGTTCGTCCGCGCGCTGGGGACGACACCGAACGCGTACCGGCGCACGTTCAGGGGCCCGCAGGCCGCCTGAACGTGCGCGGGAGTGGTCAGCGCGGTACGACGGCGCTCACCTCGGCACGAGCCGCACTCACCTCGGCACGGCCCTCAGCAGCAGCCGGTGCGGTCGCAGGGTGATGCCGACGCGGGTGGTGTCGTTCGACTCGGACACCTGTTCAAGGCGCCAGCGTGAGGCCACCGCCGCCGTGACGAGCCCGAGCTGGGCCATCGAGAAGTGGTCGCTCGGGCACTTCCGGTTGCCCACACTGAACGGGCTCATCGCGTACTTCGGCACGTCCTTGGCACGTTCCGGAAGCCAGCGATCGGGGTCGAACTCCAGATGCCCGCCGTACGAACGCGCGTCGCGCTGTATCGCGTACGGGCTGTAGACGATGTCGGCCCCGGCCGGAATGCGATACCCGCCGAGGGCGGTTTCGGTCACGGCCCGGCGCGTCAATATCCATACGGCGGGACGCAACCGCATGGCCTCGACGACGACATTGTTCGTGTGGGACAGCTTCCGCACGTCCGCGAATGCGACAGGACGGCCGTCAGTGACCGATTCGACCTCTTCGCGTACGCGGTCCGCGTGTTCCGGGTGTTCTGCGAGGACCTGCAGAAGCCACATGATCGTGGAAGCGACCGTTTCGCTTCCGGGGGTGAGTATCGCGACCACCTGGTCGTGGATCTCCTGTTCCCCGATGGGCTCGCCATTCTCGTCCTTCGCTTCCAGCAATGCTGTCAGCAAATCGTCCGGCTTTTGACCAGATGCTCGGCGCTCGGCCACGATCTCGTCGACCAGGAGGTGTAAATCGGCCAATGCCCGGTCGAATTTACGATTGGCCGGAAGCGGAAGCCGGTAGAGCACTCCCGCGGGAACGACCATACGGCGGTACATGCCGCGGAAGACGGTGGCGAGGGCGATGCTCAGCCGCTCGGCACGCTCGTCCATGAAGTCGCCGCGCAACAGGCAGCGGGCCGCGATGCGGACGGCGACGCGGAACGACTCCGCGGTGCAGTCGATCGTCTCGCCGGGCCGCCAGCGCTCCGCGAGGGCGTGCGCCTCCTCCTCCATGATCGGCCCGTAGCCGGGGATGGCGTCCAGCCGGAAGGCGGGCTGGATCGTCCGGCGCTGACGCCGGTGCCGCGAGCCGTTGGCGGTCGCCACTCCCTCCTTGCCGAGCAGGCCTTCCAGGGACTCCCACAGGGGGCCGTCGATCTTGAAGTCGGGGCTCAGCGCCAGCTCCCCGGTGAGGGCCGGCGTGGTGACGGCGTACACCGTCTTGGGGCCCAGCTTCAGCCGGACGACATCGCCCTGTTCGCGCAGCCGGGCGAGGAAGCCCAGCGGGTCGCGGACCAGTTTCAGGCCGTGTCCGAGGCCGGGGACGCCGCCTCCGGCGAGGGGCGGGGTGGACAGTTCTGCCGCTTGGTGTGCAGCGGACCGTACCGACTCGACGGTCATTTCTCACCTGCCGCTTCGTTGTTGACGTACGGGGGTGTGGTGCGGTCGTCCCAGCTGTCGACCATGTACCGTCCCGACTCGTGGTGGAACCAGTACACGGAGCTGAACCAATTCCGCATGTTGAACAGGCACGCCCGTACGGCAGCCGCTAGTTCGGCGCCGCGAGCGGACCCGTTGTCTATCCTTTCCGCGTACCTCAATACCTCCTTCTCGGCGTCGAGGAATTCAGTGACGCATTCCTCGACCCGCCGCCTGACTTCCTTGACCGATTCCTCAAGTCGCATTCCCTCGTGATGAATGAGACTGATGCCGAGATTGTGCACCTCGTCGCCCGCGATTTCTTTGGGCAGAGAACACAGATCGTTGTACCAGGCGGCGAAATCCTGGCACAGCAGAGCAGCCCTCCGATACGCGGGGTTCTCCCGCACGGCGATGGGCAGTTCGTACTCCGCACTCGGTTCGAGCAGGTCGAGCCAGATCCAGTGCGCGAAAGTGTTCCGGCGCAGTTCGAGGTATTCCTCGACGGTCGGGACAATGCCCGACACGCGGTTGCGGAATTCCTGGTCGTACGCCTCGATGACGGTGTGGAAATGCTCGGCGAACCGCGCGTTCCACCCCTCACCCAGGAACGAGTACAGCCGGACCACGCTGTCCGCGAACCCCGCCACCAGGGGGTCCTGGTGGTACAGATGCTCCTTGGGGGAGTCGAGAGCCGCGTGCAGCCGCGTCCTGAGCAGCTGCCAGGCCACCGGCCGGCCGTGGATGACATCACGGTCGTGACGGTCGTCCCAGACGAAGAACCACGCGCTGTAGTCCGCTATCGCCTGGAGGACCTCGTCGGGCGCGCCAATGTAGAAGCCCGCCATGAGGTCCGTGTAGCAAAGCCCATCGGCATATGCCTCCACCTTCGCCGCCGACATGAGGCGCATTTCCAGGAGCCAGACCCTGGTGTTCTCCTGCAGCCTGGGCCAATACGGATGGAGTTGACGGGGAAACTCGGCCTCGATCACCGGAAGAGAGAGCGCCGGTGGAACGAGGGCCGAGGTGTACGTCGTTGAGGTGCTCTGTGAGAAAGCAGGCACGAAAAATCCCCTCTCAGCCGCCTGTTGACGACACGCCCCTCCCGCTGTGCCGGGCGTGCGCCGTTGCGTATCCCCGCACTTCCCATTCAGCACCACAACTGACCGTTCTGGGAACGGATTTGCTTCGCTCACTACCCCACGATGCCGAGAATCTCCCTATGTGTGACTGAATATGGATCATTACAGGCGCACAAGGGATCGAACGTGCTACGCACAGACGAACGGCGCCTGGTCGGAGGGGAATCCGACCAGGCGCCGCTGTGGGACGCTCGCGCCCCGGTTCTCAGTCGTTCGCGACGACGGGGTAGCGCGGTTCGTTCTCGGCCATCTGCCGCAGCGCGTCCTTGCGCTCGCGCTTGGAGAGCCGGTCGATGTAGAGGTACCCGTACAGGTGGTCCGTCTCGTGCTGCAGGCAGCGCGCGAAGTACCCCGTTCCCCGCACCTTGATCGGGTTGCCCTTCTCGTCCCGCCCGGTGACCTCGGCGTAGTCGGGACGGGCCAGCGGCGCGTACGCGGTCGGCACCGACAGGCAGCCCTCGTTGCTCTCGTCCAGCTGGCGCCGCTCGGCGGGCAGCTCGACGAGCACGGGGTTGCAGATCACGCCCGTGTGCCGCTTGCCCTCGTCGTCCGGGCAGTCGTAGACGAAGACCTTGAGGTCGACACCGACCTGGTTCGCGGCCAGGCCCACGCCCTCGGCGGTGTGCTGGCTGGCGAACATGTCGTCCACCAGCCGGGCGAGGTCGTCCCCGAAATCCGTGACGTCCCTGCACTCCTTGTGAAGCACCGGGTTCCCGACGACCGTGATGGGCCGGGAGGTCCCGCGCCCGCGGTAGGCCGCCTCGCGCTCCTCCGGGTTCCCGGTGTCGATGACGAAGCCCTCGTCGTCCACGGGGAGCACTCCGGAGTGCTGCTGCTCAGTGTCCTGCTGCGCCATGACCGACGTAAGCCTTCCTCGGAAAACAGGGTTGCGATGCGGATACAGGGTACGGGGGCGCCCCGCCCCTCAGGGGCGCGGGGAACTGCGCGACCGGCCACAGCCGGACCCGCACCCGAAGGACGACCCCCGCGGGCCCCGCAGGCCGCAGGCCCCGCATCCGCGCCCAGGGACTAAGGGACTAAGGGACTAACAGACCTCTTCGAGGTCACGCCAGTCCCGCGAATCGGGACTGTCGGCGACCCACCCGTCCAGCAGCCCCCGGACAAGCGAAGCAGGAGCCGCGAGGCCACATTCCCGCTCGGGCACCCACAACTGCCCGTCGGTCCGGTGCCCGAGCGGCCCGGGATGCCCCGGCTCACTGTGATCGTGCGGATCGAGATGCTCCCCGTCCCCCTCGTCGGACGGCATCCGCGACTCGGAACACATCCGGCACAGCAGCCGCACGGACGACGACCAGTCCTCCGCCGCGAACCCCGCGTCGGCCGCGAGCCGCTCAAGGGCGTCCCGGTCGTCCTCGGTCTCCGCCTCCAGGAGCACGACCCAGGTGGGCACCGGTGAGGGCGCCCACAGCTCGATCTCGTCGAAGACGGGATACGCGTGCCCCGCCGCGGTCGTCCGCTCCCCGTGGGGAACGCCGTCGTGCAGGACGACCTCGCCCCAGCGCCGCCCGGAGGACGGCAGCGGGATGGAGAGAACCTCGATACGGGCGGGGTCGAGCCGCCGCCCCCACACGACCTCGGCCTCGCCCTCGGGCGACAGCCGCACGGCCGCGCTGCCGAGGTCCATGCCGACCGGCTCACCGGAGGCGCCGGCGCCCGCGCCGGGCCTCGGCCGCGAGGCACCACCGGGCACCCGCAGGCCGTACGCCTGCCAGGCCCGTCGGGCCAGCGGCCAGTCCTGCAGGGCGGTCGCCGCGATGCCGACGTTCCACCAATCGGGGGCCCCGGCCTCCCGGTCGAGCAGGGCCACGGCCCGCAGACCGGCCGCGCGCGCCTGCTCCCAGTCGTGCCGGAACTTGTGCAGCAGCGCGAGGTTGAACCAGGACTCGGAAAGCCAGGGTTCCAGGTCCGCCGCACGTGTCAGCAGCGCCCCCGCGTCCTCGTACCGGCCGTCGCCGATGAGGGTGAACGCACGGTCGGTGGCCTGCCGCCATGAGGCGGAGGGCCGGTGCCGTCCCTTGCCGAAGATCCTCACGATTCCCGCCTGCCAGTTCGTTGAAGAGCGTGCAGCCTCGGGCTGGACTGTGCCCCCTGATGTCCTCTTCCTCGCATCCAACCACGGACGCGCGGAGGGGCGCTCATTACCCATGGGTTACCCAACCAGAGGCAAGGTAAGACCGTCTCTCGCCAGCACCCTGGCCAGCGACTCGACGACCTCGGGCCGGTAGTCGCGCGCGGTGCCCAGCCGCAGCTCCTCCAGCGCCCTGAACGGCCCACCGGGGCCTGCTTCCCCGGCTGTCTCCTCGTACGCGTTCACGGCCCGCACGATCGACGCGCTGACCGGTTGTTCGCGGTACGGGTCCGCCTGCCGCTCCACCACGACGGCGACCTCGGCGGCCACCCCCGTCTGGCGCACCACCGCACCGCCGAGCAGCGCGATGCGCCGCTGTTCGGCGGGGGCCAGGGCGGCCGTGGCACCGCCGGGTACGGGGTCGACGAGCGAGAGCTGGCCGATGTCGTGCATCAGGGCCGCGTACTCCAGGATCGTCAGCTCGGGCCCCGAGAGGCCCAGCTCACGGCCGACGGCCCGGCTGAGCGCCGCCACGCGCCGGGCGTGCCCCGCCGGGGTGTAGCCGGCTATCTCGGTGGCGCGGGCGAGGGAGGCGATGGTCTGGCGGTAGGTGGTCCGCACGGCCGCGTACCGCCGGAAGGACAGCTGGGTGAGCAGCAGCGGCAGACATAGGACGGGCAGCGCCCACAGGCCGGCGACGGCGACCGCGAGCGCCATCACGGCCCCGGTCGCGCAGACCGCCGACCCGATGCCGAGGGTGCCGCGCAGTTCGTCCCGCAGCAGCGGTCCGAAGGGCCAGCGGGTCCGTGCGTGCGCCATGGCCGCGGCCAGCACGGCGTCCCACAGCGCGGTGAGCAGGAGCAGCGCGACGACGAGCGCCGCGTACGCGGGTCCGGTCCCGGCCCACTCCGTCAGCCTGCCCTCGTTGTAGAGGGGCTGGAAGCACACCGCGGCGAAGGCGACGGTCAGGACGCGCCGGGTGAGATGGTCGGCGGTGGGCCCGCGGCCCTTCGCCACGTGCGGCACGCAGCCCAGCAGGGAGGCGGCCGTGACCACGGCGACGATCTGCGGGACCCCGTCGTGGGTGGGGTGGCCGGCGTTCTCGCCGAGCAGCGCGTAGGCGAGGGCCCCGGCGGCGGCCAGCGGCGCCGACTCACGTTCCTCGGCACCGCTCCACCGGGCCAGCTCCCCCACCCCGATGAGCACGGCGAAGGCGAGTGCGGCCCCCCGCTCGTCGATCCCGCCCCAGAGGGTGACGGCGAGAGCGGCCACGGCGACGAGCGCGGCGACGGCCCGCACGGCCGTGAGGGCGAGCGGGACGCGCGGAGGGTCCGCGCCGGCCGGCGGGAGCGGTCCGGTGGGGCCCGCGGCGGGCGGGAGCGGTTCCCTGCTGAGCGTGCTCATGGGCCGGACCCGCTCCCGCCGACGGTTCCGCGGCGGGGGTCCGGGCCGGCCGCCCGGTCGGTCCTGCGACCGGAGTCCGGGTCGGTGGGCACGCGCGGAGCCGGTGGGTGGTGGGGCTCGGCGTGCGGCGGCGTCTCGTCCGCCGTCACCGCGGGATGCCATCCCTGCCTCACGAGCGCCCGTACGAAGGCCTCCACCATCCGCGGGTCGAACTGGGCCCCGGCGCACCGCTCCAGTTCCTCCAGAGCCACCGGGACCGGCCGCGCCCGCCGGTAGGAGCGGGTCGACGTCATCGCGTCGAACGCGTCCGCCACCGCCACCACCCGGGCGAACTCGGGGATCTGGCCCCCCTTCAGCCCGTACGGGTAGCCGCTCCCGTCGAGCCGTTCGTGGTGGTGCAGGATCGCCGACCTGGCCTCGCCGAGGAACCCGATCCCGCGGACCATCTCGTGCCCGTACTCGGGATGCAGTTCGATCACCCGGCGTTCCTCGGGCGTCAGCGGCCCGTCCTTGCGCAGCAGCCGGGTGGGGACCCCGAGTTTGCCGACGTCGTGCAGGATGCCGGCGAACCTGAGGACCTCGGCCCGTTCGTCGTCCATGCCCAGTTCACGGGCGATCATCATCGACGCCTGCCCCACCCGTTCGCTGTGCCCGCGGGTGTAGCCGTCCTTGATGTCGACGGCCTGCACCAGCGCCCGGATGGTGGCCCGGTGGGCGGCCCGCTCCCGGTGGTACTGGGCGAACACCCACCACGACACGTACATCGGCAGCAGCACGAGCAGCGCGGCGGCCGGCCCGTACGGGCTGCGCCAGAGCACCGCCATCATCAGCCCGGCCAGCCCGTGCACGGCGACGGGCGCGAGCGAGCGCAGGAAGAGTCCGCGCCAGGCGGCCCGTACCGGCACCCGCTCGGCGAGCGCCAGGATCCCGCCGTCGAGCACGGTCAGTACCAGGCAGAACGCCACCACCGCCGCGCCGGCGGCCACCAGGGCGTAGGGGAAGTCGGACGTGACGACGGCGTCCCGGCCGCCCAGCGACCAGTGGACCTTCGACGCCGCCCAGGTGCTGAGCGCGAGCTGCGCGGCCCGCCACACCCGCCGCAGCCGGCGCGGCCGCTGCTCGACCCGGGCCAGCAGCGCCCCCGGCAGCGGTACGAGCGCGGCGGCGGGCGGTGGCAGCAGGAAGGCGGCGGCGAGCATGACCGGCGTGTGCCATCTGAGGGAGGCCCCGGGCTCGCCGGACGCGCCCGCGCCCTCGGGGCCGCCGTCGCCCGCGAAGCGGCTCGCGGCGAGCAGTTCGCAGGCCGCGCAGAGCACCGCGAACAGCGCCACCGCCGGCCAGGGGGCGCGGGTGTCCGGAACCGGCACGGCGCAGAAGGCCGCGGCGAGCGCGGTGCAGACGACGTAGACACGTGCCCAGGGCGGGACCGACCGCATGGCGCAGCCCCCCTCCCGCTCCCGCTCGAACCACCTCGCACAGGCCAGGCCGCGTACAGGCCTACGGGACATGGACGATAGGGCGGTCGGGTGGGGCGCGGGGGAGGCATGGGCCGATTCACGGGCCGACAGGAGCAGATTCGCCCGTTCGAGTGAGCCGCGCGTTCGTACGAGGGCTCACACCCGGCCACGACCGGACATCTGTACGAGTCCGTCGGCGCCCGGGTCCGTGGACGCCCGGGTCCGCAGGCGCCCGGATCGCTCTCCGGGCGGGCGGTTCAGCGCGCCACGTCGGCCGCGAGCGCCTGGGTCAACTGCTCCACCGTGGCGGGCGACTCCCGCTGGAGCGCGGCGAGGTCGAGGCCGTCGTCGCCCATCACGGTCAGCAGGGCCCGGTCGCCCACGGCCATCACGATGACGTGTCCCGAGCCGCACCGCGCCACGACCTCGCGCAGGGCGCCGACGCCCGTCTGGTCGGCCATCCGGCGGGCCACACCCAGGGTCGCGGCGGCGAGCGCGGCGACGGACTCGGCGTGGGACGAGTCCGTGTCGGCGACCACGAGGAGTCCGTCCGCCGTGGACAGGACACTTTCGGAGACCCCCATCACCCGGTCGCGCAGAGAGGTCAGGATCTCGGTGAGGGGATTGGGCTGCGATGTGTCGCTCATGGCGCTCCTAGCTGCGTGCATGTCTGGTCGTGGTGCGGTCGGAGCGGTGTCAGTCGGCTTCCGGAAGTGCGCCCAGGCCCCGGCGGACCCGGCGGAGCATGTCGAGAGAGGGCTGATCGGCGGCCAGTTGCTCGGGCGACAGCGGGGGCAGCGCGAACGGCGGCGCCGAGCCCGCCGAGGCGGCCCCCCGCACCGGCAACGGCGGCGGCCTGTCCCCGTCCGCCGACGACGGGCTGCCCGCCCCCGGGCCCGCTCCACGGGCGTCCTCCGGCCGAGCCACCGCCACCCCGTCCGGAACCCCGCCGCCGGCTCCCGGCCGGGCATCCGGCACCGGCGCAACGCCCGCCCCTGACGCACCGCCCGATCCCGGCCCGGCGTCCGCTCCCGGTCGGGTGTCCGGTCCCGGGCCTGCGTCCGACCCCGATCCGCCGACCGGCACCGGCGCGGCGTCCGATCCCGGCACACCGTCCGGCACCGACGAAGCGTCCGGCCCTGAACCGCCGTCCGGTCCCGGCACGCCGTCCCGTGCGGGCGAGGCGCCCGGCCCTGACGCGCCCTCCGATCCCGGTCGGGTGTCCGGTCCCAGGTCCGCGTCCGCGTCCGACCCCGATCCGCCGACCGGCACCGGCGCGGCGCCCGCCCCCGGTACGCCGTCCGGCGCAGGTCGGGTGTCCGGCCCGGTTACGTCGTCCCGTGCCGTCGTGGTGTCGCGTGCCCCCGTGCCGTCCGGGCCCGGCGCGATGTCCGGGCCCCGGGTCCAGCGGTGCGCGGTGCGCCGGGCTTCCGCGCCCGTCCCCCGTCGAAGACGCTTCGCCGCCCGACGTCTGCTGAAACTCACTAGCCCCCGTGCCCCCCGGTCGTCCCCGCGGGCAGAGCGTCGCTTTCCTCGGCGGACGCCTCCCCCGGCGGGCCTTCCCGCGCCTGCCCGTCCGGCACCTGGGCCGCACGCATGTGGTCCTCGCGCCCCTGCCCGTCCCGTACGAGGGCGTCGTGCGGCCGGCCCGCACCGATCTGGCCCGCACCGACCTGGGCCGCAGGTGACTGGCCTTCGCGGGACTGGTTCTCGCGCGTCCGGGATCCCCCCGGCCACGAGCCGCCACCCCGCGTACGCCTCGGCAGCGGCGCGGCCTTCGTGGCCGGCTCGGCCTGCGGGGCGCTCGACGCCGGCGCGTCCGGGGCGCCGCGTCCGGGCAGCACACGCGGTGCGGTGCTGGGCCGGCCCTCGGCCGGGCCGCCCGTCTCCCAGCGGATCAGGTCCTGCGCCTCAAGACGGGTCAGGTCCAGCATGATCGCGTACAGCCCGCGCCCGAGCGTGAAGGCCATGTCCCGTGCGGTGCGGCGGCCGTTGACCGTGCTCAGTACGGACCGGTGCCGGTCCGGGAGGCCACGGCGCAGGCCGGCGTCCGGTACCGCCGCGGGCCGTATCCGGGCGAGTTCGCCCGGCGCCCCCCACGCCCCGGAGAGCCGCACGATGCGCCGGGTGGTCTCCTCGGTCAGCCGCCGCGGCTCCACACCGGCCCCGGCGTGCAGGACGGGTTCCGGATCGTCCAGCGTCCAGCCGCCGGGCGGCCCGATCGCCATGGCGAAGGCCGCGTCGAACACCGACGCGGTGCACACGACCTCCAGTTCGGCGGCGCCGATCAGCCCGGCGGACACCAGGTACCCGCCCAACCGGTCCGTGTCGGGCTCCGCCGCACAGGCGGCCAGCCAGGTCTCGTCGTCGATACGGCCCGGTGTGAGCAGCACCGAGGTGGCGGCCGGCGCACCCGGCGTCTCGACCGCGACGATCAGCCCGCCCCTGAGGTGAATCGTTCCGCCTGGTGAACCGGAGACCCGTACGGTCCCGCTGTGACCCTCTTCGTGCAATCCCTGCAACAGCGCGGGCAGATTGCGCGCCTCGGCTGTCGTCATGCGAGCACCTCGGCGGCCCGGTCGGCCAGACTCCGCGTGGCGAGCGCCAGGTTGGCCCGTTCCCGGTCCATCCCCGCGGTCAGCAGCAGCGGGTCGCCGACCGGTCGCGCGACGGCGAGCAGCACCTGATGGCGCCGCGTGCTGGTCATGATCACACTCTCCAACTCCCCCTCGGCGCCCGCCCGCCCCAGTCGTTCGGCGATGAGGGCCGCGAGTTCGGCGCACTCGGCGCCGTCCCCCGCCTCTTCCGCGTTCCCGGCCACCCCGTAGGTGAGGCCGGTGACCGCGTCGACCAGGGCGACGCCGGTGACCCCGGGGGAGTCGAGAAGCCGGACCAGGGAGGCATCAACGGCCGTCGTCATTACCCCGTTCCCCCTTCACGTCTTGACGTCGCACACTACTTTGAGCTTCAACTTACGCAACAGACGTCATATTTTGTATTTTGTGGCGCACTAGTCGCTTGTGTTCGATCGTAGTTGTACAGGCAACGACCGGACAGCGTCACCGAGGAATTGGGGCAGCAGCATGAACATCGAGACCGCGCTCAAGGAAGCCATGTCCGTGGAGGGTGCCATCGGCGTCTCCCTCGTGGACTACGAGAGCGGCATGGCGCTCGGCACGCTCGGCGGCGGACCGACGCTCGACCTGGAACTCGCGTCGGCGGGCAACACCGAGGTGATGCGCTCGAAGCTGCGGACGCTGTCCTCGCTGGCCATGGACGACACCATCGAGGACATCCTGATCACGCTGGGCAAGCAGTACCACCTGATACGCCCGCTCACCGCCAGCGGCGGCACGCTCTTCCTGTATCTCGCCCTCGACCGCGGCCGCAGCAACCTGGCGCTGGCCCGGCACAGCCTGAAGCGGATCGAGACGGCACTGGAGGTCTGACGCCGGGCCCGCCACGCCCGTCACAGCCGCGACGCCCGTCTCACCCGTGAAGCCCAGAAGCCGGACCGGCTGAACCGGTCCGGCGTCGGGTGTGTCTACAGGGGGCTCGGAAGTCGCTCAGCCCTCGGCGGCGGCGCCGCGGGCGTCCGCGGTCGTCACCTCGTGCTCGGGCACCGTCTCCCCGGAGCGGATCAGCTCGATACGGCCCATGACCTTCGCCCGCAGATCGGTCGGCACGTCGTCCTGACCGCAGCACCGCTTGACGAGCTTCTTCACGGCCTGCTCAAGTCCGTACTTCTCAAGGCACGGTGAGCACTCCTCGAAGTGCACCTCGAACTTGGTGCAGTCGGCATCGGGCATCTCGTGGTCGAGAAACTCGTAGAGATGATCGAGTACTTCACTGCAGTCCGTCTCGTGCGGCTCTCCGCAGCTCATGAGCCCGAGCCTTTCGTTCCGTCCGACTCTCCGGCGCCCGCCGGGACCAGGCCGCGGTCCTTGGCGTAGTCCTCCAGCATGCCGCGCAACTGACGGCGGCCCCTGTGCAGGCGGGACATCACCGTACCGATGGGTGTCCCCATGATGTCCGCGATCTCCTTGTACGCAAAGCCCTCGACGTCCGCGAGATAGACGGCGATGCGGAACTCCTCGGGGATCGCCTGCAGCGCCGACTTCACGTCCGAGTCGGGCAGGTGGTCGAGCGCCTGCGACTCGGCGGAACGCAGACCGGTCGACATGTGCGACTCGGCACGCGCCAGCTGCCAGTCCTCGATCTCCTCGGCGGCGGACCGCTGGGGCTCGCGCTGCTTCTTGCGGTACGAGTTGATGAAGGTGTTGGTGAGGATCCTGTACAGCCACGCCTTGAGGTTGGTGCCCTCACGGAACTGGTGGAAGGACGCGTACGCCTTCGCGTACGTCTCCTGCACCAGGTCCTCGGCGTCGGCCGGGTTCCGCGTCATGCGCAGCGCGGCCGAGTACATCTGGTCGAGGAACTCCAGCGCGTCCCGCTCGAAGCGCACATTGCGCTCGGCGGTGGACTCGCTGCTGCCCGTGTCCTCGGGCTGCTCCGCCTGGCCGTTTTCGGTCCCTGCGTCGGTCCCTGTGACCGGACCCACCTCCTCCAGAGTCTGGGCGGGGCCGAAACCGGTCCCACCTGAATCGGAGAATAGACGACCGGCGGTCGCGGCGGCTTGCCGATCCGGTCCGCCCGGCACCCGAACAGGGGCGGTCTTCGCCGCGTGCAGCACCGACCACTCCAGGTCTGTGCGGCTGCCACGGCTCGGGCAGATGGTCGAACCCATGCGGCGGACTCCCTCTCGTACGACGTCTCCCAGCACACCTTCCGTGCTGTCTGATCCGCACAACAGTGGTCCGGGGCGCAACATTCCCGGGGCTACGGGAGTGACGAAACCCACTTCAGAACGCCGTCCGTGATGACCGTCAGCGCCTGCTCCTGGTCGACCGGGGCGCGCTTCGGGACCGCGAAGCCATGATCGCCGTACGGCACCTCGACGAGTTCGTACGAGCCCGGCGGGATCTGTTGCGGGAACTCCTCGGGGCGTCCGAACGGGTCGTTGCCGCCCTGGACGACGAGCGTGGGCACCCCGGCGCCGAGCAGTTCGTCCGCGCGGGACTTCTCCGGCCGGCCCGGCGGGTGCAGGGGGAAGCTGAGGGCGAGCACGGCGTGGGCACCCAGCTCGGTGGCCGTGCGGCAGGCGACACGGGCTCCGGCGCTGCGGCCGCCCGCGACGACGGGGAGCCCCGGCGCGGCGAGCGCCGGCCACAGGCCCCGCCAGCCCACGTTTAGCGTCTTCGGCGCGGGCGCGAGCTTCTTGCCCGCGACCCGCCAGGGCTGTTCGACGAGGGCCACGGTCACGCCGTGGGCGGGCAGTACGGCGGCGAGCGCGCGGAGGTCGCGCGCCTCGATCCCGCCACCGGCGCCATGGCTGACGGCCAGCACCAGCCGCGCCGCCGTCCCGGCTTCGCCGGCCTTCCCGGCCCGCTCGGCCCGCTCGGCCTTCCTGGCCTTCCCGGCCTTCCCGGCGTGGTGCCAGGTGATCCGGGCCGTGCCCGCGTCCGTCTCGACCGTCTCGACCGTCTCCGTCACATGTGTCACGTCAGAAGAGTGTGCCCTCCTCGGGCCCCTCCAGCTCCTTCAGCAGCTCCGGGCCGTTGTTGCGGACGTTGCTCACCGCCGTGGAGACGGGATACGCCCGCATCAGTCCCTCCGGCGGCGGCGCGAGCAGGGAGCGCAGGTCCTCGACGTCCGTGCGGGAGGGGTCGAGCCAGGCGTCCCAGCGGTCCGGGGTGAGCATCAGCGGCATCCGCGGGTGGATGTCGGCGAGCGAACGCGGACCCTCCTCGGGACCGACCGCGAGCGGGGAGGTCTCCGCCTCCGTGGTGATGACGGAGCAGGTCGCCCACCAGGCGCGGGGATGGTCGTCGGGCAGGGTCTTGTCCCGCCAGAACTCGTACAGCCCGGCCATCGCGAAGACGGAGCCGTCGGCGGGGAGCACGAAGTACGGCTGCTTGCGGGGCCGCTTCTTCTTGCCCTCCACCTCCAGGTCGCGCTCGCCGGTGCCGGTGACCCACTCGTAGTAGCCGTCGGCCGGTATGACGCAGCGGCGGGAGGTGAAGGCGCGCCGGAACGAGGGCTTCTCGTGGACGGTCTCGGCACGCGCGTTGATCATCCGGGCCCCGCCCTCGGGCGTCTTCGACCAGGAGGGGATCAGGCCCCACTTGAGGCGGCGCAACTGGCGGACCGGCGCGGGGTCGTCGGCGCCCTTGAGGGGGCGGTCCAGGACCACGTAGACCTCTTTGGTCGGAGCGACGTTGAAATCGGGGTCCGGAGCGTCCTCCTGCTCCCACTTCTCGATCTCGAAGACCCCCGCGAGATCTTCGGGCCCCCGGCTGGCCGCGTACCGTCCGCACATCTGGAACCACCCCTCCGACCTGACGCATTCGTGTACCTGCACCGTCGCAGTCATCGTCCTGCGCACAGCAGACAAGGGTAGAGCAGGCGTCCCGGACCATTCCGGGACTCGACCGCTGTGACCTGCGTCTTGGCCGTCAGGAACGATCCCCGCTTCTCCCGCGTCTCACATACCGTCCGCTCATACATGTCAGACTGCGTCGCCCACGCGCAAACCCCTGCCGACAGCGCCCCGAGGGAGCCCGAGCCACCCATGGACAGCACCGCAGCCACCTCGCTGGCGACCGTCTGGGACGAGGTCTTCGGGAGCCAGCCCGACCCCGACACCTGGGTCGTCGTCGCCACGATGGTGGCCGCGCTGGCCGTGATCGTGCCGCACCCGGTGTGGCGGCTCTCCCGCAACGCCATCACCATCGCCCACGAGGGCGGCCACGGTCTGGTCGCGCTGCTCACGGGCCGCAGCCTCAGCGGCATCCGGCTGCACTCCGACACCAGCGGTCTCACCGTCAGCCGGGGCAAGCCGACGGGCCTCGGCATGATCCTCACCGCGGCCTCGGGCTACACGGCTCCCCCGCTGCTCGGCCTGGGCGGCGCCGCGCTGCTGGCGGCCGGTCACATCACCGCCCTGCTCTGGCTGGCCACCCTGCTGCTCGTGGTGATGCTGGTGATGATCCGCAACGCGTACGGCGCCCTCACGGTCCTCGTCACCGGCGGCACGTTCGTGGCGGTGTCCTGGCTGGCCGGTCCCCAGGTCCAGGCGGCGTTCGCGTACGCCGTCGTCTGGTTCCTGCTGCTCGGCGGGGTCCGCCCGGCCTTCGAACTCCAGGCCAAGCGCTCACGCGGCGGAGCGGGCGACTCGGACGCGGACCAGCTGTCACGCCTGACGCACATACCGGCGGGCCTGTGGCTGTTCCTCTTCCACGCGGTCTCCCTCTGCTCACTGCTGGCAGGCGCGAACTGGCTCCTGAATCTGTGAGGCGCGCAATCCCTGGACGGGGCGCAGCCCCTCTCAGGGGCGCGGGGAACTGCGCGACCAGCTACAACGCGCCCGCCGTCAACGTACAACCCCCTTTCCCTGCCAAACCCAGGGCAGCCAACCCCCACTAAAGTGAGGGCATGCCCGTTAACCCCGCACTCACCGCCCTCTGGCCCGCCCCGCACGCGAGCGGAGCCGTCGACGCGACGGTCCACGTGCCCGGGTCCAAGTCGGTCACCAACCGCGCGCTCGTCCTCGCGGCACTCGCGGCCGAGCCCGGCTGGCTCCGCCGCCCGCTGCGTTCCCGCGACACTCTCCTGATGGCCGGCGCCCTGCGGGCGATGGGCGTCGGGATCGAGGAGGGCGTGGGCCCCGACGGCTCCGGCGAGGCATGGCGAGTCATCCCCTCGGGTCTGCAGGGCCCGACCACGGTCGACGTGGGCAACGCCGGCACCGTGATGCGCTTCCTGCCGCCGGTCGCCGCACTCGCCGACGGCCCCGTCCGCTTCGACGGCGACCCCCGTTCGTACGAGCGACCGCTGCACGGCGTGATCGACGGGCTGCGCGCCCTCGGGGCCCGTATCGACGACGACAGCCGGGGCGCGCTGCCGCTGACCGTGCAGGGCGGCGGGGCGCTGGAGGGCGGCCCCGTGGAGATCGACGCGTCCTCGTCCTCGCAGTTCGTGTCGGCGCTGCTGCTGTCAGGACCGCGTTTCAACCAGGGCGTGGAGGTACGGCACACGGGCTCGACGCTGCCGTCCATGCCGCACATCCGGATGACCGTCGACATGCTGCGCTCGATCGGCGCCCAGGTGGACACCCCCGAGTCGGGCGGCGAGCCGAACGTCTGGCGGGTCACCCCGGGCGCGCTGCTGGGCCGCGATCTGACGGTCGAGCCGGACCTGTCGAACGCCCAGCCGTTCCTGGCCGCCGCGCTGGTCACCGGCGGCACGGTCGTCATCCCCGACTGGCCCGCCCGCACCACCCAGCCGGGTGACAGGCTGCGCGAGATCTTCACCGAGATGGGCGGTTCCTGCGAACTGACCGAACGGGGCCTTGAGTTCACCGGCTCCGGCTCGATCCACGGCATCGACGTGGACCTGGGCGAGGTCGGCGAACTGACCCCGGGCATCGCGGCGGTCGCCGCGCTGGCCGACTCCCCCTCGACCCTCACCGGCGTGGCCCACCTGCGGCTGCACGAGACGGACCGGCTGGCCGCGCTCACCAAGGAGATCAACGAACTCGGCGGCGACGTCACCGAGACCGCCGACGGCCTCCACATCCGCCCGCGCCCGCTGCACGGCGGCGTCTTCCACACGTACGACGACCACCGCATGGCGACCGCGGGCGCGATCATCGGCCTCGCCGTGGAGGGCGTACAGATCGAGAACGTGGCGACGACGGCGAAGACCCTGCCGGACTTTCCCGCGCTGTGGACCGGAATGCTCGGGAACTGACGGGCGGACCGGGATCATGCGCCGCTACGGCAAGCACACCGACGAGGACGACATCCCCTCGCGTCCGAACCGCAAGGGCAACCGCCCCCGGACGAACATCCGGCCCAAGCACGAGGACGCGGCCGAGGGCATGGTCCTCACCGTCGACCGCGGCCGGCTGACCTGCCTCGTGGACGACCGCGTGGTCTTCGCCATGAAGGCACGCGAACTGGGCCGCAAGGCGGCCGTCGTCGGCGACCGGGTGGCCATCGTCGGCGACCTGACCGGCAAGAAGGACACCCTCGCCCGGATCGTCCGCATCGAGCCGCGGACCTCGGTCCTGCGCCGCACCGCCGACGACGACGATCCGTACGAGCGCGTGGTCGTCGCCAACGCCGACCAGCTGGCCATCGTCACGGCCCTCGCCGACCCGGAGCCGCGCCCCCGGCTGATCGACCGCTGCCTGGTCGCGGCGTACGCGGGCGGCCTCGACCCGCTCCTCGTCCTCACCAAGTCGGACCTGGCGCCCCCCGACGAACTCCTGGAGCTGTACGGGGCACTGGGCGTCCCGTACGTCGTCACGAGCCGGGAGGAACTGGAGAGCGGCGAGGCCGTCGACCGCGTACGCAAGCAGCTGGACGGCAAGATCACGGCGTTCGTCGGGCACTCGGGGGTGGGCAAGACGACACTGGTCAACGCGCTCGTGTCGACGGAACGGCGGCGCACCACGGGCGTCGTCAACGCGGTCACGGGACGCGGCAGGCACACCACGACCTCGGCGCGCGCGGTCCCGCTGCCCGGCGACGAGGGCTGGCTCGTCGACACGCCGGGCGTGCGGTCCTTCGGGCTGCACCACGTGGACCCCTCGCAGGTCATCAAGGCGTTCCCCGACCTGGAGCCCGGCACGGAGGGCTGCCCGCGCGCGTGCAGCCACGACGAGCCGGACTGCGCGCTGGACGCGTGGGTCGCCGAGGGGCACGCGGACCCGGCCCGCCTCTACTCGCTGCGCCGGCTGCTCTCGACCCGGGAGCGCCGCGAGGGCGACTGATCCCCGTGTGCGTGACCTCTGTGTTGTTTGCGTCCTTGGCGCGACGGTAAAGGCATAATCGCACCAAGCTGGATCCAGGTGCGACGAAGCGGTCACGAAGCGTGGGAGGGCATCACATGGCGTGGCTGCTGGTGGTCGTGGCGGGTTTCCTGGAGACGGGCTTCGCGGTCTGCCTCAAGCTCTCCCACGGCTTCACGAGACTCTGGCCGACGATCGCCTTCTGCGTCTTCGCACTGGGCAGTTTCGGCCTCCTCACCCTGTCCCTGAAGAAGCTCGACGTGGGCCCCGCCTACGCGGTGTGGACGGGCATCGGCGCGGCCGGTACCGCCATCTACGGCATGATCTTCCTCGACGACCTGGTGTCCACGCTGAAGATCGTCTCGATCTCGCTCGTGATCATAGGAGTCATCGGCCTGCAGCTGTCGGGCTCGTCCCACTGAGCCTGGCCCCTTCCGGCGGGCCCGGGTTCCGAGTGGTCCGGGTTCCGAGTACTCCGGGTTCCGGGTGCGAGGGCACCTCAGACCACGGAGCGCACGGTGGCGAGCGCGTTGCGGACCAGCCCCGCCGTGCCCCCCTCGCCCGCCGGGGCGAGCACGCACGACACCCCCAGCCGCACGGCGAGTTCACAGGCCCGGGCCAGCTCCGCCGCCTCCGTCTTCGACCCGCCGTGCGCGGCGAGCGAGGCGACGGCCCGGTCCCGTACCAGCGCCACGAAGTCGCCGGGCGAGGGCAGCGGCCCGTCGGCCCTGCGCTGGGCGGGCACGGCCGAGGACGACGGCACGGCGGACAGGGTGGGTGAGGGCAGCCGCTCCCCCCAGCATCCGGTGAGCATCGCGCGCACCAGCACGTTCCCCCGGGCCGCGGAGGCAGTCCACTCCGCCGCGGCGGCCAGCCGTTCCCGGGGCTCGGGGCGGCTCACCAGGGCCCGCTCCACCCCGGCGAGATAGGCGTCCGCCTCCCGCCTCACGAGCGCGCGGGCGAGGCCTTCCTTGCTCCCGAACTCGTTGTAGAGGGTCTGCCGGGACACCCCGGCGACGGCGGCGACATCGACCATCCGCACGGCGGACCACGGACGGCGTCCGAGTGCCGTGTAGGCGGCGTCCAGTAGGGATTCCCGCGCTGCAGGCATCATCGCCTCCCTGGGGCGATCGGCTCTGCGCATCAGAGTTGACGGGCACGGGGGCACTGTCAAGACTTCGCACGCCCTACGGGGCGCACACCCCCGGCGAAAGCGGGGGTGTGCGCCCTCGGGCGCGGTCTTGGGGCCGGGCCGGCCCGCCCGCCGGGTGCGGGCCCGCTGTGGCCGGTCGCGCCGTTCCCCGCGCCCCTAAAAGGCAGGGCTGCGCCCCAGCCTTCCGCCCTCAGGGGCGCGAGGAACGGCGCGGCCAACCACAACGCCCCCGCACCCGAGGAACAACCCGAGGCCCCACCCCCTCAGGGGCGCGGGGAACGGCGCAGTCTTTCGTCTTTAGGGGCGCGGGGAACGGCGCAGTCTTTTGGCTTTCAGGGGGCGCGGGGAACTGCGCAGCTTTTCAGGGGCGCGGGGAACTGCGCGGCCAGCCACAACCGACCCGCACCCGACAACCGCCCC
>NZ_KZ679057.1 GCF_003024195.1 Streptomyces dioscori
GGGGGCGGGGGGGGGGGGGGGGGGGGGGGGGGGGGGGGGGGGGGGGGGGGGGGGGGGGGGGGGGGGGGGGGGGGGGGCGATCTCACCTGTCGGCGGGCGGCGGGCGGCGGGCGGCGGAGGCGGGGGCAGGGCGTCGGGAACGGCGTATGGCCTCACCGTCGGCCGGGCTGCGGGGACGGGCCCGGCTGGCAGGACGGGCACCAGTACGTGGGGCGCTCGCGGGAGCCGTCGCCCTGGTTCGCCACGCGGATCCGGGTGCCGCAGCGCAGGCAGGGGCGGCCCGCGCGGCCGTAGACGAACAGGGTCTGGTCGCTGCGGCCGGTGGTGACGCGGGTGGGGCGCTCGCGGTTGAAGTCCAGGAGCTTCTTGGAGACCGTCGGCAGGTGGGCGGCGTACTCGGTGGGGAGCTTGCCGATGGGGAGCCAGGGGGTGACGCGGAGGAGGAAGCAGATCTCGCTCTTGAAGACGTTGCCGATGCCGGCGAGATTGCGCTGGTCGAGGAGGGCTTCACCGAGGGCGCGGTCGGGGTCGCTGAGGAGGTTCGCCAAGGCCTTGTCGGGATCCCAGTCGGGGCCCAGGAGGTCGGGGCCGAGGTGGCCGACCGCGCGGTCCTCGTCGGCGGTGTGGAGCAGTTCCAGGACGGGGAGCCGGTAGCCGACGGCCGTGCGTTCCTCGGTGCCGAGAATCGCGCGGATCTGGTGAGCGGGGCCGCCGCGCCAGCGCTCGCCCGGGGCGTAGATCTTCCAGGAACCGTCCATGCGCAGGTGCGAGTGCAGGGTCAGGCCGCCCTCGACGCGGGTGAGCAGGTGCTTCCCGCGCGGGATGACGCTCAGGACCGTGCGCCCGGTGAGGTCCGTCAGGGCGTACTTGGGGACCCGGAGGTCGGAAACGGTCAGCACGTGGCCCGCGAGGGCGTTGTGCAGGCGCCGGGTGGCCTGCCAGACGGTGTCTCCTTCGGGCATGGGATCCAGGGTGGCATGGGGGTGGGCGGGGTGTCGTGTGGGTGGGTGGTGGTCTGGGGGAGGAGGGGGGTGGGGTGAGGGTGGTGCGGGGCTGGCCGGTGGGTGGTCGGTGGTCCCTAAGCGCGTAGCCGCAAGCCGCGGGGGGTCGCGTGGAAGCCGGCTGCTTCCAGGAGCGTGCCGAACTCGGACGTCAGCGCGGAGGCGCCGTTCACCCGCTCCACGGTGACCGTGCCGAGGGAGCCCGCGCCGGCGGACGCGGCGAGCGCTTCGGCGGCCGTGCGCAGACGGGCGTCGTGCAGGGTCGCCTCGTCCGGGGCGGCGGGCCAGGCCAGGAGCGTCTTGCCGCCTCGCTCCATGTACAGAGTCAGCTCGCCGTCCACCAGAACGACCAGGGAGCCTGCCTTACGGCCGGGCTTGTGGCCGGCTCCGGTGGGGGGCTCGGGCCAGGGGAGAGCCGCGCCGTAGGCATTCGCGGGGTCGGCGGCGGCCAGCACGACGGCGCGGTTCGCAGTGCTCGCACGGGTGCGGGAGGAGGGTCCGCCGGGGAACGCCTGCGGGGCCGAGCGGGGGGAGTCGGCGGCGTACGGAGACGCGTAACCTCGCCGGGAACCGGGTGCCGATGACCCGGGTGCCGATGACCCGGGGGGTGAGGATCCTGGGCGAGGGCCGGAGGGGCGTCCCGAGCCGGCGTTCATGGAATACGGGTCGTTGTCCGTGCTCGCGGTGGACAGGAAGTCCAGGTTGCCGTCGAAGGGATCCGGATGCCCGACGGGGCCCTCGAAGGGGTCGGCGGCGGGTGCGCCGGAGTGGCCGAGGGACGGGGCACCCGCGAAAGCGGGCTCCGGCAGCGACTCGCCCCGCTCACGGGCCGTGGCCGCCGCCCGCAGCCGGTCCACCGCGCCGTCCATCGCGAACTGCGCGGCCCCCAGCCCCTCCACCACATAGCCTCGGCGCGCCTGGCCACTCTCCTCGAAGACGGACAGGACGCGGTAGACCGCCGAGAAGCCGCCCTCCACACCCTCCGCGGCGACCGCGCCCCGGGTGACCACTCCGTGCCGGTCGAGCAGGGTGCGGGCCAGGGCGTGGGCGCGCACGGTGGCGTCGGGCTCCAGGTCGGGCAGCAGAGACCAGCGGCCCGCGACCGTCGGTGGGCCCGTACGCGAAGTGGGACGCGCGGCGGCCGTCAGGCTTCCGTACCTCCCTCGGGGCACCGTGCGCTTCGCGCGGTGCGCGGTGGAGCCCGCGGTGCGGCCCGAACCCAGCAGGGAGCGCATCGGGCCGAGCGTGTCGTTCGTCAGGCGGCCCGACCACGCCAGGTCCCAGACGGCGTCCGCCAGCTGGGGGTCGGTGGCCGCCGGGTGTGTGGTGGCCCGGACCTGGTCGGTGATCTGGCGGAAGAAGAGGCCGTAGCCGCCGGAGAGGGCATCCAGGACCGACTGGTGGAGCGCTGTCAGTTCCAGGGGGTGCGGGGCCGGAAGGAGGAGCGGCGCCGCATCCGACAGGTACAGGGATACCCAGCCGTCCTTGCCCGGCAGGGCGCCTGCGCCGGCCCAGACCACCTCTCCCGCGGCCGTCAGCTCGTCGAGCATCGCGGGAGCGTAGTGCGAGACGCGGGACGGCAGAACCAGCTTCTCCAGTGCGGACGCCGGTACCGAGGCGCCCTGCAACTGCTCCACCGCGCGCACGAGTCCGTCGATGCCGCGCAGGCCGTGACCGCTGCCCAGGTGCTGCCACTGCGGCAGGAACTGCGCCAGTGCGGTCGGTGGCACCGGCTCCAGCTCATGGCGCAGCGCGGCCAGTGAACGGCGCCGCAGTCTGCGCAGCACCGCCGCGTCACACCACTCCTGGCCGATGCCCGCCGGATGGAACTCGCCCTGGACGACACGGCCGCTGCCCGCGAGCCGCTGCAGGACGCCCTCGGTGACCGCGACACCGAGACCGAAGCGGGCCGCCGCGGCCGTAGAGGTGAAGGGGCCGTGCGTGCGCGCGTACCGGGCGAGGAGATCGCCGAGCGGGTCCTTGACCGGCTCGGTGAAGGCCTCGGGGACACCGACGGGCAGCGCGGTGCCGAGCGCGTCGCGCAGCCGGCCCGCGTCCTCGATCGTCGCCCAGTGGTCCGCCCCGGAGATCCTGACCTGGATGACACGGCGGGCCGCGGCCAGCTCACGGGCCCACTGCGGATCCGCTCCACGCTCGGACAGCTCGGTGTCGGTCAGCGGTCCGAGCATCCGCAGCCGGTCCGCGACACCCTCGGCGTCCTTGATCCGGCGGTCCTCCGTCAGCCACTGCAGCTCGTTCTCCAGCTCGGTCAGGACATCCGCGTCCAGGAGCTCGCGCAGCTCCGCCTGGCCGAGCAGTTCGGCGAGCAGACGTGAGTCCAGCGACAGGGCCGCGGCGCGCCGCTCGGCCAGGGGCGAGTCGCCCTCATACAGGAACTGGGCGACGTAACCGAACAGCAGGGAGCGGGCGAACGGGGACGGCTCGGGGGTCGTGACCTCGACGAGCCTGACCTTGCGGGACTCCAGGTCGCCCATCAGCTCGACCAGGCCCGGTACGTCGAAGACGTCCTGGAGGCATTCCCGGACCGCTTCCAGGACGATCGGGAAGGAACCGAACTCGCTGGCCCCCTGCAGCAGTTGGGCGGCGCGCTGGCGCTGCTGCCACAGGGGGGTGCGCTTGCCCGGGCTGCGGCGCGGCAGCAGCAGGGCGCGGGCCGCGCACTCGCGGAAACGGGAGGCGAACAGGGCCGAGCCGCCGACCTGGTCCGTGACGATCTGGTTGACCTCGCCCTTGTCGAACGCGATGTCCGCCGCGCCCACGGGGGCCTGCTCGGCGTCGTACTCCGCGCCGAGCTTCACGGGCTCCTGGTCCAGCAGGTCCAGGCTCATCAGGTCGGCGTCCGGGAGGCGCAGCACGATCCCGTCGTCGGCGTGCATGACCTGGGCGTCCATGCCGTACCGCTCGGAGAGACGGGCAGCCAGCGCGAGCGCCCAGGGGGCGTGGACCTGCGCGCCGAAGGGGGAGTGCACGACGACCCGCCAGTCGCCCAGCTCGTCGCGGAACCGCTCGACGACGATGGTGCGGTCGTCCGGGATGTGGCCGCAGGCCTCCCGCTGCTCGGCCAGGTAGGAGAGGACGTTGTCCGCGGCCCAGGCGTCCAGGCCCGCGGTAAGCAGCCGCGGGCGGGCCTCGTCCTTGGGCATCGAGCCGACCTCGCGGAGGAACGCACCCAGCGCGCGGCCCAGTTCGAGCGGGCGGCCGAGCTGGTCGCCCTTCCAGAACGGCAGCCTGCCCGGCACGCCGGGCGCGGGCGAGACCAGTACGCGGTCGCGGGTGATGTCCTCGATGCGCCAGGAGCTGGTGCCCAGGGTGAAGACGTCCCCGACCCGGGACTCGTAGACCATCTCCTCGTCCAGCTCGCCCACCCGGCCGCCACCCTTCTTCGGGTCGGAGCCGGCGAGGAACACTCCGAAGAGGCCGCGGTCCGGGATCGTGCCTCCGGAGGTGACGGCCAGGCGCTGGGCACCGGGGCGGCCTGTGATCGTGCCGGCGACTCGGTCCCATACGACGCGGGGGCGCAGTTCCGCGAAGGCGTCCGACGGGTAGCGGCCCGCGAGCATGTCCAGGACCGCCGTGAACGCCGACTCGGGGAGTGACGCGAACGGTGCCGCCCTGCGGACCGTGGCGAGGAGGTCGTCGTACTGCCAGGTGTCGAGTGCCGTCATCGCGACGATCTGCTGGGCCAGTACGTCGAGGGGGTTCGCCGGGACGCGGAGGGATTCGATGGAGCCGGTGCGCATGCGTTCGGTGACCACTGCGGCCTGTACGAGGTCGCCCCGGTATTTGGGGAAGACCACGCCTGTGGAGACCGCGCCTACCTGGTGGCCTGCGCGGCCCACGCGCTGGAGGCCCGATGCCACCGAGGGCGGGGACTCCACTTGGATGACCAGGTCCACCGCTCCCATGTCGATGCCCAGCTCAAGGCTGGAGGTGGCCACCACTGCGGGGAGGCGGCCCGCCTTGAGGTCTTCCTCGACCAGGGCGCGCTGTTCCTTGGAGACCGAGCCGTGGTGGGCTCGGGCGATGACCTGGGGGGCGCCCTGGGCGGCGCCTGAGCCGCCCATGAGTTCGGCGGGAGAGTGGTGCTCCTCCAGGGGTTCGCCCGTCGCCCGCTCGTACGCGATCTCGTTGAGCCGGTTGCAGAGGCGCTCCGCGAGGCGGCGGGAGTTCGCGAAGACGATCGTCGAGCGGTGGGACTGGACCAGGTCGGCGATTCTTTCTTCCACGTGCGGCCAGATGGAGGGTTTCTCGGCGCCTTCGTTGGAATCCGCTACCGGGGAGCCGCCCAGCTCGGCCAGGTCCTCGACGGGGACGACCACGGAGAGGTCGAATTCCTTGCCGGAAGGGGGCTGGACGATCTCCACCTTGCGATGGGGGGAGAGGTAGCGGGCGACCTCGTCCACCGGGCGGACCGTGGCGGAGAGGCCGATCCGGCGGGCCGGTTTCGGCAGTAGTTCGTCGAGCCGCTCCAGGGTGAGGGCCAGGTGGGCGCCGCGCTTGGTGCCAGCGACGGCGTGTACTTCGTCCAGGATCACTGTCTCGATGCCCGTCAGCGCCTCGCGCGTGGCCGACGTGAGCATGAGGAACAGAGACTCTGGGGTCGTGATCAGGATGTCCGGGGGGCGGGTGGCCAGGGTGCGGCGCTCTGCGGGAGGGGTGTCGCCGGAGCGGATGCCGACCTTTACCTCGGGCTCGGGGTCGCCCAGGCGGACGGCTTCCTGGCGGATGCCCGTCAGGGGGCTGCGGAGGTTTCGTTCCACGTCCACCGCCAGGGCTTTGAGTGGAGAGACGTAGAGGACTCGGCAGCGTTTCTTGGGGTCGGCGGGGGGTGGGGTCGAGGCCAGCTGGTCCAGTGCGGCTAGGAAGGCGGCCAGGGTCTTGCCTGAGCCGGTCGGGGCCACCACCAGTACGTCCGAGCCCTCGCCGATGGCCTTCCATGCGCCGGCCTGGGCGTCGGTGGGCGCGGAGAAGGCCCCCGTGAACCAGGCGCGGGTCGCGGGGGAGAAGCCGTCCAGGGCTCGATGTGCGTGGCTGACCATGCGTCCATCCTGCACCCGGGCACTGACAACGGCTTTGACCTGCGGGGGAGGGGGCGTGCCGACGTGCTTGCTGGGGAGGGGCGTGGGAGCGCTTGCCTGTCCGGTGGGGCGGGGCCGGTCCGGGGGTATCCGTCCTCGGTCTGGCACGACGCTGTTTGTTTTCGAAGTGCTCCCGTTGCGCGCCAGCCGCTGCGGGCGGATACCCCCGGACCGGCCCCTTGGGTTGTCGGGCGTCTGCGGGGCGACCCTTGGCTGGGGCCCGGGGGAGGTAGTGGCCTCTGCAGTGTGGTGGCTGAGAATGGGGGTGTGGCGGGGGTGGGGCAGGAGCGGGCTCGGCACTGGCAGTATGCGGAGCTGCCCGGTGTCGATCTGCTGCGTGCTCGGTACGTTCGGAAGACCTTTGTGCGGCATACGCATGAGAACTTCGTCATCGCCGCCATCTCGGACGGGGTGGAGGTGTTTCGCCATGGCGGGGCCGATCAGTACGCCGGGGCCGGGGCTCTCGCGCTGGTCAATCCCGATACTTCGCACACGGGGCGTGCCGGTGTTCCCGAGGGCTGGCGGTACGGGGCGGTCTATCCGTCGCCCGAGCTGGTGGCGGAGATCGCCGCCGAGACCGTCGTTCTTCGCGGTGCGCCCGGTTTTGTGAGCCCGGTCGTCGATGATCCGTATGCCGTGAGGCTGGTGCATCAGGTGTTGCGCGCCGCCGACGAGGGCAATGCGCTTGCCGCCGACACGTTGTTGCGGGTGGCCGTGACGCGGCTGCTGAGGGTCAACGGGGGAACGCTGCCGCAGCGGGTTCCGCGGACGGCGGGGGCCCGGATGGCGGCACGCGCGCGTGCCGTTCTCGAAGAGCGGATCGTGCGACCGCCCACTCTGGAACGGCTCGCCGGGGATCTGGGGACCAGCCCCTTCGCGTTGCTGCGCGCCTTTCGGGACGCCTATGGCATGCCGCCCCACGCGTGGCTCACCGATGTCCGGGTGCGGCGCGCGCGTGGGCTGCTGGACGCCGGAGTCGTGCCCGCCGAGGTGGCGCTGGCCGTGGGCTTCACCGATCAGTCGCACCTCAATCGGCATTTCACCCGGATCGTGGGGGTGCCGCCGGGGGCTTATCAACGTGAGCGCAAGAACGTACAAGATTCGCGTGAGGGGGGCCGCCTACCGTCCCAGGCGTGGCAGAAGAAACAGTTTCCCCGGATGTGGCAGGCATAAGGGATGAAAGGGGTGGGGGAGGCGGAAGAGCGGATGCGCTGAGTGGCGGGAAGGCTGATGCCGCCGTTGTGCAGGACGCGCTTGGGGTTGGGGTGGCTGTCGGGCTTTCCGGGTTCGCCTTTGGGGTGACCTCGGCCGGTAGTGGGCTCACTGTGCTGCAGACCTGTGCTCTCAGTCTCCTGGTGTTCACCGGTGCCTCGCAGTTCGCCCTTGTGGGGGCGCTGGCGGGCGGCGGTAGTCCGTTCGCTGCCGCGGCGGGCGCGTTCTTCCTAGGGGTGCGCAACGCTTTCTACGGGCTCCGGTTGTCGCAGTTGCTGGCCCTCCCGCGCGCGGTGCGGCCGTTCGCCGCCCAGTGGGTCATCGACGAGACCACGGCCGTGGCTCTCGCCCAGCCCACGCGGCGCAGCGTGCGCATCGGGTTCACCGTCACCGGGCTGTCCCTCTATGTGCTGTGGAACCTCACCACACTGCTCGGCGCGCTGGGCGCCGAGGCCATTGGTGATACCGCTGTCTGGGGTCTCGACGCGGCCGGGCCGGCCGTTTTCCTGGCGCTGCTCGCGCCGATGGTCAGGACGGCCCTGGAACGTGTTGTCGCGGGTCTCGCGGTCGTCCTGGGGCTTGGGCTGCTTCCTGTACTGCCTGCCGGTGTGCCCGTCCTGGTGGCTGCGCTGGCCGCTCCGGTCGCCCTCTGGGCCGACGGCCGGCGCAGGGGGCGTACTGAATCCGTCGGTGCGCGTGACGCGGCGGAGGAGAAGCGTTGAACGTCTGGATCGCCATCGGTGTGACCGCTGTTGGTTGTTACGTCGTGAAACTTGTTGGGCTGCTGATTCCCGCGGGCGCTCTGGAGCGGCCGCTCGTCCAGCGGCTGGCCGCTCTGCTGCCCGTCGCCCTGCTGGCCGCCCTGACCGCTCAGCAGACCTTCGCCGACGGCCGCCTGCTGGTGCTGGACGCGAAGGCCGCGGGGCTTGCCGCGGCCGCCGTGGCGCTGCTGCTGCGTGCTCCCTTCCTGGTGGTCGTCGCTGCGGCTGTGGTGGTGACGGCAGGAGTGCGGGCCATGAGTGGTTGAGAGGGTGCGATGACGGGGTGGGGGTGACGGTTGGGGGTGGCGGTTAGAGGGTGATGGTTGAGGGGGACCCGCGGGCTGCGGGGTGGGGTCAGGTGATCGGCAGGCCGTGTGCCCTGAGGGTGCGCAATGCCTCGATCGTGACCATGGGGCGGGCTTCCAGAGCCGTGCCCGGAGCCCACTGGCGCCAGCGGATCGGCCAGCCGCCGTCCTCACGCTGCTGTGTTCTCAGGAAGCTCAGGGAGCGGGTCATCTCCTCGTCGGTGAACCACGCGCGCGCGAGGGAAGCCGGCGTCTTCGCGTAGTCGTGCGGCAGGTGGTGTTCCCCGGGCGCGTAACCGGGTGCCACAGGGAACGCGTCGAGGTGTTCCGGATCCAGCACCGCGAGCCGTTGTTCGCGCACCAGGCGGCCGAGCCGGTCGGCGGCCGCCTCCGCGCGCGGCCGGTCGGGGGCGGAGTCCAGGAAGGCCACGGCGGCCTCGACCTCGTACGGATGTGTCTTCTCCAGCGACTCCACCGCCTGCCAGCAGAAGTCGGTGGCCCGGAACAGCCAGGCGTGCCACACCTCGTTGCGGTGCAGCAGACCCACCACGGGACCGGTGGCGAGCAGTTCGCTGGGCGGGTCGTCCACGACCGGGACGAAGGGCGCCGACGGATAGCCCCGCTGGCTGGGACGGATCGCCGGAAGCGCGCCGTCCTGCGTCGACACGGAGGTGAGGTAACGGCACACGCGTTCCACCCGCTGTCCGCCGCAGCGCCCGATCGAGTCCAGGACGCGCAGCGCGTGCCCGACGTGCAGGGGCTGGCTGACCGGGCCGCGCAGGTCGGGTTCCAGCGCGTGGCCGTACCCGTCGTCCTCGTTGCGGTAGGCGGACAGCGCGGTCTCCACCGTGTCCGCGCCGCCGCCCAGGAAGTGGTACGCGAAACGCCGCTGCTCCAGCACGCGCGCGGTGAGCCAGACGAAATGCTCGGCGCGGGCGACGGCAGAGTGCGCCGGGGGCGTCGGGGGGAGTGGGGATGCTCCTGTTTCGGCCATGGGTCAGACCGTAGGACGGAAAGCGTTCTCGGCAAGCGGTCCCGGCTCGGGCCCACCCTCAGGGGCGGGATAATGAAGTCATGCGGTTGACGGTCTTCTGGGAGCGGATGTCGGATCACTTCGGTACGGAGTACGCCGACACCTTCGCGCGCGATCATGTGATGTCGGAACTCGGCGGACGCACGGTGCGGCAGGCGCTGGACGCGGGCTGGGAGGCGAAGGACGTGTGGCGCGCGGTGTGCACCGCGGTGAACGTTCCCCACGAATCGCGCTGAGCGATCACGAAGATCCGGGGGTGTGGGGTCGATTGTCCGTGGCGTGGGTGAGACTTGGCCCGTGGCATCGACAGATGAGACCGCGCAGGTCGGACAGCACCCATCACCGCTCGGCACGACACCTCCCGCGCCCCCGGCCGGAGGCGCGGCCGAGGGGGGCGCACGCATGCCGCGCTGGTTGCCGCGGGCCATGGTGCTCGCTCTTGCCCTCATCGCCTGTTTCCAGCTGGGCAGTTGGGCCTTTCACCAGCTGACCGGGCTGCTGATCAACATCCTGATCGCGTTCTTCCTGGCCCTCGCCATAGAGCCCGCCGTGAGCTGGATGTCCTCGTTCGGCATGCGCAGGGGGCTGGCCACCGGCCTGGTGTTCCTCATCACGATGATCGTGAGCGCCGGCTTCGTCGCGCTGCTCGGTTCGATGCTCGCCGGGCAGATCATCGACATCGTCGAGGACTTCCCGAAGTACGTCGACTCGGTGATCAGCTGGATCAACACCACCTTCCACACCGAGCTCAGCCGCGTCGACATCCAGGACAGCCTGCTGCGCTCCGACTGGCTCCGGAAGTACGTGCAGAACAGCGCCACCGGAGTGCTGGACGTGTCCGCGCAGGTGCTGGGCGGCCTCTTCCAGCTCCTGACGATCACCCTGTTCGCGTTCTACTTCGCCGCCGACGGCCCGCGGCTGCGGCGCGCGCTGTGCTCGGTGCTGCCCCCGTCCCGGCAGGCGGAGGTCCTGCGCGCGTGGGAGATCGCCGTCAACAAGACCGGCGGTTACCTCTACTCGCGCGGTCTGATGGCGCTCATCTCCGGCCTGGCGCACTACGTCCTGCTGGAGTTCCTCGGCGTGGACTACGCGCCCGTGCTCGCCGTCTGGGTGGGACTGGTCTCGCAGTTCATCCCCACCATCGGTACGTATCTCGCGGGCGCCCTGCCGATGCTGATCGCCTTCACGGTCAACCCCTGGTACGCGCTGTGGGTGCTGGTCTTCGTCGTGATCTACCAGCAGTTCGAGAACTACGTGCTGCAGCCCAAGCTGACCGCGAAGACCGTGGACATCCACCCGGCGGTCGCCTTCGGATCGGTCATCGCGGGCACCGCCCTGCTCGGAGCCGTCGGCGCGCTGATCGCCATCCCGGCGGTCGCCACCCTGCAGGCCTTCCTGGGGGCGTACGTGAAGAGGTACGCCGTCACGGACGACCCGCGGGTGCACGGGCGCCGCGAACGGGGCTCAGGCGCCCTCCTGAAGCGTGTGCGGCAGCTGCTGCGCGGGGATTCCCAGGGGCCACCGCCGGGTGGGGACGACGGGCCGCCGCCGAGTGAGGGTGACCGACCGCCGCGTGAGAGTGACGGGCCCCGAGCTTCTTCCTGAGGCCGTTGCGGGCTGCCCGCACGGCCCCGGAACGGTCCGGCCGCATGGTCGCGACACGCCCCCGCCGTGGTGCGTGATGCGCTTGACATCAAAATCGAACATCCATTCTTATGGAGGCTCTGGCGAAGCCCGGAACGGGATGCGGGCGGGGATTTCATGCGGAAGTGCCCGAGTTATCCACAGGCTGGACGGGCGTCGGGGCGGATTGTCAGTGGCAGGCGTTAGCGTCTTTGACGTGAAGCGATCGACACAAGCAAATCGGGTGGAACCCATGGCAGGAACCGACCGCGAGAAGGCGCTCGACGCCGCGCTCGCACAAATTGAACGGCAATTCGGCAAGGGCGCGGTGATGCGCCTCGGCGAGCGGCCGAACGAGCCCATCGAGGTCATCCCCACCGGCTCGACGGCCCTCGACGTCGCACTCGGCGTCGGCGGCCTGCCGCGTGGCCGAGTGGTGGAGGTGTACGGCCCGGAGTCCTCCGGCAAGACGACCCTGACCCTGCACGCCGTGGCGAACGCGCAGAAGGCCGGCGGCCAGGTGGCCTTCGTGGACGCGGAGCACGCCCTCGACCCCGAGTACGCGAAAAAGCTCGGCGTCGACATCGAGAACCTCATCCTGTCGCAGCCGGACAACGGCGAGCAGGCTCTGGAGATCGTGGACATGCTGATCCGCTCCGGCGCGCTCGACCTCATCGTCATCGACTCCGTCGCGGCCCTCGTGCCGCGCGCGGAGATCGAGGGCGAGATGGGCGACTCGCACGTGGGTCTGCAGGCCCGTCTGATGAGCCAGGCACTGCGGAAGATCACCAGCGCGCTCAACCAGTCGAAGACCACCGCGATCTTCATCAACCAGCTCCGCGAGAAGATCGGCGTGATGTTCGGCTCGCCGGAGACCACGACCGGTGGCCGGGCGCTGAAGTTCTACGCCTCGGTGCGCCTCGACATCCGTCGTATCGAGACCCTGAAGGACGGCACCGACGCGGTCGGCAACCGCACCCGCGTCAAGGTCGTCAAGAACAAGGTCGCACCGCCCTTCAAGCAGGCCGAGTTCGACATCCTCTACGGGCAGGGCATCAGCCGCGAGGGCGGCCTGATCGACATGGGCGTGGAGAACGGCTTCGTCCGCAAGGCCGGCGCCTGGTACACGTACGAGGGCGACCAGCTCGGCCAGGGCAAGGAGAACGCGCGCAACTTCCTGAAGGACAACCCCGACCTCGCCAACGAGATCGAGAAGAAGATCCTGGAGAAGCTGGGCGTCGGTGTGAAGGCGGAGAAGGACAAGCCCGCTGCCGAGCCGGGTGTGGACGCGGCGGCGCCGGTCGCGGCAGGGGAGGGCGCGAAGACTGTTCCCGCTCCCGCGGCCAAGGCCGTCAAGCCCAAGGCCGCGGCGGCCAAGAGCTAGTCCGTGACACGACGAACGGACTGGGCCGAGTACGTCTACCCCGTCGCTCCTCAAGGGCAGGGCCAGGGTCGTGGGGGAGACTTCGGCTCTGCCGGCAGAGGTGGCGCGGACGAAGGCAGCGGATCGTACGAAGGCACCGGATCGTACGAAGGCGATGAGCCGTTCGGTTCCGGTGCCTCGGGCGCGGACGGTGCAGACGGCGAGCACGGGGGAGACCGCCGACCTGCGGGTGGTCGGCGGCGAGGCAGCGGCAGTACGTCCCGCGGCGACGGTTCGCGGGAAGACGGCGGTTCATCGGGCGTCGGCTCGGGGCGCGGCGCCGGTGAGTGGCCGTACGGGGACGGGGACGGAGGAGACCGGGACGAGGGCGCTCCGGGGCGTGGAGGTCGCGCCCGGCGGGGGCGGCGCAGTGGCTTCGGAGAGTCGTCCGGCGGCGCACAGGACGGAGGCGCCCCTTCGTCGTCGAGGGCCGAGAAGGCGGAGCAGCCGAAGGATCCGGCTGAGCAGGCGCGGGCGATCTGTCTGCGCCTGCTCACCGGGACCGCGCGTACGCGCAAGCAGTTGGCGGACGCGTTGCGCAAGCGCGAGATCCCGGACGACGTGGCGGACGAGGTGCTGTCACGCTTCGAAGAGGTCGGGCTGATCAACGACAGCGCCTTCGCGGACGCCTGGGTGGAGTCCCGCCACCATGGCCGGGGTCTCGCCCGGCGGGCACTCGCCCAGGAGCTGCGGACCAAGGGCGTGGATCCCACGCTGATCGACGAGGCGGTCGCACAACTCGACTCCGACCAGGAGGAGGAGACCGCACGCGCACTCGTGGCGCGCAAGCTGCGCTCCACGCGCGGTCTCGACCGCGACAAGCGCATACGGCGTCTTGCGGGCATGCTCGCCCGCAAGGGCTACTCCCAGGGCACCGCCCTGCGCGTGGTCCGCCAGGCGCTTGAGCAAGAGGGCGAGGACACGGAGTTCCTCGGCGACGGGGAGTTCTGAGGTTCCGAGGGGGCCGGGAGGCCGCACCGAAGGGATTGCGGTCCCTGCGATTCGGGTGGAGGGCAAGTGCTGGGGTCGGGGCTGGGCACGGTGGACGCGCGGGGGCGCCCATCGCGCTCGGTCCGGAGCGGTAGGGCGGGCCGCCGTTGCGCTGCCACCGGAGTTCTTCGATCCGGGTAAGTGGCAACTCCCCATCACGGGGCTTCTGTTGTGCGGTTCGTGGGCGTCGGTGAGGTGGGGTTAACCCCCCTCCCAGGACGCCGGGCGACCGCAGTGCACAGATACCTGTGCACAGACGACTGTGTACGCATGGCACAGACACCCGGCGCCGCAGATCCCACGGGACCGGAGCGCGCAGCTCCCACGTCCGAGGAGACCGGCCGCGCCCCGGTCGAACTCTCCGACCTGGCCACGCTCAAAGCACTCGCCCAGCCCCGCCGCCAGCGGATGCTGCAGCACCTCACCGTGCACGGCCCCGCCACCTCCGCGACCCTGGCCCGGGCGCTCGGTCTCAACACCGGAGCCACCAGCTACCACCTGCGTGAACTCGCGCGTTATGGCTTCGTCGAGGAGACCGGCGCCCAAGGGCAGGGCCGCCGGCGCTGGTGGCGGGCCGTTCCCGGCGACCGCCGTTTTCCGCCCCGCAGCCGCCAGAGTCCCGAGATGCGGCTCGTGATGGACGAGCTCAACCACCATGCCTACGCCGCCGACCTCGAACTCTTCGAGCAGCTCCAGCTCGACGCGGCCGACGGACCATGGGCCGACGCCTTTCCGTACTCGCGCGGCACGATCCGGCTGACGCTTCCCGAACTCCGCGCGTTCTTCGAGGAGTACATCGGCCTCCTCAACCGGTACAAGCGCCCTGTGGCCGACACTCCGGCCGGCGCCCGCACGGTACTCACCCGGTTCCTCGCCTTCCCCGCCCAGACCGCCGCCGCGGACGGGCGAGGCATGCAAGACCAAGGCCCGGACGGACAAGGTCAGGAAGACAAAGACAAAGACATCGCAGACCAGGGCGTAGAAGACCAGGACGAAGACAACAGGAGAGAGGCCGAGACGCCATGATGCTGCGCTATGCCCTGCGGACCGTACGGCACCGGAAAGGCGGCTTCCTCGGCGTCTTCCTCGCCCTGATGTGCGCTGCCGCCCTCATCGCCGCCTGCGGCACTCTCCTCGAAACCGGACTGCGCGGCACCATCAGTACAGAGCGTTACGCCGCCACCCCGGTCGTGGTCTCCGCCGACCAGAACGTCCACCAGACCACCGTCAAGCACAAGAAGGGCAAGACCAAGACCAAGCACAAGGCCAAACCCATCGCCGAACGGGCCTGGTTGCCGGAGAACCTCGCAGCGCGGCTCGGCGCGGTTCCCGGTGTCGCGCGTGTCATCCCCGAACTGACGTTTCTGGCGCAGCCATTGACGCCCTCAGGGACCGGCGACCGAACCGCCTACGGCCACGCCTGGGACTCGGCGGCCCTCACCCCGTACACCCTCGCGACCGGTAGCCCGCCCCGTGCGGCCGACGAACTGGTCGTGGACCGCTACCTCGCCGACCGCGCCCGGATCCAGCCAGGTGACCGTCTCGGCGTCCAGTCCACGCAGAGCCCCCGTACGTACCGCGTCACCGGCATCGCGGTGCCCGCGGGAGACGGCGTACGCCACCAGACCTCGCTCTTCTTCTCGGCCGCCGAAGCCCGGCGCCTCGCCGCCCACCCCGGTGAAGTCACGACCTTCGGTGTCGTGCCGGACAGGGGCACCGAGGCGGCCACACTCGAAAGTGCCGTGGCCAAGGCGCTGCACGGAACCACCGCGCAGGTCAGCTCGGGGGACGAGCGAGGTCCCGTCGAGTTCCTCGATGCCGCTGCCGCCCGGATCAGACTCGTCAGCATGGGCGGTGCGATGGGTGGCACGTCCCTGCTCGTCGCCGTCCTCGTGGTCGTCGGAACCTTCGGGCTCTCCGTCCAGCAGCGGCACCGCGAACTCGCCCTGCTGCGCGCGATCGCCGCCACATCAGGACAGATCCGTAAGCTCCTCGGCCGGGAGGCACTGCTGGTCGGCGCCGCCGCAGGCGTCGTCGGAGCGCTCGCCGGACTGCCGCTGGGCGGCTGGCTGCACGGCAGGTTCGTCGCCCTCGGTGCCGTCCCCGCCACGCTGCAGCACACGGTCAGCGTGTTCCCGCTGTTCGCCGCGGTCGCCGCCACCCTCTTCGGTGCCTGGGCCGCCGCGCGTGTGTCATCCCGTCGCATCGCCCGTATCCGCCCGGCCGAAGCACTCGCCGAGACCGGCGCCGCACTCACCGGGCCCGCGTGGGGCCGCATCCTCGCGGGACTCGTGCTGCTGGCCGGAGGGACGGTCCTCGTTGTCCTGCTCAGCGTGCTGCGCACCGAGCCCGCCTCGACACCCGTGACGTTCCTCGCCGTTGTCGTCCTTGCCTCCGCCGTTGCCCTGCTCGGTCCCCTCCTGGTGCGGGCGGCCGTGGCGGTCCTGGGCCCTCCACTGCGGCTCACCGGGCCGGGCGCCAGGCTCGCCACCGCCAACCTGCGCGGCAACGCCACCCGCATGGCCTCCGTCGTCACCCCGCTCACCCTCCTCATCGGCATGACCTGTACCGTCCTCTTCGTCCAGCCGACCCTGGGGCACGCGGCCCGGGAGCAGGCCCGTGAGGGCATCCGCGCGGACTGGGTCCTCGCCGCACAGGGCCCTGGCGTCCCGGCGGAGGCCGCACGGCAGCTGCGTACGGGCCATGACGTCGGCACCGGGGCCGTGACCGAGGTCGTCCGCACCACCGTCCGTGTCGGGCTCTCCAAGTACGCGGCCCAGGGCGTCACAACCCGAGGGCTGACCCGTACCTGGGATCCCGATGTCACCGCCGGATCCCTCGACGGGCTCGCGAAGGACACCATCGCCGTCAGTGAACTCGCGGCGGATCAGCTCCACTTGCGGCCCGGCAGCACGCTGAAGCTCACCCTCGGCGACGGAACACCTGTCACCCTCACCGTCGCCGCCGTCTATGCCAGGGGGCTCGGGTTCGGCGACCTCACCATGGCCCACGACCTGGTCGCCCGGCACGTCGACAACCCGCTCGCGGCCACGGTTCTCGTCTCCACCCACCGTTCACGGGAAGAACTGGCGACGGCCGTGCGGGAGTTCCCGGGGGTCAGGGTTGTCTCACCGGCCACCGCGGACTCGTTGCAGGCCGAGCGGCAGCAGGCGAACGCCGAGGTGAACTACTTCGCCATGGGCCTCGTGCTCGCCTTCACCGCCATCGCGGTCGTCAACACGCTCGCCATGTCGGTATCGGAACGTGTCCGCGAGTTCGCGCTGCTCCGCCTCGCCGGCGCCACCCGCCGACAGGTACTGCGCATGCTGCGGACCGAGGCGCTGTCGGTCCTGCTGCTGGCCACGGCCCTCGGCAGCGGGATCGCGCTCGCCGTCCTCACGGCCTTCAGCGTCGGGATGACGGGCAGCGCGGCCCCGGCCGTCACACCGCTGGTGTACATCGCGGTGGTGGCGTCCGCCGGTCTGCTGGCCCTCGTCGCCAGCGCGCTGCCCGGCCGCGCGGCTCTCCGGGTACGCCCTGTCACTGCGGCGACGGCCAAGGAGTGATGAGGGAGTAAGGGGCGGTTTGCAATGGTGGGGGCCCCTTACATGAAGGGGCCCCCACCGCTAGCTATGCCCGAGGGGCCGGCGGGGTATGCCGGAGACCGACGTCTCCTAGGCCGTAGCCGTAGCCGTAGCCGTGGTCGTGACCGAAGCCGCAGTCGTCTCCACCGGCAGCCCCGCCGCTCGCCAAGCCTGGAAGCCTCCCACCAGGTCCGTGGCCCGGTGCAGGCCCAGCAGGCGCAGGGAGGCGGCCGCGAGGCTCGACGCGTAGCCCTCGTTGCAGACGATCACGACGCGCAGGTCGTGGCTCGTGGCTTCGGGGGCGCGATGACTGCCCTGCGGGTCGAGCCGCCACTCCAGTTCGTTGCGCTCGACGACGAGAGCCCCGGGGATCAGGCCGTCACGCTCGCGCAGTGCCGCGTACCGGATGTCGACGAGCAGCGCGTCGCCCGTCCGGGCGGCGTCGTGGGCTGCCTGTGCCTCGACCCGGTCCAGGTCCGCACGGACCCGCTCAAGCAACTCGTCGATACCCAAGGGGCGTTCGGCCGTCGCGGAAGGCGCGGCTGCCACGGGTCGTCCGGTCGTTCCGGCCGTCACTGCCAGTCCTCGGGGCGCTCGACCTGCTCCAGGCGCAGCACCTGGCCGGTCCGGCTGTAGCGGCTGATCCGGGGGAGCGGCGGGTAGTACGCGTGCACGGAGACGGCATGCTCCTCGGTGGACTCGTTGAGCACCTCGTGCACATGGTGCTGACCGAACGAGCGGCCCTTGCCGGCCGACAGCAGCCGCTCACGGTCGATCCCCTCGTTGAGTTCGAGGGTCTTCCAGCCGTCGGTGGGCAGCCGTGCGACGAGCGAGTTCTCCTTGAGTTCGCCGGACGCGGTGAGGAAAGCGCCCACCGACTCGGCGTGGTCGTGCCAGCCGGTGCCCGTACCGGGCGGCCAGCCGATGAGCCAGGCCTCGCTTCCGCCGGGACCTTCGAGGCGTACCCACGTACGGCCCTCGGGATCGAGCGGCAGGGAGGCGATCAGTTCGGCGTCGGCGGCCGTGCGTCGTACGAAGTCCAGCAGCTCGGCCTGGGTGGGAGTACGGGCCTCGGTGGAGGCGGTGGAACCGGCGGAAGCGGGAGCAGAGGGTGACACAGACACGGGTACCGTCCTGACAAGCGTTCGCGTGGGTGCGCGCGGCAGCCGAAGGGCCTCACACGCGAGATTTCAGAGGATGCGAATTCAGCAGGACGGGCGACACACGCAGCCCGCATAGCGGACGAGGTCCATATGGACCCTCCGCCACAGGCGCACACAGGTGTCGGTCACGATCCGGAGTACACCATGACGGTGCGGGCCGGTCAACTCAGTGTCATGGGTTGGACAGCGGCCCTCTGCACAGGAGGAACAGGCTCCTCTCAGGACTTGCCCGCGGGCGCCTCCGCCGTGGTCCGGGGACCGCCCAGCGCCGCCTCCGCGGCCTCGTACAGGTCGGCCGGGCGCACCCCGCCGAACGCCGTGACCAGGTGTCCGTCCGGGCGGATCAGCAGCACGGTGTGCGCGGCCGCGCCCGGATAGCTCTCGGCGACCAGCAGCTCGGCCCGGTGCGGCAGCGCGGTCACTGCAGCGGCGAGCCGCGGCATGATCCCCGCCGTCACCCAGTGCTTGCGGTCCCACACCACGGTCCCCGGCGCGATCAGCAGCACGAGCAGCGCTCCCCGGCCCAGCCGGTCGCGCAGGGCCACGGACGAACCGTCCTCGGCGGTCACCCATACATCGGCGATCGCGGCACCCGGCGCCGTGTCGACCTCGACCGCGGACTCGGCGTACGGAGGTGCGAGCGGCGAATCGGCGTACGCCCCCGGCGCACCCAGTGGACCGCGCCCCAGGTGTCCGTCCGTGAGGAGCGCGTCATGACCGCGGGCCGCCCCGGGCACCGCGGAACGCAGTCCACCGCCGCGCAGCAGCGGCAGTGCCTGGTCGGCGGCGCGCAGGCGCGCCGCGACGATCGCGCGCCGCTCCACCTGGTAGCTGTCGAGCAGTGCCTCGTGCGGACCGTGGTGCCAGGCGAGGGCCAGTTTCCACGCGAGGTTGTCGGCGTCCCGCAGGCCCTCGTCGAGGCCCTGGGTGCCGAGTGCTCCGAGCAGATGCGCCGAGTCCCCGGCGAGGAAGACCCGGCCGGCCCGCCAGCGCCGCGCCAGCCGGTGGTGGACCGTGTGGACGCCGGTGTCGAGCAGCTCGTACGGCGGGGTGGTGCCCCCGCTCCAGCCCGCGAGGGTCTCCCGGACGCGTGCCACCAGGAGGTCCGGTGTGACCAGGTCCTTGCCCGGCGGCAGCAGCCAGTCCATGCGCCACACGTCGTCGGCGAGGGGGCGCGCGGTCACCTCGGAGACCGGGGGGCCCGAGGTCCGCCACGGCGGCGTGCGGTGCAGCAACGCCTCGCCGGGCCACGGGAGTTCCGTGCGCAGTGCGGCGACGGCGTGGCGTTCCACGGCCGTACGTCCCGGGAAACGGATGTCCTGGAGCTTGCGGACCGTCGAGCGGGGTCCGTCGCAGCCCACCAGGTAGCTGCCGCGCCACCAGGTGCCCTTGGGGCCCCGGGTGTGCGCGGTGACGCCGGCGGGCTCCTGTTCCAGGGAGTCGAGACGGCTGTCCACGGCGACCCTGACCAGGCGTTCGGCGCCGATCGCCTCGCGCAGGGCGGCGGTGAGAACGTGCTGGGGGAGGTGCAGCAGCGTGGGATCGTCCTCGCCGAACGTGATCTCCCGCATCACCTGCTTGCGCCGCATCGACCGCCATCCGGCCCAGCGAAAGCCGGTCTCGGCGACGGGGAAGCCGGTCAGCCGGCCGATCAGCGCGGCCGTGTCCTCGCGCAGGACGGCCGTACGCGCGAGTCGCTGTTCGTCCTTGCCGGGGCCCTCGTCCAGGACGACCGACGGGACCTCCTGACGCGCCAGCGCCAGGGCGAGCGTGAGTCCTACGGGCCCCGCTCCGACGATGATCACCGGGTCCACGGCGTGGTGCCCCCTGCCCGGAGCGGCGTACTGGGTGTCCTACCGGGACTTGCAGGTGGAGCGGGGTACACGATCACAGAACGTATGCAACCTATTGCCGGTGCTTGCGTCAAGTGACGGAGGGAGTGGGCTCCCCCAACTGGTCTGCAGACAAATAGCGAATCACGGCTGAGCTACATGCGTGAGCCACCAAGGCGCCTTTTGGCAACGTACGGCTTGGCGGTCAGCCCCATGCCGGGGCCGATCATCGTCTTGATCCTCGACAGCGTCTACTGCTGGTCCGGCCGGCCGTGCGCGACCGGCCCCTTTGTCAGCTCCGCTTCTGACCGTATGAACTGGGCCTCGCTCAGCCGCGGCGGGGAGGCTGAACCCGCCGACCGAAGCGCCTGCGGGCACCCTTGTCCCAGGACCTGCGCCACCGTTGCACCGACCGGACGCTGACCCGTAACTCCTTCACGATCGCCGAACTCGGCTCACCCACCGCGAACCCGCTCAGCCCACTAACCTGGCTGGACCGGCTGATACAGGCAGATCTGCTCTCACCTAACCCCGTGACCGATTTCTCAATCCGATGTGGCCCCACTATTTGCGGTCACGAGTCGAGGCGTCGAATTTTCTGGCTTGCCATGCGATGCGAGCAGCGTGCAAGCGATTGTCGACGTTCAGCTTCGCGAATACGGAACGTACGTGATCCTTGACGGTCCCCGGAGTGATTGTTAGAGAATTGGCTATAGTCTGGTTTGGGAGTCCCTGACTCAGCAACTCAAGGACTTCGAGTTCCCTTGCCGTAAGAGCGCAAATTTTTTCCTGCGCAGCCTTTTTCTGTGTAGATTCTATGACTGGTGCCGTGTATTCGGTTATGACTTTTCTGGATATCTCGGGGGATAGGGCGCAGCCTCCATGAAGCGCTGCGGGGAGCGCCCAAGATAGATGTAGATGAGCTGTCTCTTGCAATAGAATTCCGGATGCGCCAAGGGTAAGCAGGTGGCGCACTCCAACTTCTGAAACACATTCTGTGATAACGAGAGTTGCGGGTATTTTGCGGACCCGCTTAAGCTGGGCGAGGGGCTGAATTACATCTTTATGTGAAGGGGAGCAGAATATGGCGAGTTCAGGGTGTGTGGTTGCAATAAGGGATGTTGCATCGTGCGCTTCCCCTTCAGCGACCACGCTCAAATTTAGCTGAGATTCCAAGATGGCCCGCAGGCCAGCTCGAGAAAGTCGGCTATCGTCAATAAGTGCGACTCGCATTATTAGACCCCCGGTCAATCTCTGCCATGAAGCAAAGGCTGCCAATCTGGTCGTGAATGGCAGCGCAGTGAGCGTGCTGTTTTCATCCTATCAATCTCATTGCAGAATTCGATGTCCGATTTTATAAAATTGAGCTCTTCTTGAGCCTTGAGTTGGTCAATTCGCGTGATTCTGTATTTATCGCCCATTGTGTACATAGTTCGTCGAAGGCGCAAAGAGTGATCATTTGCAAATCTCGTCAGTTGTTGACTCTGCGGCTACGGTGCTTCTGGGAAGAAGTCAACCCCCTGCGCTGGGGATAGTGGGAGAGGGTTCCATCTGTCGGGGGGTGTTCTGTGTACCCCACATCCGATTGTATTGGCCTCAGAAGCCGCTGGGCCCCGAACGGGGTCTTGCGAGCCGTGTCATCGCTGAGCAAGTAGTGAAGGGTGAAAGATTATGTTGAAGCGTAGTCGCATTTACCGCGTTGCAGTTACGCCGGCGTTTGGATTGCTACTCGCTGGCATCTTCTCGTTCGGTGCTGGTGCCACTGCATCGGCCGACACCATGGATGTGCAGGCGCATCCAAGTGGCTGCGAGTTCAAGATTCAAGATGCGTGGCGAACTATGGCCAAGTGCAGCGAGTCCAACGGGGGGCACTACCGAGCCATCGCGGTTTGCAAGGACTCGGAAGGCAGGGTGACGAATGCAGTAGGCGCTTGGAAAAATAATTCCACTCCGTCCTATGCTTATTGTTCTGGCTCCGGTAAGCCTACGGCTGCGGGTGTCGAGACGAAGTACAACTGACGCACGGGTGTCATTGGAAACTCCAGCAGGCTCCGAAGTTGTGCAATCTAGAAGGGCTGAAATTGTGACGAAGCGCTTTTCGCTACTCGTTGCCGGTGGGTTCCTTGCAGTTTCTCCGCTGGTCTTCCAGACGGCGGCTTCAGCTGCCACTGATGGCGTTGCTGCCTGGCCAACAGGTTGTACGGCTCGGAAGGTTTTTTCTGATGCCGTGGGAGCGACATGCACAAAGAGTAACGGGGGGCACTGGAAGGCATCCGCTAATTGCAGGGCGATATCGGGTGGCCCTGATGTCTACCGCGAGGCGGGAGTTTGGAAGTCCAGTGGTGAGTCGATCGTTTACTGCCCCTCAGGCACATATGTGCTTGACGTGGGGTACTTGACAAAGGCCTCTTAGTCTCGATCTTTTGCGATGGGCCCCCGACGGAGTCGGGGGCCCATCTTAATGTGGGCGGCAGAGGGCGGGGGTGACAGAAGGCCCAGACCTTATCTTATGTGAGCGTCAGGCTGCACGGATTCGATATGGTTATTCGCTTGTCACGTAGACTTAACGACGGCTGCTGAGCTTGAACTTGGGGCGTTGTAGCTGCTGACAGGTTTTTATCCTCGCGGTACGCCGTCTCTTATGAGGTACGCGCAGGGCGGCGGTCTGTCGGATGAGCGTCGCAGTTCCGCGAGGCGATCAGGTTTAGGGCGGCTGGCGGGTTCGCGGTGGGTGAGCCGAGTTCGGCGATCGTGAAGGAGTTACGGGTCAGCGTCCGGTCGGTGCAACGGTGGCGCAGGTCCTGGGACAAGGGTGCCCGCAGGCGCTTCGGTCGGCGGGTTCAGCCTCCCCGCCGCGGCTGAGCGAGGCCCAGTTCATACGGTCAGAAGCGGAGCTGACAAAGGGGCCGGTCGCGCACGGCCGGCCGGACCAGCAGTAGACGCTGTCGAGGATCAAGACGATGATCGGCCGTCGCTTCCACCAGAGCTACACCCTGCAAGGGGTGCGCAAGCTGCTGCTCCGGCACGGCTTCTCCTGCCAGGCGCTGGCCATACGGACCGTCGAACGCTATGAGGAGGAGATTCGCGGCCGTTCTCGCCGCCGGATCTTCTTCGCCGCCCTGACCTGCTACAAGCCTGGTGAACGCTCCCGGCTGATCTACCGGCCGCACCACGACGACAGCCGACGAGACGGACGCGAGGGCTTCGCCTGGACCGACTAGCGCGACCTGCTCATCACCACACATCAGCAGCTCGGTGGAGCGATCGTGCTCGTCTGGAACAACTGTGAGACTCATGGAGCGCCGCCCGGGGCCGGGGCCTGACCCGTGGGACAACTGGCCCTGGCTGCCTTGTTCAAGATCTGTCGGCTTCGGGTCCCGGGCGGCGCTTGCTGTCGCCGGACCAACGGGCGTGTCCCGACAGGGGCCTTGCCGCACAAGGCACCGTCACAGTTCTGACCGCCCACCGGCCCGGCGTCGGCCATGAACCCCGTGCCGATCAAGGAGCCGCGTGACCGTCACCAGCATGCCCCAGACAACTCTGCCCGAACGGCCAGAACAACAACCGGCGGAGGACGTGATCCTCGGCGTTGACACCCACAAGGACGTGCACGTCGCCGACGTGATCACGGTGCTCGGCGCGCTCCTGGCCCATCAGGTGTTCCCGGCGACCGCCGCCGGATACCGCCAACTCCTGGCCTGGGCCCGCTCCTTCGGCCTCCCGCACCGTGCGGGAGTGGAGTGCACCGGTTCCTACGGAGCTGCTCTGGCACGGTTCCTGAGCCGGGAGAATATCCAGGTCGTCGAGGTCAATCAGCCCGATCGCGCCACGCGTCGCAAGCGCGGCCAGACCGATGCCGTCGATGCGGATGCCGCCGCCCGCGCGGTCCTGTCCGGACGAGCTGCTGTCACGCCCAAGACGGGCGAGGGCCCGGCCGCCGACATGCGCGTGCTGAGACTGGCGAAGGAGTCGGCCGTCAAAGCCCGAACACAGGCGAAGAACCAGCTCAAGGCTGTACTCCTCGGCACCGATCCCGAGCTGCGCGAATCCCTGTCCGAACTCAGCAACTCGGCGTTGATCGCCCGATGCGCGGACCTTCCGGACACCGGGAACGCGGCCGTCTTCACGCTCCGGCTGCTGGCCCGCCGCGTCCAGCAATTGACCGCCGAGGTGAAGGAACTCACCAGCAGGGTCAACAGAGGCGTCCGCACCCACCATCCGCGGCTCCTGGACATCGTCGGCGTCGGGCCCGACAGCGCCGCTGCCCTGCTGATCGCCGCCGGCGACAGCCGGGAGCGGCTGGCAAACGAGGCATCCTTCGCTGCTCTGTGTGGCGTCAGCCCCGTCGAACAGTCCTCCGGAAAGACCCAGCGACGACGGCTGAACCGCGGCGGCAACCGTCAGGCCAACGCAGCCCTCTACCGCATCGTCGTGACACGTCTCCGCCGCCGCAACGGCTGCCACTTGACGCAACATAGGGGCATCTTGAACGTCCATCTTGCTTACGGGTGCGGCAGTTCATCGCCAGGCAAGAGTGGCTGACCGTCTACCAGTTGCCCTCCTATGCCCCCGACCTCAACCCGGTCGAGGGCATTCGGTCGCTGCTACGGCGCAGCTGGCTGTCCAACACCGCCTTCACCACCCTCGGGCACCTCATCCAGACCATCCGCCACGGCATGAAGAAGATCCAGTACCGCCCCCACCTCATCGAGGGGAGCCTCGCCAGTACCGAACTGTCACTCACCCCAACGACACCATGAGTTCAAGCACTCTCATCTCGGTCATCATGAGGGTCCATCAGCTTACTGATGGACCCTCATGATGACCGAGATGAGACGAAAACCGCAGAAAAGAGCCGTCAAAGCCTCGCCAGCTGCCTCAATGAAATTCTTGGCTCAGAAGACCAGTCATCGCGATAAGAGCGTGTGATGACAGCATGTGGCAGCCAATTCGTAGGTACATGCGGAAAGAGGTGGAGGCAGTGACGATCACGTCACTGCCTCCACGCCGATAGACTAATTACTGCCCGTCACTTCTTACCGCCAGTACCGATCGTCGCCGTGCCTCCAACTTCGCCAGCGTTGATGTCGTCAACGTCGTCGCCCCCGAGGACCGCACCAGTACCCTTCTTACTGCGGCGTAGCCTGGCTTCCAGCCAACTCGCGAAGGTGGTGAGGATGAAGTTGAGCACGATGTAGATGAATGCCACGACGATGAAACTGGGGATCACGTTGGCGTAGTTGGCCGCCAGTGTTCCGCGCGAGTTGAGCAACTCGGTGAAGCCGAGCATCACGCCGCCCAGTGCGGTGTCCTTCACGATGACGACGAGCTGGCTGACGATGGCTGGCAGCATGGCGGTGACAGCCTGTGGCAACAAGACATTGGTCATCATCTGACCCTTGCGCAGCCCGACCGCCATCGCGGCTTCAGACTGCCCCCTGGGAAGCGAGAGAATGCCGGCCCGGACGATCTCGGCGAGCACGGACGCGTTGTAGAGGACCAGGCCCGTGACAACCGCGTACAAGGGGCGCTGTTCACTGCTGATGTCCGAGTAGCGGACGTAGAACTCGTTGGCGAACAGCATCAGTAGCAGTACGGGGATCGCGCGGAAGAACTCGACCACCGTACTGGCCGTCGCCCGTACCCACCGGTGGTCGGAGAGGCGTGAGATGCCGAAGAGCGCGCCCAGCGGAAGGGCGATCACCATGGCAAGCGCTGACGCCTTCAGCGTGTCGCCGAGGCCCGGCAGCAGATACGTCGTCCAGGCCTGCGCCTCGGTGAACGGCTCCCACAGGGACCACTCCAGCTGACCCTTGTCGTCCAGCGTCCGCCAGACCCACCATAGGATCAGGACAAGCAGGACAGTGAAGATCACCGAGAAGATCACATTGCGACGCTTGGCACGAGGGCCGGGCGTGTCATAGAGCACCGAGCTCATCGCTTCACCGCCAGTCGCTTGCTCAGCCAGCCGAGGAAGAGCCCGGTGGGCATGGTCAGTACCACGAACCCGAGGGCGAAGACCGCGCCGATGGCCAGCGTCTGTGCCTCGTTCTCGATCATTTCCTTCATGAGAAGTGCGGCCTCGGCCACGCCGATCGCGGCCGCCACGGTCGTGTTCTTGGTCAGCGCGATCAACACGTTGGCCAGCGGTCCGATGACCGTACGGAAGGCCTGCGGCAGGATGACGAGGCGCAGGATCTGGCTGAAGCTCAGTCCGATGGCGCGTGCCGCCTCGGCCTGGCCGAGGGGCACCGTGTTGATGCCGGAGCGGATCGCCTCGCAGACGAAGGCCGCGGTGTAGGCGACGAGACCGAGTACAGCGAGCCGGAAGCCCTGCACATCGAAGTCGTCGGGGGCGCCCATCGTCATGCCGAAGATATCGGCGAGGCCGAGAGACGTGAAGATGATGATGACGGTCAGGGGGATGTTCCGGACGATGTTCACATAGGCGGTGCCGAACCCCCGCATGAGCGGGACCGGGCTGACTCGCATCGCGGCGAGCAGGGTGCCCCAGACGAGGGAGCCGACGGCGGAGAGGGCGGTGAGTTTCACCGTCATCCAGAACGCCCCTAGAACGTTGTAGCCTTCAAGAAAGTCGAACACGGTCTCCCGCACTTCCGGGTGTGTGGCGTAGGTGAAGGGCGTCGCCTACCGCCGCCGCGATCGCGGCGACGGTAGGCCTGCGGGGGTTCTGCTTACTTGACGATGGTCCCGATCTTCGGCGCGGGCTCGTTCTTGTAATTGGCCGGACCGAAGTTGTCGTCAACCGCCTTCTGCCAGGACTTGTCGCTGACCATCTTCTCCAGCGCGGTGTTGACCTTGTCGATGGTCGCGGTGTCGCCCTTCTTGACACCGACGCCGTAGTTCTCGTTGCTCAGCTTGAGGCCTGCGAGCTTGAACTTGCCCTTGTACTTGTCCTGCGCGGCGAAGCCCGCGAGGATCGAGTCGTCGGTGGTCAGCGCGTCCACGGAGCCGCTCTGCAGGGCGGCGATGCACTCAGAGTAGCCACCCAGCTCCTTCAGCTGGGCCTTCGGGGCGAGGTCGTTCTTGATGTTCTGCGCCGAAGTGGAGCCGGTCACGGAACACAGCTTCTTGTTGTTGAGGTCCGTGGCCTTGGTGATGTCCGAGTCCGCCTTGACCAGCAGGTCTTGGTGGGCCAGCAGATAGGGGCCGGCGAAGTCGACCTTCTGCTTGCGCTCGTCGTTGATCGAGTACGTGGCCGCGATGAGCTTCACGTCGCCACGGGCGAGCGCGTTCTCACGGTCGGCAGACTTGGTCTCGACCCACTCGATCTGGTCGGGCTTGTAGCCGAGTTCCTTGGCCACATAGGTGGCCACGTCGACGTCGAAGCCGGAGAAGGATCCGTCCGGCTCCTTGAGGCCGAGGCCGGGCTGGTCGTACTTGATGCCGATCTTGATCTTGTCGCCGCTACCGGAGCCCGAGCCGGAGTCGCTGTCCTTGTCGTCGCCGCCACAGGCGGTCGCCGTCAGAGAGAGAACGAGCGCAGCTGCTGCTGCTGCGGAGACCTTGCGGAGCATCATGGTGAACATCCTTTGTGGTGAGGAGAAGCGGGCCCTCGGTGTCGGGTGCCGCAGTCCGTCGGGTGCGGGTGACGCGGGTTGTGGACGACCCGGGTCGTCAGTGGTGCAGGATCTTCGACAGAAAGTCCTTCGCCCGGTCGCTGCGCGGGTTGCTGAAGAACTGGTCCGGCACAGCCTCTTCGACGATGCGTCCGTCCGCCATGAAGACGACGCGGTTGGCCGCCGAACGGGCGAATCCCATCTCGTGAGTGACTACGACCATCGTCATTCCGTCACGCGCAAGCTGCTGCATGACTTCCAGGACCTCGTTGATCATCTCTGGGTCGAGAGCCGACGTCGGCTCGTCGAAGAGCATGACCTTGGGGCCCATCGCCAGCGCCCGGGCGATCGCGACACGCTGCTGCTGCCCGCCGGAGAGCTGCGCGGGGTACTTGTCGGCCTGGGCGGAGACACCCACCCGGTCGAGCAGACCGCGGGCCTTCTCCTCGGCGTCCTTCTTGTCCGCCTTACGAACCTTGAGCTGGCCCAGCATCACGTTTTCGAGCACTGTCTTGTGCGCGAACAGATTGAACGACTGGAACACCATGCCGACGTCCGCACGCAGACGGGCAAGTGCCTTGCCCTCCTCGGGCAGCGGCTTTCCGTCGATCGTGATGGATCCCGACTCGATCGACTCCAGACGGTTGATCGCGCGACACAGGGTGGACTTTCCGGACCCGGAGGGTCCGATGACCACGACAACCTCACCACGGGCGATGGTCAGATCGATGTCCTGAAGTACATGCAACGCACCGAAGTGCTTGTTCACGTTCTTCAGCACGACCAGATCATCGGCCGCGGGCAGGGCGTCCTTGGTCACCGATACTTCGGTCATCGGCCTCTAGCTCCGTCCTCCTCGGTTGCGGAGGACAGTAGTAACGCCGCACGATCAGCGTCATTACATCTGAGGGGAAATTGAGCATAACGATCCGGCGGCAAACCGACACTCTTCGTGAAGGCCGCCTCGGGCGAGTACCGGCTGCGTAACGGATGCGGGCCGCGCCCGGAACATGCTTGACGCCGTCCGCGTCCATCGGCCTGACTGCCAGGGGACACGCGCGCGTGGCCGTGTCCGACCACCGAGGACGTATGCCGAGCCACTGTCTATCCACCTGTCTATCCACCGACAACGTACGCACGATGAACTGAAGGGGGCCGTGATGAGACTGCTCCTCGTCGAGGACGACAACCACGTAGCAGCCGCTCTGTCCGCGGTCCTCGCACGCCACGGGTTCGCCGTCACACACGCCCGCAGCGGCGAGGAGGCCCTCCAGGCCCTCGTCCCGGAGGGCAACGGCTTCGGCGTGGTGCTCCTCGACCTCGGGCTGCCCGACCAGGACGGATACGAGGTCTGCGGAAAGATCCGCAAGCGGACCAGCACGCCCGTGATCATGGTGACCGCGCGCGCGGACGTACGCTCCCGGATCCACGGACTCAACCTCGGCGCCGACGACTACGTGGTGAAGCCCTACGACACAGGGGAACTCCTCGCCCGTATCCACGCCGTCGCCCGGCGCACCGTCCCCGACGACGCGGCCACCCCCGGTGACGACGCGCTGCACCTCGGGTCCGTACGCATCGAGCTGCCCACCCGGCAGGTCAGCGTCGACGGTTCGGTCGTCCAACTGACCCGCAAGGAGTTCGACCTGCTGGCCCTCCTCGCCCAGCGGCCCGGAGTGGTGTTCCGGCGGGAGCAGATCATCAGCGAGGTCTGGCGCACCAGCTGGGAGGGGACCGGCCGCACCCTGGAGGTGCATGTCGCCTCCCTGCGTTCCAAGCTGCGCATGCCGGCCCTGATCGAGACCGTGCGCGGCGTCGGCTACCGGCTCGTCGCGCCCGCCGCGTAGCGGGTCCCGGTGCGCACACGCCTCCTCCCGCTGCTCATCGTCCTGATGGCGGCCATCCTGCTCGCCCTGGGCATCCCCCTCGCCGCGAGCCTGGCGGCCGCCCAGCAGCAGAAGGTGGTCGTCGACCGCATCGACGACACGGCCCGCTTCGCGTCCCTGGCCCAGTTCGTGGCCGACCGCCCGGAGGGCTCACGGATCAGCGCCACCGAACAGCGCGGCGAGACGCTCCGGCAGGAACTGCGCACGTACCAGAAGCTGTACGGGATCAACGCGGGAGTCTTCTACCGCGACGACGGCATCATGGCCAACGCGCCCGAGGACTGGACCATCCCCAGGAGGGGCGAGATCCGCGCGGCCTTCGACGAAGCGCTCCAGAGCCGCCGCAGCCATGACCCGGAGCAGGTCTGGCCGTGGCAGCGGGACCGTCTCGTCGTCGCGTCCCCCGTCATCCGGGACGGTGACGTCGTCGCGGTCGTGGTGACCGACTCGCCCACCGGACAGATGCGGTCCAGGATCCTGCACGGCTGGCTCGTCATCGGAGCCGGGGAGATCGGCGCGATGCTCCTCGCGCTCGGCGCCGCGCTGCGGCTGACCGGCTGGGTGCTGCGGCCCGTGCGCGTCCTCGACGCCACCACCCACGACATCGCGACCGGCAGCCTGAAGTCCCGGGTCGCCGCCGCCGGCGGACCGCCGGAGCTCAGGCGCCTGGCCCGGTCCTTCAACGAGATGGCCGACAACGTCCAGGAGGTCCTGGAGCAGCAGCGCGCCTTCGTCGCCGATGCCTCGCACCAGCTGCGCAACCCCCTGTCCGCCCTGCTGCTGCGCATCGAACTGCTCGCGCTGGAACTGCCCGAGGGCAACGAGGAGATCGCCGCCGTCCGTACGGAGGGCAAGCGCCTCGCCCACGTCCTGGACGACCTCCTGGACCTCGCCCTCGCCGAGCACGCCGACGCGGACCTGCGGCTCACCGACATCGGCGAACTCACCGCCGAGAGGGTGGCGTCCTGGTCGCCGGTCGCCGACGACAAGGGGGTACGGCTCCTGGGGACATGCCCCGCCACGACCGCCTGGGTCGACGCCGTCGCCCTGTCCAGCGCCCTGGACGCGGTCATCGACAACGCGCTGAAGTTCACGCCCGAGGGAGAGTCCGTCGAGGTCGCGGTGGCCTCGAACGGCGAGGCCTCGACGATCGTCGTCACCGACCACGGGCCCGGTCTGAGCGACGAGGAACTGACCCGCGTCGGCGACCGCTTCTGGCGCAGCGCGGGCCATCAGAACATCAAGGGCTCAGGGCTCGGCCTGTCGATCTCCCGGGCGCTGCTCTCCGCGGGCGGCGGCTCCATCGCGTACGCCCACCACGAGCCGCACGGGCTCAAGGTGACGGTCACGGTGCCTCGGACGATGGCCGGAGTCTGAGGGGACGACGGCCGGGGCCTGAGGGCCATGTCCGGGATCTGAGTGGGCGCGCCGGGGCCTCAGGGGCCCTCTGAGGGCCCTCGGGCGGCCTTTGCGGTAGCCGGACCCCACTGCCCCTCGACAGGGCCCGTGAGCGCGCGTCAGGACCCGTCTCCGGCCGGACGGCTACGGCTTGTTCGAGCGGTAGTAGCGCTGTGCGCCCTCGTGCAGGTCCAGGGGGTCGGTGTAGATGGCGGTCCGCAGGTCCACGCGCTGCGCGGCGTGCACCTCCGTGCCGATCCGGTCGCGGCTGTTGATCACCGTCCGGGTCATTCCCTCGGTGAGCGTCGCGTCCGTTCCGGCCCGCGTCACCAGCAGGTTCGCCACCGCCACCGTCGGTACCGCGGCGTCGTTGCGATCCCCGTGATAGGTGTCCGCGGGCATGAGGGCCGACCGGTAGTAGCTGGACCCCGCGTTCGGCTTGTGCAGTCTCTCGACCAGGTCGGCCGTGATCGGGACCAGCTTGATGTCGAAACGCTCGGAGAGGTCGGTCACGGCGCCGGTCGGGAGTCCGCCGGACCAGAAGAACGCGTCGATCTTCTTCTCCTCCAGCATCTTCGGCATCTTCGAGATACCGGCGTACACCGGCTTGACGTCCTTCGGGCCGAGGTCGGCCGCCGCCAGCACATGCTCCGCGATCAGGAGCACCCCGGAACCCGGCTGCCCCATCGCCACCCTCTTGCCCTTCAGGTCCGCGATGGAGCTCACCCGGGAGTCCTGGGGAACGACCACGTGCACGTAGTCGTCGTACAGCCGCGCGCAGCCGCGCAGCTGGTCCGCGCCGGGTTTGCCGCTGTCCATGTACTTCTCGACCGCGTCGGCCGCCGCGATGGTGAAGTCGGCCTTCCCCGTGGCCACCCGTGCCACGTTCTCCTGGGAGCCCTCGCTCTGACGCAGGTCCACTTCCAGACGCGGCATGTCCTTGGCCAGCGCGTCCTGCAGCAGGTTTCCGTACAGCTGGTACACGCCGGTGCGTGTCCCCGTACTGAAGACGACCTTTCCGCCCGGTGAGCTCTCGCCCAGTGGCAGCAGCCACCACAGGAGCAGCCCGAAGGCCACGATGGCGGCGGCCGAACCCTGCAGGGCCCGGCGTCGGCCGAGGGGGGAGAGTGCCTGGAACATGCGCGCGATCCTGCCAGCTCACCGGCCCGGATGACCAGGGCGGTGCCTACAGAGCGCACCCGGGGCTCCCTCGGGGGGAGCGCACGCGGGACCCATGGGGCGGGGCGCACTCCGGGCACCACCTACCCTTGTCACATGAGCAGCAGTGACCGGAGCCGGGCAGTGGACCTGACCAGAACGTATGAAGTGCGCACCTACGGATGTCAGATGAACGTCCACGACTCCGAGCGGCTCTCCGGGCTGCTGGAGGGCGCCGGCTACGTGCGCGCTCCCGAAGGCTCCGACGGTGACGCCGACGTCGTCGTCTTCAACACGTGCGCGGTGCGGGAGAACGCCGACAACCGTCTCTACGGGAACCTCGGCAGGCTCGCTCCGATGAAGACGAAGCGGCCCGGCATGCAGATCGCCGTGGGCGGCTGTCTCGCCCAGAAGGACCGCGACACCATCGTGAAGAGGGCGCCCTGGGTGGACGTCGTCTTCGGGACGCACAACATCGGCAAACTCCCCGTCCTCCTGGAGCGCGCCCGCATCCAGGAAGAGGCGCAGGTAGAGATCGCCGAGTCGCTGGAGGCGTTCCCGTCGACGCTGCCGACCCGCCGCGAGAGCGCGTACGCGGCCTGGGTGTCCATCTCCGTCGGCTGCAACAACACGTGCACCTTCTGCATCGTCCCGGCGCTGCGCGGCAAGGAGAAGGACCGCAGGACGGGCGACATCCTCGCCGAGATCGAGGCCCTCGTCGGTGAGGGCGTCTCCGAGATCACCCTGCTCGGGCAGAACGTGAACGCCTACGGATCCGACATCGGCGACCGTGAGGCCTTCAGCAAGCTCCTGCGGGCCTGCGGGAAGATCGACGGCCTGGAGCGGGTGCGCTTCACCTCGCCGCACCCGCGCGACTTCACGGACGACGTCATCGCCGCGATGGCCGAGACTCCGAACGTCATGCCGCAGCTCCACATGCCGATGCAGTCCGGCTCGGACACCGTCCTGAAGGCGATGCGCCGCTCGTACCGCCAGGAGCGGTTCCTCGGGATCATCGACAAGGTCCGTGCCTCGATCCCGCACGCCGCGATCACCACCGACATCATCGTGGGCTTCCCCGGAGAGACCGAGGAGGACTTCGAGCAGACCCTCCACGCGGTCCGCGAGGCCCGCTTCGCGCAGGCGTTCACGTTCCAGTACTCCAAGCGCCCCGGTACCCCGGCGGCCACCATGGAGGGGCAGATCCCCAAGGAGGTCGTGCAGGAGCGCTACATGCGGCTGTCGGCCCTCCAGGAGGAGATCTCCTGGGACGAGAACAAGAAGCAGGTCGGCCGCACGCTGGAGCTGATGGTCGCCGAGGGCGAAGGCCGCAAGGACGGCGCCACGCACCGCCTCTCGGGCCGCGCCTCCGACAACCGCCTCGTGCACTTCACCAAGCCCGACACCGAGGTCCGCCCCGGCGACGTCGTCACCGTCGAGATCACGTACGCGGCCCCGCACCACCTCCTCGCCGAGGGAGCCACGCTGGACGTGCGCCGCACGCGCGCGGGCGACGCCTGGGAGAAGCGCAACACCGCCGAGGCCGCGAAGCCGGTCGGCGTCATGCTGGGGCTGCCGCAGATCGGCGTCCCGGAGCCGCTGCCGGTCGCCACGGGCAGTGGTTGCGGTCTGGACTGACGGCGGCGCGTGGGCGATCGGCGGCGGACCGGTCGGTCCCGCCCTCACCGTCATCGACCTCACTGACGTTGCCGACGTTGCCGACGTGCTGATCGAGGACTGACACCCGGCCGCCGCGCGGGGTTACGCTGCCGATCATGCTTGTCGCCGCCGCCGTGTGCCCCTGCCCGCCCCTGCTCGTGCCCGACGTCGCCGCGGGGGCCGCGCCCGAACTCGACGCCGCACGTGCCGCCTGCACGGACGCCCTGGGGGTACTGGCCGCCTCCCGCCCGGACCGGCTGGTGGTCGTGGGACCCGCCGAGGAGAGCGGGCGCGGACCGTATCCGGAGGGCTCACACGGCTCGTTCCGCGGCTTCGGTGTCGACCTCGACGTGCGGCTCGGCGGGAACGGTCCCCGTTACGGAACCGGGGAGTCCGAGGGCCCGGCCGAACCCTCCGCCGAGGCCGCCGGACGGGTGCTGCCGGCCTCGCTGGCGGTCGCCGCCTGGCTGCTCGGCCGTACGGACTGGTCGGACGCTCCTGTCGAGGGCCACGGCGTGGGGGAACCACTGGCCGCCGAGCGGTGTATCCAGATCGGGCAGCAGATCGCCTCCGGCCCCGGGCGAGTGGCACTGCTGGTGATGGGCGACTCCAGCGCGTGCCGCACGCTCAAGGCGCCGGGCTACCTGGACGAGCGGGCGGCGGCCTTCGACGCGGAGATCGCGCGTGCGCTGGCCACGGCGGACGTGGCCGCCCTCAAGAGCCTGGACGCGGAACTGGCACACGAACTGAAGGCTTCGGGCCGGGCCCCCTGGCAGGTACTGGCGGGCGCAGCCCAGGGAACACCCCTCAAGGGCACCCTCCTGTACGAGGACGCGCCCTACGGCGTCGGCTACATGGTCGCGACCTGGTCGTAGCGTCGCTGGGGGCTGAGGGCTGAGGGCTGGGGGCTGGGGGCTGGGGGCTGAGGGCGAGGGACAGGGCTGAGGGGGGGGCTGAGGGGGGCTGAGGGGGGCTGAGGGGTGGGATCTGAGGGTTGAGGTTCGGGGGGCCGGAGCTAGGAGGGCGACCGCGCCGAGCGCGCACAGGCCCCGCCCCACCTCGCCCCACCCCGCCCACCCCGCCCACCCCGCCCGGCCCCGTCAGGGGCGCGGGGAACTGCGCGCCCGACCACGACGGACCGGCACCCGAAGAACGACGCCCGCGCCCCGTCCGACCACAGCGCCGAGCACTTCCCGACTCGCGCAGAGCCTCGCCACCTCAGGGGCGCGAGGAACTGCGCGACCGGCCACAGCGCACCCGCAGCCGAAAAACCCCCGGCACCGGTGGCCCCCCCCGGGAGCCCTCGCGGGCCACGAGGCCCGCACAGCCCGCAGCGCCCGGCATCCGCGCGAACACGGCGGACGCCCCGAAGCCGAGATCGCTCCGAGGCCGTCCGCCGAAGTGTGGTCGCCCGGGCCGCCGAGGGGCGGCACCCGCGCGGGAGAGGAAGGCGTCACGCCGTCACTGACGGGCGTTCTCGCCGACCTCGCTGTCGGCCGCCTTCTCGGCGGACTGCTGCTTGGGGATCTCGACGGCCTCAGCCGCAGCCTGGCCGCCCTCGGTGGCCTCCGCAGCCGCACTCACGGTCACGGACGCGGACGCCGACGCGCTCGAAGAGACGGCCTCGGAGCCGACTCCCGGCTCGGCGCCCCGCTCGACACCCGGCTCAGCGTCGGCGTCGGCGTCGACGGCCGCGGCCTCCGGCCCGGCAACCGCGTCGCCCGCCCCCTCCGAAACCGGCTCGGCCCCCGCTTCTGTCGAAGTCTCCGCCCCGGATCCGGCCTTCGGGCCGTCCGTCTGCGCCTCGGCGGCCGGCGCCCCCTCGGACCCGTGGGACTCAGATCCTGCGGACTCCGACCCCTTCGATTCAGACCTCTCTTTACGAAGAAGCCATGCAAAAACGCCCATTTCGTCTCCATACCCTGCTCGTGTGGGCGAAATTCCGCGTCGCCCGGTGCGTCCCATTGCGTCGCCCGGGGTCACCGGTCCTCGAAACCGGCGGCTGGAACCTCGCAACAGGCAACGACCCCGGCCCCGTACCGTCACGTAGCTCGTTCGAGAAGTGGGTCCGAGGTTTGCGAGACTGTGACGGTGAGTAGAGCAGCTCCCGTTCCGCGGGTCATCGCCGTCGTGGGTCCCACCGCGGCCGGAAAGTCCGATCTCGGCGTCCACCTCGCCCAGCGTCTCGGTGGTGAGGTCGTCAACGCAGACTCGATGCAGCTCTACCGGGGGATGGACATCGGCACCGCCAAGCTGACGCCCGAGGAGCGCGGTGGGGTTCCCCACCACCTGCTGGACATCTGGGACGTGACGGTGACGGCGAGCGTCGCCGAGTACCAGCGCCTCGCGCGCATCCGCATCGACGCACTGCTCGCCGAGGACCGCTGGCCCATCCTCGTCGGCGGCTCCGGCCTGTACGTCCGAGGCGCCGTCGACAACCTCGAATTCCCCGGTACGGACCCCGAGGTGCGGGCCCGTCTGGAGGAGGAACTCACCCTGCGGGGCTCCGGCGCCCTGCACGCCAGACTGGCCGTCGCCGACCCCGAGGCCGCCCACGCGATCCTGCCGAGCAACGGCCGCCGTATCGTCCGGGCCCTCGAAGTCATCGAGATCACCGGCAGGCCCTTCACCGCCAACCTCCCGGGTCACGACTCCGTCTACGACACCCTCCAGATCGGCGTCGACGTGGCGCGCCCCGAACTCGACGAGCGCATCGCCCGCCGGGTGGACCGCATGTGGGAGGGCGGCCTCGGCGAGGAAGTGCGCGCACTGGAGGCGCAAGGGTTGCGTGAGGGGCGTACGGCGTCGCGCGCGCTCGGCTACCAGCAGATGCTCACGGCGCTCTCCGGGGAGTGCACCGACGACGAGGCGCGGGCCGAGACCGTACGTGCCACCAAGCGCTTCGCGCGCCGTCAGGATTCCTGGTTCAGACGCGATCCGCGGGTGCATTGGCTCAGTGGGGCCGCGGCGGATCTCACAGAACTTCCGCAGCTTGCGCTGGCGTTGGTCGAACGACCGGTCACAGCCTGATCACGTCCTGGCATCGGGACGCTCCGGCCGTCATCCGGGCCTCTGGGACCGTGCCATCATCGAGCTTCGATCGACCAAGTGGAGTCCGAGTGGGGAGGGCGCGTGGCGATGGAGGCCGGCCCTCGTGACACCGCACCAGGCGCGGAGCAGGACACCGTCACCGGCGGGGTGCACGACACCGCACAGGACCAGCAGGACCCCGACGGGGACCGGCTGAGCCCGGACGGGCCCGACGAGATCATCGGTGGTGTGACCGCCGACGGTCCCGAGCCCGACGAGATGTACCCGGGACCCGAGGTCGAGGTGGAGCTGCGCCCGCAGCGCCGCATGCGCATCTGGCAGCTCGCTCCCATCGTGAGCCTCGCCGCTGTCGGCTCCCTGATGTTCGCCTTCCCGCTGGCCTTCGACTTCGGCGACAGCGGAGCCATGATCGCCATGCTCGGCCTGCTGATCTGCTCCTGCGCCGCGGGCTGGGGAATGATGGCGGCCCGCCGGGTCGGTTACACGTGGCCCGGGCTGCCTCAGCGCGGTTCCGGCCGCCGCCCCGACTGGCGCGTCGCGATCGCGTACGCCGTCCTAGTCGCCGCGGTCGTGGTGCTCGCGGTGTGGCGCGTGGCCCGCCTGCGCTGAGTCGCTCAGGAGCCCCTCGTGGCACGTCGTGACACGGTGTCGCGTCCGCGTTGTCGTCCGCCGGACCGGTCGGCCGCGCTGCCGCGACCGGCAGGCATGCCGGGCTGTCGTACCGACCCCTTACGATCGAGGAATGAGCACGCGGATCGCCTTCCTCAAGGGGCACGGGACCGAGAACGACTTCGTGATCGTCCCGGATCCCGAGAACACCATCGACCTGCCCCCGGCCACCGCCGCGGCCCTGTGCGACCGCCGCGCGGGCATCGGCGGGGACGGCCTGCTGCACGTCGTACGGTCCGCCGCGCACCCCGAGGCCCGTTCGATGGCGGCCGAAGCGGAATGGTTCATGGACTACCGCAACGGCGACGGCTCGATCGCGGAGATGTGCGGCAACGGAGTGCGTGTGTTCGCGCGCTACCTCCAGCGCGCCGGACATGTGGCGGAAGGTGACATCGCGGTCGCCACGCGCGCGGGCGTGAAGACCGTGCACCTCGCCAAGGAGGGCGACATCACCGTCGGCATGGGCAAGGCGGTCCTCCCCGAGGGCGACGTCACCGTGACCGTAGGCGACCGCAGCTGGCCCGCCCGCAACGTGAACATGGGCAACCCCCATGCCGTCGCCTTCGTCGAGGACCTCGACCACGCCGGACATCTGTACGCCCCACCGCCGTTCAGCCCACTGTCCGCGTACCCGGACGGCGTGAACGTCGAGTTCGTCGTCGACCGTGGCCTTCATCACGTCGCTCTGCGTGTCCATGAGCGGGGCTCCGGCGAGACCCGCTCGTGCGGCACGGGCGCGTGCGCCGTGGCCGTGGCCGCCGCGCGCAGGGACGGCGCCGACCCCGCGGTGACCGGCACACCGGCCACATACACCGTCGACGTGCCCGGCGGCCGACTCGTGATCACCGAGCGCCCCGACGGCGAGATCGAGATGACCGGGCCCGCGGTGATCGTCGCAGAGGGTGAGATCGACACCGAATGGCTCGAAAACACGACCCCCTGAACCTTCGCTCGAATGGGTGATCCGTTTCACGCTCGGCGAGAGGCGGTCAGTCGGGCGTGGTGGGCTCGGTAGCATCAAGGACCGGCCCGGACGGGGGAACGACGCCATCCCCAGAGCCGCGTACGCCATGGGGCGCCCCGTCCGCCGGTCAACGCAGCCGGAGGTGCCCATGAGTGCGGAGGCCACGAACCCCGCGACGCCCGGCCCCATCACGCCCGCGGTACAGCGCAGGCGGGGCCGCCCCCGGATCGACCTGCGGCGCCTGGGCCGGGCCGCTCTCCTGGGGCCCGCGGGCCGCGACCGGCTGCCCGACGCGATCGGCCATGTGGTCGAGGCCCACCGGGCCCACCACCCCGACGCCGACCTCGACCCGCTGCGCCGCGCCTATGTCCTCGCCGAGTCCTCGCACCGCGGCCAGATGCGCAAGAGCGGCGAGCCGTACATCACGCACCCGCTCGCCGTGACGCTCATCCTCGCCGAACTGGGCGCGGAGACCACGACGTTGACCGCCTCCCTGCTCCACGACACCGTCGAGGACACGGAAGTGACGCTCGATCAGGTCCGCGCCGAGTTCGGCGAGGAGGTCCGCTACCTCGTCGACGGCGTGACGAAGCTGGAAAAGGTCGACTACGGAGCGGCCGCCGAGCCCGAGACGTTCCGCAAGATGCTCGTCGCCACCGGCAGCGACGTCCGCGTGATGTCGATCAAACTGGCCGACCGCCTGCACAACATGCGCACCCTCGGAGTCATGCGGCCCGAGAAGCAGGAACGCATCGCCAAGGTCACCAGTGACGTCCTCATCCCGCTCGCCGAACGACTAGGTGTCCAGGCGCTAAAGACCGAGCTTGAGGACCTGGTCTTCGCGATCCTGCGCCCCGAGGAGTACGCCCACACCCGCGAACTCATCGTCAAGAACTCCTCGCGCACCGACGACCCCCTCGCCGAGATCGCCGAAGAGGTGCGCGGAGTCCTGCGCGAGGCCGGACTGCAGGCCGAAGTACTCATCCGGCCACGGCACTTCGTGTCCGTGCACCGCGTCTCGCGCAAACGCGGCGAGCTGCGCGGCGCCGACTTCGGCCGCCTCCTCGTTCTCGTGAACGAGGACGCCGACTGCTACGGGGTCCTGGGCGAACTGCACACCTGTCTCACCCCGGTGGTCTCGGAGTTCAAGGACTTCATCGCCGTCCCCAAGTTCAACCTGTACCAGTCGCTGCACACGGCCGTGGCCCGCCCCGACGGGCAGGTCGCCGAAGTCCTCATCCGTACGCACCAGATGCACAAGGTCGCCGAAGCCGGCGTCATCGCGCTCGGCAATCCCTACGCCGCGCCTGCGGATTCCGCGGAATCCCCGGAGGAGCAGACCGACGGCTCCCGCGCCGCCGACGGAGAGCGCGCCGACCCCACCCGCCCCGGCTGGCTGTCCCGCCTCCTCGACTGGCAGGAGGCCGCGCCGGACCCCGACACGTTCTGGTCCACGCTCCGCGAGGACCTCGCCCAGGACCGGGAGATCACCGTCTTCCGTCCCGACGGAGGCACACTCGGACTGCCCGCGGGCGCCAGCTGTGTGGACGCCGCCTACGCCCAGTACGGCGAGGACGCGCACGCCTGTATCGGCGTACGCGTCAACGGCCGCCTGGCGCGGCTCAGCACGGTTCTGAGCGACGGCGACACCGTTCAGCTGCTCATGGGCCAGGACCCGGCCTCGGAGCCCTCCAGGGAGTGGCTGGAGCACGCGCACACGCCCGTCGCGCGGATCGCCATCACCCGCTGGCTGGCCGCGCACCCGGCGTCCGCCGTACCGTCCGAGGCCCCGGCCGAGACCCGCCGTCCGGCCGCGGACGGGCCGGCCGCCCGTCCGGCCGCCGCGGACGTCGTCGTCGACCGGCCCGGCGCGACCGTACGTCTCGCGGGCTGCTGTACGCCCGTACCGCCCGACGCGATCACCGGCTTCTCCGTGCGCGGGGGAGTGGTGACCGTGCACCGCGTGGAGTGCGCCGCCGTGGAGCGCATGAAGGGCGTGGGGCGCGCGGAGGTCGAGGTGCGCTGGGGTGACAGCAGCGAGTGCCGTGTCACGCTCTTCGCGGAGTCCTTCGGGCGGCCGCATCTCCTGGCCGACCTCACCGAGGCGATCGCCCTGGAGGGCGTCGCCATCGTCTCGGCGACGGTCGAACCGCCCAGCCAGCAGCGGGTTCGGCATACGTACACGCTTGAGCTTCCGGACGCCGCGCATCTTCCCGCCCTCATGCGGGCGATGCGCAACGTTCCTGGTGTCTTCGACGTCAGCCGGGCCCATCACCAGTCGACGGCTCCGTAGAGACGCGTCTCGCGGGCGGGGCCGGTCGGCGACGGCATACGAGTGCGGGTGCGGGTGCGTCGTGGCTGGTCGCGCCGTTCCCCGCGCCCCTGAAGACAAGAGACCGCGCCGTTCCCCGCGCCCCAAGAGCGAAAGACCGCGCCGTTTCCCGCGCCCCTGAAGGGTGAACGGAGTGTGCTGTTCCCCGCGCGGCTGAAGGCAACGGATTGCGCCGTTCCCCGCGCCCCTGGGTATCTCCTCGCTCGCGAGGGCCGGGGGTGAGAGATCTCCCAAGTGCACGCGAAGGCCGCCGTTCGGGTGGCTTCGGTGCGAGTCGGCTCCGTGAGCAGTCCACGCGCTGATAGCCGTGGTCCATGCTGCGCACCCGCACCACCCCCCACACCGCCGGGACGGAAATCCCTAGGGCGGCCTCCCGGCAGCGGCGGCTTCGAACCGCGTTCGTCGCCTCCGCCGCATCCGTCTGCCTCATCGCCGCGAGCGCCCCCGCACCAGCACCGCTCGGTATCGGCGACCGTCTCTTCCCTCACCTGGGCAACCCCGGATACGACGTCACGGCGTACGACCTGGCCTTCACCTACTCCGGAAGCAACACCAAGCCGCTGCCGGCCGTCACGGTCATCGAGGCCCGCACGACGGCCTGGCTGGAGCAGTTCAACCTTGACTACTCGCACGGGACAGTGCGATCCGTCGAGGTCGACGGCGAGCCCGCGGAGTTCCGCAGCGCAGGCGAGGACCTGGTCGTCACGCCCGCCGAAGCGCTGCCGCCCGGCGTCCCGATGCGTGTCACCGTGCACCACGACAGCGACCCGGTCTCCACGAAGGACCAGCAGAGCGGCTGGGTGCAGACGAAGGACGGGCTCGCGATGGCCAACCAGGCCGACGCCGGACACCGTGTCTTCCCCGGAAACGACCATCCTTCGGACAAGGCGATGTTCACCGTCCGGGTCACCGTTCCCGAGGGCTACACGGCCGTCGCCAACGGACTCCCCGTAGGGGCGACCCGCCGGGCCGCGGGCACCACCTGGACCTACCGCACCGAACACCCCATGGCCACCGAGCTGGCCCAGGTCTCCATCGGCCGCTCCTCCGTGCTGCGCCGCAACGGCCCCGACGGCCTGCCCGTACGCGATGTGGTGCCCACCAAGGACCGCGAGCTGCTGGAGCCGTGGCTCAAGAAGACCCCCGACCAGATCGCCTGGATGCAGGAGAAGGTCGGCGACTACCCCTTCGAGACGTACGGGCTGCTCATCGCCGAAGCCCGTACCGGATTCGAACTGGAGACACAGACGCTCTCCCTCTTCGAGAGGGACCTCTTCACCCGGTCCGAGTACCCGAAGTGGTACGTCGAGTCGATCATGGTGCACGAACTGGCCCACCAGTGGTTCGGCGACAGCGTCTCCCCGCGCACCTGGTCCGACCTGTGGCTCAACGAAGGACACGCCACCTGGTACGAGGCCCTCTTCGCCGAGGAGAAGGCCGACAGGCCCATGGAGGCCCGGATGAAGGCCGCCTACCGGTCGTCCGACACCTGGCGCGAGGCCGGCGGACCGCCCGCCGCCCCGAAGGGGGCCGAACCCGGCGAGAAGCTCAGCATCTTCCGCCCGAACGTCTACGACGGCAGCGCCCTGGTCCTGTACGCGCTGCGCGAGGAGATCGGCCGCCCCGCCTTCGAGCGGCTGGAGCGCGCCTGGGTGAGCACCCACCACGACGGTGTCGCCGACACCGCGGACTTCGAGCGCCTGGCCACGGGCATCGCCGGCCGCGATCTGAGCGGCTTCTTCAAGGCGTGGCTCTACGCGGAGAAGACCCCGCCCATGCCGGGACACCCCGACTGGAAGAGCGCGGCGCCCGCCGAGAAGGCCGCGAAACGCGCCGGGTGAACCCGCGGAGCAAACACGGTGACGCCCGCGGAGCGAACATGGCGACCCTGCGGAGCAAACACGGTGAGCCCCGCAGAACAGACACGGTGACCCCGGCGCAGCAAACACGGTGAGCCCTGCGACGGGCGCCCTGTGATTCCCGCACGGCGGGCCCCGTAACCCCTCGGAATTGGAGTGACGAGACGGGGCGTGCCGTGCGAACATCTTCACGTCGACGACACTTCAGGTCGGCGGCACGGCCCCGTGGCCCCGGGCGGGAATCTCCCGGCGGCCCCGGGCGTTGAGCTGGGTGACGGGCGTGGAGTCCGTCACCCCGGTATCCCCATCGACGTAAGGACCCAATGACCTCCTCTTCTTCCCCTTCCCAGGACACACAGAGCGTTGCGCAGAACCACCCCGACGGTCTTCGGGCCGATGCCCTGATGGAAGAGGACGTCGCCTGGAGCCACGAGATCGACGGAGAGCGGGACGGCGACCAGTTCGACCGCTCCGAGCGTGCGGCCCTGCGCCGCGTCGCGGGCCTCTCCACCGAGCTTGAGGACGTCACCGAGGTCGAGTACCGACAGCTCCGCCTGGAGCGGGTGGTACTCGTCGGTGTGTGGACCTCGGGGACCGCGACCGACGCGGACAACTCACTGGCCGAGCTGGCCGCCCTCGCGGAGACCGCGGGAGCGCTCGTGCTCGACGGAGTCATCCAGCGCCGGGACAAGCCGGACGCGGCCACGTACATCGGTTCCGGCAAGGCCAACGAGCTGCGTGACATCGTGCTCGAAACCGGCGCGGACACGGTCATCTGCGACGGTGAACTGTCGCCGGGCCAGCTCATCCACCTCGAAGACGTCGTCAAGGTCAAGGTCATCGACCGTACGGCCCTGATCCTCGACATCTTCGCCCAGCACGCCAAGTCCCGTGAGGGCAAGGCGCAGGTCGCTCTCGCGCAGATGCAGTACATGCTGCCGAGGCTCCGCGGCTGGGGTCAGTCGCTGTCCCGTCAGATGGGCGGCGGCTCGGGCGGTGGCCTCGCCACCCGTGGTCCCGGTGAGACCAAGATCGAGACCGACCGGCGCCGTATCCGCGAGAAGATGGCGAAGATGCGCCGGGAGATCGCGGACATGAAGACCGGCCGCGACATCAAGCGCCAGGAGCGCCGCCGGAACAAGGTGCCGTCGGTCGCGATCGCCGGTTACACCAATGCCGGCAAGTCCTCGCTGCTCAACCGCCTCACGGGCGCGGGCGTACTCGTCGAGAACTCGCTGTTCGCGACCCTCGACCCGACCGTGCGCCGGGCCGAGACCCCGAGCGGGCGGCTGTACACGCTGGCGGACACCGTCGGCTTCGTACGGCATCTGCCGCACCACCTCGTCGAGGCGTTCCGCTCCACGATGGAGGAGGTCGGCGACTCCGACCTGATCCTGCACGTGGTGGACGGTTCGCACCCGGCGCCGGAGGAGCAGCTGGCCGCCGTGCGCGAGGTAGTCCGTGACGTGGGTGCCACCAAGGTGCCCGAGATCGTGGTGATCAACAAGGCGGACGCGGCCGATCCGCTGGTGCTGCAGCGGCTGATGCGGAACGAGAAGCGCTCCATCGCGGTCTCGGCCCGTACGGGCCAGGGCATCGCGGAGCTGCTGGCGCTCATCGACGTCGAACTGCCGCACCCCTCGGTCGAGCTGGAGGCCCTCGTGCCCTACACGCTCGGCCGGCTGGTGGCGCGCGCCCACGCCGACGGCGAGGTCCTCTCCGAGGAGCACACCCCGGAGGGCACCCTGCTGAAGGTGCGGGTGCACGAGGAACTGGCGGCGGAGCTCGCTCCGTACGTGCCGGCTCCGGCGGCCTGATCAGCGGAGACACAGCAGAAGGCCCGCCCCTCTCGCAGGGGCGGGCCTTCTGGTTCTGTCGTTTCCTACGTGGCTCTCGCCGTCCTCTGCTCGGCGCCTACTTGGCGCCGTACTCCTCGCTCATGTTGTCGTAGATGGCCTTGGCGCCCTCGCCCAGCTGCGGACCGGCCAGCCAGGTGCTGTCGGACGGGCCGATCGACGTGTTCGAGACGAGCACGGTCTTGCCGTCGACCACGCGGAACCAGCCGCCGCCGGACGAACCACCGGTCATCGTGCACCCGATGCGGTACATGGTCGGCAGCCCCGCGCCGAGCGAGAGCCGGCCCGGCCGGTCGACGCACTTGTGCATGATCAGACCGTCGAAGGGTGCCGCCGCCGGGTAGCCCCAGGCGCCCATCGCGCCCGCGTTCCGTGCGACGGGCGTGGAGAAGTCCACGTCCAGCGCGTTGCCGACCGTCTCCTCAAGGGACTTGGAGCCGGTTTCCGGCTTCACGTGCAGCACCGCGTAGTCGTACGGGGCACCCGCGCCGCCCGACTCCGCGCCGCCCGCGATCCACTCGTCGGAGGTCGAGGCCCAGTCCGCCCAGAACTGGCCGTACGGGGCGATCTCCTGCTGCGTGGCGTCGCCCAGCTGGGCCTCGGACTTGCCGAGGTCGTTGTAGGCGGGCACGAAGGCGATGTTGCGGTACCAGCCGCCGCCACCGCCGGCGTGCACGCAGTGGCCCGCGGTCCACACGAGGTTGGACTTGCCCGGGTGGCGCGGATCCGTGACGACCGTGCCGGAGCAGACCATCGAACCCTCGGGGGAGTCGAAGAAGACCTTCCCGACCGGCGCGGCGTTCTCGTGGTACGGCGTCTTCTCGCGCGTCGCCGTGACCGGGGCGGGCGCCGGGTCGCTGACGCCCTGCTCGGCCGCCGCGTCCTTCGTGGAGAGCGTCTTCTCCGGGTCCTCGGCGGACGTCATCCGCTCAGGCTTCCAGAGACCCTCGATCACCGGGTTGACGAAGTCCTGGGCCTCGCTGAGCCACTTGTCCTTGTCCCAGTTCTTCCACTCGCCGTCCTTCCAGTCGTCGACATCGATGCCGTGCTCCTTGAGCCTGTCGGCGATGTCGGCCGGAATTTCGATCTTGTCGGAACCGGAGGACTCGGAACCCGTGGCAGCCGGCTTGTCGGCGGCCTTGTCGTCCCCCGAGTCGCAGGCGGTGCCGGTGAGGGCCAGGGCCGCGACGACTCCGGCGACGGCGAGGAGGCGGCCCCGCCCGCGACGTCCCGCGAAGGACGGACGTGTGGAACGCATGGTGTTGTTACCCCCGATAGAGCGTGTGTTCCCGACCTGCGGGTCGAGCGTGTGCGGGGCGGCCATCGGTAGCTTCGAGACGAACGGCGGCCGAGCGGTGCATGGGTGCGTGAGGCCCACCCTGCCGCCGTCCGTCCCCGTGCCGCTACCGCTGTGCCGCGTACTTCTTGCTCACCGAGTCGTAGATCCCCTTGGCCTCCGCGCCCAGGTGCGGACCCGCCAGCCAGCCCGCGGTGACCGGGCCGATCGAGGTGTTGGAGACCAGCGCGGGCTCGCCGTCCGAGCCCGTCGCGACCCAGCCACCGCCCGAGGAACCACCGGTCATGGTGCAGCCGATGCGGTACATCGTCGGGTTGGACCTGACGAGCGAGAGCCGGCCCGGCTTGTCCGTGCACTGGTACATGGTCTCGCCGTCGAACGGCTTCGCCGCCGGGTAACCGGTCGCGGTGATGTCCCCGACCTCGGACACGGCCGGAGCGTTGAAGTCGACCGGGAGCGCCGAACCGACGGTCTCCTCCAGGGACTTGCCGTCGCCACCCTTCTCCGGCGTCACATGGATGACGGCGAAGTCGTACGAGGCACCCTCGCCGCCCGTCGGGCCGCCCTGCTCGATCCACTGGTCCGAGGTCTGCGCCCAGTTGCCCCACCAGACGCCGTACGGAGCGACCTGCTCCTTGGTGGCGTTCGCGCTCTCGGCCGCCGACATGGCGCTGTCGTTGTACGAGGGCACGAAGGCGATGTTGCGGTACCAGCCGCCCTTGGCGCCCGCGTGCACACAGTGGCCCGCGGTCCACACGAGGTTGGACTTCCCCGGATGGGCCGGGTCCTCGACCACGGTCGCCGAGCAGACCATCGTGCCCTCGGGCGAGTCGAAGAACACCTTGCCCGCCTCGGGCACGTTCTCGTGGTACGCCGCCGGAACGGCCTGCGCCTCCACCGGCGCCGGCTCGGGGTCGGTCACGCCCTGGTCACCCGAGAGGTCGTTCTCGTCGACACCCTTGCCCTGGTCCGGGTCCTCGGCCTCGCGCATACGGTCCGGGTCCCACAGGTCCGCGATGATCGGGTTGATGTAGTCGCCGGCCTCGCGCAGCCAGTCGTCCTTGTCCCAGTTCTTCCACTCACCGCCCTTCCACTTGTCGATGTCGATGCCGTGCTCTTTGAGCCTGTCCTTGATGTCGTCCGGGATCTGGATCTTGCCGTCACCGGCCGCGGCGGCGGACGTCTCGGCAGCCGCGTCGGCGTCCGTCCCGGCGTCGCAGGCGGTGGTGGTCAGAGCCAGCGCGGTGGCCATGCCTACCGCGGCCAGCACGGGGGAGATTCTGCGGCGCGGGCTCCTCCCTCGACGGGCGGCGAAGAGCGGGCGTATCGGTCGCATGGTGGTGACTCCCCCTGGAGGTGAACGAACAACTCTGTGCTGCCACACGGGACTTCGCACGGATCCGGGAACCCGTGCGTACCCGACGTGGACCGTGGGTGCTGATCAGCGAGGACCGCCGAACGGCACCACAGACTATGCCGTTGCTGTGGGGGACTTCCGACGGACCCGCAACGGTTCCGTCACGGCGAGGATCTCAGGTCCGCCGTTGCCCCGCGCGGTCCTCGTCGTTGGTACGTACGGGGGACGTTCCGGCTGCGTTCATTCCCTTGCCGCCCCATCGGGCGGACCGGCAACGCGCCTCCGCACAGCGTGGCATGGACGGCGTGGCGTGGACAGCGTGGCGTGGACAGCGGGAGGACGGCAGACGTGGCTGTGACGGAGTCCGAGCCCGAGGCGGCGCCCGCGGCAGGGGAAGCGGCGGGGGCGTGCGCGGTGCACGAAGCGGCGGGTGCGCGCGCTATGTACGAAGGACCGGGGGCGCGCGTGATGCAGGACAGCGCGATGGCGCGCGCGGCGCGCGAAACCGCATCCGTACGCGCGGCGCACGAGAACGCGACGGCGCGCGCGGCGCAAGAGGGCATCCTGCGGCGGCAGTCGGCGCGCGAGTCGGCGGCACGCACCTACGCGCGCGCCCTGCCGATCGTCCCTGTACGGGCGCGCGGGCTGACCATCGAGGGTGCCGACGGGAGCCGCTATCTCGACTGTCTCTCGGGCGCGGGCACACTGGCCCTCGGCCACAACCACCCGGTCGTCCTGGAGGCCATCCGCAAGGTCCTCGACTCGGGAGCCCCGCTGCATGTCCTGGACCTGGCCACACCCGTCAAGGACGCCTTCACCACCGAGCTGTTCCGCACCCTGCCACCCGGGCTCGCCGGCCGCGCGCGGGTGCAGTTCTGCGGCCCCGCGGGCACGGACGCCGTGGAGGCGGCGCTGAAACTGGTGCGTACAGCGACCGGACGCAACGGGATCCTCGCCTTCACCGGGGCCTATCACGGGATGACAGAGGGGGCGCTCGCGGCATCCGGAGGCGCCCCGGACGTACGAGTCACCCGCCTGCCCTATCCACAGGACTACCGCTGCCCGTTCGGCGTCGGAGGCGAGCGAGGGGCCGAACTCGCCGCCCGCTGGACGCAGTCCCTCCTGGACGACACGAAATCCGGCGTGACGAGCCCCGCGGGCATGATCCTCGAACCGGTGCAGGGCGAGGGCGGCGTGATCCCGGCCCGCGACGACTGGATGCGGCGGATACGGGAGATCACCGCGGCGCGCTCCATTCCACTGATCGCCGACGAGGTGCAGACGGGGGTCGGCCGGACCGGCACCTTCTGGGCGGTCGAGCACAGTGGCGTCACACCCGACGTGATGGTGATGTCCAAGGCCATCGGCGGCAGCCTGCCGCTGGCCGTCGTCGTCTACCGCGACGACCTCGACGTCTGGGAACCGGGCGCCCACGCCGGTACGTTCCGCGGCAACCAAATCGCCATGGCGGCGGGCGCCGCGACCCTCGCGTACGTCCGCGAGAACGGACTCGCGGAGCGCGCCGCCGCACTGGGCAACCGCATGATCGGCCGACTCCGCGCTCTGGAGTCCGACTTCGCCTGTGTCGGGGAGGTGCGCGGCCGAGGACTGATGATCGGCGTCGAGTTCGTCGACCCCGAGAAGCCGTCCGCCACCCCCGGAGGGCCTCCCTCCGCCGCGCCCGAGCTGGCCGCCGCCGTCCAGCGGGAGTGCCTGCGCCGCGGACTGATCGTGGAACTGGGCGGCCGGCACGCCGACGTGGTGCGCCTGCTCCCACCCCTCACGATCACCGACGAGCAGGCGACCGCGGTACTGGACCGGCTCGCCGACGCAGTGGCCGAGGTGGCGAAGGTGCCCACCGGCCGAGCTGTCACGGGCACCCGAAAGCCGCCGACAGAGCCCAGCGAACTGGCCGAACTGGCCGAGCAGGCAGAACAGGCAGAACAGGCAGAACAGGCCAAGTAGACCGAACACGCAGAGCAGGCCGAGCAGACCGAACACGCAGGGTGGGGCGGCGGACCGATGGGGGAGCAGCGCCCTCCGTCTTCCCGTCCCGGCCCGACCAGGAACCGCACAGGTGTCACCCATGCCGGAACAGCCCCGGTTCGTCGCCGTACGAGCCTGAACCACCTCCGAGGAACCCTTTTGAACGCCACGCCCGCATCCGACGGACGCCCCCAGCCCCACGAGCGAGCTGCCTGCCGCCCGCAGGTCCCGCTCGGGCCGGGGAGCGAGTCGGTCCCCCGGCAGAAGGGAGGGGCCAGGAAGTCCGAAGGACTGTACGGCGCCCATACCGATCTGCTGGAACACCCCGACCCGCACACCGCCGCCCAGGCGGCGGCCGTGGAGAACCTGCTGCGCTGCTGGGTACGCGAGCACGACCTCCCCGCTCCCGCCGACGGCGCCCTGCGCATCCCCCTGCCGGCCAGTGGTACGGCCCTTGTCGTCCCGGTCCAGTACTGGTCCCCCACGGGGTGGCACCGACTGGGCCCTCCTCACCTCGCCAGCGCCCCGGACCAGGCCCCTCCCACCGACGCCGTCACCCTCGCGGCCCTGCTGGGCCGCGAGGCTCCTGCCCATGGAGCTCCTGCCCATGGAGCTCCTGCTCATGGAACCCCGACAGCGTCCGTCGAGTCCGTCCCCGCGCACGTGTCCATCGAAGCGACGACGCCCGCCGAAGCGATGACGCCCGCCGCACCGGGTGCGACCGCCGCCGAAGGGAGCACCTACGTCGCCTCCGTGGGGGCCGCCGGGTTCCGCGACTCGGTCGACGACGGTGACCTGGTCGGCCGGGTCGCGGACTCCCTGCGACGGACCGTCGTGTTCATCACGGACCGCAGGGAGAACCCCGCGGACGGCTCCGACCTCTTCCTCTCCGCCGAACAGTCACTGCTGCTCGGCCATCCGCTCCACCCCACCCCGAAGAGCCGCGAAGGGCTCTCCGTCGCCGAGAACCGGCTCTACTCGCCGGAGTTGCGGGGCTCCTTCGCCCTGCACTGGATGGCCGTGGCCCCCTCCGTGCTCGCCACCGACTCGGCGTGGACCGAGCGCGGCCGACCGGTACCCGCGGAACAGCTCACCTCCCGGCTCGCCGGTGCGGGACTGCGGCTGCCCGAGGGCTACGCCGCGCTGCCGATGCACCCCTGGCAGCTCCGAGAAGTCCACCGCCGCCCGGAAACCACGAAACTCCTGACCGCCGGACTGCTCCGTGACCTCGGCCCTCACGGCTCCCCGTGGCACCCCACCTCCTCCGTCCGCACCCTCTACCGCTCCGGTGCCCCCGCGATGCTGAAGCTGTCGCTGGGCCTGCGCATCACCAACTCCCGCCGGGAGAACCTCCGCAAGGAGTTCCACCGGGGCGTCGAGGTCCACCGCCTGTTGCGTGCAGGCCTCGCCGGACAGTGGCAGGCGACCCACCCGGGCTTCGACATCGTGCGCGACCCCGCGTGGCTCGCGGTGAACGAGTCCGACGGCACCCCGGTGACCGGCCTCGACGTGATGATCCGCCACAACCCCTTCACGCCGACCGACGATGTCTCCTGCATCGCCGGGCTCGTCTCACCCAGGCCCGGGAACACGTCCACCGGACAACGGCAGCCCGAGCAGTCCCGGTCCGCGACCCGGTCCCGGCTCACCGAGATCGTCACCCGGCTCGCCGGCCGCACGGGCCGGCCGCGTGGAGCCGTCGCCGCGGAGTGGTTCCTGCGCTACCTCGAACACGTCGTCCGTCCTGTCCTCTGGCTGGACAGCGAAGCCGGCATCGCGCTGGAGGCACACCAGCAGAACACCTTGCTGCTACTGGACGCGGACGGCTGGCCCCGGGGCGGCCGCTACCGCGACAACCAGGGCTACTACTTCCGCGAGTCCCGGCGCGCGGAACTGAACGAGCGGCTGCCCGGCATCGGCGAGCACAGCGACACCTTCGTCTCCGACGCGGTCACCGACGAACGGTTCGCCTACTACCTCGCCATCAACAACGTGCTCGGCCTCATCGGTGCCTTCGGCTCCCAACGCCTGGCTGATGAACGCCTGTTGCTGGCCGCCTTCCGCCGCTTCCTCACCAGCGTCGTCTCCGGCCCGGCCCGCCTGCCGCGGACCACCCTGCCCTCCCTCCTGCTCGACTCTCCCGTCCTGCGCTGCAAGGCCAACCTGCTGACCCGGCTGCACGGCCTAGACGAACTCGTCGGCCCGGTCGACACCCAGTCCGTCTACGTCACCATCGCCAACCCCCTGCACTCCTGAGGAACATGACCCACCCCGTCTCCTGAGAGGAGCGTCGCCGTGCCTCCCCCCGATGCGAGCATCGACGCCGACGCCGACGCCGACGCCGACGCCGACGCCGACGCCGATACCGCTGCCGATACGGCCCACCGCGCCGACGCCCGGGTTGGAACGGGGCCCGCTGCCGACAGCCCGCACGGTCCGGACGACGCGGAAAACCCGCACGGTCCGGACGACGCGGGCAGCCCGGGCAACGCGGACACCCTCGACCTGCGTCTGCCCGACGACCTCCTCGCGCTCTTCACGAGGGACGCCGAAACAGCACCGCGCCGGACAAGACCCGCCCGCCCTCTCACCCCCACTGGTGAGGACCTGCTCGACCGCGTCGGTGACTGGGGGGAGACGGCTACCGACGCGGGCACCTTCCACCTGACCCCGGTACACCTCGACCGTGACCTTCCGCTGATCAGCCGCTGGATGAACGACCCTGCCGTGGCCGCCTTCTGGGAACTCGCCGGCCCCGGCACGGTGACCGAGGACCACCTGCGCGCCCAACTCGACGGCGACGGACGCAGCGTCCCCTGCCTCGGCATGCTGGACGGCACACCGATGAGTTACTGGGAGATCTACCGCGCGGATCTCGATCCCCTGGCCCGCCACTACCCGGCCCGCCTGCACGACACCGGAATTCACCTCCTCATCGGCGGTGTGGCCCATCGAGGGCGGGGACTCGGCTCGATCCTGCTCCGCGCTGTCTCCGACCTCGTCCTCGACCGTCGTCCCGCCTGCGCACGAGTCGTCGCGGAGCCCGACCTTCGCAACACCCCCTCCGTGTCCGCCTTCCTGAGCGCCGGCTTCCGGTTCTCCGCCGAGGTAGAGCTGCCCGACAAGAAGGCAGCCCTCATGGTCCGAGACCGGGCCCTGCGCGATCTGTTGTAGCGCCGTCACTTCTAGTACACCGCTCGTCCCGATCAGGTTCCCAGTCGAGGAGTCCCTGTGCCGAACCCGTCCTCCGCCCCGTCTCCCGGAGAGCCGTCACGTCTCTACGACCCGCCGGAACTGAGCCCGGAAAGATGGGAGGAGGCGGGGCGCCGCCTGCTCGCGAAGATGATCGGCGAGTTCGCGCACGAGGAGATCCTGCTGCCGGAACCGGCTGTGCACCGCACCGGCGGTACGGCGGCAGCCGTAGCTTCTTCCAGCCCCTCCAGCCCCTCCAGCCCCTCCAGCCCTCCCGGCTCTCCCAGCCCTTCCGGCGCGGGGGCTGCCGACGGGTCCCGGGGCCCCAGAGGAGACGATTCGCCACTCGCTACCGAAGCTCAGCGACGACCCACCGCGCCACCCATCCCCGAACCCCAGGCTTCGGCCGCGTCCCCTTCCGACCCGGAGCCGGCCGCCGCCCCCGACGGCGAGCGCTGCTACACGCTGCGCCTCGACGCCGGCGGCATCCTCGCCTTCCGCGCCCGCCGCGGTGCGTACGACAGCTGGCGGGTGGACCCGTCGTCACTCACCCTGACCGAACGCGCTGCCCGGCCCACGGACGAGGCCGAACTTCCCGCCGCAACCGAACCCGAACCAACCACCGACGCCGCGCCTTCCGAGCCCAGGCGCCCCGCCGGCCCGGTGCCCGATCCCAGGCCCCTCGCCGACCAGCCGCTCACGGAGGCCTCAGCCACCACCCCCACGGCACCCGACGCCCCCATGCCACCCCCACACCAGCGCCCCTACACCGACCCCCTCGACTTCCTCACGCGCGCCCGTGCCGTGCTCCGTCTCGACGGCGCCACCCTCGGGCACGTCATCCGCGAACTGTCCACCACACTCGCCGCCGACGCCCGGCTGGACCACACCGCCCTCCCGGCCGCCCGCCTCGCCGATCTCGGGTACGCGGAGCTCGAAGGGCACCAGACAGGTCACCCCTGGATCGTCCTCAACAAAGGACGGCTCGGCTTCTCCGCGACGGACGCCGCCCAGTGGGCGCCCGAGGGCCGCAGGGCGACCGTCCTGCCGTGGATCGCCGTCCACACCTCGCTCGCCACCTACCGGGGCGTCCAGGGCCTGGACAGCGCCGACCAGCTCTACGCGCGCGAGCTCGACCCCGCCGTCCGTAAGTCGTACGACACCGCACTGCGCGCGCGGGGCCTCACTCCGGAGTCGTACCTCTATCTGCCCGTGCACCCCTGGCAGTGGAACGACGTCGTCCTGCCGCTCTTCGCACCCTCCGTCGCCGCGGGAGCCATCGTCCCCCTGCCGCCGGACGGCGATCTCCGTCTGCCCCAGCAGTCGATCCGTACCTTCCTGAACACATCCCGTCCGGACCGGCACACCGTGAAACTGCCGCTGTCCGTCCTCAACACCCTGGTGTGGCGCGGCCTCCCGACGGAACGGACGCTGGCGGCCCCCGCCGTCACCGCCTGGATGCACGGGCTGCGGGACACCGATCCCTTCCTCCACGACACCTGCGGGGTGATCCTGCTGGGCGAGGTCGCGTCGGTGACGGTCGGGCACCCGGTGTACGACGCGCTGCCGGAAGTCCCGTACCAGTACAGGGAACTGCTCGGCGCGATCTGGCGCGAGCCGCTCTCCCGTCATCTGGCGCCCGGCGAACGTGCCCGTACGCTCGCCGCTCTCCTGCACACCGACCCCGAGGGGCGGGCCTTCGCGGCTGAGCTGGTCGAGCGCTCGGGCCTCGACCCGCGAAGCTGGCTGCGCCGCCTCTTCGCCGCGCTGCTGCCACCCCTGCTGCACTTCCTCTACCGGTACGGCACTGTGTTCAGCCCACATGGCGAGAACGCGATCGTTGTCTTCGACGACCATGACGTACCGGTGCGGCTCGCGGTGAAGGACTTCGTGGACGACGTGAACGTGAGCGCGGAGCGGCTGCCCGAGCACGCCTCCATGCCCGACGACGTACGGGCGGTGCTGCTCACGGAGCCGGCCGCCTTCCTCACTCAGTTCATCCACTCCGGACTCTTCGTCGGTGTCTTCCGGTATCTGGCCCCGCTGTGCCAGGAGCAACTGGGCGTGCGCGAGGACGAGTTCTGGTCACTCGTCCGGGCGGAGATCCTCCGGCACCACAAGCTGTTCCCGGAGCTCAAGGAGCGCTACGAGACGTTCGACCTGCTCACTCCCCGTATCGAGCGACTCTGCCTCAACCGCAACCGGCTGCACCTCGACGGCTACCGGGACCGGCCGCAGCGCCCGCACGCCGCCGTCCACGGCACCGTCCCGAACCCTCTCCACCAGTCGTGATCACCCACAGCACCGACGCCTGTGCACGCGTCCTGATCACATCCCCCTCCACCGCCGCGATCACCCGGTTGTCGGTGCCGACCCGTAGGGTGGTCGGGCTATGACAGAGCCCTCACTCCCCGAACTCCTGCACGCCGCCGTCACAGCCGTCGGCGGTACGGAGCGCCCTGGCCAGGTGACCATGGCCGAATCCGTCGCGCAGGCCATCGACGACGGTTCCCATCTGCTGGTCCAGGCGGGCACCGGCACCGGTAAGTCGCTCGGCTACCTGGTTCCCGCGCTGGCGCACGGGGAGCGGGTCGTCGTGGCGACCGCCACCCTGGCGCTCCAGCGGCAGCTCGTGGAGCGGGACCTGCCGCGCACGGTGGACGCCCTGCATCCGCTGCTGCGCCGCCGCCCCGAGTTCGCGATGCTCAAGGGCCGGTCGAACTACCTGTGCCTGCACCGCCTCCACGAAGGAGCGCCCCAGGACGAGGAGGAGGGCCTCTTCGACCAGTTCGAGGCGGCCGCGCCCACCAGCAAGCTCGGTCAGGACCTGCTGCGGCTGCGGGAGTGGTCGGACGAGACCGAGACGGGTGACCGCGACAACCTCACCCCCGGTGTCTCGGACCGCGCCTGGTCGCAGATCTCCGTCTCCTCCAGGGAATGCCTCGGCGCCTCGAAGTGCGCCTACGGAGCGGAGTGTTTCGCCGAGGCCGCCCGTGAGCGCGCCAAGCTCGCCGACGTCGTCGTCACCAACCACGCGCTCCTGGCGATCGACGCCATCGAGGGCGCCCCCGTCCTTCCGCAGCACGAGGTGCTGATCGTCGACGAGGCTCATGAGCTGGTCTCCCGGGTCACCGGGGTCGCGACCGGCGAGCTCACGCCTGGCCAGGTCAACCGCGCGGTGCGCCGGGCGTCGAAGCTCGTCAACGAGAAGGCGGCCGATCAGCTGCAGACGGCCGCCGAGGGCTTCGAGCGGCTGATGGAGCTGGCCCTGCCCGGCCGCCTCGAAGAGATCCCGGAGGATCTCGGGTACGCGCTGATGGCCCTGCGCGACGCCGCCCGCACGGTGATCTCGGGGATCGGGGCGACCCGCGACAAGTCCGTCACCGACGAGGACGCCGTCCGCAAGCAGGCCCTCGCCTCCGTGGAGAGCGTCCATGACGTGGCGGAGCGCATCACGAACGGCTCCGAGTGGGACGTCGTCTGGTACGAGCGGCACGACCGCTTCGGGGCGTCCCTGAGGGTCGCGCCGATGTCCGTGGCGGGCCTGCTGCGCGAGAAGCTCTTCACGGACCGCTCCGTCGTCCTGGCCTCGGCCACGCTGAAGCTCGGCGGCGACTTCAACGGCGTGGGCGCCTCGCTCGGCCTGTCCCCGGAAGGCGTCCAGGGGGAGGACATCCCGCTCTGGAAGGGCCTCGACGTCGGCTCGCCCTTCGACTACGGCAAGCAGGGCATCCTGTACGTCGCGAAACACCTGGCCAGACCCGCGCGGGACAGCGACCGCGGAGACATGCTCGACGAGCTCACCGAGCTGATCCAGGCGGCCGGCGGCCGTACGCTCGGCCTGTTCTCCTCGATGCGGGCCGCCCAGCTCGCCGCGGAGGAACTGCGCTCCCGCATCCCGGAGTTCCCGATCCTGCTCCAGGGCGAGGAGACGCTCGGCGAGCTGATCAAGAACTTCGCCGCGGACCCGAAGACCTGTCTGTTCGGCACGCTCTCGCTCTGGCAGGGCGTGGACGTCCCGGGCGCCAGCTGCCAGCTGGTCGTCATGGACAAGATCCCCTTCCCGCGCCCGGACGACCCGCTGATGAGCGCCCGCCAGAAGGCGGTCGAGGACGCCGGGGGCAACGGCTTCATGGCCGTCGCGGCCACGCACGCGGCCCTGCTCATGGCCCAGGGCGCCGGCCGCCTCGTACGGGCGACGGAGGACCGGGGTGTGGTCGCCGTGCTGGATCAGCGGCTCGCCACCGCGCGCTACGGCAACTACCTCAAGGCGTCACTGCCCGACTTCTGGTACACGACGGACCGGAACCAGGCGCGGCGGTCGCTGGCCGCCATCGACGAGAAGGCCCGGAAAGCCGAGGCGGCCAAGGCAGCAGAGGCGACCGTGGCGGCCGAGGAGGCCTGAACGGACACAGGGGCCGCTGTCTCCCGCTCCGGTGAGAGCGGGCGGCAGCGGCCCCTGTGACGTGCGCAGCGGTCCGGCGCAGGGCTCCGTGGGGCATCCGTGAGCGAGGCGGGGACAGCACAGGGCCCCGGAACCGGCGCAGAGGTCCCGGGGCCCGGTCAGGGGGATCCTCAGATCCGCCGGAGCACCGCCACGACCTTCCCGAGGATGGTCGCCTCGTCACCGGGGATGGGCTGGTAGGCGGAGTTGTGCGGCAGCAGCCACACATGGCCGTCCTCGCGCTTGAAGCGCTTGACCGTGGCCTCACCGTCCAGCATGGCCGCCACGATGTCGCCGTTCTCCGCGACCGGCTGGCGCCGTACGGTCACCCAGTCGCCGTCGCAGATCGCGGCTTCGATCATCGAGTCGCCGACGACCTTCAGCACGAACAGCTCACCGTCGCCGACCAGCTGCCGGGGCAGCGGGAAGACGTCCTCGACCGACTCCTCGGCGAGGATCGGACCACCGGCGGCGATCCGGCCGACGAGCGGGACGTACGACGCCGCCGGCTTGCCGGCCGTGTCGGTGGGCTGTGCGGAGGACTGGTCGGATCCGCGGACCTCGTAGGCCCTGGGGCGGTGTGGATCGCGGCGCAAGAAGCCCTTGCGCTCCAGTGCCATCAGCTGATGGGCCACGGAGGAGGTGCTGGAGAGGCCGACGGCCTGACCGATCTCCCTCATGGACGGTGGGTATCCCCGCCGCTGGACGGAGTCCCTGATGACCTCGATGACGCGGCGTTGCCGGTCGGTGAGACCGGAGCTGTCCGCCCGGATGCCTGGAGGTCGGCCCGGCAGGGAGCGGGCGGGCTTGGGCCCCTCCTGGTTCGCGGTTTCATTCATGGCTTGCACCGGCTCAAATCGGCCCTGGGAGCGGTCCTGGGCAGTGATGGTGGCACTGTCTGCGGTGGTGGTCACGTCGGCCCCTCTCGTTCGTCTCCCTGCTGGACAACGGTAGTTGCTTTCGAAAGGTTGCGCCAAACACACGTTCGAGTGAAAAAACGCGAATGGCCTTACGTGATCACGCGTCTGGGTGTATGGCTACCGCTGCACGGGGCGGACGAAGGTGCTCGGTGCCGCATTTTCTCGTACTGTTCGCCGCCGATGCCGTGGCCTTGTGGGTCGGAGCGGGGCGAGGACCAGTCTGCCATCAGGTGCCCCAGGGGCGGGGAACCGGCCCCCGTACCGCTGCCGCACACCGTATCCCCGTACGCTCCCGGCCGGAATGGACGCGCGGCACATGCCAATACGGGAGCGACACGCGCGTAGAGCGTGAAATTCGGGTCAGGCCCTACATATAGTGGTCCGAGTTCCACAGCGGCCCAGAAGTTGTGGTCCCCCGGTCTTCCAGCTCCTAGGTCATCGCCTATGCTGGGGGCTGCTTCGAGGGGCTCAAGGGCCTGCCGAGGCTATCGAGTCGTGCTGTGCGAGGAGGGTTGGATTCGATGCACTGCCCCTTCTGCAGGCACCCCGACAGCCGTGTCGTCGACAGTCGTACGACGGACGACGGCACGTCGATCCGCAGGCGTCGCCAGTGTCCCGACTGCTCCCGTCGGTTCACGACCGTGGAGACGTGCTCCCTGATGGTGGTGAAGCGGTCCGGAGTCACCGAACCGTTCAGCCGTACGAAGGTCATCAACGGCGTGCGCAAGGCGTGCCAGGGGCGGCCCGTCACGGAGGACGCGCTCGCTCAGCTCGGCCAGCGGGTCGAGGAAGCGGTGCGGGCCACCGGGAGTGCCGAACTGACCACCCACGACGTGGGACTGGCCATACTCGGGCCCCTCCAGGAGCTCGACCTCGTCGCCTATCTGCGGTTCGCGTCCGTCTACCGGGCGTTCGACTCGCTGGAGGACTTCGAGTCCGCCATCACGGAACTCAGGGAAGAGACGCAGGGCCCCGCCACGGCCGACGACGACGTGTGCGAGGGGTGCAAAGGAAGCGACCGCGGGTCCGGAGAGGCTGTCGAAGTCCCCGTGCCCGCAAGCGCCGCCGACTGACGAGAAGGGCCCGCACCGGCCCTGCCGATCGGCGGCGACCACATACCTGTTGCGAGCGGACGCGTAGGCGCTGCTCGCGATACCAGAACACACACCGTGCCCCGGGAAGAACGAGGCACTTCAGGGCGTTTTAGCCTGATACAGGGAGGCGGCATGACAGAGACGGCGAGCGGTCCGGCACGAGGTTCCCGCGCGAAGGGCACCAAGGCCACCAAGGGACTGCGTATCGAGCGCATCCACACCACCCCGGGCGTGCACCCGTACGACGAGGTGTCCTGGGAGCGCCGTGACGTCGTCATGACCAATTGGCGCGACGGCTCGGTCAATTTCGAGCAGCGTGGCGTCGAGTTCCCCGACTTCTGGTCGTTGAACGCGGTCAACATCGTCACCAGCAAGTACTTCCGGGGTGCCGTGGGCACTCCGCAGCGCGAGGTGAGCCTCAAGCAGCTCATCGACCGCATCGTGAAGACGTATCGGAAGGCCGGAGAGGACTTCAAGTACTTCTCCTCGCCGGCTGACGCCGAGATCTTCGAGCACGAGCTGGCGTACGCCCTCCTGCACCAGATCTTCAGCTTCAACTCGCCGGTGTGGTTCAACGTCGGCACGCCCCAGCCGCAGCAGGTCTCCGCCTGCTTCATCCTGGCCGTCGACGACTCCATGGAGTCGATCCTCGACTGGTACAAGGAAGAGGGCATGATCTTCAAGGGCGGCTCCGGCGCCGGCCTGAACCTCTCCCGGATCCGCTCCTCCAAGGAGCTGCTCTCCTCCGGCGGCAACGCCTCGGGTCCTGTCTCCTTCATGCGCGGTGCCGACGCCTCCGCAGGAACGATCAAGTCGGGTGGCGCCACACGCCGCGCCGCCAAGATGGTCATCCTCGACGTCGACCACCCCGACATCGAGGACTTCATCCAGACCAAGGTCAAGGAAGAGGAGAAGATCCGCGCCCTGCGCGACGCGGGCTTCGACATGGACCTGGGCGGCGACGACATCACGTCCGTCCAGTACCAGAACGCCAACAACTCGGTCCGCGTGAACGACACGTTCATGAAGGCCGTCGAGAACGGCGAGAAGTTCGGCCTGACGTCCCGCATGACCGGCGAGGTCATCGAGGAGGTCGACGCCAAGGAGCTCTTCCGCAAGATGGCGGAGGCGGCCTGGGCGTGCGCCGACCCGGGCATCCAGTACGACGACACGATCAACCGCTGGCACACGTGCCCGGAGTCCGGCCGTATCAACGGCTCGAACCCGTGCAGCGAGTACATGCACCTGGACAACACGTCCTGCAACCTCGCCTCGCTGAACCTCATGAAGTTCCTGAAGGACGACGGCAAGGGCCGCCAGTCCTTCGACGTCGAGCGCTTCTCGCAGGTCGTCGAGCTCGTCATCACGGCGATGGACATCTCGATCTGCTTCGCGGACTTCCCGACGCAGAAGATCGGCGACAACACCCGCGCCTTCCGCCAGCTGGGCATCGGCTACGCCAACCTCGGCGCCCTGCTGATGGCGACCGGTCACGCGTACGACTCCGACGGCGGCCGCTCCCTCGCCGGCGCCATCACCTCGCTGATGACCGGCACCTCGTACAAGCGGTCCGCGGAGCTCGCCGCGGTCGTCGGCCCGTACGACGGCTACGCCCGCAACGCGCAGCCGCACCAGCGCGTCATGAAGCAGCACTCCGACGCCAACGCCGTGGCCCCCCGCGTGGACGACCTGGACACGCCGATCTGGGCCGCCGCCACGGAGTCCTGGCAGGACGTGCTGCGTCTCGGCGAGAAGAACGGCTTCCGCAACGCGCAGGCCTCGGTCATCGCCCCGACCGGCACCATCGGTCTCGCGATGTCCTGCGACACCACCGGCCTTGAGCCCGACCTCGCCCTGGTCAAGTTCAAGAAGCTGGTCGGCGGCGGCTCGATGCAGATCGTCAACGGCACCGTCCCGCAGGCCCTGCGCCGCCTGGGCTACCAGGAGGAGCAGATCGAGGCGATCGTCGCCCACATCGCCGAGAACGGCAATGTGATCGACGCCCCGGGCCTCAAGACCGAGCACTACGAGGTCTTCGACTGCGCCATGGGCGAGCGTTCCATCTCCGCGATGGGCCACGTCCGCATGATGGCCGCGATCCAGCCGTGGATCTCCGGCGCGCTCTCCAAGACGGTCAACCTGCCGGAGACGGCGACCGTCGAGGACGTCGAAGAGGTCTACTTCGAGGCGTGGAAGATGGGCGTCAAGGCGCTCGCGATCTACCGCGACAACTGCAAGGTCGGCCAGCCCCTCTCCGCGAAGACCAAGGAGAAGGAGAAGACCGTCACGGACGCCGTCACGGCCAAGGCCGAGGACACCATCCGTACCGCGGTCGAGAAGGTCGTCGAATACCGCCCGGTCCGCAAGCGCCTCCCCAAGGGCCGTCCCGGCATCACCACGTCCTTCACGGTCGGCGGCGCCGAAGGCTACATGACCGCCAACTCCTACCCGGACGACGGTCTCGGCGAGGTCTTCCTGAAGATGTCGAAGCAGGGCTCCACCCTCGCGGGCATGATGGACGCCTTCTCGATCGCCGTCTCCGTAGGCCTGCAGTACGGCGTCCCCCTGGAGACGTACGTCTCCAAGTTCACGAACATGCGCTTCGAGCCGGCCGGTATGACGGACGACCCGGACGTGCGGATGGCGCAGTCGATCGTCGACTACATCTTCCGCCGCCTGGCGCTCGACTTCCTGCCCTTCGAGACGCGTTCCGCCCTCGGCATCCACTCGGCCGACGAGCGGCAGCGACACCTGGAGACGGGCTCGTACGAGGCCGGCGAGGACGAGGTCGACGTCGAGGGGCTGGCCCAGTCCGCGCCCCGCGCGCAGGAGCTGAAGGCCGTCGTCACCCCCAAGGCCGAGGTCGAAGCGGTCAAGCCCGCTCCGCTGCAGGCCCACACCAGTGCCGAACTGGTGGAGATGCAGCTGGGCATCCAGGCGGACGCCCCCCTGTGCTTCTCCTGCGGTACGAAGATGCAGCGGGCCGGTTCCTGCTACATCTGCGAGGGCTGCGGTTCGACGAGCGGCTGCAGCTGACACCGGGCGCCTTCAGGGCGTGAAATAACTGGTCAGGGCGGTGGAGCCGGTCTCGCGGCTCCACCGCCCTCGACTAGCGTGACGCCTGGCTGTTGTGTTTGATGCAACGCGCGGCCGGGTCGAGGGCTTGTCGCGGCGATTGCTCTCGTGGCATGCTCCGGGCCATGATCAAGAGAATCGAGTCCTCCGTCCGCCGATGAGCGGGACGACCGGGACAGGACTGCCCGGATCACCGACAACGCTGTTCGACCACGCGCTGCGGCTGCATCAACTGGTTCCGGACGAGCCGCTTCCGCGCGACGGGTACCCCTTTCCCGACGACGCGTTGCACCGTCGCCGAGGCCCGAAGGCGCCCAGAGGCCGGCACTTGGCCGGCAAGGATATTGCGCTCATTCTGGACGCGCATTTCGCGAGGCCCTCTGCCTTGCCCAGCGAACTGGCCGACGTCTTCCACGACGTCTATGTCCCGATTCACCACAACGAGCACATCGCCGCCGCGGCTGCGCGGGTGGACACGGAACGCGCTCGTCAAACGGGCCGCTGGCTGGTCCGCTATGGCACCGATCGCTGCTCAGTCACTGTCGGGCTTGCCCTGCTCGCCGTTGTGGGAACAGCTGACGACATCCCACTGATACAGACGATCGGGCTGCTCTCCGACCGCTTCGGGCCGCTGGCGGCGTACGCCTTCGAGCGGCAGACAGGAGGAGTCGAAGCCCTGCTCTGGCTCGCCGAGCGAGTCACCGGCTGGGGACGTGTCTATGCCGTTGAGGCTCTCTGCAGACTCGATGACCCAGCTGCCCGACGATGGCTGCTGCGCAGGGCCTGTGACGGCGACTTCCTCAACGGATACTTCGCCGGCGAGGTCGCCACAGTCGCCAGACTCCATGAGGCGCTTGCAGAGCTCGACACTGACAGCGAGATGGTCGACCACATCGGTCGGCTACTCCATCTCATGAGCGACTGCGGGGGGATGGGACTCACCCTCGCTCACTACCCCCATTCGAGAGTGGTCCTGGAAGCTCATGCCCGTCATGTGGGTTTGCTCAGCCCGACCATGGAGCGCTACTTCACGATCGCGGTGCTCACTCAGCACCTGACTACGGAGCCTCCCAAGGCTGCGGGGTGCACAGCGGCACAACAGGAAGCGCTCCGGGCGATCTACCTTGAGGTGCTCGACCGCGAGGAGTGGACCCAGGCCGCACGTGCCGGGATCGCGGCGGATGACAACCGGATGCGGTGGCTCGCCGACCACAGGGCGCCACAGCTGAGGCTGCGCGCGTTCCCCGATCGAGAGCCAGATGCCGAGGAATAGCGCACGTCAGGAATGAGTGCTCTCCGTCAGTATCCACAGCGGACCCACATGCCGAAGGGGCGGTGCAGCCACAGGCTGTACCGCCCCTTCGGCGTGTCCGCGTACTTTCAGTGCGGGAGCGTGCGCATGCGCGTGCGCGAGAGCCGCGTGGCCTCAGGACGCGTCGGCGTTGCCCATGATCCTTGCGAAGGTCGCCGGGTCCGCGTCGAAGCCCTGGACGGCGGGACGGAAGGTCCACTCTCCGGAGTCGTCACGTACGAACTCGGCGACCGTCGTGGCCGTGGCCCCGAGGACGGCGCCGAAGTCGCCCTCGGACAGGACGGTGTAGCCCTCGCGGATCCGCAGGGCCGGGTTGGTGACGCCGACGAACGTGCGCCGTCCGGTGCGCTGCTGTATGGCGACGCCGACCATCACGCGCGCGTAGCGCTTGTTGAGACGGCTCAGCTCCAGGGTCATCACCTCGTCCCAGCCGAAGCCCTTGCCGTCCTTGCTGTCCCGGTTGAGGTAGATGGTGCCGTCCGGGGAACGGCTGCCGAAGTGCACTACGTAGTCGGGATCTTCCTGGGTGTCGGTCGCGAGATAGGTGGCGGCGACGATGTCGAGATCGATGGCCGGTTCGCCGGTGGGACTGGGATCCCACTTCACCGAAACCTCGACCTTGCTGATGCCCTTGTTGAGGCCGTTCACCGCACATCCCTCCTGGTGCCCCTGCGTCGGACGCCTCAACTGCCGGGCAGCTGAGGCGTGTTGCTTATCGTGCCACGCACCCGGGGGCGCTCGCGCGGATGCAGTGCGCCCGACCGTGACCGACGCCACGTTCCTGGGCCTTACGATGGCGCCGTGCTGGTCAAGTGGATTCGCTGCACCGTGGTGGACCGCCGCGGTTTCGAACGGGGACAGCGAAAATGGGCGGGACTTCTGGGGGAGCCGGGATTCCGGGGGCAGGGCGGGGGCTGGAGCCGGGGAAGGCCCGGAGTGGCCCACATCTTCGCCTTCTGGGAGAGCCGTGCCTTCTACGACTCCTTCATGGCGCGCTCCCATGACCGGCTGGCCGCGTCCCAGTCGGGCACCTTCAAGGACCAGTACGCCACACTCTTCGACCACCGTTTCGACGTGAAGACCGGCTTCGAGCCGCGCTTCACGGAGGCCGATCTCGTGCGGGTGGCGCACTGTCGCGTGCACGAGGAGCGCGCCGAGCACTTCGCGCTGATGCAGGAGAAGGTCTGGAACCCGGCGATGGCCGGCTCGCCCGGCATGGTGCGTGGCCTGTTCGGGGAGGCGCCCGGCCCCGAGTTCCTGGTCCTGTCGATGTGGCAGTCGGCTGCCGAGCACGGCAAGTACCGCGCCGAGCGGGTGGAGCGGCTCGCTCTGCGCGCCCAGATAGAGGCGGACGTCGTGGCGCTCACGGGGGACATCATCCAGCTGGAACCGACCTGGACCGTCTGATGGCATCTTCGGCGGTGTCCTGAGGGCGCTCCGACGCCGTCCGAGGGCGTCTCACGAGACCGCGATCTGTGTGACCTGTGACGTATGAAGCCCGTACGAGTGCTCGATCGGGCGTGACCCGATCTAGGGTTCCGGTATGGCACGTCCACGGCGCATCGTTCTTGTCCGGCACGGCGAGTCGGTGGGCAATGCCGATGACTCCGTCTACGAGCGTGAACCCGACCACGCTCTGGCACTCACCGAGAAGGGGTGGCGACAGGCGGAGGAGACGGGCAAGCGGCTCAGAGAGGTCTTCGGCAACGAGCAGGTAAGCGTTTACGTCTCCCCGTACCGCCGCACCCACGAGACCTTCAGGTCCTTCCATCTCGACCCCGCCCAGGTCCGCGTCCGCGAGGAGCCCCGGCTGCGTGAGCAGGACTGGGGGAACTGGCAGGACCGGGACGACGTACGTCTCCAGAAGGCCTATCGCGACGCGTACGGGCACTTCTTCTACCGCTTCGCGCAGGGCGAGTCAGGCGCCGATGTGTACGACCGGGTCGGCAACTTCCTGGAGAGCCTCTTCCGGAGCTTCGAGGCACCCGACCACCCGCCCAACGTGCTCCTGGTGACCCACGGTCTGGCCATGCGGCTGTTCTGCATGCGCTGGTTCCACTGGACGGTCGCCGAGTTCGAGTCGCTGTCGAACCCCGGGAACGCGGAGATGCGGATGCTCGTCCTCGGGGAGGACGGCCGCTACACGATCGACCGTCCCTTCGAACGCTGGCGTGATCCGGAGTCGTACGGGGCCATCGGCTAAGGGGCTCATGGCGGTAACGGAGTGGCGCTGGCTCCTTCATCCGCCGTTTGTCATCGGCCATTCGGTGTCCGTCATCCGTCATCACCGATCCGCGATCCGCGATCCGCGATCCGTCATTCGCCATTCGGTGCCTGTGTCAGGCGGCGGCTATCTTTTATCCGCGTCTGTTGTCCTTTGTCTGGAATCCGTGAGCAACGAACTAGAGTGGCAGGGCGATGACCGCTGACTCCTCTCCCGCCGGGCGCCTCGACCGCGCCCTGGCCAGCCTGCGCGGTCTCGCGGTCGGGGACGCGCTGGGCTCACAGTTCTTCGTACCCGCGAACTATCCGCTGCTCCAGGACCGCACACTGCCGCCAGGGCCCTGGACATGGACCGACGACACGGAAATGGCCGCCTCCGTAGTGGCCACTTTGGCCGCCCACCACCGCATCGACCAGGACGAACTGGCCCGCTCCTTCGCCGAGCGCCACGACGCCGACCGGGACTACGGTCCCGCGGTGGACCGGCTGCTGCGGCAGATCCGGGAGGGCGGCGACTGGCGCGAACTGTCCTCGGCCCTCTTCAAGGGACAGGGCTCATGGGGCAACGGTGCGGCGATGCGGATCGCGCCGCTGGGCGCCTGGTACGCGGACGACCCGGAGCAGGCCACGCACCAGGCCGAGATCTCGGCGTATCCCACTCATCAGCACCGCGAAGCGGTGGTCGGCGCCATGGCCGTGGCGGCCGCCGCCGCGCTGGCCGCGGCGCCAGGGGGTCCGCCCGGGCCCGGCGCGCTGCTCGACGGCGTCATCGGTCTCGTGCCGCGCAGCGCCGTGGGAGCGGGTCTGCGGCGCGCCCGGGACATGCTCGACTACGGGGACACGACCACAGTGGCGGCCGTCCTCGGCTGCGGCCGACGCACGACCGCGCACGACACGGTGCCCTTCGCGCTCTGGTCGGCGGCGCGGGCCCTCGGCGACTACGCAGGCGGCTTCTGGGCCACCGCCCAGGTGGGGGGCGACATGGACACGACCTGCGCCATCGTCGGAGGCGTGGTGGCCGCCGGCACGGCCGGGGCGCCTCCTGCGGAGTGGCTGGAGCACACCGAGGCGCTGCCGGGCTGGCTGACACCGGCGGACGCGATCTAGGGCTGTTCCAGGACTGCCCTGGGGCTGCCCTGGGGTGGGCGGGGTGCCGGGCTCAGTTCGTGGCCACGCGCGTGTGCCCTCTTTTTGCCCGCCCCAAGTGCCGGTCCCTGTCACAGCCCTGCCACAGACAAGCCGCGCCCCGCTGTCCCGAGAGGCCCGCGGTTACCCTTTCCGCCACGCCGATCGTTGATCATCAAGCATTGATCATCGAGAGTCGGCGCCGACGAGAACCGGTTCCTGAGCTTCCCCGCGCAGCCGTGCGCTGCGTGGTGCCCGGACCGGTCGGGGAGGGGGTCCTGTGTCCGACAAACCGTCCGAGGCCGAGCCGAGAGAGTCGGAGACCGAGGAGCCGGGGGAGTCTGCCAAGCCGGAGGGCACCGTTCCCGCGGCCCGCTCCGGCGCCGAGAGCACGGGGGCGGGGGCGGCCGTGGGCTCGGATCCGGATCCGGACCCGGACCCGGACCCGGACCCGGATGCGGCCAAGGCCACAGGCGGGGGCGCGGGCTCCGGTTCGGGCGAGGCCACGGGCGAGGCCACGGGCGGGGACGCGGACTCCGGTTCGGGCGGGGGCGCGGACTCCGGTTCGGGTGAGAACGGCTCCGTCGCGACGGACCCCGGCGAGGACGGAGGCTGGGACGGCCCCGCCGTCGAGTCCTGGTTCGCGGACATCCAGGCGGAAACTCCCGCACCCGTCCGTACCGCGACCCTCTGGGCCGCCCTGGCCACCGGTCTGCTCAGCATGCTCCTGCTCGGAGAGGGCCTGGCGCTCAATCTCCTGCTGGTGGCGATACCGATCACGCTCGGCGTGTACTTCGCGGCCGGGAGAGCGGGCCGACGGCCACGTCCCTGGACGCTGGTGTGGGGCGGTGGCGCGCTCGCCCTGTTGGTGGTTCCGGCGCTGCGAGACGCCGGCTGGCCGTCGTTCCTCGCCGTCGTCGCGGCTCTGGCGGTGGGCTCGCTCGCCCTGCACGGCGGCCGTACCTGGACAGGGATGCTGTTCGGCCCGATCGGCCTCTACACCTCGCTGGTCACCGGTCCGGGCTGGGGCTGGCGCGGGCTGCGCGAGCGGACCGGCGGGGCACGCGGCAACGTGGGCCCGATGCTGCGCGCGATCCTGGTGGCCGTCGTTCTGCTGGTGGTCTTCGGCGCCCTCTTCGCCGGTGCGGACGCGGCTTTCGCCGACCTCCTGGCGGACCTCGTGCCCGACGCGTCGGTCTCCGGCGGCCCCTGGCACGTCCTTCTGTTTGTGATCGGCGTGGTCGGCGCTCTGGCGGCGGCGCACACGGCCGCGGCACCGGTTCGGTGGGACCGCGTCGCGGTGCCCCCGGGACGCGCCCGCGGCCGCGCCGAGTGGGCACTGCCCCTGGTCGTGCTCATCGCGCTCTTCGCTGTCTTCAACGCCGTCCAGCTCGTCGTCCTGCTCGGCGGATACGACGCTGTCCTGGACAAGACCGGCCAGACGTACGCCGAGTACGCGCGTCAGGGCTTCTGGCAGTTGCTCCTGGTCACGCTCCTCACCCTGCTCGTCATCGTCCTGGCCCTGCGCTGGGCGCCCCGGGACGACCCGCGCGACGGAACGCTGGTACGCGCCGTCCTCGGCATCCTCTGTGCCCTCGCCCTCGTGGTCGTGGCCTCGGCGGTGCGGCGTATGGACATGTACGTGGAGGCGTACGGGCTGACCCGGCTGCGGATCTCCGTGGTGACCGTCGAACTCTGGCTCGGCCTGGTCATCGTGCTCATCATGGCGGCCGGCGTCCTCGGAGCCCGCTGGCTGCCGCGCGTGGTGCTGGCCAGTGCCGCCGCGACAGTGCTCGTCTTCGGGCTGGTGTCGCCCGACGGCCTGATCGCCGAGCGCAATGTCCAGCGGTACGAGCGGACGGGCACGTTCGACCTCGACTACGCGCGCGGGTTGTCCGCCGATGCCGTGCCGGCTCTGGACAAACTTGATGAGCCGCTCCGGTCCTGTGCCCTGAAAACCATCGACGAGGACCTGGGGGAGAACGCCGACCCCTGGTACGCCACGAGCTATGGCGAGGCACGCGCCCGGAACATCCTCGACGAGCGGAAGCCGTCCCCCGAGGCCGACTGGCGCGTGTGCAGCCGCCTGGACCAGGACCTGGCGTACCGCTGAGTAAGGACGCGGAGGGTGCGTACACCTGCGTGCACCTCCTGTACCGCTGATGCCGCCGTCTCGATCGCAGGGGAACCAAGCAGGCCGGTCCGCCGTTTCCAGTACGGCGGACCGGCCTGCTCCTCGTGTCCGTGACGTTGGCCGGTCAGCCCGCCGGGACCCCCGCTGTGCCCGACAGCGCCTCCAGGTCGCTCTTGCGGACCCGGATGACCAGTGTGGCGACGGCCAGAGCCAGCACGGCCATGGCGACGGCCGGCAGGAAGGCCGTGGAGATGCCCTGGGCGAGCACCTCGTGACTCCAGGGAGCGGGCAGTTGGTGCGTCGTGGCGAATTCCGCCTTCTGCTCGGCCGAGGCGTTGGCCATGAAGTCCGCGACCTGCTTCTCCGCCTCGTCACGGCTCGCCGTACCGAAGACCGTCGTGAGGATGGAGAGGCCGAGCGAACCGCCCACCTGCTGCGTGGCGTTGAGCAGTCCGGACGCGGCGCCCGCTTCGTGCGCGGCGACGCCGGAGACCGCGGTCAGGGTCAGCGTCACGAAGTTCAGTCCCATGCCGAAGCCGAACAGCAGCATCGGACCGAGCACACCGCTGACGTACGAACTTCCGGGATCGATGAGGGTGAGCCAGCCGAGTCCGAACACCACCAGTGTCGAGCCGACCACCATGAACGGTTTCGGGCCGAGCACCGGCAGGAACCGCTGCGACAGACCCGCGCCGACGCCGATCGCCACCGTGATGGGGAGGAAGGCCAGGCCGGCCTCGATGGGCGTGTACTGCAGCACGTTCTGTACGAAGAGAACGATGAAGAAGAACATGCCGAACATCGCCGCGGCCAGGCTCAGCATGATGACGTACGTACCCGAGCGGTTGCGGTCGGCGAACATCCGCAGCGGTGTGATCGGTTCCTTGGCCCGGGACTCGACCAGCGCGAAGGCCACCAGAAGGACGACCGCGGTGCCGAAGGACGCGATGGTGAGACTGTCCCGCCAGCCCTCCTCCGCGGCCCGGATGAAGCCGTAGACGAGCGAGGCCATACCGAGCGTCGAGGTCAGCGCGCCCGCGATGTCGAAGCGCCCGGGATGCCGTTCGGACTCGCTGATGTAGAGCGGTGTGACCACGGCGATCAGTACACCGATGGGTACGTTGACGAAGAGCACCCAGCGCCAGTCGAGCCACTCGGTGAGCATGCCGCCGGCGAGCAGCCCGATCGCGCCGCCGCCGGCCGAGACCGCAGCGAACACCCCGAACGCCCGGTTGCGCTCCGGCCCTTCGGGGAACGTCGTCGTGATCAACGCCAACGAGGTGGGGGAGGCGATCGCGCCGCCCACCCCTTGGAGGGCGCGTGCCGCCAGCAGCTGCCAGGGCTCCTGGGCGAGTCCGCCGAGCAGCGAGGCGACCGTGAAGAGCAGGATGCCGGACATGAAGACCCGGCGCCGGCCGAGGATGTCGCTGGCCCGGCCGCCGAGCAGCAGCAGACCGCCGAACGTGAGCGTGTAGGCGCTGACCACCCAGGTGAGATCCGTGGTGGAGAACTTGAGCGCGCCTTGAATGTGCGGGAGCGCGATGTTCACAATCGTCGCGTCGAGTACCACCATGAGTTGGCAGGCCGCGATGACGGTGAGCGCGATGCCGGGATGCCCCTCCCGGCGGGCCGCTCCCGGCTTCTGATCTTTGATCAACGGAGAGGTTGTCACTATTGAGTCCCCCACGAGTGCGTTAGTGAACGCTCGCGTTCACTGTCGCGTCAAAAGGTAGTGAGTCCCCGACAGTGAACGCAAGCGTTCACTGAAGTCGCCGCCGATTGATGTCACTTGACCGCTCACGGACCCCAGTCCGTACGGCGCGTACGTGCAGGTGTCCGAACGTCCGCGCCCCTCGCCCGCTCACATGGAGACAGGCTCATGGTTACTTCGAGTTGGACGGCCGCCCCCGCTCAGGCGGCCTCCCCGCGCAGACGCGGCGCCGTACTCGAACGCGCGATCCTCGATGCCGCGCTGGAGCAGCTCAGTACGGTCGGCTGGAACGGCCTCACGATGGAGGGCGTCGCGGCCGGCGCCCAGACGGGGAAGGCGGCGGTCTACCGCCGCTGGCCGTCGAAGGAGGATCTCGTCGCGGACGCGCTCCGGGCCGGGCTGCCGTCGCTCGTGGACGTTCCCGATCTTGGCGGTGTGCGCGACGACCTGCTGGAACTGTGCAAGCGGGCGCGCGCGGCGATGTTCTCGCGCCCGGGATTCGCGCTGCGCTCGGTGATTCACGAATGCGACTCGTCCCAGGCCCAGCGTTTTCACGAGGTGATCCTGTCGGGGGTCGTGGAGCCGACGATCCGCCTGCTCGGCGAGGTCGTCGACCGTGGGATCCGGCGGGGAGAGGTCCGGCCGGACGCGGCGAACTCCTATGTCCTCGACGCCATTCCGGCGATGATGATGTACCGCTCCAAGGTGTGCGCGAGCGAATGGAACGAGCGGGACATCGAGGAGATGATCGACCAGCTCATGGTCCCGCTGCTGCGACCGGAAGGTGTCTGAGCGGGCTTCGCGGGCGCTTCGGGCGAGCGCGGGCGGACGCGGGCGGGAGCCAAGGGGCGCCGGGGGACGCCGGGGGACGCCGGGCAGGCTTCGGGGCGACCTTGGGGCAGCCCTGGGGCCGCCCGGGGGACCGGGTGTCGTGCGCGGTTCCGGGCGGCGTAGGCTGAGCGTGTCATGCCGTACGAACCACCGACCCACACCGTCGAGCGCTCCCTGCGCGCCACGACCGGAGCCAAGGTCATCGCCGGTGTCGACGAGGTGGGGCGCGGCGCCTGGGCCGGCCCGGTCACCGTCTGCGCGGCGGTCACGGGCCTGCGTCGCCCGCCCGAAGGCCTCACCGACTCCAAGCTCCTCACCGTCAAGAGGCGCACAGCACTCGCCGAGATACTGGCGGAGTGGGTGACGTCGTACGCCCTGGGGCATGCTTCTCCGGAAGAGATCGACCAGCTGGGGATGACGGCCGCGCAGCGGCTGGCCGCCTGCCGCGCTCTCGAAGCGCTGCCGGTGCGTCCCGACGCGGTCATTCTCGACGGGAAACATGACTATCTGGGTATCCCGTGGCAGGTCCGTACGGTGATCAAGGGCGACCAGTCCTGCGTCTCCGTGGCGGCGGCCTCGGTGATCGCGAAGGTCCAGCGCGACAAAATGATGGCCGAACTGGGTGTCGACCATGCAGACTTCGGTTTTGCGGCCAACGCCGGGTATCCGTCACCGGTTCACCGGGCCGCACTGGAGATGCGGGGCCCCACCCCGTACCACCGGCTGTCGTGGGCGTATCTTGATGCGCTGCCCCAGTGGCGGCACCTCAAGAAGGTCCGCAGTTGGGCGGACGTAAGCGTTCCGGAGATCGAAGGGCAACTCGGCTTCGACTTCTGACCGTTCCGTTCGCACTCATGTGCCACCCGCTTAAGCGAGTCGCACCGGCGTTTGATAAAAATCAGCTCATGCCTCTCATTCCCGAGGAGCCTCAGATTCACGAGAGTGCCCAGGGTCCCCGCGTCAGTCCGGCCACCGGCCGGACCGCGCCGACCCCCCGCCCCGTACCCGGCCCCCGCCCCGCGGCACCTCCGCGTCCAGGCCGTCCGGGTCCTGTCCGGCCGATGCCGCCTGTGCAACGCACGCCGCGCGACACGGCCGTGGCCAAGCCGGGGCCTGCCGCTCCGGCGGCCCCAGCCGCAGCCTCGACCCCGACGATCCAGCTGATCCCGGCCTCGGCCGAGGGTGCGCTGGACGCCGCCGAGGAAGCGGTCGACCTGCTCCTTGACTCGGGCAGGGCCCCCGGTGAGGTGCTGGTGATCACCACCGGCGAACCCCATCCGTGGGCCGCGCACGAGCTCTCCTTCGGCGAGGCCGCGTACTGGGCCCAACACGACGCGGGAGACGACGTGTTCTACGCCGACGCCTCCGCTGTCGGTCGTGCCGCGTCCCGGCCCGTGGTCGTTGTCGCCGTCAATGGCGGGCCCGACGCGACCGCTGCCACCGCGCTGCCGCTGGCCCTGGGCCGAGCCGGCACCCTGCTGATCGTCTGCGGAGACCCGCAGCAGATCAACGCGGTGCTGGGCGCGGGAGTCTGAGAACCCCCGTTCTTCCAGGGGCTCTCACGACTCGGATGCCATCGCGGTGACATCCGCTCGGAGCATGCACAGAGGACGGTCCGACGTGTGCCGGTACGGGGGATGTGCCGGCGTGCTGTCGTCGTCGTGGTGCGGTGTGGGCGTCAGCGTGAGCCCGGGCCCGAGCGCGCAGGCGGCTGTGTCCGCGGTGGAACCGTGTCTGTGCCGGGGTCGCGTCTGCATTGAGGTCGTGGGTTCTGCGTGACGCCGAAGTCCGCCGGCGTTGTCGGCTTCGGCGTCAGGTCCGGCCATAGGTCCGGCATCGCGTCGGTGTCGGTACGGCTGTGTCCGTGCCGGTGTGTCCATACGCCCATGTGTCCATGCGCCCATGTGCTGATGCGTCGATGTCGCGTTCGGTCGTACCGAAGCCTGTGCCTGTGCCTGTGCCTGCGCCCGTGCTCAGCGCGCGGCCGCGCGGCGCAGTACCTCCGAGGCGGACCCGCCGGTGCGCGGCTGTATGGACTCGGCCGCCGCGAGGGACTCCAGTGATTCCGGCGGCGAGTCCGCGTTGGGCCGGCGTCCTCCGCGTCCCTCGCCGAGCACCTGCCAGCCGTCACGTGTCAGTGTGATGTAGGCCCCGCAGCGCAGGCCATGCAGCGTGCAGGCGTCTCGCAGCCCCCACATCCACGCGCCGTCCTCCTCCGTCCACCGCGCGTCGCCGTCACGGCAGTAGAGCAGCACGGCGGTACGCACCGGTGTCCGGCGTCGCAGGTCGTGCGGGATGACCCGGCGCAGCTGCGCGAGCAGTGCGTTGCGGAACATCCAGCCGTCCGCCGGAGCCGGCCGCCTGATGAAGGAAGCGCTCGCGTTCAGCCGTTCGTCGGGGTCGAGCACAGCCACGATCGCGGTCGTGGGGCCGGGCCGATGCCGGGAGTGCAGTCCGCTGACGACCTCCCGGGGATTGCGCAGAAGCGGAATCCCCGCAGCGGCCCATTCGGCGGGTTCGAGCATCCGGGTCAGTGGATTGGCGGAAGTGGCGGCCGTCGACATCGATGCCGCCGAGGACGGAGCGAATCCGAAGGTCACGGTCCTCCCTTCGGCTACGCGCCCACACAGCGGGCGAGGTCGGACTGGGGGAGCGCGCCGCAGCACAGCCCGAACGGACGACCTCGGGAGGTCACGCGGGGCGCGAGGCCAATTCTTCCTGTCGAACTTGGTTGCGGCAACGAGCAATTGGGGCCACCGACCGTTATCTGGCGATCCGTTGCTTATATCCCTGCTCGGTATTTACCACCGCACCGCGGGAATCAACCTTGCACGGCGAGTACCAGCGGCAACACCCCCTGGGCGCCGGCCCGCCGCAGCATGCGCGCGGCCACCGCGAGCGTCCAGCCGGTGTCGGTCGAGTCGTCCACGAGCAGGACAGGTCCATCGGCTTCGGAGAGCGCCGCGGCCAGACCGGGCGGCACCACGAGCGCGCCGTCGAGAGCTTTCAGCCGCTGCGCGCTGTTGCTTCTGGAGACCTGGGCGGCGTCGGCTCCCGGGGCGTACTCGATGGAGCCCAGCAGCGGCAGACGGCCGACCTCGGCGATCCGTGCACCCAGCGTCTGCACCAGCTGCGGCCGGCGCTGCGAGGCCATGGTGACCACGCCGACCGGGCGTGGCACGGCGCCTGAACCGCCCGAGGCCCAGCCGCCCGGCCCCTTCGCCCAGTCGGCCAGCACGCCGACGACGGCCTGTGCCACGTCGTCCGGAACAGGCCCGTCCGGGGCCTGGGGTACGAGCATCGGCCGCAGCCGGTTGCCCCAGCCGATGTCCGAAAGCCTTCCCAGCGCCCGTCCGATCGAGGCCTGTTCCCCGGCCGGGATGCGTCCCTTCAGGTCGACGCCCACGGCGGGCAGGCCCGTGGGCCACATCTTCCGGGGATCCACCTCGATACCCGCGCGACCGAGCTCGCCACGCGCCGAGTCCAGTGCGGACGAGGACACGGCGTCGGAGAACCGCGGCTTCGTGCAGGTGTCACAACGACCGCACGGGGCGGCTCCCTCGTCGTCCAGCTGCCGGCGCAGGAACTCCATCCGGCAGCCGGTCGTCGTCACGTAGTCGCGCATGGCCTGCTGCTCGGCCGCGCGCTGTTTGGCGACCCACGCGTAGCGCTCGGTGTCGTACGTCCATGGGGTGCCGGTGGAGATCCAGCCGCCCTTGACACGCTTCACGGCACCGTCCACGTCCAGGACCTTGAGCATCGTTTCGAGCCGTGACCGGCGCAGCTCCACCAGGGGTTCGAGCGCGGGGAGCGACAGCGGACGGCCCGCCTGGCCGAGAACATCGAGGGTGCGCCTGACCTGCTCCTCCGGAGGGAAGGCGATCGATGCGAAGTACTGCCAGATCGCCTGGTCCTCCTTGCCGGGCAGCAGCAGCACCTCGGCATGCTCGACACCACGGCCCGCGCGGCCCACCTGCTGGTAGTAGGCGATGGGTGAGGACGGCGAACCCAGATGCACCACGAAGCCGAGGTCGGGCTTGTCGAAGCCCATGCCCAGCGCCGAGGTGGCGACAAGGGCCTTGACCCGGTTGGCGAGCAGGTCCTCCTCGGCCTGCTGGCGGTCCGCGTTCTCCGTCTTCCCCGTGTACGAGGTCACGGTGTGCCCGGCCTGCCGGAGGAAGGCGGTGACCTCCTCGGCGGCGGCCACGGTGAGTGTGTAGATGATCCCTGAGCCGGGCAGCTCGCCCAGGTGCTCGGCGAGCCAGCCCATCCGGTGGGCGGCGTCCGGCAGTTGCAGCACGTTGAGACTCAGGCTCTCGCGGTCCAGGGGGCCGCGCAGGACGAGGGCGTCCGTGCTCCCACCGGTGCCCAGTTGCTCGGCGACGTCGGCCGTCACGCGCGCGTTGGCCGTGGCGGTGGTCGCGAGGACCGGGACGCCCGAGGGAAGGTCGGCGAGCATGGTGCGCAGGCGGCGGTAGTCCGGGCGGAAGTCGTGGCCCCAGTCGGAGATGCAGTGCGCCTCGTCCACCACGAGGAGACCGGTCGCCGCCGCAAGCCTGGGCAGCACCTGGTCCCGGAAGTCGGGGTTGTTGAGCCGCTCGGGGCTCACCAGAAGGACGTCGACCTCACCCTCGGCCACCTCGTCCTGGATCGTGTCCCACTCCTCCGCATTGGACGAGTTGATGGTCCGCGCCCGGATGCCGGCGCGTGCGGCTGCCTCGACCTGGTTGCGCATGAGAGCGAGGAGGGGGGAGACGATCACGGTGGGACCGGCTCCCTGCTCCCGCAGCAGCGCGGTCGCGACGAAGTACACGGCGGACTTGCCCCAGCCGGTGCGCTGCACGACCAGGGCCCTGCGCTTGTCGGCCACGAGGGCCTCGATGGCGCGCCACTGGTCCTCGCGCAGCCGGGCGTCGCCCCCCGGCGCGCCGACGAGGCGGGCGAGGACGGTGTCGGCCGCTGTGCGCAGCTCTTCGTTGCTCATGGCCCCATGCAACCCGATGGGTCGGACATCGCGCGAATGAGCCGGTCCGCTGTGGACAACTTCTGACGTGGCCATGGTCGTGGTTATCCACAGGGCAAAGCGGAATTGCGGGTTTCGCGGGATGGTCACGGCATGACGAACCACAGCGAACCGGCCGGGAACCTCGGCGACGGTGACACAGGCCACCGCGACGAGATCGCCAAGCAGAAGAGCACGGACGAGCAGAGCGGGCAGAGCGGGCAGAGCGGGGAAGATCGGCAGGACGGGCACGAGGGGTGGGGTGGACGAGGCGGGCCGGGCGCGGACCGCGCCGGGCGGCGGAAGGGGCATGCCGGTACGACCTCCGCCGACTCGGCACACGGCGCGGGCGCCGCCGCACACGGCGGGACCGGCAGCCTGTGTCCGGACCACCAGGTCACCCTCCGCACTCCGGCCGAACTGGCCGATGCCCTGCCGTACCTGCTCGGGTACCGGCCCGAGGACAGCATCGTGCTCGTAGCCCTGCACGACAGGGACGGGCGCGGCCGTTTCGGCGGACGGGCCCGACTCGGCATCCCGGGCCACGCGGACGACTGGCCGTCCGTGGCGCAGCAGCTGACGCACGGCCTGGTGAAGGGCAGCGAGCGCAGGGGCGCCCTGCCCGAGAGCATGGTCGCCTTCCTCTGCCAGGAACCCGGGGAAGGAGAGTCGGGCCGGGCCGTGATGGAACGTCTGCGTCCGCTCGCACAACTGCTGCGCAAGGCCTGCGGAGCGCTCGACGTGCCGGTGGTCGAGGCGCTGTGCATCTCGGACGGCCGCTTCTGGTCGTACTGCTGCCCCAGCGAACACTGCTGCCCGTCGGACGGTACGTCCATGGGGCTGCCGGGCACGTCCGTGCTGGCCGCGGCCGCCACCTACGCCGGGCTCCAGGTGCGGGGCACCCTGCGGCAGCTGCGGGCGAGGCTCACTCCATGGGAGAGCAACGCGGCGCTGGATCAGGAATCCGCCCTCGACGCGGTGAGCATGGCGCTGATCCCCCGGATTCTGGACGAGGGAAGCCGCGCAGGTGTGGCGGCCAGGACCTTGGAGCTGGCCGACCAGGTCATGCGCCGGTTCGCCGACGCCACCTCCGCCGCCGGTCCCGGCACACTGCCGGCGGATCTCCGGGACGACGAGCTACTGCGTCACGAGGAGGCGGCCACGTTGATCCTCGGTCTGCAGGACCGCACGACACGGGACCGGGCGGCGGAGTGGATGGAAGGGGACGAGGCCGGACCGGCCCTGCGCCTGTGGAGGGCCCTGGCACGCCGTTGCGTCGGCTCGTACGGGGAGCACGCAGCGGCGCCGCTCACGCTCGCCGGGTGGGTCGCCTGGTCCTCCGGCGACGAACTGGAGGCCCGCGAAGCCCTGGCCATGGCGCTCGGAGCGGATTCCGGGTACCTCTTCGCCAGGCTGCTCCACCAGGCGTGCAACGAGGGTCTGGACCCGGAGTCGATCCGCCGCTGTCTACGGGGGGAGCGTGCCGATCGTGTCGACGGTGAGGTGCTCGCCTCGCCTGCGGTGCCTGCGGTGCCTGTGGTGCCGTCGGACGCCGATGGGCTGTTCGGAGTCGCCCCGGCGGGGCCTGTCAAGGGGTCCGCCCGCCGCCGACGCAGGTCGCGGGTTACTGAGGGCGCGGCCGACCGGCCTGGTACCCGACCGGCCGGTACCGGTGGCACGCGGCGTCCTAAGTCCACCTCTCCCGGCCCCGGAGCCCTCACAGAGGGTGGCTCGGGCCGAGACGGCAACAGCACCGGCCGAGGTGGCGGCAGCACCGGCCGCGGTGCTGGCAGCACAGGTGGCGCGGCTCGCTCTCGCCGAAGCGCGGGGAACGCGGGGGGTGCCGGGAGCGTCGGGCGGCCTGGAACGCCGAGGACGCCGGACAACGGTGTGTAGGCGGGCCGGGCGCCGGTGTCGACGGATCGGCCGGGCGGGTTCGATCAGAGCGCTTCCCCGGACAAGGGCGTGACTCGGGGCAGGCCCGCCCCGTTCACCTGAGTGGCGCAGCCCTCGGCCGTGCCGTGCCGTCGCACAGGCCGCGCCCCGTCGGAGTCCCCGCACATGGCCGAGCCCTCATCACCGCCGAGCACCCACTCAGCGGACGGAGCACAGAAGAAGCCGCCCCATGCCTCTGCCCATCCCGTCCTCCACACCTTCCGTTCCGAACAGCGACCCGTCGCGCTTCGGGAGGTCCGCGCAGCCCTCCATAGGCCGCGGCGCTGCCCTGGCCCCGCATACGGCGCCGGACGTGCAGCGCGGCACAGTGACTCTGCCACCCGCCCACACCGCACTGATCTGTGTCGCCCTGCCGGGACTCGCGATCTCCACGGAACAGGGGCAACTGACGGGGCACGGGCTGGAGGGCTTCTACCGGTCGGGTCGGCGGATGCTCTCCCGATGCAGGCTGCGGGTGGCGGGCCGGGAGCCGCTCGCGGTCCAGGCCCGGATGGTCGCGCCCGACCAGGCGCGGTTCGTGGCGGTCCTGAGCCTCTCCGCCGACAGTGGACCCGACCCGGACGTCCTGGTCGAACGGATGCGACATGCGGACGGGACAGAGCGGATCACCCTGCGCAGCGCGACCGATCGACCGCTGCGCCTCCCCGTCGAGGTGGTGCTCGGCACGGACCTGGCCGAACTGGGTGCGGTCGCGGCGGGGAGAGCCGGTCCCGATCTGGCGGCCAGTGTCCACGATTCAGGGATGCGGTGGTCGTGCGCCACCAACAACTCCGTTGTCACTGCCGAACCGCCGCCTTCGGATGCGCTGGCCTCCGCCGGGCTGCTGCGCTGGGAGTTCGAACTGCCTCCCGGCGGCACCCGAAGCGTGGAGCTGAAGGTAGGTCCGGCAGGGGCGGGGCCCGTCCGAGCCGTTGCGCGCAGTGCCATGAGCCCCTTCGCTCCGGCTCGGGCCGCGAGTGACGATCCAAGGGCCGAGGCGCTGCTGCGCAGGAGTATCGGGGATCTGCAGGCTCTTCTCCTGCGTGATCCCGCTCAGCCGTCCGACATACACCTGGCGGCCGGCGCACCCTGGCGCTGCGGCATGGCGCCGTCCGAGGCCCTGGCGGCAGCGCGCATGACTCTGCCGCTGGGCACGCGCCTCGCCGCGGGAACCCTGCGGACTCTCGCCCGCACCCAACTGGCGTCCGCCGGACCGCGATCCGGACTGATTCCCGGCCCGCGTCGGCAGGTCGGCGCCCAGCTGCCACCGAGCTGCACAGGGCAGGAAGCGACGCTGCTTTTTCCCGTGGTGCTCGCGGAAGCCCGTCGCTGGGGGCTCTCCGAGCCGGAGACGGAGGAGTTGCTGCCCGCGGCCGAACGGTGTCTGCAGTGGCTGCGGACAGCTGTCGGTGACGGCATGTATCTGGCGGATCCGCCACCGGGCGGGCCATGGCGCTGCGAGACGCAGGCGCACGCTCACCGGGCCGCTCTGCTGGGCGCCGACCTCCTCGACGCGTACGGCAGGGGAGGCGGTGCCGAGCTGCGGGAGTGGGCGGGAGAGATGCGGACCGCGTTCAGGGAGGACTTCTGGATCGAGGACAGAGGGGGCGGCAGGCCGGCGGCGGCCCGACTGCCGGGCGGACGGCTCGTGCCGCACCTCGGCTCCGGCGGTGTCCACCTGCTCGACACCGGACTGCTCGGCGCCGGCGCACCGGCCCCGGGCCTGCTCGACAAGGTGCAGACGGAACAACTCGCGCGTCTGTTCGGCGGACCCGACATGGATTCCGGCTGGGGGCTGCGCAGCCTGGGTGTGAAGGAGACGAGTTACAATCCGTTCGGGCACCGGAGCGGGTCCGTGCGCGTCCACGAGACGGCTCTCGCCGTGGCGGGACTGGCAGCCGCGGGCTACGAGAAGGAGGCGAGTTCGCTACTGCTGGGCGTGCTGGCGGCGGCCGAGACTTTCGGTCACCGGCTGCCGGAGATGTACGCGGGGGAGCAACGCGCGGAAGGCGGTTCCCCCGTACCGCACCCGACGGCCTGCCGACCGGCGGCCACCGCCGCGGCCGCCGGCGTCCTCCTGCTCGCGACACTCACCGGGATCCGTCCCGACGCCCCGGCTCGCACGGTGACGCTGCGTCCGGTGCGCAGTGCCCCGCTGGGAGAGATCGGGCTGACCGGCCTGCGGGTCGCGGGCGCCCCCTTCTCCGTACGCGTCAGCAGGCTCGGTCTTGCTCTGGTCGAGGATGCGGCCGACGGGCTGCAGCTGGGGGCGTGAAGGCCGGCCTGCCGCGGACCTGGGATCACGGGGGCCGCGGTTCCTGCCCGGGAGCGTCGGATCAGCCATGTGAGCGACCGGTGAAGAGAGTGTTTATCGTCAGGCAGACGACTATGATCGCGGCATGCCCTACGACCCGTCAGCTTTCGCGCCGTTCGCCGTCACCGTCGACCTGGTCGTGCTGACCGTGCGTCGTCACGCCCTGTGCGCGCTGGCGATCCGCCGGGGCGAGCCGCCCTTCCAGGGGCGGTGGGCGCTGCCCGGTGGTTTCGTGCGCCCCGACGAGGACCTGTCGCAGGCCGCGGCGCGGGAGCTGATGGAGGAGACCGGGCTGTGCGCGCACGCCCCGGACGCTCCCGCACAGGCGAACGGGGCACACTTGGAGCAGCTCGCGACCTACGGCGATCCCAAGCGTGACCCGCGCATGAGGGTTGTCAGCGTCGCCCATCTCGCTCTCGCGCCCGACCTGCCCGCGCCCAGAGCCGGCGGAGACGCGAACAGCGCGCGCTGGGCTCCTGTCGAGGATCTGCTTCAGCAGGGCGGTTACGGACGTGACGGGGAACAGGCCGCGCCGCTCGCCTTCGACCACGCCCGGATCCTGTCGGACGGTGTGGAGCGCGCCCGGTCCAAGATCGAGTACTCGTCGCTGGCCACGGCCTTCTGCCCGCCCGAGTTCACGGTCGGCGAGCTGCGCCGGGTGTACGAAGCGGTGTGGGGGGTGGCGCTCGATCCGCGCAACTTCCACCGCAAGGTGACCGGTACGCCGGGATTCCTCGTCCCCACGGGCGGGACGACGACCCGGCAGGGCGGCCGCCCCGCCCAGCTCTTCCGGGCGGGCGGCGCCACCCTGCTCAACCCCCCGATGCTCCGCCCCGAAGTCTGACGCCGACCCGGGAGACGTCGGACACGGTGCCTGCACTCCGGGTAACTGGCCGGACCGGAGCGGGGGCTGCTTCAGGCCGCGCCTAAGGTGACCGGAAAACGGTACATATCGCGCTATCTTGCTTTGGGTGATCCAGGCCATCGGACTGACCAGCAACGCCCGCAAGGAGCTTCCCCCGGCTGTCGACGACGTCTCCTTCGAGGCGTCGCCCGGCTGTGTCACGGCGCTCCTCGGAGCCCCGGGCGCAGGCAAGACGACCGCCCTCAGGCTGATGCTCGAACTGCAACAGGGCCGCGGAATCACCTACTTCAGAGGCCGCCCGCTGCACCGCATCGCCCATCCCTCGCGCGAGGTGGGCGTTCTCCTCGGCGAGGTTCCCGGCCACCCGGCGCGCACGGTCCGAGGTCAACTCCGCATGCTGTCGGCCGCGGCCGGCGTACCCGCACGCCGCGCCGATGACGTCTTGGAGGTGGTGGGCCTCGTCAGCCTGCGCGACGAACGTCTGGAGACTCTCTCGCGAGGTATGGACCGCCGACTGGGCCTCGCCTGCGCGCTGCTGTCCGATCCGCACACCCTCGTGCTCGACGGCGCCACAGACGGACTCTCCGCTCGCGAAAGCCGCTGGCTGCACGGGGTGCTGCGCGCCCACGCCGGTGCGGGCGGCACCGTGCTGTTCACCACGGACGATCCCAGGGAGGCGGCGCGGACCGCCGACCGGGTCGTCACGCTGGAGAAGGGCAGGCTCGTCGCCGACCAGGAGGCCGCGGACTTCGCACGTACCCGGCTCCGGCCCAGAGTCGCCGTCCGGAGCCCGCACGCCGCCCGGCTCGGGGCTCTGCTGATCAAGGAGGCCCGCACCGCCCGGTGCTCCGTGGAGGTCGTGCGGGAGGACGGCAATCGCCTCTCCGTGTATGGCAGCACCTGCGCCGACGTCGGCGAGTCCGCCTACCGCCACGGCATCCTCGTACACCAACTCGCCGATGAGGTCGGGGACATGGGGGCGACGCCCGTTTCACATCCGGAGCCGGAGCCGGAGCAGGCGCTGACGCTGGCGTCGGGGGAAAGTCCTCGCGAGGCTGAGGCCGGGAGTGAGGTCGGGGTGTCGGTGCGGAGCGCGGGGATGCGGGGCGCGCGCGAGTTGTCACCCCTGCCGCCGCCCATCACCGTCCGCCCGGGCGCGGGGCCCTTGCGTCCGCTGCGCTACGAGGTGCGGCGCGCGGCCGGGGTCGGTACGGGCTGGCTCACCGCGGCCGCCGTGCTCGTCGTCTCCGCCCTCATCGCCGTACTCCTGGCCAGGGCGGGACACACGCCGCAGCCGCGGCTGCTCGCCGCGTGGCCGCGGGACTTCCCCCTGCCGCCCGCGGCACTCGGTGCGGGGCTGCTCGGCGCCTTCGCCTTCGGTGACGAGTTCCGGCACCCCGCTCTGGCCGCTGATCGCGGTACCGTCCCCCGTCGCCTGGGGCTGCTGGCCGCCAAGCTCGTCGTCGCGGCGGCCACCGCGACGACGCTCGCCCTCGGCGTGGTGGGTCTGAACGCCGAACTGCTCTACATCGTCTACGGGCGGGAGCTGACCGGAGTTCCGCCGGACTGGATTTCTTCGGGAGCCAGTTGGGTCGGTCTCGTGATCGGCTGCGCCTGGGCGGGGGTTCTGGCGGCGGGGATCTTCCGGTCCACCACCGCCGGCCTCGCGGCGGTCCTCGCCGTGCCGATCCTGGTCGTACCGATCGTGCAGAAGGTTCTGGAGGGGCCGTCGGTCCGGACGGCTGCCGGGTTGTCGACGCGGTCGCGTGAGCTCGTACTGGTGCGGTGGCCGTTCGGGGGTGAGCACTATTTGGTCGCCGCGGCAGAGGTGATCGCTCAACCCGTCGCCGGCGCACTGATGTTGTCACTCACGGCTCTGCTCTGCGCATATCTGCTCACGGCCCTGCGGAGCCGGGTCCGATGACGACCGTCCGTGCACGTGTGTTCCCCTCATGTGCACAACTCCACGCAGAACGCCCATTTCTTTCCGATAAGGCGTCAATTGCGACGGGGTGAGCGATCACCCTTTCGTGTGCTTTTCACCAAAGACCTCAAGGGAGTTGGAGACGACGCCGACAAAGGATCCGTGACTACCCTTGCGCACGCCATGATGACCGCCGCCCGTTCCGCAGACTCCGGCCTGACCGGTCCGGGCGAACTCGACCGCTACCCCTACGCGGAGGGCCCCGGCGCAGACCGCGTCGGCGGCTCTGTGTGGGATGCCACGGACCCGGACCTGGGCCGCATGGGCCGACGTGCCGCCGGAAGTCGCGGCCGCGGCCTGCATGGCCAACTGGTTCAGCAGTTGGGTCAGATGATCGTCTCCGGTGATCTGGGCGCCGACCGCCCGCTCGTCCCCGAGGAGATCGGCCAGCGATTCGAGGTCTCCCGCACCGTCGTCCGTGAGTCCCTGCGGGTTCTTGAGGCGAAGGGCCTGGTCAGCGCCCGCCCCAATGTCGGCACGCGCGTACGGCCGGTCAGCGACTGGAACCTCCTGGACCCGGACATCATCGAATGGCGCGCCTTCGGCCCGCAGCGCGACGACCAGCGTCGTGAGCTGAGCGAGTTGCGCTGGACGATCGAACCGCTGGCCGCCCGCCTCGCCGCCGGGCACGGCCGGCCGGAGGTCCAGCAGCGGCTCACCGACATGGTCGAGATCATGGGCCACGCGATGGGGCAGGGTGACGCGCTCACGTTCTCGCGGGCCGACGCGGAGTTCCACTCGCTGCTCATCCAGGTCGCGGGCAACCGCATGCTGGAGCACCTCTCGGGGATCGTGTCGGCCGCGCTCCAGGTGTCCGGCGGCCCGATCGCGGGCTGCGACCGGCCGAACGAGGCCTCCCTCTCGCACCACGCCCGGATCGCCGACGCGCTCGCGGCGGGCGACGCCTCGGGCGCCGAGGCGGCCATGCGGCAGCTGCTCACCGTCCACCCCGAGGTGGAGCGCGTCGTGCCCGCGCCGCGCGAGCACTGATCGCGTACCGCGGGTGGCGTGGTCGGGAGCGTTCGTCCCGCGTGGCACCCATCGGCCGGCGAACCGTCTGCCGCCGGGCCCCGCCGGATTCCTGGAGGATCCGGCGGGGCCCGGCGGTGCGATGGGATGCTGGGATCGTCCGCTGACCACCTCTGACCGTATCTGGCCACTTTTGGGCGCTTACGGGGTGTGACTCGGGCCACGCAGATTGGGCGTAACACTCTTCGGGGCAGCGCGATGACCTAAGAGGTGACAGCCGAGTAGGGAATATGGGCGCCGCTTCAGGCGCTGTGACTCTTCCCGGCTCCCGCCCGCGCCGTCGGCCCATTCCAAAGTCGGCGGTCGTCGGCTCCTCTCCGCAGTGGACGGGGCCGGAAGCCGTTTTCCAACGTTCCGAGAGGTTGTTCGTGTCGGCCAGCACATCCCGTACGCTCCCGCCGGAGATCGCCGAGTCCGTCTCTGTCATGGCGCTCATTGAGCGGGGAAAGGCTGAGGGGCAGATCGCCGGCGATGACGTGCGTCGGGCCTTCGAAGCTGACCAGATTCCGGCCACTCAGTGGAAGAACGTACTGCGCAGCCTCAACCAGATCCTCGAGGAAGAGGGTGTGACGCTGATGGTCAGTGCCGCGGAGCCGAAGCGCACCCGGAAGAGCGTCGCAGCGAAGAGTCCCGCCAAGCGCACCGCCACCAAGACCGTCGCGGCGAAGACGGCGACGGTCAAGAAGGGCACCGCCACCGCCACGCCGGTGATGCCCGAGGTCGACGATCCCGCCGAGGATGCGACCGCCAAGAAGGCCGCGGCCAAGAAGGCCACCGCCAAGAAGACGGTCGCGAAGAAGACCGTCGCCAAGAAGACGGCGGCGAAGAAGACCACCGCCAAGAGCGCCGACGCCGAGCAGGGCGACGACGAGGCGACCGAGGAGACTCCGGGTACGGCCAAGGCCGGCGAGGAGCCCACCGAGGACGGCGCCCAGGGCTTCGTGCTGTCCGACGAGGACGAGGACGACGCGCCCGCTCAGCAGGTCGCCGCGGCCGGCGCCACCGCAGACCCCGTCAAGGACTACCTCAAGCAGATCGGCAAGGTCCCGCTGCTCAACGCCGAGCAGGAGGTCGAGCTCGCCAAGCGCATCGAGGCCGGTCTGTTCGCCGAGGACAAGCTGGCCAACGCCGACAAGCTCGCGCCGAAGCTCAAGCGCGAGCTGGAGATCATCGCCGAGGACGGCCGCCGCGCCAAGAACCACCTCCTGGAGGCCAACCTCCGTCTGGTGGTCTCCCTGGCCAAGCGTTACACCGGCCGCGGCATGCTCTTCCTGGACCTCATCCAGGAGGGCAACCTCGGTCTCATCCGCGCGGTGGAGAAGTTCGACTACACCAAGGGCTACAAGTTCTCGACGTACGCCACGTGGTGGATCCGCCAGGCGATCACCCGCGCCATGGCCGACCAGGCCCGCACCATCCGTATCCCGGTGCACATGGTCGAGGTCATCAACAAGCTCGCGCGCGTGCAGCGCCAGATGCTTCAGGACCTGGGCCGCGAGCCCACTCCGGAGGAGCTGGCCAAGGAACTCGACATGACCCCCGAGAAGGTCATCGAGGTCCAGAAGTACGGTCGTGAGCCGATCTCCCTCCACACCCCTCTGGGCGAGGACGGCGACAGCGAGTTCGGTGACCTCATCGAGGACTCCGAGGCGGTCGTCCCGGCCGACGCGGTTAGCTTCACCCTCCTTCAGGAGCAGTTGCACTCCGTCCTGGACACCCTGTCCGAGCGCGAGGCGGGCGTCGTCTCGATGCGCTTCGGTCTCACCGACGGTCAGCCGAAGACTCTCGACGAGATCGGCAAGGTGTACGGCGTGACGCGCGAACGCATCCGCCAGATCGAGTCCAAGACGATGTCGAAGCTGCGTCACCCGTCGCGCTCGCAGGTGCTGCGCGACTACCTGGACTAGGCCTCGGCCGCAGTACGTCATCGAGGGCCCGGCCTCCCGTCAGGGGAGCCGGGCCCTTGGTTCGTGCGGAGTGCGGAGCGCCGCCGGGTGGATCACTCTGGGTGTCTCGTGACAACCCCAGAGTGAGGAGCGCGCATGCGTCGTACGTTCACCCGTGCTTTGGCCCTCGCGGCCACGGCCGCCGTGATACCGCTGGCGTCCCCGGCCCCCGCGACAGCCGACGTCGTCATCGGCGGCTACCCGGTGGAGATCGCCGAGACCCCCTGGATGGTGGCGCTGGCCAGCCGTGACCGGTTCGGGGGAACACGCGCGGGACAGTTCTGCGGGGGAGTGGTGATCGGGCGGGAGACGGTGCTGACGGCCGCCCACTGCCTGGGCGAGGAAGTACTGGGCGCTCCCCCTCGGCAGGTCCGGGATCTGAGAGTCGTAGCGGGTCGCGGAGACCTGCGGGGGGACGGGGGCAGGGAGATCGCGGTACGCGACATCTGGATCAATCCGCGGCATGACAGCTACACGAATGCCGGGGACTTCGCCGTACTCACCCTCGCGGAACCGCTCGCCGCCGGTTCGGTCATTCGCATGGCGGGCGCCGAAGACGCCGCGTACCAGCCCGGTACGGGTGCTGTGGTCTACGGCTGGGGCGACACGACAGGGAACGGCGACTACGCGAGTGCCCTTCGGGCCTCGCGTGTCCGGGTGCTGTCCGACGCGGTCTGCGAGCAGGCCTATCCGGGCAGTGCGGACGGAACGTACCTCGCCGGCTCCATGCTGTGCGCGGGAGAGACGGGTGGCGGCCGGGACGCCTGCCAGGGTGACAGCGGCGGGCCTCTGGTCGCTCAGGGGCGGCTGATCGGCCTTGTGTCGTGGGGAAGCGGCTGTGGACGGGTCGGCAGCCCCGGGGTCTATACGCGGGCCTCAGGGGTCGTCACAGCGCTCCGAACGGGTCGCTGAGAGCCGCCCGACGACCTCTGCGGGTCGGCTGCGCCTTCCGCAGTCACGAGCGCGAGCGGCCGCCCCTGGAATCAGGGGCGGCCGCCCGGTCACCGGCCTGTGCCGGAGATGGCTCGTCGTCTGCGCGAAGTGTCAGTGCTCTTCGTCATTGGCGCTTGCCGGGGCGGCCGTCAGCCGCTCCGTCTCGTCCTGTATCTCAGCGGCGATCTTCTTGAGTTCCGGCTCGAACTTGCGCCCGTGGTGGGCGCAGAAGAGCAGTTCACCACCGTTGAGGAGGACGACGCGCAGATATGCCTGGGCGCCGCAACGGTCGCAGCGGTCAGCGGCCGTCAGTGGGCTCGCGGGGGTCAGAACAGTAGTCACGTCGCCTCTTCTCTAGCTCGACGAGCTGTCGTACCAGGGTCAACATCCAACCAGGCCGAAAACGTTCCCGCTCGTGGCTCTTCCTCGAAAAAAATCTTTCCGAGTCGGCTGTCTGCTGCCGGTTGGCGGCGAATGAGCCGTATTGCGTGTCTTCGTGTCTTACGGGTTCGCGCTCTGTCAGGTTCAGTCCTCACCGGCTGGCTTGCCGGTTGTTCTTGAGGACGTGCCCGGAGCCTAAATGGTTCATGCCTGGAAGGGAACGTGATATGTACTTCACTCCAACGAGGGATCGAACAAGCATGCGACCCTGGACTAGTCTGCGTTTGGGACGAGGGTGGCGTTACAACGGCTCTACCAGGCCTCGGTACCCTCAGACCGGTGACCGAAGCCGGGCCCTTACCCAAAAGGGCCCCAACTGAAATTCAGCGAGGAGCGAACCGCGTGACCGCCGAGACGTCCGTGCCGTCCACAGCCCTGCTGACCGGAGCAGACCGGGACGGTTCCAACTACACCGCGCGGCACCTGCTCGTCCTCGAAGGTCTAGAGGCCGTGCGGAAGCGCCCGGGCATGTACATCGGCTCGACCGACAGCCGCGGTCTGATGCACTGCCTCTGGGAGATCATCGACAACTCCGTGGACGAAGCCCTCGGGGGCTACTGCGACCACATCGATGTGACCCTGCATGACGACGGCTCTGTCGAGGTGCGGGACAACGGCCGGGGCATCCCGGTCGATGTCGAGCCCAAAACCGGCCTTTCAGGCATCGAAGTCGTGATGACCAAGCTGCATGCCGGAGGCAAGTTCGGCGGCGGCTCGTACGCGGCCTCCGGCGGCCTGCACGGTGTGGGCGCCTCCGTGGTGAACGCGCTCTCGGCCCGCCTGGACGTCGAGGTGGACCGTGGGGGCAACACACACGCGGTGAGTTTCCGGCGGGGCACGCCCGGCGCCTTCAAGGGCGAGGGCGCAGACGCCGCCTTCGACCCGTCCTCCGGGCTGCGCAAGCTCAAGAGGGTCCCCAAGGCCCGCACCGGCACGCGGGTGCGGTACTGGGCCGACCGCCAGATCTTCCTCAAGGACGCCAAGCTCTCCCTGGAGAACCTGCATCAGCGCGCCCGGCAGACCGCCTTCCTGGTACCCGGCCTGACCATCGTCGTCCGCGACGAGTACGGGCTCGGCGAGGGTGGCAGCAAGGGCGAGGAGTCCTTCCGCTTCGACGGCGGCATCAGCGAGTTCTGCGAGTACCTGGCCTCCGACAAGCCCGTCTGCGACGTACTCCGCTTCTCGGGCCAGGGCAGCTTCAAGGAGACGGTCCCGGTCCTCGACGACCACGGTCAGATGACTCCGACCGAAGTCACCCGTGAGCTGGGTGTGGACGTCGCGATGCGCTGGGGGACGGGCTACGACACGACGCTCAAGTCGTTCGTGAACATCATCGCCACGCCCAAGGGCGGCACCCATGTCGCGGGCTACGAGCAGGCTGTCGCCAAGACCATCAACGAGGTGCTGCGTACCAAGAAGCTGCTGCGCGTCGCCGAGGACGACGTCGTCAAGGACGACGCCCTGGAGGGCCTCACCGCCGTTGTCACCGTGCGTCTCGCGGAACCGCAGTTCGAGGGGCAGACGAAGGAAGTGCTCGGCACCTCCGCGGCTCGCCGCATCGTGACGAACGTGGTCTCCAGGGAGCTCAAGGCGTTCCTGACCTCCACGAAGCGGGACGCGGCCGCCCAGGCCCGGGTCGTCCTTGAGAAGGCGGTGGCCGCCGCCCGTACGAGGATCGCGGCGCGCCAGCACAAGGACGCCCAGCGGCGGAAGACGGCCCTGGAGTCCTCCTCGCTGCCCGCCAAGCTCGCCGACTGCCGCAGTGACGACGTGGAGCGCAGCGAGCTCTTCATCGTCGAGGGCGACTCGGCGCTCGGTACCGCCAAGCTTGCCCGGAACTCCGAGTTCCAGGCGCTCCTGCCGATCCGCGGAAAGATCCTCAACGTTCAGAAGTCGTCCGTGTCGGACATGCTGAAGAACGCCGAGTGCGGCGCGATCATCCAGGTCATAGGGGCGGGTTCGGGACGCACCTTCGATCTCGACGCCGCCCGGTACGGGAAGATCATTCTGCTCGTGGACGCCGATGTCGACGGCGCGCACATCCGCTGTCTGCTCCTGACGCTCTTCCAGCGTTACATGCGGCCCATGGTCGAGGCCGGCCGGGTGTTCGCGGCGGTGCCGCCGCTGCACCGGATCGAACTGAGCCAGCCCAAGAAGGGCCAGGACAAGTACATCTACACGTACTCGGACCGTGAGCTCCGGGAGACCGTGCTCGAACTCCAGCGGAAGAACGTGCGGTACAAGGACTCGATCCAGCGCTACAAGGGTCTGGGCGAGATGGACGCGGACCAGCTGGCCGAGACGACCATGGACCCGCGCCACCGCACGCTGCGCCGGATCAACATCACCGACCTCGAAGCCTCTGAGCAGGTGTTCGACCTGCTGATGGGCAACGACGTCGCTCCGCGCAAGGAGTTCATCTCCAGCTCCGCGGCGACGCTGGACCGCTCGCGCATCGACGCGTAGGCGGTCCCGCCGACGCATCTGCGGTCCGACGGGGCCGGCCGGAACTCCGGCCGGCCCCGTCGGACCGCACAGCTCTGTGAGGCGGCAGGGCGGCGCGACGGGGATCACCTCCACCCGCGGGTGGAGACCAGCGGTCGAGGGGATCCACCCACGATCCACCCGGGCTCCGATTCGCGGACCGGCGCGTTTCCGTAGCGTCGAAGGCGTCGACAGCAATCGCTGCCGACACCTTCCGCTCCTCGCTCTCGGAGGCCGTGATGTCCGGGCTTGTCGATGTCCTGGCGATCGTCGCCGTAGTCGTCCTGGTGATCGCCCGCCAGTTCCGCCCCCGGCGGCTGGACGCGGACAGACGCTGGTGGGTCGCGCCCGTAGTCCTCATCTTCCTCGCGGTGCGCGAGCCCGGTCTGCTGGATCCCGGCCATCGGACGGCATCGGCTCTCCTTCTCGGCGTCGAACTCCTCATCGCCCTGGTCACCGGCCTCGGCTGGGCATGGACCACCCGTATCTGGGCCGCGCCGGACGGAGCGGTGTGGAGCAGGGGCAGCAGAGCCGGCGTCGGCGTCTGGATCACGGGCATAGCCCTGCGAGCGGGGCTGGCCGGCCTCGGCGCCGCGTTCGGCCTCCACCAGGACACCTCAGCGCTGCTTCTCGGGCTCGCTCTGACGCTGCTCGTCCGCTCCGGCATCCTGGCCTGGCGGGCGCAGGGACTGCGTCCGCTGCCCGGGCAGGCCGGGCAGCGCGCGGCATACGGTGCAGACGTGCCGCGCCCCTTGTCGAAGGAGCGCGTGTGACGGAGAACGTCTGGCGGCGCTGGCCCTCCCGCGAGGCGCTCTCCGGGGCGGGGGTGCACAGGGCCCGGTACGCGCTCACGCTGGCCTCACGCGTCCTAGCCGTCGGGATTCTGCTGGTGGCGACCTTCAAGGACAGCGACCTGCACGGCTGGGGCGTCGCGGCAGCCGTCCTGGGGGTCCTCGCGTGCGGATTCGGGGTCTGGGGCTTCACGAGGACCACGCTCGACCACCGGCTCCTGCCCTCCCTAGGGCTGCTGGCCCTGCTGTTCGCCGTAGCCGTGGTGGCGCACGGTGTCGGGCTCGGGACGCCCGCACTCGTCCTGTGGTGCGTGTGCGGCGTCATAGCGATGGAGCGGTTGCCCCTGCTGGCCGCCCTTCCCGCAACCTGTGCGGCGCTGGGGGCGTACGCGGCCGTCCATCACGACGGCCTGCTGCCCACCGTGGCCACGACAGGAGGGATCGCCCTGGCCGGCTACGTGCTCCGGCTGGACGCCGAGGCCCGGGGCACCACCCAGCGGCTGCTCACCCAGGAGCGAGCGGCGCGGGCGGCCGAGGCGGAGTCCGCGGCTTTGGCGGAGCGGGCCCGGATCGCACGCGAGATCCATGACGTACTGGCGCACAGTCTCTCGGCCCAGCTCGTGCACCTGGAGGCGGCCCGGCTGCTGATCGAGGGAGGAGGCGAGAAGGACCAGGTCCTCGACCGTGTCGTGGCCGCGCGAAGAATGGCCCGTGAAGGGCTCGCCGAGACCAGGCAGGCGCTCTCCGCGTTGCGTGGTGAGCTGTCTCCGCTGGAGGAGTTCCTGAGCGAGCTCGTCGCCGAGTCCGACGGCGCCGACGTCACCGTCACGGGTGAAAGGCAACCGCTGTCGGCCGAGGTGTCCCAGGCGGTCCGCCGAGTCGCCCAGGAGGCACTGACGAACGTCCGGAAGCACGCGCCGGGCGCCAAGGTCCGCATACGGATGGAGTACGGCCGTCACGAAGTGACGCTGCACGTACGGGACTCGGGGGCGCCGCCGGGAGAGTTCACCCACACCGGCGCCGGATACGGTCTGCTCGGGATGCGGGAGCGGGCCGAGCTGCTGGGCGGTTCGCTGGAGGCCGGGCCGTACGAGGAGGGGTTCGTGGTGACGCTGAAGGTGCCCGTATGACGGAGGAGCACGGTGCTGCACCGGCGCGGGTCGTGGTGGCGGACGATCAGACCGTGGTGCGCGAAGGCATCGTGATGCTGCTCGGTCTGCTGCCCGGGATCGAGGTCGTCGGGGCGGCCGCCGACGGGTACGAGGCGGTACGTCTGGTGGCCGAGCTGGACCCGGACGTGGTGCTGATGGATTTGCGCATGCCCCGCTGCGACGGAGCCGAGGCGACCAGGCGTATCAGGTCCGAGTATCCGAGGACCCAGGTCGTCGTCCTCACCACGTTCGGGGACGACGAGTCGCTGTTTCCCGCTCTGAAGGCGGGCGCTCGCGGTTATCTCACCAAGGACGCGACCGGCGACGAGATCGTCCGAGCCGTGCGGAGCGTGCTGTCCGGGGACGCGGGATTCTCGCCTCGCATCCAGCGCCGTTTGCTGGAGCGACTGACGGAACCGGAGGTCACCGTGCCCGCGCAGGAGACTCCGGACGGGCTGACCCTGCGGGAGACGGAGGTGCTGGTGCTGATCGCCGAGGGCCTGAGCAACCAGGAGATCGCCCGCAGGCTGCAGGTGTCCACGGCCACGGTGAAGACCCACATCAACAACCTCTTCGCCAAGACGGGGCTCAAGGGCCGTGCTCAGGCCGTCCGTTACGCCTTCGGGAAAGGACTTGTGCGGCCACCAGGGGGGTGAGTCACCTGATGGGGTGAAGTGCGCGGAGAGAAGAGTCAGGGATCTTCCCGTTCTGTCCATCCTTGGGCACGCGGCCGAAACGGGCGGCGGACAAGGAGAGTTCGGTGGAGAAGCACGACGGTCCCGACCCCGGACAGGTCCGGATCGACGACCCCTGGTACGACGCGCTCGCCTCCGGGTGGGGCGAGTTGGACGGTACGGGTGCGCCCGCTTCCGCTGTGCCGCCCGCGCGCGGGGAGCAGGACGACCTCAGCGCGCGCGCCGCCGATGTCTATCTGGAGGTGCAGCGCAGTGCCGCCTTCCAGGAGGTGCGCAGCCGTTATCGGAGGTTCGTGGTTCCGGCCGTCGCGGTGTTCTTCACCTGGTACGTGGCGTATGTGGTGACGGCGACCACGGCGCCGGCCTTCATGGCGCGGCCCGTCGTCGGCGCGGTGAACGTGGCGATGGTCGCGGGGCTCGGTCAGTTCCTCACGACGTTCCTCTTCACCTGGGCGTACGCGCGGCACGCGCGGCTGCGCAGGGACCGCGCCGCGCTCGACCTGCGCTGGGACACACAGGAGCTGACGCGCAGCGTCGCGGGCGGTGGGAGGTGACGGGAAACCATCAGACGCTGGCCCTGCTGCTCTTCAGCGTGTTCGTCGCGATCACCTTGGGGATCACTACCTGGGTGAGCCGTCACCGGCACGGTTCGGCGGAGGAGTTCTATGCGGGCGGCCGGCTCTTCTCGCCGATGGAGAATGGTTTTGCCATCGCGGGCGACTACATGTCCGCCGCCTCCTTCCTCGGTATCTCGGGACTGATCGCGCTCTTCGGCTACGACGGGCTGCTGTACTCGGTGGGGTTCCTCGTCGCGTGGCTGGTCGTCCTCTTCCTGGTCGCCGAACTGGTGCGTAACTGCGGACGGTTCACACTCGCCGACGTCGTCGCCGCCCGTATGAGTGAGCGGCCGGTGCGCATCGCGGCGGGAACGTCCTCGGTGACCGTGTCGGTTCTGTATCTGGTCGCCCAGATGGTGGGAGCGGGCAGCCTGGTCGCGCTGTTGCTGGGAGGCACGAGCGAGGCGGCACAGACCTGGACGGTCATCGGCGTGGGCGCGCTCATGGTCGTGTACGTGTCGTTCGGCGGGATGCGGGCCACCACATGGATCCAGATCGTCAAGGCGGTCCTGCTCATGGGCGGGGCGATCGCGTTGACCGTGCTCGTCCTGGTGCGGTTCCACGGGGACTTCGACCAGTTGCTGCGTACGGCGGCGGAGCGGAGCGGGCACGGGAAGGCGTTCCTGGCGCCGGGTCTGAAGTACGGCGGGGACTGGACGTCGCGCCTCGACTTCATCAGCCTGGGACTGGCTCTGGTGCTCGGCACGGCGGGCCTGCCGCACATCCTGTCGCGTTTCTACACCGTGCCGACCGCCCGTGCAGCCCGTCGCTCGGTCGTCTGGTCGATCGGGCTGATCGGCGGGTTCTACCTGATGACGATCGTGCTGGGGTTCGGTGCGGCGGCGATCGTCGGCCCCGATGCCGTACGCGGGTCGAACGCGGCCGGGAACACGGCGGTTCCGCTGCTGGCGCTCGATCTGGGCGGCGGGGCCTCCTCCACTGGAGGAACGGTTCTTTTTGCGATCGTCGCCGCGATCGCCTTCGCCACGATCCTCGCGGTGGTCGCCGGTATCACGCTCGCCTCCTCGGCTTCCGTGGCCCACGACCTCTATGCGTCGTTGCGGCGACGGCACGCCAAACCGCGCAGCGAGGTGGCCGTGGCACGGGCCGCCGCGGTCGGGGTCGGCGTCGTGGCCATCGCGCTCGGCCTGCTGGCACGCGACCTCAATGTGGCGTTCCTGGTGGGACTGGCCTTCGCGGTCGCCGCGTCGGCGAACCTGCCCGTCCTGCTGTACTCGCTGTTCTGGCGGAACTTCACGACACGCGGCGCGGTGTGGTCCGTGTACGGGGGCCTGGTGCCTGCCCTGGTGCTCGTGGTGCTGTCGCCCGTGGTGTCGGGCGGTCCCGGTTCACTGTTCCCGGGCGCCGACTTCCAGTACTTCCCGCTGGACAACCCGGGCCTGGTGTCCATTCCGCTGGGCTTCCTCGCGGGCTTGCTCGGCACGATCACGTCGACGGAGGCGCCGGACGAGGCCAAGCACGCGGAGACCGAGGTGCGGGCGCTCACGGGAGCGGGGGCGGTCTGAGGCGCACCCGTGGATGCTCCGGCGGGCTCTCCGTCAGGGCCGGGTCGCCCAGACATAGCGGTGTTCGGGGCGGCCCGCGTCACCGTACTTCAGGCTCAGGGTGGCCCGGCCGGTGCGCTCAAGAAGCTTCAGATAGCGCTGGGCGGTCTGCCGGCTGAGGCCGGTCCGCTCAGCGAGCTCCTGGGCGGACAGCGGGCCTTCCGCGTTCACCAGGGTTTGGCGCACCGCCTCCGCGGTGGTGGGGGAGTGCCCTTTGGGCAGATCCGGTTCCGTGCCGGTGGAGAGGGCGCCGAAGATGCGGTCGACCTCGGCCTGCTCGGCCTCGCCGCCGCCGTCGAGGGTGCGACGCAGTTCGGCGTACGCCTCAAGTTTCGCGCGGAGCCCGGCGAAGGCGAACGGTTTCACCAGGTACTGCAGGGCGCCGTGCCGCATGGCCGCCTGGACCGTGGTGATGTCACGGGCCGCGGTCACCATGATCACGTCGGCCTGGAGGCCCCGCCGCCGCATCTCCTGGACGACCGCGAGACCCGTGTCGTCGGGCAGGTAGTGGTCGAGCAGCACCAGGTCCAGCCGGGGCAGTGCCTCTATCTGCCGCAGGGCCTCCGCCGCCGAGTGCGCCTCGGCCGCGACATGGAAACCCGCGACCTTCTCCACGTAGGCGGCGTTGACCCGAGCGACCCGGACGTCGTCGTCCACGACCAGTACCTCGATCATCGCGGCTCCTCCTTGGTGGTCGTGGCGGATCTCTCCCGTGCCGGGTCGGCCTCCGGCCCGGATGTGGGCGCCGGTTCCGCGAGGGCCTCCGGCAGGACGATCGTGAATTCCGCGCCTCCGCCCTCCGCCTGCGCGACCTGTGCGCTGCCACCCTGCCGTTCGGCGAGCCGGCGCACCAGCGACAGGCCGATCCCGCGTCCTCGGTGGGCCGGCGGTTCCTTGGTGGACCAGCCGTCCGTGAAGATCAGCTCACGTTGACCGGCGGGGATGCCCGGCCCGGTGTCCCGCACCTTGAGCACGGCGGTACGCCCCTCCGCGCGCAATTCGACCTCCACGCGCGCGTGGAGGGTGCCGGCGACGGCGTCGAGCGCGTTGTCGACGAGGTTCCCGACGATCGTGACCAGCCCCCGGGCATCGATCAGCCGGTCGGGAAACTGTGTCCTGTCGGAGACCGTCAGGGCCACGGCACGCTCCGCCGCGACAGTTGCCTTGCCCACCAGGAGGGCGGCGAGCAACGGGTCGTGGATCTTCTCGGTGATCTGTTCCGCGGTGGCCCTGTGGTCGCCGACGACCTCGCCGACGAACTCCACGGCGTCGTCGAACATCTCCAGTTCCAGCAGCCCGAGCAGCGTGTGCATCCGGTTGGCGTGCTCGTGGTCCTGGGCGCGCAGGGCGTCGATGAGACCGCGCGTGGAATCCAGCTCGCGGCCCAGCTGCTCCAGTTCCGTGCGGTCCCGCAGCGTGGCCACGGCGCCGCCGTCGTCGGTGGGCATGCGGTTGGCGACCAGCACCCGCTGTCCGCGGACGGTGAGCAGATCGGTTCCGTTGACGGTCCCGGCCAGCACATCGGCCGTACGTCCTTCGCCGAGCGCCGTGCCGAGAGACTGCCCCACGGCTTCGTCGCCCAGGCCCAGCAGTCGCCGGGCCTCGTCGTTGAGGAGCCGGATCCTGCCCTCGCGGTCCAGCGCGACGACGCCCTCCCTGATGCCGTGCAGCATGGCCTCACGTTCCGCCAGCAGTCCGGCGATGTCCGAGAAGGCCAGGTCACGGGTCTGCCGCTGGACCCGTCGTGAAATCAGATAGGCGGCCAGCGCGCCCACCGCCATCGCCCCGCCCGCGTAGGCGAAGAGCCCCGGGATGGCGTGGATCAGACGGGCCCGCACGCTGTCGTACTCGATACCGACCGAGACCGCGCCGACGATGTCACCATCGGCGTCGCGCAGCGGCACCTTGCCGCGTGCCGAGCGGCCCAGTGTGCCGTCGTCGATCTCCATGACCTCCCGGCCGGCCAGCGCCTGCTGCGGGTCGGTGGAGACGCGTCCCCCGATCTCGGCGGGGTTGGTGTGCGACCAGCGCACCCCGTGCATGTCCATGACCACGACATACTCGGCCCCGCTCGCCTCGCGGATCCGCTCCGCCTCGGCCTGGACTGGCCCGTCCGCCGAGGGACGCGTCGACGTCAGCTCGTCGGCGAGCTGTGGCTGTGCCGCCGTGGTCTGCGCGATCGCGAGCGCGCGACGCATCGCCTGGTCGTCCAGCTGATCGCTGAGAGGAGCGAGGAACAGCCCTGTCGCGAGTACGGCGACTCCGGCGGCGATCGCCACCTGCATCAGCAGCACCTGCGAGAACATCCGCCTGGGCATGCCGAGGCGGAGTCGTCGAGCAGGGGGAGTGGAGCTCATACCCATGACGGTACGGGGAACGGTGGGCCGGGCCGTAGACGAAGTGGCGTGGATCTCGTTCGGATGCCGTGGTCAGCGGGTCAGCGGGTCAACAGGTTGACGGCTTGAGGGGGCGGGGACCGCCGCATCAACAGGCGCACGGGCCGCGGAGCGTGTCGTCACCAGTCGGCGGCTGTACGTGACAGCTCACGCACCACCGTCACGTCCATCCGGGCCGGGGAACCGAGAGCCGAGCCGCAGCTCTCCGCACGCGGCGGCGACGAGGCGCCCTGACTGACCGAGACGAGCCACTGGCGGCCGTCGGTGTGGGCAACCGTCACCTCCCAGTGGGGTGTCTCGCCCTCGGTACGGACCACGTTCAGCGCGCCCGCCGCGTCCTCGCGCACCGCTGTACGCACGGCCAGCTCGGCCGCCTGGCCGGGGCGTTCCCAGGCGGAGCTGCCGCGGCACCCCTCGGTGACGACACGCCCTTCGCGTACGCCCTGGAGGACCTCTTTCACGGCATGGGCCTCGGCGCGCCCGTATGCGTAACCGGAACGGCAGGACGAGGAGGGTGGGTGAGAAGCGGTGCCCTCCCAGGTGCGTGACCTCCCAGGCTCCCGCCACTCCGGAGGCGGCGAGTTCGGCGGCGAGGGGGCGGCCGAGCAGGGCACAGCAGCGGTCACGCTTGCCGTTGGTGCAGACGAGGGCCAGTGGTTCACCGTCGTGGGGGCGGCCATCGAGCGCGGTGTCGAAGGTACCGGGCAGGCCTCTGCCCAGCTCGGTGAAATCAAGTTTGAGCAGCTGCTCGGGGTCCGATGTCATGGCGCTGTGCAGCCATACGTTTCCCGGAGTGGTGTGGGCCGCGTACACCTGGCGCTCGGCGACCTTGTGACAGTCCGCGTGGCGTCCCGGGCGGCGGATCAGGGCGATGCGCACGCCGGTGGCCTCGGCGGCCTGCTTCAGGGCACGGCCCAGTACGGGATCCAGGTGACTTGATGTCAGCGCTTCGGCGCCCCAGGGGCCGGGCTGCTCGACCAGCAGCCACGTCCTCGCCGTGGCGGCGGTCCCCGCGAGGGGCTCCTCCAGGTCCTGTGAGACCTTCGCGCACGTACTCACAGAGGTGAGCCTAACCTGACTTGGCTCCTGGTGACCGATGGGGCCGGTGATGTCCCTGTGCCGAAAGTGCCGGAAGCAGTTGAGTTGGCTGAGATGGCCGTTTCCCCCGGTGCGTCGGCAGTCCGTTGCCCTGACGGTCGCGCCTCTCGGGCGGCAGGGGGCGACGAGCGTGCGGATCGACGAGCGTCGGATCAGGAGGCGGTCCGTGTCAACGCTGCCTCGTGGGAGAGGTTGAAGTGCAGCGGAGCGACGGTCGACGCGGCGATCGCGGCCACGCGGAGCCGTTCGGAGGCCTTGTGATCGGGCAGTGAGTCGACGGCTGGGCGCGCCGCCGCGACGTGCCATGCGAACGTTTCCATTTGAGAAGATCTCCCGGCGCCGACTCGGGGCGCCGTGTGGAGCGTGATGTGGCGAGGTAGTCGCGCCGGAGTGGCAGCCACATGCTGATCACGAAGCGTTGCGCTCAGCGACCCGGTTCGGCTTGTCGGCCCCGGAGGATAAGCCAAAGTATGGCTTGAAAAAGACTGCGAGGTCCTGCACCGATCGGGTGCGGACCTCGCTGACGTTCTTCGGGGTGGCCGGATGTGTGGCCGGGTTCGCCCGCTTGGATCATGTCCTGGTGTCTGGGCGGAGAGTCATGGATGCCGCCTAGTCAGCCGCACGATGAGGCTGGGCTCACCGCGTACTCGTTCGGCGTCCGTCGCATGCTGGCGGCCTCGACGTTGTGGCGTCAGTTTTTGGGGGCCCGCACTTGGTGGTGCCAGTGCGCTTCCTTATCCCGTTGGCCCGTAGCGGCCTTCGTCAACGGATCAGGCGTCGGGGATGTCTTTCTTGGCGTGAATCAGGGTTTTGCGGTCAATGACCACGATGCGCTCGTATTCTGCTCGTGCGGCGTCTGTGGGAAGGTTCCCGTCCAGGGTTGCCGTGGCGTCTGTGCCGATAATGGCGAAACTTCCATCGCTGAGCTCGAAGATGTCTGGACACGTCTGGCCAGACATGCTTCCCCGAGCCGTTGGAGGGACGCCGAGTCTGCGGACAATCTTCAACGGGGGTTCCATTCGGATGTTATATGATGAATTGTAGCGTTTTGCTCACCTTGTATTCCGGCTTGTCAAACCTAGCGTCGATGTAGAAAGTGACGATATTTTTCGGTCGTGGAGGTGGGCGCCTTGGGGTGCCGAGGGGGCGCGCGTGCGCGGAAGTGTGCCTCTGGAAAGCGTCAGGAAACCCACCATTGGTCATTCTCGTCGCTCGCCCTTGTGACGATTTCGTCGACATGGCCTGAGAGCAATCGTTCCTGCGAGTCGGCTGGGAGGCTCGCCCGGTGGTGAAGTGTGACTTCCCAATACTCCCGAAATATCCTGCTCTGACAGATGCCGCGCATATGGCCGAGGGCTTCGTCGAGGTTCACGGTGCCCATGCGGAACGCGTGAAGAATGTTCCCGTACAGGGCATTGGCGAACAGGTACTGCCGTAGCTGAGTCTGGGATACCTCGATTTCGTACGTGTCCAGTACTGCGGAAAGGTCAGGATCCTGTACGGCTTTGCACAGCAGATCGAACTGGAGTCGATGCTTGTCCGCCATGTCGATGCGCTGGTAGTGCTGCTGCTGTTCCTGGTGCATCCGATCGAGGTGCGCAAGAAGAGTGTTCTCGTCGTGCAGGCGCTGCGCGGCGAACGCCGTGAGAGCCCCCGCTGCGAATGCGAGGCCCGCCGTCACGGCAGGGCCAAGCCCCCTAATTCCATATGTGTACATGTCAACCCCCGAATCAAGCGACCGTCCGCCGGTCGCCGGGTGCAGGTGACGGGGAGCGAACCGGCGAGCGGTGGGCGGCGCGCTTGCCAACGTCCAATGGTGCCGAGCGGCTCTGATCGGCTGGGAGGCGGAGAGGCGGCGCACGGAGGTAAGCGCGGGTCGCGCAACTCGGCGCCTTGCCCAACGTGTGCCCCGCGAGCGCCGCGAACAATCGTTCACTTCCGGCGCTTTGTAGGGCGGCTCGTATCCTTGGCGGGCATTCGTCCCCCGTCGTGCGAGCCGGTTTGCGAGCCGGAGCACGCAATTGGTGTGAGAGAGGTCGCGTGTCGAGTCAGGCGAGCCCCCAGCAGATCCCGGTCCTCGTCCTCGCCGGTTTCCTCGGTTCCGGTAAGACCACGCTGCTCAACCACCTCCTGCACCGCAGCGGAGGCAGCCGTATCGGTGCCGTCGTGAACGACTTCGGTGCCATCGAGATCGATGCCATGGCTGTCGCGGGGGCGCTCGGGGACTCCACCGTCTCCCTCGGGAACGGGTGTCTGTGCTGCGCCGTCGACGCCAGTGAACTCGATCTGTATCTGGACCGGCTCGCCCGGCCCTCGTCCCGGATGGACGTGATCGTCATCGAGGCGAGCGGTCTCGCCGAGCCCCAGGAGCTGGTGAAGATGCTCCTGGCCAGCGAGAACCCGCACATCGTCTACGGGGGGCTCGTGGAGGTCGTCGACGCCGCCGAGTTCGACGCCACCCGCGAGAAGCATCCTGAGATCGACCGGCATCTCGCCATCGCCGACCTGGTCGTCGTCAACAAGGCGGACCGCGCGCCGGACCCCGACCGTGTGACGGGGCTGGTGCGTACGCTCGCCGACGGTGCCGCCGTCGTATCCGCGTCGTACGGGAGGATCGACCCCGAGTTCCTCTTCGACTGCCGGCCGACCGAGGAACGTATCGGCCAGTTGTCCTTCGACGACCTGCACCGGCACGAGGACCGTGACCGTGGTGACGGTGGCGCCGACGAGCACCTCGGACACCTGCACTCCGCCTACGAGTCCGTCTCCTTCACCTCCGAAGTGCCCCTCGGGCCCCGGCGGTTGATGGACTTCCTCGACAGCAGGCCCGACGGTCTGTACCGGATCAAGGGGTACGTCGACTTCGGCGCCGCCGATCCAGGCAACCGGTATGCCGTGCACGCGGTCGGCCGATTCCTGCGTTTCTATCCGGAACCCTGGGCTCCGGGTGAGCGGCTCACCCAGCTCGTGCTCATCGGCTCCGGCATCGACGCCGTCGCGCTCGGCAAGAAACTGGAGGCATGCAAGGACGACGCCCCACACGCCGACGAACGCAGCATGTGGGGCGTCCTGCGTTACGTACAGGAGCCGGAGGCCGAGGAAGAGGTGGAAGCGGCAGGTCAAGGCGGGTGGGGCGACCTGCCGGGCGGCGCGGGCTAGACCGGGCCCGCCACCACCGAAACCGTCTTCGCCAGGGAGACCCCCGAGCCGTCGCGCCGCGGGTCCATCTCCGGGAGCTCGGCCGGCGTGCCGTCCTTCTGCGCCGCCCGCGCCGGAGCGGGGCCCGCCCAGGCCAGGCTCAGGCAGTCCTCGCCCTTCAGGAACCGCTGGCAGCGCACGCCGCCCGTGGCGCGGCCCTTGCGCGGGTACTGGTCGAAGGGGGTCAGCTTGGCCGTCGTCTGGACCGAGTCGTCCAGCGTGCCCCGCGAACCCGCCACGGTGAACACCACCGCGTCCACGGCCGGGTCGACCGCCGTGAAGGAGATCACCTTGGCCCCGTCCGTGAGCTTCACACCCGTCATGCCGCCCGCCGGCCGGCCCTGCGGGCGGACCTGGGACGCCTGGTAGCGCAACAGCTGCGCGTCGTCGGTGATGAAGATCAGGTCCTCCTCACCGGTGCGCAACTCGGCCCCGCCGATGATCCGGTCACCGTCCTTGAGGGTGATGACCTCCAGCTCCTCCTTGTTGGACGGGTAGTCCGGGACCACGCGCTTGACCACACCCTGCTGGGTGCCGAGCGCCAGGCCGGGCGACGACTCGTCGAGCGTCATCAGGCAGACCACCTGCTCATCGCCCTCCAGGGCCAGGAACTCCGAGATCGGCGCGCCTCCGGAGAGGTTGGGCGCCGAGGCGGTCTCGGGCAGCTGGGGGAGGTCGATGACGTTGAGCCGCAGGAGCCGTCCGCTGGACGTGACCGCGCCGATCTCGCCCTGTGCGGTCGCCGGGACGGCGGAGACGATCAGATCGTGCTTGACGCGCCTGCCCTCGCTCTCCCCGAAGGGGTCACCGTTGGCGGTACGCGCGAGCAGTGCAGTCGACGACAGGAGTACCCGGCACGGGTCGTCGGCCACCTGCAGCGGAACGGCCGTGGCGGCGGAACCGGCCGACTCCAGCAGCACCGTACGCCGGTCGGTGCCGAACTTCTTGGCCACCGCTGCCAGTTCGGCCGACACCAGCTTGCGCAGCTCGGCGTCCGAGTCCAGGATGCCGGTCAGCTCGTCGATCTCGCCGTTGAGGCGGTCGCGCTCGGTCTCCAGCTCGATCCGGTCGAACTTGGTCAGCCGGCGCAGCGGCGTGTCCAGGATGTACTGCGTCTGGATCTCGCTCAGTGAGAAGTGCTCGATCAGGCGCTGCTTGGCCTGGGCGGAGTTCTCACTGGAGCGGATGAGGCGGATGACCTCGTCGATGTCCAGCAGGGCGACGAGCAGGCCCTCGACCAGATGCAGCCGGTCGCGCTTCTTGGTGCGGCGGAACTCGCTGCGGCGGCGCACGACCTCGAAGCGGTGGTCGAGGTACACCTCCAGCAGTTCCTTGAGGCCGAGCGTGAGCGGCTGGCCGTCCACCAGTGCCACGTTGTTGATGCCGAAGGACTCCTCCATCGGCGTCAGCTTGTAGAGCTGCTCCAGGACCGCCTCCGGCACGAAGCCGTTCTTGACCTCGATGACCAGGCGCAGGCCGTGCGAGCGGTCGGTGAGGTCCTTGACGTCGGCGATGCCCTGCAGCTTCTTCGAGCCGACCAGGTCCTTGATCTTCGCGATCACCTTCTCCGGGCCGACGGTGAAGGGCAGTTCGGTGACGACGAGGCCCTTGCGGCGCGCCGTCACGTTCTCCACGGACACCGTCGCGCGGATCTTGAAGGTGCCGCGGCCCGATTCGTACGCGTCCCTGATGCCGCTCAGGCCGACGATCCGGCCGCCGGTGGGCAGGTCGGGGCCCGGGACGTACTTCATGAGCGTTTCGAGATCGGCCCCCGGGTGGCGGATCAGGTGGCGGGCGGCGGCGATGACCTCGCCGAGGTTGTGCGGCGCCATGTTCGTCGCCATGCCGACCGCGATGCCCGACGCGCCGTTGACCAGGAGGTTCGGATACGCGGCCGGGAGGACCGACGGCTCCTGCTCCTGGCCGTCGTAGTTCGGGGCGAAGTCGACCGTGTTCTCTTCGATCGACTCCGTCATGAGAGAGGTGGCGTCGGCCATCCTCGCCTCGGTGTACCGCATGGCGGCCGGCGGGTCGTCGTTGCCCAGCGAACCGAAGTTGCCGTGGCCGTCGACCAGGGGCAGCCGCATGGAGAAGGGCTGGGCCAGACGGACCAGCGCGTCGTAGATCGACGCGTCGCCGTGCGGGTGGAGCTTACCCATGACCTCGCCGACGACGCGGGCACACTTCACGTAGCCGCGGTCGGGGCGGAGCCCCATCTCGTTCATCTGGTAGACGATGCGGCGGTGCACGGGCTTGAGGCCGTCGCGGGCGTCCGGCAGGGCTCGGGAGTAGATGACCGAGTACGCGTACTCAAGGAAAGAGCCCTGCATCTCGTCGACGACGTCGATGTCGAGGATGCGCTCCTCGAAGTCGTCGGAAGGCGGGGTCTTCGTGCTGCGGCGGGCCATCGCTGCTGCGACTCCTTCACAGTCTCTGCCGGGGCATGAACGGGTTCTGACGCGGTCCATTGTGGACCGCAGTACTGACAACGCGGACCACGACCCGTCCGTACGGGCCTGTCGGGCCGGGCGCTCGACCGCCTCAACAGGCCTGGCGGGCCGCGTTCGAGGCGGCCCCGGAGGCTCCACGCGCGTGGCCGCGGCTGACCGCGGAGGTCTGAGGACGCTACCGCGTTCCGTTTCCACGGGGGCACCGGGCCGGGAGTTGTCGGGTGCGGGCCGGTGGTGGCCGGTCGCGCAGTTCCCCGCGCCCCTTGGGGGGAGCGGCCAGGGTGTTTGTCGGGTGCGGGTCCGTCGTGGCTGGTCGCGCAGTTCCCCGCGTCCCTTACAGGGCGCCCCTGACGGGGGCGGCTCTGCCGGGGTGCGCGTGCTCGCTCTCGGCGTAGCCGATGCGGGAACTTCGCCAGCCGTCCGCGCGCTTGCATACAGTGGCACGACTAGCAGGAATTCAGCAGTTTTCCGCGATCGAAGGGACGTACATGCCCATGGGTCACACGGCCACCGCCGAGGCCGGTTCCGGCGGCCTGACAGCGACCGAGCACCGCCTGGCCAACGGCCTGCGTGTGGTGCTCTCCGAGGACCACCTGACCCCGGTCGCGGCGGTGTGCCTCTGGTACGACGTCGGCTCGCGTCACGAGGTCAAGGGCCGTACCGGGCTCGCCCACCTCTTCGAGCACCTGATGTTCCAGGGTTCCGGCCAGGTGAAGGGCAACGGCCACTTCGAACTGGTCCAGGGAGCGGGCGGTTCGCTCAACGGCACGACGAGTTTCGAGCGCACCAACTACTTCGAGACCATGCCGACGCACCAGCTGGAGCTCGCCCTCTGGCTGGAGGCCGACCGCATGGGCTCGCTGCTCGCGGCCCTCGACGAGGAGTCGATGGAAAACCAGCGGGACGTCGTCAAGAACGAGCGCAGGCAGCGCTACGACAACGTCCCCTACGGCACCGCCTTCGAGAAGCTGACCGCCCTCGCCTACCCGGAGGGCCACCCCTACCACCACACCCCGATCGGGTCGATGGCCGACCTGGACGCGGCCACCCTTGAGGACGCGCGCGCCTTTTTCCGCACCTACTACGCGCCCAACAACGCCGTCCTGTCGATCGTCGGGGACATCGACCCGGAGCAGACGCTCGCCTGGGTCGAGAAGTACTTCGGGTCCGTCGCCGGGCACGACGGCAAGCCCGCCCCGCGCGACGGCTCGCTCCCGGAGACCATGGGCGGGCAGCTGCGCGAGGTCGTCGAGGAGGAGGTCCCGGCCCGCGCGCTGATGGCCGCCTACCGGCTCCCGGAGGACGGCACGCGCGCGTCCGACGCCGCCGACCTCGCCCTGACCGTGCTCGGCGGCGGCGAGTCGTCCCGGCTCTACAACCGGCTCGTACGCCGTGACCGCACCGCCGTCGCGGCCGGGTTCGGCCTGCTGCGCCTCGCCGGAGCGCCCTCCCTGGGGTGGCTCGACGTGAAGACGTCCGGTGACGTCGAGGTCCCCGTCATCGAGGCCGCCGTCGACGAGGAGCTCGCCCGGTTCGCCGAGGAGGGCCCCACGGCCGAGGAGATGGAGCGCGCCCAGGCCCAGTTGGAGCGCGAGTGGCTGGACCGGCTCGGCACGGTCGCGGGCCGCGCCGACGAACTGTGCCGGTACGCGGTCCTGTTCGGCGACCCCCAGCTCGCCCTGACCGCCGTGCAGCGCGTTCTCGACATCACCGCGGAGGAGGTCCAGGAGGTCGCCAAGGCCCGCCTGCGCCCCGACAACCGCGCGGTACTGGTCTACGAGCCGCTCGCCGCGGACGAGGCCGACGCGCCCGAGGAGACCGGCGCGTCCGAAGAGACCGGCGCCGCTGACAACACCGACGAGGAGGCGGCCAAGTGACCGAGCTCGCCACGATGGAGTTCCACCCGCAGCCCCAGGCCGGCGAGGCCAGGCCCTGGGCCTTCCCGGCGCCCGAGCGCGGCACCCTCGGCAACGGCCTGACGCTGTTGCGCTGCCACCGCCCCGGCCAGCAGGTCGTCGCCGTGGAGGTCCTCCTGGACGCCCCGCTGGAGGCCGAGCCCAAGGGGCTCGACGGCATCGCCACGATCATGGCGCGGGCCTTCTCGGAGGGCACGGACAAGCACTCCGCCGAGGAGTTCGCCGCCGAGCTGGAGCGCTGCGGCGCCACCCTGGACGCCCACGCCGACCACCCCGGCGTACGGCTGAGCCTCGAAGTCCCCGTCTCCCGGCTGCCCAAGGCGCTCGGCCTGCTCGCCGACGCCCTCAGGGCACCCGCGTTCGATGACGGCGAGATCGAGCGGCTGGTGCGCAACCGGCTCGACGAGATCCCGCACGAGACCGCCAACCCGGCCCGCCGGGCCGCCAAGGAGCTGTCCCGGCAGCTCTTCCCGGCGGACTCCCGCATGTCGCGTCCGCGGCAGGGCACCGAGGAGACGGTCACCGCGATCGACTCGGCGGCCGTGCGCGCCTTCTACGAGAAGCACGTACGCCCCGCCACGGCCACCGCGGTCGTCGTCGGCGACCTCACGGACGTCGACCTCGACGCGCTGCTGGGGGACACGCTCGGCGCCTGGACCGGATCGCAGGCCCAGGCCCGGCCCGTGCCCTCGGTGACCGCCGACGACACCGGCCGCGTGATCATCGTCGACCGGCCCGGAGCCGTCCAGACGCAGCTGCTCATCGGGCGCGTCGGCGCGGACCGGCACGACCGCGTGTGGCCCGCCCAGGTGCTCGGCACGTACTGCCTCGGTGGCACCCTCACCTCCCGCCTGGACCGCGTCCTGCGGGAGGAGAAGGGATACACCTACGGAGTGCGTGCGTTCGGCCAGGTGCTGCGCTCCGCTCCGGACGGGACGGGCATCTCGATGCTCGCCATCAGCGGTTCCGTGGACACCCCGAACACCGGGCCGGCGCTCGACGACCTCTGGAAGGTGCTGCGCACCCTCGCCGCCGAGGGCCTGACGGACGCCGAGCGCGATGTCGCCGTGCAGAACCTGGTGGGTGTGGCACCGCTGAAGTACGAGACCGCGGGCGCCGTCGCGGGCACGCTCGCCGACCAGGTCGAGCAGCACCTGCCGGACGACTTCCAGGCGACGCTGTACAAGCAGCTCGCCGCGACCGGCACCGTGGAGGCCACCGCGGCCGCCGTGAACGCGTTTCCGGTGGACCGTCTGGTGACCGTCCTCGTCGGGGACGCCGCGCAGATCGAGGAGCCCGTCAGGGCGCTCGGTGTCGGCGAAGTCAGCGTCGTGACGGCCGAGTAGGGATCGGTGACCGGGCAGGACCTGTGAGCGAGCGGGATCTGTGAGCGAGCGGGACCTGTCACGGCCGGGGCCCGGGTGACCGGACGAGTCACCCGGGCCCTTTCCTGTCCTTCTCCGCCCCTGGTTTGTCCGTATTGCAGGGAAGTTGCCTGTCTGCCCTGTGGCATGCGCCTCAAAAACGGTGATCCGTTTGTCTATCGAAAGAGGCGCCGCTTAGCGTCGGTCCGGCTGTTCGTCAGGCATCGCGCCGCGTCCGCGGCACCGGACAGTCATCGCCGAGTCCCCGCATGGCGCGAGCCAGGGGAGCCGGGGACCCACGTCCCTGGGGTGAATCGGACGCCCTCCAGGAGGGGGTCCGTAGGAGACCTTCCTGCTCCGAACCCGTCAGCTAACCCGGTAGGCGAGAAGGAAGGAAAGGACCAGCCACTTCATGGCGTTCACCCGCGCCACGGGGAAGCACCGTCTTCCCAGCCGCATGACGCGCACCACCCGCAGGACCGTCGGCGTCGCCGCCCTGGCCACCACCGGTGTCGTGGGCACGCTGGCCGCCCCGGCGTTCGCCGCCGAGAGCGAGATCGAGCAGACGGGCCCCCTGAAGGCCGTCACCATGGGCGACTCGGTCGCCCACGAGATCGACGCGCAGGCCGTCGCCCAGCGCCAGGCCGCCGAGCAGGCCGCCGCCCGTGAGAAGGCCGAGGCCGACGCGAAGAAGCGTGCGGAGGAGGCCAGGGCGAAGGCCGAGAAGGAGCGCGAGGCCAAGGCCCGTGCGGCCCGCGAGGCCGAGCGCAAGCGCCTCAACGCCTACACCGCGCCGATCACCGGCTCGTACGTCTCCACCTCCTACCAGGCAGGTGGCGGCATCTGGTCCTCCGGGAGCCACACCGGCATCGACTTCCACGCCGCCAGCGGCACCGCCGTGCACGCGGTGGGCTCCGGCACCGTCGTGGAGGCCGACTGGGGAGGCTCGTACGGCAACCAGGTCGTCATCAAGATGGTCGACGGCACGTACACCCAGTACGGGCACCTCTCGTCCATCGGTGTCTCGGTCGGCCAGACGGTCACTCCGGGGCAGCAGATAGCCCTCTCCGGGGCGACCGGCAACGTCACGGGGGCGCACCTGCACTTCGAGGCGCGGACGACCGCAGAGTACGGATCCGACATGGACCCGATCGCCTACCTCCGCGGGCACGGCGTGAACGTCTGACAGCACGGCGCTTCCGTAGCGCACCCGCACCGCACCTTCGTCGCAGGCCCCGGCTCACCGAGCCGGGGCCTGCGCGCGTCCGGACGGCTTCCGGTCACTTTCGTACCGGACGACTGCCTGTTCAGAAGCGCGGTGTGTCCAAAAAATATCCATGGATTCCCGGCTGCCTTCGGAATTTCCCGTTCTCTGCAATAGAGTCACCGAACAAGCGTCAATCGACCGCGTTTCGCGGGGATTAAGGCGGAGGTCCGGTCATGCGTATTCCCGCGCGCTCGGTATGCACGGCGATCCGGGACGACATCGTCGCGGGTGTCTACGAGCGCGGCAGCCGGCTCACCGAAGAACTGCTCGCGCGCCGCTACGGCGTCTCGCGGGTCCCCGTGCGCGAGGCACTGCGCACGCTGGAGGCGGAGGGCTTCGTGATCACCCGCCGGCACGCGGGCGCGTGCGTCGCGGAACCCACGGAGCAGGAGGCCGCCGACCTCCTGGAGATGCGTGTGCTGCTGGAGCCGCTGGGCGCCGCCCGGGCCGCCCAGCGGCGTACGGAGGCCCATCTCAAGGTGCTGCGCGGCCTGGTCAGGCTCGGCCAGGAGCGGGCCAGGCAGGGCAACAGCGAGGACCTGCGCTCGCTCGGCGGCTGGTTCCACGAGACGCTCGCGCAGTCCTCCGGCAGTCCGGCGCTGACCTCGACGCTCGGCCAGCTGCGGCACAAGATCGCTTGGATGTACTCGGTCGAGGCGCCCGCACACCCCGCCGAGTCCTGGACCGAGCACGGGGCCATCGTGGACGCCGTGGCCCGCGGTGACAGCGACCGGGCCAGGGCGATCACGGCGCTGCACACGGAGCGGGCGATGTCCGCGCACCGGCTGCGTTTTCCCGGCGGGGAGCGCGCCGAGCGTGTGAGGACTTCGCAACATCCCGTAAACACAGTGGGCCTGCGGCATTAACAGAAGCGCCGTATACAAAGAGAGATATTCGGCGGGTCCCTATTTTCGGTGCCCTTTTCTTCCGTGTGCCCAAAATTGTGGAGCACGCTATTTCCGTGCGCGCGGGAGCGGGCGGAGACGCGCGGAAATCAAGATGCCGCGCGCAGGAAATGAATGGCCCCGGTTCCGCACGGTCCGGCATGCCCCCGTACACGCAAACGGCGGAGCCGCGTCGCCCGGGGTGTGGGTGACGCGGCTCCGCCGTACGGGATCCGATGGGACCTGTGGATCCGATGGGACCGATGAGGTCCGGGGGACCGGAGGGGGCCCGAGAGACCTGGGGGGTCGTCCGAGGGGACCTGGGGGGTCCGAGGGGACCTGAGGGTCAGACCGTCTCGGGGAGCTCGTCGAGCCCCTCCGCGACCAGCTTCGCCAGGCGGTCGAGCGCGGCGTCCGCGCCCTCGGCGTCGGAGGCCAGGACGATCTCCTCGCCGCCCTGGGCGCCCAGGCCGAGGACCGCGAGCATGGACGCGGCGTTGACGGGGTTGCCGTCGGCCTTGGCGATCGTCACGGGGACGCCGGTGGCCGTGGCCGCCCGGACGAAGATGGAGGCGGGACGGGCGTGCAGGCCCTCGGCCCAGCCGACGTTGACGCGGCGCTCAGCCATGTGATGCTGCCCTTCAGGTGTCAAGGTTGTCTAGACCAGTGTTCCATACGGTGAACAGTGAGGCGTGCCTTGCGCGGGGTGCGCGCCCGGACCGGGCGCGGGGTGCGCGCCCGGACCGGCTCCAGCCCGCAAGGCTGCCCCTGACCCTCAAGGCTGCCCCCGGCCCCAGAACAGCCCCGGGTGCCCAAGACTGCCCCGGGTCCCCGCCCTACGCGAACCCGCCGTTGTCGTACCCGAGTCGTACTCTGGGCCCCATGCAGACCCCGACGGACCGGCACGAGTACCCCGCTCACTGGGAGGCCGACGTCGTGCTGCGCGACGGCGGCACCGCGCGCGTCCGGCCCATCACGGCCGACGACGCGGACCGCCTCGTCAGCTTCTACGAGCAGGTGTCCGCCGAGTCGAAGTACTACCGCTTCTTCGCGCCGTACCCGCGTCTGTCCGCCAAGGACGTCCACCGCTTCACCCACCACGACTTCGTGGACCGGGTGGGACTCGCGGCGACCGTCGGCGGCGAATTCATCGCCACCGTACGGTACGACCGCATCGCCGCGGACGGCCGGCCCGCCTCCGCCCCCGCGGACGAGGCGGAGGTCGCCTTCCTCGTCCAGGACGCCCACCAGGGCCGCGGCGTGGCCTCCGCCCTGCTCGAACATGTCGCGGCCGTCGCCCGTGAGCGCGGCATCCGCCGCTTCGCCGCCGAGGTGCTGCCCGCCAACACCAAGATGATCAAAGTCTTCACGGACGCCGGGTACCAGCAGAAGCGCAGCTTCGAGGACGGCGTCGTACGCCTGGAGTTCGACCTGGAGCCCACCGACCGTTCGCTCGCCGTGCAGCGCGCGCGGGAGCAGCGGGCCGAGGCGCGTTCCGTGGCCCGGCTCCTGGCACCCGGCTCCGTCGCGGTCGTCGGCGCGGGCCGCACACCTGGGGGAGTGGGCCGCAGCATCCTGGACAACCTGCGCGACGCGGGCTTCACCGGGCGCCTGTACGCGGTGAACGGCGCACTTCAGGAGAAGGAGCTGGCCGGCGTCCCGGCTTACCGCTCCGTGCGCGACATCGGCGAGCCCGTCGACCTCGCGGTGATCGCCGTCCCGGCCGAGCGGGTCCCCGAAGCGGTCGCGGAGTGCGGCGAGCACGGGGTGCAGGGGCTCGTCGTGGTCTCCGCGGGGTACGCCGAGAGCGGCCCCGAGGGCAGGGAACGCCAGCGCGAGCTCGTACGCCAGGTGCGGACGTACGGAATGCGGCTGATCGGGCCGAACGCCTTCGGAGTCATCAACACCTCCCCCCGGACCCGGCTCAACGCCTCGCTCGCACCGGAGATGCCACGCACCGGACGCATCGGCCTGTTCGCCCAGTCCGGGGCCATCGGGATCGCGCTGCTGTCCCGGCTGCACCGGCGCGGCGGCGGGGTCACCGGGGTGACGGGCGTGTCGACCTTCGTCTCCTCCGGCAACCGCGCCGACGTGTCCGGCAACGACGTCCTTCAGTACTGGTACGACGACCCGGACACCGACGTCGCGCTCATGTACCTCGAATCGATCGGCAATCCGCGGAAGTTCACCCGCCTCGCCCGGCGTACGGCAGCGGCCAAGCCGCTGGTCGTCGTCCAGGGCGCGCGGCACGGCGGAGCCGCGCCCCAGGGGCACGCGGTACGGGCCACCCGGCTGCCGCACGCCACGGTGTCCGCCCTGCTGCGGCAGGCCGGGGTCATCCGGGTGGACACGATCACGGAGCTGGTCGACGCGGGGCTGCTGCTGGCACGCCAGCCGCTGCCCACGGGCCCGAGGGTGGCCATCCTCGGGAACTCCGAGTCGCTCGGACTGCTGACGTACGACGCGTGTCTCGCCCAGGGGCTGCAACCGCTGCCGCCCCGCGACCTGACGACGGGCGCCTCCGCCGAGGACTTCCGGGCCGCGCTGGCGCACGCCCTGGCCGACGACGCCTGCGACGCCGTCGTGGTCACGGCCATTCCGGCGGTGGGCGAGCGCTCCGCGGCGGACGCCGCGCTGGCGGAGGCCCTCCGGTCGGCCTCGGCGGCGGCTCCCGCCAAGCCGGTCCTCGTGGTGCACGTGGAGCTGGGCGGACTCGCGGAGGCCCTGTCCGCGGCCGCCAGCACCGCACCGACCGGAGGCGCCGCATCGGTCGGCACCCCACCGGACGGCGCCACAGCGGATGCCACCACATCGGTCGGCGCCACACCGGATGCCACCACCCCGGGCGGCACCGCGTCAGCAGCAGCCGGCCCCGCCCCGCAAGCCGCTCCCGTCCTCCCCGAGCCGGTGGAGAGCGCCGAGGCGGACTCCCGGCTCATCCCCGCCTACCCCGCCGCCGAGCGGGCCGTGCGCGCGCTCGCGGAAGCGGTGAAGTACGGCCAGTGGCGGCAGGAGTCCGCCGATCCGGGCCGGGTGCCCGAGTACGAGGACATCGACGAGAAGGGCGCGGCCGACCGGATCAGCCGCCTTCTGGTCGACGGCGAGGGCAGCACCACCGCAACAGCGCCGGACGCGGGACGGACGGAACCGGGTGCGGGACAGACGGAGCCGGGCGCGGTGATGCCTACGACGGAGCCGGGTGCGGTGGTGCCTGCGACGGAAGCGGGCGGCCCGGCCGAGGGCGCGCTCACCCTCGGCCCCGACGACACCTGCGCCCTCCTCGCCCGGTACGGCATCGACGTCCGCCGCGCCCTGCCCGCGCCCACACCCGGGGAGGCCGTCGCCGCGGCGGAGTCCCTCGGCTACCCCGTGGCGCTGAAGACCACCGCCCCCCATCTGCGGCACCGCGCCGACCTGGGTGGCGTCCGCCTCGACCTGGCGGACGAGGAACAACTGCGGCGCGCGTACGCCGAATTGACCAGCCTCTTCGGGGAGCCCGAGGAACTGCGCCCGGTGGTACAGGCCATGGCACCGCGCGGTGTCGACACGGTCGTACGGGCGGTCATCGACCCGGCCGCCGGAGCGGTGCTCTCCTTCGGGCTCGCCGGAGCCGCGTCCGAACTGCTCGGAGACACCGCGCACCGACTGATTCCGGTCACCGACCGAGACGCCGCCTCGCTGGTCCGCTCCATCCGGACCGCACCCCTCCTCTTCGGCTGGCGCGGCTCGGCCCCGGCGGACGTCGCGGCACTGGAGGAACTGTTGCTGCGCCTGTCACGACTCGTCGACGACCACCCGGAGGTCGTCTCCGTGTCCCTGGAACCGGTCGTCGTCGCCCCGCGCGGGCTGAGCGTGCTCGGCGCCTCCGTACGGCTCGCGCCGCCGCCCGCCCGCGACGACCTCGGCCCCCGCACCCTTCCTGTGTACTGAGCGGTGCCTCGCAGTCAGTGCGCCCCCGTAGAATGGACGTATGGCCAAGACCAGTACGACGACCCAGGGGCTGCGAGCGGCGATCGAGCGCAGCGGCTACTACCCGGCCCTCGTGGCCGAGGCGGTGGAGGCCGCGGTAGGGGGCGAGCCCATCCGGTCGTATCTGGTCCACCAGGAGACGACGTTCGACGCGAACGAGGTGCGTCGGCATGTGACGGTGCTCGTTCTCACGGGTAACCGTTTCATCGTGAGCCACACCGACGAGCAGGCGGCGGACAGCACGTCGCCCACGCCGTACGCGACGACGTCCACCGAGTCCGTGAAGCTTGGCCGGATCTCGTCCGTCGTGCTCAGCCGGGTCGTGGCGAACCCCGAGAAGTACGTGGTGGGGACCCTGCCGCGCGAGGTCGTCCTCACCATCGGCTGGGGCGCGGTCGCCCGTATCGACCTGGAGCCCGCGGCCTGCGGCGACTCCAACTGCGAGGCGGACCACGGCTACACCGGCAGCTCGACGGCCGACGACCTGAGCCTGCGCGTCAGTGAGGCCGGCGACGGGCCGGACGCCGTGCGTCAGACGCTCGCCTTCGCGCAGTCGCTCTCCGAGGCGACCGCGGACGTCACCCGCTGATGTCCCAGCAAGTCTGGGACGATCCGGAACCGCTCACCGTCGAATCCGCGCCCGTGCCCGAGTACGGAACGGGGTCGCTCGCCGACCTCCTGCCCACCCTGGCCGCGGGCATGGACGTACCGGACATGACCGCCTCGCTCGGCGAACTGAGCCCCGCCGACCGGAACTGCGTCTTCCTGATCGACGGCCTCGGCTGGGAACAGCTGAAGGCACACCCGGACGAGGCCCCGTTCATGAGCTCCCTGCTGGGCAGCTCGCGCGGCGGCACCGGCCGGCCGATCACGGCGGGCTATCCCGCGACCACCGCCACCTCGCTGGCCTCGGTCGGCACGGGCCTGCCTCCGGGAGCCCACGGACTGCCCGGCTACACCGTGCGGAACCCGGAGACCGGCGAGCTGATGAACCAGCTCCGCTGGATCCCCTGGACCAAGCCGGGCAAGTGGCAGCCGTACCCCACGGTGTTCCAGCTGGCCGACGCGGCGGGCGTGCACACGGCCCAGGTGTCGGCCCCGCACTTCCAGAACACCCCCCTGACCAAGATCGCGCTCAGCGGCGGCACGTTCCACGGCCGGCTGACCGGCGAGGACCGCATGGACATGGCGGCCGAGCAACTGGCCGCGGGGGACCGCTCGCTGGTCTACACGTACTACGCCGAGGTCGACGGCAAGGGACACCGCTTCGGCATCGACTCCGACGCCTGGCGCGGACAGCTCATGTACGTGGACCGGCTGGTCCAGCGCCTGGCCGAGCAACTGCCGCCGCGCGCGGCCCTGTACGTCACGGCCGACCACGGCATGATCGACGTCCCCTTCGACGAGCAGCACCGGATCGACTTCGACGAGGACTGGGAGCTGCGCGCGGGCGTCGCCCTCCTCGGCGGCGAGGGCCGCGCCCGGCATGTGTACGCGGTCCCGGGAGCCGAGTCGGACGTCCTGACCTGCTGGCGCGAGGTGCTCGGCGAGCAGTTCTGGGTGGCCTCGCGCGACGAGGCGATCGCGGCGGGCTGGTTCGGCCCGCACGTCGACGAACGGGTGTACGCGCGCATCGGCGACGTGGTCGCGGCCGCCCGGGACGACGTGCTGATCACCGCGTCCGAGCGGGAGCCGAAGGAGTCGCTGATGGTCGGCAACCACGGCTCGATGACCCCGGCGGAACAACACATTCCACTGCTGGAAGTGCGTTCCTGACCCTCCGCCCGCCGGGCTTCATCACCTGCCCACTCCTGACTTCACCGCTGCCTCGTCCCTGCTGAAAGGTGCTCGACTCCCCATGCCCGAGCTGGTGTTCTTCTCCGGAACCATGGACTGCGGGAAGTCGACGCTGGCTCTGCAGCGAATCTACAATCGGTCCGCACGAGGTCTGCAAGGCGTGATCTTCACACGTGATGATCGGGCGGGAGAGGGAAAGCTCTCCTCGCGGCTCGGCTTGGTGACGGATGCCGTTGAGGCGGCACCGGAGATGGATCTGTACTCCTATGTCGTGGGTCGTATGTCGCAGGGCGACAGGGTCGACTATCTGATCGTGGATGAGGCGCAGTTCCTGGCGTCGGAGCAGGTCGACCAGTTGGCGCGGGTCGTGGACGACCTGGAGCTCGACGTTTTCGCCTTCGGTATCACGACCGACTTCCGGGCCAGGCTCTTCCCTGGCTCGCAGCGGCTGATCGAGCTGGCGGACCGGATAGAGGCACTCCAGGTGGAGGCGATGTGCTGGTGCGGCGCCCGCGCCACGCACAACGCCCGCACCGTGGGTGGTGAGATGGTCGTGGAGGGCGAGCAGATCGTCGTCGGCGATGTGAACCATCCGGCTGCGGAGGTCGGCTACGAGGTGTTGTGCCGACGCCACCATCGTCGCCGTATGACGAGCGCATCCGCCCATGCCGGCGCGCTCTCGCCCGACGTGCTGCCGGTGGCCTCCGACTGAGGCGTGTGGGCCGGGCCGCTGACGCGAACCGTTTGCCTGACGTGGTGCCAGCTCCCAACAGGCCAAGACGTGGAAGAGGCCCGCCGGCGGGCGCGAGGCTCTTGTGGAAGCGCCCCCAGAGTGCGACCGAGCGCATCACTGTCCCCTTCAGTCGGTCTGATGGGGGAGATTCGCGGCGGGCGCGTTCTCCCGGCTCACGCTGGAGGTCCGGGCGCACGACGAGAGCGACACCAGTGCCTGGAAGCGGTTCAAGAACGACGCCGTGCCGGCGGGGTGGACGTCGCGGGCCTGCCGGCCAAGCCCACCGGCATCGGCCTGATGACCGGCTCGGGCACGGTGTGTGCAACGACCGAGTCGAACCCGACGATCGTCTCCGACCCGACCCGACCCGACCCGACCCCGGCCCTGACCGCGACGGCACAGACCGCGGCCGGAGGCGAGAAGGACGCACAGCTGCGCGCCTATCACGACCTCGACCACAAGAACAGTGACAGCACCTGGTCGGACACCACGACTGGCAACGGCGACCTGAGCCCGTCCAGTGCCGTGTGCATCGCGACAGTGGTCTGTGAAGGCGGCGTATTCCTGGCCGGAGCGGAAGCGGTCTTCGTGGCAGGGCTCGGTGCTCACACGGCGGATGCGACCGACGAAGAACGCGAACGCGGCGCCATTCAATTTCTTACCCGAACGGCCAAGAGTGAGGCGAGGAGAATAGCGGCCGGGGCTCTGTGAGGGCGTGGTGCAGGCGGTGGGATACTGAAGGGTGCCAACGATGAATACGCATCATTCTTCGCCAAGCGGAACATGGTGGGATCACTGCCTGTGCTGTACAACGTTCACGAGGCAATGGGAGCTCGCGCTGTGAGGGCGACGGTGAATGATTCCCGGTGCGGAACACTTGACCACATCTACCTGGGCTACCTGACCGACCGTGCGGAGTCGGGACTGCGTGTGGGGTGGAAGGAGGTGCTGCGTGATGCCTGGTACGGAATCCTCGCATGGCTGGCAGTGTGTCTTGTCGTACTGTTTGTCGCAGGTCTTGCGTGGCTCGTCGTTCCCCTTGGTTTGTGGCTCGGTTCCGTGCTTGTTGTGACTTCTGTTCGCCGTGTCATGGGGCATACCATCAAATGTTCTTTGCTCTATGGCGTCCACTGGCCTTTTCAATTGGGCGAGTTGATATGAAATATCAATACCGGATTCTGCTCGACGATTGCGGACGCCGAACTGGTTGGAGGCTTTCTCTGTGGAAAGTAGGGCCGCCTGACGGGCAGGAGCCGTTCCAAGAGGTCTCCTTGGAGGGCGCGTAGTGCCGACGTGTTCTCTGCGGACACCGCGGCCCGGCAGTGCGGGCCCGGCACATGGCAGCCCGGCCCCCAAGGGCCCGGCGCCGCCGCGTACGCGCTCGGCTCAGCGGCTGGTCCGTACCAGTGAGAACGCCGCGCCCTCCAGGTCCGCCACCATGGCGATCCGGCCGTACGGGCTGTCGTGGGCCGGCTTGAGGACGTGGCCGCCGAGTTCGACGACCAGGGCCACCGCCGCGTCCACGTCGACGACCTCGAAGTACGTCATCCAGTGGGCGCCCCGGTCGCGGGGTAGGGCGTTGCCGACGCCGTGGATTCCGGCCACCGGGCGGCCCTTGATGTGCAGGGTGACGTAGTCGGAGTCGGCGGAGACGACGGGCTCCTCCTCGTAGCCGAAGACCGTCTCGTAGAACTTGGCGACACCCGCGGACTCACGGGTGACGAGCTCGTTCCAGGTGGGGGTCCCGGGCACCCCGGCGATGCCCGCACCGAGATGGGCCGCCGCCTGCCAGACGCCGAACACGGCACCCGAGGGGTCCGAGGCGATCGCCAGGCGCCCGGCGTTGTCGGCGACCAGCGGGCCGACGCCGACCGTGCCGCCGCAGTGCCGGACCGTCTCCGCCGTCAGGTCCACGTCGTCCGAGGCGAGGTAGGGCGTCCACGCCACGGGCAGATGGCGGTCCGGTGGGAGCTGGCCGATGCCCGCCACCTCCTGTCCGTCCAGCTGCGCCCGTACATAGGCCCCCAGCTGCTGCGGACCGGGCTGGAACTCCCAGCCGAACAGTTCCCCGTAGAACTCCTGGGTCGCGGCCATCCCGTGCACCATCAGACTCACCCAGCAGGGCGTGCCGGGCGTGTACGCAGAGCCGTTCAGGCCGGCCGACTCCCGTGCCTCGGTCATCGTCACCCTCTCCTCGGCGCCTCGCGGGGCCGCTTCACTTCCGCTGTCGAACCGGGCCTGTCGCCGTCCTTGAGCGCGGCGCCCGGTGCCGATGGTCGCACCACCGGCGGTCGGCCGCGCCACGGCCGGACGGCCCACGGCGCGAGGATGCCCGCATTCCTGTTGCCCATCCGTTTCCCCGCGATTGCCTGAGCATGTCCATCGGCCGTACAGCGTGTGCCCGTTCCTGCACGCCGAGTGGTCGGGTCTGCCCGGCGGAGCACAGTAGCCGGACCTGGACGAAGTGGCCACCCCGTGCGCGAGGATGGTGGCCATGAACGCCATCATCTCCGCATCCCGACTCGCGAGCGACCTGACGGGGCCGAACCCGCCGGTCGTGCTGGACATCCGCTGGCAGCTGGGCGGCCCGAACCTGCGCCACGCCTACGAGGAGGCGCACATTCCGGGGGCCGTCTACGTGGACCTCGACACCGAACTCGCCGGTCCCGCGGGCGCGGCGGGCCGCCACCCGCTGCCGGACCCGGAGGTCTTCGCCGAGGCCATGCGCGCGGCCGGGGTCTCCGCGGACCGTGACGTCATCGTGTACGACGGAGGGCTCGGCTGGGCCGCCGCGCGGGCCTGGTGGCTGTTGCGCTGGACGGGTCACCCGTCGGTGCGTGTGCTTGACGGCGGCCTCGCGGCCTGGAGCGGTCCGGTCGAGAGCGGCCCTGCCGCTCCGGCCGCCGGCACCTTCGTACCGGCTCCGGGGAAGGTGTCCCTGCTCGACGCCGACGGCGCCGCGGCGTTGGCCCGCACGGGTCTGCTGCTCGACGCCCGGGCCGCCGAGCGCTATCGCGGCGACGTCGAGCCGATCGACCGGGTCGGCGGCCACATCCCCGGCGCGGTCTCGGCGCCGACCACCGCGAATGTGGCCGAATCCGGTCGCTTCCTGCCGCCCGCCGAACTCGCCGAGCGCTTCGCGTCCCTGGGCGCCGACGGTTCTTCCGAGGTCGGCGTCTACTGCGGCTCGGGCGTCTCGGGCGCGCACGAGGTCCTCGCGCTGGCGGTCGCGGGCATCCCGGCGGCGCTGTACGTGGGGTCCTGGTCGGAGTGGTCGCGGGACGAGGGGCGCCCGGTCGCTACCGGCCCCGATCCGCAGTAGCACCGGGGGCGCCGGGGGCACCGGCGAACGAGCCGACACGAAAGGGCGAACCCGCAAGGAACGTCGGCTCCGTAGAAGCAGCCGGCCCTGTGAAGAACGTCGGACCCGCAAGGAACATCGGACCCCCAGGAGCAGCCGGACCCGCAAGGAACGTCGGATCCGTAGAAGCACCTGGACCCGTAAGGAAGGCCGGAACGGTGAGGAAGGCCGGGCCGGTGAGGAAGGGTGATCGGGAAAGCAGAGGGCTCGCACCGAGACGGTGCGAGCCCCTGTCACTTCGCCACTTCCTAGTCCTGCTTCTTGCGTCGCGTCCCGAAGACGATCTCGTCCCAGCTCGGCACGGCCGCTCTGCGTCCCGGACGGACGCCGTCCGCCTCGGCCTGCCGGTCGGTGGCGCCGACGAGCCGGTCGCGGTGGCTGGCCACCGAGCGCGGCATGAGCACGTCCGCGTAGGCCGAACCGGCCGAGGCCGCAGGAGCCGGCGGCTCCTCCACCTCCGACTCCGGGACGGGCTGTTCCTCCGCCGCGGAGCGTTCCGTGGCCGAGGTCGCGGAGGCCGTCGAGACGGCGGGTCCTGCCGAGGGCCGCTCGGGCACGACCATGTCGCCGCGGAAGCTGGGCACCGCCTCCAGGAGGCTGGTCAGCGAGTCACGCTCACGCTCGCTGACGCCCTCCTCGATGTCCGGTTCGGACGACGGCGGCAGGCTCGGCCGCTCGATCTGCCGGTCCAAGGCGCGGTCCAGCGGACGGTCGCGGGGCAGCCGCGCGATACGCGGGACGAACGGAAAGCTGGGTTCGGCGGTGCCGAGGTCGTCGGACTCGCCGATCAGCGAGCGCGCCTCGTCGTCGACGGCCTGGACGAGCCGCCGGGGCGGGTCGTACGTCCAGCTCGCGGAGTGCGGTTCGCTCGCCACGCGGTAGACGAGCAGCACCTCCCAGGTGCCGTCGTCGCGGCGCCAGGAGTCCCACTGGACGGTCTCCTTGTCGGCGCCGCGGTGCAGCAGGCGCTCCTGCACGGCCTCGCCGAGCTGGGGGCCGGTCGTCTCGCCGGGGCGGCGGACGGGCGTCTTGCGGGCCCGCTCCGCCATGAAGGCACGTTCGGCGAGGACGGGTCCCTCGAAGCGGCGCACCCGGTCGACGGGGATTCCGGCGAGCTGGGCGACCTCTTCGGCGGATGCTCCCGCGCGTATGCGTGCCTGGATGTCTCGGGGGCGGAGATGGCTCTCCACCTCGATCTCGATCTGGCCGAGGCGGGGACGGTCGCCGCGTACGGCGGCGCGTAGACGCTCGTCAATCGGAAGCGTGTACTCCGTGCTGTCCGCAGCCTTCAGCACCAGCCGTGTGCCGTCGTTGGAGACGGCCACGACACGCAGTTCGGGCATGGGGACCTCCCGGGTGGTGCCTGCCGACGTCACGTGCGTCGCTGCTTCCGCTAGTCGAGTGTGGCCTGCCCGGGTGCAGCCTGCCACAACCTTGCCGAGTTGCCCGGCGTGTCGGACGGTGGCCCGAACTCGCCGTTATGGCACGGTTACCTATTCGCAACGCTAAGTGACGACCCTCATCACCCTGTGCAACGGGCCCCCTCTCGGCGGTCCTGTACGGCTCCGGACACCCTGGCGTGCGTCCGGTCCCAGGGCTCGCAACAGTACTCCATTCGGGCCACTTGCGTGGATCGGCACGCCACCGAACTTCTGTCCGGAGGCGGGAGTTGGCCGCCCGGGGTGACATTCTCGTGATCATGATGAGACTGGTTCTTCACATGATCGCCGGATGTGGAGTGAGTCGCTTCGACCGTACGTCCTGTGCTCGGGCAACCGGTCGGCGCGACGGCTGCTCGTGGTCTGTCCGGGCCGTCAGTCGCCCAGGATCCGCCGCAAGTAGTCGTTGCCGAAGCGCCGTTCCGGGTCGAGGTCGTCCCGCAGGGCGGTGAACTCGCCGAAGCGCGGATAGACATCGGCGAAGTACTCCGCGTCACGGGTGTGCACCTTGCCCCAGTGGGGACGGCCCTCGTGCGCGGTGAAGATCCGCTCGGCGGCGCTGAAGTACGCCTGGTACGGCGTCCCCCTGAACATGTGGACCGCGATGTACGCGCTGTCCCGGCCGGACGCGGTGGAGAGGGTGATGTCGTCCGCGGGGGCCGTTCGCACCTCCACCGGGAAGCTGATGCGCAGAGGCGAACGGTCGACCATGGCCTTCAGTTCGCGCAGTGCCTCGACCAGGGCGGCTCGCGGAACCGCGTATTCCATCTCCGTGAAACGCACCCGGCGCGGAGAAGTGAAGACCTTGTAGGGAATGTCGGTGTAGGTGCGCGCGGACAGGGCGCGGCTGGAGATCCGGGCGATCGAGGGGATCGTGGCGGGGACGGCCCGGCCCACGTAGTTGGCCGCCTGGAAGACCCCGTTCGAGAGGAACTCGTCCTCGTACAGGCCGCGGACGGTACCGACCGGCTTCTCCGGGCCCACGCTGCGGTTGTTGCGCTTGGTGTTGCAGTTGCCGGTGTGGGGGAACCAGTAGAACTCGAAGTGCTCGTTCTCCGTGAACAGTTCGTCGAACGAACCTGTCACTTCGTCGAAGCTCATCGGCTCCTCGCGCGCGGAGAGGAGGAAAAGGGGCTCTACGGAGAAGGTGATCGCGGTGATGATCCCCAGGGCGCCTATTCCGATCCGGGCCGCCGCGAAGACCTCGGGGTTCTCCTTCTCGGAGCAGGAGAGGACCGAGCCGTCGGCGGTCACCAGTTCAAGTCCCGCGATCTGGGCGGCGATCGAGGCGGAGTCGCGGCCGGTGCCGTGCGTGCCGGTGCTGGTCGCGCCCGACACCGTCTGCTCCATGATGTCGCCCATGTTCGTGAGCGACAGGCCCTCGCGGGCCAGGGCGAGGTTGAGGCGCTTGAGCGGTGTGCCGGCCTCCACGGTGACGGTGCCGTTGTCACGGTCGATCCGGCGGATGCCGGTCAACAGCTGAGGGCGGATCAGTACGCCGTCGGTCGCCGCCGCCGCGGTGAAGGAGTGGCCCGTACCGACGGCCTTGACTCTGAGTCCGTCCTCGGCGGCTTGGCGCACGGCGGCGGAGAGTTCCTCGACGGAGGCGGGAGTGACCTCCCGGGCCGGCCGGGCGGTGACGTTCCCGGCCCAGTTACGCCAGGTGCCGCTCTTCGCGCTCACTGTGCTTCTCATGGGTTCCTCCCCGCTGCGGAACCGGCCTGCTGAGCCGGCGATACCCGAGGAAACCCACCGCGACCGCGACAGCCCCGGCCGCGACCGGGACCCCGTACCCGGCCCGCGCCCCGGCTGCGTCGATCACCCAGCCGGACAGGGAGGAACCGAGCGCTACCCCGACCGCGAGCCCGGTGCTCACCCATGTCATGCCCTCGGTCAGTTTCGCGCGTGGTACGTGCAGTTCGACGAGGGCCATCGTCGTGATCATCGTCGGTGCGATGGACAGGCCCGCAACGAACAGCGCCACAGCCAGGAACGGCAAGTTTCCGACCAGTAGCAGAGGGATCATACTCACGGCCATGGCGCAGATGCCCAGTACCCACCTGCGGGCGGGCGCCCCCGAGAAGCGCAGCAGCCCGAAGACGGCCCCGGCCACGCAGGAGCCGGCCGCGTAGACGGCCAGGACGACGCTCGCCGCGCCCTTGTGGCCCTCCTCGTCGGCGAAGGCCACGGTGACCACGTCGACCGCGCCGAAGATCGCGCCGGTCGCCACGAAGGTGGCCACCAGGACCTGCAGTCCGGCGGAGCGCAGCGCCGAGCCGCCCGTGTGGTGGCCGCGGGGATGCGGAGGCGGCTCGGTGGCGCGCTGGGACGTCAGCCAGAAGACGCCGGCCGCCAGGAAGAGGGCCGCGAGCAGTGGCCCGGCCTCCGGGAACCACACCGTGCACAGGCCGATGGAGATGATCGGCCCGAAGATGAAGCAGATCTCGTCGATGACGGACTCGAAGGCGTACGCGGTGTGGAGTTCGGGCCTGCCCCGGTAGATGAGTGCCCAGCGCGCCCTGGTCATCGCGCCGACGCTCGGTACGCAGCCGATGCCGGCCGAACAGAGGAACAGCACCCAGTCCGGCCCGTCGAAGTGGGTGGTCAGCAGGAGCCCGGCGGACGCGGTGAGCGCGAACAGGGTGGCGGGCCGCAGTACCCGCCGCTGCCCGTACCGGTCCACCAGACGGGAGATCTGGGGCCCGAGCACCGCCGCGGACAGCGCGATCGTCGCCGAGAGGGCGCCCGCGAGCCCGTACCGCCCGGTGACCTGGGAGATCATCGTGACCACGCCGATGCCCATCATCGACAGCGGCATCCGGCCGAGGAGGCCCGCGGCGGTGAAACTCCTGGAGCCGGGTGCCGCGAACAGGGCGCGGTAGGGGCTGAGCACGGGTGGTCTCCGGTGAGGGTCCGGTAAGGCGTGAATCCGACGAATACAGCTTACGAGCCAGGTGACCCTAACCCATCCGGGGACGTCCCCGGCCACCGCGTCCACCTGCCGTTCGGCCCCCCGCCGATGCCCGGCTGTCGGAGGCGGGTGGCAGGATCGAGGTATGCGAGACGCGCTCGATGCCACTCCCTACGACGCCCTGCTCCTGCTCTCCTTCGGCGGCCCCGAGGGCCCCGACGAAGTGGTCCCGTTCCTGGAGAACGTGACCCGGGGCCGGGGCATCCCCAAGGAACGCCTCAAGGAGGTGGGGCAGCACTACTTCCTGTTCGGCGGGGTCAGCCCGATCAACGACCAGAACCGCGCCCTGCTGGACGCCCTGCGCAAGGACTTCGCGGAGCACGGCCTGGACCTGCCCGTGTACTGGGGCAACCGGAACTGGGGCCCGTACCTGACCGACACCCTGCGGGAGATGACCGCCGACGGCCGCCGCCGCGTCCTGGTGCTGGCCACGAGCGCGTACGCCTCGTACTCGGGCTGCCGGCAGTACCGCGAGGACCTGGCCGGGGCCCTGGCGACCCTGGAGGGCGAGGGGCTGCGGCCACCACGGATCGACAAGCTCCGCCACTACTTCAACCACCCCGGCTTCGTGGAGCCGATGACCGAGGGCGTGCTGAAGTCCCTCGCCGAGCTTCCCGAGGACGTCCGCGCGAGCGCGCACATCGCCTTCACGACGCACTCGATCCCGACATCCGCGGCGGACACCTCCGGACCGGTGGAGGGCCACGGCGACGGCGGGGCGTACGTACGGCAGCACCTGGACGTAGCCCGGCTCGTCGCCGACGCCGTGCGCGAGCGGACCGGGACCGAGCACCCCTGGCGGCTCGTCTACCAGTCGCGCTCGGGAGCCCCGCACATCCCGTGGCTGGAGCCGGACATCTGCGACCACCTGGAGGAGCTGCACACGGCCGGCGTCCCCGCGGTCGTGATGGCGCCCATCGGGTTCGTCTCGGACCACATGGAGGTCCTGTACGACCTCGACACGGAGGCCACGGCGAAGGCCGCGGAGCTGGGGCTGCCGGTGCGCCGCTCGGCCACCGTGGGCGCCGACCCGCGGTTCACCGCCGCGATCCGCGACCTCGTCGTGGAGCGGGCCGCGACCGAGAACGGCAGAGACGTTTCGCCCTGCGCCCTCGGCGCTCTCGGCCCGAGCCACGACCTCTGCCCCGCGGGCTGCTGCCCGGCCCGCGCCCCCAAGCCCGCCGCCGCGGGCGCCGACAGCCCGTACGTATGAGGAGCCCCGTGACCGCCACAGCGAACGACGAGCTGAAGGCCGAGCTGCTGGAGATCGCGCTCGACGCGGCCCACCGGGCGGGCGCCTTCCTGAGGGACGGCCGCCCCGACGACCTGGGTGTGGCGGCGACCAAGTCCAGCGCCGTCGACGTCGTCACCGAGATGGACATCGCCTCCGAGAAACTGATCACCGGTCTGCTGGCCGACGCCAGGCCGGACGACGGCGTACTGGGGGAGGAGGGCGCCGACATCAAGGGCAGCAGCGGCGTCCAGTGGGTGATCGACCCGATCGACGGTACGGTCAACTATCTGTACGGGCTACCCAGTTGGGCCGTGTCCATCGCGGCCCGCAAGGACGGCGAGACGCTCGTCGGGGTCGTGCACGCCCCGATGCGCGCGGAGACCTACCGGGCCGTCCTGGGCGGCGGCGCCTTCGTCGGCGACCGCCCCGCGCGCGTGCGGCCCGCCCCCGACCTCGGGCTGGCCCTCGTCGGCACCGGCTTCGGCTATCTCGCGGACCGCAGGACCCGGCAGGCCGAGGTGGTCGGGCAGCTGATCGCCCAGGTCCGCGACATCCGCCGCGGCGGATCGGCGGCCATCGACCTGTGCGACGTGGCGACGGGCCGTCTGGACGCGTACTACGAGAGGGGACTCAACCCCTGGGACTACGCCGCGGGCGACCTGATCGCCCGGGAGGCGGGCGCGCTGACCGGCGGACGCCCCGGAGAGCCCCTGTCGACCGACCTGACCGTCGCGGCCCCGCCCGGCCTCTTCGAGACCCTCCAGTCCCGGCTCGACGAACTCGGCGCCTGGCACGACTGACACCGCGCGGCCGGTACCGCGTGACGTGACCTGTCACCGCGACCCGCACCGCGTGACGCACGACCGAGCGGGGCCCCGGGCTGGATCTGCCGGGGCCCCGCTCCTGTCACGAAATGGGTCAGACGTGTGACACGCCGACCTGCACACCGTGCTCCGCGGCAAGGCGGTGCAGGTCGTCGAGTTCCGCCTGCTCGACCTCCGCGAGGAAGTCGTCGCCGGTCTCGCGAGCCATCGTCAGGTCGGACTCGGTCGCCCTTATGCGCTGCAGAAGTCCTGCGGTGAATGCGTCCATGCTGCGCCCCCTCGTCCTGGGTCGTGGGTCGGTGATGGCACGGGGGTGTGCCGTTCGGAAGGGGCGATCACGTCTCCAGGGATGCCCGGCGCTGCCCAGCCGGGCGGCGTCAGTGCCGGACACCCACGCCCGCTCTGCGGAAGCGGACCATGACGTACCGCCGGGTGGTGCGGCACGAGCAGAGCGTGATCGCGGGGTGTAAAGCCGTCCTCCCCTCGCTCCCTTTCACGGAAACCTCAACCTCCCGAGAAAATCTGGCATTCCCCGCTCCTGAACCCGTCTTACAGCCGACTTATGGCCGAAAAGGGCAGGATGGAGTCCCACCCTCCCTGCTCTCGGCTGCGTTCGAGCGGGAGGACCCCATCGGACCCCGCCCGTGTGCGCCGAGAAGTCGCCGCGCGGGCGGACACAGGAAGGACAAGCGACGTGCGCGTACTCGTCGTCGAGGACGAGCAGCTGCTCGCCGATGCGGTGGCCACCGGACTGCGCCGGGAGGCCATGGCCGTCGACGTCGTGTACGACGGCGCGGCCGCCCTGGAGCGCATCGGCGTCAACGACTACGACGTGGTCGTCCTCGACCGTGACCTCCCGCTCGTGCACGGCGACGACGTCTGCCGGAAGATCGTCGAGCTGGGCATGCCGACCCGTGTGCTGATGCTCACCGCCTCCGGAGACGTCAGCGACCGGGTCGAGGGCCTGGAGATCGGCGCCGACGACTACCTCCCCAAGCCGTTCGCTTTCAGCGAGCTGACGGCACGCGTGCGTGCACTCGGCCGGCGTACGAGCCTGCCGCTGCCGCCCGTCCTGGAGCGCGCCGGGATCAAGCTCGACCCCAACCGCCGCGAGGTCTTCCGCGACGGCAAGGAGGTCCAGCTCGCGCCCAAGGAGTTCGCCGTGCTGGAGGTCCTGCTGCGCAGCGAGGGCGCGGTCGTCTCCGCCGAGCAGCTCCTGGAGAAGGCCTGGGACGAGAACACCGACCCGTTCACCAACGTCGTGCGGGTCACGGTGATGACCCTGCGCCGCAAGCTCGGAGAGCCGCCGGTCATCGTCACCGTGCCCGGCTCCGGATACCGGATCTGACCCCGATGACCACCACCCCCGCGCCCCCCAAGGCGCCCCCGAAGCCCACCTGGGACCCGAGGAAACCGGAACCCCCCTTCCCCTGGCTGCGCCCGACCATCCGCATACGGCTCACGCTGCTGTACGGCGGGATGTTCCTGATCGCCGGGATCCTGCTGCTGTCGATCATCTATCTGCTCGCGGCCCAGGCCCTGCACGAGGGCAGCGGCGTCGACTTCCAGGTGACCGGCAGCAACCTCGAACTGACCAGCGCCACCTGTCCGCAGCTGAGCGGGGCGGGCAACAACCAAGAGCTGAACGCCATGCTCAAGGAGTGCACCGCCGTCCAGCGGCAGCACGCCCTGGACGGACTGCTCAGCCGCTCGCTGATGGCCCTTCTCGGTCTCGCCGTGATCGCCTTCGCCTTCGGTTACGCGATGGCAGGCCGCGTTCTCTCCCCGCTGGGCCGCATCACCCGCACCGCGCGCGCGGTGGCGGGCTCGGACCTGTCCCGGCGGATCGAGCTGGACGGCCCGGACGACGAGCTCAAGGAGTTGGCGGACACCTTCGACGACATGCTGGAGCGGCTGCAGCGGGCCTTCACGGCTCAGCAGCGGTTCGTCGGGAACGCCTCGCACGAGCTGCGGACGCCCCTGGCGATCAACCGCACGCTCCTGGAGGTGCACCTGTCCGATCCGGGCGCCCCCATGGAGCTGCAGCAGCTGGGCAAGACCCTGCTCGCCACCAACGAGCGCAGCGAGCAGCTCGTAGAAGGCCTGCTGCTGCTCGCCCGCAGCGACAACCAGATCGTCGAGCGCAAGCCGGTCGACCTCGCCGAGGTCGCCTCGCAGGCCATAGACCAGGTGCGCGGCGAGGCGGACGTGAAGGGCGTGGAGGTCCGCGGGGACCGGTCCGCCGCGGTCGTCCAGGGCAACGGCGTCCTCCTGGAGCGGATCGCCCTGAACCTCGTCCAGAACGCCGTGCGCTACAACGTGGCACAGGACGGCTGGGTCGAGGTCGTCACGCAGGTGCAGCACGGCCAGGCGGTCCTCACGGTGTCCAACACCGGACCCGTGGTCCCCGCGTACGAGGTCGACAATCTTTTCGAGCCGTTCCGGCGGCTGCGCACCGAGCGGACGGGAAGTGACAAGGGTGTGGGTCTGGGACTGTCGATCGCCAGGTCGGTGGCCCGCGCCCACGGCGGCCACATCGTCGCGGAACCGCGCGAGGGGGGTGGCCTGGTGATGCGAGTGGCCCTGCCTATCTGAGACCATGTCGCCGACACGCGAGGATGTTCGCTTTGCGCGGAATTTCCCGGGCAGACGAAAGGCACGTTCGTGTGTGATCGATCACAGGGCCTCTTTCCGGTCATCTACCCTCCGTGATCAATGGGACTGCCGGAAAGCCGGGATAATCCGGGTTTTCGGGGGTCGAGATCACGGGAAGTACACGGTGAGACGCCTTTGAAGTGCGGCATTCGGACCGTGTACGGTCCGCTTCGCCATCCAAGCCGATCACTCCTCAGGAGTCCGGTTGGGTGTCGATTGAGTAACAGACCTTGATGTGAGGCAAAATCTCCGCCTCAGGTCGGGCACAAGTCCGGCCTCTCACGCGTTACCTGCGCTGAGACACCGCAGACACCCAGAGGGGGAGAGCGACAATGGCAACGGATTACGACACCCCACGCAAGACCGACGACGACGTCGACTCGGACAGCCTTGAAGAACTGAAGGCTCGCCGGAACGACAAGTCGACTTCGGCGGTCGACGTGGACGAGTTCGAGGCGGCCGAAGGCCTGGAACTGCCCGGAGCGGACCTTTCGAACGAGGAACTGGCCGTCCGGGTCCTGCCGAAGCAGCAGGACGAGTTCACCTGCATGAGCTGCTTCCTGGTCCACCACCGCAGTCAGCTGGCCCGCGAGAAGAACGGTCAGCCGATCTGCCGCGACTGCGACTGAGGCAGGGTCGGCCGTGACAGGCTCGACCCCGCCCTGGAAGCGCCGCTTTCGTGACAGGGGAGCGGCCGGTCCGTCTCAGGACGGCATGCACGACGACGAGCGGGGCCACCCGGCCTCGCTCGAAGCAGTGGACGCGACAGGCGCCTCCGGTGCCCTGGAGGTGCCGGTGACCAAGGCGCCTGTCGCCAGACGCCGGGCGGCCGCCGTCGGCCACGGGGTCGCGGAGGGCGTCCGTAAGGGCGGCAGCCGGGCCAGGGCCGCTCTGGCGTACGTCACCGACCGCATCATCGAGATCGCCCCGCGGATCCCCGTACGCGACCTCGCCGCACTCCGCAGGCAGTTTCCGGGCCTGGGGCCCGAACAGCTCGCGGACAAACTCGTCGCGGGCGCGTGCAACGCGACGTCCACCGTGGGCGCGAGCGTCGGCGCCGCCGCGATGATGCCCGTACCGCCGGCCATGCCCACGGAGCTGGCCGCCGAGGTCACCGGCGTCGCCGCGATCGAACTGAAGCTGATCGCCGAGCTGTACGAGGTCTACGGCCTGCGGCCGCCCGGCAATCTGAAAGAGCGCTCCACCACGTATCTGAACTCGTGGTCGGAGGAGCGCGGCATCGACGTGACCAAACCGTCGACGCTCAACGCGGCCCTCGGGGGCCAGATGAAGCGCGAGCTGCGCCAGCAGATCATGAAGCGCACGGTCCGCAACCTGCCGAACCTGATGCCGTTCATGGTGGGCGCGGCCGTCGGGGCGCTCATGAACCGCCGTGACACGAGAAAGCTCGCGGACCGGGTCCGCAAGGACCTCCGCAAGGTGCAGGTGCCCTGGGACGCCCTCCCGGCGCTGCCGCCCCTGGAGGAGCCGGCCGAGCCGCTCGGCATGGGCGACCTCCGGAGGGAGCTGGGGAGCTGACCCCGGTACGGACCACCGGCCGCCGAATCCCGTACGGCGGGCAAAGTTCTGGCCCCTGAAAGGAAAAGTTTCCGTACGAGTACGCGTACGGAAACTTGTTCGGTTTCGGGCTCGGACACAGATCCGGGTCGGGCCTCGGGCCGGACACCGTGGGAACCGCAGACCGGACACCGGGACCGCCCGGTGCGGTCCGGCCGCGGTCGCCGTCCGTCTACGCGTTCGTGCGCGCGGCCTCCAGGGCCGCCGCCAGACGCTCGGGGTCACGGCTCGACAGATAGACGTACGGAGTCGGGTCGGCCGGGTCCGTGATGTCCACGCGCAGGGCCGTCGGGATGTACGCCCGCAACAGCATGTGGGCGCGCGCGTCGGCCTTGAACGACCGCCAGGCGCGGGCCTCTTCGGGGTCGAGGACGTGTGCCTCACCCAGGGCGGAGACCGGGATCCTGGCGTCCCCGGCAATCAGGGCGCCGCCCACCACACGGATCCGTGCGGAGCCGTACGAACTGGCCACCACCGCCGACACCGCCGTGCCGCCGACCAGGCCGCCCAGCAGGGGCAGCGTGCCGAAGGGGAGCAGGATCAGCGCCATCGAGACGCCCACCAGCAGGCAGACGAACCACCAGGATCGGGGCGCGGTCAGACGTTCTTCGTACGGCGAGGCGGAGGGCTGCATACCGCCAAGCCTGCCACGGTGCGTACGGGCCGCTGACGCGGAGGTAAGGTCTGCGCCTGTGAGTGGTACATCTTCGGCCCTGCGGCCCCCGGCCGACGCCGTGGCGCCGGTGCGCCATCCCGACGCGCCCGCCCCGGGCGAGCTCCTCGGCGCGCACTACGACCAGTGCTTCGGCTGCGGCGGCGGACAGCCGCACGGACTGCACCTTGAGGCCCGCGCGGGCGACGGGGTGCGGATCACCGCCGAATTCACCGTGCAGAGCGCACACCAGGGCGCTCCGGGCCTCGCGCACGGCGGAGTCCTCGCCAGTGCCCTCGACGAGACCCTCGGGTCGCTGAACTGGCTGCTGCGCACCATCGCCGTGACCGGCCGCCTGGAGACCGACTTCGTACGGCCCGTGCCCGTGGGCACCGTGCTGTACCTGGAGGCCGAGGTGACGGCGGTGGCCGGACGAAAGATCTACTCTTCCGCCACGGGACGGATCGGCGGCCCCGCGGGGCCCGTCGCCGTCCGCGCGGACGCTCTCTTCGTAGAGGTGAAGGTCGACCACTTCGTCGACAACGGCCGGCCGGAGGAGATCCGGGCGGCCATGGACGACCCCGACCAGGTCCGTCGTGCCCGTGCTTTCGAGGTGAACCCGTGACCCCCGTCCAAGCCCCCGTGGGCGTGCTGATCAAGCGCGTCGACCCGGACGTACCGCTTCCGGAATACGCGCATCCCGGCGACGCCGGCGCGGATCTGCGGACCACCGAGAGCCATGTGCTGGAGCCCGGCGAACGCGCCGTGCTCCCCACCGGGGTGTGCATCGCGCTTCCCGAGGGGTACGCGGCCTTCGTGCACCCGCGTTCGGGGCTTGCCGCCCGCTGCGGTGTCGCTCTCGTGAATGCCCCGGGGACGGTTGATGCCGGGTACCGTGGGGAGATCAAGGTGATCGTGGTGAATCTCGACCCGCGCGAGTCCGTGCGGTTCGAGCGCTTCGACCGGATTGCCCAACTGGTCGTCCAGCAGGTCGAGAAGGTGAGCTTCCAGGAAGTCGCGGAGCTTCCCGACTCGGCGCGGGCCGCAGGGGGCTTCGGGTCCACCGGCGGGCATTCCGCGGTGGGCGGCACAACGGGTGGGAATCGATACGCTTCGGTCGTATCCGACCGGGAAGGACAGTGACGTGTTCGGACGTCGCAAGAAGGGCAGTGCCGCCGAGGACGCGGCGGGCGAGGCCGAGCAGGTCGTCGACGGAGTCGACACTGAGGCGGACGGGGCGGAGCGCGAGCGCGTGAGGCTCGAACCGGAGCCGCGCCCCGACGGTCCCTGGGACGGCACCGAGGTGCGCGACCCGGCCGACGGCCGGGTCGACCTGGGAGGCCTTTTCGTGCCCGGGGTCGACGGCATGGAGCTCCGGGTGGAGGTCGCGGGCGACGCGATCGTCGCGGCCACCGTGGTGCTCAAGGACAGCGCCGTCCAGCTGCAGGCCTTCGCCGCTCCCAAGCGCGAGGGCATCTGGGGCGAGGTGCGCGAGGAGATCGCCACCGGCATCACCCAGCAGGGCGGTGTCATCGACGAGGTCGAGGGGCCGCTGGGCTGGGAGCTGCGCGCCCAGGTGCCGGTGCAGCTGCCGGACGGCACGGGCGGCTTCCAGGTCGTCCGGTTCATCGGCGTGGACGGCCCCCGCTGGTTCCTGCGCGGAGTGATCTCAGGGCAGGGCGCGGTGCAGCCGCAGGCCGCCGGTCTGCTGGAGCAGATCTTCCGGGACACCGTGGTGGTCCGCGGAGAGGGCCCGATGGCCCCGCGCGACCCGATCGTGCTGAAGCTGCCGGACGACGCGCAGATGGTCGCTGAGGGTGTTCAGCAGGAGGAGCAGGCCGGGTCCCGCTTCTCCGGCGGCATGGGGCAGTTGCAGCGCGGACCGGAGATCACCGAGGTCCGCTAGGCGCCTCGAAAGCCGCGTACTCGTACGTGTGCGACGGGCCGCATTCCCTTCGGGGAGTGCGGCCCGTCGTCGTGTGCGGCCGGTGCGGCCACTGCGCCCCGGACGGCGCCCTCGGGGCCGTGAACCGCAGGTCGGCACGGGCGTGCGCGGTGATGGACGGGTCGTGGGGCGCCGGCGGGCCGGCCGGGGCGGAGTAAGGGGCGGCGGGCGCGGCGGGGGTCGCGGTCGCGGAGGCCCTTCACGCTGTTCCTGCCCCGCGCATGTCTGGACATTCATGCCTCTCGGGGATCCGCGTGTGGGCCAAATGAGTGAAGAAGGCCCGGAGCCGCTACCCGAATGTGACTACGCTGCGTCACCCTGGGCATGACGAGGGAGGGCGGAGATCTCAACTCCCTTGCTCGAAGGCCGACTTGTTGATCATGCGAATCACGGGGGACGTGAAATGGGCACCAACTGGATCGAGAAGGCACAGCGCTTGGGTGACGGGAGCATCGGAGGCGCGATGGATCATCCGTCGATTCCGGGCCGTGTTGTCTGGCACACCACGGAGAGCGGCACGGGCGACGACGCCTTCAAGGCCGTGACGGCGCTCCTGATCCGCAAGACCGCCGAACCGCACCTGCTCTACGACCCGACGACCGACCGCCTCGGGCAGTTCGGCCCGCTGAACCACAGCGCCCGCGCACTGCTCAACGACGGGTCGACGAGGACCAATCGCGTCGGAAAGGTCTGCATCCAGATCGAGGTGCTGGGACGGGCCGCCAAGCCGTTCACCAAGACCTGGGAGCCGGGCCCGAACTACCGGGCCATGATGGCCGCGATCCGCTCATGGAAGATCCCGGACACCTTCCCGGCCGGGCGCCTCGCGACCTCGGCCGCCGACGCCACCAACCGCCCCCGCTCGGTCTGGATGAGCAAGGGCGGCCACTACGGTCACGCGAACATCCCGGGCAACGACCACTGGGACCCGGGCGACCTCGACAGGTCCGCCCTCTTCGAAGCGGCCCCGGCCGAGAAGCCGGACAGTGGCAGCGCGGCCGCCAAGCCCGTCGTCGACCTCAGTAATCTGATCGCCGCCGCGCGCCGCGACCCGGGGCTTCCCCAGGGCGGAAAGACGCACAAGCCGGATGTCCTGGTCGTCGAAAAGGCCTTGGTGGCCGAGGGGTTGCTGCCATCTCAGTGGGCCGACGGATCCTTCGGCAGCAGGACCGTCGAGGCGTACGCGGCCCTGCAGCGCCGCTACGGCTTCAGCGGCGCGGAGGCCAACGGCATTCCTGGGCAGACCACGCTGAAGAAGCTCGGCCGGCAGCACGGCTTCACGGTCAAGGGCTGAGCGGTCCGCTGTCGCCGACCGCCGTTTCTCTTGACGCGGACATGGTCTGTACCTATGGTCCCGGCCAACGCCTGTGTTCATAAAGGCATTCCGTGTTCACATACGAGAACGGATGGCCCCCCATGAAGCCGACCGCTCCGGTCCCCCCACGTCCCGCACGCCCGGTACGCCCCGCGCGCCACCGCGGGGCAGCCCGCTCCGCGCTCCTCGCCACCGTCACCGCCCTGCTGGTCGGCACCCTCGCCTGGCCCGCCGCCGAACGCGCCGAGGCGGCCCCCGCGACCTTCGCGCACCCCGGAGTCACCGTCTCCCGCGGCCAGTTGGACTTCGCCCGCCAGCAGGTCAACGCCGGGGCGCAGCCCTGGAAGGGCGCGTACGACCAGATGATGTCCAGCAAGTACGGCTCGCTCACGCGCACCGCCAAGCCCCGCGCGGTCGTGGAGTGCGGCTCGTACTCGAACCCCAACTACGGCTGCACCGACGAGAGAGAGGACGCGATCGCCGCGTACACCCAGGCGCTGGCCTGGTACGTCACGCGCGACGCCCGGTACGCGAAGAAGGCGATCGAGCTGATGGACGCCTGGTCCGCGACCATCAGGGACCACACCAACAGCAACGCACCGCTGCAGACCGGCTGGGCGGGCTCGTCCTGGCCGAAGGCCGCCGAGATCATCAAGTACACGTACGACGGAGGCTGGGCGAACTCCGGGCGCTTCTCGACGATGCTGCGCGACGTCTATCTGCCGATGGTCATCAACGGCTCGAACTCCAACGGCAACTGGGAGCTGTCGATGATGGAGGCCGCCGTCGGCATCTCCGTCTTCCTGGAGGACAAGGCCTCGTACGACAAGGCCATGGCCAAGTTCCGCACCCGTACGGCCGCCTACGTCTACATATCCTCCGACGGCGCCCTGCCGAAGACCGTGCCGAGCCAGAACCTCGACACCACCCAGAAGATCGTCAACTACTGGCAGGGCCAGTCCACCTTCGTCAACGGGGTCACCCAGGAGACCTGCCGCGACTTCACCCAAACCGGATACGGCATCTCCGCGATCGCGCACATCGCCGAGACCAGTCGCATCCAGGGCCAGGACCTGTACGGCACCGACGTCGGCGAGCGGCTGCGGCACGCGCTCGGCTTCCAGGCGAAGTACCAACTCGGCGAGGCTGCTCCGAGCTGGCTGTGCGGCGGGTCGCTGCACCTCGGGCTCGGACCGGTCACCGAGGTCGGTTACAACGCCCTGCACAACCGTCTCGGCATCGCCATGAGCAACACCGAGCGGCTGACGGCGCAGAACCGTCCGGCGGGCAGCAACAACCTGTTCGTAGCCTGGGAGACGCTCACGCACGGCGACAACCTGAGCTGAACCGTTGCAGGTCCGGGCGCCGGACGGTGATACTGGCGCCCGGTCCACGGGGGAGAGGCATGAGCACTCAGGTCGTCACGGACACGGTCGCCACGGACACGATGGTCCGGGTGGAGAACGTCCACCGCTCGTACGGCAGCGGAGCCACCGCCGTACACGCCCTGCGCGGGGTGTCGTTCGACATACCGCGCGGAGAACTCGTCGCACTCAAAGGGCGTTCGGGGTCGGGCAAGACCACACTGCTGAACCTCGTCGGCGGGCTCGACGAGCCGGACGGGGGGCGGATCACGGTCGACGGACTCGATCTCTCCGGACTCGGTGAGAACGGGCTGCTTGAGCTGCGCCGGGACCGTATCGGCTTCGTCTTCCAGTCCTTCGGGCTGATCCCGATCCTGACGGCCGCCGAGAACGTGGGCGTGCCGATGCGGCTGCGCCGGGCCGAACCGCGTGAGCGTGAGGAGCGTGTCGAGCTGCTGCTCTCGCTGGTCGGGCTCGCCGACCATGCTGCGCAGCGGCCCGGTGAGCTGTCCGGGGGGCAGCAGCAGCGTGTCGCCATCGCCCGTGCCCTTGCGAACAATCCGGCGCTGCTCATTGCCGATGAGCCGACCGGGCAGCTCGACGCCGAGACCGGTATCGGCGTGATGGAGCTGCTGCGGGCGGTCGTCCGCAGCGAGCGGGTCACCGCGCTCGTGGCCACGCATGACGCGGCGCTCCTGGATCTGGCCGATCGGGTCCTTGAGCTGCGTGACGGCGAGATCGTGGAGAATTGACGGCAGGGGCCGGGGCCCCTGCCGGGGCAGGTTCCGGCCGCTGGATTTCGTCTGCGGCCCGGTGGGGGCTGGTCGCGCAGTTCCCCGCGCCCCTAAAAGGATTGCGCCGTTCCCCGCGCCCCTAGAGGCAAAAGATTGCGCCGTTCCCCGTGCCCCTGGGGCTGCGCCCCTGGAAGGCGAAAGGCTGCGCCGTTCGCCGCGCCCCTGGCCGGCGGTGTGCGTCAGGGTTGTGTCAAGGACGGGGTTGCGCGTGCTTGCCGTCCCATTTGTCCTGATCGTCGGTCGTATGGTCTAGCCAGCCACGCAGTGCGTTTGGGAAGACAATGAGGCCATGGGACGCGGCAAGCTTCGGATCTATCTCGGTGCGGCACCTGGCGTCGGCAAGACGTACGCGATGCTGTCCGAGGCGCACCGCCGTGTCGAGCGGGGCGCGGACTGTGTGGTGGCCTTCGTGGAGCACCACGACCGGCCGCGGACGGAGGTGATGCTGCACGGCCTGGAGCAGATCCCCCGCAGGGAGCTCGCCCACCGCGACGCCGCCTTCACCGAGATGGACGTCGACGCGGTCCTGGAGCGCGCACCCGCCGTCGCCCTGGTGGACGAACTGGCGCACACCAATGTGCCCGGCTCGCGCAACGCCAAGCGCTGGCAGGACGTCGAGGAACTGCTCGCCGCCGGCATCGACGTCGTCTCGACGGTCAACATCCAGCACCTCGAATCGCTCGGTGACGTCGTCGAGTCGATAACGGGCGTACGCCAGCGCGAGACCCTGCCGGACGAGGTGGTGCGGCGGGCCGATCAGATCGAGCTGGTCGACATGTCCCCCCAGGCACTGCGCCGCCGGATGGCACACGGCAACATCTACAAGCCGGACAAGGTCGACGCGGCCCTGTCCAACTACTTCCGCCCCGGCAACCTCACCGCGCTGCGCGAGCTGGCCCTGCTCTGGGTCGCCGACCGCGTCGACGAGTACCTCCAGCAGTACCGGGGAGAGCACGGCATCCGCTCCACCTGGCAGGCCCGCGAACGCATCGTCGTCGGCCTCACCGGCGGTCCCGAGGGCCGTACGCTGATCCGCCGGGCCGCCCGGTTGGCCGAGAAGGGCGCGGGCGGCGAGGTGCTGGCCGTCTACATCGCCCGCAGTGACGGCCTCACCGCCGCCTCACCCAAGGAACTCGCCGTCCAGCGGACCCTCGCCGAGGACCTCGGCGGCACCTTCCACCACGTGGTGGGCGACGACATCCCGTCCGCGCTCCTGGAGTTCGCCCGCGGCGTCAACGCCAGCCAGATCGTGCTGGGCTCCTCCCGGCGCAAGGCCTGGCAGTACGTGTTCGGGCCCGGCGTCGGCGCCACGGTCGCCCGGGAGTCCGGGCCCGACCTGGACGTGCACATCGTCACGCACGACGAGGCGGGCAAGGGGCGCGGCCTGCCGGTCGCCCGGGGTGCGCGCCTGGGCCGGTCCCGGATCATCGCGGGTTGGCTGACCGGTGTCGTCGGCCCGGCGGTCCTAGCGCTGCTGCTGATCAACGCCGACGCGGACCTCGGGCTCGCCAACGACATGCTGCTGTTCCTGACGCTGACCGTGGCGGCGGCCCTGCTCGGCGGGCTGCTCCCGGCACTCGCCTCGGCGGCCTTCGGCTCCTTCCTGCTGAACTACTTCTTCACCCCGCCGCTGCACCGGCTGACCGTCTCGGACCCCAAGAACATCGTCGCCATCGTGATCTTCGTGGGAGTGGCGATCTCGGTGGCATCGGTCGTGGACCTGGCGGCCCGCCGTACCCACCAGGCGGCCCGGCTGCGTGCCGAGTCCGAGATCCTCTCCTTCCTCGCGGGCAGCATCCTGCGCGGCGAGACCAGCCTCGACGCCCTGCTGGAACGTGTCCGTGAGACCTTCGGCATGGAGTCGGTGGCCCTGCTGGAGCGAGCCGGCGACGTCGAGCCGTGGGTCTGCGCGGGCAGTGTGGGCCCGCACCCGCCGACGCTCCCCGAGGCCGCCGACGTGGACATGCCGGTCGGCGACCACACCGCGCTCGCCCTCTCCGGCCGGGTGCTGCCCGCCGAGGACCGTCGGGTGCTGGCCGCCTTCGCCGCCCAGGCCGTCGTCGTCCTCGACCGCAAGCGTCTCCAGCAGGAGGCCGACCAGGCCCGCACGCTCGCCGAGGGCAACCGCATCCGCACGGCGCTGCTGGCCGCCGTCAGCCACGACCTGCGGACGCCGCTCGCAGCGATCAAGGCCGCCGTGTCGTCCCTCAGGTCGGACGACGTGGCCTGGTCCGAGGAGGACGAGGCGGAGCTGCTGGAAGGCATCGAGGCGGGCGCCGACCGGCTGGACCATCTGGTGGGCAACCTGCTCGACATGTCCCGCCTCCAGACGGGCACGGTCACCCCGTTGATCCGCGAGATCGACCTCGACGAGGTCGTCCCGATGGCCCTGGGCGGCGTACCGGAACACAGTGTGGAACTGGAGATCCCCGAGACGCTGCCCATGGTCGCCGTCGACCCGGGCCTGCTGGAGCGCTCCGTCGCGAACCTCGTCGAGAACGCCGTCAAGTACAGCCCCGGGGGTGAGCGCGTCCTCGTCGCCGCCAGCGCGCTCGGCGACCGGGTGGAGGTGCGGGTCGTGGACCGGGGCCGGGGCGTCCCGGACGAGGCCAAGGACCGTATATTCGCTCCCTTCCAGCGGTACGGCGACGCCCCGCGCGGCGCCGGGGTCGGTCTCGGCCTCGCGGTCGCCCGAGGTTTCGCCGAGGCCATGGGCGGCACGCTCAACGCCGAGGACACCCCCGGCGGGGGCCTCACCATGGTCCTCACGCTCAAGGTGGGCTCCGCCCGCGCGGCAGCCCTGGCAGCCCCGGAAGCCCCGGACGCCGCGGGACCCGTACAGAAAGAGGCTGTACAAGAAGAGGCCGTGCGAGCGGAACGCGTACAAGAAGAGGCCTCGCAGGCGGAACGCGTACAAGAAGAACCCGTACAACCGGAAAGGCAGGCTTCATGACCCGGGTCCTCGTGGTCGACGACGAGCCGCAGATCACCCGAGCCCTCGTGATCAACCTCAAGGCACGCAAGTACGAGGTCGACGCGGCCCCCGACGGCGCCACCGCCCTCCAGCTCGCCGCCGCCCGCCATCCCGACGTCGTCGTGCTCGACCTGGGCCTGCCCGACATGGACGGCGTCGAGGTGATCAGGGGACTGCGCGGCTGGACACGCGTACCGATCCTCGTCCTGTCCGCCCGGCACTCCTCCGACGAGAAGGTCGAGGCCCTGGACGCGGGCGCCGACGACTACGTGACCAAGCCCTTCGGTATGGACGAGCTGCTCGCCCGGCTGCGCGCGGCGGTCCGCCGTGCCGAGCCCACCGGCGGCGGCGAGGACGACGTGATCGTCACGACGGAGGACTTCACCGTCGACCTGGCCGCCAAGAAGGTCCACCGGGACGGCCGCGACGTACGCCTCACCCCGACCGAGTGGCACCTCCTGGAGGTGCTGGTGCGCAACACGGGCCGCCTGGTCAGCCAGAAACAGCTGCTCCAGGAGGTCTGGGGCCCCTCCTACGGCACCGAGACGAACTACCTGCGGGTCTACATGGCCCAGCTCCGCCGCAAACTGGAGGTGGACCCCTCGCATCCGCGGCACTTCGTCACCGAACCGGGGATGGGCTACCGGTTCGAGCGTTAGTGCTACGGGTACGTTCCTGTCAGCGGCCCCCGGTACGCTTTGAGGTATGAGTGCTGTCCCTCGATCCGAAAAGCCGGCGGGCCGGTTCCGGCGCATGATCGACCGGCTCTCCAGCTCCCAGGAGGACCTGGAGTCGGAGGAGCTGCGCGAGGACGCCGAGACCGCGGGCTGCACCCGTATCGGTGACTGCCGCGACCGACAGGTGGTCACGGTTACTGGTACCTTGCGCACGGTCACCCTGCGCCCGAGGGCCGGTGTCCCGGCCCTGGAGGCCGAGCTGTTCGACGGTTCGGCCGCTCTGGACGTGGTGTGGCTCGGCAGGCGTTCCATCGTGGGGATAGAACCGGGGCGCAAGCTGATGGCGTCGGGCCGTATCTCGATGAGCCGGGGCCGGCGCGTGCTGTTCAATCCGAAGTACGAACTCAGACCCCTCGGACGGGAGTAGCCGGTGACGTCGCTCGACAAGCCGACCGAAGACGCCCAGCGGGACGCGCAGGATGCGCAGGACTCACGGGCGGTGACCGAAGCCGCCCTTTTCGAGGCGTTCGGCGGTCTGCGGGGCATGATCGAGACGGTCCTGCCGGGCCTGCTCTTCGTCACGATCTTCACGATCAACAAGGACCTGCACTCGGCGGCCATCGCGGCCCTCGGTGTGTCGATCCTGCTCGTCGTGGTCCGTCTGGTCATGAAGGACACCGTCAAGCACGCGTTCAGCGGTGTCTTCGGTGTCGCCTTCGGTGTCGTCTTCGCGATGATGACGGGCAACGCGAAGGACTTCTACCTGCCGGGCATGCTGTACACGCTCGGGCTCGCCCTCGCGTACATCATCACGACGCTCGCCGGAGTGCCGCTGATCGGCCTGATCCTCGGGCCGGTCTTCAAGGAGAACCTCTCCTGGCGTACGCGTAATCCTGGCCGCAAGAAGGCTTACGCGAAGGCCAGTTACGCGTGGGGTCTCATCCTGCTCGCCAAGTGCGCGATCCTTTTCCCGCTCTACTGGTGGGCCGACACGACTCAGTTCGGCTGGGTTCTGATCGCGCTGAAGATTCCGCCCTTCCTGCTCGCGGTGTGGCTGACGTGGGTCTTCCTCGCGAAGGCTCCGCCGCCGATCGACGTCTTCGCCGAGATGGAGGCCGAGGAGAAGGCCGAGAAGGAACGGCAGGCGGCTGCCCGGTCCGCGGACTAGGCGCCCTGCGTCAAGAAGTCCATGCGTGAAGAAATCCACGCATGATGAAGTCCATGCATGATGAAGAGGGGGCGCCCGGAGAGATCCGGGCGCCCCCTCTTCATGTCTGCCGCTCGTCAGTCCGTCGTGCCCTCGCGGCGTACCGACAGCAGGTCCTCCAGTTGTTCCTCGCGGGCCTGGGCCGCCACGAAGAGGAGTTCGTCGCCCGCTTCCAGGGAGTCCTCGCGGGTCGGGGTGAGGACCCGGGTGCCGCGGATGATCGTGACCAACGAGGTGTCCTCGGGCCAGGCCACGTCGCCGACCTGGGTGCCGGCCAGCGCGGACTCCGGGGGCAGGGTCAGCTCGACGAGGTTGGCGTCGCCGTGGCTGAAGCGCAGCAGGCGGACCAGGTCGCCGACGCTCACCGCCTCCTCGACGAGGGCCGACATCAGGCGCGGGGTCGAGACGGCGACGTCCACGCCCCACGACTCGTTGAACAGCCATTCGTTCTTGGGGTTGTTGACGCGGGCGACGACCCGCGGGACCCCGTACTCGGTCTTCGCGAGCAGGGAGACGACGAGGTTGACCTTGTCGTCACCCGTGGCCGCGATCACCACGTTGCAGCGCTGGAGCGCCGCCTCGTCCAGGGACGTGATCTCGCAGGCGTCGGCGAGCAGCCACTCCGCCATCGGGACGCGTTCGACCGAGATGGCGGTCGGCGCCTTGTCGATCAGCAGGATCTCGTGCCCGTTCTCCAGGAGCTCGCCCGCGATCGAGCGGCCCACGGCGCCGGCACCGGCAATGGCGACCCTCATCAGTGACCGCTCTCCTCTTCGGGGCCCTCGGCGAACGACGCCTCGACCTTCTCGATGTCGTCCGTGCGCATCATCACGTGCACCAGGTCGCCCTCCTGGAGAACCGTCTGCGAGGACGGCAGCACCGCCTCACCCAGGCGGGTGAGGAAGGCCACGCGTACGCCGGTCTCCTCCTGGAGCCGGCTGATCCGCTGGCCCACCCACGCGGTCGACGCGTGCACCTCGGCGAGCTGCACCCCGCCGGTGGGGTCGCGCCACAGCGGCTCGGCACCCGACGGCAGCAGCCGGCGCAGCATCTGGTCGGCCGTCCAGCGGACGGTGGCGACGGTGGGGATACCCAGGCGCTGGTACACCTCGGCGCGGCGCGGGTCGTAGATGCGCGCCGCCACGTTCTCGATGCCGAACATCTCACGGGCCACCCGGGCGGCGATGATGTTCGAATTGTCGCCGCTGGAGACGGCGGCGAAGGCGCCCGCCTCCTCGATGCCCGCCTCGCGCAGGGTGTCCTGGTCGAAACCGACGCCGGTCACACGACGGCCGCCGAAACCGGAGCCCAGTCGTCGGAAGGCGGTGGGGTCCTGGTCGATCACGGCGACCGTGTGCCCCTGTTGCTCCAGGGTCTGGGCGAGAGCGGAACCCACTCTGCCGCAGCCCATGATGACGATGTGCACGACCGTCCTTCCGGTGTGAAAAGTTACTGCTCAGGCTGAAACAGGGTCTCAGACCGACGCCCAAGCTACACACGCGCGGTCCGTCGGCGGCACCCCCGTGCACATTGGCCCCACACCGTGACGACGATCGGCCCGACAGCGTGCCGACGGTCAGTCCGGCACCGCGACGACAATCAGTCCGGCACCGTGACCACGATCAGTCCGGCACCATGCCGGCGGTCAGTCCGGCACCGTGACGACGATCGGCCGACCGCTGCCGTGTCGGTGCCGTGTCGGTGCCGTGCCGGTGCTGTCGGCCGTCAACGGCGGCTGATGCTGCGCACGCTGACGAGGGCCAGGACACACAGACCGACCAGTCCGGCCGCGGCACCGATGAGCTCGGCGGCGGCGCCGGTGAGTTCCGCGGTGGCGAGCATGAAACCTCCATGAATTGGCAAAGGGGAGCAAAGTTTTGGCTTTTTTCATATAGGCACGGAGATCCGCCTGGCCAGGGATTACATAAGCGAGCGCACACCGGATTTCACTCGTAGAGCAGATCCCGGTCACAGATCCCGCCGATCAGGCGTTCCGGTGGGCGGGGGAGGGTGGGCGGGGCCGTGTTCGAGCGCTTACGATCCTCACCGTGTCCAAACTGACCGACGTGCCCAAACGGATCCTGATCGGGCGCGCACTGCGCAGTGACCGGCTCGGAGAAACTCTCCTGCCGAAGCGCATCGCACTCCCCGTTTTCGCTTCCGACCCGCTCTCCTCCGTGGCGTACGCGCCGGGAGAAGTGCTGCTCGTCCTGTCCATCGCGGGCGTGTCGGCCTATCACTTCAGCCCCTGGATCGCCGTCGCGGTCGTCGTGCTGATGTTCACCGTCGTGGCTTCCTACCGGCAGAACGTGCACGCCTACCCCAGCGGCGGCGGCGACTACGAGGTGGCCAACACCAACCTCGGCCCCAAGGCCGGTCTCACCGTCGCCAGCGCGCTGCTCGTGGACTACGTACTCACCGTCGCCGTGTCGATCGCGTCCGGCATCGAGAACCTCGGCTCGGCGATCCCGTTCGTCGTGGAGCACAAGGTCCTGTGCGCGATCGCCGTGATCGTGCTCTTGACCCTGATGAACCTGCGCGGGGTCAAGGAGTCGGGGAAGCTCTTCGCGATCCCGACGTACGTGTTCGTGACCGGTGTCTTCCTGATGATCGCGTGGGGTGCGTTCCGTTCGATCGTCCTCGGCGACACCATGAAGGCGCCGACCGCCGACTTCACGATCAAGGCCGAGCACCAGGGGCTCGCGGGGTTCGCCCTCGTCTTCCTGCTGCTGCGCGCCTTCTCCTCAGGCTGTGCGGCGCTCACCGGTGTCGAGGCGATCAGCAACGGCGTCCCGGCCTTCCGCAAGCCCAAGTCCAAGAACGCGGCGACCACGCTCGCCGCGATGGGTCTGCTGGCCGTCACCATGTTCTGCGGCATCATCGCCCTCGCCATGGCGACCAACGTCCGCATGGCCGAGCGCCCGGCGCACGACCTGCTGGAGAACGGCGTCGCCGTCGGCTCCGACTACGTCCAGAACCCGGTGATCTCCCAGGTCGCCGAAGCCGTGTTCGGAAGCGGCAGCTTCCTGTTCATCGTGCTCGCCGCAGCCACCGCGCTCGTGCTCTTCCTGGCCGCGAACACCGCGTACAACGGCTTCCCGCTGCTCGGCTCGATCCTCGCGCAGGACCGCTACCTGCCGCGTCAGCTGCACACCCGCGGCGACCGGCTCGCCTTCTCGAACGGCATCGTGCTGCTCGCCGGCGCGGCCATCCTGCTGATCTGGATCTACGGCGCCGACTCGACGCGCCTCATCCAGCTCTACATCGTCGGTGTGTTCGTGTCCTTCACGCTGAGCCAGACCGGCATGGTCCGGCACTGGAACCGCCACCTGGCCACCGAGAAGGACCAGGCCAAGCGCCGGCACATGGTCCGCTCCCGGGCCATCAACGCGTTCGGCGCCTTCTTCACCGGCCTGGTCCTGGTCGTCGTCCTCGGCACCAAGTTCACGCACGGCGCCTGGGTCGCCCTGCTCGGCATGGTCATCTTCTACGCGACGATGTCCGCGATCCGGAAGCACTACGACCGGGTCGCCGAGGAGATCGCCGCGCCCGAGGGTCCGTCCGACGACACGCTGCGCCCCTCGCGCGTCCACTCCGTCGTGCTGATCTCCAAGATCCACCGGCCGGCGCTGCGTGCGCTCGGCTACGCCAAGCTGATGCGCTCCGACACCCTGGAGGCGCTCAGCGTCAACGTCGACCCGGCCGAGACGAAGGCCCTGCGCGACGAGTGGGAGCGGCGCGGCTTCACCGTGCCGCTGAAGATCCTCGACTCGCCGTACCGCGAGATCACCCGGCCGGTCATCGAGTACGTGAAGGGGCTGCGCCGCGAGTCCCCGCGCGACGTGGTGTCGGTGATCATCCCCGAGTACGTGGTCGGCCACTGGTACGAGCACCTGCTGCACAACCAGAGCGCGCTGCGGCTCAAGGGCCGGCTGCTGTTCACACCGGGCGTGATGGTGACGTCCGTGCCCTATCAGCTGGAGTCGTCCGAGGTGGCCAAGAAGCGGGCCCGCAGGCGTTCGGAGTGGACCGCCCCGGGCTCGGTGCGGCGCGGCCCGGCGGAGCACCGGCCGAAGGAGCCGTCGGGGCCGTCGGGGCCGAAGCGCTGAGGGCGCCCCTCGGTGGCGAGTGGCTCGTGGTGAGCGGCTTGTGGTGAGCGGTCGGGCGGCGTCCACGTAGACTGGTGGGCTGTGGTCCGGCCGCTTCGGCCGTTCGCCCCCCTGTCGCACGTTCCCCTTTCGCATCTGGAGTCACCCCGTAATGCAGGCAGAACCGAAGAAAACGCCGGCGGGGTCGCTCGTGGGACAGGAGTACGAGGTCGAGGTCGGCCCCGTCGCGCACGGCGGACACTGCGTCGCGCGCACCGACGCCGGCCAGGTCCTCTTCGTACGGCATGCGCTGCCCGGCGAGCGGGTGCTCGCGCGGGTCACGGACGGCGAGGAGGACTCGCGGTTCCTGCGCGCGGACGCGGTCGAGATCCGGGAAGCGTCCAAGGACCGGGTGGCGGCCCCGTGCCCCTACGCGGGACCCGGGCGCTGCGGAGGCTGCGACTGGCAGCACGCCAAGCCGGGTGCGCAGCGGCGGCTCAAGGGCGAGGTGGTCGCCGAGCAGCTCCAGCGGCTCGCGGGCCTCACCCCGGAGGAGGCCGGCTGGGACGGCACGGTGATGCCGGCCGAGGGCGACAAGCTCCCGCCCGGCGAGGTGCCCGCCTGGCGCACGCGCGTGCAGTACGCGGTCGACGAGGACGGCAACGCCGGTCTGCGCCGCCACCGTTCGCACGAGGTCGAGCCGATCGAGCACTGCATGATCGCCGCCCCCGGGGTCTCCGAACTGGGCATCGAGAAGCACGACTGGTCCGGCATGGAGTCCGTCGACGCGATCGCCGCGACGGGTTCGCAGGACCGCATGGTCATCCTCGAACCCAAGCCCGGCGCCCGGCTGCCCCTCGTCGAACTCGACAAGCCCGCCTCCGTCATGCGCGTCGAGGAGCACGACGGCGGCATCCACCGGGTGCACGGCCGCGCCTTCGTCCGCGAGCGCGCCGACGGCCGTACGCACCGCGTCGGCAGCGGCGGCTTCTGGCAGGTCCACCCGCAGGCGGCCGACACCCTGGTCAAGGCCGTCATGCAGGGCCTGCTGCCGCGCAAGGGCGACATGGCGCTCGACCTGTACTGCGGTGTCGGCCTCTTCGCCGGCGCGCTGGCCGACCGCATCGGCGACAAGGGCGCGGTGCTCGGCATCGAGTCCGGCAAGCGCGCGGTGGAGGACGCCCGGCACAACCTCGCCGCGTTCGACCGCGTCCGCATCGAGCAGGGCAAGGTCGAGGCGGTCCTGCCGCGCACCGGCATCACCGAGGTCAACCTCATCGTCCTGGACCCGCCGCGCTCCGGCGCCGGCAAGAAGACGGTCCAGCAGCTGACGTCACTGGGCGCCCGCAAGATCGCGTACGTGGCCTGCGACCCGGCGGCGCTGTCCCGGGACCTGGCGTACTTCAAGGAGGGCGGCTACCGGGTGCGGACGCTGCGGGCGTTCGACCTGTTCCCGATGACGCATCATGTGGAGTGCGTGGCGATCCTGGAGCCGGTGGCTAAGGGCGCCTGACCTGGGGTTTTGCGCGTGCGCGTTATGGGCGGTGTGGGCGTTACGGGCGATATCTTGACGCTGAAATGACGCTCGTGACGCTCGTTCTGATGGGGTGTCAGGTGTGCATTGAGCAGGTCAGGTGGCGTCAAAGCTGCGAGTGACGATGTGACGCCGAGGGCTGGTGACGCTCAATGCGGAGTCGCCGGATCGTGCAGATCAGATGTCCCGGAAGGGACCATCGAACGCGGTGACCGGCTGTGATGAGTTACTGATGGAAGCTGACCTGGGCGAATGGTCTTTCAGCTGTTTCACGTTTGTGCCAGTTGATGGAGCCGGAAGTTCCAGAGGACTTCCATGGCTGATGGACGTCCTTTCGGCTCTGTACGCCCAAGCAGAGCTCGCCGAACCCCGTTGTCGACGAGGGAGCTGGAACCTTGGCGTTGGGTGGGCGGCGCTCGGTGGATGGCTTGCGGGATCGTAGGCTCCTGACGGCTGACGACGACTCTGCGGTCGCCGGTGGCAGTGGGCTGACGGTGCCCGCCAAGCTTCGCGCCCCCACAGCAAGCGGCCCGTCAGCTTTTTCGTGCGCCTCGGCCGACTGCACGCCTCGCCCCCAGTCCCTACGGCCGCCACCACTACGACTGTGTCGAAGTGGCCCCCTGACGGACACGACCGCCGGGCTCTGGCACGACGGTGACGGCGGCCTCGTCGCACGGATGCGGCACGACCCTCACTGTCCCTGATGCGTGAACGAGGCCCAGATGTCCAGATCCTCCAACGGCCGTTCCAGGGCAGGCCCCGGCACCGACAGTTCCTCGGGAAGCGTCCTGCCGCTGTCGAGCATCCATAACTGGGTGGCGCGTAGGGCGTCCGCAGGGAACGCGCCCCCGCGCAAGTGGTAATGGAGCATGCCCATCATCAGGGTCGTGCGCGGGTCGTCCGGGATTGCCCAGCGGGAGCCGACGACTGTGGTGGCTCCCGCGCTCAGGAGCGCGGTGGACAGGGTGAGCGCCTCGTCGTGGTCGCTGAGGGTCAGATCGCTGGTGCAGTTGGCGAGGATCACCGTGCCGCCGGGCGCGCGCGGGTCTCGCCTTCTCGCGCCTTCCAGGAGGTCCGCGACGGTGAGGGCCTGGCCCTGGGCGAGACGCAGCACCGACCGGGCGGCCGTGGGGCCGGTGTCCGCGTGGCAGTTGATGTGCAGGAGAGCCGCACTGGTGGCGCCGCGGCCCGGCAAGAACGGGTCCAGGGCGCCGCTGGTCGCGGGCAGCGGCTGGGTGGCGCCCAGGGGCGCACCGGACCCGCCGGCCGAGGCGTTGTACGGGTCGCCGATCACGGTGCTCCCCTGATGGAGACGCTGGATCAGCAAAGTCTCCCCCCGCATGGACGCGGAACCGAGTGGGTCCACCACCAGTACCACCGGCCCCTGCCCGGGCGTGAGCCTCGGCCGTGTGGCCACGTCGATGAGCTGCCGGGCCGACGCGCAGTACGAGACGGCGACGTGTTCGAGGGCGTGACTGAAGCCGATGGCCGGGCTCCCCGGCGTCTTCGGGCAGCGGGCCGCGTGCCAAGGGACCACGCCGAGCGCGCCGGCCGGTGCGAGCACCAGCCGGGGCAGCCGACCCGGCCACCATGCCCTGGCGGCGGCCACCAGCTCGTTCATGACGGTCTCGCCTGCCCAAGAGGCGAGCGCATCCAGCGACTCCCGCCATTCCCGCTCCTTCCGGGCGAGCCTGCGCCGGTGCCGGCTGTGCATCACCGGCAGGTCGCTGGGGTGTGGCCGGTTCTCCGGCCGACTCTCCTCCTGGAACGCGCGCAGGGCGCCCAGATAGGCCGCCAGCGGGCCGGACCCGATGTCCCTGAGCCTGGGAAGAGGCAGGACGCGCACCGCTCCGGTGGCGGTGACGACCAGCGCGTGGCCGGGACCGTCCTCGCCGGGGACGAGGTGGACCAAGGCGTCGGCTCCGGTGTTGCGCAAGGCACGGCCGATCCGCGAGGGGGAGGGCGCGGACAACAGCTCGGGCTCCGAGGCTCCGGCGGTCAGCGCTTGGAGTGCGCGGCGGCGCAGGTCGTCGGGGACCGAGGCCATCCCGGCGTCGCTCACGGCGGGCGCCACAGCCGACCACTGGGCGGCAAGTTCTGGTCGGCCCGCCGCCCGGAGCATCTCGGGGACCGTCACGCCCACGGTGGCGCCGTGCAGGACGAGACCGCGGCCCAGCTCCACGGCCTCGACGGCCGCCTCGGGGAGTCGGTCTGCCAGACACCAGCGCACCGACCGCCGCATGTCGGCCGCGACGGAGCGGGCGGCCGCCAGACCGCGGTCGGTGCCGGTCTGGAGCAGGACGGCCCTGCCGTGCGCGCCGAGCACCGACTTCGCAGCCTCCCGGGACTGCCGCCGCCGTACGCCGTCTCCGGGGCCGTGGGCCCGGTAGGCCAGGGCGAGGGCCCGAGTGACAAAGATGACGAAGGGATCACCGGGGGTGGGCGCGACAGTGCCGCGCACGTCCTGGAGAACGGTCACCGCGGCATCGAGGTCGCCGCGGCGACCGGTGCGGTGGAAGCGGTCGAGGAGGAGGACACCGAGGCCGTAACGGCAACGGGCCCGCGAGCCGTGGAAGTCGTGGCCGCCCTCCTCGGCGGTTTCCTCCAACAGGGTGATGGCACGGTCGAGATTCTCCGTTGAGGGTGTCCCGGTCGCGGCCTCGCCATCCCCCTCTGCGGCCTGCAGCGCGGCAGCCGCCCGCAGGGCCAGGACGGACCGGTGCGGGCTGCCCTGCCCGGCATCCGCGGCCGCCACGATTCGGTCGAGGGCGGCTCGGGCGGCGGCCCGGTCTCCCGACCTCCTCGCCTCCGCCAGCTCCCACCGGCTCAGCTCGGAGCGGGTCACGGGCAGCCGCGGGTGGCCGTCGGGAAGGTGCCGAGCGGCTTCGCCGAGCATGGCGAGCGCCGTGGAGAACCCCTGGTCACCTTGGCGCCCGGCGCGAAAGCGGGCGAGGAGCAGCCACGCGGTGCCGGCGGCGGCCGTGACCTCGGCACGGAAAGGGGCCGGGGGCTGGTCGGCGGGCCGGAAGAGACGAGGAAGGTCCGGGCGCGACCGCGCGAGGGCGGTCGTCAGGGCAACGTCCAGCGGGGGGTGGACCAGATCCTCCGGCACCCGATCGAGCAACCGTTCGTACGTGTGGGCGGCGGAGTCGAGGTCCGCGTGGTCACCCAGGAGGAGGTACCGGTCGAGCAGCAGGCCGCCCATGAACTCCGCACACCGGTCACCGAGCGCCGTCAGCCCGGGCTCCTGTGTCCCGAGTCGGTCGGTCGCCTCCATGAGCAGGGCCGCGGCGACCGTGAGGTCCGTGTGGTGGCGCTCGCGCAGCCACCGCCGGTGATGGGCCATTGCCAGGGTGGCCGCGGCTTCGGCGGAGCGCGGCCCGTCGGCGCCGTGAACCAGCTCCATGACCCGGCTGACCGGCAGCGCGAAGGGGTCCGGGCTGCCGTCGCCGAGAGCGACGACCACGTCGGGGTCGAGCTCCAGGCGCTCGGAGGGGTCGGTGCGTTCCGCCGCCTCGGGCGAGCCGCCGGCCGGTTCTCCGCCGACGTCGGCGGAGGGGCGCGGAGAGCTCGAAGTACGTTGCGTGGTACGGGCGTCGGGTGTTCCAGGCCGGACTGGCCGTCCTGTAGCGGGGTCGGGGGCGACGGGGGCGTACGTGGTCCTCGCGGGGGAATTCTCGGAGGAGCGGGAGGAGGTCGTGCCCGGGGCGTCCCGACCGGGGCGGGAGGTGACGTCGGGCGCGGAAGTGCCGGGCTCGGTGCGGGAGTCGGGCCGACGCGTCGCGGTACTCCGTTCCGTACGGAGGTCCCGTCCGGGCCCCGGGCCGGACGGGGGCCGAGGAACGGTTCCCGGGGCGCCGGGGAGCGGCATGCCCGGCTGTGCGCCGAGGGCGCTCCCGCTACCGAGGAGGAAGTGCACGACCGCCTGAGCGTGGGACGCCGCCTCCCCGCGGGCGGCGGCGTCGAGCATACGGCGGAAGGGGGAGCCGGTGGGGACGAGATCCCGCGCTTCGCGGAGTGAGACGGTGGCGGCGGCCGACGCGGCGCGCCGCTCGGCGGGCGGGACGTCGTCGCGAGCGGCGAGTTGGAGGCCCAGGACGCCCGACATGCCGAGCATGATCGACTTCATAGTCCACGCCTCGGGCCCCAGTTCCCGCGCGGCCCGTCGAAGCGGTTCGTGCCAGGCGCGGCAGATGTCGGGGGCCAGGTGCCGACCGTCGGGTGCGGTGATCACGGCTAGCAGGGCCGCGAGGAGAGTGAAGAGCGGCTCGCGTTCCAGATCCTCCGCGTCGAGCAGCCGCCCGACGAGTTGGACGTCGTCCTCGACGCCGGCGTATCCCGCGATGTCCGGCAGCCCGGGGGAAGTGGCTTCGCGTGCCGATGCCGCGAAAGGGGCGCTGTACCAAACGTGCCAGGTCAGTGCCATGAGGAAGAGGCCGGTCACGTCGGGATCGCGCAACTCGTGGCGCGCGGGCAGCCGCTCCAGGGCGATGCGCAGCAGACGGATGCCCTCCTGGAGGATGTCCAGCCGGATCTCCGGCTGCCGGATCGCGAAGTCCAGGACCTCGACGGTGCCCTGCAGCAGGAGGCTCCCGAAGTAGAGATCGTCCTCGTGGTGGTAGAGGCCGGTCGCCATCCGCAGCAGCCCGGCCGCTTCGCGCAGGTCCTGGGCCGCGCGGGGTGCGCTCCGCTCCACGGGGACCGCCAGAGTGCGGTCTCCCAGCATGAGCGCGTCGGCGGCCGGGCCCCACGCGCGGGGGGTGGCGCTGTTCAGGGCCCGCTGGGCGAGGCCGATGGATGACTTGAGCAGGAGCTCCGCGCGGTCCGTGTCGTCGGGGTCGATCAGGCGGGCGAGTTCCCGGGCGGCGGTGACGAACCGGTCGAAGCCGGAGTCGTCACTCCTGCTGTCCGACAGTTCGAGCCAGAGCAGCTCGACGACGGCTGCGAGGGTCGCCGTGTGCCCCTCTCCTCCCATGGACCGGTGCAGGGGCAGGATCCTCTCGAAGAGCGCCAGGGCCTTGGCCCGGTCGGCGTGCGGCGGGGGGTCTCCGACGTCCTGTCGCGCCGTGTTGCTCTCGGCGCGGTCGACGAGCAGCAGACCGTAGGCGAACCGGATGTCGGCGGCGTCCTCGTCCGGGACGGCCGGATGGGTGAGCGACTCCTCGAACCAGCTCGCGGCGAGCCGGCGCTCCGCCGGGGCCGGGGCCGTGTCCAGCAGGGCCTCCGCGATGGTGGCGCCGAGCGCGACGGCCCTGCCGCCGGCCCGTCCCCGCTCCGCCGACAGCGGACGCAGGAGGTCGAGGAGCACGACGTACTCGCCCGTGCCGTCGGCGGCGCTCCGAAAAGGCCCAGGTGACGCGGCGGACCGATTGCCGAGTTCGAGGAAGCCCACCTCGGCCAGTGAGAAGGCCACCTGTGCGGCCAGCTCGGGGAGGGACTCCGCAGCATCGTGCGCCTCACGGAGGTGGCGCCGGGCGGCGGCGCGGTCGGCGAGGCGCTCCGGGTCGGTCCGGTCCGGTCCGGCGGCGCGGTCGGCCAGCACGAAGCCGAGGACCGCGTGGAAATAGGAGACATCCGCCACCAGGGTGTGGTCCGGACCGTCGAGGGTCGGGGCCAGCAGGGCGATGATGCGGTCCGCGTCGGCCGGGCTGCCCCCGTCCGCCCCACCGCCGTCCCAACGAGCGGCGAGGTGCTGGGCCAGTGCGCAAGCGGCCTCGACGCTGTCCGCCCTGTCCCACCACGTGTCGTCCTCGTCCGATGCGCCGGTGACGCCGGTGTCTCCTCGGCGGGCGTCCGACGGCGATGGGCCGGACGACTCCGCCGCCGCGGACAGCAGGGTCTCCATCCGGGTGAAGTCCGGTTCCCGGCCGGTGAGGTCGTCCCGCAGGGACATCGCCTCCGCGGCGATCCGGCAGAGCCGGCGGTGCTCCCCGGAGAGCGGGGCCGGGGAACCCGCCATCAGTTCCGCGACCAGTCGGTCGGCCTCGTCCAGCAGGGCGACGAGCCGGCCGACGTCCGCCCCCGGGCCGTCGTCGAAGGCGGCGGCCGCCTCCAGCAGCAGTCGGGTGGCCAGTTCGGTGCGGGCCCGGCGCCCACCCGGATCCGCTCCGTCCCGCCCGGCGCCGCGCCGGGCGGCCGGGAGGGGAGCGTACGGGCCGCCGAGGACGCTGGGCGGCGGTATGTACCGCGTCGGCTCGCCCTTGTACGGATCGATGCCGGGAGTGTTCCCGTTCATGACGTCCCCCTGTGTGCCCACTGGTCTGCCTGGTGTCTGGTGCCCGCCCGGTCGGCCCGGTCGGAATGCGTGCTTACGGCGGCGTGGCCCGCCCGGCCCCGCACCGGACGTGAGCATTTCTCCTCCGGGCGAGCCGAATTACTTCCCCGCAGGAATTGTGCTTCCCGAGGGTGCCTGGCTAAGGTGCCGCACCGACCCGAAGAACATGAATATCAGGGAGTGCGCGTGGAGGAAAGAGATCGGATATTACTGGAGGCACTGGATCGGGATCCGCAAGGTGTACAGGAAAGCCTGACGGAGAGTGACAGGGAGCAGCTCGCCTTTCTCCTCGGCCTGTACGCGGAAGGGGGCTCCGAGGAGCGGATCCTCGGAATCTCCCGAGCTGTGAGCGCCCACCTGGCGGCGGCGCTGCCCTCGGACCGGGAGGAGGCGATCGCGCGGCGTCTCGCCGGGTCGCCCTTCGTCGGGGACCTGCCGTCCGCCCGCCTGGCCGCGCGTTACGGCGGAGTGCGGATGCCGTCGGCTGACGGATCACGAGCGACCCTTCCGGTGGGCGCGGACCATGACCCGCATGTTCCGGAGGAGGAGTGGCCCTGGGGCGAGGACGAGGGCGAGGACGACCCGGCGTCCCGGGAGGTGTTCCGGGCGGTCGCGGCACGCCTGCTGGCCGAACCCTTCCTGACCCCGGACGACCTGGAGGAGGACTTCGGCCGGCGGGCCGACCACCCGCACCTGATCATCCTGGTCGGGGACACCGGCGAACCCCGGCTGCCGGCCTTCCAGTTCGACGGTGAGGGTCGTCCCCTGCCCGTGGTGCTCCGCGTCAACGAACTGCTGGGCGCCGCTCATGATCCGTGGGGCGTCGCCGATTGGTGGCTGGGCGCCAACCTCTGGCTGGGAGCCGCTCCGGCCTCCCTGCTCCGTACGAACGCTAACGCGCAGTTGCTGGCCGCGGCCGGCGCGGTGGGAGAGGGGGACTGACATGCCTCGTGGCGCACAGCTGCCCGAGAAGGGCCTGGCGAAGGCACGGCCTGCCACCTGGAAGGCGGGCACCGTACTGTACCGGGTGCATCACGCCAAGTGGGATCCGGACGCCTTCAACCCCGAGCCGCAGGATCCGCATTTCGGCGGTTACCGCTTCGGGCCCACACGGAAGGACTCCTACTCCACCCTCTTCGCCGCCCCGCTGCAGGCGACCGCCCTCAATGAGACGCTCGTACGCGGTCTGTCCTTCGCCGGACTCGACGACGCCGGGCGGCGGCTCCTCCCACGCAAGGAGGTGGAGGGCCGCCTGCTCTCCCAGGTCGAACTCACCCGGGACGTCAGACTCGTCTCCCTCATGAGCGCCCCGGACATGGCGGCCGTCGCCCAGACGGACATGTGGCTGTCCTCCTCGGATGCCACCGAGTACGCCTTCACCCGGCGTTGGGGCGACTGGCTGCGGAGTGAGGCCGACTGGGCGGACGGGTTCGTGTGGCGGTCCCGGTTCGACAGCCCGCGAACGGCGTTGGTGCTGTTCGGGTCTCCCGAGGGTAGTGACCTGGTGGGACCCACCGGGCATCCGTCAGCCCCCCTTGACGACAAGCCCGGCATCCGGCGGGTCAACCGCCTTCTCGCCCGGTACCGCGCCGTGATCGCGCCGCCATCGGACGACGACCCGGTCATGACGCGGTCCTGATCCGGGCGTCCGGACCGTGCCTGGAGCGCGGTCCGGACGTTCCCCGGTGGTTCCCCGGGGATTCCCCGGGGAATTTGCTTTTCGCCTACCGGTGGGGCAGGTGGGGTGGTCATACTTCTGAGAAATGTTCTGAAAGAAGCGTGGGAAAAGGTTGTGCGGGAGAATTGTAGCCCCGTACCGAAAGGTGTCGGTGGGTGCATGATTGATTAATTCCACCGCGCATCGTACCTGTTTCCACCGGTCGGCCGACGCCCGCCGTGATGGAATTCGATCCAGTCGAAAGCGGAATCATCATGTCCGAGTTCTCCGAAAGTGAGAGGCCGCCGGTCTTTCCCGTCTGCCTGGTCCTCGACGTCTCCTGGTCCATGGCCGGGCCCCCGCTGGCGGCGGTCAACGCCATGCTGCCCGAGATCAAGCAGGTCATCCTCGACGACCACGCCACAGGAGAGATCGCCCGGCTCGCCATGGTGACCTTCTCCGACCACGCGGAGCGGGTCATGCCGCTGACCGACCTGAAGTACGCGGTCCCGCCCGTCCTGGCCCCGCAGGGAGGCACCAACTTCGCTGCCGGTCTGCGCACGGCCTACGAAACGCTGCGGGAGGGGATCAGCGGACTCGGCCGGGGCAGCACCTACCACCGACCGGTCGTGTTCTTCGTCAGTGACGGTGAGCACAACTCGTCCGAGGACTGGACCGGTCCCTTCCGCGATCTGACGAGCAAGGAGGACAAGTACGGGGCGGAGGTGGTCAGTTTCGGCTTCGGCCAGGCCAACCGGAGCGTCATCGCCCAGGTGTCCACGAACTTCGCCTTCTACGCGAACGACGGGGACCCGGCGGCCGCGGTCAGGGAGATCCTGTCGACCGTGGTCAGGAGCATCCGGACCACGTCCGGCTCGTTCAACTCCAGCGGCGGGGGCGCCCTCTCGGTGCCGGTCGGCCAGGCGCTGAGCCAACTTCCGCTGCCGCAGCAGACGGTGAACTGACCATGGGCCGACTGACGGCCTGGCGGGGTCGCCGCGGGGAAGCGCGCCGGGTGCCGGAACCAGGTGCGCACGAGAACCCCGTCCCCGATGCCGGGGACGGCGCGGGCACAGGCTCCGACCCTGCCCGAAGCACCGTCCCGGAGACGGGCGCGGCCCCCGGGACGTATGGGCTCCCCGGCCGCGCCCCGGCAGAGGAGGAGACCTCCGGCGCCGGACGGCCGGCGGATTGGGGAGAGCACTACGGGGGCACGGAGGCGGCCGGCCTGGCGGGTCCGGGGACCACGACCGCCGTCCGGTCGGACCTCCCGGCCCAGGCCGGCGTTCACGCCGAACTTCCCACGGACGCGCCATGGATCGGTTCGCTCGGCATCCCTGTGACACCGTCCCTGACACCGTTGCCCGCCGCGCTACCGGGCCTGCGAGCCGACGGGGGGCACCTCGCCGGGCGCTGGATCGCGGCAGCGAGCCTGGTCGGCGGGACCCATCTTCAGGCGGGCACCTCCGCCCAGGACGCGTACCGCTTCACCGTCACCGCCGACGGAGCCGCGCTGGTCCTCGTCGTCTGCGACGGGCTGGGGTCCCGGCCGGAGACGTCCCAGATCGGGGCGGTCTTGCTCGCCGAGCAGATCTGCGCGGTGGCGAGGGAACTCGCCACCGCGGAATCGCTCGTGATGGCCGGGGAGACCGTGCTGAGCGAGACGCTCGTACGGGCCTCTGCCGCCGTCACCCGGCACCGGGCCGCCGCGCTGCCGCAGCTGACCGACTCCGCCCTGTCGAGCACGGTCGCGGTGTGCGTGGTGCCGCTCGACGGGACGCCGGGATGGGCGGCCAGGGTCGGCGACTGCAACGTGCTGACCCTGGCCGTGGGGCGGTGGGGAGCCGTTTTCGAGAACGGGGACGGCCCCGTGAACCAGGTCTCCGGCTCACTGCCGCACTCGGCGCCCGAACGGCTCGTCGAGACCGCCGCCCTCCACGCCGAGCGGCCCGGCCTGCTCATACTCGCCACGGACGGTGTCGCCGCGGACCTGTTCAACTCCCCGGGCACCCGGGCCTGGCTGGCCGACCGCTGGTCGCAGCCGTGCGGTCCCGCCCGGATGGCCGACTCGCTCCGCTACCGCCTCCAGGGCTCGCACGACGACCGGACGGCGCTGGTGCTCTGGCCGACGGAGGAAGGGGGCATCCGGTGAACGTCCGCGGACGCAGCGGCAGCCGGTATCAGGTCCAGGCCGACCTGCTGAACCGGGGAGGCCAGGCGGATCTGTACCTCTGCCGGGACGACCGGGGGAGCACCCGGGTGCTCAAGAAGTACAACAAACCGATCACTGCACACGCGGCGGTGGAGCAGGTGGCACGGCTGAGCGCCCTCGGCCGTGGCATCGTGCTGAACGCAGAGGGGACGAACGGCGATCGGAAGCTCGGCCGCACCACGGAGACGTCCGTCAACTGGCCCATCGACGTCGTCGACGGCCACCAGGGCATCGACGCGGTGGTGCTGCCGCTCATTCCCGACTCGTTCATGCGGCTCAACTCCAAGGGCGAGCGCCACCCGCGCACGCTGGACTTCCTGGGCATGGCGCGCGCCGACCCGCCGGCCGCGGACGTCCGTGTCGGCGTGCTGATCCGGATCTGCGACATCCTCGTCATGCTCGACGGACGCGCGCTGACGCACGGCGACATCTCGTGGAAGAACATCGTCTGGCGCGAGGACGACACCCACGCCTACCTCATCGACTGCGACGGTCTATGGCCCCACCATCCCCCGCCCACCTCGGGCCCGAGCACCAACGAATGGCAGGACCCGCGGCTGATCCGGCGTCGCGTCCCGGCCCACGACCACTACAGCGACCGGTACGCCCTGGCCCTCGTGCTCTACCGCGGCCTCTTCCTCAACTCCGGAGGGCCCCGCTGGTCCGAGGCGGGCCCCCGCGGTCGGTGGATCAAGGCGTCGAACTTCCCTGACCGGCTCGACCCCACCCTGCGCGGCCTGTTCGCCCGCGCCTTCGACCGGCCCGACGACACTGCCGGGCGACCGCGTCCCTCGGAGTGGCGGGACGCGCTGCACCGCGTCTATCTGGTATCCGGCAGCCGCCCCACCTACCGCCGGGACGCCCTCCGCGTCCTGGACGACTACGCCGACCGGTTCCGGGACTCCGTCGGCCCGGCCGCCGCGCAGCGCCGCGGCACCGCCCTCGTCCCCGTACCGGCAGCACGTGCCGTGGGGCGGGGCGCGGTGGCGCCCGTCGGGGGACCATCGAGAGCGCCCGCGCCGGTGGGGCGCCCCGCGGGGGCCGCGCCCGCCGGGACCGGCGCGGCCGTGCGGAGGACGGGGACCCCGACGCCGCCGGCGCCCGGGGCGGCCCGCCCGGTGCGGAGCGGAGCGCGCCGGGGCCGGGGCTGGGGTGCGGGGCTGATCCTCGGCACGGTGGCTGTCGCCGCCCTCGCGCGGTGGACGGTGGAGAACGGCGAGGGCACGGCGCCCCGGGGCAGCGTGCCGCGGACGGTGAGTGCCGTGGACTGTCCGAAGGAGATCGTCGCGGACCTGCCGGTCGCCGAGCGGTCAGGGGCCGAACTCATGCGGCGCTACCGGACGTCCGAGCACCTGATCACCGTCTGCCGGACCTCCGACGGCGGCTTCTATTACCACGGCGCCTGGCGGAAAGGCGACCCCGACAGCACGATCACCATCCCGGCGCAGGCCACGGACGACGGCTACCGCGCGGAACGGGGAGGCTACGTCTACGCCATCAGCGGTGACACCGTCACCGTCTCCGTGCCGGGACAGGCGCCGAAGGAGTACGCGCTGACGGTCATCGAACAGCGGTGACGGTCCTCAGGCGGCCGACGGTCCCCGAGCGGGCTTCTTGGGCCGTCTGCCGACCCTCAGTACGCCGGATGGCAGCAGACATGCCCCCGCCGGTCGGTGAGGGCGTCGAGGACCAGGCGCGCGGTGCCCGCGTCGTGCGTCACGAGATGGACCGCCCAGTCCGGATCGGCGGCCAGGACGTGTTCGAGGGCGATGAGGATGGCCTCCAGACTGATCCTCGGATCCAGCCCGCCCCGACCGGCACCCAGGAGCGGCAGGGCCACCGAACGCAGGGCGGCCTTTTCGGACCGCCGCTCCCACCGCGCGAGTTGGAACACCCGTCGCACGGCTTCGGAGACCGCGCCGGGCGTGGTGTCGTACCGGTCGGTGCCTACCAGCGGCGTTGCGACGGCCGCGTGATAGATCCGCCTGATCCCGCGCCCGGCGAGTTCGCCGGCCGAGGTCGGGGCGACGGTACCGGGTGCGACGGGCAACCCCGGCGTGCCGTTACGTGACAGCCACGCGTGCAACTGCCCGGCTATCAGGTCGTCGAGGATGGCCCCCACCGCGTCCTTCCGCGCTCCGGCCCAGCGCAGGCTGCCGGACACCGTCGGGCGGAAGGTCTTGGACATCTCGAAGAAGATGTTCTCCGGCGACACCAGTACGTCGATGTCGCAGAGGAACTGGATCGGACCCACGTGCAGGGTCAGCTCGACCGTCCGATGCCCGAGCGGGACAGTGGCCGTGTGGCGGCCGGCGTGCACGAGCCGTGAGGCCGTCGACCGGTCGGGCAGCGTTGGCGCCACGGACGGAGGCCCCGGGTCGGGGCCTCCGTCCGGTAGGGCCGCCCCGCCTCCCTGCCGCAGGTCGCCGTCCGGCTGGTACCCGGTGGACGCTCCGGAGCGGGAACCGTCGAATGCGAGCAGAGCCCCGGCCACCTCCTCCAGGAGATGTTTCTCCTGGTTCTTCCGGAAGTGGTCTGCGGTCAAGCCGAACACTTCGGCTGCCAGGTCGCGGCGCTGCTTCGCGCTGAGATCGCGGGTGTCCGGCGCCAGGCCGAAGGTGGACAGGGCCGCTGCCCGCAGCCGCTCCCCATCCAGCCGCGTCACCACGGCGTGGATCACCCTCTCTATGTCGGTCGGCTCCACGTCTTCGGCCGACACCGCCCGGCCCCCGGGGCGTCGCTCCGCGAGGCCCGTCAGCACCGGGAGGGCGAGCCCGCGCAGCCGGAGTAGCCCTTTGATCCGAACCTCGTTCAGTTCCCCGACGAGTCGGCCGTGATGATCGGCCTGCCCGACGGACTCATCGTCACGGTTCATCTGTCAAGCATGAGGGGGGCGTCAGGAATCATCAACTGAACTGAGTGAAAAGGGTATTGACGGCTCCACGCCGCGCGCCCTCCGTGCCGCAGCGGCGTCCCGGTCAGCCCCGGTGCCGACCGGGACGCCGCCCGTATCTTGCTGCCGCAAGCTGAAAGCCGCTTCGGGCGACTGGCGCGGATCTGGGCCGACGCCGGATACACCGGCCATCTCGTCGACCGGAGCGTGGCACAGCTCGCCATCCGGCAGCACCTCAGGGATGCCGCTACACCCTTTCCCGGCCCGCTAGGCAGCAGGTCAGGCAGGGTGCGGCGGCGTCATCGGGTCAGATGTCCCGGAAGAGACCAGTCACTCGGCTGATCTGCAGGAACGATCGACCACCAGTCGCTGACCTGCGGAAACGACCTTTCGGCTGTTGCACGTTCGTGCCCCTTGATGCAGCTGAAAGTCCCAGAGGACTCCCAAGGAGACCAGGCGTTCTTTCCAGGGCATGAAGGCTATGCAGGGCGTGCGGGAGCTTAGCGGTTGAGGGCCTCTCGCGGAGGACGAGGCAGGGACAGGTCCAGGAGACTGTCGCCTGGTGGCCCGCCGTCGAGGTCGCCTACTGCTTCGGCGACGACGGCGAGCTGCAGCTCGTCCCGCACTACCCGCCGCACTCCATGCGCCACACCTGCGCCTCGTGGCTCGTCCAGAAGGGAGTCTCGCTCTACGAGGTCCAACACCTCCTCGGCCACGAGAGTTTCCAGACCACCCAGCGCTACGCCCACCTGCAGCCGGACGCCCACAAGGCCGTCCTGGGAGCCTGGAAGCGGATGGAGAACCCGCTAACCATCACCACATGAACGTTCCTTCACCCCTGCCCGTGCCCGACAGGGGTGAAGGCATCTCATTACGCAATTCTCGGACAAGGCGCCCAACGAGCGATAAGACTGATCGCATGGCTACAGAACCACGCCCTCCCATCGAGTCCTCTTGCATCGAGCTTCTCGAGCGCCTTGCCCAGTTCAGCGAGAAGGTGACAAGAACGCTGCGAGGGGTGACCAAGACGTACAAGGAAGCCGAAGCAGCACGCAGCCATCTCCGCGACGCCCTCAAGTTGGCAACGCAGCTGTGCAGGGCCGTCGTTGCCTTCTTCAGGCCCGAGGGCGGAACTGCCGAAGCCTGCTAGACCTGGGCCGGCCGGGTAATGCCGGCTGCCAAGCAGTCGCTACCGTCCGAGCCGGCCGCTTTCCCGATGGTGGCGAGGACATCATGGTCGGGGAGCACGTCCACACTGGTGCGCCACGGCCGGCCCCCGTCCACATGGCAAACCATCCACAGGCGCAGCACCCCCGACGCCGCCAGGGCTTAATTAAGCCGTGCGGGAGGCAGGTCGTAGCGGCTGACGGCCAGATACGTTTCCGGTGTGGCCGCTTCGAGGAGACCCTCGTCGCCCTCCAGGTCGAGCTTCTGCGTTGGGCAATGGCCAGATCTTCTTCGTGGAGACGTGCGCAAGCGGCGAAGAGTTTTCTGGACATGCCGAGGTGGACCTCGGTTCCAGGGATGCGGCAGGTGAGGAAGTCGTCGAGCCCCCAGGAGCGGATCTGGGTGCGCAGAGTGTGCGACTCGATGTGGAGCGCCGCTCCGCGAGCGTCCGCCCGCATGGAGAGGGTGAGGTCGTCGCTCTCCAAGGGGGTGGTCAGTCCGGAACGCCGGTGGCGGGAAGCGCGGTCGGCCGGTACCGGTACCGGTACCGTGCGCAACTGAGAGGCGGGAGCGGAGCGCAGCGCCAGGTAAGCGAGCATCTGGGCACGGGCTGCAGCGATGAGCGCGTCGTCGTTGTCCCCGCGGTGGTCTTCGAGATTGCCAGGGCCGACCGCTGCGTCGTCAGCGTCGGATCCGGCCGGGGGAAGGGGCGGCTCGCCGGAACGCAGGTCATGGTCGATCGTGAGGAAGAGGTCGTCTCCGGGCCGCACGGACGCCCCGACCAGGACGATACGGTGCCTAGGGGCCGAGAATCTTGCTGCCGGCCTCCAGTTGCACCCACCCCTTGCGGAGCTCGCCGACGCCGACACTGCCGCCCTTGGCCTCGATCAGCCAGTACATCCCTTCCGCCTCGTGCCGTCCCCACAGGTCGGGCAGCGTTTTCTTCGGGTCCTTGAAGGTGTCGCTCAGGGCGGGTACAGGGCCGCCGAGTTCAAGGTGGTGGGTCTGTCCGAGGCCGAGCAGGGAGCGGCACGCCCACTCGGTCATCGTCATGCCCAGCCGGTAGGCGGCGGCGCTCTTCGCAGTGCGCTCGGTGCCGTGCTCGTACACCGGGTTCAGGGTCAGACGTCGGCCCTTTGCGCCCGGTACGGGGTGCCGGGACGTGACGGCGTGGGCGCCGAGGTAGGCGTACAACGGGGAGACCCGGGCGACGAGTTCCCCGTGTGCGTACCGGGGCTGGTTCTGCAGGTGGGGGGTGACGTCGCGGCCGACCTCGGTGGCGGGCCTTGATGATCTCTCGCCACGTGGTGGTCGGGGCGTACCAGCCATCGGTTGCCGGGAACCCGTCCGACGCGCTCCACGCCGCATGCTTCGCCGTGCGCCACTGCCTCTTGGGCTTGTCCGCGGGTCCGTTACGGAACAGGATCGGTACGTCGAAGCTGTCGGCGTAGGCGAGCGGCGGCTCGTCGACGGTGTGTGCGGGAATCACAAGGATCACCCTGGCACAGGTCTGGGCCCTTCCGAATACAGGGCAACGGACAGCCGATCCGCTCGACTTCCGTCGTCATGACGCAGTCACAGCCGCGTCCGATGGCAACGTGTGTTGTTGGCCTGCCACCCGCCTCACCACGATGCGCCGCTCACGGTCGGTTGGGCCAGAGGGGCGACGAAGACAGCCGGACGGAGGGCAGCTGTACCGTCCGGATCGGTGCAAGAGCGGCTGCTGCAGGTCGAACGGCTTCCTCGTGCAGGAGCCGCGCCTCCGGCAGACCGACTGGCCGCCGATACGGCGGTACGGGTATCCGGCGCCCGGCACGTTGACCTGTTCACGCCGACTTCTCGACAGCCGAGGAAATGGAAACCAGCGTAGAGGGATTTAACGAGGGTCGGCTCCAATTGATTACCGTGCCAATTGAGTCGCAGCCTGCCTGTCGACTGATCTCCCCCCGGGTATGGCCTACCCGGTGTGCTTGACGCGGGACAGACCTGCGATCCCCTGTTTTGCTACCTGCTCATTTCTTGATTCTTGCTCTGGTTGATTGCAGACGTGATCTCATTCGGATGTAATCAGTCGATGTCCGGATCGTCGGCTTCTTCGAAGAGATGGGCTGCGAGGTTGTCGGCCCACTCCACGGCCCAGGAGTGGAGCGGTAATGGTGTAGTCGTGGAGCCCTATGCGTCGCAGGAAGCGATATTGGCAAGGTTCAGCTTCAACCGGTCGCCGGTTGGGGGGGGCGTTCTGTGCGGGCCTTGAGGGGATGTCTTCAATTCCGTGTGGGCCACCCCTGCGGGGTGATGTCAGCGCTTGCGGTGCTTGATCGACTCTAATGTCCAGGATCAGCCGCCGGCGGTCGGCCCTGTGGACGGTGAAGCGGCGTGGTGAGTCCTCGGTGGTGTTCTGCGGGATTTTTCTCGACGCTGCGGCAATCGGTCACCCCTGCGCTTCGCCATCTGTATTCCAGGAGTTAACCGCAAATATTTACCGGATTCCCTTCGGGGGCGAGGTGGGTGGCGATTTCTCATTTTTTCTTGACCGTGATCGATCAAGGTGTGTACAACTGGCATTCCGCTGTGAAGATCGTGTGACCAGGGGGACGCGTGCTGTCGCACATGGGGCTTGACCATTTCCGAGCTCGTCGAAGACGTTCACGTACTGTTGTGATCCTTTTGACGGTCATGGTGTTTCTCATGGAGGTGTCGGGGGCAAGTATCTCGACTGCCGTACCGGCCGCGCATTCCGGCACAGCTCGCACGGATTCAGCGGACGTCACTTCCGAAGCCGAAGCGGCGGCTGCGAAAGCAGCGGAGACCGGCCATCGTGTTGAGGTCGTCGGTGAACGCACCGAATACACGACGACGTACGCGAATCCGGACGGTTCCACGTTTTCCCTCAGCATGTCCGCCGTGCCGGTCCGGGTGAAGGACGCCGAAGGCAGCTGGGTCGAACCCGATACATCACTGGAGCGACGTGCGGACGGCCGGATCGGCCCCAAGGCGGCGGCCGTGGATGTGTCCTTCTCGGAGGGCGGGGACGGAGCCGCTCTGGCGACCGTGGCAGAGGGCGGGCGATCGCTCAAGGTCGGATGGCGGGGTGAACTACCCGAACCGACGTTGAACGGGGACTCGGCGCTCTACCCGGACGTCATGCCTGGGGTGGACCTGCGGATGACCGCGACCATCGAGGGTTACCGCGAGGTGCTGGTAGTCAAGACACCCGAGGCAGCGGCGAGCGAGGAGCTGAAGGCGCTGGACTTCCCCGTCGAGACGCAAGGGGTCACGCTGCGCCACGGCGTGGGAAGCGGTCTCGATGCCGTAGACGACAATGGCAATGCCGTGTTCCGCAGCCCCGCGGCACGGCAGTGGGACTCAGCTGGGGACGCGGCGACGGCGGGAACGTCCACCATGTCGCGCCGTACGGCCGAGGAGCCGGTGCCCGCCGATGGCGACTCGCATCCCGACCCCGCGGCCGGCCCTAGTGACGGCGACAACCTGGCCGTCCTGCCGGTCACTGCGGATGCGGACTCCATCATCGTCGTGCCCGACGCCGCTCTGTTGACCGGTGCGGACACGGTCTACCCGGTGTATGTCGATCCCGACATGTCGTGGGGCGAGTCGGAGCGCACGCTGCTGTCCTCCGACGGCGACACCTTCTACAACTTCTCCGGTGGGGACGACGGCGAAGGTGTGGGCTACTGCGGGACCTACGTGAGCGGCGAATACGGGTACTACTGCGGCTCCGGTTACAAGCAGCGCATGTACTTCGAGTTCGCGCCGACCGCGCTGCGCGGCAAGCGGGTGCTGGATGCCACCTTCCGGGTGACGGAACGCTGGTCGATGTCCTGCGAGAAGACGACCGTGCAGTTGGTGCGGACGCCGAACATCTCCTCGTCGACGCGCTGGCCCGGACCGACGAGCAACTGGGACATCATGGGTGACCGCACCGTCTCGGCGGGTCGCGGCACGGCGTGCGATCCTGACCAGCCGGACGCGCCCATCGAGTTCAACGACGATCCGGCGCAGAACTACGAGAACCTCACCAACACGGTGAAAGCGTTTGCGGCCGGTGATTTCTCCCGCCTGACGTTGATGTTGAAGGCGTACAACGAGTCAGACCCCAATGGCTGGAAGCGGTTCGACGACGATGCCGTGCTGGACGTCGACTACGTCGGTGTTCCGGCCCCGCCCACCAGTCCCGGCGTCCTGTCGGGAGAGGTCACCTCGTGTGAGACGGATGCGAGTGACCCTGATGTCCTCTCGGACCCCACCCCCACGCTCACCGCGGTGGCCCAGACCCTCGCCGGTGGTGAGAGCGGCGCGGACCTTCGCACCCACTTCTACGTCCAGAAGAAAAACGGCAGCGCGTGGGAGGTGGCTACCGAGCCAGTGCGACCGGTCAGCCCTGGATACGTCAACGACGGACAACGGGTGTCGGTCAGTTCTCCGGTCACATTCGCCGACGGCGGCACTTACCGGATGGCGGTGTTCACCCGCTCCTATTACAACGGCGGAGCGAGCTATCTGGAGTCGCACAGCACTGTGACGACCAAAGGCTGGTGTTACTTCAAGGTCGACACCACCGCCCCGAAGGCGCCGATGATCGCTTTCGGCACGACCTACACGTCATGCACCGCCAACGCCTGCCCACCGGCCGGCGGACCGGGAGTCAAGGGCGAGTTCACCTTTGCCCCGGCGTCCGGCGACGCGGCCACCGTGATCGGATACCGCTACAAACTGTCTTCCTCCAGTTCCTGGTCGCCGACGGTCTCCGGAACCACGGTGAAGAAGGCCATCGCACCTGATCTCGCCGGCACGACGGTGCTTCAGGTCCGGGCATTGGACAATGTGGGCAGTGGTCGCTGGGGTGCTACCGCGAGCGTGCGGTTCAACGTCCAGGAGAGCCCGGGTGCCAGCGGTCGCTGGCATTTCAACGACAGCGCTGTCAATTCCGGTGAGACGCTGGCCGCCGACTCCGCGACAGCCTCGGGCACTCGTCATCCCGCCACGCTGTACACCACCGGATCCGGCTGGTCCGGCTTGGGGCGCCGCGGTTCCAGCGACCGCTCACTGTGGCTGAACGACGTATCCGATCCAACCCGGCACGCGGGCTACGCCGCAACGTCTTCCGCCGCGGTCAACACCCAGTCCTCATACACCGTTTCGGCCTGGGCCTACCTGACGGAGAACACCGAGTACCGGACCGTGCTGTCCCAGACCGGAACCGACCACTCCGGCTTCGTCCTCTACTGGTCGGCCGGGGTCAAACGGTGGGTGTTCCGCTTCGACTGGACCGACAGCGCCGGAACCCGGCGCTACGTCACCAAGAACGCGACGGCCGAAGGACCGCCGCTGAAGGTCTGGACCCACCTTGCGGCCGTCTACGACGCCGAGGGCAGGACGATTCAGCTGTACGTCAACGGACGTGCGCAGGGTGAACCGGTCGCGGTCCCCGCCGGCGGGGAGAAGCAGACCCCCGACGGGACCCTCCAGTTCGGCCGCGCCAGTTATGTGTACGGCGACTACGAGCAGTACTGGCGTGGACGTATCGATGAGGTCGCCGTCTTCCAGGATGCGCTGCAACCGGCCGCGATCGCCACCGAGGCCCGGCTGCTGGATCCCACCGGCACCGCGACCTCCACCGAACTCGTGGCCTCCTGGAATCCCGAGGGAGCCACCGGTACCGCACTCGCCGACCCGCTGACGGGATACGGGCACGACCTCGCCCTGTCCGGCGGAGCCTCGCTCAACGGCGAGGCGATCGTCCTGGACGGTGTCGACGACACGGCCACCACCATGGGCCCGATCATCGACGACACGGGCTCCTTCACGGTCACCACCGAGGTCGAACTCGACCAGAGCGCGCTCAACGCCAAGGGCAACGGCTTCATCGGACAAGTGCTGGGTCAGCGCACCGCGGACGGCTCTGCCTGGGGCCTGTGGTACCAGACGACCGGCACCGAGACGCACTTCGACGACGACGACAACCCCTACGAAGTCCCCGTCGGCTTCTGGCGATTCGGCCGCTTGGCCGCCGATGGCACCTTCACCGCCGTCGACTCCGACAGCGCGGCCGTCGTCGGCAACCGGGTCCGTCTGACCGGGACGTACGACGCGCAGGCCGGCACCGTCGCCCTCTACCTGGACTCCACCCAGAACGACACCGACACGCCCTACACGGCGGTCGTGGGGTCCGGTGAGTTCGCGGTCGGTAAGGCGTTCATGAACAACGCGTGGCGTCACCACCTGCCCGGCAAGATCTCCGACATCCGCATCTGGGTCGGCGCGGCGGCCGACGGCACCCAACTGGACACGATGATCGGCGGCTGAACTGCCGCTGCTCCTTTTTCTCCGTCTTCCTGTTCCTTTTTCCCTCCGTGGCCGTGACAGCGGCCGTGCCTTGACAGGGGTATGCCGTGAACACCGGTACGAGAGCGGTTCCTTGGCTCCGCGGCAGACGCGCGGTTGTCGTCGTGACGCTGGCCGTCGCACTGGCCACCGGAGCACTGCCCGCCGCGCAACCGGCGACGGCTGCCACCGGCGGCCTGGGCCGCCCCGACCTGCCGAAGCAACGTGATAGTGAGGTGCACGCGGTCGACGGCCTGGGTGCCACGCGGGCCCGTGCGGCCGTCGCGACGGCGCGCAAGCGCAATACCGCCCAGACCCAGCGTGCAGCAGGCGAGCAGCGCTCCGCCTGGCCCGAGCCGGGCCGGGTCACGGTCGCCGTGCCCACAGCCCGATCCGACCGTTCGACCGGCCGGGCAGGCGGACTGCCGGTCACCGTGGCCCGGGGCAGCGCCGGCAAGGCGGCGGGCGGCGCATCCACGATCCGCGTCCTGGACCGCCGTACCACTGACGCCGTCGGCATCAAGGGTGTGGTGTTCACGGCGGCTGCCACCCGGCCGGGCCGTGCCCGCCTCACCCTCGACTACTCGGCCTTCGCTTCCGCCTACGGTGGCGGATGGGCGAGCAGACTGGCTCTGGTGCGGCTACCGGACTGCGCCCTGGCCACCCCTCGGAAGACCGAGTGCCGCACCCGCACCACGATCGACTCGGACAACGACACCGCCGGGCAGACCGTCTCGGCCGATGTCGCGCTCACCCCCGCCTCCTCCGTTGCGCTGTTCGCGCTGACCGCCACCTCAGGTACGTCCGCTTCAGGCGGCGGTGACTACTCGGCGACCCCGCTGTCCGCATCCTCATCCTGGGAGGCCGGCGGCTCGTCAGGGGCCTTAACCTGGTCGTACCCGCTGGACACACCGCCCGCGGCGGTCGGCCCCCAGCCCGAACTGGAATTGTCGTACGACTCCGGTGGCATCGACGGCCGTACCGCATCCACCAACAACCAGTCCACCCAGGTCGGCGAAGGCTTCGACCTGTCCTCAGGGTCCTATGTCGAGCGGTCCTACGGCAGTTGCGACAAGGACGGCCAGAGCGGCAAGTCGGACCTGTGTTGGAAGTACGACAACGCCTCCCTCGTCCTCAACGGTAAGTCCAGTGAACTGGTCAAGGACGACACCACCGGTCGGTGGCGACTGAAGAACGACGACGCCTCCACCGTCACCCATTCCACAGGGGCCGACAACGGTGACGGCGATGGCGAACACTGGACCGTCACCACCGGAGATGGCACCAAGTACGTCTTCGGTCTGAACAAGCTTCCCGGAGCCGGCACGGAACGCACGCAGTCGGTGTGGACGGTGCCGGTCTTCGGTGACGATTCCGACGAGCCCGGATACGACCAGGGATCCACCTTCGCGAACCGCTCCACGACCCAGGCATGGCGCTGGAACCTCGACTACGCAGAGGATCTGAACGGCAACGCCATGACGTACTGGTACACCCCGGAAACGAACTACTACGGCAAGAACGGCGCCACCACCGCCACCGCCGAGTACATCCGCGGCGGCCACCTCGACAAAATTCTCTACGGTCAGCGCGCCAGCACCCTGTTCACCGGCGTCACCTCCAACAAGGTCACCTTCTCCTACAGCGAGCGCTGCACCGCTGCCGACTGTTCGGAGCTGAAGGAGTCCACCGCGGACAACTGGCCTGACGTCCCCTACGACGCGGTCTGCAAGAAGGACGCGGACTGCGACGTGCGCGGCCCGTTCTTCTTCACCCGCAAACGCCTCGCCCAGGTCGACACCTTCGCCTGGTCGACGGAGTCGGTCGCGTTCACCGCGGTCGACTCCTGGGCGTTCACGCAGAAGTTCCTGGACGGCGGTGACATAGGCGACACCAGCGACCAGACGCTGGTCCTCGACAGCGTGCGGCACACCGGCAAGAACGGCACCGACATACCCCTACCGCCGGTGAGTTTCACCTACCAGATGCGGGAGAACCGCGTCGACGCCACCGACGACATCCTGCCGCTCAGCCGTCCGCGCATCGAGAGCGTCACCACCGAGACCGGTGCGATCACCCGAGTCACATTGTCCGAACCCGAGTGCGTGCGCGGTTCGAGCATGCCGAGCGCCGTGGACCACAACACCAAACCGTGCTACCCGCAGTACTGGAACATCAACGGCGCCGAGGACGCGTCGCTCGACTGGTTCCACAAATATCGCGTCCTCGCCGTCAACGTCTCCGACCCCACCGGCAAGAACGACGCGGTGGAGAGCCAGTACTCCTACGCCGCTCCCGCATGGCACTACGACGACAATCCGTTCACCCCGGTCGACGAGCGCACCTGGTCCATCTTCCGCGGCTACGGCAAGGTCACCGTCACCAAGGGCACCGGCACCACACGTAGCAAGACCGTCTCGGTCTACCTCCAGGGGATGGACGGCGACCGTCTGCTGGACGCGGACGGCGCACTGGACGCAAGCGCCCGCCGGTCGGCCACCGTCGCGGGAATCGACGTCAGCGGCTTGGACGTCGCCGACCAGACCGACAGCGAGCCGTACGCCGGCCTCCTGCGTGAGGAGATCATCTACGACGGGACCACCCCGGTAAGCGTCGCCGTCCACGACCCCTGGTCGAAGAAGACGGCGACCCAGCACAAGTCGTATGCGGACACCGAGGCGTACTACGTCCGCGAGGCCAAGGCACACACCCACACGTATCTGACTGCCTCGTCGAGTTGGCGCACCACCACCAGTGCCACCGCCTACGACGACTACGGCATGCCGGAGAGCGTCGACAACAGCGGCGACACCGCCAAATCCGGTGACGAGACCTGCACCCGTACCTGGTACGCCCGCAACACCACCCTCGGCATCACGGCCCTGGTCTCCCGCACCCGTGTCGTGGGCCGTCCCTGCTCCGTGGCCGAGACCGCGCTGTCGCTGCCGACCTCGGCAGCGACCCCGGGGGACGTGGTGTCCGATGCGGCGACCGTCTACGACAGCGCTACTGCCACCGCCTGGAGCACCACCCAGACACCGACCCTGGGACTGGCCACCTGGAAGGGCCGTGCCTCCGCCTACCCGGCCACCGCAACCGGCGGGGAGCGCCACCCCACGTCCTGGCAGACGGTCAGCAGAACGGCCTACGACACCACGACAGCAGGACTCGGCCGCCCTCTCTCCATCACCGATGCCGCAGACAACACCACGACCGCCGCCTACACCCCCGTCGGCGCCGGCCCGCTGACCCGCACGGTCCTCACCAATCCCAAGAGCCAGAAGACCCTGACCTACCTGGATCCCGCGCGAGGGTCGAAGACCAAGGTCTACGACGTGAACACCAAGCTGACTGAAACGGCGTACGACGCGCTGGGCCGCGCCACAGCGGTCTGGCTGCCCAACCGTTCCCGCTCCTCCGAACAGTCGGCGAACTACACCTACGCCTACTCCGTCACCGCCGACGCGCCGTCCTGGACCTCCACCTCGACGCTGAAAGCCGACGGAAACACCTACAACACCAGCTACAGCATCTACGACGCCCAACTACGTCCGCTGCAGACCCAGTCCCCGACCCCGCTCGGCGGCCGCCTGCTGACCGACACACGCTATGACAACCGGGGTCTCGCCCACGAGACGTACGCCCAGATCTTCGACCAGGACAAATCACCGAGCGGCACGTACACACGCGCCGAATACGGTGAGGCGGCCCAGCAGACCGCCACCGTCTTCGACGGGGTGGAACGCCCGACCAGCAGTTCCCTGTTCGTATACGGCGTCAAACGCTGGACGACCACAACCGGCTACACCGGTGATTCCACGGCCAGCTCCGCTCTCACCGGCGGATCCGCGACCCGTGTGATCACCGACGCCCTCGGCCGCACGGTTGAACGTCGTGAATACGCGAGCCCTTCCCCGTCCGACGCCGCCTACGGATCCGGCCCCGGCGCCGCGTACACCTCCACCTCCTTCACCTACACCGCGGACGGCAGGGAATCGACGGTCACCGGACCGGACGACTCCGTGTGGTCCTACGACTACGACCTCCACGGCCGCAAGGTCACCTCCGCCGACCCCGACAAGGGGAAGACCACCACCGGCTACACCGATCTCGACCAGGTCTCCTGGCTCAAGGACGCCGCAGGACGCGTGGCGATCTCCGCCTACGACGTACTCGGTCGCGTCTCCGGCACCTGGAGCGCACCGGCCACGGCCGACCTGACCTCCACCATCGAGGAACAGGTACCCGCCAAGCAACTCACCGCCTACACCTACGACACCCTTGCCAAGGGGCAGCTGGACACCGCCGTCCGCTACGTCAACGGCAGCGCGACTACGGGTACGGCCTACACCAAAAAAGTCACTGCCTACGACGCCCTGTACCGGCCCACCGGTACCCAGCTGGTCCTGCCGGCAGGCGACGCGCTGGTGAGCTCCGGTGCGTTGTCCTCCGCCACGCTCGACTTCTCCTCGTACTACAACATCGACGGCACCCGGCAGTACACCCAGGAACCCGCTGCCGGCGGACTGGCGACCGAGAAGATCACCACCGAGTACAACGGAGTGGGCCTGCCCACCACCGTCTCGGGCACCAGCGGCTACGTCCTGGACACCAGCTACTCGGCGCTCGGAGAAACCGAGCAGCTCACCCTGGGCACGTCCGCCGCGGCCGGAACCAAGAAGGCGTACATCACCAATGCCTTCGAGGAAGGCACGGGCCGGCTCACCCAGGCCATGGTCACCGACCAGACCCACGGTTACGAGCTCCAAGAGCTCAACTACGGCTATGACGACGCCGGAAACGTCACCTCGATCACGGATCCCACCACACTCGGCACCACCTCCGCGGCGGACAACCAGTGCTTCGCCTACGACGGCTACCAGCGCCTTACCGAGGCATGGACGCCTAAGAGCGCCGACTGCTCGGCAACCAGCCGCACTGCCGCCAATCTGGGCGGGGCGAGCCCGTACTGGACCTCGTACACGTACCGGGACTCCGGACTGCGCACGACCGAGACCAGCCACACCCCCAGCGGCGACACGAAGAAGACGTACTGCTACGACGGCACCCGCAAGCACGCCCTGGCGGCGGTCACCACCGCCTCCTCCTGCACCGGCGTGAGCGCCGCCTACGGCTATGACGCCACCGGCAACACGACCACCAGGCCGGACGGGAGCACCACTCAGACCCTGACCTGGAACGAGGAAGGCGACCTCGGCAAACTCGTCGAGGGCAGCAGCACCACCGGCTACGTCTATGACGCCGATGGCACCCTGCTCATCCGGCGCAACGCCACCGGAGAGACCGTCCTGTACCTGGGCGCCACCGAGGTGCACCTGGATGCCAGTACCTCAACGCCCAAGCGCTGGGCCCAGCGCTATTACACCGCCGGTGACGCCACCGTCGCCCTGCGCAGCAACAAGTCAGGCAGCAACACCCTGACCTGGCTCGCCGCCGACCAGCACGGCACCTCCGGGCTGGCGGTCGAGGCGAACGCGCAGGGTGTCACCAAGCGGTACTCCACCGCCTTCGGCGCTACGCGCGCGGGCTCCACCGGCACTTGGGCCGACGACAAGGGATTCCTCGGGAAGAGCGCCGACAGTGGCACCGGCCTGACCCACCTGGGCGCCCGTGAGTACGACCCAGTGACCGGTCGATTCATCAGTGTCGACCCAGTTCTCACCACCGATCAGACACAGTCCCTCAACGGCTACACCTACGCGAACAACAGCCCCGTCACCCAGTCGGATCCCACCGGTCTGGAGTCTTGCTACCCCCACAACTGCTCGGGCAGCAACGGCACGTATGGAACGTATGAGCCGGAGAACGACCCGGCGTCGGACCAGTACGAGAACCCCAGCCCCAGCAACGGCGCGCCCTCGCTGGGAGCGGCCACCGGCAACAAGACGACGCGGCACGACCAAGCCCGCGACCGGGCGATCAAGGTGATCCAGATGCAGATCAAGAAGCTCGGCGTGAAAAATTTCAAGATCTTCACCACTATGCGAGTGGAAGGAGCGAATAAGAAATGCATGCACCCCGGCAGGAATGTTGGGGCCTCATGCAGTCACGGAGTGCCGGACATAGTCGGCTATGACCCCAACCACGACATTTACTATGTCTGGGAAGTGAAGTCCGCAGGAGTGGCCTCCAAGGCTGTGCCGGAAGCCGCCTGGTATGTGAACCGTATGCGTGCGGAGAGCATGAACGCTGTATTGGGTTGGACCATCGGCGGTCCATACCACGTGGTCAATGGTGACCGGGTGATCGGCCCCGAGTCAGGAGCTGTCATCTACGGAAAACCCAACAACAGGAAGTTCAAGCGCGTGCTCAGCTCCAGTCCCGCAGCCGCTCAGCAGCAGTCCCAACCTGTGCCGCAACCCACTCCTGGGCCAGCACCGGGCCCTTATCCGGGGACGGTCGATCAGCCCGGACTGGGTATCGTGCCCCAGTCGACTGACGGCGTGAGTCAATTGCCGTTGCTGGTGCCGATCGCCATCGTCGGGCTGCCCTTCGCCGTAGAGGCGGGCGGCGCAGCGGCCACAGCGTCGGTGAGCGCGGGCGTCGCAGCCAAAATTTTCGAACTGGCGGCATGAGCGAAGGAGACGGGCAGCAGCCATGAACCCCCTGGACACCCTCATCAAGCAATATGTGGTTCCGGTCGCCAAGGCGGCCGGTTTCACGAAGAAGGGCAGAGTCTTTCGTCTGGTGTCCGCCCATGGCGATCACCTGCTGATGCACTTCGACACCCATGAGGTCGACCCGGAGAAGTATGTCTTCGACGTCACTTTCTGGATCGTTCCGTTGCCGCATTGGGAGTTCTTGAGGCGGCAGGACGTCGCCCCGTCCGAGCCCCGCGCCGGCGGTGCCCTAGCGACCTACCCTGTGGTGCCGCCGGCCGTGGTCGCCCACGAACCCGAGGAGGAGATGCCGTTCCGGTCCCGATGGGCCTTCTCCGAACCGGGGACGCGGGATGTATGTGGACGAGAACTGGCCCGTGTCCTGGCCGAGGAGGCGTTCCCGAGGGTGACGCGTCTGCTCGATCGCAAGACTTTCTTGAAGGAGACGCGAGTCAATCCCAACGGTGAGCTGGTCCGGCTGAGGGGTGCTGCGCAGAGCGAGATCATGTTGCGCATCGACGACGACCCGATCGCGGAAGTCATCGCCCTGGTCGACAAAGCGGAGGAGGGCGGACTTTCTCCGTCCGTCGTCACGTGGGCACGGCAGCGTTTGAAGCAACGCGCGATGTGAGGGTAATCGAGTTCGGAATTCCGGGACGATGACGCAAGAGGCTGGGCTCGGTCGGGCAGGTCACGGTTCCGCGGTCGTGGAGCTCCTCCGCATGCTGAACTCCGGCCTCTTGCGCACGCTCCTGGCCGACGACCGGGCCACCGATCTCGTAGGCGACTTCGCCGACCGGACGTACAGGATCCTGACTGGGGCGGGAAAAGGCGTACCCGCCATTAAGGACCAGGGGGTACGGGAGCCGAGTGCGATACATCTTTTGGTGTAGCGCGGGTGCGGGGTGCTGTCAATTGGAGGGCGGCTCCATGTTCACCGGCCGTCGACCGTGACGCTCGGGCGACGCTCGTAATGGCGTCTGTACCGAGCCTTCGCGTGAGCGGTGCCAGCGACCGCTTGGTTCCGTGTTCGCGGAGCCGAGAGCGCCGTTGATACCACCCTGGTATCATGGCCGTATGGCGATGACACTCCGACTCCCCGACGACCTTGACGCGAAGCTCACCGAGCGAGCTCGCCGGGAGGGCCGCAGTAAGCAGGAACTCGCCATCGAGGCCATTCGTGACGCCCAGGACCGGGCCGAGTTGAAGGTCGATGACGTCTTGGTCGAGCTCATGGACAGCGATGCGGAGATCCTGGACTACCTGAAGTGACCGACGTGCGCTACATCCAGCTCGACGAGATCCTGGCCATCGCCCGTACGGTCAACGGCACCGAGCACAGTGTGCGTGACATGGGTCTTCTGGTGTCGGCGATTGAGAGACCCCGCACGAATGTGTTCGGGGCCGAGCTGTATCCCACGCTGCACGAGAAGGCTGCGGCGCTGTTGCACTCCGTCGCCCGCAATCACGCGCTGATCGACGGCAACAAACGCACCGCCTGGCTCGCCATGCGTGTCTTCCTGCGGTTTAACGGCGTCAGTGCCAGTAGCGTCCCGCCGCCCGTCTCCGTTGCCGGCCCGTTCGTCGAGGACGTCGCGCAGGACAACGTCGATGTACCGGCCATTGCCAAGCGCCTATCGGCCTGGTTCCCCGTTTCGTGACGTTCGACGACGTGAGGGCAGGGCACGTGCGTGCCCTGCCCTCAGGTGCGATCCGGCCCTGCTCAGGTCAAGCCGGAATGGGACGCTGTGTACTGGAAGGCGTGGCTCCCTTAAAGGGCTGTCCCGTACGTGATCTTCGAGCCGGTTGGGATCAGAGCCCCGCACACGGGTGACCGAGTCCTGATGGCAGGATGATCGGCCCGACGATCCTGAGGGGCCATGTCCGTGCACACCCCTGCCGACTACCTCGAACTGGCGCATGCCGAGAACGACAGCGTCGTTCTGCATCGACTCGCACGGTGTCCGTACCCCTTCGTCTGGCAGGCGCTGGCCGCCAATCCCTCCACGGCGCCTGGCACTCTGCTGGAACTGAGCACGGCCCGAGACAGCGCCTGGAACGACAACAGGCTCCTTCGCCTGCTGGCGGAACATCCGAGCGCGGACCACACCGTGCTGCGAGCCGTCCGTGACGCCGTGGCGGTGAAGCTCACCGAAGGCGAACGACCCTATGCCGCTGTGCTTGCGCTGGCGGGACGGACGGAAGTGGCGGCGGCAGAAGTGCGACAACTCGGGACTCTGCGTGGGGCTTCTGCGCGTCTGCGCAGTCAGCTGGACCGGCATCTGGGGCTCCGTACTTGACCCGTGTCCATCCCGGTCGGCTCCAGGTGGAACGATCCTGATGTGACCGCAGTGATCACGGCGTCGGGGCCGTCCTGGACAGGCCCTTTCACCGGGCTGAGCCCGCGCTGCTTCGGCAAGCTGGTGACCGCCGTGCGGCGCGAAACCGCTACCGAGCTCCAGCGTGGGCGGCCCTGGGGGCTCCCGCTCGAGGATCGCATCCTGCTTGTCACGGTCTACTGGCGAACGAACTTGACGATGCGCCAGATTGGTCCACTGTTCGGCATTTCGAACCCGGTGCGGCGTGACCGACGCCCTGCGGACCAGCGCATAACCGGCCAGCGCCTGATCGCCGCCGCAGGCGGCGGCCAGGTCGACCGCGCGCTGTGTCCACCACAGCGCCGCGCGCTCGTCCCCGGTCTCCTGCACCAGCCAACCCACGTAGTCGGCGTACCGGGAACCGAGCGCCAGCAGGCGACGCCTGGTGGCACTGTCGCTCTGCGCCGACAGCTCCCGCGGCGTGTGTCTGCGCGATCAGCACGGGCAGAAGCAGGCCGGGATCCACGGTCTGACCGAGTCTGCGGTAGTGCGGTAGTGCGGGAAAAGGGAGCGTGAGGCTTCCAGTGACAACTGCATCATCCAGTTCTCCTCCTCGACCCGGCCTGGCGCCGACACGGCAGATGAGTCGACAGCGGTAGGGGTGCCCAGGGCGATCAGTGCCCCGTCGGTACCGAGTGCGGCGTCGCACAGCCGCGCGAGATCACGGCTGGGCGCCTTGATGCCCCGCTCGACCTTGCTGAGCTGCGCCTTGCTGTAGTGCACGAGACCGGACAGGTCCGTCAGGCTCAGTCCGGCCTCCAGACGTCGCTTCCTCAGTTCCTCGCCGAACGATGTGGACGGATGTGGCACGGGAACCTCCCGAACCCGGTCATCCGGGTCGAGGCGGTGCTGCACGAAAGAGTGCGGCACCAACTCCCGGATGAAGAAGGCGATCGAAGCTGTTTCCCGTTTCCTTCTCCGACGCGGGGGCGCGGCAAGCTCATGCGGGGCAGTTGAGTTCCCCAAGGGCCGGTGCTCATGTTTCCGGCGGACGGCTGGGGCGCCTTCGTTGTAATGAGTGCGAGTGGGCGCTTGGGTGCCTGAGCCGAGATGCGGTCCGTCCGACACCATGGATCCGCATGATGACCCGCAGGAAAGCACAAGGAGGTCTTCGGCGCGCCCCCGCCCACGTGGCTGGGCCCGCGGCACAGCCGACGAGCCGCCAGCGGCGGTGGTGTCCGAGGCGCACACCGTCACCGAAAGTGGCGAGCCCCGGCAGCCGGGGCCGGTGCCGAGTGCGGTGGCCGTCGTCCGCGTACGCGAGCCCCGGCACCAGGACGCCCGCCAGGAGCACCGCGGCGGCCGCCGCGCGCCTCAGCACGTGCGTGCCCCGTCCGGTACGTAGTCGGTCACCATCCAGCCGTTCAGCCACTTCGTCGCCGTCGCGACGTAGCGGCGCGGCTGGTTCGTCGGGAGGGGAAGGACCTTGTTAGTGCGGCTGTCGATGGTCTGCCACTTCGACAGCGCGTCGGTGCTTGCGTAGTTCTCCAGGTCGGTGCCCTTGGCAACGGCCTTCCCGTTCGAAGTTGCTCATCGGTCACCCGGTCTGTCCAGACTCGGAGTCTGTGATCCAGCGCCCTTCGGCGGAGTCGTGCACGTACGCCGGCCTCCCCCTGGTCCCGCTCGTGCGGAACGGCTTCCCGCCGTCCGTGATCCGCACCGTCCCCGTACGGCCCCCGGCGCTCCACTCCAGCTCCAGATGCCAGCGGCAGTCGCAGCCCGCCGTCCGCGCGGAGACCAGCAGCTCCTCGGGGTCGGAGGAAGTGACCTTGTACGGGAAGGAGACGGCCGGGATCTTCCGGACCTTTGCGCCGGAGGCGTCAAGGCCGTCGGCCGGCCTCGCGAGCGGGCGCGGTCGGTCGAGGTCCACGGCGAAGTGGCGCGCGGTGACGGCGCCGCCACAGCCGTTGTCCATCCGGTACGCGTTCCACGGCAGCGGCGCGGCGCGGTCGACCACGCGCACGTGCAGGGCATGGAGGACGACGGCGTCGGACGGCGACCGGCCCTGGACCGTGATCCGCACCAGCGCCTCCCCGCCGTGCACAGCACCGTGCGTCCCGGCCCACGCCCCGGAGTCGGCCGCGACCGGCGGCGGGGCGACCGCGCGGGGGGCCCGGTCCACGAGGTAGGTGTGCCCGCAGCCGCCCTCCCAGAGCTGGGAACCGATGCTCCAGGTGAAGGGGAGGGCGGCCGCGGTCCGCCCCGGAGCGGTGGAAGCGGGAGAGGGGGCGAAAGCCGTACGGGTTGGGTGTCCGAGCAGGGCGGCGGCGAGGGCGAGCACGACGAGGCCGACGGCGGCGGCGACGAGGAGGGGAGCGGGGGCGCCACGACGGGGGCGGGCGCGGTCCGCCTCCGGCGCGGACGGTTCCGGGTTCGATTCCGGCGCGGCCGACACGGCTGGCACAGGCGTGGGCGCGGGCGAGGCCGCTCGGCGGCGGGCGCCGTCCGCCTCCGTCCAGGCCGCCTCCAGGGCCCGCCGTTCCTCCTCGTCCGCCCCGCACAGCAGGGCGAGGCGGTCGACCACGGCGAACTCCTGTGGGACGGTCGCGCCCGAGCAGTAGCGGTGGAGGGTGGACGCGCTGACGCTCAGCCGCCGGCCCAGCGCCTCGTAACTCCTCCCGTCCCGCGCCTTGAGCGCGCGCACGAGCCCCGCGAACTCCTCGACGGCGGCGTCCTTCGGCATTCCATCCCCCTCGACCCTGCGTCCCACCTTCACGTCCTTGCACGTCAGCGGGGGTGGAATGGTTCCGGGACGGCTGGTGGGCGCGTGATCGTTGCAGCCGGCGGGCGCCGGCCCCACGCTGGTTGAGCACTGACCGAACGAACGACCCGACGGGGGATCCACCACCATGAACAAGCTCCGCACCGCACTCGCCACCGCAGCCGCTGCCGCACTGGGCCTCGCGGCCCTCGCCACAGCCCCGGCGCAGGCCGCTGCCCAGCCCGCCTTCCTCGCCGCCTCCCAGATGCCGCCGTCGTCGACGCCGTGGACCGCCACCCAGGTCTTCACCGGCGTCCCGGAGAACGGCGGCGTCCTCTGCGCCCCGTACAAGATCCCGGCGCAGAACACCCGCTACCGCGAGTTCAGCACCGAGCTCGACACCAACGGCGTCCAGGTCACCACCGTCGCCCGTACCGAGGCCGACGCCGTGAAGCTGGTCGACACCCTCCGCGGGGCCCTTGCCGACTGCGGCCCCCTGCTGGAGCAGCAGAACCCGGGCCTGCAGGCCGTCAGCGCCTCCCACGGCAAGCTCGCTGTCGAGGAGGGCGCCTGGGTCTACAGCCTGGACACCGCCGACCCGCAGATCGGCATCTCCGACATCCACCTGTTCTCCGTCGGCCGCGACGGCCGCACCGTCACCCTCGTCCGCTGGGGCCAGATGGGCGACCTCAAGGACGCCCCGCTGACCGCCTTCCGCACCACGACGAAGACCGCCGTCAACAAGCTCCACTGAGCCGGGGGCTCCCCCGAGGGATGACCACAGCTCGACAGCGGCGCGGCCGGGACCCGGGCGCGCCGCTGTCGTGCCCATTTGCTCCGCCGGCTGCGACCACTTCCTGCCCTTCACCAGCATCGCCTGCACCCTCTTCTGTTGCCGCAGACTCGCCAAGTGAGATGGTCTCTCAGCGTCAGGAACGTAGCCGCGCTTCCTGGAGCCGCTATGCCGAACAGCCGACACCGAAGAAGGCGACGATGTCGTTGCGATGTGCGGGCTGCTGAAGACGATCACCATCCGCATGCCACACACTCGCCGATGGCCGCGTCGGCGAACGCACCGACTCCGACCAGCCTGCGAACAAGGCAGAACGGCGGCGAGCACGGCACTGCACAGATCCATCGCCGCCCCCACCCGTACCTGCCCGGCCAGCAGGAGAGGACCATCGCTACTTGTCGACCGTGACGCTCGTTTGACGCTCCAGGCACTCACACGCAGGACGGCGAGCTGAGAAACTAGCTCTGACCTGGACTTTTCCGTGATCCGCTCAAGCTGACAGCTTTTCGATGACCTCGTATGTGGAGTGCGTAGCGATTTTCGAGCCTGCCGGAGGGGCGCTTTATCTGCGGCTTTGTGGCGCAGGCGGGTCGACCGACCCGTTTCCCTCCACGCAGGGGGCCGAATAGATGGATCAATCTTGAAGGTTGCCTGACCTGCGACTTTTGAGGGAGACGTTCGCTTCGGCGCATTCAGGGGTTCTTTCGAGGAATCTTGACGCTCACTTTGAAGCTCTGGGCGTTACTGGGGCCACCCGCACGCCACCGAGGCACACGACATGGTTGTCCTGGTCGTAGCCGAACTCGCTGCGAACGCCGTCCTCCACGGCCGCGTCACCGGGCGTGGCTTCGCCCCGTCCCTTTCCCACGACGAGACTCTGGGCGTCGTCCGAATCGACTTGACCGACATTCACCCCACCCGGCTGGCGCGACCGGCTCCGATCCGGGCGAGGGCGGATGCCACAGACTGCTCCTGGTCGATGCGCTCGCCGCCGACTGGGGCGTACCCGACCGTCCCAGCCCGGCAAGACGGTCTGGGCGGACGGAGTGCACGACGGCTCCCCATCTCATCCGGCCCGTCGGGGCCAGCAGCTATGGCGTTCGGGGACAGGACGGTCGGCCCCGAAGCCCGGCTCAGGGCATTACGGACCTGGGCGTGGCGGTATTACGGTTACTCTCCGAGCGATGCCCTGAGCGTTTTCGAGGGGGAAACGGTCGTCGTGCAGGGCATCGGGGGTGAGGGGAGCCGCCGTGCAGGCGCTGTATGCCGTCAGTTTCGACGTCCGGTCCGCCCAGGAGCAGCCGGGCCACGTCTACGAGAGCCTTCGAGGCCATCTCGCCGACTGGCTCGGCCACCACGGACGTGTACTGGCACCGTCCGTGACCGAACTCGACAGAGACGGCCGGGCGGTGCTCGCCGGCAAGATTTCCGGCCATGGTGACCGCACAGTGAGCTGGACCGTGGCGGGCGACGAACTCACCCGCGCCCTGCGCATGACCATCCACCAGCCGCTGTCTACGGGGCCGGCCCAGTTTGTCACCCGGGTCACGGTCTCTCAGTCGGGGGAAGGCGGCGGGCTCAGGATCGTCATGGGCAGGGAGATCCCCGACGGCTGGATAGCACCGGTGCAGGATCCGCCGCTCAAGCGCCCCAACCTGCTGCGGGCGGTGCTCGGTGACGAGCAACTCGAAGTGCGGGTGCTGAGCCAGCTCGCCACGGGGCGATACGAGAGGATCCGGGAGGAGAGTCACGCTGACGTACTCCTCGACGTCCTGGCGCTGCGCACGCGCCTCCCCATTCTCCTGATGCACCCCAGGGACCAGGCGGGATGGAGCGCGGCGGCCGACGCGTCGGGACAACTCGCGGGCCTGGCCCAGGTGGTGACCCTGAACTACGTGACCGCACAGGCCGTCCGTCGCGCCCACGAGCAGGTGGCCGTACCCAGCGGTGGCGCCCGGTTGGTCTGGCCCGACCTCGGCCTGGAACACCTCGCCTACTCACGTGAGGAGGTGTCTCAGGCGTCCTTCGTGGAACGGCGGCTAATGCCGTCGCTCGCCCATCTCTCTGTCATAGCCCGCGGCAGTGACACGGCGTGGGAGCGTGCGCGACAGGCGTCGTACCGTGCGGGAGCCCGCAGGGCGGCGGAGCAGTTGTCGCGCGCCCAGGCCGCCGGAGACACGACTGCCGAGCTCGAAGCACTGCAGATACGTGTCCGGCAGCTCGAAGAGGACGCCACATCCTGGGAGGACATGGCACAGAGCTGCATGGAGGAGCGCGACAAGGCACGAGACGATGCCGCCACTGCTGAGGCCGTGCGTCAGGACCGGGACTACTGGAAGACTGAGTACCTAAACCTGTCGAAGATTGGGAGCGGGCAGGCGGCCACATTTGACGCCTGGAGCGAGATCCCACCTCTGGGAACGGACGCCGTGCCCACTTTCGGAGCTCTCGCCAAGGCGTCGGAGGAGCACATCGTGTTCACGGCGAGAGCGGCGCGTGCCTGGAAGGACTCCCGCTACCCGTACCCTCAGGAGATGACCGACCGGCTGACCGCCCTCGCGCAGGCTGCGACGGACCTGTACTCCAATTCCGGCAGGATGCCCAGGCTCGCCCAGTGGTTTTACGACAACCACGGACTGAAATTCGCGCCCAATGACGAGAAACTCAGCAAGGACAAGGACAAGCGCTACTTCACGTTCAACGGGAAGCGCTGGGACGGACTGCCGCACATTAAGGTCCGGGACGCCGTCTCGCCCAACGAGGTCGGACGCATCTACTTCGCCCTCGACTCAGAGGAGAAGCGGTTCATCGTGAACCATGTGGGACTGCACCTGTAGCCGGCCCCGGCGGGCACCTTATATCCATGGGCCCTCATGGTGACCACCATGGCACTGTACGGTACGGCGGATTTCAGCGTGCAAGCCCTCTCACCGCGATCCCTCATCCGGACGTGATCAGTCGACATGCGGATCATCGGACTCCTCGAGGAGGCGAGCCGCGAGGTCGTCGGCCCACTCCACAGCCCAAGCGCGAAGCGCGGTGATGGTGGCTTCATCGAGCCCGTAGGCGAGGAAGGCTTCGTCGTCGGTCCACTCGGCGCCCGTGAGGTTCGACTGCAGGTCTTCGCGCTCGAAGCGGCCACGGGCGTGTCGGCGGCCGAACTCTTCGAGCTCGGTGTTGGTCCACCGCCGGGAGGCTGCGAACACGTCGATCAAGTCGCGGGGCGCTCCGCGGTCGGCGAGGGCGCGGACCTTGGCATTCTTGCCCGGTGGCGGGGTCGGCCACGGTGAAGCGGGCGGAAAGCGGGGCGGTCTCCAGCGCGTGCACCTTCCAGCCGCAGGCTTCCAGGCCGGCGCGGAGCGTGGACGCGATGTCGGCCATGGGCGCCGGGTTCTCGGTGGCGACGTCGAGGTCCTGGCTGGGGCGGTTCACGAGGCGGTGTGCCCGCACGGCGTATCCACCGGTGAGGACCAGGGGATACGGAGAGCCGAGTGCGATCACATCCGCCAGGAGCCGCGTGTGCAGCTCCGGCATGTCCGTCACGCGGCGGCCCGGGTGCGGGAGGCGAGCTGGGGGAAGGCGTCTTCCCATACGGTGCGCACGGTGCGGCCGGCGAGGGTGCGCAGTACCGGCCACAGCTGGAGGAGTAGGTCCCGGTTGAGGTAGCGGGGCAGGTCCTCGTGCAGGCCCTCGTGCAGGACGGTCCGGTATAGGCCCATACGCTGACGCGGCTTGCCCAGGTCGTATGAGGTCATCCCGGACCAGGCCATGTGGAGCGGCAACTCCACGACACCGTGGGTCGGCCCGCGCAGCTCGTCCAGCGACTCAGGCAGGCGGCGGCGGAACTTCTCCCGGTACAGCGCGAGGTCCTCGGCGACCGTACCCGAGAGGTCGCTCGGCGTGGGTGCCGGATGTGGCGCTGCCCGACCTGATCCTGTCCTTCGCCGACCGGGACCGCTCACCGGCACTCGGCGCCTTCCTGGACACCGTCCGCCGTAACTGCCCCGACGTGGGTGCTGCGCTCGATCTGCGGTTGGGCCGGGCATGAGGGCTGTGACCGGCTCGCGTTGATGTGCCAGGACGGCACGGACGGGGGATGGTGGTGGCATGACCGGCTCCGCACTCATCGTCATCGACATGATCAACACGTACGAGCACAAGGACGCGGAACTCCTGCTGCCCGCCGCCGAGGCGGCGCTGCCCGGGATCGTGTCGCTGCTCCGCCGGGCGCGTGCGGCCGGAATCCCGGTGATCTACGCCAACGACAACTGGGGACAGTGGCGTTCCCACCACGGCGAACTGCTCGATGAAGCCCTGGCGACGCCGCATGCCGCTCTGGTGGAGCCCTTGCGTCCTGACAACGAGTCCTTGTTCATCGTGAAGGCCCGGCACTCCATCTTCTACGAGACACCGCTGACGTATCTGCTGGCGGAACTCGGCGTCGACCGCGTGGTCCTGACCGGCCAGGTGACCGAGCAGTGCGTGCTGTACTCGGCGCTCGACGCGCACATCCGGCATCTCGACGTCGTCGTGCCCGCGGACGCCGTGGCCGCCATCCACCCGGAACTCGCGGACGCCGCGCTCAGCATGATGCGGCGGAACATGCGCGCGGAGATCACGCGGGCCGCGGACGTGGAGTGGTGAGCCGGTAGGCGGGGTGTGTGGTGGTGGCCGGGTGAGCCGGCAGACGGGGGAGCCGGCGGCCGGGTGCGTCGGTAGCCGGGCGAGCTGACAGCCGGGGGAACTGCTCGGGACCCGGGGAGGACCCCCACCGGGGCTTCGGCCGGCTTCAGGACCGCAAAGTGGTGCTGACCGGCGGTGACTCGGGCGTCGGGTGGGCCGTCGCCGGCGGCTCACTCATCCCGTGACGCCCGCCACCGGGCCAGCGCGGCGGGCAGATGCTCCTCTATATGGGCGGGCAGCGGCTCGTTCTGCGTCGTCGCGATGAGGGCCTTGGCCACCTCGTGCACCTTGGTGTTGGAGTGCTGGGACACATGGACCAGGATCTGCCAGCCCTCCTCGGCGGTGCACGACCAGGCCGCCATCAGCACCCCGCGTGCCATGTCGACGATCGGCCGGCGCTCCAGGGCCTTCTTGAGCTGCTCCGTCTCCGCCAGCAACTGTTCCCCGGTCGGCATTCTGCCCTCGGTGCAGCCGACTTCACGAACGGTCTCGCGCTGCGCGCCGTGCGGGAGTCGTTCGGCGAGGTCGCGCCGCGGGCCGGGGCGCTGAGAAGGGCGCATGTCTGGAGCCTTCCCGTCCGTTGGTCGTCGATACATCGACACATCGATGTATCGGCAGTCCGGTTGTGGGGCCTGGGCGGCTGCGCGCACGGCGTGCCCGCAGGTGGCGGGGGCCCCGTGCGGCGAGGCCGTCGACCATCGCGATGAGATCGCGGGCCGTCTCCCGGGCCTCGCCGTCGGTACGGGGGATGCCGGACCAGGCGCAGACCGCGCGGGTGAGCAGCACGCTCGCCTCGTCGAAGAGCGCCGCCCGGTCGCCGCCGGCCCACCGCTCGCGGGCGCGGTCCCACTCGGCTCCGAGGTGATCGGCCAGTGAGCCGAGGCCGTCGCGGTCCATGAGCAGGGACATGAACATCGCCTTGCGCACCCGGTGTTGCGGGCCGTCCAGTGTGTGCACGGCCCCGCGTTCGAACAGCGTGTCCAGGAGAGGGAGAGGGAGAGGGAGAGGTCTCGGCAGGGCTTTCTGACGTTTGATGTGGGTCTCGGTCTCGGTCTCGTCGCAGAAGAAGCGCACCGCATCGGGGGCGTGGGGCACCACGGGCTCCTTGCCCATGAGGCGGGTTTGGTCCGGCCTGCCGCGGCTGCGACGGCGGCGGTCGGGCAACCACGTGTACCCCTGGACCAGCAGGGCCGTGGTGCTGTCGAACACGTGGAGCCTTTCCGCAGCCGCAGCCGCAGCCGCAGCCGCAGCCGCAGCCGCAGCCGCAGTCGCGATCGTCAGGAGTCGCGCCGGTCGCGCCGCTGGACGTCGTCCTGGGCGTCCTCGTTCGGGGTCAGTGCGTCGGCCGCCTCGCGGTCCGTGCCGCGCCGCTCTCCGTCGTCCACCACGGCCGTCTCGGCTTCCTCCGCCGCGTGGAGGACCTCGCCCGCCGCCGTTTCGGGGTGCTCTGGGTACTCTGGGTGCTCGGCGTGCTTCTTGCGCTCGTCGCGCGCGGGCCGGTGCGCGGGCCGGTGTCCGGGCCCGCGGTCACGGGTGGTCATGACGGCGGCTCCTCTCTGACGGCGCGTCCGTCGCCGGGGGCGGGGGGCTCGCCTGCGTGCCTGTGTGCCTACGTGCGTGCCTGCGTGCGTCCCCGGGGTGATCGGTGATCGGTGATGGGCGGATGGCTGCGGGCGGTCGGCGGTCGGCGGTCGGCGAACCGCTGACCGTGCCCCGTGCCCCGTGCGCCGAGCGCCGTGCCCCGTGCCCCGTGCGCCGTGCGCCGAGCGTCGGTCAGCGGCCGAGGGCCTTCGTCAGCTGCTGTTTGTTCATCGACGAACGGCCGTCGATACCGCGCTTCTTCGCCTCCGCGTACAGCTGGTCCTTCGTCGGCCCCTGGGCGCCACTGTGCGAGCGCTCGCCACCGCGTTGCGAGGCGGACTTCTTGTCCTGGGTGGACGTCCTGCTGGCCGTCTTCGACTCGCCGGCGCGGGCCCTCTCCTTGTTCACGGTGCGTGCCGCGATCTCCTTCGCACGCCCCGTGGAGGTGCCGCGCTTCTCGGCGCTCTCCTTGATGTGCTCGTACTGACGCTCACGCTTCGCGTTGGAACCCTGCGGCATGACGAACTCCTTCCGGACCGGGGGCGGCGGCTCGGCCGGACCCGCGTTTCGACGATCTCCCGCGTACCCCTCGGTCGGCTTCTCACCCGGAACACGCGTGTCCCATCTGACGTGGTACCCCACCGGGTGTGCGAGCGGACCGTGACCGAACGGATGACGACCTCAGCGTGCAGGTCTTCATCGACCTGAGCGGGGTCAAGTTCGTCGGTGTGGGCGACCAGATCGCGCAGCCCGTCGAGGGGCCGTTCCGTTGTCGTCTCGTCGTCGGCGTGGGTGAGCTGGGCGTTGAGGCGCCGGTGGTCGGAGGTGTGCAGGTTGATGCGGTGGTGCCGCCGCATCCACCAGGCGGCGGCGTACCCGCTGACCGCGGGCACCTGCTCGACCTCGCCGAAGAAGGCGTCACGCGGCAGCGTCACCTGGCGCAGGCGCAGGCGCAGGCGCGGGCGCGGGCGCAGACTCGCCGGGTCCGGGACGCGGATGTCGAGAGCGGGCGGCAGCTGACAGCGCGGTCGGGCGGATCTGCGCCGAGATGCTCACGCCCTATCCGCCCGGGATCCCCGCGGTGCTCCCGGGCGAGATGCTCGACCAGGCCGTGGTGGACTACCTGCGCAGCGGTGCGGACGCGGGCATGCTCATCCCTGACGCCGCCGACGGCAGCGCCGACTCAATCCGCGTGTCCGTGCACGACGTCGACGCGGACTGACGGACGGAGTCCGGGCGTGGACGGGTTGGACCGGTGGGACGGGCTGGACGGGTTGGACCGGCCGGACGCGCTGGACCAGTTGGTGGGACCGCGCCCGGACTCCGGCGCTCAGACCGTCCTCGGCGGCGTCAGACCGTCCGTCGCGGCGTCAGACCGTGCGTCGCGGCGTCAGACCGTGCGTCGCGGCAGCGGGCGTACGGCCGGTCCCTGGAGGACCCCGCCGTCGACGCCGAAGCGCGAACCGTGGCACGGGCACTCCCACGCCGTCTCCGCCTCGTTGAACGCGACCAGGCAGCCGAGATGCGTGCAGCGTGCCGACACGGCGTGGGCCGTGCCGGCCTCGTCGCGGTAGACGGCACAGCGGCGCCCCTCGACGCGTACGACCGCGCCCGAACCGGGGGCGATCTCGGCGACGGAGTCGACGTGGGTGGTCCTCAGCCGGTCGCCCACGAAGTGCTTGGCCACGTCCGCCTGCTGCTTCAGCAGAGTGGCGCCCTCCCGGACGGTGCTCCACAGGCGGCGCGGGTCGTACAGCCCCGCCCACTCCGGTTCCGCGCCGGTGAGTGTCGACGCCAGCAACTGTCCGGCCATGGCGCCCCCGCTCATGCCCCAGCCGCCGAAGCCGGTCGCCACGTACACGTGCCGTGCGCCTGGATGGAACGGGCCGACCAGCGGCACGCCGTCGCTCACGTCGTTGTCCTGGGCCGCCCACCGGTACGCCGTGTCGCCGACCGGGAAGTGCTCGTGCATCCACGCGTCCAGCCGCAGGAAGCGCTCGTTGCCGTCGCCGGTGCCGGGAGTGAAACTCTCCCCGGTGACGATGAGGAGCCGTCGGCCCTCGTCGAGCGGGGCGGTGCGTACGGACCGTTTGCCCAGGTCGTCCGTGATGTACATGTGCTCCGGTGCCGCCGGGGCGGGGAGCGGAGCGGCGACCACCAGTTCGCGGCGCGGTGACAGGCGCGCGAAGTGCAGGGCGCGGTCGAAGACCGGGTAGTGCGTGGCGACGACGACGTCGTTCGCCGTGACCGTCGTGCCCCGCTCGGTGGTGAGCCTGCACGGGGTGCCCTCGCTGAGGCCGGTCACCCGGGTCCGCTCGTGCAGGACACCGCCTCGCGCGGCGATGTCGTCGGCCAGGGCCAGCAGGTACGTGCGCGGGTGGAACTGCGCCTGACCCGTGACGCGTACCGCGGCTGCCACGGGGAACGGCAGATCCGTCTCCGTCACGAGGTCGGCGGCCAGCCCCGCCTCGGCGGCGGCCTCCGCCTCCGCCTCGAACGTGGCGCGTTGCTGCGGGTCGACGGTGAAGGTCAGGGCCGACGAGCCTTCGAAGTCGCAGTCGACGCCGAGTTCCGCCGCCACGGACGCGACCCGCTCCACCGCGGCCTGCTGGGAGTGGGCGTACTGGCGTGCGCCCTCCTTTCCGCGGGTGTGGCGCAGGCGTTCGTACACGAGCGAGTGCGCGGCGGTGAGCTTCGCCGTCGTGTAGCCGCTCACCCCGGCGGCGACGCGGTCCGCGTCCAGCACGAGGACGCCGCGTCCGGCGCGGGTCAGTTCCCAGGCGATGGACAGACCAGCCATGCCCGCGCCGATCACGACGACGTCCGCCGTCACGTCGGCCTCCAGACCCGGCCACCGGGTGCCCGGCGCCGTGGCCATCCAGTACGACTCCGCTGTGCCCGGCAGTTCAGATCGCGTGGTCATGGCCCACGGGTTCCCCCACCGCGCGAAAGGAGACGCCGAAGAGCGCTCCTTCCCCGGAGCGGCCCCGGGCAGACCAGGAAGCGAGGCGAGGGGGTGGGCCGAGTACCGGGGGAGGAGCGGCCCGCCCTCGCCCGGACGGTCCTGTCCCGCATGCTGCGAACCGGGCGGCGGGGGACCGTGGGATGCGCGGGGGTGGGATGCCCCCGGGCGGCCCCCACCGCCCCGGCATCCGCAGCATCCGAAGCATTCCCGGCGTTCCGGCGTGACCGAACGAGGAGCCCCCCGTGCCTGAACCGGCCACCCGCCACCACCCCACGCCGCCCGGTCCCGCAACGCCCAGCCCCACCACACCTACCCCCACCACACCTACCCCCACCACACCTACCCCCACCACACGTACCCCCGCCCCGCCCACCCCCGGAAGAGTCATCCGAGTTGCCTCCGTCCCCGCCGGGCATGTGTACGTGCGTCATCTGGCCCCTCCCGGGGGCGACCGCGTGGTCCGGCTGGTCGATCCGCGGCCCGGCGGGGCCTCCGGCAGGGTCGGGCAGTGGTGGCCGCCGGTCATGCTCGAAGCGGACTGGGTCGACGAGCACGCCGACACCTTCGACGTCTTCCACCTTCACTTCGGCTTCGACGCGCAGACCCCGCAGGCGCTGCACGACTTCGTCGAAGCCCTGCGCCGGAACGGCAAACCGCTTGTCCAGACCGTCCACGACCTCGTCAACCCCCACCACCGCGACGAGGGCGAGCACCGGGCGCAACTGGACGTGCTCGTCCCCGCCGCGGACCGGCTCGTCACGCTCACCCCGGGCGCCGCGCGCGAGATCGCCGAACGCTGGGGCCGTACCGCGCTGATCCTGCCGCACCCGCACGTGGTCGGACAGGCCGGCCTCGTGCGCCCCCGGCCCGTACGCGACACGTTCACGGTCGGTCTGCACGCCAAGAGCATCCGGGCCAACATGGACCCGCTCCCGGTGGCCCGGGTGCTCGCGGACGCGTTGGCGGAACTGCCCGACGCGGTGCTGCGCGTCGACTGCCACCCGGAGATCGACGATCCCGCGAGTCACCACCACGCGCCCGGCGTGCTCGACGAGCTGCGCGAGATGGACCGCAACAAGCGGCTGCGGCTGTACGTCCACGACTACTTCGACGACGACGCGCTCTACGACTATCTGATCAACCTCGACGTGTCCGTGCTGCCCTACCGCTTCGGCACCCACTCGGGCTGGCTGGAGGCGTGCCACGACCTGGGTACCACCGTCCTCGCGCCGACCTGCGGGTTCTACGCGGAGCAGCGGCCCTGTCTCAGTTACGGCCACGACCGGGACGGGCTCGACGAGGCGTCGCTGCGGGACGCGGTGCGCACCGCCTACGAGGAGCGGCCCCTGTGGCGGGCCGACCCGGCCGACCGGCGGGCCGAACGCCTCATGCTCGCCCGCGAACACGAAACGCTCTACGCGGACCTGCTGTGACGCCGTCCGCCGAGCGGCCACCCCCGCGACCACCCGGCCCCGCCACGCCCTCGTGGACGCCCCCGCGGTCGTCCTCGCGGTCGTCCTCGTGGTCGTCCTCATGGACGTCCGCGGGGACGCCGCTGCGGATCGCCCTGATCGCCTCCGCCCGGCATCCGATCCGCGATCCGTTCGCCGGCGGCCTCGAAGCGCACACCTGGACGCTGTCCAAGGCCCTGCGCGCCCGCGGTCACGAGGTCACGATCTTCGCGGGGCCCGGCTCGGACCCCGGTCTCGGGGTGGTGGAGATGCCGTTCCGGCCGCCCCGGATCAGCGAGGCCGCCTGCCGGGACACCAGCATGGTGGCGGCGCACTGGCTGGCCGAGCACCACGCCTACCTGCAGCTGATGCTCGACCTCTCCCGTGCGCCGGCGCGCTACGACATCGTGCACAACAACAGCCTGCACTACCTGCCGGTGGCGATGGCCGCCGTGCTCTCCGTGCCGGTCGTCACCACCCTGCACACCCCGCCCACGCCGTGGCTGGAGTCGGCCATCCAGGCGCCGCCGTACTGCCCCATGCGGTTCAGCGCGGTCAGCGACCACACCGCCGCGGCCTGGCGGCACGTCGTGCCCGCCGCGACCGTGGTGCGCAACGGCATCGACACCGAGCGCTGGCACCCGGGACCCGGCGGTGAGGAACTGGTCTGGTCGGGCCGGATCGTGCCCGAGAAGGGCGCGCACTTCGCGATCGAGGCCGCGCGTCTGGCGGGGCGGGGGCTGCGGCTCGCCGGACCGGTGGGGGACACGGAGTACTTCGAGGCGTGCATCCGTCCGCGCCTGGACCGCACGATCACGTACGCGGGCCACCTCTCCCAGCCGGAACTGTGCGAACTGGTCGGCTCCTCGGCCGCCGCCGTCGTCTCGCCCTGCTGGGACGAGCCGTACGGACTGGTGATCGCGGAGGCGCTGGCGTGCGGTACGCCGGTGTGCGGGTTCGCGCGCGGCGCGCTGCCGGAGATCGTCACGGACGACTGCGCCCGGCTGGTCGAGCCCGGCGACCGTACGGCGCTGGCGGCGGCCGTCGAGCCGACGACCGCCCTCTCCCGGGCCGACGCGCGGCGTCACGCGGAGGAGTTCTGCTCCATGGAGGTCATGACCCGCAGCTACGAGCGCTTCTACCGCTCGGTGTCGGCGTGATCGGCTACTACGTCCACCACCAGGGCAGCGGCCATCTGAACCGCGCCCGGACCGTCGCCGCGCACTGCCCCGTCCCGGTGACGGGTCTGTCCACGCTGCCCGAGCCCCAGGACTGGCCCTGGCCGGGGCAGTGGGTGCGGCTGCCCCGCGACGACGACGGCGACCCCGCCGGCTTCGGTGACGTGACGGCGGGCGGACGGCTGCACTGGGCGCCCGTCGGGCACGCCGGGCTCCGTGGCCGCATGGCGCTGGTCGCGCGGTGGATCGAGGCGGCCTCGCCCCGGCTCCTGATGTCCGACGTGTCCGTCGAAGTGGCGCTGCTGGCACGGCTGTTGGGGACACCCGTCGCGGTGGCGGCGATGCGGGGCGACCGTACCGACCCGCCGCACCGGATGGCGTACGACCTGGCCGAACTCCTTCTCGCCCCCTGGCCGGCCGCGCTGCCCGAACCGGGCTGGCCCGCGCACTGGGCGGCAAGGACCGTCCACACCGGCGCCTTCTCCCGCTTCGACGGCCGCCCGCGCGCCGTGCGCGCCCCGGGCCCGGGGCGCGCGGACCTGTCACGCGCGGACCGGCCACGTACGGACCTGTCACGCGCGGACCGGCCACGTACGGACCGGCCACGTACGGACCGGCCACGTACGGACCGGTCACGTACGGACCGGTCACGTACGGAGTTGTTGCCCACGGACCCGTTGCCCACGGACCCGTTGCCCACGGACCCGTCGCCCATGAACCTGTCGCCCACGGACTTGTCGCGTACGGACCTGTCGCCCGCGGACTCGGCGCGTACGCCCCGGAAGGTGCTGCTCCTGATGGGTGCGGGCGGGACCGACGTCTCACCCGGCGAGGTGAAGGCCGCGCGGGCGGCCACGCCCGGCTGGGAGTGGACGACGCTCGGCGGTCCTGAGGGCGGCTGGTCGGCCGACCCGTGGCCCGCCCTGTGCGCGGCGGACGTCGTGGTCACCCACGCGGGCCAGAACGCGCTCGCCGAGTGCGCCGCCGCGCGCCGCCCCGCGGTGGTCGTCCCCCAGGAACGCCCCTTCGGCGAACAGGCCGCCACGGGCCGCGCCCTGACCCGCGGCGACCTCGCGGTCGTCACTCCCCGTTGGCCTGCGCCCGACGCCTGGCCCGCCCTCCTGGAACAGGCCTACGAGCAGGGCGGGGACCGCTGGTCCCGCTGGGCCCCGGGCGACGGCGCGATCCGGGCGGCTACCGCCCTGGCCGAGGCGGCGGGGTTCACCGCCCCTGCACGAGACCTCGGCGGCCCCGACGACCCGACCGCCCCGCGAACTCCCGGCGCTCTCGACCACCCGACCGCCCCGCGAACTCCCGGCGCTCCCGACCACCCCGCCGCCCCGCGAACCCCGGGCGCCCCCTGATGCGTACCGCCGTGATCACCCTCGCCGCCGGGCGGCACGGGCATCTCGCTCTGCAGCAGGCCGGGCTCGGCGGCGGGACGTGGGTGCCCGAGCAGTACGTCGTCGTCGCGATGGGGGACCCGGGACTGGGTGCCGTCGTCGCCGGGCGGCGGCCCCTCGCCGCGGTCGTCGGCTGCCCGGTGCGGGACGGGAAGCTGCCGCTCGCCCGAGCCCGCAACCTCGGCGCCGTCCACGCCCTCGCCCGCGGCGCCGAACTGCTGGTCTTCCTGGACGTGGACTGCGTGCCCGGTGCCAGGCTCCTGGAGCGGTACGCCGAGGTGGCCCGCGAGTCCGCCCGCCCCCGCTCCCTGCTCTGCGGCACCGTCGGGTATCTCCCGCCCCCGCCGGACCCGGTCGGCGGCTACCGGCTCGCCGACCTCCCCGCGCTCGCCGAACCGCACCCCGCCCGGCCCGCCCCCGGCGCCGGCGAGACGTGGGACGGCGCCGACCACACCCTGTTCTGGTCGCTGTCCTTCGCGCTGACCGCCGACACCTGGCACTCGGTCGGGGGCTTCTGCGAGGAGTACGAGGGATACGGCGGCGAGGACACCGACTTCGGCCAGCGGGCCCGCGCGGCCGGTGTCCGGCTCACCTGGGTCGGCGGCGCCCCGGCCTTCCACCAGTACCACCCGACCTCCAGCCCGCCGGTGGGACACCTGCACGACATCCTGCGCAACAGCGAGATCTTCCACCGCCGCTGGGGCTGGTGGCCGATGCGCGGCTGGCTCGACGAGTTCGCCGAGCGCGGCCTGATCCGCTGGGACCGCTCCGCACTGCGCTGGGAGCGCACCCCGGCCCCCGGCGGACCTCCGCGGTCCTCCTGATCCGAAGCGGTTGACCCAAGCGCTGTCACGCACGGTGTGTGGGTCGCTACGCTTGTCCCGGTGCGGCCGACCCCGCACAGGAAGCGTCAGGAAGGCGGTGCGCGGCGACATGGGTGCCACTGTCAGGGGACTGCTGGACAGTCTGTCTCCAACGGCGGACGAGGAGGAGCGCCGTGAGTGGGCTGTCGCCTGCGCACACGCTCTCGGCCTCGGTGGGATCGCGGTCTCTCTGGGACGGGAGCTGGTGTGGTTCAGCGACAGCACCAGCGCACGGCTGGAGGACATGCAGTTCGTCCTGGGGCAGGGCCCCGGTCTGCTGATCGAGGACGAGACAGAGGTACGGCAGGTGCCCGACGTCGGACGGCTGCTGGCACGGCAGTGGCCGCAGTTCGCCGCCGAGGCGGAGGAGCTCGGCATCGCGGCGCTCTTCGTCTGGCCCGTGCACATCGGCGCCGTCCGCACCGGGACGATGACCGGATACCGGCGTACGCCGGGCCCGCTCACCCGGCAGCAGCTGACCGAGGGCTGGCTGGTCGCCGACGCACTCGCCGAGCAGGTGCTCCAGAACTGGCCGTCCACCTCCGCCGCACGCAACGGCCGCGGCCACACGGGCATGGTGGACCTGCACCGCGCCGAGGTGCACCAGGCCACCGGCGTCCTCAGCGCGCGACTCGGCGTATCGCTGGCCGAGGCCCTGGACCGGCTGCGGAGCCAGGCCTACACCTCCGGACGGACCCTGACGGACACCGCCCGGGACATCATCCAGCGGGAGCTACCGCGATGACACGACCAGACTTGGTCGACCACGCAGGGGAAACCCTGTGCGGGGGACAAGGAGCTTGCCCATGAGCAGGGAGCAGCACATCGCCCGCACTTTCGTGGAACTCGCCGACACGCTGGTGGAGGACTTCGACGTCATCGGCTTCCTGCAGCAGATGACGGTCCGCTGCCAGGAACTCCTCGACGTCACGGATGCCGCGGTCTTCCTGTCGCACACGGGCCCCCGGCTGTACAGCCCCGCGCCCTGCGATCCCAGTCCCGCCCTGGAGCGCGTACTGGAGTTCGCCTGCGGCGAGGGCCCGGCGGTGGACGCCCACCGCACCGCCCGCGCGGTCGACGCGTACGGGCGGGGCGACGCGCGTCCCGGCGAAGCGGACTCCCGCTGGCCGCAGTTCACCGTTCACCTGCGGCAGGCCGGCTACTCCCTCGCCACCGCCCTGCCGATGCGGCTGCGCCAGGAGACCATCGGCAGCCTGCTGCTCCTGCGCTCCGCCGACCGGCCCCTGGACGCCGACGACCTGGCCCTCGCCCAGACCCTCACCGACGCCGCCACCATCGGTCTGCTGCACGCCCGCACCATCCGGCAGCAGGACACCGTCAACGAACAACTGCACACGGCCCTGCAGAGCCGCATCATCATCGAACAGGCGAAAGGGCTGCTCGCCGCCCGCCGCAACATCAGCCTCAACCAGGCGTTCGAGATCATGCGCCGCCACGCCCGGCAGCACCGGCTGCTGCTCAGCGGTGTCGCCCGGGACATCATCGACACCGGCTCCACGCTGCGCAGTTCGGCCGTACTGCCGCGGGCGAACACGGCGGACACCGAGTGAACCATGGGGCCACATGTGCCCCCCAGGTGGCCCCGTGTGACCTCATGTGCCCCCGTGTGCCCCTGTGTGGCGACCGCGGCCGCCGAGTGTGGCCGGACGGGGCCGTGCAACGACGTCCGGGCGCGGGTCGGTCGTGGTGCCGGGGGCTTCGCGAGAAGCGGGATCACCCCGGCGTGTGCCGCGTACCGCCCGCGCCGTCGTGCGCTTTGATCTGCGGAGGAAAGCGTCGCGCCGCGCAGGGCGCCGACGAGGCGACGACTCGTCGACGGAGCACACGGCATGACGAAGCACGCGGCCGCGAAAGCTGCCGAAACCGCAAAAGCTGCCGGAAACGCAAAAGCTGCCAGAACCGGGAAAGCTGCCGGGACCGGGAAAGTTGCCCGGACCGGGGCCGGGGCCGGGACCGGAACCCGAACCGGGACCGGAACCCGAACCGGGACCGGAACCCGAACCGGGACCGGGACCCGAACCGGAAACGACGAAGAAGAGCCCGGCACCCACCACTGGCTCTTCGGCGACCAGCTCGGCCCCCATTTCGTCGATCCCGCCCGCGGCGGCCCGCGCCGGGACGTGCCCCTGCTGATGATCGAGGCCCGCAGCGTCCTGCGCCGACGGCGGTTCCACCGCGCCAAGGCCCATCTGATCCTGTCGGCGATGCGCCACCGCGCCGCCGAACTCGGTGACCGCGTGCGGTACGTCAAGGCGGACACCTACCGCCAGGGGCTGCGCGAGGCCGTGGGGGACGCCCCGGTGACCGTCCACCACCCCACGTCCCACGCGGCCCTCGCCTTCGTACGCTCCCTGCCCTCCGTACGTGTCCTGCCGGCCCGCGGTTTCCTCGTCACGCACGACGAGTTCGGGCGCTGGGCGGACGGCCGCGGTACGAAGCAGCTGCGCCAGGAGGACTTCTACCGCTGGGTCCGCCAGACGCACGACCTGCTGATGGAGGGCGACCAGCCGGCCGGCGGGCGCTGGAACCTGGACCACGACAACCGGCAGCCCCCGCCGCGCGGCGCCACCGACCTGGGCGTGCCCGCCCCGTACCACCCCCGCGAGAGCGAGATCGACGACGAGGTGCGGGCCGACCTCGACCGCTGGTCGCGCGACGGGGACGTCGAGTTCGTCGGCGAGGACGGGCCGCGCGGGTTCCCGGCCACCCGCCGGGAGGCACTGGCCGCGCTGCACCGCTTCGTCGAACACCGGCTCGCGACCTTCGGGGCGTACGAGGACGCGGTGCTCATCGAGGACACGACGATGAGCCACAGCCTGCTCTCCTCCTCGCTCAACCTCGGCCTGCTCGACCCCGCCGAATGCGCCGAGCGGGCGGAGGCGGCCTGGCGGTCGGGAGACGTGCCGCTCAACAGCGCCGAGGGGTTCGTCCGGCAGATCACCGGCTGGCGCGAGTACGTCTGGCACGTCTACTGGCACTTCGGCACGCGGTACCGCGAGAGCAACGCCCTGGGGCACCACGAGCCGCTGCCCGACTGGTTCACGGACCTGTCCCCGGAGGCGACCGACGCGAACTGCCTCTCCCACGTCCTCGCGCAGGTCAGGGAGACCGGCTGGACGCATCACATCCCCCGGCTGATGATCCTCGGGAGTCTCGCCCTGCAACGCGGGTGGGAGCCCGGCGCCGTCACCGACTGGTTCCACCGCAGCTTCGTCGACGGCTACGACTGGGTGATGGTCCCGAACGTGGTCGGCATGTCGCAGTACGCCGACGGGGGCCGCATGACCACGAAGCCGTACACGTCCGGGGGCGCGTACATCAACCGCATGAGCGACTTCTGCGGCCCCTGCCGCTACAAGCCGACCGTGCGGGTGGGCGAGGACGCCTGCCCCTTCACCGCCGGGTACTGGAACCTCCTGCACCGCCACCGCGCCCGGTTCGAGCACAACCCGCGGATGACGCAGGCTGTACGGGGGCTCGACCGCCTCACCGATCTCGAAGAGCTGCTGGAGCAGGAGCGCGACCGCAGGGACTGATCCCCCGGCCCACCCCCGCCCGGAGAGGAACAGCACGTGGAGCCCGAACAACCACCGCTCTTCGAGTGGTCGGACACCGCACCGGCACCCGCGCGGCCCGCGAGCACGGGCCGGAGCGCGAGCACGGGCGGGAGCGAAAGTACCGGCGGGAGCGAGAGCACCGGCGGGACCGCGCACGGGCTGTACGCGTTCCGGGACAGCCCCCAGGCCCGCCGGATGCTCGACGTACGGGAGGTGTACGCCGAACCGGCGGCCCTCGACTCCCCGCGCGGGCAGCAGATCATGGCCCGGCTGCCGGGCGTGCGGGTGACCGAGGTCGACGGCCACTGGCGCATCCCCTCCCTGCACGGCAACGACGGCAACATCGCCCGCTGGGTCCGCATCAAGACCGACACGCTCGTCCTCGGCGTCAAGCACAGCCTCAGCACGCGCCCCAACGGCAGGTCGGCCGACTGGATCGCCCCCGGCCCCTCCAACGGCTGCGCGATGGCCTGCGCGTACTGCTACGTCCCCCGCCGCAAGGGGTTCGCCAACCCCATCACCCTGTTCACCAATATCGAGGCGATCGTGGCCCACGTACAGCGGCACGTCCGCGCCCAGGGCCCCAAACCGGAACCCAACCAGTGCGACCCCGAGGCCTGGGTCTACGACATCGGCGAGAACGGTGACTGCTCCGTCGACGCCCTGGTCTGCGACAACACCGCGGATCTCGTCGCCGCGTTCCGCCGCCTGCCGACCGCGAAGGCGTCCTTCGCGACCAAGTTCGTCAACCCCGACCTGCTCGCGCTCGACCCGCAGGGCCGCACCCGCGTGCGCTTCTCCGTCATGCCGGCCGACGACGCCCGGCTCCTCGACATCCGTACGAGCCCGGTCCCCGAGCGGATCGCGGCGGCGGCCGACTTCCTCGACGCCGGGTACGAGGTCCACTTCAACCTCTCGCCCGTGGTGCTGCGCCCGGGGTGGGAGCGGGACTGGGCCGACCTGCTCCGCCACCTCGACGACGTCCTGCCCGCCCGGGTGAAGGAGCAGGCGGCGGCCGAAATCATCATGCTGACCCACAACCAGGCACTCCACGAGGTCAACCTCGGCTGGCACCCGCGCGCCGAGGACCTGCTGTGGCAGCCGGAGATCCAGGAGACCAAGCGTTCGCAGAACGGGGCGCTCAACGTCCGCTACGCCCTGGAGACCAAGCAGCGGGCTCTCGCGCGACTGCGGGAACTGCTGGCAGCGCATGCGCCGTGGCTGCGTATCAGATACGCCTTCTGAGGCGGTTACGTCTCCGGGACGAGTGCACCTTGCGGGACGAGTGCGCCTGCTGAGACAGGTACGCCTTTTGCGGCTGGTGGGCCTTTTGAGACGGGTGGGAAAGGGAACCACGTTCCGTGCGGGTCGCGGTCCCGCAGCGCGTAGGTGCACGGAGGAGGAGCGCGATGCGGTTCCGGACGAGTGATCTCACGGGCCCCGGCTACGGCCGGCGCCGCCACGGCAGTGGCTTCCGCTACCTCGACACCAAGGGCAAGGCCCTGCCGAACGGCCCGGAGACGCGGCGCGTACGTGATCTCGTCATCCCGCCGGCCTGGCAGAACGTGTGGATCTCCCCGCACCCGAACGGCCACATCCAGGCGGTCGGCACGGACGAGGCCGACCGCCGCCAGTACCTCTACCACCCCCTCTTCCGCGAGAAGCAGGAAGCCGCCAAGCACACCCGCATCCTGGAGGTGGGCGCCGCCCTGCCGGAGGTGAGACGGCAGGTCGGCAAGGGCCTCGAAGGCTCGGGCCTGAGCCGCGAGAGGGTGCTCTCGCTCGCCGTCCGCCTGCTCGACCTCGGCTTCTTCCGCGTCGGCGACGACCGGTACGCGAAGACGAACGAGTCCTACGGCCTGACGACCGTACGGCGCCACCAGGTCACCTGCAGCAAGGGCGCGGTCGGCTTCGACTACGCGGCCAAGAGCGGGCGCCGCTACTGCCGCGAGATCGTCGACGAACAGGTCTACAGCGGCGTCCGGGCCCTGCTCCGCCGCCGCGACGACGACGAGCACCTCTTCGCGTACTACGAGTCGCGCAGCTGGCACACCATCGACGCGACCGACCTGAACAGGCACCTGCGTGACCTCGCGGGCCTGGACATCTCCAGCAAGGACTTCCGTACCTGGCACGCCACGGTGCTCGCCGCCGTCGCGCTCGCGGTGTCGGCCGAGGTGGCGGACACCTCCCCGACCGCCCGGAAGCGGGCCGCCGCACGGGCGGTCCGCGAGGTCGCCGGGTACCTCGGCAACACACCGTCCGTGTGCCGGGCCTCCTACATCAACCCGCGCCTGTTCGAGCTCTTCGACGAGGGAAGGACGATCGCCCCCGCCCTCACATCCCTGGGCTCCGTCCCGGTGGCGGGCGCACTCGCCACGCAGCCGGTGGAAGAGGCCGTGCTGAGCCTGCTCAGCACCTAGAAGCCGCACCCCGACGGCCGGAACACCGCGGACCGCGACGGCCGGAATACCGGCGGACCGCGCGTGGTTGTCCGCCCTTGTCGATCAACAAGGAGGCCCCATGCCCACGATCCGTCGTCCCCGTGCGCTGCGTCCCGGCGACCTCGTGGCCGTCACCGCGCCCTCGGACCGGCTGGAGCCCGGGGACGAGCCGCTGCTCGCCCGCGGAGTGGCGATCCTGGAGCGGATGGGTTTCCGGGTGCGGGTCAGCCCGACGGTCGACACCGCGCGGAGCCGCTGGTGGGCGGCGGGCGTCCCGGCGGAACAGGCCGCCGAGCTGAACGCGCTGCTCCGGGACCCCGAGGTGCGGGCCGTCGTCGCGCACACCGGGGGCCAGGCGACGATCGGCTATCTCGATCTGATCGACCTGGACGCGATCCGGGCCGACCCCAAGCCGATCCTCGGCTACAGCGACATCTCCGTGCTGCACATGGCCCTGTACGCCAGGACGGGCCTCGTCGGCTTCCACGCCGACATCGTCACCCACGGGTTCGGCAGCGACTGGTACACGCTGGGCGACGAGGCCCGCCGGTCCGAACTGGTCGACCTCTACACCCGTGTGCTCACCCGGGCCGAGGCGCCCGGTGCGCTGCCGGCAGGGGGTACGTGGGAGACCTGGCGGCCGGGCCGCGCGCAGGGACCGCTGCTCGGCGGCCTGCTGAACCGCCTGGTCCACGTGCAGGCGACCCCTTTCGCCCTGCCCGCCGAAGGGTTCGACGGCGCGATCCTGTTCTGGGAGGAGCTGCAACGGCCGGTCACCCGGATCTGGTACGACCTGCACACCCTGCGGCTGTCCGGTGTGCTGGACCGCATCGCCGGCATGGTGGTCGGCATCCCGCACGAGGTCACGCCCTGGGAGGACGGCGGGGAGGAGGTCGGTCTGCGCGAGGTGGTGCTCGACGTCCTGGGGGAGCGTGACATCCCCGTCCTCGCCCAGGTCGACTTCGGCCACACCTCGCCGAACCTGCCGCTGCCCCTCGGCGTACGCGCGGAAGTGGACGCGGACAACCGGACGCTGTCCCTGCTCGAACCGGCGGTCGAGGCGGCCGGGCCGGCCGCGCCGGCTGAGGACCGCTGACCGGCGGCACCGGCGGCACCGGGAGCATCGCCGACCACCCGGACACCGCCGACATGCGCCCTGCCCCGAACAGCCGGACAGTGGGAAGGGCCCTTCATCGCGGAGGCCGAGGTCGAGGGAGCGTGCGGATCGTGGCGAAGGACAAGGACAAGGACAAGAAGCTCAGCAAGGGGGACAAGGTCTCCTGGAGCAGTCATGGGCAGACCGTCCCCGGCAAGGTGAAGAAGAAGATCACGGGCCACGCCGAGGTGGCGGGCCGTACCGTCAAGGCCTCGAAGGACGAGCCGCAGTACGAGGTCGAGAGCGACAAGTCCGGCCGCAACGCCGTCCACAAGCCCGGCTCGCTGCGCAAGAAGAGCGGCGGCTCATGAGTGGCGGCAAGACCGACACCGATCGTGCGGACACGGTCAAGGAGTTCGGTGACGCCGTCAACATGACGCCCGCTGCCCTCAAGAAGTGGCTGGACACGGACGATTCGAAGAGCGTGGGCCAGTCGGACGGCGGCGGCGAGAGCGTGGGCCACGCGTCCGGACGCCGAATCGTCCGCCTGCTGGAGAAGAAGAAGGCCGACCTGACCGACGACGACGTCGCCCACATGCGCAAGGTCGTCGGCTATGTGCACCGCCACCTCAAGCAGCGCCCTTCGGGCGACGTCACGGACACGCGGTGGCGGTACTCGCTGATGAACTGGGGTCACGACCCGAAGGCGTGATCACGCGCGTTCCACACCGCCGCTGAACGCGAAACCCGGGCCGGTCCGAACGGACCGACCCGGGTGTCAACCGCTAGATGACCACTGGGCTCAGACCAGGTCGAAGCGGTCCGCGTTCGAGACCTTGACCCACGCCTCGACGAAGTCCTTCACGAACTTCTCCTTCGCGTCGTCGCTCGCGTAGACCTCCGCGAGCGCGCGCAGCTCGGAGTTCGAGCCGAAGACCAGGTCGGCACGGGTGCCGGTCCACTTGACCTCGCCCGTGGACGCGTCGCGGCCCTCGAAGGCGGTCTGGTCGGACGAGGTGGAGCTCCACGTCGTACCGAGGTCCAGGAGGTTGACGAAGAAGTCGTTCGTCAGGGTTCCCGGCTTGTCGGTGAGGACGCCGTGCGCCGACTGGTCGTGGTTGGTGCCCAGGACGCGCAGGCCGCCGACGAGGACGGTCAGCTCGGGAGCGCTCAGCTTGAGCAGGTTCGCCTTGTCGATCAGCAGGAACTCGGCCGGCAGGCGGTTGCCCTTGCCGAGGTAGTTCCGGAACCCGTCCGCGGTCGGCTCCAGAGCGGCGAACGACTCCACGTCCGTCTGCTCCTGCGTCGCGTCGGTACGGCCCGGGGTGAAGGGCACCTCGACCTCGACGCCGCCGTCCTTCGCGGCCTTCTCGACGCCCGCCGCACCGGCGAGGACGATCAGGTCGGCGAGGGAGATCTGCTTGCCGCCGGTGTGAGCGGAGTTGAAGGACGACTGGACGCCTTCGAGGGTCCGCAGCACCGAGGCGAGCTGGTCCGGGTTGTTGACCTCCCAGCCGCTCTGCGGCTGAAGGCGGATGCGCGCGCCGTTGGCGCCGCCGCGCTTGTCGCTGCCACGGAAGGTCGAGGCCGAGGCCCACGCCGTGGAGACCAGCTCGGAGACCGTGAGGCCCGAGGCGAGGATCTGGCTCTTCAGCTCGGCGATGTCCGCCGCGTCGACCAGCTCGTGCGTGACCGCCGGGACCGGGTCCTGCCACAGCAGGGTCTCCTCCGGGACCTCCGGGCCGAGGTAGAGGGACTTCGGGCCCAGGTCACGGTGGGTGAGCTTGTACCAGGCACGGGCGAAGGCGTCCGCGAACTGGTCGGGGTTCTCGTAGAAGCGGCGCGAGATCTCCTCGTACGCCGGGTCGAAGCGCAGCGCCAGGTCGGCCGTCAGCATCTTCGGGGCGTGGCTCTTCGACGGGTCGTGCGCGTCCGGGATCGTACCGGCGCCCGCGCCGTCCTTCGCGACCCACTGGTTGGCACCGGCGGGGCTCTGCGTCAGCTCCCACTCGTACTCGAACAGGTTCTTGAAGAAGCCGTTGCTCCACTGCGTGGGCGTGCTCGTCCAGGTGACCTCAAGGCCACTGGTGATGGTGTCGCCGCCCTTGCCGGTGCCGTACGTGCTCTTCCAGCCCAGGCCCTGCTCCTCGAACGAGGCGGCCTCGGGGTCGTCGCCGACGCTCTCCGAGGGGCCCGCGCCGTGGGTCTTGCCGAAGGTGTGACCGCCCGCGATCAGGGCGACCGTCTCCTCGTCGTTCATCGCCATCCGGCGGAACGTCTCACGGATGTCGCGGGCCGAGGCCACCGGGTCCGGGTTGCCGTTGGGGCCCTCGGGGTTGACGTAGATGAGGCCCATCTGGACGGCGCCGAGCGGGTTCTCCAGCTCACGGTCGCCGGTGTAGCGCTGGTCGTCGAGCCAGGTGGTCTCGGGACCCCAGTAGACGTCCTCGTCGGGCTCCCACACGTCGGCGCGGCCACCGGCGAAGCCGAAGGTCTCGAAGCCCATGGTCTCCAGGGCGACGTTGCCGGTGAGGATCAGCAGGTCGGCCCAGGACAGGCTCTGGCCGTACTTCTTCTTCACGGGCCACAGCAGACGGCGGGCCTTGTCGAGGTTGACGTTGTCCGGCCAGCTGTTCAGCGGCGCGAACCGCTGCTGACCGGCGCCGCCGCCACCGCGGCCGTCGCTGATGCGGTACGTGCCGGCGCTGTGCCAGGCCATACGGATCATGAGCGGGCCGTAGTTGCCGAAGTCCGCGGGCCACCAGTCCTGCGAGGTGGTCAGGACCTCGGCGATGTCACGTTTGACCGCGGGGAGGTCGAGGCCCTGGAACGCCTCGGCGTAGTCGAACTCCTCACCGAGCGGGTTCGACACGGCGGGATTCTTGGCAAGGATCTTCAGGTTGAGGCGCTCGGGCCACCACTGACGGTTGCCACCGCCCTGGGTCGGGTGCGGGGCGCGACCGTGCGCGACCGGGCAGCCGCCGGTCTCCTCGGGCTTCGGGTCCGTGACGATCGCGTCATGGTTCTCGGTCATGGGAAATCCTTCCGAACAACGGGGTGGATCACGTGCTCAACGGGTGGATCACTTGCTCAGGAACTGAGGCTGGTGGGGCTGGGGGACTCGGTGGCACAGGCGGGGCACAGGCCCCAGTAGATGACCTCGGCCTCGTCGACCGAGAAGCCGTGGTCCTGGGACGCGGTGAGGCAGGGGGCGTGACCGGTCGCGCAGTCGACGTCGGCCACGACTCCGCACGACCGGCACACGAGGTGATGGTGGTTGTCGCCGACACGTCCCTCGAAGAGGGCCGGGCTGCCGGGCGGCTCGATGCGACGGACGAGCTTCACCGTGGTCAGCGCGTGAAGTGCCTCGTACACGGCTTGCAGCGAGATGTGGCCCACACGGGCCCGTACCTCGGTGGCGATGGCCTCCACACCGAGATGATCACCCGCCCGGACGGTTTCGAGCAGCGCGACACGGGCTGCCGTCACCCGCAGGCCGGCGCCGCGCAGCTCTTCGGCGGTCGTCGGTGTGCCGGGTGGGGTCATGGAGCCAACCTACTGACATAAACACGAACAGTTCAAGTAAATGAACGGTACAGGTTTGGGTGCGGCGGGTTGGGGTGGGGTTCACCTGCTGGTGGGGGTGTCGGTGCAGGTCAGTGGGGGCCTTGTCCCGCAAGGGGTGTGCCCTGTGGGAGGCGGCGGTGATTCGGGTGCGGGTTCGGTGGGGGCTGGTCGCGCCGTTCCCCGCGCCCCTGGCGGGGCGCTCTGCGAGCCCGGGTCAGTACACGTCCCGGACGTAGCGCTTCTCCGCCGCCAGCTGCTTGAGGTACGCGGTGGCCTCCGTCTCGCTCAGGCCACCGTGGGCGACCGCGATGTCCCGCAGGGTCCGGTCGACGTCCTTGGCCATGCGGGAGGCGTCGCCGCAGACGTAGAAGCGGGCGCCGCCCTGGAGCCAGGACCACAGCTCGGGTCCGTGTTCGCGCAGCCGGTCCTGGACGTAGACCTTGGCGCGCTGGTCGCGGGAGAAGGCCGTGTCCAGCCGAGTGAGGGTGCCGTCGGCGAGGAAACCGTCCAGCTCCTCCTCGTAGTAGAAGTCGGTCGCCCGGTGCTGCTCGCCGAAGAACAGCCAGTTCGGTGCCCGGTGCCCGAGGGCCCGCCGCTCCTCCAGGAAGCCGACGAAGGGGGCGACGCCGGTGCCGGGCCCGACCATCACCATCGGGGTCGCCGGATCGGCCGGCGGCCTGAAATGCGGGGAGCGCTGTACGAACACGGGTACCGGTGTCCCCGCCTCGGCATCGGCGAGAAAGGGCGAGCAGACCCCGCCGCGAGCCAGCCCGCCGAGATTCTCGTACCGCACGACGGAGACCGTGAGGGACACGTGGTGCGGGTCGGTGAGCGGGCTGGACGATATGGAGTACAGGCGGGGCTGGAGCCGCTTCAGGACGTCGGCCCACTCCTGGGCGCTCGCCCGCACCGGATGCTCGGCGATGACGTCGACGACCTGCCGCCCCCAACTCCACTGGGCCAGCCCGTCCTTGTTGTCGGGCCGCAGCAGCCCCTTCAACTCCCGGCTGTCACCGGTCCGTTCGGCGACGAAGCGCAGCAGGTCCGGGGAGATCCGGGTGATGTCGAGATGGCGTACGAGGGCGTCGGTGACGGAGGTGTGCCCCACTCCGTCGATCTCGACGCCGGTTGCGGGGTCGAGCCCGGCGACGGTGAGCCATTCGTCGACCAGCTCGGGCGAGTTGAGCGGCCGTACACCGAGCGCGTCCCCGGCCTCGTACGTCAGCGGGATGTCGCCGTCCCGGGTGTCGAAGGTGAACCGGCGCACTTCCTTGCCCGCGCCCGGCAGGCTGAGCAGCCGGTTCCCGACGAGCCGGGCGGTGACGGAGGCGGGCTTCCGCGAGACGGTCGCGGCGGTCGAGACGGTCGAGGCGGGCGACGCGGGGGCCGGTGCGGGTTCCTTCTCGGTCGCGAGCGCGCCGACCACCTCGTCGAGCCAGGCCCGCGCGGGCGCCTCGTAGTCCGGCTCGCAGTCGGCACGCGGAGCGAGCCGCACCCCGCCCAGCTCGTCCAGCCGCTGGTCGAGCCGCCGCCCGTGCGCACAGAAGTCGTCGTACGAGGAGTCGCCGAGGGCGAGGACGGAGTAGCGCACGCCGTCCATGCGGGGCGGCTCCGGCGACTCCTGGGCCAGGGCCGCCCAGAACCCGGAGCCGTTGTCGGGCGCGTCCCCGTCGCCGAACGTACTGGTGATGAGCAGCAGGTCCGCCCCCGGCGGCAGGGCACGCGGGTCGGCGTCGTCCATCCCGAGGACCGTGGCCCTGTACCCGCCGGCGACAAGCTGTTCGGCAGCCGCGCCGGCTACGTTTTCGGCGTTCCCGGTCTGCGAGGCCCAGAGGACGACGACTTCACGGAGGGGACCGGCGGCTTCGGCGACCCGCGGGGTGTCGGCGGCACGGGAGTACATGCCGGCGAGAACGCCGTTCACCCAGAGCGCGTGCCCCGGATCGAAGGGCGCGTCCACCGGAAGCACGGGCACACCGGGCGATCCGGCGGGCAGCCCGGCGAGAAAGCCGGTGAGGTACTGGCGCTCGTAGGCGGAGAGGAGGGGAGGGGGACCGGGCTCCAGCCCGAAGATCCCTGCAGCCCCAGTATGTGTAGCCCCTCCGGCGGTTGAGGAGCGGGGGCCCGGGGGCAGCGCCCCCGACGGGGTCCGGGGCAGCGCCCCTGTTACGGGAAGGGGCGGGGTGGGGGAGGAAACCCGAGCCAAAGCCACCGCACACACCTTCAACTCCGGCTGGAACGACACAGGATCAACGGCGTCACTGGTGACGGCGTTGACACTCAGGTACTCCCCGAACAGGTCGTTCCAGTGGAACGGCGCGAACAGCGCCCCCACCCGCACCCGGTCGGAAACCACCGCAGGCAGCACGGCCCGCCCCCGCCGGGACGCCACCTCGACCCGGTCCCCCTCGGCGACCCCCAGTGCCGCCGCGTCCTCCGGATGCACCTCCACGAACGGCCCGGAGTCAAGCCTGTTGAGCCGGGCCACCCGCCCCGTCTTGGTCAACGTGTGCCACTGATGCGGCAACCGCCCGGTGTTCAGCACGAACGGAAAGTCGTCGTCGGGCAGTTCGGCGGCGGGCAGGTGCGGCCGGGCATGGAACACGGCCCGCCCACTGGCCGTCGGAAAGACCGGCCCACCGGACCCGGACCCCGACCCCGACTCGGACCCGGGCCCGGACCCGACGTACCGAATCGGATTCCGGTCGGGCCCGTCCGCGTCCGAGGCGGGCCACTGCACGGACGTCTTCCGCAACCGCTCGTACGTGACCCCCCGCAGATCCCACCCCGTCACCGGATTCCACGCCCGCTTGATCTCCTCGAAGACCTCCTCCGCGCTCGCGTACGAGAACCCCTTCTCGTACCCCATCTCGCAGGCCACCCGCGCGATGAGCCGCCAGTCCGCGAGCGCCTCACCGGGCGGGTCGACGGCGGGCCGCGCGAGCGTGAGGTTGCGCTCGCTGTTGATGAGCACGCCCTCGGTCTCGGTCCACATCGCGGCGGGGAGCACGACATCGGCGTACGCGTTGGTCTCGGTCTCGGCGAACACGTCCTGCGTGACGACGAATTCTGCGGCTTCGAGGCCCTCGATGACCGTCCGCCGGTTGGCCACCGAGGCGACCGGATTGGTGCAGATGATCCAGCAGGCCTTGATCTCGCCGTCGGCCATCTTCCGGAACATCTCGACCGTACCCCTGCCGACCCCGTCCTTGCGGAGGGTGTCGGGCGGCAGCTCCCACAGCTCCTCGACGAAGGCACGCTCGTCGTCGACGAGCACGGACCGCTGCCCCGGCAGACCGGGCCCCATGTACCCCATCTCGCGCCCTCCCATGGCATTGGGCTGCCCGGTGAGGGAGAAGGGCCCGGACCCGGGGCGGCAGATCGCGCCGGTGGCGAGATGCAGGTTGACCAGGGCGTTGGTGTTCCAGGTGCCGTGCGTGGACTGGTTGAGACCCATGGTCCACAGGCTCATCCACTCGCCCGCCTCGCCGATCAGCCGCGCGGCCTCCCGGATGTCGGCCTCCGGTATGCCGGTGATCCCGGCGACCGCGGCGGGCGGGTAGTCGGCGAGGAAGCCGGGCATGGCCTCCCAGCCCTCGGTGCGGGCCGCGATGAAGGCGGGGTCGGTGTGCCCGTTCTCGTGGAGCAGATGCAGCAGCCCGTTCAGCAGGGCGAGATCCGTACCCGGCCTGATTTGCAGATACAGATCGGCCTTGTCGGCGGTCGCGGTGCGCCGCGGGTCGACGACGATCACCTTCGCGCCCGCCGACTTCACCCGGTCCATCATCCGCAGGAACAGGACCGGATGGCAGTCCGCCATGTTCGAGCCGATGACGAGGAAGACGTCCGCCGACTCGAAGTCCTGGTACGAGCCGGGCGGCCCGTCGGCCCCCAGCGACAGCTTGTAACCGGCGCCCGCGCTCGCCATGCACAGCCGCGAGTTGGACTCGATCTGATTCGTCCGTACGAAGCCCTTGGCCAGCTTGTTCGCCAGGTACTGGGCCTCCAGGCTCAGCTGACCCGAGACGTAGAAGGCGAAGGCGTCCGGGCCGTGCTCGTCGATGACCGCGCGCAGCCGCCGCGCGGTCTCGGCGATCGCCGCGTCCACGGACATCGGTGCGGGTCCGGCCCCGCGGTCCTGGCGGACGAGCGCGGTGGAGAGCCGTCCCGGCGCCGCGAGCATGTCCGCGGTGGTGGCCCCCTTGGTGCAGAGCCGGCCGCGATTCGCCGGGTGCGCCTTGTCGCCGGTCGCCTTCAGGACCGTACGCCGTCCGTCGGGGCCCATGCCGATGTCGAGGACCATGCCGCAGCCGACGCCGCAGTACGAGCAGACCGTGCGTACCTGGGACGTGGGAGAGGTCGTGCTCACACGCTGCCTTTCGCCGGCCTGCTCGGGGCTCCAAGTGTACGAATTGCCCGTTACGCCAGTGTCACGTGGCGTGATCATCAGGAGTTACGCCCGTCACACAGCGGCGGCCGGCCCGGTGTGAGGGGGGCGGGTGCGAGGGTCGCTGTGAGGCTGCTGGGAGGCCGTCGGGAGCGTCGCTGTGAGAGTTGTGAGGGTTTCGAAGCCTACGGCGCTCGGCTGCGGACCGTGTCGCATTCGGCCGAACGGGTGACCATGCGCAACAATGGCCCGACAGTGACCCGTGCAGGCAATCAGCACGATTCCGGGCACTGATCAGGACGCAGTCACGCACGACAGGGCGGGGGGAGCCGGTGAACAGCCACGACGTCACCGATGAACAGTGGGAAGGGCTCGCCCAGGTAGTTCCTCTGCGCGGGCGCGATGCCTGGCCGTCGGCGGTGGGCCATCGGGCGCTGCCGGAGGCGGAGACCGAGACGCGGCGCCGCTTCGTGGTGCTGCGCATCAACATCTTCGCGGACGCCCGCGAGGTCGCCGAGACCCTGATGGCCGGGATTCCGGTCCTGCTGGATCTCACCAGCGCCGAGACGGATGTCGCCAAGCGGGTGCTCGACTTCAGTACGGGTGTGGTCTTCGGCCTGGCGAGCGGGATGCACCGGGTCGACAAGAACGTCTTCCTGCTGACGCCGCCGGGCACCGAGGTGGCGGGGCTGATGCAGGGGGCCGGGATTCCCGGCGTGTGACGCCGCGACGCGGGGCTTCCGGCAACCTCCGCGACCGGCTACCCCGATCGTAGGAAGGTCCGCGGACGAAACGGTTCCGCCTCCGGGCGGAGTCCTACGGTCCGGACATGACCGTGTCGCCCCGCGTCCCCGAAGACGCAAAGACTGCGCAGTTCCCCGCGCCCCTGAGCGGGTCGGGGCGCGCGGACGCCAGCACATCTCGTCCCGGCCGGCCGTGTGTCACCGAGTTGCGGTTGTCCGCGTTCGGCGTGCACCGCGGGGCCGGATTCCCGCTCGGGCCGCTCAGTTTGTTGTGCGGGCCCAGCGGTAGCGGCAAGTCCAGTGCCCTGAGGGCGTACGAGGCACTGGCCCGGCTCGGCGGGGGCGCCGAACTCGGCGAGGTGTTCCCGGCCCCGGCCGACTGCGTACCCGAGCGGGCCCGCCCCGACGCCCAGCGGCGCCGCGGGTTCCGTATCGGCTGCACGGCGGACGGCCCCGAGGGCCCCGTACGACTCGATGTGGCCGTACAGGCTGAGCCCCACCTCCGTATCGTGGGCGAGCGGTTGACCGCCGGAGGACGCACCCTGCTGCAGACGGCCCTGCGGGACCCGGCCCGCCGGGCGGTGCAGGCGGCCTGGCACACCGCGGGCTCGTCCCTCGTGACGAGGGCCCCGCTTCCCGACGACCGGCTCGGCACCGCGCTCCTGCCACTGCGGGTCGCGGGCCGGACGGACGGCCAGCGTCAAGTCCTCGCCGCCGCAGAGCAGATGGTGGTCGCGCTGCGGTCGGTCTTCGTCTGCGACCCGCTGCCCCGAGGTATGCGCACCGACGTGCCGCTCGGCGCGGGACGGCTGCTGCGCGGCTGCGACAACCTCGCCGAAGTGCTGTGGCGTACCCGCTCCGAATGCGGGCGGCGGCACGGACTGCTGGTCGACGCGGCGCGGGCGGGATGCGCGGGCCCGGTGTACGACGTACTCGCGGAGCCCGGCCCCGACGGAGCGGGCGCGGGCGGCACGGTCCGGGCACTCCTCGACCGGGGCGACGGACTGCGGACACCCCTCGGCCGCCTGGGGAACGGGGAACTGCGCTACCTGGCGCTGGCCCTGGTGCTGCTCACCGGGCCCGGTGTCCTGGCGGTCGACCCGGCGGGCGAGGTGCCCGCGGCGCTGCAGACACTCACCGTGCTCGTCGACGGGTTCGACCGCGATCTGGACGCCCGGCAGCGGGAAGGGCTCGTACGGCTGGCGGCCCGCATGTGCGAACGAGGACACATCCGGCTGGTGGGAGCCGTGAGTGACGCGTCCTGGGCGGCGGGGCTGGACGGGGTGACGGTGGTAGACCTTGGACCGTGACCGAACTTGATGTGGCGACCCTGCAGCGCCGACTCGTCGCGTTCGCCGCGGCGCGCAACTGGGAGCCCTACCACACGCCCAAGAACCTCGTCGCCGCGCTCAGCGTGGAGGCCTCCGAACTCGTCGAGATCTTCCAGTGGTTGACGCCCGAGGAGTCGGCCCGGGTGATGGACGACCCGAAGAGAGCGCCGCGCGTACGGGACGAAGTCGCGGATGTGCTCGCGTACTTGCTCCAGCTCTGCGACGTCCTCGGGGTCGATGTGCTCGCGGCGCTGGACGCGAAGATCGACCGGAACGAGGGGAGGTTCCCGGTGCCGGAGTGACGCACCCCGGCCGATGTGCTGCCGGCCCGCTGCCGACTGCCGCCAACTGTCACCAACTGCGCCAACTCCCGCGCTGTGGGCGGAAAAACGGACCAACAATTCCGATTGTCACTCTCCGTTGCTGTTGATCTGTTCATATTCGATTCCGTGTCCGCAGATTTCAGACTTCCTCTGGCTTTTCGTCCCGAGACAGCTCACTCTGGGTAGTGGCAGGCGGAGTTCGGGCAGGCGTGTGCACAACGCGTCGGGACAGACGGGGACAGCGGATGGAAGCGGTGCGGCTCATCGGTGCGAGCAGGTGTGCCCTGATGAGGAGCGGCGACGCCTCCGAGACCATGGCCGAGGCCTGGCAGGCCCAAGCCCTCGCCCAGGCGATAGGCAGCCGGCTGGCGGTGTCCGGGCCCCCCGAACTACGGGGCGAGGCACTGGGGTTGACGGAGCTGGCCGGTCGCGGGTGCGGAGTGCTGGGTGCTCCGGCGCTCGATGTCAGCAGCTTACGGGCGGCGCAGCTGACCGAGCTGGGTGATGCGCGGGGGGCGCTTCTCGAACTCGGTGGGTTGCTGGGGGAGGTGGGGATCGCGCTGGTGGGGATAGCCTGCGGGGCTGCGGACGAGGGGACGTACTGGCAGTGCATGGAGGCGATCGACGCGGCGGACGAGTCGCGGGACCGGGTCCTCGAAATGCTGCGAAGACTCGCGGCGCGGGATCAGGGGGCGGCGGCGGGGTCGTGAGCGGGTGGCTTTCCCTCGCCCCCCGTATCGCGCTGCGCGCTCGTCCTCAAACGCCGGACGGGCTGGAGGTGTCCCCGGACCGGCGGACACCTCCAGCCCGTCCGGCGTTTGAGGACCGGGGGTTCGGGGGCAGCGCCCCCGAGTCAGTGACGGGAAGGGTAGGGGCGGCGGGGGCGAAGGAGATCAGACGCCGGCGACCGGCGGTACCGATGGCGCCGACCGGGCCACGACCGTGCAGGATGGAGGCATGGATCTTCGAATCTTCACCGAGCCCCAGCAAGGGGCGACCTACGACACCCTGCTCGCCGTGGCGAAGGCCACCGAAGACCTCGGCTTCGATGCCTTCTTCCGCTCGGACCATTACCTGCGCATGGGCTCCGTGGACGGCCTCCCCGGCCCGACGGACGCCTGGATCACCCTCGCGGGACTCGCCCGCGAGACCAAGCGGATCCGTCTCGGCACCCTGATGACGGCCGGTACGTTCCGCCTGCCCGGCGTCCTGGCGATCCAGGTCGCCCAGGTCGACCAGATGTCCGGCGGCCGGGTCGAACTGGGCCTGGGCGCGGGCTGGTTCGAGGAGGAGCACAAGGCGTACGGCATCCCCTTCCCGAAGGAGAAGTTCGCCCGCCTGGAGGAGCAGCTGGCGATCGTCACGGGGCTGTGGGAGACCGAGCCCGGCGAGACCTTCTCCTACGACGGCACCCACTACCAGCTCACGGACTCGCCCGCGCTGCCCAAGCCCGCACAGTCCAAGGTGCCGGTGCTCATCGGCGGCCACGGCGCGTCCCGTACGCCGCGCCTCGCGGGCCGGTACGCCGACGAGTTCAACATGCCCTTCGCGTCGGTCGAGGACAGTGAGCGCCAGTTCGGCCGGGTGCGGGCCGCCGCGGAGCAGGCCGGCCGCAAGGGCTCCGACCTCGTCTACTCGAACGCGCTCGTCGCCTGTGTGGGCAAGGACGACGCCGAGGTGGCCCGCCGGGCGGCGGCGATCGGCCGTGAGGTGGAGGAGCTGAAGGCCAACGGCCTGGCGGGCTCCCCGGCCGAGGTCGTCGACAGGATCGGCCGTTTCGCGGAGATCGGCTCCCAGCGGATCTACTTCCAGATCCTCGACCTCGACGACCTGGACCACCTGGACCTCATCTCCTCCCAGGTCCAGTCGCAGCTCTGAGCGTTTGCGCGACGGGTGCCTCGCAGGGGCGCGGGGCCGCCGACGGCCCCGCGCCCTCGAAAATGCCTGCGTGTGGCAGGAGGGTTCGCTGTACGTTGGGCGGGCGCGCGGAAACGGCAGGTTTCCGCAGTTCAGAAGACGTTTCGAGGCAGACCAGTGTTCCTTGCGATCAGTGCGACCGGCGCCCCGGAGCGCCCAGCGACCGACCTCGGCTATCTGCTGCACAAGCATCCTGATAAGTCACAGTCGTTCTCGACCTCCTACGGCAAGGCGCACGTCTTCTACCCCGAGGCGAGCCCGGAGCGCTGTACGGCGGCGCTGCTCCTGGAGCTGGACGCGGTGGCACTGGTCCGGCGCGGCAGGGGCAAGGGCCGCGGCGGAGCACCGGACGCGGCTCTCGCGCAGTACGTCAACGACCGCCCGTACGCCGCCTCCTCGCTTCTCGCCGTGGCACTGAGCAGTGTGTTCTCCAGCGCGATGAAGGGCAGCTGCCAGGCGAGGCCGGAGCTGCCCGCGCGTCCGCTGCCCCTGCGCGTCGAGGTGCCCGCACTGCCGGCCAGCGGCGGCGCCGGTCTCGTACGCGCGCTGTTCGAACCGCTCGGGTGGGCGGTGAGCGCGGAGCCGGTGGCGCTGGACACGGAGTTCCCCGAGTGGGGCGACTCGCGGTACGTGAGCCTCGTACTCGAAGGGGAACAGCGTCTCGCGGACGCCTTGCGCCACCTGTACGTCCTCCTGCCGGTGCTCGACGACGCCAAGCACTACTGGGTCTCCTCCGACGAGGTGGACAAGCTGCTGCGGGCGGGGGAGGGCTGGCTGTCGGACCACCCGGAGCAGGAGCTGATCACCAGCCGCTATCTGGCGCGCCGTTCGTCGCTCACCCGGCAGGCCAGGGAGCGGCTGGAACTCGTACGGCTCGCCGAGACGGACGACAGCGCGGTCGAGGAGATCGACAACGCCGTCGACGAGCGGACGGACACCGAGGAGGCGCCCGTACCGCTCGCGGTCCGGCGCCGGGAGGCGATCGTCGCCGCGCTGCGGGCGAGGGGCGCCGCCAGGGTGCTCGATCTCGGCTGCGGACAGGGCCAGTTGGTGCAGGAACTGCTCAAGGACACGCGGTACACCGAGATCGTCGGGGTCGACGTGTCGATGCGGGCGCTCACCGTGGCCGCGCGGCGGCTCGGCCTGGAGCGGATGGGGGAGCGCCAGTCGGAGCGCGTCAGGCTCGTCCAGGGCTCGCTCGCCTACACCGACAAGCGGCTCAAGGGCTACGACGCGGCGGTGCTCAGCGAGGTCGTCGAACACCTCGACCTGCCGCGGCTGCCCGCACTGGAGTACGCGGTGTTCGGCTCCGCGCGCCCCGGGACGGTGATCGTGACGACACCGAACGTCGAGTACAACGTCCGCTGGGACACCCTCCCGGCCGGTCATGTCCGGCACGGCGACCACCGCTTCGAGTGGACGCGCGCCGAGTTCAGGACGTGGGCGGCCGAGGTCGCCGAACGGCACGGCTACGAAGTGGAGTTCGCACCGGTCGGCCCCGACGACCCCGAGGTGGGACCACCGACCCAGATGGCGGTCTTCGCACTGCGCGCACAGGACACGCGTTCACGGCACACCCGCGGACAGGACACGAAGGAGGAGAAGGCAGCATGAGCGACAACGGGACCAGGGTGCGTACGCTGCCCGTCACCGACCTCTCCCTCGTCGTGCTGATCGGCGCGTCCGGCTCGGGCAAGTCCACCTTCGCCCGGCGGCACTTCAAGCCGACCGAGGTGATCTCGTCGGACTTCTGCCGGGGCCTCGTCGCCGACGACGAGAACGACCAGAGCGCCAGCAAGGACGCCTTCGACGTCCTCGACTACATCGCGGGCAAGCGTCTCGCGGCCGGCCGGCGCACCGTCGTGGACGCGACCAGCGTGCAGTCGGACAGCCGCAGGCAGCTGATCGAGCTGGCCAGGAAGCACGATGTGCTGCCCATCGCCATCGTGCTCGACGTGCCCGAGGAGGTGTGCGCCGAACGCAACGCCGCGCGCACCGACCGCGCCGGCATGCCGCGCCGCGTCATCCAGCGGCACATCCGCGAACTGCGGCGCTCACTCAGGCAGTTGGAGCGTGAAGGCTTCCGCAAGGTGCACGTCCTGCGGGGCGTCGAGGAGGTCGAGACCGCGGAGGTCCGTACCGAGAAGCGGTACAACGACCTGACCCACCTCACCGGCCCCTTCGACATCATCGGCGACATCCACGGGTGCGCCTCCGAACTGGACGCACTGCTGGCGAAGTTGGGCTACGTGGACGGCGTGCACCCCGAGGGGCGTACGGCCGTGTTCGTCGGCGACCTCGTCGACCGCGGCCCCGACTCCCCGGGCGTCCTGCGCCGGGTGATGTCCATGGTCGGCTCGGGCGACGCCCTGTGCGTACCGGGCAATCACGAGAACAAGTACGGCCGCCACCTCAAGGGCCGCAAGGTACAGCCCACCCACGGCCTCGCCGAGACCATCGCGCAGATGGAGAACGAGAGCGACGAGTTCAAGCGGCAGGTACGGGAGTTCGTGGACGGGCTGGTCAGCCACTACGTCCTCGACGGCGGCGGCCTCGTCGTCTGCCACGCGGGCCTGCCCGAGAAGTACCACGGCCGTACGTCGGGCCGGGTGCGCTCGCACGCGCTGTACGGCGAGACCACGGGCGAGACCGACGAGTTCGGGCTGCCCGTGCGCTATCCGTGGGCCGAGGACTACCGGGGCCGGGCAGCGGTCGTCTACGGCCACACGCCCGTGCCGGAGGCCACCTGGCTCAACAACACCATCTGCCTGGACACCGGAGCCGTGTTCGGCGGCAAACTCACCGCGCTGCGCTGGCCGGCGCGCGAACTCGTCGACGTACCGGCCGAGAAGGTCTGGTACGAGCCGGTCAGGCCGCTGGCGTCCGAGGCGCCGGGCGGCCACGAGGGACGGCCGCTCGACCTCGCGGACGTGCACGGCCGCCGTGTCGTCGAGACCCGGCACGCGGGCCGCGTCGCCGTGCGCGAGGAGAACGCCGCCGCGGCCCTGGAGGTCATGAGCCGCTTCGCCGTGGACCCCCGTCTGATGCCGTACCTGCCGCCGACCATGGCACCCACCGCGACCTCCCGTGTGGAGGGCTACCTGGAGCACCCGGCCGAGGCCTTCGAGCAGTACCGGGCCGACGGGGTCGCGCGGGTCGTGTGCGAGGAGAAGCACATGGGCTCGCGGGCGGTGGCGCTGGTGTGCCGCACCGCGGAGACCGCGCGCGAACGGTTCGGGACGACGACCGGGGCCACGGGCGCGCTGTACACCCGTACCGGGCGCCCCTTCTTCCCGGAGCCGACCGGCGGTTCCGTCGATTCGGGCGCGGGGGGCTCCCTCACCGAGGAGATCCTCGGCCGGGTGCGGGACGCCGTCACTGAGGCCGGCCTGTGGGAGGAACTGGACACGGACTGGCTGCTGCTCGACGCCGAGCTGCTGCCCTGGTCGCTCAAGGCCTCCGGACTGCTGCGCTCGCAGTACGCCGCCGTGGGCGCCGCGGCCGGCGCGGTGTTCCCGGGAGCGGTCGCCGCGCTGGAGAGGGCGGCGGCGCGGGGCGTCGAGGTGGGGGACCTGCTGACCAAGCAGCGGGAACGGGCCGTCGACGCGGCTGCCTTCACCGACGCGTACCGGCGGTACTGCTGGCCCACGTCCGGTCTGGAAGGAGTGCGGCTCGCCCCCTTCCAGATCCTCGCCACCCGGGGCCGCAGCCTGGCGGCCGTACCGCACGACGAGCAGCTGACCCTGATCGACCGGCTGGTGACGGCCGACCCGTCCGGGCTCCTGAGCACCACCCGGCGCCTGTTCGTCGACACGGACGACCCGGCGTCGGTCCGGGCCGGCGTCGACTGGTGGCTGGAGATGACCGGCCGCGGCGGCGAAGGCATGGTCGTCAAGCCCGTCGGGGCCGTGGCACGCACGCCCAAGGGCCGACTGGTCCAGCCGGGCATCAAGTGCCGGGGCCGGGAGTACCTGCGGATCATCTACGGTCCGGAGTACACCCGCCCCGAGAACCTCGACCGCCTGCGTGGACGCTCCCTCGACCACAAGCGCTCCCTCGCCCTGCGCGAGTACGCCCTGGGCCTGGAATCCCTGGACCGCCTCGCCGACGGGGAGCCGCTGTGGCGGGTGCACGAGGCGGTGTTCGGGGTGCTGGCGCTGGAGTCGGAGCCGGTGGATCCTCGGTTGTAGGGTTTTCCTCACCCCACCAACCGCAGCCGCCGCCCGCAAACCCCCACCCGCACCGACTGCCCCCACGTGAGTTCCAGCGCGTCCCCCTCCATCCCGTCGCCGAACGCGATCAGGCGTTCGGATTCGGCGGTGAGGGTGAGGCGGGAGGTGGCGGAGAGCTGGCCCGCCACCTGTGAGGTGCCGGTCGTCGGGGACGGCCAGGCCTCGCGGACGCACCACACCAGGCGGTCCTCCGTGGGGCGGGGGAGGGGCAGGGGGTTTCCCCTCTCCTGCCACACCGACCTGATCCACCCCGTCGCGCCCGTCCCCGTGCCCACCAGCACCCCGGAGGAGGCCTGGGCCTCGACGACGCCCGCACCACCCGTGGAGGGGCCGCCTCCCTCGACGCCCAGGCGGTACCGGGCCGTCTGGTGGCCCGCCGCGCCCAGGTAGATCTCGTTCAGGGCGAGCAGCCGCTGGGTGTCGTCGGCCACGGCCTCCACCATGGTGAGTTCCGCCATGCCCGTCCCGGCGGCGAGCGCCGCGGGGAGCAGGCGGGCCGCGTCCGCCGGGCTGTGGCGTACCAGGACGCCCGCGTTGCGGCCGGGGTCCGCGTCGATGCCCACCACCGGCTGCCCGGTGAGGTACTTGGCCGCGTTCGCCACCAGGCCGTCCTGGCCGACCACGACCACCACGTCCTCCGGGGCGAACAGGAAGCGGTCCAGGTCGGCTCGTTCGACACGGCTCTGACGCCACGTCAGGGGAATCGCCGCGGTCACGTCCGACAGCGCGCGCCTCGTGCGGCGGTGGCGTTCCGCGACCTCCTCGATGTCCCGGCCGCGGGAGGAGAGGAAGAAGGCGGCCTGCCCGTGCGTGCCGTGGTGGGCCACCAACTCCTCGTACTCCGTGGTGCGGTGGACCAGTACGATCCGCGGGGCGAGGCTCATGTGCCGTCCCGTACGCCCAGTTTGGCCAGCAGGCCGGTCAGTACGTCCGGCGAGATCGTGACGCTGTCGATGTTCGGCAGGTTCTCGGCGAGCCGCGTCCCGGTCAGGGCGTGCAGGGTGCTGTTGTCGACGTCCGCGTGCACCCGCAGCCAGGCGGCCTGGGCCTGTGCCCGCGCCTCCCCGACCTCGCGCGCCGCCTCCGCCTCCGCCCGCGCCAGCCGTACGGCACGGGTCGCCTCGGCGTCCGCGAGCCGTACCGTCCGCTCGGCCTCCGCCTTGGCCAGCCGCTCGTTCCGCCTGGCCTCGGCGTCCGCGAGCCGCACGGACCGCTCGGCCTCCGCCCCGGCCAGTTTCACCGTCCTGGCCGCCTCGGCCTCGGCGCGTACCGCGTCCGCCGCAGCGTGCTCCTCCGCCTCGCGGCGGGTGTTCGTACCGCGCTGCTCGACCAACTGCTCCTCGCGCCGCGCGAGTTCGATCTGGCTCGCCAGTTCGTTCTCGGCGATCGCCCGCTCCCGCTCGACGGCCACGGCCCGCCGCTCGTACGTGGCGCGGTCCGCCTCCTGCTGGATCTGCTCGCGGGCCGGGGTGCGCAGGGCCCGCTCCACCTCCGGCTCCGGGCGCAGGGCCACCACGCGCACGGCGACCACCTCGATACCGGTCGCGGGCAGCCGCGGTTCCGCCGCCAGTCCGGCCGCGACCCGCTCCCGTACCGACGCCACGCCGTCGACCAGCGCCGACGCCAGGGTCGTACGGGCCAGTACGTCCAGGGCGTGCTGCTGGGCCGACTCGGTGAGCAGGGTGCCCAGTTGCTCCAGCGGCGCGCCCCGCCACACCCCGGTGTCGGGGTCGATGGAGAAGTCCAGGCGCGCCGAGGCGAGCGCCGGGTCGCTGACCCGGTAGGTGACGGTCGCCTGTACCGCGACGTCCTGGAAGTCGGACGTACGGGCGTGGAAGGTCATCGCCAACTCGCGGTCGTCCACCGGTACTTCGGACAGTGCGGCGCTCAGCGCGCGGTACCAGAAGCTGAGTCCGGGACCGTCGTGCAGCAGTTCCGCGCCGCGGTGGTGCCGGATGTGCGCCGTCGGAGCGCCGCGCAGGTGGCGCCAGCCCAGGCGCCTGGTGATGTCGGCCATTGGATTCCCTCGTTCCCCCTCGTTTGTCGTCTGGCCGACGATAACCAGTTCTCCTATTAATAGTCAAGGAGACTATTAAAGAGGTGGAGGAGGGGTGGGGATGCCCAGGCGAACGCGTGGGCGAAGAAAGTGCCGAGCGGTGGGTCAAGCGGCCCTCGGGTGGTCAGGATGGAGTCATGGGATTCCACGTCGACTCCGAAGCCGGGCGGCTGCGCCGCGTCATCCTCCACCGGCCGGATCTGGAGCTCAAAAGGCTCACCCCCAGCAACAAGGACGCCCTCCTCTTCGACGACGTGCTGTGGGTGCGCAGGGCGCGCGCGGAGCACGACGGGTTCGCGGACGTCCTGCGCGACCGCGGCGTCACCGTCCACCTCTTCGGTGACCTGCTGACCGAGGCCATGGCCATCCCGGAGGCCCGGTCGCTCGTCCTGGACCGGGTCTTCGACGAGAAGGAGTACGGGCCGCTCGCCACCGATCACCTACGGGCCGCCTTCGAGGGTCTGCCGGCCGCAGAGCTGGCCGAGGCGCTGGTCGGCGGGATGACCAAGCGGGAATTCCTCGAAGCGCACCCCGAGCCGACCTCCGTGCGCTTCCACGTCATGGACCTGGACGACTTCCTCCTCGGCCCGCTGCCCAACCACCTCTTCACCCGCGACACCTCCGCCTGGATCTACGACGGCGTCTCCATCAACGCCATGCGCTGGCCCGCGCGCAGACGCGAGACCGTGCACTTCGAGGCGATCTACCGGCACCACCCGCTGTTCCGCGCGGAGACCTTCAACGTGTGGTCCGAGGGGCAGGCCGACTATCCGTCCACCATCGAGGGCGGCGACGTCCTCGTCATCGGCAACGGCGCCGTGCTCATCGGCATGAGTGAGCGGACCACACCCCAGGCCGTGGAGATGCTCGCCCACAAGCTCTTCGCCACCGGTTCGGCGCAGTCCATCGTGGCGCTCGACATGCCCAAGAAGCGGGCCCTCATGCACCTCGACACGGTGATGACGATGGTCGACGGCGACACCTTCACCCAGTACGCGGGCCTCGGCATGCTCCGCTCGTACACCATCGAACCGGGCGTCGGCGACAAGGAACTCAAGGTCACCGACCATCCGCCGGAGCACATGCACCGCGCGATCGCTGCCGCGCTCGGGCTGAGCCGGATCCGCGTCCTGACCGCCACCCAGGACGTGCACGCCGCCGAACGCGAGCAGTGGGACGACGGCTGCAACGTCCTCGCGGTCGAACCGGGCGTCGTCGTCGCCTACGAGCGCAACCAGACCACCAACACCCACCTGCGCAAACAGGGCATCGAAGTGATCGAGATCCCGGGCAGCGAACTGGGCCGGGGGCGCGGCGGCCCGCGCTGCATGAGCTGCCCGGTGCAGCGGGACGCCGTGACCCTGGGCTGACCGGCCCGGACGCGAACAGGGGGCTGTATAGAAATGTGGGTCGTCGTATAGAATTCCAAGAGTCCCTGTTTACGTAACCCTGGAGCGCCCCCATGGCGACAGTCCCGTACGCCCTCGCCGGCCGCCACTTCCTGAAGGAGCTGGACTTCACGCAGGACGAGTTCCGCGGCCTGATCGAGCTCGCCGCCGAGCTGAAGGCGGCGAAGAAGGCCGGGACGGAGACCCAGCGGCTACGGGGCCGGAACATCGCGCTGATCTTCGAGAAGACCTCGACACGCACACGCTGCGCCTTCGAGGTCGCCGCCGCGGACCAGGGCGCGTCGACCACGTACCTCGACCCGTCCGGCTCGCAGATAGGGCACAAGGAGTCCGTGAAGGACACCGCCCGGGTGCTCGGCCGGATGTTCCACGCGATCGAGTACCGGGGGGACAGCCAGGAGGGCGTCGAGGAGCTGGCGGCCCACGCCGGGGTGCCCGTCTACAACGGCCTGACCGACGACTGGCACCCGACACAGATGCTGGCGGACGTGCTCACGATGGTCGAGCACTGCGACAAGCCCCTGAACGAGATCTCCTTCGCCTACCTCGGCGACGCCCGCCTCAACATGGGCAACTCCTACCTGGTCACCGGCGCGCTGCTCGGCATGGACGTACGGATCGTCGCGCCGAAGGCCTACTGGCCGGTCGAGGAGGTCGTGGCGCAGGCGCGCGAGCTGGCCGTGGTCAGCGGGGCGCGGATCACGCTCACCGAGGAGGTCGGCGAGGGGGTCCTCGGCGTCGACTTCGTCGCCACGGACGTGTGGGTGTCGATGGGGGAGCCCAAGGAGGTCTGGGACGAGCGCATCGCCGACCTCGGCCCGTACGCCGTGACGATGGACGTCCTGCGGGCCACCGGCAACGCGGACGTCAAGTTCCTGCACTGCCTGCCCGCCTTCCACGACCTGGGCACCAAGGTCGGGCGCGAGATCCACGAGCGGCACGGGCTCGACTGCCTGGAGGTCACCGACGAGGTCTTCGAGTCGGCCCACTCGGTCGTCTTCGACGAGGCGGAGAACCGGCTGCACACGATCAAGGCGGTCCTGGTGGCGACGCTGTCCTGAGCGGTGTCCCGGCTGCTGCCAGGAGTGCTCTCAGGCCGACCTCCGCTGGTGGGGGACCACCGGCAGCCGGAACCAGACCGCCTTGCCGGACTCCGTCGGGCGGTGACCGCACGACGAGCTGAGGGTGCGGATCAGCAGCAGCCCGCGGCCGTGCTCCTGCCAGGGGTCGGGCTCGCACGACGGATCGGGGACCGTGAGGTCGCCCGGCGGGGACGGGTCCGGGTCGTGCACCTCGACCTGGCATCCGGTGGGCAGCAGCTCCACGACCAGCTCTATGGGTGAGTCGCCCCTGGTGTGCTCCACGGCGTTGGCCACCAGTTCGGCGGTGAGCAGCTCCGCGGTGTCGCAGTCGGCGGACAGCTCGATCTCCGCCAGCGCGGTGCGGACCAGTGCGCGGGCGACCGGCACCGCCGCGACGGTGTGCGGCAGGGCGATGCGCCAGGAGGCTGGGGCGTGGGGCTCGTGCAAGGCGGATCCGTTCATGGAGCAGGATGTCCTGCTTTCAACTTTAGGAATGGTACGTCGCATCCCGACAGAGGCGGTCGGTGGGCTCTTTTCGGGACGTTCGGCCCGGTCCGGGCTGTCTACCCAGAGGAACGGTTCGCCGACCGCGGACCGCTCCCGCCGTTACGGAGCTATCGACGAGTCGTGACTCGGTGACCGGGCGTGTCACGACAGCGAGAAGCCGGGCACCTCGTCGCTGGTGCCCGGCCTCGTACTCGTACTCGTACGCTCCTGCGGTCGGATCGGCGGTCGGATCGGCGGTCAGATCGCGGCAGCGGTCTCGCTCAGATCGACCATGCCCGCCGTCAGCGTCGATCCGTCCGCCGGGTCGATCAGGATGAACGCGCCGGTACGGCGGCTGTCGGCGTAGTCGTCGAGCGCGAGCGGCTCGGCGGTGCGCAGGGTGATCCGGCCCAGGTCGTTCGCGTGCAGCTCCGCCGAGCCGCTCGCGGTCAGGTTCGTCACGATCGCCTTCACCATGCGGGTCGTATGTCTGACGAGCACCCGGTCGCCGACGCGCAGCGGACGGTCGGCCAGATGGCAGACGGCGGCCCGGACGTCCCTGGTGAGCGCGGGCACGTCCGGACCGCTGGTGATCATGTCGCCGCGCGAGACGTCGAGGTGGTCCGTCAGACGCAGGGCCAGCGACTGCGGCGCGTACGCCTCCCGTACCTCCTCCCCGAGTACGTCGATGCCCTCGATCGTGGACGTTCCGCCGGAGGGGTGGACGGTCACGCGGTCGCCGACGCGCAGCGAGCCGGAGGCCAGCTGGCCCGCGTAGTGACGGGCCTCGCCGTGCCGGATCACGTACTGGACGGGGAACCGGGCGGGTGCGCCCGTCGGGTCGGCGCCGACCGGGACGGACTCCAGGTGCTCCAGCAGCGCGGGGCCCCCGTACCAGTCCATGCGCGCGGAACGCTCCACCACGTTGTCCCCGGCCAGCGCCGATACGGGGATCGGGGTGAAGCCCGGCAGGTCCAGCTCGGCCGCGTGGCCCGCGAAGTCCTCGACGATCCGGTCGAACCCTTTCGCCTCGTATCCGACGAGGTCCATCTTGTTGACGGCGAGCACGACGTGCGGGACGCGCAGGAGGGCGGCGATCGCGGCGTGGCGGCGGGTCTGCTCGACGACTCCGTTGCGCGCGTCGACCAGGACCACGGTCAGTTCGGCGGTGGAGGCGCCGGTGACCATGTTGCGGGTGTACTGCACGTGGCCGGGGGTGTCGGCGAGGATGAAGCGCCTTTTCGCGGTGGCGAAGTAGCGGTAGGCGACGTCGATGGTGATGCCCTGTTCGCGTTCGGCGCGCAGGCCGTCGGTGAGGAGGGCGAGGTCGGGGGTGTCCTGGCCGCGGTTGCGGGAGGCGTGCTCGACGGCTTCCAGCTGGTCGGTGAGGACCGACTTGGAGTCGTGGAGGAGGCGGCCGACGAGGGTGGACTTGCCGTCGTCGACGGATCCCGCGGTCGCGAAGCGCAAGGTGTCGACGCCTGCGCGTATCGCCGAGGTGGTGGTGCTGGTCATGGCTAGAAGTACCCCTCGCGCTTGCGGTCTTCCATCGCGGCCTCGGACATCTTGTCGTCGGCGCGGGTGGCGCCCCGCTCGGTGAGCCGGGAGGCGGCGATCTCGGTGATCACGGCCTC
>NZ_KZ679058.1:0-108117 GCF_003024195.1 Streptomyces dioscori
GGGGGCGGGGCAGTCATGGTGTGCGAGTGTCGACGAGAGAGGGAGTACGGGGATGGCGACCCAAGCCGGTGCGGGCCGCACCAACCAGAAGCAGCGCACGCGGACGGCGATCCTGGCGGCCGCACGGGAGGTGATCGACGCGGGCACCGAGGTGACCATGCCCGCGATCGCCCGCGCCGCCCTCGTCTCCGAGGCCACTGCCTACCGGTACTTTCCCGACCTTCCCTCGCTGATCAGCGAGGCGCTGGCCGGCGCCTGGCCGCCTCCCGCGGAGGCACTCGCCCCGGTGGCCGACTCCGCCGATCCCGTCGAGCGCATCGCGTTCGCCTGTGACTATCTGCTCCGCGGAATCCTCGCCAGGCAGGGCTCGGTGCGCGCGATGATCGCGGCCACCGTCACCCGCCCCGAGACGGTGGCCGCCCGTCCCGGCATCCGCTTCGGGCTCATCGACCAGGCGCTCCTCCCGCTGGAGGACACGCTCGGTGCGACCGACCCGGAGGCGCTCGCCCAGCTCAAACGCGGTCTGGCGGTCGTGGTGAGCGCCGAGGCCCTCTTCGTACTCACGGACCTGTGCGGGCTCGAAGCGGACGAGGCCGTCGCCAGTGCCGTGCGGACCGCGGTCTCACTCACCCGCGCCGCGACCCACTCGGTGGAGTGACGACCAGGCCGTTCAGTGGCGCACGACGCCATACCTGCCGCGCTCAGCCCTCAGTCCTCGGCGCGCGGCCCCGCATACCCCACCGTCCCGAGGCTGAGCAGCACATGCCGCTCGGCGACCTCCTCGGCGGTCAACGGGCCGTCCGCGCGGTACCAGTTGGCCACGCCCTGGCACATGATGAGGATCGCCCGCACCGCGTCGGCCGGGATCGGCGTGGTGAACGCGCCCTCGCGGATGCCGGCGCGGACGGTGTCCAGCAGCATGTGCTGCAGATAGTCGCGCAGCGCCACGTACCGGGCGCGGTTCTCGGGCTCCAGGCTGCGGATCTCCGTGTCCAGGAAGGCCATGCCCTTGCGGTTGGCCATGTAGAGCACGATCGACTCCACCATGCCCCGGAAACGTGACAGCGGATCGTCGCCCGCCTCGGCCGCCGCGGCCCGGCAGCGGTCCAGGACGTCCTTCATGGACGTCTCCAGGAGCGTGGTGAGCAGGGCCTGCTTGTTCTCGTAGTGGTAGTACAGCGCGGGCACGGTGACGCCGACCCGGGTGGCTATGTCACGCACCGAAGTGCCGTGATAGCCGTGCTCGTTGAAGGCCTCCATGGCGTGCAGGAGGATGGGGTGCAGATCGAGCGGACCGTACGAGCGCCAGTGCTGCGCGGGGGCGACGGTGGCCCGGCTCGGTTCGCTGCTCAACTGTGCTCCTCGCTCAACTGCGCTCCTCGGGCGGCCCGGTGGCGAAAGACATCGTATGTCGGCGGGATGCCGTGCGCGGGGAACGGCCGCTTATCGATCGATCAGTGGGAGAGACTGCGGAGAGGTCGGAGGGAATCCCGGGGAGGGGCCAGTGAGGGGCCAGGGGGAGGTCGGAGAGAGGTCGAGAGGGGCCGAAGAGGCCGTATATCGAGGATGGTCGCTCCCGAGGCGTTGACCGTTCCCTCCGCTCCTCCTACTGTCTTAGCGAACGCTCAGTAAGTTCTGGGTCTGGTTGAACCGGAGACCGTGTCGACCCCGCAGCCAAGGACGTCAACTGATGCATCTGTCCACACCCTTGACCTACGCCGGGGATCCGCGCGCCGCCGCGGACCGGGCCGCCGCCCTGGAGGCGGCCGGCCTGGACGCGGTCTGGGTCGCCGAGGCCTACGGCAACGAGGCGGAGGCCGCCGTCCCGGCCGAACTGTGCGAACTGGTCAGCCTGGCCGGACCCGAGAGCTGTGTACGGGACCGTGTCGAGGCGTTCCGGGAGTCGGGCGTCACCATGCTCAATGTGACGCCCGTGGGACCCGAACCCGCCCGTCTGGTGGAGCGCGTCAAGGAGTGGCTGTGACAACCGAACTGCCGGCACAACCCCCCGCCGAATCAGCACAATCTCTCACCGAACAGGTGCAATCCCCCACCGGACTGACCCTGCCGCTGCTGCTGGAACGCAACGCGCGTCTGTACGCCGAACTGCCCGCCCTCTCCTGGCAGGGACCGGGCGGAACCGGCCTGGATGACACCGGCCTGGACGGCGCTGAACCGGACAGTGCCGGGCCGGACAGCGCCGGACCGGACAGCGCCGGGCCGGACAGCGCCGGACCGGACACCGCCGGACCGGAGAACACCGGGCCGGACGACGGCGGCTGGGTGACGCTTACCTGGGCGCAGGTCAGGGAGCACACCACCCGCCTCGCGTCGGGCTACGCGGCGCTCGGCGTCGGCCGCGGCGACCACGTGCTGCTCATGATGGCCAACCGGCCCGAACACTGGCTCTCCGACCTGGCGTTGGTGCGTCTAGGTGCCGTACCCGTCACCGTCTACGGCACCTCCGCCCCCGAGCAGGTCGCCCACATCGCCCGCAACTGCCGGGCGCGGGTCGCCGTCGTCGAGGGGGCCGCTCAAGTCGCGCTCTGGGAGCCGCTGTTGGCGGACGGCGATGTCCCGCTGGACCGGATCGTCGTGGTGGAGGCCGGCGCGGAGGGCAGTCACTTCCCCTACGCCGCCCTGGGCCGTGAGGCGGTCCGGGAGCGGTTCGCGAAGACCCTGGACGCCGCACGGCCCGAAGACCCGCTGACGGTCGTCTACACCTCGGGCACCACCGGCGAACCCAAGGGTGTCGTCCTCAACCACCGCCATGTGCTGGCCAACGCGGCGGCACTGGACGAGGTGGTCGAACTGCCGCCGCACGTCGAGCACATCTGCTACCTCCCCTTCGCGCACATCGCCGAACGGATGCTCGGCATCTACCTGCCCTGTCACCGCGCCTCGCACGTCCATCTGTGCGCCGACCCGACGGGCGTGGCCGCGATCGTGCGCAAGGTGCGACCGGCCCAGTTCTTCGGCGTGCCACGTGTCTGGGAGAAGCTCGCCGCCGCCGTCCGGGCCGTACTGTCGCTGCTGCCGGCGGAACAGCGGGCGGCCATCGAGGAAGCCAACCGGGTGGCCCGGGAGCATGTCGGGCACCGGGAGCGGGGCGAGCGACCGCCCGCCGAACTGGCGGAGGCCTACGCCCGGCAACGGGCCGAGGTGCTGCTGCCGTTGCTGGCCGCGGGCGGACTGGACCGGATCAGCTGGGCGGCCAGCGCCTCGGCTCCCATGTCGATCGACGTGGTGCGGTTCTGGGCCGGATTCGGCATCGTGATCATGGACGCGTGGGGGCTCACGGAGACCACCGGAGTGGCGACCACCAACAGCCCGCGCACCGGTTTCCGGCTGGGTTCGGTGGGGCGCCCCGTCTCGTCCGTGGAGGTCCGCGTCGCAGGGGACGGCGAGATAGAGGTGCGCGGCTCGACCGTGTTCTCCGGCTATCTGCGCGAGGACGGCACGGTGGGGCCGGAGGTGGACGAGGAGGGCTGGCTGCGGACCGGTGACATCGGCCGGCTCGACGACGACGGCTATCTGTGGCTCACCGACCGCAAGAAGGAAATGATCGTCACGTCGACGGGCAAGAACGTCTCTCCGGCGCTGGTGGAGAACGCCCTCAAGGAGCACCCGCTGATCGGTCAGGCCCTGGTGCACGGCGACAACCGCTCCTACCTCGTGGCCCTGCTGGTGCTCGACGCGGAGACGGCCCCCGCCTGGGCCGAGGCCCATGGCATCGCCAAGGACACCGGCCTTGACGCCCTGGAGTCCCTGGCGGCGCATCCGCTCGTACGGGAGGAGGTGGACCGGGCCGTGACGGCGGCCAACGCGCGCCTGAACCGCACCGAGCAGGTCAAGCGGTACCGGCTGCTCGCGGAGGAGTGGGGCCCGGCCACCGGGGAGCTGACCCCGTCGCTGAAGATGAAACGGCGGGTCATCCGCGACAAGTACGCCGTCGCGCTGGGGGAGTTGTACGAGGACTGAGCTTGTTCTTCATGGTCCGAGCCTTCCGACTACAGGCCGTAGGTCTTGCCGATGATGTCCCGCTGGATCTCGCTCGTCCCGCCGTAGACGGTGGAGACGACCGCGGCGCGCAGGTGGCGTTCCATGTCGTACTCGGTGGCGTAGCCGTAGCCGCCCATCATCTGCATGCCTTCGAGGGCCGCTCGCTTGGCGGTCTCGGTTGCCTTGAGCTTGGCCATGGACGCCTCGCGCGGGAACAGCCGCTCCGGTTCGGCGTCGCAGTCCAGGGCCACCTCGCGCACCAGCAGCCGGGTGCACTCGATCTCCGTGGCGAGGTCGGCGATCCGGTGGCGCAGGGCCTGGAACGAGCCGACGGGGCGGCCGAACTGCTCACGCTCGCGTACGTAGCCGACGGCGTCGTCGAACGCGCGGCGGGCCAGACCGAGCATGGAGGCGGCCAGGAAGAGCCGCTCGTGGTTGAGGCCGGCCATCAACTGCCGCCAGCCGTCGTCGACCTCCCCGACGACGGCGTCGGCGGGCAGCCGGACCTCGGTGAGGTGGACGTCGTTCACCTCGCGCCCGCCCATGGTCTCGATGCCCCGGATCTCCACGCCGGGTGTGTCCGCCGGGACGTGGAACATGGTGAGCCCCGCGTGCCTGTCCCCGGAGGTCCGGGCCACGAGGAGGATGCTGTCCGCGATATGGGCGTTGGAGATCCACGTCTTCTGACCGTCGATCACCCAGTCCCCGCCGGGACCGCGCCGCGCGCGGCACGTGAGCGCCCCCACGTCGGAACCGGCGCCGGGCTCGGACATCGCGATCGCGAGGACCTGGCCCCGCCCGACCCCCGAGAGCACCTCCCGCTTCTGCCGTTCGGTGCCGAACCGTTCGTACGCCTTGGCGGTGATGACGCTGGTGACGAAACCGCCCGCCGGGACCATTCCGTACGACGTCTCCTCAAGGAACAGGCAGGCGTCGGCCAGTCCGCCGCCCGAACCGCCGTACTCCTCGGGCAGGCACACCCCGAGCCAGCCGAGTCCGGCGAGCCTGTCGTAGAGACCGGGGTGGTGCCGGTCGTGGCCGCCTCCGGTCAGCGCGTCCCGTTGCTCACGTGTGCCGCACTCGCGTTTGGCGAAGTCGCGGACCGCCGCGACGAAGTCGGACTGTTCCGGGGTGAGTCGACTGCCCATGAGATCCTCCGGGTTCCGGCTGGTTACAAAGAGATGGTAGTTGTTTCACAGTCTCTTCGGTGGATCTCGGCGGGTATCGTGAGCAGCACCATGACGACTTCTGCGAACGACTCCCTGCTCGCCCGGGCCATCGCCCGGCCCGAGACGGAGGAAAAGGTGGCGCGGCGCATCCTGGACGCCGCTCTGGAGCAGTTCACGACGTTCGGTCTGCGCCGCTCCTCCATGGACGACGTCGCCAAACGGGCCGGGGTCTCCAGGGTCACCGTCCACCGCCGCTTCCGGACCAAGGACGGACTGGTCGAGGCCTGCCTGTTGCGCGAGGGCAGCAGGTTCTTCCAGAAACTCGACACCGCGGTGGCGGGCCTGCCGACCATGGAGGAACGGGTCGTGGAGGGCTTCGTGGTGGCCCTGCGGTACACCAGGGCGCACCCTCTCTTCGGCGGTCTGCTGCGCCTCGAACCCGAGGTGGTGCTGCCCTATCTGACCGTCCAGGGAGGCCCCTCGCTGGAGGCCACCTGCGACTATCTGACGGCACATCTGCTCCGTGCCCAGCAGGTGGAGGGGCGCGGCGACTCCGATCCCCGGCCGGTCGCCGAACTCATGGTCCGCGTCGCCGTCTCCTTCCTGCTGAACCCGTCGAGCTGCATCGAGATGGAGGACGAGGACCAGGCCCGCGCCTTCGCCCGCCGCTACCTCGCCCCGCTCCTGAACGCCTGACGCCGCACGTCGCCCGGACCCGCTGGGCCGTCAGCGGTGCCGGTGCCGGTACCGGTGCCGGTACCGGTGCAGGCCCAGCCCCTCCGGGCCCTCAGTGGTGCCGGTGCAGCCACCTCGCCGCCGCGACCGCGCGTTCCCGGGCGGCGGCGGGAGTGCTGAAGGAGGTCAGGTTCACCGGCGGGGCGAAGCGCTGCACGGTGACCGACTGGGGCGCGGTGAACGCCCGGAGTCCGTCCGCGCCGTGGATGCGTCCGAAGCCGGACTCCCCGGAGCCGCCGAACGGCAGGGCCGGGACACCGGCGAAGCCGAGCACGGAGTTCACGGACACCGCTCCGGCCCGCAGCCGCGCGGCGATCGCGGCACCGGCCCGCCTGTCACGACTGAACACCGAGGCGGCCAGCGCGTAGGGCGAGGCATTGGCACGCCGCACGGCCTCGTCCACGCTCGCCACCGCGTTGATCGCCACGACCGGCCCGAACGTCTCCTCGGTCATCGCCGGCGAGTCCTCCGGCACGTCGGCGAGGACGACCGGCGTGACGAACGCACCCGAGGCCGGAATCGACGCCGAGTCACCCAGCAGGGCACGCGCACCGTCCGCCAGCGCCTGCTCCACATGCCGCCGCACGACGGCCGTCTGGGCGGACATCGTCATCGGACCGTAGACGGCGTCCGGTACGGGGCCGGTCCGCAGCGCACCGGCCCGCTCGACCACCTTGCGGCACAGCGAGGCGTGCACCTCCCGTACGGCGTAGACGCGTTCGACGCCCGCGCAGGTCTGGCCGGCGTTGCTCAGCGCGCCCCACACGACGGCGTCGGCCGCCGCGTCGAGGTCGGCGTCGGCCGTCACGATCGTCGCGTCCTTGCCGCCGCACTCGGCGAGGAGCGGCGTCAGTGACCGCGCGCACACGGCCATGACCTTGCGTGCGGTCCCGGGCGACCCGGTGAACGCCACCTTGTCGACGCCCGAGCGGGCCAGCGCCTCGCCCGTCGCCGCCGCACCGGTCACCGTGGTGAGCAGACCGGCGTGTTCGGGAACGGCCGAAGCCAGGAGTTCGGCCAGCAGTACGCCCGTACCGGGGGTGTGCTCGGAGGGCTTGAACACCACGGCGTTGCCGGCGGCCAGCGCGTAACCGATCGAACCCATCGGGGTGTAGAGGGGGTAGTTCCACGGTCCGATCACCCCGATCACGCCGAGCGGTCGATGGACCACGGAGGACCGCTGGTTGGCCGCGAGAAGGCCGCTGCGTACGCGGCGCCGTCGCAGCACGCGGTCGGCGTTGCGGGCGGCCCAGTTCAGGTGCTCCAGAGTGAGGACGACCTCCAGTACCGCGTCGCCGTGCGGCTTGCCCGTCTCCGCCGCGATCGTCTTCGCGACGGCGTCGAGCGAGGAGGCGAGTGCGTGCTTCCACCGCAGCAGGTGTGCGCGTCGGTGTCCCGCGGGGAGCGCGGCCCACCCGGCCGCGGCGGTCCGGGCCCGTTCCACGGCGCGGGCCACCTCCTCCAGGCCGTGGACCGGGTGCTCGCCGACGGGATCACCGGTGGCGGGGGAGCGGACGGTGAAGGTGGCGGGGCGGGTCGCCGCGTCCTGGTCCGTGCCGGTCATCGGAGCTCCTGGTGTGTGGGACCGCCACCGGCCGGTGGGGTGTGGTGTCCGTTCGTGTCGCAGGAGGGCCGGCCTGCGTCCTCGTCCGGCAGCGGCCGCAGCGGCCTGGAGTGGGCCCAGTGCGGACCGAGGTCGTCCAGCGTCCAGCCGAAGGGGTACGTACGGGCCTTGGGCCGGTACGGGTGCCAGGCGGGCCGGGGTGGCAGCCGGCGCACCAGGGCGGCCCGGGCCCGTAACGCGCGGTGCGTCGCGGTCCGCACCCGGCGCGGCTGCGGAGGGAAGCCCAGCGCGGTGAGCAACGGGTCGTCGAGTACGGCGAGGGAGGCGCGCGCCACCAACGGCCGCAGCCAGTTCGGGTACCACTGGGTGACGACCCTCAACGTGGCTGTCGCGACCCGCCTGTTGGCCGGGTCGTACGTGAACATCCGCTGCTCGTAGGAGTCGTGGAGGCGGGCGAACTCCGCGTAGTCGGCGGGCAGTTCGGCGATGCCCATCATCTCGCCCAGGCGCCGGCCGACGAGTGCGAGACTCTCGGTCTCGTGCGGTGACAACGGCCGCCAGCCGAATCGGTCGATCCAGCGCTTGGGCCCGACGACGGTGGTGGCCAGGACGTAGAGGTAGTCCTCGTTGGCTATGCGGTAGCGGCCGTGGATGCGGTTGAGGTGGCGAGCCGCTGCCCTGCCGTGCTCGGAGTCCATGCCGTCGCGCACGATCTCGTGGGCGATCAGCACGGTGTCGTCGTACCGCTTCTGTCCGGCGCGCTCGAACTCCTGCGTGTGGTCGAGGAGTCGGGAGATGCGGGGTACGCCGTAGTCGCGCAGGAAGGCGACCGAGACGCCCTGGAGGTAGTCCCAGGGGAACTCGTACGCGGTGATGAGGCGGAAGATCTCTTCGTAGTCCTGTTGCGGGTCCATCTGCTCGATGCGGTGGAGCCGGCTGTAGCGGCCCATGGGGAGTCCCTTTCGCCGGGCCTCGCGACGGTGAGTCGAAGATACAAAAACTATCGACTTGTTTCACGAGGCGCGTCAATACTCCCGACACGCCTACCGGGCGAACCACCGCCGCAGCAGCGCGGTTCAGATCAGTCCGGCCCGGATCGCATAGGACACGGCGTGCGCGCGGTTACGGGTCCGGGTGCGCTTCATGGCCCCGTACAGGATGTAGCGCACCGTGCGTTCGGAGTAGGAGAGCTCGACCGCGATCTCGTCGCACTGCTTTCCCTCCGCGATGAGACGCAGCACGTCCACCTCGCGGGAGTTCAGCCTGGGTGCCTGCACGGGTGTGGGAGCGCTCCCGTCTCCGGCCGCCACCGCCCGCACGGTCCGGGCGAAGACGTCGGGGCTGCAGAAGTCCCACCACACGACGGCGCGTACGCCCCGCTCCCGGGCCGCTGACAGGTCGGCCCCCCACCGCTTGCCCACGACCACGAGGAAGCGTGCGTCGGGTTCGTCGCTCAGGCGGGGAAGCAGGTCCAGGGCGGAGGCGTCCGCCGTCTCCACCGCGACCACGATCGCGTCGGCCTCACGGATCCTGTCCCGCGGCAGCTCGTGCAGACGGGGGTCCAGGGCGACGAAACCGGCCAGTCCGGCACGTACCAAGGGCGCGGGCGCGTGGATCGCCACGCCCACGGTCCCGGTGAGTACCTGCCGGGGCATGGGCCCTCCCGCCTCGCGCCTGTGGCCGCCCATGAGGAACGTGGTCGTCCAGATGGTTCCGGGGCTGATGCTGCCACCTGCGGAGATCGGACAGCCGTACCGAAGGCCCCTCGGCCCACAACCGAGGGAAACCTGGCGCGAGCACCCGGTGCGGGACGGCTCCGTGCAAGGCGGCTCGGCCGAAGGCGCGCAAGAACTTCCTGTACGGAACGGCAAGGTTCGCGAGGACGGCTTCACCCGGGCAGCCGGCCGCACGACGATGGGGTGAGAGCGCGTTCCGACGCACTCCGGTTGCCGGAGCGTGCGTACGGGATGCCGTGCGGCCCGTGACCACCCCTGGCCGCTCCGGGCAACTCCCGGCGGCGCCCCGCAACTTCTGGCACTTCTAGCAACAAAGGTAGCCCCATGATCGTGTCCCTTGTCCTGTTCGTGGTGCTCGGCCTGGTGCTGCTCGGGGCCGCCGCCGCACTCACCCGGCGGAAACTCGGTTCCTCCTCCGGACAGGCCCGTACCGCGGGGCCGGGCGCCGACCGGAAGGTACTGGAGACCGTCGCCCTGGGGTTGCAGGTACTTGCCGAGGGACGCGTGCGGGACGCGCGCCGACTGCCCGAGGTGCAGTCGGTCGTCCACTCGGGGCAGCGGCTCACCGTGCAGCTCGCGCAGGCCGACGCGGCGGCGCCCGCACCGTGGACGTCGGACGTCTCGGGCAAGGAGTGGTCGCTGGACCCCGCGAGCCTGCGGGCGGCCGGCACCTCCGGCGGCGGGCCCACACACCCGTACTCCCTGACCGTCACCCTCGGCCTGCACAGGGGGGACCGGGTGCTGGTCGACCTCGCGCAGTTGCCGGGGCCGATCGCGCTGACGGGTGACGACCACGAGGTGCTGCGGCTGGCGCAGGCCCTCATCACCGAGGTCGTCTCGGGGCCGGTCGGGCACCTCGCCACGGTCGTCCTGGTGGGTTCCGCGACCACCCCTCCGGTGACCGACGGACTGGGCACGCGGTCGGCCCGGCTGTATCCCGCGGCCACCCGGAAGGAGGCCCTGGCTCACAAGGAGGCGCCGGCCGACAAGGACAGCGGGAGATCCGCGGGGGCGTCCCGCCGGCTCTTCGTGGTCACCGCCGCCCAGTTCCGCGACGAGAGATGGGCCGACGCCCCGCTGCGCGAGACCGACGCGCTCCTGGTACTCGGCTGGATCACCGACGCGGAATGGCACATCGCGGTGCACACGGACGGCTCCCTGGACACCGGCCGCCTGGGTGTCCCCGTCGACACCCACACGGCCCGCTTCTCCTGACCCGTCCGGCCTGTTCGAAGCATCCTGCCCTCCGGTCAGCGGGTGGTGCCGGGCACTCCGTCCGGCACCAGGCCGCGGTCGGCGAGGCTGCCGTCCAGCCAGGCCGCGGCCAGCTCCGCCCGGGAGCGGCACCCGGTGCGCTGGAACAACTGCGTCAGCCGCCGCTCCACGGTCTTCTCGCTCGACGCCAGCCGCGCCGCGATCTGCCGGTTGGTCGCCCCGTCGCTGACCAGCACCGTCAGCCGGACGTCCGCCTCGCTCAGCCGGTCCCTGGCCGGCCGCAGCCTCGGCAGGACGAGACTCCGCCGCCGCGCCATGTGCCCGAGTGTCGTACGGGTCGCGCGCCCGATCCCCAGCGACTGCGCGAGGTAAGAGGCCTCGGCCAGCCGCCGGTCGGAGTCGTCGCCGATCTCCACCAGGATCAGCCGGCAGAGCAGGCCCAAGTACGCGTCACCCCGCCCTTCCACCGACCGCAGGGCGGCCCGCGCCCCGTCCGTCTCTCCGTGCACCAGGCCCCGGCCCAGCAACACGGTCTCGTACGTCATGGCGGAGCCCACTTCCTCGTGCAGCGCCTCCAGTTCGCCCAGCGTCCGGCGCATGGCCTGCGGCATGCCTTCCAGCAGGGCGTACGACAGGTACCGCAGCAGCACCTTCTCGATGCCCGACAGCAGACCGTCCCGGCGAGCCCGCCGTACGTCCTCGCGCGCTCCCTCCAGCGCCTGGGCCGCCTGCCCCGACCAGTACCGCAGGCTCATCCTGGCCCAGGCGACGAGCGGGTGGGTCACCGAGTCGGGAATCAGCTCCAGCCAGGTCCGGGCATGGCCCAACTCCCCGCGTGCGCAGTGAATCTCGGCCGCCAGCGCGCGGGCGCACTGTGCGGTGCCGGCCTCCGTGCCACGGGTCCGGCTGCGTGCCTCGATCCGGCGGGCGGCCGCGAGAGCCCGGTCCCAGTCGCCCTCCAGATAGGAGCGCACCAGGGCGTGGTGGAGCGCGGCGGTGCTGTCCCCCGCGCCCGAGTAGCGGTCGCCGAGCACGGCGGCCAGGGCGTCGGCGAGGTCCGCGTGGGTGGCCGCGTGCCGCAGCCGGTCCACGGTGTGCGCGGCGTTCGCCTCCGGCGGCAGGGCGCCCAGTGCCTCCAGCAGCTCGGCCCGCCCGCCCGAGGCGGCGGCCAGCAGCCGTAGTTCCGCGGGCGAGGGGAGCGGCCCGGAGCCGGGCCGGTGGCCGGCTGCCGGGTGGCGCGCGGCCGGGCGGGCCTCGCCCGCGGGAGGGCGTACGACCCGGCCGATCCCGTACGGACCGGCCAGCGCCGCGAATCCCTCCGCGGCGGCCAGGTGTTCCGGAGCACCGGTGTCCTGAACATCGGTGTCCTGAGCTCCGGAGCCGCCGGTGTACGGCAGTCGGTGTTCGTGCAAGGCCGCCAGCGCCCACACTTCGGTGACGTACGCCAGACGGTCCCGGTCCTGATCCGCGTCCCGGCCCCGGCCCCGGTCCCGGTCCCGGCCCCGGCCCCGGCCCCGGTCCCGATTCAGATCCGTGGCCCGATTCCCGTGCCGGCCGTCGCCTTCGTTCTCGGCTTCGCCTTCGTTCTCGGCTTCGCGTCCGTCCCGGCTATCGCGTCCGTCTCCGGTGGGGCGCTCGGTGGGTGGTGGGGGCAGGCAGGCGAGCAGGGGGGCGCCCAGGGCCAGCGCGCCGGGGTGGTCGGCGTGGCGCAGGCTCAGTTCGGCGGACTCGTACAGCACGCCGGGCGTCCTGCGGTCGTACGAAGCCAGGCGTCCCAGTGCCGAGAAGTAGGCGCGGACCGACCGCGGCCAGTCGGATCTGGCGTCCGTACGGGCCGCCGCCAGCAGTACGTCCACCGCGAGTGCGTCGTCCAACTCGGCCCCGGCGGCGCTCACATGGTCCGCCAGGCGGGGATGGCCACCCCCCGCCGTCTCCGCGCCGAGCCGGTCGCTCAGCGATCTGGTGATCAGGGCGTGCAACGACGACACGTCGTGATGGGTGGGCAGGGCGCGCAGCGCCGCGGCGAGCGCCGGGACGGCGAACGACGCCCGGCCGTCCTCGTCCACGGTCAGGATCCCGTCCCCGACCAGCGGTGTCAGGGCCCGGTCGACGAGGCCGGCCCGCCGGGGGCCTCCCGGCTTCAGCCGGTGCAGATCGTCGAACCGTGTCTCGGCGTGTTCCAGGGCGCGGGCCACCGCGGCGGCCGCGTCCAGGTCGGCGGCGTCCGGGGGCCCGCCGGGCCAGCAGAGCCGGGTCAGCCGTGCCACGTCCGTGGTGAGCCTCAGCGCCTGCTCCGGCTCGGTCAGGCAGACATGGCCGCCGAGTTCGAGGAGGCCGCCGCGCCCCTCCATCGAGTCCAGCACCGACAGCACGGCCTCGGGTGTGCCCGCCATCGGTCCCAGCGCGCGCAGTACGGCCGTCACCAGCGCGGGCTCGACCGGGCGGCCGAGCACGCGTTCCATCAGGGCCTCGGCGTCGGCGGGGCGCAGCGGCGGCAGTTCGAGCAACCGGTCGGCCGCCGCGGCCAGTCGGGAGGCTCCGCCGTCCTGCGGGTGCACGGGTCGGCCGGCCATCACCATCGGCACACCGGCCGGGCGGAAGACACGCAGGAGCAGGCCGAGGGCGGAGGCCGTGGCCGGCGGCAGGCGCTCGACATCGTCGATCACCAGCGCGAAAGGGGTGTCACGGGCGGCGTCCGTGAGCGCCTCGCCCAGTACGGCAAGCTGACTCAACTCACCGTACCGACCTGAGGGTTGCCGCGGCGTTCGACGGGTGCCGCTGATGCGGGCCGTGCTCCGGCGGTTGTGGACCTTGGTGAGTGCGCTGTGGACGCCGTCGGCCAGGGCGGCGGCGCCGGGCGTGCTCCCGCTGTCGTGGCAGCGCAGCCGCAGGACCCTGGCACCCTCCTCGACCGCCGCTCGCCGAGCGTGTTCCAGTACGGCGGTCTTGCCCGTGCCGGCAGCGCCGACGAGCAGCAGGACGCGTGCCGGGTCACCGGTGGACAGCAGGACCCGGGTCACCTCCCGGATCTCGCCGTCCCGGCCTATGACAGGTCCGCCGTCATACACGTCCACGCCTCCTGATCCGGTGCTCGCCGGACGGAAGCGACCAGCGGAAACGGCCACATGTAAACAGCCCCTGGCACATGACCATAATGGCTGTCGCCGGCCCGAGGGCCCGGACGAAGGGCCGGCCGACGGCGCTCTCCACGCGTGGGTGCGTCACCGCCCGCCCGGCACATGTCGTCGAGGAGAGCGCGGTGGACCATGACTGCTCCGTCCGGAACCCCCTGGCTGCTGCACGGGGGCACGGCCGTGAGCCTGGACCGTTCGGCCGGTCGACTGGTCGGCCGCGAACGGCAGTTGGACGAGGTCCATGGCCGGCTGAGCGATCCGGGCGGGCCGCGTCTGGTGCTCGTCCGCGGCGAACGAGGCGTCGGGCGCACCGAGTTCGTGCACGCCGTCGGTGAACTCCTCCGGGCGCGGGGGGCGACGGTGCTCGGCGTGAACTGCGTACCCGGCGACGAGGCACAGCCGTTCCTGCTGGCGCTGCGGTTGGTCATGGCCCTGGAGGAGCACCGCCCGGCCGGGGCACACCGACGGGCGACGCGGCCGGCCACCGAGGCCCTGCGGGCGGCCGAGCAGCGGGACGGGACGGCCATGGGGGGACTGCTGCGCGCCGCTCTCACGCACCCCGGGCCCGCATCCGCATCCGCATCCGCGCCCGTGCTCGTGATGATGGACGACATCCAGCATGCCGACGCCGGTTCGCTGGCCGTGCTCCGGGAGACCGACTTCACGCGAGTGCCGGACACCGTACGGCTGTTGGCCTCGGAAGCGGGACGCGGTACGCCGAGGGGGGCCGGGCCGGAGAGCGGCTGGACCCACACGCTCGTCCTGTCCCGGCTCGGACCGGAAGAGACCACCACCGTGGTGGCACGCCGGCTGCGCGCCACGCCCGACACGACGCTGGCCCGGCGGGTGCGGGAACTCACCCTCGGGGTCCCCGGCGCGGTCGACGCGCTGCTCACCGAGTGGACGCGGCAGGGCGCGATCAGGGTGGCCGACGGCCACGCCTTCGTCGGTGCGCGCAGACCGACGCCGGTGCCGGCGGACCACGACCGGTTCATGACGGCGCTGGACGCGCTGGGCGAGCCGTGCCGCACGGTGGCCGGGGCGCTCAGCATCCTGTGGCCGCTCGGCGGTCGGGCCGCGCGGCTGATCGCGGCGTCGACCGGCCTGTCCACGGACGAGGTGAACGACGCACTCCGCGCCCTGACCGACGCGGACATCATCGAAGTCCTCCCGGCGCCGGCCGACACGGAAATGATCAGGTCTCTTCCGGCACCGGCCGACGTGGACATCGCCGAAGTCCTCCCGGCACCGGCCGACACGGTGATGACCGGGTCTCTTCCGGCACCCGCCGACACGGATGCTCCCAACCGCGTGGACGCGGCCGTCGACGCCACGGCCACTTACGCCTCGCGAGACGCCACCCTCCCCGACCCCGACCTCGACCCCGTCCCCGACGACACCACCCCGCCCGGCCGGCGGTTTCGGTTGCCGGTCGTGGCGCATGCCGTGCGGGAGCGGCTCGGGCCGTTGGAGCGCAGCCGGCTGTCCGCCGCCGCGGTGGAGGCGCTGTGGGCGGAGCAGGACGCGGTGAGCGCAGCGAGCACGGAGGGCGCGGAGGGCGCGGAGGGCGCCACCCCGCACCCGCGAAGACCGGCGCTCACGGCCCTGCCCGACGAGGCGGACGCGGTGGCCTACCTCGCGGACCGCGTCGCGGAGGCCGGATCCCTCGTCGACCTCGACCGCGCGGTCGCCGAACTGACGGCCGCCGCGCAGAGACTGCACCCCGACTCCGAAGGCAGGGGCGTGCTCCGGTGGTGCCGGGCGGCCGGCCACCTCGCGGAGCGGCCGGCCGACCGCGTCGCGGCCCTGCACCAGTACGCCAAGGCCGCCTACAACGCCGGCGACCACCACACCGCCCGGACCATCGCGGAGTCGGTCCTGCGCAACCTGGCGGACGTCCTCGGCCCCCGGGCGCTGCAGGACACCGCCAGCCTGTTCACGGCGGCGACGGCCAACGACCTGGACTGGCGGGCCCTGTCCCGGCTGGCCACGGCACGCTGGTGGGACGAGCTGCGCCTGCCCGACCTGGCCGCCGTGACCGGCCGGGCCCTGGCGCTGAGCCAGTTGGAGCGGTGGCAGGAGGTACTGGACCTGCTGGCGCGGACCGAGCACGTGTGGGCGACCGACGCCCACGCACGGGCGAAGCCCGCCTACTTCCGGGCCGTGGCGGAACTGGCACTGGGCCGGCCGGAGCGCTTCCGCGAGTCACTGGCCTTCCCGGAGGCCTCGTACCTCGACGCCGGTCATGTGCACGCGCTCGCCACCACCATGTTCGACGAGCTGCTCAGCGGCCGGGACCTGCGCGCGGCAGAAGCCCTGCTGGACGCACAGGGTCTGACAGCCGACCTGCTGGCCCCACGCAGCCTGTTCCTCTGGCGCCATCTCCAGGGCCGCTGGGACGAGGCACTGGAGTCGGCCCGCTGGATGCTGGCGAACAACCAGACGAGCACCCCCGCGGCGGACAGCCATCTGATCCCGGCGCGGACCGCCGCCGTCCTGCTGGCCCGGGGCCGCCCCACGAGCGCCCGCCGCCTCCTCGACAGTGTGCGCGGGGACGCCGCGGGCGGTCACGGGGAGAGCCCGTTGGAGTACTCCCTGGACGCCGTCGAAGCGGAGGTGCTGCGCGTCCTCGGCGATCCGGCCGGCGCGGAGAAGGCGCTGCGCCGAGGCCTGGACGCGGCGGCGCTCCGCGGACAGATCGCCGGCACCGACGAACTGTGGGCCGCGCTCGCCGAGACGCACGCGGAGGAAGGACGTCCGGGTGAGGCGGCGGCCTGTCTGCGGCACCTGCGGCTGATCTCCGACCGCACGGGTGACGCAAGGACACGGCTGAGGTATCTGCTCGCGTCGGCCCACGTCCAGCGACAGCCCGGCCAGCCCGGCCAGATCGGTCCCGGCGGGTTCGGTGGGTTCGGCACTGTTCGTGGAAACCTTCGTGAAGCAGTGCGACTGGCCCGCTCCCGCAGTCAGCCGTTCGAGACCGCGGTGACCCTCGTCGCCGCCGCGGGCGCGGGCGCCGGCCCGCCCGCCCTGCTGCACGAGGCGTACGAACTGTTCGGCGGGACCGGCGCCGCCCTGCCCCGCTTCCACACCAGGACCGCCATGCGCGAGGCCGGAACCACCGTCCCCGGCCGCCGACAGGCCACCGCCGAGAACGAGCAGCTGCTCGCGACGCTGATCGCCGAAGGACTCACCAACCGGCAGATCGCCACGGTCCTGCGGCTCAGCGAGGACGCGGTCGCCAACCGCCTGACCCGGCTGTTCGCCCGCACCGGGCTGCGGTCCCGCACCGAAGTGGTCACCGCGGTCCTCACCAACTACCGCGTGTACCGAGGAGCGGCCGAGCAGGGCTGAGCACGGACCGAGCAGGGCTGAGCACGGACCGAGCAGGACTGAGCACGGACCGAACTGGACGGAGTACGGACCGAGCAGGGCCACGCACGGACCGAACCGAACAGCGAGCGTTAGCCTTACGTGTGATCGGACACCCCATACCCGCCCGGACCTCGCGCAGCCGGACCCCGCGATGAACGCCGTCGCCTCCTCGCCCCTCGGCGCCGCCACCACCCTCGCCGAACTCACCCGGGACCCCCACGCACGACTGGCGCGCCTGCGTGCGCACGAGCCCGTGTCCTGGCTGCCCGAACTGGACGGCTGGCTGGTGACCCGCCGGGACCTCGCGATGAGCGTGATGCGGGACGCCGAGACCTTCACCGTCGACGACCCCCGGTTCTCCACCGCGCAGGTCGTCGGGCCGAGCATGCTGTCCCTGGACGGCGCTCCGCACGCCCGCCACCGGGAGCCCTTCACCGCCCCGTTCCGCCCCCGGGCGGTCCATGACGGCTTCGCCTCGTTCATCGAGGGGGAGAGCGACCGGCTCATCACCGCACTGGCCCCGGCCGGTACCGCCGACCTGCGACGCGCCTTCGCCGGTCCGCTCGCGGTCGCCGTCGTCACCGAGGCGCTCGGGCTGGTCGGCACGAGCACCGCGACGGTCCTGTCCTGGTACGACTCCATCGTGGCGGCGGTCTCGGACATCACCGCCGGACAGGCGGCGGGTCCCGCCGGCACCGCGGCCTACGCCGAGCTGCGGGCGGCCGTGGAGGCCACCGTCGCCGACCGGGACGCGGCCTCGCTGCTCGTCTCCGCCGCCGGACGGCTGACACCGGCCGAGGTGGCGTCCAACGCGGCGGTCCTGATGTTCGGCGGCATCGAGACCACCGAGGGCATGATCACCAACGCGCTGCTGCATCTGCTGAGCCACCCCGACCAGCTCGCCCTCGTCCGGACCGACCCCGACCTGCTGGACGGCGCGATCGAGGAGTCGCTGCGCCTCGAACCGGGCGCGGCCGTCGTGGACCGCTACGCCACCCGCGACACCGTCCTCGGCCCGGTCACCGTCCGCCGCGGCGACCTGGTCACCGTGTCCCTCGCCGGAGCCAACCGCGACCCCGAGGTCTTCCCCGACCCCGACAGGTTCGACGTCCGCCGCGAGAACGCGCGGCTCCAGCTGGCCTTCGCCCACGGCCCGCACTACTGCCTCGCCGCCCATCTCGCGCGCCTGGAGACCCGTATCGCCCTGAGGCAGCTGCTCGAACGCCTCCCCGCCCTGCGCCTCGACCCCGCCCACCCCACCGCCCCGTACGGACTGGTCTTCCGCAAGCCGCTCAGCCTGCAGGTGCTTTGGGGCAGCGGGGACTGACCGGCCGTCGCTCCCACCGGTCGCCGTACCCGCTGGTCAGCGGAGTGCGATCGTCCGCCGAAGTCGTGCGGCCGACCCTCCCGCGGTGCATTGCGGCCCGCCCGGAACGGTCCGATGGTGGACGCACGTGCCGGGCTGTGAGGAGGACGGGTGATGACAACTGACAGGGGCGCACCGGACGTCGAGCGGCGGCGGCTGGCCGAGGCCGACGAGGGAGTGGCGCCCTGGCGGCGCTGGGGTCCGTATCTGAGCGAGCGGCAGTGGGGGACGGTCCGCGAGGACTACAGCTCCGACGGGGAGGCCTGGGCGTACTTCACCCACGACCAGGCGCGCTCGCGCGCCTACCGCTGGGGCGAGGACGGGATCGCCGGTGTCAGCGACGACGAGCAGCGGCTGTGCTTCGCCCTGGCCCTGTGGAACGGCCGCGACCCGATCCTCAAGGAGCGGCTGTTCGGCCTGACCAACAGCGAGGGCAATCACGGCGAGGACGTCAAGGAGTACTACTTCTACCTCGACAGCACCCCCACCCACTCGTACATGAAGTTCCTCTACAAGTATCCGCAGGGGGAGTTCCCCTACGGCGACCTCGTCGCCACCAACCGGGCCCGGGGCCGCAAGGACTTCGAGTACGAGCTGCTGGACACCGGTGTCTTCGACGAGGACCGCTACTTCGACGTGTTCGTCGAGTACGCGAAGGCGGGCCCGGAGGATCTGCTGGTCGAGATCACGGCGCACAACCGCGGCCCGGACGAGGCCATGCTCCATCTGCTGCCGACCCTGTGGTTCCGGCACACCTGGTCCTGGGCCGGTGGCACCGCCGTGCCGGGTCTGCGGCGGGCGCCCGGCGGAATCCGCGCCGACCACGAGGAGTTGGGCGCCCGCCGGCTGTACTGCGACACCGACGTCCCGGCGCTGTTCACCGGGAACGAGACCAACGACGAGCGCATCTTCGGCAGCCCGAACCCCACCCCGTACGTGAAGGACGGCATCGGACGTCATGTCGTGCACGGCGACACGGCGGCCGTCGACCCCGCCGGGACCGGTACCAAGGCGGCCCTGCACAGCGTGCTCAGCGTGCCCGGCGGCGGGAGCGCGCGCATCCGTCTGCGGCTGACCGACGCCCTCGAACTCATCGACCCCTGGGGCGAGTTCGGCCAGGTGATGGCGGCCCGCCGGTCCGAGGCCGACATCTTCTACGACGGCGTCACCCCGGACGGGACGAACGAGGACGAGCGGCGGCTGGTCCGGCAGGCCCTGGCCGGGATGCTGTGGAGCAAGCAGTACTACCACCTCGACGTCGAACGCTGGCTCGCCGAGCACGGCGTCGACCCGCTCGGCGCCGATCCCCGCCTGCGCAACAGCAGTTGGTACCACATGGTCAACGACGAGATCATGTCGATGCCGGACACCTGGGAGTACCCCTGGTACGCGGCCTGGGACCTCGCCTTCCACACCCTCGCCCTCGCGATGGTCGACATCGGGTTCGCCAAGGGCCAGCTGGACCTGCTGCTGCGCCGCCTCTATCTGCATCCCAACGGCCAGATCCCCGCGTACGAATGGAACTTCGGCGACGTCAACCCGCCGGTGCACGCCTGGGCGACCCTCTTCGTCTACGAGCTGGAGAAGCAGCGCACCGGACACGGCGACCGCGCCTTCCTGGAGAACGCCTTCCTCAAGCTGATGAAGAACTTCACCTGGTGGCTCAACCGCAAGGACGTCGACGGCAACAACGTCTTCCAAGGGGGCTTCCTCGGTCTCGACAACATCGGCGTCTTCGACCGCAGCGCGCCCCTGCCCACGGGCGGCCAGCTCGACCAGGCCGACGGCACCGCCTGGATGGCGCTGTACTGCCAGAACCTCCTGGAGATCGCCATCGAACTGGCCGTCGACAACCCGGTGTACGTGGAGCAGGCGCAGACCCTGTTCGAGCACTTCGCGTGGATCGCGGTCGCCACGAACCGCCTCGGCAGGGACAACGAGAGCCTGTGGGACGAGGAGGACGGCTTCTTCTACGACGTCCTGCGGCTGCCCGACGGCGAGGCGGTCCGGCTCAGGGTGCGCTCCCTGGTCGGGCTGATCCCGCTCGCGGCGACCAGCGTGGTCGGCGGCTGGGCCGATCAGCGGTTCCCCGAACTGGTCGCGGGGGCGCAGGAGTTCATCGGCCGGCACCCCGCCGTGCAGGCCGTCGTCTCCGCACAGCAGACCGCCGGACCCGGTGTCCGCGGACGGCATCTGTTCGCCCTGTTCGGCCCGGACCGGCTCCGGCGCGTCCTGGCCCGCATGCTCGACGAGAAGGAGTTCCTCGGCCCGTACGGCATCCGCTCGCTCTCCCGCCACCACGCCGAGCACCCGTACAGCTTCCAGGTCAAGGGGCAGACGTACGGGGTCGGCTATCTGCCCGCCGAGTCCGACTCGGGCATGTTCGGCGGCAACTCCAACTGGCGCGGCCCGGTGTGGTTCCCGGTCAACATCCTGCTGATCCGGGCCCTGCTGAACCTGCACGCGTATCACGGTGAGGAGTTCACCGTGGAGTGCCCGACCGGCTCGGGGCGGCGGATGAACCTCTACGAGGTCGCCCGGGAGATCTCCGGGCGGCTCACCGCGACGTTCCTGCGCGGCCCCGACGGGCACCGCCCGGTGCACGGCGCCCAGGCCAAGTTCGCCAAGGACCCGCACTGGAAGGACCTGCTGCTCTTCTACGAGTACTTCCACGGCGACAACGGGGCGGGCCTCGGTGCCTCCCACCAGACCGGCTGGACGGGCCTGGCCGCGGTCACCGCGACTCTCTTCCACCAGGTCGGCCCCGAGGACTGGGGCGCCCTGCGCGAGGAACCCCTGTCCTGAGTCCCCTTTCCTGAGTGCGGCGGGTACCCGGCCTCACCGGCGGCCCGGGGCCCCCGCGCGCAGCCCGTCCATGACGAAGTCCAGCAGGCGGGCCGCGCGCGGCTGCCAGTCCCCGTGGGGGTCGAGCTGCCAGAGCCCGGCGATGGCGAGGAGGAAGTCGTCCTCCGTCACGCCGGGGCGGATGGTGCCCGCCTCCTCGTTCGTGCGCAGCAGGAGCAGCGCCGCGGCGGCCACCGGAGTGGGTTCCGGTTTCGCCGGGCCGCCGGGTGCGCTGGTGGCCTGCCGGATCGCGTCCGCCAGACCCGCCTTCGTCATGGCGAACCGGGCCAGGTGGTCCATCCACTCGCGCAGCGCCCGCTCCGGCTCATGGGTGTGGAGCAGCTCGCACGCGGCGTCGGCGACCTGCTGCATCTCGTGGCGGTAGATCTCCAGGACCAGCGCCTCACGGTTGGGGAAATTGCGGTAGAACGTGCCCTGCCCGACGCCCGCCTTCTTGGCGATGACACTGAGCGGGGCGTCCGCGCAGAGCGTCAGCTCGGCCACGGCCACTTCCAGGATGCGTTCGCGATTGCGCTGCGCGTCCGAGCGCAGAGGTGCGTCCTTCTTGTGCCCCACGCGTCCTCCTCGCGGGTTCGTGGCCGAATCCCGTCCTTGCTAAGCGGACAGGTGTCCACTACGTTTTCTCGTGAGCGGACAGTTGTCCGGTTAGGTACACCTTACCGGCGAGCCGTCCTGCCTGGACAGATGGCGGTGGTCGGCCGCGGTCCTTCCTGCTTGCATCATGCACGCTTCCGGCCCGCCCCCGTCGCGCGGGGCGCCATCCCCCCACCCGACACCACTCCCGGTCCGTGTTCCGACGCCTCTCGGCGTCTCTTACGTCTATAGCGTTTTTCCGTTCTCTCTGCCTGCCGGACCGTCCTTGTGGGACGGCCCGGGAATGTGAAAGAAGGCTGATCATGGCCACAGCGCCCCCGTCGACGTACAGCGCCGTCACGTTGAACATCAACGGCGAGAAGCACGCTCTGACCGTCGACCACCGCACCACCCTGCTCGACGCCCTGCGTGAGCGCCTCGATATGACCGGCACCAAAAAGGGCTGTGACCAGGGGCAATGCGGGGCGTGTACCGTCCTGGTCGACAAACGGCGGGCCGTCGCCTGCCTGACCCTGGCGGTGGCGGCCGAGGGCCGGGAGATCACCACCATCGAGGGCGTCGCCGAGGGCGACCAGCTGCACGCCGTACAGCAGGCGTTCCTCGACCTCGACGGCTACCAGTGCGGCTACTGCACACCTGGCCAGATCTGTTCGGCCGTCGCGGTCATCGAGGAGCACGCCGCCGGCTGGCCGAGCGCCGCCACCGAGGACGTACGCCCCGAAGCGGGACCGCCGCCCCTGACCCCCGAAGAGATCCGTGAACGCATGAGCGGGAACCTGTGCCGCTGCGGCGCGTACGTGTCGATCGTGCAGGCGGTCGCCCGCGCGGCCGAGGCCGACGCCGCCGCACGGGCCGCCCAGGCCGAGCAGGGCACCGAGCACGAAGGGGCAGCGGCATGAAAGAGTTCGGATACCAGAGGGCCCTCGACGTCTCCGGAGCCCTCGCGCTCCTCGACGCCGACCCGGACGCCCGGTTCCTCGGCGGCGGCACCAACCTCGTCGACCTGATGAAGACCGGCGTCGAGCGCCCCGGCCGCCTCGTCGACGTACGCGAGCTGCCGCTGGACCGCATCGAGACGACCGAGGACGGCGGGCTGCGCATCGGCGCGACCGTCAGCAACAGCGACCTGGCCGCACACCCCGACGTGCGCCGCCGCTACCCGGCCCTGACCCAGGCGGTCCTCGCCGGCGCCTCCGGGCAGCTGCGCAACATGGCGACCGTCGGCGGGAACCTGCTGCAGCGCACCCGCTGCGGCTACTTCGCCGACGTGACCAAGCCGTGCAACAAGCGCGACCCCGGCAGCGGCTGCCCCGCCATCAAGGGCGAGCACCACAACCACGCCATCCTCGGAGCCTCCGACCACTGCGTGGCCACCCACCCCTCCGACCTCGGAGTGGCGCTCACGGCCTTCGACGCCGTCGTCACCTACGAGACGGCCGACGGACCGGGCGAACTGCCCCTCGCCGACTTCTACCTGCCGGTGGGCGACACCCCGCACCTGGAGACCGCCCTGCCGCAAGGGGCACTGATCACCGGTGTCGTCCTGCCGCCCGCCCCGGTGGCCGCCAACTCCCGCTACCGCAAGGTGCGCGAGCGGGCCTCGTACGCCTTCGCGATCGGCTCGATCGCCGCCGCGCTCGACGTGCAGGACGGCGTCGTACGCGAAGTGCGCCTCGCCTTCGGGGCCGTCGCGTCCCGGCCGTGGCGGGCCCGCGCCGCCGAAGCCGCCCTGCTCGGCGGACCCGTCGACGCCGCCGCCTTCGCCGCCGCGGCCGACGCCGAACTGGCGGCCGCCCGGCCGCTGCCGCACAACGGATACAAGGTGACACTCATGCGCAACCTCGTCGTCGCCGTGCTGAGCGAACTCGCCGAGGAGGCCGCCCGATGACCACCACCACGACCGGAATCAGGGCGGTACCGGCCGTCGGCACCGCGCACACCCGTGTGGAGGGCCGCGACAAGGTCACCGGAGCGGCCCGCTACGCGGCCGAGATCCCCTTCACCGAACTGGCCCACGGCTGGCTGGTCCTGTCCACCGTCACCCGGGGCCGCGTCAGCTCGGTGGAGGACGGCCCGGTCCTGGACATGCCGGGCGTCCTGGCCGTCCTGCACCACGGGAACGCCCCGCGCGTCGACACCGACTACGTCGGCATGCTGGGCATGCCGCCGGACCCGACCATCGCCGTCTTCCAGCACGACCGGGTGCCGCACGCGGGCTGGCCGGTGGCGCTGGTCGTCGCCGAGACCTCCGAGCAGGCCCGGGAGGCCGCCGAGGCACTGGTGGTGCACTACGAGGAGGAGACGCACGACGTCACCTTCGCCGGAGAACACCCCGACGCGTACTCGGTCCCCGGCCCCGGTGGACCCGCGGTGACGGAGAAGGGCGACCTCGAAGCCGAACTGGCCGCCTCCGCCGTCGTCCTGGACGCCGAGTACACCACGCCCGAAGAGCACCACAACTCCATGGAGCCCCACGCGGCGACCGCCCTGTGGGACGGCGGCCGGCTTGAGGTCGTGGACTCCAACCAGGGCACGATCTGGGTCGCGGCCGAACTCGCCAGCCTCTTCTCGCTCGACCCGGCCTCCGTGCACGTGCGCTCCGAGCACGTCGGCGGCGGTTTCGGCAGCAAGGGCGTCCGCGCCCACCAGGTCGCCGCGGTGATGGCCGCGACGATCCTGTCGCGCCCCGTCCGGGTCGTCATGACCCGCCGCCAGATGTTCTCGCTCGCCGGCTACCGCAGCCCCACGACCCAGCGGGTCCGGCTCGGCGCCGACGCCGAGGGACGGCTGCTCGCGCTGGAGCACAGCTGTCTGAGCCTGACCTCGACCGTGCACGAGTTCATCGAGTCGGGCGCCGGTGTGGCCCGCGTGATGTACGACGCCCCCGCCCACCACACCGCCAACCGGGTCGTACGGCTCGATGTGCCGAGCCCGACGTTCATGCGCGCTCCCGGCGAGGCGCCGGGCTCGTTCGCGCTGGAGTCGGCCCTCGACGAGCTCGCCGAGAAGCTCGGCATCGACCCGATCGAGCTGCGTACGCGCAACGAACCCGCGGTGGGTCCGGTCTCCGGGCTGCCGTTCAGCACCCGCAACCTCCCCGCCTGCTTCGAGGAGGGCGCCCGCCGGTTCGGCTGGGCCGACCGGGACCCGCGTCCGGGCGTGCGCCGGGAAGGCCGCTGGCTGATCGGCACCGGCACGGCGGCGGCCTCCTTCTTCGTGGGAGCGATGCCCTCCACGGCCGCCGCGACCGCCGAGGCCGACGGCACCTTCACCGTCCGGATCAACGCGGCGGACATCGGAACGGGTGCCCGCACGGCGCTCACCCTGGTCGCCGCCGACGCCCTTGAGGTGCCGACCGACCGGGTGCACGTGCGGATCGGCGACAGCGACTTCGGTCCGGCGATGATCGCCGGCGGGTCGATGGGCACCCGCTCCTGGGCCTGGGCGGTCACGGCCGCGGCCGCCGAACTGCGGGAGCGGCTCGCCCTGAGCGACGGCATCCCGCCGGAGGGCATCACCGTCCGGTCGGACACCACCGCCGCCGTCGGAGCCCTCGCGCAGAAGGAACGGCACTCCTTCGGGGCGCAGTTCGCCGAGGTCGCCGTGGACGTGAGCACCGGCGAGGTGCGGGTGCGCCGCATGCTCGGCATGTTCGCCGCCGGGCGGATCATCAACCCGCTCACGGCCCGCGGCCAGTTCACCGGCGGAATGATCTGGGGCATCTCCATGGCGCTGCACGAGGAGGCGGTCCGGGACCGGAACACCGGAGCCCTGTACGGCGCCGACCTCGCGGGCTACCACGTCGCCAGCAACGCCGACGTACCGCTCGTCGAGGCGGACTGGGTGGACGACTCGGACCCGGACGACCCGGTCGGGATCAAGGGCATCGGCGAGATCGGCATCGTGGGCGCCGCGGCGGCGATCGCCAACGCCGTCTGGCACGCGACCGGTGTCCGCCACCGCAACCTGCCGATCCGGCCGGACCGCGTCATCACGGCGGGCCCGCATGTTTGACATCGCCGACGAGCTGACCCGCTGGGTCGAGGAGGGCCGTGAGTTCGCCGTGGCCACGGTGGTGGCCGTCGGCGGCAGCGCACCGCGCGGTCCTGGCGCGGCCCTCGCCGTCGACAGCGAGGGCACGGTCATCGGCTCGGTCTCCGGCGGTTGCGTGGAAGGAGCGGTGTACGACCTGTGCGTACAGGCGCTCCAGGACGGCGAGAGCGTCCTCGAACGGTTCGGCTACAGCGACGAGGACGCCTTCGCGGTCGGTCTGACCTGCGGCGGGGTGCTCGACATCATGATCACCCCGGTCGGGGCTCAGGCACCGGTCCGTGAGGTGTTCCGCTCGGCGCTGTCGGCCGTCACCTCGGGCGAACCCAGGGCACTCGCCCGGGTCGTCCGGGGCCCGGCCGAACTCCTCGGCAGGGCCCTGCTGGTGCACCCCGACGGGACGTACGAGGGGTCGTACGGCAACGGCTCCGCGGAGCTGGACCGGACGGCGGCGGCCGAGGCGCGGGCGATGCTGGACGGCGGACGCACCGGCACCCTCGACCTCTCGGAGGACGGCAGCAACTGCCCCGGCGGGCTCACCCTGCTCGTCGAGTCGAACGTGCCGCCCCCGCGGATGATCGTGTTCGGTGCGATCGACTTCGCCGCGGCGCTCGTACGGGCCGGCAAGTTCCTCGGCTACCACGTGACGGTCTGCGACGCCCGTCCCGTGTTCGCCACCCGGGCCCGCTTCCCCGAGGCCGACGACCTGGTCGTCGACTGGCCGCACCGCTATCTGCGGGGCACCGCCACCGACGGGCGCACGGTGCTGTGCGTGCTCACCCACGACGCCAAGTTCGACATCCCGCTGCTGGAGCAGGCCCTGCGGATGCCGGTCGCGTTCGTCGGGGCGATGGGCTCGCGCCGCACCCACGCGGACCGTGACCGGCGGCTGCGCGAAGTCGGCCTCACCGAGGCCGAGCTGGCACGGCTGCGGTCGCCGATCGGCCTCGACCTCGGCGCCCGTACGCCCGAGGAGACCGCCCTGTCCATCGCGGCGGAGATCGTCGCGGCCCGGCGCGGCGGAACGGGCGCGCCCCTCACGGGGACGCACACCCCGATCCACCGCGACGGCGTGCGGCGGGAGGCGACGGAGGCCGCGGAGGCCGCCTGAAGGCCATGGGCCCGGGCCCGGCCGTCGATCACGACGGCCGGGCCCGGTGCCGGTTCAGGGCACGTCAGACGCGGTCGGCCACGATGAGCAGGTACTGGAAACTGCCGTTCCTGTACGCGTTCAGGAACGTTTCCTCGATGCCCGTGACCAGATGTCCGGCCTCCTGGCGCAGCTCCCAGTAGGGGATCGTGTCGGCGGTGAGGTCCTCCACGTGGACCGGCACGAGCCGGTTGCGGGCCATCGCGCGGAAGTACTCCGAGCGCGGATGGATGTCGCAGATGTAGTGCGCGTTGATGAGGGACACCTCGCGGGAGGCCCGCCCGTAGGCGTCGTTGTAGCAGCCGGTGATCGTCACATAGCGGCCCCCGCGGCGCAGCAGCCGGGCGTGCTCGGCGAAGAGCAGGTCCAACTCCACGTACATGGTGGACTCGTTGTTCCAGGAGGCCGCGTACGCGCCGCTCTCCAGGCCCGTGTCGAGCATGTTCCGGTGGTGGTAGCGCACCTTGTCGTCGATGCCCCGCTTACGGGCCTGCTCGTTGGCGAAGTCGGCCTGTTTCCGGGAGAGCGTCACCCCGTCGGCGTGGCAGCCGTACCGCAGATGGGCCACCACGCTGCCGCCGCCGCGCCCGCAGCCGGCGTCGAAGACACGGTCGGTGGGGGAGAGGTCGCCGAGCCGGGAGGCGAGCAGGTCGGCCTGGGCCTGCTCCAGCCGGTGCAGTTCGGCGGTGATCCGGTCGGGGCCCGAGCCGGGACCCTCGTCGAGAGCGGACCGGTCGACGGCTCCGATGCCGTAGTGGTGGTGGTACAGGTCGTCGATCTTCCCCAGTTCGAGGTTGACCGGGTTCTCCTCGGCGTTCCAGTACTCCGCGACGCGGCTCTGGTACGTGGACTGGCTCGGCACCGATGCTGCGGTGGTCTCGGTGTTGGTGATGGTCAAGTGGGGACTCCTCGTGGCGCTGTGACGGTGGGCCGGAACGGTGGGTGTTACCAGTAGTTGGGCAGGTGGTAGCGGTGGGAGTTGGTGGCGTGCCATTCGTGGTTTCCTGACACCCATGCGGCCAGGCCCTCGGCGTAGCGCGCGACGAGGGGGGAGGTGGCGGCCAGGACCGCCGACTCCTCCTCGAACGCTTCCATGATCCTGTTGTGGATCTCGACGGCCCGCAGATAGGCGGCCTTCAGTCCGCACCGCTCGTTGGCGGCGATGACCTGGGGCAGGTTCAGATGGGTGGGGTCGGAGGCCAGTTCCTTGGTGAAGGAGTACAGGTCGTTGACGATCGTGGTGGCGTTGCAGGCGAGCGCGGTGATCCGCTGGATCTCGGACCGGGCGTACAGCGCCGCGGGCAGTTCGTAGCCGTCGACGGCGTCGACGATCGACAGACAAGGCCGGAAGTTGTTGAACTGCCGCATCACCAGGTACTCCCAGACCCGCGGCACGTGCCGGATCTCGGACCAGGCGGCCTCCGCGAGGTAGCCCATGTGCAGCCGGGCCAGGTCGTGCACGATCCGGTCGCTCTGGCTGGGGGTGGCGAGCTCGCGGTAGTCCCGCAGGGCATGGTGGTACGAGCGCAGCGGCCCGTCCGCCTCCATGCCCTGCCGCCACTCCTCCTCCAGCTCGGGAGTGCCGTGGTACGGATCGAGCGCCGACTGGGCGATGACCAGCCGCCCGCCCAGCCCGCGGGCCGCGCCGCCCCTGCCCTCGACCTCCTCGCAGTAGCAGTCGTCGACGACGTTCTCGGCGAGCAGCAGTTTCCCGGCCGCCATGAGGTGGTCGAGGCTGATCGCGCCGGGGTGCTGGAGCACGACTGCCCGGCCGCACTGGAACCCCGCGAAGTCCCCCGTCCAGCTCTGCGGGAACAGGTCCAGGGAACGGGCCCAGGCCTCCAGCCTGCGGTCGATCTCCGCGGCCTTCTCCGGGTCGGCGGGCACGGCGGGCCGGTACCGTAGCCCGGGGACCGCGCCGCCGCGCGGGCGGGTGGTGGCGCGGGCGAGATTGGGCGGCCCGGGCAGTCGGGGAGCCGTGGGGGACACGGGCGGGGTGCTCACTCCGCGGTCCGCCCCACCTGGACGTTCTCCAGGATTCCCGCCGCGTCGGGAACGAGGATCGCCATCGAGTAGTAGGCGGTGACCAGGTAGTTCATGATCGCGGTGGTGTCGATGTTCATGAACCTGACGTTGAGTCCCGGCTGGTACTCCTCGGGAATGCCGGTCTGGTACAGGCCGACCACACCCTGGTCGGCCTCTCCGGTGCGCAGGGCGATGACACTGCTCGTGTGCTGCGGACTGATCGGGATCTTGCCGCAGGGCAGGAACGGGACCCCGCGCCACGCGGGCACTTCATGGCCGTCGATGGTGGTGGTGCCAGGCATCAGACCGCGCCGGTTGCACTGCCGGAAGAAGGCCGCGATCGCCTTCGGGTGGGCCAGGAACACCCGGGTCTTGCGGCGCATCGACAGCAGTTCGTCGAGGTCGTCGGGGGTCGGCGGCCCGGAGAAGGTGCTGACGCGCTGGGCGTGGTCGACGTTGTGCAGCAGGCCGAACTCGCGGTTGTTGACCAGCTCCCACTCCTGGCGCTCGCGGATCTCCTCGATGGCCAGGCGCAGTTGCTGCTCGGTCTGGTCCATCGGGCTGTTGTAGAGGTCCGCGACACGGGTGTGGACGCGCAGCACCGTCTGGGTGAGCGACAGCTCGTACTCGCGCGGGGAGAGGTCGTAGTCGACGAAGCCGCCGGAGAGGGTCGGCTCACCCACGTGCCCCGCCTGCATGGGGACGTCGGCCTCGCCCTTGCGGTTCATGGGCTTGCTCTGCCGCTCGGCGAACGCGGCGAGCTGCGCGGCGAGGGAGGGGGTGCGTTCCACGAACTGTTCGAGGCTGTCCCAGTTGAGCGTCAGCACCGTGCCCGCGGTGTCGGCCCGCACCGAGTGGTGCCAGCGGGGATCCTCCTGGCCGATGGCCTCGTCACCCAGCTGGGCGCCGTCCGTGACGACCCCGGTGACCTCCTCCTCGCCGTACTTGCCGGGGGTGTAGCGGGTGAACCGGCCGTGGACGACGAGATAGGCCTCCGTGACGGGCTGCCCGGCGTCGAAGAGGACCTGGCCGGCGCGGACCTCCCGCACCCGGAAGCGTGCGGCGATCTCCTGGAGGGCCGCCGTGTCGGTGTAGCCGCGCAGGGCCGGCAGTTCGGTGAGTGTCTCGGGGATGACCTTGATGTCGTCGGCGCCGTTGTGGTCGAACTGCACCCGGCCCCGGCCGACGCGGAGCTGCAGTCGCCGGTTGACCCGGTACGTGCCGCCCTTGACGTCCACCCACGGCAGCGTCTTGAGCAGCCACCGCGAGGTGATGGCCTGCATCTGCGGCGCGGACTTGGTGGTGGTGGCGAGCTGACGCGCGGCCCGGGTGCCGAGACTGGTGAACGGTGTTTCGGCGTCGGGCGGGGCGGCGGCGCTGTCGGGGGGACTTTCCGGGGCGGTCACATGTCCTCCGGGTACGTGATGCGAACAGGCGAGCGGTGCTGGACGGACGCGTTCGCCGACATACGGGGCGGTTGTCGGACGCGGCTCACAGGAGCGGTGGAGAGCGGTGGAGATCGGGGCGGTGGCTGTGGGGCGGTGTCTGTCGGGCCGTGAGGCCGTGGGTCTGGGCGGACGACTGGGCAGCGCGGGCTGCGTGTAAAGCCAAACAGCCACGGGTGGCGGCCGGGAACCGCGTGAAAGGGGCGTGTTCGCGCCTCTGACGTGGCGCTCCGGTGCACGAGGTGCGCCACTGCCGACGCCGCGCTCCCACGCCGGTCGCCGCCTCCGTGCGACCGGCGCGGGGGCGCACGGGTGGTTTGCGCCGGCCCGGGACGGGAGCGGAGGCCCGCGCCGACCGGCCCTTCGGTCAGGTGATCGAGCGTGGGTCTTGCCCGGTCGGTGGAAAGGCGGCACACTGGTACCGAACGAATGGTCGGTAGGGAAGCTGGTATCGATGACCACGACACACTCCGCCGGGACCCCCGTCCCGGAGCAGTTGTTGCAGGAGCACTTCGACGCGACGATCGCGCGGGACCAGCGGATCGAGCCCCGCGACTGGATGCCCGACGGTTATCGCAGGACCCTCGTCCGGCAGATCGCGCAGCACGCGCACTCGGAGATCATCGGGATGCAGCCAGAGGGCGAGTGGATCACCCGCGCTCCTTCGCTGCGCCGCAAGGCCATCCTGTTCGCCAAGGTCCAGGACGAGGCGGGCCACGGGCTGTACCTGTACTCGGCCGCCGAGACACTGGGCGCCGACCGCGCGGACCTCACCGAGCGGCTGATCGAGGGCCGCCAGAAGTATTCGTCGATCTTCAACTACCCGACCCCGACCTTCGCCGACGTCGGCGTGATCGGCTGGTTCGTCGACGGTGCGGCGATCTGCAACCAGGTCCCGCTGTGCAGGAGTTCGTACGGGCCCTACGCGCGCGCGATGGTGCGGATCTGCAAGGAGGAGTCCTTCCACCAGCGGCAGGGCTACGAACTGCTGCTGACCATGATGCGCGGCACCGAGGCCCAGCGGGACATGGTCCAGGACTCCGTGAACCGCTGGTGGTGGCCCTCCCTCATGATGTTCGGCCCGCCCGACGGCGACTCGCCCAACTCCGCGGCCTCGATGGCCTGGAAGATCAAGCGGCACACCAACGACGAACTGCGTCAGCGGTTCGTCGACATGACCGTCCCGCAGGCCGAGAAGCTCGGCGTGACCCTTCCCGACCCGGAACTGCGCTGGAACGCGGAGCGCGGCCGGCACGACTTCGGCACCCCCGACTGGTCCGAGCTCAAGCGGGTCATCGGCGGCGACGGACCCTGCAACGCCGAGCGGGTGCAGCGCCGCAGGTCCGCCCACGAGGACGGCGCCTGGGTACGGGAGGCGGCCACGGCCCACGCGGCCAAGCAGGCACGGCGCGCACAGGCGCGGACGCAGGAAGGGGCGACGGCATGAGCGACTCCACCCCGGACCCGACGGCGGAGACCGCCAGGGGCGACTGGCCGCTGTACGAGGTCTTCGTGCGCGGCAAGCGCGGACTCAACCACGTCCACGTGGGCTCCCTGCACGCCGCCGACGACACGATGGCCCTCACCCACGCGCGCGACCTCTACACCCGCCGCAACGAGGGTGTCTCGATCTGGGTGGTGCGCTCCGAGCACATCGCGGCCTCCACCCGCGACGAGAAGGACCCGTTCTTCGCGCCGAGCGCCGACAAGGTCTACCGCCACCCGACCTTCTACGACATCCCCGAAGACGTCCCCCACATCTGAGGAGCAGGGCATGAGCGACGACCATGTCTATCTGTCCCTCGCCGAGGGACACGAGGACGACACCCGCTGGGCGTACGGCACCGGCTTCGAGGACCCGCTGCACGGCGTGGACACCACCGTGCTGGAAGGCGTCGCCGCCGACCTGCTGGCCGCCGACTGCGTGGCCCTCGCCGACGACGCCCTGGTGAGCGCCCAGCGGCTCGCCGAGTGGACCACCCGCGCGCCCGAGCTGGAGGAGGAGGTCGCCCTCGCCAACATCGGCCTCGACCTCCTCGGCCAGGCCCGCCTGCTCTACGCCCGCGCCGGGCAGGTCGACGGCACCGGGCGCGGCGAGGACGCGTACGCCTACTTCCGGGACGCGGACGACTTCAGGAACGTGCGGCTGGCCGAACTGCCGGTCGGGGACTTCGCGTTCTCGGCCGTGCGGCTGCTGGTGCTGTCCAGCTGGCGGCTCGCCCACTTCGAGGAACTGTCGTCGCACCCCGACCCCGTCCTGGCGGCCGTCGCGGCGAAGGGTGTCAAGGAACTGACCTACCACCGGCAGTACGCGGCCGAGTGGGTCGTGCGCCTGGGCGACGGCACGGACGAGTCGCACCGTCGTACGCGCAGGGCGATGGAGCAGGTCGCCCCGTACTTCGGCGAGCTGTTCACGGCGTACGACGTACGGGACGAGGTGGTCGCCGTCCTGCGGCAGGTCACCGAGGCGGCCGGGCTGCCCATGCCGGTGTACCGGCCGCTGACCGGCACCGGCAGGGACGGGGAGCACACCGAGCATCTCGCGCCGCTGCTGGCCGAGTTGCAGAGCGTGGCCCGCGCGCACCCGGGGGCGACATGGTGACCGCCGTGCGGGACGTGCAGCGCGCCTGGCACATCGCCGAACAGGTGCCGGACCCCGAACTGCCCATGCTCACCCTGGCAGACCTCGGCGTCCTGCGCGGCGTCGAGGTCGGCGGGGACGGCACCGTGGTCGCGCGACTGACGCCCACCTACTCGGGCTGCCCCGCGATGGCGGAGATGCGCGCGGACGTGGCGGCACGCCTGCGCGACGCGGGATACGCGCGCGTGGAGATCCGTACGGTCCTCGACCCGCCCTGGACCAGCGACTGGATCACCCCCGAGGGCCGCCGCAAACTCACCGAGAACGGCATCGCACCGCCGGGAGCCGCGCCCCGGCGCGCAGCCGGTCCGGTGCCCCTCGTACTGACCCCCACCCGCCGCACGGTGGCCTGTCCGCGCTGCGGCGCGGCGGACACCGAGGAGACGTCCCGCTTCTCGGCCACCTCCTGCAAGGCGCTCCACCGCTGCCTCGCCTGCCGCGAACCGTTCGAGTACGTCAAGGAGATCTGATGGAAGGCCTGAGGCAAGAGCCGGCGGGAGACACCACGGACCCGGCGGCCCCGACCCCGGCCACAGCCGCCGTGGCGACGGCTCCCGCACCGGCGGTGCCGGTGCGTGTCCGCCGGCGCCCCGCCTTCCACACCCTGCGCGTCGCCGCCGTACAGCCGCTGTGCGAGGACGCGGCGGCCGTGAGCTTCGAGATCCCGGCGGAGCTGGCGGGGGAGTTCGCCTTCGCGCCCGGTCAGTCGCTGACGCTGCGGCGCGTGGTCGACGGACGGGACGAGCGGCGTTCGTACTCGATCTGTTCGCCGGCCGGTTCGGTGCCGCGCATCGGGGTGCGGGTGGTGCCGGGCGGCCTGTTCTCGGCCTGGCTCGTTGGCGAGGTGCGCCCCGGCGACACGGTCGAGGTGATGGCCCCCACCGGCACGTTCACGCCCGACCTCGCCGAGCCCGGCCATCACGTGCTGGTCGCGGCGGGTTCCGGCGTCACGCCGATGCTCTCCATCGCCGAGTCCGTCCTGGCGGCCCACCCGCGCTCGACGGTCACCCTCTTCTACGGCAACCGCCGCACGGACACGGTGATGTTCGCCGACGAGCTGGCCGATCTGAAGGACCTGTATCCCGCGCGGTTCCAGCTCGCCCATGTGCTCTCCCGTGAGCCCCGCGAGGCCGAGGTGCTGTCCGGCCGCCTCGACGCGGAGCGCCTCTCGGCACTGGTCGGTTCGCTGGTCGACGTGGGGTCGGCGGACCACTGGTGGCTGTGCGGGCCGCACGGCATGGTCGTCGACGCCCAGCGGGTCCTGGCCGGCCTCGGCGTGCCCGGCGACCGCGTCCACCGGGAGCTGTTCTACGCCGAAGACGAGCCCGTACGAGAGGTGCGTCACGAGGAGGCGGCCGTGGAAGGGCCCGTCAGCCAGGTCACCGTCACCCTCGACGGTCGCTCCACCACCTCCGCCCTGGTCAGGGACCGGAGCATCCTGGAAGGCGCCCAGCGGAGCCGTCCCGACCTGCCCTTCGCCTGCAAGGGTGGCGTCTGCGGCACCTGCCGTGCTCTGATCACCGACGGCAAGGCGGACATGCGCCGCAACTTCGCCCTGGAGGACGCCGAGGTCGACGCGGGCTACGTGCTGACCTGCCAGTCGTACCCGGTCTCGGAGACGCTGACCGTGGACTACGACAGCTGAGGCGGGGGGCGTACGCCTGAGGGGCCGTACGTCGGAGGCGGCACCGGCTGAGGGGCACCGGCGGACATCCACTCCATCCACTCATAAATCAGGGTTATGAGGTCATAGATCCAGCCCGGCTACAGACTTAGGATAGCCTTAGTTTAGGCTCCCGGTGAGTACTCCTGATCACCGCTCGAAGGGAACCTGATCATGCCTCGCCCCCTGCGGGTAGCCATAGTCGGAGCCGGCCCCGCCGGGATCTACGCCGCCGACGCGCTGTTGAAGTCCGCAGTGGCAGTCGAGCCCGGTGTCTCCATCGACCTCTTCGAGCGGATGCCGGCCCCCTTCGGGCTGATCCGTTACGGCGTGGCCCCCGACCACCCACGCATCAAGGGCATCATCACCGCCCTGCACCAGGTGCTCGACAAGCCGCAGATCCGCCTCTTCGGCAACGTCGACTACCCGGGAGACATCAACCTCGACGACCTGCGCGCCTTCTACGACGCGGTGATCTTCTCCACCGGGGCGACGGCCGACCGGCACCTCGACATCCCCGGCATCGGGCTGGACGGCTCGTACGGCGCGGCGGACTTCGTGTCCTGGTACGACGGCCACCCGGACGTGCCGCGCACCTGGCCGCTGGAGGCCGAGAAGGTCGCCGTCCTCGGCGTCGGCAACGTGGCGCTCGACGTGGCCCGCATCCTCGCCAAGACCGCCGAGGAACTGCTCCCCACCGAGATCCCGCCGAACGTCCACGAGGGGCTCAAGGCCAACAAGGCCCTGGAGGTCCACGTCTTCGGCCGCCGCGGCCCGGCGCAGGCGAAGTTCAGCCCGCTGGAACTGCGGGAGCTGGACCACTCCCCGAACATCGAGGTCATCGTCGACCCCGAGGACATCGACTACGACGACGGCTCGATCGCGACCCGGCGGGGCAACAAGCAGGCCGACATGGTCGCGAAGACCCTGGAGAACTGGGCGATCCGCGACGTCGGCGAGCGGCGGCACAAGCTGTTCCTGCACTTCTTCGAGTCGCCGACCGAGATCCTCGGCGAGGACGGCAAGGTCGTCGGTCTGCGCACCGAGCGCACCGAGCTCGACGGCACCGGCAACGTCAAGGGCACCGGCGAGTTCAAGGACTGGGACCTCGGCGCGGTCTACCGCGCCGTCGGCTACCTCTCCGACAAGCTGCCCAAGCTGCCCTGGGACGTCGAGTCCGGCACCGTTCCGGACAAGGCCGGCCGGGTGATCGAGGAGACCGGCGAGCACCTGACATCCACGTACGTCACCGGCTGGATCCGGCGCGGTCCGGTGGGCCTCATCGGCCACACCAAGGGCGACGCCAACGAGACGGTCGCCAGCCTGCTCGACGACCACGGGAACGGCCGGCTGCAGACGCCCGCCTCGCCGGAGCCCGAGTCGGTGGACGCGTTCCTCACCGAGCGGAACGTCCGCTTCACCACGTGGGAGGGCTGGTACCGCCTGGACGCCGCGGAGAAGGCGCTCGGCGAGCCCCAGGGGCGCGAGCGCGTGAAGCTCGTGGAGCGCGAGGACATGCTCGGCGCCAGCGGCGCGTAGCCTCCGCGGGAGGCGTTCGACATACCCGTCGACGGGAGTGGCCCCAGCTGTGACAGCTGGGGCCACTCCCTTTTTCGCGTCCGGCGTCCGGCGTCCGGCGTCTGTTGTCCGTTGTCCCTCTTCCGTCCGTACGGCTTGCATTGTGAAACCGATCGGTTTACCTTCATGGGGAAGGGAAACCGATCGGTTTCCATGTCGGGTCTGCTGAGGTTCGGAGAGAGTCATGACCGCAATCGAGGGTTCCGTCGTCCTGGTCACCGGTGGCGGCAGGGGAATCGGCAAGGCACTGGTGGACGGGCTGTTCGAGCGAGGCGCGAAGAAGGTGTACGCCACCGCACGCGACCCGCGGACCGTCACGGACACCCGCGCCGTACCGCTGGCCCTGGAGGTCACCGACCCCGCGTCCGTCGCGGCCGCCGCGGAACGGGCCGGCGACATCACCGTCCTGATCAACAACGCGGGTGTCTCCATGCACACGTCGTTCCTGGACTCGCCGGTCGACGACGTCCGCAAGGACTTCGAGACGAACTTCTACGGGCCGCTGCTCACCGCCCGCGCGTTCGTCCCCGTGATCGAGCGCAACGGCGGCGGCCACATCCTGAACGTCCACTCCGTGCTGTCGTGGATCGGCCTGGCCGGCTCGTACAGCGCGTCCAAGGCGGCGCTCTGGTCCCAGACCAACTCCCTGCGGCTCGACCTCGCCCCGCGCGGGATCAGCGTCACCGGGCTGCACGTCGGTTACGTCGACACCGACATGACCGCGGCGATCGACGCGCCCAAGTCCTCGCCCGTGGATGTGGCGGCGCAGGCGCTCGACGGCATCGAGAGCGGAGCCTTCGAGGTGCTCGCCGACGATCTGACCCGCCAGGTCAAGTCCGGCCTGTCGGCCGACCTCTCGGTCCTGTACCCGCAGCTGGTCGCCTGACCGGCACGCGGCACGCGGCATGCGGCGCACGGCGCACGGCATGCGGTACTCGGCGGACGCGGTAGAACGGTCGGTTTCTGCCGACCGGGCGACGGAGGTAGCCTCGCCCCATGGTCACCACCACGGACAAGACATCCACGAGGGACCGGCTGCTCGACGCGGCCACGGAACTCTTCTACCGCGACGGCGTCTCCCTCGGCGTCGAGGCGCTGTGCCGGGCCGCCGGGGTGTCCAAGCGCTCCATGTACCAGCTCTTCGCGAGCAAGGACGAGGTGCTGGCGGCGAGCCTGGAGCGGCGGGCACCGGAGTACGGGCGGATGCTGCACGTCGGTCCCGAGGACCCGCGGTCGCCCCGGGAGCGGATCCTGTACGTCTTCGAGCAGCTGGAGCGGGTGGCTGCGCAGGACGACTACCGGGGATGTCCGTTCCTGTCGGCGCTGGTCGAACTGAAGGACCCCGGGCATCCGGCCAGTGTCGTGGCCCTGCGGGTCAAGGGCGCCCTGGTCGAGGCGTTCCGCGTGGACGCGGAGCGGGGTGGTGCGCGTGATCCGGAACTCCTGGCCCGCCAGCTCACGCTGATCTTCGACGGGGCGAGTGCGCGGGCGGGCGCGAAGGCGGAAACGCTGTCGGGCCTGACGACGACCACGGCGGCGGCGCTGCTGGATGCGGCGGGCATGTAGCTCTCTGCGGGCCGGTGGGGCGGGCCGCGTGGTGCCCCCGAAGGCCCGGTGGGGGCGGGCCGCGCAGTTCCCCGCGCCCCTGAAAAACGGGGCTGCGCCCCAGTTTTCAGCCCCGCAGCCCCGCAGCCCCGCCGGGTGCTTGGGGGCGCGGGGAACTGCGCAGTCTTTTGTCTTCAGGGGCGCGGGGAACTGCGCGCTCAGCCCCCACCGGCCCGCAGCCGCACGCCAACCCAGGTTGCCAATGGTCAGCTCCGGGCCGAACGGCCGATCGACTCCACGAGCGGCAGCACCCGCTGCGGCACCCGTTCCCGCAGCGCCACCTCCGTCCGCGTACGGACGACCCCCGGCAGACTGATCAGCGCCTGGATCACATCTTCGAGGTGGCCGTTGTCCCGCGCCACGACCCGCGTCAGCAGATCCCCGCCACCGGTGATCGAGAACGCCTCGATGATCTCCGGAACGGCGGCCAGCGCGTCCCCCACGTCGTCGAGATGGCCCTGGGTGACCTCGATGTGCACGAACGCGAGCACCGGGTGACCGAGCGAGGCGGGGGAGAGCGAGGGGGTCGTCCCGGTGATCACACCGTCCCGTTCCAGCCGGTCGAGCCGCGCCTGCAGCGTGCCGCGGGCCACCCCGAGGACACGGGCGTACTCCCGCACGCTGGTGCGCGGCTGCTCCAGGAGCAGCCGGAGGATACGGGTGTCGAGCTCGTCCACGGCCATGGTCCGTTGGTCTCCCTGTGGTCCGGAGTGATCGTTCCCGACTGTACCAATGGCACAGTGGATCAGCCGCCTGTTGAGCCATTACCCCTCCCATGCTTAACGTGGCCGTATTGATGGCGTCGTGAAGCGCCGGACGGCAAGGAAGCCGCACCGGACACACGGCGCCATTGCCATGCCTGTGGACCGTGTCCGCGGGCCATGTGCGCAAGGTGTCATCGACGCGGAACGGGGGCGGGCAACCGACGGTGAAGAAGATGTTCATGGCTCCGGATCCGGGCCTGCTACGGCTACGGCTCTCGCTGCGCGCGGTGCTCGGCATCGGTCTCGCGGTGGCCCTGTCGGAGCTCGCCGGACTCTCGCTGCCCGCCTCGATCACCGGGGGCCTCACCGCGCTCCTCGCGCTGTTCACGGTCGGGGACGCGACCGTGCGGGGCCAGGCGGTCACCACCGCCCTGCTGCCCGCCGTCGGCTTCCCCGTACTCGCCCTCGCGGCCGTCCTGCACGCGGTGCCGACCGTCCGCGACGCCGTCTGGCTGGCCGTCGTCCTCGGCGGGGTGTACGCCCGCCGCTGGGGCCCCCGAGGTCACGCGCTCGGCATCTTCGCGTTCATGACCTTCTTCATCACCCAGTTCCTGCACGCCGTCCCGGCCCAGCTTCCCCAGCTGTACGCCGCGATGACCCTGTCGCTGGCCGCGTCCTCGGCGGTGCGGTTCGGCGCGTGGTGCATCGAGCGGCGCACTCCCGCCCCGGTCGCGCCCGCGCCGCCCACCGGCCGCGGCCTCGCCCGGCCGACCACCCGCCAGGCCTTCCAGGCGACGGCCGCCTGCGCGTTCGCCATCGCCGCGGGCCAGATCCTGTCGCACGAACGCTGGTACTGGGCCGTCGGCACCGCCTGGTGGATCTTCGTGAACACCTCCTCGCGCGGCGAGACCCTGGTGCGGGGCTTCCGACGGGTCCTCGGCACCGTCATCGGTATCGCCGTCGGCCTGGTGATCGCCGTCCCGCTGGACGGAGCCGCCGCTCCCACCGCGGGGCTCGTCGCGGTGTGCGTGTTCGGCATCTTCTACGCGGCCGCGGTGTCCTACACGTGGATGATGCTGGCCGTGACGGTGATGGCGGGCCTGCTGTACGGGCTGCTGGGCGTGCTCGACCCGGGGCTGCTGCTGCTGCGGGTGCTGGAGACGGGGGCGGGGGCGCTCGGCGCGGCACTCGCCGTCCTGCTGGTCCTGCCGGTGACCACGCACGCCACCACCGACGCCTGGATCGGGCGGGCGCTGCACTGCGTCCACGCATGCACCTCCGAGGCCGCCGCCCGCCTGGCCGGGTCCCCGGCCGCCGACCCGGCCCGCCATGTCGCCGAGCTGGAATCGCTGCTGGGCCGGGTACGGCTCTCGCTGGCCCCGCTGGTCCATCCGCTCGCCCCGCTGCGGGCCCGCAGGACGAGGGCTCGCCAGGTCGTCGAACTGCTGGACCGGTGCGCGCTGGAGGTGCGCGGCCTGGCGTCGGTCGCCGCGGATCCCGACGCCTCCCACGACGAGCGGCTCGCCGCCGCCTGCTCACGGGTGGAAGCGGCGGTGGAGGCCCTGACCGGGCCCGCCGCGGCCCGCGCCGGGATCGACGTGCCCGCCCTCGCGGCGCACCCCGCCGTAGGTGAGCAGGCGCTGACACATCTGCATGGTCTTGAGCAGGCGCTGAAGGCACTCGCCGAGCCCTTGCGCAGCCGCTCGATCACTGTCGCCTGACGGCGCCCCGACCTCCTACAGGGCTGTCGCCTGACGCCGTCCCGACCCCCTACGGGCCGAGGCCCGCCCGCTCGCCCCGCCCACGCGTCCGAAGGCCTGCGACTGGACACCGGTATCGGTGCCGGTGCCGGTGGAGGAGGGGTGGGCGGCTGGCTCGACCGCGTACGGGCGGGCCGTCAGGGAGTGGCCGAGCGGCACGACCGCGGGCCCGTTCCCGAAACCGTCGCCGGCCGCCTCGTCGAGCAACCGTCCCGGGCGAGCAGCCTGCGCGGGATGCGCCCGACGCCGGGTCGACGGCCGCCGCCACGCCGGTGTTCCACCGCACCTACGAGGGGCCGGCACAGCATCCCGCGTACGTGCGCCATCCGGAGGCGGCCGCGCGGGCGCGCGGCGAGACGCCCGGGGAGCCCGGCCGCTCCAACCGTTTGGTCTAGGCCATTCGCTGCTACCGTCGCCCCCAGGAACCTGACTGACAGGAACCCGAGAAGGGCGTGGCAATGACGTGGCACCGAGAGGGGACGCAGTGACGGACGGCGGCGGCGGACGACAGCGACGGGCGTACATCGGCTCCTTCACGGCGGCGGGAGGGCTGGGCGTGCTCACCGCCGCCGTGGACGGTGACACCGGCGCGCTGACGCTGCTGAGCGCCGTGAACAGCGTCGCCGACCCCTCCTACCTGGCCCTGTCGCCCGGCGGAGACATGCTCTACGCGGTGAGCGAGACGACCCAGGGCGCGGTCGCCGCCTACCGGGTGAAGGGCGACGAGCCGGCCCTGGCCGGCCCGCCCACCCGGGTCGGCGGCAGCGGACCCACGCATCTGAGCCTCTTCGACGGCCATGTGCTCACCGCCAACTACGGCTCCGGCAGTGTCAGCGCCGTACCCGTGCGCCACGACGGGAGCCTCGGCGCCGTCTCAGGGGTGCTGCAGCACGAGGGCGCGGGCCCGCACACCCAGCGCCAGCAGGGCCCGCACGCCCACCAGGTCCAGCCCGATCCGAGCCGCCGGTGGGCGGTGAGCGTCGACCTCGGCACCGACTCGGTCCGGGTGTGCGCGCTGCGCGACGGCACGCTCGCGCTGCACCGGGAGATCGCGCTGCGGCCCGGTTCGGGCCCCCGCCACCTGGCGTTCCACCCGGACGGCGAGCGCGCGTACGTCCTCAACGAACTCTCGCCGACCGTCACCGCGTGCCGCTGGGACGCCGTCAAGGGCGCGCTCAAGCCGGTGGGGGAGACCGCCGTGCTGGCCGATCTCCCGGACGGGGACGCCTATCCGTCCGGCATCGTGGTGTCGCCCGACGGCCGCTTCGTATGGACCGCCACGCGCGGCCAGGACGTCGTCTCCGTGCTCGTGCCCGGCACGCCCGACGAGGGCCTGAGACTGGTCGCCACGGTCCCGTGCGGCGGCATCTGGCCGCGCGCCCTGGCCCTGGACCCGACAGGCCGCTTCCTGTACGTGGCCAACGAGCGGTCGGGGCATGTCGCGTGGTTCCCGGTGGACCCCGACACGGGCATCCCGCAGCGTGGCGGGTCGGTCAAGGCCCCCGCGGCGTCCTGCGTGGTGCTCGACTGACAGTTCCGCGGAGAGGCTGCTGAGGGGCCGCTGAGGGGCCCTCCGGAAGGTTCGGCAACCCCGAAGGGCCCGGCTCCGGAGACGGAGCGGGCCCTTCGGGGTTGGTGCCTGTGCGGGACCGCGCGGTCGGCGCGTCAGCGGACCGGCGCGCCCTGCGGCTGCGGCGGCGCGATACCGAGCGCCGACGTGTACTTGGCGAGCGCCAGCTTGCCGATCGCGGGGTACGGGCCCAGCGCCTCGGCGGCGGAACAGCCCGCCTCCTTCGCGGCCTCGTCGAGCAGACCCGGGTCGAGCTCGGGGCCGATCAGATACGGGGCGAGCGCCAGCTGCTGGGAGCCGGAGCTGCGCAGCTGCTCCGCGGTGGCCGCGATCGAGCCCTCCTCGTCCAGCGCCGCCGCCATCACGGGCACGGCGAGTCTCGCGGCGAGCAGCATGCCGGTGATCCCGGCCGCCTGCACCGCCTCGTCCCCGCCCACGGACGCCAGGATGATGCCGTCCGCGGCGGTCGCCACCGTGAACAGCCTGGCCCGGTCGGCGCGCGCGAGGCCCGCCTCGGACAGGCGCACGTGCAGCGCCTCGGCGAGCAGCGGGTGCGGGCCGAGCACGTCCGTCAGGTCGGCCGCGACACGGCTGTCCATGACGGCCTGGCGGACGCGGCGCAGCAGCGCGTTGTCCGGGCCGGCGAGCAGCGGCACGACCACGGCGACGGGCCCGTCGGGCTCCACCACGTCCACACCGGCCGCGCGGGCCTGCTCGAAGCGCTGCGCACGCTCCTCGGAGGCGTGCGCGAGCACCGACTGGAGGGTGGGGAACTCGGCGTCGTCCCCGTCGAGGTACCCGATCCTGGCGTCGAGGCCGGGGAGCTCGGAGCGCGCGATGCTCACGACCTCCTCGACGAGGCTGCGGGTGGCGGTGCTGGGCGTGCCCGGCACCGCGAGGACGAGCGCGGGCGCGCCCTCGGGAGCCGCCAGCGGTTCCGGCCGGCGGTGCCGACCGGGCTGGCGGGGTCGCGGCATTCGTACTGGCAGGCCGGACGCGGGCCCAGTGGGGGAGCTCATGGCGCCGAATGTTACTGGTTTCCGGGGCTCCCCTGTTCGGGGAGGGTGCAGGTGAGCGGTATCCGTCCGGTTTTGTCTGATGAGTTACGCGCGGAGCGATCTCCCTGGTTATCTGTGGATCACGGAGAGCGATCTTGTGAACGGATGTCCGAGGTCCCCGCGGCATCCGGGATGTCCCGTACGACGAACAGCATGCTGTCGTCGCGCGGCAGCGTGAGCCGGTCGTCGGCCAGCTCGACGGCGATGCCGACTGCCCCGTCGAGCGGGTCGCCCGCGGCCGGCACCTCCCGCACGTACGGCAGCCGCTCCGCCAGCGCGGCCCGCAGCGGTACGAGGAGGGGGTCGCCCATCCTGAACAGGCCGCCGGTGAGCGCGAGGCGCACCTCGCCCGCCTCGCCGGCCCCGCCGGGGGGCACGTCCGCCTCCGTGGGGCACACCGCGGCGGCCGAGTCGGCGATGTGCCGGGCCGCGGCGGCGAGGACACCGATCGCGGCCGGGTCGCCGCCGTCGGCGCAGGCGGCGACCTCGGGTGCGAAGGCCGCCAGCACGGCCGGCCGGTCCGGGCGCGGATAGAGCCGGCCCGGCACCGCCGGAGCGGAGCCGAACACCGCCTCCACGCGGGCCAGGAGCGGCGCCGAGCCGCCCGGCCGCCCGTCGTAGGCGCGCAGGGCCGCGTCGAGCCCGGCCTGGCCGATCCAGGCCCCGCTGCCGCTGTCGCCGAGCAGATGGCCCCAGCCGTCCGCCCTGCGCCACTCACGCAGGTCCGTGCCGATCGCGATCATCCCCGTACCGGCGGCGACCACCGCGCCCACCCGCTGCCCCAGCGCGCCCGTGTACGCCGCGACGGCGTCGGCGACCAGGGCCAGCCGCCGTACGCCGAGTTCACGGGCCAGCGCCGACGGCAGCTCGGCGCGCAGCGAGTCACCCAAAGTGGTGAGGCCGGCGGCCCCGACGGTGACGGCCCGGAGTGTGCCGACCCCGGAGTCGGCCATCAACTGCCGTGCCATCGGCAGCAGTTGCCCGAGCAGATGTCCGGCGTCGATGCCGCGCGGCCCGGTGCGCACCGGCTCCCCGGACGTCAGGGGAGCCGTGACGCGGCCCCCGTCGACGGCCAGGACGGCCCGCAGCCCCGACCCGCCGGAGTCCACCCCGAGGACGCCGGACCCACCGCCGGGCCCGCTGTCCGGCCCGCTGCCGGGACCGGTCACGGCAGCCGCCAGTCCACCGGTTCGCCGCCCTGGCGGGTCAGCAGGTCGTTGGCCCTGCTGAAGGGCCGCGAGCCGAAGAAACCGCGGTCCGCCGACATCGGCGACGGATGCGCGGACTCCACCGACGGCAGATCACCGAGCAGTGGCCGGGCGTTGCGGGCGTCGCGCCCCCACAGGATCGACACCAGCGGTCTTCCCCGGGCGGCCAGGGCCCGGATCGCCTGTTCGGTGACCTCCTCCCAGCCCTTGCCGCGGTGCGCGGCCGGTTTGCGCGGGGCCGTGGTGAGCGCCCTGTTGAGCAGCAGCACGCCCTGCCGGGTCCAGGGGGTCAGATCGCCGTTCGACGGCGGGGGCAGGCCCAGGTCGGTGCTCAGCTCCCGGTAGATGTTGATGAGGCTGCCGGGCAGCGGACGCACCTCGGGCGCGACCGAGAACGACAGCCCCACGGCGTGCCCCGGGGTCGGATAGGGGTCCTGGCCGACGATGAGGACCCGGACGTCGTCGAAGGGCTGTTGGAAGGCGCGGAGCACGTTCGGGCCCGCGGGTAGGTAGGTGCGGCCCGCGGCGATCTCCGCGCGCAGGAAGTCCCCCATCTCCGTGATCCGTCCGGCCACCGGTTCGAGGGCCTTGGCCCAGCCGGGTTCGACAATCTCATGCAACGGTCGTGGTGCCACGGCGTCACCCTACTGCCGTACACGGGCCGTCGATCAACCCGAGGCCGCCGCCTGCCCCGCGGTGACATGTGCGGTGCCACGGGCGGGTGTTGACGCACAGCAGGACGTCAACACCCGTACAACCGCCACCGGCCGGCCGTGTGCGAGGGCTCAAGCGATCACCGCGGCCCGTACGCACAGGACGTCCGGCAGGTGCGAGGCCAGTTGCTGCCAGGTGTCGCCGTCGTCGGCCGACGCGAACACCTCGCCGTTGCGGTTGCCGAAGTACACACCCGCCGGGTCCGCGCCGTCCGTGCACAGGGCGTCCCGTAGCACCGTGCCGTAGTGGTCCTCCCGCGGCAGCCCCGCGGTCAGCGGCTCCCAGCTCTTGCCCGCGTCCGCCGTGCGGAAGACACGACATCGGCGGTCCGCCGGGACCCGGTCGGAGTCGGCGGCGATGGGAAACACGTACGCGGTGTCGCCGCGGTGGGGGTGCGTGGCCGCGGCGAAGCCGAACGTGGACGGCAGACCCGCGCCGATGTCCGTCCAGTGCGCCCCGGCGTCGTCGCTGCGGTACACACCCCAGTGGTTCTGCAGATAGAGCCGGTCGGCCGTGACCGCGTCCTGTGCGACCTTGTGGACGCACTGGCCGAACTCCGGGTTCGGATCGGGCAGGAACACCGCCGAGACCCCGGAGTTGGACGGCGCCCAGCTCTCCCCGCCGTCCTTCGTACGGAAGACGCCGGCCGTGGACACGGCGACCGTCACCGCCCGCGGATCACGGGCGTCGGTCAGGATCGTGTGCAGACCCTCACCGCCGCCGCCCGGCACCCACCGTGAGCGGGTGGGGTGCTCCCAGAGCGGGCGGACCAGCTCGAAGGACTCGCCCCGGTCCGTCGAGCGGTACAGCGCGGCGGGCTCGGTGCCCGCGTACACCACGTCCGGCTCGGCCGCCGCCGGGTGCAGCTGCCAGACCCGCTCCAGCGAAGCATCCGTGTCCTGGGGGAACTTGACGGCGGCCTTGGCCGGTTCGGTCCAGGTGCGCCCCAGGTCGTCGGAGTGGAACACCGACGGGCCCCAGTGCGCGCTGTCACCTCCCACGAGAAGTCTCGGCACGTCACGACGGGTGTCGATCGCGACCGAGTAGACGGCCTGGGCGTTGAAGTACGGGCTGTCGTCGAACTCCCACGCGCCGCCGCGCCGCCGCCCGACGAAGAGTCCTTTGCGCGTGCCAACCGTGAGCAGAACCTCGGTCATGCCGATCCACCTCCGGACGTCGTTGTCTCAGATGTCGGCCAGTCTGCACCCCACCACTGACAGTCACCCCCGGACGCCATATCGGTGCAGGTCAGGGCGATTCCCAAGATGTACCACCGGGGTGCCACCGCCGTATCCGCGGCGGACCGGCGAGGTGCCGGGGAGGTGCCGCGGATTGTGCCGGGGATGTGGGGCAGGTCTCGTGAGCAGCCGGGCCGCCGCTCCCGTATGGGAGGGGGTCCGGTGTGCGCGTGTGGAGAGGGGCCCCGATGGCGGCTTTGCGTGGTCCGAGGGCGTTGCTGTGGCGTTGGTGGCCCAATCCGCTGCGGCGGCGCAGCGACAGGATCGAGGCCTGGACCATGCTCACCGCCGGGCTGCTGGCCCTGCTCGCCGGAACGCTCGGGGGTCTGTGGGCGACACGGTCCGTCGAGCTGAATCTCGCGCGGGAGCGTGACGAGTGGCGTCCCGTGATCGCGGTGCTCACCGAGCGCGCGCCGGGTACGGCCTCCGGTCCGAAAAGGTGTGGGCCGAGGTCCGCTGGCCCGCCGCGGACGGCCCCGCCCACCGGGGGCAGACCCGGGTCGACCCGGGCAGCGCGGCGGGAACCCCGGTCACCGTGTGGACCGATCCCCAGGGGCGCATGGTCACCCGGCCCGCCACGGAGGCCCAGGCGAGTTTGCGGGCCGGACTGATCGGCGTGCTGGTGGGCACGACCGCGGCCCTCGTACCCCTCGCGGGCGGGCGGCTGGCCTCGGAGCGCCTGCAGCGGCAGCGGCTGGACCAGTGGGACACGGAATGGGAGCGGGTCGGTCCGCAGTGGAGGTGGAAGACCGGCTGAGGTGGAAATCCGGCCTAGGTGACGCGTGCTGTCACGGATCCGGACCCGGCCCGGTCAGCATGGTGAAGACGTCCGCTTCCGACGGACGAAACCGGAAAGGTCGCAGCATGAAGATCGTAGTGATCGGCGGTACCGGGCTCATCGGGTCGAAGCTGGTGGACACGCTCCGGGCGGACGGCCACGACGTCCTCCCGGCCTCCCCGAACACCGGCGTCAACAGCATCACCGGCGAGGGCCTCGACGAGGCGCTGAAGGGCGCGCAGGTCGTCGTCGACGTGTCCAACTCGCCCTCCTTCGAGGACAGCGCGGTACTGGAGTTCTTCCGCACGTCCACGGGCAACCTCGTCACGGCCGAGGCGGCGGCGGGCGTGGGACACCATGTCGCCCTGTCGGTCGTGGGCAGTGACGCGCTGCCGGACTCGGGCTACCTGCGCGCCAAGGTCGCCCAGGAGGAGCTGATCAAGGGGTCCGGAATCCCGTACTCCATCGTGCGTGCCACGCAGTTCTTCGAGTTCGTGAAGGGCATCGCGGCCGGGTCCACCGAGGGCGACACGGTCCGGCTGCCCTCCTCGCTCCTGCAGCCCCTCGCGTCCGACGACGTGGTCGCGGCGGTCGCGAGGGTGGCGGTGGCGGCTCCGCTGAACGGCACCACCGAGGTGGCGGGCCCCGAGGAGCTGCACCTCGACGCGTTCGTCCGTACGGGCCTGGCGGCCGAGAAGGACCCGCGCGAGGTCGTCACCGACGAGTCCGTCGGCTACTTCGGCGCGAACCCCCGGGGGCGCGAGCTGCTGCCCGGCCCCGGGGCCCATCTCGCCGAGACCCGCTTCGCGGACTGGCTCGACAGCCGGCGGTAGCCCCTGCGGGAGCCGGGAGCCGGGAGCCGGGAGCCGGGAGCCGGGAGCCGGGGTCGAACTCGCCAGTCAGGCGCCGGTGACCGGACGCCGGGAGCCGCCAGTCAGGCGGTCGGTGACCGGACGCCGGCTCGGTCAGACCGAGCGGTGGTACTGGTCCGGCACGTGCACGGAGTCCCCGAGTTCGCGGGCGGCGTGCCGGGCCCATGAAGGGTTGCGCAGCAGTTCCCGGCCGAGCAGCACGGCGTCCGCCTCGCCGTTGGCGAGGATCTTCTCGGCCTGCTCGACCTCGGTGATGAGACCGACGGCGGCGACGGCCATGGAGGTCTCGTTCTTGATGCGGGCGGCGAAGGGAACCTGGTAGCCGGGGCCGACCGGGATGCGTACACCGGCCGCGTTGCCGCCCGTGGACACGTCGACCAGGTCGACCCCATGGGCGGTCAGCTCGGCGGCGAGGCGGACCGTGTCGTCGGCCGTCCAGCCGTTCTCCTCCAGCCAGTCGGTGGCCGAGATGCGGAAGAACAACGGCTTGTCGTCGGGCCACACCTCGCGCACGGCGTCCACGACCTCAAGGGCGAAGCGCACCCGGTTCTCGAACGAGCCGCCGTACGCGTCCGTGCGCCTGTTGGAGTGCGGGGAGAGGAACTCGCCGATCAGGTAGCCGTGCGCGCCGTGGACCTCGGCGATCTCGAAGCCCGCCTCCAGCGCCCGCCGTGCGGCGTCGGCGAACTGGCCGACGACCTCGCGGATCCCGTCCACCGTCAGCTCGGTCGGCACGGCGTGCTTCTCGTCGAAGGCGAGCGGGCTCGGCGCGAGCGCCTGCCAGCCGTGCGCCTCGGGTCCGACCGGCGCGCCGCCCGTCCAGGGGCGGTCCGTCGAGGCCTTGCGGCCGGCGTGCGCGAGCTGGATCGCCGGGACCGTGCCCTGGGACACCAGGAAGCGCGTGATCCGCCGGAACGCCTCGACCTGGGTGTCGTTCCAGATGCCCAGGTCGTACGGCGAGATCCGGCCCTCGGCGCTGACCGCGGTGGCCTCGACGATGATCAGGCCCGCTCCGCCGGCGGCACGCGCCCCGTAGTGCTGGAGGTGCCAGTCGTTCGGCGCGCCCACCTCGGGGCCCTCCGGCGCGGCCGAGTACTGGCACATCGGCGGCATCCAGACCCGGTTCGGGACGGTCAGCTCGCGCAGGGTGTAGGGCTCGAAGAGCGCGCTCACGGCGGGACTCCAATCATGGCGGGGCGGGGTTGCCGACTCGTACGATAGGCATCGTATTACGGTGGATGTCAAACTACGAGAGTTCTCGTACAATGGGGAGCTCCGGGGAGACCTCCGGACCCGACGTACTGGAGCCGCCGTGACGATCGCCGCCCCGACCGGCAGCAGCCGCGACCTGCCGCACCCCCAGCGCGCGGAGATCCGGCTGGAGGCCGTGCTGCACGCGCTCTCCGACCCGCTGCGGCTGCAGGTCGTGCGGGAGCTCGCCGCCGACGGCGACGAGCTGTCCTGTTCGCACTTCGACCTGCCCGTCACCAAGTCCACGACCACGCACCACTTCCGGGTGCTGCGCGAGGCCGGGGTGATCCGGCAGATCTACCGGGGCACCGCCAAGATGAACGGGCTGCGCCGGGACGACCTGGACGGTCTCTTCCCGGGACTTCTCGACAGCGTCCTCGCCGCGGCGGCCCGCCAGGCCGTCCGGCTCGGGAGCCGCTGAACCGCCCCGCGCGGGAATCCCGGGTGCCTCCGAATCGCCCACCGGTGAACCGCCTGCCTCCGAACCATCCACCTCCGAATCATCAACCTCCGAACCGCCCTTCGCGGCGCGGTGGTTGAAGAGCAGGTTCAGTGCGATCGCCGTGAGGCAGCCCGCGCTGATTCCGCTGTTCATCACGGTCTTTCGTGCCCCGCGGGCCGGTGGGGCCGCTCGCGCCGTTCCCCGCGCCCCTAAAGGGGCTGGGCCGCATCCATCAGTGCCTGCCAGTCGGGGAGTTTGACCACGTGCCTGCCCAGGGACGCGCCCAGGGCCGCCTCCGCCCGTTCGATGGACTGCCAGCCCGACCAGTCCACCGGGTGCAGTCCCGCGGACCGCAGGGCGGCCAGCGGGTCGGACGGGACCTTGCGGTGCACGAGCGCGGGAGCGTCCTCCAGGAGCGAGGTCACCGTCTCCTTCGCGCAGGGGCGGTTGGTGCCGATGACGCCGGTCGGGCCGCGCTTGATCCAGCCGGCCACGTACTCGCCGGGCGCGACCGAGCCCGCCCGCAGGACGCGGCCCGCGAGATGCGGGACCGTGCCGCGGTCCGCGTCGAACGGCAGGCCCTCCAACGGAACCCCGCGGTAGCCGACCGAGCGCAGGACCAACTGGGCCTCGATGTCCTCGTACCGCCCCGTGCCCGTCACGCCGCCGAGGCCGTCCGGGAGGGTCCGTTCGAAGCGGACCGCGCCCACGCGCCCGCCGCCGTCCGGGAGCAGTTCGACCGGGCGCAGGAAGAAGCGGAGCCGGATCCGCCGTGAGCCGGCGGTCGGCGGGCGTTCGGCCCACCCGCGCAGCACCTCGACGTTGCGTCGCTGCGCGGCGGGCAGGGCGGACGGATCCAGGTACGCCGGGTCCAGCGCCAACTCCGCCGGATCCACGACGACCTCGGTGTCCGGCAGAGCGCCCAGCTCCCGCAGCTCCTTGGTGGTGAAGCGGGCTTGAGAGGGGCCGCGCCGACCCACCATCTGTATCTCCCGCACCTGACTGGCGGACAGCGCGTCGAGCGCGGCCTGGGGCATGTCGGTCGGGCTCAGTTCCGCGGCGCAGCGGGCCAGGATCCGGGTCACGTCCACCGCCACGTTCCCCACGCCGACGACGACCGCCACCCGCGCGCCCGCCACGAAACCGTCGGCCCCGAACCTGTCGGAGACGACGTCCGGGTGCGCGCTGTACCAGGACACGAAGTCGGTCGCCGACCAGCTGCCCGGCAGTTCCTCGCCCGGCACTCCGAGATGCCGGTCGGTGGCGGCGCCCACGCAGTACACGACCGCGTGGTAGAGGTCCCGGAGCCGGGTGGCCGGCAGTCCTTCCGGGCCGATCCGGACTCCGCCGAGGAACCGCACCCGCTCGTGCTCCAGGACCGTGCGCAGCGTGCCCTGCAACGACTTGATCTTCTCGTGGTCGGGCGCCACTCCATAGCGCACCAGGCCGTACGGGCACGGCAGCCGGTCCAGCACGTCCACCCGGATCCCGGGCACCCGCTCCTGCTGGACGAGACCCTGTGCGGCGTACACCCCACTCGGCCCTGAACCGACGACGGCGACCTGCAGCACGGCACGACCCCTTCCCCGAGGAGAACGAGAAGCTCGCTGGCGCTTCCAGCATCCCATCGCACCGCGCGCCGGGGGAGGGGCGGGAAAGGGCCGGGATGCGGCGAGGATGTGGCCGGGGCGAGGTCGGGGCGAGGTCGGGGCGAGGTCGGGGCGAGGCGCTGCGCCGACCGTGTGCCGCGAGGGCCACGCGCGCGTGCCTGGCCGTAATGAATGTGATCATGCGGTTACGTTGCGTATGTGCTGGAAACATCCTTTCTTAATCTTTCTGATCGTGATGAGCCGGACGGGGCGGTGTCCGTACGGCGCGCCTGGGAAGTGCGGGAGAACGACACCGCCACGACGTGGTGCGACGTCCGGCTGAGCTTCGCCGACGGGGCCGGTGTCGACCTGCTCGCGGCGGTGTGCGAGGGGTGCGTCTGCATCGAGGACGTACGGGCCCGGCCCGCGCTCTCCCTCGACGACCTGGCCGTGCTCGCCGACTGGATCGAGGGGCCGCTTCTTGAGGCGTGCGGGGGCGCGTCGGTGGTGGCGGGCGCCGTGGGTGGTGACGGGAGCCCCGACGCGCGGCACGCGCGCCCTGTGCTGCCGCGCGGTGTCGAGAGCCGGCGGCTGGTCGCGGGGGAGTATCTGGCGGCGCAGCGGGCGGGGCGGGATCCGGTGCTCGCGGTGATGTCCGCGACGGGGTACAGCCGGCGGCGGTCGCTCCGGTTGATCGCGGGGGCGCGCGATGCGGGGCTTTTGGCGCCGCGGCATGTTCGGCGTTGACGCCAACTGGTACGTCTGTGCCTGCGGCGGGGCTGTCGGTTGTGTGTCGGGTGCGGGTTCGTTGTGGCCGGCCGCGCAGTTCCCCGCGCCCCTTTGGGGCGCCCCTGCGGGGCGTTCCCCGCGGGGGCGTTTCCCGTAGCGGCCCGCGAAGCGGATGCGTCACATCTCGCGCATCCTGCTGATCTCGCTCGTCTGTTGGGCGATCACGTCGTCGGCCATTTCGCCTATCTGGATGTTGTTGCCCTGGGAGAGGACGTCCGTGGCCATGGTGATCGCCCCGTTGTGGTGGGTGATCATCAGCTTCAGGAAGAGTTCGTCGAACGCCTTGCCCTTCGCCGCGCGCAGTGTCTTGAGCTGTGCGTCGGTCGCCATGCCCGGCATCACGTCGTGGTGGTGTTCCCCGGACCCCTTGTCGCTCTTCTTGTCGCCGCCGTGGTTCTTGAGCCACGCCTTCATCGTCTCGATCTCCGGCCCCTGTGAGGCGGCGATCCGCTCGGCGAGGCGCTTCACCGGCGTCGACGAGGCGTGCTTCGGGGCCAGTTCGGTCATCTCGATGGCCTGGGTGTGATGCTCGATCATCATCCGGGCGTAGTCGAGGTCCGCGGAGTTGGGGGTGTCGTCGTCGGAGCGCTGCTTCGCGGCGTCCTCGGCCGAGAGCGTCTCGGCGGCCTCTCCCGGTTTGCCGGGCGCGATCACCGAGGGGCCCGTGCCCGGCGCGGACTTGGCGTCGTCGTCGGAGCCCGTGCAGCCGCCCAGCGCGAGGACGGCAACCGTCACGGACGCCGTGATCAGACGGCGAAACGTACGGCGGGACATGCGGCGAGCGAGCACAGTGACCTCCTGTGGCACATGAATCGACCTACACCTGACGAGTGCGGACACCTTGTGAGTGTCGATGACCGTCCTAGCACGCTTCCGCACGCCAATGATCAAAAACATTCATTACGAATGCGTTGCCACCTGTTGATCTGTGCATGCTGAAGACGATACTGCGGTGGTACCTGAACCGTTCGACTTCGAACGGCCACTAGGGAGGACGCAGTGACCCTGTTGAACAATCACCGAACGCGGCGCAGACGTCTGGGAGTTGCCGCCACCGCGGCCGGTCTGCTGGCCGCCCTGCTCACGGCAGGACCCGCGGTCGCGACCCCCGACCCCGGGGACGCTCCGGTGACTTCGGAGAAGGTCTCCAAGAGCGAGGCGGCCGAGGCCCGAGCGGCGATCGCGAACGGCGAGATACCCGGGCAGGACGAGATCGTCCACTCGGACAACATCCAGCACCTCGCGAACATCCCCAAGGACGCGTTGCCCGGCACCAACTCGGACCTCGCCTTCCAGGGCAAGTACGCGTTCGCCGGCAACTACGACGGCTTCCGCATCTTCGACATCAGCAACCCGAAGGCCCCGAAGACGGTCTCCCAGGTGCTCTGCCCGGGTTCGCAGAACGACATCACCGTCTCCGGCGACCTGCTCTTCCTGTCCACGGACTCCTCGCGCAGCGACAACTCGTGCAGCAGCACCACGCAGCCCGCGACCGAGAAGTCCTCCTGGGAGGGCATGAAGGTCTTCGACATCAGCGACAAGAAGAACCCGAAGTACGTCGCCGCCGTCGAGACCGCCTGCGGCTCCCACACCCACACGCTGGTGCCGGAGCGCAAGAACGTCTACATCTACGTGTCCTCGTACTCGCCGAGCGCCACGTTCCCCGACTGCCAGCCGCCGCACGACGGCATCTCGATCATCAAGGTGCCGCGCAAGGCTCCCGAGAAGGCGGCGGTCGTCAACTTCCCCGTCCTGTTCCCCGGTGAGGGCGCGGACGGCGGCGGCAACCCCGGTGGTCCGACCAACCCGGGTGTCTCCAAGACCACCGGCTGCCACGACATCACCGTGCTGCCCTCCAAGGACCTCGCCGCGGGCGCCTGCATGGGTGACGGCATCCTGTTCTCCATCAAGGACCCGGAGAACCCGAAGATCATCGACCAGGTCCAGGACAACGTGAACTTCGCGTTCTGGCACTCGGCGAGCTTCAACCAGAAGGCGAACAAGGTCGTCTTCACGGACGAGCTCGGCGGCGGCGGTGCGGCCACCTGCAACGAGACCGTGGGTCCGAACCGCGGAGCGGACGGCATCTACGACATCGTCGGCAAGGGCGACAAGCGCAAGCTCGTCTTCAAGAGCTACTTCAAGATCCCGCGCCACCAGGCCGACACCGAGAACTGCGTCGCCCACAACGGCTCGCTGATCCCGGTCAAGGGCAAGGACATCATGGTCCAGGCCTGGTACCAGGGCGGTATCTCCGTCTGGGACTTCACGAACTCCTCGAAGCCCAAGGAGATCGCCTTCTTCGAACGCGGTCCGCTGAGCACCACGACCATGGTCACCGGCGGCTCCTGGTCCGCGTACTACTACAACGGCTACATCTACTCGAACGACATCGCCAAGGGCTTCGACGTTCTGAAGATCAACGACCGTCGTACGGACCCGGCGAAGAAGAACCGGCTGGGCGAGCTGAACGTCCAGACGCAGCCGGACTACTTCGACTGACCGGCCGCGTCCGTCTCCTGGTTCGCCACGCCACCGTGACCGCGGCCTTCCGCCGGCTCGCGGCTCCCGGGAGCGAAGAACCGTGAGAGGTCCTCGTGGTACGTCCCGCCGGGTGCTTCGGCGCCCGGCGGGGCACCCCGCTCCCAGTCCAGCCCGTACCGCCTGAACAGCTCGGCCCGCAGCACCGGCACCGGCATCGGGACCCCGGGCACCAGGGCCGCGTACACCGCGCCCATCAGCAGCGCCCGCAGCATCGGGTAGTCGGCGGCGGTGTCCGGTGAGCCGTAGCGGGACATGGTGTCGCTCAGCAGCTCAGCCAGCCGGCGCTGCTCCGGACACTGCTTGAAGCCCTCGCCCTGCAGGATGCCCGCCATGTGCTGGCGCATCACCACCGGATGGTCCCGGGCGAGGCCCAGGATCGCGTCGATGGCCCGCGCCATCCGCTCCTGCCCGTCCTCGGTGCGCGGCTCGCGCTCCAGCGCCTCGTCCAGCGTGCGGTGCATCAGCCGGTGCACGGCGGACTGGACGAGCAGGCGCTTTCCGGGGAAGTAGTACGAGACGAGACCCCGGGCGGAGCCCGCGCGGTCGGCGATGTCGCCCAGCGTCGTGGCGTCGTATCCGCGCTCGCCGACGAGCTCCAGAGCCGCCTGCAGAAGCCTCTCGCGGGAACGTCGCCGCAACTCTTCATTGACCGATGCGCTGCGAGGGGACATCCTATGTACTCCTGCGTTGACTGGCTGCCAGCCAACTATACTCAGCGCGTCCGGGCCGGTCCCCTCGGGGATCACTTCCGGGCTGCCGTCCGTCCGGGGCGACGCGGGGGATCGTCCCGGGCGGTCGGTAAGGGAACGGCCTGCTCCGGGTTGTCGAAGCGGAGTCGTGGTCCGAGGGACAGGCGGCGGATCGGGTGCGGATCAGCCGGGGACCAGGTCCAGCACCGGTCGCAGACCGTTCGGCCGGTCCGTCACCGGCAGATGGTCGACGAAGTGCACGCGGCACCCCAGAGCCGCCGCTCCGCCGTCCGCCAGCCGGTCGTCCCCGACCATCAGGGTGTCGCGCGGATCGGCCCCGAGCGCGTCGCAGGCGGTCGCGAAGAGCCTGGCGTCCGGCTTCTGGACACCGTGCTCGTACGACAGGACGTAGGCCCCCACGTACGCGTCGAGGCCGTGCTCGCGGAACACGGGCCGCAGATCCCAGCCGATGTTGCTGACCACCCCGATCGCGACCCCGCGGTCGCGAAGCGTGTGCAGTACGTCGATCGCGTCGGCGTACGGACGCCAGGCCACCGGGTTCATGTGCCGGTCGTACAGCGCGTCGTACAACTCCTCGGCGGGCAGCGCCACCTGGCGGCAGGCCCCCGTGTACGCCGCCCGGTGCGCCTCGGCGCTCTCGTCGCGGACGCCCCACAGCGCGGTCAGCTCGGGCGGCACCGGACCGCTGTGCGGCGCTCCGCCGGGCAGCGCACCCGCCGCCTCCAGTTCCTTCGCCGTCCGGAGCAACTCCTGCTCCGGCACGGACATCTCGGCGTCGGCCAGTACGGCGCGCAGCCAGGTCTCGGTGGATTCGATACGGAAGAGGGTCCCGGAGAAGTCGAACAACACGGCAGCCATGCGGGAGGACATACCCGCACCGCGATCCGGGTATGTCGTCCCGCGGGCCTCCGCCCCTGGTCAGAGCGGTGCCGTTCCGGCAGCCGTTGCCGCCGGGCGCTCAGGGCCTGCGGCCCCGGAACGTGCGGCGCAGATCGCTCACCCAGGCGTCGGGGTTCTCCCACGGGATGAAGTGGCCGCCGTGGTCATGGGCGTTGACGTTGACGTGGTTGAACCAGGCCGCCTGCGGGCCCGTCTCGAACGCCCGGACGCGTTCCTCGGCGGCGTGGACGCCGGGCGGGTTCTCGTACGTGACGAAGGTCAGGCCGACCGGGGCCTGCACGACCGGGGTGCGGTCGTGGGCCGGTGACCACGGGTGGCGGTTGGCGTTGGCGTAGTAACGCATCGACGTGGCGATGGAGTTGTTCACCCAGTAGATCGTGGCGTGGGTGAGCAGATCGTCCTTGGAGAAGACGGACTCGACGTCACCGCCGTTGTCGCTCCAGGAGTTCCACCGCTCCAGCAGCCAGGCGAGCAGTCCGGCGGGCGAGTCGCTCAGCCCGTGGGCCAGGGTGGCGCCGTCGAGCATGTGCACGGTGAGGTGGGACGCCGAGCGGTGGTCCAGCTCGACGACACGGGCGCGGACGTCGGCGGGCTGGTCGTCGGTGAGGGGCCGGTTCCGGGCGAAGTCCCAGGCGCGGGGGCCGGTGAAGAAGTCCAGCGGCAGCCCGGAGCCTATGTGGATGCCGTACAGCTCGTCGGCGTACTTGTGGCCGAGCTGGCTGCTGACGATCCCGCCGATGTCACAGCCCCCGGCGGCGTACTTCTCGTAGCCCAGGGTCTCGGTCATCAGGGTGTGCCAGAGGTCGGAGACCTTCCAGAAGTTGACGTCCGGAAAGCCGGTGAGCGGGCCGGGGAAACCGAAGCCGGGCAGGGACGGCACGATGACGTCGAACGCGTCGGCGGGGTCACCGCCGGACGCGGCCGGGTCGGCGAGCGGCCCGATCACCTTCGACCAGTGCCAGAACGTCCACGGCCAGCCATGGGTGAGGATCAGCGGGACCGGGCGGGGGCCGCGGCCCGCCTTGCGCATGAAGTGCACCGGGACACCGGAGACGTCCACGCGGTAGTGCTCGTGGACGTTGATGGCTGCCTCGGCCCTGCGCCAGTCGTAGCCGTCCCGCCAGTGGTCGACCAGCTCACCGAGATAGCCGGCCGGGACGCCGTACGACCAGTCGTCGTTCCCCTCGTCCAGTGGCGGACGGGTCGCCGCGAGACGGACGCGCAGATCGTCGAGTACCGCGTCGGGCACGTGGATCGGGGTGGGCTCCAGGGGGAAGTCGTGCGAAGTGGTCATGGCATGCGTCCTATGCGTCCTATGGGTCGGCGAGGTCGGTCGGGCGGCCCGCACGTTCCCGGTGCGCTCCTACTCGGCTGGCGGCAGCGGGCCGAGGACCGGGTTGGTCAGATGCTGGTAGATGATCGAGGTGCGGAAGGCGATGATCTCGCGGCGGTTGGTGAACTGGTCCAGGAGAAAGGCGTGCAGGTGGTCGATGTCCTGGGCCGTGACATGGACGAGGAAGTCGTCGCTCCCCGCCATCGTGTACACGGAGACGACCTCCGGCAGTTGGGTCACCGACTGCTCGAACGCGGTGACGACATCGCGGCGCAGGGGGCGTACCTGGGTGAACACCATGGCCTGCACCGAGCGGTTGAGGGCCTTGAAGGAGACCTCGGCCCGGTAGCCCTGGATGATGCCGCGCCGCTGCAGGAGCCTCGTGCGTTCCAGACAGGTGGAGGGGGCGATGCCGAGTTTCGCGGCGAGGGCGCGGTTCGACTGCCGACCGTCGGCCTGCAGTTCGCGCACGATCGCCGAATCAAGTTCGTCCACGGCTTCCTCCCCTGCCCGAACACCGAATTTGATTCGGTGCGACTCCCGGTGGTCCGCGCATCAGCCTAGCTTCGGCGCCATGAGTCGAGCATTCGCACACGAAGAGGTCGTTGTCCGCCGCGGACGCCGCTCCGGCCTGCCGTTGATCGTCGCCGTCCATTCCCGCGCGCTGGGACCGGCGGCCGGTGGCTGCCGCATGCGCCGCTACGACACCTGGCAGGACGGACTGACCGACGCGCTGCGCCTGTCGGAGGCGATGACGTACAAGTCGGCGGTGGCCGGTCTGGACTTCGGGGGCGGCAAGAGCGTGATCGCCCTGGACCGGGACACCGACGTCACCCCGGAGCTGCGGGAAGCCGCGCTGGAGGACCTGGGCGAGCTGATCGCCTCCTTCGACGGCTCCTACCGCACAGGACCTGACATCGGCACCGGCCCCGAGGACATGGTGGTCCTGCGGCGCTTCTCGCCGTACGCGTACTGCGCGCCCGAGGAGCACGGCGGCACCGGGGACTCCGGCGGGCCCACCGCCACCGGTGTCCTGGCCGCTCTGCGGGCCGGCGCCCGCCACGTCTTCGGCGACGCCTCCTGCACCGGCAAGGTGGTCGTCGTCAGCGGGTTCGGGTCGGTCGGCAGCCGGGTCGCGGCCGGTCTGGCCGCGGAAGGGGCGCACGTCGTGGTGTCGGACGTGGACCACTCCCGCAAGGAGGCCGCGCTGGCGAGCGGGTACGGCTGGGTGGAGCCCGGCCGGGCTCTGTCGGCTCCGGCCGACATCCTCGTCCCGGCCGCCGTGGGCGGGGTGTTCGACGCGGAGAGCGTGGACCGGCTCACCGCGCCGCTGGTCGTCGGACCGGCCAACAACCAGCTCGCCGACGAGTCGATCGCCGACACCCTCGCGGAACGCGGCATCGTCTGGGTGCCGGACTACGTGGCAGGCGCCGGAGGGGTCGCGTACACGCTCAGCCGGGAGTCGGAGGGCTACAGCCACGAGGCCGCCCTGGAACGGGTGGAGGGCATCGGTGACACCGTCGGACACCTCCTCGGCCTCGCGCGCACCACCGGAGTCACCCCGCTGAGGGCGGCCCGGCAGCTGGCGGACCGCCGCCTCACCGCTGCCGCCTCCCCGGCAGAGGCAGTGGCAGAGGCGGCGATCAGGACAGAGACAGAGGCACGGGCGGCGGTGGGGGCAGAGGCGGCGACCGCCCGGCCGCTCAGCCGATCGTGACGACACGCGCCCAGGACGGCGGGGTGTCCGGTACGTAGTCGGGGTCCTCCTCGTCCACCGTGCGGGCGGGGCGCGGGAAGAGACCGACGACCGTACGGCAGGGCGGCGGCGCGGAGGGCCAGGGGGTCTGGCCGTCCGTGAGGGCGACGATCACGTCGGGGCGCGGCCGGGAGCGCAGTGCCCGGGCGAGACCGGAGCGCAGATCCGTGCCCCCGCCGCCGACCAGCTCGATGTTCTCCGCGCGGCAGAGCGGCACGGCGACCCCGGCCGCCGCGTCGCAGGAGATCACCGACACCAGGTCGCGCCGCCCGCCCACCGCCCGCGAGATCGCCGCCACCTCCAGCAACGCGCTGCCCAGTTCGGCGTCGCTCACCGACCCGGAGGTGTCGATCACGACGCAGACAGCGGGCGGCGTACGGCGCAGACTCGGCAGCACCACTCCGGGCACACTCGCCGAGCGCCGGGACGGACGCCGGTAGCTGTGGTTCTCGCCCGCACCCGGCGCCCCCGCCGCCGACCGCACCGCCGCACCCAGCAACCGCCGCCACGGCTGCGGCGGCTGGAACGCCTCGTCCGCCCATCGGCGCCAGCTCTTCGGCGCCTTGCCGGGCCGGCTCTTGATCCCCTCCGCGACCCGGAAGCGGACCGCGTCCTGCTGGTGCCTGCTCAGCGCGTGCGCCCCGTCGGGACCCAGTTCCCACGGCCGGTCCTGCCCGTCGGCGCCGCTGCCGCAGTCCAGCCAGGCCAGGTCGGCGGCCGCACCGGACATCGACGCCGTCCGCAGGTACTCCTCCATCAACAGCCCGCCCGGCAGCCGCAGCAGCGACGGAAGCACCGCTCCGGCGGGCCGCGGCAGACCGTCACCGTAGATGTCGTCGTTGATCTCGAAGTCCGCGGCGATGTTCCGGCGGAGCCTCCCCCAGCCTTCGGCCGGGGGGACCCCCGTCCCGCTCCGCTCGCCCGGTCCGAACTCCTCGTGCTGCCGTGCGTACCGCTCGCTCCTGCCGTGGTGGTCCCGGAGCAGATGGGAGACCTCGTGCACCCACACACCCGCCAGTTCCTCCATCGGCATGCGCGCCACGAACGCGGGGGAGACATAGCAGCGCCAGTGTGCGTCCACCGCCATCGTCGGCACCGACCGGTCCTCCACCACATGCAGGGCGAAGAGCGCACCGGCGAGGTAGGGGCGCACCTTCACCGCGTGCAGCCGGGCGGCCAGCAACTTCTCCATGTCCAGGGGGAGTCCGGCCGCTCGGTCCGCCGCACCCGAGCCGGCCGGCTGCTCCGGCAGGGCGGCCCGCACCGGGCGCGGCGGCGCGGGCCGGGGCATCGGGCGCGGCCGGGGATGCGGAGCCGCCTGTTTCGGGCTCCTCGGGGGAGTCTGCGGGGCCCCCGTCATCGGCGTGTTCCGGCCGCTGCGCGCTCGGCCGCCGCGGCCGCCGCCGCGACCCGCTCCACCGACCGGTCCGCCTGGCGGGCGAGACCCACCACCCCGGCCAGCCGGTCCATCGACGCCGGCACCTCCCAGCCGTCGCGCCGCAGCGCGGCCAGCGCCGTCGCGGGGGCGACCAGCAGGTCCGCGGTGCCGGTCTCCAGCGCCCGGACCAGCACCGCCCAGCCCGCCTCCCAGCGCTCCCGTTCCGGCCGCGCTCCGACGGCCGCCACCACCGCCTCCAGCGTGGCCTGCCGCAGATCGCCCCGCTCCGGCAGCTCGGCGGCGGCCGGGTCGGCGAGCAGGGTCTCCGGGTCCGGCAGGTCCATCCGGTCCAGATAGGCGAGGAGTTCGAGTCCGGGTCCGTCGCCGACGGCTCCCCGTACGAGCAGGGCCAGCACCTCGCGGGAGACCGAGGCCGCCGTGCCGAACGCCAGCAGCGTCAACGCGGCGTCCCAGCTCCGGGGCGAGGGCCACGCACCACCGCGCCGCGTCTCGGTGCTCGGCAGCCGGTGGACGAGGGTCGGCCTGGCGGTCAGGAAGCCGCACACCACGCGCCGCGAGAAGGCCACCGCCTCCGCCAGCAGATCCGGTGCCAGACGCGGCAGTTCGGCCCTGGGCCAGACACCGCCGAGACCGCGCACCACCACCTCCTGATCGTGCACCCAGTACAGGTGCACGAACCGGTTGGCCAGCGGCGGGCTCAGCTCCCATCCGTCCGCCGCGGACGCGCGCGGATTGGCGGCGGCCACGATCCGTACGCCCGCCGGCAGTTGGAGCGCGCCGACCCGCCGCTCCAGGACGACCCGGAGCAGCGCGGCCTGCACGGCCGGGGTGGCGGTGGAGAGTTCGTCCAGGAAGAGGAGCCCGCGACCGGCCCGTACCAGCTCGACGGCCCACTGCGGCGGCGCCATCGGCACGCCCTGCACCGCGGGGTCCTCGCCCACGATGGGCAGTCCCGAGAAGTCGGACGGCTCATGGACGCTGGCGATCACGGTAGTCAGCGGCAGGTCGAGCGAGGCGGCGAGCTGGGTCAGGGCGGCGGTCTTGCCGATACCCGGCTCACCCCAGAGCAGCACGGGCAGGTCCGCCGCCACGGCCAGGGTGAGCGCTTCGAGCTGCTCGTCGGGGCGCGGCTCGGTGGTGGTCGACCGCAGGAGGGCCAGCAGGCCGTCGGCGACGGCGAGGTGCGTGTCCGTATCCGGTACGGGGACGGGCGAGGGTACGGGGACGGGGGTGCCGGCGGCCGGGGCCGGGGTGGGCAGGAGGGTGCTGATGGCGCTGTTGGTCATGGGCATCACCTGGAGGGGGTTGAGGGGACGGGAAGGGGGCTTGGGCTGCTCGCCGGTCACGAGGCCAGACCGGTGCGGGGCCGGGACCGGCCGATGAGCTTGCTGCGCAGCGGAAGCGGCGTGAAACGGTCGAGCCGGGGGCGGTGACCGGCCTTCACCCGTCCTGCGCCCGAGCCGCCCGAGCCGCCCGAGCCGGCCGGGGCGTCTGAGCCGCCCGCGCGAGCCGGGCGGTCCTCGTCGCCCGGGGTGTCCGCGCCGCCTGCCGAACCGGCGGCGGGATGCACGGCGACCAGCCCCGAGCGGAAGAGCCCGTGGTCGAGGTGCCGGGCCGCGGCCTGTTCCAGTTCCTCGCGGAGCGGTCCGTCGCGCAGCACCGCACCGGGACCGAGCAGACCTTCGACGACGGCCAGTGCTCCGCCGACGTCACCGTGGCGGAGCCGTTCCCGGACCGCGGGCAGCGCCTCCGGATCGCGGTGCACCGTGTCGATCGCCCGCAGACAGGGCAGCGCGGGCCCGCCCAGCGCCACGAGCAGTTCCTCGCGCCGCAGTTGGAGAGGATCGTGGTCGACCGCGGTCAGCACGCCGTCCCGCAGCGCGATCCGATGGGTCTCGCCACGGCACTCCACGCGATGCGGATCACCGGGTTCGGGAACGGGACCACCCGCCGGCGTCACCCCGTACCCCGCCAGCGCTGTGGCGACGAGCGGATGCAACCGCTCGGGCGGGATGAGTCCCGTCCGCAGCAGTTCCAGATCCGGCAGGACCCGGGCCGCCGCCTCCGGCAGCACCGGAAGCGCCGCGATCTCCTGCGGCGGCAGCACACCTTCGGGCAGGGGCTGGAGCGTGGGGACATGACTGTCGTCGGGGGCGACGAGTTCGAGTACGGCCCGTCTGCGGGCGCCGAGCCGTACGGTGAAGGCCCCGCGCGGAAGCCCCTCGGCCCGCAACAGCAACTCGGCCTCGGCAGCCCAGCGGCGGCTCTCGCAAGGGGAGTCGTGCGGCGGATTCTTCTCGGCGCCGCATCGCGCCCGCAGCTCGCCGCTCCGCCCGGCGTCCCAGAGATGCCGGTGCAGATCCAGCCGGAAACGCCGCTCGGGATGTGGATGGGGGTGGTGTCCATGGGGGTGGTGTCCGGGGGAGTCGTTCCCCGATCCCTCCCACAGCGCCAGGGACATCCACTGCCCGCCGTCCGCCCAGGCCGGCGGGGTCCGCACCACCAGGTGCAGAGGCGGGTCGGCGTAACTCCCGTAGCGGGCGAGCGAGATGGTGAGTCCGGGACGGAGTCGTCCGTCCGGGGCGATGCGGGGCATGTGCCAGCGGAGCAGATCCGGCGCCAGCCGGCGCAGGTCCTCCCGGAGGCGGGTGACGACTTGGGTGCCGTGCCGACGGCGCACGGCGCGCAGATCGAGATCGACGTGTACACGGGCGGCGGCGCACGCCCCCGCCCAGTCGCCGACCGCACGTCGCGCGGTCGCGTTCTCGATCATGGACGGTGGCACGGCGTACTCACGTACGCGCCGCCACATCAGCAGGTGGGAAGGAATCTCATTCGCGAAGTGAGGTGCCATCAGCACTCACCTTGCGCGAATGATTCCCCCAATCCGGAAAAGGAGAAGGTGTTCATCGCCCGCATGGTAACCACGTCGATGACGATCTGTCTTCCCTCTTTTTCCGTGCCGGATCCCGGACGGGGGCTGCCGGCCGCGTCGCGGTGGCAGCCCCCGTCCGGGTCATGGGCGTCGCGCGTGGGCGAAGCCCCGTCGGTGCCAGAGCAGGCCGCCCGAGTGCGTGGGCTCGCCGCGCACAGCGGTCACCCGTCCCACGAGGATCGTGTGGTCGCCTCCTTCCAGGACGTCGTGGCGGACACAGTGGAGGGTCAGTGAGGCGTCCCTGATGACGGGGGCCCGGTGGGAGTCCGCGGCCAGGGGTACGCCGTCGAAGCGGTGTTCGGCCGGCCGCATGAAGCGTTTGACCAGGTGTTCCTCACCCGGGCCGAGGAGGTGCACGGCGAAGTCCTCGGCGCCGGTCAGCGTGTCGTGCGTACGGGAGTTGCGGTCGAGGCAGACGAGGAACAGCGGCGGGGTGAGGGACAGTGAGCTGACGGCGCTGGCCGTCAGGCCGCGTGGCCTGCCCAGGTCGTCGTAGCAGGTGACGAGCGTGACAGGGGCGGCCAGGGCTGACATCGCGGCGCGGAAGGCCTCGGCGAGGTCCTGGGGCGGGGTGCCGGACGGACCGCCGGTTGGAGCGCCGGCCGTGCCGGGCGGGGACTGGGATTGGGGCAGTTGGGATTCGAGCAGTGTCGAACTCATCGGGCCACCTCCAGAGGCCGGGCCGTGCCCTGCAGCCAGCGGCCCTCGGGGCGGCCGGAGAACCCGTCCCGGATGTCCCAGACGACCTGGCCGCCCTTCACCGTGCTGGTGAAGCGTCCGGTGAAGGTCCAGCCCTCGTACGCGGACCAGCCGCACAGCGCCTGGACGTCGTGCGCGGAGAACTGCCAGCGGTCGGACGGGTTCAGCAGGGTCAGGTCCGCGTCCGCACCCACTTCGAGCCGGCCCTTGCCCGCCAGGTCGAAGAGCCGGGCGGGCCCCTCGCCCATGAGCCGGGCCAGGTGCGAGGCCGCCTCGTCGGGGGCGATGTCACGGGTCCGCAGGCCGGTCCAGACGGCCGTGGCCAGCTCCTGGACGCCGGGCAGGCCGGGCGGCGCGTCGGCCGGCGGACGGTTCTTCTCCTCCACCGTGTGCGGGGCGTGGTCGCTGCCCAGGGTGGCGACCTCGCCGCGCAGCACGGCCTGCCACAGCCGCTTCTGGTCACGGCACTCGCGGATGGCGGGGGAGAGCCGGGTCCGCGGACCACGCCGGGTGGTGTCGTCGTGCGTGAACGACAGGTGGTGGCCGGTCACCTCGTAGGTGAGGGGCAGCCCCTCGGCCGCGGCGGCCGACAGCAGATCGGCCTCCTCCGCCGACGACACATGCAGGATGTGCGTCTTCGTGCCGAACTCGCGCACCAGGCGGACGACGTTGGCGACGGCGACGATCCCACCGGACCGCGGCCGGTGCGGCTCGTATCCGCCGTACGAGTCCGGGGCGCCCGAGCTCGCGTCGAGCAGGTCGAAGACGTGCTGGTCCTCGGCGTGCAGGACGAGCCGGACCCCACCGCGGGCGGCGGCTGCGAAGGCCCGCCGCAGCTGCTCGCCGTCGCGGAACACGACCGGGGCCGTGTGATGTCCCGCCATGAACACCTTCGCCGAGCCGGCTATGCGCGGGTCCAAGTCGGCCAGCAGCTCGGGATGGTCGGGGTCGGCGCCCATGTGGAAGCGGTAGTCGATCCATGAAGTGCCCTGGATCACGGCGGCCTTGGCGAGCATGCTGCTCTCGTCCAGGGACGGCGGACGGGTGTTGGGCATGTCCATCACGGTCGTCACACCGCCGACGAGGGCCGCCCGGCTGCCGTGCTCCCAGTCCTCCTTGTACTCCAGACCGGGTGTGCGGAAGTGGACGTGGGAGTCGATCAGGCCCGGCAGCACGTAACGGCCGGCGGCGTCGAGGCGCGGGCCCGGCGGCAGGGGCTCGCCCGGCGTGAGCAGGGCCGCTACCCGGCCGTCCCGCACGATCACCGTTCCGTCGCGGACGCCGTCCGGGGTGACGAGGCGGCCCCCTTCGACGATCAGCTCGGCGGCAGGACCGGCGGGCGGGCCGGCCGGCGGGCCTGTGGGAGCGGCGCCGGGAGGACCGGCGGAGAAGGCGGCGGGCAGACCGGCGGAAGGATCGGCCGATCGGGGCTTCAGCGGTTCCACGTCAGACTCACCAGTTCCTTGCAGAGGTCGTTGGTCGGTCCCATCAGGGCGACGGCACGGGCGTCGCGGCCGTAGCGGTTGATCTCGTTCGAGGCGACATAGCCGGCCGAGCCCAGCAGCCGCTCGACGGCGTTGATGACGCGCTCGGCCGCCGAGGAGGCGACGAGCTTGGAGTGGAGGGTGGCGATCCCCGGGTCGTCGGCGGTGCGCCGGCCGGCCCGCTCGACGACCGCGCGGGCGGTCTCGACCTCACCCGCGATGTCCACCAGCCGGTGCCGGACGGCCTGTTGGGCCAGCAGCCCGCGCCGCTCGGCGTGCCGGTGGGCGAGAGCGAGTGCCGCCTCGGCCAGGCCGACGGACACGGCACCGAGCGTGGCACCGCTGTCCCGGACCCCGGCGATGATCGAGGCGGCGGCGCCGACCGGGCCGAGCCGGGCGGTGTCGGGTACGTGGCAGTCCTGCACGGAGACGAAACCGGTCGCCGAACCGCGCATGCCGGTCAGCCGCATCGAGGTGTCGGGTATCAGGCCGGGCGCGTCCGCCGGTATCAGGAAGAAGGTCTGGCCGGCGGAGCCGTAGCCGGTGTCCGGGGCGGCGTCCGGCGCGGGCTCCTCGGTCTGCGCCAGCACCAGGTAGATGTCGGCGAGCCCGGCACTGGTGGTGAAGGACTTGGCGCCGTCCAGGACCCAGCCTCCGTCGGGCGTGCGGCGGGCGATCGTGGACAGCTGCTTCTTGTTTGCGCCCGCCCCCGTCTCGCTCCAGGCGGAGGCGGCGAGCCAGTCACCGCGGGCGAGTTGGGGCAGCAGGCGGCGCCGCAGAGCAGGGCTGCCGTGTTCGAGGATGCGCCTGCTGACCGCGTAGTGCTGGAACAGCATGATCGAGGCGGAGGCGTTGACCTGCGCCACCTGTGCGACCGCCGAGTTGAGGCCGTGCGCGTCGGCGCCGGTGCCGCCGTACTCGTACGGCAGTGCCAGTCCGAGCAGTCCGGTCTCGCGCAGCAGGGCCAGCGCGGGCCGGTCGGGTTCGCCGCTCGCGTCGGCGTCGCGGGCGGCGGCGGCGAGGCGTTCACGCATCGACGCGGTCAGGCCGGTGGACGGGCCCGCGGACGGACCGGTCGACGGACTGGTGGTCGGTCCGGTGGAGGGACGAGGGGAGGGGCCGGTGGTCGGTCCGGTGGACAGATCGCCGACCGGAGCGGGAAGCGGTACGTCGGTCCCGGCCAGTGCCCGGGCTTCGGGCACGGTCAGGCTGTCAGCGGAAGCCATGACAACTCCTCGGAGGTGGGGGCGGGCAGGAAGAGGCCGGCGTAGTCGACCTGCTTCTCCGCGACGGAGATCCAGGCGAGCCGGCGGTCGCCGGGGCCGCCCGCGATACGGGCCGAGGCGCGGACCGTGGCGCCCGGGGTGCGCAGGGAGAGCAGATCGCTGTCCGGCTGCTCCGAGACACCGGACAGCAGGTAGGGGATCGTGCCCTCCACGGCGGCGCCCGCGGCGAGGCAGGTGGCCCCGGTGAGCGCCACCGTCGGATGCCAGGACGGTACGGAGATGGCGCGGACCGCGAGGGCGCCCGGACCGTCCGGGAGCAGCGCGGCCACCTTGGGGAAGGCGCCGGTGGTGTCCCAGCCCAGCGTCCGGCAGACCGCGAGGCGCAGCCTGGTCATCCGGTCGAAGAGCACGAGGTCGTCGGCGAAGAGGTCCTCGACCGTGTGGACGCCGAGTTCCGCGGCGTGCACGAAGAGATACGGATTGCCCATGGAGACCAGCGAGACCGGAACCGTGCGCCCCTCGAAGGGGATGCCGGTGACGGGCTCACCGGTGATCAGGAGGTCGTTCACCGGTCGCGGCGGCGAGCAGAGAAAATGGGCCGTGAAACGGGTGCCCCCGTCGTCGGTCTCCTCCGCCTCGCACACCACGTTGTCCCCGTTGTTGAGGACGTTGACCCGGACCCGGCAGCCGGCCACCAGGGGCTGGATCATGCCGGTACGGGCCGCCGCCTCGACCGCCGCCAGGATGGAGTGGCCGCAGGAGCCGCGCAGGTCGAAACTGTCGAAACTGTCCGGCATCGACTGGACGAAGCGGTAGTCCAGGTCGAACAGAGGATGCCGGGAGGGCTGCACGAGGGCGTTCTTCAGGACGTCCGAGGCTCCCTGGTCGGCCAGGGCCGACCGTAACTCGGAGAGCCGGGCGAGGAGTTCGGGTTCCGAGTCGGGCAGGGTGCGCGCGTCCATCACGGCGGTCGGGCAGGGGGTGCCGTGCGCACGGGCGAGGCTGACGGTCACGCCGCCTCCTGGAGGACTCGGACCGGAGTGTGGAGCGTGACCGGGGCCTGGGCCGTGGCGAAGAACTCCTGGCGCCACAGCTGGTGCGACATCAGGGACCACAGAGCCAGGGAGACGGCGTCGCTGGGGCGGGTGGCCTGCTCGTCGAAGAGGGCGTCGACCCGCTCGGGGCGGATCCGGCCGTCGGCGCGCAGGGTGTGGGGCGACAGGACGTCACGGGCGAGGGTCCACAGCCGCTGGCCGGGCGTGAGCATCGCGGTGACCGGGAGGGTGAAGGGCTGCTTGGGCCGCTCCAGCACACTGCGCGGGATCAGCCCCCGCGCGGCCTGGTACAGGGCCCGCTTCACCCCCAGACCCGGTACGAGCCGCTGCTCGTCGGTGAGGGTCGAGGCGAAGCGCACGATCGACGGCTGGGTGAACGGCAGCCGCACCTCGACCGAGCTGGCCATCGACAGATGGTCGACGCGCCGCAGGTGGTAGGCGGGGAGCCGGTAGCGCTGCTCCACCGCGCCGATGCGCTGCAGCCGGGTGCCGGGGCTGCTGTGCAGGATCCGCCGGATGCCGGGCGGCAGGGCGGGACCGACCCCGTTCACGGCGAACGCGTACTCGTCGGTGTACAGGCTCTGGCGCAGGGCCCGTGGGACGGCGGCGAGATGGTCGAGGTAGCCGTCGATCCAGCCCGAACCGTGGTGTGCGGCGACCGCCTGGGTCATCCGGGAGTAGCCGCTGAACAGTTCGTCGGCCGCGTCGCCGGTGAGGGCGACCTTGAAGCCGGCGTCACGGACCGCGCGGAAGAGGGAGAAGGTGGACAGGGTGATGGGGTCGGCGTTGGGCTGCCCCAGGTGGCGTACGACGTCGGTCATGAGGTCCGGGAAGGTGGCCGGATCGACCTCGACCTGGTGGTGGGTGGTGCCCGCGGCGCGGGCGACCTCGGCGGCGTACGCGCGTTCGTCGCTGGGCCAGGTGCCGGTGTAGGCGATGTTGAAGGTGTGCAGGCTGCCGGTGCCGCCGCCGTCCCGCAGCGCCTGGGCGGCGAGCGCGGTGACGAGGCTGGAGTCGAGCCCGCCGGAGGTGACGGCCGCGACGGGGGCGTCCGCGATCAGGAGCCGCGACACCTCCTCCGACAGCAGGTCGCGCAGCTGGTCACCGGCCTCTTCCAGGGTGCGGTCCTTGTCGGGGCGCAGGCCCTGCTCGTGGGCCATCGGACGCTGCTTGATCCGCAGTCCGTCCCGGGCGTTGAGCAGGACGGTGGCGGCCGGCGGGAACACCTGGATCCCGCGGAACATGGTGCGGTTGCCGAAAGGCGTCTTCGAGGTGAGGTAGGCGTCGAGACCTGCCTCGTCCTCCTCGGCCCTCACCCCGGCGAAGCCGAGCAGCGCGGGGAGTTCGGAGGCGAAGTGGAAGCGGCCCGCGGCACGGTCCCAGTGGTAGTAGAGCGGCTTCATGCCCGAGTCGTCGGTGGCCAGCACCATGCGGGGGGTCTCCCGCAGGTCCATGACCGCCACCGAGTACATGCCGTCCAGGTGCTCGGCGAACCGGTCCCCGTACGTGATGTACAGCGCGGGCAGGATCGAGCCGTCGCACAGGTCGTCGAAGTGGAAGCCGAGGCCGGCCAGCCGCGAACGCAGCTCGCGGTGGTTGTAGATCTCACCGTTGAAGACCACGGTGACCCGGCCGAGGTGGTACGGCTGGGCGCCCCCCTCGGGGTCCATGATCGACAGGCGGTTGTTGCCCAGGGCCCAGTCGGGCCGGTGCGCGACCCCCTGGGCGTCGGGACCGCCGTGGTGCATCAGGTCGGCGACGCGGCGCAGTTCGGCTTCGTCGGAATGGACGTTGAAGGTTCCGTATATGCGGCACACGCTGCGTTCACCTGACCTGTGAGGAGTAGCCGGCGGCGGAGTAGAGCGCCGGGTCGAAGGGGCTGGGTCCGCCGCACGTCACGAAGCGGCGGGCGGTGGGACCTGTGTGCGGGTTGCGGGCGCCGTGCAGCACTCCGGGCGAGGCGTACAGGACGTCACCGGCGCTCACGTCGATCCAGCGGTCGCGCAGATACATCTGGCCGACACCCTCGAAGGCGATGAACGCCTCGTCGCTGTCGGGGTGGAGATGGACGTTGAAGGTCTCGCCGGGCTGCTGGATGCCGCAGTGCAGACACAGGCGGCTGCTGCCGTTGCCGGGCCAGAAGACGAAGTTCATGGTGGCCCGGCGCTCGGCCGCGTCGACCTGCCCGGTGCCGCCGAAGCCGCGCAGCTGGGTGGTGTCGTCCCACAGGGAGGAGTGCAGGACCGGATCGCTCCCGACGAGGGCGTCCGCGAGCGGGGTGCGCCACACGTAGGCGGTCAGGCCCCTGCTGTCGCCGTCCGCGGTGAGGGTGAGGGCGCGACCGGTGGGGGCGTAGGCGGCGGAGCCGCGCTCGACGGGGGATTCGAGCTCACCGACGGCCGCGGTGCCCGTCCCCGAGAAGACCACGACCGTGTTCTCCTCGGCCGCGCTGTGCTCGGGGGAGTACGACTCGCCGGCGGCTATCCGGACGACGTGGAGGGTGACATGGGTGGCGCCCGCGGCCGGGCTGACGGGGGTGGCGACCGTGGTGCGGGCGCCGGCTCCGGCGTCGGCGACGGGGTGGAACTCGAACTCGGCCGCGGTGATGATGCGGGCGTCACCGAGGGCGGTGGCCGGAGTGGGTGCGGATGCGGGTGCGGATGCGGTGGATGGGGGCATTCCGGTGGCTGCTTCCTGTGTACGAGGGCCGGTGCGGTGGCGTCGACCCGCTGGTGCGGTGGGGGAATCGGGGGCGGGACGAGGGAGACGGGAGGGACGGGGGGATACGGGAGAGATGAGTGGGTGGGGCCACAGTGGCCGGAGGGGCTTCTGTGGCTCCTTCTCTCTTCCTCCCGCAGGTTCGCGCGCCCGGTTCCCGGTCGTGTCCCGCGTCGCTCCCGGAGGGGGGAGCGGACGCGGGAACCGGGAGGGGGCGCGCCTGGCGGGGACCGCTCGCGCGGTTCCCCGCACCCGAAGAACAGGGCTGCGCCCCATAAGGGGCGCGGGGAACGGCGCAGTCTTTTGCCTTGAGGCGCGCGGGGAACGGCACGGCGCACCACGCATCCGGGCGCCGGCCCTCGGGGCCGGGACACGCGGGCGTTGAGCAGCTGACACACGCGAACGCCGCACGGCGCGCCCCCTGAGCAGGGGGCGCGCCGTGCGGCGTGCTGCTGTGCGGAGTTGCCTGGAGAGGCCGTCGACCGGCCCGGGCGGGCCTGAAGAAGCCGTCTCAGCAGGCCTCCTGGGCGGCCACGGGCTGCGTCCGGTCGGTGCGGTCCGTGCGGTCCGTGCGGTCGACCCGGTTTGTCGGCTCGATCGGGTCGACCGGGCCGGTCGGCGCGGCCGGGTCGGGAACGGGCGGTACCTGAGCGGCAGCCGGCGGCTCGGCCGCGCGCCGCGCGGGCAGCGGCAAGCGCCCCTCCGCCAGAGCCAGCGCCGCGATGACCACCGCGCCGCCCACCGGCACGTTCCACGTGACGGACTCGCCGAGGGCAGCCGCACCGACGATCACGGAGAACACCGGGACCAGGTAGTTGACGCCGGAGGCCGTGGTCGGTCCCGCGTCCGCGATGAGCCGGTTCATCAGGACGAAGGCGATACCCGTGGAGGCGCCGCCGAGCACCAGGAGGGACAGCAGCGGCCCGGCCGTCAGCTCGCCCGGCAGGTCCCAGCCGATGCTGAACGTGGTGATCAGACCGGTGATGACCATCGCGGAGGTGAGCTGCGCGGCGGTCACGGAGAGCGCCGGGATCTTGTACGGGGAGATGAAGCGGCGGAGGTAGACGAAGCTGATCGCGTAACTCACCGCCGCCCCGACGCACGCCAGTTGACCGCCGATGGACCCGAATCCGTCGGTCCGCCACGGTCCGACCACGACGATCAGTCCGACGAAGCCGATCACGAGACCGGTCACCTTGCGGGCCGTGGGCTTCTCCGTGCGGATGGCCAGGGCGGCGAGCCCCAGGGTCACCAGCGGTGTGGCGCCCTGGATGACCCCGGCGATGGTCGCGGTGGTGTGCTGCTCGCCGACGGCGAAGAGGGTGAACGGCACGACGTTGCCGAACACCGAGGCGACGGCGATGTGTCCCCAGACCGCGCGGTCGGGGAAGGCTCCCTTGGTCACGGCGAGGATCAGGCCGACGACGAGGGCGCCCACGAGGAGCCGCCCGAAGGCGAGTTGGAGCGGGGCGAAGGCGTCCAGCGACACCTTGATGAAGGCGAAGCTGCACCCCCACAGGGCGGCGAGCAGGCCGAAGCGGGCCCAGTTGACGGGATGCATGTGATGACTCCTGAGGGTCGTCGAACGGAAACGGGACGGAGAGCAAGGACGGGGAACAGGAACGGGGACGGGGAACAGGAACGGGGACAGGGAGCGGGAGCGGGGGAGCTGGTACGGGGAACGGCGGACGGTCGTGTTCCGGGAGGAGCGCCGGGTCAGGGCTCGTCGACCTCGAACTGGTCGTACTTCTCCATGAGCGCGACCATCTCGGCCCGCGACGGGGTGTTCCCGTCGGCCAACAGCTCCGCCAGACCCGTGAAGTAGGCCTCACGGTTCTCCGCCGGCGTGAAGATGATCAGCATCTCCGCCGGTGCGTCGCTGTCGTTGCGGAAGCCGTGCACGGCGTGCTCCGGCACGTGCAGGAAGTCGCCGGCGTGGGCCTTGTGCCAGCCGGTGCCGTCATGGACGGTGACCTCTCCGGAGATTACGTAGAACGACTCCGAGATCCGGGTGTGGTAGTGCGGGGCCGCTCCGGCGGCGCCCGGCAGCATGTGGTGGTGGAACAGGCCGAGGCGGCCGTCGGTGGTCTCGGCGAGCGCGATGTACCGGGTGGTGGTGGTCTCCCCGATACGGACCTTGACGGCGTCGCCGAACCTCTTCAGGGTCGAGACGAGCAGCGTCATGACGGGTCCTCCCACATGCTCAGGTACCGCTCGCCGGTGTCCGGCAGCACGGTGACGACGGTCTTGTCGCGGTACTCGGGGCGGGCGGCCACCGACTGCGCGGCGTGCACGGCCGCACCGGAGGACACCCCGACGAACAGGCCCTGCCCGGCGGCGAGCCGGCGGGCGGTGTGCAGCGCGTCGGCGTCGCTGACGGCGATGACCTCGTCGATCAGGGAGACGTCGGTCGTCGGGGCGATGAACCCGCCGTTGAGGCCTGGGATGCGGTGCCGTCCGGCCTGACCGCCCGACAGCAGCGGGGACCCCTGCGGCTCGACCGCGACGATCCGTACCCCGGAGTCGTGCTCCCGCAGATGACGGGCGATCCCGGTGAGGGTGCCGCCGGTGCCCACCGCGCAGACCAGGGTGTCGACGCGGCGGCCGGTCGCCGTGAGCGCGCCGGTGATCTCGGGGCCGGTGGTGGCGTAGTGGGCCTCGACGTTGTCCGCGTTCTCGTGCTGGCAGGGGAACCAGGAGCCCGGGGTGAACGCGTGGATCTCCTCGGCCTTCTCGATCGCTCCCGGGTAGCCGCGGTCGGCGGGGGTCTGGACGACCTCGGCACCCAGCGCCGCCAGCAGCCGCACCCGCTCGGTCGTCGCGTTGTCGGGCAGCACGATGACGCAGCGGTAACCGCGGGCCGCGGCCAGGGCGGCGAGCGAGATACCGGTGTTGCCGGAGGTGGCCTCGACGATCGTGCCGCCCGGCGCCAGATCGCCGCGCGCCTCGGCCGCCCTGAGCATGTACAGGGCCGCCCGGTCCTTGCTGCTGGACATCGGGTTGGCGGCCTCCAGCTTGGCCAGTATCTCGGCGCCGGCCGCCAGGCCTTCTAGCCTCAGCCGTATCAGCGGGGTGGCGCCCACCAGGTCGTCGATGCCGTCGGCGACGGCCGGCCGGACCAGGGACGGTCGGGAGGTGTGCGGTGCGAGGGTGCGCATGGTGTGATTCCTTGTCAGATCTGGGCCTGCGGGCGGAAAGGGCGGGAACACCGGTCTGCGGGCGGGGAGACCGGAGGGAGGCGGACCGGTGGCGCGCAAGGCGGACGGGCGGGAGCCGGGAGGTTCGGAGCCGCGAGATTCGGAGCGGGGGAGTCCGGAGCGGGGAGGTCCGGAGGCGGGAGGGTCGGTGGCGGGGGAGCGGCTACCAGGAACCGGCCGAGGCGATGCTCGCGATGGTGTCCTCGGCCGGGCGGCCCGGCGTGCGTCCGGAAGCGGTGGCGGCCAGCATCCGCGTCCCCTCCGGCACGTCCTTGTTGACCAGGGCCTGCGCGCCGATGATCGCGTCGTCGCCGACGGTCACCGGGCCGAGCACGGTGGCGTTGGTGCCGAGGATGACGTTCCGGCCCACGACCGGATGCCGGCGGTCGCCCTGCGGCCTGTTGTTGTCGCTCCACCAGCCGACCGCGCCGAGCGTCACCTGGTGGTAGATCGTCACGTCGTCGCCGACGGTGCACGTCTCGCCGATGACCACCGCGGCTCCGTGGTCGATGAACACCCGGCGGCCGAGGACCGCCCCGGGATGGATCTCGACCGCGGTCAGCCGCCGTGCCCAGCGGGCCAGCAGCCGTGCCGTCATCCGGTGTCCGCCCGTGTGCAGCCGGTGGGCGACCCGGTGCGTCCACAGGGCGGTCAGCGCGGGGTGCAGCGCGGCTTCGAGACGGCCGCGGACGGAGGGGTCGCGCTCGACGACGACCCGCAGGTCCTCCCGCATCACCCGCGCCAGCCGCAGCGGACCGGTACCGGGGAGGGACGGCGGCGTGGCCGTCGGCCCGGCGGTCCGGGTGCCGGCCGCGTCGGTCCGCCGGAAGGGCAGGACAGAGGCGGGCTCCTTGTCAGTGGGCTCCTTGTCGGTGGCGCTCATGGGGGCTCCAGTCGGTGAGGAAGGGCGGCCGTGGACGGGTCCGGGACGGTGTGCGGGGGCACGGTCCGCTCCCGGTGAGGAGGGGGGAGCCCGACGGCCGTTGCTGTGGTCGAGGTCCCGAGAAGACGGTGCCCGATGCCGTTCCCGCTCTCTTCCCGCCCGGTTCCCCCTGCCCACCGGCGCGCGGGAGCGGCTCGGCGGCCCGGCCGGGAACGTACGGGGAGGGATCCGGGAACGGGCGGCAGGACACTCCCGTCGAGCGCCACTCCGCGCGGAGACGCGTGGGCACGACCGGAACAGTCGGTCCGGCGCCCTCACGCAGCAAGGAAGCATCCACACATGTACGAACCATCAGCCGACCGGCCATCAGTTGCCCGGCCGTCAGTTGTCCGGGGCACGCGGGACACGGGCGTGCGCGACAGCCGCCGGATCCCGCCCGCCGTCGAGGAGACGAGGAGCCAGCCATGAGCGCGACGGCCGACCGCTACCGAGAGCCTCACCCCCCGGACAGTGCTCCGCAGCGCCTGCTGCTGCTCTGTCCTTCGACCCGCCTCGTCCGCGAGGCCGTCGCGGCGGGCTTCGCCGTACGGGTGCTCGCGGACGCCTCCCTCACCCCGGAGTCACCGGAGTCACCGGAGTCACCGGAGTCACCGGAGTCACCGGAGTCACCGGAGTCCCCGGAGTCCCCGGAATCCCTGGAATCCCCGGAATCCCCGGAATCCGGGGCGTACCCCGATACTCCGAACTGTCCGGTCGACGACATTCCCCCCGGGATACCGGTGGACCTCGTCGACCTCACCGACGAGACCGCGCTGACCGAGGCGATCGACACCTCGGTCCGCGTCCACGGGACGCAACGGCTGCTGGCCTTCGCCGGCACGGCCGCCCTTCCCGCGGTCGCGAAGACCGCGGCCCGTCTCGGCGTGACCCCCAACCCGGTCGACGCCGCCCGGCTGCTGGGCGAGCCCGCGGCGATGAGGGCCCTGCTCAACGGCAGCAGGCACTCGTACGTACCCGCCGCCCAGGCCCGTACGGCCCAGGAACTGCCCGCCGCGGTCGAGGAGATCGGCGCGCCCGTCACCGTACGCACCCTGCCGTCCTCCACGCGGACCGCGGCCTGTCCCAGCGGGTCGGCCGGTGAGCGTTCCTATCTCGTGGAGCAGTATCTGGAGGGCCCGGAGTACGGCGTCGTGACGCTCACCGTCGACGGTATGCACCGGGTCGTCGGTGTCGTGGCGCTGCACGGAGCCTGGCATCCGAGCAGCCATCTCTTCCCCGCACCGCTGGGGGAACGGGACGAGGCGGAGGCCCGCGCGATCGCGACCGAGCTGCTCGACCTCGCCGGGTACGAGTTCGGCTACGCCTACACCGTGGTCGTCCTGACGGCCGACGGTCCACGCGTGGTGCGTTCCCGGGCCGACTACCCGGACGAGCCGCTCGCCTCGCTGATCGAGCTGGCGACGAGTTTCAGCGCAGAGGCGGAACTCGTCCAGGCGCTGGCCGGTAAACCCGTGAACGTGCCGACGGCCGACCGGTACGCCGCCGTCGCGTCCTACCGGCTGCCCGTGGGGCGGCTGTTGTCGGTGTCGGGCCTCGAATCGATCTCCGAGCTGCCCGGAGTGCACCGGGTCCACTTCCCGTACGCGTCCGGGGACGACATCCCCGGCCACGGAGGCGGCGGGGACGGCTATGTGCTGCTGAGCGCGGAGTCCACGCAGGAGGCGGCCGAGACGGTCACCGAGGCGGGACGGCTGCTGCGCGCGGAGGTGAGCCGGCGCCCCGACCACCTCTGAGGTCCGGTACGCCGCTGCAGTACACCCTCTCGTACACCCCTGTCGTACGCCGTAGCCGTACGCCGCCCGCACAGCCCCGAGCAGGCCGTGCGGGCGGTCGTCGTGGGCGTGTCCGGGCCCTGCCGATGTGGTTCCCGGGTGCTTCCCCGCCGTGCCCGATGGGCCGGTAACGGAAGCGGAACGGGCCGGGAGCGCCCGGCGCGACCTTTCTTTCTGTCAGCACCGCAGATCGCGACGACAGAAGGCGGACAACATGATTCTCAAGGGCTTCGGAACCTCGGCCGGTCTCTTCGCCTCCGCGGCGGTCACCCTGGCTCTCGCAGCCGGTGTCGCCGCCGGGACGGCCGCCGTGAGCCCCGCGTCGGACGAGGGCCCGAACTTCGCCTCCGGCTTCTCGCTCGCCCTGGACACCGCCCCGGCCCGCACCCTCGCCTCCGACGAGGGCCCGAACGTCATCGCGGCCGGCACAGAAGGCGACGAGGGCCCCAACGTCGTGACGGCCGGCGTGGAGGGTGACGAAGGCCCCAACGTCGTGGCGGCGGGCACCGAGGGCGACGAGGGTCCGAACGTCGTGACGGCCGGTGTGGAGGGCGACGAGGGTCCGAACGTCGTCACGGCCGACGCCGAAGGTGATGAGGGTCCGAACGTCGTGACGGCCGGCGTGGAGGGTGACGAAGGCCCCAACGTCGTCACCGACGGTGTGAACGGTGACGAGGGCCCCAACTTCTACGCCGCCTGAGCCGCCTGAGCCGCCTGAGCCGCCTGAGGCTCGATCCCGGACCAGTCCCCGGACGTCGCGTCCGCCCCGCGCGCTGAACCGCTGAACCTCGCCCCACATGCCGATGCCCGCCGTGACGAACGGCGGGCATCGGCATGTGGCGGTTCATCCGACAGGCACGTCATCCGACAGGCACGTCAGTCGGCCAGGCGGTGACGGCCGGGGATCCCCATCGCACGGAACGCCTCCTCGGCGGCGGCCCCCCGCTCGGCCGCCCCCTCGGTGTCACCGAGCGCCGCCAGGGACCGGGCGATGCCGTCCAGGGCGTAGGCCTCCTCCACCCGGTGGCCCAGCCGGGCCGCGGACGCGTGGGCCTGCCGGTGCAGGCCCAGCGCCCGTTCGGCGTCGCCGTCCCGGTGGAAGAACCGCCCCGCGGTGTTCCACACGGTGACCTCCCGTACGGGCGCGTCCTCCAGCCCCTTGGTGGCAAGGGCCTCCTCCACCCAGGGCAGCACCTGCTGCCGCCGCCCGAGCCGGCCCTCGGCCTCCGCGGAGAGGACCAGCTGCAGCGCCCGGTCGGCCGGGGCCAGCGCGCCGGGGGCGCGCTCGCGGGCCGCCGCCAGCGTGCGGGCGGCCGTCGCCACCTCACCCATGGCCAGCTGGACCTGCGCGAGATCGCTCAGCCCCACGAGTTCCTTCTCCGACGCGCCCAGTGTGCGGGCGAGTTCGATGGACCGGGTCGCCGCGCTCACCGCTTCCTCGAAGCAGCCGCGCTCCATGTAGACGCCGCTGACGTTCGACAGGGACTCCGACTCGGCCCGCTCGGCGCCGAGTTCGCGCTTGAGGGCGATCGACTGCTCCAGCCGGGGCAGTGCCTCGTCGAAGCGGCCGGTGGTGGCGAGCAGCAGACCCAGGACGCCGGTGTCCTTGGCCTGGCCGCGCCGGTCGCCCAGTTCCACCGCCAGTTCGTGCGCCTCGACCGCCGCCGCTATGCCGTCCTCGAACCTGCCGCGCTTCCAGCAGGCCACCGCCAGGTTGGACAGGCTCAGCCGCAGGAGATCGGCCTCGTTCAGCCGGCGGGCCGCGGCGAGCGCGGTGCGGCACAGGGCGAGGAAGTCGTCGAGCCTGCCCCGCAGATCGAGGTGGAAGACGACGTTCGCCGCGAGCAGGGCGACCTCGCGGTCAAGGCCCCGGCGGAAGGCCAGGGCGATCGCCGCGAGCAGACTGTCCTGCTCGCGCTCGAACCAGTCGCGGGCGGCTTCCGGCGTGGCCAGCGGGGCCAGTTCCGGCTGGAACGAGGGCGTCGGGCGGGCCATCCGCACCCGGCCGGGGAAGAGCAGGTCGCAGGCGGCGTCCGAGGCGGTGAGGGAGAACTCCAGCAGGCGCCGGACCGCGCCCGCGGCCTCCTCGGAGAACTCGCCGGTGCCACCGGAACTCCGTGTGTGCGACAGCATGAGGGCGAAGCTGCGCACGAGGTCGTGGAACGCGTAGCGGCCCGGCTCGTGCTGCTGGACGAGATGCATGTCGAGCAGGTACTCCAGGACGTCCTCCGCGTCCCTGACCCCCAGGTCGAGCAGGGCCGCCGCCGTGTAGACGTCGAGATCGGCGCCCGGGTACTGGCCGAGGAGGCGGAAGGACTTGCGGTAGTCGGCGCCCAGTCCCTCGTACGACAGCCGCAGGGTGACCTCCACGCTGCGTTCGCCCGCGCTGAGTTCGGCGAGGCGGTGGGTGTCGTCGCGGAGCCGGTCCACGAGGTAGCGCACGGTCCAGCGGGGTCGTTTGCGCAGTCGTGCCGCGGCGATGCGCAGGGCGAGCGGGAGGTGTCCGGCGAGGTCGGCGAGGTCGGCGACGGCCGTGGGTTCGGCCTCCGCACGGCGTTCTCCGATGATGCCGACGATCAACGTGACGCTGTCCGGCGGTGCCATCGTGCCCAGGGACACCGAGTGCGCCGCGTCGAGGTCCACGAGCAGGGCGCGACTGGTGATCAGGACGACCGTGCCGGTGGGCGAGGCGAGGAGCGGCTTCACCTGAGCCTCGTCGACTACGTTGTCAAGCAACAGGATCATGCGGTGCTTGGTCATGGTGGAGCGCCACAGGTTGATACGGCCCTGCGGGTCGTCGGGGATGCGTTCGCCCGGGACGCCGAGCATGCGCAGCAGGGCCTCGGCCGCGGCGGGCGGGGCGAGAGGTTCCTCGCCCGGGGTGTAGCCGCGCAGGTCGAGGTGGAGCTGGGCGTCGGGGTACTGCTCGGTGAGACGGTGGGCGGCGCGCACGGCGAGGGAGGTCTTGCCGCTGCCTCCCATGCCGTCGATGGCGATGATCAGGGGGCCCGAACCGGTGGCGCCCTCGACGAAGCCGAGCAGCTTGTGCAGTTCCTCCTCGCGGCCGGTGAAGTCCCGCAGGTCGTAGGGGAGGGTGGAGCGGCTGCCGGTCACGGCCGGGGCCGCGGTCGGCGAGGGCGCGGCGGCGACGGTCAGGGAGGGCTCGTTGCGCAGGATGGCCTGGTGCAGTTCGCGCAGGGCGTCGCCCGGCTGGATGCCGAGTTCCTCGTCGAGCAGGGCGCGGATGTTCCCGTACTCCTCCAGTGCCTCGGCCTGCCGGCCCGAGCGGTACAGGGCGAGCATGAGCTGGCCGCGGAGGGTCTCGCGCAGCGGGTTGCCGCCGATCGCCTCGCGGATCCCGGCGACCAGTTCGGCGCCCTCCCCGGCCTCCAGTCTGAGGTCGAAGAGCTGCTCCACCGCGGTCATGCGGCGTTCCTCCAGCGAGGCGGAGGCCGCGTCGACGACCGCTCCGCCGTTGCCGGACAGTACCGGGCCGCGCCACAGGGCGACCGCTTCGCGCAGGAGTGCCGTCGCCTCCACGGCGAGGCCGGCGGCGGCGTGGTCGCGGGCCCGCCGCAGGGCGTCGGTGAACTGCAGCAGGTCCAGTTGCTCGGTCGTGACGGCGGCGCGGTAGCCGGGGCCGTCCGTCGCGATGAGGGTGCGTCCGTCGGGGATGCGCTGGCGCAGTTCGGCGACGGCCTTGCGCACCTGGTGGGCCGCGGTGGCGGGGGCGTCCTCGTCCCAGACGGCTTCGACGAGCCGGTGCACGGGCAGGACGCGCTGGGGTTCGAGGAGCAGCGTCACCAGGACGCGTTCGCTGACGGGCCCGCCGACGTGGACGCGCTCGTCACCGTCCCAACATTCCAGAGATCCGAGGATGCGAAAGCGTACGGGCGGTGTTTGGCGCATGGCGCGTGCCCTCTCCTCGGTCCGGGGGCGGCCACCACCTCGCTGCTCGCCTGCGGGGAGGAGCTCGCGGCGGTACCGCGGAGCGCTTCCCGTTCCTCGATGTTCCGCAGGGAACCGCGTCGGGCGGCCGTCGCTGTCGTGTACATCCTGACTCACAATGTGTACCGACCGGTGAGGCTTCCGGTGTCTCGTGTCGGCGGCGCGGGGCGCGCTGGTGGATATCGGACAAGTTTTTGTAGGGGTTCAGGCTTTGCGCAGGTCGCCGACGGGTGAACGGACCGGGTGCAACGGGCCTACCGCGGACGGGCGTTGGCGGTCGGCTGCCCCGGCCGCGAAGGAGCCCCTCGCGGAGCACGGGAACGGCACGACGCGAAGCATCGTTTCTGCACCGACTGTGTTGCGGAGCGTAGTTCCCGTACGTTTCCCGGCCGCGTCAGAGGTCAGGGACGCAGCCCCACCTCTGAGGGGCGCGGGGAACTGCGCGACCCGCCCCCACCGGCCCGCAGCCGAAGTCCCCCCGCCCCGCCCGGCGTTCCGTAGCGAAAACGCAACCGCACACGGCCGGTGGCCGACGGCACAAACCGTCGGCCACCGGCCGTGTGCGTCGGTTTTTGTCAAGGGCGCCTCGACAACGCGGGTTCGGCCTCCGCGGGCACCGGCGCACGGTCCGCCGGCTCCTCGATCGGGGTGTCGGCGAGGACGCCTCCACGGCCCCAGTGATCCTGCTCGACATCCCGTACGAGGACGGTCACGACGTCTCTCGGGCATCCCGCGATCCGGGCCACGGTCGTGGTCAGCTCGTCCACGAGATCGGCTCGTTTCTGTCGGTCGTTGCCCTTCCACCAGTCCACGGTCACCACAGGCATGTTTCTCTCCTCATTCGTTGTGTGCGTCGAAGGATGTGCCGGAAGATTTCTCAGGGGTTACGAGGCCCTCGGCCGCCGGGAACTGGTCGAATCTGCGCGCCAGTTCTTCCAGCATCTCGGGCGTCGGTTCGGGCGACGAGTTCAGCAGGTCGCCCAGTTCGCGGAAGTACCTCTCCCGGCCGCCGTCCGGGGTGAACATCACCAGCAGGGTGGCGGGATCGGTGCCGGGATTGCCGAACGCGTGGCTGGTGCCGGGCGGCACCATCATGAACGTGCCGGGACCGGCGACGCGCCGCTCCCCGCCCAGCGTGAGCAGGACGTCGCCGCTCGCCACGTAGAACATCTCGGTCAGTTCGTTGTGGAAGTGCAGGGGGGCGCCGGGTGCGCGGGGCGGCAACCGGTGCTCGGTGAGGCCGAAGCGGCCGGCCGTGTCGTCCCCGGTGACGAGGAAGGAGACGGGGGTGCCGCCGACGACCGTGGTGGGACCGCCCCCGGGTTCGATCACTCGGGGGAGCGTCACCGCTCGCCCCCGGCAGCCGTACGGCCGGCCGTCGTACGGGGCGACAGGGTCCGCAGTGCCACCGCGGCGGCCACCAGGGCGAGGACGGCGGTCAGCGCGTACGCCCGCCCGAACGCCCCGCCGGCTGGCGCGTCACCGAGTACGAGGACCAGTACGGCCAGTCCCGTCGCGCCGCCCGTGTACTGCGTCGTCGTCAGTACGGCGGACGCGGTGCCCTGCTCGCTGTCCGGCACGTCCTTGGTGCCCGCGATGTACATCCCCGCGAAGGCCATGCCCTGGCCCAGCCCGCTGACCAGCAGGCCCGGCAGTACGGCAGTCCAGTAGTCCGAGCCGCCCGTCCCGAGGCCTAGCAGGGCGAGGCCCGCCGCGCCGACCGCGAATCCGGTGGCGAGGGTGCGGCGGATGCCCCACGGCCCGGCGAGCCGCCCGGTGACGAGGTTGCCCGCCACCACGCTCAGCGCCAGCGGCAGGAAGGCGATACCGGCACCCAGCGGACCGTAGCCCCACACGTCCTGGAGGAAGAGCGTGATCAGGAAGAACTCGGCGCCGACGCTCGCCATGTAGAGCGCCGACATCGCGCTCGCACCGGCCAGCGAGCGCACCCGCAGCAGGGCCGGCGGGATGAGCGGGGTGGCGGCCGGACGCCGGTCGTACGCCGACCAGGCCGTGCCCAGTGCGCCGGCCGCGGCGAGGCAGCCGAGGCACGACGCGGAGGCCCAGCCGTCGACCGCGGCCTGGGTGAGCGCCGCCACCAGGAAGAGCACAGCGCCGGTGAACAGGGCGGCGCCGGGGATGTTGAGGTGCCTGACCGAGGCCTTGGTGCGCGCGCCGGCCGGCAGGACCCGCAGTGCGAGGACGACGGTGAGCGCGATGAGCGGCACGTTCACGAAGAACACCCACCGCCAGGAGAGCGCGGCGGTCAGCACACCGCCGATCAGTACACCGGCCGCGAGTCCCACCGCACCGATCGCGCCCCAGATCGCGAGGGCCCGGGAACGGACGGGACCCGCCGGGAACGCGGCACCGATCAGGGCCAGCATCGCCGGGGTCAGGGCGGCGGCGCCGATGCCCTGGGCGGCACGGGAGGCGACCAGCAGCCACTGGTCCCCGGCCAGTCCGGCGGCGAGCGAGCCCAGACCGAACAGGCCCAGCGCGCCGAGGAAGAGCCGGCGCGGACCGGTCAGGTCGGCGGCCCGGCCCCCGACCACGAGGAAACTGGCGAAGAAGACGGCGTACGCCGACACGACCCACTGGAGCCGTTCCGGGGCCAGGCCGAGACCTGATCCGATGCTGGGCAGCGCCACGTAGATGATCGAGTAGTCGAGTGCCACCAGGAACTGGGCGATGGACAGGGCCAGCAGCGCGGCCACCTTACGGCCGGTGAACCGGGTGGACGTGGGGGCGGGGGAGAGCGCGGGGTCGGAGGTCTCGGGGGAGGGTTGGGGGGAGGTCTGAGGGGTCTGGGCGGTGGTCATGACAGGGCTCCGGTCGGTTCCGGGCTGGTCCCGGTGAGGGCTCGGGTGGTGACGCGGGTCGTGGCGTGGGTCGAGGCGCCGGCCGTGGCGGGGGTCGTGACGCGGGCGGTGAGCGGCGTTCCGCGCAGGAGGACGTCGATCACCGAGGGGAAGTCGGCCACGACATGGTCGGCGCCGGCGGCCTTGAGCGCCTCGGCGGTGTCGACGCCGTAGGAGACGGCCACGGTCCGCAGGCCGGCGGCACGGGCCATCGTCATGTCGGTGACGGTGTCGCCGACGTACCAGGACCGCGAGGCCTGTGCGCGGAGGTCGGCCAGGGCCCGCAGCGCCATGTCGGGGTGGGGCTTGCCGCGTTCGACCATGTTGTGGCAGACGACGGTGTCGAACCGATTGAGGATGCCGGTGGCGTCCAGCAGCGCGTGGGCGCTCGCATAGATCTTGGAGGTGGCGATGCCGAGCGGATGTCCCGCCGACCGCCGCAGCCGCTCCAGCCCTTCGGTCACGCCCGGCAGCAGCAGCTCAGGCCCCCTGCTGAGGACGTCCGTGGTGAAGCGGCGGCGGTAGCGGGCGGCGGCCTCGGCGGTCACGGTGTCGTGGACGCACGTGCCCAACAGCCCCGCCAGAGAGGCCTCCAGCGGCTTGCCCACCGTGGCCAGCACGTCCGCGTGCGAGGGATCGGCGCCGAGACCGCGCACCACGTCACCGATCAGCGCGGCGATGGCGGACGGGGTGTCGGCGAGGGTGCCGTCGATGTCGAAGACGAACGCGGTAGTCATGCCGCGGCCACCTGCCCGTCCGGCTCGGCGGTGGCGGCGTACGCGACCGCGAGGTGCCCGGCGAGCCGGGCGGTACTGATGAGGACCTCGCGGTTGGCCGCGGCGGAACGGCCCTGTGTCGCCCGCGAGACGGCCTTCATCAGATACGGGGTCGCGGCGGGACCGCGCACCCCGTCGTCCTCGGCGGCACGCAGGGCCTCCTGGATGACCCCCTCCATCAGGTCGCTGTCCAGGGCGTGTTCCTCGTCGATGGGCGCGGTGATCAGGGCGCCACCGGGCAGCCCGGCCGCCCAGTGCATCCGCACCGCGCGGGCGATGTCGCCCGGGTCGTCGATCCGCCGGGGGACGCGCAGACCGCTGGAACGGCAGTAGAAGGCGGGGAAGTGGTCGAAGCGGTAGCCGATCACCGGCACACCGAGCGTCTCCAGGTACTCCAGCGTCAGGCCCAGGTCCAGGATGCTCTTCGCGCCGGCGCAGACCACGGCGACCTTGCTCCGCGTGAACTGCACGAGGTCGGCGGAGATGTCGAAGCTCTCGCCCGCACCGCGGTGGACACCGCCGATGCCCGCCGTGGAGAAGAACGGGATGCCCGCGAGATCCGCGGCGACGATCGACGAGGCCACCGTGGTGGCTCCCAGGCCGCCACCGGCCAGTACGACACCGACGTCCCTGCTGGACACCTTGGGCACCTCGGTGCCGACCGCGAAGCGCTCCATGTCGTCGGGGGACATGCCCACGGTGAACCGCCCGCCGTCAAGACCGACGGTCGCGGGGACGGCACCCGACTCCCGGACGGCCTTCTCGATGGCGAGCGCCGTCTCCACGTTGCCCGGGTAGGGCAGTCCGTGGGCGATCACCGTCGATTCCAGGGCGACAACGGGCCGGTTCTCGGCCAGCGCGTCACCTACTTCCTCACTTGTACGCAGCAATGGGTGCACGAGGGGTCTCCTGAACGGTTCGTCGTACGGCGATTGGGGGCGGAGGCGGTGCGTGCGACCCGGTCGGCGCGGGACTGCGCAGCTCCCCGGGTCACCAGGACTGTCCCGGAACCCGTTCCCGTTCCGTTCCCACCCCGCGATCACCCGGTTTCACGCGTTGTCAGTGCCGGGCGCTTGAATGGCCGCATGAACCTCCACGACGTCGCGCTGCGGCTGCCGGACACCGCCGAAGTCCTCGACCGCTGCGGCTCGTTGGCGGTTCTGCACGCGATCCTCCAACCGGACCCCGCCCGTCGGGGCTGCACACTCACCGCTGCGCAGGAGGGGACGCAAGCCGCGCGGCTGCTGCACCCGGACGGCAGATGGCTGAGCGTCGGCTTCTCCGGGGCCGAAGCCGAGGCCGAAGCCGGGACTGCTGGTGGGACCGGTGGCGGGGCACTGCTGCACTGGCACCAGGTGCCGGGGAAGGGGCGGCCCGGAGTGCTGGACGACGTCCCCAAGTCGCTGTGGCGGATCCTGGAGGACGTCTCGTGCGACTGCCTGGGCGACCCGCGGCTGATGGCCGCCGCGATCTGGCGGGAGCCGGGCGACGACACCTGGCGGGCGACCGACGACTCGGCCCCGGGCGCGGCCCCGTCCCTGCTCCGCTGCCTGACCGGCCGTTCCCCCGAGCGCGCGCGCCGGTTCGCGTTCAAGCACTACGGCACGCGCGCGGGTCGTGAGGCGGTCCACCACCTGATGGCCCTGCGGACGGACCGCGGGCCGGGGCCTGGCGCGTCGGCCGGGACGGCGAGCGCGGCGCCGACCGCAGGGCCTGCCGCGCGGGCGTTCCCGGCGGCCGGGCGTCTGCCGTCCCCGGCTACGCTCCGGCGGAGCAGCGAACTGTTCCGCCGCCGTGACGCCTCCGGGCTGATCACCACCGCGGCCTTCCGGCACCGAGCAGGCCACGACCAGCAGCACTTCACCGACCTCGCCGCCGAGGTCGACGGCGACATGGTGGCGATCGGCGGCGGCGCGACCGCCGTGGACGCACCGCAGGGCGCGCTGCTCACCGCCTCGTACCCGGCGGACGACGGATCGGCCTGGCTGGCGTCGTCAAAGGACCACAACATCCCGCAGCCGCACCGGCTGACCGCCTTCGCGATCGGCATGAGGATCGACGGCGTCAGCCGTGACCGACTGGCCGGGGAACTGCTGACCGTCGTCCGGAACCGGAGCCGGCACGCGGCGCACCCCTTCGCCTCCGCCCGGGTCCCGGAGGGGCACACGCTGATCGGCGGGGGCTTCCGCGTCAACTGGCGCGATCCCAGGGGCGGTCACACCGAGGGGAACCTCGCCACCGCCTCCTTCCCACGGGCCGGCGGCGCCTGGACCGCGCGCTCCAAGGACCACCGGGTCTCCAGCCCGTGCACCATCGACGCGTACGCGGTCTGTCTGAAGTCCTCTTTCGTGGTCGACGGCGTCCGGTACACCGTGGATGTCCGGACGGACTTCGCCGAGAGCGACGGGGGCCCGGTGCCGCACCCGTCCGCCGTGCTCCCGCTCCCCGCGAGCGGACACGTCCTGACCGGCATCGGCGCCGAGGCGCTTCCCACCGAACCGGGCTCCCTGCTGTGGCAGTTGGAGCCCACGGCGGACGGCACGGGCCCGGGTGTCAGGTCAGGGTCGAAGGATCACGGGGAATGGTCCCCCGACACGTTGTGCGCGTGGGTGCTGGGCATCCGTCTGATACGAAGCTGACGACGGGCCGGTACCGGATCCGGTGCCGAAGCCGAAGCCGAAGCTGACGCAGAAGCCGATGTCGATGTCGATGTCGGAGCCTACGAGCAGGAACTCCGCGGACGGCGCCGTCACTTGCCGAACAGGCCGGTGACGATGTCTCCGATGCCGCCGAGGAGACCGCCGGAGGACGTCTCGGTCGGCGCGGGCTCGGCCGAGGTGTCCGGGGGAGTGGAGTCGGCCTGACTCGGAGCCGCGGTCGGCTCCTGTGCCGAGTCGGGGGACGCCGTCCGGCTGGGCTGCGCGGCGACCGCTTCCTCCTCATCGGCGGGCACCACCCCGGTGTTGCCCGCCTTTGAGGACGCGCCGGCCTCGGTGGGCTCGGCGGCCGAGGTGTTCGAGCCCTTCTCCTTCGACGGCGAACCGCCCATCGCCTCCGGGGCCGTGTCCGCGGACGGCTGCCGGATCAGTGACCCCGCGGCGGTGGACGAGGGGCTGTCGGCGGTCGGCGTGCCGGACTCCGGCCGTTGCGACTGCTGCGCCTCGTCCACGCTCCGGTTCTGGCTGCTGCCGCCGAGCACGCCGGGTATCTGGAGCCAGGGCGCGGTGGAGTTGCCGTCGGCGATCGCGACGCCGAGGGTGGCGGCGGAACACACGCACCCGGCCGCCACGAGCCAGCCCATCCGGCGCATCCGGCTGGCCCGCCGGCCGCTGGGATCGACGAATATCGGTGCGCCGCCGGCCGGGTCGGAGCCGCTTTCCGCGTCGCGGTCCAGGACGTCCGTACCGTGCTCCGGGCGTATGTGCCCTTCCTCGCCCGCCTTGCCTGTCATGCAACTGCCCTTTCACCGTGCTGTGGTTCGCGTGGGGGCCGTGTGTCACCGGCCTGCGAAAGTGATCCGTTGCCGTGGTGGTGTACGGATTGGTCCAAAGAGGAAAAGATTTGTCCGAGCCTGTCGTCACCACGGGGCGGCCACGGATCCGTCCGCTTCGAGGCCGTACCGCTCGAAGCCGTTCCACTCCGTGATCCCGGCTTCCGCCCGGTGCCGGGCGAAGTCCGCGAGTGCCGTCGTGGCGCCCGCGTCGGCCGCCGCGCGCGCGAGCCGCTCGGCGGCTTCGAGGTCGTGGGACTGCTGGCGGAGTTTGGCGAGCGCCACGAGGGCCGAGACGTCCCCGTCGGCGACCGCCGCTTCGGCCAGTCGCTCGGCTCCGGCGAGATCGCCGTTCTGGTGGCGCAGCCGCATCAGGAAGGCGAACGGGTAGGCGCCGCCCGCCTCTGCGGTCGCGTGGGCGAGACGCTCGGCCTCCGCGGGCCGTCCGGAACGCAGGACGGCCAGGCCGAAGAGGCCGGACGTGTCGCCGCTCGCCGCCGCGGCGCGGGCAAACTGTTCCGCGGCCTCCGGACGGCCGTCCTTCTCCTGCATCCAGGCGAGGAAGACCAGCGCCGCGGTGTTTCCCTCCGCGGCGGCGTCGGTGGCCAGTTGCTCCGCCGTTTCGAGGTCACCGTCCAGGTGTTTCAGCTCCGCGAGCTCCACGAGTGCGTAGGGTTCGCCGCGTTTGGCCACATCCCAGTACAGACGTTCCGCCTCACAGGTGTCACCTGCCTGCCGGCGCAGCTCGGCGAGGTCCAGCAGCGCAGCGGAGTTGCCGGCGTCCGCCGCGGCCCGGGCGAAGCGCTCGGCGGCGCTGTGCTGTCCGGCCTGCTCACGCAACTGCGCGAGTTCGAGGAGGGCCGAGGTGTCGCCGAGGGCCGAAGCAGTGAGCGCGAGGCGTTCGGCCTCGTCGAGGTCCCCCGTCATGTCGCAGGACCTGGCGAGCACCGCGTAGGCGAACGTGTCACCGGTGCCGACGGCACGCCGGCCCATCCGCAGGGCGGCGGAGTGGTCGTTCTCGTCCTGGCGCAGCAGGGCCAGGTGGATGAGAGCGGTGGCGTCCCCGGCCTCGGCGGCCACCTCAGCCAGCTGTTCGGCCAGGGCCCTGTTGCCCGTCTTCTCGTGGAGGTAGGCCAGTTCGACCAGGGGCGCGGTGTTACCCCGGTCGGCGGCGTCCCGTGCGTGCCGCTCGGCCGAGGAGAGTTCGCCCGCCTGACGGGCGACCCGTGCGAGCGCCGCGGACGCGGCCGGTTCCGCGCTGTCGGCGGCGGCCCGGTACAAGGAGGTGCCGCCCGCGCCGTCGCCCGTCCGTTCACGCAGCTTGGCCAGCTCCAGGAGTGCCGTGCTGCTGCCCTGCCCCGCGAGTGCTTCGTACAGGGCCGCGCCGTGGCGGAGGCGTCCGCGGCGGACGGCGGAGTCCGCCAGTGCTTCGAGGTCCTGGGGCCGGGTGACGTGGACGGCGGCGGCGTCCCAGAACGACTTGGGAGGGCAGAGCATCCGCCGGGCCGTGCGGGCGTGCTGATCGAGATAGCCGGCCAGCCGGTAGGCCGGGCCTGCCGACTGCTCGTGGCGTTTGCGGCGGATCGGGGCCAGGAGTCCCGGCACACCGTTGCAGGGGGCGGCGCAGTAGTCGAGCGCCGCTTCCACCCAGTGCTCGTCCAGGGCGCCGTCGTCCCTGTCGGCTATGTAGTCCTCGGCGGCGTCCGCGAGGAGGGCCCGGGGCAGGGCGATGCCGTGCCCCAGGCGCCGGAAGTCCATGGCCGCCTTGATCAGAGCCGTTGCCCCGGGCGGCGCGGTGTCGAAGCGGGCGAGGAGTTCCGGGGCGCCGGCCAGGAACTGGGTGATCTCGCCCGTGGTGGTGTGCGCCAGGGCCTGCGTCAGGCGGGCGTCGCGGTGGGCCAGTTCTCGGGTGGCCCTGAGGTCCGCCCCGTCGAAGGTCGCGGGGATCGTCAGCCGCCGCCCGCCGGTGGCCAGGAGTTCCCGCTGCTGGGCGAACGGATCGCTGTCCTGGGCGGCGGGCCGGGCGGTGAGCCGGTGCCAGTGCTGCGGCCACAGGGTGGCCAGGACCAGCACGGGCCTTCGGCTCGCGTCGCGGAGCGTGCTGCGCAGGGCTGCCGTGATCCGCTCGGCGGTGTCCGCGTCGGGGATGAGCAGGTAGTGCTGCGCGTCGTTGAGCCAGATCACGGTACGCGGCCCGACCCGGGAGATCCCGTCCAGGGCCGCGGCGGGCCGGGTGGGGTCGAACGGATGCCATACCCGCCACTCGCCGGGCAGCGGCTCCAGCGCCTCCCAGCACGCCCGTGTCTTGCCCGTCGACGACTCGCCGACCAGCGTCACCAGACTGCTGGTCCCCGACAGGGCGGCACGGACGATCTCGGCGAGCCGCCGGTCGTGCTCCCGCTCCACGTACACGGGAAGCTGCGGCAGACCGTCACCGCCGGGCACGCCGACCGCCCGGTGGACCTCCAGATCGAAAGGGTCCAGCAGTGCGACGGGGGCGCCCAGCGGCTGGACCAGCTGGGCGTTCATCCAGGCTCCTGCCGTCTGCTCCATCGCCTCCTCGGCGGGCCACCCGGCCAGTTGGGCCAGTGCCCCCGCCACGGACACCACGTCGGCCCGCACCGCGGGGATCTCGGACGAGCCGATGATCCGGTGCACGGAGTCCTTGGAAGGGCTGCCCGGCAGGGAGTCGTCCCGCGCGACCGCGGCGGCGATGGCCTGCACGCTGGGGGCACCCGCGTCCAGGTACAGCCGGTAGAGCAGGTCCTTGAGGTCGGCCGGCGGTCCCGGCGCGACGCATGGCCGAGCGATGCGCCGCTGGCTGCCGCGCGGCCGGCCGCCGCGCCGCGCCCTGGACTCGTCGTGACTCATCTCAGCATCGTGACTCACCAACTGCCTGTCCGACAGTAGGACTTGACACATGCGCCCGAGCCTGCATCGGGTCGTCGCAACTCGTCGGGGACTGCTCGGCAGGTCCCACGCTGGTCGTCACGGAGCAGTGCACCACCGCAGGTCTCTCCGCCCTCAGCCGTCTGCCACGGGCCCCGCCCTGCCCTGTCCTGCCCTCACGCGAAGGAGTTACGCCGATGCCGACCCCGCCTCCCGACACGCCGAACGCACCCGACACGCCGAACGCACCGGCCGCAACCAACGCACCGGACACGTCGGCCGCACCGGATACGTCGAACGCACCGGCCGCACCCAACACGCCGGCCCCGCCGGCACCAGGCCCGCCGCCGCCCCTGATCGCGATCGTCGCCGTCCTCGCCGCGGGGTTCGTCCTCCTCGTCTGCGGCGCCGTCGCGTACATCGCGTGGCGGCACCCGGCCACGGCGGTCCCCCTCTGTGCGGCGATCGCGCTCGCCGCCGTACTGGCACCCCTCTGCCTCGCCGCGTTCCGTCGCTGAGTACGTCTTCCCGAGACCGCCATTGACAGGTTCGGCTAATGGGATTAGCTTCTGGCTAACAAGATTAGCCAACGGGGCGGCCGACCGAGAGGGCCGGCCCACGCGACCTGGGAGATGTCATGACCGAGTACCTCGCCGTCGACGGCGGCACGATCGCTTACGAGGTGGCGGGGTCCGGCCCGCTGATCGTCCTCGCGCACGGCATGGGCGACAGCCGCGCCGCCTACCGCGCGCTGATCCCGCCGCTGGTCGCGGCCGGCCACCGCGTCGCCGCCGTCGACCTGCGCGGCTGCGGCGAATCCAGTACCGACTGGCCCGCCTGGAGCCGCACCGCGATCGCCGGCGACCTGCTCGCCCTGATCCGCCACCTCGGCGGCCCGGCCGTGCTCGTCGGCCACTCGATCTCCGGCGGCGCCGCCACCATCGCCGCGGCGCAGGAGCCTTCACTGGTCACCGCGGTCGTCGAGCTGGCGCCGTTCACCCGCAAGCAGTCGGTCAGCCTCGGCGGCATGCGCGTCAAGCGCTACCGGCAGGGCATGTTCCGCCTGCTCGGCACCGGCGTGTTCGGCAGCGTGGGGCAGTGGCGCTCGTACCTCGACGTGGCCTACCCCGGCGCGAAGCCCGCCCACTGGGCCGAGCGGCTCGGCCGTATCGACGCCCTGACACGCGAGCCGGGCCGGATGAAGGCAATGCAGGGCATGGGCCGCAGCGCCCCGACCGACGCGGGCGCGCAGCTCGGCAACGTCCGCTGCCCGGTCCTGGTCGTGATGGGCACCCTCGACCCCGACTGGGTCGACCCGCACGCCGAGGGTTCGGCGATCATCGGTGACCTGCCGGCCGGCCTCGGCCGCCTTGAGATGATCGAGGGCGCCGGACACTACCCGCACGACCAGTTCCCCGACGAGGTGCTTTCGCTCATGCTCGACTTCCTGCGGACGGACGCCGCCCGTGCCTAGGGCGGGACTGGACCCGGCGGCCGTGGTCGCGGCCGCCGCCGCCCTCGCCGACGAGGTGGGCTTCGCCCATCTGACGATGGGGCTGCTGGCCGAACGGGTGGGGGTGCGCACACCGTCCCTGTACAAGCACGTGGGCGGCCAGGAGGACCTCAACCGGCGTATCGCGGCGCTGGCGATGAGCGAGGCCGCCGACGCGGTCGGCGGCGCGGTCCAGGGGTACGCGGGCCGCGACGCCCTGGCGGCGGCCGCGCGGGCCTTCCGCGCCTTCGTCCTGGAGCACCCCGGCCGGTACGCGGCGACGATCGGCGTGGAACCGGCCGACCGGGACGATCCGATGGCCGTCGCGAGCCGGCGGCTGCTCGGCGCGTTCAGGGCGGTCCTGCGCGGCTACGAGACCCCGGAGTCCGACGTGGACCACGCCCTGCGCATGCTCCGCAGCCTCTGCCACGGGTTCGCCACGCTGCAGGCGGCCGACGGCTTCCAGTGGAGCGCCGACATCGACGAGAGCTTCGAGTGGCTGATCGCCTTCGCCGACCGGGGCCTGCGCGCGGTCGCGGCCCCCGAGGTCAGTTCGCCGGCCCCGCCCCGGTGAGCGAGGCCCGCTGCCGTGCGGCGCGCACCGCCGCGGACAGCGCGGCGATGTCGTAGGCGCCGTGGTGGCGGCGCCCGTTGACGAAGAAGGTGGGTGTGCCCGACACCCCGCTGAGGTCGGCGGACTCCACGTCGGCGGCGACCCTGGCGGCGCCCGTACCGGCCCGCAGGTCGGCGCGGAAGCGGTCGGTGTCGAGGCCGATCTCCCCGGCGTAGCGCAGCAGGTCCTTCGGCAGCAGATCTCCTTGGTGCCGCATCAGCTGCTCGTGCATCTCCCAGTAGCTGCCCTGGCGGTCGGCGGCCTCGGCGGCCTCCGCCGCGAGCTGCGCACCCGGGTGCACGTCCGGGAGCGGCAGGTGCCGCCACACGTACCGTACGTCGCCGAAGTCGGCGAGCAGTTCGCGCACCACGGGCTCGGCCAGCCCGCAGTAGGGGCATTCGAAGTCCCCGTACTCCAGGAGCGTCACGGGCGCGTCCCGGGGGCCGCGTACGTGATCACGCTCCATGTCGACGGGGTCGCTGAGGTCGACGATGGTCTGGCCCGTGCCCAGCAGGGCGCGGGCCCGGGACGGCGCGGACAGGGCGCCGGTGACCGCGGTGACCAGCCAGGCGAGCAGGAACGAGCAGAGCACGGCGCCGAGGATGCCGATCTTCGCCTGCTCCAGCCGGTCGCCGTCGAAGGCGAGTGTGGCGATCAGCAGGGACACCGTGAAGCCCACCCCGGCCAGCGTGCCGCCCGCGGAGATGGCGCCCCAGCCGACCGGCGGATGCAGGCGCCCCTTGCTGAGCCGTGTGGTGAGCCAGGTCGCGCCGATGATGCCGACCGGCTTGCCGAGCACATAGCCGAGGAGGATGCCGAGGGTGACCGGGGAGGTGAACGCGCCGGTCAGCTGGTCGGCGCTGAGGGTGATCCCGGCGTTGGCTAGGGCGAACAGCGGCACGATCACATAGCTCGTCCAGGGGTGGAGCATGCGCTGGAGCCGGTCGTTGGGGGAGAGCGTCGAGGCGATCTGCCGCCGTACGGTGCGCTCCAGTTCGGCGGTCGGCTGCTCGCGGAAGCGCCGGAACTGCCTGCTGGCCTGTTCCAGGTCACCGCGCTCCGCCGGGCGGGCGTACGTCAGCAGTCCCATCGCGAGGCCGGTCACCACCGGGTCCACCCCGGACTTCAGCAGCGCCACCCAGATGGCCACGCCCAGGACCGCGTACAGGGAGGGGACGCGCATGCCGAGGGTGCGGCGCACCACCAGGACGACGGCGAACAGGCCGAGCGCGGTCAGCAGCGCGGGCAGGGCGATGGCTCCGCTGTACGCGAAGGCGATGACGGCCAGGGCCAGGAAGTCGTCGACGACGGCGACGGTGAGGATGAAGACCCGCAGGCTGCCGGGCAGCCGGTTCCCGAAGACGGCGAGCATGCCCAGCGCGAAGGCCGTGTCCGTGGACATGGCCGCGCCCCAGCCGTGCGCGGTGTCCTCGCCCGCGTTGACCGCCAGATAGATCGCGACGGGTACGAGCATGCCGCTGAGCCCCGCGAGCAGCGGCAGGGTGATCCGCCGCCGCTCCCGCAGCTCGCCCATGTCGAACTCGCGGCGCGCCTCCAGACCGACCACGAAGAAGAACAGCGTCATCAGCCCGCTGTTCAGCCACTCGCGCAGTTCGAGGGAGACGCCGCCCGAGCCGACGCGGACCGACAACTCGGTCTCCCACAGGGAGTCGTACGACCCGGCGCCGATGTTGGCCCAGACGAGCGCGGCGAGCGCGCCGGCCAGCAGGACCGCGGCACTGCCGGTCTCCGTCCGCAGGAAGGCGCGCAGGGGGCTGCGGGGGGCGGTGCCGCACAGGGTCTGCAGCGCCGGCGGTGGGGTCTCGGATGGCACGGTCACCCCCTGATTCTGACCCCACTCATGATCCGGCACCCGGCGGGGGCGCGTCCGGTGACGTCAGCGGCGTCCGGTCGACGACACGAGCATCGGCAGCGAGACGTAGTCGGCGAGCGCCCGCTGGCCCGCGATGTTGGCGTGGATGCCGTCGCCGGTGTCGTACGCGGGGTTGATGCTGTTGGGCTTCAGCGGGTCCTTGAGGACCTGGTCGAAGTCCGTCACGCCGTCGCACGTCCCGTCGCAGGTGTTCCCCTTCTTCACGTGGGTGCCGACGGCGTGCCGGTCGAGGTTGTTCCGGTCCGTGTAGCCGGGACGCGAGGTGATCGGTGTGACGTAGACCTTGATCCCGGCGGCCCGCAGCCGCTGGAACACCTCGTCGTAGCTGCGCAGGATCAGCTCGGCGTCACAGCCGTTGGCGAGGTCGTTCGTGCCGTAGTAGTAGAAGACCCCGGTCACCCCGTGCAGGGCGAGCACATCGCGGTCCAGCCGGGACACCGCGTCGAGGCCCCGGATACCGGCTGGATTGCGGGGGCAGTCGGCGGAACTGGTCGTGCCGCCGATGCCCGCGTTGGCGATCGCGAGCTGCCGGGTGCGGGGGAGCTCGGCGGTGACGCGGCGGGCGAGGTCGTCCGTCCAGCGGTGATCGGTTCCCTCGGGCGTGCAGCCGGGTCCGCAGTCGGTGCTGCCGGTCCCGTCGACCACCGAGCTGCCGTACGCGACGATCGTGCCCCTGAGCTTCGGGTTGTGCACGTCGACGGCGCTGACCAGGTACGTGGAGCCGACGGTCTGCGTGTACGCGGAGCCGCTTGCCTCGGCCGTGCGGTCACCCGAGCCGGGTGCGGTCAGGTAGTTGGAGCGGAAGGCGCTGGTGTGCCGTCCGGGTGTGACCGTGCCGGACACGGACAGGGAGACCGCGACGTCGTCCTGCGCGGCGGTCTTCAGCGCCGCCGCGTCGCTCCACACCTCACCGCCGGCCGGTACGACGACCTCGCGCCGCCCGTCGAAGGTGACGGCGAGGACATCGCCCTCGACGGCCGCGTCCTGTCCGCCGCTGTGGCCGACGGTGGCGGCGTCCACGGTGAGCGGGGTCGTGCCGAAGGTGTTCTGGATCCTGATCCGCAGCGCGCCGCCGCCCTGGCCGAGATGCGTGATCATGCGAACGGACTGATCGCGCAGGGGAGTCGGGGCGAGATCCTGCTGGGACTGCGCCCAGGAGGTGAACCAGGCGCGTCCGGCCGCCACGGTGTCGGCGGTCACGGTGGTGCCCGGTGTGGCGGCCGTGGTCGCGGAGACCGCCGACCCCGACGCCAGGAGCGTCAGGGTCAGGGCCAGCGCGGCGCGGCGCAGGGAGGGCGTACGGAAAGGGGGCATGGGGGTCCCTTCGGTGACGTACGGTCCCGGCGCGCAGGCGGAACCTCCGGGACCACGGCGGCTCATTCCCGTATGGCCTGCCCGTGGGGCCCCTGCGCCAGACGTGACGGCCGGTGTCAATTACCGCATCAGGTAAGGGACTTGCCGTCTCGTCCGGTTCGTACCGACCGCCCGTGCCCCAGGCCCCGCGGTCAAGAGACGCGGGCCACACCCGTGTAGATGCCGCTGCCCTCGGCGTCCTGCACCTTGCCCGAGGCGTCCCACTCCGTCGCCGTCACCAGGCCCGGCGCCACGAGTTCGAGTCCTTCGAAGAAGCGCTCCACCTCCGCGCGGGTGCGGAAACCGAGCTGGATACCGCCCTTGGCGTACTCGGCGGTGACCTGCGCCGCCAGTTCCGGATACAGGTCGGAGGCGGCGTGCGACAGCACCAGATAGCTGCCCGACGGCAGCGTGGCGACCAGGTCGCGGACGATGGAGTGGGCGTCCTGCTCGTCGGGGATGAAGTGCATCAGTGCGATCAGCGACAGCGCGATGGGACGGCTGAAGTCCAGGACGCGCCGGGCGTGTTCGACGATCGCCTCCGGCTGCCGCACATCGGCCTCGATGTAGTCGGTGACCCCGCCGGGACGGCTGACCAGCAGCGCCTCGGCGTGACGCAGCACGATCGGGTCGTTGTCGGTGTAGACGACCTTCGCCGTCGGCACGATCTCCTGGACGATCTGGTGGAGGTTGGGCTCGGTGGGGATACCCGTGCCGATGTCCAGGAACTGGTCGACGCCCTGGGTGGCGAGCCAGGCGGCGGCCCGGTGCATGAACTGCCGGTTCTGCCGGGCCGCGTCCTTCGCCTCGGGCGGCAGCTTCTCGCCCACCGCCTCGTCGACCGGATAGTTGTCCTTGCCGCCCAGCAGCCAGTCATAGACACGCGCGGGGTGCGCCTTGTCGGTAACGATCTGCGAGTACCGCTGTGGGCCGGTCGACATGACAAGCAACTCCATCGCGCCAATGAACGGGTTGGATCAACTATTCGATCACGTATGGGGAGTACATCATGTGCTTCGCGCGTCGGGGAAGCACCGGGCGTACGAGACCATCGCCAGTGCCACCGTCAACGCGCCCAGGAGCCAGCCGCCGAGCACGTCCGTCGACCAGTGCACGCCCAGCCAGATCCGGGTGAACCCCACACCGGCGACGGACACCACCGCCACGGCCGCGGCGATACGCCACAGGACGCGTCCGGCGCCGTACAGGCGCAGGACCCACAGCAGCAGGCCGCACGCCACCATGGCGGTCATCGCGTGCCCGGAGGGGAAGGCGGCGAAGTGGGCGGAGTCCACCGGGTCGGGCCAGACGGGGCGGTCGCGGTCGACGGCCGCCTTGATGCCCTGCGAGAGGAGCGCGGCGAGGAGGCAGGACGCCGTCAGCCACAGCGCGAGCCACCACGCTCCGTGGTGCAGCACCAGCCAGAGGACGGTGACGGCGATCAGGGCCCGCATCGTCCAGGGGTCCCACACCCAGTCGGTGAGGATGCGGAACGCCTGGGTCAGGCCGGGGTCGTCGACCGCCCAGCGGTGGGTGGTGCGGGCGATGTCGCCGTCCAGGGCCATGAGCGGGTCCCAGGAGGCCGTGACAAGGACGATCAGCAGCACGGTGGGCAGAGCGAGAGCCGTGGCAACGCGCAGGGCGATCCCGGGGCCGGTCGCGTGGGGCGGCGAGTCGACGGGAGAGTGCATACGCCGATCCTCGCCGAAGGACGGGGTCCGAGGCGAACCCGGGGGTTTCCCGCGCGTTCCGCTCCCGTTTACCCGAGCGCCCGCAGCCCCGGCCCGAAAGCCACCAGGACCGGGATCACCGGCACCAGCGCCGCCGCGGCGGTGAGCTTCAGCCGGCGGGTGGGCGGCAGGCGGTCCGGAGGAGTGAGCAGCCGGTGGACCCGCTGCGGAACATGCGCCTGCGGGGTCGGACAGGGGCCGAACACGCCGCGGTCCTCGTTGAGTTCCACCAGCGCGAGAGCGGTCGTCAGCCGGCCGAACCGACGTGACGCCATGTCGTCGGCGGCGAGCTCCACCAGCCGGTGCATCTCGTCGCGGAACGCAGCGAACACCGGGACCTGCGGAAAACCGCCCGCCAGCGCCGCCGAGGAGTGCAGCAGCCAGTTGTGCCTGGCGCGCGCGTGGCCCTGCTCATGGGCGAGCACGGCGTCCAGCTGCTGTCCCTTGAGGCGGCGCAACGCGGCGGTGGTGATGACCAGTCGGGGTGCGGCGCCGGGCAGCCACCAGGCGTCGGGGCGTTCCCCCTCCAGGACGACCAGCCGCTCACCACCCGGCTCCTCCCCGGGCAACAGCGGTGCGCGTACGACGAGTTCGGCGCGGCGCCGACGGCGCCGGGCCGCGGCCCGGCCGATCTCACGGGCCAGCATGGCCGCGGTCCACACCCCGCCGAGCGCCAGCGTCACCGCCGTCGCCGCGGCCCAGGGCCCTCCGGTGAGCGCGTAGGCCTCCACCACGGCGTGCGGGGCGGGGGCGAAGAGCCTGCCACGCACCGCCTGCCAGGCGGCGGCCGCGCTGAGTGCCATCGACAGCGCGCAGCAGAGCAGGACGGCCACCACCACGCACTGCCACGCCCACAGGGCGACCACCGGTTCGCGGTCCTGCCATCGCGCCCGCGCGAGCAGCCGCGGAGCGAGAACGGCGGCCAGGGCGCCGAGCAGCAACAGCGCTGCGGGGACCATCATGGACGCAGCCTATGAGCGGGGCGGCGCCGCCGGATACGACTGGTCGCGGCAAGTGACGCAGACCACGGTTCCGTACAGCCGCGAATCCCCTCAGAGGGTGCCGTCAGGGGCGCGCGCGGGTGGCGGCTGCGGCTGGTGCGTGCCCACGGTGAGTGTCCTCAGAGGGTGAGAAGCATCGCCAGCATTCCCATGCCCATGGAGAGCCGGCACGCCCGCGCCAGCTCCAGCCGGTCGCCCCAGCCGGGCGCACCCGGACCTCCCGCCGGAGCTCCCGCCGGGCCGTCGGCCGCCGCGACGGGTATGAGCCGCGTCCCGGTCCACAGCACGTACGCCGTGAAGTACACGAGCAGTACCCCGGTCAGGACGGGGATCCCCGCGTGCGCCCCACCGGCCATCATCGCGGCCATGTAGACCATGGCGAAGGCACCCACCAGGTGGTGCAGATGGTGGGCGCTGCTCCGCGCCGCCCACAGGGCGTGCAGGGCGGCCGCCCCGAACACGGCCGCGCAGACGACCCAGGCCCAGCGCGGTGGCGCCAGTACCGCCGCGGGCACGGCCATCGCGGCCATGCCGAATCCCATCAGCGCCTCGCCGCCCGCGGTGCGGCGCTGCTCCTCGACCCTGCTGCGCATACGCAGCAGGCAGTAGGCCCCGGTCGCCGTGCACAGCGCGACGAGCAGCCAGCCGGACGGTCCCGCCCCCGGTCCGTGCACCGCGCACCTCCCCGCTCGACCTCGACGGTGTTCGGACAGTCCGGTCGAAGTGATGCCCCGGCCGGACGGGACACAAGCGGAGGCAAGCGGGCGCAACGGCGTACGGGGGGAGCGTGCGGGGGTGCGCGGCGGGCCGGAGCCGCGATACCGGCCATTATCTTTTACGAGTAAAACACCTGCTAACCTTATGGGTATGAGCAGTGTCCGTCCCCGCCATCGCGCCACCCCCGTCCGCCGCCTGCCCCTCGCGGGCGTCCTGCGCCTCAACCGCCCCTCCGACATCTGGTTCAAGCCCGCGCTGAGCGTGGTCGTCGCCGTCGGTGTGCCGAACCTGACACTGCTGGCGCTCGGCCGCCTGGACCTCGCCCTGTACTCCATGGCCGGCTCGCTCTGCGCCCTCTACGCCCACAACCTGCCGTACGCGGCCCGCAGCCGCGCCCTCGCCCAGGTCGTCCTCGGCATGCTCGCCTCCGTCGCGATCGCCCTGGTCACAGCGTCGCTCACGTCCTCCGCCGTGGTCCTGGTCGCGGTCGGCGCGCTGCTCGCCGCCGCACACAAGGCGGTGAGCGACCTGACGCGGATCGGACCGCCCGGACCGGTCATCTTCACCTTCATCAGCTCCGCCTCCCTCTTCGCGCCCCAGACACTCGGCCAGGTCCCCGGCCATCTCGCCCTCGCCGCCGGGGCGGGCGCCTGGGCCTGGCTCGTCGGTATGGCGCCGGGCCTTCTGCGCCCGCACGGCCCCGAGCGCCGGGCCACGGCCCGCGCGCTGAACGCGGCCGCCGGGTTCGTGGACGCGTACGAGGCGGGGGCCACCTCCGGCGTGCGCGACGAGGCGGGCCACGAGCGGGCCCGTGCCGCCGGTGCGGCCACCGCTGCCGCCGCCGTGCACGCGGCCTGGCAGTCGCTGCTCGCCACCGGCGCGCGCCCGGAGCCCCGCCGCGCCCTCGAACGGCTCGTCGTGCGGGCCGAGGTCGCGCTGGCGGCCCCCGCCGACACGGATGCCGCCCGGCTGCGCACCTGGGCGCGCGACCTGCGCGGCACGAACCCCGTACCCCGGGTGGCGTCCGGGGAGGACGCCGACGAACTGCTCGGCGTGGAGACAGAGCTGCGGGAGACCGGACCGGCGGCCCGGATGAGCGGAAAGGGCGGGAAGGCCGGACGGAGCGGGAACAGGTGGTGGACGTGGAACGACAGAATGAGCCCCCTCCTCCCGCTCGCCCTGCGCACCGCACTCGGGTGCGCCCTCGCCGGTTACGTGTCCCTGGCGCTCGGCGTCGGCCGCCCGTACTGGGCGCTGGTCACCGCCGCCTCGCTCTACCAGGCGAACCTCACGCTGACCTGGAGCAGGGGCGTCCAGCGCGTCGTCGGCAACCTCGTCGGCGTCCTCCTCTTCGCGGCCGTCGCCCCGCTCGCCCACCTCGGCCCCACCGCCCTGGTCCTGTGCTGCCTCGCCTTCAACTTCGGCGCGGAAGCACTGATCACCCGCAACTACTGGCTCGGCAGCATCTGCGTGACCCCGATGGCACTGCTGATCACCGAGTTCACGGGCTTCCAGGAACCCGGCGGGCTGATGACGGACCGCGTCGTGGACACGCTGGTCGGCGCGGTCGTCGGTTTCGTGGCCGCGGTGGCCGTCACCAACCGGCGCGCCGCGGACCGTATCGAAACCGCTCTCGACACCGTGGAGTACGCACGCGAGCACGCGGCACGGCTGATCGCCGCCGAACGGCCCGGGTCCGGCACCGGTGCCGGACCCGCTGCCGGACCCGCAACCGGCGCCCTGGAGGCCGCCCGCCGGCGCCTGGCCGCCGCGCTCGTGGAGCTGCGCGCCACGGCCGACGCGGCGGCCGGCGAATGGTGGCAGCGCGCCCTGCCGCAGGAGCGCATGATGCTGGCGGAACAGGCCGGACACCGTACGCTCGCGGCGACGGTACGACGGCAGGGACCGCACGTTCTGGAGGACGCAGAGGCATGACGGCAGCGAACGGTCGGAGGACGGTCGGAGCCGACGCCGCCGGGGGCGACACTGTCGCCGCGGTGGTCCGGCAGTGGCGGGCGGTCCACCCCGAGCTGGACACCGGGCCCATGGAGGTCATCGGCCGTATCAACCGGTGCGCCGCGCTCCTGCAGCAGGCCGAGGACGCGCCGCTGCGGCACGCCGGACTCACCCGCCCCGAGTTCGACCTCCTCGGCGCGCTGCGTCGCACGGGCCTCGAACTGACACCCGGCGAGCTGGCCAGGGAGACCTTCTCCTCCGGCGCGGCCGTCACCAAGCGGCTCAAGCAGCTGACCGAGCGCGGTCTCGTCGAGCGGCGCGGCGACGCCAGGGACCGCCGCGTGGCCCATGTCCGCCTCACGGACACCGGCCGCACCCTCGTGGACGGCATCCTCCCCGAGCAACTCGCATACGAGACAACGGTCCTGTCCGGCCTGGAAACCACCGACCAGCGCGAACTCGCGACCCTCCTCGGCGCCCTACTGCTCCAACTGGAGGGCCGCCTGAACACCACACGCTCCTGAGCGGCGCCGACCTGGCCGCGGTCGAGACCGAAAGGGGGCTGTAAACCGCCCCCGACAGCGGGCGCGTTCCGGAGCGCGGGCCGGTGGGGGTTGGCCGCGCAGTTCCCCGCGCCCCTGGGCGGTGCTTTCGTGGGCGTGGTTGAGGGTTGGGAGGGGGTTCGGCGTCCCGCTCCGGCAGCCGGCATGATTCGGAGTGCCGCCCGGTGGGGTCAAGGGGCGCGGGGAACGGCGCCACCCGCCCCCTCCGGCCCGCACTTCGAACCGTGCCGGGTGCCGGCGCAGGGGGCGCCGCCCCCGCCCTCGGTCGCACCGCAGTCGGCCAGGCGCCCCTCAAGGGGCGCGGGGAACTGCGCGGCCAGCCCCCACCGGTCCGCACTCCGAAACGAACCTCGCCCCGGAGGGGCCGCACCTCAAGCGAACCCCCGCCCCGGAGGGGCCGTGCTGGATCGTACGATCAGGTCCGTGGCCAGTTCCACCCGGGGCGAGTCGAGCGGCTCGCCCCGGGTGAGCCGAAGGACCGTGCGGACCGCCAGCTTCCCCATCTCCGCGAGCGGCTGACGGACAGTCGTGAGCGGCGGAGCGGACCACCGGACTTCCGGAAGGTCGTCGAAACCCACCACACTCATGTCCTCCGGCACCCGCAGCCCCCGCCGCCGCAGCGCCTCGACCGCCCCCATCGCCATCTGGTCGCTCGCCGCGAAGAGCGCGGTCGGCGGCCGGTCCAGGTCCAGGAGAGCGGCGCACCCGGTGAATCCGGACTCGGGATAGAAGTCGCCCGGCACGATCAGCGACTCGTCGATGGGGATCCCCGCCCGGTCGAGCGCCGCACGGTACCCGTCAAGGCGGGCCCGCGAGCAGAGCAGCCGCGGCGGCCCCGCCACGAACCCGATCCTGCGATGACCGAGCCCCACCAGATGTTCGGTGGCGGCCATCCCGCCGGCCCAGTTGGTGACCCCCACCGTGGGCGCGTCGAGCGCGGGCGAGCCCGCCGGATCGACCACCACGAGCGGCACCCCGAGCCGTCGCAACTCGTCGTGCAGTACGGGTTCCAGGACGGACGTCACCAGGATCACGCCGTCCGAGGCGCGCGCCCGCAGGTTCGTCATCCACCGGCGCGCGTCCCCCGAGCGTCCATGGATCGCGGAGACGACCGTCCCGACGCCCCCAGCGTGCGCGACCTCCTCCACGCCCCGGATGATCTCCACCGCCCAGGGACTGTCGAGGTCGTCGAAGACCAGGTCGATCAGCGCGGCCCGCACCCGCGCCCCGGGCGGCCGCCAGCGGTAGCCGTGCAGGTGCAGCAGGTCCTCCACCCGCGCACGCGTACCCGGCGCCACGTCCGACCGCCCGTTGACCACCCGCGACACGGTCGGTACGGACACTCCGGCCTCCCGGGCGATCTCCGTGATCGTGACCCTGCCCCGCCGCTGGCGAGCCCCACCGCCCACGGCGTCCCCGGTGTCCTCCTCGGTCAACTGCCCCACCTCCGTTGACGGTCACCCCGTACGCCTCTACCGTTCCGGACGCACTCTCGAAACTTTGCAGAGGTCTTCCGGAAATTCCGGAAGCGACGTGAAGCCATCATGAGAGGGACGTCCATGAAGCCCCAGAGCTTACGGAGAGCTGCGTCCGCATTCCTGGCCGCGGCCTCGCTCGTGATCGGGGGAGCCACCTCCGGTCACGCCGCCACCGGCCCCGAACCGGCCGCCACGGAGCGGCAGGCCGCCGCCGAGCCCGTACTGAGGGATCTCGCCGCCGCCAAGGGCATCTACTACGGGACGGCCGTCACGGCCTCCAAGCTCAACGGCACCTACGGCACGATCACCGGCGAGCAGTTCGACTCCATCACGCCGGGCAACGAGATGAAGTGGGGCTCGGTCGAGGCGACCCGTGGCAGTTTCACCTGGTCCGGCGCCGACGCCGTGGTCGCCTTCGCCGAGGCGCACGCCCAGAAGGTCCGCGGCCACACACTCGTCTGGCACAGCCAGCTGCCCAACTGGGTCAGCAACGGCTCCTGGACCGCCGACACCCTGCGGACCGTGATGACCGACCACATCGCCACCGAGGCCGGCCGCTACCAGGGCCGCATCGACCACTGGGACGTCGTCAACGAGCCGTTCAACGAGGACGGTACGCGCAGGCAGTCGGTCTTCCAGACGGCGATCGGCGACTCGTACATCGCCGACGCGCTGCGGGCCGCCCGCGCCGCCGACCCGGCCGCGAAGCTGTACGTCAACGACTACAACGTGGAGGGCGTCAACGCGAAGAGCACCGCGCTCTACAACCTCGTCAAGTCGCTCAAGGAGCAGGGCGTCCCGATCGACGGTGTGGGACTGCAGGCCCACCTGATCCTCGGCCAGGTGCCGTCCACGCTCCAGGCCAACATCCAGCGCTTCGCCGACCTCGGCGTGGACGTCGCGATCACCGAACTCGACATCCGTATGACCGTCCCGCCCACGACCGCCCAACTCGCCCAGCAGAAGGCCGAGTACAAGGCCGTCACCGCCGCCTGTGCCGCCGTGGCGCGCTGCGAGGGCGTCACCGTCTGGGGCTTCACGGACTCCGACTCATGGATCCCGGACGTGTTCACCGGGTACGGCGCGGCGACCCCGTACGACGAGAACTTCCAGCCCAAGCCCGCCTACTACGGCATCGCCGAGGCGCTCGGCTGGGTCGACGACGGCACGCCCGAACCGGTGGGCGCCTGCGTGGTCACCTACGCCGTGCAGAGCCAGTGGAACACCGGCTTCACCGCGCAGGTGACGCTCAGGAACACGAGCACCACCGCCGTCAACGGCTGGCGGCTGGCGTGGACCTGGCCCGCCGGGCAGAGCGTGACGCAGGCGTGGAACGCGACCGTCACCCAGTCCGGCTCCGCCGTCACCGCCGCCAACGCGAGCTACAACGCGGCCGTCCCACCGGGCGCGGCCGTCACGTTCGGCTTCAACGGCTCCTGGTCCGGCGGCAACACCGCACCGACGGCCTTCACCCTCAACGGGACGGCCTGCACCACGTAGAGGGCCGCGCGGCGGGAACGCCGGTCACCACCCCGGGCGTCGACGGTCGTCACCGGGGCGTCGACGGTCGTCAGCCCGGGCGTCGAATCGAGGCCGACGAGGCCGGCGCGGCGGACGCGGACTTCGGCTCGGCGCCGTGCAGGGGGCGGAGCACCAGCGGCGTCGCGCCCCGCGCCGCGCCCTCCTGGGCCTCCAGGCCGTACGAGTCCCACCACTCGGAGTTGCCGTCCTCGATACAGCGCAGCAGCACCCCTTCGCGGAGCGCCCAGGGGCAGATGGTCACCTCGTCGATGCCCATCAGCTTCATCGTGGTGTGCGCGACGATCGCTCCGGCCAGGGACTGCCCGGAACGCGCGAGGGAGATACCGGGCAGGAGGGCGCGCTCCGCGGCCGGCAGCGCCGCCAGCTGGTCCACGGCCCTGCCCAGGTCGGAGCGGGTCATGGTCCGGGTGGTGAAGGGTCCTGACCGGCCGGGAGCGGCGCCGCACAGGCGGCCGAGCTGCTGGAACATCCGTGAGGTGACGACCGCCGTCCGCGGTGCCTCCCACCGGATACGGGCCGCGACATCGCGCAGCTGATGGCGTACGTGCCGACGCAGCAGCCGGGTCCGCTGCGGCGACGGCGGGTCCTGGCCGCGGAAGAACTCCCTGGTGAGCCGGTTGGCGCCCAGGGGAAGCGCGATGGCGAAGTCGGGCAGCCTGCTCCGGCCGAAGGCGACCTCGAACGAACCGCCGCCGATGTCGAGCAGGGCCAGCGGTCCGGCGCGCCAGCCCATCCAGCGCCGGGCGGCCAGGAAGGTCAGCTCGGCCTCCACCTCGCCGGGCAGCACATGCAGCGGCACCCCGGCCTCGGCGGCGATCCGGCCGAGGATCTCGTCGCGGTTCGGGGCGTCCCGCACGATCGCGGTGGCGAACGCGAACGGCTGGCCCACCCCCCACCGCCTGCCCTCCGCGCGGGTGTCCCTGACCGCTTCCACCAGCCGGTCCACCTGTTCCGTCGGCAGATGGCCGCCCCGTTCCACATGGGCGGAGAGGCGCAGCTGACGCTTGGCGGTGTGCACGGGAAGCGGAACAGCTCCATCCGTTTCCGCGATCACAAGTCGCACCGTGTTCGAGCCGACGTCGAGTACACCCATTCGCATCCCTTCCCCGTACCCCCGGCGGCCCCCGGCACACCGCGACACACGTACCGATCCCGCCTTGTTTGGGTTGTTCTGTCCGGGTACTCGCACGTTCATGGAGAGCTTCGGCAGGGACGCAGCGATCCCGCACGAGGTCGTGGCCGGTTCGGCGCCCTTCGTCGTGGGACCCCTCGTGGTGGGACTTCTGGTCACGGCCATGCTGGTCGTCGCGGTGTGGTGGGGCATGCGGGTGCGCAGCCGTGAGCCCGGTCCGCCGCGCCCCGAGGACCAGCCCCGGCTGCCCGAGGGCGGCGCGGTCCACGAGATCTCGGAGATGCGTGAGCCCGACGAGATGCCGCACGACGGCAGCGTGCTCACTCCGCACGAGCTGCGCTCCTCGGGAAACGTGTCCACGCGGCGGGCGAGGGACCAGAAGCGGCGCCGGTGGAGCCGGAACAGCAGCGGCGGCTTCGGGAGCGGTGGCCTCGGCAGCCACTGAACGGCGTCCATCGCGGTGAGTGGATCCGTCGAGTACGGGCACCCGGGTGCCGCCCGCGGCGAGAACGTTTCGGGTCACCCCGACCGGCTACTAGGAACGTATGGTGCAAATCGGATACACGATGATGACCGAACAGGCCGGCCCCCGTGAGCTCGTACAGCACGTGGTGGCCGCCGAAAGGGCGGGCTTCGACTTCTCGGTCACGTCCGACCACTACTTCCCCTGGCTGGCCGAGCAGGGGCACGCGCCGTACGCGTGGAGCGTGCTGGGGGCCGCCGCGCAGGCCACGTCCACGATCCCCCTCATGACCTACGTGACCTGTCCGACGACCCGCTACCACCCGGCGGTCGTCGCCCAGAAGGCCGCCACCACGCAGCTGCTCGCCGAGGGCCGCTTCCGGCTCGGGCTCGGCTCCGGCGAGAACCTCAACGAGCACGTGGTGGGCGGCGGTTGGCCCGCCGCGCACGTACGCCTCGACATGCTGGAAGAGGCCATCGAGATCATCCGCGCGCTGTTCGAGGGCAAGAACGTGAACCACCACGGCACGCACTTCGACGTGGAGAACGCCAAGCTCTTCGATCTGCCGGACGAGCCGACACCCATCGGTGTCGCCGTCTCGGGCGAGCGCTCCTGCGCCCTGGCGGGCCGGCTGGCCGACCTGGTGATCGCCACCGAGCCGAAGGCCGAACTGATCGAGTCCTTCGACCGGCACGGCGGCAGCGGCAAGCCCAGGGTGGGCCAGCTGCCCGTCTGCTTCGACACGGACAAGGACGCCGCCGTGGCGCGGGCGCACGAGCAGTTCCGCTGGTCGCTCGGGGGCTGGCCGGTCAACTCCGAACTGCCGGGTCCGGCGGCCTTCGACTCGGCCACGCAGTTCGTCCGGCCCGAGGACGTCGCCGGGAGCGTCCCGTGCGGCGACGACGTGGAGGCCTTCGTCGACGCCGTCCGCCCCTACGCCGAGGCGGGGTTCACCGAGGTCGCCCTCGTCCAGATCGGGGGAGACCACCAGTTCCCCTTCGTGGAGTGGGCCGAGAAGAAGCTGCTGCCCGCGCTGAGGGATCTGTGAACTCCGAAGTGAAGGGATCACCATGGCCATCGCCACGTACGCCCTCGTAGCACTCGACTGCCCGGATCCGCCCGCGCTGGCGGAGTTCTACGCGGGCGTCCTGGGCGGCGAGGTGAAGCGGTACAGCGACGACTGGTACGACCTCTACGCCCCCGGCGGTCACCGCGTCTCCTTCCAGCGGGCCCCGGACCACCGCCCGCCGGACTGGCCGAGCGCCGACGGCGACTCCCAGCAGCTGCACCTGGACTTCGACGTGCCGGACCTCGACGAGGCCGAGGCCCAGGTGCTGGCCCTCGGCGCCACCCCGCTCGACCTGGACGACGAGGGCGGCCGCCGCGGCTTCCGCGTGTACGCGGACCCGGCGGGCCACCCGTTCTGCCTCTGCCGCCAGTGACACCGGACCGACCGACGAACGAACGCCGAGCCACCACCACCTCCGCCGGCCACCACCTCCGCCGACTGCGTCCGCCGAGCGCTGGCCGGCGCCGACCGCCGTCGTCCGCGACCGACCGCTGCGGCGACTGACCGCCGGCCGCGAGCACCCGGCGCTGACGGCCCGGCCCGGCACCGGCCGCGCGGCCGGTGCCGGGCCTGCCGGGCCTGCCGGGCCTGCCG
>NZ_KZ679058.1:108217-144824 GCF_003024195.1 Streptomyces dioscori
TGCCGGGCCTGCCGGGCCTGCCGGGCCTGCCGTGTCACCGTGCCCGGCCCCGGCCCTCACGGCCGGTGCCGCAGCGGATGGTCCGGTGGCACCTCCACCACCGCGATCTGTGTGCCGTCCGGGTCTCTGAGCCACATCTCGACGAGCCCCCACGGCTCCTTCACCGGAGGCCGGTCCACCTCGACACCCGCGGCCACGAGTTCCTCGTACGCCGCACGCACGTCGGCCACCTGCAGCCACAGCTTGACGGTGGGGGAGGGCGGTTCGGCGGAGCGGCCCGAGACTTCGAGGAAGCCGCCGCCCAGGAAGTACACGGTGCCGCGCTCGGGACCCGTGCCGAACTCGCGGTAGACGGGCAGTCCCAGCTTCTCGCCGTAGAAGGCGCGGGAGCGCTCGGGATCGGCGGGGCGGATCAAGGTCCGGCTGCTCAGTACATGCATCATGCGTCCCGAGCGTAGGGGGAGCGAACGGGAGCGTTATTCTCGTCCGTGGCCGAGCCGAGCCGAGCCGAGCCGAGCCGAGCCGCGCCGCGCCCGAGATCGGAGAACCGCTCCATGCCCACCACCCCCGACGGACCGACGTTCCGGGACGCCGTCGACACCGACGTGGACGCCCTGGTCGCCCTGATCGAGTCCGCCTACCGGGGGGACTCCAGCCGGACCGGCTGGACCACCGAGGCGGACATCCTGGAAGGGCAGCGGACGGACCCCGAGGGCGTCCTCGCGGTCATCAAGTCGCCCGACAGCCGGCTGCTCACCGTCGAGCGCGACGGCACGGTGGTCGCCTGCTGCCAGCTCGAACACCGGGGCGAGCACGCCTACTTCGGCATGTTCGCGGTCAGCCCCGCACTCCAGGGAGCGGGTCTCGGCAAGGTGATCATCGCCGAGGCGGAGCGGCTGGCCCGCGAGACCTGGGACGCGAAGGAGATGCACATGACCGTGATCTCCGTGCGCGAGGACCTGATCGCCTGGTACGAGCGGCGCGGCTACCGCCGTACGGGAGAGATGACTCCCTTCCCGTACGGCGACGAGCGGTTCGGCCTGCCGCAACGCGACGACCTGCAGTTCGAGCTGCTGACGAAGCCCCTCGCATAATCGTTACGCCGCCGACCGGCCCCTCGGCGGCTATGCCGTGAAGCGGCCGGTGCGCTTGATCTCCGGGTAGTCGGTGGTCGCGCCGTCCAGCTCCAGGGCGCGCACCAGCCGCAGATGGTCCTGGGTGTTCACGACCCAGCCGATGATCCGCAGGTCGGCCTTGCGCGCACGCTCGACGACCTCCAGGGTCAGCCGCCGGATGTTCAGCACCAGGGTCGTGGCGCCGACCGCGGTCGCCCGCTCGACGACATCGATGCCATAGCGGCTGGCGACCAGCGCCGTACGGACGCCCGGCACGAGCCGCGCGATCTCCGCGATCGCCTCGTCGTGGAAGGACAGCACCTCGACCCGGCCGACCAGATCGCGCCGGTTCATCACCTCGGCGAGCGCGCGGGCCGCGGCCACGTCCTTGATCTCTGCCTGGAGCGGGGCCGTGACGGCGTCCAGGACCTCCTCGAAGACCGGGACGCGCTCACCGCGTCCGGCGTCCAGCACCCGCAGCTCCGCGAGGGTCTTCTCGGCGATCGGCCCCGAACCGTCGGTCGTACGGTCCACGTCGGCGTCGTGCATGACGACGAGCGCGCCGTCCTTGCTCAGATGCAGATCCAGCTCGATCAGGTCGAGGCCCGCCTGCTGGGCGGCGGTGAAGGAACGAAGGGTGTTCTCCGGTTCGACACCCATGATCCCGCGATGACCGATGGTGAGGAAGTTCAAGGGTTGACTCCGCTTCCGTCGACGGCGGCTCGGCTGCCGCGCGCGGCGGTCCCGTGCCCACGCGGCAAGGCCGCAGCCTAATGGCCCGGGCGGGCCTTGTACCCGCTCCGGTGGCCGGGAATGAGGCCTGCCGGCCGGGAGAAAGGGCCCTGCCGCCCCCTGTGCGGCTCACCCCCGCGTGGGCGAGTCCCCAGCGGGTTGACCGGGCTGCGGCGGGATGCCCGCAGGGGGCCGCCCGAACTCCGGCGGCTACCCCGCCGACGGTGGAAGTATTCACCCTTCACGGTGTCCCACAGGAAAAACAGCGGTGAAGTTGCGGGGAGGCAGGATAATCTCCCGAGGCTCCACTTGTCCCGGAGAGTCCCCCACGCATACGGTGTCCATACGCGAGGTTCTCCCGTGGAAGGTGGGTCATGACGGAAATTCTTGTGCAGGTGGGTGCGGAGGAACAGATTCCTCCCCGGAGCGGGGTAGTGAGCCACCCGGCCTGGCCCGTGCTCAAGGATGCCGTGGAGCGGATCCGGCCATGGCAGTCCAAGGACGGGTCGATCGACTTCGACGCCGAGAGCGCCCCCGACCCGGCGGACGCCGACCTGGCGGTGCGCCAGGTCATGGACGCCGTACAGGAGCTGTCGCCGCTCGTCGCGCACGACGCCGAGTACCACGCGGCGCTCGTCAAGGATCTGCGCCGCTGGGCCGACGGCGGCTTCAAGGTGCCCGACTTCCTCGACTCACTGCTGGCCTTCCAGCCCGCCGCGCACCGCGAGGACGGCCTGGAGCACCTGGTCCTCTTCCCCATGTACACGCAGAACGGCAATCCGGACCGCAACTTCGAAGCGGTCGTCCTGCGCATGGTCTGGCCCGACTGGCTGGCCGACCTTGAGCGCACCCGCTACGACAATCCGCTGTTCTGCGGCATCAAGTTCGAGGACTTCACGGCCGGGTACGACACCAACTCGGCCGTGCTCTTCCCCGAGACCATCGCCGTGCGCGAGGCCCCGGAGCGGTTCAGCTGGGGCGGCATCTTCTGCGACCGCGAGGCCGCCCGCTTCCGCAAGGTCACCGAGGCCGCCGTCGGCACGCTCGGTCTCGAACTGCCCGACGACATCCGCGAGATGGTCGGCGACCAGGCGCGCTGCGAGCAGGCCTTCGTCCTGTGGGACATGGTCCACGACCGCACCCACAGCCATGGCGACCTGCCCTTCGACCCCTTCATGATCAAGCAGCGCCAGCCGTTCTGGATGTACGGCCTGGAGGAGCTGCGCTGCGACCTCACCGCCTTCCGTGAGGCCGTGCGACTGGAGGCCGACGGCTTCCCGCAGGGCCGTGACGTCCAGTACGCGGTGCTGTTCGACCGGATGTTCCGCTTCCCTGTGACCGGCGACCGCGTCCGCAACTACGACGGCCTCGGCGGACAGCTGCTCTTCGCCTACCTGCACAAGCACGACGTCGTCCGCTGGACCGACAACAAGCTGTTCATCGACTGGCAGCGCGCCCCGCAGGTCACCAACGAGCTGTGCGCCGAGATCGAGAAGCTGTACCGCGACGGCATCGACCGTCCGAAACTGGTCCACTGGTTCGCCGCGTACGACCTGGTCTCCCAGTACCTCGCCCCGCACCCGGGATCGCGCTGGGCCAAGGGCCCCGACGCCCTCGATCTGACGCTGCCGCCGCGAAAACTGGTGGACGACGTGCTTCCGGACGAGTTTCCCCTGAGCATGTTCTATGAGGCACTCTCCAAGAAGCTGAAGAACGTGATCGCGCAGACCAGGGGCATCACCGCTGCGAGTGCCGAGCGGGTGGCCGCGTGAGCGACCGCGTCCGTAACACTGCTCAGGAGGCGAAGACCATGGCGAACGGTAACGGCGGGGCACTGAGCGGCGCGGTGATCGCGGTGGCCGGCGCGGGCGGCCCGGTCGGCAAGGCGACCCTGCTGCGGCTCGCCGAGGCCGGGGCCGTGGTCGTCGGGTCCGACAACGACCCGGAGCGACTGGCCGAGGCCGTCGACGCGGCCCGGTACGCCCACGGCGGGGCCACCGTCGTCGGCGACACGGTCGACCTCCTCGACCGGGACTCGGCCAAGGACTGGGCCGCGCGCACCGAGAAGGAGTTCGGGCGCGTCGACGGCCTGGTCCACCTCGTCGGCGGCTGGCGCGGCAGCGAGACCTTCACCAAGACCAGCCTCGACGACTGGGACCTGCTGGAACTGCTGCTCATCCGTACCGTGCAGCACACCTCCCTCGCCTTCCACGAGGCACTGCAGCGCAGCGACCGCGGCCGGTACGTCCTGATCAGCGCCGCCGGCGCCGGCAAGCCCACCGCGGGCAACGCCGCGTACGCCGCCGCCAAGGCCGCCGCCGAGGCGTGGACGCTGGCCATGGCCGACTACTTCCGCAAGGCCGGGATCTCCGAGGGCGCCGAGGGGCCGACGTCCGCCGCCGCCATCCTGGTGGTGAAGGCGCTGGTGCACGACGCGATGCGCGCGGAGCGCCCGAACGCGAAGTTCGCGGGCTTCACGGACGTCAAGGATCTCGCCGAGTCCATCACCGGTGTCTGGGATCAGCCCGCCCCCGAAGTGAACGGAAAGCGTCTGTGGCTGACCGAGAAGCCGTGAACTCCGGCAGAGAAGCCGTGAACACGCACCGCGAAGCCGTGAATCCGCCCAGGACGGACGCCAGGCGCCGCCACGACCCGCAGGTGCGCGGCTTCGCCAGCGACAACTACGCGGGGGCCCACCCCGAGGTGCTCGCCGCCCTGGCCCTCGCCAACGGCGGGCACCAGATCGCGTACGGCGAGGACGACTACACCGGCCACCTCCAGCAGGTGATCCGCGGGCACTTCGGCGCGGGCGCCGAGGCGTTCCCCGTCTTCAACGGCACGGGCGCCAACGTCGTGGCGCTGCAGGCACTCACCGACCGCTGGGGCGCGGTGATCTGCGCGGAGAGCGCGCACATCAACGTCGACGAGGGCGGCGCCCCCGAGCGCATGGGCGGGCTGAAGCTGCTCACGGTGGCCACGCCCGACGGCAAGCTCACGCCCGAGCTGATCGACCGGCAGGCGTACGGCTGGGACGACGAGCACCGGGCGATGCCGCAGGTGGTGTCGATCACCCAGAACACCGAACTGGGCACGGTCTACACACCCGACGAGGTCCGCGCGATCTGCGAGCACGCCCACGGGCACGGCATGAAGGTGCACCTCGACGGCGCCCGGATAGCCAACGCGGCCGCCTCCCTGGACGTACCGATGCGGGCGTTCACCAACGCGGTCGGCGTGGACGTGCTGTCCTTCGGCGGCACCAAGAACGGCGCGCTGTTCGGCGAGGCCGTCGTCGTCCTGAACCGGGACGCCGTCAGCCACATGAAGCATCTGCGCAAGCTGTCGATGCAGCTCGCCTCCAAGATGCGTTTCGTGTCGGTGCAGTTGGAGGCCCTGCTCGCCAAGGACCTGTGGCTGCGCAACGCCCGCCACGCCAACGAGATGGCCCAGCGCCTCGCCGAGGGCGTGCGCGCGGTGCACGGCGTCGAGATCCTGTACCCGGTGGAGGCCAACGCGGTCTTCGCCCGGCTGCCCCACGACGTGAGCGAACGCCTGCAGAAGCGCTACCGCTTCTACTTCTGGGACGAGGCCGCGGGGGACGTCCGCTGGATGTGCGCCTTCGACACGACCGAGGACGACGTCGACGGTTTCGTGGCGGCGCTCAAGGAGGAGATGGCGGACTGACGACCCGGGGAGTGATGCATAGATATACGGTCATCCGGAAAAATAATTGACTGCCGGGTGATCGTATTCTTATGCTCTGCAGGCATGGAGCTGATCCAGAACAACCCCGACCTGTCCGCCTACCTGGCTGCTGACGAGGCGATCGACCACCATCATCCGCTCGTGCGCGAGGTGTCCGCACGGCTGGCGAGCCAGGTCGCCGACTCGTATGCCTATGCACGGGCCGCCTTCGAGTTCGTGCGCGACACCATCCCGCACTCACAGGACTCCGGTGACCTCCGCGTCACCTGGCGCGCCTCCGACGTCCTGGAGCAGGGCACGGGCATCTGCTACGCCAAGGCCCACGCCCTGGCCGCGCTGCTGAGGGCCGAGGACATCCCGACGGCGTTCTGCTACCAGAGGTTCGACGTGGTGCACGGACTCGTCGCGGTCCGCTTCAACGGTGCCTGGCACCGGCAGGACCCCCGGGGCAACAAGCCGGGCGTGGACGCCCGCTTCTCCCTCGACGGTGAGCGCCTGGCCTTCACGCCCGACCCTGCGGCGCACGAGCTGGATCACCCGGAGCTGTACGCCGCACCGCACCCGGCCGTCCTGGCCGCACTCAAAGCCGCCGAGGATCGCCCGCATCTGTGGGAGTCGCTTCCCGTCTCGCTCTGAGGTGACGGGCCCGGGCGGTGGAGCGGCGTGCTCAGCGGGCCTCGGCGGCCTTGACCTCTTCGGGGGTCGGCGCCGTGCCACCGAGGTGTGCCGGCATCCACCAGGTGTCGTCCGGGCCCTTGGGGCGTACGGGATAGGCGCGCTGCGCGGCTTCCAGAAGCTCCTGTACGCGCTCGCGCACCTGCCGGGTGATCGCGCCCGCGTACTTGTCCCGGGAGGCCTCGATCGCCTCGCCGACCCGGATGGTGATCGGGGTGTGGCTGCGCTTGAAGTTGCGCGGGTGCCCCTTGGTCCACAGTCGCTGCGTGCCCCACACGGCCATCGGGATCAGCGGGACGCCCGCCTCCTGGGCCATGCGCGCGGCACCCGACTTGAAGCTCTTCAGCGTGAAGGACTGGGAGATCGTGGCCTCGGGGAAGACGCCGACGATTTCACCGGAGCGCAGCGAGGCCAGCGCGTGGGCGTACGCCGTCTCTCCCTGCTTGCGGTCCACGGGGATGTGCTTCATGTTGCGCATCAGCGGGCCGGAGATCTTGTGCCGGAACACCGACTCCTTGGCCATGAAACGGACGAGGCGCTTCTGCGGGAGGGCGGCGAGACCGTCGAAGATGAAGTCGAGATAGCTGATGTGGTTGCTCACCAGCACCGCACCGCCCGTGCGCGGGATGTTCTCCGTCCCCTTGAGATCGATCTTCAGGTCCCAGGCCTTGAACAACGTCTGGGCGAGACCGATGGCGGGACGGTAGGCAAGCTCAGCCATGAACGGAGTGGACCCTTCTCTCTGTTCTGCCTGGGAAGGGGTGCTCCCGGCGGGAAACTTACGCTGCCGTAGGTTTACGGCATTGCGCAGATCGTGCCCGAAGAACGGACGAGTGACCAGTCCTGGTGCCCGAGATTGGCGAGATCCTCGTCACGTCACCCCTTGATCCACCTCGGCGTTTTACGTCGCCTTTACTCCGCGCGAACCGTCACGCGCCGTACGAGCAGGTACATCTCGCACCCGAGGCAATACCCGAACGCCGCGTTGAGAAACGCCGCCGCGAGCGCCGCCCCCGTCGCGGCGAGTCCCAGCCACTCGGGGCCCGCCGTGTAGCCGAGCAGACCGATCACCGCGAACACGAACCCGACCGCCTGCGCGAACCGCGGCGGCTCGGGCGCCTCGAACTCCGTCGGCGGCGCGATCCGCGGCCGGACGACATGACGGAAGAGCAGACCGTACGGGGAACGGCCGACGCCGCCCACCGCGCCGAGCGCGAACGCCAGCGTCTGCCAGGCCAGCAGCCAGGCGCTGCCGGTGATCAGTACGACCGCCAGGACCGCGGTGGTCACGACCGCTCCGAAACGCGGCCCACGTGCATCGATGTTCATGAATCAAGTATTCCGCAGGGATCAGGCCCCCGGGCGCGGGAATCTTTGCAGCCTCGTGAACGCTGAAGCCGGGGATGACCGGACTTGCGGTGTGTGTGGTGGTGCTCGCCCTGGCGAGCGCCTACGGAGTGCTGAACCGACGTCGGAGCGGGAGAGTCAGAGTGCGTGGGCGGGACGGCGGAAAACGGCTGGGCGCGGCCGAGTTGGGCGAGGGCCTCGGCGAGCGGGCCACGCTCGTTCAGTTCTCCAGCGCCTTCTGTGCCCCCTGCAGGGCGACCCGCAGGGTGCTCGGCGAGGTCGCCGAACTGGTTCCGGGCGTACGGCACATCGAGATCGACGCCGAAAGCCGTCTCGGACTCGTCCGCGAACTGGAGATCCTCAAGACGCCGACCGTGCTCGTCCTCGACGCCGGGGGCCGCATCGTGCGCAGGGCCACCGGACAGCCGCGCAAGGCGGATGTGATCGCCGCGCTCGGTGAGGCGGTCGGCACCACCTGACCATCCGGGCACCCGCATCATCCGGACCACCCGCATCATCCGGACCACCCTGATCGTCCAAAAGCCCCTGATCGTGAGGCCGGAGGCCCTCGGTGACGCATCTCCCACATGCCGGGACGCACTTGACTGCATCAGCCACCTATCGTCAGTCTGACTGTATGTCCACGGAACTCCTTCCTTGCGCGCGCTCCGAGCGTTTCGCGCGCCCCGAGCGTGCACGCCTTCGGACCGCGGCCCTCGTCCGCGGTGCGGGCGGGCGCTGTCCGGGCTGCTGAGCAGCCCAGGACCCCCGCCGCCGGCTTCGCGCAGAAGGACAACCCCATGACGGCCACGCCCGATCTCCGTACCTCCCGACTCGCCTCCCCGGACCTGCTCCGCTCCGTCTTCAGGCAGCACGCGGCCGGTGTCGCCGTGATCACCGCACGCGGCGACGAGGGTCCCGTCGGCTTCACCGCCACCTCGCTCGCCTCGGTGTCCGCCGAGCCCCCGCTGATCTCCTTCGGCATCGGCACCGGCGCCTCCAGCTGGCCGGCCATCTCCCGGACGGACCACGTGGGCGTCCATGTGCTCGGCGAGCACCAGCAGGAACTGGCCGCCACCTTCGCCCGCAGCGGCGCCGACCGCTTCGGCGGGTCCACCACCTGGCGGGAGGGCCCCGAAGGCGTCCCGGTGCTCGACGACGTCCTCGCCTGGCTCGTGTGCCGGGTCGTCACCCGCGTTCCCGCCGGGGACCACCGCGTCGTACTGGCCGAGGTGGTGCTCGGAGACCCCGCCGGTGCCGGCCGCCCCTTGCTGTACCACCAGGGGCGCTTCAACGCGCTGCGGGAGTAGCGGGCTCCGGGCGGCGGGTGTGTCCGGCCGCCCGGCCCACCGGTTCGTCCTTGCCGTGGCTGCCCCCGTCTGCGAGCACGTCGAGTTCCGATTACGCTGCGTTGCGAAGGTCACAGTTCAAAGCGCTTGCTTAGAGGGAACCAGCTACGGGACCGTAGAAGCGCGTACTGGCGAGTAATATTTCGCCCGGAGCGCGGGTCGCCCCCACCGGGAACGGCCGCTTCAGGCGCCTATGCTGCCCGTAGGCAGGCAGCCCAGAAAAGACGATGCAGTAGGAGAGCCGGCGTGAGCTTGAGGATCGTTGTCACTGTGAAGTACGTGCCCGACGCCACTGGCGACCGGCACTTCGCCGAGGACCTGACCGTCGACCGTGACGACGTGGACGGCCTGCTGTCGGAGCTCGACGAGTACGCGGTCGAGCAGGCCCTGCAGATCGCCGACGAAGCGGACGACGCGGAGATCACCGTGCTGACCGTGGGCCCCGAGGACGCGAAGGACGCGCTGCGCAAGGCGCTGTCCATGGGCGCCGACAAGGCCATCCACGTCGAGGACGACGATCTGCACGGCACCGACGCCATCGGCACCTCGCTGGTGCTGGCCAAGGCGATCGAGAAGGCCGGCTACGACCTGGTCATCTCCGGCATGGCCTCCACCGACGGCACCATGGGCGTGCTGCCGGCGCTGGTCGCCGAGCGCCTGGGTGTCCCGCAGGTCACGCTGCTCTCCGAGGTCTCCGTCGCGGACGGCGTCGTCAAGGGCCGCCGGGACGGCGACACCGCCTCCGAGCAGCTGGAGGCCTCCCTGCCCGCCGTCGTGTCGGTCACCGACCAGTCGGGCGAGGCGCGTTACCCGTCCTTCAAGGGCATCATGGCCGCGAAGAAGAAGCCCGTTCAGTCCTGGGACCTCGAAGACCTGGAGATCGAGGCCGACGAGGTCGGCCTCGACGGCTCCTGGACCACGGTCGACTCCGCCACCGAGCGCCCCGCGCGCACCGCGGGCACGATCGTCAAGGACGAGGGCGAGGGCGGCAAGCAGCTCGCCGAGTTCCTCGTGGGCCAGAAGTTCATCTGAGTCCGGCAGTTGCCGCCCGTCCCTCATCTTTCGCAAGCAGGAGAGAAGAAGTCCCATGGCTGAAGTTCTCGTCTACGTCGACCACGTGGACGGCGCCGTCCGCAAGCCCACCCTGGAACTGCTGACGCTGGCCCGCCGCATCGGTGACCCGGTCGCCGTCGCGCTCGGCGCCGGTGCCGCGAACACCGCCGCCACGCTCGCCGAGCACGGCGCGGTCAAGGTGCTCACCGACGAGGCCGCCGAGTACGCCGACTACCTCGTCGTCCCGAAGGTGGACGCGCTGCAGGCCGCCGTCGAGGCCGTGTCCGCCGCGGGCTCCCTCGCTGCCGTGCTGGTCCCCTCGTCCGCCGAGGCCAAGGAGATCGCCGCCCGTCTCGCGCTGCGCATCGGCTCGGGTGTCATCACCGACGCCGTCGACGTCGAGGCCGACGACAAGGGCCCGGTCGCCACCCAGTCGGTGTTCGCCGCCTCGTACTCCACCAAGACCCGGGTCTCCAAGGGCACCCCGGTCATCACCGTGAAGCCCAACTCGGCCCCCGTCGAGGCCGCCCCGGCCGCCGGTACGGTCGAGGCGCTGTCGGTGACCTTCTCCGCGCAGGCCACCGGCACCAAGGTGACCGGCCGCACCCCGCGCGAGTCGACCGGCCGCCCGGAGCTGACCGAGGCCGCGATCGTGGTCTCCGGCGGCCGTGGCGTCAACGGCAGCGAGAACTTCTCGATCATCGAGGCGCTCGCCGACTCCCTCGGCGCGGCCGTCGGCGCCTCCCGCGCCGCCGTGGACGCCGGCTGGTACCCGCACACCAACCAGGTGGGCCAGACCGGCAAGTCCGTGTCGCCGCAGCTGTACATCGCCAACGGCATCTCCGGCGCGATCCAGCACCGCGCCGGCATGCAGACCTCGAAGACGATCGTGGCGGTCAACAAGGACGCCGAGGCCCCGATCTTCGACCTGGTCGACTACGGCGTGGTCGGCGACCTCTTCGAGGTCGTCCCGCAGCTCACCGAGGAGATCAAGACCCGCAAGGGCTGAGTGCTCCCCTCGCGTGATCTTCGCGCGATCCTTGCGTGAGGCCCCCTCGACCGGCACGGTCGAGGGGGCCTCACGGCGTCCGGGGCCCTGTTCAGCCGAGGGTCAGGGACGCCTGTACGGGCAGATGGTCGCTCGGGAACTGCCCGTCCACGGAGAAGGTGTTGATCGACGCCCGGTGCGCGCTCACCCCGGGCGAGGCGAGGATCCAGTCGATGCGGTCGCCGTCCGGTGTCAGCGGCCGGTAGCCGTGGAACGTGGCGTACAGCTCGCTCCGCTCGGCCGCCGTCTCCCAGGTGTCCACGAGGCCGGCGCCCAGCATCGTGTCGTAGACCGGGTTCTTGTGGGCGGCGACGTTGAAGTCGCCGGTCACCACCAGTGGCAGGGAACGGTCGAGCCCCGCGATCCGTTCGGCGATCAGGGACGCGGCACGCGCGCGTGCGTTCTGACTGGCGTTGTCCAGGTGGGTGTTGAGGAAGTAGAACTCCCGCTGCCCGTCCCGCAGATCACGGAAGCGGACCCAGGTCACCATGCGGATGGAGCCGCCGCCCCAGGTGTTCGAGCCGATCACGGCGGGCGTGTCCGAGAGCCAGAAGTGGTCGTACTCCACCGGGGCGAGTCTGCGGGTGTCGTAGAAGACCGTCATGAACTCGTCCCGGCTGCCGCCCGCGCGGCCCGTGCCGATCCACTCGTGGTGCCCGCCGAGATCCGCCGCGATGTCGCGCACCTGCTGGTGGAGGCCCTCCTGGGTGCCGATGACGTGGGGCCGCTCCCGGCGCAGCAGTTCACGGGTGACAGGACGGCGGACGGCCCAGCTGTGGGGTTCGGCGGTGCTCGCGTACCGCAGGTTGAAGGACATGACCTCAAGGCGGTCAAGGCGGTCCGCCGCCGAGGCGGACGACCTGGAGAGCGCCGTACTGGACAGGGGCAGGGCGGCCGCGGCGGCGAGCGCGGTCTTGAGTCCCAGGCGGCGCGTGACTCGGCTGTGACGGGGCACGGGATGCTCCTTCTGTGGCCGGTGCCGGTCTGTGGTGCGGACCGGTTCTGCGACGGATGCCGGTCGGGTCGTGCGCCTTGCAGTCTCGAAGTTGGGCGTGAACATGTCGAGATGCCGGGATGGACCCCGAGGGAAGTCCGCGCGTGTTCCGGGAGGGGCCCTGGAGAGGATCTCCGGGCAACCGGGGGGAGGATCTCCGGGCGAGGCGGGCGGAATGAGGGTGTTGACCAGTCGGAAGGTCGCGGATAACTTCGCTCTACGGATTGTTGATTCCGCTGAGCGGAAAACAGGAGGGTGCGGAATGGGTCAGGGTCAGCAGGAGAAGGTGACGACGAGCCTCGCCGGCGCCGTCAGCGAGGAGATCAGCGCCTCCCTCGCCCCGGTCGACGCCGAGTTGGAGCGCCGCTACCCCGGAGACCCCGGCACCCGCCAGCCCGTCCACACCGTGTACGTCCCGGGCGACGCCTTCGCCGCCGACACCCTCCGCTCCTGGGGCGACCAGGCCCTCGCCGCCCTCGACCGGCACGCACCCGACGCCGAATCCTTCGCCGCCGTCCTCGGCCTCTCCGACGACCTCGCGGAGCCCGTGCACGCCCGGGTCCGCGCCAAACTGGAACGCGAGCCGATCGAAGACCTCCGCGTCGACTTCGAGGACGGCTACGGGCCGCGTCCCGACGCCGAGGAGGACGAAGCAGCTGCCCGAGCCGCCCGGCTGATCTCACAGGCGTACCAGGACGGCACGGCGGCCCCGTACATGGGCATCCGGATGAAGTGCATGGAGGCGCCGGTCCGCGACCGGGGCATCCGCACGCTCGACATCTTCCTCACAGGCCTGATGGAGGCCGGCGGACTGCCCGCCGGACTGGTGCTCACGCTGCCGAAGGTCACGTACGCGGAGCAGGTCACCGCGATGGTGCGGCTCCTGGAGGAGTTCGAGAAGGCGCACGGCCTTGAGCGGGGCCGGATCGGCTTCGAGATCCAGATCGAGACCAGCCAGTCCATCCTCGCCACCGACGGCACGGCGACCGTCGCCCGGATGATCCAGGCCGCCGAGGGGCGCGCCACCGGACTGCACTACGGCACCTTCGACTACAGCGCCTGCCTCGGCGTCTCCGCCGCGTACCAGGCGAGCGACCACCCGGCCGCCGACCACGCCAAGGCGATCATGCAGGTCGCCGCCGCGGGCACCGGCGTACGGGTCTCGGACGGCTCCACCAACGTGCTGCCGGTCGGCCCGACGCCGAAGGTCCACGACGCCTGGCGTCTGCACTTCGGCCTCACCCGCCGCGCCCTCGCCCGCGCCTACTACCAGGGCTGGGACATGCACCCCGGACACCTGCCGACCCGGTACGCGGCCGTGTTCGCCTTCTACCGCGAGGGGTTCGAGCAGGCCGCGGCCCGCCTCGTCGCGTACGCCAACCGCGCCGGCGGCGACGTCATGGACGAGCCCGCCACCGCCAAGGCCCTCAGCGGCTACCTGCTGCGCGGTCTGGACTGCGGGGCCCTCGACATCGCGGAGGTGGCACGGGCGACCGGGCTCACGCGCACGGACCTGGAGGGCTTCGCGGTACCGAGGCGGGCGGACCTGACCGTCTCGGCCAAGTAGCGGACCTGTCACAGCCGCTGCCGCGGGTCCTCACGGTCTCCTGCGCCCCGTACGCTGAGCGGCACATCATTGACGTGTCACAGGCAGGAACGGGGCAGCGGTGTCTGCGGGGGAGAACCAGCAGCCGGGGGAGCAGGCCCGGCCCGGGGAGAGCGAACAGCCGGACGGGACCGGACGGCTCCTGGCCGGCCGCTACCGTGTCGTGGCCCAACTGGGCCGCGGCGGTATGGGCGTGGTCTGGCGGGCCCACGACGAGGTGCTCGGCCGCGAGGTGGCCGTCAAGGAACTGCGCACCTACACGGACGCGGACGCACCCGAACTCGCCGGCCTGGGGCTGCGGATGCAGCGCGAGGCCCGCGCGGCGGCCCGGGTGCGCCACCCCGGCGTGATCGCCGTGCACGACGTGGCGGAGATCGACGGCCGCCCGCTGATCGTCATGGAGCTGGTGGACGGGCCGTCCCTGGACGACGTCCTGCGCGAGCGCGGCACGATCGGCGCCCGCGAGGCCGCCGGGATCGGCGCGAAGGTCATGGACGCGCTCGCCGCGGCCCACCGGGCGGGAGTCCTGCACCGCGACGTGAAACCGGGCAACATCCTGCTCGACCGCTCGGGCCGGGTCGTCCTCACGGACTTCGGCATCGCCACGATGGAGGACCCCGGCGACGGCTCCACCACGCATCTCACCCGCAGCGGCGAACTGGTCGGCTCCCTGGACTACCTGGCACCGGAACGGGCCCAGGGGTACGAGCCGGGCCCCGCCTCCGACATCTGGGCGCTCGGCGCCACGCTCTACGCGGCCGTCGAGGGCTCCTCACCCTTCCGCCGCACGTCCACGTGGTCCACGCTCACGGCGATCGTCGTCGAACCGCTGCCCGAGCCGCGACAGGCCGGACCGCTGGGCCCCGTCCTGCGACAACTGATGCACAAGCAGCCCGAGTCCCGCCCGGCGGCGGGCCGCGCGAGTGAGCTGCTGGAAGCGGTGGCGGCGGGGACCGACGAGGACTCGACCGGCCAGGATCCGGTGGACCAGGGCCCGGGCGGCCAGGACTCGGCGACCCGCGGCCTGAGGGCGCCCGCGCCCCCGGCACGGGAGGCGACTGAGCGGAGCGTACCGGTGATACCCCCGGGGTTCGGGCCGCCGCAGCCGATGCCTCAGCCACAGCAGATGCCGCAGTCGGCCACTCCGGCCGCGCAGGCGAGTCCGGCCACCCCGGTTGCGCCCGACTCCGCCGTGCCGGCCGCGCCCGCCGCCTCCCGCCGTCGCGGACGGGGCCGCGTCCTGCTCGTCGGCGCGGCCGTCGCCGTGGTGCTGGCCTCGACCGGGGTCATCGTCGCCCAGCTGACGGGCTCCGACGGATCCGGGTCGGCCGCCCGGACCGGGTCCTCCCGGGACGCGGACGGCACCGCCGCCTCCCCGGGCGCCACCCGCGGCACGGTCGACCTGACGGACGACAAGAAGCGCACGGAACAGGGCGACAAGAAGGAGTCGTCGCCCCCGACCGACAAGCCCGGCGCCACCGAGGACACCGACCGCACCGAGGACGCCGAACCGACGGACAAAGCATCCACTCCTTCGTCGGGAGCCACCAAGGGCGGTACCACTGGCGGGAGTTCGGGCGGCGGGGAGACCGCGAGCGCCGCACCGGTCTGCCATGCCATCGGAGGCGGCAAGTACAACTGCCAGGTCTGGAAGACCGCGGCGTCGTACACCGCCGCGGGAGCGCGGGCGGGCACCCTCAACGCCGGCACCAACTACTTCTACTGCCAGCAGGACCTGGGGCGCCGCGAGACCTCCGGGAGGTGGACGAACACCTGGTGGGCGAAGACCGACGACGACAGCGGCAACACCGGCGTCTGGGTGAGCGACGTCTACGTCCAGGGCGGCGACAACGACGCACCCGTGCCCGGACTGCCCGTCTGCTGACCTCGTACGTACTTCTCCAGGCCGGAAGCCGTAGTGCGCCCCTCCCGGGCGAACAGCCGCGTCCCCTCGGCGCAGAGCCGCAGGTCGCCGCGCGCCCGGGAGCAGAACTCCTCCGGAGTGGACCCGAACAGCTTCCTCAACTCCGTTGACCCCGCGAGGAGTTCGGTCAGCAGTTGACGCTCGCCTGGGTGCTCGCGCGGAGTCCCGGTGCCGTCGTGGAGGACACCGTGACGGTTCACATAGAGGTGGACACCGTCGAGGGGATCACCCGGCCCACCCGGATCGTCCGGCTCCGGCTCCTGCTCGACACGGAAGCCGGCCGAGGGCAGCAGCACGCGAGCGTACGCACCCGACGGCCTCGTGACTCCCTCACTCGCGTCGATCACGGCCAGCTGGGCGGGGTCCAGCCAGGTGAGGAACAGCTCGCGGATGTGCCCGGGAGCGCGAAAGGGCGAGGCGGATACGTATCCCAGGGCGCTGACGTGCGCCGACACACCGATCTCCAGCCCGGTGACCCGGGCCTTCACCAGGGGGATCGGGGACGACAGCTCGTACTGGCGCAGCTTGTGCCGGAGCTGGGCAGGGGAGGCGTTCGAGCCGATCGCGAGGACGGGCACCCGGCCCGGGAACGTGCGCCCGGTCAGGGGCAGCAGCCGGTCCCCGTCGAGGAGCCCCGACTCGGTGGGCCAGGCGCCGGGATATACCAGGGGTTCCTCGCGCGGCGCCACGGCCAGACCGAGCGATTCGAGCGTGCGGTCGGCAGAGCTGTGCCGGGGCTCTCCCATGTATCAGACGGCGGGCGGCAGTTCACCCGAGCCACGGGTGATCAGACGCGTCGGGAGTTCGATGCGCTCCGGCAGCACGAGGGAACCGTCGAGCTGGCGGAAGAGGCGGTCGGCGGCCGTACGGCCGAGCTGGGCGGCGTCCTGGGCGACGACGGTGACCCCGGGCTGGAGAAGGTCGGCGAGCTCGATGTCGTCGAAGCCGACCAGGGCGACGGGGCGGGCGCGCTCGGCGATGACGCGTACGACCGTGACCGTCACGCGGTTGTTGCCCGCGAACACCGCGGTCACGGGGGAGGAGCCCGAGAGCATGGTCTCGGCGGCCAGGCGGACCCGCTCCGGGCCGGTGACCCCCAGGGACATCCAGTCGGGCTCCACCGGAATGCCGGCGTCCTCCATCGCGGCGCGATAGCCGCGCAGTCGCTCGGCGGCGGTGTGGATGCGGGGCATGTCGCCGATGAACCCGATCCGGCGGTGGCCGTGCGCGATGAGATGCGCGACGCCGTCGCGCGCGCCGCCGAAGCTGTCGGAGAGCACCACGTCCGCGTCGATCTGCCCGGCGGGGCGGTCCACGAACACCGTGGCGACACCCGCCTTTATCTCGGGCTCCAGATAGCGGTGGTCGTCCCCGGCCGGGATGACGACCAGCCCGTCCACGCGGCGCGCGCAGAGCGCGAGGACCAGTTCCTGCTCGCGGTCCGGGTCCTCGGCGCTGGAGCCGTTGATGAGCAGGGCGCCGTGGGCGCGGGCCACTTCCTCCACCGCCCGGCTCAGCGGGCCGTAGAACGGGTCCGCCAGGTCCTCCAGGACCAGGCCGATGCTCGCGGTGCTGCCCTTGCGGAGCACGCGCGCGCTGTCGTTGCGCCGGAAGCCCAGCGCGTCGATGGCCTCCTGCACGCGGCGCTCGGTGTCGGGGGTGACTCCGGGCTCGCCGTTGACTACACGCGATACCGTCTTCAGGCCGACCCCGGCACGCGCGGCGACGTCCTTCATCGTCGGGCGGTTGCCGTAGCGGCTCTCGGTTCGGCGGGCGGTCTCGGCCACGATGCGCTGTCCTGTCCTGTAGTCCTGTGGGGCCGCGTCGGGCTTGACGGGCCCGATGGGCACCCGGATCGGGATGTGGCGTCGAGCATAGAGCCTGGACAACGTTGTCAGATGCGAGAGAGACTGTCCATCGCTTTTCCGGCCCGCTCTCCCCACCGCGCGACCGGCCTGCCCTTTCCTCATGGTCCATCGGGATCCGATCGGGAGAACTGACTCTGATGCACACCGACCTCGTGGCCGCGCTCGACATCGGCGGCACCAAGATCGCCGGAGCGCTGGTGGACGGCCACGGCCGGATCCTGCTGCGCGCCCAGCGGCCGACGCCCGCGCAGGAGCACGGCGACATCGTCATCCGGGCCGTCGAGGCCGTGCTCGGCGAGCTGACCGCCTCGCCTCTGTGGAGCAGGGTCACGGCCGTCGGCATCGGCAGCGCCGGGCCCGTGGACGCCTCGGCGGGCACGGTCAGTCCGGTGAACGTGCCCGGCTGGCGCGACTTCCCCCTCGTCGAACGGGTGCGTGCCGTGACGGACGGGCTGCCCGTCGAGCTGATCGGCGACGGGGTGGCCATCACGGCGGCCGAGCACTGGCAGGGGGCGGCCCGGGGGCACGACAACGCGCTGTGCATGGTCGTCTCGACGGGCGTCGGCGGCGGGCTGGTCCTTGGCGGGAAGCTGCATCCCGGGCCCACGGGCAACTCCGGTCACATCGGCCACATCAGTGTGGACCTGGACGGCGACCTGTGTCCCTGCGGGTCCCGTGGCTGCGTCGAGCGCATCGCGAGCGGGCCGAACATCGCGCGGCGCGCCATCGAGGGCGGCTGGCAGCCGGGTCCTGAGGGCGACGCGTCCGCGGCGGCCGTGGCCGCCGCGGCCCGTGCGGGCGATCCCGTCGCGACGGCCTCCTTCGAACGGGCCGCGCAGGCGCTGGCCGCGGGCATCGCGGCGACCGCGACTCTCGTGGAGATCGACATCGCGGTGATCGGCGGGGGAGTGGGCAAGGCGGGCGAGGTGCTGTTCGCGCCACTGCGGGCCGCGCTGCGCGACTACGCGACGCTGTCGTTCGTGCAGCGGCTCACGGTGACGCCGGCGCAGATGGGCACGGACGCGGGTCTGGTCGGCGCGGCGTCGGCTGCGCTGAGCCGCCGCCCGACCAACACGGTGGTTGTCGGCTGAGCCGCCCGCTGTTCTCCGAGGACGGGGCCCTCCGGCCGACGTGACGTGCGGGCCCGGTGGGGGCTGGTCGCGCAGTTCCCCGCGCCCCTGGGGGCTGGGGGCGGGGCGCTCCGCTCGCTGGACGCGGTCCATCCACCCCGGCCCCGCACCCACGCGACGAACCCCGGCCCCGTAGGGGGCGCGGGGAACTGCGCGCTCAGCCACGACGGACTGGTACTCGGGTGACGGCGGTATCCGTTTGGGCCCGCGCCTGTGAGCGGTGCCGCAACCGGGCCCCGTAAGGGGCGCGGGGAACTGCGCGGCCGGCCACGGGGGTCCGTCACCCGGGTGGCGGCGGTGTCTGTCCGGGCCCGCGCCTGTGAGCGGTGCCGCATTCGGGCTCCGTAAGGGGCGCGGGGAACTGCGCGCTCGGCCACGGGGGTCCGTCACCCGGGTGGCGGCGGTGTCTGTCCGGGCCCGCACCTGTGAGCGGTGCCGCAACCGGGCCCCGTAAGGGGCGCGGGGAACTGCGCGGCCGGCCACGACGTGCCGGTGCCCGGGCGGTTGCCGTACCACCCGGGTCCACGGTTTGGGTGGGTTCCCGTTGAGGTACGCCCGCGCCTCCGAGGGGCCCAGGGCGCGGGAACCGTGCGGTGGGCGGGCGTCGGGCGTCTCAAGGGGGCGGCGTCAGCAAGTGAGTCGCGCCGCGCCCCAGTCGCCGTGGTCCGACGTGATCCCGTCACCCCCGTCCGTCACGACCAGGCGGACGACCCCCGCCCCGCTCACGTCCGCGACAAGCGCCCGCGCCGCGTCCGCGTTGGTGAGGACCCCGGTCGACGCCACCTTCGTACCGTCGGCCCAGATCTCGAACGCGACGGATCCGTCCGCGCCCTCCTCGTCGTCGACACCGACCTGCGCGCTGACGCTCTCGCAGGCTCCGCCCGCGTAGTACTCGACGGCGCTCTCCGCATGGACGCCGAGCCCGGTGGCGTACACGGCGCCGTTGACCGTGAGCGGACCGCCGTCGCCCGCCGCGCTCTCACCGTTGCTGGTGTCGCGCTCGACAGGGCCCCAGCCGTTGGTCGCCGACAACCAGGGGAGGGCGCCGAGATCCGACGTGCCGGACGGCGGCGCCACCGCGACGGTCGCCGTCAGCGGCAGCACGCTTTCGGCCCGCACCCCGCCGGGCGAGCGGTACCCGGCCTTCAGCGTCACGTCGTACGACCCCGGAGGCGTGCCGGCAGGCGCGGTCACCGTCCATCCGGTGCGCAACGCCTTCCCCGTCGGCAGCGAGCCCGTCGTGGTCGGCGACGTGGCCCGCACCCGCCACCCCTCGGGCGCGTTCACGGAGACGGAGACGCGCCTCGCGGCGGTACGGCCCAGGCCGGTGACCGACGTCGTGAGCGAGGTCGCCCTGCCCGCCTCGGTCAACGTGTCACCCGTCACGCCGAGTTCCACGGCGGGCGGGTGCACGGCCCATCGGCCGTCGGCCGAGACGCGGACGAGGACCGTGCCGTGCGCGGGGACGGTCGCCGCGATCGTGCCGGCCGTGTTGTAGCTCCTGTGCTGCCACAGATCCCGCAGCGTGTAGGCGTCCGCCTCGGGCAGTCCGACGGCCTGCGCGCTGGTGGCGACGCGCTGCGGGCTGCCGGTCTCGTTGAAGAGGGCGACCGCGCGGCTGCCGTCCTTCATCTCCTTGGCGACCACCCAGCGACCGCCTTCGGAGGACAGCACCGCGCCCTGCTTGCCGAGCGGGTCCTGGTCGACCGCGATGACCTCCTTGTTGCCGATGATGTCGAAGGTCTCCTCGGACGCGGACCGCAGATCCGAGCCGATGAGCAGCGGCGCGGCCATGACCGACCACATCGAGAAGTGCGTGCGGTACTCCGTGTCCGTCATCCCGCCGTTGCCGACCTCCAGCATGTCGGGGTCGTTCCACCGGCCGGGACCGGCGTACTGCGCGAGCGGCAGGTTCTGTTTCATGATCGAGAGCATCGAACCCCAGTTGTCACTGATGTCCCCGGTGGTACGCCACAACTGGCCGACGTCCGCCGCCCACTCCCACGGCTTGTTCTCGCCCCACTCGCAGATGCTGTACACGATGGGGCGGCCGGTCGCCTCCGATGCGGCCGTCAGGGCGTCCCGCATGGTCGTGTAGCGCTGCTTGGCGTCCACGCCCTGGTTGTTGCAGTTGTCGTACTTCAGATAGTCGACACCCCAGTCGGCGAACTGCCGGGCGTCGCTGTACTCGTGGCCGAGCGCGCCCGGGAAACCCGCGTCGTTGCACGTCTTCGTCCCCGCGCTGGTGTAGATGCCGAGCTTGAGCCCTTTGGCGTGCACGTAGTCCGCGACCGCCTTGATCCCGCCGGGGAAGCGGGCCGGGTCCGGCACGAGTTCGCCGTCGGCGTCACGGGTGGGCAGGGCCCAGCAGTCGTCGAGGTTGACGTACTCGTACCCGGCGTCCTTGAGTCCCTTGTCGACGAAGATGTCCGCGATCCCCTTGACCATCGCCTCGTCGAACTCCGCACGGCAGTGCGTGGAGTTCCAGTTGTTGAAGCCCATGGGCGGGGTGGGGGCGAGGCCGTCGTCCGGGGCCGGCGAGGCCGACAACGCAGAAGTCGGTGCCGGTGCGGCCGGTGTCGCGGCGCCGGCGGTCGGGACCGGCCCGGTCGTCCCCCAGGTCCCGGTCAGGCCCAGGGAGCCGAGCAGCCCGGCGGTGAGTGCTCCGACCACTCTTCGGCGAGTTGTGCGGGTGGGAAGGTGACGCATCGTTACGTTCCTCCGTACTCGCGAAAGGTTGGATGTCCGCATGTTCGCGTCATCCATGCGCGTTTACGGTAGGACCTGTTGCACTGTGGTGGAAGGGGAGTGGCCGCGGTTGTTCGATATCCCGTCAGAAGCCTTCACCTCGCGTGTTTGAGTGTGTGACCGGAGCCGTACGTGCGGTTGTGTTGATTTGCGCCACGGAGAGTTTCCAGGGCGGCAGGACGCCGCCCCGCTCGATATCGCCTGCGCATATCGCCTGACGGCGAGAACAGGACATCGGATGTCAGTGGACTCGGCGAAGGGCCGGGCCGCGAGGTCCGGAAACCCGACCGTGACCCCTGGGCGGGCCGGCAGTTGAGTGGGGCATGAAGAAGCGCAGCATGCTCGCCATCGCCTCCCTCGCCACCGGCTTCGTGGTGGCGGCCGTCACCCCGTCCCACTCCCTCGACGGTGACGCCCTCAACAGCCTCAGCACGCTCGATGTCCAGGACACCCTCAGCACGGTCGACCAGACGATCGGTGAAGGCAGCCTGGCGACGGACGACACCGCGCCGGGGCAGGACGGCTGACCGGGCCCTTCCCGCCCGATCCGCCCCGTCGCGACCAGAGGCCCGGCCCTTCGAAGGGCCGGGCCTCTGGTCGCGTTCGAGCCTCGAACGCGCATTCATCAGGACCTGGTCACCGGACCGGGGCGACCGGCGCCGCCGCACGCTACCGGCCCGTCCCGAACCCCCTGCGGACCTCAGTCCCGGCGGGCGGCGATGAAGTCGGTGAAGAGCGTGCTCGCCGCCAGCAGTGCCACCGCGACGGCCGCGCACCCCGCCGTCGCCGGCAGCAGGCCGGGGGCGTCGGGCGTGTACGCCAGGAGACGGATCAGCCGGTTGATCGGCGGCAGGCCCTGCGTGAAACTGAGCGCCGCCATGAGTACCAGGGCCGTGACCAGCGCGTAGCCGGTGCGGCGGATCACCAGGCGGGACACGATCAGACCGATCGCCACCCCGGTGCTCGCACCCGTCAACTGGGCCAGCACACCGACCATGAGGTCGTCGGGGGTGATCGAGTGGTCGCCTATCAGCAAGGGGGCGAAGAGCAGCACGCCGGAGACGAGGAGACTCATGGCCAGGGCCACCAGCACGGTCGCGAGGAGCACGGAGCGCGATCGGCCGGCGTGGACCACGGAGATGACGCGCCGCACCGGGTCCTCGACGTTCACCAGGGCGGCGGTCAGCCAGGCCGAGCAGACGAACAGCACGCCCGAGACGGGCCCGTAGATCGCCGCCACCGGTACCGAGTCGGAACTTCCGGTGAAGATGACGGCCACGGCGACGAACAGCAGCATCGGATGCATGTAGCGCTGCGAATGCAGCATGACCGCCATGGTGTAGCGGCACAGCGCGATCATGAAGCACCGCCGTGGACGGAGACCTGAGAGGTGTGCACCATGCCCGCTTCCACCATCGACCAGCCCTCGCGCAGGGCGGCCAGGATCAGTTCGTCCGCGTACGCGCTGGTGACATGGATCGTGGTGTGCGCGCCGTTGTCGTGCGCGGTGACCACGCCGGCGCAGGACCGCCAGTCCGCGGTGCGGGGAATCCCGTACTCGTTCACCGGTGCCCGGAGGACGAGCCGGGTCTCCGTCGGCCGTGTCATGCGGGTGGGGTTCTCGTCGAGGGTCACGCTCCCCCCGGCGACCCGGTAGATCCGGGTGGCGTTCGCCCGGACCACCGACTCGCGGTGGTCGGTGAACACGAGGGTGCCGCCCGCCCGGGTGATCTCGTTCATGATCTCCGCCAGGACGCCGTGCGCCGAACTGTCCAGTCCGGACCAGGGCTCGTCCAGGACGAGCAGTTGCGGGGGGACCATCAGCGCCTGTGCCAGGGCGACCTTCTGTGCGTTTCCCTTGGACAGTGCGCGCAGAGCCGTGTCGGCGCCGCCGACCAGGGCGAGCCGTTCGAGTAACGACTCGGCACGCCGTCCGGCCGCCTCGCCCCGCAGGCCGCTGACCCGGCCCATATGGGTCAGGTAGTCGAGTGCCGACATCCGCTCGTCGGGCGGAAACCGGTCGGGCACGTAGCCGATCAGGGCCGGACGGTCCGTCACCCGGCCCGTGGTCGGCCGCGTCACACCGACCACGATTCTCAGAAGTGTGGACTTTCCCGATCCGTTGCCGCCACTGAACGCGATCAGTTCGCCGGGGGGCAGATCCACCTGCACATGGGTGAGGACCCATGTCTGTCGTCCGTAGCGTTTGCCGATGTCGCGCAGCTTCACACCCGGTCCTCTCCCCTCGGTGACACCGCGCGCCGAGCATGCTGCACAGGTGGTCCGAGCGGTAACTCGATGGTCGCGCCTGGCTCAGTTAACCACAGCTGATCACCCGCCCGGACGGGTTCCCGGCAGTGTGCCGCCGGGCCTCGGAGAGCCTCGGAGAGCCTGTGGAGGGGCACCGTCGCCGCATCCGCGACGAGGCGGGCGAGCCGCCGCGGAGCACGGAGGACGGGTGCCGGGAGGACGGTGGTGCGGCGTACAAGGTCACTGAAGCACCGCGCAGTTGCGCAACAGGCCCACGGGAGGCTCCCCGGAGCGCCAGTCGGCGGCCGGGACGACGCTCACCGGTGCGGCGGGGGAGAGCAGGGCCTGCTCGGCGATCCTGCGCCGGCCGCCTCCGGTGATGTTGAGGAGAACCGTCGCGTCCCGGGGCACGGTTCCGTCGGCCACCGACTGACGCAGGCAGGCGACGGCGACCGCGGCGGCGGGTTCGATGTCGATGTGTTCCATGTCGGCGAACAGGGCCCTGGCGGCGTCGGCCGCCGTGCGGTCGGCGACCAGCATGTCGCCCGCGCTCTCGACGAGGCAGTCGCGCACGCCGCCGCGTGTCCCGTACGGGGGGTGTCGGTTGGTCAGCTCGGGTGCGAAGACCTGGGGTGGCGCGGTCAGGTGTGCCTGCCGGGTCCTGGTGCCTCGCCAGGCGTCGTACAGGGGTGCCATGGCCGCGTTCTGGCACAGCATCAGCCGTGGCGGGGTCTCTGCGAGGCCTGCCTCCACCAGTCTGCGCGCGGCCTCGTGGACGCCGATCGCGCCCGCGCCGCTGCCGACGGCCTGGAAGTAGAAGTCCGGCATCCGCGGTAACGCCTCGATCGCCGCCAGCAGCACCGTGGCCAGTCCGGCCCTGCGGGCGACATTCCTGGTCCCGCCTTCGAGCCGGCCGCCGAGTGCCCGGGAGAGGGAGTCGGCGAAATCGATCGCGTCGGAGTAGTCGGCCTGTTCGAGCGCGATCAACCGTACCCAGGGCGCCGGCGGCTCGCGCAGCATGAGCGCGCCGAGGCCCCCCGCGGGAACGACGATGACACACGGCACGTGGCACCGGGAGGCCAGAACGGCGAAGGCCACGGCCGTGTTGCCGGCCGAGGACACCACCAGTGTCGGCGGATCGTCCGGCAGCCGTGCCAGGACGCTGTACGCCTCCAACTCCTTGAACGTTCCCGTTTCGAGGGTGCAACCACGTTCCGGCCAATATCCGTTGAACGCGATCCACAGGTTGCGCAGGCCGAGGAATTCGGCGAGTCCGATGCTGCGGTACATGACTGTTCCGCCCGCCCCGGGCAACTCCCGCCGGACGGGCAGCCAGTCGCGATAGCGGAACAGCCCCGTCCGGGCGAGGTCGGGTGTGAAGCCCTTCGCCGCGTACTCGACGCGCAGGAGCGTGCGTTCGTGGTCCGCCGGGCATTCGAGCAGCAGACCGTCGTCGGTCGTTCGCCGGGCGCACACCGGACAGAGCAGGTTGTGGTGCGGTGCGTTCAGAGGTGCCTCGCTGGGCACAGGGGTCCCCCGTGATGTGATGGCGCACGTGTTCCGTGCGGGCAGGACGAAGGCCGGGTTCTCCGGCCGGGCGTCCATCGGCGGCCGACGGACATGCCGACGTCACCGGCGTCCGGCAGCAGCCGTACCGGCCCGTGGGCATGAGGGTGCGCGGACGGTGTGCCGCCGCGGTGTGCTGAGAGGTTCCCGCTCCGCGGCCACCCGTCGGGCGGTCACGGAGCGGGCCGAGGTCAGGCGGTGCGGGACCGCTCCGCGGCGTCCGCCTCCATGGCGTCCACAAGGCTCTTCGGCCGCATGTCCGTCCAGTTGCGCTCGATGTGCTCGACGCAGGTCTGGTGATCGCTCTCTTCGAGTTCGACGGACCAGCCCTCGGGAACCTCGGCGAAGCTCGGCCAGAGCGAGTACTGGCGCTCGTCGTTGACCAGGACCAGGAAGCGTCCCTCAACGTCGTCGAACGGGTTGCTCATCTTCTTCCTCCCCGTGACCAGGCACGCTGTGACGCGGCCCGACTGTCCCTTGTGCGCCGGGGCGGCCCGGGACACCTCTCCTGGCCGCCTCATGAGACGCGCGAGCCACATCCTGCCCCGCCAGTTGCTCGCCTACTACGCTCCGAACACGTCTGGCCAGAACTCATTCCTGTGGCCAGGAAAGACGGTTGACCCTCGTCCGGCCCTGGGGAAGCATCTGGCGGTGAGTGGCCCGATGTCACGCAGATCTCATGCGTTTCACCGGTCACCAACGGGGGTTCAGCTGTCTGCCAACGTTGTCGTTGGGCGGATCTGCAGTCATGCCCCCGAGTCGGTGCCCACAGCACCCGGCTTCGCCGTCGGCTCGGGAGGGGACGAACATGGGTGGTCGTCGGATCAAGTCGTTCGTGATGCCCGGCGAGGGCACCGCGGGCCGGCCGGGCGCCGATCCCGCCGGACACGCACCCGGGACGACGGGACGCGTCGCGGGCTCAGGAACGGGAAGAGACGGCGCCGACAACTCCTCCCACCTGTTCTGGCCGCTGCACGAACTCCGAGGCCGAGTCCCTTGATGTCCTGACCCGCACCCGCATCCACCCTTCACGCTCACACCCGCATCAAGACAACACCGACTGAGTTCTCGCCGGGCCGGAGTCCTGCTGGACCACGTGCCGCCCTCCTGGCTGCGCGCCCGGCCGTCATCGATGCCACGCAGCCACCGTTCGCCCAGGTCAGGCGGACATGCCGCGGTGCCCTGGACGAAGCGCCCAGGTGCCACGACTACCCGAGGAACCCGCACAGCACGTAACCACCACGGGGGTACGACACATGAACCGGACTGCCGAAGAAGATCCGCGAGACCAGCTGGTGCGCGATCTGATCACCGATGTGCTGGGGCGACCCGTGGACCTCGGGGCCGACTTCATCGACCTCGGCGGCGACTCCCTCCTCGCCGCCCGTCTGACCGCCAGGGTGGGCGCCCTGCTCGGAGTGGAACTGTCGGTGCTGACGGTGTTCGAGGCGCCGACCATCGCCGACCTGGTGCGCGAGATCCGCGAGGCGGCGGACCCCGGGCACCCCGCACTACGGCGCGTACACCGCTCGGACCGGATGCCGCTGTCCTTCGCGCAGCAGCGTCTGTGGTTCCTGCACCAGCTGGAGGACGCGAGCCCGGTCTACAACATCCCGACGGTCCTGCGGCTGACGGGCGAGCCGGATCCGGTCGCGCTGCGCCTCGCGCTCGGGGACGTGGTGGCCAGGCACGAGTCCTTGCGGACGGTGTTCACGGAGGCCGACGGGACTCCCGTACAGACGGTGCTGCCCCCCGACACCCCGGTGCCGTTCACCGCGCTCGACGTGCCCGCCGACCGGCTGGAGGCAGCGGTGGGCACGGCCGTCGGCCACCGGTTCGACCTGACCGCCCGGATCCCCGTGGCCGCGTGGCTGCTGCGCCGCGCCGACACCCCCGCGGACCCCGTGTCGGTGCTCGTACTGGTGATCCACCACATCGCCAGCGACGGCTGGTCCCTGGGGCCGCTGCTGCGCGACCTGTCCCGGGCCTACGCCGCGCGCGTGGGCGGCGACGCCCCGGCGCTGCCGGAACTGCCGGTGCAGTACGCGGACTACGCGGTGTGGCAGCGCGAACTCCTCGGGGATCCCGGCGACCCGGACAGCCCGCTCGCGACCCAGACGCGTTACTGGAAGGACGCGCTCGCCGGACTGCCCGACCAGGTCGGACTGCCGGGCGACCGGCCCCGGCCCGCGATCGCCTCACGCGCCGGGGCCACCATCGACGTACCGATCGGTCCGCGGACCCACGCACGGATCGTGGCCGCGGCGCGCGCCGCGGGCGTGAGCGTGTTCATGATGTTCCACGCCGCGCTCGCGGGAGTGCTGACCCGGCTGGGCGCGGGTACCGACATCCCGATCGGTTCCCCGGTGGCCGGCCGCGCCGACGAGGCGCTGGACGAATCGATCGGGTTCTTCGTCAACACGCTGGTCCTGCGGACCGACACCTCCGGCGACCCGGCCTTCGGCGAGTTGCTGCGCCGGGTGCGCGAGACCGCGCTGTCGGCGTACGTCAACCAGGACGTACCGTTCGAGCAGTTGGTGGAGGCGCTCAACCCGAGCCGCTCACTGGCACGCCACCCGTTGTTCCAGATCATGCTGGTGCTGCAGAAGGACGTCGAGGCCGGACTGGACCTTCCCGGCCTCGACGCGGTGAGGGAACTCCCGCCCCGCACCACCGCCCGTTTCGACATCACGGTCAGTCTGCTGGAGAGGCACACGCCGGACGGCGCCCCCGACGGCATCCGCTGCCGGGTCGAGTACAGCACCGACCTGTACGACCGGTCCACGATCGAGAACCTGATCGGGCGCTGGGTGCGCCTGGTCGACGCGGGCGCCGCCGACCCCGCCCGCAGGCTGGGCGAGATCGATCTGCTGTCACCCGACGAGCGGCTCCAGGTCCTCACACGGTGGAACGACACGTCGGCCACCGTGCCGGACGTCCCGGTGCACGTCCTGTTCGAGCGGCAGGCCGCACGGACACCGGACGCCGTGGCCGTGGTGTTCGAGGACCGCGCCGTGACCTACGCAGAGCTGAACGCCGGTGCGAACCGGCTGGCGCGGCGGCTCGTCGAACTGGGCGCGGGACCGGAGCGGATCGTCGCGCTGACGCTGCCCCGGTCGGTGGAGATGGTCGTCGCCCTGCTGGCCGTCATGAAGTCCGGCGCCGCCTACCTCCCGATCGACCCCGAGTTCCCCGACGACCGGGTCCGGTACATGCTGGACGACGCCGGTCCGGTCTGTCTGCTCACCCTGTCCGAGGCGGCGGCGCACCAGGACACGGAGGGAACGCCCCGGCTGGTGCTGGACGACCCCCTGACCGCCGACTCACTGCGCCCGTACGCCGGCCACGACGTCGTCGACGCCGAGCGGACGGCCGCCCTGACCCCGGCGCATCCCGTCTACGTCAGCTACACCTCGGGCACCACCGGCAGGCCCAAGGGAACCGTGGTGCCGCACCGCGGAGTGACCAACCGGCTGGTGTGGATGATCGAGCGGTACGGGCTGTCCCCGCGGGACCGCGTCCTCCAGAAGACGCCCTACGGTTTCGACGTCTCGGCCTGGGAGTTCTTCTGCACGCTGGCCTCCGGCGCGACCCTGGTCGTGGCCCGTCCGGGAGGGCACCGTGATGCGGAGTACGTCGCCGGGCTCATCCGCCGCGAGCGGGTCACCGTGGCGCACTTCGTGCCGTCGATGCTGCGGTCGTTCCTGAACCGGTCCGCGCCCGAGGACCTCCCGGACCTGCGCGCGGTCTTCTGCAGCGGCGAGGCACTGACCGCCGACCTCCAGACACAGTTCCACGCGACCTTCTCGGCGAGCCTGCACAACTTCTACGGCCCGACCGAGGCCTCCATCGAGGTCACGGCATGGGACTGTCCCCGTGCCGCTCCCGACGGCGCGCCGCCCATCGGCGCGCCGATCACCAACGTCCGGGTGTACGTGCTCGACGACACGCTGCACCCGGTGCCACCGGGGGTGGCGGGCGAGCTGTACCTGGCGGGCGTCTGCGTGACCCGTGGCTATCTCGGCCGCCCCGTACTGACGGCGGACCGCTTCGTCGCCTGTCCGTTCGGCGGGGCGGGCGAGCGCATGTACCGCACCGGCGACATCGTCCGGTGGCGGGCGGACGGCAACCTGGAGTACCTCGGCCGTGCCGACCACCAGGTGAAGATCCGCGGATTCCGGGTCGAGCCCGGTGAGGTGGAGGCCGAACTGGCCGCCCATCCCGCCGTGACCGAGGCGCTGGTCCTCGCCCGTGAGGACCAGCCCGGCGATCCCCGCCTCGTCGCCTACGTCGTGACCGCGGAGGCCGACGACGAACTGCCCTCCGTACTGCGGGAGTTCCTGCGCACGCGCCTGCCCGAGCACCTGGTGCCCGCGGCCCTGGTGCGGCTGGCCGCGATCCCTCTGACCCCGAGCGGCAAAGCGGACCGCAATGCCCTTCCCGCACCGGACTACGCCGCCGCGGCGGGTGCCGGCGGGGCTCCGCGCACCGGGCGGGAGGAGCAGTTGCGCGAGCTGGTCGCCGAGGTCCTCGGGCTGGCGGAGGGCAGCGTCGGCGTCGACGACGGCTTCTTCGACCTCGGCGGACACTCGCTGCTCGCGACACGGCTGGTGGCCCGCGTACGTACGGTGCTGGGCGTCGAGCTGTCGGTCCGGTCGGTGTTCGAGGCTCCCACGGTGGCGGGCCTGGCCCGTCGGACGGTCTCGGCCGCCGAACGGGTGCAGCCGGAACTGCGACCGGTCCCCCGCGAGCCGCACATGCCGGTGTCGTTCGCCCAGCAGCGCCTCTGGTTCCTGGGGCAGCTGGACGGGCAGAGCGCGGTGTACAACATCCCGGTCGTCCTGCGGCTGACCGGCGGCCTCGACGTGACGGCGCTGCGGGACGCGCTGACGGACGTCGTCGGCCGCCACGAGTCCCTGCGGACGGTCCTCACCGAGATCGAGGGGACCCCGCGCCAGCTCATCCTCCCCGCGGACGAACCCTTCCCCCTGTCCGTCACCGACGTGGGTCCCGGTGACGAGGCCGCCGCGGTCCAGGAGGCGATCGGCCACCGATTCGATCTGGCCGCCGAGATCCCCTTACGCGCCTCCCTGCTGCGCGTCGCGGACGAGGAGCGGCTGCTGGTACTGGTGATGCATCACATCGCCGGTGACGGCTGGTCGATCACCCCGCTGCTGCGGGACCTGTCACGCGCCTACGCGGCCCGGCTGGCCCGCACCGAACCCGACTGGCCCCGACTGCCCGTGCAGTACGCGGACTACAGCGTCTGGCAGCGGCGGATGCTGGGCGAGATCGACGATCCGCGGAGCCCGATCGCGCGACAGACCGACTACTGGGCCGAGGCGCTCGCCGGTCTGCCCGAACAGGTCGGTCTGCCGGGCGGCCCCCGACCCGCCGTGGAATCGCTGTCCGGTGCGACCGTGACCTTCGACATCGGACAGGACCTCCACGCCCGCGTCCTCGACACGGCCCGGTCGACGGGCGCCACCGTGTTCATCGTCGCGCAGGCCGCTCTCGCCGCCCTGTTGACCCGGCTGGGCGCGGGGAACGACATCCCGATCGGCACCCCGGTGGCCGGCCGCACCGACGACGCGCTGGACGAACTCGTCGGGTTCTTCGTCAACACCCTCGTACTGCGCACCGACACCAGCGGCGACCCGAGCTTCACCGACCTGGTGCACCGGGTGCGGGACCGGGCTCTGTCGGCCTACGCGAACCAGGACGTGCCGTTCGAGCGACTGGTGGACGTACTCAACCCGCGCCGCTCCCGGGCGCATCATCCGCTGTTCCAGATCATGCTGGTGCTGCAGAACAACGCGGAAGGCACCCTGGAACTCCCCGGAGTCGAGGCGAGCCGCGAATACGCCGCCGGCCCGTACGCCCGGTTCGACCTCACGTTCAGCATGCGCGAGACACAGGGGCCCGACGGCGAGCCCGCCGGGATCGCCTGCAAGGTGGAGTACCGCACCGATCTCTACGACCGGGAGACCGTCGAGAGGCTGGGCAGCCGCCTGGTCCGGCTGCTCGACGCCGCCACGGCCGGTCCCGGCCGCCCGATCGGTGCGATCGACCTGCTCACAGCGGAGGAACACCACGACCTGTCCGCCCTGGGGACCGGCGCCCCGCTGACCGCCCCCGCCGAACCGGTCCCCGCCGTGTTCGAGCGCCAGGCCGCCCGCACCCCCGACGCCACCGCCGTCATCTGGCGGGACGAGCAGCTGACCTATCACCAACTCAACACCCGGGCCAACCGCCTGGCACGCCGTCTGGTCGAGGCGGGCGCGGGCCCCGAACGCCTCGTCGCCCTCGCGCTGCCCCGCTCGGCCGAGCAGATCGTCGCGCTCCTCGCCGTCCTCAAGACGGGCGCGGGGTACCTGCCCGTCGACCCCGACCACCCCGTGCACCGCGTGCGGCTGATGCTCGACGACGCCCGGGCGGTCTGCGTCGTCGCCCCACAGGACACCTGGCCGCGCGAGCTCACCGACCTGCCCCTGATCCCCGTACGGGAGGACGGCGACGCCGACCGGTCCGGCGAAGACCTCACGGACGTCGAACGGCTCGCCCCGTCCCGGGCCGCACACCCGGCGTACGTGATGTACACCTCCGGCTCCACCGGCCTGCCCAAGGGCGTCGTCGTCACCCACGCCGACGTCGTCGCCCTGGCCGGGGCGTCCTGCTTCGCCACGGGAGCCCACCGGCGGGTACTGGCCCACTCGCCCTCGGCGTTCGACGCCTCCACCTACGAGCTGTGGGTTCCGCTGCTCTCCGGCGGGAGCATCGTCCTCGCACCCGCGGACCTCGACCCCGGGCTGCTCCGGGCACTGACCGTCCGGCACCAGGTCACCGCCATGTGGCTGACCGCCGGGCTGTTCCAGGTCTTCGCCGACGAGGCACCCCACTGCTTCGCCGCACTGCGCGAGATATGGACCGGCGGGGCGGTCGTCCCGGCCGCGGCCGTCCGCCGCGTGCTGGCCGCCTGCCCCGGTCTGGTCGTCGTCGACGGCTACGGGCCCACCGAGACCACCACCTTCGCGACCTGCCATCGCCTCACCGCCCCGGTGCCCGACCGGATCCCCATCGGCACCCCGCTGTCCGGCGTCCGCGTCCACGTCCTCGACGAGTGGCTGCGACCGGTGCCGGCCGGCACACCGGGAGAGCTCCACCTCAGCGGCGCCGGCCTGGCACGCGGCTATCTGCGACGCCCGGCGCAGACCGCGAGCCGCTTCGTCGCCAGCCCCTTCGGCGGGGCGGGCGAGCGCATGTACCGCACCGGTGACCTCGTCCGCCTGCGCACCGACGGCACCCTTGAGTTCCTCGGCCGAGGCGACGACCAGGTCAAGATCCGCGGCTACCGCAGCGAGCCCGGCGAGGTCGAATCCGTCCTGACGGAACACCCCGCCGTGGCCACCGCCGTCGTGAGCGCGCAGGGCGAGCAGCCGGACGCCGTCCACCTCGTCGCTCACGTCGTCGCCGCCCCCGGCCGGGAGACCGCCGACCTGCCGGGCACGCTGCGGCAGTTCCTGCGGGAGCGGCTGCCGGACCATCTGGTCCCCGTGGCGGTGCTGCCCATCGACCGGATCCCGCTGACGGCCAACGGGAAGATCGATCACCGGGCCCTGCCCGCCCCCGACTTCACCCGGTCGGTCACGGGCACCGGCGCGGCGCGCGACCCGCGCGAAGAGCTGCTGTGCGGACTGTTCGCCGAGGTACTCGGGCTGCCCCACGTCGGCGTCGAGGACGACTTCTTCGACCTGGGCGGGCACTCGCTGCTGGCGATGCGGCTGGTGGCACGCGTACGTGCGGAACTGGACGTGGAACTGTCGGTCCGGTCGGTGTTCGACGCGCCCTCGGTGGCGGGCCTGGCACGCAGCATCCAGCGGGCTGACGGAACGGTGCGCCCGCCGCTCGTGCCCATGGCGCCCGCGGACCGGGCCCCGGTCTCCTTCGGCCAGCAGCGGCTGTGGTTCCTGCACCGGCTGGAGGGCCCCGGGCCGGTGTACAACATCCCGCTCGCACTGCGGCTGGACGGCGACGTGGACCTGGACGCGCTGCGGAGCGCCCTCGGGGACGTCGTGGGCCGCCATGAACCGCTGCGCACCGTGTTCCCCGAGACGGACGGGGAGCCGGTCCAGCGGATCCTCCCCGAGGACGTGACCGTCCCGGTGCCGATCGTCGACGTGGCGCCCGAAGAGCTGTCGGCGGCGGTCGCCGAGGCCGCGGCGTACGGGTTCGACCTCGCCACCGAGATCCCGGTCCGCGCCAGGGTGCTGCGGATCGCGGACGACGGGTCGTACGTGCTGGTGCTGGTCGTGCACCACATCGCCGCCGACGGCTGGTCGCTGGCACCGCTCCTGCGCGACCTGTCCCAGGCGTACACGGCACGGGCGGGCGGCGCGGCGCCGACCCTGCCCCGGCTTCCGGTGCGGTACGCGGACTTCGCGATGTGGCAGCGCGCGCTGCTCGACACGGCGGACGATCCCGACAGCGCGATCGGCCGGCAGGTGCGGTACTGGACCCAGGCGCTGGACGGCCTGCCGGAGCAGGTGGGCGTGCCGGCCGACCGGCCGCGTCCGGCGGTGTCCTCCTTCCGCGGCGCGAGCACCGGCTTCGACATCGGTCCCGACCTGCACGCCCGCATCGCGGACACCGCGCGCGCGGCGGGCGCCAGCGTGTTCATGGTGCTGCACGCCGCGTTGGCGACGGTGCTGACCAGGCTGGGCGCGGGAACCGACGTCCCGATCGGCACGCCGGTCGCCGGGCGCACCGATGACGCGGTGGACGACCTCGTGGGCCTCTTCCTGAACACGCTCGTACTGCGGGTCGACACCTCCGGCGACCCCACCTTCGCCGATGTGCTGGCCTCGTCGAGGGAAGCGGCTCTGACGGCCTACGCGAACCAGGACGTGCCGTTCGAGCGACTGGTGGACACGCTCCGTCCGCACCGCTCGCTGGCGCACCACCCGCTGTTCCAGATCATGCTGGTGCTCCAGAACACCGCGGAGGGCACGCTCGACCTGCCCGGCGTGCGGGTCACCGAGGAGACCGTGCCGTCGGCCGGCGCACGGCTGGACCTCACCCTCTCGCTGCGTGAACACCGGGGCCCCGACGGCACGCCGTCGGGGCTGCGGGGGCGCGCGGAGTACAGCACGGACCTCTACGACCCCCGGACGATCGACACCGTGATCCACCGGTGGATCCGCCTCCTGGAGGCGGCGGTCGCGGACCCGGACCGGCGGATCGGCGACATCGACATCCTCTCCGCGGCGGAGCGCCGGACGGTGCTCGACGAGTGGAACGACACCGCCCGGCCCCTGCCCGACCAGCCGCTCCCGGCCCTCTTCGAGGCGCAGGCCGCGCGGACACCCGCGGCGAGCGCCGTCGTCCACGGCGACCTGACGGTGAGCTACGCGGAACTCAACGCGCGGGCGAACCGACTGGCCCGGCACCTGATCGCGCACGGCGCGGGACCCGAGCGGGTGGTGGCCCTGCTGCTGCCGCGCTCGGTGGAGCTGGTGGTGGCCCTGCTGGCCGTGCTCAAGGCCGGGGCGGCGTACGTGCCCATCGACCCCGACCACCCGGCCGAGCGGATACGGTTCCTGCTGGACGACACCCGCCCGGTGTGCGCGCTCACCGCGGACGACGTCCGCGTCCCCACCGGTCCGGCACCGGCCGTCCTGACCTTCGGCCCCGCTCTGGACCTGGTGCTGGCCGGCTACCCCGGCACGGACGTCGACGACTCCGAGCGCCACTCGCCGCTGCGGACCGCCAGTCCCGCCTACGTCCTCCACACCTCGGGGACGACGGGCACGCCGAAGGGCGTGGTGGTCCCGCACGCGGGTGTGGTCAACCGGCTGGCGTGGATGATCGAGCGGTACGGACTGTCCGCCGAGGACCGCGTGGCGCAGAAGACGCCCTACGGATTCGACGTGTCGGTCTGGGAGTTCTTCGCCACCCTGCTCGCGGGCGCCACCCTTGTGGTGGTGCCTCCCGGTGAGCACCGGGACGCCGGCCGTGTCGCCGAGCTGATCCGGCGCGAACGCGTCACGGTCGCGCACTTCGTGCCCTCGATGCTGCGCTCGCTGCTCGGCGAGGCGCAACCGGCGCAACTGGCCGGGCTGCGGCAGGTGATCAGCAGCGGCGAGGCCCTGTCCGGCGACGTCGTGCAGGAGTTCCACGAGCGGTGCGGCGCGGGGCTGCACAACTTCTACGGCCCGACCGAGGCGTCGATCGACGTGACGGCGTGGGAGTGCCTGCCGGGCACGGCGGACGGCGGGTCCCCGCCACCCATCGGCGCGCCGATCGCGAACACGCGGGTCTACGTGCTGGACGACCGTCTGTGTCCGGTTCCGCCGGGTGTGGCGGGTGAGCTGTATCTGGCCGGGGCCGGTCTGGCCAGGGGGTATCTGGGGCGGTCCGGGCTGACGGCGGGGCGGTTCGTGGCGTGCCCGTTCGGGGGCCCGAGCGAGCGCATGTACCGGACCGGCGACATCGTACGGTGGCGGGCCGACGGGAACCTGGAGTTCCTGGGGCGGGCCGACGACCAGGTGAAGATCCGCGGTTTCCGGGTCGAGCCCGCCGAGGTCGAGGCCGCGCTGGTCAGCCACCCGCAGGTGACCCAGGCCGTAGTGACCGTCCACGCGGACGCGGCGGGCGAGCCCGGCCTGGTCGCCTACGCCGTGTCGGCCGACGCCGCCCCGCTCGTGCTGCGGGGATATCTGCGCGACCGGCTGCCGGATCATCTGGTGCCGGCGGCGGTGGTGGTGCTGGACGCTCTGCCGCTGACCCGCAACGGCAAGGTGGACCGGCGGGCACTGCCCGCGCCGGACTTCGCCGACGTCGCGGGGCGGGGCGGCCTCGCCCGCGATCCGCAGGAGGAACTGCTCTGCGCACTGTTCGCCGAGATCCTCGGCGTTCCCCGGGTAGGGGTCGACGACGACTTCTTCGAACTGGGCGGGCACTCGCTGCTGGCGACCCGGCTGCTGGCGCGGATCCGCACCGTACTGGGTGCCGAGCTCTCGGTCCGCGCGGTCTTCGAGACCCCCACCGTCGCGGGTCTGGCCCGGCGGGTGCGCGAGGCCGGCGGGGCGGTCCGTCCCGCCGTGGTGCCGCAGACACGACCCGAGCATGTTCCGGCGTCGCTGGCCCAGCAGCGGCTGTGGTTCCTGCACCAACTGGAGGGCCGGACCGCCGCGTACAACCTCCCGATCGCCTTCCGGCTGACCGGGGACGTGGACCCGGACGCGTTGCGGGCCGCCGTGGGGGATGTGGTGCGCAGGCACGAGGCGCTGCGGACGGTGCTGACCGAGGTCGACGGCACACCGGTGCAGACCGTTCTGGACCCCGGCCGGGAGGTGCCGCTGCCGGTGGTGGATGTGGTGCCGGGTGCGGTTGGTGGGGCGTTGTCTGGGGTTGTGCGGCGTCCGTTCGATCTGGCGGGTGAGATTCCGGTCCGTGGGGTGTTGTTGCGGGTGTCCGGTGGCGCCGATGCCGATGCCGA
>NZ_KZ679059.1 GCF_003024195.1 Streptomyces dioscori
CTGTTCTACTGTTGTGCTTGTCTCGCTGTCTTGCGTTTCCGACTCTATCAGACCGTTTCCGGTTCCGATTTCCTCGGCGCTTTCCAGGTTTTCGCTTTCGCGTTTCCCTTTCCGGCGATCCCGACTTTATCAGAAGTTCTGAGTCGGAATTCCCGCCCCCTGCGAGGAGGTCCGGACACCAAGTTGTGTCGGGTTCCCGTTCAGGCGGAGCCGTAAACGTACTGGAGCGGAGCGCCCCGATGCAAATCGAGGTGCCCCGCTCCGGGTGTACGTGCTACGAGGTGACTCAGACCTCGACGACGACCGGCAGGATCATCGGCCGGCGGCGGTAGGTGTCCGAGACCCACTTGCCCAGCGTGCGGCGGATGAGCTGCTGCATCTGGTGGGCTTCGACAACGCCGTCCTGGGCCGACCTCTCCAGGACCTCGACGACCTTCGGGAGGACGGCGCTGAAGGCGGAGTCCTCGATGCCCGAGCCGCGGGCCTGGATGTGCGGCCCTCCGGTGATCTTGCCCGTGCTGGTGTCCAGCACCACGAAGACCGAGATGATCCCCTCGTCACCGAGGATCTTGCGGTCCTTCAGCGTGGGCTCGCCGACATCGCCGACCGAGAGGCCGTCGACGTACACGTAACCCGCCTGGACCTTTCCGGAGATTCTCGCCTTGCCCTCGATGAGGTCGACGACCACGCCGTCCTCGGCGATCACGATCCGGTCGTGCGGGACGCCGGTGAGGGCGCCCAGCTCGGCGTTGGCGCGCAGGTGGCGCCACTCGCCGTGGACCGGCATGAGGTTGCGTGGCTTGCAGATGTTGTAGAAGTACAGGAGCTCGCCGGCCGAGGCGTGGCCGGAGACGTGCACCTTGGCGTTGCCCTTGTGGACGACGTTGGCGCCCCAGCGGGTCAGGCCGTTGATGACGCGGTAGACCGCGTTCTCGTTGCCCGGGATGAGGGACGACGCCAGGATCACCGTGTCGCCCTGGACGATACGGATCTGGTGGTCCCTGTTGGCCATCCGCGACAGGGCCGCCATCGGCTCGCCCTGGGAGCCGGTGCAGACGAGGACGATCTCGTGTTCCGGGAGGTCGTCCAGCGTCTTGACGTCGACCACGAGACCCGGCGGGACCTTCAGATAGCCGAGGTCGCGCGCGATGCCCATGTTGCGGACCATCGAGCGGCCGACGAAGGCGACCCGGCGGCCGTACTCGTGGGCGGCGTCGAGGATCTGCTGGATGCGGTGCACATGGCTGGCGAAGCTGGCCACGATGATGCGCTTGCTGGCACCCGCGAAAACCTGGCGCAGCACGTTCGAGATGTCGCGCTCGGGCGGGACGAAGCCCGGGACCTCGGCGTTCGTGGAGTCCGAGAGAAGGAGGTCGATGCCCTCCTCGCTCAGCCGCGCGAACGCGTGCAGGTCCGTGAGACGGCCGTCCAGCGGGAGCTGGTCCATCTTGAAGTCGCCGGTGTGGACGACCATGCCCGCAGGGGTGCGGATGGCGACCGCGAGGGCGTCCGGGATGGAGTGGTTGACCGCCACGAACTCGCACTCGAAGGGGCCGATGCGCTCCTTGTGGCCTTCGGCGACCTCAAGCGTGTACGGGCGGATGCGGTGCTCCTGGAGCTTCGCCTCGATGAGGGCGAGGGTCAGCTTGGAGCCGATGAGCGGGATGTCCGGCTTCTCGCGGAGGAGAAAGGGGACGCCGCCGATGTGGTCCTCGTGGCCGTGCGTGAGGACGATGCCCTCGATGTCGTCGAGGCGGTCCCTGATCGAACTGAAGTCCGGAAGGATCAGGTCGATCCCGGGCTGCTCCTCCTCGGGGAAGAGCACGCCGCAGTCGACGATCAGAAGGCGGCCGTCGTACTCGAAGACCGTCATGTTTCGGCCGATTTCACCGAGGCCACCGAGCGGGGTGACGCGGAGGCCCCCTTGGGGAAGCTTCGGCGGCAGACGGAGTTCCGGATGCGGATGACTCAAAAGACTCTCCTCACCACACGCGCCACGTACCTGGCAGGGCACGTGGCGCGCATGACGTTCGTGCAGTAGCAGTTGTCTGGTGGAGCAGGCGCTGGGCCTGCTTGGTCGTACGTATTCAGTTGTGAAGTCTGTGGTTAGAGCTGTACCCCGCCGGCGGCAAGATCGATCTTGAGTTGCGCGGTCTCCTCGGGCGACAGGCCGACCATGGGCAGGCGCAGCGGTCCGGCGGGCAGGCCCTGCAGGGCGAGCGCGGCCTTGCTGGTCATGACGCCCTGGGTCCGGAACATCCCGGTGAAGACGGGGAGCAGCTTCTGGTGGATCTCGGTCGCCTTCTGGACGTCACCGCTCGTGTACGCGTCGATCATGGCCCGCAGCTCGGGCGTGACCATGTGGCCGACCACGGAGACGAAGCCGACCGCGCCCACGGAGAGCAGCGGCAGGTTCAGCATGTCGTCGCCCGAGTACCAGGCGAGGTCGCAGCTGGCGATGGCCCAGCTGGCGCGGCCGAGATCACCCTTGGCGTCCTTGTTGGCGACGATACGCGGGTGCTCGGCGAGGCGCACCAGGGTCTCGGTGTTGATCGGGACACCGCTGCGGCCGGGGATGTCGTAGAGCATGACCGGCAGGCCGGTGGCGTCGGCGATCGCGGTGAAGTTCTGGTACAGGCCCTCTTGCGGGGGCTTGTTGTAGTAGGGCGTCACGGTGAGCAGGCCGTGGGCGCCGGCCTTCTCGGCGTCGCGGGCCAGCTCGATGCTGTGGCGGGTGTCGTTCGTGCCGACGCCCGCGACGACGTGGGCGCGGTCGCCGACGGCCTCCAGTACGGCTCGTACGAGATCCGCTTTCTCCGCGTTGCTGGTGGTCGGGGACTCGCCCGTGGTGCCGTTGACGATCAGGCCGTCGTTGCCTGCGTCCACCAGGTGGGTGGCGAGCCGCTGCGCGCCGTCGAGATCGAGTGCGCCGTCCGCCGCGAAGGGCGTGACCATGGCAGTGAGGACCCGCCCGAAGGGGGTCTGCGGAGTGGAGGTCGGAGCCATGGGTAACACGCTACTCGCTGCTCACCGTGCGGTCTGCCCTCGGGGGATGCGACAAGTCAGGACAAAAGTGGAACCCGGCACTGCCTGCTCGGGGGTTCAAGCAGTGCCGGGTCCGTTTGATCAGGCTAGATGAACTTCTCGAAATGCCGCAATACGGACACTTCGCCTGGCCGCCCGTACAGATGTGCCCGATGGCGTGTCCGACGGGGCGATCCGGGTGCGTTACGGGGCCACGCGCCCGTTCGTGTTGAAGGCCGCGTACGTGAGGGGCATGAGCCGGGCCCACTCCGCCTCCATCTTCTCGCCGACCATCTCGATCTCCCGCTGCGGGAAGGACGGGACCCTGGCCTGCTCGTGCTGGGTGCGCAGGCCGAGGAAGTGCATCAGCGAGCGGGCGTTGCACGTCGCGTACATCGAGGAGAACAGGCCCACCGGGAGGACCGCGCGGGCGACCTCGCGGGCCACACCGGCGGCGAGCATCTCCTGGTACGCCTCGTACGCCTGGCGGTACGAGTCCTCCATGACGCGGCCCGTGAGCTCCTGCTGGGCCTCGGTGCCGTCCACGAAGACGTACTTGCCGGGGCGGCCCTCCTGGACCAGCTTGCGGGACGCGCCCGGGACGTAGAAGACCGGCTCCAGCTCCCTGTAGCGGCCCGACTCCTCGTTGTACGACCAGCCCACGCGGTGCCGCATGAACTCGCGGAAGACGAAGATCGGGGCGCTGATGAGGAAGGTCATCGAGTTGTGCTCGAAGGGGCTGCCGTGCCGGTCCCGCATCAGGTAGTTGATCAGGCCCTTCGAACGCTCCGGGTCCTTCTGCAGCTCGCCCAGGGACTGCTCCCCGAGGGTCGAGACGCGGGCGGCGAACAGCACGTCGGAGTCGGAAGCGGTGTGCTTGACCAGCTCGACGGTGACATCGCTGCGGAAGCTGGGCTTGAGGTCGTCGGCGGGGGTGTCGGTCACGGCGTGGAGGGTCCTTCCCAGTACTGGCTCGGGCGGCGCCCACTCTACGGCCAGGCACTGACAACGGGACGTTCGGTGCCGTGCCGCGACATAGGTCGGCGAACTTCTGCGAATCCGGTGAAAGATGGCACCTTTTGGGGCACTCGCTCGTCTGTATGGATGACAACGATTCGTTCGAATCCTCCGCAGAACGAACCCCGGAGGATTCGAGTCGTCAGAGGAGAAGCGCACCCCATGTTCCGTCGGCGCGAGCCAGTTCCGTTCGCCTTCATCGCCGAAGCCGACCAGTTCCGCAGCAATGTCGCTCCCCCACCACGCCTGCGTGCCTCCGCCTCGGAGCTGGTCGGCCGATGGCTCATAGGCCTGACCGTGGTCGCGGGCCTCGCGGGTTCCCTGCTCATCGGGCTGCCCGCCCTCTCGGCGGACGTCTCCCCCGCGCACACGCAGCAGTCCGACGCGTCCTCGCGCCGCTGACCCTTTCCCACGGGCCCCGTGGCCGGTCAGCACCCTCATGGACCCCCGCGGGTGGTGGGCGGAGATCGGGCTGGGTAGCCTCACCGGGCATAGTCCATGCGTGGATTGAGTGAGGATCAGTCGTGCCCCTGCCCTTTCTGACCGCCGATCGCGCTTTCGACGAGGCCGGCGAGGATCTCGCGCTGCCGTTCGACGACCGCGACCAGTGGCGGCGTCCCTACCGGCCCGGCCCCTGGCGGGTCGGCGCGGCCGCGCTTCTGTTGCTGCTCGCCTCGTACGTGCTGTTCGCGGCGGTCATCATCGCCGTGGCCGGTAACGGATCCGGGGGCGCTGTGTGCCTGGGCCTCGCCGTGGTGGTCATCGCGGGTGCCCTGCGTCTGCTGCGGATGGGCGCGTGGGTGAGCGCCACCGGACTGCGCCGGGTGCGTTTCCTGCAGACGACCACGACACCGTGGGCGCATGTCATGGTCGTGCGGACCGTGCAGCAGCCGGTGCGCTGGCTCGGGCTCCCGCGGACCGTACAGGGGCAGGCGCTCGTCCTCGTCCGTGGCGGCCACTCCGGCAATGAGACGACGCCCCTGCTGACCACGCACAACGCGGACTTCCTGGGGCGCCCCGAAGCCTTCGACCGGGCCGCGGACGGTGTCGAGGTCTGGGCGGACGAATACCGGCAGCACGCGTAAACAGTCTGACGACGGAGGGGCCGGTCCGCTCATGCGGGCCGGCCCCTCCGTCGTCACCTCGTTCAGGCGCGTACGGGCTTGCCGTCGTGGAGGGCGATCGCGTGCTGCATCGCCTTGCGGGCCCGCGGGGTGTCGCGGGCGTCGTGGTAGGCGATCGCCAGTCGGAACCAGCTGCGCCAGTCGTCGGGGGAGTCTTCCGTCTCGGCCTTGCGGCGGGCGAAGACCTCGTCGGCCGAGTCGCGGTCGATACGGCCGGCCGGGGTGCGCGCCAGTTCGTCGACGGGCAGCCCGCCCTCGGCGTCCAGTTCGGTGGCGAGCCGGTTGGCCCGCTGCACGAACTGGGTGTTCTTCCAGAGGAACCAGACGCCGATCACCGGCAGGATCAGGACGGCGACACCGAAGGTGACGGTGAGCAGGGTGCCGTGCTGGATGAGCATCACCCCACGGCTGCCGACCAGGACGAAGTAGACGACCAGGACAGCGGCCGTGACGGCGTACGTGATTTTCGCGGCCATGGCGGTTACTTCAGATCCAGGAAGTGTTCCAGGCCGAAGGTGAGGCCCGGGGTGTCCACGACACGGCGTACGCCGAGCAGGATGCCCGGCATGAAGCTGCTGTGGTGGAGGGAGTCGTGGCGGATCGTGAGGGTCTCGCCCTCCCCGCCGAGCAGTACTTCCTGGTGGGCCAGCAGGCCGCGCAGCCTGACCGAGTGCACCGGTACGCCGTCGACGTCCGCGCCGCGGGCGCCGTCCAGGCCCGTCGCCGTGGCGTCGGGCTGCGGGGCGCTGCCCGCCTTCTGCCGGGCGGCGGCGATGAGCTGGGCGGTGCGGGAGGCGGTGCCGCTGGGGGCGTCCACCTTCTTCGGGTGGTGCAGTTCGATGATCTCGACGGACTCGAAGTACGGCGCGGCCACCTCCGCGAACTTCATGGTGAGGACCGCGCCGATGGAGAAGTTCGGGGCGATGAGCACGCCCGTCCCCGGTGCGGCTTCCAGCGAGGTGGTCAGCTGTGCGAGGCGCTCGTCGGTCCAGCCCGTCGTACCGACCACGGCGTGGATACCGTGGCGGACACAGAAGCCGAGGTTGTCCATCACCGAGTCGGGGGTGGTGAGTTCGACGACGACCTGGGCGCCCGCGTCGGTCAGGGCCTCCAGGGAGTCCCCGCGCCCGAGGGCGGCCACCAGCTCCAGGTCCTCGGCGGCCTCGACGGCCCGGACCGCCTCTGATCCGATACGCCCCTTGGCGCCCAGGACCGCCACGCGCAGCTTGCTCATGTTCGTGATTCCTTAGTCGGGGACCTGCCCCGGTCGAGGACGTGTGCCGCTCTACGCGACGGCTTCGTGCAGACGCGACGCCTGCTTGTCCTTCAGCGGGCCGATGACCGACAGCGAGGGCCGCTGTCCCAGGATCTCGGCGGCGACCTCCCGGACGTCGTCCGGGGTGACCGACGCGATCCGAGTCAGCATGTCGTCGACGGACATCTGCTCGCCCCAGCACAGCTCGCTCTTGCCGATACGGTTCATCAGCGCGCCCGTGTCCTCCAGGCCGAGGACCGTGGAGCCGCGGAGCTGGCCGATGGCCCGGCCGATCTCGTCGTCGGACAGGCCGTGCTCGGCGACCTGGTCGAGTTCGTCGCGGCAGATCTTCAGCACGTCGTGGACCTGGCTCGGACGGCAGCCCGCGTACACGCCGAAGAGGCCGCAGTCGGCGAAGCCCGAGGTGTACGAGTACACGCTGTACGCCAGTCCGCGCTTCTCCCGGACCTCCTGGAAGAGGCGGGAGGACATCCCGCCGCCCAGTGCGGTGTTCAGGACGCCGAGCGCCCAGCGGCGCTCGTCGGTGCGGGCCAGGCCCGGCATGCCGAGGACGACGTGGGCCTGCTCGGTCTTGCGGCCGAGGAGCTCGACGCGTCCGGCGGTGCGGATGGTCCGGGAGCCGTCGCGCGGGGCGATCGGGGTGGCGGCCTGCTGCTTGAGGGCGCCCGCCTTCTCGAAGGCGGCACGGACCTGGCGTACGACCTTGTTGTGGTCGACGTTGCCTGCGGCGGCGACCACGAGGTGGGTCGGGTCGTAGTGCTTCTTGTAGAAGCGCCGGATGCGGTCCGCGGTGAGGGCGTTGACCGTGTCGACCGTGCCGAGGACCGGGCGGCCGAGCGGGGTGTCGCCGAGCATGGTGTGCGCGAACAGGTCGTGCACGCAGTCGCCCGGGTCGTCCTCGGTCATCGCGATCTCTTCGAGGATCGCGCCGCGCTCCACGTTCACGTCGTCCTCGCGGATCAGCGAGCCGGTGAGCATGTCGCAGACCACGTCGATGGCGAGCGGCAGATCGGTGTCGAGCACGCGTGCGTAGTAGCACGTGTACTCCTTCGCCGTGAACGCGTTCATCTCGCCGCCGACCGCGTCGATCGCGGAGGAGATGTCCAGGGCGCTGCGCCTGCCCGTGCCCTTGAAGAGGAGGTGTTCGAGATAGTGCGTGGCGCCGTTCAGAGCCGGCGTCTCGTCGCGCGAGCCGACGTGCGCCCAGATGCCGAAGGTGGCGGAGCGCACGGAGGGCAGGGTCTCGGTGACGATGCGCAGGCCCCCGGGGAGGGTGGTCTTGCGGACCGTACCGATGCCGTTCTCGCCCTTGATCAGGGTTTGGGTACGGGCGACGGCCCGCGCCTCCGAGGAGGTGCGGGCCGTCGCCGTGGAGCTGCTCGACGTCACTTGTCGGTGTCGTCCTTCTTCTCGTCGTCGCCTTCGCCCTCGATCACGGGGATGAGGGAGAGCTTGCCGCGGGAGTCGATCTCGGCGATCTCGACCTGGACCTTGGAGCCCACGCCGACGACGTCCTCGACGTTCTCCACGCGCTTGCCGCCGGCGAGCTTACGGATCTGCGAGATGTGCAGCAGTCCGTCCTTGCCCGGGAGCAGCGACACGAACGCACCGAAGGTCGTCGTCTTCACGACGGTGCCCAGGTAGCGCTCGCCGACCTCCGGCATGGTCGGGTTGGCGATCGAGTTGATCGTGGCGCGCGCGGCCTCGGCCTGCGAGCCCTGCTGGGCACCGATGTAGATGGTGCCGTCGTCCTCGATCGTGATGTCGGCGCCGGTGTCCTCCTGGATCTGGTTGATCATCTTGCCCTTCGGGCCGATGACCTCACCGATCTTGTCCACGGGGATCTTGACCGTGATGATCCGCGGGGCGTTCGGGGACATCTCGTCCGGCGTGTCGATCGCTTCCATCATCACGTCGAGGATGTGGAGGCGGGCGTCACGGGCCTGCTTGAGGGCCGCGGCCAGGACGGAGGCCGGGATGCCGTCCAGCTTGGTGTCCAGCTGGAGGGCGGTCACGAACTCCTTGGTGCCGGCGACCTTGAAGTCCATGTCGCCGAAGGCGTCCTCCGCACCGAGGATGTCGGTGAGGGCGACGTAGTGCGTCTCGCCGTTGATCTCCTGGGAGATCAGGCCCATGGCGATACCGGCGACGGGGGCCTTGAGGGGCACACCGGCGTTCAGCAGCGACATGGTGGAGGCGCAGACCGAGCCCATGGACGTCGAGCCGTTGGAGCCGAGGGCCTCGGACACCTGACGGATCGCGTAGGGGAACTCCTCGCGCGTCGGCAGGACCGGCACGATGGCGCGCTCGGCGAGCGCTCCGTGGCCGATCTCGCGGCGCTTCGGGGAGCCGACGCGGCCGGTCTCGCCGACCGAGTACGGCGGGAAGTTGTAGTTGTGCATGTACCGCTTGCGGGTCACCGGGGAAAGGGTGTCCAGCTGCTGCTCCATCCGGAGCATGTTCAGGGTGGTGACGCCCAGGATCTGGGTCTCGCCACGCTCGAACAGGGCGGAGCCGTGCACGCGCGGGATGGCCTCGACCTCGGCGGCGAGCGTACGGATGTCCGTGACGCCGCGGCCGTCGATGCGGACCTTGTCCTTGATGACGCGCTCACGGACCAGGGCCTTGGTGAGCGAGCGGTACGCGGCGGAGATCTCCTTCTCGCGCCCCTCGAACTGCGGGAGCAGCTTCTCGGCGGCGATCTCCTTGACGCGGTCCAGCTCGGCCTCGCGGTCCTGCTTGCCGGCGATGGTGAGCGCCTGGGACAGCTCGCTCCTGACCGCGGCGGTCAGGGCCTCCAGGACGTCGTCCTGGTGGTCGAGGAAGACCGGGAACTCGCCGGTCGGCTTGGCGGCCTTCGCGGCGAGGTCGGCCTGGGCCTTGCAGAGCACCTTGATGAAGGGCTTCGCGGCGTCCAGACCGGCGGCGACGACCTCCTCGGTGGGCGCCTCGGCGCCGCCCGCGACCAGCGTGATGGTCTTCTCGGTGGCCTCGGCCTCGACCATCATGATCGCGACGTCGCCGTCCTCCAGGACGCGACCGGCGACGACCATGTCGAAGACGGCGTCCTCAAGCTCGGTGTGCGTCGGGAACGCGACCCACTGGCCGTTGATCAGCGCGACGCGGACGCCGCCGATCGGGCCGGAGAAGGGCAGACCGGCCAGCTGCGTGGACGCGGAGGCGGCGTTGATCGCCACGACGTCGTACAGGTGGTCGGGGTTGAGCGCCATGATCGTGGCGACGACCTGGATCTCGTTGCGCAGGCCCTTCTTGAAGGACGGGCGCAGCGGGCGATCGATGAGGCGGCAGGTGAGGATCGCGTCCTCGGAGGGCCGGCCTTCGCGGCGGAAGAAGCTGCCGGGGATCTTGCCGGCCGCGTACATCCGCTCCTCGACGTCCACCGTGAGGGGGAAGAAGTCGAGGTTGTCCTTGGGCTTCTTGGAAGCGGTGGTGGCCGACAGCACCATGGTGTCGTCGTCCAGGTACGCCACGGCGGAGCCGGCGGCCTGCTTGGCCAGGCGGCCCGTCTCGAAGCGGATGGTGCGGGTGCCGAAGGTTCCGTTGTCGATAACGGCCTCGGCGTAGTGGGTCTCGTTCTCCACTAGCGTTTTCTCCGATACTTTTCGTCTTTCGTCCTCACCTGCCCGTGTGGCAGGGGGACGCTTCTGCGGAGAAGCGCGCCTTCTTGTGCGGGCCGGTCTTCGATCGAAGCTCCCGGGTTCGCATTCTCCCGGAGGCCACTACCGAGGACCGGCGGCGGCGAGGTGCGCTTTTCCTCGTGTCCTACGTGTTCTACGTGTCCTACGTGTGGTGCCTGTCGTACGTGTGGTGTGTCCCGTACGTGTCGTGCGGCGTGGCGGCCGTGCGGCGCTGTGCGCTGTGACGGTGCCACGCTGTGTCCCGCGTATTGCGTTGTGCTACCACACTACAAAGGTGTGGTGACACTCCGCACGTACAGCAAAGGGAGCGGTCCCCTTCTTGCGTGGGAACCGCTCCCTTCACGATGTCCTACTTGGCGCCGCCGGCCGCACCGCGGCGGATGCCCAGGCGGTCGACCAGCGCACGGAAGCGCTGGATGTCCTTCTTGGCCAGGTACTGCAGCAGGCGACGGCGCTGACCGACCAGGATCAGCAGACCACGGCGGGAGTGGTGGTCGTGCTTGTGGGTCTTGAGGTGCTCGGTCAGGTCCGAGATACGGCGCGAGAGCATCGCGACCTGGACCTCGGGAGAGCCGGTGTCGCCCTCCTTCTGACCGAACTCCGTGATGAGCTGCTTCTTCGTAGCGGCGTCGAGCGGCACGCGTACTCCTCGTAGTCTGTGTCGATGCCCACCGAGTGCCCCTGGTCCACTTCTCAGGGGAGCTTCCATGACTCGGAAGGCGGGATCCGTTGAGCGCGTCCTCCGGAGCCCTGAAGGGACTGTCCGGGGGTGCGTACACATACGGCCGTAACACAGCGTACCAGGGGGTGGGAGCCGTTCCGACCGGGGTTCCCTGAGGCCGGGGAGGCCAGGGGCGGTCCCAGTAGGGTGACGCGACAGGTCGGGTTCGTTCGTCTGGAAGGGGTCGCTTGGCCATGGCCGAGGCAGAGGACAAGGACGTCAAGGCGCGCAAGGAGCGGGAGAAGGACGAGCTCTACGCCCTCGACATCTCGGGGGTCGAATGGCAGAGCGCGCCGGGTACCGAGGAGCACGAGGAGCGGGTCGAGATCGCGTATCTCCCCGAGGGCGCGGTGGCCATGCGGTCGTCGCTCGACCCGGACACGGTCCTGCGGTACACGGAGGCCGAGTGGCGCGCCTTCGTGCTCGGCGCTCGCGACGGTGAGTTCGACCTGGAGCCGGCTCCGCGGGACGGCTCGGCCGCGGCCGAGTAGGACGGCGGAACCACACAGCGGCGCTGGACCGCGCTATGGCGCTGGGCCGCCCGCACGGCAGTGCAGGGCCGCACGTCGGCGAGGTGCCGCATGGCAGTGCAGGGCCGCGCGTCGGCGGGGTGCCGCACGGTGACGGAGTGCCGCACGGTGGCCGGCGTCAGCAGCGGCGGGCGTGCGCGGCAGGGAAGAAGGACCGGCGGCATCGGTGCCGCCGGTCCTTCTCGCTTTAGCGCTCTTTGTCCACTTTGCCTTCCGTACAAGGCAGTTCATAGGCCACTTCTGGGCAGGCTGTGACGTAGTGGGTGGCACCGGAGGGGTGGACGGGCCTGCCGTGGGGGTGGTTGTGGTGATTACCCTGGGGTTGGCGCGGCAGTAGTACCCGAGGACGGGACCGCCGCTTCACAGGGGGATCCGGGGCGCATCGAAAGATCCCGGACGACGAGAACGGTCGCCCCAGCTCGGCATGAGGGTGCTCGACCACACCAGGAGGAATTGTGAACAGCGATCGGGACGGGATCCGCGGGGGCTGGGCCACACCCGGCGATGACCAGTCCGACGCGGAGTCCGCCGTCGAGACGACGGGCGAGTTCACCATCGACTACGCCCCTCCTGCCTGGTACACGCAGAACGCGTCAGGCAGTTCCGACGGAGCTTCTCCGGCCGCGCCGGAGACGGATTCGGCGGACGAGCCGGACGCACGGGACGCACCGGACGAGTCGAAGGAGCCGAACCGGGCTGCGGAAGAGGGGGCGGACGCGAGGGCGGAGCGGGACGCGGGTGGCCCGGCCGACACGGCGCCGGTGGCCCGGCAGGCTCCGGTCGAGCCTTCGTTCGGCCCTCGGCTTCCGGGCGTGCCCGCATTCGCCTCCGGGACTCCCTACAGCAAGCCGGTCGCGCCTCCTGTCGTTCCTGTCGCTCCGGCCAGGGGGCCGGCCGGCGTTCCGAACCTGCCGAACCTGCCGAACTTCCAGGCGCCTGGGCATGGGCAGGGGTACGGGCAGGGGGCGGCAGCGCAGGGACAAGGTCAGGGGCAAGGACAGGGGCAAGGACACGGCCAAGGCCAGAGTCAAGGCCAAGGCCAGGCCCAGGCCCAGGGGCCGGGTCGGCAGCCGTGGTCTCCGCCGGGTGCGGCGGTTCCGCCGGTCGGCGCTCCTTCCGTTGGCGCTCCCTCGGCGGCGCAGGCTCCCGGCGACGCCGACCGCGGCGACATCGAGAGCGGCGCCACCCTGCGCATCTCCCCCGGCGCCGTGAAGCGGGAGGCCGCGGAGCGGACCGCGGCCGGTTCCCAGGCCGAAGGCGGGCGCGTACCCGACGCCGAGGCAGCTCCCGCACCCGAGGCCGAGCCCGAGGCCGCCGGCCGGGACGAGGTGGCTGACGTCCCGAAGAGCACCGACGGGGAGGTCGTCCAGGTCGCGTTCGGGAGTGAGGCCGAGGACGACGACCAGGTGGACGACGGGGCCGAGGAGCCGCCTTCGGCGGACAAGGACAAGGAAGGGGACAGGGACAGGGACGGGGACAAGGGCAGGGACAGGGATGAGGAGCAGGAGGACGAACCCTCAGCTCCGGTCCCGGCTCCGGCTCCGGCTCCCGCTTCGGCCCCGGCCCCGGCCCCGACTCCGGCCGCACAGACGTCCACGGGTGACGGCGAGCCTCGGCCGGTTGACGCCCTCGCACAGGACTCCGGTTCCCTCGATGACTCCGCTCCCGTGACGGGTGAGGCCGAGCCTCTCGCCGCCGAGCCCCAGGACGCCGTCGTGGAGCCGGCCCCGGACGCGGCCGACGTCGTACGGGACGTGCCTCCCGCGTGGACTCCGCCGCCGCTCCCGCAGGGCGGACTGCCTCCGCTGCCGCCGTCGTACCAGCCTGCCGCGCCGGCCGCCGCCGGGCAGTGGCCCACGTCGACGGAGGGTGAGGACGGGCGGCCGCAGGCGGATGCTCCGGCGCAGCCGTCCGCGCCGCCGCAGGGACAGCCCTTCCAGCCTCAGGCGCCGCAGGCCTCCCCGCCCGCCTGGCCTGGCACGCCCGGTACGCCCGGTACGCCCGCTGCCCCTGGTACGCCCGCTGCCGCCGGAACGCCTGCCCCCGGTGGTCCGGCGTCGCCGGGTCAGCCCGGCGGTTACGGGTTCCCGCAGTTCAGCGCCCCGGGTACGGCTCCGGGTGCGCAGGACGGCGTTCCCGGTTCTCCCGGTACACCCCCGGCCGCCCAGGCAGCCCCTGCCTTCCCCCAGCCCCAGCAGCCCCAGCAGCAGCCCGGGGGTACGGCCGTGCCCCCGGCCCAAGCTCCTGTTCCGGGGCCGCAGGGCGGCTACGGCTTCCCGCAGCCCGGACCCGTCGCCCCCCAGCCCTCCGGCGCCCCTGCCGCCCCCACCGCCCCCGCACCTCAGGACGGCTACGGTCTCCAGCAGCCGACGCCGCCCGTGCAGCCCGCGGAGGACCTGGTCAGCGCCTTGGAGGAGGCACGGCGTGCGCGCCGGGCCGCCGCTCAGGCCCAGCCGGTCCCGCAGGCCCAGCCCGTCCAGCCCGTCCAGCCCGATCCGGCTGCTGCGAACCCGCCCGCGCAGGCCCCCGGTTACGGGTTCCCGCAGCCGGCCGCTCCGGCTCAGCCGGGCACTCCCGCGCCGAACACGCCCAACGCCCCCGGCCCCCAGCCCGGTTACGGCTTCCCGCAGCCGGGCGTCGCCGACTCGCCTGCCCAGCAAGGGGGTTACGGGTTCCCGCAGGCGCAGGCTCCGCAGGTCCCGCAGGCCCCGGCTCCCCAGCAGCCCGCCGCGCAGCCGTTCCCGCAGCAGGGCCAGCCCTACCAGCAGCCTCAGGCCCAGGCACAGCCGCAGCCGCAGGCACAAGCGGCTCAGGCCCCGGCCCCGGCTCAGCCGGAACAGCAGGCCCCTGTCGATCCCCGTACCGGTACCGCCTGGCCGCAGCCCGTGCAGCACGATCAGCGGGAGCGGACCAACCCGGGGGCGCCGCTCGGCTACACGGCGGCCGTGGAGCTGTCGTCCGACCGGCTGCTCAACAACAAGAAGCAGAAGGCGAAGAGCGGGCGGCCCACCGCCGGGTCTTCCCGTTTCAAGCTCGGTGGCAAGAAGGAGGAGGTCGAGCGGCAGCGCAAGCTCGACCTGATCCGGACGCCGGTGCTGTCGTGCTACCGCATCGCCGTCATCAGCCTCAAGGGCGGCGTGGGCAAGACGACCACGACGACCGCCCTCGGCGCCACGCTGGCCACCGAGCGGCAGGACAAAATCCTCGCGATCGACGCCAACCCGGATGCCGGTACGCTCGGCCGCCGGGTGCGCCGGGAGACCGGGGCCACCATCCGTGACCTCGTCCAGGCGATCCCGTACCTCAACTCGTACATGGACATCAGGCGGTTCACCTCGCAGGCCCCGTCGGGGCTTGAGATCATCGCCAACGACGTCGACCCGGCCGTCTCGACGACGTTCAACGACGAGGACTACCGGCGCGCGATCGACGTGCTCGGCAGGCAGTACCCGATCATCCTCACGGACTCCGGTACGGGTCTGCTGTACAGCGCCATGCGCGGTGTGCTCGACCTCGCCGACCAGCTCATCATCATCTCGACGCCGTCCGTGGACGGTGCCAGCAGCGCCAGTACGACGCTGGACTGGCTGTCGGCGCACGGGTACGCGGATCTGGTCTCGCGGTCCCTCACCGTCATCTCCGGGGTGCGCGAGACCGGCAAGATGATCAAGGTGGACGACATCGTCAGCCACTTCGAGACGCGCTGCCGGGGTGTCATCGTCGTACCGTTCGACGAGCATCTGGCGGCGGGCGCCGAGGTCAACCTCGACATGATGCGGCCGAAGGTGCGTGAGGCGTACTTCAACCTGTCGGCGCTGGTCGCGGAGGACATCGCGCGCCACCAGCAGTCGCAGGGCCTGTGGACGTCGGACGGCAACCCGCCGCCGGTGGCCGCACCGCCGATGCCTGGGCAGCCCGCGCATGGACAGCCCGTACCCGGTCAGCAGTACCCGGGTCAGCCGGGGCCGGGGCAGCATCCCGGGCCGTTCCCTCAGCAGGGGCAGCCCGCGCAACCGGCGCAGCCGTACCAGCAGCCGCAGCCCGGGCAGCCCTACCCGCCGCATGGAGCCGCGCTTCCGCAGGGAGCACCGCCGCAGCAGCCCGGTCCGGCGGGTTACCCCGCTCCCCAGAGCTGGCAGCCCCAGCCCGGGCAGCAGCCGGGCCAGCCCTTCAACCCGAACGCGCCCGCGCCCGCTCCGGGGCAGCCGTTCCAGCCGGGGGCGCCCTACCAGCCGCAGTCGCAGCCCCAGCCCTCGCAGGCTGAGCACGGCGGTCAGGACTCCCAGGGGCAGGGGCAATCCCAGACCCCTCCGCCTCCGCCGCCCCAGCAGTAACCGCGTGTACGACCAACGCAGACAGCTGACCCGTACGGTCTAATCCTCGGCCGTCGCTCCAGCCTCAGGGCCCGCCCCGTACATCTACGGCGCGGGCCCTTTGCGTACCCCGGGACGCCTCTCGCGCGGCCGGTGCCAACAGGCCGTCGTACCAGCCGCGTTCCGTACCGCCAGCCTCCTACCAGGCACCCTTCACCGGTCTGGACCAATGGCCGTGAAATCCGGGTCAACTCGTTATTTCCGCAGGCCACACGGGGTTCACGGGCCGTTGACGCATGCCGACCGGCGCTGATAGACACGCACATCGACCCGGCCGCGGTCACCGGATCAGCAGGGCAACAGCCCGTCTCCGTGCGAGTGATGACGTGAGGTCAGCGAGCCATGGACACACACGACCAGTACGGCACGACGCGCTCCACCGAGGGTTTGACGAGTTGTCCGCGGGTGCGTCGTGGCTGGTCGCGCAGTTCCCCGCGCCCCTTCCGGGGCGCTGCCCTTCGGCTTCTCGCGGTCGCCGGGGCCGGCGCCCTCACCCTCACCGTCGGTCAGATGACCCCGCTCGGCCCGGCTCCCCAGCAGGCCGAAGCCAAGGACGACAAGCAAGTTCTCACCGTCGCGGTGGCTCAGAGCGTCGACTCGCTGAGCCCGTTCCTCGCGGCGCGGCTGGTCAGTACGAGCATCCACCGGCTCATGTACGAGTACCTGACCAACTACGACCCGAAGGACAACCACGCGATCCCGGGTCTGGCCACCAAGTGGGAGCCCTCGGCCGACAAGCTGACCTGGACCTACACGATCCGCGACAACTCGAAGTGGTCGGACGGGAAGCAGGCCACCGCCGAGGACGCGGCGTGGACGTTCAACACGATGATGACCGACGAGGGCGCGGCCACCGCGAACGGCAGTTTCGTCGCGAACTTCAGGACGGTCACCGCGCCGAGCCCCACGAAACTGGTCATCGAACTGAAGAAGCCGCAGGCCACGATGGCCGCGCTGGACGTGCCGATCGTCCCGAAGCACGTCTGGGAGAAGGTCGACGACTTCTCCGAGTTCACCAACGACAAGAAGTTCCCGATCGTCGGCAACGGCCCCTTCGTCCTGACGGCGTACAAGGCCGACAGCTACGTACGGCTGGAGCCCAACAAGTCGTTCTGGCGCGGGGCTCCGAAGTTCGACGAGCTGGTCTTCAAGTACTACAAGGACGGGGACGCGGCGGTCGCGGCGCTGCAGAAGGGCGAGGTGTCGTTCGTCTCCGGGCTGACGCCCGCGCAGGCCGCGGCGCTGAAGACCCAGCAGGACGTCACCGTCAACGACGCGCCGGGCCGCCGTTTCTACGCGCTCGCCACCAACCCCGGCGCGCAGGCCAAGAACGGCAAGAAGTTCGGCGACGGGCACGAGTCGCTGAAGAACCAGAAGGTCCGGCAGGCACTGTTCACGGCCGTGGACCGCAGGACCGTCATCGACAAGGTCTTCCAGGGCCACGCGGTGGAGGGCGAGGGCTACATCCCGCCGCGCTTCTCCCCGTACTTCTGGAAGCCGGCGGACGGCCAGCAGATCGCGTACGACCCCGCCGAGGCCGCCCGGCTCCTCGACGAGGCGGGCTACAAGAAGAACGGTGACGGCAAGCGCGTCGGCAAGAACGGCGAGCCGATCACCTACCGCGTCCTGTGTCATGCCACGGATCCGCCGGACAAGGCGGTCGGCAAGTATCTGCAGGAGTGGTGGGGCAAGCTCGGCATCGGCGTCTCGCTCGACTGCCGGGACAACGTGAGCGACCCCTGGCTGGCGGGCGAGTACGACCTCGCCTTCGACGGCTGGTCCGTCAACCCCGACCCCGACTTCGTCCTGTCCATCCACACCTGCGCGGCGCTCCCGGCGACGCCCGAGGACATCGGCGCGACCGACAACTTCATCTGCGACAAGAAGTACGACGAGCTGTACGACCAGCAGCTCGCCGAGTACGACGCCACCAAGAGGGCGGAAATCGTCAAGCGGATGGAGTCGCGGCTGTACGACACCGGGTACATGAACGTCATGGCGTACCCGAACGCGGTCGAGGCCTACCGCACGGACCAGATCGCGTCGATCACGAAGATGCCCGAGGCCGCGGGCAACATCTACGGCCAGGACGGCTACTGGAGCTGGTGGTCGGCGACTCCGGCAGCCGCCAGCGAGTCCTCCGACGACTCCAGCCAGACAGGCGTCATCATCGGCATCGTCGCGGGTGTCGTGATCCTCGCGGGTCTCGGAGCGTTCTTCGCGCTGCGCCGACGCGCGACCGCCGAGGACCGCGAATAGCCCTCGGCGAGCCGGGACAACTGGGAGTGGCCCAACAGTGAAGGCCGTTCATGACCGCTGAAGCGACACCCTCGCTGGTGGGGAAGACCGGTGGTCCGGCCGAGGCCGGCCCGTCGGCGGTCCGCGGACCACGGGGACGCGGCACCGCGTATCCGCGGTACGTGGCCGGCAAGCTGGGCGGCGCGGCCGTCTCCCTGCTCGCCGTCCTCGTCACCAGCTTCTTCCTCTTCCGGCTGATCCCCGGCGACCCGGTGAAGTTCATGACGGGCGGACGCCAGGTGTCGGCCGAGCAACTGGCTTCGTACAGACGGGAGTTCGGGCTCGACCTGCCGTTGTGGCAGCAGTTCACGGACTACTGCGGCAAGGCGCTCACCGGGGATCTCGGCACCTCGTACCAGTTCCGGGCGCCGGTCATGGACAAGATCAGCGAGGCCCTGCCGAACACGCTGCTGCTCACGGGAACGTCGTTCGTGCTCTACACGGCGATCGGCATTTTCCTCGGCACCCGGGCCGCCTGGCGCAACGGCGGCCTCGGCGACCGCCTGAACACCGGCCTCGCGCTGACCCTCTACTCGATCCCGCCGTTCTGGCTCGGCCTGCTGCTGATCATCGTCTTCTCGGTCGGGATCGGGCCGGTCCCGGGCCTCTTCCCGACGGGCGGCATGGAGTCCGGCAACGCGGAGGGCTTCGGTTACGTCCTCGACGTCGCCCATCACCTCATCCTGCCCGTGGTGACGCTGGTCGCGGTCGAGTACGGGCAGACCCTGCTGGTCACGCGTTCGGCGCTGCTCGACGAGATGGGCAGCGACTACCTGACGACCGCGCGGGCCAAGGGGTTGCGGGACGATCTCGTCCGCCGCCGCCACGCCGTGCCGAACGCGCTGCTGCCGACGATGACGCTGGTCTTCATCAACCTCGGCCGGACCGTCGCCGGTGTGATCCTCGTCGAGACGGTCTTCTCCTGGCCCGGCCTCGGCGGGCTCTTCTACCAGGCGCTGAGCGTGCCCGATCTGCCGCTCGTGCAGGGGCTGTTCTTCGTCTTCGCCGCCGCGGTGATCGTGATGAACACGCTCGCCGACCTGATCTATCCACTGCTCGACCCGAGGGTGGGCCGATGACGACGACGGACCCGGACGAGCCGATGCCGGCCCCGGACGAACCGGTGATGGCCCGGGACGAACCGGAGATGGCCCGGGACGAACCCGTGCCGGCCAGGGACGAGCCGCTGACGGCCTCGCCGGCCCCCGCGAAGGCCGGTCCCGGCGCCCTCGCCCGGCAGCGGCGCCGCGCCTCCGCCGTCCGGTTCTGGCAGCGCTACCGCACCCACCGCTCCGGTCTCTTCGGGCTGGCCGCGCTCGCGCTCTTCGCCCTGGTCGCGCTGACCGCACCGCTGACCGTCGGCTCCGACGTGCAGAGCGTGACGGGCGCGCCCGGTCGGCCCATGGAGAGTCCGAGCCTCGAATTCCCGCTGGGCACCGACCAGTTCGGGCGAAGTCTGTTCGGCCTGGTGGTGTGGGGTTCGCGGGTGTCACTGCTCGTGGGCCTGCTCGCGACCGTCCTCTCCGTCGCGATCGGCGCGCTCATCGGTATCACCGCCGGTCACTTCCGCGGCTGGTTCGCGACGGTGATGATGCGGATCACGGACTGGTTCCTGGTCATGCCGACGCTGGTGCTCGCGATCGCGCTCGCGACCGTGATGTCCCGTTCGCTCGGCACGATCATCCTGGCGATCGGGGTCACGACGTGGCCGACGACGGCCCGGCTGGTGCGTGCGCAGACCCTCGCCGTCGAGTCGCGGCCGTACATCGAACGCGCGAAGGCCCTGGGCGGCGGCCACCGGCACGTCATGTCCCGTCACGTACTGCCCAATGTCATGCCGCTGGTGCTGGCGCAGACGACACTGATCATCTCCTCGTCGATCCTCGCCGAGGCCACGCTGGCCTTCCTCGGCCTGGGCGACCCGACGGTCGTGTCGTGGGGCGGTCTGCTCCAGGACGCGCGCGAGGCGGGCGCGGTGAGCGCCGGGAAGTGGTGGTACCTCGTGCCGCCGGGCATCGCGATCGCCGTCGTGGCCCTCTCCTTCACGCTGTGCGGGCGTGCCGTCGAATCCGTCCTCAATCCCAAGCTGGGGGTGGCCCGTTGAGCACGCCGACCGCGCAACACCTGCTGGACGTACGGGACCTGGAGGTGACGTACGCCGGAGGGGTGGCCGCCGTGCGCGGGGTGAACCTCACCGTGGACGCCGGGCAGAAGGTCGGCATCGCGGGCGAGTCCGGCTGCGGGAAGTCCACGCTGGCGCTCGCCCTGCTGCGGCTGCTGCCGGCCGGAGCCCGGGTGAGCGGGGAGATCCTCCTCGACGGCGAGGACGTACTGACCATGAAGTGGGGGCGGGTACGGGCGGTCCGCTGGGCCGGGGCCTCGATCGTCTTCCAGGGCGCGATGCACTCGCTCAACGCCGTGCACCGCGTCGGGGACCAGATCGCCGAGCCGATCCTGCTGCACCGGAAGGCCACGGCGGCGGGCGCGCGCAAGCGGACCGGCGAGCTGCTGGAGCAGGTGGGGCTCCCGGCGGCGCGGGCGTCCGCGTACCCGCACGAGCTGTCCGGCGGGCAGCGGCAGCGCGTGATGATCGCGATGGCGCTGGCCTGCGATCCCCGGCTGGTCGTCGCCGACGAACCGACCACCGCGCTCGACGTGATGATCCAGGCGCAGATCCTCCGCCTCATCCAGCAGCTCGTCTCCGCACAGGAACTGGGCCTCGTCATGATCAGCCACGACCTCGCGGTCCTGTCCGACACCTGCGACCGGCTCGCGGTGATGTACGCGGGCCGGGTGGTCGAGGAAGGGCCCGCCCACCAGGTGTACGAAGACGCCCGGCACCCGTACGGGCAGGCGCTCTCGGCCGCCTTCCCGCGTATCGGGGACGCCGGGTCGCGGTTCGCGCCACGCGGGCTGCCCGGGGACCCGCCCGATCCGGCCGCACTGCCGTCCGGCTGCGCGTTCCACCCGCGGTGCGCGGTGGCCCTGCCCTCGTGCGCCACGGAGGACCAGCGCCTGCGCCCGGCCACCCCGGACCACCGCGCGGCGTGCGTGCACGTGGGCACGGCGGGGTCGGCGGGGCTGGCGGGTCCGGCGGGGCTGGCGGGTCCGGCGGATTCTGCTGGTTCTGCGGAGCCTGAGGGGCCTGCAGGGGCTGCGGAGCCTGCAGGGCCTGCGGGCTCTACGCAGCCTGCAAGGCCTGCGGGCTCTACAGAGCCCGCAGGGTCCACGGAGCCTGCGGGGTCAGCGGGGTCGGACGTGGCGGAAGAGGCGAGGAGCACTCCATGACGGTGACGCCCCAGTCGGTCGCCGCGGCGGCTTCGGTCCCCGCCGCGCCCCTCCTGAGTGCCGAAGGGCTGGAGGTCAGCTTCCCCGCGCGGCGGGGGGACGCCGCGCGGGCCCGTGCCGTCGACGGGGTGGATCTCGACATCCGGCCCGGTGAGATCGTCGCGCTGGTCGGCGAGTCGGGCTGCGGCAAGACGACGCTGGCGCGCTCGCTCCTCGGCCTCGTCCCGCCGACAGCGGGCCGGGTCACCTTCGCAGGCCGCCCGCTCGACTACTCCTCGCGGGCCCTCAAGGCGTACCGCAAGCGGGTCCAGCTGGTTCTCCAGGATCCGAGCGGCTCGCTGAACCCCCGGCACACCGTGTACGACGCGGTGGCGGAGGGGCTGCGGATCCACGCGTACGCGGGCGACGAGCACGAGGCGGTCTCGACGGCCCTCGCGCGGGCCGGGCTCCGACCGCCCGAGCGGTTCTTCCTGCGCTATCCGCACGAGCTCTCCGGCGGCCAGCGCCAGCGGGTCGTCATCGCGGGCGCGCTCGTCCTGGAGCCGGAACTCATCGTCGCGGACGAGCCGGTGGCGTCCCTCGACGCGTCGGTACGCGGCGAGATCCTGGCCCTGTTGCTGCGTCTGCGCGCCGAACTCGGCCTGTCCGCCCTGGTGGTGACCCACGACCTCGGACTCGCGTGGAACATCGCGGACCGGGTCGCGGTGATGTATCTGGGCCGGATCATCGAGACGGGGGCGGTGGAGGATGTCCTGAGTTCCCCTCAGCACCCGTACACACAGGCCCTGTTGTCCGTCCTGCCCGAGGCCCCCGGCGACCCGGTCGTCCTGACCGGCGAGCCCCCGGACCCGTCCCGCATCCCCCCGGGTTGCCGCTTCCACGCCCGCTGCCACATCCTGGCGAACGGCGAGGCGGACCGAGCGGGCGTGGCAACCGCGTGCCGCACGACAGATCTACCGCTGCTCAACGGCAGCGGCGCTTCCCAGGTGGCCTGCCACTGGGCCGCGTCCCGCTAGGGGCAGCGCCCCGTCAGGGGCGCGGGGAACTGCGTGCCCACCTACGACGCACCATCAGCCGAAGAACAACCCACCCGTTGGCCCGGGCCGGCTCAGGCCCCCGCGTCGTACTCCGCGACAAGCTCCCGGGACCGCTTCACGTCGTCCGAGATCGCTTCCAGCAACCCCTCGATGGAATCGAACTTGGCCATCCCCCGCACGAACGCCAAGAAGTCGACAGCGACATGCAACCCGTACAGATCGAGCCCCACACGATCGATGGCGTACGCCTCGACCGTCCGCTCGGTCCCGTCGAACTGCGGATTCGTCCCGACGGAGATCGCCGCCGGCATCGCCTCGCCCTGCGCGTGCAGCCACCCCGCGTACACCCCGTCCGCGGGGATCGCGGTGTGCGGGAGCGTCTCCACGTTGGCCGTGGGGAAGCCCAGTTCACGCCCGCGCTGGGCGCCCCGGACGACGATGCCCTCGACGCGGTGCGGCCGGCCGAGGATCTCGCGGGCCCCCTCGACCTCGCCCTCGGCGACCAGCCGCCGTGTGAGGGTCGACGAGAACGGCTCGCCGCCCCCCGCCTCACCGGTCACGTACAGATCCACCACGTCGACCTCGAAGTCGTACGTCCTGCCCTGCTCGGCGAGGAAGGCGACATTGCCCGCGGCCTTGTGGCCGAAGCGGAAGTTGGGGCCCTCGACGACGGCCTTCGCGTGGAGCTTGTCGACGAGGACCTTCACCACGAACTCGGCGGGCGACAGCTTCGAGAACTCGGTCGTGAAGGGCAGGATGAGCAGCGCGTCCACACCCAGTTCGGCCATCAGCTCGGCCCGGCGGTGGTGCGGCGCGAGCAGCGGCGGATGGCTGCCGGGCCGGACGACCTCGCTCGGATGCGGGTCGAACGTGACCACGACGGACGGAACGCCCAGTTCACGCGCCCGCTCGACGGCATGGCTGATGATCAGCTGGTGTCCGCGGTGGACTCCGTCGTACGAGCCGATGGTGACGATGCTGCGCCCCCAGTCCTGGGGGATGTCCTCCAAGCCACGCCAGCGCTGCACTGTGACCGCTCCTCGTCGAACCTGTGTCCGTGTCTGCCTCATACGCAGCTCTAAGGGTGCCATGCCGTGTCCCCTGGACCCGCATCGGCATGGGCCCTGTGACCGGTGGCACGTGACAGTGGCGCCGACGGGGAGGCGGCGAGGGGTCACACCGGCACCCGTACCCCCGCGAGGTTCTCGATCATGCGGCCCGTGCTCGGTCCGACCACCGTGGACCACTCGTCGGGCGCGGCGGCCAGCCAGCGGCTCACGAGCGCGGCGAAGCCGGGGATCCGGCGGCCGAGATCGACGAGGGCTCGGTCGTAGCGGGTGGCGCCTTCCGGGGTGCGGACGAGCAGGACGCCCACGGTGTGGAGGAGCGCGCGGGTGTGTTCCTCGTCGCCCTGTGCCGTTCCCTGCGCCGTTCCCTGCGCCGTTCCCTGTGCAGTTCCCTGCGCCGTTCTCTGTGTCGTTGCCTCCGCTGCGGCCCGTACCAGCGCGTCCAGCACCACCGGATCGTGTTCGCGCGTCAGCAGGAGGTCGAGGAACTCGCGCCGCAGGGGGCGGGACGCGGGTGTGCCGGGCGCCGCGAACACCTCGGCGAGCGCGGCCCGCAGCGGCGGCCTGCCCCCGTCGAGCAAGCCCGCGACGAGGGGATACAGCACCGCGCCGGCGTCGGGGCCCTGCTCCAGCCGTCGGTCGACGAACGCCGCAACCTGCGCCGCCGTCTCCGGACGCCGTTCCACGACCTCGCGTACGAGGGCGGCGACGCGACGGGCGAGCGCCGGTGTCGTGACCTCGGCGAGTGTGCGCAGGGCCGTACCGTCGTCCGGTTCGCGCAACCGGTCGTGGAACGCGGCGAGCACCGGATCAGGGTGCGTGGCCAGCGCGGCGACCAGCGCGCTCGCGGGCAGCCGTGGGTCGCGGGCCCGGAAGCGGGCGAGGGCCTGCGGCAGATGGCGGGCCCTGGTGTGCGGATCGCGGACCAGCAGGGCCAGTGCGTCGCCGTGCAGCGTGCAGTCGCCGGGGCGGGCCAGCAGCGCGAGCGCGGTCCGGCGCAGCAGCTCACGGTCGCCCTCGGTGCGTACGTGCGCGGCGGTCCGCAGCGCGTAGGCCGCCGCCGCTGCCCGCCGGGCCGGGCGCACGTCGTGCACCCAGCGGTCGACCGCGCGGCAGAGCGCGGACGGCTCCTCCTCGGCGAGCACGTCCAGCAGTTCGTCCGCGCGCGCGTGCCCGCTGTCGACCAGCGCCTCGGTCAGGTCGTCCGGGGCGCGGTGCCGGTGGGTGTGCAGCAGGACCTGCGCGGCGGTCGCCACGGTGGCGTCGGGGGTCGCGGGGAGCGGACGGTCGTCGTCGAACCAGTGGGTGAGGTGCGGCTGCACGGCGGCCGGGTCGGCGACGAGAAGCTCGGACACGGCGTCCAGGTAGCGCGGTTCGGTGGCGGGCGGCGCCCCGTCCGCCACGACGAGCCGCCGCAGCAGATCGAAGCGGTGCGCCCGCGGCAGGGGCAGCGCTCGCCAGAAGCCGGGCCCGAACTCCTCGGGCACGGCCCGCCCTTCGGCCCGCCACCTGACCACGTGCTCGGCGAGGTGCCGCAGCACTCCGAGATACGGGGTCGCGTCGGGCACCCGGAGCAGTACGCCTCGCAGCAGGCGGGTCGCCCACCAGGCGCCGGCGTACGGGGTGACGCCCACGTCTTCGGACGTCTCGTCCAGCACGTCGTCGAGCATGCGGAGCAGTTCGCGCAGGCGGAGGGTGAGGTGATCGTCGCCCTGTTGACGCGGCACGAGAAGGAGGGCCTGGAGCACGGGCGCGAGGCGGTGGCGAGGGAGGTCGAATGCCTCGGACCCGCTCGGATCGCCCCCCGAGCCGCTCGGATCGCGATCGGAGCGGCTCAGGCCGGCCCCGGACCCACTCGGGCCGCTCCCGGAGCCGCGGCGGGGCGCCAGGGCCCCGAACACCGCGTCCAGGTCGAGGTGCATGCCCTGGATCCAGTCGGCGAACTCCTCGTGCGCGAAGCGGTAGCCGTCCCCGGCCGGTACGAGCAGGCCCTCGGTGAGCACGGCGGAGGCCCAGCCGGTGCAGCCGCCGAGCCGCCGGTCGGGCACGGGCCCCCACGGGAACAGGGTCTCGAACGCCGCCCGGTCCAGCTCGCCCTCCCCCGGCCCCAGGCAGCGCCGTGCCGCCACGTGCACCTGTCCGGCGACGCGGGCCGCGAGGCGCCGCACCGCCGTCCCGCGCAGCCCGTTGGCCGCCGCGAGCCGCACGGCCACCCGCAGACACATCAGATCGAGGTACGCGGCGAAGACCTCGTCCCGCTTCGCCTTCCCGGGCGGCGCGCCGGACAGCGCGGCCCGCACCTCCGACAGCAGCCGCAGCGTCAGCGGATGTTGTGCGTCGGCCCCGTCCAGGGCACCCTCGGGGATCCCGTACCGCGCGCGGGCCTCGCGTGCCTCGTCCTCCTCCAGGTCACCGAGGCGTACGCAGGCGGGCAGTTCCGCGGATGCCTCGCCGCCGCTCCAGCGGGGCCCGTACAGCAGCTCGGGCGGGAAATGGGTCCCCGCCCACTCCCAGTACTCGTCCCGGCAGGCCACCACGAGACGCACTCCGTGCTCCCGCAGCCAGTCGGCGGTACCGGCGGCCCACTCCGGCAGGCGGTGGGCGAGGCCGGGCGGCATCTCCTCGGGGCTGTCGAGCAGGAGCAGCAGGGGCCGCCCGGCGTCCCCGGCGAGCCGGGCGAGCCGCTCGGGCCTGATGTCGCCGAGCGCGCCCCGCCCGCCGCCATGCTCATCGCCACCGCCACCGCCACCGCCACCGTCCCCGCCACCGTCCTTGTCCGTCTTGTCCGCGGGCTCGGGCCGGGAGCCGAACGGCGAGGTCACGATCCGCCCCGCCCGCTCCAGCGTCCGCCGGGCCGCGTCGGCCACCGACACGTCCGTGGCCCGCAGATCGGCGCCGCGCAGCCACAGGGTCGGAGCCGGTTCCACGCCCTGGTTGCGCCGGGCGGCCAGCCCCGCCAGCTCCGTCGTACGCCCGCTGCCCGGAGCACCGACCAGCGCGAGAACACCGTACGAGCCGTTCCCGTGGTGGGGGTCGTACGAGCCGTGAGCCGGATACCGGGGACCTTCGGTGAACGCGGTGAACTCCCGCACCACAGCAGCCCGTTCGACGGACGGGGTCGGGCCGGGTCCCGCCGGGGACTCGACGGTGGCCGTCAGTTCCAGGACGCCCGCCGGATTGAGGTCGTCCCCGTAGGCGGGCACCGTCGCGGCGTTACGGGCCAGCAGTGCGGCGAGCGGGCCGGCGGCAGGCGTGCCGCCCGTGGACAGCGGTACGGCGAAGCCGCCGACCCGTCGGTCGGAGTGGAGCGCCGTGCCCAGGACGGCGACCACCGCACCGGTGGCCGCGTCGACCACCGGTCCGCCGGCCGCCCCGCCACCGAGCCGCAACGCGTCGCTGCCCGCCGTACCGATCGCCAGTTCCAGCGCGGATCCGAGGAGATGGAAGCGGTCGGTCGCCGTGTACGTCACGGCGGAGGAGCCCAGTACGCGGGCCTCCCGCCAGCCGCCCGCGGCGATACGGACGTACGTGCCCCTCTCCACGGAGTCCCGGACGGTGATCGGGAGGGGGGTGAGGCCGCCCAGTCCGTCGCAGTGGACGAGGGCGAGGCCGAGGGACGGCAGAGCGGTGACCGCGTCGGCCGGGACCAGGCAGGTGCGGTCTCCGGCGGGTGCGTACAGGACGAGGCGGGAAAGGCCGTCCACCGCCTCGTGACTGGTGACGACCGTGCCGTGGTGGTCCGCGACGAAGCCGGTACCGCGCGGCCGTCCGGCGAGGTCCAGGATCCGCACCAGGGACCGGTCCGCCGCCGCACCGGACCGGACAGCGGGCTGCCCGGTCCCGCCGGGCGCTGTGCGGGCGACGTCCCGGTGGATTCCGCCATCCGCCTCAGCCGTCACCGAGGTCTCCCGGGTCATGCTCGAACCTCCCCGCCGCGCGCGCCGTACCGTGCTTTCGACGCTTCGATTTCCGACGGTAGGCGCGCGATGATCGGCCGCGACAGATCCCGAGCCGAACAAGCCCCCTTCCGCTCCCCCGGTTCACTCCGAGCGCCCGGCCGGACGGGTGATGGGAAGGGGGTGGATGGATACACCCTTGGGTGGGGGAATCGAGGGGGGACAGTGGAGCGGCGCCCACAGGCGACCCCGTGAACGCCGCTCCACGACGAAGAAGGAAAAAGACCACCACGGACAAGGCGAAGACCCGAGCAGCCAGACAAAGCCCCGGACGGTCAGACGAGGACCTGAACGGTCAGACGAAGACCGCGAGGCTCTTGGCCTTGCCCTTCTGCTCCTCCACCAGCGCCAGGAACCGTCCCTCGGGATCGAACACCCCGACGGCCCCGGCCCCGGTGTACTCCTCGGGCATCTCCAGCCGCACGCCGTTCGTCAGCAGCTGCGCGCGCTTGGTGTCCACGTCCCAGCGGGGGAACGCGGTCGCGGCGGCCTGCGCCACCGGCATCACGGTCAGCTCCTCCTGGAGCTGGTCGAGCGTCCGCGCGGTGTCGAGCTTGTACGGGCCCACGCGTGTGCGCCGCAGCGCCGTCAGATGACCGCCGACACCCAGGTCCGCGCCCAGGTCACGGGCGAGCGCACGGATGTACGTACCGGACGAGCACACCACCGAGACGATCAGGTCCAGGACGGGGGTGCCGTCCTCGGCCACGGCGCCCCGGACGTCGTACACGGCGAAGGACGAGATGCGCACCGGGCGGGCCGGGATCTCGAAGTCCTCACCCTCCCGCGCCCGCTTGTACGAACGCACGCCGTTGATCTTGATGGCGCTGACCTTGGACGGCACCTGCATGATGTCGCCGCTCAGCTCGGCGATCCCGGCGTCGATGGCGTCCCGCGTCACCCCGGAGGCGTCGGCCGACGAGGTGAGGTCGCCCTCGGCGTCGTCGGTCAAGGTGTTCTGCCCGAGCCGGATGGTGCCGAGGTACTCCTTCTCGGTCAGCGCGAGGTGCCCGAGGAGCTTGGTCGCCCTCTCGACGCCGAGGACGAGCACACCCGTCGCCATGGGGTCGAGGGTGCCGGCGTGGCCGACACGGCGGGTCTTGGCGATCCCGCGCATCTTGGCGACCACGTCGTGCGAAGTGAAGCCCGACGGCTTGTCCACGATGACAAGGCCGTCGGGCGTCTGCTGCTTCTGCGTCATTTGGCGGCGTCGCCGTCTTTCTCGTCGTCGGCCGACTCGTCGTCGTCCTCGTCGCCGGGCTCGTCGTCGTCTTCCGGCTTCTTGTACGGGTCGGCGTCACCGGCGAAGGTGGCACCGGCCGAGACCTCGCGCACCTCGGCGTCCTTGGCCCGCGCCTTGTCGAGGAGGTCCTCGATGGTCTTCGCGGTGTCCGGCAGGGCGTCCGCGACGAAGGTCAGCGTCGGGGTGAACTTCACGCCCGCCGCCTGGCCGACCGCCGAGCGGAGCACGCCCTTGGCGCTCTCCAGACCCGCGGCGGCTTCCGCGCGCTGCTCGTCGTCCCCGTACACCGTGTAGAAGACGGTCGCCTCACGGAGGTCCCCGGTGACCCGGGTGTCCGTGATGGTCACATGCGTACCGAGCCGCGGGTCCTTGATCCCACGCTGCAGCTTCTTGGCAACGACCTCTCGGATGAGGTCCGCCAGCCTCTTCGCCCGCGCGTTGTCGGCCACTGGTCCGTCTCCCTCTTATCTGCTGATCCGTGTACGGGCGATCCTTGTCGCCGCACGCTCATTCGTCGTCTTCCCCGTGCAGCCGCCGTCGCACCGACAGCAGCTCCACCTCGGGGCGTGCCGCGACCAGGCGCTCGCACCGGTCGAGTACGTCGGTCAGGTGACCGGTGTCCCCGGAGACCACCGCGAGTCCGATGACGGCCCTGCGGTGGAGGTCCATGTGCTCCACCTCCGCCGCGCTCACCGCGTGCTTGCGGATGAGTTCGGCCACGATCGGGCGGACGACGGAGCGTTTCTCCTTCAGCGACCGTACGTCGCCGAGGAGGAGATCGAAGGACAGAGTCCCCACGTACATGTGTGTTCCGGATGTCCCGCCGGGTCGGGGTAGGTGGCCCGGCCAGGCTCCTGCCGGGGCACTTCGAACGGTACCCCGAACCTCCGGTGGCGCTCGACGGGGTTTTCGCCCCCGCCGCCCCTACCCTTCCCGTCACTGACTCGGGGGCGCTGCCCCCGAACCCCCGGTCCTCAAACGCCGGACGGGCTGGATTTCCAGCCCGTCCGGCGTTTGAGGACGAGCGCGAAGCGCGATACGGGGGGCGAGGGGGCGCAGCCCCCATGCAGTGACGGGAAGGGTAGGGGCGGCGGGGGCGGAAAACCCCGTGGGGGTCGGCCCGCAGGAACTAGTTCCTGTGAGCCAACCCCACACGGTCAAGCCAAGCCGCAGGCGCTACGCGCGCGGCTTCTCGCGCATCTCGTACGTCGCGATGACGTCGTCGATCTTGATGTCGTTGAAGTTGCCGAGGTTGATACCGCCCTCGAACCCTTCGCGGATCTCGGTGACATCGTCCTTGAAGCGACGCAGACCGGAGATGTTGAGGCTCTCCGCGATGACCTTGCCATCGCGCAGCAACCGCGCCTTCGTGTTGCGCTTGACCTCGCCGGAGCGAACAAGCACACCGGCGATGTTGCCCAGCTTGGACGAGCGGAAGACCTCGCGGATCTCCGCCGTACCGAGCTCGACCTCTTCGTACTCCGGCTTGAGCATGCCCTTGAGGGCCGCTTCGATCTCCTCGATGGCCTGGTAGATCACCGAGTAGTAGCGGACGTCGACGCCCTCGCGCTCCGCCATCTGCGCCGCGCGGCCCGCAGCGCGGACGTTGAAGCCGATGACGATGGCGTCGGATCCGGTCGCCAGGTCGATGTCCGACTCGGTGACCGCACCCACACCGCGGTGCAGGACACGGATGTCGACCTCTTCACCGACGTCGAGCTGGAGCAGCGAGGACTCAAGAGCCTCCACCGAACCGGACGCGTCGCCCTTGATGATGAGGTTGAGTTCCTGCACCAGACCGGCCTTGAGGGCCTCGTCCAGGTTCTCCAGGGAGAACCGGACTCCGCGCCGGGCGAAGTTGGCGTTGCGCTCGCGCGCCGCGCGCTTCTCGGCGATCTGGCGTGCCGTGCGGTCCTCGTCGACGACGAGGAAGTTGTCGCCGGCGCCCGGGACGTTGGTGAGACCGAGGACGAGGACCGGGGTCGAGGGACCCGCCTCTTCCACGTTCTCGCCCTTGTCGTCGAGCATCGCGCGGACACGGCCGTATGCGTCGCCGACCACCATGGTGTCGCCGACCCGCAGGGTGCCTCGCTGGACCAGGACGGTCGCCACGGCACCACGGCCGCGGTCGAGGTGGGACTCGATCGCAATACCCTGCGCGTCCTGCTCCGGGTTGGCCCGCAGGTCGAGCGAGGCGTCCGCGGTGAGGACCACGGCCTCCAGCAGGCTCTCGATGTTGAGGCCCTGCTTGGCGGAGATGTCGACGAACATGGTGTCGCCGCCGTACTCCTCGGCCACCAGACCGAACTCGGTGAGCTGACCGCGCACCTTGGTCGGGTCGGCACCCTCGACGTCGATCTTGTTGACCGCGACCACGATCGGCACACCGGCCGCCTTGGCGTGGTTCAGCGCCTCGATCGTCTGGGGCATCACACCGTCGTTGGCCGCCACCACGAGGATCGCGATGTCGGTCGACTTCGCACCACGTGCACGCATGGCGGTGAACGCCTCGTGACCCGGGGTGTCGATGAAGGTGATGCGCCGCTCTTCCTCGTTGACGAGGGTCGCGACCTGGTAGGCACCGATGTGCTGGGTGATGCCACCGGCCTCGCCCGCGACGACGTTCGTCTTGCGGATGGTGTCGAGAAGGCGGGTCTTACCGTGGTCGACGTGACCCATGACGGTCACGACCGGCGGACGCGCGACGAGGAACTCCTCGCCACCCTCGTCCTCGCCGAACTCGATGTCGAAGGACTCCAGAAGCTCGCGGTCCTCCTCCTCGGGGCTGACGATCTCAAGGACGAAGTTCATCTCGTCCGCGAGGAGCTTCAGCGTCTCGTCGGAGACGGACTGCGTGGCAGTGACCATCTCGCCGAGGTTCATCATCACGCCGACGAGCGACGCCGGGTTGGCGCCGATCTTCTCGGCGAAGTCGGTGAGCGAGGCACCGCGCGACAGGCGGACGGACTGTCCGTTGCCGCGAGGCAGCATGACGCCGCCGACCGACGGGGCCTGCATGGCCTCGTACTCCTGGCGCCTCTGCCGCTTCGACTTGCGACCGCGACGCGCGGGACCACCGGGACGGCCGAAGGCGCCCTGTGTGCCTCCACGGCCACCGGGACCACCGGGACGACCGCCGAAGCCGGGACGGCCACCGCCGCCGCCACCGGGACCACCCGGACGGCCGGCGAAACCGCCGCCACCGCCACCGGGACCACCGGGACGACCCGCGAAGCCACCGCCGCCGCCACCGGGACCACCGGGACGGCCTGCGAAGCCGCCGCCACCGGGACGACCGCCACCGGCACCGCCGCCGGGACGACCTCCGCCGCCGGGACCGCGGCCACCGGGGCCACCGCCGCCGGGACGCGGGCCGGCAGCCGGACGCTGCGGCATCATGCCGGGGTTGGGACGGTTTCCGCCGGGACCGCCACCGGGACGCGGAGCGCCACCGGGACCACCCTGCGGACGGGGCATGCCGCCCGGAGTGGGACGGGCACCACCGGGACCGCCGCCGGGACGCGGGGCGCCGCCGGGGCCGCCCTGCGGACGGGGACCGCGGTCCTGGCCCGCGCCCTGGGGACGCGGAGCGCCGCCCGGAGCACCGGAACCACCGGGTCCGCCGGGGCCGGGACGTGCGCCGCCCGGACGGGGCGTCTGCGGACGTGCCATGCCGGTGGAGCCACCGGACGTGAACGGGTTGTTGCCGGGACGCGGTCCCGCGGGACGACCACCGGGACGCGTGCCCTGGCCGCCGGGACGCGGGGCACCCTGACGGTCACCGCGGTCGCTGCGCTCGGGACGCTCGCCACGGCCCTGACCGGGACCGCCCTGGCCGCCCTGTGCGGGGCCTGCCGGACGGACACCGGGCTTCGGGGCGCCGGGACGTGCACCGCTGCTCGGACGCGGGTTCGCGGCCGGGGCGGGGGTCACCGGAGCCGCGGGCGGCGCGGTGAACTCGGGGGCGGCCGGAGCCGGGGACGCCGGGACGGGCTTCGGCGCGGGCTTGGGGCCCGGCGTCGGACGCGTACCGGAGGCCGGGGCGGCGGGAGCCGCCGGGGCCGTGGTGTCCGCGGGCTTCTCCGCGGCGGCCGGCTTCGGGGCCGGCGGGCGCGGGGCGGCCGGACCCGGACGGGCGGCCTGCGCCGGTGAAGGCGCGCCGGGCCTGGCGGGCGCGGCCTTGCGCGGGGCGGGCTTGCCGCCGCCGTTGCCCTGCTGGAGGGCGTCGGTCAGTTTGCGTACTACGGGCGCCTCGATCGTCGAGGACGCCGAACGGACGAATTCACCGAGTTCTTGGAGCTTGGCCATGACGACCTTGCTCTCCACCCCGAACTCCTTGGCGAGTTCGTATACCCGGACCTTAGCCACTTCGCTCCTTTTAGGTCCGGGTTGCGTCCGGACCGTCGCTACTTCATGGGCGTACTCATCGCGTGCTCATCGAGTGCTCATCGCAATCTCGACCTACTTCCAACTCGCGGGGTACCAGGGCCGCACGGGGATCCGTGCGACACGTCTTACGGTGTTGCCTGCTCGGCAACTGTCTGCCGCTCGACGTACAGGCGCAACGCCTTTGTGTCGAGCTGACCCGGGGCACGCAGCGCCCGTGGGAACGCCCGGCGGCGGACCGCCAGGTCGAGACAGACCAGGGCGGGGTGTACATACGCACCCCGGCCGGGCAGCGTACCGCGAGGATCGGGGACACATTCACCCTCGACCACCACAGCACGCAGCAGATCGGTCTTGACCGCTCGCTCCCGACACCCCACACAGGTGCGTTCAGGGCATGCGCGGGCATGCGTCCGGTCAGACACGCTTAAGTCTACCTCCCTGCACCGACCTCACCCCTTTGGGGCAAGTATCGAACAGTTGCCGCGCATAAAACTGTCGTGAAACCGCCGTGATCCAAACCACTCGCGGCTCGGGTCTATTCCCGGGTCACTCCCCGGACCGGCCCTCGCGCCGGTCGTCACGGCGCTCGTCACGGCGGTCGTCACGCCGGTACTCGCGCCGCTCGCCGGACCCGTCGCCGCCGTCCTCACCGGTCTGCTCGGTGTCCGGGCGGATGTCGATGCGCCAGCCGGTCAGCCGGGCGGCGAGGCGGGCGTTCTGGCCCTCCTTGCCGATCGCCAGCGACAGCTGGTAGTCGGGGACCGTCACCCGGGCGGACCGGGCCGCGAGATCGACGACCTCGACCTTGGAGACCCGGGCCGGGGAGAGCGCGTTGCCCACCATGTCCGCGGGGTCGTCCGACCAGTCGACGATGTCGATCTTCTCGCCGTTCAGCTCGGCCATCACGTTGCGCACCCGGCCGCCCATCGGGCCGATGCAGGCGCCCTTGGCGTTGAGCCCCGACCGGGTGGACCGGACGGCGATCTTCGTGCGGTGGCCGGCCTCGCGGGCGATGGCGGCGATCTCGACGGACCCGTCGGCGATCTCCGGCACCTCCAGCGCGAAGAGCTTCTTGACCAGGTTCGGGTGCGTGCGGGAGAGCGTCACGGACGGACCGCGGACACCCTTCGCCACCCGGACGACGTACGACCGCAGCCGCATGCCGTGCTGGTACGACTCACCGGGGACCTGCTCCTGCACCGGCAGGATGGCCTCCAGCTTGCCGATGTCGACGAGCACGTTCTTCGGGTCGCGGCCCTGCTGGACGACACCGGTGACGATGTCGCCCTCCCGGCCCGCGTACTCGCCGAGCGTCGCGTCGTCCTCCGCGTCCCGCAGACGCTGCAGGATGACCTGCTTGGCGGTGGTGGCGGCGATCCGGCCGAAGTCCGACGGGGTGTCGTCGAACTCGCGTGCCTCCTGCCCCTCCTCCAGGTCGGCGGGGTCCTCCTTCGCCCACACGGTCACATGGCCGGTCTCCCGGTCGAGCTTCACGCGCGCGTGACGGCGGCTTCCCTCGGTGCGGTGGTAGGCGATGAGGAGGGCCGACTCGATCGCTTCGACCAGCAGGTCGAAGGAGATCTCCTTCTCCCGCACCAGGCCCCGCAGGGCACTCATGTCGATGTCCACGGCTACGCCTCCTCCTCTTCCATGTCCTTCTCGTCCTTCTTGTCCTTGCGGTTGAACTCGACCTGGACGCGCGCCTTGGCGATGTCCTCGAAGGCGAGCCGCCTGGCGGTGGGCTTGCGCCCCTTCACGCCGGGCACCTCCACGTCCACACCCTCGTCGTCGACCGTGATGATCCGCGCGATCAGCTCGTCACTGTCGCCCAGCTGGAACTTCACGAGTCGCCCGGTGGCACGTACGTAGTGGCGGTGTTCCTTCAGCTCGCGCTCGGCGCCGGGGGTTCCCACCTCAAGGGTGTACTCGCCCTGGCCCATGGCGTCGGTCTCGTCGAGCTTCGCCGAGAGCGCGCGGCTCACATCGGCGATGGCGTCGAGGTCGGCTCCTTCGTCGGAGTCGACGACGACACGCAGCACACGCTTACGGCCCACCGAGTCCACTTCGATCTCTTCGAGGTCGAGTCCCTGCGAGCTGACGAGCGGTTCCAGGAGCTCTCGCAGCCTCTCGCTCTGGGTGGTGCTCATCCGGGTGACTCCTCGGCCGCGTGTGCTGTTGTGGGTAGGTCGCGTGTCAGGTCAAAGGGTATCCGGTCCCAAGGGGTGTTGCCGTCCACCGTGTCCCGCCCGGCGACAGGGCGGCGCCGCTGGTGGGCCCCGGGGCGGTACGCGGGTACCGTGATCAAGGGTCTGCCGCCCACTTCGTTCGTACGAGCCCTGACGAGGACGTCTGCCGTGCCGTTCACCCTGCCGTCGCGCACCCCCTCGGGGCCGCGCCGAAGGAGCCTGCTCGCCGGGGCCGCCGGAGCCGCCGCCGGTTCCGCGCTGCTCGCCGGCTGCTCCGGCTCCGACTCCGCCTCCGGGACCACCAGCGGGAGTTCGTCCGCCGCCGCGCGGGCACGCGCGCGTGCGGCCCGCGACAGCGAACAGCTCGCGCGGCGGTACGAGGCCGTGCTCGCCGCGCATCCCGCGCTGGACGCCCGGCTGTCACCGCTGCTCGCGGAGGTCGTGCGACACGCCGAGGCGTTCGGCGGCGGCAAGCGGGCGAAACCTTCCGCCGGTGCTTCCGCGAGCGCTTCGAGCACCCCTTCTCCTGCCGCCTCCGCCTCCCCCGAGGTGCCGGCGACCGAGAAGGGAGCCCGCGGCGAACTCGCGGCGGCCGAGCGGGCGTTGGCGAACCGGCGGATGAAGGCCCTGCCGGACGTGCCGGGAGAGCTGGCCCGGCTGCTCGCCTCGGTGGCGGCGGCCGGCGCGGGGCACGCGTTCCTGCTGACGGAGGACAAGAAGTGAGCGGTTCCGGCAGGACTGGAGCGAGCGGGGCCCGAGCGAGGGCGGCCGCGAAGGCGTCGGCGGAGCTGACGGCCGCGCAGGCCGCGCTCGCCGCCGAGCACGCCGCCGTGTACGGCTACGGGGTCGTGGGCGCCCGTATCGACGAGGCACGGCGGACCGAGGCGCGGGCCGCCTACGACGCGCACCGCGCCCGCCGTGACGAGCTGGCCCGCACGGTGCGCGACCTGGGCGGCAGGCCGGGACCGGCGGCGGCGGCCTACAAGCTGCCCTTCACCGTCCCGGACGCGGAGTCCGCCCTGCGGCTCGCCGCCGAGCTGGAGGACCGCGTGGCCGGGGTGTACTCCGACCTCGTCCGGGCAGCCAAGGGCGACCGGCGGCAGGCCGCGGCACAGGCCTTGCGGGACGCAGCGGTGCGGGCGGTGCGCTGGCGCGGCGAGAGCGTAGCCTTCCCTGGTCTCGCCGAGCGGTCGGCCACCGCCACCGCGTCGGCGACACCGACCTCGTAACGCGCACGGAGACGCGTACAGGGGGGCCGTACACGGAAGGGAACTACGCGCGCATGGCTTTCGAACCGCCGCGGCGTCTGGTCAAGGCGCTCGGCGAGGCGGCACCGGGTGGTGACGACTGGCTGGCGAAGCTGCCCGAGGCGGCCGAGCGGGCGGTCGCGCTACGCGGGTCGACCGTGGAGCGTGTGCAGGTTCCCGGCGGGCGCGGCAGCCTGGTGATCCTGGTCCGGCTGGCGGACGGCACCCCCGCCGTACTGAAGCTGGCGCCGGACCGGGCCCGCCCGGAGAGCGAGCGGGCCGCGCTGGCGCACTGGGACGGCCTGGGCGCGGTGCGCCTCCTGGAGCCGGCCGGTACCGAGGGCGTACTGCTGCTCGAACGGCTGCATCCCGATGTGTCGGTGCGGTCGCTGCCGGAGGCCAAGTCGATGCTGGAGGCGGCCGGGACGCTGCGCCGGCTGTGGGTCGAGCCGCCTTCGGACCATGTGTTCGAGACGGTGGCCGAGCGGACCGGACGGCAGGCGGAGGCGATGCGGGCGGGCGCCGACGCGGAGGCTGTGCCGCTGGTCGACGCGGCCCTCTCGGTGCGTGCGGAACTGCTGGCGTCGCCGTCGCGGGCGCATCTGCTGCACGGCACCTTCCGCCAGAGCAAGGTCCTGGCCGGTGAACGCAGTCCCTGGCTGGCCGTCGGCCCCGACCCCGTGGTCGGCGAGTGCGCCTTCGACCTGGCCCGGCTGGTCCGCGACCGGGTCGAGGACCTGATCGCCTCGCCGTCCGGCGGCTCCACCACCCGCCGGCGGATCAAGCGGCTCGCGGAGTCCCTGGACCTGGACCAGGAACGGCTGCGCGGCTGGACCCTGTTCCGGGCCGTGGAGTCGGGCGTACGGGCCCGGCGGGTGGGCCGGCCGCGGGACGCCGAGCTGCTGCTGGAGTTCGCGGCGTGGCTGTGAGCGGCCGGGTGGTGCCACGTGGGGTGGTCGTCGGCTGTCGTGCGCGCGTTGTCGTGGGCTGAGCGCGCAGTTCCCCGCGCCCCTTGAGGGGCGGGGCGCGGGACTCCGCGTGCTATGCCGTGAGGCGGGCGATCGCCTCGTCCACGGTCAGTTCCTCGCGCTCGCCGGTGCGGCGGTCCTTCAGCTCCAGGACGCCCTCGGCGGAACGCCGGCCGGCCACCAGGATCTTCGGTACGCCGATGAGTTCGGCGTCGGTGAACTTCACACCGGGCGAGACACCCGCGCGGTCGTCCACGAGCACGCGCAGACCCACCGCGTTCAGCTTCTCCGAGACGTCCAGCGCCAGCTCGGTCTGGAGGGCCTTGCCCGCCGCGACGACGTGGACGTCGGCCGGGGCGATCTCGGCGGGCCAGACCAGGCCCTGCTCGTCGGCGTGCTGCTCGGCGAGCGCCGCGACCGCGCGCGAGACACCGATGCCGTACGAGCCCATGGTGACGCGGACGGGCTTGCCCTGCTTGCCGAGCACGTCGAGCTGGAGGGCGTCGGCGTACTTGCGGCCGAGCTGGAAGATGTGGCCGATCTCGATGGCGCGGTCCAGCTTGAGGCCGGTGCCGCAGGCGGGGCAGGGGTCGCCCTCGCGCACGACGACCACATCCACGTACTCGTCGACCTCGAAGTCACGGCCCGCGACGACGTTCTTCGCGTGCACGCCGTCCTGGTTGGCGCCGGTGATCCAGGCGGTGCCGGGGGCGACGCGCGGGTCGGCGAGGTAGCGGACCTTCTCCAGGCCCTGCGGGCCGACATAGCCGCGTACGAGGTCGTCGCGGCCCGTGAAGTCCTCGGCCGTGACCAGTTCGACGGGGGCGGGGGCGAAGTGCGCCTCCACCTTGTCCAGGTCGACCTCGCGGTCACCGGGAACGCCGACCGCCACGATCTCGCCGGCCACCTTGACCAGGAGGTTCTTCAGCGTGGCGGAGGCGGGGACCGCCAGGTACGCGGCGAGCGTCTCGATGGTCGGGGTCTCGGGGGTGGGGATCTCCTCCAGGGCGGGGACCCCGGCCGCGTCGACCGGCTTCAGCGCGTACGTGACCGCCTCGGTGTTGGCGGCGTAGTCGCAGTTCGGACAGTCGGCGAAGGTGTCCTCGCCGGCCGCGGCCGGGGCGAGGAACTCCTCGGACTTGGAGCCGCCCATGGCGCCCGCGGTGGCGGCGCAGATGCGGTAGTCGAGACCGAGACGCGCGAAGATCTTCTGGTACGCGGCGCGGTGCAGGGCGTACGACTCGGCGAGGCCCTCGTCCTCCGTGTCGAAGGAGTACGAGTCCTTCATCAGGAACTCGCGGCCGCGCAGGATGCCGGCGCGGGGGCGGGCCTCGTCGCGGTACTTGTTCTGGATCTGGTAGAGGATGACGGGCAGGTCCTTGTAGGACGTGCACTGGTCCTTGACCAGGAGGGTGAAGATCTCCTCGTGGGTCGGGCCGAGGAGGTAGTCGCCGCCCTTGCGGTCGTTGAGACGGAACAGCTCGGGGCCGTACTCCTCCCAGCGGCCGGTCGCCTCGTAGGGCTCCTTCGGCAGCAGGGCGGGGAGAGTGACCTCCTGGGCGCCGATGGCGTCCATCTCCTCGCGGACGACCCGTTCGACGTTGGCCAGCACCTTCTTGCCGAGCGGCAGCCAGGACCACAGACCGGCGGCGGTCCTGCGGACGTAGCCGGCGCGCACCAGGAGCTTGTGGCTGAGCACCTCGGCGTCGGCCGGATCGTCGCGCAGTGTCTTGACCATCAAACGGGACATGCGCTGGACCTGGGCCATGGTTCTCGACTCCTGCTGCGTAAGGGTGGTGCTTGGAGGTTAGCCGGGTGCCTGCCGTCGCCGGAAATCCGTTTCGGCGGCAGCCGTGGCGGACGGGGGTCCGGTGAGGGCCCGGCCCAAGCTCCGGCGCGAGGTCCGGCCCGGGGTCCGTCAGCGGCGTCTGAGGGGCAGCGGGGCGCCCATCACCACGTACGGCTTCGGGGCGCTGGGGAACAGGACCCGGACGACCAGGTCCTCGTAACCGAGCGAGCGGTACAGGCCGCGGGCCGGGCTCTCCTTGTCGATCGCGGAGAGGATCGAGCGCGGTTCGGCGGCACTGTCCGTGATCGTGGTGATCAGGGCGCGGCCCACCCCGCGGTTCTGGAAGTCCGGGTGGACGTGCAGTTCGGTGATCACGAAGGAGTCGTCCAGCCAGCCGTCGTGGTCCCGCCCGCGCAGATAGGGCTCGACGACGGTGGACCACCAGTGCGCGCGGTCGTTGGGCATGCCGTAGACGAACCCGGCGAGCCGTCCGCCGACGGTGGTCGCGCCGAGCGCGCGAGCGCCGGGGAAGGTGAGGTGGCGGAGCACGATCTGGCGTCGTACGGCGATCTCGTCCGCGCCGAGCCCGAAGGCCACGGCCTGGACGTTCAGCGCCTCGTCGACACGGGTGGCCAGGTCCAGGGGGCCGATGACGATGTCGTCGGGCGTGAGGGGGCCCTGACCGGGCTGACCGGGCTGACCGGGGAAGCGCAGCATGTGCGGAGACTACCTGGGGGTCTCCACTGTATGGGCCCGCCCCTGGCTGTCGTCTTGTCGGGTGCGGGCTGGATGTGGCTGGTCGCGCCGTTCCTCGCGCCCCTGAAAGGGGCTGCGCCCCTCCAGGGGCTCAGAACAGGACGCTCATGAATGCGCCTATTTCCTGGAAGCCGGTTCTGCGGTAGGTGGCTCGGGCCGCTGTGTTGTAGTCGTTGACGTAGAGGCTCACCAGGGGGGCCACGTCCGCGAGGGCGTAGCGCAGGACCGCCGCCATGCCGGGGGCCGCGTATCCCTGGCCGCGGTACTCGGGGGCGACCCAGACGCCCTGGATCTGGCAGGCCTGGTTGGTCGCGGCGCCGATCTCCGCTTTGAAGACGACCCGGCCGTCGCGGTCGACGCGGGCGAACGAGCGCCCCGAGCCGACGAGTTCGGCGACCCGCGCCTGGTAGAGCAGGCCTCCGTCGCCCGCGAGCGGGGAGACGCCGACCTCCTCCGTGAACATCGCCACGCACGCCGGCATGATCGTCTCCATCTCGTCCTTGCGGATGCGACGGACGTACGGGTCCGGGGGGATGTCGGCGGGGAGCCGGTCGGCGACCATCAGGGGCTGGTGCGGCCTGACCTCACGGGCGGGGCCCCAGTTCGGTTCGAGGAGGCGCCAGAGCTGGGCCGTGGCGTCGGAGGGGCCGACGATGGAGGAGCAGCGACGGCCTGCCCTGCGGGCGCGGTCCGCGAAGGCGCGTACGGCGCGGGGGGTGGCGCAGATCGGGACGAGGTTGGCGCCCGCGTAGCAGAGGGACGTGAGCATGCCGTCCTCGTACCAGCCCCACATCTCGCCGCCCAGGCGCCAGGGGTCCAGGCCGGCGACCTGTACACGGGAGGTCACGAAGGCGTTCGCCACCGGCTCGCGGTCGAGGACGGCGAGCGCGGCGTCCAGGTCACTCGGTTCGAGGACTCTGGTGGTCGTCTGCGTCAACACGTGCGGGGCCTTCACCATCAGGTCTGCTGATCTCCGCACTGTACCTGGCGAATATGTGGCGTGCCGACCGATGGGGTGGGTGGGGTTTTTCTCGCCCCCGCCGCCCCTACCCGTTCCCGTCCACGACTCGGGGGCGCTGCCCCCGAACCCCCGGTCCTCAAACGCCGGACGGGCTGAGATGTCCCCGGACCGGCGGATGTCTTTCAGCCCGTCCGGCGTTTGAGGACACAGTGACGGGAAGGGTAGGGGCGGCGGGGGCGCAAAAAGGGCGGTTTCAGCCGGCGATCGCCACAGAAGGCTCCCCGGAGGGGATGCCGTCGGCCTCCATCTGCTCGGCGATCTTCATCGCCTCTTCGATCAGCGTCTCCACGATCTTCGACTCCGGGACCGTCTTGATGACCTCGCCCTTGACGAAGATCTGGCCCTTGCCGTTGCCGGAGGCGACGCCGAGGTCGGCCTCGCGGGCCTCGCCGGGCCCGTTCACGACGCAGCCCATGACCGCGACACGGAGGGGCACCTCCATGCCTTCCAGGCCTGCGGTGACCTCCTCGGCGAGCTTGTAGACGTCGACCTGCGCGCGCCCGCAGGACGGGCAGGAGACGATCTCCAGGCGGCGCTGCTTGAGGTTCAGCGACTCCAGGATCTGCATGCCGACCTTGATCTCCTCGACCGGCGGGGCCGAGAGGGAGACGCGGATGGTGTCGCCGATGCCCTCGCTGAGCAGCGCCCCGAAGGCGACCGCCGACTTGATCGTGCCCTGGAAGGCGGGGCCTGCCTCGGTGACGCCGAGGTGGAGGGGGTAGTCGCAGGCGGCGGCGAGCTGGCGGTAGGCGTTGACCATGACCACCGGGTCGTTGTGCTTGACCGAGATCTTGATGTCCCGGAAGTCGTGCTCCTCGAAGAGGGACGCCTCCCAGAGCGCGGACTCGACGAGCGCCTCGGGGGTGGCCTTGCCGTACTTCTGGAGCAGCCGCCGGTCGAGGGAGCCGGCGTTCACGCCGATGCGGATCGGGGTGCCGTGGTCCTTGGCGGCCCGCGCGATCTCCTTGACCTGGTCGTCGAACTGCTTGATGTTCCCGGGGTTCACGCGCACCGCCGCGCAGCCGGCGTCGATCGCGGCGAACACGTACTTCGGCTGGAAGTGGATGTCGGCGATGACCGGGATCTGCGACTTCTTGGCGATGGTGGCGAGCGCGTCGGCGTCGTCCTGCGTGGGGCACGCCACCCGCACGATCTGGCAGCCGGACGCGGTCAGCTCGGCGATCTGCTGAAGCGTGGCTCCGATGTCCGACGTACGCGTGGTCGTCATCGACTGGACCGAGACGGGTGCGTCGCCACCCACCGCCACGGTTCCGACCTGGATCTTCCGGCTCTTGCGGCGCTCGGCGAGCCTCGTCGGAACGTCCGGCATGCCGAGTGAAATCGCGGTCATCTGCTGTGCAACCCCAAGGTAAGGATTCGGTCGGTCCCGAAAGCTGACGGGCTCCAGTCATCGAGATTACGGCACCCTCGAACCCGGAAGCACATTCCCCGAACAGGACCACCCGATGGAGGACGGCCGGACACCCATGGTGTCCGGCCGCCGCAAACTCCGTGTGGCTACGAGATTCTGACCGGGTTGACCACGTCCGCGATCAGGACCAGGATCGTGAAACAGATGAAGATTCCGGCCACCACGTACGCGACCGGCATCAGCTTCGCCACGTCGAAGGGGCCGGGGTCCGGGCGGCGCAGCACCTTCGCGCCGTTGCGCCGCAGCGACTCCCACAGGGCGCCCGCGATGTGCCCGCCGTCGAGCGGCAGCAGCGGGAGCATGTTGAACAGGAACAGGGAGAGGTTGAAGCCCGCGACGAGGAACAGCATCATCGCGATCTGGTTCTCCGGCGGGATGTCCAGCGTGAAGACCTCGCCGCCGACGCGTGCCGCGCCGACCACGCCCATCGGGGAGTCGGGCTCGCGCGGGCCGTCGCCGAAGGCCGCGTCCCACAGTGCGGGCACCTTGGACGGCAGGTTGAGCAGGGACTCGACGCCGTTCTGCATCATGTCGCCCATGCGGTCCACGGACTGTCCGAAGGACTGCTGGACGATGCCGGAGGCGGGTGTGAAGCCGAGGAACCCGGCGTACACGTACTTGCCCTCGACGTAGCCGCCCTGGCCGTCGGTCTTGCTGACCTGGTTGCGGATGAGGTGGGCGGAGAGGTCGAGCTGCCTGCCGTCGCGCTCGACGGTCAGGGTGACGTCCTTGCCGGGGTTGGCGCGGATGTCGGCCTGGAGGGCGGACCAGTCGGTGACCTTCTCGCCGTTGAACGCGAGGATCTTGTCACCGCCCTTGAGCCCGGCGGCCTTGGCGGGCGCCGCCGTGTCGCTCTTCTGGCACTCGGAGCGGGACTCGCTCTGCTCGATGACGCAGTCGGAGACCTTGCCCACCGTGGTGGTCTGGGTCTGGACGCCGAAGGTCATCATCACGCCGAGGAAGATCGCGACGGCCAGGATCAGGTTCATGAAGGGGCCGGCGAACATCACGATCACGCGCTTCCACGGCTTGCGCGTGTAGAAGAGCCGGCTCTCGTCACCCGGCTGCAGTTCCTCGAAGGACTGCGCCCTGGCGTCCTCGATCATGCCGCGCCACGGGGAGGTCGAGCGGGCCTCGATACGGCCGTCGGGGCCGGGCGGGAACATCCCGATCATGCGGATGTAGCCGCCGAGCGGAATCGCCTTGACCCCGTACTCCGTGTCGCCCTTCTTGCGCGAGAAGATCGTCGGGCCGAAGCCGACCATGTACTGCGGCACGCGGATGCCGAACAGCTTGGCCGTGGAGAGATGCCCCAGCTCGTGCCAGGCGATCGAGAAGAGCAGGCCGACCGCGAAGACGACTATGCCGAGGATCATCATCAGGGTCGTCATGCACGAGCCTCCGCCGTTGTCTTGGCTGTCGTCCGAGCCGCTGTCTGTGCTGTCAGTTCGCGGGCCCGGGCGCGGGCCCAGGTCTCCGCTTCGAGGACGTCCGCCACGGTGAGCGGGGTTCCCGCGCGGGGCGTGCCGTGCTCGGCGACGACCTCCGTGACGGTCTCCATGATCCCGTTGAACGGCAGCGTGCCGTTCAGGAACGCGTCCACGCATTCTTCGTTGGCCGCATTGAACACCGCGGGGGCCGTGCCCGCGAGCTCCCCGACGTGCCGGGCGAGCCCCACCGACGGAAACGCGTCGTTGTCGAGCGGGAAGAACTCCCAGCTCGACGCCTTCGACCAGTCGAAGGCGGGCGCCGCGTCGGGGACGCGCTGCGGCCAGCCCAGACCGATGGCGATCGGCCCGCGCATGTCGGGGGGCGTCGCCTGGGCCATCGTGGAGCCGTCCGTGAACTCAACCATCGAGTGGACATACGACTGCGGATGCACGACCACCTCAATGCGGTCGAAGGGAATGTCGTAGAGGAGGTGCGCCTCGATCACTTCGAGGCCCTTGTTGACGAGGGTCGCGGAGTTGACGGTGATGACCGGGCCCATGGCCCAGGTGGGGTGCGCGAGGGCGTCCTCGGGGGCGACATCGGCCAGCTCGGCCTTCGTACGTCCTCTGAAGGGGCCGCCGGAGGCGGTGACGACGAGCTTGCGTACGTCGGCCCTGGTCCCCGAGGCGAGCGCTTGGAACAGGGCCGCGTGCTCGGAGTCGACGGGGATGATCTGGCCCGGCGCGGCCAGCGCCTTCACCAGGGGGCCGCCGACGATGAGCGACTCCTTGTTGGCGAGCGCGAGGGTGCGGCCCGCCTCCAGGGCGGCGAGGGTGGGGGCGAGGCCGATCGAGCCGGTGATGCCGTTCAGGACGGTGTGCGCCGGGGAGGCGGCGAGCTGGGTGGCCGCGTCCGCTCCGGCGAGCAGTTCCGGCAGGGGCTCCCCGGGCCCGTACCGCGCGGAAAGTGCCTCACGCAGGGCCGGTACGGCGTCCTCGCGGGCCACGGCGACGGTCGTGACGCGGAGCCGGTGCGCCTGCTCCGCCAGCAGCTCCACCCTCCCGCCCGCCGCGGAGAGCCCGGTCACCCGGAACCGGTCGGGGTTGCGCAGCACGAGGTCGATGGCCTGCGTACCGATCGAGCCGGTGGAGCCGAGGATCACGACGTCCCGGCTCCCGTCCACAGGATCGAAGACGAGATGCGGATCGGCGAGGGGGGCTGGACTGTCGCTCATCCCCCCATTGTTGCCGCAACGCCGGGCGACCGGGGACAGCGGAGCCCCGTAAGGGGCGCGGGGAACCGCGCGACGAGCCCCCACCGGGCCGCACCCGCCGACGATCCCGCGGATCCCCTACCTCTTGCGCTTCCGCCGGTTCCGCGACTTCCCCGCACGCCGCGGACGAGGCCTCGCACCGGCCGCCGCGTCCTCCACCGGAGGCTCCGGTGAGAAGTCCCCTTCGACGACCCCCTCCGCGGTATCCAGCGTGGGCGCACTGAAATGCAGGCCATCGGTCCGCCGGCCGGCCTCCAGGCTCTCCTGACCGGCGGATTCACCGGACGCGTCCAGATTGAAGACGTACCCGACGGACTCCTCCTTGATCGCGTCGTTCATCGCGACGAACATGTCGTAGCCCTCACGCTCGTACTCGATGATCGGTTCCCGGCCGAGCGTCCACCGCAGTCCGATCCCGTCCCGCAGGTAGTCCATCTCGTACAGGTGCTCGCGCCATTTGCGGTCCAGGACCGACAGCACCACGAGGCGTTCCAGATCGCGCAGGGCGTCGGCGCCCAGTTCGGTCTCGCGCTCCTCGTAGCGGGCGTGGACGTCTTCGATGACGGCGTCGGCGATCGAGTCCGCGGTGAGGTCGGAGCGGTCGCCCGCGGCCTCCTCCAGGTCGTCCACGGTGACCCCGACCGGGTACAGCTGTTCGAAGGCGACCCAGAGCCGGTCCAGGTCCCACTCCTCGGGGAAGCCGTCGGCGGTCTCCACGGCGACGTACGCGCGGATGGTGTCGTCCATGAAGTGGAGGATCTGTTCCCGCAGGTCCTCCCCGGCCAGTACGCGCCGGCGTTCGGCGTAGATGAGGGTGCGCTGGCGGTTGAGGACCTCGTCGAACTTGAGGACGTCCTTGCGGGACTCGAAGTGCTGCTGCTCCAGCTGGGACTGGGCGGAGGCGATGGCGCGCGTGACCATCTTGTTCTCGATGGGGACGTCGTCGGGGACGTTCGCCATGGCCATCACGCGGTCGACGACCTGGGCGCGGAACAGCCGCATCAGGTCGTCCTCCAGGGAGAGGTAGAACCGGGAGGCGCCGGGGTCGCCCTGGCGGCCGGAGCGGCCGCGCAGCTGGTTGTCGATGCGGCGCGACTCGTGGCGCTCGGTGCCCAGCACGTACAGCCCGCCGAGGTCCTTCACCTCGTCGTGCTCGGCGGCGACCGACTCCTTGATCCGCTCCAGGGTCCTGCGGTGTTCCTCCCGGTACTCGTCCGGGCTCTCCTCGGCACTGAGGCCGCGCCGGTCCAGTTCCGCGAGCGCCATGGCCTCCGGGTTGCCGCCGAGCATGATGTCGGTGCCGCGGCCCGCCATGTTGGTGGCCACGGTGACCGCGCCCCTGCGGCCCGCCTGGGCCACGATCTGTGCCTCGCGCTGGTGGTTCTTCGCGTTGAGCACCTCGTGCCGTATGCCGCGCTGCCGCAGCCGGGCGGCGAGGGTCTCGGACTTCTCGACGGAGGTGGTGCCGACGAGGACCGGCTGGCCCTTGTCGTGCTTGTCGGCGATGTCGTCGAGGATCGCCGTGTACTTGGCGTCGACGGTCCGGTAGATCTGGTCGGGGTCGTCGGCGCGGGCCATCGGCCGGTTGGTGGGGATCGGCACCACGTGCAGTTTGTAGATCTGGTGGAACTCGGCGGCCTCGGTCATGGCGGTGCCGGTCATTCCGCCGAGCTTGTCGTAGAGCCGGAAGAAGTTCTGCAGGGTGATCGTGGCGAGGGTCTGGTTCTCGTCCTTGACCGTCACCGCTTCCTTCGCCTCGATGGCCTGATGGAGGCCCTCGTTGTACCGGCGTCCGGCGAGGATGCGGCCGGTGTGCTCGTCGACGATGAGGACCTCGCCGTTCGTGACGACGTAGTCCTTGTCGCGCTTGAAGTGTTCCTTCGCCTTGAGCGCGTTGTTCAGATGGCCGATGAGGGAGGTGTGGTCGGACTCGTAGAGGCTGTCGATGCCGAGCTGGTCCTGGAGGAACTCCACTCCGCGGTCGAGGATCGCCACCGTGCGTTTCTTCGGGTCGTACTCGTAGTCGTGCGTGGCGCGCAGCCCGGCGAGGCGGTCCTTGTCGGACGGGGTGGTGAAGTTCTCGTCCTGGACGGCGACTCCGCGCATCCGGGTGACCATCCTGGCGAACGCCTCGTACCAGTGCGTGGGCTGGTCGGCCGGGCCGGAGATGATCAGCGGGGTCCTGGCCTCGTCGATGAGGATCGAGTCGGCCTCGTCGACGATGGCGAAGTGGTGGCCGCGCTGCACGAGTTCGTCCCTCGACCAGGCCATGTTGTCGCGCAGGTAGTCGAAGCCGAACTCGGTGTTGGTGCCGTAGGTGATGTCGCAGGCGTACTGGGCGCGGCGCTCGGCCGGGGTCGACTGGGTCTTGATGACACCGACGGTCAGCCCGAGGAAGCGGTAGGCGCGGCCCATCCAGTCGGCGTCGCGCTGGGCGAGGTAGTCGTTGACGGTGACGAGGTGGACGCCCTTGCCGGTCAGGGCGTTCAGGTAGACGGGCAGGGTGGCGACCAGGGTCTTGCCCTCGCCGGTCTGCATCTCGGCGATGTTGCCGAGGTGGAGGGCCGCGCCGCCCATCAGCTGTACGTCGAAGTGGCGCATCCCGAGAGTGCGGCGGGCGGCCTCCCGCATCGCGGCGAATGCCTCCGGCAGGAGGTCGTCGAGGCTTTCCCCGGCCTCGTACCGTTCCTTGAACTCGGGGGTGAGGGATTGGAGTTCTTCGTCGGTGAGCTGCTCGAATTCCGCTTCGAGGGAGCCGATCTGTTCAGCGGTGCGCTGGAGTCTGCGGAGGATTCTGCCTTCGCCGGCGCGCATTATCCTGCCGGTGATGTTGTCGAGACCCAGTACCGGCACTGGCATTACCCCCTGACACGGATGTACCTGATCCCGTTCTTCGGGTGCCGGCCGGTGGGGGCTGGTCGTGCCCACGCGGCGGAGCCGCATATGTCACAGCCCCGCGCCCCTGAAAAGCGAAAAGACTGCGCCGTTCCCCGCGCCCCCTCAGGGGCGCTGCCCCCGCTCGCCGGTCCGCTCATTGTTGACGCAGAAATTCTGTGCGGCAAGCAGCAGAATGGCGGCGGGGGCAGCAGTGCATTCCTGGGGGAAAGGTCAGCGGATGGGGCGGTGGACGTTTTCTTTTGCTGATGTTCCGGGGGTCGCGTCGGCGATCCAGGGGCCGTCGCCCGAGAGGTCGACGATTCCGTTCTCCAGCCAGGTGTAGGCGCCGCCGAGGACGCCCTTGACGACCTTGCGGTCGACGTCGTCGGTGTTGGACCACAGGCGGCCGAAGAGTTCTTCGACGCGAATGCGGGACTGACCGCAGAAGGCGTCCGCGAGCTGGTACGCCTCGCGGCCGTGCGCCTCGGTGGTGCGCAGGAGTTCGGCGCGGACGCAGACGGCGCTCATCGCGAACAGTTCGGCGCCGATGTCGACGATCCGGCCGAGGAACCCCTGTTTGGTCTCCATCCGGCCCTGCCAGCGCGACATGGCGTAGAAGGTGGAGCGGGCGAGCTTGCGGGCCGAGCGTTCCACGTACCGCAGGTGGCCGGAGAGGTCGACGTGCCCGGCCGGGTGGAAGTCCCCGTACGCGCGCGGGAGCTGACCGGCGCCCGCGACCAGCTTCGGGAACCACTTGGCGTAGAAGACCCCGGCGTTCGCGCCCGCCTTCGCCTTGTCGGCCAGGGACTTGTCGGGGTCGATGAGGTCACCGGCGACGGAGAGGTGGGCGTCGACGGCCTCGCGGGCGATCAGGAGGTGCATGATCTCCGTCGAGCCCTCGAAGATGCGGTTGATGCGCAGGTCGCGCAGCACCTGTTCGGCGGGGACGGCCCGTTCGCCGCGGGCGGCCAGCGAGTCGGCGGTCTCGAAGCCCCGGCCGCCGCGGATCTGGACCAGTTCGTCGGCCATCAGCCAGGCCATCTCGGAGCCGAACAGCTTGGCGAGGGCGGCCTCGATGCGGATGTCGTTGCGGTCCTCGTCGGCCATCTGGGACGACAGGTCGAGGACGGCCTCCAGGGCGAACGTGGTCGCCGCGATGAAGGAGATCTTCGCGCCCACCGCCTCGTGGTGGGCGACCGGCTTGCCCCACTGCTCCCGTACGGACGACCACTCGCGGGCGATCTTCAGACACCACTTGCCGGCGCCGACGCACATCGCGGGCAGTGAGAGCCGTCCGGTGTTGAGGGTGGTCAGGGCGATCTTGAGCCCGGCCCCCTCGGCGCCGATGCGGTTCGCGGCGGGCACCCGGACCTGGTGGAAGCGCGTGACGCCGTTCTCCAGGCCGCGCAGCCCCATGAACGCGTTGCGGTTCTCGACGGTGACGCCCTCGGCGGCGGCCTCCACGACGAAGGCGGTGATGCCGCCCTTGTGGCCCTCGGACTTCGGCACGCGCGCCATGACGACGAGCAGGTCCGCGACCACGCCGTTGGTCGTCCAGAGCTTGACCCCGTCGAGGACGTAGTCCTCCCCGTCCGGCACGGCACTGGTGGCCAGCCGCGCCGGGTCGGACCCCACGTCCGGTTCGGTGAGCAGGAAGGCGGAGATGTCGGTACGGGCCAGGCGCGGCAGGAAGGCGTCCTTCTGCTCCTGGGTGCCGAAGAGCTTCAGCGGCTGCGGTACGCCGATCGACTGATGCGCGGAGAACAGGGCGCCGAGCGCCGGGTTCGCCGAACCGATCAGCGCGAGGGCCTTGTTGTAGTAGACCTGCGTCAGACCGAGCCCGCCGTACTTCGTGTCGATCTTCATCCCGAGGGCGCCGAGCTCCTTGAGCCCGTTGATCACCTCGTCGGGGATACGGGCCTCCCGCTCGATGAGCGCGGAGTCGATCTTCGTCTCGCAGAAGTCGTGCAGCTTGGCGAGGAACTCCTCACCGCGCCGGGCGTCCTCACCGGGCGGCATCGGGTGGGGGTGGATCAGGTCGAGCCGGAAGCGGCCGAGGAACAGCTCCTTGGCGAAGCTGGGTTTGCGCCAGTCCTGCTCCCGCGCGGCCTCGGCGACCTGACGGGCCTCACGTTCGGAGACAGCGGGCTGGTGGGGTGTTGCGGACAAGAGGCTCACCTCGCCGCGAATAGGGATCTTGGTCCGGTTACGTTACTCACCGGTGCTACTCGCTCGTATGTACCCGATAACGCCCCACGTCACCAGTCCTGGCGCATCATTGGGCGCATACGGAGGCCTGGAGGGCAGGCCCGCAGGGCCGCCCTCCAGGGGCGCGGGGAACTGCGCGACAAGCCCCCACCGGGCCGCACCCGCCGACAAACCCGAGCCCCCACCCCGGTGGGCACCCGCCACCCCCGACGGAGTCGAAGCGCTTCGACAACCTATGGACACCCACCCACCATCAAGCTACTGTCAAGCCACCTTCACTCGCCCCTGTCAGCGCAGCGCCCCGTCGAAGCGCTTCACACAGAACCGGAGACCTGGATGGTCACCCTCGCCGAGGTCGCCCAGCACGCCGGAGTCTCGGCGAGCACGGTGAGCTATGTCCTCAGCGGCAAGCGGTCCATCTCCGCGGGCACCCGGCAGCGGGTCGAGGAGAGCATCCAGGTGCTCGGCTACCACCCCAACGCGGGAGCCCGGGCGCTGGCAAGCAGCCGGTCCAACATCATCGCGCTGATGATCCCGCTCCGCACGGACATGTACGTACCCGTGATGATGGAGATCGCCATCGCGGTGACGACCTCGGCCCGCTCCCACGGGTACGACGTGCTGCTGCTCACCGGCGAGGAGGGCCCCGACGCCGTGCGCCGGATCACCGGCAGCGGGCTCGCCGACGCGATGATCCTGATGGACGTCGAGCTGGACGACGAGCGGCTGCCGCTGCTGCGTGACACCGAGCAGCCGTCCGTCCTGATCGGGCTGCCCGCCGACACCAGTGGTCTGACCTGCGTGGACCTCGACTTCGGTGCGACGGGCGCGCTGTGCGCCGAACATCTCGCGATGCTCGGACACCGTGACATCGCTGTCATCGGTGAGGCGCCCGCGGTGTACGAACGGCACACGGGGTTCGCCGAGCGCACGCTCGACGGGCTCAGGTCCCGCTCGCGCGAGCTGGGTCTGCGCGTGCTGCACCGCCCGTGCGAGGGCGGCTTCGACGCCATGTCCCTGACCTTGGCCAGGGTCTTCGACGAACGCCCCGGCACCACGGGGTTCGTCGTGCAGAACGAGTCGGCGGTCGAGCCGCTGCTCGCGCTGCTGCGCCGGCAGGGCCGGGCCGTGCCGGAGGACGTCTCGGTGATCGCGATCTGCCCGGACCAGGTCGCCGTCCAGGCCTCGGTGCGGCTGACCTCGGTCGCCATCCCCGCCCAGGAGATGGGCCGTAACGCGGTGGAGCGTCTGATCGCCAAGCTGGAAGGGCGCGGCAAGGACGAAGTCGTGCTCATCGCGCCCGAGTTGACGGTCCGGGCGAGTACGGGCCCGGCCCCGGCCACCTCCTGACCCGCCCCACCTCCGCCACACATCCGTTCCCGCACCCGCACCCGCTCCCGTTCTCGCTCCCGCTCAACTCCCCCCGACCTGGTCCTCCGGAGCCGCGTAACCGGGTCTTGTCGTCACTCCTCCCTTCAGGAGCACTCCGCATGAATCAGCATGTCGAGAACCGGCCGGAACGGTCCGGGCAGCCGGGACAGTCCGGTTCGGGGTCCGCGAGTCTCGCCCAGTCCTCCCCCACCGTCGGCACGTTCCGTGAACGCGACGGCGCGCTGGAGTGGAGCGGCCGGCAGGAGACCGTACGCATCGAGCCGTGGGGCCCCGACGCCGTACGGGTCCGGGCCAGGCTCGGCGGTCCCGTCCTGGAGGGCCTGCCCGCCGCCGTGCTCGACGAGGCGCCCCCCACCGGGGCCACCGTCAAGATCGAGGGCGGCCGGGGCCTGCTGACCGTCGGCGCGCTGACGGTCGAGGTCGACGCGGAGGGACTGATCCGCTTCGTGCGGACCGGCGACGGGGCCGAACTCCTCACCGAGGAGCGCGCCCACTTCTGGTGGCCCGGACCGCGGCTCTACACCCCCGTGGGCAACGGCTACCACCGCCTGGAGCAGCGCTTCGCCGCGTACGAGGGCGAGAAGCTGTACGGCCTGGGGCAGCACCAGCACGGGCTGCTCGACCAGAAGGGTGCCGTCCTCGACCTGGTCCAGCGCAACGCCGAGGTGACCATCCCGGTCCTCACCTCCAGCCGCGGTTACACCCTGCTGTGGAACAGCCCGGCGATCGGCCGGGTCGAGCTGGCGGGCAACGGCACGCGCTGGGTGGCGGACTCGGCCCGGCAGATCGACTACTGGATCACGGCGGGGAATCCGGCCGACGCGCAGCGCCGGTACAGCGCGGTGACAGGCCGTACGCCGATGCTGCCCGAGTGGGCGGCGGGCTTCTGGCAGTGCAAGCTGCGCTACCGCACCCAGGACGAACTCCTGAGCGTAGCGCGGGAGTACAAGCGCCGCGGGCTGCCCATCGACGTCATCGTCTGCGACTTCTTCCACTGGACACACCTGGGCGACTGGAAGTTCGACCCGGCCGAGTGGCCCGACCCGGCGGGGATGCAGCGGGAGCTGGCGGAGCTGGGCATCAAGCTCGTCGTGTCCGTGTGGCCGTCCGTCTCACCGCTCTCCGAGAACCACCGGCTCATGGAGCAGCGAGGCTGGTTCGTCGGCACGCAGTACGGGCCGATGGCGCACGCCGACTGGCCGGACAAGGAGGTCGCCTCCACGGTCCAGGTCGCCTTCTACGACGCGACGAACCCCGAGGCGCGCGAGTTCCTCTGGTCGAAGATCAGGGACAACTATCTGACCCCGTACGGGATCACGTCCTTCTGGCTGGACGCCTGCGAGCCCGAGCTGAAGCCCGGCTTCCAGGAGAACCTGCGCTACTGGGCGGGCCCCGGCCTCGAAGTGGGCAACATGTATCCGCGCGAGAACTCCCGCGCCTTCCACGAGGGCATGCTGGCGGCCGGCGAGAGCGAGATCGTCACCCTCAACCGTTCGGCGTGGGCGGGCAGTCAGCGCTACGGGGCCGCTCTGTGGTCCGGTGACATCGGCACGGACTTCGCGACGCTGCGCCGCCAGATAGCGGCGGGCCTCAACACCTCGCTGTCCGGCATCCCCTGGTGGAACACCGACATCGGCGGCTTCCACGGCGGCGACCCGGACGACCCGGCGTACCGCGAGGTGATGATCCGCTGGTTCCAGTTCGGCGCGCTGTCCCCGCTGATGCGGCTGCACGGCTTCCGTGACCCGGGCACCCCGCTCGGCCCGGAGATGACCGGCGGCCCGAACGAGGTGTGGTCGTACGGCGAACAGGCCCGGCCGATCCTGGAGAAGTACCTCCATCTGCGCGAGCGTCTGAAGCCGTACGTGCTCGATGTCATGCGGGAGGCCCATGAGGAGGGGCTGCCGGTGATGCGGCCGCTGTTCCTGGAGTTCCCGGACGACCAGGCTGCCTGGTCCGTGGACGACTCGTACCTCTTCGGCCGGGATCTGCTGGTCGCGCCGGTGCTCACGGCGGGCGCGACGGTCCGTACGGCGTATCTTCCGGCGGGCGCGCGCTGGACGGACGCGTGGACCGGCCAGGAGTACCGGGGCGGCGCGGCCGTGACCGTCGACGCCCCGCTGGACCGCATCCCGCTGTTCCTGCGCGACGGCGCGCGGCTGCCCGTCGCCGAGTAGCCGCGCGCCGCACCTGACGGTCAGCTGCTGCTGACCGTCAGGTTGTTGGTGACGAAGTCCAGGCCGCCGGACGAGGACGTGACCTCGAAGCCGAACTGGACGTCACCGATGGTCTCGTTGCCCATCCAGCCCTTGGTGTCCTTGATCCACTTGAGGATCGGCAGGATGCTGACGCTGCCCGAGTTCGAGTCGGAGGTGCGCAGGAACGAGAAGACCTCGTTGGCGCCGTTGCTGCCCTTGTAGACGGACCAGGTGTGACCGCCGAGGGTGACATTGCCCTGCGAGGTGCCGAGCGGACCGACGGCCCCGTTGTAGTTGACCCAGAGCATGATCTCGTAGTCGTAGTCGGTGTCCCAGATGTCGTACGAGGTGTTGTACGCGCCGGCCGACGGGACCGTGACGTTGTAGCTGCTGGAGAGCGAGCCGAGCGAGGTGATCGTCTTGTTGATCACCTTCTTGGAGTTGGGGTACGACTTGATGCCGCCGGTGTTGGGGTGGTTGGCCCAGACTCCCCAGTTGGTGCCGGAGTTGGCCCAGATGCACTGGCTGCCCGCGCCGGAGCCCCAGATGTTGTTGTAGAGCGTGTAGCCGTTGAGGCTGGTGTTGCCCCACTGGTCGCAGGAGTTCCAGATCGCGGCGGAGGCGGGGGCGGAGGCGAGCCCGACGGTCACTCCGAGAGCGAGCGCGGGCGCCAGCAGCGCCTTGGCGATCCGGTTCCCGGTCCTGCTCGCCCTGTTCGTCCTCGTGTTCAGCGTGCGTGGTGCCATGGTGTCCCTTCCATGGGTGGGGGGATGTGGGGGATGGCTTCGCTGTGCGTCTGCCGCGGCCCCAGGGTGAGGACGCGGTCCTCCCCGGCGCGCAGGGAGAGCCGGCGCGCGCCGGAAGGAGTTCTCAGGTCGACGGAGTGGGTGCGGGTGGGCCGGACCACCGCCCGGACCTCCCGCGGACCCCAGTCGAGGTCGATCACGGCACCGAACCGTGTCCGTACGCCCCGGAGTCCGCCCGCCGGGAAGGCGGCGGGCAGTGCGGGCAGCAGGACCAGCCGGTCGGGGGTCGACTGGATCAGCGTCTCGATGATCAGCGCGGGCAGGGTGTGAGCGGCGTCCGCGTTGTAGACGTCCCGGTGCGGGTAGTGCGCGCTCATGAGGGAGGCGTGGAAGAAGTCGCCCGCCAGCACCTGGCCGAGCGCGTGCGCGACCCGCTCACCGTCCCGCAGCCGGGCCGCGACGAGGGCGTGGTGCAGATGGCCGTGCGCGGAGTCGTTCTCGGCACCGCGTAGTTCGAGCGCCCGGTACGCGGCTGCCGCGAGCTCCGGGGTGTCGTAGGGATTGATCTCGTCGAGCGGCCACACACCGTACAGATGGCTGAGATGCCGGTGGTCGTAGGTGTCGTCGAGGCCGGGCCACGCCCACTCGGCCAGCGCCCCGTCGTCGTTGACGCGGTGCGGGGGCAGCCGCCCGGCGAGGGCCCGCCAGCGGTCGGCGTCGGGGCCCGGGTGGTACGCGGCGGCCGTCAGCAGGGCGTGGCGGGCCGCGGAGAGGTCCATGGCGGCGTTGACCGCACCCCAGCTCGCGTCCGGGTTCGCCGGACGGTTCTCGGGCGAGTAGGAGGGGACGACGACGAGCTGCCCGTGCTCGTCGGTGCGGGTGAGGAAGTCCTCGTAGAACAGGGCGACTTCGGCGAGAACGGCCGCGAGTCGCGGGTCGCGCGCCCCACGGGCCTCGTCGTGGTCGACGAGGGGCTTGAGCAGCCAGTCGGCGCCCGCCGTCCACAGGTGCAGGGGGTACTCACGGCTGAAGTGGTACGTGTGCCCGGACTCGCCGTCCGTGTGGGGCGGGGCGACCACGCCTCGGGCGCCGAAGACGGCTCGGGCGTTGTCCCGCCAGTGCGGCACCTGCCCGTGGACGAGGGCGGCATGGGCTTCGACGACCTCGGGGAGGGCGCCCGCGACGGCCGAGGCGGTCTGCAGGTTGAGGTTGGCGTCCGTGGTGAAGGCGCCGGACCAGGCCGTGTCCCAGTCGCCGGTCCACAGCCCGGTGAGCCTCGGCGGGAGCATCCCGCTCGCGGACAGCAGGTGGTGGCGGCCGGCCGCGAAGAGCCGTTCGAGGAGGGCGGGGCTCCCTGGCCGCTTGAGCAACTCGGAGCCGGGGAGGGCGCGTTCGCTGTCGTCGGCTTCGAGGGCGAGCGAGACGCGGGAGTACGCGGTGCGGTGGAGGCGCAGATGGCGCTTCAGGAGCACGTCGTACGGTTCGCCGCCGTCCGGTTCGCCGCCGTCCGGGAGCAGCGCGCGCAGCTCCTGTGTCCGCGCCACCGTGTCCAGGTCCCCGGTGTGCCGCTGCACGCGGGTCAGCAGCAGGACCGACTCGGCGCCCGACACGCGCAAACCGGGCGCCGTCAGCGTCGTACGGCCGCCGGTGACCACGGCGAGCGTCACGCCGGTGTACGCGCGGTCCCTGCCGGGATAGCGGGCGCTCAGGGTGAGCACGGCGCCCTCGGGGGTGAGGACCGCTCCGTCGCTGACGCCCAGTCCGTCGGGGGCACCGGGGAGCCGGTGGTCCAGCGTGATGTCCAGGGCGGGCCCGGGGGCGGTCACGTACTGGACGATCACGTCGTCGGCCCGCGAGACGAAGACGCGGCTGCGCCAGTCCGCGCAGGACGATTCGGCGACACCCGTGGTGAAGTCGAGCGAGCGGCGGTAGTCGCGCTCCCCGTCGTCGGACGGCCTGCGCAGCCGTACCTGGAAGGCGGGGTGGAAGGGCTGCACCCACTGCAGGGGGCGGCCGTCCGTGAACTCCTCGGCCGCCGTCAGGTCTCCCGCGAGCAACCGGTCCTGCAACGGGGGCAGTTCGGCCGCGAGTTCCGGAGGCCGGGCGTGTTCGCCGCCGTTGGGCCGGACAAGGGTGTGATGGGTGACGATCACCCGGTCGTCGTTCGGATCACCGAACACAAGGGTGCCGTGGCGGCCGTTGCCGCTCAGGAAGGCGTCCTCCCAGCGGGCGGCCGGGGTCGGCTCCCAGGTGCCGTGCGGCGAGGGGGACGACGGGTCCTGCGTACCGGTGGTCATGGGGACAGCACCGCCACTCCGTACCGGCCCAGTGCGAGGGTGTCCGTGACCCGTCGCTCACCGAGCAGGTCCCGGTACTCCCCCGGCACCTCCACCGTGACCGGCTCACGCCCGTGGTTGAGGACGAAGAGCAGATCGCCCCGCCGTACGGCCTCCACCTGTGTGGGCAGTCCGTCGAGCACCGGCCGTACCCCCGCGCCGGCGGCCACGCCCTCCAGCAGCTCGCGCAGCGCGGCGGGTTCGGGCAGCGTGGAGACGTACCAGGCGCGGCCCCTGCGCAGCACGGCGGGCAGTCCGTCGAGTTCGCCGCCCTTGTAGCGGGAGAGCGCGACGACGTCCTCGGTCTCCTCGGTCCCGGCGTCGATCTCCTCGGACCACAGCGTGCCCCGGAAGCCGTCGCACTCGGCGTACTCGCCGGGGCCGAGCGGCCACCACTCGTGCAGGGTGCGGATGCCGAACAGCTCCCGCAGCCGCCCGTCCATGCCGCCGGGCCGCACCCGGTCGTCCTCGTCCGCGATCCCGGTCAGGAAGCCGCAGACGAGGGTGCCGCCTCCTCGTACGTACGCGACGAGGTTGTCGATCGCCGTGTCGGTGAGGAGGTAGAGCTGCGGCACGACGACGAGGCGGTACGCGGACAGGTCGTGCTCGGGGTGGGCGAAGTCCGTGGTGATGTGGGCCTCCCACAGGGCGCGATGCCAGGCCCGTACGACCTGCTGGTACCCGACCTCGCGGGAGAGCCGTCCGTCCTGCTCGCCCGCCCACCAGGCGTGCCACTCGTGGAGGATCGCGACCTGGGAGGGATTGTGCTGTCCCGTCACCTGCGGGCCGATCCGCCGCAGCTCGGCGCCGAGCTGCCTGACCTCCTGGTAGGTGCGGCCCTGCTCCCCCGCGTGGCCGAGCATGCCCGAGTGGAACTTCTCCGCGCCCTGGCGGGACTGCCGCCACTGGAAGTAGCAGACGGCGTCGGCGCCCCGGGCGACCGCCTGGAGGGACCAGAGCCGGTTGAGGCCGCGCGGCTTGGGGTGGTTCACGCCCCGCCAGTTCACCGACCCCGCCGCCTGCTCCATCAGCATCCACGGCCCGCGCGCCTGGGAACGCGTCATGTCCTGGACGAGCGCGCCCTCCTGTGCGCCGAAGGGGTCGCGCGGATCCGGATAGAGGTCGACGGAGACGACGTCCTCCTCTCCGGCCCACCGCCAGGCGTCCTGCCCCGCCCACATCGGCATGAAGTTGGTGGTCACCGGGAGGTCCGGGGAGTGCCGGCGGACGATGTCCCGCTCGGCGACGTAACACTCCAGGAGCATGTCGGACGTGTAGCGCTTGAAGTCGAGCACCTGGGTGGGGTTGTTCAGGTAGTGGGCGCGGCGCGGCGGCAGGACCTCCTCCCAGTCGCCGTATCCCTGGCTCCAGAAGGCCGTTCCCCAGGCCGTGTTGAGCGCGTCGAGCGTGCCGTACCTGTCCCGGAGCCAGCGGCGGAACGTGCCGGCCGCCTCGTCGCCCCAGTCGTAGGTGCAGTACTCGTTGTTGATGTGCCACATGGTGAGTGCGGGGTGGCTGCCGTAGCGGGCGGCCAGGTCCTCGGTGATCGCGGCGGCGTGACGGCGGTAGGTGGCGCTGGAGTGCGAGAAGTGCTGCCGGCCGCCCCACCACTCGGTGCGGCCGTCCGCGTCACGGGGCAGGGTGTCCGGGTGGAGCCGCCCCAGCCAGGACGGGGGCGAGGAGGTCGGGGTGGCGAGGACGACCCCGATGCCGTTCTCGTGCACGAGGTCCATGAGCCGGTCCAGCCAGCCGAACTCCCGTGCTCCTGGCCGCGGTTCGATCTTCGCCCAGGAGAACACACCGAGCGTGACGGAATTGACCCCCGCCTCCCGCATGAGGCGTACGTCCTCGTGCCAGACCTCTTCGGGCCACTGCTCGGGGTTGTAGTCCCCACCGAAGAGCACGCGCCCGCGGACGACATCGGCAAGACCGACTCGGCGGTGGGAACTGGTCGCGCACATGACATACCTCGTTCCATTGGGAGGGGCAGGCCCCCGGGGGGCGCCCCGGGAGGCGCCCCGAAGGGGCGCGGGGAACGGCGCGGCCAGCCACAGCGGACCGGCACCCGACAAACACCCCCAGCGGGGCAACCCGTCACCCTTTGACCGCGCCGGTCAACATCCCCTTCTTGAAGTGCTTCTGCACGAAGGGGGACAGGAAAGCAACCGGCAACAACGCCAGCACCATCACAGCCATCTGCACAGCAAGCGCGGACAACTGTCCAGCCCGGATCGCCTGCCCCAACCCCACCGGAGGCTCCTGCTTCTGCACGAGCTGGATCATCACGTTCTGCAGCGGCATCATGTCCTGATCGCTCAGATAGATCGACGCGTTGAACCACGCACTCCAGTACCCGACGGCGTAGAAGAGCGTGATCACCGCGATGACGGCCCGGGAGAGCGGGAGCACGATCTGCCAGAGGATCCGCCAGTCCCCCGCCCCGTCGATCCGCGCGCTGTCGGTGAGTTCCGGCGAGATGCCCATGAAGAACGCGCGCAGCACCAGGATGTTGAAGACACTGATCGCGCTCGGCAGGATCAGCGCGAGATACGTGTCCGTCAGCCCCAGCGACTGCACCAGCAGATACGTCGGAATGAGCCCGGCGCCGAAGAACATCGTGGCGAGCAGCGTCATCAGGAACCAGCGGTGCCCGAGCGACCCGATGCGCGAGAGCCCGTACGCGCAGAGGATCGACACCGTCATCGAGAACAGCGTGCCGACCACGGTGACGCCCAGGCTGACGACGGTGGCGCGGGTGACCTGGCCGCCGCTCAGCAGCTCCTGGTAGGCGATGAAGGTGAGGTCCCTGGGGACCAGCACCAGGCCGCCCGCGTCGCTGATGGTCTGCTTCGTGGACAGGCTGGTGACGACGACGATCCACAGCGGGAACAGGACGGCCAGACAGGCCAGGCCCAGGGCGATGCCCTTGCCCGCGAGTCCGGCCCGGTGCGGCTCCTCCTCCCAGACGGGCCTAGGCGGAGCCGCCCAGCGGCCGGGCGCCTTCCGTCCCGCGGCCCGAGGCCGTTCGTCGGTCACGGCACTGTCGGTCACGGCGCTCATTTCTTGTACACCCCCTGCTCGCCCATGAGATGGGCGATCTTGTTCGCGGCGAGGACGAGTCCGAGACTGACCACGCCCTTGACCAGGCCGGCCGCCGCCGCGTAACTGAAGTCCTGGTTGCGGACACCGTTCCACCACACATAGGTGTCGAGGACCTCCGCCGCGCCCGGCCCCACCGCGTCCCGCTGCAGCAGGATCTGCTCGAAGCCGACCGTGAGCGCGTCACCGACGCGCAGCACGAGGAGCAGGGCGATCACCGGGCGCAGCGCGGGCAGCGTGACGTGCCACATGCGGCGCCACCGGCCGGCCCCGTCCATCGCCGAGGCCTCGTACAGATCCGGGCTGACGGAGGCCAGCGCGGCGAGGAAGACGATGACGCCCCAGCCGGCGTCCTTCCACACGCCTTCCGCCGTCACCAGGAACTTGAAGATTCCCGGGTCGGTCATGAGGTCGAAGCCCTCGTGGCCGTGCCGGCGCAGGGTCTGCGCGATGATGCCGGCGCCGCCGAAGATCTGCTGGAAGACGGTGATGACCAGCACCCAGGAGAAGAAGTGCGGCAGATAGAGGATCGCCTGCGACACCGCCCGCACCCGGGGCCTGATCACGCTGTTGATGAGCAGCGCGAGCAGGATCGGGACCGGGAAGAAGAGGACCAGTTGCAGCCCGAACAGGACGAGGGTGTTCTGGACGGCGTCCCAGAACGCCGAGTCGTCGAACAGCCGGGAGAACTGTTCGAAGCCGACCCACGGGCTGTGGAAGATGGCGACGAAGCCGTTGTCGCTGACGTAGGGGTCGTACTCCTGGAAGGCGACGACGTTGCCCAGGATCGGTATGTAGTTGAAGACCAGGACCAGCAGGACGGCCGGCAGGGTCATCAGGACCAGCGTGCGGTCCCGTCTGAAGCGGACCTTGAAGCTGCCGCCGCCGTTCAGGGCCTTGTGCAGGGCCCTCTTCTCGGCCCTGGTGACCCCCGGATCGGGGGACGCGGCGGCCACCGGAGTGCCGCCGCGCGTAGTGGTGCCACGTGAAGCGGCGTCAGCTGGAGTGGCGTCACGTGGAGCGGCGTCACGCGAAGTGGCGTCAGCTGGAGTGGAGTCACGTGGAGTGGTGCCGTGAGCCACCGCGTCACCCCTGCGCGGATCCGCTGTCGTCCAGCAGCTTCCCGTACCAGTCCCGCAACTTGTCGCCGCCCTGGCTCTTCCAGTCCGCCACGGCCTGCTGCATGTCGCTGATCTTCTTGCGCCCGCGGACGATGTCGTCCTCCAGCTGCTCGAAGTCGTTGGAGAGGTTCGTGTACCGGGCCGGTTCGATGATCTGCAGGCCGTAGAAGGAGGACTTCTTGGTGAAGGCGCCCATCCGCTGCTGCCAGGCGACCTGCGCCTTCGCGATCTCCGGGAGGTCGGGGTGCGCGATCGTGGAGGCGGGGCTCGCCAGCATCACGAAGGCGTTCAGGACTTCCAGGTTGCCCTTGTCGTTCTTGGTGGGCGTGCCGTCCTTGACCGTGTAGTGCGTGCCCTCGACCCCGTAGTTGGTGAGCATGTACTCCTCGGTGCCGTACGGGGCGGCGGTGACGTTCGCCGCGGCCAGCACGTCCTGGATCACGGCCTTGGACGCCTTCTTGTTGACGAAGGCGAAGATGCTCGCGGGCGCCCCGGCCCACAGCGTGGGATCCCCGCCGTCATGGCCGAAGATGTCCATGCCGTCGATACGGAAGTCCTTGTTCTGCGCGGCCTGTTCGGTGGTCTTGGCCCACCAGTGCGAGATGTCGTTGTTGTAGATGAGGACTTCGCCTGCGGTGAAGCGCAGGCCGGAGTCGCCCTGGTTCTGCGCCTTGGCGTCCGGGTGGACGACTCCCGCGGAGTACAGCTTGCGCGTCCATTCCAGCGCTTCGAGGTATTCGTCGGTCTCCACGCGGTAGACCAGCTTGCCGCCGACGAGGTTCCAGCCGAGCGGCTTCTCGCTCCCGGACAGCACACCGAAGCTGTTGAACGCCGTCCACTTCATGTCGTCGCAGGCCCACACCTTCGCCCTGGCGCTGGTGATCTCCTTGGCCAGGGCCAGGAACTCGGCCGCCGAGGTGGGGAGTTCGTAACCCTTGTCGTCGAAGATGTCCTTGCGGTAGTACGGCACGATGTTGGCGACGTACGAGCTGGGCATCGGCAGACCGCGCAGCTTGCCGCCGAAGATGGAACGCTGCCAGGCGTCGGTGGGGACGGCGGCGAGGTTCGGGTAGTCCTTGACCTTGTCACCGGAGAGGTACGGGCCGAGGTCGGCCATCTTGCTGATGATGGCGCTGGGTATCTTGCCGCCCATGTTCCAGCCGGGGATCACCACGACGTCCGGCATGTCGCTGGAGGCGAGGACCGCGCCCAGCTTCTCGTCGTACGTGTTGCCGTCCTGGTTCTGCCAGACGACGTTCGCGCCGATCTTGTCGTTCATCGCCTTGTAGTAGGGGTTGTCGCCCTTCGGTGGCGAGCCCCAGAACGGCGACATGATCTTGATGGTGCTGCCCTTGCCGAGCTTCCCGGACACCGAGGTCTTCAGGTCGGCCGTGACGAGCTTGCTGGTGAAACCGAGCGAGGAGCCGTTCTTCGACGCGATGTCCGGCGTCACCACGTTCTGCGCCACGAAGGTGGGAAGGATCTTCTTCGCATCCTTGCCCGAGGTCGTGCCCTCCTTCTTGTCGCTGTCGGAGCCACCGCAGGCGGCCAGCAGCGGCATCCCGCCGGCCACCGCGACGGTGGCGACCGCCGTGGAGGCGAGGAAGCTTCTCCGGCCGGGGCCGGAGGCGGAGGTGTTCGGCGTCATTGCGTCAACCCTTCGTGGCGCACAGCAGGACACCTGGCCAAGTGGCCGTCGGCTGCGGTGTCTTGAGCGGAACCGGCTGAGCGGAGGAGGACCTCGGAGGTCTGCGCACCCAGTGGCAGCACCTTCGATAGTCGAAGCGCTTCGATGTTGCTGCGAGGTTAAGTGAACACCTGGGGGTGCACAAGAGCCGATTCAAACATTCCTCGGAGGTGTGACGAGGGGGAGAGAGGTCTGTACCTGTCGCTTTCGCCCCATGGGGCGGCGGCGGACGGCAAGGGGGATTCGGAGTTGTTGCGTCAGGGTGTCTTGACACCCGACCACTCGTCGAATCAGCATCGAAGCGCTTCGAAAGCTCGCCACCGGCCCCTCCCCGTCCTCCACAAAGGGATCCTCGCGTGACTGCACAAACGCCGCCTTTCCGCGACTCGCAGCTGCCGTTCGCGAAGCGCATCGACGATCTTCTGTCGCGGCTCACCCTCGACGAACGGGTGGCGATGCTGCACCAGTTCGGGCCCGCGGTTCAGCGCCTGGGCATCGCCGCGTTCCGCACCGGCCAGGAGGCCCTGCACGGGGTCGCCTGGATGGGCCCCGCGACCGTGTTCCCGCAGGCGGTCGGCCTGGGCGCGACCTGGAACGAGGAACTGGTGCGCCGGATCGGCGAGGCGGTCTCCACCGAGGTCCGCGCGATGCGTTCGCGGGACGACCGCGTCGGCCTCAACATCTGGGCACCCACGGTGAATCTGCTGCGCCACCCCCTGTGGGGCCGCAACGAGGAGGGGTACTCGGAGGATCCGAAACTGACCTCGGCGATCGCCACCGCGTACACGCGCGGTCTGCGCGGCGACCATCCCGCCTACTGGCGCACGGCCCCGGTCCTCAAGCACTGGCTCGCGCACAACAACGAGACTGACCGGGCCACCGCGTCGAGTTCGGTACGCCCCCGTGTACTGCACGAGTACGATCTGCGGGCCTTCCGCGAGACCGTCGAGGCGGGCGCGGTGGCCGGGGTGATGCCCGCGTACAACCTGGTCAACGGCCGCCCCAACCATGTGTCGCCGTACCTGGCGGAGCAGTTGCGCGCCTGGACCGACCAGGACCTGCTGGTCTGCTCGGACGCGGGCGCGCCCTCGAACCTGGTCGACTCCGAGCACTACTTCGACACGCACGAGGAGGCGACCGCCGCGGCGCTGCTCGCCGGCGTCGACAGCTTCACGGACCACGGCACGGACAACGCGCAGATCGTGGCGCGGGTCCAGGAGGCCCTGCGACAGGGCCTGTTGGCCGAGACCGACATCGACGCTGCGGTCCGCCGCCAGCTGTCGGTCCGCTTCCGGCTGGGCGAGTTCGACCCGCTGCTGGACCCGTACGCGGACACCAAGGACTTCGACACCCCCGCGCACCGGGCCCTCGCCCGGGAGGCGGCGGAACAGGCGATCGTCCTGCTCAAGAACGACGGCGGTTTGCTTCCCCTCATCCAGGAGGGCATTCCGGGCGGGGAGGGCACCACGACCGGGGAAGGCACCCCGACCGGGGAGGGCATCCCGGGCGGGGTGGGCCCGCGCATCGCGGTGGTCGGGCTCCTTGCCGACGAGTGCAAGCTCGACTGGTACAGCGGCACCCTCATCCACCGGTCCACACCCCTGGAGGGCCTGTACGACCGCTTCGGCGCCGACCGTGTGGACTTCGCCGAGGGCGTGGACCGCGTACGCCTGAAGACCTCCGACGGCAGTTATCTGAGCGTGCCGCGGGCGGACGACGCGGGTGAGGAGGTCCGCGGGGCAGGGGGCGCGCTGGACCCGGCCCTTCTCGCGGGCCGCACCGATCTGCCGCCGCTCACCAGCGACGACGTGGGCACCGAGCTGGCGCTGATCGACTGGGGCGGGGGCGTCCTGACGTTCCGCGCCCCCGACGGCCGGTATCTCTCGGTCGCCGAGGACGGTTTCGTCCGCGCCTCGGCGGACCAGCCGGGCGGCTGGGTCGTGCAGGAGACGTTCCGGCTGGAACCCCGGGGCTCCCAGGAGGGCGGGCACGGGAACGGGCACCTCCTCCAGCACGTCGGCACGGGTCGCTACGTCTCTGTGACCGCCGACGGCGTAAAGGTTGCCGACGAGAATCCGGCGGTCCTGGAACTGGAGCTCACCGCGCGCGGCGAGGACGCGGTGGCGCACGCGGCGGCCTCCGCCGACGTCGTCCTCGTGGTCGCGGGCAACGACCCGCACATCAACGGGCGTGAGACGGAGGACCGCACCACCCTCGCCCTCCCGGCCCACCAGCAACGGCTGCTCGACGCGGCACGGGCCGCGAACCCGCGTACAGCGCTGATCCTCACGTCCTCGTACCCCTACGCGATCGACACCACGAGCCTCCCCGCCGTCCTCTGGACGGCCCACGGCGGCCAGGCGGCCGGCACCGCGCTGGCCAGCGTGCTGGCGGGGGACGTCTCCCCGGCGGGCCGGCTGCCCCAGACCTGGTACGCCTCGGACGCCGAGCTGCCCGGCCTCCTCGACTACGACGTGATCGGCGGCCGCCAGACGTATCTGTACTTCGAGGGCACCCCGCTCTTCCCGTTCGGCCACGGCCTGTCGTACGCGTCCTTCGCGTACGCGGACCTGGCGGCGCGGGTCGACGAGGAGTCCGCGCGGGTCACCTTCACCGTCACCAACACCGGTGACACGGCGGCCGACGAGGTGGCCCAGCTCTACGGCCGTCCCGTGTCACCCTCCGTGCCACGCCCCCGCCGTGAACTGCTGGCGCACCGCCGCGTCCACCTTCCCGCGGGCACCACCACGGAACTGGCCTTCGAACTCCCGCTCTCCGCGCTGGAGTTCTGGGACGTCGCACACGGCACCCGGCGGCTGGAACCCGGCGGATACGAACTCCTCGCGGGCGCGTCCGCCGAGGACATCCGCCTGAGCGCCACGATCGACCCGGCCGGTACGCCTCCCGCCCCCCGCCCGGTCCTCGAACGCGGCCTGCGCTCGGCCGACTTCGACGAGCAGCGAGGCGCGGAGATCGTCGACCGTACGAAACTGTCGGGCGACGCGGTGACCCCGGCCGGCCCGGACCCGGCCGGCCCCGACTCGGCCGAACTGGTCTACCGGGCCTGCGACTTCGGGCCGGCCGCCCGGTCCGTCACGGTCGAGGTGGCTGGCGAGGGAACCCTCGAACTGGCCCTGGACGACGGCCCGGCGATCGCCCACCTGGACATCGCGCCCACGACGGGCCCGTACGCCTACACGTCCGTCACCAGCCCGTTCGCCGCATCCGGAGTCCACGACCTGCGCATCGAGCTGCGCGGCCCACTGCGGCTCGCGCACGTCGGCTTCTCCGGCTGAGGGCCCGGAGATCACCGACGGCACGAGAGAGGGCCCGGCACCGGCAGGCAGCGGTGCCGGGCCCTTTCGCCCGAAGGGCGAGTCAGCCCGAGGGGCTCACCCTTCGGACCGGCTCACCCTTCGGGCTGGATGAGTCCGCGCTCGTAGGCACGGATCAGGCGGCGGGGCACGGCGTACTCACGCCCGTCGAGGTGGAAGGGGACGAGGTCGGGCGTCGCCGCCTTCCACTGGGACCTGCGGTGCCGGGTATTGGAACGGGACATCTTGCGCTTCGGGACGGCCATGCCCGCCACATTACATGAAAATGATTGTCACTAGCCATAGGGTCCCGAGGCCTGGCTTCAAAGGGCGAGCCCCGTGAGGACGAGGACGCGCTCGTAGGTGTAGTCGTCCATGGCGAACCGCACACCCTCGCGCCCGACACCGGACTCCTTGACCCCGCCGTACGGCATCTGGTCGGCGCGGTAGGAGGGCACGTCGCCGATCACCACACCGCCCACCTCCAGCGCCCGGTGGGCCCGGAAGGCGGCCTGCAGGTCGTGGGTGAACACCCCTGCCTGGAGCCCGTACTTGGACGAGTTGACCGCAGCGAAGGCGGCGGCCTCCCCGTCCACCCTCTGCACGGTCAGGACGGGCCCGAAGACCTCCTCGCAGGAGATCGTCACGTCGGCCGGTACGCCCGCCAGCACGGTCGGCGCGTACGAGGCGCCGTCGCGCTTGCCGCCGGCGAGCAGTTCGGCACCGGCCGCGACAGCCTCGTCGACCCACGACTCGACCCGCTTGGCGGCATCCTCGCTGACCAGCGGGCCGACATCGGTCGTGTCGTCGGACGGGTCACCGGTCACCTGGGCCTCGACCGCGGCGACGATCCGGGGCAGCAGCCGGTCGTACACCGACGCGTCCGCGATGACGCGCTGCACCGAGATGCAGGACTGGCCGCCCTGGTAGTTGCTGAAGGTCGCGATGCGGGTGGCGGCCAGGTCGAGGTCCTGGTCGCTCGCCCAGTCGGCGAGCACGACGGCCGCGCCGTTGCCACCCAGCTCCAGGGTGAGGTGCTTGCGCGGTACGGAGTCCATGATCGCGTAACCGACCTTGTCGGACCCGGTGAAGGAGATGACGGGCAGCCGGTCGTCCTGCACCAGCGCGGGCATCTTGTCGTTGGCGACCGGCAGCACGGACCAGGAGCCGGCCGGGAGGTCCGTCTCGGCCAGCAGCTCGCCGATGACCAGACCGCTGAGCGGAGTCGCGGGGGCCGGCTTCAGGATGATGGGCGCGCCCGCAGCGATGGCCGGGGCGATCTTGTGGGCGCACAGGTTGAGCGGGAAGTTGAAGGGGGCGATGCCGAGCACGACGCCCTTCGGGAAGCGCCGGGTGAGCGCGAGCCGGCCCTGGCCGCCCGCGTCGGTGTCCAGCCGCTGGGCCTCGCCGCCGTTGAACCGGCGGGCCTCCTCGGCGGCGAACCGGAACACGGACACGGCCCGGCCGACCTCGCCGCGGGCCCACTTGAGCGGCTTGCCGTTCTCGGCGGAGATGAGCCGGGCGATCTCCTCGGTCCGCTCCACCAGCCGCTTGCTCACGTGGTCCAGGGCGGCGGCCCGTACGTGGGCGGGGGTGGCGGCGAACTCGTCGCGCACGGCGTGGGCGGCGGCGACGGCCTCCTCGACCTGCGCGTCGCTGGGCACACCGACCCTGCCGACGAGGCGCCCGTCCCAGGGCGAGGTGACGTCGAAGGTGGCCTCACCGGTGGCCTGACGCCCGGCAAGCCAGAAGGCATGGGTGGAAGTCATGAGGTCCCCGCCCCTTCCAAAAGTAGGTCAACTGCAAGACGCCTCCACGGTAGGCCCGCCGCGGCCGGGACCCACTTGTCCACGAAGGAGCACTGTGCATGCACATGGCTCCACTTCGTCATGCGGGGGGGGCCACCCACCTTGGGGCGCGGGGAACTGCGCGCCCAGCCCCCACAGTCCCGCAGGCAAAAGATTGCGCCGTTCCCCGCGCCCCTGGGTGGGCGGGGGCTCGGGAAGTTCACCGGCCGGAGGCCCGTGGGGGCTGGGCGCGCCGTTCCCCGCGCCCCTGGGTGGGTGGGGGTTCGGGGAGTTTGTCGGCCGCGGGCCTGTGGAGTCTTTTGGGGGCGCGGGGAACTGCGCAAAAAGCCCCCGCCCCCACCCACCCGCACCGACCGACCAAGCCCGGCCGAGGCCGGCCTACTCCCCCGCTGAAGCAGTCGCAGACACCGTCGCAGACGCCGTCGCCTTCAACGCCAACCACAGCTCCATCCGCACATCCGGATCGTCCAAGGACCGCCCAAGGATCTCCTCGACCCGCCGCATCCGGTAGCGCAACGTATGCCGATGCACCCCCAGATCCGCCGCGGCCGCATCCCACTGCCCGTGCCGCGACAACCACGCCCGCAGCGAGGCGACCAGATCCCCCCGCCCGGTCGCGTCGTGCTCGTGCAGCGCCCGCAGCAACCCGTCCGCGAACGCCCGCACCGCGTCGTCCGCGAGCAACGGCACCACGGATCCCGTAGCCACCTCTTCGTGCTCGACCAGCACCCGCCCCCGCCGCCGCGCGACGGACAGCGCCTGCTCGGCCTGCTTGTAGGCGGCCCCGGCGGCGACCGGCCCGGCGGGCGCGGACACCCCCACGACCAGCTCGTCCTCGTCGGTCCCCTGCTCGGAACCGCTCCGCGCGATACCGACGGTGTGCGCGTACCGCGTACAGGCGGTGACCACCGCGCCCCCGTCCGCGGCGAGCACCACGAGCCGCCGCTCCCCGTCGGGCACGACCAGCACGGCCTCCCCGGACCGGGCCGCCGCGGCCTCCGCGACCTCGACGAACCCGCCCACCAGATCGCCCCCGGCCTCGGCGAGCACGACCGAGGCCGCCTCGACACCGGCCGCGTCGACCTCGTCGGAGTCGGCGTCGGCACCGCCCCTGGCGCGCGCCCGCCCTGCGGACGCCGACGCGGCCTCGGCGAGCATCATCCGGTAGGGCGCGTCGAGCAGCCCGCCGTACAGGTCCCCGGCCACCCCGCGGGCGTGGTCGGACTGCCCGGCCAGCAGCATGCGCAGCACGGCGGCGCCGATCCGCTGCTCGGCGGCGTACAGCGAGCGGGACCGTTCCGTGACGAGGGTCAGCAGGGCGATCGCGGAGTGCACGGCATACCGCTCGGCCGTGCCCAGCGCGGACGCGGTCCCGACGGCGAGCGCGCCACGGGAGCGGCGCCCGGTCCCCAGCGAGTGCAGCTCGATCCGGTCCTCGCCGTCCGTGTCGTCCGTGCCGTCCGCGGGTTCCCCGCCGACGACTGAGCTGGCCGGCGCGGGGCGGTCGCGCAGCCGTTCCACGTCCTCGGTGATCCGGGCGGCCCTGCGGCCGGCCCACTCCGGTGCGGTGGCGACGACGGCACCGGAGGCGTCGTACAGCGCGGCCCAGCCGTCGACCTGCGAGGCGAGCGCGGACAGCAGCCCTTCGGGCCCGTCGCTCAGCGCCTGTCTGGTGAGTTCGCGCTGGGCGGCGAACCCCGCGGTCACCGCCCGGTACTGGTCGGCGGCGATGGCCGCGGAGACGGCCTTGCTGATGGCGAGGAAGGGGGTGCGCCGGGGGACCTCCAGGAGCGGCAGGCCCTCTTCGGCCGCCGCCTCCGCCAGTGCCTCGGGGATCTTCTCGTAGTGGACGCCGACGGCGAAGCCGAGCCCGGCCACCCCGGCCCCGACCAGCCGCTTCACATACCGGCGCATGGCGTCGGCGTCCTCGGCGTCCAGCTTGAGCGCCGTGATGAGGAGGAGTTCCCCGCCCTCCATGTAGGGCACGGGGTCGGTGAGCTCGCTGGCGTGCACCCAGCGCACGGGGGTGTCCAGCCGTTCCCTGCCCGCGCGCACGGTGAGCTTGAGCGCCGAGTGGTGGACGAGCGAGGCGAGCGTGGGTGGCATGGGACCTTCAGGTCTTCACGGGTTCTTCTGCGGTCACGGAGATTCTTCGACGATCACTGAGCTTCTTCGACGATCACTGACGAAGTGGTGACGAGGTGATCTTTTGGCCGCCGTGTATGAACGGCCTCTGCCGATTCTGCCTCACCGTACGGTCGACCCGTGACCATATGTCCAGACGTCCTGCCGGATGCGTCCGCGCACACCCCTCAGGAGCCCCACACTCCCCTTGCGTACCGCCGCTCGGGCTCGCGAGTTCCGCGCTCAGGCTCCCGGGTTCCGCAGGTCCACCAGGAGCGGGGGCGCGTGCTCCCCGCGCACGCTGGTGAGCGAGAGCACCGCGTGCCCCGGCGGCACGGCGTGCGCGAGTTCGGACGCCGACCACCGTTCCCGTTCGACCTGGCGCACGGTCACGGCGCGGGCGGTGGGCGCGTTCCCCGTGATCACCCGGCGCAGCATGTGGACGGCCTTCCCGGCCGGTGTCTCCGCGATGATCTGCCGGTCGGTGACGTCGCGTGCCTCGATCCACTCCTTGCCCCAGACCTCCGCGAAGTCCTGCCCGTCCCAGGGGGTGAGCCCGGACAGCGCCACCCGGCAGCCGATCGCGCCGAGCAGCGGCGAGCGCAGCGGGCGGGGCGCGTCGTCGAGCGTGCGCAGGGTCATCACGACCCCGGCGTTGGCGGACCGCAGCCGCTGGATGCCCCGTACGGCCTCGGGGGTGACGACCCCGGTGGCGTCGTCGAGCACCAGGCAGGCGAACAGGGACCGGTCCTCGCGGACCGCGACACTGGCCGCGAACTGGGCGAGCACGAGCCGCGACAGGATCCGTGACGCGTCCGCGTGCCCACGCTGGGGCAGGTCGATCCGTACGCGTACGGGATGGTCGAGCGCGCGCAGCGAGAAGGGCCGCGTCTGCCCTGAGGTGTCGAAGAAGCCGGCGAAGGCGGGCCGGTCCAGCAGCGCCACCCGGTCCGCGAGCACGGAGCCCACATCGCCGGCCTGCCCCACCTGCCGCTCCCGGGCGTCGAGTTCCCGCAGCAGCGACTCCTGGCCGCCCTCGGTGAGCGCCTTGCGGAGCGCGCCGAGGGGGCCGGGCGCGCCGTCGAGGAGCTGCCGCAGTTCGGGCACGGAGGGGAAGCGTCCGTGGACGGCCCGGTACGGGCCGAGCAGCTGGGCGAGGACGGTGGTGGAGCGCCGGCTGTCCCCGCTGGGGTGCGGGTCGGCGAGATCTCCGACGAGCGCCTCGGCGAGCACGGCCGCGGCCTCGTCCGGGTCGGTGGTGCCGCCGTACAGATCGAGGTCGTACACGGACTCGGGGTTGCCGACCCGCACCACGACGTCGTACGCGTCCACGGGTCCGAGGCCCGCGCCCGCGGCTCCGACGACGACCACGGCCGCCCGCCCGGCGAGCGCGTGCAAGCACAGCGACTCGACGAGCGGCCAGACGACACCGCCGGTCTTCCCGGACCCGGCGGGCCCGACGGCGAGGAGCGAGGTCCCCAGCAGCTCGGGCCCGATCGCCATTCCGGTGCCGCGGTATGCGTACGGGTTGCGCGCGTCGTCGGCCGTCGTGCCGAGGCGCACCTGTCCCGTGACGAGGTCGTGCTGCGCGAGCCGGCCCGGCAGGTCCCGCTCGCCGGAGGGGTGCAGACAGGCGGCGGCGCCCTCCCGCAGCACGGCGCCGGTGAAGGTGGCGAGGCTGTGGCGTCCGCTGCGCACGCCCTGCCAGGCGCGGGTGATCCTGGCGTGGTCGACGTCACGCATCAGCCCGGCCCGCGCGTCGGACCCGAGCCGGTCGGCGGCATCGGCGGCTCCGGCGGCGCGCAGGGCGTTCCACTGGGCGGGGTCTTCTTCGGGAGCGGGTGCTGTGGGGCTTTGCGGGGGCGAGGCCATGCGGCGCAGCACGGGAACGATGTAGCGGCGCCACACCTCGGACCATCGACCGAGGCGCCCGGCTCCCATCATGATCCCGAAAAGGACCAGTCCGTAGTAGATCCTCGACGCGATGTCCCCCTTCACCGCATCACCATGGTTCTGGGGGATCTTCCACTCCTCCGGAGTGACGGCGTAGTAGGGCCACAACCAGTACTGGCCCAGGTAGCGGTTCGAGATGAGCGACCAGATCAGCCACCCCACGAGGAAGGCGACGACTGCGCCGGTCAGCAGCTGCCGGGCCGGCGTCTCCTCCGGTTCCACCTCGGGTCGCGGTTGGTGCCCGAAACGCCACACGCCCGGTGCCGCCTCGGGCCGGGGCGTGCGCAGCCAGCTGAGGAAGGCGGATCCGTCCGGCCGCGGTGGTCCGCCGGGGGCCTGCGTGGGCCGCGGCGGTACCCGGGGCGGTCCGGCCGGCCGCGGCACACGATCGGCGTGTGTGCCCCGTGCGTCGTGCGTGCCGTCGCTGTCCATCGCCTCTGCCACCCCTGACCAGCCGCTCCGTACGTGGTTGCGAGTCAATCTAACGCCCTCACAAGGGGAGTTCACCGCTTACCCGGCCGGGTGTGCGACGCGACGCACCCCCGCCCCCTTGGACGTTCCCCGGCCGCGCCATGTCCAACACGGACAAGCGGCTTCTCCGACACCGCCCAGATGGAGCATGCCCACCCCCCGCACCCGGCCCTAGCCTGCGAGGAAGGAAACCCGTCAGCCCGTCGCACGACCCCAGGGAGCCCCTCATGAGCGCAGTTCCGCAGGAGCGCCGCATCGTCACCGCCATTCCCGGCCCTAAGTCGCAGGAGCTGCAGGCGCGCCGCACCGCCGCGGTCGCGGCCGGTGTGGGGTCCGTGCTGCCCGTCTTCACCGCGCGTGCCGGCGGCGGCATCCTGGAGGACGTCGACGGGAACCGGCTCATCGACTTCGGTTCCGGTATCGCCGTGACGTCCGTCGGCGCCTCCGCCGAGGCCGTCGTACGCCGGGCCGCCGCCCAGCTCCAGGACTTCACCCACACCTGTTTCATGGTCACGCCGTACGAGGGCTACGTGGCCGTCGCCGAAGCGCTCGCCGAGCTGACGCCCGGGGACCACGCCAAGAAGAGCGCCCTGTTCAACAGCGGCGCCGAGGCCGTCGAGAACGCCGTCAAGATCGCGCGCGCCTACACCAAGCGGCAGGCGGTCGTCGTCTTCGACCACGGCTACCACGGGCGCACCAACCTCACGATGGCGCTGACCGCGAAGAACATGCCGTACAAGCACGGCTTCGGGCCGTTCGCGCCCGAGGTGTACCGCGTGCCGGTGGCGTACGGCTACCGCTGGCCGACCGGCCCGGACAACGCGGGCGCGGAGGCCGCCGCGCAGGCCATCGACGAGATCACCAAGCAGGTCGGTCCGGACAACGTGGCCGCGATCATCATCGAGCCCGTACTCGGCGAGGGCGGCTTCATCGAGCCCGCCAAGGGCTTCCTGCCGGCCCTGAGCAAGTTCGCGACCGACAACGGCATCGTCTTCGTCGCCGACGAGATCCAGTCCGGGTTCTGCCGTACCGGCCAGTGGTTCGCGTGCGAGGACGAGGGGATCGTCCCGGACCTGATCACCACCGCCAAGGGCATCGCGGGCGGTCTGCCGCTCGCCGCCGTGACGGGCCGCGCCGAGATCATGGACGCCGCGCACGCGGGCGGCCTGGGCGGCACCTACGGGGGTAACCCGGTGGCCTGCGCCGGCGCGCTCGGCTCCATCGAGACGATGAAGGAGCTCGACCTCAACGCGAAGGCCAAGAACATCGAAGCCGTCATGAAGGCCCGGCTGGGGGCGATGGCCGAGAAGTTCGACATCATCGGCGATGTCCGCGGGCGGGGCGCGATGATCGCGATCGAGCTGGTCAAGGACCGTACGACGAAGGAGCCGAACGCGGAGGCGACCGCCGCGCTCGCCAAGGCCTGCCACCAGGAGGGCCTGCTGGTCCTTACCTGTGGCACCTACGGGAACGTGCTGCGGTTCCTGCCGCCGCTGGTCATCGGCGAGGACCTGCTGACCGAAGGGCTGGACATCATCGAGCAAGCTTTCGCCCGCATCTGAGCGAGGCCCGTCTCATCGGTTTGCCGCCTCGGGCTTGCGTCCTGTCGCAGGAGCGGGGCGTGTGAAGAAGGTGTGCGAGGTGCATGGCGGGAACGGGATCCATCTGTCGGACGCCCATTTGCTGTCGTAGGTTCTACGCAGATGAGAGATGCACCCCGCCCACAGGGGACTGTGGGCGGCATCAGGACGGGGCCTCCCCAGCTTCGCCCTGGTCGTGCCTTCGCGCACACAACCGGAGCCTTGTGTTCCGGGTCTCCTCACCGATCGGACAGTCGCTCGCCCCAAACCCCCCGGGGCGCGCGACAACCCGGTCAGAACCACCGAAGGGCTTGCACCTACCCCCCCTGGTGCAAGCCTTTCGGCGTGTCCGGGGCCTGTTCTCGGACCCGAGCCCGGTGGCCTGGCCCGCGCCACGGGACGGCGTCCGCCGGGGGGTGTGCGTTCGACTGCGGGTCCGTCGTGGCTGAGCGCGCCGTTCCCCGCGCCCCTGACGGGGCCGGACCGGGGTGGGGTCGCTGATTTGCCGTCCGCGGGTCTCGTCGTGGCTGGGCGCGCCGTTCCCCGCGCCCCTGGCGGGGCGCCGCCTCGTGCTGCTGGCACGCTGTACCGCATGATCAGCGACCCCGAGAGCGGCAGTCGATGTGGAGGCTCATCGGATGCGGGGCGCCGCGCCCGGATCCTCGCCCCGCTCGTCCTCCTCTTCCTCTTCGGCTTCCTCACCTGGCAGGTGTCCGTCGACGGGGCCGTGCGGCGCGGCGACGAGCGGGTCGCGCGGGCCGTCGAGGGGAGCCGGCTGCCGACGGGTGCCGCCGAGTTCCTCGCGGATCTCGGCAACATCGCGGTCGCCGTCCCGGTCCTGGCCGCGGTCGCCGCGTACGTCGCCTGGCGGGCCCGGCGCGCGGCCCTCCCCCGCTGGTGGCTGCCCCCGCTCGCGGCCCTGGTCACCATGGCCGCCGTACCGCTCCTGGTCGTCCCCCTGAAGGAGGCCGTCGGCCGCACCGGTCCGCCCGGTATGGCGGGCGACGGCTACTACCCCTCGGGCCACACCGCCACGGCCGCCGTCGCCTACGGAGCCGCCGTCCTCCTCCTGCTGCCCTGGCTCCGCAACCGCTACCTGCGCCGCGAACTCACCATCGCCTGCCTGGTCCTGGTGGCAGCCGCCAGCTTCGGCCTGGTCCGGCGCGGCTACCACTGGCCGCTGGACGTGGTGGGGAGCTGGTTCCTGAGCGCCGTGCTGCTGCTGGGACTCGCGACGTTCCTGAACAGTGTCAATCTCAGCGCCTGTACCTGTACCTGTACCAGCAGCAGCACCGCCGCTCAGCCGAAGTAGCCGTCGAAGTTCTTCGAGAACTCCCAGCCTCCGAAGCGGTCCCAGTTGATCGACCACGTCATCAGGCCGCGCAGGGCGGGCCAGGTGCCGTGGGTCGCGTACGAGCCGCAGTTCGTCTTCTTCGTCAGGCAGTCGAGGGCCTTGTTGGTCTCGGACGACGGTACGTGGCCGTTGCCCGCGTTCGTCGTGGCCGGCATGCCGATGGCCACCTGGTCGGGGCGCAGCGGCGGGAAGACGTTGGCCGCGTCGCCCGCCACCGGGAAGCCGGTGAGGAGCATGTCGGTCATGGCGATGTGGAAGTCGGCACCGCCCATGGAGTGGTACTGGTTGTCGAGGCCCATGATCGGGCCGGAGTTGTAGTCCTGGACGTGCAGGAGCGTCAGGTCGTCGCGCAGGGCGTGGATGACGGGGAGATACGCGCCGGCGCGCGGGTCCTGGCCGCCCCACTTGCCCGTTCCGTAGTACTGGTAGCCGAGCTGCACGAAGAACGTCTCCGGGGCCATCGTCAGGACGAAGTCGTCGCCGTACTTGGCCTTGAGGGTCTTGAGCGCCGATATGAGGTTCACGATCACCGGGGTCTTCGGGTTCTTGAAGTCGGTGTCGTCGGCGTTCAGGGAGAGTGAGTGCCCCTCGAAGTCGATGTCGAGGCCGTCGAGCCCGTACGTGTCGATGATCTTCGAGACCGAGGAGACGAACGTGTCGCGGGCCGCCGTGGTGGTCAGCTGCACCTGGCCGTTCTGGCCGCCGATCGAGATGAGGACCTTTTTGCCCGCGGCCTGCTTCGCCTTGATCGCCGCCTTGAACTCGGCGTCGGACTCGACCCCCGGGCACTCGGCCGCCGGGCAGCGGTCGAAGCGGATGTCGCCCGAGGTCACCGAGGTCGGTTCGCCGAAGGCCAGGTCGATGACGTCCCAGCTGTCCGGGACGTCGGCCATCCGCGTGTAGCCGGAGCCGTTGGCGAAGCTCGCGTGGAGGTAGCCGACCAGGGCGTGGGCGGGCAGGTCCACGGGGTCGCCGCCGCCCGGGCCCGCCGCGGTGGTCGCCGTGACGACCGGGGACTTCGCGGACTCTCCGGCGGCGTTCACGGCGGTGACCTGGAAGGAGTACGCCGTGGAGGGGGTGAGGCCGGTGACGGTGGTCGATGTCCCGGTGGGCGTCTGGACCTTCGTCCCGTTGCGGTAGACCGCGTAGCCCGTCGCGCCCGGCACCGCGGGCCAGGACAGGCCGACCCCGGTGGAGGTGACCGTGCCGACCGTGGGGGCGGTGGGCGCGGCCGGTGGCTGCACCGCGTCGCCGCCGGGGCCGACCAGGGAGATGTCGTCGGCGTGGTAGGCGCCGGTGCCGTACCAGCCGTGCGTGTAGATCGTGACCTGGGTGGTGTTGGGGCCGGTGCGGAAGGTCGTGGCGAGCCGCTGCCAGTCCGGCGCGGACTGGGTCCACGCGGAGACGTCGGTGGTGCCGGTACCGCCGGCGCCGAGGTAGACGTAGGAGCCGCGGACGTGTCCGGCGAGCGTGTACTGGGAGTCGGGCTTGACCGTGACGGTCTGCGCGCACTGCGCGTTGTCGCTGCCGGCCGGGGTCGCCCGGAGCGCGGAGGCGCCGCTGCGGACGGGCGAGTTGACGACGGAGCCGGCCGTGCAGCTCCAGCCGTCGAGGCCCGCTTCGAATCCGCCGTTGCGGGCCAGGTCCGCGTCGGCCGCACGGGCGGCCGACGAGAGCGCGGTCATACCGGGTACGGCCAGGACGGTGGCCGTACAGACGGCGAGGACGGATCTGCGGGCCGATCTGCGAACAGGTCCGGGAACAGGTCTGGCGCGATCCACGACTGCCTCCTGGCGTGGGGGAGATGGAGGGTGGAGCGCGCTCAATTTGGTCCAGACCAATCAGGTTGTCAAGACCTCCGACAGCTATCCGTCGCCGCGGTCATCCGTCGCCGTCACCCGTCGTCGAACCCGTCGCGATCGCCTGTTGCCGGACCCGCCGCGGCCGCCTGTCGCCGGAGCCGTCGCGCTCACCCCGCACCGAAGCCGTCCCGGTCACCGGATCCGCCGCGCTCCTCGGTCGCCAGCCCCGCCGCCGCCTCGTGCATGGCCAGTTCCAGCAGCGCCGGGTCGGTGAGGGTGCCGGAGCCGTCCGGGGGGATCAGCCAGCGGACCCCGCCGGTCGAACGCCCGGGATACGGGACGACGATCCACGTACCGCGCCCCGCCGTGCGCACCCCCGTGCCCAGCCAGCGCGCGGCCGTCCCCGGCGGGACGAAGAAACCCATGCGCGCGTCGCCGAAGTCGACGAGTACGGGACCGGGCTGGTCCAGCACGCGGGACAGCACGTCGAGCGTCGGATAGCCGAGCTGCCCCGGCAGGATGAGCACGTCCCAGACCTTGCCCGCCGGCAGCAGCGCGACCCCCATCGGGTTGCGCTCCCATTCGAAGCGGCAGGCATCGGGATCCGGTGCCACGGATGCCAGCCACTCGACCGCCGTCTTGGCCCCTGTCATGGCGGAACCTCCCTCTCTCGTGTCGACGCTGGTCGCGTCACAGGAGAGAGGGAGCTCCGGGCCTGGCATTACGCGGCTTTCGGCAAGCAACCGGGAAAGTCGCCCGTACGGGTCAGCTGTCGAAGCCCAGACCCACCCGGTCCATCGTCCGCAGCCACAGATTGCGCCGCCCGCCGTGGGCGTCCGCACGGGCGAGGGACCACTTGGTGAGCGCGATACCCGTCCACGCGAACGGCTCCGGCGGGAAGGGCAGCGGCTTCCTGCGGACCATCTCCAGCGCCGTACGCTCCGTGCGCTCCCCCGCCAGCAGGTCGAGCATCACGTCCGCGCCGAAGCGGGTCGCGCCGACCCCGAGGCCCGTGTAGCCGGCCGCGTAGGCGACCCGGCCCCCGTGCGCGGTGCCGAAGAAGGCCGAGAACCGGGAGCACGTGTCGATCGCGCCGCCCCAGGCGTGGGTGAAGCGGAGACCCTCCAGCTGCGGGAAGCAGGTGAAGAAGTGCCCGGCGAGCTTCGCGTACGTGTCCGGCCGGTCGTCGTACTCGGCGCGCACCCGGCCGCCGTACGGGTACACCGCGTCGTAGCCGCCCCACAGGATCCGGTTGTCGGCGGACAGCCGGAAGTAGTGGAACTGGTTCGCCGAGTCCCCGAGCCCCTGCCGGCCCTTCCAGCCGATCGAGTCGAGCTGTTCGGCGGTGAGCGGCTCGGTCATCAGCGCGTAGTCGTAGACCGGCACGGTGTACGGGCGCACGCGCTTGACCAGGTTCGGGAAGATGTTCGTGCCCAGCGCGACCCGGCGGGCGCGCACGCTCCCGTACGGCGTGCGTACGGCCATTCCCGCGCCGTACGTCTTCAGGGTGAGCGCGGGCGTGTTCTCGTACACGCGCACCCCCAGTTCGGCGCAGGCGCGCTTGAGGCCCCAGGCGAGTCTGGCGGGGTGCAGCATGGCGACGCCCCTGCGGTCGTGCAGACCGCCGAGGAAGGTCGGTGAGTTCACCTGCTCCCGTACGGCGTCGGCGTCCAGGTGCTCGACGCCGTCGGCGAGGCCCCGCTCCTTCAGCTCCTCGTGCCAGTCGCGCAGTTCGGCGGCCTGGTACGGCTCGGTCGCCACGTCGATCTCGCCGGTGCGCTCGAAGTCGCAGTCGAGGGAGTAGCGGGCGACGGTCGCCTCGATGCCGTCGAGGTTGCGGGCGCCCAGCTCCTCCAGTTTGTGGATCTCGTCGGGCCAGCGGGTCAGGCCGTTGGACAGGCCGTGGGTGAGGGAGGCGGCGCAGAATCCGCCGTTGCGGCCCGAGGCGGCCCAGCCCACCTCACGGCCCTCCAGCAGGACCACCTCGCGCCCGGGGTCGCGCTCCTTGGCGAGGAGCGCGGTCCACAGTCCGCTGTAGCCCCCGCCGACGACGAGCAGGTCGCAGGTCTCGGCGGCGGTGAGCGCGGGCTCGGGGCGGGGCTTGGCGGGGTCGTCCAGCCAGTACGAGAGCGGCTGGACGTCGGAGAGCGACTTCGCCCAGTTGTTGTTTCGGCTCATGGCGCTCGGGGCCATGATTTCAACTCCCAACGAATGTACTGCGGTTATGCCTTCTGGCGGTTTCGGCGGTTTCCGATGACCATTCCGGCCAGCACGAACAGTACGGCGATGAGGAACATGGCCGTACCGATGACATTGATCTGAACGGGTGTTCCGCGCTGTGCGGAACCCCAGACGAACATCGGGAACGTGACGGTCGAACCGGCGTTGAAATTGGTGATGATGAAATCGTCGAAGGAGAGCGCGAAGGCGAGCAGCGCTCCCGCGGCGATTCCGGGCGCGGCGATGGGCAGCGTCACGCGCAGGAAGGTCTGCAGGGGTCCCGCGTACAGGTCCTGTGCGGCCTGTTCCAGGCGCGGGTCCATCGACATCACGCGCGCCTTGACGGCGGTGACGACGAAGCTCAGGCAGAACATGATGTGGGCGATGAGGATCGTCCAGAAGCCCAGCTGGGCGCCCAGGTTGAGGAAGAGCGTGAGCAGCGAGGCGGCCATGACGACCTCGGGCATCGCCATCGGCAGGAAGATCAGCGAGTTCACGGCGCCGCGCGCGCGGAAGCGGTAGCGGACGAGCGCGAAGGCGATCATCGTGCCGAGGACGGTGGCGCCCAGGGTCGCCCAGCCGGCGATCTGCAGGCTCAGTGAGAGCGAGCCGCACAGGTCGGCGACCCCGCAGGGATCGGTCCAGGCGTCCGTGGAGAACTGCTGCCACTCGTAATTGAAGCGGCCCTTCGGATTGTTGAAGGAGAAGACGGTGACGACGATGTTGGGCAGCAGCAGATATCCGAGGGTCAGCAGACCCGCGATGACGACGAGACGGCTTCTGAACCAGCGCAAGAGGCCCATCTAAACCAGATCCTCCGTCCCGGACTTGCGGATGTAGAGCGTGACGATGGCCAGGATTCCCGCCATGAGAATGAAGGAGAGAGCCGCGGCCGTCGGATAGTCGAGAATGCGCAGGAACTGCGTCTGGATGACGTTTCCGACCATGCGGGTGTCGGTGGAGCCGAGCAGATCGGCGTTCACGTAGTCGCCGCTCGCCGGGATGAACGTGAGCAGCGTCCCGGAGACGACGCCGGGCATCGACAGCGGGAAGGTCACCTTGCGGAAGGTCGTGAAGGGCCGCGCGTACAGATCGCCCGCCGCCTCGTGCAGTCGCCCGTCGATCCGTTCGAGGGAGGTGTAGAGCGGCAGGATCATGAACGGCAGGAAGTTGTACGTGAGACCGCAGACCACCGCGAGCGGGGTGGCCAGGACGCGGTCGCCCGCGGTGATACCGAGCCAGCTGGTGACGTCCAGGACGTGGAGCGTGTTGAGGGCGCCGACGACCGGGCCGCTGTCCGCGAGGATCGTCTTCCAGGCGAGCGTGCGGATCAGGAAGCTGGTGAAGAAGGGCGCGATGACCAGGATCAGGATCAGGTTGCGCCAGCGGCCCGCGCGGAACGCGATCAGATACGCGAGCGGGTAGCCGAGCAGCAGGCACAGGATCGTGGCGGTGCCCGCGTAGGCGATGGAGCGCAGGAACTGCGGCCAGTAGTCGGCCACCGCGTCCCAGTAGGTCGCGAAGTGCCAGGTGACCTGGTACCCGTCCTCCAGGGAGCCCGTCTGCACGGACGTGGAGGCCTGGTAGACCATCGGCAGCGCGAAGAAGACGACCAGCCAGAGAAGGCCGGGAAGCAGCAGCCAGTACGGGGTGAGGCGGCCCCTCCTGCGAGGGGGGCGCTCCTTCGGCGCGGGGGTCGGCGCCAGGGGTGGCGCGTCGGTGACGGTCGTCATCAGGCCGCCGCCTCCTCGTCGGGCCCCACCGTTTCGATGCCCGCGTCGATGTCCTGGGCTGCGTCCAGGCCGAAGGTGTGCGCCGGGTTCCAGTGCAGGACCACCTCGGCGCCGCGGACGAGCCGGGGGTCGCGGTCGATGTTCTGGGCGTAGACCTCGAACTCCGGGCAGACCGGGCTGTCGATGACGTACTGCGTGGAGACGCCGATGAAACTGGAGTCGGCGATCGTGCCGGTGATGCGGTTGCGGCCCGCCGGGATCTCGCCCGCCTCGTCGGCGTGCGTGAGGGAGATCTTCTCGGGGCGGACCCCGACCAGGACCTTGCCGCCGGCCGTCGTGGGCGCCGAACATCGGGCCTCGGGCAGGACGAGCTTGCCGCCGCCCGCCCTGAGGACGATCTCGTCGCCGCTCCTGGCGTCCACCTCGGCCTCGATGAGGTTGGAGGTGCCGAGGAAGTTGGCGACGAACGTGGTGTTCGGGTTCTCGTAGAGATCGGCGGGCGAGCCGAGCTGCTCGACACGGCCCGCGTTCATCACGGCGACCGAGTCGGCCATCGTCATGGCCTCCTCCTGGTCGTGCGTGACGTGGACGAACGTGATGCCGACCTCGGTCTGGATGCGCTTCAGCTCCAGCTGCATCTGGCGGCGCAGCTTGAGGTCGAGGGCGCCGAGGGGCTCGTCGAGAAGGAGCACCTTCGGGGTGTTGATCAGCGCACGGGCCACGGCGACACGCTGCTGCTGGCCGCCGGAGAGCTGGTGCGGCTTCTTGCGGGCCTGCTCGCCGAGCTGTACGAGGTCGAGCATGTCGCCGACCTGCTTCTTCACCGACTTGATGCCGCGCCGGCGCAGACCGAAGGCGACGTTCTCGAAGATGTCGAGGTGCGGGAAGAGGGCGTACGACTGGAAGACGGTGTTCACGGGCCGCTTGTACGGGGGCAGGTTCGTCACGTCCTGCTCACCGAGGAAGACCGTTCCGGAGGAAGGTTCCTCCAGGCCGGCGATCATGCGCAGGGTGGTGGTCTTGCCGCAGCCCGACGCTCCGAGGAGGGCGAAGAACGAGCCCTGGGGCACGGTCAGATCGAGCGGCCGGACGGCGGTGAAGGAGCCGTAGGTCTTGCTGATGCCCGAGAGGCGGACGTCCCCGCCGGCCTCCGCGCCGCTCGTGGTGGTGCCCGTCGTGCTGCCCGTCGTGCTGTTCTTCGCACTGTTGTTGGTGGTCACGGTGATCACGCCCCCGTCAGCTTTGCGAACTTCTCTTCGTACGCCGTCTCTTCCTTGGTGCTCAGGGAGCGGAAGGAGTGCGACTTGGCCGCCATGGTGGCGTCGGGAATGATCAGCGGGTTGTTCGCCGCCGACTTGTCGATCTTCGCCAGTTCGGCCTTCACACCGTCGACGGGACAGACGTAGTTGATGTACGCGGCCAGCTGGGCGGCCGGACCGGGCTCGTAGTAGTAGTCGATGAGCCGCTCGGCGTTGGACTGGTGCCGCGCCTTGTTGGGGACCAGCAAATTGTCCGTGGACGTCAGATAGCCGCTGTCCGGGATGAGGAAGTCGACGTCCGGGCTGTCCGCCTTGAGCTGGACGACGTCGCCGGCCCAGGCCAGACAGGCCGCGAGATCGCCCTTGGTGAGGTCGGACGTGTAGTCGTTGCCGGTGAAGCGGCGGATCTGGCCCTTGTCGACGGCCTTCTGCAGCCGGGCGACCGCCGCGTCGAAGTCGTCGTCGGTGAACTTCTCCGGGTCCTTGCCGAGATCGAGCAGCGTCATGCCGATGCTGTCGCGCATCTCGGACAGGAGGCCGATGCGCCCCTTGAGTTTCGGGTTGTCGAGCATGTCGGAGAGGGACTTCACCTCCACGCCGTCCAGCGCCTTCTTGTTGTAGGCGATGACGGTGGAGATACCGGTCCAGGGATACGAGTAGGCGCGTCCGGGGTCCCAGTCGGGGGTGCGGAACTGCTGGGAGAGGTTCGCGTAGGCGTGCGGCAGGTTGGACGCGTCCAGTTTCTGCACCCAGCCGAAGCGGATCAGCCGGGCGGCCAGCCAGTCGGTGACGCAGATGAGGTCGCGCCCGGTGGCCTGGCCCGCCGCGAGCTGCGGCTTGAGCTTGCCGAAGAACTCGACGTTGTCGTTGATGTCCTCGGTGTACTTGACCTCGATGCCGGTGCGCTCGGCGAACGTGTCGAGCGTCGGGTGCCGCTTCTCGCTGTCGTCGACGTCCATGTACTCGGTCCAGTTGGAGAAGTTGATCTGCTTCTCCTTGGCCGAATGGTCCTCGGACGAGACGCCCGCGGTGTTCTTCGCCGCGGGGATCCCGCAGGCGCTCAGGGTCCCGAGGCCGCCGAGGGCGAGCGCGCCGCCCGTCGAGGCACGCAGCAGCGAACGGCGGCTGAGGGAGGCCCTGCCGTTGCGGAGGCTGCGCCGCACGGCGGCCAGTCGGGCCGGGGACAGTTGGTCGGGCTCGTACTGCTCCATGCTCGTGGTGCCCTTTCGGGTGGTTTCGGCCTGGTCCGGGCCGATGGCGACTAACGGTCCCCGAAGATCGTGCGGTGCCAGTCCTTCCTGGCCACCGCGGTGTTGTCGAACATGACGTGCTTGATCTGTGTGTACTCCTCGAACGAGTACGAGGACATGTCCTTGCCGAATCCGGACGCCTTGTAACCGCCGTGGGGCATCTCGCTGATGATCGGGATGTGGTCGTTGACCCACACACAGCCCGCCTTGATCTCGCGGGTGGCCCGGTTCGCCCGGTACAGGTCACGGCTCCACGCGGAGGCCGCCAGACCGTACGGGGTGTCGTTGGCAAGGCGGATGCCCTCGTCGTCGCTGTCGAAGGGGACGACCACCAGGACCGGGCCGAAGATCTCGGACTGCACGATCTCGCTGTCCTGGGCGGCGTCCGCGATCAGGGTGGGCCGGTAGTACGCGCCGCGCTCCAGACCCTTCGGGATCTCGCCACCGGTGACCACACGCGCGTAGGAGCGCGCCCGGTCGACGAAGCCCGCGACCCGGTCGCGCTGGGCGACGGAGATCAGCGGCCCGAGATCGGTGTCCGGGGCGAACGGATCGCCGAGCCGGACGCTCTCCATCAGCTCCGCGGTCCTGGACACGAACTCTTCGTACAGGGGCCTCTGCACGTACGCGCGCGTGGCGGCCGTGCAGTCCTGGCCCGTGTTGATGAGCGAGCCCGCGACCGCGCCGTGCACGGCGGCCTCCAGGTCCGCGTCGTCGAAGACCACGAAGGGGGCCTTGCCGCCGAGCTCCAGGTGGAGGCGCTTGACCGTGGAGGTGGCGATCTCGGCGACGCGCTTGCCGACGGCGGTGGACCCGGTGAAGGAGGTCATGACGACGTCCGGGTGGCCCACAAGGTGCTCGCCCGCGTCTCTCCCCGCCCCCGTGACGATGTTGACGACACCGTCAGGAATGCCCGCCGCGGTCGCCGCCTCGGCGAACAGCAGGGAGGTGAACGGGGTCAGCTCGGCGGGCTTGAGGACGATCGTGTTGCCGGCGGCGATCGCCGGGAGGACCTTCCAGGCGGCCATCTGAAGCGGATAGTTCCAAGGGGCGATGGAGCCGACCACCCCGATCGCCTCACGCCGTACGTACGAGGTGTGGTCGCCGGAGTACTCACCGGCGGACTGGCCCTGGAGGTGCCGGGCCGCACCCGCGAAGAAGGCGGTGTTGTCGATCGTGCCCGGGACGTCGAACTCCCGGGTCAGCTTGATCGGCTTGCCGCACTGCAGGGACTCGGCCTGCGCGAACTCCTCGGCGCGGTCCGCGAGCACGGCGGCGAAGCGGTGCATGGCGTCGGAGCGCTCACCCGGGGTGGCGCCGGACCAGCCGGGGAACGTCTCCCGGGCGGCCCGCACCGCCGCGTCCACGTCGTCCGGGCCCGCCAGCTGGTACGTGTGGAGGTCGTCGCCGGTGGCGGGGTCGACGACGGTGTGGTTCCGGCCCGACGTGCCCTTGACCGGCCGGCCCGCGATGTACTGCGCGCCGGCCGCGAAGCGGTCCTGCGCCTGGAAGCGATGGCCCGGATTGTGCATTTCGCTCTCCTCCGCCGCACTCCCCGAACCCGAGGGGTCGGCGTAGCTCCAGCTCGATTTGAGTGCCGATCCTGACAGAGCAATGGTGCTCCAACAAGTGATTCCGTTGTTGCCATTTGGTTACGCGACGGAATCTGTCGACCAGGTGTCGAGTCGCTGAGGAAAAGGCGGGACGGATTGTCAGTGGTGCGTGCCAGACTCGCGTGCATGGGGGAGATCGAATCGGGGATCACGTCGCGGGAGTCGCTGGTCAGCGCGGTCCGGGCGGGGGCGAAGGTCAAGTACCTGTACTTCTGGGGGCACCGGCCGCGGGCGGACGGGCGGATCGGGTCGAGCTGCCTGAGCCAGTGGTGGCCGTCGCCGTTCACGGTGGACGGGGTGGAGTACCGGACGGCGGAGCACTGGATGATGGCGCGCAAGGCGCGGCTCTTCGGTGACGCGGAGGCGGAGCAGCGGGCACTCGACGCACCGAATCCCGCCCTCGCGAAGAAGGCGGGGCGGCTGGTCCGTGGGTTCGACGAGTCCGTGTGGGAGCGGGAGCGGTTCGGGATCGTGGTGGAGGGAAGCGTGGCGAAGTTCGCGTCCGACGACGCACTTCGCGGGTTTCTGCTCGGCACGGGTGGGCGAAGCGAGACGGGGGCCTCCCCGGCCGAAGGCTGGGGGAGGGTGCTGGTGGAGGCCAGTCCTGTGGACCGGGTCTGGGGGATCGGGCTGGCCGCGGACGACGCCCGGGCGTCCGACCCCACGCAGTGGCAGGGCCCGAACCTGCTGGGCTTCGCCCTGATGAGGGCCCGGGAGCGCTTGCGCTCCGCGTGAACGGTGCCTACATCCGGCCTGCACCCGCACCCCGACGACGACCGGCCGCCCCCTCGCGGGGCCCGGCGGTGTTGACCTCACATTTCCCTGCGGGCCCGGCGGAGCTGGGCTCCCCTTCCCTGCGGGGCCGGGCGCGTTTCCCTTTGCGTTGCGGGGCCCGACGGATGGGGCGCGTTTCCCCTACGAGGGCGTAACGGATCGGGCGCGTGGTCTCCTGCGGCCCGGCGGGGGCTGGTCGCGCAGTTCCCCGCGCCCCTAAAGGGGCCCGGCCGTCGCCGGTCCCTGTGTGGAGCGCGGCCCCCTGCCGGAGCAACGGGCCGCTTCGAGCTTCTCTTAGAGGGCGCGAGGAACTGCGCAACAAGCCCACGACTACCCGCACCCGTCCACCCACCAGACGGGCCACCCCCCAAGGGGCGCGGGGAACTGCGCGACAAGCCCCCACCGGCCCGCACATGTCCACGCGCCAAACCCACCCCAGGGGCGCGGGGAACTGCGCGACCAGCCCCCACCGGGCCGCAGGAGACCACGCGCCGATCCCACCCTCAAGGGGCGCGGGGAACTGCGCAAAAAGCCTCAGCCCCCGCTCACCCGCACCCGCACCCGCACCCAGGCGCCAGCCAAACCCCCGCTCAGCCGACCGCAGTCAACGACGTGCTGAAGCCGTCGTCCCCACTCCCCGAGTCATCGATCTCCGTGTCAGGCAGCACCAGGAACACCACCAGGAACGCGATCCCCAGCGCGACCCCGACCGCCCCGCAGATGATCCCCGCCAACGCCTGCCCCGCGTTCGTCGCCTGCCCCCGCCGAGCCCTCCCCCGCCCGATCGCCCCGAAGACCACCGCGAGAATCCCGCACGCGAGCGCCACCGGCCAGAGACAGAATCCGACCGCCGCGACGATCCCGAGCACGAGTGACGCGGTCCCCAGCCCGTTGCTCGGCCCCATGGGCATGCCATGCATGCCATGCATGCCATGCATCCCGGGCGCCCCCGGCCACCCGTACCCGGGCCCGCCCTGCACGGGGTAAGCCGGATATCCGTACCCGTGCGTATGCCCGTGCACAGGCGGCCCGTACCCGTACGGCACCTGCCCCGGCCCTCCCGGCGCAACCGGCGGCGGCGGAACCGCGGAGCCCGGCGCCGCGTACGGATCCGGCGTCACGGGGAACGACGTCACGGTCTGCCGGTCGTGCACCGAGGACGGCCCGGCCCCTCGCGAGCCCCCCGCGTCCACGGGCGGAGCCCAGGGATTCGGCTCCGTGGACGGCTTGTCCAGAGACACCTTCCCCGGCTCGTCGACCGGCCCACCCGATGCCTGCGCGTCCTCGGCCATGCGCGGAGTCCCCCTCTGTCGTACGTGGCGTCATGCTACGGCCCAAGCCTTCCCCCCAGCGGACCGCGGCCTACGATGATCCCCAAGAACCGCACGCACGCACCACGCGCACCACGCGCACCGCACCGCACCGCACCGCACCGCACCACCGATCAGCCGATCACCCGCGCCGACCCGCCGCACACCGGCCCGGCGCCGTTCCTGGGGAGGAACCTTGACCGACCTGCACGCCTTCATCGCCGGACTGCCCAAGGCCGAACTGCACGTCCATCACGTCGGCTCCGCCTCCCCCCGGATCGTCTCCGAGCTGGCCGCCCGCCACCATGACTCCAAGGTGCCGTCGGACCCCGAGGCCCTGGTCGACTTCTTCACGTTCACGGACTTCGCCCACTTCATCGACGTGTATCTGTCCGTCGTCGACCTCATCCGCGCCCCCGAGGACGTACGCCTCCTCACGTACGAGGTCGCCCGCGACATGGCCCGGCAGCAGATCCGCTACGCCGAGCTGACGATCACGCCGTTCTCGTCGACCCGCCGCGGTATCGACGAGGGCGCCTTCATGGACGCCATCGAGGACGCCCGCATCGCCGCCGAGGCCGACTTCGGCACGATCCTGCGGTGGTGCTTCGACATCCCCGGCGAGGCGGGGCTCGAATCCGCCGAGGAGACGGTCCGGCTCGCGACCACCGACAAGCTCCGCCCGGAGGGCCTGGTCTCCTTCGGGCTCGGCGGGCCCGAGATCGGCGTACCCCGGCCGCAGTTCAAGCCGTACTTCGACCGTGCGATCGCGGCCGGCCTGCACTCCGTACCGCACGCGGGCGAGACGACCGGTCCGGAGACGGTGTGGGACGCGCTGACGGACCTGCGTGCCGAGCGCATCGGCCACGGCACCAGCTCCGCCCGCGACCCGAAACTCCTCGCGCACCTCGCCGAACACCGGATCCCGCTGGAGGTGTGTCCCACCTCGAACATCGCCACCCGCGCGGTCCGCACCCTCGACGAGCACCCCATGAAGACGTTCGTGGAGGCCGGCGTCGTCGTCACGGTCAACTCCGACGACCCGCCGATGTTCGGCACCGACCTCAACAACGAGTACGCGGTCGCCGCCCGCCTCCTCGGCCTCGACGAGCGGGGTCTGGCCGAGCTCGCCAAGAACGCCGTCGACGTCTCCTTCCTGGACGCCCCCGGCAAGGCGGCCCTGGCGGCGGAGATCGACACGTACACCGCCGGGTGGCTCGCGCCCTGAGGCGGCCCACCAGCACAATGGGCCGATGCGTACCGTGACTGCCGTGGCCCATCGCGGCGACCCCTACCGCGTCCGTGAGAACACGCTCGACTCCCTGCGTTCCGCGCTCCGACGGGGCGCGGACGCTGTCGAGATCGACGTCCGCCCGACCCGCGACGGCGTGCCCGTCCTGCTCCACGACGACACGCTGAAGCGGCTGTGGGAACAGGACCGGCCGCTGCGCTCGCTCTCCGCCGACGAGGTACGGGGCCTGACCTCGGGCGGGATTCCCACGCTGGAGGAAGCCCTCAAGGCGACGGACGAGGGCCGGCTCATGATCGACCTGCCCGGTCCGGTGGACGGCCGCGCCGTCCACCGGATCATCGGTGCCGTCCGGGACTTCGGCGCCGAGGAGCGCGTGTACTTCTGCGCGGGGGCCGCCGCCATGCTCGCCGTCCGCGCGGCCGACCCCGCCGCCGAGATCGCCCTCACCTGGACGAGCCTCGCCCCGCCGCGGCCCGCGCTGCTGGACGCCGTACGGCCCCGGTGGCTCAACTACCGCTTCGGGCTGGTGGACCGCGACCTCGTCGACCGGGTCCACAAGGACGGGTACCTGGTCTCGGTGTGGACGCCCGACACCCGGCGGTCCATGCGCCGGCTCCTCGCCGCGGGCGTCGACTCGATCACGACGAACCGCGTCGACACACTCCGCTCCCTGAGCCCCGCCTGAGCGTGCCTCTGCGGGATCTCCCTGAGCGGGACCCTCAGGGAAATCCCTGACAACGCCCTTGCCTCGTAAGGGAGTTGCTCGGGGTTCGGCCAGGGTCGCCGCCCTCCCGGAGGAGGATCCACGGGACGGCGTACACCCGGAGGATGAAGGTCACCGATCACCCGGGAGTCAGCCGATGCATCCGCGTGCCAGCACCCGTACACATCCACATACACGGACCCGTACCCGTACCGCCTGTGCCGCCCTCTTGGTTCTGGGTCTGACCGCGGGCCCCGTGGCCGGGACCGCCCTCGCCGCTCCCACACTCACGGCCTCCGTAGTGCGTGGGGCCGTGGATCCGACCACCGGCCGGGCGCTGCGCGCCGCGCTCCAGGGGCTCCCGGACGACGACGCGACAGCCGCGCTCGTACGGGTGTCGGGCACGGACGGTGTCTGGCGGGGCAGCGCCGGGGTGCACGATCTGCCGAGTGGGCGAAAGGCGCTGGCGGACGGGCGTTTCCGGGCCGGTTCCACGACCAAGGTCGTCACCGCGGCCGTCGTGCTCCAGCTCGTCGCCGAGGGCCGGGTGGACCTGGACGGGCACGTCCAGACCTACCTCCCCGGCCTGCTCTCGAAGGCCTTCGAGCCCATCACCGTACGGCAGTTGCTCACCTTCACCAGCGGGCTGAAGCCGGGCGCGACTCTCGGGGACGTGGACGGCGAGGGGTACGAGAGGCGGTACGAGACGCTGACGCCCGAGAAGGTGGTCGCCGCCTCGGTCGCCCAGGGCCCCGCCTTCCGCCCCGGCGAGCGGCAGAACTACAGCAACATCGACTACACCGTGCTCGGCCTCCTCATAGAGAAGGTCACCGGCGACTCGTACGAGCACCAGGCGGCGGTACGGGTCCTGCGGCCGGCCAAGATGCGGCACACGTCCTTCCCCGGTGGCCCCGACCCGCGTATCCACGGACCGCACAACCGCGGCTACCAGCAACTGGCGGACGGCAGGCTGGTGGACGCCACCGAGTGGAACATGTCGGACCGGTGGGCCGCGGGCGACATGATCTCCACGACGGCCGACCTGGAGCGGCTCCTGCAGGCGCTGTTCCGAGGCCGGCTGGTCCCCCAACCCCTCCTGGACAAGGAGATGTTCACCCTGCCCGACGTGCCGGGCGCCACCATGAGCGCCGGTCTCCAGAGGTACGACCTGGGCAACGGCAAGATCCTCTGGCTGAAGTCGGGAGCGCGCCCCGGGTACAGCACGCTCGTCGCGGCCACCCGCGATCTGTCCCGCACACTCGTGTACTCGGTCAACGCGACGGACGCGAAGTCGGAGGACATGAACCCGGTGTCCGAGCGGATCGTACGGGCTGCCTTCGAGGAGTGAGGGCGCCTAGGGGGTGCCCGGATCGTCCGCGGGCGCGGGCGCGGGCTCGGGGGCGGGGGCGGGCGCGGGCTCAGGGGCGGGCGCGGGCTCGGGGGTCGTGTCGCCGAGTGCCGCGACGCGCTGTGCGAGGCGCTTCAGGACGGTCTCGCCCCACTGGAGGTTCCCGCGCTCCAGGGCGATGCCGCCCTGGAGGGTGAGGTAGGGGCCGATGCGGTCGGCGGACGCGAGGTGTTCGTCCTCGGTGCGGCCGGCCAGCATGCGTTCCCGCATCCGCAGATAGCGGGCGAGTTTGGCGGCGGACCGCTCCACCCGCTCGGCGACCGCGGTCCGTACGGCCTCGATGTCGTCGGTGTCACCGATGTCGACGCACTGCACCTTGACCATCAGCTCGTCCCTGATGGCCAGGGGCTTCGCGGGACCCTCGGTGACGAACGCACGCAGCACCCGGCGTCCGGACTCGGTCAGCGAGAAGAGCCGTTTGTTGGGCCGGCGCTCCTGCTGGACGACGCGGGCGGAGACCAGCCCCTCGCCCTCCATGCGCTCCAGCTCGCGGTAGAGCTGCTGGGGGGTGGCCATCCAGAAGTTGGCGACCGAGGCCTCGAAGCCCTTCGCGAGGTCGTACCCGGACGCCTCACCCTCCAGAAGCGCGGCCATCACCGCATTGCGCAACGCCATGAGCTCAAGCTAGCACCGCCGTGATCAGGCGTTGCTCAGTCGTTGATCACTCACTGACCACTCGTTGATCAGTCAAGGACGCGGCTGCGAGGCGGACCGGCGGCAGCAGTTCCGGCCGCTTGGCCCGACGGCCGTCGCCCGACGAACGGCCCCGGACCCGGCGCAGGAGCCAGGGCCCCAGGAAGCCGCCGACCCAGCGCAGTTCCGTCCCGACGGCCCGCAGCCGCGTGGCTCGCGTGGGCACCGGCGCACCGGGCGGCAGGGGCAGCGTCCAGGCCTCGTCGCTGTCCGGCAGGCCGAAGGCGTGCGCGACCGCGGCGGCGATCCGGGCATGGCCGAGCGGGCTCGCGTGCAGCCGGTCCGGGCTCCACAGCCGGGGGTCCGTCACCACCTCGTGGGCGGACATGTCCGCGATGACCACTCCATGGCGTCCGGCCGCCTCCCGGATACGGGAGTTCAGGGCGAGGACCCGGCGGCCGAGCGGCCGGGCCAGCGGGCTGATCCGGCCGACATCGGGAAAGGTGACCGTGGCGACGCGGGCTCCCTGGCCGGTCAGCGCGGCGAACATCGCCTCCAGGTGGGCGCCCACCTCGTCCGCGTCGAAGCGGGGACGCAGCAGGTCGTTCATGCCGGCGACCACGGTGGCCACGTCGGGCCGCAGCGCGAGGGCCGGCGGGAGCTGCTCGGCGCGCACCTGCCCGGCGAGGCGCCCGCGGACGGCGAGATTGGCGTACAGGACGTCCGGGGACCCCTTCGCCAGCTCCTCCGCGAACCGGTCGGCGCATCCGCGCAGCCCCGTCACGTCGTCACCGTCGCCGAGCCCCTCGGTCTGGCTGTCGCCCAGAGCGACGTACCGCAGATATCCGCTTCCGCTGTCGGACACGGGGTGTCCCCTTTCGCCGGACCCACTCAGTACCCCACTAATACCTTATTCACTTTATTGGCTATGACAAGGGGCGGCCGGCGCCGGAGTCACGGAGCCCGGCTACAGGCCGGCGATGGCGTTCCAGCGCTTCGCGAACTCCGTACGCTCCTTCGCCGTGATGTCGCGGGCGATCGCGAGCCGCTTGCGCATGGCGCTGCCGGGGAAGATCAGCGGGTCCTCGGCGAGGGCCGCGGTCTCCTCGTCCTTGGCGGAGGCCAGGATGTCCTGGGCGGCCGGGACGGGGCAGACGTAGTTGACCCAGGCGGCAAGTTCCGCGGCCACGGCGGGCTCGTAGTAGTGGTCGACCAGTTCCTCCGCGTTCGCCTTGTGGCGGGCGAGGTTCGGGATCATCAGGGACTGGACCAGAGCTCGGCACCCTCCTCCGGCACGACGAACTCGATGTCGGGATCGTCGGCCTGGAGCTGGATCACGTCACCGCTGTACGCCTGGCAGGCCAGCACGTCGCCGCTCGACAGGTCCTTGATGTAGTCGTTGCCCGTGAAACGGCGGATGTGGTCCGCGCGGACGAGTTCGTCGACCCGGTCGCACATCGTGTGGAAGTCGTCCGCGGTCCACCGGGTGATGTCGACACCGTCGCCCTGCATGAGCAGCGCGAACGCCTCGTCGAGCCCCGAAAGGAGCGTGACCCGGCCCTTGAGGTCGCCGGCCCACAGATCCGACACGTGCCGGATCTCCCGGCCCAGCCTGCGGCGGTTGTACGCGACACCGGTGACCCCCGACTGCCACGGCACGGTGGAGCGGCGCCCCGGGTCGAAGGCGGGGGAACGCAGTTGCGGGTCCAGGTACCTGGTGACGTTCGGCTGCCGGGAGCGGTCCATCTCCTGGACCCAGCCGAGGCGGACGAACCGGGCGCACATCCAGTCGCTGATGACGATCAGGTCCCGGCCGGTCTCCTGGTGGTTCATCAGGGACGGGCTGACCTTGCCGAAGAACTCGTCGTTGTCGTTGATCTCCTCGGTGTACGTGACCGCGATCCCGGTCCGCTCCTCGAAGGCGTCCAGGGTCGGGCGACGCGACTCGTCCTCGTCGTCCGTGTCGATGTACAGCGGCCAGTTCGCCCAGGTAAGACGCTTCTCCGTGGCCGACATATCGCTTCTTCGCCGGTCCTTCGGGGCGACGTACGCGGCCGGTACGCCGCAGCCGGCGGCGAGCGTCGCGGCTGCGCCCGTGCCGAGGGTGCGCAGCAGGGTGCGGCGGTCCATGAGGGTTTTCGGGGTCGGGTGGCTCCGGTTCGCTGGCACGTCCGCAGCTTGGCGGGTGCGGTGGCGGGTGGGCAATGGACGTTGCGTCCAGCGGTCCGGCGACGGCACGACAGGGTGTCGCCCCGCCGCCCCTACCCGTTCCCGTCCACGCATGGGGGGCTACGCCCCGTCGCCCCCCTTTGTCCTCAAACGCCGGACGGGCTGGAGGTGTCCGCCGGACGGCCTGCAGGTATCCGCCGGTCCGGGGACATCTCAGCCCGTCCGGCGTTTGAGGACCGGGGGTTCGGGGGCAGCGCCCCCGAGTCGTGGACGGGAACGGGTAGGGGCGGCGGGGGCGGAAACATCACCTCCACCCACAACCCCCCTTCCCCCCGCGCCCGCGCCTCCACCACACCCCCGTGCGCCCCCACGATCGCCGCCACGATCGACAACCCCAGCCCCGCCCCCTCCCGGACCCGGGCACGGGCACGCCCCCGAACCCGTTCCACCCCCAGCCTCCGGAACGGTTCGAACAGCACCCCCACCTGATCGACCGGCACCACCGGTCCACTGTTGGCGATCCGCAAAGACGCCCGCCCGTCCACGACCCCGGTCCAGACGGTGACCCAACCGCCCTCCCCCTCGGGCACGTTGTGCCGGACGGCGTTCTCCAGCAGATTGCTCACCAGCCGCCCGACCAGATGCGGGTCCCCGACGAGCGGCGCGGAGCCGAGCTCGGCGTCCACCCGGGGCCGAAGCCTGCCCCCGGCCCCTGTCCGAGCCCCTGCCCCAGCCCCTGCCTCCGCCCCCGCCCCCGCCCCGCCCTCAGGCAGCAACTCACCCGCCAGGACAGCGAGATCCACCGACTCCCGCGCGGGCTCGGCCCGCTGCCCCCGCGCCAGCGTGAGCAGCGCCTCGATCAGCCGCTCCTGCTCCTGCCCGGCGGCCCGCACCCGCAGGCAGGCCGCCCGCAGGGACGCGGCGTCGGCGCGCGGATCGGCCAGCGCCACGTCGATGACGGCCTGCTGAAGGGTGAGCGGGGTACGCAACTCGTGCGACGCGTTGGCCACGAACCGCCGCTGCGCCTCGAAGGCGCCCTCCAGCCGGGCAAGCAGGTCGTCGAACGTGTCGGCGAGGTCCTTGAGTTCGTCGTCGGGGCCGGACACGGCGAGACGCCGGTGCAGATCGTCCGCGGAGATCCGCCGGGCCGCGACCGCCATGTCCCGCAACGGCGCGAGAACCCGCCCCGCGACCAGCCATCCGAGGACGAGTGAGGCGATCACCATGATGCCGAGCGCGATCCCCGACTCGATGAGCAGCTGGTGGAGCTGGTCGTCACGCTGGACGGCCAGCCGCTCGCGCACATAGCTCTCGACCGCGGCCTTCCCCGCTCCCGCTCCCGGCTTCACGACGGGCCCTGAGCCCGCGTCCCCCGTGTCCGCGCCCCCCGGTGTCGGCCGCTCGCCCGACCCCGACCCCGACACGGCCAGCGACTGGTCCTCGGCCACGAGCGCGTACGTGAGCGCCAGCAGCACCGCCCCCGTCACCACGAACAGCCCGCCGTAGAGCAGCGTCAGCCGCCACCGGACGCTCTGCGGCCGCCGCCCCCTCCGCGCCCCCGGGAACGCGAACCACCCGCGCGCCGCACCCACGCCACTCACACCCGGTACCCGGCCTGCGCCACCGTCTCGATCAACGATGGGTCACCGAGCTTGCGGCGCAGCCGGCTGACCGTGACCTTGACGGTCTGGGTGAAGGGGTCGGCCGCCTCGTCCCAGCCGCGCTCCAGCAGTTCCTCCGCGGAGACGACCGCCCCGCCGGCCGCCATCAGCAGTTCCAGGACCGCGAACTCCTTCGGGCTGAGCGGCAGGTGCCGCCCCTCGCGGGACGCCACCCGGCGGGCGGGGTCGAGCCGCAGGTCGCCGCGGACCAGAACGGGCGGCAACGCGGGCTGCGCGCGCCGCCCCAGGGCCCGTATCCGCGCGACGAGTTCGGTGAAGGCGAAGGGCTTCGGCAGATAGTCGTCGGCGCCCATGCCGAGCCCCGCGACCCGGTCGGCGACCGTGCCGGACGCGGTCAGCATCAGTACCCGCGCCCGGCTGCCCCCCTCGGCCAGGGCCCGGCAGACCCGGTCACCGTGCAGTCCGGGCAGGTCACGGTCGAGCACGACGACGTCGTATCCGTTGACCGTGGCCCGCTCAAGCGCCGCATGGCCGTCCAGTGCGAGATCGACGGCCATCCCCTCTCTGCGCAGTCCCGCCGCGACGGTCTCGGCGAGCTCTTCGTGGTCCTCGACCACCAATACGCGCATCGGCATCTCCGGCTGCGTCTCCGGCTGTTGCGAACCCTGGGGCCAGCGTGCCCGCCGGGCGGTAACAGGGTGGTAAGAGCGCCCGTTCCCGTGCCGTAACCGCCCGCGCGCTGAGGTGTTCCCGACCGGGGCCGACATCCCCGGGACGGCAACGCAGCCGTGACCACCAGGGAGGACCTCATGCGAAGTTCGACGAAACGGCACCGCCGGCTGACCGCGGCCTGCGCCCTGATCAGCGCTCTCGCCCTCGGCGGGGTGTACGCAGGCCAGTCCGTGGCCGCCGGATCGCCCTCGTCCTCGTCCTCGTCCCCGGACGGTGACTCGTCGTCCGACGGCGGCTCGTCGTCCCCGGAGCCGCCGAAGGACGACGACTCGACCGACTGGGAGCGCCAGGACAAGGCGTCCCGCGCGTACACCGAGTGCATGCGCGACAACGGTCTGGAGGACTTCGACATCGTCATTTACACGGCGGACGGGGGCCGCGGGGTGAAGGTACGGATCGACAGGGGCGAGGGTGACGGGGCGAAGCGCCCGGACCCGACCTCGAAGGAGTTCCGCAAGGCCGCCAAGGCCTGTCAGGACATCCTCGACGACATCGGCGTCAAGCTCCCGGTCCCGCCCGGTGACCTGCCCGGGAGGGGCGACGGCCCGTTCCCGGCCCCCGGCGGCTGCGGCGAGATCCGGCAGCACGAGAAGGGCGGCGACGAGAAGGGGAACAGCGACCGGCGCGAGGACGGCGACGAGGACGGTGACACGGAGTCGAGCACCGAGGGGCTCGTCCTCAGCGGCTGATCCGCGACCCCGGAGGTCCCGGGCGGACCAACTCCCGCCCGGGGCCACGTACCGCGTGCCGCGTATCCCGTACCGCCTACCGCCTACCGCCTACCGCCTGTCGCCTGTCGCCTGTCGCCTACCGAACGCTCAGCCGAGCGACGTCATCACGTGCTTGATGCGCGTGTAGTCGTCGAAGCCGTACCCCGACAGGTCCTTGCCGTAGCCGGAGTGCTTGAAGCCGCCGTGCGGCATCTCCGCGACGAGCGGGATGTGCGTGTTGATCCACACGCAGCCGAAGTCGAGGACCTTGGACATGCGCATCGCGCGCGCGTGGTCCTTCGTCCAGACGGAGGAGGCGAGCGCGTACTCGACGCCGTTCGCGTACGCGACGGCCTGGGCCTCGTCCGTGAAGGACTGGACGGTGATGACCGGGCCGAAGACCTCGTTCTGGATGATCTCGTCGTCCTGCTTGAGACCGGAGACGACGGTCGGGGCGTAGAAGTAGCCCTTCTCGCCGACGCGGTGCCCGCCCGCCTCGACCTTGGCGTGCGCGGGCAGCCGCTCGATGAAGCCGGAGACCTGCTTGAGCTGGTTCGGGTTGTTGAGCGGCCCGTACAGCACGTCCTCGTCGTCCGGCTGCCCGGTCTTCGTGTCGGCGGCGGCCTTGGCGAGCGCGGCCGTGAACTCGTCGTGGATGGACTCCTGTACGAGAACGCGGGTGGCGGCCGTACAGTCCTGGCCCGCGTTGAAGAAGCCCGCCACCGAGATGTCCTCGACGGCCTTGGCGATGTCGGTGTCCTCGAAGACCACGACGGGCGCCTTGCCACCCAGCTCCAGGTGGACCCGCTTGACGTCCTTGGCGGCGGACTCGGCGACGGAGATGCCCGCCCGCACGGAACCGGTGATGGACGCCATGGCCGGAATCCGGTGCTCGACCATCGCGCGGCCGGTGTCACGGTCGCCGCAGATGACGTTGAAGACGCCCTCGGGGACGATCGAGCCGATGATCTCGGCGATCAGGACCGTGGAGGCCGGGGTGGTGTCCGACGGCTTGAGCACGACCGTGTTACCCGCGGCGAGCGCCGGGGCGAACTTCCACACGGCCATCATCATCGGGTAGTTCCACGGCGCGACCTGCGCGCAGACACCGACCGGCTCACGGCGGACGATCGAGGTCAGCCCCTCCATGTACTCGCCGGCCGACCTGCCCTCCAGCATGCGCGCGGCGCCCGCGAAGAAGCGGATCTGGTCGACCATGGGCGGGATCTCCTCGGACCGGGTCAGTCCGATGGGCTTGCCCGTGTTCTCGACCTCCGCGGCGATCAGTTCCTCGGCGCGCTCCTCGAAGGCGTCCGCGATCTTCAGGAGGGCCTTCTGGCGCTCGGCGGGGGTCTGGTCGCGCCAGGCGGGGAAGGCAGCGGCGGCGGCCTCCATCGCGGCGTCGACGTCGGCCTGACCGGACAGCGGCGCGGTGGCGTACGCCTCGCCCGTCGCGGGGTTGACCACGTCCGTGGTCCGTCCATCGGCGGCATCGCGGAACTCTCCGGCGATGTAATTACGCAGACGACGCAGCTCGGTGCTCACTGCCCGGCCCTCCTGTCGGATGTCCACAACGGATGTCCACAACGAATGTCCTACGACTGTTCTTCTACGGTCCTTCGTCCCAGGTGTCCACTGGTTGAGACGCCTGGCCTACCACCCTAATCCTCATCCCGACGTTTTCAACACCCCCACCGGTCCCAGAGCTGCGAAATCCGCAGCCTTGGAACACGTAAACAACGAATTTCATCGATCACACCTTGCGGAACTGTCGAGCCCTCGTGCACAGTGAGCGCGTGGCCAGTCGAAGCGCAGACCCCAGGGATCCCCGGGACTCCCGTGAGTCCAGAAGCGGCACCCCCCAGCTGGATGCCGTCTCCCTCGGCATCATCGAGCAGCTCCAGGAGGACGGCCGCCGGCCGTACGCGGCGATAGGCAAGGCCGTGGGCCTTTCCGAGGCGGCCGTGCGCCAGCGCGTCCAGAAGCTGCTCGACCAGGGCGTGATGCAGATCGTCGCCGTCACGGACCCGCTCACCGTGGGTTTCCGCAGGCAGGCCATGGTGGGCATCAACGCCGACGGCGACCTGGAACCGGTCGCGGACGCGCTGACCGCCATGCCGGAGGTCGAGTACGTGGTGATGACCGCGGGCTCCTTCGACATCCTCGCCGAGATCGTCTGCGAGGACGACGACCACCTGCTGGACGTCATCAACAAACGCATCCGGATCCTGCCCGGCGTGCGCTCCACCGAGAGCTTCGTCTACCTCAAGCTCAAGAAGCAGACCTACATGTGGGGAACCCGATAGCCGTGACTGCCAAGGACCTCAGCCGCACCGCGTACGACCACCTGTGGATGCACTTCACCCGCATGTCCTCGTACGAGAACGCGCCCGTCCCCACGATCGTCCGTGGCGAGGGGACCTACATCTACGACGACAAGGGCAAGCGCTACCTCGACGGTCTGGCCGGTCTGTTCGTGGTCCAGGCGGGCCACGGCCGCGCCGAGCTTGCCGAGACGGCCGCCAGGCAGGCCCAGGAACTGGCCTTCTTCCCGATCTGGTCGTACGCCCACCCGAAGGCCGTCGAGCTGGCCGAGCGCCTCGCGCACCACGCTCCCGGCGACCTGAACAAGGTCTTCTTCACCACCGGCGGCGGCGAGGCCGTGGAGACGGCGTGGAAGCTCGCCAAGCAGTACTTCAAGCTGCAGGGCAAGCCGACCAAGTACAAGGTCATCTCGCGCGCGGTCGCCTACCACGGCACCCCGCAGGGCGCCCTGTCCATCACGGGCCTGCCCGCCCTGAAGGCCCCGTTCGAGCCGCTGGTCCCCGGCGCGCACAAGGTCGCGAACACCAACATCTACCGCGCGCCCGCGTTCCTCGACAACGGCTCCGGCGTCTCCCCCGAGGCCTTCGGCCGCTGGGCCGCCGACCAGATCGAGGAGCAGATCCTCATGGAGGGCCCGGAGACGGTCGCCGCCGTCTTCCTGGAGCCCGTGCAGAACGCCGGCGGCTGCTTCCCGCCGCCGCCCGGCTACTTCCAGCGGGTGCGCGAGATCTGCGACCAGTACGACGTGCTGCTCGTCTCGGACGAGGTCATCTGCGCCTTCGGCCGCCTCGGCACGATGTTCGCCTGCGACAAGTTCGACTACGTACCGGACATGATCACCTGCGCCAAGGGCATGACCTCGGGCTACTCCCCGATCGGCGCCTGCATCATCTCGGACCGCCTCGCCGAGCCGTTCTACCAGGGCGACAACACCTTCCTGCACGGCTACACCTTCGGCGGTCACCCGGTGTCGGCGGCCGTGGGCCTCGCGAACCTCGACATCTTCGAGCGCGAGAACCTCAACCAGCACGTCCTCGACAACGAGGGCGCGTTCCTCTCCACCCTCCAGAAGCTGCACGACCTGCCGATCGTCGGCGACGTCCGCGGCAACGGCTTCTTCTACGGCATCGAGCTGGTGAAGGACAAGGCCACCAAGGAGACCTTCACGGACGAGGAGTCGGAGCGCGTGCTCTACGGCTTCGTCTCCAAGAAGCTCTTCGAGTACGGCCTCTACTGCCGCGCCGACGACCGCGGTGACCCGGTCATCCAGCTGTCGCCGCCGCTGATCTCCGACCAGTCGACGTTCGACGAGATCGAGGGGATCGTCCGCCAGGTCCTGACGGAGGCCTGGACGAAGCTGTGAGCGGAGGCCGTCGGCCGGTACGGCTGAGCTGAACCTGTCGGCTCAGACCCCCGCCCGGCCGTCGGCTCAGCCTTTGAGCTGAACAAGTGATCAACACCGGCCCCGGTGGCGCCCGTTCGAGTGAGAATGCGCGCCCCGGGGCCGCGTGCTGTCCGGCCTCCGGCCCCCGACTCCCTAGCGTGCCCAGTGACCGATCGGCCCTGCCTTCGTTCCCCCGACCGGGGGACCCCGCGACCTTCCGAGGCCGCCCGGGCAGCGCAAATCAGATCTGAAGAGGTGTACGCGATGGCGGCTCCGCCGGACAACGACGTGCTCTGGGCACGTGCCCTGCACGTCACACACAACGGCTCACCCGCACTCACCGGCGTCTCGATCGGGGTTCGCGAGGGCGAGATCCTCGCCGTCGGCGGCCCGCGCGGCAGCGGCAAGACGACGCTCCTCCAGTGCCTGTCGGGACAGCTCCTGGCGGAGCAGGGCGAGGTCTGGTTCAACAGCGCCCCCGTCCACACCATGAGCCCGATGAAGCGCGAGCGGCTGCGCCGCGACCGTTTCGGCTGGATCGACCCGGCGCCGGTCCTCGTCCCCGAGCTGACCGCCTGGGAGAACGCCGCCCTGCTCCTGATGCTGCGCGGGGTGAGCCGCCGCCGGGCCAAGACCGCCGCGCTGGAGTGGCTGGACCGCCTCGACGTCGGCGGCTGCGCCCGCAAACGCCCGTACGCCCTGCTCCAGTCGGAGCGCCAGCGGGTCGCCATCGCCCGCGCCCTGGCGCCCGCGCCGAGCGTGATCTTCGCCGACGAGCCCACCGCGCCGCTGCACCGCGCCGACCGCGCCCAGGTGCTGCGCACGCTCACCGCGGCGGCCCGTTCGCACGGCATCACGGTCGTCCTGGCCACGCACGACGCGGACACCGCGGCGCTCGCCGACCGCACGGTGTCGCTGCTCGACGGGCGGCGCGTGAACACGGTCCATCTGCCGCCGGCCGCGGAACCACCCGAGCCCGACGTGCCGACCGGGCCCGCCGAGACGGAAGGCCGGGCCGCGTGCTCGCTCTCCGCCTAGTCCGCGGGGCCAACCCCGCCGTCCAGTTCCGCCGGCTCCTCGTCGCCGCGGCGTCCGCGGGCACCGGCTTCCTGCTCCTGTGCACCCTGGGGTACGCGATGGGGCATCCGGACGCGTCCACGGCGGCCGTGCTCCGGCTCGCCTGGTGCCTCGCGCCGATCGCGGCCACCGTCCAGTTCGCGGTCGCCGTCGCCCGGACCGACCCGGCCACCCGCCCCCGGGCCGGGCTCGCGGCGATCGGCCTGGGACCCGGGCAGCTGATGATCCTGGCGGCCGTCTCCACCGCGGTGTCCTGCACGCTGGGCTCGATGGTCGCCCTGCTGATCTTCCTGCACCTGCGCGGCGACCTGACGGGCCTGCCCTTCGACGGCGACGCGGCCGGTTTCCTCGCCGCCAACCAGCCACTGCCCCTGCCCGCCACGCTCACACTGCTGGCCCTGGTCCCGGCCCTCGCGTCCGCGGCCAGCGCGGTCGTACTGCGCCCGCGGGGCCCGCTCCCCCCGGCAGGCGGACGCCCGGCCCGCCTGGGCGGCTTCGGCGGCTACGGCCGCTCCACGGACCGCATCGGCTCCGGCACCTACGGCCGCTTCGGCACCCACCCGAACAGCGAACCACCCGCCCCGAAGGGGGCGCGAGAAACGGCGCGACAAGCCCCCACCGGCCCGCAGATCCCCGACGACCCCCACCACCCCCACACGCCCGCAGCACTCGACACACCGCCCCACCCCACCCACCAAGGGGCGCGGGGAACGGCGCGACCAGCCACCGCGGACCCGCAGATCCCCGACGACCTGGCCCCGGAAGGGGCGCGAGGAACTGCGCGACCGACCCCCACGGACCCGCAGAGTCCCAACAACCCCATCCCGGAAGGGGCGCGGGGAACGGCGCGACAAGCCCCCACGGACCCGCAGATCCCCAACGACCCCCACCACCCCCTCCCCACCCCCACCCCCGCCCCCACCGGCCTCCCCTGGGGCGCAGCCGTCCTGGCCGCAGGCCTCGCGGCAGAGGCGTACGCAGGCAGCGGCGGCCCCCACGAAGGCCCCCCGCTGCCGGGCGGCCTCACAGGAGCCCCCTTCGGCGTACTCGCAGGCTGGGCCCTCACCGCACTGGGCCTCGCCCTGGCCGGCCCCGCCCTCACCCACCTCTGCGGCAGACTCCTCCAGTCCGTACGCCCGAGCGCCACGCGCCTGCTCGCCGGACGCGTGCTCATGGAGCAGGCGACCGGCATCGGTCGCCCGCTCGGCGTGCTGTGCGCGGTGGCGTCGGGCACGTACGCCATGGCCGTGCTCTACACCACGACGCGCCCCGGCATCGGCCCTCTCACCACCCTCGGCCTGCTGCTCGTCGCCGGTTGTGCCCTGGCGACGCTGCTGACCGCCGCCGTCGAGGCGAGGGACACGCGCGCCGACACCACCGCGGCCCTGCTGCGGATCGGCGCACCCGCCTCGGCACTGCGCGCCGCGGCCGCCCTCCGCGCCGGGGCTCTGATCGCCGTCCTCACCCCGTTGACCTGGGCGGTCGCGGAGCTGGCGGCCGTACCACTGGCCCGCTGACCCGGCGTACGAGACAGGGCAGGCCGCGCGATCGAGTGCGCGTACGAAAAAGATTCGCCGGGACCGATGACTTTTCGGCGGAGCCCCGGTCTGACCCTCCGAACAGCAACTCACCCGACGGAGGACCTCCCATGTACCAGCAGATGATCTTCGTGAACCTGGCCGTGAACGACGTGGACGTGTCCAAGAAGTTCTTCTCGGAGCTCGGCTACACGATCAACGCCCAGTTCTCGGACGAGAACACCGCGTCCGTCGTCATCAGCGACACGATCGTCGCGATGCTGCTGAACAAGCAGCGCTACGCGGACTTCACGAAGAAGGAGATCGCGGACTCGACGAGGACCAGCGAGGTGCTGCTGTGTCTGAGCGCCGAGAGCCGCGAGAAGGTCGACGAACTGGTCGACAAGGCGATCGCGGTGGGCGGCTCGGCGAGCGGCGAGACCCAGGACCACGGGGTGATGTACGGGCGCGCCTTCGACGACCCGGACGGCCACACCTGGGAGGTCATGTGGATGGACCCTTCCGTCATCCAGGGCTGACCCCCGCCCGCGCCCGAGGGGCTCACGGCCGAAGGGGTCACGCCGAAAGGGATCGCTCCCGAAGGGCTCACCGCCGAACGGACCGCGCTCGAACGGCCCGTGCTTACATGGGCGGGTGCAGACGAGCCCCGCCCATGTGGCCCATCACAACGACCGTGAGATCGAGACGCTGGAGGAGTTCGACGCGACCGTCTCGGCCCGCGGCACCCTCACCGGCTTCCGCGTCCAGGCCGTCGATCTGACGGACCGTACGAAAGAGCTGCTCGCCAGCGACACCGCGGGCGCCGTCTTCCTGGGCTGCCCGATGCGGGAGAACGCGGCGGCGAAGATCCGGGCCGACGGCGCGCTGGTCTTCCCGCCCCTGCCCGGTGTGCCGTTCGACCCGTACCGCGGTCATCTCTACACGCCCGACGAGTTGTTCGGCTCCCTCGACAAGGGGTACGAGGCGACGCCGGACGCCGTCGCGTACGACTGGTTCCAGCGGACCCGGGCCGACGGCGACATCTACGCGTCGATGCTGCGCTCGATCCACGACGACGCCGTCTCCGACGCCCTGGACGAACTCCTGCGCTCGGCGCGCGTGGTGGGCGTGATGGGCGGTCACGCGATCGCGCGCGGCACCGAGGCGTACGGGGGCGCGGCCCGGCTGGGCCGCGCGCTCGCCCGCGCCGGGTTCACGGTGGCGACCGGCGGCGGCCCCGGCGCGATGGAGGCGGCCAACCTCGGCGCGTACGCGGCCCCGTACCGCGACGGCATGCTCGACGAGGCGTGCGAACTCCTCGGCAAGGCGCCGTCGTTCGTGCCGTCGGTGACCGACTGGGCGCGCGCCGCCTTCGAGGTGCGCGAGCGCTGGCCGAAAGGCAACGCCTCCGTCGGCATCCCCACCTGGTTCTACGGGCACGAGCCGCCGAACGCCTTCGCCTCCCACATAGCCAAGTACTTCGCCAACGCCACCCGCGAGGACGGCCTGCTGGCCCGCTCGAACGCGGGCGTGGTCTTCCTGCCCGGCGCCGCCGGTACGGTCCAGGAGATCTTCGACAACACGACCCCCAACTACTACGAGTCCCGCGGCGAACCCACCCCCATGGTCCTGGTGGACCGCGCCCACTGGACGCAGCGGCTGCCCGCCTGGCCGCTCCTGCAAGCCCTCGCCCGCGACCGCCCGATGGAGTCCCGCATCGCGCTGGTGGACCGGATCGAGGAGGCACCGGAGGCGCTCGACCGCCTGTCGCGTGTAAATGAAACCTAAAAGCCAAGGGGCAAGACGGACACACGGATTGACAACCCCGGACGGTGCCCAATAAACCTGTGAGGCGTCTGGGATTGCTGTTTCTCAGTAGCTCCCATCAACCCCCCTCATATTGTGCATCCCGTGAAGGGCAATCGTGTCCATATCTCGCCGTACCGCACGTTCTGTGCGCATTCTCGGAGTTGCCTCCGCCTCGGCCGCGCTCACGCTCGGCCTGGCCGGCAACGCGCTCGCCTGCAACATCAGCGAGTTCTCGGCCGTCGCCAAGTGCGACGGTACGAAGGGCGTCATCAGTGTCACCGACAAGGACCCGTCGGGCGTCAAGGCCACGGTCAGTGTCTACCTCCAGTCGAACGGTGCCGACGCGAAGCTCGTCGGTGAGCAGGAGGTCGAGGGCACGCGTGAAGGCGTGACCATCGACTTCTCCGAGGACTGGAAGCCGGAGGCGACGTACCGCGTGCACGTCAAGGCCGGCAATCAGGTCGACGAGGACATCAAGCCGAACCTCGTCACCCCGTCCGAGGCCTGCGAGTCCCCGGAGACGACCACGCCTCCGGCGACCCCGAAGCCCTCGGAGAAGCCCTCCGAGCCCGCGGAGGAGCCCTCGGAGCCTGCCGAGTCCCCGGAGCCGTCCGAGTCGGAGACCACTCCGGCCGCGTCGACCGGTGACAACGCCCCGTCCCCGGCGGGCGACTCGAACCTCGCCGAGACCGGTTCCAGCTCCAACACCGGTGCGATCGCCGGCATAGCGGCCGCGCTCGTGGCGGCCGGCGCCGGCGTGATGTTCGCGCTCCGCCGCCGAGGCGCAGCAAAGACCCGCTGACCCCAGCAGGCAGCAACACCCAGCAGTGGCCCGCCCCTGAACAAGGGGGCGGGCCACCGCCACGTCCCAGCCCCCTTGTTGAGGGGCGCGGGGAACGGCGCAATCCTTTGTCTTCAGGGGCGCGGGGAACGGCGCAGTCTTTTGTCTTTCAGGGGCGCGGGGAACTGCGCAACCAGCCCTCACCGACCCGCAGGTCGAGTCCCATCAGCCCCCCGCAGCCCCTCCCAGCACGACAACCTCCCCCACATCGAAGACCACCCCGACCTCCTCCCCCGCCTCCGGCGCATCCCGCAGCGCACACGCCGCCTCCAGCCGCGGCGCCCCCTCCGCCTGCAGCTGTACGGCGACATGCGTCCCCCGGAAGGTCCGCGCGGCCACCGTGCACGGCAGCCCCTCCGCGACCGGTACGAGCCGTACCCCCGCGGGCCGCACGAGCAGCGTGACCTCCCCCTGCGGAGTACCCGAGGGCACCGGCAGCTTGCCCCAGGGCGTGTCCGCGGCCTCCCCGGAGACGACCGCCCCGGTCACGTTCTCGAAGCCGAGGAAGCGCGCCACGAACTCGTCGGCCGGCCGCTGCCAGACCTCAAGTGGCGTACCCGACTGGGCGATCCGCCCGTCCCGCATCACGACGACCCGGTCGGCGAGCGCGAAGGCCTCGCCCTGGTCGTGCGTGACCGCGAGCACGGTGGTGCCCAATTCACCGAAGAGTTCCCGCAGTTCGACCACGAGCCGTTCACGCAGCGAGCGGTCCAGCTGGCCGAGCGGTTCGTCGAGCATGAGCAGCCGGGGCCGGGGAGCCAGCGCACGGGCGAGCGCGACGCGCTGCTGCTCGCCCCCGGAGAGGGAGGCGACAGCCCTCCCCTGCGCGCCCGGCAGCCCCACGAGCGCCAGCAACTCCCCCACCCTGACCGTCTGTCGCTGCTTCGACTCCCCGTGCATCCGCAGCCCGAAGGCGACGTTTCCGGCCACGTCGCGCTGTGGGAACAGCTGGTGGTCCTGGAACATCAGGCCGACGCCCCGCTTGTGCGCGGGCACGCCGTCGAGGTCGCGGCCGTCCAGGAAGACCCGCCCGTCGTCCAGGTGCTGGAGCCCCGCGACGGCCCGCAGCAGCGTCGACTTGCCGCTGCCGCTGGGCCCGAGGACGCACACGATCTCGTGCTCGGCGACATCGAGTCCGACATCGTCGAGCACGGCCCGCCCCCCGAACCGTACGGTCGCCCCATCGAGCTTGAGCATCGTCAGAACTCTCCCGTCCGGTCGGAACGAAGGTCGGTGCGCAGGCGTTCGAGGACCAGCAGCGCCACCGCGCACACCAGCATCAGGATGGTCGACAGGGCCATGGCCTGCCCGTAGTTGAGGTCCCCGGCCCGTCCGAGCAGCCGTGCCACGGCGACCGGCAGTGTCGGGTTGTCGGGCCGTGCGATGAAGACGGTCGCGCCGAACTCGCCGAGCGACACCGCGAAGGCGAACCCGGCCGCGATCAGCAGTGCCCGCCGCACCATCGGCAGATCGACCTCGCGCCACACCCGCCAGGGCGAGGCGCCGAGCACCGCCGCGGCCTCGCGCAGCCGTCCGTCCACCGCGCGCAGCACCGGCAGCATGGTCCGTACGACGAAGGGGACACCCACCAGCGCCTGTGCGAGCGGCACGAGGATCCAGCTGCTCCGCAGGTCCAGCGGCGGCTCGTCGAGCGCGATGAGGAAGCCGAAGCCGACGGTCACGGCGGAGACGCCGAGCGGCAGCATGAGCAGCGCGTCGAAGCCGCGGACGAGCCGTCCGAGCCGTCCGGTGTCCCGCCGGGTGAGGGCGGCGGCCGCGAGTCCGCCGATCAGCAGGGCGATGGCGGTCGCGGCGAAGGCGTACCGCAGCGAGTTGCCGACGGCGTCGATCGGCGGGACCAGGAAGAGACTGCCCTCGTTGCGGGTGAGCGCCTTGTAGTAGCCGAAGCCGGGGGCGTCGAGCGAGCGCTCGACGAGGACGGCCAGCGGCAGCACGAGCAGGACGGCGATGGAGCCGAGGACGCCCGCGAGCAGCGCCCACTGCCCTGCCCCGCGCGGCCGTCGTGCGGTCGCGCCCGCGTCCACCAGCCGCAGGGCGGTCTCCCGCCGCCGTACGGTCCGGGCGTGGACGGCGAGGATCGCGCCCACCGCGGCGAACTGGACGAGCGTCAGCACGGCGGCCGTGGAGAGGTCGAAGATCTCCGAGGTCTGCCGGTAGATCTCGACTTCGAGGGTGGAGAAGGTGGGGCCGCCGAGGATCTGCACGACACCGAAGGAGGTGAAGGTGAAGAGGAACACCATGAGCGCGGCGGCGGCCACGGCCGGGCCGAGCGCCGGGAGCGTCACCCTGCGCCAGGCCGCGAACGGGGAGGCGCCGAGCACCCTGGCGGCCTCTTCCTGCCGCGGGTCGAGCTGCGACCAGAGGCCGCCGACCGTGCGGACGACGACCGCGTAGTTGAAGAAGACGTGCGCGAGCAGGATGGCCCACACGGTGGTGTCCAGGCGTACGCCCCACAGCTCGTCCAGCAGCCCGCCCCGCCCGAGCAGCGCCAGGAAGGCGGTGCCCACGACGACCGTGGGAAGCACGAACGGCACGGTGACGACCGCCCGCAGGATCTGCTTGCCCCTGAACTCGAAGCGCGCGAAGACGTACGCGCCGGGGAGCGCGACCAGCAGGGTGAGCGCGGTCGAGGCGAGCGCCTGCCAGGTCGTGAACCACAGGACGTGCCGGATGTCGGACTGTCCGAGCACGTCCGCGATCCGCCCGAACCGCCAGACCCCGTCGGCCTTCAGCCCGCGGGCGGTGATCGCGGCGACCGGATAGGCGAAGAACACCCCGAAGAACGCGACGGGCACGGCCATGAGCCCGAGCCGCGCCACGCTCCCCCGGCGTGAGGACCGCGAAGACCGCGAAGACCGGGGCCGCGCGCCGGCCTCTACTTCAGTACGAGCGAGGTCCATGTCTTGACCCACTCGTCACGGTTGTCGGCGATCCTGGCGGGGTCCAGGGTCTCGGGGTTCGCGGCGGCGGGACCGTACTGCGTGAACGCGTCGGGCACCTTGGCGCCCTCGATCACCGGGTACACGAACATGTTGAGCGGCATGTCCTCCTGGAACTGCTTGCCGACCAGGAAGTCGATGAGCGCCTTGCCGCCCTTGCTGTTCTTCGCGTTGCTCAGCAGGCCCGCGTACTCGACCTGGCGGAAGCAGGTGCCCTCCGCGACTCCGGTCGGCGCGGTCTTGGGCTTGGGGTCGGCGTAGATGACCTCGGCGGGCGGCGAGGAGGCGTAGGAGACGACGAGCGGCCTGTCGCCCTTGGCCTTCTTGCCGCCGGCGGACCCGGAGAACTCCTCGTTGTAGGCCTGCTCCCAGCCGTCGACGACCTTCACGCCGTTGGCCTTGAGCTTCTTCCAGTAGCCTTCCCAGCCCTTGTCGCCGTACTCGGCGGCGGTGCCGAGCAGGAAGCCGAGGCCGGGCGAGGAGGTCGAGGCGTTCTCGGTGACGAGCAGATCCTTGTACGCGGGCTTGACCAGATCGTCGAAGGACGTCGGCACGGCCAGCTTGTGCTCACTGAACCAGGCCTTGTCGTAGTTGACGCAGATGTCTCCGGAGTCGATGGGCGTGACCCGGTGCTTGTCCTGGTCGACCCGGTACCGGGCCTGGATGCCGTCGGCGCCCTCGGCCTCGTACGACTGGAAGAGTCCGTTGTCGAGCGCGCGGGAGAGCAGGGTGTTGTCGACGCCGAAGAAGACGTCTCCCTGCGGGTTGCCCTTGGTGAGGATCGCCTTGTTGACGGCCTGCCCGGCGTCGCCGTCCTTGAGGACCCGGACCTTGTACCCGGACTCCTTCTCGAACGCCTTCAGCACGTCCTTGGTGTAGGCGAAGGAGTCATGGCTGACGAGGGTGACGGTCTTGGACCCGGAGCCCTCGTCACCGCTCCCGGAGTCGGACGACCCGCACGCGCTGAGCGCGGCGAGGCCGAGACCGCCGGCCGCGACCACGGCGGTGATCCTGAAGATGTTGCTCTTGGCGCTCTTGGCGCTTCTGGTGCTCACTCGATTCCTCCTGGGTTGACCAGGAAGAGACGCGGCCCTGCCCGGGACCTCGAACGGATCCCGGGCAGGGCGCAACAGCTTGAGTAGTGACCGAACTTCCTACCCAGAATGACCTGGGCGAGGTTCAGAGGGTCTGCGGGCTGTCCCGCACTCTCAGCGCTGTGGCGCTCCCCTGTCGGAATATGAAGATGTACGTATCTCTGCGCCAGACTACCGCTCGGTGGCCGCGAGCTGTCCGCACGCCCCGTCGATCTCCTGGCCACGGGTGTCCCGGACGGTGACGGGCACACCATGGGCGGCGATCGCCTCGACGAACGCCTTCTCGTCCTCGGGCCGCGAGGCGGTCCACTTGGAGCCCGGCGTCGGGTTCAGCGGGATCAGGTTCACATGCACCGGCTTGCCCTTGAGCATCCGCCCGAGCCGGTCACCGCGCCACGCCTGGTCGTTGATGTCCCGGATGAGCGCGTACTCGATGGAGAGCCGGCGCCCCGACCTGGCCGCGTACTCCCAGCCCGCGTCCAGCACTTCCCGTACCTTCCACCGTGTGTTGACCGGTACGAGGGTGTCGCGCAGCTCGTCGTCCGGGGCGTGCAGGGAGATGGCGAGACGGCACTTGAAGCCCTCGTCGGCGAACCGGTTGATGGCGGGGACGAGACCGACGGTCGAGACGGTGATCCCACGCTGCGAGAGCCCGAGCCCGTCCGGCTCCGGGTCGGTGAGGGCCCGGATGGACTGGACGACCCGCTTGTAGTTGGCGAGCGGCTCACCCATGCCCATGAAGACGATGTTGCTGAGCCGCGCCGGACCGCCGGGGATCTCCCCGTCGCGCAGCGCCCGCATGCCGTCGACGATCTGGTGCACGATCTCGCCGGTCGACAGGTTCCGGTCGAGACCGGCCTGTCCCGTCGCACAGAACGGGCAGTTCATCCCGCAGCCGGCCTGTGAGCTGATGCACATGGTGACCCGGTCCGGGTAGCGCATCAGCACGGACTCGACGAGCGTGCCGTCGAAGAGCCGCCAGAGGGTCTTGCGGGTGGTGTCGTCGTCGGTGGACAGATGCCGCACGACCGTCATCAGCTCGGGCAGCAGCGCTTCCTGCAGCTTGGCGCGCGAGCCGGCAGGGATGTCGGTCCACTGCTCGGGATCGTGCGCGAACCGCGAGAAGTAGTGCTGCGAGAGCTGTTTGGCACGAAACGGCTTCTCACCGACCGCGGCAACGGCCTCTTTACGCTCGGCAGGCGTGAGATCGGCAAGGTGCCGCGGCGGCTTCTTGGCTCCGCGGGGGGCGACGAATGTGAGTTCTCCGGGCTTAGGCATGGCTGTACCAGTGTCGCAGATCGATTCGTGTGACCTGAGCCGCGAGGTTTCGGGGGCGTGCGGCCCTGCGAGGCGGTCGCCGCACGCCCCCGGCCGCTGGCGCACACCCCCGGCCCCTTCACGGCCCCGCACGGTTTCAGGGGCCCTTCCGGCGGTCGCGTTGCCATCTAGGCCACACCAGGACCTAGAATCGAACGCGTGTCCGATAAAGTGTCTCGTCTGGATCGCCTGCGTAGCGTCCGCGAATGGCTGGCCTGGCAGCTGCGCCGCACGGACGACACCATCGCCGAACTCGAACGTCAGGAGGCAGCCACCGCCCGTACCGCGCGCACAACGCCCTCATCCACGCCCGGCTGGAAGCTCGCGCTGCGCAGAGCGGGTGGCAGACCCACCCCCGACGCCGTCCATACGAGCGACTGCGGCATGGCAGGCAAGAACACGAAACCGCTGCCCCGCGAACAGGCGCTCCGGGCGATCACGGAGGACGGCATCACCGCGTGCCCCTACTGCCGGCCCGACAACGATCTGGGTGTGCTGTGAACGGCGAACGACCGCAGGACGAGAACACGAGCGGGACGAGCGGGATGAGCGGAACAAACGCGGCGCCCATCGTCGTGCACCGCATGACGGGCGCCCGCGGGCGCCGGGTCACCATCCACGGCCAGGTCTTCGGCCTCGCCCACAGCGACACCGACCTGGCCGAGTTCCTGCGCCGGGCGGGCCTGCCGGACGACGCCTGGGAACTGCTGGACGACCCGCGCTGGGTGAAGTGGCAGGGTGGCCGGCCGCACGAGTACTCCCCGTAGGACCGGTACTCCCCTGCGGGCCCGGACGCCGAGGACCCCCGGCCGTGATCGGCCGGGGGTCCCCGAGGTCACGCGGTGCCAGGTCCGGTCAGCCCGATCCGACGAAGAGCACCAGCAGCAGCCACACCACGGGAGCGGTGGGCAGCAGCGAGTCCAGCCGGTCCATGATCCCGCCGTGGCCCGGGAGCAGGGTGCCCATGTCCTTGATGCCCAGGTCCCGCTTGATCATCGACTCGCCGAGGTCGCCGAGCGTGGCGCTGGCCGCGACCGCGAAGCCGACGATCAGGCCCTGCCACCAGGTGCCGTCGTCGATGAGGAACTGCATGCACAGCGCGCCCGCCACCATCGCGAAGGCGACCGCGCCGAGCAGGCCCTCGCGGGTCTTGCCGGGGCTGATGCGCGGGGCGAGCTTGTGCGTGCCGAAGCGCCACCCGACGGCGTACGCGCCCGTGTCGCTGACCACGGCCAGCAGCAGGAACGTGAGGACCCGCCACGCGCCGTCGTCCGCGGTGAGCATCATCGCCACGAAGGTGGCGAGGAACGGGATGTAGAAGGCCGCGAAGACTCCCGCGGTGACGTCCTTGAGGTAGCCCTCGGGCGGTTCCGTCATCCGCCAGACCAGGACCGCGAGCGCGGTGAGCGCCATGGCCACCCAGGCACCCTCGGGCCCGCGGACGTAGCCGGCGACGACCATCGCCGCGCCGCCCACCGCCAGCGGCACGAGCGGCGCCTTGATGTCCTTGCGCTCCGCGAGCCTCGACGTGAGCTCCCACAGACCGACCACGACAGCGACCGCTATGACGCCGATGAAGACGGCCTTGACGACGAACAACGACGCGACGATCACCACGCCGAGCCCGACCCCGACCCCTATGGCAGCACCCAGGTCGCGGCCCGCGTTCTTCTTCTGCGGCGCGGGTGCGGGCTGTGCGGCGCTGGTCATGGGCTCCTGCGGATTCAGCGGGTGCTGCGACGAAGTCCGGAAGGGCGGCGGCGTCGACGGTGGCGGCGTCTCGTCGCGAAACAGGGGGCCGCCCGTCCGAGCAGCCCCCCGGTCGTCATCCTGGTCTCCGCCATGCGCGGGTACGTCGGGCACGATGGGCATGGGGCGAGTCTGCTGCGCGTGGTGCGCATCGTACGCGGGACCCGCCGGGGCATCCCCCTGGACAGGCCCCCGGTCGGACGGCCCCCAGTACCCGGCTTGTGGCGGCGCCCCCCAGGAAGAGTCGTTCATCAGACTTCGAGCAGCTCTGCTTCCTTGTGCTTGAGCAGCTCGTCCACCTGCGCGACGTACTTCGCGGTGGTGTCGTCGAGCTCCTTCTCCGCACGGCGGCCCTCGTCCTCGCCGACCTCGCCGTCCTTGATCATCTTGTCGATGCCGTCCTTGGCCTTGCGGCGGACGGAACGGATCGAGATCTTGGAGTCCTCGGCCTTGGTGCGGGCCACCTTGATGTAGTCCTTGCGGCGCTCCTCGGTGAGCTCGGGGAACACCACCCGGATGATGTTGCCGTCGTTGCTCGGGTTGACGCCGAGGTCGGAGTCGCGGATCGCCTGCTCGATGTTGCGCATCGCGCTCTTGTCAAACGGGGTCACCACGGCCATACGCGGCTCGGGCACCGAGAACGAGGCCAGCTGGTTGATCGGGGTCAACGCGCCGTAGTAGTCCGCCACGATCTTGTTGAACATCGCCGGGTGCGCACGGCCTGTGCGGATCGCGGCGAAGTCCTCCTTGGCGACCACGACGGCCTTCTCCATCTTCTCCTCGGCTTCGAGGAGGGTCTCTTCGATCACCACTTGCTCCTGCGTGTCTTGAGTAGGCCCGGCTGCGGTTCCCTGGCGGTTAGGCGGCCGGCTGCGTCGCGTCTTATTCCTGAACGGTTCCCGACCGGCAGGACATTGTCCATCCCCCGGTCAGGCCCGACTGCCCTGGTCACCCACAAGCGTGCCGATCTTCTCACCCTTGACCGCCCGAGCGATATTGCCCTCGGTCAGAAGCTCGAAGACGAGGATCGGGAGCTTGTTGTCGCGGCACAGCGTGATCGCGGTCATGTCGGCGACCTTCAGGTCGCGGGTGATGACCTCGCCGTAGCTGAGCGCGTCGAACTTGACCGCTGTGGGGTTGGTCTTGGGGTCGGAGTCGTAGACCCCGTCCACACCGTTCTTGCCCATCAGCAGCGCTTCGGCGTCGATCTCCAGAGCGCGCTGGGCGGCGGTGGTGTCCGTGGAGAAGTACGGCATGCCCATCCCTGCGCCGAAGATGACCACACGGCCCTTCTCCAGGTGCCGTACGGCTCGCAGCGGGATGTACGGCTCGGCGACCTGCCCCATGGTGATGGCGGTCTGCACGCGCGAGTCGATGCCCTCCTTCTCCAGGAAGTCCTGGAGGGCGAGGCAGTTCATGACGGTGCCGAGCATGCCCATGTAGTCGGAGCGGGCCCGGTCCATGCCGCGCTGCTGGAGCTCGGCGCCCCGGAAGAAGTTGCCGCCCCCGATGACGACGGCGATCTGGGCACCGCCGCGGACCACCGCGGCGATCTCCCGGGCCATCTTGTGCACCACGTCGGGGTCGACGCCGAGCGCTCCGCCACCGGCGAACGCCTCACCGGAAAGCTTCAGCAGAAAGCGGCCGGAGCCCTTGCCGGTGTCGCTCTTTTCGTCCTTGTCGGCGGCCTTGGTGGTGGTCATGGAGATCTCGCCTCTTCTACGTGTCGCACATACGGGTCGCACATACGAAGAAGGCCACTGCCGGCGGGGTGTTGTTCGCATCCCATGCGCGGCAATGGCCTCCTCGTCTGATCTGCTGTCGTCCGTTCACGCCCGCGCGTGACGGTCTGCGCGACCGACACGGACGACTGCTGTCGACCCTAGCGGGATCGCGCGTCGATCGCGGTACGGACTCAGATGCCGACCTTGATGCGCGAGAAGCGCTTCAGGGTGACACCGGCCTCGTCCAGGACCTTCTGGACGGACTTCTTGTTGTCGAGCGCGTACGGCTGGCCGAGGAGGGTGGCCTCCTTGAAGAAGCCGTTGACGCGACCCTCGACGATCTTCGGGAGCGCGGCCTCGGGCTTGCCCTCGGCGCGGGTGGTCTCCTCGGCGACACGGCGCTCGGACTCGACGACCTCGGCCGGAACGTCCTCACGGGAGAGGTACTTCGGCGCGAAGGCGGCGATGTGCTGCGCGATGCCCTTGGCGAGACCGGCGTCGGCCTTGTCCAGCTCGACCAGGACACCGATCTGCGGGGGCAGGTCGGGCATGGTGCGGTGCATGTACGCGGCCACGTAGGCGCCGGAGAACTGGGCGAAGCGGTCGAGGACGATCTTCTCGCCCAGGTTCGCGTTGGCCTCGTCGACGAACGCCTGGACCGTCTTGCCGGACTCGATCTCCGAGGCGAGGAGCGCCTGGATGTCGGCCGGGGAGGTCGCGGCGGCGTGCTCGGCGATCTGGTTGGCGACGACCTGGAACTTCTCGCTCTTGGCGACGAAGTCCGTCTCGCACTTCAGCTCGACCAGGACACCGGAGGTGTTGTCGTCGGCGATGATGGAGACCACGGCGCCGTTCTCGGCGGAGCGGCCCTCGCGCTTGGCGACGCCCTTCTGGCCCTTGATGCGCAGCGCCTCGACGGCCTTGTCGACGTTACCGTCGGCCTCGTCCAGCGCCTTCTTGCAGTCCATCATGCCGGCGCCCGTGAGCTCACGGAGCTTCTTGACGTCGGCGGCGGTGTAGTTCGCCATGATCTGTGAATCTCTTCTCGGAGTTCGAAGTCTCTGCAGTCGGCGTCCGCCGCTGATCGGGCGGGCGTCCACCGAAGATCTACGGGCTGGGGGTGAACGGCGGGCGACGCACCAGGCGCCGCCCGCCCTCACTCAACCGTGACGCTGGACGTCAGGCCTGCTCGGCCGCGGCCGGCTTCTCAGCCTCGGCCTCGGCGGGGGCCTCGGCGGCAGCCGGAGCCTCGGCCTCGGCGGCGGGGGCCTCAGCCGGAGTCTCGGCCTCAGCGGCGGGGGCCTCGGCGTCGGCGGCCGGAGCCTCGGCGGCGGGCGCCTCGGCAGCGGTCTCGTCGGCCTTCTTCTCGCCGCCCTCAAGCAGGTCGCGCTCCCACGCGGCGAGCGGCTCGCCCGCGGCCTTGTCACCCTCGGCGGCCTTGCCGGCACCGGAGCGGGCGATGAGGCCCTCGGCGACGGCGTCGGCGATCACGCGGGTGAGCAGGGTGACGGAGCGGATCGCGTCGTCGTTGCCCGGGATCTTGTAGTCGACCTCGTCGGGGTCGCAGTTGGTGTCGAGGATGGCGACGACCGGGATGTTGAGCTTCCGGGCCTCACCGACCGCGATGTGCTCCTTCTTGGTGTCCACGATCCAGACGGCGCTGGGCACCTTGGACATCTCGCGGATACCGCCGAGGGTCTTCTCCAGCTTGGCCTTCTCGCGGGAGAGGACGAGCAGCTCCTTCTTGGTGAGGCCGGACGCGGCCACATCCTCGAAGTCGATCTGCTCAAGCTCCTTGAGGCGCTGCAGACGCTTGTAGACGGTCGAGAAGTTGGTGAGCATGCCGCCCAGCCAGCGCTGGTTCACGTAGGGCATGCCGACGCGGGTCGCCTGCTCGGCGATGGCCTCCTGCGCCTGCTTCTTCGTACCGACGAACATGACCGTGCCGCCGTGGGCGACGGTCTCCTTGACGAACTCGTAGGCGCGGTCGATGTACGACAGCGACTGGAGCAGGTCGATGATGTAGATGCCGTTGCGCTCGGTGAAGATGAAGCGCTTCATCTTCGGGTTCCAGCGACGGGTCTGGTGACCGAAGTGGACGCCGCTTTCCAGCAGCTCCCGCATCGTGACGACGGCCATGGCCGTACTCCTTGGTGTTCTCGGTTGTGCCGCGTCCGCCGGACGGCGGTCGCGCCTGACGCCCGCATTGCGCCTTGCCACGAGGGACCGAGGGGCGCTGACATCGGCTGTTTCACGGCCTGATGTCGGGGCGTGCGAAGTCGACCCGGTGACCCGGATCGCCACAAGAAGTGTACGGGACCCACGGGGTGCCGGGTGACGCCGCTGTCCACAACCGACGGGTACTCCACAGATCCTGACCATGATCCCTTTTTTCATGCCGTCCGAGGCACGGTTCTCGCATGCGAGCAGACCGTTTTCTTCGTACGGGGCCGGCGCCGCGGCCCGCCCTGGCAGTGACCGCCATGCTGGCGCTCGGCCTCCTGCTGTGCCTGGTCCTCGGCGGCGGGCCCGCGGCCATCGCCCGGGCCGGCGACCCCAGCCTGGGTGCCGGCGGTGCGGACCCGCCGGTCCCCGCCGTCGGCCGCGCCTGGCCGGTGGGGTCGCGGCCGCCGGTGACGCGCGGCTGGGAGCCACCGGCGACCGCCTACGGCCGGGGCCACCGGGGCGTCGATCTCACCGCGGCCCCCGGCACCCCGGTCAAGGCCGTCGCGCCCGGCCGCGTCTCCTTCGCCGGCCGGGTCGCGGGCCGCGGGGTCGTCTCCGTCGAACTGGCCGGCACGGGCACCCCGCCCCTGCGCACCACGTACGCGCCGGTGGCGGCGACGCTGAACAAGGGCGCCGAAGTGGCCGCGGGCGAGGTGGTGGGCGTACTGGAACTGCCGACGTCCCACTGCCCGATGTCATGCCTCCACTGGGGCCTGCGCCGCGGGGACACCTACCTGGACCCGCTGTCGCTGCTGCCCCCATGGCTGCTGACCAGGGGACCGTCCCGCCTGCTACCGGTCACGGGAATCCCGGAACCGGAGCGGAAACCGGAACCGGACGCGATACCAGAAGCCGTCGCGGCGCCGAAAGCGGCGCGGCACGGAACGAGGAAGGGGGCGCGTCACCCAAAGCGGGAGCGGGCGCAGCGCCTTGAGCGGACGGGCGCGCGGCTCTCACGTGACGCAACCGCCGTCAGCCGCGCACGCCCCGCAGGGCCATCGCTACGGCGGCCTCGGTGATCACTCCGGGCTCCTCGGCCGCGCCGAGCTCGATCCTGCGCACCGCCGCGTCCGCGATCCCCTGGAGAAGCATCGCGGCCATCCGGGGCTGCTCGTGCCCCATGTCCCGCAACGCCTCCACGATCATCGCGACGAGCCCCCCGTGCGCGGCGCGGATCTTCTCGCGCGCGCCGGCGTCGAGCTCACTCGCGGAGATCGCCACGACGGCCCGGTGCCGCCGGTCCCCCACCAGGGCGAGCTGACGGCGGACGTACGCCTCGACCTTGCCCTCGGGTGTCCCCGCCAGCGACATCGCGGTCTCGACCTCGGCGGCCCAGAGCGGGAAGTCGACCTCGCAGAGCTCTTCGACGACCGCCGCACGGGAACGGAAGTACTCGTACACGGAGGACCGCGCGAGGCCCGTCCGCTCGGCGAGCGCCGGGAACGTCAGAGCGTCCGTCCCGCCTTCGGACAGCAGGGACCGCGCCGCGTCCAGCAGGGCGCTTCGCTGCATCGACCGGTGCTCGGCCACGGAGGCCGCTCGAATCCTTGGCACGCCCCCACTTTACGGACGCCCCGCCCTGGACGGGAGACTCTCGCCCGTCAGGCCTCGATCAGCCGCCGCTCACCGGCACCGGCCCGAGGGGATTCCTCCCCACCCGGACCACCCGGACCACCCGGCCGACACGCCTCCCGCCCGCGCGACAGAAGTCCCGAGGAGGACGGTTCCACGAGGTCAGCGGGGCGTGTGCGGATGGCGGGGCCGACGGGAGCGGACGGCGAGGCCGGAGGGTGGCGAGCGGCGAGCGGCGAGCGGCGAGCGGCGAGCTCAACGCCCGAAGCTCGCCAGTTTCGCCCGGAGCTGGAGCACGGACTTGGTGTGGATCTGGCTGACGCGGCTCTCCGTCACCCCGAGCACATTGCCGATCTCGGCGAGCGTGAGGCCCTCGTAGTAGTAGAGGGTCACCACGGTCTTCTCACGCTCGGGCAAAGTGTTGATGGCGCGCGCCAGGAAACGCCGCAGCTCACGGTCCTCCGCGACCTCCACCGGGTTGTCGGCCGCGGTGTCCTCAAGGGTGTCCATCAGGCTCAGCCGGTTGCCGCCCTCACCGCCGACATGCAGCAGCTCCTCCAGGGCCACGACGTTGGCCAGCGACAACTGGCCGAACACCGCGTGCAGTTCGTCGACCGCGATCCCCATCTCGGCGGCCACCTCGCACTCCGACGGCGTACGCCGCAGCCGCGCCTCCAGCGTCGCGTACGCCCGCTCGACGTTGCGGGCCTTCTGCCGCACGGACCGGGGGATCCAGTCGAGCGCCCGCAGTTCGTCGATCATCGCGCCCCGGATCCGGGTGATCGCGTACGTCTCGAACTTGATCTCCCGTTCGATGTCGAACTTCTCGATCGCGTCGATGAGCCCGAACACGCCCGACGAGACGAAGTCCGCCTGCTCCACATTGGGGGGCAGCCCCACACTCACCCGGCCGGCTACGTACTTCACCAGCGGCGAGTAGTGCAGGATCAGCTGCTCGCGCAGCCGCCCGTCACCCGTGGTCTTGTACGACCTCCACAGCTCGTCGAGCGTCGAGGGGGCGGGCGGCCGCACGCCGCCGTCACGGGCGGCGGGGGTAACCGCCGCCGCCCGGTCGGACCCGGAGGTGTGCTGGGGCATGCGTCGCCTTGTGCCGTTCTGCAGTGAACTGTGAGTAACTGCGTGAGCTGTCGGTCTGATGTCGAGTTGCCTGTCTGAGTCGGAATCCATGTGAGCGTAGCGTGACTGGAGAGTCGCAGTGTGCGAACAGTGCTGGACTCACCGTGCGCAGATACGTTCCGCTGGATGTCCCGCGGAGGCATGGCCGTCGCCGTGTGTGATCATCTCGGAGCGTCAACTGACGGAAATCCCGGGGGCATCGGGGAGTAGCCCGGACGGCCGAACACTCTCGGTCAGCGGCACCCCCGATCCCTGTCGATGGGCAGAGCGGCCTGGCGTGTCAACTTCCAGCCGTCGCCGTGTCGTTCGACGAAGCCAAGTGAGCGGAGTTCGTACAGTCTCGCGACCGCGTCGTCCTCGGACGTCCCGGCGTCCCTGGCGATGGCCTGCCGCGACGCCGCCTCCCGGGCCGGCAGCGCGGCCAGCACCTGGGCGGCCGCCGGGTCCAGGAGGTCGCGTGGCAGCACCGGTCCGCGCCGAGCCGTGGCCAGCTCGCCCATGTCACCGACCAGCTCGGCGACTTCCGCGGCGTCGGTGACCAGCACCGCGTCCCCACGCAGGAGTTCGTGCACACCCGCCGAGAGACCGCTGGTGGCCGGGCCCGGCACTCCCATCGTGAATCTGCCCAGCCGCTCGGCGGCCCGGGCGGTCGCCAGCGCACCGCTCCGGTACGCCGCCTCCACGACCACCGTGCCGCGCGTCAACGCCGCGATGACCCGGTTCCGCAGAATGAACCTGCTCGGAGTCGGATGGTCGCCGGGCGGCAACTCCCCGACCACCAGACCCTGTTCGGCGATCCTGGTGATCAACTGGGTGTGGCCGCGCGGATAGGGCCGGTCGACCCCGCAGGCGAGCACGGCGACGGTGGCGCCGCCCGCCCCGAGAGCGCCCCGGTGTGTCGCGCCGTCCACGCCGTAGGCACCTCCCGACACCACGACCCACCCCCGCTCCGCGAGTCCGGCGCCGAGCGCCGACGCCATGTGGGCGCCGTACTCGGTACAGGCCCGTGCCCCCACGACGGCGACGGAGCGCAGCGCCCATATCCGCAGACTGGGCAGCCCCCGCACCCACAGCCCGACAGGTCTCGCGTCTGCCAGGTCGTCCAGTTGCGCGGGCCATTCCGGGTCACCGGGACACACGAACCGTGTCCCGCTGTCCCGCGCCACCGCGAGGTCCCGCTCCGGGTCCGCCCGCTCGGCCCGGGCCCGCAGGCCCGCCCATCTCACGTCGGTCACCCCCGGCAGCTGCTGTCCGCCTCCGGCGAGGCGCCGGACCACCTCCTCCGCCCCGTGCTCACGGAGCCATCGGCCGCAGACCTCGTCCCCCGGTTCGACGACCCGTGCGAGGAAGGCCCGGTGGAGCCGATCTCCGTCCCCGCCCGCTCCATCCACCGGGAAGCCTTGATCAAGGAAGCCGTGATTCACCGGGAGGCCCCGATCGCCATCGGCACCCCCCGGGGAACCCCGGTGCGCAGTTGCAGCGCGAGGGTCACGTCAGCCACCCCCGGCCGGTCACGACCGGCGAGGTCAGCGACGGTCCAGGCGACCCGCAGGACGCGGTCGAGCCCCCGGGCGGTGAGCACACCGCGCTCCAGGCTGCGCTCCGCGTCGTCCATGGCGCCCGGGGACGCGTACCACCGGCTGCGGAGTTCACGGCCCGGGACCTCGCTGTTCGTGTGCCAGGGGGTGTCCGTCAGACGTGCGGCGGCCCTCGCCCTGGCCTCCCGGACCCGGTCGGCGACCGTCTCGGTGGTCTCGCCCCGCGCGCCCCGCTCCGTCAGCTGGGCGCGGGTGACGCGGTCCACCTCCACCCTCAGGTCGACGCGGTCGAGCAGTGGTCCGGAGAGCCGGGCCTGGTAGCGGCGGATCATGGAGGGCGAGCACTCGCACAGGGTGTCCCGCTGTGAGAAGCGGCCGCAGGGGCAGGGGTTGGCCGCGAGGACCATCAGGAAGCGTGCCGGGAAGCGCACGACGCCGGCACTGCGCGCGATCACCACATGCCCGGACTCCAGGGGCTGGCGCAGTGCGTCGAGGGCCCGGCTGCTGAACTCCGGCGTCTCGTCCAGAAAGAGAATTCCCCTATGGGCGAGCGACACCGCACCCGGCCGTGCCACCCCCTGGCCGCCGCCGACCAGAGCCTGCATGGTCGCCGAGTGATGCGGGGCGCAGTAGGGGGCGACGTCGACCAGGGGTTTGCCGGGTGGCAGCAGGCCCGCGACCGAGTGGACGGCCGTGACCTCCAGGGACTCGCTCCGGCCGAGCCGCGGCAGGATGGCGGGCAGCCGCTCGGCGAGCATGGTCTTGCCCGCTCCCGGCGGACCCTCCAGGAACAGATGGTGCCCGCCGGCCGCGGCGACCTCCACCGCGGTCCGTGCCGAGAGCTGGCCCACGACGTCGGCGAGGTCGTGTTCGTGGTCGTGGTGGGCGGCGCCCATGCTGTGCATTCCGGTGGCCGCGCCCGTGCCCGGCATGCGCAGGCCCGCGAGCGGATCGGTCCTGCCCTGCTCGTCCGGATCCTCGTCGGGCACCGGTTCGTCCGTGAGGACCGCGATGAGCTGACGGAGGCTGCGGACGCCGAGCACCGACACACCTGGTACCAGGGAGGCCTCGGCGGCCGCGCTCTCGGGCACCACCACCTGTTCGTATCCCGCCTCGGCGGCGGCCAGCACGGCCGGCAGCACACCTCGTACGGGCCGGACCCGTCCGTCCAGGCCCAGCTCTCCGATCATCACGATGTCGGCGAGCACTCGGGGATCGATGCGCTCCGAGGCGCCGAGGGCCGCGCAGGCGATGGCGAGGTCGAAGCCGCTGCCGCCCTTCGGCACCGAGGCCGGGCTGAGGCCCACGGTGAGCTTCTTCTGCGGCCACTCGCCGCCGGAGTTGACCACGGCCGCCCTGACGCGGTCCTTGCTCTCCGTCAGGCTCTTGTCGGGCAACCCCACCAGGGTGAACGCCGCGACTCCGGGCTCCAGGTCCGCCTGGACCTCGACGACGACACCGTCCACGCCCACGAGGGCCACCGAGCACGTACGCGCGAAGCCCATCAGGCCGCCCCTCGCACGTGCTCCACGACGGGGGCGCCGCGGTCGGGCAGCAGGACGCCCACGACGTCGATGCGCACGCCGCCGGGTGGCGCCCCTCCGTGTTCCTGCAGCCAGCGCTCGGCGAGGCCGCGCAGACGCTCGGCCTTGACGGGGGTCACCGCGGCCATCGGGTGTTCGAAGGGCCCAGCACGGCGGGTCTTGACCTCGCAGACGACCAGTGCGTCGCCGTCGCGGGCCACGATGTCGATCTCGCCGGTCCGGCCCGCGCGCCAGTTGCGCTGCAGGACCGTCATTCCGGCCTCGGCCAGCCGGCGGGCGGCCAGGTCCTCGCCGTACCTGCCGAGTGCGTTGCGTGCCTTGGACGCGTTGGATGCCTTGGACGCGTTGGGCGCGTTGGGCGCGTTGGGCGCCTCGGAAACCCTGGAAACCTCGGATGCCTTGGACGTCTTCATGTCGGCACCACCTCCGGCGCCAACACTGGGCCCAGCACGATCCACTGTTGGATCTTGGTGGACGGCCGCTCGACTGTGGACAACTCAGTCACCCGTACGAGCGGCCGCCGTAGGACTTACGGGATCGTCAGACCCGTCCCGACTGCCCGGTCCTAGCTGCTCGGCAGTTCGAGGTCGCTCTTGTTCAGCTCCTCGATGTTCACGTCCTTGAATGTCAGGACGCGCACCTGCTTCACGAACCGAGCAGGTCGGTACATGTCCCACACCCAGGCATCCGCCATGGACACCTCGAAAAACACCTCGCCCTGAACCGAGTGCACCTGCATCTCGTAATCGTTGGTGAGGTAGAAGCGCCGTTCGGTCTCGATCACATATTTGAACAGACCGACGACATCGCGGTACTCCCGGTAGAGCTTCAGCTCCATCTCGGTCTCGTACTTTTCGAGGTCCTCGGCGCTCATGGCATGTTCCCCTTCAGCCGTGCGTCCCCCTATTGTGCGCCAGCCCCGCGAGCCCCTAGACGATTTCCGTGTCGAGGGTCTCGGGCCTGGCCGGGGGCCCTTCGTCGAGCAGCCTGAGCAGCAGCTCGGCGAGTCTGGTCGGATACACCGTCTCATGTGCCCGGGCAAGTTCCCGGCACGTCCACCAGCGCGCTCCGGCGACACTGCGCCGTTCCAGCTCGGTCAGCCCCGTCGCCTCGGTCGCCGTCTGCGTCGTACGGCCCAGGAAGTACCACTCGTCCTGGTCCCAGCGACGCCCCGCGAACGGGAACGAACAGGTCCGCCGCCACAGCACCGGACCCAGCTCGACCTCCGTGATGCCGGTCTCCTCCGCGACTTCCCGCAGCGCGGCCTCTTCGCGTGTCTCGTCGCCCTCCACACCGCCGCCCGGCGTGAACCACCAGTCGTCCGACGGGTCCTCGGGTTCATGCCCGTGGAGCAGCAGGATGCGGTCCTGCGGGTCCAGCAGCACCACCCGGGCGACCTTCCGCAGCTCGCCGAGCTCATCACCCGTCGGCAAGGACGCGTCAGCCGGCAAGAGCCCGCTCCCCCGCCCCCGTACGGCTGCGGCGGCGTGCCGACCGGTTGGCGATCGGCCCGTACGCGGCTCCGCCGAGGACGAGCACGGCGCCCGCCACGACCGCCACGAGGACCAGGCGCAGGGGGCCTGGCTCGGAGACGCCGCCGAGGGTCTCGAAGCCGGTGGGGCGGGCCAGCATGCCGTTCATGGGCCAGGCCACCGCGTCGACGCGCGCGCTCACGGCGCTGCGCGGCACCGTGCCGTTGCCGGCCTCCGTCAGGTGGGCGGTGGAGTCCAGCGACCCGCTGCGCTCGTCGCCGAGCAGGAAGAGCCGGTCCTCGGGCACCTCGATGGAGGGGATCGTGGACGACTCGGCCGCGCTGCCCTCGGGCAGATACGGTTCCTCGATCCTCTTGCCGTTGACGGTCAGGTTGTCCTGCGTACAGCAGGCGACCGTGTCCCCGCCGACGGCGACGACCCGCTTGACCATGGGCATGTTGCCCCAGGTGGACTGCTTGAAGACGACGACGTCACCGCGCTGCACCTCGGAGCCGTCGATCCGCTCGGCGAGCACCCGGTCGCCGCCCGCGATGGTGGGTGCCATCGAGTCGGTCGGCACGGTGTAGGGCTGGTAGACGACCGCTCCCCAGGCGAATCCACCGAGGAAGAGCACACAGCCGAGGGCCACGGCCAGCCCCGACAGCTTGCTGCCGAGCCGTCCGCGGCCCTCGTCCGTACGACTTGTCCCGCTCATCCCAGTGCTCCCCAACTCGGAGAATCGACCTCGCGGTCCAGGTCGGCCCGCGGAAGATCGGCGTCTGGGACGGCACCCTACCCGGCGGTACGCGACCCAGAAACCCTGGTGTTCCCGACGGTAAGGCGACGCCTGCGCCACAGCACCAGCGGCAGCGCCCCCGCGAGCCCGAGCGCTCCCGGAGCGGCGGCGGTCAGGTTCTGGTCGAAGGTGTCCGGCACCGGGAGCGTCGACCAGCGGGTGGGCGGCCAGGCGACGACGATCGCGCGGCCCACCACGTTGTCCACGGGTACGAAGCCCTGGTGCTTGTCCTGCTGGTGGTAGCGGGAGTCCAGCGAGTTCTGCCGGTGGTCGCCCATGACCCAGATTTTGCCTTCGGGAACCTTCACCTTGAACTGACCGCCGGCGTCGTCCACGGTGCAGGGGGTGTTGCCCGGATACACGTAGTCAGCCTCGTTCAGCGCCTTGCCGTTGACCTTCAGCGGGCCGGTGCCCTTGCACTCGATGGTGTCGCCTGCGACTCCGACGACGCGCTTGATGAGGTCCTTCTCCTCGGAGGAGGGCATCAGGCCGATCCAGCTGAGGGCTGTCTGGATCGCGTTCGGGTTGGGCGTCGGCTCGCCCGCCAGCCACTTGTCGGGGTCGTTGAAGACGACGACCTCGCCGCGCTCGGGCTCCGAGCCGAACCACGGGGTCAGCTTGTCGACGAGGACGCGGTCACCCTGCTGAAGGGTGTTCTGCATCGAGTCCGAGGGGATCGAGAACGCCTGCACCAGGAAGGACTTGATCAGCAGCGCGAGAACCAGCGCGATACCGATGAGCAGGGGAAGTTCTTTCCAGAAGGACCGCGGCTTCTTCGGCGCCGGGGCGGCTCCGTCGGAGTCCCGCCCGTCCCTGCCGCCGCCGTCCCCGGAGTCGTCACCTGGGTCGTCTCCGGGGGGCACGGCGTCCTCGCCGACCGGCGGGACCGACTCGTCGGACCGTCCCGGTCGGTCCTCGGGCCCCTCGTGTCCGGATCGTGCGCCGACCGCCAAATCCCCCACATCCACTCCTCACTCCGTGCCGCCGCCCGCGCCGGATACGGCGCAGGCCCACCACTCCCATAACGAGCGGGAGTTCCGCAGGGGTCGGGAGCGGGATCAATCCATATCGATCCGCGGTGGCCACCCTATGCGACGTGTCGAGTGCGGTGGTCGCTCCGCCGGCCACGTCGGGCACGGACGCGTAGGTGTCGGGTTCCTTGAGCTGGGTCCAGTGACCGATGGGCCAGGCGATGACCATGGCACGGCCCACGACGTCCTCGGAGATGGTGCCGTTGTACTTCTCGGTGCGGTGGAAGCGGGAGTCGGCCGAGTTGGACCGGTGGTCGCCCATCACCCACAGGCGCCCCGCCGGCACCTTGACCTCGAAGACGAGCGAGGAGGGTTTGTCGCCGGGGTTGATGTAGGGCTCGTCGAGCGGCATGCCGTTGACGGTGACGCGCCCCTGGGCGTCGCAGCACTTGACGGTGTCGCCGCCGACCGCGACAACGCGTTTGATCAGGTCCCGGTCGTTGTCGGAGGGCAGCAGGCCGATGAAGGTCAGCGCCTCCTTGACCTGCTTGACGACGATGGGGTCTTCCTTCTTCGCCGTCGGCTGTTCGTCCTCCAGCCAGCCGCCGGGGTCCTTGAAGACGACGACGTCACCGCGCTCGGGCTTCGAGCCGAACCACGGGGTCAGCTTGTCGACCAGGACACGGTCGCCGATCCGGATCGTCTGCTCCATGGAGCCGGAGGGGATCACGAAGGCCTGCACGAGGAACGTCTTCAGGACGAGCGCGATGAGCAGCGCGACGCCGATCAGGAGAGGTATCTCCTTGACCGCGGAGCGCTGTCTGCGCCGCTTGACCCGGCGGGCCAGCTTGCGCCGGTCGGCCCGGCCGGGCATGACCGGCCCGCCCGTGCGCCGGGAGCCGGTGGGCAGGAGGTCCTCCGCGGCACTGTGGGTGCCGCGGGGCTTGCCGCGGTTACCCATGGACACCGTCCACGGCGTTCCGCCCGCCGGCCCCGCGAAGGCTTGCCGGAAGGAGCGACGGCAGGACCGCCGGGAGGAGCGGGCCCGCGGCGTCGGGCACGCGCGCGTAGCCGTCGGCCCGTCCGAGACCGGTCCAGTGGCCCAGCGGCCAGGCGATCCAGTCGGCTCTGCCGATCACGTCGTCGACGGGGATCATGCCGCCGCCCGGGGAGCCGAGGTGGTCGCGGGAGTCGCTGGAGTCGCCGCGGTGGTCACCCAGGACGAACAGGGTGCCGTCGGGGACGGCCACGTCGAAGGACACTTCGGACGGCTCGTTCCCCGGGTACAGAAACGTCGACTCGTCGACCGAGCGGCCGTTCACCTCGATCCTCCCCTGCCTGTCGCAGCAGACCACATGGTCTCCCCCCACGCCGACCACACGTTTGATGTAGTCGGCGTCGCCGAAGTAACCGGTGCCGTCGAACACGACGACGTCACCGCGCCTCGGCTCAGCACCGAAACGGTACGCCAACTTATTTACGAGAACGCGGTCCCCGATCCTCAATCCCGGCTCCATCGAGCCACTGGGAATTTCGAACGGCTGGATCACGAACCGGGTGAGCAGCAGCAGGGAGAACAGACAGAACAGCACGGTCAGGGTGATCCGCCCGCCCGGCAGCCAGTCGGCGGCTCGCGCCACCAACGCGAAACGCGACCGTCCCTCCGCCCCCTGTGTGTCCGAGATCTCCTCGGACATGACGGGGTGGGAGGAGCGGTCGCGCTCCGTGTGCTGTGCTTCGGCGTCCATGTGGGCCAGATGCTATCCGGCCCTACCGAGGGACCCGGAGTGAGCTCAGTTGTCGCGCTTCTCCTTGATCTTCGCGGCCTTGCCGCGCAGCTCACGGAGGTAGTAGAGCTTCGCGCGACGGACGGCGCCGCGGCTGACGAGCTCGATCTTCTCGACGATCGGGGTGTGCACGGGGAAGGTGCGCTCGACGCCGACGGAGAAGGAGACCTTGCGGACCGTGAAGGTCTCACGGACACCGGCGCCCTGGCGGCGGATGACTACACCCTTGAACTGCTGCACACGGGAGCGGTTGCCCTCGATGACGCGGACGTGGACGTTGACGGTGTCACCCGGGCGGAAGGCCGGGACGTCGCTGCGCAGCGACGCTGCATCGACGGACGCGAGCAGGTTGGACATGATCGTCTGCTTTCTTCGCCGATGCCACAGGTCATCGACGGAAGTCGGTGTTTCCAGAAAGTGGGCTGTTCTCGTCGGGGCGGGCGTCGTGTCCCCCTGTGGCAGGGGCGCACGCCGGACGACGTACAGCAGCGGCCTATTCTTCCACGGTGTCGGGCCTGCGCCCAAATCGGCCGTCGGGTCCGGGCTGCCAGCCCAGGATCGAGAGCATCTCGCGGTCCTTCTTGTCGAAGGCCGCGGGGTCGCAGCGCTCGATGAGGTCCGGTCTGTTGGCGGTGGTGCGCCGCAGCGCCTCGTCCCGGCGCCAGCGGGCGATCTTGCCGTGGTGGCCGCTGACCAGCACGTCCGGGATCTCCCGGCCGCGCCACTGGGGCGGCTTCGTGTAGACCGGCCCCTCCAGGAGGTTCGCCATGGCTCCCGGCGCGAACGAGTCGTCCCGGTGCGACTCCGCGTTGCCGAGGACGCCGGGCAGCAGCCGCGCCACGGCCTCCGTGACGACCAGGACGGCCGCCTCGCCGCCGGCCAGCACGTAGTCGCCGATGGACACCTCGTACACGGGCATGCGGGTCGCGTACTCGTCGATGACGCGGCGGTCGATGCCCTCGTAGCGGGCGGGTGTGAAGACCAACCAGGGGCGCTCGGAGAGCTCGACGGCGAGTTCCTGGGTGAAGGGGCGGCCGCTGGGTGTGGGGACGACGAGGACGGGGCCCTGGGAGCCCGTCTCGTAGCCGTCGGCGAGGACGGAGTCCAGTGCGTCGCCCCAGGGCCCGGTCTTCATGACCATGCCGGGGCCGCCGCCGTACGGGGTGTCGTCGACCGTGTTGTGGCGGTCGTAGGTCCACTCCCGCAGATCGTGCACGTGCACGTTCAGCTGTCCACGCGCGCGTGCCTTGCCCACGAGGGAGACGTTCAGGGGGTCCAGGTACTCGGGGAAGATCGTGAGGACGTCGAGCCGCATCAGGCGCCGGCCTCACCGGAGGAGTCGGAGGAATCCGACGACTCGGTGTCCGCGTCCCTGGCGGAGGCGATCTCCGCGCGGTCGTCGATCAGTCCGGGCGGCGGGTCGATGACGGCCCGCTGCTTCTCCAGGTCGATCTCGACGACGATCTCCTCGACGAACGGGATCAGCACCTCGGTCCCGTCCGGCCGCTCGACCACGAAGAGGTCCTGGGAGGGCAGGTGCGAGATCTCGGTGAGCCGTCCGACCTCGCTGCCGTCCTTCAGGACGACGTCGAGGTCCATGAGCTGGTGGTCGTAGTACTCGTCCGGGTCCTCGGGCACCTCGTCCGGGTCGACGTCGGCGATCAGCAGGGTGTTGCGCAGCGCCTCGGCGCCGTTGCGGTCGCGCACTCCCGCGAAACGCAGCAGGAGGCGGCCGCTGTGCACCCGTCCCGTCTCGATGGTCAGCGGACCGGCCGAGGCGGGGTCCGTGGCCAGGACGGCACCGGGCGCGAGCCGCAGCTCCGGCTCGTCGGTACGTACCTCGACGGTGACCTCGCCCTTGATGCCATGGGCGCGGCCCACCCGCGCGACTACCAGCTGCACTTGCTTGCTCTCCTGTCGTGTGTCCACGGTCTTACCGCGTGGACGACTACGGGCCGGGGACGGCCCTGAGGCCCTCCCCGGCCCGAGCCGGTGCTGCGAATTACGTCAGCGGACGTGATCCACGTCGACGAGGTCGACGCGGACACCACGGCCGCCGATGGCGCCTACGACGGTACGCAGGGCGCGCGCGGTGCGGCCGTTGCGGCCGATCACCTTCCCGAGGTCGTCGGGGTGAACCCTGACCTCAAGAACGCGCCCCCGGCGCAGGTCGCGCGAGGCGACCTGCACGTCGTCCGGGTTGTCGACGATGCCCTTCACGAGGTGCTCAAGAGCCTCCTCAAGCATGCTCAGGCCTCGGTCGACGCGGACTCGGCGGCAGCCTCGTCCTTCTTCTCAGCCTTCTTCTTCTGCGTGATGGCCTCGCCCTTGCTGTCGTCGTCGCCACCCAGGGCGTCGAACAACGGGCGCGCGGCCTTCGGCTCGGCGACGAGCAGCGGCGCCGGGGCCGGCAGGCCCTTGTGCTTCTGCCAGTCGCCGGTCAGCTTGAGAATGGCGAGCACGGGCTCGGTCGGCTGCGCGCCGACACCCAGCCAGTACTGCGCACGCTCGGAGTCGACCTCGATGCGCGACGGGTTCTGCACCGGGTGGTACAGGCCGATCTCCTCGATGGCCCTGCCGTCACGGCGGGTACGGGAGTCGGCGACGACGATGCGGTAGTGAGGCGCGCGGATCTTGCCCAGACGCTTCAGCTTGATCTTGACTGCCACGGAAGTGGTGTCTCCTGGTCTTGACGGGGTTGGGCACGGCGAGATTGCCGCGTGGGGTTGCGGTACCCGAGTGCCCGATGGACGCGTCAGCCGGAGGAGAGAGGGGTCCTGTGCGGCTGCGAGTACAGCTGACCATTCTGCCACACCCGGAAGGGCGTCTCGACCCGGGCGGTCCGGGGCAGCACCGGGCCGCCCCGGACGCACCGCCGGGGCCTGCCACCGGGCCTGTACGGGTGTCGCCGTCGAGGTGGGCCGTCGCACGAGCCGGCACCCACGAAGTGCCGCCGCGCTCTTCCGCACCACCCCGGCGGGACGACGGCCCGCCGCTGTGTCAGCCGTCCGCTCAGCCCGCTGCCGCGCCGACCACCTCCGGGATGCGGAACGGCTTCCCGCACCCTCCGCACACGATCGGCGCCTGCGCGAGGACCGACGGGACGACGCGGACGTTGCGCCCGCAGTCGCAGACCGCCTTCACGCGCACGCCCCCTCCGGAGGAGCCGTGCCGGGCGGCCGGGCCCCGGAAGCTGCGGGCCGTGTCGGCGGCGGTCGCGACCGTGTGCGCCTTCAGGGCGCGCTGCAGCCGCTCGATCGTCGGGCGGTAGCGCCGCTTCGCCTCGGGGTTGAGCGTGACCAGGGAGAAGCCGCTGCTGGGATGCGGTTCCTCGGGGTGGTCCAGTCCCAACTCCTCGGCGATCGCGAGGAATCTGCGGTTGTGGTACCGGCCGGCGCGGGAGGTGTCGCGGACACCTCGGGCGGCGGCGATGCCGTGGACTGCCTCGTGAAGCAGTCGTTCGAAGGAGAGTTCGTGTCCGCAGGCGGACGACGACTCCCCGATCAGGGACTCTGGCGCGGCAAGATCGGGCAGCTCGGGGTGGTGCCGCTGAATGTCGGCCCACGCCCCTGCCAGCTCTGCGGCGAGAACAGGTGGTGTCGTGCTCACGTAATGACAACGAGCCGAGGTGCCTCTGTGTTCCTATTCCGGGGCATCCCAAATATTTTGCACGTACCCGTCAGTTGCCGCTGATGCGTCCTGACGAGGGCGGGTGCGCTGATCTGCGGAGAAGCCTCACAGTTCCCACCCAGCCGGTACGTAGTGACGCGTACGTCCGGGCCAGTACGCGCTGTCTGCGTACCGGGGCACCTGGGGTCAGCGGATGCGCAAGAGGCGTTTCGGTCCTTCTAGCGGCGGAATGCCGGGGCCCGGTCGACGCGGGCCACGACGGCGACGTTACCGGGTGCGCCATCGGTGCGGGGCACCGGCCCGTCCCCGGCCACCAGACACCGTACGGTCCCGCGCGGCGGCCGGTCGACGAGTTCGTGGACCTTGGCCGGATCCGCGTAGTCACCCGTGATGGCGGGAACCACGCTCCGTGGGGGCCTGGCGCGGCGGCGCCCGCAACCCACTGTCATCGGCGTACGGCGCGAACCGGCCAACCACCGCGCGACCGCGGCCCCTACGGCCGGTGTCCGCCACTGATCGGCGAGGAGCGGCGGGCGCACATGTTGCCGGTATGTGAATTCTCGCGGCGCGCGCCGATGGTACGCAAACCGGGCTCCGTAACCCCTGGACGCCACGACGAGCGCGGAGTTTCCTGGCATACGGGGGGAGTGCGAGCGCACTGCACGGGGGTGGACGAACGGGGCACAAACGCAACTCTCGGCGGATTGGGGCACTTTCGATGACACCTACGCTCGTGCGGCAGCACCTACCTCACTCGGGGGCTGCGCCCCAGGTGGATCAGTGGGCACGCGCGCGTGACTGGGCCGAGATTCAGGAGCGGATGCTCGTTCCGCTCTACGAGGCCGTCTACGAGCGACTCGAAGTGGGCTCCTCGACCAGGCTGTTGGGGCTCGGCTGCGGGTCCGGCCTGGCGCTGCTGATGGCCGCCGCGCGGGGCGCGTCGGTCACCGGTCTGCAGGCCCATGCGCCGGAGCGGCTGGCTCTCGCGCGGGAGCGTCTGCTCCCCGCGGCATGGGGCACGCGTGCGCGTGCCGGCGCGCGGCTGACGGACGGGGAGCCGGCGGACATCGACGACGTGGCGACCGCCGCGTACAACCTGGTGACCGCTTTCGAGCCGGTCGGGTGTGTGGCCGGTGACTCCGAAGGCCTCACCGAGGCGCTGGCGGCGGCGAGTCCGCTCGTCGGCCGGGGGGTTCCCGTGGTCCTCGCGGGCTGGGGGCCTCCGGAGCGGTGTGCCACGTCCTCGGTGCTGCGGGTCGCCGCGAAGCTGGCGGATCCCCTGCGCGGTACGCGGGATCCGGGCTGCTGGCGCCCGGCCCTCCGTGACGACCTGGAGGAGGTCGCCGAGCGGGCCGGCCTGCGGCCCGACGGGTCCGGGCGGGTCGCGTGCCCCTTCGGGTACGCGGACGTGGACAACGCGGTACGTGGGCTGCTGTCCACGGGGCTCTTCGACGCGGCCGTCGCCGCCACGGATCCTGATCAGGTCGACAAGGAGGTGCGGGAGGCTCTGCATCCGTACAAACGGCGGGACGGGACGGTGTGGATGCCGAACGTCTTCCGCTACCTGGTGGCCCGGACGGCCTGAGGGGTCTCTCGCCCCCGCCGCCCCTTCCCATTCCCAACCACGCATGGGGGCTGCGCCCGTTGCGCAGTTCCCCGCGCCCCCAGGTACCTGGGGGCGCGGGGAACTGCGCAGTCCTTGGCGTCCGGCCCCACCGGACCCGCGGACGACGTCCTTCAGCCCGTCCGGCGTCTGAGGACACGGGGGTTCGGGGGCAGCGCCCCCGAGGCAGTGGTCGGACCTAGCCCATGAACTTCTTGAACTCGTCGGGGAGTTCGAAGTTCTGCGGCTGCTGCTGGCCGCCCGGCAGGCCGAGCGCGCCGCCCGCCTGCTGCCCGGCCTCGCGCCGAGCCGCAGCCTCTTCCTCCTGCTGCTTGCGCTTCATCGGGTTGCCGGAACGCTGCTTGCCCTTGCTCTTCTTGGGCTGCTTCTTCGTCCGGCCGGCCCCGCCGCCCATGCCCGGCATCCCGGGCATCCCCGGCATGCCGCCGCCCTGGGCCATGCGGGACATCATCTTGCGGGCCTCGAAGAACCGCTCGACCAGACCCTTGACCGCGCTGACCTCGACACCGGAACCCTTGGCGATACGGGCCCGCCGCGAGCCGTTGATGATCGTGGCGTCCTGGCGCTCGGCCGGGGTCATCGACTTGATGATCGCGGCCGTACGGTCGACGTCACGCTCGTCGAGGTTGCTGATCTGGTCCTTGATCTGGCCCATGCCGGGCAGCATGCCGAGCAGCTTGGAGATGGAGCCCATCTTCCTGACCTGCTCCATCTGGGCCAGGAAGTCGTCGAGCGTGAAGTCCTCGCCCTTCTTGGAGGCGAGCTTCGAGGCCATGGCCTCGGCCTCCTGCTGCGAGAAGGTCTGCTCGGCCTTCTCGATCAGCGTGAGCATGTCGCCCATGCCGAGGATGCGGGACGCCATGCGGTCCGGGTGGAACGCGTCGAAGTCGTCCAGCTTCTCGCCGTTGGAGGCGAACATGATCTGGCGGCCGGTGACATGCGCGATGGAGAGCGCCGCACCACCGCGGGCGTCGCCGTCGAGCTTGGAGAGGACCACGCCGTCGAAGCCGACACCGTCGCGGAAGGCCTCCGCGGTGTTGACCGCGTCCTGGCCGACCATCGCGTCGACGACGAAGAGGATCTCGTCGGGCGAGACCGCGTCGCGGATGTCGGAGGCCTGCTGCATCAGCTCGGCGTCGATACCGAGGCGGCCCGCGGTGTCGACGATGACGACGTCGTGCTGCTTCTGCTTCGCGTACTCGATGGAGTCCTTGGCGACCTGGACCGGGTCCCCGACGCCGTTGCCCGGCTGGGGCGCGTAGACGCCGACGCCCGCGCGCTCGCCGACGACGCTCAGCTGGTTCACCGCGTTCGGGCGCTGGAGGTCGCACGCGACCAGCAGCGGAGCGTGTCCCTGGCCCTGCAGCCACTTGCCGAGCTTTCCGGCGAGCGTGGTCTTACCGGCGCCCTGCAGACCGGCGAGCATGATCACGGTCGGGGGCTGCTTCGCGAAGCGCAGCCGACGGGTCTCGCCGCCGAGGATGCCGACGAGCTCCTCGTTGACGATCTTGATGACCTGCTGGGCGGGGTTGAGGGCCTGTGAGACCTCGGCCCCGACGGCCCTCTCCTTGACCTGCTTGATGAAGGCCCGGACGACCGGCAGCGCGACGTCCGCTTCCAGCAGGGCGATACGGATCTCGCGCGCGGTGGCGTCGATGTCCGCCTCGGACAGGCGCCCCTTGCCGCGAAGGTTCTTGAATGTCGCTGCGAGGCGATCGGAGAGAGTGTCGAACACGGCGGTCGCGAATCCTCAAGTAGGGGGCAGGGGGGCAGGTCCGCCCTCCAGAGTATCTGCCCGCGCCAGAAAGGGTCTCCACCCCGTCGTCACGGGCTTCGGTCCAGTGAACGGGCGCCCCTGGGGCGCCCCTCAGGGGCGCGGGGAACTGCGCGCCCAGCCACAGCGGCCCCGCGGACGGAAACAAGCCGGGCCAACCCGAGCCGAGCGGCAGCGCACCGTCACTCCCGCAACGTGTCCTCCAGCGCCCGCGCCAGCGAAGCCGCCTGCTCCCCCGGCAACGGGGACCCGTCGGGCCCGGTCACATAGAACGCGTCCACCGCGTTGGCGCCCAGCGTGGACACATGCGCGCTGCGCACCCGTACCTGCGCACTCTCCAGTGCCCGCCCGATCCGGTGCAGCAGCCCCGGTGCGTCATGGGCGCGCACCTCGATGACCGTGGCGAGCCGGGACGCGGCGGAGGCCACGCTCACCCGGGCCGCCGGCGCCACGATGCCCCGCCTGCGCGGATAGGCGGCGTCCCGCTCGGCCAGGCGTCCGGCGATGTCGAGGGACCCGTCGAGGGCGCGTACGAGATCGGCGCGCAGCCGGGCCGCCTGCGGCAGGGAGCCGTACTCGGCGGCGACCCGCCAGTCGAGCAGCAGGACGGAGCCGGGGACGCCGTCGGGCAGCTCCAGGGACCGCAGTTCGGCTGTCCGCACGGTGAGCCGGTGCATGGCGAGGACGCCTGCCACGGCCGGCAGGACGCCCTTCTGGTCGGGCACCGCGATGACCAGTTCCACGCCGAGGGGCTCGGGATCCCGGTCCTCGGCGGGCTCCTCGGTGGACGTTTCGGCGGGCGGTTCGGTCTGGGCGCGCAGCGCGAGCACGGGTCCGCCGGTGCGGAAGGCCTCGATTGCGAGCCGTTCCTGTTCGGCGGTGGGCGCCGCGGCCTCGGGCTCCTCGGGGTCGTCCCCGGCGAGCGCGGCGGAGACCCGCTTCACCAGGTCCGCGACGAGGGACGCGCGCCAGGAGGACCAGGCGGCCGGGCCGGTGGCCAGCGCGTCCGCCTCGGTGAGCGCGTGGAGAAGTTCCAGCGTGCCCTGCGAACCGACCGCCTCGGCGACCGAGCGTACGGTCGCCGGGTCCTCCAGATCACGTCTGGTCGCCGTCTCGACGAGGAGCAGGTGATGGCGTACGAGCGTGGCGAGTGTGGCCACGTCCGTGCGGTCGAAGCCGATGCGGGCCGCCACGTCGCGGGCGATGATCTCGCCGGCCACGGAGTGGTCGCCGGGCCAGCCCTTGCCGATGTCGTGCAGCAGCGCGGCGACGAGGAGGAGGTCGGGGCGGTGGACCCGGCGGGTGAACTCGGCGGCGCGTACCGCCGTCTCGATCAGATGCCGGTCGACGGTCCAGATGTGGACGGCGTTGCGCTGCGGCCGGCAGCGGACGCGCTCCCAGTCGGGCAGCAGTCTGGTGATCAGCCCCTCCGCCTCCAGGGCCTCCCAGACCTCGATGGTCGAGGGTCCCGAGCCGAGCAGGGTGATGAGCTGCTGGCGGGCCTCCGCGGGCCACGGTGTGGGCAGCGGGCGGGCCGCGGCGGCCATCCGGCGGACCGCGTGCAGCGAGAGCGGCAGGCCTGCCTGGGCGGCAGCGGCGGCGGCGCGCAGCGGCAGTACGGGGTCGCGGTCGGGGCGGGCGGCACGTGCGAGGACGACCTCGCCGTCCTGTTCGACGACGCCTTCCGCCAGCGGGGAGCGTTCGGGGGCGGGTTTGCCGCCGCCCAGCATGGCGCGCAGCCGCGGCCGTACGGCGCGCGACCGCAGCACGCGCCCCACCTCGCGCCAGGTCACATCACTGGCGTAGGAGACGACGCGGGCGGCCTCGTACACCTGGCGGAGCAGGGTGTCGGCGTCCAGGAGGCCGAGTTCCGCGGCGACCTGGTCCTGTTCCTGGAGGGCGAGGCGGTCGGTGGCGCGGCCGGTGGCGAGGTGCAGGGCGTCACGGACGTCGAGGAGGCTCTTGCGGGCGTCGGCGAGGCCCTCGCGCGGGGCGTCGGCGAGCCAGGAGGCGGCGACGGCACGCAGTGCGGTGGCGTCGCGCAGTCCGCCGCGGGCCTCCTTGAGGTCGGGTTCGAGGAGGTACTGCAGTTCGCCCTGGCGCTCGGCGCGCTCGGCGCACAGCTCCTGGAGTTCGGGGAGACGTTTGGGCGCCTGGTTGCGCCAGTCGGCGAGGACGGCCGTACGCAGTCCGGCGGTGAGGCCGAGGTCGCCCGCGATGTGGCGGGCGTCGAGCAGCCCGAGCTGCACCTTGAGGTCCTCGCCCGCCGTCTTGCGTGCCTCGGCGGGGGTGCGGACGGAGTGGTCGAGGTCGAGGCCGAGGTCCCAGACCGGGTACCAGATGCGGTCGGCGAGGGAGGCGATCGCGCCGGAGTCGGCGCCGCCGTCGTGCAGGAGCAGCAGGTCGAGGTCGCTGCGCGGGGAGAGTTCGCCGCGGCCGTAGCCGCCGACGGCGACGAGGGAGACGCCGCGCAGTTTCTCGGCGCCGGCGTCGAAGAGTCCGGTGAGCCAGTCGTCGGTCAGTTCGGCGAGGGCCGAACGGCGCGGCGGCCCGGACCGCGCCCCCTCCTGGAGGAGGCGCAGCCGGGCCGCCGCGTAGCCGCTGGGTCCCGAGTCCTCTGCTTCTGTACGCATGTCCGTACTCGTCACCCAGTGGCTCCTGTTCGTCTGCTGACTACAGCGCGTCGGGTCCGCGCTCGCCGGTCCGGACCCGGACCGCCGTCTCGACCGGGACGGACCAGACCTTGCCGTCCCCGATCTTGCCGGTACGGGCCGCCTTCACGATGACGTCGAGCAGCTGCTCGGCGTCGTCGTCCTCGACCAGTACCTCGATACGGATCTTGGGAACGAGGTCGACGGTGTACTCGGCACCGCGGTAGACCTCGGTGTGGCCCCGCTGACGACCGTAACCGCTCGCCTCGGTGACCGTGAGGCCGTGGACGCCGAAGGCCTGGAGGGCCTCCTTGATCTCGTCGAGCCGGTGGGGCTTGACGACGGCGGTGATGAGCTTCATGCGTCCACCTTCTTGCTCGCGGCACCGGCGACCGGGGCCGGCGGCGCGGTGCGGGTGGCGGCGCCGCCGCCGGCACCGCTGAAGTCGTATGCGGTCTCGGCGTGCTCGGCCTGGTCGATGCCGGCGATCTCGTCGTCCTCGGGGACGCGCATCCCGATCGTCTTGTCGATCAGGAAGGCGAGGACCGCGGAGGCCACGAGGGAGTAGGCGAGGACACCGAAGACACCGGCGCACTGCTTCCAGAACTGGTCGAGGCCGCCGCCGTAGAAGAGGCCCGCGACGTCGGACTGGCCGCCGCCGGTGGCGAAGAAGCCGATCAGCAGGGATCCTGCGACACCGCCGACGAGGTGGACGCCGACGACGTCGAGCGAGTCGTCGTAGCCGAACTTGTACTTGAGGCCGACGGCCATGGCGCACAGCACACCGGCGATGGCACCGACCGCGATCGCGCCGAGCGGGGAGACCGCGCCGCCGGACGGGGTGATGGCGACCAGACCGGCGACCGCGCCGGAGGCGGCGCCGAGGGTGGTGAACGCGCCGTGGCGGATCTTCTCGTAGGCGAGCCAGGCCAGCATGGCGGCGGCGGTGGCGACCTGCGTGTTGACGAACATCAGCGCGCCGACGCCGTCGTCGTTGCCGAGCCAGGAGCCGGCGTTGAAGCCGAACCAGCCGAACCACAGCAGACCGGCGCCGAGCATCACCAGCGGGAGGCTGTGCGGGCGCATCGGGTCCTTCTTGAACCCGACGCGCTTGCCGATCACGAGGATCACACCGAGTGCCGCGGCACCCGCGTTGATGTGGACCGCCGTACCGCCGGCGAAGTCGATGACGCCGAGCTCGAAGGCCCAGCCGCCGGTGCCCCAGACCCAGTGGGCGACCGGGAAGTACACGACCGTGGCCCACAGGGCGATGAACAGGGACCAGGCGGTGAACTTCACGCGGTCCGCGAGGGCGCCGCTTATCAGGGCGGGCGTGATGATCGCGAACATCAGCTGGAAGACGGCGAAGACGTAGATCGGGATGGTGTAGCCGTCCCAGAGCTCCGTCTTCCCGATGCCGGTGAAGCCGACGAAGTCCGAGGACCAGCCGATGACGCTGCCCGAGTCGGTGCCGAAGGCGAGGGAGAAGCCGTAGAGGACCCACAGGATCGTGATGATCCCCATGCTGATGAAGCTCATCATCAGCATGTTCAAGGTGCTCTTGACCCTGACCATGCCTCCGTAGAAGAAGGCGAGTCCGGGGGTCATGATCAGCACCAGGGCGGAACAGATGAGCATGAATCCGGTGTTGGCGGCAGACAGCGTGGGAGCGTCTGCAGCAAGCGTGATGGCTGGTGCCATCGGCGTCTCCTCGTCGTTGGTACGGCCCCGTGCGGGCGAAGCCATGAGCGGTTGTGAGGGGTGGGCCGGTTATGTGCCAGAGATTGGCGCAGCGCCGTTTCGACCGGAGCCCCTGCATGTTTCGCCCGGGTGACGAAGAGAACGTGCGTGTTACGCGTCGATGAACCGCCGGATTGTGGCGCTCCCGATCGTTATCGTGGCGCAACCTTCCACGGGCCGCGCCCTGAGTCGTTGTCGACCACAGCCTCAGCCATCAATTGAGCAACCCCCACGCCGCTCAGCCACCTCCGCGAGAGCGGCGCCGGCTTAGGCGCAAAGAGGGGACCGGCCGCGGCCTCCGTCCGATGACCTGGCATGGGGGAGCCGAGTCGGGCTGTTATGGACGGTGGCCGCGGCCGGCGTACTGGGGGGTCAGACCGCCTCTGCGGTCTCGGGCAGGTCGATGGCCAGCTGATCGGTCAGCTCGATGACGGCGGCGAGGTCCCCGAAGTCGCGGACGGCCGTGTCGACTGTTTTTCGGATACGAGTGTTGACCCGCTCCGAGCGCACTTTCTTGGCGATCGTGAGGGCTTTGCGCACGAGGACCGTGCTCTGCTCGGGTTCACGCCGCAGGAGGTGCACCGTGCCCATTCCGACGAGGTTGAGGGCGTATGAACGCTGGTGTTCGGCGTCCTTCTCGAAGAGGTCGACGGCCTTCTGCATGACGGGCTCGGCCAGCGACGCGTACGCGGGACTGCGCCCGGCGACGTAGGCGAGGTCGCGGAAGGAGTGGCTGTTCTCGCCGTGCAGCTCGGCCTCGGAGAAGAAGCGGATCCAGTCGGCCTCGGGCTCGTCGAACTCCTCGGCGTCCTCGAAGGTGTCCTCCGCCATGCGCACCGCCCGCTTGCACTTCCCGGGCTGCCCCATGTTGGCGTAGGCACGGGCCTCCATCGCATACAGCATCGACTGCGTACGAGGGCTCGCGCAGTCCCGGCTGCCGTACTGGGCGAGGTGGATCAGCTCCAGCGCGTCGTCGGGCCGCCCCAGGTGGATCATCTGGCGGCTCATGCTGGAGAGGATGTACGAGCCCAGCGGCCGGTCGGCGGCTTCCTTGGCGGCGTGCAGGGCGAGCACGAAGTACTTCTGGGCGGTGGGCTGGAGCCCCACGTCGTAGCTCATCCACCCGGCCAGCTCGGCCAGTTCGGCGGCGACCTTGAACAGCCGCCTGGTGGTGGCCTCGGGCTGCGGCTCCTGGAGCAGGTCGGTCACCTCGTGCAGCTGGCCGACGACCGCCTTGCGGCGCAGACCGCCGCCGCACTGGGCGTCCCACTGGCGGAACATGACGGTGGTGGACTCCAGGAGGTCCAGCTCGGGCTGGGAGAGCCGGCCGGGGCGGCGCGAGGCGGCGGCGGAGGCGGCGGGCTCCGCGCGGGGGGTGGCGGGGCTGGGCACCAGCCAGCGCTGCATGGGCTCGATGAGCGTGGGTCCCGCGGACAGGACGAGGGACGTGCCGAGGAAGCCGCGGCGCGCCAGCATCAGGTCACTGCGGGAGAACTCGCTGATCAGGGCGACCGTCTGCGGGCCGGTCCAGGGCAGGTCCACGCCCGACACGGACGGTGACCGGTGGGCGGCGCGCAGGCCCAGGTCCTCGACGGCGACGACACAGCCGAAGCGCTCGGAGAACAGCTCGGAGAGGATGCGCGGGATCGGCTCGCGCGGGTTCTCCCCGTCGAGCCAGCGGCGGACGCGCGAGGTGTCCGTCGAGATGTGGTTGGCGCCCAACTGGCGTGCTCTGCGGTTGACCTGGCGCGCCAGCTCGCCCTTGGACCAGCCGCTGCGCACGAACCACGAACCCAACAGTTCATTGGGGCGTTTGTCCGTGCCAGTCGCGGTCGTCCCGCTTCCGCCGTTGCCGCCCACTGGAACGCCCCCATCCCTGAACCCGCTTGCGCGCTGTATGCGCCAAGCCCTACCAGAATGCCGGTAAACAGGGCCGCCCGTCCGGCTGTTCTCACCCATCGAACGGGAAGCCGAGTTGCCTCCGGCATACCCACAAGTGCATGCGTCCCCAGGACCTGTGCACTCACAGTAATCCTACGATCACCGCTCCAGCCATGACGATCCCGGAAACGCCACCATTCGCCACCCCTTCGAATGAACTCGCGGTGGCCACCACGCGATTCACTTGACACATGACGGCCGGAAGTGGGCGCAACGACGCACACCGGGGCGCGCGAAGTGGGACGCACCACCCGTGACGCATCCGGGCGCCGCATTCGAACCGCGCGCGGAGGGGAACTGAGAGTACGGACGGCAACTGAGAGTCACTACTCGATTCCGTGACGTAACCATGGACACGCTGGACCCGTTGGAGGGGGCATGGATTTCACGATCGGCGGCATCCGCGAAATTCGGTCCGGCTCGCGTCGCCGCGGCCGCTCCTCGGAGTGCACGGCCGTGGCCGAGTTCACCGGACTGTGGGGGTGGGACGTGGTGCCCGGCGCCCGCGCGGCCGCGGGCGCCTGCTCGTGCGGCCGTGCGGACTGCTCCCGCCGTGGCGCGCATCCCCTGGACTTCGCACCCGTCGTCCCGGCGCGGGCCACACTGGACGAGGTGACGGAGGCCTGGGGCGAGTTCCCCGGCGCCGCGGTGATGCTCCCCGTGGGCCGCGCCTTCGACATCATCGAGGTCGCCGAGTCGGCGGGCCGCCGGGCCCTGGTCCGGCTCGAACGCATGGGTCTTCCGCTGGGCCCCGTGACCGTCACCCCCGAGGGCCGCGCCCACTTCTTCGTCGCACCCGGCGCCGCGGCCGAACTGCCCCAGCTGCTCTACCGCATGGGCTGGGACGACGCCACACTCGACCTGCACGGCCTCGGGTCCGGTACGTACATCACGGCCCCGCCCTCCGACCGCGGCGGCCTCGGCCCGGTCCGCTGGCTCCGCTCCCCCGCGCTCGACTCGGCGACGAAGCCGCCGGCGGCCCGCCTGCTGCTGGGAACGCTGGCGTACGTGGCACACCGCTCGCGCGCATGAACCAGGCCACGTAGGCAGGCCACATCGGCAGGCCGTACGGACCCGGCCGCACAGAGCTGTCGGCACAGGCTTCCTCGACAGAGGCCTGCCGATACGGAAGGGCCCCGTTCCATCTGCACCATGGAGCGGGGCCCTTCATCACGCGCGTACGGGTCGTACGCGTTCTCACTCTCCGATAAGGGCATCCACGAACGCTTCCGGCTCGAACGGGGCCAGGTCGTCCGCGCCCTCGCCCAGACCGATGAGCTTGACGGGGACACCCAGCTCACGCTGTACGGCGATGACGATGCCGCCCTTGGCCGTGCCGTCGAGCTTGGTCAGGACGATGCCGGTGATGTTCACGACCTCGGCGAAGACGCGGGCCTGCACCAGACCGTTCTGACCGGTGGTGGCGTCCAGGACGAGCAGCACCTCGTCGAGCGGCGCGTGCTTCTCGACGACACGCTTGACCTTGCCGAGCTCGTCCATCAGGCCGGTCTTGGTGTGCAGCCGGCCGGCCGTGTCGATCAGTACGACGTCGGCACCCTCCTGGATGCCCTCCTTGACCGCGTCGAAGGCGATCGAGGCGGGGTCGCCGCCCTCGGGACCGCGTACGGTACGGGCGCCGACGCGCTCGCCCCAGGTCTGCAGCTGGTCGGCCGCGGCGGCCCGGAAGGTGTCGGCCGCGCCGAGCAGCACGTGCTTGCCGTCCGCGACCAGCACGCGCGCGAGCTTGCCGGTCGTGGTGGTCTTGCCGGTGCCGTTGACGCCGACGACCATCACGATGCCGGGCGTGTCCAGCGGTGACTCGGTGTGCACCGTGCGGTCGAAGTCGGGCACCAGCAGCGTGAGCAGTTCCTCGCGCAGCAGGCCGCGCAGCTCCTCGGGCGTGCGGGTGCCGAGCACCTTCACCCGCTCGCGCAGCCGCTCGACCAGCTCCTGGGTGGGCTGCACGCCGACGTCGGCGGTGAGCAGCGTGTCCTCGATCTCCTCCCAGGTGTCGTCGTCGAGGTGCTCGCGCGCGAGGAGCGTGAGGAGCCCCTTGCCGAGCGCGTTCTGCGAGCGGGAGAGCCGGGCGCGCAGCCGCACCAGGCGACCTGCGGTCGGCTCCGGGACCTCTACCTCGACCTCGACCGGGGCGGTCGCCGAGGCGTCCGGAAGATCCACCTCCTCTATCGTGCGGCGCGGTTCGTCGCGCGGCGTCTCGGCCTCGTCGCCGATGTGCGGCTCGGCCGGCGGTGCCGTGATGTCGGGGGCGGCGGGGGGCGGCGGGGGCAGCTGCTTGCGCCGGCGGCTGCCGACGACCAGGCCGCCGAGCGCGCCGATCACGACCACGGCGATGACTACAGCAAGGATGACGATTTCCATAACGGGTCCAGTATGCGCGACCACCCCTGCGGCCCGCCCGCACCGTGTTTCGCGCCCCCGCCGCCCCTACCCTCCCCGTCACGTACTCGGGGGCGCTGCCCCCGAACCCCCGGTCCTCAAACGCCGGACGGGCTGAAAGACCAGCGGACCGTCCGCACATCTTCAGCCCGTCCGGCGTTTGAGGACGAGCGCGAAGCGCGACAGGGGGCGAGGGGCGCAGCCCCATGCGTGGACGGGAACGGGTAGGGGCGGCGGGGGCGAGAACCCTGGCCAGCTGACGGCCCGTCAGCTACCGTCACCCCCACCACCCCACCCGCCGGCGAAGGGGGCCCCATGCCCGTAACGGTCGTACGTTTCAACCTCGTCGACCCCACCCCCACACCCCCCTCCCTCAGCGACCGCTACAAGGCCGCCCTGGAGATGTCCGCCTACGCGGACGACCGCGGCATGACCACCGTCCAGACCGAGGAGCACCACGGCGCGCCCAACAACTGGCTGCCCTCCCCGTTCACCTTCGCGGGCGCGGTCTTCGGCGCCACCCGCAAGATCGCGGTCACGGTCTCGGCGATCATCGGCCCGCTGCACGACCCACTGCGCCTGGCCGAGGACATCGCCGTGCTCGACCTCCTCAGCGGCGGCCGCCTCGTCACGGTCGCGGGCATCGGCTACCGGCCCGAGGAGTACGCGCTCTTCGGCGTGGACTACAAGCGCCGCGGCGCCCTCCAGGACGAGCTCCTGGAGACCCTGCTGAAGGCCTGGACCGGCGAGGACTTCGAGTACCGCGGCCGTACCGTACGGGTCACTCCGCGGCCCTTCTCCGACCCGCACCCCCTGCTGCTGGTGGGCGGCTCCTCGAAGGCCGCGGCCCGGCGAGCGGCACGGCTCGGTCTGCCGTTCTTCCCCAGTGCGCATCTGCCGGACATCGAGGCGTACTACAAGGAGCGGCTCGTCGAGTACGGGACCGAGGGCTGGACCATGATGCCCGCGGCGGTGACACCGCTGCTGCACCTCGCCGAGGACCCGGACCGGGCGTGGGCCGAGCACGGCGAGCACTTCCTGCACGAGGCCAGTACGTACGCCTCCTGGCAGTCCTCGGACATCCGCTCGGCGGTGAGGTCGGGGGCTACGACGGTGGAGGAGCTGCGCGCCGAGGGCGTCTATCGGATCGTGACGCCGGAGGAGTGTCTGGCGCTGGGCCTCGACAGCTACGTACTGCATCCGCTGTCCGGCGGGATGTCGGTCGACGAGGGGTGGCGCAGCATGCACCTGTTCTGTGAAAACGTGCTGCCCCGGCTCAAGGCCCTGTAGGCCTGGGAACCGGGGCGGCACGCCCTCTTACGAGTACGGGGAGAAGGACAGCGGGGACTTGGCCCCTCCCCCCGGGTTCATGCGCCGGGCACGGCGGACGTGCGTCAGCCCATCTCCTCCAGGGTCTTGCCCTTGGTCTCCTTGACGAATTTGAGGACGAAGGGGATGGAGAGTGCGGCGAAGACGGTGTAGAT
>NZ_KZ679060.1 GCF_003024195.1 Streptomyces dioscori
GAGTCGTGGCATGTCCAACGAGATGGTGGCTTCCTGGGTGTGGTGGGGGTCGAGGTTCACGACCACCAGAACCGTGTTCGATCCGCGTGCGTCCGTGACCGACTTGGAGTACGCGAGCACCGCCTCCTTGTCCGTCTGGTGGAAATGCAGGTCACGCAGTTGTCGAAGGGCGGGGCTGCGGCGCCTGATCGCATTCAGCTCGGCAATCAGAGGCGCGATGCTACGGCCTTCGCGTTCTGCCGACTCCCAGTCTCGCGGACGTAGTTGGTACTTTTCTGAGTTCAGGTATTCTTCGCTGCCGTCGCGTACCGGCACGCCTTCGCACAGCTCGAATCCGCTGTAGACACCCCAGGTCGGGGACAGGGTCGCGGCCAGCACCGCGCGCAGTTCGAAGGCGCCCCGGCCACCGTGCTGAAGGAACTCGTGCAGGATGTCGGGGGTGTTGACGAAGAAGTTGGGCCGCATATAGGCCGCCGCGTCACCGGAGAGTTCGGTGAGGTATTCGGTCAGTTCCTCTTTGGTGTTGCGCCAGGTGAAATACGTGTACGACTGCTGGAAGCCGATCGCGCCGAGCGTGTGCATCATCGCCGGGCGGGTGAACGCCTCGGCCAGGAAGATCACATCGGGATCGGTGCGATTGATCTCCCCGATCACCTCTTCCCAGAAGATGACCGGTTTCGTATGCGGATTGTCGACACGGAAGATCCGTACGCCGTGACTCATCCAGAACCGCAGCACCCTGAGCGTCTCCCGCACCAGGCCCGGCATGTCCTTGTCGAAGGCGATCGGATAGATGTCCTGGTACTTCTTCGGCGGATTCTCCGCATAGGCGATCGTGCCGTCGGAGCGGTGGTGGAACCACTCCGGGTGCTTCTCCACCCACGGGTGGTCGGGGGAGCACTGGAGCGCGAAGTCGAGTGCGATCTCCAGGTCCAGTTCCGCGGCCCGGCGCACGAAGTCGTCGAAGTCGTCGATCGTGCCGAGGTCGGGATGGACGGCGTCGTGCCCGCCCTCGGGCGAGCCGATCGCCCACGGCACCCCGACGTCGTGCGGGCCGGGGTCGAGCGTGTTGTTGGGGCCCTTGCGGAAGGTCGCGCCGATGGGGTGGATCGGTGGCAGGTACACCACGTCGAAGCCCATCCCGGCGATCGCGGGCAGCCGCCGGGCCGCCGTCGCGAACGTACCGCTGACCGGCGGTTTCCCGGGCTCGACCACCGCACCCTCCGAGCGCGGGAAGAACTCGTACCAGGAACCGAACAGCGCCCGCTCCCGCTCGACCTGGAGGTTCAGCGGGTCGGCGGCGGTGACCAGTTCGCGCAGGGGGTGCCGGGCGAGGACATGGTCCACGTCGGGGGTGAGCGCGGCGGCCAGCCGGGCCGCCGCGGGACGGGCGGTGTCGCGCAGACCCGCGACGGCCGCGAGGATCGCCTCCCGCCGGCCCTTGCTCTTCGGCACCCCGGCCGCGGCACGCTCGTACAGCAGCGCGCCCTCCTCCAGGACGAGCTCGGTGTCCATGCCCGCCGGGATCTTGATCCGGGCATGGTGACGCCAGGTGGTGATCGGATCGCCCCAGGCCTCCACGGTGTACGTCCACAGGCCGGGCGCCGGCACGGAGACGGTGGCGCCCCAGCGGTCCGTGCCGGGGGCGAGTTCGCGCAGGGGTGTCCAGGGGCCCGTGCGGCCCTCGGGGCCGCGCAGCACGACGTTCGCGGCGACCGCGTCGTGGCCCTCCCGGAAGACCGTCGCGGAGATCTCGAAGGACTCTCCCACCACGGCCTTTGCCGGCCGACGGCCACCGGTGACGAGAGGACGGACGTCCAGGACGGGGATACGGCCGATCACGGGGGCACTCACGGAGGCACTTTCGGGGGTCGGGGCGGCCGGCCCGGGGGCGGGCGCCGTGGGACGTGTCTCTTGCGCCGGAGCCGCCCGCTCGGCGGTCCGGGTCCTCGGTGCCGGTGGGCGGTCTGCTTTCTCCCCCGGATCCGGGGGTGGTGTGATGCCGGGCGTCGGGGGTGGTGACGGCTGGTGGTGCTTGGCGGGCATGACCGCTCCTGTCCGCGTCAACGTGGGCGGGCGGATGAGAGTGTGAGGAGGTTCTTGTGCTGTGTTACCGGGGGAGCCTTCCCTCCCCTTTCGGGTGGGCAATCCGGCACTTTGTTAACTACTCGCGCGTATGTCCACACACAAGACCGGCCCCACCCGCTGGGAATCCGCCACTGATCTGCAAAGCGTTCACTGATCCGTGAAGCATCTACCCGGGATTCGCGGGACGAGACCGGTCCGTGAATGTCTACTTGGTCAAGGGTTGTCGACCTGCAGGAGTGTGTCGGGGGAACCCGGCCCCACGTCCGACAGCTGCCCGGTGGCGGCCCGGTCGACCAGGGCCCCGGCGACCTCGGCGGGAGCCGCCGAGGAATGGTCGGCGAGATACAGCGCGGCCGCGCCGGCGGCATGGGGCGACGCCATCGAGGTACCCGAGAAGGTCGCCGTGCCCGTGTCGCCCGTGTGCGAGGCGGAGGTGACGTCCACGCCGGGCGCGAACAGGTCGAGCCGCGCGCCCCAGTTGGAGAAGTACGCCCTGGCGTCCTTCGGGTCGCTCGCCCCGACCGTGATCGCCTCCTGGACCCGGGCCGGTGAGTCGAGGCTCGCCGGGCGGTTGTCGTTGCCCGCCGCGATCGTGTAGGTGACGCCGGACGCGATGGAGTTGCGTACGGCGGCGTCCAGCTGCGCGTTCGCGAGGCCGCCCAGGCTCATATTGGCGACGGCCGGTTTCACGGCATGGGTGGTCACCCAGTCGATACCCGCGATGACCTGCGACAACGTACCGGACCCGGTGTCGTCGAGGACACGGACGGCGACCACCCGCGCCTGCTTCGCGACCCCGTACGTCGTGCCCGCGATCGTGCCCGCCACATGGGTGCCGTGGCCCAGACCGTCCTGTGCGACGGCGTCGTCGTCGACGAAGTCCCAGCCGGAGGCGGCCCGCCCGCCGAAGTCCTGGTGGGTGACGCGCACACCGGTGTCGATGACGTACGCCGTCACGCCCTGCCCCGCCGACTCCGGCCAGGTGTAACTGCGGTCCAGCGGCAGCTCCGGCTGGTCGAGGCGGTCGAGCCCCCACGGCGGGTCGGACTGCTGGTGCTCGACGGTCACCGTGGCGTCCCGGGCGACCGAGGCGACCCGGGGGTCGGCGGCCAGCCGCCGCGCCTGCCGCTCGCCGGCCCGCACCGCGTAGCCGTTGAGTGCCGTGCTGTAGGCGTGGCTTATTCTCGCTCCGTACTCGGTGGCGACCGCCCTGCCCGCCTTCGACGGAGCCTTCGTCGCCCCTTTGAGCGTCACGATGTAACTGCCGCTGACGGAGCCGGCTCCCGCGCTGCCGGATATCCGCCCCTCGGGCGCGGCGTGCGCCGGCGGAGCGGGAGCCGAGACCGCCGCCGCCGTCAGGGCCGCGGTCAGGCCTCCCGCCCAGTGCAGCCGCCGTGTGCGCCTCACTGCCATGGTGTGCGCTCCCCTCGTCGACATGCGGCAGCCTCTCGTGCGCCGCGAACCCCCACAAGCCCGCACGCCGGTGCGGAATCGGCCATATCATCCGCAGCCGCACCGAAGGCCGCGCCCCGTCAGGGGCGCGGGGAACTGCGCGGCCCGCCCCCACCGGCCCGCAGTCGCACCACTGCACTCCCGACGAAGCACAGCGCAGCGCTGCGCGCCGTGGTTGCGGAGCAACGACGCCGCTACCGTCGTGGATGACGTCCGTACGTGCTTGGCGACAGCGATACGCCCTTTGTGAAGGTGGAAGCTCGTGAAGGCCATCCGCAGGTTCACCGTGCGACCCGTACTCCCGGAAGCCCTCCACCCCCTCAGCGATCTGGCGCGCAACCTGCGCTGGTCCTGGCATGCCGAGACCCGTGACCTCTTCCAGTCCGTGGACCCCGAACGCTGGACCGCCTCGGGCCGCGATCCCGTACGCCTCCTCGGAAGCGTGTCGTCAGGGCGGCTGGCCCAGCTGTCCGGCGACAGAAGGTTCCTGAGGCGGCTGTCCGCCGCCGCCGACGATCTCCACGACTATGTGACGGGCGACCGCTGGTACCAGGCCCAGCCGTCCGAACTGCCCGCCGCCATCGCCTACTTCTCACCCGAGTTCGGCATCACCGCCGCGCTGCCGCAGTACTCCGGCGGCCTCGGCATCCTCGCCGGCGACCATCTCAAGGCGGCCAGCGACCTCGGCGTACCCCTCATCGGTGTCGGACTGCTGTACCGGCACGGGTACTTCCGGCAGTCCCTGTCCCGGGACGGCTGGCAGCAGGAGCACTATCCGGTCCTCGACCCCAACGAACTGCCCGTCTCCCTGCTGCGCGAGGCCGACGGCACCCCCTCCCAGGTCTCCCTGGCCCTCCCCGGCGGTACGGCCCTGCACGCCCGCATCTGGCTGGCCCAGGTCGGCCGCGTCCCGCTGCTGCTGCTCGACTCCGACGTCGAGGAGAACGACCTCGGCGAGCGCGGAGTCACCGACCGGCTCTACGGCGGCGGCAGCGAGCACCGGCTGCTCCAGGAGATGCTGCTCGGCATCGGAGGCGTACGGGCCGTGCGTACGTACTGCCGGCTCACCGGCCACGCGCGGCCCGAGGTGTTCCACACCAACGAGGGCCACGCGGGCTTCCTCGGCCTGGAACGCATCCACGAACTGTCCTACGAGGACCTCGACTTCGAGGCCGCCCTCGAAGCCGTCAGGGCCGGGACCGTCTTCACGACCCACACCCCCGTGCCCGCCGGCATCGACCGCTTCGACCGGGAACTGGTGGCCCGCCACTTCGGCCCCGACGCCGAACTCCCGCGCATCGACGTCGAACACATCCTGCGCCTCGGCATGGAGACCTACCCCGGCGGCGAACCGAACCTCTTCAACATGGCCGTGATGGGACTGCGGCTCGGCCAGCGCGCCAACGGCGTCTCCCTCCTGCACGGCCAGGTCAGCCGGGAGATGTTCTCGGGCCTGTGGCCGGGCTTCGACCCCGCCGAGGTCCCCATCACCTCCGTGACGAACGGCGTCCACGCCCCCACCTGGGTGGCCCCCGAGGTGTTCCGGCTCGGCGCCCGGCAGATCGGCGCACAGCGCACCGAGGACGCCCTCACCGTCGGCGGCTCCGACACCTGGGACGCCGTCGCCGACATCCCCGACCAGGACATCTGGGAACTGCGCCGCTCCCTGCGCGAGCAACTGGTCGCGGAGGTACGGGAGCGGCTGTACGCGTCCTGGCGGCAGCGGGGCGCGGGGACGGCCGAACTGGGCTGGATCGACGGCGTACTGGACCCGGACGTCCTGACCATCGGCTTCGCCCGCCGCGTCCCCTCCTACAAACGCCTCACCCTGATGCTGCGGGACCGCGACCGGCTCATGGACCTGCTGCTGCACTCCGAGCGGCCCGTCCAGATCGTGGTGGCGGGCAAGGCCCACCCGGCCGACGACGGCGGCAAACGCCTCGTGCAGGAACTGGTGCGCTTCGCCGACGACCCGCGCGTACGCCACCGCATCGTCTTCCTCCCCGACTACGGCATGGCGATGGCGCAGAAGCTGTACCCCGGCTGCGACATCTGGCTCAACAACCCGCTGCGCCCCCTGGAGGCGTGCGGCACGTCCGGGATGAAGGCCGCGCTGAACGGCTGCCTCAACCTGTCGGTCCTGGACGGCTGGTGGGACGAATGGTTCCGGCCGGACTTCGGCTGGGCGATCCCCACGGCGGACGGCACCGCGGTCGACGACGACCGCCGCGACGAGCTGGAGGCCACGGCCCTCTACGACCTCCTCGAACAGCGGGTGGCCCCGCGCTTCTACGAACTCGGCCAGGCCGGTCTGCCCGACCGCTGGATCGAGATGGTCCGCCAGACCCTGTCCCACCTGGGCCCCAAACTCCTGGCGGGCCGCATGGTCCGCGAGTACGTCGAACGCCTCTACACCCCGGCGGCGCTGGCCCACCGCTCCATGGACCACCCCGCCGCGAGGGAGCTCGCGGTGTGGAAGTCCCGGGTGCGGGCGGCCTGGCCGCACATCACGGTCGACCACGTCGAGACGACGGCCGTGACCGCCACGGCCGAACTGGGCTCGACGCTCTCCCTGCGGGTCCTGGTCGGCCTCGGCGACCTGGCCCCGGACGACGTCGAGGTCCAGGCGGTCTCGGGGCGCGTGGACTCCGAGGACCGCATCACGGACGGCACGACGTTCCCGCTGAAACCGGCGGGCGGCCCGGACGGGGAGGGCCGCTGGCTCTACGAGGGCCCACTCGCCCTCGACCGCACGGGCCCCTTCGGCTACACGGTCCGCATCCTCCCGGCCCACCGCCTCCTCGCCTCCAACGCGGAACTGGGCCTGGTGGCGGTGCCGGCGGAGGAGCTGGTGGAGGGGGCGGGGGTGCTCATGCGGTGAGGTGACGCGAGCCGGTGTGCGGCGGGGCGGGGCGGCCGGGGTCTACGCCTCGTCGAACTCCGCGCACATCCGCCGCAACACCACCCCGCACCGCCGCGCGTACGCGTGCTGCAGGCCCCGCGTGGCCGCCCCGCCCGCCTTCGCGTACCACTTGGCCGGGCGGCTGAAGGCGGTCACGGTCAGCCAGACCGTGCCGTCGCCCGTGCGGTCGACCACGAAGGCCTCCTCGCCGGACTCCGGGTGGCCGGGCAGGGTGCCGTAGGCCCAGCCGGCGCGGCGCGGTTCGTCGAGGGTCCAGACCACGCGGCAGGGCGCCTTGATGAGACCGCCCAGGCCGACCGTCACGTCGACGCCCGGGGCGGCCTCGGCGGCCTCCGTCGTGATCGTTACACCGGCCGCCCGGTGGACTTCCCAGGTCATGACCGCCTGCGAGGCCGTTTTGAAGACCTCGTGGCCCTCGCCTATGCGGGTGCGGACGTGCAGCGGGTGGAAGCCGGGTGGGCACCGGCCGTCGCGGGTCGCGCCCACATCCTCGTACGTGAAGGGCATGGGAACCAAGAGTAGGGCGGTACCCGGGACCGATCTCGTCCCGGGTACCGCCCCGCGCACACCTAGGTGGGCGTCACGCCACGTTCACGCCGGACCAGGCCGCCGCCACCGCCTTGTACTCGGTGCTCGTCGAGCCGTACAGCGCCGACGCCGCGCTCAGCGTCGCCGTACGGGCGCCCGCGTACTTCGTCGTGGACGTCATGTACTCGGTGAGCGCCTTGTACCAGATCTTGATGGCCTTGTCGCGGCCGATGCCGGTGAGCGTCGTGCCGTTGGACGTCGTGGAGTTGTAGCTGACTCCGTTGATCGTCTTGGCGCCGCTGCCCTCCGACAGGAGGTAGAAGAAGTGGTTCGCCGGGCCGGAGGAGTAGTGGACGTCCACCGAGCCGAGGCTGGACGACCAGCTGTCCTTGGACGCGCCGTCCTTGCTCGGCTTGTCCATGTAGCGCAGCGGGGTGCCGTTGCCGTTGATGTCGATCTTCTCGCCGATGAGGTAGTCGCCGACGTCGGAGGCGCTGGCCGCGTAGAACTCGACCGCCGTGCCGAAGATGTCGGAGGTGGCCTCGTTCAGGCCGCCGGACTCACCGCTGTAGTTGAGGCCCGCGGTGTTCGCGGTCACGCCGTGGCTCATCTCGTGGCCCGCGACGTCCAGCGAGGTGAGCGGCTTGACGCTGCCCGCGCCGTCGCCGTACGTCATGCAGAAGCAGGAGTCCTGCCAGAAGGCGTTGACGTACGCCGTGCTGTAGTGGACGCGGGAGTAGGCCGCGACACCGTTGTTCTTGATGCCGGTGCGGCCGAGCACGTTCTTGTAGAAGTCCCAGGTGACCTGGGCCCCGTAGTGCGCGTCGACCGCGGCGGTCTGGGTGTTGGACGCCGCGCCCGTGCCCCAGGTGTCGTCCGCGTCGGTGAACAGGGTGCCGGTGCCGGAGGTGCCCTTGTTCAGGTTGTACGTCTTGTGCGAGCCCCGGGACGTGTCGTTGAGCTGGTACGTCGAGCCGGAGAGCGAGGTGCCGATGGTGACCTTGCCGGAGTACTGGCTGTTGCCGATACCGGTCTTGACCGCCTCCCACTCGTACAGCTTCTTGCCCGACTCGGCGTCGGTGACGACGTGCAGCTCCTGCGGGGTGCCGTCGTGCTGGAAGCCGCCGACGACCGTCTCGTAGGCCAGGACCGGCTTGCCGTCGGCCGCCCAGACGACCTTGCGGGGCGCCTTGTCGGCGGCCGACTTGGTGCTGCCCTCTGCCTTCGCGGCGGTCACGGCCTGCTTCTCGGCCGCCGACTTGGCGATGGACGGGGTGACGTCGGTGACCTTGATGGTCGCCTTGGTCGCCTTGGTCACGCCCGTGGTCTTCCCGGCCTTGGTCTCGTGGACGACCAGGTCGCCGCCGAGGACAGGGAGTCCGTCGTACGTGCGCTCGTAGCGGGTGTGGGTCGTGCCGTCGACGTTCTTGACGACGTCTCTGACGACCAGCTGCTCCTTGGCGCCGAGCCCTATCTCGCCGGCGGTCTCCGTGGTGGCGGCGTCGGCCTTCGCGATGAGGCTCGTACGGGCCGCCGGGGACAGCTGGACCGCGGACGCGGCGAGCGTCGCGTCGGAGCTCTCCGCCGGGGTCTGGGCGGAGGCACCGGTGGTCAGACCGGTGGTGAGGAGAGCACCGGCCGCGACAGCGGTGGCGATGGCCAGAGTGGTGCGGTTGCGACGCGCGTAGAGGGGGGTCACACAAGCTCCTTCGTGGGGGGTGTCCGACCGGTATGGGGGAGCGGTCGGGCTGCTGTGAAGTTGCGGTGCGGGTGTGCCTGCCGTGCGAGGTGAACAGTGCCAGGTGGGTCGCGTACATGTCAGCGGGGCAAATGGAGGTTGGCCGGAAATCGTCCGCTGCCCGAAGATCGGCGTACGCATTGCGGACTTGATCGCCCGCAAAGACCCGGCAATGGAACCGGAAGTGGGGGGTAAGGCGGCAGCAAAGCACAGGCAAAGAGGGTGCCGCCCCGGGAGTCGGCTCCCGGGGCGGCACCCTCTGTGTGCCGGGGTCGTGCGGCTAGCTCGTCGGGAAGGTGATCTTCCAGCTGTTGATCCTGCCGACGTCCTGCGCCGCCTGGTCCTGGACCTTCAACTGCCAGGTGCCATTGGCGACTTCGGTTGAAGCGTTGACCGTGTAGGGCTCGGTGACGTTGTCCGCCGAGTCCGAGGAGCTGAAGGACTTGAGGCGGTACGTCGAGCCGTCGGGCGCCACCAGGTCGACGACCAGGTCACCGCGCCAGGTGTGGGTGATGTTCGGCGTCACGATCAAGTTGGACGGGGCGTTTCCGGCCTGGCCGGAAACAGTTATCGAGGAGGTGACAGCGGCCCCGTTGTCCGGAATCGACACGGCGGTCGTGTTCTCGAAGGACGTGCCGCCGCCTCCGCCGCCGGGCCGGGTGCCGACGTTGATGCCGGCCCAGGCGTTCTGCACGGCCGTGTACTCGGCGCTCGTGGTGCCGTACAGCTCACCCGCGACCGCGAGGGTGCCGGTGCGCGCCGCCGCGTAGTTGGTCGTGGTGGTGAACTTGGTGGTGAGCGCCTTGAACCAGATCAGCGCGGCCTTGTCGCGGCCGATACCGGTGACCGGCAGTCCGTCGGAGGTCGGCGAGTCGTACGCGACGCCGTTGACGGTCTTGGCACCGCTGCCCTCGCTGAGCAGGTAGAAGAAGTGGTTCGCCGGACCGGAGGAGTAGTGCACGTCCACCGAGCCGATGCCCGAGTACCAGCTGTCCTTGGACGCGCCGTCCTTGCTCGGCTTGTCCATGTAACGCAGCGGCGTGCCGTTGCCGTTGATGTCGATCTTCTCGCCGACCAGGTAGTCGCCCACGTCGGAGCTGTTGCCCGCGTAGAACTCGACGGCCGCCGCGAAGATGTCGGAGGTGGCCTCGTTCAGACCGCCCGACTCACCGCTGTAGACGAGCCCCGCGGTGTTCGCGGTCACGCCGTGCGTCATCTCGTGCGCGGCCACGTCGATCGAGGTGAGCGGCTTGGCGTTGCCCGACCCGTCGCCGTACGTCATGCAGAAGCAGGAGTCCTGCCAGAAGGCGTTGACGTAGTTGTTGCCGTAGTGGACGCGGGAGTACGCGCCCACGCCGTCCCCGCGGATACCCGTGCGGCCCTGCACGTTCTTGTAGTAGTCCCAGGTCAGCGCGGCCCCGTAGTGGGCGTCCGCGGCGGCCGTCTCGGTGTTGGAGGCGGCGCCGTTGCCCCACACGTCGTCCGGGCCGGAGAAGAGGGTGCCGGTGCCCGACGTACCGCGGTTGAGGTTGTTGGTCTTGTGGTTCCCGCGCGTAGTGTCCGTGAGGTTGTACGTCGACCCGGACTGCGCGCTGCCGAGCGTCACCGAGCCGCTGTACTGGGTGTTGCCGGTGCCGTTCTCGACGCCCTGGTACTCGAAGAGCTTCTTGCCGGTGGCCGCGTCCGTGATGACGTGCAGCTCGTTCGGGGTACCGTCGTGCTGGAGCCCGCCGACGACCGTCTCGTACGCGAGCGTCGGCTTGCCGCCCGCCGCCCAGATCACCTTGCGCGCGCCGTCGGCCTCGGTCCTCTTCGAACCCTCCGCCGAGGCCGCCTTGAGCGCCTGCTTCTCGGCGACCGCCGGCTTCACGGCCGCGCTGGTGGTGAGCCCCGTGAGCGAGGCCCGCACGGCCCGCGTGACGCCCTCGGTCTTCCCCGACCCGGCGGTCTCGACCACCAGGTCGCCGCCGAGGACCGGGAGTCCGGCGTAGGTGCGCTCGTAGCGCGTGTGGACCGTGCCGTCCGCGTCCTTGACGACATCGCGGACGACCAGCTTCTCCTTGGCGCCCAGGCCGAGTTCCGCCGCGGTGTCCGTCTTCGCGGAGTCGGCGTCGCGGATCAGCGCGGCGCGCTGGGCGGGGGAGAGCTTGACCGCCAGGGATCCCTTGTCGAGCTTGCCCGGGGCGGGTGGGGCGTCGGCGGTCGCGGCGCCGGTCTGGACGGCCGCGGCGAGCAGGGCGGCGACGGCGACGAGCGCGCCGGCGGTCGCCTTGCGGGGGAGGGAGCGGGCTGTGGGTCTGTGGGAGGTGCGCTTCAACACGGACTCCTTCTGCGTGGCCACGAACGCGCGGCCAGGGGGGACCGGGCGGCCGGGAGCCGTCCGGGCAGAACAAGACGGAACGCAGAACCACGTGCAAGCAGAGCCGTTCACCGCCCCGCGGCAATTGCTGTGAGGCTGCTGTGAGGCGGTCGTGGGAAGAGTGGCAGGACATGGGCGCATCTGTCAGGTGCGCATCAGGAAGTTGGCCGGAAAGACTCCGTTGTCCGGACGGTCATGTTCGGTATACGGACCAGTTGCCGCACCGCCGCACCGCCGCACCGCACGTACCGCCGTACCGCCGCTGCACCGCCGCTGCGCGGAGGTAGAGGGCAGGAGCCAGGGAACAGGGAGCAGGGGGCAGGGGTCAGGAGGCGGGCGGGGGTCAGGAGGCGGGCGGGGGCTCGCCGTGCCACGAGTGCCACAGCGCCGCGTAGGCCCCGCCGGCCGCCACGAGGCCTTCGTGGGTGCCGAGTTCGGTGAGGCGCCCCTCCTCCATCACCGCCACCCGGTCCGCGTCGTGCGCGGTGTGCAGCCGGTGCGCGATGGCGATGACGGTGCGCCCTTCGAGCACGGCGGCCAGCGCGCGCTCCGTGTGGCGCGCGGTGGCCGGGTCGAGCAGCGCCGTGGCCTCGTCCAGGATCAGGGTGTGCGGGTCGGCCAGCACCACTCGGGCCAGGGCCAGTTGCTGGGCCCGCGAACCGTCCGCGACGGGCGCCCCTCCCGGCGGCCGGGCATGGCCGGCGCCCGGGGGACGGCCGCCGGGGCCCAGCTCCGTGCCGAGCCCGTCCGGCAGCTCCCGGACCCAGTCGTCGGCGCCGACCGCCCCGAGCGCCGCCCACAACGCGGCGTCGTCCGCGGCCGGGTCGGCGATCAGCAGGTTGTCGCGGACCGTGCCGAGGAACACATGGTGCTCCTGGGTGACGAGCACGACCTGCCGCCGCAGCTGCTCCGGGTCCAGAGAGGCGATCGGCACCCCGCCGACCGTCACCGTGCCGGAGCCCGGCACGTCTACGCCCGCGAGCAGCCGGCTCAGGGTCGTCTTCCCGGCGCCCGACGGGCCCACGACGGCCAGCCGTTCCCCGGGCCGTACGGTCAGATCGACCCCGCGGAGCACCTCGCCGCCGCGGTCGTACGCGTACCGCACTCCCCGTACGTCGATCAGGTCGTCCGCCGGGGCGGGGGACTTCGCCATCGGTCCCGACGACGGCCCCGACGGCGGACCCGCGGGTCCGGTGTGCTGGGCCCGGCCCAGGCCCTCCACCCGTGCGAACGAGGCGCCGCTGCTCTGCAGTTGCTCCACCCGCATCAGGATCGTGTCGAGCGGCGACTCCAGCTGGCGCAGATACAGGGCCGCCGCGACGACGGCCCCCACGCTCATCGCGCCCCGCGCGTGCAGGACACCGCCCACCATCAGGACGACGGCCACCGGCAGGACGTTCGAGATCTCCACGGCCGTGAAGAACACGGACCGCAGGTTCAGCGTGCGCATACGGGTGCGGCGGGACGCGTCGAGGGCGTCCCGGCTCGCGGTCACGCGCCGCTGCTCAAGCCCGAACGCCTCGACCGTGCGCGCGCCGGACGTGGTGGCCGAGACGATCTCGGCGACCTCCGAGGTGGCGGCCCCCTCGGCGAGATAGGCGGGCCGCGCCCGGCGCAGATACCACCGCAGGGCGAACCAGACACCGGCCTGGGCGAGCACCGCGCAGCCGCCCAGCAGCGGATCGAGCAGGAAGACCGCGCCGACGAGGAACAGCGCCTGCACGGAGGAGATCAGCAGTTCGGGCCCCGCGTCGCGCAGGGTCGTGCCCACCGCGGCGACATCCGCGGTGCCGCGGGCCGTCAGATCGCCGGTGCCCGCCCGCTCCACCACGGACGCGGGCAGGGCCAGTGTCCGGTCGACGAACTCCTCGCGCACGCGTGCCAGCGTCCGCTCCCCGAACCGGTGCCCCACGAACCGGGCGGCCCGCGCCAGGAGCAGCTGGGCGGGCGCGCACACCAGGATGACGAGCGCCAGCCGGTCCACGGCGGCGACCCCGGCACCGGCCCTGACCTCGTCGATGATGCGGCCGAGCAGCCACGGGCCGGCCAGACCGGCAGCGGCGGCCAGCGCGTTCAGGGCGAGCACGGCGGCGAAGGCGCGGCCGTCCGCGCGGATCAGCCGGGCCGCGGCGGCGCGTACGTCGGCCGGTCCGGCGACCGGCAACTGCGTGCTCACCGCACGGCCCCTTCCGGCTCCTGCGCGTCGCGCCCGCCGGTCTTCCCGGCCTGCCCGCCGTCCGGATCCGTGTCGTCCGGGTCCGCGTCGCGGGCCACCAGCGCCCGGTATCCCGGTTCGCCGTCGAGGAGTTCGCGGTGTCCGCCGACGGCCGCGACCTCGCCGTCGACCAGGTAGTACACGGTGTCCACCTGGTCGAGCAGCAGCGGCGAGGTGCTGGTGACGAGGGTCGTACGGCCGGTGCGCGCCGCGCGCAGCCGGGCGGCGACCGTGGCCTCGGTGTGCGCGTCGAGCGCCGAGGTGGGCTCGACCGCGAGCAGCACCTCGGGGTCGGCGAGCAGGGCCCGCGCCAGGCGTACGCGCTGCCGCTGGCCACCGGAGAGGCTGCGGCCCTGCGCGTCCACGGCCGAGTCGAGCCCGTCGGGCAGCCCGAGCACGATGTCGTCCGCGACGGCCGCGTGCACGGCCCTGCCGACGGCCGCGTCGTCCGTACCGGCCGGGTCCAGGCGGCCGGCCAGCAGGTCGCGCAGGGTGCCCGCGAACAGGTCGGCCTCGTTGTCGGCGACCAGGATCCGGTCCCGTATCCGCGGCAGGGCGATCGCGTCGAGCCGTACGCCGCCCCAGGTGGCCGCCGACCCGGTGTACCGGCCGAGCCGGTCGGCCACGGCGGCGGACTCCGCCGGACGGGCGCTCACCAGGGCGGTCAGCGAGCCCGGCACCACCCGGACGCCGGACCGCGGATCGTGCAGCACGGAGGGCTCAGCGGGGGCGTCCGCGGGGATGTCCGGGGCGGGGCCGACGGGCGGGCCGTCGGCCATCAGCGGCTCCAGGGCCAGGAAGCGTACGACGCGTCGAGCGGCCACCACGCCCCGGCTGAGCTGGTAGCCGCACTCGACGAAGAACGCCACCGGGCCCACCAGGACCGCCGCATAGCCGTACACGGACACCAGTTCGCCGACGGTGAGCGAGCCCTGCGCGGCGAGCCGGGCCGCCAGCCAGGTCACCACGGCCAGGAACACCGTCGGGAGCCCCACCCCGAGCGCCTGAAGCCAGCTCGTGACGGCCCCGACCCGGTACCCCTGTTCGCGCAGCAGTTGGGAGTCCCGGCGGAAGGCGTCCGCGAACAGTCCCTTGCCGCCGAGGCCGTTGAGGACCCGCAGTCCGCCCGCGAGGTCCCCGATCCGCGCGGTCAGCGTCCCCTGCCGCTCGCGGTACTCCGTCTCCACGCCCCGCAGCCGTCCCATCAGGGGGCCGACGAGCAGGACGATCACCGGTATCCCGATCAGGACCACCACGGCCAGCGGCGGCGAGACCGACAGCAGCAGCCCGGCCACGACGACGTACGCGGCGGCCGAGCCGACGCCGGGCCCCACGACGGTCAGGGCCCCGCTGATCGTCAGCACGTCGCCGACGCCGATCGTGACGACCTCCCCGGTCCCCGTCTGCCGGGACAGCCCGGCGCCCAGCCGGGTCGCCTGCCCCACGACGAGCTTCACCGTACGGAAGTTGGCGTCCATCCGGACCTTGGTCATCGTGCGGTGGCGCAGGAGGCCCACCACGGCGTTGAACACCCCGAGGCCCAGCAGCGCGGCGCACCAGCAGGCCAGCGCCGCCAGGTCACCCGGCTCCAGCCCGTCGTCGATCGCCCGGGACAGCAGATACGGCGTCAGCGCGATGAGCACCAGCCAGACGGTGGCCAGTACCGCGCCCGCCGCCGACCGCCCCGGCTGCCGGGTGACCAGCCACCACAGGTACCGGCCGCCGCCGCGCAGGTCGGGGACGCCGGGATCCTCGTACGCGAAGCGCTCCAGGCGGCCCAGCCGCCCGGGGGCCGACCCGGCCGCGCTCGCCCTCCCAGGGCTCGGCCGCTCCGGGCCGACCCGCCTCAGGGTCACTCGGCGTGCTCCTGCACGAGGCTGTCCCGCCAGGCCCGGTGCAGGTCCGCGAACCGGCCCGTGTCCGTGACGAGGCGGTCGGGGCTGCCGTCCTCGACGATGCGGCCGTGCTCCATGACGAGGACCCGGTCGGCGATCTCGACCGTCGACAGGCGGTGGGCGATGACCACCGCCGTACGGCCGCGCAGGACCGTGTGCATGGCACGCTGGACGGCCCGTTCGCCCGGTACGTCCAGCGAACTGGTGGCCTCGTCGAGGATCAGGACCGCCGGGTCGGCGAGCAACGCCCGCGCGAACGCCACCAGTTGGCGCTGACCGGCCGAGATGCGCCCGCCCCTCTTGCGTACGTCCGTGTCGTAGCCGTCGGGCAGGGAGCTGATGAAGTCGTGGGCGCCGATGGCCTTCGCGGCCCGCTCGATGTCCTCGCGGGAGGCGTCGGGGCGCCCGATGGCGATGTTCTCGGCGACCGTGCCGGAGAACAGGAACGCCTCCTGCGTCACCATCACCACCCCGCGCCGCAGTTCGGGCACGGACAGCTCGCGCAGATCCACGCCGTCGAGGAGGACGCGGCCGGTCGTGGGGTCGTAGAAGCGCGCCAGGAGCTTGGCGAGCGTCGACTTGCCCGCGCCCGTGGAGCCGACCACGGCGACGGTCTGGCCCGCCGGGAGCGTCAGCGAGAAGGACGGCAGCACCTCGCCGCCCGTCCGGTACGCGAACCGCACGTCGTCGAACACGACCTCGCGGCCCGGCAGTTCGGAGGTGAGCGCGGGCAGCTCACGCGGCTGCGCCGGCTCCGGCACCGACGGGACCTGCGCCAGCAGACCCGCGATCTTCTCCATCGAGGCCGCCGCCGACTGGTACGAGTTCAGGAACATGCCGAGCCGGTCGATCGGGTCGTACAGGCGCCGCAGATAGAGCACCGCGGCGGCCAGCACGCCCAGCGCGAGCGACCCGGACGCCACCCGGTACGCGCCCCACAGCACGATCCCCGCGACCGCCGTGTTGGCGACCAGCCGGGAGCCGACGACATAGCGGGCCATCTCCAGGATGGCGTCGCCGTTGACGCGCTCGTGGCGGCTGTTGAGCGCGTGGAAGGCCGAGTCGTTGACGGCCTCGCGGCGGAAGGCGCGCACCGGCCTGATGCCGTTCATCGTCTCCGCGAACTTCACGATCACCGCGGCGATCGCGGTCGAGCGGACGGCGAAGATCCGCCCGGCGCGGCGCCGGTAGAGCCGGATGAGCAGGTACAGCGGCACGAACGAGGCGACCGCGACCGCGCCGAGCCCCAGGTCCAGCCAGAGCAGCATCGTGGAGATGTAGACGAACGACAGGATGACGGTGACGAGTTCCTGGAGGCCCTCGCTGAGCAGTTCGCGCAGCGACTCGACGTCCGTCGTGGAGCGGGAGATGAGCCGGCCCGAGGTGTAGCGCTCGTGGAAGTCGACGCTGAGCGCCTGCGCGTGCCGGAAGATCCTGCCGCGCAGGTCCAGCAGGACGTCCTGGTTGACCCGGGCCGAGGTGCGCACGAAGCCGTACTGGAGGGCGCCGGCCGCCACCGAACACAGCGCGTACGCGGCGGCCACCGCGATCAGCGGGCCGTGGTCGTCGGCGCGGAAGGCCGGTACGGCGCGGTCGATCGCGTACGCCACGAGCATCGGGCCCGCCTGCACCGCCGCCTGCTGGAGCAGCAGGAGGACCGCCGCGAGGACGACACGGGCCCTCATGGGCGCGAGCAGGGAACGCAGGAGGGTGGCCGTGGCGCGCGGGGGAGCGGGCAGGGCGTCACGGTCGAAGGGATCGCCGTCCTTGGGCGGCGGGTCCGCCGGCCGGTCTCTGCTGTCGTCTGTCGGCGCGGTGGTCGTGGGCGCCGTCATCGGTTCTCCCTCTCGCTCGTCTCTGTCCTTCCCGACATCAGCCAGGCGTACTCCGCGCTCGTCCGCAGCAGTTCGTGGTGGGTGCCCACAGCCGTGATCCGGCCGCCGGAGAGCAGGGCCACGCGGTCGGCGAGCAGGACCGTGGACGGGCGGTGGGCCACGACCAGGGCGGTCGTCCCGGCGAGGACACGCCGCAGGGCCGCTTCGACCAGGGCCTCCGTGTGGACGTCCAGGGCGGACAGCGGATCGTCCAGGACGAGGAAGCGGGGGGTGCCGACGACGGCTCTCGCCAGGGCCAGGCGCTGGCGCTGCCCACCGGAGAGGCTGAGGCCCTGTTCACCGACCTGGGTGTCCGTGCCGTGCGGCAGCGCGTGGACGAAGTCGGCCTGCGCGACGGCGAGGGCGCGGGCGAGATCGGCCTCACCCGCGGTGTCCGGGGCGCCCATGAGGACGTTCTCCCCCACCCCCGCGGAGAAGAGGGTGGGCTCCTCGAAGGCGACGGCCACGAGGGCGCGCAGTTCCTCCCTGGGTATCGCGGTGATGTCCACGCCGTCCAGGGTGATCCGCCCCGCGGTGACCTCGTGCAGCCGGGGCACGAGCGCGGTGAGTGTGGTCTTCCCGGACCCCGTGCCGCCGACGAGGGCCATGGTCTCGCCCGGCCGTATGTGCAGATCGATCCCGTCGAGTACGGGAACACTGTCGGACTCGGCGTCGGGATACCGGAACCGCACCCCGTCGAACCGGAGGCCGCCGTGACCACCGTCCCTGGCGCGGCCCGCCCCGGACGTAGGTGCCACCACGGAGGCAGACGCCGCCCCGGAGGCGGACACCGCCCCGGACACGGGCGCGGTGTCCGACTCCGGGGCCGCGTCCATGACCTCGAAGTAGCGTTCCGTGGCCGTCGCCGCCTCCTGGCTCATGGCCAGCAGGAAGCCGATCGACTCCACGGGCCAGCGCAGGGCGAGGGCCGTGGAGAGGAACGCGACCAGCGTGCCGGCCGACAGGGAGCCGTCGGCCACCTGCACCGTGCCGAGCACCAGGGCCGCGCCGACGGCCAGTTCGGGCAGGGTCGTGATCGCGGCGTAGATCCCGGCGAGCAGCCGCGCCTTCGCCAGTTCCGTGCCGCGCAATGTCCGGGAGAGGTCCCGGAAGGCGAGCGCCTGGCTGCGGTGGCGGCCGAACCCCTTGATGATCCGGATGCCCAGCACGCTCTCCTCGACGAGCGTCGTCAGGTCGCCGACCTGGTCCTGCGCCTGCCGCGCCACCCGCGAGTACCGCTTCTCGAACAGCCAGCAGACGACCATCACCGGGAGAGCCGGGGCGAGCAGGACCAGTCCCAGCGTCCAGTCCTGGGCCAGCATGATGAGGACACCCACGAGGATCGTCACCGAGTTGACCAGCAGGAACGTCAGCGGGAACGCGAGGAACATCCGCAGCAGCATCAGATCCGTCGTCCCCCGGGACAGCAGCTGCCCCGACGCCCACCGGTCGTGGAACGCGATGGGCAGCCGCTGCAGATGCCGGTACAGATCGGCCCGCATGGCCGCCTCGACCCCGGCGAGCGGCCGGGCGACCAGCCACCGCCGGAGTCCGAAGAGGACCGCCTCCGCGACCCCGAGGAGCAGCAGGTACAGCGCGCCGAGCCACACCCCGCCCGTGCTCCGGTCGGCCACCGGCCCGTCCACGATCCACTTCAGGACGAGCGGGATCACCAGACCCGTACAGGAGGCGGCGACCGCGACGACGGCCGCGACGCCCAGCCGTCCGCGCACGGGCTTCACATACGGCCACAGCCGCAGCAGGCTGCGTACGGCGGAACGGCTCCGGGTGGGCCGGGTCTCGTCAGTTCCCTCGGCGGGCGCAGGTGTGGTGGGCATCAGCAGCGAGCCTACGTTTCGGCACTGACAACACCCAGCGAGTTTTCGCCGGTCGCAGCCGCCGGGGGCCGAGAGCTGTTCTAGGCGGTCGGGGCGGTCGGGTACGGGAGAAGGGTCGCCGCCGTCCTCTCCCAGGCGGCCCTCAGCTCGGCGAGCAGCTCGGGCCGGTCGGTCGCCAGATCGGCCTGTTCGCGGGAGTCGGCGGCGAGGTCGTAGAGGTGGTCGTCGCCCCCTCGTTCCGGTAGTACTTCCAGTCGCCGCGTCGCAGCGCCCGCTTGGCCCGTACCCGCCAGAACAGGTCTCGCTCCCGCGGCCGCTCGCCCTTCAGCAGGTAGCCGGCGAGGCTGGTGCCGTCCAGCGGGTACGCCGGGTCGGGCCGGGCGCCGCCCACCTCCAGCAGGGTCGCCGTCCAGTCGGGGGAGAAGTTGGGCACGTGGCTGACCTGGTGGCCGTCGATCCGGGCCGGCCAGCGCACGATCGCCGGCACCCGGATCCCGCCCTCCAGGAGTACGAACTTCTCCCCGCTGAGCGGCCAGTTGTAGGAGTAGCGCTCGCCGCCGTTGTCGCTGGCGAACAGCACCAGCGTGTTCTCCTCCTGCCCGGAGCGCCGCAGCGCCGCCAGCACCTCGCCGACGGCCGCGTCCAGGCTCTCCACCATCTGCGTGTACTTCTCGACCGAGCCGCCGTCGAAGTGGTTGAGCGCCCGGGAGACCTCCGCCTGGTTCCTGGCCGCCCGGATCCTCGCGGCGATCTCGGCACCGGTCTCTGCGTCGTCCTCGGCGAGCCAGGGCCAGTGCGGGGTGGTGAAGTTGAGGTTCGCGTACGGCCCGGGTACCGCCCGGTGTAGAGGCTGAACCGGGTCGGCGAGCAGGTCGCGGACCCGGAGTACGCGTCGGTGAACCGCACTCCCTGCCGGGCGAGCCGGTCCAGATGGGGCGTGCGGATGTGCGGGGCGCCGTACGAGGAGAGGTCGGCCCAGCCGAGGTCGTCACCCAGGATGACCAGGATGTTGGGGCGTCGGCCGGCCGCGGCGCCGGAGGTGCGGGCGGCGAAGGGCCGTTCGGCGGTGGTCGCCCCGGCCGCGGCGGCCGGAGCGGTACCGGCCGTGGTGGCGACGGCCGTCACGGCGCCGCCACCGACGAGCCCACCGAAGATACGACGGGATATTTCAGGCGTACGGGATCCTTGGGTGAGGCGCCCGTACCCCTCCCCGGCGGGCGCCCCCTCAGTCCGCCACCCGCAGCAGCAGCACCGCCCGCGCCGGCACGGTGATCGTCGCGCCCGCCCGGTGCACCACGTCCGGCGCGGCCGACTGCTCCTCCCGGGAGGTGTCGACGACGACCTCGTACGACCGGGCCCACGGCGGTCCCGGCAGGACGAAGCCCGCGGGTCTGTCGCCCGCGTGCAGCACCGCGAGGAAGCTGTCGTCCGTCACGGGCACGCCCCGCGCGTCCCGCCCCGGGATGTCCCGCCCGGACAGGAACATGCCCAGCGTCCCGGCGGGGGCGTACCAGTCCCGTTCCGTCATCTCCGTGCCGTGCGCGGTGAACCACGCCAGGTCCCGCAGCCCGTCGGCCGAGTGCGCCCGCCCGGAGAAGAAGGCGCGCCGCCGCAGCACGGGATGTGCGTGGCGCAGCGCGATCAGCCGGGACGTCAGGTCGAACAGGGCCCGCCAGCCGGGGTCGTCCAGCAGGCTCCAGTCGAGCCAGCTGATCTCGTTGTCCTGGCAGTAGGCGTTGTTGTTGCCGCCCTGGGTGCGCCCCAGTTCGTCGCCCGCGACCAGCATCGGGACACCCGTGGAGAGCAGCAGCGTGGTCAGCAGGTTACGGAGCTGGCGGCGCCGCAGGCCGTTCACCCGGGCGTCCTGCGTCTCGCCCTCCGTCCCGCAGTTCCAGGCCCGGTTGTCGTCGGTGCCGTCCCTGTTGCCCTCGCCGTTGGCCTCGTTGTGCTTGCGCTCGTACGACACCATGTCCCGCAGGGTGAAACCGTCGTGGGCGGTCACGAAGTTCACCGAGGCGTACGGCCGCCGCCCGCCCCAGGCGTATAGGTCGCTGGAGCCCGAGAGCCGGTACCCGAGGTCGCGTACGTCCGGCAGCGCGCCCCGCCAGAAGTCCCGTACGGCGTTGCGGTAGCGGTCGTTCCACTCCGTCCACAGCGGCGGGAAGGCGCCCACCTGGTAGCCGCCTGAGCCGACGTCCCACGGCTCGGCGATCAGCTTCACGCGGCGTAGCACCGGGTCCTGCGCGATGACGGCCAGGAACGGGGACAGCATGTCGACGTCGTGCATCGACCGGGCCAGCGCCGCCGCGAGGTCGAAGCGGAAGCCGTCGACGCCCATCTCCGTCACCCAGTAGCGCAGCGAGTCGGTGATCAGCCGCAGCACGTGCGGCTGGACGACGTGCAGGGTGTTGCCGCAGCCCGTGTAGTCCGCGTACCGCCGGGCGTCGTCCTGCAGTCGGTAATAGCCGCGGTTGTCGATGCCGCGCAGCGACAGCGTGGGCCCCAGCTCGCTCGCCTCCGCGGTGTGGTTGTAGACCACGTCGAGGATGACTTCTATCCCGGCGGCGTGCAGCGCGCGCACCATGCGCTTGAACTCGCCGACCTGCTGGCCGTTGGTCCCGGAGGCCGCGTATCCGGCGTGCGGGGCGAAGTAGCCGATCGAGTTGTAGCCCCAGTAGTTCTTCATGCCCCGGCGCAGCAGATGGTCCTCGTGCGCGAACTGGTGCACCGGCAGCAGCTCCACGGCCGTCACCCCGAGCGCCACCAGGTGCTCGATCGCCGCCGGGTGCGCCAGCCCGGCGTACGTGCCGCGCAGTTCCTCCGGGATCCCCGGGTGCAGCTTGGTGAAGCCCTTGACGTGCAGCTCGTAGATGACGGAGTCCGCCCACGGCGTCTTCGGACGGCGGTCGTCCGCCCACTCGTCGCCGGGGGTGTCGTCGTGGACGACGACCCCCTTGGGGACGAACGGCGCCGAGTCCCGGTCGTCGCGCACGGTGTCCGCCACATGCTGCTGCGGCCAGTCCCGCACATGCCCGTACACCTCCGGCGGCAAACTCCCGAACTCGTCGCGTCCCGCGCCGTCCACGGCACGGGCGTACGGGTCCAGGAGCAGTTTCGCGGGGTTCCAGCGGGCGCCGGTCCACGGGTCCCAGCGGCCGTGCACCCGGAAGCCGTACCGCTGGCCGGGCCGCACCCCGGGCACGAAGCCGTGCCAGATCTCATGGGTCAGCTCGGTGAGGGGAACCCGGACCTCGACGCCGTCGCCCTCGCCGCCGGGATCGTCCGGTGAGCCGAAGAGACACAGCTCCACGGACTCGGCCCCGCCCGCCCACAGCGCGAAGTTGGTGCCCGAGACCCCGTCGGGCCCGGTCCTGAAGCGCGCCCCGAGCGGGGTCGGCGCACCCGGCCACACGGAGACAGCCGGCGCCGTGAGCGCCGTGCCGTTCACCGCGGGGGCGGCCTGTGCGGGCAGCCCTTTGCCGAGGGCGCGTCCTTCCTGCGCCGGTTCCCGCACTGCCTCCTGCTCGGCTGCGCTCGACACCCTGGGCCCTCCCGCGGCTCGGTCGGAGCGGCACGAGGAGGACCGCGGTGTCCCGGCCGCGGTCCTCTGTCGCGTCGTCCTCCCCACTGTTCTGCCCAGAGCCGGGCTCGCACTCACGTTTCCTGAGGCGTAGGCCGAACAGAGGCACGGAATGTGAGGCGCCGCATGGGAGGCACGGCGTGCGAGGCCCGGAACGTGAGGCGCCGGATGTGAGGCGCCCGGCGCCGCCCGGCACCCGCCGAACGGACCCACTTCCCCGGGGCCCGCTCCGTCGTTGGGTCCCACGTGATGCACGCACAGAGGCGCGCGGGGCGCGCAGGGGCCGCGCTGGCCGCCGTACTGACATGGGCGGCCCTGTTGGCCGCGGCCGCCGGATGCACCTCGCACGGGGTGGACGAGATGCTCGGCAAGCCCCGCTCGCCCGAGGAGGCGATCCGGGTCTCGCCGGACGACGGCAGCAAGGCCGTACAGCCCGAGGAGGGCCTGAAGGTACGGGTGCCCGCCGGGCGCCTGGAGTCCGTGAAGGTCGTGAAGTCCCAGGACGCGCAGGAGTTCCCGGTGCCCGGCTCGATCGGCGAGGACGGCGCGACCTGGCGGCCCGACGAACCGAATCTCGCGCTGGCAGCCAAGTACACGGTGGACGCGGTCGCGCTCGACGCCCACGGCCGGCGGGTGGCCCGGCACGTGACCTTCACGACGTACGTTCCCGACGAGCGGTTCATCGGATACGTCACGCCGGAGAACCGCTCGACGGTCGGCACCGGAATGATCGTGTCCCTGGAGTTCAACCGCGAGATCGACAACCGGGCGGCCGTCGAGCGCGCGATCCGCGTGACCTCCGTACCGAAGACGGAGATCGCCCCGCACTGGTTCGGCGAGGACCGACTCGACTTCCGGCCCGAGACCTACTGGAAGCCCGGCACCAAGGTCACCGTCGACCTGCGGCTGCGGGACGTTGAGGCGGCCCCCGGCGTGTACGGGCTCCAGTACAAGACCTTCTCCTTCACGGTCGGCCGCAGCCAGACCAGCGTCGTCGACGCCGCCGCCCACACCATGCGGGTGACCCGCGACGGCGAACTCCTGTCCACGGTGCCGATCACCGCGGGTGCCCCCGGCAACACCACGTACAACGGGAAAATGGTGATCACCGAGATGCTGGAGGTCACCCGGATGAACGGGGCCACCGTCGGCTTCAAACGGGCCGACGGCAAGGGCGAGTACGACATCCCGGACGTCCCGCACGCCGTGCGCCTCACCTCCTCAGGGACCTTCCTGCACGGCAACTACTGGGCCAAGGGCGTCTTCGGCACGGCCAATGTCAGCCACGGCTGCGTCGGACTGCGCGATGTGAAGGGCGGCAGCTCCGCGACCCCGGCGGGCTGGTTCTTCGACCGCAGCCTCATCGGTGACGTCGTCGAGGTCGTCCGCAGCAATGACAAGAAGGTCGCTCCCGACAACGGCCTCGGTGGGTGGAACATGGGCTGGAAAGCCTGGAAAGCGGGCTCAGCGGTGAAGTAGCCCGACATAGGGGTACGCACAGGAAGGGCCCCCATCGCGCTCCCGGCTCCAGCAGTTGGGACTGAACGGTGACATTCCCGGGAGGTCATCTCTCCTGGCAGTGTGATTAATTAGCGCGATGCGTGCGCGGGACGCGCCGTCGTAGTACGGGCCTGAACAGGCCGTGCGAGGGGAGAACGAACTTGAACGGGCGACCGATATCGGGGGCGTCGGTTGGCGCGCGGACACGAAGCGGCAAGGGAGCCCTGGCACTTGTGCTGGGGGTGCTGCTGCTCCTCGTGACCGCGTGCGGCGGAGGAGGGGACTCGGGTTCCGGGTCCGGCGGGGACAAGGACAAGGGCAAGGATTCCAGCCAGGCGGACACCAAGGTCTCGCAGGCGGTCGTGACCATCGCGCCGAAGGACGGCGCCGACGCCGTCAAGACCAGCGGCGCACTGAAGGTGACAGCGGCCAAGGGCAAGCTGACCGAGGTGAAGGTCGAGGACACCAAGGGCAACCCGGTCGAGGGGAAGATCACCGGCGGCGGCGCCAGCTGGACGCCCGCCGCCCACCTCGCGGCCTCGACCAAGTACAAGGTCCACGCGGTGGCGAAGGACTCCGACGGCCGTGAGGCCGCCGAGGAGTCCGCGTTCACCACGCTGACCCCGAAGAACACGTTCGTCGGCATCTTCACGCCGGAGGACGGTTCCAAGGTCGGCGTCGGAATGCCCTTCTCGGTGCGCTTCACCCGGGGCATCACGCACCCGGAGGACATCGAGAAGGCCATCAAGATCAAGACCGAGCCGGCGGTCGACGTCCAGGGCCACTGGTTCGGCAACGACCGCCTCGACTTCCGCCCGGAGAAGTACTGGAAGTCCGGTACGAAGGTCACCGTCACCCTGAACCTCGACGGTGTCGAGGGCCGGCCCGGTGTCTACGGCGAGCAGGCCAAGACCGTGAAGTTCACGATCGGCCGCAGCCAGGTCTCCACCGTCGACGTCAAGACCAAGAAGATGACCGTCAAGCGCGACGGCAAGGTCATCAAGACCATTCCCGTCACGACCGGCAAGGCGGGTTACGAGACCTGGAACGGCCAGATGGTCATCAGCGAGCGCCTTCGGGTGACCCGTATGAACGGCGAGACGGTCGGCTACGGCGGCGAGTACGACATCAAGGACGTGCCCGACGCGATGCGCCTGTCCAACTCGGGCACGTTCATCCACGGCAACTACTGGGGCGGCGACGCCTTCGGCAACTACAACGCCAGCCACGGCTGCATCGGCCTGCGCGACCAGCGCGGCGGCGGTGACCGGGGAGCCCCGGCCGCGTGGTTCTTCGACCGCTCGATCGTCGGCGACGTGGTGGTCGTGAAGAACTCCAACGACCGGATCATCGACCCGGACAACGGCCTCAACGGCTGGAACATGTCGTGGGAGAAGTGGACGGCCTGACCTCGCGCTGAGGGGGCGCCGTCGACCGCGGCACCCTCTCTCCCGAGACCGTACGGCCCCGGTGTGCCTCGTCCGTGATGTGACGAGGCACACCGGGGCCGTTCCCGTTAGCCTTCGTTAACCTCCTCTCATGACTGTGCATCTCGAAGTCGCCGAGGGCGTCGGCACGATCCGCCTCGACCGTCCGCCCATGAACGCGCTGGACGTCGCCACCCAGGACCGGCTCAGGGAACTCGCCGAGGAGGCCACCCGCCGCGAGGACGTGCGCGCCGTGATCCTCTACGGCGGCGAGAAGGTGTTCGCGGCGGGCGCGGACATCAAGGAGATGCAGGCCATGGACCACGCGGCCATGGTCGTACGCTCCCGGGCCCTGCAGGACTCCTTCACCGCCGTGACCCGCATCCCCAAGCCGGTCGTCGCCGCCGTCACCGGCTACGCGCTCGGCGGCGGCTGCGAACTGGCGCTGTGCGCCGACTACAGGATCGCCGCGGACAACGCCAAGCTCGGCCAGCCGGAGATCCTCCTCGGGCTGATCCCGGGCGCCGGCGGCACCCAGCGCCTGTCCCGGCTGATCGGCCCCTCCCGCGCGAAGGACCTCATCTTCACCGGCCGCATGGTCAAGGCCGACGAGGCCCTCACCCTCGGCCTGGTGGACCGGGTCGTACCGGCCGCCGACGTGTACACCGAGGCGCACGCCTGGGCCGCGAAACTCGCGCGGGGACCGGCGCTCGCGCTGCGCGCGGCCAAGGAGGCCGTCGACGTCGGCCTGGAGACGGACATCGAGACCGGACTCGCGGTCGAACGCACCTGGTTCGCGGGCCTGTTCGCGACGGAGGACCGGGAGTCGGGGATGCGGAGCTTCGTCGAGGAGGGACCGGGCAAGGCGAAGTTCCTCTGACGCGGCGGCTGTTGAGAAACTTCCGCCGGTCCACTTGCTGTTGACGCGGTGTATCACCCGTCCGCGTGGACATTCGGCTCGGCGGGGCGGCTTATCCGGTCCTTAAGGCAGCCTTAAGCCTTCCTTGCGGGGGAGCGCGGGCGATTGCCCCGAACACCCCTGTCCGTGCAGGCCAGATGGGCTGCCTGGGCCATTGTGATGCCGATGGCATATGTCAATCGGATGATGCGGAACAATGGGTTCCGGGGGGCGTATTCCTCCGGAACACCCCCGGAGAGGCCCCTTCGGGGGTCATGATGGGGGCATGGCGGGGCTGGAGGGTATCGAACAGCCGCGGCGGCACGGGAGTGCGACCGCGGCGCGCTGGTCGCCTGCTGTCGAGGACGAACACGCGCTGAAGGCGCTGGAACTGTTCGGCAACCCCACCGAGGCGGAGGTACCTCTGCCGTCCCGGCCGGAGTCCGCCGCCACGGCGCGCCGGCTCACCCAGGTGGTGGTGCTCCGCCAGTGGGGGCTCTCGCCGAAGATGACCGAGGACGCCGTGTTACTGGTGTCGGAACTCGTGGGCAACGCCGTGCGGCACACGGGGGCGCGGGTCTTCGGGCTCCGGATGCGACGCCGCCGCGGATGGATCCGGGTCGAGGTCCGCGACCCCTCGCGGGGGCTGCCCTGTCTGATGCCGGTCCAGGACATGGACGTCAGCGGCCGGGGCCTGTTCCTGGTGGACAAGCTCTCCGACCGCTGGGGGGTCGACCTGTTGCCTCGCGGCAAGACGACATGGTTCGAGATGCGGGTGGCGGACCGCTAGGGGTGTCCTCAAACGCCGGACGGGCTGATGATCAGCCTCTCCGGCGTTTGAGGAGCGGGGGTTCGGGGGGCTGGCCCCCCGAGTCGTTGACGGGAACGGGTAGGGGCGGCGGGGGCGAGGAACACCCCACGGCAACCCCGCCCACGGACACGCCGCCAACGAGTGAGGGTTCGCCCCCGAGGCAGCCCCCACCGAGATCGTGCTCCCATGATCACAACCCGCTGGAAGCGCCACGCAGCCACCCTCGCCTTCACCCTGACCGCAGTCCTCACCACCTCCGCAGCGACACCCCCCACGCAGACCCCCACGGCAAAGGCGGCAGCCGCCCCCGCCTGCCCCCAGTACGCGGACCCCGTCCACGCCGCCGCAGACCACCGCGTGGACGTCGACCGCATCACCCCGGACCCCGCCTGGCGCACGAGCTGCGGCACGCTCTACCGCAGCGACGGCCGCGGCCCGGCGGTCGTCTTCGAGCAGGGCTTCCTGCCGAAGAACGTCATCAACGGCCAGTACGACATCGAGCAGTACGTCCTGGTCAACCAGCCCTCCCCGTACGTCTCCACGAGCTACGACCACGACCTCTACAAGACGTGGTGGAAGAGCGGCTACAACTACTACATCGACGCCCCGGGCGGCGTGGACGTCAACAAGACCATCGGCGACACCCACAGGTGGGCCGACCAGGTCGAGGTCGCCTTCCCGGGCGGTATCGCGCGGCAGTACATCATCGGCGTCTGCCCCGTCGACAAGAAGACCAAGACCGAGATCATGAGCGACTGCGAGAGCAACCCGCACTACGAGCCCTGGCACTGACTCCGGCGCCCGGGTGGTCGCCGCGCTGCGCGCCGGAGCGGAACGTTAATCTGACCTCGTCATTGAAGCACCACGAAGGGGCGGGTCCGGTGGCGGACATCGAGGAAGCACGTAAGGCGTTCGAGCGCATCGACGTGGACGGGGACGGCTACATCACCGCCGCCGAGTTCAAGAAGGCCCTGGCCCAGGGCGGGGACTGGAACGTCACGGACTCGGTCGCCGAGGCCGTCATCGGCGCCCAGGACCTCAACGGCGACAAGCTGCTCTCGTTCGACGAGTTCTGGGCCCACATCAACAAGTGACCCGAGTGGCAGGGGCGCCCACCGGTTCACGGTGGGCGCCCCTTTGTCGTGTTCGTCCATCCGAGTGGGGCTCGGAATAGCCCGGTATGAACCCGGGTTGGTATATCGCGCCAGGAGTCACCCACCCCCTCGAAGGGCGAGCCCCCATGAAGATCGGCATCATCGGAGCAGGGAACATCGGCGGCAACCTCACCCGCCGCCTCACCTCACTCGGCCACGACGTGTACGTCGCCAACTCCCGCGGCCCGCAGACGCTCACCGCGCTGGCGGAGGAGACCGGAGCCACCCCTGTCACCGTCGAGGAGGCTCCCCGGGGCGCCGAGGTCGTCGTCGTCACGATCCCCCTGAAGGCGATTCCCGACCTGCCGTCCGGACTGCTGGACCAGGCGGCCGACGGGGTGACCGTCATCGACACCGGCAACTACTACCCGCAGCGGGACGGCAGGATCGCCGCGATCCTGGACGAGGGTCTGACGGAGTCCCGCTGGACGGCCCAGCACCTCGGCCACACGGTGGTCAAGGCCTTCAACGGCACGTACGCGCAGGACATCCTGGACCGCCCCCGGCCGGCCGGCGCCCCCGACCGCATCGCCCTCCCGGTGGCGGCCGACGACGCGGCCGCCAAGCAGGTCGTACGCGCCCTCATCGACGAGCTCGGCTTCGACACCGTGGACGCGGGCGGCCTCGACGACTCCTGGCGCCAGCAGCCCGCCACCCCCGTCTACGGCCTCCAGGAAGGCGTGGACGCGGTGACGAAGGCCCTGGCCGAGGCGTCCAGGGAACGCACCCCGGACTTCACCGCGTAACTCTCCCGCCCCGCTCAGACGATCTCCAGCGGCAGGTGCGGCCCGGCCGGCAGTTCGACCTCCACGGGGTCACCGGGCCGCACCCGGCCGCCCGCGACGACCACACTCATGATCCCGGACCGGAACCGGGCCTTCCCGTCCTCGCCCCGGCCCACGACCTGCTTCATGAGCCCCTTCCGGAAGGTGTCGATCTGCGCGCAGGGATTGCGCAGCCCGGTGACCTCCACCACGGCCTCATCCCCGAGCCGCAGCAGCGTCCCGGCCGGCAGCCCGAGCAGATCGATGCCCCGGGTGGTGACGTTCTCGCCGAGCTCCCCGGCCGCGACCTCGAACCCGGCTCCCCGGACCTCGTCGAACAGCTCCTCGTGGATGAGGTGCACCTGCCGCAGATTCGGCTGCGAGGGATCCTTCCGCATCCGGAACCGATGCTTGACGGTCGTCCCCGCATGCACATCACCCTCGACCCCGAGCCCCGCGAGCAGCATGATGCTCTCCCGGTTCGGCTTGGTGAACGAGTACGTCTCCTTACTGCTGACTGCAGCAACTGTCCTACTCATATGCCGAAGCTACCTCTCGTGGCTCGGGGTTATAGCGGTGTAAAAGTTCCTGCCTTTCCTTAAGCGTAACTAGCGAAAGGTGCTCCTTACGGGTTTTCCTCCTCTATTTCTCTATCAATAGAGATGTTCTAAATATGGTGCGCTGTGTGCCAGTTGGCGTAGACACTGCTTCTCACAGGTTTTTGCATGGAGCCGCGGGGGCGCTCTTGGCCGCTCCTGCGTGAGCACAGGAGGACGGACATGGTGTCGCCTGATCCGCACAGCTACTGGATCGTGCTGCTGGACATCGAAGACTTCAGCCTGCGAACGGAAGTCGCCCAGGCGACACTGCACGGTGAGTTGTATGAGGTGGTCGAGTTCGCGCTCGCCCGGGCCGGACTCGACCTTGCCGAGTGCCCAGTCCAGGACCGTGGGGACGGGATGCTGATTCTGATCCCCATGGGAACGAGCCCGACCAAGCTGCTGCGGGAAGTGGCGCGCGGGCTGGAGGACGCATTGCAGGCACACCAGGTGAAGTACAACCAGGACCACCGCATGCGGCTGAGGGTCGGCCTCAATCAAGGGCTCGTGATTCGGCAGGGCGAGCGCTGGACAGGCACCGCCATTAACGATTTGGCCCGACTGGTGGACGCTGGCCCGGTCAAGGGTGTGCTCGAACAGGCTCGCAGGGCCCAGTTGGTGCTGGTGGTCTCTGAAAACGTGCACACCTCGATCGTGCGCGGCGGGTACCCCGGGATAGACCCGGCGTCCTATCTGTCCGCCGACTTCGTCACGAAGCACGGCGAACTACGCCGGGGCTGGATCACCGTGCCCGGCTACTCGTCACCGCCCGGGCTTCCCGCCGATTCGGGGACGCCGCCCGGCGCAGCAGGGGGAACTGCGGTCCGGGACGGCGCCGGGGCGGGGACGGGTGATGGCGGGACCGTCCAGGGGAGCACGGTCCCGCCGTCCACCCCCATGAACATTCGTGACGTGTCGAACAGCCGGATAGTGGGTCCCGGCGCAGAGCGCGTCGTCTACCTCGAAGAAGGCGACTATGTAGAGGGCGGCAAGTACGAGCATCGCCACTACGGCACCTCCGCGGACGGCTCATGAGCGTGTCCGATGGCCCCTCGCCTGCGCCGGCCCCGGTCGGCTCTCCGGCTTCGCCGCCCGCGCCGCCGGGCGCGGGCGGCGGACAGAGTGGCGGCGGAGGTGCGTCCCCTCCGGGTGGCGGTGACGCACCTCGGCCACCCGGAGGGGACGGAGTGCATCGGCCCCAGAGCCCGGGAGCCGGTGGCGACAATGTCGGGGCGGGAAGGAACGCCCAGGACGCCACGGCCCGTACCGGGCAGGGCAGTCTGCGAGCCGGGTTGCTGCGCGAGGCTTGGACGCACATCGGCGGCGACCGGGTCCAGGGCAACAAGATCGTCATCCAGGCCGCGGGAGATCGCGGTGTCGTGCTGCGCACCCTCTCCGCGAGCATCGTGGACACCGTTCGGCACGCCTTCCGGGAACCGCCGCGCTGGGACGCCATCCGTACGGACGCCTGGCGGCAGAGCCGCTCCGTCGTACTGCGCGGGCCGGGCGGCGCGGGAAAGACAGCTGCGGCTGTGCGGCTGCTGATCGCCGCCAGCGCCAAGACATGGTTCCGGCTCGACTCCGTAGACGATTTGGCCCGTCTGACGGATCTGAAGCAGATCGGCAGCGGAGCGGGCCTGATCCTCGACCGGCCCCCCGACCTCGGCGAACTGCGCGGCCCGCTGCTCGAAAGCCTGGAGGACCTGCTGTACCGGGCGGACGCACACCTGGTCCTGATCGCCGGGACCGAGGACGAACTGGGCCGTGGTGTCGGCGAGTACGTGCAGCGAGTCATCCGCCCGGAAGCGCTGAACGCCGTACTGGAAGCCCATCTGGCACACCACCTGGGCGAGGCCGAGGCCGAGCGCGTACTGGAGGTGGACGGGGTCGGCGAACTGGCTGCGGAGCTGCTGGACGACGCGGCCTGCCGTGACGCGGCCCGGCTCGCGGAAGTCCTCGCGCAGGAGTACGGCCCCGGCACCCTCGACCCGCCCCAGGTGCTGGACCTCGACCTGGACCGCGTGCGGGCCAGGATGGACCAGACCGGCGGCGAGGGGCCCGAGGAATGGTTCGAGGGGCTCGGTGACACGGTGCTGCGCACCCAGGCTGTCGCCCTCGCCGTGCTCGGCGGCCTGCCGCAGGAGGAAGTGGCGTTGGCCGCGAGCATGCTGCTGGACCGGTTCCGCAGCGAGCGCGGGGTTCTCACGCCAAGCGTCGAACAGGGACCCGTTCCGCTGCGCCAGGACCCCTTCGCCCACTCGCGCAGGCTGTTCGCCGACAAGTTGCGCTCCCGGACCGTCAGTTCCGTGACCCAGGGGAGCTACGGCTGGCTGCCGTGCACCGTCGCCGAGTACCGGAATCCCGACTACCCGTCCCGCATCATCCGTCACGTCTGGTCGGAATACCGTGTTCAGCCGGAACTCATCGGCTGGCTCGCCGGGTTGGTGGACTCGCCGGCCCAGCAGGTCCGCGGTTTCGCGGGAACCGCACTCGGCCTGATCGCCACCGAGTCGTTCGAGTTCATCGCCAACCAGGTCTTCGCGGGCTGGATTCGGCACGAGGAGAGCGGCTCGCTGCGCCGTGAGGCCGTCGCCTACGCGTTGAAGGTCTGTGCACGGGACCCCGCCCTTCGTACGGGCGTGTACGCATTGGTCAACGAGTGGTACCTGAGCGGGACGTGGCAGACACAGGCCGCGGCGGCGCGCGCGTACGGCCTGTGTCTGGGCGGCACCGATCTCGGCACCGCCGTCGCAGCCCTCACCCGGCTCGGAATGGTGGATCACATCCAGGTGGCCATCGCGATCGGTGACGGCTTCGCCGACATGATGGCGGAGGACGTGACGGAGCGCGCACCGGTGGTGCTGCGCGCCGTGGCCGAGATGGTGCACCAGCCACGGAGCCGAGCCTGCGGACACCTCGTTTTCCTGATCCTCGCCGACGCCCTCGTGACCGAGGAAGTGGTCGCGGGCGCCGTGCCGCGCAGCCGGCCGACGCTGCTGTGGCTGGCCGCGACCGGGCCGTCCGGTGGCGAACTGCGGAGGCTACTCGGCTACTTGTGGGCCGAAGCGATCGGTGGCGAGCTCTTCGCGGAGGAGGCCGCGAGAGTGCTCCACGGCTGGGCCGCTCAGGCCGAGTCGGACCCGCTGCTCCTCGACGACCTGGTCCGCTCGCTCGTCGGAGATGTCGCCACTCGCAACCCCCGAGTGGGCCTGCTCCTGCAGCGCTACGTCGCGCGCTGGAACGAGCGCGACTCTTTTCGTCCCCTGCCCCGCTCCGCGGCGGTCCTCGGCGGCGCCCTGCGCCAGGGCCGGCCCGACCTGTCCGCTCAGCCAGGAGGTGCCCGGTGAACCAGCCGGTGTCGTTGATTGTCAGTCAGTCGGCCGTGCCCCGCTTGGCGGTGGGTCCCACCAAAGCGAGGGAACCGTATCTGGCCGTCGTGTACGCCACCGCCGTGGGTGAGGTGGCCTGCTTCGACGGCCGGCCGTTGCGGACCGGGCAGCAATTCTTCTCCAAGTACCGCATGCGCTACGAGGTCGACATGCGTCAGCAGCACCGCACCGCTGTCCTCGGCCAGAATCCACTGGTCTCCCGGGACGGTGTGCACGCCTTCGAGGTGACCATTTCCTTCACCTTCCGTGTCGCCGGCTGGCAGGGGGCCGAGGAGTGGGTGCGCTCCGGCCTGCAGGACCCGCTCCCCATCGTGCACGGACACCTCAACAGCCGCTTCCACGCGGCAGGGCAGAGCTTCGGCATCGACGACTCCTTCGGACTCCAGCGCCACCTCAACCAGCTCTGCGCCGCATCCGAGTCCCTGGACCCGGGCCTGGTGATGGACGGCTGCCGGGTCTCAGTGCGCCCCGACGCCAAGTCACTGACCTACCTGGAGATGCTGATCGAGGCGGAGTGGGAGGAGAACATCGGCGCCGCCAGGCATCGGCCGAAGTCCGGCGGCGCCCATCGGGAGGGCGAACTCAAGGCGATCGAGCAGACCTACGAGATTCAGGCCACGCAGCGCCAGGCCGCCGCGTTCTCTGACATGATCGCGAACAGCGAGGGGCTGATCCGGCATTACCTGATCACCCATCCGAACGACGCTGCCGGGGCGTTCGAGATGAGCCGCCAGCTGGAGGAGGCCCGGGCCACCACCGACGAACTGCAGAACCAACGGGCCCTCGCGCTGTTCCAGGTGATGGCGGACAAGGGCCTCATCCAGGCCGGAGACCTCGATCTGTTGCGCCAGCAGCTCACCGGACAGGTCGGCCAGGCCACCGGTGGTCACGTTACGCTCTCGGCAGCCGCTCCGCCCCAACTGCCCGGCGCCCGGCCCTGGGACGCCACGGCACAGCTCCCGCCCGCGTCGCCCCAGCAGGCGCCGGACGCGGCGGCACCGGTCACGCCGAGTGCGCCGCCCACCGTTACGGCGCCGGTGATGCCGACCGCACCGTCCGCCTCGGGAACGACGGCCGCCCCGGCCACCGCGTTCTCCGGTGTCGCCCTCATCTACCTCGTCATCGACGAGTCGCTGGACGACGACTGCCTCGATGAACTCAACCGCGGTCTCGCAGCCCTGCATTCGGCGCTCGCCGGCGCACCGGCCGTCTCGGCCGCACTGCGGCTGTGCGTCCTGGGCATGGCCGCCGGTACGGAGATGAGGCTGCCCCTGGACACCGTGCTGCCCAGTACCCGCACCCCGATCCTCGCCGGACGCCAGGGACTCTCGTACGAGCAGGCCTTCCGCATGCTGCAGGCGCTGCTCCGGCAGGACGTGGCGCTGGTCAAGACGCAGCGTGCGCAGGTGCTGCGGCCGATCGTGTTCTTCCTCTCCGGCGGCGTCCCGGAGGGGGGCGACGGATGGCAGGACGCCTATCGGGAGCTGGTCGACCAGGGCGGCAACCCAGTGGCACCGCATCTCATCGCGCTCGGCCTCGGCCGGGCCCAGGCCCGCGCGGTCCGAACCGTGGCGACCCGCCCCGAGTTCGGGTTCATGGCCGCACCGCATCAGGACGTGGCTTCCGCGGCGCACAGCTGCGCGGCGTTCCTGCGGGACACGATCATCGCCTACGGGCAGCGCCTGAGCTCCGGCGACCCGCAGTTCTCACTCGTTCCGCCGGACGGTTTCCGGATGGCGGAAGACGCGTTCTGACGCGCGGCACCGAAGAAAGCAATCGCACAACGGACAAGGACAAGTGACGATGGTGGAAAGCAACAGGGGGCACTTGCTCCCCATCTACGTCCTCGCCGACGAGTCGGGTTCGATGATGAACCACATCGACGACCTGAACGACGGGCTGAGGTCTCTGCACCAGGCGCTGCTCGGAGAGCCGATGGCGGCGGCCAAGGTACGGCTCTCCGTGCTGGGCTTCTCGGACGACGTGATCGAGCGGGTGCACCTGGTGGACCTGCGCAGCGCGAACGAGTTCCCGCTGCTCCGCACCCGCGGTATGACCAGTTACGCGGCGGCCTTCGAAGACCTGATCACCCGGATACCTGTCGACATCGCCGGCCTCAAGGCCGAGGGGTACCAGGTGCACCGGCCCGCGGTGTTCTTCCTCACCGACGGGGTGCCGAACATGGGCGAGGACTGGTACGACGCGCGCCGCCGACTCACCGACCGCACGCTGACCCTGGGGGCGCCGAACATCATCGCCTGCGGGATCTCGGATGCCGATGCGGAGATCATCAGCCAGGTCGCCACCCAGCCGGAGTTCGGCTTCGTCGCCAACGAGGGTGTGGATGTCGGTCCGGCCATTGCCAAGTTCTGCACCGCGCTCACCAAGAGCGTGATCGCGTCGGGCCGTTCGCTCACCTCGGCCTCTCCGCAGCTGGTGGTCGACAAGCCGGAGAACTTCACTCTCGCGATTGATGTGATCTGACGTGCTGTGGCCCTTCAGGCGCTCCGCCGAGGAACAGCAAGGGTGCCAGAAGCAGAAGGAGCGGCAGGAGCGGCAGCGACCGAGGGAGCGAACGCCCGCGCACGAGCCCGAGGATCTGGCACCGGAGCCCACACGAACCGCGGACCGAACACCGCCGGCCACAGCTCCGGCACCGGCCCCGGACCGGACTCCGGTCGTCGATCCCCGCCACGACCTCATGAACGACGCGAGGACACAACCCGAGGGAGGCGAGCCCGCCGAGCCGGTCCAGGAGCCCGCTCTCTCCGTCGAGCCGGAGCCGGTGACGGACGACCTCGCTCGGCTGTGGCGGCCTCTGAAGGTGGGTGAACCGTTGCCGCTCTTCGAGCCGAAGCCGCCCTCGGGTCTGTCCTACCGGCCGGACACCGTGTGCGACGGCTGGTCCACGAAGGAACTCCACCTGCGCCTCGCCTCCGTGCGCGGTTACCAGCACCGTGCCGACGGCAGCCCGCGTGAGGACGACGTGGCGGCGGCCTGGGATCGGCGTACCGGGACCGTGGTGTTCGCCGTCGCCGATGGGGTCTCCGCTGCCGAGCAGCCGCACATCGGCTCTCAGTTGGCGTGCCGCAGTGCGGTGGAGACGATGCTGGCGCAGGTGCGGGAAGGAGACGGCTTCGTGGCCGACTGGGACCATCTGCTGAAAACGGTCCGTTGGCAACTGGTGGAACAGACCCGCCGCATCCTGCGCCACTCCGAGGCGGGGGCCGAGCAGACGGCCAGACTGCTGGCCACCACTCTGGTGGCGGGGACCGCGACGCCCGCTGAAGGGGAGGTGCGCATCCAGCTGGTCTCGATCGGGGACTCCGGAGCCTGGCAGATCAAACGCGAGAACTTCTTCCAGGTGGTGGGCGGCAAGATGGCGGGCGCGGACGGGCTGGTCTCCTGCGCGGTGGATCCGCTGCCGTTCATCTCCGGTGTGATCCGTCCGACGTCCTTCCCCCTGGAACAGGGCACTGTCCTGCTCGTCGGAACGGACGGCTTCGGTGACCCTCTGGGGGACGGGGCGGGGGAAGTGGCCACGCTGTTCCGCGCCCGGCTGCGGCAGCCCGTGCCGCCGCTGGGCCTCGCCCACCTGCTGGACTTCTCACGGGAGACCTTCGACGACGACCGGACGCTCGTCGTCCTCTGGCTGCGGACCGAGACACCAGGAGGCAGGCCATGACGGTTCCGGTCAGCTATGCCCGGCCTGAGCAATTGGGAGACTACAAGGCACACCCATTGGGTGATGGCGGCCAGGGCGCGGTCTACGGGGTGCCCGTTCCGCCGGGAAGGTTCGCGGGCGAGTCCCTCGTCTACAAGGAGTTTTCGAAACCGCGAGAGACCGACAGCGACGTTCTCTACGACATGATCGTCTTCCGTGAAGAACTCAGCCGGTCCCACCGGCACGACTGGGCCTTCCTGGACGAGCGGTTGACCTGGCCGCTCGCGATGATCTATACGGGCAGCCGGCCGACCCAGTTAAAACCGTCGCTCAACCCCGGTATGCAGGTGCTTGGCTTCCTGATGCCCCGGCTCAAGCCGGAGTACCAGTTCAGCAGTATGGTGCTGGGCGGTTCGAAGGCGCAGGAAATGGCGTTCTTGCTCAACGAGGACGCGTTCGCCCAGCGGATCGAGCTGCCTTTTGTCAGCGACGAGAACCGGCTCTGCCTGCTCTCCGACCTTGCAGCGACACTGATCCGTCTGCACCGGCACGGCGTGACCGTCGGTGACCTTTCGCCGAAGAACATCCTGTTTACGCTCGTCCCGACGCCCACGTGCCTGCTCATCGACTGCGACTCGATGCGTCTCAGGGGCAGGGACGTACAGAAGCAGGTCGAGACGGGCGACTGGGAGGTGCCGGAGGCCGCGAAGGCCACGACCGCCTCGGATTTGTTCAAGTTCGGGCTGATCGCGACCAGGCTCTTCAACCGGCACCAGACCAGTACGGATCTCGGCGGTCTGCGCGGCATCGCGACCGATCTGGTGCATCTTGCGGAGCGCAGCGTGGACTTGGACCTGCGTACCCGGCCCTCGCCGGAGGAGTGGCTCCGGGCACTGGAACAGGCCCGGAGCCAGCAGAGGCAGAAGGTTCGGCTGACGCAGTCGAACCCGCATCTGAACGCCTGGATCCAGGCGCAGTCACCCGTCCGGCCCGCGCCGCCCGTCGGGCAGCAGCTCCCGCAACAGCCGAGGTCCCGGCCACAGTCCTCGCGCGGGCCCACCGCACCGCAGCCCACCCCGGCTCGGATTGTGGCGGCACCGTCCACTCCGACGCGGCCGACACCGTCGAATCCGACGTACTCACGGGTCGGACGTGCGGTGACCATGTTGCTGGTGGTATTCGTCATCATGTTCGTCATTGGCCTGCTGCTCGGGATGACCTCGGGCGGCTCGACCAACGGGTCGTCGTCGACGGTGGACTCGACCGTCAAGAGCGACACCGGCCCCGGCGGTCCGTCGCGAGCCGCCGATGTCCCGGGACGGGCCGAGGCGCCCGGCGCGAGCGTCGACTACTCCCAGGTCGCCGACGAGCCGGCGGCGGACGAGGTGGCCACCCTGTTCGCCCGCTTCTACGGGGCTGTCAACGAACGAGACTACGACAGGGCCATGACGTACTACGACCCCGCGTCGAATGTGGTCGACACCGGCTCCGCCGCGAGCCGCGAGGAGTGGACGCATGCCATGAGTACGACCGAGGAGACGGACATCGCCCTCAGGGCGCTGTCCGTCTCCGGCCCGTACACCCTCGCCACGGTGAACTTCACCAGCCACCAGGACGTCGGCTATGGGCCCGTTTCGAACCCCAAGGACACCTGCGACGAATGGACGGTGACCTACCACCTGACCCATACGAAGGGGTACCGCATCCTCAAGGCACCCAGAGAGGAGGTGAGTTATGCCTCCTGCTGATGCTTCGCTCGCCTACTGGATCCTCCTGCTCCACGTAGAGGACCTCTCGGGACGGGCGGAAGCGGTGCAGATGGTTCTCCGGGAGAAGCTGCGCGAATACGTCCGAAAGGCGCTGGGGGACGCGCGCGTGCGGACCAGGGACTGTCAGGAGCGGGACCGGGACACCGGACTCGCTGTTCTCGTCTCCTCCTCGGCGTCACCGCTACCCCTCCTGCGTGAGTTCGTCCGGTCGCTCTGCGACAGTCTGGGCGGTCATGACGACGCGTTCCGGGAGACTCATCACCTCTCGGTACGACTGGGTGTGCATCACGGCATGGTCGCCGTCCACGGCCCGCACTGGTCGAGCCGGGCCATCAATGAGCTGATCCGGCTCGTCGAGGGCACACCGGCGGAGCCCATGAGGGGTGGCTCCGGTCTGCTGCTCGTCCTCTCGAATGCCGTCCACCAGACCGTCGTGCTGGGCGGCCACTCGGGCATCCGCCCGTATGAGTACGGGCCTGTGCAGATCCCCGCCAGGGAGTCCGAGGACGGCAGTCTCGTCGCCTGGGCGACCGTTCCCCACCGAGGCGGTCCGCCGCGGTGGGCCACCCCTTCCCGAGATATACGGGACGAGTCGTCGCCCCGCACCGACCCCGGCGGCGATCTCGCCGAGTCCGAGGGGCAACCGGTTCCGGGGATCTCCGGCCCGATCATCCACCGGGACTTCCTTCTCGGCGCAGGCGGGCTGGGCAACGTGTACGCCGTGGTGCGTGAGGTGCCGGGGCTGTCCGGCCCGCTCGCGTACAAGGAGTACCACCGCCCGGATGTGCTCTCCCGGCCCGCCGTGCTGGAGGACATGGTCCGGTTCTTCCGGGACCTGGCGCGGCGTTCGCCGGACGAGCACGCTTTCCTCGACTCCCGGCTGGTCTGGCCGTTGCAGATCGGCTACCGCGGGGGCAGCCCCGCCGGATACCTGATGCGGCGGATTCCGGAGGAGTACACCCTGAAGAGACCGGTTCTGGGCGGGGCGCGATCACAGGACCTGAGTTTCCTGATGAACTCCGACAGTTACTCCGAACACATTGGGCTGTTCGTCGACGACGAACAGCGCCTGAGGCTGCTCAAGGACCTGGCGGGCGTCCTGGGCGTGCTCCACGGCCACGGGATCGCGGTCGGTGACCTCTCGCCTATGAGCATCCTGTTCAGACTGGACGTCTGGCCGCGTTGTCTGCTCCTCGACTGCGACTCGATGCGGTTCGGAGGGCACTCCGCGCTGCCGCCGGCGGAGACAGCTGACTGGGAAGTTCCCGAGAGGGAGAAGGCCACGCGGGCGTCGGACGCGTACAAGTTCGGCCTGGTCGCGTTACGGCTGTTCAACCGTGACCAGGTCAGCACGGACAGTGCCGCGCTCGCCCGGCACTCGGACACGCTGGAGCGGTTGGCCGTGCGCAGCCTGTCCACACGACCGCGTGACCGCCCGGCGCTGGCACAGTGGATACTCCCGATCGAGCAGGCGCTGGCCGGATGCAAGCCGGACTTCACGATGGTTTCCGAGGTGATCTGACCCGAGGGGGAGGTCATACCGACTGTTCTCAGTCGCCGAATGCCTGTGCCTTCAGCTGGTCCACGGAGCGGATCAATAGTGACTGACGCCCCGTCACAATCCAACCTTGGCCGCGCCATTGCTCCAGTACTCGGCTGACCGTACGTCTGGAGCTGAGGATCAGGCCGGCCAGGTCATCCTGGGACAGGGGTAGCGCTATGCGTCTGCCGGTGCCGTCGGGCTCGCTGTACCCGCAGCGCTCGGCGAGGTCGAGGAGGAGTGCGGCCAGCCGGGTCGGGACGGGTTCGGTGATGCCGGTCCGCTGGAGATCGGCCTCGCGCAGCCGCTGAGAGAGCGTCTGCTGCAACGCCCCGGCGACCCGGACGTTCCCGTGGGCAATGGCGTGGAAACGTCGGGCCGGCAGGTGCAGCAACTCGACCGATGTGGCAGTGTGCAGTGAGGCGGACCGGCGACGCCTCTCCAACCCGGCCTGCTCGCCCAGTAGTTCGCCGGGGCCGCGCAGGGCGAGCAGGGCACGGTAGCCGGCGTGCGACTGGGCGACAACCTTGACCCAGCCGTTCAGCAGTACGACCAAGTGGTCGGTTTCCTCGCCCTGGGCCAAGAACTGCTCATCGGCGGGGAGCGAAGTGTGGATCGCCGCGCGGCGCAGCGCGTCCTGGTCCGAGGGCTCCAGTACCTCCCAGAAAGTGGTGGTGCGGCGGAGTGTCACGGTCCTCAGCCCAGCAGCCACGCTAGAACGACAGACGCGGAGCCGGCGATGGCGAGCATCAGCGATTGCCGCACTCGTTGGTGCTTGACCCATACGACTTGGCTCATGGTCACCAGCTGACGGGTCAGGCTTTCCAGCGGCGATACCTGGCCCAGCCGTTCGGCGAGATGTTGAGGATCCCAGTGCCGGAGGTCGCCGAAGTAGATGAAGTGGTTCTCTCTGTCGAGCCCGGGCTCGCTGCGTAGCCGTGGGCTGACCACGGACACCGCGGCCAGAGCGGCGAGTCCGAGCAGGGCCACGCCCAGCCAGAACAGGACCTTGGGCAGCGTGCTGTCCAGTTCTCCCAGCCTGTGTCCGGGACCGGATACGGCGATCAGCGCGCCCAGGGCCGCCGACTCCAGGGTGAGTGCGAATGCCGCCTTCGCGTCCACCTTTCCCGCCCAGTCGGTGAGAACTGTGTGGACCCGCCACGCGGTTTCCACCGGATCGGTCTCTGCCATGGAGCCCCCCCGGCATCGGCTTTCCTGTACGACCGCGCAGGGGATGAGTATCGCACCGGGGGTCGTTGCCGGACCTGCTCTGTCATGAAGCGTGTCAGGCGTCCTCGGCCCATTCTCGCAGGGCGGCCTTGCTGGAGAAATCGGCGACGTTCTTGTCCAGCGGGTCGTCCGTGTACTGGTGGAAGCGCCACTTGGCCTGGATACGGGGCTTGCCCGCCGTCACGTAGTCCGCGATCCAGAGGCCGTCACCGGCGTAGGACGTGTCGTCGACGTTCAACCAGTAGCTCCGGTTGCAATAGAGGACGACCCTGTTGTTCGGGCGCAACTCCCTCACCTTGCGGATGAAGCGGTCCTTCTCGGCGTTGCTGGCGTGGGTTCCCTCGCCCGTCGTCTCCCAGTCGACGGCGAGGATGTCGCCGGCCTTCTCCGGGGCCTTGCTGACGAAGTACTCGGCCTGGGCCGTGAGGTTGCCGGGCCACAGGAAGTGGTAGAAACCCACCACGCAACCGGCGTCCCTGGCCCGCTTCGTCTGCGCGCTCAGCTTCGGGTTGACATAGGTCCGGCCTTCCGTGGCCTTGACGAAGACGAAGGACAGGCCCTCGGTGCTGTACGAGGACGACTGGTAGGCACTTACGTCGATGCCGCGCAGCATGCGTGACTCCTTGGTGCTGGGGTGGCCGGAAACACGGACCGTGCTTCCTGGGGCCTGTGGGGGGGGCAATCTCCTTTGTGGTGCCCGCACTTGGCCCCTACTACCCTCATGCACGTCAGCGCCCTGAAGGCCGCGCCGGAGCGCGCGCCCCTACGGCAGCCCCTGAGGCCTCAGCACTCGATGATGTTCACCGCGAGCCCGCCCCGTGCCGTCTCCTTGTACTTGACGGACATGTCCGCGCCCGTCTCCTTCATCGTCTTGATGACCTTGTCGAGGGACACCTTGTGGGAGCCGTCGCCGCGCATGGCCATCTTCGCCGCCGTGACGGCCTTGACCGCGGCCATGCCGTTGCGCTCGATGCAGGGGATCTGGACGAGGCCGCCGACCGGGTCGCAGGTGAGGCCGAGGTTGTGCTCCATGCCGATCTCGGCGGCGTTCTCGACCTGTTCGGGAGAGCCGCCGAGCACCTCCGCGAGCGCGCCCGCCGCCATCGAGCAGGCGGAGCCGACCTCGCCCTGGCAGCCGACCTCGGCGCCGGAGATGGACGCGTTCTCCTTGAAGAGCATGCCGATGGCGCCCGCGGCGAGCAGGAAGCGTACGACGCCGTCCTCCTTCTCGGCCTCGGAGGAGGAGGTGCCGGCGACAAAGTTGACGTAGTAGTGCAGGACCGAGGGGATGATGCCCGCGGCGCCGTTGGTGGGGGCGGTCACGACCCGGCCGCCCGCCGCGTTCTCCTCGTTCACCGCCATCGCGTACAGGGTGATCCACTCCATGGCGTGGGCCAGCGGGTCGCCCTCGGCGCGCAGCTGGCGGGCCGACATGGCCGCGCGGCGGCGGACCCGCAGGCCGCCCGGCAGGATGCCCTCGCGGGACATGCCGCGCGAGACGCACGCCTGCATGACGCGCCAGATGGCGAGGAGCCCTTCGCGGATCTCCTCCTCGGTGCGCCAGGCCCGCTCGTTCTCCAGCATCAGCGCGGAGATGGACAGGCCCGTCTCCTGGGTGAGCCGCAGCAGCTCGTCGCCCGTGCGGAAGGGGTACTTCAGGACCGTGTCGTCCAGCACGATGCGGTCCGCGCCGACCGCGTCCTCGTCGACGACGAAGCCGCCGCCCACCGAGTAGTACGTCTTGGAGAGGACCTCGGCGCCCATCGCGTCGTACGCCCAAAGGGTCATGCCGTTCGCGTGGTACGGCAGTGTCTTGCGGCGGTGCAGCACCAGGTCGTCGTCGAAGGAGAAGTCGATCTCGTGTTCGCCGAGCAGGTCGAGGCGGCCCGAGGATCTGATCTTCTCGACGCGGGTGTCGGCGCCTTCGACGTCCACCGTGCGGGGCGAGGCGCCCTCCAGGCCGAGCAGCACCGCCTTGGGGGTGCCGTGGCCGTGTCCGGTCGCGCCCAGTGAGCCGTACAGCTCGGCGCGGACGGCGGTCACGGGGGCCAGCAGGTCCTCGTTGCGCAGGCGGTGCGCGAACATGCGTGCCGCGCGCATCGGGCCGACCGTGTGGGAGCTGGACGGGCCGATGCCGATCGAGAACAGGTCGAAGACCGAGATGGCCACGGGAACTCCTCAAAACGGGGTGGAACGGAACGGGGTACCGCGCGCACCTTCCAGTGTGCGCGGTACCCCGCGAAACGGAACTACTTGCCCAGACCGGGGTACAGCGGGTGCTTTTCGGCCAGGGCGGTCACGCGGGCCTTGAGCGCCGCCGCGTCGAAGGTGGGCTTCAGGGTCTCGGCGATGACGTCCGCGACCTCGGTGAAGTCCTCGGCGGTGAAGCCGCGGGTCGCGAGCGCGGGCGTACCGATCCGCAGGCCCGAGGTGACCATCGGCGGCCGGGGGTCGTTCGGGACGGCGTTGCGGTTGACCGTGATGCCGACCTCGTGGAGGCGGTCCTCGGCCTGCTGTCCGTCCAGCTCGGACTCGCGCAGGTCGACCAGGATCAGGTGCACGTCGGTGCCGCCCGAGAGCACGTTCACGCCGGCCTCGCGGGCGTCGGCCGCCGTCAGCCGCTCGGCGAGGATGCGCGCGCCGTCGATCGTGCGCTGCTGGCGCTCCTTGAACTCCTCGGTGGCCGCGACCTTGAAGGAGACCGCCTTGGCCGCGATCACGTGCTCCAGGGGGCCGCCCTGGAAGCCGGGGAAGACGGACGAGTTCAGCTTCTTCGCGAAGGCCTTCTTGGCGAGGATGATCCCGCCGCGGGGCCCGCCGAGCGTCTTGTGGGTGGTGGAGGTGACCACGTCCGCGTACTCCACCGGGTTCGGGTGGAGGCCGGCCGCGACGAGGCCCGCGAAGTGCGCCATGTCGACCCACAGGTGGGCCTCGACCTCGTCCGCGATGCGGCGGAACTCGGCGAAGTCCAGCTGGCGGGGGTACGCCGACCAGCCCGCGATGATCACCTTGGGGCGGTGCTCCTTGGCGAGCCGCTCGACCTCGGCCATGTCGACCAGGCCGGCGTCGTCCACGTGGTACGCGACCACGTTGAACTGCTTGCCGGAGAAGTTCAGCCGCATCCCGTGGGTCAGGTGACCGCCGTGGGCGAGGTCCAGGCCGAGGATGGTGTCGCCGGGCTGGGCCAGCGCGAAGAGCGCGGCCTGGTTGGCGGAGGCGCCCGAGTGCGGCTGCACGTTGGCGTACTCGGCGCCGAACAGCTCCTTGACCCGGTCGATGGCGATCTGCTCGGCGACGTCGACGTGCTCGCAGCCGCCGTAGTAGCGGCGGCCGGGGTAGCCCTCGGCGTACTTGTTGGTGAGGACCGAGCCCTGGGCCTCCATGACCGCGACCGGGGCGAAGTTCTCCGAGGCGATCATCTCAAGGGTGGACTGCTGACGGTTCAGCTCGGCGTCGAGGGCGGCGGCGACGTCCGGGTCGAGTTCGTGCAGGGGCGTGTTCAGAAGCGACATCGGTCTGGGGTCCTTTGCGAGGAGCCGGAATCAGGAGCCGGAGTATTCGGTGTACTCGGCGGCGGAGAGCAGGTCCTTCGGCTCGTCCGTCACCCGTACCTTGAAGAGCCAGCCACCCTCGAAGGGAGCGGTGTTCACCAGCGCGGGGTCGTCCACGACATCCTGGTTGATCTCGCTGATCTCACCGGTGACGGGTGAGTACAGGTCGCTCACCGACTTGGTCGACTCCAGCTCGCCGCAGGTCTCGCCCGCGGTCACCGCGGCACCGACCTCGGGGAGCTGGACGTACACCACGTCGCCGAGCGCGTTGGCCGCGTGCTCCGTGATGCCGACCGTCGAGACGCCGTCATCGGCGCCCGACAGCCACTCGTGCTCCTTGCTGTAGCGCAGCTCTTGGGGGTTGCTCATGGCGTGAATTCTCCTGTACGCGGGTGAGTGCTGATGCAGGGGGAGTACGGGTGAGCTGGGCGGATGTGCCCAGGATCACGTGTGGCGCCTGCGGAGGGGCGTCACGTGCGGTGCTTGCGGACCAGTGTCACTTCTGGCGCTTGTAGAACGGCAGTGCCACGACCTCGTACGGCTCGTGACTGCCCCGGATGTCCACGCCGACACCGGCGGTGCCGGGCGCGGAGTGCTCCGCGTCGACGTACGCCATCGCGATCGGCCTGCCGAGCGTCGGCGAGGGCGCGCCGGAGGTGACCTCGCCGATCACCTTGCCGCCGGCGACGACGGGGTAGCCGGCGCGCGGGACGCGGCGGCCCTCGGCGGCCAGGCCGACGAGCACCCGCGGGGGATTCTCCAGGGCACGCGCGGCGGCCGCGGACAGCGCCTCGCGGCCCACGAAGTCGCCCTCCTTCTCAAACTTCACGACCCGGCCGAGCCCCGCGTCGAACGGCGTGAGCGAGGTGCTCAGCTCGTGCCCGTACAGCGGCATGCCCGCCTCCAGGCGCAGGGTGTCCCGGCAGGAGAGCCCGCAGGGGGCGAGTCCGGCCGCGGTTCCCGCGTCGGTCAGCGCCTGCCACAGCTTCTCGGCGTCGGCCGGGGCCACGAACAGTTCGAAGCCGTCCTCGCCGGTGTAGCCGGTGCGCGCGATCAGCGCCGGGACGCCGGCGACCGTGCCGGGCAGGCCCGCGTAGTACTTCAGGCCGTCCAGGTCCGCGTCGGTGAGGGACTTCAGGATGCCGGGGGACTCGGGGCCCTGGATCGCGAGCAGCGCGTAGGCGTCCCGGTCGTCGCGGACCTCCGCGTCGAAGCCGTCGGCGCGCTCCGTGAGGGCGTCCAGGACCACCTGGGCGTTGGAGGCGTTGGCCACGACCATGTACTCGGTGTCGGCGAGGCGGTAGACGATCAGGTCGTCGAGGATGCCGCCGTCGGCCCGGCAGATCATCGTGTAGCGGGCGCGGCCGGTCTTCACGCCGCCGATGTTGCCGACCAGCGCGTGGTCGAGGAGGGCGGCGGCCTGCGGTCCGCTCACGGTGATCTCACCCATGTGGGAGAGGTCGAAGAGCCCGGCCCGGGTCCGGACGGCGAGGTGCTCGTCGCGCTCGGAGCCGTACCGCAGGGGCATGTCCCAGCCCGCGAAGTCGGTCATCGTCGCGCCCAGCGAGCGATGCAGGGCATCGAGCGCGGTACGGCGCGGTTCAACAGAGGCGTTGCTGCTCATCGGCGGGGCTCCCAAGGCATGACGGCGAGGTCGTTCCTCCCCATCTGTCATCGGAACCTGAGAGGTTCGCCGTGACCCGCCGCCGAAAAACGGGGATCACTGACTTGCACCTTGGGTGGGGCCCACGCCCTGACGGTCAGGGGCGGCCCGCTTTTCAGATGTGCCTCGTCCGTGCGGTATCGGGGGCCTGAGAGATTCAAGGGAGGGACTTGCTCCTTCGGCGCCCGGGCACTCGTACACCTGCGTGTACATGTTCCCGGAACTCTCCCGCGCGGATTCAAGCGGCCGGTATGCAGTTGGCGGGCACATCATTGCACGCCCCCGGCTCCGGCAGGGGGCCGCGCGGTGTCCGGAGCGGTGGCCAGGGCGTTCACAGTGATCTGTGACGGGGCTGTGGCAGGACAAGAACAGAAACAGGGGGACCAGCGCATTACCTTCTCTTTACACTCGACGGAGATGGGTCTGCCGACCCCATGGGGAGGACGATCAGGGTGAACAGGACCACGGCGTACGCGACCAGTTCGGGCATCGCGCTGCCCAAGCAGCCACCCGCTCCGGCCAGGGAGGCGTGCGACCCGCTGGTGACCCCCGTCGTCCGCGATCTGCGGGCGCGATCGGGCCACAGTCCGCACGGCCTGCGCTTCGGCGCGGCCGATCTGGTGGTGGTCACGGGGCTGCCGGGCAGTGGCAAATCGACCCTGATGCGCCGGGCGGTGACCGGCCGCCGCATCGACTCCCAGGACACCCGCGACCGCTGGGACGAGCGCCTGGCCCGTTTCCTGCCGTACGCGGTCTACCGCCCCCTCGTCCGCGCCGCGCACTACGCGGGCCTGCGCCGGGCCCTGCGCTCCGGGGAGGGCGTCGTCGTGCACGACTGCGGTACGCAGGCCTGGGTGCGCGACTGGCTCGCCCGGGACGCCCGCCGCCGCGGCGGCACCCTGCACCTGCTGCTCCTCGACGTCGATCCCGGCACGGCCCTCGACGGCCAGCGCGAGCGCGGCCGGGGCGTCTCCCGGTACGCGTTCGCGCGCCACCGCGGCGCGGTCGCCCGGCTGCTGCGCGCGGTGGAGAAGGGCGACCTCCCCGAGGGCTGCGGTTCCGCGGTGCTCGTCGACCGCGCCGCGGCGGACGTACTGCGCCGCATCGATTTCGGCGACTGAGGACGACTAACCTCGGCAGCCGCACACGGCGGTTGGAGCAGGCGGTAGAGATGGACTTCCCGGCACAGGACATTCCGGCACACGCGCACCCTCACATGGGCTGGCCCGGCAACGAGTTGGAGGAGGTGCTCGCCGCCTCCCTGGGGCTCCCCCCGTCGCCCTCGACGGGGGCCCGGATCGTGGAGACCCTCGGGCGCAGCTTCATCTGGGTGCCGCTGCCGCAGGGGGGCGGCCCGCACAGCGGCCCGCTCGACCTGCCCACGATGGAGCTGGCCGGGCAGGCGTACGTGCCGGTCTTCACCTCGGAGCAGCAGTTCCGCCAGGTCGTCGGCGACCACATGGCGTACACGGTGGCGCCCGCCGTGGAGTTCGCGCGCGGGCTGCCGCCCCAGGCCGGCATCGTGCTGAACCCGGACGGCACGGTCGGGATACCGCTGCCCCCGGCCGCCGTCGCCGAGCTGTGCCGGGCCGGCCGGACCGAACTGGACGGGCCCGCGAGCGGCGGCCGGGTCCGGCTCTTCCAGCCCGACTGGCAGGACGACCCGGTGGACTTCCTGGCCGCGGCCTCGGCGGAGTTCGAGGCGACCGGCCTGGTGGCGAGCGCCCGGCGTTGTCTGGCGAGCATCGAGGGCGGCGACACCGTGATGTTCGTCGGCGTGGAGGTGACCCACTGGGACGAGAACGCCCGCACCCTCCCCCTGGACGCCCTGGGCCGCGCCCTCGGCGGCGTCCCCCTGCCCCACCCGGTGAGCCTGGTCTTCCTGGACGTGGCCCAGGACCCGGTGGGCGACTGGCTGAGGGAAAAGGTCCGCCCGTTCTACACCCGGGCGTTCTGACCCGATTCGAGGCTGCGCCCGTCAGGGCGCGCCTCGAAGGGGCGCGGGGCTGTTTCGATGTGCGGCTCCGCCGCGGGGCGCGGCCAGCCACACACAACCCGCACCCGACGCATCACACACGGTCCCGAGCTCAAAACACCAAACCCAGCGGAGCGCAACGGTGCTGTCGGGATCGCCACTTAAGCTGGTTTCATGGCTCGGTCGGAGTGGTGCGATGTTCAAGTGAACGGGACACCTCATCGAACGGGACCGGTATGTCAGTGATGTCGCGAAGGGGCGGTAGAAGGTGAGCGCGTCGGGCACGGCCGCGGCCGGGCAGGTCGAGCACATGCTGCGCCAAGTGACGCCCGGGCGTTACGACGCCTACGAGGCGCTGCTGCGCGCCCTGGCGACCCCGCCGTCCGGTCAGGTGTGGATGCTGCTCTGGCACGGCCAGTCGGGCTCGCCCGACGCCCAGTACGGGAACATGGAGGTCGACGGTTTCGGCTACGCCCCCTGTGTGACCTCCGCCCAGGAGCTGTCGGCCAGCGGCTGGAACCGTTCGTACGAGGTGGTCGACGGGCTCGACGTGGCCCGCACCCTGTACCCCGACCACTACGGCCTCTGGCTGAACCCGCACGCGCCGGGCGGCGGCGTCGGCATCCCCTGGCTCGATCTGCGGCGGATCGCCACCGGCCTGGAGCGGCAGCCCGCGGGCCCGCTGCGGCTGTCCGAACCGGCCATCGAGATCCCGCAGTTCTACGCCCTGCTCACGCAGAACGCGCACCGGACGGCCGCCGTCCGCTCGTTGCGCCGCGCCTGGGTGCAGCCCGCGCTCGGTGCCCCGTACCTCGCCATCGGGCTCGACGTGTACGACACCAGTCCGCCGGCCGTGGACTCGGTGCGGGCGATGATGCAGCAGTCGATCGGCGCGGTGCCGGACGGGCTGCCGGTGTCCACCGTCGCGATGTCGGACGAGTACGACCCGGTGGCTCTGTGGCTGCGCGCCAACGCCCGGCCGTTCTACGACCGGGAGGCGCACGCGGCTCCCGTCCAGGCGCCGGCGGCGGGCGGTTACGGATTCCCCGGCACGTACTGAGATGATCTGGAGGGACACGGTCCATCCAGCCGGATGGTCGTGATCCGTCAGGCGGAGTCCACCCAGTGGAGCATCCGCTCCCACACCCGTACCGCCACTGGGCGGAATGTCCTGATCTACGCGGGTAAATGGGATGCGAGGCCCCTTTCGCCCCAAGTGTCATGTGTCCGACCCCCGTTACCCGGCGTTCGGATAACGGAACCCTCCTGACGGCATCACGGTTGCGCATCCATTCGCCTTCAGGTCTGGCTTCAGATCACCGAGGCGTTGAAGACTCCCGGTCCAGGAGGTTTAAACCTCCTGATGTGTACGACGGACTGATCACGCCGCTACAGCGGCAAGCGTGGGCCGGCTACCGCCGGTTGAGAGGGGTCCCTGCCACGATGACGGCACCATTGCACGAGCCGACGGCCGAAGCCGCGCCGAGCGCGGCCGAAGAGGCGGCGCTCGTTGCCGGCTCCGCCGAGGCGAAGGCGGTACAAGGACGTTCCCTCGGCCGCATCGCCTGGGAGCGCCTGAAGCGCGACAAGCTGGCCCTGGCGGGCGGCATGGTCGTGCTTCTGCTGATCCTGATCGCCCTGCTCGCGCCCGTGATCGCGAACCTGGTCGGACAGGACCCCGAGACGCACCACGAGGACCTGATCGACCCGCTCTTCTCGACCCCCAAGGGGGCCTACGGCGGCATCAGCGGGGACCACCTCTTCGGTGTCGAACCCGTCAGCGGCCGCGACATCTTCGCCCGGATCGTCTACGGAGCCCGGATCTCCCTGCTGGTCGGCTTCCTGTCGGCCCTGGTGGCCGTGGTGCTCGGCACGATCCTCGGCGTTCTCGCCGGCTTCTTCGGCGGCTGGGTCGACGCCGCCATCAGCCGTGTGATGGACGGCCTGCTGGCCTTCCCGCAGCTGCTCTTCATCATCGCGCTGGTCTCGGTCATGCCGAACGAGATGCTGGGTCTGACCGGCACGGGTGTGCGCCTGTTCGTGATGATCCTGGTCATCGGCTTCTTCGGCTGGCCCTACGTCGGCCGTGTGGTCCGTGGCCAGACGCTCTCGCTGCGCGAACGCGAGTACGTGGAAGCCGCGCGCAGCCTCGGAGCCGGACGGTTCTACATCCTGTTCAAGGAGCTGCTGCCCAACCTGGTCGCGCCGATCATCGTCTACACGACGATGATGATCCCGACCAACATCCTCACCGAGGCGGCACTCAGCTTCCTGGGCGTCGGCGTCAAGCCGCCGACCGCCTCGTGGGGGCAGATGCTCTCCGCCGCGATCGACTACTACGAGTCGGATCCCATGTACATGGTGATCCCCGGTGTGGCGATCTTCATCACGGTGCTCTCCTTCAACCTCTTCGGTGACGGCGTGCGTGACGCGCTCGACCCGAAGGGCTCCCGCTGAACTGCCGTACCCCCATGGGCCCGTCATCTGTCGACGGGCCGCTACATATCGGAGGATCCGAGTGAGTACCCAACGCACCACAGGGCGGCGCAAGCAGGCCGTGGCCGCCGCAGCCGTGGTCGCTGCACTGCTGTCCACGGCGGCGTGCGGCGGCGGCAACGACGACGACGGGGGCGGTTCGAAGACCGGCGCGGCCGGCTTCGACGCCGCGAACAACAAGGTCGCCCAGGCCTCCCTCGCCAAGAAGGGCGGCACGCTCAAGTTCGCGGGCGCCCAGGATGCCGACTCGTGGGACACCACCCGCGGTTACTACGGCTTCATGTGGAACTTCTCGCGGTACTACAGCCGCCAGCTGGTCACCAACGCGACCGCGCCGGGCGCCGACGGTGCCAAGGTCACGCCGGACCTCGCCACCGCGGCCGCGAAGGTCTCGGACGACGGCAAGACCTACACGTACACGCTGCGTGACGGGTCGACCTGGGAGGATGGCAAGCCCATCACCTCCAAGGACGTCAAGTACGGCATCGAGCGCGCGTGGGCGCAGGACGTGCTCTCCGGCGGTCCGATCTACCTTCAGCAGGTCCTGGACCCGAAGAAGGAGTACAAGGGCCCGTACAAGGACAAGTCCGCGGACAAGCTCGGTCTGAAGGCCATCGAGACGCCCGACGACAAGACCATCATCTTCAAGCTGCCCGAGGCGAACTCGGACTTCGAGGAGATGCTCGCGCTGACCTCGGCGTCCCCGGTCCGCCAGGACAAGGACACCAAGTCCAAGTACGGCCTGAAGCCGTTCTCGTCCGGCCCGTACAAGTTCCAGTCGTACACGCCGAGCAAGGGCATCGTGCTCGTCCGCAACACCGAGTGGAAGGCGTCCTCGGACCCGGTCCGCAAGGCGTACCCGGACAAGATCACGGTCGACTTCTTCACCAACGCCAATGACATGGACCAGCGTCTGATCAAGGGCGACTACGACCTGGACATCGGCCAGACCGGTCTCTCCCCGCAGGGCCGCACCACCGCCCTGAAGGAGCACAAGGACAACCTGGACAACCCGGTCTCCGGCTACATCCGCTACGCGGTCTTCCCGCAGAGCGTCAAGCCGTTCGACAACGAGCACTGCCGCAAGGCCGTGATCTACGGTGCCGACCACCAGTCGCTCCAGACCGCTCGTGGCGGCCCGGTCGCCGGTGGCGACATCGGTACCAACATGCTGCCGCCGTCGGTCCCGGGCTCCGAGGGCCAGAAGTACGACCCGTACGAGCTGGCGACGGCGAACAAGACCGGCAACGTCGCGAAGGCCAAGGAAGAGCTCAAGGCCTGCGGCAAGCCGAACGGTTTCAAGACCACCGTCGCGGTCCGTAACAACAAGCCGGTCGAGGTTGCCACCGCCGAGTCCCTCCAGGCCTCGCTGAAGAAGGTCGGCATCACGCTGGAGATCGACCAGTTCGACGGTGCCCAGACCACCGGCATCATCGGTAGCCCCGAGAACGTGAAGAAGAAGGGCTACGGCATCATCATCATGGGCTGGGGTCCGGACTTCCCCAGCGTCCAGGGTTACGGCCTGCCCCTGTGGAGCGGCGACTACATCCTTGAGAGCGGCAACAACAACTTCGCCCTGATCAAGGACAAGACGATCGACGGACTCTTTGACAGCTACACCAAGGAGCTCGACGCCACGAAGAAGGCCGAGATCTCCACGGAGATCAACCACAAGGTCATGGAGGGCGGTTTCTACCTGCCCTTCGTCTTCGAGAAGTTCATCAACTGGCGTTCGAACCGTCTGGCGAACGTCTACACCACCGACGGTTACAGCGGTCAGTACGACTTCGTCAACCTCGGCCTGAAGAAGTAACACCGACCGGCGCACCCGCCATACGGCACGAAAGGCAGGTGAAGGCCGGCGCGGCGTGACCCGCGGGCCACCGGAAGACCTCCGGTGGCCCGCGGCACCGCCGCCGGGCCGAGAGCAGTGCTCGCATACCTCATCAGGCGGCTCTTCGCCGCCGCAGTGATGCTGGTGGTCATCATTCTGGTGGTCTTCGGCATCTTCTTCCTCGTCCCCCGCTGGGCGGGCGTGGACCCGGCCACGATGTTCGTCGGCAAGCAGGCGGACCCTGCGGCCATCGAGGCCGTGCGGCAGAAGCTCGGTCTGGCAGACCCGATCTTCGCCCAGGTCTGGGAGTTCTTCAAAGGCATCTTCGTAGGCCGTACGTACTCAAGTGGCGGCGACGTCACGGACTGTGCTGCTCCCTGCTTCGGCTACTCCTTCAAGAGCGAGCAGGCCATCTGGCCGGTGCTCACCGACCGCTTCCCAGTGACCCTGGCTCTCGCGCTCGGTGCCGCCTTCCTGTGGCTGCTCTTCGGTGTGGCGGCGGGTGTGCTCTCCGCGCTCAAGCGCGGATCCCTCTGGGACCGCGGTGCGATGATCGTCGCCCTCGGCGGTGTCTCGCTCCCCATCTACTTCACCGGCATGCTGTCGCTGGCGATCTTCAGTTACGGACTCGGCTGGATCGACGGCCGGTACGTGCCCCTCGCGGAGAGTTTCACCGGCTGGCTCGGCGGCATGATCCTCCCCTGGGTCACGCTGGCCTTCCTGTACGCCGCGATGTACGCCCGCATCACCAGAGCCACCATGCTGGAGGTCCTGGGAGAGGACTACATCCGTACGGCCCGCGCCAAGGGCCTGACCGAACCCGTCGTCATCGGAAAGCACGCGATGCGTTCCACGATGACGCCGATCCTCACCATGCTCGGCATGGACCTCGGCGCGCTGATCGGTGGCGCGATCCTCACCGAGACCACCTTCAGTCTTCCGGGCCTCGGCGGCGCCGTCCTTCAGGCGATCCGGGACAAGGACCTGCCCGTCATCCTGGGCGTCACGCTGATCACCTCGCTCGCGGTGATCATCGCGAACCTGCTGGTGGACCTGCTGTACGCCGTGATCGACCCCCGAGTGAGGCTCTCATGACCGAACTCAGCAAGAGCGGAGCCGCCGTGGGGGAGCCCGTCAAGGACTCGCCCGCGCCCTCCGCCTTCCTCGAAGTCCGCGACCTCAAGGTGCACTTCCCGACCGACGACGGACTGGTCAAGTCCGTCGACGGGCTCAGCTTCACGCTGGAGAAGGGCAAGACCCTCGGCATCGTGGGCGAGTCGGGTTCGGGCAAGTCGGTGACCTCGCTCGGCATCATGGGCCTGCACACGGCCGGCCAGTACGGCAAGCGCAAGGCGCAGATCTCCGGCGAGATCTGGCTGGACGGCACGGAACTGCTCACCGCCGACCCCGACCACGTGCGCAAGCTGCGTGGCCGCGAGATGGCGATGATCTTCCAGGACCCGCTGTCGGCGCTGCACCCGTACTACACGATCGGTCAGCAGATCGTGGAGGCCTACCGGATCCACCACAAGGTCGACAAGAAGACGGCCCGCAGGCGGGCCGTCGAGATGCTCGACCGTGTCGGCATCCCGCAGCCGGACAAGCGCGTCGACAGCTACCCGCACGAGTTCTCGGGCGGTATGCGCCAGCGCGCGATGATCGCGATGTCGCTGGTCAACAACCCCGAGCTGCTGATCGCGGACGAGCCGACGACCGCCCTGGACGTGACCGTCCAGGCGCAGATCCTCGACCTCATCCGGGACCTGCAGAAGGAGTTCGGCTCCGCGGTCATCGTCATCACCCACGACCTGGGCGTCGTCGCCGAACTCTCCGACGACATCCTGGTGATGTACGGCGGCCGCTGCATCGAGCGGGGTCCGGCCGAGAAGGTCTTCTACGAGCCCAAGCACCCCTACACCTGGGGTCTGCTGGGTTCGATGCCGCGGCTCGACCGTGAGCAGACCGAGCGGCTGATCCCGGTCAAGGGCTCCCCGCCCTCGCTGATCAACCTCCCGACGGGCTGCGCCTTCAACCCGCGCTGCTCGTACGCGGACGTACCCAAGGACAACGTCACCCGCACGGTCCGTCCGGAGCTGGCCCAGGTCGGCAGCCAGCACTGGGCCGCCTGTCACATGACACCGGAGCAGCGGGAACGGATCTGGACCGAAGAGATTGCGCCGAAGCTGTGAGTGACAAAGCAGAGGACAAACCAGTGGCCAACTCCGCACAGCGCGAAGGCGTGGCCGCGGGTGCGACCCTCAACAGGGATGCCGCTCCCGGCGAGACGCTCCTGAAGGTGACCGGGCTCCAGAAGCACTTCCCGATCCGCAAGGGCCTGCTCCAGCGGCAGGTCGGCGCGGTGCGGGCGGTCGACGGCCTCGACTTCGAGGTCAAGTCCGGTGAGACCCTGGGCGTCGTGGGCGAGTCCGGCTGCGGCAAGTCGACGATGGGCCGGCTGATCACACGGCTCCTCGAACCGACCGCGGGCAAGGTCGAGTTCGAGGGCAAGGACATCACGCACCTCGGCGTCGGCGCGATGCGTCCGATGCGCCGTGACGTCCAGATGATCTTCCAGGACCCCTACTCGTCGCTGAACCCGCGCCACACCATCGGCACGATCATCAGCGCCCCCTTCAAGCTCCAGGGCGTCACGCCCGAGGGCGGTGTCAAGAAGGAGGTCCAGCGGCTGCTGTCGGTGGTCGGGCTCAACCCCGAGCACTACAACCGCTACCCGCACGAGTTCTCCGGCGGCCAGCGCCAGCGCATCGGTATCGCCCGCGCGCTCGCGCTCAACCCGAAGATGGTCGTGGCGGACGAGCCGGTCTCCGCGCTCGACGTGTCGATCCAGGCGCAGGTGGTGAACCTGCTGGACGACCTCCAGCAGGAGCTCGGCCTCACGTACGTGATCATCGCGCACGACCTGTCCGTCGTACGCCATGTCTCGGACCGTATCGCCGTGATGTACCTCGGCAAGATCGTCGAGCTGGCCGACCGCGACTCGCTGTACAAGGCGCCGATGCACCCGTACACCAAGGCGCTCATGTCGGCCGTGCCGATCCCGGACCCGCGGCGCAAGTCGGCCAAGAGCGAGCGCATCCTCCTCCAGGGAGACGTGCCCTCGCCGATCGCGCCGCCGAGCGGCTGCCGCTTCCACACGCGGTGCTGGAAGGCCACGCAGATCTGCACGACCACCGAGCCGCCGCTCCTGGAGCTGAAGCCGGGTCAGCAGGTCGCCTGCCATCACCCGGAGAACTTCGAGGACCAGGCACCGCAGGACACCGTGCTGCTGACCGTCGCCAAGCAGGCGGCGGAGCTGGTGGCCGACGAGGTGCTCGCGGAGTCCGCGGCGACCTCGGCGGCGGTTGCGGCGGAGGTCGCGGCCACGCCGGCCGAGACGCCGACCGCGTCGCCGGCCGCCACCGCGCCCGAGGACGAGGCTCCCGCCAAGGAGAAGTAAGAGCAGCAAGAGAAGTAAGCGCAGCAGGAGAAGTAAGTGCCGTAAGTAAGGCACGTAACACCGAGCCCCCGCCTTGCAATGTAAGGCGGGGGCTGTGTGCTGGGTGAGAATACAGAGGTGCTCCAGCAACTCTTCACGCCCTCCGTCCAGCACACGCTGGAACTCGTCGGCATCTTCTTCTTCGCGATCTCCGGCGCGCTGCTGGCCGTGCGCAAGAACTTCGACGTCTTCGGCATGGCCGTCCTCGCGGAGGTCACCGCGCTGGGCGGCGGCCTGTTCCGGGACCTGATCATCGGCGCGGTGCCGCCCGCGGCCTTCACGGACCTCGGGTACTTCCTCACCCCGCTCCTCGCCACCCTGCTCGTCTTCTTCCTGCACCCCGAGGTGGAACGGATCCAGCTGGGGGTGAACGTCTTCGACGCGGCCGGCCTCGGCCTCTTCTGCGTCTCCGGCACGACGAAGGCGTACGAGTACGGGCTCGGCCTCACCGCCTCCGCGACCCTCGGCCTCGCCACGGCGGTCGGCGGCGGTGTGCTGCGGGACGTCCTCGCCAACGAGGTGCCGTCGCTGCTCCGCTGGGACCGCGACCTGTACGCGGTGCCCGCCATCGTCGGCGCCTCGATGGTCGTCCTGTGCATCCGCTACGACGTGCTGAGCCCGTTCACCTCGGGACTCGCGGTCGTCACCGCCTTCGCGCTGCGGCTGCTCGCGATGCGCTTCCACTGGCGCGCGCCCCGGGCGTGGCACCGGCGCTCGACGGCGGTGGAGGTACCGGAGTGAGCCGGCCCGGGTGCCGAGTGAGTCGGACCCGAGGTCATGTGTTCATGTGATCGCAACGGGAAAAGCTACCGCTTAGTAATCACCTGTTGTACCGTTCATCCATGCCAGAAGCAGCTTCCGCGCACGCGCTGCGGGCCAGGATCGGCGACAGCGAGTTCGACCGCGACACCGCGGTCACCCGTCGTGAACCCGGCGTCTACGACATCGACCTGTCCGCCGGGTGGACGATCATCAGCGCCGTCAACGGCGGCTACCTCCTCGCCGTCCTGGGCCGCGCCCTCGCCGACGCCCTGCCGCACTCCGACCCGTTCACGATCTCCGCGCACTACCTGACCGCGTCCCGCCCGGGTCCGGCTGTCGTGCGCACCGAGGTCGTCCGCGCCGGGCGCACCCTCTCCACCGGCCAGGCGTCCCTCTACCAGTACGACGACGAGGGCCACGAGGTCGAGCGCATCCGCGTCCTCGCCTCGTACGGGGACCTCGACGGCCTGCCCGACGACGTCCGGACGACCGCGCTGCCGCCCGCGATCCCGCCGATCGACCAGTGCTTCGGAGCCTCGGACAGCCCCGACGGCGCCCCCGTCCCCGGCAGTTCCGCCATCGCCGACCGGCTGATGCTCAAGCTCGACCCGGGCACGCTCGGCTGGGCCCTCGGAGCCCCGTCCGGCCGGGGCGAGATGCGCGCCTGGTTCGGCCTCGCCGACGGGCGAGACGCCGACCCGCTCTCGCTGCTCCTCGCGGTGGACGCGCTGCCGCCGACCGCCTTCGAACTCGGCCTCACCGGCTGGGTGCCCACCGTCGAACTGACCGTGCACGTGCGCAGCCGTCCGGCGCCGGGGCCCCTGCGGATCTCCATCACCACCCGCAACCTCGCGGGCGGCTTCCTGGAGGAGGACGCCGAGGTCTGGGACAGCGCGGACCGGCTCGTCGCACAGTCGCGCCAACTGGCCCGGGTGCGGCTCGGCTGACCCGCGGTTCCCCCACTTCGTGCGCCGCCCGGTCTTCGTACAGTGAGGGCGTGAAGTCCGACCGGCTGCTGGCCATCCTTCTGCTGCTGCAGACCCGCGGCCGGGTGCCCGCACCCGAACTCGCCGAGCGGCTCGAAGTGTCGGTGCGGACCATCTACCGGGACGTCGAGGCGCTGTCCGCCGCCGGCGTCCCGGTCTACGCCGAGCGCGGCCGGCACGGCGGGATCGAGCTGCTCGCCGGATTCCGTACGGACGTCACCGGGCTCACCGCCGACGAGTCGCGCGCCCTGTTCGTGCTGGCCGCCCAGGGCGCCCACACCGCGCTCGGCCTCGACGCGGCCCTCGGTTCCGCGCTGCGCAAGGTGATGGCCGCGCTGCCCGAGCCGCACCGGCCCGCCGCCGAGGTCACCAGCCGCCGCATCCTGGTCGACGCCACGCGCTGGAAGGGCGGGCCGCGGGCCGTGGTCGACCTGGCGGCGCTGCAGGACGCGGTGTTCGCCGACCGCAGGCTGCGGCTGAGCTACCGGCACGGCGGCGACACCGAGCCGCGTACGTACACCGTGGACCCGTACGGGCTCGTCGCCAAGGCGGGTGTCTGGTACCTCGTCGCCGACCGGCGCGGCAGGCCCCGGCTCTTCCGCGCCGACCGGGTGCGCTCGGCCCGCCCCACCGACGCGCCGGTGCGGCGGCGGCCCGGGGTGGAACTGGCCGACGCCTGGGAGGCGTTGCGGCGCGAGGTCGAGGAGCGGCCCGGTGGCATCGACGTGACCGTACGGGTGCGGCGCGACCGCTTCGACCTGTTCCTGCGCCTGCACGGCGGCACGCTCACCGAACCGCCCGAGGACGACGGGACGAGCGAGTGGGTCGTCGCACGGCTCGCGTACGGGGTGGTGGGCGAGGCGCGCCCGCTGCTCGCCTTCGGGGACCGGCTGGAGGTCCTCGCGCCGCCCGGGGTCCGCGAGGAACTGGCGCGGGTGGCCGCCTCCGTGACAGAGCTCTACCGGCAGGCCCTACCAGCAGGGGAGTTGAGGGGTCCTTTGCCCTAACCACAGGCGGGGCACAGCGCGGGCCCAAGCGGGGCCCATGGACGGCTGGTTGCATGCGCTTCTCAGATCCCAGATCCCAGATCCCAGATCTCAGATCAATCTCATTGATCTCACCGGTTTCATACAACGGAGTTGTCTCATGAAGCGTGTACGTCACGTCCCCGCCGTCGCCCTGCTGGCGCTCGCGCCACTCCTGCTGACGGCCTGCGGATCGGACGACTCCTCGTCGGGCAACGGCAACGGGACGTCGGCGCAGTCGAGTTGTCAGCCGCCCTCGGGCGGGCCGGGCGGTGGCGCGTCGGGGCGGCCGAGCGGCGCCCCGTCGGGGATGCCGTCAGGGGCGCCCTCGGGGACGCCTTCAGGAGTGCCTTCGGGGGCACCCTCCGGCGCGGCCACCGGCAAGGCCCCGACGGGCGCGCCTTCCGGGATGCCGTCGGGCATGCCGAGCGGTGGCCCCGGCGGGCAGGGAGGCGGCCAGGGCGGCGGCCAGGGCGGCGGCTGCGGCCCGGGTGGCGGCCCGCAGGGCCAGGGGCAGCAGACGCAGGGCTAGGGGCGGGGGAGCGGCAAGACCCGGGGCGCGTACGAGACCGTCGTACGCGCCCTTCGTGTTACGCGGGGGAGGGCATCAGCCCAGCCAGTTGCGGCGGCCGATGCTGATCAGCCGCATCCGGCGCCTCGCCACCCGGGTGACCCGTTCCTCCTCGTGCGGGTCGTCCGGGTCCGCCTCCAGGAAGGCGCTGGCGGTCATCAGCATCTGGTCGACGTACAGCCCCGCGAGCATCAGCAGATCGTCGTCGCTCCAGCCGTCCGACTCGGGCTGCTTGGCCAGTTCGGCCCGCACCTCGTCGGCGAACCGGTCCATCTGCTCCGCGATCGCGGCCCGGACCTTCTGCACCCCGCCGTTGCGTTCCCGGGCGATGAACCGGATGTGCGCGGGATACGCGCGCACATGACGGGCAATCAGGGCGACGGCACGGTCTATGCGTTCGTCGCTGTCGTCGGCCGTGGACACCGTGCCGGAGATCATCGGGTGCAGGCTGCCCAGCGCCTCCTCGACCAGGGCGACCCCGAGGTCGGCGGTCGAGTGGAAGTGCCGGTAGAAGGCGGTCGGGGCGACGCCGACGGCACGGGTGACCTCGCGCAGGCCCAGGCTGCTGAGGCTCTGCTCCGCCAGCAGGCCCAACGCGGCGTCCAGGAACGCCTGTCGGGTCTTCTGTTTCTGCGCCTGCCGGACACCGAGACTGTGACTCATGCCATGCAGTAAACAACTGTTCTCCGTGGGGGGAAAGTCGCCCGACGCGCTAGACTCAGGAGTCAGTGAACAACTGTTACCACAATCGTTCACCGAACCGTAACGAGAGGCGACTCATGCTGTTCCTCGTCGCAGCCCTCCTGCTGCTGGGCGTCGTGATGGGCACCGTGGCCCACGCACCGCTCTCCTTCACCGTGGTGGCCGCCGTGATCATCGGCGGCTGGCTGATGGTCTTCGCGATCCGCGAGCGCCACGGCCGCCGCCGCGAGACCTCGGGCTGAACCACCGCCCGGCCGTCACACCCGCCGCCCGGCGCACCGCCGGATCGTCACGCCCCCCGTCCACGCATGACCGCCTGCTGGGAGCAGACACATGGAACTCACCACCGCCGCCCCGCGGCGCCGGAGCGCCACCCGTGACGCCGACGGTATGGCCGTCGCGTCCTTCATCCTCGGCCTGGTCGGCCTGCTCGCCCTGAACGTCGTCCTCGGCCCGGTCTCGATCATCCTGGCCGCGACGGCTCTGTTCCGGGGCACCACCCGCCGCGGGCGCGCCTTCCTGGGACTCGGCCTCGGCGTCGCCGACCTCGTCGTCCTGGTCGCCTTCATGTCGGCGGACAACACGCTGTCCTGGAGTTTCTGAGCCCGACCGAGCCCGGCTGGACCTGTCGCAGACTGCGCGCGGGGCGCAAACAGCCCCCGCCCGACCAAGTCGGTCGAGAGCGGGCCCTAGAATCGGGCTCACCATGGCATACCTCGACCACGCCGCGACCACCCCCATGCTTCCGGAGGCGGCCCTGGCAATGACCGCCCAGTTCGCCGTCACGGGCAACGCCTCCTCCCTGCACGCGGCCGGCCGCCGCGCCCGCCGCACGGTCGAGGAGTCCCGGGAGACCCTGGCGGAGTCCCTCGGCGCCCGCCCCAGCGAGGTGGTCCTCACCTCCGGCGGCACCGAGGCCGACAACCTCGCCGTGAAGGGCCTGTACTGGTCCCGCCGCGACGCCGACCCGGCCCGCACCCGGGTCCTGGCCAGCCCCGTCGAACACCACGCCGTCCTTGACGCCGTCGACTGGCTCGGCGAGCACGAGGGCGCCACGGTCGAGTACCTCCCGGTCGACCGCTACGGCCGCGTCCACCCCGAAGCCCTGCGCGAGGCCATCGCCCGCAACCCCGACGACGTCGCCCTCGCGACCGTCATGTGGGCGAACAACGAGATCGGCACGATCATGCCGGTACGTGAACTCGCGGACGTGGCGGGCGAGTTCGGGATCCCGCTGCACGCGGACGCCGTCCAGGCCTTCGGCCAGATCCCCGTCGACTTCGGCGCCTCGGGACTCGCCGCGATGACCGTCTCGGGACACAAGATCGGCGGCCCGTACGGCATCGGGGCGCTGCTGCTCGGCCGCGAGTACACCCCCGTGCCGGTCCTCCACGGTGGCGGCCAGGAACGGCATGTGCGCTCCGGCACCCTGGACGTACCGGCCGTCGCCGCGTTCGCCGTCGCGGGCCGGACTGCCGCCGAACAGCGGGAGTGGTTCGGCCGCGAGATCGGCTCACTGCGCGACGACCTGGTCGACGCGGTCCGCGCCGCCGTACCGGACGCGATCCTCGGCGGCGACCCGGCGGAGGGGGGCCGCCTGCCGGCGAACGCCCACTTCACGTTCCCCGGCTGCGAGGGCGACTCGCTGCTCCTGCTGCTCGACGCCCAAGGCATCGAATGCTCCACGGGCTCCGCGTGCACGGCGGGCGTGGCCCAGCCCAGCCACGTCCTCCTCGCCACCGGCACCGACCCGGACCTGGCCCGCGGCACCCTCCGCTTCTCCCTCGGCCACACGTCGACGGAGGCGGACGTGGAGGCGGTGGGCAAGGCGATCGGCCCGGCGGTGGAGCGGGCCCGGACGGCGGGACTGAGCTAGTCCGGGTGTCCGCCCCTCTCCGTCAGCGCATCGCGACGAGGACGACGCTGCTGAGCACGCTCGTGACGACGAAGAACGGCGCGTTCAGGACGCCGTAGTAGAGCGGGCGCGGGAAGTTCGGGTTGATGGCGATCTGGAAGGTCATCGCGCCGAGATACCCGACACCGACGAGGAGCCCGAAGACCACGGCGTCGCCGAGGCCGGTGATGTCGAGGGCTTCGACGAGCACGGCGCTGGTCAGGACGGTGACCGTCAGGCACACCAGCGGACCGGCGGCGGTGACCGCCGTCTGCGCCGGCGCGGGCGCGCCCTCACGCCCGAGGGCGACGGCGTACGGCTTGGCGATCACGACGGCGAACCACAGACCGGCGAGCACGATCGACGCGACGGCCGCGATGACGACGGCGAGCCAGTTGATGTCGGCGAGAACGGAGAACACGCGCAGACTCCTCGGGAGGACGAACGAGCGGCCGGTGTGACCGCTGAAACAGAGTCTTCGCGAGGTAGAGGACAGGTTGTGGCCGCTACTACCGGCGGGGGCGGGGGCGGGGCGGGGCCGGGTTTGCTTGCCGGGTTACGCGCCGCGCCCGGCGGCATCGGCAGCCGCCGAGGTGCCCGCCGAAGCCGCAGTCGTGCCGGCACCCGCGCTCGGACTGGCGGTCCGCTCGGCGTCACGCTTCGCGGCCGCGCGCACGAGGGGTATGTACCGGTCCCAGTCCCAGTGCGGCCCGGGATCGGTGTGGTCGGTGCCCGGCACCTCGACGTGCCCGATGATGTGCTCGCGGTCGACGGAGATGTCGTACCGGGCGCATATCCGCGCGGTGAGCCGGGCGGACGCCTCGTACATGGCGTCCGTGAAGTCCTCCGGCCGGTCGACGAAGCCCTCGTGCTCGATGCCGACGCTGCGTTCGTTGAAGTCGCGGTTGCCCGCGTGGAAGGCCACGTCCAGCTCGCGGATCATCTGGGTGATGCGGCCGTCCTTGCCGACGATGTAGTGCGCGGCGGCGCCGTGGCCGGGGTCCTGGAAGACCTTCACCGCGCTCTTGAAACTGCCCTGTGTGACATGGATGATCACGCGGTCCACGCCGAAGTCGTCGGGCCGGTCCGCCCGCCGCCAGTTCGCCGACGACGCGGCGACCCAGCGCGCACCCCCGAAGTCGACCTCGCCCTCCTTGCGCGGCTTCTCCACGCCCGGCGTACGCCACCACAGGCGCGCCAGCTCGTCCCGGGCCAGCACGGCGGTGCCCACGGCGGCCGCGGCCCCGCCGATGAGCAGCGCGCGCCGCCCGACACGGCGGTCCGAGTCGTTCGTCGTCTCCTCCATGCGACCCCCCATGCGATCTTCAACGGATACTCGCGGGCTCCGGTTCCCGGGGACCCGTACCCTTGAGGGGTTATGACTGAGACCTCGCAGCGCCCCCGCCCCCTCCGCGTACTGGCCGCCATGTCCGGTGGCGTGGATTCCGCCGTCGCCGCCGCCCGTGCCGCGGAAGCCGGGCACGACGTGACCGGTGTGCATCTCGCCCTCTCGGCGAACCCGCAATCGTTCCGCACGGGCGCGCGCGGCTGTTGCACGATCGAGGACTCGCGCGACGCCCGCCGGGCCGCCGACGTCATCGGCATCCCGTTCTACGTCTGGGACCTGGCCGAGCGTTTCCGCGAGGACGTGGTGGACGACTTCGTCGCGGAGTACGAGGCCGGCCGCACCCCCAACCCCTGTCTGCGCTGCAACGAGAAGATCAAGTTCGCGGCCCTGCTGGACAAGGCCCTCGCTCTCGGCTTCGACGCGGTCTGCACGGGCCACTACGCGAAGGTGCTGGTGAACGAGGACGGCACGCGCGAGCTGCACCGGGCGTCCGACATGGCGAAGGACCAGTCGTACGTGCTCGGGGTCCTGGACGACCGCCAGCTCGCCCACGCACTCTTCCCCCTCGGCGACACGCTCACCACGAAGGACGAGATCCGCGCGGAGGCCGAGCGCCGGGGTCTGGCGGTCGCCAAGAAGCCGGACTCGCACGACATCTGCTTCATCGCCGACGGCGACACCCAGGGCTTCCTGTCGAAGCGCCTGGGCAAGGCGGAGGGCGACATCGTCGACGAGTCGGGCACGGTGGTCGGCAGCCACGAGGGTGCGTACGGCTTCACGATCGGCCAGCGCAAGGGCCTGCGCATCGGCACACCGGCCGCCGACGGCAAGCCGCGCTACGTCCTGGACATCTCCCCGGTGAACAACACGGTGACGGTGGGCCCGGTGGCCGCCCTGGACGTCTCGGCCCTCACGGCCATCAAGCCCCGCTGGTGCGGCGCGGTCCCGACGGGCCCCGGCACGTACACGGCCCAGCTCCGCGCCCACGGCGGCGAGACGGAGGTCCGCGCGGAACTGGTGAACGACACCCTGGAGGTCACCTTCACGGAACCGGTCCGAGGAGTGGCCCCCGGCCAGGCGATCGTCCTGTACGCGGACACCCGGGTGGTGGGCTCGGCGACGATCGCGACCACGGAGCGGGCGACTGCGGCGGTCTGACCGCCGTTGTCAGCGGCGGTTGTCGACCCGGGGCTCGCTCTGCAGGCGGCGTATGAGCGCCCTGAGTGAGCCCCGGCCGAGTATCAGCACGTCGGCCGGGCTGTCACTCTCGCGGACGGCGACGCCGTTCGGGGTCGCGGCGACCTCGACGCAGTTGTTGCCTCCGTCGCCGGAGTAGGACGACTTGAGCCAGTTCAATTCGGGCAAGTTGTGCACCCTTTCACATGTCCTTGGTGACCCGGTGGATGAACTCCACCGACTTGCCTGCAGTCAACGCGGCTTGCTCGACGAGGTCCAGCCGCACACGGAAGTTCTCCAACTGGGTGGGTGAGTCGAAGAACAGGGCTCCTGCCGGTGAGTCCATCTGCACCGTGTCCAGGTGCGGATCGGCGCCGACCGCGTACAGGAGCGAGTCCCCGGCCAAGGGGAAGCCGCCATTGGTGAACGGGACCACCAGCAGGGTCACGTTGTCGCGCTCGTTCTGCTCCAGCAGGTGTTGCAACTGCGCGCGAGCGACGTCCCTGCCCGCCGAACTGCATCCGCAGAGCGGCTTCATGAATGATCCCCGTGTACGGAATCGGGGTCTCACGACTGAGTACGGCCTGCCGGGCCAGTCGGTGGGCGACGCGCAACTCCACCTCCAGCCGGGGCAGTGTGGGCACAACCAGATCGAAGATCGCTCTCGCGTGCTCTTCCGTATGGAAAAGGCCGGGCAGATGGGAGGTCTGCACGGTGCGGAGTCGCACGGCGTAGTGCTCGATCTCGGAGATGTCCAAGTGGTCGGGCGGGACCTTCCCCCGGTACTCGTCCCACCAGCCCGGTTTGCGTCCGCCCGTCATCGAGACCAGCGTTTCGACCAGCGCCTCATCGTTGCATTCGTAGATGACGGCCAGTCGACGGAGCCGTTCTTCGCCGATGCCGTAACGGCCGGCCTCGATGTTCGAGATGTTCGTCCGGTCGGTACCCAGTGCTCCGGCTGCCTGGGGCGCGGACATACCGGCCGCCTCGCGCAGGCGCCGCAGCTCCAGCCCGAAGCGGCGCTGGCGGATGGTCGGGGTACTGCTCGCTGCCATGAGGACTCTCCTTGCTCGCGCACAGTGTGCCGACGCCGTCGTGTCCGGTCCACTCGCGGAGATTATTAACCCGTTCTGATTAAGGCTATGGCACGGGTTAAATCCGTCCTCTACGGTTTAACCCGTGCCACTCAGCGCCACCGAAAACGGAAGTACACCGCGCCCTTCTCCCTGCCTGGGACGGCAGGTGCGGCAGAGACACCGGTAGCGGCGACCGGCGCCCCTGGCACATGTCCACCCACGTAACCCCTCGCGACCGCACCCCTGGAGATGCCACGTGAGTACGGACCACGACTGGAACCGAATTCCGAACAGTCGACCTGGACCACCCTCCGCCAACTACCTCCTCCCCGCCCTCGACCCGCTCACCGGTCTCCCCGACCCCCCGGCCCTCCCCTTCACCGCCCCCTGGCACTACGAACTCCACTTCCCCTGCGACCCCCGGGGCCCCGGCATCGCCCGACTCACCCTGCGAGCCGTCCTGAACGCCCACGGTCTTCACGAACTCAACGACAGAGCCGAGCTGTTGACGTCGGAACTGGCGACCAACTCCGTACGGCACACCAAGGGCCCCGCCTCCGTACGACTCCAGTGGCTGCACCCCGTACTGCGGGTCAGCGTCTGGGACATGAGCCCGGACCTGCCCGCGCTGCCCGGCCCACTGGGCGCGTTGCCCGCGTCGCCCGGGGCCCACGCGGACGGCGGCCGAGGCCTGCTGATCCTGGGCCTGGTCGCCGACCGGTGGGGCGGCTGTGCCATAGGGGACGCTCCGACGGGCCCCGGCGGCAAGACGCTGTGGTTCGAGCTGAACCTTCCCGCACCCCCACCACCGAACGGCACCCCGACACCGGCGCTGGCGGCCTGACGTGCCGGGGCGATCCGGAGCGCGAACGGCCCTCGGACTCGGACACGAGGGCGGCCCCGGCTTCGCCGCGACGGAGTGTCTCCCGATTTCTCCGGCTTCGCGTCAGGTGATCCGGAGTGCGGCTGCCCGTACGCCCAGACAACCCGGTGCGTAATGGCGGATTCCGCCCCCTCCGCTCATGGAACGGCCGCCCTACGTTACGCGTATCAAGGCACTTCCCTCGATGGAAGGAACGGCCATGAGCGATGCGCTGAAAGACCCGATCCACGCCTCCGGCCAGCTGCCGCGGGTAGCGGTGATCTGGAACTCGGATCGCTATGAACTCACCACGAAGGGCAGCTGGGTGGACCTGCCCGGAGCTGTGATCCCCGCCCAGGTCGGACAGGGCACCCCGAGCCTCGGTGGCCTGTTCGTGGCCACCTTCACCGCCGAGACGCTGATCGGCGGGCAGCCCAGCTCGGGCAGCCTGGACATCACCTTCGGCGGCCAGGACGGGCACCCGCAGAGCAACAACCACCGGTACGCCACCGCGCAGAGCCCCGAGGAGTGGGGCAGCCTCACCACGATCCGGGCCTTCGAGTACCCGCCCGAGGCCACGGTCCGGGACGCCACCATCAAGGTGAAGGTCCACCTGGGATCCGGCACCGTGTTCGGCTTCCAGAACTGGCTGCTGAAGGTCGAGCGGTACCCGTACGAGGGCGGCGGCTTCTAGGTACGCACGTACCTCCCGCCTCCCGCCTCCCGGCGCACAGGCACCCCCGCCGCACGCCTTGGGCGGGGGTGTCCGCCGAGGCGGGGTGCGGTCACAGGTCGAGGACCGCCCGGAGCGCCTGGCCCACTCGGGCCAGCGTCGCCGCGTCGACGGAGCCGTGCAGCTTCGCCTCCTCGAAGCGCGTCGTCCTCAACTGCTGGACGTTGACCGCCACCGCGGTGCAGGGCAGCGGTTCCTCGATGGTCACGGACATCGCGGTGTCCGGAAACCGGCCGGCGGGATGCAGCGCGATCGCCAGCACCGCGCCGTACGCGCCTTCCAGACCGTCGAGTGAGATGACCAGCACGCTCCGCCCGTCGTCGAGCGTCCAGATCTCACCCCGCTTCACAGGATGTCTCCGTCACCGCACAGGCTGTCGCCCAGTCCGAGTGCCGCGAGTTGTTGCGCGGCGTCGATGACCGACTGCCGCCGGACCGCGCGCACGATGTACGCGTTGAGTGAGAGACCGGCCGCGTTCGCCGCAGCCTTTATCGACGGGTCCAGCTCATCCGGAATACGGAGCGTCATCACAGACATGCCACCACGTTAGCAGCCGCATGTGGTGGCCGTAAGTGGTGGCAAGTTCTGGTGTCATTGAGTGGTGTCATGCAGTGGTGGCGTCGGGCGCCGTCAGGCCTCCGTGACCGTCTCCACCTCGTAGAAGCAGAAGTGGTCCTTGATCTCGGCGACCTCCGGCTTCGGGTCCGGGTACGCCCAGACCAGGTCCGGGGCGTCCGGGAGCGACCAGTAGGACGCGTCTCCCTTGAACGGGCAGTGCGTGGACGTGTCCGACGGGGTCAGCAGGTCCACGTGGACGTCCTCCGGCGGCAGGTAGTAGCGCGGCGGGAGGCCCGTCTCGCGCAGCACCAGCGGGCGGGTGCTGTCGGCGAGCACCTTGCCGTTGTGGATCGCCCGGACGTGCTCGGTGCCCTGCTCGACGGTGATGCGATGGCCCTTGGTCACGGTTCGACTCCTCGGTAGAGGTCGCGCTGAGATGGCGGACGTACGGTCGCGTTCTTGGTGAGTACAGCGTCCGGCGCCGTCGCGTTCTTCCCGCCGGGGACACCTGCGACGACCCGTTGCGCGACCCGTAAATTGAGCGCATGAAAATCTGTGTCTTTCTCTCCGCCGCCGAGCTCGACGAGCGCTACACCCGGCCCGCCCGCGAGTTCGCCGAACTGCTCGGCAAGGGCGGGCACACGCTCGTGTGGGGCGGTTCCGACGTCGGGCTCATGAAGGTCGTCGCCGACGGGGTGCAGGAGGCGGGCGGGCGGCTCGTGGGCGTCTCCGTGGAGTTCCTGTCGGCGAAGGCGCGCCCCGGTGCCGACGAGATGATCGTCGCGCGGGATCTCGCGGAGCGAAAAGCGCTGCTTCTTGAGAATGCCGACGCCGTCGTCATCATGGTCGGCGGGACGGGCACCCTCGACGAGGCCACGGAGATCCTGGAGCTGAAGAAGCACGGGCACACCGACAAGCCGGTCGTCCTGCTCAACACCGCCGGTTTCTACGACGGGTTGAAGCAGCAGTTCCTGCGTATGGAGGCCGAGGGATTCCTGCCCGTGCCGCTCACCGACCTGGTGTTCTTCGCGGAAGAGGCCGTGGGGGCGCTCGCCTACCTGGAGGAGAGCCGCGGCACGCGGTGAGCGCGCGTGCTGCGAGCATGGCGGGCATGGCTACTCATGTGATCACCGGAGCCGGCTCCGGCATCGGCGCGGCCGTCGCCCGCCGCCTCCACGCGCGCGGGGACGACCTCGTGCTCCACGCGCGCGACGCGGGCCGCGCGAAGGAGCTGGCGGCCGAGTTTCCCGGCGCCCGGACCCTCGTCGGCGACCTCGCGGACCCGGACCGGCTGTCCTGGGCGTTCTCCCACCAGACCCTGCCCGACCGGGTGGACTCGCTCCTGCACATCGCGGGCGTCATCGACCTCGGCAGGGTCGGCGACCTCACCCCGAAGGCCTGGCGCCACCAGCTCGACGTCAATCTGCTCTCGCCCGCCGAGCTGACCCGGCACTTCCTGCCCCAGCTGCGGCTCGCGCAGGGGCACGTCGTCTTCGTGAACTCCGGTTCCGGGCTCAACGCGTACGCCGACTGGTCCGCGTACGCCGCCTCGAAGCACGGTCTGAAGGCGCTCGCCGACTCGCTGCGGCACGAGGAGCACGCGAACGGGGTCCGGGTCACCTCCGTCTACCCGGGGCGCACCGCGAGCGCCATGCAGGTCAAGGTGCACCAGCAGGAGGGCAAGGAGTACGACCCCTCGAAGTGGATCGACCCCGAGTCCGTCGCGACGACCATCGTCATGGCGCTCGACCTGCCCAGGGACGCCGAGGTCAACGACCTGACGGTACGCCCGGGACGCTGACCGGCCCCCGGGCCGGGCGCGGCCACGCGCGCTCGCTTCCGCGAGCCCGGACCCGCACGCTCCCTCCCGTGGGCCCCGGCCCCCCGCCCGTTCCGTAGGCTGCCCGGGTGAGCGAAAACAGCGAGTTCAGGCCCGGCCCCGCCACCGGCATCGGGTCGATGCCGGGCGGGGACGCCCGGGAGACCGCCAAGAGCGTGACCGGGACCTTCGAGGGCCCGGAGACGGGCATGCCGTACCTGGCGGAACTGCCCGCCCGGGGCCCCGGCGCGGACATGATCGGCCGGACCGCCGGGATGCTTTCCGAGCTGTACGCGCGCGTGGAGCCCAGCGGCTGGCGGCTCGGGGACCGGCCGGGCCGCGACACCAAGCGGGCCAGGTCCTGGCTCGGTGAGGACCTCGACGCGCTGGAGGAGTTCACACAGGGCTACGAAGGGCCGCTGAAGGTGCAGGCCGTCGGCCCCTGGACGCTCGCGGCGGCCCTGGAGCTGCACAACGGCGAGGTCGCGCTCTCCGACGCCGGAGCCTGCCGCGACCTCGCCGGTTCGCTCGCCGAGGGGCTGCGCGAGCACCTCGCCGACGTACGCCGCCGTGTCCCCGGCGCCGAGATCGTCCTGCAGCTCGACGAACCCTCGCTCATCGCCGTACTGCGCGGCCAGGTGCGGTCCGCGAGCGGCTACCGCACCCACCGGGCCGTGGACCGGCAGCTCGTCGAGGCGACGCTGCGCGAGGTGATCGGCGTGCAGTCGGGCGGGCCCGTCGTCGTGCACTCGTGCGCCCCCGACGTGCCGTTCGCGCTGCTGCGCAGGGCCGGAGCGACCGGTGTCTCCTTCGACTTCTCGCTGCTCACCGAGCGTGACGACGACGTCATCGGGGAAGCGGTGGAGGCGGGGACCCGGCTCTTCGCCGGTGTCGTGGCGGGCACGGACGGTCCGTTGTCAGACCCTGCCGGTAGCGTCATGGGTGTCAGGACGCTGTGGCGCAGGCTGGGGCTGAGTCCGGGGCTTCTCACGGACGCGGTCACGCTCACCCCGTCGTGCGGACTCGCGGGCGCCTCCCCCGAGTACGCGCGCAGGGCGCTCGCCCACTGCGTCCGGGCGGCGAGATCACTCGCGGACAACCCAGAGTAACGGGAGGACGACACGGTGGCCGGCGACAAGGACGCACAGACGGCTTCGGCTTCGGCTGCGGGGCCCGCGCCCAGCGAGGCACGGGAGAAGCACGCGCAGCTCGCTGAGCAGATCGAGGAGCACCGCTTCCGGTACTACGTGAAGGACGCGCCGGTCGTCAGCGACGCGGACTTCGACAAGCTGCTGCGCTCCCTGGAGGCCCTGGAGGAGGAGTATCCGGAGCTGCGCACCCCGGACTCGCCGACCCAGAAGGTCGCGGGGGCGTACGCGACGGAGTTCACGGCCGTCCAGCACGCCGAGCGCATGCTCTCCCTGGACAACGCCTTCGACGACGAGGAGCTGGCCGCCTGGGCCGACCGCGTCGCCAAGGACGTCGGCACGTCCGCGTACCACTTCCTGTGCGAGCTGAAGGTCGACGGCCTCGCGGTCAACCTCACGTATGAGCACGGGCGTCTCACGCGCGCGGCGACCCGTGGCGACGGCCGCACGGGCGAGGACATCACGCCCAACGTCCGTACGATCGCGGAGATCCCGGACCGCCTCCAGGGCGAGCGCATCCCCGACCTCGTGGAGATCCGCGGCGAGGTCTACTTCCCGATGGAGAAGTTCGAGGAGCTCAACGCCCGGCTGGTGGAGGCCGGCGACAAGCCCTTCGCCAACCCGCGCAACGCGGCGGCGGGTTCACTGCGCCAGAAGGACCCCCGCGTCACGGCCACCCGCCCGCTGCACATGGTCGTGCACGGCATCGGCGCGCGCGAGGGCTTCGACATCGACTGCCTCTCGCACGCCTACGAGCTGCTGAGTGAGTGGGGCCTGCCGACGACCCGCTACGGCAAGGTCGTCGACGACCTCGACGGCGTGCGGGAGTTCATCGCCTTCTACGGAGAGAACCGCCACTCCGTGGAGCACGAGATCGACGGCGTCGTCGTCAAGCTCGACGAGATCCCCCTCCAGGGCCGCCTCGGCTCGACCTCCCGCGCCCCGCGCTGGGCGATCGCGTGGAAGTACGCGCCGGAGGAGGTCAACACCAAGCTGGTCAACATCCGGGTGGGCGTGGGCCGTACCGGCCGCGTCACTCCGTACGCGCAGGTGGAACCCGTGACGGTGGCCGGTTCCGAGGTCGAGTTCGCGACGCTGCACAACCAGGACGTGGTCAAGGCCAAGGGCGTCCTCATCGGCGACACGGTGGTGCTGCGCAAGGCCGGTGACGTCATCCCCGAGATCCTCGGACCGGTCGTCGACCTGCGCGACGGCAGCGAGCGGGAGTTCGTGATGCCCGCCGAGTGCCCCGAGTGCGGCACCGCGCTGGCACCCGCCAAGGAGGGCGACATCGACCTCCGCTGCCCGAACGGCCGCACCTGCCCGGCCCAGCTGCGCGAGCGCCTCTTCTACCTCGGCGGCCGCAAGTCCCTGGACATCGAGAACTTCGGTTACGTGGCCGCCGCCGCGCTCACCAAGCCGCTGGAGCCCCCGCAGCCGCCCCTCGGGGACGAGGGCGACCTCTTCGACCTCACCATCGAGCAGCTGCTGCCCATCAGGGCGTACGTCCTCGACCAGGACAGCGGACTGCCCAAGCGGGACCCGAAGACGGGCGAGGAGAAGACCGCCACGGTCTTCGCCAACCAGGAGGGCGCGCCCAGGAAGAACGCCCTCGCGATGCTGGAGAACATCGCAGCGGCGAAGGAGCGACCGCTGGCCCGGATCATCACGGGCCTGTCCATCCGGCACGTGGGTCCGGTCGCGGCGGAGGCCCTGGCCCGTGAGTTCCGCTCGATCGACCGCATCGAGCAGGCCACGGAGGAGGAACTCGCCGCCGTGGAGGGCGTCGGGCCCACCATCGCCGCCTCGCTGAAGCAGTGGTTCGCGGTCGACTGGCACCAGGAGATCCTCCGCAAGTGGAAGGCCGCCGGCGTCCGCATGGAGGAAGAGAACTCCGGCGAGGACGAGGGACCCCGCCCGCTCGCGGGACTGACCGTCGTGGTCACCGGCACCCTGGAACGTCACACCCGCGACGGAGCGAAAGAGGCACTGCAGAGCCGCGGGGCGAAAGTGACCGGTTCTGTTTCGAAGAAGACGGCTTTCGTTGTCGTAGGTGACAATCCTGGATCGAAGTACGACAAGGCCATGCAGCTCAAAGTGCCGGTTCTGAACGAGGACGGTTTCGCCGTTCTGCTCGAACAAGGACCGGAGGCGGCGGCGGAAGCGGCACTTCCGATCGAGGGGTAGCGGTTGAAGACCACCCGTTCGGCGCATACCAGATGCATAGGGGCGGCCGTGTCGCATTCGGGCAACCGTAGACGACCGCTGCCCTTAGGAGCCTTCTGCGGCCTACTGTTGAGGTCTGCGCCTGCCGTGCCCAGCTGCGGTTGGGGCACCCCCTTGCTCTTCAGGAGTCGGGGGAAGGGTTTTCCAGACGCGGAGCCGTTGAGGGACTGATCGTGCGTCGGGCCGCGTGGCGTGGGCACCGCCGGCCGTGAGAGGGACGGGAATGGAACCGACCGAGAGCGCCGCTCCGGACTCACGGCTGCGCCCACGCTGGATGACCGGCGTGCGGCGGTGGGGGCACCCCTTGCTGGAGCGAAGCCGGGAGTTCGGGGCGGGACTCGGCGTCACCAGGCCCGCGGAGCGATCCGGCGTGCCGGGGACCCCGGGGCCGCCGGGGTACGTCACCGGACAGCACGCCGGTACGGACGGGCGCGGCTCGGGCCGGTTCACCTCCGTCGCCGGCTCCCCGCACCAACTGCCCGGCCAGGAGCCCGACCGGCAGCTGACCTGGCCCGCGCTGCCCGCGGCGGTCGTGGTGGCCGCCGCGGCCGTACTGGGCGCGGGTTTCTACCGCGCCTTCACCGGCCACCACTCGCTGTTCCCGTCCGGCTCGGCCGGCTGGGCGCTGGCCGTCCTGGTCGGCGTCATCGTCGGACACCTGGTCGCGCTCGGCCGCTCCCGCTGGTGGGGCGGGACGGGCTCCGGAGCGGCCCTCACCCTCGCCGTCCTGCTGCTGTACGGCTGGGTGCCGGCCGGAATGGTCAGCCTCACCGTCGTCGTGCTCGTCGGCATAGCCCGCCGGCACCGCTGGCGCCAGGGCATCCTGCACGGCGCGGTGGACATCCTCGGTATCGGCGCGGGAGCGCTGGTGCTGGCCGCGTTCGGCCGCGTGCCGTCCGTCGAGGCGCCCTGGGAACCGGAGACCTGGACCGTTTTCACCGTGCCTCAGGTGGTGTTGGCGGCCGGGGCGTATCTCGTCGTGAGCCGCGCGCTGCTCTGGTACCTCCACGCGCCCCGCACACCCGGACTGCCGACCGTCGCCCGCACGGCCCTGGTCAGACAGGGGCTCGTGGCCGTCGCGCTGCTCGGTATCGCTCCGCTGATCTGTGTGGTCGCCATCGCCCTCCCCGCGCTCCTGCCGCTCTTCGCCGTGCCCCTCATCGCCCTCGACTCCACGCTCTGGATAGCGCGGGCCCGGGCCGAGGAGCAACTGCGTGATCCCCTCACGGGTCTGCCCAACCGGCAGTGGCTGCTCGAACGGACCTGGCGGGCGCTCGACGACGCCGAACGGATCGGTGCGCGTTCCGCTCTGATGCTGATCGACCTGGACCGCTTCAGGTCCGTGAATGACACGCTCGGGCATCTCGCCGGGGACCGGCTGCTGTTGCAGATAGCGGACCGGCTGCGGGTCGCCCTGCCGCGCGGGGCGGAGGCCGCGCGGCTGGGCGGGGACGAGTTCGCCGTGCTGCTGCCCGTCGCCGACTCGACGACCTCGGCGACGCGGGTCGCCCGCGGCCTCGTGACCGCGCTCGGCTCGCCGCTCGACCTCGACGGGCTGACGCTCGTGCTGGAGGCCAGCGCCGGACTCGCCGTCTTCCCCGACCACGCGCTGGACGCGGAAGGGCTGCTGCGGCGGGCGGACGTCGCGATGTACCAGGCGAAGCGCGACCGTACGGGGGTTGAGGTCTACGAGTCCAAGCGGGACTCCAACACCCCCGACCGGCTCGGGCTGCTGGGCGATCTGCGGCGGGCGCTCGACGCGGGGGACGTCGAGCTGCACTACCAGCCGAAGGTGCGCTTCGACGGGCAGGTCGCCGGCCTGGAGGCGCTCGTACGGTGGGTGCATCCCGAACGCGGGAAGGTGCCGCCGGACGAGTTCATAGCCATCGCCGAGTCGTCCGGTCTGATGCCGCATCTGACCGAGTACGTCCTGGAGGCGGCGCTCGCGCAGGTCGCGCGCTGGCGGGCGCAAGGGCTTCGGGTACCGGTCGCCGTAAACGTGTCGCCCCGGGACGTGCACACCCCCGGCTTCGCGGGATCGGTGGCCGCGCGGCTCGCCCGGCACGGGGTCCCCGCGGGGGCGCTGCAGCTGGAGATAACGGAACACGTGCTGCTGGAGGATCCGCAGCGGGCCGCGGACACCCTCGCCGCGCTGACCGCGCACGGCGTGAAGATGTCCCTCGACGACTTCGGGACCGGGTACTCGTCGCTGGTGCATCTGCGGCGGCTGCCGGTGAGCGAGCTGAAGATCGACCGCTCGTTCGTGGCGCGGCTCGCGGTCGACACGGAGGACGCCGAGATCGTGCGGTGCACGGTCGATCTCGCGCACTCGCTCGGGCTGCTCGTCGTCGCGGAGGGCGTCGAGGACGACGAGACGTGGGAGCGGTTGCGGGATCTCGGGTGCGACGCGGTTCAGGGGTGGCTGGTGGCCGCGGCGATGCCTCCGGAGGAGGCCACTGCGTGGTTGCTGGCGCGGGGGTCTCGGGGGTGGCAGCGGCCCGCGGCGGCGTTGCCTGCGGCGTCGCCTGCGGCTGGCTCGGACGAGTAGAGATCTTTTCCCACCCGCCCGCCCGTGAGGGGAGTCTCGACGGGTGAACCTTTCCCGTGGGGGCCGCCCGCCGTCGGCGCCCGCCCGTTCGCGCCTGCCCGCCGGGGCCTGCACAGCGGCGCCTGCAAGTTCGGGTCCGCCCGTTCGCGCCTGCCCGTCGGGGCCTGCACAGCGGCGCCTGCAAGTTCGGGTCCGCCCGTTCGCGCCTGGCCGGTCGGGTCGGCCTGCCGTCGGCGCCCGCCTGTTCGCGCCTGGCCGGTTGGGTCGGCCTGCCGTCGGCGCCCGCCTGTTCGCGCCTGGCCGGTCGGGTCGGCCTGCCGTCGGCGCCCGCCTGTTCGCGCCTACCCGTCTACGCCCGCCCGTTCGGGTCCGCCCGTTTACGCCCGCCCGCTGGGGGTCGGTCGGGGGGCGGGGGAAACCGATGTACGGGGATCTTGTCGCGCCCCATAGGATTGGGGCACACCACACGCACTCACCCCTGAGGATCGCTGCATGGCTGGCATCACGCGCGAGGAGGTCGCCCACCTCGCCCGACTGGCGCGTCTGGAGCTGAAGGGCGAAGAGCTCGACCACTTCGCCGGTCAGCTCGACGACATCATCGGCGCGGTCGCCCGCGTCAGCGAGGTCGCCGACCAAGACGTACCGCCGACCTCCCACCCGCTGCCGCTGACGAACGTCATGCGCGCGGACGAGGTCCGTCCGTCGCTCACCCCCGAGCAGGCGCTCTCCGGCGCCCCGGCCCAGGAACAGCAGCGTTTCAAGGTGCCGCAGATCCTGGGGGAGGACTAATCACCATGACGGACAGCAACGTCAACATCATCAAGCTCACCGCCGCCGAGATCGCCGCCGCGATCGCCTCCGGCGAGCTGACCGCCGTCGAGGTCACCGAGGCGCACCTCGCGCGTATCGGCGCCGTCGACGAGAAGGTGCACGCCTTCCTGCACGTCGACCGGGAAGGGGCGCTCGCCCAGGCCCGCGCGGTCGACGAGAAGCGGGAGAGGGGGGAGAAGCTCGGCCCGCTGGCCGGCGTACCCCTCGCCCTCAAGGACATCTTCACCACCAAGGGCATTCCGACCACCGTCGGTTCGAAGATGCTCGAAGGCTGGATCCCGCCCTACGACGCCACGGTCACCGCGCGGCTGAAGGCGGCCGACGTCGTCATCCTCGGCAAGACCAACATGGACGAGTTCGCCATGGGGTCCTCCACCGAGAACAGCGCGTACGGGCCGACCGGCAACCCGTGGGACCTGTCGCGCATCCCCGGCGGCTCCGGCGGCGGTTCGTCCGCGGCCCTCGCCTCCTACCAGGCGCCCCTCGCGATCGGCACCGACACCGGCGGCTCCATCCGCCAGCCCGCCTCCGTCACCGGCACGGTCGGCGTGAAGCCGACGTACGGCGGGGTGTCCCGGTACGGCATGGTGGCCTTCAGCAGCAGCCTCGACCAGGGCGGGCCCTGCGCCCGTACCGTGCTCGACGCGGCCCTGCTGCACGAGGTCATCGCCGGTCACGACCCGCTCGACTCGACCTCCATCGACGAGCCGGTCCCGGCCGTCGTCGAGGCCGCCCGCAACGGCAGCGTGGACGGTATGCGCGTCGGCGTCGTCAAGCAGTTCCGCGGCGAGGGCTACCAGGCCGGTGTCGTGCAGCGCTTCGACGAATCGGTCGCGCTCCTGAAGGAACTGGGCGCCGAGATCGTCGAACTGGACTGCCCGTCCTTCGACCTCGCCCTGTCGGCGTACTACCTGATCGCGCCGTCCGAGTGTTCGAGCAACCTCGCCCGCTTCGACGGCCTGCGCTACGGCCTGCGTATCGGTGACGACGGCACGCACTCCGCCGAGGAGGTCACCGCCCTCACCCGTGAGGCGGGCTTCGGCGACGAGGTCAAGCGCCGCATCATGCTCGGTACGTACGCGCTCAGCTCCGGCTACTACGACGCGTACTACGGCAGCGCCCAGAAGGTCCGTACGCTCATCACGCGGGACTTCGAGAAGGCGTTCGAGCAGGTCGACGTGATCGTCTCGCCGACGACGCCGACCACCGCCTTCCCGATCGGCGAGCGCGCCGACGACCCGATGGCGATGTACCTCGCCGACCTGTGCACCATCCCGACCAACCTCGCGGGCAACGCCGCGATGTCGCTGCCCTGCGGCCTCGCACCCGAGGACAATCTGCCCGTCGGCCTCCAGATCATCGCGCCGGCCCTCAAGGACGACCGCCTGTACAAGGTGGGAGCCGCCGTAGAGGCCGCGTTCGTGGAACGCTGGGGCCACCCGTTGATCGAGGAGGCTCCGTCGCTGTGACCGCCATGGCCAAGAAGGCAAAGAACTTCAAGAAGTCGAAGACCGGGCTGTACGTGTCGCTCGGCAGTACCGCGTTCGGCGCGATCAGCGTCGCCAAGCAGATCAAGCTGGCCCGCAGCGACGGGGACACGCTGAGGCTGATCGACGCGACCGTGTCCGCCGCCGCCATCGTCACCGGCCTCGCCATCCTCTACCGGGAGCTCAAGCGCCTGGGCGACGAAGACGTCCTGCTGGGCTGAGGGGAAAGTTTCACCGTGACTGTCACGAATGACCTGGTGTCGTACGAGGACGCGCTGGCGTCGTACGACCCCGTCATGGGCCTTGAGGTCCATGTCGAACTCGGCACCAAGACCAAGATGTTCTGCGGCTGTTCCACCGAGCTGGGCGCCGAGCCCAACTCGCAGGCCTGCCCGACCTGTCTGGGCATGCCCGGCGCGCTGCCGGTCGTCAACGCGATCGGCGTCGAGTCCGCGATCAAGATCGGCCTCGCGCTGCACTGCGAGATCGCCGAGTGGTGCCGCTTCGCCCGGAAGAACTACTTCTATCCGGACATGCCGAAGAACTTCCAGACCTCCCAGTACGACGAGCCGATCGCCTTCAACGGCTACCTCGACGTCCAGCTGGACGACGGCGAGGTCTTCCGCGTGGAGATCGAGCGCGCCCACATGGAGGAGGACACCGGCAAGTCGCTGCACGTCGGTGGCGCCACGGGCCGTATCCACGGCGCCTCGCACTCGCTGCTCGACTACAACCGCGCCGGCATCCCGCTCATCGAGATCGTCACCAAGCCGATCGAGGGCGCCGGCGAGCGTGCTCCCGAGGTCGCCAAGGCGTACGTCGCCGAGCTGCGCGAGCTGATCAAGGCGCTCGGCGTCTCGGAAGCGCGCATGGAGCAGGGTCAGATGCGGTGCGACGTGAACCTGTCGCTGCGCCCGCACGGCCGCGAGAAGTTCGGTACGCGCTCCGAGACGAAGAACGTCAACTCGCTGCGGTCCGTGGAGCGCGCGGCCCGCTTCGAGATCCAGCGGCACGCAGCCGTGCTCAACGACGGCGGCACGATCATCCAGGAGACCCGCCACTTCCACGAGGACACGGGGTCGACGACCTCGGGGCGTGTGAAGGAGGAGGCCGAGGACTACCGGTACTTCCCGGAGCCCGACCTCGTGCCGGTCGCGCCGTCCCGTGAATGGGTCGAGGAGCTGCGCGCGGGTCTGCCCGAGCAGCCGCTGGCCCGTCGCAACCGGCTGCGCGAGGAGTGGGGCGTCAACGCCCACGACATGCAGTCGATGCTCAACGCCGGGGCCATCGACCTCATCGTCGCCACGATCGCGGCGGGCGCCGACGCGGCCTCCGCGCGCAAGTGGTGGATGGGTGAGCTGGCGCGTGCGGCCAACGAGTCCGGGGTGGCCCTGGACTCGCTGGCCATCACGCCCGAGCAGGTCGCCCGGGTGGCCGCGCTGGTCGTCGAGGGGTCCCTCAACGACAAGCTGGCCCGGCAGGTCATCGACGGGGTCGTCAAGGGTGAGGGCACGCCCGACGAGGTCGTCGAGAAGCGCGGTCTGAAGGTCGTCTCGGACGAGGGCGCGCTGACGGCTGCCGTCGACGAGGCCATCGCGGGGAACCCCGGTGTCGCGGACAAGATCCGTGGCGGCAAGGTGGCTGCGGTCGGGGCCCTGGTGGGTGCCGTCATGAAGGCCACGCGCGGGCAGGCTGACGCTGCGCGGGTCAAGGAGCTGATCCTTGAGAAGCTGGGTGTCGAGGGCTAGCCCTCGGGCTGTTGTGCGCGGAAGGGCGTTGCACCTGGCGGTGCGGCGCCCTTCGGCGTTCCGCCGTTCGGGGCCGTTCTTGGGTGCGGGTGCGGGTGCGGGTGCGGGTGCGTGGGCCCAAACGATTGCGCAGTTCCCCGCGCCCCTGAAAGCGAAAAGACTGCGCCGTTCCCCGCGCCCCTGGAAGCGAAAGGCAAAAGACTGCGCCGTTCCCCGCGCCCCTGGAGGCGAAAGGTGAACGCTGTGGGGCTACAGAGTCTGTTGGATTGTCGTGTGAACTGGGTCGCAGTCCTGTGAGTAAGGCCATGAATGAGGCCAACGATCACTTTCGGCTGCAAGAGTGACAACGCATCGGTCATGCGTTCTTTGCGGGCAGTTCCCGATAAAGATCCACAAATCCCCCAGGGAGCTCGTCCGTGGCAGCACTCGCACGCTGGTGTGTGCAGCACCGTCTCGTCGCCCTACTGCTCTGGCTCACCGCCCTCGGCGGGACCGCCACCGCCGCACTCGTCGCCGGATCCGCGTACTCGAACGACTACCAGGTGCCGGGCACCGAGTCGGGCCGGGCCGCCGAACTGGTCCAGGACAACTTTCCCGGCCTCGGCGGCGACAGCGACACCGTCGTCTGGCACTCCACCCCGGGCACGGTCCGCGCCGCCGACGTCGAACAGACCATGACCCGCACCCTCGACCGGATCGCCGGCCTGCCGGGAGTGGCGGCCGTCGTCAGCCCGTACGAGGGTTCCGGCAGCGAGGGGCCCGGTTCCGGGCGGATCAGCGGCGACGGGCGTACCGCCTACGCCACGGTGACCTTCGACGAGCTGGCCGAGAACATCGACCCGGGCGAGGCCTCGGCCGTCGTCGCCGCGGCGAAGAGCGCGGAGACCGAGGGGCTGCAGGTCGAGCTGGGCGGCCAGGCCGTCGCCCTCACCGAGTCCTCCGGCGGACACCTCGCCGAGATCGTCGGCGTGGCCGTCGCCGCGGTGGTCCTCTTCCTCGCCTTCGGCTCCCTCGCCGCCTCGGCGCTGCCCATCGCGACGGCCCTGGTGAGCGTCGGCACCGCGTACGCGGGGATCGCGCTGCTCGGGCATGTGATGACGGTGGCCGACTTCGCGCCCATGCTCGGCCTGCTGATCGGGCTGGGCGTCGGCATCGACTACGCGCTGTTCATCGTGACCAGGCACCGCCGCGGTCTCAAGCGCGGGCTCCCGGTCGAGGAGGCCGCCCGGGACGCGGTGGCCACCACCGGGCGCGCGGTCGTCTTCGCGGGCGCCACCGTCTGCGTCGCCCTGCTGGGGATGCTCATCCTGCGGCTCGGCTTCCTGAACGGGGTCGCGATCGCCGCCTCACTCACCGTGGTCCTCACGGTCGCGGCCTCCGTGACCCTGCTGCCCGCGCTGCTCTCCTTCATCGGCATGCGCGCGCTGAGCCGCCGCGAGCGCCGCCGGCTGGCCGAGCACGGGCCCGAACCGGAGGTCCCCACCGGGTTCGCGGCCCGCTGGTCCGCCTTCGTCGAACGGCATCCCAAGCTCCTCGGCGGCGTGGCCGTCGCCGTCATGGCGCTGCTCGCGGTGCCGATGTTCTCCCTGCACCTGGGCACCTCCGACCAGGGCAACAATCCGGGGACGGCCACCACGCGTCAGGCGTACGACCTGATCTCGGAGGGTTTCGGGCCCGGTATGAACGGGCCGCTGACCCTCGTCACGCCCGTCACCGGCGCCCAGGACCGGCTCGCCCTCGACAACCTCGACGCCACGCTCCGGGAGACCGAGGGCGTCCGGGACGTGACCCCGGTGACGTTCGACGGCGACGGGGACACCGCCTACCTCGTCGTCGTACCGGAGTCCTCACCGCAGTCCCGGCAGACCAGCGAACTCGTCGACCGGCTCCGTACCGACGTGCTGCCGCGGGCCGGGGCCGGCACCACCCTCGACGTCCAGGTCGGCGGCATCACCGCCGGATACGACGACTTCGCGGACGTCATCGTCGGGAAACTTCCCCTCTTCGTGGGCGTGGTGATCGGCCTGGGCTGCCTCCTGCTGCTGTTCGCCTTCCGGTCCGTCGGCATCCCGCTGAAGGCCGCCGCGATGAACGTCGCCGCCGTCGCCGCCTCCTTCGGGGTCGTCGTCGCGATCTTCCAGTGGGGCTGGGGCAGCGAACTGCTCGGCCTCGGCCGGGCCGGCCCGATCGAGCCCTTCCTGCCCGTGATCATGGTTTCCGTGCTCTTCGGGCTCTCCATGGACTACCAGGTGTTCCTGGTCGGCCGGATGTACGAGGAGTGGCTGGAGACCGGCGACAACCGCCGGGCCGTCCGCGTGGGCCTCGCGGAGACGAGCCGGGTGATCAACTCCGCCGCCGTGATCATGATCTCGGTCTTCCTGGCCTTCGTGCTCAGCGGTGACCGCGTGATCGCGATGTTCGGCGTCGGGCTGGCCGCCGCCGTCGCCCTCGACGCGTTCGTGCTGCGTACGCTCCTGGTGCCCGCCCTCATGCACCTGCTCGGCGGCGCCAACTGGTGGCTGCCCGGCTGGCTCGACCGGCGCCTGCCGCGGCTCAGTATCGAGCCGCCGGAAATCCGTACCGCCGGTCCGGGCCGCCGTGCGACGATCCCCGGGGCGCGCGGCGACGCGCCCGTGGATGCGGCGGGTGCGGCGGACGCGGTGGACGCGCCGGCGGACGCACCCGTGGCGGTACTCGTGAAGGAGCGACAGCAGGATGTACGCGATATCCCTGGGTGACGACGGCGCCGAACTGCGGCCTCTGGAGCCGTGGCACGCGGACGAGTTCCTGGCCCATCTCGACCGCGGACGCGAGTTCGTCCAGCAGTACATCTCCTTCGGGTCGCGCGTCACGGACGCCGGCTCCGCGCGCGAGCTGCTCCAGTCGTTCGCCGACAAGAAGGCCGCCGACACGGGCAGCCTGCACGGGGTGTGGCTGGACGGGCGGCTCGTCGGCGGGGTGCTCTTCCGGGTCTTCGACGCCGAGCACGGGGTCTGCGAGGTCGGCTGCTGGCTGGAGCCCGCGGCGGCGGGCCGCGGGCTGATCACGCGCGCGATCCGCGTCCTCATCGACTGGGCGGTCGACGTACGCGGCATCCACCGCGTGGAGTGGCACGCGGCCACCGCCAACGTGCCCAGCCTGAACGTGGCGCGACGGCTCGGCATGAGCCGCGAGGGCGTCCTGCGCGAGAACTGGCCGCACCGGGGCGTACGGCAGGACACGGAGGTGTGGTCGGTCCTCGCGCGGGAGTGGCGGGCCGCCCGCGCGGCAGCCGCCGAACAAGGGGATCTGCCGACCCGTGCGTGAGGATCCCGGGATCTTAAAGAAATTCTCAGACAGCGTCCGTACGGTGCGGAGCATGGGAACCAAGACAGAGAACGAGGCCGGGATCGAGACCGGCACCGAGGCGCAGGGTGACGAGGCCGTGAAGCTCGGCAAGAGTGACGAGAAGGGCAGCGGCGGTACGGTCGGCGCGGTCGGAGAGGTCGAGGAGGTCAAGGCCCCCGAGAACGTGGACGAGGACGGTCCCGCCGGTGAGGGCGACGGCGAGCAGGAGCAGGACGAGCAGGCCGTGGTCGCGGCGGGCACCGGTTCCGGTGTGGGCATGGGCGCCGCCGCGGTCGTCTCCGCCGGACTGGGCATCGTCTCGCTGACCGGCAGCTGGGTCGGCACGATCGCGCAGGCGCGCGACTCGCTGTACGGCCAGCTGGAGACCGCGCAGGGCTCGGCCGTCGCCACCCAGATCAAGCAGGTGTACGCCGACTCGTGGAACGCCAACGCCCTGGTCGCCGGCTTCTTCGCGCTGGCCGCGCTGATCGTCGGTGTCGTGGTGCTGGTGAGGCCGGCGTTCGGCAACCCGGACCGGATCCCCGCGCAGTCCCCGTGGGTCAAGTCCGTGGCCTGGGCGGGTGTCTCGCTCGGCGTCATCGGCCTGCTGCTGGCCGCGCTCAAGTACTCCGACATCCTCCTCGGCATGCCGACGACCACCGGCTGACCGACCGCCCGTACGCGCGACACCGCATGTCTGCGCGACACCGCCCGTACGCGCGACACCGCACGTCCTGAGGGGCCTTAGTCCCGCCGTGAGCCACTCACGGCGGGACTAAGGCCCCTCGTGCGTTCAAGATGCGGAACTCTCCCGATGTGGCGCACCCCCCTTGGAGACGAAGGTTGAGGCATCGCGAACGAGCGAAGCCGAAGCCGGCGGTGACTCTCCGCCGGTCACTCCTCACCGGTCACCACGCACCGGTCACTCTTCCCAAGGGGTACGAGATGTTCGAGTACGAGCTCCAGCAGATCCGTTCCGCGGAGATGATCCGCACCGCCGAGAACTACCGCATGGCCCGCGAGGCCGCCCGCACCCGCCGTGCCGCCCGCCACGAGGCCGCGCGATCCGACCACGACGACAGCGAGGGGCGGGTGAACGGCCACCGCACGCGCCGCCCCCGGTTCGCACGCGCCGCATGAACGCCGGGGCACGGCAGGGCGGCCGCACGGGGGTCGGCCGCCCCGCACGCACCACGGCCACGGGCCCGTCCGCCGGCGCGGACGGGCCCGCGGCCGTGGACGGGAGCAAGGCTCCGGCGGTCGTGGCCGTGGGCCGGGGCGGGGCGCCGATAACCAGTGACGCCGTGTCCGACCCCTGTGCGATGCTCGGCGCTGTGGAGACCAGGTCCGTCAGTCCGGTCTTCGTCGGTCGGGCCGACGAGCTGGGCGTACTGAACGACGCGCTCGCCCGTGCCGCCGCGGGCGAGCCACAGGCGCTGCTCCTCGGCGGTGAGGCCGGTGTCGGAAAGACCCGGCTCATCGAGGAGTTCGCGACGGCCGCCTGCCGCGAGGGCGCCGTCGTGGCCGTCGGCGGCTGCGTCGAGATCGGCGCCGACGGACTGCCCTTCGCCCCCTTCTCCACCGCCCTGCGGGCCCTGCGCCGCCACCTGCCCGACGCACTGGCCGCCGCCGCCGCGGGCCAGGAGGAGGAACTGGCCAGGCTGCTGCCCGAGTTGGGGGAGACCACCCGTGGGCGGCACGACGAGGACGGCATGGCCCGCCTCTTCGAACTCACCGTCCGCCTCCTGGAACGCGTCGCCGCCGACCGCCCCGTCGTCGTCCTCCTGGAGGACCTGCACTGGGCGGACGCCTCCACCCGCCACCTCCTCGCCTATCTCTTCCGGACCCTGCGCAGCGGCCACCTCCTCGTCGTCGCCACCTACCGCGCCGACGACATCCACCGCCGCCACCCCCTGCGCCCGCTGCTCGCCGAACTCGACCGGCTGCGCACCGTCCGCCGCATCGAGCTGCGCCGCTTCACCCGCACCGAAGTCGCCCGCCAGATCGCCGGAATCCTCGGTCACGAGCCCGACCCGGCCCAGGCCGACGACATCTTCGCCCGCTCCGACGGCAACGCCTTCTTCGTCGAGGAACTGGCCGTCGCCGCCCTCGACGGCTGCGCCACCGGCCTCACCGACTCCCTGCGCGATCTGCTCCTCGTCCGCGTCGAGAGCCTGCCCGAGAGCTCCCAGCGGGTCGCCAGGATCGTCGCCGAGGGCGGCTCGACGGTCGAGTACCGGCTGCTCGCCGCCGTCGCCCGGCTCTCCGAGGACGACCTCATCGAGGCGCTGCGCGCCGCCGTCGGCGCCAACATCCTCCTCGCGACACCCGCCGGCGACGGCTACCGCTTCCGCCACTCCCTGGTGCGCGAGGCCGTCGGCGACGACCTGCTCCCCGGCGAGCGCTCCCGCCTCAACCGCCGCTACGCGGAAGTCCTGGAGGCCGACCCCTCACTCGTACCGGCAGGCGAGCGCGCCGCCCGGCTGGCCAGCCACTGGTACCACGCGCACGACGCCGCGAAGGCCCTGCCCGCCGTCCTCGACGCCTCCGTCGCGGCCCGCCGCCGGCACGCCTACTCGGAGCAGGTACGCCTCCTGGAACGGGCGATGGAGCTGTGGGACACGGCCCCCGGGCCCGTACGCGCCGCACTGCGCACCGCCGACTACAGCGAGGCCTACCCGCCCCCACCGCCCGAGGTGCGCGCCGGGAGCGCCGCCGGCCGCGACCCGGCCACCACCCCGCTGCACTACCTCGACCTCATGGCCGAGGCCGCCGTCGCGGGCCGGCTCTGCGGGGAACGCAAACGCGCGCTGAAGACAACCAAACGGGCCCTGCACCTCCTGGAGGACGAGCAGGACCCCCTGCGTGCCGCCTGGTTCTGGATCCAGCGCTCCCGGCTCGTCGAAGGACAGGGCCTCGGTGACGGCTGGCAGGAACTCGGCACCGCGCAGGACCTCGTCCGAGGGCTGCCGCCCTCCGAGGTGCACGCCGACGTCCTCGCCCACGTCGCCAACTGGCTGATGGTGCACCGGCCCGGCCCGGACGCCCTCCAGGCCGCAGAACGCGCCGTGCAGTACGCCCGGATGGTCGGAGCCCGCGACATCGAGCTGAACGCCCGCCTCACCCTGGGCGGACTCCTGGTCGAGTCCGGTGACATCGGCGCCGGACTCGCCGAGGTGCGCGAGGTCAAGGAACGGGCCACGGAACTGGGCGCCGCCTATGTGATGGGCCGCGCCCATGTGAACCTCCCCTCGCATCTGGAAGGCGTCGGCCGCTCCCAGGAAGCCGTCGGCATCCTGGAGGAAGGCGTCCGGCTCACCCGCAGATACGGCCTCCTGGACACCGAGGCCTGGATCTGGAGCAACCTCGGCGAATCCCTCTTCTCGCTGGGCCGCTGGCCCGAGGCCGCCGAAGCCGGACACAACTCCGAGCGGGTCGGCCAGAGCGCCAAACCCCGGGGCTTCCGCACCATGCTCCACGCCCGCCTCGAACTGGCCCGGGGCGACCTGACCACCGCACGCGCCCGACTGGCCGAGGCCCGCGGCCACTTCGGCACCCACGACGCCGTACCCCAGAACGCGCTGCCGCTGACCACCCTCGCCATCGGCATCGCCGCGGGCGAGGGCCGCCTCCTGGACGCCCGCACGGAACTGGCCGAGGCACTGGACCTCGGCTTCCCGCCGGGCACCCAACGCTACGGCTGGCCCCTGCTGCTCGCCGCGGCGACCGCGGAGGCCGACGCCCGCGGACTGCCCGCCACCGAACCGGGCCGCACCGAACTCGTCGAGCGCCTGCGCACGACCGCCAAGTCCCTCGCCACGAACGTGCCCGTATGGCAGGCGCACGAGCGCTGGGTACGCGTCGAACTGCTGCGTGCCGAGAGCCGGGACACCCCGGACGACTGGTCCGAGGTCGTCGCGGCCTTCGAACCGCTGGAGCGCCCGTACGACCTGGCCCGCGTCCGGCACCGGCTCGCGGAGGCCCTCCTGGGCTCCGGCGGCACGGACGAGGAGCGGGGCCGCGCCACCGAGCTGCTGCGGCTGGCCCGCGCCGTCGCCGACCACCTCGGCGCACGGCCGCTCACCGACGCCGTCGCCCTGCTCGCGCAGCGCGCCCGCCTCACCCTCGCCCGCTCGCCCGGACGGACCCCGCTCGCTCCCGCCGACCCGGCCGAGGCGCTCGGTCTCACCAGCCGCGAGCGTGACGTCCTGCGCCTGGTGGCCGTCGGCCGCACCAACCGCCAGATCGCCGAGGAGCTCTTCATCTCCCCGAAGACGGCCAGCGTCCACGTCTCGAACATCCTGGCCAAGCTCGGTGTCTCGGGCCGGGGCGAGGCGGCGGCCGTCGCGCACCGGATGCGGCTGTTCCCGCCGGAGACGGCCGCCGCCCGCCCGACCGGACGAGCCGGCTGACTTCCACGAGGTGAGGTTTACGCTGTAAGAGACGCCGGGCCGAAGGAGCCGCTGTGTTCAACATGATCGAGAATCTCTTCGCACCGGGCCGCAAGCACACCGACGACGAGAACAAGCGGCTGGAACTGACCCGCGTGGATCTGAACGACGGTGACCCCGGACGCGGCCCCATAGATCTGACCTCGGGCAAGGTGGTCGTCCGCCCGCCGACCCAGCCCACGGGGGAGCGGGACGAGCGGGACGGGCCGGACGGGTCCGAGAAGCAGGGCGGGCCGGAGGCGCCGGACCAACCGGAGACTTCCGCCTAGGCATCTCGCCCCACCTCACTTCGCCCCATTTCACCTAGCCCTACTTCACTTCCAGCTCCAGGATCCGGTCGTCCCCGCTGCCCGGGGTGCCCCTGCCGTCCGTCTCGCTCGTGACCAGCCACAGCTTGCCGCCGCCCGCCGACACCACCGTGCGCAGCCGGCCGTACTTCTCCTCCAGGAAGGCCTGGGGCTTCGCCGACTCCTCCGTGCCCTTGAGCGGGATGCGCCACAGCCGCTTGCCGCGCAGGCCCGCCATCCAGACGGAGCCCTCCGCGTAGGCGATACCGCTGGGAGAGGCCTCGTCGGTGCTCCACTGGTCGATCGGGCTCTCGTACTTCGAGTCGTCGGACCTGCCCTCCACGTCCGGCCAGCCGTAGTTGCCGCCCGGCTTGATGTGGTTCAGCTCGTCCCAGGTGTCCTGGCCGAACTCCGAGGCGAACAGCCGCTGCTTGGAGTCCCAGGCCAGGCCCTGCACATTGCGGTGCCCGTAGGAGTAGACGGGCGAGTCGAAGGGATTGCCCGGGGCCGGTTCGCCCTCCGGGGTCAGGCGGAGGATCTTGCCGCCCGTCGACTTCTTGTCCTGGGCCAGCTCGGTGACATAGGTCTCGCCCGTGCCCACGTACAGCATCTTGTCCGGGCCGAAGGCGATCCGGCCGCCGTTGTGGTTCGTGCCCTTGGGGATGCCCCGGAACACCGTGTCGGGGGCGCCCAGCCGCTCACCGGCCGGCCTCTTCGCGTCGTACTGCATGCGCACGATGCGGTTGTCCGAGTCCGAGGTGAAGTACGCGTAGACCATGTGGTCCGACGCGTACGTCGGGGACAGGGCCAGGCCCATCAGGCCGCCCTCGCCGCCGGGGGCGACCCCGGGCACCGAGCCGACCTCGGTCTTCTTACCGGTCTTCTCGTCGACCAGGGTGATCGTCCCCTCGTCGCGCGAGGACACCAGGAGGCCGCCCTCCGGCAGGGGCGCCAGGCCCCACGGTGTCTTGAGGCCCTCGGTGACGGTCCGCACGACCTTCACGGAGCCCTTGGCGGGCGGTGCCTCCTCGGCCGCCCGCTCGGAGGGCGGGGGAGAGGTGCCGGGCTTCGGAGAGACCCAGGGCGTACTCCCGCCGCCGTCCGAACTCCCCCCGTCGTCCGAGGAGCATCCGGCCGTCAGCAGGAGCGTGGCTGCGGCCAACACGGCCGTCACAGCTCGACGTTGCACGATGCGGGATCCCTTCGACGTGGCAGGTTCTACTTTTCATACACCGCCCGGGTCTCCCGAGTTCCCGATCACGGACACCGAATCGCCGGACCCGCGCCCGAACCGGGCGATGCAGGGCCGGAAACGCGGCTCAGCCCCCGAATCCCGCTCAGTCCCAGGACCCCAGCGCCGCGGGCAGTTCCGCCACCTCGGCGAGGTCCTCCGCCGTCAGCCGCAGCCCGGCCGCCGCCGCGTTCTCCGCGGCCCAGCACTCCCGCTTGGTCCCGGGCACCGGAACCACCTGCTTCCCGCGCGACAGCACCCACGCGAGCGCCACCTGCGCGGGGGTGACGTCCGTGCCCCGCGCCCCGGCCGAGTGGCGGGCCGCGATACGGCGCAGGCCGACGACGATCGGCTGGTTCGCGGCCATCATCTCGGCGGTGAACCGGGGATGCCGGGCCCGCAGGTCATCGGGTTCGAACCCCTCACCGGGAGTGAGGGTCCCGGTCAAGAAGCCGTTGCCGAGCGGCATCGCGGCGAGGAAGCCGACCCCGCGCGCCTCGCACCACGGCAGCAGGGTCTCCAGCGCCTCCGGCGACCACACCGACAACTCGGCCTGAACCGCGCTCACCGGGAAGACCTGCTGCACCCGCTCCAGCTTCCGTATCGTCCCGTCGTGCAGCCGCGCACCCGGCCTGCGGCCCGCGCGGGCGCCCACCGCGCACAGCCCCAGAGCCCGCACCTTCCCGGCCGAGACGAGCTCGGCCATCGCGCCCCAGGTCTCCTCGACCGGCACCTCCGGGTCCTCGCGGTGCAGTTGGTAGAGGTCTATGACATCCGTCTGCAGGCGGCGCAACGAGGCGTCGCACGCCCGCTTCACATACCCGGGGCGGCCGTTGGCCACGATGTGCTGCTCACCCACCAGCAGGCCGACCTTGGTCGACACGAAGGCATCCGCACGCCGCCCTTTCAGCGCGCGGCCCACCAGCAGCTCGTTGGTGAACGGCCCGTACATGTCGGCGGTGTCCAGGAGCGTGGCGCCCCGGTCGAGGGCCGCGTGCACCGTGCGCAGTGATTCGGCACCCCGCTGCCGCGAACCCGCGTACGCCCAGTTCATCGGCATGCACCCGAGGCCGACAGCCCCCACTTCGAGCGCCGCCGCCCCGATCGTCCTGCGCTCCACGTGGCCGTGCCCTCCCTCTCCTGGCACCCCAAACTAACCTCTGCGTCCACGGGCGCTTCGCATAGCCTCCTGACCATGACGTACGAAGTGTGGCTCCCGTTTCAACCCGACGAACTCGAAGGCCTTCCCCAGGGCCTCGACTATCGCTACTGGAACGGAGAGGAGGACTTTCCCGCGGACCCCGCCGACTGCGCCTTCTACGTCGTGCCCTACATGAAGGGCGCCGACGTCTCCGTGCGGCCCCTGGCCGACATGACCTCGGTGCAGGTCGTGCAGACGCTGTCGGCCGGCATCGACCACGTGCAGCCGGGCCTCGAACTGCTGCCCGACGGCGTGCAGTTGTGCAACGCGCGCGGTGTGCACGACGCGAGCACCGCCGAACTCGCCCTCACCCTGATCCTCGCTTCACTGCGCGGCATCCCCGACTTCGTCCGCGGACAGGACAGCGAGGAATGGCGGTCCGGGTTCCGTCCCGCGCTCGCGGACAAGAGCGTTCTCATCGTCGGCTACGGAGCGGTGGGTTCGGCCATCGAGGACCGGCTCGCGCCGTTCGAGCTCGCGCGGGTGGCGCGCGTCGCGCGCTCCGCACGTGAGACCGCGCGCGGCCCCGTGCATCCGATTTCCGCCCTGCGGGAGCTTCTGCCGGAAGCCGATGTGGTGGTGCTCATCACGCCGCTCACCGAGCAGACGAAAGGCCTGGCCGGGGCCGATTTCCTGGCCCGGATGAAGGACGGGGCGCTCCTCGTGAACGTGTCCCGCGGCGGTGTCGTCGACACCAAGGCGCTCCTCGCCGAACTGGAGAGCGGCCGGCTCCGGGCGGCCCTGGACGTCACCGACCCCGAACCACTGCCGCCGGGGCACCCCCTGTGGCACGCCCCGAACGTGCTCATCAGCCCCCATGTGGGCGGCCCCACCTCCGCGTTCTTCCCACGGGCCCGACGGCTCCTCCTGGATCAGTTGAACCGCTTCGTGAACCGGGAGCCACTGCGGAACGTGGTCCATACGACGGGCTCGTAGTCCTCCCCACTCCCGTCCCGGCGCGTACGGAGGGCACTCATGGGTACCCTCCGCATTCCACCGAACGCGCGCCGTGTCCAATTCCCCGCCGACCGTCACGGAGCGTAGAGGAACTATGTCCCTGAGTGACGAGACTGGTGTATCGTCCCGACAGGGGCTGCGCCGCGCACCATCCGGCGCCGGGGACTGAGAGACAGCAACAGCGAGGGGGGCGACGGGCGATGCACGGCCTATGGACCAACGATCCGACGCGACGGGGTCGCCGACGGCGGCCCTGGTGTCCACCCGCGCGCAGATGCGGCCACAGCGGCCATCACCACCGCCGGCCGAGCGGTCGCAGGCGTCACGCACATCCGGCGCACCGGGACCAGAGGGACTCGGGGGCGGCTCGGCCCGGAGAGACACAGTGAGCTCCCCGGGGGCCGTGCTGACCCGCGGTCAGGTCGCCGGGGGCGGGACGGGCATGGTCCCGCAACTCGTGCTCGCCCTCATGTGCGCGGGATACGCCGTCGGTTCCGCGCTCGGCTGGGGCTCTCCACGACTCGCCCTGATCATGGGCGACTTCGGACTGAGCGCGGCGGCCGCCACCGCGGCCGTCTCCTGCTTCCTCTGCGCCCGCACCCGGCGCAGCCGCTTTCGACCCGCATGGCTGCTCTTCTCGCTCTCCTCCGCGATGGCGGCGGTGGGCAACTTCGTCTGGGGCTGGTACGAGGTAGTCCTGCAGATCCAGGTGCCCAGCCCCAGCTACGCGGACCTGTTCTTCCTGTGCTTCGCCCCACCGGCCATCGTGGGACTGCTCGTCCTCGCCAAACGGCCGGTGAGCAAGGCCGGCTGGGTCTGCCTGGGACTCGACGCCTGGCTGATCGGCGGCTCCCTGCTCACGCTCTCCTGGAGCCTCGCGCTCGCCCAGGCGGCCAAGGCGGAGGAACCGAGCGTTCCCCACACCGCGTTGTCGCTCGCGTATCCGCTGCTCGACATCGCCCTCGTGAGCATGGTGCTCGCACTGCACTTCAGGCGGTCGGCGGTGAACCGCTCCGCGGTGAACACCGCGATCGGGGCGCTGGCCCTGACGGTGATGTGCGACGCCCTGTTCACCTCGCCACTGCTCCACAACGACTACCGCTCCGGGCAGCTGCTCGACGCCGGCTGGTTCGCCGGCTCACTGCTGCTCGCCTACGCCCCCTGGGTGGGGCAGGGGCACGGACACACGGAAGAAGAGGGGCACACGCGCGTGGTGTACGGCTACGTGCCCGGGCCCCGGCAGGGACAACCGGCACACGTGCCCCTCCAGGAGGGAGGCCACGGCCGGTATCCCCTCGGCCGGCCCGTCAGCAGTTCGCTGGCGGCGCTCACCCCCTACCTGGCCGCCGCCGTCTGCACGCTGGGGATTCTCTACAACGTGCTCAACGGCCGCAGCGTCGACCGCGTGGTGCTCGTCACCGGAGGCACGGTCGTGCTCGCCCTCGTCGTGCGCCAGGGCATCATGCTCGTCGACAACATCACCCTCACGCACGAACTGGCCCAGAAGGAGAACCACTTCCGCTCGCTGGTGCAGGGCTCCAGCGACGTCATCATGATCGCCGCACCGAACGGCATCCTGCGGTACGTCAGCCCGGCCGCGGCCGGGGTCTACGGACGGCCCGCCGAGGAACTGGTCGGCTCCGAACTGGCCACGCTGATCCACCCGGAGGACCTGGGCTGCGTGGTGCACGAGGTGCGCCGATTCCTCGCCGCCAGCCCCGCGGAGGAACCCACGACCCGCATGGAGTGCCGTTTCCGGTCCGGCGGCGGAGGCTGGCTCAACGTCGAGTCGACCGTCAACCGCCACCACGGCGGCCTCATCTTCAACAGCCGTGACGTGACCGAACGGGTGCGCCTGCAGGCCCAGTTGCAGCACAACGCCGAACACGACCCGCTCACCGACCTGCCCAACCGCGCCCTGTTCACCCAGCGCGTCGGACAGGCGCTCTCCGGCCGACGCTCCTCCGACCACGGCACCGCCGTGCTCTTCATCGACCTCGACGGCTTCAAGGCGGTCAACGACACCATCGGCCACCAGGCCGGTGACGAACTCCTCGTCCAGGCCGCCCGCAGACTCCAGGACGCGGTCCGCAAGGGAGACACCGCCTCCCGGCTCGGCGGCGACGAGTTCGCCGCCCTGATCGTCGGCGACGGCTCCCGCGACCGCACCGCGCGCGAGCGCCACATCTTCGAACTCGCCGACCGGCTGCGTACGACCCTGTCGCAGCCGTACCTCATCGACGGCAACGATGTCCGGGTCGCCGCCTCCATCGGGGTGTCCTTCTCCGAGCCCGGCCTGGGCGCGGGCGAACTGCTGCGCAACGCCGACCTGGCGATGTACCGCGCGAAGGCGGCCGGCAAGGGCCGCGTCGAGCTGTACGTGCCACAGATGCAGCAGGACGTCGTCCGCAAGGCGGAGCTGGCCACCAGGCTGCGTGCCGCCCTGCACGACGGCGAGTTCGCCCTGCTGCACCAGCCCGTGGTCTGCCTCGACACCGGCCGGATCACCGCGGTGGCCGCGCAGGCGCGCTGGCGCTCGGCCCAGGGGGTGCTGTTCACGCCCGCCGAGTTCCTGCGCGTCGCCGAGGACAGCGACCGCACCGCCGAACTCGGCCGCTGGATGCTGGAGGAAGCGGTCGAACAGGCCGCCGAGCGCGCGGCCACCGGACTCGCCGTGCCCGTCGCCGTCCGGATGACCGCCCGCAGACTCCTCGACCGCTCCATGCCGCTGAGCTCCGTGGAGGCGCTGCTCACCCGGCACGGACTGCCCTCCGGCGCCCTGATCGTGGAGCTGGCCGAGACGGACCCCAAGGTCTCCCTGGACGAGCTGGAGCGCCGCCTCAAGGCGCTCAGGCGGCTCGGCGTCCGGATCGCCCTGGAAGGCTTCGGCAGCGGGTACGCCACGATCACCGCGCTGCGCCGGCTCCCCGTCGACGTACTGAAACTGGACCGCGGTCTGGTCGAGGGGGTCGTCGAGTCCGCCCGGCTGCACAAGATCACCAGCGGACTGCTGCGGATCGCCAACGACCTGGGGCTGCAGTCCGTGGCCGACGGCGTGGATCTGCCCGAGCAGGTGATCGCCCTGCGCTCGATGGGCTGCACCCATGGACAGGGCGTGGCCTTCTCGGGACCGCTGGACGAGTACCGAATGCGCCGAGCCCTCGCCGGCGGTGTCTACAGCGTGCCCCACGGCCCCGTCGAACCCGTCTTCGCAGGAGGTGGTGGCAGCGGCGTCTTCGCAGGTGGGGGCAGCAGTGCGTACGCGGCAGGCGCCGCCTCGGGAGGGTATGGAACCGGTATCGCGCTCCGCTCACATAATGAGACTCCCGTCCCACCCACTTGACACGCACAGCGTGCCGGGGGGAGGGTCTGTGCCATGCGCACCCGAATTCTCGTACTTGGAAAGCGCGTCGGCTGAGCAGGGAAGCACCGGATCGATGACCCGGAAGTCCCCGCTACCGCACCCGACGCGCTCCCCTCGCCTGCCTCACGGCACGAGGGGTTTTTTGTTGCACCAGTGACTGTCGATCAGTAACCGCACACCGCTCAAAACTCGCAAAAACCCTCAGCATCGAGAAGAGAATGCCGATGACCGAGCAGGCCACCGGGGCCCACCACCCGCAGCCGCGGCCCCGTTCCGGAGGACAGCAGTCCGCCCCCGAGCAGGTGACGGGAGCGCAGTCCCTCGTCCGTGCTCTTGAGGAGGTCGGGGCCGACACGGTATTCGGCATTCCCGGCGGCACCATCCTTCCGGCGTACGACCCGCTGATGGACTCCAAGCGGGTGCGGCACGTGCTGGTCCGCCACGAGCAGGGCGCGGGCCACGCGGCCACCGGGTACGCGCAGGCCACCGGCAAGGTCGGCGTGTGCATGGCGACGTCCGGGCCGGGCGCCACCAACCTGGTCACCCCGATCGCGGACGCCCACATGGACTCCGTGCCGCTGGTCGCGATCACCGGGCAGGTCGTCTCCAAGGCGATCGGCACGGACGCCTTCCAGGAGGCGGACATCGTCGGCATCACCATGCCGATCACCAAGCACAGTTTCCTGGTCACCAGGGCGGAGGACATCCCCCAGGCGATCGCGCAGGCGTTCCACATCGCCTCCAGCGGCCGCCCCGGACCGGTCCTGGTCGACATCCCCAAGGACATCCTCCAGGCCAGGACCACCTTCTCCTGGCCGCCGGTCATGGACCTGCCCGGCTACCGCCCGGTGACCAAGCCGCACGCCAAGCAGATCCGCGAGGCGGCCCGGCTGATCACCCAGGCGAAGCGGCCCGTCCTCTACGTCGGCGGCGGCGTCATCAAGTCCGGCGCCACCGCCGAACTGAAGGTCCTCGCAGAACTCACCGGAGCGCCCGTCACCACCACCCTGATGGCGCTCGGCGCATTCCCCGACAGCCACCCGCTGCACGTGGGAATGCCGGGCATGCACGGTTCGGTCACCGCCGTCACCGCGCTGCAGAAGGCCGACCTGATCGTCGCCCTCGGAGCCCGCTTCGACGACCGCGTCACCGGCAAGCTGGACAGCTTCGCCCCGCACGCGAAGATCGTCCACGCCGATATCGACCCGGCCGAGATCGGCAAGAACCGCGCCGCCGACGTGCCGATCGTCGGAGACGCCCGCGAGGTCATCGCCGATCTGATCCAGGCCGTGCAGAAGGAGCACAGCGACGGTCACCCCGGCGACTACACCGCCTGGTGGAAGGACCTCGGCCGCTGGCGCGAGACCTACCCGCTGGGGTACGAGCAGCCCGACAACGGCTCGCTCTCCCCGCAGCAGGTCATCGAGCGCGTCGGACAGCTCGCCCCGCAGGGAACGATCTTCGCCGCGGGGGTCGGCCAGCACCAGATGTGGGCCGCGCACTACATCCAGTACGAGCAGCCCGCGACCTGGCTGAACTCCGGCGGCGCCGGGACGATGGGCTACGCGGTCCCGGCCGCGATGGGTGCCAAGGCCGGCGCACCGGACCGCACGGTCTGGGCGATCGACGGTGACGGCTGCTTCCAGATGACCAATCAGGAACTCACCACCTGCGCCCTGAACAACATCCCGATCAAGGTCGCCATCATCAACAACGGCGCCCTCGGGATGGTCCGCCAGTGGCAGACCCTCTTCTACAACCAGCGGTACTCCAACACCGTGCTGCACTCCGGTCCGGACGCCGACGGCAAGCAGCCGAGCGCCGGCACCCGCGTCCCCGACTTCGTGAAGCTGTCGGAGGCCATGGGCTGCTACGCGATCCGCTGCGAGTCGGCCGACGACCTGGACAAGGTCATCGAAGAGGCGAACTCGATCAACGACCGTCCCGTCGTGATCGACTTCATCGTCCACGAGGACGCCATGGTGTGGCCGATGGTCGCCGCCGGCACCTCGAACGACGAGATCCTGGCCGCCCGGGACGTCCGCCCCGACTTCGGCGACAACGAAGACGACTGAGAGCCGTAGGTAAAGGAAGCAGACCCATGTCCAAGCACACGCTCTCCGTCCTGGTGGAGAACAAGCCCGGTGTCCTCGCCCGGATCACCGCCCTGTTCTCCCGGCGCGGCTTCAACATCGACTCCCTCGCGGTCGGTGTCACCGAGCACGCCGACATCTCGCGCATCACCATCGTGGTGAACGTGATCGAGGCACTCCCGCTCGAACAGGTCACCAAGCAGCTCAACAAGCTCGTCAACGTGCTGAAGATCGTCGAGCTGGAACCCGGCGCGGCCGTCCAGCGCGAACTCGTTCTGGTGAAGGTGCGCGCCGACAACGAGACGCGCTCCCAGATCGTGGAGATCGTCCAGCTGTTCCGCGCCAAGACCGTCGACGTCTCCCCGGAGGCCGTCACCATCGAGGCCACCGGCGGCGCCGACAAGCTGGAGGCCATGCTCAAGATGCTGGAGCCGTTCGGCATCAAGGAGCTGGTCCAGTCCGGCACGATCGCCATCGGCCGCGGCTCCCGCTCGATCACCGACCGGTCGCTGCGGGCCCTGGAGCGGTCCGCGTAGACCGCGGGCCGCCCGCATTTCGAGACCCCGGAACTTCCCCTCATCCCTCCGGCATACGGTGGGACGCAACACCTGCACACCAAGGAGAGAACCCAAAGTGGCCGAGCTGTTCTACGACGCTGACGCCGACCTGTCCATCATCCAGGGCCGCAAGGTCGCGGTCATCGGTTACGGCAGTCAGGGCCACGCCCATGCGCTGTCGCTCCGTGACTCGGGCGTCGACGTCCGGGTCGGTCTGCACGAGGGCTCCAAGTCCAAGGCGAAGGCCGAGGAGCAGGGCCTGCGCGTGGTGACCCCCTCGGAGGCCGCCGCCGAGGCCGACGTCATCATGATCCTCGTCCCGGACCCGATCCAGGCCCAGGTCTACGAGGAGTCCATCAAGGACAACCTCAACGACGGCGACGCGCTGTTCTTCGGCCACGGCCTGAACATCCGCTTCGGCTTCATCAAGCCCCCGGCCGGCGTCGACGTCTGCATGGTCGCCCCCAAGGGCCCGGGCCACCTGGTCCGCCGCCAGTACGAGGAGGGCCGCGGCGTCCCGTGTATCGCGGCCGTCGAGCAGGACGCGACCGGCAACGGCTTCCCGCTGGCGCTCTCGTACGCGAAGGGCATCGGCGGCACCCGCGCCGGCGTCATCAAGACGACCTTCACCGAGGAGACCGAGACCGACCTGTTCGGTGAGCAGGCCGTCCTGTGCGGTGGTACGGCCGCGCTGGTCAAGGCGGGCTTCGAGACGCTGACCGAGGCCGGTTACCAGCCGGAGATCGCGTACTTCGAGTGCCTGCACGAGCTGAAGCTCATCGTCGACCTCATGTACGAGGGCGGCCTGGAGAAGATGCGCTGGTCGATCTCCGAGACCGCCGAGTGGGGCGACTACGTCACCGGCCCGCGGATCATCACGGACGCCACCAAGGCCGAGATGAAGAAGGTCCTCGCCGAGATCCAGGACGGCACCTTCGCCCAGGCGTGGATGGACGAGTACCACGGCGGTCTGAAGAAGTACAACGAGTACAAGACGGCTGACGCCGAGTCCCTGCTGGAGACCACCGGCAAGGAACTGCGCAAGCTGATGTCGTGGGTCAACGACGACGAGTGACTCCGTCGGTTCGGCCGTGGTACCGGGGTTGCGCCCCGGTGCCGCGGCCGTAGCCGTCTGCCCGTGGCGCCGCACGGGGCTCTGCCCCGGACCCCGCTCCTCAAACGCCGGAGGGGCTGAGTATGCGCCCGCGCGCTGAGGTGCACGTGCGGGTGATCCTTCTGCGGAGGCGCGTGAACACGGCGCGTCGCCACTAGACTGCAGCACTACATACGCGTCGGGCCCACAGCGTCGTGCGTCTTCCACGCGGCAATCCTTCACCGCCTGCGGCCGTCGGGACGGCCGTCCGCATTGGACTTGTGAGGACTCACGTGAGCTCGAAACCTGTCGTACTCATCGCTGAAGAACTGTCGCCCGCGACGGTGGACGCACTGGGCCCGGACTT
>NZ_KZ679061.1 GCF_003024195.1 Streptomyces dioscori
TCGGGTCGACGCCCACCGACTGCCACAGCGTGGAGGAGTAGTAGAACGCCACGTTGATGCCGACGAACTGCTGGAACACCGACAGGCCGATACCGATCCACACGATCGGCTTGAAGAAGAACGTGCCGCCCAGCAGGTCCTTGAAGGACGACTTGTGCTCGCTCTTCATGGCGTGCTCGATCTCGGCGACGCGGGCGTCCAGGTCGATGTCGCCCTCGACCTCCCGCAGCACCTCACGGGCCCGCTTGTCACGGCCCGCGGAGATCAGGAAACGCGGTGACTCGGGGATCGCGAAGGACAGCAGCCCGTAGATGACGGCCGGGATGACCATCACGCCGAGCATGACCTGCCAGGCCTCCAGGCCCATCACCTTGCCGCGCTGGTCGCCGTCGGCGGCATTGAGGATGCCCCAGTTGACCAGCTGCGAGATCGCGATGCCGATGACGATCGCGGCCTGCTGGAACGAGCCGAGCCGCCCGCGGTAGGCGGCCGGGGACACCTCGGCGATGTAGGCCGGGCCGATGACCGAGGCCATCCCGATCGCGAACCCGCCGACGATCCGCCACAACGCCAGGTCCCACAGGGCGAAGGGCAGCGCCGAACCGACCGCGCTGACGGTGAACAGCACCGCCGAGATCTGCATACAGCGGATCCGGCCGATCCGGTCCGCGATCCGGCCCGCGGTGGCCGCGCCGATCGCACAGCCGATCAAAGCGATCGCGATGACCTGGGCCAAAGCCGCGGAACCGACCTCGTACCGGTCACGGATGGCCTCGACGGCCCCGTTGATCACGGCACTGTCGTACCCGAAGAGGAAACCGCCCATCGCGGCCGCGGCCGCGATGAAGATGACATGCCCGAGATGCTCGGGAGGAGCCGGACGGGCTCCCGACTGGGGTGGCTGCGCTGTGCTGGTCACGTGTAACTCCTCGGGCCACCGGCCTCACTGCCGGGGGTGGGGGCGAGCCCTTCCGGACGGTGTCTCCAGTGGCGCACACGTTTACGCCACCCACCACCTGAAGGTAAAAGCAACGAAGCAGAGACTATGCCTTCAAGTTTCGAAGTCAACACAGGGTCCGGTGTAGAGAGGGCAACGAGAAACCACCCAATGTGACGGAACAGTGTTCAAGACTTGAAGAGACAGGGGCTGCGTAGCTACGGATACCCCGTAAGCGGCGTGGGGAACGCCACAACCGCCGTCGGTCGCGTACGGCTGTTCCCTGGCGCCCGGAACGGCCGGTACCGCCGTTCGGGCGAGGACCGACGCGGGGCCGGCTTGGGCGCGGGCGCCGACCGGCCCCGCGTAGGTGCCGGTCGAGACGCCGGCGCTCGCCCAGGCGCGAGTGCCGACCGGGGCGCGGCTGCCGGCAGGGGCGTGGTCGGCGTCAGCGCAGTCGTTGGCTGATGACCTTCGACACGCCGTCGCCCTGCATGGAGACGCCGTACAGCGCGTCGGCGACCTCCATCGTCCGCTTCTGGTGCGTGATCACGATCAGCTGCGAGGCCTCCTGCAGCTCCCGCATGATCCCGATCAGCCGCTGCAGATTGGTGTCGTCGAGCGCCGCCTCGACCTCGTCCATCACATAGAACGGGCTCGGCCGGGCCTTGAAGATCGCCACGAGCATCGCGACGGCGGTCAGCGACCGCTCGCCACCCGACAGCAGCGAGAGCCGCTTGACCTTCTTGCCCGGGGGCCTCGCCTCGACATCGACGCCCGTGGTGAGCATGTTGTCGGGATCGGTCAGGATCAGCCTGCCGTCACCGCCCGGGAACAGCCGACCGAAGACCCCCTCGAACTCCCGAGCCGTGTCCCGGAACGCCTCGGTGAAGACCTGCTCGACCCGCTCGTCGACCTCCTTCACCACCTGGAGGAGGTCGATGCGCGTCTTCTTCAGGTCCTCCAGCTGCTCGCTGAGGAACTTGTGGCGTTCCTCCAGCGCGGCGAACTCCTCCAGCGCGAGCGGATTGACCTTCCCGAGCTGCTGGTAGGCCCGCTCGGCCGCCTTGAGCCGCTTCTCCTGCTCGGACCGGTGGAAGGGGCGCGGCTGGTTCCGCGGATGCTCCGGGTCGTCCGGCAGCTCCTCGCCCTCGGCGGGCAGGGAGGGCGGGACGAGCTGGGTGGGCCCGAAGTCCGCGACGAGCCCCGCCGGTTCGACGCCCAGCTCCTCCAGCGCCTTCGCCTCCAGCTGCTCGATCCGCAGCCGTTTCTCGGCCCCGAGCACCTCACCGCGGTGCACCGAGTCCGTGAGCTTGTCCAGCTCGGCCTTGAGATCGCGGCCCTGGTTCCGGGCGACGACGAGATCCTGCTCCCGGCGCGCCTTGGCGCTCTCCGCGGCTGTCCGCTCCTCGTCCGCCCGGCCGAGGGAGACCTCGACGTGGGCGAGCAGCTGCCGGGCGCCGGAGGCGACCGCCCCGGCCACCGCGGCCTCGTGCCGCAGCCGCGCCCGGCGCTGCTCGGCGCGGGCCCGTGCCTCGCGTTCGGCGCGCGCGGCCCGGTCGAGCGAGTCGGCCCGCCCGGCGAGCCCCTTGACCCGTTCCTCGTGCGTACGCACCTGGAGCCGGGCCTCCATCTCGGTCTGCCGCGCGTTGGCCCCGTCGGCCGCGAGCCGGTCCCGTACGGAGGTGTCGGGTTCCTCCTCGACCGGCATCTCCTCGGCGACGACGAGCCGTTCGGCCAGCTCCTCCGCCTCCTCCAGGGCCCGGTCGAGGGCTTCCTGCGCACGGGCGGCCGCGGCGGTGCTCCGCTCGGCCTCCCCCACGGCACCCCGCGCCTGCCCGGCCAGCCGCCCGAGCTGCTGCGCGACCTGGGACCTCTCCCGCTCCCCGGCGCGCCGCCGCTCACCCAACTCCTCGACGAGCGCGGTCCGTTCCTTGCGCAGCTCGGTGGCGTGCTGCTGGGCCGCGCTCAGCTCCTCGCACAGCACGCCCAGCTCCTCCAGTTCGGCCGCCGCCTCGTCGACCGACGCCTGCACTTCGAGCAGGCTGGGCGCCCCGGCGGAACCGCCCTGCGCGAAGTGCGCCCCGAGCAGATCCCCCTCGGCGGTCACGGCGGTCAGTTCGGGCCGCGCGTAGACCAGATCCTCGGCGTCCTCCAGGGTCCCCACCACGACGATCCCCCGCAGCAGCCGCCGCACGGCAGGCATGAGTTCGGAGGACGCTCGGACGAGATCGGCGGCGTACGGGAGGTTGCCGGGGGGCGTCTCGGGGCGTCGGTGACCGGTGCCGAGGGAGTCGGCGTGGCGGGCCGGGTCGCCGGACTCGGCGGCAGCTCCCGACTCGGCACGGCCGCCGAAGTCCCCCGTACTCCCGGTACCCCCGTCGTCGTCGCTGCCGGTGCCGGTGCCTGTGCCTGTGCCTGTGCCTGTGCCTGTGCGGACAGGATCCGGGACCGCCCCGGCGGACCGTTCACCGGCCCGCCCGTCCGCCCGGTTCCTCGGCCGGTTCCCTTCCCGGTCCCCGCCGTCGGCGGCATCGCCCGTCACGGACGTGCCGCCCGGGGCCGTCACGGGCCGGGGATCTCCGGTCGCGACGGCCGCCGCCCCCCAAGTGACCGTCGGCTCCCGGGTGACCGTCGCCCCCGGGGTGACCGTCGGCTCCGGGGTGTCCGGCGTCCCCGCCAGCAGCAGCGCCGCCCGGCCCGCGTCCTGTTTGCGGAGCAGGCGGATGGCTTCGGCCGCAGAGGCGGGCGTGGTCACCGCGATCGCGTCCGCCGCCGCGCCGAAGGCCGCCGCCAGGGCGACCTCGTGGCCCGGGGCGACCGTGAGCAGTTCGGCGGCGGGGCCGAGCAGCCCCGACAGCCGGTCCTTCGCCGCGAGCAGCGCCCCCGTGCCGTCCTTGCGGCGCAGACCGAGGGCGAGCGCGTCGCGCCGGGCCTGGGTGGCCGCGCGCCTGCGTTCGGCGGAGGTGGCCGCCTCACGGGCCGCAGTCAGCGCGGACTCGGCGTCGGCGAGGGCCCTCCTGGCCGCCTCGTGCTGTGACGCGAGTTCCTCGTCACCCGCGTCCAGCCCGTCGACCTCCGCCTTGAGCTGCTCGTACTCCTCCTGCGCGGCGACCGCGCGGTCCTGTGCCTCGTCGCGGGCGGCGGCGAGCCGGTCGATCTCGGACTGGGCGGAGGCGGCACGCGATCGGGCCGCGTTGACCTGACCGCTCAGCCGGGCCAGCCCCTCGCGGCGGTCGGCGATGGCCCGGGCCACGTCCTTCAGCCGCCGTTCCTCAACCGCCAGTTCACGCTCCAGGTCGGCCCGGTGGGCGACCGTGTCCTCCAGGGCGTGCTCGGCCGCCTCCAGGGCAGCTTCGAGTTCGGCCTCCTGCTCCCGTACCCGCGCGGCCTCGCGTTCCATGTCCTCGGGGTCGCGTCCGCGCCGCTCCTCGGGCGGCTGGGCGGTGGCGCTCTTCACCCGGGCGTCCGCGAGCGAGACCGTGCCGCGCACCCGCTCGGCCAGCTGCGACAGCTCGTACCAGGTCTGCTGGGCCCGCTGCAGGCGCGGGGCGAGCCGCCGCACCTCGTCCTCCAGCGTCGCCTCGCGCTGGAGGGCCCTGCGCAGCTCGGCCTCGGCGGCCTCCTTGCGCTCCTTGAGCGCGGCCTCGTCGGCGACCTCGGCCTGGAGCGCCCCACGCAGCCGTACGAGGTCGTCGGCGAGCAGCCTCAGCCGGGCGTCCCGGAGGTCGGCCTGGATGACGGCGGCCCGGCGCGCGACGGCGGCCTGCCGGCCGAGCGGCTTCAACTGCCGCCGCAGCTCGTCGGTGAGGTCCTGCACGCGCGCGAGGTTGGCCTGCATCGCGTCCAGCTTCCGCAGCGCCTTCTCCTTGCGCTTGCGGTGCTTGAGGACGCCCGCGGCCTCCTCGATGAAGGCGCGGCGGCCCATCGGATCGGCGTGCAGGACGGAGTCGAGCTGGCCCTGTCCGACGATGACATGCATCTCACGGCCGATGCCGGAGTCGGACAACAGCTCCTGGATGTCCAGCAGCCGGCAGGTGTCGCCGTTGATCTGGTACTCGCTGCCGCCGTTGCGGAACATGATCCGCGTGATGGTGACCTCGGCGTACTCGATGGGCAGTGCGCCGTCGGAGTTGTCGATCGTCAGCGAGACCTCTGCGCGGCCGAGCGGGGGCCGCCCCGTGGTGCCGGCGAAGATGACGTCCTCCATCTTGCCGCCGCGCAGCGACTTGGCGCCCTGCTCCCCCATGACCCAGCTCAGGGCGTCCACGACGTTGGACTTGCCGGAGCCGTTGGGTCCCACGACGCAGGTGATGCCCGGCTCGAACCGCAGCGTGGTGGCCGAGGCGAACGATTTGAACCCGCGGAGAGTCAGAGCCTTGAGGTGCACGCAGCCGGACTTTACCTTCCGGGTCCGTCGAACTGGTCGGTCTCACTCCACGAACGCTCGGTTTCACCCATGAACGTGCAGGGCACATCAGACGTTGAAGAGGGTGAACAGCGGACGATGAGCAATGGGGCACCGGGGGAAAGAAAGAAGGGACGCCGAAGCGTCCCTTGCAACTCTGTTAGCGGCTGACATATGCAGCCTGTTCACTGGTGGTGGTGATGGGTGCTCTTCAGCGATCAGGTGAGCGCAGGCTCCGCCTGGGGTACGTCGATGCTTTCGAGAAGCGAGTCGTGAGAAGCGGCAGCCGCGAGCGCGTCGTTCTCGGCCTGGATTCGTCCGAGCTCGGATTCCAGGTCCTGGACGCGCTGCTGGAGCCGTCGCATCTCGGCAATGAGTCGCGGGTCGGAGCCGCCGACGTAACCGAGAAGCGCCTTTGCCATGATGGATGGTCCTCCACACTGAGTGACCGACCGAAGCGGTGTGGGTCGTGAGGGAATCGCACCCGCGATGCTTGGCGATCTTGTGTTCTTACTGCCGCTCTTACATGCCAAACAGCTAAGGTGCGCGGGGACTTTCAGCGTCTCACCAAAAAGTTTGACGGTCAACACGATCACGCCCCGTATTGGCGGGCGACCCTCGGCGCGCGGCCTCGGAACGGGCGGCGCGGCCTCTGTGTCGGGGCCCCTGGGGCGTGGAGATCATCCTTGTCGGCGGAGCCTGCCACGAGTGGCGGTTTCTTGGCAACCACCTGGTGCTTTCTCCCCGGGACGGGTACCCGGCGCACGCCCCGCGCTCACGTGGAAGTGGGCCCAGACCGCCGCCGCGGAGTGGATCTCACCGGATAGCGAAGCCGTCGTAACCGCCACGGGGCGTGTCCCAGATCTCAGTGACTCCGTCGACCCTGCCCGGCGTGTCGTCTCCCGTGAGCCACTCCAGCAACCCCTGACACCCCTCACGGGGGCCCTCCGCGACCACCTGGACCCGTCCGTCCTCCAAATTGAGAGCAAAACCACTCAGGCCGCCGATCTCCAGGGCCCTGGCTCGCGTGTACCAGCGGAAACCCACGCCTTGCACGCGCCCGCGTACCCACGCAACCAGCCTCGTATGCTCACTCATGGCTGCACGCTAACCGGCCAATTGCTCTCGGAGCACTTCCTCCCCTTGCGCCATGGGGTACCGTCCCGACCCAATGAGCCTCACTCGTTCGGGTGAGGAACGTTGACCGCAAGGATGAGGAAGGCCAGGAGATGGGACGCCACCGACGCTCCGCCGCCGGCCGCGCCGCCACAGGCCGCGCCACCGGGGTCACAGATACGTACGAGACGTACACGGGCGGCCACGCGACGGATGACGCGAGCCACTTCGCCGCCCTCGGCGACCACCCGAGCCTGAGCGACTACCCGAGCTTGGGCGACTACGCCACCGCGGGCGACCACCGCACCGCCGGGGACTACCTGACGGGCGGCCCGTACTCGACCGCCGGAATGTACGACTCCCCGGGCGGCATCCACGAGACGGGCGACCTCTACTCGAAGAGCGACGCCTACCTCTTCACCGACGACGAGCCCGCCGGCCACGCGTCGGGCGACTACACACCCGACCGGGGTGCCCGGCGAGGCGGCCAGCGCCGCCGCAGGAAGGGCGCGACGCCCGTACGCACCGGTCTGCTCGGTGTCTCGGCCGCCGTGGCCATGGGTGCCGTCGCCGTCGCCTCCGGGGTGATACCCGGCAGCGACTCCCTGTCCATCGGCGGCGGCTCGGACAAGGTCCGTGCCCAGGACACCCCGACCGACGTGGAGACCCAGGGCGGCACGAACGGTTCCGCGGACGACCGCGTGGACCCGGGCACGAGCCGTGACCTGGAACGCTCCCCCTCCTCTCCTTCGGTCTCGCCGACGAAGGCTCCGGAGAAGGCCGCGAAGAAGCCCTCCGCGAAGCCGTCGACGAAGGCTCCGGCCACCGAGGAGTCGAAGACGGAGGAGCCCGCCGCGAAGGCTCCGGCGACGAATGCCCCCGCCGAGACCACACCGTCGAAGGCAGCCTCCACGCCGTCCACGGCCGAGGCCGCGGTCCTCTCCCTGGTCAACGACGAGCGGGCCAAGGCGGGCTGCAGCCCGGTGACCGCGTCCAGCTCGCTGGCCGCGCTGGCCGAGTCCTTCAGCGAGGACATGGCCGCACGGGACTTCTTCGACCACACGGATCCGGACGGGGCCTCCCCCTGGGACCGGGCGGAAAAGCTCGGCATAGCGAACCTCGGCGGCGAGAACATCGCCCGCGGCCAGGCCGACGCCGCCGCGGTGATGGAAGCCTGGATGAACAGCCCCGGCCACCGCGCGAACATCCTGAACTGCGACTTCAAGACCCTCGGCGTCGGCGCGCACTTCGCGTCGGGCGGCCCGTGGTGGACGCAGGACTTCGGCTACTAGCCGGACCGTACGGAAGCGGGAAGCAGGCGCTAACTTCTGGTTAGCGCCTGCTTCTGGTTAGTGCCCACTTCTGGTGAGCGCTGCATCGGAGTACGCTCACCGCGTGGACCTCACCGAGACGCCTGACCTCGCGTACGACGTGTTCTCCAAGGCATGCCCCTCCCGGGGCACCCTTGAGCACGTCACGGGGCGCTGGGGCGCACTCACGCTGGGGGCGCTGGCAGCACTGCCCGAGGCCGAGGGATCACTGCGCTTCAACGAACTGCGCCGGCGCGTCGACGGCGTGAGCGAGAAGATGCTCTCCCAGACCCTGCACGCGCTGGAGCGCGACGGGCTGGTGCACCGGGACGCACAGCCGACGAACCCACCGAGGGTGGACTACGAGCTGACGCCGCTGGGCCGCGAGGTCGCCGGACGGCTGCTGGCCCTCATCCACCTCGTGGAGGGGCGTATGGACGAGGTGCTGGAGGCCCGCGAGCGCTACGACACCGCGCGCGGCGGACGCTGACAGCGCGGACAGAAGTAGCTGGACCGGTTCATCCACGGCCTGCGCCGCATCACGGTGCCACAGCGTCGGCACGGCTCGCCCTCACGCCCGTACGCGTCGAGTGAACGGTCGAAATAGCCCGACTCGCCGTTCACGTTGACGTAGAGACTGTCGAAGCTGGTGCCGCCGACGGCGAGCGCCGCGTTCATCACATCGCGTACGTGGCCCAGGAGTTCGGCCGTGCGCGGGCGCGTGAACCCGGTCGTGGGGCGCTCGTAGTGGAGCCGCGCGCGCCAGAGGGCCTCGTCCGCGTAGATGTTGCCGACTCCGCTGATCAACGACTGGTCGAGCAGGGCGCGTTTGACGGTCGTGCGCCGGCGCCGCAGCGCCTCGTGGAACGCGTCGTCGTCGAACAACGGGTCCAGGGGGTCGCGCGCGATGTGCGCGATGACGTCGGGGAGTCCGTCGGGCGAGGTCTCGTGCAGGGAGAGACCGCCGAAGGTGCGCTGGTCGACGAAGCGGAGTTCCGTGCCGAGGGCGTCCTCGAACCGGACGCGGATGCGCAGGTGCTTCTCGTCGGTCGCGTCCTGCGGCTGGACGAGAAGCTGGCCGCTCATGCCGAGGTGGGCGAGGACGGCGGTCGCGGAGTCCGCGAGCGGCAGCCAGAGGTATTTGCCGCGGCGCTGGGCCAGTCCGATGCGGTGGCCCTTGAGGCGGGCGCCGAAGTCCTCGCCGCCGGCGATGTGGCGGCGGACGGCTCGGGGGTGCAGGACGCTGGTGTCCGCGACGATTCGGCCGCTCACCCAGCGTTCGAGGCCTCGCCGTACGACCTCGACCTCGGGCAGTTCTGGCACGGGCTCCTCCGGAGGGGGGCGGTTCCATGTTCGGGTGCGGGTGGTGTTCGAGTGCGGGTGGGTGAGGGCTGGTCGCGCCGTTCCCCGCGCCCCTTGGGGGCTGCGCCCCCCTCAAGACAAAAGATTGCGCCGTTCCCCGCGCCCCTGGGGGGGGCGAAGGTCAAAGATTGCGCCGTTCCCCGCGCCCCTGGACCGCGCCCCTGGAAGCGAAGGAGAAAAGACTTCGCCCGCCCCCGTTGGTCGGGGGCGGGCAAAGGCTTGGGGTCAGGCTGAGGCCGGGTCGGTCGTGGGTGGGGAGGAGGCGGCGGGCGGCTCCTCCGTGACCTCGACCGTCGGGGCCTCCGGTTCGGCGGTGGCGGCTGCCGCGGCACGCTCGTCCGCGGCGGCGCGGATGGCCCGCCAGGCGGACTCCGCGGCCTGCTGCTCCGCCTCCTTCTTGCTGCGGCCGGTGCCGGTGCCGTACGAGACGCCTCCGACGCGGGCAGCAGCAGTGAAGGTCTTCTCATGATCGGGGCCGGTCTCGGTGACCAGGTACTCGGGAACCCCGAGCCCCTCGGTCGCCGTGAGTTCCTGGAGACTGGTCTTCCAGTCCAGGCCCGCACCCAGATTCGAGGATTTCTCGATCAGGGGATCGAAGAGACGGTGGACGAGTTCGCCCGCCGCACCCAGACCCTGGTCGAGATAGACAGCGCCGATCACCGCTTCAAGGGTGTCGGCGAGGATGGAAGCCTTGTCCCGGCCACCTGTGCCCTCTTCGCCCCGGCCGAGCCGGATGAAGGAGCCGAGGTCGAGCTCACGGCCCACCTCCGCAAGCGCACGCGAGTTGACCACCGCGGCCCGCAACTTGGCCAGCTGGCCTTCGGGCAGGTCGGGGTGGGTCGTGTACAGCGTGTCCGTGACCACGAGGCCGAGCACGGAGTCCCCGAGGAACTCCAGACGCTCGTTGGTCGGCAGACCGCCGTTCTCGTACGCGTACGAACGGTGGGTCAGTGCACGCACCAGAAGGGCGGACTCAAGTTTGTACCCGAGCCGCCCTTCCAGAAGGGTGTGGGACGAGGCTGTGTTCTCCGCCTTTTTCTTGGCGCTGACTTCCGCCTTGGCGTCGTCCGCCTTCTTGGGGCTAGACACAGTGCCTCTCACCAGCCGCTCAGACCTCGAGGACCTGGCGCTTGTTGTAGGTGCCACAAGCAGGGCACGCGATGTGCTGCAGCTTGGGCTCGTGGCAGCGCTCGCACGCAACCAGGGTGGGGACCGCAGCCTTCCACTGCGACCGGCGGTGGCGCGTGTTGCTGCGCGACATCTTCCGCTTCGGAACAGCCACGGCTACTTCTCCTGCTTCTCGTCGGCGGGCGCTGATGGAAGCGCGCCGCCGGCCAACTCGTCCTTCTCGCCATCTTCGAGTGAACCGGCGAGTCCCTGCAGTGCCGCCCAACGGATGTCGACGGCGTCATGATGGTGGTCCGGGTCGTCCGCGAGCCGGGCTCCACACTGGGAGCACAGGCCCGGGCAGTCGTCCTGGCACACCGGCTGCATCGGCAGTGCGAGCACCACCGCATCACGCAGCACGGGTTCGAGGTCGAACAAACCGTCCTCGATGAAGAGCGTGTCCTCGTCGTCCTCGGCGTCGTCGGCCGGCTCCGCTTTCACACGGCCCCGGTCGTCGGCGTCAGGGTACGAGAACATCTCCTGGAAATCCGTTTCGAGCTGCTGCTCGACCGGCTCCAGACACCTTACGCACTCCCCCTTGGCCAGTGCATGGGCGGTGCCTGTGACAAGCACCCCTTCCATGACCGACTCCAGACGGAGGTCGAGTTTCACCGGGGCGCCTTCCGGCACTCCGATGACTCCCTGCAGACCGAGGTCCTTGGGAGCGTCGATCTCACGGGTCAGGCGCTGCAGCGCACCGGGACGCCGCCCCAGCTCGTGTGTGTCGAACACGAGAGGGTTGCGGTGGTCGAGGCGGGCGTTCAGAGCCATTCCTGCTTTCGATCTCGAAACTCGGGGTGCTGCCCTCGGTGATTCCCGGGCAGCGGTGATCGCGGACGTGCACACGACCGAAGAGCCAGGATACTGGACCTTTCGCTCACGGCCCAATCCGGTGCCCGTACCCCTCCCGTGGCCCTCGCCGGGCCTCCGGTCAGCGCCCCTGTTCGTACGCCCGCAGCTGCTCCGCGCTGATCATGGTGGTGTCGAAGAGACTGGTCTCGTCGAGCGCGTTCTCCTGCGGCTGGGGCGTCTGGGGAGCCTGGGCGTACGCCTGCTGCTGTCCGCCCTGGTCGTACGCGCTCTGCTGGGCCTGCTGGTCGTACCCCTGCTGCGGGTAGGCGGCGTACGGGTCGGCGTTCTGCTGGTAGCCGTACCCGTCGTGCTGCGCGTACTGCTGTTGCTGGTAGCCGTACGGGTCGGCGGGCTGCTGCTGGTAGGCGTACGCGTCCTGCTGCCCGTACTGCTGCTGGTGGGGCACCTCCGCCGGGGGCCGGGGCTGGTCGGCGGCCCGGGGCCTGGCGGCCTGCTCGGGGATCTCCGCGAGGCCGTCCAGGTACTCGGCGTCGGTGGTGTGCTGCCCGGTCGTCCCGTCCTCGCCGAAGGCGCCCAGGTCGCCCAGGTCGTCGCTGGCGATCCGGCCGTGCAGCTTCTGCCGGCCGCGGCCGACGGCGTCCAGGGTCTTGGCGAGGACGGCCTCGAAGGCGCCGAGCTTGACGTCGACGTACTGGTCGGCGTTGTGGCGCAGGGTCTCCGGGTCGAGGCTGCGCTCGGGGGCGTCCTCGTCCTCGTACCCCTGCTCGTCGGTGCCGGGGCCGGTGCCCAGCAGCTTCTCGCGGCCGCGGCCCACCGAGCCGAGGGTCTTGGTGAGGACGACCTCGAAGTTGGCGAGCTTGGAGTCGACGTACTCGTCCGCCTCGGCGCGGACCTCCTCGGCCTCCTTGCGGGCCTCGGCCAGGATGCGGTCGGCCTCGTTCTGCGAGCGGCGGGCGACCTCGGTGTCGGAGATCAGCGAGCCGCGCTCGGCGTGCGCTGACTCGACGATCCGCTCGGCCTCAAGACGGGCCTGCTCGACCATCTGCTCGCGGCCGCCGATCAGTTCCTCGGCCTGGGCGAGAGAGCCGGGCAGCGCCTGGCGTACCTCTTCGAGCAGGGAGAGCAGCTCGGCGCGGTTGACCACGCACGAGGCCGACATGGGCATCGAGCGGGCGTTGCCGACCGTCGAGACGATCTCATCGAGCTTCTTCTGCACGTCCACCGTGTGCTCGCCACTCTCTACAACCGTGATGGAGACGGACGGTTCGACTGTACGACCACTCCCGCCCCGTCCGACACCGGATGCCGGACTTGCTCAGTCCGTCTTGAGACGTTCCGTCAGGGCCCCGAGGACCAGCGGCGGGACCAGGTGGGAGACGTCTCCGCCCCAGGTCGCGACCTCCTTGACCAGCGAGGAGGAGAGGAAGCTGTAGGTGGGGTTGGTCGGCACGAAGAGGGTCTCGACGCCGGACAGACCGTTGTTCATCTGGGCCATCTGCAACTCGTAGTCGAAGTCACTGACCGCGCGCAGGCCCTTCACGATGGCCGGGATGTCGCGCTCCTTGCAGAAGTCGACGAGGAGGCCGTGGAAGGACTCCACCTCGACGTTCCCGAACTCCGCCGTGACCTGGCGGATCAGGTCGATGCGCTCCTCGATCTCGAAGAGGCCCTTCTTGGACTGGTTGATCATCACCGCGACGTGCACGACGTCGTACAGCTTGGAGGCTCTGGCGATGATGTCGAGATGTCCGTTGGTAATCGGGTCGAACGACCCGGGACAGACGGCGCGGCGCACTTCAGATCCCTCGCTCTCCGGTCCGGTCATCGTGCGTCTTCGCACGTAGAGGCGGCGCGACCGTACCAAAACGTTCCCTCGCCGTAGCGACGGGAGCGCAGGGCCTCGAAGCCGTCCGGCCATCGGAATTCGCCGCCTCTTGTACTGCGTTCAACGGTGACGAGCGCATCGTCCGCGAGCCAGCCCCCCGCACGGAGTGTGAGCAGGATCTCGCGAAGATCGTCGTCCGTGACCGCGTACGGCGGATCGAGGAACACCAGGTCGTACGGGGCCTCCGGGGCGGCGGTGCGGACGATCTGTTCCGCCTTGCCGGACCTCACCTCGGCGCCGGGCAGGCCGAGTGTCTGCACGTTCTCGCGGATCGTGCGGGTGGCGCGGGCGTCGGCCTCCACGAGCAGGGTGTGGCCTGCGCCGCGGCTCAGCGCCTCCAGGCCGATGGCGCCCGAGCCGGCGTACAGGTCAAGGACGCGGTCGCCGTCCAGGGGGCCGCCGAGCAGGGACTGCCAGGTGGAGAAGAGGCCCTCGCGGGCGCGGTCGGAGGTGGGTCTTGTGCCGGTGCCTGGCGGGACCGCGAGGCGTCTGCCGCCCGCGACGCCTGCGATCACGCGGGTCATGTGGGGTCCTTGTCGGCGTTACCGGCCGCCTTGCCGGAGGGGGTGGTCACGGGATCAGTCTGGCAGGTGGGGGGTCCTTCGCACGGTGGGCGGGTGCGGGTCCGGTGGGGGCTGGTCGCGCAGTTCCCCGCGCCCCCGGGAGGCGGGGCTGCGCCCCTGCCCTCGGGGTCCTTCGTCGGGTGCGGGCCGGTGAGGGCCGAGCGCGCCGTTCCCCGCGCCCCTGAAAAGCCGGCTTCGCCGTGCCTTTCATCTCGGCGGCTGGGAAGCGGGGCTGCGCCTCTGCATTTAAGCCCGTCCGGCGTTTGAGGACGAGGCCGTTCAGGCCGATGCGGGGGTCTGGGGGCGCAGCCCCCAGGGGAAGGCGGCTCTCAGCCTTTGTCCAGGTACTGCTCTCTTTCGTCGTCCAGCAGGGCCTGGAGCGCCGTGCGCAGGCCGGGGAGGTGCGTGAGGTCCGGGTCGGCGGACACCACCGCCGTCGCCTCCTCGCGGGCCTCGGCGATGATGTCCTCGTCGTCGATGACCGTGAGCATCCGCAGGGACGTGCGGGCCCCGGACTGGGCCTGGCCCAGGACATCGCCCTCGCGCCGCTGTTCGAGGTCGATGCGGGAGAGCTCGAAGCCGTCGAGCGTGGACGCCACCGAGGTCAGCCGCTGGCGGGCCGGGCTCGCCTCCGGCATCTCGGTGACGAGCAGGCACAGGCCCGCGGCGGAACCACGCCCGACCCGGCCGCGCAGCTGGTGGAGCTGGGAGACGCCGAACCGGTCGGCGTCCATGATCACCATCGCGGTCGCGTTCGGCACGTTCACCCCGACCTCGATGACCGTCGTGGCGACCAGGACGTGCGTCTCCCCGGCGGCGAAGCGCCGCATCACGGCGTCCTTGTCGTCCGGGGGCATGCGGCCGTGCAGCACTTCGACCTTGAGTCCCTGGAGCGGGCCTCTGGCGAGCTGGTCGGCGACCTCCAGCACGGCGAGGGGCGGGCGCTTCTCGGCCTCGTCCTCGGGCGACGGTTTCTTCTTCGACTTCTTCGGGTCGTCGTCCTCGTCACCGATGCGGGGGCAGACCACGTACGCCTGGTGCCCGTTCGACACCTCCTCCCGCACGCGCTCCCACGCGCGCGAGAGGAAGTGGGGCTTGTCGGCGGCCGGGACGACATGGCTGGCGATGGGCGAGCGGCCGGCGGGGAGCTGGTCGAGGACCGAGGTGTCCAGGTCGCCGAAGACGGTCATGGCGACCGTGCGTGGGATGGGCGTGGCGGTCATCACCAGCAGGTGCGGGGGCTGCTTGCCCTTGCCGCGCAGGGCGTCGCGCTGTTCCACACCGAACCGGTGCTGTTCGTCCACCACGACCAGGCCCAGGTCGTGGAACTGCACCTTGTCCTCGATCAGCGCGTGCGTGCCGATGACGAGCCCTGCCTCGCCGGTGACCAGGTCGAGGAGCGCCTGCCGGCGGCCGGCCGCGCCCATGGAGCCGGTGAGCAGCACGACCTTGGTGGAGTCCTCGGCCCCGCCGAGCATGCCGCCCTCGGCCAGCTCCCCCATCATCTCGGTGATCGACCGGTGGTGCTGCTGGGCGAGCACCTCGGTGGGGGCGAGCATCGCGGCCTGTCCGCCCGCGTCGACCACGGCGAGCATGGCGCGCAGGGCCACCATCGTCTTCCCGGAACCCACCTCCCCCTGGAGCAGCCGGTGCATCGGGTGTTCCGTGGCGAGGTCGTCGAAGATTTCCTTGGAGACCTTCTGCTGGCCTTCCGTGAGCGTGAAGGGGAGCTTCGCGTCGAAGGCGGTCAGCAGGCCGTCCTGCTGGGGTTTCCTTGCCACCGCGGGCAGTTGGGAGTCCGCGTGGCGGCGGCGGGCGAGGGCCACCTGGAGGACGAAGGCCTCGTCCCACTTGAGGCGGGCGCGGGCGTCCTCGATGTCCGCCTTGGTGTGCGGGCGGTGGATCTTGAGGAGAGCCTCCGGCAGGGAGACCAGGCCCCGGCCCTCCTGGAGCGGTTCCGGCAGCGGGTCGACGGCCTCCTGGACGCTCGGCAGCACCGTCTGCACCGCTTTGGCGATCTTCCAGGACTCCAGTTTGGCGGTGGCGGGGTAGAGCGGGATCAGTGCCCCGGCCCAGCTGTCCACGGCCTCGTCCGCGTCCTCGCCGCGCAGTGGCTCGTACGCCGGATGGGCCAGCTGGAGGCGGCGGTTGAAGACGGAGACCTTGCCCGAGAACAGCGCGCGGGTGCCGGGCAGGAGGTCCTTGTGGGGCTTGTGCACGCCGTTGCCGAAGAAGACCAGCTTGAGCTGGCCGCTGCCGTCCGTGATGGTCACTTCGAGGCGCTGGCCCTTGCCGCGGGGTGCCTTGGCCGAGGCGAACGTGAGCAGGCGGGCGTCGGCGACCTGGGCGACCACCGTCACGTGCTCGTCCATGGGCAGGTCGGCGAGGTGCGTGAGCTGCCCGCGCTCCTCGTATCTGCGCGGATAGTGGTGCAGCAGGTCACCGACGGTGTGCAGGCCGAGATGCTCGGCCATCACCTTCGCGGTGGCGGGTCCGAGCACCTTCTTCAGTGGTTCTTCGAGCGCGGGCACGAGATCCATTGCACACCACCCCACTGACAATGCCGTATACGTACCGGAAATCCCCTGGTCAGACGGCTCGTTCCGGCTCTAGGATGTGCGGCTCCGGCACTGTTCGCGGTCGCCTCGTCACGGGACCGCCCGACCCCGCGCCGTCGCACGTCCCCCCACCGGCGCAGCGACGATGGACTCCCAGATCCCACAGCCGTCTCAGGCACCCCAGTCATCCCAGTCACCTCATTCGTTCCAGGTCGACCTGCGCGGCCTCGTGGACCTTCTCTCCCACCACCTCTACTCCAGTCCCAAGGTCTATCTGCGCGAACTGCTGCAGAACGCCGTGGACGCGATCACCGCCCGGCGTGCCGAGCAGCCGGACGCGCCTGCCCAGGTGCGTCTGTTCGCCGAGGACGGCACCCTGCGCGTGGAGGACTCCGGGATCGGGCTCACCGAGGAGGACGTGCACAGCCTCCTCGCGACCATCGGCCGCAGTTCCAAGCGGGCGGACGGCCTGGAGTCGGCCCGTTCCGACTTCCTGGGCCAGTTCGGCATCGGCCTGCTCGCCTGCTTCGTGGTCGCCGAACGCATCCGGGTGGTCAGCCGCAGCGCGCGTACGCCCGACGCACCACCCGTGGAGTGGACGGCGAGCGACGACGGCTCGTACCGGGTCCGTACGCTGCCGCCCGAGGCCCGTGCCGAACCGGGCACCACCGTGTATCTGGAGGCCCGTCCGGGCGCCGCCGACTGGCTGGCCGAGGAGCGGGTGCTGTCGCTGGCCCGGGACTTCGGTTCGCTGCTGCCGTACGACGTCCGGGTGGGCGACGAGGCCGTGACGGATCTGCCGGCGCCCTGGGACCGCTCGTATCCCGGCCCCTCCGCCCGGCGGGTCGCCCTGGCCCGGCACTGCCACGACCTGTTCGGGTTCACCCCGCTGGACTCGATCGAGCTGAACGTGCCGCTGGCCGGGATCCGCGGAGTGGCGTACGTGCTGCCGTCCGCGGTCAGCCCCGCCCAGCGTGCCGGTCACCGCGTCCATCTGAAGGGCATGCTGCTCACCGAGCGGGCCGAACAGCTGCTGCCCGACTGGGCGTTCTTCGTGCGCTGCGTCCTGGACACGGACAGCCTGCGGCCCACCGCGTCGAGGGAGTCACTGTACGAGGACGAGACCCTGGCGGGCGTACGGGAGGCGCTGGGCGAGCGGATCCGGACCTGGCTGACGGGGCTCGCGGCCGGGGATCCGGAGCGCCTCGCCGCCTTCCTGTCCGTGCACCACCTGGGGGTGAAGTCCCTGGCGCGGCACGACGGCGAGATGCTGCGCACGATGCTGCCGTGGCTGCCGTTCGAGACGACCGACGGGCGGCTGTCCCTGGAGGAGTTCGCGCAGCGGCATCCGGTGGTGCACTTCACGCGGACCGTGGAGGAGTACCGGCAGGTCGCGCAGATCGCGTCCGCGCAGGGCGTGGGGGTCGTCAACGGCGGCTACACGTACGACACCGAACTGGTCGAGGCCCTGCCCTCCGTACGCCCGGGAACGGTCGTCGCGGAGCTGGACGCCGACACGGTGACCGCCCATCTGGACGCGGTCGACCCGGCGGTGGAGCTGGCCCTGTCGGCCTTCCTGGGGGCCGCGCGGGCGAAACTCGACCCCCTGGGGTGCGATGTCGTCCTGCGGGCCTTCCATCCGCTCTCCGTGCCGGCCCTGCACCTGGACGACCGGGCGGCCCGCCACGAGCAGGCCCGCGCGGACGCCGAGGAACAGGCCGACGACCTGTGGGCGGGCATCCTCGGCTCGCTGCGCGGCACCGCCCCGCGCGCGCGGCTGGTGCTCAACCACCTGAACCCGCTGATCCGGCGGATCAGTTCGCTCGACGACCGGGAGCTGATCGGCACGGCCACGGAGTCGCTCTACGGGCAGGCCCTGCTGATGGCCCAGCGACCACTGCGGCCCGCGGACTCGGCACTGCTGAACCGCGCCTTCATGGGCCTCCTGGAGTGGGCCACCCACAACGACCCCCCGGAGGAGGGCCACCGATGAGCGAGCCCATGGACATGGACATGGACAGGGGCAGGGGCAGGGACTTCGACGCGCTGCGCCGGGCGATGCAGGACAACTACGAGCAGCCGGAGGGCCCCGCCCGCAACGCGCGCGCGGAGCAGCTGCTCACCGAGGCCGAGAAGCTGAACATCCCGCTCGCGGTGATCGAGGCGCTCGGCCACCAGCTGAAGGTCTACAACTACAGCTCCGAGAAGGACCGGATGTTCGTCCCCTTCGCGCGTCTGCTGCGCATGTGGGACGAACGGCCCGAGGACTTCGACGAGTACGAGATCCACTCCCTGCACTGGGTCTTCAAGTGGGTGTCCTCGGGGATGCTCGGCCAGCCGCACATACCGCTCGCCTCCATCGAGAAGTGGCTCGGCGAGATGGAACACCGCTACCGGCTCGCCGGACACTCCGAACGAGCCGTGCGCGCCGCCGAGTTCACCGTGGCCCGGGAGGTCGGCGACCTGGGGCGGGCCGAGCGCGCGTACGCGGCGTGGCTCGCCGCGGACCGGGACGCCATGGCCGACTGCCACGCCTGCGAGTTGCACGACCAGGGCGGCTGGCGGGCGGAACGGGGCGCGGACGCCGAGGCGCTCGACCTGTGGCGGCCGGTCCTGGACGGCGAGTACACCTGCGCCCACGAACCGCACGCCGTTCTCGCGTCCTCGCTGCTGCCCCTGCTGCGCCTCGGCCGTACGGATGAGGCACGCGCCCACCACTTGCGCGGTTTCCGGCTGGTGCGCCCCATGGAGAGCATGCGCGGCGCGTACGCGGACCACGTGGAGTTCTGCGTGCTCAGCGGCAACGAGGCGCGTGCCCTGGAACTGCTGTCGGAGCGGCCCTCGTACTTCACGGACGGCGGGGAGCCGCGCAGCCGTATGGACTTCCTGGCCGTGGTCGCCCTGCTCGCGGACCGGCTGACCTCGCTCGGGCTCGGCGCCCAGACCGTGCCGGGTCCGGCGGGGCGCACCTGGACGGCGGCCGAACTCGGCGCCCACGCGCGCGTGGAGGCACTTTCGCTGGCCGGGCGCTTCGACGCGCGCAACGGCACGACACGGGTGAGCGAGCGGATCCGTCGGCGCATGGACCGGCAGCCGCTGGTGGAGCGCCTGCCGCTGGGGGTACGGGCAGCGGCGGTGACCGGCGTCGCCACCGCTCCCGTGCGGTCGGCGCCGGCTCCCGTCGCCGACGCGGGGCCGGAGCTGCCCGCGCTGCTCGCCGAGGCCCGGCGGCTCTCGGCGTCGCTGCATCCGGAATCCGTCGCGGCGTGGGCGGCGGTCGCCGAGGCCGTCGGAGCCGTGGAGGCCGCCGGGGCCGTCGAGGGCGCCGGGGAGCAGGAGCTGGCTCCTCGCGACCGGGCAGAGATGGTTGACCACCAGGCGATGGGGCTCGGCCCGGAGGGCGTGGAACTGTTCGCCCGCGCCGCCGAGTTGTACGAGGACGCGGGCGACCCGGGCGAGGCACTGGCGGCACGCGCGCGTGGAGCGTACGCGCTGGCCCTGTCCGGCCGGAGCGAGGAGGCACTGGCCGCCGTCTCGGAGCCGTACGAGCTGGTGCTCGCGCTCTTCGCGGAGGGGGCGACCGGGCTCCCGCAGGCCGCTTCCGTGCTGGTCGGGCGGGCCCGGATTCTGCTGCAGCAGGTGCACGAGGCGGCGGCGACGAACGGGGTGAACGGCGGCTCGGAGGGCGGATCGGGGGGCAGGTCGAAGGCTTCGGCCGCCGCCAGGAACGCTGCCCGGACCGCCGCCCGGGAACTGCTGGCCCTCGCCGGGCCGGGCGCCGGGGACGATCTCCTGGTCGCCTCGCGGGCCGCGGAGGCTCAGGCGATGCTCGGGGAGCTCGCGGCGCTCTCCGGAGACACGGAGAAGGCCGCCGAGCTGCTCACGGCGGCCTCGGAGGCGTTCGTCGCGGCCGGGGTGCCGTGGTTCGCGGTCGAGTACGAGGCCCGGCTGACCGGGCTCGCGCGCCGGCTGGGCGACGCCGGGGCGGCCGAGCGGGCGGCCAGGGCCGCGCTGGAGCACGGGGCGCCCTTCATGGAGGCGGTCGGGCATGCCCAGCTGCATCTCCAGCTGGCCGAGATCCTCGGCGCCACAGGGCGGTTCGGGCCGGCGGCGGACCACGCCCTGGAGGCGTCGCACTGGGCCGACGAGGGCGGCGAGAGTGCCACGTTCGGCGCCTGGGCGCGGCATCAGCTGGGCGGCTTCCTGCTGCGCCAGGAGCGGTGGGCGGAGGCCGCGGAGGTCCTGGAGTCGGCGCTGACGGAACTGAGCGCGGACACGCACGGCGACGAGGCGATCGTGCAGACCCGGTGGTGGCTCGGTGACTGTCTCACCGAGCTGGGTGGGCACCGCGAGGCCGCCGAGCACTGGCTCCGGGCGGCCGACCTCGCGCGGCGGTGGCCCGAGCAGCAGGACCACGCGACGCTCGCGCACCTCGCCGCGGAGGCGCTCGGGCACGCGGGGCAGCTTCCTGAGGCGGAGCTGGCCTATGAGCGTGCCGGGGATCTGTGGGCGGCCCTCGGAAACGTCCACGGGCTGGTCCGGTCGCTGCGGGCCCGCGCGTGGCTCGCTGTACGCGGGCGGGACGGCGGGGGCCTTGAAGGTGCCGGGGACGCCGAGGTGTCTGCGGGCGCGGGGGTCGATGTGGCGCGGGGGTTGATGGGACGGGCCGTCGGGGCGTGCGAGGCGGGTGTGACCGGTTCCGTGTCCGGGCCCGAGTCCGAGTCCGGGGACAGGGACGAGGACGGAGACGCGGGCAGGGAGGCTGCTCGTGGGTCACTGGTCGCCGAACTCGCCCATACGCACCGGCAGTTCGGCGACCTGGTTGCACGGTCCGTGCCCGAGGGTGCCGCGGACGACGCGATCCGTGCCGTGTTCGAGGAGGCGCTGGGGCATTACACGCTGGCCGCGTCGGGGTTTCTCTCGCTCGGTGAGGGTGCGCTCCATGACCGGACGGGGGCGCAGCTTGCCGCGGGGTGGCTGGAGGCGGATCTTGAGCGGCCGGGCGAGGCTGTTGGGCGGGCCCGAGCGGTCCTTGACGCCTACGCCCAGGCCGACGACAGCGCCGGCTCCGACGACGTCGGGGTGGCTCGGGTTGCTGAGGCGGAGCGGTTGTTGCGGGCTGCGGGAGGGGGCTGAGCGCCGGGCACCGGGTGCGGGTCCGCTGTGGCTGGTCGCGCAGTTCCCCGCGCCCCTGAGACGGGGCTTCGCCCCGGAGGGGTTGTGGGGTGGGTGCGGGAGCGTCGTGGCCGGCCGCGCCGTTCCCCGCGCCCCTTACGGGACCCGCCCGTTCGTCGCCGCGCTCACACCGTTCCCCGCATCCCGGAAAAGCGAGGGCAGCGACCGGCTTGCGCCCTGTAAGGGACGCGGGGAACTGCGCGACCAGCCCCCACCGGGCCCGCACCCGACAGGAGTCCGGGATTCGGGTGCTCCGGCAGCCTCGTGGCTAGGCGCACCGTTCCCCGCGCCCATGAAAGGCGAGGGCAGTGACCGGCTTGCGCCCTGTAAGGGGCGCGGGGAACTGCGCGGCCAGCCCCCACCGGGCCCGCACCCGACGGAGTCCGGGGTTCGGGTCGGTGCGGGAGCGTCGCGGCGCTCGCGCCGTTCCCCGCGCCCCTTACGGGGCTCAGGCGGCGGCTACTCCACGCCGATCAGTAGGAGGGCTCCCTGGTGGCCGCCCCGGTATACCACCGTGTCCACCGCCAGGTAGGACTCGCGGACCCTTGCTTCCAGGTGGTCGGCGATCGTCGGGGGCGCCTCGTCGCCCAGGACCAGGGTGACCATCTCGCCGCCCGCCGAGAGCATGCGGTTGAGGACCGACTCTGCGGTGGCCGTGATGTCGGAGCCGATCACGGCCACGTCGCCGTCGATGAGGCCGAGGACGTCGCCGGCCTGGCAGATGCCGGCCATGGTCCAGGACTGGCGTTCCGCGACCTCCACCTCGGCGTACCGGGTCGCGCCCGCCGCCGAGGTCATCGCGACCACGTCCTCGTCGAAGCGCCGCTCGGGCTCGTGCACGGCGAGCGCGGCGATCCCCTGCACCGCCGAGCGCGTGGGGATCAGCGCGACCCGTACGCCCTCGGTGCGGGCCTGTTCGGCCGCCGCGGCGGCCGTGTGGCGCAGCTCGGCGTCGTTCGGCAGCAGGACGACCTCCAGGGCGTGGGCCCGCCGTACCGCGTCCACGAGTTCTCCGCTGGCCGGCGGCTCCCCGGGGCGCGCGAGGACGGTGGTGGCCCCCGCCTCGGCGTAGAGCCGTGCGAGGCCCTCCCCGGGGACGACCGCCACGACCGCGCGCTGTGCCCTCTCCCGGACCGGCCGGACCGTCGAGCCCGTGGTGTGCGCGTCGGCGGGACCGAAGTGCGTGATCCGGATCCGGTGCGGCCGGCCGGCCTCGACGCCCGCCTCCACGGCCGCGCCGGCGTCGTCGACGTGCACGTGTACGTTCCACAGCCCGTCTCCGCCGACCACGACGAGCGAGTCCCCGAGCGCGTCGAGCCGGTCCCGCAGCCGCGCCACGGCCGTGTCGTCCGCCTCCAGGAGGTAGATCACCTCGAAGGCCGGGCCGCTCTCGTCGTCCCGGGCGGGTGCGGGGCCTGCGCCGGTACCGCCGTCGGCGCACTCCCCCGTCTCGGCCTGCACGCGCGCGTGGGGCGCGAGTACCGGGACCGCTCCCACGGCGGGGGCCGCTCCGGTGAACGTCTCCACCAGCGCCCCCAGCACGGCCACCAGTCCCCGTCCGCCCGCGTCGACCACTCCGGCCCGTTCCAGGACGGCCAGCTGCCCGGGGGTCGCCGCGAGCGCCGCCCGCGCGCCCTCGTACGCGGCCCGCGCGACCAGCGCGCAGTCCCCCTCGGCACCCGAGGCCGCGTCGGCGGCGGCCGAGGCGACCGTGAGGACCGTGCCCTCGACCGGATGCGCGACGGCCTGCCGGGCCGCGTCGGCCGCGTGCCGCAGGGCGAGCCGCAGGCCCGGACCGTCGGTCCGGGCCGTGCCCGTGTCGGCGGCGAGCACCTGCGCCATGCCCCGCAGGAGCTGCGCGAGGATCGTCCCCGAGTTGCCCCGGGCCCCGATGAGCGCGCCGTGCGCCATGGCCCGTACCGCGTCCGCGAGCGTGGGCGGCTCGATCACAGGCCCGTAGGAGACCGACCGGCCAGGCGCAGACCTCTCGGACGCAGCCCCCTCGGACACCGGCCCGCCGGATTCCGGCCCCTCGGGTGTGGTGCCGACCACGGACATCGCCGCGTGCGCCGCGAAGACCGCCTCGACCGCCGCGGCGGCCGACTCGACGGTCAGATAGAGGTTGGTGCCGGTGTCCCCGTCGGCGACGGGATAGACATTGATCGCGTCGATCTCCTCGCGCGCACGGCCGAGGGCCTCCAGCGCGAGTCCGCACCAGGCGCGTACCGCGGATGCGTCCAACGTCTGCGGCACCTGCGGCACCTGCGCCTCCTTGAGCAGCCGGTCTGAGCGGCCGGAGCGAGCGGCCGAACGTCCGACGCAGCGTAGACCCAGGTGGGGTGCCCGCCGGAAGAGGGCCGGACGAGGGCCGGGAGGGACCCCGCGCCGGACATGGTAGTTTCGTTGTACGGACGCAGTCGTTGTATGCTGCTCCGGTTGCCCGATCTCATCGGGCCTTCCCCCTGGCAGCGCCACTCAGATCCTACGATCCTGATCCCGGCATGCCGGGATCCACCGTAAGAGCATCTGAAGTCTTTGGAGTGACCCGTGGCTGCCAACTGCGACGTCTGTGGCAAGGGGCCGAGCTTCGGCAACAGCATCTCGCACTCGCACCGCCGTACGTCCCGTCGCTGGAACCCGAACATCCAGCGCGTCCGTACCGTGGTCAGCGGGACGCCGAAGCGCGTCAACGCTTGCACCTCGTGCATCAAGGCCGGCAAGGTCTCGCGCTGATCGCTCTGCAACAGCGCGCAGCCACTGCTGGTCCACCGCTCGAAGCCGGTCCCCCTCACGGAGGACCGGCTTTCTGCTGTTCCCTGGCCGCTCCGCGATGCGGCGGGCGGCCCGGCTGCCCGGTCGCCCTCAGCTGCTCTCAGCCGCGCTCGGTCACCGAGGTGAACCGCCAGCGGTGATCGACCGGGCCTATCCCGGCCCCGAGCGCGAATCCGGCCGCGATCGCCCCGGTGACGTACTCCTTCGCCGCCACGACCGCGTCCGGCACCGACAGCCCCTTCGCCAGCTCCGAGGCGATCGCGCTGGCGAGCGTGCACCCCGTGCCGTGGGTGTGCCGGTTGTCGAACCGGGGCGCGCGCAGCCACAGCTCGTCGGAGCCGTCGGTGAGGAAGTCCACCGCGTCCCCGCTCAGGTGACCGCCCTTGATCAGCGCCCAGCCGGGCCCGTAGGACAGCACGGCCTCCGCGGCCCGCCGCATCCCGTCCTCCGACTCGACCGTCACGCCCGTGAGCTGGGCCACCTCGTCGAGGTTCGGCGTCGCCACCGTGGCCACCGGGAGCAGCTTCGTCCGTACGGAGTCCAGGGCGGACGAGGCCAGCAGGGGGTCGCCGTGCTTGGAGACGCCGACCGGGTCGACCACGGCCGGTGCGTCGGTGCCGCCGATCAACTCGGCGACGGCCTCCACGAGTTCGGCGGATGAGAGCATGCCGGTCTTGACCGCCTGGACGCCGATGTCGTCGACCACGCTGCGGTACTGGGCGCGCACCGCCTCCACCGGCAGCTCCCAGGCGCCCTGCACGCCGAGGGAGTTCTGCGCGGTGACGGCGGTGAGCACGCTCATGCCGTGCACGCCGAGCGCGAGCATGGTCTTCAGGTCGGCCTGGATCCCGGCCCCGCCACCGGAGTCGGAACCCGCGACCGTCAGTACGCGCGGCGGGGTGCCCTGGGGAACATCCGGTGGCGCGCTCATGACTCGATGTCCCCGAAGTGGTCCCAGCCGCCCTTGCTGGTCCAGGGCGCCCCGTCGACCGTGACCTGGGGCAGCGCCGACGGGTTGAGGACCTCGCCGATGACCTTCCAGCGGGCGGGCAGTTTCACGTCCGGCGGGAAGGTGGCGACGATCGCGTGGTCCTCACCGCCGGTCAGCACCCACTGGATCGGGTCGACGCCGACGGCCTGCCCGATGTCGTTCATCTGCGTGGGGATGTCGACGGCTCCGGAGCGGATGTCGATGCGTACCTTGCTGGCCTCGGCGATGTGCCCGAGGTCGGCGATCAGCCCGTCGCTGACGTCCGTCATGGAGGTCGCGCCGAGCCCGGCCGCCGCGGGGCCGGCGTGGTACGGGGGTTCCGGGCGCCGGTGGGCCTCGACGAAGGCGCGCGGCGAGCGGAAGCCGCGGGAGAGCACGGCGTGCCCGGCCGCGGACCAGCCCAGCCAGCCCGTCACGGCCACCACGTCGCCGGGCCGGGCGCCGGCGCGGGTCACCGGCTCGTGGTTGCGCAGATCGCCGAGCGCGGTGATCGCCACGGTGATCGTGTCGCCGCGTACGACGTCGCCGCCGACCACGGCCGCGCCCGCGACCTGGCACTCGTCGCGCAGGCCGTCCATCAGCTCGGAGGGCCAGGTGGCGGGCAGTTCGGCCGGGACGACCAGGCCTAGGAGCAGTGCGGTCGGCACCGCGCCCATGGCGGCGATGTCCGCGAGGTTCTGCGCGGCGGCCTTGCGCCCGACGTCGTACGCCGTGGACCAGTCGCGCCGGAAGTGTCGCCCCTCCAGGAGGATGTCGGTGCTCGCCACGACCCTGCGGTCGGGGGCGGCCACCACGGCCGCGTCGTCACCCGGCCCGACGCGTACCGCCGGGGTGGTGGTGAGCCGGGAGGTGAGCTCCTTGATGAGCCCGAACTCCCCCAACTCGCCCACGGTTCCCTTCACCGAGTCTCACCTGTTCCCTTCGTGCCCATGAACCGGGTTGCCTTGTCTGCTTCTGTTGCCGCTCAGCTGCGCTTCTGTTCCCACGCCGGCCCGGTCGCGTCGCACGTCCGTCCGGTCGCGGGCCGTCCCGTACCTCGGTACCGTCGAGTCAACCGTCAACCTGTGCCGTCCGTGCACCCTGGCGCGCAAGCCCCCGCCCCCGCGGGTCTCCCCGTGGCGTGCGGCGACGCGATACCGTGGCGTTCCTTTTCCCCACATGATCCTCGTGGCCGCCCTGGAGGTTCCGTGGTACAGGCGTACATCCTGATCCAGACGGAGGTCGGCAAAGCGTCGACCGTCGCCGAGACGATCAGCAAGATTTCGGGGGTGATCCAGGCCGAGGACGTGACCGGGCCGTACGACGTGATCGTGCGGGCCCAGGCCGACACGGTGGACGAGCTCGGTCGCATGGTGGTCGCGCGAGTCCAGCAAGTGGACGGCATCACCCGCACCCTGACCTGCCCGGTCGTGCACCTGTAGCCCCCGTCTACGCTGGGCCGGTGGACTTCTTCCGTCACCGGCGTGCTTCTTTGGTCGGGCTGCCCGCCCTCGTTCTGCTGATCGCTGCCACAGGCTGCTCCTCAGCAGACGACAACGCCCCGGCCCCGGTTCCCAGTCCGGGGGCGAAGGCCGCCGAGTTGTGCCGGAACCTGGACAAGTCGTTGCCACGGAAGGTGGACGGCCTCGATCGGGAGGATCCCGAGCCCCGGTCAGCGCTGACCGCGGGCTGGGGAAGCCCGGCGATCATACTGCGCTGCGGGGTGTCGCGGCCCGCGAAGATGGTCGACCCCAAGGTGGCCGACGGGAGCGATCCCGACGCGATCGGGGGTGGCGTGAACGGGGTGGGGTGGCTGATGGAGGAGCGGGACGGTGGGGTGACCCGCTTCACCTCCGCTCAGCGGCGGGTGTACGTCGAGGTGACGGTGCCTTCGGGGCGGGACACGTCCGCTGTTCTTGTCGATCTGGCCGGGGCCATCAAGAAGGCGATTCCTTTGGGGATCGCGGATTGATGGCTTAGGCCTGAGCGTTGGCGGGTGCGTTGCCGGGCGCGGGTGCGTCGTGGTTGGCGTTGCGCAGTTCCCCGCGCCCCTGAAGGCATGGGCCCGGCGCCCATGAAGGCGAAGGCCCGGCCCGGCGCCGCCCGAAGAAGCGAAGCCGGTGCCCACGCGCTCAAAGCCGAAAGCCGTGCCCGCCCGCCCGAAAGCCGGAGTCGGCGCCCCCCTACGGCACAACCCCCTACCGCAAGCCCGTCGACCTGCGCAGGGCCGCCTGGATGAGGCGGTCCACCAGTTCCGGGTACGGGACTCCTGACGCTTCCCACATCTTGGGGTACATGGAGATCGGCGTGAAGCCGGGCATCGTGTTGATCTCGTTGATCACGAACTCGCCGTCCTCCGTGAGGAAGAAGTCCGCGCGGACCAGGCCCTCGCAGGACGCGGCCTCGAAGGCCTCGACGGCCAGACGCCGGATCTCCGCGGTCTGCTCGGGAGTCAGCGGCGCCGGCACGATACCGGGCGTCGAGTCGATGTACTTCGCCTCGAAGTCGTAGTACGCGTGCGACTGCACCGGCGGGATCTCGGCCGGTACGGACGCCCGGGGCCCGTCCTCGAACTCCAGGACCCCGCACTCGATCTCACGGCCGCGCAGCAGCGCCTCGACGAGGATCTTCGGGTCGTGGTGCTGGGCCGCCGCGATCGCCTCGTCGAGGCCGGACAGGTCCTCGACCTTGGTGATGCCGATCGACGACCCCGCGCGCGCGGGCTTCACGAAGAGCGGCCAGCCGTGCTCCCCCGCGAAGTCGATGATCTTCTTGCGGGCCGCCGACTCGTCCTGCTCCCACTCACGGGGCCGGATCACCACGTACGGACCGACGGGCAGCCCGAAGGAGGTGAACACCCGCTTCATGTACTCCTTGTCCTGGCCGACGGCCGAGGCGAGCACGCCCGAGCCGACGTACGGGACACCGGAGAGCTCCAGCAGACCCTGCAGGGTGCCGTCCTCGCCGTACGGACCGTGCAGCATCGGGAAGACGACGTCGACCTCGCCGAGCGCCTTAGGCACCGAACCCGGCTCGCTGTAGACCACTTCGCGGTCGGCGGGGTCGAGGGGCAGGATCACGCCGCCCTCGCTCGACTCGGCGAGCGACTCGACGTCGGGCGTACGACGCTCGGTGATCGTCATCCGTTCCGGGTCGTCGGCCGTGAGCACCCAGCGGCCTTCCCGGGTGATCCCGATCGGCAGGACGTCGTACTTGGTCCGGTCGACGGCCCGCAGGACGGCTCCGGCGGTGACCATGGAGATCCCGTGTTCGGAGCTGCGCCCGCCGAAGACGACGGCCACGCGCGGCTTGCGAGGCGGCTGCTCAGGGTTCTGGGGAAGGTTCTCGGTGCTCATATCGGGTTGAGAGTACCCGGTGGTACGGCTCCGAGTCAGCGGCCGGTGGCGGGGTCGCTCAGTGCCGTTCCGGCTTGGCGGTGCGTGACATCAGTTCCTTGACGGCGACCACCGGCGGCTTGCCCTCGTGGACGATCTCGACGACGGTCTCCGTGATGGGCATGTCGACTCCGTGCCGGCGCGCCAAGTCCAGTACGGACTCACAGGACTTGACGCCCTCGGCGGTCTGCTTGGTGACCGCGATGGTCTCCTGGAGGGTCATGCCCTTGCCGAGGTTCGTACCGAAGGTGTGGTTGCGCGAGAGCGGTGAGGAACAGGTCGCCACGAGGTCGCCCAGGCCCGCGAGTCCGGCGAACGTCAGCGGGTCGGCGCCCATCCTCAGCCCGAGCCGGGTCGTCTCCGCCAACCCCCGTGTGATGAGGGACCCCTTGGCGTTGTCGCCCAGGCCCATGCCGTCCGCGATGCCGACGGCGAGGCCGATGACGTTCTTGACCGCGCCGCCGAGCTCGCAGCCCACCACGTCGGTGTTGGTGTAGGGCCGGAAGTACGGCGTGTGGCAGACGGCCTGGAGCCGCTGGGCCACCCCTTCGTCGCTGCACGCGACCACGGCGGCGGCCGGCATCCGGGCGGCGATCTCCCGGGCCAGGTTGGGCCCCGTGACGACGGCGATCCGGTCGGCGCCGACCTTCGCGACGTCCTCGATCACCTCGCTCATCCGCATCGCGGAGCCCAGTTCGACGCCCTTCATGAGGGAGACGAGGACCGTGCCGGGCGCGAGCAGCGGCGCCCATTCGGCCAGGTTCTCGCGCAGGGTCTGCGAGGGCACGGCGAGCACCGTGAAGTCGGCTCCGCGGGCGGCCTCGGCGGCGTCGGTGGTGGCCCGCAGGTTCTCCGGGAGTTCGATGCCCGGCAGGTAGTCGGGGTTCGTGCGGGTGGAGTTGACCGCTTCGGCGATCTCGGCCCGCCGTCCCCACAGCGTCACGTCGCAGCCGGCGTCGGCGAGCACCATGCCGAAGGCGGTGCCCCACGATCCGGTCCCGAAGACGGTCGCCTTGACGGGCCTGCCGGATGTCGTCACTTGCCGTGCCTCTTTTCGTGCTCTGCCTCGGTCGTGTCCCGCACGCCTGCTTCCCGCGCGGTCTTCTCCTGCGCGGCCGGTCCCCGGCGCGCGGTCAGCTCGTCGTGGTCGTCGTGCGCTTCCTGCTCGTCCTGTTCCCGTGTCCTGCGCCGCTGCTCGATCCGCACCAGGCGCGGGTCGTACCGCGTGGCCGGCGCCTTCTCGCCGCGGATCAGCTCCAGCTGCGCGGTGATCGCGGCCATGATGACCTCGGTCGCCTCCTTGAGGAGGTCGGGGGTCATCTCCTTGCCGTAGAACCGCGAGAGGTCCACGGGCGGGCCCGCGAGTACGTGGTGCGTCTTGCGCGGGAAGAGGTCGGGCTTCTTCGCGTACGGGGCCAGGAGGTGGTTGGCGCCCCACTGGGCCACCGGGATCACCGGGCACCTGGTCTCCAGCGCGACCCGCGCGGCACCCGTCTTGCCGGTCATCGGCCACAGGTCGGGGTCACGGGTGAGGGTGGCCTCGGGATAGAAGGCGACGCAGTCCCCGCGCTCCACGGCGTCGATCGCGGCCCGGTAGGCGCTGAGCGCGTCGGAACTCTCGCGGTACACCGGGATCTGTCCGGTGCCGCGCATGGCCGCGCCGACGAATCCGCTCTTGAAAAGCCCGCTCTTGGCGAGGAAACGCGGAACCCGGCCGGTGTTGTACTGAAAGTGCCCGTACGCGAACGGATCGGCGTGAGAATTATGGTTCACCACGGTGATGAATCCGCCATCGGCAGGAATGTTCTCCATTCCGCGCCAGTCCCGCTTGATCAGAACCACCAGCGGCGGTTTGACGAGGACCGCTGAGAAGCGGTACCAGAAGCCGATTCTGCGGCGGGACACGCGAACACCTTCCTCTTGGGCCTTGGGGGCCGCACAAGTGTCACCCCGGGCCGCCGGTCTGTCGAGAACACCGTACGCCCCGGCCTCGGCCCCTCTCCGGTGCGCGGGGGACAATGGGCCGGACAAGGGAGGGACGAAACGCTCGTGCAATGGATCATGGTCGTACCCCTCAAAGCCCTTGCGCGGGCGAAGAGCAGGCTCTCGGACACCGCGGCCGACGGTCTGCGCCCCGGGCTCGCCCTCGCCTTCGCACAGGACACGGTGGCCGCGGCGCTGGCCTGCCCGGAAGTCGCGGGTGTGGCCGTAGTCACGGGCGACGCGCTTGCCGGACGCGAATTGGCGGCCCTGGGTGCCCGGATCGTCCCGGACGAACCCGGGGGCGGCCTGAACACCGCCCTGCGGCACGCGGAGGCGGTCGTGCGCACCGCGAACCCGCACACCGCGCTGGCCGCGCTGAACGCGGATCTGCCCGCTCTGCGCCCTCTCGAATTGGCCCGGGTCCTCACCGCCGCCGCTGAATTCCCCCGTGCTTTCCTCGCGGACGCAGCAGGAATCGGCACCACTCTCCTGGCCGCGTCCCCGGGCCATGAATTGCTTCCCGCTTTCGGAACGGATTCCCGCGCGCGCCATCGCGCCTCGGGCGCCGAGGAACTCCTGCTGACCGCGGTGGATTCCGTACGCCAGGACGTGGACACGGGCGCGGACCTGCAAGCGGCATTGACCCTGGGCACGGGCCCCCGCACGACAGCGGCAGCCCAACACCTCAAAGCAGCCTGACCCCCGACGGCCGCCCCCAAGGGGCGCCCTTCAGGGGCGCGAGGAACTGCGCGACAAGCCCCCACCGAACCCGCACGTACCCACCACGCCGGACACCCCAAAGGGGCGCGGGGAACGGCGCGACAAGCCCCCACCGGGCCGGCACGTACCCACCGACCCCAACCACAGATGCCCCACCCCCCGGCAAGGGGAACCGCATACCCTGCTGCCATGCAGGCGACCGCGTACACATACGACCCAGAAACCCGCACCGGCCAGGTACTCCTGGACGACGGCACCCCCGTCCCCTTCGACGCCCCGGCCTTCGACAAGGGCGGCCTCAGACTGCTCCGTCCGGGCCAGCGCGTACGGATCGAGGTCGAAGGCGAGGACAACCACCACATCACCCTGGTGACCCTGCAGACCTTCTGAGGCAACCCAAAGCATCCGCAAACGCCGCGGGCCGGGCTCCCCCATGGGAGCCCGGCCCGGCGCGTGTATGCCCTGCGCCCCTGTCTACCTGCGGGCGGTGGCCTTCTTGGCGGTGGTGGTCGTACGGGCCGCCGACTTCTTGGCCGGCGCCTTCTTGGCCGCGGCCTTCTTCGCGGGGGCCTTCTTCGCCGCCGCCTTCTTCGCGGTGGTCTTCTTGGCCGCCGCCGAGGTCTTCTTCGCGGTCGCCGACGTCTTCTTGGCGGTCGCCTTCTTGGCCGTGGCGGTGGTCTTCTTCGCAGCTGCGGACGAGGTCTTCTTCGCCGCGGTCGCCTTCCGGGTCGTCGCAGCGGCCGTGGTCTTCTTCGCGGCCCCCGTCGCCTTCCTGGCGGTGGTGGCCTTCTTGGCCGCGGCCTTCTTGACCGTGGCGGAGGCGCCACCGCTCAGGCTGCCCTTGGGGGCCTTCTTGACCGCCACGTCGTTCTTGGGGAGCTTCTTCGAGCCGCTCACCAGGTCCTTGAAGCCCTGGCCCGCGCGGAAACGGGGCACGGAGGTCTTCTTGACCCGAACCCGCTCTCCGGTCTGCGGGTTGCGGGCGTAACGGGCCGGACGGTCCACCTTCTCGAAGGAACCGAAGCCGGTGACCGAGACCCGGTCCCCGCCGACAACTGCACGCACCACGGCGTCCAGTACGGCGTCGACCGCGTCAGCGGCCTGCTGACGCCCGCCGACCTTGTCGGCAATCGCTTCTACGAGCTGCGCCTTGTTCACGTCTTCCCCTTCGGAGACATTGCCAGAACGAAAGTGTTCAAGCTTTTTCGCACGTTAGGCAGATATATACCGCAAATCAAACACGAAACGGGCTAATCACCCTTGTGCCGCAACGAACTGGGGCGCCGCCCAAGTTCCTCAGCGTTCCTCTTCGGGGATTCGGCCCTCGTCGAGGTCCGTCGTGAACCGCTCCAGACGCCTTGTCGCATCGGCGAGATCGTGTTTGGCCACGGCCGTAATGACCAGCAGCTTCCGGGTCAGCGCCATCCGTACGCCCTCCGGGACTTGCAGTGCGCGCACCGATGTGTGCGCTTCCTTGAGTTGGGACGCGACTGCCGCATAGAGGTCGAGTTGGCCGTCGTGTTCCATGCACAGATTGTGCCATCTGGGGCGAGTTGTCGCCTGCGCAGGGGGTAACTACCGCCTCCCGAAGGCCTCCGGCGCACCTGCCCACAAGGCTCTGCCGGGTTTCGGCTACCCCATCAAAGGCCCCGCAAACAAGGGTAGTTGAGGCCAATCACAAAGGCCGGAACACCCCTTCCGGAGGCAGACACGGATGTACCCCCAACCGTCCACGATTGGGGGTACAGAGGCTTGTTGCCTGGCTGGAATCAGCCGTGCGGGTCCGGCTCCGGTCAGACCTGAACGGTCCGCGGCTTGTAGGAGGGCCGCTTGGCCTCGTACGTGGAGATGTCCGCCTCGTTCTGCAGGGTGATGGAGATGTCGTCCAGCCCGTTCAGCAGCCGCCAGCGGGCGTTCTCGTCGAGTTCGAAGGCGGCCGTGATGCCCTCGGCGCGCACCTCACGGGCCTCCAGGTCGACCGTGATCTCGGCCTGCGGGTCCTTCTCGGTGAGCTCCCAGAGCGCGTCCACGATCTTCTGCTCCAGAACCACTGTGAGCAGGCCGTTCTTCAGAGAGTTGCCGCGGAAGATGTCCGCGAAGCGCGAGGAGATGACCGTCTTGAAGCCGTAGTTCTGCAGCGCCCAGACGGCGTGTTCGCGCGAGGATCCGGTGCCGAAGTCGGGGCCCGCGACCAGGACCGTGGCGCCCGCGCGCTCGGGCTGGTTGAGGATGAAGGACGCGTCCTTGCGCCAAGCCTCGAAGAGCCCGTCCTCGAAGCCGTCCCTGGTCACCTTCTTGAGCCAGTGGGCGGGGATGATCTGGTCGGTGTCCACGTTGCTGCGGCGCAGCGGGACCGCCCGGCCGGTGTGCTTGGTGAATGCTTCCATGGCTATCGGACTCCAGCGGGCGTACGGGCATCGGCTTCGGACAGGTCGGCGGGGGACGCCAGATGGCCCAGTACGGCCGTGGCGGCGGCGACCTGCGGCGACACCAGGTGCGTACGGCCGCCCTTGCCCTGCCTGCCCTCGAAGTTGCGGTTGGAGGTGGACGCGGAGCGCTCACCGGGGGCCAGCTGGTCGGGGTTCATGCCCAGACACATCGAGCAGCCCGCGTGCCGCCATTCGGCGCCGGCCTCCTTGAAGACCAGGTCGAGGCCCTCGGAGACGGCCTGCAGTCCGACGCGCGCGGAGCCGGGGACGACCAGCATGCGTACGCCGTCGGCGACTTTGCGGCCTCCGACGATCTCCGCGGCGGCCCGCAGGTCCTCGATACGGCCGTTGGTGCACGAACCTACGAAGACGGTGTCGACCCTGATGTCCCGCAGCGGCTGTCCGGCGGTCAACCCCATGTACTCCAGGGCCTTTTCGGCGGCGTACCGCTCCGAAGCGTCTTCGTACGAAGCAGGATCGGGGACGGCGGCCGAAAGCGGTGCTCCCTGGCCGGGGTTGGTGCCCCAGGTGACGAACGGCGCGAGGGAGGCGGCGTCGATGACGACCTCCGCGTCGAATTCCGCGTCGTCGTCCGACTTCAGGGTCTTCCAGTACGCGACGGCGGCGTCCCAGTCCTCGCCCTGGGGGGCGTGGGCGCGGCCCTCGATGTACGCGAAGGTGGTCTCGTCCGGGGCGATCATGCCCGCGCGGGCGCCGGCCTCGATCGACATGTTGCAGATGGTCATGCGGGCCTCCATCGAGAGTTTCTCGATGGCGGAGCCGCGGTATTCCAGGATGTAGCCCTGGCCGCCGCCCGTTCCGATCTTGGTGATGATCGCCAGGATCAGGTCCTTGGCCGTGACGTCCTCGGGCAGTTCGCCGTCGACCGTGATGGCCATGGTCTTCGGGCGGGCCAGCGGCAGCGTCTGGGTGGCCAGCACGTGCTCGACCTGGGAGGTGCCGATGCCGAAGGCCAGCGCGCCGAACGCGCCGTGCGTGGAGGTGTGGGAGTCGCCGCACACGACCGTGGTGCCGGGCTGGGTCAGGCCCAGCTGCGGGCCGACGACGTGGACGACACCCTGCTCGACGTCGCCCAGCGAGTGCAGGCGCACGCCGAAGTCGGCGCAGTTCTTGCGCAGCGTCTCCAGCTGGGCCCGGGAGACCGGGTCCGCGATGGGCTTGTCGATGTCGAGGGTGGGGGTGTTGTGGTCCTCGGTGGCGATGGTGAGGTCGAGCCGGCGCACGGGGCGCCCCGCCTGACGGAGGCCGTCGAAGGCCTGGGGGCTGGTCACCTCGTGCAGCAGGTGCAGATCGATGAAGAGAAGGTCGGGCTCGCCCTCCGCGCGCCGGACGACGTGGTCGTCCCAGACCTTCTCCGCGAGTGTCCTACCCATCGCTTTCCCTCCGGCCGGCCTGTGTGGCGCCGGCCCAACTAGAGATTTCCGGGGCGGCGGGCGCCCGTACCCCCCGTACCGGACGTCTTCCGCCAGGCCCGTCGGTCCACGGGCCGTGTATGTATCAGGGTGGCGCGTTCCACGGAAAATTGAACTTGCGTTTCACAGAGTGAGACGCGAGTATCGTTTCATGGACAACAGTAGCGGCGTCGGCGTTCTGGACAAGGCAGCCCTTGTCCTGAGCGCACTGGAGTCCGGTCCGGCCACCCTCGCGGGACTGGTCGCGGCGACCGGACTGGCACGGCCCACGGCACATCGCCTCGCCGTGGCACTTGAACACCACCGGATGGTGGCGCGTGACATGCAGGGCCGTTTCATTCTCGGCCCCCGGCTGGCCGAGCTGGCAGCGGCGGCGGGCGAGGACCGCCTCCTCGCGACGGCGGGCCCGGTGCTCACGCATCTGCGCGACATCACGGGCGAGAGCGCCCAGCTCTACCGCCGCCAGGGCGACATGCGCATCTGCGTCGCCGCGGCGGAGCGTCTGTCGGGCCTCAGGGACACGGTCCCGGTCGGCTCGACGCTCACGATGAAGGCCGGTTCCTCGGCCCAGATCCTGATGGCCTGGGAGGAGCCGGAGCGCCTGCACCGCGGCCTCCAGGGCGCCCGCTTCACGGCGACGGCCCTGTCGGGCGTACGGCGCCGGGGCTGGGCCCAGTCGATCGGCGAGCGGGAGCCGGGCGTCGCGTCCGTCTCCGCGCCGGTGCGCGGGCCCTCGAACCGCGTGGTCGCCGCCGTCTCGGTGTCGGGCCCGATCGAGCGGCTGACGCGCCACCCGGGCCGGATGCACGCCCAGGCGATCATCGACGCGGCCGCGCGTCTGTCCGAGGCCCTGCGCCGCACCAGCTGAATCCCCGCCCTGTCGACTCCCCCGGCCGATCGCTTCAACGCCGCAGCGAACGGCCAGGGTTGACGCCCTCAGCTGATGCCTCACCTGCTGTCCCTCACCCGCTGTCCTCCGGGCGCGCAGCACGAAAGAAGCCCTCCCCAGTTGAGGAGGGCTTCTTCTCTCTGTACCCCCGACCGGATTCGAACCGGCGCTACTGCCGTGAGAGGGCAGCGTGCTAGGCCGCTACACAACGGGGGCGAGGACCACAAGTGATCCAGCTGGGCTACCAGGACTCGAACCTAGAACAACGGAACCAGAAACCGTCGTGTTGCCAATTACACCATAGCCCAATAGTGGTCTACACCACTCTGTACCCCCGACCGGATTCGAACCGGCGCTACTGCCGTGAGAGGGCAGCGTGCTAGGCCGCTACACAACGGGGGCCCTAGCGATCCTGCATGAGAGTCAGCGGGTGCGACCCGGACTGACCCCCTGGGAAGGATCTGTACCCCCGACCGGATTCGAACCGGCGCTACCGCCTTGAGAGGGCGGCGTGCTAGGCCGCTACACAACGGGGGCCTTGCAGAGCTGGTCTCTGCTTGTGCAGATAAGCTCTGCGAGCTGGCCTACCAGGACTCGAACCTAGACTAACGGAACCAGAAACCGTCGTGCTGCCAATTACACCATAGGCCACTGAAACTCAACCCCATGGGGATTTTGTTTTAGCTTGCGCCTCCGGTCTCCGGCCTTTCGGCCCGCACTCCGGCGGCGCAGGAAGAACATTACCTGAAGGTGGACGGCGCTCCAAAACGGGTATCGGGCCGGAGGATCCCGGGGAGTTCGGCCAGCGAGACGATCCGGCGCGGGTGGGAGAGCCGATCCGCGGGCGGGCCCGGTGCGGTGTCCGGAGCGGGGGGTGTGACCGCGCTCATGCCCGTGCGGTCGATCCAGACGGAGAACAGGCCGGCGTCGGCCGCGCCCCGCCCGTCGATCTCCGGGTGGTCACCGACGTACGCGACCTCCTGCGGTGGCAGGTCCAGAGCCTCGCAGGCCGTGTGGAAGGCCTCGGCCGCGGGTTTGGAGACGCCCAGTTCGGCCGCGCACAGCACCGATTCGAAGCGGTCCCGTACGCCGAGGACGCGCAGTTTGTGGTCCTGGACACGCAGGCTGGAGTTGGAGAGCACCGCGTGCCGGTGGCTTCCCGCGAGAAGGTCGAGGACGGGCAGGACGTCCGGGAACAACGCCCAGGCCCCTTCGTAGTGACCGAGGTAACGGCCGAACCAGCCCTCCGCCTCCGTGTCGGTCAGGGGCCTGCCCAGAAACGCCCGCACCCGGTCCCGGCGCCCGCCCTCCCAGTCCACCTCGCCGGCCGCGAACCGCGCCCACTGCTCGTCGGTGAGCTCGCGCCAGCGGTCCAGGGCCTGCTCCACGGACCCGAATCCGTCGAGCAGGCCCTCGGCGGTCAAGTGCCCGCGCATACCGGCCCTGTCGGCCGTGGTGTAGTCGAAGAGGGTGTCGTCCACGTCCCACAGCACGGCTCGGATCGTCATGGTCCGACGGTACCTCCGGCGCGGTTCCCGGTGGACGCGGGAAGGGGCGGCATCCCGTACGGATGCCGCCCCTTCCCCGTGTATCGCCTACGCGGTCAGCTTCGCCAGGGCCGCGTCGATGCGCGCCAGCGACTTCTCCTTGCCCAGGATCTCCAGGGACTCGAAGAGGGGCAGGCCGATCGTGCGGCCGGTGACGGCGACACGGACCGGGGCCTGCGCCTTGCCCAGCTTCAGGCCGTGCGCCTCACCGGCGGCCAGCACGGCCTCCTTGAGGGACTCGGCGGAGGCCCAGTCCGCGGCCTCCAGCTTCTCGCGGGCCGTCGCGAGGAGAGCGTCCGAGCCGTCCTTCATGGCCTTCGTCCAGGACGCCTCGTCGACGGCAGGCTCCGGCAGGAACAGGAAGTCGACGTTGTCGGTGATCTCGGAGAGCACCTTCAGGCGGGTCTGCGCGTGCGGGGCGATCGCGTCCCACTTGGCCGGGTCGAAGTCCTCCGGCGCCCAGGGCGCGAAGGGGGCCTTCAGCCAGGGGGCGCAGCGCTCGGCGAACTCCTTGACGTCCAGCAGGCGGATGTGGTCCGCGTTGATGGCCTCGGCCTTCTTGAGGTCGAAGCGTGCCGGGTTGGGGTTCACGTCCGAGACGTCGAAGGCGGCGACCATCTCCTCGACGGAGAAGATGTCGCGGTCCGCCGAGAGCGACCAGCCCAGCAGGGACAGGTAGTTCAGCAGCCCCTCCGGGAGGAAGCCGCGCTCGCGGTAGAGGTTCAGCGAGGACTCGGGGTCACGCTTGGAGAGCTTCTTGTTGCCCTCGCCCATCACATAGGGGAGGTGGCCGAAGGCCGGGGTCTCCTTGGCGATGCCCAGTTCGGTCAGCGCCTTGTAGAGGGCGATCTGCCGCGGGGTGGAGGAGAGCAGGTCCTCGCCGCGCAGGACGTGGGTGATCTCCATCAGGGCGTCGTCGACCGGGTTGACCAGCGTGTAGAGCGGGGCGCCGTTGGCCCGGACGATGCCGTAGTCCGGCACGTTCTCCGGGAGGTAGGTGATCTCGCCGCGGACCAGGTCCGTGAAGATGATCGGCTCGTCGGGCATCCGGAAGCGGACGATGGGCGTGCGCCCCTCCGCCTCGTACGCGCTCTTCTGCTCGGCACTCAGGTCGCGGCAGTGGCCGTCGTAGCCGGACGGCTTGCCCGCGGCGCGGGCGGCGTCGCGGCGGGCGTCCAGCTCGGGGGTCGAGCAGTAGCAGTGGTAGGCGCGGCCGGCGTCCAGCAGCTTCCGGGCGACGTCCTTGTAGAGGTCCATGCGCTGCGACTGGCGGTACGGCGCGTGGGGGCCGCCGATCTCGGGGCCCTCGTCCCAGTCGAAGCCCAGCCAGCGCAGCGAGTCCAGGAGCTGCTCGTACGACTCCTCGGAGTCGCGGGCCGCGTCGGTGTCCTCGATACGGAAGACGAACGTGCCGCCGGTGTGGCGGGCGTACGCCCAGTTGAAGAGGGCCGTGCGGACCAGGCCCACGTGGGGGTTGCCGGTCGGGGAGGGACAGAAACGTACTCGGACGGCGGGGTCGGATGCGCTAGCCACGCTTGACAACCTTGTTGGTGAGAGTGCCGATGCCTTCGATGGTGACGGCGACCTCGTCGCCGGCACTGAGGGGGCCGACCCCGGCGGGGGTGCCCGTGAGGATGACGTCGCCGGGGAGCAGCGTCATGGCCTCGGTGATGTTGACGATCAGATCCTCGATGGAGTGGATCATCTCGCTGGTGCGGCCCAGCTGGCGCTGTTGGCCGTTGACCGTGCACTGGATGGTGAGGTCGGACGGGTCGAGGTCCGTCTCCACCCAGGGGCCCAGCGGGCAGGAGGAGTCGAAGCCCTTGGCCCTGGCCCACTGCTTCTCGCGCCGCTGGACGTCACGTGCGGTGACGTCGTTGGCGCAGGTGTAGCCGAGGATCACGTCCTTGACACGTTCGCGCGGGACCTCACGGCACATCCGGCCGATGACCACGGCCAGCTCGGCCTCGTGGTGCAGTTCCTCGGTGAAGGAGGGGTACGCGATCTCGTCGCCGGAGCCGATCACCGAGGTGGAGGGCTTGAAGAAGGCGAACGGGGCGTCGGGCACCTCGCCGCCCATCTCCTTGGCGTGGTCCGCGTAGTTGCGGCCGAAGGCCACGACCTTGTTCGGGAGCACGGGCGGCAGGAGGCGGACCTTGCTCAGCGGGACCTTGGTCCCGGAGAGCTCGAAGTCGGCGAACGGGATGCCCTTGATGATGTCGAGCACGAGGCCGTCGGTCGATCCAGGAGGGCTCTCGCCCTCGACCGCACCGAACGCGACGTTGCCGTCGATGGAGAACCTGGCGATGCGCACGGTGTCCTTGCGCCCCTCACTGAGCTGGCCGGAGTCTGATGCTCCAGGCTAACGCGGCAAGGGGCGGCCGCCTCGCGCATTACGGGCCGGGCCCACTGGGCTGTGGCCCGCCGGGGTGGGGTGACTACTCGGTGACGCCCGCCGCGACCGGGACGTCCATGAGGATCGTGCGGCGGGGGTTGGCGGTCTGCGCGGGGAGCTCGACGGCGTGCCCCTCCTGCTCCGGCGTGCGCAGCTCCTCGGCGTCGTCGAGGTGCGCGAGGGTGGTGCGCCGCGGGTTGGCTATGTTGAGGAAGGTCATCGTCGTCTTCATCTGGGGTTACAGGCCCTGTTCCTTGGAGGCGCCGGCGGGTTCGGGAACCGTCGCGTAGGCGCGGGTTGTCGGATTTGCCATCCCTGTAAAGCGTCAGGCTAAACATGCGCTTCCCTGTCGAAGCCGTGAAGACTCCGTGATCGCCGTGTGAGTTTCCTCACTTACTGCTGGGCATTTGGGTCAATTGGGACCCGCATCCCCAGGCCATCAAACGGACATTGCGCCACGGAAGACATCATTCCGCTCCTGATCATGGCGACTGGGACACCCCTCGCCCACGAAGGTCTCGTCCCTAAGTGTCCGATATGGACGAGGTCACTTTCTACGTCTCGTGACGCTGCCCTCACAACGCGTCACGGAGGTCACAGCATGGCTCATGGGCCTTGTTGGAGATCCGGCACTGTGCTGGAATTCCTCGGACCGCCGCAGGAACGACCCGGCGCGCAGGGGCGCAACGCAGCGCCGAGTGGCGGCGGGAAAGGGGAACCTGCGCCGGTCACTCACGACCACCACTGGGAGTGCTTTCAGGGCGCTCCCAAGACGCCGACACCGTCCCACCGTTCACGCGGAGGGGCGCCTGGTCCAGAGGTTGCGACGCTAGTGCAGGGACGTTTCAAGAGGGATGGCAGCGCTTCGGCGGAGCCGGAGCCGCAAGGCGGGACTGGCCCCAGGGCAGTCGGCTCCTCGCCCCAGCACGCCCAGAACCCGGGACCGGCGCAGGCCGGCAACAGCGGTGACCGCTCCTCGCGGCCCGGTGCGCCCAAGGGCGCCCAGGGCAAGGGCGGTCCGAACGCGGCGAACGGTGCTCCCGGCACCCCGGCACCCGCGCCGCCCAAGGCGAAGGGCCCCAGCGGCCCCGGCTCGCGCATAGCACTGCGTAACTGGCGCATCTCCACGCGTCTGGTCTCGCTGCTCGCGCTGCCCGTGGTCGCGGCCACCTCGCTGGGCGCGCTGCGCATCAGCGACACGATGGACGAGATCCAGCAGCTCGAAAACATGAAGCTGCTGACCGACATGACGAAGCAGGCGACCGAGCTCGCCGCGGCGCTCCAGACGGAGCGCGACAAGTCGGCCGGTCCGCTCGCCAACGGCACCAAGGCCAGCGACGTCACGATCAAGGGCCTCCGCGACAAGACGGACCGTGCGCGTGCCGCCTTCCTGGAAGGCACCCACGAGCTCGACGACGCGGACAACAACGAGAACCTCGACGGTGTACGCGACAACGTGGTGGCCATCGCCACCCAGCTGAACACCCTCAACAAGGTCCGTAACAACGCCTTCCAGGACGAGGACAACTCGTCCCAGTCGGTGGAGGCGTACCACCGCCTCATCGAGCAGCTGCTCGGTCTCTCCCAGGACATGGCCGAGGCGACCAGCAACCCGGAGATGATCCAGCGCACGCGCGCCCTGGCGGCGTTCTCCACCGCCAAGGAGTACGCGTCGGTCCAGCGCGCGATCATCGCGGCGGCCCTGCCCTCCACGAACAAGACGTTCGGTGAGCTCTCCCCGAACGACCGGCAGTACGGCCTCTCCGCCTTCGAGAACCAGAAGTTCGAACTCACGAGCTTCGCCAACATCTACGAGGGCAACGCCGACCAGCTCACCAAGCCGCTCGACGAGCCGAGCCCGACCATCAAGGACGCCGACGGTTATCTGTCGCGCGTCCTGCAGCGCAACAACGGTCTGCAGCTGCAGGCCAAGCGCTCGTACCTGGACTGGGTGGACGCCGACTCCGCCAAGATCCTGGAGATGTCGAAGATCGAGCTGACGCTCCTCAACCAGATGGAGCAGAAGGCCCGCGAGCTGCGCAACGAGGCCGAGCAGGAAGCGATCATCTCCGGTGCGCTGATCCTGCTGGTGCTCGGTGTGTCGCTGGTCGGCGCCTTCGTGGTGGCCCGCTCGATGATCCGCTCGCTGCGCCGGCTGCAGGACACCGCGACGAAGGTCGCCCAGGACCGGCTGCCCGAGCTCGTCAAGCAGCTCTCCGAGTCCGACCCGCAGGACGTCGACACGTCCGTCGAGTCGGTCGGTGTGCACTCCAAGGACGAGATCGGCCAGGTGGCCGCGGCCTTCGACGACGTGCACCGCGAGGCCGTACGACTCGCCGCCGAGCAGGCCCTCCTGCGAGGCAACGTCAACGCGATGTTCACCAACCTCTCGCGCCGTTCGCAGGGCCTCATCCAGCGTCAGCTCTCGCTCATCTCCGAACTGGAGTCCCGCGAGGCCGACCCGGACCAGCTGTCCTCCCTGTTCAAGCTCGACCACCTCGCGACCCGCATGCGCCGTAACGGTGAGAACCTCCTGGTCCTCGCCGGTGAGGAACCCGGCCGACGCTGGACCCGCCCGGTCCCGCTGGTCGACGTGCTCCGCGCCGCCGCGTCCGAGGTGGAGCAGTACGAGCGCATCGAACTCTCCTCGGTGCCCACCACCGAGGTCGCCGGCCGCGTGGTCAACGACCTCGTGCACCTGCTCGCCGAGCTGCTGGAGAACGCCACGTCGTTCTCCTCCCCGCAGACCAAGGTCAAGGTCACCGGTCACGCGCTGCCCGACGGCCGCGTACTGATCGAGATCCACGACACCGGCATCGGCCTCTCGCCCGAGGACCTCGCGGCGATCAACGAGCGGCTCGCCTCGCCGCCCACCGTGGACGTCTCGGTCTCGCGCCGCATGGGTCTGTTCGTGGTCGGCCGGCTGTCGCAGCGGCACGGCATCCGCATCCAGCTCCGCCCGTCCGACTCCGGTGGTACGACCGCGCTGGTCATGCTGCCGGTCGACGTCGCCCAGGGCGGCAAGAAGGTTCCGGGCAACAAGCAGGGCCAGGGCGCTCCCGCCGTCGGCGGTCCGGCGGCGGCGCAGGCCGCGGCCGGTGTCGCGGCGGCCCGCCGGGGCGGTGCCGGCAGCGGTCCCGCTCTCGGCGCGGGTGCGCAGGGACAGGGCAACGGTCAGGGCAACGGCGGCCGGCTGAACCCGCCGCCGCAGCGTGGCCAGGTCGGAGCGGGTTCCGCGCCGCGGGCCGCACTGCCCAGGCCCGAGGCGGGCGGCCGTCCGGGTGGACCGGGTGCGCAGGGCGGAAACCGCAACCAGCAGTCTCCGCAGCAGCCCCCGTATCCCCCGCAGGGCAGGCCGGCACCCGCGGGCGCCGGTGCCCAGCAGAGCTTCAACGGCTTCGGGAACAACTCCGGCGGCCAGCAGGACCTGTTCGGCGGCAACCGCCAGGACACCATGGGCGGCAACCGCGGCCCCGGTTCCGGGCAGCAGCCCCAGCAGCGGCCCGCCGGCAACGGCGACCAGGGCCGTCGCCCCCAGCAGCAGTCTCCGCAGCTGCCGCCCCGCGGCGGCCCGCGCGCCGAGCTGCCGGGCGGCAACCCGCAGCCGCGGGTGCCCAGCTGGAGCGACGACAACGCGCAGCCGCCGGTGCCGCGTTCCGCGCAGGACGCCCCGCGCGGCCACGAGGAGCCGGACGTCACCTCGCAGATGCCGCGGATCGACGACCGGCAGGCCGGACCCGCGTCCACCGCCGAGTTCCAGCGGCCCGATTACGACGCCCCGCGTCCCGGCGCGAACGCGCCGCAGGACAACGGACAGTTCGTCCGCACGGACGTGTTCGGTGCGCCGAACCACTCCGGTGCGGGGCACAACCCGCAGGCGGGCGGCCAGTACAACCGCCAGGACCCGGCGCAGTACGCCCCGAACGGGTACGACACCGGGACCAACGGCAACGGCCAGTACGCGGCGCCCGCCCAGCAGGACACCGGGCAGTACCCGGCGCAGGGCTACGGCGAGCGGCAGGACGGTGGCACCGGTCAGTTCGAGCGGCCGGCCAACGGCAACCGCCCGCCGCAGCAGCGCCCGCAGGCGCGCCGCCGCCCCGCGCTCCCCCCGGAGCCGGACAACAGGACCGCTCCTCAGCGGCCCGACGAGGTGCGGGGGCCGAACGACGGCTGGGAACTGCCGCCGGCGACGAGTCCCGGCGACGGACGTACACCGCTGTACGACACCCTGGAAACCAACTGGTTCAACCAGGCTCAGGGCGGCGACGGCGCCCAGAACGAGCAGACGCCGCAGCAGCCCGTACAGGCTCCCGCGGCCCCGCAGCGTCCGGCACCCGCCGGCGCTTCCGCCTCTTCCTGGCGGACCACTCCCAATGACGAACTCGGCCGTCAGGCCGAGCGGGTACGCCAGCCCTCCGCGGGTGGCGTGACCGTCTCGGGTCTGCCGCGCCGGGTCCCCCGCGCGAACCTTGTCGCGGGAACGGCTCAGCAGCAGCAACAGCACCAAACCGGTCCGCAGGTCTCGCGTGCGCCCGATGACGTACGTGGACGGCTGACCAATCTTCGTAGGGGCATTCAGCAGGGGCGCCAGGCCGGTACCGGCCAGACCGGCAGCTTCCCCAGCCCCACTCACCAGCAGGAGCGTTAGTTGAGCCAGATGAGCCAGGCGGCACAGAACCTCAACTGGTTGATCACCAACTTCGTTGACAACACCCCCGGGGTGTCCCACACCGTCGTCGTTTCCGCCGACGGACTCCTTCTGGCAATGTCCGAGGGCTTCCCGCGCGACCGCGCCGACCAGCTCGCGGCCGTTGCCTCCGGACTCACGTCCCTGACCGCCGGCGCCTCCCGCATCTTCGAGGGCGGCACGGTGGCCCAGACGGTCGTCGAGATGGAACGGGGTTTCCTCTTCCTCATGTCCATCTCGGACGGGTCCTCCCTCGCGGTCCTCTCCCACCCGGACTGCGACATCGGCCTCGTCGGATACGAGATGGCTCTGCTTGTGGACCGTGCGGGCGCAGTGCTCACACCGGATCTGCGGGCGGAGCTCCAGGGCAGCCTGCTCCACTAGCAAGGTTCTACCGAATACAGGAAAAACCGTCCGGCCGCCCTCCCCCCACCGGCCCCGTCAGACGGCACGACTGACCGACTTGCTGTCCCGCCCGGAGGATCCATGACCCCGCCCACCGCTTCTCATGATCCGTACGCTCATTCGTACGAGGATGAGGGCGACCAGCCGCTGGTACGTCCGTACGCGATGACCGGCGGCCGGACCCGGCCGCGCTACCAGCTCGCCATAGAGGCACTGATCAGCACCACGGCCGATCCGGCAGCGCTCATGGGGCTGCTCCCCGAGCACCAGCGGATCTGCCACCTCTGCCGTGAAGTCAAGTCGGTGGCCGAGGTCTCGGCTCTGCTCTCCATGCCCCTGGGCGTGGCACGGATTCTTGTCGCGGACCTCGCGGAGGCCGGACTCGTCGCGATCCACCAGCCTGGTGGCGACGAGAGCAACGGTGGCGCTCCGGCCGTGACACTGCTCGAAAGGGTGCTCAGTGGACTTCGCAAGCTCTGACGGAGGGCGGGCGACCACCTCCGCAAAGATCGTAGTGGCGGGTGGTTTCGGCGTCGGCAAGACCACGTTCGTGGGTGCCGTCTCCGAGATCAACCCGCTGCGCACCGAGGCCGTGATGACGTCCGCGAGCGCCGGCATCGACGACCTCACGCACACCGGGGACAAGACCACCACGACGGTGGCCATGGACTTCGGCCGTATCACCCTGGACCAGGACCTGATCCTGTACCTCTTCGGTACACCGGGTCAGGACCGCTTCTGGTTCATGTGGGACGACCTGGTACGCGGCGCGATCGGCGCCGTCGTCCTGGTCGACACCCGGCGCCTGGCCGACTGCTTCCCGGCGGTCGACTACTTCGAGAACAGCGGACTGCCGTTCGTCATCGCCCTCAACGGCTTCGACGGACACCAGCCCTACACTCCCGAAGAGGTTCGCGAGGCTCTGCAGATCGGGCCCGACGCCCCGATCATCACGACGGACGCCCGCCATCGTTCGGACGCCAAGAGTGCTCTGATCACGCTCGTCGAGCACGCCCTGATGGCGCGCCTGCGGTAGGGCCCGCCCTGCGGATGGCGTCCTGGGAGGCTCGGCATTCAAGTAGGCAACGCCGTACGAAAGTTGTCGTAGACGCATTGGAGCCGGCTGTGTCGTTTGACACGGTCGGCCTCAGTGTTCATAACGTTTCGACAGAGATATCGAGTGGTGCCGCCACGCGACGCGGTCGTCTGATGCCGCTGTGCTCACAAAAGCCCCGCCTTTTGGCGGGGCTCGTTCTTTATGTTCCGTTTTATCTGCGGTTCACGTCACCCGGAATCTTCGGTTCCGAGTGTTTGGACGAGCACACACTGACGTGCTGGAATGCCAGAACTGCCCAGTAGTAAGGGCCGGAAGACACACGCGGCACGACGAAGGTGCCGAGCCGAGAGGTTGTTGGTCGAGTGAGGCGAAGCAAGAACGGTCCCGAGCCGTCGGCACGGGGCAACTTCACCCCGCCGCCGCGCGGAGCGGCACCCGCACATGTGCCCGGCTCGGAGCCGACGGCCGCACCCCCGCCCAGCGGGGGCCGTCTGTCTCCGCGTAACTGGCGCGTACCGACCAGACTGAATGCCATCCTGCTCATACCCGTGGTGGTCGGCCTCGTCATGGGCGGCTTCCAGGTGAAGAGCTCGATCGACACCTGGCAGGAGGCCGAGGACGCGGAGAGCACCGCGCGCCTGGTCCGCGCCGCCCTCACCTACGGCGACAAGCTGTACGCCGAACGCGACATCACGGCCGCCCCCCTCCTGGAGGGCAAGGGCGAGAAGGACGCGACCGTCGTCGAGGCCCGCAGCGAGACGAACGCGGCGGCCGTCGCCTTCAACGAGGCCGCCAAGAACATGCCGGCCAAGGCCGGACTCGAACGCCGCCTCGCGATCTTCCGCAAGCAGGAGCCCAAGCTCGCCGCCCTGCGCGCGGCCGCGTACACCTCGAAGCTCAAGGGCGTGGAGACCGAAGAGGGTTACGTCGAGATCCAGCACCCGCTGATGGAGTTCGCCAACGAACTCGGTCTGGGCACCGGAAACATCACCAGCTACGGCCGTACGGTCTACGCGATCTCCCTCTCCAAGGCCGCTCTCTCGCTCCAGCGCTCCATCGGCACCCATCTGCTGATCAAGCCGGGGCCCTCCGAGGAGAGCCTGGCCAAGCAGCGCGTCGCCCTCACCTCGTACGCCTACCTCGAAGGCATCGCCATCGAGGAGTACATCGGTGGTGGTACGGAAAGCGACGCCGCCAAGCTGGAGCAGGCCAAGAAGCAGATCCAGACAGACGGCGCGGCGCAGGCCAAGGAGGCCGCGGAGACCGCCGCGGCCCGTGGGCAGACGTATGTCCCGCCGCCGTCCGGCGACACCGCCATGGTCAGCGGTATCGGCACGCTCGCGACGACCGACGCCAGTGCGCGGGTCGCGCTCGCCGACAAGGGCATCACCGCGCAGAACTGGTGGGCGGTCAACACCGCCAAGTACAACGCCTACCGCACCATCGAGGCGGACCTCGGCGACAAGGCCGTGTCCGAGGCCTCGACCATCGCCTCCGACGCCAAGCGCGACGCCTTCATCACCGGTGCCGCCGTCGTCATCGCCCTGCTCGCCGCGTTCATCCTGGCCGGCATGGTGGCCCGCCAGATGAGCCGCTCGATGCGCCAGCTGCGCAACGCCGCCTTCGGAGTGGCCGAACAGCGCCTGCCGATGCTCGTCGACCAGCTCTCGCGCACCGACCCGGGCCGGGTGGACACCCGTGTCCAGCCCATCCCGATCAACACCACGGACGAGATCGGCGAAGTCGCCCGCGCCTTCGACCAGGTCCACCGCGAGGCCGTACGACTGGCCGCCGAGCAGGCCCTCCTGCGCGGCAACATCAACGCGATCTTCACCAACCTGTCGCGCCGCAACCAGTCCCTGATCGAGGGCCAGCTGACCCTCATCACCGACCTGGAGAACAACGAGGCCGACCCGGACCAGCTGGAGAACCTCTTCCGCCTGGACCACCTGGCCACCCGTATGCGCCGCAACGGCGAGAACCTCCTGGTCCTCGCGGGCGAGGAGCCCGGCCGCCGCTGGGACCAGCCGGTCCCGCTGGTCGACGTGCTGCGCGCCGCCTCCTCCGAGGTGGAGCAGTACGAGCGCATCGAGCTGTCCGGTGTCCCGGAGGCCGAGATCCACGGCCGTGCCGTGACCGACCTCGTGCACCTGCTCGCCGAGCTCCTGGAGAACGCCACCACGTTCTCCTCCCCGCAGACCAAGGTCCGCGTCACCGCGACCCGCCTGCCCGACGGCCGCATCATGGTCGAGATCCACGACAAGGGCATCGGCCTCACCGCCGAGGACTTCGCGGACATCAACCACAAGCTGGCCAACCCGCCGACCGTGGACGCCGCGATCTCCCAGCGCATGGGCCTCTTCGTGGTCGGCCGGCTGTCCGACCGGCACGGCATCCGCGTCCAGCTGCGCCCCTCGGGCGAGCAGGCCGGCACGACCTCGCTCGTCATGCTCCCCGACGCCATCACCCACGGTGGGGGCGGCGACTACCAGGTGCAGCGCGACGACTTCACGGTCTCGCAGATCATCCCGGAGCCCGAGCAGCAGCCGCAGCCGCCCTTCGGCGGCGAGGAGTTCCAGAGCGCCCAGCCGGCCCTGCGCACGGCGGCCGAACTGGGCTTCGACGACAGCCGCTACAACCCCGAGGTCCCCGACGACATACGCGAGCTGGACCCGGTGGGCCGCTCGCTCATGCGTGAGGAGCGCCGCGCGGCCCTGGAGGCCCAGACGCACGGCCCCGACGGCGAGGCTCCTTCCTTCCAGGGCGAGTTCGACCCGCAGCAGGCCTACGACAACGGTGGCCAGGGGTACGAGAACGGGCAGCCCGCGTTCGACGACACGTCGGCCGCGTACACCGAGACGCCCGCGTACACCGACGCTCCCGCCTACGACCAGCAGACGTCGTACGAGGGACAGCAGCAGACGTCGTACGACGAGACGTACTTCCCGCAGGTCCCGCAGGCCGGCGGGTACCAGGAAGGCACCTACGCGGAGCCGGGCCAGGACGAGCAGCAGCCGGACCCGGCCGCCGGGCAGGACGCGTTCCCGCCCTTCCAGGAGCAGCCGTACCAGGACGACTGGCCGCAGCAGGACGCGTACCAGAACGGCTTCCCCGCCGAGTACGCTCCGCAGGCCGAGTCCTCGCAGACCGCTGAGGCGGCCGAGCAGGACAGCGTAGGCTTCGATGCTCCGGGACCGGTCCCCTCCAGCGCCCCCGAGCTCACCGACGCCGGACTTCCGCGCCGCGGAACCACCGACGCCGGACTTCCCCGCCGCGGAGCCACCGCGGCCGGCAAGCAGTCCGTGGGCCAGGAGTCACCGGCGCCCTTCGCGAACAACGACAGCAACGGCGGCGGCAGCAGCAACGGCACCGGCGGCAAGGGCGACTGGCGGTCGAACAACGACCAGATGTGGCACCGGGCCGAAGCGCTGAAGCAGCCCAAGGCGGGCGGGGTCACCTCCTCCGGCCTGCCGCGGCGGGTACCCAAGGCCAATCTGGTCGAGGGCACCGCGGAATCGACCCCGCAGGGCGGCCCTCAGGTCTCCCGTGCTCCCGAGGAAGTCCGGGGCAGGCTGAGCAGCCTGCGACGGGGCGTGCAGCGGGGCCGAGACGCAACCAGTGAAACGAACGGTCAGGCCACCAGGAACCAGCACGGTGGCCCTGACAGCACCTACAACCAGGAGCGTTAGTGTGAGCCCGATGAGCCAGGCGGCACAGAACCTGAACTGGTTGATCACCAACTTCGTGGACAACACCCCCGGGGTGTCCCACACCGTGGTGGTCTCCGCCGACGGACTCCTTCTGGCGATGTCCGAAGGGTTCCCGCGTGACCGCGCCGACCAGCTGGCGGCCGTCGCGTCGGGCCTGACCTCACTGACCGCGGGCGCGTCCCGCATCTTCGAGGGCGGGAGCGTGAATCAGACGGTTGTGGAGATGGAGCGGGGATTCCTGTTCATCATGTCCATTTCCGACGGTTCCTCACTCGCCGTTCTCGCACATCCGGAAGCGGACATCGGTCTCGTTGGGTACGAGATGGCCCTTCTGGTCGACCGCGCCGGTACGGTCCTCACCCCGGATCTGCGTGCCGAGCTTCAGGGGAGCCTTCTCAACTAGCAGACAAGCGATGCGTTTTGGCGTCCCGTGGCCGTAAGGTTTCGGGACGCGGCTCCACATTGATGGGCCCGGCACATTCGGAGGAGGAGAAAGTGGCAACACCCCCAGGCGGTTCGTCTTCGGGCAACTGGTCCTACGGCCCCGGCCAGGGCCAGGGCGGCGACGGTTCGCCGAACCGGTACAACTTTCCCTCCGCGCCGAGCCCCCGACGCCAGCAGCCCTACTCTCCTCAGGGTCCGGGCCCCTCTCCTTACGACCAGCCGCCGGCACCGCGCATCCAGCCCGTGCAGCCGCAGCGGCGCTCGCCCGAACCGTCTCCCGCGGGGAGCGCCAGCAATCCGCTGGTCCGCCCCTACGCGATGACGGGCGGCCGTACCAGGCCGCGATACCAGCTCGCCATCGAGGCGCTGGTGCACACTACAGCGCAGCCGCACCAGATGCAGGGGCAGTTGCCCGAGCATCAGCGCATCTGCAACCTCTGCCGGGAGATCAAGTCGGTGGCCGAGATCTCGGCCCTGCTGACGATTCCTCTCGGTGTGGCCAGGATCCTTGTCGCCGACTTGGCGGAGGCGGGCCTGGTCGCCATTCATCAGCCCGGCGGCGACGAGAACGCCGGCGGTCAGCCAGACGTGACTTTGCTCGAAAGGGTGCTCAGTGGACTTCGCAAGCTCTAGCGGAGGGCCTTCCCGCTCCACCACGTCCGCGAAGATCGTGGTGGCGGGCGGCTTCGGCGTGGGCAAGACCACGTTCGTCGGGGCCGTCTCGGAGATCAACCCGCTGCGTACCGAGGCCGTGATGACGTCCGCTTCGGCGGGCATCGACGACCTCACCCACACCGGGGACAAGACCACCACGACGGTGGCCATGGACTTCGGCCGTATCACCCTGGACCAGGACCTGATCCTGTACCTCTTCGGTACACCCGGCCAGGACCGCTTCTGGTTCATGTGGGACGACCTGGTACGCGGCGCGATCGGCGCGATCGTGCTCGTCGACACGCGCCGTCTCGCCGACTGCTTCCCGGCGGTCGACTACTTCGAGAACAGCGGACTGCCGTTCGTGATCGCTCTCAACGGCTTCGACGGCAGCCAGCCGTACAACCCGGACGAAGTCCGGGAAGCGCTCCAGATCGGCCCCGACACCCCGATCATCACGACGGACGCCCGCCACAGGGCGGACGCGAAGTCGGCGCTGATCACGCTGGTGGAGCATGCTTTGATGGCGCGCTTGCGGTAGCGGGTTTGCTTAAGTATGAGATGGGGCGCGGCAGCCGTTCACCGGCTGCCGCGCCCCATCTGCGTCGACCCGTGCGCTCAGATCGCGACCAGATCGATCACGTTGATCACTACGTGCCGGTTCGACACGACGTACGTGATGAAGCCGCCTTCGAAGGACGCCGACCAACTGCTGTCCCGGTTGCTCTGGGCGGGCGGTCCGAACGGGTTGAGGCTGAGCCTCTTCTCAAGGCTTTCGAGCGCCAGCCGCTGCGGGGCGGCCAGGGCGGCCTTGCGCCGAGCGGCTCGGTCCACGTACCTGATCGTGTACGCGCTCACGCTCACCTGCCCGTATCCACTGGGTTGTTGTCAGCGTCGAAGGGGCGCCCCTCCTCGTCCCAGAAGACGAGCCCCTCGGTGTCACCCTCGGTCATCCGCTTGATGGTCTGCTCGATCTCGTCGAGATAGCCCGGGGTCGCGGCGGCGCAGGCGAACGGCAGCCACTTGTCGAGTACGCCGTCAAGAGCCCGCTGATCGAAGTCCGCAGCGGCACTTAGCCAGTCCTGCTCGAATCCCTGCAACCAGTCCGGTCGCCGCTCAAGCGCGGCGCGAATGGCGGCCGGCGTTCTTTCGCAGGCGTTCGGGTCGACTTCGTGGGCCATGTTCGGCGACCTCCGGCGAGGAACGGGTGAGTCGCCGCCCACCGTAGAGGGGGTGGGCCCGGCCCCGCACCCCGGACGCGCGACGACGGCGTTCGAGTCGGTGCGTGAACGCCGACGGCCACCCCTGTCCGGCACGTCACGCAAGGAGACCACCTGCGTCCGACTCGGCCTGCGGCCACACGAGACTGCCTACGCTGCCGGGGCACCTGGAGACGAGCTGCGCGGCCCGCTCGGGGTTCCGCAGCGACATACGCAGTCCGCCGCTCTCGGTGGCGACCTGAGCGCTCCCGTCCCTATGGGCGAGACCCCACGCTGCGACGCGGGCGTCGCGGTCGCCGGCTTCGGTGGTCCACTCCTCGACCACGGCGAAGAGGCGCGGGGCGGTGGCGTTGACGAGGGCGCGGATCTCGGCGGTTAAGCCGTCGGGACGGTCGGGTACCGAGTGCCCCGGGGATACGGTGGACATGGCAATTTTCCTTTGCGCACGGGGAGTTGCTTGGCAGAACGGTAGTCATTAGCGCATAGATCTATGCTCAATATTCTGCATGTCCTATGCGGTTCACTCGCGTGAGGGACGCGCAGCGCTCCCGCGCGGACGGGTGAGACGGACAGGAGAGGGAGAAGAAGTGGCAGCGACCGGCCCACCCACGCTGAGGCAGCGACGCCTGGGAACCGAGCTGCGCAAGCTCCGCGAGCGGGCGGGGCTGAGCTCTACGGCGGGTGCCGCGCACATCGGCGTACAGCAGGCCCGGATGAGCATGATGGAGGCAGGACGGCACGGTGTCAGCGACGAGCGCGTACGCACGCTGGCGATCGCCTACTCATGCGACGACGGCGACTTGGTTCAGGCGTTGGCTGCGATGACCGGGCGCCGCGGCCGGGGCTGGTGGGACGAATACCGAGAACTGCTCCCGCCCTCACTTGTCGAGGTCGCCGAGTTCGAGGCCGACGCCACCGAACTGCGGATCGGCGTGGTTGCCACCATGCCGGGCCTGGTCCAGACCCTTGAGCATGCACGCGCGGCCTTCCGGCAGAGCGTCCCCGCGCTGCGCCCGTACGAGATCGAGCACCGTGTCTCGTTCCGCATCAAGCGTCAGGCGATTCTGTTCGCGGAGCGGCCGACCCCGTACACCGCGATCGTCCACGAGGCCGCGCTGCGGATGCGAGTGCGCCCTCCGGGCGTGATGCGCGATCAGCTTCTGCACTTGATCGAGATGAGCGAGCACAGAAACATCCGCATCCTTGTCGTCCCCTTCGACCAGGTCGATTTTCCAGCCTCAGGGCAGCCCATCAGTTACGCGTCAGGACTCGTCCCGCAGTTGGACACGGTCCTGCTCGACTCCGACCACGGCTGCGATTTCCTCGACGCCGAAGCCCAGTTGCACAGATACCGCTCCGTACTCGCCCGCATGGAAGCGTGCGCTCTCGCGCCCAGCAAGAGCCGCGACTTCATCCGTCATCTTGCCAAGGACCTGTGAGGGAACCACGTGCCCACCTACACCTGGCAGAAGTCCTCGTTCAGCACCGAGGGCGCGAACTGCCTCAACCTCGCCACCGCACCCGACGGCACCCTCCGCCTCCGCGAGAGTGACGACCCCGGCCGAATGCTGGCCCTGCGGCCCGAAGGGCTCTCCGCGCTGCTGGTGGCCGTCAAGCAGGCCCCCTCCCCCTGAGCGGTCCAGGGCCCGGAAACGGCAGTCGCCGGACGCGCTCCACGAGGAGCGGGCCCGGCGATCGGAAAGCTGGAGCTCAGCCCTGCCAGGAGTGCGGCGCACGGAAGCCGGGCGTGCGTTCCAGGCGGCGCCAGCCGGCCTTCGGGTGGGCTCGGTGGGTCGGGGCCTCGGCGGGCGCAGAGGCCGCGCGGGCCAGGAGGAGGGCCGTTACCGCGGCGAGTTCCTCGGGGCCGGCGTGGCCCTTCTCGACGCGGATATCAGGAATGTCCATGGGTGTCAGTCTCCGGGAGAGAGAGGTACGCGGGGTTGCCGTCATGAATCCGACGGGTTACTGCGGCGGGTTTCCGTGCTTGCGGGAGGGCAGGTCCGCGTGCTTGTTGCGCAGCATCGCGAGGGAGCGGATGAGGGTCTCGCGGGTCTCGGCCGGGTCGATGACGTCGTCGACCAGGCCGCGCTCGGCCGCGTAGTAGGGGTGCATCAGCTCTGCCTTGTACTCCTTGACCATGCGGATCCGCATCGCCTCGGGGTCCTCCGCCTCCGCGATCTGGCGGCGGAAGATGACGTTCGCGGCGCCCTCCGCGCCCATCACGGCGATCTCGTTGGTCGGCCAGGCGTAGGTGAGGTCGGCGCCGATGGACTGGCTGTCCATCACGATGTACGCGCCGCCGTAGGCCTTGCGCAGGATCAGGGAGATCCGCGGCACGGTCGCGTTGCAGTACGCGTACAGCAGTTTCGCGCCGTGGCGGATGATTCCGCCGTGCTCCTGGTCGACGCCGGGCAGGAAGCCCGGCACATCCAGCAGCGTGACGATCGGGATGTTAAAAGCGTCGCACATCTGGACGAAACGCGCCGCTTTTTCCGACGCCTCGATGTCCAGCACGCCCGCGAGGGCCTGCGGCTGGTTGGCGACGATGCCCACGACCTGGCCGTCGAGCCGCGCCAGCGCGCAGATGATGTTGCGGGCCCAGCGCTCGTGGACCTCCAGGAAGTCGCCGTCGTCGACGAGCTCCTCGATGACCTTGGTCATGTCGTACGGGCGGCTGCCGTCCGCAGGCACCAGGTCCAGCAGGACGTCGGAGCGGCGGTCCGCCGGGTCCTCGGACTCGGTGGCCGGCGGGTTCTCGCGGTTGTTCTGCGGCAGCATCGACAGGAGGTAGCGGACCTCCGCGATGCAGGTCTCCTCGTCGTCGTACGCGAAGTGCGCGACGCCGCTCGTCTCGGCGTGGACGTCCGCGCCGCCGAGGCCGTTCTGGGTGATCTCCTCGCCGGTGACCGCCTTGACGACGTCCGGTCCGGTGATGAACATCTGCGAGGTCTCGCGGACCATGAAGACGAAGTCGGTGAGGGCGGGGCTGTAGGCCGCGCCGCCCGCGCACGGGCCGAGCATGACGGAGATCTGCGGGATGACGCCGGAGGCGCGGGTGTTGCGCTGGAAGATGCCGCCGTACCCGGCGAGGGCGGAGACGCCCTCCTGGATACGGGCGCCCGCGCCGTCGTTGAGGGAGACCAGCGGCGCCCCGGCCGCGATGGCCATGTCCATGATCTTGTGGATCTTCGTGGCGTGGGCCTCGCCCAGCGCGCCCCCGAAGATACGGAAGTCGTGGGCGTAGACGAAGACCGTGCGGCCCTCGACCGTGCCCCAGCCGGTGATGACACCGTCCGTGTAGGGCTTCTTGGCCTCCAGGCCGAAGCCGGTGGCGCGGTGCCGCCGCAGCTGCTCGACCTCGTTGAACGAGCCTTCGTCCAGCAGCAACTCGATCCGCTCCCGGGCGGTCAGCTTGCCCTTGGCGTGCTGCGCCGCGGTCGCCTTGTCGCTGGGTCCGCGAAGAGCCTCCGCACGGATCGCCTGCAGCTCGGCCACGCGCCCACGGGCATCCGCGGGTTCGTCGGCCAAGGATTCGGTCTCGTCCAAAACGGTCATGTAGTGACCTTACGAAGTCCACCAAGGAAAGCGGGCCGTCGACTCTGTACAGTCTCCGGCCCGTTTTACTGGTAGCCCTGAACAGAACCCTGCCCGCATGCAGGCGATCCGACTGCTCAGGGGCCCTCTGGCTTGTAGGGGTCGCACAAAGCGCTCAGCTGAGAGTCACCTCACACTCCATCGATGCGCATACCTTCCCTGGAGTGACGCGCAGCCTGAGCCGGCGTCCCGTCGCGAGTACCTCGATGCCCGGATCCGCGCGCACGACCCCGCGTACGGGACGGTCCCAGAGCACCTCCAGGGCCTCTCCGGTCCGCGGTGGCTCGCTCACGCAGAGGGTCGCGGTCCTGCCCCGGCGGCGTACGAGCACGCTCGCGGGGGCCGTGACGGTGAGCGGACCGGCCGTTCCCGGGCGCCAGAAGTTCGCCGCGAGGAGCCCCAGCGCCGGTACGGAGACCGCCTGGCGGCCGGAGTCGTTGGCGAGGACCGACAGCCGGTGCCGGTCGGCGGCGCGGGCGGCGACCGTACGGCGCGAGGCCCCGGGCAGCACGACGTACGCGTACGAGGCGTCCACCGGGTCGGTGCCGTGGTCGAGCCACAGCGTCTGCCAGCGGCGGGTGCGGCGTTCGGTGGTGGAGGTGGTGTTGATGTCGGACCAGGCGCCGGTGCGGTCCTCGCGGAGGGTGCGCAGGGCGGGTCCCGCCAGGACGACCCAGCCGCCGTGGCCCTCCAGGTGGGCCCAGCCCGGACCTCGTACGAAGGCCTGGGTGCCGCCCTCCCCCAGGTTCCTGTTGTCGACGACCGTCTCGACCGGGACGCCGTCCGTGGCGGTGATGCCCGCGCCGAGGCAGACGATCGCGTCGTCGAGGCAGAACCACGACTTACGGGCCTGGAGGGTCGAGCCGAGGCCCAGCAAGTGCTGCCCGACGGCCGCGAACTCCCCGTCCGTCGTGCCGCCGACCCAGCGCGGCGGAGGCTTGGGCTCGCCCCACTCACCGCCGGCCCGGTCGGCGAGCCGCTTGGTGGACACGGTCGTCCCGGGCAGCCGGTACCAGTCGACGGTCGGCCAGTACCAGTCCGTGTACTGACCGGACCCGCCCGATGGACCGGACCGGCTCCCGTCGGCCCACCAGTAGAGCATTCCGGCACCCGTGTGCCAGCCGCGCGGGTTCTCGCCGTTGCCGCACTCGTAGTACGCGATCCGCTCGCTCGCCATGGAGATGTTCGCGGTGAAGCCCGCGCCCTTCCCGGAACCGGTGCCGGAGCCCCGGTGGACCGCCCGGTCCATGGCCGCGAAGAGGTGGTGGCCGGCCGGTTCGGGCGCGGCCGGGAGGGCCGAGTCGGCGACGGCGTGCAGCCGGGCCAGGTCCGCGACCCCGAACTGCCGGGCCGTCAGGATCGGTGTGACCGTGTCCCGCTCGATCCAGCCCTTGATCCTCCCCTGCCAGCGCTCGCGTTCCGCGGCGCTCGCGCCCTGGGCGAGGAGGGTGATCGCGGCGATCAGCGCCTGCCCGTGGAAGTGGTCGCTGCGCATGACCTGCCGGTCGTCGCTCTTGAGGTAACCCCGGCTGATGGCACGGCCGTTGACGCTGTCCATCATCAGCCCGTCGTGGATCAGCGGCGCGTACGCCTGCTCCACGCTGTCGAGGATGATCTGCCGGCCGGGATCGGTCACTTCCCACGGCGACCCGGCGAGCAGCGCGAAGAGCCGCCCGAGCCCGTCGAGCATGACCTGCCCGTACGTTCCCGAGTACGCGACCCAGGTGTGCTGGACGAACGACCCGTCGGCGTAGAGCCCGTCCCCCTTCGTGACGTACGGGAAGACCGGGGAGAGCGCGTCCCGGGCGAGCGCGATCTTCTCGGGGGCGCGGCCGAGGATGCCGCGCAGGGCGACGGAGCGGCACAGGTCGACGCGGTTGGCGCCGGTCGAGGTGCCCGTGTAGTCGCCGAGCATGCTGTCCGGGACGAAGTGGTCGACGGCGGCGCAGGCGGCGGCGACCTGCGCGTCCGACAGCTCGCCGTACAGTGCGGCCACGATGTCCATGAGGAGGCGGGGGCTGCCGATCTGCCACTCCCACCAGTTGCCGTAACGAGTGGTGGAGGGGTTGTAGACGGTGGCGGAGAGGTGGTCGAGGCCGCGCAGGACGTCCGCGAGCAGGCCCGCGTCGCCGGTGGACCCGGTGCCCTCCTGGACGTACGCCTGCGTCATCGTCCACAGCCTGCTGTAGGCCTGGGTGATGCCGGCGGGCGGGTCGTACGGGTAGCCGGGCCACAGCGAGTTCACCGTCGGCGCCATGGACGCCCGGAATCCGCGGGCCAGTTCACCCGTCTCGGCGAGGCGGGACGCGTACGGCTCGGTGGCCGGGTCGTAGCCCGCGCCGAGGGCGATCTCCAGCCAGCGGCGGCGGAGCGTGTCGTAGGGGTCGTCATCGGCCGCGTGGGCGACGGGGGCGAAGGGGGCGGACGCCAGGAGCGGGACGGCCGGTGCGAGCGCCGCCGCCAGCAGGAACGTACGTCTGGTGGAGATCATCTTCTAGCAGCCGCCGCAGTTGTAGTAGAGGACGTCCCAGTGGTTGCCCTCGTCCGCGTAGATGTTCCCCGAGCCCGACTGGTACTGAAGGGCTCCGTCGCCGCGCGGGCCGATGTAGGTGAACGTGTTCTTGATGTAGTTCGTGACGCAGGTGCTCTTGGCGTAGTCGAGCTTGTAGCCGTTCCAGTGGGAGTACGTGCCGCTCGCGTGGCCCGTCTCGGTGCCGCCGGTGATGTTCAGGGCGCAGCCGGTGGCGCTCTTCAGGGTCTGGGCGCCCTCGGCGGTCGCGAGGTTCAGCTGGGTGAAGGACGTACAGGTGGGGTTGTCGCGGTCCGAGCAGCCGCCGGAGGACGACCAGGTGATACCGGACCGGCTGAACATCGAGGTCGCCGTGGCGTGGCTGATCTTCGTGACCGCGACGGCGGCGGCACCGTTGGAGGGAGCGGTGGAGGGAGCGGCGATGGCCCCCGTCGCGCCGCCGAGCACGACGGCGGCCGGGGCGGCGAGGAGGGTGAGGGCGGTCAGGGCGGAACGGAGCTTCATGGGGGGCCTTCCTGCGGACGACCGTGCCTGCTGCGGGACTTGGGGCGGCTGTGCGGTGGAGCAAGGCGATCGTGCCCGAGGTCTACACGTGTCCACCAGTGGGGCGGCGGACCACCTTAGGAGTAGACCAATGGCAACCGGGTGTAACCGGGGCAACACGCCGCGACCACAGTTGAAACCCGTAGGGAATAGGTCTATGGTCGCTCTAGTTGAACGTTAAACAGCTTCGGCACAGGGCCGGAGCTCGTCCCCCAAGGAGCCAGTCATGGGAATCTTCGGCCGCAAGGACACCGACACCGCAACCGCGACGCCCGCCGCCGTGAGCCCCGACCTCGCCGCTCTGACCGGCGACTACACGATCGACCCGGCGCACTCGACGATCGGTTTCGTGGCGCGCCACGCCATGGTCACGAACGTCAAGGGCGGCTTCCAGGACTTCACCGGCAGCCTGCACCTCGACGGCGCCGACCCGTCGCTGTCGACCGCGACCATCGACGTCAAGATGGACAGCATCAGCACCGGCTCCGACGACCGTGACGGACACCTGAAAAGCGCGGACTTCTTCAAGACCGAGGAGTTCCCCACGATGACCTTCCGGTCCACCGCGGCCGAGGCGCTCGGCGGCGACGACTACCGCATCACCGGTGACCTGACGATCCTCGGCACCACCAAGCCGCTCTCCATCGACCTGGAGTTCAACGGCGCGGCGAAGGACCCGTTCGGCAACGAGCGCGTCGGTTTCGAGGGCAAGGCCGAGATTCTGCGCTCGCAGTGGGGCCTCACGTGGAACGCGGCGCTGGAGACCGGTGGGGTGCTGGTGTCCGACAAGATCAAGCTGACGTTCGACATCTCGGCGATCAAGAACGCCGCCTGAGTCAGGTGGCGGGCCACCGGATACCCGGGTTCCGCCCGGCGGCCCGCGTCCGTCACCGCCTGGGGGCTCCGCCCCCTAGACCCCCGTTGCGCAGTTCCCCGCGCCCCTGGGGGTGCCCGAGTACGCCCGCCCTCCGACTCCCTGTGAGCGGAAGGCGGGCGCTCGGCTGTGCGGGCCCCATGGGGGCGCGGGGAGCCGCACGATCGGTTGGCGCGCCCAAAAACGGGCCTCGACCCCAATCACCCCAGGGGCGCGGGGAACCGCGCAATCAAGTGGCGCGCCCAAAACGGACCCCGACCCCCACCCCCCAGGGGCGCGGGGAACTGCGCACCGGGGGTTCGGGGCGGAGCCCCTGGGCGGTGACGGGGTGCCGGGGACGCTGCCGCGGATATACCGGTGCGGCCCCGCCGACCCGCGCGTTAATCTCCGGCCATGACATGGCTGCCCACCGACTTCGCCCACCCCCTCCACGCCACCCTGCCCGGAGGGCTACACCTGCGGCCGATCTCCGGTGACGACGCCGCGATCGACTACCCGGCGGTGATGGGCTCCAGGGACCGGCTGTGGTCGATCTTCGGGGAGGCCTGGGGCTGGCCCGCCGACACGATCACGTACGAGGCCAACAAGGCGGACCTGGAACGGCACGCGGCCGAGATCGAGGCGCACGAGTCCTTCAACTACGTGCTGTTCGACGAGGCGGAGACCACCGAGTACGGGTGCGTGTACATCGACCCGCCGGAGAAGGCCGGCGCCGACGCCGAGATCTCCTGGTGGGTCGTGGACGAGCAGGTGGGGACCCCGCTGGAGCACGACCTGGACGCCTTCGTGCCGCGGTGGATCGCCGAGGCATGGCCCTTCGAACGGCCCCGGTTCATCGGCCGGGACCTGTCGTGGAAGGAATGGCTGGCCCTGCCGGACCACCCCTGACGACGGCCCGGACGCGAACGGCTGGTTTTCACCCCTTGTGGCGGTGCTCACAGCGTTCCCATAATCCTTCAACAGAAATTGACCGGCTCATGACGAGTCCAACGGGATTTCTTTCGCCGGACTTGGCATGCGCCTGTCACTTCCACCCCCCACGGAAGGCATCGCGTTGAAGAACCTCCTCAGGACACTCAAGAGATGCGCGGTCGCGGCCGCCGCCACCCTCGCGGTGGTCAGCCTCCAGCCCCTCTCCACCGCACAGGCCGCCCCGGCGCCCGTCGTCGGCGGAACCCGTGCCGCGCAGGGCGAGTTCCCCTTCATGGTCCGGCTCTCCATGGGCTGCGGCGGCGCGCTCTACACCCAGCAGATCGTGCTCACCGCCGCGCACTGCGTGGGCGCCACCGGCAACAACACGAGCATCACCGCCACCGCCGGAGTCGTGGACCTCCAGTCCACCTCCGGCCGGGTCCAGGTCAGGTCCACCAAGATCTACCGGGCCCCCGGCTACAACGGCAACGGCAAGGACTGGGCGCTCATCAAGCTCGCCACGCCCATCAACCTGCCGACGCTGCCGATCGCCACCACCACGGCGTACAACTCGGGCACCTTCACCGTCGCCGGCTGGGGTTCGGCCACCGAGGGCGGCGCCCAGCAGCGCTACATGCTCAAGGCGAGCGTGCCGTTCATCAGCGACGCCACCTGCCGCACCTACAGCGGTTACAGCGGCCTCGTCGCGAGTGACGAGATCTGCGCCGGTTACGCCGCCGGCGGTGTGGACACCTGTCAGGGCGACTCCGGCGGCCCGATGTTCCGCAAGGACAACGCCGGCGCCTGGATCCAGGTCGGCATCGTCAGCTGGGGCATAGGCTGCGCCCGCGCGAACGCCCCCGGCGTCTACAGCGAGGTCTCGACCTTCTCCTCCGCGATCGCCTCGGCGGCGGCGACTCTCTGACCCACACGGACCCACCCGACCCACGCAGACGCACGCGGACCCACGCATGCGGTACGCCGCACGCGGGCCCGGCGCCGAACCGCGCCGGGCCCGTGTGCGTACCGGCGCCCGCCCCGTGGATCAGAGGGTCAGAATCCCCCGCCGAAGTCGCTGCCGCCCCCGCCCCCGAAGTCCCCGCCACCGCCGCCGTCGAAGCCCCCGCCGAAGTCGTTGGAGTCGAAGTCGGCCCCGGACACGTCCCCGCCCTCGTATCCGCCACCGCCGAAGTCCCCGTAACCGGAGCCGTAGTCCGCCGCGTACGCCGGGCCCGCCATCATCGAGCCGAGCACCGTGCCGACGAGAAGGCCGGGCAGGATGCCGCCGCCGAAGTAGCCGCCCGCCCAGGGGCCGTACGCGGGGCCCGCGTCCCAGTAGGGCCGCCGCCCGTACTCCGTGTCGACCTCGCGTACGGCCGGGTCGGTGCCCTCGGCCAGCCGGACCTGGTCGGCGGCACAGACGGGCACCTCGCGGGCCGCTCCGCCCGCCGGCGTCCAGGCGGCGTCGGCGACCGAAGGCCCGTGGCGCGGGTCGAAGAAGCAGGGCGCCCGGCGCTCGGGAACCGGCTTGCCCTCGCGGCGCGCGGCGAGCACGGCCAGCGAGAAGCGCCCGTCCTCCAGCGCCTCGGTGACCCCCCGCACGTCCTCGGGGCGGGTGGCCGCGGCCATGAAGGACTTCGCCTTGTCGTACGCGTCGAGGGAGCGCTCGTAGTCGGCGCGCATCGCGTCGTCCGCGCCGGCCTCGGCGGGGTGGAAGTCGAGCCGGTCGAGTTCCTCGCCGAAGGCGGTGATGTCCTCGTCCACGACGACGCGCAGCCGGTCGAGCGCGGCCCGCCGCTCCGCCTCCTTGCGGCGACGGTTGCGCCGCATGAGGGCGTACGCGCCCGCGCCGGTCGCCACGACGACCGCGCCGACGCCGATCAGGGCACCGGTGTCGACACCGCCGCCCTCGCCCTCGCTCCAGCTGCCGGGCGCGGAGCCGCCGACGTTGGCGAGGGCCCGGTCGGTGAAGTGGTTCAGCTGGGTCAGGGCGTCCTCGCCGCGGACGCTGGTGACCAGGTTGCGCACGGCGGTGTTCGGCATGACGGAGGAGTCGGCCTTCGCGTCGAACCGGGAGCCGAGCCGGATCGCGTACAGGCCCGTGACACCGGTGTCCGTACGCAGGTTCTGGAAGAGGTTCTCCGTGGGGAAGTCCCCGGGGAGGACGGCGACGAACAGCGGCTTGTCCGCCTTCTCGATCTTCGCGGCCAGGGCGTCGGCGTCCGCGTCGGACAGGACCCGGGCCATGGACGGATCGACGTACACGGGACGCTCACGCAGCGCGTCCGCGACGGCTGAGACGCCGGTGGCGTCCGTGGCGGCGTGGGCACGGATGCCCCCGACGCCCAGCGCCGCGAACGCGATCAGGAAAACGGCCAGTCCTCGTGCCAGTACGCCCGTCATACCCCGAACCTACTCCTGACGGCCGCAATTCGGCGGCCCACACCTCCTGGCACCGGGGCCGCGGACCTACGTGCTTCCAGGGGCGCGGGGCTGTGTCCATATGCGGCTCCGCCGCGTGGGCGCGACCGGCCCCCACCGGGCCCGCAGACGAAGAACATCGCGGGCCCGATGGCCGTCAGGCCGAGTCAGGCCGCCGCATACGCAGCCGCAAGCTTCGCCACAGCCTGTGCGTACTTCCCGGTCAGCAACAGATGATCCGCATCAGCGAACGGCTTGGCCACAGCCGAGGTGATCCCCTGCCCGACCTTCTGCTGGACGAGCAGCCGCGCCTTGCCGACAACCGCCCGTCCCGCCTCCTCGGCCCCGGCGCGCTCGGCGAGCGAGGCCGCGACGGCGAGCGCCTTCAACGTGGCCGCGCCACCCGCCGGCACCTTCGTGAGCGTCGTCAGCCCCCACCCGTACGGGAACTGCGGGTCGTACGCCGGGTCGCCGACGTTGATCGGCAACTGCGCCTCGGACTTCGGCCAGGTCACGGGCAGCTGCCCGCTGAACGCGCGCTTCCCGTACAGCACGTCCGCGACCCCGTCGCCCTCCGTGCCCGGCAGCCAGGACGCGACGAGCGCGTCGATGTCACCGAGCTGGTCGCCGATGAGCTGCGGCCGGCCGGAGACGACGAGCACCGCGCACTTCATGGCGGCGCACACCGTGTCGACGGCGGCCTTGTCCGCCGCGGACAGCGCCAGGTCGTTGCCGTTGCCGACGTCACCGACGCCCTCCGCGTACGGGGTCTCGCCGACGACCACGACACCCACGTCACTGCCGGCGGTCGGGGCCGAGGCGTCCTTGGAGTAGGTGACCGAGCTGCCACCGGCCTTCCGGATGCCCTCCAGGATGGTCGTCCCGTCGGTGATGTCCCCGGACGAGCCCTGCCAGGTGATGGTCCAGCCACCGGTCTGGTTGCCGATGTCGTCGGCGTTGGACCCGGCTACGTACACCTTCTGGGACTTCTTCAGCGGCAGCACACCGCCCGCGTTCTTCAGCAGGACCTGCGACTCGGCGGCGGCCTCGCGGGCCACGGCCCGGTGCTTGGCGGAGCCGATCGCCGAGGCGCCGCTCGTGTCGGCGTACGGCTTCTCGAAGAGGCCCAGCTTGAACTTCTGCGTGAGGATGCGTGACACGGCGTCGTCGATCCGCTTCTCGCTCACGCGCCCGGCCCGCACCTCGTCGAGGAGCGTGGCGTGGAAGTCCTTGTACGCGTACGGGACCATGATCATGTCGAGGCCGGCGTTGATCGACGTACGGACGTCGCTCGCGTAGTCGCCGGGGATCTGGTCGATGGCCTGCCAGTCGCTGATCACGAAGCCGTCGAAGCCCATGCGGTCCTTGAGGACTCCGTTGAGCATGTCGGCGCGGGCGTGCATCTTCACCGCGCCCTTGCCGTCACCGAGGATGTCCAGCGAGGAGTACGACGGCATGAACGTGCCGACGCCCCGGTCCACCGCGTCCTGGTAGGGGGCCAGATGGACGGCCTCCAGCTCCTGCCGGGTGACCTTGGTGACGCCCTGGTCGATCGTGTACGAGCCGGTCGTGGACGAGCCGAACTCGGTGCCGCCGTCGCCGACGAAGTGCTTGGCGGTGGCGAGGACCTTGTCGTTGCGCTTCAAGTCCTTGCCGCTGGCGGCCCCTTGCAGGCCCTGGATGACGGTCTCCATGGACTCGACGAGGGCCGGGTCCTCACCGAACGACTCGTACGTACGGCCCCAGCGTTCGTCGCGCGCCACGCACAGGCAGGGCGCGAAGTCCCACGGGATACCGGTGGCGCGGACCTCGGCGGCGGTCACCTTGCCCGCGTCGTGGGCGACTTGGGGATCGCGCGTGGCGCCGATGCCGATGTTGTGCGGCAGGATCGTGGCGCCGACGAGGTTGTTGTGACCGTGCACGGCGTCCACGCCGTAGATGAGCGGGATCTGGAACCGGGTCGCCTGCGCCCGGAGCTGGAAGCCGTCGATCATCTTCGCCCAGGCCTCGGGCGTGTTCGGCGTCGGCGTGGAACCGCCGCCGGAGAGCAGCGAGCCCAGGTCGTACGCGGCGATGTCGCCCGGCGCGGTCAGCGCGCCCCGCTCGGCCTGGGTCATCTGGCCGGCCTTCTCCGCGAGGGACAGCCGGGACAGCAGGTCGGCGACCCGCTTCTTCACCGGCAACTTCGCGTCCAGGTACGGGAGTCCGTGGGCGTCGATCACGACCTGCGGGTTCTCGGCGGGCGCCTTGGCGCCGGTGACCGTCAGCTTCAGCGGGACGGTCTCGGCGTTCTCGCCCGCCTTGTCGCGCAGGGGCGCCACGCTGACCGTCCGCGAGGTTCCCGAGGCCGTACCGGCCGGGAAGGTCAGCTCGCCGCTGACCGGGGTGTAGTCCTTGCCGGACTCGCCGGTGCCGCCGGCCGTCTCGTACGCGACGGTGACCGGCTCCTCGATCGGGGCGGAGCCGGTGGTGGCGACCGTGATCTTCACGGCGGCCGGGCGGCCCTCCTTCACCGGGTACACGGCCGCGTCCGTGACGACGTTCGCGCGCAGGGCCTGGTCGGCCTTGCCGTACAACTCGACACCGTCCATGGCGAACCGGTCCTGGACGCCGACGGGGAGCGTGAGCGCGTAGCCCCACATCTCGGTGAGGCCGAGGATCTGGTCGATGCCGCCGACGGGCTGGTAGTCCGTGCGGTAGGTGAAGTCGGTGAACGGGAACTCCAGCTGCTTCCAGCCGGTGAAGTCGTCGGTGAAGGAGGTCGTCCACAGCTCGGAGGCCTCGCCGTTGGCGCCGCCGTCCTTCAGCTCGAAGTTGACCTTCTTGCCGTTGTTCCGGCCGTCCCACCAGAAGCGGATGCCCTTGCTCGCCGACCAGTCGTGGGCCGGCTCCGCGAAGGCGAAGTCGTGGGTGAAGCCTCCGTAGCCGCTGATGTCGTACGTGCCCGCCAGGACCTTGTCGCCCTGCGGTGCGTCGTCGCGGGCGGCGAGCTCCAGCGTGGGCGGGTCGTCGGCGTCGCTGCCCCAGGTGAAGATGCCCTCAGCGGGCGGGTTCGCGAACGGGATCTCGCCCTCGAAGTTGTCTACGGGGACCGGGGCGGGATCGTCCGCTCCGGCGGCGGAGGCGGCCGTGGCGAACGGCAGCAGTCCGGTCAGCAGGGCGGCGGAGACGAGCAGGGCGGTTCTTCGCATGGACCTTCCCTCGGCTCAGGCTTTGACGGGGGTGACCTCGCGGGGCTTAAATCACGCCGTGAGTTAACTGACGCCCCGCAAGGGCGTCAACCCTTCGCGCCGAATCCGTGGGCAAGGGTTTTCCGCCCCCGCCGCCCCTACCCGTTCCCGTCAACGACTCGGGGGCCAGCCCCCGAACCCCCGGTCCTCAAACGCCGGACGGGCTGAAAGATGCCTTTCAGCCCGTCCGGCGTTTGAGGACAAAGGGGGGCGAGGGGGCGCAGCCCCCATGCAGTGACGGGAAGGGTAGGGGCGGCGGGGGCGAGAGAAGCGTGTCGGCTACGCCGGGGGTTCGACGCCCGCGCGCAGCAAGCCGTACGTGTACGCGTCCTCCAGCGCCTGCCACGACGCCGCGATCACGTTCTTCGCGACGCCCACCGTCGACCACTCCCCCGCACCGTCCGACGTGGAGATGAGGACGCGTGTCGTGGACTCCGTGCCGTGCTTGCCCTCCAGGATGCGGACCTTGTAGTCGACCAGTTCCAGGTTGGCGAGCTGGGGGTACAGGGTCTCCAGGGCCACCCGCAGCGCCCGGTCGAGCGCGTTGACCGGCCCGTTCCCCTCCGCCGTGGCGACGATCCGCTCGCCCTTGGCGAAGAGCTTCACCGTCGCCTCGTTGGCGTGGCTGCCGTCGGGGCGGTCCTCGACGATGGCACGCCAGGACTCGACGTCGAAGTACGTGCGGGCCTTGCCCTCGGCCTCCTCGCGCAGGAGGAGTTCGAAGGACGCGTCGGCGGCTTCGTACGTGTAGCCCTGCAGTTCACGCTCCTTGACCCGGCTCACGACCCGCCCGATCAGCTCGCGGTCGCCGCCGAGGTCGACGCCCAGCTCCTTGCCCTTGAGCTCGATGGAGGCGCGGCCCGCCATGTCGGAGACGAGCATCCGCATGGTGTTGCCGACCAGTTCGGGGTCGATGTGCTGGTACAGGTCCGGGTCGACCTTGATGGCGGAGGCGTGCAGGCCCGCCTTGTGGGCGAAGGCCGAGACACCGACGTACGGCTGGTGCGTGGACGGGGTGAGGTTCACGACCTCGGCGATCGCGTGCGAGATGCGGGTCATCTCGGACAGCGCACCTTCGGGGAGGACCTTCTTGCCGTACTTCAGCTCCAGGGCCGCGACGACCGGGAAGAGGTTGGAGTTGCCGACGCGCTCGCCGTAGCCGTTCGCCGTGCACTGGACGTGGGTCGCGCCCGCGTCGACCGCGGCGAGGGTGTTGGCGACGGCGCAGCCCGTGTCGTCCTGGGCGTGGATGCCGAGGCGTGCCCCGGTGTCGGCGAGGACGGTGGCGACGACGGCCTGGACCTGCGCGGGCAGCATGCCGCCGTTGGTGTCGCACAGGACGACGACGTCGGCGCCGGCTTCCGCGGCGGCCCGGACGACGGCTTTCGCGTAACTCGGGTTCGCCCGGTAGCCGTCGAAGAAGTGCTCGCAGTCGACGAAGACGCGGCGGCCTTCGGAACGCAGGTGGGAGACGGTGTCGCGGACCATCTCCAGGTTCTCTTCGAGGGTGGTGCGCAGCGCCAGTTCGACATGCCGGTCGTGGGACTTGGCGACAAGTGTGACGACGGGGGCGCCGGACTCGACGAGTGCCCTGACCTGCGGGTCCTCGCTCGCTTTGCCGCCTGCCCGGCGGGTGGCGCCGAAGGCGACGAGCTGGGCGTGCTTGAAGTCGATCTCCTGCTGGGCACGGGCGAAGAACTCGGTGTCGCGCGGGTTCGCACCCGGCCACCCGCCCTCGATGAAGCCCACGCCGAAGTCGTCCAGGTGCCGTGCGATGGCCAGCTTGTCCGCGACGGTGAGGTTGATGCCCTCACGCTGCGCGCCGTCGCGCAGGGTGGTGTCGAAGACGTGGAACGAATCGTCGAGCTCGCTGGTTTCGGTCATGGTTCAAGGCTCCTGAGGATCAGATCTCGGTCGGTACCGGAATGACCGGCTCCGCCGTCCCCACATGGTCCCTCGCGCTCTCGCCTCCGGCTGAGGGTGGGCCAGAAAAGCGAAAAACCCCTCGCGGGTGCGAGAGGTCTGCGCGCGGGTCGAGACGACGGTGTCCACCCGTACCTGGTCGTACGTGGTGGTCACTGCGGACCGGCGCGCCTGCTGCCAATAATCATGGCGAACGAGAGCACGGAGGCAGTCTGGCACAGACCTCCTCCGTGCTCACCGTCCGTCTCAGGATGCGAGCACTCGGTTGATCACCGCTGGATCATCGGTGAGTCACCGCAGGTGGCGGACGAACACGTCGGTGCCTTCGTTCGTGTCGCCGGCCGGGATCAGCCCGGGGTCGGCGGACCGGAACGCAATGCGGCGGGCGCCCTCGGCGATCCCGCCCGGCAGGACGTCGGCGGTGGCCGTGCCGCCGGTGGTGTCGGGCGTGACCAGGACGGTGGTGCCCTTCCTCAGGTCCCGCCGGTAGACGGGCCACTCCTTGCCGTACTGCGCGCCCGCCTCCGTCACCTCCGTCATGAACGTGACGTACCGCCCGTCGGGGCTCACCGCGGGGTTACGGGTGTAGGCCTCGCCGGGGCCGCCCTGGGTGCCGTGGATACGCCGGTTGGTGCCGGTGGTGAGGTCGTGCACGAACACGTTCCAGGCACCGTCGGTGTCGTCCGGCACCAGGTGCGTGTCCCGGGACTCGAAGACGACCGTGCGGCCGTCGCCGCTGAGGGACGGGCGCAGCGACTCCTTCTCGGTGGCCGAGCCGTCGTGGGAGCGGTCGGCCTGAACACGCTCGCCGGTGCGGCGGTCGTACACCCAGACGTCCCCCCAGTCGTCGCCGCGCGGGCCGTTGGCGTAGGTGTACTGGTAGGCGACGCGGCGGCCGTCGTCGCCGACCGTCGGCTCGAAGGCGTTGCGCGGCTCCCAGGTCGGCCGGGGATGGCTGATCCGCTCGGTGGTGCCTGCGGTCCGGTCGCGCAGGAAGACGACGGAGCCCTCGCCGGTCTCGTAGAGCGTGTAGACCGCGTAGCGGCCGTTCGGGCTGACGGAGACCCCGCCGGGCGGCCCGCTGAAGCCCTCGGGGATCTCGATGCCGAACTTCTCCTGCCGGCCCGTGCCCAGGTCGACGAGCAACACGTCGTCGGACGCGGAGTACGCGAGCCAGCCGTTGTCGAGGGCCGCCACCACGTCGCCGAAGCCCGCGAAGCGGGTCCTGTCGGTGCGCAGGTCGCGCAGGTACATGCCCCCGTGCGCGATGTCCGGGTCCAGGTCCCCGGCGTCCGAGGTGAAGGCGACGTAACGGCCGTTGCGGCTGATGACGGCGTCGTCCGAGGCGCCGTTGCCCGCTTCTCCGTCAGGTGTGACGCTGACCGGCTCGGTGTGCGGGGCGGCGTGCGGGGCTCCGGGCGCGGCGGTCGCCGCGGTGCCCGTCAGAGCCGTCGCGGTCAGCGCGGCGGCGACGAGAGCTGTGGCGAGCGTGGTGCGCGTGGTGCGCGTGGTGGCGTACAAAAGCTTTCCCCCTGTGGTGATCCTGCGGTGACGCGGTCGGTCCGTGTGATGCAAACGCACCGCCAGGCAGGGGTCAATCCGTCATATCGCGTACAACCCGGACGTACGTTCAAGCGTCCGGGGGCGCCTTCGAGGGCGCCTGCGGGCGCAGCGCCTCGTCCAGGAACTCGCGTACGTGGCCGAGAACCTGCCCCCGGTCCGTCCCCCGCAGACCGATCGCCACATGGATGGAGAAGCCGTCGAGGAGGGCCCGCAGGCGGGTGGCGAGGCGGTCGGGGTCGACCGGCCGGAACTCTCCGCGCGAGACGCCCTCCGCGATCAGTGCCACCAGGTCACGGTGCCAGGCCCCCTCGATCGCGGCCTGGCGGTCGCGGGCGTCGTCGTCGGCGTTCTGCGAGCGGTTCCAGACCTCAAGCCACAGGGTCCAGTGCGGATCGCGGTGGCCCTCGGGCACGTACAGGTCGACGTACGCGTCGAGGCGTTCGCGCGCCGGGGCCGCCCGGGTGAGGAGCAGGCCCCGCTCGGTGCCGAGGAGGCCCTCGCTCCATTCGAGGGCGCGCAGCAGCAGCTCGTCCTTGGAGCGGAAGTAGTAGAGGAGATGGCCGCTGCTCATCCCGACCTCGCCGCCGAGCGCCGCCATGGTGAGCTTCTCCAGACCGCGCTCGGCGATCATGCCCATGGCCGCGGCGAGGACGTCCTCGCGGGGCGGCGCGGTGTTGCGCCGGCGGGTGGTCACCGTGCCTCCGCGTGGTCGGCCTTCGGCTGCTGCTGGGTGATGCAGTGGATGCCGCCGCCGCCCGCGAAGATCGCGCGTGCGTCCACCAGGGTCACCGTCCGCTCGGGGAACAGGCGCCGGAAGATCCCGGCCGCGGTCTCGTCGCGCGGGTCGTCGAAGCCGCAGAGGACGACTCCGCCGTTGCAGAGGTAGTGGTTGATGTACGAGTAGTCGGCCCAGTGGCCGTCGGCCTCCAGGACGGTCGGGGCGGGCACCTCGACGACCTCGATGGGCCGGCCGCGCGCGTCGGTGGCGGACCGCAGCAGCCCGGCGATCTCCTTCGACACCTCGTGGTCGGGGTGGGCCGGGTCGGGCTGGGAGTGCGCGACGACGACTCCGGGGCGGGCGAAGGCGGCGACGATGTCGACGTGGCCGAGGGTGCCGAAGCTGTCGGGGGCCCCGCGGTCCCCTTCGCCGGGCGGGGCCGGGTAGTCGCCGGTCAGGCCGCGGGGCAGCCAGATCGCCTTGCGGGTGCCGAGCATGCCGTGGATCTCGGCCTCGACCTCCTCGCGGCTCCAGCCGGGGTTGCGCTCGGGCCCGAGCTGCACGGTCTCGGTGAGCAGCACCGTGCCCTCGCCGTCGACATGGATCGCGCCGCCCTCGTTGACGAGCGCCGAGGCGTACGTACGGGCTCCGGCGAGGTCAGCCACGTACGCCCCGATCGTGGCGTCGTGCTCCCAGCGGGCCCAGGACTGGGCGCCCCAGCCGTTGAACGTCCAGTCCACGGCGGCGAGTTCGGGCGCGCCGCCCCGGCTGCCGACGAGGAAGGTGGGTCCGATGTCCCGCATCCAGGCGTCGTCGAGGTCGTGCTCGACGGTGTCGATGCCGGGGCCCAGCAGCGCGCGGGCCCCGGCGGACCGGCCGGGCCCGCACACGACCGTGACCGGTTCGAAGCGGCGTACCGCGCGGGCCACCGCCGCCCAGGCCGCGCACGCCTCTGCGAGGTCGGCGGGGTCGTCGAAGGTGGAGTTCGGGCCCGGCCACGCCATCCAGGTGCGCTCGTGCGGGACCCACTCGGCGGGCATGCGGAAGCCGTCGGCGGCAGCGGTCGTCATCGAGTGATCCTCAGAGGAAGTACAGGCGGTTGAGTGACACGGACTCGGCCGGCTCCGAGCGCAGGGGGTCGCCGTCGAGCGTGACCAGGCCGGTGTCCCGGTCCACCTCGACGTCTCCCGTACGGGAGTTGAGGCGCAGGTCCGCCGGGCCGATGCCGCGGGTGCCGCGAACGGCCACCCGGCGGCGGCGGGTCGGCATGAAGTCGTTGCCCTGGTCCAGTGCCGCCTGCGCGACGAACGCCACCGAGAGGTCGGCGGGCGTGCTGCCGTACGCCCCGAACTGCGGCCCGAGCACCAGGGGTTCGCAGGTGTCGGTGGCCGCGTTCGGGTCGCCCACGACCCCGTACGCGGGGAAGCCGGACTTCAGGACGAGTTGCGGTTTCGCGCCGAAGAACTCGGGGCGCCACAGCACGATGTCGGCGAGCTTGCCGGTCTCGATGGAGCCGACCTCGTGGGCGAGGCCGTGCGCGAGGGCCGGGTTGATCGTCAGTTTGGCGAGGTAGCGCAGGACGCGCGCGTTGTCGTCGTGCGGGCCGTCGCCCTCCAGCGGCCCGAACTGGGCCTTCATCTTCCCGGCCATCGCGAAGGTCCGGCGTACGGTCTCGCCCGCGCGGCCCATGCCCTGCGCGTCCGAGGAGGTGATGCCGATGGCGCCCAGATCGTGCAGCACGTCCTCGGCGCCCATCGTCCCCGCGCGTATCCGGTCGCGGGCCATCGCCGCGTCGCCGGGCAGGTCGGGCTTGAGGTCGTGGACCGAGACGATCATCCCGTAGTGCTCGGCGACCGCGTCCCGGCCGAAGGGCAGCGTGGGATTGGTGGAGGAGCCGATGACGTTCGGTACGCCCGCCATCTTCAGGACGTTCGGTACGTGGCCGCCGCCGCAGCCCTCGATGTGGAAGGCGTGGATGGTCCGGCCGTCGAGGACGCGCAGGGTGTCCTCCACGGACAGGCACTCATTCAGGCCGTCGCTGTGCAGCGCCACCTGTACGTCGTGTTCCTCGGCGACGCGCAGCGCGGTGTCGAGGGCGCGGGTGTGGGCGCCCATGTCCTCGTGGACCTTGAAGCCGGACGCGCCGCCCTCGGCGAGGGCCTCGACGAGCGGCGCCGGGTCCGAGGACGAACCCCGGGCCAGGAAGCCGATGTTGACCGGCCAGGCGTCGAACGCGTTGAAGGCGTGCCGCAGAGCCCAGGGCGAGTTGACGCCGACGCCCCACACGGGGCCGAACTCCTGACCGATGACCGTGGTCACCCCGGAGGCGAGCGAGGCCTCCATGATGCGCGGCGACAGCAGATGCACATGGGTGTCGACGGCTCCGGCGGTGGCGATCAGGCCCTCGCCGGAGACGATGGTCGTGCCGGTGCCCACGACGACATCCACCCCGTCGAGGGTGTCAGGGTTACCGGCCCGCCCGATCGCCGCGATCCGCCCCTCCCGGATGCCGATCGACACCTTCCGGATGCCCTGCGCCACATCCAGCACGAGAACGTTGCTGATCACGACGTCACAGGTGTCCCGGACCGCCGCCGCCTTGAGGTGCAGTCCGTCGCGGGCCGTCTTGCCGAACCCGGCGAGGAACTCGTCCCCGTACTTCTGGGAATCGGACTCGACGCGCACGGTCAGCCCGGAATCGCCGAGGCGGACGCGGTCGCCGGCACGGGGGCCGTGCGTGGCGGCGTACTCGTACGGATTCACGCGTTCCCTCCCTCGGGGGCGGTCGCTCCCAGATATCCGCAGGCCGCCGCTCTACGCAGGGCCTCCGCCTTCGCGCCCGGGGCGTCGAGCGGGCCGTCCACGAGGCCCGCGAAGCCGATCGCCACACGGTCGCCGCCGATCGGCAGGAGGCCGACCTCGACGGTCTCGCCCGGGGCGAAGCGGGTGGACGCTCCGGCGGGGACGGCCAGGTGGGTGCCGTAGGCGGCGGCGCGGTCGAAGGCGAGGCGGGGGTTGGCCTCGAAGAAGTGGAAGTGGGAGGTCACCGAGACGGGGACGGTGGCGGTGTTGGTGACGGTGAGCGTGCGGGTGGGGTGGGGGTCGGTGTGCGCGGGGGCGGGCAGCAGGGCGCCCGGGCCGGCCGGCCCCGTCCCGCCGCCGATCGGGTCGGTGACGACCGCGAGGCGGGAGCCGTCGTCGAAGACGGCCTCCACGTGGATCTCGGTGACGATGTCCGCGACGCCTGGGAGCACGTCGTCCGGGACCAGTACCGATCTGGCCGCGGCGATGGCTTCCGCGAGCCGCCGTCCGTCGCGGGCCGCCTCGCAGACCGCGTCCGCGATGACGGCTGTCGCCTCGGGGACGTTCAGCTTCAGGCCGCGGGCGCGGCGGGCGCGGGCGAGTTCGGCTGCGCCGAAGAGGAGGAGGCGGTCGCGTTCGGTGGGGGTGAGTCGCATATTGAGCGCCACTCTAACGCTGGGGCCGCTGCGGAGTAGATATACCTACGGTAAAGCTTGCCTCTTTTTGAGCGACACTCTAAGTGCAGGAGCTGCGTGCGCACGGCGGGTGGACGGGTGCGGGCCCGGTGGGGGCTGGTCGCGCAGTTCCCCGCGCCCCTGAAAAGCGGGGGTGCACGCGCGGTGGGTGTGTGCGGGCCTACAGGACTGCGCAGTTCCCCGCGCCCCTAGGTACCTAGGGGCGCGGGGAACTGCGCAAAGGGGGCGAGGGGGCGCAGCCCCCATGCGTGGACGGGACCGGGTAGGGGCGGCGGGGGCGGAGCCCCCGTGCGGTGACGCGCGCGTCGGGGGGTTCGGGGGCGGAGCCCCCGTGGAGGTCAGGACACCGGGTGCATCCAGTTGTGGGGGTCCTTCGAGACGCCCCGCTGGATGTTCAGCAGCGCCTCACGCAGCTTCAGCGTGACCTCCCCCGGCCCGCCCCCACTCTGCTGCCACTCACCGGCCGCACTCTTCACCGTGCCGACGGGCGTGATGACCGCCGCGGTCCCGCACGCGAACACCTCCGTCAGCGTCCCGTTCTCCGCGTCCCGCCTCCACTGGTCGCTGGAGATCCGCGCCTCCTCGGACCCGTACCCGAGGTCGCGGGCGACGGACAGGAGCGAGTCGCGGGTGACGCCCTCCAGGATGGACCCGCTGAGCGTGGGCGTGACGATCCTGTCCCCGTACACGAAGTACAGGTTCATGCCGCCCAGTTCCTCCACCCACTTGTGCTCGACCGCGTCGAGGTAGCAGACCTGGTCGCACCCCTTGGCCGTGGCCTCCGCCTGTGCGAGCAGGGACGCGGCGTAGTTGCCGCCGGTCTTCGCGTCTCCCATCCCGCCGGGAACGGCCCGCACCCGGTCCTCGGACAGCCAGATGGAGACGGGCTTCACGCCGCCGGGGAAGTACGCGCCGGCGGGCGACGCGATGACGATGAAGAGGTACTCGTTCGCGGGCCGCACTCCGAGACCGACCTCGGTGGCGATCATGAACGGCCGCAGATAGAGCGACTCCTCGCCGCCGTGCGCCGGCACCCACGCCTTGTCCTGCTGGATCAGCGCGTCGCAGGCCTCGACGAAGGTCTCGACGGGCAGCTCGGGCATGGCCAGCCGGCGGGCGGACGACTGGAAGCGCAGGGCGTTGCGGTCCGGGCGGAACGTGGCGACCGACCCGTCGGGCTGCCGGTAGGCCTTCAGCCCTTCGAAGATCTCCTGCGCGTAGTGCAGGACGCTCGTCGCGGGGTCGAAGGAGAGCGGACCGTACGGGACGAGCTGGCCGTCGTGCCAGCCGCGGCCCTCCGTCCACTTGATCGTCACCATGTGGTCGGTGAAGTGGCGGCCGAATCCCGGGCTGGTCAGGATCGCCTCGCGCTCCGCGTCGGACAGCGGGGACGAGGAGGGCTTTAGCTCGATCGTGGGCGTCGTCATGAGTGGTTTGTCCTTCACCGGTTGTGTGTGACGGGCCGCGCTCACGCCTGTACTGCCAGTGGCCAGTGTTAGGACGTCCGAGCATGTCGTCATTTCGCGGCTCCGCGTTCGATTATCGCGCGAGATGAGCCGAAAGGGGCACCACCCCTGTCATGGACGCTGTGGAAGCCACGGCAGGGGGGCGAAACGGTGTGAATGCGGCCCAGGGATTGATGGTGACACCCGGCGGGGCATACGAAAAGCCGCCGGGTGCGGAAGCGACCCGGCGGCTTGGGGTGGTACCGGCGGGTCAGCCGGATACTCGGGCGGCGAGCGCGTCGCCGATCTCCTCGGTGGTACGGGTGGTGGTGCCGCGCTCCGCGAGGTCGGCGGAGACGGCGTCCTCGATGCGGGCGGCCTCGGTCTCGTAGCCGAGGTGGCGCAGCAGGAGGGCGACGGACAGCACGGTGGCGCTGGGGTCGGCCTTGCCCTGGCCGGCGATGTCGGGGGCCGAGCCGTGGACCGGCTCGAACATGGACGGGAACTCGCCGCTCGGGTTGATGTTGCCGGAGGCGGCGACGCCGATGCCTCCGGAGACGGCCGCGGCGAGGTCGGTGATGATGTCGCCGAAGAGGTTGTCGGTGACGATCACGTCGAAGCGCGCGGGGTCCGTGACGAGGTAGATCGTCGCGGCGTCCACGTGGATGTAGTCCGTGGTGACCTCGGGGAACTCCTCGGCCACCTTGTTGAAGGTGTTCGTCCACAGGTGGCCCGCGAAGGTCAGCACGTTGTTCTTGTGGACCAGCGTGAGCTTCTTGCGGGGGCGGGCCTGGGCGCGGGCGAAGGCGTCGCGCACGACGCGCTCGACACCGAAGGCCGTGTTCACGGAGACCTCGGTGGCGACCTCGTGCGGGGTGCCCTTGCGGATCGTGCCGCCGTTGCCGGTGTACGGGCCCTCGGTGCCCTCGCGGACGACGACGAAGTCGATCTCCGGCTGGCCCGCGAGCGGGGTGGCGACACCCGGCAGGAGCTTCGACGGACGCAGGTTGACGTGGTGGTCGAAGGCGAAGCGGAGCTTCAGCAGGAAGCCGCGCTCCAGGACGCCGGACGGGACCGACGGGTCGCCGATCGCGCCGAGCAGGATGGCGTCGTGCTGCTTCAGGGCTTCGAGGTCGGCGTCGGTGAGGGTCTCACCGGTGGCGCGGTAGCGCCGGGCGCCGAAGTCGAACTCCTTGGTCTCCAGCTTCACATCCTGCGGGAGGACGGCGGAGAGGACCTTCAGGCCTTGGGCCACGACTTCCTGGCCGATGCCGTCACCGGGGATCACTGCGAGATCGATGCTGCGAGACATGTCGGCACCCTACTCCCCGTCCCACGGGATGACATGGGCCGTCCGTCATGCGGACAGAGGGGGGCTGGAGCCGGGCTGCAGGAAGGTGTCCGGGGCGGGGCCGCGCATCAACCCGTCAGCCCCCGTTCACCTGTACGTATGGCGAATGTCGGCCCGCGATGGGAAGTTCACCAGCATGACCGTGCCTCCCATGGGGACACCCCCAGGACCCCCCGTCCCCGACGTCGGCATTCCGCCGCGGCTCGCACGCCGGATGAGCATGGCGGAGCAGTACGAGTACCTGCGGACGAAGTTCACCCGCCGCCGCGCCCTGGTGAGCGCGGGCGCGGTGGCCGGCGGACTGCTGGCAGGCTGCTCCGGCTCGGGGTCCGGGACGGGCACGGCGACCCGCTCCCCCTCCCCTCTGTCCGCCGGCTCCACCCCCACCGAAAAGGTGGACGGCGCGGTCGTGACCCCCTTCGGCCGTCATCTCGCCTTCGGCGCCGACCCGAAGACCCAGATGCGGATCTCCTGGCAGGTGCCGCTCACGGTCAGGAAGCCGTACGTGCGGGTGGGGCTGAAGCCCTGGGAGCTGAGCCGGAGGATCGAGGCCGAGGTGCGTGACCTGCACACCCCGGGGCTGGAAGGCGTACGGCTCGCCCTCGACCAGTTCTATCTGCACGCGGCGCTGGACGGTCTGCGGCCCGGGACGACGTACTACTACGGCGTCGGGCACGAGGGGTTCGACCCGGCGTCCAAGGAACGGCACTCCACGGTCGGCTCGTTCACCACGGCGCCCGCCCGTGCGGAGAAGTTCGTGTTCACGGCCTTCGGCGACCAGGGCGTCACCCCGGACGCGCTCGCCAACGACAAGCTGATCCTCGGCCGCGAGCCCGCCTTCCATCTGCACGCGGGCGACATCTGCTACGCGGACGTGACCGGCCACGGCAAGGAGTCGGACATCTACGACCCCACCGCCTGGGACCTGTTCCTCAAGCAGACGGAGACGGTCGCGAGGACGGTCCCGTGGATGGTGACGACCGGCAACCACGACATGGAGGCCTGGTACTCGCCGAACGGCTACGGCGGACAGTCGGCGCGCTTCTCGCTCCCGGAGAACGGCTTCGACGCCAAGAACTCCCCGGGCGTCTACTCGTTCACGTACGGCAACGTCGGGATCGTGGCACTGGACGCGAACGACGTGTCGTACGAGATCCCCGCCAACAAGGGCTATTCGGAGGGCCGGCAGACGGCCTGGCTCGACCGGCGGCTCAAGGAACTGCGCGAGGACGAGGGGATCGACTTCGTCGTGGTCTTCTTCCACCACTGCGCCTACTCGACGTCGACCCACGCCTCGGACGGCGGTGTACGGGACGCCTGGCTGCCGCTGTTCACCAAGCACCAGGTGGATCTGGTGATCAACGGCCACAACCACGTGTACGAGCGCACCGACGCGATCAAGAACGGCGGAGTGGGCAGGCCCGTACCCATCGGCGAGTCGACGGATCCGACGCGGGACGGGATCGTGTACGTCACGGCGGGCGGCGCGGGCAAGAGCCTGTACAGCTTCCCCTCAGGGGTGAAGGACAGCTACGAGGGGAAGGTCGCCGACCGCGAGTCCGTGGACACCTACCACTGGACGAAGTCGAAGAACCAGAACCCCGACACCGTGGAGTGGTCGCGGGTGCGGTACACCGGCTACTCCTTCCTCTCCGTGGAGGCGGAGGCGGGACCGGCTCCCCGGCTCACGGTGTCGGCGCTCGCCGAGAGCGGGAAGCGCATCGACCACTTCGAGGTGCGGCGCGGGGCGTGAGGCCCCGCGCCGCACGTCGAGCGGGCGCGGCTCCCGGCTTGTGCGGTGACGTCCGGGTGAGGTGGCCGGGGCTCAGTGGCCGGTCGAGCCGCCGTTGTCCCGGCGGTCGAGGGCGCGCTGGAGCGCGGCGGCGGCGTTCTTGCGGTCGGAATCGCTGGTACGGGAGACGTGACGGACTCGGCGGGCGGTCGTCTCGGCCATGATGAATCGGCTCCTTGCCTCCGGCAGCGGACGCCGGAAGGGGGGTGAGGGGGTTACGAGACGCCGGAAGGGGCGGGGAGCGGGGCCGCAGGGGTTGCCTGCCAGGGGCTCCGGCTCACGACCGCCATTCGCTGGGTCGAGCGAGACGTTCGGCTCCTTCAAAGCTAAGCGAGGACTCCGCATCTGTCTCCATAGTTAGTCGGACTTCCTACTATCTGAGACGACCGATCACTCCCCACCCCTCTGACCTGCGCCCCGTAAGGGGCACGGGAAAACGCGCCCCGTAAGGGGCGCGGGGAACTGCGCGCCCGGCCACGGCCGGCCCGCGCCCGACGAACCACCCGAACCGCCGGAGGCGCACGGCCGCCCCCGGCCCGGAGGGGTGATTCCGGGGCGGGGGCGGTTCGGTGGGGACGCCTGCCCGTGTGCGGGGGCGTCCCGGTCCGAGGGGGGCGGGATCCGGCTCAGGTACGAGCCGCGGGCCTCAGCCCATGTGCGGGTACGGGTAGTCGGTCGGGGCGACCAGCGTCTCCTTGATGGCGCGGGTCAGCGTCCAGCGCATCAGGTTCTGCGGGGCGCCCGCCTTGTCGTTCGTGCCGGACGCGCGACCGCCGCCGAAGGGCTGCTGGCCGACGACGGCGCCGGTCGACTTGTCGTTGATGTAGAAGTTGCCCGCGGCGTAGCGCAGCTTCTCCATCGTGTGCGCGGCGGCGGCGCGGTCGCCCGCGATGACCGAGCCGGTGAGCGCGTAGTCGGAGACCGACTCCATCTGGGCCAGCATCTCGTCGTAGCCCTCGGGAGAGCTGTCGTCGTAGACGTGCACGGCGAGGAACGGGCCGAAGTACTCCGTGGTGAAGACCTCGTTGGCCGGGTCGGAGCACTCGACGACGGTCGGGCGCACGAAGTAGCCCACCGAGTCGTCGTAGGTGCCGCCCGCGACGATCGTGCAGGTCGGGTCCGCGGCGGCCCGGTCGATCGCGGCCTTGTTCTTGGCGAAGGACCGCTCGTCGATGACGGCGCCGATGAAGTTCGACAGGTCGGTGACGTCACCCATGGTGATGCCGTCGATCTCGGCCGCGAACTCCTCCTTGAAGCCGGAGTTCCAGATGGAGGCCGGGATGTAGGCGCGCGAGGAGGCGCTGCACTTCTGGCCCTGGTACTCGAAGGAGCCGCGGGTCAGGGCGGTCTTCAGGACGGCGCGGTCGGCGCTCGGGTGCGCGACGACGAAGTCCTTGCCGCCGGTCTCGCCGACCATGCGCGGGTAGGTGCGGTACTTCTCGATGTTGTTGCCGACCGTCTTCCACAGGTACTGGAAGGTCTTGGTCGAGCCGGTGAAGTGCACGCCCGCGAGGTCGCGGTGCTCCAGGGCGACCCCGGAGACCTCGATGCCGTCGCCGGTGACGAGGTTGATGACGCCCTTGGGCAGGCCCGCCTCCTCCAGGAGCTGCATGAGCAGCACGGCGGCGTGGGTCTGCGTCGGGGACGGCTTCCACACGACGACGTTGCCCATGAGCGCGGGGGCGGTGGGCAGGTTGCCCGCGATGGCCGTGAAGTTGAACGGCGTGATCGCGTAGACGAAGCCTTCGAGCGGGCGGTGGTCGAGGCGGTTCCACACGCCGGGCGAGTTCGCCGGGGGCTGCTCGGCGAGCAGGTCACGGGCGTACTTGACGTTGAAGCGCCAGAAGTCGACCAGTTCGCAGGGACAGTCGATCTCCGCCTGCTGGGCCGTCTTGGACTGGCCGAGCATCGTGGAGGCGGCGAGGGTCTCGCGCCACGGGCCCGACAGGAGTTCGGCGGCGCGCAGGATGATCGCGGCGCGGTCGTCGAAGGACATCGCGCGCCAGGCGGGCGCGGCGGCGAGGGCCGCGTCGACGGCGTCCTGGGCGTCCTGCTTCGTGGCGTTGGCGTAGGTGCCGAGGCGCGCCTTGTGGTTGTGCGGCTGCACGACGTCGAAGCGCGCGCCGCCGCCCATCCGCTTCTCGCCGCCGATGGTCATCGGCAGGTCGATGGGGTTCTCGGCCAGCTCCTTGAGCTTCGCCTCCAGGCGGGCGCGCTCGGGCGTGCCGGGGGCGTAGCCGTGCACCGGCTCGTTGACGGGCGTGGGGACCTGGGTCACTGCGTCCATGGGTTCCGTACTCCTTGATGAGCGGGTGTTTCGGGGCTCGGGCCCGCGGTGGCGGCCCTCTTGCTGAGGTCCTGGGGTGCTGAAGTCCTGGAGCTCGGCGCCCGTGTCAGTCCTTGCTGAGGACGGACCGGGCGAAGAAGAGCAGGTTGGCCGGCTTCTCCGCCAGGCGCCGCATGAAGTAGCCGTACCAGTCCGTGCCGTAGGCGGTGTAGACCCGCATGCGGTGGCCCTCGGCGGCGAGCCGCAGGTGCTCTTCGCTCCTGATCCCGTACAGCATCTGGAACTCGTACTCGTCGATCTTGCGGCCGGCGCGCCGTCCCAGTTCCTGCGCGATGGAGATCAGGCGCGGGTCGTGGGAGCCGATCATCGGGTAGCCGTCGCCCTCCATGAGGATGCGCAGGACCCGTACGTACGCCTTGTCGATCTCCGGCTTCTGCAGGTACGCGACCTCGGCGGGCTCCTTGTAGGCGCCCTTCACGAGCCGTACGCGGCTGCCGTTCGCGGCGAGGCGGCGGGCGTCGGCCTCGGTGCGGAAGAGGTAGGCCTGGATGACGCAGCCGGTCTCCGGGAAGTCCTTGCGGAGTTCCTCGTGGATGGCGAACATCGAGTCGAGGGTGGTGTGGTCCTCGGCGTCGAGCGTGACGGTCGTGCCGATGGCGGCGGCGGCCTCGACGACCGGGCGGACGTTGGCCAGCGCCAGCTCGTGCCCGCCGTCCAGCGCCTGTCCGAACATGGACAGCTTGACCGACATCTCGGCGCGCGTCCCGAGGTCGAGTTCCGCGAGGCGGCCGATCAGCTCCAGGTAGGCGTCACGGGCGGCGGCGGCCTGCTCGGGGGTGGTGATGTCCTCGCCGACGACATCCATGGTCAGCTCCAGGCCCTTGGCCGTGAGGTCCTGGATGATCGGCACGATCTGGTCGACGCTCTCGCCCGGGATGAAGCGGTCGACGACCGGCCTGGTCACCGGGGCCGCCGAGACGAGACGACGCATCCGGTCGCTGCGCGAGGCGGCGAGAATCACGGGACCCAGCACGGGGCACCTCCACAGAAAGCCGGTAGACGGAGAACCACCGTGAAACCTAGGGATTCCCCCGATCGTCAGCCATCGACAGCTGTCACGCATCCGTGTCACCGATCTCAGACAGATGTATGAAGGTGGCCGGAATCGAGGCACAATGCCCAGGTGACGGCCGAATTCAAGGGTGACTATCAAGACCTGGTCGACGAGATCTCGGAGCTTCTCGGCGCCCCCGCGACGCTGGAGAACCGCGACTTCGAGCTGATCGCCTTCGGCGCGTACGACAGCGAGGGCGAGCTGGACGCCTCCGCGCTGGACCCGGTGCGCGCCCGCTCGATCCTCACGCGCCGCTCCACGGCGGCGGTCCGCACCTGGTTCGAGAGTTTCGGCATCGCGCGGGCGACCGGCCCGGTCCGGATCCCGCCGACCCCGGAGGCGGGCGTCCACCGGGGCCGCGTCTGCCTGCCGGTACGCCATCGGGGTGTCGCCCTCGGCTATGTGTGGCTCCTGGCGGACGAGCCGGGCCCCACCGACCGGCAGCTCGCGGCGGCCATGGAGGTGACCCCGCGCATCGGCGCCCTGCTCGCCGACGAGGCACAGGCGGGCGCCGACCTCAGCCGCGAACTGCGTGCCGTGCTCACCGCGGGCAGCGGCTGGCAGCGGGAGCTGGCGGTGACGGAACTTCGGACGGCCCTCGGCCCGCGCGGCGAGGGCCCGCACACCGTGCTCTGCGTGGCCGCCTGGCCCTCGGCCGACGCCGACGACGCCCCTTCCGTCCGCACGATCCCCGGCGCGACCGCGCTGTGCGCGCTCCCCTGGAACACCGACGACCAGGGCCTGGCCCTGCTGGTCCGGCTGCGCTCCCCCGAGGTCCTCACCCCGGCGACGACGGCTGCCACCCGCCTCCTGGAGAGGGCCGAGGAGGTACGGGGGTCCGGCCCGCCCGGTCGGCAGGTGCACGAGGTGACGGGCGTGAGCGGCGTGAGCGGGGCCGCGCCGGGGCGGAGCCGGATCGCGCCCCGGATCGCGCCCGGGATCGCGCCCGGAGTCACAGCTGGGGTCCCGGCTGGAGTCACGGCCGGGATCGCCGCCGGGATCGCCGCCCCCCGCACCGGTCTCGCCGACCTCCCCGCCGCCTGGCAGGAGGCCTCCGCCGCCGCCCGCGCGGCCCTGGCCGAACCCCGGCTCGGCCCGGTCGCGCACTGGTCGTCGATCGGCCCGTACCGCCTGCTGTCGTCGATGGCCCCGACCGTCGCCGACGACCCGGCGGTGCGCCCGCTGCTCACTCCCGCCCATCGCGAACTGGCCCGCACCGCCGAGGTGTTCCTCGACCGTGCGGGCCAGGCCGGCCGCGCCGCGGCGGAGCTCGGCATCCACCGCCAGACCCTCTACTACCGTCTGTCCCGCGTCGAACAGCTCACGGGCCTTGACCTGGCCGACGGCGAGGACCGGCTGCTGCTGCACATGTCACTCAAGGCGGCGCGACTGTGACGGAGGTGACGCCACCGGCCACGGGCCCGGCGGCCGACGTGATCACGGTGGGCTCCCGTCGACCGGAACGAGTCTTTCCGGTGCCACTCCGGTGATCAGCCGCTCCAGGGCCAGATCGCTCGGGCCGCACCTCAGTACCCAGGCCGCCAGGAGGTGCACGACACCCTCCTCGTCGATCGCCAGGAAGAACTCGCCCTGCCCCACCTCTCCCACGGGGAAGAAATGGCGGCCGAACCGTTCGGAGAGTTCCGCGAACCTGCCGGCCTCTCCGACGGCCAGCTCCGGGTCCAGCTCGAACGGTTCCAGCGCGCGTGTGACGCCGGGGCCGTCGAGCTCCACCCGGATCCCGCCGAACTCCCGCAGGAACTTCTCCGCCGCCTCGTGCCAGGTGAACTCCGACAGCGACGCCCTCCATCGGGTGAGGTCGACGCGGCGGTCCGGCACCCAGCCGGCGTCCCGGAGTCTCTGCTCCGTCCCCGGGGAGAAACGGGCCATCATTCCCACTTCCAGTTGAGCTTGAAGTGCTCCACGAGCGGCTTGCAACTGTCGCACGGACCTATGAGCTTCTGGAATCCCTTGTTCCCTCGGGAGCGCCCGAGGACGGCTCCGGCGTCGGCTCCGGTCGGATCGATGCCGGCGTCCAGTGTCTTCGTCAGGCAGTCGAGGAGACCGCAGCCCCCGTGGTTGTTGCCCCGCTTGTCCAGCGGGATCGGGTCGATGATCTTCTTGAGGTCCTCGTGCACCCGTCGCGTACCCGCGCCCCCGTCGCTGTAGCCGACGACGGTCTCCTTCCCAGGGGGCTGGAGCGCCTCGATCGTCTGCGGACGCTGCGAGTTGGACAGGTCGGCGGCCTTGTCCGCCTCCGCGCGCAGGGTGTCGACGACGCCGTCGCCGCAGTTGGTGTTGTGGACGAGGACCGGGGTGTCGCCCGCCCGCACGTAGTAGGTGTGCAGGTCCGCGACCGTGAGGTTGTGCACCTGCTGGTGCCGGGCCGTCCACGGCTCGACGGCGGTGATCTGGACGTGGGTGCCCGCGCCGGTGCGGACCCACATCCCGGACCTCAGGTCCTCGGCGTCGAGCCAGCGCCCCAGGTCCTCGACCCAGAAGGGGTGTTCGTCGGTCGCGGTGACCGAGTCCGTCCGGTCGCCGTTGTCGCCGTCCACGTCGAGCGTGATCTTCACCAGGTCCTTCTCGCCCTGGCCGGTGATCAGATGGGTGACGGGCCTGGCCTCCGTGCGGCCGGTCTCCGGGTCCGTGGCCAGGACCAGATCGCCGGTCTCGACCTCTTCGATCGGTTTGGCGGAGCCGTCGGCCAGCTCGACCTCCGTGCCGGGCACGAAGCTGTTCACCGGGCACGGCGAGGGCGGGGCCGCCTTCGAGGCGTCGGCCAGCTCGTCCGCCTTGGCGGCCGTCCCCTTGCCCGCCTTCGCCGCGTCCCTGATGTCGTCGACCCTGGTCGCGACCGCCCCGACCACGTCCCCGCCCTTGGTGGCGGCCTGCCGGGTCAGCCCCACGCCGCCGGGGACACCCGGTACGAAGGCCAGGGCCACGTCGGCCATCACACCCGCCGCGTCCCCCGCGGCGGTCCAGTAGTTGCCCTCCCGGACGTTGCTGACGGCGCTCACCACCCCCACCCCGATGCTGGCGGCCTCGATGATCAGATCCAGGTAGCCGCCCGAGCTGTCGGTGAACTTCAGGGGGTTGTTGGCCCCGTACGCGTAGGAGGAGAGGTTCGCCGGGGTGTACACGCCGCCGTTCGGCGTGCCGCCCAGGTAGTTCCCGAGCTCCGGATCGGCGGACTGCCACAGGCCCGACCGCGCGTCGTAGTAGCGGTCGCCGTGGTACGTGTAGCCCGTCTCCTTGTCCAGCTCCTTGCCGGTGAACCCGTACGGGTTGTCCGCCCCCCTGTTCTCGTCGACCCAGACCTCCCCCGACGGGAAGTGGTCGAGGTGCTCCGTGATCCGGCCCTTGTCGTCCGTACCGAACGAGGTCGAGCCCAACTGGTCGGCGTGGTAGTAGAACTGGTCCTTCTCGTACAACCCGAGCGGCTTCGCGGTCTTCGTCGCGATGCGCGTCGTGCCGATGAAGACGTGCTTGAACTCCTGCAGCCCCCGCGCCGTGTAGTTCTGGTTCGGGTAGAGGGTCGTCTGCGCGCCGTCCTTGACGACCCGCTCGCCGTCCGCGTCGTACGTGAAGCGGACCGTCGGCAGCTTGTCGCAGGACGACGGTTCCTGGTCCACCGTCTCGAACTTCCACAGTTCGTGGACGCACGCCAGCCGGTTGTCCTCGTCCCAGACCTGCTGCCGGCGCGGGTGGCCGAGGGTGTCGGACTCGCTGTCGATCTGGTTGCCGTCGGCGTCGTACGACAGGGACTCGGCGCCCACCCGTGAGGGAGCGTGCGGGCTCGCGCCCTTGTACGCGTAGCCGTGCGTATAGGTCGTGGCCTTCTGCACGTGCTCATAGCCGCTGTCGGGGTCACCGAGCACGATCGCGTGGCGCTGGGACTTGCCGGTGATGTTGTGGATGGTGTCGTACGTGGTCGACATCGTGTACGTGTCGGTCGTCTTCTTCGCCACGGCGTACGAACCGGTCGCCTTCGTCAGGCGGTACAGGTTGTCGTACTCGTAGCTCTGGACGGTCGGACCGCCCGGCTCCGAGCTGTTCGTGGCGGGTTCGGCCGCGTTCTCCTGACGGGTGAGGTTGCCCACCGCGTCGTACGTGTAGGTCAGGTTCTGGAAGGAATCGCCCTTCGGCAGTGTCGAGTCGAGCGTCGCCAGACGGCGGTCCTCGGCGCCGTACGTGTACGTCGTCGCGGTGCCGTTGCCCAGCTCCACTCGGGTGCGCTGCCCGAACTTGTCGTAGTCCAGGGACTTCAGATAGTCGTAGCTGTAGTGCTTCTTGGTCCCCGTCGCCGCGGTGACCTGGCCTCCGCTGTCGTAGGTGTAGGCCAGTTCCTCGCCGTCGGGGTACGTCAGCGACAGGACCCTGCCGAAGCTGTCGTAGCGGTAGCCCGTCGTGAAGACGCTGGTGGTGTGGAGGGGGCCCGGCAGGGTGCGGGTCTCTTCGACGACCTCACCGAGGGGGCCGTACTCCCGCTTCACCACTCCCGCGGCGTCCTCGATCTTCGTCACCCGGCCGACGGCGTTGTGCCCGGCGTCCGGACCGCCGTACGTGTAACGGACGTCGTTGTCCTTGAAGACCGGGTACTTCACCTCTTCCAGCCGGTTGAAGTCGTACTTGTACTCGATCGCCTTGTGCTTCTTGGCCAGGTCCGCCGTGATCGTGCGGATCACGTTGCCCGCCGGGTCGTAGACCGTCGTGGTGCGGCCCGTGTCCGGGCTGTCGACGGCCGTACGACGGCCGAAGTCGTCGTACTCACTCTTCGTCGTGTTGTTCTTGTCGTCCCCGACCTTCGTCAACTGGCCCAGGGCGTCGTACCCGTACGACGTCCAGACGGGCGCGTCGGCCGCCTTCGCGCCCGGTTCCCGTACGGCGGTCTTCTGCTGCCGTACGTCCAGGTAGGCGCGGGTCCGGTTCTCCTTCGCGTCGGTCGCCACCGTCTCGAACCGGCTCTCGCCGGACCGGTCCTTGCCGAAGCCGTACGCCAGGGAGGTGACCGTGCGGTCCGGCAGCTCCGTGCGCAGCGGCCGGTCCATGACGTCGTAGGTGACCGTGGTCGGGCGGACCGTGTCGACGGCCGTGTTGTAGGCCGTGTTCGCGTCGCCCTTCGGCTCGGTGACCGGGTAGTACTGCTTCACCGCCCGGCCCAGCGCGTCGTAGACGGTGCGGCCGGAGACCGTCATCACGTCCTTGCCCGCGACCTCCGCGTCCTTCTTCGTCTGGACGACGCGGCCCAGACCGTCGACGAAGGTGACGGTGTCGATCGTGTCGTCCTTCACCCTGCCGTTCGCGTCGCGGTCCAGATGACGGGTGACCGCGAACGGGACCTCGGCCCCGGGGCTGTACTCGAAGGCGATCGTCGGGCGGTCCGCCTTGCGGTCGTGCGGGCCGGTCACCGAGGTGACCCGGCCGACCTGGTCGTAGGTGGACGACACCTTCTGGTCGTTGATGTCCGTGGACTCGGTCTGCACGCCGAACCGAAGGTCGTACTCCGCCGTCGAGCGGTAGCCGAAGCTGTCCTTCGTCCTCGTCACGTACGAGCCCGTCGGACCGTCGTACTCGTACTCCAGCCGGAAGCGCTCGCCCCGGTGGTTCTCCGGTTGCCGCACCGCCTTCAGGATGCCGGTGTCGTAGTACTCCAGGTCGGTGACCGCCCCGGTGCCGTCGGCCAGGCGGGCCGTGTGGCAGGTGACGTCACCCGTCGCGCAGTCCACCTCCGACTCGCGCGAGCGCATCCTCTTGCCGCCGCCGTACACCTCCACCGCACGCGCGACACCGACGATGTGGGCGTCGGCGCACTCCGTGTAGCGGGTCCTCGTCTCCACGTCGTCGAGGGCACCCGGCTCGCCGTAGTCGACCGTGCGGACGACATTGCCGAGATCGTCGTACGAGATCGCGCTCGACGTGCTCTTGCCGGGTTCCGCCTCGCCCTCGTACCAGCGCGACTCCGTCTTCCTGAGCTGCGGGAAGAGCGTGGCACCGGTGGAGCCGCCACCGGAGGGCTCGCCGGTGGCGACGTCCAGCAGGGTGTAGGTGTTCAGCGTCTCGGTGAACAGGGCACCCGAACTGTCCGCCACCGTCTGGCGTCCGACCAGGCCGCGCGTGTAATGGCTGCCGGTCTCGTACTCCGTGGTGGCGGTGCGCTGCCCGTCCTGGTGGGTGGCGACGGTGCCGTAGCCGCGGAACTCGCGCTCCAGCCGGTCGTACACGCCGTCCCGGTAGGTGAAGGCGAGCGACTGGGTGTCGGGGCCGTCGCCGGGCAGGTTGTCGTGGACCTTCGCGCCGCTCAGGAGCCAGCGCGTGCCGGGCTGGTCGTAGGTGTTTCCGTCGCGTGTGTAGTCGAGGTCGATGCGCGAACCCAGCGGCCGGGCGACGGACTTGAGGAGGTTGGTGCGGCCGGTGCGGTTGGCGGCGACGGTCAGCTCGCTGTCCTTCGTGGAGGCGAGGTGGTCGGCGAACCCGTCACCGTCGATGTCGCGCAGCATCTGCTCGGCGCGCGAGGCGCCGGTGGAGACGTTGGCGCCCGGGTTGGTGATGACGCAGCCGGTCACGAACAGCGCGCAGAAGGAGACGGTGAAGTAGGCGCCGCCGCCGAGTCGGGCGTTGGAGTCCTCGTTGATCCCGTCGAGGCTGCCGTTGAAGGGCACCGGGGCGGCGAAGCCGGAGCCGGTGTTGAGGGCGACCCTGATCGGCTCGCCCGCCAGGACGCGGTCGGCGCGGCCGTCGCCGTTGACGTCGACCAGGGAGTTCTTGGTGGACGTCGAGGTCTGGTCGAAGGAGGCGCCGCCGCCGAAGCCGTAGAAGTCGGTCTCGAAGCCGATGTTGAGGCCCGAGCTGGAGCTGGTGCCCTCGTTGATCTTTCCGCCGGGCCAGGGTTCGGCGGCGGCGAAGCGGTATCCGAGGTTGAGGGCGGCGCGGCCGTCCTCGTAGACACGGTCGGGCAGGCTGTCGCCGTTGATGTCGAGCAGGTCGAAGCGGCCGTCGGACTTCCCGGTGCCGAGGTTGCCGCCGACGCCCAGCGGGGGCATGTCGTTGCCGGACGTGGCGGTGTTGGCGGTGCCCGAGGCGGGCGGGGCGGCGTGGCCCCGGCCGGTGGTGATGGTGCGGGCGGCGCTGCCCGCGTTGGCGTTGCCGGTGACGTTCTCCGACTCGCGCACCGCTCCGCCGGGGACGTCGCCCCTGGTGGCGCCGAGCACGCCGGTCGGGTCGGTGTACTGCACACCGCCGGCGCCGACGACGTCGGGATAACCGTCGCCGTTCAGGTCGAGGTAGTCGAGGACGCTCTGCGAGGTACCGCGGGCGATGCTGCCGCCGACACCGCCGCCGAGCGAGCCGGTCAGCGAGATCTGCTCCGACTCGGAGATCCGGGGCACCGCCTGCACGGAGGCGAGGGAGCCGGCGGTGGGCAGGCCGATGGTCTGGCCGCCGTAGCGTGAACCGGCGACCCGGCCGGCCGCCACCCAGACGTCGCCCGAGGCCCAGCGGCCCCGCTCCGGGTCGGGGGTGAACGGCACCACGTCGGGCGGGGTGATGCGCGGGTCCTTCTCGAAGTCCTCCAGGTCCCGGTCCGGGTCCACGTCGTCGGGCAGTCCCGAGGGAATGGACTCCCCGCTCAGGAGGTCCTGCTCGATGGGCTGCCCGGCCCGGTCGCCCTTGCCGTTGTAGCCGACCGCGGACCAGCCGCGGTACGGGCGGGCGAAGGCGCCCTCGGCGACACGGGTGTGTACGGTCGCGGCGACCGTGTCGTCGCCCACGACCACCTCCGCCCCGGTGACCCCGGAGCCGGTGACGTCGAAGTACAGCGCCTCGCCCGCGTCCGCTTCGACCTGGACCGACGGCGGCTCGCCGCCCGGCTCCACGGTCTTCTTCGCCAGCAGCGCGCCGCGCTTCTTGACCGTGAAGACCGCGGTGCCGGAGGTTCCCTCGACGCGTGGAGTGACGGTGAACGTGCCGCCGGGGGCGGTGTACACGCGCTGCGCCTCTCCGCCGGTCGCGTAGGTGTCGATGTCGTAGGGCGGGCTGAACCTCGATTCTCCTTCCGCGCCCGAGGTGTACTCGGCCTGCGGCGCCCATTCCAGTCGGGTGACGTCGACCGGCGAGTCCGTCCTGATCCGCCAGGACAGTTTCTGTCCCTTTGTGACCTGGACCGACGTGTCGATACCGAAAGTGCCGGTCTCCGCGGCGTCGATGGTCCGCTCGACCACGGGGTCACCGTCCCGGGTGACCTGGACGGTGATGTCGTCGGTGGTCGCCGCCGTCTTCTTCAGGTCGCCGGTCAGGCGCAGGGTGCCGGCCGTCGGCACGTCGACGCTTCCGGCGCGCCCGGCGAGGGTGAAGTCCTCGGACGCCTTGTAGGAGTGCAGGGGCAGGCCGTTGGCATCGCTCGCCTCGAACCCGGTGTACGTGATCGCCGGGTTCCAGGCGACCTGGTCGGCGGAACCGTCGAAGACCGAGCCGACCCGGAAGTACAGCTGGTCGCCCCGCTCCACCTCGATGGCGTCGACGCCCTCGGGGGTGCGCGGCGCGTAGTCGTCCTCCTGGACGCGGGCCGACCACAGCTCCCGGTCCTCGTGCTGCACGGCGACCCGGACGCCGTCGGGTTCGGCGAACTCGGGCAGCGGGCCGTCGACCTCGTCCAGGGTTACGGTGCCGGTGACGGCCACGGTCCCGTCGTACGGGGCGGTCCACCGGCGCACCGAGTCCACCAGCGGGAAGGAGGCGATACGGCGTTCCCGTTCGGCGGTCAGGTCGGGAAGGGCTCCCGCCACGTCGGCGGCGCCCGTACCGATCGGCGCGGGGGTGTCGGCGGCGGACCCGTAGGTCACCTCGCCGTTCGTGCCGACCCGGCCGAACAGCACGGCGGAGCCGTTGACGAGGTCCACCACACCGTCGGCGTTGGCGTCGGCGAAGTACCGCTGGGTGGTCGAGACGGTGCTGACGTGGTCGAGTTGCTGGGCGCCCGCCAGATAGCTCTCGATACCGGCGGTGCGGCTGCTGGAGGACTCGCGGAAGATGCCCGGCAGGTTGTGCAGGGGGGTCGTGGTCCCGGCGAACTTCGGCTCTCCGCCGGGGCGGGAGAGGTTCTTGCGGAAGACATGACCGTCGCCGCGCTCGAAGACCTTGTCCGGGAGGCTGTCGCCGTCGACGTCCACCAGGGCCAGCAGCCCCTCGTCGGTGGACCGGTTGTAGCCCGCCTTGACCCCCGCGGAGCCGCTCTTGCGGGGGTTCGTGCCGAAGCCGACGTACAGGTGGCCGCCCGCGCCGGTGGAGGTGTTGCCGTTGAGGGCTCCGGCCTCGCCCGCGCCCGAACGCACGCCGTCGACCCGGCCGTTGCGCACGTTGTCGTCCGGCGAGGACCAGTCGACCTTCGCGAACGCGTCGTACACGCCGTCGGCGTCGCGGATGTCGTCGTAGTAGGAGAACTCGTGCTCGTTGAACACCTTGCCCGCCGCGTCGAGCTGTGCGACCGACTTCAGCAGTGTCTTGTGGAACGCGCCTTCGCGGTAGGCGAGTTCGTAACCGCGGACGAACTCGTCGCGGTAGCGCACCTCGACGCGGCGCAGCAGGTCCGCGGTCACCCGCTTGAAGCCGCCGCGCGCGTCGATGGAGACATCCGGGCGGCGCGTCTCGTCCAGCTCGCGGTCACGGACGAAGGTCACCGTGTAGGGGCCGTCGGTGTCCCCGCGCCCGGTGTAGGCGATCTTCTTCACGTACAGTTCGCGGCCGGCGACCGTACCGCCCGTCACGCCCGCGTCCTCGACCGATGTGTAGCTGTAGCGCACCGTGTTGCCGTGCGGGTCGCGCACCTCGCGCAGCGCCCACGAGAAGATGCTGCCCTCGTCGTCGGTGAGCACGGCTCCCTCACCGCCGTAGACGGAGCGGATCCCGGACTTGTCGGTCACCTCCCAGCCGTACGACTTCGGTGAGTCGCCGGTGCGGACGATGCGGGCGAAGCCGCCCTCGACCCGGGTGTGGAAGACCCTGTCGCCCTCGCTACGGGGCCGCGGTGCGGTGCGGTGTGCGATCGGGGTGAGCTGTTCGCCACCCAGTACGTACGTCTCGGTCTCCTTCGCCGCGTCGTAGCGCGGCACACCCCAGCGGGTTTCGACGGAGACCGACGGTGTCGTGAGTTCCCAGCCGCTGCCCAGCCAGCTGTCGGTGCCGGCCGAGGAGTAGCCGACGGAGAGCGAAGGAGTGAGCCCGGCCCGTCCCGCCGGAAGCTCCAGCGGGTACGAGAGCCGGGCGTCGCCCTGGTTGTTGGCGGCCGGGGCGGCGATCTGGTTGATGCCGGAGCCGGGGTCGGCGGCCTGGATGCCCTTGATCCGGTTGGGGTCGTGGCTGACCTGTTCGGGGCCCTCGGGGGCGACGACGGTGGCGTTCACCATGTCGGTGAAGTGATCGGTGAGCGAGACGACGACGTGCAGGTCCTGGTCGACCCTGACCCGCTCCAGCGGCTGCCAGCAGTCGGCCGCCTCGTCGAAGTAGAACGTCCGCACATCCTCGGGCGTGAGCCCCGCCGTCTTCACCGCGTCGGGGTCGTACGGGAGTGTCACCGTGACATCGGTGTCGAAGGTGTGCGGGGTCGGCGTGAACCGGAAACCGCTCGGGCCCTCGGTCACGTTGTCCATGCCGGAGCCGAGGCTCGGCATGCTGCTCTCGGTCAGCGGCTGGACACCGATCTCCGTCGGCCGGTCCACCGCCTCCGGCGCCAGCGCCACTTCGGCGCCGTCGCGCGCGACGCTCTTGATCACCCCGGCGCCCGGGACGACCCACTCCTTGGTCACCGGGGCGGATTCCGCGGCGATCGGCCCCTTCGCCGACGCCTCCGACCCCGGTACGCAGCCGCCCAGGGGCTGCACATTCGCCGCGGGTACTGGTTCGCCGGCCCGCCACACGCTGCCGGACAGCAGCGACACGAGCAGGGCGAACCCCAGTAACAGCGGAAGAAAACGTCTACGTCCCCACACCCGACCGGCCATGATGCGGCCCGACCCTTCAGCAGCGGCTAATTCGGCAGGTTGCGCTGTTCCGGAAAGATCCGGTGGGTGTCACAGCGGGTACCACAGAGGGCTGTTCACGCACAGAAAACACACACCGAACACACGTGCACCACATAGTCGGGTCGGCGTGTACACGTCACCAGCCGAAAACTCGCCGCCGTACCGGCGAGATTTGGCCATGGGGGCGGGGTCGGCCGCCGTTCAGAAGCGCGCCAGGACGCGCGACGGCGGCCGGATCACCGTCAGGCCGCCGTCTCCCCCGTCACCCCCGGCACCTTCCCGCCCGTCGCCTCGATGACCTTCCGCAGGCCCGCGGTGAGTTCACCGGCGTCGGTCGCGGTCTCGGGGTCGAAGGTCCACTGGGCGATGAGCCCCATCATCAGGGTCATGTAGAACTTGCCCAGGGTGTCGACGTCGTCCTCGGACACGTCCTCCTCCTGGCCGCCCATCAGCATCGGAATGATGCCGCGCGCCCCTTCGCGCTGAGCCTTCGCGAGGTGGGCGCGCACCCCGGGCAGCTTGTCACCCATGGCCACGATCTCCATGCTGAGATGCCAGGGCGAACCGGGTGTACGCATGGTCGCGATGACGTTCTTCCAGACCTCGTGGAACCGCTCCAGCGAACCCGGCTCGGAACCGGCCGCCCTCCGCTGCTCCTCCGCACCGTCGAAGTCGTCGGAGACCGTCTCGACGATGGAGATGTACGCCTCCGCGAGCAGCGTGTCCTTCGACCCGTAGTGGTAGCCGATGGACGCCAGATTCGTCCCCGACTCCTTGACGATGTCGCGCGCGGTCGTCCGGGCGAAGCCCTTTTCCAGCAGGCAGCGCTTGGCGCCTCGAAGCAGATCCTCACGGTGTCCCATGCCGGTCACCCTACCTCCGGGACAGACAACCGTCCCAGACGCACGTTTTATACGAGCGTACTAGACACGTGTTTTATACGCCCGTACAGTCCTGGGCATGACGAACCCACAGCACCCGACGAGCCCGGAAACCGATACCGCACCGCCTGGCGGACCCCGCGCCGGCCGCCGCGAATGGACCGCGCTCGGGGTCCTGATGCTGCCGCTGCTCCTGGTGTCCATGGACGTCTCCGTCCTCTACTTCGCGATTCCCCAGATCAGCGCGGACCTGGAGCCGAGCGGCACCCAGCAGCTGTGGATCTTCGACATGTACGCCTTCGTGCTCGCCGGCCTGCTGATGACCATGGGCTCGGTCGGTGACCGCGTCGGCCGACGCAAACTGCTCCTGATCGGCGCCGCGGCCTTCGGCGCCGCCTCGCTGGTCGCCGCGTACGCGAACAGCCCCGAGACACTGATCGCGGCCCGCGCGGTACTCGGTATCGGCGGCGCGACCCTGATGCCGTCCACCCTGGCGATGATCCGCACCCTCTTCACGGACCCGGGCCAGCGCTCCAAGGCGATCGGCATGTGGTCCGCGGTGATGACGGGCGGTGTCGCACTCGGCTCGGTGATGAGCGGCGTCCTCGTCGAGCACTTCTGGTGGGGCTCGGTGTTCCTGGTGAACCTGCCCGCGATGGCGCTGCTGCTGGTCATCGGCCCGTTCCTGCTCCCGGAGTCCAGAAATCCGTCACCGGGCCGCTTCGACCTGCTGAGCGTGCCGCTGTCCATGGCCGCCGTCCTGCCGGTGATCTACGGCGTCAAGGAGATCCCTTCCGAGGGCTGGAACGTCCGTTACGTCGTCTCGGTGACCGTCGGCCTGCTCTTCGCCGCACTGTTCGTCCACCGCCAGCGGACCGCCGAGTCACCGATGCTCCCGCCCGCGCTCTTCCGCGGCCAGGGCTTCACACCCGCCGTCTCACTGAACCTGCTGTCGTCGTTCGCCATGATGGGGTCGGCGTACTTCACCACGCAGTACCTCCAGTCCGTGCTCGGCAAGAGCTCCATGGAGGCCGCGCTGTGGGCCCTGCTGCCCACGCTGCTGGTCGGCGTCGCCGCTCCGGTCGCCGCGCAACTCGTCCAGCGGGGGGTGAACCGGGCGTACGTCGTCGCCGGCGGCTTCGTCCTCGCCGCCTGCGGCTACGGGATGCTCACGCTCGCCGGTACGGACTCGATGTGGCTGGTGCTCGCGGCGGCGGGCGTCATCGCCTCCGGCATCGTCACCGTGATGTCCCAGATGATGGACCTGGCGCTGGGCACCGTGCCGGCTCGGCAGGCGGGGACCGCGTCCTCGGTCCTGGAAACCGGGGCGGAGTTCGGGGGTGCGCTGGGGATGGCGCTGCTGGGGTCGATCGGGACGGCGGTGTACCGGCACGAGATGCCGGCCTCCGCGCCGGCGGGGGCGCGCGAGACGCTGGGGGCGGCGCTTGCCGAGGCTCAGCGGTTGCCCTCGCGGGCGGGCGAGGCCCTGACAGCCGCGGCCCGCGAGGCCTTCACCAGCGGTATGCAGGCAGCGGCGGTCGCCGGCACGCTGCTTCTGCTGGGCGCGGCGGTCCTTGCGGCGGTAACCCTGCGCCAGGTGCCCGCACCCCGACCGCAGTCCCCCGAACGGGAAAAGGTCTGCGCCTGAAGGTTAGGCCCCCGAACCCCCGAAAAGATTGCGCAGTTCCCCGCGCCCCCAGGTACCTGGGGGCGCGGGGAACTGCGCGAGCGGGAAAAGCCGGGCGCAGCCCGCTTTTCAGGGGCGCGGGGAACTGCGCGGCCAGCCCTCACCGGGGCCGCGGACGAACGGGGCGGGGTCAGACCAGGTTGACGGACCTGGCCTGCGTCGCGCCGATTTCCTCCGCCAGCTCCGTCAGGACCGGCTGCGGCACCGTGTCGTCCACCGTCAGGACAGCGAGAGCGTCACCGCCGACGTCCGCACGGGCGACCTGCATACCGGCGATGTTGATCCCCGCCTCACCGAGGATCCGGCCGAGCGTGCCGACGACACCGGGACGGTCGGTGTAGTTGAGGACGACCATGTGGTCGGCGAGTGCCAGGTCCACGTCGTACTCGCCGACGGCGACGATCTTCTGGTGGTGCTTGGGGCCGGCGAGCGTGCCGGAGACCGAGACTTCCTGGCCGTCGCCGAG
>NZ_KZ679062.1 GCF_003024195.1 Streptomyces dioscori
GCCGCACCATGCCCCGCACCTGCCCGGTCAGAAGCTTGGTCCACCCCACCCAACAAGAGCCATCAGAAACGACCTAGAGGCGCGGGGAACTGCGCAGTCTTTTGGCTTTGAAAGCCGCGGGGCCGCTCAGGTGGGCGTAGCGAATAGGGTGGGGGCGCTCATCGTCACAGCCGCATCCTGGGAGAAATACGTATGGCACCCGGCCTTCCTACCGCCATGGACCGACCGCACTTCATCGGCATCGGCGGAGCCGGGATGTCGGGCATCGCGAAGATCCTCGCGCAGCGCGGGGCCGCGGTGGCGGGCAGCGACGCGAAGGACTCCGCGACCGCCGAGGCCCTGCGCGCACTGGGCGCCACCGTCTACCTCGGGCACGCCGCGGACCACCTGGCGGCGGACGCCACCTGCGTGGTCGTCTCCTCGGCGATCCGCGCGGACAACCCGGAGCTGGCCCGCGCCGCCGAGCTGGGTATCCCGGTCGTCCACCGTTCGGACGCCCTCGCCCGCTTGATGGACGGCCTGCGGCCCATCGCGGTGGCCGGCACGCACGGCAAGACGACCACGACGTCGATGCTGGCGGTCTCCCTGTCGACCCTGGGCCTGGACCCGTCGTACGCGATCGGCGGCGACCTCGACGTCCCCGGGTCCAACGCCCTGCACGGCGACGGCGAGATCTTCGTCGCCGAGGCGGATGAATCGGACCGCAGCTTCCACAAGTACGCGCCCCAGGTGGCGATCGTGCTGAACGTGGAGCTGGACCACCACGCCAACTACGCCTCCATGGACGAGATCTACGAGTCCTTCGAGACGTTCGCCGGCAAGATCGTGCCGGGCGGCACGCTGGTGATCGCCGCGGACCAGGAGGGCGCGCGCGAGCTGACCCGCCGGCTGCCGGCCGGCATCAGGGACACCATCGACGTGGTGACGTACGGCGAGTCGGAGGACGCGGACGTACGCGTGCTGTCCGTGGTCCCGCAGGGCCTGAAGAGCGAGGTGACCGTCGAGCTGAACGGCTCCACGCTCACCTTCACGGTGTCGGTGCCCGGCCGCCACTACGCGCACAACGCGGTGGCGGCGCTGGCGGCGGGCGTGGCCCTGGGCATTCCCGCGGCCGAGCTGGCCCCCGCCCTCGCCTCGTACACGGGGGTGAAGCGGCGCCTCCAGCTCAAGGGCGAGGAGGCGGGCGTGCAGGTCATCGACTCGTACGCGCACCACCCCACCGAGATGACCGCGGACCTGGAGGCGATGCGGGCGGCGGCCGGCGACTCGCGCATCCTGGTCGTCTTCCAGCCCCACCTCTTCTCGCGCACCCAGGAACTGGGCAAGGAGATGGGCCAGGCCCTGGCCCTCGCGGACGCCTCGCTGGTCCTGGACATCTACCCGGCCCGCGAGGACCCGGTCCCGGGTGTGACGAGCGAGCTGATCATCGACGCGGCGTGGGCGGCGGGCGCGGACGTGACGCCCGTGCACGACATGTCACAGGTGCCCGCGGTGGTGGCGGGAATGGCGAAGCCCGGTGATCTCGTTCTCACCATGGGCGCGGGAGACGTGACGGACCTCGGACCCGAGATCCTGACCCGCCTGTCGAAGTAGCGGTACCTGAGTAGAGGGGTTGAGCTTTCATGTCGTACGACATCGAGAAGCCGGACGAGCAGTGGCGTGCGGAGCTGAGCCCGGCCGAGTACACCGTCCTGCGCCAGGCCGGCACGGAGCCGGCGTTCCGCGGTGAGTACACCGACACCAAGACGACGGGCGTCTACTCCTGTCGGGCGTGCGGAGCCGAGCTCTTCACTTCCACGGAGAAGTTCGAGTCGCACTGCGGCTGGCCGTCCTTCTACGACCCGAAGGACTCCGACGCGGTCGAGCTGATCGAGGACCGCTCCCACGGGATGTCGCGGACCGAGGTCCGCTGCTCCCGGTGCGGATCGCACCTGGGCCACGTCTTCGAGGGCGAGGGCTACGCGACACCGACCGACCAGCGGTACTGCATCAACAGCATCTCGCTGCGGCTGACGCCTGCCGAGGGCTGACACCGCTCCCGGCGCCCGGCCGATACGTCGTCGGGCGCAAGGGGTCTGCGCATCCGCCCTCGCGTGGGCCCGACTGCGGCGTAGTTGTCGTGCGCCCGGGAGCGGCTCGCTGGTCCAGGTCTCCGAGGACCGGAACGGAACCGCCGGATCCTGGCAGGTGCGCGCCCGGGTCATCTGCGCTCCGTGATGTACCGGGCTGAGCCGGGCGAGTGCGTGCGCCGGCTCAGCCCGAGCCCGGGCGGCGCGGCGGGCTCCCGCCCGGCGGGTCCCCGTCCGGCGAACCCGCCCCCGGGGATCAGGCCCGGGGGCGGGCGGTTCGTGTCGGGCGCCGGCGTCTCCTCAGACGTTGACGCCGAAGTCGGCGGCGATGCCCGCGAGGCCGGAGGCGTATCCCTGGCCGACCGCGCGGAACTTCCACTCCGCGCCGTGGCGGTACAGCTCGCCGAAGACCATCGCGGTCTCGGTGGCGGCGTCCTCGGACAGGTCGTAGCGGGCGATCTCCGCGCCGCCCGCCTGGTTGACGACGCGGATGAAGGCGCCCCGGACCTGCCCGAAGCTCTGCCCGCGGGCCTGGGCGTCGTGGATGGAGACCGGGAAGACGATCCGGTCCACCTCGGCGGGTACGCCCGCCAGGTTCACCTTGACCGACTCGTCGTCGCCCTCGCCCTCACCGGTGAGGTTGTCACCGGTGTGCTCGACCGAACCGTCGGGGCTCGTCAGGTTGTTGTAGAAGATGAAGTGCTGGTCGGACAGGACCTTGCCGGAGGTGTCGAGCAGCAGGGCCGAGGCGTCGAGGTCGTAGTCGGCGCCGGTCGTGGTCCGTACGTCCCAGCCGAGGCCGATGAGCACGGCGGTCAGGCCCGGCGCTTCCTTGCTGAGCGAGACATTGCCGCCTTTGGCCAGGGAAACTCCCACTGCGTACTCCTTCTCGATGCGTGCGTGCGCGATGCGTGCTTTATGTGTGCTTGATGCGTGCTTGATGTGTGGGGTGGGGCAGGGGTCGTCCGGGGCCCCGAGATTAAATCTACAACACTGTAGAAAAAGGGGAAGGGGGGCGGCGGCCGCGGGCGTCAAAGGTGGGGGTCGGCGTCGATACCATGGACCGCCCGTGTTTCGGAGTCGGTGGAAGGGAGGCAGGGCGTGACGGACCAGCGGCAGCGTCCCCCTCGGCGGGGACAGGGCGAGCTGGAGGCCCAGATCCTGTCGGCCCTGCGCGCGGCGGAGGGGCCCGCGACGGCGGGGTGGGTGCAGGAGCGGCTGGGTGGTGATCTCGCCTATACGACCGTCATCACGATTCTGACCCGGCTGCTGGCCAAGGGTGCGGTGACCCGGGAGCGCGTCGGCCGGTCCTTCGTGTGGACCCCGGCGTCGGACGAGGCAGGGCTGGCCGCTCGCCGGATGCGCCGGGTTCTCGACGGCGAACGGGACCGGGAAGCCGTACTCGCCAGCTTCGTGACGTCCCTGGAGCCGAACGACGAGCGGCTGCTGCGTGAACTGCTGGCCCACTCCGAGGCGCAGAGGGAAGACTGAAGCCTCATGGGGGTGTTCGTCTTTCTGCCGCTGGTCCTGCCGTTGACGGCGTGGCCGATCGCCCGGCTCGCCGAGCAGCGGCTGCACCCGCGGACCGCCACCCGGCTGCTGACCGGCCTCGCCGTGGTCATGGCGGTGTGCAGCACGGTGTGCCTGGGACTGCTGATGGTGGTCGGCACGGCACAGCTGCCCGGCAACCCGCTGCCCGACGGCTGGTCGGATCCCGAGGTGCGCGAGGCCGTGCCGTACGACGAGATCGCCGGGAAGCTGGCGATCCCGGCGCTCCTCGCGGTGCTGCTGGTCTGTGGGCGCACGCTGTGGCGGCACCGGCGGGTCCGTCGGCGCGCCCACCTGGCGCTCGCCGACCTGCCCGGCACCGAGGTGGCCGTCCTGCCCGACGAGGTGCCGTACGCGTACGCCCTCCCCGGTGGGCGGCGGGACCGGGTGGTGGTGACCACCGCGCTCCTCTCCTGCCTCGAACCCGCCGAGCGGCGCGCCCTGTTCGCCCACGAGCGCGCGCATCTGGCCGCGCGGCACCACCGGTTCCTGCTCGCCGCCCGACTGGCCGCGCGCGCCAACCCGTTCCTGCGCCCGCTGTGCACGGCCGTGTCCTACACGGCGGAACGGTGGGCCGACGAGGAGGCCGCCCGGGTGGTCGGCAGCCGCCGGGCCGTGGCCTGCGCGATCGGCAAGGCCGCCCTGGTCTCCCGCGGCACCCCGGTACCCACGCTCGCGGGCCTCGCCGCGCCGGGCCCGGTGCCGCGCCGGGTCGCCGCGCTGCTCGGCCCCGCGCCCGTGCCGCGCACCTGGCCGTCGGTGTTCACCTCGGTGGGCCTCGCCGCCTGGGGCGCGGCGGCCGGGACCGCGGTGTCCGCGCTGTCCTCCGCGAACTCCGCGGTGACGATGGTTCTCATCCTGCACGCGGCGACACCGCTGTGAGCAGGGGCCGGGCGGCCGGTCGGCGGGGTGAGTCGTACCCGCCTCCCGTCCGTATCTCTACATGAATGTAGAGTTTCGCCGTTCGGAGTAACGGGGGCGCTGGGCGCTCGTGAGTCAGGGGCCGGCCGGAGAGTGCGGCCGAGCGTGGGAAAGGGGCGCCTGTGGGCGGTAGGGGACAGCGGCGGCATGCTCCGGCCGGAAGCAGCTCGGGGCGGGCGGCGCGTTCGGAGCGGGGGGCTCGTTCGGCGCGGCCGACGAGACTGACGCGGCGGGGGAGGATCGTCGCGTGGACGGCGGGGGTGTTCGCCGTACTCGTCCTCGGTTCGGCCGGCGTCGGCGCCTGGATATACCAGGACCTGAACGGCAACATCGGCGCCGCCGACATCGACAACAAGCTCGGCGGGGACCGTCCCGAGAACCTCAGTCCCGGTTCGAAGAACATCCTGGTCGTCGGCTCGGACAGCCGTGACGGCGACAACGCGAAGTACGGCAAGGACCTGACCACCATGCAGTCCGACACGCTGATGGTGATGCATGTCCCGGCCAACCGGAAATGGGCGACCGTGGTCTCCTTCCCACGCGACTCCTGGGTGCAGATATCGGCGTGCGAGAAGGGTGACGACAGCACCTCCGCGGCGCACCACGCCAAGATCAACGAGGCGTTCGCGATCGGCGGGAGCACCGGCGAGGTGGCCGGCGCCGCCGCCTGCACCATCAAGACGGTCGAGGCCAACACCGGACTGCGTATCGACCACTTCATGTCCGTCGACTTCCAGGGCTTCAAGGGCATGGTCAACGCACTGGACGGCATCGAGGTCTGCCCCGAGGAGGCCATCCACGACGAGAAGGCCCACCTGGACCTGGAGGCCGGCTGCCAGACCGTCAAGGACGAGGAGGCGCTCGGCTACGTACGCGCGCGGTACAGCGTCGGTGACGGGTCCGACCTCGGCCGCATCGGCCGCCAGCAGGAGTTCATGGAGGCGCTGGCCGGGAAGGCGCAGTCCAAGCTGACCAGCCCGACCTCGCTGTACGACTTCCTGCAGTCGGCCACGAAGTCCCTGACCACGGACAAGGACCTTGCCGGTATCAAGCCGCTGTACGGTCTGGCGTCCGAACTCAAGGGCATCCCCAGCAAGAAGCTGACCTTCCTCACCGTGCCCAACTACCCGCGTGAGGCGGACGTGGCCGCCGACAGGGCCAACGTCGTGTGGCAGTACCCGCAGGCCGACGACCTGTTCACCTCCCTGGCCAAGGACAAGGAGGTCGACAAGAAGGCGCTGCAGGCCGAGGCCAAGGACGACTTGATATACGCGTCCGGGGTCCGCGTCCAGGTCCTCAACGGCACGGGCGTCTCGGGGCGGGCCGCCGTCGTCGCCGCGAAACTGCGCCTGGCCGGGTTCACCGTCGTCGGCACGGGCAACGCCCCGGAGACGACCCGCGCCACCACGGCCACCTACCCGCAGGGGATGGGCGCGCAGGCGAAGGTGCTCGCCTCGCGGCTGCCCGACACGCGGGCCGCGCAGGGTTCGGACGCCGCCGCGGGCGTGGTGACCCTCGTGGTCGGAACCGGTCTCGACCCCGACGGCATTCTGTGAACCGCCGGAACGGGTGGGACGGCCGAGGCGGTCGCCCCGTCCGTCCCACCCGTTCCGGCAGCCGTTCTCAGAGGTCGAACTCGTGCGGCGGCAGGTCCAGGGTGAAGCACGCCTCGCGGACGACGGCCTGCTCGGTCTTGTCGAAGTCGCCGTCGGCGCCGCCGATGACGATGCCGATCTGGACCACGGCACGTGCCTCGGCGGGCTTCTTCTTGGCCTTGGCGATCTCCTGCAGCACGCTGACCTTGCCGAAGTCGAAGTCCGCGACCAGCTTGTCGAGGTTGGCGTCGAAGCGGCGCTGGAGGTCGTCGGCGGGGAAGTTCTGCAGCACCTCGTTGGTGGCGATGAGCTGGGCCACCCGGCGGCGCTCGGACGGGTCGATCGTGCCGTCGGCGGCGGCGACCAGCGCGCACATCGCCATGGAGGCGTCGCGGAAGGCACCGCTCTTGAGGTCGTTCTTCTTCGCCACCAGCTGGTTCTGCATCGTCGACGCGGAATCCTTGATGCGGTCCCACAGGGCCATGAGATCTCCGTACGTGTGAGAGGTGTGCCCGGTCGGCCTGGAACGGCCCGGGCATCGCTTATTTCTACAGTAGTGTAGAAGTTGGCGGGAGCGTACGACTTCACGAAGAGGGAGCTGGAAGCGCGCGATGACGGATGACGCGGCCACACACTTACCCGGCAGCCGCGGTTCCCGGGACACCCGGACCACCCGTGCCGCCCTGGCCGAGCGCTGCCGCGGAGTCACCGAGGCCCGCTGGTTCGCCGTCGCGGTCTTCACGCTGATCATCGCCAACGCGCTGGTCCTCGGCATCGAGACCTACACGGGCGTCGTCCACCGCTGGCACGGGCAGCTGAAGCTCGTCGAGCACTGCTTCCTGGCGGCCTTCACGGTGGAGATCCTGCTGCGCGCGGGCGCCCACGCGGACCGCCCGCGGGACTTCCTCCGCGATCCGTGGAACCTGTTCGACCTGGCCGTCGTGTTCTCCGCGTTCCTGCCCGTCGTCCGCGAGAACGGCACCATCCTGCGGCTGCTGCGCCTGGCCCGCGTCCTGCGCACCGCCAGGTTCCTGCCCCAGCTGCGCGTCTTCCTCGTCGCCGTGGGCCGCAGCCTGCCCGGCACCATGAGCTTCCTGATCGTCGGCGCCCTGCTGCTCTACGTCTACGCGATGGTCGGCTGGGTCGCCTTCGCCGAGAGCGACCCCGAGCACTTCGGCTCCCTCGGCCGCGCCGTGCTCACCCTCTTCCTCCTGATGACCCTGGACGGCCTGGGCGACTCGGTCCGCGCGGGCCTGGAGATCTCCCGCTGGAGCATCGTCTACTACGCCTCCTACGTGCTGCTCGCCTCCTTCGTCCTCGTCAACGTGCTCATCGGGGTCGTCATCAGCTCCCTCGACGAGGCCCGCGATCTGGAGCGCGAGCAGGAGGAGGTGCGAGGGGCGGTCGGCCTACTCCCCGCAGCGCCGGTGCCGATGCCGGTGCCGGTCTCGGTGTCGACGCCCGTGCAGCGCGCGGGTATCGAGGCCGAACGCGAGCTGCGGGAGCGGATCGTGACCGCGCGGCAGGCCCTCGACGACCTCGAAGCGAGCCTTCAGCGGGTCTTCGCGCCCGCACCGCACGAGGCGGAGGGGATCCCCTCCGCCCTGGATTCGGCCCTGGACCCGGCCCTGGATCCGGCCCCGGACCCCCTCACCCGCGAGCCGCATCCGGGGTGAACGCGCGCACAGCGGGGCCGGCGTCGCTCACAGCCAGACCGTCGCCAACCACACGGTCACCGCGGCGGTCAGGAGGAGCGTGATGTTGAGGGCGATCCGCCGGTCCCCGAGCCTCAGGTGCACCCTGGTCGCGCCGATCTGCAGGACCGCGAACCCGACGGCCGCGGCCAGGGCCAGCCAGGGCGCGATGCCGGTCAGCGGCGGAAGGATCAGTCCGATCGCGCCCAGGACCTCGATCACGCCGATCGCCCTGACGGCCGGCATCGGCGTGCTGTCCACCCAGGCCATCATCGGGCGCAGCCCCTCCCGGCTCCTGACCACCTTCACCCCGCCCCCGTAGAGGTAGAAGAGGGCGAGCAGTCCGGCGACGATCCAGTAGGCGGGTTCGAGTGCGTCAGTCATGCCTTGATCACACTGCGGGGGCGCCCCGGCTGTCCAAGACCCGTTCCGGCACCTCGATACCGTACGGGTATCAGCGGAGGTGTCCGCATGGCTATCGTGGCGCCCATGGAGCTACGCACGCTGCGCTACTTCGTGGCGGTCGCCGAGGAACTCCACTTCGGGCGGGCCGCCACCCGGCTCCACATGAGCCAGCCGCCGCTGAGCCGGGCTATCCGGCGTCTGGAGAGCGAACTGGGTGCCGCGCTGTTCGACCGGTCCTCCGCCGGGGTCGCGCTCACCGCGGCGGGGGCGCTGCTGCTCGACGAGGCGCGCGACCTGCTCGGCCGGTCCGACCGGATCCGCGAACGCGTGGCCGCGGCGGCCGGTGCCGCCCTCCTCACCGTGGGCATCCTCGGGGACAGCACGGACCCGGGCGCGCTCCGGCTGGCCGCCGCCCATCGCCGTCAGTACCCGCACGTCGAGGTCCGCGTCCGCGAGACCGACCTCACCGATCCGACCTGCGGACTGCGCGCCGGATCGGTCGACATCGCCCTGACCCGCGGGCCGTTCGACGAGACCGGACTGGCCGTGCGTGAACTGCGGGCCGACCCGGTGGGGGCGCTGCTGCGCGCCGACGATCCGCTGGCAGGCCGCGAGAGCCTGAAACTGGCCGACCTGACCGGCCGCCGCTGGTTCCGGTTCCCCGCGGGCACCGATCCGCTCTGGCAGTCGTACTGGAGTGGTGGCGAACCCCGCGAGGGGCCCGTGGTGCGGGCGGTGCAGGAGTGTCAGCAGGCCGTTCTCTGGAACGGCACGGTCGGTATGACGCTCCTCGACCACGTGCCGGCGCGGGGGCTCACGGTGGTACCGCTGACCGACATGCCGCCGAGCCGCGTGATGCTGGCCTGGAACCAGGGCGACCCGAACCCCGTACTCGACCCGTTCGTCCGGACCGCGATCGCCGCCTATGGGTGACGAGCGGCGGGTGACGAGCGACGGATGACGGGCTGTGGATGACGGGCTGTCGATGACGGCCGATGGATGTCCGCCGGTCCCTCCCGGTAGTCTCCGGCGCATGCGGATCTCCGTCTCCTCCGACATGGACGAACCCGTGGCCCGCGCGCTGGTCGCGGAACTGCGCGAGCGCGGCCACGAAGTGCGGGCCCACGGGGCGCTGCGGCCCGGGGGCGACGCGCGATGGGCGGTGTGCTCGGAGGCGGCGGCCCGTGATGTCGCCGCCGGGCGGGCGGACCAGGCGGTCGTGTGCTGCTGGACCGGCACGGGCGCGTCGCTGGCCGCGAACAAGGTGTCGGGCGTACGGGCCGCGCTGTGCACGGACGCCTACACGGCCGACGGCGCCCGCCGCTGGAACGACGCCAACGTGCTGGCCCTCGGGCTGCGGCTGACGTCCGAACCGCTGCTCAAGGAGATCCTCGACGCGTGGTTCGACGCCGAGCCCAGTACGGACGCCGACGACCGCGAGAACGTGTCCCATGTGGCGGAGATCGATGGCGGCGGGGCGGCCTCGTAGCCGGGACGGGACGTCGGCACCCCGCCCTTCACAGCGCCCCGCCGTTCACAGCACCCTGCGGTGCACCAGGGCCGACAGCACCAGTGCGCCCGGCAGCAGCGGTATCCAGACCGTCAGGACGCGGTAGCCGACGACGGTCGCCGCCGCGATGCCCACGGGGGCGCCGAACGCGACCATGGTGAACACCAGTGCCGCGTCCACGGGCCCGATCCCGCCGGGCGCGGGAACGGCCCCGACCGCCGTACTGGCCAGGAGCAGCGCGAGGACCACCTGGGCCCACGACAGCGGGAGCCCGAGCGAGAAGCCGACCGTGGCGATCACGCTCCCCTGCAGCAACGGGGTCGCCGCCGACCCGCCCCAGAGGGCGATGATCCGGGCGGGCCGCCGGTGCAGCAGCCGTACGTCGGTCAGGGCGGTGCGTACGCAGTCCGCGGCCGGGCGGCGCAGGGGACGTACGGTCGTCACGAGCAGCGCGGCCGTGCCGAACCCGGCGGCGACGGAACCGGCGACCAGCGCCATGGTCCGTCCGTCCGGGACCAGTTCACCGAGGTGCAGCAACTCCGGGTAGGCCACCACGAAGACCAGCAGCACCATCGTCTTGGCGACCGGTCTGACCAGGGAGTACAGCGCGAGCGAGGCGGTGGCGCGGGCCAGGGGTATGCCCCGGCCCTGGAGGAAGCGCAGGGTGACGGCGTGGGCGCCGATGCTCGCCGGGAGGACATGGTTCGCGGCACCGGCGGCGAACTGCGAGGCGAGCAGCAGCCCCGGCGGCAGCCGGTCGGGGATGGCGCCCTGGCGTACGCACGCGGCGGCCACCCAGCCCAGGCAGGTGCACAGGACCGCGGCGAGCAGCCACCAGGGGTCGGCGGTGGCCAGCCGGGCGGTTCCGTCGCGGACGGTCCGCCAGTCGGCCGCCGCCCATACCGCGATCAGCAGCAGCGGGAGCAGGGTCAGCGCCCAGCGGACCGGGCGCCCGACCGAGGGGAGGCGGGCGGGAGCCGGATCGGGGGATGGGACGGGGGTCAGGGGCGGAGCGGGGGCGGGCGTGGGGAGCGCCCGGGGGACGGATTCGAGCGGGAGCGAGGACACGGCGCACGTCGTCCTTCCGCGTCATACCCGCGCGGGGCGGGCGGACGGTCACGGCGAGGCAGGAGGGGACGGCCGAAACATGCCCACCCGGTGTGACGCCATGGTGTCCGCAAGCCGACGGGGCGTGGACGGCCCGCCGTCGCGCACACGGCTCCGGCTTCTTTGTTGTGCCCACGCCCACCAGATCTCAAGCCCCACCGCTGCCGGGCCCACCCGTGCCGGGCTCACCCGTGCCGGGCTCACCCGTGCCGGGCTCACCCGTGCCGGGCTCACCCGTGCCGGGCTCACCCGTGCCGGGCCCACCCGTGCCGGGCCCACCCGTGCCGGGCCCGCCCGCTCTCAGGCCGGGGCGTCGGGCCGGCCGTTTCCGTTGCTCCGGGCCGAGGTCGCTATCAACTGGTCGATCAGCGCGATCAGTACGTCCCGGCACGATTCGCGGTCCCGGGCGTCGCACAGCAGCACGTGCGCGTTCTCCGGCAGCGCCAGGGCCTCCCGGATCTCCTCCGGCTCGTACGGATGTTCGCCGTGGAAGCCGTTGACGCCGACGACGAACGGGATGCCCCGCCGCTCGAAGAAGTCGATGGCGGCGAAGCTGGACTCCGGGCGGCGGACGTCGACCAGCACCACGGCCCCCAGGGCGCCGATGGCCAGGTCGTTCCACATGAACCAGAACCGCTGCTGGCCCGGCGTGCCGAAGAGATACAGCACGAGTTCCTGGCTGAGCGTGATCCGCCCGAAGTCCAGGGCCACCGTGGTGGCGTGCTTCTCCGGGATGCCGCCCAGGTCGTCGACGCCCAGGCCGGCCGCGGTGAGCGGTTCCTCCGTGCGCAGCGGCACGATCTCGCTGACCGAGCCGACCATGGTGGTCTTGCCCACGCCGAACCCGCCGGCGATCAGGATCTTCACCGTGTCGGGTGCTGAGGTCCCCTGGATGACGGGGCTAGAGCCGGCCAAGGCCGTCCCTCACTTTCTGCAGCAGGTCCAGGTCCGAGGTGCGGGAGATCTCACGCGGTGCCCTGGCGGTGATCCGGCCCGCCTCCAGCAGATCGCAGAGCATGATGCAGACCACGCTCACCGGCAGATCGAGCTGGGCGGCCAGCTCCGCCACCACGACCGGCTTGACGCACAGCCGCAGGATCCGCGCCTGTTCGGGCTGCGGCCGCGCGGCCCGCGCGGGTGGCGGATCCACCGTGGTCACCGACGTGATGAGGGTGAAGTCGGCGCGGCTGGGCCGGGTGCGCCCGCCGGTCAGCGTGAACGGCCGGACGAGACGGCCCGCCGAATCGCCTCCGTTCACTTCACTCGCCGGAGTCGGTGGCGACGCCGGCTCGCGGTGCCGCGCTGAGGTGCTCGCCGATCTTCTTCACCAGCATGTTCATCTGGTACGCGACCACTCCGACGTCCGCGCCCCGGTTGGTGAGCACGGCCAGATGGGCACCGGGGCCCGCCGTGGTGAGGATCAGATAGCTGTTGGCCATCTCGATGAGCGCCTGCCGGACGGGCCCGCCGCGGAAGTCCATGCTGACGCCCTTGCTGAGGCTCATCAGACCGGACGCGGTCGCCGCCAGCCGCTCGGCGTCGTCCCGCAGGAACCCCGTGGACCTGCTGACGACCAGTCCGTCCTCGGAGAGCACGACGGCTTGGTTCACCTCGGCGACCCGGTCCACCAGTCCGGTGAGCAGCTGGTCGAGCTGACTGTGCGTGGCAGGGATGGGGCGTGTCATTTCTCTGTCCTTCATGAGCGGTCAGCGGGCGGAGTCGAGGTGACGGAAGCGCCTTCGGGCGCGGCTTCTTCCCCTTGGTCGTACGACGGATCCGCGTCGTTGTCACGCGCCTGGAGTGTTCCGCGCTGGAATCCGGCGAGGGAGGAGGCCGCGCGTTCCGCGGTGAAGTCGTCCAGGGAGCTGTGGGCCTCGTCGGCGGTGTCGGTGACGGAGTCCTCACGCAACTCGGCGGCCAGGCTGGTCTGCGGCACCCGGCGTGGCAGCGCCTTGAGCCCGTCGCGGGCCGGGAGCCCGCCCGGCCCGGAACGGCCCGCACGGGCGTGGCGGGCACCGCCGTGGTCCGCACCCGCACCTGCGTGGCTCGTATCGGCACGGCCCGCGTCGGCACGGCCCGCCTCGGGGCGGGTTCCGAGGGTGGCGGTGCGTGCCGCGGGCACCTCGGCGGTGCGCGTGCGGGCGACAGGCTGTGCCTCCCGCGAGCGTTCGTGCGTGGGGCCGTCCGCCTCGGCGTCCTCGGTGTCCCGCGCGGTCGTGCTCTTCGCGGTGACGGCGACCCGGGCCGGTTCCCCGGCGGGCCTGCGCGCCTCGTCGGCCGCCCGCGCGCCCCCGGCGGCGGACTCCGGGGACTCGCGCACCACGATCTCGTACGGGATCAGCACGATCGCGGTCGTGCCGCCGTACGGGGAGGGGCGCAGCGTGACGGTGATGCCGTGCCGGTTGGCGAGCCGGGCGATCACGAACATGCCGAGCCGCAGGTCGTCGGCGAGGGCCACCACGTCGAACTGCGGGGGCACCGCCAACTGGGCGTTGAACGACGCGTAGTCGTCCTCGGACATGCCGAGCCCGCGGTCCTCGATCTCCACCGCGAGGCCCTTGGCCACCAGCCCGGCCCGCACCCCGACGGGGCTGGGCGCGGGGGAGTACGTGGTGGCGTTGTCGATGAGTTCGGCGAGCAGGTGGATGACGTCGGCCACCGCCGGCGGGGCGAGGAACACCTCCTCCTCGGTCTGCACCTCCACGCGCTGGTACTCGGCGACCTCGCCGACCGAGCTGCGCAGGATGTCGATCAGGGCGACGGGCTCGGTCCAGCTGCGGCCGGGCCGCTCACCGCTGATGATGACCAGGTTCTCCTCGTAGCGGCGCAACTGGCTGGCCGTGGAGTCGAGTTCGTACAGGCCCTTGAGGATCTCCGGGTCCTGGTGCCGGCGTTCCAGCGCGTCGAGCTTGGTGAGCTGGAGGTTGACCAGGTTCTGGCTCTGCCGGGCGATGCCGAGGATGACCTTCTGGAAACCGCGCCGGGTGTCGGCGAGTTCCACCGCGGTGTTGACCGCCGTGCGCTGGGCGGTGTTGAACGCCTGCGCCACCTGGCCGAGTTCGTCGCGGCCGTAGTCCAGCTCGGGTGTCGCGGACTCCACGTCGACCGTCTCGCCGCGGTCGAGGCGCGCCACGACGTCGGGCAGCCGCTCCTCGGCGAGGCCCAGGGTGGCGATCCGCAGTCCGCGCAGCCGCCGGGACAGGGAGCGGGTGATGCGCCAGGACATGAAGACGCACACCAGCAGGGCGACGAGTCCGGCGGCGCTCAGCGCGGCGGCCTTGATCAGCAGCGCCTCGGCCTGGTCGTCACTGCGCTGCAGCAGCGCGGCCGTCTCCTGCTGGATCAGGGTGGAGTACTGCAGCCGGAGCTTGTCGTACGCCGTGCTCCAGCGCTTCTCCGCGTCCGGGAGGTCGATCCGCCCGCCGTCGCCGCCCTTCGCGCGGGCCGCGAGCACCTGCTCCTCGACGGTCTCCAGGGACTTCCAGTCGGAGCCCTGGAGGATCCGCTCGGTCTGTGTCTTGACGGAGCCGCGCAGCGACGGGATGAGCTGGTCCTCGACGAGGAAGCGCCGGGCGTTGACCAGTTGGGTGAAGTGGCTCCACGACTCGTCGTCGAGCCTGCCCGCCGGCCACACCAGGTGCAGCTGGGCGTCCTCCTGGGAGACCAGCTCCGCCGAGTGCTCCAGAGCGACGAGCGGGCCCGCCTGCGAGGTGAGTTCGCCGTCGTCGACCTGCGAGATCTCCTGGAACGCGTGGATCTGGTCGTCGATGATCGACGTGTACTGGTCCAGCGCCTGCTCGGGCGTGATGTCGGTGGGGTTGTCCACCTGCCCGCGGTAGTACTCCAGGCTGCCCACCGACGCGATGACCGAGTACATCCGGTCGCGGATACGGGTGGGTGCCTCGCGGATCCGGTCGGACTGGCCGACCAGCGTCGCGATGGCCTTGTCGGTACGTTCCCGCTGCGCGTCCAGGGCGCTGCGGGAGCCGTCGGGCGAGGCCAGCAGCACGGCCGACAGGCTGCGTTCCTTCTGCAGCGCCAGCGTCGCGTCGGTACCCATGGCCCCGGTCGACCGGCTGAGGCCGGTCTGGTCCCGCAGCCGCAGGCCCTCGGAGAACATCTGGATCGTCGTCACACCCCACATGGCGGCGAGGGTGACGCTGGGAACCAGGGCCAGCAGGATCAGCGAGAGACGTATGGAGCCGAGACGGCGGCGGGCGCCTGTCCGTGGAGACATCGTCGTCCTAGAGCGATCAGCGGTGAGCAGGGGGCAGTCGCGGGGAAGTTCGGGCGGTCGCGGGGGGTGTCGGATCGTCGGCGGAGCAGGGCAGGGGACGGACGCGCAGGGTGAGCGCGTGTCCTGTACACACAGGGGGTCCGCAGGATGCTATCCGTACAAGTGACCGTACGCACCGTGAGTACCCCAAACCTTGTCATCGCCGTTATAAGGCGATCTCCGTCCGGGCAGCCCCGGCGGGCGTTCAGCGGGTCCCGTTGGCCGCGTACTCGGCCACCGAGGCGACGTTCTCCTTGGTGACGAACGCCGGTCCGGTGAGTACCGGTTGCTCCCCGCCGCCGCTGACGTTGCCGTTGGTCTCGTACAGCCAGAACGCGTCCACGGCTAGGTATCCCTGCAGGTAGGGCTGCTGGTCCACGGCGAACTGCACGTCCCCGCTCTGCACGGACTTGACGATGTCGCTGTTGAGGTCGAAGGTGGCGATCTTCGCCTTGCTGTCGGCCTCCTTCACGGACTTGACGGCCGCGAGGGCGAACTGGGCGCCGTTCATCACGACTTCGTCGATGGTCGGGTCCTGGCGCAGCGCGGCGGCGACGGACTCGATCAGGGCGTCCTCGTCGGTGCCGTCCACGTAGACCAGGTCGGTACGGCCGCCGAAGGTCTTCTTCACACCGGCGCAGCGGGCCTCCACGGCAACGTTGCCGCGCTCGTGGATGACGCACAGGGCGTGCTTGGCGCGCAGCGAGTCCAGCTTGTCGCCGACGGCCCGGCCCGCGACGCTCTCGTCCTGGCCGAAGTACTGCAGCAGGCCGCCCGCCTTCCAGGCGTCGATACCGGAGTTGAGGCCGACCACCGGGATACCCGCCGCCCTGGCCGCGGCGACCGCGCCCTTCATCGCCTCGGGCTTGGCGAGGGTCACCGCGATGCCGTCGACCTTGTCGGCGACCGCCTCGCGCACCAGCTTGGCCTGTCCGGCGGCGTCGGGGTCGCTCTGGTACGCCAGGTCGATGCCGTCCTTGGCGGCGGCGGCCTCGGCGCCCTTGCGCACCCGCTCCCAGAACGCGTCGTCCGGGGCGCTGTGGGTGATCAGGGCGACCTTGATCCCGGAGCCGCCCGCCTTGCCCGCCGTGGTGGCGTCCGAGTCGGCCCCGTCCGAGCCGGTGCAGCCGGACGCGAGCAGGGAGACGGCGGCGCAGGCGGCGAGGGCGGCGGTGCCGCGCGCGGATCTGCTGGAAAGGGGACGGGAAGGGGTGTGGGTCATGGGGGAACAGCACCTCGCTGTGCGGCCGACAAGCGGATGGGGGCGTCAAGTCGCTGTGACGGGCGGCGGGACGAGGTGCCGACTGTCCGACTTTCGCTGGCCGGAGCCAACCGTGTGTGACGCCCGGTCGTCAAGTGAGTGACCGCATGGCCCGAGTTGTGGGCTTTTGATTTGAGGTAGGGATGAGGTGTGAGGGCGCCCCGTCCGGCGCCCCCGGAGGGGCGCGGGGAACCGCGCGCTCAACCCCCACCGGCCCGCAGACGTCGTACAGGAGTCTGCGGGCCGGTTCACACATGCTTACAGCGACAGCGTCACCCCTTGCGGGCGATCGCCCCGTACATCGCGACGTCCTCGTCCCGGACGCCCTCCTCGCCCGTTCCGTCCGGAAGCCACTTGTGCACCTGGACGATCCCGGGCTCGACCAGTTCGAGGCCGTCGAAGAACTCCTCGGCCTCCCCGATCGTCCGCAGCCGCATCGGCATGCCGCGCGCCGCGTACTCACGGGCGACCCGGCCGACCTCGTCGGGCGCGAACTCGGCGGTACCGATGGTCATCGCCAGATAGCTGCCCGCGGGCAGGGGGTCCAGCAGGCGCCGGACGATCCCGACCGCGTCGTCCTCGTCCAGCACGAAGTGGACGATCGCGATGACGGTCAGCGCGACCGGCTTGTCCAGGTCCAGGGTCTCCAGGAACTCCGCGGAGCCCAGCACGGCCTCCGGGTGCTGGAAGTCGGCCTCGATGTACGCCGTCCGGCCCTCGGGGGCGCTGGCGAGCAGCCCCTGGGACAGGGTGAGGACGATGGGGTCGTTGTCCACGTAGACCACACGGGACTCGGGCGCCACCGACTGGGCGATCTCGTGGAGGTTCGGGGAGGTGGGGATGCCCGTCCCGATGTCCAGGAACTGGCGTATCCCCGCGCTCTCGGCGAGCCAGCGCACCGCGCGGTTCATCCAGTCGCGGTTGGCCCGCATGTGCACGGGCATGGCGGGCCACTCCCGCACCATGGCGTCACCCGCCTCCTTGTCGGCGGGGTAGTAGTCCTTGCCTCCGAGGATGTAGTCGTAGATGCGAGCCGAGTGCGCGCTCTCGGTGTCGATCCGGTCGGCAGGCCATCCGTCGTTGTCGGGCAACGCCGATCTCCCATCATGTCGTCGGTTCACGGTGAACGCTCAAGCACCAGCAGGAGTTTCGGAACAGCGGTCAGAGCAAGAAGTCGGCGCGGCCGGCCTTCACGCCCGCCAGGAAACTCGTCATCTCACGTGGGGTGAAGACCAGCGCGGGACCGTCGGGGTCGGTGGACTGGCGCAGCGCGACCCGGCCGTCACCGAGCTTCTTCGCCTCGACGCAGGCGCCGCCCGCGTCGTCGCTCCACGGCTTGTACCAGCCGCGGTTGCCGAGTTCGCGGGACGGAATGCCGTTGCGTATGTGGTGGTGCACGTCAGAGCTCCTTGCGGATCGCACCGAGGAGGGCCTCGGTCTTTCTGGCGGGCGCCGACTGGGCGCCCAGCCGGTCCAGGGCCTCGCGGTAGACCACGACGTCGTCGTCCTTGTCCAGGTACACAGCGCCCACCAGGCCGCTGAGATAGACGATGTCGGGCAGCTCGCGCGCCCGGAACCGGAAGAGGTGGAACGCGCCGGCCCGCATGGCCGGGTGCGGACCGTTCGCGAACGGCATGATCTGCAACGTCACGTGAGGCAGTGAGTTGACCTCGATCAGATGGTCGATCTGGGCGCGCATCACCTCGGGGCCGCCGACCGGCCACCGCAGCACCGTCTCGTCCATCACGATCCACACGCGCGGCGGCGAGGGCTTGGTGAGCAGTTCCTGGCGCCGCATGCGCAGGGCCACCCGGCGGTCCGTCGCGTCCACCGAGGCGTGCGGGTTGCCGGCGCTCAGCAGGGCGCGCGCGTACTCCTCGGTCTGCAGCAGGCCGTGTACGAACTGTGCCTCGTAGGCGCGGATCTGCAGCGCCGCCTGCTCCAGGCTCAGATACGCGGAGAACCAGTCGGGCAGCACATCGCGGTAGGTGTGCCACCAGCCGCGCTTGTTCGCCTCACGGACCGACTTCAGGAAGGTGTCGATCTCCTGCTGGTCGGTCACGCCGTAGATCTGGAGCAGCTTCTCCGCGTCGGGGAGCCGCAGCCGGGCCACCTTGGCGGCCTCCATACGGCGGATCGTGGAGTGGCTGACTCCGAGCGCCGCACCCGCCTGCTCGAACGTCAGTCCGGCCCTGGTGCGCAGTTCCTCCAGCTGTCTGCCGAGGATCATGCGCAGGACGGAGGGCGCGCCACCCCAGTCGGTCTCAGCGGTCACGCCTTACCCCCTCACAGCGGGCTTCGAGGTCGCAGTCTGTCACGATCACCCGTTCGACAGAGGAAGCATGCACCTGCTGAATTGCAATTTTCAACTTGCCGGTTGCGAGCTGATGTTGGCAGGTGTCACAGTAGGGCGTACCGTCACGGCCCGGTGAACGACCTGACGGCGCGGCCCAGTTGGGGGAGAACGGTCCGCGCATCGTCACTGTCCGCAACGGGGTGTTCGCACCCCGCGGCGCAGCGGATCCGTGGGGTACCGGCACCGGTCTGACCCCCGGTGCGAAGGCAGACGAAAGGCGAACGGCGATGGCTCCGCCCTCTCTCCCCAAGCCATTGGGCCGACTGCCCGCGGACGAACGCACCGAGAGCGTGACAGACGGCGCGATCGACAAAAAATCAGACATGGCACTCGACAGGTCGGGCGTGTTCGGCCTGCCTCCCACCCCCGCCTCGGTCGGCCTGGCCCGCCGGAACGTGACCGAACTGCTCCGCGCGTGGGGCACGGATCCCGAGGCATGTGACAACGCTGTCCTGGTGACGTCCGAGCTGGTCACCAACGCGCTCACGCACACGGCGAGCGAGCGGATCGTGTGCCGGCTGCGCTCCGACGGACAGCGGATCCAGCTGGAGGTCGAGGACCAGAACCGTGGTCTGTCGATCCCCGCCCAGCGCACCGCCCGACTCGACGACCAGGGCGGCCGCGGACTCATGCTGGTCGGCATGCTCAGCACCGACTGGGGCACGCGGGACACCGCCCACGGCTCCGGACGCGTCGTCTGGGCCGTCCTTCCGGCGCGTCCGGCGACGGTCCCCCCGCCGTCCCTGCCGTCTCCGCAGTCCCAGCCGTCCCCCCTGCCGTCGGACAGACGGGCACACGCCCCCTCCGGGCTCGTGTCCACCCCGCACCTCACCCGGCCCGCCCCCCACTCGGCCGAAGGATCCCTGCCTCATGGAACTGCAGCACGCCCCTGACCCCTGGTCGCGTACGACCGTGACGTCCCCGTCCGAGCGCCCGATCCGCCTGGTCATACCCGCACAGTTGCGCACCGGTCTGGGGTGTGACGTGGTGGGCACGTCCAGGGAGCACGGCGAACGCATCCTGGACTGTCTGCCCCGTATCGGCTGTGTCTTCGCCGACGACTCCGACGACGGCTCCGCGGGCGGCGGACGCTGGTGGTGGGTCGTCCCCGCCGGATCCCACATCGGCGTCAGCTGGCCGCCCTCCGTCACCTACACGGTCGGCGCCCGCCGGGCCGACCCGTCCTGGACCCGGGCCCGCCGCGGCCGTTTCTCCGTGAAACCCCGGCTGATCCACAGCCCCGCCGGCGACTCGCCCTACACCCCGCCGATTCCCCTGTACTTCCTCGCGTGCCGCCTGGCCGGCCGCGTCCCGAGCTGGTCCCTCGCCGCGGGGGCCTGAGCGGCCCGCGGCCGCCCCTCCCGGCGTGAACGCCGACCGGCCGGGTGGTTCGTCCGCGGGCCGGTGGGGGCTGGTCGCGCAGTTCCCCGCGCCCCTGGAAGTGGGGCTGCGCCCCGACTTCCAGCGCGTGGGCTGCCTGTGAGCCGAGCGCGCAAGCCCGCCTCCTACGTGGACGTGGGCGTACGCGACGAGGCGAACGCCGTACGCGCCGCGCCGTGACGCGAAATGATGTGCCGCGACGCCCGGCGACGTGACGGGCGCGGGGGAGGACGGCGGGCGACCGTGCCGGGTGACCAGGTGACGCGGGGCGAAGGCCGGGCCGTCGGCCCCGGGCCGGGTTTCGCGGCGGCCGTGGTCCGGGCCATGACGTTCACTGTCGTCGGCAGCGTGCTCGCGGCCGTCGGCCATCACGCGGTCGACGGCGGACAGGTGCCGTGGCGCCTCGTGGCCGCCCTCGCCGTCGCGCAGTTCGCCGCCGTACGCCCCCTCGCCCGCCGCCGCCCGGGACTGCTCACGGTCGCCGGGGGCACGCTCGCCGCGCAGGCTGCCCTGCATCTCGCGCTGGGCACGGCCGCCGGCGGCGGCCACCACGGCACGGGGCACACCGGTACGGAGCACCTGGCTCACGCCGGTCGTTCCGCGACGGCGGAGGGCGGCGGCGGACACCCCTGGCAGCACACCGCGGGGGCGATGACGGCCGCCCACGTCTGCGCCGCCCTCCTGGTCGCCTGGCTCCTCCACCGGGCCGACGCGGCGATCACGGCGGTGCTGGTCACCGGCCGTACGCTGCGCGCCCTCGCGGTGGCGGTACTGTCCCGGCTGCTGCCGACCGGCACGGCCGCCGTCCAGGAGCCGCCGCCCGCCCCGCCGACCCGCTCCCTCGACCGCCCGGCGGGACCGCGGACGACCACACTCGAACACACGCTGGTGCGCAGAGGACCTCCGGGACGTACGCCCGTCCCGCTCGTCCCCTTCACCCGGGTCCGGCCGTCCAGGCCCGCCCGGTTCCACCAGCAAGGAGTTCCTCTGTGTCCACGTCCACGACGTCCGCAGCCATGACGTCCGCAGCCACGACGTCCGCAACTACGACGTCAACGTCCCCGCAGTCCTCGTCCGTGTCCGCGAACCTCCGCCGTGCCGGGCTGACCGGCGCCGCCGCGCTGACGGCTGTCCTCGCGCTCGCGGTGCCCGCCGCCGCGCACGCGGAGGTCGAGGCCGACAAGGCGCAGGCCCTCGCCGAGAACGTCACGCTCACCTTCGTCTCCGAGGCGGAGTCCGCCTCCGCGGGCTTCCGCGAGGTGCGGGTCGTCCTGCCCGAGGGGATCGCACCGGCTGACGTGTCGCTCGGCAAGGCTCCCAAGGGCTGGAGCCTCAAGGTCACCGCCGACGGCTACGTGGTGGGCGGTCCGGCGCTGAGGACCGGGGTCGACGCCGAGTACCAGGTGAAGGTCCGCCAGCTCCCGGACGCCGACGAGGTGGCGTTCAAGACCGTGGAGACGTACAGCGACGGTGAGATCTCCCGCTGGATCGAGCTGCCCGAGGACGGGGAGGAGGCGGAACAGCCTGCCCCGCTCCTGAAACTGAAGGCGGCGGCACCGGGCGCGACCCCCCTCGCCCCCAGCCCGAGCGCGAGTCCGACCCCCAGCCCGACGCCGTCGGCCGGGGCGACGCTGTCCACGAACGAGACCACGGCCGCGGAGGCAGGAGAGAAGAAGGACGACGACGGCTCCTCCACAGGACTGCTCGTCGGCGGCGCGATCGCCGCGGTGCTCGTCCTCGGCGGCGGGGCGTGGTGGCTGGTCAAGCGCCGCGCCTCCGTCACCGGCGGCTGACCCTCACCCGGCCCGTGGGACGCGCAACGCCCCATGGGCCGGGTGCAGGGGCGGGTGCGCGGTCGAAGCGGAGGGGCGGGCGCGCGGACGAGGCCGGGGGGCCGGCCGGTGCCGCGGGGGCGGTGTCAGGGACGCGGCCAGGGGCGTTCGTCCAGGTTCTCGATGTCCGTGTTGAACCGCTTGAGATACGCGGCGAAGGCGGCGACCTCCGCCGGCTCCCACCCGGCCAGCACCCTCTCCAGCCCCTGGACGCTCTCCCGGCGGTGGGTGTCGAGCCGGCGCTCGCCCTCCGCGGTGATGCGGAACTTGCGGGCGATGCCGCCCTCGGGGTCCGCGATGCGTTCGACGAGGTGGGCGCGCAGCATGGCCGCGGTCTGCCGGTTGAGCGTGGAGGCGTCCAGGCCGAAGGCGTCGCTGAGCTGGCCGATGGACATCGGGCCCTCCATCCGGATGCGGCTGAGCACGATGTACGCGCTGCGTTCGAGGCGACCGCCGGCCCGGGGCGAGTTCAGATAGAGGTGCCGCCCGAGCAGCATCGTCTCGAACTCGATCAGGTGCGTGGGCTTGTCCATGTCGGTCGCCGGTCCTTCCCCGGAGCTGGCTCTCGCCCCGGCCATGCGTCCGGTCCCGCGGCCAGGGGCATCAGACATGACATCAAATATGCATCCGACACGTATTGTGCATGATGCATATGCTCTTCGCGGACGAGGTGCGTGCGATGCGCGGGATGGACGAGATGGACCGGGTGTACGGAGCTGACGGCGCTGTCGGGGAGTACGTGACCGGCGCCGACGTGTCCGTCTCCGTGCCCGCGCGCGGGGCGGGGCAGCACCTCCTGGTCGTGGTCCACGATCCGGCGGTCGCCGACCTGCTGACGACCACCCTGGAGTTGGCGGACTACCGCGTGACCGTCGCGCGCACCGGCGCCCAGGGGGTGCTGCGCCTTGCGGAGCGGCGCTTCGACCTGGTCCTCTTCGATGTGACGGTCCCGGATGTCGAAAGCCTCGGGGACGGCCGCCGGTTCCGCCCGGCCGACCGCCCGCCGGTCCTCTTCCTGGCCCCGTACGAGACGCTGGGCGCCCTGGTGCCCGAACTCGGCCTGGGGCAGGCGGACTACGTCACCCTGCCGTTCAGGATCTCCGAAGTCCTCGCCAGGGTGCATGTGTTGCTGCGTGGCCGTGAGCCGGTGCGCCAGGGGCCGTGCTACGGCGATCTCGCGCTCAACGACGCCACCTGCCAGGCCTGGCGGGGCCGGCGGGCGCTCGACCTCACCCCCGCCGAGTACCGGCTGCTGCGCCATCTCCTGGTCAACGCGGAGCGCGTGCTGTCGAAGGAGCAGATCTGCCTCCACGTCTGGGGAGAAACCCGGGCCGGCAACGCGATCGAGAAACTCGTCTCGCGTGTGCGTCAGAAGGTGGACCGGGAGCAGCCCTCGCTGATCCACACGCGCCGGGGCTTCGGCTACCGCCTCGGCCGCTGAGCCCTGCCCCTGCCTCCCCGCGGCGAGAGGGTGTGATCCGGGTCACGTCAGCTTCCCGTCAGGTCACCGGCTGTGAGCTGTCAGTCCGTTCCGGTTGCATGTGATCACAGAGGTCGCCGTCCCCCCCCACACACATCAGAAGGACAGGTATGCCCCCCACCGCCCACACCTCGTCCGATACACCCGCCCCCGATTCCGGCCCCGCCCCCGCCCCCGCCCCCGACCCCGGCTCCGGTCCGGACGGGCTCGGGTTCGACCCGGACGCCCTCCGCGCCCGCTACCGCGCCGAGCGCGAGCGCCGTGTCCGCCCCGAGGGAAACGCGCAGTACCGGCGTATCGCGGGCGAGTTCGGCTTCTACGCGGACGATCCGTACGTGGAGAGCGCCGAGTTCACCCGGGAGCCCCTGCACGACCGGGTCGAAGCGGTCGTCATCGGCGGCGGGTTCGGCGGTCTGCTGGCCGGCGCACGGCTGCGCCAGGCGGGCGTCGGGCCGATCCGCGTCATCGAGAAGGCCGGCGACTTCGGCGGCACCTGGTACTGGAACCGCTACCCGGGAATCCACTGCGACATCGAGTCGTACGTCTACATGCCGCTGCTCGAAGAGGTCGGTTACGTCCCCGAGTGGAAGTACGCCCCGGGCGAGGAGATCCGGCAGCACGCGCGGGCGATCGCACGCCACTTCGACCTGTACGACGGGGCCTGCTTCCGCACCCTGGTCACCGAACTGCGCTGGGACGAGGCCGAGTCGGAGTGGATCGTCTCCACCGATCGCGGCGACCGCGTACGGGCCCGCCATGTGGTGGTCTCCAGCGGCACGCTCAGCCAGGCGAAACTCCCCGGCATCCCGGGCATCGAGACCTTCACGGGCCATACGTTCCACACCAGCCGCTGGGACTACGCGTACACGGGCGGCGACGCGAACGGCAACCTCGACCGCCTCGCCGACAAGCGGGTGGCGGTGATCGGCACCGGCGCGACCGCCATCCAGGTCGTGCCCCATCTGGGCCGCGACGCACAGCAGTTGTACGTGTTCCAGCGCACGCCGTCCTCCGTGGACGTGCGCGGCCAGCGGCCCACGGACCCCCAGTGGGCGAAGTCGCTCGAACCGGGCTGGCAGCGGCATCGCAGGGACAACTTCCTGCGGACCGTGACCGGTTCACCCGCCGGGGACGACCTGGTGGACGACGGCTGGACCAGCGGCGCCCGGCTGCTGCAGAACCTCATCCCGACCAACAACTACGCGGACCTCCCCGCGGAGGAACGGGAGCGCCTGAACGAGCTGGCCGACTTCCAGAAGATGAACGAGATCCGGACCCGGGTGGAGTCCGTCGTCGAGGACCCGTCGACGGCCGAGGCGCTCAAGCCCTGGTACCGGTACATGTGCAAGCGGCCCACGTTCAGCGACCACTACCTGGACACGTTCAACCGGCCCAACGTGACGCTGGTGGACACGGCCGACCACGGCGGTGTCGAGCGCATCACCGAGAACGCCGTCGTGGTCGGCGGCACCGCGTACGAGGTCGACTGCGTCATCTTCGCGACCGGCTTCGAGGTCGGCGTCTCGGGAATCCTCTCCGGCCGCCTCCCGGTGCACGGCAGGGACGGCGCCCGGCTGCCCGACGACTGGCGGCAGGGGGCCAGGACACTGCACGGCTTCTACAGCAACGGCTTTCCCAACCTCTTCCAGCTCGGCCCGCTGCAGAACGCCAGCGCCGTGAACTACGTCCACATCCTCGACGAACAGGCCACCCATGTCGCCGAGGTGATCGCCGAAGCACGCGAGCGAGGGGCCCGGTACGTGGAGCCGACCGTCGAGGCCGAGACCGCCTGGGTCGCCACGATCCGCGAGAAGGCCGCGGACCTCTACGCCTTCCAGGCCGAGTGCACCCCCGGCTACTACAACAACGAGGGCAGGCCCCGGCAGCGCAGCGAGTCGTACGGCGACGGGCCCGTCGCCTTCCACGAACTGCTCAGGCGCTGGCGCGCGGACGGCGGCATGGACGACGTCATCGTCGACGGGGAAGGCGGCCGGTGATGCGGCCGGTGACGATGACGGGCGGCCCCAGCCGCTTCGACGACACCGGTGGCCGCCGGGTGACGAGCCGCCGCTGGCACACCGACCGGCTGAATCCCCCGAACCGGCTGTGGGGTTCGAACGGCGTCACCTTCGGCCCCGACGGACGCCTGTACGTGGCACAGTTCCTAGCCGGCCGGATCAGCGCGGTCGACCCCGCCTCCGGGGACGTGGACGTCGTCGTGGAGCAGGACGGCCCGGTCCAGGCACCCGACGACCTCGCCTTCGGGGCGGACGGCTCCATGTACATCGCCGACCTGACACCGGGCCGCGTGTGGCGGCGTACCCCTGACGGCACGTACACCCTCGTCTCGGACGAGGTGCGGGTGCCCAACGGCATCACCTGCGTGGGCGACCGGCTCTTCGTCAACGAGATGAGGATGAACGGCCGCCTGCTGGAACTCTTCCCGGACGGTGGCGACCCGGTGGTGCTGACCGGCGGCCTTGCCCTCGGCAACGCGATGCAGCTCGGCCCGGACGGTTTCCTCTACTACCCGCACATGATCGGCAACCAGGTCTGGCGGATCCCGCCCGACGGGGGCGTGCCCGAACTGTTCGCCGAGCACGTCGACGACCCGGTCGCGGTCCGCTTCGACCAGGGCGGCGTCCTCGTCGTCCTCTCCCGCGGTCCGGCCGGCATCGTGACCCGTATCGACCTGGCCACCGGGGCGCGTTCGGTCGTCGTCAGCGGGGTGGTCGGGCTCGACAACGCGGCCTTCGACGCGGAGAACCGCATGTACGTCTCCAGCTTCGGCAGCGGCGGCGTCACCGAGATGCACGAGGACGGCCGCACCCGCGAGATCGTCCCCCGGGGCCTCAGCGGCCCCTTCGGGGTCACGGTCGACCTGCGGGGCACGGTGTACGCGGCCGACCACTACCGCCTCACGAGCCCCGGCGACTCCGGCGCGGGCGATTCGAGCGGCGTACTCACCCACGAACTCCAGACCTTCGTGCACGGCGTCACCGCAGACGACGGACTCCTGCACTTCGCCTCGGAGTACGGCGACATCCGCACGTACGACCCCGTGCGCAGGTCCACGCGCGTACGGGTACGGGGGCTGAACGAGCCCACCGGGATCGCCGTCGCCCCCGACGGGGCGCTCGTGGTCGCCGAGACGGGCGCGGGCCGCGTCGTACGCATCGACGGGACGGACACCGTGACCACGCTGGCCGCAGGGCTGCGGCATCCCGTGGACGTGGCCTTCGACACCGAAGGCCGCTGTTACGTCAGCGACGACCGGCTCGGAACGGTGAGCCGCATCGACAGCGACAGCGACGGTGACGGCGAGGCGATGACCGTGGCCGAAGGGCTGGGCGCGCCGCAGGGTCTCGCCGTGCGCGGCGACGAGTTGTTCACGGTGGACACGCGGGAGCGGTGTCTGCGGGCGGTCTCGCTCAGCACGGGGGAGAGCCGGATCGACGCCGAGGACCTCCCGGTAGGCCTGCCGCCGGGCATCACCCGCGCCGATCCCGCGCTGTTCGCCGAGGGCATGCCGGGTTCGCCCCGCGCGTTCGCCGGTCTCGCCGTGGCTCCGGACGGCACCCTCCTCCTCTCGGCGAACGGCGAGGGCAGCGTGCTGCGGCTGACCGCTCGGGGGGACTGACGGCGGCTCTGTCAGTGGCATCGGCGATACTTCGTCTGACCTTTCACCCAGGGGGAGCACCGTGCCGCAGTCCCAGCCGCCCGACCCGGCAGCCACACCGTCATGGCGGCTGCTCCTCGCCTACGTACGTCCTTACCGCTGGACGCTGTTGCTCGGTGCCGTGCTGTCGTTGCTGACCGGCGCCGCCGGGCTCGCGCTGCCGCTGGTGGCCAGGACCCTGATCGACGACCTGGGGCACGACCGGGCCATCACCGGCACGCTGCTGGCCATGTCGGGGCTCGTCGTCGCCAACGCCGCGATCGGCGCGCTGGGTTCGTACGTGCTGCGGTACACGGCCGAGTCCGTGGTGCTCGGGGCGCGGCGGGGACTCGTCTCGCATCTGCTGCGGCTGCGGATATCCGCCGTGGACAAGAGCGAGCCCGGCGATCTGATGGCCCGGATCACGTCCGACACCACGCTGCTGCGTGAGGTCACCACCGATTCGCTGGTCGGATTCGGCACGGGCGGGCTCACCCTGCTCGCCACGCTGGTGATGATGGGGTTCGTCGACCCGGTACTGACGGCCGTCACGCTGGGCGTGGTCGTCGGCGCGGGCACGGTGATCGGCGTGATCGTGCCGCGCATCAACCGGGCCAGCCGACGGGCCCAGGACGCGGTCGGGGCCATGGGTGCCTCGCTGGAGCGGACCCTGGGCGCGTTGCGGACCATCAAGGCGTCCGGAGCCGAACACCGCGAGGAGCAGGCCGTGCACGCGGCGGCCGAGGAGTCCTGGCGGGAGAGCGTCCGGGCCGCCAAGTGGTCGGCGCTCGCGGGTAACACGGCCGGGCTCTCTATGCAGATCGCGTTCATCACCGTCCTCGCCGTGGGCGGCGCGCGGGTCGCGACCGGGGCCGTCGACATCGGCACACTCGTCGCCTTCCTGCTGTACGTCTTCTTCCTGATGTCGCCGATCCAGCAGGTCGTCGGTGCGGTCGCCCAGTACCAGACGGGATCGGCCGCCCTGGCCCGTATCGAGGAGGCGCGCGGGCTGCCCGCCGAACCGGCCACCGAGCCCGCGCCGCTGCCAGGACCCGGCGCCGAACCGGCCTCCATAGCCTTCGAGGACGTCCGCTTCCGCTACGCCGAGGACCTGCCGTACGTCCACCACGGCGTGACCTTCGCCGTGCCCCCGCGCGGCATGACCGCCTTCGTGGGTCCTTCGGGCGCGGGCAAGACGACCGTGTTCTCACTCATCGAGCGGTTCTACGACCCCGACAAGGGGACCATCGCGCTGGACGGCCGCGACCTCACCGACTGGGACGTCTCCGGGCTGCGGTCGGCCATCGGCTACGTCGAGCAGGACGCGCCCGTCCTGTCCGGCACCCTCCGCGACAACCTCCTGCTCGGCAACCCCGACGCCGACGAGGAGGAACTGCTCCGCGCGCTCAGGACGACCCGGCTCGACACCCTCGTCGAAAAGCTGCCGAAGGGTGTGGACACGCTCGTCGGCCACCGCGGCACCAAGCTCTCCGGCGGTGAGCGCCAGAGAGTCGCCATCGCCCGCGCCCTGCTGCGACGGCCCCGGCTGCTGCTCCTCGACGAGGCCACCAGCCAGCTCGACGCGGTCAACGAGGCCGCGCTGCGGGACACGGTCGCCGATGTCGCCCGGACCACCACGGTCCTGGTCGTCGCCCACCGGCTGTCCACCGTCACCATGGCGGACCGCATCGTCGTCATGGACGCCGGACGGGTACGGGCGGTGGGCACCCACCGCGAACTCGTCGCGGGCGACCCGCTGTACGCGGAACTCGCCGCCACGCAGTTCCTCGCGGCGGAGGACGACACACGTGCGCCGGAGAACGTCTGAGGGGTGACGTACGGCCCGCGCGTGGTTGTACCGGCGGCTGCCGCACGGGGCCGGTCGGCCCGCCGGAGCAGGATCCGTCTAGGCAACCGTGAGCACGATCTTGCCCCGGACATGGCCTCGGGCGGCGCGTTCGTGCGCGGCGCGGGCCTCCGCGAGCGCGAACGTGCTGTCGATCTCGACGCGCACCGTGCCCGCGTCGAGCAGGCGCCCCAGTTCGGCGAGCTGCGTGCCGTCCGAGCGGACCTGTGCGGTCGAGACCGTGATGCCCAGCTTCGCGACCTCCTCGTCGTCGAACTCGCCGAGGAACACCGGGAAGAGGGCGCCACCGCGCTTGAGCGTGCGCAGGAAGCGGCTGCTGTGGGGACCGCCGACGGTGTCGAGGACGAGGTCGGCGTCGTGGACGAGTTCCTCGGGACGGCTCGTGGTGTAGTCGATGAACCGGTCGGCGCCCAGCTCGCTCAGGAACGAGGCGTGCGCGCCCGATGCCACCGCGACGACCCGCGCTCCCTTCCACTTCGCCAGTTGCACCGCGAAGTGCCCCACGCCGCCCGCGGCGCCGTTGACGACCACCGTCGTGCCGGGGCCGAGTGCCGTCGGACGGTGCCGCGCCTCCTGGAAGGGCGACGGATGATCGTGTCCGACCTCGATGAGGAACTGCCATGCCGTCAGCCCGGCCATGGGTGCCCCGGCGGCGTGCACATGGTCGATGCCGGCCGGCTTGCGCGCGAGGTCCGAGGCGCGGGCGGCCACGTACTCGGCGTACGCGCGGCCGTCGAAGCCGGGGAACCGCAGCAGCCCGAAGACCTCGTCGCCCACGGCGAAGCCGTCCACGTCCGCGGCCACGGCTTCGACCACGCCGGACACGTCCGTCCCCGGGATCACCGGCAGGCTGATCGTGGAGTCCGGCTCCCCGGGCACACTGGTCAGCCCGCCGCGCAAATACCGGTCCGGTGGGTTGACGCCGACCGCGTGCACGCGGACGAGCACCTCGCCCGGCCCCGGCACGGGCACCGGCACCTCGTCGTGGCGGAGCACCTCGGGGCCGCCGTGCTCATGCAGCCGGATCGCCCTCATCGTGTGTGCGGTCCTCTGTGCAGGCATCGTCTTCTCCTTCCCGCGCTGCGGGATAGACTTATCCGGATCAGCGGTCCAGATAAGTGGACCACTGATCCGAATATATGGACCACTGATCCGGATAGTCAAGGGGGACAGGTGCGGGCCGACGCCAGGAAGAACCGCGACCATGTGCTCGCCGTGGCGGGCGCCGCCGTCGCCGAGCACGGCGTCGACGTGTCGCTGCGCGACATCGCGCGCAGGGCGGATGTCGGGCTCGCCACGCTGCTCCGGCACTTCCCGACGCGCGAGGCACTCCTCGAAGCCCTGCTCCACACGAGCTTCGAGGAGCTGACCGCGAAGGCGGACGCCCTCGAAACGTCGGCCTCGCCCGAGGACGCCCTCGTGTCGTGGCTGCGCGACTGCGTCGGCTGGACCACCGAGTACCGGGGCGTGACCGTGCTGATGGCCGCCGCCATCGAGGACACCGAGTCCGCGCTCCACGCCTCGTGCGTCACCCTGCGCGCGGCCGGCGCGCGGCTCCTCACCCGCGCCCAGGCCGTGGACGCGGCGCGCGGCGACATCGACGGCACCGACCTGTTCGCGCTGATCGCGGCGCTGGCCTGGCTCGGCGACCAGCCTTCGCTCGCGTCACGCGCCGGTCACCTCTTCGACGTGGTGGCGGGCGCGATCCTGACGGGTGCGGCGGCGGGCTCGGCGGTGGACGGCGGCGCCACGGAGGGCAGTCCCTAGGGGACGGCCGGGGTTCTCGGTCGGGTTGTCTGTCGCGGGATCGAGGGTTTTCCCCGTATCCGGGGGGCGGGATGCCGCCTATCGTCGTGGGAGCCACGTCCGAACCGTGGGTAACACCTTGAACGGTCGCCGCGCACAGCCGGTGGACGGTCGACCGGGAACCGAGAGCCACCCCCCACAGGGTGGGGCCGAAAGGCCCCGCAGGGGCGGCCGACGCGAGCGGGCGTCGGCCGCCCCTGCCTTTCGTCGTGCGGGCGCATACTTTCGGCGGCGCCTTTTCTCCTGTTGCGGGATGGTGCAACCGGCGCCCCGCGGGACAGGATGCCCGGATGAAGGGTGATCTGTTTTCCAACGAGTACATGGTGCAGCCGGCCGCCACCGCGGGCATGAGCGTGCAGAACGCAAAATCGATCAGGTACGCCGTCAACGGCGAGATGCTGGCCCGGCAGGGCGCGATGATCGCCTACCGCGGCAGTCTGCAGTTCGAGCGCAAGGGCCAGGGCGTCGGCGGCATGCTCAAGCGCGCGGTCACCGGCGAGGGACTGCCGCTCATGGCGGTGCGCGGGCAGGGGGAGGCGTGGTTCGCGCACGAGGCGCAGAACTGCTTCATCATCGACATCGACCCCGGTGACGTCTTCACCGTCAACGGCCGCAACATCCTGTGCTTCGACGCGTCGTTGAAGTACGAGATCAAGACGGTGAAGGGCGCGGGCATGTCCGGCGGCGGACTGTTCAACAGCGTCTTCACCGGACAGGGCAGGCTCGGTCTGGTCTGCGACGGCAACCCGCTGGTCATTCCGGTCTCACCGCAGTGGCCGGTGTACGTCGACACGGACGCGGTCGTCGGCTGGACGGCCAACCTCCAGACGTCGCTGCACCGTTCGCAGTCCATCGGCTCGATGATCCGCGGCGGCTCGGGCGAGGCCGTGCAGCTGATGCTCCAGGGGGAGGGATACGTCGTCGTGAGGCCGAGCGAGGCCACACCGCAGAAGGCTCAGCAGCACTGACACGGTCGGCCCGGCAGCTTTTGTCCGTGGGCCGGTGGGGGCCGGTCGCGCAGTTCCCCGCGCCCCTGGAGGGCGGGGGACTACGCCCCTGCCCTCCAGGGCCCGTCCGCCCTCAGGGCGCCGGCCTTCCGTTCGTCCGCCGACGCCACAGAACCGCGGCGGTGCCGGCGGCGAGCAGTGCTGCGGTGCCCGCGGTGGCGGGCAGGAGCAGGTCGGAGCCGGTCGAGGCGAGCGACCCGTCGCCGGTGCCGCCGAGCGAGCCACCGCTCACCGTGCCACCGGTCGTGCCCGTCCCCGCACCCGTGTCACCGCTGTCGGCCGTGCCGGCCGCGCTGTTCCCGTCGTCCGCGGGACCGTCGACGGGAACCGTGGTGCCCGTGTCGGACGGGTCGGCCGGTTCGTCGGTCGGGTCCGGGTCCGGGTCCGTGTCGCCGGGTGACGGATCGGGCGACGGCGGTGGGGACTCCGGGTCCGTCGGCGTCGGTGTCGGCGAGGGCGTCGGCGGCACCGGCGCCTTGAACACGGTGAGCGAGGCGTCCGAGGGACTCGCGACGAACACCGCGTCGCCGCCCGGTTGAACCGCGATCGACGAGCTGCCCAACTGACCGTTGACGCCCGGTAGTTCGGCGCCCAGGTCGAGATCCTTGAGCGTCGCCGTGTCGTACACCGCGAGCTGCCCGACGCCGTCCCCCTCCTCCGGCGGGTTGCCCCAGTCCTGCCACACCGCGAACGCCCGGTCGGAGCGCGGGTCCACGGCGACATCGGCGATGGTGTCGCCCGGTTCCGCGTCGAAGGAGGCGGCCAGTTTCCCGGAGGCGATGTCGTACGCCTCCAGTACGGTGCCGCGCCCCGCCCACAGCACCCCGCGACCGGTGTCCCACTCCAGGAAGGACACCGCGGCTCCGGAGCCGAGCGCGATCTCCTTGCCGTCCGGCGTGAAGTCGGCCGAACCGACCCTGCGCAGCACGCCGTTGGTGTTGTCCGTCACCCAGATCTGCCCGGCCGCGGTGTCCACGGCGAGCGGGCCGCCGGTGGCGGGCAGGGTGAGGGAACGCTCCACGGTCACCGACGCCTCGCCGACGGCGACCTCCTCCAGTTTCGTCCCGCGCACGACCACCACCGTGCCGGCCTTCGCACCGGACCTGGCCTGCGTGATCGACGTACCGGTGAGCCAGCCGCCGCTCCCCGACGCGTCCGCGTCCTTGGCGGCGGCGATCCCGCGCAGTCCGACGAGGTAGTGCACCCCGTCGCCCGGCAGCGGTCCCGCGAGGCGCTTGCCCGGCAGCTGGGCGGGCGCGCCCGTGCTGCCGGGAGACGTCTTCACCCAGCTCAGTACGTTGCCGGACGCCGGGTCGACGGCGTAGACACCGGCCAGGCTGCCGTCCGGCGTACCGGCGACGGTGTCGGAGCCGACGTACAGCTTGCCCGACTCGGGGTGCAGCAGCAGGTCGAGCGGTTTGCCGACGGTCGTGAGGCGGGCCGTCCGCTCGTACCCGTCGGCCGCGGGCGGGTCGTCGGCGCCGACGGCGGGTGTGCTCACCGCGACGGCGGCGAGAACCACCGCCGTGACACCGGCCAGGGCGCCCGCCGCCCGGGGGCGGAGCAGATCGCTCCGCCCCCGGGTTCTGAGGGGCGCGGTCACGAGAACGTGACCGGGAGGTAGACGTCGTACGAGCGGTTGCTGCTGCCGGTGTGGTCGGCGCGCGTCACGATCGCGCAGTCGACGTCCGTGCCGCAGACTTTGCCGGTCGCGATGTTCGGGTTCACGTGCACGCTCACGTTGAACGAGCCGCCGGTGCCGTAGGTGGAGCTGTTGGCGACCGTGCCGCCGCCGAGGTTGGACACCCAGTGCGAGGCGCCCGTCGTGCCGGACTGGTCGGCGCCGCCCAGGCAGGGGGTCGGCCGGGAGGTGTACGTCGACGGGTTGCCCGGCTCGACACCCTCGGGGATCACACACAGGCCGACGTAGACACCCTGGAGCGTGTTGTAGCCGCTGCCGGAGACGGTGACGTTCTGCCCGGCGGCCGAGAGGCTGTCGGGGGCCGTCAGCGACAGGTTGTACGTCGTACCGCTCACCGTCACGGACCGCGTCGCGGTGGCGGCCGAGGCGGAGGTGGCGAGCCCGACCGTGAGCGCGGCGGCGGTGGCTCCGACGGCGGCGATACGGGCAGCACGGGAGAACAGGGCGGATCTCATGGGTAGTTGGCCTTTCAGAGGCGAGAACCACTTAGGTAAGGCAAACCTAAGTTGAAGGTCAACGGGCCGTCAACCCGTGCCCCGGTGGGGCATGCGTGCCGGAACGGCGCAAACGTATGTAGTGATCATGTCAATCGACAGGTCATCATGCGCCCATGCCGACGCCCCGAGACCGTTCCCGTGCGGGAAGCACGGGCAAGCTGATCGCCTGCGCGGTCGCCCTGGTGCTGGCTGTCGCGGCGTGCGGCGGCGACTCCGACGACGCGGACGCGGGTGACGGCAAGGGCGGAGGCGGAGGCGGAGGCGGGGGCGGAAAAGGGCTGGAGCGGTCGAGCGTCACCGTCGCCGCGCTGCCCCTGGCGGACGACGCGCCCCTCTATCTCGCGCGCGACCGGGGGCTGTTCGAGAAGGAGGGCCTGGATGTCCGCATCCAGCCCGTCCAGCAGTCCATCCAGGCACTGCCCGCCCTCTCCAAGGGGCAGGTCGACGTGATCGCGAGCGCGAACTACGTGACCTTCCTCCAGGCCCACGAGAAAGGCACGCTGGACCTGCGCATCCTCGCCGAGGGGGCCCGCGTCGCGCCCCACATGATGGACGTACTCGTCCCCGAGGACTCGGACATCCGCAGCGTCGCCGACCTCAAGGGCAAGAAGGTCGCCGTCAACATCCTCAACAACATCCAGTCGCTGACCCTGAACGCGATCCTCGGACAGCAGGGCGCGGGCCTGCCCGAGTACCGGCAGATCGCCTTCCCCCAGATGGGAGTCGCCCTGGAGAAGGGCCAGGTCGACGCCGTGCACGCCGTCGAACCCTTCAACAGCGCCATCCAGAAGCAGCTGAACGCCCGCGTCCTCGTCGACGGCGGGTCCGCCCCCGTGGAGTCCATCCCGATCAGCGGATACGTCACGACCGGCGACTACGCCTCCAAGAACCCGAGGACCGCGGCGGCCTTCCGGCGGGCGATCGCCGCGGCGGCGCGGATCGCCGCCCAGGACCAGGACGCCGTCCGCGAGGAACTGCCCGAGTACACCAAGGTGACCGCGGCCCAGGCCGAGTCGATACGGCTGCCCGCCTACCCGGTGACCTCGGACGCGGCCGAACTGCGCCGCCTCACCGAACTCATGAAGGAACAGGGCCTGTTGGAGAAGCCGATCGATCCGGGAACGTTGCTGGTCGAGTGAGGCGCGGCGGCGGTGGCTCGGAACGCGTGCGGCGACGGCAGGAACTGCTCCTCGGCGCGCTCGGAGTGCTGCTCGCCCTCGGCCTGTGCGAGGCGGTCGGCAGGGCGGGCCTGGTACGGCGCGACTACCTGCCGCCCGTCTCCGAAGTCCTGACACGGGCCGTGGAGCTGGCGGGCGACCCGCTCTTCCTGGACGGAGTCGGCGCCACCGTGCGCGCCTGGGCCCTCGGGCTGGGCCTCGCCTGCGCGATCGCCGTACCGCTGGGCCTGCTCCTCGGCAGCGTGCCCGTCGTCGACGAGGCGGTGCGCGCCGTCGTCGAGTTCCTGCGCCCGCTGCCGTCCGTCGCGCTGATCCCGCTGGTGTCGCTGCTGCTGGGTTCCGGTACGGAGACGAAGGTCGCGCTCATCGCGTACGCGTCCGTGTGGCCGATCCTCTACAACACCGTCTACGGCCTCGGCGAGACCGACCCGCTGGCCAAGGACACCCTGCGCGCGTTCGGCTTCGGCCGCCTGTCGGTCCTCCTGCGCGTCGAACTCCCCGCCACCGCGCCCTTCATCGCGGCCGGCCTGCGTATCTCCGCGGCCGTCGCCCTCATCCTGGCGGTCGCCACGGAGATCCTTGCGGGGTTCGGGGAAGGGCTCGGCATCTTCATCGCCCAGGCGGGCCTGGCGACGGACGGTACGCGGGATGTGCTGGCCGGGGTGGTGTGGGCGGGGGCCCTGGGGCTGGTCATCAACGGCGCGCTGGTGTGGGGGGAGAGACGATTGTTCCCCTGGACACCGGAACACCGGGGCGAGCGATGAGGCTGTTCTCGCCCCCGCCGCCCCTACCCGTTCCCGTCAACGACTCGGGGGCGCTGCCCCCGAACCCCCGGTCCTCAAACGCCGGACGGGCTAATTTTCAGCCCGTCCGGCGTTTGAGGACGAGCGCGCAGCGCGATCAGGGGGCGAGGGGCGCAGCCCCATGCAGTGACGGGAAGGGTAAGGGCGGCGGGGGCGGAAAACCCCTTGGCGAGGCCCGCCGATGAAGCGCGGCAGAGCAGCGGCAAGCCGCGGCGCACTGCTGCGCTGGACCGTACTCGCCACAGCGATCGCCGCCTGGCAACTCACCACCCGCACCCACCCCAGCGTCTATTTCCCGCCACCCACCGACATCGCCCGCCACACCCACACCCTGTGGTTCTCGGGCCCACCCACCCACGCCTTCCTCACCCCCGCCGCCACCGAGAACATCCTCCCCAGTCTCGCCCGTATGACCACCGGCTTCGTCATCGCCGCGATTGCCGGTATCGCCCTCGGTACGGCCCTGGGCCGCTCCCGCCGCGCGCACGCCCTGTGCAACCCGGTCCTGCAGTTCGCCCGGGCCGTCCCACCCCCGGCCCTGGTCCCCGTCTTCGTCGTGCTCCTCGACTTCGGCACCCGCATGCAGGTCGCGTCGATCGTCTTCAGCGCCGTCTGGCCGGTCCTCATCAACACGGCGGACGGCGTCCGCAACACCGACCCCCTGCGCGTCGACGTGGCCGCGGTCCTGCGGCTGAACAGGACCGAACGGCTCCGGTTCCTCTTCCTGCCCTCGGCGCTGCCCCGCATCTTCGCCGGCCTGCGCCTGAGCCTTTCGCTCTGCCTCGTCCTCATGGTCTTCTCGGAGCTGCTGCCCGGCACGGCCAACGGCATCGGCTTCACCCTCACCGACGCCCAGTCACGCTCGGACCTGCTCACGGTCTGGGCCGCGCTGGTGCTGCTCGGCGCACTCGGATACGTACTCAACACCGTTCTGCTGGCGGTCGAGAAGCGGCTGCTGGGCCGAGGGGACAGGTGACAGGACCGCATGCTGCGTCTCGACTCGCTCGGCCAGGGGTACGGCGATCACCCCGTCCTGCACGACATCACCCTCACCGTGCCCGACGGCCAACTCCTGTGCGTCGTCGGGCCGTCCGGCTGCGGCAAGTCGACGCTCCTGCGGACCGTCGCGGGGCTGCTCCCGGTCCGGGAGGGGACCGTCTCCGTCGACGGGGCGCCCGTCAGCGGGGTCCCGGACCGGCTGGCCGTCGTCTTCCAGGACTACGGACGGTCGCTCTACCCCTGGCTCCCGGTCCGCGAGAACGTCGCGCTTCCCCTGCGGCGCCGGGGACTCGGGCGCGCGGAGCGGCGGGAGCAGGCCGAGCTGATGCTGGAACGGGTGGGGCTTCGCGGGGCCGGACGGCGGTATCCCTGGCAGTTGTCCGGCGGTATGCAGCAGCGGGTCGCCATCGCGCGGGCGCTGGTGTGCCGGCCGTCCCTGCTGCTCATGGACGAGCCCTTCGGGTCCCTGGACGCGCAGACGCGGGAGGATCTGGAGGATCTGCTGCTGGAGGTCCACGAGTCCGAGGGGGCGACGATCGTGTTCGTCACGCATGACATCGACGAGAGTGTGTACGTGGGGGATCGGGTGGTGGTCCTGTCCGCCGGGCCCGGGTCCCGGGTGGTCCTCGACCTGCCGGTCGGGCTCCCCGGCAAACGGGACCAGATCGCTACGCGGGGCCTGCCGGAGTTCGTGGCGCTCCGCGCGGAGATAGGCCGAGCGGTCCGCTCCTGACCTTTCCTCGCCCCCGCCGCCCCTACCCGTTCCCGTCCACACATGGGGGCTGCGCCCCCTCGCCCCCGGATCGCGCTCCGCGCTCGTCCTCAAACGCCGGACGGGCTGGTCTTCAGCCCGTCCGGCGTTTGAGGACCGGGGGTTCGGGGGCAGCGCCCCCGAGTCAGTGACGGGAACGGGTAGGGGCGGCGGGGGCGAGAAAAAAAGCGTCACCCCTTCCCCCGCAGGCAACCCTTCACTCATCCGTTCACGCGATGGTGCGATCATCCACCCCCGCACGGATGCCCCCGCACAACCCCGGGTAGGCCCGGCCCATGACGCAGCCGTTCGAACTCCCCCACTTCTACACGCCGTACCCCGCACGGCTGAACCCGCACGTCGAAGAGGCCCGCACCCACACCACCCACTGGGCCCGGGGCATGGGCATGCTGGAGGGCTCCGGCGTCTGGGAGCAGGCCGACCTCGACGCCCACGACTACGGACTGCTGTGCGCGTACACGCATCCCGAGTGCGACGGCCCCGCTCTCTCCCTCGTCACCGACTGGTACGTGTGGGTCTTCTTCTTCGACGACCACTTCCTGGAAACCTTCAAGCGGAGCCAGGACCGCGCGGGCGGCAAGGCCTACCTGGACCGTCTGCCGCTCTTCATGCCGCTCGACCTCGCGACCCCCGTGCCCGAGCCGCGGAACCCGGTCGAGGCGGGCCTCGCCGACCTGTGGGCCCGTACGGTCCCGTCGATGTCCATGGGCTGGCGCAGGCGCTTCGCCGAGTCCACCGAGCATCTGCTCAACGAGTCGATGTGGGAGCTGTCCAACATCAACGAGGGGCGGATCGCGAACCCCGTCGAGTACATCGAGATGCGCCGCAAGGTGGGCGGCGCCCCCTGGTCGGCGGGGCTCGTGGAGTACGCGACCGCGGAGGTCCCCGTCCAGGTCGCCCGCTCCCGGCCGATGCGTGTGCTGATGGAGACCTTCTCCGACGCGGTCCACCTGCGCAACGACCTCTTCTCGTACCAGCGGGAGGTCGAGGAGGAGGGCGAGCTGAGCAACGGCGTGCTCGTCCTGGAGACGTTCTTCGGGTGTACGACGCAGCAGGCCGCCGACACCGTCAACGACGTCCTCTCCTCACGCCTCCACCAGTTCGACCACACGGCGCTCACCGAAGTGCCAGCGCTGGCCCTGGAGAAGGGCCTCACACCGGAGGAGGTACGGGACGTCGCCGCGTACACGCGGGGGCTGCAGGACTGGCAGGCGGGCGGCCACGAGTGGCACCTGCGGTCCAGCCGGTACATGAACGAGGGGGCGCTCAAGTCCTCGCCGCTGGACGGCCTCACGGGCCCCGGCACCTCCGCCGCCGACGTCGGCGCGCTGCTCGCCGCGGCCGGCGCCGAGCGGCTGCGCGCGTACACGCACGTGCCCTTCCAGAAGGTCGGCCCTTCGCTGCTCCCCGACTTCTACATGCCGTTCCAGGTCCGGCTCAACGCCGACCTCGAAGGGGCGCGGCGGCGTATCACCCCGTGGGCGCACAGCATGGGCATCCTCCAGGAGGGCATCTGGGACGAGGACAAGCTCGCCGCCTACGACCTGCCGCTGTGCTCGGCGGGACTCGATCCCGACGGCACCCCCGAGGCGCTGGACCTCAGCGTGCAGTGGCTCGTGTGGGGGACGTACGGCGACGACTACTACCCGCTGGTGTTCGGGAACCGCAGGGATCTGGCCGCCGCGAAACTGTGCACGGCGCGGCTGTCCGCCTGCATGCCCCTGGGGGGCGAGGAGATCCCGTCCCCGGTCAACGCCATGGAGCGCGGACTCGCCGATCTGTGGCTGCGCACGACGGCCACGATGACGCCGGACGCGCGCCGCACCATGCGGGCCTCGGTGGAGGTCATGACGGAGAGCTGGGTGTGGGAGCTGAACAACCAGCTGCAGAACCGCATCCCCGACCCCGTCGACTACCTGGAGATGCGCCGCGCGACCTTCGGCTCCGACCTCACCATGAGCCTGTGCCGGCTGGGCCACGGCCCCGCGGTACCGCCGGAGGTCTACCGCAGCGGCCCCGTCCGGGCACTGGAGAACGCGGCGATCGACTACGGGATGCTCATCAACGACGTCTTCTCGTACCAGAAGGAGATCGAGTACGAGGGCGAGGTGCACAACCTCATCCTCGTCGTGCAGAACTTCTTCGGCTGCGACTACCCGAAGGCGCTCGGCATCGTCCACGACCTCATGACGCAGCGCATGCGGCAGTTCGAGCATGTCGCCGCTCATGAGTTCCCGGTCCTGTACGAGGACTTCGGCCTCTCGGACGAGGCCCGCGGGATCATGGAGGGCTATGTCGTGGAGTTGCAGAACTGGATGGCGGGCATCCTGAAGTGGCACTACGACTGCGGGCGTTACGGAGCCGCCGACCTGGCCCGCCGTGCCCACGGCTTCGTCCCGGGGCAGCTTCCGGAGCTGCCGTTCGGCAGTGTCTGGCGGACCGCCACGGCCACCGCGACCGCAACCGCCACGGCCACCGCCCGCTGATCCGGGCAGGGGAGGCGCGGGCACTGTCACCCGTTCGGGGATCGTCGCGAGCAGGTGCGCAGGGTAGGGCTCTGGCCGGAGGCGATCCATGGAACAGACAGTGCTGCGTCCCAAGCCGATGCCAGGTCAGGAGCCGCCAGGCCAGGAGCCCGGAGGGCAGGAGCCGGGAGGCCAGGAACCGGGCGGCGGCGACCGCCCGTCCGGTCCGGGTCACCGTCCGCACGCCGCACGGCGGCGCGGGCGGCGGCTGACGACCCTGGCGTTCAGCCTGTTCGTCGGGACGGTGCTCGTGCTGTCAGGGGTCGGTCTCGGCACCGTGGGCGCCACGGTGATCGGTATGAGCAGGCTGGCCGAGTCCCAGGGACGGGCGTCCGCCGCGGAGGCGCCCGCCGCGTCCGGGGCGCCCGGCGGTACCGAATCCGGCCTGGGTCGCGGTACCGAGTCCGACCCGGGTCGTGGTATCGAGTCCGGTCCGGGTGGCGGGAGCCCGGCCGCGCTCGCGAAGCCGTCCGAGCGCCCGGGGTCCTCCGCCGCAGCCCGGCCCGGAGAGCGGCCCACCCTCGGCGTGGAGGCCGTCGACGCGCCCGACGACCCGGGCGCGCTCCTGGTCGGCGTGCACGTCCCCGGACCCGGCCACACCGCGGGGCTCGTACGGGGTGACGTCCTGCTCGTCCTGGGCACGACCCGCGTCGACTCCGCCGCCGACCTCGCCCGGGCCGTCGCCGCCGTGCGCCCCGGGGAGGAGATCGGACTCACGTTGCGGCACGCGAGCGGCGGCCACCAGCAGGTGTCGGTGACCCCGGGCGTCATCACCTGACGGGCGTCACCGGGGCCGTCCGTCACCGGGACCGTCAACAGGAAATGCGTTGCCGCGCCACTTGAGCGGGGCCACGATGGGCCCATGTTCAGCACCCTTCTCGCCTTCCTGGGCGCCTGCACCCTGATCGCCGCCTCACCCGGCCCGAGCACCGTGCTGATCATCAGGCAGTCGCTGCAGAGCAGGCGTGCCGGTTTCATGACGGTCCTCGGCAACGAGACCGGCGTCTTCGTGTGGGGCGTCGTCGCCGCCTTCGGCCTGACCGCGCTGCTCACCGCCTCCGAAGTGGCGTACGACGTGATGCGCGTCGTCGGAGCCGTCGTGCTCGTCGTCTTCGGCGTACAGACGCTGTGGCGGGCGCGGCACACCCGGGGCGGAATGGACGACGGCGGGACCCCGGCGGACGTGAGGAGCGGCTGGGCCTCCTACCGGACCGGGCTGCTGATCAACCTCGCCAACCCCAAGGCGGCGATCTTCGCGATGTCCTTCCTCCCGCAGTTCGTACCGAAGGGTGCCCCGCATCTGCCCGCCATGCTGGGGCTCGCCGCGCTCTGGGCGGTCTACGAGGTCGGCTACTACAGCGTCTACGTGTGGTTCGTGGGACGGATGAGGACCGTGCTGTCCCGGGCCGGCGTGCGGCGCAGGCTGGAGCAGGTCTCCGGCGGGGTCCTGCTGCTCCTCGGCGTCCGGCTGGCCCTGGACAGCTGACGCCCGCGAAGAAAGCGTGACGCCCGCGAAGAAACCACCCCCGACCGGCTCGCGTCACCCCCGCTGTCCGGGCAGGATGCTGCCCGTGGCCCCTTTCCACCCGCGGCCCGCCCCGCACCCCGCCCCGGGGACCGACCCACGGAGGACCGGATGACCGGCACGCCCGCGCCCTTCACCGCCGACGACTACCGGGCCCGGATGGAACGCGCCGCACGGGCCGCCGACGCGGCGGGGCTCGCCGGGGTGCTCGTCGCGCCCGGACCCGACCTCGTCTGGCTCACCGGCTACGCGCCGCCCGCGGCCACCGAGCGGCTCACCCTGCTGGTGCTCGCCGCGGGGCAGGACCCCGTACTCATCGTGCCCGCCCTGGAGGCCCCGGACGCCGAGAAGGCGGTGGGCGCGCCCGCACTGGAGCTGCGCGACTGGATCGACGGCAAGGACCCGTACACCACCACGGCCCCGCTCCTCGACGCCTCGGGCCGGTTCGGCGTCAGCGACAACGCCTGGGCGCTGCACCTGCTGGGCCTCCAGAAGGAGCTGCCCGGCACGTCGTACGTCTCCCTCAGCGAGGGACTGCCGATGCTCCGGGCCGTCAAGGACGGCGCCGAACTGGACCGGCTGGCCGCCGCGGGCGCCGCCGCCGACGCCACGTACGAGGAGATCCTGAAAGTCGCCTTCGCGGGGCGCCGCGAGTCGGACGTCGCGGGCGACCTCGCCGACCTGCTGCGGCACTTCGGACACGAGCAGGTGGACTTCACGGTCGTCGGGTCGGGGCCGAACGGCGCCAGCCCGCACCACGAGGCCGGCCCCCGCGTCATCGAGCACGGCGACACGGTCGTCCTCGACTTCGGCGGACTGAAGCACGGCTACGGCTCGGACACCTCCCGTACGGTGCACGTCGGCGAGCCGGGCGCCGAGGAGCAGCGGGTCCACGACGTCGTCCGCGCCGCCCAGCAGGCCGCGTTCGAGGCCGTGCGGCCCGGGATCGCCTGCCAGGACGTCGACCGGGTCGCCCGCGCCCACATCACCGAGGCCGGGTACGGCGACCGCTTCATCCACCGCACCGGGCACGGCATCGGCGTCACCACGCACGAACCGCCGTACATGATCGAGGGCGAGAAACAGCTCCTCGTACCCGGGATGTGCTTCTCCGTGGAGCCCGGTATCTATCTGCCGGGCCGCTTCGGGGTACGCATCGAGGACATCGTGACGGTCACCGAGGACGGCGGACGCCGCCTCAACGACACCCCTCGGGAGATGGCCGTCGTGAACTGACCACACCCGGCGGGCGCCGGACAGCGGCTCCCGCACCCCGGACTCCCCTTCGGCGGACGGCGCGACCATGACCCAGGCAGCGACACCCACCGCGGACACCGTGCGACGCGTCGTCCGCTCCCTGCTCCAGGACTCCCCGCTGCACGACAGCCCCCTCCCGGACCCGCCGCGCCCGGACGGCGGCGGACTCCGGATCGCGCCCGTCGCCGAGGGCGGCGAGCACTCCACCTGGTTCGTGGGCGCACGGCATGTGCTGCGGCTCGCCCCGGACCGCGAGGCGTCCCGGCGCCAGCGGCGCGAACTGCGACTGCGTGAGCTGGTACGCCCCCACATCGGCGTCGCCGTCCCCGTGAGTGTCGCCCACGGTGAATGGGCGAGCGGGCTGACGTACACGCTCGACACGCTGATCCCCGGCGGGTCCGGCGAGCAGCGGGACGTCTCCGCGGTGGGGGAGGCCGATCTGGCGGGGCTGCTCAGCGGGCTGCGCGAGGTGCCGGGGCCCCAGGCCGAGACGCTCGGTGTGCCCCGCGCGACGCCGCGGTCCCTCGAAACGCTGCGGACCGCGGCCGAGCGGGCGGCCGAACGGCTCGCCGAGGCCGACGAGTTCGACCCCGTTCGGCTGAAGCAGCTCACCGCGGGCGGGGTCGTGCAGCTCGCGGCGCAGCCGGGTACGGCGTTCCTCGTCCACCACGACCTCAAGGGCGAGCACCTCGTGGTCAGTGGTGACGGGCGGGTCCGCGGTGTCCTGGACTGGACGGACGCGGCGGTCGGCGATCCCACGGAGGACATCGCGGGGCTCGCGGTGGCGGTGGGCGCGCCTGCGGCTGTCCGGGCGGCGACCCTGGCCGGTTACGGGGCCCGGCCTTGTCTGCGCGGCCTCTGGCTCGCCCGCTGCGACACGCTGACGCGGCTCGCGGACCGGCTCGGTGACGGTCACCACGACGACAGCGCCGTGCCGCTGCTGCGCGCGCAACTCGCCCACGCGTGGGAGGCGATCCTGCTGGAACGCCTCACGGACGAGGCGTGGTGATCCGTCTGCGGCCCCGGTGGGGGCGGGCCGCGCAGTTCCCCGCGCCCCCATCAGGGGCGCGGGGAACTGCGCAATCTTTTGGCTTTTAAGGGGCGCGGGGAACTGCGCGAACGGCCCCCACCGGGCCGCACCCGGGTTCAGCCCTGCAGCAGCACCACGCACGACTCCCCAGGTACCCCCAACAGCCCGTCCCCGCCGGGGACATCCACCGGCTCCCACGCGGCGAGCACCCGCGCGGGCCGCGTCCCCAGCGGAATGCGCACCCGTTCCGCCCCGAGGTTCACGACCACCCGGACATCCCCCCGCCGGAAGGCGAGCCACCGCGCGCCTTCGTCGAACGCGACCTTGACGTCCGCGAGATCGGGATCGGTGAGGTCGGCCTGCGCGTGCCGCAGAGCGATCAGCTCCCGGTACCAGGCGAGCACCCGCGCGTGCACCCCCTTCTCCGGCTCGGACCAGTCGAGACAGGACCGTTCACGCGTGGCGGGGTCCTGCGGATCCGGGATGTCCTCCTCGGCCCACCCGTGGGACCCGAACTCCCGCCGCCTGCCCCGCCGCACGGCGTCCGCCAGCTCGGGATCCGTGTGGTCGGTGAAGAACTGCCAGGGCGTCCCCGCGGCCCACTCCTCGCCCATGAACAGCATCGGCGTGAACGGCCCGGTGAGCGTCAGCGCCGCCGCGCAGGCCAGCAGCCCGGGGGAGAGGGAGGCCGCGAGCCGGTCGCCCAGGGCACGGTTGCCGATCTGGTCGTGGGTCTGCGAGTAACCGAGCAGCCGGTGCCCCGCGACCCGCGTCCGGTCGAGCGGCCGCCCGTGCCGCCGCCCCCGGAAGCTGGAGTACGTGCCGTCGTGGAAGTAGCCCGCCGTCAGCGTCTTGGCGACCGCCGCGAGCGGGGCCCGGCCGAAGTCCGCGTAGTAGCCCTGCTTCTCACCGGTCAGCGCGGTGTGCAACGCGTGGTGGAAGTCGTCGTTCCACTGGGCGTGCAGCCCGAGCCCGTTCTCCTTGCGGGGCGTGATCAGCCGTGGGTCGCCCAGGTCCGACTCGGCGATGAGGAACAGCGGCCGGCCCACTTCCTCGGAGAGGCCGTCCACGGCGGCCGACAGCTCCTCCAGGAAGTGGCACGCGCGCGTGTCGTACAGGGCGTGCACCGCGTCCAGGCGCAGCCCGTCGATCCGGTAGTCGCGCAGCCAGGACAGCGCGCTGCCGAGCAGGAACGCGCGCACCTCGTCCGAGCCGGGCGCGTCCAGGTTCACGGCCGAACCCCAGGGCGTGTGGTGCGTGTCGGTGAAGTACGGCCCGAAGGCGGGCAGATAGTTGCCGGAAGGGCCCAGATGGTTGTGCACGACGTCCAGGACGACCCCGAGACCCAGTTCGTGGGCCCGGTCGACGAAACGCTTCAGCGCCTCGGGGCCGCCGTACGGCTCGTGCACGGCCCACAGCGACACCCCCTCGTACCCCCACCCGTGCTGCCCCGGGAACGGGCACAGCGGCATCAACTCGACGTGCGTCACACCCAGTTCCACCAGGTGTCCGAGCCGCTCGGCCGCCGCGTCCAGCGTCCCCTCGCGCGTGTACGTGCCCACGTGCAGCTCGTACAGCACGGCGCCCGGCAGCCCGCGCCCCGCCCAGTCCGCGCGCCAGGCGTACCGCTCCTGGTCGACGACCGCGCTCAGGCCGTCCGGTCCGTCCGGCTGCCGGTACGACCGCGGGTCCGGCAGCACCGGACCGTCGTCCACCGCGAACCCGTACCGCGTGCCGTCCTGCGCCTCGGCCTCGCCCGTCCACCACCCCGGGCGCTGCGGATCAGGCTCCAACGCGCGCGTGGAGCCCGCGCAGTGGAGCGTCATGCGATCGGCCTGTGGTGCCCACACCTCGAACTGCACGGACGGTTCTCCCTCGTCTGCTCACCGTGACCTCGCCGGTCCCATGGTGCGTCAAACGAGATCAATTCACCTTCGGATCCCCTCGATCGGGCGACGCGAAACGGCCGTACCCGCAGTGCGCACTGCCCTGAAGTGCTCTGTTTTCTGGACACTCCGGCCGCGCTGCCAGACAATCGGCTGCGTGACGTCGTCCTCGGAGTTCCACATCTCTCCCGCTCCCGCGCGGCTGTCGGACGCCGAGCGCGACAGGACGCTCAAGGCGCTGCGGGAGGGCGCCGCCCTGGGGAGGCTGTCGCACGACACGTTCCTCCTGCGGATGGAACTCGCCTTCGCCGCCCGCACCTCGGACGAACTCGCCGCGCTCACCGCGGATCTGCGCGCCGAGAGCCGCTGGTCGCGGCTGCTGTTCGGCACGGTCGAGGCGGTCTCCGGGTTCTCCGTGCGGCTGCGCCGCGCCTGGCAGGCCGAGCGGCTCCCCAAGCTGCTGCTGCCCCGGCCGGAGAGCCGCTACCCGCTGCGGATAGGCCGCGACCCGGCCAGCGGGCTGCGGCTCAGCCACGAGACGGTGTCGCGCGTGCACGCCGAACTCACCCGCCAGGGCGGCCTGTGGGTGCTGCGCGACCTCGGCTCGACCAACGGCACCGCCGTGAACGGGCGGCGGGTGATCGGCGCGGCGGTCGTGCAGGTCGGCGACCAGGTCAGCTTCGGCCGCATGGTCTTCCGGCTCGCGGCGGACTAGGCCTACGGGCCCAGGGCGGCCCAGGGCGGCCCAGGCCGGTCCAGGCTCCGGACCCGGCGGGCGGAAGCGCCGCCTCCACCGAGGCCGGCCCGCAGAAGCCCGACGAGTGTGCATATTTCTATCCGCACCGACTGTTGACGTACCTCCGCCCTTCGTGACTCACTGTGCGTACACCATGCACACCAAGTGAACCGGTGGTAACTCGTTGCGGAGGTAAGACCCTGCCGCCACTCCTCCGCTACCCCTCCGTCGACGAACTGGGCGTCCGGGCCGCCGCGCTCGTGAGCCGCCGCCCGCGGGACGCCCGGCTGCGCCAGGTGGGCACCTCCCGGGCCGGACTTCCGCTGCGGCTGCTGTCCGTCGGACACGGCAGCCGCCAGGTCCTCGTCGTCGCCGGCCCGCACGCCAACGAACCGGTGGGCGGCGCCACCGTCCTGCGCCTGGCCGAACGGGCCCTGGCCGACCCCCGGCTGTGCGACGGCGCCGACGTCACCTGGAACCTCCTGCTCTGCCTCGACCCCGACGGCTCCCGCCGCAACGAGGGCTGGCTGGCGGGCCCGTACACCCTCGGCCACCACTTCCGGAACTTCTTCCGTCCCGGCTTCATGGAACAGCCGGAGTGGCTGCCCGACGGCGCCGCGGGGGCCGCGCTGCCGGAGACCCGCGCGCTGCTCGCCCTCCAGGACGAGCTGCGGCCCTTCTTCCAGTGCTCCCTGCACGGCGTCGACGTGGGCGGCGGCTTCGTCGAGCTGACCCGCGACCTGCCCGGCATGGCACCGAGGCTCGCGCACATCGCGACGCGCCTGGACATCCCCCTCGAACTCGCCCCGTACGACACGCTGTACTGGCCCGTCCTGGGGCCTGCGGTCTACCGCATCCCGCCCCCGACGCGCGGCGACCTCGCCGCGGCCATCACGGAGGCGGCCGTCGAGTCCACCTGGTTCCACCCGCACCCGTACGGGACGGTGACCGCGGTCGTCGAGGCGCCCATGTGGGGCGTGGCGACCGTGCAGGACCCCTCGGCGCCCGCCGACAGCGAGGGCGCCCTGCGGGACGTCGCCAGGACCCTGCGCCACGACACGGCCCTGCTCCAGGACCTGCTGGCCCGGATCCGCCCCCACCTGACCACGGCGCACGGCGCGGCCGGGGACGTCGACCGGCTCCTCGCGCCCGTCGACGACTACGTACTGGTCTGCCCCGGCCTCGCCGACTCCTTCGACCCCGACACCGGCCCGGGTACGGACGCCGCCGGCGCGGTCCGCCCGCTGCCGCCGCTCACCACGTCCGGGCTGACCGCGCTGCGCATCTCCGCCCGCCGGATAGCGCTGCGCACGGCCGGTCTGCTGCACCAGCTGGCGACCGCCGCCGGAGCGGACCCGTACGGCGCGGCGGACGACCTCGACCGGCTCATCGACGACTGGTGCGCGGACTACCACGACGGCCACGGGGCGCGCTGGATCCCGGTCGCGCGGCAGGCCGAGTACCAGGCGCGGGTGGTGCTCGCCGCCTTCGACCTGGCCCGCCACCGGGGTCTCGGGACGCGTCCGGCCGGCAGACCCGCGACGAGGGCCGAGGTGCCGTTCGAGTGAGTCGGGGTGCGCCCGCGGGCCCCGCGTGCCGATGCACAGGCAATGACGAACAACCAGAAAGCGACCGCGGCGGTACGGGCCTTCCTGCTGGCCGCCTGCGCACTCCTCGTGGCGGGGCCGGTGCCGGCCCGGGCGGCGGCGCTCCCTCAGGCGCCCTCGGGCGACTGGCTCTATGTGACGGTCGCGAAGGGCGAGCCCAGCTCCGGCGACCTCCGCGGCACGCTCCTGCTCTGCGACCCGCCCCGCGGACACGAGCAGGCCGTGCGCGCCTGCGAGGAACTGCGGGCCGCGCACGGCGACGTCGGGCGGATCCCGCTCCGGGACACCTTCTGCCCGATGGTCTACGCGCCGGTGTCCGTCTCCGCGCGTGGCGAGTGGGGCGGCCACCCGGTGGCGTACGACGAGACGTTCGCCAACTCCTGTGTGCTGGCGGCGCGGACGGGAGCGGTGTTCGCCCTGCCGCGCTGACCGAGCCGACCGCACCGACACCGCGGCCGGGGGAGTCTCACGGTGCTCCGTCGCGCGCGTGCCGTGCGGCGGCCAGCACCGTGCGGCTCTGGTGCTCGACCTGCTGCTCCAGAGGCACCCAGCGCGCCCGGAAGCGCCGGGCGAAGGCCTCGCTCCACGACCCCACGAGGTGTTCCAGGGCGGGCGCGGCACGGTCGTCGGCCTCCCGCAGGACCCGCAGGAGCATCGCCGCGGCCCGCAGCGGAAGCCGTCGGCCGAACGCGTCCACGCTGCCCACGTGCGCCATCGTGGTGTGCGCGGGCGGCGGCCGGACCCAGTCGACGGCAAGCCCGGGAACCAGCTCCAGCGCCCACCGGGCGGCCCGCAGCAGCGGCCCCGCCGGACCCGGCAGACGCGGCAGCGCCTCGGTGAGGACGCTCTCGACCTGCTGGGCGTCCCGGAGGAGCCGGCGTGCCAGGCGGCCCATCGCCGCCGCGGGCGCCGGATGCGGCGTGGGATCGTCCACCAGGTCGCTCGCCCACATCGGCACCTCGACGACCGCGGTCAGGCCGCCGTACAGATGGGCGCGGTACCAGGTGCTCTCCCGGGCGTCGTCCGGCATGCTCAGATGCGCCGGATGCGTGCCGGGCGCGGGCATCACATGTACGCCGGGTCCGGAGGCCGGCCAGCCGGCCGCGTCCGAGGCGCCCGTCTCGACCGGGATGTTCAGCTCCGCCGCGGACTTGCCGAACGGCTCGGCCAGGCCCGGGATGTCGCGGGTGAGCTGGACCCAGCTGCCGCCGAGGTCGGTGCCGTGGAGCGTCACCTGGAGGTAGGGGCGCAGCTCGTCGATGACCCGGATGAGGGCCAGGGTCTCGGGCGGCAGCCGGCCGGGCGGCAGCACCGAGGGCGACCACTCGGGCTGCTCGGGCCCGGCGGGGCGGAAGAAGCCGAGGTGGTAGTCGAGCAGGGTGCGTGGCGCCGGCGTCACATGGAGGCCGGCGCCGTCGGGGTCCGCGCAGAGCAGGAAGTGCCAGGAGGTGTCGTCCCGCAGCCGCCGCTCGCGCACGACCCGTTCGGCCAGCGCCAGCAGGGTGGCACCGCCCACGGGTTCGTTCGCGTGGGCGCCCGCGACGACCAGCACCGCACGCTCGGCGTGGCCCACGGACAGCAGGCACAGCGGCCGGCCGGCCCGCGAGGCGCCGATCCGCCGGAGGGAGCACAGGCCCGGCCGATGGGCGGCCAGCGCCCGGGCGGAGCGTTCGAGTTCGGTCACACTGGGGTAGCGCAGCTCCGGCAGGAGACTCACCCCCGACTTGGTCCGCCCGGCGTCGCAATCCGCAGTACTCCACGGACCGGATGAACTGTCAAGTATGTCGAGGGGCGCCTCCGGGGAGCGCCCAGCAGCACTTACGGGTGTCCGGGGCGCCGATGTCACTCCGTACGGCGGACCCGGCCGCGTCGGCGCCCCGGCGCCGCCCGTCAGCCGGCGGGCACCGGATCGTCTCCCACCCGCTCCAGCAGCACCACGGGTGACCGTCCGAAAAGCGCCTCCACGCGTGCGTGCCCCGTGAACTCCTTTCCGGGCGCGAGCAGATCGGTCCAGCGCCCGGCGGGCAGCGGCAGTTCCGTGTCGCGCCAGCCGCCCTCCTCCTCCAGGCGCAGCGACAGCCGGGTGACGGCCGTGACCACCTCGGAGGAGCGCGCGAAGGCCAGACAGTGCGCGGCCCCCGGGCCCCGCGCGGGCAGCGGCTCGTACGCGGCGGACTCGCCGAACACCGCGGGCCGCCGCCGTCGCAGCCGCAGGGCGGCCTCCGTGAGCGCGGCCTTCTCGGCGGAGAGAGCGGACAGGCCGCCCACGCCCTCCGAGTCCCCCGGCGGGAAGTGTGCGGGCCGCCGGTTGTCCGGGTCCACCAGGGCCAGGTACTCGGCCTCCGTGCCCTGGTACAGGTCCGGCACCCCCGGCATCGTCAGATGGACCAGGGCGGCCCCGAGGACGTTCGCCCGCACGTACGGCTCCAGCGACCTCCTGAACTCGGCGACGCGCTGCCCGGGCGCCCCGCACGGGCCCGCCTTCAGGAAGTCCGCCACGGCCTCCTCGTACGCGGGATCCTGCTCCGTCCACGCCGTGCCGAGGCCCGCCTCCCTGATGTGCTTCAGCAGCGCCCCCCGCAGCCGTTCGCCGTCCGCGGGACCGAGCCCGACGGCGGTCTGCCAGGCGGCCCACGCGACCTGAGGATCGGGTGCGGCCACGCCCTCGGCCGCCGTCCGCCCGGTCACCTCGGCGAGCAGGTCGGCCCAGCGGGCGGGAGCCTGGGTGAGCACGGAGATCGCGGCCCGTACGTCGGCGCTGCGCTTCGTGTCGTGCGTGGACAGCGCGGTGCCGGTCGCGGGCCAGTCGCGCTGCACGCGCGCGCAGTACGCGTGGAAGTCCTCCGGGGACACCGCCGGGAACCCCGGCTCGCCGCCCACCTCGGTCGCCGACAGCAGCGGTACGTACCGGTAGAACGCCGTGTCCTCCACGGACTTGGCCCGCAGCGCCGACGAGAGCTGGGCGAACCGGGCCCGGAACGCCGCGAACTCCGGCCCCTCGCCGACACGCCCCAGCACCAGATCCCGTACGAGATCGACGGCCTGCGCCTCCTCGGGGATCTTGAAGGCCTGCTTCGCCTCCTGGGCGGCCTCCTCCGTGAGGACCGACGCGGCGTCCCCGGAGGTGTACGGCCGGTAGACCTCCAGCCGGACGAGCAGTTCGCGCAGCGCGGTGCGCAGGGCCCAGGGGGCTCGGTCGCGCAGCACGGGGTCCGCGGACGTGCGGCACAGCCGGTCCGCCTCCCGGGTGAGCCGGTCGGTCTCGGCGGCCAGCTCGTGATGGACCACCTTGTACGCGGCCCGCCGCACCGTCGCCTCCCAGACGCCCCCGCGGTCGGCCTGAGGGGCCGCGAACCGCCGGTACTGGCCGAGGAGTTCCCCGGCGCCCGCCGGGTCCGTGAGAACGCCGTCGATGTGCCGCAGCGCGTCATAGCCGGTGGTCCCGGCGACCGGCCAGGCGGCGGGCAGCGGCTCGCCGTCCGCGAGGATCTTCTCCACCACCGTCCAGCGCCCGCCCGTCGCCTCGTGCAGCCGGCGCAGATACGCGTCCGGGTCGGCGAGGCCGTCCGGGTGGTCGATGCGCAGCCCGTCGACGACCCCCTCGTCCAGCAGCTGGAGGATCTTGCCGTGCGTCGCGTCGAAGACCTCCGGGTCCTCGACCCGCACCCCGATCAGCTCCGAGATGCTGAAGAACCGCCGGTAGTTCAGCTCGGTCCGGGCCAGGCGCCACCACGCGAGCCGGTACCACTGGGCGTCCAGCAGCTCCGGCAGCGGCAGCTCCGCGGTGCCGGCCCGCAGCGGGAACGCGTGGTCGTGGTAGCGCAGGACGTCCCCGTCGACCACCAGGTCGCCCGTGACCGCGCCCACGGGAGCCCCGAGCACCGGCAGCAGGACACGGCCGCCCTGGGCCGCCCAGTCGATGTCGAACCAGCGCGCGTACGGCGAGTCGGGGCCCTCCCTCAGCACCTCCCACAGGGGGTGGTTGTGGCGGGGGGACATCGCCATGTGGTTCGGCACGATGTCGAGGACGAGCCCCAGGCCGTGTTCGCGGGCGGTGCGCGACAGGGCTCGCAGGCCCGCCTCGCCGCCCAGTTCCTCCCGTACGCGGGCGGGGTCCACGACGTCGTAGCCGTGTCCCGAGCCGGGGACGGCCTCCAGGACGGGGGACAGGTGCAGATGGGAGACGCCCAGCCCGGCCAGGTACGGGACCGCTTGCGCGGCGGCGGCGAAGGGGAAGTCCGGCTGGAGCTGGAGGCGGTAGGTGGCGGTCGGCACGACAGGAGTCATGGAACCTTACGTACCCGTCCCACACGATTTCGTGTCACGTTGCCGGGTGCGGCCCGGCGGGGGCCGTTCGCGCCGTTCCCCGCGCCCCTGAAAGACCGGGCTGGCCGCCGCGTCGCCCGTGCCGCGCAAAGCCAAAAGACTGCGCAGTTCCCCGCGCCCCTAGGAGGGGCTGCGCCCCATCAGGGGCGCGGGGAACTGCGCGGGTCACCCCCACAGGCCCGCAGCCGACCCTGCACGCTCAAGCGGGTCGCTGCAAGACCACCATGCTCCGGTCGACCAGCGACAACCGGTCACCCGCCTTCACTTTCGCCCCGGTCCCGGGCGCCACGCCCGCGGACCGGCCCGTGTCCACGACCACCTCCCACTGCCGCCCATGGTTCACCGGCACCACGAACTCCAGCGTCTTCGGCGAGGCGTTGAACAGCATCAGGAACGAGTCGTCGCTGATGCGTTCACCCCGCGGCCCCGGCTCGGAGATCGCGTTGCCGTTGAGGAACACCGACAGCGCCCGCGCCTGCGTGGAGTCCCAGTCGTCCTGGGTCATCTCCTCACCGGCCGGTGTGAACCAGGCGATGTCCGACAGATCGTCGTGGGTGCCCTCCACGGGCCGCCCGTGGAAGAACCGCCGCCGCCGGAACACGGGGTGCTCGCGCCGCAGCCGCACCATCGCGCGGGTGAACTCCAGCAGTTCGCTGCCGTCCTCGGGCCACGGCACCCAGGACAGTTCCGTGTCCTGGCAGTACGCGTTGTTGTTGCCGTGCTGCGTGCGCGCGAACTCGTCGCCGTGGCTGAGCATCGGCACGCCCTGCGAGAGCAGTAGCGTCGCGGTGAAGTTGCGCATCTGGCGCCCGCGCAGTTCCAGGACGTCCGGGTCGTCGGTGTCGCCCTCGGCCCCGCAGTTCCACGAGCGGTTGTGGCTCTCGCCGTCGTTGTTGTCCTCGCCGTTCGCGTCGTTGTGCTTCTCGTTGTACGACACGAGGTCGTGCATCGTGAAGCCGTCGTGGCAGGTGACGAAGTTGATGGAGGCCAGCGGACGCCGTCCGTCGTCCTGGTAGAGGTCCGAGGACCCGGTCAGCCGGGACGCGAACTCGGCGAGCGTCTGTGGCTCGCCGCGCCACATGTCCCGTACGGTGTCGCGGTACTTTCCGTTCCACTCGGTCCACAGCGGTGGGAAGTTGCCCACCTGGTAGCCGCCTTCGCCGACGTCCCAGGGCTCGGCGATCAGCTTCACCTGGGAGACGACCGGGTCCTGCTGGACGAGGTCGAAGAACGAGGACAGCCGGTCCACCTCGTGGAACTGCCGGGCCAGGGTGGCCGCCAGGTCGAAGCGGAACCCGTCGACGTGCATCTCGGTGACCCAGTACCGCAGCGAGTCCATGATCAGCTGGAGTACGTGCGGGGACCGCATGAGCAGGGAGTTCCCCGTGCCCGTGGTGTCCATGTAGTAGGTGGGGTCGTCGGTGAGGCGGTAGTACGAGGCGTTGTCGAGGCCCTTGAAGGACAGGGTCGGGCCCAGGTGGTTGCCTTCGGCGGTGTGGTTGTAGACCACGTCGAGGATGACCTCGATCCCCGCCTCGTGCAGTGCGCGGACGGCCGACTTGAACTCCAGGACCTGCTGTCCGCGGTCGCCCCAGGACGCGTACGCGTTGTGGGGGGCGAAGAAGCCGATCGTGTTGTAGCCCCAGTAGTTGTTGAGGCTCATGTCGACGAGACGGTGGTCGTTCACGAACTGGTGAACGGGCATCAGTTCGAGGGCCGTGACGCCCAGTTCGGTCAGGTGTTCGATGACGGCCGGGTGGGCGAGCGCCGCGTATGTGCCGCGCAGCTCGTCGGGCAGCCCGGGGTGCGTCATCGTGAGGCCCTTCACGTGGGCCTCGTACAGCACGGTGTGGTGGTACTCCGTGCGCGGGCGCCGGTCGTCGCCCCAGTCGAAGTACGGATTGACCACCACGGAGCTCATCGTGTGGGGTGCCGAGTCCAGGTCATTGCGCTTGCCGGGCGACTCGAAGTGGTAGCCGTACACCTCCTCGCCCCAGTCGATGCTGCCGCTTATGGCCTTCGCGTACGGGTCGAGCAGCAGCTTCGCCGAATTGCAGCGCTGCCCCCGCTCCGGTTCGTAGGGACCGTGCACGCGGAAGCCGTACCGCTGGCCCGGCATGATGCCGGGCAGGTACGCGTGCCGGACGAACGCGTCGGTCTCGCGCAGCTCTATCGCCGTTTCCGAGCCGTCGTCGTGCAGCAGACACAGCTCGATCCGGTCCGCGGCCTCCGAGAAGACCGCGAAATTCGTTCCGGCGCCGTCGTACGTGGCACCGAGTGGGTACGCCTGTCCAGGCCAGACCTGCATGGATGCAACTCTTCCAGTTGTGCGACGTCGCAGAGGGCGACTCCCGCCCGAGTGTCCCCGAAACTGATGGAACCACCTAGGACTTACCTCCCTCTTACCGGTCGACCAGTGCATACGCGGTATGCCGAACCAGTGGGACTCGATCGACTCCTAGAGATACAGGGGGAGTAGGGGGAAATGTGCGCACAATAGTGCACCGCCATCTGGGCAAGGTGGTGGCGGGCGCCGCCATCGCGGTCGCCGGGACCGCCGTGATGGTCGGAATCACCCTGCCGGGCTCGGCGGGTGCGGACGACTCCGGCGGCCAGGGGACGGGACGGACCGCTCAGACGGCGGGCCAGGCCCAGGAGCAGGGCCAGGGCCAGGCGCAGGGGCAGGACGCCGTGCAGCCGGGCGTCGTAGAGCAGGCTCCGGCCGAGGGCGACCGGGGCAAGGGGCGCGACCCGCTCACCGACGACGAGACCGAGCGCGTCGAGAAGCTCGCCCTGGACCGCGGGCTCTCCCGCAGCAGCGAGAACGTCGAGGGCGACAAGGGGCCGCAGCGGATCACCGTCGACCTCTCCGAGCCCGAGGCGAGCGAACTGGACGACCCGAACGCGCCGCGCCGCGCCGAGGTGTCGTTCTACGACTACAAGGACGACTCGCTCGTCACCAGGACGGTGAACCTCGACACCGGCAAGGTCGAGTCGACCGACACCCAGCACGGCGTCCAGCCGCCGCTCAGCCGTGACGAGACCGTCGAGGCCGCGCGGCTCCTGATCGCCGACCCGCTGGGCGCCGGACTGCGGGCCGACTATAAGGACGCGACCGGCAAGAAGCTGACCACTCCCGACCAGCTGATGCTCAACGGCATGATCTTCCGGGCGGTCCCCGGAACGCCTGCCTCCGTCGCGGACTGCGGCAAGCACCGCTGCACGCGGCTCTTCGTGAAGGTCAAGAACGGGTCCTGGATCGACAGCCGTGACCTGGTCGTCGACCTGAGCGCCCGCAAGGTCGCCAAGGTCGGCTGAGTCTTCCCGGTCCACCGGCCTCCCTCCGTCGAGACAGTCGACTTCGTCGATCTCACTTCACCTTTCCCACTTTCCTGCTTGTGCAAGGGAGTCAATTCTTCATGCGCGTGAACAGAATCAGCCGCGCCCGCAGGCGGACGGCGGTCGGCCTCTCGGCGGTCGCCCTGGCCGCCGGCGTCACGACGGCCGCGGGACCGGCCGTCGCCGAGACCCGGACCGCCCCCGCGGCCGCTGCCGCCGCCGACTGCAGCGCGGCCTACAAGATCGAGCAGAAGCTCTCCACCGGCACCACCTGGACGATGTGCTGGCACTACGAGAGCGAGGCCGGGCTCGTCCTGGAGAACGTCTCGTACCAGCCCAAGGGCGAGGCCAAGCCCATACGGGTCCTCACCAGCGCCAAGCTCGCCCAGATCCACGTCCCCTACGACGACGGCTCGGTCGAGTACGACGACCTCACGGGCTTCGGCTTCGGACAGGGCCTGATGGAGATGGCCCCCGGCGAGTGTCCGGGCGGCACCATCAAGACCGTCAAGGTGCCGGACGCCTGGGACCCGGAGCACCCGAACGTCAAGGGCCTGTGCACCACGACCCGTTCGCGCGGCCACGCCTACCGCATGCAGGGCGACCAGGCGGGCAAGGTCTGGCAGCAGCAGGGCAAGGACCTGCTCGTCTACACGGTCAACCAGGTCGGCTGGTACGAGTACATGACCGAGTGGCGCTTCCAGGACGACGGCACGATCAACATGAACGTCGGCGCCACCGGCAGTCTCTCGCCCGCCGACTACGACGCCGGTGACGGCCGCGGCTGGCCGATAGGCAAGGGCGCCAAGTCGTACGCCACCAGCCACAGCCACAACGTCTTCTGGCGGCTCAACTTCGGCCTCGACGGCACCTCGAAGAACAAGGTCGAGCAGTACGACTCCGTGGTCAGCCCGCCCGCCGCCGGCGGCGAGGCCCCGCGCAACAAGACCACCCGCACCAAGGTCACCAAGGAACTCGCGGGTGACGCCAAGAACATGCGCTGGTGGCGCGTGGTCAGCACGGCCGGAAAGAACAAGGACGAACACGCCCGTTCGTACGAGTTCGTCCCGGGCGCCACCTCCAAGTACCCGGGCCGCAGCTTCACCAAGCACGACATCTACTTCACCGAGTACAAGAAGTGCGAACAGTTCGCCAGCAACAACATCCGCAACTGCGGTACCGGAGGCGGTAAGTCCGTCGACAAATGGGTCAACGGACAGACCCTCACCCACCCCGTGGCCTGGGTGAACGTCGGCTTCCACCACGTCGCCCGGGACGAGGACCAGCAGCCCATGCCGGTCCACTGGCAGGGCTTCTCGCTGGCCCCGCGGGACGTCACCGCTATGAATCCGCTCACTCCGCCGGAGCTGGCCGACCAGAACGGGCAAGTGGAACGCGGTAGTTGAGAAACGACCTGTCCATCCGGCTGCACCGCCCGCCGCTCCCGGAGTACCCTTCCTTGATCGTTGGCTGGGGGAGTGCTCGGGGGAGCGGAAGGCGGTGTGCGGGTGGGGTCCGGAGGGCTGGAGCTGCCCCCTGGTGACGGCGGTCACGAGGGGGTCTCCGCAGATGCCCCACCGGGAGCGGTGTCCCTCGCCCGGCCGATGGAGATCGGCGCGGAGCTGGACTGGGGCGCCGACGCCTGGGGCGAGGTGCGCACCCGCGCCCAGCGGGCCGGGCGGGCCTACATCTGGCTGAACCTCGTCGAACAGCGGCTGCGCGCGGTCGTGGCCGCTGTTCTGCGCCCGATCTACGAGCCCGTGCACGGCGAGGACGACTGGGTGGTCGCCGCCGCCGGTCCCGCCGGCCAGGAGTGGGTCCAGCGCGCCGTCGCCGTACGCGAAGTCAGCCGCCGCAAGGGCTACTTGCTCGACCCCGCCGACGACAACGTCCTGAGCTTCCTCACGCTGCCGCAGCTGCGCGAGCTGATGGTGCAGCACTGGCCGTGCTTCGAGCCGTACTTCGACGAGCGCCGGGACGTCGAACTGGCTCTGGACGAACTGGAAGTCACCCGTAACGTCGTCTCGCGCAACCGCGCCCTGTCCGAGGCCGTCCTTGCCCAGGCCGAGCGCGCGTCCGCGAAACTCCTGGAGATCCTCGGCGCGGGCAGCGACGTGCCGTCCGGCCGCCGGCTGCCCGTCGACGCCGTCGAGAACCTGGTCGGCGACCGGTACGCGGACGTGGTCGCCGTGCACTCGGACCGGGTACGGCTGCTGCGGCAGTTCCCCGCCGAGGACTTCTTCGGCGGCTCCCGGCGCCTGGACGCGATCGGGATCGGCCTGAACCTCCTCGTGCAGAACTTCTCCGGGCGGCGCCTCGTGCGGCTGGCCGAGTCCGGCTGCCGTACCCGGCTGCTGTTCCTGAACCCCGCGTCCAGCGCGGTGAAGCGGCGCGAGCGCGAACTGGGGATAAAGCGGGGCGAGTTGAGCCGTTCCGTGGAGATGAACATCCTGCACATGCGCCGGGTGCGGGCCCGGCTGCGCGATCCCGGCGCCTTCGAGATCCAGGTCTACGACGAGACGCCCCGCTTCACGGCGTACCTCGTGGACGGGGACGGCTCGGACGGGGTGGCGGTCGTGCAGTCGTATCTGCGCCGCACCCGCGGGATGGAGGCGCCGGTACTCGTTCTGCGGGGCGGCGGCCGGGTACTGAAGCCGGACGAGGCGGGCGAAGAAGGGCTTTTCGGGACGTACCGCGAGGAGTTCGAGGTGGCCTGGGCGGATTCGCGCCCTGTGTCCTGACCGGTCCCGTTCCCTCGGTGACGTGGTGACGTGGTGACGTGGTGACGTGGTGACGTGGTGACGTGGTGACTGGGTGGCCCGTGGCCGATGGCCGGTGACCTGGGGGTCGGTGGTGCGGCGGCCGGTGGCGTGGCGGCCGGTAAGCGGAACGCGGTCCTCGGATTGTCAGTGGCCCATGGCATCGTGGAGATCACTGGGGGAACGCACCACGAAGAAGGGGGCCGGCATGGCTTGGCACGGGGAGCTGCTGATCGGCTTCGACCTGGAGACGACCGGGACCGATCCGCGCGAGGCGCGCATCGTCACCGGAGCGGTGATAGAGGTCCGCGGCGGGGAACCCGCCGGGCGCCGGGAGTGGCTGGCGGACCCGGGGGTCGAGATCCCCGCGGACGCGGTCGCGGTGCACGGGATCAGCAACGAGAGAGCGGCGGCCGAGGGCAGGCCCGCCGACCAGGTGGCCGACGCGATCGCCTCGGTGCTCGTCTCGTACTGGCAGGCGGGCGTCCCGGTCGTGGCGTACAACGCGGCCTTCGACCTGACCCTGCTCTCCGCCGAATTGCGCAGGTACGGACTGCCGTCACTGCGGGAGCGGCTCGGCGGGACCGACCCGGGGCCGGTCATCGACCCCTACACGATCGACCGCTCGGTGGACCGCTACCGCAGGGGCAAGCGGAATCTCGAAGCGGTCTGCGCGGAGTACGGCGTCCTGCTGGAATCCGCCCACGACGCCACGGCGGACGCCCTGGCCGCGGCCCGGCTGGCCACCGCGATAGCCGTCCGCCACCCGAAGGTGGCCACGCTCGGCCCCGCCGAACTGCACCGCCGCCAGATCGAGTGGTACGCGGAATGGGCGGCGGACTTCCAGAGCTTCCTGCGCCGCAAGGGGGACGCGGAGGCCGTGGTGGACGGCGTGTGGCCCCTCCGCGACCTGACGGACCAGCGCGTCTGAGCCGGGATCAGCCGGGCGGACGGGATCGGCCGGGCGGACGGGGTCAGCCGGCGGCGGGGGCGGCGATGCGCTCGACGCGCGGTGCGGCGAGCCGCGCGTAGTCGGCGCCGGAGACGACCAGGGAGCGGTCGAGGCGGGCCGCGTTGAAGTACAGGCGCGGCTGGGCCACGACGTCCGGGTCGGCGACCACTTCCAGGTCCGCGTCGAAGCTGAACGGAAGGACGGTGCCGGGTACGGAGCGGGCGAGCCGTTCCGCGGTGGCCGCGTCGCTGAAACCGGCGTAGCGGGCCGAGTAGAGCGTCTTGACCGCGTCCAGGTCCACGCGGCGGTCGCCGGGAACGACGGCGAGGACGTTGCGGGTGGTCTTCCGGTCGACCTTGACCCGCAGGACGATGCACTTCGCCGCCGCGGACTCCGGGTTGCCGCGCAGGGCGCTGACCGCCTCGGTGTTGCCTTCCGGCTCGTGGTCGACGAGCTGGTAGTCGACGGCGGCGCTGTCCAGCAGGGTGATCAGACGGTCGTAGGTGTCGTGCTCGGTTTCGTGCTCGGTGTCGGGCATGGGGTGTCCTCTTCGAGACCGGGGGCGGGGTCGGTGGTGATCTGCGGGTCCGCTGTGGCTGGTCGCGCAGTTCCCCGCGCCCCTGAAGGCGCGCTGCGCGCGGCCTTCGGCGCGGTCGCCGACGACGCCTTCGCCGAGCGGGCCCGGTGGGTGCGTTCTATCGCCTGGCCCCAGTAGGTGCCGGCGACCAGGAGGGTCGCGCCCAGGGCCGTCAAGGGGGTGAAGTGGTCGCCGGCCAGGGTGATGCCCACCGCCGCGGCCCAGATGGGTTCGGTGCCCAGCAGGAGGCTGGCCCGGCTGGCCGAGGTGCGCTGCACGGCCCAGGTCTGGGCGAGGAAGGCGAACACGCTGCAGAACAGGGCGAGATAAAGCAGCTGGGCCCAGCCCACCGCGCCGACGTGCACGAGGGTGGGCAGGTCACCGGAGGCGGGGACCAGGAACAGCACGGTGCCGACGAGGGTCTGCACGGTGGTCAGCCGCAGTGGCCGGACGGCGCGGCCCACGGCGAGCCGGCCGACGAGCGCGACATGGCCCGCGCGTATCACCGCGGCGGCGAGCATCAGCAGGTCGCCGAGCCGGGGCGCGTGGAAACCGTTGCCCGACATGAGGAGGCCGACGGCCAGCAGACAGACGCCGGCGGCCGCGTAGAAGGCCGGAGGGAGACCGCCGGTGCGGCCGGAGCGGTCCAGGAGAGGGGTGATCACGATGGTCAGGCTGATGATGAGTCCCGCGTTGGCGGCACTGGTGTGCGCGACGCCGTACGTCTCCACGACCAGGACGGCCGCCTGGGTGACTCCCAGCGGCAGCCCGAGCCGGATCTCGTCGCGGGTCCACGGGCCGGACTTCCGGTCGGCGGCGACCAGGCCGAGGCAGGCGAGGGCGGACAGGGCGTACCGCGCGAACAGCACCACCAGGACGGGGAGCACGGCGGTCGCGGTCTGGGCGGCGAGATAACTGGAGCCCCAGACGAGGGCGACAAGGAGGAGTACCGCATCGGTACGGCGGGCATCGGGCACGCGCTCACCCTGCCCTGCCGCGACTCTGAAGCACAGAGCCAACTTCTAAAACGATCCTTTAGCATCACTACATCGGAGGGAAGGGAGAGAGGGGTGAGGGCATGGACGAACGACAGCTGAGGATCCTGCGTGAGCTGGGCGAACTGGGCAGCGTCACCGCGGTCGCCGAGGCGTTGCTGGTGACGCCCTCGGCGATCTCCCAGCAACTGCGGCTGCTGCAACGCGCGATTCCCGTACCGCTCACCGAGCGCCAGGGGCGGCGGCTGGCCCTCACGGACGCCGGGCAGGCCCTGGCCGGGGCGGCGATCGAGGTGGAGACGGCGCTGGAGCGTGCCCGGCACACCGTCGAGGAGTTCGTGGACCGGCCGGACGGCGAGGTGTCGGTGGCCGCCTTCCACAGCGGGGGTTCGGCGTTCTTCCCGCTGCTCCTGCGGGCACTGGCCGCACCCGGCAGCCCTCGCCTCTCGCTCGCCGACGCGGATGTGACGCAGGACGACTTCCCGCCGCTGACCCGGGAGTACGACCTGGTGCTCGCCCACCGCCTCGAACACACCCCGGGCTGGCCGAGTACGGTCACCGCCACGACCCTGCTGCGCGAACCGCTGGACGTGGCCATGCCCGCCGACCATCCGCTGGCGGCCAAACGGCGGCTCACCCCGCTCGACGTGGCCGACGAGCCCTGGATCACCGCGCACGAAGGCTTCCCGGTGGTGGCCACGATCGACGCGATCGCGACGGCCGCGGGGCGCCGGCTGCGGCTGGTCCACCGCATCAACGAGTTCGCGGTGGTCGCCGAGGCGGTCGCCGCGGGCGGGGGGCTCGCGCTGATGCCCCGCTGGACGATGCGCCCGCACCCGGCCCTGGTCCTCAAACCCCTCACCGGCGTCCGGGCCCGCCGCCAGATCGACGCGCTCCACCGCCCCGAACGCACGGCCCGCAAGGCGGTACGCACGGTCCTCACGGAGCTGCACCGGGCGGCCGAAACGATCCGCACCCAGGTCTGAAAAACCCCGGCCCAGGGCGGTTCCCTGCGCCCGTCAAGACAAAAGACTGCGCAGTTCCCCGCGCCCCTAAAGGGACAAAAGCCGGGGCGCAGCCCCGCTTTCGAGGGGCGCGGGGAACGGCGCGGCCAACCCCCACCGGACCCGCAGGTGTGGTTTAGGGGCGCGGGGAACTGCGCGAACGGCCCCCGCCGGGCCCGCAGACGAACGGGCAGGCCGGGGCGCAGCCCGGGTGTTTCAGGGGCGCGGGGAACGGCGCGGCCAGCCACGGCGGACCCGCAGGTGACGAACAGGGCGGGCCGCGGAGCGGCTAGAACGGGTACCAGCGGACCGTTTCGTCGCCGTCCCGCAGAGACGAGACCCGCCGTTCGAACTCGGCGAGCGCCCGAGGATTACTCGGCGCATGCTGCGCCACCCACGCACAGCTCGCAGTCTCCCGAGCCCCTCGCAACACCCCACACCCCTCCCACTCCCGCACATCCCACCCGTACGTCCCGGTGAACGACTCGTACGCCTCGGCGGACAACCCGTACCGGTCGCGGGACAGTGCCAGTACCACCAGGTCGTGCTCCCGCAGGTCCGCGGAGAACGTCTCCAGGTCGACCAGCACAGGCCCGTCGGCCCCGACATGCACATTGCGCGGCAGCGCGTCACCGTGGATCGGCCCCGGCGGCAACGACGGCGTGAGGGCCGCCGCGGCCGTCGCGAACCCGTCCCGCCGGTTCCGCAGGAACGCCGCGTCCGCCGGATCGATCACGTCTCCCGCGAGCCGCAGCCACCGCTCCACCCCGCCCAGCAGCTCCCGGCGCGGCAGCGCGAACGCGGGGGAGGGCAGCGCGTGCACGACCCGCAGCAGTTCGGCCAGATCGCGCGGTTCGGCCGGGCGGACGGGGTCGGACAGCCGGTGCCACAGCGTCACCGGGTGACCGTCGACGAACCGCGCCTCGGGTTCGGCGGGCCGTACCGCCGGAACGCCCGCCTCGGCGAGCCAGAGCGCGACGGCCAGCTCCCGCCGCGCCCGGTCGAGGAGTTCGGTGTCGCGGCCCACCTTGACCACCAGGTCGCCGAGGGCGAAGACGGCGTTCTCGCCCAGCGCGAGCAGTACCGCGTCCCGGCCGTCCCGTCCGGCCGGGCCGATACGCGCCTCTGCGAGTACGTCGCGCGCCTGTGCCTCGTCCATCACTCGCCTTCCGTGAAGCCGTAGGCCCAGCCCTCGGCTCCCGCAGTACCCGTACACGCCGTCGCACGCCATTCTGCCTCGGGCCGTGCACACGACGGCACGCCGTACGTCACCCGCCGTCCCCATCCGCACTGGTGGGGGCCGCCCGCCGGGCGCGCGTGCTGTCTTGACGCGGTGTCGCCGGATCACGACGATGACGGGGGCCACCGGGACGGCCAGATCCGCACGAACCGTTCAGAGGAGCCGATTCCGTGACATTGGTGACCGCGAGGAAGCGGTCAGCGAAGCCCTCGCCGCGGGCCGGCGGGCCGGGCCGCCCCGTCGACCACGGTGCCTGGTTCCTGGTGCTGCCCGCGCTGATCCCGATCCTGGTGCTCAGCGTCGGCCCGCTCCTGTACGGCATCGTCCTGGCGTTCACCGACGCGCAGTCGGGCCGGACCGAGCCCACGCAGTGGATCGGCACGCTGAACTTCCAGGATCTGCTGCACGACACCCTGTTCTGGGAGTCGTTCCGGATCGGCCTGGTGTGGGCGGTCGGTGTGACCGTCCCGCAGTTCGTCCTCGCGCTGGGGCTCGCCCTGCTGCTCAACGAGGAGCTGCGGCTGCGCTGGCTGGCGCGGGCGCTGGCGATCATCCCGTGGGCGATGCCCGAGGTCGTGGTCGGCATCATGTGGCGGCTCGTCTACAACCCGGACGCGGGCATCCTCAACGAGACGATCCGCGATCTGGGCCTGGGCGACGGACGGGACTGGCTGTCGAACCTCGCGACCGCGCTGCCCGCGGTGATCGTCGTCGGGATCTGGGCCGGCATGCCCCAGACGACGGTCGCCCTGCTCGCCGGACTGCAGAACACCCCGCGCGAACTCCATGAGGCGGCGGCCATGGACGGCGCGGGCGCCTGGCGGCGGTTCCGCACGGTCACCTGGCCCGCCCTGAAACCCGTCGCGCTCGCCATCACGGCGCTCAACTTCATCTGGAACTTCAACTCGTTCGCCCTGGTCTATGTGCTGACCCAGGGCGGCCCCGGCGGCCGGACCCGGTTGCCGATGCTGTTCGCCTACGAAGAGGCCTTCCGCTACGGCCAGTTCGGCTACGCGGCGGCGATGGGATGCGTGATGGTCGCGGTGATCTCGGTGATCCTCGCCGTCCATCTGGTCGGCCGGCTGCGGGGAGGCGAGGACGCGTGAGGACGAGCAGAAGGGCCCGCGCGGGCCAGTACGCGGCACTCCTCGCGTATCTGGTCTTCCTCGCCTTCCCGTTCCTGTGGCTGGTCTCCACGGCCTTCAAGCCGGCGCGCGAACTGGCCACCCTGCATCCGACCTGGCTTCCGCGGGACCCGACCCTCGACAACTTCCGGCAGGCCTTCGACGAACAGCCGTTGCTGCGGGCCGCGTCGAACTCCCTGGTCGCGGCGCTCGGAGCGGCCGTGATCGCCGTCCTGATCGCCACCCCGATGGCGTACGTCATGGCCCGGCACCGCACCCGGCTGGCGAAGGCGGCCACCGGCTGGGTGGTCGTCAGCCAGGCGTTCCCGTTCGTCCTGGTGATCATCCCGCTGTTCCTCGTCCTGAAGAACCTGCACCTGATCAACTCCGTGGCCGGTCTTGTCATGGTCTACGTGGTGTGGGCGCTGCCGTTCGCGCTCTGGATGCTCGTGGGATACGTACGGGCGGTGCCGGCCGAGATGGAGGAGGCCGCCGCGGTGGACGGCGCGGGCAAGCTGCGGACGCTGGTCTCGATCACCGCGCCGCTCCTCGCGCCGGGCATCGTGGCCACGGCCCTGTTCGCGTTCATCACCGCGTGGAACGAGTTCTTCTTCGCGCTGGTGCTGCTCAAGACCCCGGAGAAACAGACCTTGCCCGTCGTCCTCACCCATTTCCTCGGCGCGGAGGGTGTGGCGGACCTCGGCCCGCTCGCCGCCGCCGCGTTCCTGGCGACCATCCCGTCACTGGTCGTCTTCGCGCTCATCCAGAAACGGATCACGGGCGGCATGCTCGCCGGGGCGGTGAAGAGCTGATGCGTACGCGGATGTCGATGCGGAGGGGCGGAGGCAGAGGGTGGCTGGCCGGGCTGATCGCGGGACTGGTGCTCGTCGCGGGCTCCGGGTGTTCCGGGGACGGGGGCGGCTCCGAGGACGGGCGGGTCACCCTGCGCTTCCAGTCGCTGGCCTGGCAGAAGGAGTCCGTCGACGTCAACAAGGAACTGGTGCGGGAGTGGAACGCCACGCATCCGGACGTCGAGGTCGAGTACGTACAGGGCTCCTGGGACAGCGTCCACGACCAGTTGCTCACGTCCTTCGAGGGCGGTGAGGCGCCGGACATCATCCACGACGCCTCGGACGACCTCGCGGACTTCGCGTACGGCGGGTATCTCGCGGATCTGCGCGGGCTGCTGTCCGAGCGGCTCACGTCCGACATCCCGGGGCGGAGCTGGGAGACGACGACGTTCGGGGACGGGATCTACGGTGTGCCGTTCCTCCAGGAACCCCGGGTCCTGATCGCCAACGCCACGTGGCTCAAGGAGTCGGGGGTACGGATCCCCACGCCCGAAAAGCCGTGGAGCTGGGACGAGTTCAGGAGGATCACCGACCGGCTGAGCACCGGGGAGGGGAAGTACGGGGTGGCCTGGCCGCTCAAGGAGCCCGTCTCGGCGACCCTCAACCTGTCGTTGTCCACCGGCGGGCAGCTGTTCCACCGGGGCGCCGACGGCAAGGTGCGGATCCGGTTCGAGGAGGGCGACGAGGTCGTGCCGCGGACCATTCACGACCAGGTCAACGTCGATGACAGCGCGTCGGGTTCGACGCTCGGCAGCGGTGGGTCCGACACGCTGCCCGGGTTCTTCGGCGGGAAGTACGCGATGGTTCCGCTCGGGTTCTCCTACCGGCAGCAGATCGTGCAGCAGGCGCCGAAGGGGTTCGACTGGCAGGTGCTGCCCGCGCCCGCCGGGACCGACGGGCTCACCCAGGGGGTGAGTCCGCAGACGCTGTCCGTCGCCGAGGACAGTCCGCACAAGAAGGAGGCGGCGGCCTTCATCGACTTCCTGCTCCGGCCGCGGAACATGGTGCGGCTCGCGCTCGGGGACTGGATGCTGCCGACCGGGACGCAGGCGTTGCGGGATCCGGCGCTGCGGGGTGAGAAGGACGGGTGGGCCGTGGGGGCCGCGGTCGCGGGGGAGCTGCGGTCGGCTCCCGCGCAGTCCGTGCGGGGGTATCCGGAGTGGAAGGACAAGGTGGCTACGCCCGCCTATCAGTCGTACTACAGCGGGGCCATCGGGATGGGGGAGCTGCGGCGGCGGTTGGTGGGGGACGGGAACCGGGTTCTGGCGCGGTACCAGCGGTGAAGGCCGTTGGCACGGGCCGTTGCCACGGGGCGGGGCGGGTTCGGCGGGTTGTCGGGTGCGGGTCCGTCGTGGCTGGTCGCGCAGTTCCCCGCGCCCCTAAAGGCGGTGGTGCGGGCGGGGTCTCGGGTGCGGGTCCGGTGGGGGCTTGTCGCGCAGTTCCTCGCGCCCCTTGGAAACTTGCTTGCACGAGACGTATCGTCTCGCTTAGGGTCTGCGCATGACCACGCCTCGTACCGCCCCCGCCCACATCGCCATGTTCTCCGTCGCCGCTCATGGGCACGTGAACCCGAGTCTTGAAGTGATCCGGGAGCTTGTCGCCCGGGGGCATCGGGTCACGTACGCGATTCCGCCCGTGTTCGCCGAGAAGGTCGCGGAGGCCGGCGCCGAGCCGAAGCTCTGGACCTCGACCCTGCCGTCGCCCGACGACGACCCCAGTGCCTGGGGAAGCACGCTCCTGGACAACGTGGAACCCTTCCTCGCGGACGCGATCCAGGCGCTCCCGCAGCTCATCGAGGCGTACGAGGGCGATGAGCCGGATCTCGTGATCCACGACATCACCTCGTACCCGGCCCCCGTCCTCGCCCACCGCTGGGGCGTCCCCGCCGTCTCGCTCTCACCGAACCTCGTCGCCTGGGAGGGGTACGAGGAGGAGGTCGCCGAGCCCATGTGGGCCGAGCCGAGGAAGACCGAGCGGGGGCAGGCCTACTACGCCCGCTTCCAGGCCTGGCTGGACGAGAACGGGATCGACCTGGACCCCGATTCCTTCGGCGGGCGCCCCGACCGTTCCCTCGTTCTCATCCCGAAGGTCCTCCAGCCGAACGCCGACCGGGTCGACGAGTCCGTGTACACCTTCGTCGGCGCCTGCCAGGGTGACCGCGCCGCCCAGGGCGAGTGGCGGCGGCCCGACGGTGCCGAGCGCGTCGCCCTCGTGTCCCTGGGGTCCGCCTTCACCAAGCGGCCCGCCTTCTACCGCGCGTGCGCGAAGGCGTTCGACGCCCTGCCGGGCTGGCATCTGGTGCTCCAGATCGGCAAGCACGTCGACCCGGCCGAACTCGGTGAGATCCCGGCGAACGTGGAGGTCCGCGACTGGGTCCCGCAGCTCGCGATCCTCAAACAGGCCGACGTCTTCGTCACGCACGCCGGAGCGGGCGGCAGCCAGGAGGGGATGGCGACCGCCACGCCGATGGTCTGCGTACCGCAGGCCGTCGACCAGTTCGGCAACGCGGACGTGCTCCAGGCGCTCGGAGTCGCCCGTCATCTGCCCATGGAAGAGGTCACCGCCGACACCCTGCGCGAAGCCGTACTGGCGATCGCCGACGATCCGGAAGTGGCACGGAAACTCAAGGCGATCCAGGCCGAGATGGCGGCCGAGGGAGGAACTTCGCGAGCCGCGGATTTGATCGAGGCGGAAATTCCAAAAGGGCAGGACGGAGTGTGACAGGACGCAGAACGCCTGCTCAGGTGACCCTCAGCGAACCCGGAATTCCCCCGGGTCACGGTTCCATGGAATTGGTGAAGCCATGGCGCACTTTGGATAACGGGAAGGTCATTAGATAACGCTCGGGTAACGCAGGGTTCGTGCTGTCGGGTCATGGATCGGGTTGCTGAGTTCGACCCCTGACCCCCGCAGAAGGTTGCACGGGCTACTTCTTGTTCTTTGATCGAACACCTTCTTAGCGTGAGGTGAACTCGATACGAACTTTGGGAAGTTGACCTATGCGCCGTGACATACCGCCCCTCGCAGAGGTGCGCCGCATCACCGAGAAGAAGCGGGACGCCTGGTGGACCGTGCTGCTCGTCGACCCGGTCGCCACCCCGCTGGTGCGGTTGACCGCGAAGTACACGCGGATCACACCGAACCAGATCACCTGGGGCGCGTTCCTGCTCGGCCTGGTCTCGGCGGCGTTCTTCGCGTTCGGTGACTGGCGGTGGCTGATCGCCGGCGCGTTCGTCTACCACCTGAGCTTCATCCTCGACTGCATGGACGGGAAGGTGGCCCGCCTCACCGGACAGGGCTCGGTCTTCGGCGCCTGGCTGGACTTCGTCTTCGACCGCATCCGGGTCGCGGTGTGCGGCGTCGCGCTGATGGCAGGGCAGTACGACCGCACCGGCGAGACGATCTACATCTGGCTGGCCGCCGCGGTCGTCTTCCTCGACACGCTGCGCTACATCAACGGCCTGGAGATCTTCAAGATCCGTCACACCATGCGCAAGCAGATCAAGGCACGGGTGCGGGCGGCCCGCCGCGCGGAGAACTCAGCGGAGCTGGCCTTCATGGAGGACCTGCTGCGCAACAACCCCGAGGCGGACATCGAGCAGGACATCCGCCAGGCGGCCACGGCGACGGTGACGCCGGTGGGCGTCACGGGGGTCGGGGACGTCGCGGAGAGCGCCGAGGTCGCCGCGTTCGCGGAGCGCGAGCAGGCGGCTGCGACCGCGCCGACGACCGCGGCGACGGCAGTGACCGCGACCGCGACGGAGGCTGCTGAGGGTGAGGCCGGGGCCGAGGGCGAGGCCGAGGCGCAGACCAAGGCTCCGGCCCGTGTGATCGACCTGCACCAGGAGTTCAGGCACCGCTTCCCGGTCTATCTCCGCGCCCGCTCCTTCTTCCTGCGCCACCGCATCCGTACGCACCTGGTGAGCGGTATCGAGTTCCAGATGGGTGTCTTCATCCTGGGCCCGCTGTTCGACTCGGTCATCAAGGCGACCATCGTCTCCGGTGCCTTGCTCCTCGTCTTCGAGCTGGCCATCATCTACAAGCTGCTGCTCTCCACCCGGGACTTCACGCGCACGATCGACTCCTTCGAGCGCGAAGAGGTCCCCACCGCGGCCTGACCGGCAGACCGGCAGACCGGCAGACCGACAGACCGGCAGGACGGTAGGACGGCACGAAACGGCAGCGGGGCCGGGGCACATGCCCCGGCCCCGCTGCCGTTCAGCGTCGCCGCTCCGTACGGAACCGGCCGGTCAGACGCCGACCCGCTCGCCCTCGACCGCCGGCGGCTGAGGCGGCTGCGGCTGCGTCGACGGCTCCTCGAAGGACTCGTCGTGACTGAGGTCGGGGAGCCGGTTCAGCCACTTCGGGAAGTACCAGTTGCGCTCGCCGAGCAGGGCCATGGCCGCCGGGAGGAGCACACCGCGGATGATCGTGGCGTCGATCAGGACCGCCGCCGCGAGGCCCACACCCATCTGCTTCATGGACTGCATGGACAGCGTGCCGAAGATCGCGAAGACGGCGACCATGATGACGGCGGCGCTGGTGATGACACCGGCCGTGGTGACGACGCCGTGCTGGATGGCGTCCCGGGTCGTCAGCCCCCGCAGCCGCGCCTCACGGATCCGCGAGACCACGAACACGTGGTAGTCCATCGAGAGCCCGAACAGGATCACGAAGAGGAACAGCGGCAGCCAGGTGATGATCGCGCCCACACCCTCGGCGCCCACGAGGGACGCGCCCCAGCCGTGCTGGAAGACGGCGACCAGGATGCCGTACGCCGCGCCGACCGACAGGAGGTTGAGGACGATCGAGGTGACCGCGATCGTCAGCGAGCGGAACGACAGGAGCATCAGCACGAAGGCGAAGACCACGACGAAGACGAAGACCGGGGCCACCGCACTGCCGAGCTGGTCGTTGAAGTCCTTCGAACCCGCCACCTGACCGGAGACCGGGGCCTCCACCCCGTCGACCTTGCCGAGTGTCGCGGGACGGACCTCGTCACGGATGATCGTCAGGCTCTTCTCGGCCTTGTCGAGGTTCGAGCCGCCCACCAGCGGCACGTACACGAAGGCGATGTTCTGGGCGTCGTGCACCTTGACGTCGACCGGGCCGCGCGAGGCCCCCGAACTGACCGCCTGGGCCCGGAAGTCGGCGATCGCGGACTTCACCTCGGGCGAGTTGATGTCGTCGGCCTTGACGACCACCTCGGCCGGGTCGGAACCGCCGGGGAAGGCCTCGTTCACCCGCTCGTACGTCGCCACGATCGGCAGCGAGTCGCCGAACTCCTGGTCCAGCGTGAGGTTCTGGGTCTTCATGCCGAGCGCGGGAGCGGCGATGGCCACCAGGGCGCCCGCCGCGACGACCAGCGAGATCGCCGGCTTGGCCAGCACCACACGCAGGACGGCCGTCCAGAAACGGCTGTCGTTGCCGGAACCGCCCTTGCCCGCACCGCCGTTGGCCTTGCGGCGCTTGTCCGGGTGCAGGAACGGGATACGCCCCGTCTCGACCCGCTTGCCGAGCAGCGACAGGACCGCGGGAAGCACCGTCACCGAGCCGACCATGGCGACCGCCACGACCATCAGGGAGGCGAGCCCCATCGCCTTGAAGGTGGCGATACCGGTGAACAGCATGCCCGCCATCGCCACGCACACCGTGACACCGGAGACGATGATGGCCCGGCCGCTGGTCGCCGCCGCGATGCGCAGGGCGGTCTCGGGGTCCCGGCCCGCCGCGCGCTCCTCGCGCTCGCGCCGCAGATAGAACAGGCAGTAGTCGACGCCGACCGCGAGCCCGACCAGCAGCATCACGGAACTTGAGGTCTCGTCCATCGGCTGGATGTGGCTGACGATCATCATCAGGCCCATGGTGGCCATGATCGCGGTGATCGCGAGCAGGACCGGCACCAGGGCCGCCACCAGCGCGCCGAACGCGACCAGCAGGATGCCGAGGGCCACCGGCACGGCGGAGAACTCGGCCTGCTGGAAGTCGTCGCCGAACGCGTCGTCGAACGTCTTGTTCATGCTGGCGCCGCCGATCTCCTCGATCCGCAACGCCTCATGGTCCTTCTGGACCTCCTCCACGGCCTTCAGCACGGGCTCGACCCGCTCGCCCGCCGTGTCGGCCTCGCCGCGCATGTCGAACTGGACCAGCGCGCTGCGGCCGTCCTTCGAGATCGTCTTCGTGTCGTACGGCGAGGTCACGTCGGTCACCTTGCCGGTGCCCTCGACCGCCTTGATCACGGCGGCGACGGCGGCACGGAACTCGCTGTCGGTCGCCTTGAGACCCGTGTCCTTCGCCTGGAGGAGCACGGTCTCCCCGGCGGGCTCCTCGATCCCCGCCTGCTCCGCGATGGCCGCTGCCCGGCCCGTCTCGCCCCCGAGCTGCTCGCTGTCCTTGAGCTCGACCGTGCCCGCCGCCGAGCCGAGTCCCATCGCCAGAACGACGAACAGCACCCAGATCCCGACGGCCGCCCAGCGGTGCCGGGCGCTCCAGCCACCGGCCCGGGCCGCTATCCCCCGTACCCGCGTGTCTCGCTTCCCCATGACGGGCTTGCCCCCTTGTCCTGGGCGCCGACCCCCTGCCGACACCATCGTTATGAAGGTATGGCGCGGATAAGGGCCTCTCCTCGTGCTCTTTGGTGAAGTCCGGCGGCCGGAAGTCCTCCCCCCGGACCCCGTGACCTCCGCACTGAGGAGGATGAGAGGCCCTTACATGTAAAGCCGCTCCTCGGGGGTCGCGCCCGAGCTGACCGGTCGGTAACCTGCGGTGGGCCGGGACGTCCCGGCCCGGCGGCCGTCGTACCCACCCCCACGGGGCACGACGGCCGCCTCAGGGGGACTGTCGGACCCTGGGCCTAGGGTGGGCGGATGACGACGGGGACGACGACGTACGCGGCGCTGCTGCGCGGGATCAATGTGGGCGGCAGCCGCAAGGTGCCGATGGCCGAGCTGCGGACCCTCCTGGAAGGGCTCGGGCACGGCGGCGTGGGCACGTATCTGCAGAGCGGGAACGCCGTGTTCACCAGCGACCACGGCGACGAGGACTCCCTCGCCGAGGAGCTGGCGGGCGCCCTCGCCGACCACTTCGGATTCACCGTCGACGTGCTGGTGCGCGACCACGCGTATCTGCGGGCCGTCCTCGACGCCTGCCCGTTCCCGGCCGCCGAACTGGAGGCCAAGCAGCTGCACGTCACGTACTTCTCGACGCCGGTCGACGCCGGACGCTTCGCGTCGGTCGACCGGAAGACCTTCCTGCCCGAGGAGTTCCGCCTCGGCGACCGCGTCCTGTACCTGTACGCCCCCGACGGCCTCGGCCGCTCCAAGCTGGCGGAGAGCCTGGCGAAGCCCCGGGTGACGAAGGGCGTCGTCGCCACCACGCGCAACTGGAACACCGTCGTCAAACTCGTGGAGCTGACCGATGGGTAAGCCCGACCCTGACCCCGAGCACGACGAGAACGCGGCGGCGTCCGTCGAGGAGGCCAGCATGGGCGAACTGCACATCCTGGCCCACGGGGTCCGCCGTTCACGGTGTGACAGGCTCGGGGGTATGCGCTACATCATCATCGGAGCTGGGGCCGTGGGCGGGGCCGTCGGCGGGCGTCTTGCCGAGTCGGGACACGACGTGGTGATCGTCGCGCGCGGCGCGCACCACGACGCGTTGCGCGAGCGGGGACTGCGGCTCGTGACCCCCGACGGGGCCCGCACCCACCGGCTGCCCACGGTCGACGGCCCGTCGGCCCTCGGCGAACTGCGGCCGGACGACGTCCTCGTGCTCGCCGTGAAGACGCAGGACAGCGTGGCGGCGCTGGAGGAATGGGGGCCCGCCCCGGTGGCGGGCGGCGGTACGGCGGCCGAACGGCTGCCGTTGCTGTGCGCCCAGAACGGCGTGGAGAGCCAGCGGCTCGCACTGCGCCGCTTCCACCGGGTGTACGGGGTGTGCGTGTGGCTGCCCGCCACCTTCGTCGAGCCGGGCGTGGTGTCGGCGGCCGGTACGCCGCTGACCGGCATCCTGCACCTCGGGCGCTTCCCGCACGGCACGGACGACACCGCGCGGGCCGTCGCCGCCGACCTGTCCGCGTCCCGCTTCGAGGCGCCGGTCGTGCCCGATGTGACGCGCTGGCAGTACGCCAAACTGCTCGCCAACCTCGCCAACGCCACCGAGGCCGTCAGCGGGGTCGTCGACAGTGAGGAGGCCCGTGCGCTGCGGGGCCGCGTACGCGCCGAGGGCGAGGCCGTGCTCGCCGCCGCGGGCATCGCGTACGCCTCGCAGGAGGAACAGAAGGAGGCCCGCGCCGACAAGATGCGCCTGGTACCGCTCGACGACGGACCGGTGCGTGGCGGCGGATCGTCCTGGCAGTCGCTGAGCCGGGGCACGGGCACGATCGAGGCGGACTACCTCAACGGGGAGATCGCCCTGCTGGGGCGCCTGCACGGAGTCCCGACGCCCCTCAACGACCTGCTGCGACGCCTCGCGAACGAGTTCGCGCGGGAGCGACGGGCGGCGGGTTCGATGCCGGTGGCCGAGCTGGTACGGCTGGCCGACGAGGCGGTCGCGCAGGCGCTCCCGATCTCCGGTGCCTCAACTCCGTGACACACGGCCCCTCGTATCCCTAGGGTGATGGAGCGATTACGGGGTGGGGGGCCGAAATGGTCGGAAGACAGTTGCCGTCGTTGCCGAAGATGCGCAAGGACGCGGTCACACGGCGGCTGTGCGCGTCGGTGCATCTCGACGCGGACTTCGCCCACGAGGCGGACCACCGGCTCACCGGCGACGGCCTGAACGCCATGGGCCCGGCCCTCGGCATCAACCTCGTCGCCCTCGCCCGGCACGCGCGCGTGGCCGTCAGGGCCCGCGCCGCGCTCGACCGACAGCTCGCCTGGCTGTTCGCGGCCGGCTGGGCCGCGCTGCTCGTCGGTGTGGCGGCCCTCATCAAGGGGCAGGGGCCGATCGCGATGGTCGCCGTCTACGGGCCCGTGACGGTCCTTGCCGCCGCCTGGTGGCTCGTCCACCACGACCAGGCGCGCGCCAGGGCCGCGGCCCAGGACGTCTACCGCAGCCAGGACAAGGCCGAGAACCTCGCCCCGGCCGTCGAACAGGAGGCGGAGGCCCGGCTGCACGACCTCAAGCGGGCCAACGTCATCCCGTACACCGACTCCGCGGAGCGCACCAACCCGTTCGTCGGCAGCGGCGACAAGATCAAGGAAACGCTCTGGCAGCCGATCGACGTCAGCAGGCCCGCGGACTCGCCCACCGGCGGCAAACTCACCGTCCGCCCCTTCGACGCCGTCGACCTGCACACCTATGTGGCCCGGGAGATGGAGGGAGTCTCCGGCCTCGACGGACTGCGCGCCAGGAACCGTCTGTACGTGCTCGGCAGCAACGCCCTCCACCTGCCCGACCTGCTGCCCGACCGCACCCGCCACCCGCGCGCCCAGATCCCCCGGCAACTCGTCCAGGCCGGCCTGCAGAGCCCCGGCGCCGGCATGCGCACGTACCTCTGTCTCGAACGGGTCGGCGAGGGCGGCCGGACCATCGTCTCCATGTATCTGCGGGCGCGACTGCACCGGCCGAGTCTCACCTGGGAGGTCGCCGCGTACGCGATCCCGCCGCTGCACGGCCGCTTCCACCGGGTGGACCACCTGCCCGTCGCCCGCGCCGAGAGCTGGTGGAGCCTCGTCTCGTACGCCACCACGCACGTCTGGCCCGAACTGCGCGGCGCCTCCCGGCGGCTGCGCGCCCGGCGCCGGTTCCACCGCGAGGCGGAGCGCGCCCTGACCAGGACCCGCCGCGAGATCAAGGAACGCCATCTGGTGTACGACTACGGGGCGTTCGACAGTCTGCGTGAGAGCCTCGGCGACTGGGACGCGGCCGGCTACTCGGAGAAGACCGACGCGCAGGACTTCCTGTTCCGGCTCCAGCAGGGCGTCCTCGTCGCGACCGAGCGCTTCCTCCAGGACCACAACGTCGACACGGGCTCCTTCGACAAGGCGCAGCAGATCATCAGCACCCAGACCTACAACATCTCCGGGGACATCAACGGCCCCAGCAACATCGGCAACCAGGGCCAGATCACCATGGCGGGCGGCCAGCCGCAGCACGGGCAGGGCGGTGGCGGCCATCCGGGTGTGGGACAGGGCGGCGGCCCGTGACCCCGCCGCCGCATCCACGGCCCGACGGACCCGCGCGTACGGCGATCAGCACCTCGACCAGGAGCCAGGCATGAGCACCTTCAACTTCCACGGCGACATCAACGGCCCCACGAACATCGGTGACCACGGCCGCATCGAGATCAACAACGGCGTGGACGCCGCCCAGTCGCTGCGCCTGGCCGCCGAACTCGTGGAGCGGCTGCGTACCGAGAACCCGCCCCTCGTCGCGCAAGCGGAGGTCGTACGGGGCGAGTTGGCGCGGGCCGAGCAGGACGGCGCCGCACCGGACCGCGGGCGGGTCCGCTCGGCCCTGGAGACGATCTCCGTGGGCGTCGCGGCCGGCAGCGGAGGGCTCGCCCTCGCACAGGAGCTGAGCCGGGTCCTCGGTCTGTGAACCCGGCGCGGCCCCCTCACCCGTGATCCGGGGCGGTCACTTCGCCCGTACGACCGCGCGGCTCCCGTCGCCCAGGTCCAGTTCCAGGCCCGCGCGCAGCGGTACCGTCTGGCCGGGGCCGATCTGCTGGGACGTACCGTCCGAGCGCGTGCCGGCCCAGGTCCTGCTGCTGCGGTTCGCGATGCCGAAGCGGCCCGGCTTCGAGGGGTGTTCCACCAGTTCGGCCACCAGGCTCGCGTCCGAGTAGTCGTGCCGGGCGGGCTCCGCCTCCAGATGGTGGGCCTGCACCCGGGCCGCGCGCGGCAGCCGGATGTGGCGCTCGGTACGCGGCGGGGGAGTGGTCACCGTCAGACGCGGCGGCAGCACCAGCAGTGCCCCGCAGCCCCAGCACGGGCGGGACGCCTGCGGCTGGGGCTCGCCCGGCTCCGTCATGTTCTGCCGCCCGCAGGACGCGCACTCCACCACCGCGTCCCGTACCGCCCGCAGCGCGTCACGCCACTCGGACTCCCGTACCCGCACCGCCGGATCGTGCAGCCCCGCCGTGAAGCTGCGCCGGAACAGCTCCTGGAGGGCGCCCGCGGAGGCGTCCCAGGTGGCCAGCACGGTCGCGTGCTCCATCGGGTCGGGCTCGTTCGAGTCGTCCGCCGGGTCGAAGACGAACAGCGGGTTCTTCCCGTAGAGCTTCCGTTCGGCGGCCTCGTCCAGACAGTGGATCGCCAACTCCCGTCTGCCCTTGAGCGGATGATGGTTCATCAGGAACATGAACAGCAGCACGGCCAGCGAGTGCAGATCTGACTGCGTGCCGGGACGGGCGCCCGGCTCGGCGCGCACCAGCTCGGGCGCCATGAACTCCATCGTCCCGGAGATCCCGCTCGCGTCGCCCTCCACCACGGCGTTGTCGTTGTCGCAGACGAGGATGTCACCGGTGTCCGGGTCGAAAAAGACGTTGCCCCAGGAGATGTCCCGGTAGGCGATGCCGCGCGAGTGGAGCGCCTGGTACGCCTCGACGGTGTAGAGGCACGCCGTCAGCAACGCGCGCGTGCTGGTGCGCAGTTGGCGGCGGAACAGGGCGGGCAGTCCCTTGAACCGGTCGGGCCGCAGCCCCATCAGATACCCGAACGACCCGTGGTGCCAGGGCACGTACGCCTCGGGCCACAGGAAGCGGTCGTCGTCGAAGTCGCGGGACACCAGCTCCCGTACGATCCCCTCCTGCTCGGGGGTCGCGCAGGTCGGGTAGTACCACTTGAGGGCCTTCTCGCCGGCGGACGTCTTCACCCGGTAGACCTCGCCCTGGCCGCCCGCCCCCAGCATGTCGACGACCTGAACCTCCTCACCGGTCTCCACGGTCAGGCGGGTGCCGCTGTCGAGCATGCCGGTCATCTAGGTCTCCTTCGTCTTCTTCTTCGGTTCGGGTTCCGTGCCGGGGTCGGTGCCGGGCGTCGAATCGGGCTCCGCGTCGGGTACCGCGTCGGGTTCCGCGCCGGCCTCCGTGTCGGGCTTCGGCTGCGGGCGGGCCGCGTACGAGTGCAGGAGGGCCGCGGTCAGGGTCGTGTCGTCGCCGGAGTACCGGGAGGCGTGCCGCAGCCAGTCGGGCAGCGCGTCCCGCACCCCCTCGAAGCCCTCCGTCGCGAGCCGCTCGTCCATGTCCCCGACGAACTCCGTGAAGCCGTCGCCCGACGCGAAACTCTTCGACAGACCGTCCGTGGACAGCACCACCAGCCGCGGGATCCGCGCCTCCTCGAACACGGGCGCCCAGTGCGTCCGTACCGAACGCCACGCCTGCGGCCCGCACAACGACTCGGTCTCGTCGCCCAGGTCGTCCTCGGCCGGGGCCAACGGCCTTTCCACCGAGCCGTCGTGGCCCACCACCGCCAGATCGCCGTCGCCGATCTGCCAGGCCGTCAGGAGCCACGGTGTGACGACCGCGCCGATCAGCGTGGTCCCGTACAGCGTCAGCTTCTCGTCGGGTCCTGGCTCGGGCAGGCCCAGGTCGGCCACCGGGCGGTGCCGTGCCCAGTGCCCGAGGGCCGCCTCGCGCCAGGACTGGACGAGGGCGCGCGGCATGTCGTTGCGGGCGTAGTTCATCAGCCGGGCGAGCCCGCCCGGTTCGTGGCAGGCGTCGGCGGCCCGGCCGAACTCCGTCGCCAGCGCGACGAACCGGTCCACGGCGAACCGCGCCCCGAGCGCGCTGCGCGCGTGCGCGGCCGAGCCGTGGCCGTCCGCCACCGCGAGGACGAGGGGATCGGCCGAGGAACCGGTCCCGGAGAACGCGTACCAGTCCTGGTTCTGCCGTTTCCCGGTCCCCTGGATGCTTTCGGCGAGGGTGGCCCAGCGCCGTACGAGTGCCGTCACCACACGTCGTCGTCATCGTCGTCGTCGAGGACCGGCGGCGCGAACGGCTGCTTCGCCAGCGGGTCCCCCGAACCGGCGACCGGCTGCGAGGCCGCCTTGACCGCCGCCGTCGACGCCCAACGGATCGCCGCCGCCAGCTGCTTGGGACTGTTGGCGTCCAGCGGCTGCAACTCGGGGTTGGCGAGGAACTCCTGGAGTACGGAGCGGTCGGCGTCGTGGCCGATGGCGATCGCGACCCGGACGGCCTTGCGCCCCCAGGGAGTCGCGTCGATCGCCTTGAGACCCGCCTTCCAGTCGTCGGTCGGCACACCGTCCGAGACCAGCGCGAGGACCGGCTTCAGGGCCCGCTGCGGCATCGGCGGGCTCTGCAGCTCGCGCGAGACCAGGTGCAGCGCCTCGCCCAGGTTCGTCATGCCGTCCACCTCGACGTCCTGCCAGGTGAAGTCGTCGACGGGGACGGGGGTCTGGTGGTGCCACTTGGCCGTCGTGGAGAACGTGACCGTACGCAGCAGCAGTTGGGCCGCCGGGTTGTCGTGGGCCACCGACCGCATCTCCGGAACGGCCTCCCGGATCGCGTAGTTGAGCCGGGCGATCTTCTCACCCTGCATCGAGTACGAGCAGTCGAGCAGCCAGATGAAGTGGACCGGACGGTTCGCCATGGGCCCGCCGGGGATGTCACTCACTGCGTGTCCTTCCGTGGGGTGCGGGTGGGTCGGTTCGGTTGGTATGTGAGTCTCGTGTGCGGGCCTCGTCTGCGGGTCGGCGCGCGTCGGTCAGCGCACCGCGTACAGGACGCCCAGGACGAGGAGCGCGCTCGTCAGGACCAGTGCGGTGACGAACAGGCCGAGCGCCATGCGGCGCCCCCACCTGACGTGCCGCGTCACGGTACTCATGCGGTCTCCGGACTCATGCAGTCTCCAGCTTCTTCTCCTTCGGGTCCTTCGGGCCGGCCGCCGGGTCGGGACCGACCAGCCGGCCCGTCCGCAGGCCCGACGCGGCCAGCAGCCACAGCACGGGTTCGGCGGCCCGCCGCTGCTCACTGTCCAACGCGCCCGCACCGGTGGCCGCGTGGGCGCTGACCGCCCAGTAGCGGTCGGACCTGAAGTCGTGCCCGAGGGCGCGGACCAGCCCGCCGAGACCGATCTCGGTGAGCCAGGTGTCGATCCGGGCCCCGGCGACCGGCAGGGAGTCGAGCTGGTCGAGGACGTCCCGCTTGGTGACGACCGTCGCCACGGACATCCTGCCGCGCCGCCCGGTGAGCGCCGACAGCTCGCCCGCCAGCCGCTGGTACGTCTCCCAGGGGCCCTGCGGCGAGGGCCGTGCGGCGGTGGCCCGGTCGGCGTCGGTAGCGCTCAGCTTCGCGCGTACCGTCGGCTCGGCGAGCACGTCCGCGACCAGGACGACCCCATCGGTGTGCGCGAGGTAGTGCTGGGCGCGCACCCGCTCGGCGTCCTCAAGGGACTCGCCCATCGGGTCGTACAGGTAGAGCAGCCGGCGGCGGCGGCCGAGCGTGACGGTCAGCATGAAAGCGCGGGGCTGGCCACCGGTCGTGGCGTGCGCCCAAGTGCCCTGCGTCAGCTCCTGGTTGAGGGAGCTGGCGGTCTGCCGGTCGTCCGTCGACGCGTACTCGACACGCAGACCGCTCCGCCGCGACCAGGCGTGCAGGCCCTCGACCATGGCGGCCATCAGCATCGTCTTGCCCGACGAGGTGCCGCCGACCAGCGGCGCGTGCACGACACGGGTGGTGCCCACCGCGTCCGGCAGCACCTGGTCGCAGTGCGGGCACAGAGCGGTCAGCCGGCCGCGTCCGGCCAGGCGGCTCGCCCCGAGCCGCTGCCCGCAGGAACACATGTGCCGTAGTGCGCCGTAGCGCCCGGGACGCAGCCGGGCATGCGGCTCCCGGCAGCCGGGGCAGCGGTGCACCGCGAGCGGCACCGGGCGGTAGCAGCCCGGATAGGGGCACTTGACGCGGATCCCCAGGACCGTCGCCCAACCGCGCTCCACGCCCCGCAGGACGAGCGCGGTCCCGGCCGCGCCCAGCCACACGAGGCCGAGCAGCAGAGCGAGGACCGTCAGCGCGAGCGCGAGGAACACGGTCGCGAGCGTGGCGCCCACGAGGGCGCCGAGGAACGTGCCGGGTGCGACGAGCCACATCCCCAGCTGCACGAACGAGTTGCGCTCGGGCAACCCGTTGGAGCGGATGCCGCGGAACAGCCTCGCCGTCGTGTGCTGGGTCCACTGCCCGGTGAACCGCAGCCAGATCACCCGGATGCCGAAACCGCCCGCGGTGGCCGCGTCGACCCACATCTGCCGCCACCAGTAGGCGAGTTCGGCCGGTTCGTCACCCCCCTTGCCCCCGCCCACGACCGGGATACGGGTGTCGGGCAGGCCCTCCTGCCGGGGGCCGAGGGCGGAGCACACCGCCCGCACCCCCAGGGAGAGGAGCTGCCACAGGGCCTTGCCGAAACAGACGGCGGCCGCGACCAGCGCGACGAAGCCGAGTACGTACTGCGCGATCACGTTCACCGGTACTCCCGGCCGTCGCCCGGAGGGGGTGCCACGTCCCCGTACCGGGGGGACGGGTCGCTGCCCCGGCCACCGTCCCGGCCACCGTCCCGACCCCCGTCCCGGCCGCCGTCCTTGGCGCGTCCGCGGCCGGTGAACCGGCCCGCGAGACGGCCGAGCGTGCCGGGCCGGTTCCAGGCCCGGAAGGCGTCGAGCTTGCCGCGGCCCGCCCGGTCGAGGCTCGACTCCACCTCGGCCAGATCCTCGGCGGGCAGCGCCCGCACGACGGGCCGCAGCACCTTGGCCAGCAGCGCGGAACAGGTCTCGTCCCACGCCGGGTGCGCGCCCGCGTGCGAACTCCAGTCGCAGAAACAGTCGGCGACATAACCGGGGACCGTACGCAGCCGGTCGCCCACCCGGCTCGACTGCGCCCTCCGCTCGTACGCGGCCAGCAGCGCCGCGTCGCCGGAGAGGGCCAGCGCGTACAGCTCGCCGGGCGGCGCCGAGCCGCGCAGCAGACGGCGCGCGAGGGCACGGTGGACCCGTTCGAGAACCGGCGCGGGCACGGGGCTCGCGTTCGCGGCGAGCGCCGTCGCGCGCTGCACCCAGTCCAGCCCCTCGCCCTCGGCGCCGAGCAGTCCCGCGAACTCCAGCAGCAGGAGCGCCGCGCGCTGTTCCGGTGCCAGTTCCGTGGTGAAGCAGCGCAGCAGGTCGACGGCAAGCGCCGGGATGTCACGGTCGTCGGCAGGCGCCGCGAGCGCGGCGTCGATCAGCAGGTCCCGGGTGCCGGCGGCGCGGTGCAGGTCGGAGCCGAGTTCGTTGAGCAGCAGGCTCGCCTCCTGCCCCGTGGGCAGCTCGCCGGGCCACACCAGCTCGACCGCGGTCCGCAGGACGGCCGGTTCGGTGTGCAACGAGACCCCGGCGGTACGCACCACGCCGTGGAACGCGGTCATCCGGTCGCCCACGCCGGTGGGCAGGGCGTTCGACGCGCACATCCGCAGATGCGGGAACCCCGGGTGGTCCCGAACGGGGAGAGCCGCGACGGCCAGCATCCGCGCGGCGGCCACCGGCCGGCCGGCGGAGATCGCGTCGAGCGCGCCGAAGAGGGCGATCCGCAGAGTCGGATGCGCGACAACGGCGCCGCGCAGCCCGGCCAGCTCCTCCGGGCGGACGGGGGCGGTGGGGGCGACGGGGCTGCCAGCACCCCTGGGTCCGTCGGGTCCGCCGGGCCCGCCGGCACCCCTGGGCCAGCCGGGGCCGCCGGCGCCGCTGGGCCAGCCAGGTCCGCTGGGCGCGCCAGGGCCACCGGGTCCATCGGGGCCGTCGAGTTCGTCGGGGCGTTCTGGCCCGCTGGCGCCGCCGGGTCCGCCAGGGCCGGCGGGCCAGCCGGGCCCGCCGGGATGCGCCGGACCGGCGAGACGTTCCGGACCGGCGAGACCAGCGGCGTCGGCCGGGCCGCCGGGACCAGCCCCGGCGGCGCCGGTGTTACTACCGGCACCGGCCCCGAGCGTGGTCGGGCCCGTGCGTGTGCTCCACCAGGGGATCGCCCCGTCTGCGGTCGCCGACGGGGTACGCCGGCCCGGGTGCCCGGTGCCCGTACGGGGTTCCGGGCCCGTGGTGGAGGGGTGCGCCCGCGCCTCGGGGAGGTCCATGAGGGCCTGCGCCAGCCGTGCCGCGAGGTCCGGGAGGAGGTCGGTGCAGTCGACCTCCAGGAGATCGGCGACACGCAGCAGACCCAGCGGGCGCCCGGCCGGCGGCTGCGCCGGGTCGGCGACGCCCGAGCGGATCGCATACCCCAGCTCCGCGCCGAGCCGTGTCCGCGCCTCGGGGCTGAACGAGGCACCGTGGACGACGGGGACGGGTCCGTCGCCGCGTACCGCCGCGGTCAGCACCTGCGCGGCGAGCGGCGCGGAGACGAAGGCGGGCACCTGCCCGTCGAGGCGCTCGAACAGCGAGGTCAGCCCCGCGACGAAGTCAGCAGCCGAGGCAGCGTCGGATGCCGCACCGGATGCAGTCCCGGATGCCGCACTGTCCGTCGGCAGGGCCCCGCCCGACGACCGTGTGTCGTCCGCAGGCCGCGCCTCGCACAACGCCGTGACGAGCTCGGCCAGTTCGTCCTCGGGCAGGCTGCCCGCGCGGTCGCGGACCCAGTGTGTGGCCGCCGTGAGCGCGGCCGGGGGGAGCGGGACGCGAGCGGTGAGCGCCGCCGCGGCCAGCGAGCCGAGGTCCGGCCCGTGACGCCGGAACAGATCGGGCCTGCCCGCCCGCCACACCCGGGCACACACCTCCGCCCAGAGGTCGGGCACGGCCTCGGCGGACGTGCCGGGAGCGGCGGCCACGGGCGGCCGGGTGCAGTCGTGGACCCGGTGCCGATGGCCGTACGCCACCGTCTCGGACGACGGCAGTACGCCGATGATCTGCTGCCTGGCCTGCACGGGCCGCCGCGTGTACGTGGTGAAGGTCAGCCGGTGCGCCTGCTCGCGCGGCAGCACCGCGCAGGCCAGCGCGATCCACTGGGCCACGGCGGCGCTGTCCCGTTCCACGAGCACGACCTGCCCGGCGCCAGGGTCGTCCGCGACCGCCCGGACGTCCGTGAGGACCGCCGCGAGCCGGTCGGCGCGGGACACCGCGAAGGCCACCAGCGCCTCGTGCCGCATGAGCCCCGACGGCTCGAAGTGGTCGATCGGCTCGGGTCTTCCGCCGTCCGGTGTCGCCCGGCCCCAACGCCGGGACTCCCAGGCCGCGATGGGCAGCGCACCGTCCGGCAGCCGTCCACCGGCGGGCAGATGGAGGGCATGGGCGTGGAAGTTGCCCCACCGTCCGCTGTAGTCGACGCCCGTGTACACGGATCGGCTCAGCAGCCGCCCGCCGTCGGAGAGTTCGCTGAAGCTGAACGCGGTGGGAAAGGAGTTGAGTTCGTCGGCGTCCGGCCGTGCGGGGGAGTCCCGCGGCGGTTCGTACCCGATGAGCTGTTCCGCCTCCCTGAGCACGCCCTGCGGCACGTCTTCGCTGACCGCCGTGAAGCGGAATCCGGACCCGCCGGGCCCGGGCGGCGCGGAGGTGTAGTGGAGCTGGGAGAGCGTCACCTGGACTGTCCTTTCCATGCGTTGGTGACCGGCAGGAGCCCGCGCCGGGCCAGCAACCACAGCAGCGGATCCTCCACGCGCAACGGCTGCGGCCCCGACTTCGGTACGTCCGCCGGGGCGTCGGCGGGCGGTGGCGCACCCAGCGCCGACAGACCGAACAGTGACAACTCGGCGAAGTCCCGCTCCAGTTGCCGGTACAGCGCCCCCGAGTCCCAGTCGGCGAGCTGGGCGCGCAGCTCCTCGTGCACCGCGAGCCGGTCGTCCTCGTCGAGCGTCCCGCCCTCGTGTGTGGCGCTGCTCAGCAGCGGCGAGTGCGGGTCGAGCAGCGGCCGCAGCATGTCCGTCTTCGTCACGGCCACCGCTATCGGCGTACTGACCCGGCCGCGCGAACCGCCCCGGCCGTGCGCCCGCAGCTGGGTCGCGAGATCTGCCGCGATCTGCTGCGGAGGGGTCTCCACGGCGGGCAGCGGCGGCCCGTCGCCGAGCGGCAACCGGTCGCGCACGGTACCGAGTTGCAGCGGATCCACGAGCAGGATGATGCCGTCGGCCGCGCTGAGATAGCGGGTGTAGCGGTCCACGGCGTCGGCGCCCGCGAGATCCTCGCCCGCCGCGTCGAAGAACACCAGGGTCGTGTGCCGGCTGCCCGTGCCCAGCCGCCCGCGCCGGGGCAGGCTCAGCCGGTACAGCAGCGGATCGTTGAAGCCGAGCGCGGCGGGCCGGGTCGCGTCCGGCAGCCGCAGCCGCTCGTACAGGTCCTGGGCCATCTCTTTGTCGCGCTGCTGCGTGCCCTGGCCCATCGCGGCGAGGGAGGCGTCGAAGGCCTGGCCGACCCGCCGGTTCAACTCGTTGACCAGCACGGCTACGTACGTGCTCTTGCCGGACGCCTTCGCGCCGACCAGGGCGATGATCCGGCTGTCCTGCTCGCAGTAGTCGCTGGGCAGATCGCTGTGGCAGGAGCCGCACACGCGGACCGTCGTGGTCACGCCGCATCCCGGGCAGACGGCGGGACCGGCGTTCGCGGCGGGCCGCAGCCTGGACACCGGGGAGCGCGGCCGGGTGAAGACCGGGCCGCGCATCCGGGCCGACGGCGGGATGCTCGGACCCATGAACTCGGCCCACACGTCGTCGCGTTCGGGCCCGCACGGCTGCGAACCGCGTACCCCGCCCGGGATCATCAGACAGCGGTAGGGCAGCCCGGCGGCCGACGAACGGGCGAAGCAGTAGGGGCAGATGACGGTCGTCATGGGTTCAGCGCACCACCAGGGTCGCGGGGGACGGTTCTTCGAGTCGTACGGACGTGGCGTGCTCGCCGAGCAGGAACCCGCGCAAAGTGTACGGAGCCGGGCAGGGTGCCGAGTCCAACTCGTGCTCGACCGTACGCAGTTCCAGCAGTCGAGCGCCGGCGATCCTGAACACGGTCGTGCCGTCGGCGGGCCCGCGCGGGCGAAGCGTGCCACTGCGCGCCACACAGACGAACTCCGGCAGCTGCTCCGGCAACCGGGGCGGAGTCTCCTCGGGGGAGGAGCCGGGAGGGGAGCCGGAGGGCGACCCGGGAGCGGGAGCCGGATCGGGAGCGGAGAGGGTGACGCGGATCAGGGGCTTGCCGCGCCGCAGCATCCGGCGCGGCGCGGGCACCAGACGGTACGCGACCGACGCGTCCGGCGGCAGCACCGTCTCGGCGGCCGACGGCAGCGCGACCACGGACCCCGGGACACGCGGCGCGGGTACGGCCCTGACCCGGACACCGCCCCGGCCGACCGGCAGCCGCAGGCCCTGACGCCGGTACTGGTGTGCGGCGACGGCCCGTTCGCCCGTGCGCCCGCCGTCCTCCGTCCAGCTGACGGTCAGTAAACCGGTGCCCTCGGGCCAGTCCAGGACCACCTGCACCTGGCCGTCCGCCTGGCGCCGCGCACTCAGCCCGGTGACCGCGACCGGCGCCTCCACGGTGACGGTCGGCCCGGCCACGGCACGTTCCCCGAGCACGGCGACGGCCGCGACCTCGGCATGGGTGCCGGGCGGCGGACACAGCACCGGTTCACCGTCGTGCGGGCGGCGCCACGGCAGCGGCTCGGGCAGCTCGGCAGTGGCCAACTCGGCACCGGGCAGGGGTGTTTCATCGGGCCAGCACACCAGCCGTACGTCCGCGCCTTCCGCGTGTACGCCGTCCTCGGCACCCTCGCCACCCTTGCCGCCCGTCCAGGTGAACCGGATCGCCTCACCCTCGGCCGTGGCCGTGAGCGTCCGTACGGGATCGGGCCAGCGGTGTGCCGTGCGGGTCGCCACGACGCCCGGGGATGCGACGGCCTGCCCCTCGGGTGTGCGGTAGTGGCACACGATCCGGAAGCGGTGCGGGCCCGGCGGCAGCCCGGTGGCCGCGAACCGGTCCCTGTCGCAGGTCAGCGCGCCGGACGGGCCGTCGGGACCGGTGTGCTCGACCGTCACCTCCGTGGCGCCGGGCGGTGTCCGCCAGGTGCCGCCGATCCGTTCCCGGCCGTCCGTCAGCGCGAGATCGCTCACCTCGGGGGTGAGGGACAACTCGCGCGCGACGAGGGGTACGCCGTCCACGCGGCCGTCGCGCAGAGGGAGGGCCACGTAACGCACCATGCTGCCGAGCGGTATCGCCCGGTCCTCCGTACCGCACACGCCGCCCGTGCCGTCGGAGCCGTTGACGCTTGAGGTCTCCTGGCGCTCCTGGCGGACCTCGCGGATCTCCGTGCTGCCGCGTCCGGTCCGTCGAAGGCGCAGGATCCGCCAGGTGACGCCGGGGTCCGCGTCCGTGGCGTCCCAGGCCAGCGCCGCCGACTCCGGGCGCAGTACGCACCGCAGCCGCTCGACGTGGTCGGTGGGACCAGTCGGACCAGTCGGACCAGTCGGACCAGTCGGACCGGTGGAGCCGGTGGGACCGGAGGGGCGGGGCCGGTGGATGCGTACGAGGCTGAACAGGGCCTTGCGGTCGTCCGCGGCGAGACGCAAGGTCCGCAGGTACTCCTCCGTCGCGGCGTCGGTGTCGCCCGCCTGCTCGGCGGTGCGCGCCGCGTCCAGCGCGGCGTCGGCGTGGCCCAGCCGCCGGGTGAGGGTGGTGCGGAGCGCGCTCAGCGACGCGTCGCGACCGGTGGGTGGCAGCCGCTCCAGCAGTTTGCGCACGCGACGGAGCCGGTGTTCGGACCAGGCGTCGGCCAGGGACTCGGCGGCGGTTCGCTGCGCGTTGTCCAGGACGGGGCGGAGGCGGGCGGCGGCGGCGAGGCCGGCCGACTCGTCGGCGTGGACGCCGAACGCTTGCGCGGTGTGCGGGAGTTGGCCCTGCGGGTGGTCCTGGAGGAGGCCGATCAGTTGGTACAGGAGGACTCTGCGCAGGGCTTGGGGGTCGCTGCGGTGGAGTTCGGCGAGGTGGTTCGCGAGGGTGGCCTTCGGGCCTGCGCCGCGGCCCAGGTCGGCCAGTAGCGCGTGGTCCACGCGTCGGCGGCCGCGGACGCCCTGGGGGACGAACACGCCGTCCAGGACGCGTAGTCCGTCGCCGGGGGTGAGGAGTTCGCCCATGTGGCGCAGGCCGGCGGCGCGTTGGGTGGCTACGAGGTGGGCGTAGCCGGGGGTCAGGGGGGAGAGGGGGAGGTCGGACAGGGCTTGGGGCAGGCCGAGGTGATGCCCGAACTCCAGACCTGCCACTTGTCGCGCTCCCCCGGTCGTGCCTGCGACCGACATCCCATCAGATTTGCGGGGGCGGGGGGAGTGACTTTCGCAATCCGGCGAGGTGGGAGGGGTTGTGTGTGGGGGGTGGTTCTGAAGTGAAGAAGGAGTCCGCCCCCGCCGCCCCTACCCTCCCCGTCACTGCATGGGGGCTGCGCCCCCTCGCCCCCTTTTGCGCAGTTCCCCGCGCCCCTTCAGGGGCGCGGGGAACTGCGCAATTCGTAACGCGCGCCCCACCGAACCCGCAGGTTCCCAGTAGGGGCGCGGGGAACTGCGCAATCGGTGAGGGCCACCCCACCGGCCCGCAGGTGAACGTTCAAGCCCCCACGGCGGTCAGAGCCGACCCGGCGACGGCCGAGTCGTAGCGGGCGAGGAGCACGCGCGCAACCTCCGGCGCCGCCCCCAGCACCGGCGCCAACAGATCCGCCCCACCAGCCTCCCGCGCGACCCGATCCGGCAACCGCCCCGGCGCGAGGAAGTACGGCGCCACAACCACCCGCGCACACCCCAGGGCACGCAAGGACCCCACCACATCCCCTGTTCGCGGAAGCGATCCGCCGGAGGCGAACGCAGGCCGCACGGCGCACCAACCGGTCCGCCGCCACTCCCGCGCGATTTCTGCGATCACTGCGATCGCCTCCGGGTCGGTGGACCCCGCCGCGGCCAGGACGACCCCGGTCGAGGACTTGTCGGCGGGGGACAGCCCCGCCTCGTACAGGCGCCGTTGGAGCGCGGCCGTGAGCAGGGGCGACGGGCCGAGTACGTCGGCCTGCCGGATCCGCAGCCGGGCCGGTGCCTCGCTCAGCACCGACGGGATGTCCGCCTTGGCGTGGAAGGCGCGGGTCAGCAGGAGAGGGAGGGCCACGATGTCGCGTACGCCTTCCGCCGCCAGGGATTCCAGCTTGCCCGCGACGGACGGGAGGTTGAACTCCAGGAAGCCGGTCTCCACGCGCACCCCGGGCCGCCGCGCCCGCACCTGGCGTACCAGGGCGTGCACGGTCGCGGCATGACGCGGGTCGCGGCTGCCGTGGGCGATGACGAGGAGTACCGGTTTCGACATGGAGGTCAGCTCTTCACTCGGCTCTCGATCGGCTCAGCTCTTCACCAGGAGACCGCGGCTGCGCAGTACCCACCGTTCCAGCGGGCTGAAGATCAGCAGGTCGATGGCGATGCCGACGATCAGGATGAGGAGGATGGCGAGGAACACCATGGGCATGCTGTTGGCCGTACGGCCGTTCTCCAGCAGCTGGCCGAGGCCGACGCCCAGGTCCGGCGAGGACGCGATGATCTCGGCGGCCATCAGGGAGCGCCACGAGAACGCCCAGCCCTGCTTCAGACCCGCGAGGTAGCCGGGCAGCGCGGCCGGGATCACGATGTGCCAGGTGCCGCGCAGGCCCGTCGCGCCCATGGTGCGGCCCGCCCGCAGGAACAGGGGCGGGACCTGGTCGACGCCGGAGACGAGCCCGTTGGCGATGGAGGGGACCGCGCCGAGCAGGATGACCGCGTACATCATCGAGTCGTTGAGGCCGAGCCACAGGACGGCCGGCGGCACCCACGCCACCGACGGCAGCGACTGGAGGCCGGACAGGATCGGGCCGATGGCCGCGCGCACGAACTTCACCCGGGCGACGAGCAGTCCGAGCGGGGTGCCGATGACGAGGGCCATCAGGAAGCCCAGCAGACCGCGCGAGACGCTGGTCCAGATGTATTCGAGGAGCGTGCCCTCCAGCCAGGCCTCCTGGACCTCGTCCCAGACCGCGGACGGGGCGGGCAGCTTGTAGCTGTCGGTGACCTCGGCCCACACCAGGACCTGCCAGACGACCAGTACCAGGGCCACGGCGACGATCGGCGGGAAGATCTTCTCGACGAAGGTCCTGCGGAACGGGGTCCTCTTCGTCTGGACCGTGTCCAGCGCGTCGAGACCGGCTTCGAGTCCGGCGAGGTCGGCGTTCTGCCTGACGCCTTCTTCCTCGTCGGCCTTGCCCGTCGCGCCGCCGTCCTTGACGGCGCTCGTCTCAGTGCTGGCCATGGCGGCGGATCTCCCCACGCAGTTGTTCGGTGATCTCGACGGACAGTTCCGCCACGGCGGGGTCCTCGATACGGCGGGGCTGCGGGATGTCGACCGTCCACTCCCGCGCGACGCGTCCCGGGCGCGAGGACAGCAGCACCACGCGCTCGGCGAGCCGTACCGCCTCGCGCACGTTGTGCGTCACGAACAGCACCGACACGTTCGTCTCGCGCCAGATCCGGGTCAGTTCGTCGTGCAGGACGTCCCGCGTGATGGCGTCGAGGGCCGCGAACGGCTCGTCCATCAGCAGCAGCCGGCTGTCCTGGGCGAGCGCGCGGGCCAGCGCGACCCGCTGCCGCATACCGCCGGACAGCTCGTGCACCCGCTTGCCGTACGCGCCCTCAAGGCGGACGAGCTGCAGGAGCTCCTCCGCCCTGCTGCGGCGGTCGGCCTTGGCCACGCCCCGCAGTTTCAGGGCGAGTTCGATGTTCTTGCCCGCGGTCAGCCACGGGAAGAGGGCGTGCTCCTGGAACATCAGGGCCGGCCGGCCGTCGGTGCTGATGCCTCCCGCGGACGGCTTGTCGAGCCCCGCGACCAGGTTCAGCAGCGTCGACTTGCCACACCCGGAAGCTCCCAGGAGGGTGACGAACTCGCCGGGCGCGACATCGAGCGTGATGTCGTCCAGGACGAGCTGCTGCCCGGCGGGGCCGGCGAAGGACTTCGAGACGTGCTCGATCCGGGCGGCGTACTCCACCGACGTACCGGCTTCGGCGTCGGCGGTCTTGGCGAGGGCGGTTGCCACGGTCGTCACCTCCTGGGAACTCATGGGTCTGGGCCTGAACTCTTGCTGGGCCTGAACTCTCGGCTGTCCGGGCTTACTTGACGCCGAGACCGGCGTCGTCGACCGAGCTCGCGCCCTCGGCCTTGAGGACCTTGTTCAGCGGCGCGAGGTCGTAGATGCCGTCGAGCTTCGGCTTCTCCAGCAGGCCGGCCTTCACCGCGTGCTCCGCCTCGGTGTTGAGGGTCGCGGCCAGCGGGTCGTCGGTGAACTGGATCGACTTCCACGCCGGGTCGATGACCTCGGCGGGCAGTTCCTTGCCGGACAGCGCCTTGAGCTTGGTGTTGGCGGCGGCCTTCGCCTCGTCCGGGTTGGCGTTGATCCACTTGTTGGTCTTCACCGAGCCGCGCAGCACGGCCTCGACGACGTCCGGGTGCTCCTTGAGGAACTTCTGCGACACGATGATGTTCGTGATCACGAACTTCTTGTCGGGCCACAGGTCGGCCTCGTCGAGCAGCACCTTCGCGCCCTCGGCGACCAGCTTGGACGCGGTCGGCTCCGGCACCCACGCGCCGTCGATGGAGCCCGACTTGTAGGCGTCCGGCGTGATCTTGTTGTCCGTGCGGACCACGGAGACGTCGCCCTTGCCGCTCTGGGCGTCGACCTTCCAGCCCTGCTCGGCGATCCAGTTGAGGAACGCCACGTCCTGCGTGTTGCCCAGCTGCGGGGTGGCGATCTTCTTGCCCTTGATGTCCTTCGTGGACTTGATCTTGTCCGGGTTCACCACCAGCTTCACACCGCCGGACGCCGAACCGCCGATGATCCGCAGGCCCTTGCCGTCGGTCGTGCTGTAGCCGTTGATGGCGGGGGAGGGGCCGATCCAGCCGATGTCGATCGACCCGGAGTTCAGCGCCTCGATCTCGGACGGACCCGCGTTGAACTGGGAGTACGAGGCCTTCGTGCCCCCGAGCTCCTTCTGCAGCAGCCCCTCCTGGTCACCCACGAGTGCGGTGGCGTGCGTCAGGTTCGGGAAGTAGCCGATCCGGACGGTGTCGGCGGAGAGCTTCTTGCCCTCGGCGGCGACCTTCGAGGTGTCCTCGTCCTTGTCGGAGCCGTAACCGCAGGCGGCGAGGGTCAGGAGCGGAAGCGCGGCGGCCACGGCGATGCCGCGGCGAAGCAGTGTGGAGCCCTTGGCAGGCACGGGAGGGTTTCCTCTCGTTGGCCCGGCGGTCACGGTTCTTCAGGTCGTGGCCGGGAGGTCGGCAGGTCTTCGTCGTATCCGCGACGGCGGGCGGGGGGACGGGGCGCGCAGGCAGTGCGCGTACGTCAGCACGCACATCGCGCGACTCCGCCCTGTCCGGCGCCGAGGGCGCCGCTGCCGACGCGGCCGCCCTCCTTCGCGAACGTGGAGTAGAAGTCGATGGTGGTCGTCATGTCAGAAGTCCCACCCGTCCTCGTCCGCCTCGGCCCTGACCGGCTCCGGGGAGGCGAAGGACTCGCCGACCATGCCCGCGGTGAGCGTCGTCCCGTCGGAGGGGTCGATGAGGATGAACGAGCCGGTGCGCCGGGAGTCGGCGTACGAGTCCACCGGCAGCGGCTCGGCGGTACGGATCTTCACGCGCCCGATGTCGTTGGCGACGAGGTGACCCGGGTGCGGGTGCAGGGACAGGTCGTCGAGGGTCAGCCGCGAGGGGATGTCCTTGACGACCGCCTTGACCGTGCGGGTGCCGTGCTTGAGCAGCACCCGGTGGCCGATGGTCAGCGGCGCGTCGGCCACGTGGCAGACCGTCGCCTCGATGTCCTGCGTGGTCGCGGGCGCGTCCTTGGTCGGCACGATCAGGTCGCCGCGCGAGATGTCGACGTCGTCCTCCAGGAGGACCGTCACCGACTGCGTCGTCCAGGCCAGGTCGACCGGCTCGCCCAGCAGGTCGATCGAGGCGATCCGCGAGGTGCGCCCGGAGGGCAGCACGGTGACCGCCTCACCGACCCGGAACGCGCCGGCCGCGATCTGACCGGCGTACCCGCGGTAGTCGGGGTGCTCGGCGGTCTGCGGACGGATCACGTACTGCACGGGCAGCCGTGCGTGGCAGGTCGCCAGGTCGTGGCTGACCGGCAGGGTCTCCAGGTGCTCCAGGAAGGTGGGGCCGCCGTACCAGTCCATGTTCGCGGACGGGTCGACCACGTTGTCCCCGGCGAGGGCGGAGATGGGGATCGCGGTGATCTCGGGAACGCCCAGTTCGGACGCGTACGCCGTGAACTCCTCGGCGATCGCCGCGAACACCGGCTCCTGGTACTCGACCAGGTCCATCTTGTTGACGGCGAGCACGACGTGCGGGACGCGCAGGAGGGCGGCGATCGCGGCGTGGCGGCGGGTCTG
>NZ_KZ679063.1 GCF_003024195.1 Streptomyces dioscori
ATCTACACCGTCTTCGCCGCACTCTCCATCCCCTTCGTCCTCAAATTCGTCAAGGAGACCAAGGGCAAGACCCTGGAAGAGATGGGCTGACGCACGCTACGGACCAGCCGGTCCGGTCCGGCTGGTCCGGCCGGGCCGTCGCGCGCGGCGCGCAGCACCGCACGCAGCACCGCCGGGTTCAGGGGAGGCGGGCCGTCCACTCCGGCGTGGAGAACTTCGTGCGCATGAGTTCACGCGCACGCGCCATCTCCGTGTCCGTCACCTTGCCGGCGGCGAGCCCGTAACGGGTCCTGAACGATGAGATCAGCCCCGCGATGATGGCCTCCCGTGCCAGGCCGGTCTGCCGCCGCAGCGGATCCACTCGCTTCTTCGCGCTCCTCGTGCCCTTGTCCGACAGCTTCTCCCGCCCCGTGCGCAGCACACTGAGCATCTTGTCGGCGTCGATGTCGTAGGCCATCGTCACGTGGTGCAGAACGGCGCCGGGCCCTCCGTCCGGTCCCACGATGCGCTTCTGCGCCGCGCCGGCGATCTTCCCCTGGTCGGTGGCTATGTCGTTCAACGGCTGGTACCAGGCCTTGATCCCCATCTCGCCGAGCGCGTCGAGCACCCAGTCGTCGAGGTAGGCGTAGCTGTCCTGGAAGGACAGCCCCTGCACCAGAGCGTCCGGCACGGAGAGGGAATAGGTGATCGTGTTGCCGGGCTCCACGAACATCGCCCCGCCACCGGAGATCCGGCGTACGACCTCGATGCCGTGTTCGCGGGCGCTGTCGACATCGACTTCGTTACGCAGGGACTGGAAGCTGCCGATGATGACCGCCGGGGCCGCCCACTCCCACACCCTGAGCGTCGGCGGCCGACGACCGGCGGCGACCTCAGCGGTGAGCGCTTCGTCCAGCGCCATGTGGAGCCCAGGACTCTGCGGGCCGTCGTGGATCAGCTGCCAGTCGTAGTCGGTCCAGTCGCTGGCGTGCGCGAGCGCCCGGCGTACGGCGATGCCGACGCCGTCGGACGTCAATCCGTACATGACCGTGCCGTCCGGCACCGCCCTGTCGACGCGGGCCGCAAGACCGGCCGCGTCGGTGTCCGCCGGAGCGCCGTCCAGCGCGCGGTTCATCGCGTCGAGTGCCTCGTCCGGTTCGAGGAAGAAGTCGCCCGTGACCCGGGGGTGCCGCAGCACGCCGTCCTCCACGTCGACATCCACGACGATCAGCTTGCCGCCAGGAACTTTGTACTCACCGTGCACGAATATCGCCGTCCTTTCTCCTGCAAGGTTCAACAGTGTGAAAGGAGGGCGTGTTCCCGGGGGTCGGAGACAGAAAGCGCGCAGCCGGCGCACCCGTGCTGTCCTGTACGTTGCCCGGCGTCACCCGGCGCGTCAGCCGGCCCGGTAGAGACCTCGGCCGGCTCGCTGGATCCGCGAAGTGCCGACAAGCCGGTCGAGCGTACTGCGCACGGCGTTGATGGCTCCGCTGTCGGTGTCACGGCCGAGCGCCGCGGCCACGTCGCGGGCCCGGACTTCTTTGTCGGCGATGTGCGTGAAGTACTCGATGATCTGCTCGGTGAGCTGTCCGTACTGCTGCTGTTGCTCGGGCGCCTTGGAACGCGGGGCGTCGGCAGCACGAGAAGCACGTTCCTCCCGCCCGCCTTGGGATTCCGCGGGGGCGGTGTCGTCCGACGGCGGCTCCGCCGCTCGGGAGGGGGCGACCTCCTGCACCGTCTGCGCAGCGTGGTGCCGATCGGTGTTCCCGGTCGTGGCGGACTGTGTCGCGCCGGGCGAGTCGGACATCAGGACCGACAGGGCGCTCAGAGCCCGCTGGACCGAGTCGAGGTGCGCGACGACCGCGGCCAGTTCCCTCTCCAGCGCCCGCTTCTGCAGCTCCAGGCGGGCCAGATCCCCCTGGAGGCTCTCAGCGGTGGTTTCGATGTTGTGCGCCGTGTGAGTTGCCGGGACCATGGCTTCCTCTCATCCTCACTCCCATGCACCGGGCCGTGCCCGGCCCAGGGTTATGGGGCCGCACGGTTGGGACGCCGGGACGGGTACCTCGTGACATCGTTGGGAGGAGCATACTCTTCACCACAGACGCACCAGTACGCGACGAATCGGAAGATGCAGTAGAGGGTGCCACTGTCCTGAGCCGCAGCCGAGACGGCCGTGCGTCGTGCGGTCAGGGCCGGCAGGGAGCGGAACGCGGCGGTTCCAGCCGGCCCAGTTTCTCGGCGGTCTCCCGGATGCGCGCGTCGACGTCGGCCAGTTGCTGCCGCAGCATGCGGACCCGCTCCGTGAGCACGGCTGCTTCCGCCGCCAGGAACACGGAGGCTGCTGTGGGATCGTCGTCGTGATCGAAATCGTGGTTCATCGGGTGTCCTTCTGCGGCAGGTCACAAGAGAGACCGGAAGGCCCCTACCCGCTCTGACCGAACAGCAGGAGCCTCTGTGACAGACACCGATCGTGTGACACCTTGTGCGCCGGGAGCTCGCCGATGCCGGCCTCAGGGCAGCAGACTCCGCAGGGGGACAGCGGGGTCGGACAGTGCGCCGTCCTCCGTCACGGCCTCGGATTCGATGAGCGAGCGGATGTCGTCGATGACGTCCCACACATTGACGCTCATCCCGGCCAGGACGCGGCTGCCGGACATCCAGAACGCGATGAAGCGCCGCTCGTCGGGCTCACCGCGGAGGACGACACGGTCGTAGCCGCCTGGCTCCGTGTAGCCGGTGTACTCCATGCCGAGGTCGTACTGGTCGGTGTAGAAGTAGGGCAGCCGGCCGTGGACCGCGTCCTTTCCGAGCATGCTCTAGGCCGCGGTACGCGGTTGGTGCAGGGCGTTGGCCCAGTGCTCCACGCGCAGGTGCCGGCCGAGCTTCGGGTGGAAGGCGTTGGCGACGTCCCCGGCGGCGAAGACGGCGGGGTCCGAGGTCCGCAGATGCGCGTCGGTGACGATGCCGTTGTCCACATCGAGGCCCGCTGCCTCGGCGAGGCCGACGTTGGGATGATGCCGACTCCCACCACGACGGCGTCCGCGGGCAGATGACGGCCGTCGCCCGAGCCGTCACCGTCCTTGCCGCGGAAGAAGTGGTGGAACCCGATCTCGTAGAGCCAGGCCGCCGAGGCGTACGTGGCGATGTGGCCGCCCAGTCCGAGGGGTGCCCCACGGGTGACCATGGCCGCCGCGTTCCACCGGTTGAGCGCGGTGATCCTGGTCTCCATGGCCAGGTCGCCGTCGAACGCGGGCTGGGCCGAGGCGGGGACGGTGTTGATGTAGTCCGAGGTCAACAGGCCGGGCAGGGACATCCCGGACCGGGTCGCGAACTCGTGCACACGGCGCAGGAGATACACCGCCCGGTCCGGCCCGGCGTTGCGCACGACGGCGTCGAGAGAGGCCTGCCATTCGGCGGTCTCCTCGCGGTCGCGGTCGGGCAGCTGGTCGAGCTCACTGGTCACGGGGGACTCGGTGGGCCGGGACGGAACACTCATGACAGCCTTCCTGGCAGGGCAGGGGAGAAGGAGGCGCCGGCACTCTCGCCTACTCCACGAAGTAGGAGTCGTGCTTGTCGAAGAACGCGTCCCGCTCCTCGTCCGAGGCGTGCGCCAGTTGGGACACCTGCTCGAAGTACTCCTCACGGGGCGCTCCGGGGGTGAACAGCAGGAGCATGTCGGCCGGGGCGTCGGAGTCGTTGCGGAAGGCGTGCAGGCCGCCTTGCGGCACATGAAGGAAATCGCCCTTGCGCGCGTCGATCCACTGCACGCCGTCGAACACCCGGACCGTTCCGTCCAGGATGTAGAAGGACTCCGAGATCCGCTTGTGGAAGTGGGTCTTGGGACCGCCTGCCCTCGGCTTCATCTCCACTCGGTACAGCCCGAACTCTCCCCGGGTGGTCTCGGTGGTGGCCAGATAGTGGGTGGCGCTCTGGCCCGCGCCGCTGACGCCGAGGGCCGGAGGGGTGGCCGCGGGCCGGAAGACGGCGCTGACCTCACCGTCCTCGCCCCAGTACTTCTGCTCGGGATAGGGATACGACATAACGGTGTTCCTTTCATGGCGGTTCGCGCCGAGGCGGCGGCACGGAACGACGTGACGGTCCGTTCTACCCACAAGACCGGTGGGCGTGTACCGGTGTGACACCGGCCTACGCCTCGAAGGGTCAGCCGAACATGCCGACCTGGTAGCCGCCTGCTGGCTGCCGGCTGACGGTTGATGACGTTGATGCGGTTGTAGGCGCAATGGTTGCGGCCCATTGACCGGACACCCTGGCGTTCTGTGACACGGGAACACCACTGTTCACACCGGATACCATCGAACGTGTGGGCGTGGTCCCTCGATGTCCGGAGCCGTGCCCACGGCCCGTGACGGAGCTCGCCCGTGACGGGGCCGGCAAACACACCGTTGGCGAACGAACCGAGGTGACCGCCCTGGCAGTCGAAGGCGTTCTGCACCCCGGCCTCATCGTGCCGGTCGGGCACATGGAGCCCGTGCCGCGCCGCATCCGGGGTCTGATCGGCGGCCGTGTCGTCTTCGATACGCGCCGCGCCCTCTACGTCTGGGAATGGCAGGCCTACCCGCAGTACAGCATTCCCGTCGAGGACCTGCAGCGTACGGGTGGAGGTGGAGGGAGTGGTGCTGGCGGAGGCGTCCGACTGCGTGAAGCTGTTCGAGACCGGGCCGCCCACCCGTTACTACCTCGACCGCACCCGAATCGACTGGGGTCGGCTGCGGCAGTCGGACACCGTGACCAGGAGTCCCTGCAAGGGGACGACGAGCGCCTACTGGTCGTTGGACGGTGCCCCCCCCGGACGGGGGCCGACATCGCCTGGACGTACGACTTCCCCACGATTCACGCCAACCGCATCGCGGGAATGACCGCGTTCTACAACGAGCACGTGGATCTCTACGTCGACGGCACGTTGCTGCCCAGTTCCTCCGACAGCAACGGTCCTACCCCCGGACAGGGGCCTCGCGGCCACGACCGGACGGTGTGAATCGCCTTCCGTCATGCTGTGCTGTGTCACACGAAAGCTCTCGGCCCGGTCTCATGAGGTGAAGCCCGGACTCGCCTCTGCCGAAGGAGTACGCCGTGAGCGACGTCATTCTCGAACCCGCCGCCCAGGATTTCGCCGACGCCACCGCCAAGCCGCCTCTGCTGCACGAACTCGGAGTCTCCCGAGGCCAAGTACCCCGTCGCCATCGAGCAGGCCTACGCCGCCGCCCGGTGGATCACCACCAGGGGAGCCGAGGAGGGCCTGGACGGCTCGCGTCTCGTAGTCGCCGGCGACTCCGTCGGCGGCAACATGACCGCAGCCCTGACACACATGGCCAAGCAGCGCGGCGACGTGGTCTTCCTGCACCAGTCGCTGTACTACCCCGTGACAGACGCCGCCCAGGACACCGAGAGCTACCGGACCTTCGCGCACGGCCCCCACCTGACGGCGAAGGCCATGGAGTGGTTCTGGGACGCGTATACCACCGATCCCGCCGAACGCGCCCAGATCACCGTGTCCCCGCTGCGGGCCACCCTCGACGACCTCCGGGGCCTGCCGGCGGCGCTCGTCATCGTCGACGAGAACGACGTGCTGCGCGACGAGGGCGAGGCGTACGCCCGCAAGCTGATCCAGGCGGGTGTCGCCACCACCAGCATCCGCTACCACGCGACCCTGCACGACTTCATGATGCTGAACCCCGTCCGCGGAACGCAGGCTTCGACCGCGGCCGTCGAGCAGGCCGTCCACGTCCTGCGCAAGGCACTGGGCACCGACTGACCGCCCGACCGACCTCCCGAACGGCAGATACGCGACTGAAAGGCCGATCCCATGACTGCACAGAATCCGACCGTCGTCCTCGTACACGGCGCGTTCGCGGACTCCTCCAGCTGGAACGGGGTCGTGGAAAGACTCCAAGCGCACGAATACCCGGTGGTGGCCGCGAGCAATCCGCTGCGGACACTCGGTGGCGACGCCGAGTACGTCAGGCAGCTCGTGGCCTCCATCGAGGGTCCGGTGGTGCTGGTCGGACACTCCTACGGCGGATCCGTCATCAGCAACGCCGGCAAGGGACTCGGCAACGTCAAGGCACTCGTGTTCGTCGCGGCCTTCCTGCCGGACGAGGGGGAGAGCGCCATCGCGCTGTCGGGCAAGTTTCCCGGCAGCACCCTCGGCGAGGCCCTTCGGCCGGTGCCCGTCACACTCCCCGACGGCAGCCAGGTCACCGACCTGTACATCGAGAAGGGAAAGTTCCACCAGCAGTTCGCCGCCGATGTCGCCGCGGAGACCGCAGGGGTCATGGCGGCCACCCAGCGGCCCGTGACCGATGCCGCGCTGGGCGAGGGCGCCTCCGCGCCGGCCTGGCGGGAGATTCCCTCATGGGTGCTGGTGGCCACGGAGGACAGGAACATCCCGCCGCAGGCACAGATCTTCATGGCCGAGCGGGCGAACGCCACGGCGGTGCGCGTCGCCGCCTCGCACGCCGTCGGCGTCTCGCGCCCCGGCGAGGTCGCCCGCCTGATCAACGCGGCGGCTCAGGCCACCCTCTGAGACGCCGCGTCCGGGCAGGACCGTGTGACGGCCGGCCGATCACATGGGGGATCGGCCGACCCCACGTTCCACATCGGAGTACATCGGAGTACATCGGAGCACATGATGGACACGGACAAGCAGACAGCGGCCCGCGGCCTGGCCGAGATCGAGGCCCATCTCTACCGGGAGGCCCACCTCGGTGCGGCCCGCCGGCGCCTGGCCCAATTCACCGCGCGGGCCGACGACTTCAGCCCCGGCCAGAAGCGCGACCTCGAACAGTGGTACCTCGACGAGCAGCGATACGTGGCGCGCATGGTCACCGATCACATCGCCGACAGCGTCAGCGCCGTGGAGAAGGCGCACCGCATCCGCTTCGGACACTGGCTGCGCGGCACACTGGTGGCCATGACACTGATCACCGTCGTGCTGTTCCTGTGTGCCGCGCTGGTGGTGGGCATGGCCACCTGACCAGCGGCCATGGCCGGGACGCCGGGTATCGTGGCAGCCGGGAGGCTGTCATGGCGCGGGACGGAGCTAGGACCGAACTCGTCGGGCGGCGGTACGAGCGCCAGGTGCTGGACGGCCTTCTGGCCGGCGTCAGAAGCGGGCGCAGCGAGGTCCTCGTGCTGCGCGGCGAAGCGGGGATCGGCAAGAGTGAACTGCTGAGACATCTGCTGGATCGTGCCGACGGATGCCGAGTGGTCCGGGTAGCCGGGGTGCAGTCGGAGCGGGAACTCTCCTACGCCGGCCTGCATCAACTGTGCGCACCACTGCTCGAACACATGGACGACCTGCCGGAGCCGCAGCGCAACGCACTGCGCACGGCGTTCGGGCTCCAGCCGGGTGACGTCCCCGACCGGTTCCTGATCGGTCTGTCCGCCCTGAGTCTCCTCGCCGGTCATGTGGGCGATCAACCCTTGGTGTGCGTCGTCGACGATGCACAGTGGCTCGACAGCGTCTCGGCCCAGACACTGCAGTTCGTGGCCCGCAGACTGGTGGCGGACTCGATCCTGCTGATCCTTGCCGTGCGGGAGCCCACTCCCCGCGAGGTCCTCCCGGGGCTGCCCGAACTGGTGTTGACAGGTCTGACGGAGAGCGAGTCGCGCCGGCTGCTCGACTCGGTGGTCACAGGTCCGCTCGACCACGCGGTGCGGGACCGCATCGTCGCCGAGACGCGGGGCAACCCACTGGCTCTGCTGGAACTCCCGCGCGGGCTGGCCGATGTCGAACTGGCCGGCGGGTTCGCCGAGCCCGACGTCCGGCCGCTGTCCAGCCAGATCGAGAGCGGCTTCGTACGTCGTGTCGCCGCGCTTCCCGAGGAGACACGGCAGTTGCTCGTCCTCGCCGCCGCCGAGCCGGCGGGTGATGTGACCCTGATCCGGCGAGCGGGTGAACGGCTGGGGATCGCGGTGGACGACGCCGTCATGGACGCCGAGGCTTCCGGACTGATCGTGTTCGGCACCTGGGTGCGTTTTCGGCACCCGCTGGTTCGTTCCGCGGCGTATCGCGCGGTCGGTGCCGCCGACCGGCGGCGCGCGCACGAGGCCCTCGCGGACGTGATCGACGCGGAGGTGGATCCTGACCGCCGGGCGTGGCACCTGGCCGGTGCCGTGGTGGGCCCCGACGAGACGGTGGCGGCCGAATTGGAACGTTCGGCTGAGCGGGCCCGGGCGCGTGGTGGCATCGCGGCCGCGGCGGCTTTCCTTGAGCGTTCCACGGAGCTGACACCCGACCCCACCCGCCGCGGCGGCAGAGCTCTGGCCGCCGCGCGGGCCGCGTTCCAGGTAGGAGCCTTCGAGCCGGCACGCGAACTCGTGGAAGCGGCCGAGCTGAGCTGTCTCGACGAGGTCAGCGCCGCGCAGGCCACTCTGCTGCGCGGGCAGATCATGTCCGCGTCGAAGAGTGCCGGCGCCGGCCTGCCGATGCTGCTGGAGGCGGCCAAGCGCCTGCAGCCGTTCGACGCCGTGCTCGCCCGCCAGACCTACCGCGACGCGATCTACGCGGCGCTCACCGCGGGCCGACTGGCCAGGGGAGGGGTGCGCGACGTCGCGGAAGCCGTACTGAGTGCCCCGAGCCACTCGGACGCCCCGACGCGGGAGGACGCTCTTCTGCGGGGGCTGTCACGAGTGATCACCGAGGGCTACGCGGACGGGGCGCCGGCGCTGCGCCGGGCCGTGACCGCCTTCCATAGCGAGGAGATCTCCCGGGAAGAGGGCCTGGGCTGGCTGCCACTGGTGTGCCGCATGGCGCACAGCATCTGGGACTTCGAGGCCTGGACCGTGTTGTCCGAGCGTCTGGTCGACCTTGCCCGTGAGGCGGGCGCGCTCACCGTGCTGTCCTCGGCCCTGCTGCTGCGGCTGTCCAACCGGGTGTTTGCCGGTGACCTCCAGGGCGCCGATTCCCTGGTTGCGGAGGCGCAGGCGATCGGCGAGGCCACGGGCAGCAGTTTCTTCGCCCACTACGGTGCGCTGGTCGTGGAGCCGTTCAAGGGACGGGAGGCCGCGACCCGGGCGTCCATCGACGCCGTCACCCAGGACCGCGTTCTGCGGGGCGAGGGGAAGGTACTGACGGCCACACAGTGGGCCGCGGCGGTTCTCCACAACGGTCAGGGCCGGTACGAGGAGGCGTACGCCGCGGCCCTGCGCGGCTGTGAGAACCCCCAGGAGATGGGGCTCTCCCTGCAGTCGAGGGTGGAACTCGTCGAGGCGGCCGTCGGGCTCGGCCGGCGGGCCGACGCGGTCGACGAGGCCCGTACGGTCGAAGAGATGGCCCGGGCGAGCGGAACCCCGTGGGCGCTCGGCGTCGCCGCCGGTGTGAGTGCGCTGATGAGCGATGACCAACGCGCCGACGACTCGCACCGTAGAGCCATCGAACTGCTCGACACCACACAGGCCCGTATGGACGGCGCCCGCGCCCGGCTCCGCTACGGCGAATGGCTGCGCGTCCAGGACCGACCGGCGGACGCCCGTGCTCAGCTGAGTCAGGCGCACAAGGTGTTCACCGCGGTCGGCGCCGAGGCCTTCGCGGAACGCGCACGCCGTGAACTCGCAGCCGCGGGTGCGAAGGTCGGCAGACGGGGCGTGGCGGCGCCCGCGGTGCTGACCGCTCAGGAGTCGGAGATCGCACGGCTCGCCCACAGCGGGCTCACCAACCCCGCGATCGGCGCTCGGTTGTTGCTCAGCCCGCACACCGTCGAGTGGCATCTGCGCAAGGTGTTCGTGAAGATGGGCATCTCCTCCCGCAAGGAGATCAGTCTCGAACTGCTGGACGGCGGAGCCGCGTCGTAGCCGCCCCCCCCCCGGCGGACAGGCCCTTCGGCATGTCACGGCTGCGGAGGGACATCCGTCGGCATCTCGGGTTCGGCCGGCCGCGCGGGTACGGTGACGATCGCGATGTCCTTGGTCAGCAGACGGTGCACGGGGCAGCGCCCGGCCGCCGCCAGGAGCTGTTCCCGCTGTGCGGCGTCGAGTTCGCCGGGGCAGGCCGGCGGTGGGGTCGTACGAGGATCTCGTCGACAGCGACATGGGAGGACTGGGTGACCGCGTCCGATCCCGCCTTGTGCGAGATGATCGGGCGGCCTTCGAGGCAGCACGCGGGACATGGCAGGTGTGTGTGGGCTGTCGTCAGCAGGCCTCCGCGAGGAGAACGCGCTCCAGGTGGGTCAGGTCGCCGGTGCGTGCGGCCCCGAGGAACGCCTGTACGAGACGACGGTGCGTCACGGCGTCGACCTCCTGGCGGTGGCGCCGTGTGCCGAGTCGCTGCTGGGCGCGTGCGACCTGCTGCCGTGAGTTCACGACGCTGATCCGGAGAAGTGAGGCGATCCGGTCGTAGGAGCAGCCGAAACCCTCGCGCAGTATGTAGGCGGCGCGCTGCTTGGGTGTAAGCGTCCCCAGCAACAGGGCGACGGCTCGCTCGACGGCGTCCTGCCGCTCGGCGACCGCCTCCGGTGTCGCGTCGACGTCCGTCGGGTCCGGAAGCCACGTACTGGCGCTGAACTCACGGCGCCGGCGAGCCGACTGCACCACGTTCATCGCCAGCCGAGCGGTGATCGTCCGCAGCAGAGCGGACGGGTTGTGCACGGCCGCCCGGTCGGTGCGCTGCAGTCGCAGCCACACTTCCTGGACGACGTCCTCGGCCTCGGCCGGGCTGCCGACGATGCTATGGGCGATGTGCAGCAGGGAAGGGCGGACCTGCGTGAACATGGACGCGGCGTCGTCCAGACTCTGGATGTCCGGGATCCTCGGCGTGTCATACGCGGTGGGTGGGCGTCTTGCTTCGATCAGGTCGGTGTCCACGATCTGCTCCTCCGAGAAGGCGGGCCGGTCGGCCGGAGTGCTTGTGGAACCAACCTCCCGCCCGGGCCGGGGTCATCGCGCCTTTGACAGCCCGTGGGGAGTGCGTGGTGAACCCGTGGCCACGCACCACGTGGTGGACGCCAGGACCCCGGGGGTCGGCCCCGTAGGACCCTGGGGTGGCCGTTGCGGGGGTACGCACCTGGGAGACCGTCGCTGGGCTTCCCGCAACTCGCCTACAGGTCGGTCGGCGCCTTTTCTGGTCTGGCAGATCCCCCCGGGGCGGCTCCCCGGCGTGCCCTGGTAGACCCTGGCCCACTGCGTGGTCGGCTGTGCCGGGACCCCTGGCGGGACCCCCGGGGACCGGATGGCCGGGCTGCGGTGGTGCGTAAGGGTCAGAGTGCCGTGTGCAGCTGTCGGCGTGAGGTGATGCCGAGCTTCGCGTACACCTTCCGCAGGTGCCACTCCACGGTGTGCGGGCTGAGGAACAGCTGCGCACCGATCTCGGAGTTCGTCAGTCCGTCCCGGGCGAGTTGCGCGATCTGCTTCTCCTGAGCGGTGAGCGATGTCGGGGCCGCACCCGCGCGAGAGGCCACGGTCTCACCGGTCGCCCGCAGTTCGCGGACGGCGTGTCCGGTGAACGCCTCAGCACCGAACACGCCGAACATCGCATGTGCGGTGCGCAGGTGATGCCGGGCGTCACCGCGCCGGTTCTCCCGGCGCAGCCATTCCCCGTACACCAGGTGCGCCCGCGCCAGCTCCGAGTGGACCAGCGTGCGTTCCAGCCGCTCGACGGCCTCGCGGTACAACGCCTCGGCTTCGGCACCCTGGGCGAGCAGGGCGCGTGAGCGTGCCTGCACGCCGAGCGCCCAGTCCGTTCCGGCGGCATCCGTGATCCGCGTCAGTTCGGCCACTGCCCGCTCGGCCTCTTCATGGCGACCGAGTCGGGCGGCGGCCTCGACGAGCTCGACCAGCGCCCAGTTCGCCGCGACGAGGTTCCGCGGATCGCGGCTCGCCTCCCTGGCGGCGTCCAATGCCTCCGCGTACATTCCCAGGCTGTTGTGGAGGACGGCCAGCGCTCGCTGAGCGATGGCCACACCGACTCCCGTCTCACCGCGGTCCGCGGCGCCGTCCATGGTGGCGCGGATCAGCTCGGCGGCCTCTCGGTCATGGCCCTGCCATGCGGCGAGGGTCAACGTGCCGTACGCCGTGAAGCTGCTGTCGGCCGCCGCCTGGATCGTGGCGATCTCCGTGGTGAGCAGGGCGGCGGCCTCCAGCTCGCCCGCGCACACGTGGACGACGACCCGCGAGTTGAGCGCGAGCGGCAGCTCGGCCAGTGCGCCGACGGCTCGGGCGGTCCGCACGTGCCGTGCCGACAGTTCGCTCCACGCCCGGTCGTCCCACACTTCTGCCGCGAGCACCGAGGCCGGCCACGACCAGCGCAGCACTTCCTCCGTCCTGGTCTCCCGGCGGAGTTCCCGGACAGCCGCGCGTGAGGCGTCGACGGCAGCCTCGTACCCGTCGGTGAAACGGGAGGACAGGGCATCCAGCAGCAGATCGACATGACGAGGTTCGTTCGTCGCGCCGGTGGTTGTCTGCCGGGCGGCCGCCGCGACATCTGCGACGTCGGTCCCCGAAGCGGGCCGTCCCGCGAACATGGCGGCAGAGAGGGCGTCGAGAAATGTCTCCCTGGCCAGATCCACGTCCAGCGGGACCAGCCGCCGCGCGGCGGCGAGCAGGGCGGTCAGTGCCGGGCCCGCGTGGCTTGAGGCGAAGGCGATGTGTGCGCGCAGTAGCGCGGCCCGCGCGCGGCCGTGTTCGTCCGCGGCGGTGCTCTCGGCCAGAGCCAGCAGCTCGCGTGCCGCCGTCGGCGCACCGGCCCGGAGCTTCGCCTCGGCGGCGGCGAGGGCCCGGGTCGCCTTGCGACGCGGCTGGGGTGTCAGCACTGCCGCGTGCGCGAGGAAGGCGGCCGCCGCGGCGGCCCCACCCCGTGACATCGCGCGTCCGCCGGCCGCCTCCAGGTCGGCCGCGATGGCCTCGTCGGGGCGTACGGTCGCCCGAGCCAGGTGCCAGGCGCGGCGGTCGGGGTCCAGGGCGCGGTCGGTCACCTCCGCGAGTACGCGATGGGTTTCCCGCAGGTCGGTCAGCGAGGCCGAGCGGTAGACCGCCGATCGCAGAAGCGGATGCCGGAAGCGCACCAGCGCACCGATGTCGAGCAGTCCGGCGGCCACTGCCGGGCCGAGCGCGCCGGGGCCGATGCCCACGCGCTCCGTCGCACGGCGGAGCAGTGTGAGATCGCCGATCGGTTCGGCGGCGGCGATCAGCAGGAGACGCCGGGTGTCGGCGGGGAGGGTGCAGACGCGGTCCAGGTAGCTGCGCTCGATCCGGCCGGTCACCTGCCCCGGGCCGGGCAGGCCGAGGGCGTCCGTGGGTCCTGGGTTCGTTCGGCCTTGGGGCAGTTCCAGCAGCGCGAGCGGGTTGCCGCGTGCCTCGGCGAGGATCCGCTCGCGGATCTGTTCGTCCGCCGGGTTGCCCGGTACCGAGTCCAGCAGGGCGCGGGCATCGGCGTTCGTCAGACCCTGGAGTGTCAGTTCGGGGAGGTTGGCGAAATCGTCCCGTCCCGAGGGCTCCCGGGTGGCGAACACCATGGCCAGGGGTTCGGCGAGCATGCGCCGTGCCACGAACGACAGGGTCTGCGCGGAGACCTTGTCGAGCCATTGCGCGTCGTCCACGAGGCAGAAAAGTGGCTTCTCGGCAGCCGCGTCGGTCAGGAGGCCGAGTACGGCCAGGCCGACCATGAACCGGTCCGGAGGAGGTCCCGTACTGAGCCCGAAAGCCGTGGCGAGTGCTTGTCGCTGCGGGCCCGGAAGGCGCGTGGCCAGATCGAGGAACGGGGCGCAGAGCTGGTGCAGCCCCGCGTAGGGCAGTTCCATCTCCGATTCGGCGCCCGCTCCCCGGGCGACACGGTGACCGGCCGCGCGTGCCGCCAGGTGGTCCAGGAGGGCGGACTTCCCTATTCCGGCCTCTCCACGCAGTACCAGGACGGCGCTCCGGCCCGTCTCCACGGCGTCGGCCAGCGCGGCGAGCGTGTCACGTTCGTGTCTTCTGCCGCGCAGCGGCCTGCGGCCGTTTACGTTCGTCCCTGGCCCTCACCCTCATCCGTCTCGCACCGTCGTCCGTCAGGCCGCCGCGGCCTCCTCGACCCTGACCGCTGAGATGTCGAGGGTCAGTGTGACCTTGTCACTGATGAGGACGCCGCCTGTCGCCAGTGCCGTGTTCCAGGTCAGACCCCAGTCCGAGCGCCGGAGCGTGGCCGTGCCTTCGAAGCCGATCCGGTGCTGTCCGTAGGCGTCCTCGCCGGCCCCTCCGAACGTGACGTCCAGGGCGAGGGGGAGTTCGATGTCCTTGATGCGCAGGCGGCCGTCGAGGCGGAAGGTGCCGTCGCCGAGCTGGACGATGCCGGTGCTCTGAAAAGCCATCAGCGGGAACGTTTCCGAGTCGAGGAAGTCGGGTCCTTTGAGATGTGCGTCGCGTTCCTGGATTCCCGTGTCCAGGCTGTCCATCTGCACACTCACATACGCCTCGGAACCGGCAGGGCGGGACCCGTCGAGCTTGAGGAGGCCTTCGAAGCGGGTGAACCTCCCCCGGACGTTCGAGATCATGGCGTGCCGGACGGCGAATCCGATCGTGCTGTGGACCGGATCGATGGTGTAGGCGCCGGTCAGTTCCGCGTACGCGTTCGACGTCCGGCCTGCGTTCTGGTCGCTTCGTGCATACATGGCGCATGCCCTTCTGTGTGTGCTTGTGGCTTCAAGGGAAAGGGTGGCTTCATGCGGACAGACCGGCTCACAGGCATGTCCGGTCGGTAGGACCGCTCTGGTCGGTAAGACCGCGCATCCGGCGATGCTGTGACACTGTCGTCGTTCGCTCCACGCCGGAGGCCGGCGAGCCGGCGGTGGCTGCTCACACCTGAACGAGGCTGACCGTGGCCCCTGTCACAGATGCTCCGGAACCCCGGTCACCTGGGCATGACGCTCTTCGCAACCAGCACGATCGTGTCGTTGTCGGCCAGGACGACGGTCGCTCTCGTGCCGCGCTCTTTGCTGACAGCGCTGTTCACCGTCGTGGTCGCCCACACTGTGTGGCATGGTCTGCGTTCGGCGGACGGTGCGTGGCGCGCCCGGGTCGGTCACTTCTTGCACGCTGCCATGGCCCTGGCGATGGCGGTCATGCCCTGGGGCTGGGGACTGCCCGTGGTGGTGATGACGGTCTTCTTCGCCGGGGCCACGCTCTGGTTTCCGCTGAGTGCGATCGGACGGAGGGAGGACCGTGCGACCGAGTCTGTTGCCGTGTTGCCGCACATGGCCGGTATGGCGGCGATGACATGGATGGTGCACGCACACCACTTCACGGTGTCCGGTGGCGTGGCGGGTTTCCAGGTCGCTGCTCCGGCGGTCACCGCGGTTCTGGCACTGGTCCTGCTGGGGTGCTCGTTGCGGTCGTTGACACGGTCCATGCCCCCGTTGCGGGCGGTGGCCGGTGTGGTCCGCGCAGGGCCTGCCGCGGCGCCCTACCAGCATGTGCGTGAGGGTGCGATGGCCCTGGGCACTGCGGTCATGCTGCTGATGCCCCACTGACCGCCGTGCGGGTCGGCAGGTATCAGGTGTCCTTGGTGAGTTCCGTGACATGGGCGCCGACATAGTCGGTGGCGGCGGCGTCGAGGAGGGCCGAGAGCAGCCCTGGGAACCGGTCGTCGAGGGCGTCACGTCGCAGCGTGACGTAGCACCGCGTGCCCTCCTGGCGGGTCCGTGTCACGCCCGCCTCGCGCAGCGTCTTGAGGTGATGGCTGAGCGTGGACTTGGCGACGGGTGCGCACAGTTGGCCCCAGCCGCGTTCGGCGCCGTCGGAGAGCACGCGCACGATGCCCAGCCTCGTCGGATCGCTGAGAACGCCCAGCAGCCGGGGCAGTGTCACCTCTGCGTCGGGCCGGGCAGGACGGTGGTCGTGATCGGACATGCAGCCAGGGTAGGGCACACCGCGCCCGGCGATGCGAGGCAGATGACAACGTTGTGACCGTCTTCACTGCTCAACAGGGGAGTTCGTTTGACTCAATGGCACACGCTTGCACACTATGTTCGATGTTCAATGAACTTCGAACGATGAATGAGGGTCTCATGACCGTGAATTCGACCAGCCGCACCATGTCCGGGCACGTTGCGATCGTCACCGGGGCGGGATCGGGCATCGGACGTGCCACCGCCGTCGCGTTCGCGGAGGCCGGCGCGCACGTGCTCGGTGTCGGCCGCCGCGAGGAGCCCCTGAAGGAGACGGCGGCGATGAACAGCAACATCGAGGTCCTGGCCGTGGATGTCTGCGACGACGGGGCACCCGCCGACGTCGTAAGGACCGCTGTGCGGCGGTGGGGGCGCCTCGACCATCTGATCAACAACGCCGGAGCGACCGCGGTCATGCCGCTCGTCGAGACCGACAAGCAGACCGTCCTGAACCTCCTCGCGCTCAATGTCGTGGCTCCCAGCCTCCTCGCGCACGCGGCCCTGCCGCACCTGCGGAAGACCTCCGGAACGATCATCAATCTCTCCAGCACCTACGGGCACCGTCCGATGGCCGGCGGCGCGCACTACGCGGCCACCAAGGCCGCCGTCGAGCAGCTGGGCACTGGAACTCGCCGGTGAAGGCGTCCGCGTCAACTCGGTCGCTCCCGGACCGACCCGTACCGACGTCATGTTGCACGCGGGCCTCAGCCCCGAAGCCGCCGACGACATGTACGCCTACGAGCGTGAGCGCATCCCGACGCACCACATCGCCGGCGCGGACGAGATGGCCCACTGGGTTCTGCGACTGGCCGAACCTGCCGGACGCCATGCGACCGGCCAGGTCGTCACGGTCGACGGCGGACTCGAACTGATCTGAGACCACGCCGCCGTCACGACCGCGCGCCGCCCCGATCACCGCGTGCGGCCTCATCGACCGCGTGCGGTCATCGGAACGGGTGGGCAGGAGGCCCGGCCGGCCCCCGCCCACCTCATTGCGTGTTCCCGATGTGCCAAGCGAAGATCGACTTCCGGTTCGGAAAAGCTAGGGCCTGCGCTCGTCACAGATTCAGCCACATCCCGGTCAACCTGATGAAACGGGTGTGCGCGGGCCAGTCCCACGCACAGTCACAGCACCGCGAGGATGGAGCAGACACGCAGTTCGCAAGGGTTTTGCACCCCGCCGCCGCGAGGTCCCGCCCACGTCGTCCAGCGATCACCCCGACATCCGCCGGGGCAGCCGTCCGCCGAGTCTCCAGGAGTCGCCTCCCATGATCGCCAGCTCGCATTCCGACCCGGTCGGGCGACACCGTGAATGCGCGGTGCTCGACGAACTTCTGGTCGCGCTGCGCGCAGGCGAGTCCCGCGTACAGGTGCTCCGCGGCGAGGCCGGCATCGGGAAGTCGGTACTTCTGGAGTACGCGGTGGCCAAGGCGGGCCATGTGACGGTCACCCGGGCACAGGGCGTCGAGGCGGACATGGAGCTGCCCTACGCGAGCCTGCACCAACTGTGCGCGCCCTTCCTCGCCCAGCTGGACGCGCTCCCAGGCCCCCAGCGTGGAGCGCTGCGCGTGGCGTTCGGGATGGCGGCCGGAGACCCGCCCGACCGCTTCCTGGTCGGCCTGGCCGTGCTGACCCTGCTCACCCGGGCCTCCGAGACCCGACCGGTGCTCGTCGTGGTCGACGATGCCCAGTGGCTGGATCAAGTGTCCCTGCAGACACTTGAGTTCGTGGCCCGGCGGCTGCTCGCCGAGGCCGTCGCCATGGTGTTCGCGGCACGCGACCCCGAGGGACAGGCCGCGCTCGCCGGTCTGCCGGAGTCGCGGATCGGCGGTCTCGACGCGGCCGCGGCCGCGGAACTCCTGGGCAGTACCGTCGGCGGGCGACTGGAGAAGCGCGTCAGGGACCGCTTCGTGGCCGAGATGCACGGCAACCCGCTCGCGCTTCTTGAGTTCTCCCGCGGCCGAAGCGCCGCGGAGCTGGCCTACGGCCTGGACTCCTCCACGTACCGCAGCGCCCGGGGAACGGTGTCGAGCCGTGTCGAGCGGGACTTCGCCGAACGGCTCGGTCCGCTGCCACGAGCGACCCGGACGCTGTTGCTGATCGCCGCCGCGGAACCGGTCGGTGACGCGGCCCTGCTGGTACGTGCGGCCGCCGCACTTGAGGTCACCCCCGACGCCGAACCGGCCCGGGCCGCCGGTCTGATCGATCTTCACGGGTCCATCCGATTCCGGCACCCGTTGGCCCGTTCGGCGGTCTATCACCAGGCCGACCCCGAGGAACGCCGAGCGGTGCACAGGGCGCTGGCCGCGGCCACGGACCCGGCCGCGGACCCCGACCGGCGCGCCTGGCACGCCGCCCAGGCCGCCACCGGACCCGACGAGGACGTGGCCGCGGGTCTGGAACAGGCGGCGGACCGCGCGCGGCAGCGCGGCGACATCGCCGCCGAAGCCGTACTGCTGGAGCGGGCAGCCCAGTTGACGCCGGACGCCGGCTCCCGCGGGCGCCGGGCCGTCGCAGCCGCCGAGGCACACTTCTCGGCGGCCGCACCCGACCGGGCGACGGAGCAGGCGACTCTCGCCGAACTGTGCCCCCTCGGCGCGCTGAACCGTGCACGCCTGGCGCGCCTGCGCGCGCGGATCCTCTTCGCCCGCAGCCGCAGCGACGAGGCCGCGCCCCTGCTCCTCGCGGCCGCCGCACAGTTCGCCGCCGCCGGATCGCCATTGGCGCGGGAGACCTACCTCGAAGCGATCAGCGCCACGATCTTCGCGGGCAGGCTCCACGGTCCGACCGGCGCACGCGCCGCGGCCGTCGCAGCCCGCGCCTCCGGAGCGCCACCGTCGGGATCGGCGGCAGCCGACCTCCTTCTGGACGGGGTGGCCGCACTTCTCGCCGATGACTACGACACCGGTCTCACGACCCTGCGCAGCGCCCTGGAACTCCTCGCGACCGAGGAACTTCCCACCCGTGAGGCCACGATGCGCTGGCTCCTGCTGGCCCCGGTCGCGCTGGAGGCCTTCATCCACTACGCGTGGGACCTGCACGCGTGGGACGTCCTGGCGACCCGTGCGGTGCGCCTGGCCCGCGACGTCGGAGCGCTCGGTGCGCTGCCGCCTGCACTCATCTACGCCGGCGGGGTCCACATCCACTACGGCGACTTCGCCGAGGCGGCCCGGATGATCGACGAGGCCGACGCGATCGCCGCCGCGACCGGTCACGCCCCGCACAAGTACGCCGCACTCGTCCTCGCCGCCTGGAAAGGCGACGCCGATGTCGCCGCCGGCATCGTCGAGGAGGCCCGGGCCAGCGCCGTGGAACGTGGCGAGGTATCTCTCCTGGGCGCCATGGGTTACATCCAGGGCGTGCTGTTCAACGGGCTGGCACGCTACGAGGAAGCCCTGGTCGCCGCACGATCCGGCATCGAGCACGACGGTTTCAACTTCACCGGTCTCTCGCTGGTCGAACACATCGAGGCCGCCACCCGGTGCGGCAAACTCGACCAGGCCCGGACCTCACTCGACCGGCTGGTCGAACTGAGCCGCGCCGCCGATTCAGGCTGGGCCCGCGGCGCCTGCGCCCGCAGCCGGGCACTGCTCGCGGACGGCGACGAGGCCGACAGCCTCTACCGGACCGCGATCGAGGAGTTCGGCCGCGGCCGGGTGGCCGTGGAGGTCGCCCGTACGCACCTCCTGTACGGCGAGTGGCTGCGTCGGAGCCGCCGTCCCGCGCTGGCCCGTGAGCATCTTCGCGAGGCGTACGAGATGTTCGACGGCATGCGGGCGGACGCCTTCGCCGAGCGGACCCGTCGCGAGTTGATCGCCACCGGCGAGCACGTCCGGACGCGCGTGGCCGTGCCGGCCGCTGACCTGACCCCGCAGGAGTCCCAGATCGCGACCCTCGCCGCGGACGGCCTGACCAACGCGAAGATCGGCGCGGAACTGTTCATCAGCCCCCACACGGTGGAGTGGCATCTGCGCAAGGTCTACACCAAGCTCGGAATCACCTCACGCCGCGCTCTGCCGGATGCCCTCGTGACGGCTCCGGCCCTGGGCATTAAGGCACGCGGCGGGAGCGACGGCCCGAGGAAGAACCGGTACGAAAGGTCCCTGCGATCACCGCGGACGCCCGGGCCGCGATGATCGGCCGAACCGCGGCCCGGGAGGCCGTGGTGGTGCCGCCCGACGGGTGTTCCGCCCTGTCCAGGGCTTCATGACGGGGCACAGGGCCGCTTCGGACCGGGCGCTCACTCGTGCCGCAGCCCCTGAGGCCGCGTGGACCGCCACAGCGTGGGCAGGGTCAGCAGGGTCACTCCGACGGAGGCGACCGCGCCGATGCCGGCTGTGGCCAGCAGAGCGCTCCAGTCGTGGACCATGGGCCTGCCGACGATACCGAGCAGCGCGCCGCCGAGCGTGGTACCGGTCAACCCGGCGACGAGCAGGCCCAGTCCGACCGGGAGCGCGGTCTGCCAGAGCACGGATCCGGCGAGCGTACGGCGCCGGGTGCCGAACGCGGACAGCACGGCCAGGACCCGTGCGCGGTCCCGGATCTGCTCCAGCGCGCCGAGCAGCATGCTTGCCGCGATCAGCAGCAGGACGGCCGCCACCCCGGCCAGCAGCGCCCGCCAGATCCCGTCGAGGGCCGTGTCCTTCTCGGGCCGTCCCGGGAAGTCGACGGCGAAGGACGGGTCCAGCCGGGCAGCGGTGGTTCGGATGCGGTCCTGCACGTCCTCGATGGTGGTCGTGTAGGTGAGCCTGATGGTGCCGACAGCGTCTTCCATACCCGTCGGTCCGGCCGCCCCGGGTGTGGCGAGCAGTATCCGTTCGGCGGCGTCGCCCGGGGGATCGGCGCTCGTGACGGGGACGGTCGCGGTGATGCGCGGGGTCCGCCATCCGGGTCCGTCCGCTCCTACGCGCAGCGTCATGCCGGCCTGCCAGGTGGTCACGTCGTGGGCGCGGTCCATGCCGACAGGTGTGGTGAGGAAGGCGTCCCCGTCGGAACAGGAAGGCAGTGACGCGAGTCGGCGCAGCTGGGCGCAGTCGGCGACGCGGACTGTCCGCGTGAATCCGCCGTCCGGAGGGTTCACGGACAACTCCGCGAAACCGACGGCCTCCCGCACGCCGGGAGTCGCGGCGAGGACCGGAGCGTACGCCGCTGTGTTCCCTGCTCCGGCGGCGAGGCGGGCGACAGCGGTGCGCGTGTGGGACGAGGGCGCGCGGTGGGCCGTTGGGGCCGCGCCGTCCGCCGGACCGTGGGCGAGTCCGGTGAAGAGGGTCTGCAGCGCCACGGCACCCGCCACGGCGACGGCGATCCCGTTGACCGAGCGGGTGGCGGTCTCACCGCTCAACTGCATTCTGCGCAGAGCGAGTTGCCAGGACAGCGGACCGAAGCCACCGCACAGCCGGGTGAGACGGTCCACGGCCCAGGGCAGCACGGCGGTGACGCCGACGAGCAGCGCGAGCATGCCGACAGCCACCAGGACGACACCGGAGCCGCCGCGCAGGCCGGCGGGGCTCTGGACGATCACCCGCAGCAGGACCAGTCCGAGCACAGGGAGCGCGATGCGCCACCAGAGGCGCCGGGTGGTTCCGCCCGACCTGCGGACGACTCCGAGGGGTTCCACGACCACCTTGTGCATCGACAGGCGCGTGACGAGGAGGCCGAGCATGAAGACGGCGACGACAGTGACGGGCACCAGCACGGGCTCCGGGGTGAGGTCCTCGGTGAAGACGCCCAGCCCCTGTATCTCCACCAGCCCCGCGAACTGGCGGCCTGTCAGGAACAGGACCGCACCCAGTGCGGTGCCGGCCAGTGTGCTGAGCGCGACCTCGCCCGCGGCGACGGTGGCCGTCGTCCGGCGGTCGGCGCCGACCAGACGCAGCGCGGCCAGCCGTCGGTCCCGGTGCTCACCGCCGAACCGGACGGCCGCGGCGATGAAGACGCCTATCGGGACGAGCAGCACGACGATCCCCGCGATGCCGAGCAGGACCAGTTCGGGGGAGAGGGGCTTCCTCGGATAGGCCTTGCCGAAGTGGTCCAGCCGCCGTGTGTCCCCGACGCCCTCCACCATGTGACTCCCGCCCAGGTAGAAGACGTACTCGCCCGGGTCGAGCAGACCCGCGTCAGCGACCTCTCCCGCGACGGGGTGGGCGAGTCGCTCGCGCAACAGATGGCTGCCGGGTGAGGCCAGCAGCCGGCGCAGTGCGGGTGACACCACCATCTCTCCAGGGCGGGGCAGACGCCGGACGCCGGGCGGAAGCGGCGCGGCGCTCCCCTCCTGCTGCACCATGCGCCCCCGGATCTCCTTGCCACGGAACACGGTGTCGATGTCGCTGATCAACACGGTGTGATCCGAGGCGTCGATGGCGCGATCGTCGAGATTGACGTCGATACGGGCGTGGGTGCGCTCGTCGCGGTGGTGGCGTGCGGTCGGTACGGACGCGGCGAGCAGCAGCATGGCTACGCCCAGCCCCACCCCGACGGCCGTCAGGGCGGTGCGGACCATGCCCTCCCGGCCGCCGGCCAGGGCGAATCGCATGCCGAGGCCCAGCGCGCGAAGTCCTCCGAAATGTCGTTGCAGACGCGGGCTCACAAGGTTCCTCTCCTGCGGGTGTGTGCCGTCCGTGAGGCCTGGTGACCGGGCCTGGCAACGTGAGGGCATGGGGTGCCGAGCATCTCGGTCGGGCGGACGGAGCGGCGGCGCGGCGTGGAATCCGCCGACCGGTCTGCGCCGACTATACACAGTGCGTATAGACGGATGCGGCGACACCACCGCCATCGTGTGAACCGACCTCACAACAGTGTCAATGCACTGGCCGGGAGGACGAAGAGAAGAGCGGCCGGGATCGCGACAGGAAACCCCGTGATGCGCGCGACCCCGGCCGTCCGCGGAACCTGCTGTGAACGGAGAGCGTCAGTCCGTGTAGACCTCGGCGCGGTCCACGCTCACGAACGCCGCCCCGGCGGAGGAGTTGCGTTCCCCGGTGACCCGGACCTGCAGGGTGTGTGTGCCGTACGGCAGGCGTGGGCTGAGGTACTGGAGCGTCTCGCCGGTGCGGATGGCGCCGTAGAAGTCGACGCGCTGTTCGGCGCCCCCGTCGACGCGGATGCCGGCTATGCCGTTGCCGGTGTCCTTCACGGACAGCAGCGCGATCCTGGTGCCCGTGAACGTGAACGTCGCGGTGTTGCCGGCCCCGTTGCTCCAGTGGTCGTCGCCCCAGAAGCACTGCGCGGCGCAGCCGGTGCCCGAGTTCCACGAACCCTGGTACGTCACCGTGCCGTTGCCGCTGGAACGGCCGTCGTCGTTGATCCAGTGGTTGCCGGACCCGGGGTCGCCGGAGGGCAGGTTCTGCGTGGCGCCCAGGGCGAGCGGGGTGCCGAGATCAGGGCCTCCGTCCGCCCGCCAGCCGATCTTCTGGGCACGCGTCGTGCGGTTGCTGTAGGTGAGGTCCGACGTGGTCTTGGCGTGGTAGATGATCCAGTCCTCCGTCCCGTCGGGGGAGCGGAAGAAGGCGTGGTGGCCGGGGCCGAACACGCCCCTGGCGTCGTTGCGTGCGAAGACGGGCCCGCTGCGCTGCGTCCAGTTGCCGGCCACCAGCGGGTCGGCTCCGCTCGGCAGGGACATCTCCCACACCTGGTAGTCGGGCTTCCCGGTGTCGCACGTCGAGTACGTCATCCAGGTACGGCCGTTGCGGTAAAGGAACTCGGGCCCCTCGCGGACCTCCGGGCAGCCTCCCGCCCCGTTCAGCGCGACGGCGTTGCCCGAGACGGTGTACGGGTTCGACATGGGCGCGATGTTCAGCCCGTTGTGCTGGTACGCGTTGATGCCGCTGTAGGCGAGATAGAGCCGGCCGTTGTGCTGGAGGATGCCGGGGTCGATGGCGAAGTCGTTCGTGTGGTTGGGCGGGGTCAGCTTCGCCTTGAAGTGGTAGGGCCCCGCCGGGTCGTCGCCGGCCGACTCCAGGACGTAGAGCCGGTGGTGGTCGTCCACCCCGTCGTCGGCCGTGTAGTACATGTACCAGCGGCTGTCGAAGCGGTAGAACTCGGCTGCCCAGATGTGCTGGTTGCGCGAGGCGTCGGTGTCCGTCCACACGGTGATCGGTTCGGCGTCGAGCAGGGTTCCCAGCGAGGGGGAACGCCACATCTTGATGCTGCCGCCCTGGGTGGTGGTGAGGTGGTAGGCCCCGTTCGCATACGTCATGAACGGGTCGGGCCCCGTGTTCAGCGGATTGCGGAAGGTTCCCGAGGCCGCCGCGGCCGTGGCGGCGGTCGATGATGTCGTGGCGGGGGCCTGCGGCGCGCAGATCAGGCCGAGCAGCAGGGCGAACAGGGCGGTGACCAAAGCAGTGATGGGCCGGGCACGCATCGCTGGCTCCCCACGTATCGAGGTCCGGGTGTGACGGACGGCGTGACACGAGCTGATGGTTGCCCATGGCAACACAGGCCTTACATCGATGTAAAGAGAGGCGGAGCAAGAGATTCTGACGTGCCGGCGGATTCGATCCCGCCCCGGGAATCTGTCACAGACGCGGGACGGGCGTTGTCAAGGAAGCAGACGGGAGAAGCAGACGGGAGAAACCGTCGGGAGGAGTAGTCGGGAGAAGCCGACGGGAGGAGCCGGGAGTGCAGGTCTCAACGACGTCCGGAGGCGTCCTGCGGATTCCACGAGCGAAGTTTGTCCGGGTTGAGGACGACCCAGACCTGAACGGCCCGGTGGCCCGCGACGTCGAGGCCGATCACCGCGGCCACCTGGTCGTCGTAGCGGGCGACGAGTCCGGTGCGGCCGTTGACGGAACGGGTGTGCAGGCTGGTGCGGGGACGCCGGGCGAGGAGCGTCAGCAGACAGTGGGCGATCCGCTCGTTGCCGTGGACGGGTTCGGTCAGTGCGCGAACCTTGCCACCGCCGTCGAAGAACGCGATGGCGTCGGGCGCCAGCAGGGCTGCCAGAGATGCCGGATCCTCCGTGGCACACGCCTGCTGGACGGCCTGGACCACGGTGTCGTGCCGCTCCGTGGTGGTGGGCCGTGAGCGGCGTCCCTGGAGACTCCTGAGGGCCTGGTCGACCGGATTGGTCGGTTCGCTGCGCTCGGGCTCGGGCTCGGTGCACCCCATGCTCTCCGCGACCGTACCGGGGGCCGTACCGATACCTTCGGAGTGCCCGTCCCGCGGTCCCGACAGCGTCGAACGGGACAGGCAGACCGCACCCCCGACCTGCACGAGCCAGGCGCGGGGCGCCGTCACGCACCTCCGCTCGGGCGCGGACAGGGCGTACCAGCGCCGATAGGTCTCCGCGACGACCTCCTCGGCCGCACCGCTGTCACCCGTCACCCAGAACGCGATGTCCAGCAGATGCCGTCGCTCGTCGAGCAGCTCTGCGATCGGCACCGCACCCTCGTGATCCATACGGCACCCACTTTTCCCTTGTGTGCGTTTGACACCCTGACCGGTCAGCCGCAGAGCATGTGACACGCCTTCGGATCCTGCTGGCGACACGGTGTTCTGACGCGACCACTGTGCGGCACTGACCGTCACACCTTCGTGAACTGCTCTGTCGTACTGGTAGCAGGTCACGGTGGTACGCGCAGTGGAACGAGGTAGAAGATGAGACGCAAGGACCGACCCCTCGAAGCAGGTGGCCCCACCGAACCGACGAAAGAAGCCCGGACGACCGGACCCCGGAGGGGTCGAAGGGGCGAGAGGCTCGCCGACTGGGCGGACGCCCGACTGGGATACCGCTCCTCGTCGAAAGACTTGCTGCGCAGGGCCGTCCCGGACCACTGGTCGTTCATGCTCGGGCAGATCTGTGTCTACAGCTTCCTCGTCCTCGTCGTCACAGGTGTCTACCTGACCTTCTACTTCCATCCGTCGTCGGAGCAGGTGGTCTACCAGGGCAGTTACGCGCCACTGCGCGGGCTGCTGGTGTCCGAGGCGTTCGACTCGACGATGCACATCTCCTTCGACGTCCGCGGCGGCCTGCTCATCCGCCAGGCGCACCACTGGGCGGCTCTCGTCTTCGTGGCCGCCCTGTTCGTCCACATGATGCGAGTCTTCTTCACCGGTGCCTTCCGCAAGCCCCGCGAGATCCACTGGGTGCTCGGCTTCCTGCTGCTGATCCTGGCCATGTTCGGCGGACTGACCGGATACGACCTGCCGGACGACCTCCTGTCCGGAACCGGACTCGCGGTGGTCAACGGAACGATCCTCTCCATGCCGATCGTCGGCACGTACCTCTCCATGCTTCTGTTCGGCGGAGAGTTCCCGGGGAACGACCTGGTGGCCCGGTTCAACACCATCCACGTCCTGATCATCCCGGCCCTCATCGCCGCGCTGTTCGTCGCCCGTGCGGCGCTGTCCGTCCGCCACCGGCCGGCTCAGCACGCCGGCCCCGGACGCACGAACGAGAACGTCGTAGGAATTCCGCTCAAGGTGTACGCGGTGAAGTCCGCAGGGTATTTCTTCCTGGTCTCGGGCTTCATCCTCGTCATCGCGGCGCTCGTACAGATCAACCCCGTCTGGGACTACGGGCCCTACCGGCCGGACCAGGTCTCGGCGGGCTCACAACCCGACTGGTACATGGGCGTGGCCGACGGCCTCCTGCGCGTGATGCCCGGCTGGGAGCTCGGCTTCCGGGGCCACACCCTCGCCCTCGACAACCTCGTCCCGCTGCTCGTGGGCGCCGGCCTCTTCCTCGCCATGGGTGCCTATCCGTTCGTCGAGGCCTGGGCGACCGGCGACGACCGTGAACAGCATCTGCTCGACAGGCCGCGCAACAGGCCCGTGCGCACCGCTCTCGGGGCGGCCTGGCTGAGCGTGTACCTGGTCGCGCTGATCGGCGCCGCGAACGACATCATCGCCATCAGGCTGCACGTCTCGGTCGACGACGTCACGTGGGCGGTCCGCGTCGGCCTCTTCGTCGTCCCCCTCATCGTCTACTTCGTCACGAAACGGTGGGCCCTCGGCCTCCAGCGGCGCGACCGCGACAAGGTACTGCACGGTCGTGAGACGGGAGTCATCAAACGCCTCCCGAACGGTGAGTTCGTGGAAGTGCACGAGCCGCTCAGCCAGGAGGAGCTGCACAAGCTCACGGCACACGAGCAGTACGCGCCGCTCGCTGCGGTGTCGCCCCCCAAGGCCGTGAACGGCACACCCGTGCCGGTGCCGGTGCCGGAGCGTGCACAGCGTCTGCGGATCGGGATCAGCCGGGGCCTCCACGGCGCCGGCGCACAGATCCGCAAGCCCACCGCCCATGAATACACGCAGATGACGGGCGGACATGCGTCTGACGGTGACGGTTCACAGAATGACGACGGCGTGTAGCCCACTTTCTCGAACCCGCACCCGCCGCGCGGACACGCAGTACGAGCGATGCCCGATCGGTGTTGTCTTCCGGCCCCGGCCGCTGCAGCAACGCGACGCGTCGTCGCGGACGGAAAAGGGCGTGATGAGGCTTGCTCGCCGACGGAACACGCCCCGCCGCGCCGGCTGTCCCGGGGAACGGCCGCCGCCATGGGGGTCACCGACCAGCGAGCCAACGGTCGACTGATCCGTGGCCCAGCTGCGCGTCGGCCCCGGGAAGCAGCGTCCGCTCTTCGAGCAGCGCGCCGAAGAAAGGGGCCCGCGGGTCGGATACGACCTCGCGCAGGGCACCGCGGGCGGCCAACAGCTTGGCGGTGAGGTCGTCGAGACGGTGCTCCTCGGGACCCGCGACCTCAAGCACGCCGAACAGCGGTAGCCCCACGGCCACATGAGCGACCGAGGCGGCGACGTCGTCCGTCGACACGGGCCGTACCGGCACGGGCGCCACGTGCACACCGTCCGCGTGGGTGGTCGAGCGCGAAAGGGCCTCCACGGACTCGAAGAAGGGCGTGGCCCGCACGATGGAGTGAGGGATCGGCGAGCGCCGTAACCGCTCCTCCTGCAGTGCCTTCGCGTGGAAGTACCCGCCTCGCGCACGGTCGGCGCCGACCAGGGACAAGGCCACATAGTGCTCGGCACCCGCGGTGGCGGCGGCGTCCAAGAGGTTGGCGGTCGCCGCCTCGAAGAACAGCACACTCGTGGCCTGCGCGCGGGACGGCGCGTCGGTGACGTCCACCACGACGTCGGCGCCGCGCAGGGCGACGGGAAGTCCCTCGCCCGTGACGACGTCTACCCCGTCGGCGCGAGAGAGAGGGCGGACCTCCACGCCGTGATCCCGCAGTCCGGCGACCGTCCTGGACCCGATGAGCCCGGTGGCACCTGCAACAACGACTCTCATCCTTTTCGGCGTCTTCCCGTCGACGGTGATGGCGATGGTGGGGGAGGGGGAACTGCGTACCCACCGCTCTTCTGACCGTCTGCGGGCAGATAGTGTGACACTGTTCGGCGCCGAACCGACAGACAGCCGACAGGCCGGGACTCGGCAGCGCACCCCGTGCACCCCGTGTCACAGATCCGCCGCGCGTCCGGTCATTCCTGGGAAGAGCCGAGCAGTTCGATCACCCCAGGAAGGTGCGACACAGTGTCAGAGAGCCATGCAGGACACATGCACGGGACCGATGCGCAGGAGGGGGCGACGGCCGGTTGGATGACCGCCGCCAAGATGATCCAGGACGCCTCGCCGATCACCGTCCCGGAGGGTGCCTCGGCCATGACGATCCACGTCGAGTGGGAGCCGGGCGACCCGGGGACCCCGCCGCACCGGCACTCGGGTCCCGCCTTCGGATACGTCATCGAGGGCGCGGTCCGCTTCGAGCTGGAGGGTGAGCCCGAGCGCGTCGTGGAGGCGGGCGGCACCTTCTGGGAGCCGGGCGGCGACGTCATCCACTACCAGGACGGCAACGCGCTGACGGACGCGCGGACCCGGTTCGTGGTGACCATGCTGTGCGCGCCGGGCAAGCCCATGCTCGAACTGGTCGACGAGGAGGAACTGGCGAAGCGGGTCCATCTGCGTGCCCCGCGGCCCACTGCCTGACCTGTGGCCCTGCCCGCTTGACCTGTGGCCCCGCCCCCCTGACCCGTGCCCTGCCGTCCGCAACAGCCGCTTGCGGGCGGCAGGGGAAACGGGACGCGGACCGGCGGGCGGGCGGCGGAGCGGCGGGCGGGCGCCTCAGCCGACCGTTCGCCGCGCACCGTGCAGCACCGTCGCCGTGCGTTCGCGGACCGTGTCGGCGCCGACGCCGGGTGCGGTCTCGTGGAGCGTGAGTCCGTCCGGCCCGACGTCGATGACGGCGAGGTCGGTGATGATGCGGTCGACCACGCCCTTCCCGGTCAGCGGCAGGGTGCAGTTTTCGACGATCTTCGGTTCGCCGGTCCGGGTGGTGTGTTCCATCAGCACGATGACACGGCGGGCGCCGTGGACGAGGTCCATGGCGCCGCCCATGCCCTTGATCATGCGGCCGGGTACGGTCCAGTTGGCCAGGTCGCCGGCCGCGGAGACCTGCATGGCGCCGAGGACGGCGACGTCGACCTTGCCACCGCGGATCATCCCGAAGGACAGAGCGGAGTCGAAGACGGAAGCGGCCGGGCGCAGCGTCACTGTCTCCTTGCCGGCGTTGATCAGGTCGGGGTCGACGTCCGCGCGCAGGGGGTGATCACCCACGCCGAGCAGGCCGTTCTCCGAGTGCAGCACCACGTCGACGCCTTCGGGGACATGGGCGGGGATCAGCGTCGGCATCCCGATGCCGAGGTTGACGTACTCGCCGTCGCGCAGTTCGGCCGCCGCGCGGGCCGCCATCTCGTCCCGGGTCCTCATGCGGTCACCTCTCGGACTGTCAGTTTCTCGATGTCTTTCGCCGCGGCTTGTTCCGAGGTCAGTACGACGACGCGATGGACGTAGATGCCGGGCAGATGCACCTCGTCGGGGCCGAGTTCGCCGGGCTCGACCAGCTCTTCGACCTCGGCGATCGTGACCCGTCCGGCCATCGCGGCCAGGGGGTTGAAGTTCCGCGCCGAGGAATGGAAGGCGAGGTTTCCGTAGCGGTCGCCCCGGGCCGCCCGGACCAGGGCGAAGTCCGTGGGGAGGCCGTGTTCGAGGACGTAGTCGCGCTCGACGCCTTCCGTGGTGAAGCGCCGGGTCTCCTTGGGAGGCGAGGACACGAGGACCTCGCCCTCCGGTCCGTAGCGCAGCGGCATACCTCCGTCGGCGATCACCGTGCCGACCCCGGCGGGTGTGTAGAAGGCGGGGATGCCGCAGCCGCCTGCGCGAAGCCGCTCGGCGAGGGTGCCCTGCGGAGTGAGCTCGACCTCGACCTCACCGGCGAGATACTGCCGGGCGAACTCCTTGTTCTCGCCGATGTACGAGGCGGTGATCCGGCGGATCCGCCGCCGCTCCAGCAGGATGCCGAGACCTCGCCCGTCGGTGCCGCAGTTGTTGGACGTCACGTCGAGGTCCGTCGTGCCGGCGTCGGCGAGAGCTTCGATGAGTACCGTCGGGATGCCGCAGAGCCCGAACCCCCCGACCGCGAGGCCGGCACCGTCGGCGATGTCGGCCACGGCCGCGGCGGCACTTCCGACGATCTTGTTGACAGGCATACGTGTGCTCTTTCTGGGTCGGTCAGCCGCCGGCGAGGGCGCGGACGGTGCGGGAAGGGCTGGGCCGGCCGAGCAGATCGGCGAGCCATGTACTCGTCTCGACGAGCTTGTCCAGATCCACCCCGGTGTCGATGCCGAGGCCCGCGAGCTGCCACAGCAGATCCTCCGTGGCCAGATTGCCGGTGGCGGACTTCGCGTAGGGGCAGCCGCCCAGCCCGCCGGCGGAGGCGTCGACGGTGGTCACTCCGTGCCGCAGCGCGGTCAGGGTGTTGGAGAGGGCCTGACCGTAGGTGTCGTGGAAGTGCACCGTGATGCTCTCCACCGGTACGCCGGCCGCGGTGAGGGCGTCCAGCAGGGCGGCGACCCGGCCGGGAGTGGCGACCCCGATGGTGTCGCCCAGGGACAACTCGGTGCAGCCCAGCGCGATCAGCCGGGTGGCCACCGACACCACCTGCGGAACAGGGACCTCGCCCTCCCAGGGGTCGCCCCAGCACATGGAGAGGTAGCCGCGCACCCGCATGCCGGTTTCGCGGGCCCGTCCGACGACCGGCGCGAACATCTCCAGTGACTCCTCGACCGTCCGGTTGAGGTTGGCCCTGGCGAAACTCTCCGTCGCCGAACCGAACACCGCGATGTCCTCCACCCCGAGGTCGACGGCCCGGTCCAGGCCCCGCATGTTGGGGACCAGGACCGGGTACCGCACGCCCGGCCTGCGGTCGATGCGACGCAGGACCTCCTCCGCGTCGGCGAGTTGGGGCACCCACTTCGGATGGACGAGACCGGTGGTCTCGACGACGCGGTGCCCGGCGTCGACCAGTCGCTCCACCAGCTCCGCCTTCACAGAGGCCGGGACGGTCGCGGACTCGTTCTGCAGCCCGTCGCGGGGGCCGACTTCGCAGACGGTGACCCGGGCGGGGAGTCCGGGCAGCTGATCGATGCCGTAGCCGGTCACTGGGAAACCTCCGGTGGTGCGGTGCTGTCGGTAGGGCCGGGGCGTAGCGCCGCGGCCGTACCGGGGGCGAATGTTCTGTCGGCGCGACGTGGCCGACGGCGGGCGTGCGATGACCTGGACCAGGCCGTCCGTCCGGGCCCGTGCGCCTCTCGGTTGCGCCTGTCGGTGTCAGCGGCCGGCGCGCAGTTCGGCGAGGACGCGCTGGGCATGGTCGGCGCGGACCTGCTTGTCCGCGACGAGACGGGCGACGAGGGCGGGCACTTCCTCCGCGCTCGCGCCCGCTGTGAGGGCGACGTTGCGGGCGTGCAGCGACATGTGCCCGCGCTGGATGCCCTCGGTGGCCAGCGCACGTACCGCGCCGAAGTTCTGCGCCAGTCCGACGGCGACGATGATCTCCGCCAGTTCGGTCGCGGTGGTGACACCGAGGAGGGCGATCGAGGCCTGCGCCACCGGGTGCAGTTTGGTCGCACCGCCCACCAGACCGACCGGCATCGGCAGTTCCAGGGTTCCGACGACGTTTCCGTCGGCGTCCTTCTCGAAGCGCGACATCGAGGTGTAGCGCCCGGTGGGGGAGATCGCATGGGAATGGGCGCCGGCTTCGACCGCGCGGGTGTCGTTGCCGGTGGCGAGGACGACCGCGGAGATGCCGTTCATGATGCCCTTGTTGTGGGTGGCCGCACGGTAGGGATCGGCCTCCGCGAGCGCTGCCGCGTGCACGATGTCGTCGACCACGGACTCGCCGCCCAGCGCCTCGGCGTCGAAGACGGCCCGCGCCCGGGAGAGGCGCAGATCCGCCTTGTTGGTCAGGATCCGCAGCAGCGTACGCCCGCCCGCGATCTCGCCGGCCCGGACGGCGACGGCCTCGGCCATGGTGTTCACCGCGTTGGCGCCCATCGCGTCGCGGACGTCCACGTGCAGATGGGCGACGACGTAGGTGCCGGCCCGGGAGGGGACGACCCGCACCGAGATGTCACGTACTCCACCGCCGAACTCGACCAGCTTCGGGTCCTGTGCGTCGGCCAGTTCGACGAGTTCCTGGCGGGCCTCCAGCAGCCGGAGCCGGCCTGCCTCGGGGTCCCGGACACCGATGATCTGGACCTGGGCCTGCATGACCGGCTCGGTGGACGAGGTGAAGAAGCCGCCGTGGGCGCGGGCCACCTTGGCCGAGTTCGAGGCCGCGGCGACCACGGAGGCCTCCTCGCTGGCCATCGGCACGAGCACGTCACGGCCGTTGACGGTGAAGTTGGTCGCCACGCCCACGGGGAGTTCCATGACCCCGACCACGTTCTCGATCATGTGGTCGGCCAGGTCGACACCGAGGCCGTGCTGCGGGGCGAAGGCGGCGATGCGCTGCGGATCGACGGTGGCGGACTCCGCCACGATCCGTCGGCGTGCGTCGACGGACAGGTCCCGTAGACCCTGGATACGGCTGGTGCGCGGCATACGGCCCCTCCACTGCGTCGTGGTCACCGAACAGCTCGGTGCGGTAGGCGACGCTAGTTCCGTTCCGCCCGCACAGGTATGGGTGAATGGCCCATGCGCTCTGCCGATTCGCTGGACGATCGGCCCTGCCGGGTCCAGGGGGCGCTCTCGGAGCAAGCCCGTCGGCGCGCACGTCTCTCCGGGGCTCACGCACCTCTCGTGAGGTGGGCCAACTGGACCGCCACCGTGATCCGGAAGAGCCGGTCGGGTTCCTGCCAGTCCGCTCCGAGGAGTTCCGCCGTGCGCTCCAGTCGCTGCAGCACCGTGTTCTTGTGCAGGTGGAGGGCACGGGCTGTGGCGACCGGACTCATCCGGTTGCCGAGATAGGCGGCCAGGGTGGGCACGAGCTTGCCTGCGTGCGCGGCGTCCCAGTCCAGCAGCGGGCCGATGACAAGCCGCAGGTACGTCGCCACGCGCGGCTCACCGGGACCGAACAGCGCCGTGTACGGGAGGTACGCGTCGGCGGTGACCGCGGCGTCGTCCAGCCCGAGGGCCGGCAGGACCCCCACGCAGGCCGACGCGGCGTCGATCCGGGCGCGCAGATCGTGGTCCAGGTCCGAGAAGCCGGCGCCGACCGCCAGCACGGGTGCCCGTACGGTGCGGCCGACGGTGGCATGGACGGAGGTGCTCGCGGCGGCCGGGTCGGCGTCGGTGGTGAGGGCGATCACATGGTCGGCGTACTCCCCGATCAGTCCGCTCTCGCGGCGCAGGCCGCGGACGGCCTCATGACGCAGTTCGGCGGGCAGCGCGACCACGACCACGGAGCGCAGTGCGTCGAGCCGGATGCCCCGCGCGCGGGCCCGGGTGGCGAGGTCGGCGTGGCGCTCGGGGTCGGCGGAGAGCAGGTCGGCCAGCAGGTCGCTGCGTACCCGCTGCTCGGCCTCGATCGTGGCGTCCTGCTTGAGGTTGAGCAGTGCGGTGATCTGGGCGGCACGTTCCGCGGTGCGCAGCTCGACCGGTCCGAACGGAACCTCGCCCGGCTCCAGCAGCAGCGCGCCCAGCAGGGTCGCGCCGGCCAGGACGGCGACCACGTATCCGCCGTCCGTCGGAGTGCACCGGCCGCTGCGGCGGCTGCGGTCGACCGCCGTGGCCACGGGTTCCTCCAGACGCCCCACATCGAGGAGCGTCACCTCGCACCGCAGGGCCCGGCCCAGCGCGGTGGCGACATCGGACGCCTCGCTGCCCTGGAGCACCAGCCCCGTCAGCTCGCTGTGCACCTCGCTGGCCCGCTCCATGGCCTCCACGTGACGGGCGAGCTCGCCGTAGGCGTGGCGGGTCTCGTCGGCCGCGTCCTGGGTGCGGGCCAGCAGCCGCGCGGTCTGCAGCACGACGGCGGCATGGTCGGCGAAGGCCGACAGCAGGGAGATCTCCTCCGGGGCGAATTCGTGCTCGACGCGGTTGGCGGCGAACAGCACACCGATCACCTCGTCACCGGCGAGCAGCGGGACGCCGAGCATCGACACGAGGCCCTCCGCGGTCACGGCGGAATCGATGCCGGAATCGTGCGGCGCCTGGGTCATCGTGGCATAGGAGGACGTCCAGCAGGGCCTGCGTCCCTCGACCACCCGGCTGGCCAGGCCCATCCCCGGCGGAACCCGCAGCCCTGGGAAGGACGGCGCGACCGTCCCGAGGGTCGTGCGCACCAGCAGCTCGCGGCTGTCCTCCTGGTACTCGGACAGATAGGTGACGTCCGTGCCCATCAGGTCGTGCGCCCGCTCCACGAGCCGGCCCAGCAGCTCGTCGACGTCACGGAGCTGGGCCAGCTCACGCGCGGAGGAGAACAGTGCCGCCAGCTCCTGACCGCGGCGCCGCCACCGGTCGGAGGTCGCGCGCAGCCGCCGCAGCTCCTGCCCGATGCGCACGCTGTCCCGCCGGGAGAGGGACACCGTCGCCAGCAGCTCGTCCACGTCCGCCTCCTGCTCGGCGGACGCGGCCTGGAGCAGGCTCACGACCACGTCGACCGGAAAAGTGTCCGTCATGTGCGAGCCTCACCTTCTGTGCCGATGAGCCACCGGCAGCCTGAATCCAGTGGACCGAACATACATAGCCGCTCGGTGACGGCGCACGTAGCGTCCACAGCAGCGCCGAGGCGGGGCGAGGCGGGGAAGCCTCCGCGAGCCGCCCTTGCGCCGGCCGGGCGCGCACGGCACCGACGCGCAGTCACAGCACAGCACCGACGCAGTCAAAGGAGACAGCGAGCATGACACTTCATGTGGGCATCGACGTCGGTGGGACCTTTACCGACGCCGTGGCGGTCGTCGACGGGGTCGCCGTACGCGGCAAGGCCTTCTCGACCAAGGACGTGACCACCGGCATCCTGGGTGCGCTGGCGGTGCTCCAGGAACGCGCGGGAATGACCGAGGCCGCCTTCTTCGCCGCCGTGGACCGCTTCGTGCTCGGCAACACCATCGTCACCAACGCGGTGGACGAACAGAAGTTCGCCCCCGTGGGACTGCTGACCACACAGGGCTTCCGCGACACCCTGCGCATCGCCCGGTCGGCCCGCACCGACGAGCGCGACCCGCACAAGATGGCGGCACCGCCGGACATCGTGGAGCGCCGCCGCATCATCGAGGTCGCGGAGCGGGTCGACGCGCACGGCACGGTGCTGGCGCCCCTCACCGACGACGTGATCGCCACCGCGGTCGACGCGGTACTGGCGGCCGGCGCGGAGGCGATCGCCGTCTGTCTGCTCTGGTCGTTCCGCAACCCGGTGCACGAGAAGGCGATCGGGGAGTACCTGGATGCCCACCACCCGGACGTCCCGTACACCCTCTCCAGCCGTCTCACTCCCGTGTACCGCGAGTACGAGCGCATGGTCACCACCGCGCTGGACGCCGCGGTCAAGCCGATCGTGGCGTCGCACTTCCATCAGCTCGCCGACGAGCTGCGCGGCCGGGGGCTGCGGGCGCGGGTGCAGATCATGCAGGTGCACGGGGGATTCCTGTCGGTCGAGGAGACCAGCAAGGCCCCGATCCAGATGTTCAACTCCGGCCCGGTCGGCGGCGTCACCGGAGCCCGGCTGCTGGGCCGGCAGCTCGGCCGCCGACGCGTGCTGACCGCGGACATGGGCGGCACCAGCCTCGACGCGGCAGCGATCATCGACGACGAGTTCCGGCTCCTGCCGCGGGCCGAGATCGGCGGCCTGCCCACCAGCCTGACCGCCGTGGACATCGAGACCATCGGCGCCGGCGGCGGCAGCCTCGCCTGGGTCGACGGCCGCAACCTGCTGCGGGTCGGCCCGCACAGCGCGGGCTCCACCCCGGGCCCCGCCTGCTACGGCAAGGGCGGCACCCGCCCGGCGGTCACCGACGCGGCGCTGGTGCTCGGGCTCATCAACCCGCACTACTACCTCGGCGGCACCGTCCCGCTCTACGAGGACCAGGCCCGCGCCGCCCTGCGCGAGCATGTGGCCGGACCGCTGGGCATCACCGAGGACGCCGCGGCCGAGGGCGTCTACCGGCTGGCGACGTCGCAGATGTCCAACGCGCTGCGCAAGATCACGGTGAACCGGGGACACGATCCGCGCGAGTTCACCCTCGTCGGCTTCGGCGGCGCGTGCGGTCTGTTCGCGGCCGCCATCGCCGCCGAGGCGGGCGTGCGCGAAGTGGTCGTCCCGCGCAACGCCGCCGTGTTCTCCGCGCACGGCCTCATGCACGCCGACTCCGTGTTCTCCGCCGTACGGACGAGCCCCTGGACGATGGATCAGCCCGCCGCCGACCTGGACAAGGAGTTCACCGCTCTGGAGGAGCGCGCACAGTCCTGGTTCGAGGCCGAGGGCATCCCCGAGGACCGGCGGGAACTCTTCCGCGAGGCCGACGTCAAGTTCATGGGCCAGATCTTCGAAGTCACCACCCGGCTGCCCGCGGGCACCTTCGGCGAAGCGGACAAGGCCGCGCTGCGGACACAGTTCATCGCCGACTACGAGGAGGAGTTCGGCGCCGGAACCGCCTGGGCCGAGGCGGACATCCTCCTGGTCAACTCGCGGGTACGGGCCGTCGGGCGCAGCGACGTGCAGAAGGTGGAACGGGTCGCGGGCGGCGAGGAGCGGCACGAGCTCAGCCGCCGCAAGGTCCTGGAGCCGCTCACCGGCAAGCGGCTGGAGATCGACGTGCACCGCGGCTTCGGAGCCCTCGGCCGCGCGGACGGCCCGTGCCTGCTGGAGGAGCCGGACACCACGGTGTACGTGCCGAGCGGTGCCACCGTCGCGCTCACCGACGGCGGCGACTTCCTGATGCGCCTCGCCGACCACTGACTCCTGCCCCGTCCGTCGAAGGAGACGACCATGAGTGGCACCCCGCACAACCTGCCCGACGGCTTCGACCCGGTCACCCTCGAAGTGATCCGCATGCGCCTGGACTCCATCGTGGAGGAGATGGGCATCGCGATGATCCGCTCCTCGGGCTCCCCGGTCATCACCGAGGCCGGTGACTTCAACACCGCGCTGTTCGACCCCACCGGCCGTATCTACGCCTACTCCGACTACGTCCAGTTCCACATCGGCTCCGGCAGCGTCGCCGTACGGAACCTGGTGAAGGCGATCGAGGGGGAGCAGCTGTCGCCCGGTGACGCCTTCATCAGCAACGACCCGCACACCGCCGGCGCCAGCCACCCGCCGGACACCAACGTCATCTCGCCGATCTTCCACGGCGACGAGCTGATCGGCTGGGCGCAGTCGCAGGCGCACCTCATCGACGTCGGCGGCATGACCCCCGGCGGCTTCGCGCCCGGCGCCCACGACTGCTACGCCGAGGCGCTGCGGCTCCCGCCGGGCGTCAAGATCTTCGAGCGCGGCGAACCCGTCGAGTGGGTCCGCCGCATCCTCCTCAACAACGTCCGCGTACCGGCCCTGTTCTGGAACGACGTGCGCTCCCTGGTCGCCAGCAACAACACCGGCATCCGGCGGCTGCTGGCCACGACGGAGGAGTTCGGCCTCGACCGGTTCAGGGACTACACGAAGCTGTCCTTCGAGCTGGCCGAGCAGGTCGTGCGCGACCGTGTCCGTGAGATCCCCGACGGCACCTACACCGCCGAGGAGTGGACGGAGCACAACGGACACGTCGACGAGCTGTACCGCGTCGCGTGCACCATGACCAAGCGCGACGACCAGGTGACCTTCGACTTCACCGGCTCCAGCGAGCAGACCGACGGCTTCGTCAACTGCAGCTACGGGGCGCTCGTCGGCAGCGTCGCCAGCGCCATCGTGCCGATCCTCGCCTGGGACGTCCCCTTCAACGAGGGGGTCATGACCGCGTTCGACATCGTCGCCGAGCCCGGTTCCATCGTCAATCCGCGGCCTCCGGCGCCGATCAGCAACGGGCACCTGACGACCGGGGCCCGGGTCAGCCGCGTCATCACGAAACTGATGAACGAGGCGTGCCGTACCAGCGCCGACGAGGTCATCCGCGACCGTACCCAGGGGGTGTGGGGCGACTCGTGGACGGGTGGCATCTCCGCGGGGACCACCGACGACGGCGAGTACTTCGTGCTGTTCAACATGGACGGCGGCGGCATGGGCGCCGGCGCCCAGCCGGAGAGCGACGGGCTCGACTGCGCGGGCATGATGACGCAGGTCAACAACATGCTGCCGGACGTCGAGATGAACGAGATGCTCTACCCGGTGCTCTACCTGTGGAAGCAGCTCAACGTCGAGAGCGCCGGACACGGCGCCCACCGCGGCGGCCTCGGCCTGCGCTTCGCCTGGACCCTGCACGGCGCCCAGGAGGTCACCCAGACCGTGTTCGCCCCCAACGCTCAGGTGCCCGCCGACGGTTTCGGCGGGGGACTGCCCGGCGGAGGCAGCGGCCACGAGGTCTGGCGCCGCAGCAACGTCGCCGACCTCCTCACCGAGGGCCGGGTGCCCGGACCCGGCACGCTGGACAGCGCGGAGCGCGAGCTGCTCGCCATCAACCAGCAGTCCGTCGCCATCCGCGACGGTGACGTGCTGGTGCAGTGGATCGCCGGCGGAGGCGGCTACGGCGACCCCCTGCTCCGGGACCCGCGGCTCGTCGCCGCCGACGTCCGGGACGGATACGTGACCGAGGAGACCGCACGGCACACCTACGGCGTGGTCCTCACCGACGGGGCCGCCGACGAGGCGGCCACCACGCGGGCGCGCGCCGCGCTGCGCGAGGAACGCCTCGGCCGCAGCCCGGAGCGGCCCGTTCCGGCGGACTCCCCGGCCCGGGCCTCCGCGCCCCGGCGCGACGCGGACGGCTGGCACGTACAGGCCAGCGGCGCCCGCCTGGGTACGGGCGACGACTGGCACGACCTGGCACACAAGGTCACCCATGTCGCGGCCGACCGGCTCGCCGAGCACGGAGTGCGCGTCCGTCCCCGCACCGACGGCTGGAAGATCGTCATCGACGAGTTCTACAGTCCCTCGTGCGGCACCCTGCTCGATGCCCGTGTCCGGGTGGACACCGGCACGAGCTGACCGAGAACCGGAGCAAGGAACCAACATGACCTTCAACGACGCCGGGCCCCTCGCGGGCATGCTGCCCGGAGGACTGTCCGAGGGCGCGCTGCGCGGTGTGGTCGTCCTCGACATCACGCGGGTGGTGGCGGGGCCGTTCTGCTCGATGCTGCTGGCGGATCTCGGCGCGACCGTGATCAAGATCGAGAACCCGAAGGAGCCGGACTACGCCCGGGACTTCCCGCCCAAGCTGACGGCGGACTCCGGCGACGAGTTCAGCGGGTTCTTCGCGCAGTTCAACCGCAACAAGTTCGGCCTGACCATCGATCTGTCGACCGACGGGGGCAAGGAGCTGCTCAAGAAGCTGGTGCGGCGCGCCGACGTCCTCGTGGAGAACTTCCGGCCGGGCACGATGGACAAGCTCGGCGTCGGCTACGACATCCTGCGCCAGGAGAACCCGCGCCTGGTCTACACGGCGATCTCCGGCTACGGACAGAACGGCCCGTACCGCCGCCGGCCCGCCTACGACAACAGTGCGCAGGCCACCGGCGGCCTGTGGTCGATGAACGGCTTCCCCGACCGGCCGCCGGCGCGCGTCGGCACCATCATCGGAGACCTCTCCGCGACGCTGTACGCCGTCATCGGCACCCTGGCGGCCCTGCGCCACGCCGAGAAGACGGGCCAGGGACAGATGGTCGACATCTCCCAGCAGGACTCGGTGCTCAGCCTGACCGAGAACGCCGTCGTGTCCTACACGGTCGACGGCAAGGTCCCCGGCCCCCTGGGCAACGAGCACCCGTTCGTCAAGCCCTACGAGCTGTACCCGTGCAAGGACGGATTCGTCTTCTTCGGCGGCTACACCGACAAGTTCTGGCGGCTGTCCTGTCAGCTGTTCGGCCGGCCCGAACTCGCCGACGACCCCGAGATCGACACCATGGCCAAGCGGTTCACGCCCGAGGTGTACGAACGCCGGGTCCGGCCGCTGCTGCACCGGTGGTTCGAGGACAGGACGAAGACCGAGCTTGAGGAGATCGTCGGGGACGCCGTACCACTGAGCGCGATCAAGGACATCGCCGAGGTCGTCGCGGACCCGCAGATCGCCGCGCGCGACATGGTCGTCGACGTCGAATACCCCGACTTCGGCGAACTGCGGATGTTCGGATCACCGGTCAAGCTCACCGACACGCCCACCCAGCCGCGCGGACTGGCGCCGAAGGTCGGCGAACACTCGGACACCATCCTGCGGGCACTCGCCGACCTCGACGAGAACACGATCACACGGCTGCGGGAAGAGGGAGCCATCTGATGGGCGGCATCACCCTCGACAGGGACGGCGACGTCGCGATCGTGCGCTTCGACCGCCCGGAGAAACTCAACGCGCTCACCCTCGCGATGTACGACGAACTCGGCGCGGCCTTCGCCGAGGTCCGCGACAACGACGCGTTCGCCGTCGCCGTCCTCACCGGCAGCGGCGACCGGGCCTTCTGCGTGGGCGCCGACCTCACCGAGTCCATCCCGGCACTGGCGGAGGGCCGCTTCGACATCTCGCGATGGGACGCCGCGCACCAGAAGCACACCTCGCTGTTCAAGCCGGTCATCGCCGCGGTGAACGGCCTGTGCCTCGGCGGCGGATTCGAGATCATGCTGTCCACCGACATCAGGATCGCGGCCGACACGGCGCAGTTCGGCCTCCCCGAGAGCGGCGTCGGCGTCGTGCCGGCCGGCGGTACGCTCACCAGACTCACCCGCCAGATCCCCTACGCCTGGGCGATGGAGCTGATGCTCCAGGGCGACCGCGTCACCGCCGAGCAGGCGCTGCGCTACGGGCTGCTCAACGAGGTGGTCCCCGCCCCCGACCTCCTCGACGCGGCCCTGCACCGCGCCCACCGGCTCGCCACGCGCAGCGGTACCGCGCTGCGGACCATCAAGGAGGCCGTGCTCCGCCTCGGCGACCTCCCGCAGGACCAGGCCTTCCACAGCGAGGCCCTCTACGGGCAGAAGGCCTTCACCTCACCGGACGCCCGTGAAGGGCTGAGCGCGTTCGCCGAGCGCCGCGAACCCGACTTTCCCTCCCGCCCCCGACGGTGACGCCCGTGGCCGGCGCCATCGCGCCGGCCACCACGACGGGTGCGGCCACTTGCCGGCTCAGCCGTGATGAGGCGAATCGGGAGGAGCGGGGGAGCGGCTGCCGGGCTTTCGGCCGCCGTCGTTGGCCATCAACCAGTCCGACAACTCCCGTACGGCCGCGTCGATCTCGTCGTGCGCGTAGTGGTCGCGGTCCCAGCCTGCGTACAGGGAGATGGCCAGCGGGCGGCCCTGGGCGGTCAGCGGGCGCACGCTCAGGTCGAACTGCGGATGGTCGACGACGACGCAGACGCCGTGGCCCGCGGCGGCCAGGGCCTGCGCCATGGCCTCGGACTGCGGCTCGAAGGCGGGCCTGAGCGGCGTGCTCTGCTCGTACAGGGTGGTGTCGAGGGCGCGCCGCACGGCGCTGGCCCGGCTGCTGACGATGACCGGGTGGTCGAGCAGCCCCGCCAGCTCCAGGTCGCCGCCGCCCTCCTGGGCGACGGGGTGGGAGGCGGGCATCTGGGCACTGATCCGACGGCCGCCCAGCCGCCGCGCCGCCATGCCGCCGGGCGGCGGAGCGGTGGAGATGCCGATGTCGACGTCCCCGGCCAGCAGCCGCTCGTACACCTGGTCCGGCTCACAGCCCCGGGCGTCGGTGAAGGGGCCGCCGAGTTCGGCGACGTACGGGGCGATGAGGTGCGTGATGGTGGAGTTGGGGCAGGCCACGCGGAACTGGAGCGGGCTCTGTCCGGACACGGCCTGCAGCAGTTCCGTGCCCTGCGCGGCGCGCAGCGTGAGATCCCTCGCGACGGGTACGAAGCGGCGTCCGGCCGCTGTGAGCTGGACCCCCGTGCTGGTGCGCCGCAGCAGTTCCGCGCCCAGTTCGCGTTCGAGGGAGCGCAGCTGCCGCGAGACGGAGGGCTGCGCCACATGGACGCGCGCGGCGGCGGCCGTCATCGAGCCGGTGTCCACCACCGCCAGGAAATACCGCAGGACCCGCAGTTCCATCGTGCCTCCGTCGTGGCTCTGTCGTGCCGCGGTGGCGCCGGCGCCGCGTCGTCACCGCTCAGCGCCCGCCGCCGTATCCCCGCTCGGACCCGGCCATGCCTTTGAGGTATGACCGTACAGCTCAGAAGGTACTGGACCGTATGGCCGGTGGGCCACGAAACTATGGCCGACCGGACAACACCGTTCGAACGGGCACCCGCAGCGTCGCGGTCAACGCAGGACCTCGTGCCGCCTCGCGCCGCGCACAGGTCACATCCCCCGCCGGCACCGCCGCTTATCCCCGGAGTCAGCCATGCCCCAGACCACATCCGCCGCCGGCCGCAAAGCCAGACAGGCCACCACCGCGTCCTTCATCGGGACCGCGGTCGAGTGGTACGACTTCTACATCTACGGCACCGCCACCGCCCTGGTGTTCGGGAAGCTGTTCTTCCCCACGGCAAGTCCCACCGCCGGCACCCTCGCGGCCTTCGCCACCTTCTGGGTCGGCTTCCTGGCCCGCCCGCTCGGCGGACTGATCTTCGGCCACATCGGCGACCGCGTGGGACGCAAGAACGTCCTCGTCACCACCCTCGTCCTGATGGGGTCCGCCACCACGCTCATCGGCCTGCTGCCCACCTACGCCACCATCGGCGCCGCCGCACCGGTCCTGCTCGTCCTGCTCCGCGCCGTGCAGGGCATCGCGGTGGGCGGCGAATGGGGCGGCGCGGTGCTCATGGCCACCGAGAACGCCGAGCACAAACGCCGCGGCCTCGCGGGCATGTGGGTCCAGCAGGGCTCGCCGGCCGGGTCCATCCTGGCCACCCTCGTCTTCATCGCCGTCGGAAACCTGCCCGACGACGCGTTCATGACGTGGGGCTGGCGCGTCCCGTTCCTGCTCTCCGCCCTGCTGGTGATCATCGGTCTGGTGATCCGGCTGAAGGTCACCGAGTCCACCGACTTCGAGAAGGCCAGGCAGCAGGAGGACGCCGCCCCGAAGATCCCCGTGGTCGAGCTGTTCCGCACCTCCCGCGTACTGGTCCTGCTGGGTGTGGGTGCCAGCGCCATGGGAATCTCGTCCGCCTACTTCACCAACACCTTCGTGCTGTCCTGGGCCACCAGCGACCTGGGCGTGCACCGGCAGACCATGCTCGACATCCTCCTGATCCTCGCCGTCCTGCAGTTCCTGTGGCAGCCCCTGGCGGCACTGCTCGCCCAGCGCGTGGGAACGGTGCGGGTGATGGCGGGCGCCCTGATCGCCAACATCGTCGTCGCGGTGCCGATGTTCCTCCTGATCGCCACCCGTAACAGCACACTGATCGGGGTGGGACTGGCCCTGGGCGTGCTCACCGGATGCAGCTACTACGCGCTGCTGGCGGGCTTCCTGTCCCAGGCGTTCCCGGTCAAGGTCCGCTACACCGGCGTCTCCCTGGCCTACCAGCTGTGCAGCACCGTCATCGGCGGCTCGACCCCCTTCGTCGCCCAGTGGCTCCTGACCCGGGGCGCCGGCCACTGGCCGGTGGTCGGCTACTACATCACGCTCCTGCTGCTGACCACGGTCTGCGTGCTGGCCCTGGCCCGGTACCGCTCGGGTCCCCGCGACGACGCCTCGGGCGCCGAAGCCCCTGCGCGGGAGAGCCTCCCCACCGTCGCGTAGGTCGGCCGCACACCCGAACTCCCTTCCTTCCTAGGACCCAGTCATGCACCTGGACGCACTGTTCACCAACGGCCGCTTCACCACACTCGACGCGGACCGGCCCACCGCACACACCCTCGGGGTCTTCGGAGGCCGCATCGTCGGCCTCGACGAAGAAGTCGCCGGATGCACCGCCGACCAGGTCCACGACCTGCGCGGAGCCCCGGTGGTGCCCGGCTTCAACGACGCCCACCAGCACCTGAGCATGCGAGGCCGCCGCCTCCTCGAACTCGACCTGCACGCGCGGACCGTCCCCACCCTCGACGCCCTCTACGCCGCGGTACGCGAGCGGGCGGCGCGGCTGGGCCCCGACGAGTGGCTCTTCGGCGCGGGCTACGACCAGAACAAGATCGGCGCCCACCCCACGGCCGAAGCTCTCGACGAAGCGGCTCAGGGGCGCCCCGTGTGGCTGGAGCACGTCTCCTGCCACATGGGTGTGGGCAACACCGCGGCCTTCACCCGCGCCGGCTTCACCGACCGGCTGGGTGTCCCCGACATCGACGGCGGCCACGTCGAGCGCGACCCGGCCGGCAGGGCGGTCGGCCTGCTCCAGGAAACCGCCCAGCACCTGGTGACCCGGGCGTTCCGGCCCTCGCCCCTCGACTCGGTCGTCGCCGCCATCAAGGCCGGCAACGACCAGGGCGTGAGCGAGGGCATCACCAGCCTCACCGAGCCGGGCATCGCCGCCGCCGAACACGTCGGACACGGCCCCGCCGACCTGCACGCCTTCCACCGGGCCGTCCAGGAAGGGGCACTGAGCATCCGTACCACGGTCATGCCCTACATGACCGTCCTGCACGACATGGGGGAAGTCGGGGGCGGTGACACCTGGTTCGGGCTCGACCTGGGTCTGCGCAGCGGATTCGGCGACGACCGCCTGAAGATCGGCGCCACCAAGATCGCCACGGACGGCTCGCTCATCGGCCGCTCGGCACACATGTGCTGCGGCTACCAGGACGAACCCGACAACGTCGGCTTCCTCCAGTTCGACGAACAGTGGCTGCGCCACACCATCACCGAGGCGCACCGCTGCGGCTGGCAGATCGCCGCCCACGCCATCGGGGACGCCGCCATCGACGTCGTCCTGGACGCCTTCGAGGCCGCGCAGGCCGCCCACCCGCGACGCGACGCGCGCCACCGTATCGAGCACTTCGCCGTCGCCTCCGACAAGCAGGTCCGCCGCCTGGTGGACAACGGCGTCGTCCCCGTGCCGCAGGGGCGCTTCGTCTCCGAGATCGGCGACGGAATGATCACCGCTCTGGGTCCCGAACGCGCCGAACTCTGCTACCGCATGCGCAGTCTCCTGGACGCCGGGGCGGTTCTGCCCGGCAGCAGCGACGCCCCGGTCGCACACGGCAGCCCACTGCTCGGCATCCACGACATGGTCAACCGCCGTACCGCGGGCGGCGCCCCGCTGGCCCCCGCCGAGGCACTCACCCCCGAACAGGCCCTGTACGCCTACACCGTGGGCTCCGCCTACGCCGAACACGCCGACGACCGCAAGGGCCGCCTTGCCCGCGGCATGCTGGCGGATTTCGCCGTCCTCTCGGACGACCTGCTGACCGTCGACCCGCAGCGGATCGACACCCTGACCGTCGGCGCCACGGTGATCGGCGGAACCGTGGTCCACGACACCGGAGCCCTGTCCGCGTAACCGTCACTCCCTGGGACCGACTCCGGCATGGGCCGGCCGATTCGCCTCGACCGGCGCCGGCCGAGGCGAATCGGCCGGCCTGTTCGGGCCGACGTGCGTGGTGCGGGACCTGCCCCGCCCGTATGACGTGCTGCTCGCCCGGGAGCGCCAGGCGCGCTGCCTGCTCGTCTCCGGTCGGCGACAGGCGGGGGTGCGGATGCGACACCCCCGCCTACCGGCTCACGGCGCCAATGGCGGACGATGCCTGACATCCGTCACCGGGAGCCGCGGGCACGGATACAGCAGGGCCGGCCGCGCAGCACGCCGTCGAGGCGCTGTGATCCGCCCCGGCCGGGTCCCGTACCTTCATGACGTTCCCGTTGATTCCCATGGAGAGGTTCCCGCATGGACAGCAGTGTCGAGACGCTGGAATTCCAGGCCGAGACACGCCAGTTGCTGCGACTGGTCATTCATTCGATCTACTCGAACAAGGACATCTTCCTACGCGAGCTGATCTCGAACGCCTCGGACGCACTGGACAAGCTGCGGCTGGAATCGCTGACCGACTCCAGCCTCACCGAGGTCGGCACCGCCGACCTGCACATCGCGCTGGAAGCCGACCAGGACGCCCGCACACTGACCGTCCGTGACAACGGGATCGGCATGAGCCGGGACGATCTCGTGGACCTGATCGGCACGATCGCCAAGTCCGGCACCGCCGGCCTGATGGAGAAGATCAAGCAGTCCAAGGACGCCGCCACCGCCGAGAGCCTGATCGGGCAGTTCGGTGTCGGCTTCTACTCCGCCTTCATGGTCGGCGACAAGGTCACGCTGCTCACCCGGCGGGCCGGCGCCGACACCGGCACCCGGTGGGAGTCCGACGGCGAGGGCGCCTACACGATCCAGAGCGTCGACGACCTGCCCGTGGGCACCTCCGTCACCGTGCACCTCAAGTCCGCCGACAGCGAGGACGACCTGGCCGACTACCTGTCGGAGTCGAAGATCCGCCAGATCGTCAAGCGGTACTCCGACTTCATCCGCTGGCCGATCCGGATGGCCACCGAGCGCAGCGACACCGACGGGACCGCCGCCCCCGCGGTCGACACCCTCAACTCGATGAAGGCCCTGTGGGCCCGGCCGCGCGCCGAGGTCACCCAGGAGGAGTACAACGAGTTCTACAAGCAGCTCAGCCAGGACTGGCTCGACCCTGCCGAGACCATCCACATGCGCGCCGAAGGAACCTTCGAGTACGAGGCGCTGCTGTTCCTCCCCTCCCAGGCGCCGTTCGACCTGTTCTCCCAGGAGACCAAGCGCGGGGTGCAGCTGTACGTCAAGCGCGTGTTCATCATGGACGACTGCGAAGCGCTGATGCCGAACTACCTGCGCTTCGTCAAGGGCGTCGTCGACGCCCACGACCTGTCGCTGAACATCTCCCGCGAGATCCTGCAGCAGGACCGCCAGATCAGCGGCGTACGCCGACGCCTGGTCAAGAAGGTCCTCGGCGCGATCAAGACCATGCAGGCGAACGACGGCGAGCGCTACACCAAACTCTGGGCGCAGTTCGGCCGGGCGCTGAAGGAAGGGCTGATCGAGGACACGGACAACACCGAGGCGCTGCTGGAAGTGGTGTCGGCCGCTTCCACGAACGATCCGGAGAAGACCACCACCCTGCGCGAGTACGTCGAGCGCATGAAGGACGGCCAGGAGGCGATCTACTATCTGACGGGCGAAACCCGTGCGACGGTGGAGAACTCCCCCCACATGGAGGCCCTCGCGGCCAAGGGCTACGAGGTCCTCATCCTCACCGACCCCGTCGACGAGGTCTGGGCCGACCGGGTCCCGGCCTTCGACGGGCACCCTCTCCAGTCCATCGCCAAGGGCCAGGTCGACCTCGACGAGCCGGCCGAGGGGGAGCGGTCCGCCGAACAGGCCCAGCGCGAGGAGGACTACGCCGCCCTGCTGCCATGGCTGACCACCACGTTGTCCGAGCACGTCAAGCAGGTGCGCCTGTCGTCGCGCCTGACCACCTCGGCGGCCTGCATCGTCGGGGACGCCCATGACATGACCCCGACGCTGGAGAAGATGTACCGCGCGATGGGGCAGCAGCTGCCTCCCGTCAAGCGGACCCTGGAACTCAACCCCGCACATCCGCTGATCATCGCCCTGCGCACAGCGTACGAGGCCAACGCCGACGACCCCGCGCTGGCGGAGATCGCCGAGGTCATCTACGGCAGCGCACTGCTCGCCGAAGGCGGCGACCTGCCCGACCCGGCCCGCTTCACCCGCCTGCTGAACGACCGACTGACCCACGCCTTGTAGCCCACGGCCACGGCCGAGCGCAGCCCGATGCCCGACGCCCGATGCCCGATGCCGAACGTCCGGCATCGGGCGTCTGGCGTCGGCCGGAGCGCAGCCTTCAGCGCAGCCGACGCGCCCGTAGCACCACGTCGTCGGTGTGGTGCGCGCCGGCGCCGCCGTCAGGTGCCGTCCGTGGCCGCTGCTCGTCCACCTCCACCTTCCAGTCGTCGTCGAACAGAGCGGCGACCATGGAGGGCCAGACGTAGTCGGCCGGGTCGAACTCGCCGTGGTCCGCCTGCGGTGTGTCCATCCCCGCGTGGTGCACGAGCAGGAGCACACCGCCGGGGGCGACGGCCGCGAGCAGTGCTCGCTCGGCTGCGGCGTCGGGGGTGCGCAGCAGAGCCGGGTACTGCGCGGAGACCAGGTCGAACGAGGCCGACGGGAGCGCCGCTTCGGTCAGGGCGGCATGGACCCAGCGGACGGTGACGCCCGCGTCCCGTGCGTGCCCGGCTGCCCGCTCCAGCGCCACTCCCGAGACTTCGAGCGCGGTGACGTCCCAGCCGCGGCCTGCCAGCCAGACGGCGTCCGCGCCCTCGCCGCACCCTACGTCCAGCACACGTCCGGGCGTGAGCGAGGCCACCTCGGCCACAAGTGCGCCGTTGGGCCGGCCGCTCCACAACTGCTGGCGGTCGGCGTACCGGTTGTCCCACTCCGCCCGTACCGCCGGATCGCCGGCGTATCCGTCGGAGGCGATAGAGGTGTCGGACGCGGGCGATCGAGGAGTGTTGTCTGCCATGCCCCCACCGTCGCCCATCGCGTTCCGCTCACACCACTGTTGTTGCCGTTCCGGCAAAGCGGTGTCCACGAGGCCGATGCCATGCCGGTCCCGTTCCTCCCCGGCCCGCCACGGTCGACCACCGCGTCGAAGGCTGGCTGAACGGCCGCCCCGTGGGCCGTCACGAGGGCGGTCACCCGCCCAGGGTCAGGCGCACGGTCCCACGCAGCGGGTCTCGAACCAGCCGGCCAGCCGGAGGGAGGCCCGTCGTACGCGGACGTGTGGCGCCCGCTCCGCTCACCGAGCAGAGCGGGCTGGCCCGACGTCCAGGCTCGATGTGCCGGCGGGCGGATGCCGAGGTCTTCGCCCGTCGGCATCGGCCCCAGCTCGTCAGGGCACCAGGTGCTCGCTGAGCTTCCACAGCCGCTGCGCGTCGTCGGGGTCGAGCATCGCCGAGTTGGCGTCGGAGGGGATGCTGTCCGCGGTCAGCGGGCGCTGCTCGTCGTCGAGCACGGCGATGTCGCCGTCCTTGAGATAGACCCCGCCGAGACCGTCCAGGAGCGGGCTGGCGGCGGCGAAAACGAGGGTCGCGGCCCCCTGGGCGACGGTCTTCTTGCCGGCATCGGGGTCGATGACGGTTTCGCCGTGGTCGTCGACCAGACCCTGCGCACGGTACGAGGCGGCCTCCTGCGGGGTGAACGGGCCCGCCCCGATGACGACTCCGGGGTGGACGGCGAAGGCGCGGATGCCCTGGGCGGCGTACCTGCGGTCGAGTTCGACGGTGAACAGGACGTTGGCGCGCTTGGACTGGCCGTACGCGGTGCCGGGGTCGTACCCGGTCGCGAAGTCCAGGTCGTCCCAGCGGATCTCGCCGATACGTGCCGCGCCCGAGGTGACCGTCACCACTCGGGCGCCCTCCGCGGCCAGCAGGGCCGGCACAAGTGCCCTGGTGAGCTGGAAGTGGCCGAGGTGCGAGGTGGAGAACTGCAGCTCGTGACCCCGCGCGTCGCGCACCAGCTCGGGCGTGAACAGCACAGCGGCGTTGTTGACCAGGGCGTGCAGGGGCCGGCTTGAGGCGAGCCACCGCCGGGCGAAGGCCTCGATCGAGGACGGGTCGGTGAGGTCGAGGCGCTCGACACGCACCCCGGGGAGCCCGTGCACCGCCGCGGCGGCCCGCTCGGGGTCGCGGGAGGCCACCGTCACCGTGGCGCCCGCGGCGGACAGGGCACGGGTGGCTTCGCGCCCGAGCCGGCCGTGGCCACCGGTGACGATCACCTCCCGGCCGGACAGGTCGAGGCCGTCGAGGACGTCGTCGGCGGTGGAGGAGGCGGTGAACGGAGTGCCCAGCGGAACTTGCTGTGTGGTCATGTCTCCCAGCATCGGCGGCGTACTCCGGACGCTGAATCGTTGTGCGTCCGTATTTTCTGCGCGAGAGTACGGGGATGTCTGATGTGGCGGTCACGGACGTGCTGTCCGACGTGTTCGACGTGGTGGAAGTGCGGGGGATGATGACCGGCGGGTTCGCGGTCCGCGGACCGTGGGTGTCCAGGGGCGCGGTGTCCCGGCCGCTCAAGCTGGTCGTGCTGGTCGCGGGATCGGCCCGGATCACGGTGGACGGGCCGGGCGGCCCGGAGGGTCCCGTGGAGCTCGCCGCGGGCGACGTGGCACTGCTCAACCACCGCACCTGGGTCGACATGCGCGGGGGGCGGGGCGGCGGCGCACCGGTGGAACTGATACCCGGGGCGGGCTTCGACGCGATGGCGCTGACCGAGGCCGACCTGGCCACTGACGACGTGCTCGTCGGCGGCGAGGTCAGGGTGAGTCCCGCGGGCCTTGCGCTGCTGAGCATGGCGCTGCCCGGCCTGGTCCGCGTGCACGCGGCGACGCCGGCCGCCTCCCGCCTGGGCGGCATCGTCGAGCGGCTCTTCGACGAGGCATCCGGCGGACGGCTGGGTTCGGGGTTCGCCATCCGGCAGAACGGTCAACTGCTGCTGCTGGAGATGCTGCGCGCGTATCTGGAACAGGAGGAGACACCGGTCGGCTGGCTGCGGCTGCTGGCCGACGAGCCGCTGCGCCCGGCGCTACGGCTGATGCACGAACAGCCCGGGCAGGCCTGGGGGCTGTCGGAACTGGCCCGCGCCGCCGGGATGTCACGCACCAGCTTCGCCGAGCGGTTCCGCGCCACTGCGGGCACCCCGCCGCTGACGTATCTGTCGCGCTGGCGGATGCTGCTGGCTCAGCGCGCGTTGCGCGATCAGGACGTCCGGGTCGGCGCCCTCGCCGCGGAACTCGGCTACAGCTCGGAGAGCGCGTTCAGTACCGCGTTCAAACGAGCGGTGGGGGAGTCACCCCTGCACTACCGGCGACGGCTCCGGGCGACGGCGTAGCCACCTCGGCGGCGTGGCGCCGTCGGCGATTGCGCGCCTGACCGCGAACGGCGCCAGTGCTCGGTGTGTGGGGGATGTTCAGTTCGCGTGCGCGGTGAACGGTCCGACGGTGAACGAGTTCCCGCAGACCTGCAGCCCCGCAGGATCCGCGGACAGGGAGGCCGTGTTGTTCGGCGGGAAGACCTTGATCCGAGCCGGTTGTGGCCAGCACTTGCCGTCCGTGACGCCCTTGTCGGGGGTCCGCACCACAGCGTGCGCGGCCTCTCCCGCCTTGAGGACCACATTCTCCGCGGCTCCGCTCTGCGTGCGGGTCGCGGGCTTCCCGATGCGATCACCGTTCTGATCGGTCAGCGACAGGCCCGGATATCCCTTGAGCGCGCAGCTGCCGTCGCTGATGTTGGTGAGGGTCAGGTCGAAGTACTTGCTGTTCATCTCCTGGCCCGTGGCTTCGAGGCCGGCGCGCAGACGGTCCGTGGTGCAGTCACTGCCCATGCCCGGGCTGTCCGTGCTGCCCTGCTTCGGGGTTGCCGCGGCGGTATCGCTCGCCGTGGCGGAGTCCGTGGGCAGGTTGCTTCCGGTCGTTGTGGTGGCGCCCGGACTGTCCGACACCGCACTGGTGGAGGCAGCCTGCGCATCTCCGTCACCACCGCCGCACGCACCCAGTCCGAGTACACCCAGCGCGACCAGTCCTGAGACGAGGACGGGCTTGTGAACCTTTTTCATTCCGTTGGCACCCATGCCGGTTCGGCTGTCCACCCCGAACGAAAACATGCATGCACCACGCAGTTCGGTGCGCCGGGATCAACATGACCGCGCGTCGCCCGCCCACTCGCTCGGCGCGTACCCCGCCGACGCCATGACCAGGTGTGCCCCCGGGGGCCGGTCGCTCCAGCCGTTCGTCCTGCGCCTGCAAAAACTATGCTCATTCCCTGCGGGGAAGTCACCCGCAACCTCGCCGCTCCGTGCTCGGAGAGCAACTGATCGCGGAGGTCAGCAGGCAGTGCGCCGTCGCACACAGCCACCGCGAACCCACAAGCTGAGCAGATGACCTCGATGTCCCACCGCAAGGAGCCGCCCACCAGGGCCCGGACGTCGTCGTCCATGAAGGTAGGGGTTCCCGCGCGGTCGGCGCGCCGCAGACGTACGACGTATCAGCGCAGGTCCATGCCCGACTGTGGCCATGAAGTCCCGCAGGCCGTCCGGGCTCTGACGGCGCCCTGTACTGCCGATCGCAGTGCAGGGCCCGTCCTGCGTGTGGATGTTGGGCGCTGTGACCTCTGATCCGATGCATCGTCGCAGACCCACCGGTTCGTCATCTCACCGCTGTAATAGGCGAGTTGCAGTGTGACGTGAGTGGAAGGTGGGAAGAAATCGCACACGGCTGTCGAGGCACGGAGAGCTTGCTCGGCAGGTTCGGACAGGACGAGCGCCGACCACGCGTCAGGAGACCGATCAATGATGCTCACGCTTGTACGGAGCAGGGTGCAGGCCGCCGTGGTCGTACTTTCGACCGTCGCGGCCCTCGCCCTCGGCTCGACCGTCACGACCCACGCCACAGCGGCCCCGGCGCTCGCGAAGGCGGGGCCGACGGCGGTGGCGTACGTGGAGGTCAACAACAACAGCATGCTGAACGTCGGCAAGTACACCCTCGCCAACGGCGGCGACACCGTCTTCGACGTGGCCGTGATCTTCGCGGCGAACATCAACTACGACACGGGCACGAAGACGGCAAAACTGTACTTCAACGAGAACGTGCAGCGCGTCCTCGACAACGCCGCCACCCAGATACGGCCGCTGCAGCAGAAGGGCATCAAGGTCGTCCTGTCGGTGCTGGGCAACCATCAGGGGGCGGGCTTCGCCAACTTCCCGTCGCAGCAGACGGCATCGGCGTTCGCCAAGCAGCTGTCCGACACGGTGACCAGGTACGGTCTCGACGGCATCGACTTCGACGACGAATACGCCGAGTACGGCAACAACGGCACCGGACAGCCCAATGCCAGCTCGTTCGTCCATCTGGTGACCGCGCTCCGAGCCAACATGCCGGACAAGATCATCAGCCTCTACAACATCGGACCGTCCGCATCCCGTCTGTCCTACGGCGGTGTCGACATCTCGTCCAAGTTCACCTACGCCTGGAACCCGTACTACGGGTCCTGGCAGGTCCCCGGCATCGGACTGCCCAAGTCGAAACTGTCGCCGGCAGCCGTCGAGATCGGCAGGACTTCGCAGAGCACGGTCACCACGCTTGCCCGCCGCACCGTGAGCGAGGGATACGGAGTCTTCCTGACGTACAACCTCAACGGCGCCGACCGCAGCGCGGACATCTCCGCGTTCACCAGGGAGTTGTACGGCAGTACGGCCGTCTACACACCGTGAAGCGAACACTCGCTTCGGCGTGTGGGGTTGCGTACGAACTGCGGATCCTGCCGATGCCGATGCCGATGCCGATGCCGATGCCGATGCCGATGCCGATGCCGATCCGAGGCATGACGGATGACGTCGTCGCTGAACGGTTGAACGGTTGAACGGCTCTGCGGCTGAGCGGCGAGCTGTGGCCGGTGTTCGGGGGGCGCCAGGAACGGAGTTGTAAGGTTCTGGCCATGACTTCGATCACCGGCCGCGGAGACCTGGACGAACTCGTCGTGGCCTTCTCCGAGTTTCTCGACACGGCGAATCAGGCTCAGGCGCGCAAGGCGGTACGCGAGTTGGTGGTGGTCGTCGACAACGGAGCCGCGCTGGAGCTGGCAGCCCGTTTCGCGCCGGTCGCGGACCTCGCCCTGGACACACTGCTGCGGCTGTGGCCGACGGCCGGAGACCCGGACGGCTACGCCGAGGCACTGCTGGTGCCGGCCTTCCGCCGTGAGGGCCGCACGGAGCTGACATTGAAGCGCGTGACCTCGCTGTCGGGCCTGCGGCACCTGACCATGCTGCGCACACTGACGGTGGACCGCTGCAAGGACATAACCGACCTCACGGAACTGAGCGCGCTCACCGACCTGCGCCACCTCGACCTGAATGGCTGCGCGGGAGTCGAGGACCTGACCCCGCTCAGCGGACTCACCCGGCTCACCTGGCTGAGCCTGCACCGTTGCCGTCCGGTGTCCGACGTCAAACCGCTGCTGTCCCTCGGTCAATTGCGTCACCTCGACCTGAGTATCACTCGGGTCACCTCGGTGATGGATTTCTCGGCAGCGTTCCCCCTGCTCGATCACCTGAACCTGCGCGGCTGCCGGTCCTTCACCTCCCCGGCGCAGCTTTCCGGCCTGACCCGCCTCACCCACCTCGATGTCGGCTGGACGGCCGTGCGTGACCTGACCGGCCTGACGAACGTGCCCGCACTCGCCTCCCTGCGACTGGAGAGCTGCAAGCAGCTTCGTGACCTGACCGGCATCGCCGCGGCGGTGAATCTCTCCGAGCTGGTCATCAAGGATTGCCCCCGTTTCCAGTCCCTCCGCGGCTTCGGCCACCACCCTCGCCTGACGAAGCTGGAGATCAAGGGCTGTCCGGACCTGTTCGACCTGCACGGGCTCTCCGCGCTGACGCACTTGGCGGAGCTGCGGATCGCGGACAGCGAGCGGTTCGCCTCCGTCGCGGGAGTCGGATCCCTGCCCTCCCTGGAAAAGATCACCTTCGAGAACTGCCCCGCGCTGTCGGACGTCACCGACCTGGCCGGACTCACCGGCGCGTTCCGGCTTCATCTGGACGGGCTCGGCCTGATCCGGGACCTGTCCCCGTTCGCCTCCCTCCCCGGTCTCCGCGGACTGGGTCTCGACAGGTGTTCCGGGCTGCTGGACCTCACCGGTCTCGGCCCCCGCAGCGCCCTGCAGGAACTGGCCGTCAGCCGTTGCGACAGCCTGGGCAGTCCGGGTGACCCGGGTGATCTGCCGACTCTGCGTGAACTGGGGTTCAGTGGTCTTCCCCTGCTCACCGACCTCGGCCGCCTGGACGGCCTGACCGCACTCACCAAGGTCGGTGTGCGGGACTGCCATGCGCTCAAGGACATCAGCGGACTGGCCGGCACCCCGGTCACCGACCTGACACTCCACTGGACCCCGGGCCTCGACTCGCTCGACGTCCTGGAGACGTGTCCCGACCTGCGCGTACTGAGCGTGGACCGGATTCCGCAGCTTACGGATTTCCCCGCCCTTCACTCCCTGACCCGCCTCTACCTCTCCCACCTGCACTGGGAGAGTCTGTCGCCCCTGGCCGGTCTCACCTCGCTCCAGTCCCTGCGCATGGGCTACCTGGACGAAGTGACGGACATCAGTACGCTGGCCGATCTGCCCGACCTCTGCGAACTCCACTTCGGCGGCCACCATGCCCTCACCGAACTCGGCCCCCTGCTCAAGATGAAGTCGTTGCGACGGCTCAACAAGTCACTGCAGATGAACGGACAGATACTGCAAGGCCGACGGGATCCCGTCCTGAGCGAACTCGCGGCACGCGGACTCGCGATCGACCAGCGCTGACGACCAGAGTCCACAACCAGCGCTGACGACCAGCGCTGACGACCAGGGCTGACGATCTGGGCTGTCCGCCACCGACACCGCAGCTGACCGCGACCATGATCCAGTGGTTGCCGGATCCGGGGTCACCGGAGGGCAGGTTCCGCGTGGCGCCCAGGGCGAGCGGGGTGCCGAAAACGGCGATCGGCGTTCTTGGACGGCCGGCGCACTCGAATGGCTGATCAGAGCACCGGTGGTCCCGCCTCGATGCGGCGCAGAACCGGGAGGAGGCGGTCCAGGTCGGGGCCGGTCTGGACCTGTCGCTCGTCCCACCAGGTGGCACCGGCGTCGTGCAGGGGCCCGACGACGTCCCGTGCCTTCGCTGCGTCCGGGGGCGTGGCGCCGCCGAGTACGAACTCGAAGGGGCGCTCGGCCCCGGCCGGGCGGTGCCCGCGCACATAGCCGACCAGTTCGCGTACCTCCGCCACGTCCGGCACATGACCGTGTCGGGCCGACTCGAAGAGCGGCACAGCGCCGTCCCACCGCGCTGCCCGCCTCATGGGCGCGGGACGCGGCCAGAACCCGCCGATCCACACGGGCGGACCGGGCCGTTGCGCGGTGGCGGGCAGCAGCGTCACATCCCGGACCTCGTAGTGCCGGCCGTGGTGGTTGACCGCCTCGCCGGACCAGAAGCGGCGCAGCAGATCCAGTCCCTCGTCCAGCCGCTCGGCGAGTACGCGTGGCTCGGCGGCGTCGCCGAAGCTGCGGTATTCGTCCTCGACCGGTCCGCCCAGGCCGGCGGCGAAGATCACCCGGCCGCCGCTGAGGTGGTCAAGGGTGGCCACCTGGCGGGCCAGTTGCTGCGGACGGTAGCGGGGGACCGGCGTCAACAGGGTGCCCAGCCGGATCCTGGAGGTCGCCAGCGCGGCCGCGGTCAGCAGCATCCAGGGATCTCCGAAGGGACGCCCTTGGTGCTGACGGTGCAGGATGTGGTCCCAGACGAAGAGCCCGTCCCAGCCGGCCTGTTCGGCGGCCGCTGCCGCCGTCGCGACGTTGCGGGGGTCGGCGAAGTCACCGAAGTTCGGGATGTTCACGGAGAAGCGCATCCCAGCAGGATGCGCAGCTGACCACGCTCCAGCAACCGGATTCGGATACAGGTGTCCGGGGCGAGTCGCCGGAGTGGAGCCTCGCCGCCCGGATCCGTCCGGGCGGCGCGCCCCGTCGTTGTGGATGTCAGGTGTCCAGGCGCTCTTCCAGGCGGACGGTCACCGTGTCTCCTGCCTCTTTGCCGATCTTTTTGCGTACGTCCGCCTTCACCGGCAGCTTGTGTGTGCCGTCTCCCAGAGCCATGAACGAACTTCGGAACGGGTGACCGTCGATCGTGCCCCTCACCTTCACCAGGCCGCGGGTGCCGAAGAACTCGGCCGACTCGGGCCACACGACATAGGTCCAACCGCCGTTCTCGGGGCTTTTCCGCAGGGTCGCAGTGAACTGTTTTTCCATCGCGCATAACCGCCTGTTCAGGAGCTATCGACGAGAATGAGGTCATTGCCGTCCGGGTCTCGCACAGCGAACATGGGGGCGCCAGGACCCCGTGCGTATCCGTATCCGTATCCGTTCCGTATTCGTAGCCGCATCGACGGCGCGTGCGTACAGTCCGCTTGTGGTGTTCACCAGGTAGGACTGAGGCAGGCGGGGAAACTCATCGCTGACGCGAAGGTGACTTGAGAGCCTCACGTGGACATCACTTCAGCGGTGAGTGCCGCGCGCAGGGCTGCCGTGCCGATCGGTTACGAGCCGGGCCGTGCCCCGATGCCGTGGGCGAGGAGGCTCTCCGCGGTCTCAGCGATGGTGTCCTCGATGGGCCGCGCCCGCCACCCGAGAAGCCTCTCCGCCTTGCTGCTCGTGGCATCGAGATCCCGGCCGAGCTGGTGCCTGAGCAGACGCAGCTCCGGGTTCACGGCGCCCAGCGCGCGTGCGAGCCACACGGGCAGTTCCCGGGTCGGGGCCTTCGCGGCGCGCTCGCCCAGGCGGTCGCGCAGGATGCGTGCGATGTCGACGACGCGCAGGCTGGAACCGGCGACCGCGAGGAAGCGCTCGCCGTCGGCCGCCGGATCGGTCATCGCGCGCATATGCAGATCCGCGACGTCGCGGACGTCGACGAAGCCCATCCCGAAGGGAGGGCACGCGGGGACCCGGCCTTCGAGCATCCTGCGCACCAGGCGCAGGGACGGCGGGTCGTCCGGTCCGAGGAGCGGTCCGAGGACCCCCACCGGATGGATCGCCGCCAGTTCCATGCCGCCGCCCTCATCGGTGACGAACTGCCAGGCGGCGCGTTCGGCGAGTGTTTTGGACCGTTGGTAGGGCGGGATGTCGCCGTCGACGTTCGTCCAGTCCTCCTCGGTGAACGGAGCCGTACGCCGGGGGTGCCCGATGCCGATGGCGCCGAAGGCGCTCGTCAGGACGACCCGGCGTACCCGTGCGTCGCGGGCGGCGCGCAGGACCCGCAGGACGCCTTCGCGCGCGGGGATCACCAGTTCGTCGTCGTTCGCCGGCGCGCGCCGCAGGGTCGGCGACGCGACGTGGAGGACGAAGTCGCAGTCGGCGACGGCGTCGTCCCAGCCTTCGGGGTGTTCGAGGTCGGCGCGCACGACCGTGAGCCGGTCGTCGTCGAGGGGGGCTGCCGCACGGAGCCAGGAGCGCAGTTCCGGCTCGCGTCGCAGGTCGCGGACCGTGGTGCGTACGGTGTGTCCGGCGTCGAGCAGGGTCAGGACGCACCAGCTCCCGACGAATCCCGTTCCTCCGGTGACCAGTACCTGTGCCATTCTCATCTCCTCAGCTCATGAGTCGCATGTCAGGGGGCCGGGGCGGACGGCGGGGTTCATGCGAGGGCCATGCCGGGAACGCGGCGGCGGATGGCTTCCATCTCGGCCTCGTCGGAGACGCCCTGCCAGTCGTGCCGGGGGGTGTACGGGGCTTCCAGGGCCCGCACTTCGTCGTCGGTGAGTTCGATGCCGAGGGACGCCACGGCCTCGTCGATCTGCCGGATCGAACCGGCGCCGACCAGGGGCGCGGTGACCACCGGCTGGTGTCGCAGCCAGGCGAGGGCGATCTGTGCCCGGCTGACACCGCGGGCGTTCGCGGTCTGCCCGACCGCTTCGATGACGGCGCGGTTGGACGCCTCCTCGGCCGGTGAGTAGAGCAGGTCGGCGTAGGCGCCGTCCGTCTCGGAGCGCACCGTCGAGTGGGAGTCGTCCCACGGGCGGGCGAGGCGCCCGCGGGCCAGCGGCGACCAGACGACCGTGCCCACGCCTTCGTCCAGGCACAGCGGGATCATCTCCCGCTCCTCCTCACGGGCGAGCAGGTTGTAGTGGTCCTGCATCGACACGAACCGCGCCCAGCCGTGTCGCTTCTGCAGGTGCAGCGCCTTCGCGAACTCCCACGCGTGCATGGACGAGGCACCCAGGTAGCGGACCTTGCCGGCCTTCACGACGTCGTGGAGCGCTTCGAGTGTCTCCTCCCACGGGGTCGAGCGGTCGTTGCGGTGGATCTGGTAGAGGTCGATGTGGTCCGTGCCGAGGCGGCGCAAGGAGTGGTCGATCTCGGTCATGACGGCCTTGCGTGACAGGCCACGGCCGTTGGGGCCGGGCCGCATCGGATGGCGCAGTTTGGTGGCGATCACCACGGCGTCGCGCTCGGCGAAGTCCTTGAGCGCGCGGCCGAGGATCTCCTCGCTGGAGCCGTTGGAGTACATGTTCGCGGTGTCGAAGAAGTTGATCCCCGCCTCCAGCGCGTGCCTGATGAGCGGGCGGGCCTCGTCCTCGCGCTTCGACCAGACGGGGTGGCCCCGGTCGGGTTCGCCGTAGGTCATCGCACCGATCGCGATGGGGGACACGTCGAGGCCGGTCGTGCCCAGCTTGATGTAACGCATGACGCTCCTTAAAGTATGCGGAGAGGTCTCCACATACGGTAGTGGAGAGCTCTCCACTTAGCAAAGCGAGGTCCCGTGGTCCGTTCGGACGCCCGTGAGAACAGGGCACGCATCCTCACCGCCGCGCGCGAAGCGCTCGCGGTCGACGGCAGTACGTCGCTCAACCAGATCGCCCAGCGCGCGGGGGTCGGCCCGGGCACCCTGTACCGCAACTTCCCGACCCGAGAGTCGCTGGTCCTGGCCGTCTACCAGGACGAGGTCGCACGCATCACCGGCACCGTGACGGGCCTGCTGGAGCGGATGCCGCCGCTGGAAGCGCTGCGCGACTGGACGGTCGAACTGGTCGAGGCCATGCGCAGGAAGCACGGCCTGGGCGACGCCCTCGGCCCGGGAGCGCACCAGGCGATCAGCGAGCACAGTTACGGGCCGGTCGTCGCCGCGATCACGGAACTCCTCGACGCCGGCAAGGAGGACGGAAGCATCCGCGCGGACGCCGATCCGCGCGACTTCCTCCAGCTCACCGGCGCACTGTGGCGCGCCGCGGCCGGCCCCGAGGACCGGGCGCCCCAGATGCTCGCGCTCATCCTCGACGGGCTGCGCACGTACCGGTAGGGACCCGGCGTCGGCCTGGGAGGCTGCTCGTCGCACCCAAGGAGCACGCCGGACACGTGGTCCGCGACCTGGACGCGGCGGCCGACATGGCTGCACGCCGGCGCGCGGTCGGAGGCGCCCAGGGCGTAATTCAATTGACGGAGGATTCCGGCAACGTACGACCGAGCGGATCGTCCGTCCGGCCAATGCCGTCGGCATGACCACGGGGTACGGCTGGGCGAGCCGGTCGCGGCCGACGGTGTACCTGCTCATGGCATACGGCAAAGCCGAGGAAGTGTCCGAGTACGCCGCGACTCCGGCCCGCGAGCACGGCCTCGTCCGCTACCACCCGCAGAGCGAATGCCGGCGCGCGTAGCCCGTTCCTTCGAGACCGTGCTGCTGCAGCCGGCATGACAGCGTGAGGCGGCGGCAGCAAGAGGGTTCACGGCCGGACCCCTTCACAAGCACGTCCCATGGTGAGATGACGTGGAACAACGCCTTGGCCCCGGCGAACCGGCGTCGGCCGGGCTGGAGAACCAGCCCGGCCGACGTGGGTGTTCGCGCGAGGCGGGAGGCTACTCGGACTTGATGGCCGCCAGCATGTTGAGCTTGGAGGCGCGGCGGGCGGGCCACACCGCGGCCAGCATGCCCACGCCGGCGGCGAGGACGAGGAAGAGCCCCAACCGGCCCCAGGGCATGACCAGTTCGTACGTCGGAAGCGAGGGAGCGATCAGCTCGCCGGCCGCCCAGCCGAAGAACGCACCGAGGCACAGGCCGAGGACCGCGCCGAAGAGCGAGATGACCAGTGACTCCAGGCGCACCATGCGCTTGATTCCCTTGCGGTCCAGGCCGATGGCGCGCAACATGCCGATTTCCCGGGAACGCTCGAAGACCGACATGGCCAGGGTGTTGATGACGCCGAGGACGGCGACGATCACGGCCATGGCGAGCAGCCCGTAGAGCATGTTCAGCAGAAGGGTGATCGCCTTGGCGATGTCGTTGGAGATGTCCTTCTTGTCCTGCACGTTGATGGCCGGGTTGTCGCCGAGCGCCTTCTGCAAGGCATCCTTCGTGGCCTGGTTCGGGCCGTCCTCGGTCTTCACCATGACCTTGTTGTCGGTGACGTCGGCCATGTGTGCGGAGAGCACCGCGCTGTCGATGACGATTCCGTCGAGCAGGGAGTTGCCCTCGTAGACGCCCGCGACGGTGAACTGCTTCCTGGCGCCGTCCTCGAAGGTGACCGGGACCTTCGAGCCCGCGTGCCAGTTGTTGTCCTGGGCGGTGTCGTCGTCGACGACGATGTTGTTCCCGGTGACCTCGGAGAGCGAGCCGGAGCTGAAGTCGACCGAGATCATCTGGCCGATGGTGTCGCCGTCGACGCCGGTGAGCGCTGTCGTGTCGCCGTCGACCAGGGCCGGGGAGGTGCGCTGGGTGCTGGTGGCGGTGACGCCGTCGGTGCGCTTGAGCGTCTTCTCCACATCCGGTGACAGGCCGGTGGCGCCGATGGCTCCCAGGGAGACGACGTAGTCACTGCGCAATGAGCCCGCGGCCATCTCGTCGATGCTCTTCTGCACGCTTCCCGCGATCACGGTCAGGCCGGTGATGAGGGTGAGGCCGATCATGAGCGCGGAGGCGGTGGCGGCGGTGCGGCGGGGGTTGCGTACCGCGTTCTGGCGGGCGAGCTTGCCCGCGATACCGAAGACGCGCAGTACCGGTGCCGAGGCGGCGATCATCGGCCGGGACAGCAGAGGGGTGAGCACGAACACGCCGATCACCAGTGCGCCGGCGCCCAAGCCCATGGGTGCCTTGGCGTCGCCGCTGCTCATACCCGTCCCGGCGAGGACCAGTGCGACACCGCCGCCGGCGAGAATCGCGCCGATGGTGTTGCGTACGACGAGGCCGCGGCCGCTCGGAGCGGTGTGCACGCTGCTCATCGCGGCGATCGGGGGGATCTTCGCGGCGCGGCGGCCGGGCAGCCAGGCGGCGAGGACCGTGACGACAACGCCGACGACGAGCGCGGCAAGGACGGTGGTCGAGGAGACGATCAGCGGCCCGTCGGGGACCGTGGAGCCCGTGACGCCCAGCAGCGAGCGCAGTGCGGCCCCGAGACCGATGCCGGCGAGGAGACCGGTGACGGCAGCGACCGAACCGACGACGGTGGCCTCGATCAGTACCGAGCGGGTCACCTGGCGGCGGCTGGCACCGACCGCGCGCATCAGGGCGAGTTCCCGGGTGCGCTGGGCGACCAGCATGGTGAAGGTGTTGGCGATGATGAAGATGCTGACGAAGAGCGCGATCCCGGCGAACACCAGCAGGCCGGTCTGCAGGCCGCTCATGCCGGCCTTGATGTCCTTGGCCTGGTCGTCGGCGAGCTTCTTTCCGGTGACCGCCTCCGCCCTGGCGGGCAGCAGCTTGTCCACGCCGGCCTTCAGTGTCGCCTGGGAGGTGCCCGCAGCGGCCCGGATGTCGATCTGGTCGTACTGGCCGGACCCGGTGAACAGCTTCTGCGCGGTGGCGTTGTCGAAGAGCGTGAGGGTGCCGCCCGCCGCGACATTGCCGTCGTCGGTGGTGAAGATGCCGACGACCTTCTTCTGGCGCACCGGGCCGTCGGTGGACAGCCGCACGGTGTCGCCGACACGGTAGTCGCCGCGGTCGGCGGTCCTGGAATCCAGTGCCACCTCGGCGGCGGTGACCGGGGCGCGGCCGGAGCCGAGGTCGTACCGCGGATCCTTGCCGTTCTTCGCGGGGTAGTAGTTGCCGCCGGTGCTGGAGAAGCCGTTGCCGAGGAGGTCGCCGTCCTTGTCGGCGACGGCGGTGTAGCCGGCCACCGTGCCGGTGACGGTCCCGGCCCCGGGAACGGCCGAGACCCGGTCCAGCAGGCGCTGGCTCAGCCGTGGTGGGTCGCCGGGAGTCGCGTCGTCGTTCTTGTCGTGCGGGCGGACCGCGACGTCGACGGTGTCGAATCCCTTCTCGGAGCTCTTCTGGTAGGCCTTCGAGATCGTGTCGGTGAACACCAGGGTGCCGGAGACGAAGGCGACGCCGAGGAGCACGGCGAGCACCGTCATCAGCAACCGGGCCTTGTGGGCGAGCACATTGCGCAGGGCGGTACGGAACATGGGGGAGTCCTGGGGGGAGAAGGCGGGAGCGTGGTGGCCGGTTCGCGACGCGGCGGCGCCGGGCCGGGAGGCCGCCGCGCCGCGTCAGTTCGTGGTCGGCCCGTGGTCAGCTCGTGCGTCCCTTGGCGTCGAAGCGCTTCATGCGGTCGAGGACGCTGCCGGCGGTCGGGTCGTACAGCTCGTCGACGATCCGGCCGTCGGCAAGGAAGATCACCCGGCCCGCGTGGGTGGCCGCGACCGGGTCATGGGTGACCATGACGACGGTCTGGCCGAGCTGCTGCACCGAGTTGCGCAGGAAGCCCAGGACCTCGGCGCCGGAGCGTGAGTCGAGGTTGCCGGTGGGCTCGTCGGCGAACATGATCTCGGGCTTGCCGGCCAGCGCACGGGCCACGGCCACACGCTGCTGTTGACCACCGGAGAGCTGATTCGGACGGTGCTTGAGCCGCCCGGACAGGCCGACGGTCTCCACGACCATGTCCACCCACTCCTTGTTGGGCTTGCGGCCGGCGATGTCCATGGGGAGCGTGATGTTCTCCAGCGCGGTCAGCGTCGGCAGCAGGTTGAAGGCCTGGAAGATGAAGCCGATCTTGTCACGGCGCAGTTGGGTGAGCTTCTTGTCCTTGAGCGAGGACACCTCGACGTCGCCGATGCGCGCCGAGCCGCCGGAAATGGCGTCCAGACCGGCCATGCAGTGCATGAGCGTGGATTTGCCGGAGCCCGAGGGGCCCATGATCGCCGTGAATTCGGCCTGCCGGAACTCGACAGAGACGCTGTCCAGGGCGACCACCTGGGTCTCGCCCTGTCCGTAGACCTTGGTGAGGTCCGTTGCGCGGGCCGCGGCCACGGCGGGGCGGGTCGCGGTGGGGGCGCCGGAGGGGAAGGCGGTCACGGTGGAGTGCTCCTGTCGTAGGCGGGCCGTTGGACCGGAGTTCGCCGCGGGCCCGGGAGGATGAACCGATGGGGTTTCGTTGTGGTCTCCATCGTCTGTGCCGGCGAGACGTCATACATCCGACCGCGCGCCCGTTACCGTTCCGGACCAAAGTCGAAGGCGGTGGTCGCGGAGTAGTCCTCAAGAAGGAGAGACCTCCGCCGGGAGGATGCTGCGGTGGCGCCATGGGACAGGTCCGGGTTCCGGCTGACGCCGGAGCAGAGGTCGCTCACCGACCTATGATGCGATCCCGCCCTCTACTTGCTTGGAGAAGACGCATGAGGGATGCGAGCACCGGCAAAGTGGTCGTGAACAGGGTGATGTCCCTGGACGGTTTCATCGCCGGTCCCGGCCACACGATGGACTGGATCTTCGAGCACATGACGTCGGCGACGTTCCCGGATGTCATGGCGGCCACGGGCGCCATGCTCATCGGGCGGGGCACGTACGAGGTCGGCAAGCGGATGTCCGAGGAGAACACGGGCTACGACGGCGGGGCTCAGTTCGTGCTCACTCACCGCCCGCCCGAGGAGCCGGACCCCGACGTCACCTTCCTCACCTGCGACATCGAGGAGGCCCTGGCCGCGGCACGCCGAGCCGCCGGCGACAAGAACGTGGAGATCCTCGGAGCCGATGTGGCCGCCCAGTGCCTGCAGCGAGGCCTCGTCGACGAGATCCTGGTGTACGTGCTGCCGGTGCTGCTCGGCGACGGCGTCCGCTTCGCACCGCCGGGCCTCGACCGGATCGACCTGGAGCCGTTCAGCAACGTCCAGTCGGGCGGAGTCACCATGCTGCGCTTCCACGTGCGCACGTGACGGTCGCGACCAGGGGCCGTCTTCGAACTGACCTCGCCCGCAGCATGAATGGCGCGAGGACGACCGCTGGTTCGTAGGCGGCACCCGGCACCGGCACCCGGCACCGGCACCCGGCACCCGGCACCGGCACCCGGCACCGGCACCCGGCACCGGCACCCGGCACCCGGCACCCGGCACCCGGCACCGACACCCGGTACCGACATCCGGCACCGGCACCCGACCTCGTTCGCGAACCCTGCGAGGCAGGTGCTCCGTCGCTGGTGAAAGAAAGCGGATGGTGCCGGACAGGCGGAGGTATGGAGTTCAAGCTGGAGCGTGGGCGTCCCCCGGAGCGGGAAGCCCGATTCGAGGCGCTGGTGGGCGTGGTCGCCGAGCCGCTGCACCGGTATCTGCGTCGGCGTGCGGATGCCGGTGCGGTCGATGACGTACTCGCGGAGACGATGCTGGTGCTGTGGCGCAGGCTGGAGGATGTGCCGGGGCTCGGCGCAGGGTCGGCCGCACATATGTCTGGTGAAGGACAAGGAAGGAGCGACCGGTGAACGATGAGGAACTGCTCGCCCGGCTGCAGGCCGCCGACCCCGCATCGGCCTCGGTGGCTCCTCCACCCGATCCCCACCGGCTGATGGAGGCCACCATGACCGTCGACACCGACATGCGAACCGTGCAGGCGTCCCCCCACCGGCCTCGCCGCCGTCTGGCCCTCGTGGCAGCGGCGGTGCTCGCGGTGGCCGGCGGCATCGCCTGGGGCACGATGGACTCCTCCGACGACACCCCGTCCGCGCTTGTCCTCAAGGCCGCTGGAGAGAGCGGCGAAGCCAAGTGTGCGGGGCCCACCGTCGACAGTCTGCGCGACCGGGCGACAGAGCAGACGGCAGCCTTCGAGGGCACGGTGGCTTCTGTCAGCGGCAATCAGGTCACCTTCAAGGTCGACCACTGGTACACCGACGGGGATGCCTCCACCGTCCGGGTCACGAACATCGAACACTGGGAGGACGGCGTCGTCTTCCGAGCGGGTGACCACGGATTCATCGTCGCCCACAACGGTTCCATCGGCTTTTGCGACAACGCGTTCTGGACCGATCCCTCCCTCCGCGGCCTCTTCCACCGGGCATTCGAACGCAGGGGCTGACAGAGCCTCGCCGACCTCGCCCACCCGGCGTGAAACGACCGGTGCACCTGAGCGCTAGGCCTTGCTCCAGCCTTCTACGCTGCGATACAGGTCCAGCAGGTCCACCACGAAGAGGAGGGTCGAGCCCGCCGGGATCAATGGTGACGGCGACTGATTGCCGTAGCCGAGACGCGGGGGAACGATGATCTCGCGTCGACCGCCGACCTTCATCCCCTTCACACCTCGGTCCCAGCCCTTGATGACCCTGCCACTGCCCAGGGCGAACTTGAACGGCTGGCCCCGGTCCCAGGAGGCATCGAACTCCTTCCCGGACCCGAAGGTCACCCCGACGTAGTGGACCCTGACCACCATGCCCGACTTCACCTCGGCCCCGTCCCCGACGACCAGGTCACGGATGGTCAACTCGGTAGGCGCTTCACCCTCCGGAACGTCTACCTGGGGCTTCGTCAGTTCACTCATCGCACCCTCATCGCTCGCTGTTGAATGTCCCTGCTTCGGTATCCTCCTGCGCAGGTCGTCGGAGGCCATGTGGCCAGAGACTACTGGGCAGTTGCCCCGCCACCGGAACCAAGGTGCCTGCCGGTCGACGGCCCCACCCGTCCCGACGCTGCAGTGCCCGACCGGGACGGTGCCGCGACGGCCGTCATGGCCAACGCGCGGCTGGACACCGAATCCGGCCGGACGGGGTCCCGTGGTGCCGGACGGTCAGGAGCCCCTGCTCGCGAGGCGGGCGCGGCGGCAGCTCACAAGGGTAGTTCGACGCTGATCACATTGCGGAGCATGCTCCGGAGGTGCTCCGGCATGTCGATGGTGTCCGGGCTGAGCAGCCATTGGACCTGGAGGCCGTCGATCAGGGCGATGAGGTTCACCGCCAGTTCGGACGGGGCCACGTGGGAGTGCAGCAGATCGCGGTCGGCGAGATCCTCGATGGCCCGGGTCATCTGGCTGCGTGCCCGCTCGTAGCGGGCGGTGAAGTACGGACGAGCCGGGTGGTCCGTGGTGGTCGCTTCGCTGGACAGGACCGCGAAGAGGCTCACGACGAGGGGGTTCGCCTGGTTGTGGGCGACCAGGCGGATCATGCTGGCGAAGTACTCCAGTCCGTCGGTGGGGTCGCCGTCGGTACGGAAGAAGTGCTGGTCGTCCTGGAGTTCACGTTCTTCCAGGACGGCTTCGAGCAAGGACTCCTTCGTCGGGAAGTGGTGCAGGAGCCCGGCCCTGGAGACACCGCATGCCGCGGCGAGCTGGACCGTGCTGGCGTGGCGGTAGCCGACCTGCCCGAACGCGGTGAGCGCGGCCTCGATGATCTGCGCCCGCCGCCGCTCGCCCTTGGGGTAGTTGCGTGAGCTCGCCGGCCGCGTTGCCGCTTCAGCCTTAGTCATACGGGAATGCTATCCACCGTAGAAAACCAGCAGGACTGTAGGTATCGTCCCTCCCGTCACAGATACCGACATGGGTGTAGGTATTCATGCTGCGCCTCGCTCCTGTCCGGACGTATCCGTGGCCCGGCCGTCGAACCCGAGAGGAAACCGCACATGCCCACGCCACAGCTGTCGCTCCAGCTCTACTCCGTCCGCCATGCCCTGGAAGCCGACCAGGACGCCACCCTTGCCAGAATCGCCGGGCTCGGGCTGAGCCAGGTGGAGGTGTTCGGCTTCGTACGCCGCGCCGAGGAACTGTCCGGGGCGCTGCGCCGCCACGGGCTGGCGGCCCGCACCGGGCACGCCGAACTGCTGTCCACACAGCGCCCCGACGGCGCCGACGTCCCGTCGCTCGACGACACCTTCGCCGCCGCCAAGCGGCTCGGCCTCGAACTGGTCATCGACCCGTTCGTCCCCGCGGCCCGGTGGACCGACGAGAAGGAGATCGCCCGAACAGCCGCGCTCCTGAACGAAGCGGCGGACCGCGCGGCGGAGCACGGGCTGCGCGTGGGCTACCACAACCACTCCCAGGAGTTCGTCCACACCGTCGACGGCTCCAGCGCCTTCGAGTACTTCGTGAGTCTCCTCGACCCCGGCGTGGACCTGGAGATAGACCTGTACTGGGCCTCCGCGGGCGGCAAGGACGTGGTCGGTCTGCTGGAACGCCTGGGCGCACGGGTGAAGGCCCTGCATGTGAAGGACGGCGCGATCATCGACGACCCGTTCTTCTCCGGGGTGCCGCTGGACCCCGCCGACACCGGGCAGGTCGCCCCCGGTCAGGGACAGGTGCCGCTCGACGAGGCGCTGGCCGCCGCCGCGCACGCCGAGTTCGCCATCATCGAGTTCGACCACTACGACGGTGACATCTTCGAGGGCATCGAGTCCGCCGTCCGCTACCTGGCCGCGAGGGGCATCGCCTGATGACGACACGTACTCCGGTCGGTGTCGGTCTCATCGGTGCCGGCAACATCAGCGACCAGTACCTGACCAACCTCACGGCGTTTCCCGATGTACGGGTGCTGGCCGTCGGCGACCTCGACACCGCACGGGCCCGGGGCCAGGCGCAGAAGTACGGGGTGGAGCTGTGGGGAGCGCCGGAGCTCGTCCTGGCGCATCCCGACGTCGACATCGTCGTCAACCTGACCATCCCGGCCGTCCACGCGGAGGTCAGTTCGGCGATCATCGCCGCGGGCAAGCACGTCTGGTCGGAGAAGCCCATCGCGATCGACCGGCTCAGCGCCCGGTCCCTCCTCGACACGGCCTCCGCCGCAGGTCTTCGCGTGGGCATCGCACCCGACACCGTCCTCGGCCCCGGTCTGCAGACCGCCCGCAGGGCCATCGCCCGCGGCGACATAGGCACTCCGCTGTCCGCGTACACCGTCATGCAGTACGCGGGCCCGGACCTGTGGCACCCCGACCCCGAGTTCCTCTTCGCCAAGGGCGCGGGCCCCCTCTTCGACATGGGCCCCTACTACCTCACGGCCCTGGTCAGCCTGTTCGGCTCCATCAGCCGGGTCTCCGCCGTAGGCTCGACCGGCCGTCCCACCCGAACCATCCGCGCCGGCGCCAGAGCCGGCACGGACTTCACCGTCGGCGTCCCCACCCACATCGCCGCCATCGCCCGGTTCGACTCCGGCGCGGTCAGCCAGAGCACGTTCAGCTTCGACTCCCCCCTCACCCGCACCGGCGTCGTCGAGATCACCGGAACCGAGGGCACTCTCGTCGTGCCCGACCCGAACACGTTCGCCGGCGACGTGCGGATCACCCGCGTCCCCCGGCCGGGCAGTGAGCCGGTGTGGGAGACCGTCCCGCCCGTCGGAGTCGCATCGGGCCGCGGCCTGGGAGTGCTGGACATGGCACGCGCCATCCGCGCCGGGCAACCGCACATCGCCACAGGAGAACTCGGCTACCACGTGCTCGACGCCCTCATGGCCATCGACGAAGCAGCCGCCTCCGGCGAGACCGCCCACGTCACCAGCGGGATCGGCGACCTCCCGCTCGTACCCGAGGACCGAGACCCCTACGGAGCCACGCTGTGACCCCACCCATCCGCGCCGGATTCATCGGCGGCGGCTTCATGGCCACGGTGCACACCCGCGCCGGCCGGGCCGCACGCGGGCGTCTCACCGCCCTGGCCAGCTCCACCCCCGAGCGGGCCAAGCAGGCCGCACACGACCTCGACGTCGAACGACACGAGCCGGACGCCCACGCCCTGGCCACCGCACGCGACCTGGACGTCGTCCACGTCTGCAGTCCCAACCACCTGCACGCCGAACACGCCCTGGCCGCGCTCCACGCGGGCACCCATGTCATCTGCGAGAAACCCCTGGCCACCACGGCCGCGCAGGCGGCACGCCTCGTGCACGCGGCACACGCGGCCGACCGCGTCGCCGCCGTGCCCTTCGTCTACCGCTACCACCCGATGGCCCGCCAGGCCCGGGCACTGGTGGCAGGCGGCGAACTGGGGACCGTCCTCACCCTCGACGCCTCCTACCTCCAGGACTGGATGCTGCAGGCGAGCGACGACAACTGGCGGGCGCGGGAGGAAGCGGGAGGGCCCTCCCGGGCCTTCGCCGACATCGGCTCCCACCTGTGCGACCTGATCGAGTTCGTCACCGGACAGCGCATCCACCGCCTCACCGCCCGCACACGCACCGTCTTCACGAGCCGGGGCGATCATCCGGTGACCAACGAGGACATCGCCGCGCTCATCGTGGAACTCGGCGACGGCGCCCTGGGCACCCTGCTCATCAGTCAGCTCGCGCCCGGCCGCAAGAACAGTCTCACGCTGGAACTGCACGGCACCCGGCAGAGCGTGCGCTTCGAGCAGGAGCGCCCCGAAGAGCTGTGGATCGGCAGGCCGAACGGATCGCAGACCGTGCTGCGCGATCCGCGGACCGCGGCCCCCGACTCCGCCCGCATGTCCCCGCTGCCGGCCGGTCACCCCCTGGGCTACCAGGACGCGTTCACCGCCTTCGTCACCGACGTCTACAGCGCCATCCGCGGTCACGTCCCCGCGGGGATGCCCACGTTCGCCGACGGACTGCGCGCGGTCCGTCTCACCGAAGCCGTCCTGGCATCCGCCCGCGACAACGGGGCCTGGATCGACACCGCGCCCGACACCGAGGAGCGAGTATGACCGCACCCACGCATCCCGTCACCCTGTTCACCGGCCAGTGGGCCGACCTTCCCTTCGAGGAAGTCGCCGAACTGGCCGCCTCCTGGGGCTACGACGGCCTGGAGATCGCCGCGTCCGGAGACCACCTGGACCTGCGGCGCGCCGACGAGGACGACGCATACCTGACCTCGCGGCTGGAGGTCCTCGACCGTCACGGCCTGAAGGCGTACGCGATCTCCAACCATCTGGCCGGGCAGGCGGTGTGCGACGCCCCCATCGACTTCCGCCACCAGGCGATCCTGCGGCCGTACGTCTGGGGCGACGGCGACGCCGAAGGAGTGCGGCAGCGGGCCGCAGAGGACATGAAGCGCTCCGCCCGCGTGGCCCGCAAGCTGGGCATCGACACGGTGGTCGGCTTCACCGGCTCATCGATCTGGCCGTACGTCGCCATGTTCCCGCCGGTCCCCGCCTCCGTCATCGACGCCGGGTACGAGGATTTCGCGGCCCGCTGGAATCCCGTCCTCGACGTTTTCGACAGCGAGGGCGTCCGGTTCGCCCACGAGGTCCACCCCGGTGAGATCGCCTACGACTACTGGACGAGCGTGCGCACCCTGGAAGCCATCGGGCACCGCCCGGCGTTCGGTTTCAACTGGGACCCCAGCCACATGATGTGGCAGAACATCGACCCCGTCGGATTCATCACCGACTTCAAGGACCGCATCTACCACGTCGACTGCAAGGACACCCGGCTGCGCCCGCGCAACGGCAGGGCCGGTGTGCTCGGGTCGCACCAGCCGTGGGGCGACCCGCGCCGGGGCTGGGACTTCGTGTCCACCGGGCACGGAGACGTCCCGTGGGAGGACGCGTTCCGGGCGCTGGAGGCGATCGGCTACAGCGGTCCCATCTCCGTGGAGTGGGAGGACGCCGGTATGGACCGACTGCACGGTGCCGCCGAAGCCGTCGGCTTCGTACGCTCCCTGCTGTGGCCGAAACCGCAGGCGTCGTTCGACGCCGCCTTCAGTAACCAGTAGGCGTCGCGCTTCAGTATTCCTGGGGCTGGCGCAGCTTTCAGCGCCCGAGTTCTTGTGCATCGGGCGCTGAAAGCTGCGCCCCGCTGACCCGGCACCTCCCGGTGTCGGCCTCCCCGCGTCAGCCGATGTCGTGGTCGGGGTGGGTCCGGTCGTACGACTCCCGTGCGTCGGCGATATCGGCACGGTGGGCGAGGGACCAGTCGGCGAGCGCCTTGACCAGGTGCGTCAGGTCGGCTCCCGTCCCGGTCAGGCGGTAGTCGACCTGGGCCGGGACCGTCGGATAGACGGTGCGCAGTACGAGGCCGTCCCGTTCGAGCCTGCGGACGGTGAGGGTGAGCATGCGCTGGGAGATGCCCTCGACGGCGCGCTGCAGCTCCCGGAAGCGGCGCGGCCCGCCCGCGAGTTCGACGATCACGAGCACCGACCACTTGTCGCCGATGCGGTCCAGCACATCGCGTATGCCGCAGTCGGGGTGCTCTTCGAGACCACAGGGGTCGAGAGCGGCGGGGGTGGTTACCCCGGTGTGCGTGAGTGACATCGAACTGCCTTCTTGTGGCCGGTCAGCGTGCGATCAAGGATCAAGCGTAATGACCGACGAGAACCACGACGGAAGACTGTGATGGCCATGATCTTGGTGACGGGAACAGGCGGGAACCTCGGCTCCGCCACCCTTGCGGCGTTGCGTGCCGGCGGCGTGGCGGCGACGGGTGGCAGCCGCACGCCGGGACCGGGGACGAGACACCTCGACTTCGACGACCGTGCGAGCCTCGACCTCGCCGGGGTGTCGACCTTGGTGCTGATCTCCGCCGGGTACGCGGAGGACGATCAGGTCGTCGGACGGCACGCGGCGGTCCTGGACGCCGCCGTACGCGACGGTGTCGACCACGTCGTCTACACGAGCCTGACCACGGCCGGTGACCATCTCGGGTTCGCTCTGGCGCACCGGGCCACCGAGCGTCTGGTCCGGGCGAGCGGACTCCACTGGACGATCCTGCGCAACGGTCTGTACGCCGAACTCTTCGGCGGCCTGCTGACATGGGCCGGCGAGGGGGTGGATTCCCCCTTCGGGGACGGCGCCCTGGCCGCGATCGCGCGGGAGGATCTCGCCGACGCCGCGGCCGCCGTCGCGGCGAATCCGGCCGGACACCGCGGCCGGGTCCACGAGTTGGTGGGCACGCCGATCACAGCAGGTCAGGTGGCTGACAGGCTGGGGGTTCCGCATCGCACCATCGGACTGGGGGAGTACCGGCGCAGGCTCCTCGACGAGACCCCCGGGCTGCTGCTGTTCCAGCCGCCCATGCTCGCGTCGATCGCCTCGGCCATCCGGCACGGCTTCCTGGACGCCACCGCTCCCGATCTCACCGATCTCCTCGGCCGCCCGGGCCGCGACCCGTTGGCTTCGGCGGTCACGGCTGCGGTGGCCGCGCGCCCGGAAGCCACCCTCTAGCGGAACTCCCTGGCTCCGAACTCGCCGCCGGGCGCCCACGGTTCACCGATGCGTGTGGCCGAATCCGCCGACCTCGATGTCGCCGGGCTGATCGACGGCGACGGCCGCCGCGCGAAGGATCGCCTCCGCGGGGATGCCCACCGCGGTCATGTTCGTGCGTATCTGCTCGCGAACGTGCGGGTCGGTCGGGGAGTCGGCTCGATCGGTGCGGATACACCCCGGTGAGACGGCGCCCTGAGTTCGGTGCGGGCGGTGCGGACGGCCGCGGTGTATCCGGCGGCACCGCTGGTCTGGGTTCCTCGTGCTGTTCACGGGCACGGGCATGATCGGTTTTGGACAGGCGCTGGGACGGGGCGGTTACTGATGTGATGGTGTCGTCGGGTGTCGGCTTCGCCTGTTGCAGGGTCTTCAGCTGTGGGTCCGGTGCCCGACGGCAGTCGGGTCGGCTTCGCGGGTGCGTTACGCAACGTTCCAAAGGGGTGGGCGAGTTGGCTGTTCCTGTCCTTGATCAATTGTTGTGTCATGGGCATATTCCTCGTCATGGCGTTGGTCCGGCAGGGACTACGTGTGGTGCGGAGCAGGGGGATGGGGACCATGGCGGAGCTGTTTGCCGGACTGTTGGAGGGTGTGTCCGAGGCGGTTGCGGAGAGCACCAGTCTTCAGGGCAATCACCTGCTGGAACTCGCCGTGCCCGACGACGCGTGGCGACAGGTGCTCTGCGTGACCTACCGGCTGGAGCGCCGCGCGGACGTGCCGGCGAACTCGTTCCGGCTCTCGGCACAGGCCTCGACGCCCCTTCCGTTCCTGGTCCAGGTGATGACGGAGGACCAGCAACTGATCAACCAGGTGGACTTCAACGGAGGCCCGCCCGCGGCGGCGATCAGCGGCTCGCTCACGTCGTACAACGGGCAGATCCTCCACATCCGTATGAGCCTGGACGGCAACCCGCTCGTCTTCCATCTTGACCTGGGCCAGCCGGCGTCCGCAGCGCTCAGTGGCCGCCTGCTCGCCTTCACCCTCGCGTCCAGGCCTCTGCCGGCCACACCGGAGAACGAACAGTGGCCGCGCAGTGTCACCAGGCAGGCGTTCGTGCTGGGCTACGAGGACCCCGTCACCGGACAGATCACACCGCCGTGCCGGACCATGCCGCCCGCCCTGTCGTCCAGCCGGGTGCGGCAGGCGTTCCTGGACCTGACGAATCTGGGCATCCGCTCCCCGAAGGTGTTCCCGTTGCTGAGCGTTCCGACGGACGGCGCTGCTGCGCAGGCGTTCCGCGACGCGCTGGGCAATGTCGACACCGACGCGGTGGTGGCGGAGATGCACCAGGGACGTCAGCTGACGGCGACGCGGACGGGCAGCGGTGCTTACACGTTCCGCTTCGTGCCGGACGCCCGCTACACCGGACCGCGCCTCCTCCTGGTGGAGACCTATCAGCTCACCTCGGTGCCGCTGAGCTACGGACCCGGCAGGGTGATCAAGACTTTCACCCTGCTGCCCGGAGAGCGCACGACGATGCGGGTGAGCTCCTACAGGCGGTCGTCGCAGAGCATCCAGTCGACGTCGTCGGTGCTGGACTCCACCAGCGACGAGAGCGAGCGGGAGTTCGAGCAGGCCGTCACTGCCGAGCAGGGCAACTCCGCCGAATCGTCAAAGAGCTTCGAGTACAACGCTCAGGCTTCCGCGTCCGCGAAGGGCTCCTGGGGCTGGGGCAGCGCGAGTGCCTCGGTCAGCGGCGGAATCAGCGGCAGCAACAGCTCCGCCCGGCAGGAGTTCGCGAAGAATCTCACCAGCGCGGTCGGGAAGAACGCCGCGAGGGCTTCCGCGCGCCGTGAAGTGACCGTGGACACCAGCATGGACATGAAGCTGGAGGAGGGAGAGGAGTCGGCGGTCGAGCGGACCATCGAGAACATTAACACCAGCCGCACCCTGAACTTCCTTTTCCGCCAGATGAATCAGGAGTACGCGGCTGTCCTGCACCTGGTCGACGTCCGTGTCGCGTTCTTCAGCGGCCACTCCGAATCCCGCGAGGAGGTGCCGCTCGCCGAGCTGGACTCCCTCCTCGACCGTGTCCTGAACGTGCCCAGGACCGCCGAGGTTCGCCGGCAGATCCTCGACCTCGTCGGGGCCACCCGTGACCTCACCGGCAACACACACCCCGGCTTCGTACGCACCCAGGCACCCGACGGAACCGAGCTGGCACCGGCCGTCGACCCCACCTACACCAGCGACTACACCACACCGGACGGTCGCACGATCACCCTGCCAGGCATCGTCACGGCTGCCGAGCGCCACGTCATGCGCACCGACGGCGTCACCGTCGACGCCTTCCTCGGCGAGGGCCAGGGTCTGGACGCCTACTCGACCGGGCTCCAGGAGCAGGCCCTGCGCGCCCAGGCTGCTGACAACCTCCTCAAAGAACGCGAAGCCGACCGTCTTCAGATCGCCCTGGAGATCGCCCGCGACGGCGACCAGAAGCGAGCGGAGGCATTCCGGACCCTCTTCATGCCCACCCAGATCGTCAACCAGATCGATCACGCCGCCGTGAACACTGCACCCGTCAACGGCAAACCCAGCAGCTGACATCGAAGTGCGCACCAAGATCGGCCGCACCCTCAGTCCTCCGCTCCGGTGGATCAGCCGGGAACATCCGGTCGTGGTCCCGAGCGCCGACAGACATTGTCGAGTGACGTGATGCCGCGGGGCGGGGCCGGTCGTGCGGCCGATCGCGTCGGCCGTTCCAGCCGGCCGCACGCGGCCGACGAGTAGAAGGAGCCAGAGGGTTGTGGATGACGGGAAAAGCGCAGAAGGCAGTGATGAGCAGAAGAAACCGCTTGCGAACACCGAAAAGGTATTGAGATCTCGGTGGGGTACGTCTGAACCGAAAGTTCTGGGGGCGAACGTTCTCAGCGTGAAACCGCTCCAGTATCAGGACGAGGTACTCGACGGAATACAACATGAGAGTACGGACTATGTGGCCGTGCCGGCGCAGAACATCAAGGGCTGGCCCGATGTTGAATTCCTCGGGGAAACGGAACCTCCGAGACTGAAAGGAGTCCTGCTCAAGACCGATGCTAAAAATGGAAAAATGCGCCTGGTGCTGGAAGGGGAACGCGACTTCCGGTCCTTCAAGAGCATCGGACTTGCCGAAGGGGTGTACCCCTCCGGGACGTACAGGGCTAAAAAAGCGGATCGGGCGGCGAATCCAGGCCCCTGGGACAATCAGCTGAACCACGTCAATTCTTTTTGGAGGCCGCGCAAACCCGAGGACGGGGAGTACGAAGTACAGCTCAAGGTGAGTGCTTTGATGGCCGAGGCCATCAAAGCGGACGAAAAACAGCACATCGATGACCATCGGGTGGCATATGAATTATCCCTGAGGCTTTTGCAGCGTCTGGTCGTTTCTGTCAAGGAAGTCGAAAAATCCGGAGAGGAAGGAGAGTTGGAGCTGCTCGGAAGACTCACCGACAAGGCTCTTCAGCAGAATTTCGGCTACCTGGTACCTGAACGTCCTGACGAGCTCGAATCGTGGGTGACCCGCGTGCATGGCGTTTATGGCATCCTCCTTGACCGGTCGAAAGAACGCGACAGGATGGGCTGGCACAAATCCAAAGCGGGAGAGGCGGAGCTGATCGGGTCCACAATTTTTCTTGAGCTTGTGTCAATGCGTGACATCACGTCGAGTGATTCGCTCATAGATCCTGGGATGATCGGTCGTGTTTTCCACTTCGACAGCTTCGAACGGTATCGTGAAAGCGGGAAAGGGGAAGGTGTACCGTTCAAGAAAGGGGACCGAGTGAAAGTTCGGAAATCTGCGGTCTTGACTAGCACGTCCTATGACATCTACAGCGCCCCGGATGGTGAGTCAGTCGACACGGACGCGAGGGTCGCACAGAAGCTGAAAGAAACTGCGGGCGCATTTTGCAGTGTAAAGCAGCGAACGGCGGATGCCTGGGTCTCAGTGTCTGTCAAGGACACCGAATGGGCTGTGCTGGGGGATAAAGTTTACGTCCTTGTCTCGGTCAACGAGCTGGAGAGAGAAGAAAGTTCAATGGAATGAAAGGCAGGCCACCCAGGCCGTCGGAGCGACCAACGACAGCATCCGGCGTGGTCAGTAGTCGGTCAGGCAGAGCGCGTACTTGCCCGCGGGCCGGACTTGGGTGGTCTCCGGCAGGTCGGCGCAAGGGCGGTGGCCGGGGTCGCGGATGCTGCCGACGACCTGTAATGCCCCCTGGGCACAGTCGACGATCCGGAGTTGCCGGGTCACGCAGTCGCCGAGCCTCCACGGGGCGGCTGAGCTGCGCGCATTGGGCGACGGAGGGGCCTTCATGGCCGTGGGCTTCGCGGCGGGGCGCGGCTCGGCCGGCTCGGGGGTGGTCCACTCTGTGCCGTCGAGCATGTGGTGGGTCGTGGCGGCGGCCGTGCCGATCGGGACGCCGACGAAGAGGACGAGGTAGGTGATCCCGCGGGCGATGGTGGTGAACGTGGGGCTCATGTCGTCCTCTTGGTGTGGCGGCGGATGCTGTCGTTGGGGTTATGGATCGCCCGGGCAGGCCGGATGTGCCCTACACGCGACCTCTCTTCGCGGGGCGCCGGGTCGGGGGTGCTGGCGGTGGCTTCTGACCTGCGACAACAACCGTCCCCATGGGAGTCGACGGCAGGGGAGGGGGTCGGCGGGACAGCGTTCTTGTGTGAGCCCGGGCCATCTCCCTTGCCCGTGCGGACGCCGGTCTTCCCCTCGATACCCGCGTCTGCGAGGAGCGCCTTCGCGACCTTCGTGTGCGCGACGTGCACGTCCCGCTGGAGCCGCGTGAGGGGCACGCCGTTGTCGTCGCCGACGGGGCGACGCAGCGCTTCCTCGACGTCTGGCGTCGACGGTTCCGACACCTCGGTCTCCTCGCCCTTCTCGCGGGCGGCTTGCCACGCTCCGACCTGTTGAACGCCGATGCTGCCGGGGGATCCGGCGACGATGTAGGCGGATTCGGGAAGACGGCTACCAGACGCCAGGCGCCCACTAGGATGACCGCGGACAGGGCGGTCAGGGGGCCGCTGCCACTGCTCTCCTCGTCACCCTTCCTCCTCGACGGCCGCCGCGGGCTCGGCTTCGGACGGCTCGGCGCGGACTCGCGACGCTTCACAGCAGCCCCACCACGTGCGCCCGTCGGCAACACCGGTGGGCGGCAGCCATACCGACGAACCCGCGCGCCGCCGGGCACCTGGTGCGCTGTAGCGCGCTGTCACTCTGGACGAGGAGGACCCGCTACGGGCTGACCGCTGCGGTCTGCCCGTTGGAAGCCGCCGCCCTGGCCGCTGCCGGAGACGCAGGCGCGGATGGCTACGCAACCGTGCCGCACCACCGCGCCGAGGCCGATCCGGCTGTCTGGACCGCCGACCTGCCCGCCGTGCTCACCGCCCTGACCCGCACGGAACCGCGGGCGTCCCATGGGAATATTCTTTGCAACCCAGGGTTCGGTGAGAACTCTTGCCCTGCCTCGCGTCCATGCCGAAGGGAGTATGAGTTGATCGAGTGGGTGCGGATAAGCATAGGCGCCAGGGCCGTTCCCCAGCCCGTTGCGACTCCGATCGTCTGGTTCGCGGCCTTCACCGGCGCTCTACTGCTGGTGGCGATCACCAACCATTTCGGCGAACACGGACACCCCGGCACGGCCCTGCTCGCGCTGTCCCTCCTGGCCGCTGTACTCGGACTGTGCGCCCGCTTCACTGCCGCGCCAGGTACCGCCGTACTGTGCTGGCTGCTGCTCAACGGCTTCGCCATCCCGCCCCTCGGACAACTCACCTGGGCCGGACACCGCGACACCGCTTGGCTCGCGTGCCTTCTCGCCGCAACGGCTTTCGGAACCGGCCTCGCTCGCATCGCCAACGCCCGCGCCGCGTACCGACGTATCACGTGAGCTTGGCATTGACGGTCTGTCATCGAACATTGCCTCGAACCGTCTGGAGTTTCGGCTGAGCGCAGGACATGAAGGTGGCCTTCGCCAGGCCCGTCCTGCACAGGTCCGCTGTCAGACGCGGGGCAGCACGCCCAGGAGCGTTGCGGTGAGGGCCGACTTCAGGGAGTCCTTCAGTGCCAAGTGGAAGCGCGCCAGGTCGGGTTCGGCCCGGTAGGCCGCTTGGAGGCTGGGTGGGGGTGTGCTGTATGCGGACAGCGCTCCGGCCAGGACCATGGTCTGCAGACTGAAGAGGGTCGCGCTCTCGCCCAGCTCCGGCAGGTACTTCTGGATCGTGGTGGTCATGGTGGTCAGTCGGTCCAGGGAGGCGCGCTTGTAGCGGGCTACGACCTCGACGGAGACGTTGCGTTCCAGGACGGTGCCCTGTGAGCCGAAGAGGTCGCACAGCACCACCCGGTCGGAGAGTGAGCGGCTGAGGATCTCTGCCACCGCTGTCGCCCGCTCGGCCATGGGCAGATCTTCGTCGACGCCGGCCGCCAACTCGCCCGCCAGTTCCGTCAGCCACTCCTGCAGGAAGTGGTCCAGCAGTTCCAGCAGCACCGCTTCGCGGGACTCGAAGTAGCGCAGCACGTTCGGCTTCGCCAGGCCCACCCGGCGGCTCAGCTCGTTGAGGGTGACCGCGGCCACGGGCATCTCGTCGAGCATCGCCGACGCCATGTCGAGGATGGCCCGTCGGCGGATCTCCCGCTGCTCTTCGGTTCGCGCCCGCTGGAAAGTCACGATCACCAGCCTAACTTAGGTACCTGCGGTACGTTGACAAAGTACCGAGAGTACTTTAGCGTCGTCCACGCAAGATACTTCCGGTACGTTACTGAGCTGAGGGTCTGACATGAGTGAGAAGTGGACGACGGCGAACATTCCGGATCAGCGCGGGAGGGTGGCCGTGGTGACCGGGGCCAACACCGGACTGGGGTACGAGACCGCCAAGGCGCTCGCCGAGCGCGGGGCGACCGTGGTGCTCGCCGTGCGCAACACCGAGAAGGGCGAGCAGGCCGCGGCCCGCATGACCGGCGACGTGACCGTGCAGGCGCTCGACCTGACCTCGCTCGACTCCGTCCGGAACGCGGCGGCGGCGTTGCTGTCCCGGTTCGACCGGATCGACCTGCTCATCAACAACGCCGGCGTGATGTACACCCCGAAGCAGACCACCCGGGACGGCTTCGAGATGCAGTTCGGTACCAACCACCTCGGCCACTTCGCCCTCACCGGGCTGCTGCTGGACCTGATGCTGCCGGTGCCCGACTCGCGCGTGGTGACGGTCAGCAGCACCGGCCACCGCATCCGGGCCGCGATCCACCTCGACGACCTGCAGTGGGAACGGTCGTACAGCAGGGTCGGCGCCTACGGTCAGTCCAAGCTGGCCAACCTGATGTTCACGTACGAGCTGCAGCGCCGTCTCGCCGCACACGGCACCACCGTCGCGGTGGCCGCGCACCCCGGCCTGTCCGGCACCGAACTCGCCCGGAACACCCCCGCGGCCCTCAGGCTCCCGCTCACCTGGCTCGCGCCGCTGATCACCCAGACGCCGGCGATGGGCGCGCTGCCGACCCTGCGCGCCGCCACGGACCCCGCCACGCTCGGCGGCCAGTACTACGGTCCCGGCGGGCGCAACGAGATCATGGGCCACCCCCGGCTGGTCACCTCCAGCCCCGAGTCGTACGAGGCAGCAGTCCAGCAGAGCCTGTGGGCCGCCTCTGAAGACCTCACCGGGGTGACGTTCCCCGTCGGTGAGTCCAAGCAGAACTCGTTTCCCTCCGGACCGGCCACCAGGAGGTAATGATCGCCCGACGGCGCCGGGATCCCGTACGAACGCCCGGCGCCTCTGCGTGCCCGACCGGGGCGCCGCATCCCCTTTCGGCGGGGGGCTTCCGGCTCGGCTTTTGGACAGGTGTAGACAGGTCGGGTGGCTCGGGTCTAGTTTCTAGACATGCCTGGACAGGTTTATAAGCATCATCGTGTCGCTCATGTGCTCGCTGAGGAGATCCGAGCGGGAGTGCATGCCGACGGCAGCAAGCTGCCCGGCGAACATGCGCTGCGAGAGCGGTTCGGAGTGAGCCGTACGACTGTGCGGCAGGCTCTCAACGTCCTCGGCGAGCAGGGACTCATCGAGACACACGCCGGCATCGGGTCGCTCGTCACCTTCGACGGCACGCCCCTCGACCAGCGGCTCGGCTGGACCCGTGCACTTGCCGCGCAGGGTACCGAACTGACGACCGAGACCTTGCGCTTCGAGCGCATACGGGACGAGGCTCTGGCCGGCGAACTGGGCTTGCCGTCAACCCGGTTCATCGCTCTCGACCGCGTCCGCCGGCTGGTCGGCGGGCACGGTGTGTCGCTGGAGTTGAGCCGCGTGCCTGCCGTCGCCGATCTCCTCGACCTGCCGGAGCGCGGGCTCGACGAGGGCTCCCTGAGCCGCACTCTCGCGGCCGCGGGGCGTGTTCCCGACTCCGGCGAGGCGCACATCTCCGTCGTCGGACTCACCACGGACGAGGCCGCGATCCTGCACCGCTCACCGGAGGAGTCCTTCCTTCGCGTCGCCCAGGTGTTCCGGGGCGCGGACGGGGACGTCGTCGAGCAGGTCACCAGTCTGCTCGATCCGTCCAGGTTCCAACTGCACGTACGGACCGGCCGAGGAGCCCACCTGTGACCTCCACACCCGACCCCGCCCTGCTCGACCGCGCCCTCGGCGCCTTCTACGGGCTCGCGCTGGGCGACGCCCTCGGGATGCCGACGCAGGTCATGTCCCGCGCCGATGTCGTACGGGTCTACGGCACGCTGAGTGGCTTCGAGCCCGCCCGGCCCGACAACCCGGTGAGCGCCGGAATGCCGGCCGGGTCCATCACGGACGACACCGAACAGGCGGTGATCGTGGCGCGGCTCCTGGTCGAGGGCGGCGGGCACGTCGATCCTCTGCTGTTCGCGGAGGAACTCCTGTCCTGGGAGAAGGACATGAAGGCCAAGGGGTCGTTCGACCTGCTCGGTCCGTCGACGAAAGCGGCCCTGGACGCGGTGACACGCGGCGTCGACCTCACGGAGGCCGGCAAGCACGGCACGACGAACGGCGCCGCGATGCGGGTGACGCCGGTCGGTATCGCGTTCGGCGCCGACGACACGGAATGGTTCCTGGACCGGGTCGTCGAGTCCTGCCAGGTCACCCATGACACGACCATCGGGATCGCGGGCGCGTCGGCCGTCGCCGCAGCCGTCTCCACAGGCCTTGCCGGCGGCTCGCTCGACGACGTCTTCGACGCCGCGGTCGCGATGTCGGCGGCCGGTGCCAGGCGCGGGCACTGGACAGCGGGCGCCAGCATCTCGGCGCGTATCGGCTGGGCACGCGACCTCGTGGCCGACCAGGACACAGCGGCGGCGCTCGACCGGATCGACTCGCTCATCGGCACCAGCGTGGCCAGCCAGGAATCGATCCCGGCCGCGTTCGCGGTACTGGCGCTCACGAACGGTGACCCGTGGCGCTCCGCGCTGCTGGCCGCGAACCTCGGCGGTGACAGCGACACGATCGGTGCCATCGCGGGGGCGATCGCCGGAGCCATGGGAGGACTCAGCGCCCTGCCCGTCGACGCCGTTCACACCCTGCGAGAGGTGAACGATCTCGAACTGGGTCCTCTGACAGAGCAGTTGCTCACCTACCGCACTCGCTGAATCCCCCCTTTCTTTCTGTCTTCCCCTGTTTTTCCCTCTGTACCGAGCACAGGCAAGGAGGTCCCGCGATGGCCGCTTCAACGAAGAACGACCGCGTCGGCACCGTGGAGACCCGTGGGATCGAACCGGTCCCGGACAGCGAGCGGCGCGGTCACGCGAGCCAGATGTTCTGGACGTGGTTCGCCGCCAACATCTCACTCCTAGGGCTGCCGCTCGGCGCGACTCTCGTCGCCTTCCGCGGTCTGAACATCTGGCAGGCCGTTCTCGTCGCGGTCGCCGGTTCGGTGGGCTCGTTCGCGCTGGTGGGTGCGTTGAGCATCGCGGGCAAGAAGGGCGGCGCCCCCGCCCTGACGCTGTCCCGTGCGGTGTTCGGGCAGCGTGGCAACCACGGGCCGACCCTGGTGACCTGGCTGAGCCGGGTCGGCTGGGAGACGATCACCACCACCACAGCGGCGTACGCGCTGCTCGCCCTGCTCAACACGGTCTTCGGCGTCGAGCGAGGCACGGTCCTCACACTGCTGTGTCTCCTGGTCTTCATCGCCTGCACACTGATGATCAGCGGGCTCGGGCACGCCACCATCATGTGGATCAACAAGTGGGCGACCGTGGTCTTCGGAATCCTCAACCTGGTGGTGATGGGCTTCCTCGTGGCGACCGTCGACTGGTCGAAGGTGCTCGACCACCCGGCCGGCCCTGCCAGCGGCGTCATCGCGGGCATCGGATTCATCGCGGCGGGCACCGGCATCGGATGGGCCAACGCCGGTGCGGACTACGCCCGTTACCTGCCGCAGTCGATCCCGGGCGGGCGGCTCGTGCGCGCCTCGGCGTTCGGTGCCGGCATTCCCCTCGTCCTGCTGATTTCTTTGGGTTCGCTCCTCACGGCCGGTGATCCCGCGCTCGCCACCTCCGCCGATCCGGTCGCGGCGATCAACGCGTTGCTGCCGTCCTGGATGGCCGTGCCGTATCTGATCGCGGCGTTCGGCGGGCTGCTGATGTCCAATCACCTCTCCACCTACTCGGCCGGACTGACGATGATCACGCTCGGTATCCGGGTACCGCGTGCGTGGGCGGTCGTTCTGGACGTCATCCTGATGTTCCTCGGTGGCATCTACTTCATGCTCATCGCAGACGACTTCTACGGCCCGTTCAGCACCTTCCTGACGCTGCTCGCCGTGCCGATCTCCGCCTGGATCGGTGTCATCGCCGTCGACATGGTCCGAGGCCGGCAGTACGACCCCGCCGGCCTGATGGACACGGGACGTGGCAGCCGCTACTGGTACACCGGCGGGTTCAATCTGCCCGCCGTCCTCGCGTGGCTGGCCGCGATCGCAGCCGGGCTGACCTTCACCAAGGCCGCGACCGGCGCCGACGACGTGTGGTTCGCCGGCCCGTTGGCCGATTCCTGGCTCGGCACGAACGGCCTCGGGTGGCTCATCGCGATCGTCACAGCCGGCGCGGCCTACCTGCTGCTCGGACGGCGTCCACCGCTGAGCGCCGATCCGGCCCCCGACCCCGCCGCCGGTCCCACCACGTTCGAGGAGGCCACCCGATGAACGACGACTACCGTGTCGTCCTCGTGGGGAACGTCATCGTCGACCTCGTCATCGAGGTGCCCGACCTGCCCGAGCGCGGGGGCGACGTCATCGGAACCCGCACCGAGCTCTACGCGGGCGGTGGCTTCAACACACTCACCGCGGCGCGCAGGCTAGGCGCCGAAGCCGTCTACGCCGGGCTCCACGGCACCGGCCCCTACGGAGAGCTGGTGCGATCCTCGCTCACGGCAGAAGGGGTCGGACTGGTCCTTCCGGCACGCTCGGACGGCGACACCGGGTTCTGCGTGGCGCTGGTCGACGAAGGAGGCGAGCGGACCTTTGTCACGAGCTTCGGCGTCGACGCACGTATGACGGCGGATGAGACGGCGACGATCGCCGCGTCCGTGCGGAGCCGCGACCTGGTGCAGGTCTCCGGCTACAGCCTGGTGATGCAGGTGAACGGCCCTCTGCTGTCCCGCATGGTCGCACGCCTCGCGGAAGACGTACGGGTCTGTCTGGACCCCGCGCCGCTGGTGGCGGACATCCCGGCCGAGGTACTGAACCCGGTACTGGCCCGGGCCGACTGGCTGAGCTGCAATGCGCGGGAGGCCCGGCTGATGACCGGGGTGGCGGAGCCGCGGGAAGCCGCACAGGTGCTACGCGGGCGGATGCGGAGCGGGGCCGGGATCGTCGTACGGGCCGACAAGGACGGCTGCTGGCTGTCGGCACCGGATTCTCCCGACATCGTGCACGTCCCCGGGTTTCCCGTGGACGCGGTCGACAGCAACGGGGCCGGGGACGCGCATGTGGGCGCGTTCCTGGCACTGCTGGGGCGCGGAGCATCCGCCTACGAGGCGGCGCGCGGAGCGAACGCGGCAGCGGCTCTGGCGGTGACACGGAGGGGTCCTGCGACCGGGCCGACCTCGGGCGAACTGGCCGCGCTGCTGGGCGCGGAGACATCGAGTGCGCTGGGACTGAGCTGACGGACCTCTTCCACCGGGGCAAGGACGCGGCCGCAAGGGCGGCCTGGGCCGGCACTCGGTCGCTGTCGACCGACAATCCGGCCTCTCAACCCAGGCGCGCGCAGGTCGGGGAGAGGCTGTTCAGCCTCGACCGTAGTCAGGCGGCGACTGCCGCTCATCCGGTCAGGCATCGTGCCCTGACAAATCAGGCGGCGGTCGGGCAGGTTGCGGACACGAATCGGGAACGGGACGGGAATCCGTTCGGAGAGGGTTCCTCCAGCGCAGGTCGCAGCGGGTGACACACCGGACCTCCGGGCACGGACCGGTCTCCGGCCCGTGGCACACGACCTGACCGACCAGTTCGAACAACGCTGTCTGAGGAGTCCACGTGAGCTCGAAACCTGTCGTACTCATCGCTGAAGAACTGTCGCCCGCGACGGTGGACGCACTGGGCCCGGACTT
>NZ_KZ679064.1:0-251 GCF_003024195.1 Streptomyces dioscori
GACTGCGCCGTTCCCCGCGCCCCTGGGTGGGACGGGGCGCAGCCCCTCCCCGAGGGGCGCGGGGAACTGCGCGGCCCACCCCCACCGCCCCGCAGACGACCGGCGTCTCCAGGGGCGCGGGGAACGGCGCAATCCTTTGGGCCAACCCCCACCATCCCGCAGACGAACGCGGTTTTTCAGGGGCGCGGGGAACGGCGCGAGCAACCCCCACCAACCCGCAGACGACCGGCGTCTCCAGGGGCGCGGGGAAC
>NZ_KZ679064.1:311-82480 GCF_003024195.1 Streptomyces dioscori
CCCGCAGACGACCGGCGTCTCCAGGGGCGCGGGGAACGGCGCAATCCTTTGGGCCAACCCCCACCATCCCGCAGACGAACGCGGTTTTTCAGGGGCGCGGGGAACGGCGCGAGCAACCCCCACCAACCCGCAGACGACCGGCGTCTCCAGGGGCGCGGGGAACTGCGCAATCCTTTGGGCCAGCCCCCACCGTCCCGCAGACGAACGCGGTTTTTCAGGGGCGCGGGGAACGGCGCGGCCGGCCTCATCCGACCCGCGGACGACGAACCCGCGCACCCGGTCAAATCAGCGGCAAGCGTCACACCTTGCTGTGCGAGAACAGCTTCAGCACCGGCACCCCCACCTTGTGCCGCGCCCGCGACGCCCAGTCCCGGTGGAAGAACTCCTCCACGTAGTGCGGATCGGTCAGCACGATGACCTCGTCCGCCCCCACCTCGTCGACGAGCCCCTTCAACGCGTCGAGCGGATGCTCCTCGATCAGCCGCCCCCGCGCCTCACTGCCCGTGGCCCGCAGCGCCACCAGTGACACCTCCAGGGCCCGCTGTCCCTGCCCGACCGCCTCCGCGCCCTCGGGCGTCTCGTTCTCGCGGGCCGCCTCGTCCAGCTCGCCGAGCGCCACGTCGTCGATCGCGCGCAGGAGCCGGTCCGCCTGGTCGCCGCGGGGCTGGAGCAGCACGTGGAAGGCGACGCCTTCCTCTCCGTGCAAGGTGGTGACGAACTCCACGTCCGCGGAAGTGAGGGCCTTCTCGATCATCAATACGCTCGTGAACACGACAAACGCCCTTCTCGTCCGTGGGCCGTTCGTAGACCCCTGCGGAAACCATCCTGCCCCGTGACCGCACGGGGACTGCGATTTTCAGTGTGCCCGGCGAAAGCTAACCGGAACAGCCGATTCCACTACTTTGTCCGGACCCGATTCCTTGATCAGGTCCGGCGGTAACGGCTGAAGAGGAACCCGGCCTCCTCCAGCAAGGACGCCAGTTCGAACCGCTTCGGCACCGCGAGGGACGGACCGCCCGCGATGCGCTGGGCGTCCCCGGCGGTGAGCATCGGGGAGACCGTCAGGCACAGCTCGTCGAGGACATCGGCCGCGACCAGCTGGCCCAGCAGCCGTGGCCCGCCCTCCGTCAGGAGCCGGTACAGGCCCAGGTCGGCGAGCGCGCGAACGGCCCGTACGGGGTCCACCCCCGTGCCGTCGCCCGCGATCACGACCCGCGCGCCGGCCTTCTCGGCGGCGGCGATCCGGTCGGGCGCCGCCGCGGCCCCGGTGAGCAGCAGCGTGGGAAGCAGTGGCGAGGTGAAGAGCGGAAGCGAGAAGTCCAGGTCGAGGCTCGCGCTCACCACGGCGATCGCGGGCGCCGGGCCCTGTCCCGCCGCGGCCCGGCGCGCGGCGAAGTCGTCGCGGGCCCGCGCGGGCCGGTAACCCTCCTGCCGTACCGTTTCCGCACCGACGATCACGACGTCCGCGAGTCCGCGCAGCGTGCCGAAGATCCGCATGTCGGCGGCGCAGGAGATCGGCTGCGAACGCCCGTCGTGCTGGGCGGCCCCGTCGAGCGTGGAAACCATGTTGGCCCGCAGCCACGGCCCGGCCTCCGCGGACCTCTCGGACCTCTCGGACCCCTCGGAGCCCCCAGAGCCCCCATAGCCCCCGGCAGCCTCAGCGGATCCCGCGTCGGCCCCAGCGGATCCGACGGCATCCGCGCCGCCGCCCACGACACCCCCGTCGGGTCCCGCAACACCCGCGCCGGATCCCGCGACGCCCACCGGATAGGCGTACGCCTCGGCCAGTTCGTCGAGCTCCCATTCCCGCTCGGCTCCGGCCGGGGCTGCTGTCTCGTCGGTCACAGGGAACAGGCGTCGCATGTCGTGCAGTCTGGCACGAGACGTAGAGTGGGGAACCGTGTCAACCTCCACCACCGCCTCCGGATTCGGCCCGATAGCCGACGCGACCCCGTCGTCCCTGTGCGCCCGCGAGCCGCGCGTCCCCGCGGACCGGCTGGTCGCCGAGATGGTGCCGCCACCGCGCTTCGACTCGGTCCGTTTCGAGACCTACATCCCGGATCCGAACCAGCCGAGCCAGACCGAGGCCGTGCGGGTCCTGGCCGGTTTCGCGGCGGGTCTCGGCGGGGCACCGGCCGACGCGGGCAAGCGCGGTTTCCTCGGGCTCGGCTTCGGCAGGAAGCCCGCGAAGGCCCCGGCGGGCCCCCGCGGTGTCTACCTGGACGGCGGCTACGGCGTCGGCAAGACGCACCTGCTCGCCTCCCTCTGGCACGCGACCCCGGCGGAGCCCGCGCTCAAGGCCTTCGGCACGTTCGTGGAGCTGACGAACCTGGTCGGCGCCCTCGGTTTCCAGCAGACCGTCAAGACGCTGAGCGGCCACCGGCTGCTCTGCATCGACGAGTTCGAGCTGGACGACCCCGGTGACACCGTCCTGGTGTCCAGCCTGCTCGCCCGGCTGGTCGAGGCGGGCGTGGCGCTCGCCGCGACCTCCAACACCCTGCCGGGCAAGCTCGGCGAGGGCCGGTTCGCCTCGGTCGACTTCCTGCGTGAGATCCAGGGCCTGTCCGCCCACTTCAGGTCGCTGCGCATCGACGGCGACGACTACCGCCACCGCGGACTGCCCGAGGCCCCGGCCCCGTACTCGGAGGAGCAGGTCACGAAGGCCGCGTACGCGACTCCGGGCGCCTCGCTCGACGACTTCCCGCATCTGCTCGACCATCTGGCCCGGGTGCACCCCAGCCGGTACGGCGCGCTGACGGACGGGATCGAGGCGGTCTGCCTCACGGACGTCCAGCCGGTGCCGGACCAGTCCACCGCGCTGCGGCTGGTGGTCCTCGCCGACCGGCTGTACGACCGCGAGGTGCCGGTGCTCGCCTCGGGGATGCCGTTCGACCGCCTGTTCAGCGAGGAGATGCTGAACGGCGGCTACCGCAAGAAGTACTTCCGCGCGATCTCCCGGCTCACGGCGCTGGCCCGGGACGCCAAGGGGCTCGTACAGGACTGACCGTCCCGCCGCCCGCCCCTGCCCGCCACTCGGTGCGCTGCCCGTCGCTCGGCGATTTCCGGCCTGCCATCGACGCTCTTCGGCCCTCTTCAGGCTCTCTTCAGGGTGAAACGTTAAGTTAACCCAGCAAACAACTTCCCGCGTTAACGTTCGTGTCAACAAGGGAATACCTGATCTGAGAACCGGCCGAGAGGGGGCCCATGCGACGAGGTACGACGGTCCGGACACTGTTCGCCGTTCTCGCCGCCGTCCTGCTGGCCCTGCAGCTCTCCGCCACCACCACAACGTTCGCACCCGCGTTCGCATCCGCGCACACACCCCGACTCGCCGGCCCCGGGGAAGGCACCTGGCACGTCCCCGAAGCCAGGGCCGAGTTCGTCACCTGTGGCGACACCTCGCACTCGCACGGCCCGACCGGTCCCCTGCGCACCCGCGACCGGATCCGGGTCGCGGACCACGTCGCCCCCGCCGCCGCGCGCCTGCTGCTCTGCAAGGACGTGGCGGCCGTGCACGAGGACCCGTCGCACACCGCGGCCCCCGCGGCGCACCACCGTACGACGAGATCCTCGGGCGCCCACTCGTCGGCGGCGCTCCAGGTCTTCCGTTGCTGAGAGCACCGGTTCGGACCTGAACACCGGGCACGAAGCGACTCCGACCTGACCCACCCCTCACCACGCCACGTCCGCCGAGCGCGTCGACGTGGGGTCATGTCGCCGTACCCGCATGCGCTCCGTTTTGTACGCCGACGCGCTCGCATATGCGCGCCAGGAGGAACTGACACATGCAGCCCCTGATCGATCACGCACGCTCCTTCCGCAAGCAGTCCGCGGACCGCCCGGAGGAGTTCGCCCGTCTCGCCGAAGGCCAGTCCCCGCAGGTCCTGTTCATCACCTGCTCCGACTCGCGGGTCGTCCCGGCCCTGATCACCGGAGCCCGGCCCGGTGAACTCTTCGAACTGCGCACCGCAGGCAACATCGTCCCCCCGCACACCTCTTCGCAGCCCACCAGCGAGGCCGCCACCGTCGAGTACGCGGTGGAGGTGCTCGGCGTCACGGACGTCGTCGTCTGCGGTCACTCCCACTGCGGCGCCGTCGGCGCGCTGGTACGCGGCGACGACCTGACCGCCGTACCCGCCGTCCGCGACTGGCTCGCGCACTCGACCCCGCGCCCCGACGGCGCCACCGAGGATCCGACCGTCGCCGAGGCCGTGCAGAACCACGTCCTGACCCAACTCCTGCGGCTGCGCTCGTACCCGTGCGTGGAACGGCGGCTGAGGGACGGTCAACTGCGCCTGCACGGCTGGTTCTACGAGGTCCACACCGGGTCCGTCCTCGCGCACGACGTCCGCTCCGACTCCTTCGAGGCACTGTGAGCGCCGCGACGGGCACCCCCGCGGCCGACGGCGGGACCAACCCGGGCCGGCACCCTCGATTCCCCTTCCTGCGGCAGGACTTCGCCGCCTCGCTCGTCGTCTTCCTGGTGGCGCTGCCACTGTGCGTGGGCGTGGCCGTGGCGTCGGGCGTGCCCGCCGAACTCGGCCTGATCACCGGCATCGTGGGCGGTCTGGTCACCGGGCTGCTGCCCGGCAGCAGCCTGCAGGTCTCGGGCCCGGCCGCGGGTCTGACCGTGCTGGTCTTCGAGGCGGTACGCGAGTACGGACTGGCCGTGCTCGGTGTCATCGTCCTGGCCACCGGTCTGATCCAACTCGCCATGGGCGCGATGAAGTTGGGGCGCTACTTCCGGGCCATCTCGGTGGCCGTCGTGGAGGGCATGCTGGCGGGCATCGGCCTGGTCCTGATCGCCGGCCAGCTCTACTCGGTGGCCGGCGCCGAGGCCCCGGCCTCAGGTCTTGACAAGCTCGCCGGCCTGCCCGGGCTGGTCGCCGACTCCGCCGGTTCCACCACCGCGCTGACGTCCTTCGGGCTCGGCGCCGCCACCGTCGCCGTACTCGTGCTGTGGAAGCACCTGCCGGCCAAGGTCCGTACGGTGCCGGGGGCGCTGGCCGCGGTGGCGCTCGCCACGCTCGCGACCCTGGCCTTCGACCTGCCCGTCGCGACGGTGGAGGTACGGGGGCTGCTCGACTCCATCCAGCTGCCGGGGCTCGAAGCCGTCGGCGGGCTGGCGAGCGTGGGCGTGCTCGGCACGATCCTGGCGTTCGTGCTGATCGCGTCGGCGGAGTCGCTGTTCAGCGCCGCCGCCGTGGACCGGCTGCACGACGGGCCGCGCACCCAGTACGACAAGGAACTGATGGCGCAGGGCGCGGGCAACACGGTCTGCGGGCTGCTCGGCGCGCTGCCGATGACCGCGGTGATCGTGCGCAGCTCGGCGAACGTGTCCGCGGGCGCCCGTACGAAGGCGTCCCGGGTGCTGCACGGGGTGTGGCTGCTGCTGTTCGCGGCGCTGCTGCCGTCCGTGCTCGCCTACATCCCGCTGCCCGCGCTCGCGGGCATCCTGGTGCACGCGGGCTGGAAGCTGATCCCGCTGCGCTCGATCGCGGCACTGTGGCGCGGACACCGGGGCGAGGCGCTGATCCTCGTGGTCACGGCCGTGTCGATCGTCGCGGTCAACATGTTCGAGGGTGTGCTCATCGGCCTCGCGCTCGCCGTCGCCAAGACCGCGTGGGAGGCCTCGCACATCAAGCTGGAGGTCATAGACAAGGGAGCGGGGCCCGTACAGGCGTATCTGTCGGGCAACGCCACCTTCCTGCGGCTGCCGAAGATACTGGACGACCTGGAGGCGCTGCCGAAGGACCGTCCGGTGACGGTGGACCTGTCCGGGCTGCACCACCTGGACCACGCGTGCCGGACGGCACTGGAGAACTGGTCGCAGCGGCACAGCGAGAAGGGCACCGAGCCGGTGAAGGTCACCACGCCGGCTCCGTAGGCACCGGCTCCGTAGGCACTGCCTCCGTAGGCACCGGCAGCTGAACCGGAACCGTTCACCCCGGGGCCCGGTGCGGAACTCCCCACGAGTCCCGCACCGGGCCTTCGGGCTGTCCGGGTCGTCCGACGGCCCGCGGGAACGCCACGCTACGCGCGTGGTTCACGTGATCGTGACCACGTGATACACACAAGCGGGTCACGTACTCCTGTCCGCCAACAGGAAGGTTGCCCCATGTCCGCATCACGACTGCCCGCAACACGACGCGAAGTGCTGGCCCGCTCCGGAGCCCTGGGAGTCGGCATCGCCTTCACCGGTGCCGTGTCGGAACTCTTCACGGGTACGGCCGCCGCGCTGGGCCACTCCGGATACGGCCCCCTGCTCCCCGACCCGGACGGTCTGCTGGACCTGCCGAAAGGTTTCCGGTACCGGGTGCTGTCCCGCGAGGGCGACGAACTGCGCTCGGGCGAGGGCCAGGTGCCGAGCAACCACGACGGCATGTCCGCCTTCGCCGGCAGACACGGCCGCGTCCACCTGGTCCGCAACCACGAGAACCGCGTCACCGGCAGGATCGGCGTCCCGACGGTCGACGGCCTCACCTACGACCCGGCGGGCAAGGGCGGCTGTACGGCGCTGACCCTCGACGCCCACGGGAAAGTCGTCGGTGAACGGGTCGCGATCGCCGGTACGGCCGTCAACTGCGCGGGCGGGCCCACCCCTTGGGGAACCTGGCTGACCTGCGAGGAGACCGAGGACAAGGCCGGCACGAACGGCTACACCAAGGACCACGGTTTCATCTTCGAGGTCGACCCGGTGGACCCCCACCGCACCGGGGCCGTGCCGCTGACCGCGATGGGCCGCTTCCAGCACGAGGCGATCGCCGTCGACCCGAAGCGCGGCGTCGTCTACGAGACCGAGGACGCCTTCCTCAAACCCTTCGGCCTCTTCTACCGCTTCCTGCCCAACAAGCCGGAGGGGGGCCGCGGTTCGCTCCGCGCGGGCGGCAGACTCCAGGCGATGCGCGTACCGGGCGTCCCGGACCTCTCCTCGATCCAGGAGACGGGTGCGAGCTTCGACCGCATCGAGTGGGTCGACGTACCGGACCCGCTGGCGAGTGAAACCCCCATCCGCGACCAGGACTTCGGACCCAAGGGCATCACCCACGCGCAGAAGCTGGAGGGCTGCTACTGGGGCGGCTCGTCCGTCTACTTCGTGTCCTCCTTCGCGCACAGCAGCGAGGGCTCCGCGGCCGACCACTACGGGCAGATCTGGCGGTACGACCCCGGTGCCCGCCGGCTCACCCTGGTGATCGTCTTCGGTCCCGACACCGACGTACAGCTGCCCGGCGAGTCCCCCGACAACATCTGCCTCGCCCCCAGCGGCGGCCTGATGGTGTGCGAGGACGGCGGGGGCGCGCAGCACGTGTACGGCGTGACCCGGCGCGGTGAGGTGTATCCGATGGCCCGCAACCGGCAGGACATCGGTACGCCGGACGCCCCGGAGTGGGGCGAGTTCGCGGGCGTCACCTTCTCGCCCGACGGCCGGACGATGTACGTGAACTGCTACACGCCGGGGACGACGTTCGCGGTGACGGGGCCCTGGAGCAGGTAGTGACCTGCGCCCTGGTGGGCACCCGGCGGCCATGACGGCCGCCGGGTCGGGGGCGGGTGCGCCGCGGGTAGCGGCCCCCGCCCCCGCGGCGCAGGATCGTAGGAACCGCCCCGAAGGGATGCGCGATGGCCAAGAAGGACAGCAAGGGCAGGAAGGGCACGAAGGACGTCGGGGCCGGGGCACACCGGGCCGGGGAGAGCGCCGTCGCCATCCGCGACGCACTGCGTCTGCCGGTCGGCGAACGGATCTCCCTCTCCTCGTACGACGCCTCGGCGACCCCCGGCGGAGCGACGGCGCCCAGGTCCAAGGCCGACGGTCTCGCCGCCATCACCCGGATGGCGCAACCCCTCGCCGGACTGCAGGAACGCCTCTGGGCGGCCAGCACCGCGGGTGATCACCGCCGGGTCCTCCTGGTCCTCCAGGGCATGGACACCAGCGGCAAGGGCGGCACGGTCAAACACGTCATCGGGCTCTTCAACCCCGTCGGCTGCCGGGTCCGTGGCTTCAAGGCGCCGACCCCCGAGGAACTGGAGCACGACTTCCTCTGGCGGATCAGGAGGCAGCTCCCCCACCACGGCGAGCTGGGCATCTTCGACCGCTCCTACTACGAGGACGTCCTCGTCGGCCGGGTCCGGGAGCTGGCCCCGCGCACCGAGATCGAGTCCCGGTACGACCGGATCAACGACTTCGAGCGGGCCCTCGCCGACGACGGCACGACCGTCATCAAGTGCTTCCTGCACATCTCGTTCGAGGAACAGCGCCTGCGTCTGCTGCGCCGGCTCGCCAACCCGGACAAGCACTGGAAGTTCAGCCCGTCGGACATCGACGACCGGGCCCTGTGGCCCGCGTACCAGGAGGCGTACGAGATCGCCCTCGAACGCTGTTCCACGGACACCGCTCCCTGGTATCTGATCCCCGCCGACCGCAAGTGGTACCGGAACTGGGCGATCAGCCGGCTGCTGCTGGAGCACCTGACGGCGCTGGACCCGCAGTATCCGCGGCCGGACTTCGATGTGGAGGAGTGCCGGAAGCGGCTGCAGGAGGAGGGCTGAGCAACACCGATCAGGGGTGATATAACCGGTTTTTCCTATTCATCCGGTTAATGTCGCCCGCGTGAACACCTTCCTGTTCCTGAAGAGGGCCACCGCGGCCACCGCCGCCTGCGCGCTGACGACGGCGGGCGCGGTCGCCCTCGCGGCGTGCGGCGCTCCCGGCACCCCCCGCGCCGCCACGGTCCCCGCACCCGCGAGCGCGGTCGGTACACCCTCCCCGCCGCCCACGCTCGCCCCCGGCCCGGGCGGACTGACCCCCGTCTTCATGAAGGCGGCCGGGGCGCACGACAGGACGGTCGCTCTGACCTTCGACGCCGACATGACGGCCGACCAGGGGCCGCGGGCCGCCGCCGGGGAGCGTTTCGACAACCCGCGGCTGATCGGGACACTGCGGCGGCTGAAGGTGCCGTCGACCGTGTTCATGACGGGGCGCTGGGCCGAGGAGTACCCCCGTCAGGCGCGGGCCATCGGGCGCGATCCGCTCTTCGAGGTCGCGAACCACTCCTACAGCCATCACGCCTTCACCGAGGACTGCTACGGGCTGCCGACCGTTCCCGCGTCGGGGATGCGGGCGGACGTGGAGCGGGCGTTCACCGCGTTCCGGACGGCGGGGATCGAGCATCCGATGCCGTACTTCCGCTTCCCTGGCGGCTGTTACGACCGACGGGCGCTCAAGGCGCTGAGCGGCACCGGGGTGACGGCCGTGCAGTGGGACGTGGTCAGCGGGGACGCGTTCGCGACGGACGCGGGGGCGGTGGCGCGGCAGGTGCTGGACGGCGTACGGCCCGGTTCCGTGGTCGTCATGCACTGCACGCGCAGCGCCGCTCCGGCGACGGAGGAGGCCCTGCGGACGATCGTCCCGGAGCTGCGGGAGCGCGGCTACCGGTTCGTGAAGGTGTCGGAGCTGATCCGGCCGGACGCCTGAGACCGGAACGCGATTCATCGCCCGGGGCTCTCAAAGCGATCGCATTCTCTTGTTGGACGGCAAAAACGTCTCGGTGGAGGCTGGGACGTACCGAACGAACCCCCAGGAGGAGCCCCCATGCAGACACGCACCATCGGTGACGTCCGGGTCGGAGCGATCGGTCTGGGCGGGATGCCGATGTCCATCGAGGGGCGCCCGGACGAAGCGCGCTCGGTCGCGGCCGTGCACGCGGCGCTGGACGAGGGCGTGACGCTCTTCGACACCGCCGACGCGTATCACCGGGACGCCCACGAGGTCGGGCACAACGAGTCGCTGATCGCCCGCGCGGTGGCCTCGTACGGCGGCGACACCTCGGACGTGCTCATCGCGACGAAGGGCGGCCACCTGCGTCCGGGCGACGGCTCATGGACGCTGAACGGCTCGCCGGAGTACCTGAAGAAGGCGTGCGACGCCTCGCTGGAACGGCTCGGAGTCGAAGCCATCGGGCTCTACCAGTTCCACCGGCCGGACCCGAAGGTCCCCTACGCGGAGTCGGTCGGCGCGATCCGCGATCTGCTGGACGCGGGGAAGATCCGGTTCGCGGGTGTCTCCAACGCGGACCCCGACCGGATCCGGCTGGCGAACGACATCCTCGGCGGACGGCTGGTGAGCGTGCAGAACCAGTTCTCGCCGGCGTTCCGCTCCAGCGAGCCGGAGCTGGAGCTGTGCGCGGAACTCGGCATCGCGTTCCTGCCGTGGAGTCCGCTGGGCGGGATCTCGAAGGCGGGTGAACTGGGGTCGCGTTACGCCGTGTTCGCGGAGGTGGCGGGTGACCACGGGGTGAGCCCGCAGCAGGTGTGTCTGGCGTGGATCCTCGCGAAGGCGCCGGTGACGATCCCGATCCCGGGGTCCTCGCGCCCGGAGACGATCCGCGACTCCGTCGCCGCGGCGAGCCTGTCCCTGTCCCCGGAGGAACTGACCCGCCTGGACGCGGCGTAAAAGACTGCGCAGTTCCCCGCGCCCCGTCCGGGGGCGCGGGGAACTGCGCAGTCTTCTAGGGGCGCGGGGAACGGCGCGACCAGCCCCGACGGACCCGCACGTCACCACCCCCGACACCCCCACCCCCCGGCTGGCAAACTGGTGCACGTGAGCAGCGACGGAACACAGCACAACCCCTTCCAGCACGACCGCACCCCCCGCGACGACGCACCGCAGTTCGTACTGCCCCTGGTCGCCCGCATCGAACGCGACGAACCCCCCGCCCGCACGGACGCCCTGGAGACCGCCGCCCGAGCCGTCCTGGTCCTCCTCAGCGACGAACGCTCGCTCGGCGAGGGCGAGTGGGCGCAGGCCGTCCACGACTGGCAGGACGCCCGCATCCGCAAGGTCGTCCGCAGGGCCCGCGGCGCGGAGTGGCGCCGCGCGGAGGCCCTGCCCGGCATCACCGTCACCGGCAAGTCCGCCGAGGTCCGTGTCTTCCCCCCGGTCCCGCTCGACGGCTGGCCCAAGGACCTGGCCCGCCTCCAGGTGTCCGGCACGGACCTCGACGACCCGGAGCCGCCCGCGGACACCGACGCGGCGACGCCCGTGCTGTGGCTGAGCCCGGACCTGGACATGTCGGCGGGCAAGGCGATGGCCCAGGCGGGCCACGGCGCCCAGCTGGCCTGGTGGGAGCTGTCCGGCGAGGACCGCACGGCCTGGCGCGAGGCCGGTTTCCCGCTCGCCGTCCGCACGGCCGACGGCGAGCGGTGGGAACGCCTGGTCACGAGCGGCCTCCCGCTGGTCCGTGACGCCGGCTTCACGGAGATCGCCCCTGGTTCGTGCACGGTGGTCGCCGACCATCCGGCCCTGCGTCTCGACCGGCGGTAGGCGGAGGATGGACAGTCCGTGGAAGGACGGGCGATGACACGACTGGACGGCAGGGTCGAACGGGGCAACCGCACACGGCAGTCGGTGCTCCGCCGTACCGTCGACATCGCCTCCGCCGAGGGCCTGGAAGCCCTCTCCGTGGGGCGTCTCGCGACCGAGCTGCGGCTCAGCAAGAGCGGGGTCTTCGCCCTCTTCGGCTCCAAGGAGGAGCTGCAACTGGCCACCGTGCGCGAGGCTGCGCGCATCCACGTCGAGCGGGTCGTCACTCCGGCGGCCGAAGTCCCCGCCGGAGTGCGCCGGTTGTGGCGGCTGTGCGAGTACTGGCTCGACTACTCCCGGGACCGGGTCTTCCCCGGCGGATGCTTCTTCTACGAGGTCGTCGCCGAGTTCGACGCCCGCACCGGCCCCGTGCACGACGCGGTCGCCCAGGCCCAGCGCGCCTGGACGGGCCATGTGGAGCGCGTCATCACCGAGGCACGCGAGCTCGGTGAACTCCGCGCCGACACGGACGTGCCGCAACTCGCCTTCGAGCTGGTCGCGTTGATGGAGACCGCCAACGCCGTCTCCGTCCTGCACGACGAGACGGCCGCCTACCGCCGGGCGCGCGTCGCCATCGCGACCCGGCTGCGCATGGCGGCGACCGAGCCTTCATCGGTACCCGATCCTGCGTCGGTACGCGATGCCGTCTCGGTTCGCGATCCCGCCCAGGCACCCGAACCTGTGCCGGCGCCTGAACCGGCGTCGGTACCCGAACCGGCCTCGGCGTCCGAAATCCCCTGATCTGAGGCCCTGTTGACGTGGTGGCCGACTACCTCCCCGATCACGCGAAACAAGTAGCACGACCGTTCGCTTACTTTTATACTCCGACCATGCCCCTTCACCTCCTCCGCTCGCCCTGGCAGCCGGGCCCGCGCGCCGACGCCCAGGGCGGTCCGGCCGTCATCAGCGTCACCGACTTCACCGCCACCACCCACCCGCAGTCCTGGTCCGTCGCGCTGGCGGGGCTGAGACTGCGCCGCACCTGGCCCGGGACGCCCGGCGCGATCGGCATGTGGCTGTGGACCGACCCGGCGCGCCGGCGTTCCGGGTCCGTCTCGGTCTGGACCGACGAGACGGCCCTCAAGGAGTTCGTCGGCCGGCCGGACCACCTGCGGATCGTCCGGGCCCACCGCGGCCGGGGCGTGCTGCGCTCGGCGCTCCACACGACCGAACGGTTCGACGAGGCCGACGCCTGGGCGTACGCGCGGCACTTCATCACCGGGGAGAGGCCGTGACGGACCCGCTCGGCATCGTGGCGCTCGACCGGATCGCGGTCCTGGAGACCTCGCGCCTCGTCGACGCGGCGACCGCGGAGGACTGGGCGCGGCCCACACCCTGCGCGGGCTGGGATCTGCGGCGGCTGGTCGCCCACATGACCGCCCAGCACCGCGGATTCGCGGCGGCGGCGCGCGGCGCGGGCGCGGATCCGGCGTACTGGCGGGAGCAGGAGGAGCGGGGCGAGCCGTCGCGGATCCACCGGGAGGCCGTGACGGCGCTGCTCGCCGCCTTCGCCGCGAACGGCGTCCAGGAGCGGGAGTTCGTCCTGCCGGAGCTGGGTCTGGCCCTGCCCGGGTCACGTGCGATCGGGTTCCACTTCATCGACCACGTGGTGCACGCCTGGGACGTGGCCGTCTCGCTGGGGCTCGCGGTGCAACTGCCGGAGCCGGTCCTGGAGGCCGGGCTGGTGATCGCCCGTCTCGTGCCGGACGATCCGGCCGGGCGAGGTCCCGGCCGCCCGTTCGCGCAGGCCCTCGCGGTGCCCGCCGGGGCCGGCCCGTTGGACGAGACGCTGCGCCTGCTGGGGCGTACGCCCGAGGAGTGGCCGGCCGCGGCGTAGGGCCTGGCGCGGGACTGTGGCTCAGCCGTGTGAGGTCTGTGACACAGCAGACACGAACCATTGAACAGGTCCGCCGTCCCGTACGTATCTTCCGGCGCTGGCCAAGTACAGATTCCCAACGACCAGTTGGTAAAAACCCGGAGGCACCTGTGCGGCGTATCAACGGTACGGCCCTCGTCATCGTGGCACTCGTCGGAACGCTCGGCGCGCTCGCGTTCCCCGTGTGGTCGTACGCCGACCGCGCCGGGACCGGACCGGCGAACCTCGCCGCCGGGACCGTACAGACGAAGTGGGGGCCGCTGACCGCCACCGACCGTGACCTGATCGTCCGGGTGCGGCTGGCGGGTCTGTGGGAGCTGCCCGCCGGGCAGCAGGCCCTCGAACGCAATCCGAGTCCCGCGATGAAGGAAGCGGCCGACCACCTGATCGTCGGCCACACCGACCTCGACAAGCGGGTGCGGGGGGTCGCTCGGGAACTCGGCGTCGAACTGCCGAACCAGCCGAACGAGCAGCAGCAGGGCTGGCTCCAGCAGATGACCAACGCGAGCGACGCGGACTACCCCAAGGTGTGGGCGAACCTGCTGCGCTCCGCGCACGGCAAGATCTTCCCGGCGATCGGGACGGTCCGGAACCAGACGCGCAACACGCTGGTGCGACAGCTCGCCTCGGACACCAACCAGACCGTGCTCGACCACATCACGGTGCTGGAGAAGACCGGCGCCGTCGACTTCGAGGCGATCGCCAACGACTCGGTGGTCGGATCCACGGCCAGCCCGTCCGGTCCGGCGGCACCTGTCCCCGGAGTGGTTCCCAGCTCGGCGCCGCCCGCCGAGGCGACCGGTGACATCAACACCACGTCACGGCCGTCCCCCGGGGAGCCGGGCACGGTCAACACGAACCGCCCCGACCCCGAGGACCCGGACGCCACCCCCACCTCGCAGTGACGGTCCGAACCTCAAATGTTGCTCTGAACGTCCCCGCCGATGGGTTCGGCCCCGCCTGACGGGGCCATCACCCCGTCACGCCGGAACACAGGTCCGTCGAAGGAGACGCGCAAGGTCCTGGTGAAGTCGTGGTGACGGAGTGGAGGAGGGGGACGATGAGGAACCTGGGTACGGGAATCGGGTGGCGGCCGGAGATCGCCGAGGCCGTGGAGCGCATGCCCGGCATCGACTGGGTCGAGGCCGTCGCCGAGAACATCTGCCCCGGACATCTCCCCGAATCGCTGGTGCGGCTGCGGGAGCGCGGTGTGACCGTGGTCCCGCACGGGGTGTCGCTCGGCCTCGGCGGCGCCGACCGCCCCGCCGAGGCGAAACTCGCCGACCTGGCGGCCCGCGCCGAGGCCCTCGGCTCCCCGCTGGTCACCGAGCACATCGCGTTCGTCCGGGCGGGCGGGGCACTGACCGCCTCGCCGCTGCTGGAAGCCGGGCACCTGCTGCCCGTCCCCCGCACCCGGGACGCCCTCGACGTGCTGTGCGAGAACGTCCGGATCGCCCAGGACGCGCTGCCCGTGCCGCTCGCCGTGGAGAACATCGCGGCGCTGATCTGCTGGCCGGGCGAGGAGATGACCGAGGGGCAGTTCCTGTACGACCTGGTCGACCGCACCGGCGTACGCCTGCTCATCGACGTGGCCAACCTCCACACCAACCACGTCAACCGCGGCGAGGACCCCGCCAAGGCCCTCGACGAACTGCCCGTCGAGGCCATCGCGTACGTCCATGTCGCCGGCGGTTTCGAACGCGACGGCGTCTGGCACGACAGCCACGCGCACGCCGTGCCCCCGGCGGTCCTCGACGTACTCGCCGAACTGGCCTCCCGCGTCCGCCCGCCGGGCGTGCTCCTGGAGCGCGACGAGAACTTCCCCGAACCGGCCGAGCTGGAACGCGAGCTGCTCACGATCCGCGAAACGGTCGAGAAGTCCGCCGCGCCCCCCAAGGCGGCCGGCGGCGGCCCGGCCGCCGCCGTGGCATCCGAGGCTCACGAGCCCGAGGACCGGGCAGTCACCGGCCCCGCCCGGCAGCGGCTCGCGCTCGCGCAGGCCGCTCTGCTGTCCGCGCTCGTCGCGGGGACGCCCGTGCCCGAGGGGTTCGACCGGACCCGGCTGGCCGTGCAAGCGCGGGCGCTGGCCGGGAAGCGGGCCGATGTCGTGGCCAAGGTCGCTCCGGAGCTGCCGGAGATCCTGGCCGAGGCGTACCGGAAGGCGTTCCTGGCGTACGCGCACGGCCACCCGATGACCGACGGCTACCGGCGGGACGCGCTGGACTTCGCCGAGCACCTGCTGTTCGAGGGACGTCTGCAGGACACCGCCGTGCGGCGCGCGCTGAGCGACTGGTGGCTGGAGCGTTCGGGTCCGGCGCCGCTGTCGCAGCGCCCGGCAGCCCGGCTGGCGCGCGCCACCCGCCGGGTGCTGCTGAGGCGTTGAGAACCGGTCGACGGGTGGCGTAGAAGGCCCTCGCCGCCCGTGACGTCGCTCACCCGGGTGACAGCGCCACCCGGTGTGTCCAGGAACGCGGGCCCCGCGCCTGCTCAGCGCCGCCTCGCGACCACCGGGACGCGCGGGCACGCACTCAGCCGGCACACAGCGCATCCCGTACGGGCCCGGCGCGGGCCGGACCCGGACGACCGCCGGGCGCCGCCCACGGCACCGCCCCCGCCTGCGAGAACACCGGCCCCACCGGCCTGACCGGCTCATCCGGATCGCGTACAGCATTCGTCCAAACCCGTACCACAGTCGGCGTACGCCACGAAGTACTATGCCAAGCTCCACCAGAAGCGCACTAACGTGCGGTGCCGCAACAGGAGGCACCATGCGATCCATCGACGGCCGCGGGCTGTTCACCGGCACCGGGCTCATCATCGCGGGTCTGACGACGACCCTCGTGGCCCTCGCCTTCCCGATCTGGTCGTACGCGGACCGGTCGGGCACGGGCGTGGACACCCTGAACGCCCAGAGCGTGACGACGAGTTTCGGACCGCTGTCCGCGCAGGACCGGGACTTCGTCACGAAGGTCCGGCTGGCCGGCCTGTGGGAGCTGCCCGCCGGTCAGCAGGCCGAGGAACGCGGCACCACCAAGGCCGTACGGACGGCGGGCGAGCACCTCGTCGAGGGCCATACGTTCCTGGATGCGCGCGTACGCAGCGTGGCCGCGCGGCTCAGCCTCGAACTGCCCAACCAGCCCAGCGAACAGCAGCGCGGCCGGCTCGCCACGCTGAGCGCGGCGCGGGGCGGGGAGTACGACCGGCAGTTCGCGAACATCCTCCGCGCCGCGCACGGCAAGGTCTTCGGCCTGGTCGCCCAGATCCGCGCGAACACCCGCAACTCACTCGTCCGCGGCCTCGCCGACGACGCGAACACCACGGTGCTGGACCACATCACGGTCCTGGAGGCGACCGGCCTGGTCGACTTCGACGCCCTGGCCCGTGACGCGGCCTCCGCGAGCGCGCCCCCGCTCACCTACTCCCCCGCACCTCCCGGCCCCAAGGCCTCGCCCAGTCGCCCCGTCCCCGCCACACCCACCCCGGCCTACTCCCTGCCCCCGGCCGCGACCGCCCGGCCGTCGGACGACGGGGCGGACGGGACCGACGGGACCGACGGGACCGACGGCGGGGCGGACGGCGGGGCGGACGGCGGCGACAACAAGTCGTAGCAACCGAAGTACCGCCGACGCGAAACGTCACACCATGGCGATGCTTCGTCCAAATTGTGAACAAGCCGTGGCGCGGCCGGTCCCGCGTCGCATAGAAATCCGGCATGTTCTGGGTCCTCCTCCTTCTCCTCGCCTGGGCCGCGGCGGGCACGGCCTGTACGCGCCTGTGCCTGGCCTCGGTCCGCGCCGCCGCCGCGGACGACGCGCACACGCTCGACGGACGCGGCCTGACGCTGTACGAGGCCGCGTTCCTGTCGGGCGGCCCCGCCAGGGTCGCCGAGCTGACGCTCGTGTCGATGGCCCGCCAGCGCCGTCTGCTGCTCGCCCACACCGGCTGGGCGACCGTCGTGGACCCGCGCGGCCGGGACGAGATGGAGCGCTCCGTCCTGGGCGCGATAGGCCCCGACGGACAGTCCCGGATCGCACCGGTCCGTACGAGCGCCGCCGCCGCGGAGGCCGTACGCGTGCTCGCCGACCGGCTGGTCGCGGCGGGCCTCGCCGTGCCGGACGGGGCGCGCACCACCGTCGCGGGCGCCGTGCGCGAGGTGCGCTCGGCCACGGCGGCCGTGCTGGTGCTGGCCGCCGTCGCGCTGCTGATGCCCGCTCAGGCCCCGCACGAGCGGGCGCTGGTGGCCGTCTGGTTCACGCTGCCCCTCATCCTCACCATGAGCTGTCTGGCCATCGCGCGGATCGAGGTGCACCCCTACACCCGCTGGGCTTCCCCGGCCGGGCAGCACCTGCTCAGCTCCCTGACCCACCGGGCGGACCCCGACAGCGACGACCGTACGTACCTCACCACCGTGGCCGTGCGGGGCATCCGCGCGGTCGGCGAACCGAACCTGCGGGCGGCTTTCGGACACCGCGAGCCGCATCTCTAGGGCAGGTCTCCGAGGGGGCGCCACCGGCGCGTGCCGGGTGCGCATCGGGGTCATTGGGCCGACATCCGCGGGCCGGTTCTTTACTTCGCCGGGCCCCGAACCAAATATCCCTTTTATTACTGTCGTGTACTGAAGGGAACCTGATGCGAGCTGCCGTCCTCCTCGGAACGGCCGGAGCCCTGCTGCTGACGGCCGTCGTCGCCACCGCGCCCGCGGAAAGCGCCAAGGCCGCCTCGTCCGGCTGGGCCGAGCGGCACGGCACGGCGGTCGCCGCCGAACGGGCCGCCGCCGACGGCATCCGCTTCGGGACGTGTTCCGAGGACGAGGACGGCCCGGCCACCCTGCGGTGCGGCACGGTCACGGTCCCGCTCGACTACGCGCACCCGGACGGCGAGCAGATCGAGCTGACCGTCAGCCGGGTTCGGGCGACCGGCAAGGACCCCAGGGATCTCAAGGATTCCAGTGATCCCAAGGACGGCGAGCGGTCCGTCCCGCGGCAGGGTGCGCTCGTCTACAACCCCGGCGGTCCGGGCGCGTCCGGCATGTACTTCCCGCTGATCGGCATGTTCCCGGAGTGGAAGCGCATCGCGTCGGCGTACGACCTCGTGGGGTACGCCCCGCGCGGGGTGGCCCGCTCGTCCCCGCTGTCCTGCCAGGACCCGAAACTGCTCCTGAAGGGGCCGACGCAGTCACCGACGCACCCCTCGGAGGCGTACAAGGAGGAGCGCGTCGCGCGGGCGAAGGCGTACGCGCGGGGCTGCGTCGAGCGGTCGGGCCGTGCGATCAGGCACTACACCTCGGTCAACAACGCCCGCGACCTGGACGTCCTGCGCGCGGCCCTGGGCGAGCGGAAGCTGACCTTCATGGGAGCGTCCTACGGCACGTACTTCGGGGCCCTGTACGCGGAGCTGTTCCCGTCGCACGTACGCCGGATGGTCCTCGACTCGGCCGTCAACCCCGACCCGGCGAAGGTCTGGTACCGCAACAACCTCGACCAGTCGGCCGCCTTCGAGCGCCGCTGGGCCGACTTCCGCGCGTGGACGGCCCAGCACGACAAGGTGTACGGGCTGGGCCGCACGGCGCGGGAGGTGGGGCGCAGCTACGAGCGGGCGCGGGCGCGGCTCGCGGCGGAGCCCGCCGGCGGCGAGGTCGGTCCGGGGCAGCTGCACGGCGCGTTCCTGCAGGCCGGGTACTACGACGACTACTGGCCGCAGCGCGCGCAGGCGCTCTCCGCGTATCTGAAGGGCGACCCGAAGCCGCTGATCCGGCAGGCGGGTCCGCACCCGGACGCGGTGAAGGAGCAGGAGAACAGCAGGGCCGTCTACACGGCCATCGAGTGCAACGACGCGCCCTGGCCGCGGTCCTTCCACACCTGGGACCGCGACAACACGCGCCTCGCGCGCGTGGCCCCCTTCGAGACGTGGTCCAACGCCTGGATGAACCTGCCCTGCGCCTACTGGCCGCTGCCACGGCAACGGCCGCTGGACGTCCGCACGTTCCCCGGTGAGCTGGCGCCCACGCTCGTCCTCGCGGCGGAACGGGACGCGGCGACGCCGTACGCCGGGGCGGTGGAGATGCACCGGCGTCTGTCGGGCTCCGCGCTGGTCACGGAGCTGGCGTCCGGGTCACACGGGATCGTGGGCGGGTCCAACAAGTGCGTGAACGCCCACGTGGACGCGTATCTCTTGGAGGGCCGGGTCCCGGGGCCGCGGGCGACCTGCGGCCCGCACAAGCCCCCGAAGCCCCGCCAGGGGCTTTAAGGGGCGCGGGGAACTGCGCAGTCTTTTGCCTTTGCCTTGAGGGGCGCGGGGAACTGCGCGGCCCGCCCCCACCGGGGCCGCAGCCGACGCACCACCCCCTGCGGGGGTACGCCCCGAAGGGGGCGTCGGGCGTATCCCCGCGTCTGCGGACCGGCCGTGGCTGGTCGCGCAGTTCCCCGCGCCCCTTACGGGGCTCTCAGGCCAGGGATGCGATCAGATCCGGTACGGACTTGCGGCGGCCCGTGTAGAACGGGACCTCTTCGCGCACGTGCATGCGCGCTTCGGACGCACGCAAGTGCCGCATGAGGTCCACGATGCGATACAACTCGTCCGCCTCGAACGCGAGGATCCACTCGTAGTCGCCCAGCGAGAACGACGCGACCGTGTTGGCCCGCACATCGGGGTAGCCGCGCGCCATCTTCCCGTGGTCGGCGAGCATCCGCCGCCGGTCCTCGTCCGGCAGCAGGTACCAGTCGTAGGAGCGCACGAACGGATACACGCTGATGTAGTCGCGCGGCGTCTCGTCGGCGAGGAACGCGGGCACGTGCGAGCGGTTGAACTCCGCGGGCCGGTGCAGCGCCATGTTCGACCAGACCGGCTCCAGCGCGCGCCCCAGCTTCGTACGGCGGAAGAGGTTGTACGCCTCCTGCAGCTGGTCCGCGGTCTCGGCGTGCCACCAGACCATGAGGTCGGCGTCGGCGCGCAGCCCCGACACGTCGTAGGTGCCGCGGACCGTGACGTCCTTGGCGGCGAGCTGGTCGAACAGCTCCTGGACCTCGTCCGCGTAGCCGGTGCGGTCCTCAGGGAGCACGTCGCGGAGTTTGAACACGGACCAGAGGGTGTAGCGGATGACCTCGTTGAGGTCCTTGGCCTTCTTGCCGGCGTTCGGGGTCCTGGCCGGGCCGGTGATGGGGGCGTCGTCACTCATGGGGCTATTCTCCCGCTCCGCCGTGCAGGCTCTGCACCGGGTTGGTGATCAGGGCGTCCGTCAGCCGGTCGTCGCCCCGCAGCCGGTCCACGGCGGCGTTCGCGCTCGCGACACAGGCCGGGATGCCGACGCCGTCGTACGCCGCTCCGCACACCGCGAGGCCAGGCACCCTGCCGACGTGTTCGCGGATGCGGGCCACGCGCGCGTGGTGCCCGACCGGGTACTGGGGCAGTCCGTCGTCCCAGCGGGTCACCCGGGTCTCCAGGGGCTCCGCGGTGAGGCCGGTGGCCTCGCGCAGGTCGTGCCGGGACACGTCGACGAGGTCGGCGTCGTCGCGGCCGAGGATCTCCGTCTCCCCGTACCGGCCGACGGAGGTGCGCAGGACCACGGTGTCCGGATTCTCCTCGGCGATCCAGCCCCATTTCTGGGACGCGAACGTGGACGCCTTGATGGTCCGCCCGTCGACGGGCGGGACCAGGAAGCCGCTGCCTTCGGGGAGGGCGGTCCCCTCGCGGCGGTAGGCGAGGGTGATCAGCGCCATGGACGCGTACTCGACGGCGGCCAGCTCGGCCGCGGCGGCCGGGGCCTCGGCGGCGAGCAGCGCGGCGGCGGCGCCCGCGGGGACCGCCACGACGACGGCGTCGGCCACCAGCGTCCGGCCCCCCGCGACGACCCGCCAGCCGCCCTCGTGCCGCTCGGCGGTGCCGACCGCGTCGCCGGTGACCCGGCGCAGTTCCGTGACCGCGGCTCCCGTGACGATCTCGCCGCCCCGGGCGCGTACCGACTCGGCGACGGCGAGCGGCAGTCGGCCGATGCCGCCCTCGATGCCCATGAAGACCGGCCCGGCCGGCTGATCCGGCTTCCGACCGCGCGCGGCCTTCGCCTGGATCTCGCGGACCGCCTCCGTGAGCGAGGCGTGCGTACGGGCGGCCTCGAAGAGCTGCGGGACGGCCGAGCGCATCGAGATGCGGTACGCGTCGCCCGCGTAGACCCCGCCGAGCAGGGGCTCGACGAGCCGGTCGACGACCTCGCGGCCGAGCCGCTCGGCGACGAAGGCGCCCACCGCCACGTCGTCGCCGACCTCCGTGCGCGGCAGGTCGCGCTCGTGCTCGATGCGGCGCAGGCCTTCGTCGGACAGCACCCCGGAGAGGGCCGCCGCGTCCGCGGGGACGCCCATGACGTGTCCCTTGGGCATGGGCCGCAGGGCTCCGCGCGTCCAGATCGAGGCGCCCACCGTGTTCGGCGGCCGGAGCCGGTCGGCGAGACCGACCTCGTGGGCCAGCGCGACCGCCTCGGGCCGCCGCGCGAGCATCGACTCGGCGCCCAGGTCGACCCGGGCGCCCGCGACGGAGCCCGGCAGCAGCTTGCCGCCGAGCCGCTCGGAGGCCTCCAGGACGGTCACGTGCGCGCCGCCGTTCAGCAGCCGGTGCGCGGCGGCCAGACCGGCGATCCCGCCCCCGATGACGACGACGTGACCCGGGCCCGTACGTGTGTCTGCGTGCATGTGTCCACTGTCCCAGACCCGGTACGCCGTCTCCCGGGCCCCCGGCGCCACGGCGCGTGACCGGATGTCCGTGACCAGGGTGTCCGTGACGAGGCCGGACCGTGACCTCTTCGGGACCGGATCCGGCCAACGTCCCGCGGGGCTCGGGCGTCGAAGGAACGTCGGACAACACGACGCTCATCTCGACACCTCGGGGGTACACCGACATGCGGACACACGGCAGTGGCAGGCGAGACGGCAAGGACGGCGGCACGACCCGGTACCGCTCCGCACGCCCCGTACAGCTCCTCTCGGCGCTGTTGCTCTCCGGCGCCCTCGCCCTCACGGGGTGCACGAACTCGGCCGACGGCGGGATGGACAGCTCGGGCGACAGCAAGGCCGCCCCTCCGAACGCCGCGCAGGAGGGACCGGGTGCGGCCGACAGCGCCGCGAGCGGCGGCAAGGGCGAACAGGCCGACTCGCCGACGCGGCTGACCACCCACATCATCCACACCGCCTCACTGACCGTGCAGGTCAAGGACGTGCCGAAGTCCCTCGCCGAGGCCCGCACCACGGTCGAGAACGCGGGCGGCATGGTCGGCAACGAGACCACGGACCGCGACTCCGAGGGCCGCGAGCGGTCCCGTGTCGTCCTGCGGGTCCCGGCGGACAAGTACGAGGAGGTCCTCACGGAGCTGGAGGGCTCGGGCAAACTCATCGACCGCAAGGCGAAGGCGGAGGACGTCACCGAGCAGGTCGTCGACGTGGAGAGCCGCGTCAAGACGCAGCGGGCCAGCGTGGCGCGGATCCGCGAGCTGATGGACCGGGCCTCCAAGCTGAGCGATGTGGTCACCCTGGAGGGCGAGTTGAGCACGCGCCAGGCCGACCTGGAGTCGCTGCTGGCCCAGCAGGCCTCACTGAAGGACCGTACGAGCCTGGCCACGATCACCTTGTCGCTGTCCGAGACACCGGTGAAGAAGGCGGACAAGGACGACGATCCCACCTTCGCCGACGCGCTCGGGGGCGGCTGGGACGCGTTCGTCGGCATGTTCCGCTGGATCGCGCTGGCGCTGGGCGCGGTACTGCCGTTCCTGGTGGGCACGGCGCTGCTGCTGTTCCTGTGGGTGCGTTTCCTGCGCGGCCGGACACCGCGTGGCGCGGCCGCCGCGGCGACGACGAACGGCGAGCCCGAGCGGGACTGAAATGCCGGACCGCCGTAGCGTGTTCGCATGACTATGAGTCGCGAGAACCGTACGAAAGAGCGTCTGGTGGTCGTCGGAGGGGACGCGGCGGGCATGTCCGCCGCGTCCCAGGCACGCAGGCTGAAGGGCCCCGACGCATTGGAGATCATCGCTTTCGAGCGGGGGCACTTCAGCTCCTACTCCGCGTGCGGCATCCCGTACTGGGTGGGCGGCGAGGTCGACGACCGGGACAAGCTGATCGCCCGCTCGCCCGAGGAGCACCGGGAGCGCGGGATCGACCTGCGGATGCGTACGGAGGTCACGGAACTCGACGTCGACGGCGGCCGGGTGCGTTCCCGCGACCTGGACTCCGGGGCCGAGGAGTGGACGTCGTACGACAAGCTCGTGGTCGCGACGGGCGCCCGTCCGGTGCGGCCGTCGCTGCCCGGCATCGACGCCCCCGGGGTGCACGGGGTGCAGACCCTCGACGACGGTCAGGCGCTCATCGACACGCTGAGCCGTACGGAGGGGCGCCGCGCGGTCGTGATCGGGGCGGGCTACATCGGCGTGGAGATGGCCGAGGCGCTGATCAACCGCGGGTACGAGGTGACGGTCGTCAACCGCGGCAAGGAGCCGATGGCCACGCTCGACCCGGACATGGGCCGCCTGGTGCACGAGGCCATGGAGGGCATGGGCATCACCATGGTGAACGACGCCGAGGTCACCAAGATCCTCACCGGTGACGACGGGCGGGTCCGCGCGGTCGCCACGGAGGACGGCGAGTACGCGGCGGACGTGGTGGTCCTCGGCATCGGTGTCCGGCCGGAGACCACGCTCGCCGGGGCCGCGGGGCTGCCGCTCGGCGACCACAAGGGGCTGCTGACGGACCTGGCCATGCGGGTGCGCGGCCACGAGAACATCTGGGCGGGCGGCGACTGCGTCGAGGTGCTCGACCTGGTCTCGGGCAGCGAGCGGCACATCGCGCTGGGTACGCACGCCAACAAGCACGGCCAGGTGATCGGCTCGAACGTCGGCGGCGGCTACGCCACGTTCCCCGGGGTCGTCGGCACGGCGGTCAGCAAGGTCTGCGACCTGGAGATCGCCCGTACGGGCCTGCGCGAGAAGGACGCGCACCGGGCGGGGCTGCGCTTCGAGGCGGTCACGATCGAGTCGACGAACAGCGCGGGTTACTACCCGAAGGCCGACCTCATGACGGTGAAGATGCTCGCCGAACTGCGCACCGGCCGCCTTCTGGGCGTCCAGATCGTCGGCCGCGAGGGCGCCGCCAAGCGCGTGGACATCGCCGCCGTCGCGCTCACGGCGGGCATGACGGTCGAACAGATGACAGCCCTGGACCTCGGCTACGCCCCACCGTTCTCCCCGGTCTGGGACCCCATCCTGGTGGCGGCCCGCAAGGCGGTGACAGCGGTACGCAAGACGGCCCAGTAACCGCCCGCGCCCCGTGGGGGCCCGCAGGGCTGCGGGCCCCCACGGGGCGCGGGGAACTGCGCGACCAGCCCCCACCGGCCGTCAGCCGAACCCGACAGCCTCAAGCCCCCTGCGCATTCCCGTTTATCTTCTCTATGGCCTGCCGCGCCTGCTCCCCCGGCGTCCGCGACAACGAAGACACGGCAGAGACCTGAGGCCCACCCACGGCAGCGGGCGCAGCCGCCGGCATGGCGGACGCCGACGCGGCAGCGGGCCGCGCATGCGACCCCACCTGCCGCCCCCGCAGCCGATGACTCGCCGCCTCGTCCAGCGTCACAGGCCGCTGCATGCTCGCGGCCAGCCGCCCCGCCTCCTGGCCGAGCGCGGCCACGTCCTCCCAGGACAGACGGAGTACGACGGCGAGTTCCGCCTCGCCGTCCGGCGTGGCGATCAACGGCTGAGCGGCTCGGTCGTTCATGACCTGTTCCTCACGTATTGCGGGATCACGGGCGGTTGCCGAAACATACGCACGCGACGCCACCCCCGTTCAGACTCCCCGAACCGGGGGCAGGATTCCCCCGTGGTCATACCCGTCCATGACGTGAACCCGGCCCGCCGCACGCCCTATGTGACGTACGCGCTGATCGCCGCCAATTTCGTGGTCTTCCTGGCCACTCCGGGCGTGGCGAGCTCACTCACCGGCGACAGCGGTCCGTCCCACCTGGCCCAGCTGTGCCACCTGCAGGCGTTCCTGGAGCAGTGGGCGGCGATCCCCAGGGAGCTGATCCACGGACAGCTCCCGACGACGGTCCCCACCGGTGACGTGGGGCTGGGCGCCACCGGCCGCGGCTGTGCCGTCGGTCCGCCCGGCTACGACAAGTCACCCCAGCTGTCGGTCCTCACGGCGATGTTCCTGCACGGCGGCTGGGTGCACCTGCTCGGCAACATGCTCTTCCTGCTGATCTTCGGCAACAACATCGAGGACCGCCTCGGCCACATCCGCTACGCGCTCTTCTACGTGGCCTGCGGCTATGCGGCGGCGTACGGCTTCGCGCTGGTCAACGCCGACTCGACCGACCCGCTGATCGGTGCGTCGGGCGCGATCGCCGGGGTGCTGGGCGCGTATCTGGTCCTCTACCCGCGGGCCAGGGTCTGGGTCCTGGTCCCGTTCCTGATCTTCCTGCCGCTGCGGCTGCCCGCCTGGATCGTGCTGGGCTTCTGGTTCGGACTGCAGGCGGTGTACTCGTCCGGCAGGGGCGTCTCCGACGCCGGCACCGTCGCGTACGTGGCCCACGTGGTCGGCTTCCTCACGGGCATGCTCCTGGCCTGGCCCCTGCGCCGCGGCACCCCGCCCCCACCCCAGCCACGCGGCCTCCTGTGGGGCAGAAGAGCCCACCACCGCTGGTGAGCGCCCTCCTGGGGGCGCGGGGAACTGCGCGACCAGCCACGACGAAGCCGCACCCGAAACAGCGCCTACCGAGCGGAGCGCGTCTGCACGTACTCGACGAGCCGGGTCAGCGCATCCGGGCTCATCGACGGCAGGACCCCGTGCCCAAGGTTGAACACATGCCCCTCAAGCCCCGCGGCGGCGTCCAGCACCTCCTGGGCCTTCTGCTCCACGACCGAGGTGGGGGCGAAGAGGACAGCCGGATCCAGGTTCCCCTGGAGCGCCCGCCCGGGCCCGACCCGACGGGCGGCCTCGTCCAGCGGCACCCGCCAGTCGACGCCCACGACGTCCGCGCCCGCCTCCCCCATGAGCCCGAGCAGTTCCCCCGTACCCACACCGAAGTGGATGCGCGGGACGCCGTACGACTCGACGGCCCGGAAGACCTTCGCGGAGGCGGGCAGCACCGAGCGCCGGTAGTCGGCGGGGGCGAGGGCGCCGACCCAGGAGTCGAAGAGCTGGACGGCGGAGGCGCCCGCCTCGATCTGCACCTTCAGGAACGCGGCCGTGATGTCGGCGAGCCGGTCGAGCAGGTCGGCCCAGAGCTGCGGGTCGCCGTACATGAGCGACTTGGTGTGCTCGTGGTTGCGGGACGGGCCGCCCTCCACGAGGTAGCTCGCGAGGGTGAACGGCGCGCCCGCGAAACCGATGAGCGGGGTCGCACCCAGCTCACGGGTGAGCAGGCCCATCGCCTCGGTGACGTACCAGACGTCGTCCGGCGTCAGATCGCGCAGCTGGTCGAGGTCGGCGCGGGTGCGGATCGGGTTCGCGACGACGGGGCCCACGCCGGGCTTGATGTCCAGGTCGACACCGATGGCCTTCAGCGGTACGACGATGTCGCTGAAGTAGATCGCCGCGTCCACCTTGTGCCGGCGGACCGGCTGGAGGGTGATCTCGGCGACCAGCTCGGGCCGCATGCAGGACTCCAGCATGGGGATGCCCTCGCGCACCTTCAGGTACTCGGGCAGTGAGCGTCCGGCCTGCCGCATGAACCACACGGGCGTGTGCGGCACGGGTTCACGCCTGCACGCCTTGAGGAAGGCGGAGTCGTATGTCGCGGTCGGCTGCTGGCCCTTGGGGCGGTCAATGACGCTCACGACGAAAAGTCTCGCACGGCCCGGAGGCACCCTGAGCCGGGGCCCGACGCGCGGGCGCCCCGACGCGTGCTCCGTCACGTATCGCCGCGAACCGGCGCGTTCGGGGGCGCTTTTCGGCAACGTCATCCGGACAGTGGTCCGGCGCACGGGTGTCTCTCCCTGCGCAAAGGCTCTGTTCCCCTTAATCTTCCCCGCATGGCTGCGGCTCAGGGACGACTGTCGGACGGCGCTGGAATGGACGACCCGAAGGAGGGGGAACGGGATGCGATGGAGGCGGCTCCGCTGCCTTTTCGAGCCGCCGTCGATGCGTTGAGGGCCGCGCGGTTGCGGCCGCAGATCGAGATCGATCCGACGAAGGCGCCGCGACGGCTCGCGCCGTTCGCGTACGCGCTGGAGGCCACCGTCGTCGACGGTGACGAGGATCTGGCGGACGGCCGGCTGATCCTGCTGCACGACCCGGCGGGGCACGACGCCTGGCAGGGCTCGTTCCGCATGGTGACGCTGGTCCGTGCGGAACTGGAGCCGGAGATGGCGTCCGATCCGCTGCTGCCCGAGGTCTGCTGGTCGTGGCTGACGGGTGCGCTGAAGGCTCGCGGGCTGTCGTACGGCGAGCCCAGCGGCACGGTCACCCGGGCCGGCTCGCACTACTTCGGCGGGTTGTCGGAGCGGCCCCCGGCGTCCCAGATCGAGATCCGGGCGTCCTGGACTCCGCGTGAGGGGTTGGGCGGGGTGCCCGACACCGCGTCGCATCTGGCTTCCTGGTGCGACCTTCTCGCCCAGATCGCGGGGCTGCCTCCGGCGGCGCCGGGCGATGCGTCCGTGGTGACGCTGCCGCAGCGGCGGGGGCCCCAGTCGCGCTGAGCGCTTAGCGCTCCGCGCGACGGGCCGGATTTTGTCCGCGGGCTCGTCGTGGCTGGTCGCGCAGTTCCCCGCGCCCCTTTAGGGGGCTCATCTGAAGCCGTGCCTCTTGCGAGGTGCGGCTTCCGTCGTGTTCTGAGGGGCGTCGTCAACCCTCGGTCCGGCCTCCCCCTTCCGGGGCGCCTCTGAAGGGTGGCCTGCCGCGCCCGCGCCCCGAGCGCGCCCCCGCGACCCTCTCGCGCACCCCCGAACCACCCGCGGCCTGCACGAAAACACGTTTGCCCTTTTATCGATACGACCACTTTCGGCCTCGTATCGAAGCGGAGCGGACTCGTTTCGATCTTCGGATGATCGATCGTGCGTCCGAATTGCACGCATTATTACTCACCAAATCGTGATCATTCTCTAAAGGCGGACGGGTTTGATGCCGAAGACCTCTGTGACCTTGAAAGCACGGTTCGTCCCGGCTTCATCCCCACAGCCGGTCCCCCGTCCCGCACCCCAGGAGGCCTGGTGTCCGTTCTCCTTGAGCAGCCCGCAAGCCTGGTCGCCTACCGCCCGAACAAGCCGACCGCGATGGTGGTCGTGGCCGACCCCCGCGTGCGCTCCACCGTCACCCGCCACCTGTGGGCGCTCGGTGTTCGCGACGTGATCGAGGCTTCGTCCGTCGCGGAGGCTCGTCCCCGCATCGGCAACCCCCGCGACATCTGTGTCGCAGACGTCCATCTCCCCGACGGCTCCGGCCTCACCCTCCTGTCCGAAACCCGCGCCGCGGGCTGGCCGAACGGCCTGGCCCTGTCCGCCGCCGACGACATCGGCGCCGTACGCAACGCCCTCGCGGGCGGCGTCAAGGGCTACGTCGTCACCGGCACCCGTACGAACGTCGGGCTTCCCACCCGGCCGGGCGTCGCCCCCATCGGCTCGGCAGCCGCCCGTATGCACCGCCGCCCCCCGGGTTCCCCGAGCCACCCGGGCGGCTACCGCGAGCTGTCCGGCCGAGAGGTCGAGGTGCTCCGGCTGGTGGCGGAAGGCCAGTCGAACAAGGCCATCGGTGTCTCGATGGGCCTGTCCGCGCTGACCGTCAAGAGCCACCTCGCCCGCATCGCCCGCAAGCTCGGCACGGGTGACCGCGCCGGCATGGTGGCGGTGGCCCTGCGCACGGGAATCATCCACTGACCCCCGCCGAAACCATCCCCTCCGCCTGAACCGGATCCTCCCCTCCGCACGAACCAGGACGCTCGACTGATGCAGGATTCACCGGCCTGACTGGTTTACGACCCTCTGACGCCCGTCGACGGAACGTTCCGTCGACGGGCGTCTGTCATACACAGATACCCTTGACAGGTGACCGACGCCCAAGAGACCGCAGCAGACAGCTCACTGCGAACCACCGGAGGCGCTCCTCCGGACGACGTCGAACCGGCGCCGATCCCCTTGCTGGAGCCCCGCGACGGAATTCCGCCGGTGATCACCGACGAGGACGCCCTCGCCGAGATGATCGCCGCGTTCGCGGCGGGCACCGGCCCCGTCGCCGTCGACGCCGAGCGGGCGTCCGGCTACCGCTACGGGCAGCGCGCCTATCTGGTGCAGCTGCGCCGCGAGGGCGCGGGGTCCGCGCTCATCGACCCCGTCGCCTGCCCCGACCTGTCGGGCCTCGGCGAGGCGCTCTCCGGAGTGGAGTGGGTGCTGCACGCGGCCACCCAGGACCTGCCGTGTCTGCGGGAGATAGGTATGGTCCCCAGCCGCCTGTTCGACACCGAGCTGGCCGGCCGGCTGGCCGGGTTCCCGCGGGTCGGGCTCGGCGCGATGGTCGAGGGCGTCCTGGGCTTCGTACTGGAGAAGGGGCACTCGGCCGTCGACTGGTCGACCCGCCCGCTGCCCGAGCCGTGGCTGCGCTACGCCGCGCTCGACGTGGAGCTGCTCGTCGACCTGCGGGACGCTCTGGAGAAGGAGCTGGACCGGCAGGGCAAGCTGGAGTGGGCCCGCGAGGAGTTCGACGCGATCGCCTCGGCACCGCCGCCGGAGCCCCGCAAGGACCCGTGGCGCCGTACGTCGGGCATGCACAAGGTGCGCCGCCGCCGGCAGATGGCCGTCGTACGGGAGCTGTGGGAGACCCGGGACCGGGCCGCGCGCCGCCGGGACATCTCGCCGGGCAAGATCCTCGGCGACGGGGCGATCGTCGAGGCCGCGCTGGCCGTACCGGCCAATGTGCACGCGCTCGCCGCGCTGAACGGCTTCGGGCACCGCATGGGCCGGCGCCAGCTGGATCAGTGGCAGGCGGCCGTCGACCGGGCGAAGGAACTGCCCGACGCCGAGTTGCCGCAGCCGGGTCAGCCGCTCAACGGGCCGCCTCCGCCGCGTGCCTGGGCCGAGAAGGACCCGGCCGCCGCGGCGCGGCTGTCGGCGGCGCGGGCCGCGGTGTCCGCGCTGGCGGAGAGCCTGAACATGCCCCAGGAGAACCTGATCACTCCTGACACGGTTCGACGGGTCTGCTGGGAGCCGCCGGCCGCTCCGGACGCGGCGTCCGTCGCGGCTGCGCTCGCGGGGTACGGGGCTCGCGCTTGGCAGGTCGCGCAGGTCACGCCTGTGCTGGTTGCTGCGCTGGCTGTGAAGGCCAAGGCCAAGGAGTAGGGTCCGGGCCCTTGCAGGGGCGCCCCTTCGCCGTGGGTGGTGCGGAGGATTCGCGACTGACCGTCCGTTGTGGCTTGTCGCGCAGTTCCCCGCGCCCCTAGAGGCGCGGAGCGCCTCCCGGGCTACTTCGTCGCGCCCCTGGTGAAGCCGTTGTAGATGTAGCGCTGGAGGAACAGGAAGACCAGCAGGGTCGGGAGGATGACCAGGACCGCTCCTGCCGAGATGTTCTCCCAATGTGCTCCGAACGGGCCCTTGAAGCGGAACAGCGACGTTGAGATCACGCCAAGATCCTCGGACGGCATGTAGAGGAACGGGATGTAGAAGTCGTTGTAGACGGTGATCCCCTTCACGATCACCACCGTCGCGATCGCGGGCTTCAGCAGCGGCAGGATGATCTTCCGGTAGATCGTGAAGGCGTTCGCGCCGTCGAGCCGGGCGGACTCGTCGAGGGAGACGGGGATCGACCGGACGAACTGCAGGAAGATGTAGATCGAGACGATGTCCGTGCCCATGTAGAGCACGATGGGCGCCCAGCGGCTGTCGAACATGCCGAAGCTGTCGACGATCTGGAAGGTCGCCACCTGGGTGGTCACGCCGGGTACGAGCGTGGCGACCAGGAACAGTGCGACGACCAGCTTCCTGAAGCGGAAGGTGTAGCGGTCGATCGCGTACGCCGCCATCGACCCGATGATCACCGTGCCGGTGACGGAGAAGAGCAGGATGAACGCGGTGTTCCCGAACGCCGAGAGCATCCGGCCGTCCTGGAAGGCCGTCACGTAGTTGTCGAAGTTCAGCGGGTCGTCGGGGAGTTGCAGCGCCCCGCTGTCGTTCGCCATCTCCTCCTGCGATTTGAGGGAGGTCAGCAGGACGACGAGGAGCGGCAGCAGGACGACCACGCTCGCGGCGATCAGTGACAGGTAGGTGAGGCTGCGGGCGATCCCACCGCGCGAGACGCGGGGCCTACGGCTCTCATGGCTCATACGAGGTCCACCTTGTCGTCCGGGACGAGGCGTCGCTGGACCCAGGTCACCGCGAGGATGATCAGGAGCAGGACGACCGCGGCCGCCGAGGCCAGCCCCGTCTTGTTGAACTGAAAGGCCAGTTTCACCGTCTGGATCACGAAGGTCTCCGTGCCGGTCGCGCCGCCGGTCATGATGAACGGCACCTCGAAGGCGGACAGCGAGCCGGAGATGGAGAGGATGACGGTCAGGCTGAGTACGGGCCTGATGCCGGGCGCGATGATGTACCGGAACTGGTGCCAGCGGTTCGCCCCGTCCAGTTCGGCGGCCTCGTACAGCTCCCCCGGGACGGACTGGATCGCGCCGAGGAACAGGACGAAGTTCAGGCCCAGGTAGCGCCAGACGGAGACACCCGCCAGCGAGACGTTCGCGGAGACCGGGGTGCCCAGCCAGGCGCGGTCGGAGTGGACGCCGAACAGGCTCAGCACCGAGTCGAGGGTGCCGCCGTCCTGGAAGAAGTAGAGGAAGACGAAACCGATCGCCACCCCGTTGATCAGATACGGGAAGAAGAGCACGCCCTTGAAGAAGTTCCGGAAGCGCACATTGAAGCTGAGGACCGTCGCGAAGTAGAGCGCGACGACGATCTGCACGACGGACGCGGCCAGGTAGTAGCCGCTCACGAAGAAGACCTCGAACAGCTCGGGGCGGGTGAAGAGTTCGACGTAGTTGCCCGCGCCCGTGTAGCTCAGCTCCGGGCTGACGCCGTCCCAGTCGGTGAAGCTGTACGCGACCATGTTGGCGACCGGCGCGTACGTGAACGTGATCAGCAGGACCAGCGGGGCGGCGAGGAACAGCCACGGGGTCAGGCCCCGCCGCAGACGCAGCCGGCGCGGGGCACGGGCGCGCGCCGGGCCGGCGGCGGGAGCGGTCTCCTTCGGCCGCGCCGCCTTCTCGGTCGTGTCCGTCATCAGGACCCCGTGGACTTCCGCGCCTCTTCCCAGCGCTTGCCGAGGTCGCCGAGGAAGTCGTCGAGGCTGCCCTTCCTGGCGCCGCGGGCCAGGTCGACGAGGTCCTGGCGGTAGTCGGGCTTCCAGAGGCCGACCTCCGACTCGTTGTCGATCTCCTTGACCTCCGCGCCCTTCGCGTCGTCGAGTTCGATGAGCTGTACGTCCGCGTCCTCGTACGGCTGCAGCACCTCGGGCAGCGGGGTGCCCTTGACCGGGGAGACGGTCAGGTTGTCGGCCGCGTAACCGGACTTGTCGGTGAACCAGTCGACCCAGGCGCGGGCCGCCGCCTTGTGGTCGGAGTTGATGTTGACGGCCTGGTTGTAGTCGGGCGACATGGTCGCGCAGAACCTGCCGTCCCGCTGGGCCGGGAAAGGCATGAAGCCGATGTCGTCCGGGTTCGCGCCGGCCTGTTTCGCCGCCGCCCGGAACTGGGTGATCGCCCAGGAGCCGAGCCACATCGTGGCGATGTCGCCCTTGGCCAACTTGGGCTTGGAGGCTTCCCAGTTGGTGGTCGTCGGGTCCTTCTCGATCAGTCCGCCGCGCACGATGTCGTACAGCAGGGTGTCGGCGACGCGCAGGTCCTCGCCCTTCGCCCACGGGTCGCCCCCGGCGAGACGGGACGTGGCCTGCGGGTCGCAGCTGACCGCGCCGTCCATGTACGTCCACTGCGTCAGCGGCCACATGTCCTTGAAGTTCGTGTAGTACGGGATCGCGTCGGTCTTCGCTTTGACGGCCTTGAGACCGGCGACGAACTCGGCCGGTGTGGTGGGCCAGTCGGTGATCCCGGCGTCCTTCCAGACCCGCTTGTTGTAGAGGAAGCCGGGGAGGGCTCCCATCGGGCTCTGTCCGTAGACCTTGCCGTCGACCGTGGTGAAGTCGGTGAACAGGTACTTCTTCGCGCGGTCGGTCTCGGCGCCGAGGGACGCGAAGAACCTGGGGTAGTCGTTCTTCTTGATCACGGCGGGGATCATCAGCACATCGCCGTAGTTCTCGGTGTTCATCCGGATCTTGACCTCGCCCTCGTAGTCCGTGAGGGCGTCGAACTCGACCTCGACCTTCGGATAGGTCTTGTTGAATTCGGCCGCGTATTTCTTCATCGTGCCGTCCTGCACGAGGTCGGTCCGGTGGGTGAGGACGGTGATCGTGCCGGACACCTTGGCCGGGTCGTCGGGCGCCTCGGCGTCCGCGCCCTTCGACGTGCCTCCGCTTCCGGTACAGCCCGCGGCCAGCAGCGCGGCGGCGAGGAGGCTTCCGGCGATCTTCGTGCGGTGGTTCATCTTCACCAGCTCCGTTCAGGGACGGATGAGCACGAGGGGGATGGCTGGTTCCGCACTCTGACAGCCGTTACTAAACCGGTAAAGTCCTTATTTCGCCAAGGATCGAGAGGCATTACTACCGCCTTTGCCACCGTCCGGTCAGCATTGACCTATACCGGTTTAGGAGTGCGCATGCTGGATGTCACGCCGATCCACGAGGGATGGGTCCTGCGGCACGACGGGGCCGAACTGCCGGCCACGGTGCCGGGCTGCGTGCACACGGATCTGCTGACGGCGGGGGTCGTCCCGGACCCGTTCCTCGGGCGCGGCGAGACCGAGGTGGCGTGGGTGGGGCGGCGCGACTGGCTGTACGAGACGACGCTCGCGCCCGCGCCGGGCGGACATGAGCAGACCGACCTCGTCTTCGACGGCCTCGACACCGTCGCCGAGGTCCGGCTGGACGGCCAACTCCTGGGAACCGTACGGAACATGCACCGCTCGTACCGCTTCGACGTCACCGGGCTCGGCGGGCGGCTCTCGGTCCACTTCCGGTCCGCGTACGGAGAGGCGGAAGCGGTGCGCGGACGGCTCGGCGAGCGGCCGAACGCCTACCCCGAGCCCTTCCAGTACCTCCGCAAGATGGCCTGCTCCTTCGGCTGGGACTGGGGCCCGACCCTGGTGACGGCCGGCATCTGGAAACCGGTCCGCCTCGAACACTGGACGACGGCCCGCATAGCGCGAGTACGACCCCTGGTGACGGTCGAACAAGACGTGGGACGCGTCGAGTTGGATGTGGAGGTCGAACGGTCACAGGTGGAGGTCGGGCTGACGCTGAACGCCCGGGTGGGCGGGGTCGAGACGGCCGTGGACGTGGTCGGCAGCAGCGCGACCGTCCGCGTCGAGGTGCCGGACGCCGACCTGTGGTGGCCGCGCGGCTACGGCGAACAGGCCTTGTACGAGGTTGAGTTGACCCTTGCCGACGCCGGCGGGCCGCTGGACTCCTGGCGCCGACGCGTCGGCTTCAGGACCGTCGAGCTCGACCGGCGGGACGACGAGCACGGCTCCGGGTTCACGTTCGTCGTCAACGGCGAGCGGCTCTTCGCGCGGGGCGTCAACTGGATCCCCGACGACGTCCTGCCCTCCCGGATCACCCGCGAGCGCTACCGCACCCGCCTGGCCCAGGCGGCCGGCGCCGGCGTGGACCTCGTACGGGTGTGGGGCGGTGGCCTCTACGAGAGCGAGGACTTCTACGACGCCTGCGACGAACTGGGCCTGCTGGTCTGGCAGGACTTCCCCTTCGCGTGCGCCGCCTACCCGGAGGAACAGCCGTTGCGCGGCGAGGTGGAGGCCGAGGCGCGCGAGAACGTCGTACGGCTGATGCCGCATCCCTCGCTCGTGCTGTGGAACGGCAACAACGAGAACCTGTGGGGCTTCCGGGACTGGGACTGGGAGCGGCGGCTGGCCGGGGACTCGTGGGGCGAGGGGTACTACCTCGGCCTGCTGCCGCGCGTGGTGGCCGAGCTGGACCCGACCCGGCCGTACACGGCGGGCAGTCCCTGGTCGGGCTCCTGGGACCACCACCCCAACGACCCCGCGCACGGCACCCATCACTCGTGGGAGGTGTGGAACCGTCGGGACTACGCGGACTACCGGCTCGAAGTCCCGCGTTTCGTGGCCGAGTTCGGCTGGCAGGCACCGCCCGCGTACGCCACACTGCGGCGCGCCCTGCCCGGCGAGGTGCTCGCGCCCGACTCCCCCGGCATGCTGCACCACCAGAAGGCCGACGACGGCAACGGGAAGCTGGCGCGCGGACTCGCCCGGCACTTCGCCGTACCCGAACAGGGCTTCGGCGAGGCCGACTTCGACCGCTGGCACCACCTCACCCAGGTGAACCAGGCACGGGCCGTCGCCACCGGCATCGAGCACTGGCGGTCGCACTGGCCGGTGTGCGCGGGCACGATCCTCTGGCAGCTCAACGACTGCTGGCCGGTCACCAGTTGGGCCGCCATCGACGGGGACGGCCGGGAGAAACCGCTCTACCACGAACTGAAACGGCTGTACGCGGACCGGCTGTTGACGCTCCAGCCGCGACCCGACGGGCTCGTACTCGCGGCCGTCAACCAGTCCGCCGAGCCATGGGCGTGCCGGGTGGTACTGCGGCGGATGTCGGTGGAGGGCGGGGTGGTGGCGGAGGCGGCCGTGGAGGTGACGGCGGCGGTGCGGGCACGGGCGGTCGGTGACCTGCGGGTACCGGAGGATCTTGTGCCGGTGGGGCCGAAGGAGTTCCTGGTGGCGGACGCGGGCGCGCGCGGGGCCGGCGGGGACGGGAAGGTGGGCGGGGGCGCGGGTGGGGGTGGGGGCCAGGATGGGGGCCCGGGTGGGCTGCGGGCGTTGTACTTTCCCGCCGCCGACCATGAGATCCCGTACCCGCGGCCCCGGTTCGACGTCTCGGTCTCCGCTCCCGGGGAGGTCACGGTCACCGCCCACACGCTCGTACGGGATCTGCTGCTGCAGGCCGACCGGCTGACTCCCGACGCCTCGGCCGACCGGGGGCTCGTCACACTGCTCCCGGGCGAAGAGGTGACCATCGGCGTGCGGGGCTGGGAGACTCTCGGAGAACTGGACGCGGAGACCGTACGCTCCGCCCTGTACTGCGTGGAGCCCGCACGATGACGACACCGTCCCGCGTCACCATCAAGGACGTCGCGGCCCGCGCCGGGGTGTCCAAAGGGGCCGTGTCGCTCGCCTTCAACCACAAACCGGGACTGTCCGAGGCGACCCGGGACCGGATCTTCGAGGCGGCCAGACAACTGGGCTGGGCGCCGAACCTCGCCGCTCGGTCACTGGCCGGGCGACGGGTGGACGTGGTGGGGCTCGCGATCTGCCGGCCCGCGAGGCTCCTCGGACTCGAACCGTTCTACATGGAGTTCATCTCAGGTGTGGAGAGCGTGCTGACCGAGCACTCGTGCTCGCTGCTGCTGCGGCTGCTGCGGACCGTGGAGGAGGAGGTCGGACTCCTGGACTCCTGGTGGCGGGGCAAGCACGTCAGCGGGTCGATCCTGGTGGACTTCCGGGCGGACGATCCGCGCGTGGCCGCCGTCGAACGGCTCGGGATGCCCGTCGTCGCCGTCGGGCACCCCACGCTGACCGGCGGACTCACGTCCGTGTGGACCGACGACGCGAGTGCCGTAACGGAAGCCGTGCGGTATCTCGCGGCGCTCGGGCACCGGAGGGTCGCGCGGGTGGGCGGGGCCGCGGCACTCGGGCACACGGCGATCCGTACGGCCGCGTTCGACGCGGCGGCGCGGGGGCTTGAGCTGAGCGGGGCGTGGCAGGTGGCGACCGACTTCTCCGGGGAGGCGGGGGCGCGGGCCACCCGGTCGCTGCTTTCCGCGTCCGCCTCGGACCGGCCCACGGCGATCGTGTACGACAACGACATCATGGCCGTGGCGGGGTTGTCGGTGGCGTCCGAGATGGGGCTGTCGGTGCCGGGGGACGTGTCGCTGCTGGCGTGGGACGACTCGCAGCTGTGCCGGTTGACGCATCCGACGCTGTCGGCGATGAGTCATGACGTGCACGGGTTCGGGGCGGAGGTTGCTCGAACGTTGTTCGGCGTCATCACGGGCGGTGAGGCGGGGGGGTCGCACCCGGTACCCACACCGGTGCTGACCCCCCGGGGGTCCACGGCCCCACCGTGACGCTCCGCACGGGGACGGGCGCGGGCCGGCGGGGCCGGGCGCGCAGTTCCCCGCGCCCCTAGGGGGGTGGGGCGACCGTCGTGGGGCCCGTGCGGGTACATCGTGGCTGAGCGCGCCGTTCCCCGCGCCCCTAGGGGGGTGGGGCGACCGTCGTGGGGCCCGTGCGGGTACGTCGTGGCTGGCCGCGCAGTTCCCCGCGCCCCTGAGGGGCGCCGTCGCGGCCCGAAGAAAGGCCGGGGCGAAGCCCCGCTTTTCAGGGGCGCGGGGAACGGCGCGGCCAGCCACGACGTGCCCGCAGGTATCACGCGACGGGTACCGCCCCGGTCTGAGGGGCGCGGGGAACTGCGCGGTCTGCCTCAGCGGGGCCGCAGGTGTGGGGCCGGGCGGGCACACTGGGAGTGTGACCTTCGCCGCTCCGGGCCCCGGGACTGGGCAGCTACGTTACCCGTAAGTAGCATGGGTCCTGAGCGCGCGCTCAGCGCATCGCAGTAGTGCAATCCGCATCTGGAGGAGAGCCATCGTGCCTCGTACCGTCAGGGACGTCGTCTTCGTCGACGGCGTCCGCACCCCGTTCGGCAAGGCGGGCCCGAAGGGCATCTACCACGAGACCCGCGCCGACGACCTCGTCGTGAAGGCGATCCGGGAGCTGCTGCGCCGCAACCCCGGACTCGACCCGAAGAAGATCGACGAGGTCGCCATCGCCGCGACCACGCAGATCGGCGACCAGGGCCTGACGCTGGGCCGCACGGCAGGCATCCTGGCCGGGCTCCCCCAGTCCGTGCCCGGCTACTCGATCGACCGCATGTGCGCCGGCGCGCTCACCGCCGTGACGACCGCCGCCGGCTCCGTCGCCTTCGGCGCGTACGACGCCGTCATCGCGGGCGGTGTCGAGCACATGGGCCGCCACCCCATGGGCGAGGGCGTCGACCCGAACCCCCGCTTCGTGAGCGACAAGCTCGTCGACGAGTCGGCCCTCTTCATGGGCATGACCGCGGAGAACCTGCACGACCGCTACCCCACGATCACCAAGCAGCGTGCCGACGAGTACGCCGTGCGCTCGCAGGAGAAGGCCGCCAAGGCGTACGCCAACGGCAAGATCCAGCAGGACCTGGTGCCGATCTCGGTGCGCAACACCAACGCGGAGGTCGGTGAGACGGGCTGGGGCCTGGTCACCGCCGACGAGCCGATGCGCCCGGGGACCACCCTGGAGAACCTGGCGGGCCTCAAGACCCCGTTCCGCGTGCACGGCCGGGTCACCGCCGGTAACGCGGCCGGTCTGAACGACGGCGCCACCGCCTCGATCATCGCGAGTGAGGAATTCGCCCGCGAGCACGACCTGCCCGTACGCATGCGGCTCGTCTCGTACGCCTTCGCGGGCGTCGAGCCGGAGGTCATGGGCTACGGCCCGATCCCGGCCACCGAGAAGGCCCTCGCGAAGGCCGGTCTGTCGATCGAGGACATCAACCTCTTCGAGATCAACGAGGCCTTCGCCGTCCAGGTCCTCGCGTTCCTGGAGCACTACGGCATCGCCGACGACGACGCGCGCGTCAACCAGTACGGCGGCGCCATCGCGTACGGCCACCCGCTGGCCTCCTCCGGCGTCCGGCTGATGACCCAGCTGGCCCGCCAGTTCGAGGAGCAGCCGGAGGTCCGTTACGGCCTCACCACCATGTGCGTCGGCTTCGGCATGGGCGCCACGGTGATCTGGGAGAACCCGCACCACAAGGACGCCGGAGGCGACAAGTGAGCACCACTGAACTCCTGAAGGGCGCAGCGGAGCTGTTCCCCGACGAGGTCGTGACGTCGGCGCACGTACGCCACCTCGACCTGCCGTTCGGCGCCGGGCGCTTCGCGCTCATCACGCTGGACAACGGCTTCGACCACACCAAGCCGACCACCTTCGGCCCGGCCTCGCTGGCGAACCTCAACGCCGCGATCGACCAGGTCGAGAAGGAGGCCGCGGCCGGCGAGATCATCGGCGTCGGCATCACCGGCAAGCCGTTCATCTTCGCCGTCGGCGCGGACCTCAAGGGCGTCGAGCTCCTCAAGGAGCACAAGGACGCGCTCGCCATCGGCAAGGGCGGCCACGAGGTCTTCAAGCGGCTGTCCGCCCTCGCGGTGCCGACCTTCGCGTACTACAACGGCGCGGCCATGGGCGGCGGCGTCGAGGTCGGTCTGCACTGCAGCTACCGCACGGTCTCCGCGTCCCTGCCCGCCTTCTCGCTCCCCGAGGTCTTCCTCGGTCTGGTACCCGGCTGGGGCGGCTGCGCCCTCCTGCCGAACCTGATCGGCGCCGACAAGGCCGTCTCGGTAATCATCGAGAACTCGCTCAACCAGAACAAGCAGCTCAAGGGCGTGCAGGTCTACGAACTGGGCATCGCCGACGCGCTCTTCGAGGGCGCGGACTTCCTTGAGCAGTCGCTGATCTGGACGGCGTCCGTCCTCAAGGGCGAGATCGTCGTCGACCGCCCGGTCATCGACCGCGGCGAGGCCTGGGACCAGGCCGTCGCCAAGGGCCGCTTCATCGCGGACAGCAAGGTGCACGGGGCGGCCCCGGCCGCGTACCGCGCGCTCGACATCATCGCCGCCGCGAAGAACGGCGACCTCCAGCAGGGCTTCGACGCCGAGGACGCCGCCCTCGCCGACCTGATCATGGGTGGCGAGCTGCGCTCCGGCATCTACGCCTTCAACCTGGTGCAGAAGCGCGGCAAGCGCCCCGCCGGGGCCCCGGACAAGTCCCTCGCGCGCCCGGTCACCAAGGTCGGTGTCGTCGGCGCCGGTCTGATGGCCTCGCAGCTCGCCCTGCTGTTCCTGCGCCGCCTTGAGGTGCCGGTCGTGCTGACCGACATCGACCAGGAGCGGGTCGACAAGGGTGTGGGCTACGTCCACGCCGAGATCGACAAGCTGCTCGGCAAGGGCCGTGTCAACCAGGACAAGGCGAACCGCCTCAAGGCCCTCGTCTCCGGTGTCCTGGACAAGGCCGAGGGCTTCTCCGACGCCGACTTCATCATCGAGGCCGTCTTCGAGGAGATCGGCGTCAAGCAGCAGGTGTTCGCGGAGGTCGAGGCGGTCGCCCCGGCGCACGCGATCCTCGCCACCAACACGTCCTCGCTGTCGGTGACCGAGATGGCGTCGAAGCTCAAGAACCCCGAGCGGGTCGTGGGCTTCCACTTCTTCAACCCCGTCGCGATCCTCCCCCTCCTGGAGATCGTGCGGGGCGAGGCGACGGACGACGCCTCGCTGGCCACGGCGTTCGGTGTCGCCAAGAAGCTGAAGAAGACCGCGGTCCTCGTGAAGGACGCTCCCGCGTTCGTCGTGAACCGCATCCTCACCCGCTTCATGGGCGAGATCCAGAACGTCATCGACGAGGGCACGCCGGTCGCGGTCGCCGAGAAGGCGGTCGAGCCGCTGGGTCTGCCGATGTCTCCGCTGGTCCTCCTTGAGCTGGTCGGTCCGGCCATCGGCCTGCACGTCTCCGAGACGCTCAACCGGGCCTTCCCCGACCGCTTCACGGTCTCGCCGAACCTGGCGGCGGTCGTCAAGGCGGGCAAGCGCGGGTTCTACGTGTACGACAGCGGCAAGCCCGAGCTCGACCCCGAGGTGGCCGCGCTGCTTCAGCAGGGCGACTCCGTCCTGGACGAGGAGCAGGTCCGCGCCCGTGTCCTCGACGCCGTCGCCCAGGAGATCGGGCTCATGCTCGACGAGGGGGTCGTGGCTGAGGCGCAGGACGTCGACCTGTGCCTGATCACGGGGGCCGGGTGGCCGTTCCACCTGGGCGGCATCACGCCGTACCTGGACCGTGAGGGTGTCTCCCAACGGGTCAACGGCAAGCCGTTCCTGACCCCGGGAGTGGCGTCGGTCCCGGCGTAGTTTCCTCGCCCCCGCCGCCCCTACCCGTCCCGTCACCGACTCGGGGGCCAGCCCCCGAACCCCCGGTCCTCAAACGCCGGACGGCTGAAAGATTCGCGGACGGTCCGCGAATCTCCAGCCCGTCCGCGAATCTCCAGCCCGTCCGGCGTTTGAGGACAAAGGGGGGCGAGGGGGCGCAGCCCCCATGTGTGGACGGGAACGGGTAGGGGCGGCGGGGGCGACTAAATGCTCTGCCAGGCCGCGAGTGCCAAGCCCGGTTCCGGCTTGCGGTGGGTGAGGAGCAGCGTGCCCGTGGACGGCGCGAGCGTCGCCGCGACCACCCGGCCCTCCTCGTCCTCCGCCAGCGACACCACCGCGTCGGCGGGCAGCTCCGGACCCGAGTCCGTCCACCACGCCCCCGCGGACTCCTGCTCCGTGGGATACGCGGCGAAGGCGACCCGCCCGCTCGCGGACCGCTGCGCGAGCAGCGTGCAGTCGACGTCGTCGAGCCGGCAACGGATCGCGGCCACCGGCCCCGGCCCCGCGCAGCCGAGGAGTTCCACCGGCTCCGCCCCGGCCCGCCACGCGCACACCGTGCCGTTGTCGTCCGTGTAGAACAGCGTCACGTGGTCGTCGGAGGTGGTCAGCGCCCGCAGGGTGCCGGGGCGGACCGCGACCTTCAGGGGTTCCTCGTCGAGGGCGGGGATGTGGCCAGGACCGGCCTGCGTCCAGCGGAGGATGCCGGCGGGCGTGGCCGCGTACAGCTCGACGCGTCCGGACGCGCGGGTGACGGCGGCGAGTTCGCCGGTGACCTCGCGGCCCTTGAGGTCGCGCCAGGGGCCCCAGCCCCCGCGCTCCTTCTGGCCGCGCATGCTGACCCCGCCGCCCTTGTTGCGGACGAAGACGTGCGCGCGGCCCTCGGCGTCCACGGTGACGGCCGGTACGCCGGTCTGCGCGCCCTTGGTGTTGGGGTGCCCGAGCCGTTCCCAGTCGAGCGCGGCGAGGTGCGGGCGGAAGTGGGTGGAGTGGACGAGTCCGGCCTCGTCGGCGCCGGTGGGGCGCCAGGAGACCAGGTGGGCGTAAGAGTCGGCGCCCTGGCCCACGGCGAGCACGGGGTGGACGCGTTGGTCGCCGCCGACCGTGCGGGGTGCCGTCCAGGGGCCGCCGGGACGTTGCTCGGCCCAGCACCGCACCGCTTCCTCCAGGGGAGCGTAGGCGCTGAGTCTGCCGTCCCGGCCGCGTATGAGCCAGGTGCCGTTGAGTGTGCGGGCCATTGACACTCCCCCACTCTAATCGGGTCGTGTGATCGCCCTCCGTGCGACCCTGGCCGTATGGACGCTGCCCCGCTCGTGATCGTCGACGCCGCCAATGTGGTGGGGTCGGTCCCCGACGGCTGGTGGCGTGACCGCCGGGGCGCCGCGGAGCGCGTACGGGATCTGCTCGTCCCGTACGCCGACGACGGGCTGCCGGGCCTCGCGGGGCCCCTGGAGCTGGTCCTCGTGGTCGAGGGCGGCGCCCGGGGCGTGACGTCCGTGCCCGGGGTACGGGTCGAGGCGGCGCCCGGCAGCGGGGACGACCGGATCGTGGAGCTGGTCGCCGAACACCCGGGCCGCGCGCGCCTGGTGGTCACGGCGGACCGGGAACTGCGGCGCAGGGTGACGGAGTTGGGCGCCGAGGTCACGGGCCCGAGGACCGTACGCCCGTAACCCCGTGATCCCCTGCCTGGTCAACTCCGGTCGGCGGCTGCCTTCTCGTCCCGGCCGAGGCGGCTGTGCGAGCGGCCGTAGACGAAGTAGACGAGGAAGCCGAGGGCCATCCAGATGCCGAACCGCAGCCAGGTCTCGGCGGGCAGGTTCAGCATCAGCCACAGCGAGGCGGCGACGGAGACGATCGGCAGGATCGGCACCAGCGGGGTGCGGAAGGCGCGGGGCAGGTCCGGGCGGGTGCGGCGCAGGATGATCACGCCGACCGCGACCACGACGAACGCGAACAGCGTGCCGATGTTGACCAGTTCGGCCAGCTCGCTCAGGCTGGTGAAGCCCGCGACGATCGCGATGATCACGCCGAGCAGGATGGTCGGCCGGTGCGGGGTCCTGAAGCGCGGGTGGACGTGCGAGAAGAAGCGCGGCAGCAGTCCGTCGCGGCTCATCGCGAAGAAGACCCGGGTCTGGCCGAGCAGCAGGATCATGCAGACGGTCGTGAGGCCGACGGCGGCGCCGAAGCTGATGAAGCCCGCGTACCAGGGGTGTCCGGTGGCCTTGAAGGCGTCGGCGAGCGGGGCGTCCACGGACAGCTTGGTGTAGTGCTGCATACCGGTCACGACGACCGACACCGCGACGTAGAGGGTGGTGCAGATGAGCAGTGAGCCGAGGATGCCGCGGGGCATGTCCCGCTGCGGGTTCTTGGTCTCCTCGGCGGCGGTGGCCACGACGTCGAAGCCGATGAAGGCGAAGAAGACGACGGAGGCGGCGGTGAAGATGCCCATCACGCCGAAGTTCGAGGGCGCCCAGCCGAACATCAGCTGGATGAGCGGCGAGTCGAGACCGCTGCCCGCGTCGACGGGCTTCGCCTTCGGGACGAACGGGTCGTAGTTGTCGCCCTTGATGAAGAAGGCACCCGCGATGATCACGACGAGGACGACGGTGACCTTGATGGCGACCACGACGGCGGTGACGCGCGCGGAGAGCTTCGTACCGACCACGAGGATGCCGGTGAGCACCAGGACGAGGGCGGCGGCGAGGATGTCGAAGCCGAAGCCGTCGGCGCCCTCTCTGCCGCTGAGCGCCGCGGGCAGGTGCCAGCCCGCGTTGTCGAGCAGCGAGGCGATGTAGCCGGACCAGCCGACCGCGACCACCGCGGTGCCGAGCGCGAACTCCAGCACGAGGTCCCAGCCGATGATCCAGGCGGGCAGTTCACCGAGGGAGGCGTACGAGAACGTGTACGCGGAGCCGGCCACCGGGACGGTGGAGGCGAACTCGGCGTAGCAGAGCGCGGCGAGCGCGCAGACGACCCCGGCCACGACGAAGGCCAGGGCGACGGCGGGACCGGCGTTGTTCTTGGCGACCGTGCCGGTGAGGACGAAGATGCCGGTGCCGATGATGACACCGACCCCGAAGACGGTCAGGTCCAGGGCGGACAGGGATTTCTTGAGCGCGTGCTCCGGTTCCTCGGTGTCCTGGATGGACTGCTCGATCTTCTTCGTCCTGAAGAGGGTGTTGCTCACGGGCCTACTCCCCACGCGTTGTCGTCCTCGACATGATCGAGAGGGTGCGTGGTCCGTATGCCCCGGCACGTGGGGATTCACGCGAATGGGCCGGTTCAGCCACCGTAAAGGGTGCGGAACCGGCCCATGCGGGTGTGTCCGGGTGTGCCGATCGGGCGGGTGTGTCAGTCGCGGGCGGGCTCCGGTGTGGCGTGGGCCTGGTCGTACCGTCCGTCGAGCTTGGAGACGAGGCCGGTGACCTGCCGGGCGATGTCCGGTGCGGTCAGTCCGATCTCGGCCATGACCTCCTTGCGGGAGGCGTGGTCGAGGAAGCGCGGCGGGATGCCGAAGTCGCGCAGCGGTACGTCCACGCCCGCGTCGCGCAGGGCCTGGGCGATCGACGAGCCGACGCCGCCGACGCGGGAGTTGTCCTCGACGGTGACGACCACGCGGTGCCGGTCGGCGAGCGGGGCCATGGCCTCGTCGACGGGTTTGACCCAGCGGGGGTCGACGACGGTGGTGGAGATGCCCTGCTGGTCGAGGAGACCGGCGATCTCCAGGCACATCGGGGCGAGGGCGCCGACCGAGACGAGGAGCACGTCCGGGGTGTCGGTGCCGGGCTCCCGCAGGACGTCCATGCCTCCGACGCGGCCCACGGCGGGTACGGCCGGGCCGACCGCACCCTTGGAGAAGCGGACCACCGTCGGTGCGTCCGTGACCTGGACGGCCTCGCGCAGCTGGGCGCGGACCTGGTCGGCGTCGCGCGGCGCGGCGAGCCTGAGGCCCGGGACGACCTGGAGGATCGACATGTCCCACATGCCGTTGTGGGAGGCACCGTCGGTGCCGGTGACACCGGCCCGGTCGAGCACGAAGGTGACACCGCACTTGTGCAGGGCCACGTCCATCAGGACCTGGTCGAAGGCGCGGTTGAGGAAGGTCGCGTACACCGCGAAGACCGGGTGCAGTCCGCCGGTGGCGAGGCCGGCCGCGGAGACCGCGCCGTGCTGCTCGGCGATGCCGACGTCGTAGATGCGGTGCGGGAAGGCGTCCGCGAACTTCTTCAGGCCGACCGGCTGCAGCATGGCCGCCGTGATCGCGACGACGTCCTCGCGCTCCTTGCCGAGCGCGACCATCTCGTCGCCGAAGACGGAGGTCCAGTCGGCGCCCGACGCCTTCACGGGCAGGCCCGTGTCGGGGTGGATGGGGCCGATGCCGTGGAAGCGGTCCGCCTCGTCGCTCAGGGCGGGCTGGTAGCCGCGGCCCTTCTCGGTGAGGCAGTGCACGATGACGGGGCCGCCGAAGCGCTTGGCGCGGGCGAGCGCGGACTCCAGGGCCTCCATGTCGTGCCCGTCGATGGGCCCGACGTACTTCAGGCCGAGGTCCTCGAACATGCCCTGCGGGGCGATGAAGTCCTTGAGGCCCTTCTTGGCGCCGTGCAGGGTCTCGTAGAGGGGCCTGCCGACGACCGGAGTGCGCTCCAGGAGGTCCTTGCCGCGGGCCAGGAAGCGCTCGTAGCCGTCGGTGGTGCGCAGGGTCGCCAGATGGTTCGCGAGGCCGCCGATGGTCGGCGCGTACGACCGCTCGTTGTCGTTGACGACGATGACGAGCGGGCGGTCCTTGGCGTCGGCGATGTTGTTCAGCGCCTCCCAGGCCATGCCTCCGGTGAGCGCCCCGTCGCCGATGACGGCGACGACGTGGTGGTCGTCCTTGCGCAGCACCTCGTTGGCCTTGGCGAGGCCGTCGGCCCAGCCGAGGACCGTGGAGGCGTGGCTGTTCTCGATGACGTCGTGCTCGGACTCGGCCTGCGAGGGGTAGCCGGACAGGCCGCCCTTCATCTTCAGCTTCGAGAAGTCCTGGCGGCCCGTGAGCAGCTTGTGGACGTAGGACTGGTGTCCGGTGTCCCACAGGATCCGGTCCTTGGGGGACTCGAAGACCCGGTGCAGGGCGATGGTCAGCTCGACGACGCCGAGGTTGGGGCCGAGGTGGCCGCCGGTCTTGGACACCGCGTCGACCAGGAACGTCCTGATCTCGTCCGCGAGCTGGTCCAGCTGCTCCAGGCTGAGCCGGTCCAGATCGCGCGGTCCCTTGATGCGGGTCAGCAGCGGCACCCGTGCCTCCTTGCAGTAGAGCGATCGAGCTGTGCGGGGCCTGACGAGTCTAATGTTCCGTCTTTCCCACCGACGCCCGGGCTGTGCGTCGTACATCACGCGTTCGGCCGTACATCCCCTTCCCTACCAAACCCCCCAACGAACACAAAAGTGCCCGGCACCACCATGTGGTGCCGGGCACTTTTTCGAGGGGCTCCGCCCCTCAGGGGCGCGGGGAACTGCGCGACCAGCCAAAACGGACCCGCAGCCCCCACGAACAGCAAGCCCCCGGACCTGAGGGGCAACCACGAATCCCTACGCGCGGCCAGCAGTCTTCTGCGTCTTGCGCGTGATCGAGTCGATGACAACCGTGGCCAGAAGCACACCACCAGTGATCATGTACTGAACCGGCGTGGCGATGCCCTCAAGGGCGAGCCCGTACTGGATCGAGGTGATCACCATGACACCGAGCAGCGCGTTCCACGTGCGGCCACGGCCACCGAAGAGGCTGGTGCCACCGATGACGGCCGCCGCGATGACGTTCATCAGCAGGTCACCCGCACCGGCGCTCTGGTTGGCCGCGGCGATCTTCGAGGCCCAGAACAGACCGCCGACGGCGGCGAAGAAGCCCGCCAGGGCGAAGACCGAGACACGGACCGCCGTGACGTTGATACCGGCACGACGGGACGCCTCGACACTGCCGCCGAGCGCGAAGATCTTGCGGCCGTAGCTGGTGCGGCGCAGGACGAAGTCGCTCAGCACCAGGACCAGGATGAAGAGCAGCAGCGCCAGCGGCAGACCCTTGTACTGGTTGAACATGATCGCGGCGGCGAACGCCACGATCGCGAGCAGGACCGTGCGCATGATCAGGTCGCCCAGCGGCCGGGACGGGATGCCCGCGGCCTCACGGCGGCGGCTGTCCAGGAAGCTGGTGACGAAGAAGAGCACCACGGCGACGAGCGCGAGGCCGTAGGCGGCCGCGACGTCCGAGAAGTAGTACGTGGTCAGCTTGCCGACCACGCCCTCGCCGTCGATGTTGATGGTGCCGTTCTCGCCCAGGATCTGGAGCATGAAGCCGAGCCAGAACAGCAGGCCTGCCAGGGTGACCGCGAACGCGGGGGCGCCGATCCGGGCGAAGAAGAAGCCGTGGAGCGCGCCGATGGCCGCACCGCTCGCGAGGGCGATGAGGACGGCCAGCCACTCGTTCACGCCGTGTGTGACGCTCAGTACGGCGGTGATGGCACCCGCCACACCGCTGACCGAGCCGACCGACAGGTCGATCTCGCCGAGCAGCAGCACGAAGATGATGCCGACCGACATCATGCCGGTGGCGACCATCGCGACGGCGATGTTGTTGAGGTTCTCGGCGGAGAGGAAGGCCGAGTTCAGGCTCTGGAAGATGATGCAGATGACGATCAGGCCGATGACGACCGGGACGGAGCCCAGGTCACCGCCCTTCATCTTGCGCTTGAACTCGCCGACGTAGCCGGCCAGGCCCTGCTCGCGCACGAGCAGCCTGGGGTCGACCACGGTCACCGCGTCGGCGGCGGCCTCGGGGTTCGCGACGGCGTGTTCGTCCGTGCTGGCGGAGGTCTTGTCGATGCTCACTTCTGAGCCTCCCCGTTGCTGCGCGCCGCACGGCGGGTCACGGCGTTGTCCGTGGCACCGGTGATGGCGGAGATGATCTCTTCCTGCGAGGTCGCCTTGACCTCGAAGACGCCGTTGTTGCGGCCGAGCCGGAGCACGGCCACCTTGTCGGCGACGGCCTTCACATCGGCCATGTTGTGGCTGATGAGCAGGACGGCGTGGCCGCGCTCGCGCAGCCGCTCGACCAGGTCGAGGACCTGGGCGGTCTGCTCGACACCGAGGGCCGCGGTGGGCTCGTCGAGGATGACCAGCTTGGGCTCGCCGAGCATGGAGCGGGCGATGGCCACGGTCTGGCGCTGACCGCCGGAGAGCGAGGCGATCGGGATGCGCACGCTGGGGATGCGGATCGACAGCGTCTGGAGCAGTTCGCGTGAGCGGCGCTCCATCTCGACCTCGTCCAGGATGCCGCGCTTCTTCAGCTCACGGCCCAGGTAGAGGTTGCCGACGACGTCGATGTTGTCGCACAGCGCGAGGTCCTGGTAGACCGTCGCGACACCCAGGTGCTGGGCGTCGTGCGGCTTGTTGATCTGGACGGCCTTGCCGTCCCATTCGATGACACCCTCGTCGATCGGGTGCACGCCGGCGATCGTTTTCACCAGCGTGGACTTTCCGGCGCCGTTGTCGCCGACCAGGGCGACCACCTCACCGGCGTGGACCTCAAGCTCTACGTCGGTGAGCGCCTGAACGGCACCGAATCGCTTCGAGACCCCGCGCAACGCCAGAACAGGCGTAGCGGACACGTTAACCATCTCCTTCGCCGCCTGACCCGGCGGGAGGTTGTGCAGAAGAGTTTGGGGGGAGGAAGGGTTCCGTCCGGCGCCCCGCCCTAGCTGCGGGGCTGGTGATTGCGGGGCGCCGGAGGGGCTTCGGGTACGACCGTCCCTCATGGACCGCATTGTCGCGGACCACAAGCCCGTACGGGAATTCAGTGGACCGAATTCCCGTACGCGGTAAGGGACTTGTCATTGCCTACTTCAGGCCGGCCTTGTCACAGGCGGACTTGAACTTGGCGGTGCAGATCTCGTCGAGCGTGTAGATGCCGTCCTTGATGACGGTGTCGTTGATGTTGTCCTTGGTCAGCGAGACGACCGGGACGAGCACCGACGGGACGCCCTTGGTGGTGGGGCTGTCGACCGAGTCCTTGGCGATGGAGTCGAGCTTCTCGCCCTTGGCGAGCGCGACGGCCATCTGCGCGGCGACGTCCGCCTCCTGCGGGTAGGACTTGTAGACGCTCATGAACTGGTCGCCCGAGACGATGCGCTGCACACCCGCGAGCTCGGCGTCCTGGCCGGTGACCGGGGGAAGCTTGGAGACGCCCGCGGCCTTGAGGGCGGTGATGATACCGCCGGCCATGCCGTCGTTGGCGGAGTAGACGCCGACGATCTTGTCCTTGCCGATCGCCGAGATGGCGCCTTCCATGTTCAGGTTGGCGTTCTCCGGCTTCCACTCCTTGGTGTCGTACGACTTGGCGATGTCCACCTTGCCGTCGAGCTGGGAGAGGGCGCCCTTCTTGAAGAGGGCGGCGTTCGGGTCGGTGACCGCGCCGTTCATCATGACGATCTTCGCGGAGGGCTTGGCCTTGTCGCCCAGGGCCTCCAGGAGCGCCTTGCCCTGGACGCGGCCGACCTCTTCGTTGTCGAAGGAGGTGTAGGCGTCGATCGGGCCCTCGGCGAGGCGGTCGTACGCGACGACGGGGATGCCGGCGTCCTTGGCCTTCTTCACGCCGTTGGCGATGGCCTTGGAGTCCACCGCGTCCACGATCAGCACGTCCACCTTGTTGGTGATCATCGTGTCGACCTGCTGGGACTGCGTGGTGGCGTCCTGCTTGGCGTTGGCGTAGACGACCTCGCCCTTGTCGTTCGTGAGCTCCTTGACCTTCTTCTCGATCAAGGGCTTGTCGAACTTCTCGTACCGCGCGGTCTGGTTCTCCGGAAGGAGGAGGCCGACCTTGATGTTGTCGCCCTTGGCGGCGGACTTCGTGGAGTCGCTCTTGTCGCCGGACTCCTCGGCGCTGCCACAGGCAGCCAGCGAGACGGCCATCGCACCAGCGGCAACGGCAAAGGCGGCGCGACGCATACGCGTGTTCACTTCAGAAACCTCCCTGACGAGGCCGCGACGTTGCGGCCGAGGTGGCTGGAAGTCAACTCGGCCGCACGTGCGACGTCAAGAAGTAAATCCTTAACGGAATGGCAACGCTGCCATCCGTTCTCTAAGTGAAGGCAGGTGTTACAGCAGTGAGCGACCCGTCCAAAAGGGTTGAATCGCCCATCTCGCCGAGTGCGAGGGCGAGCGCCCCGAGGACCTCCGCCCGACCGCCAAGTGCCCCTGGCAGAACGGATAGTTGACGTGCCGCACTGGGGATCGCATAGCGGCCGACGGACTCCCTGATGGGTCCCAGAACGAGCTCTCCGGCCTCGGCGAGATCACCGCCGAGCACCACCCGGCTCGGATTGAGCAGGTTGCACAGATTCGCCACTCCACTGCCGATATGTCGGCCGACGTCGGCGATCACCCGACGGCAGCCAGGGTCTCCGTCCCGCGCCAGCCGTACGACACCTTCCATGGTCAGATCCGTGCCGTGGCTGGACTGGAGGAGCGGCAGCACATAGCGCGCCGCCGCGAAGGTCTCCAGGCAGCCGCGGTTCCCGCAGCGGCAGACGGGGCCGGACTCGTCAAGAGTAATATGCCCGATTTCTCCCGCTGTGCCACCCGGGCCGCGGTAGATCTTGCTGTTGATCACGAGTCCGGCGCCTACACCGCTGGCCACCTTGATGTAGGCGAGGTCACGGACGCCCCTGCCGCTCCCCCAGACGAGTTCCCCGAGGGCTCCGAGGTTGGCGTCGTTGTCGACGTGCACGGGGACGCCCAGACGCCCCTGGAGCTCCTCCGCGGGCTTGGTACCGGTCCAGCCCGGCAGGATCGCGGTGGAGCCGAGCGTGCCGGACTCCACGTCGATCGGCCCGGGCACGCCGAGACCCACCCCGGCGACCTTCGAGCGCTCCACGCCGGTGGCCGCGATCAGGCGGTTGACCAGCTGTTCCGCCCGGTCGAAGCCCTGCGCGGCGGAGGCGTCCACATCGAGCGGCTCGGACTCCTCGGCCAGCACCTGGTGGGCGAGGTTGCCGACCGCGACCCGCAGATGCGTATGGCCGAAGTCGACGCCGATGACAATGCCGGCGTCACCGCTCAGACTGACGCTGCGGGCCCTGCGGCCACCTGCCGAGGTGGGGGTGACCTCGACCGTCCCGCCGTCCTTCAGCTCCCGCACGATGTTGGAGACCGTGGCCGCGGACAGGCCCGTCGTCCTCGCGATCTCCGCCTGCGTGAGCGACCCGGCCAGGCGCACCGCGCGTACGACCCGTTCGAGATTGGCTCGGTGCAGCGACGACTGCGACCCCGGAGTCTCCACGACGACCTCCTGCGTACGGGGTCGCCTCGGTGAGACCCCGTCTATGTCCAACTAGTGAACTCTAAGCAGAGCCGTTGGCGTCGACTCCCGTCAAGAGGTTGAGCGAGGAAGGGGCGCGCGGGCGCATGTGACGCGAGGGTGGCCCCGGCTCCATTCCGGGACCACCCTCACAAACCGAACCGATGGGCCGCCCGTTACTTGAGCGCCCCCGCGGTGAGCCCCTGCACGACCTGGCGCTGGAAGACGATGTACGCGGCCAGCACCGGCAGCATCGCCATCACGAGGCCCGCGAACAGCCCGGACCAGTCACCCTTGTACCCCTGGCTGACGGCGAGCTGGACGAGCCCCTGGGTGAGCACCTTGTTCTCCGGCTCGGTGTTGAGCACCGTCGGCAGCATGTACTGGTTCCACTGCCCCAGGAAGTTGAAGATGGTGATGCTGATCAGGCCGGGCTTGGCCATCGGCAGCATCACCTGGAAGAACGTCCTGGTGTGCGAGGCGCCGTCCACGAAGGCCGCCTCCGCCACCGAGGTCGGCAGGGTGCGGAAGAAGGACGTCATGAAGAACACGGTGAACGGCAGCGAGTAGCCGATGTAGACCAGGATCAGTCCGGGCAGCGTGTTCAGCAGCGCGAGGTTCTGCATGACGTAGAACAGCGGGACCAGCGCCAGGATGATCGGGAAGCTCATCCCTCCGATGAAGAGGAAGTAGATGAAGCGGTTCCCGGGGAACTCGAAGCGCGCGAGGACGTAGGCCGCCATGGAGCCCAGCAGCATGGTGCCGAGGAGCGAGAACCCCACCACGATGATCGTGTTGAGGAAGTAGTCGCTCATGTTCGCCTCGGTCCAGGCGCGCGACCAGTTGTCGAAGTGCAGCGAGTCGGGCAGCGCCCAGGGCGAACTGAAGATCTCCTTGTCCGTCTTGAAGGAGGTCATCACCGCCCAGAGCAGCGGCATCACCACCATGATCGCCCAGAGGATCAGGAAGCCGTGCGAGAAGACGTTCAGCGTCCTGCCGGTGGCCTTCTCCTCGGGCGGGGGCGCGGACGCCGCCTTGCTGACGGGCGGCCTCTCGTCGGTGGTGCCGGCGGGAGGCGTGTCGGTCGTCTTCACTCGTGGCCTCCTCGCGGGTCGGTCTGCTCGGTTCGCATCAGTACTCCAGCCGCTCGCGCCGGCCCAGCTTCATGACGACCGCCACGAACAGCAGCGTCACGACGAGCAGGGCGACACCGATCGTCGTCGCGTAGGCGGCCTGGCCGTCGCGGAACGCCTTCTGGTAGACGTACAGCGGCAGGACGGTCGTCGAGTAGTCGGGGCCGCCGCCGTTCGGGCCCACGGTCATGATCTGCACGACCGCGAAGGACTCGGCGCCGAGCGCCAGGATGCCCACGTAGGCCCAGCCGGACTGCACGGTGTCCCAGAGCAACGGCAGGGTGATCTTGAAGAAGGTCGTGATGCGGTTCGCGCCGTCCAGGAGCGCCGCCTCGTAGTAGTCCTTGGGGATGGAGGCCATTCCCGCCGAGAAGAGCACCACGAAGAAACCGACCGTGCACCAGACGAGTACCGCGAAGACGCACCAGAGCGCGAGATCCGGATCGCCCAGCCAGTCGGGCTGGACACTGTCGAGACCGACCGCCTTCAGGGCCGAGTTGATAGCGCCGCTGTTGGGGTTGTAGGCGAACTGGAACAGCAGCGCGACGATCGCGATCGACAGCACCTGCGGAAAGAAGTACACCACCTTGTAGAAGGCGGAACCGCGTACACCGGCGATCGCGGCATTCTTCCGCCGCCGTCCGCCGACATTCAGCATGAAGGCGAAGAACAGCGCCATGGTGAGCGTCACCAGCGGCAGCAGCACGACAAGCATCACGCTGTGCTGCAACGATTTCCAGAAGACCTCGTCGTCCAGCAGTCTCGTGTAATTCTTGAAGCCCACCATCTTGAACTCGGGGCTGAGACCGCTCCAGTCCGTGAACGAGTAGTAGATGGACTGGATGAAGGGCCAGATGACGAACAGGCCGTAAATGGCCAGGGGGGCCGTCAAGAACCCCACGATGAAACGGTATTTACCGTGTTGCATTCCTACCGACCCGATCTTCCCGCGGGGGGTGCCGTCGACGCCGCACAACGAGAGCCGGGGCCCCGGACACCGCCCGGGGCCCCGGCCGCGCTCACTGGTGCTTGTAGTGCTGGATGTTCTCGTCCTTGGCCGCCTCGTCGGCGTAGCCCTGGATCTTCTTGATGGCTTCGACCGGGGTGAGGCGCCCCGCCATCATCTCGCCGAGGCCGCCGACGCCGATCTTCTCCTTCTGGAGCGCCACGTACCAGTCCTGGATACGCGGGTTGACCACGTTGTCGCCGGCCTTCTCCAGGGCCGCCACACCGGCCTTCAGACCCGGCGTCAGCTCGATTCCGTCGGTACCGCCGTTGAAGGCGGTCAGCGACTTGACCGACGAGGTGAAGTTCTTCGACGAGGCCTCGCTGAGCATGATGCGCAGCTGCTCCATGCCGCCGTCGGTGTTCTTGGCCTTGGCGGGCACGATGAAGGGTTCGCCGCCGGAGGCCCAGATGGTGCCGAAGGGCATCTTGTCGGAGCTGTCGATGCCGCTGGGCGCGTTCACCGCCAGGTTGAAGTCCTTCGGCATCGTCTTCGCCGCCTCGTTCTCCACCCAGGAGCCGTTCGGGATGAAGAGCGCCTTGCCCTCGGTCCAGGCGGTCTGGGACTGGATGTGGTCCAGGCCCGGGGTGCCCTTGAGGATGTAGCCCTTCTTGTAGAGCTCGTAGTACGCCTCGAAACAGGTCTTGACGGCCGGGTGCTTCCAGGCGTTCGGCTCCAGGTTGTCGATGGCGTCCAGGACCTCGCGGCCGCCGACCTTGGCGATCATCGGGTAGAGCGAGAAGGGGATGTAGTACGGGTGCTTGCCCGCGTACGTCCAGCCCGCGATGCCCTTCTTCTTCGCCTTGGCGCAGACCGCGAGCATGTCGTCCCAGGTCTCCGGGTACGTGGCGTCGAGGCCGTCCAGCGCCTTCTGCGAGTACCAGACGCCGTAGACCGTGTACGCGTAGTACATGATCCAGACCGGGTCGCCGTCGAACTGGCCCATCTCGACGATGCCGGGGCGCAGGGTGTCCCGGACCTTCTTGGCCGGGTCGTCGAAGGACGGCGCGTCGAGGAGCGGGGTGAGGTCCGAGAGCTGCTTCTTGCCGACGAGGACGCCCATGTCCATCTGCTCGGCGCCCGAGTTGTCGATCAGGTCCGGCGGGGTGCCCTGGTTGAAGCGCGGCTGCAGGACCGACTGGATCTTCTGGGTGGAGGAGAACTTGACCTTCGCCTTGGGGAAGTTCTTCTCGTAGACCGCCTTGGCGTCCTCGGCGTACTGCGTGCCGAAACCGCCGTCGAAGATCACGATCTCCAGCGGCGCGCTCTCGTTGACGGCGAGCGGGTTCGCCTTGGTCTTCTTGCCCTTGTCGACCTTTTCCTCGCTGCCGCTGTCGCCGCTGGCACACGCGGACAGAAAGCCCATCGTGGGTACGGTGATCAGACCGAGCGCGGCGGACCGCTTGATCAGGTCGCGCCGGCCGACACCCTCGCGGTCGTTGCGTGCGGAAGTGGATCCCATGCTCAAGTCCTCGCCTTCATCAGGACTCAGGCGGTGAACCGGACCCTCCCCGGCACCGCGGTTGGTACTGCATTACCCGGGGGAAACCCCCGGTCCCCCGGCAGGAAAAACAGGTCGGACGGACTGCCCGGCGCTTGAGCGAGGGAACATCAGTAGAGCTGGATCGTGCCTGGAATACCGGGAGCCGCAGGAATGCGCGGCACGTCGCTGTTCGCCGCGCCCCCTCGCCTGCCGGCCACTGCCTGCCCGCGGCCGGTCGAACGATCGGGCGGACGCCGACAGGTATAGTCCACTTCCCGCCAACGGAGCAAGATCGAATGCACAGTTGGCCGACACTCTTTCCCGAAGTGAGACCTCGCGGAAATATGAGCTGCCCGCAGGGGTTGTCACACAGCGGGTGATCAGGCAACGATCAGTGCCCGAACAGGAAGCCGACAGGTGGGCCCACGAGGGGGCCGTCGAGTCGGCTGTCGGCATTACCCCCGTACGCCACATCCAACACCCTTGACAGCACTGGCCACTTGACTCCCTACTGGACCTGCGCAGCGATTTTGACAACGTTGTCCAGGCGCACGTGACAGGGAGGGTGCTGGCGCATGCACCACAGATCTCGGCAAGGGTCTCCGTACAGATCCCGGCTCGGAACGAGGCACGGGTGGGGTTCCACAGCGGTTCTCGGAGCGGCCGCCTTCGCACTGGTGGTGGCCTCGCAGGGCGCCGCCGTAGCCCGTCCCGGTGAAGCGGCGGCGGCTGATCGGGAGTTCGCCTCCTCCTTCGAGGCGGGTGAACCCGCACCCGACTGGCTCAACACGGTCGACACCTCGGCGGACGGCACCAAGCGCGCCTCGGGCGTCGACGGCGGTTTCAGCACCGGCATCCCCGGCAATGTGACGGACCACGTCACGGACGTCCGCGCGAGCGCCGAGAACACCGGCGGGGGCGAGGTGAAGGAGAACCTCGCCGATGTCGAGCCCAGCACCAAGTGGCTGACCTTCGCGCCCACCGGCTGGGTGGAGTTCGAGCTGGACGCCCCCGTCAAGCTGCTGTCGTACGCGCTCACGTCGGCCAACGACCACGACGAGCGCGACCCCGTCGACTGGACCTTCCAGGGCTCCACGGACGGCAAGGACTGGAAGACCCTCGACACCCGGACCGGCGAGTCCTTCGGCGAGCGGTTCCAGACGAAGACGTACAAACTCGGTGAACCGGCCGAGTACGCGCACTTCCGGCTCGACATCACCAAGAACAAGGGTGCCTCCGACGCCCTGCAGCTCGCCGACGTCCAGTTCTCGACGGGCGACGAGGAGGACCCGACCCCCAAGGACATGCTGTCCCTCGTGGACCGCGGTCCGAGCGGCTCCCCGACGGCCAAGGCGGGCGCGGGCTTCACCGGCAAGAAGGCGCTGCGGTACGCGGGCACCCACAAGGCGGACGGCCGCGCCTACTCGTACAACAAGGTCTTCGACGTGAACGTGGCCGTCGGCCGCGACACCGAGCTGGCGTACCGGATCTTCCCGTCGATGGCGGACGGCGACCGGGACTACGACGCCACGAACGTGTCGGTCGACCTCGCCTTCACCGACGGCACCTACCTCAGTGACCTGCGCGCCCAGGACCAGCACGGGTTCGCGCTGACACCGCAGGGCCAGGGCGCCTCGAAGGTGCTGTACGTCAACCAGTGGAACAACGTCACCTCGCGGATCGGCTCGGTCGCGGCCGGCCGGACCGTCGACCGCGTCCTTCTCGCGTACGACTCGCCGAAGGGGCCCGCCAAGTTCCGCGGCTGGCTGGACGACGTGAAGCTGAGCGTCAAGAAGCCCGAGAAGCCCAAGGCGCACCTCTCGGACTACGCGTCGACCGTCCGCGGCACCAACTCCAGCGGCGGCTTCTCTCGCGGCAACAACTTCCCGGCCACGGCCGTGCCGCACGGCTTCAACTTCTGGACCCCGGTGACGAACGCGGGTTCGCTGAGCTGGCTGTACGACTACGCGCGCTCCAACAACGCGGACAACCTGCCCACCGTCCAGGCGTTCAGCGCGAGCCATGAGCCGAGCCCCTGGATGGGCGACCGGCAGACCTTCCAGGTGATGCCGTCGGCCGCGTCCGGCACCCCGGAGACGGGCCGCACCGCCCGTGCGCTGCCCTTCAGGCACGAGAACGAGACGGCACGCCCGCACTACTACGGCGTGACCTTCGAGAACGGCCTGAAGACGGAGATCACGCCGACGGACCACGCGGCGTCCATGCGGTTCACCTTCCCCGGTGACGACGCGAACGTCCTCTTCGACAACGTCACCGACCAGGCGGGCCTGACCCTCGACAAGGAGAGCGGCACCTTCACCGGCTACTCGGACGTGAAGTCCGGTCTGTCGACGGGCGCCACCCGCCTCTTCGTGTACGGGACCTTCGACGCGCCCGTGAAGGAGGGCAGCTCCGCGGGGGTCAAGGGCTATCTCAAGTTCGAGGCCGGCGACGACCGCACGGTCACCCTGCGCATCGCGACCTCGCTCATCAGCATCGACCAGGCCAAGGACAACCTCCGCCAGGAGATCCCGGACGGCACGTCCTTCGACAAGGTCAAGTCGCGCGCCCAGCAGGCGTGGGACCGGATCCTGGGCAAGGTCGAGGTCGAGGGCGCGACCCCCGACCAGCTGACGACGCTGTACTCCAGCCTCTACCGGCTGTACCTGTACCCGAACTCCGGCTTCGAGAAGGTCGGCGGCAAGTACCAGTACGCCTCACCGTTCTCGGCGATGCCCGGCCCGGACACCCCGACGCACACCGGCGCCAAGATCGTCGACGGCAAGGTGTACGTCAACAACGGCTTCTGGGACACCTACCGGACGACGTGGCCCGCCTACTCGCTCCTGACGCCCGGCCAGGCCGGTGAGATGGTCGACGGCTTCGTACAGCAGTACAAGGACGGCGGCTGGACCTCGCGCTGGTCCTCGCCCGGCTACGCGGACCTGATGACCGGCACGTCCTCCGACGTGGCGTTCGCCGACGCGTACGTCAAGGGCGTCGACTTCGACGCGGAGTCGGCGTACGACGCGGCCGTGAAGAACGCGACCGTCGTGCCGCCCTCCTCGGGTGTGGGCCGCAAGGGCATGACCACCTCGCCCTTCCTCGGCTACACGAGCACCGACACCCACGAGGGTCTGTCGTGGGCGCTGGAGGGCTACCTCAACGACTACGGCATCTCGAAGATGGGCGAGGCGCTCTACAAGGAGACCGGCAAGAAGAAGTACAAGGAGGAGTCCGCGTACTTCCTCAACCGCGCCCAGGACTACGTCAACCTCTTCGACTCGAAGGCCGGCTTCTTCCAGGGCAAGGACGCCAAGGGCGACTGGCGGGTGGACTCCGAGAAGTACGACCCGCGCGTGTGGGGCTACGACTACACGGAGACCAACGGCTGGGGCTACGCCTTCACCGCGCCGCAGGACTCACGCGGGCTGGCCAACCTCTACGGCGGCCGGTCGGGCCTCGCGGAGAAGCTGGACACCTACTTCGGCACCCCGGAGACCGCCGGGCCCGAGTTCGTCGGCTCGTACGGGGGCGTCATCCACGAGATGACCGAGGCCCGCGACGTCCGCATGGGCATGTACGGGCACTCCAACCAGGTGGCCCACCACGTCAACTACATGTACGACGCGGCCGGCCAGCCCTGGAAGACCCAGAAGAACGTGCGTGAGGTCCTCTCGCGGCTCTACACGGGCAGCGAGATCGGCCAGGGCTACCACGGCGACGAGGACAACGGCGAGCAGTCGGCCTGGTACCTCTTCTCCTCGCTCGGCTTCTACCCGCTGGTCATGGGCAGCGGCGAGTACGCCGTCGGGTCGCCCCTGTTCAAGAAGGCGACCGTGCACCTGGAGAACGGCCGCGACCTCGTCGTGAAGGCCCCGAAGAACAGCGCGAAGAACGTCTACGTGCAGGGTCTGAAGGTCAACGGCAAGAAGTGGACGTCGACCTCGCTGCCGCACTCGGTGCTCTCGCGCGGCGCGGTGGTCGAGTTCGACATGGGGTCGAAGCCGTCCTCGTGGGGCACCGGCGAGAACGCGGCGCCCGTGTCGATCACGCAGGACGACAAGGCGCCGGCTCCCCGCACCGACGCCGTCGAGGGCGAGGGCCCGCTGTTCGACAACACGTCGAACACGAACGCCACCGTCACGTCCGCCGACCTGCCGACCGCCGACCCGGTCAAGGCCGTGCAGTACACGCTGACGTCGGCCGACGGGGCCAAGGCCCCCAAGGGGTGGGTCCTGCAGGGCTCGTCCGACGGGAGCAAGTGGAAGGACCTCGACAAGCGTTCCGGGCAGTCCTTCGCCTGGGACAAGCAGACGCGGGCCTTCTCGGTCGCGGCGCCCGGCACGTACACGAAGTACCGCCTGGTCCTCGACGGTGAGGCAACGCTGGCGGAGGTCGAACTGCTCGGCTGAGGCCGGCACATGACCCACTGAGGAACACACTGAGGAACACGCGCGCGGCACCGGTTACGGCAGGACGGTAACCGGTGCCGTGTCGTTGGCGGGGTCGGGGTCGCGGCGATCGGTGTCGGGAGTGTCGATCACCCGTACGCTGCCCTCGCCCGGTCCGTCGAGACGGAAGGTGAAGTCGAAGGTGCTCGACCTGCCCGGCGCGAGACTGCCCGGCAGCGGGCAGGAGTACGTGCCCTTCTCCAGCTCGCAGGAGGGCTGGTACACGTCCTCGTCGATGGCCTCCTCGGGCTGCTCGACCACGGTCGCGCCCGGTGGCGGGGTGAACAGCAGCCGGGTGGTGCCGGGGTCGGCGGGCCCGTTGTTGCGGACCTTCAGGTGCGCGGTGTGCTCGGAGCGCTCGCTGTTCAGCTCGACACCGACCTCGAAGTCGGCGTAGGTGTCCACCCGCACCGCGCTGTCCACGTCGCCGCCCGCGAAGGTTCCCTTCAGATCGGCGCCCCTGGCGGTCCCCGCCGTCAGCCGCGGGCCGTCGCCGGGCTCGCCGCCCTCGGGTACGGTGCTGTCCTTCGCGGGGCCCATGTCCAAAGCCCATGCCTGCCGGCCGAAGGACGTGCGCATCTGCGTGCCGGCCACCTCCAGCCGCGGGACCGGGTCGAGGGTGACCGCCTCCCCGGGCGGTATGCGCAGGTCGGGGAACTCGCACACCGCGAGGGAGGGACGCGACCCCGAATAACGGCAGTTGCGGTACAGGCTCGTGAAACCCAGGCCCTCGGCGACGGCGAGTTCCAGGCCGACCCCCCGCACGGGCACCTCCCCGGCGTTGCGGACCACCAGCGGCGTGCTGAGGACGGAGCCGGGTGCGACGTCCTCGAACACCTTCGTCGTACGCACCTGCACGACGGGCTCGCCGACGACGACCCGGGTGCGGGCGGTGAGCGTCTTCCCCTTCGGAGTGGTGAACCGGAACCGGACCTTCGCGCTGTCGCCGGGCCGGCCGTCCGGGGCCGCGTACGGATAGACGCGGTCCAGGTCGGACCAGCTGTCGTACGCACCGCTCACCTTGCAGACGACCCGGGTGTCGGTCCCGGAGCACCTGGGGTTCTTCTTGCGGATCTTCGAGGTCTTGAGCCGTACGGTCCGGCCGGACCCGGTGACGTCCACGATGAGCCGGTGGTCCTGCGCCTCGTAACCGCTCCTGGACGTCACGTCCTCGGCCCGGACATGGAAGGGCACCTTCCTCTCGGGCCCGGAGTCGTCGCCGTGCGGCCGGAGGTAGAACAGGTCCGGCACCTCGATCGACGACTTCTTCCCGGTGTCCACGACACTGCCGCAGCCGGTCAGTCCGCCCAGCGACAGCAGCAGCACCAGCGCCAGGCAGACGGCAGCCGGGCGCCGTACCGTGTCCCGCTCGTTCATGAGCCCTCCCGCGGGAGACCGTACCAACCCGCACCAACCTCAGAAGTGGCTCAAGATTCCAACTGCGTTGGCTGCGGGCTCCGTTGGGGAGGTAGAGTCGTTTTCGGACCACCGGACAACGTTGTCTTGCCCGTGGTCCGCACGACCTCCTCCCCTCCGGCCAGGCACTCCCCCGACCTGCCCGGCTCGCGGACCCGGTGGATTACGGCCACCGGGTCCGCCCAGAGCAGCCCGGGAGTGTCCCGCCCCGGAGCCGATGGGGCCGGTCCCGGACCGCCTCAGCCCGGCCGGCACGGCAGGGCGGTCGCCGTATCACCTCCGGAGCCCTTGACGACGTACCCGAACGTGGTGCTCTCGCCGGGATCGAGCGACCCGTTCCAGCCCGCGTTGTGGACCATCACGTTCTGACCGCTGTACGTGGCGTTGCCGCTCCAGAGACTGTCGACGGACTGTCCCGTCGGCAGGGACCAGTCGACCATCCAGCCGAGCAGCGGCACGTCACCGGAGTTGGTGACGGTCACCTCTGACTGGTAGCCGCCCGACCAACTGCCCGTCGTACGGCGGGTGGCGGAGCAGGCGCCGGCCGGGGGCTCGGTCGGGTTGCCCGGGTCGTGGATACCCGTCACCTCTCCGTTGCCGCCGTCGAAGACGATGTCGGAGCAGGAGTAGAAGGTCTCCGCGCTGTCCGAGCGCTGCCAGACCATGTAGATGAGGTGGCGGCCCGACTTGCCCGCCGGAAGCTGCCCGGACCAGGAGTAGTTGGCCTCGACCGTGCCCGGGGAACCGTTGAGCGGCGGGTGGTCGACACTCAGGAACGGCTGCGCCTCGATGTCGTTCCAGGTGAGCGCCTTGGTCGGGTCGTAGCCGTCCTTGGTGAGGTAGACGTAGAACCAACCCGGGTGCGCGGCCCAGGCGTTGTAGGAGAAGTCGACGGTCGCGCCCGAGGTGAGGTGGGTGAGCGGCCAGTCGGCACTCGGGGTGTTGAAGCCGGTGAAGTTGGTGTTGCCGCCGCTGCACAGTTCGCCGTCGGGCACGAAGCCGCGGGTGCGGCCGGCTCCGTCGGAGCGCAGCACCGAGAACCAGTTGTAGAACGGCGTCGTGCCACTGACCTGCTGGGCCGACTTGCAGGCGGGGTTGACCGGCTTGATCTCACCGGTGTCCGTGAGCCCGTCCTGCCAGCACAGGAAGGTGCGGCTGGCGGGCTTCATCGGGGTGCCGTGGGCCTCGGCCTCGCCGCCCGCCGAGACGACCAGACCGAGGGCCGGGACCGTGACGACCAGGGCCAGCAGGATGAGGAGGAAGGCTCGGCCGCGGGCGGGGAGGGGGAAGCCGCGGAGCGCGGAGCCACGGAGCGGTGAGCGGCGTGGGGGGTGCCGCGGTGGTGGGGTCGGAGGTGGCGGGGCCGGATCTGTTGTCAGGCTCATGACAGTATCGTCCATCCCTTCGTTCACAGGCCGTGTGAGGTGCGGGTGGTGTACGTGCGGGATGTGTGGGGTGGGAGCGGTCCGGGTCCGGGGCGGGTTCCGGTCCGCCCAGGGTGGGAGCGCTCCCACCCCACGTGCTGTCGAAGCTAGCGCGGCGCGATGCACATGTAAACGGCTGACGCGTGAGGGCCGCACCCGGACGGGTGCGGCCCTCACGATGACGGATGACTGTCGGACGCCCGGGGGACGTTGGGGACGTTGGGGGCGTTGGGGCCCTCAGCGGTGGTGGGGGGACGTCAGGTAGTGCTGTCGCAGGAGCTCCTTCCCGTAGTCGTTGCCGTTCGGGGTGCGGATGACCGAGTGCACGTGCATCTGAGTGGCGCCGCTGCCCTGCGAGGCGCCGTACGCGCCCGCGAGGGGGCCGGGGGCCTGGCAGTCGACCTCGACCCAGACGACCGGGCTGTGCACCCGCACGTAGAAGGCCGAGTCGTCCGCGATGCCACCCGCCCAGGTGACGTAGGTGTCGTTCACGTGGGCCCGGACCTCCGACAGCCGGGCCTCGGCGACATCGGCCTTGGCGCGGCCCGTGAAGGCCTCCACGATGCCGAGGAGCTTGAGCTTCTGGGCGGCGGTGAGGGCCGTGCCGCGGATGCCGGTGTACTCCTGGACGGCGTTGTCGGCGAAGGCGCCCGCCTTCATGGACTCGTTCGACTTGGTGGACGACTCGATCGCGACCGTCCGCTGGGCCGCGGTGAGGGAGTTGATGAAAGCGAGGCTCGCCTTCACCTCCTCCTTGCACACGGAGACGGTCGTGCCGTCGATCTCGATCTCGGTCGGCTCCGAACCCCAGAAGCAGGGGCTCATGACGACCTGGCCGCCGAGCACGAAGTAGTTGATGACCAGGTGGTGGCCGTCGAACTGGAAGCCCCAGGGCTCGGTGGCGGACGGCGTGCCCATCACCGTGTAGTAGAAGGCCTCCTCGTTGAAGGCGTCCGTCTTGTCGATCGCCTCCCCCGCGGCCTGGTTGATCCTGCGGATCTTCTCCGTGGTCTCCAGCCCTTCGGCGCTGAGCGCCGACTTCAGCAGGGCCTTGCCGAGGGCCTGCTGCTCGGCGGAGAGGTCGGCGATCGAGACGCCCTGACGGTCGTAGGCGTCGACGTTGCTCCACAGCCGCCACTCGGTGGAGTGGACGGTGAACTGGGTCGACGACTTCTGCGTGGCGCTCAGCCCGGCCAGGAAGGCGTTGGCCGCGGCGATCACCGGGGCGGTCGTGACGCCCTCGGAGTGGACCGTGAAGAGGTCGTCGATCTTCCTGCCATCGGTGGTCAGGCCGAGGAAGTCCTCGGTGATGGACTGATTACCGGGACCTCCGGCTCCGCCGGGGCCGCCGGTGGGGGCGCCGCTCGGAGCGGCCGACGCGGTCGTGTCGGTCTCGTCGGCGGCGAGGGCGACCCAGGCGCCGGCGCCGCCCATCGTGCCGACGGCGGTGGCGCCGCTGGCGAAGAAGACCTTGCGCATGAAGTTGCGTCGGCTCGCGTGGGCCTGACGGCCCGTCTGCGGCGCGTGCGCCGCGGGCTCCTCGGTGCCGAACTCGGTCATCGCGACCGGTGCGTTCTCCGCCACGGGTCAACCCCTCTCCATCGCGGGCCGATCCCTGACGGACGGCCACGTGGGACGACTGTGGGGCGACAACCTGAGTCTCAGCTGAAGCGGGGCGGGTGGATGGGGGTGTTAGGTCGGGTGCGGGTGCGTCGTGGCTGGCCACGCAGTTCCCCGCGCCCCTGAAGGGCGAAAAGACAGCGCAGTTCCCCGCGCGGCAGAGGCCAAAGGCCGGGGCGCAGCCCCGCCTTTCAGGGGCGCGGGGAACTGCGCGGCCAACCCCCACGCACCCGCACAGGACCTCCAGCCCGCAGGCTGGGGCGCAGCCCCGGCTCTTGGGGGCGCGGGGAACTGCGCGGCCAGCCACGACGCGACCCGCACAGAACTCCAGCCCCCGGGGCCGGGGCGCAGCCCTGCCTTTGAGGGGCGCGGGGAACTGCGCGGCCAGCCACCGCGTGCCCGCGCTGGGGTTCCGGCCTGCGGGCCTCGCCCCCGCCCTGTGTGGGCCGACAGCGCCGTCCTCCCCAGGGGCAGACTCCCCGTATCCGGATCGAGGGGTCGTGCTCGGTGGTCAGCGTGGGTCGGGCGTGCGGGGTCCGAGAGCCAGGCCGGGGCGCGGAGCGACCGTGCCCGGCGCCGCCGAAGGTGTCGCTGAAGGACTCGCCGAGGGTGCCTCCAGGCGCACGTGCGACGGCGGCAGCGTGAGCGTGAACTCCGTACGGCCGGCTTCGCTGTCCACAGCGATGCGGCCGCCGTGTGCCGCCGCGATGGCCGCGACGATGGCGAGGCCGAGCCCGGAGCCGCCGTCGGCGGGGCCACCGCGGGAACGGGAGACGTCTCCCCGCGTGAAGCGCTCGAAGACCGCGGGCAGCAGATGCGGCGGAATCCCGGGCCCGTCGTCGCGGACGCGGATCACGCAGTTCGCCTCCGTGGCCTCCACCGAGGTGACGACCGTCGTACCCGCGGCCGTGTGCACGCGCGCGTTGGCCAACAGGTTGGCCACCACCTGGTGGAGGCGGGCCTCGTCGCCGAGGACGAGCGCGGGGGTGTCGAGGAGCAGCGCCAGTTGCCAGTCGTGGCCTTCGCCCGCCGCCCGCGCGTCCCACACCGCTTCGGCGACCAGCGCGGCGAGGTCGACCTCGGCCGACTGGAGCGGGCGCCCCTCGTCGAGCCGGGCGAGCAGCAGCAGGTCCTCGACGAGGCCCGTCATGCGTGCCGACTCGGCGGAGACCCGTCGCCAGGCCAGCGTGGGCTCGATGCGCTGGGTGCCGCGGTTCATGAGCTCCGCGTATCCGGCGATGGACGCGAGCGGCGTACGGAGTTCATGGCTGGCGTCCGCGAGGAAGCGGCGCATGCGTTCCTCGCTGCGCTGGCGTTCGGCGAGGGAGGACTCCACATGGTCGATCATGCGGTTGAGTGCGGCGCCGACCTGTCCGGCCTCGCTGCCGGGGTAGGTGTCCCGTTCGCGTACCCGGGTGAGGCCGGTGACCGCGCCCCGGCCCAGCGGAACCCGCGAGACCTCGACGGCGGTGGCGGCCACCCTGCCCAGCGGCCGCAGCTGACGGCGTATCACCACGGCGCACACCACGCCCGCGGCGGCGAGGCCGAGTCCTCCCGCCACGGCCTCGATCAGGACCAGACCGCCGATCATGTCCTGTACGTCGTCCATCGGGAGCCCGGTGAGTACGGGGACGCCGTCGCCGGCGATGGCGGTCACCCGGTAGGTGCCGAGGCCGGGAACGGTACGGGTGTGCAGGGAGCCGTCGGTGGTGATGCCGGCCAGGGCGGCACGCTGGGCGGCGGTGAGGGTCCGCTGCGTACCGTCGTCCGTGACCACCTGGGCCGCGATGACCTGCCCGACCCCATCGGCATCGGTATCGGTATCGGTATCGGTATCGGTATCGGTATCGGCGGCGGTATCGACATCGGTGTCCGTGCCGAAGCGGGCGGCGAGTGTGCCGACCGCCTGTCCGCGTTCGTTGAGGAAACCGAGGTCCGTGTTGTCGCCCGTGCGGCGCTGCAGTCCGCCCTGGCTGCGCTCGGCGGCGTCGGTGACGCGCTGGTCGAGGTTGCCCATCAGGTAGGCGCGCTGGGCGAGGACGGTGATGAACGCCATCGCCGCGCAGACGACGACCAGGATGACGCCGATGAAGAGCAGGAGGCGGGTGCGCAGGGAGCGCCGCTCCGGCAGGCGCGGCCTCATCTGCCGTATCCCGGCGGTCTGATGGCGTACCCGACGCCCCGGACGGTGTGGATCATCGGCGCCCGCCCCCTGTCGATCTTGCGGCGGAGGCTGGAGATGTAGACCTCGACGAGGTTCCCTCCGCCGTCGAAACAGCTGCTCCACACATGGCCGAGGATCTGCGTCTTGCTCAGCACCTGGCGCGGGTGGCTCAGCAGCAGGCCGAGCAGGTCGAACTCCTTGGCGGTGAGCTGGATCCGCGTACCGTCGCGATGCACCTCGCGGGTCTCCTCGGTCAGCACCAGGTCCCCGAGGGCCAGCACCGGTCCGCCGGGGCCGGCGTTCTCGGCGCCCGAGCGCCGCAGCAGTCCGCGCAGCCGCAGTACGACCTCCTCCAGGGAGAAGGGCTTCGTCACGTAGTCGTCGGCGCCGGAGGCGAGGCCGTCGATGCGGTGTTCCAGCGCGTCGCGCGCGGTGAGCATCAGGACGGGCAGCCTCGGGTTCTCCTGGCGCAGTCGGCGCAGGACCTGGATGCCGTCCAGGTCGGGGAGCATTCCGTCGAGGACGACGGCGTGCGGGGCGCGGGCGCGGGCCGCGCGCAGTGCGGAGTGTCCGTCCGGCGCGGGGTAGGGCCGCCAGCCTGCCTCCGTGACGGCTGCGGAGAGCAGGTCGGTGAGACCTGGTTCGTCGTCGACGATCAGCACGCGTACGGGTTCGCTTCGGGTGCCAGACATGTGGTGATGCTGTCCCATTCGGCTGGGAGAGCCCTGTGCACGACCTGAGCACCGGCCGTGCGTCCACGCGTCCGCTGCCGCCTCTGCAAAAGTGCGGGCCCACTGTGGCCGGCCGCGCCGTTCCCCGCGCCCCTTGAAGGCGCGGGCCCACTGTGGCCGGCCACGCAGTTCCCCGCGCCCCTCAGGGGCGAAAGATTGCGCCGTTCCCCGCGCCCCTTAAAGACGAAAGACTGCGCCGTTCCCCGCGCCCCCGAGGGGGCGTAGGACTGCGCCGTTCCCCGGGCCCCCGGCGGGGCGAAGGCGCAGCCGAGCCCTCAGGGGCGCGGGGAACGGCGCAATCTTTGAGCCGCGCGGGGAACGGCGCAGCCCTTCAGGGGCGCGGGGAACTGCGCAATCTTTGAGCCGCGCGGGGAACGGCGCCACCCTTCAGGGGCGCGGGGAACGGCGCAGTCTTTTGGGGTGCGGGGAGAGCGAAGGGCCGCACCCCCGACCTGCGGGAGTGCGGCCCTCGAATGCCGTACCGGCTGTCGTACCGACTGCCGTACCGGAGCGCCTACTTGGCGATCAGGCTGCGCAGCACGTACTGCAGGATGCCGCCGTTGCGGTAGTAGTCGGCCTCACCGGGCGTATCGATGCGGACGACCGCGTCGAACTCCACACCGGTGTCGGTGGTGACCTTGACCGTACGGGGGGTGGTGCCCTCGTTCAGCTCGGTGATGCCGGTGAAGGAGAAGGCCTCCTCGCCGGTCAGACCGAGGGACTCGGCGGTCTGGCCCTCCGGGTACTGCAGCGGGATGACACCCATGCCGATGAGGTTCGAGCGGTGGATGCGCTCGTACGACTCGGCGATGACGGCCTTGACGCCGAGGAGCGCGGTGCCCTTGGCGGCCCAGTCGCGGGACGAGCCGGAGCCGTACTCCTTGCCGGCCAGGATGGCCAGCGGGGTGCCCTGCTCGATGTAGTTGCGCGAGGCGTCGTAGATGAAGGAGACGGGGCCGTCCGCCTGGGTGAAGTCGCGGGTGTAGCCGCCCTCGGTGCCCGGCGCGATCTGGTTGCGCAGGCGGATGTTGGCGAACGTGCCGCGGATCATGACCTCGTGGTTGCCGCGGCGCGAGCCGTAGCTGTTGAAGTCACGACGCTCCACACCGTGCTCGGTGAGGTACTTGCCGGCCGGGGTGTCGGCCTTGATGGCGCCGGCGGGCGAGATGTGGTCCGTCGTCACCGAGTCGCCCAGCTTGGCGAGTACGCGCGCGCCGGTGATGTCGGAGACCGGGGTGGTCTCCATCGTCATGCCCTCGAAGTACGGGGGCTTGCGCACGTAGGTGGACTGCGCGTCCCATTCGAAGGTGTTGCCGGTGGGGATGGAGAGCGCCTGCCACTGGGCGTCGCCCGCGAAGACGTCCTGGTAGGACTTGTTGAACATGTCCTCGCCGATGGTGTTCGCCACCACGTCGTTGACCTCGGCCTCGGTGGGCCAGATGTCTTCGAGGAAGACCGGCTTGCCGTCCTGGTCGGTGCCGAGCGCGTCCTTGGTGATGTCCACCTTCATGGAGCCCGCGATGGCGTACGCGACGACCAGCGGCGGGGAGGCCAGGTAGTTCATCTTGACGTCGGGGTTGATCCGGCCCTCGAAGTTGCGGTTGCCGGAGAGGACCGAGGTGACCGCGAGGTCGTGCTCGTTGACGGCCTTGGAGACCTCCTCCGGCAGCGGGCCGGAGTTGCCGATGCAGGTGGTGCAGCCGTAGCCGACGAGGTTGAAGCCGATCTTGTCGAGGTAGGGGGTGAGCCCCGCCTTGTCGAAGTAGTCGGTGACGACCTTGGAGCCGGGCGCGAGGGTGGTCTTGACCCACGGCTTGCGGGTCAGGCCCTTCTCCACGGCCTTCTTCGCGACGAGCGCGGCGGCGACCATGACGTACGGGTTCGAGGTGTTGGTGCAGGAGGTGATCGCGGCGACGGTGACGGCGCCGTGGTCGATCTCGTACGTCGAGCCGTCCGCGGCCGTGACCGTGGTCGGGCGGGACGGTACGCCGTTGCTGCTGGCCGGGGCGTCGGAGGCCGGGAAGGACTCCTTGCCCGCCTCGTCGTCGTCCTCGACGTAGTTGCGGACGTCCTGCGCGAACTTCTGCGAGGCGTTGGCGAGGACGATGCGGTCCTGCGGGCGCTTCGGGCCGGCGATCGACGGGACGACCGACGCGAGGTCCAGCTCCAGCTTTTCGGAGAAGTCGGGCTCGGCGGCCGGGTCGAGCCAGAGGCCCTGCTCCTTGGCGTACGCCTCGACGAGCGCGACCTGCTGCTCGTCACGGCCGGTCAGGCGCAGGTACTTCAGGGTCTCGTCGTCGATCGGGAAGATCGCGGCGGTGGAGCCGAACTCCGGCGACATGTTGCCGATGGTGGCGCGGTTGGCGAGGCTCGTGGCCGCCACACCCTCGCCGTAGAACTCGACGAACTTGCCGACGACACCGTGCTTGCGCAGCATCTCGGTGATCGTGAGCACGAGGTCCGTGGCGGTGGTGCCGGGCGTGAGCTCACCGGTGAGCTTGAAGCCGACGACGCGCGGGATGAGCATGGAGACCGGCTGGCCGAGCATCGCGGCCTCGGCCTCGATGCCGCCGACGCCCCAGCCGAGCACACCGAGGCCGTTGACCATGGTGGTGTGGGAGTCGGTGCCGACCAGCGTGTCGGGGTAGGCCTGGCCCTTGCGGACCATGACCGTACGCGCCAGGTGCTCGATGTTGACCTGGTGGACGATGCCGGTGCCGGGCGGGACGACCTTGAACTCGTCGAAGGCGGTCTGGCCCCAGCGCAGGAACTGGTAGCGCTCCTTGTTGCGGCCGTACTCCAGCTCGACGTTCTGGGCGAACGCGTCGTGCGTGCCGAACTTGTCGGCGATGACGGAGTGGTCGATGACCAGCTCGGCCGGGGCCAGCGGGTTGATCTTCGCCGGGTCGCCGCCGAGCTCCTTCACGGCCTCGCGCATGGTGGCGAGGTCCACGACGCAGGGCACGCCGGTGAAGTCCTGCATGATCACGCGGGCCGGCGTGAACTGGATCTCCTGGCTGGGCTGGGCCTGCGAGTCCCACCCGCCGAGAGCACGGATGTGGTCGGCGGTGATGTTCGCGCCGTCCTCGGTACGGAGCAGGTTCTCCAGCAGGACCTTGAGGCTGTACGGAAGGCGGGCCGAGCCTTCCACCTTGTCCAGCCGGAAGATCTCGTAGGACTCGTCGCCCACGCTGAGCGTGCTACGGGCGTCGAAGCTGTTCGCCGACACGACAGTCTCCTTCATTCATGTGCGCGTACCACCGCATCCTGCCGCCACGCCCTCTTGGCCGATCCGCTAAGGTCAGGCTAAGTTAGGTAACCCTTACCGGTCCCGGGCGGCTGCGGCACGCCTCGGCAGATATCTCGATGTCGAGATAACTCTAGTACATGACCGCGGGACGGTCATGCCCGGAGTGCGTGTACCCCGTCTCGGCGGACCTGAGGCAGTCGCGTTCCCGCCTTCGCCCACGGCCGCCGGACCGCACGGATACGCGGCCGTGGAGCCGGGACGGACACCGCCCCTCGGCTCCCGGGCCGGCCCCGCCACCCGCTTCCGAGCCCGCCGCCGCCCGTTCCGAGCCCGCTGCCACCCGTTCCGCGTCCGCCGCCACCCGTCTCCGCGTCTGCCGCCACCCGCTTCCGTGCCCGCCGCCGCTCGGCGTGTGGCGCGGTCACGGAGTTGTCCGTGCCCGGCCTGTGGCACCTGTGGTGCCTGTGGCGCGGGCGCGGAGTTCTCCGCCTCCGCCGGAGGACCCGCGCGTGGCGGCTCCTCCCCAACTCTTCCGCGGCGGCTACGGCGACGTACCGGCCGCGGCGCGGCGGGCACGGCCGATGCCCCATCCGACCAGCGTCGCCGCCAGGACCGTGAGCGCGAGGCCGGCCCAGGTGACCGCCTCGCGGAACTCCGCGGTCTGGTGGGCGCTCCACTCCGAGGTGGAGATGTCACCGGTGAAGAACGCGGCAAGGACGGTCCCGCCGACGGCGACACCGATCCCGGTGGCGACTTCCCCGGCGGTGTCCACCAGCGCCGCTCCGACGGTGGTGCGGTCGGCCGGGAGGCCACGCATGACGTTGGTCCCGGCGACGACACCGACGACACGCATACCGGCGGCGACGAGTACGAGCGCGAGGGCGATCCACGCGTACCCGGAGCGGCCCAGCAGCCCGTAGACGGCGAGCCCGCACACGACGGCTCCGGCGCCGAGCCGGGCGGCCCTGTCGAGACCGACGCGCGCGACCAGCGGGCCGATGACGGCACCGCCGGCGATGAGCACGACTACCTGGGGCAGCATCCCCAAGGCTGCCCGGCCGGGCGACCAGCCCCGGTCGAGCTGGAGCTGGAGGGTCACGAGGTAGCCGAGGCCGGCGGTCGCGAGGCTCGCGGCGGCCTTGAACGCCAGGCCGCTCGACACGAGAGGGCGGGCGACGAGTTCGAGGTCGAGCAGCGGATGGCGGGCGGCACGCTCGCGGACGACGAACAGCACCGCCGACCCGACGGCCGCCGCCGTGGCCAGCCACGGGAGGGGAGACGCGGCGCCCGTGTCGACGAACAGCGTCGGCGCGACCAGCGCGAGCACGATCGCGGCCGTACCGAGCAGGGCACCCGCGCCGTCGACCGGGTCGCGGTGCAGTTCGTCCGCCCGGTCGGCGGGGATGCCGCGTCGGATGCCGAGGTACGCGAGTGCGGCGATCGGTACGTTCACCAGCAGCAGCGCCTGCCAGGGAGCGAACGCGAGCACGAAGCCGCCCGCGGTGGGCCCGATCGCGAGTCCGACCAGGCCCACGGTGGAGATCAGCGTCGTCGCACGGACACGGAGGCCGTCCTCGTCGAACAGGCGGAACGCCAGGGCGAGGGAGCCGGGTGTCGTCATCGCGGCCGCGACGCCCATCGCCGCCCGGACGGCGATGAGCTGCTCCGCCGTGGTGACGAACGCGGTCGCCAGACTCGCCGCCCCCAGCAGCACCAGCCCGACCAGCATGACCTTGCGGCGGCCGACCCGGTCGGCCAGCGCGCCGAGGGCGAGCATCAGCCCGCCGAACACGACGGCGTACACGCCCGTCACCCACTGCAGCACGGTCGCCGACGCCGACAGTTCACGGCCGATGGTCGGCAGTGCGACGTTGAGGATCGAGTTATCGAGCATCTCGAACAGGAACACCGCCGACAGCCCCGCGAGGGCTGCCCCCGCTTCACGGAGGGAACGGGGCGAACGAGGGGATCCGCCGGCCGGGGCGCCGGCCTTCTCGACGGCCTCACTACGGCGGTCGCGGCGGTTACGGGGGACATTCACTGCGCACTCCTTCGGGGTGAAGAAGTGGCGGATCGTCCGATGCCGCGTGTGCGCGTGTGGCCGCCGTTCCGGCGCCCGCACGTTTTTACCTCCGGTGCTTCGACAGTACCCCGGCGGTGCGGGAGTGGTCACCCCGGTACGGAGTCGGGGTCGAACACGGCCCGTAGGCAAGGGCGTTCGGCGTACCGACCGGCATTCGGGGTACCCGGCAGCGGACGACGACAAGGACGCGAAGAAGGACGAGAAGGGGGCACCCATGCCGCTCACATTCCGCAAGAGCTTCCGGATCCTGCCCGGAGTACGGCTGAACATCAACAAGAAGTCGTGGTCCGTCACCACCGGCGGCAAGAACGGCCCCAAGCACACGCACAGCAGCACGGGACGCCGGACGACCTCGATGGATCTCCCCGGCCCCTTCGGCTGGCGGCGCACCACCCGCGCCAAGCGTCACTGAGGCACCGTCACCCCTTCGGACCCCTCCGGATGCGGCATCTCATATGTGAGATAGCCTGCCGTCATGGCAGACGACTACCTCGTACGCATCGGCAAGCTCATCCGTGACGCCCGTCAGCATCGGGGCTGGACACAGACGCAGCTGGCCGAGGCGCTCAGCACCAGCCAGAGCGCGGTGAACCGTATCGAGCGCGGCAATCAAAACATCAGCCTTGAGATGATCGCCCGAATCGGTGAAGCGCTGGACAGTGAGATCGTCTCGCTCGGCTATGCCGGCCCGATGCATCTCCGGGTGGTCGGCGGACGCCGGCTCTCCGGCTCGATCGACGTCAAGACCAGCAAGAACGCGTGCGTGGCGCTGCTCTGTGCGACGCTCCTGAACAAGGGCCGCACGGTGCTGCGCCGCGTCGCGCGCATCGAGGAGGTGTACCGCCTTCTGGAGGTGCTGGGCTCCATCGGCGTACGCACCCGGTGGATCAACGGTGGCGTGGACCTGGAGATCGTGCCTCCGGCCGAGCTGGACATGGCCTCCATCGACGAGACGGCGGCGCGCCGCACCCGTTCGATCATCATGTTCCTCGGCCCGCTGCTGCACCGCATGGACGGCTTCAAGCTGCCGTACGCGGGCGGCTGCGACCTCGGTACGCGCACCATCGAGCCGCACATGATCGCGCTGCGCCGGTTCGGTCTGGACATCGCGGCCACCGAGGGCATGTACCACGCGCGGGTGGACCGCAAGGTGACCCCGGGGCGCCCCATCGTGCTGACCGAGCGCGGCGACACGGTGACGGAGAACGCGCTGCTGGCCGCCGCCCGCCACGACGGCACGACCGTCATCCGCAACGCCTCCTCCAACTACATGGTCCAGGACCTGTGCTTCTTCCTGGAGGCACTGGGCGTACGGGTGGAGGGCATCGGCACCACGACGCTCACCGTGCACGGTGTGCCGAACATCGACGTGGACGTGGACTACTCGCCGTCCGAGGACCCGGTCGAGGCGATGAGCCTGCTGGCCGCGGCGGTGGTCACCGAGTCGGAGCTGACGGTGCGCCGCGTGCCCATCGAGTTCCTGGAGATCGAGCTGGCGGTCCTGGAGGAGATGGGCCTCGACCACGACCGCACGGCGGAGTACGTCGCCGACAACGGCCGTACGCGCCTGGTGGACCTGACCGTGCGCCCCTCGAAGCTCGAAGCCCCGATCGACAAGATCCACCCGATGCCGTTCCCTGGCCTGAACATCGACAACGTCCCGTTCTTCGCGGCGATCGCGGCCTCCGCGCAGGGCCAGACGCTGATCCACGACTGGGTCTACGACAACCGCGCGATCTACCTCACGGACCTGAACCGCCTCGGCGGCCGCCTCCAGCTCCTCGACCCGCACCGCGTCCTGGTCGAGGGCCCCACACGCTGGCGGGCCGCGGAGATGATGTGCCCGCCGGCGCTGCGCCCCGCGGTGGTGGTCCTCCTGGCCATGATGGCGGCCGAGGGCACGTCCGTACTCCGCAACGTGTACGTGATCAACCGCGGCTACGAGGACCTGGCGGAACGCCTCAACTCGGTGGGAGCGCAGATCGAGATCTTCCGGGACATCTGAGGGGCTTCGTAACCGGCGGGCGTGTCCGTGGGCGTCGAATCCGTGGGCGTCGAATCCGTGGGCGTGTCCGTGGGCGTCGAAGAGGTCCGTGCGGTCAGGACCGCGGCCTCGGTATCAGGGGTGTGTGGGATCACGCCCGAGTGCCGCGTCGGGCGTGACGGCGTCCCGGGGCGGGTCGTTGGGTTCGTCGCCGGGCCGTCTCCGGTCGTCCGCCGCCGCCCTGCCCCTGGAACAGTCCGTGCCCGTACAGCCGCTCGCCCCTGCTCCCCTCGCGCCGGGCCGCGTCCCCGGAGCACGCCGGGCGCCCTCCGCGTACCGGCCGCGCCGGCTCCTCGCTCCACGGTCGTGGCGCGTCCCCGCGCTCGCGGTGCTCGCCGTGCTTCCGCTGTACGGGGTGTGGGGCGTCCTTCTCGCGACGGGCGGCGGTGATCTCGCGGCCCAATACGCCTGGGCGGGGTTCGTCGCGCGCAACCCCGACACCGCGTACGGGCTCTTCTGGTACGGGGGCACGCACACCGTCAACTACAGCGTGCTGTCGCCCCCCTTGATGGCGGTGCTCGGTGTGCGTACCGTCTCCGTCCTCGCCGGGGTGGCCGCCACCTGGCTGCTGGGCGCGCTGCTCGAACGGACCGTGGCGCGGGCGCCCCTGTGGCCCGCGCTGCTCGGCGCGTTCGGGCTGTGGGCCGACGTCGCCTCGGGGCGTACTACGTTCGCCCTCGGGCTGGCCTTCGGGCTCGGAGGGCTGCTGGCCCTGGCCGGCCGCCCGGAGCGGAAGGGTCGGCCGGCCGTGGCTGCTCTGGGGGCGTTGCTCGCGACCCTGGCGAGTCCGGTGGCCGGACTGTTCCTGCTGGTGGCCGGCGCCGGGTGGCTGGCGGACCGGCGGTACGCCAAGTGCCTCGCCCTGTCCGTGCCACCCGTCGCCGTCTGCGCGCTGACGGCTCTGCTGTTCCCCTTCGAGGGCGAACAGCCCATGGCCGCGAGCCGCGTGCTGATGCCTGTGCTCCTGTCGGCCGCCGTGGTCCGGGCGGCTCCCCGCGCGTGGCGGGCGGTGCGGGCCGGAGCGGCCGTCTACGCCGTCGGAGTGGCGCTGACCTGGCTCGTCCCCTCACCGGTCGGCACCAACGTGGAGCGGCTCGCGGCGCACTTCGCACCGGCGGTGCTGCTCGCCTGCCTGGTGAACGACGCTGCCCGCACCACCGGGGCCGGTGGCGTCCGGGGCCCCGTACGCCGGACGAGGCCGCTCGCCCTCGCCCTCGCGCTCGCCGTGTCGGTCGGCTGGACCGCCATGTCGACCGTCAACGACCTGCGGGTCTCCACGTCCGTACCGGCCTGGGCCACCCACACCCACGGCGTCCTCAAGGAACTCGACCGCCTCGGCGCGCACCGCGACCGGGTCGAGGTGGTGCCCGCCCGCAACCACCGCGAGGCAGCGCTGTTCGCCCCGCACGCGCAGGTGATACGGGGCTGGAACCGGCAGTTGGACGTCGAGCGGGGGCGGCTGTTCTACGAGGGCGCTCTCGACGCGCCGCGCTATCACGCCTGGCTACGCCACTGGGCCGTCGCTCACGTGGTCGTGCCGGACGGGAGGCCCGACGGTCCCGCCGAGCACGAGGCGGCCCTGGTCGCCGCCGGACAGGACTGGCTGCGGCCCGTCTGGCGTGACGCGCACTGGCGGATCTACCGCGTCCGGGACGCCGAGCCGCTCGTCTCGGCGCCGGGCAGCGTGGTGCGGGCGGGCGAGGCTGCCGTCGTACTGAGGGTGCCGCGCGCCGGGACGGTGACCGTCCGGGTGCGGTACTCGCCGTGGCTGCGGGCCGACGGGGGCTGCGTACGGCCGGACGGGCCCTGGACCCGGCTGACCGTGCCACGGGCGGGCGTCTACCGGCTGGACTCCAGCTACGCGGCCGGGCCGACGGGCGGGGCAGGCTGCGCGCCGGGACGGGACGGGCAGCGGCGGAAGGATCAGCGGGGCGGGGAGTGACGGGGCCACTGAACAGGTCCGCCCTCCGTACCCCTTGGGGCTCGGAGGGCGGACCTGTTCGTGACGCGGACGCGAACGCGGACGCGAACGCGGGCAGCCGGTCGCGGTTGTCGGCCGCAGTTGTCGGCCGCGGACGGCGGCCGGCGGCCGGTGCCCTGGACCGGCGTCAGCCGACCAGCGTGACGTCCTGTTCCTTCGCCGCGTGGAACATCGGCAGCGGCAGCCCGCTGGAGCGCAGCTCCATGAGCGTGGCCTCGACCTTCGCCGCGCCCGGCTCGAAGCGGCCCGGCTCGGTGCGTTCGGTGTTCGTCCAGCGGTGCTCGGCGCCGTCGCAGACCGCCGTCGTACTGCCGATGCCCTTACGCACGCTGTTCCCGCCCTGGCTCAGGGACGAATCGTCCTGGGTGAGGGAGGGCCTGTCCTGGCGCAGGGAGGAGCTGACGAAGACCGGGCCCGTACTGCCCTTGCAGCGGTACGTACCGGACAGCGTGACGGTGCCGTCCGCGGCGAGGCGGGCCGTCGGGTCGACGGTCACCGTCTCCGAGAGCCCTACCGGCTCGGCGGACGCGGCCGGTGCGGGCGCGGCCGGTGCGGGCGCGGCCGGTGCGGGCGCGGCCTGTTGGGACAGCGCGCCCGCGGACGGGGCGGCGGCCAGCAGCAGCACCGCACCGGCGGCGGTGCCCATGACCTGGTGCAATCGCATCGGAGTACGCAGGGGGACGCGCATCGGAATACCTCCTGGAGTGGGGGCCTCCACAGGTACCGGCCCGGCGGACCCCACGGCGTGACCCTCACCCCTTTGGTGGCGAGTTGGGGGCGCGTCCGCGCCGCGAGACCGCCCCGGGTCCGCATCGTCCGTCCTGGACTCGTCCGAGTGTTGTCCGCGTGTTGTCACGACTCCCCTCCCGCTGTTCCGATGAGTTCGCGGCGGGCGCATGGTCTATCCATACGGGCGACGAAAACGCCGCCCGACTCCTCGCACGTGGAGGCCCACCATGTGTTCTCACCAGTCTTCGTGCCCGTCCGCCGCCCGCTCCGACCGCTCGGACGGCTCGCACCGTTCCGACGCGCACATCGTCTCCGCGCACCCCGAGCAGGGCTGGTACCTGCTGTGCGACGGCGCGATCGTCTTCGACGACACCGGCGCGCTGCTGCCCGACGGGCGGGTCGTCGCTCCGCACCGGGTGCCGGTCGAGCAACTGGCCATCGCCGCCTGACCGTTCGGACGCCTATAGCCCGACCGTTCGGATGCTTACCGCCCGACCATCGCGGAGCGTCAAGAACCACCGGGCCATCGCGGACCGTCAAGAACCACCGCGGGTTATCGCGGGTTATCGCGGAGTGTTGACTGTCGTCATTCAGTCGATACGCTCCCGATGCGACCCCCGCTGAGACCGGATGGTGATCTCGCGTGACGGTGACGATCTAGAGTGATCAACGTGTCCGAGCAGCACGCCCCCCGGTCCCTCATCGTCACCTTCTACGGCGCGTACGGCCGCTTCGCCCCTGGTCCCGTACCCGTCGCCGAGCTGATCCGGCTTCTCGCCGCGGCCGGCGTGGACGCGCCCTCCGTACGGTCGTCGGTCTCCAGACTCAAACGCCGGGGCCTGCTCCTGCCGGCCCGCACCGAGGCCGGCGCGGCCGGGTACGTCCTGTCGCCGGGCGCACGGCAACTCCTCGACGACGGCGACCGCCGGGTCTACGCGGCCTCGCCTCCCGAGGACGACACCTGGGTCCTCGCCGTGTTCTCCGTACCGGAGTCCGAGCGGCAGAAACGTCACGTACTGCGCTCGCGCCTGGCCGGCCTCGGTTTCGGGACGGCCGCCCCGGGCGTGTGGATCGCCCCGGCCCGCCTATACGAAGAGACCCGGCACACGCTGGAACGGCTGCGGCTTGACTCGTACGTGGAACTGTTCCGCGGCGCGCACCTCGGATACGCGCCGACGGCCGAGGCGGTCGCGCGCTGGTGGGACCTCGCCGGGATCGCCAAGCAGCACGAGGCGTTCCTCGACCGGCACGCGCGCGTGCTGCACGACTGGGAGAACAGGGCCGACACCCCCGCGCAGGAGGCGTACCGCGACTATCTGCTCGCCCTCGACTCCTGGCGCCACCTCCCGTACACCGACCCGGGGCTGCCCGCCTCGCTGCTGCCCCCGGACTGGCCCGGAGCCCGCTCCGCCGCCGTCTTCCGGGCCCTGCACGAGCGGCTGCGGGACGCCGGGGCGGTCTTCGCGGGGGTGCCCGGGGGACCGGCCGGACCCGACACAGTGTGACCTGAGACACAATCCCCGTCGCTAAGGCAACGCTCAGGTCGCTCAGTCCCTCCTCTCATAATCCTTACCTAGCGTCGGGACGCATGAGTCTGATGGGCAATCTGAACCGGGCGCTCTCCGCCACCACCGGCCTTCAGGTGCGCCGGGCCGCTCCCGCCGCGCCGCCACAGCCGAACAGGGCCGGAGCCGAAGCCGGGGCCAGACCCGGCAAGCGGCCCACGCCGGTGTACCGATGTCCGGCCCCCGGGGATCTCGCCACGGACCGGTTGCTGCGGCGGCCGGTCTTCATCATGTCTCCCGTACGCTCCGGCTCGACGCTGCTGCGGATGCTCCTGAACGCGCACTCGCGGCTGCACTCCCCGCACGAGCTGCACATCCGCCGCCTTGAGGTCGACTTCGGCAGCAGGCTCTCGCAGCGCGCCATGAGCGCCCTCGACCTGGAGCGGGGCGACCTGGAGCATCTGCTCTGGGACCGGGTCATGCACCGGGAGCTGGTCAGGTCGGGCAAGGACGTCCTGGTCGAGAAGACACCCAGCAACGCGTTCGTGCACCGGCGCATCCGGGACTGCTGGCCCGACGCCCGCTTCGTCTTCCTGCTCCGCCACCCGGTGTCCATCGCCCGGTCCTGGCACGAGGGAGACCCCGAAAAGCGGACCTTCGAGGAGGCCACGGCCGACGCCCTGCGCTACATGAGGGCCGTCGAGAACGCCCGGCAGGCGACCACCGGTGGCCACCGGGACACCCATCCCGGCGGCCACCCGGACGGTCACTCCAGCAGTCACTTCGGCGGCCACGCCGCCCACCACACCCTGCGCTACGAGGACCTCACCGCCGACGCCGAGACGGAGATGCGCGGCCTCTGCGCGTTCCTCGGCGTCGGCTTCGAACCGTCGATGCTCGACTACGGCCGCCGCGACGGCACCCAGGTCGTGAAGGGTCTCGGCGACTGGCGCGACAAGATCCGCACCGGCCAGGTGCAGAGCGGACGGGCGCTGCCCGCCGAGGACGAGATCCCGGAGCTGCTGCGGCCCATGTGCGAGGCCTGGGGATACAGCGCGTGAACCGGCACGAACACGTGAACCGGCACGAACGCGTGAAGCCGCACGCCGAGATCGCGGAGGTGTGGCCCCGCGACGGGCGCGTACGGCTCGTCGGTCGCATCCACGGACGTCCCGCCGAGGGCGACTGGCGGCTGCTGCTCACCCGGCGCGGCCGCACCGACCGCCCGCTCGACTACCCCGCGCAGGTGAAGGGCGACCGCTTCGAGGGCGAGCTGCCCCTCGCCGACCTGGTGACACCGGACCCCGCCGAGATCGAGGAGTGGGACATCCATCTCACCGACGGCGAGGCCCGGTTGCGGGCAGGACGACAACTCGACGACATCCACGGCAAGAAGAAGATCATGGTTTTTCCCGAGCAGCGCGTACGCGGTCTGCGCGTGCGCCCGTACTACACGGTGAAGGACAACCTTTCACTGGAGTGCCGCACGGGAGCCACCTCATGACGGACCATCAGCAGACCGGACAGGGGGCGGACGCAACCGGACACCGGGCGGACGCGACCGGGCGGCCGAAGGTCCGCTATCTCCTGCTGCACGCCTACGGCCGCGGCGGCACCATCCGTACGGTGATGAACCAGGCCAACTCCCTGGTGCAGGCGGGCTGGCAGGTCGAGCTGGTCAGCGCGCTGCGCCGCCGGGACGACCTCCAGTTCCCGCTCGACCCGCGCGTGCGCGTCAGCACGGTCGTCGACCTGCGCGAGAGCGCCCACTCCCCCGGCCGGGGCGTGGCCGGACGCTGGCGGGACCGGCGCCGCGGGCGGCTGACCGAGCGGCCCGCGCGGCACATCCCGCCGGGCGAGTTCGGCTACCGGTACTTCAACCGGTACGTGGAGCAGCGGCTGATCGCGTACCTCTCCTCGTTGCGCGACGGCATCCTCGTGACCACCCGGCCCGCGCTGAACTTCCTCGCCGCGGAGCACGCGACGGGCGGTGTGGTGCGGGTGGCGCAGGAACACATGAACCACGGCACGCACAAGCGTGATGTGCAGCGACGCATCCGGGAGACCTACGCGCGCTTCGACGCGGTCGCCGTCCTGACGGAGCGGGACCGCGAGGAGTACGGGCAACTGCTGCCCGGCACCCGGGTGGTGCGCATCCCCAACGCCGTGCACTCCCTCGACCAGGTTCCCTCGGACCAGCGGTCGAGGATCGCGGTGGCGGCCGGGCGGCTGTTCCCGCAGAAGGGCTTCGACCTGCTGATACCCGCGTGGGCGAGGCTCGTCGACGCGTACCCCGACTGGCAGTTGAGGATCTACGGCAGCGGCGAGAAGAAGGCCGAGCTGCGCGCGCTCATCGAGGAACACCACCTCTACAACCATGTGCTCCTGATGGGTCACACGGACCGGCTCGACGACGAACTCGCCAAGGCGGCCTTCTACGTACTCAGTTCGCGCTTCGAGGGACTGCCGATGGTGATGATCGAGGCGATGAGCCACTCCCTGCCGGTGGTGGCCTTCGACTGCCCGACCGGCCCCTCGGACGTGCTCACCCACGGCGTCGACGGCCTGCTCGTACCGCCCGAGGACCCCGACGCGCTCGCCGAGTCCATGGCCAAGCTGATGGGCGACCGGGCGTTGCGCGCCGACATGGGCGTCGCGGCCGTACTGACGGCGGCGTCGTACGGCCCGGACGCGGTGCACCCGCGCTGGGAGGCCCTGTTCAGCGAACTTGCCTCTCCCGAACAACGGCACCGCATCGCCGACGCCGCGAAAGGACACCACGCATGACGACCACGGCAAGAGGCCGTCAGAAGCCTCCTACCGCTCAGGGGGCCACCGTCTGGCTCACCGGGCTGCCGAGCGCGGGCAAGACGACGATCGCCCGCTTCCTCGCCGGCCGGCTGCGCGCCGAGGGCCATCGCGTGGAGGTGCTCGACGGTGACGAGATCCGCCGCTTCCTCTCCGCGGGACTCGGTTTCTCCCGCGAGGACCGCAACACGAACGTGCAGCGCATCGGCCTGGTCGCCGAGGTACTGGCCCGCAACGGCGTCCTCGCCGTCGTCCCCGTCATCGCCCCGTACGCCGACAGCCGCGAGGCGGTGCGCAAGCGTCACGAGGCGAGCGGGACGCCCTACATCGAGGTGCATGTCGCCACGCCGGTCGAGGTGTGCAGCGAGCGGGACGTGAAGGGCCTGTACGCGCGGCAGGCGGCGGGACGGCTGACCGGGCTCACCGGGATCGACGACCCGTACGAGCCTCCGCTCGACCCGGCGCTCGCACTGGACACGCGGTCGCAGACCCCCGAGCAGTCGGCGGACGCGGTGCACGCGGTGCTGGCGGCGAGGGGGTTGGTGTGACGCTCTCGACAACGACTGCCTGGGCGCCCGTACGCCCGTACGCGCTCTCGCATCTGGACGCGTTGGAGTCCGAGGCGGTGCACATCTTCCGTGAGGTGGCGGGCGAGTTCGAGCGGCCGGTGGTGCT
>NZ_KZ679065.1 GCF_003024195.1 Streptomyces dioscori
GGGGCTCCCGGACCGGGATCTCGTTGACCCCCGGCTGGTTGTACGACACCGTTCGTGTGACGACGTGCCCGCTCGGCAGGCGGTGGCGCGTGCGGGTGAGGTAGCCGTGCGCCTCCAGCTCCCGCAGGGCCGACGCGATTCTCGTCTCGCCCTCGGGGAAGCGGTCCGTCAGCGTCCTGATGTCGACGCGGGCGCCGGTGGGCAGCGACTGGATGTGGACGCCGAGCCCGATCGCGAGCCCCGACAGCTGCGGGTGCTGGGCGAGGTGGTTGCCGATCACCGTGAACCGGGCGGTGTGGCGGACTTTGACGTGTGTGACGCCTCGCGGATGCTGCTGCGCAAACTGATGCGGAATCCGGGGCCGGGCGCACGTGGGCGCGCTAGGGTGCTGTTTATCCATGGGGAAGCGTCTTCTTCCTCGGTGGTCAGGCCCTCGATCGGGAGTCCAGTCCCGGCCGGGGGCCGTCGCATGTTCTGGGGTCTGTTCGGGCGAGCATATGACCGACAACCAGTCGGAAATCCAGCTGAGTTGCGGATTGTCACCCTTGTGGGCGATGCGGGTTCGCGGTGCTGACGAGAGGCCGAACCGGGTCAGGTGAGAGCCGGGCGGGGCTGGGTTTGGTGGGTTCTCTCCCTGAGTTCTTGAAAAGCATTTGATGCCGGGCGGTACCGGTCGGTCGTTTACCGGGACGGTGGAATCCGGGGGCCGGTGGGGGCGGGTCCGGAGCCGGCGGGCTTCAGCGCCGGCGTCAGTGCTGATGCCGGTGCCGGATGCGGTACGAAGTTGAGCTCGGCCCAGACCGTCTTGCGCGGGGGTCTGCCGGGCGTGACACCCCAACGGTCGGAAAGCGCCTCCACGATGACGAGCCCGCGCCCCGACTCGTCGGCGGGGCCCGGGTGTTGCGGGCCGAGGGTCCGACGGTCGCCGCGGGTGTCGGTCACCTCGATACGGAGGGTGCCGCCGATCACGTACAGCGTGAGGCGGAAGTCGCGGCCGGGGACGCGGCCGTGCGTGACGGCGTTGGCGGCCAGCTCGGCCACGATGTGCTCCGCGCGGTCGGGGTCCAACGGCAGCCCCCAGGCGCGGACTTGCTCGGTCGTGAACCGCCGGGCGAGACGGGCGCCGCGGGGTGTCGCTGAAAGGAGCAGGCTGAAGCTGCGGACGGTTTCTTGATTCACGTCACACAGCGTGGCCACCCGTGTCTACTCTGAACTGGGGTTACGACTCTGCGTATCGGGACTGTCACTCTGTGGTCCCGGTCTGTCCTGGTTGTCTCGGGTGTCGTACGGGTGCGGGTGGGTGTTGGAGGTGGGTGGAGATGAGCAGCGGTGAGGGCGTGGACGAGGCGGGCTGGGACCTCGAACCGGGGGACGAGAGCGCGCCGTTGGTGGAGGCCGTCGGGCGGCTGGTCAGGATCTGCCGCGAGGCGGCCGGGCTGCGGGTCGCCGACGTCGGTGAGGCCCTCGGATACGGCGAGGACATGATCCGCAAGATCGAGCGCGGGGCGCGGATTCCCCGGCCGGAGTTCCTCGACCGGGCGGACGAGGTGCTGAAGGCGAGCGGGCACCTCAAGGCGTTCAAGGGGGATGTGGAGAGGGCCCGGTACCCGAAAAAGGTGCGGGAGCTGAAGGAGTTGGAGGACGGGGCGGTCGAGTTGCTGCAATACAGCAACCACAACATCCAAGGACTGCTGCAGACGCCGGAGTACGCGCGGGCGCTGTTTGAGATGCGACAGCCCATGCACTCGCCGGACGCGGTGGAACGGGGTATCGCTGCGCGTCTGGCCAGAAAATCGATCTTCGAGCGAGAGCCCGCTCCGACGCTCAGCTTTGTCCAGGAACAGGTGACGCTGGAACGCCCCCTCGGTGGGAACATGGTGCTACGGCGGCAACTCGAACACTTGCTAGAGGTGGGGAAGCTGCGGAACGTCACACTTCAGGTCATGCCGACCAAGCGCGAAGAGCATGCCGGGGTGCAGGGTCTGATCCAGGTGCTGAAGTTCGCCGACGGAACCGCGGTTGGACGTTGCCCTGGCGCGTTCAACGGCCGCCCTGTCAGCGACCCCAGGGATCTTCGTATTCTTGAACTGCGCTATGGCATGATCCGGGCGCAGGCTCTCACGCCTGGGGAGTCGCTGGCCTTCATCGAACGAACGCTGGGAGAGCTATGAGCACCACGGAACTCCGCTGGTTCAAAAGCAGCTACAGCGACAGCGGCGAGATTGACGACTGCGTCGAAATAGCCAAAGCCCCCGCCGCCGTCCACGTCCGTGACTCCAAGAACCCTGCCGGGGCGCGGCTCACCCTCAGCCCTGCCGCCTGGGCGTCGTTCGTGGCCCCCCTGGCGCCGGGCCGCTAGCCGGGGTCGGGGGCCGGGTCACTGCATGTTCTGCACATGCGGATGGTCGGGCGCGGCCGTACACACGTACAGCTGCAAGTTGTAGCTGCGGCCGATGTTCAGCCGGGTCGAGCAGGCCGGGCCGAGGAAGTGCAGGCCCGTATAGCCGGCGTCCTCCACAGGACGCCAACTGCCGCTGCCGCCGTCCCATTCGCCGCCGTCGATCGTGAGCAGGGGCCGCACGTCCGAGCCGCACTCGGGGCACGCCATGGGGAACGGGTCGCTGAAGCTCCAGGGGGCGTGACCGCCGACCTTGCAACCCGGGGCGACGCTGAGGTCGTACTGATAGCCGATGGCGGCGGCGTCATCCAGCTCGTCCGACTCATCCAGTTCCTCCGGGTTCTGCTCTTCCTCCCAGGCCTCGATGCGGTCCGCCAGGTCCTCGGGCAGTTCGTGCGGGGCCGGGTACTCGGTGACCGTTTCGGGGTGGAGCACGCAGGGTTCGGGGAGGTAGTCGTCGTTGCCGATCACCGACGGCCGCGGGGCGGTGGTGAGGGGGTCGGTCACGTCGGCGGAGGCGCGCCAGCGGAGTGTGACCGCGGGGAGGTAGTCCTCGGTGTGGTCGAAGGGGCACCACAGGACCTGGAGCAGATCGGCACCGGCCGGGCGGGGCAGCGCGGGGACGTCGGCGGCGTACAGCTGGACCACGGGGATCATGGGGGCCGGGCCGTCCTGGGGTATCCGTGTCCGGCCGGAGAACGAGGCGCGGTCGACGACGACCTGCTCCTCGGGGGTGAGGAGATCGGCGCCCTCGGCACGTGGCCGCGCCCAGGCCTCGTCGAGGATGCGCCGTCCCAGCCGTACGTCGTCGGGGGTGACACCGCGGTGCGAGGGGCCGGCGTGATCCGGGCAGGTGGGCCACGGTTCGTGGGCCGGCCACAGAAGAGGACCGCCGATCGAACTGTCGGCGGCGGTCGGCGTACCGGCACGCGGGTGCAGTCGTACGGCGGTACGGGCCATCGGCGCCAACTCGGGGAAGAGGGCGGTGATGTCGAGGGGGCGGGGTGGGGTGGTGCGGGGCATGGGGGAGAGGCTATGTGTGCACGCAGGCGCAAGGTGAAGGTGGGGCACGTCCGATGGCCGACGGGGCGCGGGCGGCGGCGTACACCTGGTCCACCGAGGGGGATGCAAACGCCGTGACCGCGGAATTTCACATGAAGCTGGACGAAGGAATGCTCGGCTATTTCCGCGAGATAGCGGACGAAATGGCGGGGCGGTTCGGTATCTCCCGCGCGGAGGCGGTGGCGAGGGTCAGTGAGAGGTACGGAGGTACGGAGATATCTCCGTACCCCGATCTCATGTGCCATGAGCTTCCGGAGTTCTGGGCTTACGGCCTGTACTACTACCCCGACGACGCCGGACGTCTTCCGACGGGGGACGCGGACGCGGGTGTCGACCTGGCGCGACTGCGGATCCGTCCCCGGCCGCCCGAGGATTCGCCCGTGTGGACCCTCCGTGGGGACCTTCGAGGCGGGGGAGAGGCGTGAGCAGCACTGTCGAGTACCGGCTCCGGGGCTCCCGCTCGCAGGGCGGCCTGGCCGCGGACCTTACGGCGGAGCACCGCTCCCCTGGTACCGGTGACGGAAGCTGCCTGCAGATCCATCGCAACGTCTCGCTGGCGCTCCCGGGCGGCACTCACTGGCGCGACGCCGCATGGCTCGCCTTCGGGCTCTCCGTGCACTCCGCGGACCTGTCCTCCGCGCACCCCGACGGCCTGCTCGTCGAGGTCGCCGCGCTCACCTTCCCCCTCGCCCACTACCGGCCCGAGGTCGCGGCGCTGGTGATGGACGCCTGGCTGCGCAACGAATTCGCCCTGCCTGATCAGGGGCTGCGCGCCGCTCGCGACGAGGAGAAGGGGGAATGGGGATTCCAGTGGGGAGGGCATCCTGACCCCTTTTCGGGCGGGCCCTGACTGGTGGTCGTTACCGCGCCGCGCAAAGGAAGAGCTGCAATGGGTGATGCATACGCCTCGTGTGTCTTCTGTGGGGAATTCGTCCTGCATGTCCCCGGGTGGGCCAGCGATGTTCCCTCGTACCGGCTCATGCGGGCGACCTGGCGGGAGGAGCACGCGTTCCTCGTCGGGTCGCTCCACTTCTCCTGCCTGCGGGCGTCGGCCGTCCGGGCGGAGTTCGCCGCCGAGTTCGCGGGGATCGCGACCGGGCACGGGAGGGAGATTGCGTTTCAGGCGGCCGGCGGGACGCGGACCCTGGTCCAGCCCGGTCTCGGGTATGTCGAGGAGATCTTCCGGGGTGACGCGTGCGCCGTCCATCGCAGTGACACCCGGGACAGCTGGCTCGTACAGGAGCATGCCGGGCCCTGGTACGTGCTGGACCGGCCGCAGATCGAGGGCGTCGCGCGAGGGGAGCGGCCTCGTCTCGATTCCGGTGTGGAGCGGATCGTGCTCCCGGGGGAGCCGATGGCGGGCCTCGCCGATGCCACGCTTCCCGGGCTGTTGGACAGCCTCGGTGTCACGGACCGGTATCCGGGCCTCGCTGCGGGGGAGCCGGAGTACGAGTTCTGGAAGTACTCCGCCCCCAAGCGCGTACTGGAGTACGCGGTGATCGCCACCCCGCCCCTGCCCGCGGAGGCCGCCGCGTTCCTGCGTGACCACGCCCCGGGGTATCGGCCGATCGACTTCGACGCGCTCGGACGCGAGGAGCGGCACCGGGGCTGAGAACGCCGGGCGGCGATGCCTGGAAGGCCCCCGCCGGCACCGCCGACAGGGCCGGGATGCCCGAAGAGTTTGACGCGCGTCCCCCCGGGGGTATCCTCTCCGGCTCGATTCGCCAGGTCGGTGCCCCGTGTGGCAGACTGTCGGGGTTGCTCGGTTGAGTGCCGATGCTGCGCGCCTCCCGCCGGGAGGACCGGAAGCGAGTCCCACAGTACTCGTCGCCCCAACTGCCCCAGGGCAGCGCTGGAGCGGACGTACGGGAATCTTCCGGGAAGTGTCAGCGGGGTGCAGACCAGGCACCCGGTGGGTGTTCGGCCCCCGGTCCTGCGGTCGTCTTTGGGATGGGCCGCGTCCCTGGTAGGGAAATCCGCTTGTGGATATCTCTGCGGTGAGGATGCGACACACCCGACCGCGTGGGTCGGAGACAGGACGCGAACCCGCGGGTTGCAGAGCGTTTCACTAGACAAAGGACTACTGAGTAGCCATGGCGGGACAGAAGATCCGCATCCGGCTCAAGGCCTACGACCACGAGGTCATCGATTCCTCGGCGAAGAAGATCGTCGAGACGGTGACGCGCACTGGTGCGTCGGTCGCGGGCCCGGTGCCGCTGCCCACTGAGAAGAACGTGTACTGCGTCATCAAGTCGCCGCACAAGTACAAGGACTCGCGCGAGCACTTCGAGATGCGCACGCACAAGCGCCTGATCGACATTCTCGACCCGACCCCCAAGACCGTTGACTCTTTGATGCGACTCGACCTCCCGGCCGGTGTCGACATCGAGATCAAGCTCTAAGGGATGTGGTCTGAGAATGGTTAAGCAGATCAAGGGCATCCTGGGCGAGAAGCTCGGCATGACGCAGGTGTGGGACGAGAACAACCGTGTTGTTCCGGTCACCGTCGTCAAGGCCAGCCCCAACGTCGTGACCCAGGTCCGTACGAATGACGTCGACGGCTACGAGTCGGTCCAGATCGCCTTCGGCGAGATCGACCCGCGCAAGGTGAACAAGCCCCTCAAGGGCCACTTCGCCAAGGCCGACGTCACTCCCCGCCGTCACCTCGTCGAGATCCGTACCGCTGACGCCAGCGAGTACGTCCTCGGCCAGGAGATCACCGCCGAGACCTTCGAGTCCGGCATCAAGGTGGACGTGACCGGTACGAGCAAGGGCAAGGGCTTCGCCGGTGTCATGAAGCGTCACAACTTCAAGGGACTCGGCGCCGGTCACGGCACCCAGCGCAAGCACCGCTCTCCCGGCTCCATCGGTGGCTGCGCCACCCCGGGCCGTGTGTTCAAGGGCCTCCGCATGGCGGGTCGCATGGGCAACGAGCGCGTCACCACCCAGAACCTGACCGTCCACGCCGTTGACGCGGAGAAGGGTCTGCTGCTCATCAAGGGCGCGGTCCCCGGTCCGAACGGCGGCCTCGTCCTGGTCCGCACCGCGGCCAAGGGGGCCTGAGGTACCGATGAGCACTGTTGACATCATTTCGCCGGCAGGCGACAAGACCGGGACGGTCGAGCTCCCCGCGGAGATCTTCGACGTCGAGAAGATCAGCATCCCGCTGCTTCACCAGGTCGTAGTCGCTCAGCTGGCCGCTGCCCGCCAGGGCACGCACAAGACCAAGACCCGCGGCGAGGTTCGTGGTGGCGGTAAGAAGCCTTACCGTCAGAAGGGCACCGGCCGCGCGCGCCAGGGCTCGACCCGCGCCCCGCAGTTCGCCGGTGGTGGCGTCGTCCACGGCCCGCAGCCGCGTGACTACTCGCAGCGGACCCCGAAGAAGATGAAGGCCGCGGCCCTGCGCCACGCCCTCACCGACCGGGCCCGCAACGCTCGCATCCACGTCGTCTCCGGCGTGATCGAGGGCGACAACCCCTCCACCAAGGCCGCGAAGGTCCTGCTCGGCAAGATCTCGGAGCGCAAGAACCTGCTCCTGGTCATCGACCGTGCCGACGAGGCCGCGCTGCTCTCCGCGCGCAACCTGCCCCAGGTCCACATCCTGGAGCCGGGCCAGCTGAACACGTACGACGTTCTCGTCTCGGACGACGTGGTCTTCACCCAGGCCGCTTTCGAGTCCTTCGTGTCTGGCCCCCAGGCCTCTGACACCGAAGGGAGCGAAGCCTGATGGCTACGCGTCACCCGAGCATCGCCCCCAAGGCGGCCAAGGCCGCCAAGGCCGCGCGCATCGCCAAGGCGAAGCGCCACGAGGCCGAGGGCAAGAACACCGTTGAGACGCCGCTGAGCAAGAGCTTCACGGACCCCCGTGACGTCCTCATCAAGCCGGTCGTCTCCGAGAAGAGCTACGCGCTGCTCGACGAGGGCAAGTACACCTTCGTCGTCGCGCCGGGCGCCAACAAGACCCAGATCAAGCAGGCCGTCCAGGCGGTCTTCTCGGTCAAGGTCACCGGGGTCAACACGATCAACCGCCAGGGAAAGCGCAAGCGGACCAAGAGCGGCTTCGGCAAGCGTGCTGACACCAAGCGCGCCATCGTGACCCTCGCTGAGGGCGACCGTATCGACATCTTCGGCCAGGCCTCCTAACGGAGCGCCCTGGTCCGAATATCGGACGAGGACTGAGAAATGGGAATCCGCAAGTACAAGCCGACTACGCCGGGGCGTCGTGGCTCCAGCGTCGCCGACTTCGTCGAGGTCACGCGGTCCACGCCGGAGAAGTCGCTGGTCCGCCCGCTGCACAGCAAGGGCGGCCGTAACAACGCCGGTCGTGTGACCGTTCGCCACCAGGGTGGCGGACACAAGCGCGCCTACCGAGTGATCGACTTCCGTCGGCACGACAAGGACGGCGTGCCGGCGAAGGTCGCGCACATCGAGTACGACCCCAACCGCACCGCGCGCATCGCGCTGCTTCACTACGCGGACGGCGAGAAGCGCTACATCCTCGCCCCCCGCAACCTGTCGCAGGGCGACCGCGTCGAGAACGGTCCCGGGGCCGACATCAAGCCGGGCAACAACCTGGCCCTCCGCAACATCCCGGTCGGTACCACGATCCACGCGATCGAGCTCCGTCCCGGTGGCGGTGCCAAGTTCGCCCGCTCCGCCGGTGCCTCCGTGCAGCTGCTCGCGAAGGAGGGCCAGATGGCCCACCTGCGCATGCCGTCCGGAGAGATCCGCCTGGTCGACGTGCGCTGCCGCGCCACCGTCGGCGAGGTCGGCAACGCCGAGCAGTCGAACATCAACTGGGGCAAGGCCGGCCGCAAGCGCTGGCTGGGCGTCCGCCCGACCGTTCGCGGTGTGGCGATGAACCCGGTTGACCACCCGCACGGTGGTGGTGAAGGCAAGACCTCCGGTGGACGTCACCCGGTCTCGCCGTGGGGTCAGAAGGAGGGTCGTACTCGTTCGCCGAAGAAGGCTTCGAACAAGTACATCGTCCGCCGCCGCAAGACGAACAAGAAGCGCTAGGAGCGGGTTTAGATGCCGCGCAGTCTCAAGAAGGGGCCCTTCGTCGACGACCACCTCATCAAGAAGGTGGACGTACAGAACGAAGCCGGTTCCAAGAACGTCATCAAGACCTGGTCCCGTCGCTCGATGATCATCCCGGCCATGCTCGGCCACACGATCGCGGTGCACAACGGCAAGACCCACATTCCGGTGTTTGTCACCGAGTCGATGGTCGGCCACAAGCTCGGCGAGTTCTCGCCGACGCGCACCTTCCGGGGTCACGTCAAGGACGACCGGAAGTCGAAGCGCCGCTAACGCGGGGTGGAATCGACCATGACAGACACTGGAAGGACAACCATGGAAGCCAGGGCCCAGGCGCGGTACATCCGCGTCACGCCCATGAAGGCCCGCCGAGTGGTGGACCTTATCCGTGGCATGGATGCCACGGAGGCTCAGGCGGTCCTGCGTTTCGCCCCGCAGGCCGCGAGCGTGCCCGTCGGCAAGGTGCTTGACAGCGCCATCGCCAACGCCGCACACAACTACGACCACACCGACGCCGACAGCCTCGTCATCTCCGAGGCGTATGTCGACGAGGGTCCGACCCTGAAGCGGTTCCGTCCGCGCGCCCAGGGCCGCGCCTACCGGATCCGCAAGCGGACCAGCCACATCACCGTGGTCGTCAGCAGCAAGGAAGGAACCCGGTAATGGGCCAGAAGGTTAACCCGCATGGGTTCCGGCTCGGCATCACCACGGACTTCAAGTCCCGTTGGTACGCCGACAAGCTGTACAAGGACTACGTCAAGGAAGACGTCGCCATCCGTCGGATGATGACGTCCGGCATGGAGCGCGCCGGCATCTCGAAGGTAGAGATCGAGCGCACCCGTGACCGCGTCCGTGTGGACATCCACACCGCGCGCCCGGGCATCGTCATCGGCCGCCGCGGCGCCGAGGCCGACCGCATCCGCGGTGACCTGGAGAAGCTGACCGGCAAGCAGGTCCAGCTGAACATCCTTGAGGTCAAGAGCCCGGAGACGGACGCTCAGCTGGTGGCCCAGGCCGTCGCCGAGCAGCTGTCCTCCCGCGTCTCCTTCCGTCGCGCCATGCGTAAGAGCATGCAGGGCACGATGAAGGCCGGCGCCAAGGGCATCAAGATCCAGTGTGGTGGCCGTCTCGGCGGCGCCGAGATGTCCCGCTCGGAGTTCTACCGCGAGGGCCGTGTGCCCCTGCACACGCTCCGCGCGAACGTCGACTACGGCTTCTTCGAGGCCAAGACGACCTTCGGCCGTATCGGTGTGAAGGTCTGGATCTACAAGGGCGATGTCAAGAACATCGCCGAGGTCCGCGCCGAGAACGCCGCGGCCCGTGCGGGTAACCGCCCGGCCCGTGGTGGAGCCGGTGGCGGCGGCGACCGCCCGGCACGTGGCGGTCGTGGTGGCGAGCGTGGCGGCCGTGGCCGCAAGCCGCAGCAGCAGTCCGCGCCGGCAGCCGAGGCCCCCAAGGCCGACGCTCCCGCCGCCGCTGCCGCTCCGGCCGAGAGCACCGGAACGGAGGCCTGACCGAAATGCTGATCCCTCGTAGGGTCAAGCACCGCAAGCAGCACCACCCGAAGCGCCGCGGTCAGGCCAAGGGCGGTACGCAGGTTTCGTTCGGCGAGTACGGCATTCAGGCCCTCACGCCGGCGTACGTCACGAACCGCCAGATCGAGGCGGCTCGTATCGCGATGACCCGCCACATCAAGCGTGGCGGCAAGGTCTGGATCAACATCTACCCGGACCGCCCGCTGACGAAGAAGCCCGCCGAGACCCGCATGGGTTCCGGTAAGGGTTCCCCCGAGTGGTGGGTCGCGAACGTGCACCCGGGCCGGGTCATGTTCGAACTGTCCTACCCCAACGAGAAGATCGCCCGTGAGGCCCTCACTCGCGCAGCCCACAAGCTGCCGATGAAGTGCCGGATCGTCAAGCGCGAGGCAGGTGAAGCGTGATGTCGGCCGGTACCAAGGCGTCCGAGCTGCGCGAACTGGGTGACGAGGAGCTTCTTGCGAAGCTTCGCGAAGCCAAGGAAGAGCTGTTCAACCTCCGCTTCCAGGCGGCGACCGGTCAGCTCGAAAACCACGGGCGGCTCAAGGCCGTCCGCAAGGACATCGCGCGGATCTACACCCTGATGCGTGAGCGCGAGCTGGGCATCGAGACGGTGGAGAGCGCATGAGCGAGAACAACGTGACCGAAGAGACCAAGACGAGCCGCGGCTTCCGCAAGACCCGTGAGGGTCTCGTCGTCAGCGACAAGATGGACAAGACCGTCGTCGTCGCTGTCGAGGACCGCGTCAAGCACGCGCTGTACGGCAAGGTCATCCGCCGTACGAACAAGCTCAAGGCGCACGACGAGCAGAACGCCGCGGGCGTCGGCGACCGGGTTGTCATCATGGAGACCCGTCCGCTGTCCGCGACGAAGCGCTGGCGCATCGTCGAGATCCTTGAGAAGGCCAAGTAGTAAGTACCTGAGGGGTTTCCCGCAGGTTGGTTCCGCCAGGCTCGGCAGGGGTTTCCGTGAAGGAGCCCCTGCCGGGAACCGGCAGACAATCAGGAGATAGACGTGATCCAGCAGGAGTCGCGACTGCGTGTCGCCGACAACACTGGTGCGAAGGAAATCCTTTGCATCCGTGTGCTCGGTGGCTCCGGTCGCCGCTACGCGGGCATCGGTGACGTCATCGTCGCCACCGTCAAGGACGCGATCCCCGGCGGCAATGTGAAGAAGGGTGACGTCATCAAGGCGGTCATCGTTCGCACCGTCAAGGAGCGTCGTCGTCCCGACGGCTCGTACATCCGCTTCGACGAGAACGCCGCCGTCATTCTGAAGAACGACGGCGACCCTCGTGGCACCCGTATCTTCGGCCCTGTCGGCCGTGAGCTGCGCGAGAAGAAGTTCATGAAGATCATCTCGCTCGCGCCGGAGGTGCTGTAAGCATGAAGATCAAGAAGGGCGACCTGGTTCAGGTCATCACCGGTAAGGACAAGGGCAAGCAGGGCAAGGTCATTGCCGCTTTCCCGCGCGAGGAGCGCGTCCTGGTCGAGGGTGTCAACCGGGTCAAGAAGCACACGAAGGCCGGTCCCACCGCTCGCGGTTCGCAGGCCGGTGGCATCGTCACGACCGAGGCGCCCGTCCACGTCTCCAACGTCCAGCTGGTCGTTGAGAAGGACGGCAACAAGGTCGTCACGCGCGTCGGTTTCCGCTTCGACGACGAGGGCAACAAGATCCGCGTTGCCAAGCGGACGGGTGAGGACATCTGATGGCTACCACCACCATTCCGCGTCTCAAGACGAAGTACCGCGAGGAGATCGCGGGCAAGCTGCAGGAAGAGTTCTCGTACGAGAACGTCATGCAGACCCCGGGCCTCGTCAAGATCGTGGTCAACATGGGTGTGGGCGACGCCGCCCGCGACTCCAAGCTGATCGAGGGCGCCATCCGCGACCTCACCACGATCACCGGTCAGAAGCCGGCCGTCACCAAGGCCCGCAAGTCCATCGCGCAGTTCAAGCTGCGTGAGGGTCAGCCGATCGGTGCCCACGTCACGCTTCGTGGCGACCGCATGTGGGAGTTCCTGGACCGCACCCTGTCGCTCGCGCTTCCGCGCATCCGCGACTTCCGCGGTCTGTCTCCCAAGCAGTTCGACGGTCGTGGCAACTACACCTTCGGTCTCACCGAGCAGGTCATGTTCCACGAGATCGACCAGGACAAGATCGACCGCGTCCGGGGTATGGACATCACCGTGGTCACCACGGCGACCAACGACGCCGAAGGCCGTGCCCTTCTCCGTCACCTCGGCTTCCCCTTCAAGGAGGCGTAAGCGAGATGGCGAAGAAGGCTCTGATTGCCAAGGCTGCTCGTAAGCCCAAGTTCGGTGTGCGTGGCTACACCCGTTGCCAGCGCTGCGGCCGCCCGCACTCCGTGTACCGCAAGTTCGGTCTCTGCCGCGTGTGCCTTCGTGAGATGGCTCACCGTGGAGAGCTCCCGGGCGTGACCAAGAGCTCCTGGTAGTCCCCCCAACAGGGACGACCGGACGCTCTCGGTAAGCAGTGGGTTGGCAGAGGCTCTCCCCTCCATGGCTTAGGCTAGGAGGGTTGGGCGTCTGCCGCCCGGACGCATGTGGGTACAGCCCACTAGTTAACGCTTACTACGCCGTAGGTCCCCGCACCGCACCCGTCCCGCCACTGAGTGGGGAGAGGGATGGCGCATACAGGAAACCCCGGCGAGAGAGGCCGAAGGCCAATTCATGACCATGACTGATCCCATCGCAGACATGCTTACTCGTCTGCGTAACGCGAACTCGGCGTACCACGACGATGTCGCGATGCCCCACAGCAAGATCAAGTCGCACATCGCGGAGATCCTCCAGCAGGAGGGCTTCATCACCGGCTGGAAGGTCGAGGACGCCGAAGTCGGCAAGAAGCTCGTCCTTGAGCTGAAGTTCGGTCCGAACCGCGAGCGCTCCATTGCGGGCATCAAGCGGATCTCGAAGCCGGGTCTGCGTGTGTACGCGAAGTCCACCTCCCTGCCCAAGGTGCTGGGTGGCCTCGGCGTGGCGATCATCTCCACGTCGCACGGTCTCCTCACCGGACAGCAGGCCGGCAAGAAGGGCGTAGGCGGAGAAGTTCTCGCCTACGTCTGGTAGCGGAAGGGAACGGAGGAAACAGCTATGTCGCGTATTGGCAAGCTCCCCATCACGGTTCCCGCCGGCGTGGACGTCACCATCGACGGCCGTACGGTTCAGGTGAAGGGCCCCAAGGGCTCTCTCTCCCACACCGTCGCGGCGCCGATCGAGGTCGCCAAGGGTGAGGACGGCATTCTCAATGTCACCCGCCCGAACGACGAGCGTCAGAACAAGGCCCTCCACGGCCTGTCCCGCACGCTGGTGGCGAACATGATCACCGGCGTGACCACGGGTTACGTGAAGAAGCTCGAAATCAGCGGTGTCGGTTACCGCGTCCTGGCGAAGGGTTCCAACCTGGAATTCTCGCTCGGCTACAGCCACTCGATCACGATCGAGGCGCCCGAGGGCATCTCCTTCAAGGTCGAGAACCCGACACACTTCTCGGTCGAGGGAATCGACAAGCAGAAGGTCGGCGAGGTTGCGGCCAACATCCGCAAGCTGCGCAAGCCCGACCCGTACAAGGCCAAGGGCGTCAAGTACGAGGGCGAAGTCGTCCGGCGCAAGGTCGGAAAGGCGGGTAAGTAAGCCATGGCATACGGTGTCAAGATTGCTAAGGGCGACGCTTACAAGCGTGCTGCCATCAAGCGACGTCACATCCGCATCCGGAAGCACATCTCCGGTACGGCTGAGCGGCCTCGCCTGGTCGTGACGCGCTCGAACCGCCACATCGTGGCCCAGGTGATCGACGACGTTAAGGGTCACACCCTCGCGTCGGCGTCCACCCTGGACACGACCATCCGCGGCGGCGAGAACGACAAGTCCGAGCAGGCCAAGTCGGTCGGCGCCCTGGTCGCCGAGCGCGCCAAGGCCGCCGGTGTCGAGGCTGTCGTATTCGACCGTGGTGGAAACCAGTACGCCGGGCGCATTGCCGCTCTGGCGGACGCCGCCCGCGAAGCCGGACTCAAGTTCTGAGTCCTGTTCCGTAGCTAGCGGAAACAGAGAGAGGTAATTCCAATGGCTGGACCCCAGCGCCGCGGAAGCGGTGCCGGTGGCGGCGAGCGGCGGGACCGGAAGGGCCGTGACGGCGGCGCAGCTGCCGAGAAGACCGCGTACGTCGAGCGTGTCGTCGCGATCAACCGTGTCGCCAAGGTTGTGAAGGGTGGTCGTCGCTTCAGCTTCACTGCGCTCGTCGTAGTGGGCGATGGTGACGGCACCGTCGGTGTCGGTTACGGCAAGGCCAAGGAGGTGCCGGCCGCGATCGCCAAGGGTGTTGAAGAGGCCAAGAAGCACTTCTTCAAGGTCCCCCGTATCCAGGGCACCATCCCGCACCCGATCACGGGCGAGAAGGCCGCGGGCGTCGTCCTGCTCAAGCCTGCCTCCCCCGGTACCGGCGTCATCGCCGGTGGCCCGGTGCGTGCTGTCCTGGAGTGCGCCGGCGTTCACGACATCCTGTCGAAGTCGCTCGGCTCTTCCAACGCGATCAACATCGTGCACGCGACCGTGGCGGCCCTCAAGGGCCTGCAGCGTCCCGAGGAGATCGCGGCCCGCCGCGGTCTGCCCCTTGAGGACGTCGCCCCTGCGGCTCTCCTGCGTGCACGTGCGGGAGCGGGTGCGTAATCATGGCTCAGCTCAAGATCACGCAGAAGAAGTCGTTCATCGGCAGCAAGCAGAACCACCGTGACACCCTTCGTTCGCTTGGTCTCAAGCGGATCAACGATGTGGTCGTCAAGGAGGACCGCCCCGAGTTCCGCGGAATGGTTCACACCGTCCGCCACCTCGTGACGGTTGAGGAGGTCGACTGATCATGGCGGAGAACAACCCGCTCAAGATCCACAACCTCCGTCCCGCCCCGGGCGCCAAGACCGCGAAGACGCGAGTCGGTCGTGGTGAAGCGTCCAAGGGTAAGACGGCCGGTCGTGGTACCAAGGGCACGAAGGCCCGTTACCAGGTTCCGGAGCGCTTCGAGGGTGGCCAGATGCCCCTCCACATGCGTCTCCCGAAGCTCAAGGGCTTCCGGAACCCGTTCAAGACCGAGTACCAGGTCGTGAACCTCGACAAGCTGGCGTCGCTGTACCCGGAGGGTGGCGAGGTCACCGTCGAGGGACTCGTCGCCAACGGTGCGGTTCGCAAGAACAGCCTCGTCAAGGTCCTCGGCCAGGGCGAGATCTCCGTGGCACTGCAGGTGACGGTCGACGCCGTCTCCGGCTCCGCCAAGGAGAAGATCACCGCCGCCGGCGGTACCGTCACCGAGCTGATCTGATCTCTTCAGGCGATTCGATGACTTGAGCGATCCCGACCGGGGATGCCCCACAAAAGGGGCATCCCCGGTTGGTCGTTCCTAGGGGAGCGGTGTCGCCGGTAAGGTGGCCTGCGCTGCTAATTTTCGCCCGGTGTGCCGCCAGGGAACTCCAGGTGGCTTCTGACTGTTAGTTAGCTGTCCGTTACTTATTCGTCGAACCTCAAGACCGTCACCTCTGGCGCACTTGCGCGGGGGTCGCAGGAGGCACCGTGCTCACCGCGTTCGCCCGGGCGTTCAAGACGCCCGACCTGCGCAAGAAGCTGCTCTTCACGCTCGGCATCATCGTGGTCTATCGGGTGGGTACGCACATCCCGATCCCGGGAGTCGACTATACGAACGTCCAGGCCTGTATCGATCAGGCGAGCTCCGGGAACCAGGGTCTGTTCGGCCTGGTGAACATGTTCAGTGGTGGCGCGCTGCTGCAGATCACGATCTTCGCCCTCGGCATCATGCCGTACATCACGGCGAGCATCATCCTGCAGCTGTTGACCGTGGTGATCCCGCGCCTGGAGGCCCTCAAGAAAGAGGGCCAGTCTGGTACGGCGAAGATCACGCAGTACACCCGTTACCTGACGGTGGCGCTGGCCATCCTGCAGGGCACCGGCCTGGTGGCCACCGCCCGCAGTGGTGCCCTGTTCACGGGGTGCACGGTCGGCACCCAGATCGTGCCCGACCAGTCGATCTTCGTCACGATCACGATGGTCATCACCATGACCGCCGGTACGGCCGTCGTCATGTGGCTCGGTGAGCTCATCACCGACCGCGGCATCGGCAACGGCATGTCGATCCTGATGTTCATCTCGATCGCCGCCACGTTCCCGTCGGCACTGTGGGCCATCAAGGTGCAGGGCAACCTGGCGGACGGCTGGATCGAGTTCGGCACCGTCATCGCGGTCGGCCTCGTCATGGTCGGCCTGGTGGTCTTCGTGGAGCAGGCTCAGCGCCGCATTCCCGTCCAGTACGCGAAGCGCATGATCGGCCGCCGGTCCTACGGCGGCACGTCCACGTACATCCCGCTGAAGGTCAACCAGGCCGGCATCATCCCTGTGATCTTTGCCTCGTCGCTGCTCTACATCCCGGCGCTGGTGGCCCAGTTCGCAGGTGGGACCGCGGGTTGGAAGACCTGGATCGAACAGAACCTCACCAAGGGCGACCACCCGATCTACATCGCCACCTACTTCCTGCTGATCGTGTTCTTCGCCTTCTTCTACGTCGCCATCTCCTTCAACCCCGAAGAAGTCGCGGACAACATGAAGAAGTATGGTGGCTTCATCCCGGGCATCCGGGCCGGCCGGCCGACCGCTGAGTACCTGGGATACGTACTCAACCGGATCACGTGGCCGGGTTCGCTGTATCTGGGCCTGATCGCTCTCGTACCGACGATGGCGTTGGTTGGTTTCGGGGCAAACCAGAACTTCCCGTTCGGTGGCACCAGCATCCTGATCATCGTGGGTGTCGGTCTTGAGACGGTGAAGCAGATCGAGAGCCAGCTCCAGCAGCGCAATTACGAAGGGTTCCTCCGCTGATGCGAATCGTCCTCGTCGGGCCGCCCGGGGCGGGCAAGGGAACGCAGGCCGCGTTCCTCGCCAAGAACCTGTTGATCCCGCACATCTCCACGGGCGACCTCTTCCGTGCGAACATCAGCCAGCAGACCGAACTGGGCAAACTGGCGAAGTCGTACATGGACGAGGGCAACCTCGTACCGGACGAGGTCACCATCGCGATGGCCAAGGACCGCATGGAGCAGCCGGACGCCGCGAACGGCTTCCTGCTCGACGGCTTCCCGCGGAACGTCTCGCAGGCCGAGGCGCTGGACCAGGCCCTCAAGGCCGATGGTGTGGAACTCGACGGGGTGCTCGACCTGGAGGTCCCCGAGGACGAGGTCGTCAAGCGCATCGCCGGCCGCCGTGTCTGCCGCAACGAATCGAGTCACGTCTTCCACGTGACGTACAGCCCGCCGAAGAAGGAAGGCGTCTGCGACGTCTGCGGCGGCGAGCTGTACCAGCGCGGCGACGACACCGAGGAGACCGTCCGCAAGCGCCTGGAGGTCTACCACACCCAGACCGAGCCGATCATCGACTACTACGGGGCCCAGGGCCTGGTAGTGACGATCTCGGCGCTCGGCAAGGTGGACGAGGTCACCAAGCGTGCGATGGACGCCCTCAAGCGTCAGGCCGAGGGCAAGGACCAGCGCGACGAGGACAAGAACGACAGCCGGGGCGACGGCGGCAAGTAGCCGTCCCGACCGGTTCGGCCGCGGTGCCCTCCAGGGGCGCCGCGGCCTTACTGTTGTGTACGTAACCCAGTAGGCAGAGAAGACGGAGAGCGCGGGCCCCCATGGTGCAGATCAAGACCCCCGAGCAGATCGCCAAGATGCGTGAGGCGGGCCTGGTCGTCGCCGCCGTCCACAGCGCGACGCGGGAAGCCGCGGTACCCGGTGCCACGACCCGGGATCTCGACCAGGTCGCCCGCAAGGTGCTCGACGAGCACGGCGCGAAGTCGAACTTCCTGGGTTACGGGGGCTTCCCCGCCACGATCTGCACCTCGGTGAACGAGGTCGTCGTGCACGGCATCCCGACCGATGACGTCGTCCTGAAGGACGGGGACATCATCTCGATCGACGCCGGCGCGATCATCGACGGCTGGCACGGGGACGCGGCGTTCACGGCCTTCGTGGGTTCCGGTCACGCGCCGGAGCTCCTTGAGCTGTCCCGGGTGACCGAGGAGTCGATGTGGGCCGGGATCGCGGCGATGAAGCTGGGGAACCGGCTCGTCGACGTGTCCCGGGCGATCGAGACGTACATCCGGCGTCAGCCGAAGCCGGGTGGCGGCAAGTACGGGATCGTCGAGGACTACGGCGGTCATGGCATCGGGACCGAGATGCACATGGATCCCCATCTGCTGAACTACGTCGAGCGGCGGCGGGGGAAGGGGCCGAAGCTGGTGGCCGGGTTCTGCCTCGCCATCGAGCCGATGGTTTCGCTGGGGACGCCTCGGACGGAGGTGCTCGCGGATGACTGGACCGTCATCACCACGGACGGTACGTGGTCGTCCCACTGGGAGCATTCCGTTGCTCTGACGGATGAGGGGCCGCTTGTTCTTACGTCTCCCGACGGGGGTAAGGCGAAGCTTGCGGAGTATGGGATTACTGCTGCGCCTGATCCCCTGGCGTAGGGCGCCCTCCGGGGAGGGGGGTCCCCTTGGGGGGGGGCGGGTGCGGGTTCGGTGGGGGCTGGTCGCGCCGTTCCTCGCGCCCCTGAAGGGGCTGCGCCCCTCCGAGGGCAAAAGATTGCGCCGTTCCCCGCGCCCCTAAAGGCAAAGGACTGCGGCGTTCCCCGCGCCCCTTGAAGGCGTGTCCTGCTTAGGGATCTTCGTCGTGGGGCAGACTTTCTCGATTCGTCTTTCCGGGGGCCCTGGCGTAGACTGACTCGTCGGCTCTCGTGCATCCGCATGTCTGCATGTGGTAAGCGCGGAGTCGATCAAGGTAGTCGATTCGAAGGGCGAAGCGTGGCCAAGAAGCAAGGTGCCATCGAGATCGAGGGCACTGTCGTCGAGTCTCTTCCGAACGCCATGTTCAAGGTTGAGCTCCAGAACGGCCACCAGGTTCTGGCACACATCAGCGGCAAGATGCGTATGCACTACATCCGCATCCTCCCTGACGACAGGGTCGTGGTGGAGTTGTCTCCGTACGACCTGACGCGTGGCCGGATCGTCTACCGGTACAAGTAGATCTTGCCTGTGCCCCGCTTCCGCGGGGTGGTGGCACTGACCCGGAGAACCTCACCAATGAAGGTCAAGCCGAGCGTCAAGAAGATCTGCGACAAGTGCAGGGTGATCCGCCGTCACGGCCGGGTCATGGTCATCTGCGAAAACCCGCGCCACAAGCAGCGCCAGGGCTGACGCACGACCGCACCTTCTGCACCCGCAGAACTTCGCGCGACGCACGAACATGTTCATACGCAGAGCCCGGATCCACTGTGCGCAGTGATCCGACACCCCCGGTCGGAGGCCGGGGACCCGGTTCGTACCGAATCTTCGAGGTGTTCACCTCGGAAGACGACGGCGGGCGGGAGCCGGTTCTGTGGAAGACCTCCGAACGACAACTGGAGCCATTGAATGGCACGCGTTTCCGGTGTTGACATCCCGCGCGAAAAGCGCGTGGAGGTTGCCCTCACCTACGTGTTCGGCATCGGCCGGACCCTCTCGCAGAAGACGCTGGCCGACACCGGCGTCAACCCCAACACCCGCGTCCGTGACCTCTCCGAGGAGGAGCTGGTCCGGATCCGCGAGTACGTGGACAACAACTTCAAGACCGAGGGTGACCTCCGCCGTGAGGTTCAGGCCGACATCCGCCGCAAGGTGGAGATCGGCTGCTACCAGGGTCTGCGCCACCGTCGTGGCCTGCCCGTCCACGGCCAGCGGACCAGCACGAACGCTCGTACCCGCAAGGGCCCGCGTCGCGCCATCGCCGGCAAGAAGAAGCCGGGCAAGAAGTAGTCCTCAGCGGACAACGCTTCATCAGCGGTCTTCGCTGTAGGACCGACCACCTCCCCGTAGGAGTTATAGATGCCCCCCAAGGGTCGTCAGGGCGCTGCCAAGAAGGTGCGCCGCAAGGAAAAGAAGAACGTCGCTCATGGGCACGCCCACATCAAGAGCACGTTCAACAACACCATCGTCTCGATCACGGACCCCTCGGGCAACGTGATCTCCTGGGCCTCCGCCGGCCACGTCGGCTTCAAGGGCTCGCGCAAGTCCACCCCCTTCGCCGCGCAGATGGCCGCCGAGTCGGCCGCCCGTCGCGCGCAGGAGCACGGCATGCGCAAGGTCGACGTCTTCGTCAAGGGTCCGGGTTCCGGTCGTGAGACCGCCATCCGTTCGCTGCAGGCGACCGGCCTTGAGGTCGGCTCGATCCAGGACGTGACGCCCACGCCGCACAACGGCTGCCGTCCGCCCAAGCGCCGTCGCGTCTGACGCACGGTTGTCTTAGTTTTTCCTGGGTTCGGGCGGTACGGCTCTTCGGAGGCGTGCCGCCCGTACCCTTGAAGCACTCAAGGGCATCAAATAGTGGGTGCCCATGACTGAAGGATCACCATGCTTATTGCTCAGCGTCCGTCGCTGACCGAAGAGGTCGTCGACGAATTCCGCTCCCGGTTCGTGATCGAGCCGCTGGAGCCGGGCTTCGGCTACACCCTCGGCAACTCCCTCCGTCGTACGCTCCTCTCCTCGATCCCCGGTGCCGCTGTCACCAGCATCCGGATCGACGGCGTCCTGCACGAGTTCACCACCGTGCCGGGTGTCAAGGAGGACGTCACCGACCTCATCCTCAACATCAAGCAGCTGGTCGTCTCCAGCGAGCACGACGAGCCCGTCGTGATGTACCTGCGCAAGCAGGGTCCCGGCCTCGTCACCGCCGCTGACATCGCCCCGCCCGCCGGTGTCGAGGTGCACAACCCCGACCTCGTCCTCGCCACGCTCAACGGCAAGGGCAAGCTGGAGATGGAGCTGACCGTCGAGCGCGGTCGCGGTTACGTCTCCGCCGTGCAGAACAAGCAGGTCGGTCAGGAGATCGGGCGCATCCCGGTCGACTCGATCTACTCGCCGGTTCTCAAGGTCACGTACAAGGTCGAGGCGACTCGTGTCGAGCAGCGCACCGACTTCGACAAGCTGATCGTCGACGTCGAGACCAAGCAGGCCATGCGTCCCCGTGACGCCATGGCGTCGGCCGGTAAGACCCTGGTCGAGCTGTTCGGTCTGGCGCGCGAGCTCAACATCGACGCCGAGGGCATCGACATGGGTCCGTCCCCGACGGACGCCGCTCTCGCCGCTGATCTCGCCCTGCCGATCGAGGAGCTTGAGCTCACCGTTCGGTCGTACAACTGCCTCAAGCGTGAGGGCATCCACTCCGTGGGTGAGCTCGTCGCCCGTTCCGAGGCGGACCTGCTCGACATCCGCAACTTCGGTGCGAAGTCCATCGACGAGGTCAAGGCCAAGCTCGCGGGCATGGGTCTCGCGCTCAAGGACTCGCCTCCCGGGTTCGACCCCACCGCTGCGGCTGACGCCTTCGGCGCGGACGACGACGCGGACGCCGGGTTCGTCGAGACCGAGCAGTACTGAGCCGCTCCGCGAGGAGGGTTCTTCGACTGCGGGTCCGTCGTGGCTGGTCGCGCAGTTCCCCGCGCCCCTAAAGGCGAAAAGCCCTGGGGCGCGGGTCCTCCGGTCATCTTGAGAAAGGTGGCCGGATCTTCGACAGGCGATCGCCTGCTCGGACACTGACCTCGGTACCTGGTACGGCCGGGGCAGACATCAAGGAGAAACACCATGCCGAAGCCCACCAAGGGTGCCCGTATGGGCGGCAGTGCCGCGCACGAGAAGCTGCTTCTCGCGAACCTCGCGAAGTCGCTCTTCGAGCACGGCAAGATCACGACCACCGAGGCGAAGGCCCGCCGTCTGCGGCCGTACGCCGAGCGTCTGGTCACCAAGGCGAAGAAGGGCGACCTTCACAACCGCCGTCAGGTGCTGTCGGTCATCACGGACAAGAGCATCGTGCACACGCTCTTCACCGAGATCGGCCCGCGTTACGAGAACCGTCCGGGTGGCTACACCCGTATCACCAAGATCGGTAACCGTCGTGGCGACAACGCGCCCATGGCTGTCATCGAGCTGGTGGAGGCCCTGACCGTGGCCCAGCAGGCCACCGGTGAGGCCGAGGCGGCGACGAAGCGCTCCGCCAAGGACGCCGAGGTCGAGACCAAGACCGAGGAGACTCAGGTCGAGGACGCCAAGGTCGAGGACGCCAAGGTCGACACGACCAAGGGCGACGAGGCTGCCGAGGAGTCCAAGGACGCGTAAGCGTCTGCCGGGGGACTGTGCACGGGCGGCTGTAGCGCCGTCGTGGCTGGTCGCGCAGTTCCCCGCGCCCCTTCGGGGGCTTGCTTGAGTGGGCCCGTTCCTTTTTGGAGCGGGCCCGCTTTCGTGTTCCTGAGAGGATTTCTGGGTGAGTGACGAAGTAGCGGCCGGTCATGTGCGGGTCCGGATGGACGTCTCGTACGACGGGAGCGAGTTCTCCGGGTGGGCCAAGCAGGCCAGTGGCCGCAGGACCGTGCAGGGGGAGATCGAGGAGGCCCTGCGGACCGTCACGCGGTCGGGCGGCACGAACTACGACCTGACCGTGGCCGGGCGGACCGATGCGGGCGTGCATGCCCGGGGGCAGGTGGCGCACGTCGATCTGCCCGAGGAGCTGTGGGCCGAGCACCGGGAGAAGCTGCTCAAGCGGATGGCCGGACGGCTGCCCAAGGATGTGCGGGTGTGGGCGCTGGCCGAGGCGCCGAGCGGGTTCAACGCGCGGTTCTCGGCGATGTGGCGGCGGTACGCGTATCGCGTCACCGACAACCCCGGCGGGGTCGACCCGCTGCTGCGCGGCCACGTCCTGTGGCACGACTGGCCGCTCGACGTCGACGCCATGAACGAGGCGGCCCGCGGGCTGCTCGGCGAGTACGACTTCGCCGCCTACTGCAAGAAGCGGGAGGGCGCGACGACCATCCGTACGCTCCAGGAGCTGCGGCTCGAACGGGGGAACGACGGTGTGATCACCGCCACCGTGCGGGCCGACGCCTTCTGCCACAACATGGTGCGGTCGCTGATCGGGGCACTGCTCTTCGTGGGGGACGGGCACCGCGGGGCCGACTGGCCGGCGAAGGTGCTGGCCGCTGGAGTGCGGGACTCCGCCGTGCATGTGGTGCGGCCGCACGGGCTGACCCTGGAGGAGGTCGGTTATCCGGCCGACGAACTGCTGGCCGCGCGGAACAAGGAGGCGCGGAACAAGCGGACTCTGCCGGGAGCCGGGTGCTGCTGAGCACCGTAGGGCGTTGCTGAGAGGCCCCGCCTCCGGCTCGGCCCTGCCCCGCCTCCGCCCTCGTTCCCGCCGTCGCAAAACACCCCTTATGGGCCACGGGGAAATCCAGCCGTAACGCAGATCTTGGCGCCTTATATCGGACGTAAGGCGTCATGTCTGACTTACTTGCTCACGCGAATCTTACGAACCTCTTGAAACTCGGTTATAGTTTCGCGGCCCGGCCTGTTGTTCGAATGGGGTGGCCGGGCAAGGGGCGGGGATCATCGGGCTTCTGCATGCCCGGGGGTGGGTTTTTTCATGACATCAGTAGGTCCTGTGCGGACCGGGGGGCGGCGCAGCACGCGCCAGACCGGGAGACGGAGGGCTGGGCGCGGCGGCCAGGCATCGCTCGGGCTGCTGCCTCTGCCGCCGACGGAGAAGGAGAAGTACTCCTACGCCAGACGGCATCTGTGGATCCTGACGATCAGCTCGCTGATCAGCTTCTGCTGTCTGATCATGAGCCAGTTCAAGCTCGCGCAGTCGACTCCCGTGCTGTGGATCTACACACCGCTCCTCGTCTTCACGGTGATCTACTACCTGATCTCGCTGCGGGTAAACGGATTCACCCGGGACTTCGACATCAAGCACCACCGGGCCCTCGTGGCGAACTGGCGGCCCGCGACCTATCCGTCGGTGGACGTCTTCCTGCCGGTGTGCGGCGAGCCCATCGAGGTCCTGCACAACACCTGGACCCATGTGCGGGCGATGGCCGACCGCTATCCCGGCGTCTGCGTGCCCTTCGTGCTCGACGACGGCGCGAGTGCCGACCTTGAGGCGATGGCCCACGACTTCGGGTTCCGTTACGGGACCCGGGAGAACCGCGGCTGGTTCAAGAAGGCCGGCAACATGCACTTCGGCTTCGAGCAGTCGGACGGGGAGTTCATCCTCATCCTCGACGCCGACTTCACGCCGCGCGCGGACCTGCTCGAAGAGATGCTGCCGTACATGGACGAGAGCCCGAAGACCGGGATCGTCCAGTCGCCGCAGTACTTCCGTGTCCTCGACTCGCAGAACTGGATCGAGCGCGGCGCGGGCGCGGTGCAGGAGCTGTTCTACCGCTCCGTGCAGGTCTCCCGGCAGGGCAGCGACGGCGCGATCTGCGTCGGCTCGTGCGCCATCTACCGGCGGGCGGCGCTGAACGACAACGGCGGTACGACGCTGATCGAGCACTCCGAGGACGTCCACACGGGCTTCGACCTGCGCGGCCTCGGCTGGGACCTGCGGTACATCCCCGTCGCCGTGTCCACGGGTGTGTGCCCGGACAGCGCGGGCGCCTTCTTCAACCAGCAGTACCGCTGGTGCTCGGGGTCGATGAGCCTCATGGGCAGCCGGAAGTTCTGGCAGCGGAAGATCAAGTTCTCCAGCCGGCTCTGCTACATGTCGGGCTTCTTCTACTACATCCACACGGCGCTCTTCACGTTCGCGGCGCCCGTGATCCCCGTCGTACTGCTGCTGATGATGCCGGACAAGCTCAAGGTCGAGCATCTGCTCCTGGTGCTGCCGAGCATCCTCTACACCACGATCATCTTCCCGATGTGGCACAAGGCCCCCTACCGCCTGGAGGCGTGGGCGGCCCGCATGATGTACGGCTGGGCACACTTCTTCGCGATCTACGACATCCTGCGCAAGAACCGTATGGGCTGGCAGCCCACCGGATCCGCCGGCGCGAAGAAGAACAAGACCCGCCGCTTCTGGATCGGCATGTGGGTCTGGGGCGGCGGAACCGCCCTGATCTGGGTGGGCGCCGCGGTGTGGCGGCTGTTCACGATGAACGCCCCCGACTTCGCCCTCATCCTTTCCACCGGACTCTTCTACGCCCTCGTCGTGGGACGTGTCCTGGTGCAGCCCCGAGCGGAGAGCGCCGTCTGATGCTGCTGACACGTGCACGTACCACCGTGGCCGGCTGCGCGCTGGCCCTGTCCGCGCTGCTCACGCTGAGCGGCTGCTCCCTGCTGGACGACTCCGGCACGTCGGCCTCGTCCGAGGGCGGCGGCTCCGCGGGCTCGGGCGAGGGCGCCCAGGGCACGGACGCCGACATCCCCTATGACGTGACGCCGCTGCTCAAGCCCGACAAGAAGTACTTCGGCGCGGCCGTCGACGGGGCCCCGAACTCGATGAAGGGCGTCGACACCTACACCGCGATGACCGGCAAGCAGCCGAACCTCATCGAGTACTACGCGGCCTGGGGCGACGGCTTCGACGCCCAGGGCGTGCGCAACGCCTGGGCCGAGGGCGCGCTGACCCTGGTCTCGTGGGAGCCGTTCGACGTCACGCTGGCCGATATCGCGGCCGGTGAGAAGGACGCGTACCTCAAGAAGTACGCGGCCTCGGTGCGCAAGCTGAACCTGCCCGTCGTGATCTCCTTCGCCGACGAGATGAACGGCCACTGGGAGAGGTGGGGCACCAAGAACGTCACGCCCAAGCAGTACGTGGCCGCGTGGAAGCACATCCACGACACGTTCACGGACGCCGGCGCCTCCAACGTCATCTGGGCCTGGTCGCCCAACATCGTCAACCCGGTCAAGAGCGTCGAGCTGGAGCCGTACTACCCGGGCGACGGCTATGTCGACTGGGTGGGCGTGATCGGCTACTTCACGCTCGAAGAGGACAACGCCTACCAGAGCGTCTTCGGGCCGACCCTGGACGAGATCCGGACCTTCACGAAGAAGCCGACGCTGATCCTGGAGACGGCCGCCGAGCCGGGCGAGCGCCGCCGGGCCGACGTCCGGAACCTGTTCGCCGGGGTCGAGGCGGACGACGACATGCTCGGGTTCGTGTGGTTCGACCACAAGAAGCGCGCCGACTGGCGGCTGAAGGTCAGCCCGCTGGCCCTCAAGGAGTTCAAGCGACTGGCCGCCGGCGGTTCGTTCGGCTTCGACGTTCGGAAGCCGTGATGAATCGCAGCCAGAACCCTCATCCGCCGCAGCCGCAGGGTCCGTACGACGGGCAGCGGTACGACGGGCAGCAGTACGACGGCTCGCAGTACGGCGACCAGCGGTACGGGGACCAGTTCGGTGATCCGTACGGCGACCCGTACGCCGATCCCTACGGAGAGAGCGACTCGGCCTCCTGGTTCAACTCCGACGGCAGCAGGCAGGCCGCGCAGGGGCAGGGGTACGGCACGCAGGCGGCGTACCCGCGGGAGCAGGAGCAGAGTTACGTGCCGGGGATTCCCGGGCAGCGGCAGCGCGAGGACCAGCCGACGTACGCGCTGCACACCGTCGAGGTGACGCCCGCCGAGCCCTCGTACCACATCCCTGTCACGCCCGAGGCGGGCTGGGACATGGCGGCGAGCCGGCGGCGGGCCTGGGTCAGCCGGGCCGTCCTGCTGTGCATCCTGCTGATCCAGACGGTGCTGTCACTGAGGCTGTCCAACACGGCGTTCCAGGACGAGGCGCTGTATCTCAGCTCCGGGCACGAACAGCTGGACCACCTTCTCAACGGCACGCCCGTGACCACGGACTACGCGAGTTACTTCTCCGGCTCGCCGACGCTCTACCCCGTGCTGGCGGCGCTCGTCGACGGCTGGTTCGGGCTGACCGGGGCTCGGGTGCTGAGCCTGCTCTTCATGCTGGGCACGACGGCCCTGCTGTACTCCTTCTCGCGGCGGATGTTCAACGAGCGGGCCGCTCTCGCCGGTGCCGCGCTGTTCGCCGTCACCCAGTCGACGATCGTGCTCGGCTACTTCGCCACGTACGACGCTCCGGCGATCTTCCTGCTCGCCGCCGCGGCCTGGGTCATCGTGCGGACCGACCGCGCACCGGTCGCCGTGGTGCTGCTCGCCGCCCCGCCGGCGGTCCTCGCGGTGGGTGTGAAGTACGCCTCCGCGCTGTTCCTGCCCACGCTCGTCGTGCTCGCCCTGCTGACCGCCTGGCCGCACCGCGGGAAGGCGGCGTTCGTGCGGGCCGTGCTCCTGGGGGTCGGGATCGCGGGTCTGCTGGGTGTCGCGCTGTACGGCACCGATGTGCTCGAAGGCGTGCGGGCCACCACCACGGCCCGTGAGCACGGCACCGACTCGGCCGTCGACCTGCTGAAGAAGTCCGCTCTGTGGGGCGGTCTGATGTTCCTGACCGCGTGCGGCGGTGCCGTCTCCTACATCAGGCGTGGTCGGATGAACGAGTCGCCGCTCGCGTTGCGTCTCAGCGGTCCCGGCTGGCGTTGGCGGCTGCTGCTGGGGCTGCTGCTGTGCGGCACGGCGATGCTCGCTCCCGCGTACCAGATCCATCTGTCCACGTCGGTCGCCCTTTACAAGCACCTGGGCTTCGGGCTGCTGTTCGCCGCGCCCATGGCCGGAATCGGGGTGACCAGGCTCGTCGGAGCGCACTTCCGCTATCCGCAGTTGGGCATCCTGCTCTGGGTCACCGTGCTGTGTCTCGGCCTGTCCCAGTCGGTGGAACGTTTCGCCTCCTGGCCCGGGACGTCCGGTCTCAACACGGTGCTCCGCACGCACATCACGCCGGACAAAGGCCGCTATCTGGCCTCCACGCCGAACGTGCCCGTGTACTACCTGCGGGACATCACCGAGCAGTCCCGGTGGACCTCGCTCTACGGCATCGGTTACAAGGACGACAAGGGCAAGGTCCACCGCGGCGCGGACGGCTACCGCACGGCGATCAAGGACGGCTGGTTCGACATGGTCGTACTCGACGGGGTCGCCACCCCGCAGATGGACAAGGTCGTCATCGCCGCACTCAAGGAGAGCGGCAAGTACCGGCTGGCCGGCACCGTGCCGTTCAAGGTCGGCAGCGGCGACGGCACGTACCGCGTCTGGATCAAGAGTTCCTGACGGGGGCCGCCGGCTCTTCCGGCGGTCACCCATGTCTCGAATCAACCAACACACTGTGTGAGAGAAAGGCCGTGCCCATGCGGCTCACTGTCATCGGCACCGGCTACCTCGGTGCCACCCACGCCGCCTGTATGGCGGAGCTCGGGCACGAGGTGCTCGGGGTCGACGTCGATCCGGACAAGGTCGCCGCGCTGCAGGCGGGGCGGGTGCCGTTCCACGAACCCGTGCTGCCCGAGCTGCTCGCCCGGCACACGGCGAGCGGACGGCTGCGCTTCACCACGTCCTACGAGGAGGCCGCGGCCTTCGGCGAGGTGCACTTCCTCTGCGTGGGCACCCCGCAGCGCAAGGACTCCGAGGGCGCCGACCTGCGGTACGTGGACTCGGCTTTCGCGTCGATGGCCCGGTACGCGGCCGAGGGCGCGCTCCTGGTCGGCAAGTCGACCGTGCCGGTGGGGACGGCCCAGCGCCTCGCGGACACCCACACCGGCGTGGAGATCGCCTGGAACCCGGAGTTCCTGCGTGAGGGCTTCGCCGTCGAGGACACCCTGCGGCCCGACCGGCTGGTCCTCGGCATCGGATCCGAGCGCGCCGAAACGTTGCTGCGCGCGGTGTACGCGCCCGTCATCGGCGCGGGGACCCCGGTGGTCACCGCCGACTTCCCGACCGCCGAGCTGGTCAAGACGGCCGCCAACGCCTTCCTCGCCACCAAGATCTCGTTCATCAACGCCATGGCGGAGGTGTGCGAGGCCACGGGCGGCGACGTCTCCGTACTGGCGGAGGCGATCGGGCACGACGACCGCATCGGGAAGAAGTTCCTGCGGGCCGGCGTCGGCTTCGGCGGCGGCTGTCTGCCCAAGGACATCCGGGCCTTCGCGCACCGCGCCGACGAGCTGGGGGTGTCCCTGGCGTTCCTGCGCGAGGTCGACGCCATCAACATGCGGCGCCGCGACCGGGTCGTCGAGCTGGCCCGCGAACTGTGCGGCGGTGGGGTCCTCGGCGCGCGGATCGCCGTGCTCGGCGCGGCCTTCAAGCCGGACTCCGACGACATCCGCGACTCGCCCGCGCTGAACGTCGCCGCGCGCTTGCGTCTCGACGGCGCCGATGTCACGGTCTACGACCCGGAGGCGATGGACAACGCCCGCAAGGCGTTCCCGCTGCTCGGGTACGCGCTGTCGGCCGAGGACGCGCTGCGCGGAGCCGATCTCGTGCTGCACCTGACCGAATGGCCGCAGTTCCGCGAGCTCGCTCCCGAGCGGGCCCGCACCTTGGTCTCCCGTCCACGGATCGTGGACGGCAGGGGGACGCTCGACGGGGCCACCTGGGCCGCGGCGGGCTGGGAGTTCCGGGCGCTGGGGAGACCCGCGCCCGGTGGGGAGGGGTAAGGACATGACGTACGAGACATTCGACGACGTGCGCGTCACGATCGTGATGCCCACGTACAACGAGGCCGCCAATCTGCCGAGAATGGCCGAGGCGGTGCTTCAACTGCCGCTGAACGGGCTGCACCTGAAGGTGGTGGACGACTCCAGTCCGGACGGTACGGGCCGGATCGCCGAGGAGCTGGCCGAGAAGTACAACGCGGACGGGCGGCGCCGCATGAGCGTGCTGCACCGCACCGAGAAGGACGGCCTCGGGCGCGCGTACGTGGCGGGCATGACCGCCGCGGTCGACGAAGGCGCGGAGTACGTGGTGCAGATGGACGCCGACGGCAGCCATCCCGTGGAGGCGGTGCCGCGCATGCTGGGCACCGCCGTGGCCTCGGAGGTCGGGCTGGTCATCGGCAGCCGGTACGTCGAGGGGGGCTCGCTCGACGAGGACTGGGGGGCGCATCGCGTGCTGTTGTCGCGGTTCGCGAACCGGTATGCGCGGACCGTGCTCGGCACGAAGATCCGCGATATCACCGCGGGGTTCAATCTGTGGTCCGCGCGGGCGCTGAACGACGTGGATCTGTACTCGCTGGACAGCGCGGGGTACAGCTTTCAGGTCGAGTTGAAGTACAAGGCCGTTCGGGCCGGGCACGCTGCGGTGGAGATTCCCATTCGGTTCGAGGAGCGGACCGAAGGGGTTTCGAAGATGACTCTTCGGACGCAGCTGGAATCGGCGTTGGTGCCGGTCAAGTTGCGTCTTAAGAGGGACTGACCTCCGGGCGTTGGCCTCCGGCCGGGAGGGGTGCGGGGGTGGTTCGTCGGCTGCGGGCCGGTGGGGGCTGGTCGCGCAGTTCCCCGCGCCCCTTGGGGCCTGCGGCCCCCTGAAGACACAAGATTGCGCCGTTCCCCGCGCCCCTTATCCGTTGGCCGCTGCCGATGCCTGGGCCTCGCCTCTGCGGCGGATTTGGCGGAAGGTGAATTCGGCCAGGTCGTCGCCCGTGGTGAAGACCTTGGCGTCCTTCTCGGTGACGTCCTTGCCGTTGGTGAAGCCGGCGACCGTGAAGTAGGCGTAGCGGCCGTACGAGTTCGTCGTCGAGCGGCAGATCGCCGAGCGGCAGAAGACGGGGACGCCCTCACCGGTGAGGGACTGGACGACGCTCTGCTTGTCGGCGTCGGTCTTCGCCCTGAGCGCCTTCGCCTCGTTGTCGAAGACGGCCACACCGACGGTGACGGCCACCCCGTCCTTCGAGTACGTGACGCGCATGAGGCGGGTGCAGTCGTTCTTCGTGAGGACCGGGCCGAGCGTGCCCTGGGCGGCCGAGGCGCAGTTCTTCGTGGACGCCAGCGCGCCCTTCTTGTAGACCGTCTCGCCCATCGTCAGCTGGGTGCCCGGGAAGAGGATGTCCGGCGCGAGCGTCGCGGTGTCCTTCTTCACATCGGATATGAAGTCCTTCGGGTCCAGCGGGGGCGGCGCGGAGGTCGCCTCGAAGGACGGGCCGGTCCCCGCGGTGTCCGACGGGATGTCCGCGGAGGCGGGCAGCTCGGAGGCGGGTTTGTTCGACGCCTGCTCCTTGCCGTCCGCCGAGACCACGGCGACCGCGACGGCCGCGCCCACGGCGATGGTGGCCAGGGCGCCGCCGCCGACCAGCATCCACCTGCGACGCCGGTTGCGCGTTTCGGACGCCTCGGCCAGCGCCGCCCAGTCGGGAGACTGACTGCTCCACTGCGGCGGCTGAGAACCCGATCCCCCGGAACCCCACTGGGGTCCCCCCTGCCCAAAGCTCATGGGCCGCATCTTAGACGGGACAAGGGGACAAGGGATCCGCTGGTCCTCTCCCGCAGCACTCGAAGCGCCGATGTGTCAAGCCCGAATTAGAGCAAAGCGAGAGCAAGGGGGCATCTCGGAGGGCTCGGGTACGCTCGGAGCCGGTGTGCGCCTGCCCTCCGGCACGCGTTTTGACCCGTACGGGCCACCGAAGGTATTCTTGCGGTTCGTTATGTGTATTGGCTTGCTCATTCTCACGTGAGGGGCCCTTACACCGGTCCACCGGGCCGATGACCAGCGGCAGGACTCGGTTGCGTCCCGATGTCCGCCAGGGCTGTCGTGCATCGTCCGTGGTGGCCCATTGTCAGGACCCACTCACTGAAGAAGCGAAGGCATGACCGTGCGTACGTTCAGCCCCAAGCCCGGCGACATCACTCGCCAGTGGTACGTCATCGACGCCCAGGATGTCGTCCTGGGTCGTCTGGCCACCACTGCCGCGAACATCCTGCGGGGCAAGCACAAGCCGATTTACGCCCCCCACGTCGACGCTGGTGACTTCGTCATCATCATCAACGCCGACAAGGTGCACCTCTCCGGCAACAAGAAGACCCAGAAGCTGGCGTACCGCCACTCCGGTTACCCGGGTGGTCTGCGCTCCGTCCGTTACGACGAGCTGCTGGCGAAGAACCCCGAGAAGGCCGTCGAGAAGGCCATCAAGGGCATGATCCCCAAGAACACCCTGGGCCGTCAGGTGCTCTCGAAGCTGAAGGTCTACTCGGGCGACCAGCACCCGCACGCTGCACAGCAGCCGGTGCCGTTCGAGATCACCCAGGTCGCGCAGTAGTTCCGGCCACCACCCCCTAAGACTGAACAGAATCTGAGGAGAATCGTGGCCGAGACCACCGTTGAGCAGCCGGTCGAAGAGACCGAGGCTGTCGACATCGAGAGCTACACCACCGAGTCCGAGGCCCCCGTCGTCGAGGGCGAGTACACCTCGGAGTCGCTCGCGGGCCGCTTCGGCGACCCGCAGCCGGCCGCCGGCCTGGGCCGTCGCAAGAACGCGATCGCCCGCGTCCGGATCGTCCCGGGCACCGGCAAGTGGAAGGTCAACGGGCGCACGCTTGAGGACTACTTCCCGAACAAGGTGCACCAGCAGGAAGTCAACGAGCCCTTCAAGGTGCTCGAACTCGACGGCCGCTACGACGTTGTCGCCCGTATCTCGGGTGGCGGCGTCTCCGGTCAGGCCGGTGCCCTGCGCCTCGGCGTGGCCCGCGCGCTGAACGAGGCCGACGTGGACAACAACCGCGGCGCCCTCAAGAAGGCCGGTTACCTCAAGCGTGACGACCGTGCGGTCGAGCGCAAGAAGGCCGGTCTCAAGAAGGCCCGTAAGGCCCCGCAGTACAGCAAGCGCTAAATCTCACCGATTTTCGCTCGCTTTCTGCACGAATCGCCCCGGCGGCACGTTCTGTGTCGCCGGGGCGTTCGTTTATCGCGATCTGGGCACAACCTGTGGCGCCGCTTGTGGGTCAGAGGCTGTGGGGTACCCGGTGCGGCACGTGTCGCGTGCCGCGGTCGGGTGTCGCAGCCGCGTGCCGCGGCCTTTCGGCCACAGCCTTGGAACAGGCGTGGGAGATATACAGGCCCCGGGGATATACCTGACGTGTGCCGGGCCGGAGCGGGACCTTCGGCCGAGCCGCACGTCGCGTCGCGCATTTTGATCAAGACTGATCGAGCCTGAGCAAGTTCGGAGGACACCAGTGGGACGACTCTTCGGGACGGACGGCGTACGGGGTGTCGCCAACGCGGATCTGACGGCAGAGCTCACGCTCGGCCTCTCCGTGGCGGCGGCGCACGTACTGGCCGAAGCGGGAACCTTCGAAGGCCACCGGCCGACGGCGGTGGTCGGACGGGACCCGCGTGCGTCCGGGGAGTTCCTGGAAGCCGCCGTGGTCGCCGGCCTCGCCAGCGCCGGTGTGGACGTGCTGCTCGTCGGCGTCCTGCCGACCCCCGCGGTGGCGTATCTCACGGGCGCCCTCGGCGCCGACCTCGGTGTGATGCTCTCCGCGAGCCATAACGCCATGCCCGACAACGGCGTCAAGTTCTTCGCCCGCGGCGGGCACAAGCTCGCCGACGAGCTGGAGGACCGGATCGAGTCCGTCTACGAGGAGCACCGCACCGGCGCTCCCTGGGACCGGCCGACCGGCTCCGGCGTCGGACGCGTCCGCTCGTACGAGGAGGGCTTCGAGAAGTACGTCGCCCACCTCCTCACCGCCGTTCCCAACCGCCTCGACGGTCTGAAGGTCGTCCTCGACGAGGCGCATGGTGCTGCCGCGCGGGTCTCGCCCGAGGTCTTCACACGTGCGGGCGCCGAGATCGTCACGATCGGCGCCGAGCCCGACGGCCTCAACATCAACGACGGCTGCGGCTCCACCCACCTCGGTCTGCTCAAGGCCGCCGTCATCGAGCACGGCGCCGATCTCGGCATCGCGCACGACGGCGACGCCGACCGGTGCCTCGCCGTGGACCACACCGGTGCGGAGGTCGACGGGGACCAGATCCTCGCCGTGCTCGCCCTCGCGATGCGGGAGCGGTCCGAGCTGCGGTCCGACACCGTCGTCGCCACGGTCATGTCGAACCTCGGGTTCAAGCTGGCCATGGAGCGTGAAGGGGTGTCCCTCGTACAGACCGGGGTGGGCGACCGGTATGTGCTGGAGGAGATGAAGGCCCACGACTACGCGCTCGGCGGTGAGCAGTCGGGGCACGTGATCATCCTGGACCACGCGACGACCGGCGACGGGACGCTGACCGGGTTGCTGCTGGCGGCCCGGGTCGCGCAGACCGGGCGTACGTTGCGGGATCTCGCGTCCGTGATGGAGCGGTTGCCGCAGGTGCTGATCAATGTGCCCGATGTCGATCGGTCGCGGGTGTCCACGTCCGCGGAGTTGGCTTCCGCCGTGGCTGAGGCGGAGCGGGAGCTCGGGGCGACGGGGCGCGTGCTGTTGCGGCCTTCCGGGACCGAGCCGCTTGTGCGGGTCATGGTTGAGGCCGCTGATATCGATCAGGCTCGGTCTGTGGCGGGGCGGCTGGCTGACGCGGTGAAGTCTGCGCTTGGGTGAACCGGGGTTCTTGTTCTGGGCCCCGGGCCCGGGGTGGGGGCTCGGGGAGCGTTGCGGGGTGCGGGTGCGTTGTGGCTGGTCGCGCAGTTCCCCGCGCCCCTTGGGGGCTGCGCCCCCGAAAAGATTGCGCCGTTCCCCGCGCCCCTTAGCGCCTCTGTCTTGACCAGAGCCATTTTTGGGTCAGGAGGGTCAGGGTGCCTGCCAGGGTGATGCCTGCCAGGTTCAGGAGGAGTTGGTTCGTGGAGCCGGCTGTCTGGGACGTGTCTCCGTAGCTGAGGGCGACCGCCGCGTTGGCAGCGGCCGGGACCGTGGTGACGGAGATGGCCACGCCCACCAGCAGGCCCGACTTGGCCGAGGTCAGGGAGAGCGTGCCGGCGATGCCCGCGAGGACCGCCACGACGAACGAGAACGCGTCGGGCGCGTAGACGAAGGCCGTGTTGGGCCGGTCGGCCTCCAGCATGTCCTCGGTGAACAGGCCCATCCCGTCCATCAGCAGGCTGAACAGCACGGTCACGGCCATCGCCACCGCGAAGCCCACGAGCAGGGCGGTCAGAGAGCGCAGTGCCAGGCGCGGCCGGCGTCGGACCACGGCCGTGCTGAATCCCGCCAGCGGGCCGAACTCCGGGCCCACCGCCATCGCGCCCACGATCAGGATCGCGTTGTCGAGGACCACACCGCAGGCCGCGATCATCGTGGCGAGCGTGATGAAGGCCAGGTAGGTGACCGAGAGCGTCGACTCCTCGTGCGTCGCCTCCGTCAGCTGCTCCCACAGGACCGCGTCGACGCCCTCTCCGGGTGCGTCGGCCTCCGCCTGGTCCGCACGCTTCGACAGCGACAGGTCGATGTCCTCGACGGCGATCGAACCGACCGTGTCGATCTCCAGCTCGCGCAGCCCGCCGATCAGTTCGTCGCCCGCCTCGCGTGCCACGTCGACCATCACGAGGTCGCCGACGGGGTTGCGGGCGGCCCCCGGTACGACCGCCAGATGGGTCGTGCCGACGGTCTTCTCGATCAGGCGGATCACCGCCTCGGTCCGGTCGGACGGGGTGATCAGGCGCAGGTGCAGCATGGGGGCAGGGTAGTCGGGGGTAGTCGTGCCGGGTGACGGTCAGAGTTTGCGCAGGCTGAGCTTCTGGACCTTGTGGTCCTGGCCCTTGCGGACGACGAGGGTGGCGCGGCCCCGGGTGGGGGCCACGTTCTCCAGGAGGTTGACCTTGTTGACGGTCCGCCAGGTCGTGCGGGCGTAGTCGAGGGCCTCCTCCTCGGAGACCTGGGTGTACTTGCGGAAGTACGAGGACGGGTTCTGGAACGCCGTCTCGCGCAGCCGGCGGAAGCGGTTGAGGTACCAGCGCTCGATGTCCTCCTCCCGCGCGTCCACGTACACGCTGAAGTCGAAGTAGTCGGCGAGGCCGACGCGGGTGCGGCCGTCCTTGCCGGGGAGGGCGGGCTGCAGGACGTTCAGGCCCTCGACGATCAGGATGTCGGGGCGGCGGACGGTGAGGCGCTCGTCCGGGACGATGTCGTAGATGAGGTGGGAGTAGACGGGGGCCGTCACCTCGTCCTTGCCCGCCTTGATGTCGGCGACGAACCGGGTCAGCGCCCGGCGGTCGTACGACTCGGGGAACCCCTTCCTGGACATCAGACCGCGCGCCTGGAGTTCCTTCGTGGGGAGCAGGAAGCCGTCCGTGGTGACCCGTTCGACCCGCGGGTGTTCCGGCCAGCGGGACAGCAGGGCCTGGAGGAGGCGGGCGACGGTGGACTTGCCGACGGCGACCGAACCCGCCACGCCTATCACGAACGGCGTACCGGACTGCGAGCCCTTCTCGCCGAGGAAGGTGTTCAGGGCGCCGCGCAGGCCGTCGGTCGCGCCCACGTAGAGGTTGAGGAGCCGGGACAGCGGCAGATAGATGTCCCGTACCTCGTCGAGGTCGATGACATCGCCGAGACCGCGCAGTCTCTCCACCTCGTCGGCGGTCAGCGGAAGAGGTGTCTTCTCACGCAGCGCGCTCCACTGAGCACGGGTGAGGTCGACGTAGGGAGTCGCCTCCGGCCTGGGCCGGTGGGCGCTCCGCGGCAACGAGGAGACCGATGAGATCACAGTCCATTGTTACGGGAGTTTGAACGAAGCGTCGGGTGGAGTCCGTCACGCCGGGCCTGTGTTCGGGCGCGTCCGGACCCTGGACCGCTGGGGCGCATGGGCATAGCGTGCCGCCCACCCGGGAGCGAGCCGCCTTCCGGGACGCCGGTGGTGGGGATGGTCGTCATGACCGTACGTTTCCGAGTGCGTGGCCTGGTGGGGCGAAGAACCGGGGGAGGAGTCGGGGGAGGCGCCGGGCGCGGTCCGGCCGACGTGGTGGGCCAGGTGTGCAGTGAGCTGGCCGTCGACCTGCCGGACGAGGACCTGGGGGAGTACCTCTACGACTGCATCGACCTCTACCGGATGGGCAGCAAGCCGCGCTGCGAGGAGGTCGAGTACCTGGGGATGGTGCAGGACGCGATCGACCGCATCGAGTGCGGCGAGTAGGGGACAACGGCCCGGGACGCCGACGGCCCGGGAATTTCCGATATCGGGCACGCGGTGCCTCGGTGGGGCGCGCGTCGGCATCTAGGCTGCCGCCATGTGCGGAATCGTGGGATACGTGGGGTCGCAGTCGGCGCTCGATGTGGTGGTCGCCGGGCTGAAGCGGCTGGAGTACCGGGGATACGACTCGGCGGGCATCGCGGTGCTCGCGGACGGCGGGATGGCCGCGGCGAAGAAGGCCGGCAAGCTCGCCAACCTGGAGAAGGAACTGGTGGAGCGGCCGTTGCCGGCCGGTTCGACGGGGATCGGGCACACGCGCTGGGCCACGCACGGCGGGCCGACTGACCTCAACGCGCATCCGCATCTCGACAACGCGGGGCGGGTCGCGGTCGTCCACAACGGCATCATCGAGAACTTCGCGGAGCTGCGCGCCGAGCTGGCCGAGCGAGGACACGCGCTCTCCTCCGAGACGGACACCGAGGTCGTCGCGCACCTCCTCGCCGAGGAGTTCTCCGCGTGCGCCGACCTCGCCGAGTCCATGCGGCTGGTGTGCCGACGGCTCGAAGGGGCGTTCACGCTGGTGGCCGCGCACGCCGACGAGCCGGACGTGGTGGTCGGCGCCCGGCGCAACTCGCCGCTCGTCGTGGGCGTAGGGGAGGGCGAGGCCTTCCTCGCCTCGGACGTCGCCGCGTTCATCGCGCACACCCGGTCCGCGATCGAACTGGGCCAGGACCAGGTGGTCGAACTGCGGCGCGACGGGGTGCACGTCACCGGGTTCGACGGCTCACCGGCCGAGACCCGCTCGTACCACGTCGACTGGGACGTGTCCGCCGCCGAGAAGGGCGGCTACGACTACTTCATGCTCAAGGAGATCGCCGAGCAGCCGAAGGCGGTCGCCGACACGCTGCTCGGCCGGATCGACGCGAGCGGTTCGCTGACACTCGACGAGGTGCGGATCGCGCCCGGCGCGCTGCGGGAGGTCGACAAGGTCGTGGTGGTGGCCTGCGGGACCGCCTTCCACGCCGGGCTCATCGCCAAGTACGCCATCGAGCACTGGACGCGGATCCCGTGCGAGGTGGAACTGGCGAGCGAGTTCCGGTACCGGGACCCGATCCTGGACGCGCGGACGCTCGTCATCGCCATCTCGCAGTCCGGGGAGACCATGGACACGCTGATGGCGCTGCGGCACGCGCGGGAGCAGGGCGCGAAGGTCCTGGCCGTCTGCAACACGAACGGCTCGACGATTCCGCGCGAGTCCGATGCGGTCCTCTACACCCACGCGGGGCCGGAAGTCGCGGTCGCCTCCACGAAGGCGTTCCTCACCCAGCTCGTGGCCTGCTACCTGGTCGCCCTGTACCTGGGCCAGGTGCGCGGCACCAAGTGGGGCGACGAGATCCGGGCCGTCGTACGCGACCTGTCCCGGATCTCGGAGGAGGTCGAGCAGGTCCTGGAGACGATGGAGCCGGTACGGGAGCTGGCACGCTCACTGGCCTCGAAGAACACCGTGCTGTTCCTGGGCCGGCACGTGGGCTACCCGGTCGCCCTTGAGGGCGCGCTCAAGCTCAAGGAACTCGCCTACATGCACGCCGAGGGCTTCGCGGCGGGCGAACTGAAGCACGGGCCGATCGCTCTGATCGAGGAGGACCTGCCGGTGGTCGTGGTGGTGCCGTCGCCGAAGGGGCGTTCGGTGCTGCACGACAAGATCGTCTCCAACATCCAGGAGATCCGGGCGCGGGGTGCGCGGACGATCGTGATCGCGGAGGAGGGGGACGAGACGGTGGTCCCGTACGCGGACCACCTGATCCGGATCCCCGCGACGCCGGTGCTGTTGCAGCCGCTTGTCGCGACGGTGCCGTTGCAGGTCTTCGCCTGCGAACTGGCGACCGCCCGCGGCAACGAGGTGGATCAGCCGCGCAACTTGGCGAAGTCGGTGACGGTGGAGTAGCGCTGCGCAAGGGCGTCGACGAAGGGGGTGAAGGCTCCGGCCGGGAAGGTGAGTTGGCCCCTGGCCGGGGCTTTTGAGTCTCGGACGGCTATGTGGGTGGGGGTGGTTGCGATCTCCACGCAGTCGTTGCCGTCGTCGGGGCCTGAGTAGGACGACTTCCGCCAGTTGCCCATGGGGCGCCTCACAGCTCTTTCGCCAGTTGATGGATGAAGTCACGCGACCGTTCGGAGCCGAGCGATACGGCTTCCATTTTACGGAAGCGCGTTCGGAAGGCCCCGAGCTGCGCCTCGGAATCGATGAATGCCGAGCCGTGCGGAACGTCGCGCACCACAGTGTCCAGTTTGGGTACGGGGCCACCCAGGTACGTCATCGTGTTGGCGGCTGTTCCGAAGTCGTCCAGGTCGAAGGGGATGGCGCGCACCGTGACGCGGCCCGCATCGGAAAGCTCCAGGAGCCGGGCGAGTTGTGTTCGGGAGGTGGCCCGGTCGCTGACCCTGATGCGCAAGGCCGCCTCGTGGATCACCAGCTCGTACGGGAAGGTGAAGTTCTGCCGTGCCATTCGGTGATGGACACGCAACTCAAGCTCATCCTGGGTGAGCTCGGGGACCCTTGAGGAAAAGACGCCGCGGGCGTAGGCCTCGGTCTGCAGCGGGCCTGGTACGTACAGGATTGCTACGTCGCGTCGGAACGAGCTGTGGTGATCCAGCTCGGACAGATCCAGGAAAGAAGCTGGAAGCTGGCCCCTGTACTCCTCCCACCACCCCTGTGTCCGGTCCGTGGCCATCCCGACCAGGGCATCGATGAACTCCGTGTCCGTGCACGCGTAGTGGGACGCGAGGCGACGGAGGCGTTTCTCGCTCACGCCTGAAGTGCCCAGCTCAATCTGGCTGATCTGGACGGAGTTCACGCCGAGCAGCGCTCCCGCCTCGCGAGCACTGAGTCCTGCCGCCTCGCGGAGCCTGCGCAGTTCGACCGCCAAGCGCATCTGTCGTGCTGTTGGTTCGCGCCGTGCACTCATGGCTGCTCCCTGGCGCAACGCGCCTGCTGCTGTGACTCGTTCGGAGTCAGATTACGCGGTCCAGTTGCTAAAGCTTAAATCTAAGGTCTACCTTCAGTGACGCGACGCACACCCTGCGCCACTTTTCGGGACCTCGGAAGCGCACCACTCCGTCCTGCCGGGACGGCTGAGGCATGCCCACCGCCCGTGATCGGCCGCAGATCTCCGAAACCCCACCACCGAACCGGAGCTGACGCATGCCTGAAACCGAGACCGACGTGCCCTGGGAGTACTCCCTCTACATCCCCAACGACCTCAGAGCGGTCACGGTCAGCCGCCGTACCCTCCGGCTGATCCTCACCATGCACGGCCTGATCCGGCACGTCGACGTGGCCGAACTCCTCGCCGCCGAGCTGGTCGGCAACGCCGTACGGCACACCAAGGGCCCCGCCGCCCTCCGCGTGCGCTGGGCGGCCGGCGTGCTGCGGATCGGCGCCTGGGACGCGGACCCCGGCCCGCCGGAACCGCCGTGCTCGACGGGCGACTTGCTGGACCTCTCGGAGGAGGGCCGCGGGCTGGCCCTGGTCAAGTCCTGCGCCGACACCTGGGGCTGGCACCCCCTGACGAGCGACGGCAATGGCGGCAAGTACGTGTGGTGCGAACTGGCGTCGACGGCGTGACCGCCGGTAGGTAGTCGGTTCCGGGCCTCAGTGGTGCGGTGTGGTCGGGGGTGGTGTGAGTGCGTCGCCGATCGTGCCGCCGGTGGCGTCGCGTATCGCCCGTGCGACGTAGCGGATCACGTCGCCCTCGAACTCCGGGGGGATGGTGCCGCGTAGCGCGGCGGTGCCCAGTTCCTCGTTGACGACCCGGAAGGCGGCGGAGGCCGCCGCCGCGTGCAGCCGTACGTCGAGGTCGGTGGCCGGCAGGCCCAGGCGCTTCGCGATGATCGCGGTCATCTCGCGTTCCACCTGGTCGCAGGCCATCAGCCACGCGGTGCGGATCGCCGGTTCATGGTCCGCCAGCCTGATCATCCTGATCGCGAGCAGGGTGTCGGCCTGCTCGACCGCGTCGGCGGCACGCGCGTAACCCGTGGCCTCCGTGGCGAGGTGATCCTCAAGGGAGAGGTGGCGCGGCCAGCTCCGCAGCATGCGCATCTCCCACTCGACGCCCTGGGTGACGATGGGTTCGGCGCAGCTCTCCTTGCTGCGGAAGTGGCGCCAGACGGTGCGGGTGGACAGGCCCACGGCCCGCGCGATCCGGTCGCCGCTGGTGGCGGCCACCCCGTGCTCCCAGAAGAGGCGTGACGCCTCGCGGGAGATCTCCAGGCGCAGCCGGTGGCGCCGCCGCTCGCTCATTCCCGCGGCGCCGGGGCTCGGGAGTGTGTCCACCTGAACCTGAATCACCCCATCATGGGACATGTGGAGACGGCGTCAAGTGTCACGATGTCACTAAGTGGCATTGCTGGCAAGTGGCGGCAAACGGACGTCCCGCCGCTCAGGTGGCGACAGGGTCCCCCACGGCCCCACCCGTGGCCCTGCGGACGGCGTGCGCCACGCGCTCCGGGGCGTCGGCGAACTGCGCGGGGTCGGCGCCGTCGAGGAGGGCCGCGCCGATCTCCTCGTTGATGACCCGAAGGGCGGCGGAGGCCGCCGCCGCGTGCAGCCGTACGTCGAGGTCGGTGGCCGGCAGGCCCAGGCGTTTCGCGATGATCGCGGTCATCTCGCGTTCCACCTGGTCGCAGGCCATCAACCAGGCGGTGCGCAGGGCCGGTTCCGTGTCGGCCAGCCGGATCATCCGCACCGCGAGCCCGTTGTCCGCCAGCTCGACGGCGCTGGCCTCGGTACGGAACCGGCGGGCCTCCGTGCTGAAGCGCTCTTCGAGCGAGAGATGGGCGGGCCAGTCGCGCAGCGTGCGCATCTCCCATTCGACGCCCTGGGTGACGATGGGTTCGGCGCAGCTCTCCTTGCTGCGGAAGTGGCGCCAGATGGTACGGGTGGACAGACCCACCGCCTCGGCGATCTGGTCACCGCTGGTGCGGTCGACTCCCTGCTCCCAGAAGAGGCGTGACGCCTCGCGGGAGATCTCCAGACGCAGCCGGTGGCGCCGCTGCTCGCTCATCCCGCCGCCGCGCTTGGCCGTCGCCATACCGGTCACCTCCGCTCGCTCACCCCTGTCAGCACGTGAGTGACATGATGACATTAAGTGACGCTCGGATGCGAACGGGGCGGCCTAGGTGCGGCCACCCGGCGCACACTCACGCTCAGGCTTCGCGCGTATCGTCGTCCGGTTCGGCGCAGGCTTTGCGCGACCGTCGTCCGGCTCGGCGAACGCCCCGGCCGGTACGGCTGCCATGTCTCCGACCGGACCCCGCGACGGTGACCGCGCCGGAGGACCGTCATCGCCTCCGGCCTCCGGCCTCCGTCGCGCTCGCGGGGTGGCACGGAAAGGGTCAGGCGTGATCCGCGGGGAGCAGGCCGACGGTCTTCAGGTGTTTGTCCGAGCGGCGGCCGGCCCAGGCGACGACCAGGAGGGCCAGGGCGAGCAGGGGGAAGCCCATGACGATCTTGGCGGCGCCCAGCGAACCGACCTGGTCGGTCGCGTAGAAGTACTGCTGGACGGCGAACCGGGCACCGAAGACGGCGGCCAGTACCAGGGTGGCCACGCCGTGGTAACGCCGCGAGCGCTTGTCCGCGCGCCAGGCGCCGCCCTTGCCGGTGGCCGTGCTCCAGAGCACGCCGGCCAGCGGCCACCGCGCCAGGACGGAGGCGAGGAACAGGACGGCGCCGGCCAGGCTCGCCCAGATGCCGATGAGGAAGTAGTCCTTGGCCGACCCGGTGAACCAGACGACCCCGGCGGCGACCGCGACGCCGAACACGCCGCCGATCGCGGGCTGCAGCGATTCCCCGCGTACCAGGCGCACCACGGCGATGGCCAACGCGACGGCGAAGGCGGCGACGATCGACGTCGTCAGGCTGCTGACGTTGTGGGCGACGACGAATGCCAGCGCGGGCAGTGCCGAGTAGACGATTCCCTTGGTGCCGCCCGCCTGGTCGAGGACCGACGGTCGCTGCTCGGGGGGTGCCTGCGTCGTCTGTGCCGTCCGTGTGCCGGACTCTGTCTCCAGGAAGCTCTTGGCCTTCATGGTGGTCAGTTCTCCCGACTGCGTCTGGGGCAAGACACACCAGCGGTGCGTCACTTAATGCCAGTGTGGCAGTAAGTGACAGATCTGGCTACCCCCACTCGTCGGACTCGTCGGAGTGGGTCGTGTGGCGGCCGTGTTCGGCCGCTTGCCCCGTGGTGACAACCCCACTCCCCGAGGTGTGCTTGCGGTGGGTGTCATTAAGTGACACAGTCTGGGAATGTCACTAAGTGACAGAAGCGACAGGAGCGAACAAGGAGGGACCGATATGGCACAGCGCGACACCCTCTCCGTCGAGGAGTTCTTCGGACCGCCGCCGCGCGCGAAGACCACGCTCTCGCCGGACGGCACGAAGCTGGCGTACCTGGCGCCGTGGAAGAACCGTATGAACGTGTGGATCGAGAGCGTCGACACCCCGGGCGACGCGCGATGCGTGACCACCGAGGACCGCGGGGTGGTGAGCTACCACTGGACTCGTGACCCGCGCTGGCTGCTCTACACCCGGGACCAGGGCGGCGACGAGAACCTGCACCTCCACCGCGTCGACCTGACGGACCCGGACGCCGCCGCGGTGGACCTCACGCCCTACCCCGGCGTACGCACCGTCGGCCTCGACCTTCCCGAAGGGCGGCCCGGCAAGGTCGTCACCCAGCTGAACCTGCGCGACCACGCCCGCTTCGACCTGGTCGAACTGGACATCGCCACCGGTGACCTCACGACCCTCGCCGAGAACCCCGGCAGCGGGGTCGAAGGCTGGCTGTACGGCGAGCACGGCCTGTTCACGGTGGCGACAACCCCTGAGGGCGACGTCGAACTGTCCCGCTGGGACGCGGTCACGGGTACCACGGCCCGGGTGGCGAGCTTCGACGGCGCTGACTTCCCCCTGGGGATCTACCCCATGGAGGTCACACCGGACGGCACCGGGGTGTGGCTGGGCTCGTACCGTGACAGCGACCGTCTCCGCCTGGTCCGCCTCGACCCCGCCACCGGCGAGGAGCACGAGGTCGACTCCCATCCGAGCCACGACCTGGACACCCGGGCGCGGGTCTTTCCCGCACTGCCCTCCCCGCTGATCCGCAGCCGCCGCACAGGCGAACTGCTCGGGGTCCGCTACCTGGGGGAGCGCCAGGTCGTCCACGCCCTGGACCCGCACTTCGCCGCCGTGCTCAAGAACCTGGAGGAACTGTCCGACGGCGACCTCGCCGCGCTCTCCTCGGACGAGAGCGGCCGGCGGTGGGTGGCCTCCTTCACCCACGACCGCGACCCCGGGGTCACCTTCCTGTACGACCACGACACCGGCGGGAGCCGCCTCCTCCACCGGGCGAAGCCGCACCTCGACCCCGCGGCACTGGCGCCGATGCGAACGGTGTCGACCACCTCCCGCGACGGCCTGACCCTGCCCATGCACCTGACCCTGCCGGTCGGCGTCGAACCGTCAGGACTGCCCCTGGTCCTGTTCGTCCACGGCGGTCCGTGGAGCCGCGACAGCTGGGGCTACCACCCCGCCGCACAGCTCTTCGCCAACCGCGGGTGCGCGGTGCTGCAGGTCGACTTCCGGGGTTCCACCGGCTACGGCAAGGCCCATACCAGGGCCGGTATCGGGGAGTTCGCCGGGAAGATGCACGACGACCTCGTGGACGGCGTGCGGTGGGCGGTCGACCAGGGGTACGCCGACCCGGAGCGCGTCGCCGTCATGGGCGGCTCCTACGGCGGTTACGCGGCACTGGTCGGCATCACGTTCACCCCGGACGTCTTCGCCGCCGCCATCGACGTCGTCGGAATCTCCGACCTGGCCAACTTCATGCGCAACCAGCCCGACTTCGTCAAACCGATGCTCGCCCCCAACTGGTTCACCTACGTCGGCGACCCGGCCGACCCGGAGCAGGAGGCCGACATGCTGGCCCGCTCCCCGATCAGCCGCGTCGACCGTATCCGCACGCCGCTGATGGTGGTGCACGGCGCCAACGACGCACGGGTCGTCCTGGCCGAGTCCGACCGGCTCGTCGAAGCCCTGCGTGCGCGCGACGTCCCCGTCGAGTACATCGTCATGGAGGACGAGGGCCACGCCATCGAGAACCCGGAGAACGTGATCGCCCTCTACACCGCGGCGGAACGCTTCCTGGCCGAGCATCTTCACTTCGAGACGCAGCAGGCCTGACGCCGTCCGGCACGCGGCCTGAAGCCGTCCGGCACACGGCCCGACGCCATCCGGCCGTACGACGCACACCCCTGGAGACAACCATGGTCCAGACACTGCCCCAGCGGCTCTACCTCCTCTGCTACACCGTGGACAAGGGCAAGTTCCAGCTCGACAACCTGCAGGGCCGCGGCCAGTTGCTGCGGGCCGGCGCACTGACCGAACTGGCCCGCGACGGGCTGCTCGACGCCACCGGGGGAAAGGTGATCCGGAAGCCCGGGAGGGAACCGGACGACCCCTTCGCCGCCACGGTGTGGCACGACCTGCCCGACAACAAGCCCAAGAGCTGGCTCCAGTTCGTCCACAACAAGGCCCACACCGCCGAGAAGCCGGTACGCGACCAGCTCGTCGCCGTCGGAGAGATCACCGTCACCCGCGGCAGGAAACTGGGACTCATCCCGGCCGACCTCGTCACCGTCCCCGACCCGGAGCGGGTGCGCGTTCTCCGGGAACGAGTGCGCGACACCGTCCTCGGCGGCGCCGACCCCGCGTCGATCCCGCTGGAGGACCTGGCCGCGGCCGTGTTCACGGTGGAACTGGAGACCAGCTCCGTGTGGAGCGGCGCGGACCGCAAGACCTACAAGGAGCCGCTCAAGGCGCTCGCCGCCCGGTACGACGGCATCGTCCCGGGTCTGCGCAAGGCGCTGCGCGACTCGTACCTGTCGAGCCGGGCCGTCGGCGGGGGCTGGAGCGCCTGACCGGGCATCGGCCCGGCGCCGGTGCGGCCGCCGGGCCGTAAGGTGCCCGGATGAGCATCATCGGGGTCGGTATCGATGTGGCCGAGATCGAGCGGTTCGCCACGTCGCTGGAGCGGACGCCGGGGATGGCCGAGCGGCTGTTCCTGGAGAGCGAGTTGCTGCTGGGCAGCGGGGAACGGCGGGGGGTCGCCTCGCTGGCCGCCCGCTTCGCCGCGAAGGAGGCGCTGGCCAAGGCGTTGGGGGCGCCCGGGGGGCTGCGGTGGACCGATGCCGAGGTGTACGTCGAGGAGAGTGGGCAGCCTCGGCTTCGGGTCACGGGGACCGTTGCCGCGCGGGCGGCGGTGTTGGGGGTGCGGTCGTGGCACGTATCGCTCAGCCATGACGCGGGGGTGGCGTCCGCGGTGGTGATCGCGGAGGGGTAGCCGCTCCGCGGGGGGTGGGGTCGTCGGGTGGGGGTGCGGGTGCGGGTGCGTCGTGGCTGGTCGCGCAGTTCCCCGCGCCCCTAAAAGCGACAGGATTGCGCCGTTCCTCGCGCCCCTTGAGGGTGAAAGCGACAAGATTGCGCCGTTCCCCGCGCCCCTTGAGGGCGAAAGACACAGGATTGCGCCGCTCCCCGCGCCCCTTGAGGGCGAAAGACGCAAGATTGCGCCGTTCCCCGCGCCCCTGAAAGCGTGTGCCGCTGTCTACATGCCGCTCAGGGCCACCATCAGGGCTGCGACTGAGAGCAGGGTGCTGAGGGCGTAGGCGGCGCCGGCTGTCAGCATGGCTTGGGGGGCCGGTAGGCGGGTGCGGGCTATCAGGTAGATCACCAGGCCCACCGTGAAGCCCAGTAACGCGTGGAAGAGCGTCAGCAGCCAGCCGGTGCCCACTGCCACGGCGGCGCAGGCCGTGGCCAGCAGCGCTCCTGACGGGGTGAGGTCGAGCCGGGCGATCCGGTAGGTCACGGCAGCGGCGATCGCCACCACGACCGTGGTGGCGACGGCAATCGCCAGGGCATCGCTCATGGCGGACCTTCCGATCGGCAGACTCGCGGATTCACCGGATTAGATGAGTTGCAGAGGCGCGCGGTTGCGTCACCGCCCAGGGGCGCGGGGAACTGCGCGAGCAGCCCTCACCGGCCCGCAGCCGAAGGGCGCGATGTGAGGGAGACTCGAACTCATGCGTACTGCTTACAGCGTGGAGACCGTGCGGGCCGCCGAGCAGGAGCTGATGGCGCGGCTGCCGGACGGGGCACTCATGCAGCGGGCCGTGGCCGGGCTCACCGCCGCCTGCGCCGAGTTGCTGGGGCGGGTCTACGGCCGGCGCGTTGTGCTGCTCGTCGGCAGCGGTGACAACGGCGGCGATGCCCTCTACGCCGGTGCCCGGCTCGCGAAGCGGGGCGCCGGTGTCGTCGCCGCCCTGCTCGCCCCCGACCGCGCCCACCCCGGCGGCCTCGCCGCCCTGCGACGCGCCGGCGGGAGCGTGGTCAACGGGGCGGAGGCCGCAGAGGAGCCGCTCCGGCGCGCCGATCTCGTCCTGGACGGCATCGTCGGGATCGGCGGCAAGGGCGGACTCCGCCCCGACGCCGCCGAACTCCTCGACGTGCTGGGCGAGATCCGCGCCGCCGTCGTCGCCGTCGACCTGCCCAGCGGCGTCGAGGCCGACACCGGCGAGGTCCGCGGAGCCGCCGTACGCGCCGATCTGACCGTCACCTTCGGGACCCACAAGCCGGGGCTGCTCGTGGACCCGGCAAGGGAGTACGCCGGTTCCGTACGGCTCGTCGACATCGGGCTCGCGCTCCCCGGCGAGGCCGAACTGCAGGCGCTCCAGCACGCCGACGTCGCCGCCCTGCTCCCCGTCCCCGGTGCCGAGAGCGACAAGTACCGGCGAGGCGTCGTGGGGATCGCCGCCGGGTCCTCCCGTTATCCGGGCGCGGCCGTGCTCGCCGTCTCCGGCGCCCTGCGCGGCGGCGCCGGCGCCGTCCGGTACGTCGGACCCGCGGGCGACGCCGTCATCGCACGCTTCCCCGAGACGCTCGTGTCCACCGGTTCGCCGGAACAGGCCGGGCGCGTCCAGGCATGGGTCGTCGGCCCCGGCGCCGGTGACGACGGCGACGTCGTGGCGGCCGTACTCAAGGCGGATGTGCCTGTACTGATCGACGCCGACGGGCTGCGGCTCGCCGACCGCGACGCCGTACGGGCCCGGCGGGCACCCACCCTGCTCACCCCGCACGCCGGAGAGGCCGCCGCCCTGCTCGGTGTCCCGCGCGAGGAGGTCGAGAGCGCGCGGCTGGCATCCGTACGAGAACTTGCCGAGCGGTACGGGGCCACCGTGCTGCTGAAGGGGTCCACGACCCTCGTCGCCTCGCCCGGCGGCGGGCCCGTGCGGGTGAACTCCACCGGCACCGGGTGGCTCGCCACCGCCGGCAGCGGTGACGTGCTGTCCGGGCTGACCGGGTCCCTGCTCGCCGCTGGGCTCGACGCGCGGGACGCGGGCAGCGTGGGCGCGTACCTCCACGGACTGGCCGGGCGGCTGGCCGCGGACGGCGCGCCCGTTGGGGCGCACGACGTGGCCGAGGCGGTGCGCGAGGCCTGGCGGGACGTCACGACGGGATGACGTCACGACGGCATGGCGTCACGACGCCGTGATGCCGTGACGCCGTGAGCTGAGCTGAGCTGAGCTGAGCTGAGCGGGGCGTACGCGGGCGTGCGCCACAACGGGCGACCCTGCCGCGCGGCTGACCGGGCCCCGGCACCCTCCCGGGTTTCGCTGAGCACATGGCCCGTATCCGCAGGAGAACCGCCGCCGCGCCGACCACCGCCCTCGTCGCCCTCGCCACGCTCTTCGCCGTGCTGTCCGGGCCGGGGGCTGCCGCTGCCCCTACAGCCCCGCCCCCGCCCGCGCCCGGTGCTCCCGGCGTGCCCCGCGCACCCGCACCGCAGAACGAACTCGTGCCCGGCGTGCACCCGGGCCCGTACCAGCCCTGGCAGCTGGACACCCCCGACCAGGTGCTCGCCCCGCAGGTCTACACCCCCTCCGCCGCGGAGGACGCCGTCGAGCCGCCGAGCCCCGCCGAGGGGAGCGACGCGCTGATCGAGTACGTACCGCTGAGCGAAGCCGTCGCACGGGAGGCCGGGGTGACGGCGTGCAGCCGGCAGGCCGGCCCCCACCAGCGGCAGGTCGAACGGTGGCTGCGGCTCAAGGTGGACGGCAAGCAGTCGGCGGCGGACTGCCGGGCCGTCCGGGCCTTCCAGAGCAAGCAGGGCATCCGGCCCGACATCGGTTTCGCCGGGCCCGTGACCTGGGGCCGGATGCGGCTGCTGTCCGCCGCGAAGGCGCCGAACGCGGCCGGGAGATGCCCCGTACGGGCCGGTCGCGTCGCCTGTGTCGACCTCCGCCGGCAACTGGTCTGGGTGCAGAAGGGGAAGCGGGTGGTGTTCGGGCCCGTACCGGTCCGCAGCGGCAAGGCCGGGTACCGGACCAGGACCGGCTGGTTCAAGGTCTACTGGAAGCACAAGAACCACTGGTCGACGCTGTACAACACCCCCATGCCGTACAGCCAGTTCTTCAGCGGCGGCCAGGCCTTCCACGCCATCTACGGCAGCGTCTACAGCCCGCCCGGGTCACGCGGCTGCGTCAACATGCGGCTCGCCGACGCCCGCACCCTGTGGAGCAGGCTGTACACGGGCGACCGCGTGTACGTGTGGGGGCGCAAGCCAGGTACCTGAGACCTGATGGTTGATGGTCACCTGCTGATGTCCGGCAGCCGGGACCTGGGGCCCGGGACCCGGTGCCCGAGAACGGTGTCGGACCCCTCTGAGACACTGGTCGGCGATGACTGAGACAGCACCCGCGCGTGCCCGCGCCGAGATCGATCTGGCCGCCCTGAGGGCCAATGTGCGGACCCTGCGCGCCCAGGCGCCGGCCGCCGCCCTCATGGCGGTGGTCAAGTCCGACGCGTACGGACACGGGGCCGTGCCGTGCGCCCGCGCGGCCCTGGACGCGGGCGCGACCTGGCTGGGCACGGCCACCCCCGAGGAGGCGCTGGCCCTCCGCGCGGCCGGGCTGCCGGGGCGGATCATGTGCTGGCTGTGGACGCCGGGCGGGCCCTGGCGGGAGGCCGTCGACGCCGACCTGGACCTGGGGATCAGCGGGCTCTGGGCGCTGCGCGAGGCCGCCGAGGCCGCGCGCGCCGCAGGGCGTACCGCGCGCGTGCAGCTCAAGGCCGACACCGGACTCGGACGCAACGGCTGCCAGCCCGCAGACTGGGCCGAACTCGTCGCCGAGGCACGGCGGGCCGAGGCCGAGGGCCTGGTCGCCGTCACCGGCCTGTGGTCGCACTTCGCCTGCGCCGACGAACCGGGGCACCCCTCCATCGCCGCCCAGCTCACCCTCTTCCGCGAGATGCTGGCCCACGCGGAGGGAGCGGGGCTGCGCCCCGAGGTGCGGCACATCGCCAACTCGCCCGCCACGCTCACGCTTCCCGAGTCCCACTTCGACCTCGTACGGACCGGGATCGCCACGTACGGCATCTCGCCAAGCCCCGAGCTGGGCACCTCCGCCGACCTCGGGCTGCGGCCCGTGATGACCCTCTGGGCCTCGCTCGCGCTGGTGAAGCACGTGCCCGCGGGCCACGGCGTGAGTTACGGACACCACTACGTCACCGCAGGCGACACGACCCTCGGCCTCGTGCCCGTCGGGTACGCGGACGGCGTCCCGCGCCACGCCTCCGGCACCGGACCCGTCCTGGTGGGCGGCAAGTGGCGGACGGTCGCGGGGCGCGTCGCGATGGACCAGTTCGCGGTCGACCTCGGCGGGGACGAACCGCCGGTCGGCGAGCGGGCGGTCCTCTTCGGGCCCGGCGACCACGGCGAGCCCACCGCCGAGGACTGGGCCCGCGCCGCGGGCACGATCGCGTACGAGATCGTCACCCGCATCGGAACCCGCGTACCGCGCGTCTACGTGGATGACCTGGATGACGTGGATGACTACGTGAACGAGTAACAAGCGGGGTATCCGCATGAGTGCGGAGCACGGCACTGCACGGCATGCACGGCACCCGTACAGGACGAAGAAGACGAAGAAGACGAAGAAGAGGAGCGGTTCGTGAGCGAGAGCAGCGCGGAGGCAGCGGTGGAAGCGGCCACGGCCGCGACCTCGGCACTCTCCGCGGCCGGGCCCGCGAACTGGCGCAGGGCAGGCGTCGCAGGCGCCGCGATAGGCGTGGTCGCCGCGGGCGCCGCCGCCGGAGTCGCCATAGAGCGGCTCACGGTCGGCCGCGGAATGCGCAGGAAGGCGCGGCTCGCCCTCGACTCGGCCGGTCCGTACGGGGCATTGCGCGGGATGCCGGGCAAGGCCGCCGCGGACGACGGCACCGAGCTGTACTACGAGGTCGACGAGGTGGAGACCGACACCGCGCTGGCCCCACGCCGCCGCCGGCTCTTCGGCCGCAAGGCGCCCGCCCCCGTCACCGTCGTCTTCAGCCACGGCTACTGCCTCAGCCAGGACTCCTGGCACTTCCAGCGGGCCGCGCTGCGCGGAGTCGTCCGGACCGTCCACTGGGACCAGCGCAGCCACGGGCGCTCCGGGCGGGGCGTGGCCCAGGTCCGGGACGACCAGCCGGTCACCATCGACCAGCTGGGCCGGGACCTGAAAGCCGTCATCGACGCGGCGGCGCCCGAGGGGCCACTCGTGCTCGTCGGCCACTCGATGGGCGGCATGACGATGATGGCCCTGGCCGACCAGTACCCCGCCCTGATCCGCGACCGCGTCGTCGGCGTGGCGCTCGTCGGTACGTCGTCCGGGCGGCTCGGCGAGGTCAACTTCGGGCTGCCCGTCGCGGGCGTCAACGCGGTGCGGCGGATCCTGCCCGGCGTGCTGAAGGCGCTCGGGCAGCGGGCCGAACTGGTGGAGCGCGGGCGGCGGGCCACCGCGGACCTGTTCGCGGGGATCATCAAGCGGTACTCGTTCGCGTCCCGGGACATCGACCCGGCGGTCGCGCGGTTCGCGGAGCGGCTCATCGAGGCCACGCCCATCGACGTGGTCGCCGAGTTCTACCCGGCGTTCACCGACCACGACAAGACCGAGGCGCTCGCGTACTTCGCCGATCTGCCCGTGCTCGTACTCGCCGGGGTCAAGGACCTCGTGACGCCGAGCGAGCACAGCGAGTCCATCGCCGATCTGCTCCCCGACGCCGAGCTGGTGCTCGTTCCGGACGCCGGGCACCTCGTGATGCTGGAGCATCCGGAGGTCGTCATAGACCGGCTCGCCGACCTGCTCACCCGCGTCGGCGCCGTGCCCGCAGGGGCTACCGTTGGTGGCTATGGAAGCACCAGCAGCACCGCGCAACCCGGCTGACCCCGGTGTCGTGACCGCGGAGATCGTCGTCAACTCGCCCGAACAGATGAAGGAGTTGGGGCGCAGACTCGCCAAGCTCCTGCGGGCCGGGGACCTCGTGATGCTCACCGGCGAACTGGGCGCGGGCAAGACCACGCTGACGCGCGGGCTCGGGGAAGGGCTCGGGGTCCGGGGCGCGGTCACCTCGCCGACGTTCGTGATCGCCCGCGTGCACCCCCCGCTCGGGGGCGGGCCGCCGCTCGTCCACGTCGACGCGTACCGCCTGGGCGGCGGGCTCGACGAGATGGAGGACCTCGACCTCGACGTGTCGCTGTCCGACTCCGTGATCGTCGTGGAGTGGGGCGAGGGGAAGGTCGAGGAGCTGACGGACGACCGGCTGCATCTGCTGATCCACCGGGCCGTGGGGGACACCACGGACGAGGTGCGGCATGTCGCCGTGACCGGGGTGGGGGAGCGGTGGGGGGCCGTGGACCTGGGTGCGCTCTCCGCCTGAGGCGATTGGGTGACTAGGCGCTGAAGCGCTGCGGCTCTGCGGCTCTGCGGCTCTGAGCCCGGGGGGCAGGGTTCGGTTTGTACGTTCGCCCCAACATTCCGACAGGGTGTCGGGAAGATGTTGCGGCGGGGGGCTTCGGCGTGTTCACATGGGCGGAGGAGTTGGTTAGGTCTACCTAACCATGTCTGCTCCCGGAGCTCTTCAGGAGGCCGCGATGCCTGCGTCTGCGTCTGCGTCTGCGTCGGAACGTGTTCCTTCCAGGGGTGGTGGGGTTTCGGTGTCGGTGGGGGAGTTGCTTGCCGTGGGTGGGCTTGTGCGGGCTGTGTCTGTGCCGCCGCCTGCGCCTGCGCCTGTGCCTGCGCCTGCGGCGGCTGTTCGGGAGGGGCGGCGGCGGGCGGCCTAGGGTCGTTTGCGGGTGCGGGTCCGGTGGGGGTCGGCCGCGCCGTTCCCCGCGCCCCTTGGGGGCTGCGCCCCTTGGGGGCTGCGCCCCCCGAAAAGACTGCGCCGTTCCCCGCGCCCCTAAAGACAAAAGACTGCGCCGTTCCCCGCGCCCCTAAAGACAAAAGACTGCGCCGTTCCCCGCGCCCCGCCAAGGCGAAAGACTGCGCCGTTCCCCGCGCCCCTGTTGGGGCTCGGGCGGGTGGGTGGGTATGCGGGTGGATTGAGTCGGTTAGTTGATTACCGTGATCCTTGTGCCGATCGTGGCGAAGTCCCACATCGCCGCCCCGGCACCCCGCGGCTCGCGGATCGCGCCCAGTTTGCGGGCCGGGTCAGGGGGCGTCACCGAGCCGTCCACCGCCGCGCTGAAGCCGATCGCGATGCCGTCCAGGCTGGCGAAGCGGACCACGTGTTCGACGGCCACACCGTCGGAGCCGACGATCGTCCCGGAGCGTGACGTGACGACGTACCGGGCGGGCAGCGGATCGACCGTACCGGGGCTGACCCGGAACGTGAGCCTGACCCGGTCGCCCTCGTCGACCAGCCACACCCGGTCGTCGTCCAGCGAGTACACGACCCGCTGACCGGTGCCCGAGCCGCCGGGCAGAGCGGTCGGGTGGTTCTTGTCCCGGGGGGCCTTCGACGTCGTGGCCGGCAAGGACTCGGCGGCCCGCGGGGCGGACAGGTCGGCCGGTGCGTACGCCGAGGCCTGGTAGGTGAGGAAGCCGATCACGGCGAGCGCCACCGCGGCGAGCCCGGCCACGATTCCCGAGCTGCTCCGAATCACCTGGGTGCCCACCTCTCGTACGATCCTCGGTCTCAAGGTTTTCGATCTTGTACGGTATTTGTCCGTGTTGTGACGTTGTGACGTTAGCAGCAGGTACCCGCCGGATTGAGGCGGCCGTACGCCGGGTCCGGGCGCCGTAGGCTGTTCGCGTGCTCTTGCTCGCTCTGGATACCGCCACCCCCGCCGTCACCGCCGCGCTGCACGACGGCACGTCCGTCGTCGCCGCCCACAGCCAGGTGGACGCGCGTCGGCACGGGGAACTGCTCCTGCCGGCCGTCGACCGGGTGCTCACCGAGGCCGGGCTGCGGCTCGACGCCGTCACCGGCATCGTCGTCGGCGTGGGCCCCGGCCCGTACACCGGGCTCAGAGTCGGTCTGATGACCGCCGACACGTTCGGGCTCGCGCTCGGCGTCCCCGTGTACGGACTGTGCACGCTCGACGGCCTCGCGTACGCCGCCGGGGGTGCGGCGGGGATCGAGGGACCCTTCGTCGTCGCCACCGACGCCCGCCGCAAAGAGGTCTACTGGGCGCGGTACGCGGACTCCCGTACGCGGCTCACCGAACCCGCCGTGGACCGGCCCGGGGAGCTGGACATCGGCGGGCTGCCCGCCGTGGGCGCGGGCGCGCTGCTCTACCCGGACACCTTCCCGGACGCCCGCGAGCCCGAGCACGTGTCGGCGGCATCGCTCGCCTCCCTCGCGGCGGAGCGGCTGGCCGCAGGTGAGGAGATGGAGGCGCCCCGGCCGCTCTATCTGCGCCGGCCCGACGCCCAGGTGCCCAAGAACTACAAGGTGGTCACCCCCAAGTGACGACCGCGGTGCTGCGCGAGATGCGCTGGTGGGACATCGAGCCCGTACTGGAACTGGAGAAGGACCTCTTCCCCGAGGACGCCTGGTCACGGGGCATGTTCTGGTCCGACCTGGCCCACGCGCGAGGCCCCGAGGCGACCCGGCGGTACGTGGTGGCGGAGGACGGCGGGGTGATCGTCGGATACGGGGGCCTGGCCGCCGCCGGTGACGCCGGAGACGTACAGACCATCGCCGTCGCCCGCGAGCACTGGGGCACCGGGCTCGGCGCACTGATCCTGACCGAACTGCTGCGGGCCGCGACCGCCTTCGAGTGCGCCGAGGTGCTGCTCGAATGCCGGGTCGACAACATCCGCGCCCAGAAGCTCTACGAGCGCTTCGGCTTCGAGGCGATCGGCTTCCGGCGCGGCTACTACCAGCCGGGCAACGTGGACGCGCTCGTGATGCGCCTCAACGACCCGTCAACTTCCGTAAAAGGAACCGAGATCAATGGCTGACGAACCTCTCGTCCTCGGCATCGAGACCTCCTGCGACGAGACCGGCGTCGGCATCGTCCGCGGGACGACCCTCCTCGCGGACGCGATCGCCTCCAGCGTCGACGAGCACGCGCGCTTCGGCGGGGTGGTGCCCGAGGTCGCCTCCCGCGCGCACCTGGAGGCGATGGTGCCGACCATCGAGCGGGCGCTGAAGGAGGCCGGGGTCAGCGCGCGCGACCTCGACGGCATCTCCGTCACCGCCGGGCCCGGACTCGCGGGCGCGCTGCTCGTCGGGGTCTCGGCGGCGAAGGCGTACGCGTACGCGCTGGGGAAGCCGCTCTACGGGGTGAACCACCTGGCCTCCCACATCTGTGTGGACCAGCTGGAGCACGGGCCGCTGCCCGAGCCGACGATGGCCCTGCTCGTCTCCGGCGGCCACTCCTCGCTGCTGCTGTCCTCGGACATCACCAGTGACGTACGGCCGATGGGCGCGACGATCGACGACGCGGCGGGCGAGGCCTTCGACAAGATCGCCCGTGTGCTCAATCTCGGGTTCCCCGGCGGTCCCGTCATCGACCGCTACGCGAAGGAGGGCGACCCGCGTGCCATCGCCTTCCCGCGCGGGCTCACCGGGCCGCGCGATGCCGCGTACGACTTCTCCTTCTCCGGGCTGAAGACCGCCGTGGCCCGGTGGATCGAGGCGAAGCGGGCGGCCGGCGAGGACGTGCCCGTGCGCGATGTGGCCGCGTCCTTCCAGGAAGCCGTGGTGGACGTCCTCACCCGCAAGGCCGTACGGGCCTGTCGTGACGAGGGCGTCGACCATCTGATGATCGGTGGCGGCGTGGCGGCCAACTCGCGGCTGCGGGTGCTCGCGCAGGAGCGGTGCGAGGCGGCGGGGATCACGTTGCGGGTGCCGCGGCCGAAGCTGTGCACGGACAACGGGGCGATGGTCGCTGCGCTGGGCGCGGAGATGGTGGCTCGGGGGCGGGACGCGTCCGATTGGGATCTGTCGGCGGACTCGTCGTTGCCCGTCACCGATCCGCATGTGCCGGGGCGTTCCCATGCGCATGGGCACTCTCACTCCCACGATCATGTGCATGAGGTCAGCAAGGGCAATCTGTACTCATGAGTGTGGCGTTGATGTGGGAGGCGCGGGCCGCCGAGGGGCGGGGGGAGGAACTGCTCGCGTGGGTGCGGGAGCAGGACCTCCCGGCGCGGCCCCTGCGGCGGGAGGTCCTGCGGGCTCCGGGGGAGCGGGTGCTTGTCATCACGTGGTGGGATGCCGCGTACGACGACCCGCTTCCTGAGCTTCCGGAGCCGGCTGGTGGGTTGGTTGCCCGAACCGTTCATCGGTGGCGGTTCGAGTCCGTCGAGGGGTAGGGGCCGCCTCCGGCGGTTGGTTGTCGGGTGCGGGTCCGGTGGGGGCTGGTCGCGCAGTTCCCCGCGCCCCTCCGAAGACGAAAGGCTGCGCCGTTCCCCGCGCCCCTTAGCGGGCCGTTGTCCTGCACGTCAGTTGCCGGGACGGGCCCGGTTGGCGTTCTGGGCCTGTCAGGGTCAGGTGGGTCGTGTGGACTACGGACGTGCTGGATTTGGAGACGCGGAGTTCCAGGGCGCCCGGTTCGACCACGCGGTGGCCCCTGGCGTTCGTGAAGGCCGACAGGTCCGGGTGGAAGTGGAACGTGATCTGCCGGGCCTCGCCGGGGGACAGGGTCAGGCGGTGGTAGCCGATCAGGCGTACGTCGGGGCGGGTCACGGATGCCACCGGGTCGTGCAGGTACAGCTGGACGACCTCCGTGCCTTCTCTCGCGCCCGTGTTGCGGATCGTGACCGAGACGTCGTGCCCCTCGTCCGTGGTCGTCCGCGCGTGCACGTCGGCCGTGTTCTCCCACGTGAAGTCCGTGTAGCCCAGACCGTGGCCGAAGGGGTGGAGGGGGGTCGGGTCCAGGTTGCTGACCTCGCCCGCCAGGCCCAGTGGGGGCTGGAGGTAGGTCCACGGCTGGCCGCCCGGGGTCTGCGGGACGCTGACCGGGAGCCGGCCCGACGGGTTCACGCGGCCTGACAGGACGCCCGCCACCGCCGGGCCGCCCTCCTCGCCGGGGAAGAACGCCTGGACCGTGGCGGCCAGCCGGTCGTGCCAGCGGCCCAGCGCGTACGGCCGGCCGGTGAGCAGGACCAGGACGACCGGGGTGTCGGCGGCGGTGAGGGCGTCCAGCAACTGGGCTTGTACACCGGGGAGTTGCAGGTCCGCCACGTCGCAGCCCTCGCCCGACGTGCCCCGGCCGAAGAGGCCCGCCCGGTCGCCGAGCACGGCCACGCAGACGTCCGCCTCGGTGGAGCGGGCGACGGCCTCCTCGAAGCCGGAGGTGTCCGGGTCGGTCGTGTCGCAGCCCTCGGTGAAGGTGATCTTCGCGTCGGGGAGTTCCGTGCGCAGGGACTCCAGGATCGTGGGGATCTCGACGCCCATCGGCAGGGCCGGGTGGTTGACGCCCACATGGGACGGGAACGAGTAGCAGCCCAGCATCGCCAGGGCGTCGGCGGCCCGCGGGCCGACCACGGAGATACGGGTGTCGGGGGCCAACGGGAGCACGCCCTCCGGGTTGGAGAGCAGGACCACGGATTCCTCGGCCAGGCGGCGGGCCAGGACGCGGTTCGCGGTCGAGTCGAGGTCGATGGGGCCGGTCGGTTCGGGGGACCAGGTCTCGTCCAGCAGGCCCAGCTCGCACTTCTGGCGCAGGACCCTGGCCGCCGCCCGGTCCACCAGGGACTCGGGGACGGCACCGGCCCGTACCGCCTCGACCAGCGGGTCGCCGTTGCAGTGGACCGTCGGCAGTTCGACGTCCACGCCCGCCGCGAGGGCCGCGTGGGCGGCCTCGGCCTCGGTGCCCGCGACCCGGTGGAGGGTCTTCAGGAAGCCGACGCCGAAGTAGTCGCTGACGACCGTGCCCGTGAAACCCCACTGTTCGCGGAGGAGTTCGGTCAGCAGGTAGGGGTCCGCGGTCGAGGGCACGCCGTCCGTGTCCGTGTACGCGGCCATCACCGACCGGGCCCCGCCCTCGCGCAGCGCGAACTCGAACGGCGGCAGCGTGATGTCGGCGAACTCGCGCACACCGGCCCGTACGGGCGCGAGGTTGCGGGCGCCCGCCGAGGACGCGTACCCCGCGAAGTGCTTGAGCGTGGCGACGATTCCCGCGGATTCGAGCCCGCGGACGTACGCCGCGCCGATCGTGCCGACGAGGTACGGGTCCTCGCCGATCGTCTCCTCGACCCTGCCCCACCGCGGATCCCGTACGACGTCCAGGACGGGGGCGAGGCCCTGGTGGACGCCTACGGAGGCGAGGTCCCGGCCGATGCGGTGGGCCATCTCCTCGACCAGCGCCGCGTCGAACGAGGCGCCCCAGGCCAGCGGCACCGGATACGCGGTCGCGCCCCAGGCCGTGAAGCCCGCCAGGCACTCCTCGTGGGCGACGGCCGGGATGCCGAAGCGGCCCGCCCCGCTGATCCGGCGCTGGGCGCGGGCCAGTGCCTGCGCGCCCAGCGCGGGGTCCACGGGGGCCGTACCGAACGAGCGGGTGAGCTGGCCCAGACCGTGGGTGATCAGCTCGTCCCAGTCGAAGTCCGAGGTCATCTCGTCCTGGTGCGGGGCGACTCCGTCGCCGTCCGTGGCGGCTCCCACCCACACGCCGTACAGCTGGGCGGTCTTCTCCTCCAGGGTCATCCGGGCGAGCAGGTCGTCGACCCGGGCCTCGGCGGGCAGGGCGGGATCACGCCAGGGTGCGGTGGTCATGAAACTCCTGTCAGGGTGAGGGGCAGGGTCGGGGACGAGTGGGTTCACTTTCCGCCCACGCCCATCAGGCCGCCGACCAGCGCGCGGCGGGCCACCAGGTAGACGGCGAAGATCGGGACGCCGGAGAGGACGACCGAGGCCAGCAGCGCCGGGATGTTGACGCCGAACTGGCTGACGTAGTTGAACAGGCCGAGCGTCAGGACGCGCGGTTCGTCGGACTGGGTGAAGATCAGCGGGAAGAGGAAGCCGTTCCAGGCCTGCAGCGCCGCGTAGATGACGACCGTGCTGATACCGCCCTTGGCCATCGGAATCGCCAGCTGGAACAGCATCCGCTGCGGTGAGGCGCCGTCCAGGGCCATCGCCTCGTACAGCTCCTCCGAGACGTCCCGCAGGGTGCCCACGAGGACGAGCACGGACACCGGCATCGCGAAGGCAGCCGTCGGCAGGATGACCGCGAGCAGGCTGTCGTACAGGTCGAGCTTGGCGATCAGGAGGTAGAGGGGGACCACGACCGCCTGGGCCGGGATCGCGACGCCGAGCAGGAACAGCCGGAAGGCCAGGCCCGACCAGCGGTCGCGGGTGCGGACGGCCACGTACGCCAGCGGGACCGAGAGGCCGAGGACGATCGCCACGACCGCGACGGCCACGATCGCGGTGTTGGCCAGCAGATGGCCGAAGCCGCTGTTCAGCACGGTGTTGTAGTTGTCGAGCGTCGGACTCGTGGGCGGGGTCAGCGGGTTGCCGGTGAGGGCCTTGTCCTGGCTGGTGAGCGAGGCCGACAGCATCGCGTAGATCGGGATGACGACGATCGCCAGCCAGACGACCGCGCCGAGCCCGGCGACGGGGTTGGCGCGCTTCGTCCAGTGCCAGTGCCGGCGGCGGCGGGGCGGGGACGGTCGCGTGTCGCGCTTCTCGGTCTGCACGGGACGCGGACGCGGCAAGGTGTCGTGTGACACTCCGTCACATCCCTTCGCGGGTACTGCGCATGCCGCCGAAGCCGGTCAGCCGCACGAGGATCAGGGACAGGCCGGTGGCGACCAGCACCAGGAAGGACGCGATGGCGCTCGCGTAACCGAAGTCGTAGCTCTTGAAGCCCGCCTCGTACATCAGGTACGGCAGGATCGCGGTGTCGGTGCCCGGGCCGCCCTTGGTGAGGATCAGCACGGTCTCGAAGTACGTGAGCGAGCCGACGACCATCAGGACCGTGGACGTCGTGACGGTGTGGCGCAGCTGCGGCAGCGTGATCGAGAAGAACTGGCGGTAGCGGCCCGCCCCGTCGATCGCCGCGGCCTGGTAGAGGACCTCGGGTATCTGACGGGCGCCGCCCTGGTAGATCAGCGTGTGGAAGGGGATGAACTGCCAGCCGCCGACGAACACGATCGCGAGGAACGCGCCGCTGGAGGAGCCGAGGATGTTCTGCTGGATGATGCCGAAGTTCGGGTCGAGCAGGGCGTAGAAGAGCAGCGCGATCGCCGTCGAGGACAGCAGGAACGGGACGAAGAAGATCGCGGACAGCACCGCCCGGTTGCGCTGGCGGCCCGCCGCCCAGACGCCGAGCAGCAGCGCGATCACCGTCTGGAAGACCCAGCTCGCCGCCGTCAGCAGGACCGTGAGCCACAGCGACTGGACCATCCGGTCGTCATTGATCAGCTTCCGCCAGTTGTCGAGGCCGACGGGTGTCGGGTCGCCCAGGCCGTCCCAGCTGGTGAAGGAGAGATAGAAGGCGAGTCCCATCGGGACCACGGCGAAGAACGCGAAGAACAGCACACCGGGCAGTGCCCAGACGGCGTGCGGCCGGCCGGCCGTGGCGGCCCCGGACCGCTTTCGCGGCCCGCGGGGCAGCTCGGGCCCGCCGCGCTCGCCGACCGGGCTTCCCACCGGGGCCTTGGTGGGGGTGGGTGCGCTCACTTCAGCTCCTTGAGCGCCGACACGAACTCGCTCGGCGAGGACTTCCCGACGAACAGCTTGTTGATCTCGGTGAGCATCGGGGTCGCGATGTCCGCGTCGACCGCCTGGTCCCAGGAGAGCGTGAAGGCCGGCGCCTTCTCGACCATCTCGTACTGGAACTTCGCGAACTCCGGGTTGGGCGAGGCGTCCAGCAGCTTGGCCGCGTTCGAGGTCGTCGGGATGTCACCGTTGGCGACCAGCGCCTTGGCGTACGTCTCGGAGGCGCAGTCCTTCAGGAAGGCGATCGCCGCGTCCTTGTTGCCCGTACGGGCGTTGACCGACCAGTAGTTGGTCGGGTTGCCGACGACGTTGCGGACGTCGCCGGTGCCGCCCTCGACCGTGGGGAACGCACACCAGCCCAGGTTGTTCTTCGCGAAGGACGGGAACTTTCCGAGCTGCGTCGAGTACTCCCACGAACCCATCAGATGCATCGCCGCCTTGCCCTTGGCGAAGACCGCGGGCGCGCCGCCGTTGACGTACGACACCGAGCTGAACTTCGACCCGAACGCGCCGTCGTCGATGAGTTCCTTCACCGTCTCGGCGGCCTTGAGGACGGCCGGGTCGCCCCAGGCGGACGCGTCGCCGCCCTGGATCTTCGCGAAGACCTCCGGGCCGCCGATCCGGTCGACCAGGTACTCCAGCCACATCAGCTCGGTCCAGGTGTCCGCCCCGCCGAGCGCGAACGGGGTGATCTTCGCCTTCTTCAGCTTGGCGTTGATGTCCTGCAGCTCGGCCCAGGTGGTGGGCGGCTGGAGCTTGTGCTCGGCGAAGACCGACTTGTTGTAGAAGAGGATCACCGGCTGCATACCGCGCATCGGTATCCCGTAGTTGCGGCCGCCGAGCGCGCCCGCCGCGAGCACCGCGGGCAGGAAGCCCGACTTCAGGACCGGGTCGCCCGCGATGGTGTCGGTCAGGTCGATCAGCTGCTTCGCCTCCTGGTAGGCCCGGATCGAGCCGCCGCCCCAGTTGAAGAGGACATCGGGGGCGCTCGGGGAACCCATCGCCGTACGCAGCTTGGAGGTGTAGTCCGCGCCCGGGATCTTGACCAGCTTCACCGTGCCCTTGGCCGACTTGCTCGCGGCGGACTTGTTGAAGCGTTCGACGGCCGTCTGCTGGACCTTGACCGCGTCGTCCCCGTACACGAAGGCGTCGATCGTGCCGCCGCCCCCGCCGGGGCCGTCGTCCGAGCCGCAGGCGGCGAGGCCGGTGGTGAGCAGGGTGGTGGCGCCGGCGCCCAGCACCCAGCGCCTGCTGAACGCACGGCCGCTGAGGCTGCCGCCCGCGCTTCTGCCCGGGCCCGCGCCCGTGGGCTGCCCGCTGGTGGACCGCCCGTTGATCGACTCCATGACAGCACCTCTTCTTGTCCGGCTCGTCCGCTCGCCGGCGCGCTCGCGGCACGCATACGCATCGAACCTGCACGAATGTTTCGGGTGGTACTTCGAATGTTCCGGGAACGTATGGCGGTCGAAGGGCTTCGTCAAGAGGTTGCGCAGGGATACGATCCCGTTCATGACTCGCCCGAATCCCGCCGTAGCCCAGTCAGCGACGCTCGCCGAGATCGCCCGCGAGGCGGGAGTCTCGGCCCCGACTGTTTCGAAGGTGCTCAACGGCCGCGCCGACGTGGCCCCCTCGACCCGCACCCGGGTCGAGGAACTGCTGAGAAACCACGGCTACCGGCGCCGCCGGGCCGAGGCGTCCCGGTCGCCGCTCATCGACCTCGTCTTCCACGAACTGGAGAGCGCGTGGGCGATGGAGGTCATCCGGGGCGTGGAGAACGTGGCGCGGGACGAAGGGCTGAGCGTCGTCCTGTCCGAGAGCGCGGGACGGCTCACCCCCGGGCGCACCTGGGCCGACCAGGTCGCCGCCCGCCGCCCGCACGGGGTCGTGCTCGTCCTCAGCGGGCTCGACGAGTCCCAGCGGGCGCTGCTGACGAGCCGGTCCATCCCGTTCGTGGTGGTCGACCCGGCGGGCGACCCCGGTGACGACGCCCCGTCCGTGGGTGCCACCAACTGGCAGGGCGGCCTCGCGGCGACCCGTCACCTGGCCGACCTCGGCCACCGCCGTATCGGCGTGATCAGCGGGCCCTCGCGGATGATGTGCAGCCGGGCCCGGCTCGACGGGTACCGGGCGGCGCTCGACACGGCCGGGCTGCCCGTCGACCCGGCGCTCGTACGCACCGGCGACTTCCACCACGACAGCGGCTACCGCGCAGGGCTCGAACTCCTGAAACTCCCCGACCGCCCGACGGCCGTCTTCGCGGGCAACGACCTCCAGGCCCTCGGCCTGTACGAGGCCGCCCGCGAGCTGGGTCTGCGCGTACCGGAGGACCTCAGCATCGTCGGCTTCGACGACCTGCCGGTGGCCCGCTGGGTCGGCCCGCCGCTCACCACCGTGCGCCAGCCACTCACGGAGATGGCCGAGGCGGCGGCCCGGCTCGTACTGGACCTCGGCCGCTCGGAACGGCCCTCGACCGCCACGCGGGTGGAACTGGCGACGAGCCTGGTGGTCCGGAGCAGTACGGCGCCGCCGTCGGCGTGATCGATACCACGGTCGGCGTGATCGACACCACGGTCCCCGTGAGCGGTATCGGGGCGTCGAAAGTTTCGAAGACCGATCCTGAGAAAACTCAACGAAACCTGAGAGTTTCCGAAGGAAAGCCGGGAAGTGGTTCCTTGTTGAAATAATTCGGACTTATGTTCTTCCTGTGAGCGGGAGTGTGGGCGTGAGCGGAGAAGACGGGTCCGGGGGCGAGGACGCCGCGATACCCGAGGGCGGTGACGCCGGCGCCGACGTCGGCGCAGGGGGGCGGTCGTGGTGGTCCGGGCGGTCGCGGCTGTTCAAGGTGGCGGGCATCGCCCTCAGTTGCGTACTCGTCGCGTCCGTGGCCGGGGCCGCGTGGGTGTACTGGCATCTGAACCACAACATCAAGAGCGTCGACATCGACAGCGCGCTCGGCGACAACCGGCCGGCCAGGGCCGTGACGACCCCGACGGGCCCCGAGTCCGCCACCCCGCTCCCCAGCGGCGCGCTCAACATCCTGGTCCTCGGCTCCGACTCGCGCAGCGGCAAGCGCAACAAGGCGCTCGGCGGCGGCAGCAGTGAGGGCGCCCGCTCCGACACGGCGATGATCATCCACGTCGACGAGGGCCGCTCGGAGGCGACCGTCGTGAGCATCCCGCGCGACACCCTCGTCACACGCCCCTCCTGCCCGCTGGAGTCGGGCGGTTCGACGGCGGAGGCGTACGGCGTGATGTTCAACAGCGCGTACTCGGTCGGCGGGCCCGTCTGCGCGGTCAAGACCGTGGAGACCCTGACGAACGTCCGCATGGACCACTACATCGAGATCGACTTCGCCGGCTTCGCCGATCTGGTGGACGCGCTCGGCGGGGTCACGGTCACGACCGACGACGACATCTCCGACGAGGACAGCCACCTCGAACTGGAGGCGGGCACCCACCACCTCGACGGCGCGGACGCCCTGGCCCTGGCCCGCACCCGGCACGGCATAGGCGACGGCAGCGACCTCGGCCGCATCGGCCTCCAGCAGAAACTGGTGAAGGCGCTCCTCGACCAGGTCTCCTCCAGCAACCTCCTCACCAACCCCACCCGGCTGTACAGCGTCGCCGACGCGCTCACCGGCAGCCTCACCACGGACACGGGCCTGAACTCCCTGACCGAACTGATGGGCCTCGGCCAGAGCCTGAAGTCCCTCTCATCCACGTACACCGAGACCGTGACGATGCCGGTGGTGCCTGCCCCGTCCAACCCCAACCGGGTGGTGGCGGAGGAGCCGGAGGCGGGAAAGCTGTGGGAGTCACTGAAGTGACCCTCTCGAAGAAAAAGTGACCTTCTCGAAGAAAACCCGATGAAGTTCGGCGGGTGTGTCGATCCCGGCGTCGGTCGTTCGACGTATGGGTGAGAGGCGATGAGAGGCGGGGACCGGCCCCGGCTCCGCGCCGAGGACTCAGGGAGTCACCATGCCGCGCTACCTGTCGATGATCCGTATCGACGAGCAGAACGCCCCCGCCGAGGGGCCGAGCGACGCGCTCATGGAGCGCATGGGCGAGCTGATCGAGGAGATGACGAAGGCCGGCGTACTGCTGGACACCTCCGGTCTGACGCCGACCGCGCAGGGCACACGGGTGCGCTGGGAGGGCGGCGAACTGTCCGTCACCGACGGGCCGTTCACCGAGGCCAAGGAGGTCGTCGGCGGGTACGCGATGCTCCAGGCCAAGGACCGGGCCGAGGCGGTCGAGTGGACCAAGCGGTTCCTGCAGATCCACGAGGCCCACTGGACGGTGACCTGCGAGGTGCGGGAGATCGTCGAGGGCTGAGCCTTGGCCGTACGGGTCCGGGGGTGTCTGATGGTGGAACGTGACGCCAGACACCCCCGCGGACACCCCCGCCCAGGACCCTGACCGCACCATCGAGACCGTCTTCCGGATGGAGTCGCCCCGCATCATCGCCGGGGTCGCACGCATCGTCCGGGACGTCGGGATCGCGGAGGAGCTGGCGCAGGACGCGCTGGTCGCGGCGCTGGAGCAGTGGCCGCGGGACGGGGTGCCTGGCAATCCCGGGGCCTGGCTCATGGCCACCGCCAAACACCGGGCGATCGACCTCGTACGGCGGCGCGAGCGGTACGCCCGCAAGCTGGCGGAGATGGGGCGCGACCTGGAGACGTCCGGGCCGCGGAGCCACCTCGACGAGCCCGCCGATCCCGACGACATCGACGACGACCTGCTGCGGCTCGTCTTCACCGCGTGCCACCCCGTGCTGTCCGCCGAGGCCCGCATCGCGCTCACCCTGCGGCTGCTCGGCGGGCTGACCACCGTCGAGATCGCGCGCGCGTACCTCACCCCTGAGAAGACCCTCGCCCAGCGGATCGTGCGCGCCAAACGGACCCTCGCCGCGAAGGGCGTTCCCTTCGAGGTGCCGTACGGGCCCGAACGCGAGGCCCGGCTCGGTTCCGTACTGGAGGTCATCTACCTGATCTTCAACGAGGGGTACGCCGCCACGGCCGGGGACGACTTGCTGCGGCCCGCGCTCTGCGAGGACGCGCTGCGGCTCGCCCGGGTACTGGCCGAATTGATGCCCAAGGAGCCCGAAGTGCACGGGCTGGCGGCGCTGCTGGAGCTGCAGGCGTCGCGGTCGGCCGCGCGGACCGGGCCCACGGGGGAGCCCGTGCTGCTCAAGGACCAGAGCCGGGCGCGGTGGAACCGGGTGCTCATCCGGCGGGGGTTCGCCGCGCTGGGGCGGGCCGACGCGGTGTCCTCGGGAGGCGCACCCGGGCCGTACGTCCTCCAGGCCGCCATCGCCGCGTGTCACGCGCACGCGCTCACGTACGCGGAGACCGACTGGGGGCGGATCGTCACGCTCTACGGGATGCTCGCCGTGCGGGCGCCGTCGCCGGTCGTCGAGCTGAACCGGGCCGTCGCCGTGTCCATGGCCGAGGGGCCGGGGGTGGCGCTGGCGCTCGTGGACGCGCTGGTGGGGGAACCGGCGTTGCGCGAATACCACTTGCTGCCGAGTGTCCGGGGGGACTTGCTGGTGCGGCTCGGCCGCAGGGAGGAGGCGGCGCGGGAGTTTGAGCGGGCGGCTGAACTGGCCCGCAACGAGCGAGAGCGGACGCTGTTGCTGACCCGGGCGAGGGAGTGCGGGTCGCGCCGGTGAGGATGCGCAGTTCCCCGCGCCCCTGAGGGGGTGGGGCTTGGCCGTGTATGCCGGCTGACCCGCCGCGGGGGTCGCCCGCGCAGTTCCCCGCGCCCCTGGGGCGGCATCGGCCGGTTTGCGGGTGCGGGTGCGTCGTGGCTGGCCGCGCAGTTCCCCGCGCCCCTAAAGGCTCGGCTGCGCCCTCGCCCCCTAAGGGGCGCGAGGAACGGCGCGCTCAGCCACGACGCACCCGCACCCATGAGACAACCGTTCCCCCCCGAGGGGCGCGGGGAACTGCGCGGTCAGCCCCCACCGGCCCCCACCCGTCAGAGCCGGTCAGGACCGCGTGTCGCCCGAACGGCTCCTTCGTCGTGAAGGTGGGGCCGGGGCGTGGCACGGTGGAGCCACCTGTTGGCACCACCGGACCCCGGAGCCTCACATGGCTGATCTGCAGGACGAACTGCACTCCACCGCAGAGGTCGGGGAACTGGACCTGGATCATCCCGAGCCGATGAGCGGCGTGTTCGAGCCGCCGCCCGTCGAGGCCGGGCCCGGTGCCGACCCCCTGGCCCGCGCCCGCACCCTCCTCACCGACCACCCCGTCGCGGACGGCTACAGCGGCCTCCCCTGGGCCCTGCGCCGCCTGTCCTGGTACGACCTCGAACTGGGCGAGAGCGCCGTCGACACGGACGTGCCCCGGCTTCGAGAGGGGCACGTAGGAGCGTTGTTCTGGTCGCTGCACCTGCCGGGGGCACTCGTCGGCGAACGCGCCGTCGGCGCCACGCTGGAACAGCTCGACCTCGTGAAGACCGTGGTCGCCGCGCACCCGGAGGGCCTGCGCATGGCCCACAGCGCGGCCCAGGTCACGGACGCCAGGAACTGCGGACGTGTCGCCGTGCTGCTCGGCCCGGCCGGCGCCGCCGCGCTGGACGACTCGCTGGGCATCCTGCGCGCCCTGCACGCTCTCGGCCTGCGCGTCCTGACCCTTTCCGGCGCCTCCTGGGCCGGCGAGAACGGACTGACCCGCTTCGGCGAGGAGGTCGTGCGCGAGATGAACCGCCTCGGCGTCCTCGCCGACCTGTCCGGCGCCTCGGACGCCACCGTCCGCCGCGCCCTGACCATCTCCAAGTCCCCGGTGATGTGCACCCGTTCCGCCGCCCGCGCCCTGCGCCCGCACCCGGCGAACCTCCCCGACGACGTGCTCGTCGAACTCGGTGCCACCCAGGGCCTGTGCCTGGTCCCGCTGACCGCCGAGCAGACCGGTCCCACGGTCCGGGACGTCGCCGACCACCTGGACCACGTACGGGAACTCGCGGGACCCGGGTGTGTCGGCCTCTCGGGGACGTACGACTCCGGGGCCGCGCACCCGCAGGACCTGTCCGACGCCTCGGGCTATCCGAGGCTGGTGGCCGAGCTCCTCGGCCGCGGCTGGTCCGAGACCGATCTGGCCCTGCTCACCTGGGGCAACGTCCAACGCGTCCTGCGTACCGCGGACTTCACCTCCCGCGCCGCCCGCCGGCGCCGCGAGCCGTCCATGGCGCGGATCGCCGAACTCGACGGCTGACCCGGACGGCCGGCTCAGCCGGTGCAGAGGCAGAACGGGTGGCCCGCCGGGTCCGCGTACGTGCGCCAGGTGCGTGTGCGGTCCGCCGCGTCCAGCACCTTCGCGCCCAGCGCCAGGACCGCCGCCTCCGCCGCGTCCAGGTCCTCGACCGTGAGGTCCAGATGGAACTGCTGCGAGGCCTCGGGCGAGGGCCACTTCGGCGGTACGTGTCCGGGGGCGGCCTGGAACGCCAGCGTCCCGCCCGCCGGTCCCGGCAGCCGCAGGTCGAGCCAGTCGCCGTTGTCCTCGACCGTCCCGCCGAGGATTCCGGCGTAGAACGCGGCGAGGGCGTGCGGGTCGGGACAGTCCAGGACGACGGAGCCCAGCTCGGCGAGAGCCATGTTCTCTCCTCGGTCGGTTGCGGCGTGGGTTTCAGGCCGTCGGGCGGCCCATCGCGCGGTACGTCCAGCCCGCCGCCCGCCACACCGACGGGTCGAGCGCGTTGCGGCCGTCCAGCACCACGCGGTCCGTGGCGACCTCGCCCAGCGCCGCCGGGTCCAGCTCGCGGAACTCGCGCCACTCGGTGAGGTGCAGGACGGCGTGCGCCCCGCGTACGGCGTCCACGGCCGTCTCGGCGTAACCGAGGGTCGGGAAGAGGCGGCGGGCGTTGTCCATGCCCTTGGGGTCGTAGACCGTGACCTGGCCGCCCTGGAGGTGGATCTGGCCGGCGACGTTCAGCGCGGGGGAGTCCCGGACGTCGTCCGAGTCGGGCTTGAAGGTCGCGCCGAGCACCGCGATCCGCTTGCCGAGGAAGGAGCTGCCGCCCAGCGCCTCCCGCGTCATCTCGACCATCTGGCCGCGGCGCCGCATGTTGATGGAGTCGATCTCGCGCAGGAAGGTGAGCGCCTGGTCGGCGCCCAGCTCGCCCGCGCGGGCCATGAACGCGCGGATGTCCTTGGGCAGGCAGCCGCCGCCGAAGCCGATGCCCGCGCGCAGGAACTTCTTCCCGATCCGGTCGTCGTGCCCGATCGCCTCGGCGAGCTTCACGACATCGCCGCCGCCCGCCTCGCAGACCTCGGCCATCGCGTTGATGAACGAGATCTTGGTGGCGAGGAAGGAGTTCGCGGCGGTCTTCACCAGTTCGGCGGTCGGGAAGTCGGTCACCACGAAGGGCGTGCCCTCGGACAGCGGCGTCGCGTACACCTCGCGCAGCAGTTTCTCGGCGCGCTCGCTGCGGATCCCGGCGACGATCCGGTCGGGGTGCAGGGTGTCCTGGACGGCGAAGCCCTCGCGCAGGAACTCCGGGTTCCAGGCCAGTTCGACCTCGTCGCCCGCGGGGGCCAGTCCGGTGAGCGTACGGGCCAGCCGGTCGGCCGATCCGACGGGCACGGTGGACTTGCCGACGACCAGGGCGGGCCCGGTGAGGTGCGGCGCGAGCGAGGCGAAGGCGGCGTCGACGTACGACATGTCGCAGGCGTACTCGCCGTGCTTCTGCGGGGTGTTCACACAGACGAAGTGGATGTCGCCGAACTCCGCGACCTCGGCGAAGTCCATGGTGAACCGCAGCCGCCCGCTGGACCCCTCGATCCCGGCGACATGCTTGCGCAGCAGCTCCTCAAGACCGGGCTCGTACATCGGGACCTCGCCCCGCTGGAGCATCTCGATCTTCTCGGGCACCACGTCCAGGCCCAGCACCTCGAACCCCAGCTCGGCCATGGCGGCGGCATGCGTCGCGCCGAGATAGCCGGTACCGATCACAGTGATCTTGAGGGCCATGGGTGCTCCAGGAGGTAGCCGTCAGGTGCGCGGACAGAGCATAGTCGGGGCGTGCCGGAGCCCTTGACCGGGCAGATCCCCCCTGTCGGCAAGCTCACGTACCAGTCGCGTGGGCGGGCGCATAAAATTTGGGTTACTTAACGGTAGTTAGCGTCATTGCATCTTTGGGAGCGTGAGAGACCTTGGCCGGATCGGCTGATTTCGACCTGTACCGCCCGTCCGAGGAGCACGACATGCTCCGGGACGCGATCCGCGCACTGGCCGAGGCGAAGATCGCGCCGCATGCCGCGGCGGTGGACGAGGAGGCCCGTTTCCCGCAGGAGGCCCTGGACGCGCTGGTCGCGGCCGACCTGCACGCGGTGCACGTACCGGAGTCGTACGGCGGCACCGGCGCGGACGCCCTCGCGACGGTCATCGTGATCGAGGAGGTGGCGCGGGTCTGCGCGTCCTCGTCCCTGATCCCCGCGGTGAACAAGCTCGGCTCGCTGCCCGTCATCCTGTCGGGCTCCGAGGACCTCAAGAAGAAGTACATGACCCCCCTGGCCAAGGGCGACGCGATGTTCTCGTACGCCCTCTCCGAGCCGGACGCGGGCTCCGACGCGGCCGGTATGAAGACGAGGGCCGTGCGGGACGGCGACTTCTACGTCCTGAACGGTGTGAAGCGCTGGATCACCAACGCCGGCGAGTCCGAGTACTACACGGTGATGGCCGTGACCGACCCCACCAAGCGCTCGAAGGGCATCTCCGCCTTCGTCGTCGAGAAGTCCGACGACGGTGTCTCCTTCGGTGCTCCGGAGCGCAAGCTCGGCATCAAGGGCAGCCCGACCCGCGAGGTCTACCTCGACAACGTCCGCATCCCCGCCGACCGCATGATCGGCGAGGAGGGCACGGGCTTCGCCACCGCGATGAAGACCCTGGACCACACCCGCATCACGATCGCCGCGCAGGCGCTCGGCATCGCCCAGGGCGCGCTCGACTACGCCAAGGGGTACGTCCAGGAGCGCAAGCAGTTCGGCAAGCCGATCGCCGACTTCCAGGGCATCCAGTTCATGCTCGCCGACATGGCCATGAAGATCGAGGCCGCCCGCCAGCTCACGTACGCGGCCGCCGCCAAGTCCGAGCGCGGGGACAAGGACCTCACCTTCCAGGGCGCGGCGGCCAAGTGCTTCGCCTCCGACGTCGCCATGGAGGTCACCACGGACGCCGTCCAGCTCCTCGGCGGCTACGGCTACACCCGTGACTACCCGGTCGAGCGCATGATGCGCGACGCCAAGATCACGCAGATCTACGAGGGCACGAACCAGGTCCAGCGGATCGTGATGGCCCGCAACCTGCCGTAGGCCGCCTCCAGGACGTGCACGAGGGCCCCGGCAGCCACTGGCTGCCGGGGCCCTCGTACATGTGTCAGGTGTGGCCTACCGGTCGCTCGTCACCGTGACCTTCTCGTCGTTCTTCAGCTGCTCGACCAGCTGCTTGACCTTGGCGGTGTCCCACTGGAGGTTGCCGTTGCCGGTGTTGCCCGAGATCGGCATGTTCATGGACTTGCCGTCGCCGCTGGTGACGCCCTTCATGGCCAGGAACATCGAGCCGAGGTCCCACAGGGACATGTCCTTGTCGACGGTGAGGGTGTCGAGGCCGGAGCTGAGCGTCGGGTAGAGCTTGAAGGGGTTCAGGACCGTGGACGGGGTCGCCGTCTGGTTGGCGAGCGCCGAGAGGAACTTCTGCTGGTTCTTCGTACGGTCCAGGTCGCTGCCCGCGAGCGCGTACCGGGTCCGGACGAAGGCCAGGGACTGCTCGCCGTTGAGGGTCTGCTTGCCCGCTTCGAAGTCGGCGCCGGACTTGGTGTCCTTCATGCCGCCCTTGGGGATCTCGATCTCCACGCCGCCGACCGAGTCGACGATCTTGGCGAAGCCGGCGAAGCCGATCTCCGCGTAGTGGTCGATGCGCAGTCCCGTGTTGGACTCGACGGTCCGTACGAGCAGCTCGGGGCCGTCCTCCGCGTACGCGGCGTTCAGCTTCACCTGGCGGCCGGTGCCCTGGAAGGTCTTGCCGGACTCGGAGCCCACGAAGGTGGGGATCGTCACGTTCGAGTCGCGGGGCAGCGAGATCATCGTGTTCCCGTTGTCGCCCACGTGCAGGATCATCATCGAGTCGGTGCGCTTGCCGTCGGCGGAGCCCGTGTGGAGCTTCTTCTTCTCCTCGGCGGACATGCCCTCGCGGCTGTCGGAGCCGACGATCAGGTAGTTCGTGCCCTCGCCCGCGTCGGGTCGGTCGATGACCTTCGACAGGTCCACGTCCCGGTTGAGCTTGGAGTCGGCCCAGAAGTACGTGCCCACGGACACCACGACGAGCAGCGTGACCACGGTGATGGAGATCCACTTGATCCGCTTGCGCCAGTTCGGCGCGGGGCGCCCGGGCCGGCCGTCGGGGCCGGGGCCCTGCGGACCGCCGCCGCCCCCGTAGACCTGCCCCGTGTTGTATCCGTCGTAGCCGTTGTCACCGTGTCCGTCGGTGTACGACTGCTGCGGCGGGACCCCGTGAGGAGGCGCCGAGGAGCGCGGGGCGCCGCCCTGGCCGCGCTGCACCTGCCGCATCACGCGGGCGCCCTCGGGCTGGGCGCTCGCGCTGCCGCTGCCTTGGCGGTCGCCGCCGTTGTTTCCGGACCATCCCTGGGGCCAATCGTTCATGCGACCCAGTGTGCAGTGCCCGACCATGTGCCATACAAGGGTCTTCGGAAAATCGGATCAGGGCTGTTGCCAAGCTGATGCAAAGCGCGTCTTGCGCGCCCCGACATAGGGTGGGCGGCATGACAGAGCAGGCCACCACCCCGGAATCCGATATTCCGGGCAAGCCGACTTCGGCGTCCAGAACCACCCTCAGCCACATCATGAGCCACAACGACACCAACCTGCTGGGGACGGTGCACGGCGGGGTGATCATGAAGCTGGTCGACGACGCGGCGGGGGCCGTGGCGGGGCGGCACTCGGGCGGGCCCGCCGTCACCGCGTCCATGGACGAGATGGCGTTCCTGGAACCCGTACGCGTAGGCGACCTGGTGCATGTGAAGGCACAGGTCAACTGGACCGGGCGTACGTCCATGGAGGTCGGCGTCCGGGTGCTCGCCGAGCGGTGGAACGAGTCGACGCCCCCGCAGCAGGTGGGGTCCGCGTACCTGGTCTTCGCGGCGGTCGATGCCGACGGGAAGCCGCGGCGGGTGCCGCCTGTGTGTCCGGAGACGGAGCGGGACGAACGCCGGTATCAGGAGGCGCAGATCCGGCGGCAGCACCGGCTGGCTCGCCGCCGCGCCATCCTGGACCTCCGCGAACGCCGCGCGGCGGAGGGCCTGGACTGACGGGTCCGCCGACGGGGCGAGCCCAAAAGACTGCGCAGTTCCCCGCGCCCCTAAAGGCTCGGCTGCGCCTTCGCCCCCTAAGGGGCGCGGGGAACGGCGCAATCTTTTGTCTTCGGCCTGAGGGGCGCGGGGAACTGCGCGATCTTTGAGGCGCGCCCCCGCCGGGCCGCACACGTGGGGACGGGGCTACGCCGGTGGGCAGATCACCTCGTCGCCGGTGACCGTGTCGAACTCCCCCCGCGCCGGATCCTCCGCCCGGACCTTCCGGACAGCCGAGAAGTCCGCCCCCACCACCACCTTCATCAACGGCCCCTGCCCCGTCACCGCGTGCAGCTCACTGCCGGGCAACGCCGCCGCGAGCGACTTCGCGGACCGGTCCCACCGCGGGTCGTACCGCACGACGGTCCGCCGCAACGTCCGGTCCTGCGCGTTCACCGGCGCCCGCGTCGTACGGAACCCCGTCCCCGCAAGACCGCTGTCGACCCGGCGCCCCAGCCCGGAGGTCATCGTCCCGTTCTCGACCTGCACCCGGATCTGCTGCGGAGCCACGTCGACGCTCAGCACCTTGGACCGCACCCGGTGCGGAGCGAGCGGCTTGTCGTCGCGCAGGGTCCTGAAGAGCCGTCCCGCCTTCTTCGGGTCCCATTTCAGCGTGGAGCCGATGCCCTTGACGGCGTACCCCATCTGTCCGATCGGGACGGTCGTGAACTCGGAGGACGACGGCGAGAAGCCCCGCATCGCCCGCCCCAGGGCGATGAGTTCGTTCGTCCCGAAGCCCTTGTCGGCCCGTACGGAACCGAGCACGGACTGCGTCACGTCGCGGAACCTGATCGGGTTGAGCAGCACCCCGGACGACGTGGCCCGCGCGATCAGCGCCGCCAGGAACCGCTGCTGACGCTGCATCCGGCCGAGGTCGGAGGCCCCGTCGACGTGCCGCGAACGCACGTACTGCAGTGCCTGTCCGCCGTTCAGGTCGTGCGTCCCGGTCGCGAGGTCGAGCCCGGTGACCGTGTCCTTCAGCGGCCGGACCGTGCAGATCCGCACCCCGCCGAGCACGTCCACGGTCTTCATGAAGCTGATGAAGTCGACCTCCAGATAGTGGTCGATCTTCACGTCGGTCATCTTCTCGACCGTGCGCACGGTCAGCTGCGGCCCGCCCTCCGCGTAGGCCGCGTTCAGCTTGACGGGGTGTGCCTTGTGCCGGTCGCCGGTGGTCCGGTCGACGTGCGGGGGCGTCTCGGCGTACGAGTCGCGCGGCAGGCTCACCACACTGGCCCGCCGCCGGTCCTCGGAGAGGTGCACGATCATGACCGTGTCCGTGCAGTGGCAGGGGGCCCCGCCGAGCCGGTACTCCTCCTTCTCCCGCGCCGTGATCCGGTCGCGTCCGTCGGTGCCGACCAGGAGCACGTTCATGCCGTGGCCGCGGGCGGGCCGGTTCTTCATGTCCTTGAAGGGGTCGATGCGGTGGATGTCGGAGTCGAGTCCGGTGACCACCGCGTGTCCGACGCCGGCCGCCGCGAGCACCGCCACGGACAGCGCGGTCGCCACCCGCATGGCCCACTGCGGCCGGCCGCCCCGTACGGGCTGCCGTACGGGACGCTGTCGCGGGGGAGGAGCGGATGGGCTGGGCGGGGTGGGCAAGGCGGACACCTCCGCGTAGGCCGGGTGTGGGGGTCCGTGAGCACCGTAGGCCCATACGATCTGCTGCCCGGTGCAGGGACCGGGCGGCGCGCGTCGGTGTCCCCCGTTCGCGGTAACGTAAGCCGCGATGAACGCCGAACCCGCCGTGCAGCTTCCCGCCGTGTCCGTGATCATGCCCGTCCTCAACGAGGAACGGCATCTGCGCGGAGCCGTCCAAGCGATCCTCGCCCAGGAGTACGCGGGCGAGATGGAGGTCGTGATCGCCGTCGGTCCCTCGTCGGACCGTACGGAGGAGATCGCGGCCGAACTCGTACGCGAGGACCCCCGGGTGCACACGGTCCCGAATCCGACCGGCCGCACCCCCGCCGCCCTGAACGCCGCGATCAAGGCGTCCCGCCACCCGGTCGTCGTACGCGTCGACGGGCACGGCATGCTCTCGCCGAACTACATCGCGACCGCCGTGCGGCTCCTGGAGGAGACCGGCGCGCAGAACGTCGGCGGCATCATGCACGCCGAGGGCGAGAACGACTGGGAGCACGCGGTCGCCGCCGCCATGACCTCGAAGATCGGCGTGGGCAACGCGGCCTTCCACACGGGCGGCCAGGCCGGCCCGGCGGACACGGTCTACCTGGGTGTCTTCCGGCGGCAGGCGCTGGAGCAACAGGGCGGCTACAACGAGGAGTTCATCCGCGCCCAGGACTGGGAGCTGAACTTCCGGATCAGGGAGGCGGGCGGCCTCATCTGGTTCTCGCCCGAGCTGCGGGTCTCGTACCGTCCGCGCCCCTCGATGCAGGCCCTGGCCAAGCAGTACAAGGACTACGGCCGTTGGCGCCACGTCGTGGCGCGCTACCACTCCGGCTCCATCAACCTGCGCTATCTGGCGCCCCCGACGGCAGTCGTCGCGATCGTCCTCGGCCTCGTGGCGGGCGCGGCGGTGACCCCGTGGGGCTTCCTGGTCCCCCTCGGCTACCTCGCCGCGATCGCGCTGGGTTCGCTGCCCGCGGGCAAGGGGCTGCCCCTGAAGGCGCGGCTGCGGATCCCGGTGGCGCTGGCGACCATGCACATGTCGTGGGGCTGGGGCTTCCTCACCAGCCCGAAGGCGCTGGCCAGGAAGGTCATCGCGTCCCGCCGTCCCGCGGTGCTGAGCGAGACCTGAGCGCCGGGCACCCGAACCGCAGAGGGGCCGCAACCGCCGTCGTCGTGACGGTGGTTGCGGCCCCTCACCGGTTTGCGGACCCTCGCTGATCCGGCGCCGGACTCAGTACTGGTACGGCTTGTACACGGGCATGCAGGCGTCCTTCTTGGAGCCACTGAGGGCGTCCGCGCTAGCGGGCAGGTCACCCGCCTCCGGAGCGGACTGCTTCGGGTAGGACGTGCCCTCCCGCCAGTCACTGCCGATGGTCAGCGTGGTGGTGACGGCGTCGGCCGTGGCGCGTACCTGACCGCTCGGCACACCGACGGCCTCGGCCACGGACAGCGCGTTCGCCCTGCCCTGCGCCCCCGAACTCTTCGGGTACGTGATCTGCGTCCGCGAGCTGGGATCGGCCTGCGCGCTCGCGACGGCCCTGGCGAATCCCTTGCCCTGCAGGGCGCCCGCGATCGCCGTGGCCCGGCTGCCCACCGGCGCCTGCGCGCTGTCGTCGCCCGCCGTGCCGTTGACGACCGTGACGGCCAGCCCCTCGGCGGGCGCCGCCGCTGGCCCGGTCGGCGTCGGGCTCGCGGACGCGCCGCTCTTGCCCTTACCGTCCTTGCCGTCCTTGCCGCCCTTGTCGAAGGAGATGTCGCTGCGGACCATCGACCACACCTTGTCGGCGTCCGTGGGCTTGGGGATCAGGTGGTTCGGGTTCCGCGGGTCCGTCACCGTGGGCATGGTCGTCATCGTCAACCGGTCCATCGGCACGGACTTGAGCTTCATCCCCAGGTCGTACAGCTTCTTGACCGTACCGATCTCCTCGGAGACCTCAAGGGAGTCGGTGGCCGCCTCGGCAAGGCCCATCAGCCTGCCGCTGTCGGTGAAGGCGTTCTGGCCCTTCAGCGTGCGGATCATCGAGTTCATGTACATGTGCTGGGCCTTGGCACGGCCCAGGTCGCTCTCGAAGGCGTGCCGGGTGCGCAGCCACTGCAGGGCCTGCTTCCCCTTGATCTTGTGGGTGCCCTTGGTCAGCTTCAGACCGGAACCACCGGAGACGCCCGGCAGTGAGCGGTCCCAGACGTTCTGCCGCACACACACGTCGACGCCGCCGACGGCGTCGGCCATCTTCACGACGCCGCCGAAGTCGACCATCATCCAGTGGTCGATGTAGACCCCGGTGAGGTTCTGCCAGGTGGCCAGCGTGCAGCCGGCCCCGCCGCGCTGCAGCGACGTGTTGATGATGTTCTCGGTCTCCGGGTACGTCTCCCCGGTCTCGGGGTCCTCGCACTCGGGGATCTTCACCCGGGTGTCCCGCGGGATGCTCACGACGGAGGCGCTCCTGCGGTCCGCGGAGACGTGCACCAGCATCTGGACGTCGGCCAGCGGCTTGGTGCCCACCTGGTCCTTGCTGCCGCCGAGCTTCACGTTCTCTTTCGAGTTGCGGCTGTCCGAGCCGAGCAACAGGATGTTCAGCGGCGTCTGTCCGGCCGCGTTGGGCTCCGTCTTCTTGACGTCCGAATCACCGTTGTTGCGCTTGCCCTTGTCGATGTTGCCGTTGAGATGACGGTAGTAGAGGTATCCGGCGCCGGCCGTCCCGAGTATCAGCACCGAGAGGACCAGCGCGAACCACCGGAGTATGCGCCGGGGTCTGCCGCCCCGCCGCCTCGCCCGTCTGCCGCCGTCCCCGCCGTCGTCGCCGTTCCCGCCCGACGCGGTCCGCGCCCGCGGTACCTGCCGCGCCTGCGAGGAGCCGCCGCCGTCCCGCTCCCCGGTGTCCGGGGAACCGTCACTGCGGCTCCGTTCCCCCGCATGCGAGGCGCGTGGACGAGCCCCCTCCCCACGCACACTGCTCTGCGCCATGTTCCTGCCTCCCCACCCTGCGCCTGACACAGGTCCGTCCTACGCCCTGTGAGACGTAGGACGGACCTGTTAGGTCACTTGGCGCACTCGACCTTGTCCGCCGTGGACTTCTCGACGTCCTCCGGCGCCGTCGACGGAGTGGTCAGAGAGACCCCGGCCCCCTTGAAGTCCTCACCGAGGGTCAGCGTGATCGCAGGCAGACCCTGGGAGTTGGTCACGCTCTTGCCCGGCTTCATGGCCGATCCGGACAGGCCCATGAGATCGGCGAGCCTGCGTGCCTGATCGGCCTGGTCGGGAGCGTACTCGACGGTTGTCTTCTTCAGCGTCGCCCCGGCGTTGCCCGCGTTCTCGGACTTCGTGACGCCCTCTTCGAGCTGCAGCCAGTTGAGGGTCTCCTGCGCGGAACCGGCGACCGCGCCGCCGTTGAGGACCCGCACCCGGACATCGGCGGGGTCGGCCTTGCTGCCCTTGAGACGGGCGGCCTCGGCGGCCTTCTCCTTCTTCTTCTCCTGCTTGACCGCGGTGAGCGAGACGTCGTCCTTGATCAGGGCGAACATCTCCTTGGCCTTGGCCTCCTGGAGGACCACCGTGGCCTTGACCTTCTCGGTGGGGTTGTCGACCACCGGCACGGTGGTGAAGGACAGGTTCTTGGTGGGGAACTTGCCCAGCTCGGTGCCGAGGTCACGCAGCTTGGTGATGCTGCTGATCTTCGAGTCGACGGTCAGCGCCTTGGTGCCCGCCTCCGCCAGCTTGAGCAGCTTGGTGGGGCTGGTGAGCGTGTCGTTCGACTTCAGCTTGCGCATCAGGGAGCTGAGGAACTGCTGCTGGATCTCGATCCGGCTGAGGTCGCCGCCGAAGCCCACCGAGTGGCGGGTACGGACGAAGGCCAGCGCCTCCTCGCCCTGGATGCTGTGCTCGCCCTTGGACAGCTTGAGATGGGAGTCCGGGTCGTCGATGTCCTTGGCGAGACACACGTCCACGCCGTCGACCGCCGTGGTCAGTGTCTTGACCGCGTTGAAGTCGGCGATCATGAAGTGGTCCATCTTGACGCCGGTGAGCGCGGTGACGGTCCGCATCGTGCAGCTCGGCGTCCGGCCCTCCTGCCCCAGGCTCTCGTTGAAACGCGTGCTCAGCGTGCCCGGGATGACCTTGGTGGAACCGTCCTCCTGGGTCGTCGGGCAGTCCGGGATGTCGGTGATCAGGTCACGCGGGATGCTCATCGCCGTGGCGTTCGTACGGTCCTTGGAGACATGCAGCAGCACCGTGGTGTCGGCGTGCCCGGGACTGTCCGAGTCGCCGTAGCTCTCGTTCCCCTCACCGGTGCGCTTGTCCGTGCCCACCAGGAGGACGTTGATCGCCCGGTCCTTGCTGAAGCCGCCGGTACCCGCGCCGTCGTCGGAGACGGACGTGATGTTGCCGTTTAGATGCTTCCAGTAGAGGTACCCGGCGGTACTCGTACCGACGAGCAGGAAGGCCATCGTGCCGCCCGTCCAGAGCAGTATTTTCCTGCCCCGCGACTTCTTGGGCCTGCCCTTGCGCCGGCCGGCCGGCGGCGGGCTCTCGGGCGCACGGCGTCTGCGCGGGCCGGGCACGCCGGGTTCCGGCGCCTCCTGCGGTGTCCCCTTCCGCTCCCGGCCGGGAGCGGTGCGCCCGCGCGGTGGCGCGGCGCCCGTCGTTCTGCGGGAACGGGGACCTGGGACCGCCGACTGCGGTGCGGAACTCTGCAGTCGCAGTTCGTAGTCGCCTGTGTCCGGGTTGAGTACCCACTGGTCTGCGGGGTCGATATCGTCCGCCCGCCCACGGCCTTGCGCGTCCACGGTTGCTTGAGTCCTCCGTCGGGGCCACGCGGCGTCTTTTCCCCCTCAAAAAGACGCTCGGTCAGTCGGTCCAACCAGTGCGCGACTCCCAGGACAGACCTCGGGCCGGGTGCACCGGATCGCTCACACTATCCGGCCGGATCAGCCACGAGCGACGACGGTGACGAATTCCACGTCCCTACAACCGGGCAATCCGCCCAATTCCTTGAACGTACGTTCCCGCTCTTGGTTTGCCCTTTACCCGGAGGGCTGTTGGGGCGTTAACCGCACACGTCCTCGGCGGCGGTGTTGCCCCGGAAAGTAGGCGCGGTGCTCGGTGCGGGATCCGGCGTGGCCGAGGTCCCGTCGGCCCGCTTTCCACCTGATGTGCGGTGGTCCGCGCCCGCCTCGGACCCGGAACGCCCCTTCTCGTCCCCATCACCCGGCCGAAAGCGCTCGAAGTCGTACGAATAGCCGCGTCTGTCCGGCTCGTCGACCGGTTCCGCGGTACTCCTCTTCGCGCCGGAATCCTCCGGAACTTCCTTCGCGACCTCCAGCGGCGCGTCCTTGCGCAGCCGCTCGAAGAGTTTCTCCGCCTCGGGTTCCACGAGCTGGTCGCGATTGGCGTCGAGCGCGTACGACTCCCTCGGCACGGTAAGGAATTGCACCCGTTCGGTGGGAATGTTGCGCATACCGCGCACCAGGTCGTACAGCCCTCGCAGGTTCGCGAGTCCCGGGTCGGTCGTGAGGGACGACGTCGCCGCGTCCAGCACGGGATAGAGCTTCGCGGGATTCAGGAGTACGTCGTTGCTGCGCACCTTGTTGACGAGCGCGCCCAGGAAACGCTGCTGGCGGTCCATCCGGTCGGTGTCGCTGCCGTCGCCGATGGTCTTGCGGGCCCGCACATAGCCGAGGGCCTGCTCGCCGTCGAGCCGCACCTTGCCCGCGGGCAGCCGCAGTTTCGCGGCGGGGTCGTCGATCGGCTCCTTCAGGCACACCTCGACGCCGTCGACCGCCTCGACCATGTCCTTGAACCCGTGGAAGTCCACCACCATGTGATGGTCCACGCGCACGCCGGTCAGCTTCTCGACGGTACGGATCGTGCAGGCCGGACCGCCCTTCTGGAACGCGTAGTTGAACATCGAGAACACGGGCGCGCCGCGGGAGCCGTCCGATCGGAGACAGCTCGGTATGTCGACCATGAGGTCGCGCGGCAGCGAGACGGCGGTCGCGCTGCGCCGGTTCGCCGCGAGGTGCAGCAGGATCGTCGTGTCGGAACGCTCGGTGCCGGAGTCCCTGCCGTACTTGCGGTTCCCGTCCCCGGACCGCGAGTCGGACCCGATCAGCAGGATGTTCTGCGCGGCGCGCACGAGCGCGGTGGGCCGCTCCTTCTCGTAGCGGGCGAGTTCGGCGGCCGTGTCGTCGTCCGAGGTGATGTTGGCGTTCAGCTTCTCGTAGACCGCCCAGCCGGCTCCGGCGGCGCCGACGAGGGCCACGGTGACGCCGATGCCCGTCCACCGCAGCCACCGTCTGCGGCGCCGGGCGACACCGGTTCCGGTGGCGGCGGAGCCCTCACCGGGCCCGGCCGCCCCGTCACCACGCGTCCCACCGCTCCGGCTCGCCACGCCGCCACCACCTCCCGCCGCCCGTGCATGCCCTCTACGACCATGACGCGTCCCGGACGACGGGGGCCTCGGCTGATGGGCCGAACGGGGGATGCCACCGGCTGCGGCCGGGTGGGGGCGGGCCCAAACGATTGCGCAGTTCCCCGCGCCCCCAGGCACCTGGGGGCGCGGGGAACTGCGCAAAGGGGGGGCGAGGGGGCGAAGCCCCCATGCGGTGAAGGGGAGGGTAGGGGCGGCGGGGGCGAGGAAAAATGCCTCAGCGGGCCGTGGACGTGACCCGTTCGCTCTCGATGCGCTTGGCGAGCGCGTCCTCCCCCAGCAGGTCGAGATTCCGGCACAACACCACGGACCCCCCGGAGGCCAGCGGCGCGTACAACCCCGCACTCAACCCCTCCCACGTGTCATAAGGCAACGCGGACAGCACCC
>NZ_KZ679066.1 GCF_003024195.1 Streptomyces dioscori
GCGATGTTCTCCGGCTTCCACTTCTGGTGGCCGAAGTTCACCGGCAAGATGCTCGACGAACGCCTCGGCAAGATCACTTTCTGGACGCTGTTCATCGGCTTCCACGGGACGTTCCTCGTCCAGCACTGGCTGGGCTCGAACGGAATGCAGCGCCGGATTCCCGACTATCTGGCCGTGGAAGGGTTCACGTTCCTCAACACGGTCTCCAGTATTTTCTCCTTCGTACTAGGGCTGTCGCTGCTGCCGTTCTTCTACAACATCTGGAAGACGGCCAAGTACGGCAAGAAGGTCGAGGACGACGACCCGTGGGGTTACGGGCGCTCACTGGAGTGGGCGACATCCTGTCCGCCGCCGCGGCACAACTTCGTCGTGCTGCCGCGGATTCGTTCGGAGTCGCCGGCGTTCGATCTGCATCATCCCGGTATCGGGACCGCGGAGAGGATTCTTCGGTGACCGCGATGGACGACCGGGCGGTCGATGCGGGGGCGCTGATCGCTGAGGTGGAGGGGCATCTCCTGATCGAGGCCACCTTTGGTGACGGGCGCCTTGCCGCTGCGCGTTTCGCTCGGCAGTTCGGGTGGCTGACGGAGGGGCAACGGGCGGTGCTTGAGGAGCGGTTCGTGGAGGAGTACGTGGCGCTGGCGCGGGCTTCCTGGAGGTGGACGGCTCGGCGTGGGGTGGAATTGCGGGGTGAGTACGAGGGGGTGTACCGCGGGTTGCGGCGGCGGGTCATCCTGGGAGCGGCGCTCGGAATAGCAGGCCTCGTCGCCACGGTCGGCCTGCTCTCCCTAACCCGGTAACGAGGGCGCGCCCATGAGCATCGCCGTCTGCGGCTACGTCGTGGCTGGCCGCGCAGTTCCCCGCGCCCCTAAAGACAAAGGACTGCGCCGTTCCCCGCGCCCCTAAAAGACAAAAGACTGCGCCGTTCCCCGCGCCCCTGGGTGGGACGGGGCGCAGCCCCTCCCCGAGGGGCGCGGGGAACTGCGCGGCCAGCCCCCACCGGGACCGCACCCGAAGACACACGCCCTACCGCCGGTCACGCCACCGCGATGCGGAACCCGCACCCCTCCAGGGGCGCGGGGAACTGCGCGAACGGCCCCCACCGGGCCGCACCCGAAGACGCGCCCGGGCGGTGGCCGCCGGTCAGGCCACCGTGATGTGGATCGTCATCTCGTCGGCCCCGGGCGTACCCACCGTCTCCACGGTCACCCCCGTCCACCTGCCGTCGGGCAGATCGAGCGGCGGCTCGGTCTTCTCTCCGGCCGTGTTCCTGTCCCCGAACGGGTACAGGTCGTCGCTGTCGCCCCGGTTGCCCCGGCCGAACATCCGGGAGAGGTCGCCCCGGCCGTCCGCCTGGAGGAGTTCGATGGCCAGGTTCTGCTCGTCGTTGACGTTGTCGATCGACTCGTCGACGACGTACACGGCGACCCCCTCGTCGGGCAGGAACGCGTCCTGCCCACGACGGCGCCGGTACTCGACGAGGATGTACTGGCTGTCGGACATGGTCCCGGGGTTCTGGACGAACACCGCGCTCCCGTCCTCCGCGGCGGGCCGCAGCCTGATGTCGCGGGTGGTCTTGTTGACCACCTGGGGTTCGATCCAGCCGTGGAACATCCGCAGCATGGCCGTCGGGAACACCGGGGTGAGTCCGCCGTTGCCCCAGGAACCGCCTGCCATGAGGCAGTAGTTGCCGAGGCCGGCCGACCGGGTCAGCTGCTGCTGCCCGGTGTCGTAGTAGTCGGCCCAGCGCGCCGCGAGGTGCCCCCACTCGTGGGCGCAGACTCCGACCGCGCAGTCCTCGGGCACGGTCAGGAACGTACGGACCGACAGGCCGGGCGCGACCTCGACGCCGTCGGGGATCGTCCACTTGAGGCTCCACAGGTCGCCGCGCTGGGTCGTCTGCTCGGCGCCGCGTCCGGCGTGGATGATGAACAGGGCGGTGACGACACCCTCGTTCAGCGCGTCGAAGGAGGAGAAGTCGACCCCTGCTTCGCGGGCCGCCAGTACGGCGTCACGCGCCAACCCCTGTGTGTTGCGGGGGAAGTTGGCGTTCATGCCCGAGTTGCCGTCCGCGTAGAACGACAGCGGCTGCGGCATGCGGAACCAGCCGTGCACCGCGCCCTGGATGTCGATGCCGGTACTGGGCGAGGTGTCGAAACCGCTGACCTGGCGGTAGAAGGAGCGCATGCTGCCGCTCGGGAACTCCTCCAGGCCGAACAGCATGCTGTCGTAGTGGCCGGGGCCGTGATCGGCCTCGTGCGGCTGGTCGGGGAAGTCGACGAGCAGCACCAGCGTCCTTACGGTGCCCCGGAGTTGGGACGCGGGGCGGGTGATCAGCTGCTTGTCGGTGCTGGGGCCCGGGTCGATCGACCCGTCGTCGAGACCGACGAGGTTCTCGCCGCGTCGGCCCGCGCGCCATATGGCGTAGTACTCCTCGAAGGTCGTGTTCCTGGGCAGGCGGCGTTCTTTGGTCAGTTCGAGATAGCGGGCGTACAGCTGCGCCAGGGCCTGCGGTGACAGCGGTACGGGGCAGGCGGCGGCGCAGTCGTGCGCCGGCCGTACAGGGCTGAGCGTGTGACGCATCAGGCACCCCCTTCAGGGGACGAACCCCTCTTTGCCGGATACGGAGGATCCAGAGAAAACCGGCCTTGATGAGGCCTTGTGCCCTCTCATATCCGGGGGTGTCCATGGTGTCAACATGGCTCCACGGCACGGACGTTGGTGCCCGTCAAGCGGAACTCCGCCGTCCTGGCACTGCGGAACTCCGCCGTCCTGGCCCTGCCGAACACCGCCCCTCCCCCCGGCCGACTGTCGGCCTCCCCCGGCCGGCCGTCAGCCCACCGTCGTCGACGCCCAGTTCGCCAGCTCGGTCCGCGCGGCGTTGAGCAGCGTCGCGGACGGGGCCGTCGCGCCGTTGGTGACCAGGGCGTAGTGCAGGACGCCCGACTCGGCGGCGGTCAGCAGGAGGCGGCGGCTGCCCGTGCCGCCCGGTTCGCGCGCGGCGGCGATCGGGGTGGTCCTGGTGTACGCGGGCGGCGAGGCCGTCACTCCGAGGTCGGAGACGACCGTCGTGGAGGCGGTGGGGAAGGACGCGGGAAGGTGCAGTTCGGTGGGTTCCGCGCTGCCGTCCGAACGCCACACCTGGAGCGCGTACTGGCCGGAGCCGACCAGTTCGGCCACGCGCGGCAGCGAGCTGGGGACCGGGTTCCAGGTGAGGGTGGTGGAGCCGTCGCGCGAACGGTCCTCGTAGGTGAAGGCGACCGTCCTTCCCGCGGTGGCGCTCGGGTAGATCCGGTCGAGGAGCCGCGCGTCCTGGCGCAGCACGGCCGTCCCGGAGTCGTCGAGGCGTACGGCGGAGAGGTCCTCGTCGTTCCAGGCGTCGCCGGTGGTGAGCACCTTGTCGGGGTTGCCGTTCATCAGCTCGCGGTGACGGCCGTTGTAGATGTCCCACTGCCACTGGGAGCCGGACAGGACGGGACCGGACTGGGTGGGGCTGGTCCACCAACTGCCGCCTTTCACACGGGAGTCGAGGGCCTGGTACATGGCTTTGAGGACGGTCGGGGCCTTGTCGGAGACGGTGCCGGAGAGGGGGTGGCCGAACTCGCTGACGATCGCTGCGGTGCCGGTGGCGGCGGCCCGGTCGCGCACGGTGCCGAAGTCACCCGCGTACTGCCCGTTCTCCGCCTTGCCCCACATGAAGACGCCCGAGATCGCCTTCTGGTCGTAGAAGTGGGTGTTGAAGACATAGCGCGGGCCGAGCGTGCCCGAGTCGAGGAGGCCGCCCTCCTGCTTCTGGAAGTCGATGTTGGCGTTCCAGAAGAGGTTCGGCTCCACGAAGGCGGGCTTGTCCTGCCAGCCCGCCGCGTCCATCCGCGCCCGGAACTTCACGTAGAACGGCCAGAGCACGTCCTTCTCCCAGGCCCGGCTCGTCTGGCCCGAGTCGTAGACGCCCGCGTGCGGTTCGTTGTACGGGTCGAAGCCGACGACACCGGCGAACTGGGCGTCGGTCAGGTGCTGTTCGACGTACGTCATGGTGGTCTGCGCGGTGGTGAGGAAGGCGTCCTGGAGGCCGTACGTGTTGTGCCAGAAGTCGTACGACGCTTCCGTGACGGCCGCGTTCGAGGTGATGTTCTGGCCCCAGAAGGGGCAGATGCCGCAGTACTCGTCCGGGTAGTCACCGGCGTCGACGGCCCACTTGGGGGCGCCGTCGCCCGTGTACCAGCTGTCGGGGTCGAAGAGGTGGCGCGAGTAGAGGTCCTGGTGGAAGTCGGGGTAGATCCGGATCCCGGCGTCCAGGAAGGCTCCCATCTGGGCCGTGGCCGCGGCCAGGTACGCGGTGTCGACCTGGCCTCGGACCGGTTCGGCGTACGCCCAGGAGAGCAGGAAGCGCACCGAGTTGCCGCCGCCGAGGGCGCGCAGCGCGATCGCGGACTTCCTGGCGTCGGCGACGGAGGCGAACGGCAGGCCGTTGTTCTCCGCCAGCTTCGTCTCGCCGGAGACGTTGTAGCCGCGCAGCACGACCTCGCGGCCGAGCCCGTCGGTGAAGCGGCCGCTTTGGACCGTGAGGGTCGCGGCGGCGGCCGGGTCGAACCACAGGTCGTCGGGGAGGGCGGCGGCGGACCGGGCTCCCGCGGTCGACAGGAGACCGGTCAGGAGGACGAGGACGCCGAGCAGATGCACACGCAACTTCGACATGTACACAACAGTCCCGCGCGCATCTTCAACCCGTCAAGCATCCTGACCTGAGAGTAAGTCACCTTTTTTGAAAGGTAGTTGTGGTATTCGGCCGTCGCCGGACCAGGCTTCCCGGTCTTCGAAAGCCGGACGCTCCGAAGCCGCCCCAGGACGGATTAACGCTCAACAAAGGCCTGTCCGGGCACTCGCCCCTCCCGGGACACGGTTCTAGAGTGACGCCCATCACGTCCGGTGGCTGATTTCCCACGCACCCTCGCACGGTTCCCTGGGAGGGCACATGACCCGAATCTCGGTGACGGTGGACGGCACGAAGTACGAGGACGAGGTCGAACCCCGTCTTCTGCTGGTCCACTACCTGCGTGACCGGCTGGGCCTGACCGGTACGCCCGTCGGTTGCGACACCTCCAACTGCGGGGCCTGCACGGTCGACCTGGACGGTGTGACCGCGAAGAGCTGCTCGGTGCTCGCGGTCCAGGCGGACGGGAGCGAAGTGACCACCGTCCAGGGGCTCGCGGTGAACGGGGAGTGGCATCCCCTCCAGAAGGCGTTCCACGAGCGGCACGCCCTGCAGTGCGGCTACTGCACCCCCGGCATGATCATGGCCGCGCGCGACCTCCTCCGGGAGAACCCGGCGCCGAGCGCGGACGACGTACGCCATGCCCTGGAGGGCAACCTCTGCCGCTGCACCGGCTACCAGAACATCGTGCGCGCGGTCCTCGACGCCGCCGGCTCCACCGAGCCCTCCGCCCAGGAGGTGGCCCCATGAGCGAGCGGACCGGCGAGCGCGAGGTCGGACGGTCCCGCCCCCGCAAGGAGGACGCGCGGCTCGTCACCGGACAGACCAACTGGACCGACAACATCGGCGTCACCGGCCTGCTGCACCTGTCGATCCTGCGCAGCCCGATGGCACACGCCCGCATCGAGCGCGTCGATGTCTCCCCCGCCCTCCAACGGCCCGGTGTGGTCGCCGCGTTCACCGGCCGCGACCTCGCCGAGGGCCTGGCCTCGCTGCCGTGCGCGTGGCCGGTGACCGAGGACATCGTCCTGCCCGACCATCCGGCCGTGGCGGTGGACGAGGTCAGGTACGCGGGCGACCCGGTGGCGGTCGTCGTGGCCCGCGACCGGTACACGGCCGCCGACGCGCTCGAAGCGATCGAGGTCGACTACGAACCCCTGCCCCCGGTGCTCGATTTGGAGGCCGCGCTCGCGGACGACGCCTCGCTGGTCCACGCGGACAAGGGGACCAACCGCTGCTACGTCTGGCCGCTGGCCACGGGCGAGAGCTACGAGACGGTCAGGGAACGCGCGGACGTGGTCCTGCACCGCCGCTACCACCAGCAGCGGCTCATCCCCAACGCCATGGAGCCGCGCTCGGTCGTCGTCACCCCGCTCGCCGCGTCCGGCGAGTACACCGTGTACTCGGCGACGCAGATCCCGCACGTCCTGCGCGTGATGCTCTCCATGGTGACCGGCGTCCCCGAGCACAAACTGCGCGTGGTCGCCCCGGACGTCGGCGGCGGCTTCGGCTCGAAACTGCAGGTGTACGGGGAAGAGGTCATCGCCCTCGACCTCGCCCGGCGGCTGGGCCGGCCCGTCAAGTGGACCGAGTCCCGCTCCGAGGGCTTCCTCGCCACCCACCACGGGCGCGGCCAGATCCAGGACATCGAGGTCGCCGCGACCGCCGAGGGCAGGCTACTCGGCCTGAAGGTCGACCTGCTCGCCGACATGGGCGCCTATCTGATGCTCGTCACGCCGGGCATCCCCATCCTCGGCGCCTTCATGTATCCGGCGATCTACAAGATGGACGCGTACGAATTCACCTGCACCGGTGTGTTCACGACCCGGACGCCCACGGACGCGTACCGGGGTGCCGGGCGCCCGGAGGCCACGTACGCCATCGAGCGGATCATGGACGAGCTGGCCGTCGAAGTGGGGCTGGATCCGGTGGAGTTGCGGCGCCGGAACTGGATCGGGCACGAGGAGTTCCCGTACACGTCGATCGCGGGGCTGACCTACGACAGCGGCAACTACGAGGCCGCCACCGACAAGGCGCTCGCCCTCTTCGGGTACGACGAGCTGCGGGCCGAGCAGGCCAAGCGCAACGAGAGCGGTGACTCGGTCCGGCTCGGGATCGGTGTGTCGACGTACACCGAGATGTGCGGGCTCGCGCCGAGCCGGGTGCTGCGGGATCTGCGGTACGGGGCCGGCGGCTGGGAGGCGGCGAGCATCCGGATGCTGCCCACCGGCAAGGTCGAGGTGGTCACCGGGACCAGTCCGCACGGGCAGGGGCACGAGACCTGCTGGAGCCAGATCGCCGCCGACGTGCTCGGGGTGCCGTTCGAGGACGTGGAGGTCGTGCACGGCGACACCAGGTCGGCGCCGCAGGGCATGGACACGTACGGCTCGCGGTCGCTGGTCGTCGGAGGCGCGGCCGTGCACCACGCGGCGGAGAAGGTGGTCGAGAAGGCGCGGAAGGTCGCCGCGCATCTGCTGGAGGCCGACGAGCGCGACCTCGACTTCGCGGACGGCGTGTTCTCGGTGAAGGGGTCGCCCGAGGAGCGCAGGACGATCCAGGAGGTCGCCTTCGAGACGTTCTCCTCGCACGACCTGCCCGACGGCATGGAGCCGACCATCAACGCCGAGCACCTGCTCGACCCGGAGAACTTCTCCTACCCGCACGGCACCCACCTGTGCGCGGTCGAGATCGACACGGAGACGGGCCGGACCTCGATCCGTTCGTACGTCTGCGTGGACGACGTCGGCAAGGTGGTCAACCCGGTGATCGTCGAGGGCCAGGTGCACGGCGGCCTGGCCCAGGGCATCGCGCAGGCGCTCTACGAGGAGGCCGTGTACGACGACGAGGGGAACCTCGTGTCGGGCACCATGGCCGACTATCTGGTGCCCGGCGCACCGGACCTGCCCGAGTTCACGACCGACCGCACGGAGACGCCCGCCACCTCGAACCCCCTGGGCGTCAAGGGAGTCGGGGAGGCGGGGACGATCGCCTCCACCCCCGCCGTCGTCAACGCGATCGTGGACGCGCTGCGGCCCCTGGGCGTCCACGACGTGCGGATGCCCTGCTCACCGGGGCGCATCTGGGAAGCCCTGCGGTCCGCGCAGTCGGACCGGTCCGGGTGGGAAGGGGCTGAGCGGTCATGATTCCTCCGGCATTCGAGTACACGCGGCCCACGAGCGTCGAGGACGCCGTCCGTACGCTCGCCGAGAGGGGCGAGGACGCGAAGGTGCTGGCCGGCGGGCAGAGCCTGCTGCCGCTGCTGAGGATGCGGCTCGCCTTCCCCGAACTGGTCGTCGACGTGGGCCGGATCCCCGGCCTGCGCGGGGTCCGCGAAGAGGGCGACGCGCTGGTCATCGGCGCGCTGACCAGCCACCACGACGTCATCGCCGACCCGCTGGTACGCCGTCACGCGGGCCTCCTCGCCGCCGCGGCGGCCACGGTCGCCGACCCGGCCATACGCCATCGGGGCACCCTCGGCGGCTCACTCGCCCACGCCGATCCCGGCGGCGACCTGCCCGCCGTGGCGCTCGCCCTGGACGCGGAACTGGTCGCGGCGGGGCCGGGCGGTCGACGGAGCGTCCCCGCCCGGGAGTTCTTCGTCGACTTCCTGCAGACCGCCCTGCGGCCGGACGAGTTGCTGGTGGAGGTGCGGATCCCGAAGACCGGCGACCACGACGGCTGGGGCTTCCACTACGAGAAGTACAGCCGGGTGGCACAGGCCTGGGCCATGGTCGGGGTGGCCGCGCTCGTACGGCGCGAGGACGGACACATCGCGGAGGCCCGGATCGGGCTCACCAACATGGGATCCACTCCCCTGCGGGCCTTCGCCGCCGAGGAGGCGCTGGCGGGCGTGGGCCCCGACGGGGTGGCACGGGCCGCGCAGTCGGCCGCCGAGGGGACACGGCCGGCCTCCGACCCGGCGGCCTCCGCCGAGTACCGGGCGCAGCTGGCACGGGTGCTCACACGGCGCTCGGTGCTGGCCGCCGCGGGAATGGGGTGAGGCCGATCGCACGCGACGAGCAGGCTAGCGAGAGCGAAGGGGGCGGCGGCCGGACCGCGTGGCCGGCCGGGCCCGACGAGGTGCGGGTCCGGCTCGAACAGAGCGGGTATCTCGTCGACGAGGGGCTGGCGGTGGCCTGTTTCCTCGCGCTCAGGCTGCGCCGGCCGATCTTCTGCGAGGGCGACGCGGGCGTGGGCAAGACCGCGCTCGCGTCGGCCCTCGCCACCGCTCTGGACGCGCCGCTGATCCGCCTGCAGTGCTACGAGGGCATCGACGCCTCCCAGGCGCTGTACGACTGGGACTTCCCGCGCCAGCTGCTGCATCTGCGGGCGGCGGAGGCGGCCGGGCTCACCGACGCGGACCGGCTGGAGGGCGAACTGTACGGGCGGCGGTTCCTGATCGCCCGGCCGCTGCTGCGAGCTCTGGAGACCCGGTCGTGCGTCCTGCTCGTCGACGAGATCGACCGCGCCGACGACGAGTTCGAGGCCTTTCTCCTGGAACTGCTGTCCGAGTACACGGTGACGATCCCGGAACTCGGCACCCTGCGCGCGAAGTCGCCGCCGGTCGTGGTGCTCACCTCCAACCGGACCCGTGAGGTGCACGACGCGCTGAAGCGGCGCTGTCTCTACCACTGGTTCGACCACCCCGGCTTCGCCCGCGAACTCGCCATCGTGCGGCGGCGGGTGCCGGGCGCGTCGGCGCGGCTCACCGAGCAGGTGACGGCCCTCGTACAGGCCCTGCGGGCGCAGGAGCTGGTCAAACCACCGGGGGTCGCGGAGACCATCGACTGGGCGGAGGCGATGGCCGCGCTGGGCGCCACGGAGGCCGACGCGGAGCTGGCGGTGGCCACGCTGGGCTCGGTCCTGAAGTACCGGGAGGACCTGGAGCGGGCCCGCGGGCTCGACCTGACGGCGCTGCTCGCGGTGCGCGGGGCGTGAGCCGGGACATGACAGGGGACATGAGCCGGGGCGTGAACACGCGAGAGGCTGTCGACGCGCCCGCCGTGCTGGTGGGCTTCGCCCGTGCCCTGCGGGCCGCCGGGGTCGACGCGGGACCCGATCGCGTACAGGCGCTCATCGGCGCGCTCGATGTGCTGCGGCCCGGGACGCGGTCCGACGTGTACTGGTCGGGGCGGCTCACCCTGTGCGGGAGCCGGGACGATCTGGAGCGGTACGACCGGGTGTTCGCGGCCTATTTCGGGGGCGCGGGGGCCGGAGGCAGGGCGGTGCGGGCCGCTCCCGCCCCGAGGCTCAGGGTGGCCGTACGGGATGCCGGGCCTGCGCCCCGTACCGGCGGTGAGGGCGAGCGGGACGGCGTACCCGCGGCGGTGCTGGCCAGTTCGGCCGAAGTGCTGCGGCACCGGGACTTCGCGGGGCTCACCGAGGCGGAGCGGGTTCAACTGCGGCGGCTGCTGGCCGCGTTCGCGCCGCGCGGGGAGCCCCGGCGTACCGCGCGGCTGCGGCCGGCCCGGCGCGGTGCCGTCGATCCCCGCCGTACCGTGCGGGAGATGCTGCGGCGGGGCGGTGAGCCCGCGCCGCCCCTGCGCAGGGCGCGGGCCGAACGGCCGCGGCGGGTGGTGCTGCTGGTGGACGTGAGCGGTTCGATGGCGGCGTACGCGGACGCGCTGCTGCGGTTCGCGCACGCCGCCGCGCACGGCGGCCGGGTGCGCACGGAGGTGTTCACGGTCGGTACGCGGCTCACGCGGGTGACCCGTGAACTGGCGCACCGAGACCCGGACGCCGCGCTGGCCGCGGTCGCCGCCGCCGTGCCCGACTGGCGCGGCGGCACCCGGCTCGGTGAGCTGCTGCGGGACTTCCTCGACCGGTGGGGGCAGCGCGGCATGGCACGCGGCGCGGTGGTCGTCGTGCTGTCGGACGGCTGGGAGCGTGGCGATCCGAAGCCGCTCGCCGCCCAGATGCGACGCTTGCACCGGCTCGCGCACCGGGTGATCTGGGCCAATCCGCGCAAGGCCCGCCCCGGATACGCGCCCCTGGCCGCCGGTATGGCGGCGGCACTGCCGAGCGTGGACGCGTTCGTCGAGGGCCACAGTCTGGCCGCGCTGGAACGTCTGGCCGCGGTGGTGAGAGGAGCGGACCATGCGTGAGATCCTCCCGGCGCTCGGCCGGTGGTACGCGGAGGGCTCCCCCTTCGGGCTCGCCACCGTCGTCGCCGTCAGCCGCAGCGCCCCCCGGGACCCCGGCGCCTCCATGGCCGTCGGGCCCGGCGACGAGGTAGTGGGCAGTGTGTCGGGCGGCTGCGTCGAGGGCGCGGTGTACGAGCTGGCGCAGGAGGTCGTCGGATCGGGCGAGGCACGGCTTGAGACCTTCGGGTACAGCGACGAGGACGCGTTCGCCGTCGGGCTGACCTGCGGCGGGGAGATCACCCTCCTCGTACGGCCCGTGACGGCCGCCCTCGATCCGTCCTTCGGGGCGGTCGCGGCGTCGGTGGCCGCGGGCCGCCCGGTGACCGTGGCGACCGTGATCGACGGCCCCGCGGAGCGCGGGGCGACCCTCGCCGTCTGGGCGGACGAGGTGTCCGGAACGCTCGGCACGACGGGCCTGGACGTGGCCGTGACCGCCGACGCGCGGGGCGAACTGGCCCTGGGCGCCACCGGCCGGCGGCACTACGGGCCGCACGGGGAGCGGCGCGAGGACGCGGTGACGGTCTTCCTGCACTCCTTCGCTCCCCCGCCGCGCATGCTGGTCTTCGGGGCGATCGACTACGCGGCGGCGGTGGCCCGGATCGGCGCCTTCCTCGGCTACCGGGTCACGGTGTGCGACGCGCGGCCCGTCTTCGCCACCCCGAAGCGCTTCCCGGCGGGCGTCGAGGTCGTCGTCGAATGGCCGCACCGGTTCCTTCAGCGGACGGACACCGACGAACGCACGGTGATCTGCGTCCTCACCCATGACCCCAAGTTCGACGTGCCGCTCCTGGAGGAGGCGCTGCGCCGCCCGGCCGCGTACATCGGGGCGATGGGCAGCCGTCGGACGCACGACCACCGGATGAAGCGGCTGCGGGACGGCGGGCTCGACGAGGCCGAACTGGCCCGGCTGCGTTCGCCGGTGGGCCTGGACCTCGGGGCGCGTACGCCCGAGGAGGTGGCCGTGTCCGTCGCCGCGGAGATCGTCGCCCTGCGCTGGGGCGGCAGCGGCGCCCCGCTGGCGGCGACGGCCGGGGAGATCCACCCGCGGCACCCCTGACGGCTAGGTACGCGGCGGCAGGCGGTGCAGTTCGACGGCGTCGAGCACGCCGCCCGTCACGGTCGCCGTCATGTACGTGCAGTGCGGCTGACGTCTGCGGTCGGTGGGCGAGCCCGGGTTGAGCAGGCGCAGTCCGGTGGCGGCCGTGGTGTCCCAGGGGATGTGGCTGTGGCCGAAGACCAGGACGTCGAGGTCGGGGAAGCGTTCCGCGCACCGCCGTTCGCGGCCCTGGGCGGCGCCCGTCTCATGGACGACGCCGAAGCGCAGTCCGTCGAGTTCGGCGCGGGCGATCTCGGGGAGGCGGGCCCGCAGGTCGGGGCCGTCGTTGTTGCCGTACACGCCGACGAACCGGCGCGAGCGGCTTTCGAGGAGGTCGAGGGTCGCGGTGTCCACCCAGTCGCCGGCGTGGATCACGACGTCGGCGCGCGGGAGCTCCGCGAGGAGCCGCTCGGGGAGTTCCTTGGCGCGCTTGGGGAGGTGGGTGTCGGACATGAGGAGGAGGCGCATGCGGATCAGTCTCCTCGCCCGGCTCCGTACCGGGCCTGTTCGGTCAGTCGCCGACGGGCTCGATCAGGGGGAGTTCGGCCCAGACCTGTTTGCCGCCGCTGACCGGGACGGTCCCCCAGGTCGCGGAGAGGGCCTCGACCAGCAGTATGCCGCGGCCACCGGTGGCCTCCCAGCCGATGCTCGTGGGCTTGATCGGCGAACGCGGTGATCCGTCGACGACGGCGACCCGCATGCGGTTGTTGATGAGGGTGAGGTCGAGACGGACCTGGCCCTCGGTGTGCACGAGGGCGTTGGTGACGAGTTCGGAGACGATCAGGAGGATGGCGTCGGGCTCGTCCCTGACGCCCCAGGCGCGCAGGGCACGCCGGGTGAAGCGGCGGGCGTGTCGGACCGCCTCGGGGACGCGCCACACCGTCCAGCTCTCCCGCAGCGGCCGCAGCTCCAGGCCGTCGTAGCGCATGAGGAGCAGGGCCACGTCGTCGCCGCGGTTGGCGTCCGCGAGGAGGGCGTCAGCGACGAGTCCGAGGTGGGCGGGGTCGGCGGCGGCCAGTTGCCCGGCGAGCCGGTTCAGACCGTCGTCCAGGTCCAGTTCCGAGGACTCGACCAGGCCGTCCGTGGTGAGGGCCACCACGGTGCCGGGCTGGAGCGGCAGGGGGCTCATCGGGAAGTCGGCCTGGGTGATGACGCCGAGGGGCGGCCCGCCCTCCGTGACGACGACGGCGGTGGTGCCGTCCGGGTGCCGCAGGACCGGCGGCAGATGCCCGGCCCGTACGCACCAGGCCGTGCCCTCCGCCATGTCCACGTCGACGTAGCAGCAGGTGGCGAAGAGGTCGGTCTCCATGCCCATGAGGAGCCGGTTGGCGTGCGAGACGACCACGTCCGGGGGGTGGCCCTCGACGGCGTACGCGCGCAGGGCGGTACGCATCTGGCCCATCAGGGTGGCGGCCTGGGCGTTGTGTCCCTGGACGTCGCCGATGACGAGGGCCACGTGGTTGTCGGGCAGCGGGATGACGTCGTACCAGTCGCCGCCGACCTCCAGGCCCGCCGTGGTGGGCAGATAGCGGGCGACGGCCTCGGCGCCGGGCAGGGGCGGCAGCCGGCGTGGGAGGAGGGTGCGCTGGAGCATGCCGACGAGTTCGTGTTCGGCGTCGAAGGCGTGGGCGCGCATCAGGGCCTGCCCCGCGAGACCCGCGGAGGCGGTGAGCAGGGCGCGCTCGTCGGGCCCGAAGTCGTGCGGGGTGTCCCAGCCGATGAGGCACGCCCCGGCCATCCGGCCGCCGGCCGGCAGGGGCAGGACGGCGAGGCCGCCGGGGCCGACGTCGGCGAGCGCCGGCTCCAGCGGGGTGCCCGCGGGCCAGATCGCCGCGCGGCCCTCGCGCAGGGCGGCCTCCAGGGTCGGCATGGAGCGCACGGGGGCGTCGGGCCACTCCGAGCGCCACTCGGTGCGCCACACCTCGGGCCAGGCCTCCGGCTCCGGCGGGTCCAGGACGGTGACGACGAGGCGGTCGCCCTCCAGCTCGGCCAGGGCGATCCGGTCGGCGTTCAGGGGCCGGCGCAGGGCGGTGACGACGGCCTGGCCGACGTCGTGGACGGTGCCCGCGGTGGCGAGGGCCGCGGCGAGACGCTGGACGCGGGCCACCTCGTTGCCGCCGGACCGCAGCTTGGAGGCGTCGGCGACGGTGCCCACCAGCCGGGACGGACGCCCGTCGGCGGCGGGCAGCAGCCGGGCACGCAGCCTCAGCCACCGCTGCTCGCCGGAGAGCTGGAGGATACGGAACTCCAGCTCGCGCTCGCCGAGGGACATGTGGTCGGCCTCCACCACGGACATCAGCGTGGGCAGGTCCTCCGGCACGGTCATGCTCAGCAGCGTCTCGACCTTGCCGTCGAACTCGGCGGGCACGAGTCCGAACAGTTCCAGCATCTCGTCGTCGACCTCGACCCGGCCGGAGTCCATGGCCAGGCTGAACGAGCTGCTGGCCAGCGGCTCGGACTCGCCGGTGTCGGCCGGGGGCGGGAAGGAGACCGCCTCGGCGAACAGCTCCAGGCACTTGCGGTCCTCGGTGTCGAAGCCGCCCGGGTTCTCGCTCACGGCCACCAGGCAGCCGCCGCCCCGCGGGTCGGGGGGCAGTGGCAGGGCCGCCAGCCAGTGGTCCCCCGCCGGTGTGGGCCGGGCGCCGGGGAGCACGGCCAGTTCGGCGGGGCCGAGCCACCGGGGCTGCCCGGCACGGTAGGCGTCGGCCGCCGGTGAGCCGCCCGAGAGCGGATAGCTGTCGCGTACGCCGTACAGGACCCGTGGGACGCCCGCGGACTCGATCAGGCACAGTTGGTCACCGCGGTCGCCCGGCGCGTACACGAGGGCGAGGGTCGCCCCGCCGTAGACGAGTGCCTGTTCGAGCACGCTCCGCAGCCGTTCGGGTGAGCCGAGGTCCGTGCGGAGCGCCTTGAGGGCAAGTTCGGCACGCACCGTTCGCGTGCTGCGTCCCGCATCGCCCTCACTGACCACGTCCGTCATTACAGCGCTTCCGGGACGCGGGCGCAGCCCCTGTGAACGTCACGAAGTGAGGTGGCCCGTCGGCCGGACGTGTGTGAGGCCCCTCCTGCGGGCCCTTCGATGGCGTCACGGAGAGTTTCCGGGGCTCGCCGGGGATACCGCCGACAGGGGTCACGCTGCGTAGAACGGCGCGCGGAACGGACAGTGGGGGCGCCCGGCGATGGCGCGGCGGCGCGCCCCGGGCATCCTCACCGTGCCTCGCCGTGCGGGAACCGCTCCCACGGGAGAGCCTTGACCCCTGGGCTCCTCCGTGTGGCCGAGGGAGGTGGTCGATGTGTCCCACTGGCAGGCGTCCGGGCATCCGTCCCGGGCCGCTCCGGCTCCGGTCGGCCGCCCGCTGCTCTCCCTCACCCTGGCCGCGCTCATGGACGACGTGCACGCGCACTCGGGCGCGGTGTATCTGCTGACCCCGGGCGAACCGGTGCTGGAGATGGCCGTCATGGCCGGGCTGCCCCGGGCGTTCGCGGCTCCCTGGGAGCGGCTGGGCCTGAGCGCGCCGATCCCGGTGGCGGAGGCCGCGCGCCACCGGCGGCTCGTGTGGGTGGGCGGCGAGCAGGACATGGCCCGCCGCTATCCGCGGATCTCGGTGGTCCTGCCGTATCCGTTCGCGCTGGCCGCGTTGCCGGTGGCGACCGACCGGGCCACGTACGGGGCGATCTTCGTGACCTGGCCGGGCGCGCATCCCCCGGAGCTGTCGGACTGGGAGCGGGACCACCTGACGGCCGCCTGCGACCGGCTCGCGATGCGGCTGGAGCGCGCCCACGAGTCGGGCCGGCAGATCCGGCCCGAGCCCGATCTGCTCTCGCCCGCGCCCATCGCCAGCGTGGCGGGGACGCTCGGCACGGTCGAGGCGTCCCGGATGGTGGCGCGACTGCCGTACGGGCTGTGCGCGCTGGATCTGCAGGGGCGGATCACCTTCGCCAACGCGTCGTCGGCCGAGCTGCTGGGGCTGCCGGTCAGCGCGCTGCTGGGCATGCAGCTGTGGGCGTCGGTGCCCTGGCTCAACGACCCGGTCTACGAGGACCGCTACCGCGCCGCGCTGCTCAGCCAGCAGGTGACGTCGTTCGTGGCGCTGCGGCCGCCCTCGGACTGGCTGTCGTTCCGCCTCTATCCCAGTACGAACGGGCTGAGCGTACGCATCACCCGGGCGCGGGCCGTGGCGCGGGAGGGCCCCGCGGCCTTCCAGCACGGCGAGACCGGTACGCGTCTCGTCTCCATCTCGCAGGTACTGAGCCTGGCCGGGGCGCTCACCCAGGCGGTGGGTGTGCAGGACGTGGTCCAGCTGGTCGCCGACGAGATCGCCCCCGCCATGGGCAGCCAGGGGCTGGTGATGCTCGGCTCGGAGGGCGGCCGGCTGCATGTCCTGGGACAGCGCGGCTATCCGGATCCGCGGGAACTCGAACGGTTCGACGGGATGCAGCTCAGTGAGCCCTCGCCCGGTACGCACGCGCTCGTGAGCGGTGTGCCGGCCTTCTTCGCCTCCGGCCAGGAGCTGGCGCGTCTGTATCCGGACCAGCGGCCGGCCGGTGACATGGCGGCCTGGGCGTATCTGCCGCTCATCGCCTCCGGACGGCCGGTCGGCACCTGCGTCCTCGCCTACGCGGCACCCCATCCCTTCCCGGCCGACGAGCGTGCCGTGCTGACCAGCCTCAGCGGGCTGGTCGCGCAGGCCCTCGACCGGGCCCGCCTGTACGACGCGAAACACAAGCTGGCACACGGCCTGCAGGCCGCGCTGCTGCCTCCCTCGCTGCCGTCGCTGCCCGGCGTCGAGGCAGCCGCCCGCTATCTGCCGGCCACCCAGGGCATGGAGATCGGCGGGGACTTCTACGACCTGGTCCCGACCGGCGCGGAGGTCACGGCGGAGGCCGCCGCGGTGATCGGGGACGTGCAGGGCCACAACGTCACCGCGGCGGGCCTGATGGGCCAGATCCGTACCGCCGTACGCGCCTACACGACCGTGGGGCAGTCGCCCGGGGAGGTCATGCGCAGCACCAACCGGCTACTGATCGACCTGGGCACCGAGCTGTTCGCGAGCTGCGTCTATCTGCGGCTGGACCCGGCGAACGGGCGGCTCGTGATGGCCCGCGCGGGACATCCGCCGCCCCTTGTGCGCAGGCCGGACGGCAAGGTGCGGGTGCTCGACCTGGCGGGCGGTCCGCTGCTGGGCATCGACGCGGACGCCGTGTACCCGACGACCGACGTGGCGCTGCCGCCCGGCTCGCTGCTCGCCCTCTACACCGACGGGCTGATCGAATCCCGCGGCGTCGACATCGAGGACGCGCTGGCGGGCCTCGCGGAACTCCTCGCCGAGGTCGGCGACCGCCCCCTGGACGAGGTGGCCGACAGCCTGGTCCACCACAGCGGCACGGCAGACCAACGCCTGGACGACGTGGCCCTGCTCCTGCTCCGGGCGACGCCGACCCGCTAAGGGGCGCGGGGAACTGCGCACCCAGCCCCAACGCGCCCGCACCCCACAACACCCCGCGCACCCCCACCCCCCAAGGGGCGCGAGGAACTGCGCGACCGGCCCCGACGCACCCGCACCCCACAACACCCCGCGCACCCCCACCCCCCAAGGGGCGCGGGGAACTGCGCGACCGGCCCCCACCGGCCCGCAGCCAAAAACCAACACGGAATGGCCCGATCCTCCCGCCGGAGGACCGGGCCACTCAGAACGGCACCGCTACTGACGCGAGGTCAGATCACTGGTCGTGACCCGAACCATCACCCGCAGCGTCACCGGCCTGGTCACCGGCATCGCCGGCCTGCTCCTCGCCCCCGACGGCCTCACCACCGACATCCTCACCGCCGACCGCGTCACCACCGGCCCCGGCTTCCTCACCGGCACCCGCCTCTTCACCAGCGCCCGCTTCCTCGCCGGCCCCGGCCTCTTCACCAGCACCCGCTTCCTCACCGGCCCCGGCCTCCTCGCCCGCACCCGCGCCGCCCTCGCCGAGCGTCGCGCCCACGGCGGTCAGCGCGGTGGTCACCGGCTGGAAGAAGGTCTCGCCACCGACCGTGCAGTCGCCGCTGCCGCCCGAGGTCAGCCCGATCGCACTGCCCTCCGCGGTGAACAGCGAGCCGCCGCTGTCCCCGGGCTCGGCACAGACGTCGGTCTGGATGAGGCCGGTGACCGTGCCCTCCGGATAGTTCACGGTGGCGTCGAGACCGGTGACCTGACCGTCGTTGAGACCGGTGGTGCTGCCCATCCGGATGACCGTCTCGCCGACCGTGGCATCCGCGGCCGCCAGGATCTCCACGGTCTGCTCACCGGTGTTCACCGTGCTGGGAGCGACGGTCGCCGGGTCGTCGTACTTGACGAGGGCGAAGTCACCGGCACCGGGAAACGTGGCCGTCTCGACCGTGCCGATCGGCGCGCCGTCCTGCGCGTCCGACCACTCCGCGGCGGCGACACCGCAGTGGCCCGCGGTCAGGAAGGCCGGGCTGCCGTCGTCGGCGACGACGTTGAACCCGAGCGAGCAGCGCGCGCCGCCGCCGAAGATGGCGTCGCCGCCCTCGACGAACGTCTTGAACTCACCGGCGGACTTCTTGATGGTCGCCACGCCCGCGCCGAGCGTCTGGACGGTGGACTCCAGCTGGTCCCACTTCGCACCTGTGACGGTGCTGTCGGCGGTGACCTGGATCTTGTTCGTCCGGGGGTCGACGGCCCAGGAGGTGCCGGGGATGGTCGCGTCGGCCTTCAGCGTCTGGGACGCCGTCTTGAGTTCGGCGGTGCTGTTCTCGACCTGCCGGACCACCGCGCCCTTCTTCTCCGCCAGGATGATGTTGTTGTTGTCGCCCACGACGTTGATGATGAGCTGCTGCTTGCCGGAGTCGTAATATCCGCCGGCGTAGCTCTCACCGAGCAGTTCGGCCAGTTGAGAGGCGAGGTCAGACGCGTCCGCGGCCTTCAGCGTTCTGGGGGCGGCACCTTCCGTCGCATCGGTCTGGGACGCCATCGCGTTGGGCAGGATGAGGGCTGCCGCGCCGAGCGCGACCACGCCTCCTGCGGCTATGACGGCCTTGCGCTTCGGTATCCGCTTGTGACTCAACTTCATGACCTCCTGGGGACTGGGGGTCCGAGCCGCCGAATGACGGCTGACTGCGGGCGCCTGGATGGCTGTTGATACGCAAGCGGTACGTGGGGCGTTCAAACTTGTTGCGCAACTTCCTTTGCGAAAGCGCGAATCGGCCGCGCGGGAGGTTCGGGCCGCGACGACGGGGACCGACGGCCCCATGACGCTGACCACCACGGATACCGGCCGGCCCGCCCGGACGGCGTCACCCGCTCGATGCCGGAACCGGTCGGCGGCGCGGGAAGCATCCCAGCCGAAAGCGCGAAAGTGACGGGAATACGGCCACATGGCTCTCGGGCCGCGCCGGTTCATTCGGGTGTATTCGGGACTGTTCCCGCGACGTCACAGGAAATGCGGCGCCCCTGACGCATCCATGGGGATCCCCCCATTGATCCCCCATTGGATCTCTGTGTCCCATAGGCCTACCTTCGATACATGTCGAAGATTCTTTTCGTAGTGACCGGTGCCGATTCCTGGACTCTCGCGGACGGCACGAAGCACCCGACCGGATTCTGGGCTGAGGAGGCCGTCGCCCCGTACGAGGCATTCAAGGCCGCCGGCCACGAGATCGTCGTGGCCACCCCGGGCGGGGTCGTCCCGACCGTGGACCAGGGCAGCCTGGCCCCCGAGCTGAACGGCGGGCAGGAGGGCGCGGAGAAGGTCGCCGCCACCCTCGCCTCGTTCGACGGGCTGCGGCGTCCGATCCGCCTGGAGGACGTGGACCTCGACGCGTACGCGGCCGTCTACTACCCCGGCGGCCACGGGCCCATGGAGGACCTCGCGGTCGACGCCGACTCGGGCCGCCTGCTCGTCCGCGCCCTGGAGTCGGGAAAGCCGCTGGGTGTGGTCTGCCACGCCCCGTCCGCGCTGCTGGCGGCGACCACGGAGGACGGCGGCAACGCCTTCGCCGGCTACCGCCTGACGGGGTTCACCAACATCGAGGAGACCCAGGCGGGGTTCGCGGAGAAGGCCAAGTGGCTGCTCCAGGACCGTCTGGTGGAGATCGGCGCCGACTTCCGGGAGGGCGAGCCGTGGGCCCCGTACGTGGTCGTCGACCGCAACCTCGTCACCGGCCAGAACCCCGCCTCCTCCGCTCCGCTCGCGGCCGAGCTCCTCAAGAAGCTCGACTGACCGCGGACCGGTCACCTTCAGCGACCGGGCGGTGACGGAAAGCCCGCCGGCCGGAGCGGAATCCTGGCTTCAGCAAATCTGCACAGCGAATACGCAGTGGAGTCACGGCACGCGGCGAATCCGCACAACGGATCGTCGCGTGCCGCGCCATTGGCGAGGTGTGCCCGATTCAGGTTCCGCCTTGTGTTGCGGAGATGTGCATGACCTCCGGGGCCATGTGAAGAAGTCGCCACCACGCGGTGCGCAGGCCTGCACGGTTGAACCGATCGGGCTCCGAAATGCCCCGTTCGTATGGCCCGTTGATTGGATGAGCGATGCGCCGCCGTGCTTTGATCCATTGCACCGCGGGGGCCGTTCCTCGGATTTCGTTTTCGGGATCCGGGCGCTCGCGGTCGCGGCCGACCATCTGTCCCCAGAGGGGGCCGCTCCCCCCTTGTGAATATCAATAGGAAGGGAAGTTCATCATGAACTCCACCCCCCAGGTCCAGACCGCCGAGATCTCCGACGCCGACCTCGACAACGTCTCGGGTGGCCTCGCGCTGAACGCCCTCAGCACCGTCACCGGTGTGGTCGACGGCATCGCCCCGGTCTCCGGCCTCGTCGACACCGTCGTGGGCACGGTCGAGGGTGCGACCGGCCTGAACACCGCCCCGGTCACCGGCCTGGTCGCCGGTCTCTGATCACTTCTGTGATCGCTTAGCGTGCCGTGAGTCCCGGAACCATTCCCCGGTTCCGGGACTCACGGGTGCTGCCTCTTTCTTTTGTTTTCTGGCTCGGTTCGTCTTCGGGACGCGCCATCAGTCACTCGCAGGTGAGAATTCCGTGCAGTTCCGTCAACAGGCCCTCGCCAAACTGCAGTCGCCGGAGGAGCTGGACCTGCCGGTGCGCTTCGCCCGCCCCCAGGGCTGGCTCGTGCTGTGCGTGACGGTCGTCGTCATGGCGGCCGCGTCGGTCTGGGCCGTGACGGGCTCCGTGGCGTCCACGGTGAGCGCGCCCGCCATCCTCACGCACGGGCAGGGCAGTTACCTTCTGCAAAGCCCTGTCTCCGGCCAGGTCACCGCGGTCCTCACCGAGCAGGGCCGCCGGATCAAGGCGAACGCCCCCGTCCTCAAGGTCCGTACGGCCAGGGGTGAGACGGTCGTACGCAGCGTCGCCGCGGGCCGGGTCTCCGGGCTCGCCGCGACGATCGGCGCGATCATCAGCACCGGCACGAACGTGGCCGCGGTGGAGAAGGTCGCGGGCGCCGACGACCCCCTGTACGCGACGGTGTACGTGCCCGCCGAGAACGCCGCGACGATCCCCGCGAACGCCGCCGTCGACCTGACCGTCCAGTCCGTGCCGACCCAGGAGTACGGGGTGCTGCGCGGCCATGTGAAGTCGGTGGACCGGGCGGCCCAGTCACCGCAGCAGATCGCCGCCTTCCTCGGCGACAGCCAACTGGGCGAGCAGTTCACCGAGAAGGGCCGGCCGGTGGCCGTCCTCGTCCGGCTCGACACCTCCTCCGGCACGAAGTCCGGCTACAAGTGGTCGTCGGCCGAGGGCCCGCCGTTCCGGCTCGACTCCATGGCCATGGCCGCCGGCTCGATCCGCCTGGACGACCAGCGCCCCATCGATTGGCTGCTGCCGTGACCGCACCCCAGGACACCTCGTCCGCCACGCACACCACCGGAGCCGAACTGCCGCCGCCCGTACGGGGCCGCCGCCGCTCGGCGCCCCCGAAGCGCAAGGTCCCCAAGGGCCGGGGCGGACGCGCCCGTACGCCCACCGTCCTGCAGATGGAGGCCGTGGAGTGCGGCGCCGCCTCCCTCGCGATGGTCCTCGCCCACCACGGGCGGCACATCCCGCTGGAGGAACTGCGGATCGCCTGCGGTGTCTCGCGCGACGGCTCGCGGGCCAGCAACCTGCTGAAGGCGGCCCGCAGTTACGGCCTGACGGCCAAGGGCATGCAGATGGACACGGCGGCGCTCGCCGAGGTGCAGGCCCCGGCGATCCTGTTCTGGGAGTTCAACCACTACGTCGTCCTCGATGGGATCGGGCGCCGTCTGGGCCGGCGCGGGGTGCACATCAACGACCCCGCCAAGGGCCGGCGTTTCATCTCCATGGAGGACTTCGACACCAGTTTCACGGGCGTCGTCCTCGTCCTGGAACCGGGTCCTGATTTCGAGAAGGGTGGCCGCAGGCCCGGCGTCATGGGTGCGATGCCCGCCCGGCTGCGCGGCACCTCGGGCACCATGCCCGCCGCCGTGCTGGCCAGCCTGCTCCTGGTGGCGGTCGGCGCCGCCGTGCCTGCGCTCAGCCGCACGTACATCGACATGTTCCTGATCGGCGGGCAGACCTCGCTGCTCGGGGTGCTGTTCGCGTCGATGGGCGCGAGCGTGCTGCTGACGGTGGTGCTGACCTGGCTGCAGCAGGCGAACCTGCTGCGCGGCCGGCTGATTTCCTCGACGCTCAGCAGTGCCAAGTTCCTGCGGCATCTGCTGCGGCTGCCGGTCACGTTCTTCTCCCAGCGCAGCCCTGCCGACCTGGTGCAGCGGCTCCAGTCCAACGACGCGGTGGCCGAGACCCTGGCCCGGGACCTCGCGGCGGCGGGCGTGGACGCGGTCGTCGTGGTCCTGTACGCCGTCCTGCTCTACACCTACGATCCGCAGCTCACGGCGGTGGGTGTCGGAGTGGCGCTGCTCAACGTGGTGGCGATGCGGGTCGTGATCCGGCTGCGGGCGACGCGCACGGCGAAGCTGCGGGCCGACAACGCGCGGCTCACCAACACGGCCTATACGGGCCTGCAGTTGATCGAGACGATGAAGGCGACCGGCGGCGAGGACGGCTACTTCCGCAAGTGGGCGGGACAGCACGCCACCACGCTGGAGGAGCAGCAGCGCCTCGGCGTGCCGAGCGCCTGGCTGGGTGTCGTGGCGCCGACGCTGGCGACGCTCAACAGCGCCCTGATCCTGTGGATCGGCGGCATGCGGGCCGTGGAGGGACACATCTCCGTGGGTCTGCTCGTGGCGTTCCAGGCGCTGGTGACCCGCTTCACCGCGCCGATCACCCGGCTCAACGGTGTGGCGGGCCGTATCCAGGACTTCGCGGCCGACGTGGCCCGGCTGAAGGACGTCGAGAACTTCGCCGCCGACCCGCTCTACTCGCGGCGCGGCGCGAACGACAGCACCCGTCGGCTGCAGGGCCATGTGGAGCTGGAGAACATCACCTTCGGCTACAGCCCGCTCGACAAGCCGCTGCTGTCCGGCTTCTCGCTGACGGTCGGTCCGGGCCGGCAGGTGGCCCTGGTCGGCGGTTCCGGCAGCGGCAAGTCGACGGTGTCCAGGCTGATCTCGGGCCTGTACACGCCGTGGGAGGGTGTGATCCGGATCGACGGGCAGTGGCTGGAGGACATCCCGCGCGGCGCGCTCGCCTCCTCCGTCTCCTTCGTCGACCAGGACGTGTTCCTCTTCGAGGGCACGGTCCGCGACAACATCGCCCTGTGGGACCCGTCGGTCCCGGACGAGGCGGTGGTCGAGGCGCTGCGGGACGCGGCGCTGTACGACGTGGTGATGCGGCGCCCGGGTGGCATCCAGAGCCGGGTCGAGCAGGACGGCCGTAACTTCTCCGGCGGGCAGCGCCAACGCCTGGAGATCGCGCGGGCGTTGGTGCGCAGGCCCAGCATCCTGGTGCTCGACGAGGTGACGAGCGCGCTGGACGCCGAGACCGAGCAGCTCGTGATGGACAACCTGCGCAGGCGCGGCTGTGCCTGTGTGGTCATCGCGCACCGGCTGAGCACCGTGCGCGACAGCGACGAGATCGTGGTGCTCCAGCACGGCACGGTCGTGGAACGCGGGCGTCACGACGCCCTGGTGGCGGCCGGCGGCGCGTACGCCGAGCTGGTCAGGGAGCGATGAGATGACGTCCGCGTACCCGCAGAACGAGTACCAGCAGCAACCTGAACATGAGCAACCTGTGACCGAGGGCGACTACGTGCTCGCCGCGCTCGGCGGCATGGGTGTCCCGGTGGACGGTTCGGGCCTGAACCGTCTGGACCTCGAAGGGCCGCACGTCCTGTGGCTCGTCGCGGCCGGGGCCATGGACCTCTTCGCCGTGGACGCGGCGCAGCAGGGCCACTGGCACCATCTCGGCCGCCTCGAAGCGGGTTCGCTGCTGCTCGGCCCGGTCGCCGGACCCCAGCACACGCTCGTCGGCCGGCCCCTGCGTGAGTGCGTCCTGCGCCGTATCGAGCTGCGCGAGCTGCACCGCCCGCCGCAGACAGAGACCTGGACGTACGACGCGTACGGCACCCCCCAGTACGTACCCCCGTCGACCAGCCCCCTGGAGTACGCCCTGTCCCTCGGTGTCGGCCGGGGCCTCGCCATCCTCTTCGAGGCGCCGCTCGCCACCGAGCGGGGCGCGGCCCTCACCGACGACGACATCCTGTGGACGCAGGTACCGCCGGGCAGTGTGCAGTACGGCTCCCTGTACGGCGCCGAGGCCGCGGCGGACCTGCTGGTCGACCCGGCGATGTGGCAGACGATGGTCGACCAGCAGTACCGGCTGCTGGCCACCCTCGACCGCTGGATCGAGCAGCTGGAGCGCACCCACGAGACCCGGACGGCCGCGGGTATCAAGGCGGGCGAGGCGGTCCGCGCGCAGGCCGACCGCACGCTGCTCGCCTCCATATCGAAGCGTTCGGGCCAGGGTCAGGGCGCGGCCGACGCCGATGCCACGTACGCGGCGTGCAGGCTGGTCGCCCGCGCGGCCGGGATCACCCTCGCCGATCCCGCGAAGGGCGGCTCGGAGAGCGACCGTCTCGACCCGGTGGAGCGGATCGCGCTCGCCTCCCGGGTCCGGGCACGTGCCGTCCGCCTCGACGGCCGCTGGTGGCGCGACAACGTCGGCCCACTGGTCGGGCACCGGGTCGCCTCGGGTGCGCCGGCCGCTCTGCTGTGGCGGCGCGGCGGCTATGTGGCGGTGCATCCGTCGAGCGGCCGGGAGACACCGGTGGAGAAGGCGAACGCGGCGGAGTTCGAGCCGCGTGCGGTGATGTTCTACCGGCCGCTGCCCGACCGCGGACTGACCCCGCTGCGGCTGCTGCGGTTCAGCCTCCAGGGGACCGGCGGGGACATGCGCAATCTCGCGCTCAGCGGTCTGGTGACGGTGGCGCTCGGCGCGCTGGTGCCGGTCGCGACCGGCAAGGTGCTGGGCGAGTTCGTGCCGAAGGCCCAGGAGAGCCTGATCGTCCAGATCTGTCTGGCCATCATGATCGCGAGTGCGGTGTCGGCGGCGTTCACGCTGATGCAGAACCTCACCATGCTGCGGCTTGAGGGCCGGATCGAGGCCACGCTCCAGCCGGCCGTGTGGGACAGGCTGCTGCGGCTGCCCACGAAGTTCTTCACCTCGCGCTCCACGGGTGAACTGGCCAGTGCCGCCATGGGCATCAGCGCCATCCGCCGCATGATGGCGGGCCTCGGCCCCGTGGTGGTCCAGTCGGTCACGGTCGGCGCGATGAACCTCGCGCTGCTGTTCTGGTTCAGCGTGCCGATGGCGCTCGCCGCGATCGGCATGCTCGTGGTGATCGCCGGGGTGTTCCTCGGGCTGGGTCTGTGGCAGGTGCGCTGGCAGCGCCGGCTGATCGTGCTGAGCAACAAGCTCAACAACCAGGCCTTCCAGACCCTGCGCGGGCTGCCGAAGCTGCGGGTCGCGGCGGCCGAGAACTACGCGTACGCGGCCTGGGCGGGCGAGTTCGCCCGCAGCCGTGAACTCCAGCAGCGGGTCGGCCGGATCAAGAACCTGACGACCGTGCTGGGCTCGGTGTATCTGCCGCTCTGCTCGCTCATCATGTTCATGCTGCTGGCGGGACCGGCCCGCGGAACGCTGTCGGCCGCCGCCTTCCTCACCTTCAACACCTCGATGACCATGCTGCTGACCTCGGTCACCCAGCTGACGGGTTCCTTCGTGTCGATGGTCGCCGCGCTGCCGATGTTCGAGGAGATCAAGCCGGTCCTCGACGCGGAGCCGGAGGTGCGGGTGGCGAGCACGCGCCCCGCCGAGCTGTCCGGGGCCATCGAGGCGAAGAAGCTGTCGTTCCGGTACACCGACGACGGGCCGCTCGTCCTCGACGACCTGTCCTTCGCGATCAGGCCCGGCGAGTTCGTGGCGGTCGTCGGCCCCAGCGGCTGCGGCAAGTCCACACTGCTGCGGCTGCTCATCGGCTTCGACAAGCCGGTCGCGGGCAGTGTGCTGTACGACGGCCAGGACCTGGCCGCGCTCGACCAGTCCGCCGTACGCCGCCAGTGCGGTGTCGTGCTCCAGCACGCGCAGCCGTTCACCGGCTCGATCATGGACGTCATCTGCGGTACGGAGCCCTACACGCCCGAGGAGGCGATGGCCGCCGCGGAGATGGCGGGGCTCGCCGACGACATCAGGCGTATGCCGATGGGGCTGCACACGATCGTCTCGGGCAGCGGCGCGGTCTCCGGCGGCCAGCGCCAGCGGCTGATGATCGCCCAGGCGCTGATCCGGCGCCCGCGCATCCTCTTCTTCGACGAGGCGACCAGCGCGCTCGACAACGAGACCCAGCGCACGGTCATCGAGAGCACCCGCGCGCTCAACGCGACCCGCGTGGTGATCGCGCACCGGCTGTCCACCGTGATGGACGCGGACCGCGTCATCGTGATGGAGGACGGCCGGATCGCCCAGCAGGGCACGCCCGCGCAGCTTCTCGCGGACACGGGCGGCCGGCTGCACGAGCTGGTGCGACGGCAGATGCAGTAAGGCTCGGCGCAGGGCCCGGGACCGGATTTCCGGACCCTTGACCGGCCCTCCAGGTTGACCGGCGCACGTGTGACGTCCGTCTCGCTAGCGAAACTTTGTCGTTTCGATGAAAGTGGTCTAGCCTCGAAGAGTACGAAACAGTTTCGTTTACGTACTTCCAGTGCCGAGCGAACTTTCCCTGGAGTCCTCCCATGTCCAAGACACAGACCCTGTCCGAGGACGCCCGCAAGGGCGCCCCGGACGCACCCGGCGCGGTGCGCCCGGCGAACCGGTGGTGGATCCTCGCGATCATCGGTATCGCCCAGCTGATGGTGGTGCTGGACGCGACCATCGTGAACATCGCACTGCCGTCCGCCCAGGCCGACCTCGGGTTCTCCGACGGCAACCGTCAGTGGATCGTCACGGCGTACGCCCTGGCCTTCGCCTCGCTGCTTCTCCTCGGCGGCCGGATCGCCGACCTCTTCGGGCGCAAGCCCGCCTTCCTCATCGGTGTCGCGGGCTTCGCCGGAGCCTCCGTACTCGGCGGCGCGGCCAACAGCTTCGGGATGCTGGTCGTCGCACGCGCCCTCCAGGGTGTCTTCGGCGCCCTGCTCGCACCCGCCGCGCTCTCCCTGCTGAACACGACGTTCACCGACGCCAAGGAACGCGCCAAGGCGTTCAGCGTGTACGGCGCGATCGCCGGTGCCGGTGGCGCGCTCGGCCTGCTGCTCGGCGGTGTACTGACGGACGCGCTGGACTGGCGCTGGACCCTGTACGTCAACGTCGTCTTCGCCGTCGCCGCCTTCGTCGGCGGCTGGATCCTCCTGAACAACCACCGTGACGCCGCGAACTCCAAGCTCGACCTGCCCGGCGCGCTGCTCGTCTCCGCCGGTCTCTTCTCCGTGGTGTACGGCTTCTCCAACGCCGAGACCCACGACTGGGGCTCCGCACTCACCTGGGGCTTCCTGGTGGCGGGCGGCATCCTCCTGGCGGTGTTCGGCTGGTGGCAGACCCGTGCCGCGCACCCGCTGCTGCCGATGCGCGTCCTGCTGGACCGGACCCGCGCGGCCTCGTTCATCGCCGTCCTCGTCACCGGCGCGGGCATGTTCGGTGTCTTCCTCTTCCTCACCTACTACCTGCAGCTGAACCTGGGCTTCAGCCCGACGAAGACCGGTGTGGCCTTCCTGCCGATGATGGCCGCCCTGATGGTCATGGCCCAGGTGTCCACGACGATCCTGGTGCCGCGCATCGGACCCAAGACCGTCATCCCCGCGGGCTTCGCGCTCGCCGCGCTCGCGATGGCCTGGCTGACCGCCATCGACGTCGACTCCGCGTTCTCGACCGCGGTGCTGCCGCCGCTGCTGCTGATGGGTGCGGGGCTCGGCATCGTGATGCCGCCCGCGATGGCTCTGGCCACGAGTGGGGTCGCCGCGGAGGACGCTGGTGTGGCGTCCGCCACGGTGAACACCATGCAGCAGGTGGGTGGGTCCATCGGGACCGCGCTGCTGAACACGCTCGCGGCGAGTGCCGCTACCAGCTTCCTGGTCGGCAAGGACGCGACGGACCCGCTGGTGCGGGCCCAGTCGTCGATCGAGAGCTACACCACTGCGTTCTGGTGGTCTGCCGGGTTCTTCGCCGCGGGTGCGCTGATCACGTTCCTGCTGTTCCGTCCCGGGGTTCCGGAGCAGGATCCTGACGCTGCGCCTGTCGTTCACATGTGACGCGTTCGCGTCGCCGCTGGGCCGAGGGGCCGCCGTCTTCAGGGAGACGGCGGCCCCTCTTTGCGTTCCCCTCCCGGGGGTTGCGATGTCGTCTGCGGCGGTGTGGACGGCTGGTCGCGCAGTTCCCCGCGCCCCTCAAGGACGGGGCTGCGCCCCAGTCCTTGCCTGAGGGGGTGGGGCAGTAGTGCTGTCGCCGCCGCCGGGACCAATGCCAGGAGCAGCCAGGGAACGGCCGGGGGGAGGTTCGTGTCCAGGAGGGTGCCTGTCGTGGCGCTGCCCAGGAGGACTATGAAGCCGGAGATCGAGGAGAGGGCGCCTGTGTAGAGGCCCAGTCTGTCCGGCTCGGCCAGGTCGGGGACCCAGGCCCTGGCCGCGGGGGCGACCAGCATCTGGCCCAGGGTGAGCAGGACGACGTAACCGGCCACGGGCAGGAGCCCCACCGTTCCCGTCCAGGCTGCGGGGCGGGCCGCGGCGACGACCGCGAACCCCGCCGAGATCAGCAGCAGTCCCGTCGCCATGGACCGGCGCAGGTCCAGGCGGTTGCCCGCCCAGCGTGTGACGGGCAGCTGGGTCGTCACGACCAGCAGCGAGGAGAGCGCGAACAGCCAGGCCAGCGGCGCCTGTGAGCCCGTCACTCGCTCCACTTCGAGGGGCAGCAGCTGGTACAGCTGGTTGTACGCGAGGAGATAGGCGCCGTACGCGCAGCACAGGGCCAGGAAGCGGCGGTTGCGTGCCAGGCGGCCGAGTCCGCCGCGGGAACGTACCTGCACCCGGCCGGGGATGCGTTGCGGCAGCAGCCACGCGTGGCCCGCCAGGACGAGCACGAAGACCGCCGCCCCGGCGAGGCAGACCGTGCGGAAGTCCACGCCCAGCAGCAGCGCCCCGATGAACGGGCCGATGAACGCGCCCGCCTGCCCCGCCACGGTGAACAGCGCCAGTACGTGGGTCCGCGGGCCCTCCCCCGCCTCCTCCCGGCACACCGCCTGCCGGGCCACCTCCGACTCGACCGCGGGTGAGAAGAGCGCGGCGGCGAAACCGATCAGGAGGACCGCCCCGATGACCGCCCAAGTGGCTTCCGCGTACCCGAGCCAGGCGAAGCCCGCGATGCGCAGGACGCAGCCGGCGAGCACCACCGGCCGCACCCCGTACCGGTCCGCCAGTGCGCCGCCCACAACGAACAGGCCCTGCTGGCTGAAGGTCCGCAGCCCGAGGACCAGCCCGACGAGCCAGCCCGCCATGCCGATCGCCGTGCCCAGGTGTGCGGCGAGGAAGGGCAGGACCGCGAAGAAGCCGATGTTGAAGGCGAGCTGGGTGAGGACGAGCAGGCGCAGCAGCGGGGAGAGGGAGGTGAAGGTGCGGAGGGTGGTGAGGGGTCTCGCAGCCTTGGAGCGCGTTGTTGGTTCAGGCATGTCGTCGCCTGGCGCGTGCCCGCAGGGAGCGGGGCCGGGTGACGCCGCCGCCTGCCGTGACCGCGACGGCTCCCAGCAGGGCCAGCGCGGCGGCCGGTGCCAGTGACGCCCACGGCGCCCGTTCCGCGTACGGCTGGTTCTCGGACAGCAGCAGGCCCCACTCCGGGGACGGCGGCTGCGCGCCGAGGCCGAGGAAGCCGAGGGCCGCGAGGGACAGGGCCACGCCGGGCAGGCGGAGCAGGGCGTGGCGCAGGACCGGGGGCAGGACGGCCGGCAGGACTTCGTGGCGCAGGAGTTGGAGCGGGGTCGCGCCGAGGCCGCGGGTCGCCGCGAGGTGCGTGGTGGCCGTCTCCTGGCGGAGCAGGGCCGAGGTGTGGGCGGCCAGGGGCGCCCAGGCGACCGCGGTCACCGCGAGGGCCGGGGTGGTGGCCCCGCTGCCCGCGACCGCGGTGACGAGGAGGGCGGCCAAAACCGGCGGGACCGCGTTGACCGTGTCGGCGAGCGGCCCGGAGAACCGCGGCAGCAACCCGAGGAGAACGCCCAGGAGCAGTGCGGCGGCGCTGACGGCGGCTGCCAGGGCCAGCGTGTCGAGCGCGCCGTGGCCGACCCGGGCCAGGACGTCACGCCCCAGCGCGTCCGTGCCGAAGGGGTGCGCCCAGGACGGGGGCCGGAGTCGTGCCGTGGTGTCCAGCTCAAGGGGGTCGCGGGCCAGGCCCAGCACCACGACGACGAGCAGCAGGCCCCCGTACAGCAGGGGCGGTGTGGTGGGGCGGGACGGTGTCGGGCGGTGCAGTGAGGGCAGCGCGCCGTCGCGCAGGGCCGGGCCGATCAGGAGGCGGGCGCCGAGGCGGGCGAGGCCGCCGACGGCCGCGGCCAGCACGACGAGGGCCAGGGTGCCGGCCTGGAGGACGGGCAGGTCCTGGGCCACCGCGGCCTGGAGGGACAGCCGGCCGAGCCCCGGGATGTCGAAGATCTGTTCCACGGCCACCGCGCCGCCGGTCAGGCCGACGACGAAGAGCCCCAGGTTCGGCAGCAGGCCGGGGACGCAACGGCGCAGGGCCTGGCGTGCGACGGTGCGGCCGTGGACTCCGCGCGCGGCGGCGGCCAGCGCCCATGGTTCGGCGAACGCGCCCGGCAGCAGGTCGTCGAGCATCCGCCCGAGCAGCGCGCCCGCGGGCAGGCCGAGCGAGAGCGCGGGCAGCACCATCCACTGGGGGCCGTACCAGCCGAGGGCGGGCAGCCAGCCGAGCTGTACGCCGACGACGGAGGCGAGCACCGAGGCGGTCAGGAAGTCGGGCAGGGTGGCCAGGAACGCCGAGCCGGTGCCCGCGGAACGCCGTTCGTCGAGCCGTCGGCCGGCCCCGAACCGCAGGGTCCGCGCGCACACGCCGGCCGCCGTGACCGCCGCGACGACCAGTGCCCCGCCCATCAGCAGCAGCGAGACGCCGAGCGCCTGCATTACGGACGGCATGACCTCCGCGCCGGATATCCACGACACGCCCGCGTCGCCGTGCAGCAGTCCGCCGAGCCAGTCGCCGAGCAGCCGCGCCGGCCCGGCGTCCAGGCCGAGCTGCGCGCGGATCGCGTCCAGGACGTCGGGGGTCGCGGTGCGTTCGGCGGACCGCGCCCTGAGCACGGTGAGCGCCGGGTCGGTACGCGAGAGCCACGGCAGCAGCCCTACTCCGCACAGGAGGACGGCGACGAGGACGGCACGCCAGAGCAGCACCGGCGCCCCGCCCCGGAAGACGACCCTGAGCATGTGGGCCCTCTTGGGCACGGGGGCTGCGTCAGGCAAGGGGGCCGCTTTACGCACGGCGGCTGCCTCGGGCACGTGGGCGACCGCCCGTCAGCGCCGGGTGCCGACGCCGACGAGGCTGCGCTCGTACGGGTCGAGGAGCACGCCGCTGACCTTGGCGCCGACGCCCGTGATGATCCGCTGATGGACCAGCGGTACGACGGCGTCCGTGCCGAGGACCGCCGCCTCGGCGGTCATCGCGGCGTCCTGCCGCTCGGCGGTGTCGCTGACCGACTCGGCCTCGGAGACGGCTTTGTCGACGTTCTTGTCGCACAGCTGAGCCAGGTTGTAGCTGCCCTCGCAGGTGTGGTCGCTGGCGAGGATGGAGACCGGGTCGCCGGTGTCGAGCATGGTGTTGCGGGCGGACACGAACGCGTCGAACTTCCCGGCCAGCGCGTCGCTCTCCAGCCGCGAGTACTCGCGCACCTCCAGCTTCACGGTGAACCCGGCCTTCTCCAGCTGCTGCTTCAGCACCTGGGCGACCTCGGGCAGCTCGGGCCGGTTGTCGTACGTGGCCACGGTGACCGTCTTCCCGGTGGCGGAGCCCGCCGCGGCCCGGCCGGCCGGCTTGACGCGCTTGTCGGCCGCCCAGGTGAGGGCGGGCCCGTAGATGCCGGCTCCGGCGTCGGCGTACCCCTCGTAGACGCCCTTGGCGAGGGCGGAGGTGTCGATCGCCTCGCGGACGGCGGCCCGCGTCCTCGCGTCCTTGAACGCGCCCGACCCGGTGTTGAGCAGCAGGCTGGTGGTGCGGGTGGTGGCCGTCTCGCGACGGGTCGCCTTGTCGAGGGAGGCCGCCTGCGAGACGGGTACGGCCTCGGCGATGTCGGCCTCACCGGTGCGCAGCGCGTTCGTCCGGGCGGTGCCGTCGGCTATGAACTTCGCGTCGACGCCCGAGGCCTGGGCGCGGCCGCCCCAGTAGTCGTCGAAGCGGTCGAGGCGGGCCGCGGTGGTGCCGGTGGTTTTGGTGAGTTCGAAGGGGCCGGTGGCGGTGCCGACGGGGCTGACGGCGTCCTTCTTCGCGTACGCCTTCGCCGAGAGGATCACCAGGCCGGGGCTGGACAGACGCAGCGGCAGGGCCGGGTCGGGGTCGGCGGTGGTGACACGTACCCGGCTGTCGCCCGCGGCCTCGGCGGTCAGTTCGACGCCGGACAGGGCGGCGGTCACGGGGTCGGCGCCCGCGGCGCGGGTGAGGGCGGCGGCGACGGCCTTCGGGGTGACCTCGGTACCGTCCTGGAACGCGGCGTCCCGCAGGGTGAACAGCCAGTCGCGGTCGTTCTCGCGGGTCCACGACTCGGCGAGCGCGGGGGCGGCGGCGCCGTTGGCGTCGAGGCGCGTCAGGCCCTCGGTGACGCCGAGCCGGCTGAGGAGGGTGGCGTCTGCGCCGTACGGGGAGAAGTTCTCGGCGGGCGGGAAGGCGAGCGCGACCTTCAGCCGTACGCCCGCCGCGCTGTCGGAGGACTCGTCGCCACCGCCGGAGGCGAAGCAGCCGGTGAGCAGGGGGGCGAGCAGCAGTCCGGCGACGAACCTGCGACGGCGTGGCAGAGGGAGCATGGCTGCTTTCGTTCGGTACGGGGTGCGGAGTGCGGGGTGCGCAATGCCTGGTGCGGGGTGCCTGGTGCGGGGTGCCTGGTGCGGGCGGGGCCGCGTCGTCAGGCAGGGATCGGGACAGGGATCAGGGCGGTGATCCGGGCAGGGATCAGGGCAGGGGGACTTCGAAGTGGATGATCCCCTGGCCGCCGCCCGGTTCCTCGCGCTCGTCGTGGACGGCCTTGCCCAGCGAACGCCAGAACGCCTCCGCTCCGGGCACCGACGGGTCGGTGTGCAGATAGGCGGAGCGATAGCCGCCGTCGGCCACCGCGAAGTCGAGCAGCCCCGCGACGAGCCGGCGGGCCAGACCCTGTCTGCGGTCCTCCGGGCGGACGTACACCCGGCGCAGCTGGGCGGTCTCGCCGGAGGGGTAGCGCTCGGCCACGTGGCGCGGGTTCGGCGGGTGGGCCGGGCCGCGGGCGTCGAGGGCGGCGGTCGCGGCCACCGTGCCGTCCCGCGGGTCGACCGCGACCAGCAGGGTGTGGCGGACGGGCGCGACGTAGGCGCCGTGGAGGTCGATGATGTCCCGGTGCCAGCGAGGTACGTACCCTGTGCCGAAGTCCCGGTAGACGGTGTCGAGCATCACGGAGCGGGCGCCGTCGACGTCGTCGGGGGTCGCCGTTCTTATGCAGTAATCACGCACTTGCGCATCATATGCATTAAGGCTGTACGGGGCTGCCCGGGGGCCGGTGGATCAAGGTTGCCCGGGTTCCCGGCGGGCGGTGCTTCAAGATTGGCCGGGGCTGCCCGGAGCCACACCGGTTCGCCGCCACGACCCCTTCCACACGACCCAGACATGGCCGTCGGGGCCGTGGTGCACGTTCAGGCCGTCCACGACGGCGAGCAGCGGCAGATTCTTGGCGCCGGCGGGGTCGCCCGCGTCCAGGGGGACCGCCACGTCGTCGGTGGCCGCGACGGTGATGCCCGAGGGGTCCGCCGTGAGGACGATCCGGCAGGTGTCGGCGGCGCTGCGCGCCAGCAGACATCTGCTCGCGGAGCAGCCCGCGTCGAGGACCGGGGAGACGAACGACAGCGGGGCATCGATGACCTGCGTCACCGCCACGGCGGCCGCCTGGGCCGCGAACTCCCCGTCCTGGCGCGCGAAGAGGGCCGTGAACTCCATCTCCCGGACAGGTTCCATGAGCCCGTGCTCGGTGAGCAGCGCAGGCCCGTCCGAGGAAGCGCGTACCGGCGTTCCCACCGCCAACCCTCCTTGGCCAGACAGTCGTACGAAGTGCGTGGTGCGGCCAGGGACTGGGGCAGCACGGTGACTGTACGTCGACAACACCCCCATGAACAGGGCACGTTGAGCAAACATAAAGACCAAAAGTCAACGGCTACAGCTGAAGTTCACTAGGTCGAGTGAACTAGATCTTGCGTTGAGGGCGGTATGGATGGTTCCGGCGCACTACGGGTAACAACCGAGATCGAATACGCCCGTACCTGTACGAGGTGGAGCCGACATGCCACCCCAACCCCATGATCATGCCGCCGGACCGTCCGAGGGCGGCCACGAGGAGCCCGGCCTCGCGGGCGCGGCGGAGCCCGGGCTCGCAGGCGCGGCCCCCGGGCCCGGGAGCGCGGCGGGGTTCAGGCCGCCCCCGGCGAACCCGTACGCACACAGTTACCCGGGCCCCGGGTTCACCGTCGTCGAGGTGCTGGGCGAGATCGACATGGCGACGGCCGGCGCCCTGAGCGAGCACCTGGACGCCCTGACCTCGGACGGAGTGCCCCAAGTCGTGGCGGACCTCCGGGCGGTCGAGTTCTTCGACTGCTCAGGGCTGCGGGTGCTGTGCCGGGCCGAACGCCGGGCCAGGGAACGCGGCGGCACCCTCCGCCTGGTCTCCGACCAGCCCCGCATCCACCGCCTGCTACGCGCCTGCGGCCTCCTGACCCGCTTCCCACCCTTGACGGAACTGCCTCCCGCGCCTCGGGCCGGAAATGACTGCGCCACCGGCCCGCAGTGAAGCCGGACATGCCAGGGCCGGCGGAGAGACGGCCCCACTCCGTCTCTCCGCCGGCCCCTGTTGCGAGGTCACGCGGCACTCCGCGACGGGACTCGCACTCCCCATCCGCTTACGCGGGCCTCCGTCGACGCACTCGGAGGACCACGCGACCCCGGCCCTGTCAGTACGTGAAGACGGTCGTCCCGTAGGAGTTCTTCACGCACTCGTTGGAGAAGGTGCGCTCGTACGAGATCCGCTTGCCCTGCCAGACGCCGTCGACCGTGACGACGACGGGGTCGTACTCACGGGTGCACAGGACGTCGGATCTGGCCGGCAGGGCGTTGAGGTCACCACCCGCCGCACGGAGTTCGGCACAGGCGGAGACCGCGGCCGGGTGGGTGCCCGAGGCCGTCGGCGCACAGTTCAGGGTGACCGCGCGTTCAGGTGTGGCCTCGGCCGCGATCTCCCCGTGGCCCGTGGTGAACACCAGGGACGAGGGGGCGTAGAGCGCGGTCGGCGATGAGGCGGCGAGGGCGGTCCCGGCCAGGGGACCGCAGACGGCGGTGGCCGTCAGGGTGATCGTCGCTGCCCAGCGCGCGGTGTTCGGCATTGTGTGCATCCTTCCGCTCGGTCGAACGCCGCACCGGCTCGGTGTTGCCGGTGCGGCGAGCGCGAGTCTGCCGATTCCGCGACGGAAACACACGTCGACCCCACGCGTTTCAGTAACCTTGCGTATTGAATCAGTGGCGCGAAGTGACGGAAATCGAACACGTCTCCCTTGGAACTGGGCGGGCGCCATGTCGCCGCGCAGGCCCCCTGGCCGGATATCCCCTGCTCAGCAATAGGCCTGAAACATTCCGCTTCGAGCTGAGCGCAGACCTCTTGCGTCTCGCCCGCACCCGCGACGCCTGCCGGTGTGCCTGCTCGCACTGATCGGCGGCATGGCGACGGGCACGACCGCGCTGTACGGCACGGGGCTCGACTTCTCCTCCGTGTTCCCGCGGCTGTCGCGGGTGCAGGCCACGGTGCTGGTGGGTGTGTTGTCCATCGCGTTCATCTTCGTGGGCCGCTTCGGCTTCGACCTCGTCCAGAGCATCTCGACGTTCGCCACGATGATCATCACCTGTACGACACCGTGGATGGTCGTGATGATGCTGGGCTTCCTCACCCGCCGCGGCTGGTACGACCCCGACGCGCTCCAGGTCTTCAACCGGCGCCAGCGCGGCGGCCGTTACTGGTTCACGCACGGCTGGAACTGGCGCGGCATGACCGCCTGGTGGGTCTCCGCGCTGCTCGGTGTCCTCTTCACGAACATCCCCGGCCAGTTCGTGGGACCGCTCGGCGATCTGGCCGACGGGGTCGACATCGGACTGCCGATCTCGCTGGCCGTCGCGGCGGTCCTGTTCCTCGGCCTGCTGTGGTGCTTCCCCGAGCCGAGGGCTGCGTACGGGCCGAAGGGCGCGCGGCTGGTCCGTACCGTGGACGTGCCGGTGCCGCCGATCACGGGGCCGGGCCGGCCGACGACTCCTGGAGCCTGACCCCGCGCGGCTCCCGAGCGCCTCTACCCCGCACCCCGTACCCCGTACTCCTGACAGCGAAATCCGGCCAGCTCCTGCCGCAGGGGGGCTGTCCGGGAACGCCGTCTTCGTAGACTGCCCCGCCATGGGAGAGATCTACGGACTGGGCGAGATCACTTGTCCGTCCGGTGAGTTGGTGATCGTCGACGCCGGTCATCTGGGCATGTGGAGCGGTGAGGGTTCACCGGCGCTGGTGGACCCGGGTGCGTTCGGGGTCCGGGATCCGGCGGTCGCCGCCGATGTGAGCGCGGCGACCGACTTCCTGATCACCGGCCCCGACGCCGACACCGCGGCCCACTCCTTCGACAGGCAGCCCGGCCGGACGCTGCACGACATCCCGGCGTCCGGGGCCGCGCATCTGGTCGAGCTCTTCGACGCGCACTGCCGGGAGCAGGGCCTCGACGCCGCACTCGAAGCCCGCGCCGAACGGGTGCCGCACCGAGAGCGGGTACGCCGGTGCGCGGAACGCGGCGGAGGCTGCTTCCTGATGAACGGCGTGCCGGTCGTGGCCCTCGGCGGAGTACCCCGGGACCGTCCGCTGCCGGTCCTCGCGACGGACAGCGGCATCGTGGTCCCCATCGCCCCCTCCGCCGTCGCCCTCTCCCCCATCGGCTCTTCCCTCGCCCCCTCCTTCTCCCCATCCCCCGCCGTCGCCGCCGTCAAGTCGGTGGAACTCGGGGAGATCCGCGTCGACTGGGCCCGGCTGCTCTTCGGCGACGCCGACGCACTGAGCGCCTGGCGGCACGACGACCCCGTCGACGGGCTGGCCGACGTCGCGTTCTGGGGCGCGGCCGAGGCCGAGGCCGCCACCGAGTTCGCGGCCCCGGACCTGGGCGAGCCCGGTGAGAAGGGCGTGAAGGGCTGGACGGGTCTGCCGATGCCGGACGCGATGCGGCTGGCCACCGCGCTCTTCGATTGGAAGGACGCGGACCCGCGCAGGCGGTTGATGGTGGACTTCCGCCCGCACTCCCACCACTGGCAGATCATGCGAGCGATCCGTGCCTCCCCGCTGGAGTCCGGCACCGTGCGGGTCGGCGGCGCACAGGTGCTGTGCGCGATGACCGGCCAGGGCGACGGCTGGTTCCCGGTCACGGTGGATCTGGACCCGACGGGCCGCCTGGTGTCCGTACGGGTGTCGTTCCCGGTCTGAGCGTGCCGTCCCCGTGCTGGACGGCTCTTGCCCCGCTCGTCAGGATCGTCGCGGGGCCAGGTCAGGATCGGTTCGGTCCCTGCCACCGGAACCAGGGCGAGAGGCGGAACGTACGGATGACGAAGCACTGGGCGGACTTCCAGTACGAGATCTATCTGAACGGGTTGACGGGAGCGGTACCCCGGCTGCCCACCGATCTGACCCGGCTGGAGGAGCTGACCGAACAGCGGCTGGGGCCCGGCCCGGTGGGCTATGTGGCGGGCAGCGCGGGCAACGGCAGTACGGCACGGGCCAACCGCGCCGCGCTGGAACGCCGCCGGATCGTGCCGCGCATGCTGCGGGACGTCCACGAACGCGACCTGTCCGTCGAGGTGCTGGGCCGCCCGCTGCCCGCGCCGCTCGCGCTCGCGCCGGTCGGTGTCCTGTCGATCATGCATCCGGACGCCGAGTCGGCGGCGGCCCGCGCCGCCGCCGCACAGGGGGTGCCGTTCATCCTGTCGTCCGCCTCCAGTACGCCGATGGAGCAGGTCGCGGAGGCGATGGGGGGCGGGGAACGCTGGTTCCAGCTGTACTGGGCGAAGGACCGCGAGGTCACGAAGAGTTTCCTGGACCGGGCGAAGGCCTCCGGGTTCACCGCCCTGTTCGTCACGCTGGACACGCCCCTGCTGGCGTGGCGGCCCCGGGACCTGGACCAGGCATACCTGCCGTTCCTGCACGGTGTGGGCACCGCCAACTACTTCTCCGACCCGGCGTTCCAGGCAGGTCTGGCCAAGCCCGTGCACGAGGACCCGAACGCCGCGGTCATGCACTTCGTCGGGATGTTCGCCGATCCCGCGAAGACCTGGCCCGACCTGGAGTTCCTGCGGGCGAACTGGGACGGCCCCATCGTCCTGAAGGGCGTCCTCCATCCCGACGACGCCCGGCGGGCCGTCAACGCCGGGATGGACGGAGTGGTCGTCTCCAACCACGGCGGACGTCAGGTGGCCGGTGCCGTCGCCGCCGCCGACGCGCTGCCCAGGGTGGTCGAGGCCGCCGGGGACCGGCTGACCGTCTTCTTCGACAGCGGGATCCGCTCGGGCGACGACATCTTCAAGGCACTGGCGCTGGGCGCCGAGGCCGTGCTCGTAGGGCGTCCGTTCGCCTACGGGCTCGGCCTCGACGGCCAGGCCGGCGTCGAGCACGTGATCCGCTGTCTGCTGGCCGAACTCGACCTCACGCTCGCCCTGTCGGGACACGCCGGACCGGGCGACCTCGGCCCCGACGACCTGGAGGAGGAGACCGCCTCCTGACCGTCACCTGACCGGGGCCGTGGCCGCCAAGTCGGCCGCAGCCCCGCCGAATCCGCAGGTCACAGACCGAGGGCGGTGACCGACCTCGCCAGCAGGAGGGGCAGTGGTTCGGCGGGAGACGTACCGGAGTCGTCGACCGTGGCGGCCCGGCGCTCCGCGTAGGGATCCCTGTGGGGATCCGCGTAGGGACTCGACGCCGAGGGGGTCGACTCCGCCCCCTCGTCCAGCTGGTCCGGTCCGTCCGCTCCCGACGTACCCGGCTCGGCCTCGCACCTCGGCCCGGCGCACCCGGACCCCGAGCCGGCCCCGTCCCCGCTCCCGGCGTCGGCGTCGGAGCCGATCCGCGTGTCCGACGCGGACCGGCCGGCGGTCGGCTCGCCGGACGGCGCGTCCGTGCCCGCTATCGACAGCGACTCGGGCGTCGCTCCGGTGTCGTCGGTGAGCCAGCGCTGGTCGTCACCGCGGTCCCGGATCTTGACCACCACATCCGCCTCGGCCTCGTCCGCGGCGGGGGCGACGGCCAGTTCCGCCTGCCAGCGGGGCAGCAACTCGCCCCGCACGGTGAGGTCGTAGCGCACGTCGTCACCCCGCTCGGCGGACGCGGCGGCGCAGTTGCCCAGGACGACCACACCGGCGTCCACATGGGAGTCCAGGCACAGATCGGGTTCGGCGGCGCTGCGCAGGAGGCCGTCCTTCTCGTACGACCACTTCTGTGTCGCGACGGCCGAGCACGTGTCGAGTTCGGCACCCGCGCCGGCTTTCGCCCTGCCGCCCTTGATGTCGAGGCAGAGGTCGGCGGCGAGGTTGCGCAGCCGGGTCCGGACGGGCCCGGTGGGAAGGCCCGCCGAGTCGGGCGGGGCGGACGACCGGGCGGGCGGTGCCTGCCCGCCCGGGGAGAGACCGGCGGACGCCCCGGCGGTGGCCGACGGGTCGGCCCCGTCGTCGTCCTGCGACCACAGGCTCGTGACCAGGACGGTCGCGAGCAGGGCCACCGAGACCAGGCCTGCTCCGGTGAGGATCGCCTTCGAGTGCCGCGGGCCCGGGGAGGAGTGCCGTCCCTGCCGGGCGGAGCGCTGGGACAGCGGACGGGGTCGGCCGGTGCCGCCCGCGCGTCTGCCGGTGTGCCGGACGGACCGGACCGCCGGATGACCGCCGCTCGGCCGCGATTCGAGATAGCGGCGGGCACCCCAGCCGAGCACGCCTTCGGCGAGCAGTCCGCCGAGACCGCCCTCGAAATGGCTCAGTTGCTCGGCCGCGTAACGGCAGAATCGGCACGCCAGCAGATGTTGCTGCACATCGGGGAGCAAGGCGCCGCCACGCCGAATGGGAACGTCCAGGAGACGGTTGTAGTGGCGGCATTCCTTGTTCGGCGCGAGTTCACGGTGGGCCCGTACACAGCCTTCGCGGAATTTCTCGCGGGCCTGATCGAGCGCCGCCGACGCGTTGTCGACATCCATGCCCAGCAGACCGGCCGGTACGGATATGTGCTCGGCCTCGACCTCGGTGTGCCAGAGCACGCACTGGGCGAGTCCCGGGAGAGCCTGGAAAGAACGTTCCGCGAGCTTGCGATTTTCCGGTGTCGTGGACTTCGTCACGCGCATACCGCGACCGCCGGCCGGTTTCCGGAGATCCGGAAGTGCCTCGGATATTCGGTCCTCCGCGGACCACACCGTGATGATGTCCCGTACGGCCACCAGGAGCTGGGGGCGCAGGGCGGCGGCGGACCCGGCGCGCCGGAGGCGTTCCAGTACCTGCTGGAAGGCTGCGGCGGTGACCATCGAGGCGACGTCCGTCGAGGAGGCGAGGCAGATGACCGCGTAGTCGTGTGTCGGCTGCCAGTGCCGCGCGAGCAGGAGCGCGGCGGGGTGCGCCAGTTCGCCTTCCGGCTGCGCCCGCAGGAGGGCGGCGAGGCTCTCGTCGGATTCTCCGGGGGCGGCACCGGAGGCGGGCGGATACGGCGGACGTGGCGGGTGGGGGGTGTGCACTGAGCGGTTTCCTTCCAAGGCACAAGGTGGCACACAGGAGTTCTGACCGCCGAAAAGGAGCTCCTGTTGGTGCGTACCTTTCGGGCTTGGCGCACGGAAAGCGGCCGGGACGTCTCCCACTCGGCATCCGCCGGCCACGAGCCTTTCGGGCCCGACAGCACGATGAAATCCCGAACGGTGAATCAGACCTGGCCATTGGCCATGTGCGAGGAAGTTCACCCTTGCACATGACGCTCACGCCCAACAAGGCGCGTGAGCCACTTCGACGACATCCGCCCATTGAAGGAAAGTCAGTTTCCATCCCGGTCAAGTCGTCCGGCCCTTCTCGGCAACTCGTCCGGTCCCTCTCGGCAACTTCGCCCGGTCCATCTCGGTCAACTCATGACGGGCGGAACGGTTCGGCAGGGTATTGCCCGCCGAGCACCCCGTGTGAAGCGTGTACCCGCGCCGGAGGCCCGCGCACGCTCCCGGCGCGAGAGGGCGGGGAGTCCACTGGTACCCGGCCCTTCTCGGAAGGCCCCGCGCGGGACGGCGGCTCTCCCCCGCGAAACGGGCCGTCGACCCCGATCTCCCGCCCTCGGTCGGCGGCCCCGAGGGCGGGTCGGCCCGCCCCCCTCCTCCTGAATGCGCCCGGTGCCGCACACGCCTGAGACCTGGGTCACATTCCGCGGTGACCTGTCACATCCCGGCCCTCCGGAGCCCTCGCAGTAGTGAGCGCGCTACGGGAGGCACAGGCATGTCCGACAGTCCGTCACCTCAGACCCATGAGCAACCGACCGCGGCGACACGGCAGTTCATGGAACACCGCGAGCTGTTGTTCGCGATCGTCTACAACATGCTCGGTGGCGTCGCCGACACCGAGGACGTACTCCAGGACACCTGGCTGTCCTGGTCCGGCAGCCGCGACCGGTCGCCGGAGCGGCACATCGAGAACCCGCGCGCGTATCTGGTGCGCGTCGCGGTGAACCACGCGCTGACCCGCCGGGCCGCGATCAGCCGGCGGCGTGAGACGTACATGGGTCCGTGGCTGCCCGAGCCGCTGGTGGCCGCGGCGGGCGAGGAGCCGGCGACGGACGCGGCCGAGCGCACCCTGCGCACCGAGTCCGTCTCCCTGGCGATGCTCGTCGTCCTGGAGTCGCTGACCCCGCTGGAGCGGGCGGTGTTCGTCCTCAACGAGGTCTTCGGGTACGCCCACACCGAGATCGCGGAGATCATCGACCGCACCCCCGCGGCGGTACGCCAGCTCGCGCACCGCGCCCGCGGGCACGTCCACGCCCGCCGGCCGCTGTACGAGGCACATCCGAGGGTGCGCAGGGAGGCGACCGAGCGGTTCGTCGAGGCCACGCTCGGCGGGGACATCGGCGCGCTGATGGAGATCCTCGCGCCGGACGTGACGGTGTGGACGGACGCCGGCGGCAAGCGGCGGCCGGCGGGGCTGCGCCCGGTGCACGGGCGGGACAAGGCCGTCCGCCTCCTCACCGCCGGTGCCTCGCGGGGCGCCGGACAGCATCTGGACCTGCGCTACCGGCGGGTCAACGGCGACGACGCGGCGGTGCTGTTCGCGGGCACGGCCCCCTACGCCGTGATCGTCCTGGACCTCACCCCGGAGGGCGACCGGGTGTCCGGGGTCTACGTCGTCACCAACCCCGACAAGCTCACCCACGTGCATCCCGCGAAGGCCGCCGAGACCACCGGAACCGCCGAGACCACCGAGACCGCCGAGACCGCGGGGAAGAGGGCAGACGCGTGACCGCCACCGAGCAGGAGACGCCCGGGTCGAGAGGGCCCGCCGCGTCCTCCGGTCAGCGGGTCGCCGACTGGTTCGACGGCCGCCTCGGCACCCACACCCTCGGCAGGAAGTATCTGCGCAAGGTCTTCCCGGACCACTGGTCGTTCCTGCTCGGGGAGATCTGCCTCTACAGCTTCGTCATCCTGATCCTGACCGGCGTCTACCTGACCCTGTTCTTCCACCCGTCGATGAACGAGGTCACGTACAACGGCAGTTACGTCCCGCTGAACGGCATCAGGATGTCGGAGGCGTACGCGTCCACGCTGGACATCAGCTTCGATGTGCGGGGCGGTCTGCTGATCCGGCAGATCCACCACTGGGCGGCGCTGATCTTCATCGCCGGGATGCTCATGCACATGATGCGGCACTTCTTCACGGGCTCGTTCCGCAGGCCCCGTGAGGTCAACTGGCTCTTCGGCTGGACGCTGTTGTTCCTCGGCCTCTTCGAGGGGCTCTTCGGCTACTCGCTCCCCGACGACCTGCTGTCCGGCACCGGGATGCGGTTCGTGGACGGCGCCGTCCTGTCGGTGCCGATCGTCGGCACGTACCTGTCGTTCTTCCTGTTCGGCGGCGAGTACCCCGGCCACGACATCATCGCGCGCTTCTACTCGCTGCACATCCTGGTGATTCCCGGGATCATGGCGGCCCTGGTGGTCGCCCACCTGATCCTCGTCGTGTACCACAAGCACACCCAGTTCCCAGGCCCGGGAAAGACCGAACGGAACGTCGTGGGCTCGCCGTTCATGCCGGTCTACCTGGCCAAGGCGGGCGGCTTCTTCTTCCTGGTGTTCGGGGTGATCGCCCTCATCTCGGCGGTCGCGTCGATCAACCCGGTCTGGTCGTACGGCCCCTACCGTGCCGACCAGGTGTCCACGGGGGCGCAGCCGGACTGGTACCTGGGCTTCGCCGAGGGGCTGGTACGCATCATGCCGGGGTGGGAGATCACGGTGGCCGGGCACACGCTGGTCCTCGGTGTGCTGATCCCGATCGTCGTCTTCCCTCTCCCGCTGGTCTTCATCGGCGCCTATCCGTTCCTGGAGTCATGGCTCACCGGCGACAAGCGCGAGCACCATCTCCTGGACCGGCCCCGCAACCGGCCGGTCCGTACGTCCATCGGCGCCGCGTGGATCAGCCTCTATCTGATCCTGCTGGCGGGCGGCGGCAACGACATCGTGGCCACCCGTCTGCATCTGTCCATCAACACGGTGACCTGGGCCGTGCGGATCGCCGTGTTCGCCGTCCCGGTGCTCGTCCTCGTCGCGACCCGGCGCATCTGCCTCGGCCTCCAACGCCGGGACCGGGACCTGGTGTTGCACGGCCGCGAGACCGGCGTGATCAAGCGGCTCCCGCACGGCGAGTACGCCGAAGTGCACCGGCCCCTCTCCCCCGCCGAACTGCACACCCTCACCCAGCACGAGCAGCCGCAGGAGGTCAGCGGGACGGGACGGCCAGGCGGCTGATCCGCGGGCCACCACGAGTCGAGGCCCGGTCGGGAGCCGGTGCGCGGGAGGCGGGAAGCGCCGCGCCGGGTGCGGAAGGGCCGGACGCACTACCCTGGAACACAAGTGATGCACCTGTTCACCGTGAGTGTGTGCGCAATGGAGTGGCGGCGATGTGAGGAGCCACAGCGAGACGTCGGGCGACGGCCCGGGCTATCCGTTCGACGAGACCTCCACGGCACGAGCCGTCATCGACGGTGACGGCGTCGTCGTCGAGTGGAACGAAGGCGCCCGGCGTCTGCTCGGGCATGCGCCGGCCGACGTCGTGGGCCGGCCCGCCGCGCGGCTGCTGGCGCCGGACGCCGGTGAGCTGTGGCGTCCGTCCGCCGACAACCGCTGGATCGGCACCCTCGCGCTGCGCCACGAGGACGGCCGCACCCGGCGCGTCTGGCTGCTCGCGCACCGGCGGCGCCCCGAGCTGGGCGCCCGCAGCGACTGGCTCGTCGTGACCCCGCTGGAGAACGGCGCCCTGGTCGCGCAGGACGACTCCCTCACCTCCACCTTCCTGGACGAGTCGCCCTGCGCGACCGCGATCTTCGACGAGCGGCTCCGGCTGCGCAGGGTCAACGCGGTGATGGCCGAGTCGATGGGCCTCCCGGAGGAGCACATCCGTGGCCTGCGGATCCCGGAGATCGGCGGCCGGCCGCAGAACGAGGAGCTGGAGGGGCACATGCTCCGGGTGCTCCGGACCGGCAGACGTGAGGACGTGCAGACGTACCTGGGCACCGCTCCCGAGGGCCGCGCCCAGGCCTGGCTGGCGCGGATGGCGCCGCTGACCGACGCGGAGGGCCGGGTGCGCGGCATCTGTCTGTCCGCCCACGACTTCACCGAGCAGTACCTCGCCCGGGAGCGGCTGCAGCTCGTGAACGAGGCGAGCATCCGTATCGGCTCCACCCTCGACGTCACCCGTACGGCGCAGGAGCTGGCCGACGTCTGTGTGCCCGCGCTCGCCGACTTCGTCAGCGTCGACCTGGTGGACCCTCCCGACCGCGGCGGCGAACCGCACAACGGACCGGTCTTCGCCCCCGTGAGCCTGCGCCGCGCCGCCCACCGGTCGGTGCACCCCGGCGACCCGGAGTCGGTGGTCAAACTGGGAGAGGTCGACACCTATCCGGCCGGCTCACCGCAGGCCGACTCCCTGGTGGCCGGCCGGCCCATCGTGGCCGCCGATGCCGCGAACACCCTCTCGGAATGGCTCGCCTGGGACCCCGTACGCGCCGACCGGGTCCGGGAGCACGGCATCCACTCCACGATGTCCGTACCCGTCCAGGCCCGCGGCGCGACCCTGGGCGTCGCGGTCTTCACCCGGTTCCGGCGGCCCGACCCGTTCACCGCCGACGACGTGCTCCTGGCCGAGGAGGTCACGGCCAGGGCGGCCGTCTGCATCGACAACGCACGCCGGTTCTCCCGCGAACGCGAGACCGCGATCGCCCTGCAGCGCAGCCTGCTGCCCCGCTCGCTGCCGCACACGGCCGCCGTCGAGGCGGCCTCGCGCTATCTCCCCGCGGCGCGGGCGGGCGTGGGCGGCGACTGGTTCGACGTGATCCCGCTGTCGGGGATGCGGGTCGCCATGGTCGTCGGAGACGTCGTCGGCAACGGGCTGCAGGCGTCCGCCACCATGGGCCGGCTGCGGACCGCCGTGCGCACCCTCGCCGACATCGACCTGGCGCCGGACGAACTGCTCACCCACCTCGACGACCTCGTCGTACGGCTCTCCGCGGAGGCGGGCGGCGAAGGCACCACCGGCGAGGTCGGCGCCACCTGCCTGTACGCGGTCTACGACCCGGTCACCCGGTGCTGCACCCTCGCCAGCGCCGGTCATCCGCCGCCGGTGATGGTTCCGCCCGGCGGGCCGCCCGAGGAGATCGACGTACCGCCGGGGCCGCCGCTCGGCCTGGGCGGGCTGCCTTTCGAGTCGGCCGAGCTGCGACTCGCCGAGGGCACCGTCCTCGCCCTCTACACGGACGGTCTCACCGAGAGCCGCGAGCGTGACCTCGACGAGAGCCACGCGCTGCTGTCCCAGGCACTGGCGCGGGCCTCGGGATCCCTGGACGAGACCTGCCACGACATCCTGCAGTCGCTGCTTCCGCCCACCGGCGCCTCGGACGACGTGGCCCTGCTGCTCGCCCGGACGAAGGGCCTGCCGTCCGCCCAGGTGGCTACCTGGGAAGTACCGGCCGACCCCGCGCTCGTCGCCCCGATCCGCAAGCAGGTCGTCCGGCAGCTGGAGACCTGGGACGTGAGCGAGGCGGCGTTCACGACCGAGCTGGTGGTCAGCGAACTCGTCACCAACGCGATCCGCTACGGCGAACGTCCGATCCGGCTGCGGCTCATCCACAACGCCGCGACGCTGATCGTGGAGGTCTCGGACTCCAGCCACACCGCGCCGCATCTGCGCCGCGCCAAGACGTTCGACGAAGGTGGCCGCGGGCTGCTCCTGGTCGCCCAGCTCACGCAGCGGTGGGGCAGCCGCCACACCACGGAGGGCAAGACGATCTGGGCGGAGCTGGTGTTCGGCGAGGACGGCGAGGGCCGCGAGGGCGGCGAGGGCGGCGAGGGCTGATACGCCGCCGGTTCAGCGCCCGCCGCCGTAGCCACCCCCGTAGCCGCCACCTCCGTAACCACCCCCATATCCGCCCCCGTATCCGTCGCCGTGGCCGCCGCCGGATCCGTCGTCGTACCAGCAGTAGTAGCCGTAACAGGTCCAGCCGGAAGCGGAGACCGTGGGCCGTGGGGTCGGGGTCGCCTCGGACGGCGTGGGCTTCGGTCCGGGGGTCGGTGGTGCGGTGCGGCCGGGCTTCGGCTCGACGGTCGGTGCCGGTGCCGGTTTCGCCGTCTCCCCGTCCGTGTACGAGGTGATCCACTCCATCTGGACCGAGTCCACCGAGGCGTCGATCTCCCACCGCTGGGCGGGTCCGCCGGTACGGGACGTGAGGACCAGCCCTGCCTCGTCGCCCCCGGAGCCGGGAGCCAGCGCTAGCGCCGGCTGCCCGAGGGGGACGAGGCTTCCCTCCGAGGTGAAGTCGTAGCGGACGCCCGCCCGGTCCTTCTCGCCCTCGCACGGCCCCAGCCGGACCGAGGAGGGGAGCCGGGAGTCGAGGCACAGGTCCTCGTCCGCCAGGCTCCGCAGCAGCCCGTCGCTCTCGTACGACCACTGCTGGCGCTCCGAGGCGGTACAGGTGGCGAGGACGACCTCGGCGCCCACGCCGACCTTGCCGTCGGCGACACCGGCGCAGTCGCCGCTGCCTCGGTTGCGGAGCCGTCCGCCGAGAGCACCGGGCCCGGTGTCGCCGGCGCCGATCCTGGTCGGAACGTCGACGGGCTCATCGGCCGTCGCCCCGGCGCCCGGGGATCGGGCGGGTTCGTCCCCGCCACCGGCCCACAGGACCAGCGGCACGAGGACGCATCCGCTGACGACGAGCACGGCCAGGGCGAGGTCCCGGCGCCGCCGCGGGGAGCGCCTGCCGGTGGTCCCGGGGGCACCTCCGTCCCCGTCCGTCATCGGAAGCCGCAGGGCATGCCGCGGCCGGCCACTACCGAGGTACGAGCCGATACCGAGGTGAGCGCCGACGGCCCCTGCGTCCGAACCCGCCACCCGGCCTCCGGCCGCGGCGTCACCCGCCCGAGAGCGGGCCCCCCGGCGGGGATCGGCCTTGCGCCGGGGACTCGCACCCCAGACGGAGTCGGCATCGACGTCCAGCTCGTCGGCGAGGTCGGGGACGGGGCCGGGGATCGAGCGGGGCCCGCCGCCCGGACCAGGCCCGTCGCCCGACAGCGGGCCGACCCCTCGGGAAGAATCCGCCTCCGCCCCAGGACCACGACCGAGACGTCGGCCGGGGCCTTGCCCGGAGCCGGAGCCGGAGCCGGAGCCGGGGCCGGGGCCGGGGCCGAAGCTGGAGCCGGAGCCGGAGCCGGAGCCGAGGCCGAGGCCGGAGCCGGAGCCGGGGCCGAAGCCGGAGCCGAGGCCGAAGCCGGAGCCGAGGCCGAAGCCGGAGCCGGAGCCGGAGCCGAGGCCGGAGCCGGAACTGAGGCCCGAGTCGGGAATCGAACGCGGCCCGCCGCCCGAACCGCGTCCGGCGCCGGCCTGCGGGGCGGACCCCCGGGAGGAATCCGCCTCCGGGCTGGGACCGCGACCAAGACCTGGGCCTCGGCCCTGACCGGGGCTGGGGGCCCAGCCTGCGCCGGAGGCCGAGCCAGATGTGGAGCCCGAGTCGGGAATCGAACGCGGCCTGCCGCCCGAACCGCGTCCGGCGCCGGCCTGCGGGGCGGACCCTCGGCAGAAATCCGCCTCCGGGCTGGGACCGGGTCCAGGGCCTCGGTCGTGTCCCTGTCCGGAGCCGGGACCCGAGCCGGTGGTCGAACGAGACCCGCCGCCCGAGCCACGCCCGGCGGCGGCTGTTGGGTCGGGCCCACGGTAGGACCCCCCTCCCCGGCGGGGACCAGGCCCGAGACCTCGTCCCGAGCCGGGGCCGGGACCAAGGCCGGGGCCCGAGCCGGGGCCGGGGCCCGAGCTGGAGCCCGAGCCGGAGCCGGAGCTGGAGCCCGGGCCGGGAACCGCACCCGCACCGCTACCGGAGCCCCCGCCACCACCCCCCGGATACGACCCTCCGGTCGAGTGGAAGTCCACTCCCGGATGGCGCCCGGCGTCCGGGTCCGGGCCCGGGGCCGTGGAGACGACCGGGCCCGCCGTCGGCTCCTCGCCTCCGGGGCGGCGGCCGGGCCTGGAGGCCAGGTAGGGCAGGGCCGCCCATCCCAGTACCCCCTCCGCCAGCAGTACGGCCAAGCGGTCTCCCGACTGGTCCAGTTGTTCGGCCGAGTACGGGCAGTGCTCGCAGGCCGTCATGTGCTGTCGCAGGTCGGGGTCGACGCTGTTGCCGCCCCGGCGGAGCGAGACGTCGAGGAGCCGGCTGTACCGGCGGCACTCGTCGTCGGGAGCGAGTTCGCGATGCGCTTCGAGACAGTACTGACGCAGTAGTTCCCGTGCGCGTTCCAGGGCCTGGGAAGCGTCCCGTACGGGAAGGCCGAGCAGCCGCGCCGGCACGGCGAGTTCCTCGGCCTCGACCTCCGCGTGCCACAGCACGCAGCGCGCCGCCTCCGGCAGCCGTTGGAACGCCAGGGACACCAGTCGCCGGTCATTCGGCGGAAGCAGCCGATTCACGGCAGAACCGCTGTCGCCCCGCGCGGACCGCAACTCCGGACTCAGCATCCCCCGGCGTTTGTCCGCGTCCCATTCGCCCGCTGTTCGGCGTACCGCGACCAGCAACTCCGGCCGCCAAGCCGCTCTGGGGCCGACCTGTCGAACGGATTCCCCGAAGAGGCGGGTGAATGCGGCCGTGGCGAGCATTCCCGCGTACTGCACACCGTTCGTGCACAGACGCGCGTACGAGAAGACGGGCACCCAGTGCCGGCCCAGCAGTTCCCCCGCGGGATAGCGGGCGGGCGCCTTGCCCGACCCCTTCTTCAGCTCTGCCGCGAGCCGTTCGTCGGTCGTCTCGAACAGGCTGCCGGTCGCGGGGGAATGCACCGGGGTCGCGTCGTTCACGTGCACTTTCCTCCAGAGCCGCAAGCGGAATTAGTCCATACCAACGGGTACGGAAAGCGTTGTCTGCACGCCGACAAGCTGCACCTTGGCACAGCGAACCCTCAGGTAACAAGAGACGGGCTCTCAATCTCCTTCACCCGTACGCTTTTTGTCAGAGACAAAGTGTCAACAGTGCGCCGGGGCAATGCAATTCGGAATGAGCACGGGGATCGCTATTCCGTTGGAATATGCGACCCGGGAGCGAGCAGAAGGACGGGGCGGCGACACTCGCGCCCCCGTCCACCTCGGCACTCCGTCGTCTGATTCGATTGCACCGACCCACCGCCCCACCGAACGACCCGAACGACCCGAACGACCGAAATCGACAATCACTTTCCAAGGACGAACCCCTGAGCTCGACACTCGCGACCGCCCTTTCCGCTCTTCTGCTCGTAGCGGTGCTTGCCGGTGCCGTGATCCGGCCGTTCGGTCTGCCGGAGGCCACCGTGGCCGTCCCGGCCGCCGGGCTGGTGATGGCCACCGGCGCCATCTCCCTCGACCACGCGCGGGAGGAGGCCGAACTGCTCGGCCCGGTCGTGGGCTTTCTCGCCGCGGTGCTCGTGCTCGCCAAACTCTGCGACGACGAGGGCCTCTTCCGGGCCTGCGGCGCCTGGCTGGCCCGTACGTCGAAGGGCCGGCCGCAACGCCTGCTTGCCGCCAACTTCCTGCTCGCGTCGGTCATCACGGCCGTACTGAGCCTGGACGCCACGGTCGTCCTGCTCACCCCGGTGGTGTTCGCGACCGTGGCCCGCCTCGGCGCCCGCCCGGGGCCCCATGTGTACGCGTGCGCCCATCTGTCGAACACGGCGTCGCTGCTGCTGCCCGTCTCCAACCTCACCAACCTGCTCGCGTTCACGGCCAGCGGTCTGAGCTTCACCCGCTTCGCCCTGCTGATGGGCCCCGCGTGGGCGGTCGCCATCGCCGCCGAGTACCTGGTCTTCCGGCGCTTCTTCGCCGCCGAACTCGCCGAGCCGAGCGACCTGGACGGGGACTCCGAGGACTCGGCCGGGACCGATCCCGTCGACATGCCCGTGTTCGCGCTGGTCACGGTCGCCTGCACCCTCGCGGGCTTCGTGGTGACGTCCGCGGTCGGCATCGAGCCGGCCTGGGCGGCCCTCGCGGGAGCCCTCGTCCTGGCCGTCCGGGCGCTGGCCCGCGGGCGCACCACCCCGCTCGCCGTCGTACGGGCCACCTCGCTGCCCTTCCTCGCCTTCGTCCTGGCCCTGGGCATCGTGGTGCGCGCCGTGGTGGACAACGGCCTCTCGGACGCGCTCGGCCACCTGGTCCCGGACTCGTCGAGCCTGCTCGCGCTGTTCGGCATCGCGGTCCTCGCCGCCGTACTGGCGAACCTCATCAACAACCTGCCCGCGGTCCTGGTCCTGCTGCCCCTGGCCGCGGCGGCGGGCCCCGGGCCGATCCTCGCCGTCCTGCTCGGGGTGAACATCGGCCCGAACCTCACATACGCGGGTTCGCTGGCGACCCTGCTGTGGCGGCGGATCGTCCACCAGCACGATCACAGCGTGAATCTCGGTGAGTTCACCCGCCTCGGCCTGCTCACCGTGCCCGCCACGCTGATCCCAGCCGTGGTGGCGCTGTGGCTCTCACTGCGTGTGTTCGGGGCCTGAGTTCATACGTTCGGGCCCCGTGTCACGCGTACGGGCGAGGTCGCGCGAAGGGCATTGACGCTGTGACATGGCCATGCAATGCTCCCGTTTTGGGAGCGCTCCCACCCTTCTGTCGTCCACACCGGACGCCGTCCATGGACCCCCATTCCAGGCACCGGGAGACGCTCCATGCCCATGTTCCCGCACGCGCACCGCCGCCGTCCCACCGATCGCCGTACCGGAAGCACCGGAAGCCGCGGCAGTACCGGGGGCGCCGGGAGACGTACGACAGCCGCGCTGCTGACCGCCGTCCTGCTGACCGGCGGCCTCACCCTCGCGCCCGGCGCGGCCGGGGCGGCCGGAGCCCAGGCCGCCGCCGACTCAACCGCGGCCACCACACCGGTACGAGTCAACCAGGCGGGTTACCTGCCGGACGGCCCCAAGCGCGCCACGATCGTCACCGCGGCCCCCGAACCGCTGAACTGGCAGCTGCGGAGCGCGTCGGGCGCCACCGCCGCCTCGGGCCGGACCGTCGTACGCGGCACGGACGCGGCCTCGGGCGAGGCGACCCACGTGGCGGACTTCTCCGCGTTCCGCAAGGCGGGAGCGGGCTTCGTCCTGGTGGTCGACGGGTGGAGCAGCGCGCCCTTCGACATCCGCGCGAACCTCTACGACACCCTGCGCACCGAGTCCCTGGCCTTCTTCTACCACCAGCGCAGCGGCACGCCGATCGAGGCCGCCCTGGTGGGTCCCGCGTACGCACGGCCCGCCGGGCACCTGGGGGTCGCGCCCAACCAGGGCGACACGAACGTGCCGTGCCAGGCGGGGGTGTGCGACTACACCCAGGACGTGCGGGGCGGCTGGTACGACGCGGGCGACCACGGCAAGTACGTCGTCAACGGCGGTATCTCCGTCTGGACGCTCGTCGACTCCTTCGCGCGCGCGAAGCGGGCGGGCACCGCGTCCGCGCTCGGCGACTCGACCCTGCGGATCCCCGAGCGCGGCAACGGCGTCCCGGACATCCTCGACGAGGCCCGCTGGGAGCTCGACTTCCTCATGCGGATGCAGGTCCCCGAGGGCAGGCCCTACGCGGGGATGGCCTTCCACAAGATCCATGACGCGGCCTGGACGGGCATCCCGACGCGGCCCGACCTGGACCCCCAGCCCCGCGAGTTGCACCGCCCGTCCACCGCGGCCACGCTCAATCTCGCCGCGACGGCCGCGCAGTGCGCGCGGGTGTTCAGGCCGTACGACTCCGCGTACGCGAAGCGGTGCCTGAGCGTGGCACGCACGGCGTGGACCGCGGCGAAGGCCAACCCCGCGCTGTACGCGCCGGATTCGGACAGCACCGGTGGCGGCCCCTACAACGACACCCAGGTCACCGACGACTTCTACTGGGCGGCGGCCGAGCTGTACGCGGCGACCGGTGAACGCGCCTACCGGGACGCGGTCACCTCCTCGCCCTGGCACACCTCGGCGGACGCGCTCACCGCGACCGGCTTCAACTGGGCCGACACCGCGGCGCTGGGCCGGCTGACCCTGGCGACCGTGCCGAACGGGCTGCCCGCCTCCGACATCCGGCGCGTACGGGCGTCCGTGACCGCCGCCGCCGACGGGCACCTGGCCACGATGGCCGGGCAGGGCTACGCGGTGCCCATCCCCGCGAACGGATATGTCTGGGGCTCCAACAGCCAGGTCACCAACAACGCGATCGTCGTGGCCACCGCCTACGACCTGACCGGTCAACAGCGTTACCGGGCAGGGGTGTTGGAGTCGATGGACTATCTGCTGGGCCGCAACACCCTGAATCTCTCCTACGTCACCGGCTACGGCGACACGTACGCCAAGAACCAGCACCACCGGTTCTGGGCGCACCAGTACGACGCCTCGCTGCCGAACCCGCCGGCCGGCTCCCTCGCGGGCGGTCCCAACAGCGGTCTGCAGGACCCGGTGGCGCAGGAGCATCTCGCCGGGTGCGCCCCCGCCGCCTGCTACATCGACGACATCGGCTCGTACTCCACGAACGAGGTGACGATCAACTGGAACGCCCCGCTGGCGTGGCTGGCGGCCTTCGCCTCCGAACGCCGCCTGCCTCGCGCCTAGGGCGCTTCTGCCGGAAGGCGGGTTGCCTGTCCGCGGGTGCGTCGTGGCGGGGCGCGCAGTTCCCCGCGCCCCTTCGGGGCACGCTGTCGTCAGCGTCGGAGTCCCGCGCGGTACGCGCCGGGCGGGGCTCCGTAGCGCTGCCGGAAGACCCGGCTGAAGTGGAAGGGGCTGCTGAAGCCGGCGGCCACCGCGACCCGTTCCACCGGCAGGTCGGTCGCCTCAAGGAGCCGTGCCGCGTGCAGCAGCCGGGCGGCGAGCAGCGCCCGCATCGGTGACTGGCCGAGCTGCTGGGTGAAGAGGTGGGCGAAGCGGGAAGGTGAGAGCGACACCCCGGCGGCCAGGGTGTCGACCGTGTGCGGCGCTCCCGGGTCGGCGGCGATGCGCGCTTCGGCCCGCCGGATCCGCAGGTCGACACCCGGCCGGTCCGACCCCTCGCCCGCGCCCGCGGTCGCGGTGGCGGTGGCGGTGGCGGTCGTGAGCAGGACGATCGACTCCAGGGAGCAGAGGGTGAGTTCGCGGGCGGCGGTGCCGTGGGCGACGGCGACCGGGCCGCCCCCGGGCCCGTCGGATCCCCCGGATTCCCCGGGCTCGATGGCCGGCGGGGCGCCCTCCCCCGTCCACCTCGCGTCGGCGAGCATCCGCCGGAACGCCTGCTCCAGCCGGTCCCGCACCCCGGCCGGCACCCCGGCCGGCACCGGCGTGACGGCATACAGCCGGTCACCGCGCAGATGGGGCCGCAGCCGGTCCGTCCAGGCCGGGCGGGCCTGGCAGTGGACCCACCAGAACGTCCACCGCCGGGCGTCCGGCGCGACCGCGTAGCGGTGGGGCACACCGGGGCCGAGGACGACCAGGTCACCGGCGGCCGACCGCGTCCGGGTGGCCCCTTGGACCAGCAGCCCCGCGCCGTCCGTGGTCCAGGTGAAGAGCCAGCTGTCGGCGCCGCCCGGCCGGTCGACGCTGTAGCCGGGTCGCTCGTCGAAGCGGCCGACGGTCACCAGCCCCGGCGGCGGGGACGGCGCGGCAGCCTCGGGCAACTCGTCAGCATGCACAGGCATCCTCCCGGAAAGCGCTTGTCCCTAGCGTGAGGCATCCAGGACACCGGAGCGAAAGGGTCGTCGCATGAGCGGTCGTACGACAGTCACGGGCAGGGGCCTCGCCGACAGCTTCGAGGGGGACGGCTTCGCGGTGGCGCGCGGGCTGTTCGCCCCGGCGGAGATCGAGGCACTGTGCGCCGAGTTCGCCGCGCTGCACGCGGCCGGACCGGTCCCGGGACACTTCCAGCCCCGCGCGACCGGGACCACCGGGACCACCGGAGTCGCCTCGGCCGCCGACCCGCTGGACGTCCACCCCCGGGTCATGCAGCCGCACCTCATCAACAATCTGGCCCGGCGCTTCCTCCTCGCACCCCGGCTGCGCGAGGTGCTCGAACTCCTGCTGGGCGAAGAGGTGCTGGCGGCGCAGAGCATGTTCTACTTCAAGCCGCCGGGCGCCCGCGGGCAGGCCCTGCACCAGGACAACTTCTATCTGCGGACCGAGCCGGGCACCTGTGTGGCCGCCTGGATCGCCTGCGATGCGATCGACCGCGGGAACGGCGGTCTGGAGGTCGTCCCGGGCACCCACCGCATGGACCTGTTCTGCCCCGAAGAGGCCGACGAGGGGCTGTCGTTCGCCCGCGAGTACGTGCCGCCGCCGCCCGGTCTGTCCGCCGTGCCGGTCGACATGGCACCGGGCGACGTCCTCTTCTTCAACGGCAGCCTGGTGCACGGTTCCCCGCCCAACCGCAGCACCGACCGCTTCCGCCGCTCGTTCATCGGCCACTACGTCGGCCGCTCCACGGAACGCATCGGCCGCTACTACCCCACCCTCACCATGAGCGGAGATTCCGTCCCCCTGCTGGAGAGCGAGGGCGCTGGCCCGTGCGGCACCGAGTTCGCACCGGCGGGACCGCACTGAACCCGGGCACCCGCCAGGTCACGAGCGCAGCAGGTCCGCGGCACTCAGGTCGAGTACACCGTCGTGCCAGGTCAGCCCGCGCAGATCGCGGACGACGACCTGGGCGCCGGTGTCGAGGCCGCGCGGCCCGACCCCGATGACGTACGCACCTGCCGCCTCCCCCGCCTCGGCACCCGCGACGGCGTCCTCCAGGACGACGGTCCGCGCCGGGTCCGCACCGAGGCGTGCCGCCGCCGCGAGGTAGCCGTCGGGGGCGGGCTTGCCGTGCGTGACGTCGTCCGCGGTGATGAGCACGGGCGGCAGGGGAAGGCCCGCGGCGGTGAGGCGGGCACGGGCCAGCCCGGTGACCCCGGAGGTCACGACGGCCCAGCTGCCGTCCGGCAGGCTCGACAGGAGGTCGAGGGCGCCGGGCAGCGCGGTCGTGGTGGCGGCGGCCTCGATCTCCAGGCGGTCGATCTCGGCGAGGGCGGACGGCCGCTCCCCCGGGTCGGTCACCAGGAGGGCGACGGTGTCGGCCGAGCGCCGTCCGTGCACCATCGCCGTGACCTGCTCGGCGGACAGCCCGCGGGCCAGGGCCCAGCGGCTCCACGCCTGGTCGACGCCGAGGTCGGAGTCGACGAGCACGCCGTCGTTGTCGAAGAGGAGGCCGTCACAGGGAATCTTCATGTGCGCAATCATGTCCGGGATCTCCGTGTCCGGGATCTCAGGGTCCGGGATCTCAGGGTCCGGGATCTCAGGGTCCGGGGTCCGGTCTTTCAGACGACGGGACGGTTGCGGTAGCGGCCGACGAGTTCGCGGGCGGCGGTCTGCATCCGGGCGGGCGGCAGTCCCCGGGCCAGCAGGGTGAGATCGTCGACGACCATGTCGCCGATGCTCAGGAAGGCGTCCGGGATGCCGCCCGCGCGGTGGGCGGAGAGGACCAGGCCCTCCAGGGAGCGGGCGGGTTCGTCGGCCGCGACGGGTTCGTCGGGCCAGACGTCGATACCCGCGAGGAGCCGGCCCTCGGCGACCCGGGCGAGCAGTGCGGGGAAGTCCACGACGGGCGCGCGGCTGACGAGGACGAGCCGGGCGCCGTCGGGCAGCAGTGCCAGCTCGCGTGCGCCGAGCAGATGGCGGCTGTCGTCGGTGACGGTGGCGAGCACGAAGACGAACGTGCTGCGGGCCAGCGTCTCGTCGAGCGTGGCCGGCACCAGGCCCTGGTCGCGCAGGACGGCGGGCGGCAGCCAGGGGTCGTACACGCGCAGGGTCGGGCGGAAGGGCGCGAGGAGCGGGTGGAGGCTGCGGCCGAGGTTCCCGAAGCCGATGAGGCCGATGTCGGCGCCGCGCAGCAGTACGGAGTCGGCGGTGCCGTCGGACACGTACCGCTCCCGGCCGGCGCGGAAGGCGCGGTCCTCGCGGCTGATGCCGCGGGCCAGGTCGAGGGCGAGCCCGAGAGCGTACTCGGCGACGGCCTGGGCGTAGGCGGGTCCGCAGCCCAGGACGTGGATGCCGCGGCGGAAGCACCCGTCGTAGTCGACGTTCGGGAAGAAGTTGCCCTCGATGTTGAGCAGGGCTCTCAACTCGCCCGCGCGAGCGAGGCGTTCGGCGGGCAGGTCGGGCTGGCCGACGACGGCGAAGGCCTGCGGCAGCACCCGGTCGAAGGCATCCTCGCTGTCGGGCTCGACGACGGTGAAGCGGTCGTGGAGCCGGGACAGCGTGCCGGGCCTGAAGATGCGTTCTGTGGGGTGCGGGTCGGGGCGCAGGATCACGAGCGGCTTGTGCGGGGTGCTCACGGCTCTCCTTGCATCCGTCACGGTTCTCCCGGCCCCCGTACGCACGGTAGCCCGGCGCCGCCGGTGCGGCAGTACGGCCGGTCGCTACCCGCGCTCAGGCGTCGGGAACCTCCCGCAACGCGTCGGGCAGTACGTCGCGCAGCTGGGCGCGGGCCGTGACGCCCAGCTTGGGGAAGATCCGGTAGAGGTGGAAGCCGACCGTGCGGGGCGACAGGAAGATGCGTTCGCCGATCTCGCGGTTGGTGAGGCCCGCCGCGGCGAGCCGGGCGATCTGCAGTTGCTGCGGGGTGAGTTCGGAGAGGTCCGTGTCCTGGCCGGAGGTCGCGGTGGCGGTTGCGGCCGTGTGGACGCCCGCCGCCCGCAGTTCCGCGCGGGTGCGTTCCGTCCACGGCCGGGCGCCGAGGTTCTCGAAGACCTCCAGGGCGGCGGAGAGCAGCGGCCGTGCCTCGCCGGCGCGTCGGCGGCGGCGCAGCCATTCCGCGTAGTCGAGCCGGGTCTGGGCGCGCTCGAAGGGCCACCGGTCGCCCGTCGGACGGTCGAGCGACCGCTGGAAGTGCCGTTCGGCGTCGTCCGGTTCGGCCAGCAGGGCGTGGGCCCGGTCCACCAGCGCGGCGAGGCGCGGGGACACCTCTCCCCCGGCATGCCGTCGCCCGGCCGCGCCGAGGACCGCCCTCGCCTCACCGGCCCGGCCGGTGCGTACGGCGACGGCCGCGAGGTCGGCGAGGTGGTAGTCGGAGGCGTGGAAGTGCACAGGTTCGCCGTCCTGGGTGAAGACGGCACGGAAACGGTCGTACGCCGTCGCGTGGTCGCCCTCGGCCTGCGCCGCCGCGCCCAGCGCGTAGTGGGCCCGCACCTGCAGGCTGCGGCAGGTGGGCAGGTCCACGCCGTGGACGGCCCGCTGGACCGCGGTGCGCGCGGCGTCCGCGTCGCCGCGCAGGGCGAGCAGGGTGGCACCGAGGATGGGCGAGCCCGCGACCACGTTCTCCAGACCGCCCTCGGCCGCCGTGCGGTACGCCTCGTCGAGGGAGGCGCGGGCCGCCGTCCACGCGCCGCTCTCGTACTGGGCGAGCGCGAGGGCCTGGGCCACGGTGGCGTTGGCTCCGCCGGTCGGCGAACGTCGCAGATGCTCCAGCGCGGCGCCCAGCAGCCGGACGGCCTCGCCGGTCTCGTCGAGCACCCAGGCCGCCGCGCCCCAGGTGATCAGCTGGGAGAGGGGCCGGTCCCGTACGGGACCGCTCTCCTCGTCGGCCGGCGGACGGTCCCGGGCAGCACTGCCCCGGCCGGTGCCGTCCTGGCCGGTGCCGTCCCGGTCGGTACGGTCGCGGTCGGCGTGGAGCAGGGCGAGGGCCTGGGTCCGGTGACGCAGGGGGTCGGTGCCCGCCAGGATCCACAGGCGGTCGCTGTCGTCCTCCTGCGCGGGGACGCGTTCGGCGATGCGCACGATCTTCTCGCGGTGTGCGGGCTCCCCCGAGTTGTACGCCGGTGTGGTGGCCGTCGCCAGGGCGTCCAGGGCGAGAACGGGGTTCTTCTCGGTCGCGGCGTCCGCGAGCGGCAGCAGATAGCCGAGCGAGCCCTCGAACTGGGTGGTGACCGCGAGCGCCCAGCCCGCGCGGAGCGAGGCCTCGGCGAGCACGGCGGGGTCCTCGGTGAGCGCGGTGACGCGGGCGGTGATCTCGGCGACCCAGCGGGGGTGTCCGGCGTACATCGCCATGGTCGCGGCGCGGACCAGGCGGCGGGCCCGGTCGGCGGGGTCGGGGCTGAGCTGGGCGGCGCGTTCCAGCGCGGTGGCGGCTGCCGCGTACCCGCCTCGGCGCTGCGCCCGGCCCGCGCCGGCCTCCAGTTCCTCGGCGACACCCTCGTCCACGCCCTCGACGGCGGCGGCGCGGTGCCAGGCGCGGCGGTCCGGGTCGCCGGTGAAGACCTCGGCGAGGGACTGATGGGCCGCGTGCCGTTGTGCGTAGGTCGCCGACTGGTAGACGGCCGAGCGGATCAGCGGGTGCCGGAAACGGAGGTGGCCGTCGTCGATGCGGATGAGTCCGGCCCGCTCGGCGGGGTGCCAGTCGGCGGGGGTCGTGTCGGGGGCCGCGGCCGACAGGATGAGGGGCAGTTCGGCCGTCTCCGCTGCGGCGGCCAGCAGGAGCAGCTGCCGGGTGGCGGGCGGCAGTACGGGCAGGTCCTGGGCGAAGATCGCCTCCAGGCGGTCGGTGAGGGGCAGCGAGTCCGGAGCCGCTCGGGGATCGCGGGCGACAGCCCTGGCCAGCTCGACCAGCGCGAGGGGCACCCCGGCGGCCTCGTCGAGGATGCGGGAGCGGGCCCGGCCGGCGGGGGCCTGAGGCTGGAGGTCGAGGAGGCGTCCGGCCGACGCGGCGTCCAGCGGGTCGACGCTCAGCAGCGGGAACTCGCGGGCGAACTGTGCGGGTACGGACTGGTCGCGGGCCGCCACCAGCATCGCGACGGGCTCGCCCTCCAGACGCCGGGCCACGAAGGCCAGGGTGTCGAGCGTGCCCACGTCGAGCCAGTGGGCGTCGTCCACCACCAGCAGCACGGGGCCGCGCGCCGCGAGGTCGGACAGAAGGGTGAGCGCGCCGAGGGAGGTCAGCAGCGGATTCTGGGCGCTGTCAGGTTCCGCGCCCTCGTCGAGCCCGAACACGCCGAGCAGGGCGGTCCGTTGACGTGCGGGCAGTTCTTGAGCGAGGTCCAGCACCGGGCGCAGCAGCTGGTGGAGTCCGGCGAAGGGGAGCCCGGACTCGACCTCGCAGCCCGTGCAGCGCAGGACCCGTACACCGGCTGCGCGGGCAATCCGGCAGGCCTCGTCCAGAAGGACGCTCTTGCCCGAGCCCGGACTGCCGGTGACCACCAGCACACCGGGCCCGGGAAGTTCCGCCGCCGGTTCCTTTGACGACAGCCCCTGCACGAGCCCCGCGAGCACAGCCAGTTCGCGATCCCTCCCGACGATCCAGGCGCCACCGTCCGTCGCCGCCGAGTGCTTCACGCGTCTCCTTCCGCTGTTCCCGTGACCCTCGCCACTTCGGAAGAAATGCCCGACCGTCACACCATATGCACGATTATCACTCACCCAACATTCCCGCCCGCGCCGGGCCCCCACCAGCCCACACCCGAACTCTTGCCCGCCACCCCCACCCACCCAGGGGCGCGGGGAACTGCGCGCTCAACCCCCCACCCACCCGCATCCGAACACCCAGCCGCCACCCCACCCACCCAGGGGCGCGGGGAACTGCGCGACCAGCCCCCACCGACCCGCACCCGACAAGCCCACCGGGGCCCGAGGACCAAACCCGCGCGAACTTGACGCACAAACCCCCCACACGCTTTGATCCAGACGTGCCGGGACAGACACCCCGGCCCCCAGAGGTACGCCCAGCCGGTGGACAAGCTCCGCAGTCCGGCCAAAGTCGCCAGGCCCGTCACGGAGTCCGAGGCGGGGCCGTACTCGCGATCGATGGAGCGGACATGCCCGCCAAGCGTGCCCCCCGCACGGGATTTCTCAGGGCGGCAGCCGCCCTGGTGGCCCTGGCGGCCCTGACCTCCTGCTCGTCCGACAAGGACACCAAGGACCCCGCAGATCCCGCAGGCAGCACGAAGCCGAGTTCCGGACCCGTCCGGCTACCCCCCGTACCCGACGGTTTCGACTACCAGATCGGCGGCGCCTACCCCCCACCCTCCAGCGTCGGGATCGTCGCGCGCGACCGCACCGCCGACCCCGCCCGCGGTCTCTACAACATCTGTTACGTCAACGCCTTCCAGGCCCAGCCCGACGAACAGGACGACTGGCCCGACGACCTGCTGCTGCGGGACAAGGAGGGCGAGGTCGTCATCGACGCCGACTGGGACGAGGCGCTGCTCGACATCGGCACACCCGCCAAACGCAAGCGGGTCGCGGCCCGGGTCGACCAGTGGATCGACGGCTGCGCGGACAAGGGTTTCGACGCGGTCGAGCCGGACAACTACGACAGCTACACCCGCTCCGACGGCCTGCTGGACCCGGACGACGCGGTGTCCTTCATCAAGCTGCTCTCACAACGCGCCCACGCGCAGGGCCTGGCCATCGCCCAGAAGAACACGGTCGAGTTGGCAGACCGGCGCAACCGTGCCGGACTCGACTTCGCCGTGGTGGAGGAGTGCGGCGCGTACGACGAGTGCGGTGCGTACGCGGACGCCTTCGACGACAAGGTCGTCGTCGTGGAGTACACCGACAAGGGCATGAAGAAGGCCCTGGCGGGCTTCGGCGACCGGCTGAGCATCGTGCGCCGTGACCTGCAGGTGTCGATACCCGACAGCGACGACTACATCCGCGAGACCGGCTGACCGCAGCCCGGCACCCGGTACCCGACGCTCACCACGGGTCAGCGCGCCAGCAGATCCAACGCCTGCTCCCAGCGGAACCCGCGCTGCTCCGGCCCGCCGAAGGCGTGCTCCCCGAACCTGACCCCCATCCCGCGCAGCCTCTTCACGCTGTCCTGATAGGCGGGATGTGCGGTCAACGCCTCGCTCACGCAGGGCAGTACGGAGATCGGCACCCCCATCCCGTACGCCTCGCAGAGCGTGCCCAGGGCGAGCGTGTCGGAGATGCCGGCCGCCCACTTGTTGACGGTGTTGAAGGTCGCGGGCGCCACGGCGACGGCGTCCGGGTCGGGGAACGGACGCGGATCGCCGGGCGAGCGCCAGGCGGACCTGACCGGCCGGCCCGTCCGCGTCCCGACCGCCGCGACGTCGAAGAAATCCGTCGCCACCGGGGTCGCGATGACACCGACCTCCCAGTTCCGCTCCTGCGCCAGGGCGATCAACTCACCGACGCCGTCGGCGACTCCGGCCGCGCAGACGACGACGTACAGGAAGGGCTTACGGGCCTGTTCGGTCACCCGGGAACCCTACTCAACCGGGAAGGACCGCCCCCGCTCGGCGTCCGGCCGCGGGCCGAGGATCCGGCGCTCCTTCTCCTCGATCCGTACGTCGTCGATGCTGGCCTCGCGCCGGGTCATCAGGCCGTGTTCGTCGAACTCCCACAGCTCGTTGCCGTACGAACGCCACCACTGGCCGTCGGCGTCACGGCACTCGTACTGGAAGCGGACGGCGATGCGGTTGCCGTCGAAGGCCCACAGGTCCTTGCGCAGGGCGTACTCCTCCTCGCGCCGCCACTTCGAGGTGAGCAGTTCCACGATCTCGGCGCGCCCGGTGACGAAGGTGTCGCGGTTGCGCCAGACCGAGTCCTGCGAGTACGCGAGGGAGACCTTCCGCGGATCGCGGGTGTTCCAGGCGTCCTCGGCCGCCTGGACCTTCCGCGCGGCGGTCTCGCGGGTGAAGGGCGGCAGGGGCGGGCGGTCGGCGTCGGTCATACGGGGTCCCCTCGGAGTGAGTTCGCCGGTGGTCCGACACGGGCTTCGGGCCGGCACAGGCAGGAGAACGTACGTTCTCCGCGGTCGCTGTTAACGTAGAGAACGGTGGTTCTCACGTCAAGACACACGTTCAGCACAGCAGGGAGTGAGCCGGTACATGGACAGCGCGGTCGCCAGGGAGCAGACCCTGGACGCGGCGGAGACCCTGTTCTACGGGCGCGGCATACAGTCCGTCGGCATGGACGACATCCGCGGCGCCTCCGGGGTCTCGCTCAAACGTCTCTACCAGCTGTTCCCCGCCAAGGAGCAACTGGTGGTGGCCTATCTGGAGCGGCGCGACCTCCGATGGCGGCAGCGGCTCGCCGAGTACGTGGAGAACCCTTCGGACGGACACGAGGACGCTCGACAGCGTCTCCTCGCGGTCTTCGACTGGCTGGCCCGGTGGTTCCGTGAGCCCGACTTCCGCGGCTGCGCCTGGATCAACTCGTACGGGGAGCTGGGCGCCGTGTCGGAGCCGGTGGCCGATCAGGTCCGCGCCCACAAGCGGGCCTTCGGGGAGTATCTGGGCCGTCTCGTGGACGACGCGGGACTGCCCGCCGAACTGGCCGGGCAGCTGCACCTGCTGGCAGAGGGCGCGATGGTCACCGCCGCCGTCGAACGGAGCGCGGAACCCGCCGCCCGGGCCGGCCGGGCGGCCCGCGCACTGATCGACGCGTACAGCTCGTCCGACCGCTCGTCCGACCCGAACGGCGTGCCGGTCGGCCATTGACTGACACCGCGCCGGGTTGCAGACTCCAATTGAAGATTCAATGGACGATTGTTCACCAGACGAACGCGGGCGTTCCGTCGCGGAGCGCGCCGCGCGCGTCGCCCGACGGGAAGAGCCGCGCATGCCCCTCCATCGTGACCTGCTGATCGGCGGCAAGGACCAGCCCGCGGTCTCCGGCCGCACCGCCGAGGACGTGAATCCCTACAGCTCACAGCTGTACGCCACGGTCGCCGCGGCGGGTGTCGAGGACGTCACCCGGGCCGTGGACGCCGCCGACGCCGCGTTCGAGGCGTGGGCCGCGCTCGGTCCGGCGCAGCGGCGCAAGATCTTCCTCACCGCGGCCGACCTCCTGGAGGCCCGTACCGAGGACGCCGTCCGGATCATCGCGGGCGAGGTGGGCGGCACCCGGCCCTGGGCCATGTTCAACGTCGGCCTCGCCGCGAACATCCTCCGCGAGGCCGCCGCCGCGGTGACCGCTCCGCGCGGAGAGGTCCTGAGCGCCCAGGAGGAGGGCGCGCTGGGTCTCGCGGTCCGTGAGCCCGTCGGTGTCGTGGCCGCCTTCTCGCCGTGGAACGCGCCGGTCATCCTCGGGGTACGGGCCGTCGCCGCGCCGCTCGCCGCCGGCAACACCGTGGTGATGAAGCCCAGCGAGGACGCGCCGATCGCCTGCGGTCTGTTCATCGCGGACATCCTGCGCGAGGCGGGCCTGCCCGACGGCGTCCTGAACGTCGTCACGAACGCCCCCGAGGACGCGGCCGCCGTCGCCGAGGCCCTGGTCGCCGACGAGCGCGTACGGGCCGTCAACTTCACCGGCTCCACGGGGGTCGGCCGGATCATCGGGGTGCACGCGGCCCGGCATCTGAAGCCCGCGGTCCTCGAACTCGGCGGCAAGAACTCGGTGATCGTGCTGGACGACGCCGATGTCGACTACGCGGTCGACGCGGCCGTGTTCTCCGTCTTCATGAACTCCGGCCAGATCTGCATGTCCGCCGACCGGATCCTCGTGCACGAGAGCCTGGCCGAGGAGTTCACGGCCAAGTTCACCGCGAAGACCGAGTCGCTCGCGTCCGGCGACCCGGCCGATCCGCACACCGTCGTCGGCCCGCTCGTCACCGTGGACGCCGCCCGCCGGGTCGAGGCGCTCGTGGCGGACGCCGTCGCGAAGGGCGCGACCGTCCTCACCGGAGGTACCGCGCCCGAGGGGGCCGTACATCCGGCGACGGTCCTGACCGACCTTCCCGAGGAGGCCGAGCTGTACCGCGGGGAGGCCTTCGGTCCGCTCGCAGTGATCAGCACGTTCACCACGGACGACGAGGCCGTCTCCTTCGCCAACTCCACGGAGCACGGGCTGACCTGCGGGATCATCACCGAGAACGGCACCCATGGGCTCCGGGTCGCCCGCCGGATCCGTACCGGCATCGTGCATGTCAACGACCAGTCGGTCGCCGACGAACCGAACGCTCCCTTCGGCGGGTTCAAGGGCAGCGGGTACGGGCGCTTCGGTGGGCGCTGGGGCATCGAGGCGTTCAGCAACACCCGTTGGGTGACCCTGGCCACGCAGCAGGCGCACTTCCCGTTCTAGATCGGACACGGCTCAGGGGTGACTCGTACGGGCGTACTCGGGCAGGTGTGAGGGTGAAACGCCTCGTGCGGGATGAAAAGGGCGAGGCCGACGTGTTGAATTCCGAGTCGGCAGGCGCCGGCGGCAGTCGGCACGAGCCTGCACGAGTCGTACACGACGACGATCGATGGGATGGATGACACATGCCTCTTGAGGGTGAGTACGAGCCCAGTCCCACCCAGTGGGTGCGCGATCAGGTGGAGCTGTACGAGCGCTCCGGCGGTACCGAGGGAACGACCCTGCGGGAGACCGGGCGCCCCGTGATCGTGCTGACCACGCGCGGCGCGAAGAGCGGGAAGATCCGCAAGACGCCGCTCATGCGGGTCGAGCACGACGGCCGTTACGCCGCCGTCGCCTCACTGGGCGGCGCGCCCAAGCACCCCGTCTGGTACCACAACGTGGTCAGCGACCCCCAGGTGGAGCTGCAGGACGGCCCGACGCGCCAGGACATGACGGCGCGGGAGGTGACCGGCGAGGAGAAGGCCCAGTGGTGGGAGCGGGCGGTCGCCGCGTTCCCGGACTACGCCGACTACCAGAAGAAGACCGACCGCGAGATCCCGGTCTTCGTCCTGGAGCCGGCCGCCGGCCAGTAGCCGTTCCGGGCGTACCGGCCCGCTCCAAGTCGGTGTGCATGAACGGATGAACGTCGGGCACCCGATGTTCAGGTCCCGCCGCGCTCCCCCGTCGCGGCGGGGCCATTTTCGTGTGCGGCCGCGCGGCGCGCGAGGCGGGCGTCGGTCACGTCGAGGAAGATCTGGTCGACCTCCGGGACCAGATTGCGGACGGACGCCTTGATACGTACGGCGACGAGTTCGACCTCCTCGCTGTCCAGGCCGGGCGTCAGGTCGACGCGGGCGGCCACCAGGGTCGAGTCGGGTCCGAGCTGCATGGTCAGCAGGGACTCCACGGAGTCGATCTCGGGCTGCGCCTCCAGCAGGGCACGGATGCGGTTGCTCGACTCCTCGTCGGTGGCCTGCCCGATCAGCTGGTCGCGCGCGTCACGGCCCAGCCGGTACGCCACGAAGACCAGGAGGCAGCCGATGGCGATGGACGCCGACGCCTCGTAGACGACCTGGCCGGTCACCATGTGCAGGGCCATGCCGGCGATCGCGAAGAGCACACCCAGCACGGCGGTGCCGTCCTCGGCGATGACGGTACGCAGCGCCGGGTCCCTGATCTCGGAGGAGAAGCCGCCCTGTTTCTGCACCTGGTGGAGTGCCCGCAGCAGCGACCCGCCCTCGGCGAGGAGCGCCACGACCAGCACCACGAGCCCGGCCACATAACCGCTGTGGGATTCGGACCCCTCGCTGCCCAGCGCCTCGAAGCCCTGGAAGAAGGAGAAGCAGCCACCCATCAGGAAGATGCCCACGGCGGCCAGCAGTGACCAGAAGAAGCGTTCCTTTCCATAACCGAAAGGGTGACGGTTGTCGGCGGGGCGCCGACTGCGGCGCAGGGCGGCCAGGAGGAAGACCTCGTTCAGGCTGTCGGCGACCGAGTGCGCGGCCTCCGACAGCAGGGCGGGCGATCCGGCGAACAGGCCGCCCACGGCCTTCGCCACGGCGATCACGAGATTGGCTGCCAGCGCCACCAGCACGGTGACACGGGTGCGGCGGTCCGACGGGGAGGAAGGCTTACGGTTCACCTCCGCCGAATGCCCCACTCGCCCTGCCTCACACGAGGTGCCGGCGGTTTTCGGGGAACCCCTACGGAGGCCGACGTACGAAAGGGAGACGCTTCATGGGCGACACCAAGAGCACCGGCGAGGGCAACAGCGCGCTCGGGAAGAAATCCTTCAAGCGGTCGAAGAGCCACTTCGCGGACCGGGTGACGGCCGACGGGCGCGACGGCTGGCCGGTCGCGGCCGGGCGCTACCGGCTGGTCGTGAGCCGGGCCTGTCCCTGGGCGAGCCGCGCGGTGATCTCGCGGCGGCTGCTGGGGCTTGAGGAGGCCCTGCCGATGGCGGTCACCGACCCGATCCAGGACGACCGCAGCTGGCGCTTCACGCTGGACCCCGGGGGCCGCGACCCCGTCCTCGGCATCCGCTACCTCGCCGAGGCGTACGAGGCCCGTGAGCCGGGCGCTCCGGGCGGCGTCAGCGTGCCCGCCGTGGTGGACGTGGCAAGCGGGCGCCTGGTGACGAACGACTACCAGCAGCTCACCCTGGACCTCGCCACCGAGTGGCGCGACCTGCACCGCGAAGGGGCGCCGGACCTCTACCCGGAAGGGCTGCGCGACGAGATCGACGAGGTCGTGGAGGAGGTGTACGAGGACGTCAACAACGGGGTGTACCGGGCCGGGTTCGCGACCGGCCAGGAGGAGTACGAAGCGGCCTACGAGGGGGTGTTCCGGCGGCTGGAGCTGCTGTCGGGGCGGCTCGCGGAGCGGCGGTACCTCGTCGGGGACACGATCACCGAGGCGGACATCCGGCTGTTCACGACCCTGGTCCGCTTCGACGCCGTCTACCACGGCCACTTCAAGTGCAACCGGCACAAGCTGACGGAGGATCCCGTGCTGTGGGCGTACGCCCGTGATCTCTACCAGACGCCGGGATTCGGGGACACCGTCGACTTCGATCACATCAAGAGGCACTACTACCAGGTCCACGAGGGCATCAACCCGACCCGCATCGTGCCGCTCGGCCCGGACCTGTCCGGCTGGCTGACCTCGCACGGGCGCGAGGAGCTGGGCGGGCGCCCGTTCGGGGACGGTAGCCCGCCGGGTCCCGTGCGCGAGGGCGAGGAGGTGCCGGCGGCCGGCCGGCCCTGACGGGAGCGGGGCCGCGTATTCGCCGCTGAACTGGACACTCGCCTGATGTTCCCGCAGAACAGCTACCGAAGGAGAGCCAGGTGTCGAAGAAGAAAAAGAGCCTGCCCGTCGTCTACAAGCCCGTCGGGTTCCTGCTCGGCTGGACGAGCGGAACCCTCGCCGGACTGGCGTTCCAGAAGGTCTGGAAGGTGATCCGCCACGAGGACGACGCACCCGACGCGCTGGACAAGGACCGCGGCTGGGGCGAGGTGCTGCTCGCGGCGGCCGTCCAGGGCGCGATCTTCGCGGTCGTCCGCAGCGCGGCGGACCGCACCGGCGCCAAGGCCATCGAGCGGTCCACCGGAGTGTGGCCCGGCGATGACAAGGGGGGCCGCGACTGACGCTCCGTACCGTCCAGTACGGTGGCCTTCCAACAGGTGGCCGACAGTCAGGGAGCCAGTCGTGACGAACCAGGCAGCGGTGGGCGACACCGTCGAGGACTTCACTCTCCCGGACGAGACGGGCACGCCCCGGCAGCTCTCGGAGCTGCTGGGCGGAGGCCCTGTCGTGCTCTTCTTCTATCCGGCGGCGCTCTCCTCGGGCTGCACCGCCGAGGCCTGCCACTTCCGCGATCTGGCCGCCGAGTTCACGGCCGCCGGGGCGCGGCCGGTGGGGATCAGCGGTGACACGGTCGAGCGGCAGCGGGAGTTCACCCAGAAGCACACCCTGGGCTATCCGCTGCTGTCCGACCCGGACGGTACGGTCCGCGAGCTGTTCGGGGTGAAGCGCGGTTTCTCGCTGGCGCCCACCAAGCGGGTCACCTTCGTCATCGCCGAGGACCGGACGATCCTCGAAGTGGTGCGCAGCGAACTCCGGATGAGCGCGCACGCGGACCGCGCCCTGGCGGCCCTGCGCGCGCACCGCGCCTGAACGACCCGGCCCCGCCCCGGCCCCCGGCCCTGCTCGGGTTCAGCCCTGTTTGGGTGCGGTCGCCGCTTCCAGGCGCAGGGTGAACGAGTGGCCCGACGGGTCGGCGTAACCCCGCTCCTCGTACGGGCCGCCCCCGTCCTTGGCCTCCAGCGCGCGCCCGCCCAGGCTGATCACTTTGCGCTCGGCCGCGTCGAGGTCGTCGACGTGGAAGTCCAGGTGGGCCTGGAGAGAGTTCTCGGGGCGCGGCCAGCTGGGCGGGGTCGCGTTCACGTCCCGCCGGAACGCCATCCGCATGCCGTCGGCACCCTGGATCTCCACCCGGTTCGCCGTCGCGTCGGTTTCCTCCCCGTCGAGGAACTCCTTGTAGAACGCGGCGAGTTTCTCGGGCTCGGAACAGTCAAGAACCACGAACCCTGCCACTACCAGTGCCATATCTCCTCCGAAGACCGGTCGAGCGCGAACGGCCCTCCGCCCACTGCTCGTTGACCGGGTACCCCGTCGCGTGGCAAACAGCCCGCGCAACCGGTCGCGCGCGACGCACAGGGGGCAACCGCGCACATTCGGCCACGGAGGCCGACAAATCGGCGAGGTCACGGAGCGATGTAACGCAGGTCACGGTGAAGTCACCGAGGTCGTGGCATAGATCATTTACGATCAGGGCAACCTCGTAGCGTAAATCGAGTCAACTTTCGCCTCAGGAAGCGCAGTTCGAGTCAGTGGGCGGCACTTTCGCACGCCCGCGCGCAGGGGTGGGGGCCCTGTGTATTCGTCTCAAGGAAGGACGCGAATGCCGCAGGACGTCAGGTTCGACCTCCCCTTCGCCACCCCGGTCAGCGCACATCTCGACCACGCCGAGGCGCGCCATCTGCGCTGGGTGTGGGACAAGGGCCTGGTGCGCAGCAACGCCGGTTTCGAGGAGTACCGGTCCTGGGATCTGCCCCAGGCCGCCGCCCGCACCTACCCCCACGCCTCCGCCGACGACATGGTCGTCCTGATGAACTGGTTCTCGCTGGCCTTCCTCTTCGACGACCAGTTCGACTCGGGCAGGCCCGACCGCGCCGACCGCATAGCGGAGGTGGCGCGGGAACTCATCGTCACTCCCCTGCGGCCCGCGGGCATCACCCCCCGGGTGGTCTGCCCCATCACGGTGGCCTGGGCCGAGGTGTGGGCCCATCTTTCGGATGGCATGTCTCTGACATGGCGTACACGCTTCGCGGCCTCCTGGGGCCGTTTCCTCGTGGCGCACACCGAGGAGGTCGACCTCGCCTCGCGCGGCCTGGCCGGCACGCTCGACCTCCAGGAGTACGCCGCGTTCCGGCGCCGTACGGTGGGCATCCACCACAGCATCGACGCCGGGGAGCGCAGCCGCGGGTTCGAGGTGCCCGCCGAGGCGGAGGCGCATCCGCTGATGGAGAGGATGCGGGACCTCGCCGCCGACACCATCGGCTTCATGAACGACATCCACTCCTTCGAGCGCGAGAAACGCCGGGGGGACGGGCACAACCTGATAGCCGTCCTGCACCGGGAACGCCGCTGCAGCTGGCAGGAGGCGGCCGACGAGGCGGTCCGGATGACCACGGAGTGCCTCGCCGAGTACCTCGAACTGGAGTCGCAGGTACCGAAGATGTGCGACGAGCTGGGCCTGAACGAGGAGGAGCGCGGCAGGGTCCGGATGGGCGTCGAGGCGATCCAGCACTGGATCAACGGCAACTACGAATGGGCGCTGACCTCGGGCCGCTACGCCGCCGACAAGGAAACCCCCGCTTCCCAGGCAGAACTGGCGGGCAGGGGCTCCCTGGACGACCTCCTGGCGGTCTGACAACGATTTCCCGCGCCTCGTCAGCACCGCCGCGGAAGGCGGTTGCTTTTGGGGGCGCGGGGAACTGCGCGACCGGCCCCCACGCACCCGCAGTCGGCACACGACCCGAAACGGCCGCAGGCCCGCCCCCGGCGAACGGGAAAGCGGGCCTGCGGGCTACGAACTACGGGCTACGGACTAGGCGGCGAACTGAACCGGCAACCGGTCCAACCGCGCCTCCCACGTGGACGCGGTAGCGGTGAGCTCCTCCGGAGTCACGGCGAGCCGCAACCCCGGCAACCGGTGCAGCAGCACATCGACGGCGGTCTCGATGATCGCCTGCCCGATGTTCTGCCCGGGGCATTCGTGCGGCCCCCCGCTGAACGCCAGATGCGACTGGTTGCCGTGCACCGAGACCCCCACGTCGGGCCGGATCTCCGGATCGATGTTGCCGGCGGTCAGGCCGAGCACCAGCAGGTCACCCTCCTGGAGCCGGTGCCCGCCGAGTTCCATGTCCGCGGTCGCGAACCGCCCCGGCAGGACGGCCAGCGGCGGCGTGTTCCACATGACCTCCTCCACGACGGCGGAGATGTTCAGCTGCCCGCTGACCAGGCCGGACAGCCGCCCGGCGTCGGTGAGGACCAGTTGCAGCACCCGCGCCAGCAGGTTGCTGGTCGTGGTGTGCGCGGTGATCAGCACCAGCCGCAGATGGTTGACGATCTCGTCCTCGTCGAGGTCGGCGTGGTGTTCCAGCAGCCCGGTGGTGAAGTCGGACCCGGGCTCCACCCGCTTGCGCTCGGTGAGTTCGCCGAGGATCTGCATGATGCGGTCGTTGTGGGCGAGCGCTTCCGCGCCACCCTTGATGACCTGTGCGGACGACTCGGCGAGCCGCCGCCCCTCGCTCTCCGCGAGCCCGAACACCCTGGTCAGTACGAGCATCGGCAGGTACTCGGCGTACTCGGTCACCAGGTCGGCGCTGCCCGCCTCGGCGAACGCGTCGATCTGCTTGTTGGCGAAGTGCGTGACGTGCCGCCGGATGCCGCGGCCCGAGACGGCCTGCAGGTTGTCGGTGACCGCGCTGCGCAGCCTGCGGTGCGGCTCGCCGTCCTGCGAGACGCAGTCGGGCCGCCAGCCCACCATCTGCATCAGCGGGGACGTGCTCTCGACACGCCCCTCCTTCCAGTCCCGCCAGATCCGCGAATCCCGGCTGAACTGGCGGGGGTTGTCGAGCACCCGCCGGTTCTCCCGGTAGCCGAGCACCAGCCAGGCGGGCACGTCGCCCTCCAGCAGGACCGGCGCGACGGGCCCATGCTCCTTGCGCAGCCGCCCGTAGATGCCGATCGGGTCGACGGCGGCCTCGGGCCCGTAGAGCCGGGTGGGGTCCGCTCCCCCGCCGTGCGCGACCGGGCAGCCGCGCGGGGCGTCGGGGCCGTCGTTTAAGGGCTGATCGGTCATCGGGCCTCCAGTGCGACGGCGGAGCGGTCCTTGAGGTGCCGTATCAGCGCGATCAGCACATCACGGCTGGAGGCCCGGTCGCGGGCGTCGCAGGCCACCACCGGGATGTCCGGGGAGATGTCCAGGGCGTCCCGGATCTCCTCGACCGGGTGGTCCTTGGAGTCCGGGAACACGTTCAGGGCGATCACGAACGGGACGTCCTGCCGCTCCATCTCCTCGATGGCCCGGAAACTGGAGGCCAGCCTGCGGGTGTCGACCAGGACCACCGCCCCGAGCGCGCCTTTGAAGAGGCCGTTCCACAGGAACCAGAATCGTTCCTGCCCGGGGGTGCCGAACAGGTACAGCATCAGCTGGTCGTTGATGCCGATCTTGCCGAAGTCCAGGCTGACGGTGGTCTCCTGCTTGTCCGCCACCCCGATCAGGTTGTCGACGTCGGCGCTGGCCTGTGTCAGCGTCTCCTCGGTGGTGAGCGGCTTGATGTCGCTGACGGACCGGACCATGGTGGTCTTTCCGGTACCGAAGCCGCCGGCGATCATCACCTTCACCGAGCGGGCACCGGCCGCGCCGTCGGCCGGGTTGCGGTCGGGATGGTCAAAGCCTTTGAAGTCCACTGAGTACCTCCTCAAGGAGCGCGAGGTCGGGCCCGCGACCGGCGCCTGACGCCGGGATGGGATCACGGGCTTCAACGCGGCCTGCGTCCAGCAGATCGGCCAAGAGCACCGCGAGAATGTTGAAGGGCAGTCCGAGGTGGGCGCCGAGTTCGGCCACCGACAACGGATCACGGCAGCGCCGGAGGATCTCCTCGTGTTCGTGCTGCAGGCCGGGGCCGGCCGCCGCACGGGAGGTGATGAGGGTCGCCACGTCAAGGCTCGACGACGAACCGCCCGGTCCGCTGCGACCGCCCGTGAGGACGTAGTAGCGCTCAAGACCGGACGGGTCCGTGGGTCGACGGGGACCACTCATCCAGAGTGCTCCTCCAGGCGCGGAGTGGTGCCGAGGAGCTCACCCATCCTGCGGGCCAGGTCCCTCATCTGGTGGCCGAGGAGGCCCTGGTCGAGCCCTTCCCTGGCCAGGACGCCGAGGTACGTCTCCACGCCCGCGCGCACCACGAAGAGGTGACCGCCGTCGACCTCGATCATCGCGAGCCGCAGCTGCCCGGCGTACTTGGGGAACTGCTCGGCCACCGGCTGGGCCAGTGCCTGCAGTCCCGCCACCACGGCGGCGAAGCGGTCCACGTCGTCGGGGTCGTCGGCTCCGTAGGAGGTGATGGCCTTTCCGTCGCTGGAGGCCACAAGGGCGAAGCGGATCTCCTGGATGCTCTCGACCAGATCGCGGAGCGCCCAGCTCACGTCGGTTCCCTGTTGCGTCATGAGGACTAGTCGCTCTCTTCCGTGCGGTGCTCTGTGGACTCGACGCCGGAGGTCGGCTCACGGTCGGCGACCGGCTCGCGCCCCGCCGTGGCGAAGGCGGCCAGGCCGGTGAAGGACGCGTCCGGCGGTACCGCGTGCGAGGCGGTGGCGACGGAGTCGTCCTCCTGCACGGCCGCCTTGGGCCGCTCGGACTCGGTCCGCCTGCGGCGCCTGGGCAGACCGCCGGGCGTGGTGTCCCCGGTCTCCTCCGGCTCCGCGGCCAGGTCCGTCGTGTCGCTCTCGGTGTCCGGCGCGGCCGTGACGGTGTCCGGCGCGGCCGTGACCTGGGCGGCCGGGGCCGGTGCCGTGACGGCGGCGGGCAGCTGACTGAAGTACTTGTGAGGTACCACGATGACCACCGACGTACCGAGCCAGGGCGAGTCCGCGAAGGTGACCCTGATGCCGTACCGGCGGGCCAGCACTCCCACCACCCGCAGACCGAGGTGCGCGTCCTCGGACACACCCCCGATACCGGGGCCGGGGGCCACGCCTTCGAGCGCCTGGAGAGCCTCCTGCTTCTTCTCCTCGCTCAGGCCCTTGCCGGAGTCCTGGATCTCGACACCGACGCCGTTCGGGACCTCCTTGCCCGACACGATCACGGGCTCGGTGGGCGGGGAGTAGCGCGCCGCGTTGTCCAGCAGATGGGCGAAGATCAGCGTGAGGTGGTCCACCAGACCGCCGTCGACGCCGAGTTCGGGCAGGTACTGCACCTGGACGCGGTCGAAGTCCCGGATCCGGCCGATGCCGCCGCGCACCACACTGAGCAGCCGCTGCGGTTCCTGCCACTGACGGCCCGGACGGTCGGTGCCGCCGAGGACGCCGATGCTCGCCGCCAGGGAGTCGGCGGGGCCGAGCTCCTGGTCCAGCTCCATCAGTCCCTGGGCGACGGACGGCAGTCTGCCGTGCTCGCCCTGCATCTCGTGCAGCCGGCCGCGCAGCTTGCTGGTCAGTACGTGGATACGGCTGCCGATGCTGATGACGGCCTGCTCGGCGGAGGTGGAGCGGTCGAGCTCCTGCTCCACACCCATGAGGGCGGTCCTGAGGGCCTTGCGCAGTACGGCCTGCAGGTCGGCGCCGATCTCGGCGCCCTGGCCGGCCGTGGGCAGCAGGTCGTCGATGGAGTCACCGTCCCGGAGCCGCTCCAGCGCGTCGGGCAGCAGGCCGTCGGCGAGCTGGGCGACCGCGGCGACCTGGCGGTCCAGCTGTTCCTGCCAGGCCCGGTTCTGCTCGGCGATCCGCGTCTCGTAGGCCGTGGCCTGTTCGGCGAGCTGTGCGTCGTGGGCGGCGCGCTCGGCGGCGCTCTTGCGTTCGAGGCCGGCCACGTGCTGCTGCCACTGCTGGGAGTGCTCGGCCTGCGCGTTTCTGAACTCACCTGCGCTGCTGCGCAGTTGACGCTGGGAGCGGATCAGGAGCCGTACGGTGACGGCGCTCGCGGCCGTGACGACGACGCCGGAGACGATCGCGGGTATTCGGACCTGGTCGGAGCCAACGACCGCGGCGACGACGGTGCCGGCCCCTAAGGCCAGTGGCAGCAGCCACCAGCTGTACCAGGGGACCGGTGCCCGCGCCGCCGGTGGCGGAGTGGCAAGTTCCATCTGCATCCTTCAAAGCAACACGATCGAACAGGGGGGAAACTCGGGGGGCTGCACTCGTCACGAGATGGTCGACCCCGTGACAGGCATGGGTGGACAGCGAGTGACCAGCGATTGCAGTCGCGTCAACTCGCCGCACCTCAGGGAACCTTATCGGTTTTGATCTCCAACGGATCACCGCGGCCGGTCCCTCGCCGTGAAGGTTTCGTTACGCCCCCACCAGCCCCTTTGAGTCGACAAATCCCTTGACTCGTCATCATGATCCAACATGGGCGGGGTAAATAGGTGCATACGCCACGGGTCAACCGCCGGTAACCGCCGCACTCATGGCCAAGGCCCCGCCGTGAGCGACGGGGCCTGGACGCGTCCGAGCTATTACCGCGGGTTACTACGATTTGGTCACGCCGGGCGGGCGACCAGCTCCCTGCGTACGGGGTCGGTGACACCGAGGCCGGGCGCCGGAGCCAGCGACAGGACGCCGACCTTGCCCAGGTGGGTGTTGCTCTGGACCAGTCTGGCCGCCTCCGCCGTATCGGTGAGGGGGTAGGTCTCGGTGAGCGCGGGAGCCAGGTGGCCGAGGTCGAGGAGACGGTGCACGGCGGCCTGCTCATGGAGGTTGGAGCCATGGCTGCCGATGACCCGCTTGAGGCGCATCCACAGATAGCGGTTGTCGAACTCGTGCCGGTAGCCCGTGCTGGAGCCACAGGTGACCACCGCGCCGCCCCGGCGGACGACGAAGACGGAGACACCGAAGGTGGCCCGGCCCACGTGCTCGAAGACGATGTGCGGGTCCTCTCCGGTAGCGGCCCGGATCCGCTTGCCGAGGCGCTTGCCGACGACGGAAGGGTCCGCCGGGGCCTCGCTGCCGGTGAGTCCGATCTCCTCCCGGTTGATGACCACATGGCACCCGAGGCGGCGGGCGTACTCCGCCTTGCGCTCGCTGCTGACCACGCCCACGGCGATCCCGCCGCCGTTGCGCACCAGTTGGACCGCGTACGCGCCGAGCCCGCCGGCCGCCCCCCAGATCAGGACGACGTCGCCCTGGGTCATCCGGGCACCCCGGTCGCTGACGAGCATGCGGTACGCCGTGCCCGCGCACAGCGGGTTCGAGGCGGCCTCCTCCCAGGTCAAGTGCGCGGGTTTGGGGAGGAGTTGGCTGGCTCGGGCGACGGCGTAGTGGGCGAGTGCCCCGTAGTTGGTCTCGAAGCCCCACGCGAGCATGCCGTTGCCGAGCATGCCGTCGGCGTGGGTCGCCGGGTCCTCCTCGTCGACGTAGACCGGGCTCACCACGACCTGGTCGCCGACCTGCCATCTGCGCACGCCCGAACCGGCGCGGACGACGACCCCGGACGCGTCCGAGCCGATCACGTGGAACGGCTGGTCGTGCCGGGCCGCCCACCGGTCCTGGCGGCCGAAGTGCCGCAGGAAGGAGAAGGTCGGGACGGGCTCGAACATCGCCGACCAGACGGTGTTGTAGTTGATGCCGCTCGCCATGACGGCCACCAGCACCTCGTTCGGGGCGAGTTCGGGCATCGGTACGTCACCGAGGTGGATCGACTTGCGGACGTCCTTGTCGGCCACTCCGGCGAAACTGTCCACGTCCTCCGCGCGCAGATGGGCGGCGGTGTAGTGGCCGGGGGTGGGGAGGTGTGCCAGTTCCGTGCGGTCGGCTCCCGCGACGACGGCCTGCGCCAGCGCGTCCATGGTGGTTCCTCCTTGGGTGGGGTCGGCCCGGGTCCGCTCGGGCCGGGGGTCAGCTCAGACCGAGGCCTTTCGCGAGCGTCGGCCAGGACGCCTTGAACTCCTGGCGCCAGTTCGGCCAGGCGTGCGCTCCCCCGCTGTAGAAATGCACCTGGGCCGGAATGCCCAGGGCGTCCAGCTGCGCGGTGAAACGGTGGGCTTGAGCCCAGAGCGTGCCTTCCAGCAGGGCGCCTTCGAGATTGCCGAAGTCACCGCCCGGCAGACCGCTGCCCTGTGAGAGGTACAGCCCGGTGCCCTTCAGGGCGCGCGCCAGTGCGTAGGGGTTGTGACGGTTCCAGTTGTCCCGGTTGAGCAGGTAGCTGCCCCACAGGCTCAGCGGGAGCAGCAGCTCACGGGCGACGATGGCGTTCAGCACGGTCGGCATGCCGAGGGCCGTGGTGTCGAGGATCCCGCTGTACGAGGCCGCCGCGCCGAAGGTGCCGGGGTGCCGGGCGGCGAAGGCCAGGGCGCCGTAGCCGCCGGTGGACACGCCGGCGACGGCGCGCTTCGTCCCGGCCCGGAACCTCTGCTGCAGCACGCCCATCAACTCGTCGACCTGGAAGGTCTCGTAGTCCGGCGCGTCGGCGCTTCCGTAGTTCCACCAGTCGGTGGGGATGCCGGTGGGTCCCGACGAGGGCATCACGGTGAGGACGTCCTGCCCGGCGAGGAAGTCGACGACGTCCGTCTCCCTCGTCCAGGACGTGTAGTCGTCGTGGGCGCCCTGGAGGAGATGGAGGACGGGCCAGGTGCGGTCGGGCTGCGCGGCGTAACCGGTCGGCAGGACGACCCGTACGGGCAGGGAGGCGCCGACGGCCGGGGAGGCGATCGTGAGGTCGACGGTCCGGGCGTCGAGCCATCGCTCGCCCACGACGGTGGGGGTCGCGGCGGCCTTCGCGACGGTCCTCGCGACGGGGGCGGCGGCTTCGGCGGAGGAGACGGGTGCGGCGATCGTCGGCGGGGCGGTGAGTGCGACGCCCGTTCCGAGCAGGGCCGTCGTCACCGCGAGAGCGGCACATCTGCGCTTACGAGTCATGGGGCAAGTCCCTTCAGGAGTCCCGCGTCAGGAGTCCCGCAGATCGCGTGTCAGCAACCGGGCCAGGTGGTCGACGACCGGTGGGTCGAGCAGTGACAGGTGGTGGCCCGGCAGCGGGACGACGGTCAGATCGGTGCAGTGCGCGTCCCAGCCGAGCGTCGCGTCCTCGCGCTCGTAGCGGGGGTCCCGGACGGTGTGCGGGGCGGGTTCGCTCGCGCGGTAGAGCAGGGTGCGGCCGGCGTAGGTGCCGGGTCGGTGCCGTTCGCCGCTGCGCAGGTCCAGGTAGGAGGTCCGCTGGTGTTCGAGGACGGCTTCCGGTAGCTCGACGGTGTCTCTGAGCACCTTGATGACGAGGTCGATCCGTGCGGTGTCGTCCAGATCGTCGAGGTCGGCGAGTTCGTCGTACGGGAGGTCGAGTGCTGTGCCGTAGGTGTGTCGCACGTAGGTGGCGAAGTCTCGGAAGTGGCGTAGGGCGTGGTCGGTCGGGGGGAGGTGGGTGGGGAGGGGGAGGACGGAGTCGAGGAGGACGAGGGCCGTGACCTGGCCGTCGGGGGTGAGGAGTCCGGCCGTCTCCTGGGCC
>NZ_KZ679067.1 GCF_003024195.1 Streptomyces dioscori
TCAACGGCACCCTCACCGTCACCGCGATCGTCATCTGGCTCCGAGACACCATCCAAGAGCCATCAGAAACGACCTAGCTCCGCACCGCGCCGCTGTCCGCTCGTCTGCGGGCCGGTGGGGGCTGGTCGCGCAGTTCCCCGCGCCCCTTTCGGGGCCGGTCGGCTTGTCCGCTCGGTGGGGGGCGGCCGCGCAGTCCGAGCCTCGTTAGGGGCGCGGGGAACTGCGCGCTCAGCCACGACGGACCCGCAGGCGGGCGACAAGGGAGGCCGCGCGCCCGGCCGCGGTGCCGGGCGCCGCGAGCGCACCCCCACCGCCCACCCCTGCCCCCAGCGGCAGCGCTCACGTACGGTTGGCAACATGACGAGCATCCGTGGTGCCGAGATGGTCGACTGGAATCTCGCGGTGGCGACCGCGACCCGGCTCGTACGGCCGGGCCCAGAGGTGAGCCGCGACGAGGCCAGGGCCGTCGTCGCCGAGCTGCGCCGGCATGCAAAGGCGTCGGAGGAGCACGTCCGCGGCTTCACGCGGATGGGCGGGGACGACCTCCACGACACCCCGGTCCTGGTCGTCGACCGCCCGGGCTGGGTCCGGGCGAACGTCGCCGGATTCCGGGAGGTCCTCAAACCGCTGCTCGACAAGATGCAGGAACGTCGCGGCAGCAGCCCGGGCGGAGCCGTCCTCGGCGCCGTCGGCGGCAAGGTCACCGGCGTCGAGCTGGGCATGCTGCTGTCCTTCCTGTCCTCCAGGGTCCTGGGCCAGTACGAGACGTTCGCCCCGGCCAGCCGGGAACTGCCCGCCGGGCAGAACGGCGGCGGCAGGCTCCTCCTGGTCGCGCCGAACATCGTGCACGTGGAGCGCGAACTCGACGTCCAGCCCCACGACTTCAGGCTCTGGGTCTGCCTCCACGAGGAGACCCACCGCACGCAGTTCACGGCGGTGCCCTGGCTGCGCGACCACCTTGAGGGCGAAATCCAGTCTTTCCTCGGAGAGACCGAGGTCGACCCCATGACCGTCCTGGAACGCGTCCGCGAGGCCGCCCAGTCCCTCGCGGGCAGCCGCCCCGAGGGCGAGGAGGGCGACGAGGCCCGTTCCCTCGTCGAGATCGTGCAGACCCCCGCCCAGCGCGAGATCCTCGGCAGGCTCACCGCGGTGATGTCCCTCCTGGAGGGCCACGCCGACTTCGTGATGGACGGCGTCGGCCCCGCCGTGGTCCCGTCCGTCGCCGAGATCCGGGAGAAGTTCCAGCAGCGGCGCGCCCGCGGCGCCTCCCGCCTGGACCTCGCCCTGCGCAAGCTGCTGGGCCTGGACGCGAAGCTGCGCCAGTACCGGGACGGCGAGCGTTTCGTCCGCGCGGTCGTGGACGAGGTGGGCATGGACGGCTTCAACCGTGTGTGGACCTCGCCGAACACACTTCCCACCAAGACGGAGATCGCCAAACCGGCGGACTGGGTCGCGCGGGTGCACCGTAAGGCGGAGTCGTGAACTGAATTCGGCCGACGGCAGGTGAACGCCCCTCCAATCACCCGTCCGAGGGACCGTGAGGCATGGGTAGGCGTGCAATGCTCGGGGAACGGCCCGGTTCTGTCACCATCGACACACTCTGAGTGACCGAACCCGGGCTCACCCCCCGACAATTTCATGAAGGGAACCGGACATGGGTCCCCATCCTGCGGTCGCGGCGATACGCCTGGCGGTCCGCCGCGTACTCCATGACGTCCTCACCGATCACGCCCCCGCACGCGCCCCCGGCCAGACCCCCGACGCGCCCTCGCGCGCGCCGCTCGTGCTGGTCGCGTGCTCCGGCGGCGCCGACTCCATGGCGCTCGCCTCCGCCCTCGCATTCGAGGCGCCCAAGCTCGGCGTCCGCGCCGGCGGCGTCACCGTGGACCACGGCCTGCAGTCCGGGTCCGACCTGCGCGCCGACGAGGTCGTCCTGCGGCTCACCGAACTGGGACTGGCCCCCGCCGAGTCCGTCGCGGTCACCGTCGGCCGGGAGGGCGGCCCCGAAGCCGCCGCCCGCGACGCACGGTACGCGGCTCTGGACGCCACCGCCGAGCGACATGGCGCCACCGCGGTCCTCCTCGGCCACACCCGCGACGACCAGGCCGAAACCGTCCTGCTGGGCCTCGCCCGCGGCTCCGGGACGCGCTCCCTGTCCGGCATGGCCGCCGTCTCCGGAGGACCGGGCGCCGACCGCCGCTACCGCCGCCCCTTCCTGCAGCTGGACCGGCAGACCGCCCGCAAGGCCTGCATGGTCCAGTCGCTGCCCGTCTGGGACGACCCGCACAACGCCGATCCGGCGTACACCCGCTCCCGGCTGCGCCACGAGGGGCTGCCCGCCCTGGAGAAGGCACTCGGCAAGGGCGTCGTCGAAGCACTCGCCCGTACGGCCCAGCTGTCCCGTGACGACGCCGACGCGCTCGACGCGTGGGCCGGCCGGGCCGAGGCGTCCGTACGCGACGCGGCGGGCCTCCTGGAGTGCGCCAAGCTGTACGCCCTGCCGCCCGCCGTGCGCCGCCGCATCCTGCGCCGGGCCGCCATCGAGGCCGGGGCGCCCGCCGGTTCGCTGTTCGCCCGGCACATCGAGGAGATCGACCGGCTGATCACCGGCTGGCGCGGCCAGGGAGCCATCAACCTCCCGGGCAAGGTCGTCGCCCAGCGGCAGGGTGGCAGACTGGTGATTCGGCAAGGCTGAAAAAGAGTCGCCCTTCGGGTGGCGGCTCCCCCGGAGGGCAACCCCTTCGGGGAGCGGCCCCTCTTCGCCGAGGGGCCGGGAAGCAGCCGGTGGGACGACCGAAAGTGATGCGGGTGGACGCGAAAGACCTGGGCACCGACCTCCAGTCGGTGCTCATCACCAAGGAAGAGATCGACGCGAAGCTGGTCGAGCTGGCCGCGAAGATCGACGCGGAGTACGCGGGCAAGGACCTGCTCATCGTCGGTGTCCTCAAGGGCGCCGTGATGGTGATGGCGGACCTGGCCCGGGCCCTGTCCACCCCCGTCACCATGGACTGGATGGCCGTCTCCTCGTACGGCGCGGGCACCCAGTCCTCCGGAGTGGTGCGGATCCTCAAGGACCTCGACACCGACATCAAGGGCAGGCACGTCCTGATCGTCGAGGACATCATCGACTCCGGTCTGACGCTGTCCTGGCTGATCTCCAACCTCGGCTCCCGCGAGCCCGCGTCCCTCAAGGTGTGCACGCTGCTGCGCAAGCCCGAGGCCGCGAAGGTCGCGATCGACGTGGAGTGGGTCGGCTTCGACATCCCGAACGAATTCGTCATCGGGTACGGCCTCGACTACGCCGAGAAGTACCGGAACCTCCCGTTCGTCGGTACGCTCGCGCCCCACGTCTACGGCGGCTGAGGCACCCTGGACGGGTGACGCCCCCTGACAAGGGCCAAGCCCCTGTAGGACGGCCGGGAACCCCAGAGGGTTTCGCGCCGTTGGAGCATACGTAGACGGGGCTTGTCAGCCGGACCGAGCAGCTTCCGGTGGCAATGCTGGGGTACCGTCCGAAGAACAGTCTTATCAAACTCACTATGGCAGGAGGGACGGGGCGGCACCGCTCCGTATGGATGGACGTGAAGCGATACTTCCGTGGGCCGGTCATGTGGATCGTGCTGGCCGTCCTTGCCGTGGTCGTGTTGATGCAGGTCGTCGGCTCGTCCGGCGGCTACAAGACGGTGGACACCGGCCAGGTCGTCCAGGCGATCAGTGACAACAAGGTCAAACAAGCCAAGATCACAACCGGCGACGAGCAGGTCATCAAGGCCGAGCTCAAGGACGGCGAAAAGATCGAGGGCAGCTCGAAGATCCAGGCGAGCTACATCGGCGACCAGGGTGTGAACCTGGCCACGACCCTCCAGGACAAGTTCCAGAACAAGCAGATCCCGGACGGCTACACGGTCTCGCCGACCAAGCAGAACGCTTTCGTCGGCATCCTGCTGTCCCTGCTTCCCTTCGTCCTCATCGTCGTCGTCTTCCTGTTCCTGATGAATCAGATGCAGGGCGGCGGCTCCCGCGTCATGCAGTTCGGGAAGTCCAAGGCGAAGCTCATCACCAAGGACACCCCGAAGACGACGTTCGCCGACGTGGCGGGCTCGGACGAGGCCGTCGAGGAACTCCACGAGATCAAGGAGTTCCTCCAGGAGCCGGCGAAGTTCCAGGCCGTCGGCGCCAAGATCCCCAAGGGCGTCCTCCTGTACGGGCCTCCCGGTACGGGCAAGACGCTGCTCGCGCGTGCCGTCGCGGGCGAGGCGGGCGTCCCCTTCTACTCGATCTCCGGTTCCGACTTCGTCGAGATGTTCGTCGGTGTCGGTGCCTCGCGTGTGCGAGACCTGTTCGAGCAGGCCAAGGCGAACGCCCCGGCGATCGTCTTCGTGGACGAGATCGACGCGGTCGGCCGCCATCGCGGCGCCGGCCTCGGCGGCGGCCACGACGAGCGCGAGCAGACGCTGAACCAGCTGCTCGTCGAGATGGACGGCTTCGACGTCAAGGGCGGCGTGATCCTCATCGCCGCGACGAACCGACCCGACATCCTCGACCCGGCCCTCCTGCGCCCCGGCCGCTTCGACCGCCAGATCGCGGTCGACCGTCCGGACATGCTGGGCCGTCTGGAGATCCTCAAGGTCCACCAGAAGGGCAAGCCGGTCGCGCCGGACGTCGACCTGTCGGCCGTCGCGCGTCGCACGCCGGGCTTCACGGGTGCGGACCTGTCGAACGTGCTGAACGAGGCCGCGCTGCTCACCGCGCGCAGCAACCAGAAGCTCATCGACAACCACATGCTCGACGAGGCGATCGACCGTGTGGTCGCGGGCCCGCAGAAGCGGACCCGGATCATGTCGGACAAGGAGAAGAAGATCACCGCGTACCACGAGGGCGGACACGCCCTGGTCGCGGCGGCCTCACCGAACTCCGACCCGGTGCACAAGATCACGATCCTCTCCAGAGGCCGTGCTCTCGGCTACACGATGGTCCTGCCGGACGAGGACAAGTACTCCACGACCCGCAACGAGATGCTCGACCAGCTGGCCTACATGCTGGGCGGGCGCGCGGCCGAGGAGCTCGTCTTCCACGACCCGACCACGGGTGCCGCGAACGACATCGAGAAGGCCACGGCGACGGCCCGCGCGATGGTCACGCAGTACGGCATGACCGAGCGCCTCGGCGCCATCAAGTTCGGCGGCGACAACACCGAGCCCTTCCTGGGCCGGGAGATGTCGCACCCGCGCGACTACTCGGAAGAGGTCGCCGCGCTCGTCGACGAAGAGGTCAAGAAGCTCATCGAGAACGCGCACAACGAGGCCTGGGAGATCCTGGTCGAGAACCGCGACGTGCTCGACGCGCTGGTGCTCCAGCTGCTGGAGAAGGAGACGCTGAGCAAGGAGCAGATCGCCGAGATCTTCACCCCGCTCATCAAGCGTCCGGCCCGCCCCGCGTGGACCGGCTCCTCCCGCCGCACCCCGTCCACCCGCCCGCCGGTGCTCTCCCCCAGGGAGCTGTCACTGACGAACGGGGCGAACGGTTCCACCCCCTCGCTCACCACGAAGGCCGGCGCGTCCGCCGAGGCCCACCCGGTGACCGAGACGGCCCCCGAGGACCGCACCGAGAGCTGACAGCACCCTGGCTCCCGGCGCCCTCACCAGGCCCGGAATGAATGCCGCGCCCCCCAGGTTCTAGCCTGGGGGGCGCGGCATCTTCGTATGCCCGATGGCGATACGTGCGGTTCGCGCGCGTGAGAGGCACAGGAACGAGGCACGAGATGACCGACCCCGTGAGGCTGGACGGAGAGGGTGTGATCGGCGACTTCGACGAGAAGCGTGCCGAGAACGCCGTACGAGAACTGCTGATCGCGGTCGGCGAGGATCCGGACCGGGAAGGGCTGCGGGAGACGCCGGGGCGGGTCGCCCGGGCGTACCAGGAGATCTTCGCGGGACTGCGGCAGCGCGCCGAGGACGTCCTGACGACGACGTTCGACCTGGGCCACGACGAGATGGTCCTCGTGAAGGACATCGAGGTGTTCTCGACCTGTGAGCACCATCTGGTGCCGTTCCGGGGGGTGGCGCACGTGGGCTACATCCCGAGTACGTCCGGGAAGATCACGGGGCTGTCGAAGCTCGCGCGGCTCGTGGACGTGTATGCGCGGCGGCCGCAGGTGCAGGAGCGGCTCACCACGCAGATCGCCGACTCGCTGATGGAGATTCTTGAGCCGCGGGGGGTGATCGTGGTGGTGGAGTGCGAGCACATGTGCATGTCTATGCGCGGTATTCGTAAGCCCGGGGCCAAGACGATAACGTCCGCGGTTCGGGGGCAGTTGCGGGATGCGGCCACCCGCAACGAGGCGATGAGTCTCATCATGGCTCGTTGAGTGGCTCGCTCCTGCGGGGTGGGGGCGGGGGCGGCATCGGCTTGGTGGAACGTGCGGGTCCGGTGGGGGCTGGTCGCGCAGTTCCCCGCGCCCCTCAAGAGGGGCTGCGCCCCGTCTTCAGGGTCAGGCCGGGGCCGTGTTGCCGTTTGTGTCGTCGTCCTCCGGGAGTTTGCAGACTCGTTCCAGGAAGAAGGCGGCCGCTATGACGGCGAGGCCTGCCAGGACCGAGAAGCCGGCGTAGATGGCCTGGTCGCGGCGGGCGGGGATGTCCAGCGACTCCAGCAGGAACGCGCCCGTGCCGCCGTACATCCCGGCGACGAGGGCCGCGACCAGCGCGCTGGCCTGGCCGAAGACGACCGCGCGGGCGGCCATCAGGGGGTCGACCCCCTTGGCGCCGGCCACCCGCTCGCGCTGGGCCTTCAGCCGGGCCCGCAGGGAGATCGCCGTGGCCAGCAGGACCACGGCGATCAGAGCCAGGACGATGGGCGCCGCAAGGGGGACCCGGGGCAGCGTGCCCACCGAGTTCCACAGGCGGGCACCTGCCCAGGACAGCACCCCGGCGACGAGGAACACCGCGGCCAGCGTCCTGATGCGCAGCTCTTTCACTCAGTCCCTCTCACGATGGTGTGTCCTGACGCGTCCTGACCTTAACGACTACTCGGGCAGCTGGAGTTCCAGGTCGGCCCGGGGCGCGACACCGTCACGGGTGACCGCGGACAGCAGTTGTGCCACGGGGCCCCGGCCGGGCAGCTGCGCCTCGGGCTCCACGTCGTTCCAGGGGGCCAGGACGAAGGCCCGCTCGTGGGCGCGCGGGTGGGGGAGCGTCAGCGTCGGATCGTCGGAGACCACGTCCGCGTACGCCACGATGTCGACGTCGATCGTGCGGGGGCCCCAGTGCTCGTCCCGTACCCGGTGGAAGGCCTCTTCCACGGCGTGCGCCCGCTCCAGGAGCGAGGACGGGGGGAGGGTCGTCTTCAGCACGATCACCGCGTTGAAGTACGACGGCTGGCTGTCCGTCGCCACGCCCCACGGCTCGGTCTCGTACACCGGGGAGACCGCCTTGACGCGGACTCCGGGGGTGTCCTCCAAGGCGTCGATGGCGCCCTGGAGGGTTTCCAGGCGGTTGCCGAGGTTCGAGCCCAGGGAGAGCACGGCCCGCTTGGGGTTCTGCAGGGTCGAGTCGGCCGCGTCCACCTGTTCGACCACGGAGGCGGGCACCGGCTGGACGGTCGGGTCGCTGTGGCCCTCGGTGAACGCTGTCATGCACGGCTCCGGATGATGGTGACGGTCACGTCGTCGAAGGGGACCGTGATCGGGGCGTCCGGCTTGTGGACGCACACCTCGACCTCCTGGACCCCGTCGTGCTTCAGGCAGGTCGTGGCGATCCGCTCGGCGAGGGTCTCGATGAGGTTCACCGCGTCGCCCTGGACGACGGCCACGACCTCCTCCGCCACGATGCCGTAGTGCACGGTCTTCGTGAGGTCGTCGTCGGCCGCGGCGGGCCGGGTGTCCAGGCCCAGGACGAGGTCCACGATGAAGGTCTGGCCCTCTTCGCGTTCCTTGGGGAAGACGCCGTGGTGTCCACGGGCCCTGAGGCCGCGCAGCGCGACACGATCCACGCGAATCACTCCTGCAATCGTCGGCGGGGACCGGTCCCATTCCCCCTGCGCGGGGGCGGTACACCGGCCTCGAACGAATCTACCCGCGGGCACTGACACGGCCGGTCGGCCGGGCCACGGGCCGGCGCCCCGGGGCCGGCGCCGCGATCACCAACGTACTACGGCGGTGATCGCCCGCCCGGCCCGCCTCGGCGCTTCAGCGGGCCGCGGCCGGGCTCCGGCCAGACCTCGGTGGCGTTCCGGCGGGGCGTCGGCGGGCCTCAGGGTGTCGGGTCGTCCGGCTCGTCCTCGTCGGTCTCGGCGAGGACGGGGGAGGCGTGGTGGGACCAGAGCTTCCAGCCGTCCGAGGTGCGGCGGAACACGTTCGTGGCGACGACGAGCTGGCCCACGAGCGGGCCCAGTTCGTCGCTGTCCTCGGGCGGGGGTCCGCCGCTGAGGATGTTCTCCGTGCAGGTCACCAGCGCGGTGTCCCCGGTGACCGAGACGTGCACGTCGGTCAGGAAGAACTGGATGTACTCGGTGTTCGCCATGATCAGCGCGTACGAGCGCAGCACCTCGCCGCGGCCGTTGAGGACCGGCCAGCCGGGGTGGACGCAGGAGATCTCGCCGGCCTGCGCGGGGTCGTGGTACTCCTCGTCCTGGCCCAGGTCGGAGGGGGTCAGCCAGAGAGAGGACAGTTCTTCGAAGTCGCCCTGTTCCAGCGTCTCGTAGAAGGCCGTGTTGGCGAGTTCGACCTGTTCGACGTCCGTGTGCGGGGCGCTCACCGGGCTCCCTCGCCGGCCGCTGTTCCCGTTCCATGGGCGGCCCGGTCCTCCTCCGCGCTGCGGGCGCCCTCCACGGCACGGGCGACCCGGACGGCGTCGGCGGTGGCCCGTACCTCGTGGACGCGGACGGCCCACGCGCCCTGGTGCGCGGCGAGCGCGGAGACCGCGGCGGTGGCCGCGTCCCGCTCCCGGGCGGGCGGCGGGGCACCTTCCGGGCCCGCCAGTACGCGGCCGAGGAACCGCTTGCGGGACGCCGCCACCAGCAGGGGGTGGCCGATCTCCCTCAGACGGTCGAGGTGCGCGAGGAGGACGAGGTCGTGCTCGGCCTCCTTGGAGAAGCCGAGGCCCGGGTCGACGACGACGCGGTCCGGGGCGATACCGCCCGCCAGAACGGCCTCCACGCGTGCGTGGAGCTCGTCGACCACTTCGGAGACGACGTCCTCGTACGACCCCCGGACGGTGCTGCCCTGGAGGAAGCCGCGCCAGTGCATGACCACGAAGGGGGCGCCCGCGGCGGCGACGGCGGGGATCATCGCCGGGTCGGCGAGGCCGCCGCTGACGTCGTTGACGAGGACGGCGCCGGCCGCGAGCGAACGCTCGGCCACGGAGGCGCGCATGGTGTCCACGGAGACCGTGACGCCCTCGGAGGCGAGGCCGCGGACGACCGGTATGACGCGTTTGAGTTCCTCCGCCTCGTCGACGCGGGCGGCGCCGGGGCGGGTGGACTCGCCGCCCACGTCGACCAGGTCCGCGCCCTCCGTGACCAGGTCGAGGCCGTGCTTGACGGCGGCGGTCGTGTCGAAGAAGCGGCCGCCGTCCGAGAAGGAGTCGGGGGTCACGTTCACGACGCCCATGACCGCGCAGCGGTCCCACGCCGGGAGCCCTGACACTTGCCCTCGCCCACTCATCTTGCTCATACCGTCCAGCCTAGGCCCAAGGGGGCGGGTCCCCCCTCGCGCCCGCAGACCTGCCGGGACCGGCCGCCGCGCGGCACGGGGGTGGGCGTCGCGAGGCGGCCGGGGCTCGATGGGAGCCGGGGGTGCTCAGGCCGCCCGTACGTCGCGTTCCGTCCGTGCGTGGACGCACGGACGGGGCGCCTTCGCGCGGCGGCGCAGGACGCGCGGGAGGGCGAGGCTCACGAAGCCCTCGGCCTGCAGCGCGGCGAGGCCGATGCGGGGGAGGTCGCGGGAGGTGCGGTAGACGACGAAGCGGGGCTCCCAGCAGGGGCGGAACTTGGCGTTGAACCTGTAGAGCGACTCGATCTGGAACCAGCGGGACAGGAACACCAGCAGCCCGCGCCAGAGCCGCAGCACCGGGCCCGCGCCGATCTTCTCGCCGCGGGCCAGGGCCGCGCGGAACATCGCGAAGTTCAGCGAGACGCGGCTGATGCCCAGGCGGGGGGCCGCCTGGAGGGCCGCCACGATGAGCAGTTCGTTCATGCCGGGGTCCGCCGAGCGGTCGCGGCGCATGAGGTCCAGGGAGACCCCGTCCACGCCCCAGGGGACGAAGTGGAGTACGGCCTTCAGGTCGCCGTACGGGCCGGACTGGCCGTCCGCCTTGTGGGCCGTCGCGATGAGACAGTCGCCGTCCGCCGGGTCGCCGATGCGGCCGAGCGCCATCGAGAAGCCGCGCTCGGTGTCCGTGCCGCGCCAGTCCTCCGCGGCCCTGCGGATGCGGTCCAGCTCGCCCTCGCCCAGGTCACGGATGCGCCGTACCCGGGTCTCGTAGCCAGCCCGCTCGATGCGCTTCACCATCTGGCGCACGTTCCGCATCGCGCGCCCGGCCAGGGAGAAATCCGCGACCTCCACCACCGCCTCGTCGCCCAGTTCGAGGGCGTCGAGGCCGGTCTCGCGGGTCCAGACCTCGCCGCCGGTCTCGGAGCAGCCCATGACGGCGGGTGTCCAGGAGTGGGCCGTGGCCTCGTCCATGAAGCGCTCGATCGCGCCGGGCCAGGCCTCGACGTCGCCGATCGGGTCGCCGCTGGCGAGCATCACCCCGGAGACGACGCGGTAGGTCACGGCCGCCTTGCCGCTGGGGGAGAAGACGACCGCCTTGTCGCGGCGGAGCGCGAAGTGCCCGAGCGAGTCGCGTCCGCCGTGCTTGTCCAGGAGGGCACGCAGGCGCACCTCGTCGTCCTCGGTGAGGCGCGCGGCCGGGTGTTCGGGGCGGAAGGCCAGATAGATCGTGGTCACGGCGGTCAGCAGGCCGAGCGCGCCGAGCGAGAAGGCCACCGTCCAGGACGTGGTGCCCGAGTAGTCCAGGGGACCCTCCAGGCCGAACAGGCCGTACAGCACGTGCTCGATACGGTCCGCGAGGCTCGGGTCGCCGATCATGCGGTGCGGGTGGGCGCTGACGACGACCAGACCGAGGACGAGCGAACCGGCGCCCATGAGGACGAAGTTGGCGAGCGCCCGCCAGCGGCTGCGCGGGTCGGGCAGCGCCGTGAACTCGTCCCGGTGACGCAGCAGCGGGATCAGCAGCGCCAGCGAGATGATCACGCCGACGAGCGAGTGACGGTACGTGAACTGGGCGAGGGCGCCCGCCGGGAGCAGCCCCACCGCGGCCCGCCACGCCCGCCGTTTGCGCCGGCGCAGCCCGTGGGCCAGGAGGAGCAGCAGCACACCCGTACTGAGCGACAGGGCGGCGGCGAACGGGCCGAGCGCGCCCGGCAGGACCTCCGCGAGCGTGTGCATCCGGCTGTGGCGGAAGCGCGGGAACACACCCGCGGCGATGTCCAGGACGCCCACGAGCGTGCAGGCCCGGGCGACCCAGGCGGGGACGGCCTCGGGGCGCGGGCCGTGCAGGATGCGGCGTGGACTGTGGAGTATGCGGCGCGGGCCGCGCGGGGCGGGGCGCGTAGCGCGCGGTGCGCCGCCCGGACGGCCGAGTGCGCCCCGCGGCCGGTCGGTTCGTTCCGGAACCTCGCCCGACTTTTCCCCATCTATCCTGACAGACATCGCATCCCGTGGTTCTGCGAGAGACCTTGAATCCGGTGCCAATCCGGCATCCGGCGACATTGCGCCCTCTAGGACGGTGTCTTGAGGAGCCAGGTTCACTCCCTTGCGGAAAACCGCTCCAAAGGGAAAGGAAAGACCGGGGCAAGGCACCGTGAAGGCAGCGGTGCGGCCACCGGTCGGAAAGCGCAGGCAGGAACAGCTCATGGGACTCACGAGCAACAAGGTGCTGGCACTGGTGGTCCTCGTCGCCGTGCTGCTGTTCGTCGGCACGGTGTGGTGCTGGCCGCTGCTCGCGCGCCGCGACTGGCGTGCCGTGTCGGGGCGGATCGTGCTGCTGACGGCCACTCAGGTCGCGGTCTTCGCCTCGGTCGGCCTCGGCGCCAACCAGGCCTTCGGCTTCTACGCGAGCTGGGCCGACCTCCTCGGCCGGGAGTCCGGACAGGGCGTCGTGGTCGACCACGACCCCGGGGACGCGGCCGGGCCGCTCCAGGTGGTCGGCACCCGGCAGGTCAACGTGTCCGGCGGGGCGCGGCCGCAGGTCGGCGGCCAGCTCCAGAAGGTCGAACTGGTGGGCAGGCGGACGCACATCGCCAGTCCCGCGTACGTCTATCTGCCGCCGGAGTACTTCCAGCCGCGGTACCGCACCCGTACGTTCCCGGCGGCCGTCGTGCTCACCGGCTATCCCGGCACCGCCGAGGCGCTCGTCAAGGGCCTGCACTATCCGCAGACCGCCCACGCACTGGCCAAGGACGGCCGCATGCAGCCGATGATCCTGGTCATGATGCGGCCGACCGTCGCACCGCCGCGCGACACCGAGTGCGTGGACGTGCCCGGCGGGCCGCGGACCGAGACGTTCTTCGCCCAGGACCTCCCCGACGCCGTGTCACATCACTACAGGGTGGGCGGAAAACCCGGCAGCTGGGGCGTCGTCGGGGACTCGACGGGCGGCTACTGCGCGCTGAAACTCGCGATCCACCACCCGGGGACGTACGCCGCCGGGGCGGGCCTGTCCCCGTACTACCGGCCGCCCTCCGACCCCACGACCGGCGATCTCTTCCACGGGGACCGGGAGTTGCGCGACAGTGCCGACCTGTTCTGGTACCTCAGGCACCGGCCGGCGCCCGACACCTCGCTGCTCGTCAGCAGCAGCCGACAGGGCGAGAGCAACTACCGGGAGACGCTGAAGTTCATCGACCTGGTCGAGGAGAGGAAGCCGACCCGGATCTCGTCGATCATCCTCGACAGCGGCGGCCACAACTTCAACACCTGGCGGCGCGAGATCCCGGCGACCCTCCAGTGGCTCAGCGGACGGCTGAGCGACCGTTGAGTGCCCGTCGAGTGCCCGATGAATGCCCGTTGAGGTGAGTGTCCGCTGAACGGAGGTCGGCGAAGGGCTTCCGACGGCGTTCGTACGCGAATACGCGGCGAAGTCCGCTGAATTCACCGGCCCGGCGTTTCTTTCGGGTCCCGGAAGTGCGGTGGCAAGGCCGGCGATCTCGGCCCGGTGACGAATGCGAGGAGCTTGATCGAGAAGTGGTGCGGCGGCCACGGAGGAGTCCGCGCCGAATAGGCGGACGGCGGGCGGAGGGCGCGGGACCCGTGCGACTGCTGGTGGCGGACCCAAGTCGTGGTCCGGGAGGGGCCGCTGCGGGGATTGTCCGGTGAAGGGGCGGTGAGAAGGTTTCGGTGTGGCTGCGTTTTTGCCTGCGGGGCACCATCATTCGCCTACGCGCGGTAAGTTTCTGGCCATGCCACGAGGACGTCACCGCCATTCCCCACCTCTGCACCGGCTGTTGCCCCCCTCGGCGATCGCAGGCGTATCCGTCGTCTGCGCCGTGGGGCCATGGCTGTTCTCCGAACCGATGGTGCTCCGAGGGCTGGCCGCGGGCGCCGCGCTGACGGCCGTCGTGGGCGCGGTCGTCATGCGCCGCTGGGACGCCTCGGCGGGCCGGCGCGTCGCGGATCTCGCACGCGGGCGCGCGAGCGACGAGTGGCGTCACGAGGAGCGGGTCGCCGAACTGGAGAGCGACCTCGACGAGTCGCGCGAACTCCGTACGAAGCTGGAACAGCGGCTGCGCGCCAAGCGTGCCGAGCTGGCCGGGCTGCGCAACGAGCACGCGGCGCTGCTGAGGCGGTACGCCACGGCGGAGACCGAGCGGGCCACCGTGCTGGAGAGTCGCCGGCTCCTTGAGATAGAGGCCGCGCCCGCTCCTGAGGAACCCGTCACGGATGTGGCGGCCGAGGAGACGGCCCCCGAGGGATCCGCCGATACGGCTTCCGAGGCTGCGGTGCCCGAGGCGACGACGGCGACGGTCCAGGCGGCCCTGGCGGCGTCCTCCGCGGCCTCGGTCCTCTATGTGAAGGCCAACTCGGCGCTGGACCGCCTCCTGGGGGCCCGCAACGGCGCGGCGGTCGAGGGGACGGCTCCCGCGGCCGGTTCCGACGACGACGGCCTCGACGACGACGGCCGCGGCGACGACGGCTCCGTGGTCACGTCCCGGGATGCGTCCACGTCCGAGTCCGGTGACGGCGCCGCCGCGGAGGCCGTCCCGGAGAAGTCCGAGACGGCACGGGCCGATTCTTCGGCGGCCGGCGACTCCACAGCCGCTGAAGCGGCGGCCGACGGCGCAACCGAAGTCGGCACGGGTACGGGAGCCGGCACCGGTACGGGAGCCGGGATCGATGCCGATGCCGATGCCGGTGCAGGTGCAGGTGCCGAAGCTGGTTCGGCGCGAACTGGTTCGACTCAGGCCGGTTCGACTCAGGCGGTTTCGGCACAGGCCGGCCAGGCTCAGGTCGGCGCGACGAGCGGCACGACTTCCGAGGGCCCGGCGGCCCCCGACGACTCGGCCCCCGACGACCCTGCTCCGGACGACCCGGGCACCGACGGCCCCGCGCCGACCACGCCCCCCAAGGGCGGCCCGGCCAAGCGGACTGCCGCGAAGGGCGGCGGTGCCCGGAAGGGTTCGCCGTCACCGGGCGGCCCCGGCAAGGGCGCGCCCAGGCCGGGCGGTTCCCCGAAGGCCGCCGCCTCCACCGCTTCCGCCGCCGGCGGCGCCATGACGGGTGCGCCGGCGAAGGGCGACACCCGGCAGGAGGGCGGGGCGCCGGGGAAGCCCGAGGCGGTCGGCGGGCACGAGAGCACGGCCGCCGCGACCGCCCCGAGGCCCACGCAGGCCACCGCGACCGAGAACGTACGGCCCCACGCACAGCCCGCCGAGGCCGCGCAGTCCGCCGGGAGTGCCCGGCCCCGCGTACGGTCCGGTGCCGTCGGCGTGACGTCCCTGCAGTCCACCGCGGCGCAGTCAACCGCGGCGCAGCCCACCGCGACGCAGTCCACCGCGCCCCGGACGGAGTCCAGGCCCGCGCCCGACACCGCGCACGCTCCGGCGCACGAGCCCGCGCCGGGCAGCGCCCTCGCGCGCCCGACCCCGTCGGAAGTGGCCCGCGTACAGCAGCCGCCCGCGGCCGAGGCCGGTCCGTCGCCGACGGGCGCGGCCGCGCTGACGCCCGCCGCGCGGCCCGTACGTCCCGCCGGACACTTCACCGTCCCCACGGCCGTGGCGGTCGCACCGGCCACCCCCGTGCGGCGCCCCTCCGTAGAGGGTGGCTTCGACTTCTTCGGTACGCAGAAGGGCGCGGAGACGCTGCAAGCCGTGCAGAACGAGGACCTCGCCGACGTGGTCGGACAGGAGGCGCTCGCGCTCCACAAGGCCGAGGCTGAGTCCGGCTTCAAGCCCGTGGGCGAGGAGTCGCGCGGTGTCGGCCAGGTCATCGACCTGACCGCGCACGACGAGACGGAACAGATCGACCTGACGGAACTGCGCAGCGCGGTCTCCTAGGACAGGTCCGGGCCTGCGGGACCCAGGTCGGCGACATGTGTGAGGGCGGTGGCGAACAGCCACCGCCCTCACACATGTCCGGCCGTCAGGCCATCCAGCGGTCCGGCCCGGCCTCGCGCCGGCCGGTCAGCGCACGGTCCGCCTGCGCGTACAGCAGCTCCGCCGCCTCCTCGGCGTCCCGCAGCCGGGCCGTCACGGTCTTGTTGGCCCCGGTGTCCACCCGGACGTCCGCGAGCCCCTGGCGGCGCTGCCACGGCCCCTGCTCCAGGCGCACGCTCTGCACCTTCGCGTGCGGTACGAGCGAGATGCTGCGGCGGAGCAGCCCGTGCCGGGCCACGAAGACGGTGTCGGTGACGGCGATCCCGTAACCCCGCCACCAGAGCGGCAGGCACCGGCCCGCCCGGCGAGGGGGGCGCGCGAGAGTGCTCGGCACGGTCGCGCCGGGCAGCACGCGCGCGATGACCGATTCGGCGATCTCGCGCGGGGCGACCGGTACGAGGACGGAGTTGGACGAGCCCGCCACGTCCAGCTCGATCCGGACCCAGCCGCGCCGCCGCCACAGGAGCGGTTCGACGATGTGGATGGTCTGGACGCGTCCGGGCGGCACGGTCTCGTGCGTGCGGTCGAGCAGTCCGTGGTCGATGCGCAGCCCGTCCGGGGACTCGCCCACGGTCCAGTCGTACTCGGTGACGAACCGGCCCACGCTGCTCGCGCCCGCCGCGCCGAGCAGGGGCAGCGCCGTCGCGAGCACCGTCCACACGCTGTGGGTGGCGAACCACAGCAGCGGGGGTACGACGAGTGCGGCGGCCAGCGTCCCCCAGGTGGCACCGGTCAGGACGAGCGAGACGGCGAGGACCCTGGCCGGTACGTGCAGCAGCCGGCGCACCGGTGCCTCGCCCACCCCGTGCACGGTCTCGGGGGCGAAACCGGCGGCGCGGGCGAGCAGTTCGGCCCGTAGGATCCGGGCCTCCTCCTGGCCCAGGTAGGCCAGCTCGTCCTTCTTGTCGGTCCCTACGACGTCGAGTTTGAGCTTGGCGACACCGGCCACGCGGGCCAGCAGCGGCTGGGTGACGTCGACGGCCTGGATCCGTTCGAGCCGGATGTGCGCGGTACGCCGGAACACCAGGCCCGTACGGATGCGCAGTTCGGTGTCGGTCACCGAGAAGTGCGTGAACCACCAGCTCAGGAAGCCGTAGAGGGCGGCCCCCAGGACGGCGGCGGCGAGGGAGGCCAGCAGGACGGTCGTCGTGAGCCGCATCAGCTGCCGCTGCGCCCCGTCGGGGTCGTGCACGGCCCAGCCGGCGAGCACGGCGACCGGCGCCCACGCGCGCCGCAGCGGAGTCACGGGATGCAGCCGCCGCTCAAGAGGCACGGATCCCTCTGCCGGAGCGGACTCCCCCGCCGGCACGGATCCCCCCACCGGAGCGGATTCCCCCGCCGGCCCGGCCTCGGTCCCGGTTCCTATGTCCTGTACGTCCTTGGGGGCGCCCGGTGACGTCGTCACAGCCCCGCCGATCGGGCCTCGCCCAGCTCGGTGAGCCGGTCGCGCAGCCGTTCCGCCTCCGCCGGTACGAGCCCCGGGATACGGGCGTCCGTCGCCGCGGCGGCCGTGTGCAGCTGCACGCTCGCCAGCCCGAAGTGCCGCTCCACGGGACCGGAGGTCACCTCGACCAACTGCATGCGCCCGTACGGCACGACGGTCTCCTCGTGCCACAGGACACCCCGGCTGATCAGCAGGTCGTCCGCGCGCTCGGCATAGCGCCAGGAACGCCAGTTGCGCCCCAGCACCGGCCAGCCCCACAGCAGCGCGGCCAGCGGCAGCAGCGCGAAGGCCGCCCAGGCGGGCCCGGCGAACAGGCCGAGCAGCAGGCCCGTGGCGAGGGTCAGCAGACCCAGCCACACCACCAGCAGCAGCCGTCGCATCCTCAGCAGCCCCGGCGGCAGCGCGATCCACACCGGCTCGTCCGCCGGTCGCCCCGCTGCCCGCCCGGTCGGCCGTCCCGCTGTCTGCCCCGCGTTTTCCGAGGTCCCCGTCTCCATGCAGCAAGCGTACGTACGACACACTGTCCGCATGACTCCTACGACGGAGACCATGGTCGGTATCGGCGGCGCCGCGGAGAGCACCGACATGGTGCTCAACATCGGGCCCCAGCATCCGTCCACCCACGGCGTACTCCGGCTGAAGCTGGTCCTGGACGGTGAGCGGATCCAGCACGCGGAGCCGGTGATCGGCTATATGCACCGCGGCGCGGAGAAGCTCTTCGAGGCGCGCGACTACCGGCAGATCATCATGCTGGCCAACCGCCACGACTGGCTCTCGGCGTTCTCGAACGAGCTGGGCGTGGTCCTCGGTGTGGAGCGGATGCTCGGCATGGAGGTGCCCCCGCGCGCGGTGTGGACCCGCACGCTCCTGGCCGAGCTGAACCGGGTCCTGAACCACCTGATGTTCCTCGGGTCGTACCCGCTGGAACTGGGCGGGATCACCCCGATCTTCTACGCGTTCACCGAGCGCGAGGAGCTGCAGCACGTCATGGAGGAGGTCTCCGGCGGGCGCATGCACTACATGTTCAACCGGGTGGGCGGCCTCAAGGAGGACCTGCCGGCCGGCTGGGCCACGCGCGCGCGGGAGGCCGTTTCCGGGGTGCGCTCCCGGATGGACCGCTTCGACGGCCTGGTGCTCGGCAACGAGATCTTCCGGGGGCGTACGCGCGGTGTCGGAGTGCTCTCGCCCGAAGCGGTGCACGCCTACGGAGTGAGCGGGCCGATCGCACGCGCCTCGGGTGTCGACTTCGACCTGCGCCGGGACGAGCCGTACCTCGCGTACGGCGAACTCCAGGACACCCTGAAGGTCGTCACGCGCCAGGAGGGTGACTGCCTGGCCCGTTTCGAGTGCCTCCTGGAGCAGACCCACAACGCGCTGGACCTCGCGGAAGCCTGTCTGGACCGGCTCGCGGAGCTGCCGCCCGGCCCGATCAACCAGCGGCTCCCCAAGGTCCTGAAGGCCCCCGAGGGCCACACGTACGCCTGGACCGAGAACCCCCTCGGCATCAACGGCTACTACCTCGTCAGCAAGGGCGAGAAGACCCCGTACCGGCTGAAGCTGCGCTCGGCGTCCTACAACAACATCCAGGCGCTCACCGAGCTGCTGCCGGGCACGCTGGTCGCGGACATGGTGGCGATCCTGGGCTCGCTGTTCTTCGTGGTCGGGGACATCGACAAGTAGGGCCCGTCCGGGGCGGGCGGGGTCCGTCGGCAGCAAGCAGGGCCCGTCGACGGGCAGGGCTCTACGTAGAGGGCTGTCTCGTTTCCGGGAGGGGGCCCTGCGGCGGGTCCGGGAGCGGGTCCGCAAGGGGGTTCCGGAGCGGGTTCGGGATGCCGACCGGCTGGGTCAGCCAGCCGAAGTCGCCCAGGCCGCCCCGGGCGGTCAGTTCGGCTGCCTCGCCCGCGCCCGCGAGGGCCCGTACATAGGCCGCCGGGTCCGTGGAGGCCAGGGCCAGGGACGGCCGCCCGCCGCTCACGCCCAGCATCCGCAGCGCGTCCCGCTGGCTCAGCAGCCGGCCGCCGGGCAGGGCGCACGCGTCCAGCGCCACATGGGCGGTGATGTCGCAGGAGCCGTCCGGCACGGGGGCCGTCTCCCGGCCCTCCCGGAAGCCCGTCAGCGTCCCGAAGGGCGGCCGTGCGCCCGCGCTGTGCCCGTAGTCGACGGCTACGGCCAGACCGCGGCCCAGAGCCGCCACGGCGGACGCCCAGGCGGTGTCCCTGGGCAGCCCGATCTCGGCCCGCAGACCTTCGACGGGGAGCTGGCCGCCCGGCGGGCCCGTGAGCGGCCACCACTTCTCCAGCCAGCGCGCGTCCGCGCCCCCCACCGGCGCCCCGGGGGACTCCGTCCCGGCCGCGTCCACCAGGACGAGGCGGGGCACCCCGTGCGCGTCCACCTCGACCACGTCCACCGGCACGTTGTCGAGCCACTCGTTGGCGAACAGGAGGCCCGTGACGCCCTGCGGGGGCTCCGGGAGCCACTCGATCCGGTGGTCGAGTCCGGCGGGGCGGGCGGCGCGCTCCACCGCGTACCCGCGCGCGCGGGAGGCCACTTCGGCGGGGAGCGCCTTCAGGACGGCACCCACCAGTTCGCCGCGGCCCGCGCCCAGGTCGACGAAGGCGAGTTCGGCGGGGTGGGCGAGGGCCTCGTCGACGAGGCGCAGCAGCCGGGCCACGGCCCCCGCGAACAGCGGTGACGCGTGCACCGAGGTGCGGAAATGGCCCGCGGGACCCTCCGGCCTGCGATAGAAACCGCGCGGCCCGTACAGCGCTTCCTCGGTCGCCGGGCGCCACCCGCGCATCCCGCCCGCCGCCCCACGCTCCACTGCGCCCACCCCTGTTTCCCTCGCTGTCACCGCGCCAGGCTAAGCGGCAAGTTCACAGCGGCCTCCACCTTGGGGAGTACAAGCACCGGTTACGGATCGACCCTCCGGTTGACCCCTGCACACAGCACGCTTCCCTACGCTGGGTTACGTGCAGCGCCTCTATGAACTTCTCCGCAGGCACCCGACATGGGTCGACGGCTTCTGGGCCGTCGTCCTGCTCGGGATCTCGGTCGCGAGCGGAACGGCCGGGCAGGAGAATTCCGACTCCGGGACCGACCATCTGGCCGTCACCCTTCCGATCACCCTGCTGCTCTGCCTGGTGATCGCGCTGCGCAGGCGGCTGCCCGAGTCGATGCTGATCCTCGCCGTCTCCATGGGCGGGGCACAGCTGGTGCTGGACATGCCGTTGGCGCCGGCCGACTTCGCGCTGCTGGTGATCACCTACACGGTCGCCTCGAACGGCACCCGCTGGGCGTCCCGGCTCGCCCTCACGGCCGGCCTGCTCGCGGCACCGCTGGCGCAGCTGCGCTGGCCGGAGGAGCACCAGAGCGCCGCCGGGCAGGTGGCGATAGTGATCTTCCAGACGGTCCCCTTCGCCCTCGCCTGGGTCCTCGGGGACTCCCTGCGGACCCGCCGCGCCTACTTCGCGCAGTTGGAGGAGCGGGCCGCGCGCCTGGAGAAGGAGCGTGAGGCGCAGGCCAAGGTCGCGGTCGCCGCCGAGCGGGCCCGGATCGCTCGCGAGCTGCACGACGTCGTCGCGCACAACGTCTCGGTGATGGTGGTCCAGGCCGACGGCGCGGCGTACGTCCTCGACTCCGCCCCCGACCAGGCCAAGAAGGCCCTGGAGATCATCTCCGGGACGGGGCGGCAGGCCCTCGCCGAGATGCGCCGCCTCCTCGGTGTGCTGCGCACCGGCGAGCACCAGGAGTCCGGCGAGTACGTGCCGCAGCCCGATGTGGAACAGCTCGACGACCTGATCGAGCAGTGCCGGGGTTCCGGTCTCCCGGTCGACTTCAAGATCGAGGGCACGCCGCGTCCGCTGCCCAGCGGCGTCGAGCTGACCGCGTACCGCATCGTGCAGGAGGCGCTCACCAACACCCGTAAGCACGGGGGGCCGAACGCGGGGGCGAGTGTGCGCCTGGTCTACTTCGACGACGGCCTCGGCCTGCTCGTCGAGGACGACGGCAAGGGCGCCCCGCACGAGCTGTACGAGGAGGGCGGGGTGGACGGCCAGGGCCACGGACTGATCGGTATGCGCGAGCGCATCGGCATGGTCGGCGGCACCCTGGACGCCGGGCCGCGTCCCGGCGGGGGTTTCCGCATCAGCGCCCTGCTTCCGCTCAAGCCCGCTCACTGACACGTGCACGCATGCGACAACGCGTACGCGCATTCGAACCGACCGGAGGACCTCCCCATGCCGATCCGCGTGATGCTCGTCGACGACCAGGCGCTGCTGCGCACCGGGTTCCGGATGGTGCTCGACGCCCAGCCGGACATGGAGGTCGTGGCCGAGGCGGGCGACGGTGTGGAGGCCCTGCAGGCGCTGCGCGGCAGGGACGTCGACGTGGTCCTGATGGACGTCCGCATGCCGAAGCTGGACGGGGTGGAGACGACCCGCCGCATCTGCTCCGACCCGAACCCGCCGAAGGTGCTGATCCTCACCACCTTCGACCTCGACGAGTACGCCTTCTCGGGGCTCAAGGCGGGGGCCTCCGGCTTCATGCTCAAGGACGTGCCGCCCGGTGAGCTGCTCGCCGCGATCCGGTCCGTGCACAGCGGGGACGCGGTGGTCGCGCCCTCGACGACGCGGCGCCTGCTGGACCGCTTCGCGCCGCTGCTGCCGAGTGCCGGGAAGGATCCGCAGCACAAGGAACTGGAGCGGCTGACCGGGCGGGAGCGGGAGGTCATGATCCTGGTCGCCCAGGGCCTGTCCAACGGCGAGATCGCGGCCCGCCTGGTCCTCTCCGAAGCGACGGTCAAGACCCACGTGGGCCGCATCCTCACGAAGCTGGGGTTGCGGGACCGGGTCCAGGTCGTGGTCCTGGCGTACGAGACGGGCCTGGTACGGGCGGGCGGCCAGGCCTGAGGGCCCACCCGGCTCGCCCCGCCGCCGGCGCTGCGGCCGTCCGGATGCGGCCACCCGGTGGGGGCTGGTCGCGCAGTTCCCCGCGCCCCTGAGGGGGTGGTGTCGCGCGTTGTGCGTACGTGCGGGCCGGTGGGGGTTGCCCGCGCAGTTCCCCGCGCCCCTGAGGGGGCGGGGGTGGCGGTGTCCGTTGTCGGGTGACGGTCGTGTGTGGCTGGTCGCGCAGTTCCTCGCGCCCCTAGGTCGACGAGGGCCGGGGTACGTCGTACAGGTTCCCCGCGCCCATGGCCCCTCAGGGGCGCGGGGAACTGCGCGGCTCGCCCCCACCGGCCCGCAGCCGAAAGCAACCGGCACCCCCCCGCGGAGCGGTCAGCGGAGGACGCCCTCCAGGAAGTCGCTGCCCAGGCGTGCCACCATCGTGACGTCCAACTGGTGCAGGACGTACCGCCCGCGCCGGCGCGTGGTCAGCAGCCCCGCCTTCTTCAGCACGCTCAGATGCCGCGATATCTCCGGAGCCGTCATCCCGTGCGTCTGCGCCAGCTCGCTCGTGGTGAACGCGCTGCGCGCCAGGCTCCGGCACAGCCGCATCCGCATCGGATGGGACAGGGCCGTCATCCGCAGCGTCAGCTGCTCGACGGAGGTCGGGACCGTCAGCTCCGGGGAGCCGACCGGGTAGTGGATCACCGGCTGCCACCCGTACCGGTGCAGCACCATGAGGTGCGGCCAGCCGAGGCTCGTCGGCACCAGCAGGAGACTGCCCGCCCGGATCGACGTACGGCCGTGGCCCAGCTTGTCGACGACGATCCGGCCCCCGGTCTCGTCGAGCGTCACCGCCGCCGACACGGACGCCAGGGCCTCGCCCAGGCCCCGCCGGCCGAGCAGGTCCGTCTTGCGGCGGGCGTCCGCCGCGAGCTGGTGGCGCAGCCGGGACCAGGTGTCGGCGAAGAACGCCTCGTCGCAGTCCTCCAGGAACTGCCGCAGCCAGGCCCGGATCCGCGGCGGGTCGGCCAGCAGCCGCTCGGTGAACTCCGCCGGCCGCGGCCCCCGCGCGGCGGCCAGCTCAAGGGCCCGCCGACGGGAGGCGGGGTCGACCAGGGCACCGGCGCCCTGCATGTCGTACGGCATCGCGCAGGTGAACTCCAGGGCCGCGTCCACGAACTGCTCGTCCGTCAGCTTGTCGAGCAGGTCCAGCTCCTCGGCGAGGGTGGCGCCGGGGAGCGTGCTGCCGCCTGCCGCTCCCGCGTACGGCAGGAACAGGTCCGAGAACGTCGTCCGCCACAGGAAGTCCGCCTCGCACATCCGGTCGGCCAGATGCGGGTCGAGACGGGCGGTCACACCGGTCGCCCAGCCCTGGAGGCCGGGATGGTGGGCCGGCTCGGCCAGCGCGTGCAGTGCCATGCACAACTCGGCCAGGGGCGAGGGCACGACGGCCACCCGCTCCCTGCGCAGCCCGGAGATGTCGATGGTCACGCTCATGACCTCATGGTGCACCCCGCCACCGACAACGCGGCCCTCGATTGACGAGCGCCGTCAATCGACGGGACGGCGACGGGGGGCCCGGCGCACGCTGGGTCCACCGGGGCACCGCGGGGCCCACGGAGAACGCCCGGAACCGGAACCGATGTCGCGAGCGCAAGCGCGCCGATGTCGGAACCGGTCCCGGCAGACGTCCGTACCCGTCCCGAGAAGGCGATCCGTCATGAGCATCACGCAGCAGTACCTACTGGACACCTATCGCGCCCGGCAGCATGGCGACCCGACCCCGCCCGCCCCCGGCGCCCACGACTGGCAGGTCATGCGGGAACTGCCCGACCACCGGCGGTTCCGCGCGGTCCTGGCCGGCCGCCCTGCCCGGGGCCGGGGGCGGGTACGGGCGGCCTGGGCGCGCCTGTTCACCCGCCCGAGCGGGAAGGCCGATCCGACCGGGCCGGCCGCCCCGACCAGGCCGGCCGGCCCGGTGATCAGCGGGGAATGCGCGCCACGAACTCCCTGACGGCGGCCCGTACGTCGTCCGCCGTCCACTCCAGGCCCGGCGCGCCCACCGTGACCTCGGTGTACGCGAGGCCGGGGCCGCGCAGGTCCCAGACCTGCGGGAAGAGTGACACGCCCGTCTCCTCCGCCTGCAGCGTCCCCGCGTCGGTCAGGTCGTCGGCCTCGTACGGCAGCCACACCTGGAACTGGTGCGTGTGCGGCTCCTCGGGGTGGACCCGCGCCCAGGGGAGCCCCGCCGCGGCGAACCCTTCCCGCAGCGCCGCGGCGACCACGCGCGCGTGGGCCACGTACTCGGGGAGGCGTGGCAGTTCCCGCTCCAGGCCGATCAGCGCGGACAGGGCGGTGGGGAACTGCTGGAGGATCTGGCCGCCGTACCGGTGGCGCCAGGCCTTCGCCTCGTCGACGAGTGTCCGCGGGCCCGCGAGCGCGGCGCCGCCGAAGCCGCCCAGCGACTTGTAGAAGGACACGTAGACGCTGTCCGCGAGGTCCGCGATCTCGGCCGTGGAGCGGCCGAAATGCGTGCCGCACTCCCACAGGCGGGCCCCGTCGAAGTGCACGACGGCGTCGCGTTCGCGTGCCGCGTCCGTGACGGCGACCAGCTTCTCCCAGGAGGGCAGCAGGAAACCGGCCTCCCGGAGAGGCAGTTCGAGGAACAGCGCCCCGAAGGGCTCGTCCAGGTCGCGCACCTCGTCGGCGGAGGGCATCCGCGGCTCGCTCGTGGGATGGACGGTCCGCAGGCCGCTGAGGGCGCTGAAGGAATGCCTCTCGTGGACCTCCGGGTGGGACAGGGGATGCATCGCCACCGTCGCGTTGCCCGTACGGCCCGCCCAGCAGCGCAGCGCCACCTGCTGGGCCATGGTCCCCGACGGGAAGAAGGCGGCGGCCTCCTTGCCGAGCAGGGCGGCGACGCGCTCCTCCAGGGTCTCGACGATCCCGTTGCCGTACATGTCCACCGGCAGGTCCAGGTCGTACACGTCCGGCGCGGCTTCCGTGAGACCGGTCAGCAGCTCACCGACCGTGGCGCGGAAACCGGGCCGCCACAGCGCCCGCCGGGCCCCCCGCCAGGCGACCCTGCGCCGCTCCCGCCGCTGTTCGGGCGTCTGCTCCGCCACTTCCGACCCCTGCCCCGCATCGCTCATGCTCCGGATGATGCAGGACGCCACGACGAGGAGCACGCGAATTGAACGGCGGCCTCCGTGCCGTGCCGGGGGCTGTGGATTTCCCACAGGCTGTGGACAAGAACCTGTGGACAGAAAAACGGCCTCGGACCGATCGCGTTAACATGACGAGAAAGCGTCCGGTACCCCGAGCGGACTGGAACGGAAGGCCGCCGTCGAGTGAGTACATTCCCCCAGGCAGACCCCAAGGACCGCCCCGCGCGCCTCACCGTCGGCGTCGTCGGCGCCGGGCGGGTGGGCCCCGCCCTGGCCGCGTCGCTCCAGCTCGCCGGGCACCGCCCGGTGGCCGCGTCCGGGGTCTCCGACGCCTCCCGGCGCCGCGCCGCCCACCTGCTGCCCGACGTGCCGCTGGTGACACCCGAGCAGGTCCTGGAGCGGGCCGACCTGGTCCTGCTGACGGTCCCCGACGACGCCCTGCCGGGCCTGGTCGAAGGGCTCGTCGACACCGGTTCCGTCCGGCCGGGCCAGCTCCTGGTGCACACCTCGGGACGGTACGGGGCGCGGATCCTCGACCCCGCCCTGCGCGCCGGGGCGCTGCCGCTGGCCCTGCACCCCGCGATGACGTTCAGCGGCACCCCCGTGGACGTGCAGCGGCTCGCCGGCTGCTCCTTCGGGATCACCGCCCCCGAGGAGCTGCGGCTGGCCGCCGAGGCCCTGGTCATCGAGATGGGCGGCGAGCCCGAGTGGATCGCCGAGGAGTCCCGGCCGCTGTACCACGCGGCCCTCGCGCTCGGCGCCAACCACCTGGTGACCCTGGTCGCCGAGTCCATGGACCTGCTGCGCGCGGCCGGCGTCGACGCCCCGGACCGGATGCTGGGCCCGCTCCTCGGCGCCGCACTGGACAACGCCCTCAGATCGGGCGACGCGGCCCTCACCGGACCGGTGGCGCGCGGCGACGCGGGCACGGTCGCCGCGCACATCACCGAGCTGCGCGCGCACGCCCCGCAGACCGTCGCCGGCTACCTCGCGATGGCCCGCGCGACGGCCGACCGGGCCCTCGCCCACGGCCTGCTCAAGCCGGAGCTCGCGGAGGACCTCCTGGGCGTACTCGCCGACGGCCCCGACGGACCGGACGTCCCCGAGGGAGACGTCCGATGACGCGCGCGGGGTCAGGCTCGGGCGCCGACAACCGGGGCGCCGACAACTCAGGCACCGGGAACGGAGCAGTCCGATGACCACCGTCCTGCTGAGCACCGCCGACGAGCTCCACGCGCGCGTGCGCACGGGCCGCCGCGCCGTCGTCATGACGATGGGCGCCCTGCACGAGGGCCACGCCACCTTGATCCGCACCGCCCGGGAACTCGCGGGCGGCGACGGCGAGGTCGTCGTCACCGTCTTCGTGAACCCCCTCCAGTTCGGCGCGGGCGAGGACCTCGACCGCTACCCGCGCACCCTGGACGCCGACATCAAGATTGCCGAACAGGCGGGCGCGGACGTCGTGTTCGCTCCTTCCATGGACGAGGTCTACCCGGGCGGCGAACCCCAGGTCCGGATCAGCGCGGGACCGATGGGGGAGCGCCTTGAGGGCTCCACGCGCCCCGGGCACTTCGACGGCATGCTCACCGTCGTCGCCAAGATGCTGCACCTCACCGGGCCCGACGTGGCGCTGTTCGGGCAGAAGGACGCCCAGCAGCTCGCCCTGATCCGCCGTATGGTGCGCGACCTGAACTTCGGCGTGGAGATCGTCGGCGTCCCGACCGTGCGCGAGGCGGACGGTCTCGCCCTGTCCAGCCGCAACCGCTATCTGTCGGCCGGCGAGCGCCGCACCGCGCTCGCCCTCTCCCAGGCCCTGTTCGCGGGCAGCGACCGGCACGCCGCCCAGGAGGCCCTGTGCGCGCGGGCCCGCGAGGTGCCCGCCACGCACGCGCGTGCCGAGGCCCTCAGCGCCATCGGCGAGTCCCGCGCCGCCGCCGACACGCACGCCGTCGCCAAGGCGGCCCCCGGGGGCCCCGCCGCGGTCCGCGCCGCCGCCCGGCTGGTCCTCGACGACGCGGCCCGGCTCAGCCCGCCGCTCACCCTGGACTACCTGGCGCTGGTGGATCCGTCCGACTTCACCGAGATCCCGGACGGCCACACCGGTGAGGCGGTCCTCGCCGTCGCCGCCCGGGTCGGCACGACCCGGCTGATCGACAACATTCCTCTGACCTTCGGAGCCGCCTCGTGACCAGCACAGGCACCAGCACGGGCGCCGGTACGGGCGCCGGCACAGCCGGTACGGGAACCGGCACAGGTGCAAGTACGGGCACCGGCACGGGCATACGACTGCACGCACCCGCGCCCGGCTGGTCCGTCACCGCCGACGTCGTGGTCGTCGGCTCCGGAGTCGCCGGACTCACCACCGCGCTGCGCTGCGACGCCGCAGGACTGCGGACGGTCGTCGTCACCAAGGCCCGCCTCGACGACGGCTCCACCCGCTGGGCCCAGGGCGGCATAGCCGCGGCCCTGGGAGAGGGCGACACCCCCGAGCAGCACCTCGACGACACCCTGGTCGCGGGCGCCGGCCTGTGCGACGAGGACGCCGTGCGCATCCTCGTCACCGAGGGCCCCGACGCCGTACGCCGTCTGATCGAGACCGGCGCCCACTTCGACGAGTCCGAAGAGGGCGATCTGGAGCTGACCCGCGAGGGCGGCCACCACCGCCGCCGTATCGCCCACGCGGGCGGCGACGCGACCGGCGCCGAGATCTCCCGCGCCCTCGTCGAGGCGGTCCGCGCGCGCGGGCTGCGCACGGTCGAGAACGCGCTCGTCCTGGACCTCCTCACGGACGACGGCGGACGTACGGCGGGTGTGACCCTGCACGTCATGGGAGAGGGCCAGCACGACGGCGTGGGAGCCGTCCACGCGCCCGCGGTGGTCCTAGCGACCGGCGGCATGGGCCAGGTCTTCTCGGCGACCACCAACCCGTCGGTGTCCACCGGCGACGGCGTGGCGCTGGCCCTGCGGGCGGGCGCCGAGGTCTCCGACCTCGAATTCGTGCAGTTCCACCCCACCGTGCTGTTCCTGGGCGCGGACGCGGAAGGCCAGCAGCCGCTCGTGTCCGAGGCGGTACGGGGCGAGGGCGCCCATCTCGTCGACGCGCACGGCGAGCGCTTCATGCTGGGGCAGCACGAACTGGCCGAACTGGCGCCACGGGACATCGTCGCCAAGGGCATCACGCGGCGCATGCAGGAGCAGGACGCCGAGCACATGTACCTGGACGCCCGGCACTTCGGCGCGCACATGTGGGAGCACCGCTTCCCGACGATCCTGGCCGCCTGCCGCGCCCACGGCATCGACCCGGTCACCGGGCCGATCCCGGTCGCCCCGGCCGCCCACTACGCCTCCGGAGGCGTGCGCACCGACTCCCGGGGCCGTACGACCGTGCCCGGCCTGTACGCGTGCGGCGAGGTCGCCTGCACCGGCGTCCACGGCGCCAACCGGCTCGCCTCCAACTCCCTCCTGGAGGGACTCGTCTACGCCGAGCGCATCGCGGCGGACATCGCGGCGGGCCATGACGCGGACAGCCGTGACGGAAACCCTCTCGGCGAGGGTCGGCAGGACGAGAACCGTCCCAGGGAGGGTGGGCGGGACGAGACCCGTCCCCGGGAGGGCCGGCAGGACGGGAACCCTCTCGGTGAGGGCCGGCAGGACGAGAACCGCCTCCACGCGCGCGTGCCCTCGCCCGCCGCCGACCGGCCGGAGAAGCCCGGCCACCCGCTGCTCGCCGCCGAGGCCCGGTTCGCGATCCAGCGGATCATGACGGACGGCGCCGGCGTCCTGCGCTCGGCAGGATCCCTGGAGACCGCCGCCGACCGCCTCCAGCAACTGCACACCGACGCCCGCGACGCCCTCGACGAGAACGGCAAGACGGCCGAGCCGGGCGTCGACACCTGGGAGGCGACCAACCTCCTGTGCGTGGCCCGCGTCCTGGTCGCCGCCGCCCGCCTCCGCGAGGAGACCCGCGGCTGCCACTGGCGCGAGGACCGGGGCGAACGGGACGACGACAACTGGCGGCGCCACATCGTCGTACGGCTCAATCCCGACCGGACGCTCGCGGTACGCACCACCGACACCGCAGACTTCCCCCCGACACTTCCCCGGGCCCGCGACCGCGCGCGCACCGGGAGTACCCCCACGCCCAGCCCCCAGGAGCAGTGACAGAAGTGAGCACCCCGGACCTTCCCCTCCTCGACGGCGGTGGCTGCGGCGACGGCTGCGGCTGCGGCGAGTACAGCGCCGACGACGTGGAGTACGCCGAGTACGCCGAGTGCGGGCTCGACCCCGCCCTCGCACAGCTCCTCGCCGACGCCGGGCTCGACCCCGTCGAGGTCGAGGACATCGCGCATCTGGCCATCGAGGAGGACCTCGACCACGGCGTGGACGTGACCACCGTCGCGACCATCCCCGAGGAGGCCGTCTCCACCGCCGACTTCACCGCCCGCGAGGCCGGTGTCGTGGCGGGCCTGCGGATCGCCGAGGCAGTCGTCTCCGTGGTCTGCACCGACGAGTTCGAGGTCGAGCGGCACGTCGACGACGGTGACCGCGTCGAGGCCGGGCAGCGGCTCCTGAGCGTCACGACCCGCACCCGGGACCTGCTGACCGCCGAGCGCAGCGCGCTGAACCTGCTGTGCCGCCTCTCCGGCATCGCGACGGCCACGCGCGCGTGGGCGGACGTCCTGGAAGGTACCGGTACGCGCGTACGGGACACCCGCAAGACGACCCCCGGGCTGCGCTCCCTGGAGAAGTTCGCGGTCCGCAGCGGAGGCGGTGTCAACCACCGCATGTCCCTCTCGGACGCGGCCCTCGTCAAGGACAACCACGTGGTCGCCGCGGGCGGTGTCGCCCAGGCCTTCAAGGCCGTCCGGGAGACCTTCCCCGAGCTGCCCATCGAGGTCGAGGTCGACACCGTGGACCAGCTGCGCGAAGTCCTGGACGCCGGCGCCGACCTCATCCTGCTGGACAACTTCACGCCCACCGAGTGCGAGGAGGCCGTGGCCCTGGTGGGAGGGCGCGCGCTCCTGGAGGCCTCGGGCCGCCTCACCCTGGACACCGCCGGGGCGTACGCGCGCACGGGCGTCGACTTCCTCGCGGTGGGCGCCCTCACGCACTCCTCGCCCATCCTGGACATCGGCCTCGACCTGCGCGACGCCTCCGAGACGCCCCTGAGCGAGGCTGAGTAGGCATGCTGCTCACCATCGACGTCGGCAACACGCACACCGTCCTCGGGCTCTTCGACGGCGAGGACATCGTCGAGCACTGGCGCATCTCCACGGACGCGCGCCGCACCGCGGACGAACTCGCCGTGCTCCTCCAGGGCCTGATGGGCATGCACCCGCTCCTCGGCGACGAACTGGGCGACGGCATCGACGGCATCGCGATCTGCTCGACCGTGCCCTCGGTCCTGCACGAGCTGCGCGAGGTGACCCGCCGCTACTACGGGGACGTACCCGCCGTCCTCGTCGAACCGGGCATCAAGACGGGCGTCCCGATCCTGATGGACAACCCCAAGGAGGTCGGCGCCGACCGCATCATCAACGCGGTCGCGGCGGTCGAGCTGTACGGCGGGCCGGCCATCGTCGTCGACTTCGGTACGGCGACGACCTTCGACGCGGTGTCCGCTCGCGGGGAGTACGCCGGTGGTGTCATCGCGCCCGGCATCGAGATCTCCGTGGAGGCGCTCGGTGTGCGGGGAGCGCAGCTCCGCAAGATCGAGATCGCCCGTCCCCGTACCGTCATCGGCAAGAACACGGTCGAGGCGATGCAGTCCGGGATCATCTACGGGTTCGCCGGGCAGGTCGACGGGGTCGTCCACCGCATGGCCCGCGAGCTCGCGGAGGACCCGGACGACGTGACGGTCATCGCGACGGGCGGGCTCGCGCCGATGGTGCTCGGTGAGGCGTCGGTGATCGACGAGCACGAGCCGTGGCTGACGCTGATCGGGCTGCGGCTGGTGTACGAACGGAACGTCTCCCGCACGTAGCCGCTCCGCTGGGTGGGCCGTGCGAGAGCGCGGGCACGCGGTGGCTGACCGCGCAGTTCCCCGCGCCCCTGGGTGAGTGCCACCGGGGGTGAGTGGGATTGTGCGGGTCGGTCGTGGCTGGTCGCGCAGTTCCCCGCGCCCCTGGGTGGGTGGGGGCGGGGGACGTGCGTTGTCGGCAGGCCGTCCACGGACCCGCAGGTACCTACTCACCCCCGGTGGCACCCCCCTGGGGGCGCGAGGAACTGCGCGGCCAAGCACAGCGAACCTGCAGGTAGCCACTAGGCCCCGGTGGCACCCCCGTGGGGGCGCGGGGAACTGCGCGGCCAAGCACAGCGAACCCGCAGGTACCCACTCGCCCCTGGTGGCACCCCCTGGGGGCGCGAGGAACTGCGCGGCCAAGCACAGCGGACCCGCACACACCCACTCACTCCCGGTGGCGCCCCCCTGAGGGGCGCGGGGAACTGCGCGGTCGACCGCCACGGACCCGCACACGCCCGCCCGCCCTCGGTGGCACCTACCCCGGGGGCGCGGCGAACCGCGCAGTCGGTTCGCGCGTTCCCGCCCGCCCCGGCGGCACCCCCGTGGAACGGCCCGGCACGGAGCCACGCCGCGTGACGGCCGATCTACGGGTTTTGTCTGATTAGCGCGTATCTTCGTGATCATGCCCACGCCTCACGGATCCCGCGGCGGCATGGCGTTCGGTACGGAGGAGCTGCGTGTGCTCCGACGTGCGCTCGCTCTCGCCCTTCACCCCGGCCCCGCCTCGGCCCAGGACGTCCAGGACTGCCTCCACCTGGCGGAGAGCGTCGACGAGGCGACCCGCGAGGGCGCCCGCCTGCGTACGTTCCTGCTGGCCGACCTCGCCCGTTACCGCGCCGCCCTGCCGGGCACGGCGGCCGGCTATCTGACGCTCATGGAGGAGGCCCTGGGCGCCGGCCACCGCCCGGTCCCCGACGACATGGCCGCCCTGCGCGCCCTGCGCGGCAACCCCGTGGCCGCCGCCCTCCTCGACCGCTGCGAGACGCTCGTGGAGCAGGACGTGCGCACCCGCCTCGCCCGCCGCTGCGTGCCGGCCTCGCGCATCGGCTCGCGTACGCGGTTGACGGCCCTCCCCGGCGGAAAGCCCGCCGAGCGGGGAGCTGGTGACCCGGCCTCCCGGCCCGCCCAGGAGCCGTCGCGCCGGGACCGCCCCATCCCGACCCCGGGCGAGGTCTTCCCCCCACGGCGCAAGCCGTCCGCTCCGCCCCCGAGCCCCGACGCCCCTCCCCGGCAGCTCGCCGCCGTCTAGGGCCTGTCTGACAATTCCCGTCTGCCGGGCGACGACGGGAATTGTCAGACAGGCCCTAGGGCACGTGCGCGGCGGGTCCGTGACCCCGATCCCCGCCCGGCCCGGCGCCCTGGCTACTCTGGACGGCATGGAATACGTCTCCGCGCTCGTGCCCCCGGTAGTGATGGCCGTGTTCTTCACCGGTCTGATCGTGACGATCGTGAAGACCCAGGGCGGTGCCAACAAGGCCAAGGAGGACGCGGTCGTCGACGCGGTCCTCGCCCGCGCCGAGCACGCCCGCCAGACCCACCGCGACACCGAGGCCTGAGCGCGGCCCCCGGCACACACCGCTCACGGCACGGCGTACGACTCATAAGCTTTTCGAGTCGTACGCCCTTTTTGTTGCTGTTTGTCGGTCGACGCCACGTCCACCACGTGATCGGTGACATCTCCCCCTATTGTTCTGGCTGTGCCTCGCCCATTGGGAGAACTCGAAGACTCGGTCATGACGCGGGTGTGGAAGTGGAACCGCCCGGTGACCGTACGAGAAGTCCTGGAAGACCTTCAGCAGGAGCGGTCCATCGCCTACACCACGGTGATGACCGTTTTGGACAATCTCCATCAGAAGGGCTGGGTGCGCCGTGAGGCGGAAGGCCGGGCCTATCGATATGAGGCGGTCTCCACCCGGGCCGCCTACTCGGCCGCACTCATGAACGACGCCTGGACGCAGAGCGACAACCCGGCCGCCGCTCTCGTCGCCTTCTTCGGCATGATGTCCCCACAACAGCGCGAAGCACTGCGCGATGCCGTGCGTATCGTCCAAGGGCCGGAAACGCCCGCCGTGGAGAACGCCGCCGCGGAGAACGCCGTGGCGGAGAACGCCGCCACGGAGAACCCCGCCGCCGCAGAGGGCGCGACCGGGGGATAGCGTCCGGTTCATGCCAGCAGAGCAGCCCGAAGTCAGCACTAATGCCCTCACTGTCCGCCGGGCCAGGACCAGCGATGTCCCGGCGGTTCGCGGCCTCCTCGACTCGTACGTCCGCGGGCGCATCCTGCTCGACAAAGCGACGGTCACGCTTTACGAGGACATCCAGGAGTTCTGGGTCGCGGAACGCGGCAGTGGTCCGAGTTCGGAGGTCGTGGGCTGCGGCGCTCTCCACGTCATGTGGGAAGACCTCGCGGAAGTGCGCACTCTCGCGGTGAACCCCGTGATGAAGGGTGCCGGTGTGGGCCATCAGTTGCTGGGGAAGTTGCTGGAGACCGCCCGCTGGCTCGGTGTTCGCCGCGTATTCTGCCTGACCTTCGAAGTCGACTTCTTCGCGAAGCACGGCTTCGTCGAGATCGGTGAGACGCCTGTTGACACCGATGTCTACGCCGAGCTGTTGCGTTCCTATGACGAGGGCGTGGCCGAGTTCCTGGGGCTCGAACGAGTGAAACCGAACACCTTGGGCAACAGCCGGATGCTTCTGCATCTGTGATCGCCTCCGCGTAATACTCCGGACATACCTCCGCTCCGGACGCGCCGACCCATGCCCAGTGCCTCTATGTCCGAAACGCGCATGTTTCCGGTCTTCGCGGGTCTCGTCGGTCTCTCCCAGGGGTTTGTGTTTTTCCATCAAAAGCGGTTTGCTTTCCGACGTACTGCAGTAGTGCATATAACAGGGGACACGAAACTGCGGCAGCTGCCGTGGATCCTCGGCCCTGAAGATATCGATGAAAGGAAATCCGGTGGCACAGAAGGTTCAGGTCCTTCTTGTCGATGACCTCGACGGCGGCGAGGCGGACGAGACCGTGACGTTCGCGTTGGACGGCAAGACGTACGAGATCGATCTCACGACTGCCAATGCGGACAAGCTCCGTGGACTTCTTGAGCCGTACGTCAAGGGCGGCCGTCGTACCGGAGGCCGTGCTTCGGGTGGGCGTGGAAAGGCGCGCGCCGCTTCGGGTGGCAGCCAGGACACCGCGCAGATCCGTGCCTGGGCGAAGGAGAACGGTTACGAGGTCAATGACCGTGGCCGCGTTCCGGCGTCCATTCGCGAGGCCTACGAGAAGGCCAACGGCTGAGTACAGCCACGGCGCAGCCGGATGCGATGGCACTCGGAGGCCATCGTCTCCACGAGTCGTACGAGATCGGGGGCGCCCCCACCGCCCCCGCCAAGCGCCGACAATGTCGGCAGCGACGACTCCACCTCGCAGCCAGGCTCAGGGGGCCGCAGCCACACGGCGGCCCCCTGCGAGCCGGCGGCCCGGCCCTGAGCCGCCCCGCCGTCATCGGCCGCCCCACGAGCGGCGCTACCAGCACTCGCACCGGCACCGATCTCGCCGGGGCCCCCGTGCGTGCCGCGGCCGAGGCCCGGTGGCAGCGGCGCCTCCACGCGCCCGCCCGAGCCGGTCACCCGGATGTCCAGCGCCAGAGAGCCCCACTCCAGCCAGTCGAGGAGTCCCGGCAGCTCCTCCGCGCTCCCCGCGGCGACGAACATCCGCATCCGGTCCGCCCGCACGGCCACCGGAGAGCCCGGCCCCAGGTGCCGCAGCGCCGCGTATCCCGCCTCCGCAGGTGCCTCCAGGACGTCGAAGCGCAGGCCCGTCAGCAGGTCGAGCGGGGTACCGGGCACCGTCGCCCACCCCAGTTCGTTCTCGTACCAGTGCCGGGCCGTGTCGTCCGGACGGACCGCGTCGGGCGGACGACGGGGAAAGGGGACCGTGGAGACCATGCAAGGCCAACCGCGACGGGAGCACCCGGGTTACGCTGGGTGGTCCGGCATGTGCGAAGGGTGCCCGGAAAAAGGGCGCCCGGAGGCGGTCGGCCACGCAAGGGTGTTCGCCCGTAGCGGAGGGAACCGGTGCACTCGGCATGGACTGTCGGTGCGTGCGGGTAAGACATCCCTAGTGGGAGGGGCGACACGCATGGATCGGGCATCTCGCGTTCGCCATCGGCGTACTGATGGTGGGGGTATCTGTCTGGCCTGCGGGAACATCGTCTCGCACCATCGGGTTGGAGCAGATGTCGGCGTTCGGGGTCAGGAGGCCAAGGACGGTGTCGGCAGTTGGAATGAGCGGTCCCCGCTTGCGGGACTAAGCTGCGGAAGGACAGGGAGGGGAGCGTCCCCTTACTGCCTGACCGCTCTGAGGAGCGATTAACGATGTTCGAGAGGTTCACCGACCGCGCGCGGCGGGTTGTCGTCCTGGCTCAGGAAGAAGCCCGGATGCTCAACCACAACTACATCGGCACCGAGCACATCCTCCTGGGCCTGATCCACGAGGGTGAGGGTGTCGCCGCTAAGGCCCTGGAGAGCCTCGGGATTTCACTTGAGGCGGTCCGTCAGCAGGTGGAGGAGATCATCGGGCAGGGCCAGCAGGCTCCGTCCGGTCACATTCCCTTCACCCCTCGTGCCAAGAAGGTCCTGGAGCTTTCGCTCCGCGAGGCCCTTCAGCTGGGTCACAACTACATCGGCACGGAGCACATCCTGCTCGGCCTGATCCGTGAGGGCGAGGGCGTCGCCGCCCAGGTCCTGGTCAAGCTGGGTGCCGACCTCAACCGGGTGCGGCAGCAGGTCATCCAGCTGCTCTCCGGTTACCAGGGCAAGGAGACCGCCGGCGCCAGTGGCGGTCCTGCCGAGGGCACGCCCTCGACGTCCCTGGTCCTCGACCAGTTCGGCCGGAACCTCACCCAGGCCGCTCGTGAGTCCAAGCTCGACCCGGTCATCGGGCGCGAGAAGGAGATCGAGCGGGTCATGCAGGTGCTGTCCCGCCGCACGAAGAACAACCCGGTGCTCATCGGCGAGCCCGGCGTCGGCAAGACCGCCGTCGTCGAAGGCCTCGCGCAGGCCATCGTCAAGGGCGAGGTGCCCGAGACCCTCAAGGACAAGCACCTCTACACCCTGGACCTCGGCGCGCTGGTCGCCGGCTCCCGCTACCGCGGTGACTTCGAGGAGCGCCTGAAGAAGGTCCTCAAGGAGATCCGCACCCGCGGCGACATCATCCTGTTCATCGACGAGCTGCACACGCTGGTCGGTGCGGGTGCCGCCGAGGGCGCCATCGACGCCGCGAGCATCCTCAAGCCGATGCTGGCCCGTGGTGAGCTGCAGACCATCGGTGCCACGACGCTCGACGAGTACCGCAAGCACCTGGAGAAGGACGCCGCGCTGGAGCGCCGCTTCCAGCCCATCCAGGTCGCGGAGCCGTCGCTGCCGCACACCATCGAGATCCTCAAGGGCCTGCGGGACCGCTACGAGGCGCACCACCGCGTGTCCATCACGGACGAGGCCCTGGTGCAGGCGGCGACGCTCGCCGACCGGTACATCTCGGACCGCTTCCTGCCGGACAAGGCGATCGACCTGATCGACGAGGCCGGTTCCCGGATGCGCATCCGCCGGATGACCGCGCCGCCGGACCTCCGCGAGTTCGACGAGAAGATCGCCGGCGTCCGCCGCGACAAGGAGTCCGCGATCGACTCGCAGGACTTCGAGAAGGCCGCCTCGCTGCGCGACAAGGAGAAGCAGCTCCTGGCCGCCAAGGCCAAGCGCGAGAAGGAGTGGAAGGCCGGCGACATGGACGTCGTCGCGGAGGTCGACGGCGAGCTGATCGCCGAGGTCCTCGCGACCGCCACCGGCATCCCGGTCTTCAAGCTGACCGAGGAGGAGTCCTCGCGTCTGCTGCGCATGGAGGACGAGCTCCACAAGCGGGTCATCGGCCAGGTCGACGCCGTCAAGGCGCTGTCGAAGGCGATCCGTCGTACGCGCGCCGGTCTGAAGGACCCCAAGCGTCCCGGTGGCTCGTTCATCTTCGCCGGTCCGTCCGGTGTCGGTAAGACCGAGCTGTCCAAGGCGCTCGCGGAGTTCCTCTTCGGTGACGAGGACGCGCTGATCTCCCTCGACATGTCGGAGTTCAGCGAGAAGCACACGGTCTCGCGTCTCTTCGGCTCGCCCCCCGGCTACGTGGGGTACGAGGAGGGCGGCCAGCTGACCGAGAAGGTCCGCCGCAAGCCGTTCTCCGTGGTCCTCTTCGACGAGGTCGAGAAGGCCCACCCGGACATCTTCAACTCGCTGCTGCAGATCCTGGAGGACGGTCGGCTGACCGACTCCCAGGGCCGGGTCGTGGACTTCAAGAACACGGTCATCATCATGACGACCAACCTCGGCACCCGGGACATCTCCAAGGGCTTCAACCTGGGCTTCGCGGCCTCGGGCGACAAGAAGACCAACTACGAGCGCATGAAGAACAAGGTCTCGGACGAGCTCAAGCAGCACTTCCGGCCCGAGTTCCTCAACCGCGTCGACGACGTGGTCGTCTTCCCGCAGCTCACGCAGGACGACATCCTCACGATCGTCGACCTGATGATCGGCAAGGTCGACGAGCGCCTCAAGGACCGGGACATGGGCATCGAGCTCTCCCAGTCCGCCAAGGAGCTGCTGTCGAAGAAGGGTTACGACCCGGTGCTGGGCGCGCGTCCGCTGCGTCGCACGATCCAGCGCGAGGTCGAGGACACCCTGTCGGAGAAGATCCTGTTCGGTGAGCTGCGCCCCGGTCACATCGTGGTCGTGGACACCGAGGGCGAGGGTGAGAACCAGACCTTCACCTTCCGCGGCGAGGAGAAGTCCGCACTGCCGGACGTTCCGCCGATCGAGCAGGCGGCCGGTGGGGCAGGCCCCAACCTGAGCAAGGAGGCGTGACCCCCGGGTCCGTCTGAGAACGCCCGATGGGGCCGGTGCTTCCGAGTACCGGCCCCATCGGCGTGTCCGGGTGCTCCGGGCCCCGGCCCCGCTGTGTCCCGTCCGCCTCCGTCAGGACAGCTGGCCGTCGTAGTCCGGCAGCTTGTACGTCTTCTCGGCGTGCCCGCCCGACAGGTCGGTGGCGCTGTTGCCGATGTTCGCGATGATCGTGTAGCCCTTGGCCTCGACGGCCTTGCGCTGCGCGGTCTTGTAGGCGGCCACGTCCTTGAAGAGGTCGACGAAGCTGCGGACGTACAGGCCGGAGACCTGGTAGCCGACGTGCTTGAGGTTGTAGTCCGTCACCGACTTGATGATGTCCGGGCGGGCCGTGACGAAGAACAGGGCGACGCCGTGGTCCTGCGCGTACCTGGCCACGTCGAGGACGGGCGCGTTGGCCGGCGAGGGATAGCTGAAGCCGAAGTCGGTCTCCAGTGTGGTGTTGTCGATGTCGAAGACGATGGCCTGCTTCTCGCCGGCGGCCGCACCGGCGATACGTTCCTTCAGATACGGCAGCGCCTCGGCCATCACGGCCCGGCAGTCGTTCTGCCAGGTGGCGTGGTCGACGTCGGCGGCTGCCGCGGCGGTCACCGCGGTGGTGGCCGTCGCGGCCGGAGTGGCGGCGGCGGCCGGGCTCATCAGGGCCGCGGTGGCGGCCGTGGCGGCGACGGCCACACCGATCAGGCGCTGCAGACTGCTTCCGGTCATGGGTGGGGGTTCCTCTCGCGGGGAGGCGCGCGAAGGCGCTGAGGATCGCATAGGAGCGCTGCGGGACATGGCTCGTGGTGCATGCTCACGGGCGTAAGGGGCCGGAGGGGGACGACGGGATTACTGGGCGGTAACTGTAGGGCGCCCAGGTGGGGTTGGGATAGATCTCGGGGTCGATGAAGGCGGCCCGGAGAACGGGGTGCGTCTGCGTGACGGTGTGCGTGCCGCCGATCTCCGCGGGACAAAAGCGGTGGCCGTGTCGGTCGGTGGGGCGGGAGGATGCGCGATGTCCCGAACCGTCCGAGGAGGGAACCGCCATGGATACCGACCGACCCGAAGTCCGTACGCAGGCAGGGGTGTTGAGGGGCGAGGCAGGGAGGGCGGGCACGGCGGTGTTCCGGGGGATCCCGTTCGCCGAACCGCCCGTCGGCGCGCTGCGGTTCGGGGCGCCGCGGCCCGCGCGGGGCTGGGACGGCGTACGGGAGGCGACCGCGTTCGGGACACCGCCCCCGCAGTCCGCGGCGTTCGGCATGGACGCGCTCGCGCCCCCGGACGCCGACGACGGGGACTGGCTGACGCTGAACGTCTGGACGCCCGATCCCGGCCCCGGCGCCGGGCTGCCGGTGATGGTGTGGCTGTTCGGGGGCGCGTACGTCATCGGGATGTCGGGTCTGCCCGAGTACGACGGCGGGCGGCTGGCGGCGGAGGGTGTCGTCCTGGTGACCCTCAACTACCGGATCGGCATCGAGGGATTCGCGCAGATCGAGGGTGCGCCCGCCAACCGCGGACTGCTCGACCAGGTCGCCGCGCTCGCCTGGGTGCGGGACAACATCCGTGCCTTCGGCGGTGACCCCGACCGCGTCACGGTCTTCGGCGAGTCGGCGGGCGCGGGGTCGCTCGCCGCGCTGCTGGCGATGGAGCGCGCGGCCGGGCTCTTCCGGCGGGCCGTCGCGCAGAGCGTGCCCGGTCCGTTCCTCTCGGCCCCGCTGGCCGCGGACATCGCCGGCGAGTTCGCGGCGGAGCTGGGGCTGCGGCCGACGGTGGAAGACCTGGCCACGGTCGGGCCGGGGCTGCTGCCCGCTGCGGCGGACGCGGTCGGGGCACGGATGGAGCGGTACGCGCACCGGTGGGGTGTGCTGGCGCACACGGCGATCCCGCTGGCGCCCGTGGTGGACGGAGACGTGCTGCCCCGCGCGCCCTGGGAGGCGCTCGCGGCCGGAGCCGCGCGTGACGTCGAGCTGGTGGCCGGCCATACGCGGGACGAGTACCGGCTCTTCATGGCACTCGACGGAACCCTCGGCGAGGAGCTGACGGAGGCGCGGGCGCAGGAGCGGGCGACGGCTGCGCTTCGGACGTTCTCACCCCGAGCGGATGGAGCGGGTGGCGCAGGCGGAGGCGCGGGCGGAGCAGGCGGCTCGGGCGGGGAGGAGGCGTATCGGAAGGCCGTGCCGGGGCTCGACGCGGCGGGGCTGTACGAGCTGGTCCGCTCCGACTGGCTCTTCCGGATGCCGTCCCTGCATCTGGCCGAGGCCCAGGTCGCGGGCGGCGGCCGGGCCCACGTGTACGAGCTGGTCTGGGAGGCGCCCGGCATGGGCGGGCTGCTCGGGGCCTGTCACGGGCTCGATGTGCCGCTGGTCTTCGGGAACCTGCGCGGTGGACTGCCCACGCTGCTGTTCGGGGAGGCGCCGCCCGCCGAGGCGGAGGAACTGTCGGCGCTGTTCCGGGCCGCGTGGACGGGCTTCGCGGCGGGGGAGGGGCCCGGGTGGCCCGCGTACGACGTCGACCGGCGGCCGGTACGGCTCTTCGACACGCGGCCGACCGTGACGGCGTACCCGGAGGAGGTCTCCCGGGAGCTGTGGCGCGAGCACGTCTTCGGGGCGTTGCCGCTGCTCGGACCGAGGGCCTGACGGGGGAGGGGCTGTAGTCGCCGTCACATCCGGGGGCCGCCGTGCGGGGGTGCCCGGTGACATGACGCACAGGCGTTTCACGCCCTACTAGGAGCGGTAGTGGCGGACGCGGGGTGGACAAAAAGGACCTTTGACCCTGGGGGTGGGTCCGAGGTCCTTCGGGTTGGGCGGTGTGGTCGCCGGCCTGGGGTCCCGGCCGTACGGGACTGGTCTGAAGTGGGGGTAAACCAGACTTCCGACAGAAAAACGGGAGGTTTTCGTATTCGGCGGTGGTTCTGTCAAGGAGTCGGAAGTTTCAGGGTCAAGTACGACTTGGGGTCGTAGAAGGGTGTTTTGGGGGATGGCGGGCGTACGGGTTACCAAGGGATGACCCCCGCCCGGCGCACCGACAGCGCGCCGGGTGTGTTGTTGCCCGTCCCCCGGAGGTAGTCCCCATGTCGCAGCGCATCACGTCCCGCATACCCGGCACGTCCCAGCTCCGTGCCCGGGCGGCCGTCCTGGCCCTCGGCCTCGGAGTCTCGACCGCCGTCGGAGCCGGGGTCGCGGTCGCCGCGGACGCCAAGCCGAGCGCGGTCTCCCTGTCGAGTGCGGCCGCCGCCTCCGTGCAGGAGCAGGCCGCCGCCCAGGCCAAGGCCGCCCAGACGAAGAGCAAGGCCGCCGCCGCCCAGGCCAAGGCCAAGAAGGCCGCGGCCAAGCCGGCTGCCGCGAAGAAGGCCTCCTCGTGGGTCGACCCGGTCGCGAAGTACAAGCTTTCCGCGAGCTTCGCCCAGGCCGGCAACCTGTGGTCGTCCACCCACTCCGGCCAGGACTTCGCCGTCTCCTCCGGCACCAAGGTCGTCGCCGCCCACGGCGGCACCGTCGTGAAGACCGGCGGCAACGGCGCCGGCGACGGGCCCGCGTACGGCAACGCCGTCGTGATCAAGCACAGCAACGGTACGTACTCGCAGTACGCGCACCTGTCCCGTATCGACGTGAAGGCCGGCCAGGTCGTGAAGACCGGCCAGCGGATCGCGCTGTCCGGCAACACCGGCAACTCCAGCGGGCCGCACCTGCACTTCGAGATCCGGACGTCTGCCAACTACGGCTCGGCGGTCGACCCGGTCGCCTTCCTGCGCTCCAAGGGGCTCAGCCTCTGACGGACCCCAGCCTCTGACGGACCCCAGCCTCTGGCGGACCTCGGCCTCTGGCGGACCTCGGCCTCTGACGGGTCTCAGGATTCGTGCGGGCCCGAGTGTGCCCGCGTGACCAGATCGATGGCGACCTCCAGGACGGCTTTCCGCTTGTCCTCGGGGTCGCCTTCCATGTCCTTGAGGGCGAACATCCCGGCGTGCATCGTGAACAGGGCGCTCACGCAGCGGACCTGGTCGGTCAGCGGGGCCTCGGGCTCCCTGATGATGTCCAGCAGCTTGACCATGCGGTCCTTGAACGACTCACCGATGCTCAGCTCGCGGACCGTCGCCTGGTTCTCCTGCATGAAGCGGAAGAGGGGGGCCGCGTCGGTGAGGGCCTGGCTGTACCGGCGCAGCAGTTCCTGCTTGGTGTCCAGCGAGCGCGGCTGGCCCTTGCCCCACTCGATCAGCTCGTCCATCGGCCTCGTCAGATCCTCGAAGAGGCTGATGAGGATGTCTTCCTTCGTCTTGAAGTGGTAGTAGAGCGCGGCCTTGGTGACGTCCAGCCGCTCGGCGATCTCGCGCAGGGACGTCTTCTCGTAACCCTGCTCGGCGAACAGTTCGACAGCCACGTCCTGGATGCGCTGGCGGGTGTCTCCGCGCCGCCGCTGCCTGCTGCCGCCCATCGTGGCCGCCCCTCGTCCTGGTCGCACGCCGCAGCGTGGGTAAAGAAAAACTTACTTGACGCCCGGCTAGTTACGGGTCTACTTTCCCCAGTGTAGTCAACTTGCCGGTCGGCAAGTAAGTGGCCAAGTGAATGGCCAAGTAAGTGGCAACGAAGTGCGGTACCCAGGGGAGTGGGCAGAGTGGCGGACACCAGGACGGCCGGAGCGGCCGGGGCAGCCGGAGCAGCGGATGAGGCGGAGCCGACGGACGCGGTGCGGGGGTCGGCTCCGGCTTCGGCTTCGGCACCGGCTTCGGCTTCGGCTTCGGACGGATCGATATCCGGATCCGAGAGGCCGCGCAGGCCGATCACGCCGATGAAGCCGGCGAAGTCGGTCACCTCGGCGAAGTCGGCCGAGTCGGCCGAGTCGGCCGAGCCGGGGGACGGGGCGGTGAAGACCGCAGCGGCGTCCGAGGCGTCGGCAGCGGCAGCGGTGGCGGACCCCGTGGGTGCCATAGGCGCCGTGGACGCCGTGGACGCGGGCAAGCAGCCCCGAAGCGTACGGGTCGTCCTGCTCGCGCTGATGATCGCGATGCTCCTCGCCATGCTCGACAACATGATCATCGGCACCGCGATGCCGACCATCGTGGGCGAGCTGGGCGGCCTGGAGCACCTGTCGTGGGTCGTCACCGCCTACACGCTCGCGACCGCCGCCTCCACCCCGATCTGGGGCAAACTCGGCGACATGTACGGGCGCAAGGGCGTCTTCATGACGTCCATCGTGCTCTTCCTGATCGGGTCCGCGCTCAGCGGAATGGCCCAGGACATGGGCCAGCTCATCGGGTTCCGGGCGATCCAGGGACTCGGCGCGGGCGGCCTGATGGTCGGCGTCATGGCGATCATCGGCGACCTGATCCCGCCGCGTGAGCGGGGCAAGTACCAGGGCATGATGGCCGGCGTGATGGCCCTCGCCATGATCGGCGGACCGCTCGTCGGCGGCACCATCACCGACCACTGGGGCTGGCGCTGGTCCTTCTACATCAACCTGCCGCTCGGCGTCGTAGCCCTGATCGCCGTCAGCGCCGTACTGCATCTGCCCAAGAAGCGGGTCGACGCGCGGATCGACTACCTTGGCGCCGCGCTGCTCACCGTCGGCATCACCTCGATCGTGCTCGTCACCACCTGGGGCGGGACCGAGTACGCCTGGGGCTCCGCCCGGATCATGGAACTGATCGGCATCGGGGTCGCCGCGCTCATCGGCTTCCTGTTCGTGCAGACCAAGGCCGCCGCGCCGGTCATGCCGCTGCACATCTTCCGCAGCCGCAACTTCACGCTGATGTCCGTCGTCGGGTTCGTCGCCGGATTCGTGATGTTCGGTGCCGTGCTGTTCCTGCCGCTGTACCAGCAGTCGGTGCAGGGCGCGTCCGCGACCAACTCCGGGCTGCTGCTCCTGCCCATGCTCGGCGCGATGCTCGTGACGTCGATGGTCGCCGGGCGGGTGACCACCAGCACCGGCCGGTACAAGGCCTTCCCGATCGTGGGCAGTGCGCTGATGGTGGTCGGGCTGTACCTGCTGTCACTCATGGACACCGATACGTCCCGGCTGACGTCCGGTGTGTACATGGCGGTGGTGGGTGCGGGCATGGGCTGTCTGATGCAGATCACCATGCTCGTCTCGCAGAACAGCGTCGAGATGAAGGACATGGGCGTCGCGTCGTCCAGCACCACGCTGTTCCGTACGCTCGGCTCGTCCTTCGGTGTCGCCATCATGGGGGCGCTGTTCAACAACCGCGTCCAGGACGTGATGAGCGAGCGGGCCGGGGCGCTGGGGTCCAAGGTGACCGAGCAGTCCGCTCAGCTGGATGCGGCGAGCTTGGCGAAGCTGCCCGTGGCTGCGCGGGAGGCGTACCAGCACGCGGTCGCGTCCGGGACGCATTCCGCGTTTCTGCTCGGGGCGGTTGTCGCGGTCGTCGCGCTGGTGGGGGCTGTGTTCGTGAAGGAGGTTCCGCTTCGGGGGGCGGGGGCGGGGGCGGGTGCCTCCGGCGGGGAGAAGTCGGCGGAGGCGGTCTGAGTCCTGGGGACTCAGCGAGCGGCCTGACGACCCCTGGGTCGGCCTCTGGTTGCGGCCCCTGGTTCCGGACGACGTCCGGGGCCGGGGGCCTTTTCCTCGCCCCCGCCGCCCCTACCCGTCCCGTCACCACCTCAGGGGCTCCGCCCCCGAACCCCCGCTCCTTAAACGCCGGAGGGGCTGGATTCGGCGGGGGCTGGATGCCAAGCCGCGGCCGCCCTGAAAATCGGGGCGCAGCCCCATTTTCAGGGGCGCGGGGAACTGCGCGGTCGGCCCCCACCGGCCGGCAGACGAAGGCGGCTTGTTTCAGGGGCGCGGGGAACTGCGCGATCGGCCCCCACCGGCCCGCGGGCGAAGCCGGGCATCCCTGAGCCCGTCCGGCGTTTGAGGGCCGGGCAGGTCACTCCGGCAGCATGGGGTAGCTGCCCGTGTTCGTCGGAGCGTGTTCCGGGAGCCAGAGCACCGCCACCGCCCCCTCCGCCGGCACCCCCTCAGGAGCCCCCACCGCCCGCACGTTGCGGAACGTGAGCCGCGCCCCCAGCACCCGCGCCTGCCCCGCCGCGATCGTGAGCCCCAGCCCGTGCCCGTGGCCGGCCCGGTCACTGCTGCCGGTGCGGAAGCGGCTGGGGCCGTCGGCCAGGAGCGCGTCGGGGAAGCCGGGCCCGTGGTCGCGGACCCGGATGACCCGGCCCTCGACGGTGACCTCGATGGGCGGCTTGCCGTGCTTGGCGGCGTTGACCAGCAGGTTGATGAGGACGCGTTCCAGGCGGCGCGGGTCGGTCGTGACCGCCGACTCGTGGACCACGCGGACAAGGATCTCGGGGTCCCGCGCGATCACGCGCCGGGTCACGAACTCGCCCAGCAGGATGTCCTGCAACTCGGCCCGCTCGGACGCGCTGTCCAGCCGGGCCACCTCCAGCACGTCCTCGACCAGTTGCCGCATGGCCTGGGCCCGGTCCCGTACGAGTTCCGTCGGGCGCCCGGGCGGCAGCAGTTCCGCCGCGGTGAGCAGCCCGGTCACCGGCGTGCGCAGCTCGTGCGCGATGTCCGCGGTCACCCGCCGCTCCGCTTCGATGCGCTGCTGCAACGCGTCCGCCATCGCGTCCACGGCCCGCGCGAGATCGTCGGTCTCGTCGCGCACGACTCCGCCGATGGAGTCCCGTACGCGCACGTCCGGTTCGCCCTGGGCGACCCGCCGGGCCGCCGTGGCGGCCTTGCGCAGCCGCCGCGAGAGCTGGCCGCCGATGAGCACGCCGAGCGCGCAGCCGCCGAAGACGACCGCGATCGAACCGATGAGCAGCGCCTCGTCGAGGTCCTTCAGGACGGTCGTGCTGCGGTCGGTGAAGTTCGTGTGCAGCGACAGGATGCGGCCGTCCTTGAGCGGTACGGCCGCCCAGATGTCGGGCACGCCGTCGTGGTGCTCCGTCACATAGGTCGCCCGCCGCCCGGCCGTCGCCTTCGCCAGCAGGTCCTTCGGCAGGGCGGGGTCGTCGATCCTGACGCCGGGGAAGTTCGGGCGTCCGGACGCCTCGTAGTTCCGCTGTGCGATCTGGACGCGTTCGTCGGCGAGGTCGCGCGCGTTGTCGAGCATCGAGACCCGGGCGGCGTTGTGCACGACCAGGCTCAGCGCGACGGCGACCAGCGCCCCGACCGCGGCGATGGCGGCACTCAGCTTCCATCGGATTCCCGTACGAGGCATCAGGCGCCCGAGTCTCTCGCGCCGCCCGCCCGCACCGGCCCGCCCCTGCCCCGCGACGGTCACGACCGGCCCAGTGAGCCCGTGCCTGTTCTCGTGCCCGTTCCCGTGCCCGTTCCCGTGCCCGGTCCTGTTCGCGCGCCCGTTCCCGTCATCGCCGAACCCGCCCTGCCCGTCGACCGCGTCGCCGTTCGTCCCCCGCATCGTCCGCTCCGCTCAGGCCTTCAACTTGTAGCCGAAGCCGCGGACCGTCTCGATCCGGTCCTGGCCGATCTTCGTACGCAGCCGCTGCACATGGACGTCGACGACCCGGGTGTCACCGCCCCAGCCGTAGTCCCACACCCGCTCCAGCAGCTTGTCGCGCGACAGGACCGTACCGGGTGAGGACGAGAACTCCAGGAGCAGCCGCATCTCGGTGGGTGTCAGTGACACCGGGGCGCCGCCCCTGCGCACCTCCATGCCCTCCGTGTCGATCTCCAGTTCGCCGGCGCCGGAGCCCGCGCCGAAGGTCAGCACGCCACCGCCGGGGTCGGATGCCGTGCCGTCGCTCCCGTCCGCGGAGCGCGGGCCGCTCGCGTGTCCGAAGCGCCGCAGGACCGCCCGGATACGCGCGACCAGCACGGCTCCGTCGAAGGGCTTGGTCACGTAGTCGTCGGCGCCCGCCTCCAGGCCCAGCACTACGTCGATGGAGTCGGCGCGGGCCGACAGCATGATCACGGGAACGGTCGACTCGTCGCGGATCCGGCGGCACAGCGACACCCCGTCGAGGCCCGGCACCATGACGTCGAGGAGTGCGATGTCGGGCCGGTCGGCCCGGAACGCCTCAAGTCCCGACAGCCCGTCGGGCATGGCGGTGACCACGAAGCCGTCGCGTTCCAGCGCGAGTTGGGTGGCCTCGCGGATGACGTCGTCGTCCTCGACGAACAGGACATGGGTGTGCTCTGCCATCCGGGTGCTCTCGTCTTCTCGGTCTGTCGGGCCGTTACGACTTGCTTGTGCGGTTGTGCGGTTGTGCGGTTGTGCGGTTGTGCGGTTGCACGGTTGGGCGGTTGTGCGATTGCGTGGTGCGGGGTCACTGGTCGGTGGGGGCCGCCGACTCGCCGCCCACCACCTTGCTGTAGTCGTTGTGCGTCCTGGCCCGCTCGGTGAAGCGGGTCGCCGTCCAGTGGTACGTGATCACTTCCTCGCCGGACGGATACGTCACCGAGTCGTCCTTCTCGTACACCTGCTGGGTGATCACCAGGTCGCCGCGGTCGATCTCCGCGTACACCGGGGGCTCCTCGGCACGGAAGACGTTCTTGTACGCGTCGCCCTCCTCGCGGTACACGTACGAGCCGACGCCGACCGCGTCCCCGCAGGTCATCACGTTGATGACGACGTCCGCGGCGGAACCGCCGGTGAGGTTGCCGTAGGACACGTCGACCGGGTACTCGTCGCCGACGCACGGCTTCAGGTCGCGCTTGACCGCCGTGCTGACCCCGGGGTCGGCCCTGACCAGACGGACCGCGTCCACCCGGTCGGGGGTGGCCGGGGCCTGGGCCGGATAGGAGGTGGCGGGGGCCGCGTCCCGGGCGCTTCCGGAGTCGGAGAGGGCCGGACCCTCGTCCCGGGCGCCGGTGCCGCCCGTACCGCAGGCGGACACGGAAAGGCCGAGGGCGGCGAGCACGGCCGCTGCCGCGATCACCGCCTTCCGGACCCCGCGGGCCCGCGGAGCCTCAGGGTCTAGGCCGCGCAACGCTCCCGCTCCTCACGCTCCGGCACGCGTACGCCGAGCTCGTCGTTCTCGTCGGACGCCCGGCGCTCCAGCTCCTCGCGGAGCCGGGCGAGCGCCCGGTGCAGTGTGCTCTTGACCGTGCCGGCCGACATACCGAGGGCGGCGGCCGTCTCCTCCGTGGACATCTGCTCCCAGTGTCGCAGCACGACGACGCTGCGCTGCTTGGGAGCCAGCACCTTCATGATGTCCATCAGGAGCGCGCGGTCCGCGTGCTGCTCGGTGGAGTCGTCCACGCTCGCGTCCGGCAGCTGCTCGGTGGGGACCTCCTCCAGCTTGCGGGCCCGCCACCACTCCGTACGCGTGTTGATCATGACGCGGCGCAGATAGGCGTCGGCCAGGCGCTTGTCCGCGATGCCGTCCCAGCGTCCGTACGTGCGCACCAACGCGGTCTGCAGGAGGTCCTGGGCGTCGACGGGGTCGGGGACCAGGCGGCGTGCGCTGCGCAGCAACGCGTCCTGCCGAGTGCGTACGTACTCCTCGAATTCGAGCACCTCGCCGTGCGCCATTCCAACCGCCTCCGTCCCCGTTCCGGCCTGGGTGCTGCCGGCTGTCCGTTGCCTGCCGTACCGCCGGTCCGCGGTACGGCACTGAAGTTACGGAGCTGTTGTCACGGGGTTGTCCGAGCGAGCATGCGACGAGCGCTCGGCTGTCCATAGGTTGTGTAACGGAAGTAGGGCCTGGGTAAGACGAGGTGCCGACTGGGGCGGGTACGGGGCGTTTTGCCCACCGGGCCTCTGTTACGGAGCTCGGTGAAGCCTGTGGGTCAGCTCCGCGGGTCAGCTCTGTGGGTCCGTCGTGCGGGTCAGCTCTGTGGGAGCCGGTACAGGCCGCCTGCGAGCGGTTCGACCAGTCCGTCGGCGACCAGGCCGTCCAGGGCACGGGCGCGTTGCACCGGCTCCTCCCAGACACGGTCGAGGGCCGACTGGGGGACGGGGGTGACCGCCTCGCGCAGTACGGCGAGCAGCCGGCCGCGCACCTGCCGGTCCGTACCCGCGTAGGTCTGGCCGCGCCGCGGCGGTCCGTCGTGCGCGGGCTTCCCGGCCAGCCGCCAGGTGCACAGGGCGGCGATCGGGCAGCGTACGCACGTCTCGTTCTTCGCCGTGCAGACGAGCGCGCCGAGCTCCATGGACGCGGCGGCCCACAGCGCGGCCGTGCGCTCGTCGTCGGGCAGCAGCGTGCGGGCGAGCCTGCGCTCGGCGGCGGTCGTGGCGTTCGGCGGGTACTGGACGCCGGTGACGGCCCGCGCGAACACCCGCCGCACGTTCGTGTCGAGGACGGCGTGCCGCTGCCCGTACGCGAACGAGGCCACCGCCGCGGCCGTGTACTCGCCGATGCCGGGCAGCGCGAGCAGCTGCGCGTGCTCCGTGGGTACGTCGCCGTCGTGGCGCTCCGTTATGGCGACCGCGGCGCCGTGCAGGCGCAGGGCGCGGCGGGGGTAACCGAGGCGGCCCCAGGCGCGGACGGCCTCGCCCGGCGCGTCCTCGGCGAGATCGGCGGGGCGCGGCCAGCGGGCCATCCACTGCTCGTACACCGGGAACACGCGGCTCACCGGGGTCTGCTGCAGCATGAACTCGCTGACCATCACGCCCCACGGGCCCGCGTCGGGGCGGCGCCAGGGGAGGTCGCGTGCGTTCTCCTCGAACCAGTCGATGACGGGGGCGTGGAGGTCGTCGCCGACGGTTTCGGACGAGTCCGCCTGGGCGGGGGGCGTGGGTTTCGTGGGCGCAGTCATGGCATGGGCGATTCTTCCATGCGGGGGTGTGTGTGGAGGTTTGGTCGGGGTGCGTCGTGTGTTGGCTGCGGGACGGTGGGGTCTTGTCGCGCAGTTCCCCGCGCCCCTGAAAGCCGCCCTGGGGGCGACCCCGCGGCGGCCCCGGGGCGGTTCCAGGGCGGTTCCGAAGCAGTCCCCGGGCTGATGATCGGAAAAAGTTGGGGCCGTTGACGGCGGGTGAGGCCAGTGAACTCCCCGATCTCTCGTACAGTTTGCGCCGTGGGATCTTTGCGCAATCCGGTCGGGCCGCTTCCCTCCTCCATCTACTGGCGACGGAGGGCCATTCTGGCGTCCATGTTCGCCGTGATGGCCCTGTTGGTCACCTGGGTGGTGACCTCCGACGGCGGGGGCGGCGGCAAGAACGACGCCGACGGCTCCAACGGCAAGAACCCCACCGCGTCGATCACGCCCGGCCCCTCGGACTCGGAGTCCGCGATCAGCCAAGCGCCGGGCGGACGCGACGAGTCGACCGACGGCGGCTCCGAAGGATCGGGAGGCTCCGGCGGGTCCGGGGGCTCCGGCCGGTCGGGCGATTCCGGCGCGGGCGGGGCCGGTTCGGGATCCGGCTCCGGTTCCGGTTCCGGCGGTAGCGGTGGCGGCGCGGACGACGGTGAGGGTGGCGGTGGCTCGGGCGACACGGTGCCGGCCGGGTCGAGCCTCCCCAACTGCACGCCCGGTTCCGTGAAGTTGACGCTGCGCAGTGTCCACAACTCGTACACGCCGGACGAGAAGCCCACGTTCGAGCTGATCGCCAAGAATTCCTCGGGCAGTGACTGCAAGCTCGATCTCGGCCCGAAGAGCGCGGTACTGACGATCACTCAGGCGAAGGGTGACGACGAGATCTGGTCCTCGGCGGACTGCCCGACGGGTGCGGCGAGCGTGCTGTTCCGCATCCCGGCGAACGATCAGGTCATCCGCACGGTCGAGTGGAACCGCAAGGCGAGTGCGCCGCAGTGTGCGACGCCGCCGGCGCTTTCGGCTACGCCGGGCACGTACTTGGTCGAAGCGAAGCCGACGGGCCTTCCGAAGTCGCAGACGTCGTTCGTCCTGAAGAAGGACTGACGAGGGCGCCTCCGGCGGCGGCTCGGATCGGCTGAACTCGACTTCCGGGTGCGGCGTGGCGGGGGCCGTTCGCGCAGTTCCCCGCGCCCCTGGAAGCGGCGGCTGGGTTCGGCTCTCGGGTGCGGGTGCGGGTCCGGTGGGGGTGTGCCGCGCCGTTCCCCGCGCCCCTAAGACAGCTGGGCGCGCGGCGACGCAGTTTGCCACCCCCCCGTGCCCATTGCCTTTAGGGGCGCGGGGAACTGCGCGAGCGGCCCCCACCGAACCTGCACCCGAGAGCCGAGCTCAGCCCCCGCTTTCAGGGGGCGCGGGGAACGGCGCGAGCGGCCCCCACCGGACCCGCACCCGAATGCCGAGTCCAGCCCCTGCCTTTAGGGGCGCGGGGAACTGCGCGAACGGCCCCCACCGGGCCCGCACCCGAGAGCCGAGCTCAGCCCAGCCCCCGAGGGGCAACGCCGAACCGCCGGACGGCTACACGTAGCGTTCGAGGATCGACGACTCCGCCAACCGCGAAAGCCCCTCCCGTACGCTCCGCGCCCGCGCCTCCCCGACCCCGTCCACGGTCTGCAGGTCGTCCACGCTCGCGGCGAGCAGCTTCTGCAGCCCGCCGAAGTGCTCGACCAGCCGGTCGATGATCGCGCCGGGCAGCCGCGGCACCTTCGCCAGCAGCCGGAACCCGCGCGGCGACACCGCGGAGTCGAGCGCCTCGGGCGACCCGGTGTATCCCAACGCCCGCGCCACGGTGGGCATTTCGAGCAGCTCCGCATGGCTGAGCGCGTTCAGCTCGAACAGCGCCTCGTCCACCGTGCGGGACCGCTTCGCCGTCGGCTCGGGCACGTAGTCCCGTACGACGAGCTCCCGCTCGGGCTCGACCCCGGCGATCAGCTCGTCCAGCTGGAGGGAGAGCAGCCGCCCGTCCGTGCCCAGCTCCACCACGTACTCGGCGATCTCCGTGGCGATCCGGCGCACCATCTCCAGGCGCTGGGCCACCGCCGACACGTCCCGGACGGTGACCAGGTCCTCGATCTCCAGCGCGGACAGCGTGCCCGCGACCTCGTCGAGCCGCAGCTTGTACCGCTCCAGCGTGGCCAGCGCCTGGTTCGCGCGCGAGAGGATCGCGGCGGAGTCCTCCAGGACCCGCCGCTGCCCGTCCACGTACAGCGCGATCAGGCGCATGGACTGGGAGACGGAGACGACGGGGAAGCCGACCTGCTTGCTCACCCGGTCCGCCGTGCGGTGCCGTGTGCCCGTCTCCTCGGTGGGGATGGTCGGGTCGGGGACCAGCTGCACGCCGGCCCGCAGGATCTTCGTGATGTCCTTGTCCAGCACGATGCCGCCGTCGAGCTTGCACAGCTCGCGCAGCCGTGTCGCGGTGAACTCGACGTCCAGCACGAAACCGCCGCTGCACATCGCCTCGACGGTCTTGTCCCAGCCGAGCACGATGAGCCCGCCGGTGTTGCCGCGGAGGATGCGCTCCAGGCCGTCGCGCAGCCCGGTGCCGGGTGCCACAGCGCTGAGAGCCGTGCGCATCAGGCCATCGGTGCCGGAACTCCCGCCGGACTTGCCGGGAACTGCTGCCCGGTCGTTGGCTGCCACTGCACTCCTCCGGTCGCAGGCTTTTTAGGGGCGCCCTCGGTTCGTACGGACGGGCGAGACCTGGGCAAAGTCTACCGGCGCTCTTCCTCGTCCCGTGGGGCGTCTCGCCGACGCGACCGCGGGAGGACCCGGAGCGCGTCCCCCATGTCGGCGACTTCCAGGACCTTCATACCCGGAGGGATCTTGCCCGGGTCGCTCGGAACAAGGGCGTGGGTGAAGCCCAGACGGTGAGCTTCGGCGAGTCTGCGCTGGACGCCCGTGACCCGTCTGACCTCGCCCGCGAGCCCCACTTCGCCGATCGCGACGAGGTTCTGCGGGAGCGGGGTGTCGCTCGCCGCACTGGCCAGCGCGAGCGCGATCGCGAGGTCCGCGGCGGGCTCGGACAGTTTCACGCCACCGACCGTCGCGGTGTAGATGTCCCGCTTCCCGAGGGCGCTGATCCGGCCGCGCTGCTCCAGGACGGCGAGCATCATCTGGACGCGGGAGGTCTCCAGACCGGAGGTCGTACGCCGCGGCGTGGGGATCTGGGTGTCGACGGTGAGCGCCTGCACCTCGGCCACCAGCGGGCGGCGGCCTTCGAGGGTGACGGTCAGACATGTGCCGGGGACGGGCTCGGCGCGGCGGGTGAGGAAGAGACCGGAGGGGTCGGTGAGCCCGGTGATCCCCTCGTCGTGCAGCTCGAAGCAGCCGACCTCGTCCGTGGTGCCGTACCGGTTCTTGACGCCTCGTACGAGACGCAGGCGCGCGTGCCGGTCGCCCTCGAAGCTCAGGACGACGTCCACCAGGTGCTCCAGGAGACGTGGTCCCGCGATGGCGCCGTCCTTGGTGACGTGGCCGACCAGGAGGGTGGCCATGCCGCGCTCCTTGGAGGCACGGATCAGGGCCCCGGCCACCTCGCGGACCTGGGACATGCCGCCGGGGGCGCCGTCGATCTCCGGAGAGGCCACCGTCTGTACGGAGTCGACGATGAGCAGGGACGGCTTCACCGCGTCCAGATGGCCGAGGACCGCCGACAGATCGGTCTCGGCCGCCAGGAAGAGGTTGTCGTCGATCGCCTTGATGCGGTCGGCGCGCAGCCGGACCTGGCTCGCCGACTCCTCACCCGTGATGTAGAGCGTGCGGTGCTCGTCGCTCGCCGCCTTGGCCGCCACGTCCAGCAGCAGCGTGGACTTGCCGACGCCCGGCTCGCCCGCCACGAGCACCACCGCGCCCGGTACGAGTCCGCCGCCGAGCACGCGGTCCAGTTCGGGCACACCCGTGGAGCGGGCGGTCGCCTGCCGGCCGTCGACCTGGCCGATGGGCAGCGCGTTCGTGGTGACGCGGCCGGGGGCCGTCGTGCGCACCGCGGGCGCGCCGTACTCCTCGACCGTCCCCCAGGCCTGGCACTCGGAGCAGCGGCCGAGCCACTTGGCCGTCTGCCAGCCGCACTCGGTGCAGCGGTAGGACGGCCGGTCCTTCGCGGTCTTCGTACGGGCAGCCATGACACGAACCGTAACCGCCGCCACTGACAGAGCCGTGACGGCCTGTTCGGCGGGCGGTGCCGATAACGGGGCAGCTTGCGCAAACCGGCCGCTTTTCCGTGCCGGTGCGACAGGGACACGACACGGAATACAGGTCCCCCGCCCTCATTTGAGGGATCGTTTCACCCGTATGGATTAAATGTGCTCAAGCAGGGAGAAGGGCCCACCACAAGGCACCTACGGTCGCACGGGTGATGAGCAGCAGTCCCGAGACCTCGACCCGCACCACCGGCGCACACCGGGCGCACCGTGAGGCGCGCGACCGGGGCGCGGCGCGCACGGTGGCACAGTGCCCGCCGACCCGTTACGAGCCGTACCTGGACGGCCTGTTCACCTACTGTCTGTCCGTCCTGTGCGACCACGACACGGCGACCGCCGCCCTCGGCGACGTCCTCGCCCTCGCCGAGCGCCGCGGCCATCGTGGCCGCGAGACGCCCGACGACCGCAGGGCCTGGCTGTACGCGCTGGCCCGCTGGTCCTGTCTGCGCAAGCTCGCCGAGGCCAGGCAGAGGCGTCATGGCGCCGGCGGCGCCCATGCGTCCGGCCGGTCCGGAGACGGCACCGCCCGCCCGGACGGCCGTTCCACCGACTCGCGCCCGGACGGCCGTTCCACCGACTCGCGCGCGGACGGCCGTTCCGCCGGCCTCCGCCCGGAGGACGGCACCGGCCCGCGCGCGGAGGGCCGGATGGGCGCCCGCGCGGAGGGCGGCACGGTCGGCCCGAACGCGGAAGCCCGGTTCGAGGGAGCCCGGTTCGAGGGGGCTCGTGCCGCCGGCCGCGGCACCGTTCCCGCGGGCCCGGGACGTACCGGCGGCGGGGCCGGTGCACGCGTCGGCGGGCCGACCGGCGAAGGCGCCGGTGCGCGCGCCGGTCAGCTCTCCGGCGACCGGGGCGGCGACCGGACCGCCGACCTCCTCGCCGACACCGACGCCGACGCCGATGTGGACGCCGATGCGGACGCCGAGAAGGACCGGCGTCGTCGCGAACTCGCCCTGCTGGCCTGGCCGGAGGCCGCCGGTACGACGCCCGAACAGCGCGAGGCACTCGAACTCGCCGTACGCCACCAGCTCGCCGCGCACGAGGTCGCCGCCGTCCTCGGCACCGACCCGGTGGCCGCCCGGGAGCTCCTCGCCGCGGGCGCCTGCGAGGTCGAGCGCACGCGCGCGGCCCTGGCCGTCGTCGAGACCGGCAACTGTCCCGGCGTGACCCGGCTCACCGGCGACAACCGCCTCGTCCTCAGCGCGGCCCTGCGCCGCGAACTGGTCCGGCACGTCGACGACTGCCCGCGCTGCCGCCGGACCGCCGAGCGCGCGGGCCCCGGCTCCTGGCCCGGCACCAGCGTCACACCCGCCGCGCTGCCCGTACTCGAAGCCCCGCGCGCGGCCCTCCACAAGGCGATGACGCACCTCCCGCGCGCGCGGGGCGGCGGTCCGCGCTTCGACCGGCGCGGATTCCCGATGGACCCCAAGGACCACGCGGCCCGTCGTGACCGGCTCCGCGCGCGTGCCGTCACGACCACGGTCGTCGCCACCGTCGTGGCGGCCCCCGTGCTCGCCCTGTGGGCGGCCTACCGGGGGGCGCCCCTCATCGGTGAGGGCTCCGACGGCCGGCCGGTCACCGCGAACGAGGCGCAGGGCTCCGAGGAACTCGACGGCGAGGCGTCCGGCTACGAGAACGCGGGCAACGCCCGTACGCGGCCCGGCTCCCGCTTCACCCCGCGCAGCGGCTCGTCCGACGTCTCCGTGGAGGTCGTCAGCGTGGCGCCGGGGCGCGAGAGCGGGCTGGCCGTCGCGGCCCACTCCGACGGCGACACGACACTGATCACCCTCACGGCGACCGGCGACTCGGCGGTCCGCTGGTCGGCGCGGACCGGGGCGTCCTGGCTCTACCTGAGCCAGTCGTCCGGGACGCTGGAACCGGGGGAGTCGCTGACGATCAAGGTGTACGTCGATCATCTGCGGGAGCCGAACGGGGCGTGGAGCGCGCGGGTCGCGGTCGGGCCTGCGGGGGCGGTGGTCACGATCGGCGGGTACGGGACCGCGGGGCCTTCGGGGCCGGGGCCTCGGCCGGATCCGCCTTCGCCGGGTGAGCCCGGGCCGTCGGATCCCGGGCCCGGGCCTGGACCTGGGCCTGGACCTGGACCTGGGCCTGGACCTGGACCATCGGATCCGGGGCCCGGGCCCGAGCCGACGCCGTCCGGGCCGTCGCCGTCCGATCCCGGGCCGTCCGAGCCCGGGCCGGAGCCGACGCCGTCCGGGCCGGGGTCGGCGGATCCGGAGCCTGAGCCTCCGCCGGGCTCCTCCGGAGAGGGTGAGCCGAGTCCGTCGGGGAGTTGAACGCTTCCGCTCCCGCGGGTGGGGATTCGGCCGCGGGTCCGTCGTGGCTGGTCGCGCCGTTCCCCGCGCCCCTTGGGGGTGCGGGGGTACGGCTTTCGACTGCGGGTCCGGTCGTGGCTGGTCGCGCAGTTCCCCGCGCCCCTTACGGGGCGCTGCCCCTCACGCGCGGTGGGGTGGGTCCGCCGGGTGGGGGGCCAGGAGGGGGAGTTGGGAGGCCAGGCGTTCCTCGCAGAGGTTCACCAGGCGGTCGTAGCCCGACTTGCCCATCAGTTCGATCAGTTCCGGGCGGTACGAGACGTAGACCGGGTCTCCCGCGCCGTGGGCGGACGTCGCCGACGTGCACCACCAGTGCAGGTCGTGCCCGCCAGGACCCCACCCGCGGCGGTCGTACTCGCCGATCGAGACCTGCAGCACCCGCGTGTCGTCGGGCCGGTCGATCCACTCGTACGTCCGCCGGACCGGGAGCTGCCAGCAGACGTCCGGCTTGGTCTCCAGGGGCTCGCGGCCCTCCTTGACGGCCAGGATGTGCAGCGAGCACCCCATGCCGCCGGCGAAACCGGGGCGGTTCTGGAAGATGCAGGACCCCTGGTACGGGCGTGTCTGCCGGTCCCCGTCCTCGTCCTGCGAGACCCAGCCGGTCGCGGTCCCCACGTCGTGGTGCTGCCAGATGTCCGGCGTGAGCCTCGCCACGTGACCGGCCACGCGCTTCTCGTCGTCCTCGTCCGAGAAGTGGGCACCCAGCGTGCAGCATCCGTCGTCCGCGCGGCCCGCCTGGATCCCCTGGCAGCCGCTTCCGAAGATGCAGTTCCAGCGAGAGGTCAGCCATGTCAGATCGCAGCGGAAGATCTGCTCGTCGTCGGCCGGATCCGGGAACTCCACCCACGCACGTGCGAAGTCGAGCCCCTTCTCGTCGCCCTTCGGGGCTTTCGGAAGCTTTCCGGGCTTGGACGGCTTCACCCGAAGCGCGTCCTTCGCGGGCCCTGCGGCGGAATCCTTGGCCGATTTGTCGCTCTTCGCCTTTTTCGTCTTTGGCACCCGTCCAGAGTAAGTCGCTCACGACCACTCCGGGGACGGCCGAGGGGCCCGGGCGCAGTAGCGTGCCGTACATGAGACTCGGTGTCCTGGACGTGGGTTCGAACACGGTGCACCTGCTGGTGGTGGATGCGCACCCCGGCGCGCGCCCGCTGCCCGCGCATTCGCACAAGGCGGAGCTGCGGCTCGCCCAGCTTCTGGACGACAGCGGCGCGATCGACTCCGTGGGCGTCGACAAACTCATCGCAGTCGTCCAGGAGGCGCTGGAGGCCGCCGAGGACAAGGGCGTCGAGGATCTGCTGCCGTTCGCGACCTCCGCGGTGCGTGAGGCCAGCAACGCCGACGAGGTGCTGGCCCGGGTGCGCGAGGAGACCGGTGTGGAGCTCCAGGTCCTCACCGGCGCGGAGGAGGCCCGGCTCACCTTCCTCGCCGCCCGACGCTGGTTCGGCTGGTCCGCCGGGAAACTGCTCGTCCTGGACATCGGCGGCGGTTCGCTGGAGATCGCGTACGGGATAGACGAGGAGCCCGACGCGACGGCCTCGCTGCCGCTCGGCGCGGGCCGGCTGACCGCGGGCTGGCTGCCGACCGACCCGGCGGACCCGGCGGACATAAAGGCCCTGCGCCGCCATGTGCGGGCCCAGATCGCCCGTACGGTCGGGGAGTTCAGCCGGTTCGGGGCTCCCGACCACGTGGTCGCCACCTCCAAGACCTTCAAGCAGCTCGCCCGGCTCGCGGGTGCCGCCCGCTCGGTCGACGGCCTGTACGTCCAGCGCGAGCTCAAGCGCCGGTCCCTGGAGGACTGGGTCCCGCGCCTGGCCTCCATGACGACCGCCGAACGCGCGGAACTCCCCGGAGTCTCCGAGGGCCGTGCCGCCCAGCTCCTCGCCGGCGCGGTGGTGGCCGAGGGCGCGATGGACCTCTTCGGAGTGGAAACAGTAGAAATCTGCCCCTGGGCCCTGAGGGAGGGCGTAATCCTCCGAACCCTGGACCAGATGCCCCCCCAATAACCCCGGGCCCCCTAAGGGGCGCGAGGAACGGCGCGAGCAACCCCCGACGGCGGGTCAGCCAACACACAACCGCACCCCCCACCCCCTAAGGGGCGCGGGGAACGGCGCGACAAGCCCCCACCGAACCCGCACCCGCCCACCAAGCCCGCGCCCGCACCCACGCACCGAACCTGCCCACCCCCCAGCAGGGGTCGACCCCCGGCCAATCAACCCCACCCCGCCACACCCGACGAACCCACCCCGTAACCTGTCCCCGTGGCAGAACCAGTCGTGCGCATCCCGGATGCGAAGGTCGCCCTGTCCACGGCCTCCGTCTATCCGGAGTCGACAGCGACGGCCTTCGAGATCGCCGCACGCCTCGGCTACGACGGCGTCGAGGTCATGGTGTGGACCGACCCGGTCAGCCAGGACATCGAAGCCCTGCGCCGCCTCAGCGACTACCACCACATCCCGATCCTCGCCGTACACGCCCCCTGCCTGCTCATCACCCAGCGCGTCTGGTCCACCGACCCGTGGATCAAACTCCAGCGCGCCCGGTCGGCGGCCGAGAGGCTCGGGGCGAGCACGGTCGTCGTACACCCCCCCTTCCGCTGGCAGCGCCAGTACTCCCGTGACTTCGTCACCGGAATCTGGCAGATGGCCAACGAGACGGACGTACGATTCGCCGTCGAAAACATGTACCCCTGGCGTTACCGCGATCGCGAGATGCTCGCGTACGCACCCGACTGGGACGTGACGAAGGACGACTACCGCCACTTCACGATCGATCTGAGCCACACCGCGACGGCCCGCACGGACGCGCTCCAGATGATCGACCGCATGAGCGACCGCCTCGGCCACGTCCACCTCGCCGACGGCAGCGGCTCCATCAAGGACGAGCACCTGGTCCCCGGCCGCGGCACCCAGCCCTGCGCCGAACTGCTCGAACGCCTCGCCCTGTCCGGCTACGACGGCCATGTCGTCATCGAGGTCAACACCCGCCGCGCCATGTCGAGCGCCGAGCGCGAGGCCGATCTCGCGGAGGCCCTCGCCTTCACCCGCCTCCACCTGGCCTCGGCGGTCCGGGTCCCGCGTACATGACCGCCGCCACCCCGCGCCGCCGGGGACGCCCTTCCCGTACGGACGCGCAGGACACTCCCGCGGCCCGCGACCGCATCCTGGCGGCGGCCCGCGAGGAGTTCGCGGAACGGGGCTTCGAGAAGACCTCCATGCGTGCCATCGCGAAGGCGGCGGACGTGGACTCGGCACTCGTACATCACTACTTCGGTACGAAGGAGCAGGTTTTCGAGGCGTCCATCGAGGTCGCCATCGGCCCCCTGCTGAGCGCGCCCGGCTCGGTCGGCGAGGGCCCCCTCGACGGCGTGGGCGAACGGCTGGCCCGCTTCTTCTTCGGCGTCTGGGAGAACCCGGCCACCCGCAAGGCCCTCCTCGCGATCGTCCGCTCCGCCGTGAACAACGAGACCGCGGCCGGCGTCTTCCGCCGTCTGATCTCCGCCCAGCTGCTGCGCCGCGTCGCCCTCCAGCTGAACCTCCCGGACGCCGAACTGCGCGCGGAACTGGCCGCCGCGCAACTCGTCGGTATCGCGATGCTCCGTTACGTGATCAAGGTCGAGCCCTTGGCGTCGGCGGACCCGGAACAGATCATCAACCGGGTGGCCCCGGTGATCCAGTCCCACCTGACAGCCCCATGACCCCCTGAGCAGGGGCGCGGCCCCGCTCCGTGCCCCGCGCACCCCTCAAAGCCCGAGACGACAATCCCGCATACCGGACACCACGTCCAAACCCTGGATGCCGGGCGTACGCTCGACAGCAGTCAACACTCTCCGAAGGAGCGAGCGGCCATGCCCGAGCTGAGGTCCCGCACAGTCACCCACGGACGCAACATGGCGGGCGCCCGCGCCCTTATGCGCGCCTCCGGTGTACCGGGCGCGGACATCGGCCGTAAGCCGATCATCGCGGTCGCCAACTCCTTCACGGAGTTCGTGCCGGGCCACACCCACCTCCAGCCGGTCGGCCGCATCGTGAGCGAGGCCATCACCGCCGCCGGAGGCATCCCGCGCGAGTTCAACACGATCGCCGTCGACGACGGCATCGCGATGGGCCACGGAGGCATGCTCTACAGCCTCCCCTCCCGCGACCTGATCGCGGACAGCGTGGAGTACATGGTGGAGGCCCACTGCGCCGACGCCCTGATCTGCATCTCGAACTGCGACAAGATCACGCCCGGCATGCTGATGGCGGCCCTGCGCCTGAACATCCCGACGGTCTTCGTCTCCGGCGGCCCCATGGAGTCCGGCCGAGCGACCCTGGTCGACGGCTCGGTCCGCACGCTCGACCTGGTCGACGCGATCTCCGACGCCGTGAACGACAAGATCTCGGACGAGGACATCCTCCGTATCGAGGAGAACGCCTGTCCGACCTGCGGCTCGTGTTCCGGCATGTTCACGGCCAACTCCATGAACTGCCTGACCGAGGCCATCGGCCTCTCCCTCCCCGGCAACGGCTCGGTCCTCGCCACGCACACGGCCCGCAAGGGCCTGTACGAGGACGCGGCGCGCACGGTCATGGACGTCACCCGGCGCTACTACGAGCAGGACGACGAGTCGGTCCTGCCCCGCAACGTCGCCACCATGGCCGCCTTCGAGAACGCCATGGCCCTCGACATCGCCATGGGCGGCTCGACCAACACGATCCTGCACCTGCTGGCCGCCGCCGAGGAGGCGGGCGTCCCGTTCGGCCTGGACGAGATCAACGCCGTCTCGCGCCGCGTGCCGTGCCTCGCCAAGGTCGCCCCGAACGTGGCGAAGGACCGCACGTACTACATGGAGGACGTGCACCGGGCCGGCGGCATCCCCGCCCTGCTCGGCGAACTCCACCGCGCGGGCCTCCTGAACGAGGACGTCCACTCGGTGCACAGCCCGTCCCTCGCGGACTGGCTCAAGACCTGGGACGTCCGCGGCGGCTCCCCCTCCCCGGAGGCCCTGGAACTGTGGTACGCGGCCCCCGGCGGCGTCCGCTCGTCCACGGCCTTCTCCCAGTCCGAGCGCTGGGCGGCCCTCGACGAGGACGCGGAGGGCGGCTGCATCCGCTCCGCGGAGCACGCGTACTCCAAGGACGGCGGTCTCGCGGTCCTCAAGGGCAACCTCGCCGTCGACGGTTGTGTCGTGAAGACGGCCGGCGTCGACGAGTCGATCTGGACCTTCGAGGGCCCGGCGGTCGTCTGCGAGTCGCAGGAGGAGGCCGTCGACAAGATCCTCAAGAAGGAGATCACGCACGGCGACGTCGTCGTCATCCGCTACGAGGGCCCCAAGGGCGGCCCCGGCATGCAGGAGATGCTCTACCCGACGTCGTTCCTGAAGGGCCGGGGCCTCGGCAAGACCTGCGCCCTGATCACCGACGGCCGCTTCTCCGGCGGCACCTCGGGCCTGTCCATCGGCCACGCCTCGCCCGAGGCGGCGTCCGGCGGCACGATCGCCCTCGTCCGCGACGGTGACCGCATCCGCATCGACATCCCGAACCGCAGCATCGAGCTGCTGGTCCCCGACGAGGAACTGGCCGAGCGCCGCGAGGCCCTCAAGGGCGTGTACGCCCCGGTCGCCCGCGAGCGCAAGGTCTCGGCCGCCCTGCGCGCGTACGCCGCGATGGCGACCAGCGCGGACAGGGGCGCCGTCCGGGACGTCTCGCTGCTCGGCTAGCCCGCCGCGTTCCCCGGTTCTCCGAACACACCCGAACCCGCCCGGTCCTCACGACCGGGCGGGTTCGCCGTCCTCACGACCGGGCGGGTTCGCCGTTCACCGGACTTGCCCGTCGTCCCCGCGGCTCACCAGGCGGCGGGCTCGCGGGCGTCCACGCCGAAGACACTGCCGTCGGGCGCGCTCGCGTAGACCCGGTCGCCCACGACCATGGGTGCGAGCACCTCGGCCACGACCCGTTCGCCGTCCTCGCCGAGCCGGGTGGGGGTCTGTCCCACGAGCCTGCCGGTGCGGACATCGGCCGCGAGCAGCCGGCCGTCCGGGGCGCTGACGTACACGTACCGGTCGTCGGCGGTCGGCGCCGAGGCCCTGCTGACCGAGGTCTCACGACGCCAGCGCTGTGCGCCGGCCTCGATGTCGACGGCCACCAGCGCACCTCCCGCGGCCAGTAAATAGACCGCGTCGCCGTGCAGGGCGGCCGTGGCGGACGGCAGCGGGAGGTCGAGCGGAATCCGCCGCTCCTTCGCACTGCCCGACGCACCGCCCGACGCACCGCCTGGCGTGTAGCCCACGATGCTGCGGGTCTCCTGGGAAGCGTTCTGGGCGGTGAGCCACAGGGTGCCCTTCCGGGTGCCGACCGGAGTGAGCAGCCCGTCGAGGCGGTGTCGCCACCGCACGTCCCCGGTCCGCGGATCCACCGCGATCACCTGCGTGCCCGTACCGTCCGACGTCAGCGTCGTCGCGTACGCGAGTTCGCCGCCGAAGTACGCGAAGGCGGGCTGGGCCCCGCCGGCCGGGCGGCCCTGCCAGAGCCGCTCCCCGGTCCTCCCGTCGATGCCGGTGACCGTGCCGTCGCCCGAGGTCAGCAGCACGGTGTCACCCGCGTACTGCGCGCCGCCCCCGTACACCGAGGTGTTCAGCTTCCAGCGGGTCCTGCCCGTGTCGGGATCGAGGGCGATCAGCTGCCCGCCGGACGCGGTGACCGTGTGCACGAGGCCCCCGGACAGGACGGGCGCGAAGACCGAACTGTCCTCACCCGTCTTCGCCGAGCGCGTCCACCGCGCTTTTCCGTCCCGTGGGCCGAGGGCGCCGGCGAGCACACCGGGACCGGCACAGAGCAGGGCCCCACCGCCGTACGTGCACTTGGCCATGGACTCGCGGCCCGCGCCCACCTTCGTGACCCACGGCCGGAACGCCTCGCCGGCGGACACGCGTTCGCCACCCGATCCGGAGCCCGGCCGCCGCCCGGAACCGTCGTCGCCCGGCAGACCGGCCAGCAACGCACCACCGACGGCGAGCGCGGCCACCCCACCGAGCGCGACGGTGAGCAGCCCGCGGCGCCGGGACCGTACGGCGGACGATCCCGATCCCGATCCCGATCCCGATCCCGATCCCGGGCCTGCGCCTGCGCCAGCGCCAGCATCAGCACCTGAGCCCGCCCCTGCGGCTGCACCTGCACCTGCATCCGAACCCGCAGATGTACGCCGCTTGCCGCGCACGTGGGTCGTACGGTCGCGGGAGTCGGCCACGGCTTTCGCCGGCGAACCCGCCGCCGGCTCGACCGCCTCCGCCGCGCGCTGCGCCGGTATGAACAACTGCGTGTCGTAGAGGGACGAGACGTGCCGCAGCTCGGCCATCAGCTCGTCGGGGGTGGGCCGTTCGTCGGGTTCCTTGGCGAGGCAGCGGGCGATCAGCGGCGCCAGGTCGTCGGGGACGTCCGTCAGATCCGGTTCGTCATGCACGACCTGATAGGCCACGACATAGGGGCTGTCGGAGTCGAAGGGCCCGCGCCCGGTCGCGGCGTGCACCAGCACGGACCCGAGCGCGAAGATGTCGGCGGCCGGTCCCACCTCGCGCGGGCGGCGGAACTGCTCGGGGGCCATGAAGGGCGGAGTGCCGATCAATTTGCCGGTCTCCGTGCGCAGTTCGCTGTCCGACGGCCGCGAGATACCGAAGTCGATGACCTTGGGACCGTCCTCGGCGAGGAGGACGTTGCTCGGCTTGAGGTCGCGGTGCACCACACCGGCGCGATGGATGTCGCGCAACGCCTCGGCCAGCCCGGCCATCACCTGACGCAACTGCGCGGACGACAGCGAACCGTTCCGCTTCACATGCTCCGCGAGCGTCGGCCCCGGAATGAACAGGGTGGCCATCCAGGGCCGGTCCGCCTCGGGGTCGGCGTCCACGACCGGCGCGGTGAACGCACCGCTGACCCGCCGCGCGGCCGCCACCTCCTGCTTGAAACGCCCCCTGAACTCCGGGTCCCTGGCGAACTCGACGTTGATGACCTTCACCGCGAGCCGCAGCCCCGACGCCGAGCGGGCCAGATGGACCACGCCCATGCCACCCGAGCCGAGGCGTGACTCAAGGCGGTACTGCCCTGCGTACTCGGGAAGTTCCGCTTCGGCATCCGATCCGGCGATGCGTCCTGGCGGCATCGTCCACCCCCGTGAATTGCGTACGCACGCGCGACGCACGGAGCCTAGTCGATGGTTCGTACGAGTCCCACGCGGCTTGCTAGCCTCCGCGTGCACAAAACAAAGACAGCACATCCAACGGGGAGACAGACATGGCTGTTGAAGAGATCAGAGAAGCGGCTGCGACCGAAACCGCCGAGACCGAAGTCGCCACGACTGTAACCGCCGCGGCCCAAGCCGCCGCCGCCGCCGACGCCGACGCCGACGCCGCCGACGCCGCCGAGGCAGCGGCGGCGGTCGCGGCCCAGACGCTCTACTCGATCGCACCCGGCTACACCCTGAACGTCCGCAGCGGCCCCGGCACCCAGTACCGCCTGATCCGCACGCTGGCGCCGGGCTCCAGGGTCCCGATCTTCTGCCAGCGCCCGGGGGAGACGATCAGCGGCCCCTACGGGACGACGAAGATCTGGGACAACATCGAGGTCGGGGAGTACGTCTCCGACGCGTACGTGCGCACGGGGAGCGACGGTTACGTGGCATCGCGCTGCGCCTGACGCCTGCGACGCCTGCGACGCCTGCGGCGCTTGCGGCGCTTGCGCTGTTTACCGCCTCGGCCGGCGGGTCGGCGGATCGGCGGGTCGTCGGTCCGAGGCGATAATCAACCCGTGAGCGACAAACCAGACGCCCTCTCCGTAGGCACCCACCCCGAACCGATCTGCTTCTTCGGATTGACCTGGGTGAACCACGACGGCGGTTACGCGGTCCGCCGCGTGGCCGTGACCGTCGGCTCGCTCGTCGCGATCGCGATCAGCTGCCTGGTCCTGCGCTTCGCGTACGAGGGGTTGGAGATCGCGGCCGTGGGCGGCTTCGTCACCGGACTCGTCGTGGTGATGTTCGCCGTCTGCAGCGCGCTGGCGTTCCGTCACGCCTGGTCGGGCTACACGAAACGCCCGGCCCCGGACAGCGAGTCCGCACTGCGGGGCCTGCTGACCATCGGCTTCGTCGGCACCCTCACGGCGTACTTCCTCCGCTCCCTCACGGAGGCCCCGGGCGAAACGCTCCACCGCACAGAACACGAAGCGCCTGCCCACGGCAGACACACCTAGACGGCGGCGACCTGCGCCCCTGCTGGGGCCTTGTCGGTCGTCTGCGGGTCCGGTGGGGGCCGCTCGCGCAGTTCCCCGCGCCCCTCAAAAGCGGGGCTGCGCCCCAGCTTTTGCCCCCCAAGCCGCACGCAATACAACGCGGGCCACCCCTCTCGGGCCCCAAAAGGGCGCGGGGAACGGCGCGGCCAACCCCCACCGGACCCGCAGACGAACGCGGAGTGGGCGCTGGGGCGCAGCCCCGCCCTCAAAGGGGCGCGGGGAACGGCGCGAACGGCCCCCACCGGACCCGCACTCGGAATCCAGGCCGGCCAGGCCAGGGGCGCAGCCCCGCCCCTAAGGGGCGCGGGGAACGGCGCGAACGGCCCCCACCGGACCCGCACCCGACATCCGGACGTCCGGGCCGGTAAGGCCAGCGCGCGGGCCCGCCCGCACACAGGCCCAAGGAACAGCCCGCCCGGCCACGATGTACCCATGACCGCCAACACCCCCTCCCACCCCGACCACGCCCTCTCCTTCAACACCGCCGCAGCCCAGTACGCGCAGAACCGCCCCTCCTATCCCCCCACCCTCTTCGACACGATCGAGCACGCAGCCGCCCGCCCCCTCAAGGGCTCCCGCATCGCGGACGTGGGCGCCGGCACGGGCATAGCCACCACCCTCCTCCGCGCCCGAGACGCCGACGTGATCGCGGTCGAACCCGGCGACGGAATGGCCACCCAGTTCCGCCGCTCGCTCCCCGACACCCCCCTCGTCCGGGGCGACGGCGACGCTCTGCCCCTGGCCACCGCCTCCGTCGACTTCCTCACCTACGCCCAGTCCTGGCACTGGACGAACCCCGCCCGCTCCCTCCCCGAGGCCATGCGCGTCCTGCGCCCTGCCGGGGCCCTGGCCCTGTGGTGGAACAACCCCGCCCTCGACATCCCCTGGCAGGCGGGGCAGAACCGGCGCGTTGAGGAGTTCATCGGCGGTGACGTCGCCGAGAAGCGCGGCTCCGGCCGCCGGGCCCGTACGGAGGACGTCTTCGCCCGAGCCCCGTACATGCCCGTCTGCACCCGCCACGAGATCCGGTGGAGCCGAACCGTCCCCCTGGACACCCACCTGGCCAACATCAGCAGCCACTCGGTCTTCCTGGTGCTCGGAGAAAAGGCGACGGCCGCCTTCTTCGCCGAGGAGCGCGCACACCTCCTGCGGACCTTCCCCGACGGCCAGGTGGAGGAGAGTTACGAGGTCGTCCTGATCGTCGCCCCGGCTCCTTGACGGGGTCCCTACCCGGGCGCATTATTCATCACATGATGAATAATGCGCCCGACACCCCTGCCCCCTCACCACCACCCCCCGACCACCCGGCCGTCCACGCCGCGGACCTCACCGTCGTCCGAGGCCCCCGCCAGGTCCTGCGCGGGCTCGACTTCGACGTCCCCCGCGGCCGGATCACCGGTCTGCTCGGCCCGTCGGGGTGCGGCAAGTCCACCCTGATGAGGTCGATCGTCGGCACCCAGGCCAAGGTCACCGGCACCCTGGACGTCCTCGGCCTCCCCGCGGGCCACGCCGCCCTCCGCTCGCGCATCGGTTACGTCACCCAAGCCCCCTCCGTGTACGACGACCTGTCGGTCCGCCAGAACCTGGACTACTTCGCCGCGATCCTCGACCCCGGCCGCGCAGCCGCCGACCGCCGCCGCGAGAACGTCGAGCACGCCATCTCAGACGTGGACCTCACCTCCCACGCCGACGCCCTCGCGGGCAACCTCTCCGGCGGCCAGCGCAGCCGCGTCTCCCTCGCCGCGGCTCTCCTCGGAGCCCCGGAACTCCTCGTCCTCGACGAACCCACGGTCGGCCTCGACCCCGTACTCCGCCGCGATCTGTGGCAGCTCTTCCACACCATCGCCGCCGACCGGGGTGCCACCCTCCTCGTCTCCTCCCACGTCATGGACGAGGCCGAACGCTGCCACCGCCTGCTCCTGATGCGCGAGGGCGTGATCCTCGCCGACGGCACGCCGGACGCCCTGCGCGCCCGGACCGGCACCGACACCGTCGAGGCGGCCTTCCTCCACCTGGTCGACGAGGCGATCGCCTCCGCCGCAGGCAACGACCCCCGCAAGGAGTCCGTCCGATGAACACGACCACCGCCGCCCCACCCAGCGGCCCCACCACGCCCCCCGAGCCGCGCGCGATCAACCTCGCCCGCACCACCGCCACCGCGACCCGGGTCCTGCGCCAGCTCCGCCACGACCCGCGCACGATCGCGCTGATGATCCTCATCCCGTGCCTGATGCTTCTGCTGCTCCGCTATGTCTTCGACGGCAGCCCGCGCACCTTCGACTCCATCGGCGCCTCACTGCTCGGCATCTTCCCCCTCATCACGATGTTCCTCGTGACCTCCATCGCCACCCTGCGCGAACGCACCTCCGGCACCCTGGAACGCCTCCTCGCCATGCCCCTCGGCAAAGGCGACCTCATCGCCGGCTACGCCCTCGCCTTCGGGGCGGTCGCCGTCGTCCAGTCCGTCCTCGCCACGGGTCTCGCCGTCTGGGCCCTCGGTCTCGACGTCACCGGCTCGGCCTGGCTGCTGCTCCTGGTCGCCCTGCTCGACGCGCTGCTCGGCACCGCCCTCGGCCTCTTCGTCTCGGCGTTCGCGTCCTCCGAGTTCCAGGCCGTCCAGTTCATGCCGGCCGTGATCTTCCCCCAGCTCCTCCTCTGCGGCCTGTTCACCCCGCGCTCCGACATGCACCCCGTACTGGAAGGCATCTCGAACGTCCTCCCGATGTCGTACGCGGTCGACGGCATGAACGAAGTCCTCAAGCACACCGACGTCACCGCCGCCTTCGTCCGCGACGCCCTGATCGTCGCGGCCTGCGCCCTCCTCGTACTGGCACTCGGCGCGGCGACCCTCCGCCGCCGCACGGCCTGACCGCGTCCCGCCCAGCGGACGGCGCGGCCCGCCCTGGGGCCCCCGGTGCGAGGATGGGCCCCGGACGACGCACCCCCGGAGGACAACCGAACATGACCCAGAAAGTCGCAGTGCTCGGCACCGGCAAGATCGGCGAGGCCCTGCTCAGCGGAATGATCCGAGCCGGCTGGGCCCCCGCCGACCTCCTGGTCACGGCCCGCCGCCCCGAGCGCGCCCAGGAACTCCAGGAGCGCCACGGCGTCACCCCGGTCAGCAATCAGGAAGCCGCCAAGACGGCGGACACGCTGATCCTCACGGTCAAGCCCCAGGACATGGGCACCCTCCTCGACGAACTCGCCCCGCACGTCCCCGCCGACCGGCTCGTCATCAGCGGCGCCGCGGGCATCCCCACCTCCTTCTTCGAGGAGCGTCTGGCCCAGCGCACCCCCGTCGTCCGTGTCATGACGAACACCCCCGCCCTCGTCGACGAGGCCATGTCCGTCATCTCCGCCGGCAGCCACGCCACCGCCGCCCATCTCGCGCACGCCGAGGAGATCTTCGGCGCCGTCGGCAAGACGCTCCGCGTCCCCGAGTCCCAGCAGGACGCCTGCACCGCCCTCTCCGGCTCCGGTCCGGCGTACTTCTTCTACCTGGTCGAGGCCATGACCGACGCCGGCATCCTGCTCGGCCTGCCCCGCGACAAGGCGCACGACCTCATCGTCCAGTCCGCGATCGGCGCCGCCGTGATGCTCCGCGACAGCGGCGAGCACCCCGTGAAACTCCGCGAGAACGTCACCTCCCCCGCGGGCACCACGATCAACGCCATCCGCGAACTGGAGAACCACGGGGTACGGGCCGCCCTCATCGCGGCCCTCGAAGCAGCCCGCGACCGCAGCCGCGCCCTGGCCTCCGGCAACAGCTAGAACCCGACGGTGCGGGAGCGACCCACCCCGCTCCCCACCGCCCTCCCCGCTTCACCCCGCGGGCAGCAGCCCGATCGCCCGGTAAGCCGCGTCCACCCTCGGCCGCGCCATCTCCCTGGCTTTCTCCGCACCCTCGCGCAACACCCCTTCCACGTACGCAGGATCGGCGCACAACTCCTTGTGCTTCCGCTGTACGGGCCTGAGGACCTCCACCACGGCGTCGGCGGTGTCCTTCTTCAAAGCCCCGTACGTCTCGTACGCACCGGCCAGCTCCTTGGGATCCCCGCCCGCACAGGCCGCGAGGATCTCCAGCAGATTCGAGACCCCGGGCCGGGCTTCCCGGTCGTGGACGACCTCGCTCCCGCTGTCCGTCACGGCCCGCATGATCTTCTTCCGTACGGTCTCGGGCTCGTCGAGCAGATAGACGACTCCGGGCCCCACGTCGTCGGACTTCCCCATCTTCGACGTCGGGTCCTGCAGGTTCATGACCCGGGCCGCCACCTCGGGATGCGTGGTCCGCGGCACCACGAACGTCCGCCCGTACCGCTGGTTGAACCGCACCGCGACATCCCGCGTCAGCTCCACATGCTGGGTCTGGTCGTCCCCCACCGGCACCTCGTCGGTCCCGTACGCCAGGATGTCCGCCGCCATCAGCACGGGATACGTGAGCAGCGACAGCCGCACACTCCCGCCCCTCGCCCGCTCGGCCGCGGCCCTCTCCTTGTACTGGATCATCCGGCGCATCTCACCGTCCGTGGCCACGCACTCCAGCAGATACGACAGCCGCGCGTGCTCATCCACATGACTCTGTACGAAGACGGTGCACAGCCGGGGATCGAGCCCCGCGGCCAGTAGCAGGGTGGCCGCCTGCCGACTCAGCCGGCGCACCCGCCCCGGATCGTGGTCCACGGTCAGCGCGTGCAGGTCGACGACACAGAACAACGCGTCGGCCTCGTGCTGGTCGACCGCGCTCCAGCGCCGCATCGCCCCCAGGTAGTTGCCCAACGTCAGATGCCCGGTCGGCTTGATCCCGCTGAAGACCCGCTTCATCCCGCTACCTCCTGGTCGAGGCCGCCACCACCGCCGGCCGGCGCTCCAGGAAGGAGATACAGAAACGGCCGCCGAGGAGGCGGCCGTTGAGTACACGCGTATGTACGGCCGCCGTCAGGCGGCCCACCACAGCTGGGTGCACGCGTGCGTAGTCATGGCACCGAGGGTACGCCTCAGGGGTGGTCGCCGTACCCGAGTTGACACGCCCCTGCCCGCTCCGTAGTGTTCTCCGAGTTGTCCGACGTGAGCGCCGACTTCGGTTGGTCCCCGGACAGCCATTCCGCAACAAGCACACAGCGATCGACGATCCGTCGTCGGTTCGCTTTCATGCATGTTTGCGAAATGAGGAATCCGCGTTCGAGAGAGCGCAACCCCGATTAGCTCGGGGGCCGGGATTCCGCTAAAGTCTCACTCGTCGGAACGGCCCAACAGCCGGGAAGACAACCCCCACTTCGACTGGGAATCGGGCCTGAAAGGGTCTGATAGAGTCGGACTCGCCGGAAAGGGAAACGCAAAAGCGAAAACCTGGAAAGCGCCGAGGAAATCGGAACCGGAAACGGTCTGATAGAGTCGGAAACGCAAGACAGCGAG
>NZ_KZ679068.1 GCF_003024195.1 Streptomyces dioscori
GTGGCCAGCCGCTACGACAAACGCGACTACATCTTCAACGGCACCCTCACCGTCACCGCGATCGTCATCTGGCTCCGCGACACCATCCAAGAGCCATCAGAAACGACCTAGCCGTCCTCACTCGGTGTTGTCTTCTCGGCCCCCAATTTCTGCATCCGGCCTCCCAGCCCTCTTCGTCTTCATCGGCTACGCGCTCGCCGCCCTGGATCTCGCCTCGATCCTCTCCGGGGAGGACACCAATCCCATCCCCGGGATCCTGCAGAACGCGGTCGGGGCATTCGGCACAAAGATTGTCCTCGATGTCATTGTCACCTCGTTCATCGCCGGGGTCATGAGCCAGCAGGCCGCCGCGAGCCGGATCGTGTTCTCCTTCGCACGCGACAATATGTTCCCCGGCGCCCGCGTCTTCTCCAGTATCTCCCGCAGGCACCGCGTCCCCATGAACGCCCTGCTCGGCGTGAACGTGGCCCCGTTGCTCATCTTCGTCTTCGTGTACTACTCGCCCGATTCACTCGTCAAGATCGCGGCTTTCCAGATGCTCGCCGGATATGCCGCCTTCATGATGGTTGTCCTCCGCCGTCGGCCTCGCCTACCTCCTGACAGCAAGGCCCGATCGCGACTCCACCGCACCCGAAGGTGACGCCCTCGAAGTTGCCGAACGTCTACGCAGCCGCGCCACCACGCAGACGGACGCGTCAGCCGGGACGCCCTCGCACAGACTCTGACATGGGCCGTCGCTCATGTGGCTATCGGCTCATCTGTTCGTTGGGTCGGTTCTGACGAGGCATCAGTCGCGGCCGGTGGATCGTGCCGGATGAACTGTGGTCGCCAATGGTGCCGTTGCTGCCCGGGCCGGCACAGAAGCTGGTCGAGGGCAGACCGCAGGTGCTGGACTGCCAGGTGACGTGCTGGAGGTGTCTGGCAGCAAGGCACCACCTCATCGTCGACGGGCAGGGCGTCTCGCTCGCGGTGTCGCTGACCGGCGGCAACCGCGGGCGGCATCACCGTGCTGCTGCTCCTGCTCGACAAGATCCCGGCCGTAGCGGGCTGGCCGGGTCGGCAGACCCCGCCGGCGCCCGGATGCCCTGCTGGCCGACGGCGGCTACGGCCACGACATCTTGCGATGCACCAACCCGTCAGGCGACGCAGATTCCCGGAACGGCCTGCGCTCGGAACAGGTGCGGGGTGGCGGTGAGGCTGGACGGGTACAGCTCACGGGCGGCTGCGCGCACTGTGCCGTCGAGCCGGGCGGTGCGGTAGTGGGCGGTCGACTCCCAGACGGCGTGATTGAGGAACGTGCTGCTGCCGGCGATGCCGCGGTAGAGCTGGGTGGAGATGAAGCCCGGTTGGTTCTTCAGCGCGGCCGCGTCGGTGGACCAGGCCAGCAGCAGTTGGTCGACGTCTTCGGGGGCGACGGAGAGGACGTTGACGAGGATGACGGGGCCGCCCCCCTCGTCGAGTTGGTCGGCGAGGGTGACGTGGGTGTCCAGCTCGTGGAATTCGGGCATGATGATTCTCTTTCGGAGGCTGGCGGGGCGATCCGGCGCTGGGGTCAGACCGTCCCGGACTGCAGGGCTCGATGGAGAGCGTCCAGGGCTTTGGTGAGGCCGTGCTCGACCGGTTCGGTGGGGCGGAACACTCGCTGGCCGTCGTGAAGGTGGAGCAGTTGGTCGATGAGCGGGATCGGGACGAACCCGGCCACGTGGAGTTGGAGCGAGATCAGCACCGGTTCCAGTGCCATCGCGGCTCGGGCCCCTGCTGCCACGCCGCCATAGCTGACCAGTATCACCGGCTTGCCGCGCCATTCCCGGAACAGGTGGTCCAGGGCGTTCGTCAACGCGGCGTTGTAGCTGTGGTTGTACTCCGGCAACACGAAGATGTATGCCGCCGCGCGGTCTATGACCTCACTGAAGGCCCGTGTGGACGCCATCTGATAGTCACGCGTACTTGGGTGCCCTGGTTCGGCGAGCATCGGCAGGTCCATCTCGGCCAGGTCGACGACCTCGATGTCGAAACTGCCGCTCGATGCGGCCTGATCGGCGACCCACCGGGCGGTGGGTTCGCCTGCGCGGTTCGGCCGGGTGCTCGCGATCAGGACCTGAACGAGGGGACGGTCGGCGGTCGAAGGCTCGGTCATGACAGGTCCGGAAGCTTTCCACTGGCCGAGAGCTCCTCGGTGAGTAGGGGGTTGACGTGCTGGGCCTCAAGTCCACCGCTGCCGTAGGGACGTGTGATGATCTCCAGCTCATGACCGCTGGGATCATTGAAGTAGACACCACGGCCATCATCGAGGTGGTTGATGGTGCCCGGTTCCTGGTGCTTGGGGTCTGCCCAGTGTTCCAGGCCGTGCTCCCGCACCCGGGCGAAGATCGCGTCGAACTCCGCTTCGCCGACCGGGAAGGCGTAGTGCTGAGCCATGATGTCGCGGTCAGTGCTCATGAAGTCGAAGGTGATGTCAGGACTTACCTGCACCATCACGAAGTGGCCCAGTTTCACCGGGGGTTCGAAGGCCAGCATGTCGGCCAGGAAGCGGGCGGAGGTCTCGGCATCCCGGGACCAGACGATCTGGTGGTTCAAAACGCTCATACACCAAGTGTTCGCCGCGCGGTAACGAAAGCTCCAGGTGCTTGCCCCATATCTCGAAATAACTTCCACATGAACTCGTGTGAGTGCAATAAACTCTGCCAATGAACGTTCTGGATCAACAGATCCTTCAATGCCTGATGCTCGACGGGCGGGCTCCGATGCGGCGGATCGCCGAGGTGGTGGGGGTGTCGGAGCAGACCGCGATGCGCCGCTACCGCGCCATGCGTGAGACAGGCGTGCTCCGGGTTCTGGTCAGCGAGGCAGCCGCCTCCGCCCGGCATCCGCTCTGGCTGCTGCGGCTGCAGTGCCGCCCTGCTGCCGCCGCCAACCTGAGTGCCGTACTCGCTGCGCGCGACGACGTCTCCTGGGTCGGGCTGTACTCCGGCGGCGCGGAGCTGATGTGCACCACGACCCTGCCCGCCGATGCGGAATGCGGCACGGGGGTCCTGCCGCGGATCTCGCACACGGCAGAAGTGCTCTCGTTCACCACCCATCTGGTCCTGCACTCGTATTCCGGCGGTCCTGCTGAGTGGTCGGGTTTTGAGGAACCGCTGAGCGAGGACGCGAAGCGGCATCTTCTTCAAGGGCGCGAGCCCAGCCGACGGAAGACGACGTACAGCCCCGTGCTCGTCGAGGACCGTCCGCTGGTGGAGGAACTGCGCCGGGACGGCAGAGCAACCGCGTCAGCGCTGTCCCGCACCCTGAACTGGCCGCCGTCCCGTGTCAGAAGCCGTCTCCAGGCACTCATGGACAGTGGCGCGGTCACCGTGGACGTGGACGTGATGCTGGAAGCGTTCGGCTATCGAACCTCCGCCACATTGCTCCTTCAAGTGTCACCGGACCGCATTGTCACGGTCTGCGAAGCGCTCTCTGGACATCAGCAGACCAGTTGGGTCGCTGCGATTACGGGCTCCGCGAACATCCTGGCCGCAGTGACCTGCCGCGACAGCCTTGAGCTCTTCACCTATGTCACGGAGCGGCTTGGCCCTCTGCCTGGGGTGACCCACGTAGAGGTCGTCCCGCTGCTCAGTAGGCTCAAACAGGCCGCCACCCGAGTGGTCGGCGGCCGCCTCGCCTAGAAGCTGTTTCCGTGTTGCTCTTGGTGAGCACGAGTGGACCGGCCACACAGGCGCAGGGGGACCGTCGGACATAAGCGACGTGAAGCGGTCCGTCAGACGCGGCGCGGCGCGGCGCGGCGCCGATCCCCGGCTGGCTGGAAGGCCGCGGCGGCGAGCTGCGTCGCGAAGAGACAGGTCGTCCGGATGAATACCTGTGTCCGCCTCGCAAGGCCGCCGACCTGGAGCTGGCGACGGTCGGTGTCCTGGTCAGCATGACGACCGTGCTGACCCTGCCGATGCTGGTCGACCGGCTCGGGCCGCGGTTGGTAGTCGCCGGCGGCGAAGTGCTGCAGGGGGTCGGCGCACTGGGCGCGGCACTGAAGCCGAGCCCAGAACACCGGCTGCCCCCGAATGCCGATGGCCGGGGTATACCGACGCCATGCAGGACGGCATACACCGGTGGAGGGCCGGGTATGCCGGCTGCACACCAGAGCCGCGAACTCGGCTTCGCCCTGGGACTGCCCGCCTCGACCCTGCACCGCATCTTGGTCCCTCACGGCCTGAACCAGGTTGCGTACATGGATCGGCCCACCGGCCGATTCCTCCGTCGCTGCGAAACAGCCCGGCCCGGCGGCCTGCTTCACGTCGACGTCAAGTAGCTCGGCCGGTTCTCGGGCGGCGGTGGCCACAAGGAGTCAGTGCTGTGCGTCCACCATGCTTTCGATCTCCTTGAGTATGAGGGTGGGGCGGTCCTTGGGGATGTCGTGGGAGCTTCCCTTCGCGGTGATCAGCGTGCGGTCCGGGCCTTGCTTGACGAAAGTCGCCGCAGCCTCTCGCCAGCGCTGGGCGTCTTCGGGTGATCCGTCGAACGGTGTCTTCTCCGAGACGATGACCGTAGCCGGAACAGTGCTCGGCCAGGTGGCCCGGTGGTAGGCCTTGTGCATCGGTACGTAGCTTTCGGCGATGGAGATGAGCTGGCGGTTCGCCGGCTTGTCCGGGTCGTTCTTCGCGGCGTCGACCTGGGGCCGGCTCGCGGCGTTGATGCGGGCGATCTCTTCGTCGGTGTAGAGCGGTGGCAGGCTGGCGTCGACCAGGACCGCGCCGGAGAGCATCCTCGGGTTCTCCTCGGCGAAGTAGGTCGCGATCTCGCCGGCCTGTGAGTGGGACACCAGCGTCACACCGTGTGTGAGGCCCAGCTGTCGGAGTCCCGTCTTGAGGTCGCTGACGGCGCTCTTCACCTGCCATGCGCCGGGCACTGCATCGCTCTTGCCCATGCCGGCGCGGTCGTAGGTGATGACGGTCGCGCCGGTGGCTGAGTGGAGCTTGCCGGCGAGGTCCTTCCAGTAGGAGGCGTCCTCGCCGCCACCGGAGTCCAGCACGATGGTGGGGCCGTGGCCCTTGGTGACGTAGAAGGCCAGGCGGTGGCCGTCGTTGTCGATCATGTGCAGTTCGGCTTTGTCCGTGTGGGCGACTGCGCCGGCGGAGGCGGGCGAGCTGGCCGACGACGAGGCGGAGCGACCCGTGGCGGAGTCGTTGTCGCTGCAGGCAGTGACAACGCCGGTGGTTACGCCGAGCAGAGCGAGTGCGGACAGGGCCCGGGAGATGGACCGGAGGCTGGGTGAGGTGCTGGGCATGGTGGATCCTAGGTGACTGAGAGGTGCTGTTGTGCTTGTGAAACCATCGTTCCGCTTATGCGGTGAGCAAGGCACCCGGCTGGCACGTGTGTTGGCGGTGTTGGGGTTGACACCGCGTGAGGTGGGGTTAACCCCCGTATCCGGTCACGGGCCCGCTTCCTGGGGGCGCGGCGCCCCCCTGCAGGTGCAGGAATCGCCAGGCATCAGGAAATGCGCCGCGCGGTGAACGGACTTGTGAGGGCCAGGTGTTGCAGTTCATTGCCATGGTGGCCAGTGCGAGTCCGGATCCGGATCCGGTGATGAGCACGGGGACCGGGTTCCACAGGCTGCTCAGTGCGAGGACCTCAACCGGGCCGTCTCCGTGGACTCCACGATTGTGTGCGCCCACGAGCACGCGGCGGGTTGGAGACAGCCTTGGCCGAGGCGTCTTCTCCTTCGTGCACCCGGCGTGTTCGTGCCGGGAGTGATCTTGTTCCCTTCGCTGACATTTCAGAGACTGCGGGAGCGTTGACAGTGCTGGTGCTGGTGCTGGTGCTGGACGTCAAGGACACGGCTGTGACCCGTCAGACTGCAGAGGCTTTGACCCGGGCGGGGACGCTGGCCGCGATACGGCTTGTCGCTCTTGCGGTTGCCGAGGCTGACGACAATCAGGCCGACTGGCTGCAGAGCGGGGTACATGACGCACTCGCGGGGCCGGGCGGTGTGCCGGACGTTGCAGCGGCCTACGGGAAGCTCGCCCGAGACCCGGAAGAAGCTGTCCGTCGGGGGCCGCAGAAACCTCGGCGTGGGCAGACGGCTCAAGGTGCTGATCTGCGCCTCGGATCCGGCCCGGCGTCACGTCGCCCTGGAGGCGGCTGTTGTGGTTCGGAACGAGGAGTTGGTACGGGTGGTCCTCGGGGTCCAGGCTTTCCGGTCCCTCGCTGACCATACCCAGGTGTCGGTGCAGGGGCCCCAGTACGGAAACCGGTGTGTCGGCACGCAGGAAGCTAGCGAAGCCGGCTTCGTAGTGGTCGCTCATGGAACGCAGCGTGCACGGCGGTACTGACAGAACCCGGTCCTGAGTCGGGCCCTGCGGGACGACGGAGGACCGGCCTTCCTTTCCCGGGATAGGCTCAACAGCCTTTGCGTGATCGGCTTCGTGTTCCGGGGGAACCATGAGAATGTCCGTACGTCCGTCTGCGGCACGGCGGACGGCCGGCACCGTCTTCGCCGTCGTGTTGTTCGGTACAGGCGCCGGGGCCTGCGGAACGGGTGTCGGCAGTGGTTCCGCCACGTCCACAACCGCCACGGAGCAGACACCGGTTCTGACGCCCGCCGAAGCCGTGGCAGAGGCTGCGGAGGACTCCGCCGGCATCACGTCTCTCCGCTACCGGATCACCGGGTCCGTACCGGACCGGGGCCGACTCAGGGGCGAGGCGTCCATGGCTACGAAGCCGTCGGCCATGAGTATGGAACTGACCACGGCGGACCAGCGCGCGAAGGGCCCGATGGAGGTCCGGTTCGTCGGCAAGGCGTTGTACTTCGGTGGCAGCGCGCTCGACGACAGTGCGCTCGTCGGGGACAAGTGGGGCCTTGACGAGTCGGGCCTCGCGCAGTTGCGCGGCAGGAGCTGGCTCCGCGCTGAACCGGCGGCCTGGGGCCGTGGCGTGGTGGACAACAACACCTATGGTGTACTGCCCCGCCAGATTGAGGGCAGTCCGGTCGTACAGTCCACGATCCTGACCGGTTCCAGGAATCCGAAGAGGATCGGGACCGAGACCGTCGACGGCACCCGGACGGTGCACTACAGGGGAACGGTCACCTCTGAAGGACTGCGCGCCAGCCGTGACGCCGTCACGGGCAAGGCAGCCCGGAAGCGTCAGATCGACAGTCTCGATCATTTCTACGGGCTGAGGCTCGACAAGAACCTCACCATGGACCTGTGGATCGACGGCGACGGGCGCGCCAAGCAGTTCCGTATGCGCGGCGCGACGTACACGATGCCTTACGCCACCGACGGGAAGCCGCTCAAGCCGGGCATCGGCGACCCCATCGACCTGACCTTCACCTTCCTCGACATCAACGAACCAGTCACTGTCAGGACCCCGCCCGCCGGGGACACCGTCGACCTGGCTGCGCTGGCGGATACGCATGTTGGCTGAGCTTGCCGGGGTTTTCGGCAGGTGCTCGGCAGCGGAGTCGCGGCATGCGGGGAAGTGTTTCGTGGACTTCTTCCGGATGGCAGTGGAGCCCTGGCGGCATCCTGGGGCTGTCGGCTTGAGGCTCTGTACGGCATCGGTGCACGGCCAGCGTGCTGTTGCTGCGGGACCACATCGTGCACGCGTCATCGTGCGCGCCGTGGTACCGACGGGGACCTTGCAGCGTCCAATGGGTGGCCGCCGGGCCGGTCGGCGTCCGGCGGGTGTACCGGAACTGGCCGGAACGTCATGGCGGCGCCGGACGAACCCGGGCCGGTAGCGCGCCCGGGAGGACGGTCAGTAAGTGAGCGGGCCCACACTGATGCTGGGCACCGGCACGCCGTTCTCGTCCTTTTCCGCCTCGGCGTCGGACGGTTCGAGGTCGACTTCGACGCCGGCCGGTTCGAGCGCGTCCCGGACACGCTGTCTCATCGGCTCACTCAGGTAGTTGTGGTGCAGGTCGAGCTTCCTCAGATGGGTCAGGGGCTGCCCGCTGAGCAGCGCCTCGGCGCCGGTATCGGTCAGTGTGCCGAGCGACAGGTCGAGCGCGTCGAGGCCGGCGATGACGGGCGCGGCCCCCACGGCCGCCGCGACCTCGTCCTGCATCTCGCTGTTACGCAGGGCGAGACTACGCAGCCGCGGCAGCCGGTGTCCGGACAGGATCCCCGCGAGGTCGGCGATCTCGCCGTCGCCCCCGTCGTCGCGCGCGCCCAGCCACAGTTCGAGATGCTCCAGCGCGGGCAACTCGCTCTCGCTCACCCCGCGCAGGACATGGCCGCGCAGCCCCGCGCTCTCGACGACGAGCCTGCGCAGCGCATCGTGGCGTATGCGGGGGAACCTGAGCGGGTGCAGCCCCTCCATGTCGTAGGACTCGCCGGCCCGGACCGAGAACTCCTCCAAGGCCGGATAGCTCGCGAGCAGCGGCGTGACGTCGGTCTGGCCGATCCGGGAGAGTCGGCACTCCTCGTCGGTGATGTCGCCGAAGAAGAGGGATCGCAGCCCGGTCAGTCTGTCCCGCGCGTCCAGGAACGCCTCCATGACCTCGTCGGGTTCGGTGTCCTCCGGGTCTCCCCAGATGCCGATGATCAGCGCGCGGATGCGCGCGCTGTCCACGGCCGCGCACAGCCGCTCGAAGGTGTCCTTCCACCGTTCGCCGCTGCTCCATCGCTCGTATCCGATCCGCCAGGCCACGGCGTCGGCCTCGGGCAGCGCGACGCCGGCCGCGTCCCGCTCCTCGGGGAACGTGAAGGCGGGAAGTCCGTAGAGCTCGGTGAGGTGGTCGTCCTGGGTTCGCATGTGCCTGCCTGCTCCCGCCGTACGAGGTATCCGGCGCTTCCAACGCCCGTGATCTGAACGGCAGTTCTACCAGCCGCCAGTGACAATGCCGAGGCTCACCCTTCCCGGGGTGCCGGTCACCCCCTCTGCATGTCTGGGGCACCCGTAGCGGGGTTAGTGAACCTTCCCTCGGCCGATGGCTCGATCGATCGCAGTGTTCGGTCCCGTGGTTCCTGTTTGGTCCCGGCTTGGATGTTGTCTCATGTGGCGAGTTTCGCCTGTTTCTTGTAACAGGCCAGTGCGGCAGCGAGGCCGAGGAAGGCGAGGAAGCGGGCGCCCTTTCGCTCGTAGCGCACGGTGAGGCGGCGATAGCCGAAGAGCCGGACGGTGGGCCGCTCGATCTTCCATCGGTGTCGGTCGAGCCGTTCGCCGGACTCGATGCCCGGTCGCGCGATGCGCGGGAGCAGACCCCGTTCGCAGGCATGCCAGGTGGTCGGCGGAGAAGTGCGCTTTGTCCGTTGCCGCTCACACCCAACTCCGCCTTGTCCGCGGCCTGGTCACCGATCTCCGTCGACCCTGGGAACGGCCGGCTCTGCCGAACAAGCTCTCGCGGCCCGCGTTCGGCGCGTGTTCAGGAACCTCCGTATGAAGTGCCCCCTACCAGCCCGTGCGCCCAAACTCGCCAAACCTGGCCCGGGCCGCCCGCTCGGCGTGAGAAACCGACGCCGGGCCACTGTTCAGGACGTCGACCTGATCCTCCTGATCCTCCTGATCCTCAAGACCGGAGAAGCGCATTCACGTCCTAGTCATCACAAGAAAGGCACCAGGCCCAGACGCGTCACGGGATGAGCGGCAGGCTCGGTGGCCCCGAATCAGGTGCTGAGCAGGGAGGCGTGGATGCGGGCGATGGCCCGCAGCACCTCGTCCCGGTTCTTGGCCTGCTGCATCCATGCGGGAAGGCGGGCCACCACGGTCATCTTCCGGCCGTGGTCGTGCCAGGGAATCCCTTCACGCAGCGAAGCCTGCACGAATCGCCTGATCAGGTCCATGTGTTCCAGGTTGTAGGCCCATACCCACCCGTGCCGGGACTCGGTCTGCAGCCACAGACGGACACCGAAGTACGGGTCCGTGGCCGGCTCGTTCCGGTCCCGGTGCAGGGCCACACCTCCACGGCTCCATTCCTTCATCACCCCACAGTTCCGGCAGATGAGACGCCTTGGTGCAAGGAGGCCCGGATTGTGCACCCCGGCCGGCTCCGGACCGGCCACGACGTGAGCGACCTTCTCGCAGCCGGGACAGCACACGATGACCGGCGCGAGAAAGTCGTACCTCGTGCTGCGCGGGTCCCGGAACCGATGGTGTGTGGAGATCGAACTCATCGGACCAGTATGCGAGCCGAGCACCGAAGGCTCCTACGTGATTCATCTCAAGCTCAGTCGGCCAGGCTCTGATCAGGCTGCAAGGAGACGTCGGCCGCAGCCGCGAGGCAGGTCACTGGAGGGTACTGATGGCGAGTCCTCAGCCGTGCCGGTCGAGGAGTGCTTGGAGGTAATCCGGCAAGCACTGGGCCACCGGTGGACGTCACTTCGTGGCGCTGCGCCGCCCGCGCACGACACGTACCCACAGCAGCAGCGTCGAGGCCCCGAACAGCGCGGCCGACAGCAGCAGCCACCGGGTGAGGAACACCCCGGCGTCCAGCCCGGTGGCGGACTCGTAGCGCCCCGCCTGCCCCGCGATCAGCGGAAACCAGAAGGATCCCGGGAAAAGGTAGTTGAGCTGCACGTTGAGCACACCCGTGACCAGCTCGAACAACACGCCACCGACCAGCAGAAGCAGCGAGATCCGCTCCAGGGCATGAGCCACGGAGCGCACGGGCGGCAGCGCCAAAAGCCGGGGCGCCACCGACCAGAGCTTCGCCAGCACCCCCGGGATCAGGACTGTCCCGACCGTGACGTGCAGCCCCTGGGGGAGTCGATACAGCCAGTGCGGGTCGGTCGGCCGGTCGAAGAGATGGAAGCCGAGCAGGCCCTTGTCCGGCGTCTTGTCGTTCAGTGGCGACAGATTCGGGTTGTACGCGGCGTACGACAGCAGCGTCACGAACACCAGCGTGATCCCCGCGAGGAGCACGGTGCCGAGAACCGCGGTCAGCCATGGGCCACGCAACGGGCTGTGCCAGAAATCAGGGCGATCCGGGGAGTTGATACGAAGCGCACGGCTTATGGGTTCGACGGTAGTCCGCGCAGGAGCAGACAGGGGACCGCGACCTGTGACGAAACCCTGACGCCCGTCTGCCGAAGCACTGCGGCGGGTCCCCTGCGTGGAGCGTCGCGATGTCATCGCCGCGGTTGGCGGCGTACTCCTCGTGACCGCTGCCGCGATCGTGGGCGTCATCGTGCAGCACTCCACGGGAGCCATCCACCTCAAGTGGCCACCCTTGTACGCGGAATGGCGGCCGCTGATGGAGCTGGGCCTCGACACGGACCGGACGGTCCAGGTCCCGCCGGCCGAGGAGGGGACGGCCGAGCAGCGGGAAGGTGGCACCGCCTGGATGCATACCACCTCGTCTACCTCTGGTCAGAGGGGCGGGCAACACCCGAGACCCCACTCCACTGTCAGCAGGGCCTGACGTACCAGACAGGGGTCCAGTCGTAGCTCGCGTTGCTGAAGGGGGCGGCAGGCGTGATGTCGATGACGGTACGGTTCTGGTTCTTCAGCAATGCTTGGGTGCCACGGGTCTGGAGGTTGTAGTAGGAACCTTCTCCGATCCAATCCTGCAGGGCGTAGTCCTGGCAGTGGTACAGGGAAAGTCTGTCGCCCATGCCCAGCGTCTGACGGTACATACAGAAGTAGTCCTGGTCGCAGTCCCACTGTGCTGCGGCACGGCTTTTGGCCGACGTGTTCAACTCACGCACGTACTTCTCGCCGGGAACGGTGACTGTCAGTGTGGCGCCGTCGGCCAGGGCAATCTCATTCGCCGCGACCTGCCGTCCGTCGTGGTGAGTGAGGTAGCGCTCCACTTTCGTCTGGAGAGCTTCGGCATCGTCTCGGCTGAGGCCTGCATCGCGGGCCTGTTGGGTGAAGGCGGCCTGAGTGTGCGTCGTCTGCGCGGATACCGGTCCGGTCAAACCCACAGACACCACAGCGGCGGCTGCAGCTGCGAGGAATGCGTAGCGCTTCAATAGAGACATGCAATTCCTTTCCCGACGAACCAAAAGGTACTGAGGAGCTGGCCCGGATACTGGTCATCGTCCGAGCAACGCCGTATTGATCCGTACATACATGACGAGGGCCGTCCAGCGGCTGAGTCGGGCTCTGCCTGACCTCCTCCCGTCACCGGACGTGCGGGCAGTCCGGTGGGCCTTGAGGGTTCGCCCGCCGATGTGCCGCAGCATGTGGCAGAACGTACGCGGCCCGTCGTGCCGTGTCTTCCTGACATCTGTCAGGAAGACACGGCAAGCGAAGTGTGCAGTTCGTTCTCGGGCCGGGGAGCGACCCCAATGGGAGGTGGATGGTCGACGGGGCGTGAGGGCGATCATCTTGCCGCCCGGCGGTCCGGCATCCGATCAGCCCTTGTGGCACTCCTCAAGGCCTGGTGGACACCGTTCCGTTGCTCCAGCAGGTGCTGTCCTGCCCGGTGACCGACGCCTCCCATGGGGCCCGGTCGACCCGCGTCCGACCCCGCTTAAAGCCAACTGCGGCAGTAGCCAGCGAGTTTGCGCAGCGATCCTCAATACCTCCGAGCGGCCAACGCCAACCGAAGGAAAACGGCTCTCGGCACGTTGCAACTCCCGCTCGTCGACGCGCTTCAGGTTTCTTGCGCGCCGGAATGTGCCGGTTTTTTGACGTGATTTCGAAACTGTGCGGGCGATGAGCCAACTACGCGGCGGAATGCGGTGCTGAACGCGCTCTCGGACATGTAGCCGGTGGCCCGTGCGAGCTCGGAGAGCGACTGAGTGTCGCGGGCGAGGGCGTCGCGTGCCAGGCTCATGCGCCATTGAATCAGGTACTCCAGTGGCGGAACTCCGACGTGGCGCTTGAAGGCGTGGGCGAACGCGGAACGTGACATGTTGCTGATCTCGGCGAGTTCCTTGAGGCTCCAGGAATGGGCAACGTCCGCATGCACGGCGCGCAGAGCGGCACCGATGCCGTCCTCGTTCAGGGCGCCGAGCCAGCCGGTGGGCCGGTCCGTCTGGGCGGCGTGGGCGCGCAGCATGTGCACGAGCAGGATCTGTGCAAGGTGGTTCTGGACCAGCGGGCCGCCGGCGGCGGTGACCCCGACTTCAGAGGCGAGAAGATCGATCAGTTGGGCGAGTCGCCCGCCATGAGCATCGTCCAATCGGACGATCACGAGCGGTGGCAGAAGATCGGTGAGGAGGGCCGCGTTCCTGTCGTCGAACGTGATGTGCCCGACACAGAGGTAGAGGTTCTCCTCGGATTCCGGGCCGATCCGCACGTAACCGTCTTCGGCGCCCGCCAGCACTGGCGCCGCCGGGCGGGGGCTTGCATCGAGTGTGCTGGCCAGCACATAGGGAGGAGGGTTGCCCAGCATGAACGTGTCCCCTTCATGCAGACGTACCGGTTCCTGCCCTTCGACGATCAACCAACATGTACCGCGCACGAGGCCTCCGATGCGCACGTGCAAGAACGGGTCGAAGTTCAAAGCCCACTTTCCTGCAGCTTTGAGGCTGGGCCCGATGACCGTGCGGGGCCGGAGCAGGCTGATCGCGTCAGCCACTGGATCCTGGAACCCGAGCATCGACGGCGCCTCCTGGACGATACGTAAAAGATCCTGGACGTTGCGTTATGGATAGTATCCCCGTTCTCTCGCAGTATCGATGCCGAAGGGCATAGGCATGGCGATGGCGAGGAGACATTCACATGGGACAGCTGGAAGGCAGGACGGCAGTCGTCACCGGAGGCAGCAGCGGCATCGGTCTGGCCGCTGCCGTGCGTCTTGCGGATGAAGGCGCGTACGTGGTCATCACCGGTCGACGTGAGGCCGAATTGAAGGCAGCCGTCGAAACGATCGGAGCGCACCGGGCCACTGCGGTCGTCGGGGACGTCTCCAAGCTGGAGGACCTGGACCGTCTCTACGAAGTGATCGAGGCGAGGGGCACGGGTGTGGACGTGCTGGTGGCCAACGCGGCGGTCGCCTCGTTTGTGACGTTGGAACAGACCACTGCGGATCACTTCGACCAGATCTTCGGGGTCAACGTCCGTGGCACGGTGTTCACGGTGCAGAAGGCCTTGCCGCATCTCAACGATGGAGCCTCGGTCATCCTGATCGGTTCGGCTGCCGCCACCCGCGGAGTCGCAGGCTTCGGCGCGTACTCGGCGTCGAAGGCGGCGGCACGGGCCTTGGCGCGAGCGTGGTCCGTCGAGCTCAAGGGCCGTGAGATCCGGGTCAACGTGGTCTCGCCGGCATGGATCGAGACTCCCGGGGGCATGGCTGTCTTCGGTGACGAAGAGACCATCCGGGCCGTCAAGGAGACTGTCGCCGCGACCGTGCCCAAGGGCCGCTTCGGTCAGCCTGAGGAGGCGGCCGCCCTCGTGGCCTTTTTGGCCTCGGAGCAGAGCAGCTACGTCGTTGGCGTGGAATTCCACGTCGACGGAGGGGCGAACCAGATCTAGCCCGTCTCGGCCACCTGTTCCTGCCGTACACATGGGGATTCAGGTAGCCCGTCGGGGCGTGTGCGGCGGTGCTCGGCAGGGTTCGTTCCCGTGAGCCCGTGGTGGGCGCTACCCAGGCCGTGACCGACGGCTCCATGCGCCTCGCCGCCGACTGAGGTGTGTCGATGCGGAGCGGTTCCGGGCCTGGGACGCCGAGCAGCGGCTCGGTTCGGGGCCCGCCATCACGCCGGCCCCCTGCGGTAGGCGCTGGCCCTCCCGCCGGCATCGCATGCGGATCCGGGCGGAATCCCTCGCCGCACTGCTGTTTATGAGCTGGTTGAGCCACTCCCTCAGTGGGGCGGCGTCGCGGCTGTCAAGAGGCGGTGATTCGAGTTCGGGGAGGGCTGCGGGCAGGCAGCTGTGGTGGGCGACAGCAATCTTGTGAACCTGCCGGGACAAGCCCTGCCAGAGGTGAGATCGGTCGCTGAACTGCAGGCTGGCGGGGGCACCGAAGGTGATGCCCTGCCGGTGGACGAGGGAGCCGTCGCGGCAGGCGACCTCGACGCCGGGGTGCTGGCGCAGCTACCGGGCGAGCCGTCCGGGGCCCCGGCCCTCGCACAGGGAGGGAGAGTGGGAGGCCGATGATGGCGTCGAGGACCTGGTGGGGGGGGTGAGGCCGGTGCGGCCACCTTTCGGGCCAGGCGCTGTTCGGTGAGGAAGGCGTGAGCGGCGGTCACGAGGGTGACGTGGTGGTGCCGGCCGGGCCAGGAACGGCCTCCGAAGTGATCGAGTCCCAGGCCGTGTTGGAGCTCGCGGTAGTCGTGCTCGATGCGCCAGCGGACCTTGGCCAGACGGACCAGGATGGTGATCGACGCGGGAGCGTAACTCACTTTGCGAGCCGTTCCGCCAGGTCACGGAGGCGAATGCCTCCTGACCGCGGCCGGCGGCAAGGGCTGCCACCGAGGGCGCGAAGTCATGCCGACTGCTGCTTCTGAACGCGTGTCCGCCGAGGCTCGGCGCCCCGGACGACTCCGTGGCTGGCGCGAGCCCGGCGTAGGGGGCCAGGAGGGCGGCCCGGTCACCGGCACATCGGCACGTCACGCGGTGGTGGCGATGCCGCCGTCGACGGGGATCACGGCGCCCGTCAGATACGCGCCCGCCCGGCTGGCGAGGAACACGGCCACACCTGCCATGTCGTCGTCGCGGCCGATCCGGCGTAGGGGGGCCGACGCCGCGATCTGCTCTCCCAGCTCGTCGAGGGTGGCGGCCATCATCGCCGACGGGAACGGTCCCGGCGCCACGGCGTTCACGGTGACGTGCTGTGGTCCCAGTTCCTTGGCGAGCACTCTGGTGAGCTGGTGCAGCGCGGCCTTGCTGCTGGAGTACGAGTAGTTGGGCCGCTGGGGGATGTGGATGGCGGCGATGCTGCCGATGTTGATGACCCGCGCGGGATCGTCGGCGGTGCCCGCCTTGCGAAGTGCGGGCAGCAGCGACTGCACCAGCCAGAACGGCGACTTGAGGTTGAGGTCGACGACCGTGTCCCAGGCCGCGTCCGGGAACGTCGCCAGCGGCTCGTCCCACAGGGCACCCGCGTTGTTGACGAGGATGTCGAGACGCTCCGAGCCGGCGGTGACGAGGTCGGACAGCCGCCGGCACTCGTCGTGGCGGGACAGGTCGGCGGGGACGGCCCGCACTTCACCGAACGCGGACAGTTCCTCCTGCGCCTGAGCGCATGCTTCTGCGTTGCGTGAGCTGATGACCACGCGGACGCCCGCCTGGAGAAGGCCACGCGCGATCATCATCCCGATGCCTCTGGTGCCACCGGTGACGAGCGCGCGCTTTCCGCTCAGATCGAAAAGCTCTGCGTGCGTCGTGAACTGCTTGTCCACCATGTGCCGTCTTTCTCATTCGTCGTGCAGAAGAAACTCGTGCCCGTGCGGCCGAGCCCGAGGACGTACAGAAGGAAGCCTTCCGGAAAACCGGCGAGACCCTGCTGATACCGGAATGCCTCCAACGCTATGGACTTGACGTGCACTCCAGGCAAGCGGAACGGACGGGAAATCGGCAGGGCGCTGGGTCGGTGCCTCGCCCCCGTCGGCGATCGAGTGGCGGATACATGCCAGGATCTGCTCCTCGCACTCGGTCAGAGGCGCAGGCCGCTGGCTTACCGGCCGGATTCTCCAACGGGCTCAACGCGACCGTGCGGATCGCCTCCGCGACCGCCCTGGCGGCCGGGATCCTCGTGCTCGTCCTGCTCCGCAGGCACACCGCCGCGCCGGGCACGGCACCGGAACCGGCGGGGCGGATAGGCCCCGCCGCAAGCGTGTACGCGGTGAAGGTGGCGTGGAACCGCGCATCGAGGTGCCCCGGGACGGGAAACGGCGTTTCGAGGAGTCCCCGGAATCGAAGCAGGACCAGGGGCCGGTGAGCTGCCGCCGCTCGGCAGCTCGGCAGCGGCCCGGGGTTCGGCCACCGGCCCCGCGGAAGGACGCCTGGCGCTCGTGTCGCCTGCCTGAACCGGACCTGCCCTACGTGGCGCGAAGGCGGGTACGCGGGCAGGACCTGCTCTGCGACGATGGGCGGGCAAGAGTACGAAGCCGAGGCAGTCTCGGTTGGGAGGCATCGTGCCGTAGCCCTCGATCAATCTCGGGCAACTGCCGCTGCGTGCCTCCTTGTACGCCTCGGTGAACCGCAGACCTCAGGCCAGGCCGTGCAGCAGCGCGAGATCGACGGAGCAGTGCGCCACTTCGAGAGCGGCTGGGCCCCAGGAGGCTGCTGCCCAGTCGATGACGCCGGTGTGATCCGAGCGACTTCCGGGTTCGAGACGACACGGCGAACAGCACGTTGCCGGGCTGGAAGTCCCGCTGCAGGAAGCACCCTTCGTAGGGCGGCGCGGGCCTGCGGTGTTTGCACCGCCTACCTAAAGGGTCGCTCGATCGCCGCCCTCGCCCGCGAGTACGGCGTCAGCCGCGGCGCGATCCGCACGGCCGTCGCGGTCCTCATGCCCGACCGCAGTGCCATCGAGCAGGAAGACGTCCCGGCTCCAGGGCTACCGGTCACCCACGACATGCCGGGCAAGGTCGCTGACTTCCTCCGCTGGCCGGGCCTGGAGCCCGTCGAGCGCACCGCGCCTGACCAAGGCGTCACCGTACGGCGCGGCCGGGGCTGCACCCTGCGCGTCAGCACCCCCGGCGATCCACCGCCGGTTCCTCGCCCGCTGTCGGCCCCTCGACGGCGGCCAAGGCACCCCGAGGGTCCTGGCTCAGCGCAAGGCCCGCCGCGAGTACGAGAATCGCGTCGATGTCCTTAATGCTGCAATGGCCGGACCGTGATTGATCTCAGCGCCAACCGGGTTCGATTGATCTAGGTAAGGACGTTGTTGTGATGCCGCGTGACGACCGGCCCATCCCTTCACGTCCTTGAGGGCGATCACCCCAGAGCCTCCTGCCGAGGCTTCCGCGTGCGCCGGGCCGAGCCTCGGGGAGGCGGTCCACGTCCTCCGCGAACAGCCCTCCGCGCTGGGCGGGCGCATCCAGTCGGGCAGTGCGGTCATGGCTTCGCCATAGCGGTGCGTCGGGTCCGGAAGGCTGCGCGCGCGGGGCTATCCTACTCGGCCGGCAGACGGAGCATCGGTTCGAAGGCCGCGTCCTCCTCGCCCTCGACCGAAGGGAGGAAGCCGTCCGGGACGGTGCGGGCGGCCGTGGTGAGGAGGCGGGCGAGGACCTCGGGATGGTCCGGGTTGTCCTCAAGGTGGTCGGCGTTGAGCGCGGGGGGACGGAAGCCGGCCAGGGCGTCGTGCCAGGAGGGGAGGACGATGGCCAGGGTCAGGGCCTCGGCGAGGGACTCCGCGATGAGGGAAGCCTGGCCCTCGGAGTCGGTGTAGAGGACGGGGCGGACGCGGTCGGAGCCGGCCGGGCCGCAGAGGTAGTGGGTGCCTCCCGCGTTGCAGCCGGCCACGGGCTCCACCGGGAGACCGGCCGGCAGGGCGATCGACTCGATGGGGTCGGTCCGCGTGAGGTCGAACTCACCGTCGCAGGCGAGGTACGCCTCGACCTCGGGGCGGCGGCGATCCGGCGGAGCAGGGCCTCGTCGGAGAGGGCGGCCGGGTTGAGGCCGCGGGCGGCTTCGGGGGTCAGGGGGTGGCCTGCGAGGACGTGGCGGACGGTGTCGAGGGGGACGGGCCGCCCGTAGTCCTCCTCGAAGTGCGCCTGGACGGCCTCGGGGGAGCGGTCGGTGAGGAGGCGGAAGAGGTGCCCGGAGCCGTCCGGGTCCGGGCTGCCCGAGGGGAACTGGATGCCCGAGCCGGTGCGCCAGGTGCTGCTGTCGGTCTCCCACCACAGGCAGGCGGTGACCCGCGGAGCGCCGAGGCCCTCGTCGACGAAGGCCGGGTCGTCCAGGAGCGGGCGCAGCGCGGCGGGCACCTCGTCGATGACACCGGGCCAGACCTGTTCGTCGTCCGTGGCGTACGGGCTCATCTCCGACTCGTGGTCGAAGCCGCGGACGAGCACACCGGCCGGGGTGAAGAGGACGGAGAAGTCGTCACCCGAGCCGTTGTCCATCACGGCCACCTCCGTCCCAGGCCCCCAGGTGGTGGAGAAGGAGTAGCGGGAGAATCGCGGGTCGCGGCAGATCGCCTGGTCCAGCACGGCCAGCGCACGCAGGTACGCGCGGAGCTCGGCGGGGTGCGGGAGGAGGGCGGCGGTCGTGTGCACGGTGTCCATGGGCTCATGTAAGCAGCCGGCACTGACATCCAGGACGGCGGTTCGGTCGCACCTGCTCTCTCACACAGGGAACGAAAAGCCCAGCTCACGCAGGCGGGGCAAGCACACTGCGAGACATTGCTCCACAGACGCGGCATCGGTTCGCACAAGGACGTCCTCGCGCAACGGCGCTCCACTGGCGACGAAGGTCCAAGGCTTGCCCCTCACTCAATCTCGGCCGCCTGCCGCGCGTGCCCGGATTCGACGTGGTGGGCCACATCGATGCCGCCAATCCCGAAGGCGGGGACCTAACGAATGGTCAGCACCGCCACCTTCCGCGCCGGCCGGCATCACCGCACTGACACAGCGCTTCGTACGAGAGTGCCATGAACCGCCGCCCTCGATGCGGACGCGCGAGTCCGGCCCGACATGCTCCGTCACCTGGAGAGTGTTTCTTCCCGTGCGGGATGCCCCGATTCGTGAAAGTGCAAGGCTGCGGTGTGTGCCCGTCGTTCCAGGATTGCGCGCCGCACTGACCGCTTCAGGTGACGCGGAAGACGGGCCAGCCGATCTGGGTGCGCCACGCAGCAGGATCGCTTGTGTCGCGGGGGCCGACAACGTAGACCTCCCGCACCGGCCCGGCGACCGACATGGCGTTTTCCACCACCCAGGTTCCGAGTTCGCCGTAGGTGACCTCGACGCCGTCGTGCTCGCCGACGTGAGTGGTGACGGCCAGTTCCGCGGCCGGCAGGATCATGGGGTGCACGCGTCCGGTGCGAGGGGGCGCGGCGGTCGGCAGGTAGACGGTCGCGTGGCCGCGTTCCTGTTCGAAAAGGGCGTTGTCGTAGCTGCCGCCCGGCGGTCCGGTCGCGGCGGCGCCGACGGCTGTCTCCAGTTCGGCCATCGCGCCTGCGTACCAGGCCGAGACGTCGCCATGCCCGATGACGGCTTCCACTGCGGCGACCGTCCGGGCGGGCTCCGCACGCAGCTCGACGTCGATCGGCGCGGGGTCGGGCCGGAGCAGGCGGCGCAGCGAGACGACCGCGGCGCGGGTGCGGTCGAGTACGTCCTCAAGGCGTTGCAGGTGGTCCGCGACCAGGGCCGCCCGGACACCGGGGTCGGGGGTCCGCAGGATCCGCTGCACCTCGCTCAAGGGGACGTCGAGGTCGCGGAGGCGGTGGATGACCTGTGCGGTCGGGATCTGGTCGACGCGGTAGTAGCGGTAACCGGTGGTCTCATCCACCACGGCGGGTTCCAGCAGGGCCGCCTCGTGGTAGCGGCGCAGGGTCCGCACGCTCAGGTGGGTCAGCCGCGAGAACTCGCCGATGGTCAGCATCCCCTCATTGTGAACGCTCCCCCTGGGGGAGAGTCCACGGCTTGACCCTCCCGCGCCGTGAGGTCACACGGTGGGCTCATGACACAGCACACCGATCTCCCGTCCGATCTGCTCCCGACCACCGATCTGCTCCCGACCACCGTGCGCGAGTTCTTCGCCGCTCACGACGCCCGCGACGCCGACACCGCCACGTCGTTCCTCGCCGAGGATGTGGTGGTCGTCGACCAGGACGAGACCTTCCGCGGCCGGGAGAAGACCCACGCCTTCCTGCGGGACGCCGGATCCGAGTTCGCCTACACGACCGAGCAGATCGGCGCTCACCGCGTCGATGACGCGCACTGGGTGGTGACCGTGCGGCTGGAGGGCACCTTCCCGGGCGGCACCGCCGAGCTCGACTACCGGTTCACGCTGCACGACGACCTCATCGCCGAACTCGTCATCGCCAACCACCCGGCCTGACCGACCCCACGCCACCTCGATCTTCAGTGGAGAGAAAAATGTCTGGTTCAGATCGCGATCGCCTCGACGGTCGCCGGGCGCTGGTCACGGGCGGTTCGAAGGGCTCGGGCAAGGCCGTCGCAGAGAGACTGCGAGAGATGGGTGCCGACGTGTACGTGACGGCACGAACGATGCCCGACGGGTACGAGCACCCGGACCGGTTCATCGAAGCGGACGTGACGACGATCGAGGGCACCAACGCCGTGGCCGCTCGCATCGCAGAAGCCGGCGGCACACTCGACATCCTGGTGCACGTCGTCGGAGGAGCGTCGACGCCGGCCGGTGGATTCGCGGTCATCACCGATGACCAGTGGCTCACCGAACTGAACCTCAACCTCCTGGGAGCGGTGCGCCTTGATCGAGCTCTCCTCCCGGCAATGATCCGGTCCGGGGCGGGCGTGGTGCTGCACTTCACCTCGATCCAGCGTGAACTGCCCCAGTACGACGCGTCCTTGGCCTACGCAGCGGCGAAGGCCGCGCTGCGCACGTACAGCAAGGGCCTGGCCAACGAGCTCGCGCCGCGCGGCGTACGGGTCAACGCGATCAGCCCCGGCGGAATCGAGACCGAGGCCTACGAAAGGTTCGTGGACCGGATCGCCGAGGGCAACGGACTCACACGTGAAGCCGCCAAGCAGACCATCTACGACTCCCTCGGCGGAGTACCCCTGGGACGATTCGCGAACACCGAGGAGATCGCGGACCTGGTCGGGTTCCTGGTCTCGGACCGCGCCTCGGCCATCGTGGGCGCCGAGTACGTGATCGACGGCGGCACCGTCCCGACCGTCTGAGCCGGTCACCGGCTCCGCGTGGCAACGCGCGAACAGCTCGACCCGACGGCTGCGCGTCATCAGTCTGCGTGTGCGAGTACTCAGGTTGACCCACCAGATGGCAGGCCGCATCGGCCACGTGACATTGCATCGATGACCCGTGAGCGGGGGCAGGCAGACACCCAGTTGCCTAAAGTAGGGAGAACACCCGACCACACCCATCACTGACCGGACATCCGCCCGACCGGCCGGACCGCCCCCGCCCTTCGACCCGGAGCTCGCTCCCGTCATCGAGGTCCTGACCAGCCTGCGTTCCCCTGGCGCGTACCGTTCGGACAACATCGTCGAGATGCGCAAGCCCGTCCCCGGGGTGGAGACCCCGACCGATGAGGTCCTCTCGCGCGGTGGCACCTACAGCGTGGGGGAGTGGGAGATGCCGGGGCCGGACGGGGAAGCGGACGTCTCGCTGCTGATCTGCCTCCCGAAGCATGCGGCGACCCCGACCCCGGCGATCTACCACATCCACGGCGGCGGCATGATCGTCAGAGACAACCGGTTCGGCCTGGTCGAGATGCTGAACCTGGCCGAACCGATGGGCATGGCCGTGGTCTCGGTCGAGTACCGGCTCGCACCCGAGACACCCCCCCCGGGTCCCGTCGAGGATTGCTACGCGGGCCTGGTGCGGGTGTCGGATCACGCCCACGAACTCAACATCGACCCTGAACGCATCGTCATCGGCGGTGCGAGCGCCGGCGGCGGACTCGCGGCAGGTGTCACCCTGATGGCGGGCGACCGCAACGGCCCGGCCATCCTGGCCCAGCTGCTCCTGTCGCCGATGCTCGATGACCGCAACGACTCGCCCTCTGCCCAGCAGATGCGCGGCGTCGGTATCTGGGACAGCTCCTCGAACGAGACCGGATGGAACGCGCTCCTCGGCGACGGCGTTCGCGGAGGACCAAACGTGTCCCCGTATGCTGCGCCTTCCCGTGCGACAGACCTCTCCGGCCTGCCGTCCACGTTCATCGACGTCGGGTCGGCCGAAACGTTCCGGGACAAGGACATCGCCTACGCAGGCTGCCTATGGCAGGCGGGCGGCCGCCTCGAACTGCACGTATGGCCCGGTGGGTTCCACGGTTTCGACGTCGTGGCCCCGCATGCCGTGATCTCGCAGGACGCCATCGCCGCCCTGGTGCAGACGGTGGCGGCGAGTGTGTCGTCCAGCGCCGTACGCGAGCCGCCCGGCCGGCGCCGATGCGGATCCAGGCCCAGTTGTAGGAGCGCGGGCCTTTCGCTCCGTACCCGTTCCCGGCCGGGTCCGCGACAAGATCGCGAAGTCAGAGTGCAGTCCTAACCCCGAGCGACCTCAACGGTGTGCGCGGGCGTGTAGCGCTCGCCCGTCACCTGGTCGCTCAGCGGGTCCAGCACGGCCAGCGCCTGGGCGTCCAGGGTGAGTTCCAGCGCGGCCGCGTTCTGCTCCAGCCGGGCCGGGCTGCGGGTGCCCGGTATGGCCGCCACCGCCACCCCGAGCCGCTCGGCCTGGGCGTACACCCAGGCCAGCGCCACCTGGGCCGGGGTGGCGTCCAGCCGGTCCGCCACCTCACGCACGGTCTGCGCGACCTTCTCGTTGGCCTCGCCCGCCTCGCCGGCGAAGCGGGGGTTGGTGCGCCGGAAGTCCTTCTCGCCCAGCGTGGAGCGGTCCAGGGTGCCGGTCAGGAACCCCCGCCCCAGCGGCGAGTAGGGCACCAGCCCGACCCCCAGCTCGGCCATCACCGGGGTGAGCGCCTCGACGTCGCGGGTCCACAGCGAGTACTCGCTCTGCACCGCGGTGATCGGGTGCACCGCGTGCGCCCGGCGCAGCAGTTCGCCGTCGACCTCGGACAGGCCCAGATGCCGGACCTTGCCCGCCTCGACGAGCTCGGCCATCGCTCCGACGGTCTCCTCGATCTCCACGTCCTGGGGCGGGCGGTGGGCGTAGTACAGGTCGATCACCTCGACGCCCAGCCGCAGCAGCGAGGCGTCGCAGGAGCGCAGCACGTAGTCCCGGGCACCGCGGATGCGGCGTGCCCGGTCGCCGGCGCTACGGTCGATGCCGAACTTGGTGGCCAGCTGCACCTGGTCCCGGCGGCCGTTAACGGCCCGGCCCACCAGCACCTCGTTGTGTCCGGTGCCGTAGGCGTCGGCGGTGTCCAGGAACGTGATGCCCAGCTCCAGGGCCCGGTCGATGGTGGCCAGGCCGCCGTCCCAGTCGGCGGCGCCGTAGCTCTCGCTCATCCCCATGCACCCCAGGCCCATCGCGCTGACGGTGAGACCGGGCGAGCCGAGCGTGGTTCGGGTGATCATGCGCGGATACTCCTCCTGCCCAGCGGACCGGGCGGTACCTCAAGGGCCGACGAATGACTCCGACGCTAGGACTTGGAGCGCACCCGAAGTCAAGCCGGAGAACCGGCCCCGCCGGCAGATCAGGCACGGCGGGGGCACGGGAGGGTGAAGCGGTTCACCGACAGCAGGTCGCCACAGGGCCCGGACATCGCGTATGTCCCGGCCGTCTTCACCAGCGGGTGCAGAGGCTCAGTGGCCGGACCCGTTCCCAGCAGGGTCCGCGACAAGATCGCGAAGTCAAACTGGAGTGCTGGAGTCCGTCTGCAAGCTGATCTTGTCCAGAGCAGGAATGACGCGAGAGTGACCGCCGCTTCGCAGGAGATCACAGTTTCGTCGTATCTGGTGGCCGGCCGAAGCCCAGCGCTCTGCCGCGGCGCTCGAAACGCCAGGCGGACAGCACCGGTTTGATCAACTGCAGAGCGCATCGGACCGGTCACCTGGATACGCACGACATTCCATGATGCGGCATTCATTCCGCATGCCCGGCAGACCGCGGTGACCGTGGCCACGCTCGACTTCAGCCCTGCACTTTCGTTTGTCCACCTCCGAACGGCCTTCGCGGTAAGGACACTTCCGACCTCCCGGCGCCGGTGGTCGCTACGATCTGCGGCGTGTGCGCAAACATTGTGGTCGCCGAAGACGACGCGAAGCAGGCCGAATTGGTCCGCCGTTACCTGGAGCACGAGGGTCACGCCGTCACGGTCGTCGGGGACGGCCGGACGGCTCTTGAGACGGTCCGGCACCGGGAACCCGACCTGGTCGTCCTCGACGTGATGATGCCCGGGGCCGACGGTCTCGACGTCGTACGGATCCTGCGCGCCGAACGCCGGGAGGTGCCGGTGCTGATGCTGACGGCCCGCAGCACCGAGGACGATCTGCTGCTCGGCCTCGACCTCGGTGCCGACGACTACATGACCAAGCCGTTCAGTCCGCGTGAACTCACTGCCCGGGTAAGGACGTTGCTTCGCCGCAATCGGCGCGCCCCCGATCCGGCTCCGTCTCCGGCGACCGTACCCGCCCCCGCCCCCGCCCCCGCTCCCGCCTCGGGCCCCGAAGCGGCCCCGGACGACGAGGTGTTGACGGTCGGCGCGCTCAGGGTCGATCCCTTGCGGCATGAGGTGTCGGTGGCCGGGACCCCCGTCGAGTGCACGCCCGGTGAGTTCCGTCTCCTCGCGGCGATGGCGGCCGAGCCCGGCCGGGTCTTCACCAGGGCACGGCTCCTTGACGAGCTGCACGGCTTCGACAAGTACATCAGCGGCCGGACCGTCGACGTGCACGTCATGAACCTGCGCAAGAAGATCGAGCGCGTCCCACGACGGCCGGCCCGCCTCATCACCGTCTTCGGCGTCGGCTACAAACTCACGGACCCCGCGAAGAACGTGCGCCATGCGTCGTCCTGACAGGGGCGCGGCGGGGGCCGCCCGGCTGCCGCTGCGCAAGAGCCTGGCGGGGCGGCTGTTGACCGTGACGGCGCTGGTGGCCTCGTGCTCGGTCGCCGCTACCGCCTGGCTGGCAGTGCAGACGACCTCCGTCGCGATCCGCCAGGAGCAGGGGCAGAACCTCAAGTCCGACGCGAAGATCTACAACATGCTCCTCGGCTACGCGGCCACCCACCCCGACTGGGACGGCGTCGACACCACCGTGCGAGATCTGGCCCTGGAGTCCGGGCGCCGGATCGTGCTCACCACGCCGGGCCGACGCCCGTTCGTGGACTCGGCCGACTCGCGCTCAGCGGGCGGTGGTTCGTCCGACGAGCTGCTCGCTCAGCAGGCCTCGGCGGTCGTGGATCCACGCTCCGTCGACACCGTGCTGGTGCCCGACGCGGCCAAGGCCGGCGCCGACCGCGTCGATCCGAGGGCCGTGGGGCCCTTCCGGCTGCCCGCGAAGGAACACGACGCACTGCGGAAGGCCGCCGCCGGGAGGGTGGAGTGCCTCAGCCGGATGGGTATCGCCGCCGACGTCGTCGAGAGCCCGGGCGGACGGCCCCGCGTCCAGTTCGTGAGCGACGAGACCGAGGCGGGAACCGGCAGCGTCACCGACCGTGACATGGAGGCCAAGTGCTTTGCGTCCTATCCGGTCGGTCCCACCGCGACCGAGCGGAAGGCCCTGAGCGCCCTCAACGAACTGGCTGACGCCTGCCTGAAACGACAGGGTCGCACCGGCGTGAAACTGAACCTGGACCTGTCCTGGGACCGCAGTTACATATACGGGCGGGACGACGCGGTCTCCGGCGCCGAGGACGGGCTCAGCGAGCGGGAGGCGAAGGCCCTGGCCGCCAAGAAGGCGGAGGACGCCGCGACGGCCGAACGCAAAGCGGCTTCCGGCAGCGCACTCGACTACGCCCCCGCCGAGATCCGCGACAGCGCGTACGACCGGGCCGTGGCCACCTGTGTCGAAAGCGCCCGCCGGGAACAGCTCACGGGCTATGTCGCCGAGCCCGCACTCCTGTTCATCGACGGCCCCGGTGCCGCCGGCGTGCCTGGCTTCGACCTCTCCCGCGCCAACACCGCACGCATCGCCGGTGTCACCGCTCTGGTCCTCGCCCTCACCGTCGGGGCCTCGGTGCTCGCCGGAGCCAGGCTCGTACGCCCGTTGCATGCGCTCACCGGCGCCGCCCAGCGTATGCGAGAGGGCTTGGACGCGACGCCGGTGCCCGTGCCCGTCGTCTTCGACAACGAGATCGGACGGCTGACGGCGGCGTTCAACGACATGGCCGCGCACCGGGCCCGCCTGGAGGAGCAGCGCAAGGTGATGGTCAGCGATGTCGCCCATGAGCTGCGAACACCGTTGAGCAACATCCGGGGCTGGCTGGAGGCGGCCCACGACGGACTGGCCGTGCCGGACCCCGCGTTCGTTTCCTCTCTCCTGGAGGAGGCGGTGCAGCTCCAGCACCTCATCAACGACCTCCAGGACCTGGGCGCGGCCGACGCGGGCGCCCTGCGACTGCATCGGAAGCCGGTACGGATCGACGAGCTGCTCGGCCAGGCCGCTGCCGCGCACCAGGGGTTGGCCGAGGCGGCGGGCGTCACCCTCACGGTCCTGACACCGCCGCCGGGCATCCCTGCCCCACCGCTCCTCGACGCCGACCCCGTACGGCTGCGGCAGACCGTCAGCAACCTGCTCTCCAACGCGGTGCGCCACACGCCAGCCGGCGGCACGGTGACCCTGCGCCGGTACGTCACCGACCCGGGGGACGAGCTCGCCGTGGAGGTGTCCGACACCGGCAGTGGCATTCCGGCGGCCGACCTCCCGAACGTGTTCGACCGTTTCTGGCGGGCGGAGAAGTCCCGCAATCGCAGCACCGGCGGCAGCGGCCTCGGCCTGGCGATCGTCCTCAAGCTCGCCCAGGCCCACGGCGGCACGGTGGACGTGACGAGCACGGAGGGGGAGGGGGCCGCCTTCACCCTGCGGCTGCCGACAGCCGAGTCACGGAAGCCGGAGGATCCCGGTCGGCCCTGATGGGATGACGACAGCGCTCTGACAGTTTCCTCACAAGTGGCAGTCAGGGTGAAGCCATGCCCGGAACCTGGTGCGGATCGGCAACCAGGAACGACCAAGCCGGGCTGGAACTGGAGCTCTCACATGTCCCGCCGTCTCACCCTGCGCCCGCTGCGTATCGCTGTCCTGACCGGCGTCGCGGCCGGCGCGCTGCTCGTCCCGGCCTCCGCGGCCTTCGCCACCGACCCGACTCCGACGCCGGGCGCGACAGACTCGACCAAGGCCGACAGGGAGGCCCTGGCGAAGAAGAAGGCCGAGGACGCCAGGACGCTCAAGGAGGCCGAGGCCCGGAAGGCCGCTGAAGCCCGGAAGGCCGGAGGCAAGGACTACCCGCGTGGCGGTGTCGCCGCGGGCGAGGCGCCCGCTCAGGACGACAACACCGGCACGCTCATCGGTTCGGCCACCGGTGCGCTGCTGCTCGCGGGCGCCGGCACCTACGTACTGCGCCGCCGCACCACCGCCCGCCGCGAAGGCTGACCCGTCAGCACAACCTCTTGTACGAAACGGTGGCGCCGCCCTTCACCAGGCGGCGCCCTGTGCGTTCCGGCGAACCCTCGCACCCTGTCCTGGAGCCCGAGTTGCCCCCTGCACACCGTCCGGCCCTGTCCCGGGCCCGCCTCGCGACCCTCACCGCGTTGACCCTGGTCACCCTGCTCACCGGCTGTTCGTCCGCCCCCGACCCGACGGGCCGGGTCGCCCCAACCGCCCCGGCCGCCGCGTCGGGCACTGCGCAGTCCGAGCGGCCTGCGGCCGACGCTGCGGCGGCCCCAGCCGAGGTGGCCGTTCCCTCCGTGGGGATCACCAGTTCGCTGATGGAGCTGGGCCTCAACACGGACCGGACGGTCCAGGTCCCGCCGGCCGAGGAGGGGATGACCGCGGGCTGGTACACGGGCGGCGCGGTGCCCGGTGACATCGGCGCGGCCGTCATCATCGGCCACAACGACACCCGCTTCGGCGAGGCCGTCTTCCACGACCTGAAGAAGATCAAGGAGGGTGCGGACATCACCGTCACCGACAAGACGGGAAAAACCCTCCACTTCACCGTCACAGCCACCGAGAGCGTCGCCAAAAACGCCTTCCCGACGCAGAAGGTCTACGGGCCGACCCAGGAACGTGCCCTACGGCTCATCACGTGCGACGGCGACTTCGATGCTGAGGGGCACCCTGTCGACAACCTCATCGTGTACGCGACAGCGAGCTGAGGCCCGTAGGCGCAGGGATTCGGAGCAACCTAGGTCCGGCGGACCCTGACGGATACCCAAAGTGGTAGTACCGTTTTATGTGAGTGGAGACCTAGTTCCAGGGGTGGCCGTGATTGCGAAAACCCGCATGAAGGTCGAATACGAACCTATGGGGGGTTCGTGAAAGGGGCGGGTCCTCAGCGGACCGAGTCCCAACGCCGCAGGTGGGTATGCGATCCCACCGGGCGATTGGTAACAGAGGCTGGTTCCGCGTCGGCCTCCGTGACGGACGAGTGCCCTCAACGGACCGGGTCCCGGCGGCGCAGGTGGGTGTGCGATCCCACCGGCGGGCTCGTGATGGAGCCCGCCGCTCCCTTCGTGAAGAAGCCCGACCCTCCGCCGGCCGAGCGACTCCACAACCCGCCGAACCACTTCCCCCCACCGAGGGAGGGTGCTCCTTTCAGCGCAGGGATGCACCAGCCGGGCGAACACCGGACGATGGACCTTGCTGAGAGCATCAGCTATGGGCACGTCGCTGGCGACTTCCTGCAGGGAGACGTCGTGACGGGCCTCGCGAGGGGCGCGGCCCTTGAAACCGCACACAGGGGTGGTGTTGCTGCGGGGGCCACGAAGACGGTCCTCTTCTATGTGAACCCCTTTTCGTTGATCGTCGCAGTGGTCGACATGTTGTGCGACCGACCGAATGCACCGAAACCCACCAACCCGGAAGTCGTGCGCAACGCCGCGATGAACACCGTGCTCGGGGCACTGTTCGGTCACCCCGGAGGCTGATCCCGGGCAGACTGCGTATGCTGCGCATCATCGACTGTCCTATCTGCAGCGCTGCAACGAGCATGACTTCGACGGTATGGCGTCGTTCTGCACCTCGACCACCAGGTCAACGACGCACCGATGGATCCGAAAGCCGTGGCTGGCCAGTTCGCCCCAATCACTGCCGCATTCCCCGACTGGCATTGGGAGATACGACATCTCGCCATCGACGGGAACGTCATCGCGGTGCACTTCATGGTGACGGGCACCCACCAGGGAACTTTCCAGGGCATCGAGGCAACCGGCCGACGGGTGAGCATCGCGCAGTTCACTTTCTACCGTATCGAAGAGGGGAAAATCGTCGAGGTCTGGGACCATGCCGACATGGACGAGACGATGAGGCAGATCGGCGCAGCCGGGGCGTAACGCACCGGCAAGCTGCCAGTGCCAACTGGGCTGCCCCAGGCGGCGACTTCGGCTTCGCAATGCGCCGCGCGGCATATCGCATCGTCGGGGGTGCGGACAGCCACTGTTGTCTGTACACCGGCATCACACGGTGTGCACACCCACCCATGATGCCGACGCAGTGCTCCCAGCGTGCACCGCGGTGCCACAGGTCAGAGGCGGGCCAGCGCGGCATGCCGCGGCCTGCTGCAGCGTGGTGGCCAGGACGCGGGCGGCCATGTCCAGTGTTGCCTTGTGTCGTTCATCCGGGGCCAGGGCCTGGTTCCGCAAGGGGGTGTAAGGGTTAGCACTTCGTAGACACTCTGCTTCATTACTTGTTTGACTCGGCTCCCGGGATTGACGGCTTGGCCATGGTGACCGGTTTTCTCTCGTGCGCGGGTGAACGGCCGGGTCTTCGCCGCCGTGGGCGATGTGGAATGCGTGTCCTCCGCCACCCGTTTGCGACCTTGCCGCGGTGGACGGCCCGACCTGCAGCTCCTGGCCCGCCACCATCGCTCGGCCGTTGCCGTTGACGAGCCATTGGACGGTCACTGGTCCGGGTGGACCGCTAGCCAGCAACAACCCGGTCGCAGCACAGACGTCCTTGAGCAAGGGCAGTTTGTCGGGGTAGATCGGCAATGAGACCTTCACAACGCCCCATGCCAGCATGTCAGTTGGACGGACAGGCTGATGAAGTCCCGGGCAGGAGGCTTCTCTGTCAAGTTCTACGTGCTGAAGGTTGGCGTCCTGCCGGGGCTGCTCTCCGGGGTGGCCCGGATGCCATCTGCTGTGTGGTCGGTGGGATCCCTGCATCAGGTCACGGAATCGCCTGATGTGGCTAACCGGACGGTTAACCGGGTCTGGGCTGTCTGAATGTCCCCACTCGGCCACTTATTGCTTGCACTCAACTCCTCAACGCTACGAAACGTGAGGTACGCCATATCCGGTGCACCGGACATGTGTTCTGATGGGGCCGTCGGTAACTTCCTGTCATCAACCTGACACAGCAGGGTTGTTGTCGCACCGTCAGGATGCCGAACTGGCTTCCCGATCCGGTTCAGTGGGCCTGCACGTCTTGCCGGCGACCAATGGCGAGGCGCCATTTCCCGTTCAGTGATCCTGAGAGGACAGGCCCTACAGTCATGGCCGGAGCCAAGAACGGCGTCTTCGCCGAGAAGATATCCCCGTACTTACGCAAGAAGATCGAGGAAGCCGGTGGGTCGCTCCCGTTCCTCGACGTACAGTACGCCGTTGACCCTTCTGAGGTTGTCGAGCAGACCTTCGAGGTCGCCCGGCACTACCAGTTGGAGATGAGCACCCTCTTCGAGGGGCGTGAAGTGCGTGGCGTCGAGAAGTTGTACCGGCGGACTTTGCTGGTCGAGCCCACAACGATCTGTGCCGCGCACTGCCGCTGGTGCATCCGCGGGCAGTACGACACCGCCACGCTCTCTCGTGAGGATCTGGAACTCATTGCCCGCTACTGCGGGACGGCTCAGGAGAACCAGGATGTTCGTGAAGTGCTTGTAACCGGTGGTGACCCGCTGATTCTGGTCGACCGGATCGAATGGCTGCTGGACGCGCTGGAAGAACATGCACCCCAGGTCGAGATCGTGCGCATCGCTACCCGGGTACCGCTCCAGGACCCGCGCCGGGTCGATGCCCGTATGCAGCATGCACTGCGACGCCGTGCGACGTTCCGGGTCGAGATCGCCACTCATATCAACCACAAAGGCGAGCTGTTTCCCGAGGTCAGGGAGGCGTATTCCGCGCTGCAGGAGGCCGGGGCGCGCATCTACGACCAGACGGTCCTGCTGCGCGGGCTCAACGATAGCCTCGACACCCTCGTCGGGCTCTTCGACGAGCTGCGCTACATGGGAATCGAGGCGCACTATCTGTTTCACTGCGTCCCGATCCGCGGCATGGATCACCATCGCACGTCCGTCGAGGAGGGCCTCGAACTGCACCGTCGGCTGGGAGCGTCGGGTCTGACGTCCGGCCGCATACGCCCGCACTTCACGCTGATGACGGATGTGGGCAAGGTGCCGCTGTACGAGGGGTCGATCATCGGCCGGGACGAGCACAACCGGATGCTGATACAGACCGCCTACCGGTATGAGGAGAGGGTGTCCTGGGTCCCCGGCTGGCAGCTTCCCGAAAATGCTCGCGTCGACGACAACGGGTTTCTGCAGGTGTGGTACTTGGACGCTATCGGCGGAAAGGCCGAGTTCTGATGCCCCGCCTCTGGCTCGGCAATGCCTGTACCGAGCACATGGTTGACCGCATGGACTTGCTCACGCAGGATGACTTCGACGGCATCCTGTTCGCGATGAAACGCCTGGTGTGGCTGATGCGGGACGGCGATGCCCTCGTCCTGCCACGACCGGTGCCTGGTGACTTCCTGTATCACGTCGCGCAGCACACGGGTATCTCCCCGGCCCGCATCCACGTGATCGCGCCGGACGCGGACCTCCTTGCCCAGGGCTTGCTCCACTTCAAGGAGATCCTCGGCCGTCTGAGGGAACTGGTCACTCCTGACTGGGAGTTCTGTCCGTACATCCACGACCGGGGCGCCGAGGTGTTCGCGCGTGAGCTCGGTCTTGTCACCGGATCACGGTTCGTGGCGGAAGGCGGTGCGGAACTGCTCAACAGCAAGGTCGTCTTCCGTGCCCTGGCGGCGGGGGCCGGGTTCGCCGTCCCCGACGGCATACCGTGCCGCACCAGTGAGGATCTGCTGTACACGCTGCATCGGCTCCTGGCCGCACACCCGGCTGTCATCCTCAAACGCGACCGCGCCGTCGGCGGCCACGGCAACACTGTGATCACCACCGACCCGGGCCTGGAAGGCACAGGAGCCCAGCGCACGATCGTCCTCGGCGATCCCGCCGATGACGAACAGGTGCTGAAGGAGGCCGGGCTGACCGCCACCCATGCCCCGCAGGGAGAGATCGTCCTGGAGGTGTTCCACCCAGACTGCACATCCGTGTACGTCGAGGTGGACTGCCCCGAACACGGCGAAGCCGTCCTCCTCAACGGGGGACAGCTCCGTACCGACCAGCATCCGCCGGTCCTCGCCGGACTCGCACTGCCGCCCAGGAGCGTGCCCGGACCGGCCTGGGAACACTTCACCAGCGAGGCCCTGCGGATGGCCCGCTTCATGCACAGCCTCGGTTACCGCGGTCTGGCCAGCATCGACGCGGTGATCGACCAGGTCGACAACGTCTGGTTCAACGAGGTCAACGCGCGTCTGGGCGGCAGTACCCACCTGCATCACATCGCCAAGACTCTTGTCGGACCGGACTGGACGGACAGCCATGTCCTGATCAGCAGGTTCAACGTCCGGGCACCCGCGCTCGCCCATCTTCTGCCCGCCATGCGAGAACACGGGCTCGCTTGGGATCCCCATCGTGGTCATGGCATCGTCATCGCCTCCGACGACACCGCCGCCACCGGCAACCTCGAGTACGTGGTCCTCGCCCACAACCACGATGAAGCCAGCGCCCTCGAAGACCAACTGACCGGTCTCCTGGCCCAGTACGACAGTTAAGGATCACCACGCGTGCCGTACCGCGGCCTGTTCACCAAGCACGTCTCGATCTGGGCCGAGGTCGTCACGGCCAGCCGCCTGCCGGTGGCAATGGCGCCACTCGCCTTCCTCTTCTACGGGCGCGGAACGGACGCCGGCTACAGCGGCGGCGCCGCCATGGCCGCCGCGTACGCCATCGCGGAAGCGATAGGCGCCCCGCTTCTCAGCATGCGCCTGCGCACGCGCCCCTACCGCCGAGAAATCACCGCTGGACTCGGACTGTCCGCCGTCGCCTTCGCCCTGCTCGCTTTCCTTCCCACCCCCGACGCCGCGCTCGCCGTGATCCTCGCCGCGCTCGCCGGCGCCGCCGCAGCCGCCGCACCCGGCGCGCTGCGCACCATGGCCGAGGACCTCGCCCCCCAAAAGCACCTCCACGCCGCCCTCAGTCTGGAATCCACGCTCAACATGGCTGCCTGGGCCGCCTCACCGGCCCTGGTGTCCGTACTCGCGCTCCAGTCCGCTCCGCAGACCCCGTTCCTCCTCGCCGCGATCGCCACGCTCGCCGCCACCGCCGGGCTGTGGCTGCTGCCCGACAAAACCGGCGCCACGGACGAAGGACAGCGCGCCCCGCTCAAACAAGCCCTGACGGCCTGGCCCGTCTACCTGACCAGCATCGCCGCCATGTACCTGCTGGCCGGCATCGAACTCACACTGCCCGCCCTGCTCCAGCACCGGGAGCTGCCCGTTACCTACAGTGGCCCGATCCTCACCGGCTTCACCCTCGCGAGTATCCTAGGCGGCCTCGTCTATGGCGCGCGCATCTGGCCCGGCAGCGTGGAACGCCAAAGCACCCTTCTACTCGGCATCATGATCGCGGGCGTCGCCGCCACGGCATTCGCCTCCACCTGGACCGTGATCGCCGCTCTCCTCGCTCTCACCGGTCTCCTGCAGGCAGCCGTACTGATCACCCGTAACCTCACCCTGCGCGAACAACTGCCCGCCGACCTGCACCCCGTCGGCTACTCCGTCCTGTACGCCGGCAGCGGCATCGGCTACGGCCTCAGCGCTGCCGCCACTGGACTCCTCCTCACCGTCACCACTCCCGACACCGTCGTCCTCATCGCCACCGGCACCACGTTCCTGCTGACCGCAGCGACGTGTCTCAGGCGGAGGCCCCCAAGGGACAAGCAGCGGTCTGCGGATATCCAGCGGCAGGATGCCCCTCTCCTTGAGGAAGGGTGAGAGTACGTCCCCAGGCGCGTACAGGCCGATCACTGACGTACCTACGGCTTAATGCGCGCCGCTTCCCCGGCTGCTCGTGCCGCTGGTTCAAGAGGCCCCCTGGGGAACTCGCGGCCGGGGTTGGGTGTGGAGCGAGCGCACTTCGGGTCCGTGGCTATGGAGGTCTGAGCGGCTCTGGTTCACCTCGTGTGGTCGCGTACGCAGCGTGACTGTCGATCTTCTCGTGATGGTGGCTGAGATAGCCCGAAAATCGCCCGGCCGGTGCGCTGTGTGGCCGACAGTGCTGCGCCGTGAACGAAGTACGGTCGCGGCTCGACGAGCTGCTGCTCTCCTCGCTGATGAATGTGGTGGTCGAGTTGGTCGAGGTGACCGACATGGTGGTCCGGGTTTGGCGATGTCGTGTGTAAGCGGAGCGGTTGTAGGGTGCCGGAGTCGTGATGCAGGGGTGGAGGGTGCCGGATGAATGAGCGTGAGCTGTATCCCCCGATCGAGCCCTACGAGAAGGGCGTTCTCGACGTCGGTGACGGCAATCACGTGTACTGGGAGGTGTGCGGCAATCCCCGTGGCAAGCCGGCGCTCGTCGTGCACGGAGGCCCGGGATCGGGTTGCGGAACGGGCGTGCGCCGGTATTTCGACCCGGAGCAGTACCGGATCGTGCTGTTCGACCAGCGAGGTTGCGGCCGTAGCATCCCGCACGCCAGCGACCCGGCGACCGACATGCGGTCCAATACCACCTGGCATCTGGTCGACGACATGGAACGGCTGCGGAAGCATCTGGGAATCGACAACTGGCTTCTTCACGGCGGCTCTTGGGGTTCCACGCTCATCCTGGCCTACGCGGAACAGCACCCCGAGCGCGTATCGGAGATCGTCATCTCCAGTGTCACCACCACCCGGCGCTCGGAGATCGACTGGCTCTACAGGGGCGTGGGACGGTTCTTCCCCGAGCAGTGGGAACGCTTCATCGCCGGTGCCGGCCTGTCTCCCGACGGCGACCTGGTCGGGGCTTACGCCCGCCTGATGGAACATCCCGATGCCGCCGTCCGCGACAAGGCCACGGCCGACTGGTGCGCGTGGGAGGACACCGTCCTGTCCGGGGAGACCAAGGGCGCCTTCAGCGTGTACGGAGATCGCCCTCCGGCCTCACGGCTCGGCTTTGTGCGGATCTGCTCCCGCTACTTCTCCCACGGCGCGTGGCTGGAGGAGGGTGTTCTCCTTCGCGAAGCCGGACGGCTGGCCGGCATCCCTGGTGTGCTGGTCCACGGCCGGCTCGACATGGGCGGGCCTCCTGACACCGCGTGGGCGCTTCACCGGGCCTGGCCCGGTGCCGAGTTGATCGTGGTCGAGGACGCCGGGCATCTGGGCACCGTCACGACGCGCGGTCATGTGCTTCGCGCCCTCGACCACTTCGCCGAGGGAGGTGTCACATAAGTCCGCCGTGGCGATGCGACACTTGGCCGGCTTGAGACCTGGCGATCCCTCGGTGAGACTGAGCACGGTCAGGGCCGAAATGATCAGTCGCGTTGGTTTCGCTTGGGGTGAGGGAGGCATGCCGACGTCTTGTGTCCGCTTCATGACCGAGGGGTGCGCGGTGGCGTCGGTGCTGCGAATGCTGGAGGTGCGGGGCGGCTGCCCGCGTGCGGGTGGAGGGCTTGCGGGAGGAAGTCGCGCGGTTGGCTGAGGTGTTGGAGGCCGCGGAGATCGAGCTCGACCGGCGGGTGATCGCGCGGGAGGAACTGGTCGAGGCCCTGGCAGTCTCCGCGGCCGAGTCCACTGCCGTGACCACGACCGAGGCGGAGGAGGAAGCGGCGCCATCACTTGCGCCGGTGCCGGGCTCGACAGTGCCGCTCTGGCGGGAAGGGCTGCCGGTGACGGTTCTGGCGCCGGGCTATCAGCGGATTCTGGGCGTTCTGGAACAGCATCGATCCACGGGTCACGGGCCGCTTCGGGCCAAAGAGATCGCGGTGAAGCTGGGCCTTGGGGCGATGCCGGCGAAGGTCGAGGGGCTGCGGTCCAAAGCCCGTCGCCTGGCGGAGTGCGGATGGCTTCTCCTGGAGGCGTCAGGGGCATTCAGTGCCGGCCGGCGGCCCGTGGCCGTGGCCGTGCCAGACGCCGACTTGTCCGCGTGACCATCGGCCACCAGATCATCGCCTCGCTGGTGGCAGGCAAGGTGTCGTAGTCCTGGGCCAGACGGCGGGAGTTCATCAACCACGCGAACGTGCGCTCCGCCACCCACCGCCTCGGCAGCATCACGAACCTGTCATGTCGTCGGTGCGCTTGACGATCTCCAAGGCCAGAGCGAGCTTGTCCCGGCACCAGCCGACGAGGGAGCCGGTGTATCCGCCGTCGGCCCAGACGAGGGTGATGTCGCGGTGCAGCTGGCGCAGCCGGGTCAGCAGGCCGGCTGCGGCGTCCCGGTCTCCGATGTTCGCGGCGGTGACTGCGACGGCCAGGAGCAGACCGAGGGCGTCGGTCACGACGTGCCGTTTGCGGCCCGGAACCTTCTTCCCGCCGTCGTAGCCGCGTGAGGCGGACGGCACCGTTGCGGCGGCCTGCACCGACTGTGCGTCGATGATCCCCGCCGAGGGCTCGGCCTCGCGGCCCTCGCGTTCACGGACCTTCCCGCGCAGCCGGTCGTGGAACTCGGCGATCAGCCCGTGCTCGCGCCAGCGGCGGAAGAAGGCGTAAACCCGGCCCGAGCCGGGGAAGTCCGCGGGCATCGCCCGCCACGAGATCCCGCCCGCGACCAGGTAACGGATCGCGTCCAGCAGTTGCCGGTGACAGTAGACCTGGGGCCGTCCGCCCCGCCCCTGGAACCAGGCCGGTACCGGCAACAAGGGCCGGACCTCCGCCCACTTCGCGTCCGTCATGTCCGGAGGGATACCGGCGCACTCGATCGGGATGATCAGCCGCGTGCCGTGCACGTGTCGAGGCAATCGCATGACACTGCGGGCGAGTTGCAGTCCACGGGGTCGGGCGCGTACAACAACGACAACAGGGCCGCCGTGAACCGCTCGGAATGGGGTCGCACGCCGGAGCTACCAGGAGGCCCTGCCTTCATGCGCGCAGCGCCGGAGGATCACCCGACCAGGAATTCCGTTCGATCCACACGTTCCAAGATCGGTTGAAATGCGGCTTATGGGGCTGCTTGCCGTGCTTGAGGTCGCCTGCCAGATCGTCGCACGCCCGGGCCTGGCCGCGTCGCCACTGCAGTGAACTGCAGTGGCACCGGCTGGCTGGTGACGCGGCCCTCAACCGGTGGTGCTGGACGGCCCTTGAACGGTGGGCTGGTCCAGGGCGGCGATGAGGTGGCCGAGGTCGCGGCGGTGGGATCCTGCGTTCCAGACGGCCCAGGTGCGCCGGACGATGGGATGGCCGGTCAGCGGGTACCAGGTGGCGGTGTCGGGCAGGGGCTGGGACCAGCCGGGGGGTGCGAGGGTGAAGGCGTGACCGGCGCTGACGGAGGCGAGTTTGACCTCGGCAATCAGTGGCTGCCCTTCGGGGACGGGGGCGCCCGGGTCGATGCCGTGGCTGCGCAGGATGGCGGTGAGTTCGTCGTACCAGGCGGGGCTGCCGGAGCGGGCGAAGCCCACCCAGTCCAGGCCGTTCAGGGCGTCGAGGCGGATGCCGTCGGGGTCGGCCAGCTCTGCGGCGCGCTGCGTTGCGAGGAGAACTCCCAGGCGCTCTTCGACGACCAGCATTGCGTCGAATTCCTGTCCGAGGGGACGTTCTCTCAGCAGACCGAGATGGAGGTCGCCTTTGCGTAGTTCAGCCAGTTGCGCGGTGGTGGACAGGTGCCGGGCCTGAACGCGTGTTGAGGGATAGGCGGCGGCCAGGTCCAGCAGGGCTCTGGACAGCAGGTCGGCGGGGAGTTCCAGGGGGATGCCGATCCGCAGTGTGGCCGTGCTTTCCCCGGTGCGGGCCGCCATGGCGGCCACTGCCTGGTCGTAGCGGGCGAGGACGGCACGGGCCTCGGCGAGCAGAGTCTGGCCGGTCTCGGTGGCCTGCACACCGGTGGAGCTGCGGGTCAGCAGCCGAGTGCCGAATTCGCGTTCCAGGGCGTTGACCGTCTGGGAAAGGGCGGGCTGGCTGATGTGCAGCCGTCGTGCCGCCGCGGACAGGCTTCCCTCCTCGGCCACCGCCACGAACGCGCGCATTGCTCGGATTTCCATGCGCTCATCGCATCACGCATCGAGAGAAACGCCACGCACGTCTGCGGACCGATGCAATGTCACTGTCCGTGACACTCCTCCGTGCCTGCGGACGAGCGGGCACGAATACCGGAACGTCGCTGCAGCGAGCCGTTGCCGTCTGGGCGGGTGCGGGCCGAGTGTGCCCGGCCCCATCACCGGAGCTTATAGCCGCCCTCGGCAGGTGCTCTGGCCAGGCACTATGCAGGCGGTCGCGGTGGGAGTTGAGTAGGGAAGCACAGAGCGGAACGACTTCCCGCCCCTTACTACTTGACTTGGGAGCTTTTCATGTCCGAGCACATCCCGTCCTACTTCACGGCGTTCAAGAACCTCGCGATGAGCCGCAGTGCCTCGGGCGTCCTCACGCTGCGTTTCCACACCGACGAGGGGCCGGCCACCTTCACCGGCACCACGCACACCGACTTCCCCCGTGCCCTGTTCGAGATCGGTGAGGACCGCGACAACCGGGCACTGGTGCTGACCGGCACCGGCGACCGGTTCATGACCGACATCGACGGTGCGAGCCTGGGCGACATCACGAAGCCCGCCCAGTGGGACCGCACCATCGCCGAGGGACGCCGCGTGCTGCAGCGCCTGGTCGACCTGGAGATGCCCGTCATCGCCGCGGTTAACGGCCCCGCATCCGTCCACAGCGAGTACGCCCTGCTCGCGGACATCGTCATCGCCGCCGACACCACCGTCTTCTCCGACTTCCCCCACCTGACCTTCGGCATCGTCCCCGGCGACGGTATCCAGATCGCCTGGGAAGAGGCTCTGGGCGTCAACCGAGCCCGCTACCTCACCCTGACCCAGGGCTCCTTCACCGCCGAGCAGGCCGAACGCTGGGGCGCCGTCGCGGAAGTGCTGCCGCTGGAGGAGGTCCTGCCCCGCGCCCAGCAGCTCGCCGAGGACCTGGCCGCCAAGCCCCAGCTGCTCACCCGCTACCTCGCCGTCACCCTGCGCCAGCGCATCAGCCGCCGCATGGCCGAGGGACTCCAGCTCGGCATGGCCCTGGAGGGCCTGACCGCCGCCGACCTCGCCTACCAGAGCAACTGAAAGCGACATGACGATCCGCACCAGCACCGCCGATGCCCCCGACACTCTCCGCCCCTGGCTCGCGGCCCTGCACACCAGCTCCGCGCGCTTGGCCCACACCGTCAGCGCCCTGTCCGAAGAAGAACTGCAACGGCCCTCGAAAGCCGGCGCATGGAGCATCGCCCAGGTCCTCTCCCACCTGGGCAGCGCCGCCGAAATCTGCACCGCTCTCATCCAACGCGGTATCGCGGGCGACGAGCGGAAACCAATGCGGGAGGAGCTGGAGCCCGTATGGAACCGGTGGAACGCCCTGTCCCCACTGGCGCAGCGTGAGGCATGGCATGCCGCAGACGCCCGCCACCTGCAGCTGCTGGACTCCCACGAGGCGCCGCAGAAGCAGCCGGTGCGCGTCCCGTACTTCGCGGGCCTGCTCGAGATGCCCGTCTACGCCGGCTACCGGCTCTCCGAGCAGTCCGTGCACGCCTGGGACATCGAGGCCGCCCTCAACCCGCAGGCCACCGTTCCTGCGCCGGAAACGCGGCTGCTGTGGCAGCGGCTGGACCTGGTGGCCACCCGCTTCCGGGACGCTGACACCCTCACCCGGCTCGCCCCCGCACAGCTCGCTCTGACACTGACCGAGCCGGCTACCGGCATGATGCTGGACCTGGGCGCCGAACTGCATCTGTACCCGTGCGAGCCGGCCGAACCGGCAGGCGTCCTTAGCGGCACGGCGGAAGCCGTACTGCGCCTCGTCTACGGCCGCCACCAGTCCACGGACAACATCCAGGTCACCGGAACCATCACTCTGGACGACCTGCAGTTCCTCTTCCCCGGCTTCTGAAACCCGTACCGCCACGGGTGTCGGCACCCGGCAAGGCACCGGCACCCGTGACGTCCATCGCCCCGTATAGACACGACCCGCCGATATGAGAAAGGCAGCCCCGTCCAATGATCTCCCGACGCGTGCTCATCACCGGAGCCTCGCGCGGCATCGGCCTGGCCGTGGCCGAACGCCTGACCGGCCAGGGCCATCGGCCGGTCGGCCTGGCACGCACCCCGCTCGACACCTTCCCCGGTGAGCTCCACGCGGTCGACCTGTCCGACCCTTGCGCCACGGATCACGCGCCTGCACGAAACCCTCTGGGGTGTATGCGGCCAGGTCCCTGAGCCTTCCACAGTCGCCAAGGGTGGCGCCCGGAACAAGTCCATCACCGGCCGTTTGCCGGCAACGTCGAGGCTGGCCACATTGCGGACGAGCAGGCCGGGTTCGCACGCCGACGTTCGCGTCGCCCCGAAGCACGGCCGCATCGTCGCGGGCGGCCTCGGCCTGCTGATCCCGCAGTTCTTCGGCGGGAACCCCGTGCCCGCCGCATGCCTGGGATCGGGCTGCGTCGCGCCGGAAGAACGCGGAAACCACCTGGCCGGGCGCCTGCCTGCGCTGGAACATGCCGGAAACGCGCTGTCTGGGCGAGGCTGGCACATCGGTGTGCCACGCCCGGGCCTTGCGTCCGTTGACCGGGACCGACCTGCGCGGCTCTGCTGGGCGCTGGAGATGTATGCGCCGGGCGCCCTGTGCGTGGCGGGCGCGGTCATGCAGCTTGTCGCTCGCGGCGTGGCCGGCCGGGACCATGCCGTGCCTGTGGGAAGAGGGGCGGCCGGTGGATGACGGCGAGTACGACACCGTGCGCGACCACTACGACAGTGCGTTTGCACTGACCGCTCAACTGCCCGGGCGCGTCCCCAGCCGTGTCCAGATCGACGTGATCACTGCTGCGCTCCGCGAGGACATCGCGGCCATAAAACTGCCGGTCAGGGACGCCGTAAAGCGATGTGTGCGTGACATCGGCCGGGAGACCGCGTACTGGCTGCTCACCAACGCACGAGCCGGGCTCAGCGAAGGGCCGGGCGAGACAGGCCGTGCGGCGGCCTTCCACGCCGAGGACCTGGGCCACGTAGCGCGCGCGATGGCGGCCATCGGCCGCCAGAAGCGCACGGTCTTTCACTGAACTCCCGCACCGGCTGTCCGGACGGCTGGAGTCGGCGTGGGAAGAGGGACCGGTCGCCGTCCCACCCCCGAGGAGGGCGACCGGGAACTCAAGGCGCAGTACTTCGACGGTCGCCTCAGCAAAATGCACGCTGGACGTTGAGGAAGAGGACCCTACGTCACTGGGTGCACGTGCAGCTCGCCGAGAAAGGAGCGGACTTCTGTGGCCGTTTGCTCCGGGGTGGGCCTGGGGCCGGAGGTGACGACCGGCTGGGCGGTGACGAGGGCCGTGCCGTTGCCCCAGAGGCAGCGGGAACTGGTGGTGCCGGCGACCGCGTACTGCACGCAGAGCAGCTTGCCTTCGATAGGGCCGGGATCGTAGCTCTTGGCCTCGTCGGAGTCGACGGAGGTGCCCAGGATCGTCGAGACGATGTCGTCGCCCTCACCGGGATCTGACACATCGGCTACCGGGTCGAGATCCACAGTGATGATGAAGGATTTCTTGCCGTCGGACCGCACATAGGTGGCGTGCGCTGTCTCTGTCGTCGGGTCGAGGTTCTCGCCGATGCCCGTCTTGTCCCATAGGGATTCGCCGGGGCCTGCGAGCCGATAGTCGTCGAACACGGTCGGCAGCTCAGCCGTGTAGCGCACCGGCGGTTGCTCTTCGCCCCGGGTAGCGATCCAGGCACCGAGAAAGACCGCGGCGAGCAGGGACGCCCCGACGCCTCCGCCGATCTGTCTGCGGCGTGCGCGACGGCGGTCATTTCTGCGCCTGAGGGCTGCCCAGTCGATGGCGGGCAGTGATCGTTCAATGGATCCTTCGTCGGTGCTCGCCTGCGGTTTTGCATCAGCGGTGGGCGGGTCGTTCGACACTGTTCGGCGTTCCCTCGGTTTGCAGGGGCGGATGAGCGGAGTGTTCGTGTTGCCTGGGCGCTGCCCAGGCAACACGAGACCCTCGCCGCTTCGCAACGCTTTGACGTTTGCACGGCGTTGCGGGGCAACGGCAGGAGCGGACCCGCTCAGGGCGTCGTTCGGCGGCTGTGGAAGGCTCTGGGAGCCGGGAGCGGTTTCACTGAGGCGAGCCCGCCGGACAGGAAGGTCGTCGAGCGAACCGACCCGCACGGGGCAACGGGGGAGTGCACCTGCTTCAGCCGCCCGCGAGCGAGGACAAGGTGGCCAGGCTCGGGATGCCCCCGAACCGTACGCAGAGCCTCCTGGTTGCGGCCCACGCGGCACTGTCAGTGGCGGATGGCAGCATCGGACGCATGACGGTCCACGCAACGATCAACTGGCGTCCCTTTCTGCTCAGATGGAGCGGAGAGTGGGCGGATTCCCTGCCGAGTGCCACGGCGCTGAGCGCAGGCAACGAAGCCGCTCGGCAGGGACGGTGGCTGGGATTCCCGCCCGCGTCCGAGGAGCTCATCGTGGCCATGGAGGAGCGTCTCGGACGGCGAATGCCCCCCTCGTACCGGGAGTTCCTCAAGGTGAGCGACGGGTGGCGGCATGCCGGCGGCTTCGTGTCCCTGCTGGCGGGGACGACGGCCGCGCACTGGCACGACAACGCCTCGGGCCTCGCCGACACGTTCGAGGAATACCTGGACGAGGACGCCGGCCCCGAGGAGCGGCAGGAGGCTGACATCTGGCGGCGCGGGCTGCAACTCGACGTTGAGTCCGACATCACGTACGTCCTCCTGGATCCCGAGGACGTGGGGGAGGACGGTGAGTGGGCCGTGTACACGTGGGCGAGCTGGCGAGCGGAAGCCCCCGAGCGGTACACGAACTTCTACGAGTTCATGCGCGACATGTTCCGGGAGTTCCACAGCCTGCACGCACGGCCGGCCGACGGGGCCCCGGTGTTCGCCAATGACACCACGCGAGAGATGGACGCCGTCGTGGAGCAGGCCCGTCTCGACGCGCTGCGCGGCGACTGGGAACGGGCCGTGGAAGCATTGGATGAGGCCAGGGCGTACGGCAGGCCCCGGGCCACCGGCCTGGGGGATCAGATACGCCGGCTCCTCGGGCAGACCTACACGGTGTACTTCCAGGACCTGGTGACGGATCCGCAGTACGCGCCCGATTTCCTGCCGGCGCTGGTCGCCGAGCACGCGGAGCACCGATACCGGGACGACTCCACGCTGATGTTCCACCTGCGGGGTGCCGACGAGGATCTGGTGTCACTGGCGTACGCGACGCTGGAACAGGTGCGGGACGGGACATACCGGTACACGGCAACCGGGCCGTTCGGGGAGGCGGTCGAACGGGCACGGGAGCAGGCGCAACGGGCGGACAGCGACGCGGCATGGAACACGCTGCGGGACGCACTGCCCCAGTGGGAGCCGCTGGGGCCGGATCATCTCGCGCCGCTGGGCTGGGTGGCAGATCCTCTCCTCTGCCCGCTGCTGACACCGGAGCGGGGCCGCGAACTGCTGTCGATTGCGCGCGGCCGGGAAAACAGGTGAAGTCCCGAGGCCGTGCCGCTGCCGGCCGCGGGCCCCGTGACACAGGGCTGGTGATGCTGCCCGCGGCGTCGACCGGTACGCCCGGATACTGCGGCTGCGGTGACCTGCCGCGCCCTGGAGCCGCCGCGGAACGACCCTCGCGCCGTGCCTGGATTTGCACCTTGCCGCTGGAGCGGATCACCGGAAGGGTGGGGAGGTGATCATCCCCTTTGTTCATGATGGTGCGGCGGGAACCGTAACGGTGACCGTAGACCTCGTCGATGATCCCGAAGTGGTCGGCAAGCCGCCGGGGGCGCGCGGGTTCCCCTGCTGCAGTGCCCGTGTCGAGCATCCTGCCCAGGGCTATCGAGCAATGTTCGGCTGGGTCCAGCTGGTCCGGTCAACAGACAGCCCCTCGAACGGGACGGCCTTCGAGATGGACCCGTTCTTCCTCTTCGAGGATGCGCCTTCCCCTTATGCCTTCTTCGGCGTCAGGCCCATGCTGTTCGATGCACCGTCACGGGTTGAGCGCTCGCCGCTGGCGTGGCTCGCCCACAGCTTCCTCGCCCGGACCCCACTCGAAGAGACCGAACGGCGTGTCGTGCCGTTGACCGGCTTCTCCTGGGGGTTCGACATCGACGACACCGGCCGGATCACCCCACGGTCCGTACGCGGCCTGGCACCCAATGACTGGGACACACACCAACCTCTCCTGATCAAGTGCCATCCCGGCTGGTCCTTCGATCAGTGGTAGCTCACCAAGGCCACCGACTCGTTCTTTTGCGGCCAGAGAAGCCGTTCAGGGCCGGCCCCGGCCTCCGCAGAGCGGACGACGCATCGAAGATCGTTGTGGGACAGTGGATTTCAGGCCTGGTCCGCCGCTCCCCCCGTGGTGGCGGACCAGGCCTCCTGCGTGCCACCGATGAGCATCTGCTGCGGTGAGGCCTGTGTGAGGGGCTGCCGGAGGTCGACGTACATGCGCACGCGCGCCCCGGGCTGGCCCGGGGCGCGCGTGGTGCGGTCGACGGTCGCGGCCCAGGTGCGGGCGATCGCGTCCTGGAACGCGTAGACGGTGGTGTCGTCGAGGCCAGCCATGTCGAGGACGAGCAGGCCGGTCTCGGACAGATGGGTTTCCTGGATGGGGTGGCGGTTGGCAGAGATCGTCGAGTGTGGACGGCCAGTTACCGGCCGGCAGAACAGCAGGTCACGGTGGGGCAGGCGTTCCAGAACATTGATGGCGTGGGCGACGGGCTCGATGACAATCCAGCTCTCCGAGGTTCCCCGGCCACCCTTGACGAGCTGTGAGTCCCAGCTCACCGGCACCCAGCGCGGCTACCAGGCCCTGGACGAGGCCGGCCTCGACGTGACCGTCAAAACCCTCCTCAACTGGCTGTCCGACCCCGAATACAACATCCGCCGCAGCTACCGCGACGTCATCCACACCGCCTACGAGAACGTCGCCGTCGTCCCCGCCGAACCCCTCCCCGACACCATCAAGCGGGGCGACTTCGAGATCAGCGGCTGGGTCACCACCGGCACAGACCGGCGCCAGCGTGGCACCCCCGATGCCGCGCCGCTGCGCATCGACGGCCGCCGCGGCCACTGGGACGAGATCGAAGACCTCTGGACGGCGGGCGAGCTCACCGACGACAAGTTCGAGGACCACTCCATCGACGACGTCATCGTCGAGGACATCGGCGAAGGCTCCGACGGCTGGACCTTCGACGGCAGCCGCTACTCCGTTGAGGTCAGGTAGCGCTCCCTACCTGAGCAGGTCGGCGGTCAGCCTCATGTGAGCTGGCCGGCTGCGGCGACGCAGCCGTTGCGCGGAAGCCCGGGAAGGTCCCACACCGGTCGCGGTCGCTTCGACCGGATTGTCGGCCGCGTCATCCCAGGTTGTCGGCACCGCGACAGGGCCTGTGTCGAAGGCGCTGAGGCGTCTCCGGTTTTCTGCTCCTCGGCCTTCGGGCGATAGAAGGCCGTATGAAGGAGTCCCGGGTGCGGGGGGGGGGCTCCCCGTCGCCGGCACCCGGGCGGTGTCCCGGGTGCATCGCCCTCCCGCCCGGGGCTTGATGCCCCAGGGCTCGACGACCGGACCGACGTGGACGACGGCGTCCAGCCACTGTGACACCAGCCGTTCGAAGTCGCTCTGCCATCGCTCCGAGACCATGCTGTCGCCGTCCAGCACGTCCACCTCCTCACAGCCGAGAGTGGACACCCACACCCAGATCATCTTGCGGTCGACCTCGACGCCCAGGACGTCGGACCGTCGGACCACGTTCACCACTCTTGCGCGGGATGCTCTCGGGGCCGCGCCCCTCACCGACCGCGTGCCACGCCTCGCGGACAGCGGTGGTAACGGTCCTCTCGGCGGGCGGACGGCCGGCACCGGAAGCCTCTCCCACAGCTGGACAACGTACCGGTCAAGGCGGTCCGCCCACTCCTCGGGATCACCGCTCCACGGGCCCGAGCGGAGCCGTGCAGCAAACTGCTGCGCCAGTGCGGTGTACGTGTGCAGGGGGGGCCAGCTTCGGCTTCGTCATGGCGTTGCTGAGCGTGCTGACGGACGCACTAATGCGCGGGGCCGTCTCACGCAGGGAGGGATATCCCGCCTGGCGGTGCAGGCTGTGCATAGATCAATCAATGCGCACCCGGCTTGAGGTCGGGTCGCGCAAGGTTGTCAGATCTGCCCATCGGGCCAGCCACACCATGGTGGCGACGATGAGACCCGCCGCGGCGTTCTCGATGACGTCCATGTGCCGAGCGTTCCATCCGTGCTGCGCCGCTTCGACAGACTTGGACACCAACCGGGAAACCACACCTGCACGTCGTTGCCACACCTGGCCGCACGGCAGCACCAACAGGGCGTGCAGCCGTTCGAGTGCCTACCGGTTCGGCAGGAGCCTACGCGGGCCCGGCCTTCTGGCTCCCGTCACGGGGCACCTGGGGTGTGGGTACGGCAGGACTTCGCCGCCGTCGAGAGCACAGCGGAGCGGTCCACGTCGGGGACCATCCGCTGCCACTCCTGTGAGTTCGGCGCCGCGGCCACGCGGCAGGCTCGCCCGTGCACCCGGCGCACGTCCAGCGTCCACCAGCGGGCCGCTCCCGATGCTCCGACCACGGCGACGCGCTCGCCGTTCGCAGCGAAGTGCAGGGCGCGTACGGCACCCTGATGGGTGGCCAGAGCGAGCGTGCGGCGGTGGATGCGCAGATCCCACAGTTCCACCGTGCCTTCCTCGGTCCCGACCGCCAGTGTTCGGTTCGCATCGTTGTAGGCCAGTGCGGTCACCGGCGCGGTGAAGGACGCGAAGCTTCGTACGGTGTGGTTGCCGTGCAGCCGGACGAACTCGACCTCGCGGTCGGCGCCCACCGCGAGGGTGCGGCGGTCGGGGCTGAAAGCGAGAGCCCGGACCGTGCCCGTCGCATCCCAGGGCCGCGAGGATACGGGCGCCGGACCGTCGGTACCCATGCGCCAGACACGGACCTGGTTGCTGTACCCGCCGACGGCCACCAGGCTGCCGTCCGCGCTCACCGCCGTCCCGTACTGGTACCGGTAGTCCTCGGGGGCCGAAGGAGGGTCGAGCTCGTACGGTCTGCCCGGCCCGCTCCGCAGGTCCCAGACCCGGAACGTACCGGCGTCACCGCCCGCGGCCACGAGCCCGCCGCCGCGGGCCAGACCGCGCACCGGTCCCGGGCTGAGGCGAAGTGTTCGGCACAGGCCCGAGCTGCGGAACGTGATGGAGCCGCCGACAGCGAGGGCTAATCCCTGGGAGCTGTACGCCGCCGCGCGCAGCGGTCCGCCCTGGACGGCGCAGCCGTCCGTCAGCCAGCCGGTGGTGTCCCACAGGGTCGTCGTCCGGTCGCTCGCACCGGCGGCCAGCAGGCCGTCGTGGGAGAAGGACACCGTGTGGACGGACCCGCTGTGACCACCCAGTGCGGCGAGCCGCCGCCGCTCCCGTACGTCCCACAGCATCACCTGCTGGTCCTCCCCGGCGGAGGCCAGCACTTTTCCGTCGTCGCGGAAGGCGAGCCGCCAGACCTCGCTGCTGTGCCCCTCCAGCGCTCCTGCGGGCCGCCAGTCGGACGTGTGCCAGAGCCGGACGACGCCGTCGCGCCCCGCGGCGGCCAGGAGCGCGCCGTCCCTGCTGAAGTCGACATCGAAGACGTTCGCGGAGCCGCCGTCGAGGCGCAGCGGCGCATCGGTGAATCCGCCGGCGGACCGCCGCCACACGTACACCGTGCCGTCCCATCCGGCACCGGCGACCGTGTGGCCGTCGGGATGGAGGGCGAGCCCCGCCAGGCGGGGGCGCGCGGCAGGGGAATCGGCCGTTGCCAGGCTGTCCGCCCGCAGGAGCCGGACACCGGCCCCGGCCACGGCCAGGGTGCGGCCGTCCCGGCTGAATTCCAGTGCACCCAGAGCCGGCGTGCTGGACGGTGCGGTGGTTGTGCGCGCCAGTTGCCGTCCGGACCGGGCGTCCCACAGCCGCAGCACGCCGTCTGCGCCGATTCCCGCCACCCGGGACCCGTCCGGGCTCACGGCGACGGCACGCGGCTTTCCCTGGGCGAGATCGACCGCGTGCAGGACCTTGCGGTGACTGACGTCCCAGATCAGCGCCCTGCCCCGGAGGCCACTGCTGACGAGGACGCGGCCGTCGCCGCTGAGTCCGGCCGACCACAGCATGTCCTGGTGTCGCGCGCTCGAAAGGCGTCCCACGAATCCTTGGGCCTGCGTGCCGAGCAGCGCGTCGCGTGTCTGCGCGGTCCGTTCGTGCCCGTCCGCCGCCACCGCGAGCAGAGCGGACAACTCCGGCCGAGACGGGGTCAGTTCACGCGCCTCACTGGACAGCAGTGAGGCCAGCGTGTGGTGCTTCTGCCGGGAGGCTTCGGCAGTGCGCCGTTCGGCTTCGGCGGAATTTTGTACGGCGAGCAGGCCGCTGGCCAGGGAGAGCAGCAGGAGCACGGCGAGGGCCGCGACCAGCTGCCGCAGTCGGCGGCTGGTGCGGCGTTCTCTCGTCCGCTCGGCCTCCGCAAACGCTTGGCAGGCCTTCAGGAACTCCCGCTCCACCGGCCGCAGTACGACAGTCGCGTCATCGGTCTGCTCGTCCAGCAACGGCGACACCGCGGCGAGGCGGACGCCGCGCAGCAGCAACGACGGGTCCCGGCCCTCCGTCTGCCAGCCGCGGGCCGCCTCCGCCAGCCGGCGGTGCATCCCGAGCCGGGCACGGTCCCCGTCGATCCACTCGCGCAGCCGCGGCCACGCCCACAGCAGGGCCTCGTGGCTGATCTCCACCTCGTCGGCGTCGGCCGTCAGCAGCCGGGCATCGGTGAAGGCGTCCAGGACGGCGGCGATGTCGTCAGGCCCGCCGCCCGCCCTACCCGTCGCGGTCACCTCGATCAGCTCCACGCGCTCACACCGGTCGCGGGTGTCATCCGCGCCGTCCCGCACATGCACCAGGTTCAGCAGCATCCTGCGCGCGATGTCCTGCTGCTGTGCGTGCAGTTGTCCGTACACGCGCTCCGCCGTCGCTGCCACCGCTTCATGGACGCCGCCAGTTCGTGCGTATCCGGCCACGGTGAGCGTGCCGTCCGTCCGGTGCTGCCAGGTGGCGCGCAGGGCGTGGGACAGCAGCGGCAGGGTCCCGGCCTCGCACGCCCCGCTGCCGCCGACAGCGCCGAGGTCGCGCAGCAAAACCTCCACCAGCCCTGGCTCCAGGCCCAGTCCGGCGGCGGCAGCCGGTTCGGTGATCGCCAGGCGCAGCTCCTCGGAACTCATCGGTCCCAGGGGCAGAGCCCGAGAGCGCAGCGCGGCCAGGAGCGGAGGATGGGCAAGGCAGTGGCCGTAGAAGTCGGCCCGCAGCCCCAGGACGACGGGCATGCCGTCGGCTGCCTGCGCACACACTGCGTCGATGAACCGCACACGTTCGGCCTCGTCCTGACACAGGGCGAACAGTTCCTCGAACTGGTCGACGATGACCAGTGCGTAGGAGCCCAGCAGCCGTTGCCCCGCCTGAGCGTGCAGTTCCCGCAACGGCTGCGCGGTCGGCGTCAGGTACAGCACGCCGGGAGTGCCGGGCTGCCGCTCGGGCAGCGCGCCCTGAGCGACGGCCGCGGCCAGCCCGGCTCGCAGCAGCGACGACTTGCCGATGCCGGACGGACCGATCACCACCGCCGGACACCCGGCCGTACGGGGATCGGCCAGCAGCCCGAGCAGATCCGCGACCGCGCGCTCACGGCCGAAGAACCAGTGCGCATCCTGCGAACGGAACGACGTGAGACCCGGATAGGGGCAAGGCCCAGCACCCGGTCCCGCAGCCAGTGCGAGCAGCGCACCCTCTGCCTCCAGGACCCGGTCACAGGCGCGGGCGAAGGCCTCACTCGGCCGCTGCAGCCCGCGCTCCAGACGACTCAGATAGCCCTTGCTGGTCCGCAGCCTCTCGCCGAGCGCGGCCAGCGCAAGACCCTGCCCCTGCCGGAGCCGGCGCAACTCCGAACCGAAGGTGATGTCGGCGGGCGCGCTGTCGTCTACGTCGCGCTCCTCGGGCTCGCCGGATGCCACTCCTGCCCCTTCCGGTCGCTCCACGTGCTCCTTCACCTCCCGGGTCCGGGGTCGGCGAACCGGAACACGCCGAGCATGTCGTGCCACCGTGGGCTGTGGCCGTCCCTGTCGATCCGGTTGTAGGGGTTGAACGAAGCCTCCGCCCCGACGTATCCACGGAAGCGGTGGTCGTCGTCGATGATCTGGAGCAGCGGCTTGATGTGCGAGTTGCCGGTGTAGCAAGTGCCCTCGCGGGGGGACAGGCAGGTGCACCAGTGCCACCAGGTGTCCCGCCTGTCCTTGCTGCTCACGCGGGCCAGGTAGTACTGCAGAGAGGTCACCGAACCGGCTTTGGCGCACTTGCAGGCACCGCTCGTCGGCTGGAAGTACGTCATACACCAACTGGTGGTCTTGCATCGCCCGTACCGCGACGGGTCGAAAGGCCCCTGCCAGGACTCCATTGAGACACGGTCCTTGGACCACTCGATCTTCTTGTAAGGAAGGGGCTGGTGCTTCTTCACCGTGTCCATCTCACGGCGTTCGCTGATCGGTGCGTTGCTCCCGTACGCGTACCCGTGGGTGCTGTTGTTGGATGCGACCCAGTCGAGGCGTGCCAGGCCCGGCATGGGGTGGACGGACCAGGTCTCGGTGACCCCGCGGGGCCAGCGGATATCCAGGTAGGCGGTGCCGTCCTTGGCGCGGAGCAGGTAGCTACCGGTACGGACGACCGGCGGGCGAGACGACGATGCGGCCGAGTATCGGGGTGCGGTCATGACCTGGCAGCGCCTCATCTTCCCGGGAGCTCCGCTGCAGCGGGCGTCGGGGAGCGTTCCGGCCTCTTCGCGGCGCAGCTCCTTGACGGGGGCGTCCTGTCTCCAGACGAAGGTCTCCGCCCGTACCTGGTGCCGCGATGCGTCGAAGAGGTACCAGCCGAGTTGGGTCCAGTTGTTGTACTTCTTGCCGTCGTGGAGTTTCGCGGCCGCGACGACGAACGTACTCTTCCCCCCGGGCAGAGCGGCGGGTGCGGCGTGCGCCGCAGGGGCGGACGAGGCCGTGAGCGGTGACAGGACGGCCAGCAGGGCCAGCAAGGAAAGCCAGCGGAAGGAGCGGAAGAACAACGAGCGGTGCGCGGGCGATGAAGGGGTCACATCCCAGAGCATCGGACGATCAGCCGGCACCTCGGGGCAACACAGCGCTGTCGTCACCCGGCGTACGAGGTCGTGATGCGGTGTGAACGCGCGCCGGTCGCGCCCTGGCGGGAAGGACGACAGGGCGGTGCGGTGTCACCTGGCCACTGAGCGCGCCCCACACAGGAGGACCATGGCAGCACCCACCCGGCCATGACGCGTGCAAGCAGGACGGGGTAGCCGGGGCGGCGGCGTTGCAGAGAGGCGGGACGTGCCCATCAGGGCTGAGAGCGACCTTCGTGCAGGCGGGTTTCCTTTCCGGTCCCGGCATGGAGTGGCCCTTCGGCTGAGCGGGGCCGCTGACGTCCCACACCTTGGCCTCGTGGTGCCCCGCGACGGCGGCCAGCGGCTGCCGTTCCGGCTGAAGGCAAGGCCGAGGAGGCACCCGCCGCGGGTGTTCGACACATTGGACTGACTTGCCTTCAGCGGTGAGGGCACGAGCCAACCGCGGTCATGGAGGTCACCGGCATGAGTACGCAGGCGGTTGTCTTGCGGTCAGCGGATGTTGGCCAGCCTCTTTAGGTCGGCGTAGCTGCCCTTGAAAACGTTTGCGTCGGTCTTCGCCTTCGGGATGCCGGGCACGGTGGCTTTGTCTGTGTACTGCCAGAAGGACCAGCCTGTGCCGCCCGGCAGCGCGGGCGGCGAGGTGGGGTTGTAGTGGGCCAGCCAGGCGCGGTACTTGCCGAGCGCTTTGGTGCCTCCCATGCACTGGTTCACGAAGGACTTTTGGGAGTACAGGGTCGGTGAGACGCCGGTTTCCTTCTCCACCGTGTTGAGGAAGTCGAGCACGCGCGAAGCCAGGGCGCCGGGGCCGGCGCCGCAGGCGGGTTTTCCCTTCTCCTGACGCTCTACATCCAGTACGAGGGGCAGTTGGTAAGGGAGGGTGCCGTTCAGCTTCTGTACACGGACGGTTTCGAGGAAATGTTGCGCTTGGGCGGCACCGCCCTGTCCATGCTCGAAGTAGTGGTAGGCCGTGTGAATCAGCCTCATGCTGCGGGCTCCGGCGAGGTCGCGGACGAACCAGGGACTGACGCTGCGGGAGCCCTGCGTGGCCTTGATGACCGCGAATTTCTGTCCGCTGCGGCTCACTTGGACCCAGTCGATGGACTTGTTGCCCGGGTGCTGGTGGCCTGAGGTGTCTACGCCGTGCACGGGGTAGTCGTCAGGGCTGGCAGCTGAGGCCGTCTCGGTGGCGAAGTTGGCGGACATGGCCAGGCTGGTCGACAGCATCGAAATGACAAGGCGCTTGAGTGAGCGGGGCTTTGGCATGACTGTGGTCTCTTTCGGCTGTGTGTGAGAGAGCTGCGGTGTTTCTGCGGAGTACTTTGGTGCGCCCGCTGTCCCAGGCACATGAAGCGAATGTCCCGTGTACTCCCGGTACCGGTGCAGACCGATCCCGCAGGGCGCGTCAATCCAGGTGAAGGGGTAGCAGTGCCCGCACCACGGTTCCGGTGCTGCCGTCCGTGGGTGGGGAGACCGTGCAGTGGCCGCCGATCTCTTCAGCCCGCTCGGCCATTGAGGCCAGTCCGACTCCCTCGCGGCGCGGGCGCTCGGGCAGGCCGCAGCCGTCGTCGGTGATCTCCAGCACGAGCTGGTCCTGCTCGCGGTCGACGGCGAGCACAAGGTGGGCGGTGGTTGCCCCCGCGTGCCGAACCACGTTCGCCAGCGCTTCAGCGGCAATGCGGTAGGCCGCGGTCTCACTGGCCGCGGGCAGCTCGGGCAGCGTGTCAGGAACGGCTGCGGCTGTGCTGAGGGCCCCGGTGTCGAACCGGGCCGCGAGGGAGGTCAGAGCGGCGGACAGGCCCCGGTCGTCGAGCACCGGCGGGCGCAGGTCGTCGATGATCCGGCGTACTTCGTCCAGGCTCCGGGCGGCTTCGATGCTGGCTGATTCAACGAGAGTGCGAGGGCGGGAGGACGGGGTCAAGGCAATCGCCGCGGCATCAAGTTGCAGTCGCATCCCGGCCAGGGTGGGGCCAAGTCCGTCGTGCAGATCGCGGCGGAGTCTGCGTCGTTCCTCCTCGCAGGCCGAGACGACTCGTTCCCGGCTGATCCGCAGTTCCTCCCGCAGCCCGATGGCGGAGACGATGGGGCCGAGCTGGTCCGTGACCACACCCAGCGCTGCGCGGTCGTTCGCGTCCAGGGTGCGTTGTCCGGGCCGAAGCTGAACGCTGAGAACACCGACCAGCTCGCCCCGGTCCACCAGGTCCAGGTGCACGGTGACAGCCTCCGGGCGGTCTACTGCTCCCGTCCGGGCGAGTACCTGATTTCCGGACCTGGTGTGCGCGGTGAGGACGGCGGTCGGCAGGCCCAGACGTTGGACGACCGTGCCACACAGGACAACCGGTACGTCGTCGGCAGGGATTCGGTGACTGAGACTGTCCGCCAGTGCGCGCAGCATCTCGTACGGTTTCGCCCTGCGCCCGTAGAGCAGCAGGTCACCAGCCCTCCACAGCAGACCCGCCGCGGGGCGCAGCGCCAGCACACCGAGGGCGGAGGCGATCGCGGCACTCACGTCGGCCCGCAGCGTCAGAAGCCGGGACAGACCGAGGAACATCCCGTAGTAGGCGGAACTGAGGCCGACGATCAGGCCCACGCCGATCAGGGAACGGCGCAGGAACCGGTCGAAGGTCGTCAGGTCCTCGCGGTAGACGGTGGCGATCGAGATCAGTGCCAGGGAAAGCGCAGCGGGGGCATTGAGTAGATAGAGCAGCCACTCGGCAAGTTTTTGCCCCGCGCTCTTCTCCAGCAGTTGATAGAGGATCTGCACAGCCCAATACACGGCGAACCCGACGCCCATCGCTGTTAGTTGACGACGTACCAGGCCGTTGGCTGCCCGTTGCCGCCGGAGCAGGTCGATGAGCACGGCGACCGCCACGATGCGGGGCACCCAAATCACGACGTACCCGTACGCCTCCCACCAGACATGTTCCTTGGCGGCCGCGTCGGCCATCCACGTCACGTTCGTGACGCCCCTGCCGTACCAGAAGACGGGGGCCAGGTAGAGGCTGAGCGCGACAGCCATCGAGACAATGATCCGCCGCCAGTACCGGTGCTCCAGCCGACCGTGGGGGAACCACAGCGGCAGCACCGCCAGGCAGCCGAACATCGTCATGGTGGCCGTACCCCTGAACAGGCTCAGCAGCGGGGGAGGCAGATGCCACCCGCCGTTCCTCGCGGCGTAGAAGAGCACCCCGCCCATGCCGTAGGCGCTGAATGCCACCGCGGTGACCGTCAGTACGCGGCCCAGGCCACGCCGCCCGCCGCCTTGCAGCACGACCGCGGCGGCAGCCGCGAAGCACAGGCTCATGACGAAGGCACGCGCCGTCCAGGAGCCGACATTGGTGTACAGCTCCAGTCTGCGCTCGGTTACGGCCACCACCGCCGAGGCGATCGCCACAACGGTGCAACCTGTAACAAGAACCGTCGCCATGACCGGCACTTTCCCGGAGCGAGGCTTCGTCGGACAGCGCGAAGGAGCAGCGCCGGACGGTTCGGAGGCAGAGCGCTGAAGTGCGAGCACGGCGCCAGGCTAGGGGGCGCAACTACTGTGCTCCGTCGGAATATTCGCCAACCACCTGATGGAGTGAGGAAGCAACACAGACAGGACGGTCGCTAACCTAGAGTGACCGAATGTCCATTAAAGTGGTACTCGTCGACGACCACCCCCTGTTCCGCTTCGGTCTGCGCGCCGCGCTGGAAAGTTCCAGCGACATCGCCGTCGTCGGCGAGGCGGCAGACCTCGACTCCGCAGTCGCAGCCACGCTCGCCACCGCCGCGGACGTCGTGCTGATGGACTTGGAGCTGGGCACGCCCGGTGCCTCGGGCATCGAAGCAACGCGACGCCTGGCAGCCGAAGCCCCGACGGTTGCGGTCCTGGTGCTCACGATGTCCAAGGACGATGACCACCTGCTGGCCGCCGTCCGCGCGGGTGCCCGGGGATACCTCGTCAAGGGTGCCGGACGCGAGGAAGTGCTGCACGCGGTGCGCACCGCGGCGGCCGGCGGAGCGGTCTTCTGTGCCGGTGTCGCCCCTCGCGTCACGCAGTTGCTCCGCGGTACAGGCACCGCCAGGAATCCCGAAGTGCTGCCGCAACTGACGGCTCGCGAGCGGGAAGTCCTCGACCATGTGGCACGGGGGAAGGCCAACCACCGAATCGCCCAGCAACTGGGGCTGTCCGAAAAGACCGTGCGCAACCACGTCTCGCACATTCTGGACAAGATGCAGGCCGCATCGCGGGCAGAGTTGGTTGCCCGGGCTCGCGCCGCAGGCCTGGGTGAAGACGTCGATGACTGACAGACCTGAGTCCGGCGGCAGCTCTTTACCACTTGGGGGCCTCGGTGGACGCGATGCGATCGCCGAGTCCTGCGACCTCTGCGTGTCCTGGCTCATCGGCGACCTCAGCCCCAGAGCAGATCGGCCGCGTCAAGGATGAACGGGCAGGCCGCCATCTCCGGTCAGTTCTGCGCAGCAGCCTTTCTGCCTGATCTCGCACGCAGTCCCACAACGGCGCGCGCTCGCAAAGCGGAGATTGAGCGCACTTCAACATTACGAGAGGCGGTCGAAAGTGGAGTAGGCCGTATTCAGGGGGCCGTGCAGATAGCCACCTCCCGCGAGCGGGTCACCACGTTCATGGAAGTCCGCGCGCACGCCGACCACCACGGGAGGACCCGCCAATGCCCGCCGACACAACTCGTCCACGAAGGCATCGCGCTCGGCCTCGTCCCGCACAGCGTGAACAACTCCTCGAACAGGAGCACGACGACCAGAGACGGGCCGATGACCATCATTAGCCCACCGGCCGTACTCGGGTCACCCAGCAGGCTTACCAACTCGTTCACCGCCCGCTCTCTGCCAAAGAACCAGCGAGCGCCAGGAGCGCACCACCGGTGGTGCGCGCTACGTCGCGCACCCTGGCGAACTGCTCGCTCGGCCGCTGCATGTTCCGCTCAAGACAGCTGAGATAGCCCTTCCCCGTCCCCAGTACCACGGCGAGGTCCGCCAGCGACAGACCTGCTGCCCGGCGTAGACGGCGCGGCTCTGTGCCGAACGTCGCCCCGTCGCCCCCAGCATGTGGCTCTACCACGTTGCCCCTCCTGTCACGGCCCCGAAAGGAGCCCGCCTCCTCAGGGATGCCCGGGCACAGAGGGAAACGAAGGACAGCAGCACCGCCCCACGGATGCCGGAAGTGCCAGGTCAAAAAGGGTTTCCAGGTATCCGGTCGAGTGGGAAACCGGCAACCGCTTCCGCTGCCCTGCCGGCTGGCCGAAGCATCTGTTCGGCGGGCACCACCGCCCGTCGGGCCCAGGCCCGCCACTCGTTTCCCAGGAGGAACACACGATGCGTAAGAGCATTCTCGCCGCCGCGTTCGCTGTCACCGCGACGGCCGCCCTCACCGCTCCTGCCGGAGCCGTCGCGCCCTCGTCACCGGTCTCCGCCCATGTCACGCCGAGCGTTTCGGCAGCTGCCCGACCGTCGGGGACGGTCCCGCTCTCGTTCTCCTTCATCTACCGGCTCGACTCGTCCGAGTGGACCCAGAACGCCGGGCGGACCTCCCTGACGCTGAACTCCTGCACCTCGGGCTCCGGACGACCCTTCGTCGTCACGCTGTGGGAAGACGGCTGGACCGGTGACACCAACCACGGTGCACGCACTCTGACCTGCAAGCGAGGTAGCTCCGCCGTCTGGAAGGCGCCGAACAAGGGCGACTACTACCTGTCCTTCACCAAGGGCGACGACGGAGACAAGATCGCCGGAACGGCCTCGCGTACGACGCCCTGACCCTCAGCCCGTGACGCGTCGGCGCCCGCCTGGCACAGCAGCGGCTGCCCATGCCGCGCCCCATCGCATCGCAGTGGGGCGCCGACCGTCCTGGTATTCCCCCCTTCCACGAAACGAGGTACACCCATGCCCAAGACCTCCGTATCCCGCTCCCGCTGTCTGTCAGTACTGGCCAAAGCCGCACTGCTGACCACAGCGGCTGCCGCCCTCACCCTCTTCCCGGCAACCGCCGACGCGCGCACCAGCGCCCCTGCGGGTCCCGGGCACAGCGCGGCGTCCCAGCCGACGGCGCCCTCCGACGTGCGCCGGCAGATCGCCGACCGTGCCACCAGCGCCCTGACGACACCCAGGAAGTGCCGTCTCACCCGAGGCGGCACGATCCACACCAGCAGCCCTGCCAGCGGCTACAACTACCTGGGCCGCGGCAGCAGCAACGCCAACCTCAACCAGTACAACGGCTACAACGGACTTCCCTGGTGCGGACACTTCGCCGCCGCCGCGTGGAACCACCAGGGTGTTCCCCGCAGTTACCCGAGCTCAGGCGTGGCGCACCGGCCTGGGCAACCGCTTCCACTCCTACTCGCCCAGCAGGCTTCCCCAGACCGGAGACCTGCTGGTATGGACCAATAATGGTGCCCACGCACACGGCCACGTCGGGGTCGTCGTAGCCGTTTCCGGACGCACGATCACCACCATCGAAGGCAACATCAACCCTCACCGGGACAGCATCGCCCGCAAGTCCTACCAGTGGACCGGATCAGGTCCCTCGGTGCCCGGCAAGACCTTCCGAGGATTCGCCTCCCGATTCTGATCACGGTCTGGTCCGGCGGCTTCCAGTCGGGGGCCGCCAGGCCACTGTGGTCCACAGCCTTAGCGATCACCTGGAACGGGATCCCCTCGAAATACCACCGCGTGATCGCGACCTGGCCCTCAGACAAGGGGGACGGCTCGCAGGAAATTCTGCGTGAACGTCTCCTCCATCGTCGGCAACTCGGCCTGCGGGACCTGATTCATGGCGGGCCGCAGAACGAAGTGGAAAGTGATCAGGCTGGTCATCTGCTGGCTCAGCAAAACCGGTGGCAGTTCGCGAACACGGCTTGCGGCGATCTTTTCGGTCAGCCACTGCCCGATGCCGCCCAACATCCTCACGGCGACGGGCCAGGGCCTTGGGTCGGCCCCGACCTCGTCACCGCCTAGGACTTGTCCGGCCGGTCATGTTGCTGGTTAGGGTGCGAGCGTGTCCAAGACGAGCGTGAGCAACGAGACCAGCAACATGGTCTGCCTGTGGGTCGAGCCGTGGGGAACCGATCACTGGATGCGTCCTGGTGAGGAGTTCACGGTGTTGACCCAGGCAGAGCCGGAGCAGTCGCCGTTCAACGTGGTCGTGCACGACCAGGGCATCACGGTCTGGGTGAATACAGGCCATGACGCCGAGGTCTTCGACAAGAACGGCGGCGTGGTTCCGTGTGGACACCAGCGACCTGCCGAAGCCGGTGGGTGAGCTGTGTCCGATCACCAGGTCCGTAGCCCTGTCCTCCGGCGGGCGCCGTGCGCCTGAACCAGGCCGCCCTCGTCCGTGCTGTTCCCGGCCGACGTAGGCCCGGTGCCCGCCAAAACACCGGCAGACGGCTGCTGCCCGTCGGCGCCGACAGCCAGCAGGGAGTCGGCGCGGCGCGCGCGTGCGCGGTCGGCGATCTGACGGAGGCGGTCGGTCCAGGCCTGCATGAAGGCCGCCGGGCCGTCCTCCTCGGCGCCAGCAGCCGCAGCAGTCCCTGCCCGGTGCAGGCCTGCTCGGTGAGGAGGGACTCCGCCCAGACTGCGAAGGCGGCGACTTCAGGAGCCAGGCACACGGACAGGACCTGCACGGCACCCGACGGTTTGAGCATCATGGGCACCATCAGGGCGGCGATCATGGCGATGCCGGACTCCTCCAAGCGGGCCCGCAGGCGGGTGAGGGCGGGGTTGTCGGGCATCCCGAGCCCTACAACAGGTACAGTCCCCCGATCCCGGCGAGCACGATGGCTGCGTGCCGCGCGGCGGCCATCTCCTCGGCACCGGCCGCCTGCGGCAGGCCGATCCTGAGGACCTGCACCGTGGAGAAACGCCTTCATACATCACCGCATCACCGTGGGAAGTCTCCTCCGGGCCCGTCACCGCCACGCCTCGCCCACTGGAGGCGATCGGTCAGCATCCAGGAAGCGGGGGACGGCCTCGATCAGCGTGAGTAGGTGGAGGGGGTGACGCGGTTGGCCGGTGACGATGCCGGCGAGGACCAGTCGGTCGGTAGTGGCGCCGTGGGGGCGGTGGGTGGCCAGCCAGGCGACTTCGTCGACGCGCAGGGTGCCGCCGCTGCTGGTTTTGGGAGTGAGGTCGAGGACGAGAAGCTGGCCGAAGGGGGCGTTGGTGTTGGTGTACTCGGATTCCTGGGTGAGGTACTTGCCCTTGATGTGAGCGCGGCTGTTGTCGTCGGGGTCCTGTTTCATCTCAGTCAGGTAGCGCAGTGCCCAGAACTGGACCAGGACGTCGGCGCGGCCCATGCCGACATTGTTCGTCTCCACCTGAACGGAGATCGAGACCAACGCCCGCCAGCGCCTCGGAGAGGGCCCAGCGGATGCAGTGGCTCGGCGAGGTCGCCGGACTGCAGGAGAGCCTGCGGCACATCGCCATCAAGAAACAGCAGGCCGACCGCCTGCGGACCCAAGCCGGTGAGGGCGAGGCCGGAGTCGCATCTCTTGGCTGAGAGATCATGTTTGAGCGATGATCTGGGCCTTGCGGTCGTACTCGGCCACGGCAACAACCGGCAGCTGATCGAAAGAGTCCTCCCAGAAACGAGTCCCAGACCCTATGACGAACAAGGCATGGCTCCGTTCCGATCAACAGCTCGCTCCCGGCACGGAGATCTTTCGCAGCGACCGCAGATTCCTCCTCTGGGCCTATACCGTGAGCCACGGTCAACTACTGCTGCGGAGCGTCGGCCGCCCCGACCTGGCCGGCAAGCCCGAGACCACGATTGACCTGCTGTTCAAACCGGCGACGGTCCTGAAGATCCGCGATGACTACCGTTGCCTGGCGATCCGGTGCGCGACCGCTGCCGAAACCGAGATCATCAAAGCGGAGAACACCAGCGTCACCTTCAGTCGAGACGATCACGTCTTCCTGTTGGAAAGCCAAGGCGAGACCGACCACATCGTCGCCATGGCCGCCGGCTGGCACGAGGATGTACTGAGCCCTACGTCCCCAGGCTTCTTCAACACCTTCTATCCCGATATGCCAGTTTGGCCCAGCAAACCACTGTCCGGGGCCGACGGGGGCTTCAACATCGCCTCAGCTCAAGAACTTGTGGAAGCCCTGCGCGCAGACGACCAGGAGCTGATCCGCCGGGAACGGTATCGCTATGTTTACGTTGTCATGACCCGAGTGAGTCGTGCGCACGAGCCTGACATCACCGGAGCCGGGGTGTTCCTGACCAGAGCAGACGCTGAAGACGCTCAAGCCACGATCACTCCCCGGGTCGCCGATTGTTGGATCGAAGAGCTTCCGATCGGCATCTGAAGCCGGAAAGCTCCCCGCTTCCGTAGTACAGAGAAGGGTGTCCGCCTCCGGCGGCCAGGAGGCGTTCTTCGAGGGACACGTCCACGCTCTCAGCGTGCTCGGCGGGGTGCCGACCGGCAAGGTCCGCTACGACAACCTCAACTCGGCCGTCGCCCAGGTGCTGGGCTTGAACCGGGCCCGGGTGGAGACCGAGCGGTGGATCGCGTTCCGCTCGCACTTCGGCATCGAGGTCTTCTACTGCCGTCCCGGCATCGAGGGAGCGCACGAGAAGGGCGGGGTGGAGGGGCAGATCGGCTACTTCCGCCGCAATCACTTCGTCCCCGTTCCTGAGGTTGGCTCGCTGGCCGAACTGAACGCGATGGTCGACCGCTGGGACGAGGAAGACGACGCCCGGCGGATCCGCTCCCGACCGCGGACCATTGGCGAGTACTTCGCCGCGGAACAGCCTTTGCTGAAGCCGTTGCCGGCCGAACCGTTCGAGACGGGCCGGCTGTTCGCACTGCGAGTGGACCGCTACGGCCAGATCAGCGTCCGCACGAACCACTACTCGGTGCCGGTGCCGGTGCCGGTGCCGGTGCCGGTGCGGCTGAGCGGCAGACGGGTGCGCGTGATGCTGCACGCCTCCGAGCTGGTGGTCTATGACGACGGCGTCGAAGTCGCCCGGCACGAACGACTGATGGCCAAGGCCGGTAACGCTCGGAGGGGGGTTTGTTGGTGTGCTGAGTGCTTGTTGGCCTGGGGTGTTGTGGGTTTGCT
>NZ_KZ679069.1 GCF_003024195.1 Streptomyces dioscori
GGGGGGGGGGGGGGGGGGGGGGGGGGGGGGGGGGGGGGGGGGGGGGGGGGGGGGGGGGGGGGGGGGGGGGGGGGGCGACCATCGGCTGGGTGAGCAACTCGCCGGCCCGTATCTCGTCGAACACCCCGCGGATCATTGGGCCTGGGAATCGATCTTCACGGCCAGCATCAAGCAGTCGGTGCTAACCCGATCCAGGGTCGTCACGCCGTGCGGTTGGAAGACGGCGGCACTCGCGGTGGTCGCCACCGCATGAGTGTGCCGTCCTTGACGCCAGGCGAAGTGGCCGCCCAGGGGGATGTCCACGTGGTACGAGCGGAGTTCCCCGAACTGTATGCCCACCTCCGAGCCGAAGGAGAGCCGTCCGAGCGTGAGCGCACCGAAAGCGGCGATGTCGTACCGGGCCATGAACCCGGTGCTGCCGTCGGGCACGTCGATGAAGTTCGTGTATAAGCCTTCGTGGATGACCTGCCGGGCCTCGTCCACATCCGTCGTCCGGAACGACAGCACATCCTGGCCCTGGCCGGGCGAGCTCGGGGGTCAGGCCTACGGCTTCGCCCTACCGATGCTCATCAGAAGAAAGTTTCCCCTTCTTGTTCGAAACATTCGATCCCTTGTCGAGCAGGGTGGGAACTCCCGATGTCGCCACCTACGGGCGCCATAGGGTCCGGGGTGAGACGAAGGTGAGCGCGGGGACGCCGCGCGCTCACCTCCCGCTTCCACGCAACGCCCGTTGGATCGGTGGAGCCGGATGGTCTGCTTGTCGGAGCTTTTCCGGTCCCTGGTGCCGCTCGCAGAGTCCTTGGGGTGAGGGGCCGTTTGTGGACATGTGCGCGACAAGCCTTGACCGTGGGGTCGCACGTTCCTAGCTTGTGGCGTCGAAGGATCCGGGAATTCCTCGAATGTTTCGGCGCTGTCCTGGGTTCCAAGCAGGACAGCTCCTCGGTTCGTCCGCGTCGCCTCGCCCCACCCTCAAGGAGGCTCTCTGATGTGGTTCCGCCGCCCGTCCCCGGTCCGGCCCAGACGCCTGCTCGCCGTTCTTTCACCCCTGCTGCTCGTGGCTGCCTTCCTCGGCGCCCAGCCCGCCGACGCGGCAACCGTGGATCCCGATGCCTCGTACGTGCTGGTCAACCGCAACAGCGGTAAGGCCCTGGATGTCTACAACATGGCGACCACCGATGGAGCCCGCATCACTCAGTGGAGCAGAAACGATCAGAGCCAGCAGCAGTGGCAGTTCGTCGCTTCCGGAGACGGCTACTACCGCATCAAGTCCCGCCATTCCGGCAAGGTGCTGGACCTCTACAACTGGTCCACCGCGAACGGTGGTTCGATCGTCCAGTGGGCCGACCTGAACAGCACCAACCAGCAGTGGCGACTGGCCGACAGTTCGGACGGCTATGTGAGGCTCATCTCGCGTCACAGCAACAAGGCTCTCGAAGTACAAGGCGCCTCCACTGCCGACAACGCGAACATCGTCCAGTACGACGACTGGGGCGGCACCAACCAGCAGTGGCAACTCGTCCAAGTCGGCGCCGACACCCCCGGCCAGTGCGACCTTCCGTCGACGTACCGCTGGACATCCACGGCCGCGTTGGCGCAGCCCAAGTCCGGGTGGGTCTCGCTGAAGGACTTCACCGTCGCCCCCTACAACGGGCGGCAACTCGTCTATGCCACGACGCACGACACGGGCACGAGCTGGGGCTCGATGAACTTCGGCCTGTTCACCAATTGGTCGGAGATGGGCTCGGCCGGCCAGAACGCGATGTCGACTCCCACCGTGGCGCCCACGCTCTTCTACTTCGCGCCGAAGAACGTGTGGGTGCTCGCCTACCAGTGGGGCGGGACCGCCTTCTCCTACCGGACGTCGAGCGACCCCACCAACCCGAATGGCTGGTCATCCGCGCAGGTGCTCTTCTCGGGAAGCATCTCCGACTCCGGAACCGGCCCCATCGACCAGGCGCTCATCGGTGACGGGACGAACATGTACCTGTTCTTCGCCGGCGACAACGGCAAGATCTACCGGGCCGGTATGCCGATCGGAAACTTCCCCGGCAGCTTCGGTACGACCTCCACAGTGGTCATGAGCGATACGACGAACAACCTGTTCGAAGCCCCCCAGGTCTACAAACTGCAGGGCCAGAACCGCTACCTCATGATCGTCGAGGCGATCGGCGCGCAGGGCCGCTACTTCCGCTCCTTCACGGCCACCAGCCTGAACGGCTCATGGACACCCCAAGCCGCGACGGAGAGCAACCCGTTCGCCGGCAAGGCCAACAGCGGCGCCACCTGGACCAACGACATCAGCCACGGCGAGCTGATCCGTACCAGTTCCGATCAGACCATGACCGTCGATGCCTGCAATCTGCAGTTGCTCTACCAGGGCCGCAGCCCCAACTCCGGTGGCGACTACGGCCTCCTGCCCTACCGTCCTGGTCTGCTGACACTGCAGCGCTGACGGCATGGCACGGGTCCGGCTGCGGTACGGAGCCGGCGGGGCGGGCTCGGCGGAAGATCGAGCCCGCCCGAGCCCGTCCGAACCCCTCCGAACCCGTGAGAGCCCGCCCGAGCCAGGCGAGACATCAGCGCTCATCGCGGTTGCCGTGGTTGACGGCCACTAGGCTGACTGGCTGACAAGCAGCGGCCCAGGGTGCATGACGCGCTCGTGCATCGTGCATCGACTACGTCAGGCAGCCGGGCACTTCTCATGCCACCTTGATGACAACCTTGCCCGACGTGTGACCGTTCTCGACGGTGGCGAGGGCAGCCGGGGCGTCGGAGAGCGGATGGACCGCGGTGATCACGGGTGCGAGGAGTCCTTCGAGGGCCAGCCGGGCCGACCGCTCCAGATTCTCGCGGTCGAGGCGGCGCTCGACGAAACGCCCACCGAGATCGGGCACAGACATGTCACCCACAGCGATGACGTTGCGGGGATCCTGGGCCAGCGGAGCGACCTTCCGCAGCGAGGTGCCTCCGGCCAGGTCCACGATCCCGTCGAAGCCGTCCGGAACCAGCTCGCGTGCCGCGCCGGCGACGTCCTCGGCGGTGTAGTCGATGAACCGCACCCCGATGGCCTCGGCGTGCTCGCGTTTGGCGGTGCTCCCGGTGCCGATCACACGCAGCTCGCGCCCGATGGCCAGCCGGGCGACGGCGAGGCCGACCCCGCCCCCGACTCCGTTCACCAGGATCGTGGCGCCGGCCGGGAGGCTGAGCTGGTCGAGCACGTCCACCGCGGTCGTCCCGGCCACTGGCAGTGTTGCCGCCACGGTCGCGGACAGACCCTCCGGGATGCGCGCGGTGTTCGGCGCGGACAGCACCGTCGTCTCGGCGTAGGTGCCGCCACCGGTGAGTGCGAAGCCGAAGACCGCGTCACCCACTTCGAGGCCGTTGACGTCCTCGCCCCGGGCGAGGACGGTTCCGGCTGCCTCCATGCCCAGCACGCGGGGAAACGGGCGCCCGCCGTCGAGCCCGTCGACCAGACCCGAGCGCAGAATGTGGTCGAGGGGATTCACACCGGCGACGTCGACCTGGATCAGCACCTCGCTGCGACCGGGGACGGGATCGGGACGGTCGAAGAACTCCTGCACCTCGGGCCCGCCGTACCTGCCGAAACCCCATGCCTGCCCCATCTTCCGCCGCCTCTCGTAGGATCGACCCGGTGATGCCGGGCGTCGTCGCCATCCTCGCCTCTGACATTGATGTGAGGGGCAACCGGCTGAGATGCACATCACAGCGCTGACCGGACAGCGCCATTGGTACCGGGACTGTGTACAGCTCCGCCTTCGTGGGACATACCGTCATAGGAGCGTCCCCGGCCGGAGTGAAGGTGTCGGCAGGTGTCGGTAGCTGTCGCTAGGTGTCGAAGTCTCCGTTCGTTATCCGTGCGCGGGATCGGAGGACGGCGTCGACGCCGTCGCGTTCCCAGCGGACGCCGCTGATGTAGAGGCGGTCAGCGCTCAGCGGGCTCCCACCACACCAGATGGGCGGCCGCCTGAGCCACCGGCTCGATGATCTCCCAGGCCTCGGCGATCAGCCCGTCGTCGATCCGCCAGACGTCAACGACCGCGATCTCCGGCCCGGCATCGGGAAGCTGCCGCCGCGAATGCATCACGACGCGATCCCCTCCGCCAGCAGGTGGTGGACCTCGACCTGCATATCGGCGAGATGCGGGAGTGCCGCGTGTACGGGAGCGGCGGCATCGCCGACGACTCAGCCAACTCGATCTGGCGATCGCGGCCGACGTCTCGGCTCGTCACGTGAGTCTGGTCGAGACGGGCAAGTCCAACCCGAGCGCCGACATGGTCCTCCGGCTCGCGGACCAGCTCGATGTGCCGTTGCGTGACCGCAACCAGCTGTTGCTCGCGGCCGGCTTCGCGCCCCGGTACACCGAGCGCCCACTCGACGACGCCGCGCTGTCGGCGGCCCGGGACGCGGTCGACAGGGTGCTCCGCGCGCGTGAGCCGTACCCGGCGTTGGCCTTCGACCGCCGGTGGAACATCCTGATGACCAATCGCGCGGTCGAGCCGTTCTTCGCGGACGTCGACCCCGACCTGCTACAGCCGCCGGTCAACCTGGTGCGGCTGGGCCTGGACCCGAGCGGATTCGCCCCTCTGGTCGTCAACCTGGCCGATGTACGCGCGGTGTTCCGCTCCCGCATCACGCGTCAGCTCGCCATGGCTCCCGACGCCGAACTCACCGCGCTCTATGAGGAACTGCTGGAGCCCCACTCCGAGAACGCGTCGGGCCGGTCTGTCCAATCCGATGTGGTGATCCCGATGATCCTTCGTCTCCACGGACGACAGGTGCGGCTGTTCTCGACCATCACCACGTTCGGTACTCCCATATACATCACTCTGGACGAGGTCGCGATCGAGTCGTACTACCCCGCGGACGCGGAGAGCGCCGCGTACTTCGAGGAGCCCGACGGAATAGCGTCCTCGCCTGGCATGCGTCAGCACCGCACTACAGCACACCCGTGATGGACCGTCACAGATCATCGGTTCTGGCACAAGTGCAGGCCGTGGGGCGCCCCGCTGGCTCCCAGCCCCCCGAGCCGTGATCGACTGCCGTGATCAACTGCCGAGGCCGGCTCAAGTCGCCCCGCCGGCTACGCGGCTCCAGCCCTCCGCTCTCCAGGCACGCCCGGCGAGGCAACTCGTGCTGTCTCGCTTCGCCGGGAGGGCACCTCGCGCGAGGTCCCGAGCAGGGGGAGTCCTCGGATCCCTCGCGCTTTCCGGCCGCCGCCGCACGCGCGCTGCGGCGGCCGGATGCCAGCAGCGTCCCACCACAATGTGACCTGCCCGCCCATCAGCGTGCAGCATTTCCTGATGGGCTTTCACCGTCCGCTGCAGGAAGCTCGTGCGGTAGTCGTGCGCCGTGCCGCCGTCCGCGGTGGCAGGAACGAGTGCAATGCGTGCGGTTCATGCTCGGATTGAGCCGGAGGTCGGCCCGCTCCGCAAGGAGCGCGTGACGGTGCGTGTCCCGGGTAGACCACATGGACCGGACGCCCGCTGTCCGCCGCACTTACGACGCCTACGTGGAGCATCTGCGTGTCTGCCGCGCGTGCCCGCGAGGTGCAGGGTTGTGTGCTGGGGGGGGCGCAGTTCATCCGCCGCTACCTGTGTCAGCGGCCAGTTCGGGATCCCGCGTACGGCCAGTTGTGATGTCACTCTTGGTCACGGCCCCGGGTTCGACGTCTGACCCGACCGGTCACATGCGGATGGATGCGACCGGTCGTCTGGCCACGTCAGTGCCAGGCGCAGGCGATCAACTGTCCGCGGGGTGGGCGTCGGCAAGGGCCTCGCCGAGGAGCCGTCCGGCGAGTTCCACGCAACGCATCCGGGCAGGGGAGAAGTTGTAGGGCATCTTGGTAATCGCTGCAGCGGCGGTCATCCCTGTGCCTTCCTCCTCTTTCAGGTCGGCGTCGTAGATATCGAAGATCTTCTCCTCGGCCGCGTCGAGGCCAGCTGCCTCGATGGCCTGATTGAGGGCCATTTGGTGAGCGCATCGCTGTACTGCGAGATCTTCGACGCGCGGGTCGTCGGGTTCGACGCCGTCGTCGAGAGCGACCTCGGCCGCCTCAAGACGGTCCTCCTCGGCCCGCAGGTCGGAGTGCGTGGCCAGCACGATGAACGTGCTGGCCTGGATGGCGGCACCCAGCCGCCCGAAGATCCGCTCCGTGATCAGCAGGGCGTCCAGATCGGAGGGGCGCAACGCTCCCGGGGGCAGGTGGCTGAGCCGGTCCGTGACCAGTTCGGAGAGCAGCCCCAGCGGGCTGCCCACGGCCTGCAGACGCTGGACAGCCACGCGCCGACGTTTGATGGCGGCCTCCTGCGCCGCCAAGGTTTCCTCCAACCTGCTCAGGACCGACTCGATATCCGGGCCTTGGTCCAGGGCTTCGTCTCCAGCCTCGTCCCGGGCTTCACCGAAGGCGGCCCGCATGTCGTCCAGGCTGATGCCAGCATCAGCCATTTTGCGGATCCACAGCAGGCGGGTGATGTCGTCATAGCCGTAGCGGCGGCGGCCGTCCCCACCGCGCTCGGGTTCCGGCAGCAGACCGATTTCGTGGTAATGCCGGATGGCGCGTGGGGTGATCCCGGCGAACGCAGCGGCATCACCGATCTTGACCTGCCGGGGAGGCGTGAAGGAGGGGTACATGGCAGACAGAGCCTTTCGTGTGATGCCCCGACCCCACCACATGCCGCTACGGCATGTGCAACAACCCCATCCAGGTGTTCCAGAACCCAGGTCCTGGCTGTGCTGGCAGCGATCAAGAACGACAAACCATCCGGGAACGCAGAGTGACCACCGGCGGTCGGATCGCTCCCCGCCAAGTGGCCACCGCTGGGGATGTCCCAGTGACCGCCGACATACCTGGAAGCGTTGAACAGCCACTCTTGCCTTCGCGGGGATACGGGACGGTAAAGGGGGCTGCGCGAGCCTCCCGGGTACACACCCGGGGGGGGACTCTCCGGGACTGTTCTTCGAACCCCGAGAGCACCAGGTCACCACTTCACCGCGGAGCATGGCCGCCCGGTCCGGGTGTTCGAGCGGAGGGACCGGTGTTTCCAGGCTGCGGAGAACTAACCCGCCGAAGCCACCCAGAGCCTCCTCAAGGACAAGGACATCACCCTCGACGTCCAGCCGGACGTCTCCTGCGGCGGCGCGCTCGTCGAAACTCCGGGGTAGGAACAGCAGCTGCCCTTCGGCGCTGGGACGGTCCCGGCGCAGCAGGACGCGCTCAGGGACGACACCCAGCTGGTGGTGGCTGGCAACATGCTGGGCTTCACCGGCGTCCTCAATCAGTGCTCCGACCAACTCCGCAACCGCCCTCCGCTGCTGCCCGAAGGGCCGGTGGCCCCGGACCAACCGGTCGGCGAGTGCCGGGACTTCCTTGGATCAGAAGACGGAAAGGCATGGCTGGAATCCATGCTCGATCAGGTCGAAGGGGACCTGGAGCAGATGCTCACGCGCATGAGCTACTTCGCCCCGGACGTCGAGCGCGTCCTGGCCGGCTACCCCCGGCTCGTGCCCAAGAACACGACCAAGTGCCTGGCCGCGGCCCACAGCCGGGCGGAACTGCCGTTCGCCGACATCCCCCAAGAGGCGCTGCCCCTCCTGGACCAGGTGCAGAAGCGGCTGGACGACCGCATGAAGCAGGCCGCCGCGGACAACGACGCCGACTTCGTGGACCTCTACGCCGCCAAAGACGCCGCCCACGCCCTGCGTCACTTCATCCGTCACCCACCCTCAAGCCCGCGCCGCCCCCGAGGTGCTGGCCGCGAAGTTCGAGAAGTACCGCGTCTTCTTCCGTGTCCGGACCAAGACGACCTCGACCGTCGAACTGCCGCTGCGGCGCAGCCGGACGTGCGGGCCGATCGTGCCGCTGATCAGACGGCGGGACTCGGTCAGGTACTAACGGGCCACCGTGATCTCGGATTTCCGCAGTTCTACTGGTGAGGAGGCAGTGTTTTGAACCTGCTCTATGCAGCGCGACGACGGACGCGGCCGGCTGGCGTTCTGCCCCCGTGTGGGGGGGGGCGTTGGTGGTTGCGTGTGAGCGTTTCAGTGTGGCGCGGGTGGGGCGAGGGTCAGAACATGGTGTTGGTGTTCTTGGAGGTGGGTGGGATCACCTGGAGGACGTCCCAGTGTTCGACGATCCTGCCGTGTGCATCGAAGCGGAAGATGTCGATGCCGGCGTACTCCTCGGCGGGCCAGGTCTGGTGGCAGTGCAGGATCACGTGGTCACCTTCGGCGAAGGCGCGCTTGACCTCAACCCGCTTGCCGGGATATTCGACGGCCATGCGCTCGAAGTAGTCGATGAACGCCTGCTTGCCGTCGCCGACATGGGCGTTGTGCTGGATGTAGATGTCGCCCGCGTACAGACTGATGGCCTCGGCGGGGCGGCACTGGTTGAACATCAGGTCGTAGAAGGCCTGAGCCGTGTTCTTGTTCTTCTCCGGGTCGCTCATGATGCCGCCGTAGGGTCGGGTGCCGGGTGCGGCACGGTGAGTCGGTCGAGCAATTGGTCGGCCTCGGCCGGGACGGACAGGGTCCTGCCGGTGAGGTCGGCGGGGGTCTCGGGGTGGGTGGGGTTGATGCGGATGAGGCCTGCGTGTGGGATCCGGCGGGTGAGGTTTTCGCCCGGCCATCGGATGACGCCAGGGGTGTTGAATCCGGCGCCGAACTCAAGAATGAGCAGGCGGGCGTCGGCTGCGGTCACCAGCCAGTCCTGGAGGCGGCGGCTCGACGGGAGGTAGGGGTCGTCGACGAACTCGGGGCCGATGCGGACGTTGATCTCGACCTCGCCGTCACAGTTCGGGCAGCTGGGCAGGGGACCGGTGACGGCGCCGGTGGCAGGGTCGTAAGCGGCGAGGAGCTGCGCGACGAGGGGGCGGCTGTCGAAGGTGGTCGGGGTGCAGGGGGTCGTGCACTGGTAGCGGCCGTAGTCGCCCTGCGGGGTGAAGATCCGGTCGGGGTCGAAGCCGCCCCGGGCGAAGAGGGCGTCCACGTTGGACGTCATCACCCAGTGGTCCTTGTCGCCGACGAGGGATCTCAGCCGCTGATAGAGGGGGTTGGGTTCCGGGGAGAAGCGGATGTCATCGATGTGGACGGCCCAGTAACCCCACCACAGCTCGGGCGGCAGGGGGACACCGACGAGGTAGCGGGAGCGCAGGCCGAGGCGGTGCAGGGCGGGGAAGAGTTCCCGGAAGCGGTCTTCGTCGCCGTAGTCGTATCCGGCGGCGGCGCTGAGTCCGGCTCCGGCGGTGATCAGGACGCGCTCGGCCTCGTCGAGCCATGTGCGTATCGTTTCGGCGGCGGCTTCCAAGTCGAAGCCGGGCTGGGGCATCGGGGCTGGGTCCCTTCGGTCAGTGCCTGGACGTAGGCGGCGAGATCGTCGTCCGCGTACACGTTGAAGATCACGCGGTCGAGCCGCTCGGGGTGCAGGTCGAGCCATTCGGCCACGGTGTCCAGGGCGATGCGGGCGGCGGGCGTCTTTGGGTAGCCGAAGACGCCGGTGCTGATGCCGCAGAACGCGACGCCGCGTATGTTGCCCACTTCGGCGGCGAGGTCGAGGCAGGCACGGTAGGAGGCCGCCAGCGCCTGCTGGTGCTGCGGGAGCACGGGGCCGTCGACGATCGGTCCGACGGTGTGCAGGACGTAGCGGGCGGGCAGGTGGTAGCCGCGGGTGATCTTGGCGGTGCCGGTCGGCTCCGGATGGCCCTGCAAGGACATGATCGCGTGGCAGTCGTCGCGCAGGCGGGGGCCGGCCGCGGCGTGGAGGGCGTTGTCGATGCACCGGTGCATCGGCCGGAAGCATCCGAGCAGGGCACTGTTGGCGGCGTTCACGACGGCGTCCGCGCCGAGGGTGGTGAGGTCGCCCTGCCACAGCACCGTACGGTCGGCGGCCCGGTACGCGGCGTGGGGGAGCGTGTCGCGGACGGTGGGCAGCGAGGCCGCGTCGGTGGTGTCGCGCGCCAGGCGTTCGCCGGTCAACAGCGCGTCCAGGACGCGGGCGGCCCGAGTGGGCAGCGGGGCCGGTTGCCGGACCGTCAGCACGGCGCGCAGGAGGCGCCGGGCGGCGGCGTCGTCGAGCCGGTCCGCTGCGCCGGGACGCAGCCCGGCCCTCATTGCCGTCGGGTCGTCGCCCAACAGGCCGAGTGCCTCGCGGACCAGATCGGCGGCCCGGTCGTCTGTGTCGTGGCCGGCGTCGGGCCGGAACGGTTCGTCCAAGGCGATGGCGGCGCGGTAGACGGGCAGCGGCAGGGGCAGGTTCAGCGGCAGCGGGGGTGGGGTCGGGGTCGGGGTCGGGTGCACGGTGGCCCTCCGGGCAGTGGGTACGTGACGGGACGAGTGGCTACGTGACGGGTCGAGTAGGTACGTGAAGGGTCGAAGGTGAGACAGATATGCCGAACGGCACGCCGCCATGCCCGCACCCGCAACCCGCAGGCCGGCGGGGGGTACGGCGGCGGCAGGTGAGGGCCCCTCAAGTGGGTCCGAGGGTTCCGGTGTGCGGTTCGGCGACGCGGCCGTCGCCCGTCTCGTAGGCCCAGAAGGCGTGCACAGTACGGGCGTTGGGGTTCATGAGGTGGGTGACCGTCATGCCGGGCTTCTCGGCCCGGTCGAGCATGATCGGGCCGGGGGCCACCTCGGCGGTGTGGAGGGTGACGCTCTCCTCGGAGCCTTGGGCCGGGCCGTCGAGGTTCTCGTAGCGGAGAGTGGTGCCGTCGGCCGCGTACGTGCTGCGGGAATAGACCCCGTTGTCGACGTGGAAGACGAAGGTCTTCCCGGCGTAGGTGAGCTCACTCATCGCGTTCTATTTCTGCTGGCGGTGCGCGGTTTTCAGAACAGGTCGTTGCCGTGGGGCAGCTCGGCCGGGATGGGGGAGATGACGTCCCAGTGCTCGGCGATCTTGCCGTCGTGGACGCGGAAGAGGTCGTAGTACGCGACGGGGACGCCGAACTCGCCTTCGGACTGGAGCAGAACGCACTCGCCCTCGGCGATGACCTTGTGGACGGTCTTGTAGACGAGGTTCTTGCCCTGCTCGGCCCACTTCGCGGCGGCGGCGCCGAAACCGTCGAGGCCGTCGGCGGCCTCCGGGTTGTGCTGCTTGTACGTCTCGGTGGAGATGTAGTCGGTGAGCACCGAGTAGTCGGCGCCGACCAGGACCTTCTGCGCGAACTCGGCGACCAGGGCCCGGTTGGCCTCGGTCTGTTCGGGCGCGGTGACCTCGGTGGGGCCATCGGTCTGCGAGCGCCCGGAAGCGGTGTCGGTGACCATCGGGGTCAGCGCGTCCCAGTGCTCCGCGAGCTTGCCGTCGGCGTCGACGCGGAAGATGTCGAAGGCGACCAGCGGGTCGGGCCCGAAGCCGTGATACGTGCCGTGCAGGGCGACCAGGTCGCCGTCGGCGATCACCCGGGCGCCTTCGTAGCGGAAACCTTCCGGCAGGCCTGCGACCAGCCGGCGCAGGGCCTCGGGGCCGTCGGCGGCCAGGGCGCTGTGCTGGGTGTAGTCGGCGGCGACCCAGCGGTCCACCGCGCTCGGGTCCTTCTGGCCGAACAGCTCGTCGGCCGCGGTCAGGACGGTGTTCTTGGCGTGGCTCATGAGGCTCATGACGGTTCTCCTCGCAAGGCGGTTCATTGGGCGGGGACTTGGGGGGTGGACGTGGTCAGCCGCTGGTCGAGTGCGGAGGCCGGGGAGGCGGCGGTAGGGGCTGCGCCACCCATCTGGTCGGCAGGGTGCGCCGTGTCCAGCAGCAGCGTCGGGTAGCGGAGGACGCGCAGGCGACGCAGCGTACGGAAGTGGGGCGGGCCCGCACCCGGCCGGCCGGGCACGTGTATGCCGCGGTCACGGCGTCCGCGTTCAGGCCGAGCTCGCCGGCTACACCCCGGTAGACCTGTACGTCGGACAGACAGGCTGCGATCGTCGACGAACCAGGCCCGCTGCATGACCTCGGCCGCGTCCAGTTCGCTGATCCCGGGCTGCTCGCGCAGCGCGGGCAGCCCCGCCGCCGCGTCGGTGGAGTCGAGCACGGTCGTCCCCCGCGACACGGCACGGTCGTAGCCCATGCCGCAGGCGACTCCGGTCAGCCGTGTGATGGTGCGGCGTTCGGCCAGCTGGTGAGGATAGGCCGCCACCGGTAGCGCCCGAGCACCGGTGTAGAGGCCGGCCGACACGACGCTGAGCCGGATGCGGTGAGCGATGTCCTCGGCGAAGGTCCGCAAAATGGGGCCGAAGCCGAAGCCGAAGCCGAAGCCGAAGCCGCAGCCGAAGCCGACGCCGCAGCGCCAGGCACAGTACGCGTCGAAGGCGTACGTCAGGCAGGCCCGCTCCGCCCGATGCATCACACCCCTCCTCTCTCTCGCTCTCTTACTGCTTTCCGACATCGACGTACGCCGGATGAGCTGACACCTCCACGCTAGAGCCGCTGAACAGGCTGAATCGGATACGCTGGCGACTGATGATGGTCAAAAACCGACATGACGCCGACCGCGGGATCGAGGAGATCTCATTCGCGGCGCCCGCCGGCACCCCCGCCGGGGTCGAGGTGCTGTCCCTCGTCGACCTGCGCCACCGCGTGCGCATCGAGCGGCTCGCGGCTCCCCAGCGTCCGGACTTCCACCACCTGATCACCCTCACCGGCGGAAGCCTCTGGCACACGGTCGACTTCACCGCCTACGCCCTCGAACCCGGCTCCTGGCTGTGGGTCCGCCCCGGTCAGGTGCAGCAGTGGGGCGACCTCACCCACGCCGAGGGCACCCTGATCCTGTTCCGCCAGGACTTCCTCGATCCGGCCACCACCACCGGCGCCCACGTAGAGGACCCGCACGCGCCGATCCTGCGCCGGCCCCTGCCTGAGGACGCCAGGGTTCTTCGCCTGGCAGCCGACCATCTCGCCGCCGAGTTCCACGCCCTCGGACGCCTGCCCCTGGAGATTCACACCGCGGCCCTGCGCCACCTGCTGGCCGTCCTCGTCCTGCGACTGGCCCACCTCACCGCGCCGGTCGGCAGCCCTGCCCCCGAACCCGACACCACCTACCTGCGCTTCCGTGACGCGGTGGAGAAAGACTTCGCCCGCACCCGCCGGGTCGAGGACTACGCCGACGCGCTCGGCTACTCGGCCCGCACCCTCGCGCGAGCCACCCTGGCCTCAGTCGGCCTGGGCGCCAAGGAATTCATCGACCGCCGCGTCGTCCTCGAAGCCAAGCGCCTTCTGGCCCACAGCGATCAGAGCGCCGCCCGAATCGCCGACCGCCTCGGCTTCTCCAGCCCCACCCACTTCAGCAAGTACTTCCACCAGCGCACCGGCCAGACCCCGATCGCCTTCCGCGAAACGGTCCGGGGACACACCCCGAGGTGAGGTGACCATCGGCGGCACCTCGGGCCCCGAAACGGCAGGGCGATCCGCACCCTCAACGCCAGGGCCTGGGCCGATCACATACTTTGGCGGCACTTTCGCCAGACAGCCAAAGCATTCTCCACTTCTGTCGACGCCGGCGCGTCACTTCACGGGCATCATGCTGCCCGTCGGGACGTGTCAGACTTTGATTCCGAACAATTTTTCCGCATTTCGGAACGCAATCTTCTCCTTGGCTTCGCGTGGCAGAGCGACTCCCCGGAACCAGTCGGTCTGAGTCTTCATATCTGCAAACGGGTAGTCGGTCGCGAACATCACTCGATCCACGCTTACGTGCTTCAGTAGGAGATCGAGCAGTTCGGTCTGTGGGAATGCGCTGGTCGTGAACCAGAAATTGTCGTGGAAATACTGCTCGAACGGCTTGTCCAGGCTCTTCTCGGTCACTTCGCTCATCTTCTCCACGACGCGTTCGTAGAAGAACGGCAGGCCCTCTCCCATGTGGCCGATGATGATCTGGAGCTTGGGATGCCTGTCGAATACTCCTGAGGTGATCATGCGGAGGCACTGAGTGACGACTTCCTGGTGCCATCCGTATGCGGAGATGCTGAGAACCTGGTCCTGGAACTCTTTCTGATATTCCGGCCGCATATTGCTGTAGTAGATGTCGAAAACCTCTTCAGGCGGCAGGCCCGGATGGATGTATATCGGCACATCAAGGGCTTCTGCGCGCGCCAACAAGGGTTCGAAGTCGGGATGGTCGAGGAATTTCTTCCCGATGATTCCGTTGGTCAGACATCCCAGGAAGCCATCCTCCCGAACTGTGCGTTCCAGTTCGTCCGCCGATGCCTCAGGATTCTGCAGAGGCAAGGTTGCAAATGCCTTGAACCGCCCCGGATAGGTGGCCATCGGTCCATCGACGAGCAGCTTGTTGAGGCGATACGCGAAATCGATACCCTTCTGGCCTCTGACATTCTGCACGCCTGGCGTGTGTGCGGAGAGGATCTGAACGTTGAGCCCCGCCTCATCCATTGCGCCGATGCGTCGCGGGCCGAGCTCGGCAAGACCAGTGTCCTCAAGGAACAGCCTGTCGTTCAGCACCATCAACTCGCGGGTGGAAAAGGTCTCTTCCGCGCCGATGAAGGGCAGGTCCTGATCTCGCTGCGAAAAATTCGTAGTCTCGTCGTCCGCTGCCACGTGGGAGGCGATGGCATGCGTGGACAAGCCGGCACCGATGCCAAGTGCTGCCGTACCGGCCAGAAAACCGCGGCGCCCCGTCGTGAGGCGCTTCACAGCGTTTGCGTTGGACGTCATGTCAGTTCCCCTCGGGTGTTTGTGTGGTGCGGTATCCAGGGGGCATCCGTCTGCAGGACGCGACGGGTTACCTCGCTTATCCGGATTCCTACTTCCTACCGAGCGAACCTGAGACGAACGTTAATGCGGCCGCTCAGGCCGTTTTGTGGAAGCAGGTGCACAGCGCACGAACGGCGTGGTGGCGTCGGGGTCCTGCCCGGTCGAGGTCCTGCCCGGCGGGCACGGGCAAGGCGACACAGCTCTCGGGCCGGATCAGCAAGGCGTCGACGCCCACTTGGCCTCACCACGCAGGACACGGTCTCAAGCATTCGTGAGCACAACCTGCGGGCACCACAGCGGCAACGCTCTAACACTGCCCTCAGGTTGATCGGGGACAATGAACGAAAAAGCATCGACTGAAGGGGGGCGGGACGGCGTGCGGATCATGATCGCGGATGACGAGGCGGCCATCCGCGACTCGCTGGAGCGGGTGCTCCAGGTCGAGGGTTACGACACCAGCACCGTCGGCAACGGTTTCGCCGTGCTCGACGGGGTCGGTGGGGCCGGCGGTGACACGCTGGATCTGCTGATCCTCGACGTGATGATGCCCCGCCTCGGCGGATTGGAGACCTGCCGGCGGTTGCGGGCCGCGGGCCGGGATCTGCCGGTGCTGATGCTGACCGCCCGTGACCAGGTCTCCGACCGGGTCGCGGGGCTGGACGCGGGCGCCGACGACTACCTGCCCAAACCGTTCGCCACCGAGGAGTTGCTGGCCCGGGTGCGGGCCCTGCTGCGCCGCCGCACGCCGGCCGACGAGGACTCGCAGATCCTGTCGTTCGCCGACGTTCGGCTCGATCCCGACAGGTTCGAGGCATGGCGAGGCACGCGGCCGCTGCGACTGACCCGGACCGAGTTCTCCCTCCTGCAGGTCCTCGTGAGCAACGCGACCCGGGTCGTGACCCGCGACGCGCTGTTCGAGACGATCTGGGGCTTCGGCATGAGTTCCACTGCCAACAACCTTCAGGTGTACGTGAGTTACCTGCGCCGCAAGATGGAGGCCGAGGGTGAGCCGCGATTGATCTACACGCTGCGCGGCCTGGGATACACGTTGCGGGAGACTCCTCCGTGAGCGGGCACGTCGGCCGGGAACCACGCCGGCTGACCCGATGGTGGCGCCGGCGGTCCCTGCGGGCCAGGCTGACGGTGATCGCGGCGACGGCCATCGCGGTCAGCGTGTTCGTAGCCTTCCAGGTGGCCAGCGAGCTGATGGACTGGGAGCTGAAGGACACCGCCGAGAACCAACTGCGCGCCGACTCCCGCGTCCTGGCGACGAACGCGGAGCGCGCCGGTCTGGCGCGCGTCCAGCTACCGCCGTATCCCGGATCCGGTCGGCTGGCGCGGGTCATCCTGCCCGACGGCTCGATCCGCACGCCGGCCGGCCAACCCGCGCTGCCCCCGGTCAGCGAGGACGCCGGGCGCGTGGCGCAGGGCGCGTCGGCCGACCTGATGGAGTCGAACGACAGCGACGAGGACGGCTACGTCATCTACACGCTGCGGGCGGGCGACGGCGCGGTCCAGGTGGCCCGCGTCGTCGACGACAGCCCGATCAACCAGTTCGGGTTCGGCATGCTGCTGATCGGGCTGCTCTGCGTGGTCGGTGGCGCCCTGGTCGGGCGGACCGTGGCGCGGACCGGGCTGGCACCGATCGACCGGCTGACCGCCGCCGCGGTACGTGTCGCGCACACCCGGGATCTCGACGCCGACATCCCGGATGAGGGCGGTGGTGAGATCCGGCGGCTGATCCGGTCGATCAACGACATGCTCGCCGCGCTCCGGGACTCCCGGCGGGCCCAGCGGCTGCTCGCCGAGGACGCCGCCCACGAGCTCAAGACCCCGCTCACCAGCCTGCGCCTCAACGCCGAGCTGCTGATCCGGCTCGATCGGCGCGGCACCCTGGACAGCGCGCTGCCTGCGGAGAGCCGGACCCGGCTGCTCAACGATCTCGGCGCCCAGGTGGCCGAGTTGAGCACCCTCGTCGCCGAGCTGACCGACCTGGCGCGCGGTGACGTCAGCGACGAGAGCACCGAGGTGCTCGACCTCGCCGACGTGGTGCTGGCCGCCGCGACCCGGGCGGGTTCCCGCGTGCCCGACATCGAGGTGGCGCTCGACGTGACCTCCGTGTGGGTGAACGGGCGTCCCGCCGCGCTTGAGCGGGCGGTGCTCAACCTCATCGACAACGCCGGTAAGTGGTCCCCCACGGACCAGCCGGTCCAGGTCCGGCTCAGGGCCGAGGGCGAGTCGGCGGTGCTTGAGGTCGACGACGCCGGACCGGGCATCGACGCCGCCGACGTACCGCGGGTGTTCGACCGGTTCTACCGTGCCGACAGCGCCCGGGCGTTGCCGGGATCCGGTCTGGGACTGTCGATCGTGCAGAGGGTCGTCGACGCCCACGGCGGCCGGGCCGCTGTCGCCCGCTCCGCACGCGGTGGCGCGCTGCTTCGGGTCGACCTTCCGGCCGCGGCCCCGCCCGCCCCGGTCGCGCGCCGCGCCCCCGGGGAGGACACCGCGGCGCGCTGACCCACCCCGGCGGCGCGACGCGGGACAAAGGGTGGCGGCCCTCGGGCATGGCCCCGCGCGGCTCACCGTCGGGGCAGGACACCGTGATGCGGCGACCCCGGCCCCGGCCGCACCGCGCAGGACCAAAAGACGGTGGCCGTCGGGCAACGCCCCGCGCGGCCCACCACCGGGCAGGACACTGCGATGCGTCGGCCCCATCCCCGACCACACGGCTCGACCACACGACTCGACCGCACGGCTCGACCACACGGCGCAGGACCGAATGGCGGCGACCGTCGGGCCCATGAAAAAACCGGGACGGGCCTGGGGCCCGTCCCGGATCTCGTCCGTGCCGCCGCGCTCACCGTTGCAGCGCGGGCTCCTGCTCCTCGTCGTCGGCGAGCGGCTGTTGGCCGTCCGGCAGCTCCGCCGCTGGACGGGACAGCCGGCTCGGCCACCAGATCCGGCGGCCGATCAGCAAGGTGAGGGCGGGCACCAGGACCGACCGCACCAGCAGGGCGTCGAGCAGCACGCCGAAGGCGACCAGGAACCCGACCTCGATCAGCATCACCAGCGGAAGTGTGGCGAGGACCGCGAACGTGGCCGCGAGGACCAGGCCTGCCGAGGTGATGACGCCACCGGTGGCCGACAGGGCTTTGAGTATGCCTTCTCTGGTGCCGAGACGTACGGTCTCCTCCCGGGCCCGGCTGGCCAGGAAGATGTTGTAGTCGACGCCGAGTGCCACCAGGAACAGGAATGCCAGCAGCGGCACCGAATAGTCGATTCCCTTGAACCCGAGGATCGTGTCGAAGACGAACACGCTGCCGCCGAAGGCTGCGGCGAATGAGACGATCACGGTCGCCATCAGGAGCAGCGGGGCCAGGATCGCGCGCAGCAGCAGCCCGAGGACGAGCAGGACGACGGCGAGCACCAGCGGGATCACCAGCTTCTCGTCGCGCTTGGTGGTCACCTCGGTGTCGAGATTCTCCGCACTTGGCCCACCGACGATTGCCTCTGCCCCGCTCACCGCGTGCACGGCGGTGCGTACCCGCTTGATCGTGTCGTACTCCGCGACGGTGTCCGGCGCGTCCTTCGGGAACACGGAGATGTTGGCCCAGCCACGGCTGGTCTGCTCCGGGACGGCCTGGGCCACGCCGCGAGTGTCCTTGACGATGTCGAGTACCTGCTTCTGGTGCGCCGGCCGCGTGAAGACCGTCATCGGCTGGCCGCCGAGCTCCGGGAAGTGCTGGCGCAGAACGGTGAAGCCGGTGACCGACTCCGGCGCGGACAGGAACTGGTCCTGCTCCCGCAAGGCGCCGGTGTTGCCCGCCAAACCGAGGGCGAGCACACCGAGGACTCCGAGCGAGCCGAGCGCCGCCAGCCACCGGCGGCGGCTGATGGCGGTGCCGAGCCGTCCCCACAGCCCTGGCTTCTCCTCCACGGCCGTGCTGAACCGCGGGATGGCCGGCCAGAAGATTCGCCTGCCGAGTACCACGAGCACCGCCGGGAACAGCGTCAGCATGGCCACCAGTGCGCACAGGATGCCGGCCGCACCGATCGGGCCCAACCCGCTGGTGCTGTTCAGGTCCGCGACGAGCAGGCAGAGCAGGCCGGCGACCACGGTGGCCGCGGACGCGACGATGGCCGGCGCCGCGCCGCGTAGCGCGTGGACCATCGCGACCCGGACGTTCTCATGGTGGTGCAGTGCCTCCCGATATCGAGCGATGAGCAACAGCGCGTAGTCCGTGCCGACGCCGAACACCAGGATCGTCAGCAGCGCGTTGTTCTGGTCGTTGACCACGATGCCGAAGCCCTTGACGAGCAGGTAGACGGTCCCCATCGAGGTCAGTGCGGCCGCGCCGACGGCCACCAGCGGGATGATCCACAACACCGGGCTGCGGTAGGTGAGGATGAGCAGGAGCGTGACGACGACGATGGTGGTGAGGAGGACCTGCACGTCGATGCCGTCGAAGACGGCATCCATGTCGCCGTCGATCGCGCCAGGGCCGGTCACGTCGAGTTCCAGGCCGGAGGGGCGGTCCTTCGCGGCGTCACGCAACGGGCCGACGAGGTCCTCCGGCGCGCCGTAGGTCGTGCTCACCTCAAGGGTGAACATCATCGCCTTGCGGTCGGTGGAGGGGCTCGTCGTTGAGCCCTCGTCGTCCTCGCCGGCCGCCGCCGTCGCCTTCGGCGGGTACCGCTTGGCAAGGGTGTCGTAGTGGCGCTCGACCGTCGCGCGGTCGGCGTCGGTCATGCCGCCGGCGCGGTGGTACACGAAGACGAACGTGCTGTTGTCACCGCCGGGGAGACTGTCGTCCAGCACCGCCACCTTGGTGGACTCGGCACTGGCCGGCAAGGTGTCTACTGCGCTGTCGGTGGTGACCGAGCTCAGCTTTCCGCTCAGCGGCACCATGCTCGCCGCCAGCACCAGCCACAGGCCGATCACCAACCATGGCACCCACCGGCCTGCCAACCGGCCGGCCGGCGCTTTCCCGGACGGCGCTGCGTTGACTGCCATCACTAGCCTCCTACATACGGGTTACATCGCTTATCTGGACGCCTACTTCGTACCGAGCGAACCTGAGACGACTGTTAATAGGGCCGCTCAGGCCGAGTTGGCCGAACCAGGTGCCCAGGTTCGGTGGTCGGGCGACAGCCTGGCGGCCCTGACCGCGGCACGACCACGGCAGTGCGTCCCCCGGCCAACACAGCCCGTACGGGCCATGCTCGGCCCGCCAGTTGCTGCTCGGACGAGCACTGTGGCGGCGGGCTACTCGCCGCCTCGCAGACGCTGCCTGACCCGTACTCCGTTCAGGACGACGTCGATCGCCGCCAGCCCGACCCCGCCTTCGAGGCAGCCGGAAGCGACGGCGCTGCTTTCGACGCCCACAGCGGCGATGCACACATCCATCTCGGTGGGCCACAACGGCATCCGTGTCGAGCCCGTGCAGACCTCGGTCCGGCTGCTGACGTATCTGTCGGGCGCGTCGATGCGCCGGCGGATGACGGCACCGACGAACAACGTCGAGGCGTACAACGGGTTCTCCGGGTGGCTGCGTTTCGGCAACTGCGGGGTGGCCGCTGACGATGACCTCATCGAGCCGGAGGACCTGGCGGAGCTCTCCCCGTACCTGACGGAGCACGTCATCCAGCTCGACGGCGAAGACGTGACAGAGGCGGCCTGCAGCGGGTGCCATCGGCCGCTCGGCGGGATCCGCCCAGCCCTTGACTGCGGCCCGCCTGATGTCCAACCTGCTGTTCCGCACCCGTGACTCCTCGGCTCGGCCAGTTGGTAAATGGCAGAGCCGAGCGAGGCGTCATCCAGGTGGCGTCGCACAATGAGCGGATGACCCATACCGAGGATGCGGCCACCGCACACGCCTGGGCGGCCCTGGGGGGCCGGAGCCAGCTGGTTCAGAACGTGTCCTTCGAAGGACCGGGCGCAGTCCTGCCGTCGCGTCTGCCGGTGAGGGAGCTGGCGCGGGCCGGCGTCGGAGTGGCCTCGTTGGCGGCGGCGGAAATGCTGGCGCTGCGCAACCGCGTGCCGGTGCCCGCTGTGCGGGTGAACGAGGCGGCGGTGGCCACCGCGTTCGTCAGCGAACGCCATCTGCGAATCGCCGGCCGGGCCCCGACGTCTTTCGCCCCGCTGTCCGGGTTCTGGCAGGCGGCCGACGGCTGGGTTCGCACCCACGCCAACTACCCGCACCACCGAGCCCGGCTGCTCAGCTCCCTGGGTATCGCGGACACAGGAGGGGACCAGGCCCTGGCGGGGGTGCTTTCGAAAGAGCTGTCATCGCGACCGGCGGGGGAGGTCCAGGAGACCGTCTACGCGGCGGGCGGCCTTGCCGTGGCCGTGGCTTCCACGCCCGCTGCGGCCGTACCCGCCCTGGTCCAGACGCGGCACGTGGGTCAGAGCGGCCCTCGACTGCTGGCGCCCGCATCGGTACCTGCCCAGGACGTGCGGGTCCTGGACCTGACCCGCGTCCTCGCCGGCCCCGTCGCCACCCGCACACTGGCACTGCTGGGCGCCGACGTGCTGCGCGTGGACGCCCCCCAACTCCCCGAGGACCCCGATACTCACACCGACACCGGCATGGGCAAACGCTCCACGTTGCTGGACCTCAGCAGCCCCGGCGACCGGCACGCCTTCGAGGACCTTCTCGGTCAGGCGGACGTCGTGGTGACCGGCTACCGCCCCGGCGCCCTGGACCGGCACGGACTGGCCCCGGACGCGCTCCTGGACCGGTACCCCGGCCTTGTCGTGGCCCAATTGTGCGCCTGGGACTGGTCCGGCCCCTGGGCCGAGCGTCGCGGCTTCGACAGCCTGGTCCAAGCCGGTACCGGTATCGCCGCGATCGAGGCCACGGCCGACGGCCGCCCCGGTGTACTGCCCGCGCAGGCGCTGGACCACGGAACCGGGTACCTGCTCGCCGCCGCCGTCCTCCGTGCACTGAGCGACCGTCTGAACACCGGCGGTGGACGGCATCTTCGCCTCTCCCTGGCAGGCACAGCGTCCTGGCTGCTGCACGACATCCGTCCCACCCCCGCTCAGGGCGAAGCCGACACCTACGATTCCGGAGTCTGGCTCACCGAGACCGAATCGTCCTACGGACTGCTGCGTCATGCCCTGCCCCCGGTCCACTTCAACGGTGCACCCGTGAACTGGGACCATGCACCGACCCGGTGGGGCACCGATTCGCCGAACTGGGCCTGAAACCGTGACGGCCCCTGGGTCTTCAAATAACCATCGTCTACTGACGATCATGAAACCGGTCCGCGAGGGCCCGGGGTCGCCTTCAAAAACTCCTTCAAAAACCCCGACGCTTCGACACCCTCCGATCACCGTCTCTTGAGAAGATCCGGGGAGGGAACGCACCCTCCGAGCCCTTTGCACTCCTCGTCGCCGCACCCGCTGTACGGACCGACATCAAGATTGGTCACGCTCCGGACGGTCCACCGACTACCCGCAGCACCTGGGCAGCATCACTGGCTGCGCCAGGCCTCCAGGCGCTGCGCGATGGTGCGTAGGTCGGCTTCCTGGGTGCGGATGGCTTGGGCGAGTTCGTACAGGTCGTCGTCCTTGGTCTGGAGGGGTTGGCTTGAGAGATGCATGTACTGGCTGGTGCAGGCCCATCCGATGACGAGGTTGTAGTCGGTGAAGGGGCGCAGCAGCAGCGCGGTGTGCAGGAAGGTCGCGGCCCGGGAAGCGGGTTCCTCGTAGTACAGGGTGCCGCGCTCGCGCTCGAAGGTGTGCCGGTCGGCCATGAAGCCCAGCGCGCCCCAGTCGGCGATGGGCACGTTCAGCGGGGAGATCGCGGACTGGATCTGCAGGACCCAGCCGACGTCGACGCGGATGATCGCGCTCATCGCTGTCCTGCGGGGAAGCGCGCCTCGATGCCGGGCAGGACCCGGGCCGCTTCCGCGACAGCGCCTTCCACGAAGGCGAGCCGGTCGGCCTCCTCGACCGTCACGTCGTGGACGTGCTGCTTCAGACTCCGGCCCGTCAAGGCCGCTCGTTCCCGCAGTCGCGCCATCTCTTCTTCGCTGAATTCCACGTTGAGTGCTGGCATATTCTCAAGGTACCCCATCCGGTACCGAGTGAGGTACCCACTGCCGCGAGGTGGCAATACGGGTGCGAGTGCCAGGCACTCACGCCGAGACCCAGCCCCGGTACAGGACTGGCCCTCTCCCGCACTCCCGGCCGCGCCACCGTACGGACTGCACGAGCCGGACCCGTCGTACGACGTCCGTCACCGCGCCCCGCTTTTCGTCAGGCCGGGGACTCGCCGGCTTTCTCGACGGTGACCGGTCCCGGCCCCCGCCCTGGCCCAGGCCCCGGACCCGGTCACCGTTGAAGTGGGTACCCAGGGCGAGCAGCCACCGCTCGACGCCGAAGTCGCCGCAACTGGTGGAGACCGGGTCGCCGTCGGGCGCGGTTATCTGCTTCGGACCCCGGACATCGCTGGCGCCGCCGGTTGGTTGTTCTGCGGTCTGGCGGATGGCCTCACCGACGTGGGCCTACGCGGCGATCATGCCGCTTGTCCCTGTGAACGGTTGTGCCCGTCGCGGACTGTGAATCGGGCTCGTGGACGCGGTGTTGTGTGCGGACGATCCGGTCGCCGTGTGTGCTCAGTCGTCCCCGAAGCCGTCGTACGTGTCCGAGTTGTCGGTGGCGTCGGCGAACTCCGAGAAGTCCATGTTGGCGATGGCCAAGTTGTTGGAGACGTCGGCGTACCAACGGGTCGGAAGCCGGAATGTCCGTCCGGGTTCATCAGAGAGGTCGACGGCCAGGAGTGGATGCTCCGTGCCGGTCATGGTGGTCGCGTCAGCGAGGAACACATAGAACAGTTTGTTGTCGCCATCAGCGGCAGCATCCGCGTCGATCAGCGTCTGAACACTGACATCGGTGAAGGAGGAGTCACTGACGAACGTTGCGTCGCGGTAGTCGCCCGATTCGCCGATCTCTGTCTGCACCACCTCCCACGCCGCCTCGTTGCTGAAGTCGGTACGAAGTACCAGTGAGGACAGATCATCGGGTTGTGGAAGGTGCATGCATGCCATCCTTGCACCCGAGGACAAACGTCGCTAAGGCAGCACCAGAAGTGACTGGATCAAGGCCGGAGGGCAGGCGGGGCCTTGCTGTTGCGGTAGGCATCGAGCTCAGGGACGGCAGGCGGCGCTCACCGCGGCACAGCGCAGGGCGGCGGCCGATCCTGGTCGCCGGTCATGGCCCACCCGTCACCATCGCGAGTCGGCGGTAGACGTAAGAGCGTCTTTCCAGCCGTTCGACCTGGGCGAGCACCCGGTGGCGGGCGTCCAGCGAACGCAAGTGCTCCAAGAAAGCGCGTCTGTTCGTGTGTGCCGACAGTCTGGTCCGCCATTGCGTGGGCCCTGTGACCAGGTCCGCAAGGCCTGGCCCACAGAGCTACCGCATTACCGTGTACGTGGTTCTCAACGGCCGTTGTCGTACTGGAAGTAGTAGCCGGAGGACGCGAAGTACTTGCACGCGACTGTGATGTCGTAATAGCGCCGGAACTCGTTCTGAACGGTCAAGCAGGAGGAGTAGGTGCCGAACGGCCCCTGCCACTGCAGGCTCTGGATGCCGGCGCTCGCCCTGTGAGACGCCTGCTGCGCCGCCTGCTCGCCGGCTTGCGCGGTCGCAGCGGCACCGGTGACAGCGCCGGCGGCGAGCGCCAACGCAAATGCCGTCTGCATGATCTTCTTTAACATGGTTCCCCCACAAGTCATCAGAAGCACGTGACCGGTCGGCTGTGGACCGGATCTGGCTTCATCCTGTGCTCGGCTTGATGTATGGGCAACTCCTTTCAACCCAGACCAAAATGCTTGGTTTTGCGGGGGCTGCGCGGGCGGGTGTCTTGCCGGTGGGTATGCCAGGCTCTCGGATCGGGCTACGGACGGTGATGACGGCCGTGCCTCAGGTGGAGGACCGCATCGCTGCCGCATCGCCGCCGCTCGGAGGGGCCGTGCCGTTCTGCCTCAACGCGACGATGAGCCCGAGGAACGGGACAAGGAGCGGGACCAGGCCCGAGCCGTGCGGCCGCGTGCCGTGACTCACGCCGCCGCGGTGCGGTACGTGCTGGGGCTGAGGCCCTTGTGGCGTTTGAAGGCGGCGCTGAAGCCGAAGGCGTCGGCGTAGCCGACGGTCTTGGCGATCTGGGCGATGCTGAGGTCGGTGTCGGCCAGGAGTGCCACGGCGTCGTCCATGCGGCACTCGGTGAGGTAGGTGAGGGGCGGACGGCCCATCAGCTCGGTGAAGCGCCGGGCGAACAGTGCCCGGGAGACCCCGGCTTGAGCGGCCAGCGACGCGACCGTCCAGCTCTCGGCGGGCCGCCCGTGGAAGGCGTGCAGAGCGGGGGCCAGGACCGGGTCGGCGAGGCCGCGGTACCAGCCGGGCGCGTCGGCGCCCGCCCGGTCGAACCAGGTGCGCAGCGTGCAGACCAGAGCCCAGTCGAGGAGCCGGTCCATCAGGGCCTGCGAACCGACGGAGAGTCGGGCGGCGTCGGCGGCGGAGTTCTCCAGCCAGGCGCAGGCCTCGGCGTCCTCGGCGACGACCAGGACGGGCGGCAGGGCGCGCAGGAGCCGTTCGTGGCGGTGCCCAGAGGCGCGGTAGGCGCCCACGATCAGCGCGGTCGCACCCTCCGGACCGGTGCCCCAGTGGATGCCGTCGAGTTCCTGGCCGTCGCACGCGGCGTCCGGGGCGAAGCAGTTGATCTCGTATGCGGTGTGGGGGCGGTGGACAGTGGCAGGCTCGTCCGCGAGGCGGAACCGTGCGGGGCCCCGGACGAGGGCGGTGTCGCCCGCGCCGATCGCCCGCTCGGTACCGTCGGACAGCAGCAGTGTGCCGCCACCGCGCAGCACGCTCACCATGGTGAGCGGAGCGGCGTCGGCGAAGGTGATACTCCAGGGCGCCGTCAGGACGGCATGGCTGACGACCGAGCCCTCGGCCCGGATGCCGCTCAGTAGTGAACTCAGAGGATCCACAGCACGATCGTAGACGATCTCCTATGTATGGGAGCGTTTCTCCCATGGATCATCCACGGCGGCGCGGTTGTACTGGACTCACTGCACAGATCGAGCCTTCGGGAGACACCGTGCCGCAGCACAGCAGTGACACCAGGACAGCCCTCGTGGTCGTCGCGCACCACCGCAGCGATTCCCTCACCGCCCACACCGCCCGCCGCGCGGCTGCCCAGATCGAGGCCGCCGGATACCGCATCGACCTGCTCGACCTGCACGCCGAGGGGTTCGACCCGCGGATGAACACGGAGGATCAGCCGGACTGGGGCAACCGGGACAAGCCGTACTCGGACGAGACACACGCCCACATGCGGCGGATCCTCGCCGCCGATGTCATCGTCGCCGTCTTCCCGGTGTACTGGCAGAGCGTGCCCGCCATCCTCAAGGGCTGGATCGACCGCGTATGGAACTATGGGTTCGCCTACGGCCGCAGCAAGCCCCGCCTGGCGGGCAGGCGCATGCTGTGGCTGGCGCTGGCCGGTGCCACCGCCGACGACCCCATCGCGGAGTCGATGCAGTCCGTCCTCGAAGCCAACCTGAGCGACGGCATCGCTTACTACTGCGGCTTCTCCCGCTCCACCGTAGGGCTGCTCCTGGACGCGGAGGAGCGACCGCAGCGCATCGACGCCGACGGCGTTCTGCTGGTCGGCGAAGCGGTCGCCGGCGCCGAGCGCAAGGCGCAGTACACCGATTTCGACCGTCGGGCACGGAGGTTCGTGGAGGAGTTCCTCGCGGACGAACTCGTCGCGGCCTGACGGCCGCCGCATCGCGTGGGCCGACACTGCGGCAGTCGGTGCGGAACCTGGCGGCCCGGTGCGCAGTGGCGGACGCGCGCGGGTCTGCTCGTTGGTCTGGTTGTGGCGAAGCGTCGGTCGCGGCCGTGGATCGTGTCGGATGAACTGTGGTCGCTCATCGAGCCGTTGCTGCCCGTGCCGGCGCCGATGCTGGTCAAGGGCAGGCCGCGGGTCCCGGACCGCCAGGTGCTGTGCGGGATGCTGTTTGTGCCGCACACCGGCATCCAGTGAAGGTACCTGCCCCAGGAGCTGGGATTCGGGTCGGGGATGACCTGCTGGCGGCGTCTGTCAGCGTCTGTCGGCATGGTACGAGGCAGGTGTCTGGGACCGGCTGCATGTGCTGCTGCCAGAGAAGCTGCGGTCGAAGAACCAGCTCGACGGGGACCGGGCGGTGATCGACTCCTCCCACGTCCGGGCTGCTCGAAGGGGCGAAAAAGCGGTCCCGGCCCGGCCGGCCGCGCATGGCCGGGCAGCAAGCACCACCTCATCGTCGACGGCCGGGGCATCCCGCTCGTGGTCACGCTGACCAGCGGCAATCGCAGCGATGTCACCCCATTCCTGCCGCTGCCGGACGAGATCCCGGCAGTGGCAGGCCGGGTCGGCAGACCGCGTGGGCGCCCCGATGCCCCGCCGGCCGACCACGGCTACGACCACGACAAGTACCGCCGCCTGCTGTGGCAGCGCGGACTCCGCCCCGTGATCGCTAAGCGAGGCGAACGTCACGGCACCGGCTTGGGCATCTTCCGCTACGTCGTCGAGCGCACGATCGCCTGACTCCACGGGTTCCGCCGTCTGCGCATCCGCCGGGAAAGACGCGACGACATCCAGGAAGCCTTCCGCGCATTCGCCGTCCGCCTGATCACGCACTGCTACGTCCGACGGCTCTGTCAGGGACAGTAAGCAGCTGGATCGGGTTGGGCACGGGTGCAGCGCGAGTACGCAACGGGGGAGGCCGACGAGGATTTGCTGCTGACACGGCCGGGTTTCGACGGTCCCTCTGGAGACACCGGATGTGGCCCGCGTCGATGCCACCAGGGCAGGGCAAGAAGGAGGGCTGCCCAGGTGCGTCCGTGTGCGTCCGTCGGCCGTCTGCGCCGCGCCTGCACTCAGGCGTAGTGCCGGTACACGGCCTGCGCCACACACGCGGGCTTGGTGTTGCCTTCGACCTCGACCGTGAAAGTCAGCTGCATCTGCACACCGTTGCCCTTCACCTCCTCGACCGAGCCGACCGTGCCGTGCAGCCGGATCTTGGCGCCGACCGGCACCGGGCTGGGGAAGCGGACCTTCTCCAGGCCGTAGTTGACGCTCATGGAGACGTCCTGGATCTCCAGCAGGTCACCGAAGAGCGGGATGTTGAGTGCGAGCGTGAGGTAGCCGTGGACGATGGGCCCGCCGAACGGGCCCTCCTTCGCGCGCTGCGGGTCGGTGTGGATCCACTGGTGGTCGTCAGTGGCGTCGGCGAAGGTGTTCACCCGCTCCTGCGTGATCTCCAGCCAGTCGGTACGGCCGAGGTCGCTGTCGGCGAGGGCGATGAGGCCGTCGAGGCCCTTGGCGGTGGTCGTCATGGAACATTGCCTTTCAGGTGGTGATGAGGAAGTCTCAGTTGTCGGGAGTCAGCTGGTGGGACCGGGGCGGGTAGGTGTCGAGCACGGCCGGTTTGACGATCTTTCCCGAGGCTGTGCGGGGCAGTTCGGGAGCGAAGACCACGGTCTTGGGGATCTTGTACTTGGCGAGTCGACCGTGCAGATGCGCGAGAACCTCGGAATCATCGGGCCGGGCTCCGGTCGCCAGGACCACGACCGCGTGGCCGACCTCGCCCCATACGGCGTCCGGCACCCCGACGACCGCGCACTCGGCCACCGACGGGTGGCTCAGCAGGGCGTCCTCGACCTCGGCCGGGTACACGTTCTCCCCGCCGGAGACGAATATGTCCTTGACCCGGTCGACGATGTAGGCGTACCCGTCGTCGTCCGTCCGCGCGACGTCGCCGGTGCGCAGCCAGCCGTCGTCGCTGACGGCCGCCGCGGTGTCCTCGGGCCGGTTCCAGTAACCGCGCATGACGTTCGGGCCCTGCACGAGGACCTCGCCGCGCTCACCGGGCCCCGCGTCACGCCCGTCGGGGAGGGTGATCCGGGTGTCGGTGAAGAAGTGTGGCACTCCGGCGGACCCCGCCTTCGCCGACGACTGCTCCCGGTCGAGGAAGAGCACACCGGGTGACGCCTCGGTCAGGCCGTACCCCTGGCTGATGGCCAGGCCCCGGGCGAGGTAGGTCCTCAGGGTGCGGGCCGAGACGGGCGCGCCGCCGCAGTTCAGGGAGCGCAGGCTGGACAGGTCGGCGTCCGCCCACCGAGGCTGCGCGGCCATCGCGTCGTACATGGTGGGGACGCCGAACATGTACGTCACCCCCCGCTCCTCGATGAGGTCGAGGACGCGTGCCGCGTCGAAGCTCTCCAGGAGCACCACTCGGCCGCCCTTGAGGAGCGTGGGCAGGCAGGTCATGTTGAGGCCCGCGGTGTGGAAGAGCGGGGCGACGACCAGCGTCACCTCGTCGGTGCTCAGGTCGGCGTCGACCAGGACGTTGACGCTGTTCCAGGTGATGTTGGCGTGGGTGAGCACGGCCCCCTTGGGGCGCCCCGTCGTTCCGGAGGTGTACATGATGATGCAGGCATCGTCCGGGCCGACGGTCATGTCCAGCGGGCCGGTGCCGCTGCCGGCGAGCAACTCCGCGTAGCCGAGGGCGGCGTCCGCGGGTGTTCCGAGGGTGATCCGGTGCCTGATCCCGCTGCCCGCGGCGGCCTCGATGGCCGTGGCGGTGTGTGCGGGACCGTGTACCAGCACGGTGCTGCCGGAGTCGGCGAGGCTGTACGCCAGTTCCGGTGCGGCCAGCCGGGTGTTGAGCGGCACGAAGACCGCGCCGGGCGTTCCGGCCGCGAACAGCGTCTCCAGGAACGACGGCTGGTTGGGCCCGAGCTAGGCGACCCGGTCACCGCGGGCCACCCCGAGGGAGCGCAGCGCGTGGGCCAGTCGCAGCACCCGTTCGTGCAGTTCCCGGTAGGTCAGTTCCGTGTCCTGGTGGACGACCGCTGTACGCTCCGGTGTTTTGCGGGCCCGGCGCGCGGGCCAGGAACCGATGCCGTGGTTCAGCACGGCGCCCTCCTTGTGAGACGTTCACAGTCGTTGGTTTTGAGTCCTTGACCAGACCGAGCAGCCGGGCGGCGTTCTCCTTGAGGATCTTGCGCCGGACCTCGGGTTTGAGGTCGAGCTGCTCGAAGTCGGCGAGCCACCGGTCGGGGGTGATGACCGGGTAGTCCGAGCCGAAGAGCACCTTGTCCTGCAGCAGGGAGTTGGCGTAGCGCACGAGCTGGGGCGGGAAGTACTTCGGCGACCAGCCCGAGAGGTCGATGTACACGTGCGGTTTGTGTGTCGCGACGGCCAGCGCCTCGTCCTGCCACGGAAAGGAGGGGTGGGCCAGGATGATGCGCAGCTCGGGGAAGTCCACGGCCACGTCGTCGACGAGCATCGGGTTGGAGTACTTCAGCCGGATGCCGCCGCCCCCGGGCACGCCGGCGCCGATCCCGGTCTGCCCGGTGTGGAACAGGGCGGGGACGCCGAGTTCCTCGATCGCCTCGTAGAGCGGGTACGCCATCCGGTCGTCGGGGGAGAACGCCTGGACGCTCGGGTGGAACTTGAACCCGCGCACTCCGTGCTCCTCGACCAGACGGCGGGCTTCGCGCGCACCCGCCCGGCCCTTGTGCGGGTCGACGCTGGCGAAGGGGATGAGGACGTCGCCGTGTACGGCGCAGCTCCCGGCCACCTCCTCGTTGGCGATGCGGGGATGGCCGGTGGCGTGCTCGGCGTCCACGGTGAACACCACGGCCGCCATGTGGCGTTCCCGGTAGTACGCGGCCATCTCGTCTATGGACGGCTGCCGGTGGCCGTGGGCCTTGAAGTACTCCTCGGAGGCGCCGAAGAGTTCGGGGCTCAGCGCTCCGTGACCGCTCTTGGAGATCTCCGCGTGGGTGTGGACGTCGATCGCGGCCAGCGCGGCGACGTCGATGGCCTGGTCGCTCATTTCAGGCCTCCGGGGCCTTCGGGGCGGGGATGCCGTACGTCTCGGGCTCGGCGCCGACGCCCTCGTGCCATCGTTCGGCGATCGTGTCGGCGCTCCAGCCACCGTCGGCGAAGGCGACCGCCTTCTCCGCCGGGTGGGACCAGAGCGCGAGCCGGTCACCGCCGATGCCGATGGCCTGGCCGGTGACGTCCTTGGAGCTGTCGGAGCCGAGGAAGGTGATGAGGCCGGCCACGTCCTCCACGGTGCCGAGGCCCTCGTCCTTGCGCAGCCAGTCGGGGAGCGGTGCGCCGGTGCGCTCGGCCTCCTCGATGACCGGCCCGAAGGCCGGGATGGTCTTGGTCATCTCGGTGGCCGCGACCGGCACGATCGCGTTCACGGTGATGTTCGCGCGGGACAGTTCCATGGCCCAGGTGCGGGCCATCGCGACGATGCCGGCCTTGGCGGCGGCGTAGTTGGTCTGCCCATTGCCTCGCTGGCCGGCGGGGGAGGAGATCAGCACGATGCGGCCGCCCTCGCCCTGCTCGCGCATCCGCACCGCGGCGGAGCGGGCACAGGTGACAGGTGAAGGTACCGCGCAGGTGCACCCTGACCACGTCGTCGAAGTCGTCGTCGGTCATCTTCCACAGCACCCGGTCGCGCAGGATGCCGGCGTTGGTGACGAGGACGTCGAGGCGTCCGAACTCCCGCACCGCGGTCTCGGTCAGCAGTTCGGCCGCTTCGCTGTCGCCGACGGCGGCCACCGCGCCGGTCGCCTTGCCGCCGGCTTCCGTGATGGCGGCGACGGCCGCGTCGACCACCTTTGCGTCGACGTCGTTGACGACGACGGAGGCTCCGGCCGCGGCGAGCGCCTCGGCGTAGGCCAGTCCAAGGCCGCGTCCGCTTCCGGTGACGACGGCGACTTTGCCGTGCAGGTCCATGACTGCCCCTCTTCGCTATTGACAGGAATCCTGTTGGTTCGACGACTCCAGTGTTCTCATTCATCAGGAATCCTGTCAATGGGCTAGGGTGAGTCGCCAGGAGGGACCGAACGGCCCGCAGCGGAGGCACGGCATGACGGAGGCGGCGCAGCCGGTGGCCGGGAGTGAGGCGGAGGCGGGGCCTTCCCTGCTCTACCTGCTCAAGCGGGCGGAGCTCGTCGTACGGGCCCGGCTGGAGGAGCTGCTCAAGCCGGCCGGGGTCACGGCCCTGCAGTACACCGCGCTGACCGTGCTCGAACGGCATGACGGCGTATCGGCCGCCCAGCTCGCGCGGGACTCCTTCGTCACCGCCCAGTCGATGGCGGACATGGTCCGTGCGCTGGAGAGCCGCGGCTTGGTCCGGCGCGAGTCGAACCCGCGCAACCGGCGTGAAAAGGTCATCCGGCTCACGGATCCCGGACGCCGGCTGCTCGCCGACTACGCCGAGCAGGCCCGGCGCCTGGAGGAGCGCATGGTCACCGAACTGGCGCCCGCCGACGTCGAGCGCTTCCGGAACGCGCTGAAGAGCGCGCACCGGGCACTGTCCTGACGTGACGCCGGGGCACTCACGGCTTGGAGCGCTTCACCTCTTCCAGCTTGCGCGCCCGCGCGGCCTGCTCGAAGGGCGTGTCGCCGTGTGCCCTGCGGTCGCCCAGCGACGCGTAGAGCTCCGCGATCGCGGCGGAGTCGTGGTGGGACGCCAGCTCGGCCAGCTCGGGGGAGACGGTGGCGAGGATCTGCCGGAAGTGCAGTTCGGCGAGCGGCCCGAGGCGGTCGTAGATCTGGACGAAGACCTGCTGGGCGCGAGGCCGGTCCTCCTCCTCGGGCGGCTGTTCCCCGGCATCGAGGCGATCTACCAGGAGCGCCTGCAGACCTGGCGCGACTGGCAGCCGACGTCCTTGCGCGCGTTCGGGCCAACGATCGGTTGACTCCGGCGACGGGCCGACACCGCCGGCCGTCGGCCCGTTCCTGGTGTTCGGGCGCACATGCTGTCGGTACCCGACAGGCGTAGGACGTCGAACGCGGAAGCGCACGGGTTCGCAGAATCTGGCAACGGTCTGACGGAACTGGTTCGCCAGCTGGAGTTGCCGACGTGGAACGAGTGGGTTCGGTCCGGCTGGCCGTTGTGATCGGTCAAGCTCCGAGGTCGCGGGTGGGGTGAGTTCGCAACACCAGTGTGCCGCGCGGGTGAGTCCAGACAGTGTTGAAGCGAGGGTGGGTGATGGCCACCCCGCCCAGGCTTCCGGTGATCACGAATGAGACATTCATTGACGCTGGAGAATCGGTCGAGGGCGCCGCATCACGGCCCATAACGCGCAGGGCTGGTCAGTCTCGGAAGTGTGTGATCCGAATACGGAAGCAACCCTTTCAGAACGCGTCTGGCGCGAGCGAGTGCACCCTCGGGTTCTACCGATGATAACTGTCCGCATTGAATCTAGTGCAGTGAGTGACGTCTCTTTTAGTGTCAAACCGTCGCCAACACCGTATCCCTGGAGGATTCGTGGCAAGGTTCCGCACTCGTCTGGCACTGCTCGGCTCGGTAGCGGCTCTCACCGCCGGCGCCTTCACTCCCGCACAACTCGTCGGGGCGCAGCCCGCCGCCGCCGCGGACTACGACTGGGTCGCGCTGGGCGACTCCTACACCGCCGGGGTCATCCAGGCCGCCGGAGACGTCTTCGAGATCCCCCGGGACGGCTGCGAACGCACCGACCGGTCCTACCCGCAGGTCATCGACCGGGACCTCGGTTCCCTGATCGAGCTGACCAACGTCAGCTGCGGCGCCGCCACGATCGAGGACATCACCTTCAACGCGCAGCAGCCGATCGGCCGTAACATGCCGGGCAACCCCGACCCGGACTACCCCTTCCCCCCGGTGCCGCCGCAGTCCGAGGCGGTCGGGCCCGCCACCGACGTCATCACCGTCGGCGTGGGCGGCAACACCCTCGGGTTCGCCGACATCCTCTTCAAATGCCTGGAACTGGGACAGGGCAGCGGCGGAGTTGGCACGCCCTGCAAGGACGAACTGGCCGCCGGTATCCCCGGCAAGCTGAAAACGGTGAGCCGCGACTACGACGAGATGCTCGCCAGGCTCCATGAGAAGGGCCCGCACGCCAAGATCCTGGCCGTCGGATATCCCACGGTCATCCCCAGGGACACCTCCAAGTGCCGGTACAACGACATCCACCAGTTCTTCTCGATCACGCAGGGGGACTTGGACTGGCTGCGCCAGGACGTCCTGGACCCCCTCAACAAAACCATCGAGAAGTCGACCGGCACGCAGGACACGGCCACCTTCGTCAACCTCTACGACTCCTCCGAGGAGCACAGCGTCTGTGACGCCGGCAAGTGGGTCGAGGGCATCTTCGACAGCGATGACAGGCCGGCCCTCGTGCACCCGAACGCCAGGGGCCACCGCAACGCCGCCGACCACATCACCTCGGAGATCCTGAACGCCCTCGCCCCGACGGACTGACCCGCACACCGCACCCGACCCTCGATCCGATCCAAGACGGAGTTGCCTCCGGCCGTCGGGTCCGGAGGCAACTCCGTTCCTTACCCCGTGTCATCCGCACGAGCCGGCCGTGCTTCGAGCCATCACCGCGCAGCTTCGTCATACGCTCGGGGTGGACATTTATGACGTAGTGAATGGCGGTCCGTTCCGTCGCCCCGGAGAGCCTCATCAGCCCGAGGGGGTCGGCGGATCAGCGCTAAGCAGGACCACGAGGCGCGGAGTTGCCGATTCCTCCAAAACGACGCAGATTACGAGAGCTACTTGCAGGACCTGCGGGTGATCACTGAAATCCCCCCCCCGCCTTGAGAGGCGCCTCGAACCCGTGTCTGTGACTAGTGCTCTGACCGCATGGGTTGACCGGTTTGGTGATCGTGACGGTTGGATGGGTGGTGACGTCCGATGCAACCGCTGGAGGCGCGGTGGCCGAGCCCGTCGGTGTGCGCAGACTGACCGACCAGGAGGGGCAGAAGCTGCAGCAGAGCGTGCGGCGGGGCAGCACCAGCTCGGTGCGCTACCGGCGCGCGATGATGCTGCTGGCCTCGGCCGGCGGGAACCGGGTGCCCGTGATCGCCCAGCTGGTGCAGGCCGACGAGGACACCGTCCGGGACGTGATCCACAGGTTCAACTAGATCGGCCTGGCCTGCCTGGACCCTAGGTGGGCGGGAGGCCCTCCCCGCCAACTCAGCTCTGGCGACGAAGACTTCGTCATCCAGGCGGCTGCCATCACCCGCCCGGCCAAGCTCGGCCAGCCCTTCACACGCTGGTCCCTGCGCAAGCTCGTCGCCTACCTGCGCAAAGCCCACGGCCACATGATCCGCATCGGACGCGAGACGTTACGCTGCCTGCTCACCCGCCGCAGCATTACCTTTCAGCGCACCAAGACATGGAAGGAATCCCCCGACCGCGAGGCGAAGCTGGGCCGGATCGAGGAGGTCCTCGACCGCTTCCCCGACCGGGTCTTCGCTTTCGACGAGTTCGGCCCGCTCGGGATCCGTCCCACCGCGGGCTCAGGCTGAGCTGAGCAGAAGCACCCCGACCGGCTGCCCGCCACCTACCACCGCACCCACGGCGTGCGCTACTTCCACGGCTGCTACTCGGTGGGCGACGACGCCCTGTGGGGCGTCAACCGCCGCAGAAAGGGCGCCGCAACACGCTGGCTGCGCTGAAGTCGATCCGCGCTGCCCGGCCAGACGGTGCCCCGATCTACGTGATCCTGGACAACCTATCCGCCCACAAAGGCGCCGACATCCGCCGTCGGGCCAGGAAGAACAAGGTCGAGCTGTACTTCACCCCGACCTATGCATCCTGGGCGAACCCGATCGAAGCCCACTTCGGACCACTTCGGCAGTTCACCATCGCCAACTCCCACCACCCCAACCACACCGTCCAAACCCGGACCCTGCACGCCTACCTTCGCTGGCGCAACGCCAGCGCCCGCCACCATGACGTCCTGGCCGCCGAACGACGTGAACGCGCCCGCATCCGCAGCGAGAAAGACATCCGCTGGGGCGGACGTCCCCTCAAGACCGCAGCGTGACCGCACTTCCCACCCAGTGCGCAGCTCCTCGTGAAAGGCTGGGAGCATGATGGGTGGACCGTCTGAGAACCCAGAACTCTGGGCCTTCCTGGAATCACTGCACCGTGGCGAACTCCTCTCCGGCACCGTCACAGCGATCGAACGGTTCGGTGTGTTCGTGGCGCTGGACGACGGACCCGACCATCCGGTCTTCCCCGGCGTCGGATTCATCTCCTTCGCGGAACTGTCCTGGCGACATTTCGATGCGGCCTCCGACGTCGTGCAGGTCGGGCAGCGCCTCTCATGCGAGTTTCTCCAGTTCGACACGTGGAACCTGGAGGCCAGACTGTCCTTGAAAGCCACACAGCCGGACCCCTTTCAGATATTCGCCGACACCATCGCGGTGGGGCAGAAGCTGCCTGGCCAGGTCACCAAGCTGATCCCGTTCGGCGTCTTCGTTCAGGTCGCCGACGGAATCGAGGGACTGGTTCACCTGCGAGAGCTCGCCTGGACACCGGTGGAGAGTCCATCAGATGTCGTCCAGGTCGGCGACAAGATCACGGTGGTCGTCACCGAGATCGACCGAGAGCGACGTAGGCTGGCCCTCTCCCGACGACAAGGCTCATCCGCCGACGTGTGATGCGCTGCCTTCCTGCGACAGCTCCCTTGCGCGACTGTTCCTGGCCGCCTGCTCAGTCAAAGGAGGCACACTCGCCAGGCCGGTGAACCTTCCCGGTCAGAGCACTAGCTGACGTGCTCCCCGGCTTCCGCTGCGGCGCATCAGGAACCCGTACACGATTCAGTGACAACGTGGGCCGACTGCTGTGCGGCGGCCTGGACGGCTGAGAGGTCGCGGCGGTGCAGCCGGTCCTGCAGCTGCTCGGACGCGTCACGCCCGTCGGCGCTCCAGGCAATGAGTTCGCCGTCCAGGGCGGTCGCGTCCTGCAGTCGCGCGGCGCCGGCCACGACTTCGGGGAACGCAGGCCCCACTTGGGTGCTGCGCCGCGAGTGCAGCACGATCCAGCTGCCTTCGACGGACGGGGCAGCGCGGAAGCCGTCCCATTTCAATTACGCGGCCGACCCCGCTGGTAGGACGGGGATGCGCACCATATGGATGGGGATCGGCTCGGGCAGGATCCACGTCAGGCGCTGCGTTTCGGCTTGGTGGCCGTTTTCTTGGCTGCTTTCTTCGCGGTGGTCTTCTTGGTGGCCGTCTTTTTCGCTGGCTTCTTGGCTGGGGTCTTCTTCTTCGGGTGCAGTTCGTGGACGTCCGCGTCGCCCTCGCCGCGGGAGTTCCGGGCTTTCTTCACGGAGGCTTCCAGGGCGGCCATGAGGTCGACGACCTTCCCGGCCGGTGCTTCGGACGCCGGTGTCTCAGGAGGGGCCTGGCCGTCGCGGGTCATGTGGCCGATGAGGGCCTGCGGGGCGATGAGGGTGTTCTTGCTGATCTCGTACGCCTTGCCGATCTCGTCCTGGGGTACCTCGCGGTCCTCGATCTCGCAGATCTTGCGGACGCGGCTCATGTCTTCGAGGTGGTACTGGTGGAAGCGGATCGCGTGGTTCTCGGTCGCGGACACCACGTGGATGGGCACGGTCACCAGGCCGAACGAGATGGCACCTGACCAGACAGTTCGGGGCACGACGAACCTCCTGTACGGCCCCGAGACCCCCAGCCTACGAGCGGCGCCCCGTCTCGGCGCGCATGGGACATACGTCCACCGCGGGCAGGGCACGCCCCCTACGACCGCGTGCTGTGCCCGGCATCAGTGGCCGGACACAGCACGCGTTTCCGGCGGTGAGGGTCAGCCGGAGGCCTGAGCGACCGTCTCAGTCGAAGAGGATGTCCAGCACGAGGCCGACAACGTCGCCGACGTTCTCGGTCCCGTCGCGGCCGTCGGAGGAGGGCTGAGCAGGCGCTGCAGAGCACGCAGACGGGGGCCAGTTGAGCAGGTGGAAGACCTGAACGCCTGTCCTGCGGGTACCAGTCGGCGAAGTCCTCGTCGTTCCACAGCTGTCCAGCCGGTCACGTACCCATATCGCCGTCGTAGCCCCCCGGTTGCTCGCCCGCGCAACCTGCGCAGTCAGAGACGGGACTTGCTCACCGGACAGGGGGCGAAGGGACAACGGGCACCTCGACAACTGCATCGGTCGGCCGAACTGTCCGAGCATGCCCGTTGACCACGCTGCCGCACCGGGAGGCTCCAAGATCCCCGACGGGGTCAAGCTCAGGATTTTCCAGTGCGGGTGGCCAGTGGGGCGCGTGTGGCGGTGACTCTGAGGAAGTCGAGTTGTTCCGCGGAGGGTGTTCCGGCGGCCGCGGTGTAGGCGACGATCCTGAGGTCTGATCCGGGAACGGTGAGGATGTCGCAGTCGAGGGTGATGTCTCCTACAGAGGGATGGGTGACGGTCTTGCGGTCATGGCCGAGTGCGCCCGCGACACCCTGTGACCAGAGTTGCGCGAAGCGGGGACTGCGGGTGGTGCAGTCCTGGATGAGCCGGCGTAGGCGGGGGTCGTCCGGGAAGGTGCCCTGTGCGGTACGCAGATCGGCGACGAGGGCGGCTTCCAGGGCTTCCTGACCACGTTCGGAGCGAGGCAGAGGGCCGGAGTCGACTGCGGGCAGGAACGTTTCGAGTACCAGGTTGCGCTGGTCCGCGGGGGGCTGCGCGGGCTCGCCGAACAGTGCGGCCCACAGCCCGGTGCACGTGATGAGTGTCCAGTCCGCGGTGAAGACGCCCAGCGCCTGATCGGTGAGGGCAGCGAGCAGGCGCTGCACGCTGGGCGGGATGTGGGTGGAGATGCGCCCGGATCCCGGCAGGGGAAGGTGTGCGAGGCGGTAGAGGTGATCCCGTTCGGTCACCTCCAGGTGCAGCGCGCGGGCCAGCGCCGCAGCGACCTGTTCGGAGGGGCGGCTGGCGCGTCCCTGCTCCAGGCGGACGAGGTAGTCGACGGAGAGTCCGGCGAGCGCGGCGAGCTCCTCCCGGCGCAGACCCGCAGCCCGGCGTTTGCCTGTGGCAGGAAGACCCACGTCTGCAGGTGCGAGCCGGTCGCGCCAACGCCGCAGTGCTGTGCCCAGCTGATTCTGTTCCTCGGTCACCGTCCCAGTATCACCGCCCGGCTCGTGGTGAGGGTGGTACTGCCATTCCTACCGTTGTCTGTTGCACTGGTTGCGGCCCTCGCACCGGTCGACAGTGGTCGCAGCAGGCAACGCACATGGACCTCTCAGGTTCAAGCAGGCGGTTGCCTGGCAGTCCACTACGACAGGCTGAGGTCAATGTCTGAAAACACGCTCGCCCGGAACCTGATCGGCGGAGAGTGGAGCGAGTCCGGCTCCGTACAGGAATCGGTCAACCCCTCGACCGGCGAGGCCGTCGGTACGTACGTCTCGGCGGGCCGCGCGGAGGCCGAGGCCGCGATCGCCACGGCACGTACCGCCTTCGACACCACCGGCTGGTCCCGTGATCCGGCACTGCGCTCCCGGGCCCTGTTCGAGCTGGCCGACCGGATCGCCGAACGCATCCCCGCTCTGAGCCGGACCCTGACCCGGGAGAACGGCAAGCGACTGGACGAAACGGCCTGGGAGGCCGCGATCTCCGTCGACTGGCTGCGCTACAGCGCCGCGTCCGCACTCACCCAGGTGGCCGGCCGGGCCGCCGAGCCGACGCCGGGCCAGTACTTCTACTCGTCGCCCGAGGCCATGGGGGTCGCCGGCATCATCTCGCCGTGGAACTCCCCGATATGCCTGACGGTGCGTGCCCTCGGTCCGGCGATCGGCGCGGGCTGCACCACCGTGGTGAAGCTGCCCGGACAGACCGCACTGACCAACTCCCTGCTCGCCGAGGCCGTCGCCGCCACCGAATCCCTGCCCCCGGGCGTGGTCAACATCCTCACCGAGGCGGGCAACGAGGTGGCACCGGCGCTGGTCGAATCGGCGGACGTGGATGTGCTCAGCTACACCGGCAGCACACACGTCGGCCGCCTCATCGCCGCCGCTGCCGCGCCGACGCTCAAGCGGCTCAACCTCGAACTGGGCGGGAAGACCCCGCTGATCGTTTTCGAGGACGCCGACCTGGACGCCGTCGTCCCGCAGTTGGTGATGGCATCCATCCTGATGAACGGGCAGTTCTGCTGTACCGGCTCACGCGTGCTCGTGCAGCGGGGCATCGCCGATGAACTGCGCACGCGGCTGGCCGCGGCACTGGAGGCGGTCAGGGTCGGGCCCGCCGAGGACCCCTCCACCCAGCTCGGACCACTGATCGACAGGGCCGCCGTCGCACGGGTCGACAGCATCGTCGAGGAAGCCTCCTCCTACGCCGAGGTCATCGTCAGGGGCGGGCCCGTCACCGACCCCGCTCTCGCGGGCGGCGCGTTCTTCCGTCCGGCACTGCTGGAGGTGGATCGGCTCGATGTCCCCCTGGTACAGCAGGAAGTCTTCGGCCCGGTCCAGACCTTCGAGATCTTCGAGGACGAGGCCGACGCGATCCAGCGGGCGAACGCCACCGACTTCGGCCTGGCCGCCGCGCTGTACACGCACGACGATTTCCGGGCCCGTCGGGTCGGACGCGAGCTCCGGTTCGGCGGGATGTGGGTCAACACCTGGGGCTCGATGTCCGAGCACTTCGAGCAGGGTGGCTTCAAGCAGAGCGGAATCGGCGTGCTGTGCGGTCCCTCGGCCATCGGCGAGTTCCAGAACATCAAGACCTACGCCACCGCCGTGCCGCGACAGCACTGAGGATCGCGGTTGGCAGGGCCGCCCACACCCCGGCTCCACGCGCCGGTCAGGACCGCGCAGTTCCCGCCGACGGCCTGACCGGCATGAGCCACTGTTCGTACCAATTCTCCCAGGAGCACAGCATGTCCAAGAAGTCACCGCAAACTCAGGAAATCGTCGTCGTGACCGGGGCGTCGACCGGGATGGGCGCGGCCACCGCGAGGGAAATGGCCCGGCGCGGATTCCATGTCCTGGCCGGCGTGCGCCGCGACAGCGACGGCGAGGCCCTCCTCGCAGCCGGGGTCGAGCCGGTGATCCTCGACATCACCGACCAGGAGCACATCGCGGCGCTGGTGGCACGTATCGACGGCGACCCGCACCGCCGCGCCGTGCGGGCACTGATCAACAACGCCGGCCTCCCCTGCGCGGGTCCGGTCGAAGTGGTGCCGCTCGACGAGTGGCGTCGCGTGTTCGAGGTGAACGTCTTCGGGACCGTCGCACTCACCCAGGCTCTGCTGCCCGCCCTGGTGCGCAGCAAGGGCCGTGTCGTCAACATCAGCTCGATGAACGGCAAGGTGTCCATGGCCGGCTACGGCGTGTACGCCAGCAGCAAGCACGCGGTGGAGGCGCTGAGCGACGCCCTGCGCAACGAATTGGCCCCGTACGGCGTGCAGGTGGTGATCGTGGAGCCGGGCGGTGTCAAAACCGAAATGGCCCGCGTCGGACTCTCGGGCCTGAGCGACCTCACCACCCGGATGACCGCGGAGCAGAACGAGCGATACGGCGCCTTGATGCAGGCGATTCCCTCCCATGTCGCCGCGTTCACCGAGGCCGGCGCGACCTCTGACACTGCGGCTCAAAAGATCGCCAAAGCCGCGACAGCCCGTAAGCCCCGCACTCGCTACACCATCGGCGCGTTGACTGCCTTCCTCATCCGCGCCTCCAACCTCCTTCCCGACCGGGTGTTCGACCGGATGACCATGTCCGATCTGCGCAAGCACTACCCGGACAAGGCCAAGTCCGCCTCGGCCACCGCGGGACGTCACGCTTAGCTGGTTGGATCGGGCGCGCGGCGGCCCGTCATCAGCCTCGGGACCAACCCGCCTCCGCCGTCGTACGCCCAGCAACATCTGGAGATTGACCATGACGTAGTCGTATCTGCTGACACCCATCGAGCCACCCCTCCCTGAAAGGGGTGAACGGCAGCGGCGAGGACTGTGACGATGCCGCGGCCTGGCACCGGGCTCTGACCAACTTCCCCGGCCCGAGGTATCCAGGCAGTTGACCGCATTACATAGCCGCTCGGACACTGTGCCCCTCCTGGTCACCTCGATGAAGACCGCGCTCTCCTCCACGCGGCGGCGCAGGTACAGGCCCGTCAGTCCGAGCGGCAGTGAGATCAGGAACAGGACTCGCCATCCCCACACTTTCACCCGTGCCTCCCCGATCAGCTGGGCAAGGAGGCCAGTCCCACCGCGGAGCAGGTCGGCAGCAGTTCGATGGCGGCGGCGGAACCGGACATCAGCGGGATCACGGTGAGGAGCGTGTTGGGGCGGCCGATCCGGTCTCCCTGGCTGCCGCGAAGTGCATGCTGCCCAGGGGGCATGCGGGGAATGACAGCGCACGGTCTTCTGACATGGGTCTCTGACATGGGTGCCACCGTTGGCGGGCGAACGGGCCTGAAGACCCTTGTCGGGGAGTTCGGTCCGCCGGTTGAGGTGCTGAGGCTTGACCCAACCCACAATTGGTAGAATTTGCCTGCCATTTGTGGCGAGTGTAGCTACGGTCCCACTAGGTCGTTTCTGATGGCTCTTGTTGGGTGGGGTGGACCAAGCTTCTGAGCGGGCAGGTGCGGGGCATGGTGCGGCGGCATGAACTGAGTGATGCGCAGTGG
>NZ_KZ679070.1 GCF_003024195.1 Streptomyces dioscori
CCCCCCGGAGGCCAGCGGCGCGTACAACCCCGCACTCAACCCCTCCCACGTGTCATAAGGCAACGCGGACAGCACCCGCCCCCCACCCCCCGCCAGCCCGAGCACCCCCGCATCCAACCGCGCCCGCTCGACCACCTCGGCCCCGGAAAACTCCGCCCCCGCGACAACCAGCGCAGCGGACTCCGGGTCCACCGGCCCGTACGCCCGGAACACATCCCCCTGTCCGGGCACCTCGACCGCGTAATCGACGTACCCACCCGGCACCTGCGCGAAGCGACGCCCCAGCGGCGCGAGCGACAGCGCCACCCGCTCCCCGGAACACGCGAGCCCGGCCTCGAACTGCCCGGGTCCGGCGACCACATGATCGGCGTCCCCCGCGTCACCGCCGACCTGCGCCACGACACCCACCGAGGAGCACGCGAGCAGCCACACGGCCGTCTGCCAGTGCGCGGGCAGCAGCAGCGCCACCCGTTCGCCGGGCTCGGCGCCCAGTTCGCCCTGGAGCAGATTGGCGGTCTTGGCCACCCAATTGGCGAAGGTGGCCACGGACAGTTCGACACGTTCGCCCGTGGCGTCGTCGTAGAAGGTCACCAGGGGGCGCGCGGGATCCGCGGCGAGCGCGGATCGCAGCAGGTCGGCAGGGGTGCGGTCGATGGCGGTCACGGGACGCAAGCGTACGCGGGCCCTCGCCCGGCCGGGGGAGGGCGGGGCACCGGTTCGGCGGAGTAGGGCCGACGGTCCGTCATATCCCGGATGGACAGATAAGTCTGACTATGTCCAGGATCAGGGGCATGCGCGCACATCTAGCTTCCTCGATCGCCGTCACCTGTGCGGCCGCCCTGTCCCTCCCGCTGGCCCTGTCCTCGGACGCCACGGCGACCTCCTGGGCGGCCCCCTCGGCGGCCGAGAGACGGACCACCGGCAACTCGACCCCGGCCGGCACGACCCCCGGCAGCACCCAGTCCCTCCCGCTGACCCCGCTCACCCCCCGCACCCCGCCCTCTTCCTCCCCCTCCTCCCCCTCGTCCCCTTCCTCCCCGTCCTCGGGCGACCGCAGCCTGCCGCCCTCCGCGCTCGCGCCCGCCCAGGGCCTGGCCCGCCGGGACGTCCGGCACTTCTCCCTCGTGGGTGTCGTCTGGGACGACCCGGACAGCGAACTCCACGGCCGGGTCCAGATCCGTACCCGCGCGACCGGCACCGCGAAGTGGTCCGACTGGCAGGACGTGGACACCCACAACCACGAGCACGCGGCCGACCCGGACACCGCGGAGCGCGCCTCCGGCCGGGTACGGGGCTCCACGGCACCCCTGTGGGTGGGCGACTCGGACGGCGTGGAGGTCAGGGTCCAGGGCGAGGCGGACGGCCGGACGGGCGCCGACGGAAGAGCCGCCACCGCCGAACCCCTCCCCAAGGGCCTGCACGTCGAACTGGTCGATCCCGGCGCCGAACCTCCGCCCCAGGGCCCCGAACTGAACGCCCCGCCCCCGGGCGTGCTGACCGCCGAGTCCGCGGCCGCGGCCTCCGCCGTCAACGCCGAGCTCGCGCCCATCGGCGCCACCGAGATCCCGGCGCTGAGCCAGAAGGAGACCCGGGCCGACCTGCTGGCGACCCGTGGCGAGGAGACGGACCCGACTGATGCGACAGGCGCGACGGGTACGGTCGTGGCCGGGGCCGCGAACCAGCGCGCGAAGCCGTACATCGGCGCCCGTCCGCGCATCGTCACCCGCCGGGGCTGGGGCGCCGACGAGGGGCTGCGGGAGTCGAACTTCAGCTACACGAAGACGGTGAAGGCCGTCTTCGTCCACCACAGCGCCTCGGGCAACAACTACCGCTGTGCGCAAGCGCCTTCAGTCATCCGCAGTATCTACCGCTACCACGTGAAGAGCAGTGGCTGGCGCGACATCGGCTACAACTTCCTCGTCGACAAGTGCGGAAACATCTACGAGGGCAGGGCCGGTGGCGTGGCCAAGCCGGTGATGGGCGCACACACGCTCGGTTTCAACAGCAAGAGCATGGGGATCGCCGTCCTCGGAAGTTTCGGCACCGCGAACCCGCCCGCCGCCTCGGTGAAGGCCGTCGCGAAGCTCACGGCATGGAAGCTCGGCCTCTACGGGGCGAACCCGCGCGGCAAGACCTATCTCAGGTCGGGAGGCGGAAATCTGTACCGAAAAGGAAAGAACGTACGACTCAATGTAATCTCCGGTCACCGGGACGGATTCGCCACCGAATGCCCGGGTGGCCGGCTCTACTCGAAGCTCGGCAAGGCTCGTACCACTTCGGCCCGCTACCAGGGACGATGACGTCCGGTCGGCGGGAACGGCGCGACCCGGTACGCCGGGTCGCCCGGACCCGGCGGCTCCCCACGGCCCCCTCCCAGAGGCGCCCCACAGCCATCGAAACGGTCTGCATACACTGGCCGGTCGAATGACCGTTCGACCAGCCCCAGCAGGAAGCAGAGACGACAGGTGACAGAAGCGATCCTCCTGGTCGGCGGCAAGGGCACACGACTGCGCCCGCTCACCGTGAACACGCCGAAACCGATGGTCCCGGCGGCCGGCGTACCGTTCCTCACGCACCAGCTGGCACGGGCGAGAGCGGCCGGGGTCGAGCACATAGTCCTCGCCACGTCCTACCTGGCCGAGGTCTTCGAGCCCCACTTCGGCGACGGCTCGTCGCTGGGGCTCCACATCGAGTACGTCACCGAGGACGAACCCCTCGGCACCGGCGGCGCCATCCGCAACGTGGCCGGCCGGCTGAGATCGGCCCCCGACGACCCCGTACTGATCTTCAACGGGGACATCCTGACCGGCCTGGACATCCCGGCCCTGGTCGACACCCACCGGTCCTCGGGCGCGGACGTCTCGCTGCACCTGACACGGGTGACGGACCCACGGGCGTTCGGGCTGGTCCCGACGGACGCCTCGGGCCGCGTACAGGCGTTCCTGGAGAAACCCCAGACCCCCGAGGAGATCGTCACCGACCAGATCAACGCGGGCGCGTACGTCTTCCGCCGGTCGGTCATCGACTCCATCCCCGCCGGCCGGCCCGTCTCCGTCGAACGGGAGACGTTCCCGGACCTCCTCGCCACCGGCGCCCACCTCCAGGGCATGGTCGACTCCACGTACTGGCTGGACCTGGGCACGCCCCAGGCCTTCGTCCGCGGTTCCGCCGACCTGGTCCTCGGCCGGGCGCCGTCCCCGGCCGTCCCGGGCCGCTGCGGAGACAGCCTGGTCCTCCCGGAGGCCACCGTCGCGCCCGACGCCAAGCTCACCGGAGGCACGGTCGTCGGCCGCGGCGCGACCGTGGGGGAGGGGGCGCGCATCGTCGGCAGCGCGATCCTGGCGGACGCCGTCGTCGAACCGGGCGCGGTCGTCACGGACTCCCTGATCGGCGCCCGCGCCCGGGTGGGCGCCCGCTCGATCCTCACGGGGGTGGTGGTCGGCGACGGAGCGACCGTGGGCCGGGACAACGAACTCCGAACCGGCGTCCGAATCTGGTGCGACGCCCACATCCCGGAGTCATCCCTCCGCTTCTCCTCGGACCAGTAGCACCTGCGAGCCCAAACGATCGCGCAGTTCCCCGCGCCCCTGAGGGGTGTCCCTCAGGGGCGCGGGGAACTGCGCAAAAGGGGGCGAGGGGGCGGAGCCCCCATGCAGTGACGGGGAGGGTAGGGGCGGCGGGGGCGAGAGAAGCTCACAGGAGCCCAATATCCCCGCGCGGCATCTTCGGATGCCGCCGCGCCGGCGTACGCCCGCTCAACAAAATCAACCGAGCAGCCCGATGCCGCTGCCCCGCATAAGGCTCCAACAACCCCAACATCACGGAGTCATCCGCATCCCGATCCCCCGCCAACGCAAACCCCACGATCCCCGGCAGATGAAGGTCCCCGACCGTCACCGCATCCGCCGCCCCATGACTCCGCTGCACCACCTCCGCCGAGGTCCACGGCCCCACCCCCACCACCACCTCAAGCCGCTCCCGCGCGGCGACCGGTTCGAGGGCCACAGCCTCCTCCATCCGCCGAGCCACCCGCACGGCCCGCAGAATCGTCGAAGCCCGCTTGTTGTCGACCCCGGCCCGATGCCACTCCCACGAGGGGATCAGCGACCAGACCCGCGGCGTCGGCATGACGAACATGTGCCCGCCCACGGGCCCGGGCGCGGGCACGCCGTACTTCCGTACGAGCAGTCGCCACGCCCGGTACGCCTCGTCGGTGGTGACCTTCTGCTCCAGAATCGACGGGATCAACGACTCCAGCACCAGCCCGGTACGCGTCAGCCGCAACCCGGGCCGCCGATGCCGGGTCATCGCGACCAGCCGGTGCCGGGGCTCGAAGGCGTCGGGATCGTCGGCTTCCCCGAGCAGCAGCGGAAGCCGGTCGAGCAGCCAGTCGCCTCCGGGCCCCCAGGCTTCTCCCCGCACCACACCCGCGCGCTGGGACACCCGCAGGGTCCCGGGCCCGACAGGGGTGAGGCTGGCCCGCCACACGGACCCGTCGGGAGTCGCACGGAAGGTGGGATCGGCGGGCCCCCGCCGCAAGGGCCCGAGCACGAGCCCCAGATCGACCGGCCACGGCGGCACCCATTCCCGCGTACGCCCGCCGACGCCGCCACCGCCACCGGCCGCCGCAGCCCGGGGCTCGGGCACGGGCACGGGCACCACGACATGCCCGCCGCGCACGGTCGTACGCGTGGGCCGCTGTTCGAAGCGTCCGGCCACGGATGGGTCCTTCGGTAAAGAAGCTGCTCGGGATGGTCGGGGGATACCCGCACAAGGCTATGCGCCGGTCACCGGCCTTCAGGTCCGGTCACCGCACCTCGATGAACGCCCCCGCATCCCGCCCGGCCCGCGCCTTCGGCTCCTCCGCCGCGTGCCCGACGGCGACGGCCCCCATGGGATCCCAGTTCTCCGGCAGCGCCAGCACGTCCCGGACGACGTCCCGGCAGAACATCGTCGACGACACCCACGCGGACCCGAGCCGCTCCCCGGCGAGCGCGACCAGGAAGTTCTGCACCCCGGCGCCGGTGGCGACCACGAACATCTCCCGCTCGGCCCCGTCGCGCCGGGCGTCCCCGTACGTGTGGGACCCGTCCATGACGAGACACGGCACGACGAGATACGGGGCCTTCCTCAGCACGTCCCCGCGGCGCACCCGCTTGGCGATGGAGTCCGCGCTCTTGCCGTCCCGCTCCAGGTCGGCGATCCAGGCGTCCCGCATGGCGTCCAGCAGCCGCGTACGGGACTCGGCGCTCTCCAGGAGGACGAATCGCCACGGTGTCGTGTGGTGCGGGGCGGGAGCGGTCACCGCCGCGGCCACCGCACGCCGTACGGCGCCGGGGTCGACGGGCTCGTCGGTGAAGGCCCGTACGGTACGCCGCTGGGTGACGGCCTCCCGTACGGCCTCGGAGGTGCCGAGCCGGAACATGTCGTCGCGCGCGCCCCGGACCATGCCCCTGGTCCCCTCGTCCTCGCCGCCGTCCGTGCCCAGCACGTGGGACAGCCCGCGCACGACGGCGACGGGCAGTCCGGCGGCCTTGCCCTTGACCAGGTCCCCGGCGGCGGCCAGCTCGTCGGCGGTGGCGACGACGGTGGCGCCCAGCGGATTCCCGTGCGCGTCCGTGCCGCCCCGCAGATCGTCGAGCACGCGCACTCCGGCGGCCCCGATGGCGACGTCGGTGAGCCCGGTCCGCCAGGGCCGGCCGAAGGTGTCCGTGACGAGGACGCCGACGTCGACACCGAGCGCGTCCCGCAGGCCGTCCCGGATCGTGCGGGCGGAGGCGTCGGGGTCCTCGGGCAGCAGCAGTACGGTCCCGGCGGGGGTGTTGGAGGCGTCGACCCCGGCGGCGGCCATCACGAGCCCCTGCCGGTTCTCCACGATCCGCAGCGGTCCGCGCCGGGCCACGACCCGTACGGTCTCGGCGTCGATGGCGGCCTCCCGGTCCAGCGCCTCCACGACGCGGCCCTCGGCCTTGGACACGATCTTGGACGTGACCAGCAGCACATCCCCGTCCACGAGCCCCGGCCCGGTGCCGGCACCGGTACCGGCGACCGCACCGGCGACCGCGCTGGCGATCAGCTTGGCGAGGTCGTCCCCGGGCCGTACCTCGGGCAGTCCTGGGAGCGCCCACACCCGGTAGCCGGGCGCGTCCGGCGGGAACCCGCCCACCGGCACCCCCGTACCCCGGGACATCTCGTCGCCGTCGCTCAAGCGCCCCGCACCTCCTCGGCCAGCGTCAGTGCCTCGCGGGCCATCTCGGCCGTCGCGTCGAGGTCGGTCATCATCAGCGGGACGGCACGGCAGCGGATGCCCGCCCCGGTGACCCGCTCGACGACGTCGGCGTCCACGGTGTCGACCAGCCAGCCGTCGAGGAGCCCCGAGCCGTAGTGCTCGGCGACCGCCGCCGCGGTGGACTCGACGCCGACGGCCGCCAGGACCTTGTCGGCCATGCCGCGCACGGGAGCGTCCCCGACGATGGGGGAGAGGCCGACCACCGGCACCCCGGCCTCGGCGATGGCCTCGCGGATGCCCGGCACGGCGAGGATCGTGCCGACGGACACGACGGGGTTGGACGGCGGGAAGAGGATGACGTCCGCGGAGGCGATGGCCTCCAGCACTCCGGGCGCCGGCTTGGCCTGGTCGGCTCCCACGGGCACCACCGCGTGCGCCTCCACGGAGGCCCGCAGCCGCACCCAGTACTCCTGGAAGTGGACGGCCTTGCGCTCGCCGTCGATCTCGACGGCCACATGCGTCTCGACGCGGTCGTCGGACATGGGGATCAGCCGGACCCCCGGCTTCCACCGGTCGCACAGCGCCTCGGTGACGGCGCTGAGCGGATATCCGGCGCTCAGCATCTGCGTGCGCACGATGTGCGTCGCGAAGTCCCGGTCGCCCAGTCCGAACCAGGAGGGACCGGCACCGTAGGCCGCCAGCTCCTCCTTGAGGTGGAACGTCTCGTCGGCCCGCCCCCAGCCCTGTTCCTCGTTGATACCGCCACCGAGCGTGTACATCACCGTGTCGAGGTCCGGGCAGACCTTCAGCCCGAAGAGGTGGATGTCGTCCCCGGTGTTGCCGATGACGGTGATGTCCGCGTCCGGCGCGGCCTGCTGGAGACCACGCAGGAACCGGGCACCGCCGATGCCGCCTGCCAGAACCACAATGCGCATGGCATGCAGTCTTGCAGGCGGCTACGACAACGTGTCAGCCGGTTACGACAACGCGTCACCGACGACCGCGACGCACCGGTGGGGTGGAACGTCTCGTCGGCCGGTCACAGGACCTCGGCCATCGAGCACCGGGCGTTGGGCGTTCCCCCGGCCGAACGGAGGTGCGACTGCGGGGAGCATCGGCATCTCCGTCAACCCGGGGTAGTAGACGTGCAGGCTCATGGCCGGTTCGAGCGAGTCGTTGACGACCTCGTGCGCGTAACCGGGCGCGAACACGCGCTGGCTTCCCGCGGCCAGCGCGCGCGTGCCCCGTTCGGTGCGCTCGGTCAGCGCCCCCTCCAGGACGGTCAGCACACCGGACGAGGGACCGTGGTCGTGCAGCCCGCTGCCCTGTCCGGGCACCCAGGACAGCAGCCACACCTCGTAGCAGGGACCGGTGCGCAGCCGGTGGTACCAGCGGGAGGCGGCGTCGTAGCGGACGAGGTGCTCCCACTGGGAGCGGTCGGCGGCGATGGAGCGGGCGAGGCCGACGAACTCGGCCACGGTGCCCGGGTGTTCGCGCGGCGGCTGGAGGAGGTGCGGTACTTCGAGGATGTCGCCGGCGATCTGGAGGTCGCTGTCGCTGTTCATGGAGTGCGGTGGTTTCCTCGGCGGAAGAGAGTGCTGGAGGTCTGGGATGTCACGTACCGGCCGCCCGGATCGCGGGCGTGAGGTGTGCCCCGGTGGGGGCGGGCCCTGGTACGGGCGGGAGGGGACCAGCGGCCGGTCTCAGTGGACCCGGCGGCAGCGGGAGCGCGGTGAGCTCAACAGCTGCGACAGCAACAGCTACAGCGAGCGTGGACAGCACCGAGGGACCCGGCGGTGCGGGTCGAGGTGAGTGCCAAGTTCGCGAGCATGCCCACCAGCACACCGGTTCACACTCCCACTGTCAACTTGACGTCCGATATGTGGGAGATCTTTCACCTCTTCCGGGTCACCTCGGAGGTGAAAGGTTTGTGCAGGAGGTTGCCGGGACACATGGCGCACAACCGGGCGCACGAACCTCGGCGCGACCCCGCGATCCCTGTGTGATCCCAGTGATCCCTATGTGATCCGGTTCGCTTCGTCGATCGTGTCGGAACGAGATCGAACTCCTGGGCGTCTTCCTCTGTACAAGTCATGTGCGGAGACGGCGTCCCACTGGCTCCCTTTCGGCTGTCAGGGTTTATGCCGATTTGAACACTTTCCGCATAGCCTTGGTTCCGCAGAGTGAATAAGGGGCCCAATAGCAGATCTCGGCTTGACTGGGCCGGAGCAGCGCAATTGTAATTTCACTCGTGTCGTTCAGCCGAAATCGGTAGCGGCAGCATCACGGGGACGCGAGACGGACGAGGGGCGCACATGACCGAGCTGTTTCAGGAACTGCTGGTCGACGAGGCCGAAGAGGAGATCGGCTGGCAGGAGCGGGCGCTCTGCGCGCAGACCGACCCCGAGTCCTTTTTCCCCGAGAAGGGCGGCTCCACCCGCGAGGCGAAGAAGGTCTGCCTCGCCTGTGAGGTCCGCTCGGAATGCCTTGAATACGCTCTCGCCAACGACGAGCGTTTCGGTATCTGGGGCGGTCTGTCCGAGCGTGAGCGGCGCCGTCTGAAGAAGGCCGCCGTCTGACCGCGGCGCAGCACGGACTCTGATCGTGTTCCGATCGAACTCCGATCGAACGGCGCACACCCCTACGTAGTGATACGTATCGCACGGCCCGTCGCGGGTGGGTTGTCCACAGGCGGCGGGCCGCGCCGTTGTGCAGCCGTTAGTGTGGGCCTCCGTCCGAGACGCCCCGTGATCCCCTCAAGGACACAGGCGTCCACCGCAGTCCAGCGAACCGGGGCCCGTACCTCGATGTCCGTGCACAGCCATTCGGCAGGTCAGTACGACACTGCCCCCGCAGCGTTCGACCCGGCCGGCCCGATGGTGTCCGACCCAGGTCGCCCGCCGGAGTTCCCGAGGCACGTGGTCACCGCCGTGCTCGTCTCGCACGACGGCGCCCGCTGGCTGCCCGACGCCCTCTCCGGGCTGCTCGGCCAGGAGCGCCCCGTGCAGAACGCGGTGGCGGCCGACACCGGCAGCGCGGACGCCTCCGCCCAGCTGGTCACCGACGCCCTCGGCGCCGACCGGGTGCTGCACCTCGCCCGGCGCACGGGCTTCGGCCAGGCCGTCGAGGAGGCCGTCCGCACCGCCGGCGTGCTGACCCCGGACGACCTCCCGTACCTGAAGCGCCCCAGTGGCTGGGACCCGGTCACCCGCACCTGGCGCGACGACGCGTACGACATGCCGGAGCTGCCGCACGGCGAGCCCGAGCAGTGGCTGTGGCTCCTGCACGACGACTGCGCCCCGGAACCCGACGCCCTGGCCCAGCTGCTGCGCGTCGTGGAGAACGAGCGGGAGCTGGGCAAGGACGTCGCCGTCATCGGCCCCAAGCTCCGCGGCTGGTACGACCGCAGACAGCTCCTCGAAGTCGGCGTGACCATCGCCCACAGCGGCCGCCGCTGGACCGGCCTCGACCGGCGCGAGCAGGACCAGGGCCAGCACGACCACGTGACCCCCGTGCTGGCCGTCTCCACCGCCGGCATGCTGATCCGCCGCGAGGTCTACGAGGAGCTGGGCGGCTTCGACCGCAGGCTGCCCCTCATGCGTGACGACATCGACCTCTGCTGGCGCGCCCAGTCCGCGGGCCACCGCGTCCTGGTCGCCCCCGAGGCGGTCGTACGGCACGCCGAGGCGTCCTCCCGCGAGCGCCGCACCGTCGACTGCGTGGGCCGCACCTCCGCCTCCCCGCACAAGGTCGACAAGGCGGGCGCCACCTACACCCTCCTCGTCAACGCCCGCACCGCGGTCCTTCCCTGGATCCTCGTGCGGCTCGTGCTCGGCACCCTGCTGCGCACGGTCGCGTACCTCGTCGGCAAGGTCCCCGGGCAGGCGGTCGACGAGATCCGCGGCCTCCTGGGCACCCTGCTGCGCCCCGAGCGCATCATCGCGGGCCGCCGCAGGCGCGGCACCCCGCAGGTCGACAAGGACGAACTGCGCGCACTGTTCCCGCCCCCCGGCGCCACCGTCCGGGCCACCGTCGAACAGGCCGCGGGCAACCTCGTGGGCCGCTCCGACCCCGAACTGAACGCGGCGGGACGCCACGGCAGCGCCGTCGAGTCCGGACCGGGCGGCGACGACGCCGACTTCCTCCAGGTCGAGCAGTTCGCCCGCCTCAAGCGCGTCGCCCGCAAACCCGGGCCGATGGTCTTCGTGGTGCTCCTCTTCTTCACCCTCATCGCCTGCCGTGAACTCCTCGGCGGCGGTGCGCTCGCGGGCGGCGCGCTGCTGCCCGCCCCCGCGGACTCCTCCGAACTGTGGGCGCGCTACCTGGACGGCTGGCACCCCGTCGGCGCCGGCGGCACCCAGTCCGCGCCGCCCTACCTCGCGCTCGTCGCCATGCTGGCGAGCGTGCTGTTCGGCTCCGCCGGGCTCGCGGTCACCGTCCTGCTGATCGGCTCGGTGCCGCTGGCAGGCTTCGCCGCCTACTTCGTCTCCCGGCCGCTCGTGGAGTCGCGCCTGCTGCGCGCCTGGGCGTCCGTCGCGTACGCCTTCCTGCCCGCCGCCACCGGCGCGCTCGCGGGCGGCCGCCTCGGCACCGCCGTGCTCGCCGTCCTGCTGCCCCTCATCGCGCGCGCGGGCATCGCGGCGAGCGGCCTCGCCTCGGACTCCGGCCGCGGCAGCTGGCGTGCCACCTGGGCGTACGCGCTCCTGCTGACGCTGGCCACCGCGTTCACGCCGATCGTGTGGCCCATCGCGCTGGTGCTCGGCGTGGCCCTCGCGGTCGTGCGCCGCGGCGACATCGCCGCCTACGGACTGCGCTTCCTGGTCCAGCTCGGCACCCCGCTGCTGGTCCTCGCCCCCTGGTCGCTCACCCTGCTCCCGTTCGGCTTCTTCCAGGAAGCCGGCATGGAGTACGAGTCGGGGGCGGCCTCCGCGCTCGACCTGCTGGGCGCGAGCCCCGGCGGACCCGGCACGGTCAGCGGGCTGATGCTCATCGGCATCGTGTGCGCCGCCGTGGCCGCCCTGATGCGCGCCGAACGGCAGTTGGGCATCTGGGCCGCCTGGACGGCCGCCCTGGTGGCGCTCGTCTTCGCCGCCCTGTCGAACGGCTCCGCCTGGGCCGGCCCCGCCACCCTCGTCTACGGCCTCGCCTTCCTCGCCGCCGCCGCGCTCGGCGCCGACGGGGCACGCTCGCGCGTGGCCGAGCAGAGCTTCGGCTGGCGTCAGCCGGTCGCCGTCCTCATCGCCTTCGCCTCGGCCGCCGGGCCGCTGCTCATCGCCGCCGGCTGGATGATCCGCGGCGCGGACGGCCCCCTGGAGCGACGCGATCCCGTCCAGGTGCCCGCGTTCGTCGCCGAGGAGAGCGGCACCCGCGACCAGGCCCGCACCCTCGTCCTCGGCAGCGACACGGCCTCCAAGGTCGGCTACACCCTCGTCCGCGGCTCCGGCGCCCGCCTCGGCGACGCCGAACTGGCCGCGGCGGACGGCGAGAACAAGATCCTCGACAAGGTCGTCGCCAACCTCGTGGCGGGCTCCGGCGCCGACCAGGCCGACCAGCTCGGCGGCTTCGCCGTGCGGTACGTCCTGGTGCGCGACGGCGCGCCCCGCGAGGTCGGCCGCGTCCTGGACTCCACCCCGGGGCTGAGCCGGCTCAGCCAGCAGGACGGCAGCGCCCTGTGGCGCGTCGACCGGCAGGTCGCGCGCGCGGCCGTCGTGCCCGCTTCCGGCGACCCGCAGCCCATCGCGGCCGGGCCCGTCGAACTGCACACCAAGATCTCCGCCGGTGGCGAGGGCCGCGTCCTGCGCCTCGCGGACACCGCCGACGAGGGCTGGACGGCGACCCTCGACGGGAAGCCGCTCACCAGGACCACGGTCGACGGCTGGGCCCAGGGCTTCGAGCTGCCCGCCACCGGAGGCCGCCTCGACGTCACCTTCGAGGCGCCGTTCGGTCACACCGGCTGGCTGTGGGCCCAGGGCGCGCTCGCCGTCGTCCTCGTGGTGCTCGCGCTGCCGGGCCGCCGCCGCGACGTCGACGACGACCTCCCCGAGGAGGACGTCGTCCCCGTCGAGACCGCGTCCGGCGAGGGCCGCAGGGCCCGCCGCCTGCGCGCCCAGGCGGAGGCCGAGCAGACGGAGCAGGCCGAACAGGCCGAACAGGTCGCCCAGGCAGGGCAGCCGGACCGGTCCGACGCGTTCGCGCCCGGCGCCCCGCCCGCTCCGGCGGAGGCCCCCGCGGTCGCCCCGATCCCGCAGCAGCAGTCCTACGACGAGTGGGACGCGACGACGTACGGCGCCGAGTACGGCACCTACGGGCAGCAGCAGTACCAGGGCGCCCCGCAGTACCCCGCGGGCGCCTACGAGCAGCAGCAGTACCAGGCGGACCCGTACCAGGCGGACCACTACGACCCGTACGCGGCGTACGGCACGGGGAACGCGGGGTACGACCCGTCGCAGACGTACGGCCAGGGCTACGACCCCGCGTACGACCCACAGCAACAGCAACAGCAACAGCAACAGCAACAGCAGCAGCAACAACAGCAGCAGCAACCGCCGCACGGCACCGACAGTGAGCGCCCCGACGGGAGCCAGCAGTGAACCGCACCACCGTGTCCCTGATCGCCGGCGTGACCGCGCTCGCCGCCGTCACCGGTTTCGCCTCGATGTCCGAGCCGCAGGCCGCCGGGGAGGACACGGCCAAGGCGGCGGCCCAGCTGCCCGTGGAGCGCTCCAGCCTGCTCTGTCCGGCTCCCAGCACCTCGGACCTCGCCGAGACCGCGTACACGTCCTTCACACCCGTCACCAAGGGCACCGGTACGGGCGGCAAGGCCGAGCTGGTGGCCGCGGGCGCGCAGTCGGCCGACGGGGCCGACGACGAGGACGAGAAGCAGGACAGCGAGCAGGACGACAAGCAGGACGGCGACAAGGACGGCAAGAAGGAGAAGCCCGTCCTGACGCCGAAGGAGCCAGGGAAGCCGGTCACGGGCAAGGCGTCCGGCGCCGAGTCGCCCGCGCTGGTCGGCACGGCCGAGGGCAGGTTCGCACCCGGCTGGGCCGTCCAGCAGACCACCGAGGTCGAGGCGGGCACCGGCCGCGGCCTGCTCGGCACCAGCTGCTCGGCCCCGGACACCGACTTCTGGTTCCCGGGCGCCAGCACCGCCAAGGAGCGCACGGACTACGCGCACCTGACCAACCCCGACGACTCCGCCGCCGTCGCCGACATCGAGCTGTACGGCAAGGACGGCGTCCTGAAGTCGACGGTCGGAGAGGGCATCAAGATCCCGCCGCACTCCAGCGAGTCGGTGCTCCTTTCGACCCTCATCGACGAGCCGGAGACCAACCTCACCGTGCACGTCACGGTCCGCAGCGGCCGGGTGGCCGCCGCGATCCAGGCCCTCGACGACACGACCGGTGGCGACTGGCTCGCCCCCTCGACCGCTCCGGCGGGCAGCCTGGTCCTGCCGGGCATCCCCAAGGACGCCACCTCCGTACGGCTGGTCGCGTTCGCGCCCGGTGAGGCCGACGCCGACCTGAAGGTGCGGCTCGCCTCGCCGACCGGCACGATCACTCCCGCCGGGCACGAGACGCTGCACGTGAAGGCCGGTATGACGGCCGCCGTCGACCTCGGCGACGTCACGCGCGGCGAGGCAGGTTCCCTGGTGCTGACGCCGACCGGGAAGTCCACCCCGGTCGTCGCGGCCCTGAGAGTCGTACGCGGCAAGGGCGCCAACCAGGAGACGGCGTTCATCCCGGCCACGGGCCCGGTGGGCGCGCGTGCGACGGCCGCCGACAACCGGGCCAAGGGATCCACGCTCTCCCTGGTCGCCCCCGGCCGCGCCGCGAAGGTCAAGGTCACGGCCTCCGCGGGCAGCGACGGCGGAACGGCCGCCTCGAAGACGTACACGGTCAAGGCCGGCAGCACGCAGAACGTCGAGCTGCCCGTGCCCGCCGGCCTCAAGGGCACCTACGCGCTCACGGTGGAGCCGCTGTCCGGCGGGCCCGTTCACGCGGCGCGCATGCTCGAAGCGGCGGAGGGGGGCGTGCCCATGTTCACCGTGCAGACGCTCCCGGACGACCGCGGGACGGTGAAGGTGCCGGAGGCGGAGCAGGACCTCTCGGTGCTGCAGAAGTAGGGCGGTACCGCAGAAGCAGGGCGGTACCGCAGGAGCAGGGCGGCGCCGGCACTCGGGGGGAGAGAGAACCCCGGGCCGGACCGTCCGGGGCTCAGTCCTCGCCGTAGCGGGGATCGACGGTCTCCGGTGTCAGGCCCAGCACCTCGGCGACCTGTTCCACCACGACCTCGTGCACCAGCGCGGCCCGCTCGTCGCGGCTCTTGGTACGGATCTCCACGGGGCGCCGGTAGACGATGACCCGGGCGGGACGGCCCTCGTGCGCGGGAGTCGTGCCGCCCAGGGGCACGGCCTCGTCGCCCCAGCCCTCGTCGCCCGCCGGATCGAACCGGGGCACCTCCAGCACCATGAACTCGATCTCGGAGAGCTGCGGCCACCGCCGCTCCAGCCGTTCCACGGAGTCCTGCACCAGGTCCGCGAACACCTCGGCGCGACTGGCCGAGAGGGGGACCTGCGGGGGCGCCACGGGCCCGCGCATCCCGCGCCCGTGTCGATCACGACGACGGGGCCTGGGTTCGGCGGGAGGGGGCGGTACGGGGTTGTCCATCACTGACGAAGAGTAGTCCCCGCGCCCTGCCGCCGCCCGCACACGGCACGCGTCCCGCCAGCACACGGCACGCGTCCCGCCCGCGGCCACGGACCGCCGCCCCGTACGCCCCCGGGGGCCTCGCGTCCGGCAGGTCGCGGGATGAGCATTCCAGCCAAGGTCGGGCCGGAATCCGTATCCTCCCGGCCCGCGTACTGTGCGGAGATCGACAGCTTTTGAGCTGTCTCATGACCACTCCCGGGTCCGTCCGACACCTCGTCAACACCCGTACCAGCAGGTCGAACAGGCCCGCCGGACACCTCATGTGTCAGGCGTCACAGCACGACACGGGGGAGTGAGCCGGGGAGGAGTCGTCGCGGCCCGCTCAAGAGTGCGGTACCGTCCAACATCGTGAGCCCTGTACGTCGCTGTTCGCGCACCGCTTGCGGCCGTCCCGCCGTAGCGACGCTGACGTACGTCTACGCCGACTCGACCGCGGTCCTCGGCCCGCTCGCCACCTACGCCGAACCCCACTGCTACGACCTGTGCGCCGAGCACTCCGAGCGCCTCACCGCGCCGCGCGGCTGGGAGGTCGTCCGGCTCGCCGACGCCTCCGCCCCCTCGCGCCCCAGCGGTGACGACCTGGAAGCGCTCGCCAACGCGGTCCGTGAGGCGGCCCGCCCGCAGGAGCGCCCCACCCGCGCGGGCGGCAGCAACGCCCGTGGCGCCGACCCGATGGAGGTTGCCCGCCGCGGCCACCTGCGGGTCCTGCGCTCCCCGGACTCCTGAACCCTCCCTCTTCGCGGGGGACTTCCCCCGGTGTGTCCCCTGGGTTCCCGGTGTCCCCTGTGCCTGGTGTGCCCGGTGTGCATTCGGTGCACGTTTCGCTCAGTGGCGCACGACCATTGACGTGCGCTTGTCGCGGACACGACCATTTTCCCCGGCCCATGAGAAATTGATTTCCGCATAGCGGAATCGGGGGAGGCTCCGTGTACGTCCAGGAACTTGAGCCCTTGGCCGACTCGCTCGGTCTGTCCGCGCTCGTCGCGACCCTGCCCCTCGTTCTCGTCCTCGTCCTGCTCGGCGGGGTCCGCATGAAAGCGCACCTGGCCGGCCTCATCGGTCTCGCGGCGGCGGCCCTCGTCGCCACGCTCGCGTACGGCATGCCGGTGGGCCAGACCCTCTCCAGCGCCGCCCAGGGAGCGGTGTTCGGCCTCTTCCCCATCCTGTGGATCGTCGTCAACGCCCTCTGGGTCTACCGGATGACCGTCCGTACCCGGCACTTCGACATCCTGCGCCGCTCCTTCGGGAGGCTCTCCGACGACCCGCGTATCCAGGCACTCGTCGTCGCGTTCTGCTTCGGCGCGCTCCTGGAGGCCCTCGCGGGCTTCGGAGCGCCCGTCGCGATCTGCTCGGTGATGCTCGTCGCGCTCGGCTTCGAGCCCGTGCGCGCCGCGGTGGTCGCACTGGTCGCCAACACCGCGCCGGTCGCGTTCGGAGCGATGGGCACACCGGTCGTGACGCTCGCCCAGGTCACCGACCTGCCGCTGGACACCGTCGCCTCCGTGGTGGGCCGCCAGACCCCGCTGCTCGCCCTGGTGGTGCCCCTGGTGCTGGTCTTCCTGGTGGACGGGCGTCGTGGTCTGCGCGAGACCTGGGTGCCCGCGCTGGCCTGTGGAGTCGCCTTCGCCGTCGCCCAGTTCGCGGCCTCCAACTACGTATCCGCCCAACTGGCCGACATCGGGGCCGCCCTGGCCGGCGCGGGCGCGCTGATGGCGGTGCCGCACGCGCGCAGGCCCGCCGCCGAACCCGTACGGGCCGCCGTCCTGACGGGCACCCGCAGCGAGGACCTGGACGAGGAGGACCCGCGCCGCGAAGTGCTGCGCGCGTACGCCCCGTACGTACTGATCGTGGTGATCTTCTCCATCGCCCAGATCCCGCCCGTCAAGGACCAGTTGGCGAAGGCGACCCGCGTCTTCGACTGGCCCTTCCTGAACGTCGTGAACCCGGACGGCGATCCGGTCGGCGGCAACGTCTTCACCTGGCCGATCGTGTCCACCGGAGGCACGCTGGTGCTGCTCGCCGGAGTGTGCACGGCGGCCGTTCTCGGGGTGCACGCGCGCGTGGCGCTCAAGGAATGGGCCGCAACCGTGCACGAGTTGAGGTTCGCGATCCTCACCGTCACCTCGGTGCTGGCGCTCGCCTACGTCATGAACCTGTCCGGACAGGCGGCCACGATCGGCCACTTCGTGGCGGCGGCCGGCGCGGGACTCGCCTTCCTGTCACCCGTCCTCGGCTGGTTCGGAGTGGCCGTCTCCGGATCGGACACCTCGGCCAACGCGCTCTTCGGCGCCCTCCAGGTGACCGCGGCGAGGGAGTCCGGCCTGTCCCCGGAACTCCTCGCGGCCGCCAACAGCTCGGGTGGCGTCCTGGGCAAGATGATCTCCCCGCAGAACCTCACCATCGCCTGCGCGGCGGTCGGGCTCGCGGGCCGGGAAGGCGACCTGCTGCGCAAGGTGCTGCCCTGGAGCCTCGGACTTCTGCTGGTCATGTGCCTGATCGTGGTCGGCCAGAGCTCACCGGTCCTGGAATGGATGCTTCCGTAGGTCGCCCGCGGTCCGCCCGAGGTCCGGCAGGGGAACCGCGCGGGCGTACGGGTAGTTTTGGGACCTCCTCAAGGACTCAAGGACTCAAGGCTCTAGGAAGGCTGGCCGTGGCCGCTGATCTGTCGCAGCTCGTGAAGGCGTACGACGTACGCGGGGTGGTCCCGGACCAGTGGGACGAGACGCTCGCCGAGCTGTTCGGCGCCGCCTTCGTGCAGGTGACGGGAGCGGACGCGATCGTGACCGGTCACGACATGCGCCCCTCGTCCCCGGGTCTGTCCCGGGCCTTCGCACGCGGCGCGGCGGCACGCGGCGTCGACGTCACCGAGATCGGGCTCTGCTCCACGGACCAGCTCTACTACGCGTCGGGGGCGTTCGGCCTGGCGGGCGCGATGTTCACGGCCTCGCACAACCCTGCCCGGTACAACGGCATCAAGATGTGCCGGGCGGGCGCGGCCCCCGTCGGCCAGGACACCGGCCTCACGGAGATCCGCGAGCTGGTCGAGTCATGGCTGGACGCGGGAGCCCCGACATCGCAGACCGCCACGTCACAGGCTCCCGCCCCGGATGCGACGCCCGGCACGATCACGGGGCGCGAGACGTTGGAGGACTACGCGGCGCACCTGCGCGGCCTCGTCGACCTGACCTCGATCCGCCCCCTGAAGGTCGTCGTGGACGCGGGCAACGGCATGGGCGGACACACGGTCCCGACGGTCTTCGCCGGTCTGCCCCTGACCCTCGTCCCGATGTACTTCGAACTGGACGGCACGTTCCCGAACCACGAGGCGAACCCGCTGGACCCGGCGAACATCGTCGACCTCCAGAAGCGCGTCCGCGAGGAGGCGGCCGACCTCGGCATCGCCTTCGACGGCGACGCCGACCGCTGCTTCGTCGTCGACGAGCGCGGCGAGCCGGTCTCCCCGTCCGCGATCACGGCCCTGGTCGCCGCCCGGGAACTGGCCAGACACGGCGGCAAGGGCACGGTCATCCACAACCTGATCACCTCATGGTCGGTCCCGGAAGTGGTCCGCGAGAACGGCGGCACTCCGGTACGCACCCGCGTGGGCCACTCCTTCATCAAGGCTGAGATGGCCGCCTCCGGGGCGATCTTCGGCGGCGAGCACTCCGCGCACTACTACTTCAAGGACTTCTGGAACGCGGACACGGGCATGCTGGCCGCGCTCCACGTCCTGGCGGCCCTGGGTGGCCAACAGGGCACCCTCTCCGCCCTCGTCGCCCAGTACGACCGCTATGCCGGCTCGGGCGAGATCAACTCCACGGTCGACGACCAGACGGCCCGCCTCGCCGCGATCCGCACGGCGTACGAGGGCCAGGAGGGCCTCACCCTCGACGAACTCGACGGCCTCACCGTCACGGCGGCCGACTGGTGGTTCAACGTCCGCCCCTCCAACACGGAACCGCTGCTGCGCCTCAACGCGGAGGCGCGGGACGGGGAGACGATGACGCGGGTGCGCGACGAGGTACTGGCGATCATCAGAGGCTGAGAGCGTCGTGTGTCTGCTGTGCCCCTACTTCCAGCCCGTCCGCTGTCTTTCAGCCTGTCCGGCGTTTGAGGACCGGGGGTTCGGGGGCGGAGCCCCTGAGTTCGTGACGGGACGGGCAGGGGCGGCGGGGGCGAAGACCCCCCGCGCCCACCCCCACGCAGCGGTACCCTGACCAGGCCACATCCCACCACCCACCCACCCCCAGCGCACCCCCCGAAGGGACCCGACATGCCGCTAGAAGCCGGCCTCCTGGAGATCCTCGCCTGCCCGGCCTGCCACGCCCCCCTCAAGGAGGCCTCCTCCGAAGAGCAGGAGGCCGAGCTGATCTGCACGGGCAAGGACTGCGGCCTGGCCTACCCCGTCCGCGACGGCATCCCGGTCCTCCTCGTCGACGAGGCCCGCCGCCCCGCGTAACCCCGCCGGTCACAGCGAAGCGACCCGCAGAAGCGACCCCGCCCGGCGCCCGGAGGCTGCCCACCATGTTCGACGAATCACTCCTCGACGATCCGGAGGCGCTGTCCCGCGCGGACCGGCGGGACCTGCTCCGCGGCGCGGCCGAGGCGGGCGCCCGCGTACGCACCGCCGTCCGGCACGCCACCGAGGCCGGCATCGCCGAGCTGAAGCCCGACGGCCGCCCGCGCGCCATCCTGACCGCGGGCCCCGGCCTCGCCGCCACCTGCGTGGCCGACCTGCTCGGCTCGCTCGCCGGCGCCGCCTGCCCCGTCACCCGGCTCACCCCGCGCGGAGTGGCCCCCGCCGCGGGCGCCCTGCTCTGGGAACTGCCCGGCTGGGCGGGCCCCGTGGACCTGCTCCTGGTCGCCACCCCCGACGGCAGCGAACCCGGCCTCTCGCTCCTCGTCGAGCAGGCCTACCGGCGCGGCCTCACCGTCGTCGCCGTCTGCCCGCCCCGCACCCCGCTCACGGAGGCGGTGGCCGTGGCCCACGGCCTCTCCGTGCCGATGGCGACCGCCCCCTACGAGCCGCAGGCCCCCACCGCCGCCTCGGCCCCGGGCTCCCTCTGGGCGCTGCTCACCCCGCTGCTCGCCCTGCTCGACCGCACCGGCCTGCTGTCCGCGCCGCCCGACGCCCTGGAAAAGGTCGCCGACCGTCTGGACCAGGTGGCCGAGCGCTGCGGCCCGGCCATCGCGACGTACAGCAACCCCGCCAAGACGCTCGCGTCCGAGCTGGCCGAGGCACTCCCGGTGATCTGGACCGAGGGCGATTCCGCGGGCCCAGCGGGCCGCCGCTTCGTCGCGGCGCTGGCCGAACTCGCCGGGCGCCCCGCCCTCACCGCCGAGCTGCCCGAGGCACTGGCCGCGCACAGCGTCCTCCTCGCGGGCACCCTGGCGGCGGGCGCGGACCCCGACGACTTCTTCCGTGACCGGGTCGAGGAGGCGCAGGTCGTCCACGCGCGCGTGGTCCTGCTGCGCGACCGCCCGGCCGGCGGCCGTACCGCCGCCCCGGCCGCCCGCGAGCTGGCCCTCAGCCACGACACGGCGATCAGCGAACTCGAACCGGAGGAGGGCGGCGACCTGGAGACACTCGCCGAACTGATCGCCGTCACGGATTTCGCCGCCGTTTACCTGGCGCTCGCCTCGACGGCCTGACCTTGAGCCACGCCGCCTGCGACCCGGAGCCCGCAGCTTCCGCAGCTTCCGCCGGGCAGGACGCGAACCGGCACAGGTTCCAGCGCAGGTTCCAGAACGCGTACCAGCATGCGTACCGGCACACGTACGGAGAACACGACACACCATGGACCGCCTCGACAACACCGTCCGCCCCTACGCCTGGGGTTCCACCACGGCCATCCCGCGGCTCCTCGGCACCGAGCCGTCCGGCGAACCGCAGGCCGAGATGTGGATGGGCGCCCACCCGGGCGCACCCTCACGCACCGCCCGCGGCCCCCTCACCGAGGTGATCGCCGCGGCCCCCGAGCGTGAACTGGGCACCGAGGCGGTCGCCAAATTCGGCCCGCGCCTCCCCTTCCTGCTCAAGATCCTCGCCGCGGGCGCCCCCCTCTCCCTCCAGGTCCACCCCGACCTGACCCAGGCCAGGGAGGGGTACGAGGACGAGGAGCGCCGCGGTGTCCCGATCGACGCGCCGCACCGCAACTACAAGGACGCCAACCACAAGCCCGAACTGATCTGCGCGCTCACGGAGTTCGACGGCCTGTGCGGGTTCCGCGCCCCGCTGGAGGCCGCCGAACTGCTCTCGGCCCTGGAGGTCGACTCCCTCAAGCCGTACGTCGACCTGCTGCACGCGCACCCCGAAGAGGCCGCGCTGCGCGAGGTGCTGACCGCAGTACTCACTGCCGACCCCGAGCTGATGGCCACCACGGTCACCGAGGCCGCCGCGGCCTGCGCCCGGCTCGGCGGCGCCCACGCCCCGTACGCCTCGATCGCGCACCACTACCCCGGCGACCCGGGTGTCATCGCCGCGATGCTCCTCAACTACGTACAACTGCAGCCCGGTGAGGCCCTGTTCCTCGGCGCCGGTGTGCCGCACGCGTATCTGAACGGTCTCGGCGTCGAGATCATGGCCAACTCCGACAACGTGCTGCGCTGCGGACTCACCCCCAAGCACGTCGACGTCCCCGAACTCCTGCGCATCGTCCGCTTCGAGGCGGGCGACGCGGGCGTACTGCGCCCCGAGGCGTCCCCGGACGGCGAGGAGGTCTACGAGACCCCCATCGACGAGTTCCGCCTCTCCCGGTACGTCCTGCCGGCGGGCGGACCCGGCCGCGACCTCATCCGCGGCACCCCGCAGATCCTGCTGTGCACCGCGGGCTCCGTACGGACGGGCGACGTCACGCTCGTTCCGGGTGGATCCGTGTTCGTACCGGCGGACGAAGCGGTGGAAGTCTCCGGAAACGGGACGATTTTCCGGGCCACCGTCGTCGTCTGAGGAATCACCGGGCATCACTGCGGCGGCCCGGCGTTCCGGGGCCGGTCCGGACTGCAACAATGGCCCACCGCAAAGGGCGGGCAAAATGCGGGACGGCAGCCTGACGGCGGCAGACCGGGGCAGCCGGGTGACAGACGAGTGCCGGTCGAGTGCCAATCGAGTGGCAGTCGAGTGGCGGACGAAGGGACATCGGGAACACATGAGCGCGTCAGGCGGCACCAAGGCGATCGTGGCGGCACTGGCCGCCAACCTCGCTATCGCGGTAGCGAAGTTCGTGGCGTTCCTCTTCAGTGGTTCGTCGTCGATGCTCGCCGAGTCCGTGCACTCGCTCGCCGACTCCGGCAACCAGGGACTGCTGCTCCTCGGCGGCAAGAAGGCCAAGCGCGAGGCGACCCCGCAACACCCCTTCGGCTACGGCCGCGAGCGCTACATCTACGCCTTCCTCGTCTCGATCGTCCTCTTCTCGGTCGGCGGCATGTTCGCGATCTACGAGGGCTACGAGAAGATCAAGCACCCGCACGAGATCGAGCACTGGTACTGGCCGGTGGGCGTCCTCGTCTTCGCGATCATCGCCGAGTCCTTCTCCTTCCGGACGGCCATCAAGGAGTCCAACCACACGCGCGGCAAGCAGTCCTGGAAGGACTTCGTACGCCACGCCAAGGCACCCGAGCTGCCGGTCGTCCTCCTGGAGGACCTGGGCGCGCTGGTCGGTCTGATCCTCGCCCTGGGCGGTGTGGGTATCGCCCTGGCCACCGGTGACGGCGTCTGGGACGGCATCGGCACCCTCTGCATCGGCATCCTGCTCATCGTCATCGCGATCGTCCTGGCCGTCGAGACCAAGTCGCTGCTCCTGGGCGAGGCCGCCGGCATCGAGGCGGTCCAGAAGATCGAGGCCGCGATCGTCGACGGCGACACGGTCACCGGCATCATCCACATGCGCACGCTCCACCTCGGTCCCGAGGAACTGCTGGTCGCCGCCAAGATCGCCGTGGAGCACGACGACACGGCCGCCGAGGTCGCCTCCGCGATCAACGCCGCCGAGTCCCGTATCCGCGAGGCCGTCCCGATCGCCCGCGTCATCTACCTCGAACCCGACATCTACAACGAGTCCGAGGCCGTCAAGGGCGCCGACCCGGAAGCCTCACCGGGCGGCCCGGCACCGACCGCCGAACACTGACCGACGTACGACCGCCGGATACGTGACCGGGGCCCGCCGAACGATTCGGCGGGCCCCAGCCACGTACGGCAACGGCCACGGCCACGGCAGTGACCACGGCCACGCGTCCCGCACAGCACGACGGGAACAGCCGCCCTGCCGGAAGCGGCCATCACTCGCTCACCCGCGGCGGTCTCCGCAGCGGTCCTGGCAAACAGGACCGCTGCGGCACCGGGATCGCCGCGGCACCGGGGTCGCGGCGACCGCCGGACACTCGAAATCCGCTTGATCTGTTCGCAGGCGGACTGGGGCCCACTGCTCCGATCGGTGTAGATTCGTAACCGAGCCAGACGTCGCTGCTGATGGCGGTCGGGCGGCCCCACGGGCCGGCCGAGGGAGAGAGGGCCTCCGACGGACTGCGCTGCGCAAGGCACCGGGCATTCGTGTGCCCCGTGGGGCGCTCACCGTGCCCGCCGCCGCGCAGACCAGCCGAAACCGACCTCGCCCCAACCCGAGGAGCAGCTCGTATGACCACTGTCGACAACCGACAGGACTTCAAGGTCGCCGACCTTTCCCTGGCCGACTTCGGTCGCAAGGAGATCACCCTCGCCGAGCACGAGATGCCCGGCCTGATGTCGATCCGCAAGGAGTACGCCGAGGCGCAGCCCCTCGCCGGCGCCCGCGTCACAGGCTCCCTGCACATGACCGTGCAGACCGCCGTACTCATCGAGACCCTGGCCGCCCTGGGCGCCGAGGTCCGCTGGGCCTCCTGCAACATCTTCTCCACCCAGGACCACGCGGCGGCCGCCATCGCGGTCGGCCCGAACGGCACGCCCGACAACCCCCAGGGCATCCCGGTCTTCGCCTGGAAGGGCGAGACCCTGGAGGAGTACTGGTGGTGCACGGAGCAGGCGCTGACCTGGCCGAACACCCCCACCGGCGGCCCGAACATGATCCTGGACGACGGCGGCGACGCCACGATGCTCGTCCACAACGGCGTCCAGTACGAGAAGGACGGCAAGGTCCCCTCGGCCGACACCGCCGAGAACGAAGAGCACCGCGTGGTCCTGGAGCTCCTCAACCGGACGATCACGAGCGGCTCGCAGAAGTGGACCCAGCTCGCCTCGGAGATCCGCGGCGTGACCGAGGAGACCACGACCGGCGTCCACCGTCTGTACGAGATGCACCGCGACAGCACCCTCCTGTTCCCGGCGATCAACGTGAACGACGCCGTCACCAAGTCGAAGTTCGACAACAAGTACGGCTGCCGCCACTCCCTGATCGACGGCATCAACCGCGCCACCGACGTCCTCATCGGCGGCAAGACCGCGGTCGTCCTCGGCTACGGCGACGTGGGCAAGGGCTGCGCGGAGTCCCTGCGCGGTCAGGGCGCCCGCGTGATCGTCACCGAGATCGACCCGATCTGCGCACTGCAGGCGGCGATGGACGGCTTCCAGGTCACCACCCTCGACGAGGTCGTCGACAAGGCCGACATCTTCGTCACCACGACCGGCAACAAGGACATCATCATGGCCGCGGACATGGCCAAGATGAAGCACCAGGCGATCGTGGGCAACATCGGTCACTTCGACAACGAGATCGACATGGCCGGCCTCGCGCAGATCCCCGGCATCGTCAAGGACGAGGTCAAGCCCCAGGTCCACACCTGGAAGTTCCCCGACGGCAAGGTGCTCATCGTCCTCTCCGAGGGCCGCCTGCTGAACCTGGGCAACGCGACCGGCCACCCGTCGTTCGTGATGTCCAACTCGTTCGCGGACCAGACCCTGGCCCAGATCGAGCTGTTCACCAAGCCCGAGGAGTACCCGACCGACGTCTACGTGTTGCCCAAGCACCTCGACGAGAAGGTCGCCCGCCTCCACCTGGACGCGCTCGGCGTGAAGCTCACGACGCTCCGCCCCGAGCAGGCCGCGTACATCGGTGTCGAGGTCGAGGGCCCGTACAAGTCGGACCACTACCGCTACTGAGCCCCGCGCTCACACAGCCCGGCACTCACACAACGGTTGTCAGCAGGCCCTCGCCCTCACCGGCGGGGGCCTGCCCCCTACGAGGACCCGAGACCCGAGCCACCATGCCCCGCGGCCGTTATTCGCTCCATGACCCGCACGACCACACCCCCCTCGCCGAAGAACGCTTCCACTGCGCGCCCGGCCCTTCCGGCTGGCGCTACGTCTCCCAACTGACCACCCCTCCCGGCACCGGGCCCAAGGGAGTTGCACGACCCGGCACCCCCGCCGGTTCAGTCGACCTCGCCCTCGACGACCGCGGCCGCCCCATCCGCCTCGAACTCCACGCGTCGGGCTGGCAGGTCCGCGCCGCCGCCCTCGACGGTGTCACCTGGGTCCGTACCGACCCCACGGGAGATCACGCGACCGAAGGCAATGTCCGCGCCCACGCCTTCACCGGTTCGTCCCCCGCCTTCCTCGTCGCCACCGCACGTCTGCTGCGCCTCACCCCCGATGCCTCCGCCACGCGTGTACGCCTCGTCGCCTTCACGGACCCGGTCCTCGCCCCGCGCACCCTCGACCAGTCCTGGGCCCTGATCACGAGAGAAGCACACGCCACTGACAACGGCCCTCTCACCGTGGAGGAATACCAGGTCACAGCCCTGGACACCGGCGAACAGCATGCTGTGCACCTGTCCGGCGACGTGGTGCTCTCGGCCCCCGGCATCGAGCTCGAAGACCTGGAATCGCCGCCGTCGGTCTTCGTCTGACCCCGCTGCCCGACGAGCCCGTCGGTCAGGCGGGCGGGGCGAACCCGGTGGCGGGCCGCTCCACGTCGGCCTCCCGCGTCACCGGCTGGTCCCAGGCGTCCGCGGGGGCCGCGGCCGGCGCCGGCGGAGGGGGAGTCGCCGGGAGACGGGGAACGGGCGGGGGATAGGAAGCGCCCGGGCGGACAGCGCCCGGACCCTGCGCCGGACTTCCCACCACACCCTGCATCGGGTTCCCGACCGGCGCCTGGGGCTGAATCGCGCCAGGTCCCGGGCCGTACGGGGTGCCGTTGGGTACTCCGTACGCTGTGCCGTACGGCATGTTCGGCGCGCCCCAGCCCGGCACAACGGGCCCCACACCGGGCCCCGGCCCGGCCGGGCCGCCGACGAAGCCACCTCCGGCAGCCCCACCACCGGCGCCACCACCGAACGCCCGCCGTGCCTCCCGCGCCTGGCGCTCCTGCATCACGGCCGCCAGGAACGCCGCCGGCGGAACGCCGGGCGGCGCCGGGGTCCCGGTGCGCTCGGCGACATCGTTCGCGAGCCGCTCCGCCATCGCCCACCCGACCTGCGGGTCCAACTGCTGCATCCGCGTCAGGTACTGCCGCACGGCCAGCCACAGCCCGTCCGGAACCCCGGACAGATCAAGTCCGGAGAACCGCCCCGACAGCCAGGGCGGCGGCGGAGGGACGAAGGACGTACGCCCGGTGGGAATCCGTTCCCGAACGACGAGGGTTCCGGCGAACACGTCACCGAGCCGCCGCCCCCGCGCCGACACGAGCGACGCGATGCACGCCACGACCCCGAACGTCATCAGGATCTCGACCACACCGACCGCGCCACGCACCAGCGCGTGCCGGAACCGGATGGGCCCGCCGTCGTCCCGCACCACGCGCAGCCCGCACGCCAGCTTCCCCAGGGAGCGCCCATGACTGAGCGTCTCCACGGCGATCGGCCCGCCCACCAGGAGAAGAAGGAACGCGGCGATGGCCAGTGCCGTCTGCGCCGCCTCGTCGAGCGTGGCCGTGGCCACGGCCAGGACGATCATCACGACCACATAGGCGGTCACCGCCACCACCAGGTCGAGCACCACGGCCAGTACCCGGCTCGGCAGCTTCGCGGGGCGCAGCTCCAGTGCCACCGCCTCGCCCGTCACAAGCTCACTCACGCCCGCCGTCCTTCCCCGAACTGCCTTGAGAACAGCCAGTCTGCCAAGCTGAGGCACATCGCGCCGCAGTGCGACAAGCTGACCACACGACGAGCGCAGGACGAGCAGCCGAGGAGCAGCCAACCCGATGGACCTCGATGTCTTCGTGTCCGCCCACCGGGCGGAGTGGGACCGGCTCGACGTACTCCTAGGACGCCGGCGCCGTCTCACCGGGGCGGAGGCCGACGAACTCGTCGCCCTCTACCAGCGCACGGCAACCCATCTCTCCCTGATCCAGTCCAGCGCCCCGGACCCGCAGCTCACCGGCCGACTCAGTCAACTGGTGGCCCGCGCGCGCAGTGCGGTGACAGGCACCCGCCGTGCCTCCTGGCGAGACGTCACCCGCTTCCTCACCCAGGGCTTCCCCGCGGCGGTCTACCGGGCACGCCACTGGTGGGTGCCGACCGCACTCCTGTCGACCGCGCTCGCCGTCCTCCTGGGGTGGTGGATAGGAACCCACCCCGAGGTCCAGTCCTCGATAGCGGCCCCCGCAGAACTACGGGAGCTCACCCGCCCCGGCGGCCAGTACGAGACGTACTACTCCAGTCACCCCGCGGCGTCCTTCGCGGCCCAGGTGTGGACGAACAACGCCCAGGCAGCAGCGATGTGTCTGGTCCTCGGCGCCTTCCTGTGCCTGCCGGTCATCTGGATCCTCTTCCAGAACATGCTCAACGTGGGTGTCGGCATCGGCCTGATGTCCTCGGCGGGCCGTCTCGACACCTTCCTCGGTCTGATACTCCCGCACGGCCTCCTGGAGCTGACCGCCGTCTTCGTGGCGGCCGGCACCGGGCTGCGCCTCGGCTGGACCGTCATCGACCCGGGCCCGCGTACGCGTCGAGCGGCCCTCGCCGAGGAGGGCCGTGCAGCCCTCGGCATGGCGATAGGCCTCGCCCTGGTCCTCTTCGTCTCAGGCGCGATCGAAGGCTTCGTCACCCCCTCCGGCCTCCCGACCTGGGCCCGCATCGGCATAGGCGTAGCCGCCGAAGTGCTGTTCCTCGTCTACGTCTACGTCCTGGGCGGCCGTGCGGTACGGGCCGGAGAGACGGGCGACGTAGAGGAGGCCGAGCGCAGCGCCGCGGTGCCGACCGCGGCCTGATGTGCAGGCACCCCGATCAGGCTGCTAGTCTCCTCTTCGCCCCACAAAAACCGTTGACACGGGACGTGTGGGGAGGTAGATTCGAACAGTTGCCTAGAGCTGGACAAGCTCGGCGGTGGCAGTTAGCATCTGTCAGCTCCCTGGAATTCAATTTCGGTGGAGCACCTCCCGATAATTCAGAAATTGAGTGGCCGGTCAGGCCGGTCGAAAACTTCTGATAAAGTCGGACTCGCCGAAAGAGAGCCGCAAGGCAATCAAATAGGCAAAGGCCTTCCAACTGGCCACTGGAAACAAATTCCGACCGGAAACGGAACGGAAAACGGATCTGGTAAGGTTGGAAACACGAAGGGAAGCGCCCGGAGGAAAGCCCGAGAGGGTGAGTACAAAGGAAGCGTCCGTTCCTTGAGAACTCAACA
>NZ_KZ679071.1 GCF_003024195.1 Streptomyces dioscori
GCCTGCTCCTCCTCGTTGGTGGCCCTGCATCTGGCCGCCCAGGCACTGCGCTCCGGCGAGTGCTCCCTGGCACTGGCCGGTGGCGTGACCGTGATGGCCACCCCCGGCATGTTCGTGGAGTTCAACCGGCAGCGGGGCCTCGCCGCGGATGGCCGCAGCAAGTCGTTCTCGGCGTCCGCGGACGGCACCGGCTGGGCCGAAGGCGTCGGCATGCTCCTCGTGGAGCGGTTGTCGGACGCGCGGCGCAACGGTCATCCGGTGCTGGCGGTGGTGCGGGGTTCCGCCGTCAACCAGGACGGGGCGTCGAACGGGCTGACCGCTCCGAACGGTCCGTCCCAGCAGCGGGTGATCCGGCAGGCGCTCGCCAACGCCCGCCTGTCGTCCGGCCAGGTCGACGCGGTGGAGGCGCATGGTACGGGGACGACGCTGGGCGATCCGATCGAGGCGCAGGCGCTGCTGGCAACGTATGGCCAGGACCGCCCGGAGGAGCGTCCGTTGTGGCTGGGGTCCATCAAGTCGAACATGGGGCACGCGCAGGCCGCCGCCGGAGTCGCCGGAATCATCAAGATGGTCCAGGCGATACGCCACGGTGTCCTGCCCAGGACACTCCACGTCGACGAACCGACCCCGCACGTCGACTGGTCGGCGGGGCGGGTGGAGTTGCTGACCGAGTCCCGTGAGTGGCCGGAGGTGGAGGGCCGCCCACGCAGGGCGGGGATCTCCTCGTTCGGGATCAGCGGCACCAACGCCCACGTCATCGTCGAGCAGGCCCCGGACGTCACCTGGCCCGACCCGACCGAGGCCGGTCGACCGGAGCCCGTCGGAACCGGCTTTGGGTCCGGCGCCGGGTCCGGGGCTGGGTCCGGCGCCGGGTCCGGGGCCGGTGGCCTCACGCCCGACGAAACCGCGTCCGGTGCACCCACGCCCGACGAAACCGCGTCCGGTGAACCCGCGCCCGTCGGCGCCGAGTTCGCCGAAGTCCAACCCGTACCCGTACCCGTACCCGGACCTGTACCCGTACCCGGCCCTGTGCCGTGGGTGCTCTCCGGCAAGTCCGCCGCGGGGCTGCGCGGTCAGGCCGAGCGGCTGGCGGCGTACGTCCGGACCGGGGCGGACCTTTCCGCGGTCGACGTGGGGTACTCGCTGGCGACCTCCCGGTCCGTGTTCGACCACCGTGCGGTGGTGTCGGCGGTGGACCGCGACGCGGGCCTGGCCGCCCTGGACGCGCTCGCCACGGACGCCGTGGACGGGAACGTCGTACGAGGCGTGGCCGACGGGGACGCCCGGCCGCCGGTGTTCGTCTTCCCGGGGCAGGGTTCGCAGTGGGTCGGTATGGCGGTCGAACTCCTCGCCTCCTCACCGGCGTTCGCCGCCCGTATGGAGGATTGCGCCCAGGCGTTGCGCCCGTTCGTGGAGTGGGACCTGCTGGAGGTGGTGCGCGGTGACGGCGGCCCGCTGGAGCGGGTGGACGTCGTCCAGCCGGTGCTGTGGGCCGTCATGGTGTCGCTGGCCGAGGCATGGCGACAGTTCGGGGTGGAACCCGCCGCCGTCGTCGGTCACTCCCAGGGTGAGATCGCGGCCGCCTGTGTGGCGGGCGCACTGAGCCTGGACGACGGTGCCCGGGTGGTGGCCGTCCGGAGCCGGATCATCGCGGAGGACCTCGCCGGTCAGGGCGGCATGCTCTCGGTGGCCCTGTCCGCCGAAGCCGTCGCCGACCTGCTGGCGGACCGGGAAGGACGCCTGGAACTCGCCGTGGTCAACGGCCCCGCCTCGGTCGTCGTATCCGGCGAGACGGAGGCACTGGCGGAACTTGAGAAGACGCTGAAGAGCCGGAACGTCCGGGTCCGCCTCGTCCCCGTGAACTACGCCTCCCACGCGATGTTCGTCGAGGGCGTCCGCGACCGGATCCTCACCGAACTGGACGGACTGGCACCCCGGCCGTCCAGGATCGGGTTCTACTCGACGGTGACCGGTGGCCTCACCGACACGGCCACGCTGGACGCCGCGTACTGGTACGCCAACCTGCGGCAGACCGTCCGCTTCGAACAGGCCACGCGCGCCCTGCTGGACGACGGCTTCACCGCGTTCGTCGAGTCCAGCCCCCACCCCGGACTGCTGGTCGGTCTGGGCGAGACCCTGGAGGCCCACGGCACCGCCGCGGTGACCGTCGGGTCGCTCCGCCGGGGCGAGGGCGGTGCGCGACGGCTCCTCGCCTCGGTCGCCGAGGCATGGGCGGGCGGTGTGCACGTCGACTGGAGCGCCGCCTTCGAAGGGCTGCGGGCCCGGCGCGTAGAGCTGCCCACCTACGCCTTCCAACGCCGCAGGCACTGGACCGACGCCGTCGCCGCCGCCCCGGGGGCCGATCCCGCCGACACCGCGTTCTGGGACGCGGTGGAACGCGAGGACCTGTCCTCCCTGGCGGACCGCCTCGACCTCGATCCCGAAGCCCTGGGAGACATCGTCCCCGCCCTTTCCACCTGGCGTCGACGACACCGCGAGGACGCCACCGTGGACTCCTGGCGCTACCGGATCGTGTGGAAGCCCCTGGCCGAGCGGCCCGGCACCCCGCTCACCGGCACCTGGCTCGTCGTGGTCCCGGCCGGGGTCGCGGCCGGTACGGTCGCCGCGATCACCGACGGGCTCGCCGGACAGGGCGCGCACGTCGTGCCGTTGGAGACCGACGGGGACGACCGGGCCGCGCTCGCGGAGCGGTTGCGTGCCGGGACGGCCGACGGCGTCCTGTCGCTGCTCGCGTTCGACACCCGGCCGCACCCCGCCCATCCGGTACTCACCCGGGGCGCCGTCGCCACGATCGCGCTGGCGCAGGCACACGGCGACGCGGAGCTCACGGCCCCGCTGTGGTGCGTCACCCGGGGTGCCGTCGCCGTGGACGCCGCGGGCGAGTCGGCCGATCCGGCGCAGGCGTCGCTATGGGGCCTCGGCACGGTACTCGGCCTGGAACGCCCCACCACCTGGGGCGGCATGATCGACCTCCCCGCAGACGCAGACGCAGACGCAGACGCAGACGGAGACGGAGACGCAGACGCAGAGGCAGACGCAGAGGCAGAGGCAGACCCCGAGGCAGGCCCCGACGCAGGCGCAGTAACAGATGCAGACACAGGCCCCGACACAGGCGTAGGGCCCGACGCGGACGCCGACGCGGACCTCGACGTGGACCTCGACCCCGACACGGTCCGGCGCCTGTGCGCTGTGCTCGACGGCACGGACGGGGACCAGATCGCGATTCGCCCCGCCAGGACCACGGCCCGCCGCATGGTGCGTGCGGCGCTCGGCGACACACCCGCCGTACGGCGCCTGCGGCCGCGCGGGACGGTCCTGGTCACCGGCGGCACCGGCGGGATCGGCGCCCACGTGGCCCGGTGGCTCGCGGGCAACGGCGCCGAGCACCTCGTCCTCACCAGCCGCCGCGGCCCGGCGGCCGAGGGCGTCACGGAACTGACGGCCGAACTGACCGCGCTGGGCGCCCGGGTGACCGTCGCGGCCTGCGACGTCGCCGACCGGGACGCCCTCGGCGCCCTGCTCGACTCCGTGCCGGGAGAGCTGACGGCAGTCATGCACGCCGCCGGTGTGCTCGGCACCGACGCGCCCCTGGAAGACCTCACGCCGGCGGAGTTCGCCGCCGTCGGACGTGCCAAGACCGCCGGAGCGGCCCACCTGGACGAACTGCTCGCCGACCGCCCGCTGGACGCGTTCGTGCTGTTCTCGTCGGGGTCCGCCGCGTGGGGCGGCGCGGGCCAGGCCGCCTACGCCGCCGCCAACGCCTACCTGGACGCGCTCGCACACCGGCGCCGCGCCCAGGGACGTACCGCGACCTCAGTCGCCTGGGGAGCGTGGGACGCCGGGATGATCGACGCCGGTACCGGCGCCGCGACCCGGCGCATCGGACTGAACACGATGGAGCCGCGGCTCGCGATCGCCACGCTCCAGAAGGCACTCGACCACGACGAGGGCACCCTGGTGGTGGCCGACATCGACTGGGCCCGTTTCGCCGGCGCGTACACCCTCGCACGGCCCCGACCGCTCCTGGACGACCTCCCCGAGGTCCGTGCGGCCCTCATGGGCGGGGAGGACGAGGAGGACGAGGAGAAGTCCGACGAGCCGGCGTTCGCGGCCGGGCTCGCCGCGATGACCGGGGCGGAACGCGGCCGGGCCCTGCTCGACCTGGTGCACACCCATGTGGCGGTGCTCCTCGGCTACGACGACAGCGCCGAACTCGACCCGTCCCGCGCGTTCAAGGAGCTCGGGTTCGACTCGGTCGCCGCCGTGGAGCTGCGGACCCGGCTGAGCGCGGCCACCGGCCGGAAACTGCCCGCCACGGTGGCCTTCGACCACGCCTCACCGGCGGCGCTCGCCACATACCTGCAGTCCCTCATGGGTCCTGACAGCGCCGTCGAGGTGCCCGTCACCGCGGAACTGGACCGGCTGGAGGCGGCCGTCGCCGGGCTCCCGCCGGAGGAGATCGAACGCACCCGGCTCACCGAGCGGCTCCAGACACTGCTGGCGACGCTCAACGAATCCCTCGGCGCGCGGGACGGCACCGCCGTCGCCGACCGGCTGGAGAACGCGACGGCCGACGACATCTTCGACTTCATCGACAAAAACCTTGGCATGGCCTGACGGAGGCGCAATGGCGAACGACGAGAAGCTTCTCGGCTACCTCAAGCGGGTGACCGCTGAACTGCACCAGACCCGTCAGCGGTTGCAGGAGGTCCAGACCCGGGAGCGGGAGCCGGTCGCCGTCGTCGCGATGAGCTGCCGCTACCCGGGCGGGGTCCGCTCGCCGGAGGACCTGTGGCGGCTGGTCGAGAAGGAGACTGACGCGATCGGGGCGTTCCCCGAGGACCGCGGCTGGGACACCGGGCAACTGTTCGACAGCGACCCCGACCGGCCCCACACCAGTTACGTCCGCGAGGGCGGCTTCGTCCACGACTCGGGCGAGTTCGACGCCGCGTTCTTCGGGATCTCCCCGCGCGAGGCCCTCACCATGGACCCGCAGCAGCGGATCGCGCTGGAGCTCTCCTGGGAGGCCTGCGAACGCGCCGGCATCGACCCGTCCGGCCTGCGCGAGAAACAGGTCGGCGTCTTCGTCGGCTCCGGCGGCCAGGACTACGCGTACGCACTGGACGCCATGCCCGAGGCGGAGGAGGCGTATCTGAGCACCGCCAACGCGGCCTCGGTCATCTCCGGCCGGATCTCCTACACACTCGGTCTTGAGGGCCCCGCGCTGACCGTCGACACCGCGTGCTCGTCCTCGCTGGTCGCGCTGCACCTGGCCGCGCAGGCCCTGCGCCGGCGTGAGTGCGACCTCGCGCTCGCCGGCGGTGTCCTCATCATGTCGCTGCCCGCGCCGTTCATCGCGTTCAGCCGCCAGCGCGGCCTGGCTCCCGACGGCCGCTGCAAGGCGTTCTCCGACACCGCCGACGGCACCGGCTGGGCCGAGGGCGCCGGAATCCTGCTCCTGGAACGGCTGTCGGACGCGCGCCGCAACGGCCACCCGGTACTGGCGGTCGTACGGGGTTCGGCGATCAACCAGGACGGCGCGTCCAACGGCCTGACCGCGCCCAACGGGCCCTCGCAGCAGCGGCTCATCCGCCAGGCCCTGGCCGAGTCACGGCTGTCCGCCGCCGACGTCGACGCCGTGGAGGGGCACGGCACCGGCACCACGCTGGGCGACCCGATCGAGGCGCAGGCCCTGCTGGCGACGTACGGCCAGGACCGGCCGGAGGCCCGTCCGTTGTGGCTGGGGTCCATCAAGTCGAACATCGGCCACGCGCAGGCCGCCGCGGGTGTCGGCGGCGTCATCAAGATGGTGATGGCGCTGCGCCACGGACTGCTGCCGAAGACGCTGCACGTGACGGAACCCTCGTCGCACGTCGACTGGTCCGAGGGCGCCGTACGCCTGCTGACCGAGGCGGTCCCGTGGCCCGACACCGGCCGGCCACGCCGAGCGGCCGTCTCCTCCTTCGGAGTCAGCGGGACCAACGCCCACATGATCATCGAACAGGCACCGGACGAACTCGCGGACGGGGCGGCCGTAGCCCTTGCGGGCGCGGCGCCGGAGGTTGTTGCGGGTGGGGCAGCCGAAACCTCTGGGGGTGGGCCGTCCGTAGCTCTCGCGGGCGCGGCGCCCGAAGCTCTTGCGGGTGGGGTACCTGAAGCCCGTGGGGGTGGGGCGCCTGGAGCCCCTGCGGGCGGGTCAGCCCTAGGGCTCGCGGGCGCGGCGCCCCGAGCTTCCGCGGGCGGGACGCCCGGAGCTTTCGCGGGCGCGGCGCCCGAGGTCCGTGCGGACCGGCAGGGCCGGCGGGGCCGGGTTCCGGTGCCGTGGCCGGTTTCCGGGTGGGACTCCGTCGCGTTGCGTGCTCAGGCCGGGCGGGCCCTGGCCCATGTGTCGAGCGGCGGACCGGCCGACGTGCTCGACGTCGGATACTCACTGGCGACCGGCCGCGCCGCGCTGCAGCACCGCGCCGTCGTGCTGGCGGGCGACACGGAGGACGGACTGCGCGCTCTGGCCGCCGTCGCCGACGGCGAGCCGCACCCCGACGTGCTCGTCGGCTCCGCGGGCGGCGGCCTGACGGCCTTCCTGTTCTCGGGCCAGGGCGCTCAGCGCCTCGGCATGGGCCGCGAACTGTACGAGCACTACCCGGTGTTCGCCGAGGCGCTCGACGTGGTCTGCGCCGAGCTGGACCGGCATCTGAACCGGCATCTGGACCGGCACCCGGATCAGCCGCTCAAGGACGTGATCTGGTCCGAGGACGGGCCGCTGGACCAGACCGTCCACACCCAGGCCGGGCTGTTCGCCGTGGAGGTCGCGCTCCACCGGCTCCTCGAATCCTGGGGCGTGGTGCCCGACTTCGTAGCGGGCCACTCCATCGGTGAACTGGTCGCCGCGCACGTCGCCGGGGTGTGGTCGCTGCAGGACGCCGCCACGCTCGTCGCGGCGCGCGGACGTCTGATGCAGGCGCTCCCGGCGGGCGGGGCGATGGCCGCCGTCGAAGCCGCCGAGGACGAGGTCGTACCCGTCCTCGGGACGGCCGCGGTGGCGGCGGTCAACGGCCCCCGCTCGGTCGTCGTCTCCGGCGCGGCGGACGAAGTGGACCGGACCACCGCGCACTTCGCCGCCCTGGGCCGCAGGACGACCCGGCTGAAGGTGTCGCACGCGTTCCACTCGCCGCTGATGGAGCCGATGCTGGCGGAGTTCCGCCGCGTCGCCGCGGGGCTCACCTACGCGGAACCCGTCATCCCCGTCGTCTCCAACGTGACCGGCACCACCGCGGGTGACCTCACCTCGCCCGACTACTGGGTGCGGCACGTCCGCGATGCCGTCCGCTTCGCCGACGGCATCGCCCACCTGCGGTCCGAGGGCGTCACCCGGTTCGTGGAGCTGGGCCCCGACGGCGTACTCACCGCGCTGACCGAGGACATCCTGGACCACGTTCAGGACACGGCGGCGCTCGCCGTACCGGTGCTGCGTCGCGACCGCCCCGAGCCGGCCGCGCTGCTCACCGCCATCGGCCGGCTCCACGTCGGCGGCGCCGCGGTCGACTGGAACGCGGTGTTCGCCGGACGCGGCGCCCGGCGGGTGGACCTGCCGACCTACGCGTTCCAGCGCAAGCGGTACTGGCCCGAAGCGCCGGACGCCGCCGCGGGCCGGGCCGGCGACGTCGGCACCGCGGGACTGGAGCCGGCCGGGCATCCACTGCTCGGCGCCGTCCTCGCGCTGCCCGGCTCCGGCGGAGTCGTCCTCACCGGGCGGCTGGCGCTCGGCACGCAGCCGTGGCTGGCGGACCACGACCTGCTCGGCAGTACGCCGCTGCCGGGCTCCGCGTACGTGGACCTGCTGGTGCGCGCCGGTGACGAGGTCGGCTGCGGGACGATCACGGAACTGACGGTCCACGACCCGCTGGTGGTCCCGGCACGCGGTGCCCTCGCGCTCCAGGTGGCGGTGGGCCCGGAGGAGTCCGGCAGCAGGCAGGTGCATGTCCACTCCCGGCCGGCGGACGCTCCCGCGGACGTGCCGTGGACGCGCCACGCTTCCGGCCTGCTCTCCCCGGGCCAGGAACCCGCCGCGTTCGACCTGGCGGAGTGGCCGCCGCGCAACGCCGATGCCGTCGACGTGGACGACGTGTACGAGAAGCTGCTCGTCCGGGGCCACGACTACGGGCCGGTGTTCCGGGGGCTGCGCGCGGCATGGCGGCGCGACGGGGACCTGTTCGCCGAGGTCGAACTCCCCGAGATCGGCTCCGCCGGAGCTACCGGAGCTACCGGAGCTACCGGAGCTACCGGAGCTACCGGGGCTGCCGGTGTCGTCGGTCCCGTCGGGGCGGCCGGGTTCGGTATCCACCCGGCGCTGCTGGACGCCGCCACGCACATCGGCCTCCTCCACGACGAGAGCGGCCGGACCGGCGCAACCGGGGCCCTGCTGGCCACCGGCTGGAGCCGGGTGAGCCTGCACACGCCGGGCACGAAGACCTTGCGGGTACGGCTCTCACCGGCCGCCGGTGGTGGACGCGCCCTGCGAGTCGCCGACGAGACCGGGCAGCCGGTGCTGTCCGGCGCCCTGACGACGACCGCCGTCCCCGCCGAGCGGCTGAACTCCGCGGGCGGCGGGTGGCACGACTCGCTGTTCCGGGTCGGCTGGACCCGCACGCCCCTCGAAGCACCGCGCGCGACCTGCGCCGTCGTCGGCGTCGTCGCCGGCGTCTCCGCGGACGGACCGGGTCCGGCCGAGGGGATCCCCGCGTACGGGCCCGGTCCGGCTGAGGGGATCCCCACGTACGCCGACTTGGCGGCCCTCGCCGAGAAGGACGTACCCGAGGCGGTGCTCGTCGCACCACGGACCCGCGGCAGCCATGCCGCCACCGCCACCGCCACCGCCACCGCCACCGCCACCGCCACCGCCACCGCCACCGCCACCGCCACCGGCGCCGGCGCCGCCACCGGCGGCGACCGCTCGCCCGAAGACGTGCACGACGCCTCGCGCCGCATGCTGGAGCTGGTCCAGTCATGGCTTGCCGACGAACGGTTCGCCGCGTCCCGGCTGGTCCTGGTGACCGAGGGCGCGGTCGCCGCGGCGCCCCACGAACGCGTCACGGACCTCACCGGGGCCGCGCTGTGGGGCCTCGTCCGCGTCGCCCAGGCCGAACACCCCGGCCGGTTCGTGCTGCTCGACACCGACGGCACGCCCGAGTCGGCGCGAGCCCTGCCCGCGGCGGCCTCCCTCACCGAACCCCAGGTCGCGCTGCGCGCCGGCGAACCGTGGATCCCCCGGCTGACCGGCGCCGGCCAGGCACCCGTACGTCCCGCGCCCTGGGACCCCGACGGCACCGTACTCGTCACCGGAGGGACGGGCGGTCTCGGGACCCTGATCGCCCGACACCTGGTGTCCGCGCACGGTGTGCGGCGACTGCTGCTGACCAGCAGGCGCGGTATCGACGCTCCCGGCGCGGCGCAACTGCGCGCGGAACTCACCGCTCTGGGCGCGCGGGTCGAGATCGCCGCGTGCGACCTGGCCGACCGGCGGGCCGCGGCGGCCCTGCTGGACGGGCGCGTGCTCACCGGTGTCGTCCATGCCGCGGGTGTTCTGGACGACGGGGTGATCACCGCCCTGACGCCCGAACGGGTGGCCGCCGTCCTGCGCCCCAAGGTGGACGCGGCCTGGAACCTGCACGAGCTGACCCGCGAGCAGGACCTGACGGCGTTCGTGCTGTTCTCGTCCGTCTCCGGCACCCTGGGCGCGCCCGGACAGGGCAACTACGCGATGGCGAACGCCTATCTGGACGCGCTCGCCGAACACCGGCGCGGTCTGCGCCTGCCGGCCGTGTCGCTGGCGTGGGGCCCGTGGGCCGAGGCAGGGATGGCCGAGCGGCTCGGCGAGGACGTCCGCCGGCACGAGCGCTCCGGGATACCGGCGCTGTCCACCGCCGACGGCCTGGCGCTGTTCGACCGGGCTCTGGAGCACGGTGCGAGCGTCCTGCTGCCCGTACGGTTCGACATCGGCGTCCTGCGTTCCCATGCCGGGTCCGCGGCGCTCCCGGCCATGCTGCACGGCCTGGTCAGGGTTCCGGCCCGGCAGACCGCCCGCAACGGCGGGGCCGCCCCGCCGACGCTGCGCCTCGCCGGCCGGACCGGCCCCGACCGGGACCGGTTCCTGCTGGAGGTCGTGCGCAGCCAGGTCGCCGCGGTACTCGGCCACGACGAGGGCAACTCCGTCGAGCCGGACCGGGCGTTCACCGAGCTCGGCTTCAGCTCGCTCACCGCGGTCCAGCTGCGCAACGCCCTCAACGCGGTGACCGGCCTCAGGCTGCCCACCTCGCTCGTCTTCGACCATCCGACGTCCCGCGCGGTCGCCGAACTGCTGCTGACCGAGCTGGCGCCGCAGGACGAGAGCGGGCCCGCACTGGACACCGAGCTGCGGAACCTTGAACTGGCGCTGGAGGCGGCCGAGCCGGACGACGCCGAGCGTGCCAGGGTCACCGCCCGGCTGCGCGCCCTCACGTCGGCCTGGGCAACCGCCTCCCCGCCCGACGCCGACACGGCCGCCGCCCCGAGCCTGGCGACGGCATCGGCGAAGGAAATGTTCGACATCCTGGACACCGAACTGGAAACACCGGCCTGAACGGGGCCGGCCCGGATCCAGGTCGGATCCAGGTCGGATCCAGGCGGTGTCCGGCTGGGGTACGGGCCGGCCCCGGTCCGGGGCCAGCCCCCGGCGACCCCGGACACACTCGTGTCGAGCCGCGAGCCGCGAGCCGCGAGCCGCGAGCCGCGAGCCGCCAGCCGCGGGGCGCGGGGCGCGGGGCGTGTCACTCCGCGCGTCGAGCGGCGCGTCGGTCACGGTGGAGGGCGCCCACGCGTCGAGCCCGCCGCCCGGGTCCAGCCCGTGCCCCCGGGATGCCAACCCGTGCTCAGGGGGGCCAACCCATGCCTAGGGGGGTGCGGCCCGGATCCGGGTCGCACCCCGCCCGCCCGGATCCGGCCCGGGATCACCCCCCGGCGGGACCCGGGACGCTCTTGTCGCGCGGTGCGTCCAGTGACGTGCCGCTCGCGACGTCGAGGGGCGTGTCACCCGGCGCGCCGGGCGGCGTGGTGGGCGGCGATGTGGGTGTGGTGGAGGTTGTTGAGGGTGTGGTCTGTCCGCGTAGCAGCAGTGTGGCCGCCAGCGCGGCGGTCACCATCACGGCGGCTGCGATCGCCGCGTTGAGGTTCAGGCCGTGGACGAATGCCTCCCGGGCCCCGTCCAGCAGTCCGGACCGTGCGGGCTCCGGCAGTTGCTGGGCCACCTCGGACGCCCCGCCCAGCGTCTCGCGAGCGGCGTGCAGCGCCTCGGGCGGCATCCCGGACGGCACGGTGTCCCGTACGTCGGTCCGGTAGATCGCGGCGCCGATGCTCCCCAGGATCGCGACCCCCAGCGCGGCACCGAGCTGGTTGGCGGTCTCCGACAGCGCGGACGCCGCTCCGGCGCGCTCCGGCGGGGCCGCGCCGAGGATCATGTCGGCGGTCAGTGTCAGCGCGACCCCGAGCCCGACGGCGACCCCGACGACGCCGCCCACCAGCACAGCGAGGTGGGAGTGCACCCCGACCTGGGTCAGCACGAGGAACCCGACGGCCGTGATCAGCAGCCCGGTGGACACGATGTACACCGGACGCACCGTGCGGGCGACCCCGGTCGCGACCGTGGTGGCGAAGGCCACCGCCACCGGCGCGGGCAGCGACCACAGCGCGGCCTCCAACGGGCCCATGCCGCGCACGAGTTGCAGCCACTGCGTGGAGAACAGCGCGAATCCGACCAGCGCGAAGAACGCCACCACGTTCACGGCCATCGGCGCCGAGAAGGCGCGTACGCGAAACAGGTTCAGGTCGATCAGCGGATCGCGCACCGTGCGCTGCCGCTGGACGAACGCCGCGCCGATCACCGGTCCGGCGAGCAGGGCCGCCACCGCGACCGCGCTCATCCCGTCCTGCGCCAGCGACTTGATCCCGTAGATCACGGGAAGCACGGCGCCGAGCGACAGCACCGCACTGAGCAGGTCGAACCCACCGGGCCTGGGGTCGCGGTACTCGGGGATCAACGTCGGGGCGAGTGCCAGCAGCAGCACCATCGCGGGGACGTTGACGAGGAACACCGAGCCCCACCAGAAGTGGTCCAGCAGCACCCCGGACACCAGCGGTCCGAGCGCGGCGCCGCCGGCGAACCCGGCCGTCCAGATCGCGATCGCGGTACGTCGCTGGGCGACGTCCTGGAACATGTTGCGGATCAGCGCCAGCGTGGACGGCGCGAGGATCGCCCCGGCCACACCGAGCAGCGCGCGGGTGCCGATGAGCGCCTCGGCGCTGCCCGCGTAGGCGGCGGCGACGGACGCGGCGCCGAACAGCGCGGCGCCGGTCATCAGCAGCCGGCGGCGCCCGAACCGGTCCCCGAGCACGCCCATCGTGATCAGCAGGCCCGCGAGCAGGAACCCGTAGATGTCGAGGATCCACAGCTGCTGGACACTGCTCGGCTCCAGCGACGCGGTGATGAACGGGACGGCGAGGTAGAGGACCGAGATGTCCATCGAGATGAGCAGATTGGCCAGGACCAGGACGGCGAGCCCCACCCACTCTCGCCGCCCGGCCAGCTGGGGTGATGCGGTGGTGGACATTGATCCTCCGTCGGGAGACATGGTCGGTCGGAGCCGGGCCGCCCGGGGCGGCCCGGAGTGGTGCGTTCAGGGCCCGCCGGGCCCGCGGGGCGTGCCGGCCGTCGCCGCGAGCAGGGATCGGTCGATCTTCCGGTTGGCGTTGAGCGGGAAGGACTCGACATGGCGGAACGCCCGCGGCAGCATCCCTTCGGGCAGCACCCGCCGCAGCTGCCCGGCGAGTACGACGGGGGAGGCGGGGGCGCCGGTGTAGAACACCACCAGTTCCAGTCCGCCGCCGCCCGCGGGGCGGGTCACGGTCACCGCGTCCTCGACGCCGTCGCAGGCGCGGACGGCGTCGTCGACCTCGGCGAGTTCGACCCGCCAGCCCTGGACCTGCACCTGGGCGTCCAGCCTGCCGAGGTAGACCAGTTCACCGTCCGTGAGCCGGCGGACGCGGTCCCCGGTGCGGTACCAGGTCCGGCCCTCGTACCGGAGGAAGCGGCCCTCGTCGTCGGCGGGATCCAGGTAACCGGCCGTCATCTGCGGCCCGGTGACGCACAGTTCACCCTCGGCTCCGGCAACTCCGGCGGGTCCGGCAGCTCCGGCGGCTTCGGAAGGCGCACCGTCGGGGCCGAGCAGCAGATGGTCGTGACCCTCGTGCACCCTCCCGATCGGCACGTGGCCGTTCACCGCGAGGGCGGGCGAGAGCCGGGGCGACCAGCGGTGACCGGTGACGGTGACGGTGAGTTCGGTGGGGCCGTAAAGGTTCTCCACGGTCGAACGGGACGCGGCGCCCTGCCAGTCGGCGGCGTCCGCGCAGCGCAGCGCCTCACCGGCGAACAGGCTCCAGCGCAGTGACGGCATGGCCGCGGGCGCAAGGCCCCCCATCCGCCGGACGAGCGCGATGGCGCTCGGCGTGGAGAACCACACGCTCGTCCCGCGCTCGGCGAGGAACGCGGGCAGATCGGTGTAGGCGCGCACGGGCACCGTGTGGACGCTCGCGCCGGCCCCCCACGCGCAGAACAGGTCGAACATCGCGCAGTCGAAGTTCAGCCCGAAGGTCTGCGAGAAGACGTCCTCGGGGCCGAAGTCGTAGCGGGCGTCCAGCAGCGAGAAGTAGTGGTGTGTGCTCGCGTGCGTGATCGGCACACCCTTGGGGCGGCCGGTCGAACCCGAGGTGAAGAGCATGTGGGCGAGGTCGCCGGGCGCGACCGGGCGCGGTGCGCCGAGGGCGTCGCGCGCACGGACCGGGACGACCGGGAACCGGCCGGCGGCCCCGCCGTCGCCCGTCAGCACCGGGACGTCCAGGTGGGCCGCCTCGACACCGGTCCTCACATCGGCGGCCTCCGGGTCGGCCGCCTCCAGTGCTGCCAGCCCGGCCCGGTCGGCGATCACCGCCGAGACCCCGGCCGCCGCCAGCATCCGCCGGGTGCGGACCACGGGAAAGTCCGGGGCGAGCGGTACGGCGGCCGCACCGGCGTACAGCGCCGCGAGCAGCCCGGCGTAGGACGTCCGGCCCTTCTCCGCCAGTACGCCGACGGCCCGGGGCGGTCCCGCCGGCGAGGCCAGCAGCGCGCCCGCCCACGCGAGTGCCTGCTCGTGCAGTGCCTCGTAGGTCATGGTCCCGGTGTCGGCCCGGAACGCGGGACGTCCGGGGGAGGCGGCCAGGCCGCGCAGGAATCGCGCGTGCAGCGCGTGCTCGGGAATCTCAGTCATTCCGTCGGTCCGTCATCCGTGGAAAGGGGTTGATAAGGGTTGTCCGCCTCTCGGGCGGCTGCTTAGCGTGGTCCACGGAACACGTCATTTCCTCGGCCCGAAATCACGGCCCGACACCCGATCAGGGCCCGACACCCTTCAGGAGTGCGTATGTGGGATTCCCGATTCGAGGAGATTCTGCGGCAACGGCTGCCGTTTCTCTCGGCAGGCGACTCGCTGGCGCGTGACAGCAGTCTGCGTGACTTCGGCCTGGACTCCATGGGCGCGGTCGAACTGCTGGCCTCGCTGGAGAACACGTTCCAGGTGCGGTTCGTGGACGACGCGCTCGACATGGCCAATTTCGCCACGCCCGGCACACTGTGGACGACCCTTTCCCGGATGCGGGAAGCAGTCGCCTGAAAATCCGTACCGGCCTGAGCGCCGACGGGATTCGCGCGCCCTTCCTCATTGGCGATCTTCGCAATGATCATACGGCGACGTCCCGGCGGCGCGGCCGCATGGCCACCTCCGGTTTGAGCGCCACGACCTCGAAGTGGTCGGTCACGCACCGCACGCGCCCCCACAGATTGTCGGGGCCGCACACGTACAGCGTGCCGACGCCGAGGTCCCGCAGGGCCCGCGTCACCACCGGCCACCGCACCGGCCGCACCGCCGCGTCCAGCAGCAGCGTGCGCAGCTCCCCGCCCGACCGCAGCAGCGAACCGTCGTGGTCCGACACGACCGGCAGCGCGGGGTCGCCGAAGTCGACGTCCGCGTACACCTCGCACTCCAGCGTCCGGCGCAGCGCGCGGAAGGCGCTGGAGTGCATGGGCGGACGCATCGTGGACAGCGGCAGCCCGCCCAGCGCGCGCAGCCGCGCGGTCAGCCATTCGAGGCGGTGCTCACGCACGGAGAGCATGTAGAAGTCGTGGTCGACGTAGCAGGAGACGTCGTACCAGTCGCCCCGGTCGTCCAGTTCGCTCAGCAGCTCGGTCAGTCTGTTCTCGGGGGTGCGGGCGAACGACTGGGTGACCACGTCGCGGTACTCGCGGGTGAAGTACTCCTCGATGTGCCGGCCCGTCAGTGCGGTCAGCCGCACCGCCTCGGAGAAGTCGAGCGCGCCCGAGTGCACCGCCGCGGGCGTTCCGCCGAAGCTCGGTCCCGCATACACCACCGGTTCGGCCCCGAGGGTCCCGGTCGCCCACTCCGCCATGGCCAGGCAGTTCACCAGGAACGCAATCCGTGCGGATTCCTCGTAATCGCTTTCGGCGGCACGGAAACGGTCCACAAGTGAGTATCCGAGCACTTCGTCCGCCGCTGCCGAAAGGCGGCGGGCGGCCGGATTCATGAGCATGAATTTCCCGACGTTCGAGAAACTCGCAGGACTGATCGCGGGAAAGATCATCGCGGCTTCCGTACGGAGGCCGGTATCCATATGTCTTTCTCTCCTCGAATGTAGGAACTGCCGTTGGTAGTGTGGACTGCCAAGTCTGCACGTCACCCCCGTACCGGCAGTACCCCTAATGCCCCCTAAGCGAAGGGCGGCTGTCCGGCGCGCCTTGTACGGCCCGATCGCGCCATGGTAGGGAGGCCTCTTAATTGCCGATTCGCGCGCTTTGCTCGCCAGTAGAGGTGACTCGGATGAGTGTGAACAAGAAACGGCCGGCTCGTGTACGGAACACGGTCGACAACCTTTATCGCCACCTGATGGGAGCCTGCGAGGCCACTCCCGACAAACCCGCCGTGATCGAGCTCGCGGACACCGGCGACGGTGTCGCGACGACCAGCTACGCGCAGCTGCGGGAACGGGCCGAGACCTACGCCGACGCGCTCGGCGACCTCGGCCTGGACGTCGGGGACCGGGTGGTCCTGGAGTCCGACACCTCGGCCTCGGCGATCGCGCTGTACCTGGCCTGCTGCCGGCTCGGCCTGCCGTTCGTGCCGGTGAGCCCCGAGACCCCGACCAAGCGTCTCCTGTCGATCATCGACAGCGCGCGCCCCGCCCTGTACCTGCAGACCGAGCGCGGGGGCCGCGAGGGCATCCCGCCCGAGGTCGGCACCGCCCGGTTCGGCGCCGACGGGCTGACGGTCACGCGTGCTCCGCAGCCCAGGGTCCGGCACCGGCGGGAAGTCGTCCCGACGGACCCGGCGTACATCATCTTCACCTCCGGCACGACCGGCCGCCCCAAGGGCGTGGTGATGAGCCACCGCGCCAACACGGCGTTCTTCCGCGCGGTCCTGGAGCTCGGCCTCGTCGCGCCGGACGACCGCGTCGCCACCACGTCACCGCTCCAGTTCGACTTCTCCCTGCTCGACATCGGCATGGCGCTCGGTGCCGGGGCGGCCGTGGTGGCGGTGCCCCGCGACCGGCTGCGCTGGCCGCGGCGGTTCCTCGGCTTCCTCCGCGACGCGGGCGCGACCCAGGTGCACGGCGTGCCGTCGATCTGGCGGCCGGTGCTGCGCACCGAACCGGACGCGCTCGCGGAACTCGGCCTGCGGGGCGTGCTCTTCTGCGGCGAGGAGTTCCCGCTGGCCGAACTGCGCCGGTTCCAGGCCCTGTCGCCGGCGACGCGGATCATCAACTGCTACGGCGCCACCGAGTCGATGGCGTGCTCGTTCACCGACGTACCGAACCCCCTGCCCGAGGACCTGGAACGGCTGTCGATCGGGTTCGCGCACCCGGGTGCCGAGCTGATGCTCGCCGACGAGCGCGGCCGGCCGGTCACCCGGCCCGGTGTCGTCGGGGAGATGTACCTGCGCGGCCCCTCGCTGTTCAGCGGCTACTGGAACGACCCCGACGCCACGCGGGCGGCGCTCGTGCCCGACCCGCTGAACCCGGCCTCGGGGCAGATCGTGTTCCGCACCGGCGATCTGGCCCACCGGGGTCCGGACGGGGAGATGTACTTCCGCTCGCGCGCCGACTCGCAGGTCCAGATCCGCGGGAACCGCGTCGAACTCGCCGAGGTGCAGCGCCGGCTCATGGACTTCCCCGGCGTCGCCGCCGCGGTCGCCATGGTGGTGCCCGGCTCCGGCGCCGACCCGGTGCTGTGCGGCTTCGCCGTCATGGAACGCGGCATCCCCGAGCCGGGCCGCAGGGAACTGCGCGCCCACTGTGCGGAGGCGCTGCCCGACTACATGGTGCCGCAGGAACTCCAGGTCCTGGAGGAACTGCCCGTCACCGAGAACGGCAAAGTCGACCGGGCGGTGCTGGCCGCAGGGCTCACCACCCCGACGTCCTTTAGGGGCCGATAAGGGTTGGGGGCCGTCGGGGCCCCGGGTAGCGTTCGGCGCGAACGGTGCGTCGGCTCAACGAATTCCCGCCGCATTCCCGCCACTTGACTTCGCGGGACGCGCCTCGCTCTTTCCCGTGGCCGACTGTGACGCCACATTTCCCATTCCGAACGCGGACAAGACACGGACAAGACACGGAGAAATGAGATGAAGGTTTTCGTCACTGCTGGAACGGGCGTCGTGGGGACGGCTCTGGTGAGCGAGCTGCGGTCCCGTGACGTCGAGGTCTCGGTACTGACCCGCAGCGCCGAGAAGGCCGAGGCGCTCCCCGAGGGCGTACGCGGCGTAGTCGGCGACCTGCTCGACCACAAGCTGCTGCTGGAGGAGTTCGCCGCCGCCGACGCGGTGTTCCTCAACCTGCCCGTCGGCGAGGCCGAGACCTACCAGGGGCTCCTCGCGGTGGACGCCGCCAGGCGCAGCGGCGTCGGACATCTGGTGTACGTCTCCACCCAGGACCTGGAGAACCTGTTCACCCCGCCGCACTGCGGAGTGAAGGTCGCGGTGGAGAAGGCGCTCAAGGCCTCCGGTGTCCCGTACACGATCCTGCGCCGCAGCGAGCTGATGCAGAACGACATCGGGGCCAAGGACATGCTGCTCATGGGCGTGTACGGCATCCCGCTCGGTGAGATCGGCGTGTCCCGGGTGGACGTCCGCGACGTCGCCGAGGCCGCCGCGGTCGTCCTCACCTCGCCCGGTCACGAGGGCCGCACCTACACCGTCACGGGCCCCGAGCCCGTCACCGGGCAGTTCGTCACCGACACCTGGAAGCGCGTGCTCGGCGTCGAGATCGCCTACGTCGGCGGTGACCTGGAGTCCTGCTCGCTGATCCTCAACCAGATGATGCCGCAGCACCTCGCTCGCGACCTGTGGCTGATGTACGAGCACTACGACCACAACGGCTACGTCGCCGCCGCCGAGGACATCGAGGCCGTGACCAAGCTGCTCGGCCGCCCGCCGCGCTCCTTCACCGAGTTCGCCGAGGAGACGGCGCAGGCCTGGAAGGCGGCCTGACCCCGCGTCACGGGGGCCGTGGAAGACGTCGGTGAACGGTGTCACGATCGTGGAGTGCGCGCATGAGTGAATTCGATGGACCCGGTGGCCCGGAAGGCAGGGAATTCGCCGCCCTGACGGCCGCCGGATCGGCCTCGGAGCAGCTTCACCTGCTGCTCGAACTGGTGCGTGCACAAACGCTCGCCGTACTGTGGAGGGCCGATCCGGGCGCGTCGGAGAGAATTGACGCGGAACGGCCCTTCCGGGATATCGGAATCGACTCCCTCGGCCTGGTCGAACTGCATTCCAGGCTGACCGCGGTGACCGGCCTGCCCCTGCCGGTGACCATCGGATTCGACCACCCGAGCCCGGCGGAACTGGCCGAGTACCTGCGCGCCGAGACGCTGGGGCTCCCCGCCGTCCGGCCGCCCGCCCCGGTGCGGCCGGCCGCCGACGCCGACGAGCCGATCGCCGTCGTCGGGATCGGCTGCCGCTTCCCCGGGGGCGTCACCTCGCCCGAGGACCTGTGGCGGCTCGTCGCGGACGGCACCCATGTGATCTCCGGCTTCCCGGCCGACCGGGGCTGGGACCTGGACGCCCTGTACGACCCCGACCCCGACGTCCCCCGTACCAGCTACGTCCGGCAGGGCGGATTCCTGGACGGCGCCGCCGACTTCGACGCGGCCTTCTTCGGCATCAGCCCCAAGGAGGCCCTGGCGATGGACCCGCAGCAGCGGCTGCTGCTGGAAACCTGCTGGGAGGCGCTGGAACGGGCCGGCATCGACCCCGGCCGGCTGCGCGGCACCGAGGCGGGCGTGTTCATCGGCGTGGAGCCGCACGAGTACGGCCCGAAGAGCCATGAGGCGCCCGACGGCCTGGACGGGCACCTGATGCTCGGCAACCTGCCCAGCGTGGTGTCCGGCCGCGTGGCCTACACCCTCGGGCTCGAAGGGCCGACGCTGACCGTGGACACCGCCTGCTCGGGGTCGCTCACCGCGCTGCACCTGGCGGTGCGGTCGCTGCGCGGCGGCGAGTGCGAACTCGCCCTGGCCGGCGGTGTGACGGTGATGTCGAGCCCCGGGACGTTCACCATGTTCAGCCGGCAGCGCGGCCTCGCCCCGGACGGCCGCTGCAAGGCCTTCGCCGCCGCCGCGGACGGCACCGGCTTCGCCGAGGGCGCCGGCGTGTTCGTCCTGACCCGGCTGTCCGACGCGCGCCGCGCCGGGCATCCCGTGCTCGCGGTGGTGCGCGGCAGCGCGATCAACCAGGACGGCGCGAGCAACGGCCTGACCGCGCCGAACGGGCTCGCCCAGCAGCGCGTCGTCCACCGTGCGCTGGCCGACGCGGGGGTGACCGCCGGGCAGGTCGACGCCGTCGAGGCGCACGGCACGGGCACCCGGCTCGGCGACCCGATCGAGGCACGTGCCCTGATCGCCGCCTACGGGAGCCACCACACCGCCGACCGGCCGCTGTGGCTGGGATCGGTCAAATCGAACATCGGACACACGGGTGCCGCCGCCGGGGCCGCCGGGCTGATCAAGATGATCATGGCGATGCGGCACGGCACGCTGCCGCCGACCCTGCACGTGGACACACCGTCCCCGCACGTCGACTGGTCGGCCGGGACCGTACGGCTGCTGACATCACCGGTGCCGTGGGAGTCGGGCGAGGAGCCGCGCCGCGCGGGCGTCTCCTCGTTCGGCGCGAGCGGCACCAACGCCCACGTGATCATCGAACAGGCCCCCGCCCCCGACGCCCCCGCCCCCGACGCCCTCGCCCTCGACACCGCCGGCCCCCACGGCCCCGGCGGCGCGGAGGCCGGGCCCGTCGCCGCCCGGGTGACCCCCCTCGTGCTGTCGGCGCGCGGCGAACCCGCGCTGCGCGCCCAGGTCGAGCGGCTGAGGTCGCTGCTGGACGCGCCCGACGCCCCCTCGCTGGCCGACGTCGCGTACTCCGCGGCCACGACCCGTGCCGCCCTGGGCCACCGCGCGGCAGTCGTCGCCGGCGACCGCGAGGAGGCGCTGCGCGCCCTGGCCGCCCTCGCCGAGGGCGGACCGCCGTCCCTCGGCCCCGTCACCGACTCCCGCACCGCAGTCCTGTTCACCGGTCAGGGCAGCCAACGCCCCGGCATGGGAAGGCAGTTGTACGAGACGTTCCCGGTGTTCGCGGATGCCCTGGACGAGGCCGCCGCCCATCTGGACGTACAGCTCGACACACCGCTGCTCGACGTACTGTTCGCCACCGACCCGGCCCGCGCCGCCCTCCTCAAGCGGACCGCCTATGCCCAGCCCGGCCTGTTCGCGGTCGAGGTGGCGCTGTTCCGCCTGGTGGAGTCCTGGGGCATCGTCCCCGACCACGTCGCAGGGCACTCGGTCGGCGAACTCACCGCGGCCCATGTGGCGGGCGCGCTGTCCCTGGAGGACGCCGCACTGCTCGTCGCCGCCCGAGGCCGTCTCATGCAGGAACTGCCGCCGGGCGGCGCCATGGTCGCGCTGGGCGCCTCCGAGGAGGAGGTACTGCCAGGCCTCACCGGCAACGCAGGGATCGCCGCCGTGAACGGGCCCGCGTCGGTCGTGGTGTCCGGCGACGAGGACGCGGTGGCGCTGATCGCGGACCGCTTCGCCGCCGAAGGACGCAGGACCCGCCGGCTGCGCGTCTCGCACGCGTTCCACTCACCGCTCATGGAACCGATGCTGAAGGAGTTCCGGCGTATCGCCCAGGTCATGGACCACGCGCCGCCACGGATCCCGATCGTGTCCAACCTGACGGGCCGGCCCGTCGTACCCGACGCCGACCACTGGGTGCGGCACGTCCGCGAGGCCGTCCGGTTCCACGACGGCGTCCGGTGGATGGAGTCCGAGGGCGTCACCACGTTCCTCGAACTAGGCCCCGACGCCGTCCTGTCGTCGATGGGCCCCGACTGCCTCGGCGACGACACCGACGCGGCCTTCGTACCCACCCTGCGGGCCGGGCGGCCGGAAGAACGCGAACTGGTCGCGGCGGTGGCCCTCGCCCACACCCGGGGCACCGGCGTGAACTGGAAGAACTTCTTCGCCGGACGCGGCGCACGCCGCGTGGACCTGCCGACCTACCCGTTCCAGCGACGCCGCTACTGGCTGGACGACACCGCGGCGCGGGCGGGACGGGACGGCACCGGCCATCCGCTGCTGGACACGGCGATCGGCCTCGCGGACACCGGCGGGACGGTGCTGTCCGGCCGGCTGTCGGTGCGCTCCCAGCCCTGGCTCGCCGATCACGTCGTCGCCGGCACCGTACTGCTGCCGGGAACGGCGTTCGTCGACATGGTGATCCGGGCCGGCGACGAGGTCGGCTGCGCCACCGTGGACGAACTCACGCTGGAGGTGCCGCTGGCGCTGCCGGCCGAGGGCGGTGTGGACGTGCAGGTCGTCGTCGGCCGGCCCGACGCCTCGGGCCGCCGCTCCGCCGACGTCCACGCCCGCCCGGAGGGTGAGGGACCCTGGACACGGCACGCGAGCGCGGTCCTGGCACCGCCCGGCCCCGCGGACCCGACGCCGCCCATGCCCGCCACGGCCCAATGGCCGCCGCCGGACGCCGAGCCCGTCGACGTCGACCTGCTGAACCAGTCGGGCTCCGCCTACGAGTTCGGCCCCATGTTCCAGAACCTGCACGCGGCGTGGCGCCGCGGGACCGAGGTGTTCGCCGAGGCCCGGCTGCCCGAGGAGGCCCGTACCCAGGCCGGACGGTACGGACTGCACCCGGCGCTCCTGGACTCCGCGCTGCGCCCCGCCGACCTCGTGGGGGACCGCGTCCGGGGGAGCGAGGAGGTCTGGCTCCCGTTCGCCTGGACCGGGGTGACCCTGCACGCCTCCGGCGCCACCGCCCTGCGGATACGGATCTCCCCGGCAGGCCCCGAAGGGGTGTCGCTGGAGATCACCGACACCTCCGGCGCCCCCGTCGCGTCGGTGGCCTCCATGGTGGAACGCCCCGTCCCCGTCGAAGGCCTCACCGGTACCGCGCCGAGTCCGTCGCTGCTCCGGTTGCGCTGGGAACCCGTGACCGCGCACACGGCTCCCACGCGGGGCGGCTGGGCCGCGCTGGGCACCGAGGAGTTCGGTCCTGACGCCACGGTGCACGCCGACCTCGACGCCCTGCGCACGGCCATCGCCGCCGGCGCGGCCGTACCCGAAGCGGTGCTGGTCCCGTTCCCGCCGACTACGGGCGAGCCCCACCATGTCGCGCGGGCCGCGACCCACCGCCTCCTCGACCTGCTCCAGCGCTGGCAGGCCGAGGAGCAACTGGCCTCCTCCCGGCTGGTGGTCGTCACCCGGGGCGCGGTGGCCGCGCGACCGGGGGAGACCCCCGACCTCGGCACCGCCCCGCTGTGGGGCCTGACCCGCTCGGCCCAGGCCGAGCACCCCGGCCGTTTCGTCCTCGCGGACCTGGCCGACGACGACGGCACCGACACCGGCACGGCCACTGGCACGGCCACTGGCGTCGGCACCGGCACCGGTACTGGCGCTGCCACCGGCACCGGCACTGTCACCGGTACTGGCACTGCCACCGGTAGCGTCACCGGTACTGGCACTGCCACCGGCGCAGGCCCCGGCCCCGGCCCCACGCAAGCGCTGCGCGCCGCGCTCGCCGTCGGCGAACCGCAGGTCGCGGTTCGTGGCGACACGGTTCTCGTCCCCCGCCTGGCCGAGGCCCCCGTACACGACACCGCCCCGGACACCCCCTGGGACTCCACGGGCACGGTGCTCATCACCGGAGGCACCGGCGGGCTCGGCGGCCACCTCGCCCGGCACCTGGTCGTCGAGCACGGCGTCCGGCACCTGCTGCTGGCCGGCCGCAGGGGCGCGGACGCGCCCGGTGCCGCCGACCTCGCCGCCGAACTGACGGAACTCGGCGCCTCCGTCACCGTGGCCGCCTGCGACGCCTCGGACCGGCAGGCGCTGACGGCACTGCTGGCCGCGATCCCCGCGCGGCACCCCCTGTCGGCGGTCGTGCACACCGCGGGTGTCGTCGCCGACGGCCTGATCGGGTCACTCACCCCCGAACGGGTCGACGAGGTGCTGCGCCCCAAGGCGGACGCGGCCTGGCACCTCCACGAGCTGACCCGGGACATGAACCTGTCGGCGTTCGTGCTGTACTCCTCCGTCGCGGGCCTCATGGACGGCCCCGGACAGGGCAACTACGCCGCCGCGAACGTCTTCCTCGACGCGCTCGCCGAGCACCGCCGCGCCGCGAACCTCCCCGCGACGTCACTGGCCTGGGGGCTCTGGTCCGGGGACGGCATGGGTGCCCGGCTGGACGAGGCCGCCCTGCGCCGGGCGGACCGCTCCGGCCTGGTGGCCCTCACACCCGCCGAGAACCTCGCCCTGTTCGACCTGGCCCTGACCGCGGGGCAGGCCGTGGCCGTCCCCGTCAGGGTGGACGCCGCCGCCCTGCGGGACCGCGCCGACGGCGTACCGTCGGTCCTGCGCGGCCTGGTCCGTGGCCCGGTGCGCCGCACCGCCTCCGCGGGCGCCCCGTCCACGGGCGGCACGCCCCTCACCGCCCGGCTCGCCGCACTGCCCGAGGCCGAACGCGACCGTGTCGTCCTGGATCTGGTCCGGACCCGGGTCGCCCAGGTGCTCGGGCACGACGGCGCGGACGCGATCGAACCGCGCCGGGCCTTCAGCGAGATCGGCTTCGACTCGCTCGCCGCGGTGGAACTGCGCAACGCGCTCAACGCGGCGACCGGCCTGAGGCTGCCCTCGACCCTCGTCTTCGACTACCCGAACCCCGCCGCCCTCGCCGCCCACGTACTGGCCAGGGCGTCCGGCACGCGTACGGCCTCCGCCGTACCGTCGTCCGCCGCGATCACCCACTCCGATTCCGATCCTGATTCCGAATCCGGTGCCGGCTCCGGGGACGACCCGATCGCGATTGTCGCGATGGCCTGCCGCTACCCCGGCGGCGTGGAGTCCCCCGAGGACCTGTGGCGGCTGGTGGCCGAGGGCCGGGACGGTGTCTCGGCCTTCCCCGAGGACCGCGGCTGGAACGTGGCGGACCTCTACGACCCCGAGCCGGGCAGGCCGGGCAAGAGCTACATCCGTGAGGGCGGATTCCTGCACGACGCCGCCGACTTCGACGCCGGCCTCTTCGGGATCAGCCCCCGCGAGGCCCTGGCGACGGATCCGCAGCAGCGCCTGCTGCTGGAGGCGTCGTGGGAGGCGCTGGAACGCGCCGGGATCGATCCGCTGTCGGTGCGCGGCACCACGACAGGCGTCTTCGCCGGGATCATGTACCACGACTGGGCGACCCGGTTGGCGAAGGTGCCCGAGGACCTGGCCGGTTATCTGGGCAACGGCAGCGCGAGCAGCGTCGCCACCGGACGCGTCGCCTACACGCTCGGCCTGGAAGGCCCGGCGGTGAGCGTGGACACCGCGTGCTCGTCCTCGCTGGTGGCCCTGCACTGGGCCATGCAGTCGCTGCGGCGCGGCGAGTGCTCACTGGCACTGGCCGGCGGCGTGACCGTGATGGCCACCCCCGACACGTTCGTGGACTTCAGTCTGCAGCGGGGTCTGTCGCGTGATGGTCGGTGCAGGTCGTATGCGGCTGCTGCGGATGGTACGGGGTGGGG
>NZ_KZ679072.1 GCF_003024195.1 Streptomyces dioscori
ACGTCACCGGCAGCCCCGACGAGATCACCGACCGGGCCGTGACCGCGCTGGACGGCCTCGCCCGCTAAGCCCCCCCCCCCCCCCCCCCCCCCCCCGGGGGGGGCCCCCCCCCCCCCCCCCCCCCCCCCCCCCCCCCCCCCCCCCCCCCGCACAAGCCGCCAAGCCACCGAGTCACCCACCGAGCCACCCTCGCAAGACCAATTGACGACCCGTCAGATCACTCGTACGGTCCCTGCATGCCAGTCACGGCGTACGACCTCACCGGACGCACAGCTTTCGTCACCGGCGCGGCGAGCGGCATCGGCCGCGCCTGTGCCGTGCTGCTCGCGGAGGCGGGTGCGACCGTCCACTGCGCGGACCTGGACACCCACGGCCTGGACGGGACGGCGGCACTGATCAAGGACGCGGGCGGTACGGCCCGTACCCACCCCCTCGACGTCACCGACCGCGCCCGGCTCGGCGAGGCGGTCGCGACCTGCGCACGCCTGGACGTCATGGCCGCTGTCGCAGGGATCATGCACAGCAGCCCGGTCCTGGAGACCCGCGACGAGGACCTCGACCGGGTGCTGGAGGTCAATTTCAAGGGCGTCCTGTACGCCTGCCAGGCGGCGGCCCGTTCGATGCTCGCCTCCAAGACGCCGGGCAGCATCATCACGATGGCGTCGGGAGCCGTGGACACCGGCGGGGCGGGGCTGCTCTGCTACGGAGCCGCGAAGGCGGCCGTCGTGCAGCTGACGAAGACCCTGGCGACCGAGATGGGCCCGCACGGCATCCGGGTCAACGCGGTCGCACCGGGCTGGATCCGTACGCCCATGACCGAACGCCACGACGTGGCGGCCCAGGCGCGGACGGAGGCGTTCATGTCACGGATGTCGCCACTGGGCCGAGTGGGCGATCCCGAGGACATCGCTCACGCGGTCCTGCACCTCGCCTCCGACGCCTCGGCGTTCACGACGGGCCAGATCCTCCGCCCGAACGGAGGCGTGGCGATGCCGTGGTGAAACCCGCCCCACCACTCCCGCAAGCACCAGACGCAACACAGCGCCACAGCCAGACAAGGGCCAAACACCTCCCTCAATACGGTTCCCCCCGCTCCAGCATCGGCCCACGCCACCTCCGCCAGACCCCCGAGACCCGCCGCACCCACTGGTCGGACCCGGCCGCACCCACGGCCCGCCCCTTGGGCACGCAGTGCACCGGAAGCAGGCTCAGCCCCCACCCGCCGGCCGCGACCGCCCCCTCCAGCACACCGGCATCGGCGGCGAAGGCCAGCCGTATCACCGCCCACCACCAGAGCCCTCCGGCACCCAGAGCAAGCCCCCACCTGCCTATTCGCCCGACCCGCCCCATCCGTTCCGTCCGCCCAGTCATGGCACCGCCTCCAGCCCGACGCTAGACCGCCGCGTTTCCCTCTCGACAGGGCGCACCAGCACAACAGGAGCGCACCGGGCGCACCAACGGCTCCCGCCCCACCGCGGCGCGCCCCGAACCGGAGCAAGCCCGCAACCTTGCAAGCCGCAGCGCCGCAAGTCCGCCGCTACCCGTTCTCCGCCTGGAACATCCAGTGGTGCTTCTCAAGGTCCGCGGTGATCTGGATGAAGATGTCCTGGCTCACCGGGTCCGCCTCCCCCGTCGCGTCCACCCGCTGCCGCATCCGTCCGATCACGGCTCCGAGGGCGTCCACGAGGGCTCCCACCGCGTCGGTGTCCTTCACCCAGCCGTCCTTCACGGGCCCGATCCCACTGCTGTGCGCGACGGTCGCGGCCCGTCCGTCCGGGGAGACACCGAGCGTGGAGGCACGCTCCGCCACGGTGTCGGAGTGCAGCCGGGCGGTGTCGACGACCTCGTCCAGCTGGAGGTGGACGGACCGGAAGCGCGGGCCGACCACGTTCCAGTGGATCTGCTTCGCCACGAGCGACAGATCCACCAGGTCGACCAGAGCGCCCTGCAGCGCCTCGGACACGGTCTTGAGATCGGCATCGGACAGCGGGCTCTTCACGACGTACATCGACATCCTCCGGTCAGCAGCACCCCCGGGCGTTGTCCCCGTCCTAACCATCGCCGCCCCGGCCGATACCGGCAAACGCGACAAACACCACTCCCCCTGAAGCCCCTCCCCGACGCCACGCAAAAGCCCCGACCGCAGTCCCCCGGGTCTCCCCGGAGGAGCCCCGGCCGGGGCTCTCACACAATCCTTCTCACAACTACTTCTCAGCGCCGCGAACAGCGCTTCTCAGCTCACAGGCGTGAGCCGACGGGCGTCACGCGGCGACGACGTCGACCGCCTCCGCAGGCGCCTTGATGGTCACCCGTTCCGGCGGCACACTGCTCACCGAGACGGAGTTGAGCCTCGGGCGTACCGGCGTGGGTACAGGCTCGGTGGCCGCTGCCGACTGGGCCAGCTCGGCCAGAGCGAGTTCGTCGCTCACTTCCCGCATGAGCTCGGACATCCGTACGTCCAGCGCGTCGCAGATCGCGGAGAGCAGTTCGGAGGATGCCTCTTTCTGCCCCCGCTCCACCTCGGAGAGATAGCCGAGTGAAACTCGGGCGGACGAGGAGACTTCGCGCAGAGTACGGCCCTGGCGCTGGCGCTGCCGACGCAGCACGTCACCAAGCAGGCGACGGAGCAGAATCATCGGTGGCTCCCTCCTCGGTCCGCGTAGCCGCATCCTTCTCGCCCCACCGTACCGCCTTGCGCCGCGGCCGTGCGGGGAGCGATGTCGTGTTCACTCAGGGCTGCAAACATCAAAACCCCCCGTTCTGTTCCGTATCCTGTGCCCGATCATTCCCAGGGTGTTCGCTCACAAGCCGCTCCAGAAGCAGGGCGAGCACGCTCCGTACACTCTCCATACGGATTTCCGTCCGGGAGCCGTTCAACCGCAACGCGGACACTTTCCCGCCAGGAGCGCGTTCATGCGTCGCTTCGGACGGCCCGTCCACGGCGATGAAAACCGTGCCGACCGACTGCCCGTCCTGGGGTTCCGGGCCCGCGACTCCGGTGGTCGATATCCCCCAGTCCGCGCCGAGGACCCTGCGGGCGCCGGCCGCCATCTGGGCCGCGACCTGCGGATCCACCGCTCCGCGCTGATCCAGCAGAGTGGCGTCGACACCCAGTACGTCACGCTTGAGGTCGGTGGCGTACGCGGTCACGGAGCCGCGGAACGCCTTGGAGGCCCCGGGCACCGCCGCGAGCTCCGCGGCCACCAGACCGCCGGTCAGCGACTCGGCGACAGCAAGGGTCTCGCCTCTTACTGTGAGTAGTCGCAGCACTTCGGCGGCCGTGGAGGTCACGCTTCCGCCTCCTCGGCGGCGGCCTTCCGCTCGGCCATTCCCTCGCGCCGCAGCACAATGGCCTGTCTCACATAGTCGGCCCCGGTGATGACAGTCAGGGCGACCGCCCCGGCCATCACCCAGAACCTCAGGGTGGCCAGCGGCCCCGTCAGCGCCAGGACGTACATCCCGACGGCGATGCCCTGGGTCAGCGTCTTCAGCTTGCCGCCGCGGCTGGCCGGGATCACGCCGTAGCGGATCACCCAGAAGCGCAGCAGGGTGATCCCGAGCTCCCGTCCGAGGATCACCGCCGTCACCCACCACGGCAGATCACCGAGGTAGGAGAGACAGATCAGCGCCGCTCCCATGATCGCCTTGTCGGCGATCGGGTCGGCGATCTTCCCGAAGTCGGTGACGAGGTTGTACGTCCGAGCGAGATGACCGTCGAAGACGTCCGTGATCATGGCGACGGCGAAGGCCGCCCAGGCCCAGGCCCGCCATACGGGGTCGTAGCCACCGTCGGCGAGCATCAGCGCCACGAAACCCGGCACGAGCACGAGCCGGAGCATGGTGAGCAGATTGGCGACGTTCCACACGCTGGCCTGGTTGACGGCCGCGTCGATCAGCTTGCCGCCGCGCGGCGTCTTCGGCCCCTGAGCGCCCGATGCGCCCGCACCGGAAGCACTCATACCGGAACCGGAGACTCCCGGTCCGGAGACTCCCGGTCCAGTGGTCCCTGTACCGGAGGTCCCCACACCAGTGCTCCCTGTACCGGAGGTCCCCACACCAGTGGTCCCTGTACCGGAGGTCCCCGTACCGGAGGTTCCCGCGCCAGGGGCGCCAGGAGCACCGGCGGCACCGCGTGTACCGGGCGCACCGGAGCCGCCCGCCGCAGGTGCCGGGACTCCGGTCATCTGGCCGCCTCCTCAGTACACACGAGCGAGCCCGGGAGCGGCTCGGCCACCAGGTCGACACCTTCCGTACCGACCACCTTCGCCTCGACCATACGGCCGACGGTCAGTCCTTCGCCGCTCGTGAACACCACCTGGCCGTCGGTCTCGGGCGCCTGGTGCGCGGCGCGGCCGTACGCCGGCTCGCCCTCCGTGGCCGATCCGAGGGACTCGACCAGCACCTGGAGGGTCTCGCCGACGCGCTCCTCCGCCCGCTGGGAGACCAGCTCCTCGGCGAGCCGGGACACGCGTGCGAGGCGCTCGGCGACGACGTCCTCGTCCAGCTTGTTCTCGTACGTGGCGGCCTCGGTGCCGTCCTCGTCGGAGTACCCGAAGACACCGATGGCGTCGAGGCGCGCGGCGGTCAGGAAGCGCTCCAGCTCCGCCAGGTCCTCCGCGGTCTCGCCGGGGAAGCCCACGATGAAGTTCGACCGCACACCGGCCTGCGGGGCCTTGGAGCGGATCGTGTCGAGGAGTCCCAGGAACTGCTCGGTGTTCCCGAAGCGCCGCATCGCGCGCAGCACGCCGGGGGCGGAGTGCTGGAAGGACAGGTCGAAGTAGGGGGCGATGTTCGGCGTGGAGGTCAGTACGTCGATGAGTCCGGGGCGCATCTCGGCGGGCTGGAGGTAGCTGACGCGCACCCGCTCGATGCCCTCGACCTCGGCGAGCTCGGGCAGCAGCGTCTCCAGGAGGCGGATGTCGCCGAGGTCCTTGCCGTACGACGTGTTGTTCTCGGAGACCAGCATGACCTCCTTCACGCCCTGCTCGGCGAGCCAGCGCGTCTCGCCGAGCACGTCACTGGGGCGGCGCGAGATGAAGGAGCCGCGGAAGGACGGGATGGCGCAGAAGGAGCAGCGCCGGTCGCAGCCGGAGGCGAGCTTCACGGAGGCCACCGGGGAGCCGTCGAGCCGCCGGCGCAGGGGCGCACGGGGGCCCGAGTCGGGGGCGAGTCCTTCGGGGAGGTCGGCGGGACCGTGTCCCGGAAGGGCGACCTCCGCTCCGGCGTCCTGCCGCTCGGCGGGGCTGATCGGCAGCAGCTTGCGCCGGTCGCGCGGGGTGTGGGCGGCGTGGATCCCGCCGTTCAGGATGGTCTGGAGCCGGTCGGAGATGTCGGCGTAGTCGTCGAAGCCGAGGACGCCGTCGGCCTCGGGGAGGGCCTCGGCCAGTTCCTTGCCGTACCGCTCGGCCATGCAGCCGACGGCGACGACCGCCTGGGTTCTGCCATGACCCTTGAGATCATTGGCTTCCAGGAGGGCGTCGACGGAGTCCTTCTTGGCGGCTTCGACGAAGCCGCAGGTGTTGACGACGGCGACGTCCGCGTTCTCGGCGTCCTCCACGAGGTGCCAGCCGTCCGCCTCCAAGCGGCCTGCGAGCTCCTCCGAGTCCACCTCGTTACGGGCGCAGCCAAGGGTGACGAGTGCGACGGTACGGCGTTCAGGCATGGGCTCAAGACTACTTCGTCCCACTGACAGCCCACGTCGACGGGGTTGGCCGACGTCGGCCAACCCCGTTCCCGCCTGCCCGAGAGGCCGGGCGGATGTACGAACAAGCGCCTCTCGGTGTGTTCCGGCTCAGCCGACCTCGGGGTCGCCCTTCGTGTACGTCAGGCGCTCCACCTGGCCGGGCTGGAACTCGTCGTCGATCTTCTTGCCGTTCACGTACAGCTGGATGGCGCCCGCGTCACCGAGGACGAGGTCGACCTTCTCCTTGTCCTGGAAGGTCTTGGAGTCGCCCTGCTCCAGGAGGCCGTCGAAGAGCAGCCGGCCGTTGTGGTCCTTGGCCGAGATCCAGCTGCGGCCGTCGGGGGCGCTGACCTGGACGGTGACCTTGTCCTGCGGCGCGGCCGCGATGGCGTCGGACGGGTCGGACTTCGGGGTGTCCGGCTTGGTCGGCGACGGCTTGGTCTTGGCGGGCTTGCTCGCGGTGGGCGTCGACCCCTCCGCGACCTGCGTCGTCCTGTCGTCGCCGTCGTCACCGCTGAACATCGTGAATCCGACGAAGCCGATCACGGCGACGATCGCGGCGACCATGGCAGCGGTCCAGTTGGGGCCCCGGCGCTCGGGACGGATCCGCTCCGCCTCGAACATGGGTGCGGCCGGGGTCGGTGCGGGCCGCCCGCCGTGGTCCGCGTCATAGCGCTTGAGCAGTGCGGCCGGGTCGAGATCGACGGCGCGGGCGAGCGTCTTGATGTGCCCGCGCGCGTAGACGTCACCGCCGCAGGGGCCGAAGTCGTCCTGCTCGATCGCGTGCACGATGGCGATACGGACCCGGGTGGCGTTACTGACGTCGTCGACGGTCAGCCCCGCCGCGATACGCGCCTGCCGCAGGGCGTGGCCCACCGAAGGCTGATCGTCCTCTACGGAGGGACGCTCGTCCTGAGGAGAGTTGTCGTCAGAGGAGTGGTCGTCAGGGGAGTTGCCGATGGACACGGGGGCGCCTTTCGAGCGTAAAGCCACCTGTGCTGGGGGTTCAGTCTAGGGGGGGTGCGAAAGGGTGGGGCAACCGGGCGGTGGGACTTTGTACGCCATCAGAATGGCCGGTCATCCTGATGCCGGGACATGTCTCTGTCCCTTCCCTCAACTTGACGTGCGACGAAGGGAAACGGTTGCTCACCGTTTCCTTACGGGTGAGTCACGTTCGGATCACCCCGGTGGCCCCGACAAAGGTCACCCGGGCGGTCCGACCCGACTCCCTAGGACTCCGCCTGCCCCCGGATGACCGCCAGCACTCCGTCCAGCTCGTCAGCCTTCACAAGAACGTCACGAGCCTTGGATCCCTCGCTGGGTCCGACGATGTTGCGGGACTCCATGAGGTCCATCAGCCGGCCGGCCTTGGCGAAGCCGACGCGGAGCTTGCGCTGGAGCATCGAGGTCGACCCGAACTGCGTGGAGACGACCAGTTCGGCGGCCTGGCACAGCAGGTCGAGGTCGTCGCCGATGTCCTCGTCGATCTCCTTCTTCTGCTTGGTGCCCACGGTGACGTCGTCCCGGAAGATCGGCGCCATCTGGTCCTTGCAGTGCTGCACGACGGCGGCGACCTCGTCCTCGGTGACGAAGGCGCCCTGCATACGGGTGGGCTTGTTCGCCCCCATCGGCAGGAAGAGCCCGTCGCCCTTGCCGATCAGCTTCTCGGCGCCGGGCTGGTCGAGGATGACGCGGCTGTCCGCGAGCGAGGAGGTGGCGAAGGCGAGCCTGGAGGGCACGTTCGCCTTGATCAGACCGGTGACGACGTCGACGGACGGCCGCTGGGTGGCGAGCACGAGGTGGATGCCCGCCGCGCGCGCGAGCTGCGTGATGCGCACGATCGAGTCCTCGACGTCGCGCGGCGCGACCATCATCAGGTCCGCGAGCTCGTCCACGATCACCAGCAGGTACGGGTACGGGGACAGCTCCCGCTCGCTGCCCTCGGGCAGTTTGACCTTGCCCTTCCTTATGGCGGCGTTGAAGTCGTCGATGTGCCGGTACCCGAAGGCCGCCAGGTCGTCGTACCGCAGGTCCATCTCCCGTACGACCCACTGCAGCGCCTCGGCGGCCCTCTTCGGGTTGGTGATGATGGGCGTGATCAGGTGCGGGATGCCCTCGTACGCGGTCAGCTCGACGCGCTTGGGGTCGACCAGGACCATGCGCACGTCCTCCGGCGTCGCCCGCACCATGATCGAGGTGATCAGGCAGTTGATGCACGAGGACTTTCCGGAACCGGTCGCTCCGGCCACCAGGACGTGCGGCATCTTCGCGAGGTTGGCCATCTCGTAGCCGCCCTCGACGTTCTTGCCGAGCGCGACGAGCATCGGATGGTCGTCCTCGGCGGCGTCCGCGAGCCGCAGGACGTCGCCCAGGTTGACCATTTCCCGGTCGGAGTTCGGGATCTCGATGCCGACCGCCGACTTGCCGGGGATCGGGCTGATGATCCGCACGTCGGGGCTGGCGACGGCGTACGCGATGTTCTTGGCGAGCGCCGTGATCCGCTCGACCTTCACGGCGGGGCCCAGTTCGACCTCGTACCGGGTGACCGTCGGACCGCGCGTGAAGCCGGTGACGGAGGCGTCGACCTTGAACTCCCTGAAGACGTTCTGCAGGGAGGCGACGACCGCGTCGTTGGCGGCACTGCGCGTCTTGCCGGGGCCGCCGCGCTCCAGGAGGTCGAGCGAGGGCAGGGAGTAGGTGATGTCGCCGCGCAGCTGGAGCTGCTCGGCCCGCGCCGGGAGATCCCGGGACGTGTCGGGGGCGGGTTTGGTGAGGTCGGCGACCTCACCCTTCAGCATCTCCTGCTTGGGCCTGGCGCTCTTCGCACGCGCGGCGGGCACCGGAGTGGCCTCCTCGCGCCGGCCGGCCTCCTCGGCGGCGCCCGAGTCCTCCCGCTCGCCCCGGTCGGTGCCGACGCCCTGCGTGAGGTCGGCCACCAGGGGCGAGGGCGGCATGCCGTGCATCACCGCGCCGTCGAGCGCCGCGGCGGCAGCGGCGGCCACGTCGACGGCGTCCATGGGCCGGTCCAGCGCGGGCTGCTGCACCGCGGGCCGCCTGCGGCGGCTCCGGCGCTCCGAGAGCGCCTCCTGCTCGGCATCGTCCGGGTCGTACGCCTCGGGCGCCGTACGGCGCCTCCGGGGGCTCTCAGGCAGCGCCTCGCGCCACTGCTCGTCGTACCGCTCGTCGTCGTCCTCGGCGAACACGTCGTCGCTCGCCCGCGGCTGCAGGACACCCAGCCGGACCCCCAGCAGCCGCAGCCGCTGCGGAATCGCGTTGACGGGGGTCGCGGTGACCACCAGCAACCCGAAGACCGTGAGCAGCACCAGAAGGGGCACCGCCAGCACCTCGCCCATGGTGTACGTCAGCGGAGTCGACGCGCCCCAGCCGATGAGCCCGCCCGCGTCCCTTATCGCCTGCATGCCGTCGCTGCGCGCGGGCGCCCCGCAGGCGATGTGGACCTGACCGAGGACGCCGACGGCGAGTGCGGACAGACCGATGACGATGCGTCCGTTGGCCTCGGGCTTCTCGGGGTGCCGGATGAGCCGGGCGGCGACGACCGCGAGCAGTATCGGCACGAGCAGGTCGAGGCGGCCGAAGGCGCCGGTCACCAGCATCTCGACGAGGTCGCCCACCGGGCCGCGGAGGTTGGACCAGGTCCCCGCCGCGGTGATCAGTGTGAGACCGAGCAGCAGGAGCGCGAGACCGTCCTTGCGGTGCGCCGGGTCGAGTCCCTTTGCGCCGCGCCCTATGCCGCGGAACACGGCGCCGACGGCGTGCGCGACACCGAGCCACAGGGCGCGTACGAGCCTGTACACGCCCCCTGTGGGGCTGGGTGCCGGCTTCGGGGGCGGGGCTTTGCGGACTGCGGCCTTCTTCGCGGGCGGCCTTTTCGCGACGGCTTTCTTCGCGGCGGGGGCCCGCTTCGCCACAGCCTTCGTCGGAGCGACCGCCTTCTTCGCGGGCGGCTTCTTGGCTGCGGGCTGACGTGAGGCCATGGGTGTGAGGTTACCGGTGGAGACCACTGCGGACACGTGTGCCTACTGCTTCACCCGTTCGTGTCGCCCGTTCCCGGCGCCGAACTGACGCCGGCTCGGCGGCAACCCCGGCCGCGCGGAACGCTGTTCGGCCCGCCGAACCCCGTGCGGCACGGGAAGGCCGATCGCGGCGGGCCCACCGAATCCACCGGACCCGCGACAACACACAAGCCGCACAAGGGGTCTGAACCGTCGCCACAGCGTTGCCGTGAAGCCATGGACCGTCACCGGCACCCGCGCCTCGCCCCCGGCGGACCCTCACGGTCAGTCGGCGGCCGGAGCGGCCCGAGGGCTCGCCTGCGAGGCAGGCTCAGTTCTGGGACGGCAACGAAGCCGCCCCGCTCCCTGTGCCCGGCTCCAGCGCGTCCAGCGCGCGGCGCAGCCCCGTCAGCTTCCGTTCGAGATGGGCCGCGGTGGCCACCGCCGCCGCGTCCGCCGAATCGTCGTCCAGCTGTTTGGACAGAGCCTCGGCCTGCTCCTCGACGGCCGCGAGGCGCGCGGAGAGTTCGGCCAGCAGTCCGGCCGGCTCCTTGGTGTCACCGAGCACCGACTTGCCGCCACCGCCCTCCAGCTGCAGACGCAGCAGCGCCGCCTGCTCCCGGAGTTGGCAGTTCTTCATGTAGAGCTCGACGAACACCGAGACCTTCGCGCGCAGCACCCACGGATCGAACGGCTTGGAGATGTAGTCCACCGCACCCGCCGCATACCCGCGGAACGTGTGGTGCGGCCCGTGGTTGATCGCGGTGAGGAAGATGATCGGGATGTCCCGGGTCCGTTCCCGCCTCTTGATGTGCGCGGCGGTCTCGAAACCGTCCATGCCTGGCATCTGGACATCCAGCAGAATGACCGCGAAGTCGTCCGTGAGCAGCGCTTTGAGCGCTTCCTCCCCGGAAGATGCCCGTACCAGTGTCTGATCGAGCGCAGAGAGGATGGCCTCCAGCGCCAGCAGATTCTCCGGCCGGTCATCGACCAGGAGGATCTTGGCCTTCTGCACCATGGCCCGCCCTCCTCGTCCCGGCAGTGCACCGGGCGCCGCCCCAGGGGACGGCTTCTGAGCGCCGCCCGTCCTTGTGCCGGTCATGGTAGCCGCACCCCGCCTGTCGCCACACCCTGTCACCGCGATGTCACTGTGCACGTAGCAGAAACGCAGTGGGAGACCAGAAGGTTCCCCGAATCCCGGGTTTCTACACGGCTCCGGGCACAGTCAGTCAGCAACTCGGCATACCGGGTTGCCGCCCGACCGGCCCGTGGACGCGATCATTTCCCCACCACTCAATCATCCTCGGCCGCCCGACGAAACCCGCCCCTCGATCACTGGCCGCGCATCCACTGCTGCATCACCGTGAGCAGGTGATCGGGATCGACCGGCTTCGTCACGTAGTCGGAGGCACCCGACTCGATGGCCTTCTCCCGGTCGCCCTTCATCGCCTTCGCGGTCAGGGCGATGATCGGCAGCCCGGCGAACTGGGGCATCCTGCGGATCGCCGTCGTGGTCGCGTATCCGTCCATCTCCGGCATCATGATGTCCATCAGGACGACCGTCACGTCGTCGTGCTGCTCCAGGACCTCGATGCCCTCGCGGCCGTTCTCGGCGTACAGCACCGAAAGACCGTGCTGCTCCAGGACGCTGGTGAGCGCGAACACGTTGCGGATGTCGTCGTCGACGATCAGCACCTTCTCGCCCTCGAAGCGGAAGACGGCACGCGCGCGCGGGGCGACCTCCTCGCCGCCCGAGTCCCAGGCCTCCGGGGCCTGCGTCCGGGACCCCTGCAGCGCGGGCCGCTGCTCGGCCGCGGACACCGCCCTGCGGCGCCGCCTGAAGAGCGCGGCGGGCCCGTTCTGGGTCTCCTGGTACGACCTGACCTCCGCCGGTGTCTCCACCCGTGCATCGGCCTCGTCGTCCGCGCCCGCGGGCAGCGCGCCGTTCTCCATGGGCGGGGACAGCTGCGGATAGCCCTGCGGCGGGAGTTCGCTCGGGTGCAGCGGCAGATACAGCGTGAACGTCGAGCCGCGTCCCGGCTCGCTCTGCGCGTGGATCTCACCGCCGAGCAGCCGCGCGATCTCCCGCGAGATGGACAGGCCGAGGCCCGTACCGCCGTACTTGCGGCTCGTCGTGCCGTCCGCCTGCTTGAACGCCTCGAAGATCACCCGCATCTTGCTGGCCGCGATCCCGATACCCGTGTCGGTCACGGAGAACGCGATCAGATCGGCGTCCGCGTCCCGCAGCGAGCCCGCCTCCAGCAACTGTTCCCGGATGGCGACCGGCACCTCCGCGCCCGCGGGCCGGATGACCAGTTCGACCGCTCCGGAGTCGGTGAACTTCACCGCGTTGGAGAGGAGGTTGCGCAGCACCTGGAGGAGCCGCTGCTCGTCCGTGTGCAGCGTGGCCGGCAGTTCCGGCGACACCCGTACGGAGAAATCGAGGCCCTTCTCCGCCGTCAGCGGACGGAAAGTGGCCTCTACGTAGTCGACGAGCTGGACCAGCGCGATACGCGTCGGCGACACGTCCATCTTGCCCGCCTCGACCTTCGACAGGTCGAGAATGTCGTTGATCAGCTGGAGCAGGTCCGAACCCGCCCCGTGGATCGTCTCGGCGAACTCGACCTGCTTGGGCGTGAGGTTGGAGTCCGCGTTGTCGGCGAGCAGCTTGGCGAGGATCAGCAGCGAGTTGAGCGGCGTACGCAGCTCGTGGGACATGTTCGCCAGGAACTCGCTCTTGTAGCGCATGGAGACGGCGAGTTGCTCGGCGCGCTCCTCCAGGACCTGCCGCGCCTCCTCGATCTCGGTGTTCTTCACCTCGATGTCGCGGTTCTGCTGGGCCAGCAGTTCGGCCTTCTCCTCCAGCTCGGCGTTGGACGCCTGGAGGGCCTTCTGCCGGTTCTCCAGCTCCGCCGACCGCTCCCTGAGCTGCTCGGTCAGCTCCTGCGACTGCTTGAGCAGCACCTCGGTCTTGGTGTTGACCGCGATGGTGTTGACGCTCGTCGCGATCATCTCGGCGATCTGGCTGAGGAAGTCCTTCTGGATGTGTGTGAACGAGTGGAACGACGCCAGCTCGATCACCCCGAGGACGGTCCCCTCGAAGAGCACCGGCAGCACGATGACATGCGCCGGAGGTGCCTCCCCGAGCCCGGAGGCGATCTTCAGGTACCCCGGCGGCACGTTCTCCACGAGAATCGTGCGCTTCTCCTTGGCGGCCGTCCCGATCAGCGTCTCCCCGGGCCGGAACGACGTCGGCATGGAGCCCATCGAGTAGCCGTACGACCCCAGCATGCGAAGTTCGTACGAGTCGTCGTTCGCGGCGCCCACGTGTTTGCCGTCGTCCAGCGGCATCGCCATGAAGAAGGCGCCGTGCTGCGCCGACACCACCGGCGTCAGCTCGCCCATGATGAGCGAGGCCACGTCGGCGAGGTCTCGGCGGCCCTGCATCAGACCGGAGATCCGGGCGAGGTTGCCCTTCAGCCAGTCCTGCTCCTTGTTGGCGATGGTGGTGTCGCGGAGGTTCGCGATCATCTTGTTGATGTAGTCCTGAAGTTCCTGGATCTCGCCGGAGGCGTCCACGTCGATCTTCAGGTTGAGGTCGCCGCGGGTCACGGCGGTCGCCACGCGCGCGATGGCACGCACCTGCCGGGTCAGGTTCCCGGCCATCTCGTTCACCGACTCGGTGAGGTCGCGCCAGGTGCCGTCGACGTCGCGTACGCGCGCCTGGCCGCCCAACTGCCCCTCGGTGCCCACCTCACGGGCCACCCGGGTGACCTCCTCGGCGAACGACGACAGCTGGTCGACCATCGTGTTGATGGTGGTCTTCAGCTCCAGGATCTCGCCGCGCGCGTCGATGTCGATCTTCTTGGTCAGGTCGCCCTTGGCGATGGCCGTGGTGACCATCGCGATGTTGCGCACCTGTCCGGTCAGGTTCGACGCCATGCCGTTCACGGACTCCGTGAGGTCCTTCCACGTACCCGACACGCCCGGCACGCGCGCCTGGCCGCCCAGGATGCCGTCCGTGCCCACCTCGCGGGCCACCTTGGTGACCTGGTCGGCGAACGAACTCAGCGTCTTCACCATGGTGTTGAAGGTGTCGGCGAGCTGCGCGACCTCGCCGCGCGCCTCGATCGTGACCGTCCGCGTCAGGTCGCCGTTGGCGACGGCCGCCGCGACCTGGGAGATGTTCCGCACCTGCACGGTCAGGTTGTTGGCCATCAGGTTGACGTTGTCGGTGAGGTCCTTCCAGATGCCCGTGACACCCGACGCGTGCGCCTGGCCGCCGAGGATGCCCTCGGTGCCCACCTCGCGGGCCACCCGCGTGACCTGCTCGGCGAACGACGACAGCTGGTCGACCATCGTGTTGACGGTGGTGACGAGTTCGAGGATCTCGCCCTTCGCGTCGACGGTGATCTTCTTCGACAGGTCGCCCTTGGCGACGGCGGTCGTGACCTCGGCGATGTTGCGCACCTGGATCGTCAGGTTGTTCGCCATGAAGTTCACGGACTGCGTGAGGTCCTTCCAGGTGCCGGAGACACCCTGCACCTCGGCCTGCCCGCCGAGGATGCCCTCCGTACCCACCTCACGGGCCACCCGCGTGACCTGCTCGGCGAAGTTCGAGAGCTGGTCCACCATCGTGTTGAGGGTGTTCTTCAGCTCCAGGATCTCGCCGCGCGCGTCCACGTCGATCTTCTGCGAGAGATCACCGCGCGCCACCGCCGTCGCGACCTGCGCGATGTTGCGCACCTGCGCGGTGAGGTTGCCGGCCATGCCGTTCACCGAGTCGGTGAGGTCGCGCCACACGCCCGCGACCCCCGGCACCTGTGCCTGACCGCCGAGCCGGCCATCGGTGCCCACCTCGCGGGCCACCCGGGTCACCTGCTCGGCGAAGGCGCTGAGCTGGTCGACCATGGTGTTGATGGTGTTCTTCAGTTCGAGGATCTCGCCACGGGCGTCCACCTCGATCTTCTGCGAGAGGTCACCGCGCGCCACCGCCGTCGTCACCTGGGCGATCTGCCGCACCTGGGACGTGAGGTTGCCCGCCATGAAGTTGACGGAGTCGGTGAGGTCCTTCCACGTGCCGGACACCCCGTCCACGCGCGCCTGGCCGCCCAGGCGGCCCTCCGTACCCACGTCGCGCGCCATCCGCGTCACCTGGTCGGCGAAGGACGACAGCTGGTCGACCATCGTGTTCACGGTGTTCTTCAGCGCGAGCATCTCGCCGGAGACGTCCACGGTGACCTTCTGCGACAGGTCGCCGTTGGCCACCGCCGTCGTCACCTGGGCGATGTTCCTCACCTGTCCGGTGAGGTTGCGGAACGCCGTGTTGACGGAGTCGGTGAGGTCCTTCCACGTACCGGCCGCGCCGGGCACCTGCGCCTGACCGCCCAGCTCGCCCTCGACACCGACCTCCCGCGCCACCCGGGTGACCTCCGCGCCGAAGCTGGAGAGCTGGTCGACCATCGTGTTGACGGTGTTCTTCAGCTCCAGCATCTCGCCGGCGACCTCGACGCTGACCTTCTGCGACAGATCGCCGTTGGCGACCGCAGTAGTTACTGCGGCGATGTCCCGCACCTGCGTGGTCAGGTTCCGGAAGACCGTGTTCACCGAATCGGTGAGGTCCTTCCACGTGCCCGCCGCGCCCGGCACGTTCGCCTGCCCGCCGAGCCGCCCCTCGCCACCGACCTCGTTGGCGACACGTGTGACCTCGTCCGCGAACGTCCGCAGCGTCTCGGTCATCTGGTTGATCGTCTCGGCGAGCTGCGCGACCTCGCCCCGCGCGGACACGGTCACCTTCTGCGACAGATCACCGTTGGCGACCGCCGTCGTGACCTGCGCGATCCCCCGCACCTGCGCGGTCAGGTTGCCGGCCATGAGGTTCACCGAATCGGTGAGGTCCTTCCACACCCCGGCCACTCCGGGCACCTGCGCCTGCCCGCCCAGCTCGCCCTCGGTGCCCACCTCGCGCGCCACCCGCGTCACCTCGGAGGAGAACGAGGACAGCTGGTCCACCATCGTGTTGACGGTGTTCTTCAGTTCGAGCATCTCACCGGCCACGTGAACCGTGACCTTCCGGGACAAGTCACCCTTGGCGACCGCCGTCGTCACCAGCGCGATGTCCCGCACCTGGGCCGTCAGCCGGTACGCCATCGTGTTGACCGAGTCCGTGAGGTCCTTCCACGAACCGGACATACCGCGCACCCGGGCCTGACCGCCCAACTTGCCCTCGGTGCCGACCTCGCTGGCCACCCGCGTGACCTCGTCGGTGAACGTGGACAGCTGGTCGACCAGGTTGTTGACCGTGCGCCCGACCTTCAGGAACTCACCGCGCAGCGGGTGCCCGTTGCCGTCCGCGGCCTGCGCCCGCAGCTCCATACGCGGCGACAGATCGCCCTCCGCCACCGCCGACAGCACCCGGCCGACCTCTGAGACGGGCCGTACGAGATCGTCGACGAGCGCGTTGGAGGCGTCGATCGCCGCGGCCCAGGAACCCTCACAGGCGCCCGTCTCCAGCCGTTCCGTGAGCTTTCCCTCACGTCCGACCATGCGCCGCACCCGCGACAGCTCACCCGTCAGCTGCAGATTCCGGTCGCCCACCTCGTTGAAGACAGCGGCGATCTCGGACATCACGCCGTCGCCGGAGACCGTGAGCCTCTTACGGAAGTTGCCGTCCCGCATCGACACCAGGGCCGCCAGCAGCCTGTTGAGGGCCGCCGTGTCCACCTCTGTGGTGCCATTACGCGGTTTACGCTGATTACTCAGGGACTGTCCGCCTTTCGCGCGCGTCTTAGTGCCCCGCGTCGCTGCGCCAGACTCCACTGTGTCCCTCCCGCAAGGGTCGACCATTTACTGCTCGGCGTACTCGGTACTTCTTGCTCCGCTACTTCTAGCCCCGCGTGCCGGAAGGCTCTCAACCTGCCAGGACCTTCCCTTGAAGCCTGCCCAGTGTTTCACCATGGCTGAACCAGGCCATAACAGTTCGGCAGCTTCGCACACGGTCCGCACACCCTCCGGACGTAAACACTGACGACCGGCATCCGCATGGACCGCGAAGGTAAGTAACCTTGCATGCGGCTGTCCAGCCACGCCGGTCCTTCCGGCCTGGGCGGTGGCACGAGCACGAGCGGGCAGGCAGGCATCGGAGGGCACCGCACCATGACCACCGGACTGCATCCTGGGGGACCACCCCAGGATCCCCGGCCGACCGAGAATCAGCTCCTGCCCCGGCAGGGGCAGGCCGGCCACGGACCCCTGCCCGCCGACGACCGGACAAGGAGTTCTGTGATCACCGCGCGCGCGGCCGCCAGCTTCGACCCTGTCGGGCGGTCCGTCGCGACCGCTCGTTCCTTCGTCCGTGACACCCTCCAGGGCTGGGGCTTCGCCGACATCGTCGACGACGCCGTGGTCCTCACGAGTGAGCTGGTCACCAACGCCGTGGTGCACGCCGGCACGTCCGCGGACGTCCTGTGCCTGCGCAGCGACGACGGCGTACGGATCGAGGTGGCAGACCACTACCCGGAACGTGAGATTCCACTCCAGGGCAGCGCCGTCAACATGGGCAACCCCGACCGCGAGGGCGGGCGCGGCCTCCAGCTCTGTGCCGCCCTGGCCGGCCGCTGGGGCGTCGAGTACACGCCCACCCGCAAACAGGTCTGGTTCCAGCTGGACCTCCCCGATCGCGCGGTGGGCACCCGCACCGCGGGCCCGTCCCTGCCCTCGCACCTCCTCCCCCTCGCCGACGGCCGCGTCCGCGTCGCGGTCGTCCAGATCGACCGCGCGGGCGCGATCAACGCCTGGAACGAGGACGCGGAGGAGCTCTTCGGCTATCCGGCGGAGCAGGTCGTCGGCAAGCCGCTGACCGATCTCGCGGCCTGGCCGCACACCCCCGGCACCAGCACCGGCATCGTCGAGGCCCTCAAACTCTCCCGCTGGGAGGGCAGTTACGGCCTGCGCGGCGCCAACGGCCGCGTCACCCCCGTATACGCCTCGCACCTGCGCGTACGCGACACCGGCGGTGAGCCCTCAACGGTCTGCCTGCTGGTCCGCGACCACGAACGAGCGGTCCTGCAGACCCCGTTGCGCGTCTCGGCCACGGACACGACCACCTCCTCCGAAGGCCATGCCTCGGACCCCTTCGAGGTGTTCATCGGCTCACCGGCCCCGGACGACCTGGACGGCCTCCTCCAGCGCACGGTGGAACGCGCCCGCGACATGCTCGACGGCGACTCCGCCTTCCTCCTCCTCGCGACCGACGACGAGACGGAACTGGAAGTACGTGCCTCCACCGGGCTGCCCTCCGCCCGCCAGCGCTTCGCCCGCGTCCCTGTGGAGGCCGGTACGGGCCGTTACGGCTCGGCCCGTATGCCGGCCGTCCACGAGGACCTCACGGCCGTCCCAGGGGCCGTACCGCTCCTCAGCGGCACCGGTATGCGTTCGGTCGTCACGGTCCCCCTCAAGGTCGAGGGCAGACTCACCGGCTCGCTCGGCGTGGCCGCCGAATCACCGGCCCGCTACTCGAACGAGGAGGCCCTGCGCCTCCAGTTCGCCGCCGACCGCATCGCGCTCGCCGTGGAGTCGGCCCGCCTCGGCGAGCTGGAACGGCTGCGCCGCGGCTCGCTGTCCTTCCTCGTCGAGGCCTCGGACCTGCTCGCGGGCACGCTGGACCGCGACCAGACACTGGCCCTGATGGCCCAGATGACGGTCCCGACCCTGGCCACCTGGTGTGCCGTCTACACGATTGCCGACCAGGCCTCCGACCCCTACCTTTCGTACGTCCTGCACGAGGACGAGGAGCGCATCGACGGCCTCAAGGCCCTCCTGTCGAAGATCGACCCTCCGGACCCGGTCCCCACACCGGGCGCCCGCGTGTGGGCGGCCCCCGCGGAGGCGGCCCACACGGCGGCCCTGCGCACCTCCATGCGCAGCCTCGGCCTGGGCGGCGGACCGTCCTCGGTCAGCTCCGGCATCGGTACGACTCTGGCGACGGCCGGCGCGGTGGGCGGCGAGACGGTCGTCCTGCCCCTGGTGGCCCGCAACCGCGTCATCGGCATGCTGACGCTCGGCAAGCCGACGGACGAACACTTCCGCCAGGAGATCCTGGAACTGGCGGAGGACCTGAGCCGCCGGGCCGCCCTCGCTCTGGACAACGCGCGCCTGTACTCGGAGCGCACGGCCATCAGCCAGTCCCTCCAGCGCAGCCTCCTGCCCCCGGAGCTCCCCCACATCGAGGGCGTCGAGGTCGAGGTCATCTACCGCGCGGCAGGCGAGGGCAACGAGGTCGGCGGCGACTTCTACGACCTCTTCCCCATCCGCGACGGCGCCTACGGCTTCGCCATCGGAGACGTCTGCGGTACGGGACCGGAGGCGGCCGCGGTCACCGGACTCGCCCGGCACGCACTGCGCCTGCTGGCACGCGAGGGCTACGGTGGACCGGCGGTCCTGGACCGGCTGAACTCCGCGATCCTCGACGAGGGAGCCCGCAGCCGCTTCCTGACCCTCCTGTACGGGGAGTTGTGGCCCCAGCAGGACGGTTCGGCGCTCCTGAAGGTGGTCTGCGCCGGCCACCCGCTCCCCCTGCGTCTGCGCCCGGACGGCACGGTGGAACCGGCCGCCGAACCCCAGCCGCTCCTAGGCGTCATGGACGACCTGGAGTTGTACGAGCAGGAGGTGACCCTCGACCCGGGGGACGTCCTGCTGTGTGTGACGGACGGCGTCACCGAACGCCGCGAGGGCACCCGCATGCTGGGCGACGACGGCCTCGCCGATGTGCTCACCACCTGCACGGGTCTGACGGCCGGTGCGGTGGCCGCCCGCATCATGCGTGCGGTCGAGCGTTTCGCGAGTGACGCCCCGTCCGACGACATGGCCATTCTGGCGATGCGTGTCCCGGGTCTGCAGAAGGACTGACGGTTGGTTTCCCGGGGCCGCACCGGCCCCGGGAAACGCGAAAGGCCCCCGCCCACAAGGGCGGAGGCCTTTTTGTCTGAGCCCCCAAACGGAATCGAACCGTTGACCTTCTCCTTACCATGGAGACGCTCTACCGACTGAGCTATAGGGGCCTGTTGCTTTCGGGGTCTCCCCGTGGCAACGGAATAAAGCATACCCCGAACGCCGGTGTGCTCCCAACTGCGTTCGATACCGCGCTCGGTACTGCGTCGGTACTGCGTTTGGCTGCCCTAGAAGGCAGGCTGCAGCAGTCCGCCGAGGGCATTGCACGCGGACACGATCCGCTGCATCTCCCGCTTCGTCAGCGACGCGTCGACAGGCAGCGCCAGCGTCTCGTCGGCGGCCCGTTCGGTCTCGGGCAGGCAGACGTCCCGCCTGAACGCTGTCATCCGGTGCACCGGCGTCTTGACCGGCACCTTGCACTCGACGCCCTTGGCCCGCACGGCCCGCGCGAAGGCATCGCGGTCCGGCCGTCCGTTCCCCAACACCCGCACGACGTACTGCTGGTAGGTGTGTCCCGCACCTCGCTCCGGAGTCCGCACACCCCGCAACCGTCCGTCGAGGTAGGTCGCGCGCGCCCTGCGCTCCTCGACCCCGGCATACGGTGCCTCGGGCTCGCCCTGTTCGAGCACCAGCAGCCCACGCCGCCGGCCGATGTCCCACAGGCGCGGCATGTCGGCGAGCTGTCCGAAGCGGTGCACGGCGACCAGGGCGGCCGTCCGCGGCCCGACAGCCGCCTCGACCTCGGCGGTGTCGAGGCAGTACGTACTCGGATCGATGTCGACGAACACCGGCAGTGCGCCGGCCAGGACGACGGCCTCGGCCACCTCGGCGTTCCCGAACGCCGGCACGATGACCTCGTCACCGGCTCCGACACCAGCGGCCCTGAGCATTGCAGCAGTACTCATGCACGTGATGTTGGTCGCGCAACGTGAACTCCAAGTGACGCCAAACAAAAAAGAGCTGGTCCCTGAACCTAAGTTCAGGGACCAGCTCTCTTAATATTAGTTCGGCGGCGTCCTACTCTCCCACAGGGTCCCCCCTGCAGTACCATCGGCGCTGTAAGGCTTAGCTTC
>NZ_KZ679073.1 GCF_003024195.1 Streptomyces dioscori
CCGGGCGGGGATCTCCTCGTTCGGTATCAGCGGCACGAACGCCCACGTCATCATCGAAGCCGCCGAGCCCGCCCCGCAGGCCGAGGGAGCCGTGGCCGAACCCGGAACGCACGGCGACACGCAGGCCGTACGGGCAGCCTCGGTCGTGCCGTGGGTGCTGTCGGCCCGCAGCCGCGAAGGGCTGGCTGCACAGGCCGCGCGCCTGCTCGCCTTCGCCGAGGAGCGGACGGATCTGAACCCGGTCGACGTCGGCTTCTCCCTGGCGACATCGCGGGCGGCACTCGAACACCGCGCCGCCGTCGTCGGCCACGAGCGGGAGGACCTGCTCCGGGGGCTCGCCGCACTGGCGTCCGACGAGCCCGACACCGGAGTCGTACGAGGCTCCATCCGTACGACCTTCGCCGCGACGGCGTTCCTGTTCTCGGGGCAGGGTGCGCAACGGGTGGGTATGGGCCGGGAATTGTACGAGTCCTTCCCGGTGTTCGCGGAGGCGTTGGACGAGGTGTGTGCCGCTCTGGATCCCCATTTGGACCGACCTGTGCGTGAGGTGATGTGGTCGGAGCCGGAGCCGGAGCCGGAGCCGGAGCCGGAGCCGGAGCCGGAGCCGGGGTCGGATCTGTTGGATCGGACGGTGTTTGCGCAGGCGGGGTTGTTCGCGGTCGAGGTGGCGTTGTTCCGGCTGCTCGAAGCGTGGGGCGTACGCCCTGACTTCGTGGCGGGGCATTCGATCGGTGAGCTTGCCGCCGCGCATGTGGCGGGGGTGTTCTCGCTCGGTGATGCGGCCAGGCTGGTGGCTGCGCGCGGGCGGTTGATGCAGGCGTTGCCCCCGGGCGGGGCGATGGGCGCGATCCAGGCGAGCGAGGACGAGGTCGCCCCGCTGCTGGACGACGCGGAGGTGGCGATCGCGGCGGTCAACGGCCCGGACGCGGTGGTCGTCTCCGGTACGGACGCCCAAGTCACTGAGATCACGGCGCACTTCAGCGCACTGGGCCGTAAGACGAGCCGCCTACGCGTGTCTCACGCCTTCCACTCCCCGCTCATGGACCCCATGCTCGACGCCTTCCGCGAAGTCGCCGAGAGCATCACGTACAACGCGCCCGTCATCCCGTTCATCTCCAATGTGACGGGCGGATCGGCTCCGGATGACCTTGCCTCGGCCGACTACTGGGTCCGGCACGTCCGTGAGGCGGTCCGCTTCGCGGACGGTGTCGCGCACCTTCGCTCTGCCGGCGTGACCCGTTTCGTGGAACTGGGTCCCGACGGCGTGCTGGCCGCGATGACCCGTAACTGCCTGGACGAAGCGCCCGCCGCGGCACTGGTCGTCCCTGCCTTGCGGGGGCGGGAGGCCGAGGTCGCGACGCTGCTCACCGCCGTCGCCCAGCTCCATGTGAACGGTGCCGCGCCTGACTGGCACGCGCTCTTCACCGGAGCCGGAGCCGGAGCCGGAGCCGGCACGGGCACGGGCACGGGCACCGGCACCGGCACGGGCACGGGCACCGGACACGGCGCCCGGCACGTGGATCTGCCCACGTACGCCTTCCAGCACCGGCGCTACTGGCTGGAGGCCGCCGGTGGGACCGTCGATGTGACCTCAGCCGGCCTGGACCGCACCGGCCACCCGCTGCTCGGCGCGACGCTCTCCCTGGCCGACTCCGGCAGGGTGGTGCTCACCGGCCGGCTGTCGGTGGGCTCACAGCCGTGGCTCGCCGACCACGTCGTCGGCGGTGTCGTGCTCTTCCCCGGCACGGGCTTCGTGGAACTGGCGATCCGCGCCGGAGATCAGGTCGGCTGCGGACGCATCGAAGAGCTGACCCTCCGCACACCGCTCGCCCTTCCGCGGCGCGGCGCTGTCCAGGTACAGGTCGTGGTGGGAGAGGCGGACGCCCTGGGAGCCCGTCGGGTCAGCGTCCACTCCCGCGACGAAGGCATGTCGGTGTGGACGCAGCACGCCGCCGGCACGTTGACACCCGGCGCGCACGACGGCCACGACCTGGAGCAGTGGCCGCCCCTGGGCGCCGCCCCCGTGGAACTGGACCGGTTCTACGAAGGACTCGCGGAATCCGGTCTGGAGTACGGGCCGGTGTTCCGTGGGTTGGGGGCGGCGTGGCGGCGTGGTGAGGAGGTGTTCGCGGAGGTCGCTCTTCCTGAGCGGGTGGAGGGGGACGGGTTCGGGTTGCATCCGGCGTTGCTGGACGCGGGTCTGCATGCGGTGGCGTTGAGTGGTGCGGTCGGTGACGGGGTGGTGCTGCCGTTCGCGTGGTCGGGGGTGGAGCTGTTCGCCTCCGGCGCCACGGCGCTGCGCGTCCGCGTCGTTCCGTCGGGCGGCGGAGCGGTCTCTCTGCACGTCGCGGACGCCTCGGGACGCGCGGTGGCCACGGTGGAGTCGCTGGTGCTTCGGGAGATCTCCGTCGACCAGCTCTCGGCCGCCCGGTCGGTGTTCCACGAGTCGCTCTTCCGCGTGGACTGGACGCCGATCCCGGCAGCCCTTTCCGAACCTTTCGGCGCCGCAGCCCATTCCGAAGCCACAGCACTCCCCGACGCCTCGGACGACTGGACCACGTGGGACGAACTGGGACCCGACGACGATGTCCCCGCGGTCGTGGTGCTGCCGTCCACCGCGGGCACGGACCCGGGCTCCGTCCGGTCGGCCGTGCACCGGGTTCTGGACGCCGTACGGTCCTGGCATTCCGAAGAACGGTTCGCCGACGCGAGGCTGGTCGTGGCCACTCGTGGCGCGGTGTCCTCGGCGGGTGAGGAGGTCAGCGACCTCGCGGGTGCGGCGGTGTGGGGTCTGGTGCGGTCGGCGCAGTCGGAGGACCCCGGCCGGTTCGCACTGGTCGATCTCGACGCGGACGCCGGCCCGGCCGAGGCGGTGGCGGCAGCCGCCCTCGGCGAACCGCAGGTGGCGATCCGCGACGGCGTCGTCCACGTGTCCCGCTTGGCGCGCGTCGCCGTGAAGGTGGGGGAGACGCACGGGGAGCCGGCCTCGCTGTTCACCCGTACTGGTACCGGTACCGGTATTGGTACCGGGGCCGTCCTGGTGACGGGTGCGTTCGGTGCGCTGGGGAGCCTGGTGGCGCGGCACCTTGTTGTCGGGCACGGGGTTCGTCGTCTGGTGTTGGTGGGTCGTCGGGGTGTGGAGGCGCCGGGAGCCCGGGAGTTGTGCGCGGAGCTGACGGAGCTGGGCGCCGAGGTCGAGGCGGTGGCCTGTGATGTGTCGGACCGGGACGCGGTCGCGGCGCTCGTCGCGGGCCGTGCGTTGTCCGGTGTGGTGCATGTTGCCGGGGTGCTGGATGACGGGGTGATCTCGTCGTTGACGGCTGAGCGGGTGGATGCGGTGTTGCGTCCGAAGGTGGACGCGGCCTGGTATCTGCACGAGCTCACGCGGGACATGGGTCTGTCGGCGTTCGTGCTGTTCTCGTCCGCCGCTGGTGTGCTGGGGACATCGGGACAGGGGAGTTACGCGGCGGCCAACGCGTATCTGGACGGCCTGGCGGAGCATCGCCGTGCGGGTGGACTGCCTGGCCTGTCGCTGGCATGGGGGCCGTGGTCGGCGGATGTGGGCGGCATGGCGGGCGGGCTCGCCGGTTCCGACACCCAGCGCATGGCACGGTCCGGTGTGGAGGGACTCTCCGCGGACCAGGGCCTCGCGCTCCTGGACACCGCTGTCGCGCTGGGCACGGCCGCGCTGGTCCCCATCCGCCTCGATCCCAGGATCCTGGCTGCCACCGGAGCCGCAGAGGTACCCCCGCTGCTCCAGGGGCTCGTACCGAGGACGCGGCGCTCGGCCGCCGGCGCCCGCGCGGACACGGGGTCCCTGCGCAGGCAGTTGGCGACCCGGCCCGAGTCGGAGTGGCACGAGGTGCTGCTCGGCATGGTGCGTACCCAGGCGGCTGTCGTCCTCGGGCACGCCGGTCCGGTGGCGATCGACCCCGAGCGCGCCTTCCGCGACCTCGGGGTGGACTCGCTGTCGGCGGTGGAACTGCGCAACGGGCTGGGGGAGGCGACCGGCTTGCGGCTGCCCGCGACGCTGGTCTTCGACTACCCGACACCGGAGGTGCTCGCCCGGTACCTGCTGAGCGAGGTGTCCGGCTCCGTGGACGACGGCCTCGGCGCCGTCGCGTCCGTCGCCTCCGACGACGAGCCGATAGCGATCATCGGGATGGCGTGCCGTTATCCGGGTGGGGTGGCTTCTCCCGAGGATCTGTGGCGGGTGGTGGCCGGTGGTGTGGACGTGGTGTCGGAGTTCCCGTCGGACCGGGGCTGGGATGTTGCGGAGTTGTTCGATCCGACGGGTGAGCGGCCCCATACGAGTTATGTGAATGCCGGTGGGTTCCTGCATGATGCGGCCGGTTTCGACGCGGAGTTCTTCGGGATCAGTCCGAACGAGGCGTTGACGATGGATCCGCAGCAGCGCCTGTTGCTGGAGACGTCGTGGGAGGCGCTGGAACGCGCGGGCATCGACCCCGCCGCACTGCGGGGCAGCGCGACCGGCGTGTTCGCCGGAATGATGTACCACGACTACGCGGCGAACAGCAGCACGGGCGCGATCGCCTCCGGCCGGGTGGCCTACACCTTCGGCTTCGAGGGCCCGGCGGTCACCGTCGACACCGCGTGCTCGTCCTCACTGGTGGCGCTGCACTGGGCCGCCCAGGCCCTCCGCTCGGGGGAGTGCACGCTGGCACTGGCCGGCGGTGTCGCGGTCATGGCCACCCCCGAGGCGTTCGTGGAGTTCAGCAAACAGCGCGGTCTCGCGGCGGACGGCCGGAGCAAGTCGTTCGCCGCGTCGGCCGACGGCACCGGCTGGAGCGAGGGTGTCGGCATGCTCCTGGTGGAGCGGCTGTCGGACGCCCGCCGCAACGGTCACCCCGTCCTGGCTCTCGTACGTGGTACAGCGACCAACCAGGACGGCGCCTCGAACGGACTGACCGCGCCCAACGGCCCCTCGCAGCGCCGCGTGATCCGGCAGGCGCTCGCCAACGCGGGCCTGGACACCGGCGATGTGGACGCGGTGGAGGCGCACGGCACGGGCACGACGCTGGGTGACCCCATCGAGGCGCAGGCCCTGCTGGCCACGTACGGGCAGGACCGTCCGCAGGACAGCCCGTTGTGGCTGGGGTCCATCAAGTCGAACATGGGCCACACCCAGGCGGCGGCCGGTGTCGCGGGCATCATCAAAATGGTGCAGGCGATGGAGCACGGCGTACTGCCGCGCACGCTGCACGTGGACGCCCCGACCCCGGAAGTGGACTGGGCCTCGGGGGACGTCGAGTTGCTGACCGAGGCGCGCGAGTGGCCGCAGAACGGCCATCCGCGCCGGGCGGGCGTCTCCTCGTTCGGGATCAGCGGCACCAACGCCCACGTCATCATCGAGCAGGTCCAGGCGCCGACGTATCCAGCACCGACGAATGCAGCACCGACGAATGCGGCGCCTGTCAAAGAAGCACCGGCGGGCACCATCCCCTGGATGCTGTCGGGCCGGTCCGCCGGGGCGTTGCGCGGCCAGGCCGAGAAGCTGAGGTCCTACCTTGCGGCGCACCCGGAAGTGAGCTCCGCCGACGTCGCGTTCTCCCTGGCGACGTCCCGTCCCGCAATGGAACACCGCGCGGTGCTGATCCCGGACGACCGCGAGGCGGCACTCGACGGCCTCGCGGCCGTTGCAGCCGGGGAACTACGGTCAGGCGTGGTACGCGATACGGCGACCCCTGCCGCGACGGCGTTCCTGTTCTCGGGCCAGGGGGCGCAACGGGTCGGCATGGGACGGGAGTTGTACGAGTCCTTCCCGGTGTTCGCGGCGGCGCTGGACGAAGTGTGTGCCGCCCTTGACCACCACCTCGATCAACCTCTGCGTGAGGTGATGTGGTCGGAGCCGGAGCCGGAGCCGGAGCCGGAGCCGGAGCCGGAGCCGGAGCCGGAGTCGGGGCCGGCGTTGCTGGATCGGACTGTGTTCGCGCAGGCGGGGTTGTTCGCGGTCGAGGTGGCGTTGTTCCGGCTGCTCGAAGCGTGGGGTGTATGCCCTGACTTCCTGGCGGGGCACTCGATCGGTGAGCTCGCCGCCGCGCATGTGGCGGGGGTGTTCTCACTCGGAGACGCGGCCAAACTGGTGGCGGCGCGCGGGCGGTTGATGCAGGCGTTGCCCCCGGGCGGGGCGATGGCCGCCGTCCAGGCCACCGAGGACGAGGTCGCCCCGCTGCTGGGCGGCACGGAGGTGGCGATCGCGGCGGTCAACGGCCCGGACGCGGTGGTCGTCTCCGGCACGGAGGACGAAGTCGACCTAGTTGTCGCCCACTTCACCTCCCTCGGGCGCAAGACGTCCCGGCTGCGGGTGTCGCACGCGTTCCACTCCCCGCTCATGGACCCGATGCTGGACGCTTTCCGGGAGGTCGCCGAGAGCATCACCTACGCCACCCCCGCCATCCCGGTCGTCTCGAATGTCACGGGCGCGCCGGCGGAAGACCTCGGGTCGGCCGACTACTGGGTCGGGCACGTGCGTCAGGCCGTCCGCTTCGCCGACGCCGTCCGGACCCTGCGCGACGCGGGCGTCACCCGCTTCGTGGAACTGGGCCCCGACGGCGTCCTGTCCGCGATGGTGCGCGCCGTGGTGGACGACACGGTGCTGGTGGTGCCGACGCTGCGGCGGGAGCACGGAGAGTCCAGGACGTTGCTGACGGCGGTCGGTCGGCTGCACGCGGCCGGTGTTCCCGTCGACCGGGCCAGGCTGTTCGACGGCCGTGGCGCCCGGCGGGTCGACCTTCCCACCTACGCCTTCCAACGCGAGCAGTACTGGCTCGACGTGCGGAGTTACTGGCGCGAGGCGTGGGCCGGCTCGGCGATCGGAGGCAACGACCTCGCCTCCTCGGGGCTGGAGGCATCGGGCCACCCGCTCCTCGGGGCGGTCCTCTCCTCACCCGACTCGGACGGTGTCGTCCTGACGGGCCGGCTGTCGGTCCACGACCAGCCCTGGCTGCGCGACCACGAGGTGTTCGGCACCGTCGTGTTCCCGGGCAGCGGGCTCATGGAACTGGCGATCCGCGCCGGCGACCAGGTCGGCTGCGGAACACTGGACGAGCTGACCCTGGAAGCTCCTCTCGTGCTTCCGGCCGAAGGTTCGATCTCGGTACAGGTCGTGGTCGGGAACACGGGTGGCTCGACGCGGCGTACCGTCGCCGTCCACTCACGCACCGACATCGACGGGCCCTGGACCCGCCATGCCTCTGGGCATGTCTCGGGTCATGTCTCACCGGCGGGCGCCGCGCCCGTCTTCGCGCTTGAGCAGTGGCCGCCGGCGCAGGCGACCGCGGTGGACATCACCGGGCTGTACGACGACCTGGCGGAGGCGGGACTGGAGTACGGCCCGGCCTTCCGTGGGTTGCGCGCGGTGTGGCGGCGCGGCGACGAGGTGTTCGCGGAGGTCACGCTTCCCGATTCCGAGGCGGCGGACGGCTTCGGCCTGCATCCGGCGCTCCTGGACGCCGCGCTCCACGCGATCGCGGCGGGCGCCTACGGCGACCAGGGCACAGCCCTGCCGTTCGCCTGGTCGGGGGTGGAACTGTTCGCCTCCGGAGCCACATCACTGCGCGTCAAGTTGACCCGAACCGGCACCGCGAGCGTGGCCCTTCAGCTCGCCGACCCGGCGGGCCGCCCGGTCGCGTCGGTCGAGTCCCTGACACTGCGCGAGACGTCCGCCGCGCAACTCGCCGCGGTCCGGCACACGTTCCACGAGTCCCTGTTCCGTGTCGTCTGGTCCCCGCTCGAAACCGGGCCCGTCGCCGACCGGCCCTCCTGGGCGCACTGGGACACGCTGACACCCGAAGCCCCCGTACCCGACGTCGTACTGCTGGAGCTCCCGGCCGGTGACGCGAGCGCCGTACGCCCGCGCGTCGGGCGCGCCCTCGATGTCGTGCGGTCATGGCCGGCGGAGGAGCGGTTCGCCGACGCGAGGCTGGTCGTGGCGACTCGTGGTGCGGTGTCCTCGGCGGGTGAGGAGGTCAGCGACCTCGCGGGTGCGGCGGTGTGGGGTCTGGTGCGGTCGGCGCAGTCGGAGAATCCCGGGCGGATCGTCCTGGTCGATCTCGACGCGGATACCGGGCTCGCTGACGCGGTGGCGACCGTTGCCCTGGGCGAGCCTCAACTGGTCATACGGGCGGGCGTTGTTCATGCCTCGCGGCTGGCGCGTGTGGCGGCGGAGACCGGGGACTCTTCCCCTTCGGTGTTCTCCGGCGAGGGCGCTGTTCTGGTGACGGGTGCGTTCGGTGCGCTGGGGAGCCTGGTGGCGCGGCACCTTGTTGTCGGGCACGGGGTTCGTCGTCTGGTGTTGGTGGGTCGTCGGGGTGTGGAGGCGCCGGGAGCCCGGGAGTTGTGCGCGGAGCTGACGGAGCTGGGCGCCGAGGTCGAGGCGGTGGCCTGTGATGTGTCGGACCGGGACGCGGTCGCGGCGCTCGTCGCGGGCCGTGCGTTGTCCGGTGTGGTGCATGTCGCCGGGGTGCTGGATGACGGGGTGATGTCGTCGTTGACTCCGGAGCGGGTGGATGCGGTGTTGCGTCCGAAGGTGGACGCGGCCTGGTATCTGCACGAACTGACGCGGGACATGGGTCTGTCGGCGTTCGTGCTGTTCTCGTCGGCCGCGGGCGTACTCGGCTCTCCCGGGCAGGCCAACTACGCGGCGGCGAACGGTTTCCTGGACGCCCTGGCGGCACACCGCCGGGCGAACGGCCTGCCCGCCCAGTCACTCGCCTGGGGACTGTGGAGCGGAGGAATGGCGGGGCAGGTCGACGACGCCGACCTCCGCCGCCTCGCCCGTACCGGACTGAAGTCGCTGTCCGCGGAACAAGGACTCGCGCTCCTCGACACGGCCGCCACGGTCGACGAGGCCGTGCTCGTCCCGATGAGCGTGGATCTCACCGCACTTGGCGCCGCCGGAAGCGAAGTGCCGCATCTGCTGCGCGGTCTGGTCCGGCGCCCGGCACGCCGGGTCGCCGGCAGCGGAACCGGTGGGACATCGGGCCTCGGACGGCAACTGGCCGGCCTGTCCGAGAACGAGAGGGAGGCCCTGCTGCTGCAGATCGTGCGCGGCAGCGCCGCGGCCGTCCTCGGGCATGCGGGTCCCTCGGCCATCGATCCCGCCCGTGCCTTCGGCGAACTCGGCTTCGACTCGCTGTCGGCGGTGGAGTTCCGCAACGCGCTCACCGAGGCGACCGGGCTGCGCCTGTCGCCGACGCTCGTCTTCGACCACCCGACGCCGATCGTCCTCGCCCGCCACCTGCGGGACACGGTGACCGGCCACACCGCGGACACCCCGCTTCCCACTGCGGCCCGGGACGACGAGCCGATCGCGATCGTGGGCATGGCCTGTCGATACCCCGGCGGCGTCACGTCCCCCGACGACCTGTGGCGGCTGGTCGCCGACGGCGTGGACGCGGTCTCGGAGTTCCCCCGGGACCGCGGCTGGGACATCGGACGCCTCTACGATCCCGAGGGCACCCGGCAGGACACGAGTTACGTCGACACCGGCGGGTTCCTGCACGAAGCGGCCGAGTTCGACGCGGCCTTCTTCGGGATCTCGCCGCGTGAGGCCCTTGCCATGGACCCCCAGCAGAGGTTGCTGCTGGAGACGTCGTGGGAGGCCCTGGAGCGGGCGGGGATCGACCCCGCGTCCCTGTGGGGCAGCCGGACGGGTGTGTTCGCGGGGGCGATGTACCACGACTACGCGTCGAGCAGTAACACCGGCTCGGTCGCCTCGGGCCGTATCTCGTACACGCTGGGTCTGGAGGGCCCGGCGGTCACCGTCGACACGGCGTGCTCGTCGTCGCTGGTCGCCCTGCACCTCGCGGTACAGGCCCTCCGCTCGGGTGAGTGCTCCCTGGCGCTGGCGGGCGGCGTCGCGGTGATGGCGACCCCGGAGACCTTCGTCGAGTTCAGCCGCCAGCGGGGTCTTGCGCGTGACGGCCGGGCGAAGTCGTTCGCCGCCGGGGCCGACGGGACGTCCTGGGGCGAGGGCGCGGGCATGCTGCTGGTGGAGCGGCTGTCGGACGCGCGGGCCAACGGTCACCCGGTGCTGGCGATCGTGCGGGGCACGGCGGTGAACCAGGACGGCGCGTCGAACGGTCTGACCGCCCCGAACGGCCCGTCCCAACAGCGGGTCATCCGACAGGCGTTGGCCACTGCCGGCCTCGGTACCGGCGATGTGGACGCGGTGGAAGCACACGGTACGGGGACGACGCTGGGCGATCCGATCGAGGCGCAGGCCCTGCTGGCCACGTACGGGCAGGGCCGTCCGGAGGGCAGTCCGTTGTGGCTCGGCTCGATCAAGTCGAACATCGGGCACACACAGGCCGCCGCCGGCGTGGCCGGAATCATCAAGATGGTCAAGGCCATGGACCACGGTGTCCTGCCGCGCACCCTGCACATCGACGAACCGACACCTCACGTGGACTGGACCGTGGGCGAGGTCGAGCTGCTGACGGAGACGCGCGAGTGGCCGCAGGCCGCTGGTCGTCCACGGCGGGCGGGGATCTCCTCGTTCGGGATCAGCGGGACGAACGCCCACGTCATCATTGAGGCGGCTCCCGTTCCTGTTGCCGCTCCGGCTCCTGTTCCGGTGGCTGTTCCGGCTTCGGCTTCGGCAGGGGGTGGCGAGCGGTCGACCGGGACGGCGTCGGCGTCGGCTTCGGCGTCGGTGCCGTGGTTGGTGTCCGGGCTTGACCGGGACGCGGTGACGGCGCAGGCCGTCCGGCTGCTGCAGTTCCTCCAGGAGCGTCCGGAGCTGGATCCGGTGGACGTGGGTTTCTCCCTGGCCACCTCGCGGGCGGCGCTGGAGCACCGTGCCGTGGTGGTGGGCGAGGACCGCGCGGAACTCCTGGCCGGACTGGGCAGGTTGGCCGCAGGGGAGCGCAACCGCCCCGAGCAGGGCCGAACGGAGGGCGCGACGGCGTTCCTGTTCTCGGGGCAGGGTGCGCAACGGGTCGGCATGGGGCGGGAGTTGTACGAGTCCTCCCCGGTGTTCGCGGCGGCGTTGGACGAGGTGTGTGCCGCTCTGGATTCCCATCTGGACCGGCCTCTGCGTGAGGTGATGTGGTCGGAGTCGGAGCCAGAGTTGCTGGATCGGACGGTGTTCGCGCAGGCGGGGTTGTTCGCGGTCGAGGTGGCGTTGTTCCGGCTGCTGGACGCGTGGGGCGTACGCCCTGACTTCCTGGCGGGTCATTCGATCGGTGAGCTTGCCGCCGCGCATGTGGCCGGGGTGTTCTCGCTCGGCGACGCGGCCAGGCTGGTGGCGGCGCGGGGCCGGTTGATGCAGGCGTTGCCCTCGGGTGGGGCGATGGCGGCGATCCAGGCCACGGAGGACGAGGTCGCTCCACTGCTGGATGACGCGGAGCTGGCAATCGCGGCGATAAACGGCCCGATGTCCGTCGTGGTGTCCGGCGCGGAGAGCCAAGTCGCCTATGTGCACGGCCTGTTCAGCGCGCTCGGCCGCAAGACAAGCCGCCTGCGCGTCTCCCACGCCTTCCATTCCCCGCTCATGGACCCGATACTGGAGGCTTTCCGTGAGGTGGCCGAGAGCATCACGTACAGCACGCCCGCCATTCCGTTCATCTCCACTGTGACGGGCGGATCGGCTCCGGACGACCTCGCTTCGGCCGACTACTGGGTGCGGCACGTCCGCGAAGCGGTCCGGTTCGCCGACGGCGTCCAGGCCCTGCGGGACGCGGGCGTCACCCGCTTCGTCGAACTGGGACCCGATGCCGTGCTCGCCGCGATGGCCCAGAGCTGCCTGGACGCCGAAGTGGCCGTGCCTCTCGCCTTCGTACCGGTGTCGCGTACGAACCAATCCGAGCCGACCGCTCTCCTCACCGCGCTCGGACAGCTCCACACCGCGGGAGCCGTTGTCGACTGGCACGCGATGTTCGCCGGGCGAGGAGCCCGGCTGGTCGAACTGCCCACCTATGCCTTCCAACGGGACCGGTACTGGCTGGTGGACGCCCCGTCCGGCGACGGCCCCGCCGCGGTGGGGCTCGGTCCGGCCGAGCATCCGCTGCTCGGCGCCGTGGTCGACCTGCCCGGCTCCGACGGGGTGGCGCTGACCGGCAGGCTGTCGGTCGGGGACCTGCCCTGGCTGGCCGACCACGAGGTGTTCGGTTCGGTACTGCTCCCGGGCACCGCCTTCGTGGAACTGGCCGTACGGGCCGGGGACCAGGCCGGCTGCGGCGTACTGGAGCAACTCACCCTGGAAGCACCGCTGATCCTGCCTGAGCGCGGAGTCGCGCTCCATGTGGCCGTGGGCGAGCCCGACGAGCTGGGCCGGCGCACGGTGAGTGTCCATTCCCGCCACGGCGACGAGAACGGCACGACCGGTCAGGAGACCACGACCGGTCAGGAGAGCTGGACCCGGCACGCCGAAGGCATGCTGGCCCCGGGCACCGGACAGTGGCCCTCCAACGATCCGGACCACCGGACGCCGCCGACGCCCGAGCAGTGGCCGCCCGCCGGGGCGACCCCGATCGACCTGAACGGCGTCTACGACCACCTCGCCGAGCGGGGCTTCGGATACGGGCCCACGTTCCAGGGACTGCGGGCGGCCTGGCGGGCCGGGGACGACCTGTTCGCCGAAGTCGCGCTGCCCGAGGACGAGCGCGCCGAGGCCGCCGCGTACGGGATCCACCCGGCGCTGCTCGATGCCGCCTTGCACGTGATCCTGCTCGACGACGGCGAGGAGGCCCTGCTCCCGTTCGAGTGGAGCGGAGTGGACCTGCATGCCGCGGGGGCCCCGGTGCTCCGCGTCCGGGTGTCGCCGCTCGGCGGCACCGCGATGGAGCTGGCGGCCACCGACGAGACGGGACAGCCCGTGCTCACCGTGGGGTCGCTCGTCTCGCGGCCCATGTCGCCCGAGCAGCTCACCGCGCACGGCGGCCCGGACGGCTCGCTCTTCACCGTGGCCTGGACACCTGCGCCCGACCTGGCCGTACGGCCCGATGTGAAGGCGGCGGTACTGGGGTCCGACCGCTGCGGTCTGGACGACGCCGTGCCCGCGTTCGCGGAGCTGCCCGAGCTGGCCGAGGCGGGCTGCCCCGAGGTCGTGGTGTGGGCGTGCCCGTCCGGTGCCGGTGCCGGTGCCGGTGCCGGTGACGTCCTCGCAGGCGTCCGATCCGTGACGCACCGCGTGCTGGACGTCGTCCAGGGATGGCTGGCCGACGAGAGGTTCGCCGCGTCCCGCCTCGTGGTGGTCACCCGCGGGGCTACGACGGCGGGCGACGCCGGACAGCTCGCGCAGGCACCCGCCTGGGGCCTGGTCCGGGCCGCCCAGGCGGAGAACCCCGGCAGGTTCGTCCTGGTGGACCTGGACGACGGGCCGGTGCCGTCCACTGCCCGGACCGACGTGCTCGCCGTGGCCGCCTCGGGCGAACCCGAGGCGGCGGTCCGCGCCGGCGAGATCCATCTGCCCCGACTGGTCGGCGCACCCGGCGCACCCGGCGAACCTGCCACCTCCGGTGCTGTTTCCGGTGCTACTTCCGGTGTCGCGTCGGTGGTGTCGTCGGTGTGGGGTGGGTTGGGTTCGGGGTGGGTGTTGGTGACGGGTGGTACGGGTGGGTTGGGTGCGTT
>NZ_KZ679074.1 GCF_003024195.1 Streptomyces dioscori
CGACGTACCGGTCCGTCTGATTCAAGTTCGTGAACTCGAAATTCCCCAACTTGAACGGACGAAGAACCGGCTCCGCCGCGACGGGCACCGCATTCGGATCCTGCGGCGTCCGAGCCGAAACCTCCGTGACCGCCGTGCCACCGGTCGACGGCCGAGGCAGGGAGACCGGGTCAACCCAGACCGCTTCGCGACGCACCTTCCCGGCGTCCTCACGCACCTGGTGCCAGGTGTGCTCGCTGCCCTCCTGTGTGCTTGGCTCCGAGGAGCTCGGGGTCACGTCCCCGATCAGCGCGCCCAGGAGAGCCAGGTGCCGCCCACGGAGCCCACCGGCGGCCAGCGATGAGTCCTCAGGAGCCGCATTCAGGTCACCCAGCAGGCTGCCCGGGATGTGCGGGCGATGCGGCGAATCGGCATCCCGATACTCATCGCGCAGACCGAGCTGATGAGTCAGCTCATGCACCAGCTGTACGGGGTCGGCATCCGCCCACCACGAGACCTGATCCATCGCCTGATCCCGACCCACCAAGTCCACCGTCAGATGCGGGGACTCGGAAGGATCGACCAACTCGACGGTCACATGCAGCAGGTCACCATTGGGGAGCCGGTGACCAGGGTTGTTGAGGAACTCATGCACGCCGTCGCGGAGTTGCGCGAAGGTGCGGGCGTTCTGCCCGTCCGGGCCGCCGCGCATCGCGATACGGACCGTGAGGTCGGTGACCGCATCGCCGTCGTAGGTGAACCGCCGCGCATCGAAATCGGAACGCACCACAAAGCGAGGCCGCTTGTCACGCGGCCGACTGGCACGCGGCTCCATCGACGGCGTGGAGTCGGACGGCCCACTCTGCGACCCGGACTCGGTACCGCCCGGCGAAAGCCTTGGGCGCGTCTCGCCGGTCTCGGTGTTGCTCGGCACCGGCGTGGCCGTGGCGGTCTGGATGCTGTCGCCCTGGTTGTTGAACGCGACGCTGCTACCCAGACCGAAGAAGTTACTCGTGACGTTGTACCAGCTCTTGTCCGCCGGAAGCAGACTCCGTACGGGACTGTCCTGCGCAAGCTGCGCGGCGAACTGCTCCTTGTACGCGTTGTACACCTTCGCCGTGTAACGCGGCTCCCAAGCAGCGTCCTTACGCTTGTCATTGGTGAGCGCGATCGTCGCCAAATCCATCAGGTAGGTGTCGATCAGATCCGTGACATCCTTCGGCTTCGCACCCTCCTCACCTGTTTCTGCTTCCTCCGCCAAGTCATTGGCCATCCCGAGCACGATGTCCCGGTAGATCCGGTGCCGCGTACTGCTCGGGAACGCGGCCATGATGTGGTCCGCCTGACCCGCACCCTCGGTACTCATCGTGCGCGGAGTCTTCAGATCTGCCAGCCCCGGAACAGCCAGCGGCACTCCCGCGAACATCGACTCCTCGTCGGGGATGTTCGTGTCCCGCGAGGCGAGAGGGTGAAGACCGATCTCATGGGCCAGCATCCCCATGACATAACCGATGTCGTACTTCTCGAAGTAATAACTCGCGAGATTGATGTCGACGCCGGCATCACCACGGTCCGTCACATCGGCCGGGGTCTCCGTCGTGCGCACATGCAGAGTGATCCGCACCGGGCGACCCCCGACATAGGCACGGATCGTGTCGTGCTTACGAAGCAACTCAATGATCCGAACCGCCTTGTCGCGGTACACCTCATTCGTGTGCTTCAAGTTGGTGAACTCGAAGCTCCCCGACTTGAACGGCGTGAAGGTCGGCTCGACGACGGTGGCAGGCGTCGGGGCCGGGGTCGGAATCGGGGCCGGGGTCGCTTCGGTGTCGGACTGGGGCAGCCTGGGGCGGGCCTCTCCGGTATTGCTGCCGACAGTCGGTTCTGGAGCCGTCGGGCGCTGGATACTGTCACCGCGGTTGTTGGTCCCCACGCTGGTGGCGAGCGCGGCGAAGTCACCCAGGACACCGAACCTGCCCTTGTCCCCCGGCAGCAAGGCCCGGACAGGACTGTCATCGGCCAAGTGCTCAGCCAACTGAGTCTTATACGCGTTATAGACCCTCGCCGTATAAGCCGGATCCCGCATCGCGCGCGCCCGATGGTCATTAGTGACCGCGATGGAAGCCAGATCCATCAAGTACGTATCGAGCAGGTCCGTGACGTCCTTCGGCTTCGCGCCCGCGACACCCACCCTGACGTGCTGCGCCAGCACCTCCGCCATCTCCACCACGATGTCGCGATAAATACCGTGCCGGATGGTGTGCGGGAACGCCGCCATGATGTGATCCGCCTGACCCGCACCCTCAGTGTTCATGAAACGCGGTGTACTCAGCGTCTCCAGCCCCGGGACCAGCAGGGGCATCCCCGCATACAGGTTCTCCTCCTCAGGAATCTTCGAGTTGGCGGAAGCCAGAGGATGCAATCCGATCTCATGGGACAGCATCCCCATGATGTAACCGATGTCGTACTTCTCAAAGTAATAACTCGCCAGATTGATCTCGACACCGGCAGCACCCAGGTCACGCACATCAGCGGGGGTCTCCGTCGTCCGCACGTGCAGAGTGATCCGGACGGGACGGCCATTGACGTAACTCTTGATCGTGCCGTGCTCATCCAGCAATTCGACGATCCGCACCGCCTTGTCGACGTACCGGTCCGTCTGATTCAAGTTCGTGAACTCGAAATTCCCCAACTTGAACGGACGAAGAACCGACTCCGCCGCGACGGGCACCGCATTCGGATCCTGCGGCGTCCGAGCCGGAACCTCCGTGACCGCCGTCTCACCGGTCGACGGCCGAGGCAGGGAGACCGGGTCAACCCAGATGGCCTCGCGACGCACCTTCTCGGCGCCCTCGCGCACCTCGTCCCAGCTCTGCTCGCTCTCCTCCCGCGCGCCTTCCTCCGACGTCCGCGCGGTCACGTTCCCGATCAGCGCACCCAGCAACGCGAGGTGCCGCCCACGAAGCCCACCGGCGGCCAGCGAGGAATCCTCAGGAGCCGCATTCAGGTCACCCAGCAGGCTGCCCGCGATGTGCGGACGCTGCGGCGAATCGGCATCCCGATACTCATCGCGCAGACCGAGCTGATGAGTCAGCTCATGCACCAACTGCACCGGGTCGGCATCCGCCCACCACGAGACCTGATCCATCGCCTGATCCCGACCCACCAAGTCCACCGTCAGATGCGGGGACTCGGAAGGATCGACCAACTCGACGGTCACATGCAGCAGGTCACCATTGGGGAGCCGGTGGCCGGGAGTGTTCAGGAACTCGCTCACCCCCGAACTGAGTTGACCGAACACCCGTGGTGTCTGCTCCGCCGCTCCGCGCATCGCGATACGGACCGTGAGGTCGGTGACCGCATCGCCGTCGTAGGTGAACCGCCGCGCATCGAAGCCCGACCGCACCACGAACCGAGGCCGACTGTCGCGCGGTCCTCTCAACTTCTGTGTGGCAGAGGAAGCTTGCTCGATGCTCCCCTCGGTCTGCTGAGCGCTGTCGATGCCGGCGTCGGTGTCGGTGTCGGTGGCCTGCGGAAGCCGAGGGCGAGCCTCATCGGCGGGCGGAGGCGTGAGCGTGGCTGTAGGCGTGGGCCGCTGGATGCTGTCGCCGCGGTTGTTGGCGACCGCACTGGCGGCCAGGGTGGCGAAGTCCCGTACGACGCCGAACATCCCCTTGTCTGGGGGCAGCAGCGCTCGGGCGGGACTGTTCGCTGTCATGCGTGCGGCCAACATCATCTTGTACTCGTTGTAGACCTTGGCCGTGTTGCCCGGTTCCTTGGCAGCTCTCAAGCGGTGGTCGCTGGTGATCGCGATGGAGGCCAGGTCCATGAGGTAGGAGTCCATCAGGTCCGTGGCGTCCTGGAGCTTGGCTCCCGGAACCTGCGCCTGAGCGAACTCCGCCATCATCTCCGCCATCTTCACCACGATGTCGCGGTAGATCCCATGCCGGGTGCTGCTGGGGTAGGCGGCCATGATGTGGTCGGCCTGACCCGAGCCGACCGTGTTCATCGTGCGCGGCGGAGTCAGGTTCGACAGCCCCGGAACGGCCAAGGGCACCCCTGCGAACATCTCCTCCTCGTCGGGGATGTTCGTGTCCCGGGACGCAAGAGGGTGCAGGCCGATCTCATGAGCCAGCATCCCCATGACGTAACCGAGGTCGTACTTCTCGAAGTAGTAACTGGCCAGGTTGATCTGCACGCCGTCATCGCCCAGGTCGCGTACGTCCGCCGGAGGCTCGGTCGTCCGCACGTGCAAGGTGATCCTGACGGGCCGGTCGCCGACGTACGCGCTGATCGTCGGATGGTCCCGCAGCAGCTCGATGACCCGGGTCGCCTTGGTCCGGTACCGCTCGTCCGAACTCTTCAGATTGGTGAACTCGAAGTTCTCCATCACGAAGGACGCGGGGGCAGGGGCGAGGGCGGGGGCGGGCGTTGCAGCGGTGTCAGGTGTCGTGTTCGGGTCCTGCAGCATGTGTGCCGGGACCCCGGTGGACGCGGTGTTCTCGGTACCGTCCGTCTGACTCGGCAGCGAAACCGGGTCGACCCAGACCGCTTCGCGACGCACCTTCTCGGCGCCCTCGCGCACCTCGTCCCAGCTCTGCTCGCTCTCCTCCCGCGCACCTTCCTCCGAAGGCCGCGGAGCCACATCCCCGATCAGCGCACCCAGGAGGGCCAGATGCCGCCCGCGAAGCCCACCGGCCGCCAGCGAGGAATCCTCAGGAGCCGCGTTCAGGTCACCCAAGAGACTGCCCGGGATGTGCGGGCGATGCGGCGAATCGGCATCCCGATACTCATCGCGCAGACCCAGCTGATGAGTCAACTCATGCACCAACTGCACCGGGTCGGCATCCGCCCACCACGTGACCTGATCCATCACCCGATCCCGACCGGTCAAGTCCACCGTCAGGTGCGGGGACTTCGAGGGATCGACCAGCTCGACGGTCACGTGCAGCAGGTCACCGTTGGGGAGCCGGTGGCCAGGGTTGTTCAGGAACTCATGCACGCCATCGCGGAGTTGCGCAAAAGCGCGGGCTTGGGCTTGGGCGTTCTGCTCGTCCGTGCCACCCCGCATCGCGATACGGACCGTGAGGTCGGTGACCGCATCGCCGTCGTAGGTGAACCGCCGCGCATCGAAGCCCGACCGCACCACGAACCGAGGCCGCTTGTCCCGCGGCCGACTGGCACGCGGCGAGCCGGCCGGTCCCGTGCGCGGCGCCGCATCCCTGCCGCTACCGGTCAGCCTCGGGCGCGTTTCGCCGGTCTCGGTGCCGCTCGGTACCGTGGCGGTCTGGATGCTGTCGCCCTGGTTGTTGAACGCGACGCTGCTGCCCAGGCCCAGGAAGTTGCTCGTGACGTTGTACCAGCTCTTGTCCGCCGGAAGCAGACTCCGTACGGGACTGTCCGGCGCAAGCTGCGCGGCAAACTGCTCCTTGTACGCGTTGTAGACCCTGGCCGTGTAACGCGGCTCCCAAGCCGCGTCCTTACGCTTGTCATTGGTGAGCGCGATCGTGGCCAGGTCCATGAGGTAGGTGTCGATCAGGTCCGTGACGTCCTTCGGCTTGGCACCTTCCTCTCCCGTTTGTGCTTCCTCCGCCAGGTCGTTGGCCATGCCGAGCACGATGTCCCGGTAGATCTTGTGCCGCGTGCTGCTCGGGAACGCGGCCATGATGTGGTCCGCCTGACCCGCACCCTCAGTACTCATCGTGCGCGGAGTCTTCAGATCGGCCAGCCCCGGAACAGCCAGCGGCACTCCGGCGAACATCGACTCCTCGTCGGGGATGTTCGTGTCCCGGGACGCGAGGGGGTGCAGGCCGATCTCATGGGCCAGCATCCCCATGACATAACCGATGTCGTACTTCTCGAAGTAATAACTCGCAAGGTTGATGTCGACGCCGGCGTCACCACGGTCCGTCACATCAGCCGGGGTCTCCGTCGTGCGCACATGCAGGGTGATCCGCACCGGGCGACCCCCGACATAGGCACGGATCGTGTCGTGCTTACGAAGCAGCTCAATGATCCGAACCGCCTTGTCGCGGTACACCTCATTCGTGTGCTTCAGATTGGTGAACTCGAAGTTCCCCGACTTGAACGGAGTGAGAGTCGACTCAACGGCGGTGGCAGTCGCCGGGGCCGGGGCCGGGGTCGCGTCGGTGTCGGACTGGGGCAGCCGGGGACGCGCCTCGCCGGTATCGGCACCCGCGGCCGGTTCCGGAGCAACCGGCCGCTGAATGCTGTCGCCACGGTTGTTCGTTCCCACACTGGTGGCGAGCGCGGCGAAGTCACCCAGGACACCGAACCTGCCCTTGTCCCCCGGCAGCAAGGCCCGGACAGGACT
>NZ_KZ679075.1 GCF_003024195.1 Streptomyces dioscori
ACCTCCCGGCCGGGGTCCAGAACGGTCTGCACCGGTGTGCCGTCGACCTCGGTCAGCACCGTCCGCAGCGCCTCGTGGCGGTCGATGACGTCGTTGAACGCCGCGCCCAGCGCGTCGGGATCGACGTCGCCGGTCAGCCGCAGCGCGATGGGGAGGTTGTACAGCGAGCCGACGTCCTCAAGCCGGTGCAGGAACCACAGCCGCTGCTGGGCGAACGACGCGGGGGTCCCGTCCGTGCGCGGGACGGGCGTCGGCGCGGGCCGCCCGACACCCGAGGCGCGCTCGATCCGCCGGGCCAGGCCCGCGACCGTGGGTGCCTCGAAGACCGCGCGGACCGAGAGCTCGGCACCCAGTACGGTACGGATCCGGGAGACCAGCCGGGTCGCCAGCAGCGAGTGCCCGCCCAGATCGAAGAAGCTGTCGCCGACCCCCACCTCGTGCAGGTGCAGGATGTCGGCGAACAGGCCGCAGAGCAGTTCCTCCTGCGGAGTGCGAGGAGCCCGGTCCGTCCCCCGCACGGCGGAGAAGTCCGGCGCGGGCAGTGCCCGCCGGTCCACCTTGCCGTTGCGGGTCAGCGGCAGAGCGTCCAGAACCACCACCGCCGCCGGCACCAGATGATCCGGCAGCCGGTCGCGCAGGAACTCCCGCACCTCACGCTCGGCCGCCAGCCCGGCAGCCGCGGGCACGACATAGGCCACGAGCTGGGCCGCCCCGTCACGGTCGGCCTTCGCCAGCACGACGGCCTTCGAGACCGCCGGATGTTCGACGAGCACGGCCTGGACCTCGGCGGGCTCGACCCGGAAACCGCGGATCTTCACCTGGTCGTCGGCCCGCCCCAGGAACTCCAGAACACCGTCACGGCGCCACAGCACCAGGTCGCCGGTCCGGTACATGCGCTCGCTCGGGCCCCCGAACGGGCACGCCACGAACCGCCCCGCCGTCAGCCCGGACCGCCCCAGATACCCCCTGGCCAGACCGGCCCCGGCCAGATACAGCTCACCCGCCACACCCGGCGGCACCGGACACAGACGGTCGTCCAGCACGTAGACCCGCGTGTTCGCGATCGGCGCGCCGATCGGCACCCGCTCGGGCCATTGGGACACGTCGTTGGGCAGCGCGAACGCGGTGACGACGTGCGTCTCGGCGGGTCCGTAGTGGTTGGTCAGGCGCACGTCCCCCGCTCGGAAGAACTCGCGCAGCCGGGCGCCGACGACGAGGGCCTCCCCCGCCTGCACCACCTGCCGCAGGGCCGGCAACGGCTGCCGGTCCGTCCCGGCGGCCTCGCACAGCGCGTCGATGACCGGGGTGGGGGCGTAGAGCTCCCCCACATCGTTGGTCCGCAGCCACGCCACGAACGCGGTCATGTCCCGCCGGGTCTCCTCGTCCGGGACGCACAGGGTCCGGCCCGTCAGCAGGGCGGAGAGGATCTCCTGCGCCGAGACGTCGAAACTGAGTGAGGTGAACTGGGCCGTGCGGACGGCGGCGGGCTCCGCGTGAGCGTCCGCGATCAGGTTCGCCAGCGCGCCGTGGGGCATGGCGACGGCCTTGGGCCTGCCGCTGGTTCCGGAGGTGTGGATGACGTACGCGGGATGTGCGGGCGTCAGCGGCGCGTCACGGTCGGCGTCGGTGACATCGTGTGCGTCGTACGCGGCGAGCACGCCTGCCAGTCCGGGGTCGCCGAGCGGCAGCGCCGCCTCGCCGCCGAGCGTTTCGGCGGTGCTGATCAGGCGGACCGGCCGGGCGTCGTCCAGCAGGAACCTGATCCGCTCCGCGGGATATCCGGGATCGACCGGCAGGTAGGCGGCCCCGGACTTGAGGACGGCCAGCACCGCCACGATCATGTCGACCGAGCGGGGCAGGGCCAGTGCCACGACTCGTTCGGGTCCGGCGCCGAGCTGGATCAGATGCCGGGCGAGGCGATTCGCCCTGGCGTTCAGCCCGGCATAGCTCACGGACTCGTCGCCGAAGACCACCGCCACCGCGTCGGGGGTCCGCACGACCTGCTGTTCGAACAGGAGGGGCAGCGTCGCCACGGGGAGCTCGCGCGCGGTGTCGTTCCACTCCAGCAGGAGTTGACGGCGTTCGGCTCCGGTGAGCAGGTCCACGGCGCTCAGCCGGTGTCCCGGGTCGACGGTGACGGCGCCGATCAGCCGCACCCAGCGGGACAGCAGCGCTTCCGCGGTGGCCGGATCGTAGAGGTCGCTGCTGTATTCCAGCTGGACCGTGATGCCCCGCGGAGCACCGTCCGCGCCACGGGTCTCGCGCAGCCCGAAGGTCAGATCGAACCGGGAGCCGCGGCCGGCGACCTGCTCGCGAGACACCGTCGCCCCAGGAAGCTCGACGGATGCCTCGGTGGTGTTCTGGAGCACCAGCATGATCTGGAACAACGGGTGGTGCGCCAGCGACCGGGTGGGGCTGAGTATCTCCACCAGCCGTTCGAACGGCACGTCCTGGTTGGTGTACGCGGACAGCGCGGTCGTGCGTACCCGGGAGAGGAGCTCCTCGAAGGTGGGATCGCCGGAGGTGTCGGTGCGCAGCACCAGGGTGTTGACGAAGAATCCGACGACGTCGTCCAGTGCCTCGTCCGTGCGACCGGCCACCGGCGACCCGATCGGGATGTCCGTGCCCGCGCCCAGCCGGGTCAGCAGGCCGGCCAGCGCAGCCTGCGCCACCATGAACACACTCGCCCCCGACGTCCGGGCGAGACCCACGATCCGGGCGTGGACGTCCGCGGGGATCTCGGTCCCGGCGACCGCTCCGCGACGGGAAGCCACGGCGGGACGCGGCCGGTCCCCGCGCAGGCTCACCTGCTCGGGCAGCCCCTGAAGCTCCCTCACCCAGTACGCGACCTGGGCGGCGACGGCGCTGCCCGGGTCGTCGAGGTCGCCCAGCAGGTCCCGCTGCCACACGGCGTAGTCCGTATAACGCACCGGCAGCGGCGTCCAGGCCGGCGACCGGCCCGCGGCCCGCGCGGCGTAGGCGCGGGACAGGTCCCGCAACAGCGGAGCCATCGACGAACCGTCCGTGGCGATGTGGTGCGCCACGAGGGCGAGCACCCATTCGCCGGTGTCGGTGACCCGCGACAGCGAGGCGCGCAGCGGGATCTCGCACGCCAGGTCGAAGGCGTACCCGGCAGCCCGCTCGACGGCCGTCCGCACCTCGGTGGACTCCAGCTCGGCCACGGACAGCGGCACGTCCACGTCGGCGGGCAGGACCGTCTGCACCGGCGTGCCGTCGACGTCGGTGTACACCGTCCGCAGCACCTCGTGCCTGCCCACGACGTCGGCGAGCGCGGCCCGCAGCGTGTCCACGTCGAGCTCGCCCGCCAGCCGCAGCACGACGGGCACGTTGTAGACGGGGTTCGCGCCTTCCAACTGGTGGAGGAACCAGAGCCGTTGCTGCGCGAACGACAGCGGCACCCGCTCGGGCAGGGGCGAGAGCCGCAGGGCGGGACGCGTCTGCCCGGAGGCCTGCCGTACGAGCCGGGCCAGCTCGCCGACGGTCGGCGCCTCGAACACGGCACGTACGGACAGTTCGACGCCCAGCGTCGTGCGGATGCGGGAGATGAGGCGGGTCGCCAGCAGCGAGTGGCCGCCCAGCTCGAAGAAACCGTCGTGCACCCCGACCCCGGGCAGGCCGAGCACCTCGGCGAACAGGTCGCACAGCAGTTCTTCCTGCGGAGTGCGCGGCGCACCGTCGCCAGGAGTGAGGTCCGGGACGGGCAGAGCCGACCGGTCGAGCTTGCCGTTGGGGGTCAGCGGGATCTCGTCCAGGAACAGCAGTGCCGCCGGGACGAGATGGTCCGGCAGGCGCTCCCGCAGGAAGTCCCGCAACGCGGTCACGTCGGTGCCCCCGGATGCGGCGACCACGTACGCCACCAGGCGGACGTCACCGGGCCGGTCCTCGCGGGCGACCACCACGGCCCGGGACACCCCTGGGTGGCCCGCCAGTACGGCCTCGGCCTCGCCGGGCTCGACCCGGAAACCGCGGATCTTCACCTGGTCGTCGGTCCGCCCGAGATACTCCAGGTTGCCGTCGGCCCGCCACCGCGCGAGGTCTCCGGTCCGGTACATACGGGTGCCGGCCGGACCGAACGGGCAGGCCACGAACCGCTCCGCCGTGAGCACGGAGCGGCCCAGGTAGCCCCGGGCGACACCGGCGCCGGCCATGTACAGCTCCCCCGGCACACCCGGCGGAACCGGACACAGCCGGTCGTCGAGCACGTAGGCCCGGATGTTGGTCATCGGCTTTCCGATGGGCACCGGGCCCGTCGTCAGATCCGCGTCCGGCGGGACGACGTAGTCGGTGCACCCGACGGTCGCCTCGGTCGGACCGTAGTGGTTGACGATGGAGACGCCCGGATGACGGGCACGCCATGTCCGCAGTTCGTGGCCGGCGACGGCGGCGCCGCCCACCATGAGCTGCCGCGTGGGCCAGAAATCGTCCGGGAACTCGCTCATCGCGAACGAGAGGTGCGCCGGGGTCATCTTCAGGAAGTCGTACGACAGCCCCTCGCTCCGGATCCGCTCGGGAAGCGTGCCGTCGAACGCGGCGACGTGGATGCGGCCCCCGTGGACCAGCGCGCCGTACAGGCCGGTCACGATCGCGTCGAAGGCGAGGGAGGCGTGCACCAGGGTGGTACCGGCGAGGCCGGGGTAGGCCCGCGGACAGCGCAGCACGTAGTTCGTCAGCGAGCGGTGCTCGACGACGACGCCCTTGGGGCGTCCCGTCGTGCCCGAGGTGTAGATGACATAGGCGGGGACCTCGGGTGTCAGCGCCGCGATCCGGTCGGCGTCGGTGAGGTTCCCCGGCGGGTGGGCCCGGACCGACTCGGCCGTCCCGGGGTCGTCCAGGACGATGACGGGCCGTCGGTCCACGGGCAGGGCGGCCAGCACACCGGCGGTGGTGACCACGCAGACCGGCCCGGTGTCGTCGAGCATGAACCGGATGCGCTCGGCCGGGTAGTCGGGTTCGACCGGCAGGTATCCCGCGCCCGTCTTGAGCACGGCCAGCAGCGCCACCACCATGTCGGCCGAGCGCGGCAGCGCGAGCGCCACGAAGCGCTCGGGGCCGGCGCCGTACCCGATCAGCGCACGGGCCAGCCGGTTCGCCCGTGCGTCGAGTTCGGCGTAGGTGACCGACTCGCCCTCGGCCACCACCGCCACGGCGTCCGGCGTCCGGGCCGCCTGGCGTTCGACGAGCACCGGCACGGGAGCGGCTGCCGGGTCCTCGGCGGCGGTGTCGTTCCACGTGACGAGCAACCGGTGCCTCTCGGCGTCGCCGAGCAGGTCGATCGCGCCGAGCCTGCGGCCGGGCAGCGCGGCGGCCTCGTCGAGGAACCGCGTCCAGCGCCGGACGAGCGTGGTGACGGTGTCCTCGTCGTACAGATCCGTGTCGTACGTGATCCAGCCGGTCATGCCCTGCGGGGTCCCGTCGGGGCCGCGCTGTTCCCGGAGGCTGAAGGAGAGGTCGAAACGTGAGTGGACGATGTCGAGGTCTTGGCGGGTGGTGTCGATGCCGGGCAGGTCGAGGACGGCCTCCGCGTTGTTCTGGAGCACCAGCATGATCTGGAACAGCGGATGATGCGCCAGCGACCGACGCGGATTGATCAGGTCGACCAGCCGCTCGAACGGAATGTCCTGATGCGCGTACGCCGACAACGCCCGCTCCCGCACCCGCTCCAGCAACTC
>NZ_KZ679076.1 GCF_003024195.1 Streptomyces dioscori
GTGGTGATGCCGGCGTCGACATCAATCTCGCGAGTTATTACTTCGAGAAGTACGACATCGGTTATGTCATGGGGATGTTGGCCCATGAGATCGGTCTCCACCCTCTCGCCTCGCGGGACACGAACATCCCTGATGAAGAGGAGATGTTCGCCGGGGTGCCGCTGACTGTTCCGGGGCTGGCGCACCTGACTCCGCCACGGACCATGAACACGGTCGGGGCAGGTCAGGCCGACCACATCATGGCCGCGTTCCCGAGCAGTACGCGGCACCGGATCTATCGGGACATCGTGCTGGGGATGGCCAATGACCTGGCTGAGGAGGCGCGTACCGGTGAGGAGGGTGCGAAGGCCAAGGACGTCACGGATCTGATCGACACCTACCTCATGGACCTGGCCACGATCGCGCTCACCAATGACAAGCGTAAGGACGCGGCTTGGGAGCCGCGTTACACGGCGAAGGTGTACAACGCGTACAAGGAGCAGTTTGCCGCGCAGCTTGCGCAGGACAGTCCCGTACGGAGTCTGCTTCCGGCGGACAAGAGCTGGTACAACGTCACGAGTAACTTCTTCGGTCTGGGCAGCAGCGTCGCGTTCAACAACCAGGGCGACAGCATCCAGAGCGTCGCCCCGGTACCGAGCGGCACCGAGACCGGCGAGACGCGCCCGAGGCTTTCGCCGGGCGGTACCGAGTCCGGGTCGCGGAGTGGGCCGTCCGACACCACGTCGTCGATGGAGCCGCGTGCCGGCCGGGCGCATACCGGTCTGCCGCACACCGGTATGCCCCGCCCCAGTCGGCCGCGTGACCAGCGGCCCCGGTTCGTGGTGCGTTCCGATTTCGATGCGCGGCGGTTCACCTACGACGGCGATCCGGTCACCGACCTCACGGTCCGTATCGCGATGCGCGGCGGCCCGGACGGGCAGAACGCCCGCGCCCAAGCCCCGACCCGCGCCCAAGCCGCCGTCTTCGCGCAACTCCGCGACGGTGTACACGAGTTCCTCAACAACCCCGGCCACCGGCTCCCCAACGGTGACCTGCTGCATGTGACCGTCGAGCTGGTCGATCCTTCCCAGTCCCCGCATCTGACGGTGGACTTGGTGGGTCGGGATCGGGTGATGGATCAGATCTCGTGGTGGGCGGATGCCGATCCGGTGCAGTTGGTGCATGAGCTGACCCATCAGCTGGGTCTGCGGGACGAGTACCGGGATGCCGATTCTCCGCAGCGTCCGCACATCCCGGGCAGCCTGCTGGGTGACCTGACGGCCGGCCCCGAGGACTCCTCACTCGCCGCCGGTGGGCTTCGCGGGCGGCACCTGGCGCTGCTGAGTGCGCTGATCGGGGACGTGACCCCGAGCTCCTCGGACTCCTCGGAGCGAAGCACACAGGAGGACAGCGAGCACACCTGGCACCAGGTGCGCGACGACGCCGAGAAGGTCCGTCGCGAAGCGGTCTGGATTGACCCGGTCTCCCTGCCCCGGCCGTCCACCGGTGACACGGCGGTCACCGCTGTCCCGGCCCGCATGCCGCAGGACCCGAACGCGACACCGGCCCCCGCCGCCAGCACCACCGCTGATGCCGCCGCCGAACCGACCCTCACCCCCTTCAGGTCGGGGAAGTACGAGTTCACCAACCTGAAGCACACGGAGGAGAGGTACCGCGACAAGGCGGTCCGGATCATCGAGCTGCTGCGGGACCACCCGACGATCAGTGCCTACGTCGGCGACCGGCCCGTCCGCATCACCTTGCACGTGCGGACTACCGAGACCCCGGCGGACGTACGCGACCTGGGCGACGCCGGTGTCCAGATCAACCTCGCGAGCTACTACTTCGAGAAGTACGACATCGGTTACATCATGGGGATGCTGGCCCATGAGATCGGTCTGCACCCGCTCGCCTCCCGGAACGGGGACATCCCCGACGAGGAGTCGATGTTCCGAGGCATCCCCCTGCCTGTGCCGGGGCTGGGCGAGCTGCGGACCCCACGCACGATGAACACCGACAGCGCGGGTCAGGCCGACCACATCATGGCCGCGTTCCCCAGCAGTACCCGGCACGGGATCTACCGCGACATCGTGCTGAAGATGGCCGACATGCTGGCCGAGGCCGCGCAGGCCGGTGTGGAGGGCGCCAAGGCCAAGGACGTCACGGACCTGATCGACACCTACCTCATGGACCTCGCCTCCATCGCGATCACCAGCGACTACCGGATGAACGCGGCCAAGGAGCCCGGTAACACGGCCAAGGTCTACAACGCCTACAAGGCGCTGTTCGCCGCACGCATGGCCCCGGACAGTCCCGCCCGTGCCCTGCTCCCCGCCGACAAGGGCATGTTCGGAGTCGTACGGGACTTCGCCACCCTGGCCGCCAACCTCGCGACCAACAACCGCGGTGACAGCATCCAGCAGCCCATCCCCACCGGTGAGGCCCGCCCCCGGCTCCCGCAAGCCACCGACAGCGCTCAGAAGATCAGCGAGAGCATCGAACAAGCCCTCGCCGGTGCACCGCAGTTGGTGGGCCTGCGTGACAGCCGCCCCCGTTTCGTGGTGCGTTCCGGCTTCGACGTCCGGCGGCTCTCGTACCAGGGCGAACAGGTCACGGACCTCACGGTTCGGATCCAGATGCGTGGTACGGACGCACAGGTGGCCCACGCGTTCGAGCAACTGTCGGCCGGGGTCCATGAGTTCCTCAACGAGCCCGGACATCGGCTCCCCAACGGCGACCTGCTGCACGTGACCGTCGAGCTGGTCGATCCTTCCCAGTCCCAGTCCCAGCCCCAGTCCCAGTCCCCGCACCTGACCGTGGACCTGGTGGGCCGCGACCGCACCATGGATCAGGTCTCGTGGTGGGCGGACGCCGACCCGGTGCAGTTGGTGCATGAGCTGACCCATCAGCTCGGTCTGCGGGACGAGTATCGGGATGCCGATTCCCCGCAGCGTCCGCACATCCCGGGCAGCCTGCTGGGTGACCTGACGGCCGGCCCCGAGGACTCCTCACTCGCCGCCGGTGGGCTTCGCGGGCGCCACCTGGCCCTGCTGGGCGCGCTGATCGGAGACGTGAGCCCCGAGCCCGAGCGGCTTCAGGCATCTCAGACACCCGAGCGGCCTCAGGCATCTCAGACACCTGACCTGCCTCGGACGTCTCGGGCGGATGTGCAGGACATCGCGCAGACCTGGGAAGAGGCCCGCAAGGGGGTCGAGGGGATCCTCCGCGAGGCGGTCTGGGTGGACCCGGTCTCCCTGCCCCGGCCGTCCACCGGTGACACGGGGGTCACCGATGTCCCGGCCCGTATGCAGCAGGACCCGAACACGGCGCCCGGCCAGGCAGCAGGACAGCCGGTAACGCTCTACGCCCCCTTCTCCTCGGGGAACTTCGAGTTCACCAACCTGAAGCACACGAACGAGGCGTACCGCGACAAGGCGGTCCGCATCATCGATCTGCTCCGGAAGCACGACACCATCAAGGAGTACGTCGGTGACCGTCGCGTCCGGATCACCTTGCACGTGCGGACGACGGAGACCCCGGCCGATGTGACGGACCGCGGTGACGCCGGGGTCGACATCAACCTGGCCAGCTACTACTTCGAGAAGTACGGCATCGGCCACATCATGGGCATGCTCGCCCACGAGATCGGCCTGCACCCGCTGGCTTCGCGGAACCGGGACATCCCCGACGAGGAGGAGATGTTCCAGAACGTTCCGCTGGCGGTGCCGGGGCTGGGCGATCTGACGACTCCGCGCACGATGAACACGGTCGGAGCGGGTCAGGCCGACCACATCATGGCCGCCTACCCCAGCAGCACCCGGCACCGGATCTACCGCGACATCGTCCTGAAGATGGCCGGCGTCCTGGCGGAGGACGCCCGCGTCGGCGAGGACGGGGCCCGGGCCCAGGACGTCACGGACCTGATCGACTGCTATCTGATGGACCTGGCCTCCATCGCGCTCACCAACGACTACCGGATGAACGCGGCGAAGGAGCCCAACTACACGGCGAGGGTCTACAACGCCTACAAGGAGATGCTGCTGGCCCGGCTGGCCGACGACGCCTCCGTCCGGGCCCTCCTGCCGTCCGACAAGAGCATGTTCGGCGTGATGAACGACTTCCGTCGCATCGGCACGTACATCGCGATCGGCAACAGCGGCGACAGCATCCAGCGGGCCGACACGACCTGAGTGCGTCCCTTGTCGCCGATCGGTGGCTGGTGTCTCTGAGGGGTCTCCGGTCAGTTGCGTGTGCTGTCCGCGGTGTGGGACTCCGCGAAGTCCCAGACCAGCGGCAGGAGTTGTTCCGGTGTCTCCGTCTGGGGCATGTGTCCCGTGCCCTCCAGCAGACGGAACTCCGCACCCGGGACGGCCTGCGCGTACGCGCGTCCGTAGTCGACGTCCACGACCTGGTCGCTCGCGCCCCAGACGACCAGGGTCGGGTGGTCGATCTTCGCCAGGCGGTCGGTCAGGGTGGGGTCGGCCATGTCGTGCGGGCCCGAGTAGACCCGCAGCGCGGCACGGTTGGCCCCCATGACCGCGCGCTGCTCCTCGGACAGGGCGCTCGGGTCGAAGCGGAACTTCGAGAGGTCGTGGAAGGAGAGGCGGGCCAACTCGGGGGGCGTGAGCGGGAAGGTGTCGGCTATCGGGTGCCCCTGGACGCGTACGCCGACCGCGTTGACGAGGGTGACGCTGCTGACCCGTTCGCTGCCCAGAGCCGCCAGTTCGGCGGCGATCCAGCCGCCGATGGAGTTGCCCACCACCGCCACGTCCCGCAGGTCGAGTTCCTCCAGCAACTGGGCGTAGACCCGGGCCAGGGCCGGGACATCGGTCAGCCATTCGGGGCGGGCCGTGCCGCCGAAGCCCGGGTGGAAGGGGGTGAAGACCCTGGCGGGCCGCTGCCCGGCGAGGAAGTCGGCGAACGGGGTGACGGTCTGCGGACCGCCGCCTCCGTGCAGCAGCAGGAAGGGGCGCCCCCTCTGCCCCCGCTCCTGCCCCTGCAGGTCGACGGTGACGTCGACAGTGCCCTGGTCGAGCTTGAGCGTGTGGGTGGTGGCGGTCATGCGGTACTCCTCATGTGTGCGCTCTCGTCGTGAGAGCTGACTCTCAGGAGGTTACGGAGGTCGAGTGTCGTCATGCAAGTGGACTCTCATATCGAGAACCCACTGTTATCGTGTGGGTGACTGTGACTGTGACTGTGACTGTGACTGTGACTGCGGCTGTGACTGCGGCTGCGACGGGGGCGGGGGCGGGGGCGGGGGCGGGGGCGGGGGCGGGGCAGTCATGGTGTGCGAGTGTCGACGAGAGAGGGAGTACGGGGATGGCGACCCAAGCCGGTGCGGGCC
>NZ_KZ679077.1 GCF_003024195.1 Streptomyces dioscori
AACTCCGACACCACGTCCACACCACCGGCCACCACCCGCCACAGATCCTCGGGAGAAGCCACCCCACCCGGATAACGACACGCCATCCCGATGATCGCGATCGGCTCGCGTTCCCGGTCCTCCATGTCGCGCAGGCGCCGCCGGGTCTGCTGCAGTTCGGTCGTGGCGCGCTTGAGGTAGCCGCGCAGTTTCTCGTCGTTCGCCATCGGACGTGAGCCAATCTCGCAGAAGACGCGAATCAGGTTTCAGGAGATGCCGAGTTCGTTGTCCAGGGCCTCGAACAGTTCGTTGTCGGTGGCCCATTCGGGGTCGGAGTCGCTGTTCGTTTCCGTGCCGGCGGGCCGGTCGTGCCCGTCCCGCCAGGACCGCAGGAGCGCTTCGAGGCGTGCGGTGATCCGGGAGCGTGCGCCGTCGGCCGACGGGGTCAGTGCCGACGACGTGAGCGCGGCTTCGAGCCGTTCGATCTCCATGAGGACGGGCCGTGCCGGGTCGTGCTCCCTGGGACCGGCCGTGCTGCCGATCTCCTTGGCCACCGCACGGGCGGTGGGGTGGTCGAACAGCAGCGTGGCGGGCAACCGCAGGCCCGTCGCGGCGTTGAGCGTGTTGCGCAGCTCCAGCGCGGTGAGCGAGTCGAAGCCCAGCTCGCGGAACGCCCGGTCCGGCTCCACGTCGCTCGCGGAGTCGCGTCGCAGGACCGTGGCCACTCGTTCCCGTACCAGGTCGAGGAGCAGTTCGTCGCGTTCGGGAGCGGCCAGCCCGGCGAGCCTGCGGGCCAGTGCCTCACCGCCGTCGGACCGTGCCCGTACGGTCCGACGCGAGGCGCCCCCGAACAGGCCGTGCAGTTTGCGCGGCAGTTCGTCAGGGTTCGCGCGGGCGGCGTACTCGTTGAGCTTGATCGGGACGAGTACCGCCTCGTCCACGGTCGCGGCGGTGTCGAACAGCTCCAGTCCTACGGCGGCGGACATGCCGACGATGCCTATGTGGTCCATCCGCAACCGGTCGACCTCGCTGAGCTGCGCGGTCATCTCGCTGGCGTCGGCCCACAGACTCCACGCCAGGGACTGGGCGACGAGTCCGGTGGCGCGGCGGTGGGCGGCCAGTCCGTCCAGGAAGGTGTTCGCCGCCGCGTAGTTCGCCTGACCGCCGTTGCCGAAGACGCCGGAGTCGGACGAGAACAGCACGAACGCCGACAGGTCCATGTCCCTGGTCAACTCGTGCAGATGGAACGCCGCGTCCACCTTCGGGCGCATCACCGCGTCGATCCGTTCCGGGGTCAGCGACTCGATGACACCGTCGTCGAGGACACCCGCCGCGTGCACGACGCCGACGAGGGGGTGCGCGGGGTCGATCCCGGCGAGCATCCCGGCGACGGAGTCCTTGTCGGAGACGTCGCAGGCGGCGATGGTGACGCTCGCGCCGAGGGCCGTCAGCTCGTCGTGGAGCTCGGCGGCGCCCGCGCCCTCCATGCCGCGACGGCCTGCCAGCAGCAGGTGGCCGACTCCGTGGGCGGTCACCAGGTGGCGGGCCACGTGCCGCCCCATCATGCCCATCGCGCCCGTGATCAACACGGTGCCTTCGTGACCGGAGAGGGTGTTTTCACGGCTGAAGTCGGTGCCTTCATGGCCGGGGAGGGTGCCTTCCTGGCCGAAGACGGAGGCGGGGCGGGCGGGTTCGCGATGCTCGCGAACCGGGACCCTGGCCAGCCGCGCCCGGTACGTCACACCCGCGCGGACGGCCAGCTCCGGCTCGTCCGTCGCGAGAACCGCCGGAACGAGTGCGGCGAGTGCGGCGGTGTCGGCGGGCGCGTCCACGTCGGCCAGGACGATCGCACCCGGGTGTTCCAGCTGGGCCGCCCTGATCAGACCCCAGACCGCGGCGCCCGCGAGGTCCGTCACGTCCTCGCCGTGCAGGGACACGGCACCGCGCGTCACGACCAGCAGCCGGGAGGCGAAGAGCCGCTCGTCGGCCATCCACTCCTGAAGGACGCCCAGCGTCCGTCGTGTGGTGCTGTGGACGCTCTCGGCGTCGTTGCCGGGTGCCGGTGACACCACGAGGACGCCGGGGACCTCGTCCGCGAGGTCGCCGATGTCACCGGGGTCGCCGTCATCGCCGAGGTCCTCCCAGGACAGCCAGGACACCTCGTCCGGGCCGGTCGCGCCGGCCGCGTTGACCGCTGCGACCGGGTTCCAGTCCATGCGGAACAGTGAGTCCAGGAATCCGTCCGGGCCGGAGCCGGAGCCGAGCTGGGCGGGTGACACCGGGCTCGATACGAGCGACCGCGCCGACAGGACGGGCCTGCCTGTCTCGTCGGCAGCGAGCAGGGACATGTCGTCCTGCTCCGTGCGCCCCAGTCGGACGCGGAGGGACGTGGCGCCCGCGGCGTGCAGGACGACACGGTTCCACGCGGCCAGCAGCCTCGGCCCGGACCGGCCCCGGCCCCGGTCCCTGTCCCCGTCCCCGTCCCCGTCCCGAGCCTCCTCGTCGTAGGACGCCCGAAGGTGTGTCGCCGCGTCGAGGAGCGCCGGGTGGAGACCGAAGCCGTCGTCGGGTTCCTCGGTCAGGGCGACCTCTGCGAACAGTTCGTCGCCCCGCCGCCAGGCGGCCCGTAGCCCCTGGAAGGCAGATCCGTAGTCATGGCCGTGTTCCGCGAGCCGGTCGTAGAGGGCGTCGACGTCCATCGGGTCCGCGCCCGCGGGGGGCCATGCGGTGAGGTCGAAGTCGGGTGCCGGGGCACCGGAGGCGAGGACACCGGTGGCGTTCCGGGTCCAAGGCCCGTCCGCACGGCGGGAGTGGATCGTCACCGGCCGCTCCCCCGACTCGTCGGCTTCGGCGACCACGACCTGGACGTCGACACCGCCGTTCGCCGGCAGGGTCAGCAGCTCGTCGATGGTCAGGTCCTCCAGGACGTCGCATCCCGCCTGGTCCCCGGCACGGATCGCCAGCTCCACGAAGCCCGAGGCGGGGAACACGACGGTGCCGAGCACCTGGTGTCCGGCCAGCCATGGCTGGCCGGCGGTCGACAGCCTGCCTGTCAGGACCAGTCCGTCGGAGTCGGGCGAGACGACCACGGCGCCGAGCAGGGGATGCCGGGCGGCCACCTGTCCGAGGCCCGACGCGTCACCGGAGACCGCCTGGGTGTCCAGCCAGTGCCGCCTGCGCTGGAAGGCGTAGGTGGGCAGCTCCACACGAGTGGCACCGCGTCCGGCGAACACTCCACGCCAGTCGACGGAAGAGCCGGCCACATGCAGTCGGCCGACGGCGGCAAGCAGCGCGGACGGCTCGGCCCGGTCCTTGCGCAACGCGGCTACGGTGACCTCCTCGTCCGGGTCGCGCAGACAGGCCTGGGCCATCGCGGTCAGTACGCCGTCGGGCCCCAACTCCACATACCGGGTGACGCCTTTGGACTCCAAGTGCCGTACGCAGTCGGCGAACCGGACCGCCTCACGAACGTGCCGTACCCAGTGATCCGCCGAACCCAGTGCCTCCGCATCGACCACCGAGCCCCCGAGATGGGAGACGACAGGGATGACGGGCGCGTTGTACGTGATGCTCTCGGCGACCTCACGGAAAGCCTTCAGCATGGGGTCCATCAACGGCGAGTGGAACGCGTGGGACACCTTCAGACGAGTCGTCCTGCGACCCAGACCCGTGAAGTGCGCGCTGATACGCGCGACTTCGGCCTCCACACCCGAGACGACCATCGAATCAGGGCCGTTCACCGCCGCGACCGCCACGGCCGTCGCCTCCAGCAGCGGGGCGACCTCGTCTTCCGTGGCTTGGATGGCGGCCATCGCCCCACCCGAGGGCAACGCCTGCATCAACCGGCCCCGCGCAGCCACCAGTTGAGCCGCATCGCCCAGCGAGAACACTCCGGCCACATGCGCCGCCGCCAACTCACCGATCGAATGACCCGCCACGAAGTCAGGCCGCACACCCCACGTCTCCAACAGGCGGAAGAGCGCCACCTCGATCGCGAACAACCCCGCCTGCGCGAACACCGTCCGATCCAACAGATCCGACCCCGACCACATCACCTCACGCAGAGGCCGGTCCAGATGGGAATCCAGAGCGGCACACACCTCGTCCAGCGCCGCCGCGAACACCGGGAAGGACTCAAACAACTCCCGCCCCATACCCACCTGTTGCGACCCTTGCCCCGAGAACAGGAACGCCGTCGCGCCCTCCGTTCGGCCCTGCTCGGGGCGGTTGCGCTCCCCTGCGGCCAACCTGCCCAGTCCGGCCAGGAGTTCCGCGCGGTCCTCGCCCACCACCACGGCACGGTGCTCCAGCGCCGCCCGCGAGGTGGCCAGGGAGAAACCCACGTCCACCGGATCCAGCTCCGGACGCTCCTGGAGGAACTGCAGCAGCCGGACGGCCTGCGCCGTCACCGCGTCCCGGTCACGCCCGGACACCAACCACGGCACCGACGCCGACACCGAAGCCGACGCCGTCCCGGTCGACCGCTCGCCACCCCCCGCCGAAGCCGGAACAGAAGCCGGAGCGGCAACAGGAACGGGAGCCGCCTCAATGATGACGTGGGCGTTCGTCCCGCTGATCCCGAACGAGGAGATCCCCGCCCGCCGCGGACGACCAGCGGTCTCCAGCCACTCCCGGGACTCCGTCAGCAACTCCACCCGCCCCGCCGACCAGTCCACCTGCGCAGACGGCGCGTCCACATGCAACGTACGCGGCAACACCCCATGACGCATCGCCTGCACCATCTTGATCACCCCGGCCACACCGGCCGCCGCCTGCGCATGCCCCATGTTCGACTTCACCGACCCCAGCCACAACGGACGCCCCTCCGGACGGTCCTGCCCGTACGTGGCCAGCAGCGCCTGCGCCTCGATCGGATCACCCAGCGTCGTCCCCGTACCATGCGCCTCCACCGCGTCGACCTGGTCGGACGACAGGCGGGCGTTGGCGAGCGCCTGCCGGATCACCCGCTGCTGGGAAGGGCCGTTCGGAGCGGTCAGCCCGTTCGACGCCCCGTCCTGGTTCACCGCGGAACCCCGCACCACCGCCAGCACCGGATGACCGTTGCGCCGCGCGTCCGACAACCGCTCCACCAGAAGGACGCCCACCCCCTCGGCCCAGCCCGCGCCGTCGGCGGCGTCCGAGAACGACTTGCAGCGGCCGTCCCGTGCCAGGCCACGCTGCCGGCTGAACTCCACGAACATGTTCGGCGTACTCATCACCGTCACGCCGCCCGCCAGTGCCAGGGAGCACTCGCCGGAGCGCAGTGCCTGGGCGGCCAGATGCAGGGCCACCAACGAGGAGGAGCAGGC
>NZ_KZ679078.1 GCF_003024195.1 Streptomyces dioscori
GTCGTGACTGCGTGCCTTTTGAAGAATGAGCCTGCGAGTTTGCGGTGTGTTGCGAGGTTAACCCGTGTGGGGAAGCCGTAGCGAAAGCGAGTCCGAATAGGGCGACATAGTAGCGCGCTCAAGACCCGAAGCGGAGTGATCTAGCCATGGGCAGGTTGAAGCGGCTGTAAGAGGTCGTGGAGGACCGAACCCACCAGGGTTGAAAACCTGGGGGATGACCTGTGGTTAGGGGTGAAAGGCCAATCAAACTCCGTGATAGCTGGTTCTCCCCGAAATGCATTTAGGTGCAGCGTCGTGTGTTTCTTGCCGGAGGTAGAGCACTGGATAGGCGATGGGCCCTACCGGGTTACTGACCTTAGCCAAACTCCGAATGCCGGTAAGTGAGAGCGCGGCAGTGAGACTGTGGGGGATAAGCTCCATGGTCGAGAGGGAAACAGCCCAGAGCATCGACTAAGGCCCCTAAGCGTACGCTAAGTGGGAAAGGATGTGGAGTCGCACAGACAACCAGGAGGTTGGCTTAGAAGCAGCCACCCTTGAAAGAGTGCGTAATAGCTCACTGGTCTAGTGATTCCGCGCCGACAATGTAGCGGGGCTCAAGCGTACCGCCGAAGTCGTGTCATTCGTACATATATCCCCAACGGGAGTACGGATGGGTAGGGGAGCGTCGTGTGCCGGGTGAAGCCGCGCCGGAAGGCAGTGGTGGACGGTTCACGAGTGAGAATGCAGGCATGAGTAGCGATACACACGTGAGAAACGTGTGCGCCGATTGACTAAGGGTTCCTGGGTCAAGCTGATCTGCCCAGGGTAAGTCGGGACCTAAGGCGAGGCCGACAGGCGTAGTCGATGGATAACCGGTTGATATTCCGGTACCCGCTGTGAAGCGTCAAACATCGAACCAGGCGATGCTAAGTCCGTGAAGCCGTTCCGGACCCTTCGGGGAATGGAAAGTGGTGGAGCCGACGGACCAGACCTGTAGTAGGTGAGTGATGGGGTGACGCAGGAAGGTAGTCCAGCCCGGGCGGTGGTAGTCCCGGGGTAAGGGTGTAGCCCGTGTGATAGGTAAATCCGTCGCACATCAAGGGTGAGACCTGATGCCGAGCCGATTGTGGTGAAGTGGATGATCCTATGCTGTCGAGAAAAGCCTCTAGCGAGTTTCATGGCGGCCCGTACCCTAAACCGACTCAGGTGGTCAGGTAGAGAATACCGAGGCGTTCGGGTGAACTATGGTTAAGGAACTCGGCAAAATGCCCCCGTAACTTCGGGAGAAGGGGGGCCATCACTGGTGATCCGATTTACTCGGTGAGCTGGGGGTGGCCGCAGAGACCAGCGAGAAGCGACTGTTTACTAAAAACACAGGTCCGTGCGAAGCCGTAAGGCGATGTATACGGACTGACGCCTGCCCGGTGCTGGAACGTTAAGGGGACCGGTTAGTCAAACTTCGGTTTGGCGAAGCTGAGAACTTAAGCGCCAGTAAACGGCGGTGGTAACTATAACCATCCTAAGGTAGCGAAATTCCTTGTCGGGTAAGTTCCGACCTGCACGAATGGCGTAACGACTTCTCGACTGTCTCAACCATAGGCCCGGTGAAATTGCACTACGAGTAAAGATGCTCGTTTCGCGCAGCAGGACGGAAAGACCCCGGGACCTTTACTATAGTTTGATATTGGTGTTCGGTTCGGCTTGTGTAGGATAGCTGGGAGACTGTGAAGCATTGGCGCCAGCCAGTGTGGAGTCGTCGTTGAAATACCAGTCTGGTCGTGCTGGATGTCTAACCTGGGTCCGTGATCCGGATCAGGGACAGTGTCTGATGGGTAGTTTAACTGGGGCGGTTGCCTCCTAAAGAGTAACGGAGGCGCCCAAAGGTTCCCTCAGCCTGGTTGGCAATCAGGTGTTGAGTGTAAGTGCACAAGGGAGCTTGACTGTGAGACCGACGGGTCGAGCAGGGACGAAAGTCGGGACTAGTGATCCGGCGGTGGCTTGTGGAAGCGCCGTCGCTCAACGGATAAAAGGTACCCCGGGGATAACAGGCTGATCTTCCCCAAGAGTCCATATCGACGGGATGGTTTGGCACCTCGATGTCGGCTCGTCGCATCCTGGGGCTGGAGTCGGTCCCAAGGGTTGGGCTGTTCGCCCATTAAAGCGGTACGCGAGCTGGGTTTAGAACGTCGTGAGACAGTTCGGTCCCTATCCGCTGTGCGCGTAGGAGTCTTGAGAAGGGCTGTCCCTAGTACGAGAGGACCGGGACGGACGAACCTCTGGTGTGCCAGTTGTCCTGCCAAGGGCATGGCTGGTTGGCTACGTTCGGGAGGGATAACCGCTGAAAGCATCTAAGCGGGAAGCCTGCTTCGAGATGAGGACTCCCACCAACTTGATTGGTTAAGGCTCCCAGTAGACGACTGGGTTGATAGGCCGGATGTGGAAGCCCTGTAAGGGGTGGAGCTGACCGGTACTAATAGGCCGAGGGCTTGTCCTCAGTTGCTCGCGTCCACTGTGT
>NZ_KZ679079.1 GCF_003024195.1 Streptomyces dioscori
ACACGGTTCTGGTGGTCGTGAACCTCGACCCCCACCACACCCAGGAAGCCACCATCTCGTTGGACATGCCACGACTCGGCCTCGACTGGCACGCGTCACTGCCGGTGCGCGACGAGCTCTCCGGCGAGATCTACCCCTGGGGCAGGACCAACTACGTACGCCTCACGCCCGGTCACCGGGCCGCGCACGTACTGACCGTCCTGCGACCGTCCTCACCGCCCACCGGAGGGTCACCCACATGATCGTCAACGAACCCGTCCCGGACACCTTCGAGGACACCCCCGCCAAAGACCGGGACCCCGAATGGTTCAAACGCGCCGTCTTCTACGAAGTCCTGGTCCGCTCCTTCCAGGACAGCAACGGCGACGGCATCGGCGACCTCAAAGGCCTCACCGCCAAACTCGACTACCTCCAATGGCTCGGCGTCGACTGCCTGTGGCTGCCCCCCTTCTTCCAGTCCCCCCTCAGGGACGGCGGCTACGACGTCTCCGACTACACCGCCGTCCTGCCCGAATTCGGCGACCTCGCCGACTTCGTGGAATTCGTCGACGCCGCCCACCAACGCGGCATGCGCGTCATCATCGACTTCGTCATGAACCACACCAGCGACCAGCACCCCTGGTTCCAGGCCTCCCGCAACGACCCCACCGGACCCTACGGCGACTACTACATGTGGGCCGACGACGACCAGCAGTACGCCGACGCCCGCATCATCTTCGTCGACACCGAAGCCTCCAACTGGACCTTCGACCCCATCCGCAAGCAGTACTACTTCCACCGCTTCTTCTCCCACCAGCCCGACCTCAACTTCGAAAACCCCGCCGTCGTCGAAGAAATCGTCTCCGCCCTGCGCTTCTGGCTCGACCTGGGCATCGACGGCTTCCGCCTCGACGCCGTCCCCTACCTCTTCGCCGAAGAGGGCACCGACTGCGAAAACCTCCCCGCCACCCACCAGGTCCTCAAACAGGTCCGCGCCGAGATCGACGCCCACTACCCCGACACCGTCCTGCTCGCCGAAGCCAACCAATGGCCCGAAGACGTCGTCGACTACTTCGGCGACTACACCGCCGGCGGCGACGAATGCCACATGGCCTTCCACTTCCCCGTCATGCCACGCATCTTCATGGCAGTGCGCCGCGAATCCCGCTACCCCGTCTCGGAGATCCTGGCGAAAACCCCGGCCATCCCCTCCGGCTGCCAGTGGGGCATCTTCCTGCGCAACCACGACGAGCTCACCCTCGAAATGGTCACCGACGAAGAACGCGACTACATGTATGCCGAATACGCCAAAGACCCCCGCATGCGCGCCAACATCGGCATCCGCCGCCGCCTCGCCACCCTCCTGGACAACGACCGCAACCAGATCGAACTCTTCACCGCCCTCCTCCTGTCCCTGCCCGGCTCGCCGATCCTCTACTACGGCGACGAGATCGGCATGGGCGACAACATCTGGCTCGGCGACCGCGACGCCGTCCGCACCCCCATGCAGTGGACCCCCGACCGCAACGCCGGCTTCTCCTCCTGCGACCCCGGACGCCTCTTCCTCCCCACGATCATGGACCCGGTCCACGGCTACCAGGTCACCAACGTCGAAGCATCCATGAGCAACCCCTCCAGCCTGCTCCACTGGACCCGCCGCATGATCGAGATCCGCAAACAGAACCCCGCCTTCGGCCTCGGCTCCTACACAGAACTGCCGTCCACCAACCCCGCCGTCATCGCCTTCCTGCGGGAATACAAGGACGACCTCGTGCTGTGCGTCCACAACTTCTCCCGCTTCGCCCAGCCCACCGAACTCGACCTCCAGACCTTCAACGGACGCCACCCTGTCGAACTCATCGGCGGCGTCCGCTTCCCCGCCATCGGCGAACTCCCCTACCTCCTCACCCTCGCCGGCCACGGCTTCTACTGGTTCCGCCTCC
>NZ_KZ679080.1 GCF_003024195.1 Streptomyces dioscori
CACGTGAGCTCGAAACCTGTCGTACTCATCGCTGAAGAACTGTCGCCCGCGACGGTGGACGCACTGGGCCCGGACTTCGAGATCCGGCACTGCAACGGCGGCGACCGCGCCGAGTTGCTGCCCGCGATCGCCGACGTCGACGCGATCCTGATCCGTTCCGCGACGAAGGTCGATGCCGAGGCCGTCGCCGCCGCGAAGAAGCTGAAGGTCGTCGCACGAGCCGGCGTCGGCCTGGACAACGTCGACGTCTCCGCCGCCACCAAGGCCGGCGTGATGGTCGTCAACGCCCCTACCTCGAACATCGTGACCGCCGCCGAGCTGGCCTGCGGTCTGCTGCTCGCCACCGCCCGCCACATTCCGCAGGCCAACACGGCCCTGAAGAACGGCGAATGGAAGCGCAGCAAGTACACGGGCGTCGAGCTCGCGGAGAAGACCCTGGGTGTCGTGGGGCTGGGCCGGATCGGCGCGCTCGTCGCCCAGCGCATGTCGGCGTTCGGCATGAAGGTCGTCGCCTACGACCCCTACGTACAGCCCGCGCGGGCCGCGCAGATGGGCGTCAAGGTCCTCTCGCTGGACGAGCTCCTCGAAGTGTCCGACTTCATCACCGTCCACCTGCCCAAGACGCCCGAGACCCTGGGTCTGATCGGCGACGAGGCGCTGCACAAGGTCAAGCCGTCGGTGCGGATCGTCAATGCCGCGCGCGGCGGGATCGTCGACGAGGTCGCGCTGTACTCGGCGCTCAAGGAGGGCCGGGTCGCCGGCGCCGGCCTCGACGTGTACGCGAAGGAGCCCTGCACCGACTCCCCGCTCTTCGAGCTCGACCAGGTCGTGTGCACCCCGCACCTGGGTGCCTCCACGGACGAGGCGCAGGAGAAGGCCGGCATCGCCGTCGCCCGCTCGGTGCGCCTCGCGCTCGCCGGTGAGCTGGTCCCGGACGCGGTGAACGTCCAGGGCGGCGTCATCGCCGAGGACGTCAAGCCGGGTCTGCCGCTCGCTGAGAAGCTCGGCCGTATCTTCACCGCGCTCGCGGGCGAGGTCGCGGTCCGTCTCGACGTCGAGGTGTACGGCGAGATCACCCAGCACGACGTGAAGGTGCTCGAACTCTCCGCGCTCAAGGGCGTCTTCGAGGACGTGGTCGACGAGACCGTCTCCTACGTGAACGCCCCGCTGTTCGCGCAGGAGCGTGGCGTCGAGGTACGGCTGACCACCAGCTCGGAGTCCTCGGACCACCGCAACGTGGTCACCGTGCGCGGCACCCTCGGCGACGGCCAGGAAGTCTCGGTCTCCGGCACGCTCGCCGGCCCCAAGCACCACCAGAAGATCGTCGCCGTCGG
>NZ_KZ679081.1 GCF_003024195.1 Streptomyces dioscori
TGGCTGACCACCACGGACCACAAGACGATCGGCACGATGTACCTGGTCACGTCGTTCGCGTTCTTCTGCATCGGTGGCGTCATGGCGCTGCTGATGCGCGCCGAACTGGCCCGTCCCGGCACGCAGATCATGTCGAACGAGCAGTTCAACCAGGCGTTCACGATGCACGGCACGATCATGCTGCTGATGTTCGCGACGCCACTGTTCGCCGGCTTCACGAACTGGATCATGCCGCTGCAGATCGGTGCGCCCGACGTGGCGTTCCCGCGGCTGAACATGTTCGCCTACTGGCTGTACCTGTTCGGCTCGCTCATCGCGGTCGGTGGCTTCCTCACCCCGCAGGGCGCCGCCGACTTCGGCTGGTTCGCCTACAGCCCGCTGTCGGACGCGGTCCGCTCGCCGGGCATCGGCGCCGACATGTGGATCATGGGTCTGGCCTTCTCCGGCTTCGGCACCATCCTGGGCGCGGTCAACTTCATCACCACCATCATCTGCATGCGCGCCCCCGGCATGACGATGTTCCGTATGCCGATCTTCGTGTGGAACGTGCTGCTCACCGCGGTCCTGGTGCTGCTGGCCTTCCCCGTGCTCGCCGCCGCGCTGTTCGCGCTGGAGGCGGATCGGAAGTTCGGCGCACACATCTTCGACTCGGCCAACGGCGGAGCGCTGCTGTGGCAGCACCTCTTCTGGTTCTTCGGCCATCCAGAGGTGTACATCATCGCGCTGCCGTTCTTCGGCATCATCAGTGAGGTCATCCCGGTCTTCTCCCGCAAGCCGATGTTCGGCTACATGGGTCTGATCGGCGCGACCATCGCCATCGCGGGTCTGTCCGTGACGGTGTGGGCGCACCACATGTACGTCACCGGCGGAGTCCTGCTGCCGTTCTTCTCCTTCATGACGTTCCTCATCGCCGTACCGACGGGCGTGAAGTTCTTCAACTGGATCGGCACCATGTGGAAGGGGTCACTGAGTTTCGAGACCCCGATGCTGTGGGCCACCGGCTTCCTGATCACCTTCACCTTCGGTGGTCTGACCGGTGTCATCCTGGCGTCGCCGCCGATGGACTTCCACGTCTCGGACTCGTACTTCGTGGTGGCGCACTTCCACTACGTGGTGTTCGGCACGGTCGTGTTCGCGATGTTCTCCGGCTTCCACTTCTGGTGGCCGAAGTTCACCGGCAAGATGCTCGACGAACGCCTCGGCAAGATCAC